>NZ_JAUSZX010000001.1 GCF_030818015.1 Arthrobacter globiformis
GCTTAAATGCGGGAGAGCCCCGACCATGGCTGGTTGGGGCTCTCGACCGTTTTTCTAATGGTTGTCCGGCGGTGACCTACTCTCCCACACCCTCCCGGGTGCAGTACCATCGGCGCTGTGGGTCTTAGCTTCCGGGTTCGGAATGGGACCGGGCGTTTCCCCCACGCTATGACCGCCGTAACCCTTGCTCCTCCGCCGCGGCCGGGCCGTGACGGGGAAATCTTTGTGGTTACAACCTTCCTGCCTGGTGAGGCAGGTGTGGTGTTGTTATTCAATTTTATCGGTTCTCAAGCAACGGGTTTGTTGGTTGGGAACCACATAGTGGACGCAAGCAGTCTTGTTATCTTTTTACCATCCCTGGTTGCAAACGCTTTTGAATCCGTTTGCGGGATGGTGTGTGGTGTAAGTTATCGGCCTATTAGTACCGGTCAGCTTCACGAGTCGTTAGTCCTCGCTTCCACATCCGGCCTATCAACCCAGTGGTCTGGCTGGGGGCCTCTCACACACAAGGTGTATGGAAATCTCATCTCGAAGCGAGCTTCCCGCTTAGATGCTTTCAGCGGTTATCCCATCCGAACGTAGCTAATCAGCGGTGCACTTGGCAGTACAACTGACACACCAGAGGTTCGTCCGTCCCGGTCCTCTCGTACTAAGGACAGCCCTTCTCAAATTTCCTGCGCGCGCAGCGGATAGGGACCGAACTGTCTCACGACGTTCTAAACCCAGCTCGCGTACCGCTTTAATGGGCGAACAGCCCAACCCTTGGGACCTACTCCAGCCCCAGGATGCGACGAGCCGACATCGAGGTGCCAAACCATGCCGTCGATATGGACTCTTGGGCAAGATCAGCCTGTTATCCCCGAGGTACCTTTTATCCGTTGAGCGACGGCCATTCCACAATGTACCGCCGGATCACTAGTCCCGACTTTCGTCCCTGCTCGAGATGTCTCTCTCACAGTCAAGCTCCCTTGTGCACTTACACTCGACACCTGATTGCCAACCAGGCTGAGGGAACCTTTGGGCGCCTCCGTTACTTTTTAGGAGGCAACCGCCCCAGTTAAACTACCCATCAGGCACTGTCCCTGACCCGGATTACGGGCCGAAGTTAGATGTCCAAAGTGACCAGAGTGGTATTTCAACGATGACTCCACCCGAACTGGCGTCCGGGCTTCAACGTCTCCCACCTATCCTACACAAGCCACTCCGAACACCAATACCAAACTATAGTAAAGGTCTCGGGGTCTTTCCGTCCTGCTGCGCGTAACGAGCATCTTTACTCGTACTGCAATTTCGCCGAGTTTATGGTTGAGACAGCGGGGAAGTCGTTACTCCATTCGTGCAGGTCGGAACTTACCCGACAAGGAATTTCGCTACCTTAGGATGGTTATAGTTACCACCGCCGTTTACTGGGGCTTAAATTCTCAGCTTCGCCCTTGCGGACTAACCGGTCCTCTTAACCTTCCAGCACCGGGCAGGAGTCAGTCCGTATACATCGTCTTGCGACTTCGCACGGACCTGTGTTTTTAGTAAACAGTCGCTTCCCCCTGGTCTCTGCGGCCCCGATCCCCTCCCGGTCGCTAGTACCGTTCAAGGTTGGGGCCCCCCTTCTCCCGAAGTTACGGGGGCATTTTGCCGAGTTCCTTAACCATAATTCTCTCGATCGCCTTAGTATTCTCTACCTGATCACCTGTGTCGGTTTGGGGTACGGGCGGCTAAAACCTCGCGCCGATGCTTTTCTAGGCAGCATAGGATCACCGAATCCCCCCTTTACGGGAGTCCCGTCAGATCTCAGGCACATGAACAGCGGATTTGCCTACCGTTCGCCCTACATCCTTGGACCGGGACAACCATCGCCCGGCTCGGCTACCTTCCTGCGTCACACCTGTTAATACGCTTGCCTCCCAGGATCAGGTCCCGCGCTCCACCAAAAACCGCACACCACAAGGGTGATTGGTCAGGTCTCGGGCGGTTAGTATCCCCTGTTCAACATGGGCGGTTTTTCGCCGGTACGGGAATATCAACCCGTTGTCCATCGACTACGCCTGTCGGCCTCGCCTTAGGTCCCGACTTACCCAGGGCAGATTAGCTTGACCCTGGAACCCTTGATCATCCGGCGGACGGGTTTCTCACCCGTCTTTCGCTACTCATGCCTGCATTCTCACTCGTGTAGGCTCCACCGCTGGTTTACACCGCGACTTCACCGCCCACACGACGCTCCCCTACCCATCCACACTCCTGAACCACAAAGGCTTGGAAAATATGTGAATGCCACAACTTCGGCGGTGTACTTGAGCCCCGCTACATTGTCGGCGCGGAATCACTTGACCAGTGAGCTATTACGCACTCTTTTAAGGATGGCTGCTTCTAAGCCAACCTCCTGGTTGTCTTCGCAACTCCACATCCTTTCCCACTTAGCACACGCTTAGGGGCCTTAGTTGGTGGTCTGGGCTGTTTCCCTCTCGACTATGAAGCTTATCCCCCACAGTCTCACTGCTGCGCTCTCACTTACCGGCATTCGGAGTTTGGCTGACGTCAGTAACCTTGTAGGGCCCATTAGCCATCCAGTAGCTCTACCTCCGGTAAGAAACACGCAACGCTGCACCTAAATGCATTTCGGGGAGAACCAGCTATCACGAAGTTTGATTGGCCTTTCACCCCTACCCACAGCTCATCCCCTCCATTTTCAACTGAAGTGGGTTCGGTCCTCCACGACGTCTTACCGTCGCTTCAACCTGGCCATGGGTAGATCACTTCGCTTCGGGTCTAGATCACGCCACTGCAACGCCCTGTTCAGACTCGCTTTCGCTACGGCTTCCCCACACGGGTTAACCTCGCGACGTAACACTAACTCGCAGGCTCATTCTTCAAAAGGCACGCCGTCACAGCTACAAGGCTGCTCCGACGGATTGTAAGCACACGGTTTCAGGTACTGTTTCACTCCCCTCCCGGGGTACTTTTCACCTTTCCCTCACGGTACTGGTCCGCTATCGGTCATTAGGGAGTATTTAGGCTTATCAGGTGGTCCTGACAGATTCACACGGGATTTCTCGGGCCCCGTGCTACTTGGGATACTCATCAAAGGCGGCGCACAGCATTACGGTTACGGGGCTCACACCCTCTACGGCCGGCCTTTCAAGACCGTTCACCTATACCAGCACTCACACCTCCCCGGTCCGGCAGAACCAGGACAACAAGTCCCACAACCCCGCCCATGCAACGCCCGCCGGCTATCACACATGGGTCGGTTTAGCCTGATCCGCGTTCGCTCGCCACTACTAACGGAATCACTGTTGTTTTCTCTTCCTGCGGGTACTGAGATGTTTCACTTCCCCGCGTTCCCTCCACGCACCCTATGTGTTCAGATGCGGGTCACCAGATCACTCGCGCGTCTGGCGGGGTTTCCCCATTCGGACACCCTGGGATCACAGTCCGGTTATCGACTCCCCCAGGCTTATCGCAGATTCCTACGTCCTTCTTCGGCTCCTAATGCCAAGGCATCCACCGTGTGCTCTTAAAAACTTGACCACAAAAGATCAAAAAACACTTTCGAGAGAACCACGGAAACCAACCCCACACCCCGAAAGATGCACGGCCAGATCCAGGTTCATATTCTTGGAAATTGCTTCTTATAAAAGATGCTCGCGTCCACTATGTAGTTCTCAAACAACAACCCCGTACCACACACCCCACACACAACCCCAAAAGGTCAACCGTGCGATCGGTGCAGCCAGGAAACCAGAAACACAAGTCCCGGAAAACAGGCAGCCAAAACCACCCCTCCCCCGGCCCTGTTGCCTCAGGACCCAACAGTGTGCCAAACACAAAACCACACAACCCCCGCCCCCGCCGTTCCAGGACAGCCACCCACAAGGGGCACACCATCCGTACTGAACCAGGACAAAAACCATGCAGCCGCTATTTGCTGATATTCCACCCATGAGCACCCGCCGCAGAACAATCGCCTGCGCAACGGGCCTTTACTCCTGACAACCCCCCCCACACCCGCATACACGGGGCAAGGGAACTGTAGGTGCTCCTTAGAAAGGAGGTGATCCAGCCGCACCTTCCGGTACGGCTACCTTGTTACGACTTAGTCCCAATCGCCAGTCCCACCTTCGACGGCTCCCTCCCACAAGGGGTTAGGCCACCGGCTTCGGGTGTTACCAACTTTCGTGACTTGACGGGCGGTGTGTACAAGGCCCGGGAACGTATTCACCGCAGCGTTGCTGATCTGCGATTACTAGCGACTCCGACTTCATGGGGTCGAGTTGCAGACCCCAATCCGAACTGAGACCGGCTTTTTGGGATTAGCTCCACCTCACAGTATCGCAACCCTTTGTACCGGCCATTGTAGCATGCGTGAAGCCCAAGACATAAGGGGCATGATGATTTGACGTCGTCCCCACCTTCCTCCGAGTTGACCCCGGCAGTCTCCCATGAGTCCCCACCACTACGTGCTGGCAACATGGAACGAGGGTTGCGCTCGTTGCGGGACTTAACCCAACATCTCACGACACGAGCTGACGACAACCATGCACCACCTGTGAACCGGCCCCAAAAGGAGAAACCACATTTCTGCGGCGGTCCGGTCCATGTCAAGCCTTGGTAAGGTTCTTCGCGTTGCATCGAATTAATCCGCATGCTCCGCCGCTTGTGCGGGCCCCCGTCAATTCCTTTGAGTTTTAGCCTTGCGGCCGTACTCCCCAGGCGGGGCACTTAATGCGTTAGCTACGGCGCGGAAAACGTGGAATGTCCCCCACACCTAGTGCCCAACGTTTACGGCATGGACTACCAGGGTATCTAATCCTGTTCGCTCCCCATGCTTTCGCTCCTCAGCGTCAGTTAATGCCCAGAGACCTGCCTTCGCCATCGGTGTTCCTCCTGATATCTGCGCATTTCACCGCTACACCAGGAATTCCAGTCTCCCCTACATCACTCTAGTCTGCCCGTACCCACCGCAGATCCGGAGTTGAGCCCCGGACTTTCACGGCAGACGCGACAAACCGCCTACGAGCTCTTTACGCCCAATAATTCCGGATAACGCTTGCGCCCTACGTATTACCGCGGCTGCTGGCACGTAGTTAGCCGGCGCTTCTTCTGCAGGTACCGTCACTTTCGCTTCTTCCCTACTGAAAGAGGTTTACAACCCGAAGGCCGTCATCCCTCACGCGGCGTCGCTGCATCAGGCTTTCGCCCATTGTGCAATATTCCCCACTGCTGCCTCCCGTAGGAGTCTGGGCCGTGTCTCAGTCCCAGTGTGGCCGGTCACCCTCTCAGGCCGGCTACCCGTCGTCGCCTTGGTGAGCCATTACCTCACCAACAAGCTGATAGGCCGCGAGTCCATCCAAAACCACAAAAGCTTTCCACCCCCCACCATGCGATGAGGAGTCATATCCGGTATTAGACCCAGTTTCCCAGGCTTATCCCAGAGTCAAGGGCAGGTTACTCACGTGTTACTCACCCGTTCGCCACTAATCCCCGATGCAAGCACCGGATCATCGTTCGACTTGCATGTGTTAAGCACGCCGCCAGCGTTCATCCTGAGCCAGGATCAAACTCTCCGTTGAAGAAAAACAGACACAACCAACACCCCCGGAAATAACAGGAACGAAGGCTGCACAAAATTTGAAACCAGCCAAAAACACCAGGCCACACCACGGGGGTGGGCAGCCCGGCAAATTCAACCAATTTAATAAAAAATCGGTATCAACAAACTTGGCACACTATTGAGTTCTCAAACAACAGACACACCCGGCACCACCCAAACCAACGTTCAGGATCGCTCCGGAGCAACTTTTCAAACTTACCCGGTCCGGCGAAGCTTTGCAAATCAGCGTTTCCGCGAATTTCGCTTGCAGGGAGGTCCCCGGCCCGTCTGCGGCACACTGCTTAGTGCACCATTTTTCAGGCTGTTTGAAAGGGGTCGGTCGCTATTTTTCCGCTTCAGCGGCGGCGACTCGAAATACTTTACAGGCCCAGGAGCGCGTATGCAAACCAGCTCCGATGGCATCGGAGAACCCGTCATTCCGGGGAAAACAGGTTCCAACCGCCGAAAAAGAGGGACCGACGTCGTAATTCGATCCTGTGCGCTCCATCACGCCCGGGCCCCACGCAAAAAAGAGCCACTAACGCAAAGGAGGGCCGGCAACCATATGGTTGCCGGCCCTCCTCAAGCAGCTGGAATCAGCGGTGCTGGATTACCAGGAAGACTTGGTGATGCCCGGGAGCTCGCCGCGGTGAGCCATGTCGCGGAAGCGAACACGGGAGATACCAAACTTCTGGAAGGTACCGCGCGGACGGCCGTCGATGATGTCGCGGTTACGCAGACGGATCGGGGAGGCGTTGCGGGGCAGCTTCTGCAGGCCGAGGCGTGCAGCTTCGCGTGCTTCGTCAGTCGCGTTCGGGTCAACCAGGGTCTTCTTCAGCTCGAGGCGCTTAGCAGCGTAACGCTCAACGATGACCTTGCGCTGCTCGTTGCGAGCAATCTTGGACTTCTTAGCCATGTGTTTAGCGCTCCTCTCGGAATTCGACGTGCTGGCGGATCTTGGGGTCGTACTTCTTCAGGACCAGGCGGTCCGGATCGTTACGACGGTTCTTGCGGGTTACGTAGGTGTAACCCGTGCCCGCGGTCGACTTGAGCTTGATGATCGGACGTACGTCCTTGTCCTTTGCCACTAGAGCTTCACTCCTCGTGCCAGGATGTCGGCGACGACAACGTCAATGCCGCGTACGTCGATGGTCTTGATGCCCTTTGCAGAGACCTGCAGAGTGACATTGCGGCGCAGGGACGGAACCCAGTAGCGCTTCTTCTGGATGTTCGGGTCGAACCGGCGCTTGTTGCGGCGGTGCGAGTGCGAAATGCTGTGTCCAAAGCCCGGCTCGGCTCCGGTCACCTGGCAGTGTGCTGCCATGACGACTCTCCTCTGAAAAAATGAATGAAACGGCTGGCAGAGTTCTGCTTCACCGTGCGGCAGGCGGCGTCCGCATCCAGCCTCAGGCGTCCGCGCGTTTCAACACCGGCGAACCGGGTTTACTGCGGCGGAATACGATGAGCCACGAACACTTGGCAATGGAAGCCACTGCGAAGTGCCGGGATACTGGGCGAATACAGGAATGCACGCAACTTGAGCCCCTAACTACCGGCCCCCGGGACTGTCAATACTGCCAACAGCCACCGCAAACCGGAGCAATTGCACACGCTCCGCGCCACCTAGCGCCAACCAAGTCTACGAGACACGCGAATTAAAGACCAATCCGGCGGGCAAACGGTGTATGGGGCCCCGTGGACCGGCGGCCCTCCGGCCGTCCCGCCGTCCCGCCGTCGAGAGGGCCTCCCTCGAGCGGGCCTCCCTCCCAAGACATATCCGTAAAGAAGGCTCCTCACAGCAAAGTCAAAGACTCGGGGCGGAATCTGGAGCCATGAACACACAGCTCTTGCCCTCCCCCGGGACCGGCACCCCGACGCGTCCGGCCCACGGGCCTGCTCCGGTTCGGGAGACCGGCCGCTTCGCCGGCCAGCACCGGCGCAGGCTCCTCCGCGCCGATGCCCTGGCCGTGACGGCCTGGTCCTCGTTGGCCGCTTCGGTTGCGCTTTGGCTTGCCGACGGCGGCCTGGCGGCGTCGTCCTCGCCGGCCGGAATGATCACGGCGCTGGGCATTGTTGCCGGCCTTGCCGGCATGGACCTCGTGCTGCTCATGCTGCTGCTGGCCGCCAGGATCCCGTTCATCGACAGCGCGGTGGGGCATGACCGGGCGCTGGAGTTTCACCGGAAGCTGGGGAAACCCTCGCTGTACCTGCTGCTGGCCCACGGCCTCCTCATCGCGGTGGGCTACGGCATGGCAGAAGGGCTCGACCCGGTCAGCGAAGCTGCGGCGCTCTGGGTGCTGGTGCCCGACATGTGGCTCGCGTTCATCTCCCTGGCACTCTTCATCGCGGTTGTTGTCACGTCCCTGGTGGCGGTCCGCCGGCGCTTCCCGTACGAATTCTGGTACGCCGTGCACCTGCTCACCTATGCTGCGGTGCTCGCCTCGCTGCCGCATCAGTTCAGCGTGGGCGGGCTGTTCGCCGTGGGCACCTGGCAGCGCTGGTACTGGCTGGCCATCTGCATCGCCACAGGGGCCGCCCTGCTGTACTACCGGATCATCCAGCCTGTGCGGGCAACCTTCAGGCATCAACTCACAGTTGAGCGCGTCACCTCTGTGGCCCCAGGGGTGGTCAACATCGAAATGAGCGGCCTGCAGCTAGGTTCGCTGGCCGGCAACGGCGGGCGGTTCTTCATCTGGCGCTTCCTCGCCCCGGGGCTGTGGTGGCATCCGCATCCGTTCAGCCTGTCTGCGGAGCCGATGCGGACCGGGCCTGATGGGCACGGGAGAGTGCGGATCACGGTTCGTGATCTCGGCCGGGGATCGGCGCAACTGCTGAGGCTGCGGCGCGGAACGAAGGTCGCCGTAGAAGGGCCGTACGGACTCTTCAGTTCAGCCGCGCGCAGCAAGGACCGTGTGGTGATGATCGGCGCCGGCATCGGTATTACGCCGTTGCGGGCCCTCCTGGAGAACACCCCTTTCGCCCCCGGCCAGGCGACGGTTCTGCTCCGCGGGCACAGCAACCAGGAGCTCTACCTGGGCGAGGAAATTCTCGAACTGTGCCGGCAGCGCGGCGCCACCCTGTTCCACCTGACCGGCGGACGGGACCCCGGCTCACCTGACAGCTGGCTTCCGGCCGCCGAGCACCGCGCCGGGTACTCGCTGGAGGACTACGTTCCGGAAATCGCCCACGCCGACGTCTATGTATGCGGGCCCTCACGGTGGGCGGGCAGCGTCCTGAAGGCTGCCCGCGCCGCTGGCGTCCATGAAGATCAGCTCCATCACGAAAGGTTCGACTGGTGAGAATCAGAGCTGCAGTTTCAGCCGCCTTGGCTTCGGCCGGCATCCTCCTGGTCGGCTGGCAATCAGGTGTCCATGTGGCCGATACACGCAGCGCGGTTGCGGCCGCAGCAACGGGAAATCAGGCTTCGGAGGCGGGAACCACGGACAACAGCGGCACCGGATCATCAACATCGTCCGGGACGACAGGCAGCTTGGGAGCGACGGGCGCATCCGGCGCGGCGGGAGCCGCTGGCGCCGCCGGTGCGGCGGCCAAGGCCGGCGGCACTTACGACGGCGATGCGGTCCAGACCCGATTCGGCACCGTGCAGGTCCAGATCACCGTAAAGGCCGGGCAGATCACCGACGTCACGGCGCTGAAACTCACCGACGCCGAGGGCCGGTCCGTGCAGATCAGCAATTACGCCGCCCCCATTCTTCGCAGCGAAGTGCTCCAAGCACAGTCCGCCAACGTTCAGACCGTGGGTGGCGCGACCGTGACCAGCGACGCCTACCTCACCTCCCTCCAGGCGGCCCTTGATGCAGCAAACCTCTGAGACCACCCACCGCCTCCGGGCCCGGACTTTTACCTGCATGGGGACCGTCATCAGCCTGACTGTCCCCGCGGACGCGCACAAAGCACCCCAGGCTGCGGCTGATGAGCTGGAAGCGGCGACCGCCGTCGTCGAACGCCTTTTCACTGAACTGGACAGCATCTTCAGCCTCTACCGCCCCGGTTCGGAGGCGAGCAGGCTGGTGCGCGGCGAACTCGCGCTGCCGGAGGCTTCCGCGGAAATGCGGGCGCTATATGAGGAGGCGGCCGAGTGGAGGCTCCTCACGGAGGGTGCGTTCACGCCGGAACGTCCGGACGGGGCGCTGGATCTCTCCGGAATCGTCAAGGGGCACGCCATCAGGGAAGCCGGCATGTCGCTGGTGGCGCTCGGGATGGCCAACTGGTGCCTAAACGCCGGCGGGGACGTGCTTGTCAGCGGCTCCCCCAATCCCGGCACCGATGTGCCCTGGCGGGCGGGGATTGTCGATCCGGCGGACCGGAGGACCCTGCTGGCCGGTTTCCCGCTGGGGGGAAAGACGGCCGACGGGGGGACCCGGGCGGCGCTGGCCACCTCCGGTTCCGCTGAACGCGGGGATCATATCTGGAGCGTCACGGCCGGAGCCGCGGAATTCCGGCAGGTCTCCGTGGCCGCAGCGGATGTGGTCACCGCCGATGTGCTGGCAACCGCGATCGTGGCCGGCGGGGTCCCCATGCTCAACCGCGGCACCGCCATGTGGGACATCGAGGCGCTGGCCGTAGGTGCAAATGGCGGGCTGCTGGCGACGGGTGGGTTCCGGCGGTAGTTTCGGCTCGCACCGGGATCGAATCGGGCGGCGGGCCCGCCCGCTAGAGCCGGGAGAGCTGGGCGTACCTGGGCCGGAGGTTGTCGCCGGAGGACTTGCCCGTGACCCGCCGGACCACCCACGGCGCGGCAAATTCCCGGACCCAGCGGGCGTTAGCCCTTAGCGCCTCCGCCTTGCTGAGCTCCGGGACGGGGGTCATCGGCGGAACCTCGATGGAGTGCTCGTGTTCGAGGACCGTCAGGACGCGCTTGGCCATGTTGGCGTGGCCGGCGGCGGACATGTGCATCCGGTCCTTCGCCCACATGCCCCAGTCGTAGTATTCGTTGAAGCGCCAGTAGTCCACCAGCAGGGCTCCGTGGTCCCCGGCGATGCCACGCACCAGTTCGTTGTAGATGGCCGTACGCCCCCTCATGGTGCCGAAGACCTTCGAGCCCCGCGCGTCGAAGCCCGTGAACAGCACCACGGTGGCGCCCGCGGCCGCGAGCTTCCCCACGGCTTTTTCGTAGTCCGCGAGCAGGTCGTCGATGTCGATCTTGGGCCGGAGAATGTCGTTGGCGCCCGCGTAGAGGGTCACCAGCGTGGGATTGAGCGCGATGGCGGCGTCCACCTGCTCGTCCAGGATCTGCCGCAGCTTGCGGCCGCGGATGGCGAGGTTGGCGTAGCCGAAGCAGGGGTCAGCCGCGGCCAGCTGCTCCGCCACCCGGTCAGCCCAGCCGCGGACCCCGTTGGGCCGCGTCGGGTCGTCGTCGCCCACGCCCTCTGTGAAGGAATCTCCGAGGGCGACGTAGCGGGCCGTGAAATCCATGGGAGCAAGTCTGCCACCCGTTGCCGGGAGCAACCAAGACAGCTCCGCGGTGCAGGTGTTGCCTGGGTGCTGCTACTGCTGCCGCTCGCGGAGAATCCAGTGATTGCCGTCCAGGCGGGCCACAATCTTTTCGCCGATGCGGGCGAGGTCCGCAACATCACGCTCTGTCAGGGCATCGAGAAACAGCGAGCGCACGGATTCGACGTGGCCGGGCGCCAGCTCCACGATGGTGGACATGCCCTCTTCGGTGAGGTGTGCGGTGGTGACGCGGGCATCGCCGGGATGTGGCCGGCGTTCCACCCAGCCGCGGTTCTGGAGCTTGGTGACCACATGGGAGAGCCGGGACAGGGAGGCGCTGGTCCGTGCCGCCAGCTCGCTCATCGGCAGGAAGCGCCCGTCGGCCTCGGAGAGCATCGCCAGCACGTTGTAGTCGAACAGCGACACCTTGCCGGCGGCATGCAGCTGGGTATCAAGCGACGCGGGCAGCATGGTGTTGATGCTCAGCAGGGCAAGCCATGCCCGGCGTTCATTGGCGTTGAGCCAGCGCGGTTCGGTCATTACTCCATCCTAGGAGAACTGACGCTTGACGGTTCAAGGCCGGTTCCGGCGGCGGCGAGTCGCCGGGCGGCCAAGGCTCTGGCGGTAGGCTGGCCGTCATGTACGTAGTTTCCCTGACCTACAAAGTTGCCCAAGAGATCGTGGACCAGCACCTGGATGCCCACGTGGACTGGCTGAAGGGTGCCTTTGACGAAGGCGTCTTCATCGCCGCCGGGCGCAAGGTTCCGCGCACGGGAGGCGTGCTTCTCTCCAAGGCCGACCGTCCCACACTCGACGGGTCCTTGGCCAAGGACCCGTTCAACGTGCACGGCATAGCCGACTTCGACGTCATGGAGTTCGCCGCAAACCGCACTGCGCCGGGGTTCGAGAACCTGCTGGACTAGCTCGGGCAGCAGAACTAGCCCACCTTTGAGGCCCCGGACGCGCTGCCCGGGGCCTCAACAGGCGGAATGCGGGTCCAACGTTGCCGCGCCGCCGTTGCCGCCTTCACCTGCCGAGCGGAATTTGAGGTGCTCCGGCCGGATGGAGACGGCATAGTTTTCGCCTTGGACTCCGCGGTCTACAACCCGTGCCGTACCCAGCCCGCCAAGGTCCACCAGGGCCTCGATGCCGTTGCGTTCCAGCACGGTGCAGGGAATGAAGTCAGTGCCGCAACACTAGCTGTGATGTTGCACACAAGTCAACGGTTGATTACAGGGGCACCAGTCAAGCCGCTAATCGGGAGGAGCCCTACTGGTCCACCAGCTTCTTCAGGCCGCCTTTGCGCGGAACTTTCACAGGCCGGGGCCATCGCGGGCTGAGGTTGTCACCCAGCGTGACGCCGCGGAGCTTCCTTCCGAAAAGGGGAAACACCCAGTCGTTCACCCAGCGCCGCTGCCGCCGTTCCCAGTCGCGGAGGGTCATCCTGGCCGGGGGCTCCCACTCCTTGAGGCTGATCTTGTGCGGCACGCCCAGGTGGTCGAGGACCTGCGCCGCCAGGTATTTGTGGCCTGCCTTGGACATGTGCAGCCGATCCGCATCCCACATCCGGCTGTCATGGAAGGCCTCAAAGCACCAGTAGTCCACCAGGACGGCCCCGTATTTGGCTGCAAGTTCACGCACCCGCTGGTTGTACACGGCGTTCCGCTTCTTCAAGGGCTCCAGCACGGCGGACACTTTGACGTCGAAACCAGTGAACAGAACCAGAGTGGCGCCGGTCGCAGCCAGCCTGGCGACGAGGGCTTCGTACTGCGCCATAAGGACATTGATGTCCGTTCCGAAGTCCAGGATGTCGTTGCCGCCGGCATAGAGGGTGATGAGCGTGGGCTCCATGGCCAGCGCCTGCTCCAGCTGCTCATCCACGATGTGGCGCAGCCGCTTGCTCCTGATCGCCAGGTTGGCGTAATGCCAGCCGGGTTCTGCCTTCGCCAGCTTCTCCGCCACGCGGTCCGCCCAGCCGCGCACGCCGTTCGGCATCCGGGAACTCCGGTCGCCCACGCCTTCGGTGAAGGAATCCCCTAGGGCAACGAACACCCGCCGCCGGCCACGGTCCGGAAGCAATGGAGAGACACTCACCCCGACAAGCTACACACATGGAGCGACACCCGGGGAAACCGTAGATGAACGCCACATTTTCCCTGGCAGCTGAGGAAGCGTCCGGGGTCAGGCGACGAAAGCTGAGGAAGCGTCCGGGGTCAGGCGACGAAAGCTGAGGAAGCGTCCGGGGTCAGGCGACGAAAGCTGAGGAAGCGTCCGGGGTCAGGCGACGAAAGCTGAGGAAGCGTCCGGGGTCAGAGCTCGGCCTTTCCCTGCCGCCAGTAGCCCATGAAAGCCACCTGCTTCCGGTCGATCCCGACGTCGCGGACCAGGTAGCGCCGCATGTCCTTGATGACACCCGCCTCGCCGGCGATCCACGCGTAGAACGGCAGGGCACCCGCGGGCTTGTCGGGGTTCTTCGTGGCGCTGACCGCGGCGGTATCGAGGCGGGCAGGGGTTTCCCAGAGGATTTCCTGGTCAACGTTCACGTCGTCGGGCTCCGGGCCGGCGGCTTCGGCAGACTTGATGCCCACCCAGCCCGGCACGGGGACGGCCGCCCTGACCGCTTCCTGAAGGAGTTCGCCGTGCGGCCGGGACCTGCCGATCGAGGCGCCGCGTGCCAGCCAGGTGATTTCGACGTCGGCCGCCGTCTCCAGGTCCAGGAAGTCACCGGCCTCCGGAACCTCCAGGAACGCGTGCCCGGTCATGTAGTCCGGCAGGCTTTCGAGTACGGCGCTGATCGCGGGGACAGCCGTCTCATCGCCGGCCAGAAGCACACGCCCGGCTAGGCCCGGCCGCCATTCGATGCCCGAATACGTTTCCGCGGTGACGCAGTGCGCCGCCCGGTTGTTCGGCCCGATCAGGGTGAGGGCGTCGCCCGGCTTGGCCGTCAGCGCCCAGTTCGCCGCGGGACCGCCGTTGCCGTCGGCGTCGAAATGCATCACGAAGTCGACGTCGATCTCCGGGTACACGGCGTCCAGCCTGGCCTGCCGGACGGTATAGGTCCGCATGCAGCCGCGGGTGGCCGGATCCATGGCCAGCCACTCCTGGTACCAGCCGCTCTCCTCCATCCGGAACACCGGCAGCGGAAGCCGGCTGCCGTCCGGCGCCAACGACGGGATCATGAGTTTGATGCGCAGGTCCAGGCTGTCCCCGTGGACACCGAAGTTGCGCAGCGAGTAGCCGCCGAACGTCACGCGCCGGAAGTTCGGGCTCAGCTCCTGCATGGCCGAGACGGTGACATCAAACGCCAGGGTCATCGGCTCGGTGGCTAGGCCGGGACGGCCCGCGATGGAGGTGCGGGCTGAACTGTCCTGTACTGCGTTCATGAGGCCATCTCCAGGGTCGTGGTCCGAACTTTTGGGTCGGCGTGGTGCCTGCCGAGGGGGATGATCAGCGGGGTGCCGGACACCGGATCCGGGACCACCCGGGAGTCCAGTCCGAAGACATTCCGGACCAGTTCCTCCGTAATTACGCCGCTAGATGCGCCCTCGGCCACGATCTGACCGGCCTTCAGGGCGATGACATGGTCGGCGTAACGCGCCGCGAGGTTGAGGTCGTGCAGCACGATCGCCACGGTGGTGCCGCGCTGGCGGTTGAGGTCGGTGAGCAGGTCCAGCACCTCAACCTGGTGCGCCAGGTCAAGGTAGGTGGTGGGCTCGTCGAGCAGCAGCACGTCCGTTTCCTGGGCGAGCGCCATGGCGATCCACGCCCGCTGGCGCTGTCCGCCGGAGAGTTCATCGACATTCCGCCCGGCGAGCTCCAGCGTTTCGGTGGCTTCCAGCGCGCGCTGCACCGCGGCGTCGTCCTTCTCCGACCAGCTGCGGAAGAGGCCCTGGTGCGGGTACCGCCCGCGGCCCACCAGGTCACGGACGGTAATGCCGTCCGGCGCCGTCGGATGCTGCGGCAGCAGGCCGAGCGTGCGGGCCAGCTCGCGCGCCGGGCGCGAGTGGATGTCCTTGCCGTCGAGGGTGACCGTGCCGCCGGCAGGTTTCAGGAGCCGGGACAGGCCGCGCAGGAGCGTTGATTTTCCGCAGGCGTTGGCGCCCACGATCATGGTCACCCTGCCCTCGGGGATCTCCGCCGTGAGGTTTTCCACGACCCGGCGCTGCTCGTACTGCAGCGTGAGGTCCCGGGCTTGCAGAACAGCCATCAGGCATCCTTTCGGTTGGACGTGACCAGGAGCCACAGCAGGAACGGGGCACCGAGGGCGCCGGTGACGACGCCGACGGGCAGGACGGTGCCGTCCAGCAGCAGCGGGGCGATATTGGCGGCGAAGTAGTCCGCCACCAGGACGATCAGGGCGCCCACCAGGGCCGACGCAGGGAGGCTGGAGCGCCCGGTGAAGCGGCGCGCGATGGGGCCGGCCAGGAAGGCGACGAACGCCACCGGCCCGGCAGCTGCCGTCGCCACTGCGGCCAGCGCGACGGCGGTGAGCACCAGACCCAGCCGGGTGACACCCACACGGACACCGAGTCCCGCTGCGGCGTCGTCCCCCAATTCGAGGATGCGCAGCGGCGCGGCAAGCAGGGCCGCAACCGGAACCAGGACCATGAGGGTCAGGGCCAGCACGCCCGCACGGTCCCAGCTGGCGGAGTTGAGCGAGCCGTTGATCCAGATCAGCGCCTCCGCGGCGGTGCGGATGTCCGCCCGGGTCATGAGGAAACTGACCATGGCGTGCAGCGCGGCGGCAATACCGACGCCGGCGAGGATGAGGCGGCTACCGGCGGCATTCCCGCGGCTGCCGCTGCCGAGGCCCAGGGATCCGCTGCGGGAAATGCCGTAGATCAGTGCCGCCACGGCCATAGCACCGCCGAGAGCAGCGCCGGACACCGCAGCACCGGAGGCGCCGAAAACCACGATGGCCAGCACCGCGGCCGCGCTGGCGCCGTAGCTGATGCCGATCACGTCCGGGCTGGCCAGCGGATTGCGGAGCATGGTCTGGAACAGCGCGCCCGAGAGCCCGAAGGCCAGGCCGATCAGTGTGCCGATGACCGCCCGCGGCAGCTTGGCTTCCATCACGATGAAGCTGGCGCCGGGGATCTTCTCGCCGCCGGTGAAGTGGGCAGTGAGGATTTTGAAGAAGTCGGGGATGGTCACCGTGTAGCTGCCCAGCAGGATACTGGCGGCCAACAGAAGCACGACGCCGGCGGCCAGTACCGCCGTCCGGTTCAGCAGGCGGCGGTTTAGCACCGTCCGGTTCGAAGCGCGAACGGGCAGATAATGCCCTGTTTCCGGGGTTTGGAGGGCATTATCTGCCCGTTCGCGCATGGGGGTGGGGGCCCCAAGTGCCCGTTCGCGCATGGGGGTGGGCGGGTTCGGAGTCACAGGCCTGCCCCCTTGCCGCGGCGGACCAGCCAGACGAAGACCGGCGCGCCGATCAGGGCGGTCATGATGCCGGCCGGGACCTCGCCGGGAAGCAGGATCACGCGGCCCACGACGTCGGACACGAGCAGCAGCGCGGGTGCGAGCACGGCGGAAAACGGCAGGATCCAGCGGTAGTCGGGACCGGTCAGGGAGCGGACGGCGTGCGGGACAACGAGGCCCACGAACCCTATGGGGCCGGCGAGCGCCGTCGCCGACCCGCACAGCAGGACTATGCCCAGCGCGGTGACCGCCCGCGCCAGGCCGACGTTCTGGCCCAGGCCGCGGGCGACGTCGTCGCCGAGCGCCAGGCTGTTGAGGACCCTTCCGGCCAGGAGCACGATCAGTGCCCCCACGATGAGGAACGGCAGGCCGGGCAGCACCATGGACCAGTCGCGGCCCGCGATGCCGCCCACCTGCCAGAACCGGAAGCGGTCCCAGGTGTCCTGGCTGGAGACCAGGATGACGTTCATTAGGGAGAACAGCCCCGCGCTCATGGCGGCGCCCGCCAGGGCGAGCTTGACCGGCGTCGCGCCATCCCGGCCCATGGAGGCAATGAGGTACACAACGACGGCGGCAGCCGCCGCGCCGATGAAGGCGAACCAGATGTAGCCGGTCAGCGAGGAGATGCCGAAGACGTAGATTCCGGTGACCACGGCCAGGGCGGCGCCGGCGTTGACGCCGATGATGCCCGGGTCTGCCAGCGGGTTGCGTGCCACGCCCTGCATGGCGGCACCGGCCATGCCCAGCGCCGCACCGGCGAGCAGACCCAGGACGGTCCGCGGGATCCGGGCGTGCACCACGGCGTGGTCGCCGTCCGCCGGGTCGAACTGGGCCAGGGCCTGCCACACGGTGTCGAGGGACAGGCCCCGTGCGCCGACGGCAAGTGAGGCGCAACAGACAACAACCAGCACGACGACGGCGCCCAGCAGCCATGCGGTGCGCGGCCCGGAGACCCTGCGAGGAGGCTGGGCGCGAACGGACACTTGCGGCCCTACTGCTGCGGCCACAGGGGCCCCAAGTGTACGTTCGCGCTGGGCGGCGGGGGCCGGCGTCGTGCTCGGAGTCATGAGAAGTTGCCTACTGGACCTGGGTTTAGGCCGCGTCAGTGGCTTTATCCGCTGCGCTCGCCAGCTGCGGCAGGAACGTGTCCAGCGACCACGGCAGGCTCAGCGGCGAGGAGGCCGAGATGGACAGGGTGAGCGTGTTGTCCGAGTCCGCGACCATGGCGCCGTTCTTGATGGCCGGGATCTGGCCCAGCAGCGGATCCGCCTTGATGGAATCGGTGGTTTTGGAGTCCGGAACCCAGGTCACGAAAATGTCGGACTCGAGCTCGTTGGCCTTCTCCGCTGACCACTGGATGAAGAACTCCTTGGATCCTTTCGAGTTCTCCTCCACCACCGGGGCGAGCTTCATGCCGATCTCACTGAGGAAGCGCGGCCGGTTGTCGTTGGCGGTGTATACGTTCACGCCGTCGCTCTTGGCCGGCTCGAGGTTTCCGTAGATGAAGCTCTTGCCTGCGAGCTGCGGGTAGGCGGAGACCTTGTCCTTGATGGTGGCCTCGGTGTCGGCGATCAGCTTCGTGGCCTCGGCTTCCTTGCCCAGCGCCTTGCCGATGATGCTCGTGGAGTCCTGCCAGGAGGTGCCGTAGGCCAGCTCGGGATGCGCAACCACAGGCGCGATCTCGCTGAGCTTCTTGTAGTCCTCTTCCGTCAGGCCGGAGTAGGCGGCCAGGATGACGTCCGGGTTGAGCTTGGCGATTTCCGTGAAGTTGATGCCGTCGGCCTCAGAGAACTGGACCGGCGCCTTGTCCGAGCCAAAGCCCGCGCCGAGCTTCTCCAGCGCGGCGTCCTTCCAAGGTGTGGAGCCCTTGCCGTTGCCGCCCCACTCGTTCTTGGGCACGCCCACCGGAACCACGCCCAGTGCAATGGCAACGTCGTCGTTGACCCAGGAGACCGTGACAACGCGCTTGGGCTGGTCCTTGATGGTGGTTTCGCCAAAGACGTGCTTGATGGTCACCGGGAACTGTGCGCTGGCGGATGATGCAGCGCTGGCCCCCGAGGCGGTGGAGGCCGGCCCGGTGGAGCAGGCGGTCAGGGAAAGTGCCGCGGCGGCGAGGACGGCGGTGGCCTTGCCGGCGGTCCTGAGCAGGGAACGGCGCGTGGTGCCAACGGCGCCAGCGCCGCCGGCAACGGCCTCCCGGCCGGGGAAGAAGGGGGAAGTCACGGAACTCCTTAGGTGAATGAAGCGAACCTAAGTAAGGCTAGCCTACCCTTTCCGAGATTACGAAAGGTTTGTGTCACGTAATCGTTCCGAGTGGCCAGAATAACTGCCCGGCGCCTTGCCAGCCAACGGTGAACAGTGGTTCACTCGAAGGAGTAAACGCCCGTTCACCCTCTACACGGGACCTCTCCCCGCAAAGGCCTGCCGCACATGACAGCACCCCCCACCCCGAAACCGACCCGCAGCCCGTCCGCCATCACCACGGTCCTGGCGCTCAGC
The DNA here is from genome assembly GCF_030818015.1 of Arthrobacter globiformis. Classification (NCBI taxonomy): domain Bacteria; kingdom Bacillati; phylum Actinomycetota; class Actinomycetes; order Micrococcales; family Micrococcaceae; genus Arthrobacter; species Arthrobacter globiformis. The sequence continues at coordinate 18,962 of NZ_JAUSZX010000001.1, forward strand.
GGCACGCTTGTGGCGCTCATGCAGACCCTGGTGGTGCCGCTGCTGCCCGACTTTCCGCGGATTCTGTCGGTCACTCCTGACGACGCATCCTGGCTGGTGACAGCGACGCTCCTCGCCAGCGCCGTCGCCACCCCGATCGTGTCCCGCAGCGCCGACATGTACGGCAAGCGGAAGATGATGGTCATCTGCCTGGCCATCATGGTGGCCGGTTCGGTCATGGCTGCCCTGGGCGGGACCTTCCTGTGGCTGATTATCGGACGGGCGCTCCAAGGGTTCTCCGCATCACTGATCCCGGTGGGCATCAGCATCATGCGCGATGAACTGCCCAAGGAAAAGATGGGCTCCGCGGTGGCACTCATGAGCGCCACCCTGGGCATCGGCAGCGCCATGGGCCTGCCCCTGGCCGGCCTCCTCTATGAGAGCCTCGGCTGGACGTCGATCTTCTGGGTTTCCGCGGCCGCCGGCACGCTGCTGCTGCTGGCGGTTGTACTCGTGGTCCCGGAATCCAAGGTGCGCACTCCCGGCCGCTTCGACTACGCGGGCGCTCTTGTGCTCTCCGCCGCACTGGGATCGCTGCTGCTGGCCATTTCCAAGGGCGGCGCCTGGGGCTGGGGCTCGGAACCTGTGCTCCTGCTGTTCCTCGCGGCGGCGCTGCTGCTGGCCATCTGGATTCCCTACGAACTCAGGGTGGGCCAGCCCATGGTGGATCTTCGCACCACGGCGCGGCGGCCTGTCCTGATGACCAACCTCGCGTCGCTGCTGATCGGTTTCGCCATGTTCGCCAACATGCTCCTGACCACCCAGCAGCTTCAGCTCCCCCGCGCCACCGGCTACGGCTTTGAACTGAACGTCATCACCGCTGGCCTCTGCATGGTGCCGTCCGGACTGGCCATGGTGGTGTTCGCCCCGGTGTCCGGCGGCATCATCCGGCGCTTCGGGGGCAGGTCCGCCCTGATGACCGGCGCGGCCGTGATGATCGTGGGGTACGTGGGCCGGGTGTTCTTCTACGACTCCATCACGTGGGTGATCATCGGCTCCACGGTGGTGAGCGTCGGCACGGCCATCGCCTACGCCGCCATGCCAACGCTGATCATGGGTGCCGTCCCGATCACGGAGACCGCCTCCGCCAACGGTCTGAACAGCCTGGTCCGCTCCATTGGCACGTCGACGTCCAGCGCCGCCGTCGCCGCCGTGCTCACCTCTGTCACCATTCCGCTCGGCGCCGCCCGGCTGCCCTCGTTCGATGCCTTCAGGGATGTGTTCTGGATGGCCGCGCTGGCGTCCGCCGCCTCCGCCCTCGCCGCCATCTTCATTCCGCGCATCACCACCCACCGCCCCGCCGCGCCGGCGTCGGCAGAGCTGGTGGTGCAGGGGCGCGTCCTGGCACCAGACCACCGCCCGCTCACGCCCGCCGTCGTCACCGTCCTCCAGACGGAGGGCGAGCGGGTCGACTGGAGCCGCGTGGACACCGACGGCAACTATTCCGTGGCGCTGCCGGGCGCCGGGAAGTACCTGGTGGTGGCCAACGCGGCGGGCTGGGCGCCGATGGCCGAGGTCTTCGATTTCGACGGCCGCACGCTGAGGCAGAACTTCCTCCTGCACGAGCGGCTCGCAATCAGCGGCCGGGCGGCCATTGGCCGCGAGCCCGTGGCCGGCGCCGTGGTGACGCTGCTGCACGCCACCGGCGAGCATGTGGACACCGCCAGGACGGACGACGACGGCGTGTACACACTTCCGCTGCCCGCCACCGGACGCTACATAGTGACTATGCTTCATCCCGTGACTCATCAAGCCGTGGCGCGGAAGCTCGCCGTCGACAACCGGTCCGTGACCGTGGACCTTACAGCCGAACACCTTCCCGAAGGGACCGGCGCCGGACAGACCAGCGCAGAACGGACCGGCGGGGAGCCGGTGCGAGCATGAGCAGCCCCAGCCAGGAGTCCATCCTCACCGCAGCCGGGCGGCTGTTCGGCGAACGGGGCTACCGGGCGGTGACGGTCCGCGACATCGCTGCGGAGGCCGGGGTTTCGGCTGCCCTGGTGATGAAACTGTTCATCTCCAAGGCCAAGCTGTTCGCGGCGGTGCAGCCGGATGAGTCGCTGCTCACCGAACTGACCGTCCCGCCATCCGAACTCGGCGGCGCCCTGGTCTTCCGGGTGCTGATGCGGCGGGAACGGGGCATGCAGGAACCCTGGGCCATCATTCCGATCAATGTTCACGATGCCCCGGACCCAGACGCGGCACGGAACGAATTGCGCGAACGCTACCTCGGCAGCATCGCAAAGCTGATCGGGGATGCGACGCCGGACCGCCGCTATGCCTCGACGGTCACCGCGCTGATGACAGGGTTTGGCGAAACCGTGCGGACCCTCGGACTCTTCGACGGCTGGGACTTTGACGAGCTGGTGGCCTACTACGGCGGGATTGTCCAGGCCCAGATCGACGCCTGCACGGCCGCACATCCCTCCCCGCCCGTCCCCTAACCTCGCAAGCTCGGCCAAGGAACCCGGCGGTCGTGGCCCCGGCAACACTTCCCGATGGATCTCCCATGCAAGAAATCACCGCCCAACAGGTACGCTCCTCGTTCATCAACGCCAGCCGCTCGGAGGCCGCCAAGCTCTGGGTGGCCAAACGGGCCGGGCAGTCCGGCCGTGACGGCAACACGGCGGGCACGCTTATCTGTGCGGACTTCCTGTGCTGCGGAAACGTGCGGGTGGAGCCGCCCGCCAACGAGATCAACCCGAACCCGGCCGCCGTCGTCGTGCGCCAGATCGACGGGCTGCTGGCGCGGACCGGCCAGTTCCTGGACCGGGTCCGCGGCCGGTAGTGGACAGCTCAACCGGCGATGTCCTAGCTGTACGAGATGCTCAGCAGCAGCGCCTTGAGGGCCTGCCCCTCGGTGCCCGCCAGCCAGGACTTGGCCGCGGCGTCATTGGCGAAGGGCTTCTCGATGAACTGCACGTCCGCCACGATCACACCGTCCCTGGCGCGGATGATGCCGTCGAGCGCGGAGCCCTGTCCTGGCTTGGGGGCCCTGCCGCCAGGTGCATGCGGTAGGTCGCATTGCTGTCATCCGGTCCACGTAGAACGCGTACTGGCGGCCGGCGCGGGCTGCGCCGCGAGGCCCCACCAGGGCCAGCGCAATAAATCCATCGATTTGTTATAGACCGGGAGAAGCGTTCCGGACTAGCGCAGCACGATATCCACGGGATTGGCCTCGGACCGCCACTGCCCTTCTGTTCCCGGTTTCGGGGTGATAACGGGAGCAGTGAGCACGCCGGAGCGGTTGGTGCGCCTGTCCCGCAGGATCTCGGTGACCGAGCCCAGGTGCCGGGACAGGTCTATGACGTTCTCTGGTGCCGCAAGTAGCAGCTGGAAGCCAAACTCATGCAGCGCCTTGATGCCGGCGCCGGCGAATTCCTCGGAAGCCAGCACGAACGCCTCGTCCATCATCACCGTGCCGTACGTGGTGAAGCCCTGCTCGGCGATGCCCAGCTGGTAGCTCAGCGCCGCCGCCATGATGAACGCGGTGAACCGCTGGCGTTCACCGCCGGACATGGAGCCGGTGTCTGCGTGCATGAACACTTCCGTGCGCTTGCCACCCTTCTTCCCGGGGGCGTCCACCTCGCGGTGCTCCTTGCACTGGATGAACAGGTGGCCGCGCACATCCAGCACCTCGGCCCGCCAGCGCCGGTCCTCGGGAGTCTGCGACCCCAGCCGCTTCACCAGCGTCTCCAGCGACTTGTAGCGGGCGGTCAGTTCGGCGTCGTCATTCTGGCCCGCGTGAGCGGTTTCAGTCTTGCCATGCCGTGTGTGGCGGGTCTTCAGCGCGTTCTGGATGGCGTCCTTGAACTGCTTGGCCGTGGCCGGCAGGGTCTGCTTGATGTCGAGTTCCAGGTAGCTGCCTTCGTGGAAATTCACCTCGGACAGGATGCCGTTCAGCGGCAGGATCCTGCTGGTGATGGAACGGCGCTCCTCATCCAGCAGGTGGAGCAGGGTGCTGAACGACTCGTGCGTGCGCTGGTTGAAGAACTGCCGGAACTCGGCCTCCTGCGCGGGAAGCCCATCATTGATGATCGCGTGATACCGGGCCTCGAACTCGCCGACGGCGCCGATGGACGTGCCATGGTCGGCCGAAATGGCGGTGCCCCAGTCGCGGACGAAGCCTTCGAAGATCCGCGTGAGCCGCTCCGACGTGGCCTGGGCGCGGGACTCTGCACCGTGCAGTTCGCCGAGAAGCTGGGTCCGCACCCGGCCGGCGAGGTTGTCCAGTTCATGCATTTCCGTGACGTCGCCGAATTCGGCGAAGTAGGGCGCCAGTGCTGCGGTGGTGGAGTCCGACGGCGGGGCTTGGTTCAGGCGGGTGCGTCCGGCTTCCAGCAGTGAATCGGAGGCGGTGAGCTGCTGGTCCAATGCCTTGTATTCGCTCTGCAGCACCGCGGCGGCCTCCGTGCTGGACTGGTGCTTCTGGCGCGCCGCTTCAATGTTGGCGCGAAGCGGTTCGAGGTCAGCCTGGGCGGCGAGGGCGTCCTTGAGCCGCTGTTCAATCCTGCTGAGCTCGTCTGCAGCAACCGCTGCAGAGACCTGTTCCCACGGGCGGTGGTCCTCGGCCACCCGGCCGAGGGCCTCGAGCTGCCGTGACAGGCCCTGGTGTGATTCCTCGCGGCTTTGCGCCAGCTGCGCCGCCTTGGCCAGTTCCTGGCGCAGGTCTTCCACCTGCCCTGCCACGAGCTCCAGTTTGGAGGCGTTGTCGAACCCGAGGACGTAATCCTGGCGGCTGGTGAAGCGGTCGTCCTTCTCCACGGTGTGCCGGTTGCGTTTGACCACGCCGCCCAGGCTCAGGCCCCTGTCCAGGGCCGCCAGTTCGTCGGGGTTGTCCACGCACGGGTACGCGAAGTCGAGGGCGATCCGCTCACGGATCCACACTCCGGCTTCCGCATTTGTCCCGGTGGTGAGGATGTCCAGCTTGGTCAGCAGGTCGCCGTCGGCCACGTCCTCCACCGCGAGCGCCGCTCCGGCGAGCGGCTTGGAGACGTCCACCGCGCGCAAAGCGCCGCGCACCGTGTGGCCGTTCAGATAGCGGGTGACCGCGGCGAAGTGCTCGCCCGGAACAAGCAGGGTGGTGGCCAGGTTCCGCAGGGCACGTTCAGCTGCGGGCCGCCACTGCTCCTGGCCTTCGGCCAGGTCGATCAGCTCGCCGCCGAACGGCATCTGTTCTTCGGGGACGCCGGTGGCGGCCGCAATCGCCGCCCGGTTTTCAATGCTCGACGGCGGCAGCAGGGACTTGCGCGTTTTCAGCGACACAAGCTCCTGCTCCGCCGCGGCAAGCTCGCGCTTCTTCGTGGCATGGGCGTCGAAGGCCTCGAAACGGAGCTCCTGCAGGGCCGCGGAGTCATCCTTCAGCTCGGCCGAGCGGGTGGCCGCCTGTTCGTGCGCCTGCTCCCAGCCCTCAGCCGTCCACTCCAGATCCAGGCCGGCGTCCGTCAGCGCCTGCCGGGCCGCCTCTTCCACCTGCTGTCGGAGCTTCAGCCCTACCCGGGCGTTCTCGAGGGACTGCTCGATCGAGGAGATGGCGTTGCCGCCCTGGCTGTTGTACTCCGTCTCAAGCTGCCGGAGCTCCTTGGCCAGCCCGTCCCGCACGCCGCGTTCCGCTGCGAGCTCCCTCGCCTTCGCCTGGGCGAGCGCCTTGAAGCGGGCCAGCGTTTTCTCGTGCACGGTGACGGCAAGCTGCTGCCGGTAGGCCTCAAACTCCTCGCCCGCGAGCTCGCGGAGCCGGTTCGCGTCCAGCAGCGACTGGGCGTACTCCCTGTTCAGGCCCGGAACCGGGGCCAGCTGGTCGCGCTGCTGCCGGACGTCCTCCAGGCGCTGCCGGATGGACATGAGGTTGCTGAATTCCTCGACGACGTCGTCGGCCGCGGCCAGGGTGGCCGGGGCGTCCAGCACCTGGTCGCGGAAGAATGTGTTCACGCTGCCGCCGAGGCCCTTTCCGGCCTGGATGACACGGAGCAAGGGCAGCGCCTGGTCTGAGTTGATGCCCAGGAGCCGCCGGAACCGCTCCGCGAATGCCTTGTGGACGTCAAAGACCTGGGCGTCGGGGAAGATGCTCTCCAGCGCGGCCCTGGTGAAGCGCTTCTCGGCGATGTCCTCGATCGCGGCGAGGTCCAGCGGCCTGTTGTCAATCAGGTAGTACCGGCCGACGCTCGACTCCGTGCCGTTCTTGGGCAGGTCAAACAGCGCCGACACGGTCACCTTGGTGCCCGCCGCGTTGTCGAACGTCAGGGCTACGGCGGACCAGGTGGCACCGGGACGCTGGAACGCGCTGGCCGAGCCCTCCCCGACGGCTTTGTCCCCCACCTTGCCGCGCATGTACGTGAACGTGGTCCGTTTGTCCTCCATGGCGCCCGAGCGCTGCGCGGCGGCCTCGTTGGAGCGCGGCCGCGCGTCGAACACCCGCAGCATGGCGTCGAACAGCGTCGACTTGCCCACGCCCGAGTTGCCGGTCAGCAGGGTGCCGTTGCGGTCCACGTGCATCGTGTGCGCGCCGTGGAAGGTGCCCCAGTTGACCACCTGCACCAGCGCCAGGCGCATCTGGCCAGGGTTGACGACCTCGCCCAGCGGAAGCATGCTCGCAATGCTCACTTGGAGGCCTCCGCTTCGCTGGCCGCCTTCGACTCCGCAGCCCCGTCACCTTGGGCCTCATCGTCGGTGTCTTCCGCCGGGTCCGCCGTGTCTGCCTCGAGCTCAAGTAGGGGTTCTGTGCCTGACGGGTCTGCCGTGGCTGCCATTAGGGCTTCGATTTGGGCGGGAATGTCGCCTATGTTGTCGAAGGGGAGGGCCAGGGGCAGGGCGTTGGAGATGGTGTAGACGTCGTCCAGGCCGGTGGTGAGCAGGAGCTGGCGGGCGAGGAGCTTGGTAATCGCGCGGTTCACCACGTCCGAGTCGCGCAGGGCGTCCTGCTGGCCGGCCGGCTGGTAGTGCGCCACGAGTTCGGCGATTTCTTCGCGGGTGATGGTGGGGTCCGTCTGCGCGGTGACGTGGCGGTCCAGCAGGAGCCGCAGGCGCAGCAGCACGATGGTTTCCACCCGGCTCAGGGCACGCTGCTGGCGCAGGATGCTGGAGCGGGCGCTGCCACCGATCGCGTCGGGGTCAACGGGACGCAGCACCGCGATCTTGCGCTCGTGGTCCAGCTGCAGCGTAAGGAACAGCTCGGAGAGCCGGCTGCGCAGGATCAGCTGGTTGTCCAGCAGTGTTGTCCAGAGTTTCTCGTCCCGGCCGCCGTCGACGTATGGGCCTTTCAGCAGCTTCACGAGGGCTTGGCGGACCTTCATGGGCAGCACGCCGGTATCACCGGGGAAGAGGGCGGCACCGTCCACAAAGGTGTCGCGGGGGCCGACGCCGCTGCTCCCCACCTGCCCCCTAACCTCGCAAGCTCGGTCAGGGAACCCGGCAGGCGTGGCCCCAGGCGCAACCGGCGGTGTCGCGGAGTCTGCCGTCGTCATCTCTTCAGTCATCGCTAATCCTTCTTGAGCGTTACCACCGGCAGGTACGCCTTGCGGGTGGTGCCGTCTATCTGTTCGAAGTCGAGGGCCTCCCACGCCAGCTGGTCAAAGCCGGCGCCGGTGTGGAGTGCGTGCGAGAGGAGCGCCCGGATGGAGTTGATGTGCTGTTCCCCGGGCGGAAGCTGCTCCCACGCCTCCGCGAGGGTGGAGGCCCCCGCAGCCGCGGCGCGGATCGCCTCGGGCCTGGCCTTGGCGGTCCGGGGCGGGCGGACCCGGTCCGAGTCGCTGAACGCGATGGGGTCGGCGAGCTTGGGCGGGGCGGCAAACTCGTCCGGATTGAAGAGCTTGACCATGGCCAGGGATTCGAAACCGGCGTTGAAGAGCACCGGACCGTGGACCAGGCCCGGCCGTTCGCGCTCGTAGGGCAGGGACCGGATGGCCTGTTCCGCCTCGCGCAGCACCTTGCGGAGCCGGACCGACTGGCGGAAGTCGTCGCTCTGGACGTAGGTGTTCAGGCTCTCGCTGAGCTTGCCGTAGATGCGCTGGATCTGGCTGTGCTGCTGCCGAAGTTCGGCCACCAGGTTTTTCAGGGTCTCGCGGTCTTCCGGCGACAGGTCGTCCGCGAACTGGCGGCTGAGGACTTCACCGATCGCGGAGCGAAAGCGCAGCTGCTGCTGCGGGTCCTCGAGGAAGGCGGTGAAGGAACGGAACGTCCTGCCCTCCGGACTCTGGCGCAGCCGCTTGTCCGCCTCAAGAACCTGCGCCATCGTGGCGCCCTTGGTCAGGGATTCCTCGATGATCTGGTTCCGGAGCTCGCCCACGAGCTCCTCGATGCGGTCACGCATCTTCTTGTAGTCCGCGGGCAGGCTGGCGGCGAGGTCCAGGATGTTGCCGGCGGCTTCCACAGCCTGGTCGTCGTCGAGCAGGCCGTCGAAGTCACCGGAGCTGATGTCCTCGATCAGCTGCTGCCGCTCCTCGATCTCCTCCTCCAGCGCTTCCAGCCGTGCGCTCTGGTCCGGGTTGGTCTCGTTGGCGAGCTTCTCCACGTCACCCAGGAGAGTGCCTAGCCGGGAGCCGTTAAGCGTGGACCTTTCGCTGGAGAGGCTGTCCAGGAACGCCAGCACGCGGGCGGCCGCCTCCGTGACCTCGTAAACGATCTGTCCCGACTGGTTCCTGCGCGTCAGGAACTGCTTGCGGGTCCACTCGTCGCCGAAGGACTTCCCGTTGGCATGCCCGCCCAGCCCCGGGTCCCGGCGGCGCAACTGCTCAAGGAAGGAGTCGACGTCGGCGTGGAATTCTTCCAGCGGAAGCTGCGGCCGGGTGCGGGTAAAGGACGCCTGCAGGACCGCGATTACCCACGGGGCGGAACGGGTGAGGGCCCATGCCGGCCCTTGGGTGAGGAGCTCAAGGTCCCTGAGCCTGGCGCTGATCGCATCAGCGGAGGACGTGGCGGACCGGGGCACACACTCTCCTTCAGCAACTTGGGGGATGGTCTGGGCAGCGGAAACCCGAAAACTGCCAACTACAAGGTTAACGCAGAGCCACAGGCCGGCCCGCGCCGCGATCCCGGGAGAACCCCTAAACGGACGCGGTTGCCCGAAAGGCAACGTTACGGGTGTGACAGATGAGGTTTTCGCAATCAGTCTGTGACCTACGCAAGAGTATTGTCTCGATCCCGTATCAAGGCGGCCACAAGGTGGCCGAGACGCTGGAGGAAGCTTCGCTCCTGGCCCTAGTCTCGAGCTACTGATCCATCCGCAGCAACGGCGCAGGGGGAAGCATGGAGTTCGACTTGAGTGCAGTGGAGACAGCCACCTTGGTGTTCATTGGAACGCTGATGTTTGCCCTGGTGCTTGTCTTGTTCGTGGCGGTGGCGGCATTCGCCGCACTCGTCCTGGTAGGCGTGGGGAGGCTGGCCTGGCTGGTCATTGCCGCGGCGCTGCTCCGGACCGTCCACGCGATCAACCACGTCTGGGACAGCCTGGTACACCACGCCTCTGCGGTCGAGTTTCCGGCGGAGTTTCAGGGGCAGCCGTCCCCTAGCACCGGAACCTACCCGCGGGTAGCATTGAGGGACAGCTGAAGGGTTCTCCACCCGCGGCGGACCCAGGGCTTTGAGCCGGTCATCCGGTTAGAGGAGATGCCCCGTGAGCTCCGCCACTGAGAGCCAGGCGACTGAACGCCCGGCCACTGACAGCACGGCAGCAGGCACCACGGCTGCGGACGGCACTGGTGCCGTCCCGCCCGTGGACAGTCCCGCGTCCCAAACGCCCGTCGCTCCAGAGAAGATCGGCGCGGGCGCGTCCGCCGAGGACGCCCGCGCCATTGCCGAAGCAGCACGCGAAACCGAGTGGGCCAGGCCCAGCTTCGCCAAGGGCCTGTACCTCGGCAGCTTTGACCTGGGCCTCATCCATCCCTGGCCCGCCGCCAAACCCGATGACGTGGAACGCGGCGAGGCCTTCATGGCACAGCTGACGGAGTTCTGCCGCACCATGTCCGGCCGGACCATCGAACGCGACGCGAAAATTCCCGACGAATACCTCCGCGGCCTGGCAGAGCTGGGCGTGTTCGGCATGAAGATTCCACAGGAGTACCGCGGCCTGGGCCTGTCCCTGGTCTATTACGGCCGCGCGCTGGCCCTGCTCGGATCTGTGCACCCGAGCCTGGGGGCCCTGCTCTCCGCCCACCAGTCCATCGGTGTGCCGGAACCGGTGAAGGTGTTCGGCACACCCGAGCAGAAACGCAAGTACCTGCCGCGCTGCGCGGACGGGGCGGTCACGGCATTCCTGCTGACCGAGCCCGACGTCGGCAGCGACCCCGCCCGGATGGGCAGCACCGCTGTTCCCAGTGCCGACGGCGAGTCGTACGTTCTGGACGGCGTCAAACTCTGGACCACCAACGGCGTGATCGCCGAGCTCGTGGTGGTGATGGCCGTGGTGCCGCAGCACACCGATGCGGGCGGCGCCGTCCACAAGGGCGGCATTACCGCCTTCGTCGTGGAAATGGACTCCCCCGGAATCACGGTGGAGAACCGCAACACCTTCATGGGGCTGCGCGGCATCGAGAACGGCGTGACCAGGTTCCACCAGGTCCGCGTGCCCGCCGCCAATCGGCTGGGCCGTGAAGGCCAGGGCCTGAAGATTGCGCTCACTACACTGAACACCGGCAGGCTTTCGCTGCCAGCGCTGTGCGTGGCGACCGGCCGCTGGAGCCTCAAGATCGCCCGGGAATGGGCCAACGCCCGCACACAGTGGGGCCGCCCGATAGGTAAGCACGAAGCCGTGAGCAAGAAGATAGCGTTCATCGCAGCAACTGCATTCGCCCTGGACGCCGTGTTCGAGCTGTCCGCGGAGATGGCCGATGCCGGGCAAAAGGACGTCCGCATCGAGGCGGCACTGGCCAAACTGTGGTCCACCGAGATCAGCTACCGGATCGCGGACGAACTTGTGCAGATTCGCGGCGGCCGCGGCTTTGAGACGGCCGACTCGCTTGAGGCCCGCGGCGAGCGTGCCGTCCCCGCGGAGCAGCAGCTGCGCGACCTGCGGATCAACCGCATCTTCGAGGGATCGTCCGAGATCATGCGGCTGCTGATAGCCCGCGAGGCCGTGGACGCGCACCTCGCCGCCGCCGGGGACCTGGCCTCCGCGGAGGCGAGCCTTTCGGACAAGGCGCGGGCAGCCGTCGGCGCCTCCGGCTTCTACGCAAAATGGCTGCCCAAACTGGTGGCGGGCCCGGGCATGGATCCGCGCTCCTACAGTGATTTCGGGCGGCTGGCCAAGCACCTCCGCTTCGTGGAGCGGTCCTCGCGCCGGCTCGCCCGCCAGACCTTCTACGGCATGGGCCGCTGGCAGGCCCGCCTTGAGCACAAACAGGCGTTCCTGGGCCGGATCGTGGACATCGGTGCCGAACTGTTCGCCATGGCCGCCAGCTGCTCCCGCGCCGAGATGCTGCTCCGCACAGCACCCGAACGCGGCGCCACCGCGTTTGAACTGGCCGACGCCTTCTGCGAGCAGGCACGCGTCCGGGTGGACGAGTACTTCGACCAGCTGTGGCGGAACACCGACGACGGCGACCGCGACGTGGCGCGCAAGGTGCTGGCCGGCAACTACACGTGGCTGGAGGCCGGTGTGCTGGACCAGTCCGAAGGGACCGGTCCCTGGATCGCCGATGCCTCCGCCCGCGAGTCGACCAAGGAGAACCTGCACCGCGCCTACCGCTGACCGCGCCCGTCACAAGACGCTACGCACGGGGCACCCAGGCACCCGACCTGACCTCCACGCCGCCCCTGACAAGGGAAGACGCGCCACACCAAGATACTAAGCATCCTTGCTAATGCCCATTGAACGGAGTTAGCTAGAAAGTGAGGCCGGCGCCTTGGCCTCGGCATTGCGTTGCCCGGCTTAGGCCCCTGAGCCCGGGTCCGTTCAATGAAAGCGAGTAACCTGATGAGCAGCCCAATCGGCTCCGGGGACAGACGCCCCCGGCGCATTTCCTCTGAATCAGGCACGTCCGAAACCGGCAGGTCCGAACACAACAGGCCTGAACACAGCGCGGCAGAGCCCTACCCTGCCACCTACAGCTCCGCGGATCGCAGTTCGGCAGACGCGCCCACGGAAGCTACTCCTGTCTACGATGCCACCCAGACCCGGCGTTCGGACCATCCCGGCGTCACCAGCACCGGCGCCACGACGGACACGCACACCCGGGCACTCAACACCACGGACACGCCATACGCCGAGCGCGACTACACCCCCGGCAATGAACCGGACGGCCGCCCGGACACAGCACGGCCCGACGACCCGGCCTTTGCCACCCGGGAGATGGCAGCGGCCCGCCAAAAGGAGGCGTTCGGCGGCATGAAGATCGGCTCGGCGTTCTTTGGCTGGCTGGCCGCCACGGGCATGGCTGTGCTGTTGACCGCCCTGGTCGCCGCGGCCGGGACTGCCGTGGGACTTGCCACGAACACCGACGTGAACGCCGCCGTGGGCCGGGCTGCCTCGAACCAGACAGTGGGAATCGCGGGCATCATCGTCCTGCTGGTCATCCTCTTCGCTTCCTACTACAGCGGAGGCTACGTCGCCGGCAGGATGGCCCGGTTCAATGGCGCGAAGCAGGGGTTCATGGTGTGGATCTGGGCCCTGATCGCCGCTGTGCTGGTGGCCGTGCTCGGCATGATCGCCGGCGAGCAGTTCAATATCCTGGCGCAGCTGAACAGCTTCCCCCGGATTCCGGTCAACGAGGGCCAGGTGACCACCACCGGCATCATTGCCGCCGTCGTGGTCGCCCTGGTGGCGCTGGTTGGTGCCGTACTGGGCGGCATGGCCGGCATGCACTTCCACCGCAAGGTGGACCGCGCCGGCTTCACTCCCACGGCGGATTATGAGGAGCACTGAATAGGAGGACCGCTGACCGGCTGCCGGTCATTTCCTACCGGTAATGCGCGACGGCGTCCACGTAGTACCAGCGCCGGTCCACCCTGAGGAAGCGGCTCGTTTCATGGTGGACGCCCCGCTCGCCGTCCTGACGGAAGTGCGCCTTGAATTCCACGACGCCTTCGGTATCGAGCGGGCCGCCCCGCTCGACGGACACAATGTCCAGCCGCCGCCACTCCAGGCCCGGCTCGAACTCCAGCTCCGCGGGCCGTGTGCTGGAGTGCCATGTTTTCAGCAGGTAGCCGGCATCCAGCAGGACGAAGGCAGAGTAGCGGGAACGCATCAGCTGCTCGGCGGTGGCTGCCTCTGCAGCGCCGCTGTGGAACCGGCCGCAGCAGTCGGCGTAATGCTCGCCGGAAAGGCACGGGCAATTACCGGTAAAGGGTTCTGGCTCGGTCATGGCATCCCTGGGAACGTGGTGGGTCGCTTGCTGAATCAGACTATAGGCGGCTTGATACGGCCGGGTCCTATAACAGCTTTGAAACAACAGTTGCCGGTACTTGCCATGAGGGCATGTCGGCAGTAAATAGTCCGTATGGTGGTTAGGGGCTGATTTCCGGCGTAATCACCGGGCTCGATCACGTCGGTGACGGGCCGGGCGCGCCGATGGTAAGGAGGGTGAAGTGGAAGATCCGACAACGATTGCACTGAACCTGACCTTTTTTGGCACCCTGGGTGTTGCCTTCCTGATGTTCATCGGCCTGTGCATCAGTGTCATGCTCACGCTGGTGATTGCGGGGCTGGGACGCCTTGTGGCGTTGATCGTGATGGCGCTGTTCGGCCGCCTCCCCAGGAACGAGACCGTCGAGATCGTGCGGCTCGCTGCTGACGGAAGCCCGCTGCCCGCGGACGCAGAAGTGGTGCCGGCAAAAGCCAAGGCCAAAAAAGCCGCCAAGGCCCCCCGGCCGGTCCGCGAGCCCCGCGCACCGATCGACTGGAAGAAACTGCGGACCCGCGCCGGCCTTCAGGAGGCGCTCCGCAGCGCCGTCGTCCACCATCCCCTGGTGACTGCCGCCCGTCCGGTGCCGCCCGTCCTCGCGAAGGACTGGGCCGACGCCGTAGCTGCCGCCGACGCCCGCGCAGTGGCGCGTGCCCGGGCCGCCGCGCCGGAAGTCAAGGTCACCGTGCGGGACCTGCCGCCGCCCGACGTCGCCGCGGCCAGCGTGACCGAGGTGGCTCCGCTCGTGGAGTCGGCCCTGCGCCACGATGCCGTTCCGGCCGACCCTGCCAGCAAGGGCGAAACCGTCCGGTCCGCCTTGGCGCTGTCCGCCCAGCCGCCACGGCCTGCGCGGAAACCGGCCATAGCCGGACATGTCACCGTCCTGGACACCGGTTCCATGACGTCGCTGGCGCAGCACCCGGACGCCCGCAGCCGCGCCTGACCGGCTGGTTCCATGCCGGTCAGGCGCCGGCAGCGGGCCAGTCACGAGGCGGGCAGCGAGATAGGCCGCCAACATCCCTTACCCTGAGCAACCATGTCCGCTAGCGTGAAACCCATGGAATTCAGATACCTCGGAAACAGCGGCTTCAAGATTTCGGAAATCACGTTCGGCAACTGGCTCACGCATGGCTCCCAGGTGGAGAACGACGTCGCCACCCGGTGCGTGCGGGCGGCGCTGGACGCCGGCATCAGCACCTTCGACACGGCGGACGTCTACGCCAACACCGCGGCGGAAACAGTTCTGGGCGAAGCGCTCAAGGGCGAACGCCGACAGTCCATCGAGATCTTCACGAAGGTATTCGGTCCCACCGGCCCCAAGGGCAAGAACGACCTCGGACTGTCCCGGAAGCACATCATGGAATCCATCGACGGGTCCCTCAGCCGGCTGCAGACGGACTACGTGGACCTGTACCAGGCGCACCGCTACGACTTTGAAACGCCGCTGGAGGAAACGATGCAGGCGTTCGCCGACATCGTCCGGCAGGGAAAGGCCCTGTACATCGGGGTGAGCGAGTGGACCGCCGAGCAGCTCCGCCACGGCCACGCCCTGGCCAAGGAACTTGGCTTCCAGCTGATCTCCAACCAGCCGCAGTACTCCATGCTGTGGCGGGTCATCGAGGAGGAAGTGGTTCCGGCGTCGGAGGAACTGGGCGTCTCCCAGATCGTCTGGTCCCCCATGGCGCAGGGTGTGCTGAGCGGCAAGTACCTGCCCGGCCAGCCGCTCCCGGAGGGCAGCCGCGCCACCGACGACAAGGGCGGTGCCAAGATGATCCAGCGCTGGATGCGGGACGACGTCCTGGCCGCCGTGCAGGAGTTGCGGCCGGTCGCCGAGGAAGCGGGACTGACCATGCCGCAGCTGGCGGTGGCCTGGGTACTGCAGAATCCGAACGTCGCCTCCGCCATCGTGGGCGCCTCCCGGCCGGAACAGGTGGCCGACAGCGCCGCGGCCGCCGGCGTGCGCCTTGACCCGGACGTCCTGAAGAAGATCGACGCCGCCGTCGGCTCCCTCGCCGAGCGGGACCCGGCCCAGACAAAGTCCCCCGCAACCCGCGAGGCCTAGGAGCACCCATGACGGATCTTCCAGACCTTGCGGTCACCGGCGCCACCGGGGTCCTTGGCGGCATGGTGGCCCGCCAATTGTCCGACGCCGGATTCTCCCAGCGCCTGCTGTTGCGCGACCCCCGGCGGGCGCCGGACCTGAAGGACGCCCCAGCGGTGGTGGTCAGTTATGGGGACCCCGTGCTGTCCCGCCCGGCCCTGGAAGGAGTCAAAGTCCTCTTCATGGTGTCGGCGGCGGAGGCGGAGGACCGGCTGCAGCAGCATTACGCCTTCGTGGACACCGCAGCAGAGGCCGGCGTGCGGCACGTTGTGTACACGTCCTTCTTCGGGGCGGCGCCGGACTGCACCTTCACCCTGGGCCGCGACCATTACGCCACCGAGGAGCGGATCAGGGCGTCCGGCATGGGGTTCACGTTCCTGCGGGACAACTTCTACCTCGATTTCCTGCCCAGGCTGGCCGGGGAGGACGGCGTCGTCCGGGGTCCGGCGGGCGACGGTGTGATGGCCGCAGTCGCGCGGGAGGACATTGCCCGGTCCGCGGTGGCCGTTCTCCGTGACCCCGCCGTCCACGCAGGGGCAACCTACGACCTGACCGGACCGGAAGACATCTCGCTGGCGCACGCCGCCGAGGTGCTCACGCGTGCCACGGGCAGAACCGTTACGTATCATCACGAAACCGTGGACGAAGCGTTCGCCTCCCGCGCTTCCTACGGCGCACCGGCGTGGCAGGTCGAGGCCTGGGTCAGCACGTACACGGCGATCGCCGCCGGAGAACTGGCCGGGGTGACGTCGGACGTGCACGGCCTCACCGGTCAGGACCCGATGGCACTCGAGGAATTGGTGAAGCTGCCGCAGCTGTAGGGGCCTGTTGACGGTGCTGGGTTGTTGACGATCACGGGCTGTTGACGGTCAGGCGCTGTTGACGGTCATATGCGCGCGGCGTAAACCTGTGAGAAGGAGCACGCCTATCAGCAGCTGCACCCCGCAGCACCGAGCAGAATCGCAAGGCCATGTCCAAGCTGATCTACCGACGCCGACCGTCCGCCCGCCCCGCACCCCATTCCGGTGAACCCACGCACGGCCCGCTCACCCGGGAAGAGCTGCAGCTCGCCGTGCGGAACCACTCGATGCCGCTCGAGGCCCTGCGCCAGGATGTGACTCCGCCCGGGCTGCATTACGTGCTGACGCACTTCGACATTCCGCAGGTCAGCGGCGCTTGGCACCTGCGGATCGGCGGCGCCGTGGAACGGGCTATGGAACTAAGCCTTGCGGCACTGAAGCGGGATCCGGCCATCAGTGTCCAGGTGACCATGGAATGCGCCGGCAACGGGCGATCGCTGCTCAGGCCGCGGCCACTCAGCCAGCCCTGGACCCTGGAAGGCGTGGGAACGGCAGTGTGGACTGGTGTTCCGCTGGCCTACCTGCTTGCCCAGGCCGGCGTCGAGCCCGAGGCCGTCGAGGTGGTGTTCACCGGGCTGGACGCCGGGATCCAGGGTGGCGTGAGGCACCAGTACGCCCGGAGCCTGCCGATTGCGGAAGCGTCCCGGGCCGACGTCGTCCTTGCCTACAAGATGAACGGCAACGAACTGCCGCCGCAGCACGGCTACCCGCTACGGCTCGTCGTCCCCGGCTGGTACGGCATGGCCAGCGTCAAGTGGCTGCAGTCGGTCCAGGTGGTCACGACGCCGTTCACCGGTTTCCAGCAGTCGGTCGCCTACCGCTACCAGCACAACGCGGACGACGCCGGCACCCCGGTTTCGCGGATCAGGGTGCGGTCCCTGATGGTCCCGCCAGGCATTCCTGACTTTTTCACCCGCCGCAGGTACCTGCCCCGCGGGCCCGTCATGCTCCAGGGCCGGGCGTGGTCCGGTGAAGGCGCCGTGACGAAGGTGGAAGTCGGCATCGACGGCAAGTGGGTTCCGGCGCAGCTGGACAAGCCTGCCGGTGCCTTCGCTTGGCGCGGCTGGAGCCTGCCGTGGGTGGCCGACCCCGGCCACCATGAACTGGCGTGCAGGGCCACCGACGCGACCGGGGCCATCCAACCGCTGGAGCAGCACTGGAATTACCAGGGCATGGGCAACAACACGGTGCAGCGCGTGCGGGTCATCGTCGAATAGGTGTCAGCGCCGAGTGAACCGGGCGACGGAGGTCCTCCATAACGCGGTTCTTGTAGTCGACGCCCAGGCATCCCCGCCGGCGGCCAGAACATCTCCCGCCCCGGCGCCCAGGGCAAACGCTGTTAGTGCATGTGGCTTCCGCCGTTGATGTCGATGGTGGTGCCGGTCAGGTAGGCGGAGTCCTCGGAGGACAGGAAGGTGATGACGGCGGCGACTTCTTCAGTGGTGGCGTTGCGGCCCAGCGGGATGCCGGCGTTGATGGCCGCCTCCTGCTCCTCGGTGCTGCCGACGCGGATGTTGGTGTCCACGGCGCCCGGGGTGATGGCGTTGACGGTCACACCGGAGTCCCCGAGTTCGCGGGCGAGGGCCTTGGTGAAGCCGAGGATGGCGGCCTTCGCAGCGGAGTAGGGAACCTTGCCGAAGACGCCGCCGCCGCGCTGCGCGGAAACGGAGGACATGTTGACGATCCGGCCCCAGCCGTTATCGATCATGTCCGGCAGGAAGGCCTTCGTGACGAGGTAGGTTCCGGTGGAGTTCACGGCCATGACCTTGTTCCAGAGGTCAAGCGTGGTTTCCAGGAAAGGCACCGGCGAAGTGATGCCGGCGATGTTGGCCAGCGCGCCGACAGCGGGAAGGGCGCCGCTCGTGACCTCGGCTGAAACTGCCTTGTACGCGGCGTTGACGGAGTCCTCGTTGGCGACGTCAATCTCGTAGCCGAACGCCGGGACGTTGAATTCGTTGCCGATTTCGGTGGCGACCTTTGCGGACTTCTCGCCGTCGAGGTCCAGGATCACCACGCCCCAGCCCTGGCTGGCATAGCGGCGGGCGGTGGTGATGCCGATGCCCCGTTCCGAGGTGGCTCCGGTGAGGACGGCAGTGCGCTGAATGGCGGTCATGATTCTCCTTGGTGGATTTTGTGGGGTTGTTCAGATGAGGTCGGTGATGAAGCTGGCTGCCTTGGCGGCGGCTGCCGGCCGTTCGTCGTGGGTGATGTCCCGGGTTTCGAGTTCCAGGCTGAAGTGCCCCGTGTAGCCCTGTTCGGCAAGGCCCCGCAGCCCGGCAGGGAAATCGGCCTGGCCGTTGCCGATGCTGAGGTTGATGTTCCCGGGCACGGCATCGCGCAGGTGCACGTGGGCTATCCGGCCCTCGTGGCGTGCCAGGTACTCCAGCGGTTCCTCGCCGGCGGCGACGATGTGGCTGAAGTCCATGACTATCCCGACGCCGGACCCCGCCAGCCGCTGCGCCAGCAGTTCGGCACGTTCCAGGTTCCAGCAGAACCGCAGGAAGTGCAGTGATTCGGTCCAGAGTTCGACGCCGAACCCGGCCGCGCGCTCCCCCGCCCGGATTAGCTGCGCCGCGACGGTGTCCAGGTCCTCCTCGAGGCTGCGAACCGGCTCGTGGCTCAGCGCACCGCAGGGAAGGACCAGTGCCTTGGCCCCCGTTTTAGCGGTGAGGGCGAGCAGGGCGTCAAGGTGCCTGTCCCGCTCAGCCTGCTGGCCGGCGTCGAGCACTGCATTCAGGTCACCGATATCCCCGTTGACTGAGCGCACCCGCAGGCCGGATGCGGCCACGTCACTGGCCACGGCTGAGACGGCATCTGCGTCGAGTTCATACGGAACGTGATCGCAGACGCCGGGGAGGGCGCCAAGGTCGATCTCACCGAAACCGAGCCCAGCCATGGTTCGCAAGGCTGTCGGCAGATTTTGGTGGCGGAAGCTGATGGATGAGCACCCGAGTCGGGAATGGAACATCGTCGTTGATCCTCTGGTAGTGCCCGGCAGGCTGTAGTGATGGACACCACATTACGTGCGTCGACTGTTAACAGTCAACTCCTGAAGGCGACTGTTGACAGTCAGCATGACGCCGGTCACACTGGGACGTATCTTGTTAACAGTCGACAGCGCGCTGGACCTTCAGCCGCTCTTCGAAAGGGAACCAACATGAGCAACGAAGCTCTAAAAATGCGGGGGCACGTCCACGGCACCAAGGACGCCAGGCGGGTCGCCATCGGCTCGGGCGTCGGCGCTGTAATCGAGACGTACGACTTCATCGGCTTCGGCACAGCGGCCGCCCTGTACTTCGGAACTGCCTTCTTCCCCACCGGGGACCCGGTCACCGGAACGCTCGCCGCCTTTGCCACGCTCGGCGTCGGCTTCGCGGCCCGGCCGCTGGGCGGCATCATCGGCGGACACCTGGGCGACAAGGTAGGACGCAAGCCCGTCCTGGTGGCCTCCCTGATCCTCATGGGCGTGGCCACGTTCCTCATCGGCCTCCTGCCCACCTACAGCCAGGTGGGGCTGCTGGCTCCGGCGCTGCTGGTGTTCGTCCGCATCGTCCAGGGCTTGGCCTTCGGCGCCGAGTGGGGCGGAGCCATCCTGATGAGCTACGAGCACGCGCCGTGGAAGTCCAAGGGCAAGTTCACTGGTATCGTCCAGGCCGGCTTCCCCGTGGGCCTGCTGCTGGCCAACCTGGTGTTTCTGGTCAGCGTGAACCTCGGTGGCGAGCTCGCCTGGCGTGTTCCCTTCCTCGCCAGCATTGTGCTGGTGGTAGTCGGCCTGATTATCCGTTCCAAGGTTCCCGAGTCCCCGGTCTTCGATGAGGTCAAGGACAGCGGCGCCATCGTCAAGTCCCCGATCGTGGAGGTCATCAAGACCGACTGGCGCAGCATCGTGAAGGGAATCGGCCTGCGCGTCGCCGAGACCGCCGGTTACGCCGTGTCCATCACGTACATGATTTCCTACCTGAACACCCAGCACCTGGCCGACAAGACCCAGACCCTGGTGGCCCTGTGCATCGCGTCCGCGATCGGCATCTTCGCCACCCAGGCGTGGGCCCGCCTGACCGACAGGATCGGCCGCCGCCCGGTCTACGTCTGGTCCACGGCCTTCGCCGTCCTGTTCGCTGTTCCGATGTTCCTGCTGGTCAACACCGGCCTGTTCGTCTTCATCATCGCCACCATCGTCATCTCCTACGCTGTCTGCCAGAATTCCCTTGCCGGAGCCCAGGGCGCATGGTTCCCCGAACTCTTCCAGGCCAAGACCCGGGCGTCCGGCGCTTCGCTCGCCTACCAGATCTCCGCCATGGTCTCGGGCTTCACCCCGTTCATCACCACCTTGCTGTTCGTCAGCTTCGGCTGGATGGGCCCGGCCCTGCTGTTCGGTCTCTACGCGGCTATCGGCCTCTGGGCAGCCATCGCCACCCGGGAAACCTGGGGCAAGCGGGAACGGCACCTCGCCGATGAAGCCACCAAAAACACACCTCAGTCGGTGGATGCCTGATGACCGCCGTCCGCGAAGCCACCCCGCCGCAACTGCACACCCAAGAACTCCCCGAGAAGGAACGAATGACCCTGGAAACTGCCGCCGAACGACTTGAGCGGGTCAGTGCCGCCGCCTACCGGATCCGGCACCACGCCCTGAACATGGGCGAGGTGCAGGGTCAGGGCTACGTGGGCCAGGCCCTCGGCGCAGCGGACATGCTCGCCGTCGTGTACGCCGATCAGCTCCGCTACCGCGCGGAGGACCCGCACTGGGAGGGCCGCGACCGGTTCCTGCTCTCCACCGGGCATTACGCCATCGGTCACTACGCCGCCCTTGCCGAGGCCGGCATCATCCCCGAATCCGAGCTCGAAACCTACGGCTCCGACGACTCCCGGCTCCCCATGTCCGGCATGTCCACCTACACCCCCGGCATGGAAATCTCCGGCGGCTCCCTGGGCCACGGACTGACCATCGCCGTCGGCATGGCCCTGGGCCTGCGCTACCAGGGCTCCGGCGCCAGGATCTACAACTTCCTCTCGGATGGGGAACTGGACGAAGGCTCCACCTGGGAAGCAGCAATGGGCGCGCACCACCACCAGCTCGGCAACCTGACCGCCATGGTGGATATCAACGCCCTGCAGGCCGACGGCAAGACCGACACCGTGCTGCGCACCGAACCGATCACCGAAAAATGGGAAGCCGCCGGCTGGTACACCCAGCGGGTGGACGGCAACGATATGGCCGCGCTGCTCGTCGCGTTCGACAACGCCGCAGCACAGGCCGCCACCAGCGGACGCCCCGCCGTGATCCTCTGTGACACGAAGGTGGGGCGCGGCGTGCCGCTGCTGGAGGAACGGGAAAAGGCGCACTTCATGCGCATCGAAGAACACGAATGGCCGCTCTGCCGCGAGCAGTTGACTGCAGGATACGAAGGAAAGGCCGCCCGATGAGCACCACCACAGCAGCCAAGGGCACCGCAGTGAAGGCCACCGCCGGAACAGGCACCGCGCCCAAGCTCAAGACCTCGGCCATGATCGCGTCCTTCGCCGACCCGGGCCAGAAAACCACCTCCGCCCCGTTCGGGCATGCACTCGTCAAGGCCGCGCAGGAGAACGACAAGATCGTCGGCCTCACCGCGGACCTGGGCAAGTACACGGACATGCATATCTTCGCGCAGGCCTTCCCGGAGCGGTTCTTCCAGATGGGCATGGCCGAGCAGCTCCTCTTCGGCGCAGCCGCGGGCCTTGCAGAAACCGGCCTGGTGCCGTTCGCCTCCACCTATTCCGTGTTCGCTGCCCGCCGCGCCTACGACTTCCTCTGCCTGGACGCGGCCGAGCCCAACCTCAACGTCAACATCGTGGGCGGCCTCCCCGGACTCACCACCGGATACGGCCCCAGCCACCAGGCCACCGAGGACATGGCGATCTTCCGCGGCATGCCCAACCTGACCATCGTGGACCCGTGCGACTCCATCGACATCGAACAGGCCGTCCCGCAACTGGCCGCCAGCGAAGGACCCACGTACCTGCGCCTGCTGCGCGGCAACGTGCCCACGGTCCTGGACGAGTACGACTACACCTTCGAACTCGGCAAGGCCAAGGTCCTGCGCGGGGGCAACGACGTCGTCTTCGTCTCCAGCGGCCTCATGACCATGCGTGCCCTCCAGGCAGCCAAGGCTCTGGCTGAACACAACGTGGATGTCGCCGTCGTCCACACCCCCACCATCAAGCCGTTCGACGCGGAAACCGTCCTGGCCGAGATCAACACCGACCGGCTCGCCGTGACCCTGGAGAACCACAGCGTGGTGGGCGGGCTGTTCGAAACCGTCGCCTCGGCCGTGGTGACCGCCGGCCTCGGCAAGCGCGTGGTGCCGGTGGCGCTGCCCGACGCATTCCTCGACGCCGGGGCCCTGCCGACGCTGCACGAGCGCTACGGCCTGTCCGTGCAGCGGATCGTCGCCAAGGTGCTTGCCGAGCTCGGCTAAGTCCGGCTTCGGCTCCGCTAGGCACGGCCGCGGTAGGAGCGCCGGTACAACCTGGACCAGCGCTCCTGCCGTGGCATCATTGTTAACACGGCGACTGTAAACAGTCGACCTCTGACCTTGGGAGAATCCGATGGCCGCGACAGCAACCCTGCTGGGACTGGAAAAGAAAAGCCTTCGCGAGCAGGCGGTGGCGGCGTTGCGCACTGCCATCACCAGCGGAGCGCTTGAGCCCGGCCGCCATTTGGTGGAAACCGAGCTGTCCGAGATGCTGCAGATCAGCCGTGGAACGCTCCGGGAGGCTTTGCGGCAACTCCAGCAGGAGGGCCTCATCTCCGCGGGCGCCCGCGGCCGGTTGTCGGTCCGCCACCTGGATGCCAAGGAAATCCGCGACATTTACTCCGTCCGCGCGGCCCTTGAATCCCTGGCGGCCCGCACGCTGTGCGAACTGCCCGACCGCCAGCACGTCATCGGGTCCCTCCGCGCGGCCATCCAGGCCATGGAGGCAGCCACCCACGGCAGCATGGAGGAGCGGGTCGAATCCGACCTCGACTTCCACCGCACCATGTGCCGCCTCACCGGCAACGAGACCCTGCTGCATTCGTGGGAATCCCTGGAGGGCTCCATCCGGATGTCCATCATGTTCGCCGGCCTCGAAAAGGGCGTGCGGAACATGAGCGTGGACCGGCACAACGACATCGTCGCCGCCATCGAAACCGGGGACGCCACCCTGGCCCGCAACACCATCCGCGAACACATGGACTCCGCGGCGGCCGTCCTCGTCGCCTAGGCTCGGCGAGTCCGGTCCGACACGCCCGAAGCGGGTTTAGCCAGCAACAGCCCTGGGTATCTGAATCAGTGCAGCGCAGGGACTCACTGGTCTTGACCGACTTCTGGCTTCGGAAAGGCGGTGGTCATGGATCGCCACACATCTGCCACCTGGGCCTCGGGCCAAACAGCCCGCGACCCTGCCCTCGACGTCCTCATCCCCACCTGCAACCGGCCCGCAGAACTGGCCGTCACTCTGGCCGGCCTCGCAGCGCAGAGCGGACCGGCCTTCCGGCTGGTGGTCAGTGACCAGTCGGACGGACCGCCGGCCTGGGAGCTTCCAGCGGCAGCCAGCCTGGTCCGTGTCCTCCGTGCGCAGGGAACGCCAGTTGAGCTGCACCGCCACCTGCCGCGGCGCGGCCTCGCCGAACACCGCCAGTTTGCGCTGGAGCAGGTGCGGGCGGACAAAGTGTTGTTCCTCGATGACGATGTTTGGTTGGAGCCGGGGGCTCTGGCCAGGATGAGTGATGCGCTCGATGCCCTGGGCTGCGGCTTTGTGGGCATGGCCCCTCAGGGCCTCTCCTTTTTGAGTGACCGGCGTCCGGAGCAGACCGTCACCTTCGCACCGTGGGAGGGACCCGTGACTCCGGAGCGCATCCGTCCCGATGAGGAGGGCTTCCAGCGCTGGCCACTGCACAGCGCAGCAAACCTGGCCCACCTGAGCGCCGAACTGGGGCTGGCGCCAGGGGAGTGGATTCCGTACAAGGTGGCCTGGCTGGGAGGGTGCACCATGTTCCGCCGCCAGGCCCTGGAGGAAGCCGGCGGTTTTCAGTTCTGGGCGCAGCTGCCGCCAGAGCACTGCGGCGAGGACGTCGTGGTCCAGTGGCGGGTAATGGAGACGTCCGGCGGCGCGGGCATCCTTCCTACTGGAGCGGTCCACCTGGAATCCCCCACCACCGTTACAGACCGCCGCGTGGAGGCCTTCGACGTCGTGCTGGCGGACAACCCCAACGATGCACAGCAACAACTAGCCGAAAGGAACTGACATGGCTGAAACACCCAACCCCATCCAGATCCAAAAGTTTCTGGGCGGGATCGACTATCCCGCCAGCCGGGAAACCCTCCTCTCCCGCGCCAAGGAGTCGGGCGCGGACACCAGTGTTCTGGATGCCCTCCAGAAAATTCCCGATAAGGAATACGACAGTCCGACGGCGGTAAGTTCCGCCGTATCGGACGCCTAGGTCCGCTGCGGGCCCGGCTATACTCGGCTGCAGTTATGAGCAGCCTTCCCTTAGCCCCCAGCACCGTCCGCGTCGACGCGTGGCTGTGGGCCGTCCGCGCCTACAAGACAAGGTCCGCCGCCACCGCCGCGTGCCGCGCGGGGCATGTGCGCATCAACGGGAATCCGGCCAAGGCCTCGCAGTCACTGGTGCCCGGCGACACCGTCCGCGTCCGCCAGCCCGGCTACGAACGTATCCTCGAAGTGCGCAGGCTTATCGCCAAGCGCGTGGGTGCGGAGGCAGCCTCGCACTGCTTCACAGACCATACGCCTCCCCGGCCGGTGGCTCCGGCGCTTGGGCTGCCGCAGCGCGACCGCGGGACCGGCCGGCCCACCAAGAAGGACCGCCGCGAGATGGAGCGCCTGCGCGGCTTGGGCTGACAGGGCGGTTTGGACTGCCGGCGCCTCAGTCCTTGACCTGCTCGCGGCCGTCCCGCACCTCGAACTCCCCCACCTCCAGGTCAGCTGCACCGAAGGCAGCGGGCAGCAGGGTCAGGTGCACCGCTCCTGACGACGTTGCCTTGCTCCCGGCAAGGGTAAATGCCGACGGCGTGACGCCGGGTTCGAAGAGCCGCTTGCCCTGGCCGAGGACCACCGGGAAGATGATTAGCCGGTATTCGTCCACGAGGCCGGCATCGTGCAGGGCACGGACCAGCCTGTAGCTGCCGTGGACCTGGAGCTCCCTGCCGGGGGTTGTTTTGAGGTCGTCAACGGCCTCGAGGAAGTTCGCGGGGAGGATGGTGGTGTTGTTCCACGTCGCTTCGGTGAGCGTTGAGGACACCACGTACTTGGGCAGGCTGTTGAGCGCCTTGGCTACGGCGTCGTCCGGGTCAGTGACCTGCTCCCAGTACGGCTGGAACATCTGGTAGGTCGTGCGGCCCAGAAGAATGGCGTCGGCTTCGGCGAACCACCCATTCACGATCCTGCCCATGTCCTCGTCGAAGAGCGGCACCACCCAGCCGCCGAATTCGAAGCCCCCGCTGGCGTCCTCGTCCCTGCCGCCCGGGGCCTGCATGACGCCGTCGAGGCTCACGAAGGTGTGGACGGTGAGTTTCATCATGGCCCTCCCGGTGGAGTGGTTTGTGGACTGGCGGCCGGGGGCTCGCCCGGATCGGCGGGGCCCATGTCGAGCCGGAACGGAGGATACTCGTCCCGCATCAGCACGACGTATGCCAGGACGCGGTAAACCCAGCGGTTGAGGCCGATGAGCAGGTCGAACAGGCTCCGGAGGTATCTGCCGGTGAACAGCAGGATGACGCCGGCAATGAAGGCCAGCAGCGAGAGCAGGGAGATAGCGTTGCCTGCCGAGTAGCGGCCGGCACCTGCGAAGTCGTCATCCGACGCAGCCACCCAGGTACGCGTGGATCCCGCGAGCGCGCCCACAATCAGGAGGTGGGGGATGGCGAGCAGCCAGGACTTCACCAGCACCAGGCCGCGCGACAGATGGTCCGGATAGTCCACCTCAAAGTCGGCCGGGTAGTCGGTGCGGGCCAGGGTGAAGGGCGGGTAGCGATCCGTGCCGATCGCCGTGAAGGCGTAGAAGGACACCCGCCAGCTCCAGCGCAGCACGCCCACATTGAAGTTGAACAGTGAGTGCGGGTAGCGGGCGGTAAACAGGATCGCGAACCACGCCACGATGCTGGTAACGATAAGTGCGAACCAGAGGAAGAACAGAACGATCAGGTGCGGGATGGCCAGGAACCATTTGACCAGCCACATCCACCGGGACAGCGCCGGGTCCACATGGCCGGTCAGGCGGGCCGGGTACCTCGGGTTCTCCAAAAGGTCGACGACGGCGGGAGGCGGCGGTGCGCCCGCCCCGCCGCCGGGGGCGGGATAGCCAGGCGCCGGATAGCCGGGAGCCGGGTACGAAGCCGGTTGCATGCCTGGTGGCACAGGCGCGGTCCCCGGTGGCACTCCTGCGTTCCCGGGCGGAACGCCTGCATTTCCGCCCGCGACGGCAGAACTGGCGAACGGACCCGTGGCGCCGGCAGCGGCGGGAGGTCCCGTCGTCGGGGTTTCCACTGGCGGAGCCTGGCCCGCGAGCGGATGGCCAGGCGGATAGCGGCCGGGGTGGTACTGGCCCGGGGGAAGGTGCGGCGGCGGCCCGTGGCGTCCCAACCCCATGGCGCCTGCAACGATCAGGGGCACGCCGACAACCAGCAGAACAATCCCGGCGATAAGCAGCCACAGGAACAGCGGCCAGAGCAAGTCGGAGCGGACGCCGGCCTGCAGATCCACGGAAACCGGAGCGGTGGCGTCGGCGTTCATGATCACCACCGTCCAGCTGCCGGGAAGGATGTTCCATCTGAGTTCCTGCGTACCGGTGCCCTCTGCGGACGCGACCCAGAAATTCTGGGTTCCGGGGCGGGCAGGGGACCGCGTCCCGGGCACTTCGGTGTAATCGACCCTGAAGGGCCGCAGATTCAGTTCCCGGATTTCGGAGCGCTTAACTCCGTCGAGATAGCGCGCCGCGTCCTGTTGCGGTGCGACGCCGATGAAGATCCCTTTGCCCGGGCTGGCCCCCGATCCGCGGAGCAGGATGCTGCCGGCCGCGTCCGACGGGATGACGTCCGGCAGCCTGCCGCTGACCATGACGTCTAGTCCTGCCGAGGTGATGGCGGAGGACGCGGCGTCGAACCGGTGCGATTGCGTGGTGAAGTAGCCTTCGTCGCGCTGCTGGAAGTTGAGCCAGCCCACCCCGGCTGCGCCCGCCAGCAGCCCCACTCCCAGGAGCGCGGCGATTGTACCGAGGACGAGCATCACCATGCGGCCAGGTTTCATGCCGGTTCCTTGTCTCGGACCCTGCGGCGGGCTGCCACCCGTGGTTCGGCATCGCTGGGTTGGGCGGTGCCCGGTTCCACGGCAGTTGATTGGACGGCGCTTGATCGGACGGTGCGTGATCGGGCCGTGCGTGATCGGGCGGCTGGTTGTTCGCCGCTGATTTGCTGGGTACTGCGGGCCTTGTCTTTGTGCTTGCCGTCCAGGTGCTGATTGTCTTTGTGCTTGCCGTCAGGATGCTTGTGGTCACCGTGTTTATGGTCGGGGTGCTTGTGGTCGGATTGTCTGTGGTCACCGTGCCCGTGAGTGAATGAAGGGTGCGCGTGGATGCCCGGCCGGGGGTCCAGAATGCTCAGCCGGCAGGGTTTTTCGGACGTGCCTTCGCCGCTGAGTTGGGTGAGCTGGGCGGGATCATGGAGCGCGGTGATGGTGTCCATGGCGGCACGGGCCATCGACAGGTCCAGAATGATTTCCTTGCCTGGCAGCAGAGTCCTGGCACGCCGCGCAACAACATATAGCGCCCGGCTGTTGGCCGGCGTCAGGGTTCCGCGGACCTCGATGCAGGCGCGCTCCATGTTCGCGTCGATGTGGACCACGACCTTGAGGCGGTGATGACTGGCAGTGATGTCCACAGCGCTCACGTCCCCCGGCCGGGCAGTCGCTGCCCAAGTTGAATCGGCCGGAACGTATAAAGGGACCGGAAATTAAGGTTCATGTAGCCAACGCCTCCCCGACTTCATTGTCGGAACCGTGTAACGTCCAGAATGCACCTTCTGTGCCAGCGCTGGGAAGAGGCGTTCCCGGCGGAGCTCTGACGGCGGCCAGGGACAGCGCACCAAGGAACGGTGCGAAAAGGAACGATGCAGCGCGAATTGGTGCCGGCCGGAAACCTGCCTAGCCTGTTCGTATGCCTTCCAGCCAGGACCAAGCATCCCCGCAAGACCTGACGCCCGCCGAAATGGTGCTGGCCTCCGTGAGGCTGCCCGGCGAGACAGAATGCTGCGACGTCTATATCCGCGACGGCCACCTCTCGGCGATCACCGCGGCCGCAGAACGCCCCGGAGGGTCCACGGCAGCGGATGCTCAGGTGCTGGATCTTGAGGGGCGTTTCGTCATTCCGGGGCTGTGGGACGAGCACGTCCACATGACGCAGTGGGCGCTGGCCGCCAACCGGATCGACCTGTCCGGCGCCGCTTCGGCGCGCGCCGCCGTCGAACTTGTCCGGAAGCGGATTACGGAGGCAACCCCCGAGACAGAACCGACCATGACGGTGGTGGGCGCCGGATTCGGGGACGCGGTATGGGACGACGTCCCCAGCACCGAAATGCTCGACGACGCCACCCGGGGAGTGCCCACGGCCCTGATCAGCCATGACCTGCACTGCGTCTGGCTGAATTCCGCGGCCGCCCGGCGGTACGGCGTTCAGCTCCCGGCAGACGGGCTGCTCCGCGAGGAGGCTGCGTTCTCCGTCACGCGCGAGCTCGGAAAGCTGCCCGACGGCGTCGTCGACGGTTGGGTGCGCACGGCCGGCCAGGAAGCCGCCGCCCGCGGTGTTGTGGGCGTGGTGGACCTGGAGATGACATGGAACCGCGATGTCTGGTTGCGCCGGATCGCCGGCGGGTTCAGCTCTCTTCGCGTGGACGCTGGCGTGTATCCGGAGGACCTGGAGCGGGCGGCCGCTGAGGGGATGCGGACCGGACAGGAGGTCGACGGCGGGGCGGGCCTTTTGCGGGTCGGTCCGCTAAAGGTGCTCATCGACGGCTCCCTCAACACGCGCACCGCCTTCTGCGTTGACCCGTACCCGCACGGCGGGCACGGCATCCTGACCATGAGCGAAGCCGAGCTGGTTGCCCTGCTCGCCAGGGCCCGGGAGACGGGCTTCGTGCCGGCGGTCCACGCCATTGGCGACGGCGCCAACCAGGTTGCGCTGGATGCCTTCGCCGAAGTTGGGACCGGAGGCCGGATCGAGCACGCCCAGTTTGTGCGGCAGGAGGACTTCACCCGGTTCGGCGAGCTCGGCCTGACGGCCAGCGTCCAGCCCGCCCACGCCCTCGACGACCGCGACGCCGCGGACGCGAGCTGGACGGGCCGCACTGACCGGGCCTTCCCGCTGCGCTCCCTGCTGGACGGTGGGGCGCGGCTGGTGCTGGGTTCCGATGCACCAGTGGCACCGCTGGATCCGTGGCTGGCGATGTCCGCCTCGACGGCGCGGGCGCGGGACGACGGCCGCGGCCCCTGGCACCCGGAGCAGGCACTGACCCGGGAGGAGGCGCTGCTCGCATCAACGCGGGGACGCGGCCGGATCCGGGCCGGGGATGTGGCGGATATCGCGGTGCTGGATGCGGATCCCCTTGCCGCGTCCGATGCTGTGTTCGCCGCAATGCCCGTCGCTGCAACGCTCGTGGCGGGCCGGTTCACGTTGCGGGGTGCAGGTGTTTAGAACTCCTGTTGGGTCGGCGGGAACTCCCCCACCCACCCTTACCGTCAAAAGCGTAGAGTGGCCTAAGACGCCTGATTCTTGGACGCCATGCAGCTAAGGGAGAAATCGTGACGATTGACTGGGACGAAAAGAAAGCCCTGCTACAGGAACCGAACATCGCAGCAGTGACGCAACTGTGCGATGAACTCATGGAGAAGAAGCCGGGATCGATCGTTCCTTACATCGACCCCGTCCATGACGAGGACGAATGCCGGATTGTCAGCCTCCAGGTCAGCCCGGGCAAGGGAACCGAGTCCGGTTTCGTGTCCCATTTCAACGACGACGAGGCCGCACGGCGCGCCACCCAGATCTACGAGCTCGCCGAGCTGGATCCGCGCTACGTCATGCCGTGGAACGCTTACCCTTGGGTACGCGACCCGGACATGCCCTCGGCCCTCAGCGTCCAGGAAAAGACGGACGGCCTGCGCCCCTTCCGGCAGTTCATGAAGATCAACAGGCGCGTCTCGGCCATCATCGCCCACGGGACCGACGCCGCCACCTTCCTGACGCTCTTCGAGAAGACGTACCATTACTCACTCAAGAACAACGGCATCAAAATCTACAAGGCCAGCGCGCTCGGCGGGCGGGCCTTTGCTGTTTCCGAGGCCAAGCAGGAAGAACTCCTGACCAAGAGCGTGGAGGTTTACAAGGACGCCATGCAGCGCGCGGGCATCCAGCACCTTTAGCTCCCCGGTTACCGGCCCGGTGAAACGCGTGCTCGACTGGCTGCTCGATTCCGACCCCTCCATACGGTGGCAGGTCCTGCGCGACCTGACGGATGCGCCTGCCGAAGAGGTGCGAACCGAGCGTGCCCGGGTGGCCGCCGAGGGATGGGGTGCGCGGCTGCTCGCCCTGCAGGGCGACGATGGCCAGTGGGACGGCGGGACGTTCTTCCCGGTCCCTTACGACGGCTCCGAGGCGGGCCAGCCCTGGACCGCCACGACCTACAGCCTGCTGCTCCTGCGCGACCTCGGACTCGACCCCGGCAGCGAGGAGGCCCGCGCAGCGGTCCGGAAAGTGCGGGAGAACAGCCGCTGGGAAGAGGGCGGCCAGCCGTTCTTCGATGGCGAGGTGGAGCCCTGCATCAACGGAAAGGCCGTCGCCCTCGGCGCGTACTTCGGCGAGAACGTCGACGGCATCGTCCGGCGGCTGCTCGGCGAGCAGCTCGCCGACGGCGGCTGGAACTGCGAGGCGGAGCGGGGGTCGGTGCGCTCGTCATTCGCGACCACCATCAACGTGTTGGAAGGGCTGCTGGAATACGAGCGGGCGACCGGCGGAACTCCGGAATCCATTGCTGCGCGGAAGCGGGGCGAGGAATACCTGCTGGAACGTGCGCTGCTCCGGCGCAAGAGCACCGGAGAGCTGGTGGACCCGGACTGGCTGCAGTTTTCCTACCCGACCCGCTGGTTCTATGACGCGCTGCGCGGCCTTGATTACTTTCGCGACGCGTATTTCCAGGACACGGGCGGGCGGCCGGACACCCGCCTTGCCGAGGCCGTCGGTCTGCTCCGCTCAAAACGGCAGCCCGACGGAACCTGGCTGCTTGAGAACACCCACCCCGGCCGCATCCACTTCGCCATGGAGGACGGCGACGGGCGCCCCAGCCGCTGGAACACGCTTCGGGCCCTGCGCGTGCTCAACTGGTACGACGGCGGCCCTGACCTTTAGGCGGGTCCCACCTTTAGGCGGTCCCGACCTTCAGCAGACCGGAGCTTTAGGCTTCCGGGGCTCACCCCTCCAGCAGCCGCCGCCGGTGCTTGAGCTCCTTGACCCACGCCCTGGTGACCATGTCCGGAAAAGGCGAGGCGCCGCCGTCGTCCGCTGAAACGGTGGCAGTTGAAGCGGCAGCCGTTGAAACGAAAGCAGTAGACGCAAAGGCCGCCCCGGCCTCCAAGTCCGCGAGCAGCGGACCGGCGGCCTTCAGCGCCAGATCCACCGCCTGGACAGCCGTGCGTTCGGGCAGCCCGAGGCCAGTGGCCCAGGCCAGGAAGTGTTTGCGGGAGATACCGCTGCGCTTGCCGCCGAGCGTCAGGGCGAGCGTCTTGTCCCCGTAGACCACTGTGGAGGGGATGTCGTACACGGGCGCGATGGACCACTCCCCGTGCGGCTGCTGCACCATGGACACGTTCTTCGCATGCAGGTCGCCGTTGCCGCTGAGCAGCGCGAAGGCGGCCTGGATGGCGAGGTTCCGCAGCGCCGGCAGCGGCGCCGCGCAGTACTCGGCGAGCGCATGGCACACCGTTCCGAACCCCACGTTGTACTTGTCCGCCGGGTACAGCTTCAGAACCTGCGCGCCGTCCTCGACGGCGAGGCGCTGCACCGCGTCCTGTGGGCCTGCGGATCCGGCAGCTTTCCCGCCGGCCGCCAGCCCGCCTGCCGACGTCCCACTGGCCAGGGGCACCCGGTCGAACCGCTCCACCAGCAGCCCGGGCCGGCCGGCGACGTCGCGCATCAGCTGCACCCGGCTCAGCGGAATCCGCAGCTTCGCCGCGTAGCGGAACATGATGAACTCGTTCTCCACCACGTGCGGGAATTCCGGGGCGTTGAGCTTGAGGATGAAGCGGCGCCCCGCGCTGGCCACCGGCATGGAGATCATCCCGGCGGACAGCTTGTCCTGCACACCGGCGAGCGCCACCGGATCGATCAGGCCCGAGTCGCCCAGGAGCTCGTCGAAGTCCACTGGCTTGCGGGGGTCCACCTCGACGGCGTGTTCCTCCTGGTCCAGCGGCTCCCCGTGGCCCACGATCTGCACGTCGCCCACAGGGTTGCCGCCCGCGGCGATAAGCAGGGAGAGGTCGTCGTCCGCGCTGGTCTTGATGGACCGGCGCAGCGCGTTCAGCCGCCGGCCCTCCGGGAGCAGCCCGGTGAAGTACGGCGGCGCCGCCCCTGCCCCGGACAGGACCGGAACCGGCGACAGCGGCAGGGAACTCGCGACAGCAGGGCGGCCGCTCTGCAGGTAGGCCGGCAGATAACTGAACCTGGTGCCGCCGTCGTGCCGTTCCAAACGGGCGGCCAGGACGCCGCGCTTATAGATGTCAGCGATGCGGTGCCTCACGGCCGGTTCTCCCGTTCGCCGGGTCCGCTGTCTTCCAGCGGGGCGGCCGACGGCGTGACGTCCAACAGCGGTTGGGTCACCAGCGGTTGGGTCACCAGCGCTTGGGTCACCAGCGTTTGGGTCACCAGTGCGCGGGCGGCGGCGCTGGTCCGGGTGGCGAGCTGCAGCTCGAGGCCTAGCGTGTCCAGCAAGGCCAGCAGAGTGTCAAGCCGGAGACTCGGCTTGCCTTGCTCCACGAATCGGACGAAGCGCTCAGAGACCCCGGCCATGTCGGCGAGGTCCTGCTGGCTCAGGCGGAGGTCACCGCGCCGGGCGCGGACGGCCGCGGCAAGGCGGCCCCCGAATGAATCAGTCAAGACGCCTCCTCCGAACCATTAATGCCTGTCCTAACGGCTACCGCCTGTCACAACCGGCACGATCGTGCCGTTTCACAGCTAAAGGCAGTCTATGCCCGCCGTTTGCTGCTGTAAACAGGCAATTCAGAACGAACGTACCGGTGACGAGTTGTGGCTGCCACACGCTCCAATTAGGTTCTTAGAGATTTCTTGGCGCAGTCCTTCCACACTTGAATCAGGCACGCATGACCGCTGCCGCTGCAAAAGAAAGGGATGGCCAGTGGGCAGGGTGGAGAGGGCAAACGAGAGCACAGCGGAGCGTACGCGGTTGGCGATACTGCCGCAGCTGCGGCACTGGATCGCGCTGCCGCTGGTGTTCGCCGTCCTGATTGTGGCCGCGGGGTTGACCATGCGGTCCGCACCCGCCCTCACTGCCGCCGACCTCTCCGTCGATGCCGCCCTGAGCCATGACCACACGCCGCAGCTGACGGCGATCGCCCTCTTCATTAACGTCGCGTTCAGCCCTCCGGCGGGTGTGGTGATGATCGCCGCGATCTGCCTGTTCCTGCTGCTGGCCCGCCGGAGCCCGGTGAATGCCGTTGCCACGGGGCTGGTGGCCGCTGGCTCGTGGGTCAGCAGCGAGCTGTTCAAGCTGGTTGTCGCCCGCCATCGGCCCGACTCCACCGCGCTTTTCGATCCCCTCACCCCCGAACCCGGCACCGACAGCTTCCCGAGCGGGCATACCGCCCTCGCCGTGGCACTCGCCATCGCTCTCTTCCTGCTGGCGCGGGGCACCGGCTGGCAATGGCCCGTCCTGGCGATGGGAGCCTTGGTGGCCGTGACCGTTGCCCTGTCCCGCGTCTATCTTGGCGTCCACTACCCCACCGACGTCGCGGCGTCGTTCCTCACCTCCCTGACCGGAGCCTCCTTCATCACGGGCCTCTGGAACAAATACGGGCTGGCAGCGCTCGCACGCCTGCCGTTCCTGGCCCGGCTGGGACCGGTTCCGCCCCCGGCCTCCTGACAAACCTTCGAAGGCCGATCTCACCGAGGCCGCCAGGGTTGACACCCGCCTGTGACCCGTGCCATATTTTTAACGTGAACCTGTCAGACAGCCGGACAGCCGGACAGCAAAGCGGAGCGAGCACCTTTCCGCTGGCGCGCCTCAGTGCGGCCGAAGCTGTCTTCAACGCTATCCGCGGCGACATCCAGAGCGGCGAGCTGGCCGTCGGCACCAAGCTCAGCTCGGAAGCCGCCCTGGCCTCGCAATACGGGGTGAGCCGCTCCGTGATCCGCGAGGCCCTGCGCTCCTGCACCGCCCTGGGCCTGACCGTTACCAGGACGGGCCGGGGCACGTTCGTCGTCGCCGACCATGTGGCAAACGACCTCTTCCTGGGCCAGTTCTCCGCCCGGGACCTCACCGAGGCACGCCCGCATATCGAAGTCCCGGCCGCCGGCCTGGCCGCCGAACGCCGCACCGCCGAGGACCTGGAAATCCTCCGCGGCATGATGGCGTCCATGGCCGCGGAAACCGACCCCGAAGCCTGGGTCGCCCTCGACTCCAGCTTCCATGCAGCCATCGCCCGGGCCAGCGGCAACAAGGTATTCGAAAGCGTGGTGGCTGACATCCGCGATGCCCTCGCCCACCAGTCCGAAACCCTCAACATGGTGGCCGACCGCCAGCACGCCTCCGACGTCGAGCACCGCCTCATCCTGGACGCCATCGAAGCCGGCTCCGCCGCAGACGCCAGCGCCGCCATGGCCGGGCACCTGCGCGCCGTCGGCGAAGCCCTCGACTCCATCCTCAACCGGTAGGTGCCCCGGCCTTCCTGGCACTCCGAACCATCCGGCCCCACCCGACTCCTCCACGCCACACCCAACTCAAGTCAACGAAACACAGAGGACTCCATGCCTTCCCCCGCCATGCCGGCAAGCCATTCCCTTTCCGCGCTGCCCGCCGCCGCAGTGATCCTGCCGCGGCACGAGCCCCTCGCGTTCCAGACCCGTGACGGGCTGGTGGAAAGTGTCCACTACGGCTCCCTGATCGCCACCGCCCCGGGCGGCCGCACCCTGCTCTCCGCCGGCGACCCCCAGGCCGCGTTCTACCCCCGGTCCTCCCTCAAGCCCCTGCAGTCCGTGGCCATGGTCCGGGCCGGACTGGACCTGCCGGCCGATCTGCTGGCCCTCACCGCCGCGAGCCACTCCGGCGCAGCCCGGCACCTCGACGGCGCCACCCGCATCCTGGAACTGCACGGCCTCACGCCGGCAGCCCTTGAAAACAGCTCCGACCTCCCCTACGGCGTCCGCGAGCGCGAGGAGTGGCTGCGCGACGGCGGCCGGCCCACCCAGCTGGCCCAGAACTGCTCTGGCAAACACGCCGCCATGGCCGCCACCTGCGTCATCAACGGCTGGCCGGTGCAGGGCTACCTCGCCCCCTCCCATCCGCTGCAAAAGCTCGTCGCCGAGACCGTCACCGACCTGACCGGAGAGGAACCCGCCGGCCTCAGCACCGACGGCTGCGGAACCCCGCTGTTCGCCCTCACCCTCGCTGGAATGGCCCGCGCCTTCGGTCGCCTCGCCTCGGCCGAACTGGCTGATGGTGCATCCGCCCCCGAAAGCCCGGAAGCCGCCGTCGCACATTCCATGCGCCGCCATCCGGAAATGGTGGCGGGCGAGGGCCGCGACGTCACGGAGCTGATGCGCCTCCTGCCCGGTGCCCTGGCGAAGGACGGCTTCGAAGGCATCCAGCTGGTTGGGCTGCCGGACGGACGCGCCGTTGCGGTCAAGATTTCCGACGGCGGTGACCGGGCCAGAATGCCCGTCACCGTCCGCGCGCTGGAAGCGCTCGACGTCGACACCTCCGCCCTTGCGGGCATCGCCACCGGCGCGGTCCTCGGCGGAGGCCACCAGGTGGGCCTGCTGCAGGCCGCAGACTTTTCCTCCCTGTCCCCGACCAACGACGTTCCTTAAGGACTGCACCACATGACCGAAACCCAAACCCTGCCGGATACCCAATCCCTGTCTGACGTCCGCTCCGAGCACGACCTGCTCGGCGACCGGGACATCCCCGCCGGCGCCTACTGGGGCGTCCACACGCTCCGCGCCGTGGAAAACTTCCCCATCACCGGGCAGCCGCTCTCCAGCAACATGCACCTGGTCCGCGGCCTCGCCGCCGTGAAACTGGCGGCCGCCCGCACCAACCTGGAACTCGGGCTGTTGGACGCCGAACGGGCTGCGGCCATCGAACAGGCATGCGCCGATGTGATGAACGGCGAGCTCAACGAGCAGTTCGTGGTCGACGTGGTCCAAGGCGGCGCGGGAACGTCGTCGAACATGAACGCGAACGAGGTCATCGCCAACCGCGCCCTAGAAATCCTGGGCCATCCCAAGGGCGACTACGCGCGGCTGCACCCCAACGACCACGTAAACCTCAGCCAGTCCACCAACGACGTCTACCCCACCGCAGTGAAGCTCGGCACCATCTTCGCCGCCCGCGAGCTGCTCTCCGCGCTGGCCGAACTCGAGGAGGCGTTCGCGGAAAAGGCCATGGAGTTCCGCACCGTGGTGAAAATGGGCCGCACCCAACTCCAGGACGCCGTTCCCATGACCCTGGGCCAGGAATTCGGCACCTACGCCGTGACCATCGGCGAGGACCGGCAGCGGCTTGCCGAAGCGGACCTGCTCATCCATGAGATCAACCTCGGCGCCACCGCGATCGGCACCGGGCTGAACGCCCCCGCCGGCTACGCCGAGGCCGCCTGCCGGCACCTGGCCGAAATCACGGGCCTGCCGCTGGTCACCGCCGTCGACCTCATCGAGGCCACCCAGGACGTGGGCGCCTTCGTCCACCTCTCCGGCGTGCTCAAGCGCGTGGCCGTCAAGCTGTCCAAGATCTGCAACGACCTCCGCCTGCTGTCCTCCGGACCGCGCGCCGGGTTCGGCGAGATCAACCTTCCGGCCGTCCAGTCCGGATCCTCCATCATGCCCGGCAAGATCAACCCGGTGATCCCGGAAGTGGTCAGCCAGGTGGCCTACGAAGTCATCGGCAACGACGTCACCATCACCATGGCCGCCGAAGCCGGGCAGCTCCAGCTCAACGCCTTCGAACCGATCATCGTGCACAGCCTGCACAAGAGCATCTCGCACCTCGAAGCGGCCTGCCGCACGCTCACGGCGCGCTGCGTCCGCGGCATCACCGCCAACACCGAACGGCTGCGCCTCACGGTGGAACAATCCATCGGCCTGGTGACCGCCCTCAACCCGCACCTCGGCTACGCCACCGCCACCGCGATCGCGCAGGAAGCCCTGGCCACCGGCCGCGGCGTGGCCGAACTGGTTCTTGAACACGGCCTGCTCACCGAAGCCCAGCTGCAGGAGCTCCTCAGCCCCGAACGCCTGGCAAACCTCAGCAAATAACGTCCTACCCGTCCGACCCCAACCGGAAACCAAAGGATCTCTCATGTCCAACCCCCAACAGGGCGCCGCTAGCCAGGCGACCATCACGGACCATACGGTCCCGGCCCAGGCACACGCCACCGAAAACCTTCTCCACGCCGAGGACAAGGGCTACCACAAGAGCCTGAAGCCGCGGCAGATCCAGATGATCGCCATCGGCGGCGCGATCGGCACCGGCCTGTTCCTCGGCGCCGGCGGCCGACTCAACGCCGCCGGCCCCTCCCTGGTCATCGCCTACGCCGTCTGCGGCTTCTTCGCCTTCCTGATCCTGCGCGCCCTCGGCGAACTCGTCCTCCACCGGCCCTCCTCCGGCTCGTTCGTCTCCTACGCCCGCGAATTCTTCGGCGAAAAGGCAGCCTTCGTCTCCGGCTGGTTCTACTGGATCAACTGGGCCACCACCACCATCGTGGACATCACCGCCGCCGCCCTCTACATGAACTTCTTCGGCAACTACGTCCCCTGGATGGCCGATGTCCCCCAGTGGGTCTGGGCCCTGACCGCCCTCATCGTCGTCCTGGGCCTGAACCTCGTCTCCGTCAAGGTCTTCGGCGAGATGGAATTCTGGTTCGCCATCATCAAGGTCGCCGCCCTCGTCGCGTTCCTGCTCATCGGCACCTACTTCGTCATCTTCGGCACCCCCGTGCCCGGCCAGGAAACCGGGTTCAACCTCATCACCGACAACGGCGGCATCTTCCCCAACGGCCTCCTGCCCATGATCATCCTCATGCAGGGCGTCCTGTTCGCCTACGCCTCCATCGAACTCGTCGGCACCGCCGCCGGCGAAACCGAAAACCCCGAAAAAATCATGCCCAAGGCCATCAACTCCGTGGTCTTCCGCATCGCCGTGTTCTACGTCGGCTCCGTCATCCTGCTGGCCCTGCTCCTGCCCTTCACCTCCTACCAGAAGGGCGTCAGCCCCTTCGTGACATTCTTCGGCTCCATCGGCATCCAGGGCGTGGACGTCATCATGAACCTCGTGGTCCTCACCGCCGCCCTGTCCTCCCTCAACGCCGGCCTCTACTCCACCGGCCGGATCCTGCGCTCCATGTCCGTCGCCGGCTCCGCCCCCAAATTCGCCCAGCGCATGAACAAAGCCGGCGTCCCCTACGGCGGCATCGCCATCACCGCCGGCGTCTCCCTGCTCGGCGTCCCGCTGAACTACCTCGTCCCCTCCCAGGCGTTCGAGATCGTCCTGAACATCGCCTCCGTGGGCATCATCGTCACCTGGGCCACCATCGTCCTGTGCCAGATCCAACTCAAGCGCTGGGCAGACAAAGGCTGGCTCAAACGCCCCGCCTTCCGGATGTTCGGCGCCCCCTACACCGGCTACCTCTCACTGCTCTTCCTGGTCGGCGTCCTCGTCATGGTCTTCATCGACTCGCCCCTGACCCTGCTGGTCACACTCATCGCCATCGCCCTCATGGTCGCCGGCTGGTACGCCTGCCGCAAACGGATCCACGAGATCGCCGAAGCCCGAGAAGGGTTCACCGGCATGTCCCCCGTCATCGCCAACCGCCCCGGCCCCGGCGCCGCGGACCGGATCTAGCCCGCCAGCTCTTCTCCTCCCCAACATCGGCGCCCGCTGAGCGCGAACGGACACTTGAGGCCCCAAGTCCGGGGCCCAAGTGTCCGTTCGCGCTTAAGCCGGGGGTCGGATACTGACATCTCTGCAGCTATCCCACGCCGCAGGGCGCTCCGGCGCCAATCCGGCGCGCACACCGTGCACCGGTGAAGGCTGTACAGAAATGCCTTGCACGCACGTCCGCAAGGTCCTTCCGGCGCCAATCGGCCTACCATGGAGGCATCCGGGGCCAGGCCCGCGGTGGGCGGCGCCTCTCCGGTGGGTTGAAGTGCGGTGCGTCGAAGGGGCCGGACCAATGGACGTCGTTGTCATCGAAACCCCGCAGCTCGGGGACCGCAGCTACCTGGTCCACGACGGACGCGTGGCGCTGGTGGTCGACG
This sequence comes from Arthrobacter globiformis, assembly GCF_030818015.1. Lineage (NCBI taxonomy): Bacteria > Bacillati > Actinomycetota > Actinomycetes > Micrococcales > Micrococcaceae > Arthrobacter > Arthrobacter globiformis. The sequence continues at coordinate 58,865 of NZ_JAUSZX010000001.1, forward strand.
CCCAGCGGGACACGGACCGCATCGAGGAGGCCGCCCGGAAGGCCGGGGTACAGATCACCCATGTGGCCGAAACCCACGTCCACAACGACTACCTCACCGGCGGCCTGATCCTCGCCCGCACGCACGGCGCCAGATACCTGATAAACGCCGCGGATCAGGTGGCCTACGAGCGCGAGCCGGTTGAGGACGGCCAAACCGTACGGATCGGCGCGCTCACCCTCCGCGCGGTGGCCACTCCGGGGCACACGCACACGCACCTGTCCTACATAGTCACGGACGGACAGGCCCGGGCCGTGTTTTCCGGCGGCAGCCTGCTCTTCGGCTCCGTGGGCCGAACCGATCTCCTCGGCCCCGGGGACACGGCCGGGCTAACGCGGGACCAGTACGCGTCCGTCCATCGGCTCGCCGACGAAGCCGGACCGGATGCTGCGCTCTATCCCACCCACGGGTTCGGCTCGTTCTGCTCGATCGGGCCCGCCACGCGCGCGGAGACGTCAACCATCGCGGAGCAGCGGGAAGCCAACCATGCTCTGGCGGACCCGGATCCCGAGCACTTCGCGGCGGAACTCATGGCCAATCTCTCCGCCTACCCTTCGTATTACGCCCACATGGCCCCCATCAACATGACCGGCCCCGAGCCTGCGGACCTGAGCCTGCCGGAGTCCCTCGGCGCCGGTGAACTGACGGAGCGGCTGACGAGCGGCGAGTGGGTGGTGGACCTGCGCCACCGCGTGCTGTTCGCCAGCAACCACCTGCAGGGCACCGTCAGCTTCGAATACGGCTCGGGGCGAAGCTTCAGTTCCTATCTGGGCTGGGTCCTGCCCTGGGGCGAGAAGCTGACGCTCGTCGGCGGCCGCGAGGATCTGCAAAACGCCGTCCGGGACCTGTCCCGCATCGGCATCGACCGCCCCGATGCCGCGGTGGGAACGGAACCCGGCGAACTCGCGCCGGGAGCTCCCGTCGCCTCCTACCCCCGGGCGGGCTGGCCCGCCGTCGTTCATGAAAAGCCCGACGGCGACCCCGTACTGGACGTTCGGCGCTCGGACGAGTTTGCCGCCTCCCACGTGGCCGGCGCCATCAACGTGCCGCTGCACGAACTGCTGGACCGTCTGGGCGAACTGCCCGAGGGGTGCCTCTGGGTCCACTGCGCCACCGGCTACCGTGCGGGTGTCGCAGCCAGCCTGCTGCAGCGGGCTGGGCGGGATGTGGTGCAGATCGATGCCCGGTTCCGGGACGCCGCGGCCGCCGGCGTCGCCTTGCAGATGCAGCCGCTACAGCGGCGGTGACCGTCCTATCCGTGACCGAAAATCCGGTCGAAGTTGCAAAGTCTAGGTTGCAAAGGAGAACAACGATGGATGGAGAAGGCAAAGTGGTTGTGGGCGTGGACGGCTCGGACTCCTCGGTGGAGGCCCTCCGTTTGGCGGCGCGGCTGGCACCGGGCCTGGGTGCCCGCGTCCATGCCGTGGCCTGCTGGCACTTCCCGGAGATGTATGCCGGGTACATCCCTCCGGATTTCGAGGCGTTCGAGACCTCGGCTGCCAAGATGCTGGCCCAGTCCATCGAGAAGGCATTCGGGCCGGACGTCCCGGACACCCTGACCAGTGAACTGGTGCGCGGCCCAGCGCCGGAGAAGCTGGTGGAGGCCGGCGCCGGAGCCCGGATGCTGGTGGTTGGACGCAGGGGCCACGGCGGCTTCCTGGGCCTCCACCTGGGGTCGGTCAGCTCAGCCTGTGTGTCGCATGCCGACTGCCCGGTCCTGGTGGTGCACACCAAGGACGACCACGAGCGCGCCCACCATTTCCGCAAGCGTGCCCAGGCCAACGACGGCTCCGTGGACGCGGCCAAGAGCTGACCGCGCCGCGTAACGCAACGCACCTGCAACCCCGTGCCGGCGCGCCATCGCCTATGCTCGGCTGAGCGGCACAGAACTGGCTCAACGTCGAACCACGGGAGACAACCTCATGACCAACTGGCGGATCCGGGACTTCCACTCCGCGGACCTTGACGGCATCCTGCACCTCTGGGAATCGCTGAAGGCCACCAACGTCGAGCCCGTCTACGCGCTCTCCGAAGTGCTGGCATCCTGCGAAAAGGACCACGCCGTGGTCGCCGTCCTCGGCGACCAGGTGGTGGGCGCCGCCGTCGGCCGCGCGGCCCATGACCAGGGCTGGATCGTCTTCCTGGCCACACTGCCCGAATTCCGTGGCCGGGGCATCGGCACCTCCCTGCTGGCCGCCGTCGAAAACCGGATGGCGCCGCACGGACTGAACAAGCTTTCCGCGCTGATGCCCGAGTCGGAAACCCGGGTGGAGGCCTTCCTGAGCCGCGGCTTCGTGCTCAAGAAAAACCTGCGCTACTTCGAGCGCACCATCCCCGTGCAGCGGCAGGAACTTGAACCCCTGGGCCTGCTCGGCGGCCGCATCCTGGCCCGGGACCTGTGGGAAAACGTGGCCGGCATGCGCCGGGAGAAGGAGCTCCTGGAGCGCCGCCTGGTCCTGCCGCTGGCCGAGGCCGACCTCGCCGACGAATTCGGCGTGGTGCCGCCGCGGGCCGTTGTGCTGTTCGGGCCGCCCGGCACCGGCAAGACCACCTTCGCCAAGGCGATCGCCTCCCGTTTGGAGTGGCCGTTCGTGGAAGTCTTCCCCTCCCGGCTTGCCTCCGATCCCAAGGGCCTGGCCGGCGCGCTGCGGGAGACGTTCCTGGAGATCTCGGAGCTCGAGCACGCCGTCGTCTTCATCGACGAAGTGGAGGAGATCGCCTCCCAGCGGTCCGGCGAACCGCCGTCGCCGCTGCAGGGCGTCACCAACGAGCTCCTCAAGATCATCCCCGCCTTCCGCGAACAGCCCGGGCGCCTGCTGGTCTGCGCCACCAACTTCATCCGCGCGCTCGACTCCGCCTTCCTGCGGCATGGCCGGTTCGACTACGTGATCCCCATCGGCCTTCCCGACCGGCAGGCCCGCGAAGCCATGTGGCAGCGCTTCATCCCCGCCGCAGTGGTGGACAACGTGGACGTGGAGCAGCTCGTGGACCGCACCGAGGGCTTCTCCCCCGCGGACATCGAGTTTGCCGCCCGCAGCGCCTCCCAGCGGGCGCTGGAAAAAGCAGTGTACGACGACGGCGGGCTGGCGTCCGGTGGCGGCGTGTCCGTCCGCGAGGCGGTCCGGAAGGGTCCCGCCACCCAGGACTACCTCGACGCCATCGCGGACACCCGCACCACCGTCAGCGACGACGTGCACCAGGAGTTCCTGGAGGACATCGACGCCCTGGGCCGAGTGTAGCTCTGCCCCGCCGCCATTTCGACGGTTCCCCGCACCGTAGACGTGGGCTACCGTCTAGCTGGGCACGCTTCCATCGGAATGGCCACGGGAAGGAAGAGCCGTGATCCTGTTTCTCACGATCGTCAGCGGAGTGGCCTGGACCGTCGTGTACGTCGAGGCGATCCGGCTGGGCTTCCGGCAGCGCACCTACGCCATTCCGGCGGCGGCCCTGGCGCTCAACTTCGCCTGGGAGGCCATCTACGCGGCGCGGTCCGTGGCCACGGAAATATCGGCGCAGGGTGTCTTCAACATCGTGTGGGGCGTGGCGGACGTCCTCATCGTCTACACCTTCCTCAGGTTCGGGCGGGCCGAGCTGGCGCCCTGGGTCACGCGGCCGCTCTTCCTGGCCTGGGCCGTCCTGCTGGGCGTCACGTCGTTCGCGGTGCAGCTGCTGTTCGTGGCGGAATTCGGCTGGGACGACGCCACCAAGTACGCCGCGTTCCTACAGAACCTGCTGATGTCCGGGCTGTTCATCGCGATGTTCGTCTCGCGCGGAAGCGGCCGGGGCCAGTCGCTGGTGATCGCAGTGGCCAAGTGGACCGGCACCCTTGCCCCCACCATCGTCTACGGCGGATTCGGAAACTCAACCCTGATCCTTGGGCTCGGAGCATTGTGCAGCGTGTTCGACCTGGCATACATTGCCCTGCTCTGGCGGGCACGAAGACGCGCTACTGTTTGACCCATGCCCTCAAATCCCCTCCGGCACGCCGTGGCCCGCATGGGCGGCCGGGATCCGCACCAGCCGCACCGGACAGCCACCCCACTGGAGCTCTTCTTTGACCTGACCTTCGTGATCGCCTTCGGGGTGGCCGGCAGCCAGTTCGCCCATGAGATCGCGGAGGCACACTTCGGCGCCGGGCTGCTCGGCTTTTCCTTCGCGATGTTTGCCGTGATCTGGGCCTGGATCAACTTCACCTGGTTCGCCAGCGCCTACGACACCGACGACTGGGTGTTCCGGGTGGTCACCATGGTCCAACTAGTGGGCGTCCTGATCCTGACGATGGGGATCGAGCCCATGTTCCACTCCCTCGTGGAGGGAAAGCATGTGGAGAACACGGTCATCGTGGCCGGCTACATCGTCATGCGCCTGGCCCTGGTCTCGCAGTGGCTGCGGGCCGCACGGCAGGACCCGGCCCGGAGGAAGACATGCCTGCGCTACGCGGGATACCTGGCAGTGGTCCAGCTGGGGTGGATCGCCGTGCTGTTCATCCACGCGGACGTGCTCACCACGTTCCTGATGATTGCACCGCTGTACGTCCTGGAACTGGCCACCCCGTATGCGGCCGAGCGGAACGCAACCACTCCCTGGCACGCCCACCACATCGCCGAACGCTACGGACTGCTGGCCATCATCGCGCTCGGCGAATGCCTGATCGGCGCCGTCGAGACACTCCGGGCCATCGTGGCCAATCATGGCTGGTCGCTCGATGCCGCCCTGGTGGGTTTCGGCGGCACCGCGCTGGCCTTCGGCATGTGGTGGATCTACTTCATCCTGCCCGCCGGCAGGGCCCTGCACCTGCAGCGTCACCGTTCCTACTTCTTCGGTTACGGCCACATTCCCGTTTTCGCCGCGATCGCCGCCACCGGGGCGGGCCTGCACGTCGCCGCGTATTACATCGACCATGCCGCACACATCAGCGCCGCCGTGGCAGTCGCCAGCATCGCCGTCCCCGTGGCGCTGTTCAAGGTCTCCCTCACGGCGCTCTTCAGCGTCATGACATGCGTCGACCGCATCCTCATCGCCGTCACCACCGGAGTGGTCTGCGTACTCGCCGGAACCGTGGCCCTGGCGGCGGCGGGCGTCTCGGTTCCTGTCTGCCTGCTCATCATTGTTGCCGCCCTCGGGGCCTCGATCGTTATCGATGAACGCCGGAGCACGGACCTGCTGCACGCGGCGCTGGAGAAGCTGGAACAGCGGGCCAAGACCGCCTAACGCCAGCCGCTACGCCCCGGGCCACACCCACGGCTCACGCGGCAGGCTGGCGGGTGAGAACCCTTGGAGGGCTGCGTCCAGGGACGCGCCCGGCAGACCCAGAGACTCCAGAATCGTCCGTCGCACGACTTCTGCGGAGAGTCCGAGGGCGGCAAGGTCGCCCAGGGTGACCGCGCCGTCCCGCTTGGCCAGCCGTGCGCCGTCGGCATTCACCACCAGCGGCACGTGCGCATATTCCGGAGTGGGCATATTCAAGAGCGACGCCAGATATGCCTGCCGGGGCGTGGACGGCAGGAGATCGTCACCCCGGACCACCTGGTCTATACCCTGCTCGGCATCATCCACGACGACGGCCAGGTTGTAAGCGGTCACGCCGTCGTTCCGGCGCAAGACAAAGTCATCCACCGCTCCCGTGAACGATCCGTGCAGCACATCCTCGATAGTCCATTCGGCCACGGAGGAACGCAGCCGGATGGCCGCTGGGCGGGTGGACCGCTTGAACTCGAGCTCCGCCGCCAACAGTCCCCTGCACGTTCCGGGATAGGCACCCTGGGGCGCGTGCGGCGCGGACGGTGCCTCCTGGATCTCACGGCGGGTGCAGAAGCATTCGTACGTCAGCCCGGCCGCCGCCAGCTCTCCGATGGCCGCCGTGTACAGCGGTTCGCGGTCCGTCTGGCGCACCACCGTACCGTCCCAGGTCACTCCGATTGCGGCCAGGTCCCGCAGCTGACCGGCTTCAGCCCCCGCCCGTGCGCGGTCGAGGTCCTCGACCCGCAGCAGGAACCGGCGTCCGGTGGAACGGGCAAAGAGCCAGGCCAGGATTGCCGTCCGGAGGTTTCCCACGTGCAGCTCACCGGACGGGCTGGGGGCAAAACGGCCAGCGCGAGTCATGCCCTCCAGCCTATGCCGAACACCACAAGAGCCCCTCAGCTACCGCGCACTCCGGGCGTTGGCCGGGAATCGGTGGCTCAGGGGCTCTTGCGTGCCTGCCCCGCACGGGGCTCCGTCACGGAAATCGAGGCACTTCTTGCGGAAAGACGAATGCGTGAACAAGTGTCAATCAGCGGCTGCTCCTTGCGGGAAGCGTGGTCCAGGGGGCCGGGTGGTGTGCCGGAAGCCTGTAGCCTGCTGGCTGCGGGGGTAACCGTCGCCTGCGTTGCCACTATCTGAGCAGAACACCTACAGTAGGCGCAACAGGCATGGCACGGACCGGTCAATCTGACCAGCCCTGCACCCGCAAACCAGTCAGGAAGTGATCAGATTGCAGCAGCTCGACGCCACGGACCGGCGGATCCTTGCCGCCCTCGACGAGGATCCTCGGCTCCCCATCATGGTCTTGGCCCAGCGGCTGGGCCTGGCGCGCGGCACTGTACAGTCGCGCCTGGAGCGCATGACGGCGTCGGGTGCCCTCCGCCCCAACAGCAGCCGCGTGCTGCCCGCGGCCCTGGGCCGGGGTGTCGCCGCCGCTGTCAGCGCCGAACTGGACCAGAGCCATCTCAATGAGGCCATCGCCGCGCTGCGCGAGATCCCCGAGGTGCTGGAGTGCCACGCCCCGGCCGGCGACACGGACCTGCTGATCCGGGTGGTGGCCACAAGCCCTGATGACCTGTACCGGGTTTCCGAGGAGATCCGGCTGTGCCCGGGAATCGTGCGGACGTCCACGAGCATGTTCCTGCGCGAGGTGATTCCCTACCGGACCACGGGCCTCCTAGGGCACTGATTCCGGCCCCTCCGGAACGCCGCTCCGATATTGCGGAAATCATTGGGGAAAACTGCGGATATTCCGGCGGCTGTCCTGCGGTGGCGACTGTAACCTGATTCAGCATCTGCCGCAGCGCTGGGCACGCAGCGGGTGCATTGTTCACTCGGGGTCTCCGCCGGGGGGGTCGGTCTCAATAAGGAACTCAATGCGCTCTTTTTCCCGTTCAATCGCGTCGGCCACCGGCTTGCTGCTTTTCGCCGCGGGCCTCGTCTCACTTCCCGCCACCGCAATCGCAGCCACGGATCCTGCCGGGAACGGCACCTCACTGCCGGTCGAGTCCTCGGCGAATCATGAGCACCACGTGTACGAGTCCGCGCCCGGCGTGCCGATGGACGGCCCGCCTTCCGGACTGGCCTTGCAGACCGAGGCGGGCGGGACGGCGTCGGCGCCGCTCACCGTCAAGCTCGTCACAGTCAAGCTGGCGGACACCGGGAGCAGCATCGTCGACATTGAAGCAGCAAAACGCGCCATCATCGCCACGAGCAGCTACTGGAAGGCCATGTCCGGCGGCCGCATTTCGATGACGGTGGACCCGTTGCAGACAAAAGTTGGCTTTGTTTCAGCGGCCAGGTCGACGGACTCCTACTACGACATGATCAACAAGATCACCACCGAGCTGAAATGGACCTATGCCCCCAACAAGGCGCTGGTGATCTTCGTCCCCACCGATAGGCTCTCCTACGGCGCGCTCGGTGCCGGCTACAGCAGTAGCGGCAACAGCGGCCGGGTCATCATGCCGCAGATCAGCGGCTTCACCAACAGTGTGATCGCCCACGAATTCGGGCACGTCCTTGGGTCCATGCACGCCGATGCCCTGCAGTGCAGCAGCGGCGTCTCCGACGTCGGCACCACGAGCACGGGCCAGTTCACCGATTCATCCTGCTACATCCGCGAGTACGGCGACAGCACAGACCTGATGGGGCTGTCCAGCTACAGCATGCCTGTGATCAGCTCACCGTTCTGGGACGCCAGGGGGCTGGGGGCCGCCACCGACATCCGCGACCTCGGCGTCGTGTCCGGGGTGCATAGCTACACGCTGAAGCCCTGGGGCGACACCAGGCTGGCGTACCGTGCAGTCAAGTTCACCGATCCGGTCAGCCGGGAGGTCTACTACCTGGAGCTGCGGCAGCCGGCTGGCTACGACTCCTACCTGGCCAGCGGACCGGCAGGGAACCGGGGAGTGAAGGTCATCCAGCGCGGCGGAGCCACCCCCTCGTCCTCGCTGATCCTGATGCCGTCCACCGTTCCGTTCACGGGCTACTACGGCACCAATTACACCTGGCAGGCCGGCCGGACCTTCACCACGCACGCGGGCACCCGCGTAACCATCAATGCCGTCAGCGCCACATCTGCCACTGTCACCATCGACGCCGACCTCGCCCTTCACACCAAGATCCAGTTCTCTGCCGGCGACTTCAACGGGGACGGCCGGGCTGATGTCATGTCCCGCGAAGCCGATGGCACCCTGCTGCTCCTCCCCGGTCAGGCCGGAAACAAGATTGGAATGCCAATACGGCTGGGTGGTGGCTGGAACATCTTCAACACCGTGGTTGGGGACGCCGACTACACAGGAGACGGAAAGCCGGACGTACTCGGGCGCACTTCGGAAGGTGTCCTGTGGCTCTACCCCGGAAACGGGAACGGTGGCTTCCTTACCCGCATCCGCATAGGTGCAGGCTGGCAAATATTCAAGCGCATCGTTGCACCCGGGGACCTGACGGGCGATGGGAAAAGGGACCTGGCGGGCATTAAGCCGGACGGAACGCTCTGGCTGTATCCCGGCACGGGAGCCGGCGGCTTTCCCACAACGAGGCAGGCGGGATCCGGATGGAACACCTTTACGGCAGTCGCGCCGGCCAGCGCATTCAGCGGCAACCAGGGCGGACTGATGGCCCGCACCCAGGACGGAACGCTCTACTTCTATCCCGGCAACGGAACCGGAGGGTTCCTTGCGCCCACCCGGCTTGGAGGCGGATGGGCCTCATTCAAGGACCTCATCGGAGGCCATGACTTCAACGGGGACGCGAAAACGGATCTTTTGGTAACGACTTCAACGGGCTCGATGACCCTATATCCTGGCGATCAAACAGGCCGTTTTGCTACCCGGATTGCTATAGGTACCGGCTGGGACAAGTTCCGGCTGGTGTGGGAGGCTGGCGATGCCACCGGTGACGGCATTGCCGACGTGTTCGCCCTAACAACGCAAGGCGCGCTGTGGCTTCATCCGGGCAACGGTTCCGGGAGTTTCCAGCCCGCCAGGCCGCTAAATTCGGGATGGCAGACTTACGACCAGATCTTCACTGCAGGAAACTTTGATGGGACCGGCGGTCCTGACCTGATTGCAAGGGCAGCAGACGGGGTGCTCTGGGTCTACCCCACCGACGGAAAAGGCAATCTCCTTCCGAGAAAACTTCTGGCGAGGTCGTTGCAGGGATTCACCCGGTTCCTGTCGCCCGGCGACTTCACCGGAGACGGCCGGAGCGACCTGTTTGCGCAGTCTGCCGACGGCAGGCTTTGGCTCTACCCTGGCAACGGGGTCGGAGGCCTCCAGGCTCCCCGGTCACTCGGGTTCGGGTGGAACATCTTCAACCAAATCGCTGCCGCAAACGACTTCACCGGGGATGGGAAGAACGACATTATGGCCCGAACCACTGATGGCGTCCTGTGGCTTTATCCGGGGAACGGCTCGGGCGGTTTCCTTCCGCGGAAACAGCTTGGCAGTGCGTGGAACATGTACAAAGCCATAGCAAATGTGGGCCGCCTGGCAGGAACCGGCAGTCCGGGCATGATTGCCATCGCACCGGACGGACTGCTCTGGCTCTACTCGGGCAACAGCCGGGGGGACTTCCAGGCGTCCATCCTGAACCCCCGCTGACAGCCGGGACTCTGTAAAGCGCGAACGAACACTTGTGGCCCCGGATCCAGTCGGATTCGGGGCCACAAGTGTCCGTTCGCGCTATGGGTTTAAGGCGCGCTCTGGGTTTAAGGAGCGCACGACGGCGGGCCTGGCGGCTCCCTAGACGGGCGGGCCTGCGTTGGATTTCAGGTTCTTCATCACCAGGGTTGAGGTCAGCCGTTCAACCCCGGGCAGCACCGTCAGCTCGCTGTCATAGAAACGCTGGTAGGAGGGCAGGTCCGCCGCGATCACCTTGAGCAGGTAGTCCGGGGAACCGAACAGCCGCTGCGCCTCCACGATGTTCGGGTTCTCCGACACCAGGTTCTCGAAGATCTCCATGGTCGGGCGGTCCACCTGCCGGAGGGTTACGAACACAATCGCCTCAAAGCCAAGCCCGACGGCGGCCGGGTCGATGTCCGCTTTATAGCCGCGGATCACGCCGGACTGCTCGAGGTCACGGAGCCGGCGGTGGCAGGGCGCCACGGTCAGCCCCACCTTGGCGGCCAGTGCCGTGGCAGTCATTCTGCCGTCCTCTTTGAGATGGCGCAAAATACTTCTGTCGACATGGTCAATCACGCAAGAATCTTACTCCAGCAGCAGCGATCCGCGCGAAATTTGAGAGCACATCTGGGGCCGTTTTGCCTAGGCTTTTCTTACAGCCAAACCCGCAGGAGCCCGCCATGAATCCCCAGCTTTTTCTCGCTTTTATCGTGGTCGCAGCCGCCCTCGCCTGCACCCCGGGGGTGGACTGGGCCTACTCCATCACAGCCGGTCTCGGCCGCCGCAGTTTCGTCCCCGCCATCGCGGGGCTGTGCAGCGGATACGTCCTGCACACCCTCCTCATGGTGGCCGGGCTCGCCGCCGTCCTGGCTAGCATGCCGGGCCTGCTGGGTTGGATTACGGTGGCCGGCGCCGTCTACCTGCTGTGGCTGGGAACGGTCACCATCAGATCATGGCGGGGTGCCAGCTTCACCGCCGCGACCGCCGTCGGAAATTTGGGGCAGAACCTGTTCCGGTCCTTCCTTCAGGGCATGGGGACCAGCGGCATCAATCCCAAGGGGCTCCTGTTCTTCCTGGCCCTCGTGCCGCAGTTCGTCAGCGTCGACGCGCCGCTGCCGGTGCCGGTGCAGTCCGGCTTGCTGGGGCTGACCTTCGTGCTGCTCGCGGCCTTTGTGTACACCTGCGTGGCGCTGCTGTCGCGGAAACTGCTGCAGTCCCGGCCGAACGCAGCCCGGAGGGTCACGCTGACCAGCGGCATCATCATGGTGGTCCTTGGCGCCGCGCTGCTCTCGGAGCAGCTGCTTCCGGCCCTGGCCCGGTTTATATAGAACCAGGTCCGCCCAAGAGCCGGTTCGTATAGCAGCCGGTCCGGCCGGCTCAGACTTTGCGCTCCATGAACCACTCGGTGAAGCCCGACCCGCGCCCGTCGGAATCGAGCCGGACCACCCACAGGTTCTCGTAGCTCGGACGGTCATCAAGGTACGTGGTGCGGCCCTGCACGAACGCGAGGTCTCCGTCGGACCCCAGCAGGGACCATTCGAACCTCCAGTCCCCCGGCTGGTCAGCAGAGCCGATCCACCGCTCCACGATCTGTGCCCGGCCGCGCCACGGATCAGGATCGTAGGGCCGCGTGGCGTACACGGCCTCCTCCGTGAAGAGCGCCCCGATATCCTCGGGATCGTTCGTGGTCCACGCCGCGATGTATTTGTCCATCCACTGCCTGATTGCGTCAGTCATGGGTCCGTTGTATCTCGGCCCTGTACTACCCACAAGAGCCCGCCGCCTCAGTCGCCCCCGAACTGCTTCCATTTCTGTTCCCACGCCCTGCGCGCCTCGATGTCCTTGCGGATGACCTCGAACGTTTCGAGCTCGGCCTGCTTGCCGCGCTGCCAGTCCCGAGGGTTGAGGGACTTCCGTCCGTTGTCCAGGAGCATCAGGGCACGGTCCGTCAGGGCGTCGTTGCGCAGGGACATGCTGGTCTTCTGCCGCCGCAGGACTTCCTTGAGTGCCTGCTGGGCCTGACTGTACGCGCCGAGCCGGCGGAGGGAGCGCGCCCGCACCAGGAGCAGTGCAGCGGAGAGGTCGTCGGCGTTCAGCAGGCCTTCCGTCCAGACCACCACCTCCTGGTCCCTGCCTAGGGCGGCTGCGAGTGCGCACCTCGCCAGTGCGGTGGGCAGCGACGGCGGCAGCCTGACCAGCGTTTCAAAAGCCGCCTCGGTCTGTCCCGTCTCGCGGAGGGAATGCGAGAGAGCAAGGAATACCGACTCCTCGCTGAACAGCACCGGCACCACGATGCGTTCGGCCACTTCCACCCGGGTGACCACGCGCGTGAGGTAACTGGCGGCGAACTGGTTGGCCTCGTCGTCGTTCCTTATGGAAAGCCCGCGCTGCAGGAGCTCCGCGGCCCGCAGGTAGCCGCCCTGCTTGTAGGCGAGGAGGCCGGCCATCACGCAGCAGAGTCCGGCCCAGCCCGGGTAGGCGCGGCCGGCGGCGATGAGCCGGTTGGGGTCTGCGTTGGAGAAGATGGCGTCGTACACGGTCCGGGCCGCTTTTCCGGGCAGCAGCTTGAGCCGCGGGACGCTGCCGTCCACGCTAAGCCGGGAGTCCCCTCCCCCGAGCATGCCGTGGATGAGCCCGCCCATGCCTTCGGCTATTTCGCGCACCGGGGTGCGGATTCTGCTGCCGCCGAAGGGCGTGAGGTCGCGCGTGTCGCGGTAGATCGGTCCTGGAAACTGCCCCGCGCTCATTCCTCCATGCTAACGGCGGCCCGGAACTACGCCGAAGCGGCGCCCACCCACACGCCCACCACCCAGGTGCTGGCCGCGAGGCAGGCCAGGCCGAACTCCACGAGCATTCCCAGCCCGGTGGCCTTCAGGGCCGCCCAGCTCGAGGTCAGCGCTGCCCGGAAGTTGCGCGTGCGCTGGACTTCACTGAGGAGCAGCCCGGCGGCAAAGCCCACGAACAGGCCCACCACGGGAATGACGAACATGCCGGCAATCCCCAGTACAACGCCGATTGCGACGCTCCGGTTGGGGATCCGGTGTTCCCTCAGTTTTCGGCCGGCGAGGACGGCGCTGGCCGCCATGCCTGCCAGCACAAACACCATGCCCACGGCGAAAACCACCCAGCCGGTCACACCCTCACCGCCCCAGATTGCCCATGCCAACAGGCTCAGGCCGATCAGGAAACTGCCCGGCAGGACGGGGATGACGGTGCCGGCAACGCCAACCAGGATAGCCAGGCCGCAGAGGACGGTCACGAGGGTTTGGGCGTTCATGCCCCCAGTCTAGGGTCCGGGCGGCGTAGGGTTTTGCTCCGCGGAGCGCGGACTTGCCGGGAACGACGACGGCGGCGCCTCCCCAGCACGGGAGGCACCGCCGTCGGGCTCCGGATAGCCCTGCGCCTTCAGCCAGCCGTTCCCGGCCGGCGCTTCAGTCGGCCTAAACCGGCGTCGGCCCTAGTTGGCTTCGGCTTCGACTGCCGCGGCAACCGCGGCCGTGACGGCCGGGGCAACGCGCGGGTCCAGCGGGCTGGGCACAATGTAGGACGCGGACAGCTTGTCATCGGCCAGTTCGGCAATGGCGCGGGCCGCGGCAACCTTCATTGCAGGGGTGATGCGGCGCGCACCGGCGTCCAGGGCGCCTCGGAAGATGCCGGGGAACGCCAGGACGTTGTTGATCTGGTTGGGGAAGTCGCTGCGGCCGGTGGCCACCACCGCGGCGTACTTGGACGCGACCTCGGGAAGGACTTCGGGGTCCGGGTTGGACAGTGCGAACACGATGGAGCTGTGGTTCATCAGCTTCAGGTGCTCCTCGGCCAGCTTGGAGGAGGAAACGCCGACGAAGACGTCCGCGCCCAGCAGGGCTTCCCCGGGGCCACCTGAGATGCCGCGCGGGTTGCTGCGCTGCGCCATCTGCGCCTTCTTGCTGGCGGGGTCGGCAATGATGTCGGCCCGCTCGGAGTTGATCACGCCACGCGAATCCAGCAGCACCACGTCATCGATGCCAGCGGTGAGAAGGATTTCGGCGATGGCGATGCCTGCGGCACCGGCGCCGGAGATCACCACGCGGAGTTCCTCGAGCCCGCGGCCGGTGACCTTGGCGGCTCCGGTCAGCGCGGCGAGGACCACGACGGCGGTGCCATGCTGGTCATCGTGCATGACGGGGCAGTCGAGGGCTTCGATGAGCTTTTCTTCCAGCTCGAAGCAGCGCGGAGCGGAGACGTCCTCGAGGTTGACGGCACCGAAGCTGGGGCGCAGCCGGACAAGGGTCTCCACGATCTCATCGACGTCGGTGGTGTTGAGGACCAGCGGGATGGAGTCCAGCTCGCCGAAGGCCTTGAAGAGGGCGGACTTGCCCTCCATGACGGGCAGCGAGGCGCTGGCGCCGATGTTTCCCAGGCCGAGGACGGCCGTGCCGTCGCTGACGACGGCCACGAGGCGCTGGGCCCAGGTGTGGCTCTTGGCGAGCTCCGGGTCAGCGTGGATGGCCCGGCTGACCTGGGCAACGCCCGGCGTGTAGGCGATGGAGAGGTCACGCTTGTTGCCGAGGGGAACGGTGCTGGCGATGGAAAGCTTGCCGCCCTCGTGGGCAGCGAAAATTTCCTGGTCAGTCAGCTCTGCGGCTGCACTGGTGTCATTCGGAGCGATAGTTTCAGTGGACACGTCGTTGTCTCCTGTTGCTAGCCGTGGGCGCACGGCACAGTATGGCTCAAGCATTCGAGGCTCAAGATGGTCAGAAACGCGCTTCCGCTGACGGCCCAAGGGTGGCGGGTCCCGTCAGAAAGCCCGTGGAGCTGGTGGGTGCTGGCCACTCCGCTACTGCCATGTTAGACAGGACAAAGGCCCACCCGGTGCCAGATCGGGCCGGATTGAGGGAATAAAGCAGATTTTGAGCTAACTTGTGGCTTATTTCACCGCTTTTCGTGCCTTTTATGACCTGCCGGTCTAGACCGGTTACGCTGTGTTCCGCGCCAGCCGGGGTGCGGGCATCAGCAGGGTGCAGCCCTTCTTAAGTTCTTCCTCCGCCTCGAACAGGGAAAGCCGCCGGCAGCGCACCGACTGGACTAGACCGGTTAGTGTCAGCAGCAGGACCCGGGCGACCGCCGCGTCCCCGCAGACGGAGGTGACGGCACGTTCCGCCAGGGAGTCGATCTCCCGCAGCAGGCCGGTGGTGTCCCGGTCCTTGAGGTACACGCCCTGGCTGAGGCACTGTTCCACGGCGGGCTGCATGACGCGCATGTGGAAGATTTCCATCGCCACACCGGCGAGCGCATGGATGCGGACGGCGCCCTGCCCGGTTCCCGTCTTGAGCTCACCGAGCTGATGCCGGTAAAGGGCCAGCATCAGATGGGTGGCAGAGGGAAAGTAGCGGTACAGGGTGCCGAGGGGAACGTTGGCCTGGGCGGCAACCTCGGAGAGGGTTACGGACTTGAGGCCTTTCCGCGCGAAGCCGGCAGCAACCTCGAGGATGCGGTTATAGCGGCGCTGCTGCCGGGGAAGGGTAGGCGGGGCGGCCATGGGCGGAAGATCAGGCGTAGAGTCAAGCATCATCAGTCCGGAGGTTGGGATTCCTGCTGCAGTCAGGGAGAGCCCCATTCCCGGTCCTGCCGCGATTCGCACTCCACTATACGGCACGGGTCTCCGGGTTCCCCGGGAGCCTGACGTGCCGCCGGGGCTATTGCAGGAGGCGCTCCCGATCCCGGCAGGTTTGGGCCGACCAGCAGTTACTCGACGCCCTTGATCTTCACCACAAACACGGCACCCAGCAGGCCGATGACGGCGGCGGCGGAAAACAGCGTGACATAGCCGCCGAAGTACCGGACGGACAGGAAGGCGAGCAGCGGGACAAACACCTGCGGCAGGGAGGCGGCCACATTGATGACCCCCATGTCCTTGCCGCGGTCCGCCGCCTGCGGCAGGACTTGCGTAAGCAGGGCAAAATCCACAGCCAGGTAAGCGCCGAAGCCGATCCCCAGCACGGCAGCGCCGGCCACTGCACCGGGCCAGACAGGGAAGAAGGCCAGGATGAGTCCTGCCATGGCGATGGTTACGGATGACCCGATCACGAAGGGCTTGCGCTTGCCTACGCGGTCGCTCCACGGTCCGGCCAGCACCGCGGTGATAATCACCATGACCGCGTAGATGCCGGTAAGGACGAGCACGCCCAGGGCCGGGTCCTCGTGGCCGATGATGTCGCGGAGAAAGAAAAGCAGGTACACGATGGTCAGCTGGTTGCCCACGTTCATCAGGAAGCGTGTGAGCCAGGCCCAGGAAAAGTCAGGGTGCCGTGCCGGACTGATCCAGAAACCCCGGGCGAAGGCCTTCAGCTGGAACGGCGGGCGTGCGAACAGTGGCAGCACCGGATCGTTCCGGTGGAACAGATACGGCAAAACTGACAGTATGAGGGCCGCGGCACAGAGCCAGTACCCCACCATGTAGTTCCCGGAGACCATCGCACCAAAGACGGCGCCGATAAGGATGCCAACAGTCTGGCCCATGGCGGCCAACCCGCCAACGGTGGCGCGCTGGGGCACCGGAACGCGGTCCGGAACGGCCGCCGTGATGGCGGCGTAAGCGGCGTTCGCACCGAGCTGGACCAGGCACCAGAACAGCAGCATCAAGGCAACGGTCGTGGTCCCGGACATCGCCAGCAGTGCCGCCGTCGCAAGGATGGCCCCTGCCAGGACCCACGGGGCACGCCGGCCGAAGCCGGAGACCGTACGGTCGGACAGGGCGCCGAAAAGTGGATTGGCCACCAGTGAAACCGCGGCACCGCAGCTGGTGACGAGCGAATAGATCGCTTCTTTGCTGGGTGCATCGATGCTGATGGCCTGCTGGCCAATGAAGACGTTGATGGGCCCGAAGAAGGCGGCGTTGATGCCGACGTTGACGAGGACCAGACCGGTCACCCAGCGCGCGGTGACCTTCCGCTCCGGTTCGGCGAGCGCGGCGGACTGCCGGCTACCCACCAGGCCGGGGTCGGGTACCGCACCGGGTATGTCGGACAGGCTCATAGCGGTCTCCCCCTGGAACATCGTGATGATGGAATCAGACTATCGTGGGCATCAACAGCAACGCGGAGTCGCTTACGGCCCAATCCGGGCATCACATCGGGCGATAGGTGACCCCGCGCTGCTTCCGTCCGAGGCCAAGAGACCGTCCTAGGAGAACCAATGACCGCTTCGCCTGCCAGCCACTCAGCCCCCGCCACCACTGCCGCCGTCAACACCGCCGACCTCTACGATGAGCGCGGCGACGAGCTGGACTCCATCTCCCTGCAGTTCCAGTCCCTGGGCGGCCGCACACATTTCAGCGGGCCCGTCCGGACCGTGCGCTGCCTGGAGGACAACGCCCTCGTCAAGACTGTCCTCGCCACACCCGGGAACGGCGCCGTGCTCGTCGTCGACGGGGGCGGTTCCCTGCGGACAGCACTGATGGGGGACCTGATCGCGGCGAGCGCCGTGGCGAACGGCTGGGCCGGCGTTGTAGTTAACGGTGCCATCCGCGACCGCGAGGCCATCGCCGAACTCCCCCTCGGCGTCAAGGCCCTCGGCAGCAACCCGCGCAAGAGCGCCAAGGCCGGGGCGGGAGAGACTGACGTTGACCTGCTGATCGACGGCGTGACCATCCGCACCGGAGCCAGGATCTGGTGTGACCCGGACGGAATCCTCATCGAACGCTAAGGGACGCGCGAGAAGAGCCGCGGAAAAATGTCCGTTGCTCCGGGGAACAAAGCTGCAAGTAACATAGTTACTGAAAGCAACTATCAAATGCGATCCCCTTTCTCTTGACCTTGGAGCAGCCATGTCCAAAACCACCGCCGGACCCGCGCCCGGAGAGGCCCTGACGCAGCGGCAGACCATCACCGTCATGGTGGGGCTGATGCTCGGTATGTTCCTGTCCTCGCTGGACCAGACCATCGTGTCCACCTCCATCTACACCATCGCCAACGACCTCGACGGGCTCTCGCTACAGGCATGGGCGACCACCGCGTACCTCATCACGTCCACGGTCACCACGCCGCTGTACGGCAAGCTCAGCGATATCTTCGGCCGCCGTCCGCTCTACCTCGCGGCGATCATCATCTTCCTTGCCGGCTCGCTGTATGCGGGCTCAGTGCACTCGATGACGGAACTTGCCATCGCCCGCGGCATCCAGGGCATGGGCGCCGGCGGCCTGCTGGCACTGGCGCTGACCATCATCGGCGACATCGTCCCGCTCAAGGACCGGGCCAAGTTCCAGGGCTACTTCATGTCCGTGTTCGGCATCTCCTCGGTCCTCGGCCCGGTGGTGGGCGGTGCCTTCGCCGGTTCGGAGAGCATCCTTGGCTTCGACGGTTGGCGCTGGGTCTTCTTCATCAACCTGCCCATCGGCCTGGCCGCACTGGCCGTGGTGTTTCTCTACCTGCACCTGCCCGCCAAGCACGTGAAGCAGAAGATCGACTACTGGGGCGCCGCCGCCATCACGCTGGCCATCGTGCCGCTGCTGCTCGTGGCCGAACAGGGCCGCAGCTGGGGCTGGACCTCGGCCAACTCCTTCATCTGCTACGGCCTGGGAGTGGCCGGCATTGTTGCGTTCCTGCTGGCCGAGCGCCGCGCCGGCGACTACGCGCTCATCCCGCTGCGCCTCTTCCGGAATGTCACCTTCGGGCTGTCCTCGCTGCTGAACTTCATCATCGGCATCGGCATGTTCGGTGCCATCGCCATGTTGCCCATGTACCTGCAGCTGGTCAAGGGCCTGACGCCCACCGAAGCCGGCCTGATGATGATCACCTTCACAATCGGCATCCTGATCGGCTCCATCACCGCCGGGCGCACCATCTCGTCGTCGGGCACCTTCCGGATTTTCCCGATCCTCGGCACCGCGATCCTGACCACCGCTGCCATCGTCATGGGTCTGTCGCTTGGCGCTGACACCGAACTCTGGGTCCCCGGTCTGATCGCGGTCTTCTTCGGTCTGGGCCTGGGCTTCTGCATGCAGCCGCTCACCCTCGCGATGCAGGTCTCGGTGCCTTCGAAGGACATGGGCGTGGGCACCTCCACCGCCGCGTTCTTCCGCTCCATGGGCGGCGCGGTGGGCACTGCGGTGTTCATTTCCATGCTGTTCAGCCTGGCCGCGGACAAGATCGCCAACGGCATGAAGGACGCCATGCAGAACGCCGACTACGTGAAGGTCCTCCAGGACCCCGCCGTCGCCGCCGACCCCGCCAACGCCAAGCTCCATGATTTCTTCAAGAACGGCGCCAGCAACGATTCCCTCAACGACACCAGCTGGCTGCACTCCGCGAACCCGGTGCTCACCCGGCCCATCACCGAGGGCTTTGCCCAGTCGATCGACGCGGTCATGCTCACCGCCGCCGTCCTCACCGGCATCGCCTTCCTCATCAGCTTCGCGCTGCCGAAGAAGAAACTGACGGACCCCAAGGCAGTGATGAAGGAGCCCGCGGCCGCCCACTAGGCACGGTTTACGGTACTTCCGCACCTGCGTTACGGCAGGCACCTTCCGGGGTGCCTGCCGTTTCGTTTTCCGCGGAAATCCGCCGTAAACGGCACCAAACGGACGACGACGGCGGGACCGCCCGACGTCGTCGTCCTCCGTCCCGGAGTGGATCAGCGGGCGGTGACGTGGCACACTGTTAGGCGCGTGTGCGCCGGCCGACAGGGCCGGTTTCCGCAGCCGACGACGTTTGCACCGCATCCACCCAACCCCCGAACCAAGGGAGAACCATGTCCACCGACAAGCAGACAACCGCCAAAATCCCCAAGCGGGTGATCTGGCTGGCGCTTGCCGGCGCCGTGGGCGGCTTCCTGTTCGGCTTCGACTCCTCCGTGGTCAACGGCGCCGTGGATGCCATGAAGGACGAATTCGCGCTCAGTGAGGCCGTCACCGGTTTCGCCGTGGCAGTAGCATTGCTGGGCTGCGCAGCCGGCGCGTACCTGGCCGGCAAGGTGGCGGACCGCTACGGCCGCATCCCCGCGATGAAGCTTGGGGCACTGCTGTTCTTCATCAGCGCCATCGGGACCGGCTTCTGCCTCAGCGTCTGGGACCTCATTTTCTGGCGCCTGGTTGGCGGGCTCGGCATCGGCCTGGCCTCGGTCATCGCCCCGGCATACATCTCCGAAATCTCGCCCCGGCACGTCCGCGGCCGGCTCGCATCGCTGCAGCAGCTGGCCATCACCACGGGCATCTTCGCCGCCCTGCTGTCCGACGCACTGTTCGCTACCTCCGCCGGCGGCGCGCACCAGGCATTCTGGCTGGGCATCGAGGCCTGGCGCTGGATGTTCCTGGCCGCCGCCGTTCCGGCCGTGCTCTACGGCGTCATCGCGTTCACGCTGCCCGAGTCCCCGCGCTTCCTGGTGGTCCAGGGCAAGGAGGACCTGGCCCGTAAGGTCTTCGACTCCATCGCCCCGGATGAGGACACCGACCGCCACCTGCGCGAAATCCGCGAGGCCATCGAGGAGGACCAGCTCGCCGGCAGGAAGGGCTCCCTCCGCGGCAAGGCGTTCGGGCTGCAGGCCGTGGTCTGGATCGGCATCACGCTGTCCGTCCTGCAGCAGTTCGTGGGCATCAACGTGATCTTCTACTACTCCACCACGCTCTGGAAGGCCGTGGGTTTCCAGGAGAAGGACTCGCTGACCATCTCGGTGGCCACGTCCATCACCAACATCCTGGTCACGCTCGTGGCCATCGCCCTCGTGGACAGGATCGGCCGCCGCCCCATTCTGCTGGCCGGTTCCATCGGTATGGCCGTATCCCTCGGTGCCATGGCCCTGGCCTTCGCCTCGGCCACGGGCACCGGCTCCGACATCACGCTCCCCGGCGCCTGGGGCACCGTTGCCCTGGTGGCCGCGAACGTGTTCGTAATCAGCTTCGGAGCATCCTGGGGACCGCTGGTATGGGTCCTGCTGGGTGAGATCTTCCCGGCCCGGATCCGCGCCCGGGCGCTGGGCCTGGCCGCCGCCGCCCAGTGGATCGCCAACTTTGCCATCACGCTGAGCTTCCCCGTGATGGCCGCAGGCTCGCTGCCGCTGACGTACGCCATGTACGCACTCTTCGCGGCAGCCTCGTTCTTCTTCGTCATGTACAAGGTGCCGGAGACGAACGG
The DNA here is from genome assembly GCF_030818015.1 of Arthrobacter globiformis. Lineage (NCBI taxonomy): Bacteria > Bacillati > Actinomycetota > Actinomycetes > Micrococcales > Micrococcaceae > Arthrobacter > Arthrobacter globiformis. The sequence continues at coordinate 79,878 of NZ_JAUSZX010000001.1, forward strand.
CATGTCGCTGGAACAGGCTGAGACCCTGTTTGTTCCGAAGGGGTCTGTCAAGGTCTGACCGGCTCTTGGCTCCTCCGGCATGAAACGGAAGACGCCCATGTTCCCTGCGGACTGTGTCCCGGGAACGTGGGCGTCTTTTGTTTTCTGCGCACCTTGGGATTGACGGGCTCCCGGCTCAGACCACGTGCGGTTCATGGGCGGCGAGATAGCGCCGCCCGCCGGCCACCACAGCCATGGCGACGATCATTGCCACCGCGCCGGCGAAGAACGGCACCTGCGGCCCGAAGTGCTCGCCAAGCTGCGCAGCTGCAAAGGGCGCCAGGGCGCCGCCCATCCAGCGGACGAAGTTGTACCCAGCCGAGGCGACCGGGCGCGGCGAGTCCGAGACACCCATCGCCAGCTCGGTGTAGATGGTGTTGTTGATGCCCAGCAGCGCCCCGGAGGCCACCACGAGCGCAACAACGGCCGGCACGGAGTGACCCGCAGCCAGGCCTAAACCTGCCAGGTCCAGCATCAGCAGGCCAAGCGTGCCGAGGAGCACCTTCGTGGCGCCGAAACGGTTCTGCAGCGCCGGGGCCACGAAGACCGAAAAGACGGCGACGGCGACACCCCAGCCGAAGAACACCCCGCCGATGCCATACGCGTCCATGCCCAGGATAAACGGGGTGAAGGCGAGCACGGTGAAAAAGCCGTAGTTGTAGAACAGGCCGCTGGCCGCCGTCGTCCGCAGTCCCTTGTTGCCCAGGGCCCGCAGCGGATCGGCCAGGCTTACCTTGCGGGCGGGCAACGGGGTTTTCGGAAGCAGCGCGGTGAGTGCAATGAAGGCCGCCGCCATCAGCGCGGCCGTGCCGAAGAACGGGGCGCGCCACTGCCAGCCTCCGAGGAGGGCGCCGAGGAGTGGCCCCAGCGAGATGCCCAGACCCAGTGCGGCCTCATAGAGGATGATCGCCGTGCCCGCGCCGCCGCTGGCCACGCCGACAATGACGGCGAGCGCGGTGGCCACAAAGAGTGCGTTGCCGAGCCCCCATCCCGCGCGGAATCCAACCAGTTCGCCGACGCTGCCGGACATGCCGGAGAGCGAGGAGAACACCACGATCACGGCCAGCCCGGCCAGCAGGGTGCGCTTTCCGCCGATGCGCGACGAGACGAAACCGGTGAGGAGCATGGCCACCGCGGTGACCAGGAAATAGCTGGTGAAAAGCAGTGAGACCTGGCTGGGGCTGGCGTCCAGGTTCTTGGCGATGGCCGGCAGGATGGGATCCACCAGGCCGATGCCCATGAACGCGAACACTGCCGCGAGCGCCGTGGCCCAGACCGCTTTGGGCTGCTTGAGGAATGAGGCCTTCTCAGCCTCAAGAGTGGATTGTGGTGCCGGCAGGGTGTCTGCGAGCTGGCCGTCCATGGAAGGAACTCCTAAGTGTCGCTGTTTCAGTTCTGAGTCGCTTGCCAGTTTTGAAGCGCTTGTCAGTTATGGAGGGTGCTGTTGATCTTTTCGATGACCGGGAGGGCCGCCGCCAGGGAGCGCCTTTCATCATCGGTAAGGGATTCGAGAATGCCGGCCATCACGGCGTTCCGGCGCCGGTTGGCGGATTCGACGGCGTCACGGCCTTGGGCGGTCAGCACAACGCGGACCGCCCGGGAGTCGTCCGGGTCCGCTTCCCGGCGGGCCAGTCCTGCCCGCTCGAGCTTAATGACCTGCTCGGTGGCACTGGGCACCCTGACGCCAAGGTTCCTGGCGATCTCGCCCACCCGGACGCCGTCCTCGAGCAGCATTTTGAGCGTGCTCAGCTGGGCGGCGCTCAGTTCACCGTCCGCATCGAGGCGCCGGACCAGGTACACGCTGTGCCGAAGCGCCTCGCGGAAGTCCTGCGCAAGCTCCTGCAGTGCGGGGGCATTCTTTGTTTCCATACTTAGGTAGCCTAATAGTTAGGACGCCTAAATGCAATGGGTGCGCCACCGTCCTGCTTTAGCAGTGACTCGTGGCAGTCGAGTCCGGGACCTTCGACTACACGGTGGCACGCACCGCCTAGGGCTGCTGCCTAGCTCGCCGGACGGTTCACGATCGCCTCGGCGTGCTCGGCCACCCAGGCGACGAGGGGAAGCAGCAGGGCACCCAATTCCTCCCCGCGGCCGGTCAGGCTGTAGTCCACGCGAGGAGGAATGACGGGCTGGGCCTCTCGGCGGACGAAGCCGTCGGCTTCGAGGGTCTTCAATGTCTGGGCGAGCATTTTCTCGCTGATGCCCTCGGCCCGGCGGCGGAGTTCGCTCCAGCGCTGGGGACCCTCTGACAGGGCAACCAGGAGCAGCACGCCCCACTTGCTGGTGACATGGTCCAGGACGGTCCGGCTGGGGCATCCGGCGGGAAAGATCCCGTCGGCGAAGGGAAACGCGGCGACCTTGGCTGGGGTACTTACCTTCATGACAGTACCTTACCTGAAAGTGCGTACTCTCTTTTGGGAAGTAATCCAGACGGGACCGGGTTGGCACCACTGACAGTCACCCCAGAAAGGACCACAATGACCATCGTCATCACCGGAGCCACCGGCCAGCTCGGCCGCCTCGTCGTCGAAGAACTGCTCGAAAGCGGCCTGCCCGCGGAGCAGATCGTGGCCGCAGGCCGTACCGTGGACAGGATCGCGGACCTCAGCCAGCGCGGCGTCCAGGTCCGCTCCATCGATTACAGCCAACCCGAGTCGCTGCGGCAGGCGTTCGCCGGCGCGGACAAGGTCCTGCTCGTCTCCGGCAGCGAGGTGGGCCAGCGCATTGAGCAGCACCGCAACGCGATCGAAGCGGCCAGGGACGCCGACGTTGGACTAATCGCCTACACCAGCGTCGCCAACGCGGACACCACCGCCATGAAGCTGGCCGATGAGCACATCGCTACTGAAGGGATCCTCCGGGACTCCGGCGTCCCCTTCGTCCTGCTCCGCAACGGCTGGTACCTGGAGAACTACACAGGCCAGCTCCCGGTTCAGGTCCAGCATGGCGCCGTGCTCGGCAGCGCCGGCGACGGCCGGGTGAGCGCGGCCGCCCGGGCCGACTACGCGGCGGCGGCAGCGGCGGTCCTGCTCCGGGATGACCAGGGCGGCAAGGTCTACGAGCTGGGCGGCGACGACGCCTTCACTCTCAGTGAGCTGGCCGGGGAAGTCAGCGCGGCGTCCGGAACGCCGGTGACGTATAACGATCTGCCGGCGGAGAAGTACACCCAGGTCCTGGTGGAAGCCGGGCTGCCGGAGCCCTACGCGGCTATCCTGGCGGACAGTGACCTCGGCATCGCGCGTGGCGACCTCCTCGTCACCAGCGGTGACCTGAGCGCCCTGCTCGGCCGCCCCACAACGCCGCTGCGCGAGGCCGTCCAAGCCGCCGCCGCTGCAGTGAGCCCCCAGGCGAGCTAGCCACCTCAAGCCCGACTTCCAAACGCTCCCGCAGATCCTGCAGGTTTTTCGGTGACCCTTCATCACGTCCTGCAGGTTTTCTTCAAACCCTTCCTCACTTGGCGCAGGCAGGTCTGGCCTGACCGGCACCGAGTGCGGAAGCGTTGCGGCGAAGGCAGCAGGACGTGAGGCAGCGTCGGGAAAAAAGCGGCAGGACGTGAGGAAGCGTCTGAATGAAGCCGGATAAACGCATGACGCCGGAACCCAGTTTGGGTTCCGGCGTCATGCGTTTCGTTGTGTTCAGTTTCGTCGTGTCCGCCGTGCAGCAGGGCCGCGGGGAGGCTACGCCGGGGCGGCGACGTCCTCCGCCTTGCGCTCCTCGACCAGGCCGCAGACCGCGGCGAAGAGTGGGTGGTCCTGCGCCAGCCCGGTGATGCGCTCCGTGGCGGCGGCAGGTTCGGAGTCCGCCAGGATCTGGCCCAGCTCGACGGCCTCGGCGTCGGCCGGATCGTTGAACCGCAAGGCTGCTGCGATCGCCCCGAGCAGTGCCTCGGGGACAATCCCGCGTTCGGCAAGTTCCGCAGCCGGGCCGATGAACCGTTCGTGCCGGCTGAGCTTGCGCAGCGGCGCGCGCCCTACGCGGTGCACCGTGTCCGGCAGGTGCGGGTTGGTGAAGCGGGCCAGGATCTTCTGGACGTAGGCCTCCTGCTCGTCGTAGCTGAAGCCGTGCTTGGACACGAGCAGCTGCTTGGTCTCGTCGAGCACGGCGCGCACGTCGGCGGCAACGTCCTCGTCGGCCATGGCGTCGGAGATCTTCTCCAGCCCGGCTTCGAAGCCGAAGTACGCCGCGGACGCGTGCCCCGTGTTCACCGTGAACAGCTTGCGCTCGATGTAGGGGCCGAGCTCGTCCACGAAGGTGGCGCCGGGAATCACCGGGCCGGCACCGCCAAAGGGCGTCCGGTCGATGACCCACTCGTAGAACGTCTCCACCGTGACGTCCAGGCCCTGGCCCGGTTCCTGGTTGGGCACGATCCGGTCCACGGCAGTGTTGGCGAATACAGCCGTGTCCTGCAGTGATCCCGCGGCCTCATCCCAGCACTCCACGATCGACTCGCGCAGGATGTCCGTGGCGTTGATGGCGTTCTCGCAGGCCATCACCTGCAGCGGCGGCAGCCCCGGAGCCCGGGCTGCAATTCCCTTGGCGATCGCGGGGGCCAAGAACTTGAGGATATGCGGCCCCACCGCGGTGGTGACGATGTCCGCCGTCGCGATTTCCTCGATGAGCTGCGGCTCCTGGGTGCCGGAGTTGACCGCCCGGAAGTTGTCCACCGTGCGGACGGCGGGGTTCTCCCCCACCTCGTGCACGCTGTAGCTGTCCGCGGCGGCGAGCTGGGTGATCAGGGCGTCGGCAACGTCCGCGAACACCACCTCATACCCGGCATCGTGCAGCAGCAGTCCTACGAACCCCCGGCCGATGTTGCCGGCTCCAAAATGTACAGCCTTCACTATGCGTTGACCTTTCCGAACAGCTCCAGGACTTCGTCCACGGTTGACGCCGCCTCAAGCTGCGCCACCTGCGCCTTGTTCGTGAAGACCTTGGCGATCGAGGACAGGATGTGCAGGTGCTCGTTGTTGACACCGGCCACGCCCACCACGAACTTGACCTGCTTCCCGTTCCAGTCGATGCCCTCGGGGTAGCGGACCACCGAGACGGCCGACTTCCTGATATGGTCCTTCGCGGCGTTGGTGCCGTGCGGGATCGCGAGGAAGCTGCCCATGTACGTGGACACGGACTCCTCGCGCTCGTGCATCGCGAGGATGTAGTCGTTGTCCACGGCGCCGCGCGCCAGCAGCAGCTGGCCCGCCTCGTCGATGGCGGCATCCCGGGTGGATGCGGAGCCGTGGAGGACCACGCTCTCCGGCACCAGGATGTCCGACGGCGCTGCGCCGGTTTCGGGGGCAGCGGTGGTTTCGGGGGTGGTTGCTGCCGCAGTAGCGGCCCCGGCCGCAGGAGCGCCCGCTTCTTCCGCGTTGCTGCGCTGGACCAGCTCCACGATCTCGTCATAGCGCGGGCTGTTCATGAAGTTGTCCACGGAGACGTGGACGGCACTGGCCGTAGCAGGCTTGGCACGCTCGGTAAGGTCCTGGTGCGTGACCACGACGTCGTACGTGTCGCCGAGGTTGGCGATGGACGCGTTGGTGACGTTGACTTCCGGGAACCCGGCAGCCTTGATCTTGTTGCGCAGGACGGAGGCGCCCATGGCGCTGGAGCCCATGCCGGCGTCGCAAGCGAACACGATGTTCTTGATGGGGCCGGTCAGGACGCCCACTCCGCCACCGGCGCCTGCCCCGGTGAGGGTGGAAGCGACGGAGCTCTTCTTGCCCTTCATCTCCTCCATCCGGCTGGTGGCTGCGCTGAGGTCGTCCTCGTCGCTATGGCGCGTCGTGCGCAGGATCACCGAGGCGACCAGGAAGGACGCCGTGGCGGCGAGCAGAACCGAGAGGGCAACCCCGAGGTAGCTGTCACGGGCAGTTTGGGCGAATACCGCAAAGATGGATCCCGGAGCGGCCGGGGCAACCAGGCCGGCGCCCGTGACGGCAAGGGTGGCGATGCCGGTCATGCCGCCGGCGATCGCTGCCAGGATCAGCAGCGGGCGCATGAGGACGTAAGGGAAGTAGATCTCATGGATTCCGCCGAGGAACTGGATGATGGCAGCGCCGGGAGCGGAAGCCTTCGCCGCACCGCGGCCGAAGAACATGTAGGCCAGCAGGATACCGAAGCCCGGGCCGGGGTTGGCCTCCAGCAGGAAGAGGATGGATTTGCCCTGCTCCAGCGACTGCTGGACGCCCAGCGGGGTCAGCACGCCATGGTTGATGGCGTTGTTCAGGAAGAGGACCTTGGCCGGTTCGATGAAGATGGAGGTCAGCGGAAGCAGGCCGTTGTTCACCAGGAACTGGACGAAGTTGCCGGCAGCCGTGCTGAACGCCGTCACCAGCGGCGAGATGCCGTAGAAGCCCAGCATGGCCAGCAGTGCGCCCCAGATTCCGGCGGAGAAGTTGTTCACCAGCATCTCGAAGCCCGGGCGGATCTTGCCGTGCCAGATCGCGTCGAGCTTCTTCATGGTCCAGCCACCAAGCGGGCCCATGATCATGGCGCCGATGAACATCGGGATGCCTGCGCCCACGATCACGCCCATGGTGCCGATGGCGCCGACGACGCCACCCCGGACGTCATAGACCATCTTGCCGCCGGTGTAGCCGATCAGGAGCGGCAGCAGGTAGGTGATCATGGGGCCAACGAGGCCAACGTTGGGCGCGCCCGCCGCGTTGGTGCCGAACCCGCCCAGTGCCGCAACGGGGATCCAGCCTTTCTCGATGAAGAGGGCTGTGATGAGCCCCCAGGCGATAAAGGCGCCGATGTTGGGCATGATCATGCCGGACAGGAACGTCCCGAACCTCTGGACGTGCACCCGCGCACTGGTTTTGGGTTTTGCAACTGTCTCTGTTGCCATCTGATTTCCTAACGTGGTCCCTGCGGCACCGCAGGATAGTCCGATAGTTTCGTCTAGCTGGTGGAACCGGTGGAGATCCGGTGGAGCCATTCGAGAAAAAGCTTGAGTTCCGAGCTGGTGAGCTGGTCCGAGTGGGATGCCTGCAGCGCCGCGTTCAGCGCAATGGCAGCCACCACCACCGATGACTTCCCGGAGTCCTCCGGTCCCGCATCCCGCCCTTGGTCCCGGGACACCGCAAAGATCATGGCGTCCCGGGTCATCGTGGACAGCTCCAGGTTCCGCTCCGCGGCCGGCTCTGCGATCAGCATGAGCGTCACGCCCACGTTGGCGGCCAGGATGCTCCTGGCGGCTTCGCGTGGCTGGACGTTCAGCTGCCCGGCCGCAGCGGCCTTGCTCAGCATTTCCTCCATGAGGCCCTCTGCATCGGCAACGATGGCTGGGCGGCTCTCGGGGCGGATGTTACCGAACATGACCAGATAAAGTTCGGGCTGCTTGAGCCCGAACTGCACGTGGTTGTCCCACATCCGCCGGATGTCCACCAGCGGCTGTCCGGACGGGGCGAAGTCCCTCTCGCCCGCCACATACTCTTCGAAGCCGGCGGCGACAACTGCGTCAAACAGGCCCTCCTTGTCACCAAAGTGGTGATAGAGGGTGGGCGCCGTGACGCCCGCCAGCTGCGTGATCTGGCGGGTGGAAACAGGTGCCCCCGCGGACTTGGCCAGCAATTCGGCTGCCGCACGCAACAGCCGCACTTTGGGCGGAAGCTGGCCATCGAAACTCATAACCGCTACCCTAGCACCTATAGCAACGCTATATGAACTGAATCACATACAATTTTTTCAGGCACCGCAACGCAGCATCGGACGCAGCCGTTCCGAGCTTCCGGGCTCCCGCCCGGGCAGATACCGGCGGGCCTGGCTACCGGCAGAGAACGAGGACCTTCAGTGCAGAACTTCCCAGGAGTAGGCGTCAGCCCCGGCCGCATCATCGGCAGGATCCGCCAGATGCCCAAGCCCATCAGCGAACCTCCGGCCGGCGAGCAGCTGGCTGCCGGGACCACACCCGAAGACGCCACGGCAGCACTGAAGGCCGCAGCGGGCGCCGTCCACGATGAGCTGAAGGCCCGCGCCGACCACGCCACCGGTGATGGCAAGGCCGTCCTGGAAGCCACGGCCCTGATGGCCAAGGACACCATGCTGATCAAGGGCGCCGCGAAACTGATCGCCCGCGGCACCTCGCCGCAGCGGGCCATCTGGGAATCGGGTTCCTCGGTTTCCGAAATGCTGCACAATCTCGGCGGTTACATGGCGGAGCGCGCCACCGACATCCTGGATGTCCGTGCCCGCATCGTGGCCGAACTCCGCGGCGTGCCCGCCCCGGGCATCCCGTCGTCGAACGAACCGTTCATCCTTGTGGCCGAAGACCTGGCCCCTGCCGACACCGCCACCCTCGATCCCAACAAGGTCCTGGCCCTGGTGACCGCAGGCGGCGGCCCGCAGTCCCACACCGCGATCATCGCCCGCTCGCTCGGCCTGCCCGCGGTCGTGGCCGCCGTCGGCGTCGACGAACTGCCGGACGGCACCGAGGTTTACGTCGACGGCGCCGCCGGTTCCATCACGGCCAGCCCGGATGACTCGCTGCGCGCGGCCGCCGAGGCCTGGGCCGCCACGGCGTCCCTCCTTGCCGAGTTCAGCGGAACGGGTTCGACGGCGGACGGCCACCTCGTGCCCCTCCTCGCCAACGTGGGCGGAGCCAAGGACGCCCAGGCCGCGGCCAAGCTCGGAGCCCAGGGCGTGGGCCTGTTCCGCACCGAGTTCTGCTTCCTCGAGCGGGACACCGAGCCCACCGTCGAGGAACAGGCCGCCGCGTACAAGGGCGTGTTCGATGCCTTCCCCGGCAAGAAGGTGGTGCTCCGCACCCTGGATGCCGGCGCGGACAAACCACTTCCTTTCCTCACCGACTCCACCGAACCCAACCCGGCGCTGGGCGTCCGCGGCTACCGCACCGACTTCACCACACCGGGGGTCCTGGACCGGCAGCTGGAGGCGATCGCGAAGGCTGAAAAGGCGTCGGAGGCCGACGTCTGGGTCATGGCTCCCATGATTTCGACGGCGGAGGAAGCCGCCCGTTTCGCCTCCATGTGTGCCGAGGCTGGAATCAAGACGCCGGGGGTCATGGTGGAAGTCCCGTCCGCCGCCCTCACGGCCGACACCATCCTGCGCGAAGTGGCCTTCGCCAGCCTGGGAACCAACGACCTCACCCAGTACGCCATGGCCGCCGACCGCCAGCTGGGTCCTCTCGCCGGGCTGAATACGCCGTGGCAGCCTGCGGTACTGCGCCTCGTGAGCCTGACCGTTGAGGGCTCCAGGGCCGAGGGACACAGCAAGCCGGTGGGTGTCTGCGGCGAGGCTGCGGCGGACCCGGCCCTCGCCGTCGTGCTGACCGGACTGGGCGTCACCACGCTGTCCATGACCGCCCGGTCGCTGGCAGCGGTGGCTGCAGTACTGAAGACCGTCACGCTGGCTGAGGCCCAGGAGCTGGCCAAGCTGGCCCTGTCTGCGCCCAGTGCGGTGGAAGCCCGGGCCTGGGTCCGGGAGAAGCTGCCCATTCTGGAGGAGCTCGGACTGTAGGTCGACCGGCCGGAAGCGGGCAGGAGTCTGAAGCAGGCAGGTGCCCGGAGTTCCGGGCGCCTGCCCGCTTTCCGGGGTTCCTCCGGCGTATTGCGTTCAGGCCGTGGAGCCGCCGGCCGCCGCGGAGCCCTCGGCTGCGGTGCCTGCCCAGCGTCGGATGGCCTGTGCAACCTCACCGGTAGCGGTGTCCTGGACCACGTGCCCGCGCCCGGACACCTCGGCAAAGGCACCATCCGTTGCCTGCGCCGCGAGATATTCACACCACGGCCGGCGTGCGATCGGATCCCGCCCACCGCGGAGCACCAGTACCGGCTGCGCCACGCCCCGGAGCCGGGAATCCAGCGGATACTCCATCATCACGGGCAGTTCCGTGAGGTACCACCGAAAACCGGTCCGGAAATAGTCCGTGAAGACCACCACGTTGGTCAGTGGAGGCTCGCTGAACAACGAGTCACGCGTCAGCGCGAGCGCATGCCAGGCGGCGCTCCTGCGTGCGGGATCCACCACCGGTCCCATGAGCACCGTCCGGGTCACCAGCCCGGGTACCTGGAGCGCCAACTCGACCGCGAACTGCACACCCATGGAGTGGCCGATCACGATGCAGGACTCGACGCCGCGCTCCGCCAGGACGGTGGCAACGAAGGCTGCATATTCGCCTACCGTCACCTGCCGGCCGGGGCGCGGCATGCCTCCAAATCCCGGCAGGTCGAACGAATAGACCGCGGCGCCACGGTCCAGGCACTCTGCTTGCGGGCTTTGGGGTGCCTCCGCGCCTTGGGCCAGTTCGACGTGCAGCCGGGCGAGGTAGCGGTGCGAGACGCCGATGCCGTGGAGCAGCACATACGCCGGCTGGCCCGCGCCCGAAGGCGCATTCGACGTGTACAGGCGGCCCGTCAGGCCGTTCGCCGTCACAGCAACTCCATCGGCAAGTCTCATCCGCCGAGCATACCCGGCCCACAGCTCCGCAGCGGCTAGGCTTCTGCCATGGCACTGATTGCTCCCAGGGTGGCCCCCGCCCTTCCTGCCGAAGACGCGCTGGCGCTGCAGCGCGTGCTCGACGGCGGCACTGACATCACTGTGTTCGTGGACGGAACCGTCCACCGGCTTCCGCCCCAGGCGAGGGATGCCGTCATCGATCTCCTGGCCAGGTTCAGCCGCGGCGAAGCGGTGACCGTAAGCAGCGTAGAGGAAATGCTGACCACCTCGCAGGCTGCCGAACTGGCCGGCATCTCCCACACCTACCTGCGGAACATGACGGACCGGGGCGAGATACCGGTGGAATACCGCGGCACACACCGCCGCATAAGACTGGCCGCCATCATGGCCTGGCTGGAGGGGCAGAAAAAGAAGCAGGCGGCAGCTGACGCGGCCGGCGAGACCCCCGACGGCGAGACCTCCGACGGCGAAATCGGAATGTAGCGTTTCGCTCGTGCAGCAGTGGCTGAAACGCTAAACGTGCAAAGATTGAAGGTAATCGGAAATGCGCTGGCGCCCGAAGCCTCGGGCATCGACACCGGCCACACCGGAGCCACGGACTGCAGGAGGCCTGGGAATGGAAAGTGCGGCAATTTCCACCTCCGCGCTTGACCTGCTTCTGCTCCTCCGCGGGAGCGAACCCGAGGGGCTCGGGCGGGCGGATCAGGTCTGCTACCAGATCGAAACCGCCATTCTGATGGGCATCCTCACCGAAGGCGACAGGCTGCCCACGGAGTCCGTGCTTGCCGGGGAACTGGGCATCTCCCCGATCACCCTCCGGCAGTCCCTCGCCGCCCTGCGGACCAGGGCCTGATCGACACCAGCCGGGGCGCAGCGGCGGCAGGTTGATTCGCCGGCAGATCGAATTCACAGATTCACAGTTGCAGGACAAGCTTCGGGACACGAGTACCGAGGCCCTCAGGGATCTCGGCGACTTGGGGGCCGCCATCGCGTCAATGTCCGCGGGGCTTGCCGCCGGCCGGGCGGACCCTAAGAATGTGGAGCACCTCGAGGATCTGGCAAGGCGCCACCGGGACTCGGCCGACGACCGGGCGCGCCGCCGCATGGACAGCCGGTTCCACGTCGCCGTCAGCATCGCCGCGCAGTCCAGCAGGCTGACCTCGGCCGCCCTTCAGCTTGAAGCCGAACTCATGACCCTGTGGTGGGGGCACTCCGGCCAGGCCGGAACTGACGGCAAGTCCTGGAAGAACACGCCGCAATCGTTGACGCCATCAGGGCGCGGGACGCTGACGCGGCCGCCAGCGCCGCAGAGCTCCACAGCCGAAACGAGATCGAATACTTGATAGAGCAGCATCTCAGATTGACGATGCGAACCTTGAGGGAATCTTCCTCCGTGCCCTCCAGCTCCGCGAGCCGGTCGTGGTGCTGCTGGGGCCCAACGGCCGCGTCATCGCGTCCAACAACGCACGCATCGCCACGGGAACCCTTTCCTGGAAGAGGACATGGCACGGGCCGACATCTCAGTGGACGTTTCGCCCGCCAAACCCACGCGCCTGCCTTGGAAGCTGATCACCCTCCGGGACTAAATGACGGGCTGATAAGGATCAAGCAACGATCCCTCGGAACCAGGGTTTCCGGCTGGCGGACGGGGTTACTCTTTATTCGTGGTGAGATTCAGGGGGTTGCACATCGTGGCGGGCATCGTCGCAATGGGTGTGGCGGCTGCCCTGGGAAGCATCATGGGCCTGAACAACACCGCCGTTTTTACCTCCAGCTGCGTGGTCTTCGTGGCAGTATCCCTGTGGGTCCAGAGCCGCGTCGCCAACCGCACCCGGCTCCAGGGACTCCCGCAACATCTTCCCGACGGCGTCGCGCTGGAGCGGACCGCCGAGCGGACCACGGAACCGCCTGCCGAACGAGCGGCCGAGCAGTTGCCCAGCGGCGAAGGCAACGCCGCCTAGTCGGTTCCTCCCCACCGCCTCCCTCACCTCGCAAGCTCGGCCAGGTAACCCTGGCGGCGTGGCCCCCTCACCGCCTCAGATTCTTGGCCTTGATGCCCAGCGCCGTGCCTTCAGGGCGGCATGCAGCTCCAGCCGCACCATCCCCTTGAGCGGATCGACGCCCAACAGCTGACGGATGCGGCCCAGCCGGTTATAGATGCTGCTGCGGTGCAGGTGCAGTTTTTCGGCAACATCCTGGACGGAACCGTCATTGTCATAGAGCAGTTCCAGCACCGGCAGCAGTTCCCCGTTCCGGTCGTGGTCCTCAAGGGCCCGGAAATTGACCGAACTTGCGTCGCTCCAGACGCCGGCCCCGCCGCCGGCCGATGCCAGGAGCTGGTACACCCCGGTGGCCCGGCAGTCCACAAGCTCGCCGAGCCGCGGATCAACCGCCGCAGCCAGGGCGGCAACCTTAGACTGCCGGTAAGCTTCGGCCAGGCCCTTGGTGCGGCTGAATCCCTCACTGGTTCCCAGGATGATCCGCTCCACGGACCTTCCGGAACGCTTCGCAAGCTCCAACTGATAGTGCACCAGAACCTGAGCCTGGCTGGCGCGACCCGTGGACTCCCGGAAAAGGACCACCGAATGGGTTTCCGCGCCGGCGCTGAACAGGACTGCGTCCACGCCGATGGTGGCCTGCAGCGCCGCGGCGCGGTGGATCAGCGTCGAGGCGATCGGATCCGGACCGGCCATCCAGCCGTCGGCATCAAGGACCGTGACCAGCTGCCAGGGACCGCGGTCCTGCACTTCCTTCCAGCCCGCCACGGCGGCAACCGCATTGGCTTCCCCGGCGCAGGCCGCCAGGAATTCCCGTTCGCGGCTGCGCCTGAACTCGGATTCCGCGGTGTTGGAGTCAAGCAGGAGCCCGGACAGCACGTCCAGCTCGTCCCGGACGCCGGGCAGTTCGGCGAGGATCGCCGTCGCACTTTGGTCTTCCGCGTCCAGCTGCACCCACAGGTAACCTACACGGAACCCACGGACCAGCAGCGGGACGCAGACGCGCCCAAGCATGCCCAACTCCTCGTTGGCGGGCACCACCACAGGCCGTACGGCGGTGGCGATGCCGTGCGAGAGCTGCCAGTTTTTGACGTCCAGCGGCACCCGCTTGCTGAGCAGGAAGTTAACCCGTACTCGGTCCGCATGCGACTGGTTGGAGCTGTAGGCGAGCAAAAGGCCGTCGAGGTCCTCCAGGGAAAGCCCGCGGCCCAGCTTAAGGGCCACCCGTTCGACGAGCTGTTCCACATCCTGCTGCATGGTGACAGACTACGTCCCGCAGGGGGTCCCGGGCGAACGGACATCAGGCGACACCTGACGCCCTCGCGGTCGACATTAGTCGAGCCGCCGTACTGGAAAACCGCGGAAACACGCGGTTTAGCTCTGGGCAGGGCATCGGGTTCCTGTAGTGCGCCTCACAGCCGGATCTATTCTGGAATCACAACTTCCCCGCACATTCCGGCCTTGCAGCCATCGAATCTGGAGCCCAAAAATGATCATCGGTATCCCCAAAGAGATCAAGAACAACGAATTCCGCGTCGCCATCACGGCTGCCGGCGTTCACGAATTCCGCACCCACGGCCACACGGTCCTGGTGGAGCGCGGCGCTGGCCTGGGTTCCGGCATCACCGACGAGGAATACGCCATCGCGGGCGCCGAAATCATCGCCGACGCCGACGAGGTTTGGTCCCGAGCGGACATGGTGATGAAGGTCAAGGAACCCATCAAGGCCGAGTACCACCGCTTCCGCAAGGGCCTGATCCTCTTCACCTACCTGCACCTGGCCGCCGAGCCCGAACTTACACAGGCCCTCGTCAACTCCGGCGTCACCGCCATCGCCTACGAGACCGTCCAGGAAGGCCGCACCCTGCCCCTGCTCGCCCCCATGTCCGAGGTGGCCGGCCGGCTCTCCGTCCAGGTCGGTGCGACCTCCCTGATGGCGCCAGCCGGCGGCAAGGGAGTGCTCCTCGGCGGCGTTCCGGGCGTCCGCCCCGCCAAGGTCGTGGTCCTGGGCGCAGGCGTCGCAGGCACCAACGCAGCCGCCATGGCGCTGGGCCTCGGCGCCGACGTCACCATCCTGGACATCAACATCAACCGGCTGCGCGAACTCGACGCCCAGTACCAGGGCCGCCTCAAGACAGTGGCGTCCAACAAGTACGAGATCGAGAAGTCCGTGGTGGACGCCGACCTCGTGATCGGCTCCGTCCTCATTCCCGGCGCCAAGGCGCCCAAGCTGGTGACCAACGAACTCGTGGCCCGCATGAAGCCCGGCTCCGTACTCGTGGACATCGCCGTGGACCAGGGCGGCTGCTTCGAGGACACCCACCCCACCACCCACCAGGAACCCACGTACAAGGTCCACAACACGATCTTCTACTGCGTGGCCAACATGCCCGGCGCCGTCCCGAACACCTCCACCTACGCGCTGACCAACGTCACGCTCCGCTACGGCGTGGCCCTGGCAAACCTCGGCGTGAAGGCCGCCTTCGAGAAGGATCCGGCACTCGCGGCCGGACTGAACATCGCCGCGGGCCACGTGGCACACCACTCCGTCTCCGAGGCGCACAACCTGCCCCTGGTGGCGGACTGGCACGAGCTGGTCTCCGCGTAGCGGGTTCCGCCGCCCTGAACGGCAGTCATCCTTTTGGATGGCTGCCGTTCTGCCGTTTATTGCTCAACCAGCGGCGAGCACCCGGGCCTGTTCTATCAGCTTGAGGACTTCGACGGGGCCGGCCGGATCCACCGGAACGGGCAAAGCCGAGGCGGTGCCGCCGTCGGAGATCTTGGCTGCGAGGATCCGGTAGAACTCCGGGTAGTTTCCGCGTTCGGTCAGCAGCCGGTCGAGGTGCCCGTCGCGGCCCAGCTGGCCGGCCCACTCGGCGGCCTCTACGCCGTACTCAGCATCCAGCGGGCTCCCGCCGGCGACAATGTACGGCTCCTGCGGATCCACGCCGTGCTTGGTGTAGCCGCCGCCGGTGCCGAGGACCCGGTAGCGCGGGCCCTGCTGTGCGCAGAGCATGTTCATCCAGTGGTGGCTGAGCACGCCGTTTCCATGCCGCAGGACCACGAAGCAGTCGTCATCCGTCTTTTCGCCCGGGCGCCGGGCCAGGAGCTCAGCATGGACAACCGTACCCGGGCCAAAGAGCTGCAGCGCCTGGTCCAGGAGGTGGGTGCCGAGGTCGAACAGGACGCCGCCGCCGTCGGCCGCCGTGGCCTCCGCCTTCCAGGCCTTGGAAACTTCGGGCGACCACCGTTCAAACCGTGATTCAAACCGCGTCACCCCACCCAGCACGCCGCCTTCCAGCAGGGCTTTGACCGTGAGGTAGTCCCCGTCCCAGCGCCGGTTCTGGAACACCGTCAGCACCCGTCCCAGGCGCTCTGCGAGCACAACCAGTTCCTGCCCCTGGGCGCTCGTCACGGTGAACGGCTTGTCGACGACGACGTCGAGCCCGGCCTCCAGCGCGGCCTTCGCCAGAGGATAGTGGGTGGCCGGCGGCGTCCCCAGCACCACAAGGTCAAGGTCAGGGGCCAGCGCAAGGACGGCATCGCCGTCGAGCACTGTTTTCACGCCGGGATACTGCCCCACGGCGGCAGCCTGCCGGCCGGGGTCAGAGGTTGCGATCACGTCCAGCGAGTAGCCGGGGTCCGCCGCGACCAGCGGCGCATGAAAAACCCGGCCGGACAGGCCAAAGCCCACCACGGCGGTACGTATGGGGGTGGGGAATGTGGAGGAATCGATGCTCATGGTGCCACGCTACCCCCTGGGCCTGGGCCACCGCCCACGAGCTCCCGCTTGAGCCGGTTCAGCCGGTTCAGCTATCAGGCGTTCAGCCCGCCAAACCTCCGACGACGCGGGTGACGAGCTGGCGCCAGGACTCCTCCAGCCGCTCCGGCGAAACGTGCTGCACCCGAACGGCGTGCAGCAGCCGTTCAGGATCGAGGGTTGCGCTCAGGGACATGGCCATCAGCCACGGGTCCGCATCGAAACCCGCCGAGCGCAGCAGGTGCTCAATGTGCCGGTGCCACAGCACCGCCGGCGGGGCCTCGAACCTGTTGTGCAGGGACGCTTCGGCGGCCCTCGCAAGCTCACCGTATTCCAGGACGTACCGGATGCGTTCGGCACCGAAAGCGATCAGCCGTTCCAGCGGCGGCGCCCCGGGACCAAGCGGCGGCGGCCCGAACATGAAGCGGCCCTGGAATTCGGCTTCGGCGTCGCTGAGCAGGGCCATCATGAGGCCGGCGCGGCTGCCGAAGCGGCGGAACACAGTCCCCTTGCCCACGCCTGCGCGCTCCGCCAGCTTGTCCATGGTCACGCCGTCGGCGCCGCACTCCTCCACGAGCTGCCGGGCAGCACACAGGAGCAGCTCCCGGTTCCGGGCAGCGTCGCTGCGTTCCGCTCCGGAGCCGGGCGATGACCCTGGGCCGGATGAGGACCCGGAGCGGATTGGGATGAGGCTCACACCAAGCATTCTAGACCCGGGAATAATATCCGGACCGTAGTCCGTTTAGTCTGGATGAAGGCACCAAACGCCTCCAGAACCATTCGCCACGGAGCGTTCCGCGGCAAGACCTAAGGAGTTCACATGTCCAAGAGCACCGTACTCGCCCTGGTGGGAAGCCTGCGCGCCGACTCCCACAACCGCAAGCTTGCCGAAGCCATCCAGCTGAACGCCCCGGAAGGCGTCGAGATCGTGATCCACGAGAGCCTCGGCAACATCCCGTTCTATAACGAGGACATCGACGTCGAAGGCGAGGTCCCGGCGGCTGCCACCGCCCTGCGCGAGGCAGCCAGCCAGGCAGACGCCCTGCTGCTGGTCACCCCCGAGCACAACGGCACCATGCCCGCCTCGCTGAAGAACGCCATCGACTGGCTGTCCCGCCCGTTCGGCGCCGGCGCCCTCGCCGGAAAGCCCACCGCCGTCGTCGGCACCGCCTTTGGCCAGTTCGGCGGCGTCTGGGCCCAGGACGAGGCCCGCAAGGCTGTCGGCATCGCCGGGGCCCGTGTCCTGGAGGACGCCAAACTCGCCGTCCCCGGCTCCATGGTCCGCTTCGCGGAAACCCACCCGAAGGACGACGCCGAGGTCGTTGAGCAGATCAAGGAACTCTTCGGTGCGCTTGCCGCCGTCGAGCCTGCCGGTGCGGCTGCCTAAGCAGCTCCCCCTTTCACACGCCCCCGGCCATCCAGTGGCCGGGGGCGTGCGCTATTTTCCGGCCTCTGCGTGGTGGCGCCAGCCAGGGCAGGCCGCAACCAATCCGTGACTGAGCTGCGGCCAAACTGACACCCGGGCGTCGTTCCCCGGCCCGCCGCCCCGCCGTAACGTTGATGTACGGGACGTGCCGGGGCAGGGAGTGCGGTGCAGTCATGAAGTCGAGCTGGGGAGTCAGACCGCTGACGACGGCGGTTGCCGCCTTCTGCCTGACGCTCCCCTTGTGCCTCGCCTCCTGCGCTCCCCTCCCAAATGCATACGACGCCGGGGCCGCTCCTGCGGCGGCACCCGAACCCCGTCCGGCACCTCCGGTGAGCCCGCCCGAGGAAGCCGGCGCGCCCACCGCATCCGGATCCCGTCTGGGAGCATCCGGCCAGAGTGCTGGTCCGGGCACACCAGGTCAGGAAACGGCGGCCGCGGCTTCGGAACCTGTTCCGTCGGCCGGCTCGGTTCCTCCGCCCTCGGGCTCGAACCCCGGCGGCCCGGCGGCCGGTGGGTCAGCGGCCGGTGGGTCAGGGCCGGGCGGCCTTCCGTCCGGCGGACCCGGGGCCGGCGCCGGCGGTCCGGACACCCAGGCACAGCTGCCGGGCGGAGCCGGGCAGCCCGCGCCTGCTTCGGGAGCCCCAGCCGGCCCCGCTGCCCCGGATCCCACAGCGGGCTTCACGGCACCGGGTTCCACGTCACCGGGTATCGGTACGGGCGCAGCTCCCAGCGTCGGGACTGCGGTCTACTACGTTGCCCTCGACGACGGCGGCCGGTCCGGCGTGCGCTTCGGCTGCAACGACAGTCTGGTGGCAGTGCACAATGCCGACTCCACCATCAGTGAGCCGCTGCAGGCCGCCATGAGCAGGCTGTTGTCAGGTCCGGGCGCGCCGCCTGCCAGTGGCCTGTACAACGCGCTCTCGGCGTCCTCGCTCCAGTACGCCTCCGGCTACCTCGACGGCACTACCGTGGTGGTGAACCTGACCGGTGCGGTGCAACCCGGCGGCGTCTGCGATCTTCCGCGGATTGAAGCGCAACTCACCCATACAGCCGTAACGGCCGTGGGTGCCGTCCGGGCGGAAATCTACGTCAGCGGGGTGCCGCTGGCCGACGTTCTCGGCCTCCGTTAGACCCGGACCACTAGGCGCTCGGGACCCCGGGAGAGCCGGCCTCCCCGGAGAACAGGGCATCCATCTCAGCGTGGCTCGGCGAGCCGGCAAGTTCGGACCAGTTGCCGTCGCCCAGGATTTCGGCTGCCACGCGGGAAACCGTTGCGTACGCCGCCTTCGCCGCGTTGCCGCCGATGCTGACCCGCCGCACACCGGCGTCGTGCAGTTCGCCCACTGACGCCGACCCGACGCCGGCAAGCGCATTGAGCGGCGCCGGTATCCGCCTGCTGAGTTCATGCAGGATATGGAGGTCCGTCACGCCGGGAACGAAGATTCCGTCGGCCCCCGCGGCGAGGTAGCCCCTGGCACGCTCCACCGTTTCCTCGAAGGCGGAGTCCCCGGACTGCCCGGAAAGGTACGTGTCCGTCCGGGCATTGATGAAGAGGCGCACCCCGGACTCCGCCGCGATGCCGCGGACCAGACTGATCCTGCGGGCCTGCTCGTCCACGGCCGTGAGGGACGTGCCCCCTGAGTCTTCGATGTTCACGCCCACCGCGCCGGCCTCCAGCACCGCCGTGACAGCCTGCCGGAGCAGGCCGTCGTCGAAAGCACCGTCCGCACCTGCGTACCCTGCTTCGATATCCGCCGTTACCGGGACAGTCGTGGCCGCGGTAATCCTGCGGAGCGCGTCGAAGGCAAGGCCCGGCGGCACGTGGCTGCCGTCCGGAAACCCGAGGCTCCACGAGATGGCCGAACTCGACGTGGCAATGGCGCGCGCCCCGGCCTTCTCCACGAGCCGGGCAGATGCGGCATCCCAGACGTTCACGAGCACCAGCGGAACAGCACCGCCCGCGTGCATCTGGCGGAAGGCGTCGGCCTTGGCGGGCTGGGACAGTGCGGGCGTAGGCTCGAGTGACGTCATGGCTCCATTCCATGCCCTGCCCCGCCGGACGTAAAGGAGTCCGTGGGCACCAGTTCAGATTTCCCTCGAGATGTCGGTCAACAGATGTTGCCTAATCAGCAACCCAAGGCTGTACTCTGGGAGTGTGACCCACGAGACACTCGACGCCGCCGCAGCCGTCCTCCCCGCCGAAGCCATCGACGCCATCGAGCGGGCCGCGACATCAGCCCACCGCCACGACGAACTGTTCTCCGAGCGCGCGGCGAACATCAAGCAGTCGGCGGTTCGGGATGTTTTCGACATCTCCATGCGGCCTGGCCTGGTCTCGCTGGCCGGCGGCAGCCCCTACCTGCAGTCCCTGCCCCTTGAAAAGCTCGCCAATACGGCCGCGCGGATCATCGCCGAGGACGGCCTCACCGCACTTCAGTATGGCGGAGGCCAGGGCACCGAGGAACTGCGCACGCAGATCTGCGAAGTCATGGCCGCCGAAGGCATCCTGGACGCCCGGCCGGAGAACGTGGTGATCACGGCGGGTTCGCAGTCCGCCCAGGACGTGGCCACCAAGGTGTTCTGCAACCCCGGCGACGTGGTCCTCGTGGAGGAACCCACCTACGTGGGGGCGCTGAACACGTTCGAGGCCTACCAGGTCCAGGTGGAGGCCGTCCCCATGGACGACGACGGCCTGGCGCCTGAGCTTCTTGAGGCCCGGATCGCGGCACTCCAGACCGCCGGGAAAAACATCAAGTTCCTCTACACCATCCCCAACTTCAACAACCCGTCGGGCATCACACTGGCGCAGGATCGCCGGCAGCAGATCGTGGACATCTGCCGCCGCGCCAACATCCTGGTTCTGGAGGACAACCCCTACGGACTGCTGCGGTTCGACGGCGAGCCGCTGGCCCCCCTGCGCGCAGGGAACCCCGACGACGTCATCTACATGGGCTCGTTCTCGAAGATCTTTGCCCCGGGATTGCGCATCGGCTGGGCCCTGGTTCCCGCCCACCTGCAGCGCCGCTACTACCTCGCCTCCGAGGCAGTGACGCTCTGCCCTCCCACGCTGAACCAGATGCTCGTCTCGGCATATCTCCGGGACTACGACTGGAAGGGCCAGATCGAGACGTACCGCGGGCTGTATGCCGAGCGCTGCCACGCGATGCTGGCTGCCCTGGCGGCGCACATGCCCGAGGGGCTCAGCTGGACCCGGCCGCAGGGCGGATTCTTCGTCTGGGTGACCCTGCCGGAGGGCGTGGACACGTACCCCCTGCTCCGCAAGGCGATTGATGCCGGCGTCGTCTTCATTCCGGGCGCGGCCTTCACGCATTCGGACTCCCCGTCGAACAAACTCCGCCTGGCGTTCAGCGCCGTTCCGCCGGAGGCCATCGCCGAGGGCGTGCGACGCCTGGCTCCGGTGCTGCAGGAAGCCATAGACGCGCTGGCCTGAGCTGCGGCCGCGAAAAGGACATCAGATTAGTCACGACACCAAGGAGGCAAAGCCATGGCGGGAACAATTGTTGTGGGTGTGGACGGAAGCGGCACCGCACGCAAGGCAGCGGAGGTGGCGCGGGACCTCGCTGCGGCGCTGGGCGCCAGGCTCCACGTCGTGTCCGCGTTCGATACCGACCGGACCGAAGTCTTCGGCAGCGGCAGTGACCGGTGGATCGTGTCCGACGCCGGGGAAGCCGAAAAGGTGGCCCGGGAGGTGGCGGCAGCCCTGGCGGCCGGCGAGCTCCAGATCACCTACTCCTCCGCGCGGGGCAAGCCCGCCGAAGCCCTGGTCAGGGAGGCGGACCGGCTCGACGCAAGCATGATCGTGGTGGGAAACCGCCGCATGCAAGGCCTGGGGCGTGTGCTGGGCAGTGTGGCGAACAGCGTTGCCCACAGCGCGTCCTGCGACGTCTACATCGCGAATACCTACGGCGCCGACTAGCGCAGCGCGGGCCTGACTTGACGCGGATCACCCGGGCTGGTGGGCAGTCTCACCCCGTTTTCCGGCAGTCCGGCATGCCCTGAAAGATAAAATTGGAGGTGCCCCCGATGGTGCGGACAAACCCAAATCTACCTTTCAGGGGAACACTGTGCTTACACTCCAGCGTCGCCACCTCGTCGGCCACGACATCCTGCTTGCCCGCCACGGCAACCACATCAGCGCCATGCGTGTGGACCGCTCGGCCGGCCGCGTCATTGCCCTCCTCGACGACGGTTCCGTTGATAGCGCCCCGAATCTCATCTCCCCCGACCTGCAGCTTCCGGACACGCTTAAGAGCGTCCTGCGCGATGACTGGAAGTTCCTCACCCTCGTGAGCAGCGGCATCGCCGCCGTCTGTGGCGTCATGCTGGCCGCCGCGGTAAGCATGGCAGGCATGTCCGCAGATCCGGCCGTGGCCCAGCTGCTGGCGAACTCCTACTCCGCCTACTAGGCCAGCCTCCGCCCATCAAGGCGCTGGGCGCCGGTCCCCGGCCGCTGCCCCCGGTATCAATCGCCGGCGTCAGCCGATCCGGACCAGCAGCTCACGCAGCAGCCACCAGAGCCCGGCAGTGACGCCGCCGCCCACCAGGGCGCCGGCAACAACCTGCGCCACCGTGTGGGCGCGCAGCACCACGCGGGACCAGCCGACAGCAGGAATCAGCAGCAGCAGCGGAATCCACGGAACGCCCAGGATCAGCACGGTGATGACCGTTGTCAGCGCGATGGCCCCGGCATGGCCGCTGATTTTCCAGAACAGGCTGATGACGGCGAGCACCACCACGCCGCCCACTATCGCCAGCACCACCACAATGACGCTGTACGGAGCATTGATGGCCAGCAGGACTCCCAGCCCTGCGAGTAAAGACACCGTTGACATGGCGAGCACCGGTGCGCGTTGCTTGCGGTCGCTGACGTGGTGGTCCGTCACCTTGCCCAGCCGCACAAGAACGACGACGGCAGCCAGCGGCAGCACGCACACAAACAGCACCGCCACAGCGCCGAACCAGACCGTGCCGGGAAAGCCGGGTTCCATTGCCGGGCTGAGTAGCAGCAGCAGCGCCACGGTGATGGGCGGCTGAAGGGCCTCCGTAACGATCCGGGCCACGCGGTTCTTCACGCGGATGCTGACGATCCCGCGATCCTCACCCATGGGAACCCCGTCCCTGCCTGTCCGGTCCTTCCCCCCTTTCCCCGGAGGGTACCCCTCCGGGGGCCGGTCAGTCGAGCAGGTCAGTCCAGCAGCAGTGCCGGCTCTTCCAGGATGGCAGCGACGTCGGCCATGAAGCGGGCGGAAAGGTCGCCGTCCACGACGCGGTGGTCGAAGGATCCGCCGAGCGTGGTGATCCAGCGCGGAATGACCTCACCGTCGAGGACCCACGGCTTTTGCTTGATGGTGCCGAATGCCACGATGGCCACCTCGCCGGGGTTGATGATGGGGGTCCCGGTGTCGATGCCGAGGGCACCGATGTTGGTGACGGTCAGCGTGCCGCCCTGCATCTGCGCGGGCTGGGTCTTGCCGGCCCGCGCGGTGGTGGCGAGTTCGTTGAGAGCCAGCGCCAGTTCCTTGAGGGACAGATCCTGGGCGTTCTTGATGTTGGGGACCATCAGCCCGCGGGGCGTCGCCGCGGCGATCCCGAGGTTCATGAAGTGCTTGACGTGGATCTCGGCGGAGTCACTGCCGTCCGGGTTGTCCACCCAAGTGGCATTGACGCTCGGGTTCCGTGCCGCCGCCCAGATGACTGCCTTCGCGAGGATCAGCAGAGGTGAGACCTTGATGCCTTCAAAGTCGCGCGAAGCCTTGAGCCGCTTGACGAATTCCATGGTCCGGCTGGCATCCACGTCCACGAAGATGCTCACATGCGGGGCGGAGAACGCCGACTCCACCATGGCCTTGGCAGTGGCCTTACGGACGCCCTTGACCGGGATCCGCTCGATCCGCTGCTCCTGCGGACGGCCTGACGTGCCCCAGAAGGTGTCCGCCTTGTCCAGTTCCGCATCGCGCTGCGCCTGGTAGCTGACCAGGTCCTCGCGCGTCACCTCGCCGCGCGCGCCTGTGGCCACGACGTCGGCGAGGTCAATGCCCAGGTCGCGGGCAATCTTGCGCACCGGCGGCTTGGCCAGGACCCTGTTCATGAGTCCGGAAATGGCGCCGCCGAAGGTCGGTTTGTCCGTCTCGACTGCAGGAGTCCACTCGGGCCGCCTCGTCACGGCAGGGCCGGCTACCGGCCCGGCGCTGGCCGGACCGTCAGCGAGTACTTCCTCGGCAGATCGGGGCTGGACAGGCTCAACCTCCGGAGCACCGTGCATTGCGTCTGCCGGAATAACGTGCCCCGTCTTGCGCGGCCGCCGCTTCACGGCGTCGGCCTTCGGACCGGAACCCACCAGGGGACCGGCAGCAAGACCGCTTACGCCAGCTTCGCCGTCGTCCTTCAGCTTTCCGTACATCGGCGTCGGCTCGGCATCCGGGACCGGGGGCAGCGGCGCATCGGCCGGCGTCGGATCGCCGGACATGGTGTCGGACACGCTGATAATGGCGGTCCCGACGTCGACCGTCGCCCCTTCCGGAACCATCAGTTCGGTGACCGTACCGGCGAACGGCGACGGGAGCTCCACGAGGGACTTGGCGGTCTCGATCTCGCACAGGACGTCGTTGATGGCCACCGCGTCGCCGGGCTTGACCTTCCACGAAACGATCTCTGCCTCGGTCAGGCCCTCACCGACGTCGGGGAGGTTGAACTTATTAAGCGTCATGGGATCCTCGGGTTCGAAAGCTGGTCGGCTCCGGGAGGTGCGGAGGCAACTGTAGGCGAAAGAGTCGGCAGGCGTTGGCGCCCAACGGCGTTAGTACGCGAAGGTGCGGTCCAGCGCCTCAAGGATGCGGTCGATGTCCGGGAGGTAGTCTTCTTCGATCTTGGCCACGGGGTAGGGCATGTGGAAGCCGCCCACCCGGATGACCGGCGCCTCCAGCGACAGGAAGGCCCGTTCGCTGATGCGGGCAGCAATTTCGCCGCCGATGCCGCCGAAGGTGGGAGCCTCGTGCGCCACGACCAGCCGGCCCGTTTTCTTGACGGAGGCCTCGATGGCGTCGAAATCGATGGGCGAGATGGAGCGCAGGTCGATCACCTCAATGCTGCGGCCGTCCTCGGCCGCGGCGTTGGCGGCGGCGAGGGCCACGGGGACGAGCGGGCCGTACACCACCACGGTGGCGTCGGTTCCCTCCCGGACCACGTGGGCCTTGAACGGGTCTTCAGCCGGGCCGGCCGATTCGGTATCGACCTCGCCCTTGAGCCAGTAGCGGCGCTTCGGTTCGAAGACGATCACCGGGTCCTGGCAGTTCACGGCCTGCTGGATCATCCAGTATGCGTCGTGGGGGTTGGACGGGGTGATGATGCGCAGGCCAGGGGTGTGCGCGAACAGCGCCTCCGGCGATTCCGAGTGGTGCTCGATGGAGCCGATGCCGCCGCCGTACGGGATGCGGATGACCACGGGCACGGTGAGATTGCCGTTGCTGCGCGAGTGCATTTTGGCGAGCTGGGTGGTGATCTGGTTGAAGCCGGGAAAGACGAAGCCGTCGAACTGGATTTCGGCAACGGGCAGGTAGCCGCGCAGCGCCAGGCCGATCGCGGTGCCGATGATGCCGGACTCTGCCAGCGGGGTGTCCACCACGCGGTCGGGCCCGAACTCGCTGATCAGGCCGTCGGTGACGCGGTAGACGCCGCCGAGGGGGCCGATGTCCTCGCCCATGAGGAGGGACTTGGGGTTGTTGCTGAGCGTGGCGCGCAGGCCTTCGTTGATGGCCTTGGCAATGGTCATGGTGGTCATCAGCGGCCTGCCCCTTCTCCCTCGTCCTCGCCGGCAAAGCCCGCGCTGTACTCTTCGAACCACGCCAGTTCCTCGGCCACGAGCGGATGTGCCTCGACGTAGGTGTTGGCAAAGGCCGTCCTGATGTCCGGGGCGTCCGACTCGTAGGTGGACTTGCGGATGTAGGCAGCGAGCTCGTCGCCCTCGGCAGCAACCTTGGCGAAGAAGGCTTCGTCGGCCATACCCTCCGCGCGAAGGTACTTCTCCAGGCGGTCCAGCGGGTCCTTTTCGCGCCACAGGGCCTCTTCTGAGGACTCGCGGTACTTCGTGGGATCGTCGGCTGTTGTGTGGGCTCCCACGCGGTAGGTGAAAGCCTCAATCAGGACCGGGCCGTTGCCCTGGCGTGCGTGTTCGAGCGCCCATTCGGTAACGGCATGGACAGCGATGACGTCGTTGCCGTCCACGCGGATGCCCGGGAAGCCGTAGCCCTTGGCGCGGTTGGAGAGCGGGATGCGCGTCTGCACTGCGGTGGGCACGGAGATGGCCCAGTGGTTGTTCTGGCAGAAGAAGACCACCGGGGCGTTGTACGAGGAGGCAAAGACCATGGACTCGTGGACGTCACCCTCGGAGCTCGCGCCGTCGCCGAAGTAGACCATGACGGCGGCCTTCGGTTCGGCTGAGCCTTCCACACCTTGAGCCTCTGCCAGCCGCTGGTCGCGCTGGATGCCCATGGCATATCCGACGGCGTGCGGCGTCTGCGCAGCCAGCACCAGCGTGTACAGGTGGAAGTTGGTGTCCTTGGGGTTCCAGCCGCCGTTGGAGACTCCCCGGAACTGCCTCAGCAGTTCGGCCAGGTCCACGTTGCGGGTCAGGGCGACGCCGTGCTCGCGGTAGGTGGGGAAGATGTAGTCCTGCGGCTGGCTGGCCCGCCCGGATCCGATCTGGGCGGCCTCCTGGCCCGTCAGCGGAACCCACAGTGCCAGCTGGCCCTGCCGTTGCAGGGCCGTGGCTTCTTGGTCAAAGCGACGGATGGCCGCCATGTCCGCATAGAAACCCCGGAGCTTTTCCGCATCCAGACGGTCGGCGTATTCGGAGAACACGGAGTCCGTGCCCAGCGTGCCATCGGGGCCCAGAAGCTGGACCATTTCAGTTGGAGGCACGCCTAAGGCAGCCTCGGCCTGCGCCTCGAGCTGGTCGTCCAGTTCCGTTCCATCGAACTCGGTGGAGGGCAGATGTGTTGCGCCCATACCGTCTCCTTGCCTGCCGCATCCGGATGCGTTGCAATGTCGCTGGGATATATGCCTCGCCGGGAATGCATTCCCGGCGAGGCATATATATTTGGCTTACTGTTCCTTACTTTATCCGGCGTAGGTAGCGCCGGCTGTTTGTTAAGCGCTAGGAACGGCGTGGCGGTTTTGTGTACACCGCACAGAGTTCCAGGAAGCGAGTATTCGCTTCCACTTCGCCGATGCTAACCCGAACGCCCTCGTTGCCGAAGGCGCGCACGGACAGCGCCCGTTCCCCGGCGAGCTGGGCAAACTCCGCGCTGTTCTCGCCCAGATCAAGCCAGACAAAGTTCCCCTGCGCGTCCGGAACGAACCAGCCGAGGTCCCGGAGACCTGCTGTCACGCGGTCCCGCTCCTCCACCAGGCTTTGTACCCTTTCTACAACCTGGTCAAAATTCTGCAGGGACACCACCGCGGCTTGTTCGGCGATCTGCGAGACCGCGAACGGGGTGGCGGCGACGCGCAGGTGCTGGGTGAGCTGGGGCTGGGAAACGCTGTAGCCGACGCGGAGGCCGGCGAGGCCGTGCGCCTTGGAAAACGTCCTGAGCACCACTACATTGGGGTACTTTCGGTACATCTCGATGCCGTCCACGGCGTCCTCTGCCCGGACGAACTCCTGGTAGGCCTCGTCGATGACCACCACCACGTCCGAAGGCATGGACCTGATGAACCGCTCAGTTTCCTCGGCGGTCAGGATGGGGCCGGTGGGGTTGTTCGGTGTGCAGAGCAGGATCACCCGTGTTTGCGCAGTCACGGCTGCGGCCATGGCGTCGAGGTCATGGCGTCCGTCAGCCGTCACGGGGATCCCGACGCTCTCTGCCCCGGTCAGCCCGACGCAGATGGGATAGGCCTCGAAGGACCGCCACGCGTAGATCACTTCGTCCGGTTTGCCGTCGTCATTCTGGCCGGCGAACGTACTCAGCAACTGGGTGAGGGCGCCGAGGCTGCCCGCACCGGTGACGATGTCCTCGGCCGGGACGTCCAGGAACCCGGCGAGCGCCGTGCGCAGCTTGGTGCTGAGCGGGTCGGGGTAGCGGTTGAAGTCGGTCTGGGCGGCAATGGCCTCCACCACGGCCGGGATGGGCGGCAGCGGATTCTCGTTGGACGACAGTTTGTAGCTTGCAAGGCCGTCGACGGCGACGGGCGGCTTGCCGGCAGCGTAGCGGGGCAGCCGGTCAACCACCGGTCGGGGCCTCAGGCCCCCCGCCATAGTCTCTGATGAAGTCATGCCACCTAGCCTATGCCCCTGACTGCCTGCCTGACCTTGCGGTGTGACAGCATGGGCGCATGCGGTCTTTCATCATGCGCGTGATCATTAATGGGCTGGCGCTGTGGATCGCCAGCTGGCTTCTGCCCGGCCTGGATATCTCCACCACAGCCACCACGGAAGCCATAGCCAAGACCGGGGTGAACCAGGGAACCGATGCCGCCGGCATTGTCCTGGCGTACCTGTTCATCGGGCTGATTTTCGGCCTGGTCAATGCCTTCGTGCGGCCGGTGGTCAGCTTCCTCTCCCTGCCCATCACCATCCTGACGCTGGGGCTGTTCACGGTCGTGATCAACGCCGCGATGCTCTACCTCACCTCCTGGATCAGCGGCTACACGCCCGTGCACTTTACGATCGATTCGTTCTTCTGGACCGCCGTGCTGGCCGCCATCATCATCACCGTCATTTCGCTGGTGGCTGACCGGCTCCCCGGCGCCCGCCACCGCTGACACCCCCGCCGACGGGAAGGATGACCCTACCCAGACCAGGCGGTGACGGCTGCAGGGCGGGCGCGGGCGGCTTTGGCGCACGGACCAGCTGGAAGCGGGTGGCCCTCGCCGTTCCTCCCGCACCCACCACTCCGGCAAGCGCGGCGGTGGACGCCACCAGCGAAGGGTCAGGGCTCGCGGAAACTGCCCGGGCCCCGGCCTCGTAATTGGAGAGCCTGTGCCCGGGGCCGAGACCGGCATCCTCACCGGTAGGCGTCCTGACCACTCCGTTCAGCGTTACCGTCACCCGGTCCTTGGTGTCCGGGTTGGGAAGGCCTTCGCTGCCGGGAACCCAGTCCTGCCGGTGCTCCAGGTGCAGGCTGCTGACGCCAGGCTCCGGGGTTATCGCACCCACCGGCGATCCCGCGGTTAGCACGTACTTGAGGTCATAGTCGGCAAGGAACGCTTTGTCCTGGCTCAGGTTCATCGCATGGATTCCGCCCTGGCTGTAGCCCACGGCCACCACCTGGTCCCCGGCTTCCGCCCCGGCCTGGCGCAGGGCCGTCCGGATGGCTGCGGCCGTGTACTCCGATCCGTACCCCAGCGATTCGCCGATGCCTGCCTCGTCGAAGGGATTCGGGCCGCCGGTATTGCCGGGCTGGGTCCCGGGAATGATCACGATGAACGCGTCGCGTCCTCGGCTGGTTGTCTGGATGATCTCGATTTGGCCCGGGCCAGCGTCTTCCACCTCCCCTGCCCGGGTGAGGAGGCCTGCCGGGGAGGCATCCAGGTCAATGTCTGCGGAGCCCTGCTTCAGTGCCCTGACCGGCCGCGGCCTGAGTTCCGGCAGGACGCGGTCCACCAGCATCCGGGCAAGGGTTGGGACACTCGAGCCGGTCATGCCGGCGACCAGTGCCATCTTCACGGCGGCATCCACGGGACTCAGCCGCACTCCCAGGAGCGCCGCAAGGAGGACGCCGGCAGCCACGGGGTCGCTCGAGGCGATCGCCTCGGTGGTTGCCGTGTTCGGGCGCCCGTCACCGGACAGACCCAGGTCGAAGAACTGCCGCCCCGCCAACCACGGCGAGTCCAGGTGGAGCCGCGTCCAAATAAGATTCGCGCCCTCGGCGGCGCTGTACTCGAGCTGGCAGGTGCGCACGCCGCCGGCCAGGTGCTCCAGCTCCTCCCGCACGGCCGCCACGGAGCGCTGCCCTTCCCAGACGGCGGTCAGGGCCTCGGCGCCGCTGAACGGGTCATCCCGCTGGTAGCCTCCCAACGCCTCCCAGACCCTGTAGATGCCCAGTTCCACCGCCGCCAAGTCCCGGGCGAGCACATCCAGCTCCCGCGCCCCCGTATCCAGTTCCTCGAGCTGGAAGGAGATCCCGCCTACTCCGCCTCGCACGGAGAGGACACCGTTGGAGGCCGGTTCGGCGGGACGGAGCTGCCCGCCGCCTCCGCCTGGCGCGGCTTCGGCCATCAGTAGCCCCCGGCGGCAGGGAGGGCGGACTCGGCGACGTGCACGGAGTGCCGGCGCAGGGCAAGGGCAGCAGCAAGCGCCTTTTCCCGCGCCCTGCCCAGGGCAATGGCCTGCACCCGGAGCTTGGACCGGTATGCCTGCCCGGCAGGCGACCGCCAGTCCATGAGCTGGAGCTGCGAGAGCCTGGCTTGGACGGCTTCGATCTGTTCCGCGCAGGCCTCCACCCGCCCGGCCAACAGCTGGACTTCGAAACTGCGCGACGAACATGCCGCGGCGTCGGCCGCCGTGACGCTGGCGCTCATCGCCGTGATGCTGGCGCTCATCCGGATACCCCCATCCCCTGTGGGCCGGCGCCCGGTGCCCGGCCCTTCCTCGCTTCCTGCCCACGACGTTAAGGTGCAGTCCGCCGCCGACAGAATGGCCGGCGTCGTCCATGTGGAGAAGTACGTGAGGGCGGGGGCTGTGGAGGAGAAGTCACACGGAATCCCGTTCTTCAGCGCGCACAGAACTTCATGAAAGAATCAGGACATGCCTGAAACTGCCGCCACAGCTGACACCCGTACGCCCTCCGGACGCCTCGCCCTCGCCGCGTCAGGGGAAGAAATCGCGCTTGGCCCGCTGGACGGCCGCTACAAGTCCGCCGTCGCACCCCTCGTTGACTACCTGTCCGAGGCAGCCCTCAACCGCGACCGCGTCGCCGTCGAGGTGGAGTGGCTTATCCACCTGACCGGGGACAACGTCCTCCCGGGCGCCGGCCCCCTGACCGAGGACCAGCAGCAGCAGCTGCGGGCCATCGTCACCGAATTCGATGCCTCCTCCGTCGCCGAGCTGGCCGAAATCGAAGCCGTCACCGTCCACGACGTGAAGGCCGTGGAGTACTACATCGGCCGCCGCCTGCCCGCCATCGGGATCGAGAACCTGACCGCGATGGTGCACTTCGGCTGCACCTCCGAGGACATCAACAACCTGTCCTACGCCCTGGGTGTGAAGGGTGCTGTGGAGGACGTGTGGCTGCCCGCTGCCCGGGCCCTCGTGGCCCAGATCGGCAAGATGGCCGAGGACAACCGCGCCGTTCCGATGCTGTCCCGCACGCACGGCCAGCCCGCCACGCCCACCACCCTGGGCAAGGAACTCGCCGTCATCGCGCACCGCCTGAACCGGCAGCTGGAGCGCATCGCCAGGACCGAATACCTCGGCAAGATCAACGGCGCCACTGGCACGTACGCCGCCCACGTGGCCTCTGTCCCGGGCGCGGACTGGCAGCAGGTCTCGAAGTCGTTCGTGGAGAAGCTGGGACTGACCTGGAACCCGCTGACCACCCAGATTGAAAGCCACGACTGGCAGGCCGAGCTGTACGCCGACGTCGCCCGCTTCAACCGGATCCTGCACAACGTCTGCACGGACATCTGGAGCTACATCTCGATCGGCTACTTCGCGCAGATTCCCGTGGCAGGTGCCACCGGTTCCTCCACGATGCCGCACAAGGTAAACCCAATCCGCTTCGAAAACGCAGAGGCCAACCTGGAGATCTCCTCCGGGCTCCTGGACGTGCTGGGCTCCACTCTGGTCACCTCGCGCTGGCAGCGTGACCTCACGGACTCCTCCAGCCAGCGCAACATCGGCGTGGCCTTCGGTCACTCCCTGTTGGCCATCTCCAATGTGGCCAAGGGCCTGGAGCGGCTCGACGTGGCCGAAGACGTGCTGGCCGGGGACCTCGACACGAACTGGGAAGTCCTGGGCGAAGCCATCCAGATGGTGATGCGCGCGGAGTCGATTGCCGGCGTCGAAGGCATGGAGAACCCGTACGAACGGCTCAAGGACCTCACCCGCGGACAGCGCGTGGACGCCGCCCGGATGCAGGAGTTCGTACAGGGCCTGGGCCTCTCCGC
Organism: Arthrobacter globiformis; assembly: GCF_030818015.1. Classification (NCBI taxonomy): domain Bacteria; kingdom Bacillati; phylum Actinomycetota; class Actinomycetes; order Micrococcales; family Micrococcaceae; genus Arthrobacter; species Arthrobacter globiformis. The sequence goes on from NZ_JAUSZX010000001.1 coordinate 111,637, forward strand.
AGAGGCCGAGGCGCGGCTGCTCGCCCTGACACCCGGCAAGTACACCGGCATCGCGGACCAGCTGGTGGACCACCTCAAGTAAGTACGACGGCGGTGCCGGGCTTTGCTGCCCGGCACCGCTTCCGTTTCCGGCGGCGTCCGCAAGAAGCGGCCAATCCCGCCCTAGGCGGCTCGTGCCGCCTACCTTCCCGACGATGACAAGGACGGCGAAACCATGAGGCTGCTGCTCATCCGCCACGGCGAAACTCCCGGGAACGTGCTGGGTCAGCTGGACACCGCCCACCCGGGCCCCGGCCTCACCGAGCTGGGCGAACGCCAGGCGGAGGCCCTGCCGCGTGCCCTGGTGAACGAGCCGATTAGCGCCCTGTACGCCTCCACGTTGCTTCGCACCCAGATCACTGCCAAACCGCTGAGCCGGGAGCTCGGCCTCGATGTGGAGATCCTGGACGGCATCCACGAGATCGAAGCGGGCGCCCTCGAGAAGCTGACGGACCACGAGTCCCACCGGCGGTACATGAGCACCGTCTTCGCCTGGGCTGACGGTGATTTCGACCGCCGGATGCCCGCCGGACCCAACGGTCACGAGTTCTTCGAGCGCTATGACGCGGCCATCGCCAAGGTGGCCGCGGAAGCCGCCGACGCCGGCGCAATCGCGCTGGTGAGCCACGGCGCCGCGATCCGCGTCTGGGCAGGGCACCGGGCGGACAACATCGACATGGAATTCGCCGCTCGGCACGTCCTCGCCAACACCGGCATTGTGGCGCTGGAAGGCGAACCCGAGGGCGGCTGGAACCTGATCCACTGGGACGCCAGCCCGGTGGGCGGCCTCGCCCTGGCCGATCCCACCGCCGAGGACCCGATGGGAAAAGACCACGGGCTAGGACCCCGTTGCCATCAGTGCTGGACGGGCGCCAAGTGTTCCCACGGCGCTTACCGGCAGGAAACACCGCGGTAACGGCGCCCTTCTAGCCTTGATGTGCATCACCCCTTCGGCGAATCGAGGCTCAGATGCAGACCAACCCCCGGCTCAACATCCGGAAAGTCAGCTGGTCCAACCCGGTTGGCGCCGACCTCCGCGCGGCACAGCAGGCTGAACTGGACGCCCGCTTCGGATGTGCCGACCATGAGCCCGGACCCAAACCGTCCGAAGCCGACACGGCCGTGTTCCTCGTGGCCTACGACAAGGGGTCCGGCCAGCCGGTGGGCTGCGGCGGCCTGCGGCTGCTCGACGCCGAGACGGCGGAGATCAAGCGCCTCTACGTTCTCCCCTACACCCGCGGCTCCGGCGTGGCCAGTTCCATCCTGGCAGCCCTCGAGGCGGAGGCCTTTGCCCGGGGGATTACCCGGATCACCGCGGAGGCCGGCTCGGTACAGACTGACGGCCGCAACTTCTACGCGAACTCAGGCTTCGATCCCGTTCCAAATTTCGGCCCCTACGTCGGCGTCGAGCACTCGTACTGTTTCGCCAAGCGGATCGATTGCCACAGTGCAGCGCACACCGCCATGGCCTGAGCGGCTGCCGTCACACTCAGGTGGGGCGGGCCGCGGTCGGCTAATCTCGCGCTATGGAAACCAAAGACATTACGTTCCGCACCCGCAAGTGGGTGCGGCCTGAGGACCTCAACGCCAACGGCACGCTGTTCGGTGGCAGCCTGCTGAAATGGATCGACGAGGAAGCCGCGATCTACGCCATCCTCCAGCTGGGCAACGGCCGCGCCGTCACCAAGTACATCTCCGAAATCAACTTCGTCAGCTCCGCGGTCCAGGGCGACCTGATTGAGATGGGCCTGACAGCCACGCGCTTTGGCCGCACGTCGCTGACCATGCGCGCCGAGGTACGCAACATGATCACCCGGCAGAGCATCCTCACCATTGAGGAGATCGTGTTCGTGAACCTCAGCGCCACCGGTAAGCCGGAGCCGCACGGCTACACGGAAATCACCTACGACCGCGACCGCATCCCCACGCACCACCTCACTGAAACGCTCCAGCAGGACTAGCGAACCGCCGTCGTCCGGGATTCGGGAAAGCCAGGGCGCGCCGCCAGGGCCCTAACGGGAAGCCAGCCTGAGGAGCCCGTCGCGCAGCGGCTGTGCCCGTTCGGCCAGGGCCACGCCCGCCATGGCGGAGGAAGCCAGCCCCAGCAGCTGGGTCTTGAGGGCGCGCTGCCGGTTGTAGGCCTTAAGCGCGTCCTCCAGCGGCCGGGTATTGAGGAGTTCGGCCAGCGTGACGGCGTCCACGAGCGCCTCGCACGCGCCGCGACCAAGATTGGGCGTCATGCCGTGGGCAGCGTCGCCCGCCAGGACGGCGCCCGGCCGCACAAAGCTGCCGAGGTTGGGCGTGGTCCAGATCCGCTGCGCCAGCGTGGCGTCCGGCGTGGCCTGCTCCAGCACTGCCCGGACGGCCGGCGCGCTTCCGGCGAACCGCTCCTTGGCCTGCTTCAGTGCTTCAGCCGCGTCGACGCCTGCCGGGCCCAGGCTTGAGCGGAATGAGGCATACCAGTACGTCCTCCCGCCGGACGCGGGCGTGATGCCGAACAGTTGTCCCCGTCCCCAGTATTCCCCGCCGGCGTCGGCCTGGACGGGCACCGGAAGGACACCGCGCAGCGCCAGGTACGGCGTCAGCCTTGCCTGCGACCTGGCGCCCCAGAAGGAGCGGCGCACCACGCTGTGGACGCCGTCGGCCCCCACCAGCAGGCCTGACGCCAGCGGTCCGGTAGCGGGGATGTCGTCCACCCTGCCCTCGGCGCGGCGCACGGATGCGGGCACGACGGCTTCGAGGATCCGCAGGAGATCCACCCGGGAGACGCCCAGGACCCCGCGGACCTCGGGTGCCACCAGGGCTGTGCCCGTGGCGTCACGCAGGGCCATCCCGCCGAAGGTCGTGCCCGCCTCCCTGATCTGCGGCAGGACCCCCAGGACCGCCAGCGCCGCCTGGGCCTCCGGCCACATGGCCAGCGACGTCTCCACCGCCGGCACACCGGGCCGCTGCTCGTGGATGGTCACGGCGAAGCGCTCCGGATCCAGGCCGGCCGCGAGCGCGAGGCCGGCAATGCCGCCGCCGATGATGGTTATGGCTTCCATGGACCGATGTTAAGCCCGACGGCGGGACGCCGGGAGGGCGGGACGCCGGGAGAGCGGGACGCCCCAGCGCGGGCGGCCGGGGACTTAGGCCGACGGCCAGCCGGTGTAGGCCTCGGCAAGGTACGCCTGGCCGTGCCGGGAGGACACCACGGAGTTCAGCTCGCCCAGCTGACGGGCCCGGGCGAAGTCGCCGGCATCGGCAGGGGTGTGCAGCATAGTGGTCATCCAGTAGGAGAACTGCTGGGCCTTCCACACGCGGTCCAGGGCGCGGTCGCTGTATGAGTCCAGGAGGGCCGTGGAGCCGCTGTTGTAGTAGCTGTCCAGCCCCTCGAACAGCACCTTCACGTCGTGGATCGCCAGGTTCAGGCCCTTGGCGCCCGTTGGCGGAACGGTGTGCGCGGCGTCGCCGGCGAGGAACAGCTTCCCGTGCCGCATGGGCGTGTGCACGAAGCTGCGGAACGGCAGGACCATCTTGTCGATGACCGGGCCTTCCTTCAGCTCGAAGCCGTTGCCGTTGACCCGGCTGCGGAACTCCGCCCAGATCCGCTCATCGTTCCAGTCGGCCACGTTTTCCTTGGGGTCGCACTGGAAGTACATGCGCTGCACGGTTTCAGTGCGCTGGCTGATGAGGGCAAAGCCGTTCTCGGAGTTGGCGTAGATCAGCTCGTCGGAACTGCGCGGCGCCTCGGCAAGGATGCCGAACCACGCGAACGGGTACTCGTGGAAGTACCACTTGCGGTGCGCCTCGGGGATCTGGAAGCGGCAGTGGCTGCGCGAGCCGTCGGCACCGGTGATGAAGTCGGCCTGGAGCTCGTACTCCACGCCGTCAGCATCCGTGAACCAGACCTTGGGCTTGTCCTCGATGTCGTGGATGGTCGTTTCGGTGACGCGGTAGCGGACGTCCCCGCCGTCGGCCTCCCGGCGTGCGGCGAGGTCCATGAAGACGTCGGTCTGCGGGTAGAGCCAGACGGACTCGCCCACGAGTTCCTTGAAGTCGATGCGGTGGCTTTCGCCGTTGAACCGCAGCTCGATGCCGTCGTGCCGGTCGCCTTCCCGCAGCACGCGGTCGGACACACCACCGTCGACGAGCATGTTCACTGTGCCGTGCTCCAGGATGCCCGCGCGGACTGTCTCCGAAATTTCCTGGCGGCTGCGGATTTCGATCACCGTGGATTCAATTCCGGCCTTGGCCAGCAGGTGGGACAGCATGAGTCCCGCAGGGCCGGCGCCCAGAATGGCCACCTGGGTGGTGATGATCTGTCGTGCCATGGTGTTCCTCGCTCCGTTGCGTGGCCCGGGAGTCCGGGCAGAAGGTGGTCGCTGGCTAACAGTGTGCGCCGGAGAGTGTGGTCGGCGTTACAGCCATTCCGCTGAATGGAAGCATCGGCGGTGAGAGAGCTTATCCGGCACCCTCGCTGAGCCGCCGGGCGATGCCGCGCGCCGCCGTCTGAAGCGCCGGTACCAGCGCCTGCATGCGCATCTCCCGCAGCGGAACCACGACGCCGATCGCTGCCACCGCGCGCTTCTGGCCGTCCAGCACGGGAACAGCAATACCCCAGGTGTCGGGATCGATCACGCCAGCCAGTTCGGCGAAGCCCTGGTTCGCGGCCTCGGCCAGCAAGGCGCGCACTTCGTCACGGCCAACTTTTCCGACAGGGTCCGCGAACTGGTCCAGGTACTCGGCCTGGACGTGCTTTGGCTGGTGCGACATCAGGGCCAGTCCGGCCGACGAGACGTGGACTGCCATCCGGCCCGCGACCTGGGCCCGGTTGGCTACGGATCCGCGGCGGGACAGCCGCTCAACAAAGAGCGCTTCCCAACCGTCAAGCACCGCGAGATTCACGTTCTGGTTCAGCACATGCTGGATGTCCTCCATGAAGGGCATGGCCGCCTGACGCAAGGCCAGCGTGGGCGAATTGCGGTTCACCAGCTCCCACAGCCTCAGGCCCGGGCGCACCGAGCCGCCGGGGCTGGTTTCCAGGAGTCCGTGCGTGGCCAGCTGCCGCACCAGACGGTGGGCGGTGGTGAGGGGGAGGTCCGCGCGCTCCGCGAGCTCGGACAGCTGCAGGACGGTGACGCCGGCCGGGAACGCCGCGATGACGCGCACCACACGGTCCACCACTGAATCCCCGGAAACTGAATTGGCCACCACATCCACGCTTCCATTGAATGGTTTTGGTTGTCCCAGATTACACCCGGCGGTGATACAAATCTCATGTCGAATGTGATGTCGGCAGCCCGGAGCCAACAGGAGCCCCTGGCACACCGCCCCGAGCGCTTCGCGGCCCACCGCTTCCGGAAGAACTGCCGGTCCGGTGCAGCTGCAGCCCCGCACCACCTTCGCTTCCATAAAAGCTTCTACCCGGACGATGAGGTTCCCATGTCAACGCTCTCTGTTGCCCGCCGCTCCCAGTGGCCCGTCTGGCTTTGCTGGCTGGCCATGGTGCTGGACGGTTTCGACCTGGTGGTGCTGGGCACCGTCATTCCCACCCTGATCAAGACGCAGGACCTTGGCTTCGACGCCGTGGGAGCGACCTATGCTGCCACCATCTCCCTGGTGGGTGTGGGCATCGGAGCGCTCTTCATCGCACCGCTCTCCGACCGCTTTGGACGCCGCCGCCTGCTGGTTGCATGCGTCGCCTGGTTCTCCTTGTTCACCATCGCCGTGGTTTTTGCCCCCAACGTCGCCATGTTCGGGATCTTCCGGCTCCTCGCAGGCGTGGGGCTCGGCGCCTGCCTGCCGGCAGCACTGGCCTATATGAACGACTACGCCCGGGCCGGAACGGCAGGAAAGTCCACCACCAGGACCATGACCGGCTATCACGTGGGCGCCGTGGCCACCGCTTTCCTGGCCATCCTGGTGGTGCCGGACTGGCGCATCATGTTCGTGGTGGGGGGACTTGCCGGGTTCGCGCTGGTGCCATTCCTGTGGTTCCGGCTGCCGGAGACCCTGCCGCCGGTCCTTGCCGAGCAGGGCACCGAAACCAGGGGCGCCAAAGGTGAACCAGCGGAAGCCCGTCGTGCCGGGGCCGCCCGGGCACACCGGCCCATCGCCGTGCCGGCGGCTGAACCCGAGGCCGCGCCGGCGTCGCTGCTGGCTGCCGACCAGGCCGGCGAGCGGGCCAGCTTCCGGGACCTCACCCGCAAGCCGTATCCGCTGGTTGCCCTGGGTATTGCTGTGGCGTCATTCATGGGCCTCCTGCTGGTGTACGGCCTGAACACCTGGCTGCCTCAGCTCATGTCCGCCGCCGGGTACACGGTCAGCACAGGCCTGGTGCTGCTGCTGGTGCTTAACGTGGGCGCCGTGGTGGGCCTGATCGTGGCCGGCATCCTGGCCGACAAGCACGGCACCAAGAAGATCGTGCTCCTCTGGTTCGGCTTGTCCGCCCTCTTCCTCGCTGTCCTCAGCATCAAGATCCAGAGCGAATTTCTGCTCAACGCCGCCGTGTTCGTGACCGGCGTGTTCGTCTTCAGCTCGCAGGTCCTCGTCTACGCGTGGGTCAGCCAGCTCTTCCCGGCCCGGCTCCGCGGCACAGCCCTCGGCTTTGCCGCGGGCGTGGGACGGCTCGGCGCCATCATGGGACCGGCCGTCACCGGAACCCTGGTGGCCGCCGGCATCGCGTACCCGTGGGGCTTCTACGTCTTCGCCGCCGCCGCGGTGCTCGGAGTGCTGGCCCTGGTGGCCGTCCCCCACGCGATCGCCCCGGCACCCGGCCAACCGTCCGGCGTCGGGCGCTCCTAAACGCGCACATTGCATCGCCCCTTCCGCTGGCGACGGCGGCGGGTAACCTAGGGACAGTAAGTTCACTTACCATCCTTGGAGGCTGGCCCCATGACGGACCGGATCGCAGACATCTGGGGCGAACGGACACCCCACGGAAGCGGCCAGGCGTGGCCCGAGCGCGTGGACCAGGTTCTGGCCGAGGGGCTGACCGACGGCGACGTGGACCGCTGGGTGCAGTCGGCCTGCGTCCTGTGCAGCAACGGCTGCGGCTGCGACATCGCCGTCAAGGACGGGAAAATGGTGGGGATCCGCGGCCGAGCGGCAGACCGGGTGAACCGGGGCAGGCTCGGGCCGAAAGGCCTCTACGGCAGCTGGCAGGGCGAAGCACACCGGGACCGCCTGACCCGCCCGCTGATCAGGGTGGATGGCGGGCTGGTGGAAACGGACTGGGACACCGCCATGGGCCGCATCGTGGAGCGGAGCAAAGAACTCCTGGCCAGCAAGGGCCCGCTCAGCCACGGCTTCTACACCAGCGGGCAACTGTTCCTGGAGGAGTATTACGCGCTGGGCATCCTCGGCAAGGCCGGGATCGGCACGCCGCACATGGACGGCAACACGCGGCTCTGCACGGCCACGGCTGCGGCGGCGCTGAAGGAATCCTTCGGCGCCGACGGCCAGCCCGGCAGCTATGCCGACGTCGATGAGTGCAGCGCCGTCTTCCTGTATGGCCACAACATGGCGGAGACGCAGACGGTGCTGTGGTCGCGCGTGCTGGACCGGCTGGACGGGCCCAACCCGCCGAAGCTCGTGTGCGTTGACCCGCGCGACACCGAGGTGGCCCGCCGCGCCGACGTGCACCTGGCAGTTCATCCGGGCACCAATCTGGCGCTGATGAACGGGCTGGTCCGCGAGCTCTTCGCCAATGGCTGGATCGATGAGGCCTACATCGCCGAGCACACTGCCAACGTGGAGCAACTGCGCAGCGTGGTGGAGCCGTGGACCCCGGAGAAAGTGGCCGAAACATGCGGCGTGGATGCCGCCGACGTGCGGCGCGCGGCGGAGATCTTCGGCACTGAAGACAGGGTGCTTTCCACGGTCCTGCAGGGCTTCTACCAGTCGGCCCACGCGACGGCGTCCGCGTGCCAGGTCAACAACCTGCATCTGCTCCGCGGCATGCTGGGCAGCCCCGGCTGCGGCCTGCTGCAGATGAACGGCCAGCCCACCGCCCAGAACAACAGGGAGTGCGGGGCCGACGGCGACCTGCCGGGCTTCCGCAACTGGGAGAACCCGCAGCATGTGGAGGACCTGGCCCGGCTGTGGAACGTTGACCCGGGCATCATCCCGGACTGGGCCCCGCCCACCCACGCCCTGCAGATCTTCCGCTACGTCGAGCAGGGCTCCATCGGCCTGCTGTGGATTTCCGCCACAAACCCTGCCGTGTCCATGCCGCAGCTGGAACGCATACGTCACATCCTGGACAAGGACAGCCTGTTCCTGGTGGTGCAGGACATCTACCTCACCGAAACAGCGCAGTATGCCGACGTCGTCCTCCCCTGCGCTGCGTGGGGCGAGAAGACCGGCACCTTCACCAACGTTGACCGGACCGTCCACCTGTCCGAGAAGGCCGTCGATCCGCCGGGCGAGGCACGGAGCGACCTCGACGTCTTCCTCGACTATGCCCGCCGGATGGGTTTTACGGACAGGGACGGGCAGCCACTGCTGGACTGGTCCGGCCCCGAGGACGGCTTCGAGGCCTGGAAGGAATGCTCGCGCGGCCGGCCGTGCGACTACACGGGGCTCAGCTACGACAAGCTCCGCGGCGGCAGCGGCATCCAGTGGCCCTGCACCGCGGAGCAGCCCGGCGGCACCGAGCGACTGTACACCGACGCCGAATTCCCCACCGCGCCCGAGCACTGCGAGTCCTTCGGGCACGACCTCCTCACCGGCGCCACCACGGGCGAAACCCAGTACAAGGCAACCGTCGAACCCGGGAAGGCCTGGCTCAAGGCCCTCGAGTACACGCCGCCGCACGAGGAACCCGACGCCGACTACCCGTTGCGCTACACCACCGGCCGGACGGCGTACCACTTCCACACCCGGACCAAGACCGGCCGCAGCCGCCGCCTCAATGGCGCCGCACCGGAGCCATGGATCGAGATGTCCGTGGAGGACGCCGCACGCGCCGGCTGCCAGGAGGGGGACATCGCCCGGGTGACGTCACGCCGCGGCAGCCTGGAAGTTCCGGTGCGGGTCGGGGACATCCGGCCGGGCACCGTCTTCGCGCCGTTCCACTATGGCTACTGGGACACGTCCGACGGCGGCCGGCACCGTGCCGCGAACGAACTCACCGTCACCGAATGGGACCCGGTGTCCAAGCAGCCACTGTTCAAGAACGCGGCCGTCCGGGTGGAAAAGCTGCGGAGCGGCGACGGCCCGTCGAAGGCCCCGGACACCACCGCATCCCGCCGCGCGACAGGAGCCCGGCGATGAAACTACCTGTCTACATCGGCCTGCTGGACGAGGCGGAAGCCACGCTGGCGTCGTCGTTCCGGGTTGTGGCGGACGGCCACGGCGACGAACCCGACGTACACTTCATCCTGCAGACGTTCGCCAAGAAGTGCGACGCGCACCGGGAAGCATTGAAGCCTGTCATCGATCGCTACGGCGAAGACGTGGAGGGCGAGGAGGAGCACCGGCTGACGGCCAACGGCGTGAAGGAAGTCCGTTCCGGTCCGCTGGCTTTGATGCTGGACCTGCAGGACCTGTACGTGCTGGTCAGCCACATCGACGTCACCTGGATGATGGTGGGGCAGGCCGCCAAGGGTGACCGGGACAAGGACCTCCAGGGCGTCGTGGAGCAGTGTGAGGGCGATTCGGAGCTGGAGATCCGGTGGCTGCAGACCAGGATGAAGCAGGCCGCGCCCCAGGCGCTCCTGGTGGCTGAATGAACGGCGGCTGAGTGCGCGGGGACTGAAGCCGCCTTACCGCGCCGGCACTCCCGCCGAAGTCCGCTGCGAAAGCCGGGACCACACGGCGGGGGCCAGCACCACGCCGATTCCGACTGCCGCGCCGATCACCGTCTCCACGATCCGGTCCCGGAGGAGGATGCCGGGCGCGGCAGGCGAGACCAGCAGCGTCGAGGTCAGTGCCAGCGGCGTCACGAAAACCTGGGCCAGCACGTAGTTCCGGGCAATGAAGAGCTCGGCGCCGAACTGGCAGACGGCGATCACCAGGACCGTCTGCCATGGCACGGGCTGCAGCAGCAGGATGCCCGCCAGCAGGATGAGGCCCAGCACTGTGCCGATGATCCTCTGGATGCCGCGGGCGATGCGGTGCCGGGTGGTGCGTCCCACCAGCGGAACGACTGCCGCCACCATGGCCCAGTAGTTGTGCCCGAAGCCGAGCAGCTGGCCCACGAGGGTCGCGAGGGTGCCTGCGAGCCCCGCGGCCACCAGGTAGCCCCCGGCCTCGAGCCGGGCCGCACGCTTCTCCTCGGCGGTAAGCCGGACGGGCGGAGGCATCTCCCACGGCGTCCGGTGGCTCCGCAGTACCCGGGAGGACAGCCCCACCGCCAGGCAGAAAAGCGTGGTCACGACGGACACCAGCAAGCACTGCCACAGCGGCGGCTGGTTGGGGATGGACGCGATCGCGGCGAACGCGAAGATGTGGAACAGCGAGCCGGCCGGCCGGTGCCGCCACCGGGCGATCACCAGTGAGCAGCCGCCGGCCACGAGGGTGGTGGCCAGAACCTGCAGCCAGATGCCCGCCTCGTGGGACAGTCCGCCCGCGTGCACGACGCGGGCGGTCACCGTGGCCAGGAGGATCACCAGGAGCATGAGCGCACCCGCCCGGACCTGAATGAAGAACCGCTTGCGGTGCAGCTCCCCGCGGCCGTAGATGCCCGTGAATGCGCCGAAGGAGGCAAAAATCGCCAGGTCCAGGCGGCCCAGCAGCACCAGGGTGATCAGCGGCACGAACACCCCCACGGCGCACCGCACGGCGACGTGATGATCCTTGTTTGGCGGGGCAAGGGTGAACATCTCGGCCAGCAGCTTCACGGGGGAATGGCGCCTTTCGTTGCAGTCTGGATCTGACGACGGCGGCGCTGGCGTCCGCTTACCAGTTTAACGGGGGCGGCCGCGGCCATTCCCCCGGAGGCCGCCTGCTGCCCTGTTGCGTTCGTCTCCCTGAGCGTTAGTCCGGCTCCCTGGCCGCCGGCGCCTCCTCAGCCGGACCCAATCGGTCAGGCCTAATCGGTCCGGCCTAATCGGTCCGCCTACCTGGTGGCGTTGGTGCGTGCGTCTACCGTGATCACTTCAAAGGTCTTGGCGTTCGGCACGCCAAATTTGGCGTTGACGGCGGCGAGGGTGTCATCGAAGAGGGCGGCCGTCGTCGGGATGTTGAAGTCCGGGCTGGTGATGACCTCCCGCAGCTTTGCCGTCGATTCGTGGAAGTTTACCCGCAGCCGGCTGATCTGGTTGGACATGTTCTGCACGGCCCAGACGGTATCGCCCTTGACCAGGACGCCATCGACGTTGGGCACCTTCACACCGGTGATCTCGGTGCTGGCGCCGGTCCGCGGGCTGACCGTGTACAGCGCCTGGTTGCCCGAGTGGGCCACCACCAGACGGCGGGCGTCGCGTGAGTAGGCGATGCCGTTGAGGTTGAACTGCTTGCTGGTATCCGCCGCGGGGCCCTTCAGGGTCAGCGTGCGCACGGTGCCGAGGTCACCGTCGTCGTCCACCGGGATGAAGTACAGCTCAGCCTGCCGCGAGTTGGTGAACCAGGCGCCGTGGTCGGTGAGCGCCACGTCGTTGATGAAGGCTTCCTTCTTGGTCAGCTGGAAGGTCCTGACCGTCTTGCCCGTGTCGGTGTCGTACACGTAGGCCTGCCCGGTGGGGCCGCCGGCCACGAACAGCAGGTCGTTGTGCCGGTCCGCCTTCATGCCCACGGCCACCCTGCCGTCGGGCGCATCGATAAACTTGGTCGCCTTGTCCTTGCGGATGTCCCCACGGTAGATGTCCCCGGTGACCAGGTCACCGGCGAAGAATTTGGTGCTGCCGGCGGCCGCGATGCCTTCGGCACCCTTGGCCCCGTCCAGCAGGATGACCGGAGCGACATCCCCCGAACGGGATTGCACTGCTCGGGCCTCTCCGGCCGAGGCGACGGGTGCGGGGACCAGGAGCACGGCGAGGGCGAGGAACCCTACCGCGGCACGGCGGCGTATATGGCCTGAACTGATGCTGATGGGCATGACGGTGCTCTCCACGAGTCGACTCTTCCGTGCGAGCAGGCCGTTGTACGGGAGCTCCGCACGCTGGTCCCTTCAGTGTAGGTACAGGGGCCGGAGGCTGGCCAGAGCGCTGCGGAACGGCTAATGTTTCGCGGGATCGGAACGCGGGGGCAATCCCGCCGTAACAGCGGGCGGGCAGGCTGGGACCATGAAGCCCCAGGCGCCGAAGTCCCCCGTGCGGAACCATCACAAACCGACCCCCGCCGCGGCCGAGCTCAGCTGCGAAGTCTGCGGGCAGATGCCCGAGCCCACCAAGACACGCCTCACGGTGGCCAATGTCGCCGTCATGCTGCCCATCGAACTGCTGGTGCACGCGCTGGTGGTGCAGACGCATCTGCCTTACGTGGCCAAGGTACTGGTCCTGACGCTGACGGCCACGGTCCTGGTGATCTGGGTGGCCGAGCCGTCCGCGGCGCGGATCCTGCGGCGGTGGCTCCACGCGCCCGCGCTGCGGCACCGACGGCGGCTTGGCACGGCACCTGCGCTGTGGCGTGCCCGGACGGTGCTCCGCGACGAGCCCGGCTCCCTCAAGCGGATCACCAGGTCGCTGGCACTGCTGGACACCAACATCCTGGGCATCCACGTCCATCCGGTTCGGGGCGGGGTGATGGATGAATTCGTCCTGTCCGCCCCCGGCGGAGTCAGCGAGCGCCAGCTGCTGGAAGCCCTGATGGACGGCGGCGGACGCAGCACGCAGGTCTGGCCCACCACAGCCCTGGCCATGGCCGACGGGCAGACCAAGGCCCTGAGCCTGGCCACACGGATCGCCGCCGCGCCGGGGGAGCTTCCGCTGGCCGTGGCGGAACTGCTGTCCGCCAGGATCCTCGACCCCGGCAGCGAGTCAGCCCGCCACGGCGGTGCAACGAACGACGCCGGCACCGTCCTGAAGATTCCGACCGCCTGGCACGGACCCATCACCTTTTTCCGTCCCGGCGAACCGTTCACGCCCGCTGAGTCGGCCCGCGCCCACCGGCTCGCGGAGCTCGCCGAAATCCTGGCGCACCGGGAGCCTCTTCGGGTCGGTCAGAACCCGGACGGATAGCGGGGCGTGTAGCTTTCTTCGAGGCGCCGGACCTCCGACTCGGTCAGGTTAAGTTGGACGGCGGCAGCGGCGTCGTCGATATGGCGTTCCTTCGTCGCCCCGATGATGGGGGCGGTGACTGCGGACTTGCCCGCGCTCCAGGCCAAGGCGATCTGCGCCATCGGCACGCCGCGTTCGTCGGCCACGGCGGCGACTGCGTCGACGATGGCCCTGTTCGCGTCCTCGTCCTGCTTGTACAGGCCCTTGCCGAACTCGTCCATGTCCTTCCGGGTCCCGGACCCCGCAGCACCCCAGGGCCTGGTCAGGTTTCCGCGCGCCAGCGGGCTCCAGGGGATGACGCCCACACCTGTTGCCAGGCAGAACGGGTGCATTTCCCGCTCTTCCTCCCGCTCGAGGAGGTTGTACTGGTCCTGCATCGACACGAACCTGGTCCAGCCGTTCAGCTCCGCCACATGCTGCATCCGGGCGAACTGCCAGGCCCACATGCTTGACGCCCCGATGTACCGGGCCTTTCCTGCCTTCACGACGTCGTGCAGGGCCTCCATCGTCTCCTCGACGGGAGTCACCGGGTCATAGCGGTGGATCTGGTACAGGTCCACGTAGTCCGTGCCAAGCCGGGTGAGGGATGCGTCGATCTCGTGCATGATCGCGGCCCGGCTGAGGCCGGCGCCGTTGCGGGCCTGGCGCATCCGGCCGTGGACCTTGGTGGCGATCTGGACCTCCTCACGGGGCGCCAGTTCCTTGAGCAGGGCGCCGGTGATCTCCTCGCTCGAACCGGCCGAGTACACATTCGCTGTGTCGAAGGTGGTGATGCCCGCTTCGTAGGCGCGCCGCACGAACGGCCTGGCTTCCTCGAGGCCCACGCTCCACTCGTGCGAGCCCTTTCCCGGATCGCCGTAGCTCATCATGCCCAGGACAACGGCGCTGATTTCCAGACCGGAGTTTCCAAGTCGGACCGTTTTCACTCGCTACTTCCTTTCGATGTCTTGCCGTCGGGCCGCGGTCACAATTCGTTTTTTCGTGAGCCACGGCCATCTTCTCCGAAAACCCTTGACAGTGTCCCACGCCACTCCTTACCTTGAGTTTGGGATCCCAAAACGGGATCCCAAACGGCAAGATGTCTCCGCGGCGACATCCAACAATCCGCCCTTCCGGAGGTCCCGCCAACCGCGGCCGCACCGCCCCGCACAAGCTCATCCCCCTTTCCTGTCCGCACCCTTCCCGCAAAGGAGAAGCTGTGTCTCTCCCAGAAACTGAAGCAGTGACAACCCCGGCCCAATCCACCGAACCCCGCAGCATCAAGCCCGGCAAGGACGGCGTGCAACGGCGCACCAGCGTCCGCTGGAAGCTCTTTTTGCTGCTGCTCGTCCTGGTCTCCGTCAACTACATCGACCGCGGTTCCATCTCGGTGGCGCTGCCCATCATCCAAAAGGAATTCAACCTCGCCCCGGAGCTCGTGGGCCTCCTGCTCTCGGCCTTTTTTTGGACCTACGCCCTGATGCAGATCCCGATCGGCCTGCTAATCGACAAGTTCGGTCCGCGGAAGGTCATGACCGCCTCCTGCGTCGGCTGGGGCGCGGCCACCGCCGCCTCCGGCATGGCCGGCGGCTTCCTGAGCATGTTCATCGCCCGCCTCGGCATCGGCGTCACCGAGGCCGGCGTGATGCCGGCCGGCGGCAAGCTGAACGCCATCTGGATGCACAAGTCGGAGCGTGGCCGCGGCGCCACCATCCTGGACGCCGGCGCACCACTCGGCGCCGGCCTGGGCGGCATCCTCATCGCCGGCCTCATCGCCGCCACCGGCAGCTGGCGCAGTTCGTTCGTCATCGCCGGCGCCGCCACAGTGCTCATGGGTCTGGCCGTCTGGTGGTACGTCCGCGACAATCCCCGCCAGCACCGCGGCGTCAACGCGGCCGAGGCCGACTACATCGAGGCCTCCCACGCCGAGGAGGATGCCGAAGCCGAGAGGGAAGGCAGCAAGGGCAAGCGGGCACTGCTCCCCTACCTGAAATTCCGCTCCTTCTGGGCCATGTGCTTTGGCTGGCTGGGCTTCAACGGCGTGTTCTACGGCCTGCTCACGTGGGGCCCTCTCTACCTCGCCCAGGCCAAGGGCTTCGACCTGAAAACCATCGGCTGGTCCACCTTCGTGATCTTTGGAGCCGGCTTCGTCGGCGAGATCCTGGGCGGCACTATCGCCGACAAGTGGCGGGCGACCGGCGCCTCCGCCAACCGCGTCATGCGGACGCTGCTGGGCATCTCCAGCGTCGTGGTGGTGGGCGGCCTCGTCGGGGTGACCGTCGTCGCTGACCCGACCACCGCCGTCGTCCTTCTCTCCGTGGTGATGTTCTTCCTCCGCTGGGTGGGCCTGTTCTGGAGCATCCCGTCCATCCTGGGCGGCCGCACCAACGCCGGTGTACTCGGCGGGGCGATGAACTTCAGCGGCAACATCTCCGGGTTTGTCACGCCGATCGCCGTCGGCCTCATCGTCGGCGCCACCGGCTCCTACACCTGGGCGCTGCTCTACTTCGTGGGATCCGCCATCATCATGGGGGTCTCCGTGCTCACCCTGAACTACAACAAGCGGCTGCCGGTCTAAACCGGCCGAGCCTGTCGTTCTAAACGATCCCTGCTTTGGGATCCCAAACCATTGACATCAGCTCATTCACAACCTACCGTCATATTTGGGATCCCAAACCGGTAATACGAGGACACAGCTTCCTCACCTCAACCCGGTCCTGTACCCCCGTCGCATCGCCCAGGAGGGCAACATGTCGATCAACTCCCAAACCCGCAGTTCCCTGTCCGACGCCAAACAGAAGGGCGGCGGGAACTCAATGAAGAGGGTCGTTGCCGCGAGCTTCGTCGGCACCACACTTGAGTACTACGACTTCTTTGCCTACAGCACAGCAGCCTCCATCGTCTTCCCCATCCTGTTCTTCCCAGGTTCAGAACCTGCCACCGGCCTCCTGCTGGCCTTGGCCACCTACGCGGTGGGCTACGTGGTGCGTCCCCTGGGCGCCGCCATCTTCGGCCACTTCGGCGACAAAATTGGACGTAAAAACGTCCTGGTCACCACACTGCTCCTGATGGGCCTGGCCAGTGCCGCCGTCGGGCTCCTGCCCACCTACGACAACATCGGCATCTGGGCTCCGGTCCTTCTGGTTAGCCTGCGCTTCCTGCAGGGAATCGGCATCGGCGGCGAATGGGGCGGAGCTGCCCTCATGGTCACCGAGTCGGACAAGAGCGGCCGGCGCGGGCTCTTCGGCAGCCTCGTCCAGACCGCCGCGCCCACGGGCTTGCTCCTGGCCACCGGCATCTTCACGCTCATGACCTCGGCCCTCTCGAAGGAAGCCTTCCTCGCCTGGGGTTGGCGGATCCCGTTCCTGATCAGCTTTGCGCTCGTTGCCATCGGTCTCTACATCCGACTGAAGCTCGCGGAATCGCCAATCTTCGAACAGACGGAACAGAAGGCCGCGGAGAAGAAGCAGGAAGAAGTCAAGGCTCCACTCCTATATGTCTTCAAGCACTATAAGAAGCAACTGGCCCTGGCCGTCGGCGCCCGCATCGGCAGCGACATCGCGTTCTACATCTTCGCGCTGTTCGTCCTCGTCTACGGAACCGAACACCTCGGCCTGCCAAAGAGCCTGGCCCTGGCGGCATCGACCATTTCGGCTGTTGCCCAGATGATCAGCATCCCGCTGTTCGGCGCACTCTCGGACCGTGTGGGCCGCAGGCCCGTCATGATCGGCGGCGCCGTCGCGGGCATCATTTACAGCTTCGTGTTCATTGCGATGCTTAACTCCAAGGACCCGTTCCTGGTGCTCATCGCCCCCGCCATCGGCCTGGTGATCGTTGCGGCCATGTACGCCCCGGTGGCTTCGTTCATCCCCGAACTGTTCGCAACCAAGGTCCGCTACACCGGCTCCGCCGTAGGCTTCCAGCTCGCTGGCGTCTTTGGCGGCGGCTTTGCCCCGCTGATCGCCATCCAGCTGATCGTCCTGACCAGCTCCGGATTCGCCGTGGCTGGATACCTGTCCGCCGCACTGCTGCTCATGGTGTTCTGCGTCTACGTTGCCAAGGAAACGTCCAAGATCACCATGAACGAGGCCGGCAAGACGGCCAGCACCACACGATAAGGATCATGGACATGAACAACACCGCCCTGCCTTCACTGCAGGCCACCAGGGACAAGGAGCAGTTGACCCAACTTTCCATGACCGAATGGGCGGGCGCCCTGCAGGAGGGCCGCCTGACGGCCACGGAATGCCTGGAGCTACACCTGGAACGGATCGCCCAGGAGAACCCCCGCCTGAACGCCGTCGTCACCCTCAACCCCCTGGCCGCTGAGGAAGCTGCCGTCGCGGACAGGGCTGCCGCCGACGGCAGGTCGCTGGGCCCCTTGCACGGAGTGCCGTTCACGGTGAAGGACACGCTCGCTACGAAAGGCCTGCGCACCACGGCGGGAAGCCCCCTTCTGGGGGATTACGTTCCGGAGCAGTCCGCGACGGCGGTCCGCCGCCTTCAGGAGGCAGGAGCGGTGTTGCTGGGCAAGACGAACTGTTCGGAGTTCGCGGTTGAGACACACACGCGCAACGCGCTCTTCGGTGACACCTGGAATCCTTGGGACACGGGCCTGACGTCCGGCGGTTCCACCGGCGGCGACAGCGCAGCCGTGGCGTCCGGTATGAGTGCCTTCGGGCTCGGCACCGACTTTGGCGGGTCCATCCGCTGGCCGGCCCACTGTACAGGCCTGGCAGCCCTGCGGCCCACCGTCGGACTGGTGCCCGAGACAGGTCTCCTGCCGTACGTGCCGCCAGCGGCCGGCGAGAGCCTGCCCGCACCCAACTCGATGTCTGCCCTGCACAGGCTCGGCACCATGGCGTGGCTGGCCCGGAGCGTGGACGATCTGGGCGTACTGCTTGGCATCCTCGCCGGGCCGGATGGGGTGGATCCCTCCACCGTGCCGGTTCCGCTGGGCGGTCCGGTCGATTCCTTGGCCGGGATCAGCTGTGCCTGGTTCGAGGACGAGGGTACCCACCCCGTCCGGGACGATCTGGTGGCTGCCGTCCGGAGGGCCGCGGAAGCCCTCGAGGACCTCGGTGTTCCGACGAAGCACGGCAGGCCGCCAGGCATCGAGCGGGCGGCGGCAGCCTTCGTGGCTCTCCGCACGGCCGAGGGAATGCCGGAAGTGGTGGAACTTGCCTCAGGGCGCGAGGAGGAGCTGGGTAGCAACCTCCGCAGCTCCCTGCTGGGCGCAGCACCCGGCACGGTGGCGGAATACCGCAAGGCTGCCGCGGAGCGGGATGCGATCCGCGCACTGGTGCTGGGGTTCATGGAGGAGCACAACATCCTGCTGCTGCCCGTGGCCAGCGTTCCGGCGTCGGATCCCCGGACCGGAACCTTCAATGTCAGCGGCAAGGACATTCCCTGGACGGAGCTGGGATCCTGCTGCCGAGCCATCAGCATCCTTGGTTTCCCAGTGGCGGTTGTGCCGTGCGGGCTTTCCAGCGAGGGCCTGCCCGTGGGCGTCCAGGTGGTGGGCCGGCCATACCGGGACCGCGAGGTACTCGCCGTCGCCGCGGCCCTTGAACGGAAGTTTGGCCGCTCCAGCCCTCCGCCATTCAGGTCCCCGGCCAGGTTCGGCGGATTGACCTGAGATGGATGCCGCCGAGGACATAGAGTCTGTGAAAAACCACGAATGGAGCACCATGCTTGCCGCAGAAGAAACCCAGAACAAGGAACGGCCCCTCCGCGAGACTGTCCGGGACACGCTCCGCACCCGGATCTTCGAAGGGCATTACGCTCCCGGCACACGGCTGGTGGAACGCGACCTGGCAGCCGAGTTCAATGTCTCCCGCTTGCCGGTTCGCGAGGCGCTTCGGATGCTGCGCCAGGAAGGCCTCCTAAGTGACCGGGGAGCCCGCGGCGCCGAGGTCAGCTCACTCAGCCCCAAAGACGTGGAGGATCTCTTCGACGTCCGCCAGTCGCTGGAAGTGCTGGCCTGCCGCCTTGCCGCAGTCAGGGCAACACCGGAAGATCTCAGCTACCTTGACGGGCTCCTGGACGAGGCCGACGGCCACCTCGCCAAAGGCGCCGTCATGGAGGCCCACCGGGCCAACAGCGAATTCCATGACGCGATCACCCGGATCGCGGACAACGGCTTCCTCAAGTCCGCCCTTGAACCGCTCCAGGGCCGAATGCACTGGCTGTTCCGCCACGTCAGCGACCTGCCCGAACTGATCCAGGAACACCGGGAACTTTACGATGCCATCGCCAGCGGTGATCCCGACCGGGCCGCAGCCCAGTCGGCGTCGCACATCGGCAAATACCGTGAACAGTTCCCCGACGACTTCCAGAAAACAGAACCCGCCCTTCACCGGAAGAAAAAATGAAACTCCTTGTCATCAACCCCAACATCAGCGACGACGTCACTGCCCTGATCGGGTCCGAGGCCCTGCGCTCCGCCTCGCCCGGGACCAGCCTGGTGGTCCGCACGGCCGGCCACGGGGTGGAGTACATCGAAACCCGCTTTGAGTCACTCATCGCGGCGGGCGCCGTCGCCGAAATCATCGCCGAACACACCGCCACAGGCGGCAGCGACGGCGATCCCATCGACGGCGTCGTTGTGGCGGCCTTCGGGGACCCCGGAATGCCGGCCCTGAAGGAGCTGGCCGACGTCCCCGTCATCGGAATCACCGAGGCAGCCCTTTGCGCCGCGGCGCTGCAGGGGCACCGGTTCTCCATCATTGCCATCTCGGACCGGATCCGCCCGTGGTACCTGGACTGCGTGGAGCGGTTCGGCCTCGGCGGACGGCTGGCCTCCATCCGCTCCATCAACGAGACCCTGAACGCCATCGGCTCGGTGCAGCAGGACTTCAAGGAAACCCTCCTGGCACTCAGCCGGCAGGCCGTCGCGGAGGACGGGGCCGACGTCGTCATCCTCGCCGGAGCGCCTCTGGCGGGGCTGGCCCGCGAACTCCGGGGGCAGATCCCCGTGCCGGTGGTGGACGGCATCTCCGCCGGCATCCGGATGGCCGAGGCCGTGGTGGGGCTCCAGTCCGGCCTGCACCGGGCCGGCGCCTTCGCCCCGCCGCCGGTCAAGGCCCGCAAGGGCCTGTCCGAAAACCTCGACGCCGCCCTGACCGCCGCCCAGACGGCAGCAAACGCCGCGGCTTCCACGCACAACTAATCCCGTCAGCTTCCCAGTCAGGAGGACAACGATGTCCCGCATCCCCGAACTCGTCATCGCCAACGGCACCGTCGTCAACAGCTTCGGCCGCCGGTCCGCCCACATCGTGGTGGTGGACGGCAAGATCAGCCAGCTCGTCGACGCAGCAGAACCCGCGCCCGACGCCGAATGCACCATCGACGCCACCGGCCAGCTGGTGATCCCCGGCGGCGTGGACGGGCACTGCCACGTGGCCCAGGTAACCGGCCGGTTCCGCACCCTGGACGATTACCGGACCACCTCTACCGCTGCCCTGTGGGGAGGCACTACCACCCTCATCGACTTCGGCATCCCCCGTGACGCCCGCGAAACCCCGCTGGCGGCCGTGCTCAACAAGAAGGAATTGGCGCAGGAGTCCCGCTGCGACGTGGCCCTGCACGGGTCCGTGATCAGCTGGGACGAGACCGTGCCGTGGCAGCTCGAACAGCTCGCCGCCGAGGGTGTCCGCTCCGTGAAGATGTACACCACTAACCGCGGCACCACCATGGCGGACGGGGACACCATCCTGAAGGTGATGCGAGAAATGGTCCGGCTGGACGGGCTCACGTACATCCACGCCGAGCACGACCCCATCATCGCGGACTGCACGGCGCAGCACGCCGACGACGGCAGGATCGGCATCGAGCACCTGCACCGCACGCGCCCCGAACTTGCCGAGGAAATCTCGGTCAAGGAAACCCTGGCCATGGCCCAGTACACGAAGGCCCCGGTGTACTTTGTCCACCAGTCCACGCCCGGAGCGGTCGACCTGGTCACCGAGGCCCGTGCCCGCGGCCAGGAGGCTTACTCGGAAACGTGCCCGCACTATCTCACGCTCGACGACACCGTGTACGGCTCGGCCTTCCCGGAGTGGTACGCCTGCTGCCCGCCGATGCGCAGCCCGGAAACGGTCGCGGCGCTCAGGGAACGGCTGGCCGACGGCGCCATCCACACCGTCTCCTCGGACCATTCCTGCTACGACCTGACCCAGAAGCGGGAACGCACCGACGACGTCCGCGCCATGCCGCACGGCCTCCCGGGCGTGGAAACCCGCATGCCCGTCACGTTCACGGCGATGGCTGAATGCGGCAGCAACGTGGAGGCCTTTGTGGAGGTCTTCTCCGCCGGACCGGCGCGCATCAACGCCCTGCCCGGCAAGGGCTCCATCGCCGAGGGCTTCGACGCCGACCTGGTGCTCTTCGATCCTTCAGAACACAGGACGGTGGACGGCGGCGCGCTGCACATGGGCACCGACTTCTCGCCTTTCGACGGCCGCACGCTGGCCGGCTGGCCCGCCGTCGTGGTTTCCGCAGGCCGTGTGGTACTGGACCGGGAGGGCTTCCACGATCCCGGCGCTGTGGGCCGCTTCGTTTCCAGGAACGGATTCCGGGAACACCTTGCCGCCGCTGCCGACCTGTCCGCCGCGACCCTCTAGGAGCACCCGTGAACCGCCAGACTTCACCTTTCCGCCCAACTCCGGCTGTCCGCCCGACCCGGATCGGCATGATCGTGCCGTCCTCCAACACCTGCCTGGAACCGCAGAGCTACCGCATCCTGGGCGACCGCACCGACGTCACCATCCACTTCACCCGGATCCCGGTCACACGGATTGCGCTGGACGATTCATCGGACAGGCAGTTCAACCCCGCCGTCATGCGCGAGGCCGCCAGGCTGCTGGCGACGGCGGACGTCGACGTGATCGCCTGGAATGGCACCTCGGGATCATGGCTGGGGTCCACTCACGACCGCGACCTCGTCCTTGAAATCACCGACGCCACCGGCATCCCCGCCACGACGTCCACGCTCGCATACTTCGAGGCGTTCCGGTCCTTCGGCACCGAGCGGATCGCGCTGTTCACGCCATACACGGAGGACGTCAACGAGGCCATCATCAAGTCCTATGAGCGGGACGGCATCAAAACCGTCAGCCACCGCTGCCTGGGCCTGAGCGACAACGAGTCCTTCGGCCGGGTCACCGACGATGAAATGCGTCCCGGCTCCCTGGAGCTCGCGGCCGACGCTCCGGATGCGCTGATCTACCTCTGCACCAACCTGTACGGCGCCAACATCGCGGCAGAAATCGAGGCGGGCACGGGCGTACCGGTCCTGGACTCGGTTGCCGTGACGCTGTGGCACTGCCTGAAACTTGCCGGCTCACCCTTGCTCGCACCAAGGTGGGGCAGGCTCCTCGGGGACTGACGCGCCTGTCTGTACAGGCCAGGCCCGGGCACTCCCAAGCCCGGGGCGCTCTGCTTCCGGAGTGGACCTACATCCGGATCGGGCTACATCCGGACCTTGAGCGCCCCGGGCTCCACCCAAATGGACAGCTGCTTGACGGCGCCGACGTGATCGCCGTCGAGCTGGAACTCCTCCTCCTGCTCCAATGTGACCTCGATCTTCTTGCCCTGGAAGTACTCCGCGGATTCCTTTTTGTTCTTCCTGCGGCCGAATATCCCCGCCACGACGCCGAGCCAGCCGAAGTGCCCGCGGGGGGCCAGGATCAGCAGGTCCAAAATTGCCGTCGTCGATCTTCGCCTCGGGGAAAATCTCGATGCCGCCCATGATCCGGCCGCAGTTACCGGCCATGACACTGCGGATCCGGCGCTTGACCGGGTGCTTGTCGTCCACCCTGACGGTTGCCCTGACCGGCTTGCCCGGCAGCTTCCGGATGCCGGCTTCAACGTACGCGAGCCAGCCCATGCGGTCCTTGAGCGCATCCACGGTGTCCGCCATGATCGCGGCGTCGTAGCCCACACCGGCCATCACCAGGAAGACGTTCTCGTCCGCGGACCCGTCAAAGGTGGCCCTGGCGACGTCAACCGTGCGGTCGGTCCCGTTGAGCACGTCGTACGCGGCGGAAACGGGATCGGAGATGTCCACGCCCATGTTGCGGGCCAGCAAGTTGCCCGTGCCCAGCGGCACCATCCCCATCGGGGTATCGGTTCCGGCCAGCGCCTCAGCCACGCACCGCACGGTACCGTCGCCGCCGGCGGCAATAACGACGTCGACCCCCGCCTCCAGCGCCTCGCGGGCTTGGCCTACGCCCGGGTCTTCAACTGTGGTTTCCAGCCACATGGGCTCGGCCCAGCCCTGCGTATCGCACAGCCGGACCAGCGAGGCGCGGAGGTCGGCGCCAACAGCCTTGGCGGGGTTTACGACCACGGCGGCCCGTGGCGGCGAGGAAGCATTCTGGGCTGTCATGGTGTCCTTCGGCTGCTGCGGGCGGGCCCGAAAGCCCCGGAACTCAAATCGTAACCGCGATCCCGGGATATGGGGCACGGCCCTATCCATCCGGCTGATACTTGCGAAGGCGACCGGTGCGCGGCCGGCGACCCTCAGTGCGCCGTCTTCAGCCCGCCGGCGCCGCGGCGGTCCAGGACCGATGCCCCGGCACTGGCCAGGATGAGTGCGGCGGCAAGGAACAGGGGAAGCTGCGGCTCCCCTGTTATGACGACGCCGGCCGCGGCTGTTCCGGCGGACCCGGCGGTGATTTTGAGGGCACCAACCCAAACGAACACCTGCCCCCGGACCTGCGGCGGGGCAAATTCGCTCCGGGCGGCGAGGGTCGCCGCGAAGAAGTACGAGTTCAAGACCCCAGCGGCTGCGTAAGCGGCGACGGCAGGCACAAAGGACCCGGACAGGGCGGCGACGGCCAGCGCCGCAGCGACGAATCCCGCGAGACGCGTCACCAGCCGGTCCGCGTCGCCCCGCAGCGGACGGCACATCACTCCGGCCGAACCTGCCAGGCCGCCCAGCCCGTAGGCGGCCGTCAGAACGCCGGCGGCCGCCGGTTGCACCTGGAACATGGCGGTGGAGGCGACGGCCGCGATGGGGAGAGCCGCAACGGAGAACGCCACCGTGACGGTCAGGTACAGCATTCTCCGAAGGCGGCCTGTGACAGCCATGAGCCGCAGGGTCTTCGCCGGCCCCGGAACCTCGGCTGCCACTGCTGCGGGAGGAGCGTAGGGCAGCAATCGAACGACGGCGCCAGCCACGAATGTGGCCGCCGCCAGGATAAGCGCGGCTACAGTGGGCCCGGCCCAGGCGGAGACGGCGGCCACGACGCTCGGGCCGATGGTCCCGCCTATTCCGTAGGTGGCCACGTCCCATCCCTGCGCACGGCGCTGGCTGACCTGGTCCGGGCCGGCGATTGCCGGAAGGCGGCTGCTGATGCCACCGGTCAGCAGCGGCCCGACCAGCCCCGAAACCACCAGCAAAACGCCCGTGACCGCCGGCCACGTCACCGGGTACAGCAGCACGGCGGCGGCCAGCGTAGCGCCATGGACGACGCACGCCCACGCGATCAGGACGCGTCCGTCACGGCAGGAGTCCAGACTCCGCGCCACCAGCGGCCCCAGCAGGTGCGGCGCGGTGATGCAGGCACCGAGCAAGCCGGCAAGCCAACCCGGCGCCCCTCCTGTGGTGACCATGAGGACAATCGCCACAACGGCCCCGCCGTCCGCGGTGCGTGCCAGCGTCGCGGCCGCCACGTAGCGGGCCAGTCCGCCGCCGGCCCGGGCCGGTGCCTGCTTCTTCGGCGCTTCCTGCTCCACCCGTGCTTCTTGCTCCGCCGTACCGCGGTTCAGGCTACCCATGCCGTACCTGCTCAGGCGCCCAAGCCGCTGAGCCGCAGGGCTTCCTCGACTCGGGTGCGGCCCTCACCGTCGAGGCTTTTCAGTGGGCGGGGCAGGCACGGCGCCTCCACGAAGCCCAGCACTTCGGCCATGGTGGCAGCGACCCGCAGGCTCCCGTACCCGCGGAAGAGCGCCCATACGGGCTCCAGCGCAGCAGATGCTTCCAGCGCCAGGTCGCCCTGGCCGGACGGTTGGCCGGACTGGACCGTCTGGCCGATCTGGGCGGTCTGGGCAAGATCCACAATCACCCTGGCGGTTTTGGGAAACAGGCCAGCGATGACTGAATACCAAACGTCGCAGCCGGCGAGCAATGCCTCCGCTGCGGCCCAGTCGCCGCTGATACCCAAAGAGACACCCCCAGGAACTGCCGCCCGGAGCCGGGCGATGCGGTCGGCGGCCTGTCCCGGGGCCGGGGGCGGGAACTTGATCGAGGCAATGCCCGGAAGTTCAGCGATGCGGCCGTGGAGTTCATCCGAGAAGGTGAACCCTGTCGTGGCCGGGTTGTCGTAGACGGCGATCGGCAGATCGGACGCGGACGAGACCTCGCAATAGAGGCCGTAGACCTCTTCTTCGGTCAGCCGCTGATACGAAACCGGCGCCAGCAGCAGACCCGAGGCGCCCGCAGCCTGGGCATCACTGACGCACTCCAGCACGTCACGGGTGCGCATGGCACCGACACCTGCCACCACGGGAGTCCTCTGGGCAGCTTCGACGGCGGCCTCCACCACCCTGCGGCGTTCCCCGCGCAGCAGATAGGTGTAGACGCCCGTCGAACCAAGCACACCGATGGAGTCCGCTCCGGCATCAACACACCGGCCGACCAGCCGCACCAGTGCGGCTTCGTCGACGTTGTCCCCAGCGAGCGGAGTCAGGGGAAACGCACAAAGGCCTTTAAACATGAAAGGTGTCCTCTCTTCAGTTCAGCTTTGGTTTCTCCCTTCATGCTCACAGCCGGATTGGTCCTAGCATAGATCCAAGAATCCACAATTCAGGAGGACCAAGATCGAAGCCGAACTGCCGCTGGTTCTAGACCACCAGAGCCGCGTTCCGCTGGCCACCCAGCTGGTCGGCAGGCTGCGGGAAGCCATCCTGGACGGGACCCTGAGGCCGGAGCACACGCTTCCCGCATCGCGGCGCCTTGCCGCCGGGCTGGGCGTCTCCCGCGGAGTGGTGGTCCGCGCCTACGAGCAGCTTGCCGGCGAGGGGTACCTGGAGGGCCGGGGCTCGGGCGGTACCCGTGTGGCGGTACGCTCCGACGGCCGGGGCTTGGCGTCGGAAGGCACCCTGGCGGCATCCGGCATGGAGCAAACTGCAACGATCGACCTCACGCCCGGACGGCCGTCCGGCGCCCCGTTCCGTGACCGCGACTGGCGGGCCGCCTGGCGGAAGGCCGTTGCCGAGCCGGTGGAGGTTGAGCTTCCGGCCGCCTTGGGCACCCCGGCCCTTCGCGCTGCCGTTGCCGATCACCTCGCGGCTGCCCGCGGGCTGACAGTGAGTGCTGAGGACGTCATCATCACGGCAGGCACCAGTGACGCCCTGCAGCTGATCGTCGCAGCACTCCGTGGACCGGCGGACCGGCCCCGCGTGCTGATGGAGGACCCCGGCTATCCCACGGCCAGGCGGGTGCTTTCCGCCGCGGGAGCCGCGGTGGAAACCCTTCCGGTTGACGACGACGGACTGGAAGCGGCACAGCTTGCGGCCCTCGGCCCCCATCCTGACGCCATCCTGGTGACGCCCAGCCACCAGTACCCCCTGGGCGGCCGGATGCCGGTGAAGGAAAGGCTGGCTCTCTTGGCCTGGGCTGAAGCCAACCGCGTGATCATCTTGGAGGACGACTACGACAGCGAGTTCCGGCACCGCAGGATGCCCCTGCCTGCCCTCGCCTCGCTGCCCTCCGCGGCCGAAGTCGTTTTGGTGGGCACCTTCTCAAAGTCGCTGAGCCCGTGGCTGCGGTGCGGGTATCTCGTGCTTCGCGGCACCTCAGGGCAGCGCCTCAAGAACGCGCGGCTTGACCTCGGCACGCCCGTTCCCGGAGTGATGCAGTCTGCCTTGGCCAACTACATCGCCGGCGGCGGCCTCGCGCGGCACATCGCCCGGGCACGGCGCCAGTACGCGCATCGCCGCGAACTGCTGCTTGACCGGCTCGGAGGCCGGACAGATGTACAGTTGGCGGCCCTGGACGGCGGCCTGCACGCCGTCATCCGGCTCCAGTGGAACGTTCCTGCCGAGCGCCTGGCCGAGGAAGCACTGGGACAGGGGGTCCGGGTCGTAACACTGGCAAGCTACTTTGCAGAACGGACGCCGGAGAACGGTTTGGTCATGGGATACGGCGCCCCGACCGATCTGCAGCTGGCCCGTGCGCTGGACATCATCGCCGGGATACTCGATCGAATGGCCGGCGGCCCGCCGTAGCAAGGCGGCTCCGGACCGCCGGCCGGGCAGCCGCCGGTGTCAGGTCGCGAGGACGATGGTCAGGATCCGGTTGCGAGCGTCAGTGCGCGGTTGCGAGCGTCAGTGACCAGTCGCCAGGACGACGGCCAAAGTGAGCATGAGCAGGGCGACACCGCCGTCGAGGATGCGCCACGACGCTGGCCGCGCGAAAAAGCCGCTGAGTCCACGTGCCCCGTAGCCGATAAGGGGAAACCAGACGGCGCTGCCGGCGGCAGCCCCTGCCCCGAACAGCCACTTGCCTGAATCACCGTGGGTGTTGGCCAGCGAGCCCAGCAGCACCAGCGTGTCGAGGTAAACGTGGGGATTGAGCCAGGTGATGCCAGCGGCGGTGAGCACAGCAGACCAGACGGTTCCCCTGCCCGGGGAATCTGCTGCCTTGAGCGCTCCGGGCCGCACTGCACGCCGAGCAGCGAAAACCCCGTACGCCAGAAGGAACGCGACGCCGAACCACCGCACTGCGGCAAGGAGCAGCGGCGCGCCCTGGACGAGCGCGCCGATCCCGGCGACCCCGGCGAGGATCAGGACCGCATCGCTGGCGAGGCACACCAGGACGACCGGAAGAACGGCCTCGCGCTTGAGGCCCTGGCGCAGGACAAATGCGTTCTGGGCTCCAATGGCGACGATGAGGCTGAGGCCGGCTCCGAGTCCGGTCAGAAAAGAAAGCATTCTTCGAAGGTACGATCCGATAATCTGAAACACAATTCACTTTTTCTGTACTTCCATTAGAGTATCTTCATGGAACTCGACCAGCTCAGGGCGCTTGCCGCCGTCGTCGACCACGAGACCTTCGACGCCGCGGCGGGGGAACTCCGGCTCACCCCCTCAGCCGTGAGCCAGCGGATCAAGGCACTCGAACGCTCCGTGGGCAGCGTCCTGGTGCGGCGCCTCAAGCCGGTCCGGCCTACGCCGGCGGGCGAGCAGCTCCTCCGATCCGCGCGGCAGCTCCTGCTCCTCGCCGACGAGGCGGTCCTTGCCCTGCGGGGGCCGGGGCGCGCGGAGTGGGACGACGGCGGGCAGCCCAGTGCCGAGCGGCTGCGGGTTCCCATCGTGGCCAACGCGGACTCGATCGCGACGTGGCTGCCGGCGGCCTACCGGGAGATTGCGCTCGGCGGCCGCGTCGCCCTTGAGCTGCTGCGCGACGACGAGCACTCCACGGCCGACCTCCTTCGATCCGGCGACGCCGTCGGTGCGATCACCGCGGATCCCCGGCCGGTGCAGGGATGCACCATCCGGCCGCTGGGCACCATGGTGTACCGGGCCAAGGCGTCGCGCGAGTTCGTGGCCCGCTGGTTCCCCGACGGCCCCACCCCTGAGGCCCTCGCCGCAGCCCCCGTCATGCAGTACGACCGGAAGGACACCCACCAGCTCGCTGTCCTCGCGCGCATCGCGCCGGATGCCACTCCCCCGCAGCACTTCATTCCCGATTCAGTCCAGTACGTCGAATCGGTCCACGCGGGCCTGGGCTGGGGCATGGTGCCGGACCAACAGGATCCGGAAAACTCACTCGTGGAGCTCGACCCGGCGTGGAGCGAGGACCTTCGGCTCTACTGGCAGGTGTGGACGCTGGATTCACCGGGCCTCACGGAGGTGACGGACGCCGTCGTCCGCGCCGCCCAAACGCTGCCGCCGCACCGAAACTAGGCACCCCGACCAGGCGGCAGCACAACAGGGCCACGGTATTGCGAAAGCGACCAAACGCAGCAGCGGCGGGTGCTGATGCACCCGCCGCTGCTGTATGGACCCTGCCGCCTGTTAAGCGTTCACCCGCACGTAGGTGGAGCCGGTGAGCCACGAGGCCGGGTGCACGATGGTTTCGTTGACACCGTTCATGCCGCTGCTGATGGCCTGGCCGCCGCCGATGTAAACGCCGACGTGCCCGGCGCTGATCATCAGGTCGCCGGGCTGCGGGGCGGAAACCGGAGTGCCGTACTGATGGAACTGCGCGGGCGCCAGGTCGCCGACGGACTTGCCGACGGAGCGCAGAGCCTGTTCCACCAGGATGGTGCAGTCCTGGGTGGCACCGAGCTGCGCCCGGGCGGAAGCCACAATGGCTGCGCCCACGCCGCTGGCTGCCGGAGCGGGTGTTGCTGCCGGCGTTATCGACGCGGAGGCGTTGTAGATTCCCATGCCGGTGGGCGCCGGGACGGCCGGGGCCGCAGGGGCTGCCGGCGCGGCAGGAGCTGCCGGAGCCGCAGGAGCTGCCGGAGCCGCAGCTGCACCCGGCCCGGGGATGAAGATCTGGTCGCCGGGGTAAATGACCGAGGCCAGGGACAAGCCGTTCTCTGCGAGAAGTGCATCAAGGCTGATACCATGGCGTGCTGCGATGGCACCAAGGGTGTCGCCGGGCTCGACGGTGTGCGACGCACCGGCAACAGCAGATCCTCCGCCTGCCGGGGCCGGGACTGCCGGTGCGGCGAGCGCCTGGCCAGCGACGGACTGGGCAGTGGCGGCCGGGGCGGCCACTGCCTGGCCGGTGGCGGACTGTGCAGCGGCGGCCGGGGCGGCCACTGCCTGGCCGGTGGCGGACTGTGCAGCGGCGTCCGGGGTCTCAGGGGCGTAGGCGCCTGCGTGGGCGGGTGCCCCGGCGCCGAAGAGGAGACCGGAAGCGACGGCGGCGGCAGCCGCCGGCTTGGCAACCGAGGCTGCGTTGGACTTCAGGGAATACGACAGACCCTGCAGGGCGATGGACGTCGTTGGGGTGGCGCGGTGGCGCGCGGATGCGGACTTACGTGACATGGTGGATTGCCTCTCCCATGCCTGCGGGGTGAGCTGTCGGGTTCGGATGGGAGTCACCCGGTCCTGCCCGCCGGGTAGGCGCAGCGCTGGACTTAACCCCAAGGCCTTGACGCGCAAGGCCGGTACTAAGGTGGTTCCCCCGTCCCTGCCTGTCGGTTATAGCGAACGGATCCCGGTCAGCGGCAGGGCTCGGCATTCTGCCCGGGAATGCCCTGATTGGAACCAGGGCACCGGCCGAGGCTATCGCATGCACGTACCAAAAGTCACATTTAGGTAACGGCGGAGCCGCCGGAAGGGGATGGCAGACACCCCCGGACCCAATACCCTACAGGGCCTTCACCGCCCCTAGCACCTTCGTCAGGGACTCCTTCGCGTCGCCGAACAGCAGCGTGGTTTGCGGCTCGAACATGAGGTCGTTCTCGATCCCGGCGAACCCCGGCCGCATGGAGCGTTTGAGGAACACCACCTGGCGCGCGTCCGCCACCTCGAGGATCGGCATCCCGTAGATCGGGGAGCCGGCGGTGGTCTTCGCGGCGGGGTTGACGACGTCGTTCGCGCCCACCACCAGCGCGACGTCGGCGGTGCGGAACTCGGAGTTGATCTCGCCCATTTCCTTGAGCGATTCGTACGGCACATTGGCCTCGGCGAGAAGCACGTTCATGTGCCCGGGCATGCGTCCCGCCACGGGATGGATGGCGAAGTCCACCCGGATACCCCGGGATTCCAGGGCCTGAGCCAGCTCGGCCGCGGTGTGCTGTCCCTGCGCTACGGCCAGGCCGTAGCCGGGAACGATGATCACTCGCTGCGCGTAGCCCAGCAGCACGGCCACGTCCTCCGGGCTGGACGAACGGACCGGACGGTCGCTCACGGTGGTGGATCCCGCCATCGAACCTCCCCTGAAGGCGCCGAACAGGATGCCGGCCACGCTGCGGCCCATGGCCGCGGCCATCGCCCGGGTGAGGATGGTGCCCGACGCCCCCACCAGCGTGCCCGCCACCACCAGCAGCACGTTGCCCAGCACCAGTCCGGACGCGGCAACGGCGAGACCGGTGAACGCGTTGAGCAGCGAGATGACGATAGGCACGTCGGCGCCGCCCACCGGCAGCACCAACAGCACGCCTGCCGCCAGGCCCAGCAGCAGGAGCAGCAGCGCCAGGACGAGCGAGCCGCCCATCACAACGGCGGCCGCGGCACCGACTGCGGCCAGCAGCACCGCCCCCATGAGCACTGGCAGGCCGGGGAACACCACGGGGCGGGTGGTCATGAGCTCCTGCAGCTTCGCAAACGTCACGGCTGAGCCGGCGAAGGACACCGCCCCCACCAGCAGGGTAAAGACGACGGCGACGCGCACCCAGGCGTCCTCCGCATGCGGCAGTTCCAGCAGCGCCACGAGGGCGGCGGCGCCGCCGCCCACGCCATTGAAGAGGGCGACGAGCTGGGGCATCTGGGTCATCTTGACGCGCCTGGCCACGGGGGCGGCCACACCGGAACCGACGACAATGGCGCCGAGGATCAGGGGGACGTTGTCCAGCCGGGTGGAGAAAAAGACCGTAACGACGGCGACCAGCGCACCGAAGGCGCCGATGAGGTTGCCGCGGCGGGCGGTGCGCGGGGAATTCAGGCCCTTCAGCGCCAGGATGAAGAAGACGGCGGCCGCGAGGTAGAGCAGGGCGGTGACGTTGGGGTCGAGGAGGATCACCGCGTGGCCTCCGTGTTCTCCTGGGTTTCACTCTGAGGGACGCCCTGCCCTGGAGCTCCGACCTCGGGGGCGGGTTTGGCCGGTTTAACCGGCTTGCGGCCGCGGAACATCTCAAGCATGCGGTCCGTCACGACGAAGCCGCCCACCAGGTTCGCCGTGGCAAGAACGACCGCCAGCAGCGCCACCGCGAGGACCCAGGGGTGCGTGGCCCGGCCGGCGACGATGATGGCGCCAACCAGGATGATCCCGTGGATTGCGTTCGCACCGGACATCAATGGCGTGTGCAGCGTGCTGGAGACCTTCGACACCACTTCGAAGCCGACAAACACCGCAAGCACTGTGATCGTCAGCAGGCTGATGCCGTCCATCAGACCACCCCTTCGTTTTCCGACGCCTTCACCGGGTCATTCGCCATCTGGTCTGCGAGTTCGCTGTCCGCCCCGTCGGCAGTATCTGGTGGCGCGCCGTCTGACGCGCCGCCCTCCGGCGCGTTGTCCCCGGCGAGCGCCGCGAGGGCGTCCGCCGTCGGCGGGTGCCGCACCACGCCGTCGTGCGTCAGGCAGGCACCTGCTATCACGTCGTCGCCGAAATCCGGGGCCACCATCCCGTCCCGCGTCATCAGGGCGAGCAGGTTGGCCACGTTCTTTGCGTAGAGCCGGGACGCGTCAGTGGGCATGGCCGACGGCGCGTCCTTGAGGCCGACGACGGTGACGGTCCCCTTTCCGTCGGCGGTGGGGACGTGGATGTCCCGGCCGGCAACGGACCCTTCGACGTTGCCGCCTGACTCCGCGGCGAGGTCGACGACGACCGACCCGGGGCGCATCCCCTGCACCATCTCCCGGGTCACCAGGAGCGGGGCATGCCGGCCGGGAACCGCCGCCGTCGTGATCAGCACGTCGGCATCGGCGACATGCGGAGCCAGCAACTGGCGCTGCAGCGCGCCGCGGTCGGCGCTGAGCTCACGGGCGTACCCGCCAGCCGCCTCGGCCGTCTCCAGGTCCAGTTTGATGAAGGTGCCGCCCATGGACGTGACTTCTTCAGCGGAGGAGGGCCGGATGTCGTTGGCGGAGACGCGGGCGCCGAGCCGCTTCGCCGTTCCGATCGCCTGCAGCCCGGCCACGCCGACGCCGAGCACCAGCACCCTCGCGGGCGGGACAGTTCCAGCTGCTGTCATGTACAGCGGGAAGAAGCGGGGCAGGCGGATGGCAGCTTCGAGGACGCAGCGGTAGCCGGCCACGAGGGCCTGCGAGGAGAGGGCGTCCATGGACTGGGCACGGGAGATGCGCGGCACGAGTTCCAGCGCGAACGACGTGACCCCACGTTCGGCGAGCGCCCTCACGGTTGCGAGTTCGGACGACGGCGAGGCCAAACCCACGGTGACGGCGCCCCGCTTCAGGGCTGTCGCCGTCGGGAGTTCCAGCGGGCGGACATGG
Organism: Arthrobacter globiformis; assembly: GCF_030818015.1. NCBI lineage: Bacteria > Bacillati > Actinomycetota > Actinomycetes > Micrococcales > Micrococcaceae > Arthrobacter > Arthrobacter globiformis. The sequence goes on from NZ_JAUSZX010000001.1 coordinate 144,939, forward strand.
GCGAGGATATCCAGCCCGGCGGGGTCGAGGTCGGCAACGATGTGGGCGCCTGCCTGGCGGTATTCATCGTCGGCATGCCCGGCGGAGACGCCCGCCCGGGATTCGACCAGCACCTCCAGGCCCAGTCCGGCCAGCTGCTTTACGGTTTCCGGCGTCGCAGCGACCCGCCGTTCGCCTTCCCGGCGCTCCCGCGCTATGCCCAGCTTCACCCGCCACTTCCTTCCAACGGGTGCAGCGGCGCTTCTGCTCCCTTGGAGTTTCCGGACCTTCGCGGTCGGATGGACGGAGCGGCGCTGCTGCACGTAGTTGGCTAGAGTCTATGGCCCAAGACCGCGTGGCGGGAGGGTGACCCGTCGAATTCGCGTTGGAGTGAACCGGCCTGTGTGTACCGCTGACTGCCCCTACCGACCGCTGGAGAAGTCTGACGAAATTCGCTCTGCCGTGGCGACGATTTCCTTCCGCACGGATTCGAGGTAGGCCTCGGGATCCGGCTTGGCGGCCACGGACTGTGCCTGCAGCGAAACGTTGACCGCGGCCACAACCTTCGGACCGTGGTAGACCGGAGCGGCCACGGACATCAGCCCAAGCTCTAGCTCCTGGTCCAGCAGGCACCAGCCTTGAGCCCGGACTTTGTCGAGGGTGGCCAAAAGGTCTCTCACCGTGCCGATCGCGCGCGGGGTGAGGGGTTTGATCTCCGCCGCGGCCAGGTATTCCTTCAGCCGCTCCGGGGGAAGCCCGGCGAGCAGCACCCTGCCCATCGACGTCGCATAGGCCGGGAACCTGGTCCCCACGGTGATGCCGATGGTCATGATCCGGCGGGTGGTAACCCTGGCGATGTAGGCGATGTCGGTCCCGTCCAGCACCGCCGCCGACGTCGACTCCCCGAGCTTCAGCGACAGCTCTTCAAGGTGCGGCTGGGCCAGTTGCGGCAGGGAGAGCCCTGAAAGGTAGGCGTAACCGAGCTGCAAAACCTGGGCCGTGAGCGCGAAGGTCTTGCCGTCGGTGCGGACGTAGCCGAGCTCCACGAGCGTGTGCAGGAAACGCCGGGCCGTGGCACGCGTGAGATCCGTGCGGGCAGCCACCTCGGTGAGCGTCATGTCGGCATGCTCTGTGTCGAACGCGCGGATGACCGCCAGCCCGCGCGCGAGCGACTGTACGTACTGGTCACTGGCCGCTGGCGCCGCACCGTCCTTCGGCGGGCGGCCCGCCCGAGGCGTGGTCCCTGCTGCTGCGTCGGTCATGGTCACCAATCCTAATCGGCGCGAACGGACACTTCCGGCCCCGCCCCCAGCGCGAACGGACACTTCCGGCCCCGCCCCCAGCGCGAACGGACACTTCCGGCCCCGGCCCGAGCGAGGGCAAGGGCGCCAAGTGTCCGTTCGCGCTGGGAGTCGGAGGGAACGGCGGGTTAGTGCTCGACGGCGGGGGCTGCCGTGAGCGGGACGGGCACCAGGGCCTGGAGTTCCTCGAGGGTGCAGCCGAAGGTTTCCCGGACGCGGACGCCGTCGGGCCCGGTGAGGAATACGGCTTTGTCCGTGTAGACGCGGGTCACGCAGCCCACGCCGGTGAGCGGGTAGGTGCAGGATTCCACGATCTTGGAGGCCCCTTCCCTGGTCAGAAGGGTCATCATCACGAACACGTCCTTGGCCCCGGTGGCCAGATCCATCGCGCCGCCCACGGCGGGGATGGCGTCAGGAGCTCCGGTGTGCCAGTTGGCGAGGTCGCCGGTCGCGGAAACCTGGAACGCGCCGAGGACGCAGATGTCCAGGTGGCCGCCGCGCATGATCGCGAACGAGTCGGCGTGGTGGAAGTACGACGCGCCCGGGAGCTCGGTGACGGGGATCTTGCCGGCGTTGATGAGGTCCTCATCGATCTGGTCCCCGGTGGCCACCGGGCCCATTCCCAGCATGCCGTTTTCGGTGTGGAGGGTGATGTTCTGCTCCGGCTTGAGGTAGTTCGACACCAGTGTGGGCTGGCCGATCCCCAGGTTTACGAACGACCCCGGCGCGATGTCCCGGGCCACGAGCCGGGCGAGGTCGTCGCGCCCCAGCGGCGTTTCGGACGTCTGGATGCTCGTTTCTACAAGGCTCATCTCAGGCCACCTGTTCTGCGGTGCCGGCGGCGGCAGCTCCGCGGGAATCAATACGGACGATGCTGTTGACGTAAATGCCGGGGGTCACGATGTTCTCCGGGTCCAGCGCGCCGGTGGGCACGACCTCGGACACCTGGACCACGGTGTGCTTGGCCGCGGCGGCCATGATCGGGCCGAAGTTCCGGGCGGTCTTGCGGTAGATCAGGTTTCCGACGCCGTCGGCCTTCAGCGCCTTGATCAGTGCGACGTCGGCGTGAATGGGTGTTTCGAAAACCTGGCCGCGGCCGTCGATAATGCGGGTTTCCTTGCCCTCGGCCAGCATGGTGCCGTAGCCGGTCGGCGTGAAGAAGCCGCCGATGCCGGCGCCGGCGGCGCGGATGCGTTCAGCCAGGTTGCCCTGCGGCACCAGCTCCAGCTCGATCTGCCCGGCCTTGTACTTCGCGTCAAAGTGCCAGGAGTCGGACTGCCGCGGGAAGGAGCAGATCATCTTGCGGACCCGGCCTTCCTTGATGAGCAGCGCCAGGCCCTGGTCGCCCTGGCCGGCGTTGTTGTTCACGACGGTCAGGTCCGTGGCGCCGCTGTCCAGCAGCGCGTCGATCAGTTCGAACGGCTGGCCGGCGTTGCCGAATCCGCCGATCATCACGGTGGAGCCGTCCTTGACGGCCGCGACGGCCTCGCCGACCGTGTCAACGAAATTCAGCATCGCCTATGCCTTTCCTGTGTTGTTTCCGGAGGAAGGAGTCACGTTTTCGAGCACGACGGCGAGGCCCTGGCCGACGCCGATGCAGATCGCCGCCACTCCCCAGCGCTCACCGGAGGCCTGCAGGCTCCGCGCCAGCGTGCCCAGGATCCGGGTACCGGACGCGCCCAGCGGGTGGCCCATCGCGATCGCCCCGCCGTGGCGGTTCACGATCGAAGGGTCGATCCCCCAGGCGTTGATGCACGCCAGGGACTGCGCGGCGAAGGCCTCGTTAAGTTCGACGGCGCCCACCTGGTCCCAGCCGATGCCCGCCTTCGCGAGGGCCTTGTTCGCCGCCTCCACGGGGGCGAAGCCGAAGAACTGCGGATCGTTGCCGTGCGCGCCCCTGCCCGCGATGCGTGCCAAAGGTTCCAGTCCCAGGATCGATGAAGCATTCTCGGACCCGACCCAGGCCGCGGACGCGCCGTCGGACAGCGGCGAGGCGTTTCCGGCGGTGACCGTGCCACCCTTAGTGGTTCCCGACGCAGCATCGTCAGCCTCAGCACGGAACACCGTCTTCAGCCCGGCCAGCTTCTCCGCCGACGAACCGGGGCGGATGCCCTCATCGCGGACCAGGTCCGTGCCCGGAACCGGGGCCACCAGGTTGTCGTAGAACCCCTCGTCCCACGCCGCGGCCGACAGGTTGTGCGAGTTCGCGGCGAACTCATCCTGCTGCTGCCGGGTCACGCCATACTTCTCACGCAAACGCTCGGTGGCCTCACCCAGGGAGATGGTCCACTCCTTCGGCATGGCCTTGTTCACCAGGCGCCAGCCCAGCGTGGTGGACGCCAGGGTCATGTCCCCGGCCGGGTAGGGCTTCTCCGTCTTGGGCAGCACCCACGGCGCGCGGCTCATCGACTCGGCGCCGCCCACGAGGACCAGGTCTGCGTCGCCGGCGTTGATCTGACGGGACGCGATGATCGCCGCATCCAGCGACGAACCGCAGAGCCGGTTCACCGTGGTGCCGGGGATCGAGACCGGCAGCCCGGCCAGCAACGTGCCCATCCGGGCGATGTTGCGGTTCTCCTCGCCGGCACCGTTCGCGTTCCCGAAGACCACCTCATCAATCCGCTCAACGTCAAGCTGCGGGGCGCGCTTCACAGACTCGCCGATCACATGCGCTGCAAGGTCGTCGGGCCGGACGCCGGCGAGGCCGGAGCCGAACTTTCCGAACGGCGTGCGTACGGCGTCGTATACAAATGCCTGGTTCATGAATTCCTCGAATTCTCTGGACCCAACTGGGTAGCACTTAAGGGCGTTATGAGAGCTCAGAACGCCCTCTGCTGCTACCTAGTTGGGTGGGATGGGGGTGTTGTCGAGCCCGGCGCTGTCCATTTCATGGAAGACCTGCTGGGCTGTCTTGAAGGCGGTGTTGGCGGAGGGGACTCCGCAGTAGATGGCGGTCTGCAGCAGGATCTCCTTGATCTCGTCCCTGCTCAGTCCGTTGGTAATGGCCGCGCGGATGTGCATGGCCAGCTCTTCCCAGTGCCCGTGCGCCACCATGGCGGTGATGGTGACGGCGGAGCGCATCTGGCGCGGCAGGCCCGGGCGGGTCCAGATGCCGCCCCACGCGATGCGGGTGATCATGTCCTGGAAGTCCTCGGTGAAGGCGTCCTTCTTGGCGTTGGCCCGGTCCACGTGCGCGTCGCCGAGCACTTCGCGCCGGACCACCATTCCGCCGTCGTAAATCTCCTGGCTGGTGGCGTCCGGCTGGACCACACCGTTGCGCCGGGCGTCGGCAGGCCGGGTGTCGGCAGGCTGGGTGCCCGCCGCTTGGGTGCCAGTAGCTTCGGCGCCGCTCACTTCGCTCCTCCGTTGGTTTCGGTCCAGGAAATGAGGCTCCGCATCAGCTCGGCCACGTGGGCCGGTGCCTCGGCGGGCGCCAGGTGCGCCACGCCTTCGAGCGTGGCTGCGGACGCTGTGCCGCCGCCGGCCGTGATGCCGGCGGCTACCTCTTCGGCGAACGACGGCGGGGCCACCCCGTCCAGCGCACCCGCCACCACCTGCGTCGGGACGGTGATGCTGCCGAGCTGGTCGCGCACGTCGAAGCCCGCCAGTGCCTCGCAGCAGAAGGCGTAGCTGAAGCGGTCGGCGTCGCGCAGGGAGTGCAGGAGCCGGCTGCTGAGTTCGGGTTCGCGGTCCATGAACCCGGGCGCGAACCAGCGTTCGGCCGAGCCCTGGATCATCACCGGGGTGCCCTGGGTGCGGACAGTCTCGGCGCGTTCCAGCCAGCCCTCGGGGGTGCCGAGCTTGGCGCCGGAGCACTGCACGGAGAGGCTCTTGAGCCGGTCGCCGTGCTTGATGCCCAGCTGCAGGCCGGTGGCCCCGCCAAGGGACACTCCGGCGTAGTGGAACTTCTCTCCGGGGGCGATCGAGTCAACAAGTTCGACGACGGCGTCCGCGAGGTCCGCGACGCTGAACGTTTCGGCGGCGGCGGCAGAAACACCGTGTCCGGGCAGGTCCCAGGCGACGACGTCGAAGTCGGTGCCCAGGAGCGAGCCGACCCGGGCCCACAGCACCGAGGAGGTGCCGAGCGACGGCCCGACGATCAGGAGCGGTTTGTCCCCCAGCGAGCGCTGGGGGGAAAGCAGCACTGCCTTCACTGCTGGTTTAGCCACGGGAATCTCCGTTTCCGTCTGGTTCGGTTGAAGTAAGCGCAAAATCCGGGAAAGCCGCCAGGATCCGCCGCGAGATCTCGGCTGCCTGCCCGAGGTAGGTGGCGGGGTCGAGCAGCTCCTCCAGCTGGGCATCGGAGAGCCTGTCCGCGGGGACGGCCTCGCGCAGCAGCCGGCGGTAGGTGCCGGCCTGTTCGGCCGGCGGCGCCTGCAGCGTCTTGTCGACGACGGCCTGCAGCTGCTGCTTCCCGTCCAGGACAGCTCCGGGGGCGCCAGCGCCAGCTCCGTCGGCGGAAAGAAGCGGCGCCACCGCCGCCGAGACGGCCTCGCTGAGCAGCAGCGGGCCGGACAGGTCCAGGTTCCGCCGCATGGCCTCGGGGAAGACCTGCAGCCCGTCCGCGAGTTCCCGCACGTGGCCGGCGGCGCCGAGGGCAAGGGCGAGCAGCTGGCGCAGGGCCGGCCATTCGGTGTGCCACGCACCGTCGGGGCGTTCGTCGTTGAAGGTGGCCGCGGCCAAGTGCAGCTGCGCAGCCAGGCCGGGCGCCTGCAGGGCGGCGCTGCGAACCAGCACCGACAGCACGGGGTTCTGCTTCTGCGGCATCGCCGAGGACACTCCGCGGCCCGGGGCGCGCGGTTCGGCCACTTCGGCCACCTCGGGACGGCTCAGGAACAGGACATCCGCAGCGATCTTGCCGAGCGCGTCCACCGCGGAGGCCACGGCGTCGCCCAGCGACGTCACGGCCAGCCGGTTGGTGTGCCAAGGTGCCGGCGCGGCGGCGAGTCCCAGTTGGGCGGCCAGCGCGTCAGACAGAGCGAAGGGGTCCGTGGCAGGGCCGGAGGTGGGCCCTGCCTTGGAGGTAAGCCCGGCAGTTGAAGTCAACCCGGCATTTGAAGTCAGCACCGTGCCGGCGGCCAGCGTGCCCGCCGCGCCGCCAAACTGCACCGGCAGCTCCAGCGCCTCGAGCCGGCGTGCGGCGGCCGCCAATCCGTGGAACCACTGAGCCGCCCGAAGCCCGAACGTGAACGGTAGTGAATGCTGGGTCAGGCTCCTGCCGACGCACAGCGTGTCCGCATGCTGTTCCGCCATGCGGGCGAGCACCGCCGTCGTGCCTTTCACGTCTGCGAGCAGCGCCGCAACGGTGTTGCGGGCCACCAGCATCAGGGCCGTGTCCAGCACGTCCTGGCTGGTCAGCGAGGTGTGCACTGCCTTCGCGGCACCGACGCCGGCGGTGTCCAGCGCCTTGACCTGGATCCGGAGGTCGGCCAGCAGCGGGATCACCGGGTTGCCGCCGCCCTGGGCCCGCCTGGCGATGTCGGCAAGATCGTACCGGGAGGCGTCGGCAGCGTGGGCTACCACGGCAGCGGAGCCGGCGGGAGTGAGGTCATGCTGCTCCAGCACCGCGCCCCAGCCGGCCTCGACGGCGAGAATCGCCGCGAGGACGGCCCGGTCGCCGGTCAGTGCCGCCACGAGGGGCGACGCCGACACGGGGCTCAGCAGACCAACGTCGCCGAACCCGGCGTCGCCGTGGAGCGCCGCGTCGCCGTACAGCCCGCCGCCGGCGCCCGCTGCCTGGAAGCCGGTCACTGTGCGGCGCCCCCGGTTCCGGTTCCCTCGAAGTCGAGGAAGACGGTTTCGCCCTCGCCCTGCAGGCGGATGTCCCAGGTGAGGCCGCCGTCGGCGTCGCGGCGTGCGATCAGCGTCTTGCGGCGCTCGGGGTCCAGCGAGGACAGCAGCGGGTCCTTCGCCAGTGCTTCGTCGTTCTCCGGCAGGTACACGCGGGTGAAGAGGCGGTTCATCAGGCCGCGGGCAAAGACCGCGACGGAGATGAAGGCTGCTGCGCCGGGTTCGGTGGGACCGGGGTTCACCGTGGTGAAGGTGTAGACGCCGGTGTTGCCGACGGCGCTGCGGCCGAAGCCGGTGAAGGTGTAGCCGTCCCGGACCAGGGAGCCGGTCCGGTGGACGATGTTGCCCTCGGAGTCCGGCTGCCAGATTTCGAGGATGGCATCCGGAACCGGGTGCCCGGCGCCGTCGTAGACGGTGCCCTGGAGGCGGATGGAGCCCGGGGATCCGGGGGCAAGCAGCTCGCGGTCTTTATTGTAGGGCAGGGCGTAGCCGTAAAACGGGCCTACGGTCTGGCCCGGGGTGGGAACAAGCTTGGTGGAGTTACTCATGGTCGTCGCCTTCCGCGCCTAGCGCCTCGTTCTCGGTCCAGGTCCGCTTGGAGCCCGTCAGGATGATGTCCCAGTTGTAGCCCAGCGCCCATTCCGGCTGGGTGAGGTCGTGGTCGTAGGTGGCCACGAGGCGGTCGCGGGCATCCTGGTCCACGATCGACTGGTAGATCGGGTCCAGCGGGAAGAGCTGGTCGCCAGGGAAGTACATCTGGGTCACGATCCGCTGCGTGAACTCCTGGCCGAACAGCGAGAAGTGGATGTGCGCGGGACGCCAGGCGTTGAGGTGGTTCTTCCACGGGTAGGCGCCCGGCTTGATGGTGACGAAGCGGTAGGAGCCGTCAGGGCCGGTGATGCAGCGCCCCACGCCGGTGAAGTTGGGGTCCAGCGGTGCCGGGTGCTGGTCGCGCTTGTGGATGTAGCGGCCGGAGGAGTTGGCCTGCCAGATCTCCACCAGCTGGCCGGCCACCGGGCGGCCGTCGCCGTCGAGGACCTTGCCCTGGACGATGATCCGCTCACCCAGCGGTTCGCCGTTGTGCTGGATGGTCAGGTCCGATTCCAGCTCGTGGACGTCCTGGTGACCGAACGCCGGGGAGTACAGCTCGATGGTTTCCGGGTCGGCGTGGTGCAGGCTCTTGGTGGGGTGGCGCAGGAGGCTGCTGCGGTAGGGCGGGAAGTCCAGGCGCGGCTGGGTTTCCGGCGCCGCACCGTCCTTCAGCGCCCGGGCGTAGGCGTCTCCGAGGGCCTTGATCTCCGCGTCGAGATCCTGCTGGGTTTCCACGCGGCGCGCTTCAGCGGGGACAGCCGTCGGGGCGGCCGGGGTTGCGGGTACTGCGTCCGACAGGTCCTCGGTCAGCGCGTCGGCGTTGTACGTTGCGAGATTCACGTCTTCAGGCACAGCAGCCTCCTTTCAATCTGTGGTTGGAATCAGTGGTTGGTTTGGGTCAGGTCGTGCAGATGGTCGTACTGGACGGCGTGGCGCACCGGTGCGTTGGGCGCCCCGTAGCCGTCGTAGTTGCCGCGGCGTTCCACCATTTCGAAGAACACGCTGCCCACCGTGGCGGTGTAGAAGTGCAGGAACTCGCCGTCGGCGTCGCGGTCGTACAGCAGGTTGAGGTCCCGGAGCGTGTCCAGGAAACCGGGGTCGAGGTCGAAGCGGGCGTCCAGGTCCTCGTAGTAGTTTTCCGGGATCTGCAGGAAGGCCAGTCCCCGGTTGCTGGCGGCGCGGGCGGTGGCCACCAGGTCATCCACCGCAAAGGCGATGTGCTCCTGGTAGGTCTTCCGCGGGGCCGTCCGCGGCTCCGCGCCGTCCTGCTGGATGACCGGGGCCAGGTTCAGGACCAGGCGCACGTCCCGGTCCGAGGTCTGCATGACCTGCGACCGGACCAGCCCGCTGGGGCTGGCCACCTCGGCGTACGGCAGCGGCTCCAGCGCCAGGGCGCTCGTGTAGAAGAGGACGGCCTCGTCGAAGTGCTGCCACGGCTGGGCCAGGTTCACGTGGTCGATCACCGCGGTCCGGGCGCCGGAAGGTACCTCGAGCCCCTCACCGAACTCACGGGTCCAGGCGGCGGTTCCGTCCGGGTTGCCCTGGCACAGGAAAATCTCGGTGGAGTCCGGGGCGGCGAAGCCCTGGAACACTTCCTCGTTGGCCTGGCTCTTCCGGGGAACCACGGGGGCCTTGAGCTGCTGGGCGCGGGCCGAGGCAATCACCGGGGAGTCGACGTCGAACCCCAGGGCGGCGATGGCGGGTTCGGCAGCTTCGGGGGCCTGTTCGTTGATGATCACCCGGGCGTGGCCCATGGTCCAGAGCTGGACGTCCTTGGTGCGGTGGCGTCCGTTGAACTCGAAGCCGAGTTGGCCGAGGACGGTTTCCAGCACTCCGGTGTCCGCTGCCTTGACCTCGGCGAAGTTGAAGCCGGCGGGCTCTGCCACCTGCGGGAGCGTTGCCAGTTCCATGGGATAACGACGGCGGGCAGGGGCCGGAGGACCACCAGCAGCAGTGCCTCCGGCACCACCGAAGGAGGCCGGCGCGTTCGTGTCCAGCCACTTGGCGCTCTGCTCCTCCAGCCAGATCAGTGAGCGCATCGCGTCGACGGCGGTGCGTTCGACGTCGGACTGGCGGAAGACGTCGTTGAAGACCTCCAGGGACACCGGCCCGGTGTAGCCGGCGCGCACCACGTGGCCCATGAACTTCGCGAGCTCGAACTGGCCCTCGCCCGGGAAGACCCGGTAGTGCCGGCTCCAGGAGAGCACGTCCATGGAGAGCTTCGGGGCGTCGGCCACCTGCACGAAGAAGATCTTGTCGGCGTTGATGTCCTCGATGGGCGCGGTGTCCCAGTCCCGGGACAGGATGTGGAAGGAGTCCAGGCACGTGCCGAGGTTGGGGTGGTCCACCATCTCCACGAGGCGGTGGGCGTGCTCGAAGTCGTTGACGTACTTGCCCCAGGCGAGGGCCTCGTAGGCAACCTTGACGCCGTGCTCACCCGCTAGGTCCGCCAGGGCGGCGAGCTGCGCGGCGCGGAGGTCGTCGTCGTTGATCGAGGCGGTGGCGACGTTGGTGCAGACCAGGATGGTGTCCATGCCCAGCCGGGACATGAGCCGGAACTTGGCCCCGGCCCGGCGGAGGTTGGCTGCCAGCAGGTCCTCGGTAACACTGTCGAAGTCGCGGAACGGCTGGTAGAGGTCCAGCGTGAGGCCCAGGTCCGCTGCCATCTTGCGGACGTCTTCAGGGCTCAGCGACGAGGTGACCAGGTCCTGCTCGAAGATCTCGATGCCGTCGAAGCCCGCGATGGCGCAGGCCTGCATCTTTTCCTTCAGCGTGCCGGAGAGGCAGACGGTGGCGATCCCGGTGCGCATCAGACGGCCACCTCTTCCGCCGCAATGAGCTCCAGGAAGTGGGCGCGCATCCGTTCGGCGTCGGGCTCGAGTCCGGTGAAGATCCGGAAAGCATCGGCGGCCTGGCCCACTGCCATGCGTCCGCCGTCCAGTACCTGGCAGCCCTTGGCCCGCGCTTCGCGGACGAGCTCGGTTTCGATGGGGCGGTAGACGATGTCCGCCACCCAGTGCCGGGGCTCCACGAGGGCCATGTCCAGCGGCGTGCCGGGGTGTGCGGCCATGCCCACGGGGGTGCAGTGCACCAGCCCGTCGGCGGCGGGCATCAGCTGCGGCAGCTCCGCCGTCGTGCGGGCGGTGACGGTGCGGTCCGGGAAGAAGCCGGCAAGTTCGGCGGCGCGTTCGGCGCAGCGCGCCGGATCCATGTCCACGAGCTCCAGCGTCTGCACGCCGGCCGTGAGCAGTGCGTAGGCGACGGCGGATCCGGCGCCGCCCGCTCCCAGCTGCACCACGCGGTCCAGCTTGGCGTCCGGAAGTCCGGAGGCGAGGGCGGCGGCAAAGCCGGAGAAGTCTGTGTTGTGGCCGATGAACCGGCCGTCCTGGATCACCACGGTATTGACGGCACCCAGGCGTTCGGCATCCGGGGCGATCTCGTCGAGGTGCTCGAGGACCAGCTGCTTGCACGGGTGCGTGATGTTCAGCCCGTTGAAGCCCATCCGGTAGGCGCTTTGCAGCAGGTCGCCGACGGCGGCGGCCGGCAGGTCGAGCTCGTGCAGGTCAATGGGCCGGTACAGGTAGCGGACGCCCTGCACGTCGCCTTCGCGCTCATGCATGTGGGGCGAGAGCGACGGCATCACGCCATCCCCGACAAGTCCTATGAGGTAGGACTCGGTTCGATTGCTCATGCGTGCGGCTCCTTTGACAACGGCACTCGACCGGTTTGGGGCGCCTGCTGCGCCCCACGCTGGCCGGGTGATACGGATAACAGTACAGGAAAAGTTCATATGATGCACTCTTGTTCTAGATACGAACAAAGCTCTTTGGGCAGCAGTTCGGGCGCGACTTTAGCGCTGGGGCAGCCGGGCGGAAAGCTCGACGGCGGCCGCCTGCAGGAGGGGAACCAGCGCCACCATCGCCTCCATGCTGAGCCGGAACACCGGAGCGGCGGTGGCCAGGGACGCAAAAGCGACGCCCTGGGAGTTAAAGACGGGCACGGCTATGGCGCGCATGCCAAGCTCGTTTTCCTCATCCATGACCGCGTATCCCTGCCGCCGGACTTGCTCGATCTCGGCGCGGAAGGCGTCCCGGTCGGTGATGGACAGGCTGGTCAGCGGCTCCAGCGGAAGCTCCTCGAGCAGCCGCTCGCGGTCCTCATCCTCCGCGAACGCGACGAGTGCCTTGCCGACGGAGGTGGTGTGGAGCGCGCCAAGAAACCCGGGGTCGCTGGTCACGCGGAAGGTCTGTGGGCCGTCAACCTTGTTCACCGTGAGGTGGTGGATGCCGTCGCGGACGGAGAGGATGGTGGCTTCCCCCGTCTGCTCGGTGACGCGGCGCAGGATGGGCAGCGCCGTACCGGCGAAGCCGTGGTGGTTGGAGACCCGCTGGCCCAGCTGGAAGATGCGCAGGCCGAGGTGGTACCGGCGGCCGTCCGGTTCGTAGTCCACGAACCCATCGCGGGTGAGCGAGCCGAGGAGCCGGTAGGTGGTGCTGAAGGGAAGGTCCGCGCGCCGGGAAATCTCTGCCGCGCTGGCTCCGCGGGGCTCATCCCCCAGCAGGACCAGCAGGCCCAGGGCCTTGCCCACCATGTCGGTGCGGGACTGCCCCTTGGCGGGTGCTGCTGCTCCAACGGGGGTATCTGGGGAGGCGTCTTCGCCTGTGGCTTCCTTCACACTCATAACTCGATGTTGCCACAATGTGAGAGCTATTTCTAGATCGTGAGCAGGTTTCTTGACAGGTGACTGTCCTCACAGCCATCATTGCTGTATCGCAAAAGTAGCTCTCACCATGTGGCTACTGAGTCCGGGTCTTCCAAGGACCTCCAACCGCCCCCTCCCAACAAGGACGGCGGCCGCGACCTGCTTTATCCCGCGACAACGTCGTCCCCCTGAAGGAACACCATGAGCCAGACCATTCCGTCCGCCGCGCCGGGCACCGTTGCCCCGGCCGGGACACCGAAGAAGGCAGCCCTTGCCAGCTTCCTCGGCAGCGCCGTCGAGTACTACGACTTCTTTATCTTCGGCTCGGCAGCCGCACTGATCTTCCCGCACGTGTTTTTCCCGAGCGCCGACGCCAACGCCGCCATCATGTCGTTTGCGACGTTTGGTTTTGCCTACATCGCGCGGCCCATCGGCGCGGTTGTGCTGGGACACTTTGGTGACCGGGTGGGCCGGCGCAAGGTCCTCATGTTCACCCTGGTCCTCATGGGCGCTTCCACCTTCCTGATCGGCTGCCTGCCGGACTTCAACACCGTTGGCTGGTGGGCTCCGGCCCTGCTGGTGCTGGCCCGCCTCTGCCAGGGCCTCTCCGCGGCCGGTGAACAGGCCGGCGCATCCTCCATGACCCTGGAGCACGCTCCGGACAACCAGCGTTCCTTCTTCACGTCGTGGACCCTGACCGGCACGCAGGGCGGCCAGATCCTCGCGGCACTCGTCTTCATTCCGGTGCTCGCACTGCCCGACGAGATCAAGTACGGCATCGGCTGGCGGATCCCGTTCTGGCTCAGCGCCGTGGTTGTCATTGTTGCCTTCTTCATCCGCCGCAGCCTGCACGAGCCGCCGGCCTTCGAAGCTGCCCAGAAGTCAGCCCAGATCGCCAAGCTGCCCGTGGCCGACCTGCTCAAGGCCCACTGGCGCGACGTCGTCCGGGTCATCTGCTGCGCCTTCATCGCCGCCGTCTCCACGGTGTTCGGCACCCTCGCCATCAGTTACGCCAAGACCGTGGCCGGCGTGGACGGCACCACCACTCTCTGGCTCGTGGTGGGCGCCAACCTCGTTGCACTGGGCACCCAGCCGCTGTTCGGCAAGCTGGCGGACCGGATCGGCCGGAAGCCCGTGTTCATTTACGGCGCCCTGTCCAGCGCGGCGCTGGCCCCGCTGTTCCTGCTGAGCCTTGAGTCCGGCAACGTCCCGCTGATGTTCGTGGCCGCCATCGTCTTCTTCTCCTGTGGCTACGCGGCCTCGAACGCGGTCTGGCCGTCCTTCTACGCCGAGATGTTCAGCACCAAGGTCCGCTTCTCCGGCCTGGCCATCGGCACGCAGCTCGGCTTCCTCATGGCCGGCTTCGCCCCTGCCATCGTCGCGGCCATGGGCGGCATCAAGCCCGGCGGCTGGGTGCAGATCAGCATCTTCACCGCGGTCATCTGCGTCATCGCCGCCGTCTCGGCCTTTACGGCCAAGGAGACCTTCAAGGTTCCCACCAAGGAGCTCGGGCTCAAGTAGCCCGGCCCAAGCCAATCGCTTTACGACGGCGGTCCACCCCTTTTCGGAAGGGGCGGACCGCCGTCGGGATTTAAACAGCCATCAGGTGGCAAGCACTTCGGCGAGGTCGAACTTCACTGGTTCCTCGAGCTGTTCAAAGTTGCAGGACTCCGGGTCCCGGTCCGGGCGCCAGCGCACGAACTGGGCGGTGTGGCGGAACCGCTCGCCTTCCATGTGGTCGTATTTCACTTCCAGCACCCGCTCCGGCCGCAACGGCGTGAAGGACAGGTCCTTGCCTGCGCTCCACCTGCTGCCCTCCGCGTTGCGGGGTGTCCGGGTGCCTTCCTCCTGCTTGGCCCAGGCCCACGGGTGCTCGTCGAAGCTGGTGACCAGGGGCTGGAGCTCCTCGAAAAGTTCCTTGCGCCGCTTCATTGGAAAGGCGCCAACCACTCCCACGCTGGCGAGTTCGCCGTCGGGTCTGTACAGGCCCAGCAGCAGCGACCCGATCGTGTCGGTGCCGCTCTTGTGGACGCGGTAGCCGGCCAGGACACAGTCGGCGGTCCGTTCGTGCTTGATCTTGAACATCACACGCTTGTCCGGCTGGTATGGCCCGTCCAGCGGCTTGGCAATGATTCCGTCCAGGCCCGCGCCCTCGAACTGGTGGAACCATTTTCCGGCCAGCTCCGGATCCTGTGTGGCGGAGGTCAGGTGGACCGGGGCGCTGGCGCCGGCGAACGCCTGCTCCAGGGCGGCTCGCCGCTCGGCGAAGGGACGGCCGCTGAAGTCCTCGTCACCGAGGGCCAGCAGATCGAAGGCCACGAATTTGGCCGGTGTCTGTTCGGAAAGCAGCTTGACCCTGCTGGCCGCGGGGTGGATCCGCTGCTGCAGGGCGTCGAAGTCCAGCCGATCGCCGGACGAGCCCACCAAAACGATCTCGCCGTCGATCACGCATTTGGGCGGCAGGTTGGCCTTCAGCGCCTCCACGAGTTCGGGGAAGTAGCGCGTCATCGGCTTCTCGTTGCGGCTGCCGATCTCCACGTCGTCGCCGTCGCGGAAGATGATGGAGCGGAAGCCGTCCCACTTCGGCTCGTAGCTCAGGCGGCCTTCGGGGATGGCACCGACCGATTTGGCCAGCATGGGGGCGACAGGGGGCATGACCGGCAGCTGCATAGGCCCCATTCTTGCCCGGGACCTTGCCGGACGCCACCCCCGGCCCGGACGGGTCTACTTGAGGATGGCCGGCAGCCAGCCGCTCCTCAACACCGCCCATCCCTCGACACGACCCCCGCCCGCCGGTAGACATTAACGATGGCAGCTATCGGTTTCCACGCATCGCATGAACAGATCAGCCCCGGCCAGCTCCTGAAGGACGTCCGGCTCGCCGAGGAGGCGGGCTTCGACGCCGCCATGTGCTCAGACCACATCGAACCGTGGTCGGCCCGGCAGGGGCACTCGGGCTTCGCGTGGTCCTGGCTCGGCGCCGCCCTGGCCACTACTGGCCTGCGCTTCGGCGTGGTCACCGCGCCGGGACAGCGGTACCACCCGGCCATCATCGCCCACGCCTCGGCCACGCTGGCGTCCATGTTTCCCGGCCGGTTCTGGATGGCCCCTGGCAGCGGCGAGTACATGAACGAGCACGTCACCGGCGACCCCTGGCCGTTGAAGGAGACGCGCCAGCAACGGCTGGAGGAGTGCGTGGACGTCATCCGCCGGCTGCACGCCGGCGAGGAGGTGACCCACCACGGCCTGGTCACCGTGGAACAGGCACGGATCTGGGATGTGCCCTCGCCGCCGCCGCCCCTGATCGCACCGGCCATCAGCGTGGACACGGCGCGCCGGGCCGCCGGCTGGGCTGACGGCCTGGTGACTGTGAACCAGCCGGCCGAAAAGCTCACGGAAATGCTGGCGGCGTACCGGTCCGAGGGCGGCAAGGGCAAGGCCGTGCTGCAGATCCACCTGTCCTGGGCTCCCCGGGAGGAGGACGCCGTCGCCATTGCCATGGATCAGTGGCGTTCGAACGTCTTCACCCCGCCCATCCCGTGGGACCTGCCGACGGCGGCGCACTTCGACGGCGTCAGCGCGGACGTCGGGGAAGCCCAGGTGAGGAAATCGGTGAACGTCTCCGCCAGCCTGGACCGCCACGTGCAGTGGCTGGGCGAGTATCTGGACCTCGGCTTCGACGAGCTGTACCTCCACTTCGTGGGGCAGGAGCAGGCGCCGTTCATCGACGCCTTCGCGCAGAGTGTCCTGCCGCAGCTGCGGAAGGTCCCTGTGGCATGAACATCGCGGAGACATCGGACCTGTGGTGGAAAACCGCCGTCGTCTACTGCCTGGACGTGGAAACTTTCTTTGACTACGACGGCGACGGCACCGGTGATTTCGGCGGCCTGACCCAGCGCGTGGACTACCTGGCGGCGCTGGGCGTGAACTGCATCTGGCTCATGCCCTTCTATCCGTCGCCGGACCGGGACGACGGCTACGACGTGACGGACTTCTTCGACGTCGACCGCCGGCTGGGCACGCTGGGCGACTTTGTGGAGTTCATCCGCACCGCGAAGGACCGCGGCATCCGGGTAATCGCCGACTTCGTGGTCAACCACACCTCCAACCAGCACCCCTGGTTCGTCGAGGCCCGCAAATCCGTGGACAACCCGTACCGGGACTACTACGTCTGGCGGAGCGATCCGCCGCCTGACACGTCCTCCGAAGTGGTGTTCCCGGGCGAACAGACCTCCCTCTGGACCCAGGACGATGCCACCGGCGAGTGGTACCTGCACATGTTCATGGAGCACCAGCCGGACCTCAACGTGACCAACCCCAAAGTCCGTAACGAGATCGCCAAGGCCATGGGCCTCTGGCTGGAGCTCGGGCTGGACGGATTCCGTCTGGATGCGGTGCCTTTTTTCCTCGAGACCCGGGGCGCGCCCAAGGACGAGGCGGCCAACATCGACCCGCACGACTACCTCAGCGCCCTGCGCAGCTTCGTCAACCGGCGCAACGGCGCCGCGGTGCTGCTGGGCGAGGTGAACCTGCCGTACAAGGACCAGCTGGAGTATTTCGGCGGCGCCGAAGGCAACGAGCTGAACATGCAGTTCGACTTCATGTCCATGCAGCACATCTACCTGTCGCTCGCCAGGCAGGACGCCCGTCCGCTGGCCGAAACGCTGAAGACGCGTCCGCGGCTGCATCCCGACAACCACTGGGCGATGTTCGTGCGCAACCATGACGAGCTCACGCTGGACAAGCTCAGCGACCGAGAGCGGGAAGAGGTCTTCGCCGCGTTCGGACCGGACAAGAACATGCAGCTCTACGGGCGGGGACTGCGGCGCCGGCTGCCGCCGATGCTGGACGGCGACGCCGACCGGATCTGGATGGTCTACTCGCTGATGTTCTCCCTGCCCGGCACACCGGTCCTCTTCTACGGCGAGGAGATCGGCATGGGCGAGGACCTGCGGCAGAAGGGCCGCGCCGCCGTCCGCACGCCCATGCAGTGGAACGACGAAAAGAACGGCGGCTTCTCCAGCGCCAAGGTGTCCGAGCTGGTGGTCCCGCTGCCCCGCGGGGAGTACGGCCCGGAAAAGGTCAACGCGGCCAGCGCCAAACGGGACCCTGAGTCGCTGTGGAACTTCATGGCCACGCTCATCCAGCGGTACCGCGAGTCACCGGAGCTGGGCTGGGGCGAGTTCGCCGTCCTCGAACAGCCCGAGCCGGCCGTGTTTGCGCACCGCTGCAGCTCGCCGGAGGCCACCGTGGTGCTGCTCCACAACTTCGGCGCGACGCCCGTCAAGGTCACCGCGAACGTCGGGTCCGAGGACAGTCCACCGCGGGCGTTCAGGGACGCCATGCTGTTGGATTTGTTCGACGGCGGGAACGTTCCGTTGGAGTCCGACGGCGGGTTCACCGTTGAGCTGGGCCGGTACGGCTACCGCTGGTTCCGCGTCCACCGGCCGGGCGACCGCCTGGCGCCCTGACCCCGGGCCCGGCTAAAGGTTCCGGCGGAAGACCTTGACCTCCCATGGGCGCAGATCGAACGGCTGCGCTTCGCCGGCGCCCGGCGGGTAGTTTCCCAGCACTAGCTCGGCGCCCTCGTTAAACCAGGTGCCGTCGTCGACGTCGGCCGTCCGGCCGGTCCCCGAAAAGTTGGCCAGCACCAGAAGTTCAGCACCCGCTGCCTCACTGTTCGTTGGTTCGCCGCCCGGAAGGGAGCGCTTGAACGCATAGATGTGTTCGTCGTCGGGCAGCAGCATGCTGAAATCCCCGTACGCGACCACGGGATCCGAGTGCCGGAAGGCGATCACCTTGCGATAGAAGTTGAAGACCGACCCGGGGTCGTCAACCTGGGCGGCGGCGTTGATCGTGTTGGCGTTGGGATTCACCGCAATCCAGGGCGCCCCGGTGGTGAAGCCGCCATGCCGGCTGGCGTCCCACTGCACCGGCGTCCGGGCGTTGTCCCGGTTCAGCGGTGCCAGGGCCGCGAGGACCTCGGCGTCGGTGTGGCCCAGGTGCGTGGTGGCTTCGCGGTGGTGGTTGAGGACTTCGATGTCCCGGTAGTCGCTGATTGCGCCGAACGCCATGTTGGTCATGCCCAGCTCTTCGCCCTGGTAGACGTACGGCGTGCCGCGGTGCAGGTGCAGGACGGCGGCCAGCATCTTCGCCGACAGCTCCCGGTACTGGCCGTCGTCGCCGAACCGGGAAACGGCGCGGGCCTGATCGTGGTTCCCCCAGTAGAGGCTGTTCCAGCCGCGCCCGGCAAGCCCTTCCTGCCAGCGGCCCAGGGACTTTTTGAGGTCGGTGAGCAGCAGCTTCTTGGGCCGCCACTTGTTGCCGCCCTCCTGGTCGAGTGCCACGTGCTCGAACTGGAACACCATGTCCACCTCCCGCCGGCCGGGATCCGTGAAGAGGACAGCATCCTCGACGGTGACGCCCGGCATCTCGCCCACGGTCAGGAGGTCCTTGTCCCGCCCCGCGAAGACCTCCTGGTGCATCTCCTGCAGGAATTCGTGGATGCGCGGGCCGCAGATGAAGTAAGGGCCGCCGTCGCCATAGAGCATCCCTTCGGCCTGCGGACCGTCCGGCAGCGACTGCTCCTTGGAGATGAAGTTGATGACATCCATCCGGAAGCCGTCCACACCGCGGTCAAGCCACCAGTTCATCATGTCGTACACGGCGGCCCGCACCTCCGGGCTTTCCCAGTTGAGGTCCGGCTGCTTCCGGGAGAACAGGTGCAGGTAGTACTCCCCCGTCTCCGCGTCGTACTCCCAGGCCGGGCCCGAGAAGGCAGAGCCCCAGTTGTTGGGCTCGGCGCCGGGTGTGCCCGGCGCTGCCGTTTCCAGCCCACGGCCTTCGCGCGGCGGCCGCCACCAGTACCAGTCCCGCTTCGGGTTGTCCCTGCTGGAGCGGGATTCCACGAACCACGGGTGCTCGTCCGAGGTGTGGTTGACCACGAGGTCCATCACCAGCTTCATGTCCCGCGAGTGCAGGCCGTCCAGCAGTTCGTCGAGGGTCTCCAGGTCGCCGAACACGGGGTCGATGTCGCGGTAGTCGCTGATGTCGTAGCCGTTGTCATCCTGCGGTGACCGGTACACCGGGGACAGCCAGACGACGTCGACCCCCAGCTTTTGCAGATAGTCCAGCTTGCCGATGATCCCGCGGAGGTCGCCGATGCCGTCGCCGTCCGAATCAGCGAAGCTGCGCGGATAGATCTGGTACACCACCGCGCTCTTGAACCACTCCCTGCCGGCCCGGTAGGCCGCCTCTGCCTCGGTTTCCTGCGTGGTCATCGCTGGCTCCTCCTGGTCGACGGTGGCGGGCTGCTGGCCCACTGAAAGTCTTGTTCCAGAAGAATCGGCGGTCAATGGCCTCGGCCCATGGCTTATGCCGGTGACGCTTGTGCTTGCAAAAGAGGCCGCCGCTAGGGCAAAGCCTTCGCGACATCGTCGGCAGCCTTGTGCAGTTGGTCGACAACCCCGGGAAGCTTGTCAGATTTGAACCGCTGGACTGGTCCCTGGGCCCCAAGCACCCCGATCAGCCCGTCCGAACGGTCACGCACCGGATAGGCGACGGCGAAAAGGCCCTCTTCAAGCTCCTCATCGGTGACTGCATAGCCCTGTTCGCGGACCTGTCGGATCTCCTGCAGGAGTGCCTTCCGGTTCGTAATGGTGCGGGCGGTGTAGGCCTCCAGCTTCTCAGGAAGCGTCGCGGCAATACCGTCGTCGCTGAGTTCAGAAAGTAGGAGTTTCCCCGTAGCACTGGCGTGTGCGGGGTAGTTCCCTCCGACGTACAGATGGGTGGCGTTGAGGTAGCGGGAGCCCGAGGCTTCGGCGATCACGTCGTAGGACGTGTCACTCCGGACCACCGCGAAGCTGATCGTCTCGTTGAGTTTCGCGGCGTATTCGTCCAAGATTGGCTGGATCCTGGCAATGGCGCCCGTGTAGGGGTCGGCAAGCCTGCCCAGCCGGGCCACCTGCCAGCCCAGCAGATAGCGGTTGTCCACGCGGTCCACAAAGCCCGTCTTTTCCAGGCTGAGAAGCAGGCGGAAGGCCGTCGGGCGGGTCATGCCCACGGCCTGGGCCAGTTCCGTGACGGTGATGCCCTGCCTGTGGCGGCCCAATTCGCTAAGCAGGACAGTTGCCTTAATGACGGACTTGTTGGTCAGGTCTGCCGACTCATCGGCAGTCGTGGCATCGGTTCCTTGTGCTTCGTCTGCTTCTGCCGCGCTTCGTCCCGCCGCCATGTCTGCTCCCGGTTCGCATCCGCTCAGGGCCCGCGCCCGTGGTGTCCGCACCCATCCTATGCCCTTTCAATTACCGAACGGGGCGTTCACCCGTGGCTGCCGGGGCTACACCACCACATACGTGCGGGCCACCACCGTCTTCCGTTCTGGCGTCAGCTCAAGACCTTTATTGCAGTCAGCCGCCGGCTGCGGAAACGGCGTTGCGGGCCGCGACAGCCAGTAGGACGCCTCGCAGGGCATTAACCGGCCAGGCGTCTTGTCGTACACGCGCCCACGAACATCCCGGCGGACACGGCGTGGAGCCACGTCGCCGGGATCACCATCGGGCAGGACCTGTCCGAACGCACCATGCAGTCAGCCGGGCCGGCGCCGCAGTACAGCCTCGCCAAGTCCTTCCCCGGGTTCGGGCCAGCCGGTCCGCTGCTGGTCACCTCCGACGAATTCGAGGACCCTGACAGCATCGAACTGGGCTGTGACATCAACGCCGAACAGGTCCAGAAGGGCAACACCTCGAACATGGTCTTCCCGGTTCCGGAGATCATCGCCCGCCTCTCCAAAGTCACGCAGCTGTTCCCCGGAGACGTCGAACTCGTCACCTACATGCGCGGCGTCGGCGAAATGCGCCACCGGATGCAGGCATCCTCCACGGCTCCCCGATGGCCGTCAGCGGGGCCCCACAGCCGGTGATGGCGCGCGGAAACCGCATCGGCGCCGGAAACTAACCGGGCGCTAACGGGCAGGAAACCCGTGCGCAACATTGCCCAGCCACACTGGATGTGCCGGCAATTGCAGGCACCAGCTCCAGCTCAGGAGGCCACGCCATGTTGAAGGAAGCCAAACCCCACATCACCCGGGTCCGTGCCCTGGACCAGCTGCATCGCGGCGACGAGATCGAGGCCCGCCTGTCGGTGGGCCCCAGCTATGACGACGTCATCATCCGCCGCGGCAGCGTCCAGGAGACAGCCCCGGGCATCGGCGTCGTGTGGATCATGGATCATCACACGGGCATGCGCAAGGCCATCAACACGGACGAATGCAGCGTTTGGCGCGTCGCCTGAGCCCCCTAACCGCCGGCTACCGACTGAATAATCAGCACTTCCTGGCCGGCAGAAACCTCCGTTTCCAGGCCGCGGAGACGCCGGACCTCCTCACCGTTCACGTAAATATTCACGTAGCGGCGGAGGGCACCAGTTTCGTCCCGCAGCCGCCTGGCGAGCACCGGGTAGGTCCCGGTCACGGAATCCAGCAAACACCCCACAGTCACCGCCCCGTCGGCGGGTGTAGTCAGTATGGACTGCCCGCCGGCGAGCGGCTGGAGGACGCTGGGAAGGACCACGCTGATCTCAGCCACTGCATATCCTCATGCAGATGCCGCCGCGGTAACCGGGGCTCCGGCCACAACAGCAGCGCGGACGCACAACACATCCGGCAGGTGGGACGCCACCTCCGCAAAGGTTTCACCTTCGTCGGCGCTCGCATACACCGCGCCCCCTCGCGTTCCGAAGTACACCCCGGCGGGTTCAGCGGAATCCACGGCGGCCGCGTCACGGAGCACGGCGTTGAATTCTGACTGCGGGAGCCCGGAGTCCAGGCGCTTCCAGGTGGCGCCTGCGTCGTCGGTACGGTGGACGGCGAGCTTTCCGTCCGGCGGGATGCGTTCGCCGTCGGCCTTTAAGGGGACAACCCAGGCCGTGCCTGCACGCCTGGGGTGCGTCAGCATGACGAACCCGAAGTCGGCCGGCAGGCCCTCCGCTATCGATTCCCAGTTCTCGGCGTTGTCATCGGTGCGGTACACGCCGTGGTGGTTCTGCGCGTAAAGGCGGCCTTCGACGGCGGCATCCGCCGCAATCTTGTGCACGCACTGGCCGAATTCCGGGTTGGGATCGGGCATGAAGTAGGCGGAGATGCCTTTGTTCCGCGGCTCCCAGGACGTCCCGCCGTCGAGCGAGCGGTACACTCCCCCGGTGCTCATGGCCACGTGCACGTTGTCCCCGGCGGGGTTGACCACGATCGAGTGGGCGGCTGCGCCACCATAACCGGCACCCCACTCACTGCGGTGCGGGTGGTCCCACAGACCGCGGTTCAGCTCGAAGTGCTCACCGCCGTCGGTCGATTTCCACACCGAAATCGGCTCCGCGCCGGCCCAGACCACCCCCGGTCGGGATTCCGCGTCGGGGTAGATCTGCCAGATCCGTTCCACAGCGGCATCGGTGCCTTCTGGGAACTTGATGGCGCCCTGCTCGGGCTCAGTCCAGGTGGCGCCGAGGTCATCTGAGTGGGCAACGTAGGGGCCCCAGTGCTCGGACCGCACCCCCACCATGATGCGTGTGCGGCCGTCCCGTCTGTCGATTCCGATGCTGGGTATCTCGCTCATCAGGAAGTGCGGGCCGGAAAAGGACCACTGCTTCCGGTCCTGGCTGGTGGCCAGCCAGAGGCCCTTTTTGGTCCCGATTGCTAAAACGAAACTCTCTGAGGCATTCATGCACCCCATGCAACCACTCGGGCGGAGGGGCTGCAATGGTTATGGCCCCCCTGAGTTTGCCTGGGTACGTTGCCAGGGGCCGGCCCTAGGACCCGATTCTCGCGGCTTTCGCGGTGCCGGCTTTCGCGGCACGGCGGTTCCGCCACCACCGGCGGAGCAGATCGGCGGCGGCCAGGATTCCTGCCAGGGGCGTAAGGACGGCGGCGGCGTAAACGAACAGCAGCCAGGTGAGCGTGGCGATCGGGGGCTGGCTCCGGCTCAGCAGGGACAGGCCGCCGAACAGGCCCGCAACCCAGAAGAGCACCACCAGCGTCAGCACGGCTGATGCCGGAAAGTACTCGTTCCGCACCACCCTCTTCAAGGTTTCCACCACTGATCCTCCTGCGCCTTGCATCCCCATGAGACCAGTATGCGACGCAGACCCGCTGCGACGGAGACGGCACGACGAACGTGTGATGAATACAACCGCTACTTGGCCTGGCTGCATTCTGTCAGCCCCGGGGGCTACACTGAACTATCGAACATATATTCGAAAAAAGGTGTGTTGTGGGCGTGGTCATTGGTCCCCGCGTGATAGAGGCGGGACTTTCCGTACGGCTGGTGCTGATCTCACCCGTCGCCGTGGCGGCAGGCTTCCCGTCCCCGGCCCAGGACTACTTTGACGGGCGGATCGACCTGAACGAGCACCTGATCAAGGACATCACCAGCACCTACATCGTGCGGGTGTCCGGGGACTCCATGGAGCAGGCCGGCATCAGCGACGGCGACGAACTGATCGTCAACCGTGCACTGGAACCGCGGGGACGGATCCGTGGTCGTCGCAGTGCTGGACGGCGAACTGACCATCAAGCGCCTGAAGATCACGGCGGCCGGTGTAGTGCTCCAGGCGGCCAACCCTTTGTATCCGGACATCAGCGTCCCCGCCTTGGCCGACCTCACCATTTGGGGCGTGGCCACGAGGTGCCTGCACTATGTCTGAAACGCGGCAGCAGATAGCCCTGGTGGACGTGAATTGCTTTTACGCCAGCGCGGAGCGTGCCTTCGACCCCTCCCTCGAAGGCAAACCGCTGGTCGTGCTCTCCAACAACGACGGCTGCGCCGTGACCCGCAGTCCGGAGGCCAAGGCCCTGGGGATCAGCACGGGCGAACCGTGGTTCAAGCTCGCCCCTCGGGCCAAGGAGTGGGGCCTCGTTGCCCGGTCCAGCAACTATGAACTGTACGGCGACATCAGTGCCCGCGTCATGGAACTGCTGGGACGCTACTCGGCCTGGCTCGAGGTGTACAGCATCGACGAGGCCTTCCTGGGCATCAAGGGCAGCCCCGAACACGTGGTGGGGCTCGGACGGACCATGAAGGCCGCGGTCCAGCGCAACGTCGGGGTGCCCGTGTGCGTCGGCATCGCCAGCACCAAAACCCTCGCCAAACTCGCCAACCGGTGGGCCAAGAACAACCCCGGGCTTGGAGGGGTGTGCCGCTGGGAGTCGATGCCCCCGGAGGCGCGTGAGCTGCTCATGGCCCGGCTGCCGGTCTCGGAGGTCTGGGGCGTGGCGGGCCGGCTGGAAAGGCGGCTGAACGCCATGGGGATCTGCTCCATCCTGGAGCTTAGCCGGGCAGACCCGGTGATGGTACGCGACCGCTTGTCGGTAGTGCCGATGCGCACTGTGTTGGAACTGCGCGGAACACCCTGCATTCCGCTGGAGGAGGAACGCCCGGGGCGGGACCAACTGATCTTCTCCCGTTCGTTTTCCACACCCCTGACCTCGGTCCCCGAATTTCGCCAGGTCCTGAGCGTCTATGCCCAGCAGGCGAGTGCCCGGCTGGCCCGGCACCACCTTCAGGCCAAGGTCCTTACCGCGTTCGCCGGCACGTCCCATTACAACCCGAACGACAAGTCGTTTCCCTCGGTGTGCGTTCCGCTGCCCATGCCAACCTCAGACCCGGTGCTGCTCACCAGAGCTGCCCACGCCCTGCTTCCCGCGATCCAGGACGGCGTCAAATACGCCCGTGCCGGCATCATGGTCACCGACCTGCGGCCTTCCGGCAATCAGCAGCCCCTGGAGCTCTTCACCAACCCGCACGAGGAACGCGGGATCGGCCCGCTGGTTGAGCAGATCAGCCGGAAGTACGGCAGGGGCACGATCGGGCTAGGGTTCGCAGGCCTGAGGAGCGGCCTGGACTGGAGCATGAAGCGTGGAATGCGTTCACCGCGCTACACCACGCACTGGGACGAGTTACCGGTGGTGCGCGCAGCCTGACCGGCCCGCGGTCCGCGAACCAGTCAGTCTACGAACTCCTCAGTCCACAAACTCAGACTGCGTCTCGATGAAATCCCACTCGGCTTCGGTGAGGACTGCCTGCGGGGTATCCGGGTGCGGACCTCCCGCTTCGGCGATCCCCTGCATCACGAACAGCGGAACGTCGCTGGCCCGCAGATTCTCGCGAAGCCATTCCTTGCTTTTTAGGTCCAGATCAAGCCACCACATGTAAATCTGCATGGGACGCCGCCTTTCTACGTCTCCACGCTAGGCTCGCTGCGCGCGGGATTCAAGGGAAAACCGGCACTCTCCCGCACAGGACCGCAGCCATACCGCGGGGTTGAAAACCGCCACTGAGCTGGGCGACGGCCTCGGGTGGCTCTGGCCTTTCCAGATGCCGCGGGCACACAATTGATTATGGATGCAGAGCACTTCAGCGGCCCGCCTCCCCTCCTTGTGGGCGTGGTCCCCGGCCAGCATCCGGAGGTCCTCAAGACCGCAGTCGGCCTGGCCCAGAAGCTGTCGGCCCCCTTGCTCTGCGCCTTTGTGGACGAGGCAAGCTACCTGGTTGAGTGGGATCCGGCGCGCTCCGCGCACCGCCTCTCCCTGCATCCGGATAAGGACGACGACGACATCCGTTCCGTAACCACAGAACTGAAGTCGGTCATCACGTCGGCCATCCAGGACGGCGGACCGGCATGGACCTTGCGGACGCTGGCGGGGGACCCCGCCCGCGCCCTCGGCAGGCTGGCGTCGGAAGTCAATGCTCCGATGATCATTGTTGGTACGCCGGAACGCGGCTTCGGGCACCGCATAACGGAACTCCTCAACGGTTCCGTGGCCGCCTGGCTCACCCACCATCAGAGCCGGCCCGTGCTGGTGGTCCCCTTCCGGATGGCGGCGCATCAGGACCGGGCGGAGTAGCCGGATGGCGGCTTCAGCGCCGACTTTGTGCAGCTGCGGAAAGTAAAGCGAAAGTAGTTATTCGTGGCGGTGGCCAACCTGGCTACCGGCAAGTAAGCTGATCAGGCAGGCTGATCCAGAGCCCGCCCAAAGACCGCTCCGGAGTGCGTATCCCCCAATAACGCGCTCCGGAGCTTTTTTGTTGCCCGAAAACCTTCGGGCATCCGGTTTTCTCTCGGATCCTCACTTTTCGCACCATTGCTGACTTCCCGCATCTTCCTTGACTGATACCCCCTAGGGGTATAGTTTGGTGGGCATGGAGACTTCCGAAGGACGGACGCCCACGGCGCCCAACGAAGAAGCTATTACTGAATCCCTGCAGCACGGCTACACGGCGGACAAGGACGCGTACCTGCGCCGGCTCCGGCGGATCGAGGGACAGGTCCGCGGAATCGCCCGGATGGTCGAGGAGGACAAGTACTGCATCGACATCCTGACGCAGGTCGCGGCCGTTACCAAGGCCCTGCACGCCGTCAGCCTGGGCCTTGTGGAAGAACACATCGGCCACTGCGTTGTCGGGGCGGCCTCTGAACCTGATCCGGACCTGCGGGCAGAAGCCATCGACGTCAAGGTCAAGGAGGCGGCGGGTGCCATCGGGCGCCTCCTGCGCTAGCGGCAAAACCACCACCCACCCAGCTGGCCAACCCAGTCAGCGCACCAACGAGGAGTCAGCAATGAGCACCATCTCCACAAAAGTCCACGTCTCCGGAATGACCTGCGGGCACTGTGTGTCCGCCGTCAGCGAGGAGCTCGAGGCACTTGCCGGCGTCGAGGAGATCGATATCGACCTCAATGCCGGCGGCGTTTCGACTGTCACCATCACCTCCACGCAGAAGCTCTCCCCCTCGGAAATCGGCGAGGCAGTGGCCGAGGCGGGCTACGTGGTGGTGGCCAACGAGGCCTAACCCCGCCTCCCATCCGCACCGAGCACCACCAAAGCACCATCACAGAAGGACCAGTCATGCGCACCGAACACCTTCCCGCAGGCTCCGCCCGCCGGATGATCGAACTCGACGTCGAGGGTATGACCTGCGCGTCTTGCGTGAACAGGGTGGAAAAAAAGCTCGCCAAGCTCGACGGCGTCCAGGCCACGGTCAACCTGCCTCTGGAAACAGCCCACGTAACAGTCCCGGCAGGCATTACCGACCAGCAGGTCACAGACCAGGTAGCCGCAGCCGGCTACAAGGCAAGAGTCAGGCCAGCCCAACACCCGACGACGCAAGCAACCGACGCCGGTGCCGGCATGCGGAAGCGTGCGTCTAAGCGAGGAACGAGCGAGCACGCGGAGCATGGCGGACCGGCGGAGGACCAAGACCACATGGCCCACGGCAGCAAGGCATCCGAACTGAAACCGCGTCTGCTCGTCGCGGCAGTCCTCGCCGTGCCGGTGTTCCTGATCTCGATGTTCCCCGCCTTCCAGTTCCCCAACTGGGGCTGGGTGGTGGGCGCCTTGGCGCTGCCGGTGGTCAGCTGGGCTGCGTGGCCGTTCCACAGGGCGGCCGCCATCAACGCCCGCCACTTCGCCTCCACCATGGACACTCTGGTATCGCTCGGTGTCATCGCCGCCTACCTGTTTTCCGCCTGGCAGCTCCTCGCCAGCCCCCGCCTGACCGAGCACCCCGGCATGGAACAGATGGGCGGTGCGGGTTCCGGCGGCCTGTACTTCGAGGTGGCCAGCGTGGTCACCACGTTCCTCCTGCTGGGCCGGTTCCTGGAGGCGAACGCCAAGTCGAAGGCCGGGGACGCCCTGCGCGCCCTCCTGGACCTGGGGGCCAAGGACGCCACCGTCCTGCAAAACGGCACCGAGGTAAAGATCCCGGCCAGCCGGCTGGCGGTCGGGGACCTGATCGTGGTCCGCCCCGGTGAGAAGATCGCTACCGACGGAGTGGTGGTGGACGGCGTCTCGGCAGTGGACGCCTCGCTGGTCACTGGCGAATCGGTTCCCGTGGACGTCGGTCCGGGCAGCCTTGTCACCGGTGCCACCATCAATACATCCGGCCGGGTGCTGGTCCGGGCCACGCGCGTCGGCGCCGAAACCACCCTGGCCCAGATGGGGCGGCTCGTTTCGCAGGCGCAGACCGGCAAGGCGCCGATCGCCCGGCTTGCTGACCGGATCAGCGCGGCATTCGTGCCGGTGGTCCTGGCCATCGCTGTCCTCACGTTCGCCGGCTGGCTGCTTGCCGCCGGGCCGGACATCACGGGGCCGGAGCTTCGCGCGGCCTTCACGGCTGCGGTGGCGGTGCTGGTCATCGCGTGCCCCTGCGCCCTTGGCCTGGCTACCCCCGTGGGTCTCCTGACCGGCACGGGTCGCGGTGCCCAACTGGGCATCCTCATCAAGGGTCCGCAGGTCCTGGAGGACACCCGCATGGTGGACACCATTCTGCTGGACAAGACCGGAACCGTCACCAGCGGCCAGCTGTCCGTGGTCGCAACCGCGGCGTTCGCCCCGTTCAGCGAGGCGGAAGTCCTGCGGCTCGCGGGTGCGGTCGAGTCGGCGTCGGAGCATCCGATCGCCGCCGCGATCGCTGCGGCCGCAAGGTCAGCTGTGCCCGCTGCGGGCCGGCGGTCGTACACGAGCCATAGCGGCAGTGAAGCGAACGACGGCGCGGACCTACCCGCCGTCGTCGGCTTCCATTCCGCGCCGGGCGGCGGAGTGGTGGGAACCGTTGAAGGCCGGCTCGTGGTTGCCGGGCGCAGCGGTTGGCTCCGGGACAACGGCGTTGAGCCCACCCCGGCGCAGGATCAGGCGCTCCGCGCCGCTGAAGAGTCCGGCGCCACGGCAATCTGGGTGACAGTGGACGGCGAGGCTGCCGGCATCATCGAGCTGCGGGACACGGTCAAGGCGGGATCGAAGGCAGCTGTCGCACGTCTCAAGGCCCTGGGCCTGCGGCCGATGCTGCTCACGGGCGACAACGCCGCGGTCGCGGCCCAGGTGGCTGCCGCCGTCGGAATCGACGCGGACGATGTCTTCGCCGGTGTGCTGCCCGAAGGCAAGGTGGAAGCCGTCCGGCGACTGCAGGCCGGCGGCGCGACGGTGGCCATGGCAGGTGACGGCGTGAACGACGCCGCGGCCCTGGCACAGGCCGACCTCGGCATCGCAATGGGCTCCGGCACGGACGTGGCGATCGAGGCCGCTGACCTGACCGTAATGGGCAACGACCTCGGGCACGTGGCCACCGCAATCGAGCTGTCCCGAGGCACGCTGGCCACCATCAAGACCAACCTGTTCTGGGCCTTCTTCTACAACGCGGTGGGCATTCCGGTAGCGGCCCTCGGCCTGCTCAATCCCATGGTGGCCGGCGTGGCCATGGCGGCGAGCTCGGTGCTGGTGGTGGCCAACTCGCTCAGGCTGCGCCGCTTCGGCAGGTAGTACCCAACTATGTAGCAGCTGGGGGCGTTCCCAGCTGGGAAAGCCCACTGCTGCTGCTCACTTGGGCCGGCAGGTACCCGGACCCTAGGCCGTCCCGAAGCGGACGGCCGCCCGTGCCTTCGCCTTGGCCGCTTCCTCGTCGCGGTCCTTGGCGGGAGCGTGCGTCACAAGGGACTCGAGCAGGTGCTGGGTCACGTGTGCTATCTCGTGCACGGCGTGCTCGAACGCCTCCTCGTTGGCCTTGGAGGGCTTGGTGCTGCCGCTGATTTTTCGCACGTACTGCAACGCCGCGGCGTGTATCTCCTCCGACGTGGCATGCGGTTCGTAATTGTGGAGGGTACGGATATTCCGGCACATACCATCATGCTAGGCTCTGGAACGCCGAGGATCGACCCTTCCGGGCCCGCTGCGGGCAGGGCATGTGCCCCATGGGCAGGACTGCATGGGGAGCGCTGCCCATCGACACTCCTTTGAACCGGAGGATAGTTTTTAGGCAATGGATCTTCCGGACGAGCCGGAGGCCGCTGGGGATGCCGACTGGATCGGGTCCGTTGATTAAAGGAGATATCTAATGGCTTTTTGGGGTGCAGACACTCAGCAGCTGAAGAACCTGGGCAACAAGCTGCAGGCTGGTTCGAATGAAATCGAGAAGCAGAAGTCGCTGCTGACCAAGGTGCTCGAGGGCACCGACTGGAAGGGCCCGGACGCTGACAAGTTCCGCAGCGAGTGGAATGGCCAGCACGCAGCAGCCCTTGCCAAGGTGGCGCAGGCTCTGGACGAGGCCGGCAAGCAGGCCAGCCGCAACGCTTCCCAGCAGGAGGAAGCTTCCCGCGGCTAGACCGGCAATGCACCGGAGGGCCGGACGCACCATGCGTCCGGCCCTCCGGCATTTAAGCGGTCCGTCACTTAAAGACCGGTCGTCGCTGCAGACTTAGTCGCTGCAGACTTAGGGGACGGGTTCGACGTCGTTCGCGTGGTTGAGCGGCTCGGTCACCGCTGCCTGGGCCCCCGGTTTGGCTCCTCGGAGCTCATCCAGCCGGACGCACAGCACCCCGCCGACGATCAGCACTCCGCCCGCGAGCTGAATGGCACCAGGCAGTTCGCCAAGCAGCAGCCAGGCCCAGATCACGGCAAACAGTACCTCGGTCAGGGACACGAACGAGGCCACCTTGGTGCCGAGTGCGCGTGCAGCCATGATCCCGGAGACGTAAGCCAGGACAGTCGCCAGCACCACCAGACCGCCCAGCGGAACCCACCACGGCGTGGTCCATGGACCGAGCCTGGTGTCGGCCGTGCTCATGACCATGGGCAGGAGGCCGGTGGCTGCCGCCAACCACGTGACAGCGGCGCCCACCAAGAGCCCGCCCGATGCGAGGACGATGGGCGGCAGGGTGTCGTTCTCCTTGGCCGTGAGGAAGAAATAGATAGCAAGGCAGACAGCCGCGGCAAGGCCCCAGAGCACACCGACGGCGTCGACCTTCACAGCACCGGTGAGATCCAGGACGAGGACCAGACCGCCCAAGGACAGCAGCGTCCCTGCGACGGTGAGGGGGCGCGGCCGCTTCCGGCTGACAACCCAGAGCCACAGCACAATCAATACGGGGCCGAGGTATTCGAGCAGCAGTGCCACGCCAACGGACAGCCGGGCCACGGCGTTGAAGTAGAAGAGCTGGCAGCCTGCGACGCCGATCAGGCCAAACAGCACAATGGTCAGCCAGTTCGACCGCAGCTGGTGCCATCGGCCCCGGAGCGCCGGAACCGCGGGGATTGCGAGGATGAGCGCGGCACCCGTCAGCCGGGCGGTGACGGCAGCCCCGGGCGTCCAGCCGGTTTCCAGCAGTGCCTTGGCGAAGGAGCCGGAGAGCCCGAAGATCGCGGAGGAAAAAAGGGCGACACCCAGTCCTGACGCAAGGAAGCCGGAGGCTTTGGCCGTGGCAGCCCGTGCGGGAGCGGCAGCCTGAGTAGGGGCCGGAGCCACCGCCGAAGCGCGAGCCGCGGAAGTTAGCGCCGTTTCGGCGCGGTTGTTCGATGCGGGCACGGATGCCTCCCGTCAGGAGTAAAGTGGGGTATTGGTCCTGACACTACGCCCCCGCATTGTAAGGAGTCAAGATGGTCTTTGCCCCTGACACGGAACTCGCGCTGCGCTTCGTGGTGAAGCTCATCAACTCGGCCGCGAACGGCGAGGAAAAGCTGGCCACAGTGGAAGATCTGGACGAGTTCCTGCGGCAGGAGGGCTTTACCGGTTCCCGCACCCACGACGCCGCCGAACTGTCCAGCATCCACGCACTGCGGACGGAACTGGCAACGCTGTGGACAGCGGATGAGGATACGGCCGTGGCTGGCGTCAATCGGCTCCTGCGCGAGGCCCAAGCACTCCCCCAGCTCCTCAAGCACGACCAGTGGGACTGGCACCTGCACGCCACCACGCACGATGCGCCGCTGGCGGACAGGATGGGCACCGAAGCAGCCATGGCGCTGGTGGACGTGATCCGCAGCAAGGAGATGGACCGCATGCTCGTGTGCGCGGCCGATGACTGCGACGCGGCGGTGCTCGACCTCAGCCGGAACCGGTCCAAGCGATACTGCGACACCGGAAACTGCGCCAACCGCGCGCATGTGGCGGCGTACCGGGCGCGCCGCGCCAGCGGAGAGTAATCAGCGCCAGCGGAGAGTAGTCAGCGCGGGCAGAGAGCAAGCCGCGCCGGCGGCGACTGGCTGTCGGGCGTTAGGAGGCTCCGGCGTCGGGCCCGGAGTCACCCGTTCCGGCCGAACCCGCAGCGCCCGGGGCATCGGGGCGGCGCTGAGTTCCCTCGCTTTGGGTACCCTGGGTCCCATGGCCTCCGTGTCCCTGCGAGGGCTTCCGGGCCGAGCTCAGGTTCACGCCGGAGCCTTTGCCCAGGTGGGCGGCGTTGTCCTTGTAGCTCATGGACAGCATCGCGGCGATGACGAGGGTGACGATGAAGGCGATGCCGGCGGCGGTGAAGGCCAGGTCGAACCGCGGCGACCGGGCGCTGCCGCCGGAAGCAAAAATCAGCACTGCGAAGAATGCCACCACGGCCCAGAAGGCGGAGAACATCAGGGGTCCCTTCACCGAGGTCCGCAGATTGCGCGGTTCTCCTGGTTTCTGGTGTGCCAAGGTGATTCCTCCCGTGCGGGCGGCGCGATGCGGCCTGCCCGCTGTGATGTGTGCTGGTCCTGAAGGGGTACTGGTTGTCGAAGGCTGTTCTACAACGAGTAGAAGCCCTGGGTACTAGTTTACGGCCTTTGGCGTGTCCGCCCGCGCATCGTGCCGGAGCGAGAGGCCCGCCAGGATCCAGAGCACGCCCGAGATAATGGCACCGCCGCCGGCAACCCCCAGCAGCGCATGCGGGCCAAGGCCCACAAAGAACGGCAGGGTGCCGGCCGTGCCCAGCCCGATGATTCCGGAGGCCAACCAGTCACGGGCCAGGACATGCCGTCCTCGGAACCTGATGCCCAGATACAGTTCCGCTGCCGACGCCACGGCCAGCCCCAAAGCGCCAATCACGGCGAACACCAGGCTGCCCTGCAGGAACAGCAGCGCCACGCCGGCACCGGTCAGGGCCGCTCCCGCGGCGGACAGCATGCGGCCGGCAGGCGCGTCCCGGCGGAAACCGGTCGGCGGAATGCCCCACAGCAGGATCAGGCCGGTGGCCAGCAGATACACTCCGCCCGCCAGTGACATTCCGGTCACGGAAGGAGCCGCCCAGAACACGGTTACGGCACCGAAGACCAGTGCGGCGGCGGCCCGCAGCAGGGCGGGTTTCCACAGCTCCGCCGAGGGGGCAGGCACGTCGGATTCGGCAGGGTTAGCAGGGGAAGTCACCGCTCCAGTTTAGTGCGCCAGCCTGCTCCCGCGAATCCAGGCCGCGAGCTATGAGCCGAGCACCATCCAGCGGTCTGTCCTGGCCCGCAGCCCGAGCGTCAGGGCGCGGGCGCACATGTAGCCCAGCGAAAAGGCCACCCACACCCAAACCAGCGCCGCCGCGCCGTCGGACCCGGCCAGCGGCACCGCCAGCAGCAGCGGAAGGTACACCGCAAGATTAACGACGCCGGCAATCGCCAGATACTTCGCGTCGCCCGCCCCGATCAGCACCCCGTCGAGGACGAACACGTACCCCGCGAGGGGCTGGCCCGCGGCCAGTACCCACAGCGCCGCGGTCAGCACCGACTGGACGCCGGCGTCGGGTGTGAAGAGGGCCCCGGCGAACGGGGCCGCCAGGGCGAGCAGCACGCCGGTGGCCACACCGAAGCCGGCGCCCCAGCGGATCATGGTCCGGGTTAGGATCCGGGCTTTGCCGGGGTTGGAGGCCCCCAGTTCCTTGCCGATCAGCGCCTGCGCAGCGATGGCCAGGGCGTCCAGTGCGAAGGCAAGGAAGGTGAAGACCGTCATGGCCAACTGGTGGGCAGCCAGGTTCACGGCACCCTGGGCCGTGACCACGAGCACGGTGGCAAGGATGGCGGTGCGCAGGCTGAGGGTCCGCAGCATGAGCCAGGAACCCACCTTTGTCATGGCCCGGATCCCGTGCCAGTCGGGCAGCAGGCTGACGCCATGGTGACGGGCGTTGCGCTGCACCATCACCAGATACACCGCAGCCATGGCCCACTGCGCGATGCTCGTTCCCACTGCAGACCCGACAACAGACAGCCCGAGTCCGTAAACCAGCACCAGGTTCAGCACGATGTTCAGCGAGAATCCCGCCGTGGCCACCACCAATGGCGTCCGGGTGTCCTGCAGCCCCCTCAGCACACCCGTGCCGGCAAAGATCAGCAGCATCGCGACCAGCCCGGGCATGGACCAGCGCAGATAGTCCACGGCGAAGGTGCGGATCTCCGGGCTCGGTCCCATGAGCCCGATCAGCGGCTCCGCGGCAAGGAATCCTGCCAGCGCCAGCGCGGTCCCGAGCAGCAGGGCCAGCCAGACGCCGTCGCGCCCGGCGGCCAGCGCCCTGCCCAGCTGGCGGTCCCCCACCGCCCGCGCCACGGCGGGGGTGGTGGAGTAGGCCAGGAAAACCATCAGCCCCACCGCGGTATGCAGCACCGCCGAGGCCAGTCCGACGCCGGCCAGCTGGGCAACGCCCAGGTGCCCCACGATGGCCGAATCGGCAAGCAGAAAGAGCGGTTCGGCGATCAGCGCGCCAAAGGCGGGAACGGCAAGCCGGAGGATTTCACGGCCGTGGCTCTCGGGTTTTGGGGTGGACACGGCGGCGGAAGGCGAGTGGGGCACGGGTTTAGCCTAGCTGCCGCAAAAAAGATAACCGTGACACATTAGTTGACACTTCAACAAAATTTCGGGAGAGTGGAAGGGAAGCTTCACCCGACGCGCTCCGGACCGCGTGCCCAAAAGAGACAAACCCCCAATCGATCCGAACGGTGAGAATCTCCATGAACCAGTCCACCCAGACCACCACAGCCCTGACGATCCTGCGAGTGATCGCGGGATTCCTCTTCGCCGCGCACGGCTGGCAGAAGTTCAACGAATTCACCATCGCCGGCACGCAGGCATCCTTCGCCAAGATGGGGGTTCCGGCCGCTGAAATCGCCGCCCCGCTCGTCGCCACCCTGGAACTGGTGGGCGGCATCGCCCTCATCCTCGGCGTGCTGACCCGCGTTTTCGCCGCGCTGCTCGCACTGGACATGCTCGGCGCCCTCTTCCTGGTCCACGCCTCGGCCGGAGTTTTCGTGGCCACCGGCGGCTACGAGCTGGTTCTCCTGCTTGCAGCCGGAGCAGCGGCCATCGCCCTTGCCGGAGCCGGCCGCCTCTCAGCGGATGCAGCCCTGTTCGGCCGCAATGATTCAAAGCTCAAGGTCCTCGCGTAACATCCCGGATTTGCAGCGCCGCTCCAAAACGGTGACTGTCCAGGAAACAACGACGGCGGCTGCTCGCCTGGCGCTTCGGTGCCCGGTGGGCGGCCGCCGTTGTTTCGATGTTTTCCGTAGTTTCGGCCGGTTGTTGTGATTCAGCCGATGGCTGTTACCTCAGCCGGTGACGCCCGTCAGTTCATCCGGCGCATGGGCCAACGTTGCGGTGCGGACGGTCTTCCCCGTCTTCAGGTCGACGGCGTGGAGTTTCCGCGCGGCCGGCTCGGTTACGTAGGCCGTGGAGCCCTGGACGTACAGGGTGGGCCGCGGGTCCTGCCACGCCTCGGGCTCCTGCCAGGCCGGCACGACGGGGACCGTGGACACGGTGGCGCCGGTCAGCGGATTGAGAACATGCAGTGCGCCATCGGTGCCTAGAACCAGCGCCTCCCCGGCCGGCCCGCGCCCCAGCGACCGGAAGGAGTAGCTGGTCCCGAGTTCCACCAGCTTCAGGGCCTTGGTGCCAGTGTTCACCAGTGAAATCCTGGTGGGCCGCTCCAGCACTGCATCCTTGTCCACCTTGTAGTCCCCCAGCACCACAGGCGACGCCGGCGAGCCCGCCTGGTTGCCCATCCTGCCATAGGCGTCAGGGCTGGAGACCTTGGCGAACTTGCCGTCCTCGAACACCAGCATCCCATCCTCACATCCGAAAATCACGGTGTTTTCGCCGGCCACCGCCTCACCGTGGACACCCGGGCAGTTCTGGCTCCGCAGGATCTCCTTGCGGTCCTGGCCCGCGGCCTGCCCCAGGAGAGCCACGGCGTTGCGGGCATCCTCGTCTCCCACTGTCACCAGCAGCCTGCCGTCATCCAGTTCCACAGCCACGCCGTGGTGGGCCTCGGGCGCGGTGTAGGTGGACGTTTGCGGAAGACCGTCATCCGCCAGCGCTCCGAGGGCGGCCGATTCAAAAGACTCCACCTTGCCGGACCCGTCACTGAACAGGACGGTCCTCCCGGCGTGCCGCACCACGTGGCCCGGCTTGCTCGCCTCGAATGCGTGATCCGTCAGCGTGGGCTCGGCGGCATAGGAATGGCCATGGTCGCCATGCTGCTCGGTCCAGATGCCGGCATCGAGCACGCGGAACGACTCACCCGCCGCCACCAGGACGTGGCGGCCGTCCCCGGCAGGGCTGATGCGGTTGTAGCCGTCCACCGCAACGTCCCCCACGGGCTCAAGGGTGGCCGCGTCCAGCACTCCGATGCCGCCAGCGTACGTGTAGACCAGGCGCGGCTCAGGTGCGCGAAGCTCGGTAGGTTGTGCGGTCTTTGCGTGCAGCGAAGGGCCGGCGGAACGTTCGGCGGAACTTTGCGCCGGGCCGGCAGCGCAGCCTGACAGCAGCAGCGCAGCTCCGCAGGCGGCGGCCACCTGCGCGACTAGCGGCGCTGCGAGGGGCCTTTTGAAAGCGACCGTGAGCGGCTTTGTGGACAACCTTGCACATGGGTCCTCTGAGCGGCCGCGGCGGCGGGTGGTGGTCGGGGCAGGAAGAGTAGATCGTCTCATCAGCATGACACTAATGATAATCATTATCTTTAGTGTCTCCGCCACTGCGCCTCTTGCATGACGCGGGATGCAGGGCCTGCGCCTTATGGCGTCGATGGGCACGTTTGTGAAGGCCGGGATCTGCCCCAAGGACAGGTGTCAGTAAACTGCGGTCATGAGCGAGACTGCCGCCAACTCAGTAACCCTCCGCTTCCTTGCCGCCCCCATGGACGTGGGCCACAGCGGATCCGTTGACGCCGGAACAGTGCTCGAGTGGGTGGACAAGGCGGCCTATGCGGCGGCCGTAGGCTGGGCCAAGTCCTACTGCGTCACCGCCTACGTGGGGAACATCCACTTTGCAGACCCGGTGAACATAGGCGACATGGTTGAGGTCACGGCCACGATCGTCTACACCGGCCGCTCCTCCATGCATATCCGAACGGTGGTTTCCTCCGGGGACCCCAAGGGCGGTCCGGCCACCATGCGCAGCCAGTGCATGGTGATCTTTGTGGCGGTTGGCGAGGATGGGAAACCCGTCCCGGTAAAGCAGTTCGAGCCGGTAACGGCGGAGGAACTGGAACAGCGGGACCACGCCCTGGCACGCATCGCGATCCGCGAGCAGATCGTCGAAGCCATGAGCGCGCAGGAATATACCGATGCCGGCACCGCCGAGCGCGTCGTCCTGCGGTTCATGGCGGCGCCTACCGACGTGAACTGGGGCGGAAAAGTCCATGGCGGCATCGTCATGAAATGGATCGATGAGGCCGCATATGTCTGCGCCTCGCGCTACTGCGGCCGGGACACGGTAGCTGTCTTCTCCGGCGGCGTGCGCTTCTACCGGCCGCTGCTGATCGGCCACGTGGTGGAGGTGGAGGCCCGGCTGGTCTACACGGGCACCAAGGGCATGCACATAGCCGTACATGTCCGCTCCGGGGACCCCAAGGGCCGTGAACTGAACCTGACCACCTACTGCCTCACCGTCATGGTCGCCCGCGACGCCGAAGGCACCTCGGTCCCCATCCCGGCATGGACCCCCGTGTCCGAGGAGGATAAGCGGCTCCACGCCCATGCGCGGGAGCTCCTGGAAATCAGGGCAGCGGCCCCGGGGAACAGGCTCCCCAACCACCTGCTGCAGTCGCAACCGCACTAACACCGGCGGCCTGCGCTGTTCCGCACGGAAGCTTCACCTTGGAAACTGTTCCAGCGGAACACCGGGCCGGAACCACCGCAGCCTAGAAGCCGCCTCCTCCTCCGGCATCCCCCGCCATGTTGGCGAACCGCGAGTAGTGGCCCTGGAACGCAACCACGATGTCCTTGGTGGGGCCGTTACGATGTTTCGCCACGAGGATGTCTGCCTCACCGGCACGCGGGGACTCCTTGTCGTAGACGTCCTCGCGGTGCAGCAGGATCACCATGTCGGCGTCCTGCTCGATGGACCCCGATTCACGCAGGTCCGAGACCATGGGGCGCTTGTCCTGGCGTTGCTCGGAACCACGGTTTAGCTGCGACAGCGCGATGACGGGGACCTGGAGTTCCTTGGCGAGCAGCTTCAGCGCACGGGAGAACTCGGAGACTTCCTGCTGGCGGGACTCCACCTTCTTGCCCGAACTCATGAGCTGCAGGTAGTCAAGGATCACGAGTTTAAGGTCGTGCTGCTGCTTGAGGCGGCGGCATTTGGCCCGGATCTCCATAAGGGACATGTTGGGGCTGTCGTCAATGAACAGCGGGGCATCATTCATTCGCCCCATGGTGGTGGCGATCTTGGACCACTGCTCATCCTTGATGGTGCCCTTGCGAAGGTCCTGCAGGCCGATGGTGGCCTCGGCCGACAGAAGACGCATGGCGATCTCGTTGCGCCCCATTTCCAGGGAGAACATCACCGTGCTCAGGTTGTTCTTAATGGCGGCCGAGCGGGCAAAGTCCAGCGCGAAGGTGGACTTACCCACGGCAGGCCGGGCGGCAATGACGATCATCTGGCCCGGATGCAGCCCGTGCGTCAGCTCGTCCAGTTCGTAGAAGCCGGTGGGAACGCCCACCATGCCTTCGCCGCGGTGGCCGGAGGCCTCGATCTCATCCACCGTGGACTCCATGACGTCCTTCAGGACGACGTAGTCTTCCGCTGTGCGGCGTTCGGCAACCGCGTAGACCTCCGCCTGGGCCTGGTTGACCAGGTCTTCCACCTCGCCGTCCTGCCCGTACCCGAGCTGCACGATCTTGGTGCCGGCATTGACCAGCCGCCGGAGCACGGCGCGCTCGGCCACGATCTCGGCGTAGTAGCCCGCGTTCGCGGCTGTGGGTACCGTCTGAATGAGCTCATGGAGGTACGCCGGTCCGCCGATCCGGTTGATCTCGCCGCGTTTGGTCAGCTCATCGGACACCGTGACGGCATCCGCGGGTTCTCCGCGGCCATAGAGGTCGATGACGGCCTCGTAGATGGTTTCGTGGGCAGGACGGTAGAAGTCCTGCCCGCGCAGGATCTCAACCACGTCCGCAATGGCGTCCTTGGAGAGCATCATGCCGCCCAGTACGGACTGTTCGGCGGGGATGTCCTGGGGAGGTTTACGGCTGCCTTCGGATTCGCGGGTACCTTCGATTGAGTCCAGGTGCGTAACTGACAAAGCTGCCGTCCTCCATTGTGTCCGCAGTCCGTGCAGGAGGACTGCGGCGCGTGTGCCGTGTGCCGGGGGTGGGCCGCGCAGCAAACATCTGCTGCCCGGGCTAATGCAACTACACCAGCAGGCCCTGACATTTTCGGTCGGGGCCGTTGAACCCCGGCGACACCTCATCCACAGGTTTTCCACAGGGCAGCACGAATCGCCCGGAGTCCGGCTGTCCGCCGGCTCCGGTCTTCAGGCCGGAAGGGAAAACTCACCCGAATGGGGTGTCTCCGATACGTTAGCGTCCGACTGGCCACTCACAAAGCCCGCAGTTTCGCACCTCTGTGGATAACGTGTGCACAAGATACTGCTGCTTGTGCACAGCCTGTGGGGGAAGCTGTGGATAGAAATTTTCTTTTCGGCATATATGCGGTCTGACGTGCGGAAACGTTGAGATTTTCCTGTGGACAAATTTAAATCTTGCGCCAACCTTCATCCACAGCCTTAACCGTCTACTGGGGATACCGGCCGGTAAGTCCGCTCCAGGAGGGCGTTTTCGCAACCTACATTCCCACTTTGTGATACGGGTCACCGGGATATGTCCGAGCTGTCCCGGCATGCATGCCGCCTGCACGAATCTTCCCGTCAAGGGTCATCACCGCAGGCCCGCACTATACGCAGCCGGGCATATGCTGTGGATAACGCGGATCTGGCGTTAAGCTCTAGGTATGGGCGACGTTCTGACAGTCTTGGTTCCTGCCCTTGTCCTCGCCGCAGCCCTCTGGGCTCTCGCTACGGCACTGAAGCCGCGTGATGGGGGCATGTCCGACGCGGACCGCTACCAGCTGGATCTGGCTCGGCGTTCCCAAGCCCACTACGCAGCCCAAGTTCAGGCGGCCATGGCGGCAAGGGCACGCCTGGAGGCGGCAACCCTGCCAAGCCAGAACCGGCAGCAGGAGATCCAGCAGCATGACCATCGTCCGACGCCGCCACCGGGCAATCCTGGTCACGATCCCGGCCACCATCCTGGCTACCCGTACGGCTCTGACCCTGCGGCACTTGCGCCCGGGACCATGCTGAACCCACAGCCGGCGCTGCAGCTGCAGACATTGGTGCGCAACGGGCAGAAGCTCCAGGCCATACGGCTTTTGCGCCAGGCCACCCATGCCAACCTTTTGACCGCCAAGCAATATGTAGATCGGCTGTAACCATGGAATCGCTCCTGATCCCCTTCCTGATCCTCGTGGCCGTGGCTGTCGCTGTGGCCCTCGCGGCACGTGCGTTGAGCCGCCGCCGGCGCACGGTTCGGGAGCCGGCCAAACCACCGGCGGAGTCCACAGAGCTGGCAAGGGAAGCCGCAGCCAAGCTGTCCGAGGAAGAACACAGGCGGCTGTATGCGCTCATCGCACAAGGCCAGGCCATGGCGGCCATCAAGCTGTACTACGAGGTGTCAGGACAGGGCTTGCGCGCATCGCGGGACGCAGTGGCCGCGCTGGCAGCCCACCCGCAGCCTTTCCGCTCACCGGCCCAGGAACCCAGCGAACCCGAAGACGACGACGAGCCACCTCAGCGGTTCCCGTACCGGTACCGGGCCATTGCCAGCAAAGGCGATGTCACCCGGGAGGTCAGCAGCAACATGCTCAATGACGAAATCTATGGCCGCATCCGCACGCTGGCCAAGAGCGGCAACATCGAAGCAGCCGCCACCGCGCTGACCCGGCACTCGGACATCACCATGAAGCAGGCGCGCGAATTCATCGCCCTGCTCGACGACTAACCGCGGCCGGGTGGCCGCAGCCAGCTAGAAGTCGAACAGGTCCCCCAGCCAGCCTTCTTTCTTCTTGTGGCGGCGGCGGTCATTGTCGCGGTCGTATCCCTTGCCGTAGCTACGGTCGTCGTAGCGCGGCTGGTCACGCCGCGGTTCGGAGTTGCGGTACAGCGGCGGAGGAACCATGCCGGGCGCGGGTGACGCGGGAGCAGGGCGAATGGGCGCCGGAGGTGCCGCCGGCGCCCCGGCGTTGACCCGGTCGATGATCTTGTCCAGTTCGCCGCGGTCCAGCCACACACCCCGGCACTGCGGACAGTAGTCGATTTCCACACCGCTGCGTTCGCTCATGACCAGGTCTGAAGAATCAATGGGACATTTCATGCCCGGCACAACGAGCGGGTGCTGCGATTAGTTCGCGTTACTGCCCGCGTGAGATTCCGGCCAGCAGCTGTTCAAAGGGCAGCGACTCCAGCAGGGCCGGCTTGCGGCCCGGCTGGTCCCCTTCCAGGAGGCGGCTGAACTCTGCCGCCGCCCGTTCGATCCGCACCGAAAGCGGGGTCCCGCCGTCGTCGGCGTTTCCCCAGTCCTGGGGGCCGGCGAAGACAGCTGTGGCCGCGGTCCGCGTACGCAGGTAGCTGAACAGCGGGCGCATGGCGTGGTCGAGCACCATCTGGTGGCGGTCCGTTCCGCCGGTGGCCCCCAAGAGGGCCGCCTTGCCGTCCAGGGACTTGGGGTCCAGCACGTCAATGAACGACTTGAACAGCCCGCTGTAAGAGGCGCTGAACACCGGTGAGACCGCGATGATCCCGTCGGAGGCCTCGACGCCGGCGATCACCTCTGCCAGCCGGGGCGGAGCAAAACCCGTGACGAAGTTGTTGGCGATGTCCGCGGCCAGTTCACGGAGCTCCACGACCTCGGTGGTCACGTCGTAGCCGGCGGCCGTCAGCTCCCGTGTGGCGGCGGCCGCCAGCTGGTCGGCCAGCAGGCGGGTCGACGACGGCACTCCCAGGCCGGCGGACAGAACGGTTATGCGGCGGGTCTCCATGGCGGTCTCCTCTTGTTTGCTCGGTATATGCATTTGCATCTATTCGCTCAACCCGGGAGGACCGGCCTTTATTCCGCTGCCCACTAGACGGCCCAGTGCACTGCGTCCATGGCGGATAACAAGACACAGGTGACGGGGGTTTCGGCGGACGACTACATCGCGGCTCTGGAGCACCCGGTGCGCCGGCAGGACGGCGTGGGCCTTCGCGCCCTCCTGGCGGAGTTGACGGGCCAGGAGCCGGAAATGTGGGGTCCCACCATCGTCGGATTCGGCAGGGTGCACTATAAATACGCCACCGGGCGCGAAGGGGACACTGCAGCGGTGGGGTTTTCTCCCCGCAAAGCCAGCCTCTCGCTCTATGGCCTAACGAACGCACCGGAGTCGGCTGCGCTCCTGGCCGCCTGGGAAAGCACAAGACGGGCGCCAGCTGCCTCTACATCAACAAGCTGGCCGACGTCGATGAAGCCGTGCTGGCCGAGCTGATCAGCATAGGCTACCGCTACGGGACCACAATCCTGCACAGCAGGTAGGCGGCCGGACGAAAGCCGCCGGAACGACGAAGCCCCCGCCGTCGGCTTCCCGGAGGAATCCGACGGCGGGGGCCGTCAGCAGTTCAGGACTGCGGAGTGATCCGGCAAATGCCGGATCTACTACTTGCCTGCGACTACGTCGAGTTCGATCACAGCGGCAACGTCGTCGTGCAGACGGACGTTGGCCTGGTAGGAACCGACCGACTTGATGTGAGCCGGAAGTTCAACCTTGCGCTTGTCGATGCGGCCGAGGCCAGCGGCCTCAACAGCGTCGGCCACGTCGCCCTGCTTGACGGTGCCGAACAGGCGTCCGGTCTCGCCAGCCTTGACAACGAGCTTGACCGGCTTGGCGGAGAGTGCAGCAGCCTGCTTCTGAGCGTCTTCCAGGGAAGCGTGCTCGCGGGCAACGCGGGCAGCCTTGATGGACTCAACCTGCTTCTCGCCACCCTTGGACCAGGT
Organism: Arthrobacter globiformis; assembly: GCF_030818015.1. NCBI lineage: Bacteria > Bacillati > Actinomycetota > Actinomycetes > Micrococcales > Micrococcaceae > Arthrobacter > Arthrobacter globiformis. The sequence continues at coordinate 188,360 of NZ_JAUSZX010000001.1, forward strand.
CAGAGCGAAGCCGCGGGGCAGCAGGAAGTTACGTGCGTAACCGTCCTTGACCTCGACAACGTCGCCAGCAGCACCGAGACCGGTTACTTCGTGGGTCAGAATGAGCTTTGCCATGTTAGTTAATCCCTTTCCTTAGCCCCGGCCAGCGCCGGAGTAGGGCAGCAGAGCAACTTCGCGGGCGTTCTTGATTGCCTGGGCGATCTTGCGCTGCTCCTGCACCGTGACGCCAGTGACGCGACGGGCGCGGATCTTTCCGCGGTCGGAGATGAACTTGCGCAGCAATGCTACGTCCTTGTAGTCGATGACAGTGATGTCAGCGGCCTTCAAGGGGTTGGACTTTGGTTTGGGCTTACGGAGTTCAGCCTTAGCCATCGTGGAGCTCCTATTCTAGGGAGCCCGTGAATCGTGATCCACGGGATGGTGGTGGTCCGACCGCGGCATGCACAAAACGTCCCATCTGGAACGCTGTGGCGGAAGCTGCGCCGGACCTTTGTTTTGTTGTTTAGAAGGGAGGTTCGGAATCCGGGCCGTTGCCCCAGCCGCCGCCCGCATTGCTGACCCCGGGCGTGGCCCATGGGTCATCCTGCCCTGCTGCGGGCTGGTTGCCGCCCCAGCTTCCTCCGGTGTTGCCGCCCTGGTTTCCACCCTGGCCGCCACCGAATCCACCGCCACCGAAACCGCCGCTGTTGCCGCCGCCGAAACCGCCCTGGCCGCCGGAGCGCTGGGTGCGGTTGACCTTGGCATTGGCATAACGCAAGCTCGGGCCGATTTCGTCGACTTCGAGCTCGATAACGGTGCGCTTCTCGCCTTCTTTTGTTTCGTAGGAACGGCTCTTCAGGCGGCCGGAAACAATCACGCGGGTGCCCTTGGTGAGGGACTCGGCGACGTTCTCTGCTGCCTCGCGCCAGACCGAAGCACGCAGGAACAAGGTTTCCCCGTCCTTCCACTCATTGGACTGGCGGTCGAAGGTGCGAGGCGTGGACGCGATGGTGAAGTTCGCTACTGCCGAACCTGACGGTGTGAACCTCAGTTCGGGGTCATTGGTGAGATTACCAATGACCGTAATAGTGGTTTCGCCTGCCATCTACTGCCTCCTTGTTCGTTCCTGCGGGGTAAAGAATGAAAGTTCGTAGCTGAAATTACTCAGCAACAACCTTCTGCTCTTCGGGGCGGATGATCTTGGTGCGCATGATGGTCTCGTTGAGACCCAGCTGGCGGTCAAGTTCCTTGGCGGTAGCCGGCGTCGCGGTGAAGTTCACCACGGCGTAGATACCTTCGGACTTCTTCTTGATGTCGTAAGCCAGACGGCGACGGCCCCAGATGTCAACCTTCTCGATGGTTCCACCATCGTTGGTGATGACGTTCAGGAACTTCTGAAGCGACGGCTCTACGGTACGCTCTTCGACCTCGGGGTCGATGATTACCATCAATTCGTAAGGACGCATATGTGAACCCACCTCCTTTGGGCTAAGCGGTTACGGTATTTCCGTAACAGGAGGTTCATTTGCGATGCCGTGCACGCCCGCATCCAAAAACGGACCAGGGCGCAGCACAGACTTCACTATCCTAGTGCATCGGGGAGGATTTCCGCGATTCGGACAGCTCCAAGGCTACTGTCCCCGACAGTGGGCCGGAAGTGGCGGGCAGGCTATGTGGAAAACCCCGGCGTCAGAAGCGGGAAAGACTCACCAGCACCTTGCCCGACTCGACTGACACGTTGCCCCTGACGTAGAACTGCACCTGGTCCGTCTCCTTCTCCCACTCCGGGTTCGCCTTGCTGAAGGAGGCACTCCGCTCGTAGCTCACCGTGGCCTCGCCGGCTTTGCCTCCGCTGAGCCGCCAAGTGCCATCAAACGACCGGGTAAGCCCGTAGTCGGGATCGGCGGTGACCGACCACTTCACGTTCCGGACATCGCCGAAGGCAAACCATGAGAACGGGCATCCCTCCGGTTCAAGGTCAGTGGATTTTTCGCAGCCGGCAAGGGCGGCGGCCACCTGCCGGGACGTTTCCGCCACGAGCGCGTCCGAGGCCTTCACCGTAAGCCTGGCCGTCTCGGGTGCCTGCGGCAGCGCCCCGCCCGAGACCATCACCTGCTGGTCCTCGGCCGAGAGGTACTTCTCGGTGTCGGGAAGACCTACCGAGTAGGATCCGGGAAACGCCGGGAGACTGATGTTTGTCCCAAAAGCAGTGGCCTCATTCTGACCCGCGGTGACAGTTACTCCGTTCACCGCGACGGCAGCCAGGGGAGCATCGGCGGACACGGTGACGTGCTGCAGAGGGAACGCCTCAAGCTTCCAGTGGTCGTCCAAAAGCTCGGGCTGGTTCTTGACGAGGGCGAACGTCTGCTCGTACTTGCGCCCGCCCTGCCTCAGTTCGGCACGGACCTGCGCCGACTCACCGGAAATCTTGGTGGAAATAATCGAGAAGCCGTCGATGCGGTTGGCTGCGGCGCCGAGGACCTCATTCGTCAGGAGGGTCCGTTCCTCGTGGGGCACGTCAGGATCCAGAATTTCCAGGGCTCTGCGCGCATCGCCGTCAACGAGTGCCTGGGCGTAGTCCTTCACCGGCTGGTCCGGGCCTGGTTTGACCGCATTGACCGTCACCACCGAGCCGATGGCCAGCACCAGGACCACGCCGACGACGGCGGCTGACACCAGCAGGCGCTTCCTGCCCTTGGCCGTAAGCAGCCGTTCAGCAGGGGCGGTTGCCGGAGGACCGGCTACACCCGGCTGGCTTTCCCCGGACGGCTGATTCGCGACCCCGCCGCCTGCTGCCGGGCCGGGATGGGTGGTTCCGGGATAGGCGGTTCCCGGACAGCCTTGGAGCCTGGCGGGGAGGACACGGAGCAGCCGCTGCAGCCGGGCCGGCACCACCGGCACCAGGTAGGGCGCCAGGAAACGTGCCGCAACTTCGACCAGCAGCCCCCAGCCGAGGAAGACGGCTGGCGACCACCACGCCGGCGCCAGGACATATTGCCCGGCCGCGAGTCCCGGTGCATCAAAGTCAGCGCGGACGGTCAGGAGAGGCAGCAGAAGCAGTCCCAGAAGGAGGAACCCGGCAGGCACGGGTATCCATGACCGGAGGTCAGCGTTTGGAACCGGTCCCCTGCGCAGCAGAACGCAAAGGCCGGAAATGACCGTGCAGACCAATGCCAGTGCCAGCGCCGCCCACGCAGCGCCCGCGGCGCCCGTGCCTGCTGCGTCAGCACCGAAGCCGTAAATGGTCTGGTCCTCGTTCCGGCTCTGCTGTGCCGCGAAAATCTGCGTCGTTTCTGACAGCACGTGGAGGCCTCCGAGGTGGCCGGCTACAAGGCCATAACCCGCCGCGTTGCCGATTAGCAGCGGACCGGACAGCAGGGCCGCCCAGCCGGCGGAGACGGCGGCTGTTATCCATGCCGCGGGGACGGCGATGACCGAAAAAACTGCCACGTGTATAGCGACGACGGCCAGCGGCAGGTTCAGTTGTCCGCGAAGGAGTGCCGCACCGTTCGCCGCACGCCGCGAATATGTAGCGTTCCGGGACAGCGCAGACAGGCCGGCAGCAAGAAGGAAGGCAACAAAAACAGGCCATCCGCCGGCTGCTGAAATGGGATCGATGCTGAATCCGTCCCCGGCAGGGAAACGGACGGCAGCGGCCGCGGCCACACCGTTGACCAGCAGCGCGAAAACCGCGCCGCTGACTGCGGACTGAAGCAGGAGCTGCGGACGGCCAGCGGACGGAAACCGCCGTTCCGCCAGGCGGCTGGCCAGATAGATGCCCACAGCACTGACCAGCAGCACCGCCAACGGGACTGCGTAGACGTGGCCCTCACCCCGGACGGACCCAAGAAACGGCACCACACCTGCCACGGCGGTACCCGCACTGCCCAAATGCGCCATGGCCACCAGCTGGGCGGTTAGCTGGCCCAGCTGGGACCAGGCGTCGGGTGCCTGCTCCGCGGCAATTGCTCCGCCCAGTGCCGGGATCGGGTTGCCTTGGCTGGCGGCAATGCCTGCGAGTGACAGGACCACGGTTGCGAGGCTGAACATGTACACCGCGACGTAGGAGGCAGCCGCAGCGGCAGCGCCGGTCCAAAGCAGGCGGAAATCGAAGAATGAATTGCCCGGTTGTGGGCCCGGAGGTGTTCCAGGTTGATGCGCCGGAAGATCGGGCACGGCAGGCGCGGAAACAGGTGGTTGTTGCGACATTTTCCCCAGATTTCTGTCGGACTCTCACTGATGCTGTGAATCTAAGGGGAATCCGGCGCCGGCGCCAGTCATATGGCCTCGGGCTGTGGACAAATTCCGGCGCTGAATACTGGAGCTATGACGATTCTGAAATCCGTGCTCCTTTTCACCCTTGCTGCCGTGGCGGAGATCGGCGGAGCCTGGCTGATCTGGCAGGCCGTGCGGGAGGACAAGGCGTGGTGGTGGGCCGGACTCGGAATTGTGGCGCTGGGGCTCTACGGCTTTGTCGCCGCCTTCCAGCCGGATGCCCATTTCGGCCGGGTCCTGGCGGCGTACGGCGGGGTCTTCATCGCCGGCTCGCTGGTGTGGGGCATGCTTCTGGACGGTTTCCGGCCCGACCGCTGGGACATCATCGGTGCCGCCGTCTGCCTCGTTGGCGTCGCCGTCATCATGTTCGCCCCCAGACACGGCTGACGCCCAAATAAAGACCATCCGCCCGGTCAGGCCGTAAACGGCCAACCGGGCGGATGGTTCCAGAAAGGGGAAAGACGGGTGCAGAGGCGTGATTACGACGCCGGGCCGGACCCCACGCCTGCGTCCGCGGTTTCGGCGGACGTTTCGGCGGCGGCCGCCACCTCAGCCCGGCCCGGACCGCCCTTGCGGTAGCGCCACACACCGATGCCGACCACCACGGCGGCCAGTGCCACGGAGAGCAGGAGCGACTCGCGGGTGGAATCCAGGATCACCATGCCGATGATGAGCGCCACGATGCTGCCGATTGCCAGCCAGGTGAGGTAGGGGAAGAACCACATCTTCAGCGTCAGGTCCTTCGCTGCGGCCCCCATCCGGCGGCGCAGCACCAGCTGGGACGATGCAATGACCAGCCAGACAAACAGTGCGATGGCACCGGAGGTGTTCACGAGGAACAGGAAGACCGTGTCCGGGGCGATGTAGTTCAGTCCCACCGTGATGAAGCCAACCACGGTGGAGGCCAACACTGCTGCGGCGGGCACGCCGCGCTTGGAGATGCGGGTCCAGGACTTCGGGGCATCGCCGCGCTGCGAAAGCGAGAACAGCATGCGGCTGGCCGTGTAGAGGCCGGAGTTCAGGCAGGACAGCACCGAGGTCAGCACCACGACGTCCATGATGGTGCCCGCGCCGGGGATGCCGAACAGCTCGATGACCGCGACATAAGGGCTCTTGGCCACGTTGGCGGAGTTCCAGGGGAGCAGCGTAACCACAATCGCGATGGAGCCGATGTAGAAGACGAGGATGCGCCAGACGGTGGACTTTACGGCCTTCTTGACCGCTTCAACCGGGTTTTCGGATTCACCGGCTGCGATGGTGGCGATCTCTGCGCCGAAGAACGCGAAGACCACCACGAGGATTCCGGCCAGGACGGCTCCCGGGCCGTTGGGGAGGAAGCCGCCGTTGCCGGTCAGGTTGCTCAGGCCCGGCGCCGGAACGCCCGGAACCAGGCCGAGGATCGCCGCCACGCCGAAAAGGAGGAACAGGATGATGGCCGTGACCTTGATGGAGGCGAACCAGAACTCGAACTCCCCATAGGACTTCACCGAGCCCAGGTTGGTCAGCGTGAGCAGGATCATGAGCGCCAGAGCCCAGACCCACTGGTCGATGCCGGGCACCCACCGGTGCATGATCGCCGCACCGGCTGTGGCTTCGATGCCCAGCACGATGATCCAGAACCACGCGTAGAGCCAGCCGATGCTGAAGCCCGCCCAGCGGCCCAGCGCCTTGTCTGCGTAGGTGGAGAAGGAACCGGTTTCGGGGTTCGCGGCCGCCATCTCGCCAAGCATCCGCATGACGAGGATGACCACGATGCCTGCGGCCATATAGGCCAGCAGGATGCCGGGACCGGCCTGCTGGATGGCCGCGCCGGAGCCGACAAACAGGCCGGCGCCGATGACGCCCGCAATGGCGATCATCGACAGGTGCCGGGGTTTTAGGGATTTCGACAGTTGTTGGTCAGCGTGCATGGCTGCGCCATCCTCGTTTTGATTGCAGGTTTTGGGCAGTGGCCGGGCGGCGAAGTCTGTGCCGGGGACCACACTGTGCGTTTCACAATAAGGGAGCCGGAGGCAGGTCCGGGCTGTGCAAAGACACAGTTTACGGCAATCAAAAACAGGCACATTTCCAGCCAAGCACGCCGCCAAGCAACAAAGGTTGCCCATAAGGCACTTTTGTAACCGCGTGGAAATCTGTCACCTGCGCACTAGGCGTGCGCTGCGGCTCCAAAGAACAGCTCAGTCACCCGGGCAAGGCGGTGCGGATCCTCCACGCCGCAGAGCTCCCTGGCCGAGTGCATGGACAGCAGGGGAACACCCACGTCCACGGTCCTGATGCCCAGCCGGGTGGCCGTCAGCGGGCCGATCGTGGAACCGCACGGCATCACGTTGTTGGAGACAAACTCCTGGAAGGGGACCCCGGCCTCGCCGCACAGCCGCGCCCAGAGTGCAGCCCCGGCGGCGTCGGTGGCGTACCGCTGGTTGGCGTTGATCTTTAGCAGCGGCCCGCCGTTGAGGACGGGACGGTTGACGGGGTCGTGCCGTTCGGCATAGTTGGGGTGGACGGCGTGGCCGGCGTCGGCAGAAACACAGAACGACGCCGCGAACGCCTGCCGCCGCTGGCTCACCGACGCGCCCAGCCCGTCCGAGATCCGGACCAGAATGTCTTCCAGGACCGGCCCGCACGCACCGGACCGGGACGCGGAGCCGATTTCCTCGTGGTCGAAGGCGGCGAGCACCGCAATCGGTGCGGTTCCCCCGGGAGCGTCCGGGCCGCCGTCGGAAGCGTCAGCGTGCGCGATGAGCGCCGTGATCCCGGCGTGCGTGGCGGACAGGTTGTCCAGCCGCCCGGAGGCGAAGAACTCACTTCTGACCCCGAAAACCGCGGGCGGCTGCGTGTCCGCGATGACGACGTCATAGCCGCCGATCTGGGCCGGGTCAACAGGCGTGCCCTCGCCGTACACCCGTTCGGCCAGCACCGCCAGCAGGTCCTCCCCGCCAGGATCGCCGAGCCCGAACACAGGGTTCATGTGCTGCTGTTTGTCGAGGGTCAGGCCCTCGTTCACGGCCCGGTCCAGGTGGATGGCCAGCTGCGGAAAGCGCAGCAGCGGACCGGTGGCGGTCAGGTGCTGGGTGCCGTCGAGCATCACCAGGCGCCCGGCCAGCTGCAGTTCCCGGTCCAGCCACGAGTTCAGCAGCGGACCGCCGTACACCTCCACGCCGGCCTGGAGCCACCCGAACCGCCCCGTGGTCGGCTTGGGCTTGAGCTTGAACGACGGCGAATCCGTGTGGGCGCCCAGGATGTTGAAGCCGGTGGTGGGCCCGGCACCTTCGGGCGTGACCCAAGCAATGAGCGCACCGTCCCGAACGACGTAGAACTTGCCTGCCGTGGCGTCCCAGGGCTGCAGCTCGTCCAGGCCGGTGAAGCCGGCCTCCGCCAGGCGCCGGGCGCCCTCGTGGGCGGCGTGAAAGCTCGACGGCGAGGCGCTGACGTAGTCGCCCAGGTCCCGGATGTGCTCGGCGGGGGAGGAATGGAGAGGCATGGCTCCGAGTCTAGCGTTGGCCTAGATGGTGACGTTGAGCCCTGCCGTGTAGCCGCCGGAGACAGAACCCGTCATGGTGGCCAGCTGGTAGATGCCACCGTCCTCGCCGAACACGTTGTCCGACTGCAGCGTGGTGTTGGGGAAATTCCGGGCGCTGGTTTCGTAGCCCGTGGAGGCGTAGACCTCCCGGCAGGCGGCGTTCGTCAGGGCTATCTGCGAGACCGCAAGGACCTGCCCTGCCGCCGTGGCGTTGTTCATGGACTCGAACACTTCGAAGTGGATGTGCGGCCAGCGGCCATTGTAGGCGCCGGGGTAGATGGTCTTGAAGCTGACCTGGCCGTTGGCGTCCGCCTCCTGCACGCCGCGCAGGAAGTTCTCCTTCTCCAGCCCCGAATCGTAGAGCGAGTAGCGCCCCTCCTTGTCGCAGTGCCAGGCGTAGACGGCCGCGCCGGCCAGCGGGACGCAGCCGTTGGCGTTGTCGAGCAGGGTAAGCGTGACGGTTAGCGGCACACCGTCCGCTTTCGTGGTGGACGTGCCGAAGCTTGAGATGATGTCCTGCCGGACCACCCCGGAGGCTTCCAGGACGTTCGGTCCGTTGGAGCCGTCGCCAGGGTACGGCCCGGCCGTCTCCTGCGGTATCTCCACGCGGCAATCGGCGATGGCACGGGTCACGGTGGGGGAAGCGGAAGCCGAGGCGGTTGTGGAAGCTGCCGGCGCCGTCGTTGCTGTGGTGGCGGTGGCCGTTGGGCTGGGGGAAGCCGACGACGGCGATCCCGACGGTGATCCTGACGAACCGCCGGGCGTGCAGGCCGCTAGCGCGGCCGCCGTGCCGGCGCCGAAGAACATTCCCAGTGAGCGTCGGGACATCAGCGTGGAGAGATCGAACTCGAGCCCGCGGTCATGGTTGGGATTCGGCTGGTGCTGGAGCTGCTGTCCAACGGGCGTGCGGGGTGCAGTTGTCATGGCACCATCCAACTCCAGCCTGCTATGGCCTGCATAGGGCCCGGCTGTGTGGGAGCTGTGGAGCCTGTTTCAGTAACTTGCCAGCTCAGTAGTCCGGGTTGCTCGGGGTCACCAGACCGGTTTCGTAGGCGTACACCACGGCCTGGACGCGGTCACGGAGGTGCAGCTTGGTCAGGATCCGCCGCACATGGGTCTTCACGGTGGCCTCCGACAGGAAATAGCGGTGCGCGATCTCCGCATTGGACAGCCCCTCGGACATCGCTTCCAGCATCTCGGTTTCCCGGGGAGTGAGGTCCGCCAGCAGCGGGTCGCGGGGGGCAGGTGCCGCGGCCGCCGGGGACGCCATGCCCGGACCATCCCACGCGGGAGCGGGTCCGGCACCGCGGACGTACGTCTCAAGAAGCCGCTGGGTCACGCGGGGCGCCACCACGGCGTCCCCGCTGGCCACCACCCGGACGGCCTGGACTAGCTCGGCGGGTGCCACATCCTTCAGCAGGAAGGCGGAGGCCCCGGCCTGGAGCCCGGCGAAGGCGTACTCATCCAGGTCGAAGGTGGTCAGGATGATGATCCTGGCGCGCGAACCGGAGCCGGTGATGGCCCGGGTAGCCTCGATCCCGTCGAGCGTAGGCATCCGGACGTCCATGAGCACGACGTCGGGATCGAGGTGGCCCACCTGGCGGACGGCGTCGGCCCCGTCGGAGGCCTCGCCCACCACCTCGAGGCCGTCCTCACCCTCCAGAATGAGCCGGAAACCCATCCGCAGCAGCGGCTGGTCATCCGCCAGCAGGACCCGGAGGCGTCCGGACTCGTTCATTTGTTCCCCCATTTGCCGTTCTCCAAGTTGCCGTCCCGCATCCTGCCGGTCAGCGTGCTGCCGTCCCGCATCCTGCCGGTCAGCGGCTGCCGTCCCGCATCCTGCCGGTCAGCGGCTGCCGTCCCGCATCTTGCCGTTCAGTGCCAGGACCGCCCGGACACGCCAGCCGCCGGCAGCAGGGCCTGCCTCCACCGTACCGCCGTAGATTCCAGCCCGTTCCTTCATCCCGATCAGGCCCTGTCCTGTCCCGCCGGAAGTGACGGCATCAACGGTGCCCCGGCCGTCGTCGAGCACTTCAATGGTGACGGTGGAATCGTCGCGCACCACCAACACGTCCACCCGGCTCAGTGCGCGGCCGTAGCGCAGCACGTTGGTCAGTGATTCCTGCACGATTCGGTACACGGTCAGCTGGAGGGCCACGTCCTCCGGCAGCGCCGGACCCATGTGCGAGTAATGGACCGGAAGGCCGGCAGTCCGGAACCCGTCCAGCAGCTTCCCGAGGCTGGCGCCATCCGCGAGCGGCTCACGGGGCGCCTGGCCGGCGGACGCGTCATCCCGCAGGACCCCGAGTACCCGGCGCATGTCCGCGAGGGCGGCGCGGCCGGTCCTGGACAGTTCTGCCAGGACCTCTGCGGCGCGTTCCGGATCCCTGCGGACCACGACGGCGGCCCCGTCGGACAGGGCGACCATCACGGTCAGCGAGTGGGCAACGACGTCGTGCATCTCCCGGGCAATCCTGTTGCGTTCATTGACGGAACCCAGGCGGGCGGCCTGCGCGGCCCACGCTGCAATTTCCTGCTCGTGCTCACGCCGCTGGCGGACAGAAATGCCGATTCCGGTGGCGATGATATTGGAAAACGCGATGCTGGTGCCCGCGGCGATGCTGGTCACCAGGTGGAACTCCTCGGGCGAGGCAGCACGGGTTGGCAGTTCCCGGTCCAGCGGCCCCACCGGGGCCAGGAAGTACAGCAATGCCAGCGGCGCGGTGGCCACAGCCATCGTGAGCAGGGTAAAGCGGCGCGTGTGCACTACGGCCACGGCGTAAAGCGAAAACCACAGCCCTGCCGACACATTGGAGCCCCACGGGTGGAGCAGGGTCACGCCAACTTCGGCCAGCGCAACGAACACCACCACGGCCACCGGGCGCCGGCGCCGCAGGAGCAGGGACAGCGCGACGGCGGCGAGCAGCCCGACAGCGGCCCACCTGCCCGCATTCGCGGCGTCGATCACGGTGGGCACCACCAGCACCGCATAGCAGGCGACGACCACGGCATCCATGACCCGCGGACGCCGGTGCAGGTAGCGCCGGAGCAGGCCCCGCCGTCGGGCCGCAAGCTCGGCGAAAGACGCGTCGGCCGGTGTGGCTGGCGTGTCCTTCACGGAAGCAGCATCAATCATGGGCAGGAACTGGGTGCTGCTAGACGTCCCGTTTCTTCAGCAGGACCATGGCCAGCACCACCGGCACAACCACCCAGGCGCCGAGTACGAGGGCCGCCTGCCAGACTTCGAGTGTGTCCGGGACGTGCTCCACGGCGGTCAGCGGGTTGATCGTGTTCCCGGGGAGGTACTTTCGGGCCTCCTCGAAGAAGTCGCCCGGAATGAGCTGGAACGCGATCGGTGCCACGAAGAACAGGCCAACGAGGGCCATAATGCCGCCGGCTGAATTCCGCAGCAGCGTGCCGAATGCCATGCCGATTGCGGCCACCGCTGCCACGTACGCGCTGGTGACGAGGAGCAGCTTGACCGACTGCGAGCTGGCGAGGTCGAGCTTGAGATTGAAGTTGTCCAGGATCGGCACCGCAACCAGGCCGGCGATGTAGGTGGACACTGCCGTCAGGACGAAGGCGCTGAGGATGACCACCACGAGCTTGGCAATGAATGCGGGGAGCCGCTTGGGCACGGCCGCGAACGTCGAGCGGGCCATGCCGCTGGTGAACTCCGAACTCATGAGCAGGACGCCCAATGAGCCCAGAATCAGCTGTGCAAAGGCGACGCCCGAGGTGGGGACCGTGACGGCGAGGTCGCCGCCCTGTGCCGCGATGGCCGCAGCCGCCTCGGGATCGGAGCTGGCCTGGTCCGCGAACTGGCCTGTTCCCCAGGCGGATAGGGCGCCGAAGCCAACCATGACGACGGCCGTCGAAACAAGCAGGATCAGCGTGGACAGGAGCGTGCGGAACTTGATGAATTCCGAGTTCAGCACCCGGAAGAAGCTTGGACCGGGCCCCGGGCTTGCTGCGTTGCGGGTGGCAGCGCGGCCGGGACCCGCGGCAGGCTGGGTTGAAGTCGATGTGCTCATGGCGTCAGTTGCCTCCGGACTGGGCGGGAACCGGGGCTCCCGTGGTGATCAGCGAGTGGTATTCGACCTCGTCCTTGGTCAGCTCCATGTAGGCCTCTTCGAGGCTCGCCTGGAGCGGTGTGAGTTCGTAGATCAGAACCTGGTTGTCCAGGGCGCTGCGGGCGATCTGTCGGGGGTCCAGGCCCGCGACCTCAAGGAGTTCGTGGTCCTGCAGCTCCACCGAGACACCTGTTCCGGCGAGAACGTGCATGAGCCGGTCGGGTTGGTCGGAGCGGACCCGGGTCCGGCTCTGGCCCTTGCCCGTGATGATGTCCTTGATGGGTGCGTCGGCGATGATCTTTCCGCGGCCGATCACGATCAGGTGGTCGGCGGTCAAGGCCATCTCGCTCATGAGGTGGCTGGAGAGGAACACCGTGCGCCCCTCGGAGGCCAGGTACTTCACGAGGTTTCGCACCCAGACCACGCCTTCCGGATCGAGTCCGTTGACGGGTTCGTCCAGGATGATGGTCTGCGGATCGCCGAGGAGCGCGGCGGCGATGCCCAGCCGCTGCCCCATGCCCAGGGAGAACCCCTTGACCTTTTTCCGGGCCACATCCGCGAGGCCTGTCATGTCGATGACCTCGTGCACCCGCTTCCGCGGGATGCTGTGCGTGGCGGCCATGGCCAGCAGGTGGTTGTACGCGGAGCGGCTCGTGTGGACGGCCTTGGCGTCCAGCAGCGCCCCGATTTCGCGCAGCGGTGCCGTGTGCCGGGCGAACGGGACGCCGTTCACGGTGACCGTTCCCGCCGTCGGGGTGTCCAGGCCCATGATCATGCGCATGGTGGTCGACTTGCCGGCCCCGTTGGGTCCCAGGAAGCCGGTGACCTGGCCGGCTTGGACGGTGAAACTGACGCCGCCGACGGCGGTTTTGTCGCCGTAGACCTTTGTCAGGCCTTCTGCCTCAATCATGGAAGCTTTCCTTTGCGTAGCTACGGGCGTGCTGTCTGGTGTGCACGTCCCACGCTACCGACGCCGACTGCCGAATTCGCCGGTCTCAGGGATGATTCAGGGGCCACTCAGGGTAACGCGTGTCATCCGGTGGGATGAGCGGCGCGGGTCGGCGGCCCAGGCTCAGCTGCCGTCCGCCGGTGAGTAGTAGCGCAGGGCGGCGCGCTTCAGGGTGAACTCGACGGCCCGGACGCCGGGCATGGTTTCGCCGTCCACCGCCAGCACCATGGGCCCGGTACCGCATTCCACGCGGACACGGGTGGCTTCGGTGAGGTGGGTGATCCTGGACGTCGCCACCGTACCGGTCAGCACGGACCAGAGCATGCGCAGCCGGGCGAACGACTCGTCGGCAGTCATCATCCTGACGTCCAGCACACCGTCATCCAGCACCGGCCGGAAGAGCGGGGCGTGGTCCCGGGGGTAGTAGCGGCCGCGGCCCAGATACATGATCCACAGCCTGTGCCGGACGCCATTGACGATCAGCGTAATCGGCTTCTCCACGGCGAAGGTCCGGAACATCGCCACGACGCCGGCAAGCGGCTTGCCCAGCGCGGGCTGCAGATGTTCGCGGCGCCGCACCAGGTTCGGGTACAGCCCGATGCTCGCGGTGTTGAGCATGATCAGCTCCACCTTTTCGGGATCGTCCGCGAGGCCGCGTTCAACAGTCACGGCGCCCACGTCTGCCAGCGCCGCTTCGCCGCGTTCCGCTGCGGCCACCGCCTCCATCAGGGAGGGCGTTCCGGCATCGCGGGCGAAGTGGTTGAGGGTTCCGCCGGCCAGCACCAGCAAGGGAAGATCATGTGCGACGGCGGCAGCCGCGGCAGTGCCCACCGTGCCGTCCCCGCCCCACACGCCGAGAGCGACGATGCCCGGCAGAGTGGCTGCCTCCTCCATCCTCCGGGCCACATCGTCCTCGGGGGCAATGAGGGTTATATGAGCGTGCGGGAATACTTCCTTCAGGGCGGCAGCGGTTTCCTCGCTAAAGGAGCCGCCCAGCGTGTTCACTGCGATGCTCAGGCCCTCGCCCTGCGGCAGCGGGGCCGCCTCCACCCGTCGCCTGGAGGTGGCAGGCATGGGCGGGCGGACAGGCCACCACTTCCTCGTCACGAGGGCTGCACCGGCCCCGATCGCGGAACCGAACAGCACATCCGAGGGCCAGTGGGCGCCTGTATGCACTCTGGAGTATGCGACGCCCGCTGCCACGGGAGCTATGACGGCTCCAAGCACGGGCTGCACCAGTCCCGTGCCGAGGGCGAACGCCACCGCGGAGGCGGAGTGGCCCGAGGGCATGGACGAGCTGGTGGGTTGCGGATGGACGAATCGGAACACCGGCAAGTGCTCTGGCAGGGGCCGGGCGCGGGGCAGCACGGCCTTGAAAACGAGGTTGGTCACGGCTGACGCCACACCCTGGGCCAGCAGCCCGTGGACCGCCGCGCGCCTGGTGCGTCCGGGGATGGCGGCAGCCACGGCAGCCACGCCAAACCAAAGCTTTCCCTTGTTGGCCGAGGCCGAAAGGCGCCTGAAGAAGGTGTCATGGTGCCCGCCCGGAAAGCCGGAGACGGCCCGCATCAGCGTGCGGTCGAGGGCGGCAACCCAGCCGGGGCCGCGGCGCAGCATTCGTCGCATTTCCCCACCCTACCGCCCGGTACAGGGGTGTGTTCCCGCTACGGCTGATTTCTGTCCCCGGCGGGTTATTCCCTGACTGGAAGAGGCTTGGCGGCGCCGGCGAGCAGCAGGGCGACCAGGATGGGCACACCGATGGCCAGCAGTGCCAGGTGGATTCCCGTCAGGTCCCCCAGATAGCCAAGCAGCGGGGGACCGGCCAGGAAGGCGACGTAGCCGATGGTGGAAACCACCGACACCCTCGCCGCCGCGTGCCGCGGATCGTCCGCGGCGGCCGACATTCCCATGGGAAACGCCAGGGCCGCCCCCACTCCCCACAGCGCTGCGCCAACAGCAGCCAGCCAGAGGTTTCCGGCGAAGACGAACAGGGCCAGGCCCAGGGCAGCAGCAGCCATGCTTCCACGGAGCACTGCCACCCGGCCGTACTTGTCGATGACCGGGCCGCCGAAGAACCGCATGGCGGTCATGGCCAGCACAAAGAGGGCGAAGAGCAGGGCACCGGTGGCCTCGGAAGTTCCCAGTCCGTCCACTGACGCCTTGGCGATCCAGTCGTTGCCTGCACCCTCTGTCAGCGTGGCCCCAAGGACCACGACGCCGATCAGCAGGGTGCGGCCGTCCCGCCATGCCGATGGTCCGCGGGCCATCTTGGCTTCACCATCGCCGGGCTGTTCGGGTGCGGTGTGGGGGAGGAAATACCGGGGGACCACGAACGTCAGCACGGCCACCGAGGCGGCGATGACCAGCAGGTGCTGCGGCAGGCCAACGCCCAACCCGGACAGGCCTGCCCCGATCAGCGCGCCCACGAAGGCGCCGCCGCTGAAGGCCGCATGGAACTTGGGCATCACGGTCTTCCGGAGCCGGTGCTCGACGTCCGCCCCCTCAACATTCTGGGATACGTCCCAGAGACCCACGCCCATGCCAAAGAAGAAAAGCGAGGCAGCCGTGGCGGGCACTGATTCAGCCAATAGCGACGCCGAGATGCCCGCACTCGCCAGCGCGGCGAGGAGGCCGCCCGCCCGCACGCTGTTGGCGGTGCCGATCCGGGTGATGACGTGGCCGGCGGTGGGAAGCGCGATCAGCGATCCGACGGCGGTGCACAGCAGCAGGGTGCCCATCTGCCCGGACGAGATTCCCAGGATCTCCGTAACAGCCGGAATGCGGGCCGCCCAGCTCGCAAAGACCAGGCCGTTGGCGCCGAAAATGATGAACGTGGCCAAGGCGGCGGCGGAGACCTGCCGGCCGGCAAGCTGCTGGGTTGAGGTCATTCGACAACTCTAGTCAGTCAGGGTGCCAGCCGCTGGTTGTGCCTGCCGAAACCCTCAGCGGGCGCGTTCCACCCGCTTCTCGTCCCAGACCGGCTCGGCGGACTCGTACACCCTTCCGTCGGAGCCGAAGACCAGGAAGCGGTCAAAGGTCCGGGCGAACCAGCGGTCGTGCGTGACGGCAAGGACGGTGCCCTCGAAGTGGTCGATGGCCCGCTCCAAGGCCTCGGCCGAGTGCAGGTCGAGGTTGTCGGTGGGCTCGTCCAGCAGCAGCAGTGTGGCGCCGGACAGCTGCAGCAGCAGGATCTGGAACCGTGCCTGCTGTCCGCCGGACAGCGACTCGTACTTCTGTTCCGACTGTCCCGCCAGCCCGTAGCCGTCGAGTGCACCCGCAGCGGCCTCGCGCCCCAGGCCGGAACGGTGCTCGTCGCCGCGGTGCAGGATGTCCAGCAGGGTGCGGTTCATCAGGTCGGGCCGGACGTGGGTCTGCGCAAAGAACCCGGGGCGGATACGGGCGCCAAGTTTCACGGTGCCCTCGTGGGGCACTTCGGCGATTTCGACGTCCGACACCGGAAGGTGTTCCCGCTCCGGATCAGTGCCCCCGGTGGCGAGCAGCCGCAGGAAGTGCGACTTGCCGGATCCATTGGAGCCCAGCACGCCCACCCGGTCCCCGAACCAGATCTCCGTGGAGAAGGCCTTCATCAGGCCGGTCAACTCCAGCTTTTCGGCCACGATGGCGCGCTTGGCGGTGCGCCCGCCCTTGAGCCGCATCTGCACGTTCTGCTCGATCGGCAGCGCTTCGGGCGGGCCGACCTCGAGGAACTTCGCCAGCCGGGTCTGGGCTGCGTGGTAGCGGTTGGCCATGTCCGAGCGGAAGGCAGCCTTGTTCTTGTACATGTTGACCAGTTCCTTCAGCTTCGCGTGCTCCTCGTCCCAGCGCTTGCGAAGCTCCTCGAAGCGCGCGTTCCGGTCCGCCCGCGCCTCCACGTAGGATCCGAAGCCGCCGCCGTGGATCCAGGCGCCGGCCCCGTTGATGCCCGGTTCAAGAGTGACGATGCGGCCGGCGGCGTTGTTCAGCAGCTCTCGGTCGTGGCTGATGAAGAAGACTGTTTTCTTCGAATCATTGAGCTTGTCCTCGAGCCAGCGCTTGCCCGGGACATCGAGGTAGTTGTCCGGTTCGTCGAGGAGCAGCAGTTCGTCGGGACCGGCAAAGAGGGCCTCCAGCACCAGCCGCTTCTGCTCGCCGCCGGACAGCGTGGACGCGCGGCGGTGCTGGGCGCGGTCAAAGGGCAGTCCCAGCGCGGCCATGCAGACCTCGTCCCAGACGGTCTCGACGTCGTACCCGCCGGCGTCTCCCCAGTCGACGATTGCCTGGGCGTACCGCATCTGGCTGGGCTCGTCGTCGTGCTCCAACATGGCCAGCTCAGCCTCATCCACGGCGCGGGCGGCGTCGGCCAGCGCCGGGGGTGCGGCGGACACCAGGAGGTCGCGGACGGTGGAGTCGTCGCGGACCTGCCCCACGAACTGCCGCATGATACCCATGTTGCCGGAGCGGCCGATCACGCCTTCGTCCGGGGTGAGGTCTCCGGCGATGATCCGGAACAGGGTGGTCTTGCCCGTTCCGTTGGGTCCGATGAGCGCCGTCTTGGTGCCGTCAGGGACCTTGAAGGTCACCCCATTAAGAAGCTGGGTGCCGTCGGAGAGGAAGTAGTCGATGCCGGAAACGTCAATATGGGCCACCGGGCAATTCTCCCACGCCCCGCACGCCGCATTTTTTGTACAGATATCGTGCACAAATGGAGTTGCGACGAGAGGACAAAAACTCCGGGGTGGGGGTGGGAGTGCGCGGGCGTTAGCCGGCGGCGGTCAGGAACTTCTTCAGGAGCGGGCCGGAGGTGGTGGCGCCGAGCCCACCGTCCTCGACGAACACGGCTACGGCCAGGTCCCCATGCACGGCAATGATCCATGCGTGGGTCTTGGGCGGGTTGGCGTTGCCGAACTCGGCGGTTCCGGTCTTGGCACCAACTGGTTCGCCGGGGACGTCGGCCAGGAATCCGGCGTGGCCGGAGGTCACCACCGCACGCATCATGTCCGCGAGGGCCGCCGCTTCGGCCTTGGTCACTGGTGTCTGGGCGGTTTTCGCGGGGGCCTCAGCTGTGACGGTCGAGGCCGGGGCGGAACCTTCCGTTGTCGGCGCCGGGCTGGCCGACGACGATACTGCCGGAGCGGTCTCCTCCACCAGGACCGGGGACACGGGTGAGCCCTTTGCCACCGAGCCCGCCATAACGGCTGCCGACAGCGGTGACATCAGCACCCGGCCCTGGCCGATCATGGCTGCCGCGTGTTCGGTGCCCTCGGCCTCACTGGGAACGGAGCCCAGGAATGCCTCGGCTCCCAGCTTCGGGGCCTCTACGGCTACCCCGAGGGAGGTGGCGGCCGACTCCAGCTGGGCCTGGGTGACCTTGTCCCGGGCGGCAATGAAGGCGGTGTTGCAGGAGTGGGCGAAGGCGTCACGCAGGGTCACGGATCCGAGGGAGTCCTTGGGATAGCCCTCGGCGTTCTTGAATTTCCTGCCGTCGACGGTGAGCGTGGGCGTGCATTCGACGGTGGAATCGGGGGTGAATCCGTTACGCATCATGGCGAGGGAATCCACCACCTTGAAGGTAGATCCCGGCGCGTACTGGCCTAGCATCGCGGTGTTGTAGCCGTTGCTTCCGGGTCCCGACGCGGCGGCGAGCACCGCTCCCGTGGACGGCCGGAGTGCCACGATGGCTGACGCCGGCTTGATGTCGGCAAGGGTGTCCTCGGCAAGCTGCTGCAGCTTCGTGTCGAGGGTGGTCCGCAGCGGCGTGCCGGGAACAGCCTGCACCTCAAAGACGGTGCGCCGCGGGTCGGTGGCTGCGGCCTGGATCTCTTCCCGGGTCAGATCGGCGCGCTGCACGCGGACTACGGTGCCGTCGGTTCCGCGGAGCTGGGCGTCGTACCGCTGCTGAAGTCCGCCGGTGCCGATGACGTCGCCGGCGGTCAGGGTACCGTTGGACTTTTCAATCTGCTCCGCGCTGGCTTCGCCAACGGTGCCAAGGACAGCCCTGGCGAAGTTCCGCGTCGGTGCCAGCGGCAGTTCGTCCGGGATGGCCCTGCCACCCGGGATGGCCTCGATCTCGGCGTCGGTCACGGCACGGTCGCTGGTGTTACGCAGGGTGATGGCGGGAACGAATGCCTCAGCCCCGGACGCCTGCACCTGCTGCACGTAGGCCGCGGGATCCACGCCCACGAGCTTGGCGAGCCTGGTGGCGGAATCTGCGGCATCGGCACCGCCCAGCTGCGGCTTGTCGATGCCCACCTTGACCACCGGGCGCAACGTCACGAGTTTCTGGTTGCCGGCACCGAGAATGTCGGCTCGCGGGGACGACTGCGTGGCCTTGCTGAGGATCTCCCCTTCGCCCAGGTTCGGGACCAGTAGCCCGGGCGACCACACGGTAAGCCACTTGTCGCCGGATTTCCGCAGGTCGGCCGAGACCGTGTACTTCCACTCGCCGGTGGAAATCTTCCAGCTGTAGTTCAGCGGGATCCGGGCGGTGTCGCCGTCGAGCGTCAGCTCGCCCGCTTCGACGGAAGGCTTGGCCGGCGCCAGCGCCTTGAAGACCTGGTTGAGCTGGTCGTTGGCCACTGTCGAATCGCGCCCGTCGAAGGCCACCGGGCGGAGGTCCAGGCCGGCGACGGCGGAGGCCAGTTGCTTCGCTGCCGCTTCCGCGCCGCCGCGGCCGTCGTCGCAGCCCACCAGTGAGCCGCTGAGTATGAGACCGACAAGGACAAGTGAAAGTTTTTTAGTGTTCCCCACCGCGTTATTATCCCCCGGCGGCCGCCCGGCGCCAGCCACGCCACAACCCACCCCCGCTCCGGCACGACAAGCAGGCACTTGGCGCCCAGTGCGCCCGCGGTCAGCGGGCTCAATTGTCCGTCCGCTGTTACGGAAGAAACGCGGGCTAAAGGCCTAGTACAGGGACGTCCAACCCAAATATGTCTTTGAGCGCATATTTGGCCGTATGGAACCCGGACATGCCGGTGACGCCGGGTCCGGGCGGTGTCGAGGAGGAGCACAGGTATACGCCGCGTGCAGGAGTGCGCCATGGAACGGGCGAGACGACCGGCCGCTGGATCAGGCCCCGGGCGTCCAGGAGTCCGGCGCTGAAGTCGCCGCCGACATAGTTTTCGTTGTAGGAGGCCAGCTCTGCCGCGGTTGTGACCCTATGCCGCAGCACGAGGTCACGGAACCCGGGGGCGAAGCGCTCCAGCTGGTCCATGACGGCCTGGCCCATGTCAACCGTGGACCCCGCAGGCACATGGCAGTAGGTCCAGAGGATGTGCCTGCCCTCCGGTGCGCGGCCGGGATCAACCACGGACGGCTGCGAAACCAGGACGTAGGGCCGCTCCGGGTGCCGGCCCCGGGACACGGCGTTCTCCGCCTCCGTCATCTCCTCCCGTGTGCCGCCGACGTGCACTGTTCCGGCCCCTGCCAGTCCTGCAGCGGTCCACGGCACGGGACCGGACAGGATGAAGTCCACCTTGCATGCGCCGTTGCCAAACCGGAAGGACTCCAGCGCGCGGCGGTAGGAGGCGGGCAGGCGGTCACCGGCGATGCGTGAGAGGGCGGGAGGCGCCACATCCAGCAGCACTGCCTTCGCCGGCTCAAGCTCGGCCAGCGACGTGACTCGGAACCCTGTCTGCAGCACGCCGCCATGGGCTTCGATGTCCTTGGTCAATGCTTCGGCGATCGCGGACGATCCGCCCACCGGGATGGGCCAGCCCCCGCTATGCGCCAAAGCGTTAAGGAGTAGGCCGGCGCCGGCCGCCGACAGCGATGGCAGCCGGGCCACGGCGTGGGCTGCCACACCGCTGACAAGGGCGGGTGCCAGGTCCTGCCGGAAGCGCAGGTTCCAGATCGGCGATCCCTGTTCGAAGGTCCGCAGTCCCAGAACGGCGGCGGCCAGCGGGTCGGCGGGAAAGCGCAGCAGCTGGTCGGACGTGATTTGCACAATGCCGTCAATGTGCCGGAGCAACGGAGCGAGGAGCCGGCGGTAGGCCCGGCCGTCCCGGCCCAGCTCGTCGGCGGTCCGGTCGAGCGACCGGTACGCCAGGGCCGACCGGCCACCATCCAACGGGGAGCCGAACTGCACTGGCGGCAGCTGCAGGTCCACCCGCCGCGATAGTTCGAACGCCCGGAAAAAGGGCGAGGCCAGCGCCATGGGGTGCACAGCCGAGCAGATGTCGTGCCAGTGCCCTTCCTCGATGACCTGGGACGTCCGGGATCCTCCGCCGAGCTGGTCCGCGGCCTCGTACACGTGCACCTTGAGCCCCGCTCGTGCCATGACGACGGCGGCGGCGAGTCCGTTAGGGCCGGAACCAACGACGGCGACGTCAGGCATCGCGGGCGACCGTTCGCCACGGGAGCAGGGAAGCAGAGGGGCGGAGCAGATCGATCCGCAGCCTGTCCCGGGCCTTGTCGAAGGGGCCGCCGTGGGGGTCGTCCATGGCGTGCCGCCGGATGGGATCGTAGCGGGAGTCCCAGACGTCCCAGGCGACCCGCAGCATGAGATATGCAGTCGCAAGCATGTGGGCGGCGACGGCCAGGACGTAGTACGGCATGTCGATGTTGTGCTGTGAGACGCCGCCGCTGGTCACTTGGCCAAGATACATCCAGATTGCTGCCCAGTGCAGCCCCTCGATGCCCTGCCAGATCAGGAAATCACGCCACGTCGGCCGGGCGAGGGCCAGCAGCGGCACGAGCCACAGGACAAACTGGGGCGAGTAGACCTTGTTGGTGAGGATGAAGGCCGCCACAATCAGGAAGGTCAGCTGCGCAATCCGCGGCCGCTGCGGGACTGACAGGGCAAGGACCGCAATGAGGACGCACGCAAGCAGGAACACATTCAGGGCGAGCGTGTTGATGGCCTCCGGAGTGAGAAGCGTCCAGTGCACCCGCCCGGCAACCAGGTTGTAAGCAAACCAGGGCGAGCTGTAACCGGCGGGGCGGTCCTGCGTGAATTCGAAGAAGTACTTCCAGCCGGCCGGGTCCCGCGCGGCAATGGGCAGGTTGACGGCGAGCCAGGCTGCGGCGGCAGATGCTGCCGGGACTACGAAAGCACGGATCTTCCCGGTGCGCAGGGCCAGCAGGAAGATGGCGCCAAAGACCAGGACGGGGTAGAGCTTGGTGGCAGTCCCCAGGCCGATCATGACGCCGGCCAGGACCAGCCGCTCCCGGGACAGGAAATACATGCCAAGGGCCAGCATGGCCACGGCCCACATGTCCCAGTTGATCACTCCGGCGAGGACGATGCCGGGCGCCAGGGCCACCATGGCTGCGTCCCAGGGCCGCCGCCCGGTCATGCGGGCCGTGGCCAGCACGGTGACGATCCAGACGGCGACGATCAGGGTCGCGTTGACGTCGAAGTAGCCGAGGATCCGGGCGTCCGTGACTCCCTCGCCGGGCACCAGGCGGGCCGTGATACCCGCAATCAGGCCCATCAGAACCGGGTACTCGAAGAGGGCACCCGGGGTGAAGAACGGGAAGGCCCCGTCGCCCAGGCCCCGGTTGCGGAACAACTCAGGGAAATCCGAATAGCAGGTTGCGTAGAACTGCGACGGCGTCTCCCAGCCGTTCACCCGGCAGTAGTCCTTGATGGCGATGGCAGCGAGGGCAGCGAGCACGGTCAGGATGATCAGCACGCGTTCCACTGTGAAGAAGCCGGGCGCGACCACCCCCGGCGCAGACCGGTGGCCCAGGGGCCCGCCGATGAGCTCGGTGAAGTTCCGCAGGAGCCGGTCGCTGCGGCTCGGCACCACCAGGCGGGCGAGCTTCCGATCGGGCGGCGGCTGTGTCTCCTGCATGGTCTCGAGCTTACCGGTGGGTCCCCGCTTAAAAGGGCGGGAGCTTAAAAGGCGAGAGCCCGCGCGTAGCCGCGCGGGCTCCCTGCGGAGATGGCTGACCGATGTGGCCCATCAGATCCTCCTGATTGGTTCGAAGGGGTTGGATCCAAACCGCGAAGGGCCGGTGGTCAGCGCAGGCTGCTCATCTGCTGATGCATGAGCGTGTAGACGTCCTCCCGTTTCCGGTCCAGCAGCCGGCCATCGAACTGTGGCTGGGCCGATGCGGAATCGGGGCCGGAAGGGCCGGCATCACCGCTGGAATCGCGGCCGGAAAGGATCTCTTGGAGTTTGCGGAGCATAGTTTGTCACCCCCTTTCAGGAAATGAGGAAAATAATCCGGGCATGGCAATTGGAGCCATTCGGGCATGCAAAGAAATGGCCATAAAAAGGCAAAGAAATGCCCGGTAAGGAAAAGGAATCCGCAAAAGCGGCAATTGGCCCAAGAATCGGCAGCGCGGCAACCCCAACAAGAAGCAGGGTTCCGAATTATGGGGAGCTGCGCAACCGCGGGGTACCGCTACATCAGACCGCCGAAGTCAGAGTTTCTGAAAAGGTGGCAGAATCATCTGCCGATGTCCGGCCTGCTCTCCTGTTAAGTGGGAGAGCGGCTGAAGGGTCAGAATTAGGCTCGGGCGAGTCCGTGAAGAGGGCGCGGATCAGCAACGAAGGCCGGAAACGCGGTGATGGTCATCTTCCATCCGCTAGTCAAAGTAATCATTTTCCCAACCTCCTTTTCTGCTATGCCGTTGCTGGCTGACTGGCCGGACAACGTGCGCCATGACCCTGGCAGGTCGCTCTGGGGTCAGAAATAAAAGTACACCAAGAATGATGGGGTTGACTACTTATTTCCAAGAAATTCTGAAAATAAATCCACAAGGTGCTTTTTACAGACCCCAGCGGACAATGGCAGGCGTCCTTTTGTCCCAGCCCAGGGTGCAGACTTTGGCTGTTCCCAGGATGAAGTGCCGGCCCTCTTCAGGTTCGAGTTCGAGCCAGCGAGCGGTAAGGATGCGGGAAAAGTGGCCGTGGGCCACGATCAGGACGTTGTCCAGCCCGGACTCCAGGACCCGGGCCACGATCTTGTCTGCCCGGGCGGCCACATCATGGAGCTTCTCGCCGTTGGGGACGCCGTGCGTCCAGATGAGGTAATCAGGGTTGTCCTTGCGGATCAGGTCGGAGCTGATGCCCTCGTAGTCGCCGTAGTCCCATTCAACGGCCAGCGGTTCGTGGACGGCATCGGGGAAACCGGCGAGTTCCGCGGTCCGCCGCGCTCGGCGCAGCGGAGAGGTCAGGACCAGGTCGAAATCGACGGTGTCCAGGATCCTGCGCGCCTCGACGGCCTGCTGCTCGCCCTCCACCGTCAGGGGAAGATCCGTCAGTCCGGTGTACTGGCCGCTCTTGGACCATTCGGTTTCGCCGTGCCGCAGGATCCAGAGCTGGGGGCGGGCGATGTTGGCGGCGTTCACTTGGACTCCTCGGTTAGGGAAGATTCGACGTCGGCGGGAGAAGCGTGAGAGTCGGGAGAAGGAGCAACTGACTCGGGCTGCTCAGCCCACCACGCCCGCAGCCGGGACTCGGCGTCAGCAGGATCGAGCGGGCCGTTGTCCATCCGTTCCTCCAGGAGGAACTTGTACGCCCTGCCCACGACGGGTCCGGGTTTCAGGTCCAGCAGGGCCATGATCTCGGCGCCGTTGAGGTCCGGCCGGACCGCGTCCAAGGATTCCTGTTCACGGAGGGCCGCAATCCGGGCTTCGAGGTCGTCGTAGGCGAAGGACAGCCGGTCGGCCTTGCGCTGGTTGCGTGTGGTGACGTCGGAGCGGGTCAGGCGGTGCAGGCGTTCCAGCAGGGGACCGGCGTCGGTGACGTAACGGCGCACTGCGGAATCGGTCCAGCCGGCGTCTCCGTAGCCGTAGAAGCGCATGTGCAGTTCCACGAGTCGGGCCACGGCCTTGATGGTGTCATTATCGAAGCGCAGGTTCTTCATCCGCTTCGTCGTCAGTTTGGCCCCCACCATGTCGTGGTGGCGGAAGCTGACCGCACCGCCCGGTTCGAACCGGCGCGTAGCCGGCTTCCCGACGTCGTGCATCAGCGCCGCAAACCGCAGGACAAAGTCCGGACCGGGGACGGCGCCGTCGGAATCCGTCTCCAGGGCGGCCGCCTGTTCGAGGACCTGGAGGGAGTGCTGGTAGACGTCCTTGTGGCGGTGGTGCTCGTCAGATTCCAGCCTGAGCGCGGACACCTCGGGCAGCACGAACTCGGCAAGGCCGGTGTCCACCAGCAGGTCGATGCCCACGCGGGGATACCGCCCGCAGACGAGTTTGACCAACTCATCACGGACGCGTTCAGCCGAGATGATGCTGATGCGCCCGGCCATCCGGGTCATGGCAACTCGGACGTCGTCCCGCACAGCCACCCCCAGCTGGGATGCAAACCTCGCTGCCCGCATCATCCGCAGGGGATCGTCGGAAAAAGATGCCTCGGGAGCGCCCGGGGTGGCCAGCACGGAGGCGTGCAGGTCGCGGACTCCGCCGAAAGGATCCACCAGTTCCATCGAGGGCAGCCGCAGGGCCATGGCGTTGATGGTGAAGTCGCGGCGCAGCAGGTCGTCCGTGAGGGAGGAACCGAAGGCCACCACGGGCTTCCGGGACTCGGGGTCGTAGGCTTCGGCCCGGTAGGTAGTGATTTCGATCTGGAAGCCGGCCTTGCGCATGCCGATCGTTCCGAAAGCACGGCCGATCTCCCAGAAGTTGTCCGCCCACTTCTTGATCAGCGCCACGGTCTGGTCCGGCGTCGCGTCCGTCGTGAAATCGAGGTCGGGGGAGGTGCGGCCCAGGAAGAGGTCCCGGACCGGGCCGCCGACGAGCGACAGCTCATGACCGGCATCCACGAACCGTTGACCAAGCTCCAGGACCACCGGGTCCACCTGGAAGTCAACGGTGTGAAGATCAGTCTTTTGATGTGCGTGCGCCATAGTTACTTAAGCTTGTCAGAAAACCAAGCCCCACCGCACCAAATCCCGTCATTGTCCGACGGCGCCGGCGAAGCCCGTCACATGGAGTCCACCTGCTGGCCATGTCCCGGTCATCACCGCGGGGCAAGAGTCGTTAGAGTGGACTGCATGGCCCATCCAGTACCGAGCGCTCCCGGCAGGAGGACGAACCCACCGTTGCCATCGGCAATCGGTGCCCACGTCGCGCCTGCACCGCACTCGGCCCCGGCCTCGCTCCCCACCGTTGAGGAGGTCTCCGCCGGGGGCGTCGTGGTGGACACGTCCGACGACGAACTGAGGGTTGCGATTATTGCCCGCCTTAACAGGGGCGGCCGGCTGGAGTGGTGCCTGCCCAAAGGGCATCCGGAGGGCCGGGAGAACAATGAGGAAGCCGCGGTCCGTGAGATTGCCGAGGAAACCGGCATCGACGGTGACATTCTGGCCCCGCTGGGCAGCATCGATTACTGGTTCACTGTCAGCGGGCACCGCGTCCACAAGACAGTCCACCACTACCTGCTGCGAGCCACCGGGGGTGAACTCACCATCGAAAACGATCCTGACAAGGAAGCGGTTGATGTTGCCTGGGTTCCCATCCACGAGCTTGCCCGCAAGCTTTCGTTCCCCAATGAACGCCGCATCGCCGACCTGGCACGCGAAGTCCTTCCCGAGCACCTCTGACCGTCCGGCAATGCCCGCCGGATGCCCTTTGCGTGCCGCAAAATCAGCGTCCGGGTGAGACGATGAAGACGATGTCAGCAGCCAATCCGTCCTCCGACCAGCCCGCACAGCCGGGCGAAACACCATCCGGTGTGACGCCTGCCAGCGAGGCAGCCTCCAGTGCCGCGCAGCCCGGCGAGGCCCGTTCCAGCGCCATCATGGCGGCCGGAACCCTCGTTTCGCGTTTTCTGGGCTTCGGCAAGACCTGGATGCTGGGCGCCGCCCTCGGCTTGGGCTCCACAGTCACTGACACTTTCATCAACGCCAACAACCTGCCCAACCTGATCTTCCTTCTGGTAGCTGGCGGCGTCTTCAATGCGGTGCTGGTGCCACAGATCATCAAAGCGAGCAAGGCCCCGGACAGGGGAGCGGACTACATCAGCAGGCTGCTCACGCTGGCCGTCCTGGTGCTGATGTCCCTGACCCTGCTCGTCACCCTGTTTGCACCGGCCGTTATTGAACTCACAACGCAGGGCTACTCGCCGCAGCAGAAGTCGCTGGCCGTTGCCTTCGCCTTCTGGTGCCTGCCGCAGATTTTCTTCTACGGCCTGTATGCCCTGCTCACCCAGGTCCTCAATGCCAATGGCGCGTTTGGACCTGCCATGTGGGCGCCCATTCTGAACAACATCGTGGCCATCGCGGGCCTCGGCATGTTCATATGGATTTTCGGCGCCAACACGACCAATCCGCATTCGCTGGACAACTGGGGCGGGTCCCAGACGTTTTATGTCGCCGGTTTCTCCACGATCGGCGTGGTTGCCCAGACCGCCATTCTGCTGGTTCCCGTGTTCCGGCTGAAGCTGGGACTGCGTCCGCGGTTCGGCTGGCGCGGCGTGGGACTCGGCCACGCCGCAAGACTGAGCGTGTGGACGCTCTTGACGGCCGCCGTCGGGCAGCTCGCCTTCCTGTACGTAATGCGCATCGCCACCATTCCCGGTACCGAGCGGCTTCGCCTCGAGAAGGCGGGTGACCATGGCACAGCCGCCATGCTGCCCGGCAACGCCGTGCTCGAGGTGGCCAGCCAGCTGTACCTGCTGCCGCACTCGATCATCGCGCTCTCCCTGGCCACCGTGCTGTTCAACAGGATGACCAGGGCTTCCCAGGATGGGAACCGTGCGGAGCTCCGCGATGCCCTGTCCCACGGCCTGCGGACCATGGCCGTGGCGACCGTTTTCGGAGCCTTGGCGCTTTTCGCCCTGGCGGGTCCGTTGGGCATGTTTTTCTCCGGCGGTCGCCCCACGGACGGTGTCCTGCTGGCGCAGACCCTCACCATCCTGGCGCTCAGCACCCCGTTCATGAGCGCCAACTTCATGATGTCCCGGGTCTTTTACGCGAACGAGGACGCGCGCACGCCGTTCTACATCCAGCTGGTGCTGGCCCTGGTTAATGTCGTGGCCGCGTTCTTCATCCAGTTCCTGCCGTTCGACCAGATCATTTTCGCCATCGCCGTCCTATACACCGCAGGGAACATCCTCTCGGTGGTCGTCTCCGCCATCTTCCTCCGCCGGCTGCTGGGACACCTGGACGGTCCGCGGATCATCAACTCATACATCCGCATGGGCTACGCCGCCCTCGGCTCGGCCATTGCCGGCGTGGGGGCACTGTGGCTCATGGGCAGCTACAGCCCGGTCGGCTTCGCCTGGAGCAGCCGGCCCGCCGCCCTGGTGACCATCGTCGTCGTCGGGCCTGTCATGCTTGCCGCGTACCTGGTGCTGCTGAAGCTGTTCCGGGTCACCGAGCTGCGCGACCTGCTGCGGCCGCTGCTGGGGCGGCTGGGCCGCGGTTCCGGCGCACCGGCGGCTGCTCCGCCTGCCCGTGCAACCGCGGGGGCTTCGGCTGCCGGAGCGTCCCCTGGCACTGCCTCGAGGCGGCGTCCGACGCCGGAACGCGCCACGGTCTCTTCGGACACCGGCCTGATTCCCCGGATTTCCGGCGAGTTCGATTCTGCCTCCTTCCGTGTCGGGCCTACGCCCCGGCCGGAACCGGAAGATTACGACGGCGCCGCTTACCTTCCTGAGGAGGACGTCCCCGGGACAGCCCGAGGGAACGTCCTGCGCGGGGAGATCCCGCTCCCTGGCCGCCGGACCTATCAGGGGACCCCCGGCCAGAACCCGCATTTCCCGTCGCGGCGGCGGAAGAAAAAGTAGCCTGGACGGGAGTCGGCCAGCCCCGTCTTCCGCGGCCGTTGCACAGCATCGGCTAGGATCGAGGGGAACAAGGGTAGTTGCAGACCAAGGGGTCCGCCGGCGCGCCGGAGGCCTTCTCCGGCGATGCATCGCCAGGGCCAGAAGCAATTCCCGGACAGGCTAGGAGGAACACGTGTCCCACCCGATCGATGTCGGATCAGTACTTGGCGGCCGCTACAAGGTCACGGCCACAGTGCTGAGTTCGCATGACCAGGATCTGGTGCTGGACGGTGTGGACCAGGTGCTGAACCGTCCGGTCAGCATCCTGGTGGCCGGCCCGTACAACGCTGACCAGGTAGCCCAAAGCGCCCGCGAAGTGGCCACGGGAGAGCGCCCGGGAAACGTGCAGATCCTGGACCTCGGAGTCAGCGACGCAACGACGTATCTGATCACCAACCACACCTCGGCCGCTGACCTGCTGGACCTCGTGGTTGCCTCAAACCCGCCCTACGTAGAGCCGTTCTTCACGGACACCCTGGGCAGCGAGATCTTCGGCCAGGCCCGCTCCTACGAACCCGAAGCCTACGACGACGAAGACGAGGTCGAAGCCGGGTACATCAACTACAACGAAGGCCAGTCACGGCCGGACGGGCAGTACCCTGCCACCGCGCCGGCCCCCGCCGCCAGCCGGTCCAGCCACGGGGCAGCGGCTCCGCAGGGGCTGGGGCAGCAGGCTCCTGCGCAGGCACCCACAGCGCCGGCGCGGAAGGCTCCTGTCGTGCCGCCGCTTCCTTCGGCCCGTCCCGCCGCGGGTGCCGGTGCCGCAGGTGCCGCAGCCGCGGGTGTGGCTGGCGCAGGTGCCGCCGCCGCGGGGGTGGCTGGGTCGCGGAGCAACAGGCAGGGCGTCCCGGAGACCACTGCGCCGCAGCCGATTCAGCCGGATCAGGGCTACGAGCAGGACGCCGCGCAGCATAACAACGTTGAGCAGGCACTTCTGCAGCGCGACAACAACCGCCCCGGAAACGCCGCACGAGGTGCCGCGGGCGCACGTGCAGCGGCCGCCGGTGCCGCCGCCGCTTCGGGTGACGGCCATAACTCATCCAAGGTGTCGCTGTGGTCCGAAAACGACTATGACTACGTCCCCGAAGACGAGTACGACGACGAGGGCACCAACGCGCACGAGCAGGACCGCCGTGCAGGCAATTTCCCTGCCGTTGCCCGCACCGGCACTGCTCCCGCTGCCGACTATTACGGCGATGAAGACGACGAGCCACAGAAGGAACCGCGTTCCATGCGGTGGCTTGTCGGTGGCCTTCTCGCGGCCGTACTGATCGTCGGGCTCATCTTCGCCGTGACCAACCTCGGCAGCCTCTTCAAGAGCGCACCGCAAACGGAAGCGACCCCCGGAGCCACCGCACCGCCGTCGGCTGCCACCGAGCCGAGTGCCGGAACGCCGACCAAGAGCACCGCTCCGGCGGCAGGGCCGCCGGCCATCGAGGGGATCACCCGCCAGGGCAACTTTGATTTCGCTGCGACGTACGACGACGACCTCGGCAAGGCGTTCGACGGAAATGCGGCCAGCTACTGGTCAGACATGGAGTTTGCTACCGAGGACTGGGGCGGCCTTGCTCCCGAGGGTGTCCCGCTGGTGGTCAAGCTCAAGAGCCCGTCCCAGGTCTCCTCGATCACTCTGAACCAGCTGGGTGCCTCGGGCGGAAGCATCACGGTCTACACCAACGACCGCCCGGCGCTCGACGGTGCTAAGCAGGTGGGAACCAACAGCTTCACCTCGCCTGACCTCACCATGCCGCTGGCCGAACCGGTGACCGCGCAGTACGTCATCATCTCGATCAAGAACCTGCCCAAGCTTGCTGCTCCGAAGACCCGCTTTGGTTACGGCCTGCGGCTCGCGGAGATCAAGGTCCAGTAGGGTCACTGCCGTTCAGCAGTCACGTTCCTCCCGGGCGTAACCGGCATGCCCTGGGGTCGCCGGAGGCGGTACCCTTGTGGAAAGTCCCGTGGCGGTGTGTCCGTGCAGGCACGGGCGTTCTCGCCTGCCTCCAAACACGTTTGGAATATTCCGCACTGCCAATCAGTTGTGCCATGTGGCCGGCCGGAAGGCTGGCGCATCGACAAAGGAAGAGGTTCACCGTTCAGTGAGCACCGCAGAAAACAGCGCGTCAGAAGTACGTGATGTCATCATCGTCGGCTCCGGCCCCGCAGGTTACACGGCCGCCGTGTACACGGCCCGCGCCAACCTGAAGCCGCTGCTGCTGGCTGGCTCCGTTACCGCGGGCGGTGAGCTCATGAACACCACGGATGTCGAGAACTACCCGGGCTTCCCGGAGGGCATCATGGGTCCGGACCTGATGGAGAACTTCGAAAAGCAGGCTGCCCGCTTCGGCACCGAGATCCAGTTCGAGGACGTCACAGCCTTGGATCTCGACGGCGACATCAAGACGGTCACGATCGCAACGGGGGAGACCTTCCGCGCCCGCGCCATCATTCTTTCCACCGGCTCGGCGTATCGTGAACTCGGCCTGGCCAACGAAAAGCGGCTCTCGGGCCACGGTGTCAGCTGGTGTGCAACCTGCGACGGTTTCTTCTTCAAGGACCAGGACATCGCAGTGATCGGCGGCGGCGACTCTGCCATGGAGGAAGCACTCTTCCTCACCAAGTTCGCCAAGTCCGTGACCGTGGTGCACCGCCGCGACACGCTGAAGGCGTCCAAAATCATGGGTGACCGCGCGCAGGCCCACGAGAAGATCAGCTTCGTGTGGAACACCGCCGTCGAGGACGTCCTCGGCGGAGACAAAGTCACCGGCCTGAAGCTGAAGAACCTGGTCGACGGCACCGAGTCCGAGCTCGCCGTGACCGGCGTCTTCGTGGCGATAGGCAACGATCCGCGCACAGAGCTCATCAAGGACAGCCTCGAGATCACGGACGCCGGAACCATCGCCGTCGAGGGCCGCAGCTCCCGCACCAGCATCAAGGGAGTCTTCGCCGCCGGCGACGTCGTGGACCCGACCTACCGCCAGGCGATCACTGCATCAGGCTCCGGCTGTGTTGCAGCGATCGACGTCGAGCACTACCTCGCAGACCTTCACGCCTGACCGGCGCTGAAAAATCATTCGAAGAGAGAGACAAGGGTTATGAGCAACGCAAAAGACGTAACTGACGCGAGCTTCAGCACTGATGTACTCGCCGCTGACAAGCCGGTAATCGTTGACTTCTGGGCCGAATGGTGCGGTCCGTGCCGGAAACTGGGTCCCATCCTGGATGAGATCTCGGTGGAGTACGGCGAGAAGGTCAATGTCGTCAAGGTGAACGTCGATGACAACCCGGCCATCGCCGCGGAGTACGGCATCACCTCCATTCCCGCCGTGTACCTGTTCCAGGGCGGCGAAGTGAAGAGCACAGTCATCGGTGCCAAGCCGAAGCAGTTCTTCGAGAAGGAATTCGCGGACGTTCTGTCCTAAGCCACATCAGGCCTTGACGGGAAACCTGACAGGCAACGCCGGCGATGCGTACAACGGTGGCCATCACTCTCAGGGGAGTGGTGGCCACCTTTTTGTTCCTCTGCTGGGTCTCGTGCACGATGACACCTGCAGCTCAGCGACGGCGTCATCACCAGCAGGGGAGGCCGAAGGCCCCAGCCAGTCCAGCCTTACAGCCGTCCGGTCCAGCGTAGGCCGATACGCTCGTGCCGCAGACTTCAATCCCGAGTCCAATCCGGGGGCCCAGTGCAGGCATGCTCACAAGTGGAGCCAAACTTCGAGGCAGTTGGGCTAAACGAACCTCTTTCGATTTCTTTCTCGCTGTATTTTCACCCAGAATCCATCCGACGACACCGAAGCGTGGTGCGAGCAACCTTTGACCCGCAGACACCCTCCAGAACCGCCGCATCTTGGCTGATGACCTTTTCAGATCGGGTGCATTCGATGTCCTTCGGAGCTAGCCGAAACCAGTTCCTCCGAGGCGCCCGCCCAGTGGCAATGTTTCACGTGAAACTAGCGGGCTGAGCGACTGGATCTGGGATCTGGGCCACGACGTGCCCCATTCGCGTACAGGGCCGCCGGCGTGGGCCGCCATTGTGGGGTTTGCCAGAAAAAAACGACCCATCTCAGTAACAGTCCACGTTCATGCCGGCACTACGCGCACCCCGCGCACGTTTCGCAAAGCATTGGGAACGACTGTCTCCGCAACAGCGCGTCCGCAAGGGACTTCTGGTGATGCCCACCAGTCATTACCGGCAGCGCCATGAACGACACGAACTACCCCTGAAGGCGCCCCGCAATGTACTGACAAATCGAACTCCGGGCCTTCACTTAGGCGCGGTCCCCTTCTTGGCGCAGCCGCTCGGACCGCGGCGCATGGTGCCGGCTACAGCACCGGCGGATATAACAGCGTCTCCTGGGAACCCGAAAGCCCTCGGCGAACGCCTTGCTGGGAGCCCTTTGAGGCAGGTGTGTTTCACGTGAAACACACCGCACCGACCGTAGCAGTCCTGAGCAGTCCCCTACCCGACTATCCATCCAGTTGCCCGCCATAAACAGACAGCACCGGCCCGCGGCTGGACACATCAGGGCGTACCCTGAGCCCTCAGCGCACCCCTCTATCCGCAGCGTTTGGGGCGTCCCCGCCTGACTCCGACCCAGTCTTGCGCGGGGGCTATAGAACGCCCGCCTCCGGCGGGCGGGCGGTTCAGATTGTCACAGATCTCCAATAGCCACCAGATGCCCCATGTTCCGATCGCGTGATTTCCGAAATCCGGCATGGGAAGCGAATGAGTGGCGAATGCGACAAATCCGCTGCGTGGACGGATATTCAACGCAAATCGCTAGTCAAAGCAAGCACCCGATCCGCCTGCACACTCACCTACCCAGAAACTGAAGAAGGCTCACCAAGAACTGGAGGATTCTTCAGGAGATTCTTCGTGGGTGCAGAGGGTGCCTCCCTTCGGCCAGCCTGCGGCGACACTAATCGATTCACCTGCACCCGGGCCACGCACTCAATGCACCATGGGCACGTAGCGGAACATACGCCCGCGTCAGAGAGCATCAAGGAAGAACAGAGCCATCTGCCGAACTCAATCGCGGCCAGGAAGTAGGTAGGCGTGTGCGCTTGGGCGGACTAACGAATATAGCGCCGGAGGAGACCAGCTTTCGCTCGAACCACTCCAATTGCTTGGAGACTGTCATCGGAGCCTGACATGCCGCCCGCCAGGACAGCATAGACAATGAAGGGGTTGTGTTCCGCGAAGATGCCGTGTGCTTCTGTACGCAACGTGGTCAAGTAGTCACCTCTGGGGCGGCCAACCGCGCTATCCTGCAGGGTCGGCCCTGTGCAGCACCGGCAGTGTTTAGCCGAGACGCAAGTTCTCATTTCAGGTGAAACACGAACAATCTTGGCGGGTCGCATGCCACCACTATCCCGTAAGGGTGTTTCACGTGAAACAGTGCGTGGCAGTGCCAGTCGGGCTTCGGCATGCCTACGGGCGAGTAGCCATACTCGCGAAAACGTTCCACAACAGTGCTCGGGGCATCCTCGTCATCGATCCGCTCCTCAAACTCAGTCCTGGCCCCGCCAAGTCGGGGCAAGCGTACGTGCAGGCCTTCATTCACATTCCACGGGGCTCCAATCTGCAGGCTGCCACCTGCCACATTCACCGAACGGGCACCTCACCGAGGACGGAGACCAATGCATGCAGCGAAGCTGCATGCATTGCAGCGGCCAGCTACTTCGAAGAACTGCCCGTAGCGCGGAGAACCACAGGGCTAGGCTCGTACTCAACGTTTCACGTGAAACTAGCGGAAGAAATGGGCGCACCGCAACAAGACGATCCGCACGCCAAGCACCACCATGGCTCGGAGCCCTCGCTTTCACGGTCATGCTCGTCCCGGCACTGAGCGTTTACCTGGCTGGTCCGAAAAACGCAGGCGAAGACGTCACGGATGGGGAAGGACCACGAAGTGCTGAGTACGGCTTCGCCGTACGGTCACAAGCACTCTTGACCGGCGAACGGTGCATAGCGCTGCACGGCCCCCAACTCGCGACCGCTTCGAGTCGACCGCTGTGCCCGTCCACTCAAGAGGTCCTATACCGCGTCCTGCCAGGCCCGCTCGGGCCTCCACGTCATCACACGTCAAACCTGCTCACGTCTTCATAGTCACCGGCCCCGACGGCTGTTGAAGGACGACCGATACCGACAGAGCCGTCGGTGACCCCGCACGGTGGCATCCGAAGCAACCAGCTCATCCGGCGATGGTCCGTACTCAGCCTCGAAGGCGAAATGAGAAGGGCCGGCATCTCTCAACGTCCGGCAGGTGGACGCGACGCCGCATGCATCCGAAGGGTGGCAAACCTGGGCGACTCCAGTCTGAGGCCACAGCATCCTCACCCCGGCACAGGGCAGCAGAAACAATCGCTGGACCACGGCACCAACGTCGCGGTTGGTGACCGACACTAATGTACAGGCACCGACTCCAGCATGGAAGCGGACGATGGTCGCCCCAGGGCCTGCATCGTGGTTAGGGGCTTTCACCCCCGGCCTCCAGGAAACGACCAAGCTCCGGGCCGTGGGCCCTGAGCACGTGGAACCGAGGGGCTTCGGCTACCGCCCGTATGTAAGGGCACTACTCCATGGTGCGCTCTCCACGCCGGCCCGCTGGCCCGATCGCCGAATTCCATACCCTGCCCCGGAGGCCAACGCGCCAGTTGGAGCCCCTACGGCAAAGTTCATGCAACCGTGCACTGGAATACCAGCGGCCTATCGAGCTTTGATCAGATCAAGGGCGCGCCACGACCTGCTTGCGGGAGAGGTGGTTCAGCGTGCGCCGCACGCACTGTCCACCCGGCGTCGGGGCTAGATGGTGAATCCGGAGTCGTGCCTTCTCGGGCGACCAGGCACCATGAGGGATGGCTCGGGATCGGACATCTCCGTTGTGGCTTCTCCCAAAACCGGTCCGAGGGCCCCTGCGGAACCCACGGAATGGCAGACCTGAAGCGAATCAAGGGGCCTTCATGTGCCGATGTATTGAGACTCACAATGACATTATTCACAGACTTATCCACAACGGAATCCACAGCCTTATCCACAGCCCGCTGCGCTGTGCTGTGGATTACGAGGGGGCGTCTATGAGGAAATTCAC
Source organism: Arthrobacter globiformis (assembly GCF_030818015.1). Taxonomy (NCBI): domain Bacteria; kingdom Bacillati; phylum Actinomycetota; class Actinomycetes; order Micrococcales; family Micrococcaceae; genus Arthrobacter; species Arthrobacter globiformis. The sequence goes on from NZ_JAUSZX010000001.1 coordinate 223,951, forward strand.
AGCGTGACTTGTCCCGGGCGCGCGCTCCGCGGAGTTGCGCCGTACGATTCCATATGGTCGTCCGGACGACGATCCACTGAAACTGTGCGTCAGGAAAGGGGATAGGAAACCTATTGGGCTCGTTGAATGACTGCAAGAGCCGCCCTAAGTGCTGGAGCGCACCGGCGCGCTGGTACTGATGCGCCGTTTCACGTGAAACATCCGCAGCAGGAACCTACGAGAGCGGGCATCACCCACGCCCGACCGGACCCACTGACCTGGTCAACTCGGCCGCGGACTGCGTCATATCCCCAGCTTTACCCACAGGGTTATCCACAGCCTTATCCACCGGCTTATCACCAGTGGAGAGAGCCGGGAAAGCCGGTGGGAACCTGTGGATTCCCCGGCACTCGGACGGCTCTCGCCAATGTCATGCGCTCGAGTCAGGCAGCTTGAACGGTGGACCAGCTACCTTGCTGTCGGCACCCCTTGGTGCTATAACAGTGACTCTGGGGCCGCCGACCGAGAACCAGTGCAGCCCTCGGGTCGGGTAAAGGCAAATCCAATACGACGGAGCCCGCCACGCGGCTCTGGCAATTGGGCGCCCCCACTGGACTTCTGTAGGGGTAGGGACGAACGCCCGGCAGGCTGGTGAGGACATTCAGTCCGCGGATTCGATGCAGGCCGAATGCGATCCCACAACCGGACCACTATCGCAGCCAGGCATAACCCGGAGATTTCGGCGTTGCTCTGATGCTGCCTGACGGCGGACGCATACGGGGGATTCGGTCGAATTGGAAACGGCCCCGCACGCCAATGCGCCGCGCTAATGAGTTGCCGAGCGTCAATGAGTTGCCGAGCGTCAATGAGTTGCCGAGACGGAGCGGCCCCACAGTCGACTTCTGGGAGGCGCTAGGTTCTCCGCCTGGACAGCTAGTCGAAGCGCGTTGCCAGTGATAGGGACGTTTCACGTGAAACGCTGGGTGGCCGAACTACGAGAGAGGAGCGGCTGGACTCTCAGAACAGGCGCGCTTCCTGGCGCAGGCAGCGGTCAGCGGATTGCGACGGAAGTCGGCCTGGCGCTAGATATCTTCCAAGTGGTTAGACGCTGCCTTGCAGGCTTTGCGCGATGATCGCGTACACGGTGGGCAGACGAAAGAAGATCTGAGGAGCACCCGCTGGTCTTGGAGGGAGCCATCTACGACACGATTTGTCACTGTCGTGCAGGCTTCGTGCGGTGATCGCATACACGGGGGAGACGGACAAAAACAGAACGCTACGAGCACCGGTGGAGCTTGGCACCGGCCATATTCGAAACGACATATCCTTACGCTGCCGCCCCCTCACGACGATCCCGTACACGGGGCAGGCGAACAATGGCAGAACCCAGAGGAGCATCCGCGGAACCTGCCTGTTGCGCCACTGTTCATCGAAACCTCTGAGGTATCGGATCGAGCCCGGATCCGTGTCGGGATCCTGCTCACAAGGGCTCCGTCCGACCCCCGGTTGGTTGCCACCCCCGACACCCCTGACAATCGAGCGCTCGGCCTCCGTGCCCTTTTGCCAGCCCGGCCTGCAGCTCTTCGCATGGGGCCTTAGGAGGACCACAGAAGCATCCTAAGAGCCTCCGATGGACGTCAGTACCCTGCGCCACTGCATGCGCGCTTTGGCTTAGCGTCATCGCGTCCGATACTCGGCAAATTCAATGCCGGCATGAGGCACTGAAAATGCTGGCCGCCTGCACGGAGGAATTCACATTCGTGGCACGGTCAATGGCGTTGCTTAGGGGTCTGCCGTTCGCTTGTTTCACGTGAAACGGGGCGCCTGAAGGACTCTCAACTGAAAGGTGCAACGCGCGACGCTGACGTTTCACGTGAAACGGGTGCCCGGGGCGTGATGCCCCTACGCTCGTCACGGCACCGCACAACCAGGGCAAGAGCTACTCCGCAGGTACAAACGAGGTAACCCGAGTCGCTAGACCCAGAACCAAGAAACAGTCAGCTGCACAGCCTGCAGCCGCCGCAACCGTGGGTTGCACACTGGGGACATGGGGCGTTCCCAAACAATGTGGGAGGCGTGCCTGACGAGCAGAGTTGTGGCAGCCTCGGCCACAAGTGGGCGATAAGTTCACGGCCAAACGTGAGTGGGAAGCAGGGACACAGCCAGTGTAGGTAACTCTATCGCCGCGGTGTAGAACACCCAGCTAACAAGAGCGCATCCGCGCCTTGGCGCGCTGGCCACGGTAACACCGGAGAAACAGCCGCGGCAATAGCGTCACGATTTCCCAGAATCAGGTCCGGCGTTTAGCCGGATAGGGCGATAAGTCCGGGCGGAGTTTCACGTGAAACAGGACCAGGCACTGGAAGGCAACATCACACTGAAACCGACGGCCATGCACCGCATCGCACTGCACCGAAACCGTCACTTTGCACGTCAGGACCATAAGGCACGCATGCTTGCGTCCGCGAGTTTCCCACACGCCAGAACTCGAAGCCAAACCGGCCGCCGGATGAAAAGCAAAGCCTTCTGCCATCCAGCTTTACGCGGTGTGCACGGATGCGAGCGGCTGCCGGTCAACGGTGGCGCGCCCGCGCCTCCGCCTCCGGATGATAGTGGCAGCCCAGGACGGCGCCAGCGGCCCCTCTAAGGGGGCTTTGAGCGCGCCAGCGCCGAATAGGCCGGGCTGGCGTCCAGTCTTCACGCGCGCAAAGCGCATAAGACGTGCTAGAGCCCACATTAGCGGCGACTCACGGACTTGCTACAACGGCAATTAGTAGGAGCCATAGCGGCCGAGACAAATGGAGCCGCCACGAAACTCCCGGAATAGGCGGGCACGACACATACAGCGAGTTCTAGCTGACCGCATTCGCGTTCAAGCACCGAAACTTTTCGTTGCGGCACTCCTGCAGACAGCACATGTTCTGCGCGCAACCAGGAACGCCTTTCAAAGAGGCCCCTTGAGCCCCACCGTTGGTCCATAGGCCGGCGCCGCCAACAGCCCATCAGAAGTCAACTCACCAGGGCCGACCACCCTGAGCAGCAGTCCAGTAGCCCCTAGCCGGCGTGCAATCCAGCCAGGATCCGCACACAGGAATAGAAAAGGGCCCGTTCATCTGAACGGACCCCAATCTTCAACTAATACCTTAGTTGTCGGCCCCCGGTGCGAGGACGTCCATGATGCGGTTGAGGTCTTCAACACTCGCGAACTCAATGCTCACGCGGCCCTTGCGCGCTCCGAGCGAGATCTTCACGTTGGTGTCGAGCCTGTCCGAGAGCGAGGAGGCCAGGTAATCCAGACGTTCGTGTCGTGCACCCGGGCGGGGGATGTTGTTCTTGGCCGGTGTCGCGGGTTCACGGTGCAGTGTGACGGCTTCCTCTGTGGCACGGACCGACATGCCTTCAGCCACAATCTTCTGGGCAAGGCGTTCCATGGCCGCTGCATCAGGAAGCGAGAGGAGAGCCCGGGCGTGCCCGGCCGAGAGCACATTGGCTGCTACACGACGTTGGACCAGCGGGGGGAGCTTCAACAGCCGTAGAGTGTTGGATACCTGGGGGCGTGAACGTCCGATGCGGTCAGCCAACTGCTCGTGCGTTGTGCCAAAGTCCTCCAGCAGCTGCTGGTACGCGGCTGCCTCTTCGAGCGGATTCAGCTGGCTGCGGTGCAGGTTCTCCAGAAGCGCGTCACGAAGCAGGTCATCATCCGTCGTGTCACGGACAATCGCCGGGATCGTGGAGAGTCCGGCGGCCTGAACTGCCCGCCACCGACGCTCACCCATTACCAGCTCGTACGGTTCTCCACCCTTTTCGGTTGAAGTACGCACCACGATTGGCTGGAGGACGCCTATTTCTCGAACAGAGTGAACAAGCTCCGCCATGTCGTCCTCATCGAAGACGGTACGCGGTTGTTTGCGGTTGGGATGGATGTCAGTAACCGGGATTTCGGCAAAACGGACGCCAGGCACCTCGACGAGTTCGACGTCGTTATCCAGGACAGCAGCGACGCCTGCTTTTTGCGCGCCGGCGACAGCCGGGGCCGAATCTCCATCGTTCCGAGGCTCAGCCACTGCGGATGTGTCTTGGCGAATGGCCTCGGACTTCTCAGCATCCTCGGCGGACTTGGCCGCACCAGCATTCCTGCCGGCATCCGCGCCGGCACCCGAAGCGACACCCCGAGGATCGGCAGTCCTGGCCGTGGACTTGGCAGGAGAGGGCTTCGCCGCATCCGAGTCGCCCGCTTCGGCCGAGTCCGGAGCTTCAGCCGCAGCCTTCAGGCCGGACCGGCGCGCCGGCGCTTCGTCGAGGACTGACTCGTCCGAATCTACGGCAGGGACGGGTTCAGCCGCCTTGCGCGCCTCCGGGAAGAAGAGATCCACAGGGCGCGACGGAGCTGCTCCGTTACCCGAAGCGCCTGCGGAAGCGGAACTTGGAATGAGTGCGCCAAGACCGCGACCGAGCCCGCGTCGCTTATCGCTCATGGATGATTCCCTCCATCGGAAGAGCCCGGCTATGCCGGGCTCCGGCTGTTGCTGTGTTTGGAAAATTCTAACGCTCAGCGATTTCCGCTGCGGCTTCCAGGTAGGACAACGCGCCGCTGGAGGATGGATCGTAGGTCATGACAGTCTGCTGGTAGCTCGGCGCCTCGGAGATCCGCACGGAGCGCGGGACCACAGCGCCCAGCACCTGGTCCGGGAAGTGCTGCCGGACTTCAGCGGCGACCTGCGCGGCCAGGTTCGTCCGGCCGTCGTACATGGTCAGCAGAATGGTGGAGACTTCCAGATCAGCATTCAAATGCTTCTGGATCATCTCGATGTTTTTCAGCAGCTGGCTCAGGCCCTCGAGTGCGTAATACTCGCACTGGATGGGGATGAGTACCTCTCCGGCCGCGCAGAAGGCATTGACCGTCAGCAGTCCCAGGCTGGGCGGGCAGTCAATGAAGATGTAGTCCAGCCGCTGCTCGCCCTTCTTCTGCCGGGCTTTGGCATAGACGTCAATGGCACGGCGGAGGCGCTGCTCCCGTGCGACCAGCGAGACCAGCTCGATCTCAGCGCCGGCCAGGTGAATGGTGGCAGGAGCGCAAATGAGGTTGCTGATGTCGGGGCAGGGAGCAACGACGTCTTCCAACGGCAAGTCGTTGATCAGCACATCGTAGATGCTGTCGACGTCTGCATGGTGCTCAATGCCCAGAGCTGTGGACGCGTTGCCCTGCGGGTCGATGTCGATGACCAGGACGTTCAGGCCGGCCGCTGCCAGCGCCGCAGCGATGTTGACAGTGGTTGTGGTTTTACCCACCCCGCCCTTTTGGTTTGAAACGGTGAAGATTCGCGTCTTCTCCGGTTTCGGCAGATTGCGGCCGAGGAGCCGCTCACGCCGCCTGTTCTCGTGCGCGAGTTCCCGTGCGATGGGGCTCGAGTCATCCAGGGTGTCCAAGACGTTGCCGCGGGCGGCAGTTTCACGTGAAACCTTAGCGGCACCCGTGCCTGCAACCGGATTGAACTGATTTGCCGTTGTAGCGACCGGTGATACGCCAAAGGCACGCGCCGACCCCAGGGACACAAACGGGGGGATCCGCTGCGTGGAGGTTTCGCTACTGGTCACTGGGACACACTCACTCTCGTTCGGCTTTCACTGCCGTTCTCTAGCCTAACCGCTACACCCAAAGGACCCGCGGCACCTTGCGGGGCTAGGCGCTCTTTTGGGTCTTCTTAACTACGATCCGAACTACCGTGGTGGGCTCCTCGAGCAGGTCCTGGCCTACGGTGACCACCGAGGTCTCCACGCCGCCAAGCTTGCGAATGGCGTTGGCTGCCTTCTCGATCTCCTCGGCGGCACTGCGGCCCTTGATAGCCACGACTTCACCCTCACCGCCAAGCAGCGGAATGGTAAGGCCTGCAAGGTTGCTCAAGGCGGACACTGCCCGGGCGGTCACGACGTCGGCCGTCACCATCCCAACGGCAAGTTCAGCACGCGTGCGCATGACCGTGACATTACTCAAACCCAGATCGTCAACCACTTCCTGCAGCCAGATCACCCGGCGTTCCAGCGGTTCGATGAGGGTCAGTTCGAGGTCAGGACGGGCGATGGCCAGGCAGAGTCCCGGCAGGCCGGCGCCGCTTCCGACGTCGGCCACGTGGCTGCCCTGGGGAATTACACTTTCGATCACCGCACAGTTCAGGACATGGCGTCCCCAAAGCCTGGGGATTTCCCGCGGACCGATGAGTCCGCGCTCGGTCCCGGACGTCGCCAGGTGTTCGACATACCGTTCAGCCAGGCCCAGGCGGTCGCCGAAGATCTTCTCCGCCGCCTGCCGCTCGGCAGCCGTCATTTCAACCATCAGTAAGTCAGCCAACGGCTCAGTCGGCGGAAACGACGATGTGCCGGCCTGCACCCTCGCCCTCGGACTCGCTGACGAAGCCCAGGTCGGCAACGGCATCGTGGACGATCTTCCGCTCGTAGGCGCTCATGGGCTCCAGCGCGACGGCCTCGCCGGTTTCCTTGACCGTAGCGACGGCGTCCTCAGCGATCTTCTGCAGGTGGCCCGCGCGTTCCTTGCGGTAGCCGTTGATGTCGAGCACCAGGCGTGAACGGTTTTCCGTCGCGGAAAGAACGGAAAGCCGGGTCAGTTCCTGAAGGGCTTCGAGCACCTCACCGTCGCGTCCCACGAGGCTCTCCAGCCCGGCGGACTCTTCCTCGGTCACGATCGAGATGTAGGTGCGTCCGTTCCGGACCTCAATGTCAATGTCGCCGTCGATGTCGGCAATGTCGAGCAGTTCCTCAAGGTAGTCGGCGGCTACGTCGCCCTCTTCTTCCAGGCGGCTTGCCGACGTGCCTTTGGCCGCGTTCACGGTACCGGCAGTGGAGTCCTGGTCTTCGCTGGCCTCAGCGGAAAGTGCGTGTTCAGAGCTCTCAACAGACATTACTTCTTCTTCCTGTTCTTACGTTGTGGCTGAGTGCGCTGCGTCCGGGCCTGCGCAACAGCAGCGGCGGCAGCTGCTTCGGCTTCGGCGTCGGCCTTCTTGCCACCCAGGATGGGAAGGGCCGGAAGGCCCTTGGCGGCACGGCGCTCGGCGAGGGCCTTGGCGGCGGGGGATCCCGGCGTCGGCATGCGGCGGATGACAAAGAACTGCTGGCCCATGGTCCACAGGTTGGTGGTGGTCCAGTAGATCAGGACACCGATGGGGAAGTTGATGCCGCCCACGCCGAAGACGATGGGCAGGATGTACAGCATCATCTTCTGCTGGCGCATGAACGGGCTGGCCATGGCCTCTTCGGACATGTTCTTCGCCATGATCTGCTTCTGCGTGATGAACTGCGAGGCCGTCATGGCCAGGATCATCACGATGGAGAGGATCCACACCGCAACCACGTTGCCGCCAATAGGCGTGCCGTGAAGCAGGGTCGCTGAAAGCGGAGCGCCGAAAATGCTGGACTTGTCGAACTGAACCACCTGTTCGTGGCTCATGGCTCCGATGCCCTGTCCGCTGGTGGCAGCCCCGGTAATCCCGGAAAGCACCTGGAACAGCGCAAAGAAGAACGGCATCTGGATGAGCATCGGGAGGCAGGCCGAGAACGGGTTGGTGCCGTGCTTCTTGTACAGGGCCATCTGCTCCTGCGCCATGGCCTGGCGGGAAAGCTGGTCGGTCTTGCCCTTGTACTTGTCCTGCATCTTCTTCAGGTCGGGCTGCAGCAGCTGCATCCCTCGCTGTGCCTTGATCTGCTTGACGAACACGGGGATCAGGGCTGCACGGATGACCAGCACCAGCCCGATGATGGACAGCGTCCAGGTCCAGCCGTTCGCGGCCGGCAGGCCAATGAAGCTCAATCCGTCATGGAAGCCGACCATAATGACTGAGACCAGCCATTTGAACGGGGCCATGATTGTTCCAAAGAAGTCCATACGATTTCCCTATTCGTCAGGCCGCAGCGCGGCCTTCTCCATCAGTCTGAGCAGCCAGGTACTTGTCCGGATTGTTCAGCACAACAATTGTGGGGGTCTGGTTTTCAGGCCATTCCCGGTGGCCGGCGGGGACATGGTCCACGCCACCGGCGTTCCACGGGTGGCAGCGTGCCAGGCGCCTGGCCGCGAGCCAGCTGCCCTTGACAGCGCCGTGGACGGTGACTGCTTCAAGCGCATAGGCCGAGCACGAGGGAAAGAAGCGGCAGACCTGGCCGTACAAGGGCGAAACCACCTTGCGGTAGGCCAGAAGCAGAAGAATGAGGATACTGCGGGGCAGGTTCCAGATGAAGCTGCCCGCGGCCGCTGCTGCGGACTTGGGGGAATGGACGACGGCGGCAGTCGGGTCAAGCACGCTGTGTCCCTTCCTGTGTTGTTGCGTCCTGTGGCGTTCCAGCTGGCCGTTTTCCAGTCACTGCCGGAAGGCGGCCAGCCAGCCGCCTCATGGTGTTTTCCAAAGCGGCGTTGTAATCCGCCAGGAGTTCATCCCAGCTGGCTGTTGCCGAGGCGGGCAAAGCACGCACCACAATAGCGAATCCGGTGCCGTACTCGCGCAGCGAGACAGCGCCGGCTTCTCTAAGTCTCCTCTTAACGAGGTTCCTGGCAACAGCGTTCCCGACAGCTTTGGAAACGATGAAGCCGATGCGGCTGGGTTCGTCGGCTCCAATAGTTGCCGTATATAACACTACGTTCCGGCGTCCATTGCGGACGCCGGAACGTACAGTTGTTGAAAAATCGGTTGAAGTCCTCAGGCGGTTCCGGGTGGCAAGCACCGCTAATCTCGCAGAAGGAAGAAGACCGACAAGTCAGTATTTAGGCCGACAGTTCGGTGCGACCCTTGCCACGGCGGGCGGCCAGAATGGCACGGCCGGCACGGGTGCGCATACGAAGGCGGAAGCCGTGCTTCTTGGCCCGACGGCGGTTATTCGGCTGAAAAGTCCGCTTGCTCACGTTAGTTACTCCAGTGGATCAAAGGTGCGCCCACCCGATCAGTAAGGGGAAGAACTGGCCGACGCTAAGTTTTGTATGTGTCTGCTTCCCCTGAATTTCCCGGAACACGCGGAGCGTCCGGAAGTCCAAAATGGGTTCAGAAAGCAGGCACAAAGGACTCCACAACGTTAGGGCAAAACGCCGCAGGGAGTCAAACCAGCAAGCCACCCGCCGTGTTTCCCCAGCTGTGGCTAACGGGGTGCCGAACCTGTGGATGAAGCAGCTCACAATGGCCGTTTTCGAACCACAACGGTGTAATTATCCACAAGGCACTTCCCAGCTATCTTCTAGGCTTTTCATCCCCTAGAGTGTCCCAGTAGCCGATTATCCACGGACTGTGCATAACCCTGTGGATTAAGCCGGGCCAGGACCCTGGTTCCGGGCTTGCGGTTGCATGTAATGCAGGCAGCAAGCTTTGAGGAACCAAATTTGATGACAGTAGACGAAGCCAACCACGCCAACACTGTCGGAAGTTCCTGGCGGCGCGTGGTGAATCTTCTCGAACAGGACGACCGCGTTTCGCCCCGGCAACGCGGCTTTGTCATCCTCGCGCAGGCCCAGGGCCTCATCGGTTCCACCCTTCTCGTTGCAGTGCCGAACGAACTGACCCGGGAAGTGCTCCAGACCCAGGTCAAGGACGCTCTCGATGACGCGCTCCGCAACGTCTTCTCGGACGACATCCGCTGCGCGATCGACGTCGACACCGATCTGGTGCCCATCCACAAAGAGCCGGAACCCGCCGTCGAGCTTTCCCTCGCAAACGATCCCTCCGTTGAGCTGAAGCCCCAGCCCATGCTGCCGAGCACTTCGCACGAATTCGGCCGCCTCAACCCCAAGTACGTTTTCGACACCTTCGTGATCGGATCTTCCAACCGGTTTGCCCATGCCGCCGCCGTCGCCGTGGCAGAAGCCCCTGCCAAGGCCTACAACCCGCTGTTCATCTATGGCGACTCGGGTCTGGGTAAGACCCACCTGCTGCACGCCATCGGCCATTACGCCCGGCGCCTTTACAGCGGGATCCGCGTCCGGTACGTCAACTCCGAGGAATTCACCAACGACTTCATCAACTCGATCCGTGACGATGAAGGCGCCAGCTTCAAGACGACGTACCGCAACGTCGACGTCCTCCTGATCGATGACATCCAGTTCCTGGCCGGCAAGGACCGGACGCTGGAGGAGTTCTTCCACACCTTCAACTCGCTGCACAACAACAACAAGCAGGTGGTCATCACCTCGGACCAGCCGCCCAAGCTGCTGGCAGGTTTCGAGGACCGGATGAAGTCCCGCTTCGAGTGGGGCCTGCTGACGGACATCCAGCCGCCTGAGCTGGAAACCCGCATCGCCATCCTCCGGAAGAAGGCCCTCAGCGAAGGCCTCTCCGCCCCGGACGACGCGTTGGAGTACATCGCTTCGAAGATCGCCAGCAACATCCGCGAACTCGAAGGCGCCCTCATCCGCGTCACGGCATTCGCCAGCCTCAACCGCCAGCCGGTGGACGTCGCTCTCGCCGAGATGGTGCTCAAGGACCTCATCACCGACGACGGCGCCCAGGAAATCACGTCGGCCCAGATCCTGCAGCAGACGGCGGACTACTTCAAGCTCAGCATGGAGGAGCTCTGCAGCAAGTCCCGGACCCGGACGCTGGTGACGGCACGGCAGATCGCCATGTACCTGTGCCGCGAACTGACCGACATGTCGCTGCCGAAGATCGGCCAGGAGCTAGGCGGACGCGACCACACCACCGTGATCCACGCCGACCGCAAGATCCGTGAACTCATGGCCGAGCGTCGTGTGATTTACAACCAGGTCACCGAGCTCACCAACCGGATCAAGCAGCAGCAGCGCGACTCCTGATCCAAGGTTCTTTACCTTATTAACAGGTGCGTGTGGATAACCCTGTGGACAGTTAAGGGGACAACCGCGGTTAATGGGCTTAAAACCCTTAAGGCGTCTGTGGATCACGGAACCGGGCCAAAATCTTGTCAACATCCACAGCCTGTTTAAAACGTGCCGAACCCACAGTCCATGAACAGGGCTTAACCGCGGATCCGAGCCGTGAAACCGACTTATCCACAGTTTCCACAGCAGTTATTAACACTACTAATCCCAAAAAATCGAATTCCCTCAAACAACAATCTCCTTCCGCGACCTCCACGCACCGGCCCAAGCATCGGCCACCAGGCTGCCGGCAGAGCTGGCATCACTGGCGGGGATGGGGAAATCCTTGTAGTTCCGGCTAAGCTGTCTGCAGCGCTCCCATCCCTGGGTTTGTTCGCGGTCGGCCATGCGCGGACCATGCAGGTTCAGGGACTTGGGGGCAACGGTCTTGTGGGCTCCTTGCGAGTTCCCGTTCAGAAAATGGCAGCAGCAATGAAAGGCGGCACCCTTCCGTGAAGTTCAGAGTCGAACGGGACGTCCTGGCAGAAGCCGTCACATGGACAGCCCGGTCGTTGTCTCCGCGGCCGCCCGTACCGGTGCTCTCCGGCCTCCTCCTCAAGGCCGAATCCGGAACCGTCAGCCTGTCCAGCTTCGATTACGAGACCTCCGCACGGCTTGAAATTCCTGCCGACATCAGGGAGGAAGGCACCATCCTGGTCTCCGGCCGGCTCCTGGCGGACATCTGCCGCAGCCTGCCCTCGGCGCCGGTGGACATCGAAACCGACGGCAACAAGGTGACACTCACCTGCCGCCGAAGCAGCTTCCACCTGGCCACCATGCCCGAGGCTGAATACCCGCCGCTGCCTGCGCTGCCCACCATCACCGGAACTGTCGCCGGTGACGCGTTCGCCCAGGCTGTATCCCAAGTGATCATCGCCGCGAGCAAGGACGACACCCTTCCCATCCTCACGGGCGTGCGGATGGAGATCGAGGACGACCTCATCACCCTCCTGGCCACGGACCGTTACCGGCTCGCCATGCGGGAAGTTCCCTGGAAGCCCGTCACTCCGGGCATCTCCACCAGTGCCCTGGTCAAGGCCAAAACGCTGAACGAGGTCGCAAAGACTCTGGGCGGCAGCGGTGACATCAACCTGGCCATCGCCGACGACGACAGCCGGCTTATCGGCTTTGAAAGCGGCGGACGCACCACCACGTCGCTGCTGGTCGACGGCGATTACCCCAAGATCCGCTCGCTGTTCCCGGATTCCACGCCGATTCATGCCACGGTGCAGACCCAGGAGCTCGTGGAGGCGGTCCGCCGCGTCTCGCTCGTGGCAGAACGCAACACCCCGGTCCGCCTCGCCTTTACGCAGGGCCAGCTGCACCTCGACGCCGGCACCGGTGAGGACGCCCAGGCATCGGAAGAACTTGAGGCGCAACTCTCGGGCGATGACATCACCGTTGCCTTCAACCCGCACTACCTGGTTGAAGGCCTCAGCGTGATTGAAACCAAGTTTGTGCGCTTCTCCTTCACCACGGCACCCAAACCTGCCATGATCACCGCGCAGAACGACGTCGACGGCGAGGACCAGGACGACTACCGCTACCTCGTGATGCCGGTGCGCCTGCCCAACTAAGCCACATCCCAACTAGGTAGCAGCTGAGGGGCTTCCGAGCCTTCAGAACGCCTTGAGCTGCTACCTGTTTGGGTGGACCGCCATCCCTAACCATCCGCGCAGAAAAGAGTTCACACGGTGCATATCGGACTGATCGGCCTTGGAAAAATGGGTTTCAACATGCGCGAACGGCTGCGCAAGGGCGGGGTCGAGGTCACTGGCTTCGACCGCAACCCCGAGGTCACCGATGTTGCCTCCACGGACGAACTCATCGCCGCCCTTCCTGCGCCGCGCCTCATCTGGGTCATGGTTCCGGCCGGTGAAATCACCGACGCTGTCATCACCGAGCTCGGTGCCAAGCTGCAGCCCGGCGACATGGTGATCGATGGAGGCAACTCCCGCTTCACCGAGGACCAGAAGCATGCCGCGGCCCTCGCCGAAAAAGGAATCCGCTTCGCTGACTGCGGCGTCTCCGGCGGAGTCTGGGGCCTTCAGAACGGTTACGGTCTCATGGCCGGCGGCGACGCCGAGGACATCGAACGTGCCCTTCCGGTCTTTGACGCGCTCCGTCCCGAAGGCGACCGCGCGGACAGCTTCGTCCATGTGGGCAGCGTCGGCGCCGGCCACTACGCCAAGATGGTGCACAACGGTATCGAGTACGGCCTGATGCAGGCCTACGCGGAAGGCTATGAACTCCTCGCCGCCAAGGAAATCGTGACCGATCTCCCCGGCACTTTCCGCGCCTGGCAGAAGGGGACAGTTGTCCGGTCCTGGCTTCTGGACCTCATGGTGAAGGCCCTGGACGAGGATCCGGGACTTGCCTCGATCGACGACTACGTCGAGGACTCCGGTGAAGGACGCTGGACCGTGGAGGAGGCCATCGCCAATGCGGTCCCCGCCCCCGCCATCACCGCTGCGCTGTTTGCCCGGTTCGCCTCCCGCGAGGACAACTCGCCGGCAATGAAGATGGTGTCCGCGCTGCGCCACCAGTTCGGCGGGCATGCCACCCGTCCGGCCAAGTAGCTCCGTGTCCGGGTTCCGGCCGGCTTCCGGACCGACGGTTCCCGAGAATTTGAAGATCGCGTGTACCTAGAACACTTGTCCCTGACCGACTTCCGCAGTTACGCCCAGGTGGATCTCCGGTTTGATCCGGGGGTCACGGTCCTGGTCGGTTCCAACGGAATCGGCAAGACCAACCTGATGGAAGCCATCGGCTACCTGGCAACCCTCAGTTCGCACCGGGTCAGTGCTGACGGTCCCTTGCTCCGTTTCGGAACGGACCGCGCCCTGATCCGGGCAAAGCTGGTCCGGGGCGAACAATCCACCATTTTGGAGCTGGAGATCAACGGCGGCCGGGCCAACCGGGGACGCATCAACCGCAGCAACCCCGTCCGGGCGAGAGACCTGCTGGGCATCTGCCACACCGTCCTCTTCGCCCCGGAGGACCTGGCGCTCGTCAAGGGTGATCCGTCGAACCGCCGCCGCTTCCTGGACGAGCTCCTGGTGAGCCTGATTCCCCGGCACGCCGCCACCCGCAGCGACTATGACCGCGTGCTTAAACAGCGCAACGCACTGCTGAAGTCGGGACGGGCCGGAAAGTTCACCGCCGGCCACGAAGCCACCCTCGATGTCTGGGACCAGCACATGGCACGGGCCGGAGCGGAGCTGCTCCATGCCAGGCTGGAACTCGTCGAGCGCCTGCGGCCCCACCTCAACAATGCCTACGCTCAACTGACCGATGGCTCCAAGGCCGCGGATGCGGTCTACCGCTCAACTCTGCAGAACATGATGGACGACGACGGCGAGCCCGCCAGCCCTTCGGCAGCTCCATCGGGGCAGGCAACCCCGGCCGAGGATCTCGGGCTTCTGTCCGTGGATGAGCTTGCCGAACGCTACGTCCAGGCCTTCGCGGCGTCCCGCCGCAGGGAACTCGAACGGGGCATCTCGCTGGTGGGTCCGCACCGCGACGAGCTGGAACTCGTGCTGGGGCAGGCACCGGCGAAGGGCTACGCCTCGCACGGTGAAACGTGGTCCATGTGTCTGTCCCTGCGGCTGGCGTCCTACTACGTCATGCTCGACGACGCCCGCACCGGAGGCTCAGCACCGATCCTCATCCTGGACGACGTTTTCGCCGAACTTGATGTCCAGCGGCGGCGTAAACTGGCGGAAATAGTTGCCGGCGCCGAGCAGGTGCTGGTGACCGCCGCCGTCGACGCCGATATTCCGGACGAGCTTGCGGGCCGGCGGGTGAAGGTTATCCCGGGAGGAATCGATGAACAGGGATAAGGACGGCGGCCTGCAGCCGGGCCGCGATCCCGATGAAATCGATGCCGCCCAAGCGGCGCTAAACAGGATGCGTGAGGCAGCGGCCGCACGCGGAGAGGTCCGCCGGAAAGCGCCGCGAGCAGGCGGCAGCCAAAAACCACGTACTGGAGCCCAGGGAACGCGGGGCTTCAGCCAGTTCCACTCCACCGGACGCGATCCCTTGGGGCTGGGAAAAGTCGTGGGGCGGCTGGTCGCCGAACGCGGCTGGACCTCCCCGGTGGCCGTCGGCTCGGTTATGGCCGAGTGGCCGGCGCTTGTGGGACCAGAAATCGCTGCCCACTGCACGCCGGAAAGCTTTACCGACACCACTCTCCATGTCAGGTGCGACTCCACGGCCTGGGCGACGCAGCTCCGGTTGCTCAGCATGAGCCTGCTCGAAAAGTTCCGCACCGAACTCGGTGACGGCGTGGTCACCAGCATCCATGTGCTGGGCCCGGCCGCACCGAACTGGCGCAAGGGTGGG
This sequence comes from Arthrobacter globiformis, assembly GCF_030818015.1. Classification (NCBI taxonomy): domain Bacteria; kingdom Bacillati; phylum Actinomycetota; class Actinomycetes; order Micrococcales; family Micrococcaceae; genus Arthrobacter; species Arthrobacter globiformis. Next base: position 239,153 of record NZ_JAUSZX010000001.1, read on the forward strand.
CGCACCGTCAACGGACGCGGGCCTAGGGACACCTACGGATAGCGGCCACAATTGCGGACAATCGGGACTAAATCCGTCGGGTGCCGCTTCTTCCGATTGTGCTTTTCGGGAACAGACCCCAAACGGCGTGCAGGGCGCTTAAACCGCCGTCGACCGTATAGGAGTCCAAAAAGGGGACTGCTGGAGCCTTGCAGGCGGGGCCAATGGCCAGCGAGAGGCACATTGGACCGCGTCGGCGCCCCGCCAATGCATGGATCAACCATGTTTCACGATAGAATTCCTCTAGATAACTGGGCGCCGGTGAAACGTTGACTGAGTCCGTTTTCCCGCGCTCCTTCCCGCGCGGGAACGGTTCCGCAGGGCAAACACGCAGCTGGCGCTGGCAGTGACGTGCCTTTTGGCGGACGCCCTTTCCCCGGCGGACGGCGGGGTCCGGCCATCATCGAACATAGAGGAGTCGAAAGCGCCTGTGGCTAACGACAATGCAGATATCGAGACAGTGGAGCCTGTAATGGAGGATGCCCTGACGTCCGGCACACCGGCTGAGGCGGCCACACCGCGGGAGTACGGCGCCAGCGACATCACGGTTCTTGAGGGCCTCGAGGCCGTACGGAAACGGCCCGGCATGTACATCGGCTCGACCGGTCTGCGCGGCCTGCACCACCTGGTGTATGAAGTGGTGGACAACTCCGTGGATGAGGCCCTCGCAGGGTATTGCACGCACATCGAAGTTGTTCTGCAGGCAGACGGCGGCGTCAAGGTCACTGATGACGGCCGCGGCATCCCGGTAGACATCCACCCCACCGAGGGCAAGCCCACGGTCGAGGTGGTGATGACCATCCTGCATGCGGGCGGTAAGTTCGGCGGCGGCGGCTACGCCGTGTCCGGTGGCCTTCACGGCGTAGGCATTTCCGTGGTCAACGCCCTCTCCACCCGCGTGAACACGGAGGTCCGCAGGCAGGGACACGTCTGGCGCATGTCCTTTGCCGACGGCGGCAAGCCCCAGGGCGCCCTGGTCCAGGGCGAGGAAACTGCCGAGACCGGAACCACCCAGACCTTCTACCCGGATCCGAGCATTTTCGAATCCACCTTGTTCGACTTCGAGACGCTCCGCGCGCGTTTCCAGCAGATGGCCTTCCTCAACAAGGGGCTGAAAATCACCCTGACGGACGAGCGCCAGGCGACGGCCGGCACGGACGAAGCCGGCGACCTGGACCTGGACGGCGTGCTGACCGAGGGCGAGGTCCTCGCCGAGCACCGCACCGTGGTGTACCAGTACAACGATGGCCTCCTTGATTACGTCAAGCACCTGAACTCGAGCAAAAAGGTGGATGTTGTCCACGAGGACGTCATCGCGTTCGAGACCGAGGACACCGAGCGGCACATCGCCGTCGAGATGGCAATGCAGTGGACCACAGCGTATTCCGAAAGCGTCCACACGTACGCCAACACCATCAACACCCACGAAGGCGGCACCCACGAAGAGGGGTTCCGCGCCGCGATGACATCGCTCATCAACCGCTATGCGCGCGAGAAGACCATCATCAAGGAAAAGGACGAGAACCTTACCGGCGACGACATCCGCGAAGGCCTGACGGCCGTCATTTCCGTGAAGCTGTCCGAGCCGCAGTTCGAGGGCCAGACCAAAACCAAGCTCGGCAACTCCGAGGTCAAGGGCTTCGTGCAGCGCGTGGTCACCGACCAGCTCGGCGACTGGCTGGAGCGGAACCCCGGCCCCGCCAAGGACGTCATCCGCAAAGCCATTTCAGCGGCCCAGGCCCGCATGGCCGCGCGCAAGGCCCGTGACAACGCGCGCCGGAAGAGCCCTCTGGAGTCCTTCGGCATGCCGGGCAAGCTATCCGACTGCTCCTCAAAAGATCCCTCGAAGTGCGAGGTGTACCTGGTGGAGGGGGACTCGGCAGGCGGTTCAGCCAAGCGCGGGCGCAATCCCGAAACGCAGGCCATCCTTCCGCTCCGCGGCAAGATCCTGAACGTGGAGCGCGCCCGTCTGGACAAGGCGCTTGGCAACAACGAGGTCCAGTCCATGATCACCGCGTTCGGCACGGGCATTGGCGAGGACTTCGACCTCAGCAAGCTGCGCTATCACAAGATTGTGCTGATGGCTGATGCCGACGTTGACGGCCAGCACATCACCACGCTGCTGATGACGCTGCTGTTCCGCTACATGCGACCCCTGATCGAGAACGGCTACGTCTACCTCGCCCAGCCGCCGCTGTACCGGATCAAGTGGTCCAACGCACCGCACGACTACGTCTTCAGCGACCGTGAGCGCGACGCCGTCCTGGTTTCCGGCCAGGCAGCAGGCCGCCGCATTCCGAAGGAAAACGGCATCCAGCGCTACAAAGGCCTGGGCGAAATGGACTACACCGAGCTCTGGGACACCACCATGGACCCGGACCGGCGTACCCTCCTGCAGGTGACCATGGAGGACGCAGCAGCCGCTGACCAGATTTTCGCCGTGCTGATGGGCGAGGACGTCGAGTCGCGCCGAAACTTCATCCAGCAGAACGCCAAGGACGTCAGGTTCCTCGATATCTAGCGGTTTCCGCCCTTGATATTCCAGAACCGACATATACCTGAAACGGAAAATACAGACTATGAGTGATGAAACACCCGAGGTCCCGGTCGAGTCTCCGGACGGCACGGAGCCGGTGTTGGAGGGCGACGTGCTGGTCGACCGCGTGGAGCAGGTGGACCTGCAGACGGAGATGCAGCGCTCCTACCTCGACTACGCGATGGCCGTTATCGTCGGCCGTGCGCTGCCGGATGTACGCGACGGGCTCAAGCCCGTTCACCGCCGCGTGCTCTATGCGATGTTCGACGGCGGCTACCGTCCGGACCGCGCCTTCAACAAGTGTGCCCGTGTGGTGGGCGAGGTCATGGGCCAGTACCACCCGCACGGTGACACGGCGATCTACGATGCCCTGGTGCGCCTGATCCAGGACTGGACCATGCGGTACCCGCTGGCGCTGGGCCAGGGTAACTTCGGCTCACCCGGCAACGACGGCGCCGCGGCCCCGCGGTACACGGAAACCAAGATGGCACCGCTCGCCATGGAAATGGTCCGTGACATCGACGAGGAGACCGTCGACTTCCAGGACAACTATGACGGCAAGAACCAGGAACCCACGATCCTCCCAGCGCGGTTCCCCAACCTGCTGGTCAACGGGTCCTCGGGCATCGCCGTCGGCATGGCCACCAACATCCCGCCGCACAACCTCCGCGAGGTGGCCGACGGCGTCCAGTGGTACCTGGCCAACCCGACCGCCAGCCGCGAGCAGCTCCTCGAAGAACTGCTCAAGCGCATCAAGGGACCGGATTTCCCCACCGGCGCCACCATCCTGGGCCACAGGGGCATCGAGGACGCCTACCGCACCGGCCGGGGCTCCATCACCATGCGCGCCGTGGTGAATGTCGAGGAGCTGCAGGGACGGACCTGCCTGGTAGTCACCGAGCTGCCCTACCAGGCCAACCCAGACAACCTGGCCATCAAGATCGCCGAACTGGTCAAGGACGGCAAGGTCCAGGGCATCGCCGACCTCCGGGACGAGACGTCCGGACGCACCGGCCAGCGCCTGGTCATCGTCCTGAAGCGCGACGCCGTCGCCAAGGTGGTGCTGAACAACCTCTACAAGCACACCCAGCTGCAGGAGAACTTCGGCGCGAACATGCTGGCGATCGTGGACGGAGTGCCGCGTACGCTCAGCCTCGACGCCTTCATCCGGCATTGGGTCACCCACCAGATGGATGTCATCGCGCGGCGCACCCGCTATCGCCTGCGGAAGGCTGAGGAAGAAGCGCATATCCTGCGTGCGCTCCTCAAGGCACTGGACATGCTGGACGAGGTCATCGCCCTGATCCGTGCCTCGAGCACCACCGAGGCAGCACGGGATGGCTTGATGCAGCTGCTGGACATCGATGAGATCCAGGCCCGCGCCATCCTGGACATGCAGCTCCGCCGGCTGGCTGCCCTGGAACGCCAGAAGATCCAGGACCGCCACGCCGAGCTCGAAGCGATGATCGCCGAGTACAACGCGATCCTCGGCTCGGAGGAACGCCAGCGCTCGATCATCAGCGAGGAACTCGCCGAGATCGTGGCCAAGCACGGCGACGACCGCCGCACCCAGATCCTGATGGGCTACGACGGCGACATGTCCATGGAAGACCTCATTCCCGAAGAGGAAGTGGTGGTCACCATCACGCGCGGCGGCTACGTCAAGCGCACGCGGAGCGACAACTATCGTTCGCAGCAGCGCGGCGGCAAGGGCATCAAGGGTGCCCAGCTGCGCGGCGATGACGTGGTGGAACACTTCTTTGTCACCACTACCCACCATTGGCTGCTGTTCTTCACCAACTTCGGTCGTGTGTACCGGGCCAAGGCCTACGAACTTGCCGAGGGCGGCCGCGACACCAAGGGCCAGCATGTGGCAAACCTGCTGGCCTTCCAGCCGGACGAGCACATCGCCCAGGTGCTTGACCTTAAGGACTACCAGCACGCGCCGTACCTGGTGCTGGCCACCAAGCGCGGCCTGGTCAAGAAGACCCGGCTGGAGGACTACGACACCAACCGGTCCGCCGGCGTCATCGCCATCAACCTCCGGGATGAAGACGAGCTGGTCTCCGCCCAGCTGGTTTCCGAGACGGATGACCTCATGCTGGTGTCCCGCAAGGGCCAGTCGATCCGTTTCACGGCCACTGACGACGCGCTGCGCCCCATGGGCCGCGCCACGTCCGGCGTGACAGGCATGAAGTTCCGCGAGGACGACGAACTGCTCGCAATGAACGTGGTGGCAGAGGGCTCCTACGTCTTCGTTGTGACGGAAGGCGGCTACGCCAAGCGCACCGCCGTCGAGGAATACCGGCTTCAGGGCCGCGGCGGCCTCGGCATCAAGGTGGCCAAGCTCGCCGAGGAACGCGGGGACCTTGTGGGCGCCCTGGTGGTCCAGGAGGAAGACGAGGTCCTGGTGGTCATGGGCGGCGGCAAGGTGGTCCGGTCATCCGTGACCGGCGTTCCTGCCAAGGGCCGCGATACGATGGGCGTCATCTTCGCAAAGCCGGACAAGAATGACCGCATCATCGAGGTTGCCCGCAATACGGAACGTGGCCTCGAAGCCGAAGTTGAAGCCAGCGCCGAGCGGGAGTCCGAAGCCGACCACACGGATGAACCGAGTGCGTCAGAAATCTTGGCTATCGCCGCTGATGACGTAACGTTGGCTGAAGATGCCGGACCAGACGAGGAATCCGCAGAGGCGGCTTCAGGACTGGCCGAAGAAGCAGAAGGAACGTCCGGCGATGCTGAGGCGAACGAAGACAACACCGGAGGTAACGAGTGAGCAATCCCGACTCATTTCCCAAGCCGAGCAGTAATGGTCCCGGCGGGATGCGTCAGCCGGCATCCGCTCCCCGGGTGAATGCCCCGGTGCGTCCCCAGCAGAGCCCGGCCACGCCGTCGGGCCTGCCCGGCCAGCCTCCCGCAGGTGCGGGACAGCGCCCGGCGCCCGCAGGGCAGCGCCCGCAGGGCCAGCGGCCGGCCGCGCCGGCACAGCGCCCGGCAGCCCCCGGGCAGCGGCCCCAGGCCGCGCAGGGTGCGCCAGGGCTGGTCAAGCCCGCTCCCAAGGCCAAGGTGCGCCGTGCCCGGCTCCTGGTCAGCAAGGTTGACCCCTGGTCTGTCCTGAAAATGGCGTTCCTGCTGTCCGTCGCGCTCGGCATCGTCACCGTGGTGGCTGCCATTGTGCTGTGGACCGTGCTGGACCTGACCGGCATCTTCGACCAGGTGGATAGCCTGTTGGGAACGCTCGCCGGTTCCGAGGGCGGTGGCTTCGAACTGAAGAAGGTCGCCTCGCTCGGCCAGGTGGCATCGTTCGCGACGATCATCGCCGTTGTGAACGTGGTGCTGCTGACCGCCCTGTCCATGCTGTCAGCCGTGCTGTACAACATTTCGGCTACCCTCGTTGGCGGCATCGGCGTTACCCTTACGGACGACTAAATCCCTGTATTTCCGCGGAAAACCCCGCGAAAATGCCTCGATTTGAGATCGGGCCGGGATGTGCTGTAGAGTCTTGTCTCGGCCCGATGAGGCATCGGGGCGTATAGCTCAGGCGGTTAGAGCGCTTCGCTGATAACGAAGAGGTCCCAGGTTCAAGTCCTGGTACGCCCACGGAACCTGCACAGGTTCAAGTAGAGGTTTAGGCCGGATTCCCCGGGAATCAAGCCGGAACGGGGTGCGTGTGAAGAAGTTGCTGGTTATTGCAGCTGCGATCGCAGGCGCCCTCCTCTACAAGAAAAAAGTGCAGGAATCCGAAGCCCGGAAAACAGTCTGGAGCGAATCAACCGACAAGGTTGAATAGCCCGGATCCCGGTGCGAGGCTGGTCAGTCAGGCTCCGCAACTAGGGTATGATGGACGGGTTGCTTCTTATGGGGGCATGGCGCAATTGGTAGCGCACCTGCTTTGCAAGCAGGGGGTTCGGGGTTCGAGTCCCCGTGCCTCCACCATAAGAAAGGTCCCGGTCGGAAACGACCGGGACCTTTGTTCTTTTGCCGGTACGTGCTTTGCCGGCACTTTCTTTGCGGGCGCGGCCGCCGTTCCAGCGCACCGTTTCCGGCCCACTACTGTGGAAACGTGAATCTCTTCGTTGCTGCCTTGGGCGTCCTGGGCGTGGCTTCGTCAGGACCGCTCATCGCCGCCACGCTAGGCGCCACCACTGTCACGGCCCTCGCCATCGCTTTCTGGCGCAATGCCATCGCGGCAGCCGTCATGGCCGCTCCCACGCTGATTCGGGAGCCGCGCCGGTTCGGACGCATCGGGCGTTACGAGTTCCGCTGGTCGCTCGTTGCGGCCGTGGCCCTAGCCCTACACTTCGCCTGCTTCATCACGTCCCTGCAGCTGACTTCCGTGGCTGCCGCCACGGCCCTCGTCTGCCTGCAGTCCGCCTGGATCGCGGTCATTCAGCTATTCCGCGGGGTGCAGCACCCCTGGCAGGTCCTGCTGGGCCTGGGCTTCTCCCTCGGCGGCGTAGTGGCCATCACAGGTTTCGACCTGGGCGCCTCTCCCGACGCCCTGCTGGGTGACCTCCTGGCCATGGCCGGCGGACTCCTTGCGGGCATCTACACCCTGGCCGGAGGCCGGGCCCGCCAGAGCATGACCACCGGAACCTACACGTCCCTTTGCTATGGCATGTGTGCTGTCCTGGTAGCGGTACTGGCAATCTTCACCCACCAGCCCTTGACCGGGTTCGACGCCGGGGGCTGGCTGGGGATTCTGGCAATCACCGTGTGCGCCCAGCTCTTGGGACATACGGCATTCAACCACCTGCTGGCCACCATGAGCCCGCTGCTGGTGTCCATGATCATCCTGCTGGAAATACCCGGTGCGGCCCTGCTGGCCGCCGTGTTCCTGAACGAGACGCTGCCGGCAGGCACCTACGCCGGACTGGCGCTCATCCTTGTGGGCCTCACCGTCGTGGTGGCCGGACAGCGGAACGGCAAAGGCGGGCGGGGCAAGCCGCCCGAGGAGCGCCCGTTGGCGGAGCTGGGGGCTGACTGACGACGGCGGTCGCCCGGCCCGGGCTGTTACGCCGGTTCCGCCAACTTACGGCGGGTTCCGGAAGCTTCCCGCGCGCCGGGCTACTCTTCCCGGCGGGTTACTGGCCGCCGCGGCGGACAGGCTGGCTGGTGTTGACGGTGTGGATGGCGCGCAGCAGCTTGGCTGGGAAATACACCGAGAAGAACACCACCATGGGCGCCTTGAGGGCCATCTTCTTCACGTTGTGGGCCTTGTAGGTGCGGTCGAAGCGCGTCACGTAATACCTGTAGTCGCGGGGTGAGTCCTCAAGCCGGCGGGCCGACATCCCGGAGACCATCTGCGGCCAGTACTGGACTTTGAGATCGTGGTCCGCGAGATGCAGGGACAGGTCGATGTCCTCGTGCATCTCGTCCTTTTCGTCCCGGCAGGTTTCGCTGCGGATGGTCTCCCAGGCAGAGCGGCGGAGTGCCATGTTGGACCCGAACAGGAAGTGGTACTGGTGCTTGGCCAGCTTCAGCATCAGCTGGCGCATTTTGTCATCGGCCTTGAGGCCGAAGCGTCGCATCGGCATGTCGTAGTAGACCACTGGCCCGGTGGCGGCCGACGTGGACAGGTCCTCGAAAGCCTTCTGCACCTGCTCCACCCAGTCAGGTTCAACCACGGAGTCGGCGTCGATCCGGCCCAGGATGTCCCCGGTCGCGTTGTCCATGCCGAAATTGCGGGTAGGGATTAGTCCCTGTTCCCTGTCCTGGCGGAGCAGGATGATGGGGCTCTCCGGATACTCTTGCTGCATCTGCGTGACGATCGACGCCGTGCGGTCCTTGGACATGTTGTCCACCACGATGATCTCGTGCGCCGGAACCGACTGGTACACCGCCGCGATGAGGCACTGCCGGATGACACTTTCCTCGTTGTAGGCCGGGATAACAATTGATACGCGCAACTCAGTGTCAGTCAAGGCATCCTCTGCGGATCTATCGGGTGACATCACCTCAAACTTAGCACCGATGCTTTCCATCCCGGCGGCACCGCCCCTGTCCGCCTGAAAGGTATGCGGATACGTCCGCAGAGACGGCAGGAGGGGCTCCGCGGCTGCGGAACCCCTCCTGTTTCTGCCCTCACGGGCACTTGACTAAGCCTTCTTGTCGGCACCGTTCTCGGTGTTGGACGCGATGTTCCTCACCGCGGCGTTGGCATCGGTGGCAACTTCACCGGCGTCGGAATCAGCGTCCTCGGCCACGTGCTTTGCCTTGTCGAAGCCTTCAGCTTTGTCCTCTTCCAAGGAGGCCAACTCTTCCAACGACGTCGACGTGGTTGCTGCGGGAACCGGGGCCGGAGTCTCGGACACGGCGCCTTCAGCAACCGGAGCCGTGGTGGTTGCAGCCGGCGTCGACGGTGCGGGCGACACAGGGGTGGGGGTCTTCCACGGGTCCTCGACCGGCTTTGAAGCCTTCCACGCGGCAACGCCGGCGGCCACGGCCGCGGTGATCACTCCGAAAATGAGGAGTCCGCGCTTCTTCGGCTTCGGGGGCTCCACTACGAGCGCCTTGCCCGTCACTGCCCGACTGGCCTCGTTAGCGGCTGACTTCAGGTGCCCGCCGGCCACATGGGCCTGTTCCTGGATGGTGTGGATGATGCCGACGTCGCCGAGCTTCTGGGCCACTGCGTCAACGCGGGCCGGCGCGCCCTCGAGCGTCCTGTGGACAGCCTCGGAAGCGGTCCCGATCTGGTCCGAGAGCCGGGGAAGGTATTCAACCACCACCCGGTCGCGGGCCTGGGCAATAACGGGTGTGGCCCGGTCCAGCGCATCGTGCATGCGCGGGGTGGCGCCTTCCACGACATCGTGGATCTTGGGGGCAAGCTGCGCCAGGCCGTCCTGGAGCCGCGGCGTGACCGTGGCCACGCCGTCGGCAAGGTTGTAGGCCGCCACCTTGAGCCCCTCCTGGATCTTGGGGGAAGCGGTATCAATGCCGTGCTGCAGGCGCGGAACTGCCCAGTCCACTGCTGCTTCCACGCGGTCTTTTGCGTTCTCAACCGCAGAACTGACCGACAACTCCAGTTCGCGGGCAATACGATCCGATTTCTTCACAACTACCTCCCGATTAATGTGACGGTTCTGTTGTTAGCCTACGTGTACGAATAGCCGGGCTGCTATCGTTCCGGCGGATTCGCGGTGGATTTCACCCAGCGCGGAACTGTCTTTTCCGCCCGGGTTCGCGTTGACCCGCCGTGAAAGAATGGCCCTATGACTGCCTCAGCAACTGCAAAAGCAACCATCCACACCAGCCTCGGCGACATCGTCGTGAACCTCTTCGGCAATCACGCGCCCAAGACTGTTAAGAACTTCATTGGACTGGCCACCGGCGAACAGGCCTGGACCCACCCGGAAACCGGCGAGGACAAGACGGGCACGCCGCTCTACAACGGCACCATCTTCCACCGCATCATCAAGGACTTCATGATCCAGGCCGGCGACCCGCTGGGCCGCGGCACCGGCGGACCGGGCTACCGCTTCGATGACGAGATCCACCCGGAGCTGAACTTCAGCGCACCCTACAAGCTGGCCATGGCCAACGCCGGTATCCAGATGGGCAAGGGAACCAACGGTTCTCAGTTCTTCATCACCACCATCCCCACCGACTGGCTGCAGGGCAAGCACAGCATCTTCGGCGAAGTTGCCGATGAGGAGTCCAAGAAGGTTGTGGACGCCATTGAAGGTGTCCGCACCGGCATGGGCGACCGCCCGGTTGAAGATGTGACCATCAACAGCATCGACATCGAGCAGCTCTAGCCACATGAGCTACGGAACTCCGGCGGCGGAGCCGTCAGCGCAGGTACCGGTGTGCCCCCGGCACCCGGACCGGCCCTCGTATGTCAGCTGCCAGCGTTGCGGGCGGCCGGCATGCCCCGAGTGCCAGCGCGCGGCCGCCGTCGGGTTCCAGTGCGTTGACTGCGTCAACGAAGCAAGGCGTACGACGCCGACAGCACGGACCGCTTACGGCGGTGCCGTTGCGTCCGGCAAGCCTGCGGTGACGTACGCGATCATCGCCTTGTGTGCCCTGCTGTTTGTTCTGCAGTGGGTGCTTCCCGGAAACGCGGTGTTCCGGACCCTCGCCTACGCGTCGGTTTATGCAACGCCCGAGTACGGGGTGTTCCAGCCCTGGCGCATGCTGACCTCGGCGTTTCTGCACTCCCAGGGATTCCTGCTCCACATCGTCCTGAACATGTACACGCTGTGGATTTTCGGCCAGGCGCTCGAACCGCTGCTGGGCCGGATCCGCTTCCTTGCTGTTTACCTGTTGTCCGCCATCGGCGGGTCGGTGGGATACCTTCTTCTGACACCGATCCTGCCCGAGGGCGGCCCCGTGGGCCTGGTTGGCGCTTCCGGCGCGATTTTCGGGCTGTTCGGCGCCATGCTCGTGGTGCAGCGCCACCGTGGCGGTGAGACGAGGCAGCTCTGGGTACTCATCGCAATCAACGGCGTCATCGGCTTCATGGTGCCGCAGATCGCCTGGCAGGCACACCTGGGCGGTTTCATCACGGGCGCCCTGTGCGCAGCCGCCATTGCCTACGCGCCCCGCGGTCCGCGACGCAACATTCTGCAGGCCGGAGGGCTCGCGCTCGTTCTGGCCTTGCTTGTTGCTGCTTCCTGGTACCGTGTGCTCGTGGCGTCCTGACGGCTTTCTGCCAGGCTCTCAGTTCCGTACTGGCGTAGCTGCGGTGCCGGCGTATCCGCCTGACGCCGGCACCCCGGCAACTCGCCGGCGCCCCGGCCCCCTCCCCCGCAAGGCCCCTGCTCTCCGAAGTGGGGGCATTTTTGTTTCCGCAGCGCACAGAGGCCTACGGGCTCGCTCGTTCCGTTTTGCCCACCGCTTCCCCACCGGACGCAGCCCGGCGAGTTTTCCACAGCGGTTATCCACACTGTTAATAACTTACACAGCTGTAAGTCACCGTCCAGGCCCCGAGATAGCAGGCTGCTGAGCCACTTCCGATCAATGTGCACGCTTCTGTCCACACCTGTGGATAACTTTGGCGCGCGCGGCTGTGGTTAAGTGGACAACTTCACCCAAATTTCACCGCGGACGGGTGTTCTGGGCATAAACAGACACCTAACTGCGCGTGTGGGGGTTTTGATTGCGCCCTTTCAACAGGGTTATTCACACTGTTAATAACTCACAGATGTCTCATTCCAACGTTCAGGTGCCCCGCAACGCCTAGATTCTGCCGTTCATGGCCACGATGCCCACAAGTTTTCCCCAGCTGTGGATAACTTGTGGGTAGCCGCCTGTTGCTAAGTGGATAACCCTCCACGTGTCCACACAGTCCCCGTGTAGTCTCTGACTGACAGCCACGAGGTGAACCCGTCGGACCCCAAGGAGCAATGACGTGAGTACCCACAGCCACATCTTCCTGGACAAACACCACCCCGCAACCTGGCGGGCGCTGAATGGGCTGGGGCTAAAGGCCAAGGAAGCGATGATTGAGGCCGGCCTGGACGCGAAACTCATCGAACTGCTCAATGTCCGGATATCGCAGATCAACGGCTGCGCTTATTGCCTCGACATGCACGTCACGGATGCAGTCAAGGGCGGCGAATCCGCTCAGCGCCTGGCCGTCTTGCCAGCCTGGCGGGACACTGCGGTGTTCGAGGACCACGAGCGTGCCGCGCTGGCCCTGGCCGAGAGTGTCACGGTTCTTCCGGACGCCCGCACGCGCGATCTGGAAGATGCCTACGCGCGGGAGCACCTCACCGACCAGCAGTATTCAGCGGTGAGCTGGCTCGCCATTGCGATGAACGCCTTCAACCGCGTTTCCATTACCAGCCAGCATCCGGTCCGGCCTGAAAAGGGCTGAACGCCGAGGTTTTCCACAGTCATTTCCACAACTGTTAATAACTTGAAAAATGCAAGTTTCCTCGCCCCGGCGGCGCAAACCGGGCAAGCGGGACCTGTCCCGCGGCCGCAACCAGCGAAGTTATCAACAGTGTGGATATCTTTACCAACACGTGTGGACCGGTAGGTGCGGGGCGCCAGAGTGCTCGGCAGCGGTTAGGCCCAGACGCCTGAGGTTCCCCGGCGGTGGCTGTCCACAAGATGTGTGTCCACCATGCCGATGGCTTCCATCAGGGCGAACATGGTAGTTGGCCCCACGAAGGCGAAGCCCTTCTTCCTCAGCGCCTTGGAAAGAGCGATGGACTCAGGAGACGTGGTGGGCACGTCCGCGTATGTGGTGGGGGCAGGGGTGGAAGTTGGCTGGAACTTCCAGACAAAATCAACGAGCCCGCCCTCGTCCCGCAGCGCGATGGTGGCCCGGGCATTGGTGATTGCGGCCCGGATCTTGAGGCGGTTGCGCACGATGCCGGGGTCCTGAAGGAGTCGCTCGACGTCGGCCTCGGTAAAGGCGGCCACGGTTTCGGGATGGAAATTGTCGAAGGCCGCACGGAAGGCAGGGCGTTTGCGCAGGATCGTTGCCCACGACAGGCCCGCCTGGAAGGCCTCGAGGCTGATGCGCTCGTAAAGGCCCTGCTCGTCCCTGACGGGCAGGCCCCATTCAGTGTCGTAATACTCGCGCAGAAGGGGGTCCGTGGACGCCCACAGCGGACGGGCCAGGCCATCCTCGCCGATGATGATGCCTTCTGCGGTCATGGGCTTCGGCTCAGGAGCGCCAGCGCGTGGTCATCAGGAAGCCCACGATCGCGATGCCGAACCCGGCAAGGATGTTCCAGGACTCCCACGCCTGGACAGGCAACTGGCCTTCGCTGATGTAGAAGGTGATGATCCAGAGCAGGCCGATGATCATCAGGCCGAACATGACCGGTTTGAACCAGACAGGGTTCGGTTTGTAGGCCTCGGTGGAAACGGGCTCGGCCGGGCGGGCAGGCTTCTTACGTGGCTTTGACTCGGGCACATGTCCTCCTTGGCGGCTGAATCAAGAGGAGGGACCGGGGCTTGATATCCTGCTGTGAGGGGATTGCCCGCGGTCTGCACACTCTTGGTCAGGTCTGAAGTCTTACTAGCAGCCAATTCTAGCTGTAGTTCAGTCCGCGCCGGTGCCCCGCAACCACCTTGGAGGAGATCGCGTGGTAGTGCAGGAGAAGGTGACGGCCACCGCCAAGCCGGCAACCGGCGTCGTAATCCTGCGGAAGGCCGTCCAGATCTTCGGCGAGCTGCTCATCACCGCCGGCATAGTGTTGCTCCTGTTTGTCGCGTGGCAGCTCTGGTGGACCAACGTGGAGTCCGACGCCAAGCAAAGCGCCGCGGTCAAGGACTTTGCCCGGGATCTGGGCGGACCCGTGACCCCCGCGCCCACCGCGGCTCCGACCGGCGGCACGGCCGCTGCCGGCCCGAAGGACTACGGAGCGCCCGTTGTAGGAGAGGCTCCCGGGCACGGCGGCACCATCGGGATCGTGTACATCCCCCGGTTCGGCGAGAACTACACCCGGCCCATCGTCGAAGGCACCAGCGGGGACGTCCTGGACACCCTTGGCCTCGGCCACTACGGCAACACCTCCATGCCCGGGGCCGTGGGCAACTTCGCGGTGGCCGGCCACCGCCAGACGCACGGCGCAGTGCTGGACAATATCCACACGTTGGTGCCCGGGGACAAGATCTACGTCCAGACCCGGGACGGCTACTACGTCTACGTCTTCCGCAACAACCGCATCGTCATGCCGACCGAAGCTGATGTCCTCCTGCCGGTGCCCAACCAGCCCGGAGTGCGCCCCACCGAAAGACTTCTCACCATGACCAGTTGCAATCCCCGCTTCGGATCCGAGGAACGGATCATCGCGTACTCGGTGCTGGACCACTGGCAGCCAGCCTCGGCGGGGCCCCCCGCCGAGATCGCAGCCCAGGTGGCACGCGCACGAGGGGAAGGCTAGTCATGTACGGCTGGATATTCCGTCATCTCCCCGGCCCGCTCTGGCTCCGCGTCCTCACGTCGCTGGTGTTGGTTGCCGGTGCCCTGTTCCTGATGGTCGAGTTCCTTTTCCCCTGGATGTCCCAGTTCACCCAATTCACCGACTCAACGATTGGTGCGCCAAAAAACCCATGAGCACAGCAAAGATTCTCGTCGTGGATAACTACGACAGCTTCGTCTACACCCTGGTGGGCTACCTCCAGGAGCTGGGCGCCGAGACAACGGTGGTCCGCAATGATGATGTGACCCTCGCCGAAGCGATCGAAATGGCGGAAACGCGCGACGGCGTACTCATCTCGCCCGGCCCGGGCTCGCCGTCCGAAGCGGGAGTCTGTATCGAGCTGATCCGTTGGTGCGGCGAGAAGACGAAGCCGATGTTCGGCGTCTGCCTTGGGCACCAGGCGCTGGCGGAGGCCTTCGGCGGAACGGTGACCCACGCTCCGGAGCTCATGCACGGCAAGACCTCCCTGGTCCAGCATGACGGGACCAGCGTTTTTGCTGGCTTGCCCTCCCCCGTGACGGCCACGCGGTACCACTCCCTGGCCGCGGTCCGCGACACGATTCCGGAGATCCTCGAGGTGACGGCGGAAACCGCCAGCGGCGTCATCATGGGGCTGCAGCACCGCACCGCGCCTCTGTGCGGCGTCCAGTTCCACCCCGAATCCGTGCTGACCGAGGGCGGCTACCAGATGCTGGGCAACTGGCTCGAGTCGCTGGGCATGAAGGGTGCGGCCGCCAGGGCAGCCAAGCTCAGCCCCCTCATCCAGCACTAGCCTGCGTCGGCGCTAGCCTGGGCGGCACCAGGCAAGCACCAGAGCAAAGAAAAAGGACCAGACAGCTTGCGGCTGTCTGGTCCTTTTTGGTTCGGTCGGCGGGCTCTACTTGCCCTTGGTGGGGCTCGGCGTCGGCGTCGGGGTGGGTGTGGGCTCCGGAGCCGGGGCCGTGGCCACCGTTACGGTGATGGCCTTGCCCTGTTCCACCAGCGAGTTGAGCGGATCGCTCTGGCCGGTCACCTTGCCGGGCTGGACTTGGGAGTTCTCCACCTCACGGATGATGGCAACCAGGCCGAGTTCCTTGAGCGCTGCCTCGGCCTCGGCGCGGGTCATGCCACGAAGCTCCGGCATGGCCACCTTGCCCGTGGACACCAGGATCTCGACGGTGCTCCCCACCGCCACCTGCTGGCCCGGCGCCGGCTTGGTGGTGATCACCAGGCCGGCCGGAACAGTGGCGCTGTTGGCCATGGTGGTGGACGGCGCGCCCACAAGTCCCGCCTGCCGCAGAATGTCGCGGGCCGCGGCCTCCGTCCGTCCCGGCAGCGTCTCCGGGATCTTGACGGCACTGGGCCCCGCCGAGATGTTCAGGACCACTTCCGAGTTCGGTTCCAGCGACGATCCTGCCGGAGGTGCGGTGCCAATGGCAGTGCCCTTGGCGATCGAGTCGTGCTGCACCCGCTTGATCTGTGGCCGCAGCTTGGCGTCATAGAGTGTCTGCAGCGCCTCTGATTCGGAAAGCTTCTCCACCGAGGGAATGGCGATGCGCGCCGGTTCGGCGGGCGGCTGGTTGAGGAAGTTGTAGAACCACAGGCCGCCGCCGGCCAGCACCAGGAGGGTAAAGATCACGAACGTCGTGATCCAGGCCCGACGGCGGGACTTTTGTAGGCTCGATCGCGCCCGTTCGCGGGGAAGCCCCAGCGGAAGTTCATCGTGCTCGGTCGTCTCGTAGACCGCCGCGGCTTCGGCGGGCAGCACGGATTCATCATCGTCAGTGTCCCGGGTGCGGCGCAGGCGTCCAGCGGGAGCGTCGTCGAGGAAGCTCGCTCCAGTCATGGAAAACGCTTCCGTGGGTGGCGCGCGGTGCGGCTCGGGAATGTCGTTCGGGTCCGTCGGTGCTTCGCTGGGCGACAATGCCGGAACAGCGATTCCGTTCTTCGCGGCCCGCAGCGCACGGCGGAAAGCGGCGGCGTCCTGGAAACGGTCCGCACGGTTCTTCTGCAGCGCCTTTTCCAGCACGCTGTCCAGCGCCTCGGAGACATCCGGATTGAATTTGCTCGGCGGCTCGGGCCTCTCGCGGACATGCTGGTAGGCCACGGACACCGGGCTTTCACCCACGAACGGCGGGCGGCCCGTCAGTGTTTCGTACAGCAGGCAACCTGCCGAGTACAGGTCGCTGCGGGCATCCACGGCTTCGCCGCGCGCCTGCTCCGGCGAGAGGTACTGGGCGGTGCCCACCACGGCCTGGGTCTGGGTCATCGTCGCGGAGGAATCGGCGACGGCGCGGGCAATGCCGAAGTCCATGACCTTGACCATGTCCGAGTTCTCGCAGTACATCACATTCGCCGGCTTGATGTCCCGGTGCACGATTCCGGCCTTGTGGCTGTATTCCAGTGCAGACAGGACCCCCAGGGTGTAGTCCACCGCCTGGTCAATGGTGATATCACTGGCCCTAATCAGGTCCCGGAGGGTCTTGCCGGCCACGAACTCCATGACGATGTAGGGGACCCGGACCTGGTCGTGCCCGTCGCCCGGCACGGTGTGCTCGCCCGTGTCGTAAATGGCGACGATCGACGGATGGTTCAGGGCTGCGACGGCCTGCGCCTCGCGCTTGAACCTGGCCTGGAACTGGGGGTCCCGGGCCAGGTCGGGGCGGAGCAGCTTGATGGCGACCGTCCGGCCGAGCCGGGTATCCAGGCCACGGTGCACATCGGCCATGCCCCCGCGGCCGATGAGTTCCCCGAGTTCATAACGCCCGTTCAGGACGCGCTGACTGGTCACCGGGATGTTGTCTTCCCGGTGTGACGGAGTTCGTGGCGTGGTCACGGCTTATCTTCCAGTCGGCGAGCCGCTTGGAGTTGGCGTGGGGGTGGGTGTGGGAATCAGCGCCTGGGACAGGTGGTAGGTCACGACCGATCCGGCGGCGACCTCCCGGCCACTGTCGGGCTCGGAGCGGACAAACGTTCCGGCGTCCTGGCCCGGCTCGCCGGCCTCATCGGCGCCCTTTTGCCAGCGCAGGCCGGCCTTCTCGATGGCTGACTGAACTTCGGTCTCACTGCTGCCCGTGCTGATGTCCGGGACCTTGATCTGTTCCGGGCCCTTGGAGTAAGTGACCGTGACGGTGTCACCGGCCTGCAGCGGGCCCGACGGGTTGAGGTCCGTGACCGTGCCGGGAGTGGCAGGGTTGAACACCTCCTTGCCGTTAACCTTGAGGCCGAGAGCGATCAGTTCGGTGCGGACCTCGCTGAACTGCTTGCCGAGGTACGCCTCCGGGATCACGTTGATGGCCTGGGGAGTCGTCCGCGTGGGAGTTGGTGTGGGGGTCGGCGTCGGCGTCTCCGAGGTCTGGGTAGGCGTGGGCGTGGCACTGGTGCTCACGCTGCGGCTGGGTGTGCTCGACGTGGTGGCAGCAGGGCTCTGGCCCGGGAACAGGAAGCCCGCCTGGCTCAGGAGGATACCGACGACGGCGAACAGCACCAGCAGGATCAGGGCGATCAGCGGCCACGTCCACGGGCTGCGTTTCCGCCGCTCGGGTTCATCCTCGGGTTCGTTGTCGTACTGTTCCGGTTCCTGGTCCCAAGTGCGCTCGGCCGCCAGGGCATCGGCACGCGAGAGCGTGCTCCCCGCCCGCGTGCGGGCGGCGTCCGGGTCTCCGGCGGCTGCAGCCGCTGCCCCGCCGGCGGCAGCACCCGCGGCCGCTGCGCCAAGCACAGGCAGAGCGGAGGTTGCCGCCGCCGGGTTCTTCTCCGAGCCGATCACGCCGGTCGGTGCGGTGGCGATATTCACCGGTGCCGTCATGGCGCCGGTGCCGCCTTCGTACAGGAGCATGCCGGGGACGGCCGCGTGGGCAGCAGAGATGTCACCGTTGCGGATGGCCTCTGCCGCCTCAGCCAGCTTGATGGCGTTGGCCGGGCGGTTCTTCGGATCCTTGGCCAGCATGGACATCAGGAGCGCGCGGACCGGCTTGGGCAGCGACTCCGGCAGGGGCGGCGGCGCGTCGTTGACCTGTGCCAGGGCGATGGCGATCTGGGATTCGCCGGAGAACGGCCGGTGCCCGGTGAGGCACTCATAGCCGATCACGCCGAGCGAGTAGATGTCCGAGGCGCCCGTGGCGGTCTGGCCGGTGGCCTGTTCGGGGGCGAGGTACTGGGCGGTGCCCATGACCTGGCCGGTCTGGGTCAGCGGCACCTGGTCCGCGAGGCGTGCGATGCCGAAGTCGGTGACCTTGACCCGCCCATCCGGCATGATCAGCAGGTTTCCGGGCTTGATGTCACGGTGCACCAGGCCTTGGGCGTGGGCCACGGACAGTGCCCGCGCCGTCTGCGCCATGATGGACAGCGTGCGGTCAGGTGAGAGGACCTGCTCGTGCTCGATGATGCTGCTCAGCGGCTGGCCGGGGACCAGCTCCATCACCAGGTAGGCGGAGCCTTCCTCCTCGCCGTAGTCGAAGACGTTGGCGATGCCCACGTGGTTGAGGAGGGCGGTGTGACGGGCTTCAGCGCGGAACCGCTGGAGGAATCCGGGGTCGCCCGTGTACTCCTCTTTGAGTACCTTGATGGCCACGATCCGGCCCAGGATCTGGTCCTTGGCCTTCCAGACTTCACCCATGCCGCCGATCGCAATACGCGTGGTCAACTGGAATCTGCCGCCGAGGGTGATTCCCGATGTAGGCCTCACTTATTCAACACCGCCTCAAAAATCTTCTTTGCGTTCGGACTGGTTAGCTGTGCTCCGGTGGTGATGTCCACGCCCTGCATGACGACGGTGACGGACACTTGCGGATCGTTAGCCGGGGCGAACCCCGTAAACCAAGAGTTGTTCAGGCCGTTCCCAAGCTCGGCGGTGCCGGTCTTGCCGGCGACTTGGACACCGGGAACGCCGGCCCCCGAGGCGATGCCTTCGTTGACCACGCTGGTCATCCAGTCGGTGATCTGTCCGGCGATCTCCGGCGTCGTCGAGGTCCGCAAAGCCACCGGCTTCGGTTCGTCGATGACCCTGAGGTCCGGGGAACGGACTGCCTTGATGAGGTTCGGAGCCATCTGCACTCCGCCGTTGGCAATGGCCGAGGTCATCAGTGCGATCTGGAGCGGCGTCGCACGGACGTCGCGCTGGCCGATGGCCGACTGCGCCAATCCGGCCTGATCCAGCTCCTCCTCCGGGAACGGCTTGTTGGCGTAGTCCAGTTTAAGCTGGTCGCCAAGGTCCTGGCCGAACCCGAACTTTGCGGCCTGGTCGCCGATGGCTTTCTGGCCCAGGTCCAAGGCAATCCTCGCGAACGGCGTGTTGCAGGACTGCTGCAGCGCGAACGCAAAGCTGGCCGTGTTCCGGGTGTAGCAGTTGCCGCCGGCATAGTTGGGCAGCTGGTACTGGATGCCCGGGAAGCTCATCTGGGCCGGGTTGGGCAGCACGCTGTCGGCGTTGTACTTGCCGGAGTTCAGGGCTGCTGCCGTGTCCACCAGCTTGAACACCGAGCCTGGTGCCAGCAGGGCGCCCGTGGGGCCGCTGACCGAGGGGTTCAGGTTGACGCCCGGGACCTTGATGGCCTCGTTGTAGGCAGCCTGTTCCTTGGCGACGTCCTGGGTGGCGATGAGGTTGGGATCATAGGACGGCTTGCTGACCATGGCCAGGATGTTGCCCGTCTTGGGATCGGTCACCACGATCGACCCCCGCTGGCCGTCCGGGATGAGGTCGTACGCCAGCTTCTGGATCTTGGGGTCAATGGTCAGCTCAACGGATGCACCCTTGGGCTGGTTGCCCAGGAAGAGCTGCCCGATCCGGTCGAAGAACAGCTGGTCCGAACTTCCGGCCAGCTGGGCATCCATGGCGCCTTCGAGGCCGGTGACCCCGTAGCTCCGGGAGAAGTATCCGGTCAGCCCGGCATACAGCTCGGGCTGGTTGTACTTGCGCTGGAACTTGCAGGATTCATTGCCCGGCACGGATTCGGCGATGGCAGAGCCGCCCACGAGGATCGCGCCGCGATCATTGCAGTAGTTCTGCAGGATGGCCCGCCTGTTCCACGGGTTGGCCTTGAGCTCGTCCGCGCCGACCACCTGGACGTAGCTGATCGCACCGAAAATCAGGGCGAACATGGCGATCGCGGCGATCCATGAATGTCGAATGGCCTGGTTCACAGGTGTTTCACCGCCTCGGTGGGAGCGTCTGGGAGGGTCTGGGTGGCATTCCGGTCCTGCCGGCCTCCTGCGACGGGCGCCGGCTTCTGTGCCTCAGGTGTCCGGCCGGGCTGCATCGGCGACGTGTCCACCGGGCCGCGGGCCGTGTGCGAGATCATCAGCAGCAGGCCCACAATGATCCAGTTGGCCAGCAAGGAGGAACCACCCGCGGCCAGGAACGGCGTGGTGAGCCCGGTCAGCGGGATCAGCCGCGTGACGCCGCCGATCACCACGAAGCACTGCAGCGCCACCGCGAAAGACAGGCCGCAGGCCAAGAGCTTGCCGAAGGCGTCGCGGGTGCCGAGGGCCGCGCGGAAACCGCGGGTGAAAAGCAGGAGGTACATCATCACGATGGCGAAGAGGCCGATCAGGCCCAGTTCCTCGCCGAAGGAGGCGATGATCATGTCGCTGTTGGCGAACGGGACCAGGTTGGGCCGGCCCTGTCCGAGGCCGGTGCCCACGAGTCCGCCGCTGGCCATGCCGAACAGGCCTTCCACGATCTGGCCGCTGCCGCCGGGAGAACGCCCGAAGACTTCTTCGGTAAAGGCATTGAGCCAGCTGTCGATGCGCAGGGCAACGTGCGAAAAGACCTTGGACGCCACGAAACCGCCGCCGAGGATCAGGGTGAGGCCGATGACCACCCAGCTGATGCGGCTGGTGGCGACGTAAATCATCACGATGAACAGGCCGAAGAACAGCACGGAGGATCCGAGGTCGCGCTGGAAGATCAGCACGCCGATGCTTACGAGCCAGGCGGTGATCATGGGTCCCATGTCCTTGAAACGAGGGAACTGCATGGGGCCGATCTTGCGTCCGGCAAGCATGATGAGGTCGCGGTTCGAGGAAAGATATCCGGCAAAGAATATGGCGAGGGTGATTTTGGCGACTTCACCCGGCTGGAACGTCATCGGACCGAGGCGGATCCAGACCCGGGCGCCGAGGATTTCACCGGCGGAGATGCCGGGGACCAGGGGCAGGATCAGGAGCAGGGCACTGACGGCAAGGGAAATGTACGTGAAGCGGCGCAGGACGCGGTGGTCCTTGAGGAACCAGATCACGGCGATGGCCACGGCCATGGCAATGACGGTCCACCGTAGCTGGTTGTTGCCGGTGTCGTCGCCCGGGGCATCAAGGCGGTGGATCATCGCCAGGCCGAGGCCGTTGAGGGCAACCACCAACGGAAGTATTACCGGATCGGCATATTTGGCCCGGAGCCGGAGAACCACATGGAACACGAGGGATGCGACGGCGAGCAGGCTGGACTGGAACCAGAAGTCGGTGTCCAGTGACGTCTGCTCATCGATGCTGATAAGTGCGTTGGCGCCGATGCTGACCGACAGGGCGAGCACGAGCAACAGCAGTTCAACGTTGCGCCGGGGTTTGGGCATGGTGTCGGCGTGGCTCATTGGCCCCCCTCACAGGTTGCGGTTGGGGTGGGTGTTGCCGAGGCTCCGGCTGTTGCGGTTGGAGATGCCGTCGGTTTGGCGGTTGACGTCGCCTTCGGGGACGCCGTGGCCGTTGGCTTCGGGGTGGCCGAGGCCTTGGTCGTGGCTGTCGCCTTAGCCGTGGCCGAAGCTGTCGCCGTCGGCGATGGAGTCAGGCACTCATCCGAAGGCGCGGTGCTTCCCGTGCGCTCGAGGTTCTTGACGATGCGTTGGGCATCGTAGAGATCCCGCGCGGGGACCGTCTGGCGGACCCGCTGCTGCGAGAACTGGGGCAGCGAGTCCATTTTGATGTCGGTGACCGCTTCCAGGGTGGAGAGCTGTATGGGCCCGAGGCGCTGGGACACCCCATTGAAGATGGCCACCCGCTGGTCGAACTCACCAATGTAATAGCGCGTCTGGGTCCAGGCGTAACCGAGCCAGAGACCGACGGCGAGGACCAAGAGCGCGGCGCCCGCGATTCCCAGGGTGAGCCAGCGGCGTGGACGCCTGGCCGGCGTGAACTCGTCAGCCTCCTCGCGTGCCTGATCCGACTTGTGGGTCAGGACCGTGGCCGCGCGGCGCGCGACTGTGCGGCCGGCAATGGTGGGGATGGAGCCGGTTTCGGCTGCAGCAACGGCTGCGCCCACGAGGATGTGCGGCCGGGACGAAAGCTCCTCGCGCAGCACCTCCGCGGAAAGATGTTCGCCCAGGTGGGGATCTGTGTTGGTCGCCGGTTCGTTGGACGGCTTGCCGGCACTCTCTCCTGCCGCCTCGGGCCCGGATGCCGGGTCAGGCAGGGAGCTGGCGGAGGCGGGCGCCCCGGCCGGCGGGGTGGGAGGAGGCGTGGAGCCTGGCGTCGAATCAGCCGGTGCCGAAGCTGTTGGCACGGCGCCCGGCACAGGACCTGGCGCCCCGGTGGCGGGCTCGGCAGTAGGAGCATCGGGAGCAGCAGCTGGGGCCGCAGCCTTTGTCCCGGTAATCGCTTCCGGTTGTCCGGCGTCAGGCACGATGTCGACGGCGGCGGTACTGACGTCGTCGGGCGTTTCCTCCACGATTTCCACCATGACTACGGTGACGTTGTCCGGCGCGCCTGCCTCCAGGGTGAGGTCAACGAGTGTCTCGACGCATTCGCGGAGATCCGGCGTTTCCCGCACGGTGCGTTCCACAACGTGGCCGGCCACGTAGTTCAGGCCGTCGGAGCAGAGCAGCCAGCGCTCTCCAGGCTGCACCTCGATCGTGGCGAGGTCAAGCTCGGGGCTGGCATCGACGTCACCAAGGACGCGCATCAGGACGTTCTTGTGCGGGTGGGTTTCCGCTTCTTCGGGGCGCAGCCGGCCTTCGTCGATGAGGCGCTGAACGAACGTGTGGTCAATGCTGATCTGTTCGAACTCGCCGTCGCGCAGGCGGTAGGCGCGGGAATCGCCAATGTGGGCGAAATGAAGTTTGCCCTCAGCCAGCAGCAGGGCAGTCACGGTGGTGCCCATGCCCGCCAGCTTGGGATTGATGTGGACGAGTTCCGAGAGCAGCGAGTTGGCGGTCTGGATCTCGTCGGCCAGCACGGTGCCGGCGTCGTCATCATAGTCGTCGGTGTCCAGGTGGATCATGTCCAGGACAGTGGCGGCGGAAGCAACATCACCGCCGGCGTGTCCGCCCATGCCGTCCGCCACGACGGCCAGGTGCCGGCCCACGTAGGCGGAGTCGTCGTTCTTCGCGCGGATGCGGCCGACGTCAGAGCGCGCCGCATAGCGCAGGATGAGGGGCCGAGACGAGGCTGGCACCTCGCCCGCGGGCATGTCCGGAGCGGCCATGGCTACGGCCTCAATTCAATGACCGTCTTGCCGATTCTCACGGGTACACCAAGGTCCACGGGCAGGGCCCTGGTGAGCTGCTGGTCGGCCAGATACGTGCCGTTGGTGGATCCGAGGTCCTCGATGAACCAGCGGCTTCCCTGTGGAAAAAGCCGGGCATGCCTGCCGGAAGCGTAGTCATCTTCAAGTACCAGCGTAGCCTCCTGCGCCCGCCCCAGCAGGATGGGGCTGGCAGCCAGGGGGACCGTACGGCCCTTGAGCGGGCCTTCGGTGACCACCAGTTGGCGGGCCTGCTGCCTGGCCGGCGCGGGAGCCGGTTCGGCGAGTTCGGGATTCTTCCGCACCTGCCGTGCCGTGGGGGCCCCGGTGGCGGCCTTGCGGCCGATCATGAGGTCGCGCCGCATTGCGGAGACGATGCTGAAGATGAGGACCCAAAGAAGAAGCAGGAACCCGAAGCGCAGGGCCGTGATGGTCAGTTCGCTCATGGGCGGCCGCCATTGTTGGCGGGCAGGAGGCGGAAGATGATTTTGGTCCGTCCCATCGTGATGGTGGAGCCGTCGGTGAGCTCCATGCTGCCGGCCACTTTGTGTCCGTTGACGTAGCTGCCGTTGGTGGAGCCCAGGTCGACGGCGGTGGTCGTTCCGCCGTGGGTCTGGATTTCCAGATGCCGGCGGGAGACTCCGGTGTCGTCCACCAGGATGTCAGCCTCTGATGAACGGCCCAGGACGACTGAGGGCGCATTCAGTGAATACCGCTGCCCGTCGATGTCCAGGACGGGCTGCAGGCGGACCGGCTGGCGGCTTGGCGCTGCCGGCACGTTTGCCCGCGGGGCGGCCGGCGCCGAACCGGAGGACTTTTCGGTCTTTGAGGTGATCTCGAAGTCGCCTGGCCGGTGGGATTCGTCCCGGCGGAATGAGATGCGGACCGGCCCCTGGAGGATGTACCCCTGGCTGCGGACGTGGTTGATGACGACGTCGCAGAGTTCCTCGGCCAGCGGCGTTCCCCACTCCTGGGCGCGCTGGAAGTCCTCGTCACTCAGGAGAACATCGAAGACGTTGGGCACCAAGGTGCGGCCGGCAGCGATGGTGATGGTCTTGTGGTCCACTTCGCGGCGGAGGCGGCTCGCGATTTCCACGGGCTCGACCTGGGCTTTGGAGCCGGTGGAGAAGACGCCGCGGACGGCCTTTTCAATGCCGCGTTCGACCTTGTCCAGCAAACCCATGGTCTTCTCCTTTCCTTGCTGCTGAGGGACGGCTCGTCCCGTGGAAGTCATTCTGGCAACGCAGTCACAACAAAACACCGTGCCCGCCGGAAGCGGGCCCCTATGTATCCGATACTACTTGCCACGTCTGCGAAAGACCTTAATCCACAACGCGCCGGGAACCCGATTCGTTCACGTTCCCCCATCTAATGTGGGCGCGATCACAGGCGGGAATCGTCCCTCGGCCGTGGCTTTGGGATCCTGGCATCCGTGTCCGCGCCTGGGAAAACCACGGCGCAAAATGGCCGCGATACCCCGATTAGGAATTTGCGGGGAATGTCCGTTATGCTTGATCTCGCTGCTTTTACGAGGTACGAAACCGGATTCCGGTTGGGCCGAGTGGAAGAAGTTGCGCGCGAGTGGCGGAACGGCAGACGCGCTGGCTTCAGGTGCCAGTGTCCGAAAGGGCGTGGGGGTTCAAATCCCCCCTCGCGCACGCAGCAGAACCCCGGGAAATCGATGATTTCCCGGGGTTCTTTCTTGTTTCAGCGCCTGTCGGCCGTCAGTCGCCAGGGCGCGGGTTTCAGCCGGCAGGCTGCCATCGGTGGCCGGCCGGTCAGTCAGCCAGCGGCCAGTGCGTCGTTGACGAGCTTGGCGAGTTCTGGTGCCGCACTTGCGGTGACGGCCCCAGAGGCCCCGGTTTTCACCGCGGTGGCGGCCAGCGTGCCCTTAACGCCCGTAACGGTGAGGACGGCTTGCTTCTGGCCGGTGGGGAGGGTCTGGGTTTGCAGGGCACTTACCGATTTGTCAGCTTCCACGGCGAAATCGACCGGCTTCATTGCACTTGTGATTTTCTGCCCCTTCAATTCGAACGTATAGGTTGAGCAGTCGCGGACCGCTGCCTCGCTCTTGTCGAACTGGGTTGTCATGACGGCGGGGTCCTTGACCGCGAAAACTGTCACGATCGTGGCAGTTTTGGCTTCTGCCGCCAGGCTTGCGCCCGCAGCGTAGGTGCTGCCTTCGGGAACCTGGGTGTTGTTGTCCGCCAGCACTCCGCAGGCCTTCGGCGTGATGACGGCGTTCTTGAGCAGTTCCCGGGCGACGATGAGCCCCTGGTCCACCTGGGCGGCGGGCACCACGGTCAGGGCCCGTCCCTGCGCGTCCTTGAGTCCTGTGACGATCGCGGTGAGGTCCTCGTTGGTGTAGGCCTTCGCCGCTGATGTTGGTGCGGCGGACGCGGGGGATGGTTCCGCCGTCGTACTTGTTTCAGGTGTAGCGCTGGAGGGCGCTGCGTCACTCGAAGCGGCTGCGTTGCTCGACGGCTCTGCCGTGCTTGAGGGAGCGGGTCCGCCGCAGCCCGCGAGGAAAATGGCCGCTGCTGCGGCGAGGGAGATTGGCGCAATGCTTCGTGGCATGAGTGGATCCCCGTTCCGTGTGCCGGCTGACCCGCGTTTTTGCGGGTCTGTCCCGGAAACCGCCAGGCAGGGGACCGATGGCGAGAAAGTTGGCCGTGCCGATTCCCCCGGCCGCACGGTTGCTCCGAGCGTACGGCGGCAGGGGCGGCCGACACCAGAGCCCAAGACAGACCAAGCCGGGGCGGGTGCCGGAATTCCGACACCCGCCCCGATAGTCTGTCGCCCGATAGTCCTCCAGAGCGTTGGACACCTGTTGACTGTGGATGGCCTACTTCGCCGTTGACGGCTCCATCCGTGTTGCCTCGGGCGCCGATGCCTTCTCCGCAACGTCGGAGGCCGGCTTCCGCTCCTTGAGGAAGTACACCAGGATGGCTGCCACGGTTGACGCTGCCGCCAGGGCGAACAGGCCGGGGACCACGCTTCCGGTCTGTTCTTTGATGATGCCAAACCCGAACGGTGCCACGAAGCCGCCGAGGTTGCCCAGGGAATTGATGATGGCGATGGCGGGAGCGAGGACCAGCGGGTGCAGGGCCGACTGCGGGATGGTCCAGAACAGCGGTGACGCGCTCTTGAAGCCCATGGCCGCGATGGCCAGGAACACCAGCGCAAGGACCGGAGTAGCGACGGCCGCCGCGAGGGTGCCGACGGCGGCCACGAGGAGTGCGGCGACCAGCAGCGGGCGCTTGGACTTTGCCTTGTCCTGCCACTTGGCCGCGAAGTACATGGCGAAGACGGCGCACACCCAGGGGATGGAGGAGAGGAAGCCGACGCTCAGGTCCGTGGTGCCGGGGATCTGCTTGACGATGGTCGGCAGCCAGAATGTGTTCGCGTAGATGGAGAGCTGCACCGAGAAGTAGATGCCGCACAGCAGGAGAATCTGCGGGTTCAGGAGCATCTTCCAGCGGTTGACCTTGCCGCCTGCGGCCTTGGTGTGCTGGGCGTCCTCCTGGTCGATTGTTGCGGTGAGAGCCGACTTCTCGCCGGCCGTGAGCCACCTGGCATCCTGGATCTTCGCGTCGAGGAAGAAGAACACGATGATGCCGACGACGACGGAGAGCACGCCTTCGAAACCGAACAGCCACTGCCAGCCGCGCAGGCCCAGGACGTCGTGCAGGCTCAGGAGCAGTCCGGCGATGGGGCCGGAAAGGGCGGCTGCCACCGATGATCCGGCGATGAAGACAGCGGTCGCCTTGCCGCGCTGGCCGGCGGGCACCCAGCGGGCGAAGTAGAAGATGACGGCGGGGAAGAAGCCGGCTTCCGCAGCACCCAGCAGGAACCGCAGAACGTAGAACATCATCTCGTTTTGAACGAAGGCCATGAGGAAGGACACGATGCCCCAGCTGACCATGATCCGGGTCAGCCAGATCTTGGCGCCGTACTTTTCCATCATGACGTTGCTCGGAAGCTCGAAAATGGCGTAGGCAATGAAGAACAGCCCGGCGCCGAAGCCGTAGGCCGCGGCACCGATGCCGACGTCAGCCTGCAGATGGTCCTGGGCGTAGCCGATGTTGGACCGGTTCAGCTGGTTGCACACGAGCATGACCAGCATGACGGGCAGCACGCGCCGGAAAAACTTCTTCATGGCCGAAGCCAGATCCGTGACAGCGGTGTCTACAGACTGCATGGGGGGAATCCTCTTTGATAGAGCAGCAAGATCACGCTGTGGGGACTACGGGGCAGGCTATTGTGGTCCTCGCCACAGCACGTAATTAACTGTAGGCAGCAGGTTCATGCCCGTCCAACACGCATATTGCATGGCGTGATACCCGCAGGGAACTACTGCGGCATCCTTGCTGCTCACCCTCCTACTCGCGCCCGGCCCGGAGCCTGCGGCGAGAGTTGGCAAGGTGATTGCGCATTGCTGCAGACGCTGCGGCTCCGTCGCTGTCTGCGATGGCGGCGAAAATGGACCCGTGCTCATGGACCACCTGTTCGAAGTGGTCGCGGGCGTAATGCTCGACGCCGGTCATCAGTCGGGTTCGCGGCATGGCAATCATCGTCTGGCCCAGCGAGGCCAGGCAGTCCGTGTAGAAGGGGTTTCCCGAGGCAGCGGCGACGGCCCTGTGGAACTCAAAGTCCGCCTTCATCGCGTGTGCAGGGTGCTCGCCGCTGTCCGTGAATTCCGCCAGCGCCTGCCGCATGGCGTTCAGCTGCCGCTCTGTCCGGTTTCCGGCAGCTAGCGCCGCCGCTTCGGTTTCGACGCCGATCCGGAATTCCAGCAGATGCAGCCGGTCCTCGGCGGTGACCACAGCCCTGGTGGGCTGGCCCGGCGTCGGACTTCCCGTGGGCGGGGTCAGCGCGAAGCTGCCCCGCCCGCGTTCGGTTTCCACGAGACCCTCTGCCTGGAGCCGCGTGAGCGCGGCCCGGACGACCGTCCGGCTGACGCCGAACTCGCCGATGAGGGTGTTTTCGCTCGGAAGCTTCTCACCGGGCTGGATGACGCCGTCGACAATGCGGGTGCGAAGATCGGCGGCGAGGTCCGCGGTCAGGTTCCGGCTCATGGATTCAAGGTTACGCGCCGAATTCCGCCGTCTCGGTGGTCCACGCGCGGGCCTGATCGCTGAGGCTGACACCAAGGCCCGGGCGGTCCGGAACGATCATGCGGCCGTCCTTGGTTTCGAGGCGTTCGTTGAACAGCGGGTCCAGCCAGTCGAAGTGTTCCACCCACGGTTCGCGCGGGTAGGCGGCGGCCAGGTGCAGGTGGATTTCCATGGCGAAGTGCGGGGCCAGGCCCAGGCCTCGTTCGTCTGCGAGGGCCGCCAGACGGAGGAACTGGGTGATGCCGCCGACGCGCGGGGCGTCGGGCTGGACGATGTCGCAACCGTTGGCGGCGATGAGGCCCTTGTGCTCGGCCACGGAGGCGAGCATTTCGCCGGTGGCGATGGGCGTGTCCAGCACCTGCGCGAGGTGGGCGTGGCCCTCGAAGTCGTAGGCGTCCAGCGGCTCTTCGATCCAGATGAGGTTGAACTCTTCGAGCTGGCGGCCCATGCGCAGTGCCGTGGCGCGGTCCCACTGCTGGTTGGCGTCGACCATGAGCGGTACATCCCAGCCGATATGTTCGCGGATGCCGGCGACTCGGCGCAGGTCCTCCTTGGTGTCCGGGAGTCCGACCTTGATCTTGATGCCGCCGATGCCCTCTTCGACTGACTGCGTGGCGCGGGCCTTCACCTCGTCGAGGGTGGCGTTCAGGAAACCGCCGGAGGTGTTGTAGGTCTGGACGGAGTCGCGGTAGGAGCCCAGGAGCTTGGCCAGGGGGAGGCCGGCACGCTTGGCCTTGAGGTCGTAGAGGGCGATGTCGATGGCGGCAAGGGCCTGGGTGGCGACACCGGAACGGCCCACCGAAGCGCCGGCCCAGAGCAGCTTGGTGTAGAGCTTGCCGATGTCGTTGGGGTCCTCGCCGATGATTCCTTCGGCCACTTCCTTTGCATGGGCATACTGGGCGGGGCCGCCGGCACGCTTGGAGTAGCTGAAGCCGAGGCCGGTGTGGCCCTGTTCGGTGGTGATCTCAGCGAAGAGGAAAACGACCTCCGTCATGGGCTTCTGGCGGCCCGTGAACACCTTCGCGTCGCTGATCGGGACAGCCAGCGGAAGGCGGGCGGTGGACAGTTTGACGTGCCGGATGAGATCGACGGTACTCATGGTTCTCCTTGGGAAGTAGGGGCAACATCGCCCGCTTACCTAGGATACAAGTTAGTCACTTGTAGTACAAGTGACTCACGTTCCGCCGACGCTGCCCTTTGCTTTGTGCCGGCCAGGCCGCGGCGGCGTCCTCCGGTTCATGTTCTGTGGTGGTGGTTTTGTCGGGGTTGTTGGCGGGGGTCGATGTGGGGTGGCGGGATGAACCAGTGGGTCCCGTTTTTGACGTGGATTTCCACTGTTCTTTGTGGATGAGGTGGTGGTGGGTGCAGAGGAGGACTCCGTTGTCGGTGCTGGTGGGTCCGCCTTGGGACCAGTAGGTGATGTGGTGGGCTTCGCACCAGGGGGCGGGGATGGTGCAGTTGGGGAAGGCACAGCCTTGGTCGCGGGCGGTGAGGGCTTTGCGGATGTGGGGCGGGAAGATGCGGGTGGTGCGGCCGATGTCGAGGATGCGGCCTTCGGTGCCGAGGAGTATGGGGATGATGTCGGCATCGCAGGCGATTTTGCGGATGGTGGAGGCGGTGACGGGTCCGGTGTAGGTGAAGGTTCCGCTGCCGGTGGTCTGCCAAGTGCTGTCTGTTGGCCGGGTGCCGGGGCGGGTGGTGGGGTGGTTTTTGTTGTAGCGGGGGCCCTGTGCTGCGGTGGTTTGGATGCTGTTGAGGAGGTCCTGGTAGGAGACGGTGACCATGACCTGGGGGCGGAGTCCGCCGGTGGTGGGCAGGGTGCCGGCGGCGAGGGCTGCCTTGCAGCCGCCGACGAGGCCGTCGAGGAGTTGCTGGGGGCGGGTGCGGCGGTCCAGGTCCGGGTCCGGGGCGGGGGCGTTGAAGACGGCGTCGAGGTTGGCTGCGGCGGCACTGCCGCCGTCACTGCCACTGCCGCTGCCACTGTCGCTGCCACTGTCGCCGCCGTTGCTGCCGCTGTCACTGTTGTTGCCTGCGCTGTTGTCGCTGCTGCTGTCGGGGCCGCGGTGGGTGGTGTTGGGGGTGGTGGTGCGGGGTTGGTGGCGGTGTTCATGATGGTGGTGAGGACTTCGAATTGGTCGGTGGTGGCGTGGACTTGGAAGTGGTGCAGGCCGCCGCGTTTGTGGTGGAGGAAGATGCCTTGGCGGTGGCGGAGGGTTTCTTCGCTGGGTTCGGTGCCGTCCTGGTCGAGGGCGTTGATCCAGCGGTGGGCGATGCGGGTGAGGAAGTCGTGGTCGTTTTCGATCGCGGTGTGGGTGAGGTTGTGTTCCATGTGGGCGATCGCGTCGGGGTCGGGGATGTGGCGGACTTTGTCCAGGGCGGTGGTGATGATGGTTCCGGCGCGGGAGGAGATGATTCCGGCGGTGAGGGCGGCGGCGGTTTCCTGGTGTTCGGGTGGCATGGGCCGGCCGGCGAGTCCGGTGCGGGGGAGGGTGGCGTTGGCGAGGGCGAGGCGGCGGCGGGCTTCGGTGGTGCTGATCCGGAGCCGGGTGCGGAGGAATTCGGCGGTGTTCCGGGACCCGTCATCGGCCGGGGACCAGGTCACCGCACACGCCGGCAGGCTCCCGGTGGCGGGTTCGGGTGCGGGTTCGGTGTTCCAGCCGGTGGTCCAGCCGCGCGTGCGGCTGGCCGTTGCGGCGGCGTTGATCGCCTCGGTCCGCGTCCGGTCCACCGCTGCGGCAGCAAGCAATTGGAGGTACTCGATACGGCGGGAGAGTTCCTCGGCAAGGTCAGCGAAGTCCGCCGCTTCAAGGAAGTTGGCTGCGGCCAGCTCCTCCTGCGCCGCGGTGGTTGCGGAGTCCAACAGCGCCAGGCCCGCCTCCAAATCAGGGGTTGCCAGCGCCGGGGACTCCAATCCGGCGCCGAAGCGGCTGGCGGCATCAAAGCCGGCGGCAGCACCGCCGTCGGACGCGTCCTTGATAACAGCGTCAACAACAGCGTCAGAACGGAAACCGGCAACGGGAACGCTGCGTAACCCGCGGCCCCGCAGCAAAGCAGCGGCACTCAGGCCGGAGACATCCGTCCCGGCTGCGGTACCCGCTCGCTGCTCCCCAAAGGCTTCCACAGGAAAACTATCTCAACGGGGTCTGACATTCTTAGGTGACCGGGGAAACGCCAGAATCAGGAGCTACCCTGCGGCCCACGCAACAACCAGCAGCGTTCCAACGCACAGGATGGTGGTGCAGAGGATGACGTCGCGGGCCACGGTCATGCCGCGGCCGTAGGGGGAGGCGAAGAGGAAGACGTTCTGCGCGGTGGGGAGGGCGGCCATGATCACGCTGGCCAGCAGGTGCTGTCCCTCCAGGCCAAAGAGAAAGCGGCCCAGCAGCCACACAATGAGCGGCATGCCGGCGATCTTGAGGAAGGTGGCCACAAGCGTCTCGGTGCGGCCGTCGCCCTTCTGCAGCGGCGCCCTCCCGGCGAGCGACAGGCCAAAGGCGAGAAGCACCATGGGGACAGCCCCGCCGGCAAGCATGTCGATGGGTTTCTGCAGCAGCTCGGGTTCCTGCCAGCCAGTCACGGCAACCACGACGCCGAGCGCGGAGGCGATGATCATGGGGTTGGACAGCGGCTGGAACAGCACCTTCTTCCACGAGATCCGGGCACCGGAGAACAGCCCCAGGAGCGTGAGGTAGAACGGGGCCATGACCAGGAGCTGCACCAGGAGCACCGGGGCCACGTGCTGGGCGGTGCCGACGGCGTACAGCGAGACCGGAATGCCGATGTTGTTGGCGTTGGCGTAGCTGCTGGCCATCGCGCCGACGGCGGTCTCCGCAGCGGGGCGCCGGAAGAACAGGAAGCTCAGCAGCCAATAAAGAAGCCCCACCGCCGTTGCCGAAAGCAGCGCCAGCGGGGCGTCCGTTCCGAGTGCGGCACGGATGTCCGAGCCGGCCACCACGGTATAGAGCAGGGCGGGGTTGGTGATGTAGAAGGCGGTGCGGGTCAACGCACCCTGGACTTCCGGCCCCAGGACGCGGAACCTGGCAGCGAGGTAACCGACGGCGATGACTGCAGAAACGATGAGTATTCCGGAGACGACGCCGCCCACTCTTGACCCTTCTATTCATGTGTATTCCGCACGGCCGGCTCCCGTTGCGCGAGGAGGTCCGGCCGTGCGGAGGATGGAGACCGCGCTACCGCGGCAGCCCTAGCGGACCAGGCAGGGGCGCTTCGGGTCGAAGGACCAGCCGTCGATGTAGTACTGCATGCCGATGCTGTCGTCGCGGGCATCCAGTCCGTGCTCCAGGTACAGCTGGTGCGCCTTGTCCAGCGCACCGCGGTCCAGTTCGATGCCGAGCCCGGGGGCGTCCGGAACCTCGATGGCGCCGCCCTTGATCTGCAGCGGGTTCTTGGTGAGGCCTTGTCCGTCCTGCCAGATCCAGTGCGTGTCCAGCGCTGTGATCTCTCCGGGTGCTGCCGCACCGGTGTGCGTGAACATGGCCAGCGAGATATCGAAATGGTTGTTCGAGTGCGAGCCCCAGGTCAGGCCGAACTCGTTGCACAGCTGCGCCACGCGGACCGAGCCGTGCATGGTCCAGAAGTGCGGGTCCGCCAGTGGAATGTCGACGGCGTTGCTGCGGATGGCGTGGGACATCTCCCGCCAGTCCGTGGCGATCATGTTGGTGGCCGTCTTCAGTCCGGTGGCGCGGCGGAATTCCGCCATGACCTCGCGCCCGGAGAAGCGGCCTTCCGCGCCGCAGGGGTCCTCGGCGTAGGCCACGACGCCCTGCATCCGCTTGCCCAGCCGGATGGCCTCCTCGAGCAGCCAGCCGCCGTTCGGATCCAGCGTGACGCGGGCATCAGGGAAGCGCTTGGCGAGGGCCGTGACCACGTCCACCTCGTCGTCGCCGGAGAGCACGCCGCCCTTGAGCTTGAAGTCACTGAAGCCGTAGCGCTCCTGCGCGGCTTCGGCCAGGGCAACAACGGCCTCGGGAGTCATTGCCTCCTGGCGGCGCAGTTCCTCCCAGCGGTCCGACGGCGCGTCCTCCACCAGGTAGGGCAGTTCCGTCCGCTTGTGGTCGCCGATGAAGAACAGGTATCCGAGCATGGGCACGGACGTCCGCTGCTGCCCGTCGCCCAACAGTTCTGCCACGGGGACGCCAAGGAACTGGCCGTGCAAGTCCAGCAGCGCGGATTCGACGGCGGTGACGGCGTGGACGGTGGTGCGCAGGTCGAAGGTCTGCAGGCCACGGCCGCCGGCGTCGCGGTCGGCGAACTCGGCCGCGATTTCGCGGAGCAGGGAGCGGTAGCGGGCCACGGGCTTACCGGCGATCAGGCTGCCGGCTTCCTCGATGGTGGTGCGGATCTTCTCTCCGCCGGGCACCTCGCCGAGGCCGGTCCGGCCGTCGGAGTCCGTCACGATGACCACGTTCCGGGTGAAGAACGGCCCGTGGGCGCCGCTGAGGTTCATCAGCATGCTGTCATAGCCCGCAACCGGGACTACTTCCACGCGGGCAATTGTCGGCTGGGCGGTCACGCGTTGACCTCCTCTTTCTCTGCGGCGGGGACCACGTCACCGTCGATCCGGCGGTTCAGCTGCCACGGGTTGGCGTCCTTGAGCGGTGCGGGCAGCAGTTCCTGGGGCAGGTTCTGGTAGGCGACCGGCCGGAGGAACCTGTTAATTGCCAGCGTACCGACGGATGTGGTGCGCGTGTCAGACGTGGCGGGGAAGGGGCCGCCGTGAACCATGGCGTGTCCAACTTCGACGCCGGTGGGCCAGCCGTTCACGATGATGCGTCCCACCTTCTGTTCCAGGGCAGGGATCAGGCGTGCCGCCGTCGGGTAGTCCTCTTCGGTGAGCTGCAGGGAAGCGGTGAGCTGCCCCTCAATCCGGTTAGTGGCCTCGATGAGTTCCTCGGCTGAGGAGTAGCGGATCACCAGGCTGGCCGCGCCGAAGATTTCCGCGTGCAGGACCTCGTTGCTGATGAAGTTGCTGATGTCCGTGCCGAAGATGGCCGGTGCTGGGGCGTTCTGG
The DNA here is from genome assembly GCF_030818015.1 of Arthrobacter globiformis. Lineage (NCBI taxonomy): Bacteria > Bacillati > Actinomycetota > Actinomycetes > Micrococcales > Micrococcaceae > Arthrobacter > Arthrobacter globiformis. Next base: position 274,194 of record NZ_JAUSZX010000001.1, read on the forward strand.
GTGGGACCGGGAGCTCCGGTGCCGACGACGGTCACGTTCTCGGCGGCGCCGAGCGCCTCGGTTCCGGAGTTCCAGGAACCGGCGATGCCCGCGGTCAGCATCGTCTGTCCGGCACATGTGGAAACAGCGCGTCCGACGGCGGCAGCCAGTTTGTCGCCTGCCTCACCGGCGGGGGCGAACAGCAGGCCGGGGGAGGTGCAGAGCTGGCCGGAGCTGCCGGTGACGGCGGTGACGTACTGCTGCGCCAGGGCGTCGATTTTTTCGGCGGAGCCGTTGAGGGCACCGGGGAAGACGAACACGGGGTTGAGGGAGGACATCTCCGCGTAAACGGGGATGGGTTCCGGGCGTGCGGCGGCGGTGCGCATCAGCGCGATGCCGGCGCTCTGGGAGCCGGTGAAACCGACGGCCTTGATGGCCGGATCGGCCACGAGGGCTTGGCCGATGCTGCTGCCCGGGCCGTAGATGAGGGAGAAGACGCCCGGATGGAGACCGAAGTCCTTGACCGCCTTGGCGATGGCCTGGCCCACCAGTTCGCTGGTGCCGGGGTGGGCGTTGTGTGCCTTGAAGACCACGGGGCAGCCGGCGGCGAGGGCGGAGGCGGTGTCCCCGCCCGCCGTCGAGAAGGCCAGCGGGAAGTTGCTAGCGCCGAAGACGGCGACAGGGCCCAGCGGGATCTGGCGCTGGCGGATGTCAGCGCGCGGCAGGGGCGTGCGGTCCGGGAGTGCGGGGTCGATGCGGACGCCGCGGAAGTCGCCCTGGCGGACGACATTCGCGAAGAGCCGCAGCTGTCCCGTGGTGCGGGCGCGTTCGCCCTGCAGCCGGGCGGCGGGCAGGCCGGTCTCTTGGCCGGCGCGGACGCTCAGTTCGTCGCCGATGGCTTCGATGTTGTCCGCGATGGCGTCCAGGAATGCGGCGTGGGTTTCGGGGTCAAGCGAGCTGAAGGACTCGAAGGCCTCGGCGGCCGCGGCCGTGGCGGCCTTGAGCTGCTCCTCAGTGAGCAGGGTGTAGGCGGGCTCAAGCTGTTCGTTGGTGGCCGGGTTGAAGGCGAAGGTGGTCTTGCCTTCGCCGGCAACGGCTTGTCCGGCAATCAGGGAGTGTCCGGTGAGGGTCACGATTTGTTCCTCCTGGGTAAAGGTGGGAGCTGGCTGTTAGGAGACCTTGGCGATGAGTACCTTGAGATCCGCGAGGTCCTGCACCGCCATGTTCTGCAGCGGGGGACGGACGCCGCCGGCGGAACGGCCGATGGCGTCCAAGCCGCCTTTGACGATGGAGACGGCGTAGCCCTTCACGCGGTCGCGGATGTCCAGGTAGGGGATGACGAACTCGTTGAGCTTCTGGTTGACGGCCACGCGGTCGTTGTTGCGCACGTCCTTGTAGAAGTCGAGCGCGAACTGCGGCACGAAGTTGTACATCGCGCTGGAATAGGTGCTCATGCCCAGCTGCAGGAGCGGCAGCGCGAAGGTCTCTGCCGTGGGGAGGCCGCCGAGGTAGAACAGGCGGTCGCCCAGCTTGGCGTAGACGCGGGCGTCGTGCTCGAGGTCGCCCACACCGTCCTTGAAGCCAATCAGGTTTTCGTGCCGGTCCGCCAGGGTGGCTACCGTGGTGTCCTTGTAGATGGCGTTGGCGCGGTTGTAGATGATCACGCCGAGCGACGTGGCCCGGCAAACGGCGCTGACGTGCTCGATCAGGCCACCCTGGTCGGCTTCGGTCAGGTACGGCGGCAGGAGCAGGATGCCCTCGGCACCGGCGGCCTCGGCAGCCCTGGCGTTCTCGATAGCCTGGGCGGTGGAACCGCCGGCGGAAGCCAGAACGGGGACGGTGCTGCCGACTTCCTCGACGGCGGCGCGGACCACGCGGGCCGACTCGGCCGGGGTGAGGGAGAAGCCCTCACCCGTGCCGCCGGCGGCGAAAAGCCCTGCCACGGGGTAGCTGGCCTGCCACGCCAGGTGCTTGCGGTAGTTCTCCTCGTCGAACTGCAGCTCTGCATCGAAGGAGGTCACGGGGAAGGACAGCAGCCCGTCCTTGAGGGTGTTGGCGAGTTCCTGGGGTGAAAGTTTTGCCACGGGATGTCCTTGGAGTCGGTGCCGGAAGCGGCGCGGGCTGGCTAGTGGTTCCTTTTTAGACTAGGGAGGCCCGTCCATGCCTGTCCAAGTGCATTTTTGTATCTATTGATACCCTCGCTGCATTGAGCCGTCGGAGCCAAGGCGCTCAGTTGGCCGCAAACTCCAGATCGCGCAGCAGGCGCACCAGTGCCGGGTTCTTGGCATCACGGCTCCAGATGGCATGCAACTCCACGGGCTCCTCCTCACTGCTGGCCAGTCGCAGGAACGAAACCCCGCGGATGCCCAGTGCAGTTGCCGAGTGCGGCACAAAGGCCACGCCGCGCTTGGCGGCGACGAGCGAGACCATGGTGAGGATCTGGCTCACGGTGTGCACCACGTTTTCGTGCCGGACCGCGTGCAGGCGGACCACGAGGTCGTAGAAGTACCTGGCCTGCGTGGGCGAGTGCATGATGAGCGGCTCGTCCTTGAGGTCCTCGTTTTCGATGTCCCGCTTGAGATCAGTAAGGGGATGCGATGCGGGCACCGCCAGCACCATGGACTCGCGGTACAGCAAGTGCGAGTCGAAAACTTCCGTGTCGAAGGGAGGGCGCGCCAGGCCCAGGTCCAGCTCGCCGGTGAGCAGGCCCTGGATCTGCTCGCCCGTGACCAGCTCCTGGAGATCGATGTCCACGTCCGGCACTATTGCGCCGATTTCTTCCAGCAGCGGGCCAAGGATGCTGAACCCACTCGCCGCCGTGAAGCCGATGCGAAGGTGGCCCTGCCGGCCGGAGGCGATGCGCCGTGCGGTTACCGGTGCCCGGTTGGCCAGTGCCATGAGTCTGCGGGCTTCGTCAAGGAAGGCCCGTCCGGCGGCGGTCAGCTCAACCCGGCGGTTGTCCCGCTCGAGGAGTTCGGCCCCCACCGTCTTCTCCAGTTTCTGGATCTGGCGGCTGAGTGGAGGCTGGGTCATGTTGAGGCGCTCGGCGGCCCGGCCGAAGTGCAGTTCCTCGGCGACGGCTATGAACCCGGTCAGCTGGTCGAAGGTAAACATGATGCTCTCCCGGTATTACTCGATGCATATTTGGGCTTAGACATGCATCATAGTGCCTCCCTACACTCGACCTAGCGAGCCGGGCAGTGACCCGGTTCACATCCCCCTACGGGCTGAGGCAGCCCGCAGTGCAAACGAGGAGTTTCAATGATGCACTTCCCCAACCGCCGCGCCATTCTCGGAGCCGCGTCCGCCATCACCCTGTTGGCCCTGACCGCATGCGGCAACGTTTCCGGCGGCAGCAACGATTCATCGAAGTACCCTAACGGCCCGGTCAACCTCACCGTCGGCCAGGCGCCCGGCGGCAGCACCGACCTCATCGCTCGTGCCATCTCCGAAGGCGCAGCCAAGACCCTCGGCGCACCGATGCCTGTGGTAAACAAGCCGGGTGCCAACGGCGCACTTGCCAGCAAAGAGGTGGCAGGAAAGCCGGCGGACGGCCAGAACCTCCTGCTCATCAACGCTTCCCTGATCACCATCACGCCGCTGGCTGTGACCCAGGACGAGGCCGTCAACATCGATGACTTCGACATCATCACCGGGCTGTCCCAGGACGATTATGTCCTGGTTGCCAGCGAAAAATCCGGCTTCAAATCCATCAAGGACGTGACCTCGGCCGGCCGCAACGTCACTTACGGCACTACTGGCGTCGGCACCGGCAGCCAGCTCGCCCAGACCGTTCTCTTCAAGCAGGCCAACGTGAAGGGCACCGACGTTCCCTTCGACAGCGGCAAGCCAGCACTGACCGCCGTCCTGGGCAACCAGGTGGAACTGGCCACCATCCAGCTCGGCGAGGCCATGCCCCAGATCGAGGCCGGCAAGGTGTCCCCGCTGCTCGTCTTCTCGGAGGAGCGCAACTCCTTCCTGGCTGACACACCCACCGCAAAGGAATCCGGCTATGACGTTCCGGTCGCTCAGTACCGTGCCGTCGCCGCTCCCAAGGGAACCCCGCAGGAAGTCAAGGACAAGCTCCTTGCCGCCATCCAGGACACCCTGAAGTCGGATGCGTACAAGGAGTTCAACAAGAAGAACATGCTGACCCCGAAGGAAATCTCCGGTGAGGAAGTAGTCACGCAGTGGAAGGACTACGCAGCCAAGTACAAGGCCCTGGTGGAGAAGTACAGCATCAGCCTCGCCGGGAACAAGTGATTCCTGTGCAGGCACCATCACCGGTATCCGGCGGAGGAGACAGTTCCAACGCTGTTTCCTCCGCCGGGAACGGCACCAACGATCTCCCTGACGTTGAGCTTGATGATCTGACGCCCGAGCAGCTGGCGGCCCAGTGGGAGGAAGAAAAACCGCCGGCCGCCGGCGCGATGGCCAACGTGGGGTCCTCCCTCGTGGTCATCGGCGTCGGCATCGGAGCCGTGGTCCTGTCCATCGCAATGGGTCTGGGCACACCGTCCGCCCCGCAACCCGGCCTGTGGCCCTTCATGATCAGCTGCGTCATGGTGGTCCTCGGGCTGTTCCAGCTGATCATGGGCCGGCACAACCGGGACGCGGAGAAGTTCACCCGCATGTCCGTGGCCCCGCTGACCGGTCTGGTCACCCTGGCCGCCATGGTGGCCCTCATGCCGCTGGCCGGCTTCGAACTGCCCGCCCTGGTGCTGTGCATCATCTGGATGCGCTTCCTCGGCGGCGAAACCTGGCGCTCCACGCTCGTGGTCAGCGCCGTCGTCGTGGCAGCTTTCTACGGCATCTTCGTGACGGCGCTCAACACTTCCATCCCCCACCTCTTCTAGGAGACCACCGTGGATTTCCTGAATCCCGTGATCAACGGATTTGCAGTCGTCCTGGAGCCAATGAACCTCCTGTACTGCCTGATCGGCGTCGTCATCGGCATGCTGATCGGTGTATTGCCCGGTCTGGGGCCCGCGGCAACCATCGCCATCCTGCTCCCGCTCACCTACAACGTTGAGCCCGTCACCGCCATCATCATGCTGGCCGGCATCTTCTACGGTGCCCAGTACGGCGGCACCATCACGTCGGTGCTGCTGCGGCTGCCCGGCGAGGCATCCTCGGTAGTGACTGTCTTCGACGGCTACCAGATGGCCAAGCAGGGACGGGCCGGCACGGCCCTGGGCCTGGCATCCATTGGCTCGTTCATTGGCGGCACCGCAGCCATCATCGGTCTGACGTTCCTGGCTCCGATCGTGGCGAGCTTCGCCCTGGACTTTGGTCCCGCCGAATACACCGCCCTGGCGCTGCTGGGCATCCTGCTGGTGGCCACCATAAGCAGCGGCTCAAAGACCAAGGCACTCATCGCCGCCGCCCTCGGCCTGCTGCTGGCGACCGCTGGCCGGGACATCTTCACCGGTGAAAACCGGTTCACCTTTGGCAGCCTGGAGTTGGCCGACGGCATCGACTTCGTGCCGATCGCCATGGGCATCTTCGGCCTCGGCGAGATCCTCTACAACCTCGAGGAGCGCCACCGCGCCGCAAAGGCGCCCTCCGCCGTCGCAAACGTCTGGCCCTCCCGGGGTGACCTCAAGCAGGCGTCCGGTGCCATCGGGCGCGGCTCGGTCCTCGGGTTCTTCCTGGGCATCCTGCCCGGCGGCGGTGCCACCATCGCCTCCATGGCCTCCTACGCCATGGAGAAGAAGCGCGCCAAGCAGCCCGAGCGCTTCGGCAAGGGCGCGCCGGAGGGCGTGGCCGGGCCGGAAACCGCCAACAACGCCGCGGCAACGTCCTCGTTCATTCCGCTGCTGACCCTCGGCATCCCGGCCAACGCCACCATGGCGCTGATGTTCGGCGCGCTGCTGATCCAGGGCGTCACCCCGGGTCCGCAGCTCGTGGAGCAGGACCCGGAACTGTTCTGGGGCGTGGTGAACTCCATGTACATCGGCAACATCCTGCTGCTGATCATGAGCCTGCCGCTGGTGGGGATCTTCGTGAAGATCCTCCGCGTCCGCGCCGCCATCCTGGCGCCCATCACGGCGCTGATCACCCTGCTCGGCGCGTACACGATCAACAACAGCATGTTCGACGTGACGCTCGTGGTTGTCTTCGGAATCATCGGCTACCTGATGAAGAAATTCGGCTTCGAACCGGGTCCGCTGGTGCTCGCATTCGTGCTGGGCTCCCTGCTGGAGAGCTCCCTCCGCCGCGCCCTGCTGGTGTTTGGCGGCGACCCGCTGGGCTTCTTCAGCCGCCCCATCTCCGCCACGCTCCTCATCGTCTTTGTGGTCGTGGCCGCGCTTCCGGGCATCCGCTCCGCGCTGGCCAAGCGCAAGGCCACAGACGCCGCGGGAACCACCGCCACAGAAATCAAGGAGAAGGTATGAGCATCATCGTTGGATTCGTTCCCACCCCGGCGGGGGAGGCCGCCCTCGCCGCCGGCATTGCGGAGGCCCGCCTCCGCAACCAGGATCTGGTGATCGTCAACTCCGCCCGTGAAGGCGCCCTGGTGGACAAATCCGTGGCACCGGACGACGTCCTGGCCAAGGCCTCCCGGCAGGCAGAGGATGCCGGCGTGACGGCCCGGGTGATCCAGCCGCCCTATCAGCACGATCTGGCGGATGAGTTCCTGGACGTCGCCCGGGAGGAAGATGCCTCCCTGATCGTCATTGGGCTGCGGCACCGAACGCAGGTGGGCAAGTTCATCCTCGGCAGCCACGCCCAGCGCATCCTGATGCAGGCGGACCGTCCCGTTCTGGCCGTGAAGGCCGACGGCGGGCAGTTTTAGTTCCCGAAGCACCGCTTGGTAAGAGGCGGGCCGGCACCCGAACAGGATTCCGGCCCGCCTCAGCCTTATCCCGCACTCTTTAAAAGGAAAGACCATGTCCACTCTGATGGCACCCACTCTGACCGAAGCCACGCCCCGCCAACGCCGTCCGCGGAGGCAGCCTCTCGCCGCCGGCGAGCCGGCCGTGACGTCGGACTCATTACTGCTTTCAACGGAATAACAGGGACTGCGGGGACCTTGTTATAAGCGGGCGCCAACCACCGGCTGCCTCGTGAAAGGACCTCTTTGCCTACTGCTTTCATCCCGTTCACCATGTGTGCCACGGTCCGCGACGACCACCGGCGTTCCTTCCGCACCGATCTGGAACGCCTCACCTCTGCCCACCGTGGCTGGGCGCCGTTGGACATGGTCAAGTCCACCAACACCAAGGCTCTCCTCCGCGGAGCGATCCCGCAAAGCGTGCACACCGCCACCGATGCTAGCCTTGCCCGTTACCTCCAGGAACGCCTGACCGCCGGCACGGATATCCATCTGGATCTCACCGTCAGCATCGAGCGGTAACAGAATCCTGCGTAGCCCCGGACCGCTCAGGTCCGGGGCTTTTCCATGTTGCGCTATGTGATGATGAATGGGACCGGCAAGCGGATCCGGCCGGTCGGTGGCAATGGGTTTATGACAAGGAGCGCTATGACCGGCAGCAAGTTCTTTCTCGATAAGGCCGATCCGGCCAGTTGGCGGGCGCTGAACGGGCTCGCGCTGAAAGTCGCCGACGCTGCCGGACAGGCAGGCCTGCCCAGATCGGTCATTGAACTGCTCAACGTCCGGATCTCCCAGCTCAATGGCTGCGCCTACTGCCTGGACCTGCACGTACGCCTCGCCCGAGAAGCCGGAGTCAGCGACCAGCAGCTCGCCGTGCTACCCGCCTGGCGCGAAACCGCCGTCTTCACCGACACCGAGCGCGCCGCCCTCATCATCGGCGAAGCCGTCACCGGACTTCCCGGGCACGACAGCCTCCACGCCAACATGACAACAGCGCGGGCGGCGCTGACCGACGACCAGTACTCGGCCCTGCAGTGGGCAGCCGTTTCCATGAACGCCTTCAACCGCGTTTCCATCCTCAGCCGCCACCCGGTCAACCCCCGCACCTCCGCCGCGCCCACCGGCCCCGGCCGTGAACCCGTTGGGAGCCAGGCATGAGCAATCTGGAAGCCGTCCCGGAGGAAATGCTCTGCGGAGAGGAGGGGCAGCCTGCAGGCATCGAATTCCTTCCCCCGCGCGAAGTGCCCCTCGGCGGGCCACGCGCCATGCCGGTGCGACGCACCCTGCCACAGAAACAACGCAGCCTCATCGGTTCCTGGTGCTTTCTTGACCACTATGGCCCGGACCTCGTCTCCTCCTCGGGAGGCATGAAGGTGGCGCGACACCCACACACCGGACTGGCCACCGTCAGCTGGCTGTTCACCGGAGAGATCGAGCACCGCGATTCAGCAGGGTACACGGCCACCGTCCGCCCCGGGGAAGTGAACCTCATGGTCGCCGGCCGGGGGATCTCCCACCAGGAGCTGTCTACCCCGGATACAACCGTCCTGCACGGCGCGCAGCTGTGGTTTGCCTTGCCAGACTCCACGCGCCAGATGGCCCCCACGTTCGAGCACTATGCCCCTGAGCCGGTGCTCATTGGGAGCGCGGAACTCAAGGTCTTTCTGGGATCCTTGGCTGGCTCCACCTCCCCGGTGCAGACCTACACTCCGCCGCTGGTCGGGGCCGAGGCCACAATCCGCTCTGGCGAGGCCTTGGAACTGGATCTGGATCCGACCTTCGAGTACGGCATCCTGCTCGACACCGGAGACCTGATCCTCAACGGCTCAACCCTGCCCGTGGACCACCTCGCGTACCTGCCCCCGGGGCAGTCCCGCCTGGTCCTGGAAGCCCGGGACACCCCCGTGCGGGTGCTCATCCTGGGCGGCGAGCCTTTGGGGGAGCAGATCGTCATGTGGTGGAACTTCATCGGCCGGACGCACGAGGAAGTCGTCGCCTACCGGACAGCGTGGCAGGAAGAAATTGGCGCCGAACCCGCCGCCCCGCCGAGCGGCAGCACCTACCCCGACGGCGCTCCGTACCCCCGCTTCGGCCCTTTCCCGCAAGGAACACCCGCCCCACTGCCCGCACCCGTCCTGCCCAACGCCCAGTTGCGGCCCCGCGGCTAGTACACCGAACACAGGAGTCCCATGGAACAGGCGACAACCATCACCGTCCGGCACGCCGTCGACAAGCACTGCTACGAGCTCGTCGACGGGGAAACGGCTATCGGCAAGACCGAGTACGTGCCCGCCAGCGGGCCGGACGACAAGGAACGGATTTTCTACCACACCGAGGTCAGCGAGGCCTATGCCGGCAAAGGCCTCGCCACGGTCCTGGCCAAGCACGCCCTGGACGACACCATCGCCGCCGGGCTGACGATCATCCCCGTCTGCCCCTACATCAAAGGCTGGCTTCGCCGACACCCCGACTACCAGCAGCACACGGCACCGATCCTGCCGGAGCACCTGGCCGCCGTCGACCGCATCTTCACCCCGTAGGCACAAGCGCGACCCACCCGCTGTCAGCCGTGCAGCCGTTGTCGGTATCGCCTGGGGGTCTCGCCGGTGTCGTTGAGGAAGTGGCGGTTGAAGTTGGACAGGTTGGCGAAGCCGACTTCGTAGCAGATGTCAGAGATGGCCCTGTCGCTGTGCTCCAGCAGGCGGCGTGCGTGGGCAAGGCGCAGTTTGCGGACCAGATCGCTGAAGTTCTGGCCGGTGGAACGCTTGAAGTACTTTGAAAATGTTGGTTCGGTCATGCCCACCAGGGCAGCGGCTTCGGACATTTTGATGCTGCCGGCATGGTTGCTAAAGACATACTCGAGGACGATGTCGACGACGGCGGCGGCTTGGCCATTGAGCTGCGGTCTGAACCATTCCTCGGCCAGGTAATGCCGTTCCTCCTGCGGCGCCCGCGCAAGAAGGGTGAAGAGCTCCAGAAGGTGGTGCAGCCGCTCCAGCCCGTGTGATTCACCCATGGCTTCGATGGAGGCTGCGGCAGCCCTGGCGGTGCGGCCCGTGAACTCGATCCCGCGCGCAGACTGCTCCAGCAGGGGCTTGACCTCCTCCATCTCGGGGACGGTCAAGGCGGTTTGTTGGACCCACTTCCCGTCGAACTGGATGACGGCGTCCCGCTTCTTCAGCACTTCGCCGGGTTCGAGGTCGCTGACCCAGTCGTGGGGCAGCCCTGATCCAACCAGGGATACGTGGCCTGCCTCGAAGGTACCGATATGGTCACCGACGATGAATTTTCCGGTGCCCTTCCGGATGAGGTGGATCTCATATTCGGGGTGATAGTTCCACCGTGCCACCGGGCTGGGATAGTCGTGCTCGTGCCACCGGACCGAATGCTCCGGGTCGGGCGGGATGACTTCCCGGTTGGCGCGCATCCCCAGGAGCCTCTCGGCAAGCCTGGCCGTTGCTCCGTCATTCGCGTCCGCGGCAGTCATCGTGGTTCTCCGTACTGGATGGTTATGAAATATGGACAGCTCCCAAGGGGTCTTCCCCTAGATTAGTGCCCTTTCGCTCCCACGCACCGGAAAATTTGTATCAGAAATTGGCAACCACAGCGCTAGTTGTGCCCTGTCCCACAGGCCTAATCTTGAGGAACATCAGCGCGGCACATCGGATTCCCCGATGCGTTGCCTCGCTCCGGCCCGGTACTTCGACGCAGCTGTCGAGTGCAGTGGCTGTGCACCCTCATGAAGAACAAAGGAGTCCTTAAATGCGCCCAAAAATGCGCGCTGCCTCACTGGCCGCCGGAGCAGTTTGCTTGGTCCTGTCCGCTTCGGCCTGTTCCGGCGCCGGTGGGGGCACGGCTGCCGGTGATCAAAACAGCATCAACGTGCTGATGGTGAACAATCCCCAGATGGAAGATCTGCAGCGGCTGACTGCGGATAACTTCACCAAGGAAACCGGCATCAAGGTCAACTACACGATCCTCCCGGAGAACGACGTCCGGGCGAAGATCAGCCAGGAATTCTCCAGCCAGGCCGGCCAGTACGACGTGGCATCACTCTCGAACTACGAGATTCCTTTCTACTCTGAGAACAAGTGGCTCGCGCCCCTGGACAACGTATCCAAGGACGCCGAGTTCAACCAGGCAGATATTCTGCCCGCCTACACGGCTTCCCTGACGGGCACGGACGGCAAGCTTTACGGGGAGCCGTTCTACGGGGAGTCTTCCTTCCTGATGTACCGCAAGGACATCTTTGACGCCAAGGGCCTGACCATGCCGGAGAAGCCCACCTGGGATCAGGTGGCCGATCTTGCTGCAAAGGCTGATGGTGCGGCTCCCGGCATGAAGGGCATCTGCCTGCGTGGCCAGCCCGGCTGGGGCCAGGTTTTCGCCCCGCTGACCACCGTGGTTAACACCTTCGGCGGCACCTGGTTCGACAAGGACTGGAATGCCAAAGTCAACGCCCCCGAGTTCACCGAGGCGACCGAGTTCTACACCAAGCTTGTCCGCGAACACGGCGAGGCCGGGGCCGCCCAGGCTGGATTCACCGAGTGCCTGAACAACATGAGCCAGAGCAAGGTGGCCATGTGGTATGACGCCACGTCAGCTGCCGGCGCGCTGGAAGCCACCAGTTCCCCCGTGAAGGGCAAGATCGGCTATGCCCAGGCCCCAGTGAAGAACACGAAGTCCTCCGGCTGGCTGTGGACCTGGTCCTGGGGCGTCCAGGCTGCGTCCAAGAAGCAGGACGCTGCCGCGAAGTTCATCGCCTGGGCCAGTTCGAAGAAGTACGAGGAACTAGTTGCATCCAAGCTCGGCTGGGCGAAGGTTCCGTCCGGCAAGCGCATCTCCACGTACGAGAACGCTGAGTTCCAGAAGGCAGCCCCGTTCTTCAAGGCCGAACGCTCAGCCATAGAAAGCGCCGACCCGAAGAACCCTGGTGTGCAGGAACGACCCGTGGTCGGCATCCAGTTCGTCGGGATCCCCGAATTCGCTGACCTAGGCACCACGGTCTCCCAGGGTGTCAGCTCCGCCATCGCAGGCCAGGGTTCCGTGGCCGACGCACTGGCCAAGGGCCAGGACGCCGCTCAAAAAATCGGCGACAAGTACAAGAAGTAACCATCCACCAACCGGTTCCGTGGCCCGCCCCGGGCGGCCACGGAACCGCAGGAGACCATCATGACTACCGCAACAGCGCGCATCTCCCGTTCCGGGCACAGCGCAACCAAACCATCCAAGAACGCCAGATCCCGTGAACGCGCTCTGGCCTGGGCACGGCGTGCGCCGCTGCTGCCGGCCCTGATCTTCCTCATCATCGTCACGCAGTTGCCCTTCGTGGTGACCCTGATCATTTCGTTCCTGAACTGGAACAGCCTCCGCCCGGACCAGACCGGATTCGCCGGCCTGAGCAACTACGTCGAAGTCCTCACCAACGCCGACCTGCGCCAGGCCATCTTCACCACCATCATCCTCACCGTCTCCGTCGTCTTGGCAAGCCTGGTCATCGGCCTCGGCCTGGCACTGCTGCTGGACAAGAAGTTCATCGGGCGCGGCCTTGCCCGCACCCTGCTGATCGCGCCGTTCCTGGTGGTGCCGGTGGCCGCTGCCCTGATCTGGAAGCACGCACTGCTCAACCCGACGTACGGGCTGGTGAACGGCGTCCTGACCTGGATCTGGTCCCTGTTCGGCAGCGACACCCCGCCGCAGCCGGACCTCCTGTCCCAGGCGCCGCTGATGGCCGTCATCATCTCCCTGGTCTGGCAGTGGACGCCCTTCATGATGCTCATCCTGCTGGCCGGCCTGCAGTCCCGGCCGATGGACACCGTAGAAGCCGCCCAGATGGACGGTGCCACGTCCTGGGCTATTTTCCGGCACCTCACCCTGCCGCACCTGCGCCAGTACCTGGAACTCGGTGGCCTGCTCGGCGCGATCTACATCGTGCAGAACTTCGACGCCGTCTTCACCCTCACCTCCGGGGGCCTGGGAACAGCCAACCTGCCCTACGCCATCTACCAGACGTTCTACTTCGCCAACGAATACGGCCTGGCGTCCGCCGCCGGCGTCGTGGTGGTCATCGGCACCATCATCGTGGCGACCTTCGCCCTCCGCACCGTATTCTCGCTCTTCAAGAAGGAGGCAGCACGATGAGCACCCTCACCCCTGCCGCACCCCAAAGCACAACCCCCGGGCCGACCGCGCTCAACACGGGATCACGCCGCCGCGGCAAATCCCGCATGGATCCCACCCGCAACAACACCGCCGCAGGCATCGCGGCCTGGCTGCTGGCCCTGCTGTTCGCCGCCCCGGTCCTCTGGATGATCCTGACCTCCTTCCACTCGGAGACGGACGCAGCAACGAACCCACCGTCAGTGGCCGCGAACCTCACACTGGACGCCTATAAGGAGTTCTTTGGGGCCAGTTCCGGCGTCAGTCCCTGGCCTCCGCTGATCAACTCGGCAACCGCTTCTATTCTCTCCACCGTTTTGGTGCTGGTTCTGGCCATCCCGGCCGCCTACGCATTGTCCATCCGCCCGGTGAAGAAGTGGACCGACGTCATGTTCTTCTTCCTCTCCACGAAGATGATGCCCGTCGTGGCCGCAGTCCTGCCCCTGTTCCTCTTCGCAAAGACCGCCGGGGCCCTGGACAACATCTGGTTCCTGATCCTGATGTACACCTCCATGAACCTCCCCATTGCTGTCTGGATGATGCGCTCCTTCCTAGCGGAAGTACCGGTGGAAATGCTGGAGGCTTCACAGATCGACGGCGCCAGCCTGCTCCTTACCCTTCGCAAGATCATCGCCCCCGTCGCGATGCCCGGCATCGCCGCCACCGCCCTGATCTGCTTCATCTTCAGCTGGAACGAATTGCTCCTGGCCCGTGTCCTCACCGGCGTCATGGCCGGGACAGCACCGGTGTTCCTGACCGGCTTCGTCTCCAGCCAAGGCCTCTTCCTCGCGAAAGTCTGCGCGGCCGCCGTCGTGATCTCCCTGCCGGTGCTGTTCGCAGGTTTCGCCGCGCAGGACAAGCTCGTCCAGGGCCTCTCTCTCGGCGCCGTCAAGTAGCCAGCCACCCCCACTTCGATTCCTGGAGGAATGCTTCGATGACAACACCCACCGCACAGTCCCGCACCCACACGGACGCCGAACTGCCCGCCACCATGCGCGCCTCGGTCCTGAAGCGCCAGGGCGACATGGCCATGGAAACGCTGCCCGTCCCGCAGCTCGAGCCGGACCAGGTCCTGGTCCAGGTGGCCGCCGTCGGCGTCTGCGGCAGCGACGTCCACTACTACGAACACGGGCGGATCGGCGACTACGTCGTGGACCACCCGCTGATCCTTGGCCACGAACTCTCCGGCCGGATCGCCGCCGTCGGAACCGCGGTGGACCCTGACCGCATCGGCAAGCGCGTCGCCGTCGAACCCCAGCGCCCCTGCCGCACCTGCAAACAGTGCAAGGCCGGACGCTACAACCTGTGCCCGGACATTGAGTTCTACGCGACCCCTCCGATCGACGGCGCCTTTGCCGAATACGTGACCATCCAAGGCGATTTCGCCTACGACATCCCCGACAGCGTCAGCGACGAGGCCGCCGCCCTCATCGAACCGCTCTCGGTGGGGATATGGGCCTGCGAACGTGCCGAAATCCGCCCCGGAAGCCGCGTCCTCATCGCGGGAGCCGGCCCCATCGGCATCATCGCCGCCCAGGCCGCCCGCGCCTTCGGCGCTACCGAAATCCACATCACTGACATCGCAGAGGACCGCCTGGCCTTCGCCCTGGAACACGGCGCCACGCACGCGCTCAACGCCAGGACAGACAGTGTGGAAGGGCTCGACGTCGATGTGTTCATTGATGCTTCCGGCGCACCTCAGGCTGTCCGCTCCGGCATCAAAGCCGTGGGACCGGCCGGCAGGGTCATCCTCGTCGGGCTCGGGGCGGACGACGTCGAACTCCCCGTCTCGTATATCCAGAACCGGGAGATCTGGCTCTCCGGGGTCTTCCGCTACACCAACACCTGGCCCTTGGCGATCCAACTCATCGCTGACGGAAAAGTCGACCTCGACGTCCTGGTCACCGGCAAGTTCACCCTCGCCGAATCCGAGGAAGCACTCAAAGCCGGCAAACAGCCGGGCCAGCTCAAAGCCGTCGTCTACCCCGGCCGCTAAGCGGATCACTGCACCGCCGCAGCCCGGCAGCAACCACGTTCAGCCACCACCTGCAAGGAAGCAGCCATGTCACCACACGAGAACGGTCCCGAGCCAGACATCTCTGACGACGTAGCCCTGATCACGGTCATCGGTGAGTCACTCGTTGACATCATCGATGACCAGCGCCGGGGAAACGGCGCCCCCGAGATGCACCCGGGCGGCAGCCCCCTCAACGTTGCCGTCGGCTGCGCCCGTCTGGACCTCCGCACTAAACTCGTCACGCACTTCGCCGAGGACGATTACGGGCGCATGATCGCTGACCATCTGGACAGCAACGGTGTCGAGAGCATCGTCGGCGGCTCCGAACCGACCTCAACCGCCCTGGCGTCGCTGGATGCTGCCGGAGCAGCGCAATATACGTTCTCCATCAGCTGGGACCTCAACGGTGCGTCCATACCTGCCCTGGCAGCCGCGGAGAGTTCGCTCCATGTCCACACTGGGTCCATTGCGACAGCACTGCCCCCTGGCAACAAGTCGGTACGGGGCCTAATCGAAGCAGCACGCCCGCACGCCACAGTCAGCTTTGACCCCAACTGCCGGCCGGCCATCAGCCCGGACGTGGCCGCGGCACGGGAACAAGCCGAAGACTTTGTGGCCGCCAGTGACATCGTCAAAGCCAGTGACGAGGACCTGCTGTGGCTTTATCCAGACAGGACGCTGGAGGAATCGATGGCGGCCTGGCTGGAGCTCGGACCGTCGCTGGTGGCACTGACCCGCGGCGCCCATGGCCCCGTAATCCTGACAAGGTGGGGACGCGTGGAAATGCCGGGGGAGTCCATCACGGTGGCAGACACCGTCGGGGCGGGGGACTCCTTCATGGCCGGCCTGATCTCCGGGCTCGCCCAGATGGACATGCTCGGGGCCGCCGCCCGGCCACACCTGCGTGACCTGTCCATGGGTGAACTGCACGCCTTGGCCGCGTATGCGAACCGGGCCGCTGCCATCACCTGCTCACGGCCCGGGGCCAACCCGCCCACGTCAGCCGAGCTGGGTTCCCTGACAGGCTCCTTTTCCGCCCAGAAGGCGTGACCATGCAAACACTCAGTAACAGTCCCCTCCCCGGGATGCCTGCACCGGTGGCCACACCCTCCTACGACCGGGCGAAATTGGTTTCGGGCATCGTCCACTTCGGCGTCGGCGGATTCCATCGCGCCCATCAGGCCATGTACCTGGACCGGCTCATGAATGCCGGGCAGGCGCACGACTGGGCCATCCGCATCGTCTCGCTCACGGTGACCGAAGGTGGCTACAACTTCCACCACGTCACCGGCGACTTCGACGCCGATAACCCCGACGTGATCCACGGCCTCCAGCCCGGCGCCGCGCCCAAGACGACCTTTGGGCTAATCACCGAGGCGCTCGCCAGGCGGCGGGCACGCGGGCTCACTCCGTTCACCGTGATGTCCTGCGACAACATCCAGGCCAACGGCGACGTCGCCCGCAAGATGTTCACGGCGTTTGCAAACCTTAAAGACCCGGGATTAGGCGCCTGGGTCGCCGAAAGCGTCCCCTTTCCCAACAGCATGGTGGACCGGATCACACCGGTCACCACCGACGGTGACCGGGCCGCTCTTGCCGAGGAATTCGGCGTCGAGGACGCTTGGCCGGTGGTGTGCGAACCGTTCGAACAGTGGGTCCTCGAAGACAACTTCAGCCTCGGCCGCCCTCCGTTCCAGGACGCGGGTGTCCAGCTCGTGGACGACGTCGAACCCTACGAACTGATGAAGCTGCGTTTGCTCAACGCCAGCCATCAGGGCATGTGCTATTTCGGCTACCTCGCCGGCTACCGTTACGCGCACGAAGTCGCCCAGGACCCGCTGTTCGCCCGGTTCCTGCTCGACTACATGGACAAGGAAGCCACACCCACGCTCCAACCCGTGCCCGGCATCGACCTCGGATCTTACAAGCAAACCCTGATTGAGCGGTTCTCCAACCAACACGTCAAGGACACTCTCGCCCGGCTGTGTGCGGAGAGCTCCGACCGGATCCCCAAATGGCTGTTGCCGGTGATCCGCATCAACCTGGACAACGGCGGACAGATCCACCGCTCCGCGGCAATTGTCGCCAGCTGGGCCCGCTACGATGAAGGCAGCGACGAACAAGGGAACTCCATTGACGTCGTCGACCGGCTCAAAGAACCCCTGATGACCTCCGCCGCGCGCCAGCGTGAGGACCCGCTGGCCTTCGTCTCCAACCGTGAGGTCTTCGGCGACCTGATCGATAACCGACGCTTTGTGGACGCATACACGCGGGTTCTCGGTGACCTCCATTCCGATGGGGCCGCGGCAGCCCTGCAATCCCTCACGGCCCGCTCCTAGAAGACCGAATGTCCAGACCGAAAATGCCTGTCACCGCCGGCTCGCCCCGTACAGGGCGATCACGTCCCACCATGCGCCACGTCGCCGCATTGGCCGGCGTGGGAACCAAGACGGTCTCCCGTGTTGTGAACGGCGAACCGAACGTCTCCGAGGCGACCATTGAACGCGTCCGTCACGCGATAGAGCGGTTGCATTACCAACCGAATCTGGATGCCGCGAACCTCAAGCGGGCAAACGGCAGGACACTGACGCTCGGGTTTCTGGTTGGGAACCTGGCCGATCCGTTCTCCGCTGCGGTCCTGCGAGCAATTGAGGAGAAGGCATGGGAACGGAAGACTGCCGTAATTTCCGCCAGCCATGATTACGACCCCGACAGGGAGTTACGAATCATAGAGAACTTCCTGGGCCGACGTGTCGACGGGATCATCCTGGGATCAGCCAGCGGAAGGCACTCATTCCGCGCCCTGGAAGCGGCCGAGGGCACGGCGCTCGTCTTCTTGGGCGCACCACCCATCGGAGTGCCTGCAGATACGGTGACCACTGACAACGCCGCCGGCGCTGCGCAGGCCGCTGACCATCTCCTCGGATTCGGCCACGGCCGGACCGCGTGCTGCGGCGCCGTCGCCGAAAGCCCGAGTCCTGCCGCTGAAGAACGATACCGCGGATTCATGGAGAAACTCGGCCAAGCGGGCATCACAGCTTGCGACATAACCGTTCTCCAGAACCTGATCTCCCAAGACATGGAAGGAATCGGGCGAATCGCGGCAGAAAGACTGTTTGCGCGGATCGACGGTTCCTCCGAGGAACCCGCGACGCACCTCATCCCCGGCAACGCTGAAAGAGCGCGGCAGTCCCGGGAACGCTGAAAGAGCGCGGCATCCCCGGCAACGCTGAAAGAGCGCGGCAGTGGGGAAATCCGTTCGCGGTCTGAAAGCAGGCGACCATACGTTTCGGCGGGCATAAGCTAATACCAGAAGGTCGCATCCAGCACCGGAGCTAAACGTGGACACTGAAACCGCCGACGTAGTCGGTCATGACGTCACCACCATCACCTGTGTGTGCGGCAATACGGTCAGCCAGGCCGGATTGATACAAGCCAACTCACAAGGCGTCCCCGTTTACGCCGGAGGAAACACCTCCGTTCCCGCGGAGCTGGCGGAATGGCCTGCGGATGAGGATCTCTATACCCTCTGTCCCTCATGCGGCCGCGTGTACCGTGACTCCATAGTCGAAGAGACAGGGACCGCACCGGTTGCTTTTCGGGTGGACGTCACCGCCGCCCCAATCGCAGAGGCGATCCGAGCCCACTGGAATCTCAGCACGTAGGCCATGCGGGAGCGCTTGGCGTCAGGCGTCCTCATAGGCGAGGTTGCCGGAGAGTGCGCGGTAGGCGCCGGCCTGGTTTCTGGCGGCAGTGTCTGTCAGACACCACCCCTAACCTTCAGGGCTGTTTTGCCGGCTATGAGAACCGCTGATGGCAAATAGTCGATATTCCGACGGCCGCCGACATACGGTGGGCTAAGCCGACAAATGTGAATACTCTCAAGGCGCCGGGGTACGGGAAGACTGAAGAACACCCCGGAGGTGCCACGCAGGAACCACCGATAAAGGAGCAATCTGTGCGGGAAGCAAGCTTCAACAAGAGCGTTTCAGTAGCCGACGATTTGGCCGGCGAGCCTGACGGGCTGGATTCGGCCTCGGCTGATCCGGCGGCCGCGGAATTGACAGGCTCAGCCTCCGCAGGCGAATTGCCCTCGGCTGACTCAGCGGCCGAAGCGCCGGAAGCAATGGAAGCGCCGGAAGCAATGGAAGCGCCGGAAGCAACGGAAGCCGCTGACATCACCTATGACGAGCAGTTCTATCCGGCCCGTCCCAAGGCGCTGAGGCCGATCGCCCGCCGCCGTCAGTTCTTTGCCGACCGGCCGTCCCTGGAGTTTGACGGGCGCAACGCCGCTTATGTCGAGTGGCTGCGGAACCAGGCGATGCTGGGGGACGCGAACGTGATGGCGCGGCAGCTCTCCGGACAGGCCAGCATGTGGCAGAACTCGTATGCCCATCCGAACCCGCGGGCCGCCGTGGAGCGCGCACCCGTTTGGTTCACCGCCTACCCCCTGTCTTTCATCACCCGCCCGGGCCAGTCCTTCCTCTCCGCCCTGGGTGATCCTGAACTGTGGGACGCCTTCCGGGAGATCGGGATCAGGGGCCTGCACACCGGTCCCGTCAAGCTCGCCGGCGGCATCCGGGGCTGGTCCCAGACGCCCAGCGTGGACGGGCACTTCGACCGCATCAGCATGGCGATCGACCCGGTGTTCGGCACCGAGGACGAATTCCGCAAGATGTGTGAGGTCGCGGCCGCCCATGACGGCACAGTGATCGATGACATCGTTCCCGGCCACACAGGCAAGGGGGCTGACTTCCGCCTGGCCGAGATGAACTTCCGGGACTACCCCGGCATCTATCACATGATCGACATTCCGGAAGAGGACTGGCACCTGCTGCCGGACGTTCCCGAAGGCGAAGATTCAGTGAACATCAGCCCCGACGCCGAGCAGGCACTGCAAAAGGCCGGGTACATCATTGGGCGCCTACAGCGGGTGATCTTCTATGAACCCGGGGTCAAGGAGACCAACTGGAGTGCCACGCGGCCCATCGTGGACACGGCCGGGAAAACGCGGCGCTGGGTCTATCTGCACTACTTCAAGGCCGGCCAGCCGTCCATCAACTGGCTGGACCCCACCTTTGCGGGAATGCGCCTGGTGGTCGGGGACGCACTGCACTCACTGCTCGACCTGGGCACGGGCGCCCTGCGGCTGGACGCGAACGGGTTCCTGGGCGTGGAGAAAAGCGCCGAGGAGCAGCCGGGCTGGTCGGAAGGGCACCCGCTGTCCGAGGCGGCGAACCAGCTGATCGGGTCCATGATCCGCAAGGTTGGCGGGTTCTCCTTCCAGGAACTCAATCTGACGATCGACGACATCAAGGCAACTTCGGAGGCGGGCCCGGATCTTTCCTACGACTTCGTCACCAGGCCGGCCTATCATTACGCGCTGGTGACTGCCGATACGGAATTCCTGCGCCTGACCCTGCGGCTCGCCATGGAAATCGGTGTCGACCAGGCATCACTGGTCCATGCCCTGCAGAACCACGACGAACTGACCTATGAGCTGGTCCATTTCGCCGCCGGCCACAAGGACGACGTGTTCGAACTCAACGGCCAGGAGCTCACCGGGGCCGAACTCGCCGAGCATGTTCAGCAAACCCTGCGGGAACGGCTGACGGGCCCGGACACCCCGTACAACGCCCTGTTCACCACCAACGGCATCGCCTGCACCACGGCCAGCTTCATCATGGCCGCCCTGGGCATCCAGGACCCGGAGAACCTCACCGACGAACAGCAGGCCCAGGTCCTGGACGTCCACATCCTGCTGTCCATGTACAACGCCCTGCAGCCCGGTGTCTTTGCGCTGTCCGGCTGGGACCTCACGGGCGTCGCCGCCCTTGACCGCCAGAAGGTGCGGGAGCTTACCGCGCAAGGAGACACCCGGTGGATCAACCGCGGCGCACACGACATCATGGGCACCAGCCCCGAAGCGGAGGCCTCCTCCGCCGGCATGCCGCGTGCCCGCAGCCTCTACGGCCCGTTGCCCGAACAGCTCGAGGACCCGGCTTCGTTCGCCCGGCGCCTGCAGAAGATCCTTGCCGTGCGGGAACAGAGCGGAATTGCCACCAGCACCCTGCTGGACGTGCCGGAAGTTTCCCACCGCGGGCTGCTCGTCATGGTCAACCGGCTGGGCACCGGAGACCTGCAGGCCACGGTGCTCAATTTCTCCGGCCAGGACATCGCGGGCAGCATCCAGTCGGCCCATCTGGTCCCCGGCAGCAGCGTCCATGACCTCTTCAGCGGCGAGGCCGTTGGGCAAGTCGATGACCTGCATAGCTTCTTCCTCGAACTGGGTGCCTACCAGGGCACGGCACTGGTCCTGAAGGAGGGCGAGAAGGACGACGACGGCGACGCCGGGTGAGCCGGCGCTGCCGCTTCATGGGCAACAAACCCCGTTTACATAAGACTGGGACGGGGCTAGATTGGTGGTCCGGCTGGCGGATCCCCAGGGAACTGTGGGATCGCAGCCAGTCCGGATCAGGATTCCGATGTGGCAAGGCTGCCGACGCCGGCGGCCGGCAAGGACAGGAACATGAGCCCTACCCCAAAACAGCCCATTACTGATGACAGCATCAAAGTCCGTCAGCTAAGCCACTACCAGTTCAGCTGGATCGCCGGGGACGCAGGCAAACCGGGAACGTGGACTCTGCAGCTCGTCCTGGACGAAGGGGCCTGGGAAGAGGTGCTTACCATCGATGCTGACGATGCGGATAACCTCCAGGACCTGCTGTCCACGGCGGAAACTGTGTTCTACGACGTGAGCCGCAGAACACTGATGTTCGGCACAACGCGTACCGGCCACCACTAGGCACCCAGGGCTCTCTCTCGTAAGTGTCGCACCCTCTAACTGGAAGTGGTGCTACTTGTCGGACGTTCACGGCGCGGTACCCGGAAGATGGGGTCTTCAGGGCTGACGGAGAAGCGCGAGCGGTGAGGGCGGCAACGCGTGGCGGCGCCCCATGATCACGATGACGAGGGCAATGAGGAGCAGTGCCAGTGTTGCCCATCCCAGGGATGGTGTGCCCAGCGAGCTGAGGAGGGTGCCTCCGATGATCCCGCCGCCGGCGATGCCGATGTTCCAGCCGGTGACCATGACGCCCTGGGCGGCGTCCACGGCGCTGCCCGCGGCGTTCATCATCGCCGTTTGCAGCAGGCTCGCGGCGCCGCCGAAAGCCAGGCCCCACGCTGCTGCGCTGGCGTAGACCGCGACGGGGTTCCCTGATAGGAATCCCAAGGCGAACATGGCGGCTGCGAACAATGCGCTGCTGATGATCATGAGGGTTCGCAGGTGCCGGTCGATTAGGGCACCGGTGATCGCCAGGCTCAGTAGTGCCATGAGGGCGGTACTCGCAGTAGTAAGCGGCGCTAAAGAGGATCCGCTCAGACAGGTGGGACACGGGAAGCCCCTCCAACGCGTCCGCTACATGGCCGGTGCAGCCATGGGCTCTGTGGAAGGCTCATCGCCGCGTTCGGGAGGTACGAAACCCGGCACCGCACCAACCGATCCGCGCCGCACCAGCGACGCCTGGAACTCCGGCGCCGGCGCCAAGGGCGGACGGCCCTCGATCTGCCTGATCAGGGCGGTGGCCGCCGCGGCCCCCATCTCGTAGACGGGCTGCGCCACCACCGTCAGGGGCGGTGTGGTCAGGCGGGTCCAGGCGAAGTCGTCGTACATCAGGAACGACACGTCGTCGGGGATGCGGAGCCCCATCTCCTGGATGGCTTCCACCACGCTGAGGGCAATCAGGCCGTCGGAAGCCACGACGGCGGTGGCCGCGTCGGTGCCGAGCAGCACCTCGCGTGTGAGGTTCCGGATGGAGCCGGCATCGCCGGCGTTGAGCCGCACGAGGTCCTGCGGGAACTCGCATCCGGCGTCCGCGAAGGCCCGCCGCATCCCTTCGAGGCGGTCCGAGATCTGCGATGAATCCAGCCGTATTCCCGCGGAATACGCGGCGTCGGTGCGCAGCGTCGAGATGAAGGCGATCCTCCGGTGCCCGGCGTCGAGAAGGTACCGCGTGGATTCGTAAGAGATGGCGGCCATGTCGACGGCGACAGTCTCCACCGCGAGGCGGTCGGCCGACCGGTCCAGCAGCACCAGTGGCCGGCCCGATTCGTGGACCCGCTGCAGGTGCTCCGTCTCCACCGATGATGCCGGAGCGACGATCAGGCCGTCGACCCGCTTGTCGAGCAGCACGCGGACAGCGTCCACTTCGGCCGCGGTGTTTTCGTCCGTGTTGATCAAGATGACGTTGAACCCGCTCTTCTTGGCGGTGTCCGTGATCCCCCTGGTGGCCAGTCCGAAATGCGGGTTCTCGATGTCGCCCACCACGACGCCGATGGTGTGCGATTTCCCGGTGTTCATGCTGCGGGCCAGCTCGTTGGGCCGGTAGTTCAGCTCTTCGGCGGCCGCGAGCACCCGCTCGCGGACGTCCTCGCTGACCGCCCCGTAATTTCCCAGCGCGCGGGCGGCCTGGGCCTTGGACACCTGGGCAGCTTTTGCGACGTCGGCGACTGTTACATCCCGCCGTCTTGCTCCGTCACTGCTCATGTTCACCTTTCAGAGGGGCTGTTGACGCAGCGTGTGAGTTCCGCTACATTTCTAGCAATCGATGTGAGTCCGGTCTCAATCGTAAGGACTGAGACCGGACTCAGCAAGAGCTTCATCGACCAAATCCTTCGGCGGCCCTGACAGCACCGCTTTCCCTCCCACGATTGGACAACGCTGTGATCAAACTGAACTTCCGCCCGGCAGCGGTGGCTGCGGCAGCCCTTGCGGCCATCCTCGCCCTCTCCGGCTGCGGCGGGCCATCCTCCGCCACCTCCAGCCCGGCCGATAACCCGTACGGGCTGATTGAACCGGGCACCATCCGGGTGGCCAGCCTCGGTGACTCAAAGCCATACACCTTCACGGATGCGCAGGGTAACTTCACCGGCTTCGACGTGGAACTGTTCAAGGACGTGGCCCACCGCGCCGGCGTAGACAAAGTGGTCTTCACCGGTCAGGACTTCTCCGGGCTGCTCGCCGCTGTGGCGAACGGCCAGTTCGACGTCGGCGTGGCCGCCATCGGCATCACGGACAAGCGCAAGGAAACCGTCGACTTCTCCAACGGCTACCTCGCCGGCTACCTGACCGTCATCACCACCAAGACCTCGGGCATCAAGGACGTCGACGGCCTGAACGGAAAGCGCCTGGGCGTGGTCCAGGGAACGCTACAGGAAGCCTACGCGGTGAAGAACTTCACGTCGGCCAACCTGGTGCGCTTCCCGGACAACAACACCGCCGTGTCCGCCGTGAACAGCGGCGCGGTGGACGCTCACTTCCTCGACTACGAGGCTGCCAAGGCTTACCAGGAGCAGTACGGCCTGGTCAGCGCAGCTGACATCCCGTCCTTCGACGCCCCCGCAGGGTTCGCGATCGCCAAGGACAAGCCCGCCTTCAAGGAGGCACTGAACAAGGGCCTGGCCGCAGCAATGGAAGACGGCACGTGGAAGAAGCTCTACCAGAAGTGGTTCCCCGGCTCCCCGATGCCCGAGCAGTACCTGCCCAAGGCAGAACAGACCGCAACCCCGGCCCCGACCTCAAGCAAGTAGCCCGACCGCCAGCAAGTAAGCGAAGCACCGGATCCAGATCGGGCGGGCCGCACCCCGGCCCGCCCGGCACCCGGACCACCCGTCCGGCACTTTTGAAACAACTAACGTCTGAGAGCAATCAATGGACTGGCTCAACATCATCGGCCGCACCTTCTTCGACTTTGAAGCAATGCTCGAGGTGCTGCCCCAACTCCTCGGGGTTGGCCTTCTGAACACCCTGATCATTTCCGTCGCCGCCACCGTCCTTGGCGTGGTGCTCGGCATGGTGGTGGCAGTCATGGGCATCTCGCGGTCCCGCTGGCTGCGGATCCCGGCACGAATCTACACCGACCTCTTCCGCGGCCTCCCCGCGATCCTCACCATCCTGCTGATTGGCCAGGGCTTCGCCCGGTTCAGCCAGTCGGTCTTCGGTCCCTCTCCATACCCGCTGGGGATCATCGCGCTGAGCCTGATCGCCAGCGCCTACATCGGCGAAATCTTCCGCGCAGGCATCCTCAGCGTGGACAAAGGCCAGGGCGAGGCGTGCCGTGCCCTGGGCATGAGCTACACCAAATCCATGGCCTTGGTGGTGGTGCCCCAGGGTGTCCGCCGCGTCCTGCCGGCCCTGGTGAACCAGTTCATCGCCATCGTTAAGGACTCCTCCCTGGTCTACTTCCTGGGCCTGCTGGTCAGCGAACGCGAACTCTTCCGCGTGGGACAGGACGCCGCCGTGCTGTCCGGAAACCTCTCACCGCTGGTCATGGCCGGCATCTTCTACCTGGTGATCACGGTGCCGCTGACCCACCTGGTCAACTACTTCGACAACAGGTTCCGCACCGGACGCCGCCGCCCTACCGCGCCCACGTCCGGCCTGAAGGAAGTCACCGAACTCGACGCGGCCTCGCCGCTGATCACCGGGAGCAACACATGAGCCTCGCAAGCAATACCGCCAATACCGCCGCGGAAAACCATACGTTCCACGGCTCCAGCCTGGAACTGCGGAACCTGACCATGGCCTACGGGGACATCGAGGTCCTGCGCAACGTCAGCCTCACGGTCGCCCCGGGCACCACCACCTGCATCATCGGACCCTCAGGTTCGGGCAAGTCCACCCTGCTGCGCGGCGTCAACCGGCTGCATGAACCCAAAAGCGGTGACGTGCTGCTCGCCCGCGAAAGCGCACTGCAGGTCAAACCCGACATCCTGCGCGCCCGGATCGGCATGGTCTTCCAGCACTTCAACCTCTTCCCGGACCACACCGCACTGGAAAACGTGGCCCTGGCACTCTGGAGCGTCAAGGGCATGTCCAAGGCAGAGGCCAGGGAACGCGCCCGCCGCGGCCTTGCCGAGGTGGGCCTCGCGGAGCGGGCCGACCACCGGCCCCGCGACCTCTCCGGCGGCCAGCAGCAGCGCGTCGCCATCGCCCGAGCCCTCGCCATGGAACCGGAGGTGATGCTGTTCGACGAGGCGACCAGCGCCTTGGACCCCGAGCTGGTAAAGGGCGTCCTGAACCTCATGGCCGGGCTCGGCAAACGCGGCATGACCATGCTCGTCGTCACCCACGAAATGGGCTTCGCCCGCAAAGTCGCCGACCAGGTCGTCTTCATGGACGAAGGTGAAGTCGTTGAAGCCGGAACACCGTCCCAACTCTTCGACAACCCCCGCAGCGAACGCCTCCAGCGATTCCTCTCCGAGGTGCTCTGATGGGGAACAGAACAGCGGCACCCATCCGGACCGCCGTCGTCGGCTTTGGAATCTCCGGCAAGGTCTTCCATACGCCGCTGGTCGCGGCGGATCCGAACTACTCACTGGACGTGATCGTGACGGCGGACCCGGCGCGGGCCGCCGAGGCGGCCAGGCTCTACCCGCAGGCGCGCATCATTCCCACGCCGGAGGCGATGTTCGCCCAGGCCGGGAACCTAGATCTGGTCATCCTGGGCACCCCGCCGCACACGCACTTCGACCTGGCGGCGGGGGCCATTGCGCACGGCCTCCACGTGGTGGTGGATAAGCCCTTCGTGCCCACCTCCGCCCAGGGGGAGGACCTGATCGCCCTGGCGTCCGACGGCGGCGTGCGGCTCACGGTGTTCCAGAACCGCCGGTGGGACGCCGATTTCCTGACGCTGCAGAGGCTGCTCCAGGAGTCCGCACTGGGCGAGGTGCGCACCTTCGAATCACGGTTCGAATGGTGGCGGCCGGAGGGCTTCGGGAACTGGCGCGACAGCGTCTCCCTCGCCCAGGGTGGCGGCATCCTCCACGACCTCGGCGCGCACCTGATCGACCAGGCCATCCAGCTGTTCGGGCCGGTCGAAAAGAGCTACGGCGAGACGGCCAACCGGGGATCGGATCCGGAGGCCGCAGACACAGAGGCGTTCGTCTCGCTGCTTCACGGGTCCGGAGTCCGCAGCAGGCTGTGGATGAACGGCATGGCAGCCCAGGTGGGTCCGCGCTTCCACGTCCTCGGCTCCGAAGCCGGCTACACGAAATGGGGCCTGGACGGCCAGGAGCCCGCGCTCGCGGCCGGCATGGCACCGTCGGATCCCGCCTACGGCATCGATCCCCAGGAGTCTTGGGGGCTTCTGGGGGTGGATGGAGCCGCCGGCCCCGTTCCTGCAGAACGCGGCGCCTACCCCGAGTTCTACGTGCAGCTCGCCGCCGCCCTGCGCGGGGAGGGCCCGCTGCCCGTCGACCCGGCCGACTCGCTCGAAGTCCTCAAAGTCATCGAAGGCATCCACGCGCTGGCCTGACTCGCAGTCCTAACTGCAAGACCCAGAGCCTGCCAGCACTCTTGCGGCACCTCGCCCCTATCTTCCCGGACGCAGCTTCTGTCCAAATCCGAAGCCGCGTCCCCATCAACCGTGTCCAAAACCTCAGAAAGGGAGAACTCATGTCCTCCACCGCCACCAAGCACGTCGCCATCATCGGCGGCGGCATCCTGGGCGTCTCCACCGCTGTCCACCTGCTCCGCGAAGGCGCTTCCGTGACGCTGCTGACCGAACGGGGCCTGGCCAGCGAAGCCACCGGCCGTTCGCTCTCCTGGCTCAACTCCGCCGGCGAACGCTCCACGCCCTACCACCAGCTCCGCCTCGCCGGCGTGGACCGGTACCGCACGCTCTTCGCAGCCGACCCCGGCCGGGAGTGGCTGCAGTTCGGCGGCGGGCTGATGTGGAACGCTGAAGGGCAGCGGGAGGCCACCGAGGCCCGCCACGCCTACGAGAAGTCCATCGGCTATGATTCGAAGCTGCTGGCTCCGGAAGAGATCGCCGCGGCCACCCCCGGCATCGATGCGGGCGCGGTTCCGGAAAACGCCATCTTCAACCCCGGTGAGGGCTGGGTCAGCCTGCCGGACCTGGTGGACTACCTCATGGAAGAATTCCACGCCCGCGGCGGCCGGCTGGTGCTCAACGCCGGAAAAACCTCCGTGGTGGTCGACGGCGGCCGGGCGGTGGGCGTCGAGACCGCGGCGGGGGAGACGTACGACGCCGACGCGGTACTGGTGGCGTGCGGGGCGGCGACACCCGCCGTCGTCGCTCCTTTGGGCGTGGAAATCCCCAACGGTTCCCCGGTGTCCATGCTGGTGCTGACCAAGCCGGTGGAGCACGACGTCAAGGCCGTGATGAACACGCCGCGGGCCGCCATGCGCCCCAACCCGGGCAGCACCTTTGCCCTGGACCACGACTGGTATGAGGAGCACATCAGGGAGCATGCAGACGGTTCGTTCAGCATTCCGGACGAGGTGGTGCAGGAACTCGCCGACGAGGCTTCCAAGCTCGTTGCCGGCAACCCTGAGCTCAAGCCTGCCAGCTGGAAGATCGGCTACAAGCCGATTCCGGGTGACGGGGAGCCGGTGCTGGGTGAGCTCGGCCAGGTGCCCGGCTGCTTCGTGGCGTTTACCCACTCCGGTGCCACGCTCGGGCTCGTTGTCGGCGAACTCCTCGCCGGCGAGATCCTGACCGGAGACAAGCACCCCATGCTGGCCACGTTCCGTCCGGCCCGGTTCTCCTAGGCACTCATCCAAGCCTCGGGCAAAACGGAAGCCCCGCACCGCTGTAAGCAGCCGTGCGGGGCTTCGTTGGCGAATCCTCCGGTTGTCTGGGGTGCCGGAGTGCTCCCCTAAAGCTACCGGCCGGTAACCAGAAGTCAAGAGGCGGTCACAATGACGAGGCGGCTATCGGATGGGCCCGGGATGTGACGTACGATGCGAGTCAATGCGGTTGCCACTCCTAGGGGTTGACGGCAACGCTGAATAATTCAGTCACGCCGCCCGTGGCCCCGGCTTTATCCACGGGGTGAAGGAGCTGCTGGGCGCATCTGATGCTGGGGGGCGGATGGAAACGGGCGTGATCTCGAGGAGCGTGGCCTGGCGGAGTCGGCGCTGATGGTCGAGATCACCGAGGATTTCATGATGCTGGACCGTGTCCGTGCCAGGGACATCCTGTCCCGGTTGCAGGCCCGAGGCATCCGGGTGGCGATCGATGATTTCGGCACGGGCTACAGTTCGCTGGCCTACCTTCGGGAGCTGCCAATCAACGAGCTGAAGCTTGACCGCTCCTTCATCGTTTCGATGACCGAGGACCCGAGGGCTGCAGCCCTGGTGGCCTCCACCATCAACCTCACGCACAGCCTCGGCCTGACGGTTGTCGCCGAAGGGGTAGAAGACGGAGGTGCGCTGGACCAGCTGGCCCGTTACGGCTGCGACCAGGCGCAGGGATTCCACATCCTTCGCCCAGTACCGGCTGCCGAGCTGGACGACTGGTTCACCGCGTCCCGCCTGGACAGCGGGCTACCCTCGGCGTGACGCGCTTATCCGCCGCTTTCGCTTGCGGTGCCTGACGGTGCGAGGGTTGGGGCTGGAGTCGCGGCGGTTGGAGCGGACGACGGCGGTAGGTTCAGTGCGAGCCGGTGATGGTGAGCAGGCTGGTGTTTGCCGGTGGTGGCCGTGGCCAACGTGCCCCGGCCGCGCCGCCGCAACCGACGGGGCCGGCGAAGTAAGCGTGTCAGGCCAGGATTTTCTTATGGAAGAACACGAGGTAGTCGCCTGTGGCGTCCTCGAAACCGAAGTTCTTCCAGTAGGCCCGCAAAGCCGATTTGGCCTCCTCATACCCCGGTGAGTCCGACGTCGGGGACCCTTCGCCGTCCGCCGGTGCGGCGTGGACCACCACCAGGTTCACCGACCGGCCCACAGTTTCGACGATGGCGTTAAGCACCGTGTAGCCCGTTCTGTCGCCGCGGTACTCCGGAAGGATTTCGAGGGAGGAGACGATCATCAGGTCGCCGCCGTCCTGCAGGTACCCGCTGATCAGGTCCGGGCGTTCCATGGTCAGCATTTCGACAGCCTTGGCCATCTCCTGGTCTGCCTTGCCGGTGGTGAGGAAGAGATTGATCATGCCGGCTTTGGGAACAACCTGGACGACGGCGCTGCCGAGCTGCTTTTCCTCATCGCCACCGCCGGGGGTCGGTAGGGTGCAACTCACCGCAACTTCCCAGCGCATCGGGTAGTCGGCGGGATCATGTTCCAGCCCGGGCGTGCCCCGGTACCGGAGTTTGTACTCAAAGAACAGCGATTCCGGGTCGATTACGGTCATGGCGCCGTCCTTGGGCTCGCAACGTTGCGTGTTAAGGAATTTTAGTCGCCTTGGACGGCGGGAGGAATGGGATCAGGACCTCAGTCCACCCAGCCCGCCGATCAGCGCCTCCAGGCCAAGGCTGAAGGCGACGTCGGCCGGCCGTTCGTGCCCCTGTTCGGCCAGGCGCCGGACGGCGCCTGTGAAACTCGGTGTCGCTTCCGCCATGGTTCCGGGGTCGAAGATGTCAGCCGGCGCCGTCACGTCGTAGGCCGAGCCGAAGATGAAGGACTCCAGTGCGACGATCGAGGAGACGATCCGCTCCTCGGGAAATCCGGCGTCGCGGAATCCGGAGCTAACCGTTTCATACATGGCCAGGGTCTGCGGGGCATCGGTCACGGGCAGCACGGCAATGACCGGTATTAGCGGGGTGTGCCGGGAGAACACGTCCCGGTAGCTCCACGCCCACTTCCGCACGGCGTCCTCCCACGGGCCGGCGCCGAAGGCCGAGACATCCACGAGGGATGCGAGATGGTCCTCCACCAGCAGGAGCACGTCCCGCTTGGATTTCACGTGGTTGTAGAGAGCCGACGGCGCCACGTTCAGTGAGCGGGCCAGTGCGGCCATGGTGAGGCCGTCGTAGCCCTTCTTCTCGATGAGACGCAGCGCGGCTTCCGTGATGCCGGCCTTGTCCAGCACGCCTCCCACGGGGCGTCCGGCACGGCGCCGGCTGCCCGGTCCAGCTGCCGCTGAACCGGCTGTTGCTACGGCTGGTGTTGCCGGCATGGCTGCCTTTCTCCGGGGAATGTCCTTTCGCATTATTCCATCAGCCTCTTCCGCTCCCTCGCCAAAGGCTCTATAGTTTCTTATAAATGAATGGCATTCATTTAGTGGTTCGCATCACATACGCGGCCACAGAGAAAGGACATCATGCTGAATCTTGACCGCGACGTAGTGATCGTAGGCGCCGGCCCCTCCGGCCTCACCGCCGCACGCGAACTGAAAAAGGCGGGCCTGACTGTGGCCGTGCTGGAAGCCCGTGACCGCGTGGGCGGCCGGACGTGGACCGACACCGTTGACGGTGCCATGCTCGAAATCGGCGGCCAGTGGGTATCCCCGGACCAGACCGCACTGCTGGCCCTGCTGGAGGAGTTCGGCCTGGAAACGTACTCCCGCTACCGCGAAGGGGAGTCCGTCTACATCGGAGCGGACGGCGCGCCTGTCCGCTACACCGGCGACATGTTCCCGGTCGGCGCCACCACGGCTGCTGAAATGAACAAGCTCATCGCGCTGCTGGACGAACTGGCGGCCGAGATCGGCCCCACCGAACCTTGGGCGCACCCTAAGTCGCGTGAGCTGGACACCATCTCCTTCCACCACTGGCTGCGACAGAACTCCCCTGACGAGGAAGCCTGCAACAACATCGGTCTGTTCATTGCCGGCGGCATGCTCACCAAGCCGGCGCACGCCTTCTCCGCCCTGCAGGCCGTCCTGATGGCAGCCTCCGCGGGCTCCTTCACCCACCTGACGGATGAGGACTTCATCCTGGACAAGCGGGTTATCGGCGGGATGCAGCAGGTCTCGCTGCTGCAGGCAGCGGAACTGGGTGCCGACGTCGTCCTTAACAGCCCGGTGCGCACCATCCACTGGGAGGCCGACGGCGAACGCGGCCACCGCGTCACCGCCGTCTCCGACCGGGCCACGGTGAACGCGCGCTTCGTGATCATGGCCGTGCCGCCCAACCTGTACTCCCGCGTCTCCTTCAACCCGCCGCTGCCGCGCCGCCAGCACCAGATGCACCAGCACCAGTCGCTGGGCCTGGTCATCAAGGTGCACGCCGTTTACAGCACGCCGTTCTGGCGCGAGGACGGGCTCTCCGGCACCGGGTTCGGCGCGGGCTCGCTGGTCCAGGAGGTCTACGACAACACCAACCACGGCGACACCCGCGGAACGCTCGTGGGCTTCGTCTCCGATGAAAAGGCCGACGCCGTCTTCGAGCTCAGTGCCGACGAGCGCCGCCGCGCCATCCTGGAATCGATCGCCGGCTTCCTTGGGGAGAAGGCCCTGGAGCCTGAGGTGTACTACGAATCCGACTGGGGTTCCGAGGAGTGGACGCGCGGCGCCTATGCCGCCAGCTATGACCTCGGCGGACTGCACCGCTACGGCAAGGACCAGCACGCAGCCGTTGGTCCCATCTACTGGTGCTCATCCGACCTCGCCGCCGAAGGCTACCAGCACGTGGACGGGGCGGTCCGCATGGGCCAGTCCACCGCAGCCCGCATCGCCGAGGCTGCCGCCGTATCTGCCGCAGCAACGGCGTCTGAACTGGCGAACGCAACGGCCGCCGTCGGCTAGTCCCGCAGCGGTCACATCCCAGCGGCCGCACCCCCATTCGACGATGAATGACACTCCGGAGAGGCAATCCCATGAGTACAAAAGCCCCCGTCGCGCAGGGCACGCACAAAAGCCTGAGTGAAAAGGGCCTCAAGGCCGGGTCCGTCGGGCTGATCGGCGCCGTGGTGATCGGGGTGTCCTGCATCGCGCCGGCGTACACGCTCACCGCGGCCCTCGGACCCACCGTCTCCGAGGTGGGCGTGCACCTGCCGGCGGTCTTCCTCGTCGGATTCATCCCGATGCTGCTCGTGGCGCTCGGCTACCGGGAACTGAACAACGCAATGCCCGACGCCGGAACCTCCTTCACGTGGGCAACGCGGGCCTTTGGCCCGTGGATCGGCTGGATGGGAGGCTGGGGGCTGATCGCCGCCACCATCATCGTGCTGTCCAACCTGGCGGCGGTCGCCGTCGACTTCTTCTACCTGATGCTCGCCCAGCTGCTCGGCAGTCCCGGGATCACTGAGCTGTCAAAGAATCTGCCGCTGAACATCGCCACCACCCTGGTGTTCATCGCGGCGGCGTGCTGGATCTCCTACCGCGGCATGGAAACCACCAAGGGTGTCCAGTACGTCCTGGTGGGGTTCCAGCTGCTGGTGCTGGGGTGGTTCGCCGTCTCCGCGTTCGTCCACGTGGCCAACGGGACCGCGTTCGACGCCACGGCCATCTCGCCGGACTGGTTCAACCCCTTCGCCGTCGACTCCTTCTCGTCCTTCGCGGCGGGGGTGTCACTGTCGATCTTCATCTACTGGGGTTGGGACGTGACCCTGACCATGAATGAGGAGACGCGGAACCCGGAGAAGACCCCGGGGCGGGCGGCGACCGTGACCGTCGTCGTCATCGTGGCCATCTACATGACGGCAGCGCTGGGCACGCTGTCCTTCGCCGGCGTCGGGGAGACAGGACTGGGCACCGGCAATCCGGACAACCAGTCCAGCATCTTCGCGGTCCTGTCCGGGCCGGTCATGGGGCCGTTCGCCATCCTGATGTCGCTGGCCATCCTCAGCAGTTCCGCGGCCTCGCTGCAGTCCACGTTCGTCTCCCCGGCACGGACGCTGCTGGCCATGGGCCACTACAAAGCCCTGCCCGGGAAGTTCGGCAAGGTCAGCCCCACGTTCAAGTCGCCGAGCTACGCCACGATTGCTGCGGCTATCGCTGCAGCAGCCTTCTACGTCATCACCCGGACCACTTCGGAGAATGCCCTTTGGGACACCATCACGGCGCTGGGCATGATGATCTGTTTCTACTACGGCATCACGGCCCTGGCCTGCGTCTGGTTCTTCCGGCCCGTGGCTTTCAGCAACGCCCGCGCCTTCTTCTTCAAGTTCCTCGCACCGCTGCTGGGCGGCGTCATCCTGCTTGTCATGTTCTTCAAGACCGCCTACGACTCCATGGATCCCGAGTACGGTTCCGGCTCCTCCGTGGGCGGCGTGGGCATGGTGTTCATCCTCGGCATGGGCGTGATCGTGCTCGGTGTGGTGATCATGCTGGTGATGGCTAGGATCCGGCCGGAGTTCTTCCGCGGCCAGGTGCTGGCGCAGGGGCGGTAACAGTCCCGGGCGTCCGTACGGGTAGAAAGTAAGTACGCTTACTAATACGCTGGTCCGAGGGGAAAGTTTCCCATACTGAACAGAACGAGGTGGCAGCATGACGGGCACGGAAAGCATCAGCAAGGTCACGGACATCATCAACGATTCCCATATCGGAATGTTCACCACCATCAACGAGGAAGGCGCCCTGGTCAGCCGGCCGCTGGCCGTCCAGGACGTCAAGGACGACGGCGACATGTGGTTCTTCACCGGCGAGGGAACTTCCCAGGTGGCCCACATCTCTGCCGATGCAAGGGTCAATGTGTCCTTCGGCAAGCGCACCGAGTGGGTGTCGGTGGCAGGGGCCGCTGAGGTGGTGCGCGACCGGGCCAAGATCCACGAGATGTGGAACCAGACGGTTGAGGCCTGGTTCCCGGACGGTCCGGACACTCCCGAGGTGGTCCTCCTGCACGTGGACTCCGACTCCGCCGAGTACTGGACCAGCCCGGGCGGTACAGGGGCCACCGTTCTGCAATGGGTCAAATCCAAGGTCACGCACAGCCGCATGAGCGTGGGCGAGAGCGGGACCGTCGAACTGTAGCTGTAAACTGCAACGCGGGGTCACCTAGCGCCCATTCGGAGGTCCGGATTGGGCGGAAAGTGACCTCGCGTTGCTCTGTCTGGGCTGCCGTGTTAGGCCGCTTTGACCTTCAGCGGCTCGATCTTGCCCATGATGAACAGGTAGTTGGCGGCACCGACCAGCGATACTGCGCCGATTACCGCGAGCGGTGCGACGAATGATCCCGTCTGGTCCACCAGCACGCCGATCAGGATCGGGGTGAAGATGCCGGCCAGGTTGGAGGCGAAGTTCTGCAGGCCGCCGATGGAACCGACGTGGCGGGAGCTGGGGGCGACGTCGGCCGGCAGCGACCAGATGCCGGTGGCGGCCACCGTCAGGCTGGAGTAGGCCACGGACAGCAGGGCGAGGGCCATCCAGGCTTCGGGCACCAGCGCGGCGAACATGATGACCGAGCCGCCGGCAAGACCGCCGGCGATGGCGGTCTTGCGGACCTTGGTCACGGATGCCCCCGCCCGGACTGCGCGGTCGGCCAGGTATCCGCCGAGCCAGCCGAACAGCACGGCGCAGATGCCCGGGATCGCACCAAAGAAGCCCAGCTTCAGGAGGTCGAAGCCGCGTTCCTTCACGAGGTAGCTGGGGAAGAACGTGATGAAGAAGTAGATGGCGCTGTTCAGGCAGAAAAATCCGAACATCATGCTGAGCACCGTGCGGTACTTGAAGAGGGACCGCCACGGGAGCTTGGCAGCACCGGCATCATCGCTGGCTTCGCCGCGGGCGCCGCCTTCGCGGATGTAGTCCAACTCGGCGGTGTTGGCCCCCCGGTGCTCCTCCGGGCTGCGGTAGTACTTCCACCAGACGGCTGCCCAGATGATGCCAGCGACACCGATGATGATGAACACCGCGTGCCAGGAGGTAAGGGCAACGATCAGGGTGACGATGGGCAGTGCGATCACGGCGCCAACCCGCGAACCGGAGTCCCAGATACTGGTGGCGAAGGCACGCTCCCGAACCGGGAACCAGGTTGCCACCACCTTGGCGGCGGTGCTGGGTGCCGGGCTCTCGCCGACACCCAGCAGGAACCTGGCCGCGAACAGCGTCCAAAAGCTGGACGCGGCAGCCGTGACCATGGTGAAGGCGGACCACCAGACCGCCGCCAGGGAGAATGACCGGCGGGGACCCACCTTGTCCACGTACCAACCGGCAGCGAGTTGGCAGAAGTCGTAGGCCCAGAAGAAGGCGGCGAAAATGAGCCCCTGCTGGGTTGCGCTGAGCTCAAAGTCCTTGCCCATGAACGGCAGGGCGACACTGAGGCTCGAGCGGTCGAGGTAGTTGATGCTGAGGCCGATAAAGGCGAGCCAGATGATGACCCAGCGCTTTCGGGTCATCAGGCGGGGTGGCGTGGCGGATGATGTGGCGGCGGTCTTGCTTCCGAGCGCAGTCATGCGGTCTCCTTCGACGTGAACATGGCTTCGGGTGCTGTGTGCACCGGCGGTAAGGGAAGACGCCGAAGAGATCGGCGCCAAAATCATATAGGAATCTGGTTAATCATATAGATCATGTGGCGTGGATCAAGGGGCAGTCGAAAAAAGTTTGCCCGGAGGCGTCGGGGCGCGTGGCTTATGATTCCCCCAGCGACTCCAGTCAGACCAGAATCAAGAGGTAACCGCGTGCCACCACGTCAATCGTCCGATACTTCCCGCGGAAAGGCTGCTGTCAGCGACGTCTACGCGTCCATGCGAGCGGCCATTCTCGAAGGTGAGATGGCCCCGGGCGCGCGCATCAACATCGACGCGGTCTCGCGCAGCCTCGGGGTGTCCCAGACGCCAGTGCGCGAGGTGCTCCAGCGCTTGGAGGGCGACAATCTTGTGGTCTACAGCCCCGGCCGCGGGTACAGCACCACGCCGCTGCTCGATCTGGCCGAGTTGCGCTCGCTGTTCGAGTTCCGGCTGCTCGTGGAGCCCTGGGCTGCCAGGGCTGCCGCCGTCGACCGGCTGGCCAATCCGGCGGCCGCCCTGGAGAAGGAGCTCGCCGGTTTCAGGAAGACCATGAAGGTTACCAAGGACCTGCGCCAGGACCTCGTGGCGCACGACACCCGCTTCCACGACACCATCCTTGCGGCCTCCGGGAACCCTGTAGTCCGGCATGCCTTTGCGCAGACCCACTGCCACCTCCATACCTTCCGGCTATACCCTGCGGACGTTGACGGCGCCATCACTGTCGCGGAGCATTCCGCCGTCACGGATGCCATCGAGGCGTGTGACCCGGAGGGGGCGGAGGCGGCCATGACCCGGCATATCCGCAACTCCTTCGACAGGTTCGCCCAGGCCTTCGAAGGCGAACTGGCCCCGCTGGAGGAGGTCGGGGCGCCTGGGAAGCGGATCATCAAATAGGCGGGCCGGCCACGGTCCCCAGGGAAAGTCCCGGCCACTGCGGCCGGGGCTTTTTCGTACCCGGACCACGGCGGTTTCCGGATCTCGGCGCAGGAAGGTCTTGATCTCGACCACCGTTCCTATATGATTATCGAAATTCATATAGGAATCCCCTGTCCCCAGACCTGAAACCTGTCCCCAGACCTGAAAGAAGCATTCATGCCTTCCATCACCTCCATCAGCACACAGGACGTCCGGTTCCCCACGTCCCTGGAGCTTGACGGCTCCGACGCGGTCAACGTTGACCCCGATTACTCCGCTGCCTACGTCGTCATCCGCACCGATGCGCGCGACGAAGGCCACGGCTTCGTCTTCAGCTGCGGCCGCGGCAACGAGATCCTCACCGCCGCCATCGACGCCTATGCCCGCCTCCTCGTAGGCCGGGACATCGACGAACTGATCCATGATCTCGGCGGTGCGTCCCGGCGCCTGGTCCACGACTCCCAGCTGCGCTGGCTGGGGCCCGAGAAGGGCGTGACACAGATGGCCTGCGGTGCCCTGGTCAGTGCCTTGTGGGACATCCGGGCCCGGCGCGAGAACAAGCCCCTGTGGCTCCTGCTCAGTGAAATGAGCCCGGAAGAGCTGGTGAGCGTCGTCGACTTCACCCATATCCGCGACGCCCTCAGCCCCGAGGAAGCGCTGGAGATCCTGCGCGCCGGCCAGGACGGCAAGGCCGCCCGGATTGCCGCACTCAGGGCGGACGGATTCCCGGCCTACACCACCTCGCCCGGCTGGCTCGGCTACAGCGACGAGAAGCTGGTGCGGCTGAGCAAGGAGGCCGCCGCCGAAGGCTTCTCCATGATCAAGCTCAAAGTGGGCGGCGACATCAACGACGACCGCCGGCGCATGGCCCTTGCCCGCGGGGCTGTCGGCGACCTGCCTATCGCGATTGATGCCAACCAGCGCTGGGAAGTCTCCGAGGCAATCGACTGGGTCAACGAGCTCGACGAATTCAACCCCTACTGGATCGAGGAGCCCACCAGCACTGACGACATCCTGGGTCACGCCGACATCAGGAAAGGCGTCGCGCCGGTCCGGGTGGCTACCGGTGAGGCCGTGGCCAGCCGCATCGTGTTCAAGCAGCTGCTGCAGGCGGGGGCAATCGATGTCCTGCAGCTCGATTCAACCCGCGTGGGCGGCGTCAACGAGAACATCGCCAACCTCCTGCTCGCGGCCAAGTTCGGCGTTCCGGTCTGCCCGCACGCGGGTGGTGTGGGCCTGTGCGAACTGGTCCAGCATTTCTCGTTCTTTGACTACGCAGTGGTCAGCGGCAGCCAGGAGGGCCGCATGATCGAGTACGTCGACCACCTGCACGAGCATTTCGCCGAGCCGGTCCGGATCGTCGGCGGGCGCTACGCCGCGCCGGTTCTTCCCGGGACGGGCGCCGAGATGTTGAGCGCCTCCCGCTCCCGCTGGGAATTCCCCGCAGGCTCCGGCTGGCAGGAAGTCGGCGGCCGCGCTGCCGTGACGGGCGCAAACCTCGCTCCCGCAGGGGCTGCCCGATGACCGGCGCCAGCGCTGCGGTCATCACTGCAGGAGTCACCACTGTCGAGGAATTGAACGCAGCCGTCGAGGCGGCGCAATCCGCCTTCGAAAAGGGCAGGACCGAGGATCCGGCCACCCGTGCCGGCTGGCTGGAGGCCGTGGCCGTCGGCTTGGAGCAGGATGCCGCAACACTGGTGGCGATTGCCGCCCGCGAAACCCACCTGGGCGTTCCCCGGCTCGAGGGGGAGCTCAAGCGCACGGTCTTCCAGCTCCGGCTGTTCGCGGCCGAGATCCTGCAGGGCGAGCACTTCGACGCCACGATCGACCACGCCGACCCCCACTGGGGCATGGGTCCCCGTCCGGACCTGCGGCGCTACAACGTTCCGCTCGGCGTCGTGGGCGTCTTCGGTGCATCCAACTTCCCCTTCGCGTTCAGCGTGATGGGCGGAGATAGCGCGTCGGCTCTCGCCGCCGGCTGCAGTGTGGTGCACAAGGCCCACGACGGCCACCGCGAACTCGCGGTTCGCACCGCCGAAACGGTGATCTCCGCGCTGGAAGCCGTCGGGGCGCCGTCGGGCCTGTTCTCCCTGGTTTCCGGAC
Organism: Arthrobacter globiformis; assembly: GCF_030818015.1. Taxonomy (NCBI): domain Bacteria; kingdom Bacillati; phylum Actinomycetota; class Actinomycetes; order Micrococcales; family Micrococcaceae; genus Arthrobacter; species Arthrobacter globiformis. The sequence continues at coordinate 313,332 of NZ_JAUSZX010000001.1, forward strand.
GGCGGGCAGCCGAGGCACTCGTGGACCACCCACTGGTGAAAGCAATCGGCTTCACGGGTTCGACGGCGGGCGGCCGGGCGCTGCTGGACCGCGCCGCCGCGCGGCACGAACCCATCCCGTTCTTTGGTGAGCTCGGCGGCATCAACGCCGTCTTTGTCACGCCGAACGCCTGGGCGGCACGCCGTGAGGAGATCCTCACCGGTTATGCGGGTTCCTTCACCCTGGGCATGGGCCAGTTCTGCACCAAGCCGGGGCTGCTGTTCGTTCCTGCCGGGGAGGCTGAGGAGATCGGCCGTGTCCTGGGAGGTGCACTTGCGGATTTCGCTCCGGCGCAGCTGCTGAGCGAGCGCCTGCACGGCGGCTACATTGACGCGGTCCGCCGGCTCACCGGCAGCCATGGAGTGGATGTGCTGCTCGAGGGTGACTTCGCGGCAGCACCGGCGCCCACCGTCCTGCGCACCACGGCCGATGCGGTGCGCAACGATCCCGGCATCCTGCGCCAGGAAATGTTCGGCCCGGCCAGCCTGGTGGTCGAGTACGTGGACGAAGCTGAGCTTCAGGGCCTCGCCGAACTGCTCGAGGGACAGCTCACCACCACGGTCCAGGCCGAGGAGGACGACGACGTCGCCGGGCTCGCCGCCCGGCTCGCCGAGATCAGTGGCCGGGTGTTGTGGAACGGCTGGCCCACCGGCGTCACCGTCAGTTATGCGCAGAACCACGGAGGCCCGTATCCGGCCACGACGTCGGCCACCACCTCCGTGGGGACGGCCGCGATCCGGCGCTTCCTGCGGCCGGTGGCGTACCAGTCGTTCCCTGCCGCCCGCCTGCCGGAGCCGCTGCGGGACAGCAACCCGTGGAACGTGCCGCAGCGCGTGGACGGACTCTGGCGCAGGCCATCTGTTGCCCCTTTTGAGGCGACGAGCGGGGGCCAGCCGTGAGCGCTCCGCCAATTCCCGGGAGTTCCATTGCTCCGGTGAGTTCCGTCCTTCCTGATGACGCCGACCAGGCGTTGTTGGTTGGCCGGATCTGGGACCCCGCCACCGGCGGTCCCCGTGTGATGGCTCTCAGCGGGGACTCCGCCGTCGACCTCACGCGCCTCGCCGGCACCGTCTCGGAATTGCTCGAACTGCCTGATCCAGCCGCCGCAGTCCGTGCGGCGCTCCTTGACCCGGCGCCGGGGGTACAACGGTGGGCGATGGCCGACGTCGTCGCCGCCTCGCTGGCGGGCGACTCAGGGCGCCCGCACCTGCTTGCCCCGGTTGACCTGCAGGTCATCAAGGCCTGCGGCGTGACGTTCGTGGACAGCATGATCGAGCGTGTGATCGAGGAACGATGTGCCGGTGACGCCGGCAGGGCGACCGAGATGCGCGAGCTTGTCGGGAAGGCACTCGGCGGAAGCATAGCGGCGGTCCGGCCCGGGTCCCCGGAGGCGGCCGAGGCCAAGCGGGTCCTGATTGCCGAAGGTCTCTGGTCGCAGTACCTCGAGGTGGGTATCGGGCCGGACCCGGAGGTGTTCACGAAGGCGCCGGTGCTGTCCTCGGTGGGCCTGGGTGCCGGCGTCGGGATTCCGTCGTTCTCCTCATGGAACAACCCGGAACCGGAACTGGTCCTGATCGTCACGTCCCACGGCGACGTGGTGGGCGCCACGCTCGGTAACGACGTCAACCTGCGCGACGTTGAGGGCCGCAGCGCCCTGCTGCTGGGCAAGGCCAAGGACAACAACGCATCCAGCGCCCTGGGGCCGCTGATCCGGCTGTTCGACGGCGGCTTCACGCTGGACGCCCTTCGCGAGGAGGAGATCCTGCTCCGCGTCGAAGGCCAGGACGGATACCTGCTCGAGGGGCGGAACACCCTGGCGAGGATCAGCAGGCCCTTCGAGGAGCTCGTGGCGGCCACCCGTGGCAGGCACCATCAGTATCCGGATGGCTTCGCACTGTTCACCGGCACGCTTTTCGCGCCAACACAGGACCGCGACGAGCCGGGGCAGGGGTTCACGCACAAGCACGGGGATGTTGTGACCATCCGAAGCCGCCACCTCGGTGCCCTCATCAACCGCGTGGGCGCGGCCGAGGAGCTCCCGCAGTGGGCCTTCGGACTGCGGCAGCTGTTTGGCTACCTCGAGGAGCAGAGGCAGCAGCTGGAGGGTGCAGCCACCAGCGGCTGATTCGCGCAGCTGACGCGGGGTTTGCTGGCTCCAGGGTCAGGCTGCCTGCCAACTGACAGGCAGCTCCTTGACTCCGTAAACGATGGTGCTGTCCATCCGTTCCAGGTGGGCTCCCGGCGTGAGGGTTAGTCCGGGGAGCCGGCCAAGAATGCCCTGCAGCGCGATCCCGGCTTCAAGCCTGGCCAACGGGGCGCCGAGGCAGAAGTGGATGCCGTGCCCGAAGGCGAGATGCCGGTTTGGCGTCCGGTCCATGTCGAACTGTTCAGGACGCTGGAATTGGCGCTCATCGCGGTTTGCCGAACCGATCCAGGCCACCAGCGGCGCCCCGGCCGGAACCTGTTGGTCGCCCAACGTTGTGTTGCCAGCCGTCACCCGGTACATCGACTGGACAGGAGAGCGGTAGCGCAGCACTTCCTCTATGGCCTGGGGGAGCAGGGACGGCTCGGCGCGGAGCCGTTCCATTGATCCGGGCGCTTCGGTGAAACTGAGGACAGCGTTCCCGATCAGGTTGGTGGTGGTTTCATTGCCGGCCACCAGCAGCAAGCTGCAGAAGCCCAGCAGTTCGGCCACGCTCAGCTTCTGCCCGTCGATTTCGGCCACCAGCAGGTTGCTGATCAGGTCATTCCCGGGCTGGCTTCTGCGGTGCTCGATGAGGGCCAGGAAGTACTCGGTCATTTCCCGGTTGGTGGTGCTGTGGTCGGCGGTCCGGCCTCCTGACTGCGTCTGGCTGACGATGACGTCGGACCAGTGTTTGAAGCGGTCGCGGTCCCCGGCGGGGATTCCCATGAGCTCCGCGATCACGATCACCGGCAGCGGGTAGGCCAGCTCGGCGATGAGGTCGGCCGATCCTTTGGAAGCGACCCTGTCCAGCAACTCCTCCGTCAATGCCGAAATACGCGGTGCGAGCCCGTCCACTGCCTTCGGCGTAAACGCCTGGGTCACCAGGGAGCGCAATTGCCGGTGCCGTGGCGGATCGGCGGTGATCAGGCTCGCTGCAAACAGTTGGCCTGTCTCGGATGGATCGTCGCCTCCCATCCTCGAAGAGAACGTCCCGTGTTCGGACAGAACCCGTTGAACGTCGTCGTACCTGTAGACATGCCAGCTTCCGGATTGCTCGTCATGGAAGACGGCAGCGGATTCCCGCATCCGTTCGTACTGCGGGAAGGGATCCAGCGACGGCCCATCACTGTTCACGAAGTCCATGGCCGGCCTCTCTGCTCGGCCCGGCGCTGTTCGGCATTACCGTGGCGTCCAGGCGGTGGGGCCCAACGGGCCCGTAGGAGCAGAGTTTATTCCGGGAATGCGCCTGCCGTCAGTAGCATGGCCAGACAACGGAGAGAAGACGGGCCCCTAAGAAGGAACCCGTCTTCCGTATAGTGCGGCTCGGATAGGCCTCAGACCTGGAGCCGCCCGGCTACAGCCCGAGGCCGCCGAGCTTGTCCCCGAGACCGCCGGGAAGCTTGCCCAACAGTTCTGCGGGGTTGATGCCGAACTGGGAAAGCAGCCCGGCATGCTGGTCCGTGTCGACCTGGTCCGGCAGTTCCGCTTCAGCCTGCGCGGCCTTGTCGTTGTCGCCTTTGGACCTGAGTAGTTCGAGGATCTGGGACTTGTCGATCTGCATGGCGTTCTCCTTTACGATTTCCGGAACTGCTAAGGGTGCTTATTACCTTCCCGGAAAACAGCTCGTCGAACAAGTGCCCCAAAGGAACCCGCGACCGAAAAAGCGGGACTAAGCCGGCCTGCTACCGACAACGGAAGCCAGCGATGCCAAGCCCTTCTCGAAATCGCCGCCCACCATCTTGTCCATGTTCATGAACAGTGCAAAGACCTTGCCGATGCCTTTGTGTTCGCCGGCCATGGTCCAGGTGACGCGCGTGCCGCCGCCCTCCGGAACGAAGGTGAAGGTGGTGGGGTTCACTGCCGGGAACGGCTTGGTGAACTCCAGCCGGATCCGAATGGCATCAGGTTCCTGCGACTCGACGATCTCCATGTTGCCGGCGCCTGCCTTGCGGTTGCCGTTCCAGGCGTACTTGGCACCGACGCCGGATTCCGCGCCGGAGTAGGTCCGTTTCATGTCCGGGTCCACGGTCTCCCACGGCGACCACTTGGGCCACTCACGGAAGCTGTTGACCAGCGGAAACACGTCCTTGGCGGGGGCGGGGATGACGGTGCTGCGCGAGACTGAGTACGTTGACATGGCCCCATCCTACGGCCGCCTCCGCGAGCCTGAATGCGCCTGGTCAGGCGTTTTGTCCTGCTGGCGGCAGAGTGGCCGCCGTCGAGGGTAACCTCGCCGGCCGCAGGCTCGCCGGGACTCCCGCTGCGGTTTCCGCCCGGTCCAGCGCCAGGCCGAGGCGATCCACGGCATGCGGATACCCGGGATCCCAAGCGGTTTTCAGCGTCTCGGCCTCCCGCAGGGCCTTCACAAAATCAGCGGTTTCAGGCCGGCGGACGTCCGCCAGGTCCGGGTAGCTGATGGCCAGCGCGGGGTCGAGTTCGTAGCGTGCCCAGCGTCCCACGATCTCTTCATGCACGACGGCGGCCGCTCGGCAAAGCGGGCCGTCCACCCGCCGGCGCCGCCGGGTCTCGTACCAGGACAGCACGGCAGGGCTGCTGCGGTAGGCAGCAATGCCGCTCACCCCTGCGACGGCGGCCAGGGCCAGGGCAGCCGGCGGGGAGGCAACGGCGGGGATGAGCAGGGCCGGGGCAATCACCACCGAGCCGCCGAAAAGGTCCCAGAACAGCAGGTCAGAACTGTCGCCGTCGGACGTCCTTAAATGATGGCGCACGATGAAAACCGTGCAGGCGACTGCGGCCGCCAGCACTGCGCTCCAGAGGACCAGTTGCAGCAGCCCCAAGGGGGCGGCTTCGGAAACTGCGGGCACCACTGCACCTCCCAAGGACGGGCGCTGCCCGGCAATTCGGGCCGCACTTAAATTGCAGCCCCTGCGGAAGCCCCGGTCAATGGGTACCGCCCCGGTCAATGGACGGACCTGCTCAATGGGCGGACTGGCGGTTTGCAGCGGCGGCCGTGCGGCGTAGCGTAGGCGCCATGCGACTTAAAATGTGCAGCATCCACGTCCAGGACCCTGCCGTGGCGCACTCCTTCTACACGGAGACCCTCGGCTTTGACACCCTCATGACCATGCCCGAGCACAACCTCTTCATCGTCAAGGACCCCGGAGCGGGCAGCACGGTGGGACTGCTGCTGGAGCCCAGCGACAACCCGATCGCCTCCGCCTACAGCAAAGGACTGTACGACGCCGGGATCCCCGCCATTGTCTTTGGCACGCCGGACGTCAAGGCTGAGTACGAGCGCCTGGCCGCCGCCGGCGTCCAGTTCCGAAGCGAACCCGCCGAGGATCCGTCCGGGATGTCAGCAGTCTTCGACGACGGCTGCGGCAACTTCATCCAGCTGCACCAGGACTAGTACTGAATGGACGCCGCTGACGCCCTCAACGAGATTGCCTTCTGGCTCGAGCGGTCCGCCGCGCCGACCTTCAAGGTCCAGGCATTCCGGAAGGCGGCCGGCGTCATCAGCGGACTGACGCCGGAGGAGGTGGCGGAGCGCACCCGCGACGGCAGGCTCAAGCGGACGAAGGGGATCGGGGACACCACCTTCAACGTCATCCGGCAGGCTGTGGACGGCGACGTGCCCGACTATCTTGAGAAGCTGCGGCAGGGCGGCGCCAAGCCACTCGCCGCGGGGGGAGACGGGCTTCGCCCGCTGCTCCGCGGCGACCTGCACAGCCACAGTGACTGGTCCGACGGCGGTTCCCCTCCTGAGCTGATGGCCGACGCCGCCCGGCACCTGGGCCGGGAATACCTCGCCCTGACGGACCACTCGCCAAACCTCAAGATCGCCAACGGGCTGACTGCCGAGCGGCTCAGCGAGCAGCTGGACGTGGTGGCCGGGCTGAACGGCGTCGCCGACGGTGGCTTCCGGCTGCTGTCCGGCATCGAGGTGGACATCCTGGAAAACGGCGAGCTGGACCAGACGCCGGAGATGCTGGACCGGCTGGACGTGGTGGTGGCCAGCGTGCACTCCAAGCTCCGCTCGGACCGGCGCACCATGACGGAGCGAATGCTAGGCGGCATCCGCGATCCCCACACCAATGTTCTGGGCCACTGCACCGGCCGCCTGCTGCAGGGGTCCCGCGGGACCCGTCCCGAGTCCGAATTCGACGCCGAGCGGGTCTTTGCGGCGTGCGCGGAAGCCGGTGTCGCCGTCGAAATCAACTCACGGCCCGAACGGCAGGACCCGCCGGACAACCTGATGCAGCTGGCACTCGCGGCCGGCTGCCTGTTCAGCATCGACAGCGACGCCCACGCCCCGGGCCAACTCGACTTCCTGCAGTACGGCGCCGAGCGGGCCGAACGCAATGGTGTCCCGGCCGAGCGGATCATCACCACGTGGCCGCTGGACCGGCTCCTGGAGTGGCTGAACAGCAGGAATTAGCGGCGCGGGCCCCGGCATGGGAATTTAGTAAGCATAATGACTATCCGTGGACGGAGTGGTAGACCTTAATTGTTCCGTCGCGGAACCCGGGCGGACCCGTCTCCCTGCGAGGTGCACCATGAGCGCTATGAACCCGGCGAACCATCTGGACGAACTGGGCCACCGCACTCTGAGAAAAGTGCGCGGCCGCCTCATGCCGCTGATTGTGATGCTCTACTTCGTGGCGTACCTGGACCGCAACAACGTTGGCTTCGCCAAGCTGACCATGAGCGAAGACATCGGGCTCAGCGCCTCCGCATACGGTCTTGGCGCCGGCATTTTCTTCCTCGGGTACGCTCTGCTGGAAATTCCCAGCAACGGCGGTATGTACAAGTTCGGTGCCCGCAAATGGATCGCCCGCATCCTGATCTCGTGGGGCATCTTCGCCACGGCAATGGCTCTGGTGAACGGGGAGATCACCTTCTACATCATCCGCTTCCTTCTGGGTGCGGCCGAGGCAGGCTTCTTCCCAGCCATCCTCTTCTTCCTGACGCTGTGGTTCCCAGCCCGCCAGCGCGTCACCGTCCTGGGCATCTTCATCCTGGCCCAGCCGATCTCCAACGCACTAGGCGCCCCGGTTTCCGGCCTCCTGCTGCAGATGGAAGGCGTCGCCGGCCTGCACGGCTGGCAGTGGCTGTACATCATCGAAGGCATCCCGGCCATCCTCCTCGGCCTGCTTACCCCGGTGCTGATGACCGACCGTCCGAGCCACGCGCACTGGCTGGCAGATGACGAGCGGGAATGGCTGACACGGACCATGGACGAGGAACTGGCCCACAAACAAAAGGGCCAGCCGCACCACTTCCTCGCCGGGCTCAAGGACCCCCGCACCATCGCCTACTCAGCCCTGTACTTCGGACTGGTCTGCGGCATCTACGGCCTGGGCCTGTGGATGCCCACCATCGTCGCAGCCCTCGGCAAGTTCAGCACCACCGAGGTGGGCTTCATCGTGGCCATTCCGTACACGATCGCAGCGGTTTTCGTGTACTTCTGGGGCAAGCGGTCCGACCGCACCGGCAACCGCGTCCTGCACGCCAGCATCAGCATGGTGATGGCGGCCATCGGCTTGCTGGCTGCCGGATACCTGGTGCAGGTCAACGCCATCCTGGCCATGACCGCCCTGACCCTCGCGGCCATGGGCATCTACTCGGCCATTGCCCCCTTCCTGGCCATGCCGTCCACCGCGCTGGTGGGAGCCGCGGCAGCCGCCGGCCTCGCCATGGTGAATTCTCTCGGCAATCTGGGCGGCTTCGTGGCGCCTTATGCGGTGGGCCTGTTCAATGACGCCACGGGCGACAACCGATCAGGCCTCGTGTTCCTGGCGGCCTGCCTCGCCGTCACCGCCGTCGCCACCTACCTGTACGCCCGCAAGCGTCCGGAAGGCCATGTGAAGCCCGGCACCCCTGCGGCCGTCGGTGAAGAAGCCGTCGCCGCTGACGAGTTCGACGACACCAAGTACTAGACGACACCAGGCACTAGAGGGGATCACAGACATGACGCACCACGACACGTTCCCGGCCGAACGCACCGCGGTGCTGACCGGGGCCGCTTCCGCACGGGGCATTGGCCGGGCGACGGCGGAAATGCTCGCCAGCGAGGGCTGGGCCGTGGCCATCCTCGATATCGACGGCGACGCGGCACGGCGCGCGGCGGAGGACATCTCCTCCGTGTACGGCGTCCTGGCCAGGGGTGTGGGAGCCGACGTCTCCGACCAGGCCACCGTGAACGCTGCCATCGACGAGGTGGAGGCCAACATGCCGCCCATCGTGGCGCTGGCGAACCTCGCCGGCATCAGCTCGCCCACCGAGTTCATGGATGAGACGCTCGAAGCCTGGGAGCGGGTATTCCGGATCAACATGTCCGGCACGTTCCTGGTCACCCAGCGCGTGCTCCGCGGGATGATTGAGCGCAAACTCGGTCGGGTGGTCAGCGTCTCCTCCATCTCTGCGCAGCGTGGCGGCGGCACCTACTCCAAGGTGGCGTACAGCGCGTCGAAGGCAGCCATCATCGGCTTCACCCGGGCCTTGGCCAGGGAGATGGGCCAGTACAACATCACCGTCAACTGCATCGCCCCCGGTCCCGTGGACACGGACATTATGGGCGGCACCCTGACCGACGAACGCAAGGCAGACATGGCCAGGGACATCCTTGTGGGCCGGGTGGGAACTGTCCGCGACATTGCCGCCCTCATGGTGTTCCTGATGGGGGAGGACGCCGGCTACATCACCGCCGCGACGTACGACATCAACGGCGGCCTGCAGATTTCCTGACCGGTTGCCTGGGCTTGCCGCGGCCGCTCAGGCTGCCGCCGGGCTGGGCGACATCTCGGCCGCCTGGCGCAGCGCCTCGATCATGCTGCGAACGTCCACGATGCCCTTGCCTGCGATGTCGAAGGCGGTGCCGTGGTCCACGGATGTGCGGATGACGGGCAGGCCCACTGTGATGTTGACGCCGGCTTCGATGCCGAGGACCTTGATCGGTCCGTGGCCCTGATCGTGGTACATCGCCACGATGAGGTCGTAGTCGCCGCGGCCGGCCAGGAAGAACGCCGTGTCCGCGGGGAGCGGGCCGCGGGCGTCGATGCCGTCGGCCTGGAGCTTCTCGATGGCCGGGGTGATCTTCTCGGCCTCCTCGCCGTACCCGAACAGGCCGTTTTCGCCGGCGTGCGGGTTGATGGCGCAGACACCGATCTTCGGGTTGGCGATGCCGGCGCGCTGCATGGCTTCGTAGCCGCGGCGGACGGTCCGCTCCACCAGGCCGGGCTCGATCTTGTTGATGGCGTCGATCAGGCCGATGTGCGTGGTGACGTGAATGACCTTGACCTTGGGCGTGGACAGCATCATGGACACTTCTTCGACGCCCATGAAGTGGGCCAGCAGTTCGGTGTGCCCGGGGTAGATGTGCCCGGCCTTGTGCAGCGCGGCCTTGTTCAGCGGCGCCGTGCAGATGCCCTGGACCTGCCCGCTCATGCCCAGCTCGCACGCGATCCTGATGTAGTGGTACGCGGCGTTGCCGGCTTCGACCGATTCCTGGCCCCACGGCAGGTCCTTGGACAGCAGCTTGGGATCGATCACGTTGATCCGGCCAGCCTCGAAGACCGCCTCACCCACCGTCTCCACCTCGACGATGTTGGCTTCCACGCCCAGCGCCTTGGCGCCCAGCTGCAGCCGGTGGACGTCGCCGATGACCACGGGACGGCAGTCGCGGTAGGCGTTCTCGTCGAGAAGGGCACCCACGGTCACTTCGGGGCCTACGCCCGCACCGTCGCCCATTGTCACGGCGATGAAGGGCCGGGTGTCCTGTTCGGTTGCGTTCACTGCTGATGTCATTGGAGCTCCTGGTTTGAGGGAGGGGTGGGAAGTGCTGTTTGAAGACCGGAGGTCTTTGATGGCGGCGCAAAGCTGGACGAGGGCGTCATCGTCGCCGAAGCTGCCGGGCTTGGTGCCCACCAGCCGCCCGTCGTCGGAAAGGCTGACCACGGCGCCGTGCTGCACGGATGCGAGCGGGGTCAGCGAGCGGACGCCGAGGGCGTCGAGTACCTCGCGGGCCGTTTCACCACCGGTGAGGATCAGGTCCGCGGCTGCCTCCGGACCCGTTGCCGCGTAGGCAGCCAGCAGCGCCAGGTTCCGCACGATCCTGCCGGACTCGTGCGGATTGACGACGTCGGCGGTGACAGTCAGGGCGGCCGGCTCGCCTGCCGCCAGGAGCTGCTGGGCTTCCGCCAGCCTTGGGCGGAAATCCTCGGGACGCTGCAGTTCGTGGGGAGCGATCCGCAGGGCGGTGAAGCCGCCGGCCTCCAGATTCCGCAGCTGCGCCGCCGCCTTCGCCGAGGCGGAGCCGACGACGGCAAGCACCGTCCGGTGTACGCCCGCCGTTGTCAGGCCGTGTGACACCTGTTGCGCGTTTCGCGCAGAGCGGTTGCCCAGCTTTGCCGCCAGCAGCAGGGCCATTCCGCCGGTCCCGGCCAGCACGATGCGCCGTCCGCAGGCCCTGAAGTCCAGGTCCAGCAGCGCGACCGCGACGGCCTCCAGATCGGCCGGAGTCTCGCCGTCGACAATGACGGTGGCGGGAGCGGCACTGGATGATGTTACAGACAATGCCTCGCCAAGGACGGCGGCGAGGCTGCCCGACCGCACTGCGGACAGCTCCGTAAGCTGCACCGAAGCACCAGGGCCCAGCAGTTGCGCGATCTCCGCGGGCGGGGCGGCTGCCTCTGCCCGCCACAGTTCGGTGCGGTCCAGCCGTACGCCGTCGGCAAAGGGCCGGCCGCCTACGACTGTCCGGTTCAGCTGGGGAAGTGCGCCGGCCACCACAACGTGGTGGCCCAGAGCCGAAAGTGCCGCGAGCTCCGGGCCAACATTGCCCCGCCACAGGGAGTCGATTTTCTTGAACAGGACGCCTGCGCCCTCTGCAGCGGTGCTGCCGAAGACGGCTGCCGCCGCCGCGGCAGCGGACTCCGGGGCCACGGCGCGTGAGTGGGTGTCCACAACCACAACGTCCGGACGGCTGCCGGCGTCTGTGCCTTCGGCGGAAGTGTCTGCCGCGGGAGCGGACAGGAGGATCCGTGTGTTCAGCCCTTGGGCTGCAAAGCATTGCCCCACTTCTGCTGCGCCGGAAAAGTCATCGGCCTGGGTGAGGACTGCAGTCACGTCGTCCTCCCTTCTTCTATCGATCGGTAGCACCATAATGGCATGCTTGCGCGAATTGCGCTAGAGCGGTTGCGCATTTCGCGCATGGATGGCAGAGTGATGCATGTAACACGGCGCAGGCCATCCGGCCGCCAGCCGTCCCATTCAACCGAGAGGTCAACGATGACCGTTCTTCCTCAAGGAAGTGAGATCTCACGGCGCCGCCTCCTGCAGTTTGGCGCAGCCGCCGGATTTCTCCTGGGCACAGGCTCCATGGCCGGGTGTGCCGGCCCCACGGGCCTGCCGGGACCCAGCACCCTGACGCTGGCCCTCAACAGGTCCCTCGTCAGCCTGGACAACAAGCTCAACCAGTTCGACGCCGCCGTCACCGTGCAGCGTGCCGTACGGCAGGGACTGACCGCCATCGGCCCCGAAACCAAGCCGATCCTGGTCCTGGCGGACCGCTTTGAGATGACCTCGCCCACCGCGTGGACGGTGCGCCTGCGCGAAGGCGTCCGCTATTCGGACGGCACCCCGGTGGCCATCGAGGACATCGCCACGGCGCTGAAGATGTACCAGCAGGTGCAGGGCTCGTTCGTCGCCGGGTTCTTCCCGGAATTCCCCACGGTGGTTCCGGTGGATGACAGGACGTTCCGGATGGAGTCCAAGAACCCCATCCCCATCCTCGATTCCCTGATGAGCATGATCCTGATCAGCCCGGCAGCCCAGAACAAGCCGGAGGAGCTGCAGGAAGGCGTGGGCACCGGCCCGTACGTGGTGACCAAGTTCAACCGCGGGGCCGGCACCTACAGCCTCAAGCGCAACGAGAACTACTGGGGACCCGCCCCCAAGGTAGAGAACGTCGAGGTGCGGTTCCTGCCGGAGGAATCCAGCCGCGTCATCGCGCTGCGCAGCGGCGAGGTGGACGTCATTGACTCCATCACGCCTGACTCCCGCGAGCAGCTGGCCGGACTTCCCGGCGTCGTCCTTGCCGAGGCGTCCAGCCTCCGGCTGAACCAGATCTTCTACAACTTCCGCAAGCCGGCCAGCCACCCGCTATCCGACGTCCGCGTCCGTCAGGCCCTCAGCTGGGCGGTCGACGGCGAGGCGCTGGTCAAGGACGTCCTGGTCGACTCGGTCAGCGAAGCCGAAGGCGTGGTCCCGTCCAGCCTCACCGGCTTCGCCAAAACCGGCAACTACACCTACGATCCGGAGAAGGCCAAGGCCACGCTGAAGAGCCTCGGCGTCACGGACCTCAACCTGAAGATCATCTGGGAAACCGGCGAGTTTGCCTCCGACACCTCCGTGATGGAGGCGCTGGCGGAGATGTTCGGCAACATCGGCGTGAAGACCCAGCTGCAGCAGTTCGAGCCCGGCGGCAACATCCTGGCCTGGCGCCAGGGCAAGCAGGGCGACTGGGACCTGCTGGGCAACGGCTTCAGCAGCCCCACCGGCCTGGCCATCACCATGATGCAGGGCATGTACGCCGGAACCGCGGAGAAGGAAAAGACCCGCGACACCTACCAGGGCTACGTGGTCCCGGACGTGCAGGCAAAGATCCAGGCCGCGTCCTCCGAGGTGGATCCGGTACGCCGGGAGCAGCTGCTCGCCACCGCACAGAAGGCCATCTGGGACACCTGGCCGTGCGCCTGGGCATTCGTTCCCAAGTCGGTGCTGGCCCACCAGAAGCGCGTGGCAGGCCTGGCCCTGGCGCCCACCAACTCCTACCCCCTTGTTGACGTCCGGCTGGAGGCCTGAGTCATGACCAACTACATCCTCAAGCGGCTGGGCCAAGGCCTGCTGACCGTGTTCCTGACGGTCTCCACGGTTTTCATCCTGATCCGCCTCGCTCCCGGTGATCCGGCCGTGTCCTACGCTGGACCGCTGGCCACCACCGAGCAGCTGGCCAAGGTCCGCGAACAGTTCGGCCTGGACCGTCCTGTGCTGGAGCAGTACTGGATCTTCCTGCAGCAGCTGTTCACCGGCAACCTCGGCACGTCCTACTCGTTCCAGGCGCCGGCCATGCAGGTGGTGGCCGAGCGGATGCCGTACACGCTCACCCTCGCCACCGCTGCCATCCTCCTCACCGCCGTGATCGCCATCCCCCTGGGCGTGTGGATGGCCCGCCGCCCGGATACCAATCGGGAACTCGGCGTCAACGTCCTCACCATCGCCGGGCAGTCCATGCCGGACTTCTGGACTGGCATCATGCTCCTGACCGGGTTCGCCGTCCTGATCCCGCTGTTCCCGGCCTCGGGCTTCGCCACCTGGGGCGGACTGGTCCTCCCCACCGTCACCATCGCCATCCTGCAGATCGCGCTCATTTCGCGGATGGTGCGGCGTGAGATGACCGCCAACTTCGCGGCCCCCTACCTGACCGTCGCGCGGTCCAGGGGAGTGGGCAGCCCGGCGCTGACCTGGCGCTATGCCATGGGCAACTCCGCCATTCCGGTCTTCACCGCCCTGGGCACGCGCTTCGCCGCCATGCTGAATGGCGTGGTGGTGGTGGAAGTCGTGTTCGCCTGGCCAGGCGTCGGCTCCCTCATTGTCCGGGCCCTCGAAACCCGCGACTATCCACTCATCCAAGCGACCGTCCTGCTGACGTCCCTGCTGGCCGTAGCCGTCCAGCTCGTCATCGACCTCGCCTACCCGCTTCTTGATCCCCGCGTTCGTCTTGGAAAGGCGGCAGCAGCATGAGCCTCAGCGACACCGCGACACCTTCCGCAGGAAATGAACGAGCAGTCCCGTCCGGCCAGCCCGACGGAGCAGCGCGTACTCCGTCCCCGAGCGCCGTCACCAAGGAACTCGTCGCGAAGGCGGGGGCCACCCGCCGCCGCAACGCCGCCAAGTGGAAGCTGCGCATCGGCGCCGTCTGCACGCTGCTCGTCATCATCCCCATCCTGCTGGCCCAGGTGCTTCCGCTGCCGGACGCCAACCACCAGGACCTCTCCGCCCGCCGGCTCGCCCCGCTGGTGGACGGCCACTTGTTCGGCACAGACCAGCTGGGCCGCGACTTGCTCTCCCGCATCCTGCACGGCGGCCAGGTCTCCCTGACCATCGGCATCCTGGCCGTGGTGGTCTCCGGCGCCATCGGCATCATCCTCGGTGCCGCCGCCGGCTACTTCGGCGGCTGGGTGGACACGGTGGTCTCCCGCCTCCTCGAAGCCCAGATGTCCCTGCCGCTCCTCATGATGCTGCTCCTGGTGGTGGCGCTATTCGGCCCGTCCATCCCGGTGATCACGTTCGTCATCGCCATTGCCCAATGGCCGGAAGTGGCCAGGCTGACCAGGTCAATGGTGCTAGTGGAACGTGAAAAACCGTACGTATCCGCGGCGCGCATCCTGGGCCTGCACCGCATCCAGATCCTCATCCAGCACATCATCCCGAATGTCATCAAGCAGGCAACCCTCGTGGTGCTGCTGCTCCTGGCCCAGGCCGTCCTGCTCGAGAGCGCACTCAGCTTCCTCGGCGCCGGCCCCCAGCGTCCGTTCGCCACCTGGGGACGCATCATCTCCGACGGCCAGGACTACATCACCACCTCCTGGTGGATGGTCACGCTGCCCGGCCTGGTGATCGTGCTGATGGTGGTGGGCGTGAACCTGCTGGGCGACGGCCTCCGTGACCGTCCCCGCCGCAAGAAGAAGGGTGCCTGACATGAACACACAAACTGGCACGAAGAGCCATGCTGACGCCAGCCACACCGAGCAGGCCCTGCTCGAGGTCCGCGACTTCCAGGTGGAGCTCATCACCGACGCCGGCATCATCCGGGCCGTGGATTCCGTGAGCTTCAGCATCCACCGCGGTGAGACGGTCACCATCATCGGTGAGTCCGGTTCGGGCAAATCGACGACGGCGATGGGCATCCTCCGGCTGCTGCCGGACGATCTGGCGGTGCTTTCCGGCTCCGTGCTCATCGACGGCGTGGACGTGGTGGCCGAACCCAAGGCCATCGACAAGGTCCGCGGCCGCACCCTCGCGCTCATCCCGCAGGACCCGATGACCGCGCTGAGCCCCGTGCACTCCATCGGCAGCCAGCTCTCCGAAGCAATCCGGATCGCCGGCGCCGCCTCCAAGGACAAGGGCGCCGTCCGGGCCCGCGCCATCCGGCTGCTGGAACAGGTGCACATTCCTACACCTGAGGTGCAGCTGAAGAAGTACCCGCACCAGCTCTCCGGCGGCATGCTCCAGCGCGTGCTGATCGCGATCGCCCTGGCAAGTGAACCGCAGCTCCTGGTGGCCGACGAACCTACCTCGGCTCTGGACGTTACCGTGCAGGCCGGCATCCTGGACCTCCTGCTGGAACTGCAGGAGCAGCGCGGCATCGGCATCCTGATGATCACGCACGACCTCGGCGTGGCCCGGCTGATCTCGGACCGCATCCACGTCATGAAGGACGGCTCCTTCGTAGAGTCCGGCGACGTCCAGCAGGTCGTGGAGCACCCGGCCACGGAGTACACCCGCAACCTGCTGGCCGCCGTGCCGGTCCTGGGCCCTTGGGACGAAACTCCCGCCGGCAACACGCAATCCGACACAGCGGCAGCGGCCGCCCTGACCAACACCGGAGCAAGCCATGACTAAGCCGTTCCTCTCCGTCGAGAATCTCGTGGTGGACTACCACGTGCCGGGCGGAACGTTCCGCGCCGTGGATGATGTCTCCTTCTCCGTAGACAAAGGCAAGACGATCGCCGTCGTCGGTGAATCCGGCTGCGGAAAGTCCACGATCGCCAAGGCGCTGATGCGGCTGGTGACGCCGGCCAGCGGCCGGATCGAACTGGACGGCACGGACCTGGCCGCACTTAGCGAAGCCAAACTGCGGCCGCTCCGTTCCAAGTTCCAGATGGTCTTCCAGGATCCGTACGGCTCCCTGGATCCGCACCTCACCGCGCAGGAGATCGTGGCGGAGCCGCTGAAGCTGCAGGGTGTCCGCTCCCGGGCCGAACGGAACAAGGCGGCCGCGAAGCTCATCGACCAGGTGGGCCTGCCGGCAGCGTCCCTGGACAAGCACCCGGCCGAGTTCTCCGGCGGCCAGCGGCAGCGTATCGGCATCGCCCGGGCGCTGGCCTCCAAGCCGGAACTGCTGGTCTGCGATGAAGCTACCAGCGCCCTCGACGTCTCGGTCCAGGCCCAGGTGCTGCGGCTGCTGAAGTCCATCCAGGACGAAACCGGCATTACCTACGTGTTCATCTCGCACAACCTTGGCGTGGTGCAGGAGATCAGCGATAGCGTCATGGTCATGCAGCGCGGCAAGCTCGTGGAGTCCGGCAGCACTGCATCCGTGCTGACCGCGCCGAAGGAGGACTACACCCGCAAGCTCCGCCGGGCCGCCCTGGACCCGTCCACCATGCGCGGCCTCAAGCCCCGCCACGTCGTCCGGTCGCTGGCACTGAAGGGCGCCTGAACCGGCTGCCCGAAACCCTGAAACCCCGAAACCCCGAACCCGACCGATACTGCAACCCACGGAGAATCAACGCATGAGCAAGCAGCCAGAAGGAACCCCGGTGGAAGGACTGAAGCTTCCCATCTCGCGGCTGGTGCTGGGCACCATGACGTTCGGCGACACCGCCGATGAGGCCACCGCCGGACGCATGGTGGAGGAGGCGCTCGACGCCGGCATCACCACCATCGACACCGCCAACGCCTACGTGGGCGGGGTGACGGAGGAGATGCTCGCCCGTCTCCTCAAGGGGCGCCGCGACGAGGTCGTCCTCGCCTCCAAGGCCGGCATGCCGCACGCGGACCACGGCCAGCACTCGCCACTGTCCCCGGAAGGGCTGCGCAACAGCGTGGAGGGCAGCCTGCGCCGGCTCGGCGTGGACAGCATCGACCTGTTCTACCTGCACCAGCCGGACCGTGCCACCCCGCTGCAGGATACGCTGCGCACCGTGGCCGAGCTGGCGACCGAAGGGAAGATCGGGGCGCTGGGCGTCTCCAACTTCGCGGCCTGGCAGATCGCCGACGTGATCCACGTTGCCCGCGAGGTGGGTGCGCCCACGCCCGTAGTGGCGCAGCAGCTCTACAACCTGGTGGCCCGGCGGGTGGAGGAGGAATACCTCGAGTTCGCCGCCACCCACAACGTCCACACCATGGTCTACAACCCGCTCGGCGGCGGCCTGCTCACCGGCAAGCACAGCTTCGAGGCCAAGCCCTCCGAGGGCCGCTTCGGTGATTCCAAGCTGGCCGCCATGTACACCCAGCGCTACTGGGACAAGCAGCTGTTCGACGCCGTCAACGCCCTGGCCGGCATCGCCGAAGGAGCAGGCATCACCCTCGCCGAGCTGTCCCTGCGATGGCTCGCCTACCGGGCCGGCGTCGGCTCAATGCTGCTGGGCGGTTCCAAGGTGGAGCAGCTGCGCTCCAACATCGCCGCCGTGGCCAAGGGGCCGCTGCCCGAGGACGTCAGCGCCGCGTGCGACGCCGTCGGCTCCGGACTCCGCGGGCCCATGCCGGCCTACAACCGCTGATTTCCCGAACTGAAGGCAGAAGACACCACATGACATCTGAACTCGCTACCGAATTCGCCCGCAAGGTCCGCGCCCGTGAGCAGGCCGTCGGCTACTGGACAGTGCTGGACGCACCCGTGGCAACGGAACGCATCAGCCGGCTCGGCTATGACTACGTGGCCCTGGACGCGCAGCACGGGCTGCTCGGCTACTCCGGCGTGCTGAACGGTCTTATGGCCATCGACGCCGGGCACACCGCCGTCGGCATGGTGCGGGTAGAGGCCAACGACTTCACCGCGATCGGCAAAGCGCTCGACGCAGGCGCCGTCGGCGTGATCGTCCCGCTCGTCAACACCGCCGTGGACGCCGCGGCCGCAGTCGCCGCCGCGAAGTACCCGCCGCTGGGCGGGCGGTCCTACGGACCCATGCGCTCGGCCCTGCGGATCGGCCCGGTGCCCGCCGAAGCCAATGCCACCACCCTGGTCTTCGCCATGATCGAGACGCCCGAAGGGCTGGCCAACGTGAAGGAGATCTGCGCGACGCCCGGTCTGGACGGCATCTACGTGGGCCCTTCGGACCTGGCCATCGCAGTCGGCGGCGCCTTCCCGGGGGATCCCGCCGTCGAGGCCGAGTTCAACGCGGCGCTGGAAACCATCGCTGAGGTGGCCGCCTCGGCAGGCATCGCCGCCGGCATCCACACCGCCGCCGGGGAGATCGCCGCCCAGCGGCTCCGCCAGGGCTACACGTTCACCACCGTCGCGTCGGACCTGACCCACCTGGAGCTGGCTGCCAAGGCGCACCTGGCCGCCGCCAAGTCGGAGGGCTGAGGTATGCAGACGACCAACGCCGGCTACAGCACCATCACGCCCGACGGCGCCGTGAAGCGCGCGGACGGCGCAGACTTCGCGTACCTGCCGGCGCCGACTGTGCAGAGCCACGCCGCCAACCTCCTGACCCTGCCCGACGGCCGCCTCGGCTGCGTATGGTTCGGCGGCACCCAGGAAGGCGTACCGGACATTTCCATCTGGTTCTCCACCCTGGAGCCGGGCAGCGGCCAGTGGTCACCGGCGCAGCAGCTTTCGGACGACTCCACCCGGTCGGAGCAGAACCCGATCCTGTTCACGGCTCCCGGCATTGCCGGAGAGGGCGGCGGTACCCTCTGGCTCCTATACACCGCGCAGAAGGCGGGCAACCAGGATACGGCGGAGGTCCGCCGTCGCACTTCCACGGACAGCGGCCGCACGTGGGGACCGGTCGAAACGCTGTTCCCCGCCAACGAAACGGGCGGCGTCTTCGTCCGGCAGCTGCCGGTGCTGCTGCCGTCCGGCCGCCTGATCATCCCGATCTTCCGCTGCATCACCACGCCGGGGGAGAAGTGGGTGGGCAACAGCGACGACAGTGCCGTGATGATCTCCGACGACGGTGGGGCCACCTGGAGCGAGCACATCCTGCCGGGGAGCCTGGGCTGCGTCCACATGAACATCCAGCCCGTGGCCGACGGCTCGCTGCTGGCACTGTTCCGCAGCCGCTGGGCCGATTCGATCTACGAATCCCGTTCCACGGACGACGGCACCACGTGGAGCGAGCCGGTCCCCACGGAGCTGCCCAACAACAACTCCTCCATCCAGTTCGCGGCGCTCGCCGACGGCCGCCTGGCGCTGGTCTACAACCACAGCCGCGCGGAGGAGAACACCGAGCGGCGGCTCTCGCTCTATGACGAAATTGACGACGACGGCCTGGCCGCCGAACAGGGCCAGCTCACCGAACCGGACCCGGCTGCCGGCGGCGGAGCGGGCGACGGCGGGCGGCGCGCCTTCTGGGGGACGCCGCGCTCGCCCATGACGCTGGCCATCTCGGAGGACTCGGGCCGCAGCTGGCCCATCCGGCGGAACCTCGACGTCGGGGACGGCTACTGCCTCTCCAACAACTCCCGCGATGGCCTGAACAGGGAATACTCCTACCCGTCCATCCACCAGGGCCCGGACGGTGCGCTGAACATCGCGTACACCTACTTCCGGCAAGCCATCAAGTACGTCCGCGTTGACCCGGAGTGGGCCTATGGGGGCAGCACGACGCCGGGCGGCGACGAGCAGTGACCGGCACCCGCCACGCGATTGTCACGGGCTGCAGCTCCGGCATTGGCAAGGCGATCGCCGAACGGCTGCTGGCCGACGGCTGGGCCGTCACCGGGCTGAGCCGCAGCGAGACCTCGCTGGGGCCAGGGTTCCGGTGGCTGCACGCGGACCTGTCCGACCCGCCGTCGCTGGCGGAAACTGCGGCGGGGATTGACCCAGCGGACGCACTGGTGCACGCCGCCGGATACCAGCGCACCGCGCCGCTGGGCGAGCTGGACCCGGACGCGCTCGCCGGCATGTTTGCCGTTCACGTCGGGGCCGCCAGTGCGCTGGCCAACGAGGTAGTGCCGCGGATGCCCAACGGCGGCCGGGTGCTGCTGATCGGCAGCCGGACGTCCACGGGCGCGGCCGGCAAGAGCCAGTACGCGGCGACGAAGGCTGCGCTGATGGGCATGGGCAGGACGTGGGCGCAGGAGCTTGCCCCGCGCGGCATCACGGTGAACGTGTTGTCGCCGGGGCCCACGGACACGCCCATGCTGGCGGACCCCGGGCGGGCGGACGCGCCGCCGAAGCTGCCTGCGCTCGGCCAGCTCGTGGATCCCGAGGACGTTGCGGCGCTCGCCGGGTTCCTGCTCGGACCGCACGGAAAGTCCATCACGGGTCAGAACTACGTGATCTGCGGCGGCGCCTCCCTGTGAGGTGCCCGTTGTGAGTCGCGCAGCCGCCGGACCCCTACGATGGTGACAACAAAGGAGAGCCACAGATGACCACCGCCAAAGCCAGGCGCGAAGAGATCTACCACCTCGCCGTCACCACGGGGCTGGCGTCTGTGGAGGAACTGTCGCGGCATTTCCGGGTGACCGCCTCCACCATCCGGCGGGACCTGGCTCACCTGAACGAGGAGGGGAAGCTGGCGCGGACCTACGGCGGGGCCGTGGCACTAGGCGCCCACCCTGAACCGTCCCTGCGGCAGCGGACCGGCGAGGCGTACGAGCAGAAGCACGCCATCGCAGCCTGGGCTGCCGCGGAGGTGAAGGACGGCGAGAACATCCTGCTCGACGGCGGCTCTACCGTCGGTGCGCTGGCGCACGCCCTGCGGGGGAGGGAGAACCTGTCCATCACTACGCCGGGAATCAACACACTGCAGGAGCTCGCTGACTCGCCGGGGATCCAGGTGGACTGCCTCGGCGGCCGGTTGCGCGGCGTGAGCCAGACATTCGTGGGGCCCCTTGCCGAGGCGGCCCTGGAGCGCATGAGCTTTGACCGCGTGTTCCTGGGCGCCGACGCCGTCACCGCCGACGACGGGCTCTGCGAGGCAGACCATGCGCAGACCCGGCTGAAGGAACTCATGGCCCGGCGCGGCGACGCGGTCTACGTCCTGGCCGACTCCGGCAAGCTGGGGAAGCGCCCGTTCCACGCCTGGGCGAAGCTCGCCCAGCCGTGGACCCTGGTGACGGACTCCGGCGCCGACCCGGGCCAGGTGGCGCTGTTCAGGGAGGCCGGCGTGCAGGTGGAGCTGGTCCAGGTAGAAGCCGGGCAGCAGGCTTCTGCCTAGGCCCGCTCGTTCACGGGACAGGATCCGGCGTCCGGCGGGAACACTGGTAAGCGTGAATTTGTTATTAATAGTGACCCAAAATGAACACTGCACACACCGCCTTGATAGTCCCGCCCCGCCTGGGCGAACCCCTCCGGGTCGTATCCGTGGCAGGCCCGGACAACCTGAAGGACCTGCTCGGCGGCGACTTCGAGTCGGTCGCCCGGGGCGACTGGCACCTTTATCTCAACGCCGAGGGAACCAGCGGCAACCTGCCAGTGAACCTCCGTGCCGACCAACTCATGCATGATTGCGGCCTCGACCTGGCAGGCGCAGCCCGCGGACCGGCAGTCATCGTCGGCCGCGACGCCAAGGGCAAGGACACCAGCATCCCGGAGCGCCTGCTGCGCCTCGCAGAAGAACTTTTCGGGACGCCGCAGGCAGCCTGAGGACGCGGGTACATCTTGGCCGTTTGGCGTCTAGCATTGTGGAATGACGGAAGCGAACGAAGAAACAGCTGTCCTTCAGCTGCAGGACATCCTTATCGGGGCCGACAATGTTGACGGTTTCCTTGAGGGCTTGGCCGGATTTGCTGCATCCACCCTCAGCGGCCTGGCGGGTGAGGCCGTTGAATGCGCCATCACCTTGAAGCGGCGCAGACAAACCTCGACCGTTGCGGGCAGCAGCCCGCGCGCAATAGAGCTGGACCACATCGAGCAGCGTGTGGGCGACGGGCCTTGCATTCGGGCGCTTTTCACCATGGCTCCGGAATTGCTCAACGATGTCCAAACGGATGACCGCTGGCCGGAATACCAGAAGCGACTGGCCGAGAACGGTGTCTACAGCACCGTCGGCATCCCGTTGGACATTGGGGAAGGCGCCAGTGCGGCGCTGAATTTTTTCGGTCCCACACCGGGTCTTTTCACTCCCGAGCTCTTTCACAGGGCGGTCGAGTTTGGCGACATCGCCAGCCGCACGCTGCACCTGTCGGTCCGGATCGGTGCCGCCCAGGCACGGGCGCAGAACCTTGAGGCCGCGATGCAGAGCCGGACTGCGATTGACATCGCCTGCGGGGTGATCATGGCGCAGAACAAGTGCTCCCAGCAGGAAGCCATGGACATACTTGCCAAGGTCTCAAGCAACCGGAACCAAAAACTGCGCGACGTGGCCGCGGAACTGGTGGGAAGGCTGTCGGGATCAGGTGTGGAGACGCACTTCGAGTAGGACCGGAGGCGCTTGGCGGCCGTAGCTTCGGCTCGTCATTGCGGCGCTACTTTGCCTTTGCCGATCATGGACGCCGGGGGCTTGGGGAACGGTTTGGCCGGATATATCTTCGCTACCTTCAGCATGTAGTTGGCCCACTGCGGCCCGGCGATCATGTAGCCGTCAATCCGGTCGTAGTGCTTGCCGTTGATGGTGATGTTCCTGCCTGGCCGTTTCTGGCCGTTCAGGGCGTCCCCGAAGAAGGAAGCGGTGGTCATGCCGCTGGTGTAGCCCAGTACCCAGGTGGCGCCGTTGCTGTTGTTGGTGCCGGTCTTGGCCGCCACGGGAACCTTGCTCTGAACTTTGGGGTTGATGTAGACGCCTGAACCCTTCTTGAGCACGTCCTGCAGTACCGAGTTGACGCCGCGGGCAATATTCGGCTCCACGGCGGCCCGGCACGCCGGCTGCTGGCTGGCCAGCGCCCGTCCGGTGAAGTCGGTGATGCGCTGGATGGCGATCGGCGCGCAGTAGCGGCCGTCGGCGGCGAAGGTGGCGAAGGCGGTCGCCAGGTTGAGCGGTGACACGGCGGTTCCGCCGAGCACGTTGCCCAGCTGGTGCATGTTGATCCCGGACCCGTCCAGGCCGCTGTGCAGGCCCAGGGTGTCAACCATTTTTTGGATTCCGCAGATGTCCAATTGGGCCACCTCGGCGAACGTGGCCGTGTTGATGGAGTTGTAAAGCCCGTAGTTTGCGGGCATCCTGCGGTAATAGCCCTCCGAAGCGTTCTGCAGATCGTCGGCAGCTTCGAGGCCGGCGCGGCGCTGCTTGGTGCTGTAACCGCCCACCACCTTGGCGCATGAGTCCCGCCAGCGGAATCCCAGCGGGTACTCCCGCCGTGAGGCGTCCAACTCTTCGGTGATCTTGCGTCCCTGGTGCAGCCACTCGGCGAACGTGAACGGCTTCATGGTGGATCCCGGCTGGAACCCGCCGGCACCGTTGAGGTCGTTTCCGTTGGCGTCCTTGGCGTCCACGTTGAAGTTCAGCTGGGTATCAAACTTGCCTGGCTGAGGGAGGAACACCGTGTTCTGGGCCATTGCCAGGATCTTGCCAGTGCCCGGCTGGACCGTCAGCAGGGAAGCTCCCCACTTGCCTGGGTTGGCGCCGGCGGTGGAGTTGACCTGGGCCTGGGCCGCCGCCTGAAGCCGGCTGTCCAGGGTTGTGGTGATCGTTAGCCCGCCGCGGACCAGCTTCTGTTCCCGGGCTTCCGTGTCTGCTCCGTAGGCCCGGTTGTTGAGGATCAGGTGGGATACGTAGTCGCAGAAATAGGGGGCGATGTTGGCTGCGGCGCAGCCTTGCTTCGAAGCTCGGAATTTCAGGCCCACACCGGTGGCGGCGGCGGTGTCATGCTGTTTCTTGGTGATCTTGTCTTGGGCCAGCATGGCATCCAGGACCAGGTTGCGCCGCTTGAGCGAGTTCTCCGGGTTGGTCACGGGGTCGTAGAGGCTGGGGCTGTTGACGAGCCCCGCCAGCAGTGCGGCCTGGGGGAGGCTGAGCTTGCTGGCCGGGACGCTGTAATAGTGCTGCGCGGCAGCCTCGATGCCGTAGGCGCCGCGGTTGAAGAACACGATGTTGAGGTAGCCCTCGAGGATCTGGTCCTTGGTGAATCTCTTCTCCAGCTCGATGGCGAGCTTCATTTCCCGGACCTTGTCGCCAATGGTCTTCTCCCCGCTGAGGACCACCTCATCCTCGCGGCCGGAGGTAACTTTTGATTCATTGGCCACGTTGGTGACGTACTGCTGGGTCAGCGTGGATGCCCCTTGCCGGTCCCCGCCGGCGACGTTACTCACCAGCGCCCGGAGAACACCCACGGGGTCGACGCCGCTGTGCTCATAGAACCGGCTGTCCTCGATCGCCACCACGGCATCCCTGACGTATGGCGACATCTGCTTCAACGGAACCCGTACCCGGTTTTCCTCGTAGAACGAGGCAATCAGTTTGCCGTCCGATGTCAGGATCCTTGTGGTTTGCGCCGGCGGCCGCACGGCAAGCTCCGACGGGAGGCCGTTATAGAAGTTGATCGAACCGTTCACGGCAGCGCCGGCGGCGGCAAGCTGCGGAACAAAATAAGCGGCGACCAAGGCGCCGCAGACGCAACTGAGAACCACGAACCCGAGCATCCTTGCCAAGGCCGTATGAGCTCGCGACGCCAAGCTTTTGCGTACCATCACTGCGGTTCACACCCCAAAGAAAGCGTGTCTTCAGAATACGCTTCACGTGACGGCCGAGCCAGAGCGGGACCGGGCCGAAAAGAACGGCCGGCCCGCGCAAAGCGGGCCGGCCGTCGTCGTACTCTGACTGGTAGGTGTTTTGACCGCTACGTGTTTTGGACGTGGTCCTTGGCGTCCGTGGCGGTTGCTTTGACGTCGGAGGCGGCGGTTTGGCCTTCGTCCTTGACGTGCTGGGCGGCGTCGGTGGCGGTGGCCTTGACGTTTTCCACGGCTTCCTGGGCGGGTTCCTTCCAGCCCTGGGCCATGTCCTTGGCCGCTTCGGTCAGCTGGCTGGTCATGGGTTCGGCGGCGGTTTTCAGGGCGTCGGCGGCTTCGCGTTCCTTCTGGCTCGGCGGGATCAGGGAGGAGGCGAGCAGCCCGGCGCCGAACGCGATCAGCCCGGCGGCGAGGGGGTTGCCCTGGGTTTTGGCGGCGACCTGGTGGGGTGCGTCGGCGATCGCGTCGCCGGCGGTGCTGATGGCGTTGCCGGCGGCGTCGGTGGCCTGGTGGAGGCCGCCGGTGGTGCTGTGCGCGGCGTGGTGGAGGCTGCCGGAGGTGCTGTGGGTGGCGTGGTCTGCGGTGCCCATGACTTTGTCCTTTACTCCGAAGACGGCGTCTTTGACCTTGCTGGTCTGGCGGTGGACGATGTTGGACGGGGTGACTTTGTCGGCCACGGCGTCCACGTTGGTGCCCAGGCGTTCCCGGGTGGCTTCGATGTCGGCGCGGATGGCGTCCGGGTTCTCACTCATCGGTGGTCTCCATTGGGTTTGAGGGTGGGCGGGATTTCCTGGACGGTTTCGACGGTCTGGGGCATGCCCTTGATGGTTTTGAGTTCCTTGCGTCCCACACTGGCCAGGATCGCGGCGATGATGGCCCAGATCACGGCGACGATGACGGCGGACCAGCCCAGTCCCATCAGCTCGCCCAGGGCGTACCAGAGGGCGATGGAGAGGAACAGGAGCACGAAGTGTCCGGCGATGCCGGCGCCGGCGAGCATGCCGCCGCCTTTGCCGGCGCGGGTGCCGGACTGTTTCAGTTCGGCTTTGGCGAGTTCGATTTCCTGCCGGATCAGGGTGGACAGGTCCCGGGTGACCTCGCTGAGGAGGTCACCGAGGGAGGTGGTGTCGGCCTTGGCCGTCGGCGGGGTATCGGGAATCTGGCTGCTCACAGGGGACGACCTCCACCTTCGGTATACGGGTCATCAATATTCCGCAGTGCTCCTGCCGACGAACCGGTGGGAAGCGACTGCGTGGAAGCGGGGCCGGTGCCGGAGATGCTCGGCTCGCCAAAGGCGGGTTCGCGCAGGCTGTTCTGGTCGTAGAAGGGCTCGCCTGCGCCGGCCGTGCTGGTGCTATCCGTTGCGGAAAGCCGGGCTGCCTGGGGTGAGGCCGTTCCGGTTTCGGGGGAGCCGGCCTGCAGGCTGCGGCCGAGGCGTCCAGCGAGCAGTCCTGCGCCTGCCGCGAGGAGCAGGAAGGTCCCGGGGCGCTGGCGGGCGAAGGACTTGACTTCGTTCAGCAGTGAGCCCGGGTCCCGGTTATCCAGCCAGGACGCGACGGATTCGGAGCGGTCGGCGGCCTGCCGGATCAGGTCCGAGGCCACGCCCTGCTGGTCCGGCGCGTCGGCCATGGTGCGCAGCTGCGAGGAAATGGTGCGGATGCCTTCGGCGGCCTTGGTCTGCTGGGTGCCGGCCTGGCTGGTCAGGTCCGACTTCGCCTGATGCAGCAGATCCCGGGCGCTGTTCTTTGCTTCATATGCGACGTTCTTCGCCTCGGTCTTCGCTGTCTCCGCCACGTTCTGGGCGGCGCCGGCAGCCTGACCAGCCACATTCGCGGCCTCATCCTTGGCCACGTCCTTCTTCGACGAGCCCTCGTTCTGGTAGCTGGTGCTATCCACGTAGTCACCGGCGTAGTCGATGGTGCCCGCGCCGGGAGCGGACACCCCGGTGCCGTATGCGTTCTCGGTCATCGTTGCTCTCTTTCCTTGAGGATGAAGAACCAGCGGTGCTGGATCGCAGCCATCCTGATACCCGGAAATAGTAAGCACACTTGCTATTTCCGGCGCAAGCCTCAAGGGCCAGCAGCAGAAAATTGATAAGTATGCTTGCCGGCAACATGCTAAGCATGCTTATCGTATTGGGGTGCGGCGTCCTGCAGTGAGGCGTTGCGAACCCAAAGCATCTGAGATCCAAGGAGACGCCATGCTCACCAGGGAAAACATTGATGATCTGCTGCAGCGCAACGGAAACGTCCTTTCTGAGGACGGGAACAAGATCGGGTCCGTAGGCCAGGTCTATGCCGACGACAACGATGGCCAGCCGACCTGGGTGACGGTCAAGACCGGCCTGTTCGGCACGTCCGAATCCTTTGTCCCGCTCCAAGGGGCCCGTATTGAAGGCGACGACATCGTGGTTCCCTACACCAAGGACCAGGTGAAAGACGCGCCCAGGGTGGAAACGGACGGCCATCTCGAACCCTCGGAAGAGGACCGGCTCTTCAGCCACTACGGCCTCGGCGGCCACCAGGGGTACACGGAAACGGGCACCCGCGGAGATGCGGGGTATGCCGATACAGGCAATGCCGCGTACAGCGACACCCGGACCGGAACGGCCGACGCCACCGGGACGGTTGGACGCGACACGTCCGGTCCCACTACTGATGACGCTATGACCCGGTCCGAGGAGCGCCTGAACGTCGGCACGGAAAGGCAGGCCGCCGGGCGGGCCAGGCTTCGCAAGTACGTGACCACCGAGAACGTCACCACAACCGTCCCGGTCCAGCGCGAGGAAGTCCGGATCGAGCGCGAACCCATTACGGACGCAAACCGGGGTGCCGCTTTGTCCGGCCCGGACATCAGCGAGGAGGAACATGAGGTCACGCTGCATGAGGAGCGTCCCGTCGTCGAGAAGGAAACCGTCCCGGTTGAGCGGGTCCGTCTCGACAAGGAAACTGTGACCGACGAGGTGACCGTCGATGAGGAAGTCCGGAAGGAACGCATCGACACCGACGGCATCGACGACGTGCGCCGGTAGCAGGAGTTGGTGAAGGCCAGGGCCGGATGCCGGCCTTGGCCTTCACGCTCTGCCGGGGCTGATCCCGGAGGGTAGCGGTATGCCTGCCTACGGCAGGTCGATATTCGTGAGCTCTAACCGTTTGCCGCTGGCTTCCTCAACAAGGACCATCGAGCTCACCTGCGGGCAGTAATACTTGTGCTCGCGCGAGTTGGACTCCAGCGGTGTCCAGTCGTCCACCTTGACGCAGTCGGTGTAGGTGCCCATTTTCGTCGTGACGGTCTGGCCCGTGGCGATGGTGTCCCGCATGTCCTCGGCGTGGCCCAGGTAATACTCCTGCCGGTAGGTGTCGCCCACGCGCTGTTCTGCCTTCATCCAGATGCCGGCCTTTGCCCCGTCCTGGCCGTGGATAAAGCTGCCGGAATGATCCTGCAGCTTCCCGTCCTTGAAGTTATTCACGTCCTCGCCGAAGTACCACACATCGCCGTTCTTGTGCTGCGCCAGGTAGTCCCTGGTCTCCTCGACGAGCTGCCCGTTCTTGAATTCCTTGTCCAGGTAGATGACGGTTTCGACGCCCTCAATGACCCGCGTCTCCTTTAGGATCTCGATTTCGATCCTGTCGCCGCCAGCCCCGTAGGTCATTTTCTTGCCGACGGGAAGCGCGAAGTACTTATTGTTTATCTTTGTCGTGAAATCAGCCGGCGTGATCTGCGGATTGTAATCAGCAGCCCTTGCTCTCAAATTATTGAAGTAAAGAAATGCCGCCCCGCCAGCGACCAGCAACAGGATGATGATCCCCAATACTATGGTTCGTGCCTTCATATACCGTCCCACTCCTCGTTGAGTAGAAACCCTTGTCGGACCCGGGGCACCTCTTGCTTGCCCGGTCCATAGGAGAAAGGTAGTCCTGTCAGGCCGCCGGGGACAGGGGCAGCATCAACATTCGTCAGCTGTGGGCGGCCTCCGCTACCCGTTCGCCGTTGAAGTATTCGAGCTGCCAGCCGTCGACGGCGTGGTGGTGGGCGAGGTTGAGCGCGGCATTGTCGATGCTTTGCAGGGTGCTGCCGATGGCACGGTTGAGGGTCAGGCGGAGGAGCGTTCCGTGTGCGACAACCAGAAGGCGGCGACCGCGGAACTCCTCGGCCAGTGCCTCCAAGGCGGCCAGGCCCCGGGAGGCCGCTTCGTCGTCGCTTTCGGCGCCACGGAAGCCGCCGGGGATGCGCAGTGCCTCCAGTTCGGGGCCGGCCTGCAGGCCCTCGGCGGGTCCGAAGCTGCGCTCCGTGAGCTCCGGCACATGCCGGGCTACTGTGAGCCCCAGGCCGGCGGCGATCAGTTCGGCGGTTTCCGCCGCCCGGCTCAGCGGCGAGGATACGATCGTGTCCCACTCCTGCCCGGACAGCACGTCGACGGCGTCACGCGCCTGGCCGCGGCCGACGTCGTTCAGCGGAATATCGCTGGATCCCTGCAGCCGACGCTGCGCGTTCCAGTCTGTCTGGCCATGGCGGATGAGGGCGAAAGTCGTGAGGGTCATGCCTTCCATTGTGCCCGAGAGCGTTACGCCCGTTCGTTGTGGAGTCGCAAACTCGGGAAGTTCAGCCGAACAGGACCGCGGCCTCGTCATAGGGGTTGGTGCGAGGCAGAGCGCCATGGTGGAGGGGGGACGCTAGGCCGATCCCACTGCGGCAAGCACCGACATGGCCTCCTGAACGACGTC
Organism: Arthrobacter globiformis; assembly: GCF_030818015.1. Classification (NCBI taxonomy): domain Bacteria; kingdom Bacillati; phylum Actinomycetota; class Actinomycetes; order Micrococcales; family Micrococcaceae; genus Arthrobacter; species Arthrobacter globiformis. The sequence continues at coordinate 342,862 of NZ_JAUSZX010000001.1, forward strand.
CGCAGCAGGGAATGACGGCCGGTGCGCCCCGGCCATTTCCTCCATGACGCGGACCACCTGGCAGCTGTAGCCGAACTCGTTGTCGTACCAGACGTAGACGACCAGGTTCTTGTCGTTGGCGATGGTGGCGAGGCCGTCAACGATCCCTGCACGGCGGGAGCCGACGAAGTCGGTGGAGACAACCTCGGGTGAGTCGATGTAGTCGATCTGTTTGCGCAGCTCCGAGTGCAGCGACATCTCCCGCAGGTAGTTGTTGACCTCGTCCTTGGTGGTGCCGTTTTCCAGGTTGAGGTTCAGGACGGCCAGGGACACGTCCGGGGTGGGGACGCGGATTGAGCTGCCGGTGAGCTTGCCCTGCAGTTCGGGCAGCGCCTTGGCCACAGCCTTGGCGGCACCGGTCTCGGTGATCACCATGTTCAGCGCGGCGGAGCGTCCGCGGCGGTCGCCCTTGTGGAAGTTGTCGATCAGGTTCTGGTCGTTGGTGAACGAGTGGACCGTCTCGACGTGGCCGTGGATCACGCCGTACTTGTCGTTGAGGGCTTTCAGGACCGGGGTGATGGCGTTGGTGGTGCAGGAGGCTGCCGTCACGATCCGGTCCGCATCGGTGATGTCGCGGTGGTTGATGCCGTGGACGATGTTCTTCAGCTCACCCTTGCCCGGCGCGGTCAGCAGGACACGGGCCACGCCCTTGCTCAGCAGGTGCTGGCCGAGGCCCTCGGCGTCGCGCCAGCGGCCGGTGTTGTCCACCACGAGGGCGTCCTTGATGCCGTAGGCGGTGTAGTCGATGGTGGCCGGGTTATCCGAGTAGATGACCTGGATCTGGACGCCATTGGCCGTAATCGTGTTGGCGTCGGTGTCCACCCTGATGGTCCCCTCGAAGGAACCGTGCACGGAGTCGCGGCGCAGCAGGCTTGCGCGCTTGGTCAGGTCGTTGTCGGAGCCGCGCCGGACCACGATGGCGCGCAGGCGCAGGCCGTGGCCGCCGCCCGCCTTTTCGATCAGGAGGCGGGCCAGGAGCCGGCCGATCCGGCCGAAGCCGTAGAGCACGACGTCGGTGCTGGTGCGGTCGTCGGCGCCGCGCTTGCCCACAATCCCGGCGAGCTCGGCACGGAGGAATTCCTCCAAAGTCAGGTCGCCGCCGTCGGACTTGAACTTCTGGTTCAGGCGGGCGATGTCGATGGCAGCGGCGCCCAGGTCCAGCCGTGCCAGCGTGTTCAGCAGCGGTGCCGTCTCCTCCAGGAGCAGCTCATCCTTGCTCATCCGGCGCGCGAAGCGGTGCGCCTTCAGGATGTTCATCGTGGACTTGTTGATCAGGCTGCGTCCGTGGATGGAGGTGACCACGTTGTTTTTACGGTACAGCCGGCCGATCACCGGGATCATGGCCTCGGCGAGGGCCTCCCGGCCCATCCACGCATCGAGACAAGAATCTGAGGTTTTTAGCATCGGGCTGCCTTTCCAAAAGGGTGGGTCTGTTTTTGCTCAGCTCCTGAGATGGTCCAGAGAGGGGCTTGACATCCATCGTCCTGCCATTTTCGGGTACGGGGAACGCTAATTCAGGATGGTTTTAACGATCCTTTTGGGTAGGTGATGGGGGTTGGAAGGTGCCGGTGGCGAACATGGAGCAGGCTTGGCCAAAGACTGCCTGGGCCACCGGAACCAGGGGCAATTCGGGTTCGTCCAGTTCACCATGAACACCAAGCACGCCGATCACTGCAGCTTGCACCAGAACGAGAAGAAGCAGATGACGCCGCAGGCAAACAGCGCCTTTGAACGGCAGCTTCTCATAGTCGTAATACCGGTTGCTGGGCCCGTTCCCAACCTCCGGCCATCCTTAAGGGTAGTCAGAACCGTCAGAAAACAGTGTTACCCCTGCCCGTTTGCTTCGGAATCATGGATATCAGCCAGAAAGCATCCACTCGGCCGATACAGACCGATGGCCGAATCGAAGGGAAAATCGTGAATCCGACAGCAACCGCGACGAGTACGGTCTACAGCACCACAGATGACATTGTCCGCAACCTGTCCCTCGTCAGGGACGAGATCGCGGCCACGGCGGCCAAAATCGACGAACAGCAGGTAGCCGGTCTGGCACGCCACATCAGCCTGACAGGCCGCGTGTTCGTCGCCGGAGCGGGCCGAAGCGGCCTCGTCCTGCGCATGGCCGCCATGAGGCTGATGCACCTGGGCCTGAACGTCCACGTCGCCGGCGATACCACCACACCCGCCATCAGCTCTGGCGACCTGCTCCTGGTGGCCTCCGGATCGGGAACGACCTCGGGAGTGGTCAAGGCAGCCGAAACAGCAGCGAAGGCCGGAGCGCGGATTGCCGCATTCACCACCAACCCGGATTCGCCGCTCGCCGGACTTGCCGACGCAGTGGTGATCATTCCCGCCGCCCAGAAGACCGACCACGGTACCAGCGTTTCGCGCCAGTACGCCGGGTCGCTCTTCGAGCAGGTACTTTTCGTTGCTACCGAGGCCATTTTCCAGTCGCTCTGGGACAACGACGCCCAGCCGGCGGAGGAGCTGTGGCTGCGCCACGCCAACCTCGAGTAATCGCCAACCTCGGGTAACCGAGGCTTCCACTCTCAGACCGCCCGAATTTTCCACACCCATTGCAGTTCCCTTACAGAAAGAAACAACACATGAAGCTCCAAGTTGCTATCGACCTCCTGACCACCGAAGCTGCCCTCGAACTGGCCGGCAAGGTTGCCGAATACGTGGACATCATCGAACTCGGCACGCCCCTGATCAAGGCCGAAGGGCTCTCCGTCATTACGGCCGTCAAGGAAGCCCACCCGGAGAAGATCGTTTTTGCTGACCTGAAGACGATGGACGCCGGCGAGCTCGAGGCCGACATCGCCTTCAAGGCCGGTGCCGACCTGGTCACCGTGCTCGGTGCCGCCGACGATTCCACCATTGCCGGTGCGGTCAAGGCAGCCAAGGCCCACAACAAGGGCGTCGTCGTGGACCTCATCGGCATCGAGGACAAGGTCACCCGTGCCAAGGAAGTCCGCGCGCTGGGTGCGAAGTTCGTTGAGATGCATGCCGGCCTGGACGAGCAGGCCAAGCCCGGTTTCGACCTGAACGGTCTGCTGCGCGCCGGTGCGGAAGCCCGGGTTCCGTTCTCCGTGGCCGGCGGAGTGAAGCTCGCCACCATCGCAGACGTCCAGAAGGCCGGCGCCGATGTCGCCGTCGCCGGCGGTGCCATCTACGGTGCAGCCGACCCCGCACTGGCCGCGAAGGAACTCCGCGCAGCCATCGTCTAGGTCTCCGATTGACGGTGGCGTCCCGCATCCTTACGGCCGCGGGACGCCACCGACGGAGTTAAGGCACAGCACACGCCGAGGATGAGGGGCTGGCATATTTACGAGTCGCTCGACGATGCAGAAGCCTTGCTCGGCCGCACGCCCCAACCGCGAGCTAATTCTCTCGTGACCGTCAGTCGACGGCGCAATGCCTGTCGAAAGTTAGAAGGCAACAATGTCTGTTACTTACACTGATTCGCATGTGAGGTCCGGGCAGAACCCGCTCCGGGATCCGCGCGACCGCCGGCTGTCCCGGGTGGCTGGACCATCGTCCCTGGTGCTCTTTGGCGTAACCGGAGACTTGGCACGCAAGAAACTTTTGCCCGCTGTCTATGACCTCGCAAACCGGGGTCTCCTGCCGCCGAGCTTTGCATTGGTGGGCTTCGGCCGGCAGAGGCGGACGACGGAGGACCTCACGGCCGCGATCAAAGAGTCCGTCAAGGCATACTCCCGGACCCCGTTTGATGAGGCGGTCTGGAACCAGCTTTCAGAGGGCATCCGGTTCGTTCAGGGCGAGTTCGACGACGACGCCGCCTTTGGGCGGCTTTCCGCCACTCTGGCCGAACTGGACGAGCAGCGCGGCACACGGGGAAACCACGCGTTTTACCTGTCGATCCCGCCGAAGGCCTTCGAGCAGGTCTGCCGGCAGCTGTCCAAGCACGGCCTGGCGGAGGCCGAGGGCGAGAAGTGGCGGCGGGTGGTCATTGAAAAGCCGTTCGGGCACGACCTCGAATCGGCCCGGCAGCTGAACGACATCGTGGAATCGGTGTTCCCGCAGGACGCGGTGTTCCGCATCGACCATTACCTGGGCAAGGAAACGGTGCAGAACATCCTGGCGCTGCGCTTCGTCAACCAGCTGTTCGAGCCGTTGTGGAACGCCAATTACGTGGACCATGTGCAGATCACCATGGCCGAGGACATCGGCACCGGCGGCCGGGCAGGGTATTACGACGGCGTGGGGGCGGCCCGCGACGTGATCCAGAACCACCTGCTGCAGCTGCTGGCCCTGACGGCGATGGAGGAGCCGATTTCCTTCAACGCCGATGACCTGCGGGCGGAGAAGGAAAAGGTTCTCGCTGCGGTGAGGCTCCCGGAGGACCTGTCCACGCATTCGGCCCGCGGGCAGTTCGCCGGCGGTTGGCAGGGCGGGGAGCAGGTCCAGGGGTACCTGGAAGAAGAGGGCATCCCGGCCGACTCCACCACCGAAACCTATGCCGCGATCCGGGTGGACATCAACACCCGGCGCTGGAACGGGGTGCCGTTCTACCTGCGCGCGGGCAAGCGGCTGGGCCGCCGCGTGACGGAGATCGCGGTGGTCTTCAAGCGGGCACCGAACCTGCTGTTCCGGGACCACGGCGACGACGATTTCGGCCAGAACGCCGTGGTGATCCGGGTCCAGCCCGACGAGGGCGCCACGATCCGGTTCGGGTCCAAGGTCCCTGGCACCCAGATGGAAGTCCGGGACGTGACCATGGACTTCGGCTACGGGCACTCGTTCACCGAGTCCAGCCCCGAAGCCTACGAGCGGCTGATCCTGGACGTGCTCCTTGGCGAGCCGCCGCTGTTTCCGCGGCACGAGGAAGTGGAGCTGTCCTGGAAGATCCTGGACCCCTTCGAAGAGTACTGGGCCGGCCTGGGTGAACAGCCCGAGCCGTACGCGCCCGGCAGCTGGGGCCCGGCCTCGGCTGACGAGCTGCTGGCCCGCGACGGACGCACCTGGAGAAGGCCATGATCGTAGACCTGCCGAACACCACCACCTCGAACGTTTCCAAGAAGATCCAGTCCCTGCGCGAGCAGGGCGGCGTGATCGCCCTTGGCCGGGTCCTCACCCTCGTGGTGGTCACGAAATCCGGGCTCGAGGAAGAGGCGGTCGAGGCGGCTAATGAGGCCAGCCGCGAACACCCCTGCCGGATCATCGTGCTGGCTGCTGGTTCGCCGGATAAACCCACTCGCCTGGACGCGCAGATCCGGGTCGGCGGGGACGCCGGCGCGTCCGAGGTCATCGTGCTGCACGGCTTCGGTGAACTCGCCGAGGAAAGCGAGTCCCTCATCGCCGCGCTGCTGCTGCCCGACGCCCCGATCGTGGCCTGGTGGCCGCACGGGGCACCGAAGAATGCCAGCCAAACCTCTGTCGGCCGAATCGCGCACCGCCGAATCACGGACTCGGCGAACGAGGCCGAGCCTCAGGTGGCCCTGGAAAACATCCGGAACACCTACAAGGCAGGCGACACCGACCTCGCCTGGACCCGGCTGACCAACTGGCGCATCCAGCTCGCCGCGGTCCTGGACCAGGCCGACTCCTCGCCCGTCACCGCCGTCACCGTCGAAGGCGCTTCAGACTCGCCCAGTACCATCCTGCTCGCGGCGTGGCTCAGGCAGGCGCTCGACGTACCGGTCACCATCGTCGCGGACCCCGCCGGCACCGGCATCCGCGGCGTCCAGCTGACCCGGACGTCCGGTGACATCCGGCTGTTCCGGCCTGGACTCAGTGTCGCCGAACTCACCCAACCAGGCCAACCCGCACAACGGATCTCCCTCCCGCGGCGCAGCCTCCGCGACTGCCTCGCCGAAGAACTGCGCCGCCTCGACCCTGACGAAGTCTTCGGTGAAACGGTTCGTAGTCTGGCTGTTTCCAAGGTCCATCAAGAAGGTGGTTACAGGCAGGGCAACCCTGACCTGGACTCGTTCGTCTCGGAGCGCATCACCATCGACCAGATGGAAGAGGCCTTCGACACGATGCACGAGGGCAAAGTCCTGCGCTCCGTCGTTGAAATCCAGTCCGCGAGGGCCTCAGCATGAGCCTCAAAGTAGGCCACTAGCACCTCCGGATCGTCCTCAACGAAGCCCACCTCACACCACCTCACCGGCCGGGTCAACAACAACCACAACCGCACGACCCGCCAAACGGGTAGCCCGGGGGACGACGGCGTCACCCCTTCGGATGCCGCCGGGTTCCTATACCATCACCGCAGTCCGTGGCTATGTGCCAAGGCAATGGCCTCGGTGCGTGAGCCGACGTCGAGCTTCTTGAACAGGTTCCGCACATGGAACTTGACCGTATTCTCGCTGATGCCCATCTTCGAGGCGATGGTGCGGTTGCGGTTTCCGGCGGCGAGGTGTTGGAGCACTTCGAGTTCCCGTGCGGCAAGGTTCCATCCGGCAACATCCCCGGCCGGGCGTGCCGGCAGGTCCAAGGGGAGCGAGACGAAGACGTCTGCACCCCAGCCTGGCATGACGTCCATCCGCAACTGCCCGGTGAGCGCCTGGACCCGGCGGTCCAGACGGCTGATGCTCGGCGCGTCGGCGGCAAGTGCGCCACGGCCGTCGTCGCGCACGTTGATCAGCAGGTTTTCGCCGTCGCAGTCCCACTGCGTCCGGATTCTGCTGACCTCAGGTTGTTCCATCATGGCCAGCACGAGTCCGCGGACGACTGCCCTTGCCGCGTGGGCAACTTCGCCGGGGAGGGCCCGTCCGTTCAGCGGCGGTTCGATGAACTCGGCCTCAATGCCGCTGTAGCCCGTGAGTGGTCGCAGGTCTTCCCGCAGGCGTTCGAAGGCTTTGGCAACGGGCTCTTCCACCAGGTCCGTCGTGCGGTCGCTGAGGGTGCGCAGCGCGACCAAAGCTTTGGCGGTGAGGTCTGTGGCGATCGTGCGGGCCTCTGCATTGTCCATTGAGGATGAGCGCAGGGCTGCAAGAAGGGTCTCCAGGGTGGTGGAATGCAGATCGGTCAGTTCCGCCGTCACGCGGATGCGTTCAGCCGAGGCCGCCCGGGATTCCAGCAGGTACGACGGCGGCGCATCGGCCACTTTCTCTTGGATCCGCTTCGCAGCGAGGCGCCACAGATATGCCACCAAGTCCAGGCCGGCGTTGTGCCCTGGATCGGACGGCTGAGGATCGGTGAGGACGAGGAGGGCCTGGCTGGAGGCGTGTTTCAGGGCGAGTGCGGACCGGGACCGGCCGGCAAGTTCGGCTTCCCCGAACCAGGGGGTCTCATCCGAAACGGAAGTGCGAAGCGCGTCCAGCTCGGCGATGGAAACCCTTGAAATGATTTCTTCCGCACCCGCCTTCTTCTGCGGCCGCCCCGTGCAGTCTTCGGTGAAGATGACCAGTGCGCTGTTTCCCAGGTAGGGAAGCGTGGCATCACGTAGCCGCTCCGCTATCTGGGTCAGGGGAGCATCCGCGACTGCTGCCACGGAATGCAGCAACGGCCACGGCAGGTCTGAAACGGGCATAGTGGACGCCTTCGTGGGCTGGTGGGTGGCTGCGCTCATTCGGACAGTTTAACGGCTACCCAGTCCTAAAGTGTAGTAAAAACCGTCAGAAAACAGTGTTACACCTACCCATTTGTTTCGGAAGCATGGGAGTCAACCGGAAAGCATCCGTGGCCTCTGCAGGCCGACGACCGAATCAAAGGGGATTAATCGTGAATCCGACAGCAACCGCGACTCGTATCGCAGACAGCACCACAGGTTCAACACTCGACTGGACGGCCGAGGACCAGCGCGCGGTAGACACCGCCCGTGTTTTGGCCGCGGACGCCGTCGAGAAGGTCGGCAACGGCCACCCCGGCACGGCGATGAGCCTGGCTCCGGCCGCTTACCTTCTGTTCCAGAAGCTGATGCGGCACGACCCGAAGAACCCGGACTGGATCGGCCGCGACCGCTTCGTCCTCTCCCCCGGCCACACGTCCCTGACGCTCTACATCCAGCTGTTCCTCTCCGGCTACGGCCTGGAACTGAAGGACCTTGAGGCACTGCGCACGTGGGGTTCGCTGACCCCGGGCCACCCCGAATACAAGCACACCGCCGGGGTGGAAATCACCACCGGCCCGCTGGGCCAGGGCCTGGCCTCCTCGGTGGGCTTCGCGTACTCCCAGCGCCGCATGCGCGGCCTGTTCGACGCCGATGCTCCCGCCGGCGAGAGCCCGTTCGACCACACCATCTGGGTGATCGCTTCCGACGGCGACCTCCAGGAAGGCGTGACCTCCGAGGCGTCCTCCCTCGCCGGCCACCAGGAACTGGGCAACCTCGTGGTCATCTACGACGAGAACCACATCTCCATCGAAGACGACACCGACATCGCCTTCACTGAAGACGTCCTGAAGCGCTACGAAGCCTACGGCTGGCACACCCAGCGCGTGGACTGGACCAAGACCGGCGACTACGTCGAAGACGTCCAGGAGCTGTACTCGGCTTTGCTGGCGGCCAAGGCGGAAACCTCCAAGCCGTCCATCATCTCGCTGCGCACCATCATCGGCTACCCGGCCCCGAAGAAGCAGAACACCGGCAAGATCCACGGCTCGGCCCTGGGCTCGGAAGAAGTGGCAGCATTGAAGAACGTCCTCGGCTTCGACCCCGGGAAGTCCTTTGAGGTGGACGAGGACGTGCTGGCCCACGCCCGCGGCGTCGTCGACCGCGGCGCCCACGCACGCAAGGAGTGGGAAGAGTCCTTCTCGGCCTGGCAGTCCGCCAACCCGGACGCTGCCGCCCTGCTGGAGCGCGTCGAGGCCCGCCAGCTCCCCGCCGGGCTCGAGGCCGCCCTGCCGGTCTTCCCGGCAGGCAAGGACGTTTCCACCCGCGCCGCTTCCGGCAAGGTCCTGAACGCCATCGGCCCGGTCATGCCCGAACTCTGGGGCGGCTCGGCCGACCTCGCCGAGTCCAACAACACCACGATCGAGGGCTCGCCGTCGTTCATTCCGGCCTCCCGCTCCACGGAAGCGTGGAAGGGCAACCCGTACGGCCGGGTCCTGCACTTCGGTATCCGCGAGCACGCCGCCGCCTCGATCGTGAACGGCATCAGCCTGCACGGCAAGACCCGCGCGTTCTCCGGCACGTTCCTGATCTTCAGTGACTACCAGAAGCCGGCGATCCGCCTTGGCGCCCTCATGGGCGTCCCGTCCATCTATGTGTGGTCGCACGACTCCATCGGCCTGGGCGAGGACGGGCCCACGCACCAGCCGGTGGAGCAGCTCGCTTCGCTGCGTGCGATCCCGGGTCTCGACGTCGTCCGCCCGGCCGATGCCAACGAGGTTGGTATCGCGTGGAAGACCATCCTGGAGAACCACGAGAACCCGGCAGGCATCGTCCTGACCCGCCAGAACGTCCCGACCTACGAGCGTGGCGAGGGCGCGGCCGAGGGTGACACCTTTGCTTCCCCGGCCGGTGTGGCCAAGGGCGGCTACGTGCTGGCCGAGGCATCCGAGGACGGCAAGACCGTGGACGCGCAGGTCATCCTAATCGGCACCGGCTCCGAGGTCCAGCTGGCTGTCCAGGCCCGCGAAGCACTGCAGGCCGAAGGCATCGCCACCCGTGTAGTGTCCATGCCGTGTGTCGAGTGGTTCAACAAGCAGGACGCCGCCTACCGTGACGCTGTCCTGCCCGCAGCGGTCAAGGCCCGGGTGTCCGTCGAAGCCGGCCTTGCCCTGGGGTGGAAGGAATTCGTCGGCGACGCCGGCCGCTCCATCAGCCTCGAGCACTACGGCGCATCCGCCGACTACAAGCGCCTGTTCCAGGAATTCGGCATCACGGCAGAAGCGGTTACTGCCGCCGCCAAGGACTCCCTCGCCGCTGCAGCCAACTAACCCACAACGGCGCGCCCGCCCTCACCCGCACAGCGGCCTGTTCCGCGGGACATCCTCTTTCGAAGGAAGAAACAAGCCATGACCAACGCAACACCCACCGCACTGCTGTCCGACGCCGGTTTGTCCATCTGGCTGGACGACCTCTCCCGCGAGCGGCTCGCCAGCGGCAGCCTGCAGAAGCTCATCGACCAGAAGAACGTGGTCGGCGTAACCACCAACCCGTCCATCTTCCAGGCCGCGATCACCTCCGGCACGGACTACGACGCTAAGATCGCCGAACTTGCCGCGCAGGGCGCCGGCGTCGAGGAGACGATCTTCGAGATCACCACCACCGATGTCGCCGATGCCTGCGACCTCTTCGCCCCGATCGCGGCTGCCACCAATGGCGTGGACGGCCGCGTCTCCATCGAGGTGGACCCCCGCCTGGCCTGGGACACCGCCGGCACCATCGCCGAGGCCAAGAACCTTTACAAGAAGGTCGACAGGGACAATGTCCTGATCAAGATCCCGGCCACGATTGAAGGCCTGGAGGCCATCACCGCGGTCCTGGCCGAAGGCATCAGTGTCAACGTGACCCTGATCTTTTCCCTGGAGCGCTACCGGGCCGTCATTAACGCATTCCAGGCCGGTCTGAAGCAGGCCGGGGAAAACGGCCACGACCTGTCCAAGATCCACTCTGTTGCGTCGTTCTTCATCTCCCGCGTGGACACCGAAATCGACAAGCGCCTGGATGCGATCGGCACCAAGCAGGCCAAGGCCCTCAAGGGCCAGGCCGGCGTTGCCAACGCCCGCCTGGCCTACCAGGTGTACGAGGAGCTCTTTTCCACCAAACGCTGGGCAGTCCTGGCGGAGGCGGGAGCTCGCCCACAGCGCCCGCTGTGGGCCTCCACCGGTGTGAAGGATCCGGCCTACCCGGATACCCTCTATGTGACCGAGCTCGTCGCCGCCGGCATCGTGAACACCATGCCGGAGAAGACCCTGGACGCGACCTTCGACCACGGTGTGGTCACCGGTGACACCATTACCGGCACCTACGCCGAAGCCAACACCGTCCTGAACGCCCTCGAACACCTCGGCATCTCTTACAACAACGTGGTCGCACAACTGGAATCCGAAGGCCTGGACAAGTTTGTTGCCAGCTGGAACGAACTGCTGGCCGACGTTAACGGCGCCCTCACCACCGCACGGAAGGCCTCCTAGCCACCGCGCTATCCGTCATCCGTCCTGGCTGCGTGGAGACCCCTGCGGTCTCCGCGCAGCTGGTCACCCAGATCACCGAAAGGCAGACATCATGTCCATTTCACCCCTGAATTGCTGTATCAACCCCAGCATCCTCTCGGCCGACTTCGTCAACCTCGAAGCCGAGTTGGCCCGCATCAGCAACGCCGACGCCGTGCACGTGGATGTCATGGACAACCATTTCGTGCCCAACCTGACCATCGGCCTGCCCGTCGTGGAACGGCTGCAAAAGGTCAGCCCTGTGCCGCTGGACGCCCACCTGATGATTTCCAATGCCGACCGCTGGGCGCCCCAGTTCGCCGACGTCGGCCTGAGCTCGGTGACGTTCCACGTCGAGGCGTCCGACGCCCCCATCAAGCTCGCCCGAGAACTTCGCGCACGCGGGTCCAAGGCAGGCATGGCACTGCGCCCGGCCACCCCGGTGGAACCATACCTGGACATGCTCCCCGAACTGGACATGCTGTTGATCATGACGGTCGAGCCGGGCTTTGGCGGCCAGGCATTCCTGGACGTTGTGCTGCCTAAGATCCGCCGCGCCCGTGCGGCGGTCGAGGGTTCCGGGGTGAACGTAGCCATCCAGGTCGACGGCGGCATCACGGAAGAAACCATCATCCGCGCGGCTGAGGCCGGCGCCAACGTCTTCGTGGCCGGATCGGCCGTGTACGGCAGGCCGTCGCCTGAGGACGCCATCGAGTCGCTGCGGGCAAAGGGCCAACTCGCTTTCGGCGCAACAACACCGCGCCCCGACGACGTCGTATTCCAGCAAGCCTGAAGGACCACTCATGCGGCCGCCGTCGTGGCCGACCAGGCCTCGGGCGTGGACGCCCTCGGGATAGTGCTGGGCGGCTCAGGCAACGGCGAGCAGATCTCCGCGAACAAGGTTTCCACCGGTGGTGCGGCGTACTGGTCCGGTGCCTCCACGAAGGACATGGTTGGATCGGCAAGGACAACCCGTTCGACCTGGAGTTCCACGGCGGTTCGGGTTCCTCGGACCAGGAGATCGCCGACACGTCACCGCACGTAATCCCCGCCAGTGATGTCGATCGTCGCTCCGGTGGTGTGCCGGGAGCGCCCCGACGCCAGGAACGTGATCACCTCGGCGACGTCCTCCGGCGGCTTGACCTCAACCCAGTGGCAGGCCGCTGAGCATTGGATCGTCGGGGGAGATGTGCGCGGAGATATCCGTCGCCACCCAGCCGGGCGCCACGGCGTAGGCGAGGATGTTGTCATTGCCGTACCCGCGGGCGATGCCCTTTGTTAGGGCGAGCAGCCCGCCCTTCGCAGCGCCGTAGGCGAGGTGATCGGCGTCGTCCCCTCGATGGGCCGAGCGGCTGGTGACGTTGACGATGATCCCGCCGCCCCGGGCGGGGAACCCCAGGATCGCCTCGCGGCAGAGGTCGGCAGGGGCCAGCAGGTTCAGCTCGTAATTCGCCTGCCAGCCCTGCTGCCACGCGCCGTCGGCATCGATTTCAGACGCCAGCCACGCCCCGGCATCGTTGACCAGGACGTCGACGCCGCCGCGCCACTCGGCGGCCTCGGCCCATAACCTGCGCCGCTCGGCCGGATCCCGCAGGTGGCCCTGCACCAGCTGCACGCGCTCGCCGAGGCGGTCCGCTGTTGCCCGGGCGGACTCCTTGTCGTTGCCGTAATGCAGGACCACGTGCGCGCCTTCGCGGTGGAGGGCCACCGCCGTCGCGCGGCCAATGCCGCGCGAGGCGCCGGTGACCAGAACCGTCTTGCCCGCCAGCATTCCTTCGCCGCTCACGGATGCGCCGCTCATGCGACGGCCTGCGCGCCGGTGATTTCGACGACCGAGCCGCAGATATACGGCGCCTCGTCCGAGGCGAGGAACGCCACGAGCGCGGCGACTTCGTCGGGCTTGCCGATGCGCCCAAACGGCACGAGCGCATCGAGGTCGGCCACGGTGCGGCCGCTGCGTGCCAGCCCGATTCGAGCATGGGCGTGTGGACCTCACCGGGCGCGACGGCGTTGACCCGGATGTTGTTTGGTGCGTAGTCGCGGGCCAGGTTCTTGGTGAACGCGACGAGGGCGGCCTTGGACACGTTGTAGGCCAGGTGGCCCGGAGCCGGGTAGAGGCCCCACTGGGAAGCGGTGTTCACGACGGCGCCGCCGCCCGCCTCGATCATGTGGGGGAGTGCTGCCCGGAACAGGTGGAACAGCGAGTCAACGTTGACGGCGAAGGACAGGTCCCAGTCATTTTCGCTCAGGGCAAGCAGGTCGCCGCGCCGGTTGACGCCGGCGTTGTTGACCAGGACGTCGAGCCGGCCCCGTGCGTCGACCATCCGCTGCACGGCGGCTTGAGAGGCCTCCGGGTCGAGGAGGTCGAAGACCAACGGCTCCGCGGAAAAGCCCTCGCCAACGAGGATGTCTGCCACCTCCTTGGCCGCTGCCTCATTGACGTCGCAGATGACCACGTGGGCGCCCTCGGCGGCCAGGCGCCGGCTGATGGCCGAACCGATGCCGCCGCCCGCCCCGGTGACCAGCGCAGTCCTGCCGTTGGCCGGAAAGTCCCGCCGTCGTTATTTGCCTTAGTCCTCCAGGGAAAAGATGGTGCGGTGCCAGGCCTTGGCCTTTTCCCCGGTGAGGTCGTACATGACGTGTTTGACCACGGTGTATTCGTCGAAGGAGTAGGTGGACATGTCCTTGCCGAAGCCGGACTGCTTCATACCGCCGTGGGGCATTTCGCTGATGATCGGGATGTGGTCGTTGACCCAGACTGCTCCTGCGCGGATTTCGCGGGTGGCACGCAGGGCGCGGTAGACGTCCTTGGTCCAGGCGGAGGCGGCAAGGCCGTAGGGGGTGTCGTTGGCGAGTTGGATGGCCTCGTCGTCGGTGTCGTACGGGGTGACGGCCAGCACGGGGCCGAAGACTTCGTCGCGGAAGATTTCGCTGTCCGGGGTGGCATCGGCGACGAGGGTGGGCCGGTAGTAGGAGCCGTTGGCCAGCTCACTGTCTTGCTGGGTGTTAGGCATTCCGCCGCCGATGACGCGGGCGTAGCCGCGGGCGCGGTCAACCATCTCGGCGACCTTGTCGCGGTGGGCCTGGGAGACGAGCGGGCCGAGGTCGGTGGCGGGGTCGGAGGTGGGGCCGAGCTTGATCGTGGCGTAGAGGTCCGCGACGCCGGCGATGAAGTCCTCGTACAAGGAACGGTGCACGATGGCCCGGGTGGCTGCTGTGCAGTCCTGGCCGGTGTTGATCAGGCTGCCGGCGACGGCGCCATGGATCGCGGCCTCAAGGTCGGCGTCGTCGAACACCACGAACGGTGCCTTGCCGCCGAGTTCCAGGTGGACGCGTTTGGCGGTGGTGGCGGCGGCGTCCAGGACGGTGCGGCCCACGCCGGTGGAGCCGGTGAAGGAGAGCATGTCCACGTCCGGGTGGCGCAGCAATTCCGCGCCGACGGTGGAGCCGCGGCCAGTGATGACGTTGATGACGCCATCCGGGACGCCGGCTTCGGTGGCGACCTGGGCGAACAGCAGCGTGGTGAGCGGGGTGATCTCGGCGGGTTTGAGCACGATGGTGTTGCCGGCGGCGATGGCGGGCAGGATCTTCCAGGCGGCCATCTGCAGCGGGTAGTTCCACGGCGAGATGGAGCCGATGACGCCGATCGCTTCGCGACGGATGGAGGAGGTGTGGTCCGCGGAGTATTCGCCGGTGGCTTTGCCTTCGAGGTTGCGGGCGGCTCCGGCGAAGAAGGCGATGTTGTCGATGGTGCCCGGGACATCGAATTCGCGAGTGAGGCGGATGGGTTTGCCGGCCTGGCGGGATTCCAGTTGGGCGAATTCCTCGGCGCGCTCTTCCATGAGCGTGGCGAACCGGGTGAGGACGGCCGAGCGTTCGGCCGGGGTAGCCCGGGACCAGGCCGGGAACGCGTCCCGCGCGGCCTGGACCGCGAGCTTGACCTCGTCGCTGCCGGCAACGCTGATGGTGGCGACGGTGGTTCCGTTGGACGGGTCGATGACGTCCGCGGTTTCCCCGGTGGTGCCCTCGAGGATCTTGCCGTTAATGAACTGGCTCACAACTCCTGCTTTCAGTCGTTCGAAAAGTGTTTGCTTAGGCGCCGGGTGCCCAGATGTCGCCCACGGTGTACCCGGTGGGGAAGGGGTCGGTGGGGTCCAGGATCCACTGGCTGTGTCCTGTCACCCAGCCCCGCCCGGTGACGGTGGGGAGGACCGCGGCCCGGCTGCCGACCGTCGTCGTGCCCGTGAGGCGGCCGATGAAATCGCTGCCGATAATGCTGTGGTGGGAGAAGTCTTCCCCGATGGCGAGCTGGCCGCGGGCGTGCAGCGCGGCCATGCGGGCGCTGGTGCCGGTGCCGCAGGGGGATCGGTCCAGCGCACCGGTCCAGGTGGACGGGTCGGACGGGACGAGCTTGCCATTGGACAGCACCACGGTGTTGCGGTCCTGCCGGCCCGGCACCCTGTCCCCGGTGTGCAGCATGATCAGGTTGACGCCGCTGATGAGCGGGTTGTCCGGGTGGCTGACGCTGATCTGCTCCAGCGCGGCCATCTTGATGAGCGCTCCGGCGCGGGCCAGGTCCTTGCCGTTGTCCGGGTGCAGTTCCAGCCCGATGTCGGACGCCTTGGCCTGGGCAAAGAACTGGCCGCCGAACACGACGTCGACGGGAACCGTGCCCAGTTCCGGGACCTCGAGCGGGAAGTCAAGTTCGACGACGAACGCCGGGACGTTCACGACGGTCACCGAGAGGACCTTGCCTTCGTGCACCTTGGCCACCGCCTGGACAGTGCCCACAGCGGTGTCGATGGTGACGACCGTTTCCGGGCCCCGGGCGGAGACGATGCCGGCCTCCAGCACCGCTGTGACGGCGCAGATGGTGTTGGATCCTGACATGGGGGTGAACCCGCCCTGTTCCAGGACGACGATGCCGAAGTCGGAGCCTTCGTTCACTGCAGGCAGGATGATCACCGAGCACAGTCCCGGGTAGCCGCGCGGCTCGTGGAGCATGAGCCGGCGCAGCCAGTCCAGGTGTTCCTTGCAGTACTGCAGGCGCTCCACCATCGTGTCGCCACGGACGAGCCCGGCGGCGGAGGTCAGGATCCGTCCGGGCTCGCCCTCTGCGTGCACCTCGATGGCGTCGAGGGCGAGTCTGCTGGTGGAGCGAGGGCTCATGCTGTCACTGCCGGGATGACGCCCGCATTCTGCAGGATCGCGGCGAAGCGCTCACGTTCCTTGGCGGGGAGGGGCAGGATGGGCAGGCGGGCGGGACCCACCGGGTGGCCGATGAGTTCCAGGCCGGCCTTGATGCCCGCGACATAATTGACCGACTCGAGAAAGTCGCTGATGGCCCAGAGGTGCTTCCACAGTTCGCGGGCGCGGTCCAGGTCCTTCTGCTCGGCGAGGGCTTCCCAGAATTCCACGGCGAGTTCGGGAACCACGCCGGCGGTTCCCCAGACGGAGGCTTCGGCGCCACTGGCGATGCCGAAGAATGTCAGCGTGTCCCAGCCGTTGAAGGCCTTGATGCTGTCGGTGTGGTGGGCCAGCAGTTCTGCCAGCCCCACGGCGTCGTCGGAGGTGTTCTTGATGTAGTCAACGCCATCGATGTGGCCCAGTTCGGCGAGTTCGGCAGCGGTGAGTCGGATGCCGGTGGCGCCGGGGACGTTGTAGTAGACGATCGGCAGGGTGATGGAGCCGGCGACGGCGGACAGGAACGCCCTGAGGGTGGTGAAGTCCAGGGGATCGTAGAACGGCGGGACCAGCATGATGGCGTCGGCGCCGACGGTCTCGGCGTGCTGGGCGAGGTCGATGGCGGCCTGAGTGGAGAGTGCGCCTATGCCTGCGATGACGGGGATGCGGCCGTCGGCGCCCTTGACGTAGAGCTCGATCACGCGGCGGTATTCGTCGGCGGAGAGGGTGGTGAATTCGCCGGTGGTGCCGGTGGGCACGATGCCGTGGATGCCGGCCGAAACCAGGCGCTCCACCTGGTGCTGCAGCGCAGCTTCGTCGATGGCCCGGCCGTCCTCCGTGAACGGGGTGGTGACTGCTGCGAGGATGCCGCGGAGGTCCTTCTTGGTGCGTGACATGTTGTAAGTCCTTTCGTAGGTGAAGTCTTAGCCCGCGTGGTTGCGGGGCAGGAAGCGTGCTGAGGTGAAGGGCAGCAGGGCCGGGCTCTTCCTGCCCTTCAGGATGAGTTTGGTCAGGGCTGCGGCGCTTCCGGGGGCGAGGGTTACGCCGAGCATGCCGTGGCCGGTGGAAACAAACGTGTTGCTGAGGCTGCCCAGGGCGCCGATGACCGGCATGCCGTCCGGGGTCATGGGTCGGATGCCGGCCCGTGGGGTGACGGGTTCGGTGGGCGGTTCCCAGCCCTTGAAGTAGGTGCGCGGTGCCCGCAGGATGGCGTCGATCCGGACCTGGTTGATCTTCTCGTCCAGGCCGCCGAACTCCATGGTTCCGGCCAGGCGCAGCCGGGCGTTGAACGGGGTCACGGCCACCTTGGCGTCGGAGAGGTTCACCGCGCCCTTCAGCCCATAGGCGGGGACTTCGAGGCTGTAGCCCTTGCCCGGCCGTACCGGAATGGGTGCCTTGAACAATTTGGAGAGTGGTCCGGTCCAGGCGCCTGCAGCGAGAACGAACCGGTCGCCGTCGAACTTTTGCTCACCGCTGTGCACGGCGGTGACGGTGCTGCCGTTGAACGTGACCCGGTCGATGGGGGAGTTTTCGATGATCTGCACGCCCATCTCCACGAGCCGCTTGTGCAGCGCCGTGACCATGGCGCCGGGATCGACGTGCCGTTCCTGCGGGAAGTAGATGCCGCCGTAGACGGCGTCGGTGAGCAGCGGTTCGTGGGTCCGGACGGCGTCGCCCACCAGGACCTGCGGGTCCAGGTCGAAGGACTTGGGCAGGTCCAGGTTGTCCAGGTGGTGCTCGAGGTTTTCCTTCTGCGTGAAGGCCATGAGCAGGCCCTCGCTGTGCATTTCGAAGTCCATGCCGTCGGCACGGTACTCGTCGAAGGTCTCGATGGTGTGCTGCGCCAGGCGCAGGTGCCCTTCGAAGCCGGCCCGCTGGTCCTGGAAGTTGGACCGGCGCCACATGTTGAACATGAACTTCAGGAAGTCGGGCTGTACGGACGGGCGGATGTAGAGCGGGCTGTCCGGGCGCAGCATCCATTTCAGGGACTGAAGAACGACGCCGGGTCCTGGCACGGGTGCCGCCTCCGCCGGCACGATCCAGCCGGCATTGACCTCGGAGGCGCCCAGGCCGGTGGCCCGGGCATCGATGACGGTGACGTTCTCGCCCTCCCGAGCAAGGTGGTAGGCCTGCGTGAGGCCGATAACGCCGCCGCCAATTACAACGGTGTGCACTGTGTTTCCTTTCTTGGTCCGCTTTTTAACCCGGCCGGGCTAGAAACGGACGGCGTCCACGAACTTCTTGAGGTCTTCGTTGTCGCAGTTGTCGAATGCGGCTTCCGGAGTGGCGTTGACCGCGATTTCACCGTTGTGGAAGAACACCACGCGGTCGGCTGCCTTGGAGGCAAAGGCCATGTCATGGGTGACGAGGGCAACGGCGATGCCGTCTTCCTCCTTCAGGCGGCGCAGAACGTCCAGGACCTCGGCTGCCACGGGCGGGTCAAGGGCGGAGGTGATCTCGTCGCAGAGCAGGAGCTTGGGCTTCATCATCAGGGCCCGGGCGATGGCGACGCGCTGCCGTTCACCGCCGGAGAGCTGGGTGGGCTTGCTGAGGATGTGGTGCGCCATGCCCACCTCGGCCAGCGCTGCCTCGGCGCGGTCCCGAGTTTCCTTTGCTCCGGCGCCCCGGACTTTGCGGGGTGCCAAGACCAGGTTGTCCAGCACGTTCATGTGCGGCCACAGGGTGTAGGTCTGGAAGACCATGCCAACTTCGGAGCGGACGCTGTCCCATTCCTTGGTGCGCTGCTGTTCGGTGAATACGGTCTGGCCGTCGACGATTATCTGGCCTTCGTCGGGGTCGGTGAGTCCGGCCAGGGCCCGCAGCAGGGTGGACTTACCGGAGCCGCTCTTGCCGATGATGACGGTGATGTCGCCCTTGTTCATCTGGAAGTCGACGTTTTTGAGGATCTGCCGGGGACCGAAGCTCTTCTGGAGGCCGCGGGCCTCCACCAGGACCTGCCCGCTGCCGGCGCGGCCCGGGATGTGCTCCAGAGTTGTCACCTGGGTGCCCTTCTGTTCGCTTCCATCATTGTCCTTCTGCTGGCGGGTGGAAAGCTGAGCGCCGGGTGCCGAGTGGCTCATGCCGGCACCGCCGTCCGTGAGTCTGCCGTCCGTGTATCAGGCGTCCGTGAGCCAGGCATCATGCGGGCGACGAGTTTCCGGGGCGGAGGGGCGCCCATGCCGGAGCTGTTTTGCATCCGGCGTTCCAGTGCGCTGGTCGCCAGGGATACGGGGAAGGCGATCGCGAAGTAGACGATGGCGGCCAGCGTGAAGACTTCCAGGGACCGGTACGTCTGGGAGGAGATGGTGTTCGAGATGAACATCAGGTCCGCGACGGCGATGGTGGAAACCAGGGCTGTGTCCTTGAACAGTGAGATGTTCAGGGACAGGATCACCGGCAGCTGCTGGCGCAGGGCCTGCGGAACGATGATGTAGCGAAGCTGCTGGAAGCGGCTCAGCTGCAGCATCCGCCCGGCTTCGACCTGTTCCACGGGCACGGACTGGAATCCGCTGCGGTAGGCCTCGGCCATGAAGGCCGTGAGGTTGGCCGTCAGCGCGATGACTGCCGAGACCTCACCGGGAAGGGTAACCCCGGTCAGGGCCGGCATGGCGTAGAAGATCCAGAACAGCTGGACCAGCAGTGGCGTGCAGCGGAATACCTCGATGTACGCCTGGGCGGCCCACCGGATGACCTCGATGTTGGACATGCGTCCTACGGCCACGGGGACGGCTAGGACCATGCTGATGGCAATGGTGATGAGCGTGATCTGGACGGTGATTCCCAGGCCCTGCATCATTGCAGGCAATGCCCGGGCAACCACGTCCCAGTCGAAGTTGTAGTTCATGATGTCTTGGCTCCTTGCCGGGTGACTTCTTGCCAGATCATTTCCAGGCAGGTCACTTCTTCTGGAGATCGCCGAGGTTGTCCACCTCGAAGTAGTTGACCTTGGCGTAGGCCTGGGCGAGCTTGCCGCTCTTCTGTGCGCGCTCGATGGCGATGTTCACGATCTGCATCGAACGGGCGTCGACGCCGGCGGGTACACCGTAGGCAGCGGTGCCCGAGTAGATCGCCGGATCAGGGACGACGATCTTCAGCGTCTTGTCTGCCTGGGCCTGGGATTCAGCGGTGGGCAGGTCGGTGAATTCGGCGACGGCCCGGCCGGCCTGGATGGCGGAGATGGCGTTCGAGTAGGAATCCATGGGCATGATCTTGGACGTCAGGCCTTTCAGCGTGGCTTCCGGGGCTGCGCCCTGGGCGGTTGCGATCTGGCCGCCGCTCTGGATGATCTGGTCAGAGGTGGTATGCGGGGAGTTGGCCTTCACCACGAACACGCCGGGGTATTCGTAGACGGGGTTCGTGAAGGAGATCGCCAGTGACCGCTCCACGGTGTAGTCCAGGTTAGCTGCGAAGTCGTAGCGGTTGGCCTGCAGGCCGGCCACGATGTTCTTCCACTCCGCGGCCACCGGCACCAGCTTCACGCCGAGCTGCTTGGCCAGTTCCTCCAGCGGAATAAGGTTGGGGCCGCCCAGCGTGCCGTCGGCCTGCTGGACAGTCATGGGCGGAGCGATTGCGACACCGACGCGGAGCTCGCCGCGCTTCTTGATTTCCTCGATGAACGTGCCCTGCGCGGAGCCGGTAGAAGCGGCGGCGCTGTTGCCACGGAAGCCGCTGCCGAAGAAGCCTGCGGCTGCGGACAGTACCGCGATGGCGAGGACAGCAAGGACGATCTTGCTTGTTTTGGTCATTGTTAAACCCTCTTTACGGGAATGGGGTTACCGGGCTGGCAGCGGCATCAAGGGGCCGTCCGCAGCTCGAAGGAAATTTTGCCGGCGGCATTGGGCGCTGCCGGTGGGGAGGTGGGGGACGGCGTAAGCAGTGTGCCGTCGATACGGTTTGGTTGTTTTATTGTCAAACAATCTGCTTGCTGGTTCAACAGTAGCGTTGTGACCAGAGCCACGTCCAGTGTTTTTTTCGTTCGCCTTGAGCCGGCAGGAAATATTGCGCAATCTGCGCTCCGCGGATGCCCGGGCTGGTGCCCCCGAAACCGGGTGAGGTTGCGGGAAATGTAAATTCCCCGTTACCGTCCGGCCGGTTACGACGGCGGCACGCCGCGCCTTGGTCTTTCTGCTCACCCCCAGCACCCAACTAGGTAGCATTTCAGGGCGTTCTCAGGGCTGGGAAGGCCGTGAGCTGCTACCTACTTTCGTTGTCCTGTGGGGCGGCAAAACTTATTGGTTCCCGCCTGCCATCCGGTGCCCGATCGGCCCTTAAATGTCAGACCCGCTCCCTAGTCTGGGAGTGTCCGGTAGGGGCAGAAGCCGGCAGCTGATTTCAGAAGGCAGTGATTTCAGAAGACAAGTGGTTCGGAAGGCCAGGTTTCCGGGAAGGAGGCGCGGCATGGAGGTCCAAGCGTTCGTCGCCGACGAGACGTGGGTTCCGGCCGTCGACTTCACGGATCACGAGGATTCGCTGCTTACCGGAACGGTGAGCTTTCCGCTCCCCTCCTTCCTCACAGCCGACGAGGCGCTCTCCATGGTGGAGTCGACCGACCGGCTCCTCGCTTGGGCAACAGCCATGAAAATGAGCGCCCTGGCGAGGGTCGAAGAAGCGATTGGCGAAGAATCTCCCCGGCGCCAAGAGAACCAACCGGTGCGGTTTGGCGGGGACGAGGCCCATGCGCTCGCCGTCAGCGAAGTGTCCACCGCCTGTGCCCTCTCGAGAGGCACCGCCGCGCGCCTCGTGAATGATGCCGCGGATCTAACGACGTCCCAGTGGGGAATCCTTGAAGCGGTCGAGGCAGGGGAGATCTCCGAGGCTCACGCCCGGATCATCCTCGACCAGGTCCGCTCCCTGCCTGCCGAACAGGCCGAGAATTTCGCCGCGGCGGCCCTGCAGCGCACGCGGACGCGGCAAGGCCGACGCCGCACCCCGTCCGAGTTGCGCGCATGCCTGGGGCGGCTGCGCGAGAGCCTCCACCCCGAGAGCCTCGCGGCCCGGAAGGCATCTGCCCGGCGCGAACGAGGTGTGTGGTTCTCGCCCGAGCCGGACGGCATGTGCACGCTATCCGCGTTCCTCACGGCGGAAGTCGGGATGGCCATCTTTAATGGGCTCGACCGCGATGCGCGGCTGGCCAGCGCACGGGCTGCAGAGCCCGGGGCCCTTCCTGGGGCCTTCGCTGTTCCTGGACCCGATGCACCTCCCGAATCCGGCACTGCGCCCGATTCCCGCACGCTGTTGGAGCTTCGCGCTGATGCATTCACCTACCGTTTTTTGGGCGCATCTGACGAGTCAGGATCCGGAGCGTTCCGCGCCGAGGTCGTGGTGACCATTCCCGTCGGACTCGTCCTCGGTTACGGTGCCGAACCCGTCGAGACGCTCGCCACGGCTGAACTCAAAGCGGCTGAACTGCAGGCAGTTGAATTCCAGGCGGCCGAACTCGAAGGCTACGGTCCGGTTGACGCTGCCACGGCCCGGCGCCTGGCGGCCATTGCGCCCGCATGGCAGCGGCTCTTCATCGACTGCACCACCGGGCAGGCCCTGGGCGTGGGCCGTGCAGCGTACCGTCCACCGAAGGCGCTGCGCCGGTACCTATATTACCGTGACGGGACCTGCCGATTCCCGGGATGCACGTGCCGGGCCGCCGCCTGCGAACCCGACCACACCATCGAGTGGCAGGACGGTGGCGCCACCGACGCAGGCAACCTCGCAATGCTCTGCCGAAGGCACCACGCGCTAAAGTCCATCGGCGCCTGGAGCTATAGACAGTCGTCCCCAACGGGTGATCTTGAGTGGCGTTCGCCCCTGGGCCGGGAATACAGCACCGAAGCGGCGGATTTCGGCAAAGCCCTTTACCCGCCCAAGGAGCCAGAACCCCCGCCCTTCTAGGGTGGACCGCATTTACGGTGGCCCTGCTTCAGGATGGCTCGGTTTTGCGGTGGCTCGCTTCCGGGGTGGTGGCCGCTTCTGGTCCGGCCGCTCCTAGTCCGGCCGCTTCTGGTCCGGCCGCTCCTAGTCCGGCCGCTTCTGGTGCGGCTTAGTCAAGTGCGAAGACTTGACCGGTCTGGATGCCCTCGACCGACTTCACGTAGGCGCGGCCGACCGTCTCGGCCGGCACCTGCGAGAACCCGGGGAAGAACTCGTGATACCCAGAGGCCTCGGCCAGGACTGTGGGGCTGACGGCGTTGATCCGAATTCCACGTGACAGCTCGGCGGCGGCAGCCATGACGAAGGACTCGAGGGCGCCGTTGGCCAGTGATGCCGCGGCGCCGGTCAGGATGGGCTCGCGGGCGAGGACGCCGCTGGTCAGGGTGAAAGAGCCGCCGTCGGAAATGTACTCGGCGCCGAGCTGCACCAAGTTGACCTGGCCAAGGACCTTGTCCTCAAAGCCGGACCTGAAGTCCTTGTCCGTGAGCTCAGCGAGCGGCTTGAAGGGAACCGAACCGCTGCAGGAGATGACGGCATCTACGGTGCCCACCTGATCGAACATGCGCCGGATCGAGTCAGGTTCGGCCAGGTCCACGCTGATATCGCTTGAGCGGGAGGCTTCGAATACCTCGTGCCGTCCCTTGAGTGCTGCGGCCGCCGCGGAACCGAGAAGGCCGTTTGCGCCAACAATAAGAATCTTCATGGGCTGATACTCCTACTTCTTTTTATCCGGCTGGGGTGCGTCCACACGTTGTTTGTCCAGCAGCGCGATGAGTTCCTTCGCGCTGTCGATCGTGTGTTCGGTGAAGGCTTTCCTGATGACCTCAAGGTCTTTGGTCCGAATGGCTTTGACGAGCTTCTCGTGCACGCGGTGGGCGCGGACGGGGTCTGCGCGGGTTGCCTGGTCCTGGGCAAGGATGATGGTGACGTGGGCTTCGGTGACGGGCCATAGGCGGAGCAGCAGCGCGTTCTCGGACGCGGCCCAGAGCTTGCGGTGGAAGGCCACGTGGCTTTCATGCCGCACTACCGGGTCCGGGTCCATCTCCACGCGGCTGTATTCGGCCCAGCTTTCCTCGACCATGCGCAGGCGGCGCCCGGTTTCGTCTTCAATGATCGCGGTGACCGCGAGCATGTCCAGCGCCATGCGGGTGTTTGCCAAGTCCATGATGGACGTCGTATCCAGGGTGGCCACGCGGAGCCCGCGGTAGGGCTCCTGCACCAGAAGGCCTTCCTGCGCCATCTGGTTCAGCGCCTCGCGGACCGTGGGCCTGCTGACATTGAGCCATTCGGACAGCTGGACTTCGGTCAGTTTTTCACCCGGTTTGATGGTGCCCAGCACCACCGCGCGGCGGATTTCGTTGACCACGCCGTCCCGGCGGGAAACGGAGGCCACGGGCGACATTCTCACAGGCAGGGATATCGGTTCGGGTGACAGGTGCGTTTCCGCCATGTGCTCCCCCAATTGCTAGGTTCTGGTCTGCGTTGCATGCAGATTGTCTGACAAAGTTTAGCTCTTTACCCACCCCCGAGTAAATGGTGCGACCCGAAGTTTTATTGCCGCCGGGCCTGCGCAGTCAGCCGTTCCGGCTTGGCAGCCAGAGGGAGGGTGAACCGCCGATCGCGGGCATGACGCTTCCCTGCCCCACGAACCACGGGGCGAGGCCGGGCTCTGCGGGCGCGGGTTCTGCAGACTCGGACTGCAGCGGGTACCACCATCCGGTCTGAGGGCAGTGCTCGCCGGTGCGGACGGCGGTGGCTTCCCGTTGTGTGGCGGCAGTGGCGGGGCGGCGTCGTTTCATAGGGCTCCTGGGTGGGCGTGCTGGTGACATCACCGTAGGGCCACGCGGGACGCCGTCGGGCGTGTACATATGTCGATCCACACCTGACGGGCGTGACAAATGTAGGGAGCTGACCGCCATGCGGCTTAACTACCGTGGCTAGTAAGCCGTCCGGCGCCCCTGCCAACAATCCTGAAAGCGAGAAGAAGCGTGTCAGAAAACCAGGAACTTCCCGTACTGTCCCACTGGATCGGGGGAGAAGAAGCACTCTCCTCCGGTGACCGCACCGCGCCGGTCTTCGACCCCGCCCGCGGCACCGAGACCAAGCGGGTGGCCCTGGCCAACGCCGGCGACATCGAGGCCGCCATCTCATCCGCACAGAAGGCCTTCCCGGCCTGGCGCGGCCTGTCCATCACCAAGCGCCAGCAGATCATCTTCCGCTTCCGCGAACTGCTGAACGAGCGCAAGGGCGAACTGGCCCAGATCATCACGGCCGAGCACGGCAAGGTCGTCTCCGACGCGCTGGGCGAAATCACCCGCGGCCTGGAGGTCGTGGAACTGGCCACCGGCTTCCCGCACCTGATCAAGGGCGAGCACTCCGAGAACGTCTCCAGCGGCGTGGACGTCTACTCCACCAAGTCACCCCTCGGCGTCGTGGGCATCATCAGCCCGTTCAACTTCCCCGCGATGGTGCCGCTGTGGTTCCTGCCGATCGCCATCGCAGCCGGCAACGCCGTGGTCCTGAAGCCCAGCGAAAAGGACCCGTCGGCGGCCAACTGGCTCGCCGAGCTGTTCACCGAAGCGGGGCTGCCGAACGGCGTTTTCAACGTCCTGCACGGCGACAAGGAAGCCGTCGATGGCCTCCTGGAGCACCCTGACGTGAAGGCCATCTCCTTCGTCGGGTCCACCCCGATCGCCCAGTACATCTACGAGACCGCCGCACGCAACGGCAAGCGCGTCCAGGCTCTCGGCGGCGCCAAGAACCACATGCTGGTCCTGCCCGACGCCGACCTCGACCTGACAGCCGACGCCGCCATCAACGCCGGCTTCGGTTCCGCCGGTGAACGCTGCATGGCCATCAGTGTCGTGGTCGCCGTCGAGCCCGCCGCCGACGAACTGATCGAAAAGATCACCTCCCGCATGGCCACGCTGCGGATCGGCGACGGCCGCCGCAACTGCGATATGGGCCCCCTGGTCACCCGCCAGCACCGCGACAAGGTGGCCTCCTACATCGATGTCGCCATCGAGGATGGCGCCAAGGTGGTGGTGGACGGCCGCGGCATCAACGTTGACGGCGACGAGAACGGTTTCTGGCTCGGCCCCACCCTGATCGACGACGTCCCGGTCACCTCCCGCGTCTACACGGAAGAGATCTTCGGCCCCGTCCTGGCCGTGGTCCGCGTCCGCAGCTACGAGGAGGGCCTGGATCTGATCAACTCCGGTGCCTTCGGCAACGGCACGGCGATTTTCACCAACGACGGCGGCGCAGCCCGCCGCTTCCAGAACGAGGTCGAAGTGGGCATGGTGGGCATCAACGTGCCCATCCCCGTGCCCGTGGCCTACTACTCCTTCGGCGGCTTCAAGGACTCGATCTTCGGCAGCTCCAAGGCGTACGGCCTGCAGGGCTTCCAGTTCTTCACCCGCGAAAAGGCCATCACCTCCCGCTGGCTCGACCCCAGCCACGGCGGCATCAACCTCGGCTTCCCGCAGAACTAAGCAAGTGAATCCACGGCAGGGTCTCCGGCGCACCGCTGGAGGCCCTGCCGCTTTTCAACCCTCCCGCAACTGAGTCTCTTCCAGGAACTGCACCGCGGCGAACAGCTCCAGCCGGTCTCGCATGCCGTCCAGGTTCAGCCCGAGGATCCTGCCGGCCGCGTCCACCCGGTTCCGCAGAGTGTGGCGGTGCACCCCAAGGCGCCGGGCCGTCTTGTCCCACACGCAGTCGTTCGCGAACCACTCCCGCACAGTGGCCAGCAGCTCAGCCTGCTCCGCCGCGTCGTGCGCGATCAGCGGCTGCAGCAGTCCGCGCGCCACAGGACCGGCCTTCTCCTCGCGCAGCAGGCCCAGCATCCCGCCGTCGGACAGTTCGGAAAATTCGATGGCGGTCCTCCCCAGTTCTGCGGCGCGCCGCAGCGCGCGGGTGGCTTCTTCCAGGGCGCCGGAAAGCCCCGCGATCGCCGTCTCGGCGGAAACACCGCAGGCGCCATGCCGCTGCAGCAGCTCCAGAACCTTGTCCTGGTGCTGCCGCCCGGCCATGACCACCAAAAGGTCGCCGCGCAGGGCATAGAACACCGCGCCCCGGTAGTCGTCGGCGAGCAGTTCCAGCGCCTCGAGCAGGTTCGGTGCCGGGTTCTCCTGCCGCGAGGCGGTCACCAGCAGCGGTTCCCGCGGCAGCTGTCCCCACACCTGCCGCGCCGTTCTAGCCGCGACGTCGGTGCTGCCCGCCAGCAGCTGCTCGAAGACACCGGCGCGGAGGTGCCTGCGGGCGGTATCGAGGGTGCGCGTCTGCTCAAGCGTCAGGCTGGCCAGACCGATCACGCTGTTGACGATGTCCGTCCGTGCCGGGTCCAGGGGCTCGATGGCACCCAGGGCCAGCGCGCCGCGGAGGCTGCCCTTCCGGCCAAGAGTCTGCAGCGTCACGGACTGGCCCCCGATGAGCAGATGCGAGGCGGAACGTGTGCCCAGGTCCAGGGCATTGCGGACCTTCGCCGTGACCTCGCCGGCAATGTCGGAGGGAACCGGACGGTTCCTCGCCATCCGGACGTAGTTGCCCGCGGCGTCGTAGAGAGCCACCCAGCTGTGCAGCTGGCGTTCCAGCTCCCCGAGGATCGAGGTCAGCCCGTCCGGGCGGAGGGCCGCGCGGGAGATGGCGCGCTGTGCCTGCAGCGACCATTCCGCCCGGGCATGTTCCTCCTTGGCCAGGTAGTCGGCCACCATGCGGATGATCGCGATGAACGGCGTCCGGTCCGGGACCTCCAATAGCGGCAGCCCGTGTTTCCGGCAGGCTTCCTCCAGCGCCGGCGGCAGCGTCCCGTGGATCACCTGCGTCGCGAACCCCAGGCCCGCGATGCCATGCCCCACCAGGCGCCCCACGTACTCGTCATAGGTGGAGCCATTTGGCTTGGTGTCCATCGGGAACTGTGTGCCGTCGGTGAGCAGCAGCTGCCCGGCGTCAAGGAACGGGGTGGGATCCGCCAGGTCGGAGCTGTGGACCCAGGTGATTGGCTCGTCGAGTTGGGCGGATCCAGCTTCCGGCATCACGAGGCGAAGCTTCAGCGCGCGGCTGCGGAGGAGGACGTTCAGGCTTGGCGGCATGCCGGACCCCTAGGATGTGAAAACGTCGAATCGGATTGGACTGATTGTACAAAGGTATAGGGGGTTGCGTCGGGCGTGGACCGGATGATGAAGGAAGTCCCCATCCATCCACCGAGAGGAACCGTCATGGGCGCCAGCCAGGAAACCCTGTTTGCAGCAGGCATCAATGCCGCAGTCACCAACGCAGCCGCCAGCGACGCTGCTATCTCCAACGCCGACGTCGTCGCCCTGGACCGGGCGAACGTCTTCCATTCCTGGTCGGCGCAGAAGTCCCTCACCCCAATGGCCATTGCCGGCGGATCCGGCAGCACCGTCTGGGACCACGACGGCAACACCTACCTGGACTTCTCCAGCCAGCTGGTGAACACCAACATCGGCCACCAGCACCCCAAGGTCATCGCCGCCATTGCGCAGCAGGCAACCAGCCTGGCCACCGTCGCGCCGGCCCACGCCAACCACGTCCGCGGCACGGCTGCAGCCAGGATCCTGTCCCACGCCCCGGCCAACATGGAGAAGGTCTTCTTCACCAAGGGAGGCGCGGACGCGAACGAAAACGCCATCCGCATGGCCCGCCTGCACACCGGCCGCGACAAGGTCATCTCCCGCTACCGCTCGTACCATGGCAACACGGGCTCGGCGATCGTGGCCACCGGTGACTGGCGCCGCATCCCCAACGAATACGCCCGGGGCCACGTCCACGTTTTCGGCCCGTACCTCTACCGGTCCGAATTCTGGGCAGAGACGCCGGAACAGGAGACCGAGCGCGCACTGCACCACCTGCGCCGCG
Source organism: Arthrobacter globiformis (assembly GCF_030818015.1). Classification (NCBI taxonomy): domain Bacteria; kingdom Bacillati; phylum Actinomycetota; class Actinomycetes; order Micrococcales; family Micrococcaceae; genus Arthrobacter; species Arthrobacter globiformis. The sequence goes on from NZ_JAUSZX010000001.1 coordinate 371,956, forward strand.
TCGTCCAGGCCGAGGGGCCGCAGTCGGTCGCAGCCCTCCTACTCGAAACCGTCCCCGGCACGGCCGGCATCCTCGTCCCGACCCCCGGCTACCTCGAGGGCGTGCGCGAGCTGTGCGACGAGTACGGCATCGTGATGATCCTCGATGAAGTCATGGCCGGCTTCGGACGCACCGGCGACTGGTTCGCCCTCGACGCGTTCAACGTCACCCCGGACCTCATCACCTTCGCGAAGGGCGTGAACTCCGGCTACGTCCCGGTGGGCGGCGTGATTATCTCCGGCGACATCGCGGCCACCTTCGACGAGCGCGTCTTCCCCGGCGGGCTGACCTACTCCGGCCACCCCCTCGCCGCAGCCTCAGTCGTAGCGTCCATCGAGGCCTTCGAGGAAGAGGACATCGTCGGCAACGCCGCGCGGATCGGCCGCGACCACCTGGAACCCGGCCTTCGTGCGCTTGCCGAGCGCCACGGCGTTATCGGCGAGGTCCGCGGCCGCGGCGTCTTCTGGGCGCTGGAACTCGTCCAGGACCCGTCCACCCGGACGCCGGTTTCGGCCGACTACATGGGCCGGCTCAAAGCAGAACTCCTGCGCCTGGGTCTGCTGCCCTTCATCGCCGACAACCGCATCCACGTCGTCCCGCCCGCCGTCGTGACGCCCGGGGAAGTGGCCACGGCCCTGAACATCTACGACCAGGCGCTAACCGCCGTCGTGGGGTGAAACTATGCCGGCCGGTGCGTGACGATCAGCCCGCTGGCCATCCGCCGGTGGTTGGTCAACCGCTGTCGAAATCCGGGGCTAAGGGCAGGGGCATGCTCCTGGCGCCTAGGCTGTGGCTTCGTCATCCATGTCGGGGTCGGTCTGGAGGGTGTGGTCCGTCTGGGCGGCTTCGATGAGCTGGGTCATGGCCACGTGGATGTCCTCCGCCTGGGCGCGGGTGAGGCCGAGCTTGGCCAGCATGGTGCCGGGCACGCCCAACGCCTTGTCGCGGAGCGCGGTGCCTTCGGGGGTCAGCCCGACCGCAAGGGAGCGTTCATCCCCGGGAACGCGGCGGCGGGTGACATATCCCAAGGCTTCGAGCCGCTTGAGAAGAGGGGACAGGGTGGCCGGAACCAGGAGGAGGGCGTCGCTGATTTCCTTGACGGAACGCGGGCTCTTCTCCCACAGCGCCAGCATCACCAGGTACTGCGGATGGGTCAGGTTCAGCTCCTGCAGCACGGGCCGGTAAGCGCTGATGACGGTGCGCGAGGCGACAGCCAGAGCGAAGCAGAGCTGCCGCTCGAGCAGGAGGTCTTCGTCGCTCCCTGAAGGGGAAGTCATGAGGCCATGATATCGAAGTGGCAGTTGGAGGCAGCTGACCGGCGCCCGGAACTCCTACGCGATTCCAGTTACGGGAACATGGCGAGGAAGAGGAACGCGGCGAACAGAACCAGGTGGATGGCCCCCTGCAGGCGGGTGGCACGGCCGGGCACCACCGTGAGTGTTCCCACTATGACGCTCAGCAGGAACAGGACTATCTGCGTGCCGCCGAGCCCCAGCGTCAACGGTCCCTGCAGCCAGATGCTGGCCACCGCAATGGCGGGAATCGTCAGGCCGATGCTGGCAATGGCCGAACCGTAGGCCAGGCCGCGACGACGTGAAGGTCGGCAGGACCAGCGTCAGCGTAGCCAGCGTGAGAACCACGGCCAGGGCGGCACCGGATCCCTCCGGGTTGAACCGCGGGAAGCCATACCGGGGGGCGCCCACCAGCAGTGCAATCCCCACGATGCCGTTGACCGTGATCATGACGGCGGCAAAAACGGTGTCCCGTGCCAGCGAGTGGCTTCCTTCGCCGCCGGAAGCGATCAGCGTGACGATCAGGGCCACCTCGATAACGGTGACCGCGACGGCCAGCACGAGCGACCCTAAGGGCTCGCCGACGCGCTGGGCCACCACTTCGGCATGGTGCACCGCCGCCAGAACGGCACCCACCAGAACCACTGCGATGACGGTAGTCAGCACCGGACCGGGGGAGACTCCCCAGGTCACGGCCAGCACGATCAGACCGACGACGGGAACGACGGCGGTCCAGGACGATCGGAGCCGGGCCAGGACAGCGCCATCTTCTCAGTGCTGGCCCTTCAGAGCTAGCCCTCTGGTGCTAGCCTTCACACTCCGAGCAGTACTTCTTGCCGTCCTTTTCCCGCGCGAGCTGGCTGCGGTGGTGGACCAGGAAGCAGGACATACAGGTGAACTCATCTTCCTGCACCGGAACAACCTGGATCAGCAGCTCTTCATGCGACAGGTCGGCACCGGGAAGGTCGATGCCTTCGGCGGTGTCCGCTTCTTCCACATCAAGCAGGGCAGTCTGGGATCCGCCCTGGCGGGACTGGATGGCCTCCAGGGACTCGTTGGCCGGCTGGTCCTCTTGGGCCACGCGAGGGGCGTCGTAGTCAGTTGCCATGGTTTTTACTCCTTCGGCTGTGCGCCGGACGGCGCGCATTCGCAGGACTCAACGAGTGGGCGCCGCCAGGTATTCCCGGATACCGGGGACGGGTTAAGGTCCCCAAAGTTTAGAGGATAATTTCGCGGGTCATGCCGAATGGAACCTGGTCGGAGAGCGTGGCGGTGTAGCTCCCGGGCCTGTTGCGGGTGACCATGATCCCGTGTGTTCCGGTGAGCATGGCCGCCTCCTGAAGGCACTTGACGGCGGCATCCAGCCTCTCGTCGAGGATCTGGCGGTCGTTTACCTGGATGTCGATGGTCTTGGTGGAGCTGGGCATGGGTGTCCTTGGGGTGTTGAAAGTTTTGAGCTGTTCAGAGTTTTTGGGCCGCGCGAGTCGGCGACAGCGGGCATTCCGGGATCTCTGCGTACGCAGCGTCTACCGGATGCCAATGTGTATGGCCTGTAGGCCGCTGGTGCACCGCCCCCACGGGCTCTGATGTAAGCCTGTCCACGCGTACGGTTCGCGTGCATCATGTTCGGTGCCTGCATAAAAGTAGAACCGCGAGGCCAACACTTTGTCAACGTTTTGGCCGGAGGGGCTTGGGAGCGGCCGCGGGAGGGCAGGCGGCGGCAGGAACCCTAGGCCCCTTCGCGCACCGCTTCCTCGATTCGCCGTGCCGCCTGCACCACGACGGCGCCGTGGTCCTGGCCCGGAGATCCAGTGACACGGGCCAGGGGCATGGCGAGGCAGACGGCGGCGATGATTCCCTCTTCGGTCTGTACCGGCGCACTGATGGAGCCGAGGCCGGGCGTACGGGACCCCACCGATTCAATCCAGCCCGCCGAAGCCAGCTCGGCCAGCACCTCGTCGTCGGCGGCGAGGAGCCGGCCGCTCGAGCCGGCGGGCAGGGGGAGGCGCGAACCTGGCGGCAGGGTGGCGCGAAGTTCGTGGCGGCTGTCTGCGCTGATGAGGCAGACACGTTCATTCCCCCGCCGGACCCAGAGTTGCGCCGTCTCGCCGGTGCGGTCGCGGAGCTCATGGAGCACGGGCAAGGCAACGTTCTCCAGGGCCGAACGGACGAACCGCTGTCCGAGCCGGAAGGTGCCGCCCTCGGTGCGGCGGAGGAAGCCGTAGTCCACCATCTGCAGGGCCAGACGGTGCGCTGTGGACAGCGACAGGCCGGTCCGCCGGGACAGCTCACTGGCTGACACGGCCGACCGGCCCACCGCGTCGAGGATCGCGGCGGCACGCTCCAGCGTGCGGTTGCTTCCGTTCTGTTCAGTAGGGGGCATGTGGCCAGCTTATGACGCCGCCTCAGCCCTTGGCGGCCAATGACTCCGCCATGAACTCGGCAATCACCTTCTGGGAAATCGCCACGTCCAGAACGAACACGCCGTCATCGTGCGTCGCCAGCCAGTCCTCGAGCAGCCCCAAGTCGGCAAGCGTGCGCGCCTTGATCCTGTCGGCGCCCAGGGCGCGTCCGACGGCGGCGAAGTCCACTTCGTCGATCAGCATCGCCTGGTCGTGCAGCCCCTTTGCGGCATACTGGTGCAGCTCCGCGCCGTACGCCGAGTCGTTCAGGACCACCACCACACCCCTGCGGGTGGCCCGCAGGAAGGTCTCGAAGTCGGACAGCCCCATGAGGCCGCCGCCGTCGCCGCTGACCAGGACGGTGGTGCGTTCCGGGCGGGCGGCCGAAACCCCGGCAGCGGAGCCGAAGCCCAGCCCGATGGATTGGAAGGCGGTTCCCACCAGGACCATGGCGTGCGGGTCCGGGACGGAGAGGTACATCGGCGCCCAGCCGATGAAGTGCCCGCCGTCCATCACCACCGAACGCTCAGCCGGCAGGATCCGGTCCAGGGCAGCGACGACGGCACGAGGGTTGAGACGCCCGTCCGGGCCGAACTCCACCGGGTCCTCCACGGGGCTGGACGAGCGGAAATCCGTCCCCGACACCTCGGGGACAGCATCCCGCCAGGTTGGCGATCCTGCGGCGGGCAAGCGCTCCAGCAGGCCCTCGATGAATGGCAGGATGTCGGCCCGGACGTACTCGGAGCCGGCGTTTTGCCCGCCATCGGGCTCGTTGTCGAGCCGGATGATCCTGGCGTCTGCCGGGAACAGGGTTCCGTAACGGGTCTGGAAGGCGTTGAGGCTCGCCCCCGCCACCAGGACGAGGTCAGCCTGGCGTGCGACGTCGAGGCGGTGGCTGCGCGTGAAGCCGCCGGCGATGCCGAGGTCCGACGAATACCAGCGGAATGCGGGCCAGCCGGGCTTCGGCAAGAGTGGTGTAGGCGTTGGTGAAGCCGGCGCCATACGTGGTGGTGGCGGCCGCGACGCCTCCGGTGGCCCGGTGGTACGCGTCCGCCATGGCGACGGTCGCGGCCTCGTGGCGGGCCGACGTGAAGGGAAAGCCGCAGCGGGTGAGCCGGCTGATGAGATGGGCGTTGCCGTTGCCCATCAGCCCGAACAGGTGTCCTGCGCGCTCCGCCAGGACGTCAGCGACGGCCGCAGAGACGTGGCCCTCGTCGGGGAGGGCGGCGCCCTGCCCCGCGAAACCTGAACCGGCGGGACGGGAAGTGGTGGGAGTGGTGGTCATGGGCTGTCCTTGCGTTCGTGGGGTGGGAACTGGTCAGGCCGGCAGCGCCGCGGTAGTGGCGTCCCGGTGCCTCAAAGTCAGTGTGGCGTACGTTAAGGCGTTCTGCCGGCAATGCTCAATTTCCTCCGGCAGAAGCGGGCGGCGCACCTTGGCCGGCACCCCCGCCACGAGCGAGCCGGGCGGCACCTCGGTGCCCTCCGGAACCAGCGCGTTGGCGGCCACCAGGGAGCCGGCGCCGATGATCGCGCCGTTGAGGACCGTGGCGTTCATGCCGATGAGGGCACCGTCGCCCACCGTGCAGCCATGCAGCACCGCGCCGTGCCCCACGCTGACGTGGTTGCCCACGCGTGCCGGGTGGCCGGGATCGGCGTGGACGACGGCGGTGTCCTGGATGTTGCTGCCCTCGCCGATGCTGATGTCCTCCATGTCCGCACGAATGACGGCGCCATAGAAGATCCCGGTCCCTGCCCCGATGGTGGCGGACCCGACCACGGTGGCGGTCGGCGCCACCCACGCGTCGCCGGTGATCCGGGGGGAACGGCCGTCGACGGCCAGGATGTTCAAGCTCATGTTGGTCCTAGTGGTGAGTTGGAACGGCGGTGCCCGGCAGCAGTTGCCGGGCACCGCCGTCGTAATTAAGGGCTAGGTAAGAAACGGCACGATCAGCGACGTCACGAAGAGCACCAGCGCTCCGCCGAGCCGGTTGGTGAGGGCCGCGAAGGGCATGAGGTGCATGCGGTTCGCCGCGCTCAGCACCGACACGTCGCCGCTGCCGCCGGTGTCCGCCATGACCAGGCCGGGCGTGATGGATGCCTCGACGAAGTTGAACTTCACGAGCCAGCCGAGAACGCCGGAGGTCACCGTGGCGATGATGACGGTGCAGATGGTGAGCAGGATGAACAGGGGATTGCTCAGCGAGGCGAAGACCTGGGTCATGTCGATGTAGGTGATGCTGACGCCGACCAGCAGGGCCGGCACCAGGACTGCGCCGATCAGGTCGCCCCAGTCAGCGGTTGAGTCCTCGACGTCCTGCGGGAGCAGCTTGAAGATCTTCACTGCCGCGGCGGCGATGATGGTCCAGGCATAGGGGTGCAGTCCGGGGATGAAGGCGGCCACGAGGTTGCCGAACACGAAGAGGCTGCCGGCGATGAGCAGGCCCTTGCCCAGTGCGATGAACGAGGACGTGTCGCGCTTGGGCGGCAGGGTAAGCTCTCCGCCCCGCCCGGTAATCCGCAGCAACTGGCCGTGGCCGTTGAAACCAACGAAGAGTTGCTTCTTGCGCTTGCCCAGGCCGTTGTAGATGCCGGCGATGAGGATGCAGACCACGTTGGCCATCACGACGGCGGACATCAGGTCACCCATGAAGGCGGCGGAGTCGCCGCCGGTGGCCGCTGCGTACATCTTCGACATGGGCAGGGCTCCGACCCCCAGGCCGCCGGCCATGATGGGCGCGGCGATGAAGAGGATGCCGTCGACGAAGCCGAAGCCCGTGACCGCGCCGATAAGTCCGACCAGGACAAAGGTGGCGATCAGGCAGCCGATGAGGGGGACGGCGAAACGTGGGCCCGCCTTCAGCAGCAGCGCTCGCGGCATGCCGAGGATGGAACCGGCGATGATGCCGACCACGAAGAAGTCCAGGAAGCCCTGGCCGTCGACGAAGTTCTTCACCACTGTGACGATGTTCTCCGGCATCCAGCCCAGGAACACGAGGGTGGCGGGGACGAAGGTGCAGAGGATGGTGGGGAGACCGAAGTCCCTGACCACCGGGAACAGGTTGCCGATCCAGATGAACAGCCCGCCGAGCAGGATGGTGGTGGCGAAGCCCACCACCATGGTGTCCGGGAGGTTGCCGGTGACGGCTGCGGTGAGAACCAGGCCTGCAAGGAGCAGGTAGAGCGGCGCCGGAAGGTTGGCGATTTTGAGCCCCGGCCGGCCGGGATGGTGCGTGCCAGGCCGGGAGCCGGCGTGGCCGGTCTGGCTCGGCGGCTGGTCCGTAGGTTCGTTGGTGAGGTCCGTGGTACGTGAATTTGTAGACATCATTGTCCCCAAAACGTTGGTGGGAAACCGCCGTCGGCGGCCTGTGGATGGGAAGTTGAAGCGGGTATAGGGGTTAGCGTGCTGGGTCGAGGACCCCGGCTGCCGGTGAGTGCGTCACGACGTCGCGGGCGAGCCGAACCGCCTCGGCGAGGCGGTCCTCGTCGATCCCGGTCTGGTGCCCGGCGTCGTGCAGGTGCCGGACAAGTTCCTCGGTTGCGATGTTGCCGTGCGCCCCGGGGGCGAACGGGCAGCCGCCGTAACCGCCGAGGGCGGCATCGAAACGGACGACGCCGGACTCCACCGCTGCGCTCGCGGTGGCCAGCGCCTGGCTGTGCCCGTTGTGCAGGTGGAGGTAATACGTAAGGTCCGGTTCGGCCTCGCGGACGTAGTGCAGGCTGGACATCACCTGTTCGGTGGGCGTGGTGCCGAGCGTGTCCGCGAGCCCGACGTCGGTGATGCCCATGTCCTTGAAGGCACGCACCACGCGCAGCAGGTAGCCGGGGTCGACCGCGCCCTCGAACGGACAGGTGAAGGCCGTGGAGATGCCGGCGAAGAACCGGATCTCCGGGAAGCTGGCAACGGCCGCGCCGAGGCTGGCCAGGGCGTCCTCGATGGTCTGGCCGGCGTTGGCGTTGCTGTGCGCCTGGCTTGCCGAGGTGACCACCTGGATGTCGGTGGCGCAGGCGTCGACAGCGCGCTGGATGCCCCGGCCGTTGAGCGCCAGGCTGGTGTAGATGACCCCGGGAACTGCCGGCAGCGACGTGAGGACGTCGGCGGCGTCGGCCATCTGCGGCACACGCTTCGGGTTCACGAAGGAGGCCACCTCGATGCGCTGCAGTCCGGCGTCGACGAGTGCCTCGGCGATCTCCAGCTTGTGCGCTGTGGATACGATGACGGGCTCGTCCTGGAGTCCGTCCCGCAGGAAGACGTCCGTTACTTCCACGCTCATCTCAGCGCACCTCCTGCAGTCCGAGGCCGGCGATATCGTCGGCGTCCATTCCGGCAAGGTCCCGCAGGACCTCGGCCGTGTGCTGGCCCAGTTCCGGGCCCACCCAGCGGACGCGGCCCTCGTGGCCCGGGATCTTCGGCACCACGCCGGGGAAGCGGATCAGCTCGGGCTCGTCCTCGATGACCACCTCATGGGTCTGGATCATATCCCGGGCCAGGTAGTGGCGGTCGACGGCGATGCTCGGGGCGTCGTACACAGGACCGGCGGGAACACCGGCGTCGTCCAGCTTGTCGAGGACTTCGGTGAGGGGCATGCTGCCTGTCCAGGCGGAGATGGCACCGTTGAGTTCCTCCTCGCGGGCACCGCGGGCCTCCGTCGCGAGGAGGGTGCTGTCCTCGGCGAGGTCGTCGCGGCCGATGGCGCGCATGAGCCGGACGAAGACTGAGTTTGAGTTGCCGCCGATGACCACCTCGAGGCCGTCGCCGCACAGGTAGGAACCGGTAGGAACGACGCCGGGCAACGCACCGCCGGTGCGCTGCCGGATCATGCCGTAGGCGTCATAGTCCGGGACCAGGGATTCGAGCAGGCTGAACACCCCTTCGTAAAGGGCGACGTCGACAACCTGGGAGGCACCCGTCTGCAGTCCGCGGGCCTTCTGCAGCATGAGCATCAGTGCGCCGATGACGCCGTAGAGGCCGGCGACGGTGTCGCCGACACTGGCTGCCGCCCGGCCGGCGGGCCGGTCGGGTTCGCCGGTGATGTACCGCAGGCCTGCGAAGGATTCAGCCGAGCTGCCGAAGCCGGCCCGGTTCCTGTACGGGCCGGTCTGGCCGTAGCCGGAGATCCGCACCATCACGAGTTCGGGGTTGAGTTCCTGCAGCACGTCCGGGCCGAGGCCCCACTTCTCGAGCGTGCCGGGACGGAAGTTTTCGATGACCACGTCGCACTGGGCGGCGATCTTCTTGACCGCCTCGCGTCCCGCCTCGGAGCGGAGGTCCAGCGCCACGGACTTCTTGTTGCGGCCGATGGTGCGGAACAGCATGGAGGTGGTGCCGCGGGTCTTGCGCCAGTCGCGCAGTTCGTCACCGCCCTGCGGCTTTTCGATTTTGATGACCTCTGCGCCGAAGTCACCGAAGAGGCGGGCGGCGAACGGGGCGGCGATGAAGCTGCCCAGCTCGAGCACGCGGATGCCGCGGAGCGGGAGGGCGTTGCCCTCGATGTGTAGTTCGTCAGTCATGTCAGTCCTGCCTGCGCTCTTGGCGCCGAGTTTCCCATTCTGTGGGAAGTGCTTGTCATTAGGCGGAGAAACGATAGCAGGGCAGTGTGAGCTGCGCAACAGGGTTGTGACGCCTTTGTGGGCCGTTTAGGCATTCGCGGACTGCTGCCGGGTTAGGCTGTTCCGTGCTTCGTCTGAAACGCCTTGCGGTTCTTAGCCTTTTCGCGTTCTGCGCCATTACTGCGTGCGCGTTCTGGCTCCTCGGCGCGACCAATGCGGGCGTGCCCGGCGCGGGGAACGCCGGCGCGGGGGTGCGTGCAGCCCGGCCGGCCCCGCCGCAGATGGCGGGAAAGTTCGTGCCGTTGGCAAGTGGCAGTGCGCACGCCGTGAACATCACCAGGACCGTCGACCAGGGCTGGTTGGCACGCACCGCCGCGCGGACAGGAATCCCCGCGCGGGCCCTACGGGCGTACGTCGCCGCGGCCGGCATGGCGGATGCCGCAGCGCCGGCGTGCCGGATCGGCTGGAACACGGTGGCCGCCGTCGGGTTTGTCGAATCTGCGCACGGCGCCCTCGGGGGAGGCCGCCTCACGGCTTCGGGGGACGTGAGCGGGCCGATCGTCGGCCCCGGCCTTAACGGCGACGGCTTCGCTGCCATTGCCGATACCGACGGCGGCGCATTGGACGGCGACGCCGTCTGGGACCGGGCCGTCGGACCCATGCAGTTCATCCCCTCCACGTGGAAGCTGGCAGGGCGGGATGGCAACGGGGATGGTGTGGCCGACCCGCACAATATTGACGACGCCGCCCTCAGTGCGGCCGGCTATCTGTGCGCGGGCGGCCGGGATCTCACCACGTCCCAGGGGTGGAGTGACGCCATCTGGTCCTACAACCAGTCCGAGGCCTACCTGGGCCAAGTGGGCGAGAAGGCTGTTCAGTATGTGGAGCAGGCCGGTAGCGACTGGCGGACTGACTGAGGATTCCGGTCACGGCGCTGTTCTGCGGCGCGGACTCGGTGAAGGGGCGGACCGACGCCCCCCGAGCCGACGCCCGTCGAAACCAGGTTCCAGAGGCCGGCGCGTCCTTAGTCCGCGAGGATCTGGTAGAGGGCCCGGCGCGTCTCATCGATCTTTTCCATTGCGGCGGCGCGCTGTTCGTCGGTTGCCGCGAACCGGAACTGATGAATGACTCCCATGAGCTTTTCAACGCTCTGGTGGAACGCGGGTCCTGACTCCTCGGCACTGGTGTTCCAGGCCCGGTCGAGTTCTTCGGCGTGGTCAGCCACATACTCGCGCCCCTGGTCGGTGAGGGCGAATTCAGTCCGGCGGCCGTCGCCTACCGGTGCGATGAGTTCCTCGTCAACGAGTTGCTGGAGCGTCGGGTAGACGGAGCCGGGGCTGGGGCGCCAGGCACCGGAGGATTTCTCGGCGACTGTTTTGATGATTCCGTAGCCGTTGGACGGAGCTTCCGCCAGGAGCGAGAGGATCGCGGAGCGGACGTCACCCCTGTTGGCCCGGCGTGAACCGCCGGGGCCAAAGCCCGGGCCGAATCCGCGGCCGGGGCCAAACCTGCCGTGGCCGTGCGGCCCGCGCCGGCTCCTTCCCCGCTCGAAGCGTCCCGCTTCGGGGCCGAAATCCGAAAATCTGTTGTGGTCGTGAATGCCTTTCATGGGGCATCATCCTTCCGTTGAGGTGCTCGCTCCGATCTGAAGCGATACTCAACGATATATCGACACATATCGGCCGTCAACAGTTTTGATGCGCATGCAGGCTGGCGATCTGCGTGCGGCGATGGACCGCCTTTAAGCGTCGCCTTAGGCTTCGCCCCGCCGGCTCACCATCTCGTTGATCCAGGTGGGCGCGAAAGGTGACGTGCAGTTCGGCGGGGTCGGGTAGTCCTTCAGTACTTCCAGCCGTTCGCCGATGTCGATGGCCCGGGCGCGGTGGTCTGAGTGCTCGATGCCGATCTGGGCCAGGGCGTGGTTCATCGCCCACTGCAGGCGGTCCGGGGCGTCCTTCATTTCCGCCTCGATGGTGTCCAGCAGCCCTGGCAAGTCGAGCACTGCAGGCTTTTTCGCGACCCGCTCCGTGGTCAGGGCCCAGCCGGCGCTCGCGACCACCGGGTCCGCGTCTTCAGTCCAGGCGACGCGCAGCTGTTCGGCATGCGGGCTCTTCTTCACCACGTAGTTCACCAGCCAGTCATGCACCTTGGGGGCCCGGGCCTGGCGCAGCATGGCGTCCAGTTCCGGTTCACCGCGCGCATTTTCAGGTCCTCAAGCGCGGCCAGCTCGGCCATCAAACCGTCAGTTGTCGTCTCCGCCATTACTGCTCCTGCTCGCCGGCTGCCGTTCCCTCGCATTGTACGGTGGCGGTACTGAGCTGCACTGGCCCACTGCCTGCAGAGTTCGTTCACTTGCAGGGCGGCTGCGGTTCGCTTCCGGCCCTTAGCCTGTCCCGGGAAAGCCGGTGGACAGACTCAAGGAGAAGTCATGCGATCAATTAAATGCCGTGCCCTGGCCGGTGTAGGTGCAGCCCTGGTGGCGGGGTCCCTGCTGGCACCGCCAGCACACGCCGTGAACGACCGGGCCGCTGCAAAGGGCACGTTCAGCTTTGCCGTTATCGGCGACGTCCCCTACCGCGATGCGGAATTCCACGCGTTCCCGTCCTACATCCAGGACATCAACGCCCACAGGGAACTTTCCTTCGTGGCGGGCAGGGCTCGGCAACCCCGCACCCACCTCCGAGCAGGTGAAAGAGGTCCGGGACCGCACCGCCGCGGACACTAAGGAACTCACCGAGACGTTCCGGAAGGCCCGCGAGAACGACGACCGCGCCGTCGTCGTCATGACCCAAGCCGACATGTTCGACCCGACCGTCACGGCCCCCACGCAGGAGAACTACAGCGCCTTCACGCCGCTGGTCCAGACCCTGATCCGCGAATCCAACGCCTTCGGAGGCCCGGTGTACCTGATCAACGGCGACAGCCACGTCTACAACCAGGACCACCCGCTGGCGGCCGGCTCCCCGTGGCTGGACTTCTACGGCCAGGACACGGCCGCGAAGAATCTGACCAGGGTCACCGTTGACGGATGGGACAACACCAAGGACTGGCTCAAAGTCACCACCACCAAGGCAGGCGCACCCGGCGTCCTGTCCTTTGAACGGATCCCCTTCACCAACGCCGCGTCCTGAGTGTTCCAATGGAGGACGGGCCATGGACTAAGGTCGAAGCAAAACATCCCGGAAAGGCGGTCCCTGCCGGCCCATGAGTGCGCCCGGATACCTCGCGGCTTCGATACCCCCGCGGATGGCCATGGCCGGCTCCGCTGTGGCGATCCCCATCCTCGCTGTGCAGCAAATGAACGATGTTGGGATCGGGGGTGCGCTGGTGGCGGTGTCCCTCGGTCCGAGCGTCCTCGCCGCGCCGCTGGCAGGTGCCGCGCTTGACCGGGCCCGGCGCCCCGCCCTGCTTGTGGCCGCATCCGGAGTGCTTACCGCCTTGGCCTTCGCCGCAACCGCATTCCTCGGCCAGCTCCCGCTGCCGCTCGTGTTCGCCTGCCTGGCTGTGGCGGGGGCAGCCTCACCCTTCTACATGGGGGGACTTTCCAGCTTCGTCGCCGATGTGATCCCCGACGGCCGCCGGGCGTTTGCCTTCGATGCCCTTTCCTACAATGTCTCAGCCGTCGCGGGACCGGCCTTCGTGGCCATCATGGCTGTTGTCCTTCCCGCCCCGGCCGCGCTCGCGGTGCTGTCCGCCACCGCCGCCGCAGGCGCAGTGAGTGTTGCTGTCATCGGGCTGAAGCCGCACTCAGCGCCAAGGGTTTCGCCGTGGGAGGCAGTCGCTGCCGGGCTGCACCGGATCTTCAGCCACCGCCCTCTGGCGGTGGTCACCGCTGCCTCCACGCTGACCCAGTTTGGCCAGGGCGGACTGGCGATCGCCGCCGTCGCCCTCTCGATCGAACGGATCGGCTCACCCAGCGACGGCGCGCTCGTGGTGACCTCCTTCGCAGTCGGCAGCCTGCTGGGGGCGCTGTGCGAGACGGTCCGTCCCAGCCGGGCACGGCCGCACGCCGTCATGATGGCCGGCTTCCTCGCCACTGGCCTGCTGACAGTCGGCGCCGCGGCGGACATCGGGACGGCCTGGACCGTCGTCGCCATCGGCCTGTCCGGCGTCTTCACTGCATCCACGGCCGCCGCGATGCTCTTCCTGCGCAACCATCTGAGTCCGCCCCACCTCAGGTCCCAGATCTTCACCGTCGGCGCGGGCTTTCGCGCCAGCGCCTCAGCCGGCGGCGCAGCCCTGGCCGCCTCCGCCACAGGATTCGGCGGCGCACTCAGCCTTGTTGTGGTCGGTGCCGTCTGGGTTGTGTCAGCGGCGCTGATGGCCGCCTACCCAAGAGGGGTCCAGGCCGAAGCCTAAGTTGGCACCCCAGAACGGCACAGAAACACCCGATATAGTGGAGGGCACTATGGACGACCCTCCTTCACATATGCCCTGGCCCCTCACCCATTCGACCGGCAAGCCGGTCAGTACGGGAGAGGGGCGCCCCCAATGAATGAATGGATCATGATCGGGATCGGCCTGATCCTGACAGTCGGCACCGGATTCTTCGTCGCATCCGAGTTTGCCCTGGTCAATCTTGACCGCAACGACCTGGAAGCGCGCCAGGCCCGGGGCGAGAAACGCCTTGCACCCACCATCAAAGCGCTGAAAATCACCTCGACGCACCTTTCCGGTGCGCAGCTGGGCATCACCCTCACCACCCTCCTGACCGGTTACACCTTTGAACCTGCCATCAGCAAGCTGCTGAGCGGGCCGCTGACGGCTGCCGGGTTCCCGGAAGGCCTCGTGCCCGGGGTGGGTGCCGTCGTCGCGATTTTCATCGCCACCATCTTCTCGATGGTGATCGGCGAACTGGTTCCCAAGAACTTCGCCCTGGCGCTGCCGCTGGCCACCGCCAAGGTGGTGATCCCGTTCCAGACCATGTTCACCACGGTGTTCAAGCCCGTCATCCTCCTGTTCAACAACACAGCGAACGCCGTCATCAGGTCCTTCGGCATCGAGCCCAAAGAGGAACTCTCCGGTGCCCGCAGCGCCGAGGAGCTGAGCTCGCTGGTCCGCCGCTCCGCGCTGGAAGGCGTCCTGGACCTGGACCATGCGGCCCTGCTGCACCGGACACTGCGCTTCTCCGAGCACAGTGCCGCGGATGTTCTGACGCCGCGCGTGCGGATGACCGCGGTGAACACCGATGACACGGCCGAGCAGATCATCGCGCTGGCCAGTTCCACCGGCTATTCGCGGTTTCCCGTCATCGGCCGCGACCGCGACGACGTGCTCGGCGTGCTGCACGTCAAGCAGGCGTTCGCCGTAGCCCTCGAGGACCGGGCGGGCGTCCTCGCTGCCGACCTCATGATCGAACCGCTCATGGTCCCCGAGTCCATGGGCGTTGACTCCCTCCTGGTGCTGCTCCGCAAGCAGGGCCTCCAGGTGGCCATCGTCTCCGACGAGCACGGCGGAACGGCCGGCATCGTCACCCTGGAGGATTTGGTTGAGGAGATCGTCGGCGAGCTGGAGGACGAGCACGACCGCGCCCGTGTGGGCGTGGTCCGGATAGGCCGCTCCATCACCTTCGACGCTTCGCTGCGGCCGGACGAGCTCCTGGACCGGACCGGCATCGCCGTCCCCGACGGCGAGGACTACGACACCGTGGCCGGTTTCGTCACGGACCAGCTGGACCGCATCCCTGAACTCGGCGACGAGGTGGCCATTGACGGCGGCACCCTCCGCGTGGAGCGGGTGGCCGGCACGCACGTCGAGCGCCTCAAATTCACGCCCGAGGAATCGGCGGAGCCGCCCAGGAGTGTCCACGACCGGATCATCGACAGCCTGACCCAGGAGCTGACCCATGAGTGAGTATCTTCCGGGCATCATCTGGCTTGCCGTCCTGCTGGTGGTCAACGCCTTCTTCGTCGGCGCCGAGTTTGCCGTCATCTCCGCCCGCCGGTCACAGATCGAGCCCAAGGCGGAGGCGGACAGCAAGGCCGCGAAAACCACGCTGTGGGCGATGGAACATGCCACGCTCATGCTGGCCACCAGCCAGCTGGGCATCACGGTCTGTTCGCTGGTGATCCTGAATGTCTCCGAACCGGCGATCCACCACCTGCTGGAGATCCCGCTGGGCCTGACATCCCTCTCCGGGGAAGCCATCGGAATCATTGCCTTCGTCGCGGCGCTGCTGCTGGTGACCTTCCTGCACGTGGTCCTCGGCGAGATGGTCCCGAAGAACATCTCGTTCTCGGTCCCCACCCGCGCCGCGCTCATCCTGGCCCCGCCGCTGGTGATGGTGGCGCGCGTGTTCAAACCGGTCATCTGGACGCTGAACGGCATCGCCAACTCCATCCTCCGCCTGTTCCGGGTGGAGCCCAAGGACGAGGCCACCAGCGCCTACACCCTGGACGAGGTGGCCAACATTGTGGAGCAGTCCACAAGGGAAGGCGTCCTGACCGACAATACCGGTGCCCTCACGGCAGCCTTCGAGTTCACGGAAAAGACCGTTGCCGACGTCGAGGTTCCCATCGCCAAGATGGTGCTCCTGCCGGCGTCGTCGACGCCGGCAGACATCCAGCGGGCGGTCGCCGAGCACGGTTACTCCCGTTACATCCTGACTGACGGCGACGGCGACCCCTCCGGTTACCTTCACCTGAAGGACGTCATGGACCTCACCACAGCGGAGAAGTTCAGCCGTCCCGTCCCGGAGAAACGCATCCGCCGGTTGGCCTCGACCTTCCGCGGCAGCGAGCTGGAAGATGCCCTGGCCACCATGCGCCGCACCGGAGCCCACGTGGCAAGGGTCTTCGACGCGCGGGGGAACACCACCGGCGTGCTGTTCCTCGAGGACATCATCGAGGAGTTGGTGGGCGAAGTGCAGGACGCCACCAGCAGCTCCTAAACGACCCTGGAAACCGGCGAACCTCAACACAACGAAGTCCGGTGGCTGGCGGCTGGTGCCGCCGGCCACCGGACTCGGTGGTTAATGCTGGTTGTCTACTTGTTGGCCACCGCCTTGGGACCTGCGGTGCCGCCAAGCGTGGATTCAACCCACACGGTGCCCGGGTTCGTGGTGCCGGCTGCCGCGTTGCGGAGCCGCAGGGTGTAGACGCCGCCCGTTGCCGGTGCCGCAGCCGCGGTGACGGCTGCCTGGCCCAGGACCCGGCCGGTCGGGCCGCCGACGCGGATGGTCACGGTGCCGCCGACTACGGAGCTGGTGCCGTCGATCCTGAGATCGCCCGTCTTCCACTGGGCGACGCCGATGGTTACCCGGTCCGTAACCGGCACTACCTTGACTTCATCGGTCCGGACCGTCGTGCCGACCGTTACGGTGAGGCGGAACGTGAGCGCATTGTTGGTCATCGGGGTCCTGAAGACCGGGAGGCCGAACGTCGGCTTGAGCGTGTTGGCCCCGGTAAGTGTGACCTTGTCCGGATCGGTTGGCCCGGTCAGGACCTGCTCCCACAGGTAGGTTGCTCCGGTGGTGGAACCGGTGCCGTCAAGGGTGACCGGGGTGGCCGTGGTGCGACGGACAACGTTCTGGTCGGGGCCGGCCACTGCGACGACGGCGCCCTGTGCGGTGACGGCGGCAGTCTTGGCCGATTCGGGCCCGGTGCCGTTGACGTTGCTGGCCTTGATCGTGAACTGGTAGGCGGTGTCGCCCGCGAGTCCGCCGTAGACCAGGGACGTTGCGGTGCCGGCGGCCGTCTTGGGTGCGCCGAATGCCGTGCCGTCAGCGGTGTAGGCCTGGAGGGTGTAGCCGGTGATGGTCAGGCCGGCGGCGCCCGGGTCCGGTGCGGTCCATGTCAGTGTGGCGGTGCCCTGGCCCACCACGGGTGCCCCTGAGAAAGCGGGAGCGGCGGGAACGGGATCGTTGGTGACCTTGAAGATGGCTTCACTGATGGTGGAGACGTTGCCGGACGGGTCGAAGGCTGCGAACCTCAGCGTTGTGTTGGTGGCGATGTCCATCGGGCCGATGTAGCGGATCACATTGGCCCCAAGTACGCCGCCGGAGAGGACCGGATCGGAACCGTCGGTGGTGTAGTAGATGTCACTGCCCGTTTCATTGGCGGTGAGCGTGACCCGCTGGGCGACCGGTGAGGTGCCGCCGTTGGGCGTCGCAGATACGGTCGGAGGCGTGCTGTCCGTCATCGGTATGGCGTGGGCGGCAGGGTAGGTCTCGCCCACGCTGCTGACGCCGACGACGTAGACGTCGTAGTCCTCGGTGGCGGAGAGACCGGTGATGGTGGTGCCGGTGGCTGCCTGGCCGGAGATGCGCTTGCCGATCTCAACCTGCTCGTTGCCGGTCACGGTCTTGCCGACTGCCACGGCACGGTAGCCGGTGATTGCCGGGGTTCCGGGGATGGCTTCGGCCGGCGTCCAGTTCAGTTTGAGTCCGCCTGAAACCTTGGCGGCTGTGATCCCGGACGGTGCGGGCGGACCGGACTGCAGCGGCCCGTTGGGGCAGCCGCCCATGCCGGGGCCGCCGGGCTCGCCGTACTCGGCAATGGTCAGGCCCTGCCGGTTGGCGTCCGCGTCTTCGAACTCCCAGGCCATGGCGCGCTCGCCGAGGCCGGCGTTTGCGGCGATTTCAGCGTTGGCCGCGTCGTCGAAGTTGTAGGTGGCGGTGAAGGTATCGCCGGTGACCAGCAGGCTCGAGGAGTAGCCGCCCTTGGGGGCCGGTGTGAGGGGGCCGGGGATGGCGCGGATGTCGCGCCGTGCCACCGTGGTGTCCTTCAGGGCCGGCTCGATGATGCGCTGTTCCAGCTGGGCCGGGTTGACGCCGGCGCCGATGTGCCCCTTGACGGTGACGGTGCTGCCGCTGAGTTCGGCGTCGCCGGTGACGTAGGTGTCCTGCACCGTCGTTTCTCCGGCGGCGGCTGCGCCAAACCTCATGGAGACGACGTCGCCGGGACGGATATCGGGGGTGACGTTCAGGCCGGTGCCGGCGCCCCAGCAGACACCGCCGGGGTGGTTTACCTCAAAGGCGACGCCGCCGGCGTCGACGGCTGCCTGGGCGGAACCGATGATCTTTCCCGCACGCTTGACTTCGAGGGTGGCGGTTTCGCCGGCGTGTCCCTCGTATCCCTCGATGGAGACGAAGTCGCGGTCGGGGAAGACGACGATGTTGTCCGGGAAAGTAGGCACAGCCGCGCTGGCGGCCGGAATGGCGAACATGGAGGTTGAGCAGATGACCGCGGAGACGGTGGCAAATACTCCGGCTCTGCGGGCGCCGGGAAGGCGAGAATTGTGCGCTCCCGGCTCGCTTTGTGCTGATTTCATGATGACCTCATCGATCCGAGGTGCGCGACTATCACGCACAATCACAGAATCAATAAGTCCCCTTGGGGAAACGCTGTGCGTCTTGGCTCGGAAAAACGCTCTGCGGCACCAAATTTGGCCGTACCTTTTGGGCCCCCACATAGAGGGGTTCGTGAGGGGAAGGAGGGTGATTTGCCTCTGTCAGGGCGGGCACACCCGGCGTTCGGCCGTGAGGGGGACGTGTACCCCCCACTGGGGTTCGGAACCCCCAATTGCCCCCATGCGGGGGGATCAGAACTCCGGGTTTCCCCAAGGGTGCGGCCGAAAATCGGCGTTTTGTGGCGGGACTGCACTCATCAGAACCGGCGGCAAGGCAGCCTCAGCCCTGGCGGGCCTTCTTTGCAGTCTTCTTGGCGGCCTCTTCCTTGACCCGCTGGGCTTCTGCGCGGACGGCGGCGTGCGTGGCCCGCTCGGCAACCAGCCACGCAGGGGGAGCCTGCAGCAGCGCGGTGATCTCCGCCGTCGTCAGCGCCTCTTCAACCCCGCCCCGGGCAAGACCGCTGATGGAGACGTTGAGTTTCTGCGCCACCACCGGGCGGGGGTGTGGGCCGTTGCGGCGCAGTTCGGCCAGCCACTCCGGCGGGTTGGACTGCAGCTCGGCGAACTCCGCGCGCGTGATGGTTGAATCCTGGAACTCCTGGGGCGTCGCAGGCAGGTAGATACCAAGTTTCTTGGCAACGGTGGCCGGCTTCATGGACTGGGAGTTAGCAGAGGTCATGCATTAAGGGTATCCGGCTGTACCCGGTCCCCTGACCAAAGCCCGTGGGCAACGCGCGCCGCGCTGTGCGTGCCGGTGGCAGTACTGTGAAGGTGTGCCCGCTGAAGATGAAACCGCCCTGGACCCGGCCGCGCCGGAGTCCCCGCCGCGCGAGCTGCGCTTCGCCTACATCGCCGGCGTGACGCCCGGGAAGTGGATCCGGCGCTGGGAGGAACGGATGCCGGACGTTCCCCTTCGTTCGTTCATGTCCGACGGCGGCACGCAGTTGTCGGTGCTGCGCGACGGTTCGGCGGACCTCAGCTTTGTCCGCCTCCCGGTGGAGCGCGAAGGCCTGAACGTCATCCCGCTGTACGAGGAACAGCCCGTGGTGGTGGCCCCCAAGGGCCACGAAATCACCGTGTTCGAGGACGTGGCACTCGAGGACCTGGCGGAAGAAACCTTCCTCGACGCCGATGAACTGGGCGGGCCGGAAATGGCCCTGCAGGTGGTGGCGTCCGGTGCGGGCCTGCTGATACTTCCCATGTCCGTCGCCCGGCATTTCAACACTAAGGACACCGTGGCCCGCCGCCTGACCGGGGCGCCCGGAACCCAGATCGCGCTCGCCTGGCCCAGCGACGCCACGGACGAGGTCATCGAGGAGTTCATCGGCATTGTCCGCGGCCGCACGGCGCAAAGCTCACGGCAGCCCTCCGCCCGGCAGGAGAAAGAGAAGAAGGCACCCAAACCGGACCGCCGTGGCGGCGGCGCAGGGGCCGGCGGCAAGAAGCCGAAAGTCGCCCAGCGCTACGCACCCAACCCGGACAAGGGGAAGGGCCGCGGCTCGCGGAAGAAGGGCAAGCGGTAGCCTGGCCGGAACCGCGCCAAAGGGACGCAGGAAGCGCCGCCCGCTGCGACAGCGGACGGCGCTTCCTGCTTAAGGTGTTTCAGTTCAGAACACGCCGCTTGACGGCCATTGGTGGCGTTCCGCCGCCCCCAACCAGTTGTTCAGCAGTTTCCTAGGGGGGCCCGCCTCCGCGGGTGGCCGCAGGAACTGATTTGAGGGTGGGGCTCCCGCCTAGGACTTCCCGACGGCGGCCATCCCACCTATTCAGGTGGGGCAGGCCCCCGTGGGCGCTGCTTCCCAAGGTTTTCTGGAGTCACACGGCGCACCATGACTGTGTTCCATATTTGGCCGGCGCCAACGCCGTCGCCGAGGCCATCACAATCAGCTGGGAGGATGTCATGGCAACAACACGGAGGGACGTGTTGAAACTGAGCCTGTTGGGCGGCGCAGTGGCCGTCTCCGCTTCAACCGGAGGGCCGGCCATCGCGGGTGTCCCGGGACGCCGGGGCGCGGACGACAATGAAACAACGGTCATCACGCCGAGCACGCTTGCCCCGGCGAACATGCCGGTCCCGTTCACCACCGTCTTCCGGCGGCCGCCGGAACTGCTTCCCTATGCCACGGGCCGGGACCGCGACGGCACGCCGTTTGCGAAATATGCGCTGAACCAAAAACTGGGCAAGGCCCAGATCGCAAGGGGGCTCAGCACCACCCTTGCGGGGTACAACGGCGTTTTTCCAGGCCCCACCGTCCGGGTTGAGCAGGGCACCCGGACGGAGCTGAGGATCAGCAACCGCCTGCCAGCGACTGGCCTGCTCTACCCGAACACCTTCAACACCGTCACCCACCTGCACGGCTCGGCGTCGCTGCCCCAGTACGACGGGTACGCCAACGACCGCACTGCGCCGGGCCGGGTGAAGACCTACCACTATCCGAACTGGCAAGCGGCGCGGACGCTCTGGTACCACGACCACAACCACATGCTGACGGCACAGGGCGTGTACTCGGGGCTCGCCTCCATCTACTCCATCACCAACGCGCGTGAGCGGGCGCAGTTGCCGCAGGGCGAGTTCGACGTGCCCATCCTGGTCTCCGACGTGATGCTGAACGCTGACGGGTCCCTCGGCTACAACGACAACGGCCACGCAGGGCTGTGGGGCGACATCATCATGGTCAACGGGGTGCCCTGGCCCACCATGAAGGTCAAGCCGCGCATTTACCGGTTCCGGTTCCTCGTTGGCTCGATCACCCGCTCCTACCGCTTCGCCCTGTCCAACGGCGACCCGTTCTACGTGGTCGGCACCGACGCCGGGATGACCCCGAAGGTGCAGGCGGTGTCCTCCTGGCGGCAGGGGACTGCCGAACGCTACGAGGTGCTGATCGACTTCCGGAAGTACAAGCCGGGCCAGTCCGTGGAGCTGCGGAACCTGAGCAACAAGAACAACGTGAACTTCGCAAACACCGGCAAGGTCATGAAATTCCAGGTGGTGGCTGATTCCGCAGCCCAGCCCGGTTCCCACTCAATCTCCTCCATCCCCACCACGCTGGACCCCGGCCCGCACCCCACCAAGGCACTAGGCGGGCTGGACACCATGGCGCTGACCCCGGACATGGCCGTGGCCAAGAGGATCCTCCGCGTCCAGCGGCAGGGCGGGGAATGGACCATCAACGGTGAAACCTGGGACACAGTGGAAAAATCCAACTTCACGCGGTGCTTCGCCAACCCGCAGCGTAACCAGGTGGAGCAGTGGACCATCGTCAACGAGTCCGGCGGCTGGTTCCATCCGGTCCACATCCACCTGATCGACGGCAAGATCATCGGCCGCAACACCAACGGCGGCAAGCCGTTCGCCTGGGAAGGCGGGCCGAAGGACGTCTTCTATGCGGGCGAGAGCGAATCCGTCACGGTCCTCATGCAGTTCGACACCGGCAAGCACCTCGGCGGCCGGTACATGGTGCACTGCCACAACCTCGTGCATGAGGACCACGACATGATGGTCCAGTTCTCCGTGGGCGACCTGCGGAACAACGATCCCATCAACGCCGACAAGCCCGTCCTGGAAACACGGCCTGAGGGGTACTACGCCTCGAAGTACAAGTTGGCCTACCCGGCGGGGACGTGACATGAAACGGACGCTGCTAATCGCACCGGCTGTGCTGCTGGCCTTCTCCCTGGCTGGCTGCACCGGCGGTGTCCAGGCCAGTCCGGCGGCCAACCCGGCTCCCACCCCGCCCGCGAGCAGCCCCGCCGACGCCGCCGACGCCGCGAACCGGGTCCTCGCGCAGGCCGAGGAAGGCCAGGACCTGGGCAACGGCCGGCCCACCGTCAGCAACGACGGCCTCATGGTCCGGCGCAGGGTGGTGATCGCCGTCCACACCGGGCTGGACGCCGACATCGCCGGCATCCGCAAGCGGCTGGACGCGGCCGCCGCGGCACGGGGCACCGTCCTGACCGCCATCTCGCCTGATGTGCTTGAACCCGCTGTGCTGCAGCAGATGGTCCCCGAGGTCATCGTGGCCCTTCCGTCAACTGCCACTCCCGACGACGGACGCACCATCGTGCGTTCAGTCACCGAGGAGAACACCGGCAAACTGGGCGTGAAGAACTTCTACGTCCTCCCGGTGCTGGTGCATGACCTGCGGTTCAGCGTTGCCACAGCCAACCCAGCCGCAGTATCGGCCGCGATGGACAGGGAGGGCATCATCTCCGACGCGCTCGGGAACTACAGCACCGTGGCACAGGCCGGGCAGCTCAGTATCAGCTACACCGGCCCCCTGCTCGGCGACGAAACCGTCGAGAGCGTCCGCGAGGGCATCAGCAGGCCGGCACACCTTCCCGCCGCCGAGGTGACGGTGGGGCCACGATCCGCGTCCGGAACCGGCGTGGACATGGCCGCCGAACCGCCGTGGGACGCAGAACAGCTCGAAGGCCAGGCAATACATCCGCACACGGAGTGATGCACCACTTCCAAACCAGAAACTGAGCGAAGGAATGATAGGAGAAAGCAGTGAGGAGCATGTCCAGCCCTACCATCCGGGACGTTGCGCAACGGGCCGGGGTCTCACTGACGACGGTGTCCTACGTGTTGTCCGGCAGGAGCGGAGGCACCACCCGGATCAGCGCGTCCACGCAGGAACGCGTCATGGCCGCCGCCGGCGATCTTGGCTACGTGCCCAACCAGGCGGCGCGGGGAATGCGCCGTGGCAGGACGGACCTGGTGGCCATCGCCATTGAGGACCTGGAATGGCCGGCGGACCGGGCGCTGGCCACCGCCGCCGCAGCGATCCTTCCGCGGCACGGCTACCAGCCGGTCATCCTGCTCGGCCAGTCGTGGCGGCAGTTCATGCTGGCCGGCGGTGCCGACGGCGTCATCATGGGCGTCCTCCCCAGCACCGAGGAAGAGGACCGCGCCATCGCCGAACTGGCCAGGCGCGGCATCGCGCAGGTGGTCATCTCCGAATCGGTGCATCCCGAACAGGCCGTCGCGCTGCTCGTGGACCGGATGGCCGGGTACGCGGCCAGGGCCGCAGAAAACACGGCCTCCTGGAAGTGCCTCAGCGGACATGCCCTGGTCGGCGGCGGCGCGCTCCAGCTGCTGAACGAGGTGCTGTCCGCCGCCGGCGCGTTTGCCGAGCAGATCCCCGTCTTCTAGGACCATCCGATCCGGAACCGGGTGCTTGCAGCCGCGTAACAATCGGACCTGCGGGCTGTGCGCGTTCGGTGCAAGGCGCGGGCGGGCCCGGCCCGTCATGGTCCGTAGCCAGCCGCAACATCAGCCGCCTCCACGGCCCGTTTCTGTCGCCGTGCGTCATCCGGTGTCCCCGGAAGACGCCCGCCATTACGCACTGTTTACTTCGAAGTCCCCGCGCGTCCAGGAGTTGCCATCCGCCGCCCCGGCCGGCAGGTTACGCCCCGTTTCCCCTCGTGACCGTCCCCTTCAGGCGGTGCTCCATCTCTGCTCTCATGGTGGACACCAAACGCCTTGAACGACCTGCTGAAGGGAAGCACGCCATGACCTCCGGAACCGGGCCGATACCGAAAATCAGCCTTCAAAACATCACCAAGAACTTCACGGTGCGGCCCAGCAAGGACAACCCGGAAGGGGCAGTCCTGACCGCACTGGACGGCATATCCCTTGACGTCTCCGCAGGCGAATTCATCACCCTCGTAGGCCCCAGCGGCTCCGGCAAGACCACCCTCCTGGACCTCCTGGCCGGCCTCACCAAGCCGGACACCGGCCAGGTGCTGGTGGACGGCCGGGAAGTGGCAGGTCCGGGCCGGGACCGCGCCGTCGTTTTCCAGCAGTATGCCCTGTTCCCCTGGCGCACGGCCGCTGCCAACGTGTCCTTCGGACTGGAAGGCGTGGGCAGCGACGGGAAGCGCTACAGCCGCAAGGAGCGGGCTGAGAAGGCACGTGAATACCTCGAGCTTGTGGGCCTCGGCGGATTTGAAGACCGTTACCCCCACGAGCTGTCCGGCGGCATGAAGCAGCGCGTGGCCATCGCCCGCAGCCTGGCCTACGAGCCGGACATCCTGCTGATGGACGAACCCTTTGCCGCCCTGGACGCCCAGACGCGTGAGCAGCTTCAGGCCGAACTGCTCCGGATCTGGGCCACCACGGGCAAGACCATCATCTTCATCACCCACGGCATCGACGAGGCCGTGTACCTGGGCCAGCGCGTGGCCGTGCTCAGTTCCCGGCCGGGACGGCTGAAGGAAATCGTGGACATCGATCTGGGGGACCGCTTCGGTGACGAGGACGTCCGCTCCAACCCCGCCTTCGTGGAACACCGGCACAAGGTGTGGTCGCTGCTGCATGACGAGGTACGCCGGGCCCAGGAAGCCGGGCACGCAAAGATCCAGCCCGACGGAACGGCACCGGACGAAACCAGGACCATCACCACCGGAAAGGCAGCCTGATGAGCACGCCAACACTGACCAAGGACACCGAAACGGAAACGCAGCCCGGTCCCGCGGCCGCTGCCGGGGAGGCACGGACGGAGCAAAATCCGGCGTTCCGTCCGGGACCCGGCATGACTCCGGCGGCCAGGGTGCGCCTGTACGCCCAGCAGGGCGGCAAGGCTGTGTGGAGTTCCGGGGCCATCCTCCTGTTCCTGCTGCTCTGGGAACTGGGACCCACCTACCTCGCCCCGGCATCGACGAGGGTGTTCCTTCCGCCCCTGCACGTGGTGCTCGAGGCACTGGGCACGCTCGTCGCAAACGGCCAGCTGCAGAACCACCTTGCCGCCAGCCTGAGCCGCTCCGCGAGCGGATTCGGCATCGCCGTCGTCACCGCCGTGGCCCTCGGGCTGCTCGTGGCCTGGTACGGCGCCCTTGACCGCTTCCTCAACCCGCTGCTGGAAGTCTTCAGGAACACGGCCGCACTTGCCCTGCTCCCGGTTTTCACGCTGCTGCTGGGCATTGGGGAAACGTCCAAGATCAGCATCGTCGCCTACGCGGCATTCTTCCCGGTGCTGCTGAACACCATCGCCGGCGTCCGCACCGTTGACCCGCTGCTGATCCGGGCCGCCCGCTCACTGGGGTTGTCCAACTTCCAGCTGTTCCAGAAGGTGATCCTTCCCTCCGCCGTGCCCACCATCTTCACGGGCATCCGGATGGCCGGCACATCCTCCATCCTCGTCCTGATCGCCGCCGAGATGGTCGGCGCCAAGGCCGGCCTGGGCTACCTGATCGTCAATTCCCAGATGAGCTTCCTCATCCCGGACATGTATGCGGGCATCCTGACGGTGTCCCTGCTCGGCCTGCTGGTCAACTACCTGCTGGTCGCCGTCGAACGCCACTTCTCCCGCTGGCGGACCGCCGTCGGATCCCGCGCCGCCTGACCCGCTCCCCAGACCCACCCGCCCCCAGACCCGGAAGGACCACATCATGCCTGAAATCATCCCAGCCAAAACCAACGACGGCGGCGCACGCCAACTCCACCTGAATGCCTTCCTGATGAGCACCGGACACCACGAGGCGTCCTGGCGTCTTCCCGAAAGCGACAGCTTCGCCGGAACGCGGGTGGCACACTTCCAGCAGCTCGCCCGCACCGCGGAACGCGGCACCTTCGACTCGATCTTCTTCGCCGACTCGCCCGTGTTGCACGGCGACGTGCGCCAGCGCCCCTACGGAACCCTCGAGCCCACGGTCCTGCTCAGCGCCATCGCCGCCGTGACCAAGCGGATCGGCCTGATCGCCACCGCCTCCACCACCTACAACGACCCCTACAACCTGGCCCGCAGGTTCGCCTCCCTGGACCACATCAGCGGCGGCCGGGCCGGCTGGAACGTGGTGACGACCGCCGGCGAGGCGGCCGCGCGGAACTTCTCCCTGGAGGACCAGCCAGCGCACTGGCGCCGTTACGAGCGCGCCGCCGAGTTCCTCGACGCCGCCCGGAAGCTCTGGGACAGCTGGGAAGACGACGCCGCAGTGGGGGACAAGGCCGCCGGGGTCTGGGCGGACAGCTCCCGCGTCCACAGCATCAACCACACCGGCCGCTACTTCCGGATCCAGGGTCCGCTGGACGTGCCGCGTTCACCCCAGGGCCACCCCGTCATCGTGCAGGCCGGCTCCTCCGAAGACGGCAAGGACTTCGCCGCCCGCTACGCCGAGGCGGTGTTCACCGCGCAGCAGACCCTGGCCGAGGCACAGCGCTTCTACGCGGACCTGAAGCGAAAGACGGCCGCCGTGGGCCGCAACCCGGAACACCTCAAGATCCTGCCCGGCATCGTCCCGGTCATCGGCTCCACCGAGCACGAGGCGCGGCGGCTGGAGAAGCAGCTCGATGAGCTCATCCACCCCGAGCACGCGCGGAAGCAGCTGGCCGGCGTCCTGCGGGTCTCGCCGGAATCCCTTCCGCTGGATGCGCAGCTGCCCGAGGACCTCCCCTCGGAGGACGCGATTGAGGGGGCCAAGAGCCGGTACACGCTAGTCGTGGAACTCGCCCGGCGTGAACGGCTCACCGTCCGTCAGCTCATCGGCAGGCTGGGCGGCGGCCGCGGGCACCGCACCTTCTCCGGAACGCCCGAGCAGGTGGCGGACGCCATCCAGGAGTGGTTCGAGAAGGGCGCGGCCGACGGCTTCAACATCATGCCGCCGGTGCTGCCCTCGGGCCTGGACGCCTTCGTGGACCATGTCATTCCGATCCTCCGGTCCCGCGGACTGTTCCGCCGGCAGTACACGGGGCGCACGCTGCGTGAGCACTACGGACTGCCGCGGCCGGAGAGCGGATTTGCCCCTGAGGACCCTGCTGACCAGGCAGTCGCGGCAGGGGCTTCCGTGCCCGCTGCGGTCTAGGCTTCCTGCTGCTCCGGCAGGGGCTTCCGGGCCAGCCAAGCAGCGACCATGGCACCGGAGATGTTGTGCCAGAGCGAGAAGACGGCGGACGGCAGGGCCGCCAGCGGAGTGAAGTGGGCGGTGGCCAGCGTTGCCGCCAGGCCGGAGTTCTGCATGCCGACCTCGAACGCGAGTGCCCTGCGCGCCTTCGCGTCCAAGCGGCCGAGCTTGCCGGCCAGGTAGCCGAGCCCCAGGCCGAAGCCGTTGTGCAGCACCACGGCCAGAAACACAATGCCGCCGGCAGCCAGGATCTTGCTGGCGCTTCCCGCCACCACTACGGCCACGATAAGGGAAATAACGACGGCGGATGCCCAGGGAAGCGCCGCCAGCGCCTTCGCGACGAGCTTCTTGAGGAACAGCCGGGCGAGCAGGCCCGCGATCACCGGCAGCAGCACGGTCTTGACGATGTCCAGCACCATGCCGCCGGCGTCGATGGTCAGGAAGGAACCGGCCAGGAACAGCACCAGGACGGGTGTGACCACCGGGGCGATGAGAGTGGATACGCTGGCGACCGCGACGGACAGGGCCACATCGCCCTTGGCCAGGAAGGCCATCACGTTGGAGGCGGTGCCGGACGGCGCGCAGCCCACGAGGATCAGGCCCACTGCGAGTGCGGGTTCCAGGTGGAGGAGGGTGGCGATTGCCCAGCCGGCCCCGGGCATGATCACGTAGTGGGCCACGATGCCCAGCACCACGGCCCACGGCCTGCGCGCAACGGCCGTGAAGTCGGGCGGCGTCAGTGTCAGGCCCATGCAGAACATGATGATTCCCAGCAGGTACGGGACCGCCGGGCCGAGGGGCTTGAAGGCGCCGGGAAGCAGGAACCCGGCGACGCCGGCTGCGAGCACCAGAAGGGGGAAGACGGTCACCGCGACACGCGCAATCCTGGCTTCCGCGGCGAGGGCCGGGTTCAGGGGTGCGGCGTCGGCCTCTGTGGCCGAGGGAGCGGATACGGGGTCTTTTGTTGCCTCAAGCATTCAATAATCCTGGCACCGGAGCGCCGCGGCGGCCAATTCATGACTGATGTCAGACAAATGTGTCGCTAATCGGGAAGATTCTCCGCGGGACGTCGGGATCCCGGGCTCTCCCGGTGCGATACTGGATTGCACTGGATCGGGATTCAAGGGGACGGAATGATCCCAGACACGGCAACACTGCGGGTTGCCTTCGCGGCGATGGCCCTGACTCTGGCGTTGCTGTTCTACTTTTCCACCTTCCGCAGCACCCGCTCGCCCTACAGCGCCTGGTGGTGCGCCGCGCTGCTCCTGTTCCTCTCCGGCTCGGCATCCTTCCTCCTGAACGGCACGCCTCAGCAGGTCTGGGCCAATCCGCTGGGCAACTTCCTGCTGGTGTCCGGCGCGGCGGGGGTCTGGGCCGGGGCGCGTTCCCTCCGGAACCTGAAGTACAGCCTGTGGCTGTCCGTTGCGCTGCCGGTCATCACCGGCGCCGCCGCCGGCGTCGACAGCCCGGGATCCAACACGTGGGCCGGCGGTGCCGTCTTCCTGGCGTCCATGGCAGTGCTTATCGGCTTGGCTTCGCACGAGCTGTGGCGGCTTGAACCTGGGTACTCCCGGGTGAGAATCCCCATGGCCATCGCGGCCGGCGGGGTGGCATTCTATTACTCCTGCCGCCTGGTCGTGTTCCTCATCCAAGGGCCAACGGTCCCGTTTTTGCAACGTACTTCGGCTCCGCGGTGACCACCATGGTCACCATGGTGCTGCTGGTGGTGGTTTCCTTCAGCATGGCGGGGCTGAGCACCGAGCAGCAGACCCGGGCGCTGCGCACGGTGGCCACCCAGGATGGGCTCATGGGACTCCTCAACCGCGGCGCGTTCCTGGAGGCGGCGGCCGAAGAGCTGGAACGAAGCAAGGCCGCCAACAGCGGGGGCTCGCTGATCCTCGCCGACCTGGACCACTTCAAGTCGGTCAACGACACCTTCGGGCACGCGGCGGGCGACCTTGCACTTCAGGCCTTTGCCGAGGCGTGCAGCGCATCGGTCCGGTCCACGGACGTTGCCGGGCGCTACGGCGGTGAGGAGTTCATCCTCCTGCTTCCCGGTGCCGGTCCCAAGAGTGCGGAAATCATCGCGGGTGAAATCAGCAGGAGGCTGTCAGAGCAGCACATCCCGGAGCTGCTGCGGATGCCGACGGTCAGCTACGGCGTTTCCACCTACAACGCGAACACCGCTGATCTCGATGAGGTGATCGCGGCCGCCGACGTCGCCCTTTACGAAGCCAAATCGCAGGGGCGGAACCGCACGGTCAGGGGCTGAGCGGGGTCCGGGTGCTGAGGCGGAGCTGCTGTCCGCTTAAAAGCAGGCACCGGATCCGGAATGCATGGGGGACAATCCGGAGCCGGCGATCCTGACTCGCAGCCGGAGACTGCGGTCTTTCATCAGGCATACCCAGTGTGTTCCACCATCCTTGTAGAAAGGTGGGTGCACCTTGGGGGGTGGCCGTGTTCCGCCGCCCCCAAGGCAGCGGAACACGGCGGTTTTTCAGCTCTGCTAGGCCGCGCGCACGAACGTGACGGGGCCGGTGGCAGTGAGCCAGGACAGCGGGTGGGCCATGGTGGCGTTGATGCCGTTCATGCCGCCGCTGATGACCTTGCCGGCTCCGGCGTAGATGGCCACGTGGCCGGACTGCACCACCATGTCGCCGGGCTGCGGGGTGGAGACCACCTTGCCGTGGCTCAGGAACTGCATCGGGGCCAGGTCACCCACGTGGATGCCGGCGGCGCCGAGGGCCTTCTCCACCATGGCGGTGCAGTCCTGCGTGATGCCGATCTGGGCGTAGGCCGAAGCCAGCATGGCTGCGTTGACGCCTGCCGCAGCCTTGACGGGGGCCTTCGGGGCGGGAGCCGCAGCCTTGACGGTGACCTTCGGTGCGGGCGCGGCCGGTGCGGCTGCAGCCTTGGCGGGCGCAGCAACAGGGGCGGCGGCAACCGGGGCGGCAGCAGGTGCCGCGGCCTTCTTCGCTGCCGGCTTCTCGACGACGGGTGCTGCCACCACGGGAGCCGGGGCCGACTTGACCGCCGGGCGTTCAAACTCGATCTTGACGCTGGAAGCGGCGTTCAGGGGAGCCTGAACCTGGCTGGCGGCCTCGGGGGCGGCGGCCGGAGCCTTCGCGGGCTGGGCCGGGGCGGCGCCGCCGGCGTTAGCCGCAACGGAGCCCGTGAATGCCAAGCCGGAGGCGGCGAGGATCACGGCTGCCTGGCGGCCGAGGCCCGAGTGTGCGGAGGCAATGCGGGTGAACGGATTGGAGCGGGCGGCCGCAGCACGGCGGCCAGAAATAAAGCGGAACGACATGAAGAAGCCTCTCCCGATGCCTGCGAGGTGAGCTGTCGGATTCGGATGGGAGGCACCCGGCCGCGGTCCTGAGCGTGGTCAGGAACTGCGCGGCTTCACCCCAAGGCCCGCTTCAAGCAGGCCGAAAAGTGGTTTCCCCGTCTCTGCCGGATTGGGTTTTCGAATGGTTCCTCGGGCTGCGGCAGAGTTAGGCAATCAGCGCGGGAGTGCCTCGTCGGTGAAAAAGGCACGTTTTCCACCGTACGGGAGGCTTCGTTCAATGTCACATTAAGGTAACGGGGCCGTGTCGTTCATTCTGCGTTGGCCCGCATCAGGTATGGGCTTACGGTCTAATTGGTGTGGTGAGCCTCACTCTGCGGCGTTGAGCTTGCCGGCCAGCCGCTCCCGCATCTGGATGCTGGCCGAGTTGAGGCCGATCAGTTCCACCTCGCGGCCGTGCCTGCGGTATTTCTGCGTGACGGCGTCCAGCACGGCGATGGTGGAGGCATCCCACAGGTGCGAGGCGTGCAGGTCGATCACCACGCCGTCGATGTCCGGCTCGGCGTCGCGGGCGTAGTTGAACTGGGTGTAGAGGTCGTTGGAAGAGGCGAAGAACAGTTCACCGTCCACGGTGTAGGTGGCCACCGTCCGGCCGTTTAGCTCCATTTCCGTCCGCTCCACGGTGGCGAAATGGGCCACCCGGCGGGCGAACATCGCCATCGCTGCCAGCACCCCGACCCCGACGCCGATCGCCAGGTTGTGCGTGACCACCACCGTGCCCACAGTGATCAGCATGACTGCGGTTTCCGATTTGGGCATTCGCTTAAGCGTTGCCGGTGCAACAGAGTGCCAGTCGAACGTGATGGCCGAGACGAAGATCATCACCGCCACCAGCGCCGCCATGGGGATGAGGCCCACGATGTCGCCCAGGGTCACCACCAGTACGAGCAGGAAGACACCCGCGAGGAACGTGGACACCCGGCTCCGGGCGCCGGAGCCCTTGACGTTGATCATTGTCTGCCCGATCACGGCGCAGCCGCCCATGCCGCCCAGGAAGCCGGTGACGATGTTGGCCACGCCCTGTCCCCAGGATTCGCGGGTCTTGTTGGAGCGGGTATCGGTGATGTCGTCCACCAGCTTGGCCGTCATCAGGGATTCCAGCAGCCCCACGAGCGCCATGGACAGCGAGAACGGTGCGATGGTCTGGAAGGTTTCCCACGTCAGAGGCACATCCGGGATGAACAGTGTGGGCAGGCTTTCCGGCAGCTGGCCCTTGTCCTGGACGGTGGGGACGTCGATCCCGGCCACCACGGCGAGGACCGTCAGGAGGACGATGGCCACCAACGGTGACGGCACCGCCGTCGTAATGCGGCGGAAGCCGACGACGATCAGCAGGCCGGCGGCCACCAGCGGGTAGACGGGCCACGGAACCCCGAGCAGTTCCGGCAGTTGGGCCATGAACACGAGGATTGCCAGCGCGTTCACGAAGCCCACCATCACCGAGCGCGGGATGAAGCGCATGAGCCGGGTGACGCCCAGGATGGCGAGCAGGATCTGGAAGACCCCGGCGAGGATTACCGCGGCGATCAGGTGGTCCAGTCCGTGGTTGCGCATCAGCGGCGCGATCACCAGGGCGACGGCGCCTGTTGCGGCCGAGATCATGGCGGGCCGGCCGCCCACGAAGGAGATGGTGACGGCCATGGTGAAGGAGGCGAACAGTCCGATCCGGGGATCCACGCCGGCGATCACAGAGAACGCGATGGCTTCCGGAATGAGGGCGAGGGCCACCACCAGTCCGGCGAGGGCCTCGGTCTTGAGGCGCCGCGGGGAGCGGAGCGTGGCCCGGACGGACTGGAGCTGTTCGGGCTTCATGAAACTCTATTTCTTGGTCTGGCGGTAGCGCTCGATCTGCTTCAGCCGCCGCAGGAGGCTGTCGCGCCGCGGGTGGGGAACGGCGTCGGGCGCCTCAGCGGTGAGGTCGATGTGTTTGGTGCCGTACTGCCACAGCAGGAGGTCATCCAGCAGGCGGTCCGGCCCGGGGGAGTAGCGGTGGTCCAGGGCCCGCCGGACCTCGGTAATCCGGTTGGCGCTGAGCAGTCCAGCAAGCTGGACGGTCTGCTTGAGTCCGTGGGCCGCCAGGAGTTCGGCCGCCCATCCCCAGTCGTCATCTACCTTACGGTCTACGTGGGGGAGCAGGGTGCGCCAGACGTCACGGATGCGGTTGGGGGTGAGCTGTGCCGCGCCCTCACCGTCCACGTCCCAGTAGCTGCGGACCTCCTCATAGCGTTCATGCAGGTCGGCGAAGGCGGTCTCCACGGTCTCCAGCATGGCTGCGGTGGCGGTGAACTGGCGGTCGAAGTGCGGTGTCCAGGCCCGCGGGTCCTCGGCCTTGAACCGGATGTCGTGCTCGATCTCGCTCCAGGCATGCGCGAACACGGTGCGGATCTGGCATTCGAAGAAGTAGCTGCCGTTGGGCTGGACTTCGGGGTTGAAGACCTGCTGGTAGTTCTTCACGACGTCGTTCTGGATGGTGCGCAGGATCAGGTGCCGGCTGGAGTAGCCGTACGTTCCGGACTCGATGGAGCCGATGTCCTTTTCGCGGTCGCCGCGGCAGTCGAAGAGGTGGCGCTGGCGCTTGATCAGGTTGGCCACCAGTGCGTTCTCCGCCGGCAGCTTGGTGATGACGCGCACGCCCACCATGTCGTTGAGGGTGCGGAACGGGTCCGGGAACTTCAGGAGCCTTGGGCCGCCGGGCTCCAGCGGCTCCTCGGTGCGGGAGATCTTCTCGCGGAAGGAATCCACCGACTTGGTCCGGCCGGTGACGAAGAGCGGCGTGACCTCGGTGTCCTTGAGCATGGTCCGCAGTATCTGCAGGACTTCCCGGGTGACAAGCTTCAGGGCAGGCCGGACGCGCTCATAGAGCTCCACGTTTTCCTGCACGGAGTCGCGCTGAGTGACGTCCAGGCGATCCCAGTTGCTTGCCATGGTTCCAAACTATCAAGGCGGTGCGACAGCGGGGCCGGTGACACCCCCCGCCACTGCAGCCCCTTCCGCCCCACGGAAGCGGCGTCCATGTAGGCTCGGAGCATGGCTGTTGTGCGCCGCTGTGCCCTGCAACCCCGGACCCCGGGCGCGCGGGAGGCGGCAAGGAGGGGCCCGGCGCCCCGTTCGAAGGATCCTAGGAGGATGCAGTGAAGCGGCAGAAGTACCACTACGGTGACCACCCCAGCCAGTGGGGCGAGCTCTTCCTGCCGGAAACACCTGCGTCACGCAACGGCAAGCCGCCATCGCCGCGCGGCATCGTTGTGGTGATCCACGGGGGCTACTGGCGCTCGCAGTACGGGGCTGAACTGGGCGAACCGCTGGCGAAGGACCTCGCGGCGCACGGCATCGTGGCCTGGAACCTGGAGTACCGCCGGGCGGGCAACGGCGGCGGGTGGCCGCGGACGTTCGAGGATGTCCTCGCCGGGATCGACAAGCTCCGTGAGGTGGCCGGCGAGCACGACCTCGACCTGAACCGTGTGGTGGCGCTGGGGCACTCCGCCGGCGGGCACCTAGCCGTCTGGGCGGCCGGCCGGGACCGGCTTGCAGCACTCGGCGCGCCCGACGCCGACCGGCAGGTCGCCAGGAACCTCAACGGCGAGGCCGTCCACCTGACCGGCGTCGTCAGTCAGTCCGGGCTGCTCAACCTCGCGCAGGCGGAGTGGCACGACCTCAGCAACGGTGCCGTCAGCAACTTTCTGGGCGGGTCCGCCGAGAGGTACCCCAAGCGCCACAAGTACGCCGATCCGATGAGCGCCGTGCCGCTTACCATCCCGGTCTATGCGGTCCACGGGCTCGAGGACGACACCGTGCCGGTGAGCCAGTCCGAGGCCTACGCCACGGCCGCCCGCGCAGCCGGAGCCCCAGTCCAGGTGGTCAGGGTCCCCGGCGACCACTTCGCGCTGATCGACCCGAAGGCCCCGTCGTACCGAAAGTGCCGCGAGCTGGTGCAGGAGCTGCTGCTGCTCTAGGCTCTACGGCGTTAGTGCGGGAACTCCCGCGGCGTCTGTTCGTTTGCACTGCTATGGGCTGAGCTTCCCTATGCACTCCGTCGGTAAGTATGCTTATCATCAAACGCGAATGCCGCAGACGCCACAACGGAGGGACATTGCCTTGTCTGAACTCACTGCCATCGCCATGGGCTGCACGCTCACGCGTCGCCAAGGAGATCCCGCCGGTGAATACCACGCCGAAGCGGGCTCCGGTTGCTACCGGCGCCGGCATGGAGGACTCTAGTAAGTGCGGACTGAGGTACTTTTATATATTACGATCCCGGGTTTCACTAGGAGATACACATGGGTGAACCCATCATGCGGTGGATAGCATGATCCGGCTTCGCAAGCTGGCACGCGCCGCGTCTGTCCTGACCACTCCTCTCGCCCCGGAGGATATTCTCGCGCTCTTTGACCCGGTGTTCTCCACTCGGCAACTGCGTGGTGTGGTCACCAAGGTGGTTCCCGAAACGGCGGATTCAGCCACCATCCATTTCCGGCCCGGCCGCGGCTGGAAGGCCCATAAAGCCGGCCAGTGGGCGCGCATCGGCGTAGAGCTCGACGGCGTCCGGCACTGGCGCTCCTACTCGCTCAGCGCCCCGGCAGGGGAGGATCCCGCCATTACCGTGAGTGACGTGGGTGCCGTGTCCGGCGTCCTGGTCCGCAATACCCGGCCCGGGGACGTCCTGTTCCTGGCGCCGCCGCAGGGCGACTTTGTCCTTCCCGAACGTCCCCGGCCGCTTCTGATGCTCACGGCCGGCAGCGGCATCACCCCTGTGATGTCCATGGTCCGCACGCTCGTGCCGCACCGCCCCGACGCCGATGTGGTGCTGGTCCACTCCGCCCGCAGGCCGGAGGACAGTATTTTTCGCGAGGAACTTTCCGAGCTCGCGGACCAGTTCCCCAACTTCCGCGTTACGCACTGGTACACGGGGGAGCGCGGCCGGATGGACTTCGGCTCGGCCGCCGGGCTGGACAGCCTGTGCCCCGACTGGCGCCGCCGCGCTGCCTACGCCTGCGGCCCGGAAGGGTTCCTCGACGACGCCGAAGCCCTGTGGGCCGCCGAAGCGGCCGCCCATCCCAAGGACCCCAAATCCGCCCGCATAGACGGGGCCACCGGGCCCTTCGCGGCGGACCCCGTCAACCTCATCATCGAACGCTTCAACACCAGCCTGCTGGGCGGTGAGGGGCACGACGGCGGTCTGGTCACCTTTGAGGCCTCCGACCGGGAGGTGGAGGCCGACGGCAACACCCCCCTTCTTGACGTGGGCGAAGACGCCGGCGTCCTCATGCCCAGCGGCTGCCGCATGGGCATCTGCCACAGCTGCCTGCTGCCCCTGCGTGCAGGGCAGGTCCGGGACCTGCGCACCGGCGAAGTCCACGGTGAACCGGGCCAACTAATCCAGACGTGCGTTTCGGCAGCTGCCGGGCCCGTTAACCTCGACATCTGAGGAGCATCACAAGCATGACTGCAATATCCGATCGCACAGCCGCGACTACGACGTCCACCGACACGCCTGTCACGAAACCGCGGCCGGGGGCCCTGGCCACCTCCGGCCGGCCGGCCGTGCGCCCGCCCGCCGCGGCGCACCTTACCGACGAGCAGGTGGCAGAACTCGGCCGGGAACTGGACGCCATCAAGGACGAGATCCTGGCCAAGCGTGGAGCCTCCGACGCCGCCTACATCCGCCGGGTCATCAAGATCCAGCGCGGGCTGGAGATCTCCGGCAGGGCGGCGCTGCTGATGGGCCGCAACAAGGCAGCCTGGGTCACCGGCACCAGCCTGCTCAGCCTTGCCAAGATCCTGGAAAACATGGAGATCGGCCACAACATCCTCCACGGCCAGTGGGACTGGATGCGCGATCCGGACATCCACTCCACCACGTGGGAGTGGGACTTCGTGACCCCGGCACGTTCGTGGCAGCACACCCACAATGACCTGCACCACCGCTGGACCAACGTGGTGGGCAAGGACAACGACGTCGGATACAACCTGCTGCGCATGGACGAGGATCAGCCCTGGACCCCCCGCGCCCTGGGCAATCCGCTGTACAACGCCATCCTCGCCCCCATTTTCGAATGGGGCATCGCGGTCTACGACCTGGAAATCGTCGACTACAAGGAGGGCAAGAAGAGCAAGGAGGCCATGGTCCGGGACCTCAAGGCGCTGGGCATCAAGGCGCTCAAGCAGTTCACCAAGGACTACGCCGCCACCCCGGCAGTGGCCATGCTCACCGGATCGGGCAAGCAGGCCCTCTTCGGAACGCTCACCGCCAATGCCGTCCGCAACGTGTGGGCGCACGCAGTGATCTTCTGCGGCCACTTCCCCGAAGGCACGGATACCTTCACGGAGGAAATGGTCGAGGGCGAGACCCGCGGCGACTGGTATGTCCGGCAGATGATTGGCTCCGCCAACATTTCCGGTTCCAAGTTCATGCACATCATGACCGGAAACCTGTCCCACCAGATCGAGCACCACCTGTTCCCGGACCTGCCGTCCAACAGGTACGGGGAAGTGGCCCCGAAGGTCCAGGAAATCTGCCGGCGCTACGGCCTGCCGTACACCACCGGGCCGCTGCTGAAACAGGTGGGATCCTCCTGGGCGAAGGTCTTCAAGCTCGCACTGCCGGGAAAGAAGGCCTAGCCAACTGCAGGGTACCCGAGCGCCGGGCGGCGTTCTCTGGCAGAGTATGACCATGCTCACTGTTATCGGCGAGGGCCTCGTTGACGTGGTCCAGCGCAGCTCCGGAATCGAAGCCCATGTGGGCGGCAGCCCGCTCAACGTCGCCGTCGGGCTCGCCCGCCTGGGGCACCCGGTGCAGTTCGTCGGCCGGTACGGCCGGGACGCGTACGGGGAGTCGGTGGCTGCCCACCTGAGGGCGAGTTCCGTCATGCTCCCGCAGGCCCCGGACGGGCTGCCCACCAGCGTGGCCACGGCACTGGTGGACGACGACGGCGCCGCCACTTACACGTTCGACCTCACCTGGGAGCTCCCGGGGCTAGCGGAACGGCTGCCGTTCATGCTGCAGGGAACCACGCTGCTCCACACCGGCTCCATCGCCACCATGCTGGAGCCCGGGGCCGCGGAGGTGCTGGCCG
Organism: Arthrobacter globiformis; assembly: GCF_030818015.1. NCBI lineage: Bacteria > Bacillati > Actinomycetota > Actinomycetes > Micrococcales > Micrococcaceae > Arthrobacter > Arthrobacter globiformis. Next base: position 409,844 of record NZ_JAUSZX010000001.1, read on the forward strand.
CCGTCGAACATGCCCACCCGGCGTCGACCATCAGTTTTGATCCCAACTGCCGTCCCAGCATCATCGCGGACGCCGATTACGCCCGCCGGCAGGCGGAAAAGTTCGTGACCCTATCGGACGTCGTCAAGGCCTCCGACGAGGACCTCGCCTGGCTCTACCCCGGCGTTGACCCGCTGGAGTCGGCGCGCCGCTGGCTGAAGCTTGGCGGTGCCGAAGGGCCGGCCGTCGTGGTGGTGACGCGCGGCGGGGCCGGGCCCTGGGGGATCACCGCCGCGGGCGAGGCCGAGTTTGCCGCACCCCGCGTGGAGGTGGCGGACACCGTTGGCGCTGGGGATTCCTTCATGGCGGCGCTGCTTTCCGGCGTGGTGGACCGCGGTCTGGACGGCGCCCAGAACCGGGCTGACCTGCGCGCGCTCCCCGCAGAGGGGCTCAGAGCGCTCCTGGCCCACGCCTCCCGCGCCGCGGCAGTGACCGTGTCCCGTGCAGGCGCCAATCCGCCCACCCGGGCGGAGCTCAACCGCGTCGAAGCAGCAGCCGAGGAAGCCGAAGTTCCCACCACCTGAGGAGCAGCCATGACATCGCCGGGCCCGTTTTCAAACCTGCCGGACGTCCCCACGTTCGGACTCACCAGCCGGTCCTTCGAGGATGGCGGGACCCTGCCGCCGCCGCAGCGCAGCGGCAGGATGCACGCCGGCGGCGCCGACGTGTCCCCGCAGCTGAGCTGGAGCGGGGCGCCGGACGGGACCAGGAGCTACGTGGTGACCGTGTTTGATCCGGACGCGCCGGGCGCCGGTGGGTTCTGGCACTGGGCGGTCCTCAACATCCCCGCGGACACCACCTCCCTGGCGGAGGGCGCCGGGGCCGAGGGCGGCCCGCAGCCCCCGCCCGGCGCCGTGCAGCTGAAGAACGACGCCGGCTTCCGCGGCTACCTGGGGGCGGCCCCGCCGCCGGGGCACGGCCGGCACCGCTACATCGTCACGGCCTACGCGCTGGATGTCGAGGAGCTGCCTGGCGGGACAGGTGCGAAGCCTGCGGAGCTGGGTGCCGAACTCGCCCGGCATCTGCTGGGCACGGCCACGCTGACCGGCGTCTACCAGCGCTAGGGGCTGACCAGCGAGGCGGCCAGGGCTGCGTCCGCTTCCTTCAGGACCTTGGCTGCGACTTCGAGGCCCTCGATGCGGCCGAGCTCGGTGTCTTCGTGTTCGATGTTGACGAGCATGTCGGGGTCGACTTCGTGGAGGGCGCGCAGGAACTCGGTCCAGTAGGCGGTGTCGTGGCCTTTGCCGAGGGCGACGAAGTCCCAGGCGGCGGGCTTGGGCCATTCGTTGGCCCACTCGTCGCCGCCGAGGTTGGTGCGGTTCTCCTCGGGGGACAGGCGGCGGAAGCGGTTGTCCAGGACGCCGTAGATGGCGGCTGTTTCCTTGTTGACGCGCACGTCCTTGGCCGCAGCGTGGAAGACCAGCGGGCCGAGTTCGCGGACCACGGCCACCGGGTCCATCTGCTGCCAGAACAGGTGGGAGGCGTCGAGTTCGACGCCCACGTGGGTGGCGCCGGTCAGTTCGACGAGCTTGTACACGTCGGCCGGGTTGAAGACGAGGTTCTGCGGGTGCAGTTCCAGGGCGACCTTGACGTCGAGGTCGGCGGCAAGCCGGTCGGTTTCCTTCCAGAACTCGGCGGCGACGCCCCACTGGTAGTCCAGGACGTCCAGCGCCGCGGAGTTCCAGGCGTTGACGATCCAGTTCGGCACGGTGGCGCCGGGTTCCCCGCCGGGCAGGCCGGACATGGTGACCACGCGGTTTTGCCCGAGGCGGTGGGCCAGGCGGATGGAGCGGCGGATGTCCTCGGCGTGCTTGTCCCCGATCGCGCGGTTGGGATGCAGCGGGTTGCCGTTGCAGTTCAGCCCGGCGATGGAGACACCGGTGCCCTCGAAGATCGCCAGGTAGTCATCGCGGCCGGCGTCGCTTTCGAGGATGTCATCGAAGGTGGGGATGTGCACGGCGGGCAGGAACCCGCCGGAGTTGATTTCGATGCCCGTGAGGCCCAGGTCGGCGACGACCTTCAGGGCCTCGGGCAGCGGGCGGTCGTGCAGGATTGCGTTGTAGACGCCGAGCTTCATAGCGTGATCTTCTTTCCGTTGTTCAGGGCGGATTCAGTGACGGCGGCGAGCAGTTCCATGTTCCGGACGCCGTCGTCGAAGGTGGCGCAGCGCGGCAGGGACTCCTCTTCGCTGAGGCCGGCGACTTCTTCGAGGAACGCGCGTGACTGGTAGGCGAACGCGTCGTTCTGGCCGAAACCGACCTCGGGGGCGTCCATGGCCAGGCCGCCGGCAATGTAGGGGTGGCCCGGGCCGAGGCTGACCTGGCGGTAGCCGCTCTCGTGGCCGGAGCCGTCGTTGAGGAACAGCTGGACCTCGCCGGGGCGGCGCTGGTCGAACTTGGCGGAGCCGTTCTCGCAGAAGACCTCGAAGTTGAGGCTATTGGCGTGCCCGGCTGCAACGCGGGACACTTCGAGGCTGCCGGCGCCGTTTTCGAACTCGGCGGAGAAGGCTGCGTAGTCGTCGTTCTCCACGGCTTCGAAGGTGTCGCTGACGGCGGCGTGGTCGTGTCCGATGACGGCCGCTAGCGGCAGGGGCCGCTTGTCGATGGCCGTGCTGAGGCGGCCGCCGCTGATGGACTTGATGTCGCCGCAAAGGAATTCGGAGACATAGGCCAGGTGGCTTCCGACGTCGGCCAGCGCACCGGAGCCGGGACCGCCCTTGTAGCGCCAGCTCATGGGGGCCTCCGGGCTGAAGCCGTAGTCCGTCCAGTAGCGGCCGCTGAAGTGCAGCACCTTGCCCAGGGTCCCGTTCCGGATGAGCTCGCGGATGTAGGCGATGCCCGGGGCGCGGCGGAAGGTGAACCCGATGCGGGCGATTGAGGAGGCGTTGCGGGCGGCGTCGGCCATGGCCCGCGCGTCTTCCAGGGTGTCGCTCAGCGGCTTCTCGCACAGCACGTGCTTGCCGGCGGCGAGGAGGCCCTCCACCACCTCCCGGTGCAGGGAGTTGGCGATGACAACACTGACGACGTCGATGTCATCGGCTTCGGCGATGGCCTGCCATGAGGTGTCGTTGCGCTCGTAACCGAAGCGCCGTGCGGCGAGGGAACCGAACTCCGGGTTCACGTCTCCAATGGAGACCAGCCGGATCGGCGGCAGGACGGGGTTGTAGAGGGCGGATGCGGTGCGGAAGGCGGCGGCGTGAGCCTTGCCGGCCATGCCCGCCCCGATGACGGCGACGCCGAGATCTTTGGGCATTGGTTTTCTCCTTTGAAACGGGCTTTGCGGGACTCAGCCGCTGTGACGTGTGACGCAAAATGGAGCGCTCCACAAACACGATAGGGGTGGAACTTTGTCCTGTCAATATCCCTAACGGTCGGCTGATGGGTGACAATTGCAGAGTGACCCAGGAGACCGGCAAACGCCCGAACATTTATGACGTTGCCTCCGCGGCCGGGGTATCAAAGTCCCTGGTCTCGTTGGTCCTGCGCGGTGCGCCCGGCGTCTCAGCTGCGCGCCGGGCCGCCGTCGAGGAAGCCATCGAACGGCTGAACTACCGCCCCAGCCGGGCGGCAGCGACCCTCGCCGGAAACCGGTCCCGGACCATAGGCGTCGTACTGGACGACTACCGGAACCTTTGGTTCGTCAGCCTGCTGGGCGGGCTGCACGATGAACTCGCCCCTCTCGGCTTCCGGGTGGCCGTCGCCGACCCGTCCTTCAACGCCCACCTGGACCGGACGCCGGTGGACGGCCTCATGTCTTTGCGGGTGGACGGCATCGTGATCGCGACCGAGCCCACGGAGGAGATGTTCGCCGCCGTCGACGTTCCTGCGGTGGTGGCGGGCAACCGCGACGTCGTTGTCCCGGGGGCGGACATTGTCGCCAATGACGACGAGGCAGGCGGCCGCCTGGCCACTGAGCATTTGATCGGGCTGGGGCACAGGGACATCGGGCACGTGACCGGTGGGGGCGGCGCCGCCCGTCTGCGGGCGCAGGGGTTTGAGGCCGCGATGCGCGACCATGGCCTGCAGCCGCACACCGTGCAGGGCCACGGGCTGACGATGGAGCCGGACGGCTACGAGGGCGCCCTGAAGCTGCTTGACCAAAACCCCGCGCTCACGGCGATTTTTGCGGCTAATGACGTGATGGCGATGGGCGTGGCGGCCGCGGCACGGGACCGGGGGCGCCGGATACCGGAGGATCTTTCCCTGATCGGCTACGACAATTCGCCGCTCGCGTCGGCGAACCTGCTGCGCCTGACCACCGTCGACGGCCGCAACGGCGAGGTGGGTGCAGGGGCTGCGAGGGCCCTGCTGGACCGCATGAAGGATCCGGACCTGCCCGTCCAGACGAAGCTCGTGGACCCGGAACTGGTGGTCAGGGGCTCCACGGCGCCCCCCGCCTGACATGCTCAGGCGAGGGGCCGTCGTTCTTCAAATCAGAGTGCGCCCTGCGCGCTGGTGCCCGCGGGGATCGCGGCCAGCCGGGTCACCTCCACCGGTTCCTCAAGGAGTCCCTCAAGCGAGGCGTTCAGGCGCTTGACGGCGTCGCCGTCGCCGTGGGCATCGAGGAGCTCGGCGCTTTCCCACTTTTCGATCATGACGATCTGGCCGTTCGGGGCTTCGTGGATGGCGTACAGAAGGCAGCCCGGCTCCTCGTGAACCTCCGCGATGGCGGGGTTGAGGGCTGCCACGACGTCGTCGAAGGCACCCTCCTTGGGCGTGAACATGGCGGTGACAACTACAGTCATGGTTTCCTTTTCCTTACCTGGTTGCGGACTTGCTGGTGACGGAGCGAATCAGAGGCGCGCAACTGCTGCGCGGCACGAAATCCGCCTTGACTTCTATGGTCCTGGCGCCGGCGGGGAGCCTGCCCTGCATGCGTCCGAGGACGAGTTCAAGCGAGTGCACCGCGAGCATGCCGATGGGCTGCCGGATCACGCTGAGCGGGGGATTCGTCAGTTCGGTCCACGGATTGTCGTCAAAGACGATAACCGAGAGGTCCTCGGGTATGCGCACGCCCATCTGCACGAGGCGGCGGACGGAGCTTTGCACCTGGGCCGTGTTGGCGACGATGAGTCCGGTGGGTGGATCCGCGAGTGCCAGAAGGGACCCGACGGCGTCGCCCCCGCCGTCCCCGCGGAAAGGCACATCCCTGACCAGCATGGGATCGACCGGGATGGAGACGCTTTCGTGGGCGGCCCGGTAGCCGCCGATCCGTGAACGCCCGGTGGAGGTGCTTGCCGGGCCCGTTATCAGGGCGATCCGCTCGTGGCCGAGGGCGAGGAGGTGGTCGGTTGCGCGCCGGGCCGAGTCGGAGTTTTCGATGCTGACGACGTCGACGTCGCCAAGCTCCGCAATGGCGCGGTCAACGAAAACAACGTTGACCCCGAGGTCCCGCAGGCGGTCCCATTTCTCGACGTTTCCGCCCGTTGGGGTGGCAATAACGCCACCCACCGAGCGGTCAAGAAGCGTGTCCAGGGATTCGGCCTCAAGGTGCGGGTCCTCCTGGGTGGTCATGACCACCACCTGCACGCCGTGGCTGCGGGCCTCCCACACCACGCGGTCCGCCAGCTGGGCGAAAAACGGGTTGGCAAGGTCCGTGACCACCAGGCCGACGGTGAGGGCGTGGCCGGCGCTGAGCTCACGCGCCGCAGCACGGGGGCGGTAACCGAGTTCACTGATGACGTTCAGTACCTGTTCGCGCTTGGCCGGCGCGACGGGGCCGGAGTCCGGGTTCAGCACCCGCGACACCACGGATACGGAGACCCCCGCCGCTGCCGCCACGTCGCGGATAGTGGGCGCCTTCTTCAATGCTCCTCCTTGCGGCCGGTGGGGTTCACCGACATCTGTTGACACAGCGTAACACTGACTGGTACAAAAGTGGAACCGGTTCCACTCGGTAACCCAGATCACAGCTTCTGCTAACCCAGATCACAAACAGTGCGACGAAGAGGTTTGCTCCACCACAAGGTGGACGGCCATCTCTCTTCGGTCAGACATCAATCAGAGAGATCCCCATGAACCTTCACAAGCTTCTTAGCGACCGCGAGAACCAGGGCCGCCCGATCCGCGTCGGACTCATCGGTGCCGGCCGGTACGGCACCATGTACCTTGCCCAGGCAAACAACATCCCGGGCATCCACGTTGTTGCCATCGCTGACATCAATGTGAAGCGGGCAGAAGGTGCCTTCGAGCTGGTCGGATGGCCCCAGCACCAGATCGCCCCGGACATCGCCACCGCGCTGGAAAACCGCTCCACCACCATCGTGGCAAACGCGGACGAGCTGTTCGACGTCGACATCGACGTCATCGTTGAAGCCACCGGCAACCCGATCGTCGGCGTGAAGCACGCGCTCCGCGCCATCGAAACCAAGAAGCACATCATCATGGTCACGGTCGAGGCCGACGCCCTGGCCGGTCCGGCCCTCGCCAAGCGTGCGGAAGAAGCCGGCGTCGTCTATTCCATGGCGTACGGCGACCAGCCGGCCCTCATCATGGAACTGGTGGACTGGGCCCGGACCAGCGGCTTTGACGTCGTCTGCGCCGGCAAGGGCGCCAAGTACCTCGAGCACTACCACGAGATGAACCCGGACAACGTCTGGGATAACTGGGAGTTCTCCAAGGAGCTCACCGACTCCGGCCAACTCAACCCGTACATGCACACCTCCTTCCGTGACGGCACCAAGGCCTCCATCGAAATGGCCGCTGTCGCCAACGGCGCGGGCCTGACCCCCTCTGACAACGGCCTGAGCTTTACGCCGGGCGACGTGGAGGAAATCGCCACGATCTGCCGCCCTGCCGACGTCGGCGGCGCCCTCGCCCACGAAGGAAGCGTTGACGTCATGTCCAGCGTCAACCGCGACGGAAGCTGGATCAGCCACAACACCCAGGAGGGCGTGTTCGTCGTCGTCAAGGCAACCAACGGCTACGTCTCCGGCTGCTTCAACGAATACCCCTGGCACCCGGACCCCACCGGCCAGTACGCAGCCTTGTACCGCCCGTACCACTACGTGGGTCTCGAACTGAACATGTCCATCGCCAACGCAGCCCTTCGCGGCATCGCGACCGGTTCCCCGGTCGGGTTCTTCGGCGACGTCGTTGCGACGGCGAAGAAGGACCTCAAGGCTGGCGAATTCCTCGACGGCGAAGGCGGCTTCACGGTGTGGGGCAAGCTCGTCTCGGCCAAGCACTCGGTGGAAATTGGCGCCCTGCCGGTAGCCCTCGCCCACCACGTCGAGCTGCGTTCCGACATCGCCAAGGGCGCAACTGTGCGGTGGGAAGACGTCATCATGGACGACTCGCTGTCCCAGGCCCTCGAGCTGCGCCGCGAGACCGAAGCGCTCGTCTCGGAAGCCGCCCTGAGCGCCTGATTACCCGCATTACCCCCTCCGGGCGAGGCGCGGGATCCCTGTCATCCCGCGCCTGCCGGAAAGACTCCTTCCAATGAAGAAAGGCACCACATGAACACGAAGACCCGCGCCCTCACCGGAGTGCTGGCCACCACCCTCGCCGCCACCCTCCTCGCCGGATGCGCTTCCGGGGCTCCGGGCGGCGGCGCCCCGGTGGCCAAGATCCAGCTGTCCATCCCGGACCCGCTGACCTCCTCGGTGGGAGTCTCCGCCCAGCACTTCGCCGACCAGGTGAAGAAGACCTCCAACGGCTCCGTGGTTGTCACGGTGGTACCGAACGGAACGAGCTTCAGCGGGGACCAGAACGCTGCCGTCACGAGGCTGCAGGGCGGCTCGCTGGACGCGCTGATCCTGTCGACGTCGGTTTACGCGTCCGTGGTGCCCGAGATGAACGCCATAAGCATCCCCTACCTCTTTGATGACACGAAGGAAGAGGCGGCGTTCCTGGCCGGCAAGCCCGGCGACGTCCTGAAGGAAAAGCTCAAGGAGAAGAACACCGTCGCGCTGTCCTTCCTTACCAGAACCGGCCGCCAGATCACCAACTCCGAACGGCCCATCGAGCAGCCGTCGGACCTCAAGGGCCTGAAGATCCGCGTTCCCGGGAACCCGCTGTGGACCGACTTCTTCGGCAAGCTGGGCGCCAGCCCCACCACCATGGCGTTCTCCGAGGTCTTCACCGGCCTGCAGACCGGAACCATCGACGGGCAGGAAAACCCGATCGAGGTGCCGTGGACCAACAAGTTCTCCGAGGTCCAGAAGTACGTCTCGCTGACGCACCACATCAATGACGCCTGGGTCCTTGCCCTGTCATCGAAGAAGTGGGATTCCCTCACCGAGGACCAGAAGAAGGTCCTGACGGACGCCTCGGCCGAGACGGCCACCTTCAAGACCGAGTACGACGCCGAGCAGTCAGAGAAGCAGCTGGCCGAGCTTACCGCCAAGGGCATGAAGGCCAATGAGCCCACCGCCGCCGGACTCGAGCAGTTCAAGGCCATTTCCAAGAGCCTCTACCCGGACTTCTCGAAGCTGATCGGCAAGGAATTCTTCGACCAGGCGATTGCCGCAGCCAAGTAAAACCCTTTGAGGGCCGGAGCGCAGTCCGGCGCTCCGGCCCTCAGCAAGCATCCCCGCACTCCGCATCCCGCTCTCAACGTTGACAGTCTGGAAGAACATGGAACATACACTCGCCCCCCAGGAACTCGAAGAGGTCCTTCCGTCTGATGCGGAAGAGATTCTCCACCACGGGCACGTCGCACCGCGCTGGAGCGGGGCCATCTGGCTGGACAAGGCCCTGGAATGGACCGTAGGCGCGGCGATCCTCGCAGAGCTCGTCGTGATCCTGCTGAACATCACGGTCAGGGTCGTCACGGGTGATTCTGTGCTCTGGACCCAGGAAGTGTCGGAAATCGCGCTCCTGACCATCGCCTTCATCGGCGGTGCAATCGCCTATCCCAAGGGCGCGCACATGGCCGTCCAGGCCCTGATCATGCGGCTCCCGGCCAACTGGAAGCCCTACCTGGCGGCCGTCGTCGACTGCCTCGTCTTCGTCATGAGTGCGGGTGCCTTTGCGCTCTTCGTTCCCACCCTCGTCCAGCAGCTCGAGGAAAAAACACCGATCCTCCAGCTGCCGGTCTTCTGGGTGTCGCTGCCCTTCTCAATCGGCATGGTGCTCATCGCCTGGTTCGCCGTCCTGAAACTCTGGCGCCAACCGCGCCGCGCCGTCCTGGTCGGGGCCGGGATCACCGCAGTCCTGGCCGCCGTCGTTGTCCTGTCCCAGCCGCTGTTCTACTACGCCTCACCCAACCTCCTGCTCGGCGTGGTCCTGGTTGCCCTGTTCGCCCTGCTGTTCCTCGGCCTGCCCATCGCTTTCGTCCTCGCATTGGCTTCCGGCATTTACCTCTATCTCGGCGGCATCTCCGAGGTCAGCGCCATCCCGATCGGCATGGCCTCCGGGGCCAAGGGCTTCGTGCTGCTGGCCATCCCGTTCTTCATCCTCGCCGGAACCGTCATGAACTCCGCCGGCCTGACCCTGCCACTCGCCAAGCTGGTGGACGCGCTCATCGGCCACCTTCGGGGCGGTCTGCTCCAGGTGGTCGTCGTGACCATGTACATCTTCTCCGGCATCTCCGGGTCCAAGGTCGCGGACGTCGCGGCCGTAGGCACCACCATGCGCGGCATGCTCGAGGAACGAAAGTACCCGCGCGGCGAGGTGGTGGCGGTGCTGTCCGCCTCGGCCATCATGGGTGAGACCATCCCGCCGAGCATCGTCCTGCTCATCATGGGCTCCATCACCACGATCTCCACCACCACACTGTTCCTCGCCGGCTTCGTTCCGGCCGCCTTCCTGGCCCTGGTCGTCATGGCGCTCGTCTTCTTCCGCGCCAGGAAGCAGGGCGGCGTCGCCAGCCCCAAGGCAACCTGGCGTGCCCGCGGTTCCGCCACGTTCTTCGCCATCCCGACGCTGCTGCTTCCGGTAGGCATGGTGGTGGGCATCCTGAGTGGCTTCGCCACCCCCACCGAGGTGTCCTCGGTCGCCGTCGCCTATGCCTTCGTCCTTGCCGCCGCCTACCGGCGCGGCAGCAAGCGGCTGCTGGGCGATACGCTGCGGGAAACAACGACGACGGCGGGCATGGTTCTGTTCATCATCGCTGCCGCGTCGCCGCTGGCCCAGACTCTTGCCCTCGCCGGTGTCTCCCAGCAGATTCACGACCTCATGTCCGGTCTGGGCGACTCACCCATTCTCTTCATGCTGTTCACCGTGGTGCTGCTGATCATCATGGGCCAGCTGCTGGAGGGCCTGCCCGCCGTTCTGATCTTCGCGCCGCTGCTTCTGCCCATCGCCACCGAATTCGGCGTCAACCCGGTGCAGTACGCCATGGTCCTGATCATTTCCATGGGCATCGGTTCATTCGCCCCGCCGGCCGGCGTCGGCTTCTACGTTGCCTGCGCAACCGGACTCGAGACCGTGGAAAAGAGCCTCAAGCATTTCTGGCCGTACCTCATCGCCGTCTTCATCGGGCTGCTGGTGCTTGCCGCCGTTCCGTGGTTCAGCACCTTCCTGCCTGCCATGGCCGGACTCATTCCCTTCTAACGAACATGAGCACAGTGACAGACACACAGAACGAATTGATGTCCGTTGCCCTGCTGGGCACCGGCCCGATGGGCGCCCCGATCGCCAGGAACATCCTGGCCGCCGGCGTTCCGCTCACGATCTGGAACCGCACCGCGGAAAAGGCGAGGGCCATCGGCGGGGGACGGGTGGCCGGCACACCGGCGGAGGCTGCGGCCGGCGTCGTCCTGACCGTCCTGCCGGACCTGCCGCAAGTCGCCAGCCTGCTGCCCGGCGAGGACGGACTGCTGGCCGGGTGGAAGGCGGCCGGCATCGAGGAACCGGTCCTGGTCATCCACGGAACAGTGTCCCCGGTGGCAGTGGCTCGGTTCGCCGGGGACTGCAAGGACCGGCACGGGGTGACGGTGGTGGACGCGCCGCTTAGCGGCGGAACCATCGGAGCCGAGGAAGGCCGGCTGAGCACCATGGCCGGAGGGCCGCGCGACACCGTGCGGCGCCTCCTGCCGCTCTTCGCGCTCTACAGTTCCACGGTCGTCTGGTTCGGCGAAGCCGGTGCAGGGTCCACGGCCAAGGCCTGCAACCAGATCGTGGTGTCCGCCACGGTCACGGCCCTGGCCGAGGCGATGGCTGTCGCCACTGCCACCGGTCTTGACCCTGAGAAGGTGCAGTCCATTCTGGCGGGCGGGCTGGCGAATTCGGAGGTGCTCCGGCAAAAGGGGCAGCGCTGGATCGACGGGGACTTCGAAGGCGGCGGCTCCGCGAAAAACCAGCTGAAGGACCTGAACTTCATCGCCGAGATCGCCAAGGACGCCGGGCTGGAGCTGCCGGTCTCCGCCAGCGTCCGCGGTGCCTTTGAGCTCATGGTGGAGGCAGGCGACGGCGACCTGGACCACACCGGGATCTACCGGACGGTCCTGGGGCGGTCAGGGTAACGGCGGCCGGGTGTGGTGCGCAGGTACGTGGATCTCACGGGCGTCATGCTCTGAGGTGCTCGAGCAGCGCGTCGAGAATCGGCAGCTGGCCTTTGACCAGCTTGGTGCGGGCTACGGGTTCGCTGATCCACTCGGCGCGGTCAATCTCGGGGAAGTGCTGGACCGACCCGGACCCCTTGGGCCACTCCAGCGGAAACGTGTTGCTCAGGATTTTCTCGGGAGCGAAGGCGGATTCGGCCGTGAATGCGGTGATGAGCTTGCCTGAGGGCTGCCGGAACGTGCCGAGCAGCACATAGTCCGCGGAAGGCGCCGGGACGCCCATTTCCTCCGCGAACTCACGCTGCGCGGCCGCGAGCGGATCCTCCTCCTCAAGGTACTCGCCCTTGGGAATCGACCAGGCGCGCTCGTCCTTGCGCTCCCAGAAGGGCCCGCCCATGTGGGCGATCCACACTTCCACTTCCGCCCCGCTGTTCTGCCGATACAGCAGAAGGCCTGCACTCCTGACAGCCATGTTGCCCTCCTGCCCCAAGGCTACCCCCGGGATGCCGGCAAAGACCGGCGGGTGCCGCGTCCGGCGAGCAGAATGGCCGCCACGTTCGTGGCGACGATGACCGCCATGCCCAGCCACTCGTGGAATACGAGGAACTGTCCCAGCACGATTGTTCCGGTCGGTCGGTCGCGGCGCTTGAACGCGCCCTCGGGGTGCGCGTTTTCCAGCGGACGACGGTGACGCAGACGGCGGCGAAGGTTGCGGTCCAGTCGACCTTGCCCATGGCGCCGATGTAGTTCTGCAGGCCCAGCGGAATCGTCTTCAGTTCCTCTGACAGGACGAAGGTATTGGCGAAGATGAAGTCGTTCCAGATAAAGATGCTGTTGACCAGTACGACTGTTACCACGGTGTTCAGTGACAGCGGGAGCGTGATCAGCCCGAAGATCCGGTACGGCCCTGCTCCGCCCCGTTCAGGGAGTGGACGACTGGCTGACACTGATCTCCACCGGACAGGCGATGGGGATGTCCTCGGAGGCGACGGCGACGCAGTACCCGAGGCCCGGTGTGGTCTACAAGGTTGTCCGGGACGCCCCGCCCATTTCCGTGTACCTCGCATACTGGAAAGACGATCCGTCGGTGCTCATCTCCGACTTTGCCCGCCTGGCGCGGCAAGGCTTATGACGACGGCGACGCCCGCTGACCGGGGGCGGGCTCCACCGAGCTTCCTTCCGCGGATCGGGCTTGTTCCGCTGATCGAGATTGTCGAGATCAACGCGCCTTGCCCCGTCCCCTGAGCGGGGGGACACTGGAAAAAACTATGCGAAAGGAGTTTGTCGTGCGCAAGAGAACAGCCTGGATTGTTGGAGCCGCCGTTGCTGCGGTAGCTCTGGGAGGTGCATCGGTTGCAGCCGCTTCCGTCAACCCCTTCGACGACGACACGACCACGACCGGTGGCACACAGCAGCCGCTGAACCAGGCCGATCGGGACAAAGCAGTCGACGCCGCAATGGCCAAGGTGGGCTCCGGGCAGGTTACGGAGGTCGAGCGGGGTGACAGCGCTGGTTCGTCCTATGAAGTGGAGATCCGGAAGAGCGACGGGTCCGAGGTGGAAGTCAACATCGGCGCCAACTTCCAGGTGCTAAGCCAGGGCGCCGACGACTGACCGGCGCACGCAGAGCCACGTCGGTCAGCTGTTACCGGGGTGGACGAGGCTGTCGGAGTCTTGTTGATTTGCCGGTGCGTCTGCGAGTCCCGTCGGCGAAACGTCGAAGTCGTGGATGCTTTGGCGTTCGGTAGTGGCGGGGGAGATGCTGCTGGGAGCACATCCTCCAGCACGGGGCCGCCGTGAAAACGGCCGCCGGGATCCTGGCCTTCGCCCGGGACTGACCGGCCGGGATGGGAGGCTAGGCGGGTGCCTGGGCCCGCACGGAGGTGCGCTCCACGGTGGGGCAGTTTATTTTTGCGGCTGCGTTGACAGGTGGTTCTTCCAGGCCCAGCAGGATCCGCACGCCGGCGGCCCCTAGTTCATAGTGGGGGAGCGCCACCGTGGAAAGCGGCGGGCGGAGGTGCGCTGCGATGACTTCCTGGTTGTCGAATCCGACCACCGCCATGTCGTCCGGGATGGACAGTCCCTGCTCGCGCAGGCCGTCGTAGAGGCCCATCGCCATCCGGTCGTTGTAGCAGTAGACGGCGGAGACGTCGCGTTTCAGCAGCTCTTGCGTGGCTGCATATCCGCCTTCCTGGTCGGGGTAGCCTTCCAGGACCAGGTCCGGGTCGAAGGGAACGCCCGCGTCTTCCAAGGCGCGTTTGTAGCCCTGGAGGCGTCCGTCTTTGGCGGGAGCAGGGATGGTTGCATTGATGAACGCGATCCGGCGGTGGCCGTGCCCCAGCAGGATCTCGGTTGCCGAACGGCCGCCCTGTGCCTCGTCAGGCACGACGGCCCGGGTGCCGGGCTCCTTCGAGAAGCAGTTGACGAGGACGAAGTCCGCCTCGTGGAGGGACGCCGGCACGTCCGTTTCCCGGTGGAACCACGTGGAATAGAGGATGCCGCGTACCTTGTACTCAAGCATCATCGTTATGGCGTCCTTCTCGAGTTCCGCGTTGCCTTCGGTGTTGGCAATCAGGAGAGCATAGCCGTGCTTCCAGGCCTCGTCCTGCGCCCCGTGGATGATCTGGCCGGCGAAAGGTGTGGTGGCGATGGCGTCAGCGACCAGCCCGATGAACCGGGAACTGCCGCTGACCAGTGTCTGGGCCAGGGCATTGGGCCGGTAGCCCAGCTTGTTGATCGCGTCGCGGACCCGTTTGCGGGTCTCGGCGGAGATGCGGGCGTCCTTTTTCTTATTGACCACCAGGGAGACAGTCGCCGTCGATACGCCGGCCTCCTCGGCTACCTGACGAAGGGTGACGGGGTGGGCGCGTTCGGGTGTCCTCGGGGACCGCGCACCGGTGACGGGACCGCCCGAACTTTTCTCCCTCGAAATCATCTGCCCTCCGTCAGGAGTATATCCGTCTACCGCGGCCGTCATCCCTTCGTCGCTCCGCTCTCCAGATCCTGGATCATCGCCTTGTTCAGCACGAGGAAGACCAGCAGCAGCGGGGTGATGGTGACGCAGACGGCGGCGAAGGTTGCGGTCCAGTCGACCTTGCCCATGGCGCCGATGTAGTTCTGCAGGCCCAGCGGAATCGTCTTCAGTTCCTCTGACAGGACGAAGGTGTTGGCGAAGATGAAGTCGTTCCAGATAAAGATGCTGTTGACCAGTACGACTGTCACCACGGTGTTCAGTGACAGCGGGAGCGTGATCAGCCCGAAGATCCGGTACGGCCCTGCTCCGTCCAGTGAGGCCGCCTCATATGTTTCCCGGGGGATGTATTCGAAGAACGAGGAGAACAGGTAGACCGACATTGGCAGGGAGAACCCGGCCAACGGAATGATCATGGACTGGTAGGTGTCGAGCAGGTTCACCGTGGAGTAGTCGATGAACAAGGGCACCAGCGCGATCTGGACGGGAACGATGATGCCGATCATGAACAGCCCGCGGACCAGGCGGCTGAGCCGGAAGCCGAGCACCTGGATTGCGTAGGCGGCCATCATGCCCAGCAGTACGATCAGGATGTTCGCGCCCATTGTGACGATGAAGCTGTTGAGGATATTCCTGCCAAGGTCGCCGGTTTCGAAAGCCCGGGCGTAGTTCTCCCAGGTGAGTGCCTTGGGCAGGCCGAAGGGGTCCCCGGCGGCGAAGTCGTCTTCGCTGCGAAGACTGGTCAGGAACAGCCAGGCAAGCGGGTAGACCTGGACGATGACGATGAGTGCAACCAGGACGCGCGACAGGGTCTTGAAGGCGCTCGGCCGCCGGCGCCGCCGGGAGGCTGCCGGAGGGGGCGCCGGGCGGTGGGTGGCGGCGGGTGCTGTCTGGGTGATCATGACTCTGCCTTCCGCTTGAGCATGAAGAGGATGAGGCCGACGGCGACGAGGCACTCGATCACGATGAACACGGAGATGGTGCTGGCGTACCCGAAGTCGGTGCTGGTGAACGCTGTTTTGTACATGTAGGTGGTGAGGAGTTCCGAGGACTGGCCGGGGCCGCCGTTGGTCATGAGGTAAGGGATGTCGAAGCCGCGGAGCCCGTAGGTGGTGGCCATGATGGTGGTGGTGATCCACACGGGACGGATAAAGGGGAACCGGATCTTGGTGAAAAGCGTCCAGCGGGAGGCGCCATCCAGGACGGCGGCTTCTTCCAGCTCCTTCGGGACGGCCATCAGCGCTGCGTAGATGATGAGCATGTACAGTCCGGTGAACCGCCATCCCTCGGGGCGGAGACTGCTGCGAGGACGGTGTTGACGTCGGACAGCCAGGCGCGTTCCAGGCTGCCAAGGCCGATCCAATGAAGGAGCTGGTTAAGCAGGCCTACGGGGTCGATGGAGTAAATGCGCACGAAGAGGAAGGCGATCGCGACGGTCGAGATGACAGCCGGCAGAAGGTAGAGCGTCTTGATGAGTTCGCGGCCGCGGCGCAGCGAGGTGAGCAGGCTCGCCACGAGCAGGGCGCCACCCAGCTGAAGGACCAGGCAGATGGCCAGGTAGCCGAGGGCGTTGATGAATGAGCGCCAGAAGATGTCATCGGTGGTGAACATCCGAACATAGTTGGCCAGTCCCACGAACTCCATGTCGCCGATGCCGTTCCAGGAGAAGAAGCTGAGGAACAGGGACTGGAGGATCGGGAACAGCACGGCTGCGCCGTAGAGCAGCAGGGGCGGGAGCAGGAAGACCAGAACTGAGAGCCGGGATCTGTTGGGCAGCATGAGGGGCCTTTCGGGCGGGGGACCGGGGTCCCCCGCCGCTAGGGGTTACTTGAAGAACTTGGGTGCGTTCTGCGCGACGGTGCTGTCCATCGTGCTGGTGAACTGCTCGGGCGTGATGTCGCCCTGGACGAGGAGCACGAGCTCCTGCTGGAGCCGGCCGTTAGTGGTCGGATCGAGCTGGGTGTCCCACGGCATGGCCTGCTTGTCCCCGAGGTCGCCGGCCTTCTCGACGGCCTTCCTGTACAACGGGGTGGCGTTGGCGGGTATGGCGGTCTCGACGTTAGTGGTCGGTGAGAGCGCGCCGGTTGCTGCGTATTGGGCCGGGTACTTCTCCAGGGCGAACTTGAGGAAGTCACTCACGAGCGGGTCGTAGGTCTTGGCGTTCACCGCCATGCCGATGCCTGACGGGGACACGAATTCGTTGGCGGCGGTGGCGGATCCCTCCGTGGTGGGCAGGGTGATGAAGTCAATGTCATTCCGCACGGCGGAGCTCAGCTTGTCAGTGGCCAGGCTCGGCAGTTCCCACGTGCCGATGTTGTACATCGCCGCCTTGCCGGAGGTGAACTGGTTCTGGGCGTCGGAGTACCCCTGGGAGGAGAAGCCGTCCTGGAAGCACTTGGCCTTGCCAAGGGCGGCCAACCATTCGACGGCCTTCTGGCCTACGGGATCAGAGAACTTGGCCTCGCCCTTCTTCAGCTTCTGGATGAAGTCAGGGCCGGCTTCCCGGAACGGCTGGTAGGCGACGTAGCGTTCCAGAGGCCACTGGTCCTGGCCGTCAAGAGCGATCGGCGTGATGCCGGCTTTGCGCAGAGCCGTGCACATGGCGGGGATGTCGTTGAGCGACTTGGGTGCGGAGACTCCTGCCTTCTGCAGCAGTGCCTTGTTGTACCAGATGAACTCCAGTTCGAACTGGAACGGGATCATGTAGAGGGATCCATCGTCGAACCGCTGGTAGTCCAGTGCCCCGGGCCGGTAGTTGTCATAGACGTTGAGGGTCTTCAGCAGCTTCTCGCCGTCGAGCATCTTGCCCTGCTTGGCCAGTTGCTGGGCGAACGGGGTGGCGTCGGTGTCGAAGAGCTCTGGAAGCTTGTTGGCGGCCGCGAGGGTTTCGAGCTTTTGGATGTAGGAGGGCCTGTCCGGGGTGGTGATCAGGTTCAGCGAGAAGCCAGGGTGGTCGTTGGCGTAATCGGCGGCCAGCTTCTTCATGATGTTGATGACCGGGCCGTCAGCCGGCCGGAGAGCAGCCAGGAGATTTCGCGGGGCTTGATTTCGCCGGTGGGGGTCACATTGGAGGGGTTGCTGGCCCCTCCGCTGCCGCAGCCTGCCACGGCCAGGGCGGTGACAGCGACTACGGCGGCTGTGCGGAGCAGTTTTTTCATTGCGGCAATCTTCCTTGATTGGAACGGAGGTTGAAGATGGAGAGGTATTTAGTTGTTTGAGCGCTGACGTATTTCAAGTTCGGAGAGGGTGGCGGATCCTTCGCCGGCGAAGACGCCGATCCGGTTGCCGGGCAGGCCGTACATCCGGGTGCTGAGACTGACCTGCCGGTCCACGACGGCGACGCACAGGTCGCCGTCGACGATGACTTCAAGCGTGTGGCTACCGGGGCTGAGGTCGCAGGGGCGTTCGAGTTCAATGTCGAAGGGGACGTCGCCTGAGACGTGCCACTGGGCGTCGCCGGTGACCTTCCGCGGCCACCGGTCAAAGACCACGCGGCCGCGTTTCGGTTCCAGCCGCAGGATGTAGGACTGGTCGCCGTCGGCGCTGGAGCGCAGCAGCAGTCCGCACTCGGTGGTGCCGCCCGCAATGTCCAGGACCGCCTTGGCGTAAAACTGCCGGGGCAGGTCCTCAGCGGAGATGATGGCTGCATACCCGTCCGGGACGTCCAGCCTAGCGGGCAGTTCCTTGTTATCGAGAACCGGAACTTTGTCCCAGAAGCTATCCACCAGTTCATCCGGGAAGGAGAAACCCAGCGTGCCGTCCGGGTTCTGGCGCGCTTCGAGCACTGACATGGTTCCCGCCCACTGCCAGGGGCCGTCGTCGTGGTTGTCCTCCTTGCTGGCAATCCATCCGAAGAAGAAGCGGCGCCCATCCCGCCCGGCTGTCTTGGAAGCGTAGAAGGCGCGGCCGTCGATGCTGTCCAGTACGGGCACCGACCAGGGGCCGTCGGGGCTTTTGGACATCCGGTACCGGGTGGTGAATGATTCCGAAAACTCGGAGTAAACCATGTACCACCAGTCGCCCCAGGCGAAAACATCCGGGCATTCATGGGTGATGTAGCGCCGGGGGTCCCAGAACGGTTCGGTGTGCTCCCAGCTCATGAGGTCGGAGGAGACACACTGGGCGATGACGCCGCGGCGGCGCTCCGGGCCTTCCTCGTGCCGTGCCGCCAGCAGCATCCGCCATTGCCCGGCTTCCCCGTCGCGGAAGACGAATGGGTCCCGCCAGTCCCCGGTCTCGAGCCCGGCGGGGGCGCCGAAGGTCAGCTCCGGGTGCTTGACCCAGGTCTTCATGCCATCGGTGCTGGTGGCATGCATGACCAGCTGCAGGGGCAGCCCGTCTGCGCCCAGGTTCCCCGGGTTTTGGCCAGTGTAGAACAGGTGGTGGGTCCCGTCGTCGTCACGCACAATGCTGCCGGTGTAGGCGTTGAAGTCCAGGTCATCTTCGGCGCCGTGGTGCAGCGACACCCCGTGGTCCTGAAACTGGACCAGGTCCCTGGTGGTCACCAGATTCCATGAGGTCCCCGGCTTCGGATCCGCCCGGACTTCGTGAAGGTAGAAGAGCCAGAACTCGCCGTCCTGCTCGTAAGGAATAAGATCCCCAACCCATCCGTCGGCGGGCTGGAAGAAGACTGAGTGATTCATCGGCGCTGATGTCCATTCTGCTAAAGCGTTTTATCACCTAGAAGGTAACCTGCTTCGGCAAACGTGATCAAGCGTTTTAGCAAAATAAAAGTCTGGCCACACATTTTTGGACGCCACGTTGAGGCCGGTGCTGATTAAACGCTTGACCTCATCGCCGTGACTAATCTACGTTCTGCTCAAACGATTAATCACGACGACGAGAGATTAGTCACGACGACGAGGTCACGATGAACCAACGAGGGTTCTACCAACCAGCAAATCCCCCAGCGCCCACCACGACCCATGAAATTTCTCGCCGCCATGTCCTGCAAGGCACAGGAGCGGGAGCACTAGGGTTGTTCATGGGTGGCAACGTGACTGGCACCGCGGCCCAGGCCCAAGGATCACTGCGCGCCGTGTACCACATGACCCCACCGTCCGGCTGGCTATGCGACCCGCAGCGCCCGGTGTACGTCAACGGCGTCTGCCACCTGTACTACCTGCACTCCGGAGAGAACAACGCCCCGGGCGGATGGGACCATGCAACAACCTCCGATGGTGTGGTCTTCGCCCACCACGGAGCCGCGCTGCCGCTGCAGACGAATTTTCCCGTTTGGTCGGGGTCGGCAGTGGTCGACACTGCCAACACCGCGGGTTTCGGCGCGGGTGCGATCGTCGCGCTTGCCACGCAGCCCACAGACGGCATCCGCAAGTACCAGGAGCAGTACCTGTACTGGTCAACCGACGGCGGTTACACCTTTACAGCACTCCCCGATCCGGTGATCGTCAACACCGACGGCCGGACTGCGATGACACCAGCAGAGATCGAGAATGCGGAATGGTTTCGCGACCCAAAGATCCACTGGGATGCGGCGCGCGGTGAGTGGGTGTGCGTAATCGGCCGCGCCCGATATGCAGCCTTCTATACCTCGTCCAATTTGCGGAACTGGCTGTTGAAACGCAACTTCGATTACCCGAACCACGCGCTTGGCGGGGTCGAGTGCCCCGACCTTTTCCAAATGACGGCCACTGACGGCACGCGGCACTGGGTGCTTGGCGCAAGCATGGACGCGTATACCGTCGGCCTGCCGATGACCTACGCATACTGGACAGGCGCCTGGGATGGCGAGCAATTTATTGCTGACGACCTAAGCCCCCAGTGGCTCGATTGGGGCTGGGACTGGTACGCCGCCATCACCTGGCCGGCGGCCGACGCTCCGGACGAGCGACGGTACGCGGTCGCCTGGATGAACAATTGGAAGTACGCCGCCCGCGATGTTCCCACGGATGCATCCGACGGGTACAACGGCCAGAACTCGATCGTGCGCGAGCTGCGCCTCGACCGTCAGCCGGGAGGCTGGTACAGCTTACTCAGCACCCCTATTGGGGCGCTCACAAACCACGTCAGCTCGACAACCGCGCTCCCCGATCGCACCGTGAACGGAAGTGGCGTACTGCCGTGGAACGGCCGCGCCTACGAGCTTGAACTCGACATCTCGTGGGATGCTGCCACAAACGTAGGGGTATCGGTGGGCCGCTCGGCCGATGGCACCCGCCACACGAACATCGGCAAGTACGGTGCCGAGCTGTATGTAGACCGGGCACCTTCGGACCAGGGTGGCTTCCCGCTCGTGCCGTACACGCGGGCTGCCGCACCAATCGACTCCGCGGCACGCTCAGTGCACCTGCGTATTTTCGTAGACACCCAGAGCGTTGAAGTGTTCGTAAATGGCGGGCACACAGTGCTCTCGCAGCAGGTGCACTTCGCAGCGGGTGACACTGGGATCTCGCTGTACACCGACGGCGGCGCTTCGAAGTTCTCGGGAATCACCATCCGTGAATTCGCTGCGGTCGGTGGCTAGTTTTGCTGACCACTCTTGGAACTGGTGCTTCCACCTCCGAGACGTGAGTCGCAGCATACGCGCCCCGTAGGCGAGGCGTGTCATCGCAGAGTCATACGAGACTCATACCTGAACCGCTGGAGCGCCGGAAGACCAACGGTTCGACGGTGCGCGAGGGATGCACCGGTGGTGTCAGGTTGGGGTGTACTTCAAGCTGTTGTTCGGTCAGCTGCAACGGACGCCAGTCGCGCAAGCGGCGGGTTTGCAAGACCTGATCAATGAGGCACTAACGGTACTTGTGACGAGGGATCGGGATGTCGTCCATTGACGCTTCCAGCGCGGTTAGGCGCTAGGGGTTCAGTGACCTCCGCAGTTGTTGCAGTGCCTCATGAACGACGGGCTTGGATCGATGGATCTCCCTCACATTCATCCCGGTAAACTCTTTCACTGCACGGCGCATGCTTTGCACATTGGTGAACCCGCACGACGTCGCTATTTCTGAATAGGTGATCCTTTGGGCGCCAGCCTGAAGGAGGAGCTCGAGGGCTTTGCGCGTTCTCAACGCGCGTATCCGCTCACCCAGGTGGAGTTCTTCATTCTCGAAGAAGTAGAACAGAGAGCGACGGGAGAGGTTGAACCTTCCAGCGACCATTGCCACATCCAGATTGGGGTTGTCGTAACTGGCTTCAAGGTATTTCTTCACGGCCCGACTTAGGGCCGGTTTCTGCGCCTCATCGTCGATCGGTGTTTCGAGCAGGGAGCCCACCAGGGTTGCCATCACGGATCGGAGGATGTCTGCTGTTCCCGATGCCTCCCGGTCGATGCCCGGCCGCTTCCAGCTCATTAGCGCAGGGATCACGAAAGTGCCCACAATTGGGTGCTTTGCGAGGTCAGGCAGACGAAGCAGGGAGCCTAGCGCGGCCTCGCTGATATCCAGGCTGCTGCGGTCGATGTTGAGCTGCAAGGCATGAAAGCCTTCGGGCGCATCGAAACTTCCGCCCAGCGAGGTATCGATGAACCTGACGGAGCCCGGTGATACTGGCTCAGGCACGCCGTTGAGAGAGAGGGTTAGGGCCGGGGCTTTGCGGAAGTAGGCCAGGCGCAGATCCGTGGTGTCGGGATTCGGCGCCCACGAGCCCAATGCAGGGCCGTTGAACATTTCTATGAGGCTGAAGCCTGACCCGGCGAGATTAATCGCTGAAGGATTGAAGGACACAGGAGTCTGGCGTGCCGACTTTTCCAACCGCATTGGGGTTTCGACGGCATTACCGTACCAAGCTCGCCAATGTTCGAACCTTTGTTCTGGCTTGAGCCCCTCCGGCACCGCATATCGGCGCAGGCGGCCGCTGTTCCCGGTAGGGGATTGAGGCATGCCATCCTCCTTTTCACCAGCTGAACCTTCATGGCGGCCATGGGAGTGGCGACTACGTCTTGAGCAAGCGGTTGCGGTGGCTCATAAGGATGGCCAGAAAGGACCTCAGCTGTTGGGTCTATTTTACCTGTGTACGTTGTTGATTGGTGCGTCGATGGCTTTGGTGCCGGCGCCCCACATGACCGGTATGGGCCACCGCCTTGGCCCGGGCGAGTATGCCGTTGGATAGGCAAGGGCTGGGAGAAACGATGCTATTCGCCACTCCACACCCTGGCGTGCCTGTCTTCGACATCTTCGTTGGGATACGTGGTCAAGGAAATGCGGGGTGCAATTGTTCGGCCACGGCGTCACGGAGCGGCCGGGATGTTTGGGCGATGTGCTCCACGTTCTGCAGATCGTCGCTATTTTGCTGTCCGCCTGGATGCAGCCTGGTCGCGAAATCATTGACTCGTTGAGGGGCGAGGGCATATTCGACAGCCAAGATGCTGGCCCCAACCACTCCCGCTTCCGGGCCGGTTTCGGATTGGGTGATATTCAGGTACTGGGTGGCCAACGGCGTTGAGCGTGCATAAACCGTTTCACGGATTCCGGCGATCAGATGTTCTCCGGATTGGGCAAGCGATCCGCCGACGACAATAAGGGAAGGGTTGATGAGGCTCACGCACATGTTGAGCATTTCTCCGATGTCGCGGCCAGCCTGCCGGACGGCTTGAATAGCAGCCAAATCGCCGGAACGAACGAGCGAGACGACGTCGTTTGCGGTGGTTGCTTCGAGTCCGTTTTCTCGGAGCTGGGCGGCGACGGCCGGAGCGCCTGCGATGGCTTCCAGACAGGAGGTCTTGCCACAGCGGCATTGAATTCCTGCCGCCTTGGAAACGGCAATATGACCGACGTCTCCTGCGACTCCTGCCGCGCCTCGCTGCAATATTCCTCCACTGATAACGCCCGAGCCGATGCCGGTGGCGACTTTAAGGAAGATCATGTTGTCCTCGTTGGGCCAGCGTGTAGCCCGCTCGCCGAGGGCCATGATGTTGACATCGTTGTCGACGAGTACAGGAACGTCAAAGGTCTGCTGAACGTAAGCGGGGACATCGAATCCGTCCCATCCCGGCATGATCGGAGGGCTGGTCGGCTTTCCGGTGGAGTGTTCCACGGGACCGGGCAGCCCGATGCCAACAGCGATGATGTCGGTTGCCGGACGCTTCACCGTTTTCAAATGACCCTGCAGCGTCATCGCTAGCCAGTCCAGAACAGCTTCCGGTCCGCAGGAAATCTCAAGTCGTTCAGTTGTTTCCAGGAGAACCCTTCCCGACAGGTCCGTGAGAGCCACGGTCGCGTGTGTGGCGCCGACGTCGGCGGCAGCGACCAGCCTTGCACCGGGGTTGAAGGCTAGTCGCGCCGAGGGGCGGCCTCCAGTGGAAGGCGCATCCGACACCGGTGCAACTAGTCCGAGTTCCAGGAGCGCCTCGAGACGAGAACTGATGGCAGCTCGCCCCAAGCCCGTTATCCCGGCCAGGTCGGCCCTGGTTCGCGGGCGTCCGTCCCGCAGGATGCGCAAAAGTTCGCCGGCGCCGCCGTTGTTCATTTTTCTCCGTTTCGGGGCTCAAAAGAGGTGAGTGATGAGCGCGAGGTCTTGACACATCACGCTCACAGGACCCCGAGGGGACCTTATCTCCACTCAGTGTCAAGGCGCCCACTCGTTCCCGTCCACTCGTCGATGCCCACAGCATCAAAAAGTGCAACTTCCTTGCGCGTTCCGTCGCCAACAGCGTCAAAAGGTGCAGACTTTTGCGGCTGACTGACTAAAGCCACGAGGTGCGTGTCACTGTTTCGGCATGGAAAACGACAGAACCACAACAGCCCCTTCCCGGTTACGGGCCGGGTTCGTCGGTGCCGGGTTCATGGCTGAGGTGCATAGCAGAGCCGCCCGTGCCGCAGGGGCGGAAATCGCCGGTATCGCGTCCTCGAGCCCTGCCAGTGCCGCACGCGTCAAA
This sequence comes from Arthrobacter globiformis, assembly GCF_030818015.1. Lineage (NCBI taxonomy): Bacteria > Bacillati > Actinomycetota > Actinomycetes > Micrococcales > Micrococcaceae > Arthrobacter > Arthrobacter globiformis. Next base: position 434,128 of record NZ_JAUSZX010000001.1, read on the forward strand.
GACCGTCTGGGCGTCGAGCAGGCTTACGCCTCTGTCCAGGACCTCGTCCAGGACGACAGGATCGACGTCATCCACGTCTGCACCCCGAACGCCACCCACGTCGCACTGGCCGAGGCAGCGCTGAAAGCAGGCAAGCACGTTGTCTGTGAGAAGCCTCTGGCTACCACCGTGCAGGATGCCACCCATCTGGTGGAGCTGGCCGCTACGGCCGGGGCGGTCGCGACCGTTCCCTTCGTCTACCGGTTCCACCCGATGGTCCGGGAAGCCCGGGAACGCATTGCGTCCGGCCAGACGGGACGGATCTCTACTATCCAGGGGTCCTATCTTCAGGACTGGCTGCTGTCCCGGAACGACGATAACTGGCGGGTGGACGCCGGTGTCGGTGGCCCTTCGCGGGCGTTCGCCGACATCGGGTCCCACCTGTGCGATCTCCTCGAATTCGTGAGCGGGGAACGGATAACACGGGTCGGTGCACTGAGCCGCACTCTCTTCTCAGGCCGGGCAAACCACAAGGACATCCAGACGGAGGACCTCGTTGCGGCTGTATTCGCGACTGGGAACGGCACCGTGGGAAATCTGCTGGTCAGCCAGGTTGCGCCTGGGCGGAAGAACCGCCTGATGATCGAGATTTCGGGTTCTGAGAGCACGGTCCAGTTCGACCAGGAGGCGCCGGAGACGTTGTGGCTTGGTAAACGGGCCGGTTCCCAACTGCTTGTCCGCGACCCAGACGCGCTTAGCCCCGAAGCGGCACGGCTCAGTGTCCTACCGGCAGGGCATCCCCAGGGTTATCAGGATGCGTTCAATGCATTTGTCGCCGATACCTATGCCGCAATCAACGGAGACAACCGCGATGGCCTGCCTACCTTCCGTGACGGCCTCAGGTCAGCCGTCCTTACCGAAAGCATCATCGAATCCAGCAAGTGCGGCGAGTGGGTCGACGTCCCAGACGTGAAAGAACTAGAAGGAGTGCAGTAATGAAAATCATCCAGGTAGGCCTCGGCGCATGGGGCGCCCATGGCTTAAGGAAGGCAGTAGGATGATCCGATCTCTCGATCGCGTCAAGCGGTCACGCATCGTAGCGGGCTTGGGAGCCGCGCTCACTGTAACCCTGTTGGCAACCGCATGCACGGGCGGGTCATCAGCACCCAGCGCGGCGGCGGCCAAACCGGCAGAGCTGCGGATGCTCTACACCACCGATGAAGCCAACAGCGCCGCCGTCGCGTCGCTGGTGCCGCAGTTCAAGGAAAAGTTCGGCATCGATCTGAAGATCGACAACCAGCCGTACGACGCGTTGCAGCAGAAGGTCTTCTCCGAGTTCGCTTCCAGCAGCAGCTACTACGACATTGTCGTCGTCGACACTCCGTGGGCGCCGGCCCTGGTGCAGAACCTCGAACCCCTGAGCCAGTACCTTGAGAACGGGGCCCTGAACCCTGACGGCCCGCAGTCCAACGTGGGCGACTTCATCCCCAAGGTGTTCTACGACACAGCCGTCTACAACGTTGATTCCCCGATCAAACGCTACCCGGACCCCACGGCAAAGCCCGACGCTTCCGCGATAAAGAATGCAGGATTCGACGTGTACGGGATGCCGGTCCAGTCGAACGTGGCTGTCATGGCCTACCGCAGCGACCTGTTCAACGACCCGGCCCAGAAGGCGAATTTCAAGGCCAAGTACGGTAAGGATCTTACGGTCCCGAAGACCTGGGACGACTATGCCCAGGTGGCGGAGTTCTTTACCCAGCCGGATAAGAAGCTCTACGGCACCACGGTCATGGCGGGTGTCGGCGACTGGGCCACCGATGACTTCAAGACCCTGCTCGCATCCCAGGGCGGGGACGGGACCCTGGCGGACCAGAACGGCAAGCCCACGTTCGACACGCCCGAAGGAGTCCAGGCGCTGGATTACTACGCCAAGCTGGCGCAAAGCGGACATGTCCCCCCGGGCAGCACGTCAGCGGACTGGGGTACGACCGCCGAATCGTTCGGCAGCGGGCTGACCGCCATGACGATCAACTACCACGACCTCAAGCTCGGTGACAACGTCAAGGGCGGCACCATCGGCTATGCCCCGGTGCCCATCGCGAAGGCCGCCGGACCCCACTTCGGGACCTGGATGCTGAGCGTCAACAAGAATTCCAAGAACAAGGAATGGGCCTACCAGGCGGTCAGCTGGCTGACCGCCGCCGAGCAGCAAACAACGATGACCGCCAAGTCCCTGCACCCCAGCCGGACCTCCGTATTTGCCAGCATCAAGAGCGATAACCCCCTCGCACCCTTCTACCACACCCTCGGAAAATCCCTCGCAGAAGGCGTCGGCCGCGCACGGTTGACCAACTACACCGAACTCAGCCACGAGGTGGCCGTCGCGGTGAACAAGGCAGCAACCGGCGCTTCCTCGCCATCGGACGCCCTCAAGTCCGCGTCAGACAAGGTCTCGGCCCTCCTTAAATCGGCCGGCTACTAACCCCATCGGACCGTTCAAGGTCGCCCAAGGAGTATCGATTATGAAAGCAACCGCCGCACCATTGGATGCGACCTTGACGGTTGACGCTTCCCGCCGCGCGGACGGCCTTGCCACGGCCGGCCCGCGCGGCAGGAAGCCGCTGACCTGGAAAAAACGTTCGACCCCGTGGGTCTACATGGCCCCGGCCATGTTTGTCCTGCTGCTAATGACGGTGGCCCCGGCCATTTTTATCTTCTACTCGGCCTTCCGAAACGACAAGATCCTCGGGGGCGTGGGCAAATTCGTCGGACTGGATAACTTCATCACGGCGGTCACCAATGCCTCAGTCCAGCACGCATTCCTGATCACGTTCGGCTTCGTTGCGGTCGCGGTGATCCTGGAGATGATCCTGGGCTTCGCCCTGGCACTCCCGCTAGCGGCCCAGACCCGCGCCAACAAGGTCGGGGCTGCGCTCATGCTGCTGCCGTTCGCCGTCACGCCGGCGGTCGCCGCAATGGTCTTCAAGCAGCTGCTGAACCCCAACTACGGGTGGTTGGGCTACTACCTCGGCGTCTTCGGATTCCCCAAAGGCGTCGACCTGCTCGGTGATCCGACATCGGCATGGATCGTACTGGTCATTCTCGACATGTGGCAGTGGACCCCGTTCATCGCCCTGATCCTGATGGCCGGCCTTCAGTCCCTGCCGGGGGAACCCAGGGAAGCAGCCATGGTCGACGGAGCGACCCCATGGCAGATGTTCCGGCACATCACCTTTCCGGCCATGGTGCCGTTCATTGCCATCGCTGCCGTGCTGCGGACCATCCAGGCCTTCAAAACCTTCGATTCATTCAAGATCCTCACCGGTGGCGGTCCCGGTGAGTCCACCGAGATCATCAACCTAGGCATTTTCCGCGTCGGCCTTCAAAGCTTCAACGTCGGTCTCGCCTGCGCGCTGGGCGTGGTCTTCCTGATCATCCTCTCGCTCCTTATCCCCTTCATGCTGCGTATCATCGGCCGCCGAGCAGACCCTGAGGAAATGTAATGACAACGACATCATCAACCAGCCGCGGGGGTACCGTGGCACGCGTCATCATCGGACGTACCTTCCTGTGGGCATGGCTCCTGGTCGGCCTTGTGCCGCTGCTGTTCATGTTCATCACCTCCATCAAGCCGGCCGGGATCGCCAACCAGATCCCCCCGGCCTGGATCTTCCAGCCGACCCTGGACAACTACGCCTCCGTACTGTCAGCGGGCGGCGGCAAATCCGAAAGCTTCGGTCAGCTGCTCACCAATAGTGCAATCGTCAGTCTCGGTGCCACCGCCCTGGCAATCGTTGTGGGGGTCCCTGCCGCATATGCCCTGACTATGAGGGATTTCCGGGCCCGCAAGGGGCTCTCATCCTGGATCCTGTCGACCTACATGTTCCCTCCCATCGTCGCCGTCATCCCGGTCTTCGTCTTCGCCGGCAAGCTCGGGCTCATGGACACCTATCCGGCCCTGATCATCCCGTACGCTGCCTTCAACCTGCCCATCGTGGTGTGGATCCTGCGCAGCTCGATCCTGCAGCTGCCCTATGAGATCCAGGAAGCAGCCATGGTCGACGGGGCCTCGACAGGGAACGTGCTCCGCCGGATCATTTGGCCCCTGCTCGTGCCGTCCGTCGCGACGGCCGCTGTACTGACCATCGTCCTGTCGTGGAACGAATTTCTGTTCGCCCTGTCCCTGACCCGCAGCGGAGCGAAGACCGCTCCGGTGGGCCTGCAGCAGTTCACCGGTATGTACGGCACGGACTGGGGCAACATCACCGCGGCCGCAACCCTGATCGTCGCGCCCATCCTGGTGCTCATGGTCGTGCTGCGCCGCCAGATGGTCGCCGGCCTCACCTTCGGTGCAGTCAAGTAAATGAGTATTGGAGAAGAAAAGATGAAAGCAGTCATCCTCCCCGGTGACAAAAGAGTCACCGTCGTGGAACGCGACGTCCCGGAGCCGGGACCGCATGAGGTGTTGGTGAGGACCCGTGCCTCCGCGATCTGCCGCAGCGACATGAGCATCTACTACGGCACCCCGATCGTCGGCGGTGAAAGCGCCGGCCACGGTTCGGTGATACCTGGGCACGAGGCAGCCGGCGAAGTCGTCAAGGTCGGGAACGCCGTGACCCACGTCAAAGAAGGCGACCGTGTTGCGGGCTACCTTGCCCTGGGCTGCGGATTCTGCGAGTACTGCCTCAGCGGCTACATGATGCTGTGTGACGAGTGGAAATGCTTCGGTTTCGACGTCCACGGCGGTGACGCCGACTACTTCGTGCTCCCCGAACGCAACTGTCTTCAGCTCCCTGACGAACTCAGCTTCCGCGCCGGGGCGGTCATGACGGACATGGTCGGCAGCCAGTACCATGTGCAGAAGCAACTCGGCGTGGCCGGCGGAAAAACCGTAGCCATCTTCGGCATGGGACCAATGGGATCGGCCGCGGTACTCATCGGCAAGGCCTTCGGCGCCCGTGTCGTCGCCGTCGACGTCATCGACCACCGGCTCGAACAGGCCAGCTCGCTCGGCGCGGACGCCGTCATCAACAGCACGACAGCCGACGCCGTCCAGCAGATCCGGGACCTCACCCAGGGCCGCGGAGCGGACGTCTGCATCGATTGTTCCGGCAACCCCGCCGGGCAGAACTCTGCCCTGGAGGCCGCCGCCAAGCTCGGCGCCGTCGCTTTCGTCGGTGAGTCGCGGGCCACGCAGATCAACCCCAGCGACCAGATGCTCAGAAAACTGCTCACCGTCGTCGGCGGCTGGTACTTCCCCATCAGCGACTGGGAAGAAATCGTCCGCCTCGTCATAGACCAGGAAATTCCGGTCGAAAAGCTCATCAGCCACGACTTTTCCATCGATCAGGCCGAGGAAGCCTTCCGCGCTTTCGACCAGCGCGAAACCGAAAAAGCCGTCTTCGTCTGGTAATTCCTGTCAGACCCTCCAAGGAGAGAGAACCCATGTTCAGATATGCCGCCGAGCTCGTCCCATACCACGACTACGGCTTCGAAGACTCGATCCGCGACCTTGCCGACATAGGCTTCAAGGAAGTCAACCTCTGGTCCTCCGCAGCACCGCTGGCCCACCACGTCGCTCCGGGAGATGACCCCAGCAAAATCCTTGGAGTGCTGGACAAGTACGGGGTCAAACCCTGCGGCCTCACCGTCTACGGAAAGACCCAGGACGAAATCCTTGAACGCGTCGATTTCGCCGCGGACCTCGGAATCGACACCCTCGTCTTCGACTGCGAAGCCAACTACTCCGACTTCGTCTCCACCTTCCTGCCACCCATCGTCGAAGCAGGAGCGCGTCGAGGAGTCAGGATCGCGGTCGAAAACCATCTCACCGTCCCTTTCGCCGCCGATTTCGAATCCGGTGCCAACGAAGACCAGCGATGGGACGAAGGCGTGGACACCCTCGCACAGATGAAACGGCTCATCCGCGACATCGACGACCCCTATCTCGGCGTCTGCATCGCTCCCCCGCACCTGTGGGTGATGCAGGACACCATCAGCGCAGCGATCACGTTCCTCGCCGAACGCAAGCGGCTCTTCTACTACTACATCTGGGACATCGACCGCGCCTACCGCCACGGCAAAGACGGGCTGAACTTCGGTCCCGCCGACCAGCAACTCCCCCGCCCCGACGGAACACTTGACCATTCCGTAATGCTGGAAACGCTGCACAGGGTCGGGTATGAAGGCGTCGCCAGTCTCAAATGCCATGGCACGCAGGGATGGAGCTTCGAAAAAATCGGTGAACACCTTCGGGCGTCCGACGCCTACGTCAGGGACTGCATGAAGAAATCCCACGCCCTCTGAGAATCCCGGACTCACCACATGGTCCGGGGTCTGCAGCGGCAATCGCCAGTATTTTCCTGGCCGTACCCGATCTGCAGTCCCCGGACCTCAAGAACGGACATCCGAAAAGGCAGCAAGTGCTGTCATAGCAGGACCGACAACCTTTGATCCGGAGGCGTCGGCCCGAAACGGCGATCCGACCCGAACCGGACAATCCAGTAAAGCCAAGGAGCCTGATATGCCCCGCCCGTACACCCTGTTCACCGGCCAGTGGGCCGACCTGCCCTTCGAGGAAGTCGCCAGGCTCGCGTCCGGCTGGGGCTACGACGGCCTCGAAATCGCTGTCTCCGGCGACCATCTGGACGCCTGGCGCTGGGACGAACCCGGTTACGTCGAGTCCAAACTCGCCGTCCTGGAAAAGTACAACCTGAAGGTCTGGGCGATCTCCAACCACCTCAAGGGCCAGGCCGTCTGCGATGACCCGATCGACTTCCGCCACGAAGCGATCGTCGGATCCAAGGTCTGGGGCGACGGCGACCCCGAAGGCGTCCGGCAGCGCGCGGCCGAGGAAATGAAACACACCGCCCGCCTCGCCAAGGCCCTCGGCGTGGACACCGTCGTCGGCTTCACCGGCTCCTCCATCTGGCAATACGTCGCGATGTTCCCGCCCGTCCCGGAAAAAGTCATCGACGCCGGCTACCAGGACTTCGCCGACCGCTGGAACCCCATCCTGGACGTCTTCGACGAATGCGGCGTCCGCTTCGCCCACGAAGTCCACCCGAGCGAGATCGCCTACGACTACTGGACCACCGTCCGCACTCTGGAAGCGATCGGCCACCGCGAAGCGTTCGGGCTGAACTGGGACCCCTCCCACTTCATGTGGCAGGGCATCGACCCCGTCTCCTTCATCTGGGACTTCAAGGATCGGATCTACCACGTGGACTGCAAGGACACCAAGCTGCGCCCCACCGGCCGCAACACCGTCCTCGGCTCCCACCTGCCCTGGGGCGACCCCCGCCGCGGCTGGGACTTCGTCTCCGCCGGACGCGGCGACGTCCCCTGGGAATCCTCCTTCCGCGCGCTCACCGCCATTGGCTACACCGGACCCATCTCGGTGGAATGGGAAGACGCCGGCATGGACCGCCTGCACGGCGCCCCCGAAGCCCTCGCCGCGCTGAAGAAGTTCGACTTCCCCGCGTCCCAGACCAGCTTCGACGCCGCCTTCAGCAGCAAGGACTGAATGGGACGGCGGGCCTAACCCGCAGCCCAGCACCTGGCCAGGATTGCAGGAAGCGATCCCGGCAGCCAACGTGCCCGAAGCCACATCGGCCATTCCAGGACAGGAACACATGAACGCTCCAGTTATCGGCATAGACATCGGAGGCACCGGAATCAAAGGAGGCCTCGTAGACCCAACAAGAGGCAAACTCCTAGGCGAACCCGTGTGCGTACCAACGCCTCAGCCAGCAACCCCCAAAGCCGTTGCCCAAGCCGTTGCCCTGCTGGTGGCCGACGTGTCGGTCTATCCGGAAGCTCCGGCAGCCGATTCGCCCATGGGTGTCACATTCCCCGGCATCATCCGCCATGGCGTGGTCCACTCCGCAGCGAACATGGACAGAAGCTGGCTGAACACCGACATCAACGAACTCCTGACCACCCGACTGGGACGGCGAGTGGAGGTCATCAACGACGCCGATGCCGCTGGCCTTGCCGAAACGCGCTACGGTGCCGGGGCTGGAGTTTCCGGGGCCGTCCTCGTGATCACGCTGGGTACGGGCATCGGGTCCGCGCTCATCCTTAACGGGCAACTCGTGCCGAACGTCGAGCTCGGACACCTGGAAGTTGACGGCTGCAGAGCCGAAACAACGACGTCAGCCGTGGCGCGCGAACGGGACCAACTTTCCTGGGAAGAGTACAGCGTCCTGCTGCAGCGCTACTTCTCACACGTGGAATTCCTGCTGTCACCCGAACTCTTCATCGTCGGCGGCGGCATCTCTCAGCGCGCAAGCGAATACTTACCCCACCTCAAACTCCAGACCACCATCGTGCCCGCGGTTTTCCGCAATGAAGCAGGCATAGTCGGGGCAGCGATCCAAGCGTTTGCTCCGGAACACCGTTGATTGGAAGCAGCAGCATTGGATCCGCCTCAACCAGCGCCCCTCACCTGAACCTACCGAGCCCAAAGGAACCTGCCATGGCCCGCCCCTATGTCCCGTTCACCGGCCAATTGGCCGACCAGCCCTTCGAAGAAGTCTCGCCTGGCCTCCGGCTGGGTTTTGTTGGGGTGGAGGTCGCCGTTTCCGGCGGCCATCTGGATCCCTGTGAGCGAGGCCGATCGAACTCCACACCTTCCCTGCGGGACCGCGGCAGCCCCCGCCCATCGGTGCCACATCAACCCCGGCTACTGAGGAGACGCCAGCTAAAGACCAAGCGGCTGCATCGTCGAGTCCGCGGGCCGTGTGTGGTAGGCGATCCCGCGCGGAGACAGCACTTGTTCGATGCCGGAGATCATTCCGCCAATCAGGCCTGCTTCGTTTCCAAGCGTACTGTGTACCAACGAGAGTTTGCGTGTCGCTAGAGGTTGGGCCTGTTGGTAAACGACGCTCCGGACTTGGGCAAGAATGTCTTCGGTGCATTGTGTGACGGCACCCGCCAGGACTATCCGGGCCGGATTACAAAAGTTCACCAAATCGGCAACAACTTGCCCAACGATGGTGGCGCTGTCCCGCACGACGTTTACGGTGGCGGGGTCGCCCCGTACCAGCAGTTCGAATAGTTGCTCCTCACCTATTTCATCATTGCGTATGGCGGAGACCCGCGCGGCCATCGCACTGATGGACGCCACCGCTTCCAAGCAGCCGTGGCTGCCGCAGCGGCAGAGCATGTCCTTCATGTCAGGTACTTTGCTGTGGCCGATGTCGGCGGCAGCGCCGTCGGCTCCGTGCAGAAGGTGGCCGGTCTCGCTGACGAACCCGCCGCCCACACCTGTGCCGATACTGATCATCAGCAGCGGCAGGTGCTCGCCCCTGTACGAGCGGGCCTCGCCCAGGGCCATCAGGTGGACATCGTTATCGACGATCACGTCGCATCCGAAATGACGAGCGAAGTAACCGCAGACCCCAAATCCGTCCCAGCCAGGCATCAGCGGGGGTCGAACGGCCATCCCGAGCTTGGCGTCGACGGGTCCTGGCAGCCCGACTGAAATGACGAGAACATCCCGGATGCCCAAGCCACCGTCCGCGAGCATCGCCTCAAAAGCCGAGGCTATTGCGCCCAGTAGCTCGTTGGGGCCGGCCGTGACTTCCATCTTGATTTCGCCGCGGGAAACGACTTGCTTGTCCAGGGTTGTGACAGCCAGCCTGGTCGCGCGCGAGGAGACATCGGCTACCAGAACGACGCCTTTGGCGGGGCTGATACGAAAAGCTTGGGCGGGTCGCCCTCGGCTGCCTTGGGGGCCAGGTCCTGCGTCTTCGATCAGCCCGTATTGCAGCAAGACGCTGAGGTGGTTCTCGATAGTGGAGCGGGCGAGCCCAGTGGCTTTGACTAGTTCCGTTCTCGTCACAGTGTCCTCGTCGGCTATCAGCCGGGCGACGACGCTCCGCGCTGCCACAGCATCAGGCGCCAGATTCTGGTCCTGATGCAGGAGGCCGACTTCAGTCCACAAGGATCCCATGGCACGCTCCACATTTCGTAGGTTTTATGTTGAAAACAGAATAAATCAGGCAGTTTTTTTCCATTCTCGATCTCTTTTAGGGTGAACCCATGATCTATTCGATGATAGACGCAGTCGTCTACAGCATCCAACGGCTTGCGGAGGATTAAATGGCCCCGCGTTTAGCCGTCAAGAATCTGTCCAAGCACTTCCTGGGCGTGCAGGCCCTTTACGACGTGAGTTTTGAACTCCATCCCGGTCAGGTTTTGGCCCTTATCGGAGAGAACGGTGCCGGGAAGTCCACACTGATCCGCATCCTTTCCGGAGCACACCAGCCAGACGCGGGTGAGGTGACGATGAACGGCCGACCTGTGCAGATCCACGGGCCGAAGGACTCCGAAGCCCACGGGATTGCCACGGTCTACCAGGAGCTGAATCTTTTCCCGGACCTCACAGTGGCGGAAAACTTGGTATTCGGGGCATACCCTCGCAAAGGCGTAATCGACTGGAAGACAGCGAAGCACGAAGCACGGGATTTTCTGGGAAGTCTTGGACTCAACGTCGACGTCAATCGTAAGGTGCGTCAGTTGAGTGTGGCCGAAAAACAGATGCTCGAGATTGCCAAGTCGCTGCACCGTAATGCCCAAGTGCTCATTCTAGATGAACCCACAGCTGTACTCGGAGGCGAGGACGTCGACCATCTTCTGAAGCTGATCCACGGCTTGAAGGAACGGGGCGTCAGCATCATCTTCGTGTCTCACCGGCTGGAAGAAGTTTTCGACCTGGCCGACCGCTACATCGTCTTGAAAGACGGCAGGCTCACCGGCGCCGGAAAGATCTCAGAGACCGATCACGACGACCTCGTTTCCAAAATGGTGGGCAGAAACTTCACCCGCGGGGAACGCGAACTCTCGGCAAGCCTGGGGGAGACGGCTCTAGAGGTCAAGAACCTGACCCGCGAAGGAGTCCTGAACGACATCTCCTTCCATGTTCGATCTGGAGAAGTAGTCGGAGTGGCCGGCCTCAGAGGTGCAGGACGTACGGAACTGGCAAGGGCTATCTACGGAGCCGATCCCTACACAAGCGGTGAAGTCTTCATCAAGGGCCACAAGCTGAAAGCCGGAAAACCGCTTCAGGCGATCGACGCTGGAATCGGCCTCGTGCCCGAAGAGCGGAAAACCCAAGGCCTGTTCACCGCCTTGTCCACGGCGATGAACATCCCCCTTGTCAGTATGCTCAAGAAGCGCACAGCCACGGCCTCCCCAAGCCGGGACCGGACCCTGGCAAAGAGTTATGTTGACAAGCTGCGCATCAAACTCCCGGACGTCTCCTCCCCGGTGGCCACGCTTTCCGGCGGAAATCAGCAGAAGGTTGTGCTGGCGAAGTGGCTTGAGGCAGGCGTGGACGTCCTCATCCTTGACGAGCCCACCCGTGGCATCGATATCGGCGCCAAGCAGGAAATCTACGAACTGATCCACGAACTGTGCCATCAAGGTCTGGCCATCATCGTAATCTCCTCGGAACTGCCCGAGGTCCTGGCCCTCAGCAACCGCATTCTGGTCATGTATCACGGCGAGGTTGCGGCCGAACTTGAAGGCGCCACAGCCACAGAAGAACAAATCATGTTTTATGCCGTTGGAGGTAGATAGAAGTGACAACCGAAACGCGAACGGGACCTGGGGCCAACAGCCTGTCCCTGAAACTGCGTAATAATCTGCTGCCGATCCTGATCCTCCTGGTTGTGGTCGCTGCCGTGGCTCTGTTGGTCCCCTCCTTCTTCCAGCCCAGCAACATGCTCAATGTCGGTCGCCAGTCCGCGATCGTGGGGATAATTGCTGTTGGAATGACGTTCGTCATCCTCACTGGGGGGATCGACCTTTCCGTTGGTTCCATCCTCGCTCTTTCTGGCGTTACGACGGCGATCCTGATAAACAACGGTCTGATCGTTCCACTGGCCATCGTGGCGGGCATGCTTGTTGGAGTAGTGGCAGGCGTCATCAACGGTATAGGCGTTGCAGTCCTGAAGGTCCAGCCGTTCATCATGACTCTGGCCACCATGGTCGCCATTCAGGGCCTTTCGCTACGCCTCACGGATGGAGGCCCAAAACAGTTCTCTAACCGTGAACCATTCTTCAACTTCATAGGAAGCGGCAGCCTCCTCGGCATACCCGGGCCCTTCATCGTGTTCCTGTTGATCGCCGTCACCGGCATCCTTGTACTGCGATATCTGGCCTTCGGGCGGTACATCTATGCCATCGGCGGCAGCATAGAAGCCGCACGTCTCTCGGGAGTCCGGACCACCAGCACCATCATGCTGGCCTATTCGATCAGCGGGCTATGCGCGGGCCTGGCCGGAGTCATGACCGCAGCCCGCCTCGGCGTCGGAGATCCGACGGCCGGCAGCCTGTCCAACCTGGACGCCATCACCGCCGTCGTCATCGGCGGGACCAGCCTGATGGGTGGCATCGGCGGTGCTGTTGGAACAGTGTTCGGAGCCATCCTGCTGGCCATATTGTCCAACGTCATGAATCTCCTCGGGATCTCACCGTTTGACCAGCAGATCGTCAAGGGCGCCGTCATCGTGATCGCTGTTTTGGTCGCCGCCAAAGCAACCGTGAGGCGATTCAAGGAGCGACGCACCGACTCACCGAAGGCAGCTACAAGCCAGCCACCCGTCGTCCCTGCCTCTGAATCTAGGCACGGCTCCCTCCAGCCGGACGGATCCTCGCCTGCTGAACAGACGATGCCCCGCTGACTTCATCTCAGTCCTAAAACAATCACAATCCCGACTTACCAACGAAAGTGAAGAATGCAATGATGCACGCCACAAAACAGCGCACGCGGTCTTTCGCCGCCATGGCCGCGGCAGGAATCGCAGTGTCTCTACTTGCCTCCGCCTGCACCGGACAAGCCACTGCGACATCTTCAAACGAAGCGGTCGGCGACAAGCTGGCTCCGAGCATTTACTGCGGCGATACATGCCAAGGACAGCTTCAGCTAAAGGTTGATCCCGCGGGAATCGACTGCAAAGTTGGTGTCTCCTGGAGTAGCGCCTCCTTCCCCTACGGAGCGAAATCAACGCAGCAGATTCCTGAATTTGCAAAGGCCTTCTTCCCGAAAATGAACGTCACCGTCAGTGACGGACGCGGCGATGCGACCAACCAGTCAAACCAGGTGTCAGAAATGATCGCCCAGGGAATCAAGGTGCTCATCCTTTCGCCCCAGGATGCCAACGCGTTGGCAGGAGTTGCGAAACAGGCCACTGCCGCTGGCATCAAGGTGATTGCCGCGGACCGCCAGGTCAACGCAGAGGTTTCCACTTACATTGGATCCGATAACGAGGAAGCCGGCTTGGTCGACGGCAAGGCCGTGGCACAGGCCCTCGGCGGAACCGGAAGCGTCGTGGAACTCTCCGGAAGCCTCGGCGCTTCCCCGACAATCGCCCGGGCAGCTGGCTTCCGCAAAGGTATTGCCGGATCAAAGGTCGAAATCATCGCGTCCCAGACCGCAAACTACGACCGGGCCACAGGATTGAAGGTCATGGAGGACCTTCTGCAGCGCTTCGGAACAGGCAAGATCCAAGGAGTCTACGCACACAATGACCAGATGGCCTTTGGCGCCATCCAGGCGATCAAGGAAGCCGGACGCGAAGGCGAAATCAAGGTGTTCGGCATCGACGGGGAGGCCGAAGCGCTGAATCTGGTCAAGGACGGAAGCTACGCAGCGACCGTCGGCTACCCGCTCGTTGTTAAGGAAGCGACCATTGCCGCCGCCAAGCTCTGCGCCGGCGAGCCCCTCGACGCGCGTATCAAGCTCGACTCCACCCTTATCGACAACACCAACGTAGATCAGTACCTGGGCAAGGCACCCCAGTAAACCCTGATCGCCAAGAAAGGAACCGTTATGAAAATCTCGTACAACACCTGGGCTTATTCCAGCTTCTTTGTTTGGGTCCCCTCCTACACTCTCGAAGAGACAATCAAGCGGATCGCCAAAATGGGCTATGACGGCATTGAGATCGGTGGCGCAGCCCCGCACGCCTACCCGGCCTACCTTGGAGCCGAACGGCGGGCTGAGATCAAGGATCTCCTCGACGAACATGGCCTGTCGCTTTCCAGCATGTTGCCCGCACCCTCCGGCGGCCCCGGAAACAACCCGGCTTCGCCCTACATTGAGGAACGCCGCGCCACCATCGAACACTACGTCGAGCTGGCCGAACTGACCGCCCAGTGGGGCGGTAAAACCTTGATCTATCTGCCCGGATGGATGATCTTCGGCACGAGCCGGCGGCAGGCCTGGGCATGGACCCGTGAATGCCTCACCGAGATCGCGGACCGGATCGCGCACACGGGCGTCACCCTGGTGATCGAACCGACCTCGCATGACACGAACCTGTGTGAAAGCGCCGATGACGCCATCGAACTGATGGAGGACGTCAACCGGGACAACGTCAAACTCATGTTCGACACCTTCCACGTCATGTACCGCCGCGAGGTCAACACGGACTACGTCTACAAGATGGGCGAGAACCTGAAACACATCCACATTTCTGACAACGACCGGCTGCCCCCCGGTAAGGGCATCGGTGACTGGCCGGCCCTGGTCGACGCGATGCTGGACATCAAGTTTGACGGGTACCTGACGATGGAAACCGGCTTCCACCAGCGTGGCATTGAGCCGGACGAGGACGCGCGGTCAGGTATCGACTTCCTGCGCCCGCTCGTGGAGGAACGCAAGAAACTACGCCTGGGCGCGCAGGTATAGGAGGGCGATGTAGATGGCGTCAAAGTTTGTACTCGACTTTCCTCTGACGTTCCTCAACCGTGAGGAAGCCGCAGTGATTGATGCCCTTGCGGGGCAGATCATCCCGTCCGAGCCCGGCTCTCCGGGTGCCAGGGAGGCAGGAGTAACCGAATACATCGATAAGGCTCTGGGCGGATTCCTGCGGGAGCTGCAGTCCGTGTACCGCAGCGGCCTGATCGCATTGGCGGATTTCACAGCGCGTATTACCGAGGGACGGTTCCACGAACTGGCCGACGGGCAGCAGGAAGAGATCGTCCGCCAGTTGGCTGAGCTGAGCGAAAGGGATCCTTCGGACTTTGCAGGCCAGTTCTTCCGCATCGTCCGAGAACACACGGTGCAGGGCTTCTTCGGGGACCCGGCCTATGGCGGAAACCGGGAGCTGGTCGGCTGGGAGCTGGTCGGCTTTCCTGGGGCCCAGTGGGGGTACACGGCGGAGCAGATGGCGCCGGACTTCAACACCCGGACCATTCCGATGCTGACCATCAAGGATCTTTACTCCCGTATTGGAGGAGCACAATGAGCGAGAACTTCGACGCCATCATCGTCGGCATGGGGTCCACCGGCGGAATCCTGGCCGAACAACTGACTAAAGCCGGCCTGAAGGTTCTTGGCCTGGACAAGGGCCAGGACTACACCGAGGAAGACTTCGCCATCAAGCAGGACGAAATCCGGTACTACCAGCGGGGCGCCATCGTCGCTGGCGTGAACGTGGACCCGGTGACGTGGCGTGCCTCCGACAGCGAGACGGCCCGCGTTCTTCCGTGGTCCGCCGGTGCCCTAGGCAACGATGAGCCTCTGTACGGTCTGCCGTCCATCGGAACCGGTGGCGGCACCCTGCACTGGGGTGCCGCCGCCTACAGGTTCAGAGAAACCGACTTCCGAATGAAGAGCGCCATCGCTGAACGTTTCGGCGCCCAGGCACTGCCGGAGGGCTCCACGCTGGAGGACTGGCCGATCAGCTACGCAGACCTGGAGCCGTACTACGACCGGGTGGAATACGAGCAGGGCATCTCCGGGCTGGGCAACACCGGCGGGGTGATCCCCGAGGGCGGTAACCCGTTCGAACCGCCGCGCAGCAGGGACTACCCGATGCCGCCAGTCACACAAGGACCAGGAGACGTACCCTTCGTGGCGGCGACCAAGCGGCTGGGCCTGCACCCCTTCCGCCAGCCGCTGGCCATCAACTCGCAGGAATACAAGGGGCGGCCCGCTTGCGTGAACTGCGGCTTCTGCCACGGCTACCCGTGCCACGTCAAGGCTAAGTCCACCACGCAGGTCACGTCGGTGCCAGCCGCCAAAGCCACGGGCAACCTGGACCTCCGGCCCCTGAGCCGCGTTCTGCGGATCAACCGGACAGCTGACGGCAAGCGCGCCACCGGTGTGAGCTACCTCGACAGCACAGGCACGTACCGGGAGGCGACTGCCGACAAGGTCATCCTGACGGCCTATTCCCTGGAGAACGTCCGTCTGCTGCTGCTCTCGGACATCAATAGAAACGGTCAGGTGGGCCAGCACTTCATGACCCACAACTTCGGCTGGTTCACTTCCATCCTGCCTGAGCCGACCAACCCGTTCCTGGGCACGTTCAACGCCTCCAGCGCAGTGGATGACTTTACGTCCGAACTTGTCCCGGACAACGACCTGGGAGTCCTCTGGGGATCTCCAATCATCAGCGTCGTCGGGGACCTTCAGCCCATCGAGGCGTACCACAACATGGATCCGCGGACCCGCAAGTGGGGCCTGGACCTCAAGCACTGGCTGCGGGAGAACTACACACACATGCACCGCATGTACTCCCAAACCACGAACTTCCCGTACGCGCGCCATTACGCCGACCTTGATCCAACCATCAAGGACCGCTGGGGCCAGCCGGCGCTGCGCATCACCCATGACTGGGACGATCACGACGCCAATTCCGTCACTCTGATGGGCCGGTACAAGGAGAAAATCGCCCGCGAGATGGGGGCGAAGGATTACTGGATGGATTCGCCCCGGCCCCCCTATCACCTCTCAACACACGACGTCGGGGTGCACCGGATGGGCGAGGATCCCGCCACATCCGTGACCGACATCTACGGCGAGGTCCACGAGTGCGAGGGGTTGTACGCCATTGGCGGCGGCCAGTTCGTCAGCTATGGCGGGTACAACCCGAACCAGACCATCCAGGCGTTGGCTTACTTCAGCGCGGAGCACCTGCTCAAGAAACTGGGCGTGGACGGCGCTCACATGGGGCTCATCCATGCATCATGACCTTTCCGCAACGCCCGTGGATCCGTCCGCTCCGCCCAGGTTTGCAGGCAAGGTGGCGTTTGTCACGGGCGGGGCACGCGGGCAGGGCCGGAGCCATGCTCTGCGCTTGGCACGTGAAGGGGCGGATATCGCCCTGGTGGATTTAGGGTCCGCGGGCCATGTGAACGATCCAGACTACAACACGGCCACCAGCGCCGACCTGAAGCAGACCCGGGAGGACGTCCTCGCCCTGGGCCGGCGTTGCGTCTCCTTCGAAGTAGACGTGCGTAACTATGACGGTCTTGCCGGGGCGGCGGCAGACACCGCAGCCCGACTAGGCGGGATTGATTTTGTCATTGCCAATGCCGGCATCTCTGACGGGTTCCACCGCACGTGGGAGCTGCCCGTCGAGAACTGGCAAACGATGATCGACATCAATCTCACGGGAGTCTTCTACACCTGCAAGGCAACCGTGCCGCACCTGATAGAGCGGGGAGCAGGTTCGTCCCTGGTGCTGATCAGCTCCGGGGTTGGTCTGAAGGCCGTGCCCCGCCTGGCCCACTACGTTGCCGCGAAGATGGCCCTGCGGGGCTTGAGCACTTCACTGGCCCAGGAGCTGGGGGAATACGGCATCCGCTGTAACACCGTCCTTCCGGGGGGCATCAACACGGAGATGACGACGGCGATGGTGGAACTGAACAATGTCCCTCGGGAGCAACTGCTGGCGGGCTTCCGCGCCGGGCAGTTGATCAATACCGATCTGGAAGTAGCGGATACCACCGCCGCCGTCCTGTGGCTGCTGTCCGACGAAGCACGCCTGGTCACCGGTCTAGAAATGACCGTTGACGCTGGCGAGAGCAAAAAATAACTACTCGTAGCATCAGAAAGGGGCACGCTGTGTCATCTGCAAAGGTCCTCAAGGTCGGCATCGTCGGCTTGGAATTCGGCGCCGAATTCATCCCCATCTATCAGCAGCACCCGAACGCTGAAATGTACGCGATCTGCCAGCGCACCGAATCCAAATTGAACGAAGTCGGTGACCAGTACGGAGTCGAGGTCAGATACACCGACTACGACAAAATGCTGGCCGATCCCAACATCGACGTCATCCACATCAACACGCCTCTCCAGCTGCACGCCGACCAGGTGGTCGCAGCCCTGGAAGCCGGCAAGCATGTCGGCTGCACCATACCAATGGCCACTTCTGTGGAGGACTGCAAGCGCATAGTCGACGCGCAACAGCGGACCGGGCTGACATACATGATGATGGAGACCACCCTCTACAGCAGGGAATTCCTTTACCTCCAGGAGCTCTACCGGACGGGGGCCCTCGGGAAAGTCCAATTCCTTCGCGCCTCCCACCATCAGGACATGACGGGCTGGCCGTCCTACTGGGATGGCATGCCGCCCATGTATAACGGCACCCACGCCATCGGACCCACCCTTGGGCTCGGGGGAAACCAAGCCGAGTACGTCCAGTGCCTGGGTTCGGGGAGCGTCTTCGACCGGATGAAGGGCCAGTATGGCTCCCCCTTCGCCATCGAATCCACGCACATCAAATTCCTTGACAGCGATACAGGTGCAGAAGTGACAAGGCACCTTTGGGCCGTGGCTCGGGAATACCGCGAAAGTTTTGACGTATACGGCTCTATTCGTTCCTTCGAATGGGCACAGACAGAAGATGCGGCCCACGTGCTGTACCTCGGCGAAAAACCGGAACGTATCACTGTCCCCGATTTCGCCGACCGTCTCCCCGAACCAATTCGACATTTCACAACTGCCGGGGTCTATACGGCGGGAGGCGAATCGGAACACCGCTCCTTCGTTCAGGGAGGGGGCCATGGCGGTTCTCACCCCCACCTGGCCGACCGTCTGTTGCAAGCCGTCCTCGGCGAGGCCGAGCCGTTCCCGAACGCCGTTCGGGGCGGCGAACATCACCTGTTCCGGCATCCTCTCGCACGAATCGGCTATGCGGGGCGGGGAACGCGTCTATCTTCCGGAGTGGACCTTAACGGACACGAAGCCAATCGTTGTCGAACTTGATCAGGACGTCCAGCCCCCGTGGGCTAAGGAATACGCGTTGACCCTCTAGCGGGGGCGCCCCGTGCCGCCGGCCGATGCTGAGGGCGAGGCGCCTTTTCCTCGGAGGGGCCGACGGCAGGGTGTTCACGGTTCGACAAAAGTTCCGGCCGTGGCCGGGTATCAATTCGGCTGCTGAGCAGGTGCCACCTCGCCGGTACGAAAGGACAAGAGTGATGAGGAATCCGCCCGGCAAGGCAGTGATTTCGAAGCTGGTGACAGGCGGCGAATTCCATGCGGGGGAGCACGGTCCTGGGCGCTGTAATCCCTCGCGGTCCGGGCAGAATGAACCCGCTCGTGGCGAGAATGGACAGGCAGCGAATTTCGGGCCCTTGCCTCTGTGTATGGAGCTAAATCTGAGCGGCATGGCCACGCTCAGGCACCACGTGGAGAATCTGTTGTCGTTGTGGTGCTCCGCGGTAGATGCAGGTGACTGCGGTTTGCTCCGTGAGCTACTCGGAGATGCTCCCCCGTGTATGGATAACGAATGCTTCACGCCTGGTTCAGCCGGCATGTCGGATTTTCTCTGTCTGAGTCCGCAGGGACGGGACAGGTCCAAGCGGGTATTTTCAAATCTCAGTGTGTGGCGCGATAGCGATTTTGGATACTACACGGCCTCTGTCCAGACATGGACACTCGGTTCGCAGTGGATCTGCACTGACTTCAGTTCCTGCGAAGGCCGCCTCAAAGCCGGACCGCAGGTGTGGAGATGGGACCGCCACCGAATAAGAACCGTTGGAGAACCTCAGGATGTTCCGTTTTGACCTAACAGCTGCCGTGGCTGCACCAGAATAACGGGCGGTCCATTCCTCAAATTGGACCGGGCGTCGACGGTGCCGGAAACGAGGTGGCGGCCGCAGCAATCGAGAGTGCACTTGCTACGACAACGCTGTGATGGAGAACTTCTTCGGCCACCTCAAGGAAGAGCTCTTCCACCACGTCAGATTCCTCAACTCCGACGCACTGGAAACAGCACGGACAAGTACATCCGCGGGTACAACGACGAAAGAATCTCAACAAAGCTCAAGGGCCTGAGTCCGGTGCAATATGGGCTCAGGCCCTGGCAGCTCACTTGCTGACAGGCTTCCTAGTTTTCAGGGTCTGCACAGCGCTTCCTGCGCCAGCCAGACTACGAACGCACCCCAAAAACCGGCCGCTAGACGTATTAATTGCCCCTACTTTCGGATGGTTTTCGCACGCCGATAACCGGCCTTCCGCAAAGCTGCAAGGGGATGCACTGTCAGGTTGGGGCGTGCTTCAACGTGACGTCTGAATAGGGAAGCACCCCTAGGCGCTGAGCTGCCCGGCAATTTTCGCCAAGGCCAAGTGGGTCCTGCCACGTGTGTTCCGGCCGGCCGACAATGGATAGTGGCAGTGATAGCGACACGAGCAACGAGCATGACTTTTAACCGGTTTCAGCCTTGAGTGCTTCGGCAAGGACCTGGACGAGGTGCCGGCTGTCGAGCCCGGCGAGATCCTGGACCTGGGTGCGGCAGGAGAAGCCGTCAGCCATGATCTTCCGGTCCGGTGCGGCGTCTGACTTAGCAAGGATCCCGGCGCGAGCGATGTTTTCGGAAACCTCGTAGTGGCCTCTTTCCATTCCGAAGTTCCCGGCCAAGCCGCAGCAACCCGCTGAGGTTTCGACGTCGCAGCCCATGGCTTCCAGCAGCGCCTGGTCCGCGCCGTACCCCATGACCGAGTACTGGTGGCAGTGGGGCTGGACGAGGAGTTTCTCCGCGACCTGAGGCGGGGTCCAGTTGATGGAGGTCAGGAACTCCGCGACGGTCTTCACGGACCGTGCGAGCTCGGCTGCGCGGGGGTCGTCGGGGAGCAGTTCGAGCAGGTCGGAGCGCAGGGTGGCGGTGCAGCTGGGTTCGAGCCCGACGACGGTGCGGCCTTCCCGGACGTGAGGGATGAGCAGGTCCAGGGTTTTCCGGAGCTTTGCCTTGGCTGCGGTGAGCTGGCCGGTGGAGATGAGGGTGAGGCCGCAGCAGGCACCGGGGCCGGCGATTTCGACGTCGGCGCCTGCCGCCGTGAGCACGTGGAGGGCGTCGCGGGGAATGCCCGGGGCCATGGCGTCGGAGAAGGAGTCGACCCAAAGCAGGACTTTTGGGCCGTGTTGAGGGCCGCCGGCGGCGGCCAGTGTGAGGGAGCGTCGCGCTGGTTTGCTCCAGCGGAACGGCACCAGTGGAAGCGGCGGCAGGGAACGGCGGGTGTCCGCGCCCATCAGAGTCATCATGAGCTTTCGCAGCGCGGGAATGCGGCCTGCGAGATTGATCAGCGGGGCGGTGGGCGCGGCGAGCTTGAGCCACTGGGGCAGCCGGCCCAGCGTGTAGTGGCTAAGCGGGCGGAGGCGTCCCTTGTAGGTCTGGTGCAGCGTTTCGGACTTGAACATGGCCATATCGATCCCGGTGGGGCAGTCGTTAGCGCAGGCCTTGCAGCTCAGGCACAAGTCCAGGGCGTCGTGGACCTCCGGGGAACTCCAGCCCAGGGTGACCACGCCGCCGTTAAGCATCTCCTGCAAAGTTCGGGCGCGTCCGCGGGTGGAGTCCTTCTCGTCCAGCGTGGCAGTGTAGGAGGGGCACATGAAGCCGCCCTGTGGGCGCAGGTCGGCGCGGCATTTCCCGACGCCGACGCAGCGGTGCACCGCTTTGGTGATGTCGCCGTCGTCGTGGGCGAAGGCGAAGCCGTCGGTGGCCTTCAGCTCCAGTGCCTGGGGCCGGCGCAGGTCGGCGTCGAGCGGCGCCGGACGGACCACGACGCCCGGGTTCATCAGGTCCTCGGGATCGAGCAGTGCCTTGAATTTTTCCATGACCCGGAGGGCTTCGGGGCTGTATATGGTCTTCAGGAGTTCCGAGCGGGCGCGGCCGTCGCCGTGTTCGCCGGAGAGGGAGCCGCCGTGCTCGGCGGCCAGCGCGGCGGCCCGCTCGAGGAACCGCCGCATGAGCGCGGCATCGCGTTCCAGCGGGAAGTCGATGCGGACGTGCACGCACCCGTCCCCGAAGTGGCCGTAGGCCAGGCCGGAGAGGCCTTCCGAGGCCATGAGGGCTTCCATGCCGCGAAGGTAGCCGCCCAGTTTTTCCGGCGGGACGGCGGAGTCTTCCCAGCCGGGCCAGGCCTGCTCCCCGGCGGCGGTGCGTCCGGCGAGGCCTGCGCCGTCTGCACGGATCTGCCACAGCCGGACGGCTTCGGGACCGGCGGGCAGGACGATGGCCTCGATGGCGCTGGCAGCGGCGACGAGCTTGCCGGCTGCTTCGATGGCCTCTTCGGAGGTGTCCCCGCCGACCTCAGCCATCAGCCAGCCGCCGCCGGCGGGCAGCGCCGGAACACTCCCGTCACCGTGCGCGCGGCGCACCACGTTCACGAGCTGGGCGTCCAGCCCTTCCAGAGCCAGCGGGCGGAAGGGCAGGAGGTTGGGCACGTCGTCGGCAGCGGTGGCCATGTCGCTGTACCCCAGCACAGCCAGTGCCGGAGCGGCGGCGCGGGGAACGAGTTTGACGGTGGCTTCCAGGAGGATGCCGCAGCTGCCTTCGGTGCCGACAAGTGCCGCGGCAAGGTTGCGGCCATTCTCCGGCAGCAGGTGCTCGAGGGAGTAGCCGGAAATCTGGCGGCCGAAGCGGCCGAACTCGGTGCGCAGCACCGCCAGGTGTTCGTCCACGAGCGACGCCAGTCCCGGGACGGCGTCCAGGGCATCGGCTCCGGAGCCAACCGTAACGACGTCGCCGCGGCCGGTCAGCCATGTCATGGACACCACGTTGTCTGCCGTGCGGCCGTAGGAGAGCCCGTGCGGGCCGCAGGCGTTGTTGCCAATCATCCCGCCGAGGGTGCAGCGGGTTGCGGTAGACGGGTCCGGTCCGAACCTGAGCCCGAACGGCTGGGCTGCTGCCTGCAGGGTGGTCAGCACGACGCCGGGTTCCACGACCGCCGTCGAACTCTCCGGGGTGACCGACAGGACCCGGTTCATGAACCGGGAGAAGTCGATGACCACACCCGGGCCGACCGCGTTGCCGGCACACGAGGTGCCGGCCCCGCGGACGGTGACAGGAACCCGGTGCCTGCCCGCCGCCTGCACCGTGGTGATGACGTCCTCCTTCGAGCGGGGAAGGACCACCACCTCCGGGACCACACGGTAATTGGAGGCATCGGTCGAATACAGGCTCCGCGTGAGGGAGGAGTCATCGACAGTGCCTTCCAGCCCCAGCCGGTGCAGCTCGTCAACGAGCGCTTCTGCTGCCGCGTGACCGGATAGGTTCGTTGACGGGGACATGCTCATACTCCTGTTGGGGTCTTGATGGCTGATGCTAGTGCGGCAACGGCTTGCCGCGCAGCAGCATGGCAGCGCGGACCCGTTCCTGGGCAAGACTGCGGGCCGCCTCGTGACTGGTCACCGAGCGGCTCTCGGCCGCCTCGAGAACCTGGACGGTGTTTGCACGAAGCTTTTCCGACACCGTGCTGAAGATGGACTCCGTCGCTGCCCGGAAGGGCGAGTATCGGGCGTCCATGGCGAAGGCCGCGCTCACCACGCCGCCGGCGTTGGCCACAAAGTCCGGCACCACAGTCACACCTCGCCGCAGCAGCACCTGCTGGGCTTCGGAGCTCGTGGGCAGATTGGCGCCTTCGACGACGAGGCGGGCGCCCATCCGCTCCGCGGCGGAGGCGTCGATCACGTCCTGCAGTGCTGCCGGGACCGCGATTTCTGCGTCCACGAAGAGCTCGTCGCCCGGGTCGATCTTCAACTCAGGGAAATCAGCGACCAGGGCGTCTCCGGACTCGCTGCGGCGGCGCAACAGCTCGGGGATGTCCAGCCCGGACGGGTCTGCGATGGCGCCCTCGGCAGTGGATATCGCCACCACCTGGTAACCCAGTTCATGCAGCCGGGAGGCAGCGGCGTGGCCCACGGCGCCGAAGCCCTGCACGGCCACGCGGGAACCCTGCAGCCCCTGCCGGCTCGCGGCCTGATCCACGACTTCGGCCACGCCATACCCGGTGATGCCCAGCTGGTCGTAGGGCACACCGCCCAGCTCGTAGGGGGTGCCGACGGCGGAACCCCGGTCGCCGAGTTCGTCGATGATGACTGCTGCATCGTTCTCGGTGAGGCCCATGTCCAGGCCGAAGACATATTCGCGGGGAACTTCGTTGGAGAGCCGGCGCACGAAGGACCGCAGGATTTCCTCCTTGTAGGGGGAACGCGGATCGGCCTGGATGCCGGCCTTCGCCCCGCCGTAGAACAGGTCGACGCCAGCCCACTTCCAGGTCATGACGCGGGCGAGGCGGGCGATCTCCTCGACGGTGACTCCCGGCTGCATCCGGGTGCCTCCCTTGCCGATGCCGCGGGAGGTGTTGTCGATGACGAGGACGCCTTTCATCCCCGTCTTGGCGTCGCTGACCGCGACGATTTTCTCAGGACCCCATTCGTCCATGAGGTCGAACATGCTTGCCATCGGCGGTGCGCTCCTAGATGTGCTTACGAGAAAGGACGGCTGTGGCCCGGCCGGCGTGACCGGGCCACAGCGGCAGGGGTCAGAGGAACTTGACGCCCTGGGCGAGGGGGAGTTCGCCGGAGTAGTTGATGGTGTTGGTTGCCTGCCGCATGTACACGCGCCAGGAGTCGGAACCGGACTCGCGTCCGCCGCCGGTCTCCTTTTCGCCGCCGAACGCACCGCCGATCTCGGCACCGGAGGTTCCGATGTTGACATTGGCGATGCCGCAGTCCGACCCGGCGGCAGAGATGAACCTCTCGGCTTCGGCCTGGTCATTGGTGAAGATGGCGGAGGACAGGCCCTGCGGCACGCCGTTCTGCAGCGCGATCGCCTCGGAGAAGTCACTGTAGGTCAGCACGTACAGGATGGGTGCGAAGGTTTCGTCCTGGACCACCTCGCTCTGCCGGGGCATCCGGACGATAGCGGGTTCAACGTAGAAGGCGTCAGGGCGCTCGTCGGCGAGGACACGGCCGCCGCCGGTCACGACGGTACCGCCCTGGGCCTTGGCGTCGGCGAGGGCACCCTGCATGTCGTTGAAGCTCTTCTTGTTGATGAGCGGGCCCACCAGGGTGGACGGGTCCGTCGGATCGCCGATGCGGAGCGTGCCGTAGGCGCTGATGAGCTTCTCGGTGAGCTCGTCAACGATGGACTCGTGCACGATGAGGCGGCGCATGGTGGTGCAGCGCTGTCCGGCCGTACCGGCGGCGGCGAAGACGATGCCGCGCAGGGCGAGGTCCAGGTCGGCGCTGGGGGCGACGATCGCTGCGTTGTTGCCGCCGAGCTCCAGGAGCGCGCGGCCGAAACGGGCGGCGATGCGCGGGGCGATCTCCTGCCCCAGGCGCACGGAGCCGGTGGCGGACACGAGCGCTACCCGCGGATCGTCCACGATCGCCTGGCCGGCGTGGCGGTCGGCGATGACCAGCTGATGGATGTCGGCCGGTGCGCCGGTGTCCTTGATGGCGCGGGCCAGCAGGGCGTGGGCGCCGAGGGCACTCAGGACCGTGATGCCGGACGGCTTCCAGACGACGGAGTCACCGCAGACCAGGGCCAGCGCGGTGTTCCAGGAGTACACGGCGACGGGAAAGTTGAAGGCGGAGATGACACCCACCACGCCCAGGGGGTGCCACGTCTCCTGCAGCCGGTGGCCCGGGCGCTCGGACGGCATGGTCTTGCCGTAGAGCATGCGGGACTGGCCGACGGCAAAGTCACAGATGTCGATCATTTCCTGGACCTCGCCGAGGGCCTCGGAGGTGATTTTTCCCGCCTCAGCCTGGACGAGAACCGCCAGGTCCTCCTTGTGCTCGGTGAGCAGTTCGCCCCACCGCTTGATGACGTTGCCGCGCACGGGAGCCGGGACCTCGCGCCACCTCAGGAAGGCTTCGTGGGCCTTCGTGATGGCTTCGTTGACCTCGTCAGCGGTGGCACTGGGGACGGTGAGCAGCACTTCGCCCGTGAGCGGGCTGCGCGCTTCATGGTCGCCGCCGAGCGCATCGGCGGTTACGCCGCAGGCCTCAAGGGCTCGGCTGACGGATGCTGCGAGGGCGGTTTCCTGGATGGTCTCAGTCATTTTTCTTCTGTCTCCTCTGGGTTCGTGTTGTTTGCGGGTCAGACTTCGACAGTCGTGCCCAGGTCTTCTGCCAGCGCGGCAACGGAGGCGTCCTGCTGCCGCTGGTAGAGCTCATTCGGATCCGCCACGGTGCGGCCGACGATCGTGGACATCACGGTGATGTCGTAGTCGGTGCCGGCCTGCGCGTCGTCGCGCGAGCCTTCGTCGGTGAGGTTGGACTGGAAAATCCCGGCCGCGGAGCGGGGGAGGAAATCCTCGTAGACGATGGGCTCCGGAACTGCGACGCCCCGTTCGATCAGTTCCGTCAGTGAGACGGTCCGGCCGCGGAGCGAGTCGCCGTAATGGCTCCACTGGGCGTCGCCGTCCACGGTGAATGTGAAGTAGGCGAGTTTCTGCATGGCCAGTTCCTTCTCGGTGCGGGGGAGGTTTTCCTCCCAGACCCCCCGGGCGACGTCGACGCGGATGCCGTTGCCCTGGCCGGCGGCCAGCCGGCGGTCCGTTTCGGCGACCATCCTGTCGTACAGGTCGCGCCCTGCGGGAGTGAGGGCAATACCGCGCTGCTCGACCTCGCCGAAGCGGACCCGAAGTTCTCCGGGGCCGACGGTGCCGTCCTCGAAGCGGAAGACCCGGTCTTCCGAGAGTGCCCGGAACGAGGTCTGCCGCAGCAGGACGTCGGGTCCGTCCCAGCGGGGCGGGCCCTGGATCTCGTCGATCATGGTGATCCCCTGGGCTTCCATCCGGCCGTAGAGATCGTCGATGTCCAGCACCCGGGGCGTGAGGTGGTTGATGTGCGTGGTGCTGACCCCGCCGATGTCGGAGGCAACGGCGGAGACCGCCTCGAGCTTCTTGTACCAGGCGTGGTCCACGGGGTGGTCCGACAGCTTGAATGCGGCGGTGGCCAGCTCCAGGAGCCGGTCCGCCTCGTCGTCCTCGAGGCCGCCCGCGGCCGCGGCCTTGTCCGCCAGGTCCAGCAGCTCTTTTGGGAAAAGGGTGCGGGAACCGATGAACCTTTGCAGTTGCTCCTGCAGTTCGGCGCTGAAGAAGCGGGGGTCGTCGGCGGCCAGCATGGAGGTGAACACGCGGAACGGGTTCCGGGCCAGTTCCTCCGGGTCGACGGGGCGGAATGCGGTGGAGACGACGGGCACGGATGATTTGGAGGCGTCCCGCAGGTCGTAGAAGCCCACCGGGTGCATGCCAAAGGCGGCGAAAACGCGGGCAACCTGGGCCATTTCTGCGGCGGATCCGACCCGGATGGCGCCGTGCCTTTCGGCCGTGACCCGGGAGATGCTTCCGAGGCGTTCCGCTTCGGCGCCCTTGCTGCGCAGGTAGTCTTCGTTGACGGCGGTGGAGACGTCCACCAGGGTGTTGTACGCCGGGACCTCCTCGCCGTACATCGTCGATAACCTGCGGGCGAATTTAGCCCGGAGCTGCCAGGGTTCTCGGAAAGACATGGATGGTTCCTTTCTGGTCGGGTGGTCAATGCCTGTTTCGGTGGTCAGATGATGTTGACTTCCCGCAAGGCTGTTTCAGTCCCTTTGAAGCGGTCCGCTGAGAAGTGGGAAGGGTCGAGGAAAGTCGGCTTGCCGAGGTACAGGTCGGCCACGAGTTCGCCCACGGCCGGGCCCTGGAGGAAACCATGCCCGGAGAACCCGGTGGCGTAGAAGAACCCGGGAAGCTCCTCCGCCTGCCCAATGAGGGCGTTGTGGTCGGGGGTGTTCTCATAGAGTCCGGCCCAGCCCCACTCCAGGTCGGGATTCTCCAGCTCCGGCGCGCAGACCGAGGCGGCCGCGTTGAACTCCGGCAGCCAGTCGTAGTTGAACTCGCGGGAAAATCCGCCCTCCTGCTCATGGGAGATACCCACGAGCAGGCCATTGAGATAGTTGTGGAAGTACATGGTGGTGGACAGGTCCAGGGTGAAGGGAACGCGTGGAAAGGGCCGGGCCTGCTGCCGGGTCATGCCGATGAGCCGCCGCACAGGCGTGACCGGCAGGTCCACACCGGCCATGTCGCCAATCCGGGCGCTCCACGCACCCGCACAGCACACCACCGCACCGGTGCGGATGGTGCCACGGTTGGTAATCACCGTTTCAATCGACCGGCCGTTGCGCTGGATCTCGACCACCTGGGTGCGGTTGAGGAAGGTCACCCCGCGTTCCCGGGCTGCTGCGGCATAGGCTTCAACGGCCAGGCCGGGCTCGGCAAACCCGTCACCGGGAGAGAAAGATGCAGCCGTGAGAACCGACGGATCCAGCAGCGGATTGATCTTGCCAGCCTCGGACGGGGACACCATGCGGCTGTTCACGCCCATGGAGTTTTGGATCTCCGTGGCCCGCTCCAGGTCGGCGACCTCGCCTGCGGAGCGGCACAGGAACAGGTACCCCACGGTCTGCAGGCCGATATCGGCACCGAACCTTTCCGGAAACCTGGTGTACTCGGCCAGCGACCGCTGTCCCAGGATGATGTTTCCCGGATCGGAAAAATTTGCCCGCACGCCGCCGAGAGGCTTGGCGGAGGACCCGCTGCCCAGTTCGGCCTGTTCAATGACGACAATGTTTTTCACTCCGCGGTCTGCCAGGTGCCAAGCCGTGCTGACACCCATGATGCCGCCGCCGATAATGACGACTTCTGCTTCCGTCGGCTGGGAATAGGCGTAGCTCAAGTCCAGCGGAACAACCTGATTGGCCACGAAATCTCTCCTAACTGGGCCCCGCGCCCCCTAAGGGCGTAGCGAAGAGCGATCGGTAATGGGTTATGGATTACCTATATCGTGACCGCTGCCACGATGGCCGTCAAGAGGCTGGCAGAAGATTTATTTTTTGGCCGTTGGACGACGAGGGATGCCTGGCCGTCGCACGCGAGAAAAAAGCCCGCCCTGCTGGCGCAGGGCGGGGCGGAGGTCGTGCTTGGGAGAGCTCAGTCCTTTCCGGTCTCCGGGCGCGCGTAGTCGAGGTGGCGTGACATTCGCTCGCCAGCAAGCTTCTCGTCACCAGCGAGGACTGCCTCGAGGATGCCTCGGTGTTCCTCGGCGCTGCTCATGAGCAGGCCGCGCTCCTGCAGGTGATAGGAGCCGGTGATCCGGGACTGGTCCCTGAGGTTTTCAACAATGGCGGTCCACCGACGGTTTCCGAGCAGGCCCACCAGGTGGGAGTGAAATTGCTGGTCTGTTTCCAGGTACTCGAGCATGTTCTCGGTCTCCGCAGCGTCGATGGTCTTGTCCGCCAGGGCCTTCAGGGCCACGGACTCGGACTCACCGATGCCTGCAGCGGTCACGCGCCGCACGGCTTCGACTTCGATAAGAAGGCGGAGGTCATAGACCTCCTGCTTGTCGCGATCGGACATCTCGACCACGCGGAAGCCGCGGTTGCGCACTACTTCCAGGAGTCCCTTGCCGGCAAGTGCAAGCATGGCCTCGCGAGTGGGGCTGTTCGACACGCCCAGCTGGGCGGAGAGGCTGTTGGCCGAGTAGATCTGCCCGGGCTTCATGGACCCGCTCAGGAGTGCGCGACGGACGATTTCCTCGGCGGAATCCTTCAGGGTCAGGTGCTGGAGGGCTGACGGGTCGACGTGGCCGCCCCAGGATGAGATGGGCTGCATGATTTCCTCCCGAGTGTTGTGTAATCCATTGTCCAGCACCCTTCGCGCTTACTCCTAGTCGCTCTTCCGGCGTGGCGAAACGCCCCCGAAATCGCAGGGAAACCGTCTCGCAACCGCCGGACGTCGCAAAAGTAAGTGCCTCTTGACAGGGGAGCTGAAGTGATCTGTTATTAGTAATCGACAACCGATCAGGTGTCGCGCCTCACATCTCCGTTTCCCAGTAGAGGATCTCTCCATGAAGAAGTCTGTTCTGACAGCTGCGGCCCTTGGCGCCCTCGTCGTCTCCTCGATGACCGCATGCGGCAATGACGCCGCAAAGACGGTGGCAGCCGACTGCAAGCCTGCGGCTTCGTTCCAAACCCTTAGTGCCGGCACGCTCACGGTGGCCGTCCCGGAACTTCCGCCGTTCTCCACCTACGCCAACAGCCAGCTGGCCGGCGTGGACGGTGAACTCATCAAGGAATTCGCGAAGCGCAACTGCCTCGAAGTCAAAGCCGAGCCAACGTCTTACGCGGGCACCATCCCGGCGGTGCAATCCAGCCGTGCTGACGTCGCCATCGGCGCCTACTACCGGACCTCGGAAAGGGACAAGATCGTCGGACTGACGAGACCCGTCTACACGGACGAGATGGCCACCGTCAGCATCGAGGGCATCGATCAGGTTTCCGCACTCGAGAGCCGCAAGGTGGGCACTGTGGATGGATACCTCTGGGTTCCTGACTTGAAGGCCTTGCTCGGCGACAAGCTGACCATCTACCCGTCGGCCGTGGAAATGCAGGCCGACCTGAAAGCCGGCCGCATCGACACGGGGATCGACAGCTACGGATCCGCCGTCGAGATGTACAAGGGTGACTCCAAGTACAAGGTGACTGCCGTGCAGCCTGATGCCCGCGTCAAGGCGTCCAAGGAGCCAGCGCAGATCGCCTTCCCCTACATCAAGTCCAACAGCGGGCTGGGTGCTGCGCTGGACGCAACCATCACCTCAATGAAATCCGACGGCACGATCGGTTCTGCGCTCAAGGGGGCCGGCCTCCCGGAAACCGGTGCCGACACGGGCGCACCCCGACTCATCGGCTGAGCCACATGCCCATCAGTGCGGCACTGACCGTTGTGGATCCGCCCCTCACCGTGCTCGGCCCGGACCACGTCATGGCATTGCCGCCCATGGCAGCCGTCCAGGCCCTCAGCGACGCGCTGTCCAGCGGCGTCGACCCCGAGCGCGACGGCGTCCGGAGCCGCGTGGAAACACCGCATGGCCAGTTGCTCCAGATGCCCGCTGCCTCACAGGACTACGCCGGAACAAAAATCCTCACTCTGACGCCTGGCAACACCTCCCGGGGCAGGCCCGGCATCCAGGGCGTCTATGTCCTCTTCGCCGGTGACACCCAGCAACCCGCTGCCGTCATTGACGGCGCGGCCCTGACCCGGATCCGCACACCGGCCGTCTCAGCATTCGGCCTTCGGCTGCTGGGGCACCGGACAATCCCGCGGATAGTTGTCTTCGGTGCCGGTGTCCAGGCCTGGGAACACATCAGGGTCTTCCACGCGGTCTTCGGGCTGCAAACAGTCGCTGTCGCCGCGCGGAACCCCGGCGCCGCCGCGGGCCTGGCGACGAAGGCAACAGAGGAACTCGGGCTCAAGGCATCATCGCACGGCCTGGCGGAGGCAGAGACGCTGGTGGGCAGCGCGGACGTCACGGTCTGCTGCACTGCCTCGCCTTCCCCGCTGTTCTCCGGGCGTTCCGTGCGGCCCGGTGCCACCGTCGTGGCCACCGGCTCCCACCAATCAGGCAACAGGGAACTGGACCGGGAGCTTATGGCCAGGGCACGGATCTGCGTTGAGTCCGCCAACACCGCCCTGGCAGAGGCCGGCGAGGTCATCGACGCCGTCGCCCACGGGGAGCTGAACCCGCAGAACCTGATCACGTTGGCCCGCCTGCAACAGAACGGCCCGCCCGCACCGTCTACCAGCAGGCCAGCCGTCTTCAAAACCACGGGAATGCCCTGGCAGGACCTTGCCATCGCGGCAGCCATCCACCGGCTGTGGCTCTCCGATAATGGTTCGCCGGCGCTTTCGCCGGCTGAGCCCAATTGACCCACCGAAAGGACTTCACAATGCAAAGCATCGCTAAGGACCCCCTCACCACAGGGCAAACGGCTGTGAGGGTAACCAACCTGGCCAAGGCCTACGGAGACCACGTGGTCCTCAGGGACGTCACCCTGGAGGTCGCGCCCGGCACAGTGACCGCCATGATCGGTCCGTCCGGCGCCGGCAAGTCCACACTACTTCGCTGCATCAACCTGCTGGAAAGGCCGGACAAAGGCCAGATCGAGATCTGCAGCCACCGCATCGACGCATCCAAGCCGCTCTCCGCCAAGAGCCTGGCGCCCTTGCGGCGCAGCGCCGGCATGGTTTTCCAGCACTTCAACCTGTTCCCGCACATGACCGTGCTGCGCAATATCAGCCTGCCCCAGCAGCGCATCCTCGGCCGCAGCCGCGAGGAAGCGGACACCAAGTCCATGGAGCTTCTGGGCCGCATGGGGTTGGCAGACAAGGCGAAGCAATACCCGTCGCGGTGCTCCGGCGGGCAGCAGCAGCGCATCGCCATCGCCCGCGCCCTGGCGCTCGGACCGCAGGTGATGCTCTTTGACGAGCCCACGTCCGCGCTTGACCCGGAGGTCGGCGTCGAAGTCCTGGAGGTCATGAAGGAGCTGGCCTCCGACGGTATGACCATGATCGTGGTGACCCATGAAATGGGCTTCGCCGAGAATGTCTCCGACACCCTGGTTGTCATGGCTGACGGCGGCATCATCGAACAGGGGGATCCGCACCGGATCATGCGCGAACCGGAGCACGAGCGCACCCGCCGCTTCCTTCGCGCTGTACTGGAGCGCTGAGCACATGGATATCCTCAAAGCCATCGCCCTCGGCCTGCCAATGACGCTCCTGGTGACCGCGGTTTCCCTAGGCATCGGCAGCCTGGTGGCACTGCCCCTGCTGGCGGGCCTCCGTTCCGGCCGGACCGCCGTCCGATTCCTGACCCGGGCCGTGATCGACATCCTGCGGGGCATCCCGCCCATCGTCTGGCTGTTCGTCCTCTTCTACGGAATCAGCGTCGGCACCTTCAAGCTCAGTGCCTTCTGGGCCGGCGTCATCGGACTCGGCGTCGTTGCCGGCGCCTACCTGACCGAGATTTTCCGTGGCGCCCTTGGGGCAGTCAACGCCGGACAGTGGGAGGCCAGCGAAGCCCTGGGCCTGGACAGGTTCACCCTGTGGACCCGGATCATCGGTCCGCAGGGACTTCGTGTGGCCATCCCCGGCTTTACCACCTACGGCATCGGCCTGCTGAAGGATTCCTCCATCGTGTCCACCATCGGCGTCGCGGAGATTGTGTACCTCACCCAGCAAAACGCCAGGATGTCCGGGCAGGGCATCGTGGTGTACTTCATCGCCGCAGCCATCTACATCATGCTCAGCATGCCGCTGGGCATGCTCTCCCGGAACCTGGACATCAAAATGCGGAAGGCCGTGGCCCGATGAACACCATCCTCCAAGACATCATCGATTACGGCCCCACCCTGCTCGGCGGCCTGAAAATCAGCCTCGCCCTGACCGGCCTCAGCCTGCTTTTCGGCACCGTCTTCGCCCTTGTTTTCGCGCTCGGCATCACGTCCAGGAACACCGCCTTTCGCTGGGCGTCCACCTTCTTCGTTGAGGTCGGGCGTGGAGCGCCCGCGCTGGTGCTCCTGCAGCTGATGTACTACGGGCTTCCCAACGCCAGCATCACATTGACTGCCTTCGCCTCAGCAACGCTCGCCCTGACGTGGACCGCCGCGGCCTACATGGCCGAGTACATCCGCGGCGGCCTCGCCTCAGTTCCCGCAAGCGAGATCGAAGGCGCCCAGGCCCTTGGCATGAGCCATGCGGACACCCTGCGCTTCGTCATCATCCCGCAGGGCATGCGGATTGCGCTGCCGGCCCTGATGGGATTCGCCGTCCTGCTGTTCCAAGCGACGTCCCTTGCATACTCCGTGGCTGTTCCCGAACTCATGAGCCAGGCCTACTCAGCGGGCTCATCCTCCTTCAAATACTTGAATCTGTTCATCATTGCCGGTGCCATCTACGCAGCGATTTCGATTCCCGCCACTTGGCTTTCCGTGGGCGCAGAAAAGCACCTAGCCAAACACCTTTAGAGACGGAAGCCGGATATGAGCTTACTCCTTCAAAGAGCACCAGAAACCGCGGAAGCTACGCGCGTGAAGGCTGCGAGCGGATTTCTTGCAGACGAGTGCGAGGCCGGATGCGACTACTGTGTCGGCCCGGAGACAGACTGAATAAACGAGCACCCGCCTTCAGGCAGTCCGGGACGCCACTGCCTGTCCCACGCCTTCCGGCCCGCTTCGCCGAGAATCGGTAGGTTGGAGACCGAAGGCCGGAGTTCATCGACGGCGCGTGAGGAATGGGTGCCAGCGTAATCAATGCTCGACCCAGCGGCCGGTCTCGGGAGCTTCGAACGCCGATAGGTGGTGGTGCGTCTCCCGCTTGGCCTTACGTCACGAGGGTCGCAAGTCACTTCCGCAAAAGCCGCCTCGGAAGCAGCCGGTTAGGAGAACGGCATCACGACGAGAATATCTCCGCCCTGCCCGGCGTCCAGCGCGTGAGCTCCACACTGGTCATGAAGAACGTCATAGAGAACCGGCCACGGCCACTCTGAACGAGCAGCGCCAAGTATTGGTGCTGGCGTCGATCACAGACCCGTCATCTGGCCAGGGGACGACTGCCGATCGGGCCTTTCCCCCTCATAACTTCAGGGTCAGAACTGGCCAACCAGCACCAGGTTCACGGCCGGATGTTCAGGAACCGTCGCCCTAACACCCGGTCCTGCAACCCTTCAAGGACGGTTTGCCGCTCAGCGTCCCATGACTTCAAGGACGTCGAGCACAGTCCGGAGCAGCGCCAAGGCAAGGCTGCACGACGCAATCCACAGACCCGCGACCTGCACCCGACTCGCCTTTCCACTGCCTTGTTCGCTCACCTGAGACCACCTGTTCCTTCGACTGGGACGACCATCGTAGGGGCGGGGTGCTGACACTTTGAGAAGCCGGACAAAGCCATGCGGATGCTGTGCACAGCATGTCCACCGTCGCCGTCCGAGCGATCAGGGATCTGTTGAGAAATGCCTTCCTGTTATCCACCAGGAAGAGCCGGCGTGTCCGAGCTTCCGGGAGTGTTGGCCTAAGTTCCCGTCGTTCAGCTCCTACCGGTCAGCCTGTTCACAATCACACAGGGGGAGCGCGCTCCCCTTCGGGCCGTGTGAGAACCAGCATGCGCCGTGACGGGCGGCGCGATGGCGTCCGCTGGACCAGCAAGCGCGGCGGCATTTTCGGGGCTCCGGCTTGGCTCAGGAGTGTATGCGGACGGCGAAAGACCCCGCAGCACGAGTCAACGCCGCGGGGTCCTTCTAGGTCGATGCATCCGCGAATGGGGGAACGCGGAGACACTACAACCAAAATATCGTCAGTAGGCTTAGTTTCCAAATTTGGAGCCTGCTCCCCGGAATTGCCGCCTCTAGACAGTTCCTCGACGTGGTGCCGTTCGACTCTTCACTTCTACAGCGGGCCGGGCAGACCACTCCCCCAGGTTGCCGAAAGGTCCATTATCGGCGTTTCGGGCTTGTCATTTAGCCTGTGATTTGGGCGTTAATACGGCATGCTTTCCGCGCGACCGTGGAAGCATGACAGCAGTTGCAGGAGACCCGGTGGCTGAAGGCAGATCAGGATTCGATCCGTCTGCCCGAGCCGGTCCGCGACCTGTCCGCCGTCATCTTTCCGGCGGTGAATCCATGGCAGCGATGCAGGCTCGGTCGGTGGCAGCGATTCGATGCCCCGATACAGCCTTCGAAACCGAGTACGGGCCAGGGGCCGTGTGAGTGGCGGTGAGTCACGGTGACATCATCAAGTCAATCCTCGCCGACTCGTTCGGCATGCACCTTGACCTGTTCCAGCGCATTAACGTGGGCCCCTGCTCCGTATCGATCGTGCCTGCGGCGTAAGTCGGCGAGCGTCTATGCGACCAACACCGAAACGGGCGACCTGTCGTGGCTGTCGAACGGCGTCCACTCTGGCGATGCACCCGTGGGCGGGGGTGCAGGGCAAAAGGCACCATGGACCTCACGTGCCTAAAATACTGACATGCCTACACGTGTTCACGAGTTTGCCTGGCCCGATCGGGTCGTCGTTGGCACCATTGGCCTTCCGGGGGCGCGCAGGTTCTACCTGCAGGTGCGCGCAGGGACGCAGATCGTGAGCATTGCCCTGGAGAAGCAGCAGTCGGCTCTGCTCGCCGAGAAGATCGACGAAATTCTCGACCAGCTCGTCACCATCGAGAACAACCCCTTCAGCGTTCCCACGAGTACGCCCATTGAACTTGTCGATAATGACCAGCTCGAGGCCGTTCAGGAGCAGTTTCGGACCGGCGCCATGAGCTTAGGTTGGGACCCAACGACGGCGCAGGTCGTAATAGAGGCCTACCCCATCACCGATGTTGATGCTGATGACGACGACGAATCCCTTGATGAGAACGGCCCTAACGAGAACGAAATGCTGCTGGTGCGGATGCCGGTCGGCACTGCCCGCGCATTCGCCAAGCGCACCCGTGAGGTCGTGGGCGCCGGGCGTCCGATCTGCTCGCTCTGCGGCTACCCCATAGACGCCGACGGGCACATCTGCACCCTTCCCGGGGTCTGATACCAGCCCCGGACCTTGTGACCGCCAAGCTGACGCTCACCCGCCGCATCACGACGGCATCAAACGCTACATTCCTGGGCACCATCGGTGACGTGGTGGTCGTCCCTTTAGCTGATAGCAGGCGAAAGTCCGCTGCGGGACTTTTTCCCGACGGCACCCCGGCTCACCCAGGTTGACGGAAGGCCGGATATCGGCGTTTGGAATCGGGCCAAAACCGCCGTGTTCATCAAACGGTTTTCCTGGAATGTATCAGGGCACCGCGGCGCTGCTGCAACGATGCGTAACCACTTTCCGGTATACCTTTTGAATCAATTTTTAGGCTGTATCGAGTTTGGCGGAGCGTTTGACGGCAGCAGGACAGCAACCGCGGAAAGGGACTGGAATTACGCACGAGGCGGACGATGGTAAGCATGCGAACAAATATTCTCTGGACGTGTTCCTCCTCCGGGCATATTCTGATCTCGCATTGCTCTGGGGGGTGAATGGAATGGGCAGCATGCTTCGCTATTGCCGCACGGTTTCTGTGCGCGCCCTTCTGGTCCCGGCCCTGCTTGCACTGGCGTGGCTCGTGTGGGGTGCGGGCAGCGCGCAGGCGTCAACGGACCCTTCCAAGGCCGTCGTCTCTGAAAGCGCCCTGGACCTCGGCCTCTCCAATGCTCCGTCTCTCCATGCTGCTCAGGTTCTGCGGGCCGGGCAGGATCCGGCCGGTTCCGCCGCGCACCACGTTGCAGCTGCCGCCGATGCGATCGTGGGCAGGGCCGCGCCTGCTGTTTCCACGGTGGCCGCGACCACCGAGCCGGTGGCCCTCCCAGTGCCCCGGGTCGCGGCGCCGGCAGTCGCCACTGTCACCAAGACGGCCGGACCGGCAGTCTCCGCCGTTTCTCCGGCAGCCGCATCGGTAGCCGCCACCGTGAACAGGACTGCGGCCCCGGCAGTTTCCACTGTCGATCATGCGGTTGCAGCTATGGACGACGCCATTGCTTCCGTGACCCAACGGCTACTGCGGCTGCCCCTTCCGGCGGTCAAACCTCCACAACTGCCCAACCCGGACTTTCCTGTCGCTACCGTCCGCAAGACGCTGGCGGCGGTGGTGTCCACTGTGCCGCGATCACCCGTTGCGGACGCCCGGCGGCCCGTCCCTGGCCATCCGTCCGGGGAGGTTCATCCGACGCGGGCCGCAGCAGTTTCCGCAACCGCAGAGGCTTCCAGCCCTGCTCCGGCTTCGGCGACGCTCTCCGGCACAGCAACCCCGGCCCCCGCCCCCTCGAACCTGGCCACGGTCCAAAACATTGATTCGCCGTTCAAGACACTCGCCCAGCTGAAGATCACTGCCTCGACCCGCCCTCCGGCCCGCGCTATCCAGGCGCCGGCTCAAGGGCTGCTGCACGAACACCCCGCCACAGAGCGGCTGAATATTGCCGCGACGCACGGCGAGTCGGGCTCCTCCGGCTCAGACAGCTCCGGCTCACACACGGCCGATATCGCCGCCTCCTGGAACGAACTGTTCCCCGCCGCCAGCGCCCTCGCCCCGGGCGCAGCGGTGATACCGCCCTCCGGTCCCGCCGCCGATCCGGGGTCTTCCCCCGACTGAACAGGTCAGCTCTGCCTTCACACAGGCAGATAAGACCAGCCGTACGCCGCACTCGGCCTACGGACTCAACGTTCAGTCAGGAGAATTGCCATGTCCAACCGCACCCCGCTTTCCGTTGCCTCCGACCAGTCCCGCCGCTCCCACATCGGCAACTGGCCCGATCCCATGGGACGTGCAATCGGCAACTGGCCGGATCCCATGCGTGCACACATCGGCTGGTGGCCCAACCACAACGCCCAGAGCAGCCTCCCCTCGGGTTCATGATCCAGATCGGAAAAGGGCACCAAGTGATGTTGTTCCCGCACTGCCGCGAGGCTGTGCGGGAACAACATCACCATGTTTAGCTCTAAATCATTGGGCGGCTGGACGGCCCGCGCAAACGGAACACAAAAGCCTTGGACAGACGCCGGGCCGACACCGACGGCACGAGACAACACCCCCCAGCTCAAGGTGTTGCGCTCACCACCTGAACTCGCCACCTATGCTCCAATAAAGGCCATAGAACTCAATCTGACAGGTTGAGGGTTTGGAGGCTCAGGTGGCTGGTCAACGGATCGGGTACGTGCGCGTAAGCACGCTGGACCAGAACGAGAAACGCCAGCTGGACGGCCAGGTCCTGGACCGGGTCTTCACCGACAAAGCCTCCGGCAGGGACACGTCCAGACCGGAGCTGACTGAGCTGCTGCGGTTCGCCCGTAACGGGGACACAGTCATAGTGCACAGCATGGACCGGCTCGCCCGCAACCTGGATGACCTGCGTTCACTGGTCCAGGCTCTGACCCGTAAGGGCGTGCGGGTGGAGAGTTCGTCAAAGAGAGTCTGGTCTTCACGGGGGAGGACTCCCCCATGGCCAACCTCATGCTCTCGGTGATGGGTGCCTTCGCCGAATTCGAACGCTCCCTGATCCGGGAGCGGCAGCGGGAAGGCATCGCCCTGGCCAAGCAGCGCGGTGCCTACCGCGGACGGAAAAAGACCCTCACGCCGGAACTGGCGGCCGAGCTGGTCCAGCGGGCAGCGAATGGAATCCCCAAATCCGTCCTCGCCAGCGACTACGGCATCAGCCGGGAAACGGTGTACCAGTACCTCCGCCAAGCCAAGCCGGACTAAGCCCTCCCTGCTGACCCAGCCGCTGACGCCACGGCAACCACGCCAGCTTGACGGAATCACGGTTATCGGCCTGAAACCCGCGGGAGTACGTTGAGGACCCCACCAGCGAGGGGCCGGTACCTCAATAAACAGCTTCAACCACCCCGCTCGACGCTCAACCGGCGGGTTTCCGGCCCACCTCAACGCACGGGTGTCGACAGGCTCAGCCAGCGACCCGCCTTCATCACCGCAGCCACGTCAAGATCCGGGGCGAGCACCACCAAATCCGCCTGCCGCCCGGCCTCAATCCGCCCGACGTCGGACAGCCCCAGCATGTCCGCCGGGTTCTGGCTTGCCGCCCGGACGGCGTCGGCGAGTGGGATGCCTGCGTCAAGGACGGCGTGCCGAACGGCCGCGTCCAGCGTGAGGATGCTGCCGGCGATGGTGCCGTCACTGACCAGGCGCGCCTCGCCGTCGGCCACCCTGACGTCCAGCCCGCCAAGCTGGTACGTGCCTTCCTCCGCGCAGGCTGCCGCCATGGCGTCGGTGACGAAAACGGCCCGCGCCGGGCTCGACAATATGAAGCGGACCAGCGACGGGTGGAGGTGGACGCCGTCGGATATCACTTCCGCGAAAACTGAAGGGTCCTCCAGCAGCGCCAGCGCGGGGCCAGGTTCCCGGTGGTGCAGCGGCCGCATCGCGTTGAACACGTGCGTCCCGGCGGTGGCCCCCGCCGCGATCGCTTCACGGGCCAGGTCGTAGCCGGCGCCGGTGTGGCCGATTGCCGCGACGGCGCCGTAGCCCGTGACCTGCCGGATGGCGGCCAGGCCCCCGTCCAGTTCAGGCGCGATCGTGACCATCCGCACGGTGCCCCGCCCGGCCAGCATCAGCCTGTCGACGGCCGCCGGTGACGGGGCAAGCAGAAGGTCCTCCGCGTGGGCGCCCCGGTGTTCGGGGCTGAGCCACGGGCCTTCCAGATGGATCCCGGCCAGCACCCCTTCCTCCACCAGGGCCGCCAGCGCGGCCACCGCCTTCTCAAGCTGGGTAAGCGGGGCGGTGACCAGGCTGGCCATCAGCGTGGTGGTCCCGTGCGAACGGTGCACCTGGGCGATCCGGACCGCCGCGGCAGCAGGGTCAGCGTCATTGAAGCTGACCCCGCCGCCGCCGTGGATGTGGGCGTCCACAAAGCCAGGCGCGAGGGTGCCGTCCGCGAAGCTAAAGTCGGGCTCTCTGGCGGCCCGCCCGGATCCGGCGGCAAGGATCAGGGACCCGTCGGTCTCCACCCAGCCGGGCTCCAGTGCGGCGTCCGGCAGGATGACACGGGAAGCAGAAATGAGCGTCGGACTCACCAGGTTTCCGTGATCTTGCGCAGGCCCCGCGGAGCATCAGGGTCCCGGTGGCGCGCGGCGGCCATCGCATGCGCCAGCCGCTGCAGGGGCATTATCTCCAGGATCGGCGAGAGCTGCTCGTGGACGGCCGGCAGCGGCACCACATGGTTCAGCGGGCGGGCAGCCCCGGCGTCACCCACCAGGCAGACGTCCGCGCCCCGTTCGGCGAGGCGGTCCAGCACGGGGTACAGGGCACGGCCGCCGGCGCCGGGCGAGGCGACGGCGATGACGGGCCGGTCGGCGTCGATCATGGCGAAGGGCCCGTGCAGCAGGTCGGCACCGGAGAAGGCGTGTGCGGCCAGGTACGACGTTTCCATCAGTTTCAGTGCCGCCTCCCGTGCGGTGGGGTAGGAGAAGCCGCGTCCCGTGGTGATGATGTGGTTCACGAAGCGGTAGCGGTCTGCAACCTCCAGTATCTCCGGCCGGGCAAGGACATCGGCGGCGAGACGCGGCAGGTCCGCCGCTTCCGCGCCGTTTCCTCCGGCCCACGCGTCGATCAGCTGCCACAGCGCCAGCAGCTGGGACGTGTAGCTCTTCGTTGCGGCCACGGCCCGCTCCGGCCCGGCTAGGATGTCCAGGTGGTGCCGTGCGGCAGTGGCCAGCGGCGAGGACGGTGCGTTCGTGACGGCCACGGTGAGGGCGCCGCCCCGGGCGGCAGCGGCGGTGGAGTCCACCAGGTCGGGGGAGCCGCCGGACTGGCTGACCGCCAGCCACAGCACCCCGTCCATCTTCGGTTCCGCTCCGTACACCGTAAGGCTCGACGGCGACGCTAGCCCGGCCGGCAGCCCCAGCACCGTCTCGATGAGGTACTTCGCGTACAGGGCCGCGTGGTCGCTGGTGCCGCGCGCGGCCAGGAGGACGTACCTGATGTCGGCGTCCCGGAGGGTGGCGGCCAGGCGGGCGACGGCGGGACGCCCGTGTTCAAGCTGCCGTGCGAGTGCCTCCGGCTGTTCCAGGATTTCGGCGGCCATCAGGGAACCGGGAAGCGGCGAGTCGGCGAGAGTGGGGGCTGCGGTGGTGTGCGGGGCGGTCATGGGTCTCCTTGGAGTGGGATCAGAAGGGTTGGGATCAGCAGGGGTCGAATGAGGGTGATCAGGCAGAAATTCTGGTGGCTGGCCGGTGTGGCGCGCCCGCAAGCTGGCTGGCCAGCTCCACGGCGCCCCAGGCGGGCGCGCGGTCCAGCACGCGGACGTCGGTGAGGCCGCTGGCAGCCAGCAGCTCGCGCACCCGGGTGGCCAACGACGGCTGGTTCACCAGCATCCCCCCGGCAAGCAGGACCGGTGCATCTTCCGGAACGGTGCCCAGCCTCCTGGTCACCGTCAGGGCCAGGCCCGCGAGGTGCCGTGCGGCGTCCTCGGCGATGGCTGCGCTTGCTGCGTCCGAGGTGGCGAGGGCGAACACGGTTCCTGCCAGCCCGGCCCAGAAGCGGCGCTCCGGCCGACGGTAGAACAGGTCCAGCAGGTCGCCGGGTTCCGCGGCTCCGGTCCGCGCCAGCAGTTCGGCGGTCAACGGCCCGGCGGGCAGTCCGTCGTCGGATTCCCGCAAAGCGTAGCGGACCGCGCTGCGGGTCACGGCGTAGCCGCTGCCTTCATCGCCGAGCAGATAGCCCCAGCCGCCGGCCCGGGCTTCCCTGCCGTCGCCGGCCTTCGCCCACGCGGCGGAGCCGGTGCCGGAGATGAGGACGGTGCCTGCCGTGAGGCCGCCGGCGGCGAGGATGATGCGGGTGTCGTGGTCCACGTGTATCCGGGCTCCCGGGAACCTGCGGGAGAGCAGGCCAGTCAGGCGTTCCCTGGCCGCCGGCGTGTCCGCCCCCGCGGCGCCTGCAAACACGGCATCTATTCCATGGCCTGCAGAATCGGCGATGCCGAGTTGTGCGGCGAGGTCGTCCAGCGAAGCGGCGGCTTCGTCCGGACCGACGGAGGCAATGTTCGCACTGCCCACCGTGCACTCAGCGAGCTTCCGGGCTGGTGCGGCAGCGCCGCCAGCGCCGCCCGGGACAGAGGCATCGGCGGAGGTCCCGCCGTCGTCCTTCCCTGCAACTACCGCCAGGATGGCGTGGGTCTTGGAGCCGCCGATATCCAGGCCCAGGACACGGCCCAGGCCGAGGACGGGCAGCATCACTTGGCCGCCGGCTTGCTGCTGCTGTCGGTGCTGCCGGTGGCTTCCGGCCAGCGGGCGCCGTTCTCCCAGTAATGGCGGATTTCCTCGAGGTTCCGGCCCTTGGTTTCGGGGGCGAGGCGGTGGACGAAG
Source organism: Arthrobacter globiformis (assembly GCF_030818015.1). Lineage (NCBI taxonomy): Bacteria > Bacillati > Actinomycetota > Actinomycetes > Micrococcales > Micrococcaceae > Arthrobacter > Arthrobacter globiformis. Next base: position 476,860 of record NZ_JAUSZX010000001.1, read on the forward strand.
ACAAAGCCGGCGATGGCCAGCGCCCCGAACACTGCGAAGGTGCCGGCACCGCCGAGGCGCTGGAGCATGGTCAGGAAGAACGCCGCGACAATCACGTTGGCCACGAGGTCCGAGGTCAGCATGGCGCTGGCTCCGAGTGAGCGCAGCCGGGCAGGGAACGACTCGCCGGCGTAGACCCAGACCAGCGCGCCGAAGCCGAAGGTGAAGCCCACCGTGAAGAGCAGGACCCCCAGGAAGCCGACCACGGTCAGGGCGCCGCCGAAGTCGCGGCCCACCATGAAGACGGCGACGAGGATGATGTTGGCGACAATCATCATGCCGATGCCGCCGAGCAGGATGGGACGCCGTCCCACCCGGTCCACGAGGGACAGCGACACGAAGACAGCAACCAGGGCAGCGGCCTGGACCAGTGCGGGCAGCAGGAGCAGGGCGGCGTTGCCGGTGAAGCCCATCGCCTCGAAGATCCGCGGGCTGTAATAGACCACGGCGTTGATGCCGGTGATCTGGATGAAGAAACCGAGGCCGACGACGAACACCGTCGCCTTCAGATACGGCGAACGGAGCATCTCGCGCAGGCCGCCGCCGCGCTCTTCGCTGATGGCGCGGCGCATCTCCGCCAGTTCGGCGTCGACGTCGGCATCCGGCTCGATCGAGCTGAGCGTGCGGCGCGCGTCTTCAGTGCGTCCGCGCATCATGTACCAGCGGGCGGTGTCGGGGAGGCGGAGGGTGACGGCGAGGACCGCGAGGGCCGGAACGGCGGCGAGGCCCAGCATCAGCCGCCAGTTTTCGGTGCTGGACAGCACGTAGGCAGCCAGGTACCCGATGATGATGCCGATGACGGTGGCCACCTGGTACGCAACGAGCAGGGCGCCGCGCACCTTGGGCGGCGCTGACTCGGCCACGAAGACGGGCACCACCACCACGGAAATGCCGATGGTCAGACCCAGGAGCAGGCGGGCCACGAGCAGCATGGGCACGTCAGCAGCGAGGGCGCTGAGCACCGCGAACGCGGCATACGCTCCGGCCACGCCCACCATGCAGGCCTTGCGGCCCAGTTTGTTGGCGAGCCAGCCGCCGAGGACGGCGCCCAGAACTTCACCAACGACGACGGCGGTGGTCACCAGCTCCTGCTGGCTGGTGGAGAGCTGGAACTCCTTGGTGATGAACAGCAGGGCGCCGGCGATATTCGACAGATCGTAGCCGTAGATTATGCCGATGGTGGCGGCGGTGCCGCCGACCAGAAGGCCGAGGCGGGGCGTCTGGCGCAGGTCTTGCAGGAACGACATCTTTGGGTCCTTGGAAGTGGGGTGCGGGATTAGGGTCTGGAACTGATGCAAACGAGAATTGGTGTAAACCAATTTCCAATCATTTTGGCCTAGACCAATTTTCGTGTCAATAGGTACCATCAGATTCATGGAAACCTCCGCGGCCGCTGCCCTGCCCAAGTACTACGTACTTAAGGAGCAGATCCTCGCACTCATCGAGGACGCGGCGCCCGGAACCCTGATCCCCACCGAGCGCGCACTCGCGGAGCAGTACGGAACCTCCCGCACCACTGTCCGCCAGGCCATTGGCGAACTGGTGGCCGAGGGCCGCCTGGACCGGACGCAGGGGAGGGGAACCTTTGTGGCGCCCCCGAAGGTGACGCACGTCCGCCAGCTCACCTCCTTTACCGACGACGCCGCGAGCCAGGGCCTCACGGCCGCGGCGCGGATCGTTGACGTGAGCGAGCTGCCGGCCGACCCGGCCACGGCACGGCGCCTGGCGGTGGAACCGGGAACGGATATCCACCGGGTGGAACGGATCAGGCTGGTGGACGGCGAGCCGCTCGCACACGAGATTGCATTCCTTGCCGGTCCGCTCCCGGACCTGGCGCGGACCGTGGCCGAGCGCGGCTCCTTGTACGCTGCCCTGCGCGAGGACTACGGAATCCGGATCGCCGAGGTGGAGGACACCGTGGAGACAAAGCTGGCCGGACCGGCCGAGGTGCAGCTCCTCGACGTCGAGATGGGGGCTCCCATGCTCCTGGTCCACCGCCTCGGCTTCACCCCCGACGGGCGGCCTGTGGAGTGGACCGAGTCGGTGTTCCGAGGGGACCGGTTCCGTTTCGTGGCGCGGATGCACGTCTAAGGAGGCATTTAGTCCTTGGGGCGGCACACGGCACGGTGCGGGCGGCCCGCGTCCGTTTGTTACGCCCAACTGCGGAAGGTGAAGCACTGTTGCGTTGCACGACGGCGGGTGTCGCCGGGCATTGTGAAGCAAGTTACCGGGTGGTTGTGTAAGTCCATAATCACGACGGGGCGGCTTTACGCCCTCCCTGAATCGAGGGGGACATGATCACAGCTTTGGTGCACAGAATCCGGACGCAGTGCAGCGCGGAACTGAACACGTTCCGCAGCCAGGTGCACGCACTCGCGCGGCAGGACATCGGTTCCGGAGGCCTGGATGCGGCGGCCACCACCATGGCCCGCCGGCCGTGCCTTGCCACCCCGGGAGTTTCCGTGGACATCGTCGGCTTCACCTGCCCCCGTTCCTCCGATGGCGCGCCCTCGGTGCGCGTTGCCGTGTCCATGAGCCTGCAGCCCGGCCGGATGGCTTCCGCCGTCCACTGGGAGGAGGCCCATGCCTGGGCCGGAGCCGTGGCCAGCGGTGAATGGGTGGCTGCGGAATACGTCGGAAGCCAGGAAAGCCCGGGCGGCATGGTCTTTCACTACGCCCTGAAAAACGCGGAGGACCCGTACGTCGTGCCTGAGTGTTCGGCCGTGCCGGAGTATTCGGCGCTGCTGTAAAACCGAGTCAACCAAAAAGGATCCGGCGGGAATGCTCCCGCCGGATCCTTTTGTCTGTCTTCCGGGTTATTCCTTGCCCAGTCCTGCGGCAGAGGTCTTTCCACCGGTGACTTCGTTCAGCTTGGCCAGGTCGAAGATGCCGTTGATGTCGGCCTGCTTCGTGGTGCCGGCATCCACGCCGTCCTGTAGCAGCTTCTTGAACGCCCCTGCCAGCGGGTCCACCGTGAACACGATGTTCTTCAGCGAGCGGTCAATAACGTCCTGCGGGAGTGCCTTGCCGGCGGCCTCCTTCAGGGCGGCGTTCACTTCCGTGGCCTTCTCGGCGGCCGGGGCGTCGTTGAGCCACTTCACGGCCTCGACGTGGCCCTTGAGCAGCGCCTCGACAGTCTGCGGGTGCTCCGCAGCGAACTTCTTGTTCACGATCAGGATGGTGGTGGGGAACTCGCCCGGCTTGCCCGTCAGCGACCCGTCCCACAGGTCCTTCTCATCCACCAGGACCTTCGCGCCGGCCTGGAGCACCAGACGGGAGGCCCACGGCTCAGGCAACCACGCGCCGTCGAGCTTACCGTCCTGGAACAGCTTCAGGGTCTGGGCGTTCTCGGTGGGGTTGATCGCAACGTCCCCGCCGCCGTCGGTGTTGGTCTTGTAGCCCTGCTTACCCAGCCAGGCGCGCAGCGCCACGTCCTGGGTGCCACCCAGCTGCGGGGAGGCCAGGGTCTTGCCCTTCAGATCAGCCGCGGTCTTGATCTCGGGCTTGACCACCAGCTGCGCGCCGCCGGATGCCGCCCCGGCGATGATGCTGATGGACTCGCCCTTGCTCTTGACGAACGAGTTGATGGCCGGGTTAGGGCCGATGTACGTGGCATCGATCGCGCCGGCATTCAACGCCTCGATCGCGGCCGGGCCCGCGTTGAACACCTGGGTGCTCAGCTTGGTGCCGCCCAGCTCCTTCGCGATGAAGCCCTTCTGGACTCCGACCAGCGCGGTGGCGTGGGTGATGTTCCCGAAGTAACCCAGCTTCAGCTCGGCCGCGGGGCTGGTGACTGCGGCCGCGTTGGCGGAATCCGGGGCGGCGTTGTTGGCGGCCGTGGTGGCGACGGCCACGCCTGCGCCCAGGACTGCAAGGATGCCGGCGGCGATGCCGATCTTGAGCCCGCTGGGGCGTTTCCGGCCGCTGGGCTGGCCCGCGGCGATCCGGGTGGAGCCCTGGTTCTCGGGTGAAGAAGACATGATGTTTTCCTTTTGGACGATGGAGCGGAGGGGATGGCGCTGAGCGTTGGATTGAGATTACGGAGGCCCCTCCGGCGGCCACAACGGCAGCTGACGCAGGCGTTCACCCGGCGTCGCAATCGTTCATCCTGGCGGTCTTATACCTTCATCGGGAGTCGCGGAACGTCAAGAATCGCGGGTCAGAGACCGTCCGGGGCGGCTTTCAGGGTTTCCAGCACGGCGGGCAAAAGATGCTGCTGCCGGCCCCAAACCGGGTCGAGCAGCTCGACGTACCAGGAGTCGGCCAGCAGGAGGGCAAGGGTTTCGTTGCTTTCGCGTGCCCAGTCCTGGATTTGGTCGGACTCGACCGGATTTTCGCTGCTTCCCAAAACAGTGACCACTTCGCCGTCGTGCAGCGTGACCGGAACGGAGGCCTGGCTGACCTCGCCCGGGGCATGGGCGATGGCAATGAGTTCCGTCTCGGCCGACAGCCGCAGCAGGCGGGCGGCGGCCTCGGCGGAGCAGAAGCCGGTGACATACTCGCGCTGGGCATGCCCGGCGTCGGGACCGAAACCCGGCTGGGATTCCTTCGTGAACAGTCCGCTGCGGTTGAGCTCGGCCAGCTGGCCGGCGATGGGCAGGGTCTCGTCATCGAAGCGCGGGGCGAGGGTTCCGGGCTGGTACTCGCTGGTGCCTTCAAGCCACCGCGCGGTCAGCTCCCCGGCCGCGGGGAGGGAGGCTGCCTGGCGCCACACTTCACGGTCTGCCAGGAGCCTGCCGTAGCCGTCACGTTCGGTGGTGAATTGATCGCTCATACTCGATGCTAGGCGTGGTTTCGGGATGACCGACAGGCTGAATGACGCCTTCGAACGCAGTGTGAATCGCGGTTACGCCGTGTATCTTCCGGTTTCTCCGCGCTTTGACCCCCCTTTTGGGTTACCGGATAGTTGCTGCCACAACCTTCGCGTTCACTATTTCCAGGGGGCAACCATGGTCCGTCAGTCTCTCAAATCCCGCACGGGCACAATCAAGCCGGGGGTGGGCCTGGCCCTCACCGCCACCAGCCTGCTGGCGCTGTCCGCCTGCTCCGATCCCGGGGCTGCGGCTTCGGCGAACGCGGCTGCCACAACCACTGTCACGTCGGCAGCCAAGACCTTCAACCTCACGCCCGAGCAGGACCGCTTTCCCGTCACCGTGGACAAGGCTGCTGCGGCCCTGGTTCCGGAAGCCATCAAGAAGGACGGAACGCTGACCGTGGCCGTCAGCCCCTTCGCACCGCCGCTGGCGGTTTACGCCACGGACAACAAGACGCCGGTGGGCAACGAAGTGGACATCGCCGTCGCGCTGGCCCAGACGCTGGGACTGGAAGCCGAGATCGTTCCGACCGCCTGGGCGGACTGGCCCCTCGGCGTCGAATCGGGCAAGTACGAGGCCGTTCTCTCCAACGTCACCGTGACTGAGGAGCGCAAGCTCAAGTTCGACTTCGCCAGCTACCGGGACGACAAGCTCGGCTTCTATGCCAAGAGCGACAGCGGCCTCACCAAGGTCGAATCCGCCGCGGACGTCGCCGGCAAGCGCGTCATTGTCGGCTCGGGCACTAACCAGGAGTCCATCCTGCTGCGCTGGGACGAGGAGAACAAGGCCAAGGGGCTGAAGCCGGTCGAGTTCCAGTACTACGACGACGACTCCGCCTCGAACCTGGCCCTGCAGTCCGGCCGCGCGGACCTGACGTTCGGGCCGAACGCCACGGCCGCCTACAAGGCCGCGACCGACGAGAAGACCAAGCTGGTGGGCCTGGTGGACGGAGGCTGGCCCCTCAAGGCGAGCATCGCCGCCACCACCAGGAAGGGCAACGGGTTCGCCGCCGCTGCACAGGCAGGCCTGAACCACCTGATCGAGGACGGCACCTACGGCAAGATCCTGGACCGCTGGGGCCTGTCATCGGAAGCCGTGGCCAAATCGGAACTGAACCCGACGGGCCTGCCCAAGAGCTAGGTTGCCGGAACCACCCTGGCGAGCAGCTACTCCTACGGCAGCCGTCCGGGCCGCAGCACGCTCGGAATGCCCGCCTGATCAGGCTCCAGCGAGACCGGGCTGACCAGCACCGCAGGCCCGCGGTGCAGCACACCGTCGGAAAGTGCCCGGCAGCGCATGCCCCCGCGCCCGCGCATGGCGGCGTGCGCGCCGGGCGCGAGCATGCGGTCCATCCACGCGCAGGGATGGGCAGGCCGCCCGCCTTTGAACCGCACCACCCCGCCCTGGGATTCCAGCACGAACTCCTGGCCGAGGAGCGGGGCCAGATGCGCACCCCTGAGGATCACGTTGCGCCGGGTCAGCAGCGGGTCGAACGGGCCAGCGTCCAGTTCCGCGGCCATGGCTTCGAGGGCTTCGACAGCGAACAGGGTGACCGCCGCGTCCATGTGGGCAGCCTTGCCGAAGAACCGGTCACCGACGATGCCTTTACCGGCCACGATCTCCACCCGGCTGGCATCGGCCGTCGGCACATCAGCGGCGCCGTCACGCGCGCGGCCGAAGTAGGCGTGCGCCGGCGAGACGAGCAGATGCAGGACGTCCACGTTGTACCGGTAGGTTGCCGTCATGCAATTACGCTATACCCCGCTCAGGACAGAGGTCAGGCCGGCCTCGCGAGCAGGGAGCTGGCTTCCTGGCGGGTGGATCCGGAGGACTCGATGTGGGCGAGTTCGGCGGGGATTTCCCAGCCCTTTTTGCGCATGGCGGTGGCCCAGAGCCGGCCGGCGCGGTAGGAGGAGCGGACCAGGGGTCCGGACATGACGCCGAGGAAGCCGATCTCCTCGGCTTCGTGCTGCAGGTCCACGAATTCCTGCGGCTTGACCCAGCGGTCCACGGGGAGGTGGCGTTCGGAGGGGCGCAGGTACTGGGTGATGGTGATCAGGTCGCAGCCTGCCTGGTGGAGGTCGCGGAGGGCTTCGGAGATTTCTTCGCGGGTTTCGCCCATGCCCAGGATCAGGTTGGACTTCGTGACCATGCCCAGGTTCCGGCCCTGGGTGATGACGTCCAGGGAGCGTTCGTAGCGGAACGCGGGCCGGATCCGCTTGAAGATCCTTGGCACGGTTTCGACGTTGTGCGCGAACACCTCGGGTTTGGAGTCGCAGATCGCGGCGATGTGCCCGGGTTTGCCGGAGAAGTCCGGGATCAGGAGTTCGACGCCGGTGCCGGGGTTGAGTTCGTGGATTTTGCGGACCGTTTCGGCGTAGAGCCAGACGCCTTCGTCTTCGAGGTCGTCACGGGCGACGCCGGTGACGGTGGCGTAGCGCAGGGCCATTGCCTGCACGGAGCGGGCCACCTTCGTGGGTTCGAACCTGTCCACGGGGGAGGGTTTGCCGGTGTCGATCTGGCAGAAGTCGCAGCGGCGTGTGCATTCGGAGCCGCCGATCAGGAAGGTGGCTTCCTTGTCTTCCCAGCACTCGAAGATGTTGGGGCAGCCGGCCTCTTCGCAGACGGTGTGCAGGCCTTCCTTCTTGACCAGGTTCTTCAGGCCGACGAATTCCGGGCCCATCTGGACCTTGGCCTTGATCCAGTCCGGTTTGCGTTCCACCGGGGTGGCCGCATTGCGCTGCTCGATCCGCAGCATTTTCCGGCCTTCTGGTGCCAGTGTCATTGTTCTCTTCCTTAGTGCTAAATCAGCAGGCCACGACGTTGACGGCGAGGCCGCCCATGGCCGTTTCCTTGTATTTGGAGCTCATGTCCTTGCCGGTCTCCCGCATGGTCACGATGACCTCGTCCAGCGAGACCCGGTGCGAGCCGTCACCCCAAAGGGCCATCTTGGCCGCGTTGATGGCCTTCGCGGCGGCGATCGCATTGCGTTCGATGCAGGGCACCTGCACCAGCCCGCCGATCGGGTCGCAGGTCAGGCCCAGGTTGTGCTCCATGGCGATTTCCGCGGCGTTCTCCACCTGCGCGGGTGTGCCGCCCATGACCTCGGCAAGCCCGGCGGCGGCCATCGACGACGCCGATCCCACCTCGCCCTGGCAGCCCACCTCCGCGCCGGAAATGGACGCCTGCTCCTTGTACAGCACCCCGACGGCGCCCGCGGCGAGCAGGAAACGGACCACCACGTCGTCGCGGTCTTCCTGGCTGGCCTTATCCATCCCGGGAGCAAAATACAGCGCGTAATAGAGGACCGCCGGGATGATGCCGGCGGCGCCGTTGGTGGGGGCGGTGACCACGCGCCCGCCGGAGGCGTTTTCCTCATTGACGGCCAAGGCGATGAGGTTGACCCATTCCTGCCAGTACTTGGGGTCCCGGTCCTTGTCCTCCTTCAGGAGGCGTTCGTGCCAGTCGGGAGCACGACGGCGGACCTTCAGTCCGCCGGGCAGCAGCCCCTCCCGCTTCAGGCTCACCTCCACGCAGCTTTCCATCACCGAGTAGATGTGGAGCAGGCCTTCGCGGATGTCCTCCTCGGACCGGGAAGCGCGTTCGTTGACCAGCATGATGTCGGAGATGGACAGGCCCTGGGCGCGGCAGTGCTCCAGCAGTTCCGCGGCGGTGCGGAACGGCAGCGGCAGTTCCTTCTTCGATTCCTCCAGCTCCTGCTGGGCCGCGTCCTCCTCGCCTTCGCGGACAATGAAACCGCCGCCCACGGAGAAGAACGTCGCCTTCCGGAGCTCGGAGCAGGCGGCATCAAACACCGTGAACGTCATGCCGTTGGTGTGCCGGGGCAGCACGGTCAGCGGCCGCAGCACCATGTCCGCCACGCCATAGGGCAGCGGAACCGATCCGGCCAGCTGCAGCGTCCCGGTCTCCGCGATCGACGCCAGCCGTGCTTCAACCTCATCGGGCAGGATCAGCTCGGGGTGGTAACCCTCCAGGCCAAGCAGGATCGCCGTCATGGTTCCGTGCCCGTGCCCCGTCGCCGCGAGCGAGCCGTACAGGTCCACCCGCAGCGACGCCACCTGCTCCAGCACGCCGGAGGACGTCAGTTCCTCGGCAAACACCGCCGCAGCCCGCATGGGTCCGACGGTGTGCGAGGACGAAGGGCCAATCCCAATGGAAAACAGGTCAAAGACGCCAACAGCCATGGTCGGTTCCTAACTGGATAGTTGTGGTCGGTTCGGGCTGGGGAGGTGGACTTGCTGGGGGGAACTACAGTTCGCCGCCGTTTGCTGCTGCGTATTCTTCCGCCGACATCAGCGGACCCTCGTCGGTGACGGCCACCTTGAACAGCCAGCCGGCGCCGTAGGGGTCGCTGTTGATCAGTGCCGGATCGGCGACGACGCCGTCATTGATCTCGGTCACTTCACCGGTGACCGGTGCGTACAGGTCGGAGACGGACTTGGTGGATTCCACCTCGCCGCAGGTTTCGCCTGCCGTGACAGTGGAGCCGACCTCGGGCAGGTCCACATACACGATGTCGCCCAGGGCGTCGGCAGCGACAGCGGAAATCCCGATCCCCACCGGCCCGGCGCCGTCAGCAGCAACCCATTCGTGCTCGGCGGAGTACTTCAGTTCAGAAACAACCTTGCTCATGCGATTTTCCTTTGAGGTTTAGGGGCTGGTTACTTGGAGCGCTTGTAGAACGGCAGCGCGACCACTTCGAACGGCTCGGCCTTGCCACGCAGGTCGACGTCCAGGACCGTGCCCACTTCGGAGTGCTCGACGTCGACATACGCCATCGCGACCGGGTAACCGAGGGTGGGGGAGGGCTGGCCGGAGGTGACCTCGCCGACCAGCATGCCGTCCTTGAGGACAGGGTAGTGGCCGCGGGCGGCGCGCCGGCCGGTGCCCTTGAGGCCCACGAGCTTTTGGCCAACGGTGGAACCGACGCCGGCTGCCTTGATTGCGGCCAGCGCCTCCTTGCCCACGAAGTCGCTTTCCTTGGCTAGCGAAACCACCGGACCCAGTCCCGCAGCGTAGGCGTTGACCTGACGCGTGAGCTCGTTGCCATAGAGCGGCATCCCGGCTTCCAGCCGGAGCGAGTCACGGCAGGCGAGGCCGGCCGGGACCAGGCCGTGTCCTTCGCCGGCTTGGAGCAGGGCCTCCCAGAGGCCCGGCGCATCGTCGTTGGGCACGTAGATTTCGAACCCGTCCTCACCGGTGTATCCGGTGCGGGCCAGCAGCAGGGTCTGGACAGCGCCGTCGACGGTGATCCTTACCTCGACGGCGGCGTAGTACTTCAGCTCGGTCACCAGGGAATGCTGTCCGGCCGGGACGAGCTGGAGCAGGATCTCCTCCGCGTTGGGTCCCTGCACCGCGATCAGCGAGGTCTCCGCTGAGACGTCCTCGACGGCGACGTCGAATTTCGCTGCCCGTTCTGCGAGGGCAGCGGCAACCTTCGTTGCATTGCCGGCGTTGGGGACCACCAGGTACTTGGCTGTTCCATCCGCAGCCGCGCGAAGGCGGTACGTGATCAGGTCATCGATGATGCCGCCGTCGGCGTCGCAAATCAGGGAGTACTTGGCCTTGCCGACGGCGATTGCGGACAGCTTGCCTGCCAGGGCGTAGTCCAGGAAGGCGCCGGCATCCGGGCCGGCCACCCAGATTTCCCCCATGTGGGAGAGGTCGAACAGGCCGGCCGCGTTGCGTATTGCATGGTGTTCGGCGAGCTCCGAATCGTACTTGAGGGGCATCTGCCAGCCACCGAAGTCGGTGAAGGATGCGCCTGCTTTCTTGTGCTGCTCGTAGAGGGCGGTGTAGTTCTCGGTCATTGCGGAATCCTTAGCTCTCGAACTCGGAAATGGGAGGGCAGGAGCAGACCAGGTTCCGGTCGCCGGCTGCGCCGTCGATGCGGCCCACCGGCGGGAAGTACTTGTCCTGCCTGAGTGAGGGCACGGGGAAAGCGGCCTGCTCGCGCGGGTAGGAACGGTCCCAGTTGGAACTGACCACGGCGGCCGCCGTGTGGGGTGCGTTGCGCAGCGGGGAGTTCTCCACGGTGAAGTCGCCGCTGGCGACCTGCTCGATTTCGGCGTGGATGGTGATCATCGCGTCGATGAACCGGTCGATCTCGGCCAGGTCCTCGGACTCGGTGGGCTCCACCATCAGCGTGCCCGCGACCGGGAACGCCAGGGTGGGGGCGTGGAAGCCGAAGTCGATCAGGCGCTTGGCCACGTCCTCGGCGGTGACGCCGGTCCGGGCCGTGAGCTCACGCAGGTCCAGGATGCACTCGTGCGCCACTAGCCCGCTGTCTCCCGTGTAGAGGACCGGGAAGAACTCGTTCAACCGGGACGCGACATAGTTCGCGGCGAGCAGCGCGGACTTGGTGGCCTCGGTCAGGCCGCTGCCGCCCATGAGCTTCACGTACGCCCAGGAGATGGGCAGCACGCCCGCGGAACCGAACCGCGACGCGCTGATCGCAACGCCTGTTGATCCGGCAGGGCCCGCCTCATGCGCGGCGTTGTTGGCATCCCCCGGCAGGAATGGAGCCAGGTGCGCCTTTGCCGCAACGGGACCGACGCCGGGGCCGCCGCCGCCGTGCGGGATGCAGAAGGTCTTGTGCAGGTTCAGGTGCGAGACGTCGCCGCCGAACTTGCCGGGCTGGGCCAAGCCCACGAGCGCGTTGAGGTTGGCCCCGTCCACGTAGACCTGGCCGCCGGCCGCATGGATGGCGTCGCAGACCTCGCGGACGTCGGCGTCGTAGACGCCGTGCGTGGACGGGTAGGTGATCATGATCGCCGAGAGAACATCCTTGTGCGCCTCAATCTTGGCGTACAGGTCAGCGTGGTCGATGGTGCCGTCGGCGGCGGTGGCCACGACGACCACCTTCATGCCGGCCAGCACGGCCGAGGCGGCGTTGGTGCCGTGCGCCGAGGCGGGGATCAGGCAGACGTTGCGCTGGTGATCGCCGCGGGAGAGGTGGTAGCCGCGGATGGCCAGCAGGCCAGCCAGTTCGCCCTGGGAACCGGCGTTGGGCTGGATGGACACCTGGTCGTACCCGGTGATCTCGGCGAGGTCCGCCTCCAGGCCATCAATCAGTTCGCGCCAGCCCTCGGTCTGGGAATCCGGGGCGAACGGGTGGATCGAGGCGAACTCCGGCCAGGAAATGGCTTCCATCTCCGCCGTCGCGTTCAGCTTCATGGTGCAGGAACCCAGCGGGATCATGGTGCGGTCCAGCGCCAGGTCGCGGTCGGAAAGCTTGCGGATGTAGCGCAGCAGCTGGGTCTCCGAGCGGTGCGTGTTGAACACCGGGTGCTGCAGGTAGTCGGAGGTGCGCAGCACGGCTTCGGGGAGTTCAAAGCCCGCCGCGTCCCCTACCGGACCGGCGCCGAAGGCGACGGCGACAGCGGAAAGTGTTGCCGCCGTCGTCGTCTCATCAACGGAAACGCCCACCGTGTCCGCGTCGATGAGGCGCAGGTTGATACCGCGGGCCTCTGCCGCCGTGATGACCTTGGTGGCCTTGCCGGGCACGCGCACGGTGAGGGTGTCGAAGAAGGAATCGCTGAGGAGTTCGCGGCCCGCCGTCCTGAGCGCGGTGGCGAGGACGCGGGCGTTGTTGTGCACGGTCCCGGCGATTGCCTTCAGTCCGTCGGGGCCGTGGTAGACGGCGTAAAAGGACGACACGATGGCCAGCAGCGCCTGGGCGGTGCAGATGTTGGAGGTCGCCTTCTCGCGGCGGATGTGCTGCTCGCGGGTCTGCAGCGCCAGGCGGTAGGCGGGGGCGCCGGCGTTGTCCTTGGAAACGCCAACGATGCGGCCCGGGAGCGTTCGCTCCATACCGGTGCGCACTGCCATGTAGGCAGCGTGCGGACCGCCGAAGAACAGCGGCACCCCGAAGCGCTGGGCGGTTCCGACGGCGATGTCGGCGCCCTGTTCGCCCGGAGGCGTGATCAGGGTCAGGGCAAGCAGGTCGGCGGCCACGGTGACCAGCGCACCGCGCTCTTTGGCCTCGGCGATGACGGCGGACTGGTCCCATACCCGGCCCGAAACGCCGGGCTGCTGGAGGACGACGCCGTTGATGTCGCCGTCGGGAAGCCCGTTGGACAGGTCTGCCACCTCCACCTCGAAGCCGAGGGCTTCGGCGCGGCCCTTGACGACGGCGATGGTCTGGGGGAGGCAGTCGGCGTCCAGGACCGTCTTGCCGTCCTTGGCTGCTGCGTTCTTGTTGGCCCTGCGCATCAGCAGCACGGCCTCGGCCACGGCGGTGGCTTCATCCAGCAGGGAAGCGTTGGCGACCGGCAGTGCAGTGAGGTCCTGGACCATGGTCTGGAAGTTCAGCAGCGCCTCAAGCCGGCCCTGCGAGATCTCCGGCTGGTACGGGGTGTACGCGGTGTACCAGGCCGGGGCTTCCAGGACGTTGCGGCGGATCACGGGCGGTGTGACGGTGTCGTAGTAGCCCTGGCCGATCATCTGGACGGCGGTCTTGTTCTTGGCGGCCAGGCGGCGGAGCTCGGCCAGGACCTCAACTTCGCTCAGCGCAGCGGTGAGCAGCAGGGGGTTCTCTTGGCGAATGGACGCCGGAACGGCAGTGTCAACGAGGCCATCGACCGAGTCATAGCCGATGTTCTTGAGCATGGTGTCGATATCGGCCTGGCGGCGGGCGCCGATATGCCGGTCGGCAAAGGTTGATGGAAGCGATTGAATCGTCATGAGGAACTCCAGGTATGGCCGGCCACGTGTGGCACGGCATGATTTGGGTTCCTCCCCGCTCTGTATTGGACCTGAGAGATTCCGCGGACATGGTTCTCCGCTTGCACCGTCGGTGAGCCAAACAGAGTTTGGCTGCTTTCCAGAGTTGCCTAGCCGCGGCGGTACGTGGGCCTGAGAGATTCCTGGGGAGGATTTGCTCCTACGGCGCCTGCCCGGAGTATGACTGGGAGGACTCTCCCGCCACGGTTCGAAAGGCTATGAAGATGTGGGTGATTCGGCTCACAAGTTACCGGACATTTCCGTCCAGGCCAAATCGGAACCATGCGTGGGTGTTTCGCACGTTCCTTTCCGCAGGCCGTCAAGGCAGCTAAGCCGGCCGCCGTTTGACATTTCTTCGTGACCGAGACCACACTGAACCGGTGACCAGCGGGTCAGGGCCGGGAAGACGGCCGCCGCCGGCGCGCATGAATTTTTTCTCGATAATAATTGAAAATGCTTACGATCTGCGGCGGGAGAGCCCTGCCGGTACGTTCAGCAGGCGCCGTAGGAGCAAACCCTCCCCAGGAAACTCTCAGGCCCACGTACCGCCGCGGCGAGGCAACTCTGGAAAGCAGGCAGGCCCGTCCTGTCTCACCGACGGTGCAAGCGGAGAACCATGTCCGCGGAATCTCTCAGGTCCCATACAGAGCGGGGAGGAACCGAATCAGTGTGGCCATTCAAAGCCACTTGAACGATGGAGTTCCTTATGACGATTCATCCTCCTGCCTCCACGGCCGGCGAGGCTCCCCGCCTGGAGCGGCAGCTGAGCAACCGGCACATCCAGCTAATCGCCATCGGCGGTGCCATTGGCACGGGCCTGTTCATGGGCTCCGGCAAAACCATTTCCGCGGCCGGGCCCTCCGTGATCTTCGTTTACATGATCATCGGCTTCATGCTCTTTTTCGTCATGCGGGCCATGGGCGAGCTGCTGCTGAGCAACCTAAACTATAAGTCCTTCAGCGATTTCGCCGCTGACCTGCTGGGCCCGTGGGCGGGGTTCTTCACCGGATGGACCTACTGGTTCTGCTGGGTGATTACCGGAATCGCGGACGTCATCGCCATCGCCGGCTATTCGAAGGAACTCTGGCCGGGACTGCCCCTCTGGATCCCGGGCCTGGCCACCGTCGCCATCCTGCTGCTGCTGAACCTCACCACAGTCAAGGCATTCGGTGAAACCGAATTCTGGTTTGCCCTCATCAAAATCATCGCCATCGCCGCGCTGATCATCGTGGGCCTGTTCATGATCTTCACCGGTTTCCAGTCCGACGCCGGCCCTGCCACCTTTACGAACCTGTGGAGCCATGGCGGCTTCTTCCCCAATGAGTTCATGGGTTTCGTGGCCGGTTTCCAGATCGCCGTGTTCGCCTTTGTGGGCATTGAACTGGTGGGTACCACGGCTGCGGAGGCGAAGAACCCGGAGAAGAACCTTCCCAAGGCCATCAACTCCATCCCGGTGCGCGTGCTGCTCTTCTACGTGGGCGCCCTCATCATCCTGATGTCCGTCACGCCGTGGACCCAGTTCGCAGCCGGTCACAGCCCGTTCATTGCGATGTTCTCGCTGGCCGGGCTCGGTGCCGCCGCCACGGTGGTCAACCTCGTGGTGCTGACCTCGGCCATGTCCTCGGCCAACTCCGGGATCTACTCCACCTCGCGCATGGTCTATGGCCTGGCCCAGGAAGGCGACGCGCCGGCCGCCTTCGGCAGCCTGTCCCGGCGCAAGGTCCCCAACAACGCCCTGTTCCTGTCCTGCGTGCTGCTGCTCTCCGGCGTGGTGCTCATGTACGCCGGCCAGGACGTCGGCAAGGCGTTCGACATGGTCACCACGGTATCCGCTGTCTGCTTCGTCTTCGTCTGGTCGATCATCCTCGCCAGCTACATCGCGTTCCGACGCCGTCGCCCGCACCTGCACACTGCCTCCAGGTTCAAGATGCCCGGCGGCGTTCCCATGGTGTGGGTGGTTTTCGCGTTCTTCGCCTTTGTGCTGTGGACCCTTACCACCCAGCCCGACACCCTGACCGCGCTGCTGATCACACCCGTCTGGTTCGTCCTCCTCGGTGCGGCCTGGCTGGTTCTGCGCCGCCGGCCCGCGCACCTGGCCCGCTATGCAGCGTTCCAGGATGAACTGCAGGCTGAGGAGAGCGCCGCCCGCGAGCATGCGAGCCGGCGTCTCGAGGAGAAGGAAAGCGTCAAGGGATGATCAGGACAGACGAAAAGATGCCGTTTGTTGCCCAGAAGGCGGACCCGACGGCGGCGGGCGAGGCCGCGGCGGGTCAGGCCCCCGGAACCGGCCGGGAGTTTGTGCTGACCTTCCATTGCCCGGATTCCCTGGGAATCGTCCAGGCGGTCGCGGATTTCCTGCTCAGGCAGGAGTGCTACATCGTTGACCTCAAGCAGTTCGGCGACCGGACCGCGGGGCACTTCTTCATGAGGGTCCACTTCGCGTCGACGGGTGACAACGCCGCCGTCGAACAGCTCCGGGACAGTTTCGCGCCGCTGGCAGGGCAATGGAGCATGGACTGGCGCCTCGAGCGCCATGACCGCAAGCAGCGGATCCTGGTGATGGTGTCCAGGTATGATCACTGCCTCAACGACCTGCTGGTCCGCGCCCGCAACGGCGAACTGCCGATCGAGATAGCGGCGGTAGTGTCCAACCACTCGGACCTCGAAGGGCTTGCGGCCTGGCACGGGGTCCCGTTCCACCACATCCCCGTGACGCCGGAGCGCAAGGCCGAAGCGGAGGCCGGGCTCCTGGAATTGGTGGACGCGTATGAGGTTGAACTGGTGGTCCTGGCCCGCTACATGCAAGTTCTCAGCGACTCCGCCACAGCCCGGCTCGCCGGCAAGGCCATCAACATCCACCATTCCTTCCTGCCCAGCTTCAAGGGCGCAAAACCGTACCACCAGGCGCATGAGCGCGGAGTGAAGACGGTCGGCGCCACGGCCCATTACGTAAACTCAGAGCTTGATGAGGGGCCGATCATTGCGCAGCAGGTGATTGAGGTCGACCACACGTACACTCCCGTGGATCTGGTGTCCGTGGGCAAGGATGCGGAGTGCAAGGCCCTGACAAACGCCGTGCGCTGGCACGCCGAAGGAAGAATCATCCTGTCAGGGAACCGGACGGTCATCCTCCGCTGACAAGCCCACCGGTGCGGGGCTGTCAGCAGCCAGCCCCGCATCGAAGACCTATCCGCGCCGCGCACCCGTGGCCGACCAGACCTGGAGTTGCTCATGACGAACCAATTGCCTTTGCGCCTGGAGATCATCCCCACGGACGGCATCATTCCCAAAGTCCACGCCCAAGTTCCCGGCGGATCAACGCTGACCGTGACGTGCCTGCCGCACCATGGGGTTGAGGCCACCGTGCGTGCCTCGGTTCAGCTTGGGCAGCTTGGCTACACGGTGATTCCCCATCTTGCCGCACGAAGCATCGACAGCCGCGCGCAGCTGGCGGGGATGCTCCGGGACTGTGAGGCTGTGGGGATCACGGAGGTTTTCGCGATCGGGGGCGACGCTGCGGAGGCTGCCGGTCCCTACGGCAACAGCAGCCGGCTCATGGAGGACATTGCCGACCTGACCGGCGGGACCATGGCCATCGGCGTCGCCGGTTACCCGGAAGGCCATCCGAAGCACAATGAACTGAAGATGCTCGACGCGCTGCTGGAGAAACAGCATCTGGCCTCGAACGTGGTGACGCAGATGTGCTTTTCGGCGCCCAGGATTGGCTGGTACGCCGAACTGCTGCGCCGCGAAGGTGTGGACCTTCCCATCTGGGCGGGCGTGGCCGGGGCCGTCCCGCGCGCCAAGCTGATCTCGCTGGCCACCAAGATCGGGGTAGGGCCCTCGCTGAAGTTCCTGAACCGCAAGGGCCCGCTCGCCCGCAGGCTCCTGAACGCCGGCAGCTATTCATCCCGGTCCCTGGTTGCCGAACTGGCCGCCACGGAGCCCGCACTTGCGGGCATCCACCTTTACACGTTCAACAACGTCGAAACCCAGCCGGCCATGCACTGGAGCGGCGGGGAAGGCGCAAAGGCTTCCTGAACCGGGAGCATTCACCCACACGCGACGCGGACAACCAACGCAGAAGGCGTCCGGCCACACGGCCGGGCGCCTTCTTGCGTTTAAAGTTGGGTGGACATCTTGCATTGTGAGCTGTAACCCATAATATGGGAACAGTGAATGTGTCGTCCCTCACGACCGCCCCTGCTCCCAAGCCTTCAGTGCGGAAGGCCCAACGATCGGATTTCCCAACATGCAAGACATCGCTGTCCTGATCAACACAGCCGTCGCGGTTCTCGCCGCCGTGCTGCTGATTGTCCGTTTCAGAGTCAACCCGGTCATCGCCCTGGTGGTCAGCTCCGTGTACCTCGGCCTCGCCGTCGGCCTCGGCGTCGAAAAGACCGTCAAGACCATCACCGCCGGATTCGGCGACATCATGGTGGACGTCGGCCTGCTCATCGCCTTCGGCGTCCTCATGGGATCCATCCTCAACCAGAGCGGAGCCATCCGGCGCCTCGTGGAGCACCTGCTGAACACGTTCGGGCCCAAGCGCCTGCCCTACACCATGGGCCTGGCCATCGGAACGGTGCTGCAATCCATTTTCCTGGACGTT
Organism: Arthrobacter globiformis; assembly: GCF_030818015.1. Lineage (NCBI taxonomy): Bacteria > Bacillati > Actinomycetota > Actinomycetes > Micrococcales > Micrococcaceae > Arthrobacter > Arthrobacter globiformis. The sequence continues at coordinate 495,070 of NZ_JAUSZX010000001.1, forward strand.
CTGCTCGTCATCTCGGCCCCGCTGGCCCGCAAGCTGGCACCTAAAATCGGCAAACTCGGCACGGCACGCATGGCCACCGCCATGGCCATCGCCCTCGAATGCGGCATCGTCTTCACGGTTCCCGGCGTCGCATCCCTTGCCCTGGCAGGCCTCCTGAACGTGCCGCTCGGCAAGATGCTGCTGTTTGGCCTGCTGCTGGTCATCCCCACGATCATCATCGCCATCGCCATCATGACGTTCCTCTTCCGCCGCGGCTTCTGGAACGAAGCCAAGGATGAGGACCATACCTTCGTCGCCGAAGAGGACCGGGAGGGTGAAGAGGAGGAGTACGACGGCGGTGCTGGCCGCCCTGTTGCCGCCGGCAACCCCGCCGGCGGGCCGGGAACCAACGGAACCGCTCCCCAGGCTGCCGGGCGTGTCGCCGTGGCCGAACGCGAACCCAAGCAGTTCCCGCTGATCGTCCTGTTTGCGCCGCTGCTGACCTCGCTGCTCCTCATCGGCGCAGGGGCCATCCTGCAGATCCTGAAGATCGACCTGCCCTGGCTGCAGCTCCTGGGCGAACCCGTCATCGCCCTGCTGATCGGCCTGATCGGCACCTGCCTCGTCACCCGCTCCGCCATCGGGCAGAAGCGCGTCGAGGAGGCCATCGCCGTCGGTTTCAAGGAGAGCGGCCAGATCCTGATCCTCACCGGCGTGGGCGGCTCCCTCGCCGCTACCGTCGCCGCAGCAGGCCTCGGCCACATCCTCGGCGGCTTCTTCTCCGCGAGCACCGTCGCCCCGCTCCTCGTGGTCTGGGCCATCGCGGCGGTGCTGCACATCGCGGTCGGGTCCGTGACCCTGTCCGCCATCACCGCCGCAGGCCTGCTCGCTCCCATCGCACCCGTCATCGGCCTGGACCCCGTGCTGCTGGCGCTGTCCGCCGGCGCCGGATCACTGTTCATGGTCCACGTCACCAGCAACACGTTCTGGCTCCTGCAGTCGCTCCTGGGCCAGAGCGTGCGGGGTGCACTGAAATCGGTGACCGTCGGAGTCTCGGTGGCGTCCGTCGTCGCCATCCTGCTGATCCTGCCCATGAGCCTGCTGTTCTAATCGAACCTGAGAACCCCACGCGTTCCCGGCGTACGCCCACGAAAGAAGAAGACACCATGACACCACCGCGCATCGCGCCCCTGGAAGGCATCCGCGTCCTGGAACTCGGAAACTACATCGCCGCACCGACGGCTGGACGGCTCCTCGCCGACTTCGGCGCCGAGGTCATCAAAGTGGAGCGGCCGGGAACCGGCGACGAGCTGCGCAACTGGCGGCTGCACAAGGGGGACACCTCCATGCTCTACCGGACCATCAACCGCAACAAGAAGTCGGTGGTGCTGGACCTGCGGACCGAGGCCGGCAAGCAGGCGGTCCTGAAGCTCGCCGCGAAGTCGGACATCCTGCTGGAAAACTTCCGCCCGGGCACGCTGGAGAAATGGGGCCTCGGCCCGGAGGTCCTCAATGAGGCCAACCGCGAACTCATCATCACGCGCATCTCCGCCTTCGGGCAGACCGGCCCGCTGTCCGAGCGTCCGGGGTTTGCCGCCGTCGCCGAAGCGTACGGCGGGTTCCGTAACCTCGTCGGCGACCCCGACCGTCCGCCCGTCCGCGTGGGCGTTTCGATCGGGGACTCGATCGCCGGACTCTACGCCGCGTTTGGGTCCATGATGAGCCTCTACCAGCGCGAAGCGCGGCGCGGGAATGCGGCCGGTGCCGGGCCGCTGAGCCCCGTGCCGCTGACAGAACGCGTGATCGACGTCGCGCTCAACGAGGCCATGTTCTCCATGATGGAATCCCTGATCCCCGACTACCAGGCGTACGGTGTGGACCGGCAGCGCGTGGGCGGCCGGATGGAAGGGATAGCGCCTTCAAATGCCTACATCTGCCGGGACGGCGCCAGCATCGTGGTCGCCGGCAACGGGGACTCCATCTACCAGCGGTACATGCAGACCATCGGCCGCCCCGACCTGGCCGAAGACCCCACGCTGCAGAGCAACGCCGGCCGGTGGGGCCGCCGCGAGGAACTGGACCAGGCCATCGGCGCCTGGACCGCGGAACTGGATGCCGCCGACGCCCTGGCAGCCCTCGACGCAGCCGGCGTCCCGGCCGGGCCCATCTACACGGCGGCGGACATCAGCACCGACAGCCAGTACGCGGCCCGGAACATGGTCCAGAAATTCGACGTCTCCACCGGCGAGGAGATCCTGCCCGGCGTGGGCTTCCCGGGCATTGTTCCGGTCATCGGCGGCGAATCGCTCCCCATCAGGAACCTCGGCCCGGACCTCGGCGAAAACACGGCAGAAATCCTCGCCGGACTCCTCGGCATGGACCCGGCAGAGATCAGTGCGGCATCGGGCCGCGAGGAGGCACTCCAGGCATGAACCAGCACCACAACTCAGCCCCTGACCTCGCCTCGACTCTCGGCGGCGCCATCCTGCGGGATGTCACCCTGCGGGACGGGCTGCAGCTCACAGGGAAAGTCCTGTCCACCGAACGGAAGCTGGAGACGGTCCGGGAATTGCTCCGCCTGGGCGTCCCGGCCATCGAGCTGGGCTCCATGGCCCGCCCGGACCTCGTCCCCACCATGGCCAACACCCTGGAGGTGGTCCAGAACCTCACGCCGGAGGAGTTGGAAAAGTGCTGGATCTGGGTGGCCACCCCCGGCCACGTGGCCAAGGCCGCGGCCGCCGGAGCGCGCAACTTCCAGTACTGCCTCTCGGCGTCGGACTCGCACAACAAGGCGAACATCGGGCGCACCACGGAGGAGAGCCTCGCCGCACTGCCCCAGGCTGTGGAGTACGCGCAGGCGGTCAACGGGCAGATCCAGCTGTGCATCGCCACGTCCTTCACCTGCCCGTTCGAGGGGACCGTGCCCGAGGAGCGGGTCCTGGCGATCGCCAACGACCCCCGTGCGGAGGGAACCACGGACATCGTCCTCTGCGACACGCTGGGCCAGGCGATCCCCGCCCAGGTGGCGGGTCTCATCCATCGCGTCCGGACGGAATCCCCGGCACGCCGGATCGTCTACCACGGCCACGACACCTGGGGCCTGGGCGTGGCCAACACCCTCGCCGCGATCCAGGCAGGGGCCGCCATGGTGGACGGCGCGCTCGGCGGACTTGGCGGGTGCCCCTTCGCCCCGGGCGCCAGCGGCAACACCTCCAGTGAAGACATCCTGTTCGCCACCCGGTCCGGCTGGGTGACTCCGGAAACGTTCGCGGACCTCGTTGTCCTGTCCGAGAAGCTGCTCGCCGAGCTGGGCGAACCCAACCGCTCCAAGGCGGCGCAGGGCGCCAGGTCCAAAGCCCCGGCGTTCCGCTGGGTCATCCCGTCGGACAGCCCCGCTGAAGCACCCGGCGCGACGGGAGGCAAGTAGGAATGGGCAGCAGTTTCCTGGTCACCACCGCGATCCCGGACCCCGGGCTTCGGCTGCTTTCCGACGCCGGCACGGTCACCGTGCTGCCGTCGCCTCCCGACTATGGGACGCTGGCGGCGCTGTGCGCCTCCGGCGAGTACGACGTCGTCCTCACCCAGCTTCGCGACGTCGTCGACGCCCCATTGCTGGCCAGTGCGCAGGTGAAGGGTGTGTCCAACTTCGCGGTCGGCTACAACAACATCGACGTGGACGCCGCCACCCGACACGGCATCCTGGTGGGCAACACCCCCGGGGTGCTGACGGATGCGACGGCGGACATCGCCATGCTGCTCATCCTCGGCACCGCCCGCCGCGTGGTGGAAGCGGACCGGCTGGTCCGCGACGGGAAATTCCACGGCTGGGAACCCGAGCTGCTGCTGGGCCGGGACGTTTCCGGCGCGGTGCTGGGCCTGGCCGGGTTCGGCCGGATCGCCCGTGCCACCGCCCGCCGGGCCTTGGGCTTCGGGATGCAGGTGCTCTTTGCGCCGCGGCCTCCGGGACACCGGCAGGTCAGCGACGAGGAGCTGGGCGAGTTCGCCGGAAAGGTGCGGCAGGTCTCCTGGGATGAGCTGGTGGAACGCAGCGACTTCCTGTCCCTGCACGTCCCGCTCAACGACCAGACCCGGCACCTGGTGGACCGGGCAGTGCTCGAGCGGATGAAACCCGATGCCATCCTGATCAACACCGCTCGCGGGCCGGTGGTGGACGAGGCCGCCCTGGTCGAAGCGCTCCGGGACCGGCTCATCGCCGGTGCCGGGCTCGACGTGTTTGAGGACGAGCCGCGGCTCGCGCCCGGCCTGGCCGAGCTGCCCAACACCGTGCTGCTGCCACACGTGGGCAGCGCCACCGTCCCGGTCCGCGGCGAGATGGCCCGCCTCAGCGCGCTGAACGCCGTCGCAATCGCCGAGGGACGCACCCCGCCACACGCCGTCAACAACCTCACCGGAGCATGACCGTCCTGGTCGCCCCGGACAGCTTCAAGGGGACGTACCAGGCGGCGGAAGTGGCGGCGGCCATCGCCGCCAGCATCCGTGACGCAGGCGGGACGGCCACAGAGCTGCCCGTCGCCGACGGCGGGGAGGGAACGTTCGATGCGCTGTGCAGCAGCCTGCACGCGTCTGCTGTTTCCGTCGTCGCGCAGAACCCCTGGGGTGAGCCGCTCACGGCGACCATCGGGCTGTCAGCGGACGGCACCGCCGTCGTCGAGCTTGCACAGGCCAGCGGCCTGACGGTGCCGAGCAGCCGATGTCACGTCGACCTTCCTGGATGCGCCGCGGATTTTCGGGCCGCAGAAGGGCGCCGACCCTGCCGAGATCGGACTGCTGGAACAGCGGCTCAGGCAACTGGCGGATTCGTATCCCCGGAACCCTTGGAACATCCCGGTGATGGCCATCGTGGGGTCAGTCGCGGAGGACCGCGGCGCCTATGCCCAAAACTTCAGCGAAGTACTCGTGGCCCCGGATGCCGACGCGATGTACGCGGCGGGCAAGTCCGTGGCCGGGTACTCGGCGGCGCGGCTGTAGCGCTTCGGTTGGCCTGGTTCCCGGCGGGGGTTTCCGGCGGGGCGCTACGCCTCGCCGGGGAACCGGCCGCCGATCAGCCGTGTCATATGTTCGGCTGCTGCAAGCAGCGGCTCAACCCACGACTCACAGGTCTCCAGGGGCATGCGCAGGGTCGGTCCACTGATGGTCACCGCGCCCACCAGTCCAGCCGCGGAGTCGAAAACCGGCGCGGAAAGCCCGGAGGCCCCGTCTTCGCGTTCACCCACCGTGATGGCAAAGCCGTCCGTCCGGGTCTGCTTCACCACGCTCTCCAGGTCCTCGGAACTCGTAATGGTGGACTCGGTGATCGGCTCCAGCGGATCCTTGAGGACGGCGTCCATGAGCTCGGGATCCCACGCCAGCAGCACCCGGCCCGCGGAGCCTGCGTAGAGCGGAAGCACCTTGCCAAGATGCATCTCCCGGCGCAGTGCATGCCGGGTCTCCGCCATGGCGACACACACCCGGTAGTGCTGCTCGGCCTTGAAGAAGCAGGCGGTTTCACCGGTGGTGTCCCGCAGGGTCTTGAGCAAGGGGCTGAGAACGTCGATGACTTCCATGCCTCGCGTGGCCGGAGCCGCCCAGTATGCCATCCGCATGCCGATGCGGTAGGCGTCCTCCTCCCGGTCGAGGAAGCCCTGTGACGTGAGGTTCGTGACCAGCCGCTGGACGGTGGAAGTGGGCATCCCGGTGTACTCCCGGATGTCGCTCAGCGAGAGCACCGGCCGCGAGAGCGAGAAGGCATCCAGGATCGACGTGATCTTCCCCAGGACGAGCAGGGGGTTGCTGCTGGATTTCGCTGAAGCATCGGCTGCCGACATAGGACTCACGCTAGACGGTGGCTTCACCACGGTCCAATCTTTGAAGACTTCCTGTCACTGGCGGTCCCGGCGCCAGCTCAAAAATATCCATCGATTGCTCCGTAGGCGCCGTTTTGGAGCGTGAAAAGGGCACCTATGGAGCAACCGACGGGGTTCAGAGGAGCTGCTCACCGACGGTCAGCCGAAGCCGGACCGTGTCTGCGTTGTCCTGCCTGACCGGCGTCGCCAGCCCGAGGTTCTCCCGCAGCGTGGATCCGGCGTACTCCGTCGGGTAGACGCCGCGTTCCTGCAGGGCCGGGACGAGGTGGTTGACGATGTCGTCCAGGCCGGTGGGGATCAGCCACGGCGAGATGTTGAAGCCGTCCACGGCGCCCGTGCGGGCATACTCCGCCAGCCGGTCCGCCACCTCGGTGTAGGAGCCCGTGAAGCTGGAGTCCCCGCGGCTGGTCCGGGCCGAGACGAACTGGCGGATGCTGAGGCCCTTGTCCTTTGCTTCGGCCCGCCACTGATCCGCCAGTTGCTTGGCCTTGGCACCGTGGAAACCGCTGCCGCGGGTCTCGGAGGTCTCCTCCACCACGGGGTCGATGTCCGGCAACGGCCCGTCCGGATCGAAGCCCTGAAGCTCGCGGCCCCAGAACTGTTCGAGGTAGGCGATGGCCTGCTCGGGGCCGATCTGCAGGCTCCGCACCCAGTTCTTCTTCTCGAGCGCTTCCTGCGGGGTGGCGGCCAGGATGAACTCGCTTGCGGGCATGATCTTGACGTCGTTCGCGCCGCGGCCGGCCTTGACCGTGCGCTCGACGATGTCGCGGCGGAAGCTGAGGGCGTCGTCGAGCCTCGGATGGGCGGAGAAGATGACGTCGGCCTGCCGGGCAGCGAAGTCGCGTCCCTCCGGCGAGTCGCCGGCCTGGAACAGCACCGGCCGGTACTGGGCGCTGCGCGGCAGCCGCGGCACGTAGTCCACGGTGTAGTGCTTGCCCCCGTGGTGCACGGGCCTGGCCGAACCGGGCGCGGCCCAGGCGGAGGCGGCCGGCGTTTCGGCGATGGCGCCGTCCTCCCAGGAGTCCCAGATCCGCTTGGCCGTGGTCACGAACGCTTCGGCGTGGACGTACCGGTCGGCGTGGTCCAGGTAACCGCCGCGGCGGAAGTTCGCGCCGGTCCAGGCGTTGTCCGTGGTGACCACGTTCCAGGCAGCACGGCCGCCGGAGAGCAGGTCCAGGCTGGACAGCCGGTGCGCCAAATCGGCGGGGTCGTTGTACGTGGTGTTCTGCGTGGCCACCAGCCCGATGCGGGTGGTCACGGAGGCCAGGGCGGCCAGCATGGTCTGCGCGTCCGGCCGGCCAACGACGTCCAGAGCGTGCGGGCGGCCGAGGTGCTCGCGGAGCCGCAGCCCCTCACCGAGGAAGAACGCGGCGAACAGGCCGCGTTCCGCGGTTTGGGCGATGCGGCGGAAGGATTCGAAGTCCGTCTGCGATCCGGATTCCGGCGACTTCCAGACCGTACCCGAGTTCACGCCCTGGAAGAAGACGCCAAGCTGTAACTGGCCGGAGGGCACGAAGCCGTTGCCGATGTGTGTGTCTGCCATGGGTCTCTCCCTAGTTGTTGGCCGCGGAGGGCACGGATACAGCGGCATACCGGCTGGCCGGCCGCTGCAGGCCCAGCAGGTTCCGGAAAGTGGAACCCGGCTGCTGCGGGGCGAGCACGCCCCGGCGCCGGAGGGCAGGAAGCACCAGCTGGGCCAGCTCCTCCAGGTCCACGTCCAGGACCGCGGGGTGGAGCCGTACGCCGTCGGCAGTCTCCAAAACGGAGCCCAGCAGTTCAGTGAGCGCCGCAGCGGTGCCGACGAAACGGGCGCGGCTGCTCTGCCAGGGAGTGTGCGCATCCAGCTCTGCGAGGCGCCCGGCGGCGCTTTGCCCGCGGGCGTCGAGGACGACGTCGAGCTCGGCGATGACAGCGGCCGCGGGAGCGGCTGCCCGGGCCTCGGCGATCTCGCCGGCCAGCAGCTCGGGCGTGGGCGCGGAGACGAGGACGGCGTCCGCCGCCCCGGCCGACAGCTGGTCCGCGCTCAGCAGGCCGGCCGGTGCCAGAACGGGCAGCTGTCCCTGCAGCGGACGGGGAATGATGGACGGCCCCTTGACGGAGTAGCCGGCGCCGGCAGTGCTCGCGAAGTCAACAGTGCTCGCAAAGTCAACGTAGTGCAGCTTGTCGACGTCGATGTACCGGCCGGTGGCGACGTCGCGGATCACGGCGTCGTCCTCCCAGGAGTCCCAGAGCCGGCGGCTGACCTCGATCGAAGCGGCGGCCTCCCGGCCCAGCCCGTCAGCAGAGACAAAAGAACGTCCGACGGCGGCAGCGTCAACCGCTTGGTCGGAGGCAGCCACCAGCCAGCCGGCGCGGCCGCCAGACACGTAGTCCAGGCTGGCCAGCTGCGTGGAGATGTGGAACGGCTCGGTGTAGACGGTGTCCACCTCGGGGACGAGCACGATGGAGCCCGTGATCGGCCCGGCAAAGGCTGCGCGCTGGAGGGCGTTCAGCCGGCCCGGGATGTCGCGGCCGTCCAGGGAGTCGGCCGCAGGGGGCAGGGCTCCGTCCGCGAACGTGGCCACGTGGAACCCGGCCGATTCGGCGGCCAGCACCGTGGCGCGGACGCGGGTTCCGTCCAGCAGTTCAGCGGGAGTGTGCCGGGCCTTGCGCCAGGCTGCGGGGTGCCCGCCGTCGCCGTCCAGTTCGAGCGCGAGGAAGCCCCGCCGGGCAGCGGAAGGAGTGGAGGAGTTGGCTGCGGTGCTCACTTTCCGGCCTGCCTTTCGTGGGGGTTCTGTTCGCCCGCTTCGATGGCCACCGTCAGGCGGTTTTCGGCTGGCGGCAGCGGGCAGGTGGCGAGTTCGGTGTAGGCGCACGGCAGGTTCACGGCGCGGTTGAAGTCCAGGGTCACGCGGCCGTCGGCGTCCGGTGCGGCCACCGTGAGCGAGCGGTTCGCCGCGTACGTGGTCTTGCCGGACGTGGCGTCCGTGAACAGCACGGACAGGGTGCCCGGCGTGTGGCCGTTGAAGGCCGTGAGGGTGAGGTCCTGGCCGTCCAGTTCGAACCGGATCTCGCCGGGTGCTTCGTACACGTGCACGATGCCCTCCACGGCGGCCCCCACAGTGGTGGGCCGGGGCAACTCGAACGGTACGTACACGCCCTCGACGGCGAAGCGCGGGTCCGGCGCGTAGGCCGGCGTGCCGCGGTACTCGTTGAGCAGGGCGTTCTCCGGGTGCCGGGGCCGGACGATGTATTCCCCGCCGCGCTTGGCGAGTTCGACGACGGCGGGACCCGCCGTGAGGTTGATGCCCTCACGCTCGGCGATCGGATTGAAGACGACGGTGGTACTTCCGTCCTTGGCTGCGCTGCCGTTCAGCTCCCGCCCATTCAATTCCTTGCCGTCCCGCAGCAGGCTTTCGCTGGCCTCCAAAACCACCGTGACGGCGTCGTTCTTCACGCTCCAGACGCCCGGAACGCCCTCGAGCCGGGAAGGTTCCGCACTCAGCCAGTGCAGGTGGGTGACGGCGAGGAAGCCGTGGGGATCAGCGCGGCGGCGCTCATGCGCAGCGTGCCACTGCTCCCATTCGGCGGCGAAGACTGCTGTGGGGGAATCCGATTCAGTGTGCGTAGACGTGGGCATGGTCGCTCCTGTGGTTGTCGTGGTCGGTGGTGACGGCGGAGGCGGCGTCCGGTTCGGTGGCTCCCGCGAAGCCGGGGCGGCCGCCAAAGGGATCCGTTGACTCCCAGAGGGTGGTGGGGGCTGACCTGCGCACGGCCGGGATCACCTCGAGCGCGAACCGCTCCAGGATGTCCAACTGCTGCTCGAAGGGCAGGGTGGTGGGCAGCGAGATGGACTGCAGGTCGTGCCCGTAGAGCTCGTGGTAGCTAAGGATCTTGTCGATCACCTGTTCCGGGCTGCCGACGAGTGCCGGCCCCTCCGCCACCGCGTGGTCGATGTCCCGGAACGGCGAGTTGTTCCCGGGAACGTTGCGTGCAGCCGTGAGTCCCTCGTACACCGGGCCGTACTGGCGCTTGGCCTCCTGCGTGGTGTCGGCAATGAACACTCCGCCGGCCCCGCTGCCCGAGCCCAGGTAGCGGTGCCGCGGATCGTGGCCGTGCCGCTCGTACTCCGCCACGTAGTGGTCGATGAGCACCTTGTAGTTTTCCCGCGGCTGGATGGCGTTCGCGGTGAACAGCGGGTCGCCCCAGCGCGCGGCCAGAGCCGCCGACGTTAGCGTTGTAGCAGAGCCGTGCCAAATCCGCGGGGAACCGGCATAGGGGCGGGGCGTGGTGGTGGTTTTATCGGTGAGCGTCGGACGGAAGCGGCCGGACCACGTCACGTCTTCCTCGCGCCAGAGCCGGCGCAGCAGGGCGTACTTCTCCTCCAGCAGGTCCCACTGGGCCGCGAGGTCCAGGCCGAAGAGCGGGTACTGCAGCACCTCGTTGCCCTTGCCGATCACCAGTTCCAGCCGGCCGCGGCTGAGCTGGTCGATCGCGGCGTAGTCCTCAGCCACCCGCACGGGGTCCAGGACGGACAGGACGGTGACGCCGCTCTGCAGCCGAATCCGGGAGGTGACGGCCGCGATGGCGGCGAGCACCGTGGTGGGGGAGGACGAGATGAACTCCCCGGCATGCCGCTCGCCCACCGAGAAGCTGTCGTAGCCGAGCTCCTCGGCGCGGCGCGCTGTCTGCACCACCTGGTTCAGCCGGTCGGCGGTGGAGACGATTTCCCCGGTGACCGGATTCTTCAGGTGCGGAATGATGTCCAGGACCTGGAACTTCATTTCGCGGCCCCCGTCTGTGTTGTCCCCGTCTGCGCTGCCCCAGTCTGGGTGGAAGCGAAGTTTGCCTCGGTCACGGTCTTGGATTCCGGCAGGGCTTCCTCGGACAGTCCCCAGCGGTCCAGCACCTTGGCGTAGGAGCCGTCCTTGATGGCGGAGTTCAGTGCCTCGGTGATCACCGGTGCCAGGCCGTTGCCCTTGAGCGTGGTGGCGGCCACCAGGGTCTCCGACGGCCAGCCGGCGTTGACCTTGCCGACGATCTTGAGGTCGTCGCGGGTGTTTTCCCGGTAGACCGTCGAGGGGTAGGGCGCGATGTTCAGGTCGGTCCGTCCGGAAGACAGCGCAAGGATGGTGTCGGCGTCGGACGAGTAGTACTGAAGGGTTGCAGGCTCCTTGCCCTTGGCCTCGAGCTCCTTGTTCCAGGCCAGCAGGATCTTCTCCTGGTTGGTGCCCGAGCCCACGGAAACCTTCAGGCCGGAGATGTCGTCGGCGCCCCGGATGTTGTAGGACGCGGACTTCTTCGCCTCGAAGCCCATGTACGCGGCCCGGTAGCTGGCGAAGTCGAACAGCTTCACCCGGTCCTTGTTGATGCCCACGTTGGAGAACACCGCCTCGAAGTCGCCGGACTGGGTTTTCAGGGGCCAGTTCTCCCAGGACGTGACCTGGATATCGAGCTCCAGGCCCAGCTTGTCCGCCACCAGCTGGGCGATGTCCAGCTCGGAGCCGATGGGAGTCTTGTCGTCCGTGGCGTGGAAGGACAGCGGGATGGAGCCAGCGGTGGTGGCCACCGTGAGCTTGCCGTCCTTGCCGATCAGCGCCGGCACCTTGGCGGCCAGCCCGGCGTCCTTTTCGGCGCGGATCCGCTGCTGGTCCGGTGATGTGTTGTAGACGACGCCGTTGCGGGCCGCCGTCGTCGCCGCACCTGATGCGGCGCCGGTGGGACCGCCGGAGGCGGCGGCGCCGGGATCGGAGCAGGCGGACAGGGCCGCGGTGCCCAGCAGGGTACCGACAAGAACGACGGCGGGCAGCGCGCCGTTGCGGCGCTGTCTGGAGAGGAGTGCCATAAGAGTTCCTTAGATGTTGAAGGCGGGCTCGATCACCTTGGAGAAGAAACTCCTGGTGCGTTCTTCCTGCGGGTTCGTGAAAATGTCTTGGGGTTTGCCTTGTTCGACTATCTGGCCCTGGTCCATGAACACCACGGTGTCCGCCACGTCGCGGGCAAAGCCCATCTCGTGCGTGACGATGATCAGGGTGGTGCCGGACTTGGCCAGCTCGCGGATCACGTCCAGCACCTCGTTGACCAGTTCCGGGTCAAGGGCAGAGGTGGGCTCGTCGAAGAGCAGGATCTTCGGGTCCAGTGCCAGGGCTCGGGCGATGGCGACGCGCTGCTGCTGGCCGCCCGAGAGCTGGCGGGGGTACGCATCGGCACGCTCCCGCAGGCCCACACGGTCCAGGAGTTCCAGGCCGCGCTCGCGGGCCTCGGCCTGAGACCGTCCCTGCGCGACGACGGGGGCCTCGGTCACGTTCTCCAGCGCCGTGAGGTGCGGGAACAGGTTGAAGTTCTGGAACACCATGCCGATTTCGGTGCGCTGCTTCAGGATGTCCCTCTCGGGCAGCTCGTGCAGCTTGTTCCCTTTGACCCGGTAGCCCACCAGCTGGCCGTCGATGGCGATGAACCCGGCATCCACCTTTTCCAGGTGGTTGATGGTCCGCAGCAGGGTGGACTTCCCGGAACCCGAAGGGCCGACGATGACGGCCACGCCGCCGGGCTCCACCGTCAGGGAAATGCCCTTCAGGACTTCGGTGGGGCCAAAGGACTTCCGGACCTTGGTGATTTCGACAAGTCCGCGCGTGGGGGCGAGGGCCTCAAGTGTTGTGCTCATCGGAATCATTTCCTTCCGGTGGTGTTGACCGGGGCGTGGGCGGCGAAGAACTTCCGGGCCTTCTGCAGCGGTGTGAGGGGCAGGGTGCGCACCGCACCCTTGGAGTAGTGGCGTTCGATGTAGTACTGGAACACGCTGAGCACGGAGGTGATCACCACGTACCAGAGCGTGGCCACGAGCAGCAGCGGCAGGACCTGCTGGGTGCGGTTGTAAATGACCTGCACGGTGTAGAAGAGCTCCGAGTAGGCCAGGACGTAGACGATCGAGGTGCCCTTGACCAGTCCGATGATCTCGTTGAAGGCCGTGGGCAGGATGGCGCGCATGGCCTGGGGCAGCACAATCCGGGTGGACCTGCGCCAAGCGGGAATCCCCAGGGCGGCTGCTGCCTCGAGCTGGCCCTGGTCCACGGACAGGATGCCGCCGCGGATGATCTCGGCCGAGTAGGCGGCCTGGTTCAGCGTCAGGCCTAGCACGGCGGCCGCGAACTGGCTGATCAGGGTGGTGGTCTGCGCCTCGAAGAACCGGATGTCCGTGAACGGGATGCCCAGGCTGATCTTCTCGTAGAGGTAGCCCAGGTTGTACCAGAGGAGCATCTGGACCAGCAGTGGTGTGGACCGGAAGATCCACGAGAATGTCCAGGACACGGAGACCAGCAGCGGCGATGCGGACAGCCGCATCAGGGCGAGGATGAAGCCCAGAATGAAGCCGAGCGCCCCGGAGATGGCCGTGAGCTTGAGGGTTTCCACCAGGCCGTTCACCACGGACTTGGCGGTGAACCACTGGGCCACCACGCCCCATTCCCAGCGCGGGTTGGTTGCCAGGGACCATGCGACGGCAGCCACCCCGAGTGCCACCAGCACGGTGCCCACCCAGCGCCACGGGCGGCGGGCAGGAACCAGCCGGTAGTCGGCGTAGTCGACGGCGGCACGCAGCTCGGCGGGGCGGGCCGGCTCCGCCGAAGACGGTGTCCCGCTGGCGGCCGGCGCGTCAGTGGGGGACGGTGCCTCAGGTGGGGACTGGGACGTCCTGGTTGCTGCTGAACTCATGCGCCATCTCGCTTCTTCCGGCTGGTTATTCGGGGTAGTTGGCTGCAAATCTAGGTGCGCCCGGAAGGTCCGGCAAAGCCGTCTGTTGCATTCGTTCACGCGGCTTAGCGGGGCGTCATGAGACGAATTCTTGCCCTGATTTACGCGCCGTTACGCGGGGTGAACGGCCGTGACAGGGCCTTCGACCGGCGGTTTGTCCAGACCCTAGATTGAGGGCTCCGAGCCGTTTCTAATCAGGAGTTCCGATGCCAGCGCAGCACCCATCCGTGGTCTTCATCGGCGGTGGTCCGCGCACGGCCGGCATCCTCGAGCGGCTCGCGGCCAACAGGCCCGGGCTGGCGGAGGGTCCGCTGCAGATCCACATCGTGGAACCGTACGAGCCCGGATCCGGCAGGATCTGGCGCTACGACCAGCACCCCGGCCTGATGCTGAATTCCGCCGCGCAGGACGTCACCATGTTCACCGACTCCTCAGTGGTCTGCGAGGGCCCGGCCATCGACGGGCCGGGACTGGCCGCGTGGGCTGCCGGCATCCTGGACGGTTCCATCAACGACGCGCCGGCCCTGCCCCCGCACCTGCAGGAACAGCTGCGGCAGCTGACGGGCGGCACCTTTCCCACCCGCCAGCTTCAGAGCAAGTACCTCGAGTGGTTCTTCCGCCGCGCCGTCCTCGCCCTGGGCAGCGACGTCCGCGTCACCGTCCACCGCGACACCGCGGTCAGCGTCGAACCACAGGGCGCCGACGACGACAGGTACAGCGTTGGGCTGGCCGGCGGCGGCACTTTGCACGCCGACGTCGTGATTACCGCCGTGGGGCACACAGACGCGGAGCCCGATGCCCGCTCCGCTGCCTGGTCCGCGTTTGCGGCCCGGAACGGCGGGTTCCATGCGGCACCCAGCTACACCACCGACGTCGACTATTCACCCGTCGCGCCCGGCCAGGACGTCATCGTCTCCGGCATGGGCCTGGCGTTTGTGGACCTGCTGGTGCTGCTCACCGAAGGCCGCGGTGGCCGTTTTGAAGAGGCGGCCGACGGCGGGCTGCGCTACCTTCCGTCCGGAGCCGAGCCCAGGCTCTGGGCAGGTTCGCGCCGTGGGGTGCCGTTCCACTCCAAGATCTCCGTGGCCCTGCGCGGCGAATCGGCGGCGGCGCCTCGGTTCTTCACCGCTGCCGCCGTGGACGCGCTCCTGGCGGAACACGCCGAACTGGATTTCCGCTCTCACCTCTGGCCCCTGATCGCCAAGGACGCCGGCTACGGCTACTACCGCGAACTGTTCACCGGCAGCCCGGAGCGCGTGGCGCTGGGCTGGGACGAGTTTGCCGGGCGGTTTGCTGCCCTCGACTGGTACAGCAGCGCCCGCCACGAGCTCGTCGCAGCGGCCGTGCCGGATTCTGAGCTGCACCTGGACCTCGAACGGCTGGACAAGCCGTTCGGCGGGCGGCTTTTCACCAGCCACGATGACGTCCAGGCGGCGGTGGCCGCCTACATCGAGCATGACCTCGAACTGCGGACGGGACCCGACCACCCGGAAACGCTGGCACTGTTCATGGCCCTGCTGAAGGTGTACATGGAGCTGGGCAGGCTCGTCCCGCCCGAACGGCTGAACGCGCGCTCGCAGGAGGACGTGCACGGCTGGTGGCACGGGTTCTTCAGCTTCGTGGATTCCGGCCCGCCGCCCCACCGCCTGCGCGAGATGCTGGCCCTCCACCGCGCCGGACTGCTGCACTTCCTGGGACCGGGACTTGCGGTCGCCGCCGATGACGCCACCGGCGAGTTCGTGGCGACGTCCGCGCAGTCACCGGTAAGCGTGCGTGCGAACGCCTTCATCGAGGCGCGGCTGCCCGGTCCCGCCGTGGCCCGCTCCGCGAACCCGCTGCTCCGCTCGCTGCACGGCACCGGCCTGGGCGCGGAGCAGCACCTGCTCACGTCCGACGGCGGCCACTCCACCGGCCGGCTCCTGATCACCTCGGGCCACCGGATTGTGGGCCGCGGCGGCGGCACCCGGAACCGCCTGTTCGGCATCGGCCCCGGGACCTCCGGCTGGGGAGCGGGCGCGTTTGCCCGGCCCGGCACCAACGCGGCGCCCTTCCGGGAGAACGACGCCCTGGCCCGAAAAATACTTGAAGCGTTGTCCGGCGCCGGCCGGCCACGCACAGCTGCCGCCGTCGGAAAGGCCTGAATGATGCACTTGGAAACAACCCAGCAACTGGAAACAACGCAGCAACTGGAAGCAACCCCTGGACACCTCATCCTCCTCGAACTGCCCATGCACGACCCCCGGGTCCGGCCGCTCCTGGACGAGCTGGCTGTCGAGTACGACACCCGCTACGGCGACCTGTTCGGCCGGGGCGCGGCTGCGGAGGAACTGAACAGATACCCGGCCGAGGAATTCGAGGCGCCGTCCGGTGCACTGCTGATCATCCAGGAGAACGGCGAGTCCGTGGCCGGCGGAGCCTACCGCCGGTACGACGCGGCAACCGCCGAGTTCAAGCGGATCTGGACGCACTCTGCCCACCGGCGGCGCGGCCTCGCGCGGCGGGTACTGGCGGAGCTGGAGCGGTTGGCGGTCGAGCGCGGGTACCGCAGCGTCTACCTCACCACGGGTCCGCGCCAGCCGGAGGCCAAGCACCTGTACCTGAACACCGGGTACACGGCGCAGTTCGACCTGGCCGCCGATCCCGAGACCATCGGGCCGCTGGCGTTCACGAAGGGTCTGGCTCTCCTGGAAAACTGACCCGGTTCAGCGGATCGGAGAACCGAGGTTCACCGGGTCCTCATCCGTGAGGTAGGCAAGCTCGGAGTGTGCGGCCAGATCGATGCCGCGGAGTTCGTCATCCTCGTCGATTCGCAGCCCCATGGCCACGTTCACGACCTTCGCGATGACCCATGTCAACCCGAAGGAATAGACCAGCACGGCTACCGTGGCAAGTGTCTGGATACCGAGCTGCCGGAGTCCGCCGCCGTAGAGCAGGCCACTGACTCCATTTGGTGCGCTGTCCGTGGCGAAGATGCCAATCAGGAGCGTGCCGATGATGCCGCCCACGAGGTGCACGCCCACCACGTCCAGGGAATCGTCGAATCCCAGCCGGAACTTCCATTCGATCGCGAGTGAGCAGACCGCGCCGGCGATGGCGCCGATGGCCACGGCCCCGAGCGGGCTGACGGCACCGCAGGCGGGGGTGATGGCGACGAGGGCGGAGACCAGGCCCGAGGCGGCGCCCATACTGGTGGTGGCGCCGTGCCTGATGCGCTCAACCAGTGCCCAGGCGAGCAGGCCGGCAGCGGCCGCCACCGCGGTGTTGAGGAACACCACGGACGCCGCGTGCCCGGCGGCCAGCGAAGATCCGGCGTTGAAGCCGAACCACCCCACCCAGAGCAGGCCGGCGCCCACCAGTACGAGCGGGCGGCTGTGCGGCTTCGAGTGCTCCATCTTGGGCCAGCCCTTGCTCCTGCCCAATACCAGGGCCAGGGCAAGCGCGGCGGCACCGGCGTTCATGTGGACAGCTGTTCCGCCGGCGTAGTCGATGGCCTTGATGCCGTTGGCGATCCAGCCGCCTTTCATGGAGCCGTCCGCCGCGTCGAACGCGAACACCCAGTGCGCGATGGGGAAATAAACCAGGGTTGCCCATACGCCGGCGAACACCATCCAGGCGCCGAACTTCATCCTGCCGGCGGCCGCCCCGGCAACCAGCGCGGTGGTCACGCAGGCGAAGAACAGCTGGAACGCGGCGAACAGGGCCCCGGGCAGGGCGGCACCGGGTTTATCCGCCAGCAAAGGCTCCAAGCCGACGAATTGCGTGACGTCCCCGATCAGGCCCAGGCCGTTCACGGAATTGCCAAAGGCCATCGAGTATCCAAACAGTGCCCACAGCACGGCCACGAGGCTGGCCCCGCCGAAACACATCATCATCATGTTCAGGATCCGGCGGGACCCCACCATGCCCCCGTAGAAGAGGGCCAGGGCGGGAATCATCATGCACACCAGTGCGGAACTTGCGAGGATCCAGGCAACATCTCCAGCGTTCATTTCGGACTCCACTCAAGAAATCGGTGGGTGGCATTTTGCTGAGACCCGGAAGAATGCCGTTGTCCCCACAACATAGAGCGCCGGAATCCGCGGTAGGTTTCGGGCATGTAAATTGCTTGTTACCACTGTTGCCGATCATCACTTTTGCTCGTTAAAACGACGGCGTCGGGCCCCGTCAGGGCCCGCCGCCGTCGCGTCAGTGTTGAGTCGTGTCTGGAGAGAAAGAGCTCCTAATGCGTGCTGCTGTGGGTGGTGTTCCCTGAGGTGTCCACATCGCCGAGCAAGCCGGGCACGGCTCCAGCCACGCCCAGGGAGCCAATGGCGATTGCCCCCACCACGGCCAGCGCGCGGAGGTGGGGAGACAGCGTCGTCCGCTTCTCCGGCGTGACGGTGCGCCTGGCGCGGAGCAGGACGACGGCGATCACCAGGGTGCCCAGCTCGAGGAGACCCGCGGCCACATCAGCCAGGCCCACAGGCTCGGGCACGTTGGAGTTGGGGCCGAACGGCAACCCGGACGTGCGGGACCAGGCCCACAGTGCCAGCGGAACCACGGCGGCGGCGGCGATGGCAACGAGGACGTTCAAACCCGCCCGTCCCAGCAACAGGACCCCGCAGGCTATCTCCGCCATCGCCAGGGTAAGGAAGAAGGCGCTGGCAACGACCCAGTGGTTGATGTGGTCCGGTATGAGTGCGAGGTGGATGGCGGCGCAGCCGAACAGTGCCACCGCCGCCAGCGTCTGCCTGAGGTCCCTGGCGCCCGTCCGGGCGCCGGCCCCCACCCGGTGTGGGGTGCGCTCCGGCGTCGCCTGCTGCTGCCGGCTGACGTCCAGCCGCCCGCCCCGGATGGCCACAGTCCACCCGGTCACCACGAGGTTGGTGACCAGGAGCAGGCCGACGCCATAGCCCAAGGCTGCCAGCTGGAGGCCCAGCGAGGACTGGTCCAGCTGCTCCACCGACTGGGCGGAGGACGCATGGTGCAGGATGCTCATCAGATCGTGCTGCAGGGCGTAGTCCCAGGCTTGGCTGGCGGCCAGCGTGAGAGTCCCGGCCAGGGTGCCGGCCCCGGCTATCAACAGCGCGGTCGTGAAGAAAGCCTTCCTGCCCGCCAGTACCGGCCCAAAACACCGCAGCGCCAGCGTCACGGCCGCAATGACGGCCAGGACAAACGCCGGGAGCAGCACCGTTGATTCCCGAAGCCAGCTTAGAAACGGCTCCTGGGTGCGTTCGATGGCCCCGACGGCGCCCCTGAGCGACACCATCCAGAAGCCGTCGGCGTAGGCCATCATCGCCGCCAGCGGGATGACCGTGAGCCACGGGACCGCGGGGCGGGCCGGCGCCTGGGCGCCGGTCCCGCTGCTGTTCCCGCCGACCATGCCGGCCGGTACCGCTGTCATGGCGTGATTTCCCAGCCGAACATCATAGCGTGGTCCTCATGCGCCAGGTTGTGGCAGTGGGCCACGTACGGTCCGACGAAGTCCCGGAACCCGCGGTAGATGATCACCGACTCGCCCGGATCCAGGGCCACCAGGTCCTCACGTGACACATCGTCGGGATGACCCTTGTCGCCGCCACGGGTGACGTCCCTGCCGTTGCGCATGACGGTCCGGTGCTCCTCCATGTGGAGGTGGAAGGGATGGACCCAGCCGCCGCCGCCGTTGCGGATTTCCCAAAGGTTGTAGCTGCCTTTCTTCTGCTGGGCGAGCGGCGAGCGGCCAGCACGGTTCTTGAGGCTGGTGGCAACGGTATTCGGGGTGAAGGGCTTGCCGTTGATGAGCCACTCGGTTTCGCCGCCTCCGGATCCGCGCTCCACTTCGAAGATCAACCGGTTGTCCAGCATGCTCTGCCAGTTGCTCGGCAGCGGCGGAAGGTCGCGCATCTTCACGGGGATCTCGCTGTCGTCCGGAGCGTCTTCGCCGATCACGAACTTGAGCACCGGGACTTTGTAAGCGGGGTCGGGCGCGAACCGGGAGGAGTTGGTCCACATCCGGCCGTTGGGCATCTTCATCACGTTGGTGAGGTAGATGACGTCACCCTTGGTGGTGGGCGTTCCGTCCTGGTACCGCGTGAAGTCGACCACTACCTCGCGTCGCTTGGCCGGCCACAGCTCAAAGGAGTCGCGTTTGATCGGGAACGGCAACAGGCCGCCGTCGGACGCGATCTGGGTGAACTGCATGCACTGCTGCGCGTCCGGGATGCGGTACTGCCCCTCGAGCTCGTCGCCCTTGTAACCAAGCGAGACGGAGGTCTTGGGACCCTTCGTGGAGCTCATCAGCTTGAACTCGTAGATCCGTGCGATGGAGGCGTCCAGGAACCGGAAGCGGTACTTGCGCCGCTTCACCTCCATGACCGGGTAGGCGGTGCCGTTCACGGTGAAGATGTCGCCCACGAACCCATGGTTGGGGAAGTGCTTGTAGAAGGTCTTGCCCCACCACTCGGGATGCTTTGCCGGGTTCTTGGCGGCCGGGAACTCCTTCTGCACGTCGTGGATGTCCTTGTGCATGGTGACGCCGTCGTCGAGCCGGCAGTCGTAGAAGGCCAGCGGGACGTCGTAGTCGACGTCGAAGGACCCGTCCGGGTTGTCCCTGCGGACACCCGGCAGCCGCAGGCCCTGGCGCTCGTCGCCCATGTCCATGCCGTTCTTCGGGTCGTAGATCGGATAGAGGCCCACCATGCCCTTGTAGACATTGGAGCCGGTGTGGTCCATCCGGTGGTCATGGAACCAGAAGAAGCTCTGCTTCTCCCGGTCGTCGCCGCCGGCGGGCCAGTTCAGGTACAGGTTGTCGCAGAACGTCTTCGGCATGTAGCCCTCATACTTGGGCCCGCTCACCATGGTGTAGTGCGGGTTGCCGTCGCTCTCCGGTGCCGTGTGGCCGTTGTGCAGGTGGGTCAGGAAGGACCAGTCCGGCGAGCCGAAGTCCTGCCGGTCCAGGTTCAGCGGGTTCTCGTCCAGGTGGTTCTCAAACCGCACCAGCGCCGGCTTGCCGTACTCGGCGTTGATCATCGGGCCGGGGAAGGTTCCGTTGAAGCCGTAGATGGTGCTCAGCGGCAGCGTGCGCTTGGTCCCGGCCGGGTACGTCTTACGCTTGTCATCGAAGGAAATCGTGGGGCGGCCGTTCGCATCGATAGGCAGCACCTGCGACGTGGTGAACGCGTGCTGCCGCAGCAGGATGTCGATCTTGTAGACAAGCGGGTCGGGACCGCCAGGAGTTGGTGACCAGATCTGGTGCCGCTCATTCTTGAAGGAACTCTGCTGGCCATCCCCCGGGCCGGGCGGGTCGCTCCACTCGGTGTAGCCCTTAGCAAAGCCGTCGCCGAAGGCCGGGGTGGGGGCCAGGGCTTTGGGAATGGGCAGCTGGTCCTTGAACGGCGTCAGGATCAGCGGGCTGGTTGGGAACGCCTCGATGTAGAACAACAGGTCCCCGAGGGCGGTGGACGAAGCGGCGAATGCGCCGTCGGGCGAAAGGAGTCCCTTCTGCGCGAGCAGCGGGCCCGCCCAGCCCTGGGCGGCGACGAGGGCCGCGCCGGCGCCTCCGGCCGCACTGAGCCGCAAGAGATTGCGGCGGGACACTTCGTTAGTGGTTGCGGTTTCTTCTGACATGGGTATGCGCCTCCTTCGGGGCAAAACGAATGGCCTGGTGGCCCCGGTATTCGAGCCTTCTCAGGGTCTTTCCCCGGCGGTTTCTGCACCGGGAAATCCTGGCCTTTGCGGAAGCCGGCTGCGCTTGTCGTTGCCCCGCGCAACTACAGTGCGGGCCGGGGCTTGGGAAAACATTGGACGAGTGCTGTACATACCCCTCAATGAGATGGGTATAAGGGGGGTGGCCGTCATAGGGCTACGGCAAAGTAACAAAGGGCCGTGGCCAGAAAATCGGTCCAGCGGGCGCGCTAGATGTAACAGCTAGAACAGCGGGGCGAGTCCGTTCCACCCGGCGCTGATGCGCACGCGGGAGGCTAACAGACCTGTGCCAAGCCCGGGGTAGAGCCACAGGACGCCGGCGGCATCGCGCGCCAGCAGGTCCGGGTTGCGGTCGCCGTTGAAATCGCCGGGACTTACGACGGCGGTCATGACGTTCCAGCCGGCGCCCACCCGGACGCGGGGGAGCCAGCCGCCGGTGCCGCTGCCGCGGTACAGCCACAGGACGCCGCTGGCGCGCTCGCGTGCCAGGACGTCGACGGTGCCGTCGCCGTTCATGTCGCCTGGGCCTGCCAAAGCATTGATGGCGTTCCAGCCGGCGCCCACTTTGACCCGGGGCAGGAACCCGCCCGTGCCGTTGCCGCGGTACAGCCAGAGGAAGCCGGTGGCAGACTCTCGGGCAAGGATGTCCACGCGCTGGTCACCGTTGAAATCACCGGGGCCGATGATCGCGCTAAAGATGTTCCAGCCCGCGCCGATCCTAATCCGCGGAAGGAACCCCCCGGTGCCGTTGCCGCGGTACAGCCAGAGGATGCCGGTGGCGTCCTCCCGGGCGAGGACGTCCAGCGGGCCATCGCCGTTGAAGTCGCCGGGCGTCTCAAGGGCGCTGTAGCCCCGCCAGCCATTACCGATCCGCACGCCGGGGAGCGGACTGCCGCGGCCGTTCCCCCGGTACAGCCGCAGTTCGGCCGTCGCGCTCACGCGGGCCAGGATGTCGGTGTTCCAGTCCCCGTTGAAGTCGCCCGTCGACCGGGACAGGGTGGACGCCGGAACAGGCAGGGGAGTGAAGGCGTAGGGGTCGCAGGTCAGGTCGTAGTCCCGGACGTCGTCGTACCACTGCGAGAGGTACACGCGGCCGCCGGAGAAGCTGGCGGTGCGGCAGAGGTTCTGGGCTTCGCCGGGGAAATCCAGCCGGCCGGCGGTGGCCCACACCGGAACGCCGGAGAGCCGCCAGGAACCGGTGATGCTGGCCCAGCCCGAAGCGAACGAGTACACGCCGTAGGAGTAGCCGGAATCGCGCAGGCCGCGCATTAGGCCCTCGACGATGTAACGGTTTTCGCGCTGCTGCGGCGCAGTCGCGGTGGGCCACGGCTGGGCCGGTCGGGGCTCGACGTCGATCCACACCACGCGCGGCGCAAACCGGACCCGCGCCAGGCTTGCCACCGCGAACCGTGCTTCCGCGTAGCCGACATTGGAGAGCTGCCCCGCCCGGGTGGCTGCTGACCACGGTCCCTGGGACCGGTAGGTGGTGAGCTGGGCGGCCTTGGGAAAGGCGGCCATGGTGTACGCCTGGGCCGGCTTGCGGTTGCTGGATGCCCAGGCGACCTGGCTGGCCAGGCACGGGTTCTCCGTGAAGGGCAGTCCCTTCGTCAGGCCGATCACCACGAACTGGGACGACGCCGGCGGGAGCGGCAGGCCGAAGCCGCCCACCGCCGTCGGGCATTGGGGCCAGGAAATGTCGTGGCCGTTGAGCGATACGGCGCGCGCGGGCGTGGCACCGGGCAAGTAACCAAGGAATAAGGCGAGCAGGAGCAGGAGGTCCGTCAGCATGTGCCGTGCGGAAGATCCGCCCCCAGAATGATGAACTTTGCCGTCCATCGCCAGCGCTCCTTTGCTCCCATCAGTTTACGTCGGGCCGCGTCTATTCGTCCTCGGGGCGGTGGGTCACGCACAATTACCCCATGGCAAAAACCAATGCCCGGCTGCCCCGGCTTGAGGATGTGGCGGAGCGCGCGGGAGTCTCGCACCAGACTGTGTCCCGGGTGATCAACAACCATCCCAACGTCAGCAAGGCCACGCGTGAGCGCGTCGAGGCCGCCGTTGCCGAGCTGGGCTACCGGCGCAATACTGCGGCGCGGAGCCTGGTGACCCGGAGGTCGCAGACCATCGGCGTACTTGGCAGCGAGTTGTCCCAGTACGGTCCCGCCAACACGCTGCTCGGGGTCGAACAGGCCGCGCGCGACGCCGGCTACTTCGTGAGCATCGCGGCCCTGAGGTCGGTGAGCCGGGAGGCGATTTTCGATGCCATCCGGCACTTCCTGGACCAGTCCGTGGACGGCATTGTAGTGATCGTGCCGCATTCCGAGACGCTCCTCGCCCTGGCGGAACTGAATCCCGGCGTGCCGGTGGTGGCCGTGGGGTCGCTGGGCAGTGAGGGGGTCAGTGGCGCCATGGTGGACCAGAAGCGGGGGGCCGAGCTCGCCGTCGGGCATTTGATTGAGCAGGGCCACCGCCGGATCGGCCACATTGCCGGTCCGCAGGACTGGATTGATGCGGTGGCGCGTGCCGAGGGCTGGAGTGCTGCACTTCGCGCGGCCGGGCTGGATGACAGCCTGGTGGTCGAGGGGGACTGGAGCGCGGGCAGCGGCTATGAGATCGGCCGGAAGCTGGCTGCCGAACGGACTGCCACCGCGCTGTTCGTGGGCAACGACCAGATGTCCCTGGGCCTGCTCCGTGCCTTCAACGAGGCCGGCGTCAGGGTCCCCGAGGATGTCTCGGTGGTGGGCTTCGACGACCAGCCGGAGTCGGGCTATTTCACGCCGCCGCTCACCACCGTGCGCCAGGACTTCGAGGAGCTGGGCAGGCGCTGCATGGACCTGATGCTGAGCGCCATTGAGAACGGGGACACCGTCAGCACCACGGTGGTGGAGCCCGAGCTGGTAGTCCGCCGGAGCACGTCCGCCCCGGCCTGACGGCATAGATCCCCAAACCGGTGATCCGCAGCACTTGACGGAGTAAGTTGTTAGCGCTCACAATGGTGTCAGCCCGATAAGCAGCGGGCCATCATTTGGAGGATTCATGGACGTCACAGCAGACGGCAGCGAAAACTATGTCATCGGGGTGGACTACGGCACCCTGTCCGGCCGGGCCGTGGTTGTGCGGGTCCGGGACGGCAAGGAACTCGGCAGCGGCGTGTTCGACTACCCGCACGCGGTAGTCACCGAAACGCTTCCGGCGGACGTGGCGGACACGGCCGAAGGAACAGCCGCCCGCCTGCCCGGGGAATGGGCGCTGCAGGTGCCCAACGACTACCGCGACGTGCTCCGGCACGCCGTTCCGGCCGCAATCGCTGACGCCGGAATCGACCCGGCCGCCGTCGTCGGGATCGCCACGGACTTCACGGCCTGCACCATGGTGCCCGTCAAGGCTGACGGAACCCCGCTGAACGAGGTGCCGGGCTTCGCGAACCGCCCGCACGCGTATGTGAAGCTGTGGCGCCACCACGCCGCGCAGGGCCAGGCGGACCGTATCAACGCGCTCGCCGCCGAGCTGGGCGAATCCTGGCTGCCGCGGTACGGCGGACTGATCTCGTCCGAGTGGGAATTCGCCAAGGGGCTGCAGCTGCTGGAGGAGGACCCCGAGGCCTACGCCGAAATGGACCACTGGGTGGAGGCCGCCGACTGGATTGTGTGGCAGCTCTGCGGAAACTACGTCCGCAACGCCTGCACCGCCGGGTACAAGGGCATCTACCAGGACGGGCACTACCCGTCCGATGACTTCCTCGCCGCCCTGAACCCGCAGTTCAAGGACTTCGTCAGCGCCAAGCTGGACCACACCATCGGACGCCTGGGCGACGCCGCCGGCTACCTGACCGCCGAGGCCGCCGCCTGGACCGGGCTCCCGGAGGGCATCGCCGTCGCTGTGGGCAACGTGGACGCACACGTCACCGCCCCGGCAGCGAAGGCAGTGGAGCCGGGCCAGCTCGTGGCCATCATGGGCACCTCCACCTGCCACGTCATGAACGGCGCCGAACTCCATGAGGTGCCGGGAATGTGCGGCGTGGTGGACGGCGGCATTGTCGACGGGCTCTGGGGGTACGAGGCCGGACAATCCGGCGTTGGCGACATCTTCGGCTGGTTCACCAAGTACGGCGTTCCGCCGGAATACCACCAGGCCGCGGCCGCAGCTGGACAGGGCATCCATGAATACCTGACGGACCTGGCCTCCGGGCAGGCGATCGGCCAGCACGGCCTGATCGCGCTCGACTGGCACTCCGGCAACCGCTCCGTGCTGGTGGACCACGAGCTCTCCGGCGTGGTCGTCGGCCAGACCCTGGCCACCCGGCCGGAGGACATTTACCGGGCGCTGCTCGAGGCCACCGCCTTCGGCACCCGCACCATCGTGGAGGCCTTCCGCGATTCCGGCGTCCCGGTGAAGGAATTCATCGTGGCCGGCGGCCTGCTGAAAAACCGACTCCTCATGCAGATCTACTCGGACGTGACCGGACTCCAGCTCTCCACCATCGGCTCCACGCAGGGCCCGGCCCTGGGTTCGGCCATCCACGCGGCCGTCGCCGCCGGAAAGTATGCCGATGTCCGGGCCGCCTCCGAGACGATGGGCGCCGCCCCCGGCGCCGTCTACACCCCCATCCCGGAAAACGTTGCAGCGTACGACGAACTGTTCCGCGAGTACCGGACCCTCCACGATTACTTCGGCAGGGGAACCAACGACGTCATGCACCGGCTCAAGGCCATCCAGCGCAACGCCGTTCAGCCGGCCAACGCCCGGTCAACCAACGTCCAGTCCCTGCTTACCGAGGAGGTTTCGGCATGAGCGCCCTGCTGGACACCATTGCCCGTGTCCGCCGCGAGGTCTGCGAATTGCACGCCGAGCTGACCCGGTACGACCTGGTGGTCTGGACCGCCGGCAACGTCTCCGGCCGGATCCCCGGCTACGACCTCATGGTCATCAAGCCCTCGGGCGTCTCGTACGACGCCCTGACCCCCGAAGCCATGGTGGTCACCGATCTCTACGGCACCCCGGTCAGCAGCCTGAGCGCCGACGCCGACGGCGTACCCGCCCAGTGGGAGAACCCGGACCTCACACCGTCGTCGGACACCGCCGCGCACGCCTACGTGTACCGGAACATGCCCGACGTCGGCGGCGTGGTCCACACGCACTCCACCTATGCCACGGCCTGGGCCGCGCGGGGCGAGGAGATCCCGTGTGTGCTGACCATGATGGGCGATGAGTTCGGTGGCCCCATCCCGGTGGGCCCGTTCGCGCTCATCGGCGACGATTCGATCGGCCGCGGCATCGTGGACACCCTGCGGGGATCCAACTCGCCGGCGGTGCTGATGCAGAACCACGGCCCGTTCACCATCGGCAAGGACGCGCGCTCCGCAGTCAAGGCCGCCGTGATGTGCGAGGAGGTGGCCCGCACGGTCCACATCTCGCGCCAGCTCGGCGAGCCGCTGCCCATCGACCAGGGGCAGATCGAGTCGCTCTACGACCGCTACCAGAACGTATACGGACGCTAGTCCGGCCCCCCGCACCACACCCGAAGACTTCAAAAGGAGACACCAATGTCCACCGCCAACAACACCTCCCTCGAGCACTACGAGGTTTGGTTCCTGACCGGCAGCCAGCACCTCTACGGCGAGGACGTGCTGAAGCAGGTGGCCGCCCAGTCGCAGGAGATCGCTGCCGCGCTGAACGAATCCTCCGAGGTGCCGGTCAAGCTTGTCTGGAAGCCCGTGCTGACGGATTCGGACGCCATCCGCCGGACCGCGCTGGAGGCCAACTCCGACGATTCGGTGATCGGCGTGACGGCGTGGATGCACACGTTCTCCCCGGCGAAGATGTGGATCCAGGGCCTGGACCTGCTCCGCAAGCCCCTCCTGCACCTGCACACCCAGGCCAACGTGGAACTGCCTTGGGCGGACATCGACTTCGACTTCATGAACCTGAACCAGGCCGCGCACGGCGACCGCGAGTTCGGCTACATCCAGTCCCGGCTGGGTGTGCCGCGCAAGACCGTCGTGGGCCACGTGTCCAACCCCGACGTGGCCCGTCAGGTGGGCGTCTGGCAGCGCGCCTCCGCCGGTTGGGCGGCCGTCCGGAACCTGAAGCTGACCCGCTTCGGGGACAACATGCGCAACGTCGCCGTCACCGAAGGTGACAAGACCGAGGCGGAGCTGCGCTTCGGCGTCTCGGTCAACACCTGGTCGGTCAACGAACTCGCCGACGCCGTCCACGGCTCGGCGGAGTCCGACGTCGACACCCTGGTCGCCGAGTACGAACGGCTTTACGACGTGGCGCCGGAGCTTCGCTCCGGCGGTGCCCGCCATGAGTCACTGCGCTACAGTGCCCGCATCGAGCTCGGGCTGCGCAGCTTCCTCGAAGCCAACGGCTCTGCAGCCTTCACCACCTCCTTCGAGGATCTCGGCGAGCTGCGGCAGCTGCCGGGAATGGCCGTCCAGCGGCTCATGGCGGACGGCTACGGCTTCGGTGCCGAGGGCGACTGGAAGACGGCCATCCTGATCCGCGCGGCCAAGGTCATGGGCGCCGGACTGCCCGGCGGCGCTTCGCTCATGGAGGACTACACCTATCACCTGGTGCCCGGCCAGGAGAGGATCCTCGGCGCCCACATGCTGGAGGTCTGCCCTTCGCTAACCGCCACCAAGCCGCGCGTCGAAATCCACCCGCTGGGCATCGGCGGCAAGGAGGACCCGGTCCGCATGGTCTTCGACACCGACGCCGGCCCCGGCGTCGTGGTCGCACTGTCCGACATGCGCGACCGCTTCCGCCTCGTGGCGAACGCCGTCGACGTCGTCGACCTCGACGAGCCGCTGCCCAACCTGCCGGTCGCACGCGCCCTCTGGGAACCGAAGCCCGACTTCGCCACCTCCGCGGCCGCCTGGCTCACCGCCGGGGCCGCGCACCACACGGTTCTTTCCACCCAGGTGGGCGTGGACGTGTTCGAGGACTTCGCCGAAATCGCCCAGACCGAGCTGCTCACCATCGACGAAGGCACCACCCTCAAGCAGTTCAAGAAGGAACTGGCCTGGAACGCCGCTTACTACAGGCTGGCCGGCAGGCTGTGACCGACAGCAGGGCTGGGACCGAATTCAACATCCGGGCGGGGGAGTACACCGCCGTCATCACGGCACAGGCAGGTGCCCTGCGAGAGCTGCGCCACCGGGGACGGGACCTCATCGTTCCGTTCCCGGCGGGCGGGCCCATCCCCGACTACCGCGGCATTGTCGCAGCGCCCTGGCCCAACCGGATCGCCGACGGCCGGTACACGTTCGACGGCAGCGAGTACGAGGTGCCGGTCAACGAACCGGAGCGCGGCTGTGCCCTGCACGGCCTGGTGTTCCCCCTGGACTGGGAATTGGAGTCGCAGGACGAGTCCTCAGTGACGCTTTCCTGCATCGCCGGTCCGACGCCGGGCTACCCGCATACGGTGCGGCTCGGGGTCGAATACCGGCTGTCGGGGGACGGCCTTCACAGCCGGGTCACGGCGCTGAACGTTGGCGGTACCGTGGCGCCCTACGGGGTCTGCCCTCACCCGTACCTGGTTGCCGGTCCGTCGCCCCTCGATGAGTGGACCCTCGAAGTCCCCGCCGGGGAGTTCCTCGAGGTCACCCCGGACAGGCTGCTGCCCAAGGAAAGGCGCACCGTGGAGGGCCACGGGTTTGATTTCCGCGCGCCGCGCGCCATCGGCGCCACTGAGATCGATCACGCCTTCACGGACATTGCGTTCGACGGCGGGGGGCGGGCGCGAGTGCTGGTCCGGGATCCGGGCGGAACCGGCGTCGGAATGTCCTGGGACCGCACCTGCCAGTGGCTCCAGATCCATACCGCCGACAAGCGGCCGCCGGCCCCCAACCGGCTGGGCCTCGCCGTGGAACCCATGACCTGCCCGCCCGATGCCTTCAACAGCGGCGTGGACCTGATCCGGCTCGAACCGGGCGCCACGCACGAGGCATCCTGGAGCATCTTCGCCACGTGACCAGTTCAACGCAGTGACAGCAAACACCGCGCCACGTCCTCCCGTCATGGAGGACGTGGCGCGCCTCGCAGGCGTGTCCCACCAGACCGTCTCGCGTGTGCTGAACACGCATCCCAACGTCAGCGCCCGGACCCGCAGACGTGTGGAACGCGCCATCGCCGAGCTGGGATACCGCCGCAACACCGCGGCACGCAGCCTCGTCACCAGGCGTTCCCAGACGATTGGAGTCCTGGGCGCCGGCACGGCACACTACGGCCCAGCCAACACGCTGCTGGGCGTCCAGCACGCAGCCCGGAACGAGGGCTATGCCGTCAGCATGGCCAGCCTCAGCGAAGTGACGGCTGCCGGCATCCACGACGCCCTCGAACACTTCCTGCTGCAGTCGGTGGACGGGATCGTGGTGATCGTCCCGCACGAGACGATGCTGAAATCGCTGCACGCCATCGCACTGTCCGTCCCGCTGGTTGCCGTGGGTTTCGGGGCGGATGAACACCTGACGGTCGCCGCCGTGAACCAGCGCGTTGGTGCGGGCCTCGCCGTGCAGCACCTGGTGAACCTCGGCCACACGTCAATCGCCCACGTTTCGGGTCCGCAGGACTGGATTGACGCCGCTGCCCGGACCGAGGGCTGGCGCCGCGCCCTTGAGCAGGCCGGGCTGCCGGAGGGCGTGCTGATCCCCGGCGACTGGAGTGCCGAAAGCGGCTACCGCGCGGGAATGGAACTGGCGGCTGCCGGCAACGTCACTGCCGTGTTCGCGGCGAACGACCAGATGGCCCTCGGGGCACTGCGCGCCTTCCACGAGGCCGGGCTGCGCGTGCCGGAGGACATCAGCGTGGTGGGCTTCGACGACCAGCCGGAGGCCGGCTACTTCGTCCCGCCGCTGACCACGGTGAACCAGGGCTTCAAGGAGCTCGGTGCGCGCTGCATCCGGATGCTCCTGTCCGACATGGCCCACGGCCCTTCCGGAGCGGCCTCGGTCCTCAACCCCAAACTCGTGGTGCGGGGGTCCACGGCTGCTCCTACATAAGTGCGGTCGGCAGGCGAACTCAGGCTTCGTCGCAGAGCAGGTGGTGCCAGCTGTCGGCGAGCACTTCGAGGGCGTGCTCGCGGTTGGGTTCCACCTTGCGCCGCGCGCCAGTCCCGCCGGATGCTGCCCTTCACCGCACGCTAGCTTCCTTAACCAGCAGAGCCCCTCCCTCGGTTTTTGACCGGGGGAGGGGCTCTGCTGTGAGCTCTCTTGGTAAGTACCGGGTCAGCGAATCACTTCGCGCGTCATGCCGAACGGGACCTGGTCAGAAAGCGCGGCCGTGTAGTTTCCTGGCCGATGGCGCGTGACCAGGATGCCGTGCGTACCCGTGAGCATCGCCAGTTCCTGGAGGTCCTTCACGGCAGCTTCGAGGTGCTCCTCCAGGGCGTGCCGGCTCGTAACGCAGATGTCGATGGAATCAAGGAGTGCGGTCATGGCATGTCCTTTCTGCTGGCTGTGGCCGGTGGGCTATGCGTTGCCTGATTCGCGGCTGCCGGCCGCCACCGGCGCGGCAGGTTCCGCTGTTTCTTTGGTAGATGCCGGCGGCTGGGTTTGCGCCGGTGCCGTGGTTTGTTCGGTGGCCGGCGGTGTGGTCCTGAGCTTGAAGCGCTTGGCGATTGAGGATCCGCCGCTGGCACGGTTCTTATTGAAGATGTCGAAGCCGACGGCGATCAGGAGCACCAGGCCCTTGATCAGCTGCTGGTAGTCGGTGCCGAGGCCGAGGATGGACATGCCGTTGTTGAGGACGCCCATGATGAGGCCGCCGATCATGGCTCCGGCCACCGTTCCGATGCCGCCCTGGACCGCTGCTCCGCCGATGAAGGCGGCGGCGATGGAGTCCAGTTCGAAGCCGGTGCCGCCAGCGGGCTGTGCCGAGTTCAGGCGTGCCGTGAAGATCAGGCCGGCGAGTGCGGCGAGGACACCCATGTTCACGAAGAGCCGGAACGTCACAGCCTTGGTCTTGATGCCGGAGAGCTCGGCGGCGTGCAGGTTCCCGCCGATGGCGTAGGTGTGCCGGCCGAAGATGCTGTTGTTCATCAGCGCGGAGTACGCGATGACCAGCACAGCGAGGACGATCAGCACGATCGGGGTGCCGCGGTAGCTGGCGAGCAGGAACGTGATGACCAGCATCAGCAGGGCGATGAACGCGGTCTTCGTGGCGAACCAGGCCATGGGCTCGTTTTCCAGGTTGAACTTGGTGCGGATGCGACGTTCCTTGATGGCTTGGAAGAGCAGGGCCGCGGTGCCGCCAACGCCGAGGATCACGGTGAGCCACTCGAGCACGGAGGTACCGCCAGAGATGTCCGGCAGGAACCCGCCGCCGAGGGCACGGAGCTCGTCCGGGAACGGGGTGATCTGCTGGTTTTTGAGGGTGATCAGGGTCAGACCGCGGAAGATGAGCATGCCGGCCAGGGTAACGATGAAGGCGGGGATGCCGACGTAGGCGATCCAGTACCCCTGCCACGCGCCTACCAAAGCGCCGACGAGGAGGCAGGCCGGGATCGCTGCCCACCAGGCCCAGCCCCAGTGGACAATCATGACGCCGGCGACGGCGCCAATGAAGCCGGCGATGGAACCGACGGAGAGGTCGATGTGGCCGGCGATGATGACCATGACCATGCCGATGGCCAGAATGAGGATGTAGCTGTTCTGGACGACGAGGTTGGTGACGTTCTGCGGCTCCAGCAGGATCCCGTCGGTGAGGACCTGGAACAGCAGGACGATCAGGATCAGGGCGACGAAGATGCCGACCTGGCGGAGGCGGCTTGCCAGGAAGCCGAGGGATTCTCGTAGGGCGGACATGGCTCGTTATTCCTTCTCTTGGGTCATGTAGTGCATAAGGGTTTCCTGGGAGGCCTCGGCGATCGGGACTTCACCCGTGACGTGGCCGGCGGAAAGGGTGTAGATCCGGTCGCAGATTCCCAGGAGCTCGGGGAGCTCGGAGGAGATCACAATGACGGCCTTACCCTGGGCGGCGAGCTCGGCGATGATCGTGTAGATCTCGAACTTGGCGCCAACGTCGATGCCCCGGGTGGGCTCGTCCAGGATCAGCACGTCGGGGTCTGAGAACATCCATTTGCTGAGGACCACCTTTTGCTGGTTGCCGCCGGAGAGCTTACCGGTGATGGCGGCGACCGACGGGGCCTTGATGTTCATGCTCTTCCGGTAGCTGTTCGCCACCGTGGTTTCCTTGTTCTTGTCCACCCAGCCGCGCTTGGCGAGCTTGGGCAGGGCAGCCATGGAGATGTTCCGCTTGATGTCCTCGATCAGGTTCAGCCCGTAGTGCTTGCGGTCCTCGGTGGCGTAGGCGATGCCGTGGCGGATGGCCTCGGGGACGGTGGATGTGTTGATTTCCTTGCCGTACTTGAACACCTTCCCGGAGACGGCGCGTCCGTACGTGCGGCCGAAGACACTCATGGCCAGTTCGGTGCGGCCGGCACCCATCAGGCCGGCGAGCCCCACCACTTCGCCCTTGCGGACGTTAAGGCTGGCGTTGTGCACCACGGTGCGGCTGTGGTCCTGCGGGTGCTGGACCGTCCAGTCCTCGATGCGCAGGACTTCTTCGCCGATCTGCGGTTCCCGCTCCGGGTAGAGGCTGTCCAGGTCCCGCCCCACCATGCCGCGGATGATGCGTTCCTGGGTTATCTGGCCCTCGTCCACGCGCAGGGTCTCGATGGACTTGCCGTCGCGGATGATGGTGACGGCGTCCGCGACCTTGCGGATTTCGTTGAGTTTGTGGCTGATGATGATGCTGGTGACGCCCTGGCCTTTCAGGTGCAGGATCAGGTCCAGCAGGTGGTCCGAGTCCTCGTCGTTCAGGGCCGCGGTGGGCTCGTCCAGGATCAGCAGCTTCACTTCCTTGGAGAGCGCCTTGGCGATTTCGACGAGCTGCTGCTTGCCCACGCTGATGTGCTGGATGGGGGTGATCGGGTTTTCATCCAGGCCAACCCGGGCCAGCAGCTTGGCCGCTTCCAGGTTGGTCTTGCGCCAGTCGACCCAGCCGCGGGAAGCCATTTCGTTGCCCAGGAAGATGTTTTCCGCGATGGACAGGTACGGGCTCAGGGCCAGCTCCTGGTGGATGATCACGATGCCGCGCTTCTCGCTGTCGCTGATGGATGCGAAGTCGCACGGTTCGTTCTCGAAGAGGATGTCCCCCTCGAAGGTGTTGTGGGCGTACACGCCGGAGAGCACCTTCATCAGGGTGGACTTGCCTGCCCCGTTTTCGCCGCAGATCGCGTGGACCTCGCCGCGGTTCACATCCAGGGTGACATCCTGGAGGGCCTTGACGCCGGGGAAGGTCTTGGTGATCCCGCGCATCTGAAGAATGGGTACGTTCATTGGTTAATTCCCGCTGATCTGTTCGATGAGCTGATCTGTTCGAGGGACGGGGGTGCCTGCCGCTGCAGGCACCCCCGCAATACTGCTACTTGATGTCGGCGTCGGTGTAGTAACCGGAGTCGATAAGTTCCTGCTTGTAATTGTCCTTGGTGACGATTACGGACTTCAGCAGGAAGGCCGGGACCACCTTGACCTTGTTGTTGTAGGTCTTGGTGTCATTGGTCTCGGGCTGCTGGCCCTTCAGGACCGCGTCCACCATTTTCACGGCCTGCTCGCCGAGCTTGCGGGTGTCCTTGAAGATCGTGGAGTACTGCTCGCCGGCAACGATGGACTTCACCGAGCCCTTTTCCGCGTCCTGGCCGGTCACGACCGGCAGGGCGCCCTTGGAGTAGCCGCCGGTGCTGGTCAGTGCCGAGATGATGCCGATGGAGAGGCCGTCATAGGGCGACAGCACGCCGTCGAGCTTCTTGCCTGAACCGTAAGCGGCGGTGAGGATGTCTTCCATCCTCTTCTGGGCGGTTGCCGCCTGCCAGCGTAGGATGGCGGCCTGCTCAAACTTCGTCTGGCCGCTGGGCACCTTGAGGGTGCCGGCATCCAGGTACGGCTTCAGGGTGTCCATGGCGCCGGTCCAGAAGAAGTTGGCGTTGTTGTCGTCCGGGCTGCCCGCGAAGAGTTCCACGTTGAACGGGCCCTTGCCCTCGACCTTCTTGCCGGAGGCATCCACCAGGCCCAGCCCGGTCAGCAGCGACGTGGCCTGCTGGACGCCCACCTCATAGTTGTCAAAGGTGGTGTAGTAGTCCACGTTCGGGGTGCCATTGATCAGCCGGTCGTAGGCGATGACCTTGACGTTCTGTTCCTTGGCCTTGGCCAGGACATCCGTCAGCGTGGTGCCGTCGATGGCGGCGATGATCAGGGACTTGGCCCCCTTGGTCAGCATGTTCTCGATCTGCGAGACCTGGGTGGGGATGTCGTCGTTGGCGTACTGCAGGTCCGTCTTGTAGCCGAGCTTGGCCAGGGATTCGGAGACGTTCTTGCCGTCCGCGATCCAGCGTTCCGACGTCTGCGTCGGCATGGAGATCCCCACCAGGGCACCGGCAGCGTCGGCGCTGCTGGAGCTGGTGGCGGTGCCGGGACGGCTGCCGCAGCCGGTGGCCCCCACCGTAACAGCCAGGACGACGGCGACGGCGCCCAGGAGTTTCTTGATTCTCACGTTATTCTCCTTCCGTGGCCTGGTCGGGCCACGAATCGGTGCTTGAGCGCAAAGCGTAAGTACTTTCCGCCAGTGCCGGCCACTTATGTCCGGCGTACCGAGGCCGTTCCGCAGGACCGGCACCGGAGGCTGTCATCACCGGAGCGGAGGCCCCGGCTGCCCCAACATGTCTGTTAGCGCTAACAATCATGGATAATATTATCCCTGCCCCGGCTGTGAAGCAAGACACAGATTGATGACAATGGCGGCGGTGCCTGGCGAAGCTTCACCGTGCGCCGCCGGGGGCTGCGGCCGATGTCCGTTCCGGAACAGAGTACGTAGACTGGTCTACCTACTCACTGCTTTTCTGCAGGAGGTTTCAACGGTGGCTTCACCTGAAAGCCGATCGACAAAGCGCCCCGCCCGTGCGTCGCTCCTTGAGGCTGCGGCGCGCCTTTTCTATGCCGACGGCGTGACGGCCACGGGCATCGACTCCATCACCGCGGCGGCAGGCGTGGCCAAGAAGAGCCTCTACAACAACTTCGCTTCCAAGGCGGACCTGGTGGCGGCCTACCTTGCCGCCCGGCATGAGGAATGGCTCGCCATGTACCGGGAGCGGGTCGCGGCGGCGGTTACTCCGCAGGGCCGTGTCCTGGCGGTGTTCGACGCCTACATCGACCACGCGAACTTCGCCTATGAGCGCGGTTTCAGGGGGTGCGGCCTACTCAACGCGGCCGCGGAACTGCCGGCGGGCGCTCCCGGAAGGCAGGCCGTAAGGCAGCATAAGGAGGAAGTTGAGGACCTCCTGCTCAAGCATGTGGCGGAACTGCAGCCGGGGCAGGGCGAGGCGGCGGGCAGGATGGCCCGGCATCTGGCGTTCGTGCTCGAGGGCTCCATGGCGAGGGCCGGCCTTGAAGGCGGAGACCGTTGCCTGCACGAGGCCCGGATGATCGCTGCCCAGATGCTGGAGGAGCTATGAAAGCGGCGCCTGGCCGATTGAACGGGCCCCTCCTGGGTGCGATTTTTGTTGTGGGCGCGTCGGCGCTTTGGGGCACTACCGGAACCGTCGCCACATTCGCGCCGTCGGTGAGTCCGCTGGCTATCGGTGCCGTGGCAATGGGCGTGGGCGGATTGCTGCAAGCCCTGTACGCGGTGCAGCCGATTGCTGGCCACTGGGGTAGCCTCCGCGGCCGGTGGCTGCTTGTCTCCCTGGGTGCTGTAGCGGTCGCCGTGTACCCTCTTGCCTTCTACAGCTCCATGCACCTTTCCGGCGTTGCGCTCGGAACGGTGGTCTCGATCGGCTCGGCCCCTCTGGCGTCGGCTGTCATCGAGCGGCTGGCGGAGCGGAAAGTGCTGACCCGCCGCTGGATGCTCGGCGCGCTGATCGGGGTGGCGGGCGCCGGACTCCTGAGTTTCGCCGGTGACAGTGCGGAACGCCCGGGCGCCCTTGCCGAACCCTGGGCCGTGCCGGGGGGAATCGTTCTGGGGCTCGTGGCAGGTGTCACCTACGCGCTGTACTCGTGGGCTGCCCACCGCCTGATCAGCGGGGGAGTGTCATCCCGGGCCGCCATGGGTGCAGTATTCGGGCTCGGCGGAGTGCTCCTGATGCCGGTGCTCGCCGCGACCGGCCGGCCGCTCCTTGAGTCCTGGGGCAATTTCACGGTGGGCGCCTACATGGCGCTTGTCCCGATGTTCGCAGGCTACGTCTTGTTCGGTTGGGGATTGGCGCGCGTCCGCGCAAGCACAGCTACGGGTCTTTCCCTCATGGAAACCGTTGTCGCCGCCGTGTTGGCAGTTGTGGTGGTGGGGGAGCGGCTGCCCGTGCTGGGCTGGGTCGGTGTCGTCATGGTGCTGGCGAGCCTGTTCGTCCTGACTCCCGGCCAGCCCGCCCTGCCGCAGCCCGGGGCCTTTCTGCGTGATATCCATGATTCCGATGGCAGCGGTGCCAAGGCTTTCGAAAGCCTCAAAGAACAGCAGGGCCGGCGGAGAAACCGCCGGCCCTGCCCAAATGCACAACCACCACATCACCAGTGATTCGCAGTCACCCACGCGCCCAGCGCGCGGGGGTCTCGGGATCCATGAAGGACTAGGAACGCAGGAAGAATGTGGCAGCCGGCCGCTCGTCCTTGCCCACCTTTGCCAGCGCCAGGGCACCCTGCCGGAGGACAAGGTAGGAGCCCGGGACGTCCACCGACTCGAAGGAGGCGCCGGCAGCATCCGACAGGCCGCCCCGCTTCAGGAAGGCCGACGACGACCCCTCCGTAGTCGCTATGCTCACCGCTGATCCCTGTACCCGGAGGTAGCGGCCCTTGGCCAGGACCGGCTCGATGACCACCGAGTTCTTCTTGGCGTAGCCCGGCGCGATGCGGAACTGGGATGCCGCCAGTGCGGGGGAGGGGGCAGCGGTGACGGTGGCGCCGTCGTGCGCCAGGAACGTGCCAGGGCCCGAGGCGGGTTCCAGGCGCACCGGCAGTTCGCCGTCGCCCACCGGTACGCCGAAATTCGGTGTGCCGTCCGCGTTCCAGTACAGCCGCTGCACCCGGGCGTGCCGGTTGGGATCGTACAGCGGGTCGCCGACGATAGTGCGGTAGGACCGGGCGTGGTACACCAGCACGTCGTTGCCGGCCTCGTCCACGGTGAAGGAGTTGTGTCCCGGTCCGTACTGCTTGGAGCCCTCGGTGGTCACAAAGACGGGAACGGGTGTCTTGTTCCATGATGCAGCGTTGAGCAGGTCGGCAGTGGCGTCAGCCGTCAGCAGGCCCACGCAGTAGTTGGCGTCCGTGGCGCTGGCGGAGAAGGTCACGAAGATGCGGCCGTTCCGCTTGATCACCGCTGGGCCTTCGTTCACCTTGTAGCCCCGGGTCTCCCAGTCCAGCGTGGGAACGGCAATGCGGACCGGGGTGCTGGAGAGCGTTGACGGTGACGACATGGACGCGATGTACAGGCTGGAGTTCACACCAGTGTCGCTCTGAGCCCACAGCAGGTAGCGCGTGCCCCCGTGCTCGAACGTGGTGGCATCCAGGGAGAAGGTGTCAGCATGCGTGTACACGCGGACCGGCGGTCCCCACACGGCGGTGGCCGGATCGGCGTCGTCAGTGGAAATCACGTAGATCCGCACCCGGAAGACATCGCTGCTGTCGCCGGCGGCGAAGTAGATGTGCCATTGGCCGTCGAAGTGGTGCAGTTCGGGAGCCCAGATGTGGCCGCCCATCGTTCCGGAGGCGGGCCGTGTCCAGACCACCGCTTCCGCAGCGCTGCCGAGCCCCGCGATAGTGGGGGAGGAACGGACGATGATGCGGTTGTACTCGGGCACGGAACCGGTGAAGTAGTACTTGCCGTCCGTGTGCTTCATGAGCCACGGGTCCGCCCGCTGCGGAACCACCGGGTTGATCAGTGGAGTCGAATCGGCGGCTGCGGAAGCGGCGGGTGCCGCCACCAGGGCCCCGCCTCCCGCACCCGCGACGGCGAAGGCTGCGGCTGCTGCGGTTCCGGTGCCAAGGAAGGACCGGCGGGAGAACTGGCGGTTGACGGAATCATTCATGCTGAAAAGTCCTTTCGACGTGCGGGAATTGACGTGCGGGATAGGTAAAGAGTCAGCCGGCTTTCCGGGCGAAGAGCCGCTGCAGCAGGATGAAGACGAGGAGCAGGCCGCCGATGACGATCTTGGTCCACCAGGAGCTGAGGGTGCCGTCGTAGGCGATGAAGGTCTGGACAATCCCCAGCACCAGTACGCCGACGACGGAGCCCAGGACATAGCCGGTGCCGCCGGTCAGCAGGGTGCCGCCGATGACCACCGCCGCGATGGCGTCGAGCTCCATGCCCTGCGCCGCCAGGCTGTAGCCGGAGAGGCTATAGAAGGAGAACAGGATGCCGGCGACGGCCGAGCAGAGGCCGCTGAGTGCGTAGACAAGGATCTTGGTGCTCTTCACCGGCAGGCCCATCAGCATGGCGGAGTGTTCGCTGCCGCCGATGGCGTAGACGGTCCGGCCGAAGCGGGTGTGGTGCAGGACGAAGAAGGCTATGGCCACGATTCCAAGGGCCAGGAGGACGCCCGGCGAGACGAAGAGGTCGCCCGGGAGCGGGATCTGGGCCTGCGCCATGCCGGTAAAGAACCCCTCGGTGACCGGGATCGAGTCAAGGCTGATGACGTAGCAGAGGCCGCGGGCCAGGAACATGCCGGCCAGGGTCACGATGAACGGCTGGATGTCGAAGTACTGGATGATCAGACCCATCAGGAGTCCCAGGCCGCCGCCGATCAGGAGCACGAGGACGATGACGGCGCCTGCGTTCCAGCCCTGCTGCAGCAGCGTGGCGCTCACCATCATGGACAGTGCGACGACGGCCCCGACGGAGAGGTCGATGCCCCCGGTGAGGATCACGAAGGTCATGCCGACGGCGAGCACGATGAGGAAGGTGTTGTCGATGAAGAGGTTGAGGAAGACCTGGCCGGAGAGGAAACTCGGGTACATCCCCGCCCCCACGGCGAACATGGCGATGAACAGCCCCACCGTGGCCAGCGTCGGCGCGTAGCGGGCACCGCCGCGCAGGCGGCTGCGCGCCGGCGACGGCTTCTTGACGGTCAGGGGCGTAAGCGTGGACAGCGGGGACATTAGATGGCGACCTTTTCCTTTGCGGCGGGCTTGGGTGCTGCCTTGAGGCTGCTGAGCAGGGTCCGTGCCTTGGGCGCCTGCAGGAGGCAAACGGTGATGACCACCAGCGCCTTGAACACAAGGGTCACCTCCGGCGGGATCCCGAGGGTGTAGACCGTGGTGGTCAGTGTCTGGATGATGAAGGCCCCGACGACGGTTCCCACCAGGGTGTACCGCCCGCCGGCCAGTGAGGTGCCGCCGATAACCACCGCCAGTATGGCGTCCATTTCGATGTAGAGCCCGGCATTGTTGGCGTCGGCCGCCGTGACGTTGGAGCTGATCATCAGGCCGGCAACCGCGGCGCAGACGGCGCTGAAGACGTAGACGATCCAGATGATGTTCCGCGACCGGAGCCCGGCGAGGCGGCTGGCGACCGGGTTGATGCCCACCGCCTCGATCAGGGTCCCCAGCGCGGTGCGGCGGGTGAGCACGGCGGCCAGGACGAACACGGCGGCGGTAATGAGGATGGAGATCGGCAAGGTGAACAGGTATCCCGCGCCGATGGATTTGTAGTGGTCATTGGACACCGAGATGATCTGGCCGCCGGTGATGAGCTGGGCGATGCCGCGGCCGGCCGTCATGAGAACCAGCGTGGCGATAATCGGCTGCACGCCGATGGTGGACACCAGGAAACCGTTCCAGACACCCAGGGCAAGGGCGGCGACGACGGCGATAACGACTGCCGTCGCGGCCGTCACCGGGGATCCGGGGTCAGGGGAGGCGGCGATGTAAGCACACGAGGCGGCCCCTGCGATCGCCACCACAGCGCCGACCGACAGGTCAATGCCGCGGGTGGCGATGACGAGGGTCATGCCGAGCGCAATGAGGATCGTGGGGGCGCCGTTGCGCATGATGTCGACGAGGCTGCCGTAGAGGTGGCCGTCCTGCATCCGCAGGCCCAGGAAGTCGGGCCGGAAAATCTGGTTGAGCAGCAGCAGCGCTGCCAGGGCGATCACCGGCCACGCGAGGCGGTGTTTCAGAAGGGATTTCACTGGGCGCCTCCGGCGATGACCGTCATGACGTCTTCCACGGAGACGCCGTCGTTATTAATTTCGGCGACCATCGCCCTGTCCTTGATGACGGCGACGCGGTCGCTCACGCGCAGGACTTCCTCGAGCTCGGAGGAAATGAAGAGGATGGACATGCCGTCGGCCGCGAGCTGGCTGACGAGTTTCTGGATCTGGGTCTTGGCTCCGATGTCGATGCCGCGGGTGGGCTCGTCGAGGATCAGCAGTTCGGGATGCGTGACCAGCCAGCGGGCGAGGAGCACCTTTTGCTGGTTGCCGCCGCTGAGGTTCCGGATGAGTGCGTCAGGGTTGGCCGGGCGGATGTCGAGGGTCTTGATGTATTCGGCCACCAGCTCGTCCTGGACCTTGCGGGGAATCCGGCGGGCCCAGCCCTTGCTGGCCTGCATGGCCAGCACCAGGTTGTCGCGGACGGTGAGGTCGCCGATGAGGCCTTCCTCCTTGCGGTCCTCCGAGCAGAATCCGATGCGCTTGTCGATGGCGGTGCGCGGGGAGCGGATTTTCTGCCCCGCACCCTTGATTTTGATGGAGCCTTCGTCGGCCTTGTCGGCGCCGAAGAAGAGCCGGGCAATTTCAGTCCGGCCGGCCCCGAGCAGGCCCGCCAGGCCCACGACCTCGCCCGGATGGATGGCCAGGTCCACGTTGGAAACCGACCCCTTCCGGCCGAGGCCGCGGGCTTCGATGAAGGGGGTGTCGCCGGTGCCGGCGGCGGCGCGGGTACGGGCGGGGGCCTGGTCCAGTTCGGCGAGGGCCTCCATGTCCTTGCCGATCATCTTGGAGATGAGGCTCATCCGGGAGAGGTCCCGGGTCAGGTACTCGCCCACGAGCTTGCCGTTGCGCAGGACCGTCATGCGGTCGGAAATCGCGTAGACCTGTTCCAGGAAGTGGGAGACGAAAAGGATGGCGACGCCCCGGTCGCGGAGGTCCCTGATGACCCGGAAGAGCTGGCTGACTTCATCGGCGTCCAGGCTCGACGTCGGTTCATCCAGGATCAGGACCTTGGCGTTGATCTCCACGGAGCGGGCGATGGCGATCAGCTGCTGGACCGCGATGGAATGCGTGGACAGCAGCGAGCCGGGATCGATGTGGTCCAGCTGCAGTTCTGCCAGCACCTCCCTCGTCCGCGTCCGCACGCCCTTCCAGTCGATGGAGCCGCGGCGGCGCGGCTCGCGGCCCAGCAGGACGTTTTCCTCAACGGTGAGGTTGGGGCAGAGGTTGACTTCCTGGTAGACCGTGCTGATGCCGGCCGCCTGGGACTCCCCGGGGGACGAGAACCGCTTCGGTTCGCCGAGCACCGTGATGGTGCCGGAGTCGATGGTGTACACGCCGGTCAGGGCCTTGATCAGCGTTGACTTTCCGGCACCGTTCTCACCCATCAGGGCGTGGACCTCACCCTGGAAAAGGCGGAAGTCGACGCCGTCGAGCGCCTTAACCCCTGGGAATCCAATAGCTATGCCGGTCATCTCGACGACCGGAACGATTTCGTTCATCCTCGTGTCTTTCCTGTGATTGGTGTGCCGTGCGGCGGCGGTCATCCGCCGCCGCACGGACGTTCAGGGGCGCCGCGCCTCAGTACGGGCGGCTGGCGAGAACCTGCTTGGCCTGCTCCTGCGTGAAGGTCGTCTCCTCGGTGACGACGCGTTCGGGCACGCTCTCGCCGGCAATGACCTTCTTCGCGAGATCCATGAGCTGGTCACCGAGCATGGGGCTGCACTCGACGATGTAGTTGATCTTGCCGTTGCTCAGCGCGGTCATGCCGTCCTTTACGGCGTCGATGGTGATGATCTTGATGTCCTTGCCGGGAACCTTGCCGGCGGCTTCGATCGCCTCGATGGCGCCGAGGCCCTCGTCGTCATTGTGGGCGAACACGACGTCGATGTCGGCGTTGTTCTTGAGGAAGGCCTCCATGACCTGCTTGCCGCCGCTGCGGGTGAAGTCGCCGCTCTGCGAAGCGACAATCTTCAGCTTCGGGTCAGCCTTGATGGCTTCCGCGAAGCCTTCCTTCCGGTCATTCGCGGGTGCGGATCCGGTGGTGCCCTGGATTTCGACGATGTTGACGGTGTCCGTTGCTGACTTGGAATCCTTGACCAGCCAGTCGCCGGCTTTCTTGCCTTCCTCAACGAAGTCAGAGCCGAGGAAGGTCTTGTAGAGCGTCTTGTCCGAGGAGTCCACCGCGCGGTCCGTCAGGATGACCGGAATCTTGGCGTTCTTGGCTTCCTTCAGCACAGTGTCCCAGCCGGACTCCACCACAGGGGAGAACGCGATGACATCGACCTTCTGCTGGATGTAGGAGCGGATGGCCTTGATCTGGTTCTCCTGCTTCTGCTGGGCGTCGGAGAACTTCAGGTCGACGCCGGCCTTCTTGGCGGAGTCCTGGACCGACTTGGTGTTGGCGGTGCGCCAGCCGCTTTCGGCGCCCACCTGGGCGAAGCCCATGGTGATTTTGTCTCCGCCGGAGCTGCCGCCAGCGCTGCCGGCGCCAGCGGTTCCACCGCAGGCAGTGAGGGTAAGCATTGATGCGGCGGCCACCGCAAGCAGGGATTTCTTAAACACAACATCCTCCCGGAAGCGTTAGTTACATGCAGGCGGGAGACTTCATACACCGCCGTTGCTGCAAGTGAGCTGATGCGCTCTGCGAATCATTGTGAACGCTAACAATTGGCCCGTCAAGTAGCCTCGGTCACAATTTCGTGGGAGCCGTGCAAGGTCTGTCGATTTTTGAGAATGCCCTTTACAAGAGCGAGAAGATGTCGAATACTCGACTCCGGTCGGCACTTTGTTAGCGTTCACATCAGGCTGTTTTCCAAGCAGCTGTTGTTCTGCGACGCAGCCTGTTCAAACCGGTCGCCGGCGAACCGTTCAATGGAGAAAGGCCATCCCTTCCATGCCATCAAAACCCTCAAGTTCCGCCAAACGGACCTGCACCCTGGTGCTCACCGGGTCCCTGGCAGCCGCGCTGCTGACGCTGGCCCCTGCCCTCGGCGCCAATGCCGAGTCCAGCGAGAACCGGACCATCAGCATCAACGCCGCCGGGTCAGGGCCTTCGATCGACCCCACCATGTACGGAGCCTTCTACGAGGACATCAACCAGGGCGCCGACGGCGGCATCTACGCGGAGCTCGTCCAGAACAGGTCGTTTGAGTTCAACTCCGCCGACAACCGCACCTACACCCCGATGACCGGCTGGGAAACCCTGAAGCGGGGCAGCGACGGAACGGTCGCCGTCGTCAATGACAGCAACCGGCTGAACGAAAACAACCGGAACTACCTGCAGATCGACGCCACCGCGGCCGGCGCGGGAAGCGGCGCCGGAGTGGGCGTGCGCAACAGCGGCTGGAACGCCGGGCAGAAACTCGAAGCGAAGAAAAAGTACAACTACTCTGTGTGGGCGCGCACCTCCAACCCGTCCGGTTCCACCCTCGCCGTGACGCTGGAGACGCCCGAAGGCACCCGCCTGGACATCGCCACCATCAAGGTCAAGGGTGACCGCTGGACCAAATACGAGGTGACCCTCTCGCCCAAGTCCTCCACCGGCGCCGGCCGGCTCACCACCCTTGTCCAGGGCACCGGCACGGTCCGCCTCGACATGGTGTCGCTGTTCCCCCAGGACACCTGGAACGGCAGGGAAAACGGCCTCCGCAAGGACCTCGCCGAGAAGATCAATGACCTGCACCCCGGATTCCTGCGCTTCCCCGGCGGCTGCATCGTCAACACCGGAAGCTACGACACCTACTCGGCGCCCAACTACACGCGTGCCCGCACCTACCAGTGGAAAGACACCATCGGCCCGGTGGAGCAGCGCCCCGCGAACCGCAACTTCTGGGGCTACAACCAGACGTACGGCCTGGGTTACATGGAGTACTTCCAGTGGGCCGAGGACATGGGGGCCGTTCCGGTGCCGGTGGTACCGGTCGGCGTGACCGGCTGCGGCGACACCAACCGAGCCCCGGACCAGGCGACACTCGACCGGTACATCCAGGACACGCTGGACCTGATCGAGTTCGCGAACGGCGACGCCAGCACCGAGTGGGGCGCCAAGCGCATCGCCTACGGCCATCCGGCACCGTACAACCTCGACCGCATCTCACTGGGCAACGAGGAGTACAAGCCGGAGTTCAAGCAGTACTTCACCCAGTTCTACAACGCCGTCCGCAAGGCCCACCCCGAGATCAAGATCATCGGCAACACCGGCCCGTTCAGCCAGGGCCCGGAATTCGACGACCTCGCCAATTTCAACGCCCAAACAGGCGTGGACCTGGTGGACGAGCACTACTACAAC
Source organism: Arthrobacter globiformis (assembly GCF_030818015.1). NCBI lineage: Bacteria > Bacillati > Actinomycetota > Actinomycetes > Micrococcales > Micrococcaceae > Arthrobacter > Arthrobacter globiformis. Next base: position 539,789 of record NZ_JAUSZX010000001.1, read on the forward strand.
ACGCCGTCGTGGTTCCTGAACAACAACCACCGCTACGACTCCTACGACCGGAACAGCTACAAGGTGTTCCTCGGCGAATACGCGTCGCAGGGAAACAAGCCGGAGAACGCCCTGGCGGAAGCCTCCTACATGACCGGCCTGGAGCGGAACGCCGACGTGGTCAAGATGGCGTCCTACGCGCCGCTGATAGCCAACGAGGCCAACACACAGTGGAGCCCGGACATGATGTTCTTCAACGGCACCTCCGTGCGGACCACCCCCAATTACGAGGTCCAGAAGCTGTTCATGAACAACGTCGGAAACCAGGTGGTGCCCAGCACGCAGGACAACCCGGCTTCCACCGTGGTACCGATCTCCGGCAAGATCGGCCTGTCCACGTGGGCGACGTCAGCCCGCTACGACGACGTCAAAGTCACCGGGGCGGACGGCGCCACACTGTTCAGCGACGACTTCTCCGGAACGGCGGCTGCCTGGACCGGCAACGGCACCGGATCCTGGTCCATCAAGGACGGCGGCTACGTCCAGTCGAGCACCACGGCGCAGAACACCATGGTGACCGCCGGCAGCGCCGACTGGAGCAACTACACGCTGAGCACCAAGGCCACCAAGCTGGCCGGCTCGGAAGGCTTCCTCGTCTCCTTCGGGGTCAAGGACACCGGCAACTACTTCTGGTGGAACCTGGGCGGTTGGAACAACTCGAAGTCCGTCGTCGAGAAGGCCGTCAACGGCGGCAAGACGAACGTCATCGAAAAGAACACCGTGATCCAGACCGGGCATGAATACGACATCCGGATCGAGGTCTCCGGGCGCACGGCCAAGCTCTACCTGGACAACGTCCTGTGGGGCACGGTGGATGATACGCAGGCTGATCCCGTCTACTCCGTTGTCACGAAGGACGCGAAGTCCGGCGACACCATCGTGAAGGTGGTCAACACCTCAGCGGACAAGGCGCCGGTGGACATCAAGGTGGCGGGCGCGGCCAACATCAGCAGCTCTGCCGCCGTCACCACCCTCACCCAGACCGCCGACGGGCAGAACCTGGCCCCGGCCGCGAGCACCTTCGGCGGCGCGGGAACCGAATTCACGTATGAGTTCGAGCCGAAGTCGGTGACCTTCATCCGGCTGGCGGACACCGGCGCACGCAAGTAGGCAACACGCTGAAGCGTTGGCTTTGACCGGGAAGGCCCGGCTGGATCGCGCAGCCGGGCCTTCCCTTAGGCGTCCCCTACGCCGACCATTCCTGAGGAGATCCAATGACGCATCACGTTTCCAGACGCAATATCCTTCGGCTCGGAGCAGCCACCGCTGTTCTGCCCTGGCTGCCGTCGCTCGCCGCCGGGGCGGCGAACGCGGAGGGCCCCGCTGCGGGTGCGGCGCTCGCCGCCGCGGCTGCGCTCACCCGTTCAAACTGTCCGACGTGAGCCTGGGGCCGGGAGTGTTTGCCCGGAAGCGTGAGCTGATCCTGAACTTCGCCCGCGGGTACGACGAGCGGCGCTACCTCAACGTCTTCCGTGCCAATGCCGGCCTGCAGCCAGTGGCCGGGGTGGTGCCGCTGCCTGCCGGGGGCTGGGAAGGACTCGACGGCGAGGCCAACGGCAATCTGCGCGGGCACTTCACCGGGCACCACATGTCCATGCTGGCCCAGGCCTACGCGGGCACGGGGGAGGAGGTCTTCGGCACCAAACTGCGGAACCTCGTGGGCTCCCTGCACGAATGCCGCGAAGGGCTCTCCCGGGAACCCGCCATCCAGACCGTCGGAGGCCGCCTCCCGGGGACGGCCGTCGACCTCGCCCGCGGCTCCTACGTCTACGGCCAGCTGCCCGCCGGCTCCGTGGACGGGCTGACAGGCATGACCTTCGCCGCGTGGGTGCGTCCGACGGCGGCGGCGAATTGGGCGCGGATCTTCGACTTCGGCAACGACACAAGGACCTACGCGTTCCTCGCCCAGCGCGACGGCGCCGGCCTGCCGCGGTTCGCCATCACCCGGAACTTTGCCGGGGGTGAGCAGACGATCGTGGGCACGGCCCCGCTGCCGGTCAACGAGTGGAGCCACGTTGCCGTTACCCTGGACGGCCAGGCCGGAACGCTGTACGTCAACGGAAAGCAGGCCGGCAGGAATGCTGCCCTGACCTTGACCCCGGCCCTGCTGGGAAGCCTCGCCAACGTGTGGCTTGGCCGGTCGCAGTACAACGATCCCAATTTCGCCGGCGCCTATCAGGACGTCAACATCTGGCGGTCAGCACTCCGCGCGGCGCAGGTCGCGGAATTGGCGGCAGCCCGCGCGTCGGGCACCTCGGCCGGGAACGGCGACGTCGTCTCCCTCGCCTGCGGCGAAACCAGCGGTTCCGTGCTGGCGGACGCCTCCGGCAAAGACCGCAACGCCACACTCCGGCGCACCTGGGGACTGCCCAGCCACCCCGGCTTCCTGGCCGCGTACCCTGAGACCCAGTTCATCGAGCTGGAGAGCAGGACCACACCGGACTACCTCCGGGTCTGGGCTCCCTACTACACCGCCCACAAGATCCTGAAGGGGCTCCTCGACGCCTACACGGCGACAGCGGAACCGAAGGCCCTGGATCTGGCGGCGGGGCTCTGCGACTGGATGCACTCCCGCCTGGGCAAACTCACGCCTGCGGTACGCCAGCGGATGTGGGGAATTTTCTCGAGCGGCGAATACGGCGGCATTGTGGAGGCCATCCTGGAGACCCACAGCCACACCGGCAAACCGGAGCATCTTGAGCTCGCCAAGTACTTCGACCTCGACTCCCTCATCGATGCGTGCGCCCAGAATAAGGACATCCTCGCCGGCCTGCACGCCAACCAGCACATCCCGATCTTTACCGGCCTGGTGCTGATGTACAACACCACCGGCGAGGAGCGGTACCTCACCGCCGCGCGCAACTTCTGGGGCATGGTGGTGCCCACGCGCATGTTCAGCATCGGCGGAACCAGCCAGGGCGAGTTCTGGAAGGAGCGGGACCGGATCGCGGCATTCCTGAACGCGACAGACGCCGAATCCTGCTGCGCCTACAACATGCTCAAGTTGTCGCGCGAGCTGTTCTTGAAGGACCAGAACCCCGCGTACATGGACTACTACGAGCGGGCGCTTTTCAACCAGGTCCTCGGGTCAAAGCAGGACCAGGAGAGCGCGGAGCTGCCGCTGGCCACCTACTTCATCGGCCTGCAGCCCGGCGCCGTCCGCGACTTCACGCCGAAGCAGGGCACCACGTGCTGCGAAGGCACCGGCCTCGAGTCGGCAACGAAGTACCAGGATTCCGTCTACTTCACCGCCGAGGACGGCAGCGCGCTCTACGTCAACCTCTACATTCCGTCCACCCTCCGCTGGGCCGCGAAGAACATCACTGTCACCCAGACGACGTCCTACCCCTTCGAACAGCGCACAACGCTGCAGGTTGCGGGCTCCGGGCAGTTCGAGCTGCGGCTGCGGGTTCCGGCGTGGGCCACGGCCGGCTTCACCGTCAGGGTCAATGGTGCGGCCGCTGAAGCGACGGCCACGCCGGGCAGCTACCTCAGCATCGCCAGGACCTGGAAGAACGGGGACACTGTGGACGTCGAGATGGCGTTCACCCTCCGCGCCGAGCAGGCCCTGGACGATCCTTCCGTGCAGACCCTCATGTACGGGCCGGTGCACCTCGTGGCGCGCGACGCCCGCACGGATCTTCTCCCGTTCAGCCTGTACGGGGCTGCAAGGCTCAACGGTGATCTCGCCCCGGCCGCCCAGCCGATCCAGGGCAAGCCCCTGCACTTCACCCAGGCCGGCGTCGAACTGGCGCCGTTCCTCGAAGGAACCGAGGACGCCTTCCACTCGTACTTCCGGCGCGCCGAGCCGTCTGTGGTGTTCGGGGGAGTGGACTGCGGCGTGGCCAACCCGGCGCGGGCCAACAAGACCACGCTCCTGGACGACGTCTGGCAGTCAGCCCCCTTCGCCAACAAGCCGGAGTTGCTGCGGCGCGTCACCCAGGTGACGGACGCGTGGCTTTCCGAACGGTCGCTCAGCCGCGCGGACGCAGACCGCATTTACGGCGCAGCCCAGCGGGCGGCATTCGGAAGCCCCGAAGGCGAGATCGACGACCTGCAGCAGATTGCGGCCGCGGCGCTCGCGGCCGGCCGGATCACGGCGGAAACGGGCGACATGCTCGGCGCCCGGCTGAAATCGGCCACCAAGGCGCTCGCCCGGAAAACCACGGCCAAGGCCGTGCACTACCTCGGGCAATACATCGACGGCGCCACCCGGGATATTGCCGACCAGTCCCTGCGGGACCTGCTGGTCAGCGGCGCGCAGGCGCTGGTGGTCAGGCTGAACGCCTGAGCCGGCCAGTCCGACGTCGTCCGTTCCGATTCGCTTCCATTCCCACCGCGTCATTCCAAGCAGCGGCCTCCGGGCCGCCCGAACGAAAGTGTCTCAATGCTCCCTACACACTCACGGGCCCGCACTGGCCCGGCCTTGACGACGGCGGCTGCGCTGGCCGCTTCGGCTGCGCTGGCACTCGGCGGCCTGATCGCCGCGGCGCCGGCCCATTCCGCCGTCGATGACGGGCTGGTCCTCAAGTACAACCTGACGGAAGCCGCCGGAACCGTGGCGGAGGACAGCTCCGGCAACGGCCGCAACGGAACGATCAGCGGTGACGCCACCAGGCTGGGCGGCGAGGGCCTCCAGCTCGGCGGCACGGACGCCCACGTCCGGCTCCCGAACGACATCATGCGCGGGCTTGACTCCATCACAGTGTCCACGGACGTAAAGATCGCGGCCGACCAGGGCACCCCCTACTTCATCTGGGGCCTCGGAAACACCACCAGCGGCACCGGCAACGGCTACCTCTTCACCACGGGCAACTCGTACCGGACCTCCATCGCCACCGGCAACTGGGCCACCGAGCAGACCACCAGCGCCAACCGGGACCTGGCACGCGGTGCCTGGAAAACCATCACCTACACCCTGAGCGGCGGGACCGCCGTCCTCTATGAGGACGGCACCGAGGTCGCCCGGAAGACGGGCGTCACCATCACGCCGGGAAGCATTGGCGGAGGAACGACGACGGCGAACTACCTCGGGCGGTCCGTCTACAGCGGGGACAAGTACCTCAAGGGCCAGGTCCGCGATTTCCGCATCTACAACCGTGCACTCTCGGCCGACGAGGTGCGGGAGCTCGGGTACGTTTCCCCGGAACAGCGCGTTGCCCTCGACCTGCAGGACCTGTCGCTGGGGGACACCTCCGCAGTGACAGCGCGCCTGTTGCTGCCCGCCACCGGGCCCAACGGCTCGGCCTACACCTGGTCGTCCTCGGACCCGGCCACGGTCTCCGCCCAGGGGGCGGTCACCCGCCCGGCCAACGGAACCGGCGATGCCACCGTGACACTGACCGCCACGGCCACGTCCGGTGAGGCATCGGCGTCGAAAACGTTCACCGTCACGGTGCCGGAAGACATCAGCGACGACCAGAAGGTCACTGAGGCCACCGCAGCGCTGACCGTGTGGGATGCCGACGCGATCCGGGGGAACATCACCCTTCCCACGGCGGGGCTGTACGGAACCGCCGTGGAATGGAAGTCGAACGACGACGCCGTCATCACCTCCACCGGCGAGGTCACCCGGCCCGCCTACGGCAGCAAGTCCGCCGTGCTCAACCTGCAGGCAACCGTCACCCTCGGTAAGGCGAAGACCAAGAAGAAATTCCGCGTCACGGTGCTGCCGCTGCCCAAGACCGAGGCCAAGGAAGGCTACGCCTTCGCGTACTTCACCGGCAACGATCTCGCCGGCGAGAACATCTACATGGCCGCCAGCCGCGGAAACGACGCACTCAAATGGGACGAACTGAACGGCGGACATCCCGTCCTCAAGTCCGGCCTCGGCACCAAGGGCCTGCGCGATCCGTTCATCATCCGCTCCCCGGAAGGCGACAAGTTCTACATGATCGCCACGGACCTCTCCATCGGCAGCGGCACCAGCTGGGACTCCTCGCAGCGCAAGGGCAGCCAGTACATCGAGGTCTGGGAATCGACCGACCTGGTGAACTGGTCCGGGCAGCGGCACGTGAAGGTCTCGCCGGACACCGCGGGCAACACCTGGGCTCCGGAAGCCCACTATGACGAAAAGATCGGCGCCTACGTCGTGTACTGGGCCTCCAAGCTCTACGCCGACAACGATCCCAACCACACCGGCGGCACCTACAACAAGATGATGTACTCCACCACCAGGGACTTCCGTACCTTCACCGAGGCCAAGGTGTGGAATGACCCGGGCAACTCGGTTATTGATTCCACCGTCATCAAGGAGGGCGACACCTACTACCGCTTCACCAAGGATGAAGGGCAGGTCTCCGGCTGCCTGGACATCATGCAGGAAAAGTCGAACGACCTGCTCGCCGTCGACGTGCCCGCCACGAACCCGCGCAACTGGACGCTGATGGCCAACTGCATCGGCAAGAAGGCCGGAACGGGCGGCGTGGAAGGGCCCACCATCTTCAAGTCGAACACCGAGGAGAAGTACTACCTGTTCGTCGACGAATTCGGCGGCCGCGGCTACATCCCGCTGGAAAGCACCAGCCTGGAAAACCCGGACTGGAAGCTGTCCACCAACTACGAACTGCCCCGCGCGCCGCGCCACGGCACTGTCCTGCCCGTCACCAGGACGGAGCTGGAGCGCCTGCACAGCCAGCTGTGATTTAGCTCTGCTTCGCTGAAGGCAGGGGCTCCGCCGGTACCGGCGGAGCCCCTGTTCTTTGGAGCCTTCGCCGTGCCTAAGCTGCCCGGCAGCCGCTGACCTGCGGCCAAACTCCGGGACGGCCTAGAATCCTTTATTGATTTCTGCCCGCTCTCACACCTGGAGTTTCAATGATCCGGAAGGCTGTTGCCGGAGACGCTGCCGCCCTTGCCGATTTGGCGGCGGCGACTTTCCCGCTGGCATGCCCGCCCGGCTCCTCGCCTGAGGACATCCAGCTCCACCTCAAGCGCACGCTCAGCGCGGAGAAGTTCGCGGAGTACCTCGCCGACAGCAGGATCGCCATCCTGGTGCTGGAGCAGGACGGCCGGCTTGACGGGTACACCCTGCTCGTCGACCGGCAGTCAACGGACCCCGATGTGCTCCGCGCCCTCGCCACAAAGCGCACCGTTGAGTTGAGCAAGTGCTACGTGCACCCGGACCATCACGGGCGGGGCGCGGCCTCCACGCTCATGCGGGCCTCCTTGGACTGGGCCGCGGCCCAGGGTGCGGCAAGCGTCTGGCTGGGGGTCAACAGCAGAGAGCGACTTCATTCTGGAGTGCGCCCTCCCGCGGAAGGGCTGACGACGGCCCGCCTCCTCGGGAAGGAGGCGAGTAGCTGCTGCCGCAATGTCAGCCGGCTGCTCCGGACCACCACAATCACTGCGAGCAATCCGGTCAGCAGCACAACGGCGCCGCCGGCGGCCACTGACCAGCGGGCGCCGAAGGTGCTGCCGAGCCAGCCCATGAGCGGGGCTCCCAGAGCGGTTCCGCCCTGCAGGGTTGCCAGATAGAGGGCCAGCACGCGGCCCCTGAACTGTGGCTCCACGGAGAGCTGGATGCTCGTGTTGCAGCTGTTCAGGAAGGTCATCGAGGCGAGTCCGACCGGGACCAGGATGGCGGCGTAAAGCCAGAACGACGGCGAGACGCTGCCGATCAGCGTGAAGAAACCCAGGCCCAGCGCTCCGCCGAGCAGGAAACGCAGCCGGGGGCCGGATCTGCGGGCTGCCAGCAGTGCTCCGGCCAGCGTCCCGACAGCCATGATGGAGCCCAGGAGTCCGAATTCACCGGGCCCCATTCCGAATTCCGCTGTGGACATCAGCGCGTTGGTGATGGGGAAATTCATGCCGAAGGCCCCCAGGATGCCCACCAGGACGAGGATCAGCACCAGATCCGGACGCCGGCGCACATAGCCCAGTCCCTCGGCGACCTGGTGCTTGCTCCGGACTGACAGCGTGGTCGGGGCCCGCTCTGCTATGCGGATCCGGGCCAGCGAGATCAGGACGGCGGCGAAGCTGGCGGCGTTGAGCAGGAAAACGGGTCCGGTGCCAACCCAGGCGATGAGCACTCCAGCGATCGCAGGTCCCGTCAGCCGGGCAGTGTTGAAGGAAGCGGAGTTGAGGGACACCGCGTTGGCGATATCGTCCTGTCGCACGAGTTCGGAGACGAAGGCCTGGCGTGCGGGCCCGTCAATGGCGCTGGCCAGACCAAGACAGAGGGCGGCTGCGTACACCTGCCACAGCTGCGCCGCACCGGTAACCACCAGGAGCCCAACGACCAGTCCGCACAGACCCATGGCCGACTGTGTCCACAGCAGGATCACGCGCTTCCGGTGCCGGTCTGCGAGCACGCCTGCATAGGGGCCAAGCAGAAGCATGGGGAGGAACTGCAGGGCCGTGGTGATGCCGACGGCGGTGCCGGAATGGTCCGTGAGGACGGTCAGCACCAGCCAGTCCTGGGCTACCCTCTGCATCCAGGTGCCGATGTTGGACACAAGGGCTCCGCTGGCCCACAACCGGTAGTTGGGGTTCTGCAATGCCCGGAAGGTGGCGCTCATCGGGCGCTCATCTCCTGCATGATGTGCGCGGCCCGGCTCAGGGTCAGCCTGTCCTCCGCGCTCAGGCCAGCGACCCGTTGAGCCAGCCAGGCGGTCCGCTGGCCCCGCGCCTCTTCCAGAACGTCCACGCCGGCAGGCGTGATGCCCACCTGGATCTGGCGGCCGTCCTCCGGATGCGTTGACCGGGACACAAATCCCAGCTCTGCGAGGGCATTCACGATCCGGGTCATCGACGGCGCCTGCACATGTTCCCGCTCCGCAAGTTCCCGGGGGGTGCGCGGGCCGTCGCTGTGGAGCTGGGCCAGCACCGTGTACTGGCCCGGAGTGATGATGTCGCCGGTGGCCTCAACGCGGAGCCGGCGGGAGGTCCGCATCACCGCAGTTCGAAGGTCGATCGCCAGGATGTCCGGCCTTATGGATTGAGGGGTCTCTTGGTGTGCCGCTCCGTTTGCAGGCATTTCGGAAGTGCGCCTCCTGATAGTTAGCACCGCTAATTAGCTCGTCTAACCATTATCCACCCGGCCTTTCCGGGCAGCAACCCATGCCCAGGGGAATGTGATCTATTTCCCTTTCGGGGCCGCCGTGCTTGCGCGGACCACCAGGTCGGTAGGCACCAGCGTGACGCCGGGTTCGGTGGTGTTGGTGCGGATCTGCTGCAGGACGTTGTCGACGCACTGGTTGCCGACGTCGGCGAAGTTCTGGTGGACCGTGGTCAGCGGTGGTGCGTAGGAGGAGGCTTCGGGGACGTCGTCGAAGCCGACCAGGCTGATGTCTTCGGGGACTGTTTTTCCTTTTTCGCGGAAGGCCCGGAGCAGGCCGAGGGCCATGTGGTCGTTCGCGGCGAAGACGGCCGTGCAGCCTGGTTCGTCGGCGAGCCGGAGTCCGGCCTCGTAGCCGGAGTCCGCCGACCAGTCGCCGCGGAGCACCGGCGGGACAGGCCTGCCGGCGTCGGTGAGGGTGGTGCGCCAGGCGGCGGCGCGGCGTTCGCTGGCGAAGGACTCTTCGGGGCCAGCGACGTGCCAGACGGTCTCGTGGCCGAGGTCCAGGAGGTGTTTGACGGCCTTGCGGGCGCCGTCGGCCTGGTCTGTGTCCACCACGCTGTACTGCTCGCCGGCGTCGGAATCGACGACGACGACCTTCACTCCCGGAGGCAGCGTCACGGTCGCAGCATCCAGGAGGTGGACCTCCATGATAGCGATCACCGCGTCAACGGCGAGTTCACCCATCCGGGAGAACGCACCTTGGATCCCAGCCTGCGTTGGTGCCGTCACCGGGATCAGCGTGATGGCGAAGTCCTGCCGGGCTGCGTGCAGTGCGATGGCCTCAAGCGTGCGCATGTTACCCAGCGAGGACAGCGAGAACGTGATCACCCCGATGGTCCGGAAACTGCCCCGCTTAAGCGCCCGGGCCGCACTGTTCGGCCGGTACCCCAGCTCGTTCATCGCCGCAATCACCTGGCGGCGCGTGCTTTCGATGACGTCCGGGCTCCCGTTGGACACGCGGGAAACCGTTTGGGACGAGACTCCGGCGAGCTTGGCGACGTGGGCCATGGAGACCTGCTGCTTGCGTCGTGGCGCGGCGCCTGCGGCCTCCTTCGCAGGGGATATATTGCGGACCGGGGGTTGACCGGGTTCGTGCTCCATGTCACCATCGTACCAATCATGTTTGCGCAAACATTAACAAAAGCTCACATGGCATGTTTACGTAAACAGAACACGTTCGGTCACCAGCCAGGTGACGCAGCCCTAAAGAGGACCTTTCATGACAATGACGTCCCCGCAAGTCGCAGCGCGAGCAGGAGCGGCTGCCCCGGCGGCCCGCACGAGCCGCCGCGCCAGCCGCCGTTCGTGGGCCGGCTGGTGGTTCATTGGCCCGTTCATGGCCGTTTTCGCAGTGGTCTTCCTGGCCCCGATCGCGTATTCCATCTACCTGAGCGTCTTTCGCAACCAGCTCATCGGCGGCACCGCGTTCGTGGGCCTGGACAACTACGCCCGGGCGTTGGGGGACCCGCAGTTCTGGTCCGCGCTGGGACGGGTTTCGCTGTTCCTGGCCGTCCAGGTGCCGGTCATGCTGATGATCGCCCTCGTTGTGGCCCTCGCCCTGGACAGCGGCAGGCTCTACGGGAAGTCGTTCTTCCGGATCTCGATCTTCCTGCCCTATGCCGTGCCCGCCGTCGTCGCCACACTCATGTGGGGCTTCATGTACGGCACCCGATTCGGACTGGTGGGAAACATCAACCAGGCCTTCGGCCTGAACCTGCCCAGCCCGCTCTCCTCCGAACTGGTGCTGGCCTCAATCGGAAACATCGTCACGTGGGAGTTCATCGGCTACAACATGCTGATCTTCTACTCCGCGCTGACCGTCATCCCCAAGTCCCTCTATGAGGCCGCTGAGATCGACGGCGCCGGCCAGCTGAGGGTCATCGCCGCGATCAAGCTCCCGGCCATCCGCGGCGCCATCGTGGTCGCCAACATCTTCTCAGTGATCGGCAGTTTCCAGCTCTTCAATGAGCCCAGCATCCTCAAGAGCCTCTCACCCAACACCATCTCGACCTACTTCACGCCCAACCTGTACGCCTTCTCCCTGTCCTTCTCCGGGCAGCAGTACAACTACTCCGCCACGGTGGCGATCATCATGGGGCTGATCACCATGGCCATTGCCTATGCCGTCCAGGTCCGCGGCATGCGAAAGGAGCGCTGACCATGAGCGTTCAGACAGCCGCCCGCCCCAGCAGCTCCAGCGCAGGGACGTCGTCCCAGCCAAAAATCCGCACCCCGCGCCTGCGGTTCCCACGCGCAGCCCGGTCCCGGCGCTCGCGCCGCAGCCTGGCACTGACTCTCCTGATGGGCCTTGTCCTCCTCTACAGCCTGGCCCCGCTGTTCTGGCTCCTGGTCAACGCCACCAAAACGCAGGACGGCCTGCTCAACTCCTTCGGCCTGTGGTTCGACGGCGATTTTGCCCTCTGGGACAACATCGCCCGGACAGCCACCTACGACGGCGGGATCTTCCTTCGCTGGTTCGCCAACACAGTCCTCTACGTCGTGCTCGGCGCAGGCGGTGCCACTTTCCTCGCCGTCCTCGGCGGCTACGCGCTGGCCAAGTTCGATTTCCCTGGCCGGAAGGCTGTGTTCGCCGTCGTCATCGGAGCGGTGGCCATTCCGGGCACGGCACTCGCGGTCCCCACGTTCCTCATGTTCAGCCAGATGGGCCTCACCAACACCCCCTGGGCCGTGATCATCCCCTCGCTCATCTCGCCCTTCGGCCTGTACCTCATGTGGACCTTCGCCACCGAGGCCATCCCCACCGAGATCATGGAGTCCGCCCGGATCGACGGCGCCAGCGAGGCACGCACCTTCTTCCAGGTCTGCCTTCCGCTGCTGACCCCGGGCATTGTCACCGTGCTGCTCTTCACCATGGTGGCCACCTGGAACAACTACTTCCTGCCGCTGATCATGCTGAAGAACCCGGACTGGTACCCCCTCACCCTGGGCCTGAACGCCTGGAACGCGCAGGCCGGCACCGCCGGCGGGGAAGCCATCTTCAACCTCGTCATCACCGGTTCCCTGCTCACCATCCTGCCGCTGATCGCAGCGTTCCTGCTGCTCCAGCGCTACTGGCAGTCCGGCCTTTCCGCCGGAAGCGTCAAAGAATAACGCCCGTCCCACCCTCACCAACAACGCAGTTAGAAGGAAGACATGATCAAGACCCTGACCCGCCGCGGCCTGCTGCAGACTTCCGCCGTCGCCGCCGCACTCGCCCTGGGGCTCACCGCCTGCGGAGGCGGCGGCAACGCAGCGCCGCAGCAAACGGTCAACAGCGACGCCGTCGAAGCCGCCCTCCAAAAAGGCGGCAAGCTGACAGTGTGGGCCTGGGACCAGTCGCTGAAGAAAGTCGCCGAGGGCTTCGAGGCCAAGTACCCCAACGTGGACGTCAACCTGGTCAACGCGGGCACCGGAAACGACCAGTACACCGCCCTGCAGAACGCGATGTCCGCCGGCTCCGGGGTGCCCGATGTGGCGCAGATTGAGTACTACGCACTTCCGCAGTTTGCGCTCAGCAAGTCACTGGCGGAGCTCGGCCAGTTCGGCGCTGCAGACCTCGACGGTACCTTCACGGCCGGTCCGTGGTCCTCGGTGCAGGCGCAGGGCGGCGTCTACGGCCTTCCCATGGACTCCGGCCCCATGGCCCTGTTCTACAACAAGCAACTCTTCGACAAGCACGGCATCGCAGTGCCCACCACCTGGGATGAGTTCCTCGAGGCCGGACGTGCGCTGAAGAAGGCTGACCCGAAGGCCTACATCGCCAACGACACAGGGGACGCCGGGTTCACCACCAGCATGATCTGGCAGGCCGGCGGCAAGCCCTACAAGGTGGACGGCACCAACGTCGGCGTGAACTTCTCCGACGAAGGGTCCACCAAGTTCGCCGAGACCTGGCAAAAGCTCATTGACGAGGACCTCCTGGCCCCCATCAGCTCGTGGAGCGATGAATGGTACAAGGGCCTCGGCAACGGCACCATCGCCACCCTTTCCACCGGCGCTTGGATGCCCGGGAACCTGGTCTCCGGCGTTGCCGACGGGGCAGGCAAATGGCGGGTCGCACCCTTGCCGCAGTGGGAGAAGGGCGCCAACAGCAGCGCCGAAAACGGCGGCAGCTCGCTGGCCATTCCTGCGGCCAGCAGCCAGGCAGCGCTGGCCTACGGCTTCCTGAAGTACTCCAATGTTGAGGAAGGCGTCCAGGCCAGGATCGACGGAGGAGCGTTCCCCGCCACCTCAAAGGACCTGGCGTCCGAGAAATTCCAGAACACCGAGTTCAAGTACTTCGGCGGCCAAAAGGCCAACCAGATCTTCGCCGAATTAGCGAAGAATGTTCCCGCCGGCTGGTCCTACCTGCCGTTCCAGGTCTACGCCAACAGCATTTTCAACGACACCGCCGGCCAGGCCTACGTCTCCGGCACCAAGCTCAAGGACGGCCTCGCCGCATGGCAGAAAGCCTCGGTCAAGTACGGCACCGAGCAGGGGTTCACGGTCAAGGAATAAGACCCCGTAGGCAACCCACCCATCTCCGCGGACGCGCCAGCCAGCCCGGCGCGTCCGCGGCCACCCAAACGCGCCCAAAAAGAGGAACTCCATGACCCACACCGCCCAACACCGCTGGCTGCGCTGGCCGTCCCCGGACACCAAGAGGCTGGCCTTCGGTGCCGACTACAACCCCGAGCAGTGGCCCCGCGAGGTCTGGGCAGAGGATGTGCGGCTCATGAGGGAGGCCGGGGTCAACATCGTCTCCCTGGCCATTTTCTCGTGGGCACGGATCCAGCCCTCGCGGGACAGCTGGGACTTTGCCTGGCTTGACGACATCATCGGCCTGCTCCACGCCAACGGCATTGCCGTGGACCTTGCCACCGCCACCGCCTCCCCGCCGCCGTGGCTCGCGGCCGAACACCCGGAAATCCTTCCGGTCACCCAGAACGGCGAGACCCTCTGGCCCGGCGGCCGGCAGCACTGGCGGCCCACGTCGCCGGTGTTCCGCGAGCACGCACTGACGCTCGTGCGCGCCATGGCCGAACGCTACAAGGACCACCCCGCCGTCTGTGCCTGGCACGTTTCCAACGAGCTTGGCTGCCACAACATCTATGACTATTCCGACGACGCCGCAGCCGCCTTCCGCCGGTGGCTCCAGGACCGCTACGGCACACTTGAGGAGCTGAACACCGCCTGGGGGACCGACTTCTGGTCCCAGCGCTACGCGGACTGGAACCACATCCTCCCGCCGCGCAAGGCGGCGTCCTACCCGAACCCCACGCAGCAGCTGGACTTCAAGCGCTTCTCCTCGGACTCGTTGGGGGATTACCTCCGCGCCGAACGCGACATCCTCAACGGCATCACCCCGGACATTCCCGTCACCACCAATTTCATGGTGATGGGGGAAACGAAGGGAATGGACTACGCCGTCTGGGCCGCCGACGTCGATTTCGTCTCCAACGACCACTACGTGGTCCCGGGACCGCAGGACCATGACGAACTGTCCTTCTCCGCGAACCTGACCGGCAACATCGCCGGCGGCAACCCCTGGTTCCTCATGGAGCACTCCACGAGCGCCGTCAATTGGCAGCCCGTGAACACGCCCAAGAAGCCTGGGGCCCTCGCCCGGGACTCGCTCACCCACGTGGCCCACGGCGCAGACGCGGTCTGCTTCTTCCAGTGGCGGCAGTCGCGCGCCGGGGCAGAGAAATACCACTCCGCGATGGTTTCGCACGCCGGCAGCGACAGCAGGCTCTTCCGCGACGTCACCGCGCTGGGACGGACGCTGGGCGAACTCTCGGCGATCACGGGAAGCCGGCGCGAGCCGGCACGGGCCGCGATCCTCTTCGACTGGGACTCCTGGTGGGCCAGCGAGCTGGACTCCCATCCGAGCGACAGGCTCCGCTACCGGCAGGAGGCGCTCGACTGGTATTCGGCGTTCCTGGCCAGCGGCATCCGCGCCGATGTCCTCCCGGCGGCAGCCTCCCTTGAGGGCTACCACCTGGTCATCGCACCGGTCCTGCACGTGGTGCCGGCGGAGCTGCGCGCGCGGTTGACCGCTTTTGTCGAAGCAGGCGGACACCTGGTGACCACCTACTTCTCGGGCATCGTGGACCAGAACGACCACGTGTGGCTCGGCGGATATCCCGGCGCCCTCGGCGATCTGCTGGGGATCCGGGTGGAAGAGTTCGGCCCGCTGGCCCCCGGAGAAGAAGCCACGCTCGACGACGGGTCAGCCGGCACGCTGTGGGCGGACTCGGTGGCCACCACCTCCGGAGACACGAAGGTCCTGCGCCGGTTCACCTCCGGTGACCACGCGGGTGAACCGGCTGTAACCCGGCGCAGCGTGGGCAGCGGATCCGCCGGCTACGTGGCGACGCGACTCGGACCCGCCGGCCTGGTCCCTGTCCTGCGGGAATTCGCCGACCTGGCCGGCGTCGAGTCTGAACTGCCCGCAGAACTGTGTGGCGCCGTCGAACTCGCCGTCCGCGCAGGGGAGGAAGGACGCTTCCTTTTCCTGATCAACCGAACGGACCAGGCCGTCGACATCTCGGCAGTCCCCGGCGCCGTGCTCGCGGGCACCGGGCAAGCCAAGCTCGCAGCCCGCGGTGTGGCCGTTCTCAAAAGCCCCAAATAAAGCAGCAGTCCCCAGAGATCAGCAGTATCACCGCACCGAAGGGAATTCAATGACGAACAGATCCAGACGGCCCTGGGCCGTGACCGCCGCCGGCGTCACCGCGGCGGTCTTCTCCGCAGGGCTCGTGGCCGGACCCGCACTCGCCGCCCCGGTGCCGGCCAAGGCAGCCGACGAACCCGTGCCGGCCGGCGCCGTGACCGTGCGGCCGGACCCCTCCTACCAGGGTGACGCCTTCGAAGGGTGGGGCACCAGCCTGGTCTGGTTCGCCAACGCCACCGGCGACTATCCGGATGAAATCCGCAACAAGCTTGCTGACATGGTCTTCGGCGACGAGGGGCTGAACCTCAACATCGCGCGGTACAACGTCGGCGGCGGAAACGCGCCGGACGTGAAGGACTACCTCCGGGCCGGCGGCGCCGTTGAAGGTTGGTGGAAGGCCCCCGAGGGCACCACCCGGCAGGACAAAGACTGGTGGGATCCGGAAAATTCGGACCACTGGAACCTCGACGCCGACCAGACACAGCGCTGGTGGGTGGACCGGATCAAGAACGACATCACGCACTGGGAAGCCTTCAGCAATTCCCCGCCGTGGTTCCAGACGGTCAGCGGATACGTTTCGGGCGGCTTCAACTCCTCGCAGGACCAACTGCGGACCGAGAGCGTTGAAGACTTCTCCTCCTACCTGGTGGGCGTCATCAAGCAGCTGGAAAAGGCGCACGGCATCAAGATCGACACCATCGATCCCATGAACGAACCGAACACCCCGTACTGGGGAACCAGCCTGAACTCGGCGGGCCAGCCCGTCGGTGGCCGGCAGGAAGGCGCCCACATGGGCCCCGAACTGCAGCAGAAGGTGGTCCAGTCCCTGGCCAAGGCACTGGCCAGTGCCGACACCGGCGCCGTCATCAGCGCCATGGACGAGACCAACCCTTCGACGTTCGCCAGCAACTGGAACAGCTATTCCGCCGACGCCAAGGCAAACGTCGGGCAGCTCAACGTCCACACCTACGGGACCGGGCAGCGGACAGCCGTCCGGGACATCGCCAAGGGCGAGGACAAGCCCCTGTGGATGAGCGAAACCGGCGGCTCCTGGCTGGACGGGCAGAACTTCACCAGCATGCAGCCCGGGCTCGGCCTGGCCCAGCACATGGTCAACGACCTCCGCGAGCTCGAGCCCGAGGCCTGGGTGTTCTGGCAGCCCGTTGAGGACTACAACAACATGAAGCCCGGCGGCGAAAGCGCCATCGGCTCCAACTGGGGCGAGATCCAGCTGCCCTTCGACTGCGCTGCCGGGGACAACCTCGATAGCTGCCCGATCTACACGAACACCAAATACAACACCGCGCGGAACTTCACGCACTACATCAAGCCCGGGGACCGCCTGGTCAAGGTGGACGACACGAACAGCGCGGCCGCCGTCTCCGACTCCGGAGCCACCGTGGTGCACGTGAACGACAGCAAGCAGCAGCGCCAGGTTGCCCTGGATCTCTCCGGGTTCGGTGCAATTCAGGGGAACGCCACCGTGACCCCGGTGACCAGCGACGCCTCCGGCGCGCTGGTGCAGGGAGAGCCGGTCGCCGTCGGAAAGGACCGCACGGCGGTCCTCACGGTGGCGGCCGAATCCGTCACAACGTTCCTGGTCAATGGTGTGCACGGCGTGGCCAAGGACGCCGCCCTGGTCCAGGCGGACCACGTCTACCGCCTGCAGGGCGTCGAAAGCGGCAAGTCCCTTACCCAGGGAACCGGCAACGCCGCCGTCATCCGTTCCGCCGCGGGCGCCGACCAGCAGTGGACCATCCGCCGCCTCAGCGGAGAGAACAGCAGCCGTGCCCGCTACGCGATTGAAACGCCCGACGGCGGGCGGCAGCTCGCCGTCGTCGATGGAACGCCCCAGCTGGCGCCGGCGGAGCCAACGCCGGCTGACGCCTCCCAGTGGACCATGTCCACCACCGGAGACGGCACCTACACGTTCGTCAACGCGGCAACCGGCAGGCTTCTCGAGGTGGGCGGGCATGCCACCGGGGACGGATCTCCAGTGACCCTGTGGACCGCCAACTCCGGCGAGAACCAGCGCTGGCGGGTCATCGATGAAACTGTCCAGGGATTCCAGAACGTCACGGCGTTCACCGTGCCCGAGACCGCTCCGCAGCTGCCCGCCAGGGTGGTCCCCGTCTACCGCGACGGCGCCCGGGGTGAACTTCCGGTGACCTGGACGATGCCGCCGGAGAACCGGTGGAGCAAACCCGGAACGGTTGACGTTCGCGGAACGGCGACCGACGTCCTGGGTGTTGCGCATCCGGTGACGGCCAAAGTCACGGTGGACAAGCTCGTCTCGACGCTTCCGGCCCGGGCCAAGACCTATGCCGGCGGAACGCCCGCGCTCCCTGCCACCGTGACAGCGGTGACTGCCGGCGGCAGCAAGGTGGAGCGGCCGGTTGTCTGGGATGCCGCCGGACGTTTTTCCGAGATTGGCGTGGCCACAGTTGCTGGCGGGGCCGACGCCGCCGACGGGCGGACACTGCCCGCCACTGTCCGCGTCCAGGTCACGGCGGGAACAGCCGACAACGTGGCCGATGACCCCGAGGCCACGTTCAGCGCCACGTTCACCGAGCCGGGCTACGGCACGGCAGGGCTGGGCAACGGCAACCTGACGGACAAGGCCTGGTCCAACTGGAAGTCGGGTGCCAAGAACACCACCGACACCCTGTCCGTGGCGCTCGCGAACCAGAAAACAGTGACCGGCGTGAGGGTCCACTTCTACCGCGACGGATCCACCGACAGCTACGCCCAAAGCCTCCAGGCGCAGACCAAGGCAGCCGACGGCACGTGGCAGAACGCTGGCGGCCCGGTCCCGGTCCCCGGCGGCAGCCCGGCCCCGGTGGTTACGGTTCCGGTTGCCAATGTGGACACCAGTGACGTCCGCGTGGTGCTCACCGCCCGGCCGAACACCCACATGACGGTCAGCGAAGTGCAGGTGCTGGCGCTGGCTCCGGGCAAGTCCTCCGACGCCGCCGCGGCGGGAATCTCCGTCAACGGCCAGCCACTGGCCGGCTTCGACCCGGGCGTCACCTCCTACCGGACCGGCGCCCAGGGGGCACGCCAGGAGGTCACGGCCACCGCGGCAGACCCCTACGCCACGGTCACAGTCCAGCAATCAGACGCAGTGCAGCAATCAAATAAAGTGCAGCAGGCGGACACGCAATCCGGAACCGCGGTGGTCACGGTTCGAAGTGAAGACGGAAGCCAGACCCGGACGTACGAGGTCGTTTTCGCCAGGTAGGAAGCTGGGTTCCGTCGCCGCTATTCCGCGACGGAACCCAGCCCCGTGGGGTCCGCCAGGAACCGGGCGAATCCCAGTTCCGCGGCGCCGATCATCATCAGATTGGACCCGAGTGCCGCGGGGTGCACCTTGGCCTGGGCGGCCGGCCCGTCCATCGCCTGGGAGAGCAGCAGCTCGTCGAGGGTGGTCGGCGCGAGCGCGTAAAGGACCCCCAGGAAACCGTCGAGGATGATCACCTCCGGGTTGAAGGTGTTGACGGCGTTCCGGAGCGCGATGGCCAGGAAGCCCAGCTGCCGGGAGATCTCCTCTGCGACGGCGGGGCTGCCTGACGCCCTCAGGGCCTGTTCCAGCTGGGGCGTGTCGCCGCCGCTGAGGCCGAGGACTTCGAAGAGCCGTCCTTGGGACACCTCTGTTTCCAGGCAGCCGGTGGCGCCGCAGTGGCACTGTTCGCCGGACGTGCGGACGAACGTGTGGCCCAGTTCCCCGGCGAAACCCGAGGCGCCGCGGAGCAGCATGCCGTTGGAAATGATCCCGCCGCCGATGCCGCTGGCGCCCCCGTTGAGGTACACGAGGTTGTCCCGCCCGGCACCGGCCCCGAAGATCAGTTCCGCCTCGGCCGCGAGCGAGGCGTCGTTGGCGGCCTGGCAGGCGTAACCGGTGGCTTCGCTTAGCATCCGGGCAACAGGCTCGTCCCGCCAGCCCAGGTGCGGCGCGTGGCGGACCGTTCCGTCGTCGGGGTTTACCAGGCCGGGCACCGCCACACCAATGCCGGTGATCCGGTACGAGTGGTCCAGCTCCGTGCGCATCCCCTCGATCACGGCAGCGGCGATGTTCACCGCTTCCCGTGCACTGGGAATCCGTTCGGTGGCGAACCGGATCTTCTTTTGGACGATGCCGCCCAGGTTGACCAGCCCGATGGTGACGGCGTCGATCTCCGGGTAGACGGCGAGCGCCGCGATGGAAGGGCTCGGACGCACCTCGGGGCTGGGCCGGCCCACTTGTGCTTCGCCGATGGGCGCCGTCTCGTAGACCAGGCCGAGGGCGGCCAGCTGGCCGATCAAGGTTCCGACCGTTGACCTGTTGAGCCCGGTCCTTTTCGTCAGCTGCGCCCGGCTGAGGACGCGGTGATGGTGGACCAGGGACGTGATCAGCGCCAGGTTGTTCCGCCTGGAGGGGTCCAGCTCGCTGGGCGGGGCGGTCGGGGCAGCCCGTTGGCGAGGGGAAGGCATCATCGGAACGATATCAGCTGCCGAGGACCTTGGTGTCGAGGAAATCGTTGCGGAATTTCCCCTCCGGATCGAGGCGGCCCACGAGGGCCTTAAAGTCGGCGAAGCGCGGGTAAAGCGGCGCGAGGCGGGAGGCATCGGCGTCGAACAGTTTGCCCCAGTGCGGACGGGCGCCGAACGGCGCCAGCTCGGCCTCGATCACCGGGAGCACGGCCTCGACGGCGGGCTGGTCCTGCCGCCAGGTGAGGTGCAGCCCGATGCTGTCGGTTCCGTAGTTCGGGCTTAGCCAGAGGCGGTCCGCTGCCATGGTGCGGATTTCCGAGACCAGCAGTAGCGGAGTCACCAAATGGGACAGCCGACGCATGGCCTCGATGGCGTCCACGGCGTGCCCGCGCGGGACCAGGTATTCGCTTTGCAGCTCGGCGCCCTTGCTGGGGGTGAACTCCATCCGGAAGTGGGCCAGCCTGTCCGACCACGGGCCGGCCACGCCCAGCTGCTGCGTGCAGGTGCTGCCGGAAACCCCGGCGATGGGATGCCGGGCTTCGGTGGCCGGGCTGCCGCCGTAGAAACTGGCGGGTTCCGCTGCGGCTTCCGCCTCCGTCCGGGACTTGAGCCACGCCTGGCCGATCCGGTCCCCGCTCCAGTCGGTGAAGAGACTGACGCTGTACGCCGAGGAGGTGACGCCGTCGAAATCCTCCAGCACCTGGTCCCACGGGAGGTTCTCAAAGACCCTCTGCGTCACCGGGAAGGCAGGTTCGATGTCCAGCGTCAGGCTGCTGACCACGCCGAGGGCGCCAAGGCTCACCACCATTCCGTCGAAGTCCGGGGTTTCGCCGCGGCGGGCGGTGAGAATCCCGCCGTCGGCTGTCACAAGCTCAAGGCCGGCGACGGCGGTGGCCAGGTTGCCGTTTCGGTCGCCTGATCCGTGCGTGGCGGTGGCGACGGCCCCGGCCACCGAGATGTGGGGGAGGGAAGCCAGGTTGTGCAGCGCGTAGCCTTGCCGCTGCAGCTCCGCCGCCAGGGTCCCGTACCGGGTTCCGCCGCTCACAGTCACTGTCATGTTCGCGGAGTCCACGTCGATGGCGGGTGCGAGGTATTCGAGCGAGACCATTGCACCGGTGGTGTCGGCGATGCGGTTGAAGGAGTGCCGCGAGCCAAGCGCGCGAAGCCGGGACGCGCCCGCAACCAGGTCCTGAAGCTCCGCCACGGTCCGGGGTTCCCGCACCTCGGCGGCGGCGTACCTGAGGTTGCCGGCCCAGTTGTACTCCTCGGTGTGCAGCTTAGTTCCTGCTTCGCTGGCCATTGCCTGCCCTTCGTTTGGTGTTTTAGAGAACATAACACTCCAGTCGGCCGCGAGGATAGGGTATCCGACCGCAGATCCTGATAATCCACCCCCGAAAAGCGGTTGACAGGTGGTCAAAACCTAATATGTTTGGTTGTGGAACATTTTAGGGATCTTCCCGCGGGACAGGTCCCTCCAAACCAAACGGGAGCACTCAATGGCGATTCAGCCCACGCGTGATGACAAGTTTTCCTTCGGCCTGTGGACCATCGGCTGGGAGGCGCAGGACCAGTTCGGTTCCGCGACCCGCCCGCCGCTGGACACCGTGGAAGCCATCAACCGGCTCAGCGATCTGGGCGCCTACGGCATCACCTTCCACGACAACGACCTCTTCCCGTTCGGCTGCTCCGCGGCTGACCGGCAGCGGGAGATCGACCGCCTGACCGGCGCGCTGAAGACCACCGGCATGGTGGTGCCCATGGTCACCACCAACCTGTTCAGCCACCCGGTCTTCAAGGACGGCGGCTTCACCAGCAACGACCGGGGTGTTCGCCGCTTTGCCCTGCGCAAGGTCCTGGAGAACATCGACCTCGCCGCCGAGCTGGGCGCTGAAACCTTCGTGATGTGGGGCGGACGCGAAGGCAGCGAGTATGACGCCGCCAAGGACATCCGTGGGGCCCTCGAGCGCTACCGCGAGGCCGTGAACCTGCTGGGCGACTACGTGACGGACAAGGGCTACAACATCCGCTTCGCAATCGAGCCCAAGCCCAACGAACCGCGCGGCGACATCCTGCTGCCCACGCTCGGCCACGCCCTGGCGTTCATCGAGACCCTCGAGCGCCCGGAGCTTGTGGGCATCAACCCCGAAACCGGCCACGAGCAGATGGCCGGGCTGAACTTCACGCACGGCATCGCCCAGGCGCTGTACCAGGGCAAGCTCTTTCACATCGACCTCAACGGCCAGCGCAGCATCAAGTTCGACCAGGACCTGGTGTTTGGCCACGGCGACCTGCAGAACGCTTTCTCCCTGGTCGACTTGCTGGAAAACGGCGGTCCGCAGGGCGGCCCCGCTTACGACGGCCCGCGCCACTTCGATTACAAGCCCAGCCGGACCGAGGACATCAACGGCGTCTGGGATTCGGCGGCCGCCAACATGCAGACCTACCTGCTGCTCAAGGAGCGCGCCAAAGCCTTCCGTTCCGACCCCGAGGTGCAGGCTGCCCTGGAGGCGTCGAGGGTTTCCGAGATCAACGTCCCCACCCTGAACCCCGGCGAAGGCTACGAGCAGCTCCTCGCCGACAGGTCGGCGTACGAGGATTTCGACGCCGACGCCTACTTCGGCGGCAAGGGCTTCGGCTTCGTCAAGCTTCAGCAGCTCTTCATCGAGCACCTGCTCGGCGCCCGCTGATACTGTGACGGCCGCTCCCATGTCACTCGTTGCCGGGGTCGATTCCTCGACCCAAAGCTGCAAGGTGGTAGTGCTGGATGCTGAGACTGGCGCACTGGTCCGGGAGGGCCGTGCCGGCCATCCGGACGGCACCGAGGTTCACCCGGACCACTGGTGGCGGGCGCTCTCCGCAGCGCTCGACGACGCCGGCGGACTCGCCGGGGTCGGCGCGCTTTCCGTTGGTGGCCAGCAGCACGGCATGGTGCTGCTGGACCGGGAGGGCAACGTGCTGCGGCCGGCGCTGCTCTGGAACGACACCCGCTCGGCAGAGTCGGCCGCGGCCCTCACCGAAGAGGTTGGTGCCGAGGACTATGCGAAGCGGACAGGCCTGGTGCCTGTGGCCTCCTTCACGGTCACCAAGGTCCGCTGGGTCCGGGACCATGAGCCGGAGATCGCCAGCCGGGTCGCCGCCGTCGCCCTGCCGCACGACTGGCTGACGTGGCGCCTGCGGGGCTATGGCCCCGCCGATGCCAGCCCCCTGGGACCCGACCTGGGGCAGCTCACCACCGACCGCTCCGACGCCAGCGGCACCGGCTACTGGAACCCGGCAGCGGGCACCTATGATCTGGAGTTGTTCAGCCTCGCCTTTGGCCGGCCCGCCGTCGAAGCCGGCCCGGATACGTTTGGTGCGTCCGGGTCGGGCAGTGACAGTCCAGGGGCCAGCGATGCAGTGATCCTGCCCCGGGTCCTGGCGCCCGGCGCCTCACCCGGCGAGGTCCATCCTTCCGTGGTGGGGGAGGTCGTGCCGACGGAACAGTTCGTGCTGCCAGTGCCGCCCATAAGACTTGGTGCCGGTGCGGGGGACAACGCCGCTGCGGCATTGGGCCTGGGCGCCAGGGCGGGCGACGTCGTCGTGTCCGTGGGCACCAGCGGGACGGTGTTCGCCGTCTCCGATGGGCCGATTGGCGACCCGGGCGGGACGGTGGCGGGCTTCGCGGACGCGAGCGGCCTTTTCCTGCCGATCGCCGTGACCCTTAATGCAGCGCGGGTGTTGACGTCGGTCGCCGGGCTGCTGGGCGTGGACTTCGGCGAGTTGTCCCGGCTGGCGCTGGACGCAGAACCGGGGGCGGGCGGCGTGGTGCTGGTCCCGTATTTCGAGGGGGAACGGACGCCCAACCTGCCCCGCGCGAGGGCCAGCTTCTCCGGGCTCACCATCGCCTCGACCACACGCAGCAACATTGCCCGGGCCGCCATCGAAGGGATGCTGTGCGGGCTGGCGGGAGGACTCGATGCCCTCCGCGGCCTGGGCCACCCGGCCGAGCGGCTCCTGCTGATCGGCGGCGCCGTGCAGAACCCTGCGGTCCAGCGGATTGCGGCCCAGGTTTTCGACCTGCCCGTGCTGGTTCCGAGCCCCGGCGAGTACGTGGCCAGAGGTGCGGCTGTGCAGGCGGCCTGGGCGCTGACCGGCGAGCGGCCGAACTGGAAGGTGGCGCTGGACGGCCACCCCGAGCCGGACTTCCGTCCTGCGATTCTCGAGCAATACAGGGTGGAGCAGCGCAAGGTGGAGCAGGCCGCTGGTTGAGTTTGTCGAAACCTGAGCCGCT
Organism: Arthrobacter globiformis; assembly: GCF_030818015.1. NCBI lineage: Bacteria > Bacillati > Actinomycetota > Actinomycetes > Micrococcales > Micrococcaceae > Arthrobacter > Arthrobacter globiformis. The sequence goes on from NZ_JAUSZX010000001.1 coordinate 564,281, forward strand.
GGTTGAGCTTGCCGAAGCCGAAGCCGAAGCCGAAGCCGAAGCCGAAGCCGAAGCCGACGCCGAAGCCGAAGCCGACGCCGACGTCGAAGCCGACGCCGACGCAGGCTCAGGGACCGGGCGCCCAACTGGGTAGCACTTCAGGGCGTTCCCAGGGCCGGGAAGGCCGTGAGCTGCTACTTAGTTTTCGTTCTCGGGTGGATTCAAGAAACTTTTGGATCACGACCTCGGTTGGTGCCGGATCAGCGCTTTAATGTCGTACCCCCTTGGCAGACTGTGTTCATGGAAGGCATCGGGAATTCAGCACTGACAGCAGGAGCGCCGCACGGTGACACCCTGCACGCTGCCGCGGTTCCCGACGCCCTTTTTCCGGACGCAGTTTTTCCCCTTGACGCGATTCCCCACGGTTGGTTCACGGACGAGGCTATTCCCTTCGACGAATTCGCAGATGACGAGTTCCTGGAGGACGGAGCTCCATACGACGATGACCTCGACGCCGCGTATCCGGCATCTATTCCGGAGGACCCGTTTCCCGAGGCCCTGTTTGCCAATGTCCTGTTCGCCGATGCCCCTAGTCCCGACGGCGCTGCCTCCGGTGCGGGTACACCCCGGCCGAATATCGGGGACCGGGTCGCTGCGGCAAGGGTCCTTTTGCGGGCGGACCTCAGCACCGACTGTGCGGGCTTGATCGACCAGATGCAGGCATGGGAGAAGATCAAGTGCCTGATTGCCGGGCAACAGGCGAGGCTTGCCGTCGCCTTCGAGATCCGGCACCGCCAGGAACACGCCGAACACGGGGCGCAGACCAACCTCACCCCTCTGTCGGTCGAGGACCTGGGCAAGAAACGCCCCAAAGACCACAGCATGGGCGCAGCCGAGCAGATCGCCCTGGCCCGCGGCGAGTCCCCGCACCGCGGCGGCCGGCTGCTCGGCACGGCGAAGGCACTGGTGACCGAGATGCCGCCGCACACCCTGGGCGCTCTGGACACCGGACAGCTGAACGAAGAGCGCGTCATGCATGTCGTGAAAGAGACAGCCTGCCTGTCGGTGGATGACCGGGCCGCCGTCGATGAGGAGCTCGCCGCAGACACCGGAACCTTCACGGGCGCCGGAACCCGGGCCGTCATCGCCGCTGTGAAGGCCGCCGCTATCCGGCGGGACTCCCGCTCGGTCACCCAACGCGCGAGCCATGCCGCGTCGGAGCGGTCCGTGAGCCTGCGCCCGGCCCCGGACTGCATGACCTATTTGACGGCGCTGCTGCCCGCCCATGAGGGCGTCGCGGTCTACGCGGCCCTGACCCGGCAAGCGGACACCCTCAAGTCCGCCGGTGACGCGCGCTCCCGGAACCAGGCCATGGCCGACACCCTCGTCGAACGGACCACCGGCACCCCCGGCGGCATCGCAGGCGTAGAGATCAGCCTCGTCATGACCGACCGCACCCTCCTCCAAGCCGACAGCGAACCCGCCCGGATACCCGGCTACGGCATCGTCCCCGCCGCCTGGGCACGGACCCTGGTAACGCAGGAGCAGGGAGCGGGACGGAGACAAGATCCGACCCAGTTCCAGGATCCTGGCTGGCCGGATCGCCTCCAGCCCGCGGCGAGCGGCTCCACCGCCGATATGAAGGAGTTCAAAACCTGGGTCCGGCGGCTCTACACCGCCCCCGGGACCGGCGACCCGGTGGCCATGGACTCCCGAAGGCGGCTCTTCCCGCCAAAGCTGCGCCGCTTCATCCAAATACGCGACGACACCTGCCGGACCCCCTACTGCGACGCACCCATCCGCCACCACGACCACATCATCCCTTGGCACGAGAACGGCCCAACGTCCCTGGCCAACGGCGCTGGGCTCTGCGAAGCGTGCAACCACACCAAGGAACTGCCCGGCTGGAAAGCCCAACCCAGACCCGGCCCACGGCACACCATCGAACTCACCACACCCACCGGCCACACCTACCACTCCACCGCACCACCGCTACCCGGCGCTGGACCGACCTGAACCTGGGCGCGCGAAACCGGCAGGAGTGAAACCAACCCTGCCCGTAACCACCCTGTCCGGAACCAGCCAGCCGGAACACTAGAAGCGAAGCCGCAACCGGTGAAGCGGCGGCGGAAATACCGCCGCCGCGGAACCCGGTTAGGGGAGGAGTTGGCTCCTACGAGCTGACCTCGGCGACCTGCGCGGCCAGCGTCGTCAGTTCCACCGGTTCCGGACGGGCCGCCATGCTCTTGATCTGCACTGCGGAACCCGTCCGGGCCGAAGCCAGCATGGACTCCATCACCTCGAGGACGTGGTAGGCCAGCTGGCCGCCGGCGCGCGGCTCGGTGCCCTGTGGTGTTGCGGCGAGGTCGGCGATCCCGAAACCGCGTCCGGAGTCGACGTAGCCCGCTGAGACTGGCAAGTTCTGCCAGTCGTCCGCGCCCAGCGGGAAGACCTGGACATCGCCGTCGAAATGGTTCGGGTCGGGCACCGCCAAGGAGCCGCGTTCACCGTGGATTTCGATATTGGGCGACTTGGACTTCACGGCGTCGAAGCTCATGAGCAGCGTGGACAGTGCACCGGAAGCGTGAACGAGCACCCCAGTGACATGTGAGTCGACTGCCACCGGCACCGTCTCGCCAGCGCGCGGCCCGGAGCCGATGGTCCGCTCGTTGCGGGTGTGGCTGGCGGCACCGACCACGGAGACCACAGGGCCGAGCAGCGTGACCAGCGCGCTGACGTAGTACGGGCCCATGTCCAGCAGGGGTCCGCCGCCGGGCTGGTAGTAGAAGTCCGGGTTGGGATGCCAGCGTTCATGGCCGGGCGTCACCATGGTGGCTGTTGCGCTGATCGGCGCGCCGATCAGGCCGTCGTCGATCGCCTTGCGGGCGGTTTGGATCCCGGTGCCGAGCACCGTGTCGGGAGCGCAGCCGACGACGACGCCCGCCACGCGTGCCGCCTCGAGCACCTGCCGCGCCTCGGCGGTGGTCGCCGCGAGCGGCTTCTCCCCGTAGACGCTCTTTCCGGCGGCAATGGCCTTCAGGGCAACGTCGGCGTGGGCCGCGGGGATGGTCAGGTTGAGGACCAGGTCGACGTCGCCCGCGGCCAGGAGGCCTTCCACGGAAAGTGCGCGGACGCCGTCGTAGTCGTCCGCCACAGCCTGGGCGCGCGTGGGGTCCAGGTCGGCCACCGCCACCAATTCGATCTGGTCCAGCCGGCGGAAATTCGCGAGGTACTGGGCGATGATGGCGCCGCAGCCAATGATTCCTACTCTTGTGTGCTCTCCTGTGTCTAGCGACTTGCCCACAGCAGGCCCCTTTCGATGATGGTGCGGACATTGGTGTCCTGGAGGATGTCGACGTGATGGCCGGGGGTGGTGACGAAGATCCGGCCCTTGCCCCATTTGCGGGTCCAGATGGCCGGTGAGGTCACCTCGCGATGCCACGGGTCCCACTCGCGGACCTTCTGCGTGGTGGTGGCGAGGACGTCGATGTAGTCGTCGGCCAACACCCAGTACTGTTCGGTGACAAGTTCGAAGTCGGAGATGCCTTCGGTGATGGGATGGTGGGCGGCGGCCGGGAGCATGTTCACGGTGTACGGCACGTAGTTGTCGGACTGCTCCCCGATGCGTTCGTCCGGATGCTTGCCGGGGTGGCACGCGAACTGGCCGCCGATTAGGTGCAGGTAGTCGGAGTTGTTGCGGTAGGAGTCCGCGATCCCGCCGTGCCAGCCGGCCAGACCCGTGCCGTTCTCGACGGCGGCCCGCAGTCCCTCGAACTCGTCCCTTTCAATCGTGGTCATGGTCATGCACTGCATAATCAGGTCCACTCCCGCCATGTAGGCGGTGTCGGCGTAGGCCTTGGGCGATTCCTCGATCCGCACGTCGTACCCGTTGCTTTTCAGGTACGGGATGAAAAGTTCGGTGGCTTCGAAGGGCTGGTGGCCGTCCCAGCCGCCGCGCACCACCAGGGCGGACTTGTTTCCGGTCATAACAAAGCTCCTTTGGTTACAGGATTGGTGGTTCAGCGGGTGGCGAAGGCGGCGTCGAATGCCGCGGCGGGCGGGGCAATGGCCGCGAGGTTCTTGACCAGGGCCAGTGCCTGCGGCGCACCGGTCAGCCGGTCCATGCCGGCGTCTTCCCATTCGATGCTGGTGGGGCCGGCGTACCCGATGGCGTTCAGTGTGCGGAAGATCCTGTTCCACTGCACATCCCCGTGCCCTGCTGTGACGAAGTCCCAACCACGGCGCGGATCGGCCCAGGCCAGGTGCGAGCCGAGCCGGCCGTTGCGCCCGTCAAGCTGGCGGACGGACTCCTTCACATGCACGTGCAGGATGTGCTCAGCGAAGTCCTGCAGGAACATCGCCGGGTCCAGGTCCTGCCAGATGAAGTGGGACGGGTCGAAGTTCAGGCCGAAGGCGGCCCGGTGCCCGATGGCCTCCAGGGTGCGCTTGGTGGTCCAGTAGTCGTAGGCGATCTCGGAGGGATGCACCTCGAGGGCGAAACGGACACCCACCTCGTCAAAAACGTCGAGGATAGGGTTCCACCGGTCAGCGAAGTCCCGGTACCCGGCGTCGATCATGGCCTCCGAAGCGGGCGGGAACATCGCCACGGCCTTCCAGATGGAGGAGCCGGTGAACCCGGTCACGGTCTTCACGCCAAGCCTGGCGGCGGCCCGGGCGGTGTCCATGATGGACTGCGCCGCCCTGGTGCGGACGCCCTCCGGATCGCCGTCGCCCCAAACTTCGGACGTCAGGATGCCCTGGTGGCGCTCGTCGATCGGGTCATCACAAACAGCCTGCCCCGTGAGGTGGTTGGCGATGGCGAAGACCTTGAGGTTGTTCTTCTCCAGGATGTCCAGCCGTCCCTGGAGATAAGAGTCGTCCTCTGCGGCGCGGCGCGGATCAAGGTGATCGCCCCAGCAGGCGATCTCCAGGCCGTCAAAACCCCACTCTCCGGCGAGCCGGGCCACCTCCTCGAAGGGCAGATCGGCCCACTGGCCGGTGAAGAGTGTTATGGGTCGTGTCATCGGGTTTCCCTGTTCTGCAGTCATGGGTTTCAGACTTTCTGCCACTGGCTGGAGTTGGCTGCGCTGCCCTCCACGGCGGCCAGTACGCGCTGGACCTGCAGGGCATCCGCGAAGGACGGTTCCGGCTGACTGCCCTGTGCAAGCGCGTGAACGAGGTCCACCACCTGGTGGGTGAAGCCGTGCTCGTACCCGAGCCCGTGCCCGGTGGGCCACCAGTTGCCGACGTACGGATGCTCAGGTTCGGTCACGAAGATCCGGCGGAAGCCGGCGTCGGGCGATTCGGCTGCATCGTAGAAGGAGAGGGCGTTCATGTCCTCGAAGTCGAAGGCGATGGAAGCCTTGGTGCCGTTTAGTTCCAGCCGCATGGCGTTCTTCCGCCCCAGTGCGTAGCGGGTCGCCTCGAAGACGCCGACGGCGCCCCCTGCGGCAGCGCCGCCGTCGAACCGGGCGCTGAAGATTGCGGCGTCATCAACGGTGACGGCCCCGCGGGGAGCGTCCTGGCCGACGTCGCCGTGTCCGCCCAGGCCCACCAGGTCTCCGGCCAGGGGCCGCTCGGGAACGAACGTCTCCAGAAGCGCGGAGACTCCGGTGATCTTCTGCCCGGTGATCCACTGGGCCGCGTCGATGCTGTGCGCTCCGATGTCCCCCAGGGATCCGGATCCGGACTTGCTCTTGTCCAGCCGCCAGGTCATGGGGGCGTTCGCATCGGACAGCCAGTCCTGAAGGTACTGCGCGCGGACATGGCGGATGGTGCCCAGCCGGCCTTCGTCCACCATGCGCTTGGCAAGTGCCAAGGCCGGCGTGCGGCGGTAGCTGAACCCGCACATCGCAAAGACACCCCGCTTCGCTGCCGCCTCTGCTACAACGGTCATCCGCTCCGCCTCCTCGACGGAGTTGGCCAGCGGCTTCTCGCACAGCACGTGCTTGCCGGCCTCGAGGGCGGCGGCCGCGATCTCGGCGTGGGTGTTGCCGGGGGTGCAGATGTCGATCAGATCGACGTCGTCGCGTTCAATCAGCCGGTGCCAGTCCGTTTCAGTCGACTCCCAGCCGAGCTTGTCCGCGGCTGCCCTGACGCCGCTGGCATTCCGGCCGGCGACGGCGGTGAGCTGCGGCTGCAGGGGCAGGTCGAAGAACCGGGGCGCTGTTCGCCAGGCGTGGGAGTGGGCGGCCCCCATGAAGGCGTAGCCCACCATGCCGACGCGGAGTGGCTTCGCGGTTGTCATCCAATGTCCTTTCGTGGGAAATCCGTGTGGTTACTTACTGAAACCGGCCGTCAGGCCGCTGATCAATTGGCGCCGGGCCACGATGTACAGCACCAGCAGTGGCAGCGTGGCCAGCACTACCGAGGCGAGCACTGCGGGGATGTTGACGCTGAATTCGCCCTGGAACGTCCAGAGCGAGAGCGGCAGCACCCGCGTGGCGGGGCTCTGGGTGAGGATCAGCGGGAACAGGAAGCCGTTCCAGACGTGCAGGGCGTTGTAAATGCCCACAGTGATCACCGCCGGCTTGGTCATCGGCAGGGCCAGCCGCCACAGCATGGCCCAGTCCGAGCAGCCGTCCAGTCGCATCGACTCGAACAGCTCGTTGGGCACGTCCCGCATGAAGTTCGACAGGATGAGGACGGACACCGGAATGGCGAAGGCGATGGACGGCAGAATCAGGGCCAGCAGTGTGTCATACAGGTGGGCCCGGGTGATCATCCAGTAGATCGGGATGATGGTGGCGTGGAGCGGAATGGCCAGGCCCAGGAGGAACAGGTTGTTGGTCCAGTTCACAAACCGGCCTTTGCCCCGGACGATCGCGTATGCCGCCATGAACGAGACGAACAGCGCCGGAATGACCGTGCCCAGGGTGACCACGACGCTGTTCAGGAAGTACCGGGCAAAGTCGTTTTCCAGCACCAGCCGGTAGTTGTCCAGTGTCGGTTCGGCGGGCGGAAGCATGGGGTTAGTGGCAAAGAATCCGGCCTGGTTCTTTAGGCTGGTGATCACCACGTAGTAAATGGGCAGGACGATCACCGCGAGCCAGAGCCAGCCGCCGAGGCCGCCGGGCAGGTTTGGCCGGCGGCGGCCCGCGCGCCTGGAGTTCAGGCGCGGTGCGGCATGGGTGAGGACCGGTGCCTCCGGAGCCGCGGGGAGCTGTGTTGTGGAAGCCATCAGGCTCCTTCCAATTGGCTGTCGTTCCGGTTCTTGCCGCCGAGGCGCTGCAGGAGCAGGGCCAGACCCAGTCCGATGACGATCAGGATGACGCCCAGGGCGCTCGCCGCACCCATGTCGTTGGCCTTGAAGCCGGTCAGGTACATGTGCAGCGGCAGCAGCCGGGTGCTGTAGCCCGGGCCTCCGCCGGTGAGAACGAAAATCAGGTCAAAGTAAGCCAGGCTGCCCACCACCATGAGGGTGGAGGAGGTGATGATGGTGTATTTCAGCTGGGGCAGGGTGATGTTCAGAAACTGCCGGACCCGCCCCGCGCCGTCGATCTCCGCGGCCTCATACAGCGAGGTGGGGATCTGCCGCACGCCGCCTTGGTAGATGAGCGTGTGGAACGGGACGAACTGCCACGCGATGACGAAGACCACCACGAACAGGACGAGGTCGGAGTTTCCGAGCCAGTCCTGGATCAGGAGGGGCACCTGGAGGCCCGGACCGAGGCCGAAATTGGGGTCCAGCAGCGCCTTGAAGGCAATGGCGACGGCGGCTGAGGAGAGCAGGAGCGGCAGGAAGTACAGGACGGCGAGCGCTGCCCGGTACTTCTGGCTTCCTGCAGTGAAGACGCCGAGCAGCAGGCTGATCGGTGCCTGGACGATGAACGAGAAGAACACGATCTTGGCGGTCACCAGCAGGGCGTTGCCCGTGACCGGGTCGGTGAGCACCGTGGTCCAGCTGGCCAGACCCTCAAGCCGGATCTCGCGCAGTCCGTCCCAGCTGGTGAAACTGAGGAAAACGACTCCGGCCAGCGGGACGACGGCGAACACCAGGAAGAAGGCAAGGGCTGGCGCTGCCAGCCACCCCGAGGGGCCCGCGTCGCGGACCCGCCGGCGGTTGGAACTGGTGATGGTCACGCTGTTACTTCCCGATCGTGGCGTTCATCGTGGAGACGAACTGCTCCGGGGTGATCTTCTTGAGGAAGATCTGGTCAAGGTTGGACAGCATCGCGTCGCCCTGCGCGGGGCTCAGCGCCTGGTCCCAAGAGAGCGTGAAGCTCGGCGCCTTCTTGGCCAGGCCGTAGACGAAGGTGAGGAAGTCCTTGTCGGGTGAAGCCTCGAGCTTGCTTTCGATGCCGTTGACTACCGGGACGGCGCCGGAGGCAATGAGTGCGTCGGTGTCGGCGTCGGTGAACATTCCATCCTTGACGTAGTTGAGGGCGGCCTTCTTCTGCTCGTCGGTGGCCTTGGCGGAGATGGACCAGAAGTTGGAGGGATTGCCCACCACGTTGGCGGGGTCGCCCTTGCCGCCTTCGACGGTGGGGAAGGTGGTGAAGCCGAGTTTGCCGCCGGTGACGAAGCTGCCTGCGTCCTTCTTCATGCCCTGGTAGATCCAGCCGCCCTGCAGGACCATGGCAGCCTTGCCCGTGTAGAGCAGGGCCTGGTCGGCGTTGCTGTCCGCGGCGATGGAGGAGAAGCCGTTCACGAAGCCGCCGGCGTCCACCAGTTGCTGGATCTTGGTCAGCGCCTCGGTCACGGCGGGGTCCGACCAGGCGTTGGGCTTGTCTGCGGCGATGTTCGCGAAGACCTCGGGACCGCCGATGCGCTCAACGAGGTACTCCAGCCACATCAGGTCGGGCCACTTGGACTGGCCGCCCAGGGAGAACGGGGCGACTCCGGCCTCCTTGAATTTCGGCACGAGCGCCATCAGCTCGTCCCAGGTCTTTGGCGGCTGTGCGCCTACCTTGTCGAAGACTTCCCTGTTGTAGTAGAGAACCACAGGCTGGACGTTGTTGTTCGGCAGGGCGTAGGTCCTGCCCTCGATCTCGCCGTTCTTCAGGACGGAAGGAAGGTAGCGCTCCTTCACCTCGGGGTTCTCCTTGATGAAGGCCGAGAGGTCCTCCACCTGGCCCGCATCGACGTAGGACTTCAGGACGCCGCCGCCCCAGCCGTAGATGAAGGTGGGGCCTTCGCCGGCGCCGACGGCGGTGCGGACCTTGGTCTTGTAGGCATCGTTGGCGAAGAAGTCCAGTTTGATGGACTGGTCGGAGTGTGCGCTGTTCCAGGCCTCCACCGATTTCTGCAGCACAGGCTGGTTTCCGCCCGTCAGGCCCCACATGGAGGCCGAACCGTCACCTGCCGAGGTGGATCCCGCAGGGCCGCTGGAGCCGCAGGCGGCCAGGCTCACCGAGAGGGCGGCTGCCGAGATTGCCATCGCGACTGAGCGCAACTTTCGAGTTGTCATCTAAACATTTCCATTCATCCATCGGACTCGACGCTGATAGCCCGGCTTTGCGTATACGGGAGCTCGCCTGGAATCAGGCGGCTGCCCATGAACTGATTGCTGAGACGTTCGCCGCTTTTCCGAAATATTTCGATAAAACTTGCGGTGTGAGATAAAACATAACGACGGCGCGGGGATGCGTCAAGGGTTTTCTTCTGCGTCTAAAGCTGATGGAGCGTTGACGAAACGGTGTGAGGCCTGCAGACTGAGGTCTCGAAATCTTTCGAAAAGGGAATGGATGTCCAGGATCGAATCTCAAGGCAAGCTGACGTTGGCGGCCGTGGCGCGGGAGGCGGGTGTCTCCACTCCCACTGTTTCCAAGGTGATCAACGGCAGGGACGACGTCTCTGCGGACACCCGTGCCAAAGTGCTGACCGCGCTGGCGCGGACCGGTTACAAGTCTCCGCTGCAGAACCGCCGGAACGTCTCCGGGCGGCAAATGGTCGAGGTGGTCATCGACAACCTGGAATCCGGCTATGCCGTAGAGGTGCTCAACGGCGTGCTCGAGTCCGCAGCCCTCTCGGACATCGAGGTCCTGCTGAACGTCACCGGCAAGCAGGGCGCATCAACCCTGACCCCGGAGCAGCGCGCCCAGCGGATCGTGGATGAGGGCCGGTGCGGCATGATCGTCGTGACATCAGCCTTCGGGGACGCCCAGCTGGATGCCTTTCACCGTCGGAAAATCCCCGTGGTGGTCATTGACCCCCTGAATCCGCCTCCGGGGGACGTGGTCAGCGTCGGTGCAAGCAACTGGGCGGGAGGAAAGGCCGCGACCTCCCACTTGCTGGAGCTTGGCCACCGCCGGATTGCCTACCTCGGCGGGCCTGATGCAGCCGAATGCAACCAGGCCAGGCTGCACGGCTACATGGCGGCCATGAGGTCCGTCGGCGTGGGCGTCGAGGACAAGTATGTCCTGTCGGGTCATTTCCGGTCGGAACACGGTGCCAAGGGCATGAAGCACCTGCTTGGACTGGACCAGCCCCCCACGGCCATCTTCGCCGGCAGCGACAGCATTGCCCTGGGTGTGCTCGCCGAAGCGCGCCGGCAGGGGATCCGGGTGCCTGAGGACATGAGCCTGGTCGGCTTCGACGGCACATACCAGGCCGAGGAGTCGGTGCCGCCGCTAACGTCGGTTTCCCAGCCGCTGCAGGAGATGGGTGCCACTGCCCTGCGGTTCGTCCTGCGCCAGATGCGCGGGGAGCTGCTGGATTCGCGAAGGGTGGAGCTTGCCACTGAACTGGTGGTTAGGGAGTCCACCGCGCCGCCGCGGGAAGATGGGCCACGAAAAAACCGGCCTCGTAAAGATGGGATTATTTCGGGCTAGCTTCCGCCGTGCCTCCTCCTGCAGGTTAGGCTGTGACCAGTGCCTTCAAGCAGCCGGAGGAACTTGCTTCATTCTGCTCCGGGGGGAAGAGACTGATGAGTCGAGTGGGTGAACCGGATGTCCGGCCGGAGCTTCGGTCTGGCGGCGGCTCCGGCTCTGCCGTAGCTGACAAGGTGGACGCTTTCTTTGGCGGCATGGACGGGCACGGTCGCGTCATAGTCCGGTAGCTGCCCCTCTCCGTCACCGTGCTGCTGGTGGTTGCCGCCGCGGCGGTCTTCCACCCCGAGACGCTGGCCGATCCACGCTTCCGCCTCGCCTTGCTGGCCCACACGGCGCTTTTTGTCCTGAGCGTGGCCGTTCCCTGGGGCAGGCTCCCGGCGGCCGCATACGCCGTGATTCCGGCGCTGGACTGCGTTGCCATCGGCTTCACACGGGAGGCCGGCGGTCCCAACTTCAACGTCCTGAGCCTCCTGCTGGTCTTTCCAGTGGTCTGGCTGTCCGTCGACCGCAACCGGGCCGGCGTCGTCCTCGCCGTGGCCGCAACCGTCCTCAGCACCGTGCTGCCGGCCGCGGCCTTAGGTACACTGCCCACCCAGGGCTCGCTAATCCGGACGATCTTCCTCTGTTCCATTGCCGACACCGGCATCGGCATGGACGCACAGGAGCAGGAACGGGCATTCACCAGGTTTTTCCGGTCCGCCCGCTCGCGAGAGACGGCCATCCCCGGCGCCGGCCTGGGGCTGCCCGTCAGCAAGACCATTGTTGAGGGGCACGGCGGTTCCATCAGCCTGCGGAGTGCACCGGGCAAGGGGACCACGGTGACGGTGAGCCTCCCGTCGCCTGAGGCGGCGTCTCCTGAGGCGCCCTATCGAGAGCCGGCGTCAGCTGCCGCGGAGAGCATGCAGTCCGCCCACGTAAACTGGCAGCATGCGGTTGGTAGCGAGTGACATAGACGGAACGATCCTTGGGCACGACGGAAAAATCAGTGACCGCACCGTCCGTGCCTTCCACGCCTGCCGGAGGGCCGGCGTCGAACTCGTCTTTGTCACCGGCCGCCCGCCGCGCTGGCTGCACCCGCTCGAGGAGCAGTTGGGCCACACCGGCACCGTGATTTGTTCGAACGGCGCCGTGGTGTGGGACCTCGAAGCGGACAAGGTTGTCTCGGCGCAGACCATGGCCATCGACGACATCTTCGAAATCCGGCGGATCATCAAGAAGGTGCGCCCCACCGCCCTCTTCGCCGCCGAAACCCTCACCGGCTTCCACCTCGAGCCCGGCTTTATCGAAAACGGCTCAAGCGAACTCCTCTCCGAATTTACCCCTGCTCCGCTGGCCTCGACGCTCACCGCGGAGGACGCCGTCGTCAAGTTCCTGGCCATCGTCCGCGAAGGTACGGCCGACGAGTTCCTCGCGGAGGTGAGCCCCGCCGTCGGAAGCCTCGCGTCGGTAACGCACTCGGCGCCCACCGTCGCCATGCTGGAGCTCGCCGTGCCCGGGATCAACAAGGCCGTCACGCTGGCCGACTACGCCGCTTCGCTGGGGATTGATGCCGCGGACGTCGTGGCGTTCGGCGACATGCCCAACGACATTGAGATGCTCCGCTGGGCTGGCCACGGCTACGCCATGGCCAGCGGGCATCCGGAGGCGATCCGGGCGGCCGGCCAGCAGGCGCCGCATTTTGACGACGACGGCGTGGCCCAGATTCTCGAGGAAAAGCTCGCCGCGCTGGGGCTTCAGCTGCCGTAAGCCGGCCGTCGCCCGCCTGCCACCGAATTCCCGGCTGGCGGTCAACTTGCGTTCATGTCCGCACCATAGGGTGTGGCCTGTTGGGTGAGTGACCGATAGGGGACATCGTGGCCAGGAAAAAGATCAACAATGCGGCCGAGGCTCCGCTGCGTCCCGTGGAGCCGGCCCCTCACTGGTCGTCCCTGCGCGAGGGGGACCGGGTCAGCGTCCGGCTGTCGACCGGATTCGAAACCGGCGGCCGCGTTTCGGCCGTCACTCCGGACCGCACCGTGGTGTGGGTGGATCTCGACGGCGGCCGCGGCCGCACCCTGTTGCACTGCAGCGACGGCGTGGAGATCCTGCCGGCCTAAAGGAGCCCCGCTAAGCTTCGGGGATGACGGGAACCCTGCCTTACTTCTCTGCTGGTGGGCCTGAACGCGGGCCTGCCTCCGGACCTGCTTCCGGGCCGGGCGGCCCCGTGGCGGATAGGCCGGTGGCCATGGCCCACCGCGGATTCTCGCTGGCCGGCCTGGAAAACTCGCTGGCGGCGTTCCGCGCCGCCGTCGAGCTTGGCTATTCCCACCTTGAGACGGATGTCCACACCACGTCCGACGGCGTGCTGTTCCTTTTCCACGACCGCACCTTGGACCGGGTCACTGACGGCCGTGGCAGGATCCATGACCTCACCGCGGACCAGGTGCGGGGGGTGCGGATCGGCGGGACGGAGCCCGTGCCCACGTTCGACGAACTTGTGGCGGCGTTTCCGGACGCGTGCTTCAATCTCGACGTCAAGGACTGGCACTCAGTGCCCAGCGTCGTGGCCGCGATAGAGCGCCACCGGGTCCACGACCGCGTGCTGATCGCGAGTTTCTCCGACCGCCGGCGCCGCGCGGTGCTGCAGCAGCTCAGCCGCAGGACCGCATCATCGGCGGGAACACTGGCGAACGCCCTCTTCCTGGTGCTGGGGCCGCTGCTGTCCGTTGGCACGCTGGGGTCACCGGTGCGGGCCGTGCTGCGCCGGGCGCTGCGCGACGTCGATGCCCTGCAGGTGCCGGTCCGCTACCGGGCCGTTCCCGTCGTCACGCCGGGATTTGTTCGCCGGGCGCATGAGCTCGGGCTGTATGTGCACGTCTGGACCATCAACGACCCTGCCGAGATGCACCGGCTGCTCGACCTCGGCGTGGACGGGATCGTCTCCGACCGCGCCGACCTGCTGAAGGAAGTCCTGCAGGCGCGCGGGCAGTGGGCCTAGGTATCCAGCTGGGCGCGCCCAGAACCTAGCCGCGTCCCAGACCCGTGCCCGGGTCCTGGTCCCCCTCCGAAGGATCTGCCCGCAGTTCCTCCGGATCCGGATCGGGTAGCCCTGCCGGGCCGGGGACGCCGCGCGCTGCTTCAGGCGCGTCCGTGGCGCCGGCCGCGCCGATGCCGCCGGACGTCGCCGCTCCGGTTGACTCGTCCGCTGACTCCTCCGTGCCGGGCGTGCCTTGGCCTCCGCCCGCCTCGGTGCCCGGGCCCTGCGGCGTGTAGGTCGTACCGCCGCTTTGCTGCGGACCGTCACCACCATCCCCGGCGTTGGAACCTTCGCTGATGGAGGAGTGGACCTGGATGTCCTCGTCGGATGCTCCGGGCTCAGGAACGTGGGCGTCATCCGTGGGATCGGACGTCTGCGCCAGGTCCTCCATCGCGTTTTCCGCTGCTTTGCCAATGCTGTCGCCGATTCCCATCAGCTTGCTCCTTCGATACGTTCCGGCTGGGCCGGACTGTGCGGCATCTGACTGTTCCAGAATTATCAGCATGCTTACAATTAGTCCAGTGTTGCCGGACCGCGGCAGCATGAGTCCGTCACCGAAGTCCGTCGCCACGCCGGCGTACTAGTTCCAAGGAGGACCGCAGGACCATGAGCACCTACCACCCCGAAAATGACCCGGCCAACCCGGACCGGGACGCCGCCAGGGCAGATGAAGCCAAGACAAAGGGCACAGCCAGCGGGGATTCGGCCGCTACGCCCAACCCCGACCCCTTGGAAGGCAACGTCACGGGTCTTGAGCCCGGCGGGGGAGTGCCGCCCGGCGAGACGCCGCCCGCCGAAGACCAGATGAGCGGCGACCAGGGGCACGACGAATAAGTAGGACGACTATCAGAAGGAGTGCGCGATGGCTGACCGGCTGGTTGCCGACGTGATGGTGGAGCGCCTCAAAGCCTGGGGCGTCAACAGGGTCTTCGGCTACAGCGGGGACGGCATCAACGGTTTTATGGGCGCGCTGCGCCGCAGCACCGAGGGCCGCAGCGGCGGCGCAGCCGATAGCGCTGACGCGGGAGCCGGCGTCGAATTCGTCCAGGCCCGGCATGAGGAAACGGCGGCGTTCATGGCCGTCGGGCACGCCAAATACACCGCACAGGTGGGCGTGGTGACGTCCACGCAGGGTCCGGGCGCTGTGCACCTCCTGAACGGGCTCTACGACGCCAAGCTGGACAGCGTCCCGGTGGTGGCCATCATAGGCCAGCAGAGCCGGAGCGTGCTGGGCTCGGCCTACATGCAGGAAATCGACCTGCTCACGCTCTTCAAGGATGTGGCGGCCCAGTTCGCGCAGATGGTCAGCACCCCGGAGCAGCTTCCCATGGTTCTGGACCGCGCCTTCCGCACGGCCCTCGAAACCCGCACTCCGTGCGTTGTGATTGTGCCGCACGACATCCAGAAGGCCCCGGCCCCCGAGCTCGACCAGGAACACGGCATCATCGTCACCGCGCCGGAATGGCAGCCCGCCCGGGTGCTGCCCCACGATGATGACCTGGCCAGGGCCGCCGAGGTACTGGGGGCCGGCAGCAAGGTGGCATTCTTGGTGGGGCAGGGCGCGAAGAGCGCCCAGGCCGAGGTGATCGCACTGGCGCAGCAGCTGGACGCCGGCATCACCACCAGCCTCCTGGGAAAGCCGTACATGGATGAGACGCTGCCGTTCGCGGCCGGCACCATGGGGCACCTCGGTTCCACCGCCAGCGCCCACCTGATGGGGAACTGCGACACACTTCTGATCATCGGCTCCAACGACCCGTGGACCGAGTTCTATCCGAAACCCGGCGCTGCCCGGGCTGTGCAGGTGGACATCGATGGCCGGAAGGTCGGAAACCGCTACCCCGTTGAAGTGGGCCTCGTGGGCGATGCCGCCGAAACCCTTGCCAGGCTCGCGGAACTGCTGAACGGCGCCGGAGGGCAACCAGGCGGCCCACCAGAGGCAGGGGCCCGCAAGCAGTGGCGGGCGGACGTGGAGGAGCAGGTCCGCAGCTGGCGGTCTCTCGCCGAGGAGCGCTCCCGCGTTCCGGCCAAGCCCGTCAACCCGGAGCTCGTGGTCCGCGAGCTCAGCGGCCGGCTGCCGCGCAACGCCCAGGTGAGTGTCGACGTCGGGAGTTGCGTTTACTGGTATGCCCGTCAGCTGACCCTTCCGGAGGGGGTGCCGGCGCACCTTTCGGGGACTCTCGCCAGCATGGGCTGCTCGGTTCCGTACGGGATCGCGGCCAAGCTGGCCCGGCCGGACAGGCCCGTGGTGGCCCTGGCCGGCGACGGTGCGATGCAGATGGCCGGGATCGCCGAGCTGGTCACCGTCGCACACCGCTGGCGGCAGTGGTCTGACCCACGCTTCGTGGTGTGCGTCTTCAACAACCGTGATCTGGCGGAGGTCACGTGGGAGCAGCGGGAAACCGAGTCCGAGCCACGGTTCCCGGCCAGCCAGGAAATCCCGGACTTTCCCTACGCCGGATACGCGGAGCTGCTGGGGCTGACCGGCATTCGGGTTGACTCCCCGGAGCAGCTGGCCAGTGCATGGGACCGGGCGCTCGCGGCTGAACGCCCGGTGGTGATCGAGGTCCTGACCGACCCGGACGTGCCACTACTGCCGCCGTTCCCGGCGGGAGCGGAAAAGCTGGACGGCATGCGGTCCGCGCTCTCCGAGGAAGGCGAATCCGGGGAGGGTGCGGCGGCGTTGCTGGACACCTATGCGGGCCAGGAAGCGTCCCAAACCTGACTGTATGACGCAGCAGGCAAGCGCATTCCCGCGAGGTAATGGCAGGATGGTGCCATGCGTATTCTCATCGCCCCTGACAAATTCAAGGGATCACTGACCGCCGTCGAAGCCGCCGCCGCCATGGCCGAGGGTGCACTCCGCGTCTATCCCGACGCCGTGACCACCCAGTTTCCGGTGGCCGACGGCGGCGAGGGAACCCTCGAAGCCGCCGTCGCCGCCGGCTACGAGGAAAGGATCAATGCCGTTGTCGGTCCCATCCTGGCCCCGCTTGGCGCCGCCTGGGCGCTCCGGAAGGACCAGTCCGGCGCCACCACCGCTGTCATCGAGACGGCGCAGGCTTCCGGTCTGGCCCACATGGAGCCCACCCCGGAGAACTCCCTGCGGGCACACAGTTACGGCTGCGGGCAGCTCATTGCCGCTGCCCTGGACGCCGGGGCCACGGAAATCGTGCTGGGCGTCGGCGGCTCGGCCATGACCGACGGCGGCAGCGGCGCCCTGCGCGCCCTGGGCCTGAAGCCGCTCGACGCCGCGGGGAACGTGGTGCCGCTGGGTGGCGGTTCACTGTCCGACGCCGTTTCCCTGGATGTCACCGGGCTGGATCCGCGGCTGTCCGCTGTCAGGTTCCGGATCGCCGTCGATGTCCAGAGCCCGCTCTACGGCACTGCCGGTGCCGCGCACGTCTTCGGCCGCCAGAAGGGCGCAGACGACGACGCTATTGAGAAGCTCGACGCCGGGCTGCGCAACTGGGCGTCCCTCCTCCGGGAAGCGACGGGCCGGGACGTCAACGTTCCGGGCGCCGGCGCCGCCGGCGGCTTCCCGGCGTCGTTCCTGGCATTCACCCAGGCGACGCTCGAAGGCGGATTCGCACTGGTTGCCGCCCTGACGGGGCTGGCCGAGAAGCTTGCCGACGCCGACCTGGTGATCACCGGCGAGGGCTCTATGGACTCCCAGTCGCTCACCGGCAAGGCCCCGATCGCGCTCGCGGAGGCCGCCCGCGAGCGCGGCATTCCGGTGGTCGCGGTGGCGGGACGCATTCTGGTCACGCCGGAGGAGCTGGCCGAACACGGTGTGGTGGCTGCGGCGCAGCTGCTGGACGTCGCGCCCAGCCCGCAGGATGCCATCTCCGACGCCGGCAAATACCTCGCGTGGGCAACTCGCCAGGTGCTGGAAGGGGCCTGAGCGTCAGCTCAGTCTCCCGCCCTTTTGGCCCTCCGGTGCAGGTGCACGGGGACATAGGCCAGGAGGATGGCCAGCACGGCCAAGAGCACGCCGCCCGCGGTGAGGCCGACGGTGCGACCGGCTGTAACGTCGAACACCAAGGCGGCGGTCCCCACGCTCAGGGCCGCCACGCCGCCGAGGGCGATCTTGGTGATGTTGTCAGCGCTGGCCACGAGGGTGGCTTTGAGCCGCTTCCGGAACAGCCGGCGGTGGACGCTGACCGGCAGGAGGATGAACGCCGTGGTCAGTGCGGCGAGGGCCACGTTGACGAGGTAGAGCGTGACCTGGAAATCATCGAGTGTTTCAAAACGCTGCTGGAACGGCAACGTCAGCAGGAAGCCGGCCAGGATCTGGACGCCGGTCTGCAGGACACGCAGCTCCTGGATCAGTTCCATCCAGTTCCGGTCCAGCTGCTCCTCGCGGGTCTCGTTTCTGCCGCTGCCAGCCAGGGCTTCCGGATCGATCATGAACCCTCCTCTGTCTGGCCCGCTGCGGGCGTGCTTGCTCCAAACCTAGGCTCAAGTCTGCCCCAATTCAATAAATACTAAGTTTGCTGACTAGTCTTTGTGCCAGGTGGTGGACTTGCTCCTCAAACCTGCGTTAGGTTCGAACAACCGGCAGCCCGACAATGTGAGCAGGTGGACAATGACCGACCCAGCCAAGCAGCCTGACCAGCCCGGGGATCCCCGCGGGACGTATCATTCCGGGCCCTTTCCAAGGCAGGAACAGAAGCAGCCGGGCCTGACCGCCCCGATGGATCCCCAGCCGGACCACGGTGAGCTGAGTTACGAGGGAAGCGGAGCGCTGGAGGGCAAGGCGGCGCTTATCACAGGCGGCGACTCCGGCATCGGCAAAGCGGTGGCCATCGCCTTCGCACGCGAGGGGGCCGACGTCGCCATTTCCTATCTTCCCGAAGAGGAGGACGACGCGCAGGACACTGCCGAATGGATCCGCAAGGCCGGCCGGCGGGCTCTGCTCCTCGCCGGTGACGGCAGGAACGAGGACTTCAGCACGGCGATAGTCGATGATGCTGTTACCGAGTTCGGCCGGCTCGATGTTGTGGTGCTCAATGCCGCCTACCAGAAGAACCGCGACAGCCTTGAGACCCTGCCCACGGAGGAATTCGACCGCGTCTTCAAGACCAATCTGTACTCGCTGCTGTGGACTGCCCGGGCAGCGGTGCCGCACCTGAAGGCGGGTGCCTCGATCATCACCACGGCCTCCATCCAGGCATTCAATCCGTCTCCCGGGCTCATTGACTGCGCCATGACCAAGGCGGCCCAGGTGGCCTTCACCAAAGCCCTCGCCCAGGAACTGGGGCCCAAGGGGATCCGCGTCAACGCCGTGGCGCCCGGGCCCATCTGGACGCCGCTCATCCCTGCCACCGAATGGCCGGACAAGCTGCCCAAATTCGGTCAGGACACACCCTTGCAGCGCGCCGGGCAGCCCGCCGAGCTCGCCCCGGCCTACGTTCTGCTGGCGTCCGACGCCGGTTCGTACATGTCCGGGGCGGTGGTTCCCGTCACCGGCGGCAAGGGCCTTTGATTTTTCCCGCAATGCCAGCAATTCCCAGCCAAACAATTCCCCACCAAGCAGGAGGAACAGATGAGCCAGGACAACCAGCACGCAGCCCCCGAAGAGGAAGTGGGAGGCTACGGCACGCCCACCGCGGAACAGGAAGCCGGCGGCCAGCAGTTTGCCCAGCCCCGGGAAGAGGAAGACTTCGACGCCGCGGGCCTGAACCAGAACAGCCCCGAGGGAGAGACCTTCCAGACCGGCACGCCGAACCTTAGCCACTTCGCCGAGGAGGACCAGGACAGCTCCGGCGAACCCGGAGCAGGACGCTTCGGCGGGACGGACGATCAGCTGCACGCCGAGACCGAAAGCAGCGAGCCCGGCTTTGAGCCTGTCCCGGGTGAGTCGCCGTTGCCGCGCGACCCGGACGCCTCGCCGGGGGCCGGCGCCGAGGACGGGGACACGGCCGTGCCCTCGGCGGACGCCGAAATCGACGAAGGCAACGCAGACGAATCCGGCGCCGGGCAGTTCTCCTCGGAACCCGGGCAAGAGGCCGCGGGCATTCCGGACGGCAGCGGGAACGACCTGCCGAAGGAAAAGTCACCCAACGACGACGACGAAACGTTCGACGCCGGATAGCCATTGCGGCCCGAGCCGCATATTTGCACCAATGTGAAACGGCAAGGCCGCGGCACCCCTCTGAAACAGGGGCGCCGCGGCCTTGCCGATTGGGCCAAAGTCCCGAAAGTGGTGCAGGAATTCCTAGCGCTTCTTGGGCTGCCTCTTCGCTGCGGCGTTGATGGCCGCCTTGGCGGCCGGCGGCAGGCCCTGCTGCTCGGTCTCGGGCTCGGCAGCCGTGCCGCGCGCCTTCGCAATGGCCCTCATGCCGTGGTAAATCACCAGGGCTGCGGCAGACCCGAGCGCGATGCCCGTGAACTTCAGGTCCCCGACGGTCCAGGCGTAGTCGGCGATGCCGATGATGAGGGAGACCGCGGCCGTGGTCAGGTTGACCGGGTTCGAAAAGTTGACCTTGTTCTGGACCCAGATCTTCACACCGAGGATGCCAATCATGCCGTACAGCATGGTTGCCGCGCCCCCCAGCACGCCGGGCGGAACAGTGGCGATCAGCTCGCCGAACTTCGGCGAGAAGCTCAGCAGGATGGCGAAGACGCCGGCCACCCAGTAAGCAGCCGTGGAGTAGACCTTGGTGGCCGCCATGACGCCGATGTTTTCCGCATAGGTGGTGGTGCCTGAGCCGCCGCCGAAGCCGGCGAGCACCGTGGCGGCGCCGTCGGCCATCAGGGCACGGCCGGAGACCCCGTCCAGGTTCTGGCCGGTCATGGCGGACACGGACTTAACATGGCCGATGTTCTCCGCCACGAGGACCAGGACCACAGGAACGAACAGGCCCACCACGCCGAGGTGGAACTCGGGGGTCTGGAAATGGGGAAGGCCCACCCACACGGCGGCGTCCATTTTGGAGTAGTCCACCTCGCCCCGGAGCATGGCCACAAGGTAGCCCACCACCACGCCCACCAGGATGCTGAGGCGGCCAAAGATCCCGCGGAACAGGACGCTCACCACGATGATGGTCACCAGCGTGATAAGTGCTGTCACGGGGGCGGCGTCGAAGTTGTTCTTGGCGGCCGGAGCCAGGTTGAGCCCAATCAGGGCCACGATGGCGCCGGTGACAATCGGCGGCATCAGCCGGTTGATCCAGCCGGCGCCGAACTTGTGCACGATCGCACCGATCACGGCGAGGCCGGCTCCGGCCAGCACCACGCCGCCCAGCGCCCCGGGCACGCCGAACTGCTGCTGGGACGCCGTGATGGGGGCGATGAACGCAAAGCTTGACCCGAGGTAGCTGGGAACGCGGCCCTGGGTGATCACGAGGAACAGTAGCGTGCCGATGCCGGAGAAGAAGAGCGTGGTGGCCGGCGGCATTCCGGTGATGATCGGCACCAGGAAGGTGGCGCCGAACATGGCCACAACGTGCTGCATCCCCACGCCGATGGTCAGTGGCCACGCGAGCCGTTCGCCCGGAGCCACCACCTCGCCCGGACGCACTGCCTTGCCGTTGCCGTGCAGCTTCCAGTTGATTCCGAGCATGCTCATTGGCGGGCCTTTCGGAGAGGGAGTTTGCCCGCTCGCCGGGCTGAATCTTCAGGAGCAAGAATACCCCGCCGGACGCGGGCACGAGAGGGCTTCCGGCCTGCACTGTGTCCAGCAAGCGAGGGGCACCCGGTGTGTCAAACGTCACGCTGGCTAATTGGCCGTTCCGGGAAGAGCGTGCCGCTGAATCCGGTTGAAGCCAACGAAAGCAACTGAACCACCGCAAGTAACCGGACTGCCCAACGCCGCAAGCGGCGTCGGCCTAGTGAAAGGGGCGCGAATGACAATCGCCCATGAAGAAGCAGTGATCGATTCCGCCGCCGTGGACGCCATCTTCGCCGAAGCCCGCACCGCCAACGCCTTCACCGGTGAAGTCAGCGAGCAACAGGCCCGCGCCATCTACGAACTGACCAAGTTCGGCCCCACGGCCTTCAACTCCCAGCCGCTGCGCGTCACCTATGTGCGCTCGGAGGAGGCCCGCGCCAAGCTCGTGGCCACGCTGTCCTCGGGCAACCGGGCCAAGACGGCCTCCGCGCCCCTGGTGGCGATCCTCAGCTACGACACCGCCTGGCAGGAGCAGTGGGACAACTTCCTCCCCGGCTACAACGCCCCCAAGGCCATGTACGACGCCTCCCCGGATCTGGCCACCTCCACGGGCAACAACAACGCCCACCTGCAGGCCGGCTACTTCATCCTGGCCGTCCGCTCGCTCGGCTTCGCCGCCGGCCCGATGACCGGTGCGGACTTCCCTGCCATCGACGCCGAGTTCTTCCCGGCAGGTGACCAGAAGAGCTTCCTGGTGGTGAACATCGGCCAGCCCGGCCCCGAGGCCTGGGGTGAAGCGAAGCCCAAGTTCGCTTACGAAGACGTCGTCCGCACGGTCTAAGCGTCCCGGGTACTGCACCGCCAAGTGCCGCGGACGCGGAATGCCTCCGGCAATATGGGGGACATTCCGGAGGCATTCGGGACAGTATTTTTGCAGTTCAGAACTGCAAGGCATGCATCCGGGCCAATTCCAATATTAGTCCTGTTTGGACTTCTTGGGCCGGTCCGTCCTGACGGAACATGCGCGCGGACAGCAGCAGGAAAGCGCCGGATGGCTCATGCCACCCGGCGCTTTCCTGGTTCCTGGCGGGCCGCGTGAATTCCCTGCGGGTAAATTCCCTGGCGGGCCTAGGAGATGACCCCGTCCACCAGCGCCTTGGCTTCGGCCTGGACCTGCTTGAGGTGGTCGGCGCCCTTGAAGGACTCCGCGTAGATCTTGTAGACGTCCTCGGTGCCGGAGGGGCGGGCCGCGAACCACGCGTTCTCGGTGACCACCTTCAGGCCGCCGATGGAGGCGCCGTTGCCGGGCGCCTTGGTCAGCTTCGCCGTGATCGTCTCGCCGGCCAGCTCAGTGGCGGTGACGTCCTCCGGCGACAGCTTGCCCAGCGCCGCCTTCTGGTCCCGGGTGGCGGCGGCGTCGATTCGTGCATAGACGGGCGCGCCGAACTGGTCGGTGAGGCCCTTGTAGAGCTGGGACGGCGACTTGCCGGTGACAGCAGTGATCTCCGAAGCCAGCAGCGCCAGCAGGATGCCGTCCTTGTCCGTGGTCCAGACGCTGCCGTCGCGCTTGTTGAACGAGGCGCCGGCCGATTCCTCGCCGCCGAAAGCACCTTCGCCGGAGAGCAGGCCGGGGACAAACCATTTGAAGCCCACGGGCACCTCTACGAGCTTGCGGCCCAGGCCGCCCGCCACGCGGTCGATGATCGATGAGGACACGAGGGTCTTGCCCACAACGGAGTTCGGGTTCCAGCCGCTGCGGTTGCGGTACAGGTAGTCGATGGCCACCGCGAGGTAGTGGTTGGGGTTCATCAGGCCGCCGTCAGGGGTAACGATGCCGTGCCGGTCGGCGTCGGCGTCATTCCCGGTGGCGACGTCGAAAGCGGCGGACCCGTCCGCACCGACACTCATCCGGTTGATGAGCGAGGCCATGGCCGACGGGGAGGAGCAGTCCATCCGGATCTTCTCGTCCCAGTCCAGGGTCATGAAGGCCCACTGCGGGTCCACCGTGGGGTTGACCACCGTGAGGTTCAGCTGGTGGCGTTCGCCGATCTCGCCCCAGTAGTCCACGGATGCGCCGCCCATGGGGTCGGCCCCGATCCGGACTCCCGCTTCGCGAATGGCGTCCAGGTTCAGGACGGACGGCAGGTCGTCCACGTAGCTGCTCAGGAAATCGAACTTTCCGGTGGTTTCGGCCTCGAGGGCCTGGGCCAGCGGAATCCGCTTCACACCGCGGAGGCCGTTCTCCAGCAGCTCGTTGGCGCGGTTGGCGATCCAGCCCGTTGCGTCGGTGTCGGCCGGGCCGCCGTGCGGAGGGTTGTACTTGAAGCCGCCGTCGGCCGGCGGGTTGTGGCTCGGGGTAACAACAATGCCGTCAGCCTGAGGGGCTCCGGCCGGGGCGTTGCGGTTGTACGTGAGGATGGCGTGGCTCAGCGCCGGTGTGGGGGTGTAGCCGTGCCGCGCGTCGATGAGGACGTTCACGCCGTTTGCGGCCAGCACCTCAAGGGCGGAGTTCTGCGCCGGCTCGCTCAGTCCGTGGGTGTCCTTGGCCAGGAACAGCGGGCCGGTGATGCCCTGTCCGGCGCGGTACTCCACGATCGCCTGCGTGATCGCCACGATATGCCCTTCATTGAAGGACGCTTTCAGGCTTGACCCGCGGTGCCCGGAGGTTCCGAAGGCCACGCGTTGGCCGGGATCCCCCAAGTCAGGTTTGACGTCGTAGTACGCGTCGAGCAGTGCGGTCAGGTCGACAAGGTCTTGGGGTTGGGCAACTGTGCCCGCTCGGCTAGCCATGGCACCAGCATGCCAGACGACGGCGAAGGGCAACACGGAGTGTCCGGAATCCGGCCCCTGTGACGCAGAATGTCATCAATTCCTCCGGCTACTTGCATTTATCCGGATAAGAAACTGAGTAGTGCCGGAAAAGTACTTATATACCCGCCCCTGCGGGGGCTGTTACGTTCAAACGGCAGGAACGCCCCGGTGCCATGTACGACGCCGGGCGTCCGGACCAGCGGAAACGTCCCGGAAGCCTGTGGCTGAATTTCAGCCGTGCCATCCGCTGGCGGGAAATTCGGCCCGTTGGCACCGGCAATTTGTCCGGCTTTTCGGGCCGGGGCATTTACGGCCGGATGATTTGGTTCGGTTGAATTGGGCCGGTCAATTGGAAGACGAGCGAGCAATGCAGAGGTGAACAATGGGGGCTGGAGATGCAGCATTCGAACGGACGAGGCTCGCCTCTGAACGGATCGCGCGGCTGAAGCGTGACCTCGCCCCCATTCGCGGGGGCTCTGTTGACGGCGCTGGCCCTGCCGGTAGAGGCGGCGCGGACCATGGTGCCGGCACTGCTGGTACTGGTCTTGTTGGTGCGGAGCAAAGCAGCCATCTGGTGGCCGAAAGGCTTGCCCGGTTGGGGACAAACGGCTGGTTCCTCATGCACGACGTCCATTGGCCCGGCCGCCCGCTGGCCCGGCTGGAGCACGTCCTGGTGGGACCAGGCGGTGTGCTGGTGGTCAACGCCAAGAACTGGTCCGGCCACGTCGATGTCGTTGATGGCGCCCTTCGGCAGAACGGTCATGACCGGTTCCCGGCGGTGGAGACGGCGCTGGCGCAGGCAGCCGCGGTGGCTGCGGTCCTGCCGCCGCCATGGCGGAGGCTGGTCCGCTCCCTGATCTGCCTCACGGCCCAGCCGGAACTGCGGGGCACCACGGGTTCGGGCATCGAGGTGCGGGGAATCGACTGCCTCGCGGCCGCCGTGACCGACCTGCCGGACGTGCTGGATGCCCCTTCGGCCCTGTTGCTCTATGCACAGCTTGGGCAACTCCTCACCCGTCCGCAGGTGCCGGAAGCCGGCGCCTTCCGCAACCCTGTGTACCGCCCGCACGCAGAGGGCCGAGCCACGGGCCGCCCGGGCACGGACGACCTGAAAACAGACGCCCCGGCCAGGTCCGGGGCAGCGCTCCGGCGCTCCGTGCAGAGGCACCCCGTCCACAGGCGTCCCGTTTCGCCGCATTACCTGTACGGCCGGGACCGGCGCCCGGGCACCGTGCTGCGCGTCGTGGGAAGGTCGCTCGTGGCGGGCATCGTTTCCGCGGCCTTGCTGGCGCCGCTCCTATGGCTGTTGTGGGAGTGGCTTCCCAAGTGAGCCGGGCATCCCAAATGATCCGCCTTCCCGAGCCATTGTCGTGGTGGCGGCGGTAATGTTCTGTTGAGGACCACATGAGGGGATTTCCATGACAGAGCAGCGTCCCGGATTCGGCGACGAGCCGACACCGGACACCCACCACCATTCGTCGCACGGTACCCAGGGCCCGGATATCCCGGCTCCGCCACTGTACGATCCGCCACTGTACACACCGCCCGGCCAGCAGTATGCCGGGCAGTACGGCGACGCCAGCCAGCAGCACAGCAAGCCGGCCGGCCCCTATGGCCAGCAGTACGGCTACCAGTATGGCCAGCAATACAGTCAGGCGTATGCCAGTCCGTACGGCCAGCCGTCGTACTACGGCGCGCCACCCCAGCCGAAGGGTCTGAGCATTGCCAGCCTGTGCTGCGGCATCGCCGTCTACCTGGGCTTCGGGTTCTTCATCCTGCCGCAGCTGGCCGCCGTGATCCTTGGCCACCTGGCGCTGCGGCGTGAACCATCGGGGCGAGGCTTCGCCATTGCCGGCCTGGTGATGGGGTACCTTGGCCTGGTCCTGACCGTCCTCGCGATCGTGGGACTCACCATCCTGGCGAGCGTCGCCAGCACGTCCAGCACCATCTGACCGGCCAATACCCCTGCCTAGAACCCCAACCTAGAACCCCAGCTGGGCTGCCACCTGCAGGAGCAGTGCCTCTGAGCCGGGCCGCCCAATCAGCTGGATGCCCATCGGCAGTCCCGCTCCGGGGCTGCCGCCGGTCCAGTGCACGGGAATGCTGATAGCCGGTAGGCCGCACACATTGACCATGGACGACCATGGTGCGAACTCGCACTGCCTCCGGTAGTCGCCGTCGGCGTCGCCAGCCCATTCCGGGGACGGCCACCTGCCGTCCCCGTGGCCCGACCCCGTGAACCAGCCCACCGGACGCGGCGTCTGGGCCAGCGCCGGTGTCAGGACCAGGTCCCAGGCCGAATACTGTGCCAGCGTGTCGCGCTCAAATTGCCGCAGGAACGCGAGGCATTCATTGAGCTTGGCGGCGCTCCGCTGCTGCGCGCGCCGCCGGAAGGTGCGCGTCAGCGGCGTCAGCAGGGCCTCGCGGTGCGGCGCGATCCGGGCCGCACCCACGCCTGCCGTCCAGGCGGTGGTGAACGCGTCGGGGTAACGGTTGTCGTAACGGATCTCAGTCTCGGCGACGTGGTGCCCGGCCGCGGTGAGCAGCCGGATGCCGGCGTCCAGGGCGTCCAGTGCCTCCGGATCCGGGGTGAACGGGAAGATCCCACCCCACGGGCTGTCCAGGCTGACGCCGATCCGCAGCGAAGCAGGCGGGCGGCCAATGGCGTCCAGGTAGCCCGCTCCGTCCGGTTTTCCCGGACCGTTGGGGGCCAGGACATCGAGCAGCAGTGCGGCGTCGGCCGCGGAGCGCGCCAGTGGTCCGGCCACCACCAGGCCGGCGGGATCCCCGCTGCTTTCACCCGCCGGGACCACGCCCCTGCCGGGCTTCAGGCCCAGCAGGCCGCACGCCGCCGCCGGGATCCGGATCGACCCGCCGCCGTCGGTCCCCGGCGCGAACGGCACCAGCCCCGCCGCCACGGCAGCGGCGCTGCCGCCGGAGGAACCGCCCGAGCTCCTGCTCAGGGCGTACGGATTGCGCGACGGCGGTGCGATGCGGTTTTCGCTGTAAGCCGTCAGCCCGAATTCAGGTACCTGTGTCTTGCCGAGGGAGATGGCACCGGCGCCCCTGAGCGCTGCGGCCAGGGCGCCGTCGGCCGGTGCGGGACGCCGGTCCAGTGCTGCGCTGCCGTGGGTGGTGACCACGCCGGCAACATCGGTGAGGTCCTTGAACGCTACCGGCATCCCGTGCAGCGGCGGCAGCGCCTGGTTCGGACGACGCCGGGCGAACAGGACGTCTGCGGCGGCGGCCTCGGCCATCGCCCTCGGCCCGGTGACGGTGATGAAGGCGCCCAGCCGCGGGTTCGATTCCTCGATCCGCGCCAGGAAATGGGCCGTGACTTCGCGGGCGGAGACCTCTCCGGAACGCAGCGCGGCCCTAAGCTGCAGGGCCGGCAGGCGGTGGATGTCAGCCAGGTGGTGTGGGGCGGACACTGTGCTCCTTTGCGGCGGCTCGCGGGCTTCGGACCAGCGTAACCTGTGCTGGCCGAAGGGTGCGGGGTGCTGCGCTGGCGATACGCTGGAGCTGAGAGCTTGAGGCCAAGGAGAGGACTCCCATGAGCGACTTCGATACCGTCACCGTGAAGGACGTCCCCGCGGACGCCACCATTTTGGACGTGCGGGAGGACTACGAATGGTCCGCCGGGCACGCTGAAGGTGCCCTGCATATCCCCCTGGACCAGTTGCCCGGGCGCCTGAACGACCTCGACCCGGACGAGGACCTGTATGTCATCTGCCGGACTGGCGGGCGCTCCTTCCGCGCCGCGCAATGGCTGGTAGGCCAGGGCTACTCCGCGGTGAACGTGGCCGGCGGCATGGACCAGTGGCTGGAATCCGGCAAACCGCTGGTGTCCGACAACGGCCTCAAGCCCGTGGTTCTGTAGCAGTTCCCACTTAGGCCGTTCCCCCGGCCAGCGTTCGCCCTGCCCTGCCCATCCCCGCAAAGGAATATCCATGTCCTCCGCCCGCCGCACCTACACCTTCCTCGGCCCCGAGGGCACGTTCACGGAGGCGGCGCTCCTGCAGGTTCCGGATGCTGCAGAGTCCGTTCGCATCCCCTCCTCCAACGTCAATGCGGCGCTGGACAGGGTGCGGGACGGATCGGCCGACGCAGCGATGGTGCCTATCGAAAACTCGGTGGAAGGCGGCGTCACGGCCACCCTGGATGCCATTGCTACGGGACAGGAACTGAGGATCATCCGCGAGGCCCTCGTGCCCATCAGCTTCGTGCTGGTGGCGCGGCCCGGCGTCGAGCTTTCCCAGATCCGCCGGATCTCCACGCACGGGCACGCCTGGGCGCAGTGCCGCCTGTGGGTGGACGAGCATATTCCCGGCGCAGAATACATTCCCGGTTCGTCCACGGCAGCTGCTGCGATGGGCCTGCTGGAGGATGGCGCGCACTACGACGCCGCCATCTGCGCGCCGATAGTTGCCGCGGAGCAGCCGGGGCTGCAGGTGCTGGCCGAGAACATCGGTGACAATCCCGGGGCCGTGACCCGGTTCATCCTGGTCAGCCGTCCGGGCGTCCTGCCGGCCCGGACCGGCGCGGACAAGACAACGGTCGTGGTGCCCCTTCCCGAGGACCGGCCGGGCGCCCTGATGGAAATCCTGGACCAGTTCGCCACCCGCGGCGTGAATCTGAGCCGCATCGAGTCCCGGCCTACGGGGCAGTACCTGGGGCACTACTTCTTCAGCATCGACGCCGACGGCCACGTAGGCGATGCGCGGGTGGCCGACGCCCTCGCCGGCCTGCACCGCATCAGCCCCGCCACACGATTCCTTGGTTCTTACGGCCGTGCCGATGCGCAGGCTCCCGTGGTGCCGGAGCACACGTCCGACGAGGCATTCCAGGCGGCGCATGCATGGGTCAAAGGGATACTCGCCGGCGACTCCCTGGGCTCGGAGTCACCGGTGGAAGCTTCGCCGTCAGCGTAGATAAATGCCTCTCGGGGCACTTCCCTGCCCCTGTTGCTGTGCGTATGCTTGCATGATCAACAAAGGGATGGCCCCAACGAAGGGAGCGGGTCATGTCGGACAAGAATGACAATGACGGCCAGGGAATGATCGTCAATCCCAAGCCCACAGCTGAGAACCAGGACTGGGACGGGGACGATGCCGACCGCGCGGACCGCCTGCGCTTCGAAGAGGAACAGGCCATGATCCGCGAACAGTCCGAAGCCCGGGCAGCCGCCAAGGCCGCTGCAGAGTCCGCCAAGCACGCACGATTAGCCTAGGCGCGCGGCTTCTTCCCTGACGCGCACCAGCAGCGATCTCGGCTCCACCTGCACTGTCACCTTTGTGGCATCACCCGACGTGTCGCCGTCGAGCTGGGTGGGCATGGGTTCGGGGCATTTGATGACCGCCTTGACGGAGCGGTAGACGCTCATGACGGGCAGATGCCGCTTGTGCTTGAACAGGATCTTGGCGTACATCGCCAGCCAGCCCACGGCGCTGCGGGGGCTCATGACCACCACGTCCAGCATCCCGTCGTCGATCATGGCCTGGGGGATGAAGTCGATGCCGCCCGGAACCAGGCCGCAGTTGGCAAACAGGATGCTGCGGACCTTCCTGGACTGGTCCGGCTGGTCATCCAGCGAGATGGCGACTTTTTTCCTGCGCCCGGGGAGGTGACGGACCCCCGCTTCCGTGTACGCGAGCCAGCCGACGGCGCGCTTGAGGCCATCGTTCGTGTCGCCCACCACCTCGGCGTCCATGCCAATGCCGGCGATGACGAGGAACGAGTGGCTTGAGGAGTGGCCGGTGTGGGAGTTTTCGATTTCCATCCGCGCCGTGTCGATGAACCGCTGGTGGCCGAAGAGCGCGGTCTGGATATTGCCGAACAGGTCATAGACGTCGAGGTCCACGTTGCGGGCCAACAGGTTCCCGGTGCCGAGGGGGACCAGGCCCATCGCCACGCCGGTATGGGCCAGAGCCTCAGCCGCCACCCGCACTGTACCGTCGCCGCCGCCCACAAGGACGACGTCGGCCCCGTACTCCAGCGCCGCCCGGACCTGTGAGTGGCCGGGGTCATCCGGCGTTGTTTCGAAGAAGCGGGGCTCTTCCCAGCCGGCGGCCAGGCAGGCGCGCTGGATGGTGGCGCGGGCTTCACCGGCCTTGGCCTTGATGGGGTTGAGGATGACGGCCACGCGCTGGCGTTCCAGGCCGTGTTCGTGAGCCTCTTCCCGTACGGCGCTGCGGACATGCAGGGCCTTCAGCCTGCGCACTCCCCACCAGCTGGAGACGGCGAAAGCCAAGGCTACAGCGATCAGGACGTAAAGAAGCAGGTCGCTCATGGTGCTCCAACACTATCCCGCCCGGAGTGTCCCGCAGATTCGATACCCTTGTCTGGTGATCGACGTAAAAGACCTCAGCGAAAATCCGGACAAGTTCCGCGCCAGCCAGCGCGCCCGCGGTGCGGACGAAACCCTGGTGGACGCGATCATCGACGCAGACGCTGCTCGCCGCACAGCACTGATCAGCTTCGAAAACCTGCGCGCCGAACAGAACGCGTTCGGCAAGAAGGTGGCGCAGGCCAAGGGCGAGGAAAAACAGGCGCTGCTCGCGGAGGTCCGCGAACTCGCGGGCGCTGTGAAGGCTGCCTCGGCCGAGGCCGACGCCGCCCAGGCCAAGCAGGAAGAACTGCTGCGCACCATTCCCAATCTCATCGAAGACGGCGTGCCGGCAGGCGGCGAGGACGACTACGTTGTGGTCAAGACCGTGGGCACGCCGCGCGAATTCCCTGATTTCGAGCCCCGCGACCACCTCGAGATCGGTGAGCTGATCGGCGCGATCGACATGGAGCGCGGCGCCAAGGTCTCCGGGGCGCGCTTCTACTTCCTCCGCGGCGTGGGGGCCCGGCTGGAAATGGCCTTGCTGCAGATGGCCATGGACCAGGCCATCGAGGCTGGCTTCATCCCCATGATCACCCCCACGCTCGTACGCCCGGAGACCATGCAAGGCACCGGGTTCGATGTAAAGCACGACGCCGAGATCTACCGTCTCGCAGAGGATGACCTTTACCTTGTGGGCACCTCGGAGGTGCCCCTTGCCGGGTACCACGCAGACGAGATCCTGGACCTCTCCGCAGGGCCCATCCGTTTCGCCGGCCAGAGCTCCTGCTACCGCCGCGAGGCCGGCTCGCACGGCAAGGACACCCGCGGGATCATCCGCGTCCACCAGTTCAACAAGGTGGAGATGTTCATCTACACCACGGTGGAAGAGGCTGCAGCCGAGCATGAGCGTCTGCTGGCTTGGGAAGAGCAGATGCTGGCCAAGTGCGAGCTTCCGTACCGTGTGATCGACACCGCCGCCGGCGACCTCGGCATGTCCGCGGCCCGTAAGTTCGACTGCGAAGCGTGGGTCCCCACGCAGGGCGCTTACCGTGAGCTGACCTCCACGTCCAACTGCACCACCTTCCAGGCGCGCCGCCTGAACATTCGTGAGAGAGTGTTCAGCGAGGACGGCGGCCCCAAGGGGACCCGTGCGGTGGCAACGCTCAACGGCACGCTGGCAACCACACGCTGGATCGTGGCCCTCCTGGAACACCACCAGAACGCTGACGGCTCGGTCAACGTGCCGGCGGCCCTGCAGAAGTACCTCGGCGGGCTGCAGGTTCTTCCGGTTCTCTAAGCCCGATTCCACCCCCTGGGTAAATACTCACACCGGGGACAACCTGTGGGTATTTACCCGGAGTTCACGCGCTGCTGTGCTCTGCGTCCTAGCTGGGTGTCAGGGGCGTCTGCTCTACTAGGAAGCATGACTACACTGACTGAATCCTCAGCCGCCGGCATCGAAGACCGGCGAGAAGCACAACAGAAACTCATGATCGCCCTGGACGTGGATGGCACCCTCGTGGACCACGACGGCCACATGTCCGCTCCGGTCCGCGACGCCGCGCAGGCTGTGGTGGCGGCCGGGCACGAGGTAATGATCGCAACCGGACGTTCGCTCAACGCCACGCTCCCCATCATCGAACAGATCGGCCTGGACCGCGGTTACGCCGTCTGCTGCAACGGCGGCGTGACGCTGCGCCTGGACCCCGGACTGCCCAACGGCTACGACATCATCCACAAGGCCACCTTCGATCCGGGTCCGGCGCTCCGCGCCCTCCGCAAGCGTCTGCCGGCAGCCAAATACGCGCTGGAGGACGAGGACGGGAACTTCCTCTCCACAGAGCGCTTCCAGGATGCGAGCTTCGGCGTCGAGGCCATCGGCGTGGACTTCCAGACGATGCTTGAGGCCACAGCTGTCCGCGTCGTCGTCTTCAGTGCGGAGAACACGCCGGAGGAGTTCAACGAAGCCATCGAACATATCGGCCTTGCCGGTGTGACCTATTCGGTCGGCTGGACCGCGTGGCTGGACATCGCGGCGGCGGGCGTCACCAAGGCCAGTGCACTGGAGAACCTCCGCAGCCGCCTCGGCGTTGATCCCGCCGCCACGGTTGCCATCGGCGACGGCCGCAACGACATCGAGATGCTCGCCTGGGCGGGCCGCGGAGTGGCCATGGGGCAGGCCCCGGAGGAAGTGGTCGCCGCCGCGGACGAGGTCACCAAGTCGGTTTACGACGACGGCGCCGCCCACGTGCTGCGCGGCCTCCTGTAAGGGGCCTTCTGTAAACCTCGGTTAGCGGACGTCGAGAATCAGCGCGAGCAGCCTGGCCGCCGCAGGCCGGGCTGAGTGCTCCTCGTTCCACTGCGACCTGGCCACAGCCTTGCTGACAGCCTGGGAGGTAATGCCGAGTTCGGCGGCCACGGCCTTCTGCTGGCCGCGCACTCCGGGGGTCATCAGGTCAAGCACGCGCCACTCGGCCTCGCTCCTGTCCCGGACTATGTGGCCCAGCAGACGGAGCACAGACTCGGACTCGGCTGCCACGTCCGCCAGGGGACCCTCCACGGCCACCGGGATGCGCTCTTTGCTGTTGCGGAGGCGGTCCACGGCCCGGCGGGCGTAGATGAGGCCGTGCCCGCTGGCGTCCTTGATCTGGTTCGGCAGCGGCTCATTCACCGGGCCCACGCCGATCCCCACATACCAGCTTCCGCAGCGGAGCGCGATCAGAGCGGCATCCACCGCCTGGTGCGGGCAATCCACGATTCCCTGCACCTCGTCCTCAACGGAGCGGTCAAAGTCCAGTCGCGCCGGGATATGCCGTAGGTCCTTGAGGAGATGCGGGACCCGGTCGCCGTCGCGCCGGCTGTCTGTTTGATTGATAGTCAGCGTGAACATGGTGGACATCAGACTACCCGGTGCCAACGTCGAGGCAAGCTGGGAGCCGACGGGACGTTACGGATCTCACGCCGGGGGTAAACAGCAGGAAACTACGACGGCTGGGCCCACGCCGCGAGGGTTCCCTGGCCGAGCGAAGCGAGGCTAGGGAGGCGGTGGGGAGGTGCGGTCCACGAGGAACCGCACCGGCCGCCGTCGGAGGTTGGGTCAGTGCGCTGCGGGCACGTAACGCTTGATCGAAGCCTCAAGTTCGGCTTCGGCAGCAGCACGGTCGGCCCAGCCTTCGGCCTTGACCCACTTGCCGGGCTCCAGGTCCTTGTAACGGGTGAAGAAGTGCTCGATTTCCTTGATCAGGAATTCGCTGACGTCGCTGACTTCCTGGATGTGGTCGAACCGCGGGTCGGCCGGAACGCAGAGGACCTTGGCGTCTCCGCCGCCGTCGTCGGTCATGTTGAAGACGCCGATCGGGCGGGCTTCGACGATGACGCCCGGGTGCAGATCGAAGTCCTGCAGGAGCACCAGTGCGTCCAGCGGGTCACCGTCTTCGCCGAGGGTGTTCTCGAAGAAGCCGTAGTGGGTGGGGTACTGCATGGAAGTGAAGAGGACACGGTCCAGACGGACTCGGCCGGTCTCATGGTCGACTTCGTACTTGACGCGCGATCCCTTGGGGATCTCGATGGTCACGTCATGCTTCATGGAATGCTCCTCGACGATTGCTTGGTGTTCGCGGCACACGCGATGATCAACCAAAAATGGACTGTCGGTGCCGCCGACTACTATTGAGGATATAGCGAGAGGCCCAGGTTTCAGGAACTAATGGGGTAATTTCAGGACTTTGAGGACCAGCAGTATGAGCGGCACCAGGGGCACGGCCAGCAGCCGCGGCAGGCTTTCCACAGTGGTCCGCAGCTGGCCCACCCTCCTGATCACGGTGCTCCTCCTGGCACTGGCCCTTCCCGCCGGGATGCTCATTGCCCCCGCGCTCACCGGCCCGGCCCGGTCCACGGCCGGCCCCGCCCAGACCCCGGCCTGGCAGCTGGTCCCGGAACGCCTGTCCGTCCCGCAGGGCATCGATCCGCTCAGCAACGCCGCACCGGTGCCGGTTCCCGCCGATGTTGCGGCCCGGCTGGACCCCGTGCTCAAGACCGACGGCGGCGGCTCCTTCACGGCCGTTGTTCAGGATGCTCTCACCGGCAAGGTCCTTTATGACCGGGAAGGTGCCGCCAACAGAATCCCGGCATCCAACATGAAGCTCCTCACCGCCGTGGCCGCGCTGCGGGGGATCGGCCCCGAGGAACGGTTCAGCACCAAGGTGGTCGCTGGCCCAGTTGCCGAAACGCCGGGAGCAACTCCGGCGGCCGCCACGAGGTCCGTCGTGCTGGTGGGTGGCGGCGACGTCCTGCTCGGCGCCGGCGATTCCGCCGAGTCCAAGGTCCTTGGCCATGCCGGGCTCGCCACGCTGGCCAAACAGACTGTGGAGTCACTGCGGAAAAGCGGCTTCAAGGGGCAGGTCCAGGTGCTAGTGGATGATTCCCTTTTCACCGGTCCGGCGCTGAACCCGGCCTGGAGCCCGGATGACGTCGCCGCCGGCGAGACCGCCCCGCTGTTTCCGCTGGCCCTGAACTCGGCACGGTTTGATCCCGCAGACACCACGGCTCCCCGGCCCCAGGACTCCGCCATCGCCTCGGGGGAGGCGTTCGCTGCCGGCCTCAAAGCGGCAGGTGCCGCCGCTGGCCTCACGGTGGCACCCGCCGTCGTACGTCTTGACGGAAAGCCGACGGCGGACGCCAAAGTCCTCGCCGAGGTGCAGTCCGCGACGGTCAGCCAGCAGGTGGACCTCATGCTCCAGACCTCGGACAACTACCTCGCCGAAACCCTTGGCCGCATGACAGCTGTGGCGGGCGGCCAGCCGGGGACGAACGAGTCGGCCAGGGCCGCCGTTCTTGGGCAGCTCTCCGGGCTGGGTATCCCCACGGATGGGATGTTCGCCGCGGATGTATCCGGGCTGGCCCTGGCCAACCAGGTTTCCGCCCGCCAGTTCTCGGAGGTGGTTCGCGCCATCACCAACGGCAAGGACCCCCGGCTCAGGGCTGCGCTGGCGGGGTTCCCCGTGGCGGGGCTGACGGGCACGCTCGGCGACAGATACATCGATGAATCCACGGCCGAGGGCGCAGGCCTGGTGCGGGCCAAAACGGGAACCCTGAACACGGTCATTGCGCTGAGCGGGTACGTGGTGGACGCCGACGGCAGGCTCCTGGTGTTCTCCTTCATCGGCAACGGCCTGACGCCGGGAGCCCAGGGCAACAAGCCGGCACTGGACACAGCGGCCACGGCCCTGGCCGGCTGCGGCTGCAGCTAGGGCTGTCGCCGGCTTCCCGTCCGGCGCCCTGCCGGTTCGCCGGTCAGCGAACTTAAGGCGCGCTGCAAGGCACGTATGTTCTGATGGAGCGTATGGAGTCCACTGCAAGCCAGTCATCCGCCCCTGCCCAGGCCCTCATTAACTGGGACCTTGCCGCGTCCGCAGCAGCACGGCTGGCTCCGCCCGGTCCGTCGCTGACTCCCACCGAGATCGGGGACGCCGTCTCCCAGCTGCGGGAACTGGCAGATGCCTCCGTTCCG
This sequence comes from Arthrobacter globiformis, assembly GCF_030818015.1. Taxonomy (NCBI): domain Bacteria; kingdom Bacillati; phylum Actinomycetota; class Actinomycetes; order Micrococcales; family Micrococcaceae; genus Arthrobacter; species Arthrobacter globiformis. The sequence goes on from NZ_JAUSZX010000001.1 coordinate 600,311, forward strand.
CACGTCCACCACATCACCGGGCTGGAAGCTGCACGGGACCTCCGTGACTCATCCGTCCTCGTTGTGGACCGCGCCTCCTGGGCGAAGGCCAACACGCAAAGCTTCGCGGTGATGCTGAAGCCCGCCATCGAAAAGATGCTGGAGAACCGCCGCGGCACCATCAGCCCCGGAGCCGCCACGGTCAGCGGCGCCATCACCGGCAGTCAGCTCGGCGCCGTGCTCGCATTCCTCTCCAGCAAGGTCCTGGGCCAGTATGATCCCTTTGCCGCGCTCGCCGAGGGATCGCAGGCGCCGTCGGGCGGCCGCCTGCTGCTCGTCGCGCCCAACATCATCTCTGTCGAGCGCGAGCTGAATGTGACCCCCACGGATTTCCGGCTCTGGGTGTGCCTGCACGAGCAGACGCACCGGGTGCAGTTCGCTGCGGCACCGTGGCTCCGGCACCACATGCTGAACGAGATCGACAACCTCAGCGGGCACCTGCTGGGCAACGTGGACTCCCTGATGGAACGCGCCTCGGCGGCCGCCCGCTCGCTCAAGGACCGTGCCGCCTCCGGTTCCACTCCGGGCCGCGGCGCCATCCTCGATCTCCTGCAGGATCCCGAGGAGAAGGCCTCACTGTCCCGCCTCACGGCGGTCATGAGCCTGCTTGAAGGCCACGCCAACGTGGTGATGGATGCCGTGGACGCCAGCATCGTCCCCTCCGTGAAGACCATCCGGCAGCGGTTCAACGCCCGTGGCAAGGACAGGGGTGTCATCGAGAAGTTCATCCGCAGCCTGCTGGGCCTGGACGCCAAGATGAAGCAGTACAGCGACGGCGCCAAGTTTGTCCGAGCCGTGGTGGACGTGGCCGGGATGGACGGCTTCAACCGCGTCTGGGAGGCTCCGGCGAACCTGCCCACCGAGGAGGAAATCCACGACGCCAGGATCTGGCTCGACAGGATGGGTTTCTAGGTTTCGTGCAACACCTCCCCAACACTGCAGGCGGCTCCGTGGCCAGCGGTCCTGTTCCCGGCGGACCTGTCCCCGGCGGACCTGTCCCCAGCGGGCGGCGGCGGCCCGGCCGGCTGGCGCCGGTGCTCGGCACGGCACGGAAAATGCTGCAGGATGCGCTGGCCGAAGCCGGCTATCCCGAACGCGTGATGGTGGCCTGCAGCGGCGGCCCCGATTCCCTGGCCCTGGCTGCTGTGGCCGCCTACTTTGCGCGCCGCGGCCATGTCGACGGCCGGCCCGTTACCGTAGGCGCGGTGGTTGTGGACCATCAGCTGCAGCCCGGTTCCGCTGATGTTGCGGCGAGAACCGCTGAGACCCTACGGGACCTGGGCCTGGAACCGGTGCAGATCCGCACTGTCGATGTCGCCTCCACCGGTTTCGGGCCTGAAGCTGCAGCCCGCGATGCACGCCATGCTGCACTCGAGGCGGCGGCAGGGGAGTGGGAAGCCGGCGCCATCCTCCTGGGGCACACACTCGATGACCAGGCGGAGCAGGTGCTGCTGGGCCTGGCCCGTGGCTCAGGCACGCGGTCCCTGGCCGGGATGCGCCCTGCCCGGGGGAAGCTGCTCCGGCCGTTCCTTGGTCTGCGCAGGGCGGACACCCTGGAGATTTGCCGTGCAGAGGAGCTTGAGCCCTGGCACGATCCCAGCAACGCCGACCCCTCCTTCGCACGTTCGCGGACCAGGATGGAGGTCATGCCGGTGCTGGAGGAAAAACTCGGCCCGGGCGTTGCCGAGTCCCTCGCGCGCACCGCCGCCATCCTGCAGTTGGATGCCGACTATCTGGAGGACGTGGCCAACAGCACTTATGCCTCGCTCGTTGAGCACGACGGCCCGGACATCAGCCTCCCGGAGGCTGCGCTGACTGAACTGGCCCCGGCCATCAGGTTCCGGGTGATCGCGAAGGCCGCTGCCGGCGTCGGCGGTCAACAGCCCAGCTACCGGCGCCTTTTGGCGGCGGAAGCACTGCTGCGGCGGAAGGGCTCGGCCGGTCCGGTGGAACTGCCCGGCGGGGTCAGCGTGTACCGCCTCTCGCTTGCTGAGCTGCAGGATCGGGAGCGTGCCCAGGGGCTGAGCGGGACGGAAGGCGTTCCCCGCGAGGCCGCCCGCTGTGGGAAGCTTGTATTCCGGCTTCACAAACCGTCCCGCAAATAGTCGCACCCGCATCTACACAGGAGCAATTGGTGGATTCATCCGACGTCCAGGCAGACCTCAAGCACGTTCTCTACACCAAGGAACAGATCCAGCAGCGCATCACCGAGCTCGCGGCCCAGATCGACAAGGACTACGAAGGGCGCGACCTGCTCATCGTCGGTGTACTGAAGGGCGCTGTCATGGTTATGGCCGACCTGGCGCGGGCACTCCACAGTCACGTCTCCATGGACTGGATGGCTGTCTCCTCCTACGGCTCCGGCACGCAGTCCTCCGGCGTGGTGCGGATCCTCAAGGACCTCGACACGGACCTGATGGGCAAGGACGTGCTCATCGTCGAGGACATCATCGACTCCGGCCTCACCCTGTCCTGGCTGAAGACCAACCTCGAATCCCGCGGCACCGCCTCGGTGGAAATCTGCACCGCCTTCCGCAAGCCGACCGCCGCCAAGGTGGAGATCGACGTCAAGTACGTCGGCTATGACATCCCGAACGAATTCGTGGTGGGCTACGGCCTGGACTACGCCGAGAAGTACCGCAACTTGGATTTCGTGGGCACACTGGCCCCGCACGTTTACGAGTAAACGCCCCCGCCAAAGCTGGCCCTGCACTTTTTGCACCGCCTTCGCCGGCCGCGCCGTCGTCGAGCCTGACAACACGGGTTCGACGGCGGCGCGTGCCGCTTAAGGAGGTGCAGAAAAGTAGTCCTGGGAAGGCCTCAGTATGTGGACAACCGAGGCCGCAGCGCGGCCTGTGGAGGGCACGGCCGCCATGTGGCCGGGGCGTTTCTGCCCCCTTTCAAGGCGCGATGGGTGGCGTGGCGCAGCAATTCCGCGGGGACGTTTTCCGGGCTGCCCGGAAAGCGGGCAGAAATGCCGGCGGGCCGGCCCAAAGGCGTCCGTTCGCGCTCCCACCAGCCACTACGCCCTGAGGGAACTTTTGTATTACACCGTGCGTGAATTACTCCTGACGGTGTATAGCTAGAAACGACGCAGCACCACACGCGCGCAGTCCTCGCGCCGTGCAGCACTACCAGGAGGGACGGGGCCAGCCCCCGAACAGATGAAAGCTAAGAGTTTCTTCAAGGGCCCGGGCATTTGGATCATTGTTGTGGTCGGCATGCTCCTGCTGGCCTTTGCAACATTGGCTCCGGGCGGCTCGACGCGCATCGACACGCAGCCGGGCCTCGAGCTCCTCGCCCAGAGCGGCAAGGTGGAACAGGCCAAGATCTTCGACGGCGAAAACCGCGTCGACCTGGTGCTGAAAGACAACCTCGTCATCGACGGCCAGGACAAGGGCAAGAACGTCCAGTTTTTCTTCGTCAATGACCGCGGCCCGGACGTCGTCAAGGCCGTGACTGCTGCCAACCCCTCCAAGGGCTACACGGACCAGCCGATCGAGAGCAACTGGCTCTCGGGGCTCTTCTCGCTGCTGGTGCCTGTGCTGCTGCTGGGTGTCCTGTTCTGGTTCCTGCTCTCCCGCATGCAGGGCGGCGGCTCCAAGGTGATGCAGTTCGGCAAGTCCAAGGCCAAGATGGTCAGCAAGGACATGCCCCAGGTGACCTTCGCGGATGTCGCCGGTGCTGACGAGGCCGTCGAGGAGCTCCAGGAAATCAAGGAATTCCTTGCAGAGCCTGCCAAGTTCCAGGCCGTTGGCGCCAAGATCCCCAAGGGTGTGCTGCTGTACGGCCCTCCGGGTACGGGCAAGACCCTGTTGGCCCGCGCCGTCGCAGGTGAGGCGGGCGTGCCGTTCTTTTCCATCTCGGGCTCGGACTTCGTGGAAATGTTTGTCGGTGTTGGTGCCTCCCGCGTCCGCGACCTGTTCGAGCAGGCCAAATCCAACGCGCCCGCCATCATTTTCGTGGATGAGATCGACGCCGTCGGCCGTCACCGCGGTGCCGGCATCGGCGGCGGCAACGACGAACGCGAGCAGACCCTCAACCAGCTGCTCGTCGAAATGGACGGCTTCGACGTCAAGACCAACGTCATCCTGATCGCCGCCACCAACCGGCCTGACGTCCTGGACCCGGCGCTGCTCCGCCCCGGCCGCTTCGACCGGCAGGTCTCCGTGGAAGCCCCGGACCTCGTCGGCCGCGACCAGATCCTCCAGGTCCACGCCAAGGGCAAGCCGATCGCTCAGGGCGTTGATCTCAAGGCTGTGGCCAAGAAGACCCCCGGCTACACGGGTGCAGACCTGGCCAACGTGCTCAACGAGGCCGCGCTGCTGACCGCCCGCTCCAACGCCAACCTCATTGACGACCGCGCACTGGACGAAGCCATCGACCGCGTCATGGCCGGCCCGCAGAAGCGCAGCCGCGTCATGAAGGAGCACGAGCGCAAGATCACCGCGTACCACGAAGGCGGACACGCCCTCGTCGCCGCCGCGCTGCGGAACTCCGCGCCGGTCACCAAGATCACCATTCTGCCCCGCGGCCGCGCCCTGGGCTACACCATGGTGGTTCCGGAGAACGACAAGTACTCAGTCACCCGCAACGAACTGTTGGACCAGATGGCCTACGCTATGGGCGGCCGCGTGGCCGAGGAAATCGTCTTCCATGATCCGTCCACCGGCGCCTCGAACGACATCGAAAAGGCCACCGCCACGGCCCGCCAGATGGTCACCCAGTACGGCATGAGCGAGCGCGTGGGCGCCGTGCGCCTTGGCCAGGGCGGCGGCGAGCCGTTCCTCGGCCGCGACGCCAGCCACGAGCGGAACTACTCCGACCAGATCGCCTACATCGTGGATGAGGAGGTCCGCCGCCTCATCGACCAGGCCCACGACGAGGCCTACGCCATCCTCACCGAGAACCGGGACGTCCTGGACCGGCTGGCCCTGGAACTCCTGGAACGCGAAACCCTGAACCAGCTCGAAATCGCCGACGTCTTCCGGGACATCCGCAAGCGCGACTTCCGCGAGGTATGGCTGTCCAAGGAAACCCGCCCGGTCTCCATGGCCGGTCCGGTGGAGTCGCGGCAGGAGCGTGCAGAACGCGAAGCCCAGGAAGAAGCCAAGGAAGCCCGCCTCGAGGAACCGCTGGACGCGATTCCGCCGCACCCCCAGGGTGTTCCGGAGGACGCTTCCTTCCAGGGCGGAGTAACGGAAGCCGGACCAGACGGCCACCACGGCTAAGCTCTTTGGTGTGACTCACTTCGACGACGACGACCTCACCGCCACCGCCGACCATTCGGCGGCGGGCGGATCGGGCCGCCACCACAAGGTGGACAGGCCCCGGATTGAAGCAGCCGTGCGGGAGATCCTGCTGGCCATAGGCGAGGACCCGGACCGCGGCGGGCTGCAGGACACACCCAAGCGTGTGGCCAAAGCTTATGCCGAGGTGTTTGCCGGCCTGCACCAGGATCCGGGCAGCGTGCTCGGCACCACCTTCGACCTCGACCACGAGGAACTGGTGCTGGTGAAGGACATCCCGTTCTACTCCACCTGCGAGCACCACCTGGTACCGTTCCACGGCGTCGCGCATGTGGGGTACATCCCCTCGCACGACGGCAGGGTGACGGGTCTGAGCAAGCTGGCCCGCCTGGTGGACATCTACGCCCGCCGCCCGCAGGTGCAGGAGCGCCTCACCACGCAGATCGTTGAAGCGCTGGTCACATTCCTCAAGCCGCGCGGAGCCATCGTGGTGGTGGAATGCGAACACATGTGCATGTCCATGCGCGGCATCCGCAAGCCCGGAGCCAAAACCGTCACAAGCGCGGTTCGCGGGCAACTTCATGACCCGGCCACCCGTGCCGAAGCCATGAGCCTCATACTCGGAAGGTAAAAAACAGACTATGGATTCCCTAGCTGCAGCACCTGGAACCGGCCCCGCAACATCACCCCTGCCCATCCTGCGCAAACCGCGGCCGGCAGCCAAGTTCGACGACCTGCCCACAGACCGCACGCTCGTTATGGGCATCCTCAACGTCACCCCCGATTCGTTCAGCGACGGTGGCAAGCACGCGACGGCGGACACCGCCATCGCCGCCGGCCTCCGGATGTTCTACGCCGGGGCCGACATCATCGACGTCGGCGGTGAATCCACCCGCCCCGGCGCTGAGGAAGTCAGCCCGGAGGAAGAGCAGCGCCGGGTGGTGCCTGTCATTGAAGCCCTTGTGAAGGCCGGCGCGCTGGTCAGCATCGACACTACCCACGTCTCCACCGCCGAAGCCGCGCTGAATGCCGGCGCAGCGATCATCAACGACATCTCCGGCCTCACCATCGAACCCGGCATGGCCGAGCTCGTGGCGAAGGCCAAGGTGCCGTATGTCCTGACCCACCGCCGCGGCGATGCCAAGACAATGACCTCCCTGACTGAGTACGACGACGTCGCGAACGACGTCGTCTCCGAACTGAACGGCGTCCGCGACAAGCTGTATGCGGCCGGCGTCCTGCCCGAGCAGATCATTGTGGACCCGGGCATCGGGTTCTCGAAGACGGACGTGCAGAATTGGGAGCTGCTGCGGAACCTGAACCGGCTCGATGCCATGGGCCACAAGGTGCTTGTGGGCGCGTCCCGCAAGCGCTTCCTGGGTACGCTCCTGACGGTCGCCGGCAAGGCTGCGCTCCCTGAAGAGCGCGACGCCGCCACGGCCGCCATCACCGCCATCAGCGCCGCCCGCGGCGCCTGGGCCGTGCGCGTGCACGACGTCGGACCCAGCCTTGACGCCGTCAAGGTGGCCGCCCGCATGGCGGCCCCGGACCTCGGCCGCTGACCAGGAAGGCCTAGCAGAACAGCCATGGACAGGATCTCGCTGACCGGTGTCACCGCCACCGGCTACCACGGGGTGTTCGATTTTGAGCGCCGCGAAGGGCAGCCGTTTGTTGTGGACGCCGTGCTGCACCTGGATTTCAGCCAGGCTGCGGAGTCGGACGACGTCCGCGATACCGCCCACTATGGTGAGGTGGCCGGACGGATCACCGACTGGATCACCGGCGAGCCCCTGAACCTGATCGAAGGATTGGCTGTGCGGATGGCCGAGGGCCTGCTCAAGGAATTCAGGATCCAGGCCGTGGAGATCACGGTGCACAAGCCGAAGGCGCCCATCGAGGTGCCCTTCGGCGACGTCGCCGTCAGCGTCTACCGGGAGCGGACATGAATCCGGCGCCCGCACTGCATGAGCAGCCGGCACCGACCAAGACCGGCTACACGCGCGCGGTGCTGGCGCTGGGCAGCAACCTTGGGGCACGGAACGAGACGCTGTCCGAGGCTGTGGCGGACCTTGTGGACCGCCCGGAGGTGCGGCTCCTGGCCGTCTCACCGATAGTGCAGACCAAGGCCGTCGGCGGCCCCGCCGGGCAGCCGGACTTCCTCAACATGGTGATTTCGGTCGAGACATCACTGGAACCGCTCGAGCTTCTCAAGCACTGCCAGTCGGTGGAGAACAAGCACCACCGTGTGCGTGAGGTCCACTGGGGTCCGCGCACGCTCGACGTTGATGTCATCGTCTACGGGGACATCGAGAGTTCCGATCCGGTGCTCACCCTGCCCCACCCGTTTGCAGCAGTGCGGGCCTTCGTGCTCTTCCCCTGGGCCCAGATGGACCCCTCAGCGACCCTGAACGGGCAGCCGGTGGGGGAGCTTGCCGTCAGGGCCGCCGACTTCCCGGACCTGAAGCCGTTCGACGGTTTCGGGGACTTCGACGGCGTGCCCGACGGCGGGGCGGTGGAACAGCCTTGAAACCCGTGAGTCCGCTGCTGCTCGCAGTCGTGGGCATTGCCCTGGCCATCGCCGGCTGGTCCGCTGCCGTCCTGACCGTCCGTTACGGCATGGCCACGCCGGTCCTGCCGGCCACGGCGCTGGTCAGCATGGGCGTGATTGTGGCCCTGACCCTGGTGCTGGGCGTCCGCGTGCTCCATTGGCGGAACGGCAAGAAGAAGAAAATGCTGAACCCCATCCTGGCGGCGTGGACGCTGGTCCTCGCCCAGGCCTGCGCCTACACGGGCGCGATGCTGCTGGGCTGGCACGCAGGGATCTTCCTGGACCAGTTGCGGTTTTGGAGCATCCGCAGCGGGCTGGACGTCACCTGGCTCGCCCTCGGGATGGCCGGCGGCGGGCTGGCCATGATCGTGGTGGGGCTCGTCGTCGAACGCTTCTGCAAGATCCCGCCGGAGGACGGCGAGACCGACGCCAGCGAAGGCCTGCCGGGCCACGGCCGGGGCAAGGCCAAAGGAGAAGGCGAGTATGCCTACCGCGGCGATTGATCCTCCCGGGATCACCTGGCTGCGCGTGTCCCCGAAATACGTCACGGTCCGGCTTGTGGAGTGGGCCCTCGGCAACCTGGTCATGGTGGCCGTGCTGAGCCTTCCGCTGGTGTTTGTCCGGCTCGGCTGGTGGCGGTGGCCGCCGCTGTGGCTGGCCATCGGCGTTCCGGCCTTCATGCTGCTGCTGGCCCTGTGGCGCCTGGTCCTGATCCCGCGGCAGGTGCGCGCCATCGGCTACGCCGAGCGCGACGACGACCTCCTCATCCGCGGCGGCATCTTCTTCCAGCGCGTCATGGTGGTGCCGTACGGCCGCATGCAGTACGTGGACATCAGCGCCGGCCCGGTGGAACGCGGGCTGGGGCTCTGCACCCTGAAGCTGCACACGGCGTCCGCCGGAACCAACGCCGGCATTCCCGGGCTTCCCGCCGAGGAAGGCGCCCGGCTCAGGGAACAGCTCTCGGCGCGCGGCGAAGCCAGGCTGGCCGGGCTGTGAGCGCCGGCGGCCTCGCTTCCGGAAAGCCCGACGGCGAGTGGCTGCGTGTGCACCCGGCGACACCTTTCGTACGTGGCTGGGTTGCGCTGGCGGCCATCGGCTACTTCTTTGGGCGTGACAGCTTTGAACGGATGCTCCAGGGCCAGCCGCTGATTGATGACCGCATCGCCGGGCGCGCCCCGTGGCTCCTGGGCGGCGGGGCACTGATGCTGGTGCTGGCGGTCCTGGGCTTCATCCTGTCCTGGTACTTCACCCGGTACCAGGTGGCGGAGGGCTACGTCCGGGTCAACACAGGCTTCCTGTTCAAGCAGCAGCGGCAGGCGCGGCTGGACCGCGTCCAGGCCATCGACATCGTCCAGCCGCTTCTCGCCAGGATCTTCGGCCTGGCGGAACTGAAATTCGAAGTTGCCGACGCCGGCGAATCCGCCGTCCGACTGGCCTACCTTCGCATCGACGACGCCCGGCAGCTGCGTGCCACCATCCTCGCCCGCGCGTCGGGAGTCCGGCTGGACCCAGCGCACCCCGAGGCAGCCGCGCCCGAGGCGCCGGAGCAGCAGGTACTGCAGGTCCCGCCGTCGCGCCTGGTCGGTTCGCTCCTGCTCAGCGAGCAGAGCGTCTTTGTGGTCCTGGGTGCCGCGGCATCCGTGATGCTGTCGGCGCTCACCGAGAACAGGGCCTTTTTCCTGTACCTGATTCCGGCGGCACTCGGCCTCATTGCCGCGTACTGGACCTCGTTCACCAAGGGCTACAACTTCACGGCGGCCATCTCCCCGGACGGCATCCGGCTCCGGTACGGGCTGCTCGACACGCAGGCGCAGACACTGCCGCCGGGCCGGATCCAGGCGCTGAAGGTGGCCCAGCCGCCGCTGTGGCGCCTCTTCGGCTGGTACCGGATGCAGGTCAACGCAGCCGGGTACGGGGCCGGGGCAAACAACGGCGAGGGAGGCTCCCGCACCACGCTGCTGCCGGTGGGAAAGATGGACGACGTCCTGAACATGCTGGCCCTCGTGCTGCCCGATCCAGGAACGGCCGATCCGCTGCGCGTATTTCACCAGGGCGTGAACGGGCTGGATTCCGACGCCGGATTCGTCACCACGCCGCGCCGGGCGCGGCTGCTGGCGCCGCTGGGATGGCGGCGCAACGCCTTCGCGGCAACGGACACTGCACTGCTGATGCGGTCGGGCCGGTGGTGGCGGCAGCTTGTGGTGGTGCCGCACCAGCGGACGCAGTCGATTGCGCTGCAGCAGGGACCCCTGGCGCGCCGGTTCGGGCTTGCCGATCTCGTGCTGCACACCACCACGGGGCCGGTGGCGCCGCGCGTCATCCAGGCGGACATCCGGGAGGCGCAGGCACTCTTCGACGCCCAGGCCGCCCGCGCCCGCGCCGCCCGCCGGCGCCAGACGAGCGAACAGTGGTTGGCCCAGGCGGGCCCGCTGGTTGAGCAGCCGCCGCTGGTTGAGCCTCCCCAGCAGCTCCCTAAGCTCGCAAGCTCGCCCAGGGAACCCGGCTGGCGGGGCCCCACCACCCCGGACTCCCGCACCACCCCCACAGCACCCCAACAGGAAGGCCAGCAACGTGGCTAAGCCAGGACGCCTCGGCGTCGGAATCATCGGTGCCGGCAAAGTGGGCGCCGTCCTCGGTGCGGCGCTCCGCGCGGCCGAGCACGCCGTCGTCGGGGTTTCCGCCGTCTCCGACGCCAGCCGGGAGCGGGCCGAAACCCTGCTGCCCGGCGTTCCCGTCCTAGAGATCCAGGACATCGTGGAACGCGCAGAACTGGTACTTCTGGCCGTTCCGGATGATGCCCTCGGCGGGCTCGTGGAGGGGCTCGCCAAGCTCGGTGCGTGGCAGCCCGGCCAGCTCGTGGCACACACGTCGGGCCGCTTCGGGGTGGGTGTGCTGCATCCGGTCCGGGCGGCCGGTGCCGTGCCACTGGCGCTGCACCCGGCCATGACCTTCACCGGCATGAGCCTGGACCTGACCCGGCTGCTGGACTGCACGTTCGGGGTCACGGCGGACGCCGCCATGCTCCCCATCGCCCAGGCACTCGTCGTCGAGATGGGGGCCGAACCGGTGGTCATCGCCGAGGGCGACCGCACCATCTACCACGCGGCACTTGCTCACGGTTCGAACCACCTGGTCACGCTTGTGGCGCAGGCGTCGCAGCTGCTCGCCGAAGTGGGTGTGGAGGCTCCGGACCGCGTGCTCGGGCCGCTGCTGCGGGCCACCCTGGAGAACGCGCTCGCCTCCGGCGAGACGGCGCTGACCGGCCCGGTGGCGCGGGGCGACGCCGGTACCGTGGAGGCGCACGCCCGCGCGCTGCGCGAGCACGACGGCGGGACCGGCGGCGACATCCTCGCGGCGTACCTCGCCATGGCGCGGGCCACCGCAAGGCGCGCCGAAGGGCGGGGCCTGCTGAAGCCGGACCAGGCGGACAATATTCGTATCGCACTTGAGGGCACGGATGCCGACGGCACGGACGACGGCAGCGCCGTCCGCTGATGAAAACGGCCGCAGGGCCAAGGGAGGACAATGACATGGCAATCCGACTCGTAATAACGGCGGACTCCCTCCGGGCACAAAGCCGTTTGCTGCTGACGCAGAAGAATGGCTCGTCCCTGGGGCTCGTGCCCACTATGGGCGCCCTCCATGCTGGCCACGGGCAGCTGGCGCGGGCCGCCGTCGAACAGAACGACGTTGTGGTGGCCTCCATCTTTGTGAACCCGCTGCAGTTTGGCGAGGCGCAGGACCTGGACCGGTATCCGCGGACCCTTGATGCGGATATGGCGCTTCTGGAGGAGCAGGGAGTCGACCTGGTCTTTGCGCCGTCCGTCGGGGAGATGTACCCGGGCGGGCAGCCGATGGTGAGGATCACCTCCGGTCCGCTGGGGGAGAAGTGGGAGGGCGCGTCGCGGCCCGGCCATTTCGACGGCGCGCTGACCGTGGTGGCCAAGCTGCTGCACATGGGTATCCCCGGCACCGGCCTTCCCGGCGGCAGGGCCTTCGTTGCCGGTTCCGGCGGCGGACTCCCGGCGTACCGCGCCTATTTCGGGCAGAAGGATGCGCAGCAGCTGGCCCTGGTGCGCCGGATGGTGGCGGACCTCAACTTTCCCGTGGAGATCGTTGCGGTGCCAACCGCCCGGGCCGCCGACGGACTGGCGCTGTCCAGCCGGAACCGGTTCCTCTCGGACGAGGAGCGGGAGGCAGCGCTGGTCCTGTCCCGCGCGCTGCACCTCATTGAGGAGCGGGCGAACGCCAACGAGCCGCTTGATGTCGGCTCGGCCATGGCACTGATCGAGTCCCAGCCGCTGGTCCAGCTCGACTACCTCGACGTCGTGGATCCCGTCACGCTGGAGCCGCTCGCCGAGAACTGCCGCGAGACGCCCTTCCGAGGTGAAGGGCTGGCACTGGTTGCCGCGAAGGTGGGCACCGTGCGGCTGATCGACAACGTGCCGCTCCGCTCCTAATGAGTGAAGTGCCTGGTGAGTTACATCCCAGGTGGCTCAAACCCCTTGTGTGGGGAATGGGTCCGGCCACTACACTGTTGAGTCTGCAGCGGCGCTGACCGCCAGCCACCACTCCAACTCCCTGAGGGCCTCGCCATGTCTACCAAAGTCACGTCCAATTCGTCTGGCGAACCCGCCCGGTCTGGCGAACCCGGCCAGTCCGGCGAAGCTGCCCAGGAGCCGGCCGCTCCCGTCGCATCCCCGGCCGCAGCACCTGTAACCGCCGTCGCAGCGCCGCCGTCGGACAGGATGTCCCGCGAGTCCGTGACGGTGATCGTCACGCTGCTGGTGGCCACTTTCGTGGTGATCCTGAACGAAACCATCATGAACGTTGCCCTGCAGCGGCTCATGGTGGACCTGCGCGTGGATGCCCCCACCGTCCAGTGGCTCTCCACCGGGTTCATGCTGACCATGGCCGTGGTGATTCCGACCACCGGCTTCATTCTCCAGCGGCTGTCGACCCGGTCCGCCTTCCTCCTCGCGATGGGCCTGTTCGCCGGCGGTACGGCGCTCGCCGCCGCGGCGCCCGGTTTTGAAATCCTCCTGCTGGCACGGATCGTCCAGGCCGGCGGCACCGCCATCATGCTTCCGCTGCTGATGACCACCATCCTCACGCTGGTACCGCTGGCCCGCCGCGGCGCCGTGATGGGCAACGTCAGCATCGCCATTTCTGTTGCACCGGCCATGGGACCCACGGTTTCCGGTTTCATCCTGCAGCACTTCTCCTGGCGCTTCATGTTCATCTTTGTCCTGCCCATTGCCCTGGCGGCGCTGGCCATTGGTGCCAGGTTCCTCACCAACGTCGGGGAGACCGGGAAGTCCAGGCTAGACTTCCTCTCCGTGGTGCTGACCGTCCCCGCCTTTGGCGGCCTCGTGTACGGTCTCAGCCAGATCGGCGGCGGCCACGGCGGCAGCAGCGGCCCAAGCACCCTGGCCGTGGTGGCGCTGGTTGTTGGTGTGGCCGGCCTTGCCGCGTTCACGTTCCGGCAGCTCCGGCTGCAGAAGTCCGAGGCTCCGCTGTTGGACCTCCGGGCCTTCAACTTCCGGATGTTCACGGTGTCCGTGCTGCTGATGGTGGTGTCCATGGTGGCCCTGTTCGGCGCCGTGATCCTGCTGCCGCTGTACCTGCAGGAAATCCGCGGCCTGCAGTCGCTTGAGACCGGCCTGGCCCTGCTGCCCGGCGGCCTCGCCATGGGCCTGCTCGGCCCGGTGATCGGCCGCCTGTTCGACAAGGTCGGCCCCCTGCCGCTTACGGTCACCGGATCCTCGCTCATGGTCCTGACACTCTGGCAGTTCGCAATGCTCGACGCCGGCACTCCGGTCTGGTGGATCGTCACCCTGCACGTCGGGCTCAGCTTTGGGCTCGCGCTGCTCTTCACGCCGGCCTTCACCACCGGCCTGAACCCGCTGCCGCCGCACCTGTACTCGCATGGCTCGGCTATCATGAGCACCCTGCAGCAGGTGGCCGGCGCGGCGGGCACGGCACTGCTCGTGTCAATCTTCGCCCTCGTTTCCGCGGGCTCCGGCCTCGTTGCGGGCATGAATGCCGCATTCCTGACGGCGACCGTCATAGCCGTTGCCGCCGTCGTACTCTCCACCATGATGCGGAAGACGGCAGGCGCCGAAGGCGCACCCGCCGCCCACTAGGCGCGAACGGACACTTGGGGCCCCCACCAAACCAACCCACCAAGCGCGAACGTACAGTTGAGGCCCCACTTCCCAACGGAAATGGGGCCTCAACTGTACGTTCGCGCTGTGGTTTTGGCACGTTCGCGCTGTGGTTCTGGCGCGCAGCAACCTGCGGGTTCAGCCGGCGAAGAACTCGCTGAGCTCGGTTATGAGCTTGTCCGGCGCGCGGTTGACGCCATCGTGCCCGAAGCCCGGCAGGATGGTGTAGCTGGAGCCGGAGAGGACGTCGTGGATCTGGCCGCAGGCAACACCGAAGTAGGCCGGGCTCTTCTCGCCCACGATGATGAGCGTCTCCAGCGGCAGCGCCAGAAACGGTTCGGCCGGCATGTCCGCGGCGATGATCGCCTTGATCTCCCGGACGCCGGTGCGCATCATTTCGCGCATCTGCTTGCCCACCGACGTTCCCGCAGTGAGCTTGTTGGCGAGGGTCATCATGGACAGCGGCATGCGGGAGGAGAAAGCGCTCTCGGCCTCGAGCCCGCGGAGCAGGACCGCGAGGGCGCGGTCGTCGTCCCCGGCAGCCGTCGCCCGTTCGTATTCGGTGGTCCAGTCGGCCGTGACGCTGTGGTTGACGGAGACCGCGGGGTCGTAGACCGCGAGCCGCTCCACCGGGAGGGTCCGCGCCGCGTGGATGGCCACGGCACCGCCGAAGCTGTGGCCGAAGACGTCGGTGCTGGCCGTGTGCTTCATGACGGTGTCGAGGTCGCGGATGTCGACGTCCAGGGTGTAGTCCCCGGCCTGTTCAGAGGAGGCGCCCCGGCCGCGGCGGTTGAAGGTGTGCACCGGCCGGCCGAGGGAAGCGCTGAGCTTCTGCGCGAAGCGGGTGTAGTCCGCCGCCGTCACCATGGAGGCCGTAACCACAACCACGCCGGAGCCGGCCGTGGCCAACTCAGCGCCCGTGCTGAACAGCTCGAGCTTGCCGCCGTCGGGTGTGCTGATGATCTCGCGAGTCATGCTCCGAGCCTATCGGAGGCCGGCCTGTGCTGACAGCCAGCGGCTACCTGCGCCGGCGCTTCCTGCTTAGTGGCCGGACGGTTCCGTCGGTGCCGTTCAGGAAGCGCGCCATCCGGATGGCCAGGCGCTTGCCCGGCCGGATCGGCCCCTCGTGCAGCTGGCCCGGAACCACCGCGAAATCGATGGCCGGCACGGCCGACGCCAGCTGCCGGCCGGTGTCGGCAAAGTATCCCGGGCTCCAGCCACCGGTGAGCATCAGCGTGGGGGTGGCCAGCTCCTCGAAATCCGCGAGCTCCGCGTCGGCGTCGAGCACCGCCCGCATCTCCTTGACCGCCGTCGGCAGCAGCTCCCGCATTTCCGCGCCCACGTTGGTCCGGGCGGACATGATGCTCAGCATCCGCAGCGCGCCGAGGGGCAGGTACGACAACGGCCCGGCCGTGGCCAGCCCCTGCACCAGATGCGCCCAGGCATGGTTGAGCTGCCCCTCCGTCACGGCCTGCTCCAGTTCCGGCCGCCAGCGGTGGTTCAGGTTGCCCGAAAGGGACACCGCCGCGTCGTACGTGACTAACCTGCGCAGCGGCATGTCGCGCGCCGCCTGGAGCGCCACGAAACCGCCAAAGCTGTGCGCCACCACGTCCTCCGACCCCGTCGCCTTCATCACGGCGGCCAGGTCGCGGATCTCGGTCTGCGCCGAATAGTCGTCCGGCTGGGGGGCAGAACGGCCGCGGCCACGGCGGTTGTAGCAGTGCACCGGCCGGCTCAGCAGGAGGCTCAGGTTGCGGGCGAACGGCCGGTACAGCGCGTCGGTCACCAGTGTTCCGTGGATAACGACGACGCCGGGCGCCGGCACCGGGGCAGGGTCACCTTTCGCGGAGGTGCCGCCGGAGTTGCCGGCGGTGCTGCCACCGTTGGCGGGGGTGAGTGCGGCGGGCCTGAAGGAGTGCACCTCAAGCCGGCCGCCGTCGTCGTCCGTCTCAACTGTCCAGGTCTCCACAGCCCGAGTCTATGCCCCGCCTCTCCGGAGTTTTTGTCCAGATATCGTGCCCAAAAGGCCCCGGAAGGCCGAATATCCGTACAAAAACTCCAAGGTGCGGGGTCCCGAACTCCGATGCGGGAAGTCCCGGTAAACTTGATGACTGTGACTTCCCAAAACACCCCCGCCCCCAAGAACGCCCCAGAACCGCTCGACGCCAGCGAACAGATGCGCATCCGCATGGACAAGCGCGCCAAGCTGATCGAACGCGGGTCGGAGGCGTACCCGGTGGGTGTTGAGCGCACGCACTCGCTCAGCGAGATCCGCGAAAAGTACGCCCATCTGCAGGCCGACGAGACCACCGGCGACGTCGTGGGCGTCACCGGCCGCGTGGTGTTCGTCCGGAACACGGGCAAGCTGTGCTTCGCCACGCTGCAGGAAGGCGGCACCGACGGCAAGGGTACCCGGCTGCAGGCCATGCTCAGCCTGGCGAACGTGGGCGAAGAGGCCCTCGCGGACTGGAAGGCCCTGGTTGACCTGGGTGACCACGTCTTCATCAAGGGCGAAGTCATCTCGTCCCGCCGCGGTGAGCTCTCCGTCATGGCCGAGTCCTGGTCCATGGCCTCCAAAGCGCTCCGCCCGCTGCCCGTGCTGCACGCCGAACTCAACGAGGAAACCCGCGTCCGCCAGCGCTACGTGGACCTGATGGTCCGCGACGAGGCCCGCGAAATGGTCTACACCCGCGCCGCCATCACCCGCTCGATCCGCGAGACACTGTTCCGCCACACGTACGTCGAGGTGGAAACGCCCATTCTGCAGCTGGTCCACGGCGGCGCCCTGGCCCGGCCGTTCGAAACCCATATGAATGCGTTCGACCAGAAGATGACGCTGCGCATCGCCACCGAGCTGTACCTCAAGCGCGCCGTGGTGGGCGGCATCGACCGCGTCTACGACATGGGCCGCGTGTTCCGCAACGAGGGCGTGGACTCGACCCACAGCCCGGAGTTCACCACGCTTGAGTGCTACGAGGCGTGGGCGGACCAGTTCGTCATGGCCGAGCGCATCAAGGAGATCATCCTGGATGCAGCGGACGCCGTGGGGGCCGGACGCACGCTGCAGACCGAGGCCGGGGAGATCAACCTCGACGGTGACTGGGCCTGGGTGGCCGTGTACCCGGGGCTTTCGGAAGCAGTAGGCCAGGAGATCACCCCGGACACCACGCTCGAGGAACTGCGCGCCGTGGCCGAGAAGCACGACGTCAAGGTGGACCCCAAGTGGGACGCCGAGAAGCTGGCCGTGGAACTCTTCGGCGAAATCGTGGAACCCACCCTGCTGAACCCCACGTTTGTCTACAACTACCCGCCGTCCGCCCAGCCGCTGGCCCGCCCGCACCGCGAGGACGGCCGCCTGATCGAGGCCTGGGACCTGATCATCGGCGGCATGGAGCGCGGCACCGCCTTCTCCGAGCTCATTGACCCGGTCATCCAGCGCGAACGCCTCACCGAACAGTCCATGCACGCAGCCGCCGGCGACGTCGAGGCCATGCAGCTGGACGAGGACTTCCTCCGCGCTCTGGAGTACGGCGCACCGCCCATGGGCGGCATCGGCCTGGGCATCGACCGCCTGGTCATGCTCTTCACCGGCGCGGGCATCCGGGAAACCATTCTCTTCCCCCTGCTCAAGCCCGAAGGCCACTGATGATGGACTACGTCGCCGTACTGCTGCCCTCGCTGGTAGTTGGTTTGCTCTTTTGGTTTGCCATGAAGTCGATCTTTAATGCGGACAAGGCAGAACGCCAGGCCGAAGCACGCGCGCAGGCAGAAGCCGACGCCCAGGCAGCAGCCGGAGACGATTCCTCCGAACCGCCGAGTAAATCAGACAAATAGCAGGCGACTTTTAATACCCCTCAGTTATCCCCAAGGAACCATTGCGCGTTTTGACGCGTTGCCTTAATGGGAGAGATACTTCAGGTGGAAACATCCTGCTTTTCTGATTACACGTCCTTTCCAAAAGAGAGATTTTTGATGGCACAGAAAGTCAATATCGTCCTTGTGGACGATCTGGATGGGGGATCTGCGGACGAAACCGTTCGCTTCGGGCTGGATGGCGTCGGTTATGAAATTGACCTGTCCTCGGCCAATGCATCAGAACTGCGGTCGTCACTGGAACGCTTTGTTTCAGCCGGCCGCAAAACGTCCGGCGGCCGCCCTACCCGTGCCAAGGCATCGGGAGGACGCAGTCAGGACTCTGCCCAGATACGCCAGTGGGCACGGGACCACGGTTACACCGTAAACGCGCGCGGCCGTATTCAGGCAGAAATCCAGGAAGCCTACCAAAAGGCCAATTCCTAGCCTGGAGCCCTGAACGTTCTGAGCATATGTGTGGCGCCCCCGGTTGACGGGGGCGCTGCGCTTTAACCGGGCCGGTGCCGTCCGCATTAATCAGAACCGACGTTAATCAGAACCGCCGCCAGGCGGGGAATCGAGTTCGGTGGTCAGCGGAATCGGACAATGCTCTCCCGCGGGAATCATGCCGCGGCAATCCGGCTGTTTTAACGTCAACGCTGTGCAAGCCAATCCGTGGCCCTTTGGAACAATCCGCGCCGCGTGATTTCCGACACCCTGTCAAGGGAAACGGGAAATGCCCGCCGGCTGGGGTCCGGATGCTATTCAAAGCCTTCTCCGGCACTGCACCGGCGCGGCTGGTACGCCAGCTGCGCGGACCCGCGCAAGACCTGTGCAAGACCCCGGGTTTCCCCTGTGGCGAACAAGCTCCCCAAGTCAGGGTTCCCCCACGTAGCATCAAAGTACGTCGTAGCTAGGAGTGTGGCGAAATGTTTGAGCGATTTACGGACCGTGCCCGTCGCGTAGTTGTGCTTGCCCAAGAAGAGGCACGCATGCTGAACCACAATTACATTGGTACCGAACACATCCTCTTGGGTCTGATCCACGAGGGTGAGGGCGTTGCCGCCAAAGCTCTTGAGTCCTTGAGCATTTCGCTCGACGGCGTCCGCGAGCAGGTGCAGGAGATCATCGGCCAGGGCCAGCAGGCGCCTTCCGGCCACATCCCCTTCACGCCGCGTGCAAAGAAGGTGCTGGAGCTTTCCCTGCGTGAAGCCCTGCAGCTCGGCCACAACTACATCGGCACGGAGCACATCCTGCTGGGACTCATCCGCGAGGGTGAGGGTGTGGCAGCGCAGGTGCTGGTGAAGCTCGGTGCCGACCTCAACCGGGTCCGCCAGCAGGTCATCCAGCTGCTCTCCGGCTACCAGGGCAAGGAAACCACCGGTGCCGGCGTCGGCCAGAGCCAGGCAGAGGGTACCCCCGCCGGCTCTGTTGTGCTGGACCAGTTCGGCCGGAACCTGACGCAGGCTGCCCGCGAGAACAAGCTGGACCCTGTGATCGGACGCGAGCAGGAAATGGAACGCGTCATGCAGGTCCTTTCCCGCCGCACCAAGAACAACCCCGTGCTGATCGGCGAGCCCGGCGTCGGCAAGACCGCCGTCGTCGAGGGCCTAGCCCAGGCGATTGTGCGCGGCGACGTGCCGGAGACCATCAAGGACAAGCAGCTGTACACGCTGGACCTTGGCTCCCTGGTGGCCGGCTCCCGCTACCGCGGTGACTTCGAAGAGCGGCTGAAGAAGGTCCTCAAGGAAATCCGCACCCGCGGCGACATCATTCTCTTCATCGACGAGATCCACACCCTGGTGGGTGCCGGTGCCGCCGAAGGCGCCATCGACGCAGCCTCGATCCTGAAGCCCATGCTGGCCCGCGGCGAGCTGCAGACCATCGGTGCCACCACGCTGGACGAGTACCGCAAGCACATCGAGAAGGACGCCGCCCTCGAGCGCCGCTTCCAGCCCATCCAGGTCAAGGAGCCCTCGGTTGCGCACGCAATTGAGATCCTCAAGGGCCTGCGGGACCGTTACGAGGCACACCACCGCGTCACCATCACCGACGGCGCCCTCGCCTCGGCCGCGAATCTTTCCGAGCGCTACATTTCGGACCGGTTCCTGCCGGACAAGGCGATCGACCTCATCGACGAAGCCGGTGCCCGGCTCCGCATCCGCCGCATGACGGCTCCGCCGGAGCTCAAGGAGATGGACGAGCGCATCTCCGAGCTGAAGATGGAGAAGGAGTCCGCGATTGACGCGCAGGACTTCGAAGGCGCCGCAGCGCTGCGCGACAAGGAGCAGAAGCTCATCACCGAGCGGTCGGAGAAGGAACGCCACTGGAAGACCGGCGGCATGGACGACATCTCCGAGGTGGACGAGGACCTGATCGCTGAAGTCCTGGCCAACTCCACGGGCATCCCGGTCTTCAAGCTGACCGAGGAAGAGTCCTCGCGACTGCTGAAGATGGAAGACGAGCTGCACAAGCGCGTTGTCGGCCAGAACGAGGCCATCAGGTCCCTGTCCCAGGCCATCCGCCGCACGCGTGCAGGCCTGAAGGACCCCAAGCGTCCGGGTGGCTCGTTCATCTTCGCCGGCCCCACGGGCGTCGGCAAGACCGAACTCGCCAAGGCCCTCGCGGAGTTCCTGTTCGGTGAAGAAGATGCGCTGATCACCCTGGACATGTCTGAGTACTCGGAGAAGCACACGGTATCGCGGCTCTTCGGTGCCCCTCCGGGCTACGTCGGGTACGAGGAAGGCGGGCAGCTGACCGAAAAGGTCCGGCGCCGTCCGTTCTCCGTGGTCCTGTTCGACGAGGTGGAAAAGGCCCACGCGGACCTCTTCAACTCTCTGCTGCAGATCCTGGAGGACGGCCGCCTGACCGACTCCCAGGGCCGTGTGGTGGACTTCAAGAACACCGTGATCATCATGACCACCAACCTCGGTACCCGGGACATCTCCAAGAGCGTTGCCACCGGTTTCCAGTCCGGCACGGACACCCAGACCGGTTACAACCGGATGCGCGCCCGGGTCACGGAGGAACTCAAGCAGCATTTCCGCCCCGAGTTCCTGAACCGTGTTGACGACGTTGTGGTGTTCCCGCAGCTGACGCAGGACGAGATCATCGAGATCGTGGACATGTTCGTGACGCGCCTGGAGAAGCGCCTCAAGGACAAGGACATGGGCATCGAGCTGACCAAGGCTGCCAAGGTGCTACTGGCGACCCGTGGCTACGATCCCGCCATGGGTGCCCGGCCGCTGCGCCGCACCATCCAGCGCGAGATCGAGGACCAGCTTTCGGAGAAGATCCTCTTCGGCGAGCTGCACCCAGGCGACATCGTGGTGGTGGATGTGGACGGCGAGGGAGACGACGCCAAGTTCACTTTCGCCGGCAACGCCAAGCCGCGCATTCCGGAGATCGCCCCGAGCGCCTAGTTCGGAGCGCCTAGTTCAGGCGCCTGGCTCCCAGCCGCGCTCTATCGCCAAGAGGCCCCGCCAACCCCCGAAAGGGGGCAGGCGGGGCCTCCTGCGTTGGGATGGCAGCCGGGCAGTTCTGAAAGTACTGTTTCACTAATAGTGAACCCTTCTGTGATCCAGGGCACAGGAGGTGTTGAATCAGCACATGTCAACTGGAGAAGCAGCGATCCTGCGTAAGCAACCGGCGACCCCTTTCCACGACCTCGACCACTACCTGGCGATCCCGCGAGTCAGTGGCCTGGCCCTCAGCCCCGACGGCCAGCGGCTGGTGACCACGGTCGCCACGCTCAACAGCAAGGGCACCGAATACGGCACGGCGCTGTGGGAGCTGGACCCGGCTGGTGAGAAGCAGGCCCGCAGGATCACCCGCAGTGCCAAGGGCGAAGCCGGGGCTGCGTTCGCGGCCAACGGTGACGTCTACTTCACGTCCGCCCGGCCGGATCCGGACAAGGAGGCCGACGGCGATCCCGTCAGTGCGCTCTGGGTGCTCCCCGCAGATGGCGGCGAGGCCCGCGTGGTCCTGTCGCGGGCCGGCGGCGTGGACAAGGTCATGGCGGCCAGGGACGCAAACGCGGCCTTCGTCACTGCCTCTGTTCTTGCCGGCTCCAGCGACGAGGAGGACGACGCCGAGCGCCGCAAGAGCCGCAAGGACAACAAGGTGGCGGCCATCCTGCACAGCGAATATCCGGTGCGCTACTGGGACGCGGACCTCGGCCCCGCCCAGCCACGGCTCTTCGCAGTGGAGCCGGGGCCAGAGCAGGAACCAGGCAGGCCCGCCACCGTGGACAGCGCCCCGCCCCTCACCCTGCGCAACCTCACCCCACAGGCAGGGTCCCGCCTCCGGGAGGCCGTCTCGGTGGTCAGCCCGGACGGCAAGACCCTCTACACGAGCATTTTGAAGCCGCTGCCCAAGGCCGACCTCCGCTCGGTCCTGGCCGCCGTCGACGTTGCCACCGGTACCCTCCGGGTGCTCCTCGACGAGGAGGGGATGGATTTCTTCCCGGGGCCGGTCAGCCCCGACGGCGCCACGCTCGCCGTCCTCAGCGTCAGCGACACCACGCCGCAGCTTGCCCCGCAGGTCAAGCTGCACCTTCTTGATGTCTCCGGCGAAGCTGGCCGGGAGGACCTGCAGCCCCTGGCTCACGGCTGGGACCGGTGGCCCCACCCGGAGGCATGGCTCCCGGACGGTTCCACCCTCCTGGTCACGGCGGACGACGACGGCGCGTCGCCGGTTTTCAGCGTCAACGTTGCGGCGGGTGCCGCCCGGGGGAGCGTCACCCGCGTGACGCCGGACGCGGCGGCCTACACCGACGTCGTCGTTTCACCCGACGGACGCAGCGCCTACGCGCTTCGGAGCTCGTACGAGTTCCCCGCCGAGCCTGTCCGGATCGACCTCGCCGCCGGGGACGTGACGCGGCTGCCGTCCCCGGCGGAGCGGCCGCAAACGGAAGGGTCGCTGGAGCGGGTGGAGACGACGGCGGCCGACGGCTCACGCGTGCCCGCTTACCTGGCCCTGCCCGCCGGGGCCTCCGCCGAGAGCCCTGCGCCGCTGCTGCTGTGGATCCACGGCGGCCCGCTGGGATCCTGGAATGCCTGGACCTGGCGCTGGAACCCCTGGCTGCTCACGGCCCGGGGCTACGCTGTCCTGCTTCCGGATCCCGCATTGTCCACGGGCTACGGCCAGGGCTACATCCAGCGCGGCTGGGGCGGCTGGGGCAAGGCACCATACACGGACCTCATGGCCATCACGGATGCGGTGGTGCAGCGGCCGGATATCGACGAAAGCCGCACAGCTGCGATGGGCGGCTCCTTCGGCGGTTACATGGCCAACTGGGTGGCCGGGCAGACGGACCGCTTCAAGGCGATCGTGACCCACGCCAGCCTGTGGGCGCTTGACCAGTTCGGGCCCACCACCGACGCGTCGCAGTACTGGCTCAAGGAAATGACGGCCGAAATGGCGCTGGAGAACTCCCCGCACCTGCACGTCGAGAAGATCCGGACGCCCATGTTGGTGATCCACGGCGACAAGGACTACCGGGTGCCCATCGGGGAAGGCCTGCGGCTCTGGTACGAGCTGCTGTCCAAGTCCCAGCTCGCCACCGACGAGAACGGGCAGACCAGCCACCGGTTCCTCTTCTACCCCGACGAAAACCACTGGATCCTGCAGCCGCAGCACGCCAAGGTCTGGTACGGCGTGGTTGAACACTTCCTGGCCAGGAACGTCCTCGGCAAGGACATCGGGCTGCCGGCGGATTTGGGCCTCTAGGAGGCGCTGATGGTGCTCCCCGTAAGATGGGGGCTGTGACTGACTCCTTCACTGTTCGCCCTGCCCGGACCAGCGATGTGGCTGCCATCAAGAAACTGGTGGCGCCGTTGGCGGAAGAGCGAATACTGATGGCCAAGGAGACGGTGGCCTATTACGAGAGCCTGCAGGAGTTCCTCATAGCCGAGTCGGCGGCCGGAGAGGTCATCGGCTGCGGCGCCCTGCATGTCATGTGGGAGGACCTCGCGGAAGTCCGCACCCTGGCGGCCTCGGATGCGTGGCGTGGCAAGGGCGTGGGACACGTCCTGGTCGAGAGCCTCCTGAAGCAGGCAGAGGCGCTGGGCGTCGCGCGCGTGTTCTGCCTGACCTTCGAGGTGGACTTCTTCAAGCGGCACGGCTTCGAGGTGATGGCGGACCAGTCGGCCGTGGACCCGCAGGTGTACTCCGAACTGCTGCGCTCGCATGACGAAGGCGTGGCGGAGTTCCTGGACCTCGCGCGCGTGAAGCCCAACACGCTCGGCAACACGCGGATGATCAAGGCTCTCTAGAGCCCGCGCCGACCCTCGCGCGGCCGGCCGCCGCGCGGCTGGATTCCGGTTCCGCCTGCCCGGGCCCCGTCTGCCCGTCCGGGTAGATGCCGCGCGGCTCGGACCGTTGCCCGCGTCTCCAGTCCGGCGGCTGCAGCTTCGGGAGGACCTTGGCCACGGCCAGCGCGGCGTACATCACGGTGTTCACGGCTACGAAGGCCGCCATGACGCGGGACCAGTCGGTGAAGAGCAGGGCCTCGGGCAGAACCATCCCTGCGGGTACTGCCAACGCCGCGAACATGCTCAGTCCGCCTTTGCCAGGTGCTTCCAGCTGGCCTCCCGGCCCGCCGACATGTCGATAATGCCCTTCACATAGACCACGTTGAGGAACATGTCGAACACTAGCTCCGGGACGACGGTCAGGGCCAGGAGGCGCGCCAACAGCCTCCGCGCCAGACGGTGACCATCCGCTCAAACGAGAAAAGCAGGCCGAGCCCCAGCCAGAAGGGGAACCAGATCCACGTGTCCAGCGCGAGCACCGTCAGTAGACTCAGCAGCAGGTAGGAACTCAGGGCGATCACGCCGTAACCGAGGCCGAACTTCGGGGCCCAGTACCGGGCGGTCGGCGGGGTCAGGCCGTAGGCACCCAGGTACTCCAGGGCATCGCGCTGCCACCGCAGGCGCTGGGCCCAGAGCGTCCGCCACGTCGGCATGAGTTCGGTGACCACCGCGCACTCCGGCGGGGAGACCATGAGGCCGCCAAGTGACTTCAGGGCAATGGTCAGCTCGTTGTCTTCGGTGAGCGCCCAGGTGTCGTAGACGTCCCCTGCCACGCCGGGCAGTGCCGAGCCGCGGTTCTCTGCCACGGCCTGCAGCGCCGCCGGACGGAATACCGAGGCGGTTCCCGTGAGCACAAAGACCCGGCCCCGCCGTGACTCATGTCCCGCGCGCACCTGATGTATTCGTTGCGCTGGAACTGGCCGAGCAGCCCGTGTCGGCTACATAAAGTACGCCCAGATCCCCAGCAGCATGCCCCTGGTCGGGGCGGTTGCCGCCGGCGGCACGGTTGCGGTGACGGCGAGCCACAGCAGCGCGGCTGTGCCTGTCGCTGCCAGGGCGATCAGCACCCCGGCGGTCTTCTGTAGCCTGCGTGGGGGTTTGATGGCTCACTCCAGTAGTTGCGGATTGACGTGGTCGGCGACCTGACCACGCGACCGTTGCAGTGCCATCTCGGGTTTGCCGCGGAAACTGATCAAGATCCGCTCAAAGTTGCGGCGCAATAACCCTTTCGTTTTGTAAATTTGCTGGATAAACTATCTGAGAACCGGAAGGGACGGCATTGGGGGCTGTCCCTTCCGCGTTTCCGGTGAAATTGTTCGCCGGAGGACCAACGCGGGCAGCCCGAACTTCCCCACAGCCGGTGCCGGTAGTAGGGTCAGAGCACATCCTGACCGATGTCAATGAAGCACCGAGAGCCCAGGAGCCGGCCATGAAAAAGCTCATCAATGACCCCCGCGCTGTAGTCGATGAATCCGTGGAAGGGTTCGGTCTTGCCCATGCGGACCTCGTGACCGTCAGCGCAGACCCGAAGTACGTCACGCGCAAGGATGCCCCCGTTGCCGGCAAGGTGGGCCTGGTGTCCGGCGGTGGCAGTGGGCATGAACCCCTGCATGCCGGCTTTGTGGGGCGCGGCATGCTCGACGCCGCTGTGCCCGGCGCCGTCTTTACCTCACCGACCCCCGACCAGATCATTCCGGCCACGCTCGCCGTGAACTCCGGCGCCGGCGTGGTCCACATCGTAAAGAACTACACCGGTGACGTCCTGAACTTTGAGACGGCGGCGGAGATGGCCCAGGCGGAGGGCGTGGAAGTCCGTACCGTGCTCGTCAACGACGACGTCGCGGTGCAGGATTCGCTGTACACGGCTGGACGCCGGGGAGTGGGCGGCACGGTCCTGGTGGAGAAGATCGCCGGTGCCGCAGCAGAGCGCGGCGACGACCTCGAGGCGGTGGCGGCCATCGGCGACCGCGTCAACCAGAATGTGCGGACCATGGGTGTCGCACTCTCGGCCTGCACCGTCCCCCACGCCGGCACTCCGAGCTTTGACCTCGACGACAACGAGATCGAAATCGGCATCGGGATCCATGGCGAGCCGGGCCGGCACAAGATCCCCATGGAGAATGCCGATGGCATCACCAACCGCCTGCTGGAGCCGATTCTCAGCGACCTCGGAACGGCATCCGGGGAGAAGGTGTTGCTGTTCGTGAACGGCATGGGCGGAACGCCGCTGAGCGAGCTGTACATCGTCTACCGCCGGGCCGCACAGATTCTGGCGGAGCGGGGCATTGCGGTGGAGCGTTCCCTTGTGGGGAACTACATCACATCCCTTGAGATGCAGGGCTGTTCCGTCTCCGTGCTGCGGCTTGACGACGAGATGACGGCCCTCTGGGATGCACCTGTGCACACCCCCGCTCTGCGCTGGGGCGTGTAGCAGTGGGGCTGGACGTGACCTGGGCCGTCAAATGGCTGACGCTGTCCGCCCAGGCGATGGCGGAACACAGGGTGGAACTCATCGAGTTGGACAGGGCCATCGGCGATTCGGACCATGGTGAGAACATGGACCGCGGTTTCCAGGCGGTGCTGGACAAGCTGGCTGAAACCCCTCCCGAAACGCCCGGCGCAGCGCTCAAGCTGACGGCCATGGCACTGATGTCGAAGGTTGGCGGGGCTGCCGGGCCGCTCTATGGCACGGCATTCCTGCGGGCAGCGACCACGCTGGGTGATGCCGCGAATGTGGACGCCGCGGCGCTCGCCGCAGCCCTCACGGCGGCGCGGGACGGCATCGTGGCCCGCGGGAAGGCGGAGGCAGGCGACAAGACGATGGTTGATGCCTGGACCCCGGCCGCTGACGCAGCCGCAGCAGCCGCGGCCGACGGCGACACGCTGGCAGTGCTCATCGCCGCGGCGGAGGCTGCCGAGGCCGGAGCCGTGGCGACAGATCCGCTGGTGGCGCGCAAGGGCAGGGCCAGCTACCTCGGGGAGCGAAGCGCCGGCCACCGGGACCCGGGGGCCGCCTCAAGTGCCCTTATTCTTCGCGCCGCTGCGGGAGCCGCCGCATGACGGTGCGGATCGTGGTGGTTTCGCACAGCGACAAGATTGCCGAAGGCGCCGTGGAACTCGCGGCCCAGATGGCGCCGGACGTGATGCTGGTTCCGGCGGGCGGAACGTCTGACGGCCGGATCGGCACCAGCATGGAGAAGGTGCTGGCGGCGCTGGAAACGGCTGCCGGTGCCGACGGCGTCGTGGTGCTGGCCGATCTGGGGTCAGCAGTGATGACGGCGGAGTCCGCCATGGAGTTCGCCGAGGGCGGCGCCCCGGTGCTACTCGCAGACGCCCCTATTGTGGAGGGGCTCGTGGCGGCTGCGGTGGCGGCCCAGGGCGGCGCCAGCGTTCATGCTGTCCGGCGTGCAGCCGAGGCCACGCATGGCTATCCCGCATCCCGTCCCAAGGCCGAGGACCACCTCGCCGGAAGCGGCCTGACTGCAAGCGGCCAGGCTGCATATGGCCCGGCGACGGGAGAGCCTGCAGTACCGGCCACCCCTGATGCCAGCGGCGATTTCGAGCTAGTCAACCTCGCAGGGGTGCATGCCCGGCCAGCCGCCAAGATAGCCGGCGGGCTGTCGGCGCTGGATGCGGAGGTGACCGTGAACGGAGTGGACGGCGCCTCCATGACGGGGCTGATGACGCTGGCCGCCGGCAAGGGATCAGTGCTGCACGTGGAAGCGTACGGCCCCGACGCCGAGCAGGCCGTGGCGTATGTGGCGGGGCTGGTCAGGGACGGTTTCGGGGAACCCTGAGGGGGTTTAGCCGGGCGGCCTTCGGGCCAGGGGCGGGCCGGGCCGGGCTACCTGTCCTGCCTTAGGCCCGCCGCATCCAGCACCACTGAAGCGGAGACAAACCGTCCGCACTGCTCGCCAAACGGGTAGCTGGCCTTGGGCTCGAAGCGCAGCGTGCGTGTGGGCAGCGGCTTGCCATTGGCGTAAGACCCGCTCGCGGTGACGTCGATGGGGGAGTCGCCCAGGGTGTCCAGTTCAAGCAGTCCGCGTTGGGTGCCGTCCGGCTTGGACGTTGCCGAACACACGCCGTCGGGCCTGGAATCATCGGCGCAGCCCAGATCCACCGGGACGGAGCCCGGTACGAGCTCGATGGTGTCCTCTTTGCACTTGCCGTCCTGGCAGGCCAACAGGTGCAGCGTTTTCACTTGGGGCGAGTAGCTGGCCGCCACAGTGACGGCGACTCCGGACACCTGGCCGACCGCCGGGCACACCGTCTCGAAAGCATGGCAGCCCGAGATGAGTGCCGTCGTCGTGATTGTGGCCAAAAGTACCCCTGTCTTGCCCATACTTCAGGGTAAGCCTGCCTTTCAGCGGTGGAACCGGCTGGCGCGAACTGGCGCCTTCATCGTTACCCGGGGCGCTGCAGTGGGGCCAAACTGAGACCAAAACCCGCGGCGGCGGAGCCTGGGCTAACCCGTGCCGCGGCTGTCAGGCGGGCAGCCGGTAGCCGCCCTGGTGCAGCTCAGCCAGGCCGTCCTCCAGCAGGCCCGCCAGCGCCCGTTCCAGCTGTTCCGGCGCGCAGTTCAGCCGGTGCAGGGCAGCCAGCGGCACGCCGATGCCGGCGGCTTCGAACCCGAGGTCGGCCGGGGCCTGCTGGAACATCTCCGCCGGTACCGGCGCGTCCGCCAGCCGGAGCACGGCCATCACGCCGCCGCGGACCTGGCGGTCCGTGCCGTGCCACGCCTGGCCCTTGGGCGTGTACGACGGCGGTGGCTCGCCGGCGGCGAGCCAGGCACACCGGTCGCGCACCGGGCAGGCCGGGCACTTGGGCGCCCGCGCCGTACACACCAGCGCCCCCAGCTCCATGACCGAAGCGTTCCAACGGACGGAACTGCCGGCATCGGAGGGCAGCAGCTCGGCGGCAAGCCGCATCTCCGCGGCCGTCAGGGCGGGGGCGGGCAGGGCCGTTCCCGAAAAGAGCCGCGCGTGGACGCGGCGGATGTTGGTATCCACCACCGTCTCGCGCCGACCATAGGCAAAGGCGGCGACTGCGGCCGCCGTGTAGCTGCCCACGCCCGGCAGGCCGAGCAGCTCGGCGTAGTTGGACGGGACCCTGCCGCCGTGGTCGCGGTCGATGGCGACTGCCGCGCCGTGCAGCCTGAGGGCGCGCCGCGGATAGCCCAGCCGGCCCCAGGCGCGGACCGCCTCACCCGAGGGTTCCCGGGCCAGCGCGGCAGGCTCCGGCCACCGGCGCAGCCACTCTTCCCAGACCGGCAGTACTCGCACCACGGGGGTCTGCTGCAGCATGATCTCACTGACCAGCACGCCCCAGGGCGGGCAGCCGGGCGCGCGCCACGGCAGATCCCGGGCCTCGGCGTCGAACCAGCCCTCCAGCGAGGAGTGGATGCCGGTCAGCTCGGCAGGGGCGCGCCGGGGTATGGCGGGCGCGGTCGTGTCAGGGCTGGGCGCGGCGGGGTAAGAGGCTGTGGTTTTGATGCCAACACTCTAGTTGAAAACCCCGACGGCGGTTCCCGGCCCGTGCCGTCAGCTGGCCTCCTGCTCCGCGGGCGGCAGTCCCTCACGCCGCGCGGGCAACCGCCGCACATGGCCGTGCAGGGTTTCACCGCCGCGGCCGTTGGACGCCGGAACCGCAAGAGCCACCACGAAGCTGGCACTGTTCGGGTCCCCGGAGCGGATGGTCAGGCTGCGCGTTCCTTCCGGTATTGAGGGCGCAAAGAACTGCAGCTGGCGGGAGCCGACGGTGGCCACCTCATCCAACCTGTACTTTGTGTCAAAGTGGTCATGGACAACGATTGCGGGGGTTTGCGGCTCGTCTTCATTGACTGATGCGAGATGCAGGTTCACCACTATGCCGGTGTCCCAGATCTCAACCGCAAGCACCGTGAACTCGGTCCCCTGGCTCTGATGTTTGCCAAACGTCAGCGGCAGCAGGACGCGTTCGAGGTGACCGCCAGAAACGTGATCTACCATCAGTCGTCCTCTCCAACTCGGCCCGGTAAGTGGTAACCGGAATTCAATTTTAGTAAGTGTGCTGACAGTTGTCACCCGAATTTGAGTCACGAATTGGACATGGTGCGGCAGGGGCGGCGTGGTGGGGCCGCAGAAAGCCGGCTGTTCCTTAGCCTAGAAGGATGGGCAGGCAAGACACTCCGAACTCCGGCGCGGGCCGGAACCGGTCGCCAAGAGCGGCGGGACAAAAAACAGCACCCGGGAAAACGGCGTCCCGCGCAGGGCGCAAGCCGACCCCCGCCGTGTACCGCCGCCGTCGGCTCTTTGCCGGAGTGGCGCTGCTGCTGGTCCTGGGCCTGATCGCCGGGGGTATCGCAACACTCACCAGCCTCCTCGGTGGCGCCCAGCAGGCCTCGTCCGCCCAGGACTCCTCCCAGGATCCTTCGACGCAGGGCGACGGCACCGCCCAGGCCGGGCCCACGGCGTCGGCCAGCCCGTCTGGCACCCCGTCCGCTTCGCCCAGCTGCGACCAGAAGCTGGTGACGGTCAAGGCAACCACGAACAAAACGTCCTACGCGGCGGACGAAAAGCCGGTGCTGAGCCTCACGGTCACCAACGGCGGAAAGCTGCCGTGCAAGGTGAACATCGGCACGTCGCAGATGGACTTCCTGGTCACCAGTGGTTCGGACCGTGTCTTCTCATCCGCCGACTGCCAGGCTGCCAGCACTGACCTGGTCAAGACCATCGCGCCCGGCAAGAGCGAAACCGCGAACTTCCCGTGGCCGCGCAACCGGTCCGTGCAGGGCTGCGAGAAGGTCCCGGACGGCGCGGTTGCCGGCAGCGGATACTACGTGTTCATCGCGAAGCTTGGCGCCAAGGTCAGCCCGCCGACGGTCTTCCAGCTCAGCTGATGCCACCTGGGCCTGGCGGAACCGCGGGGTCAGAGGAAACGGTCCAGCAGGCTGGCTTCGGCCATCCGGCTGAGGCCCTCGCGGACCGTGCGGGCACGCTGGTCGCCGATGCCGTCCACGGTCATCAGGTCGTCAATGGTGGCAGCCATGAGGTGCTGCAGCCCGCCGAAGTGGTCCACCAGCCTGTCCGCGACGGCCTTCGGCACAGCCTTGAGCCCGGAAAGAAGCCGGTAGCCCCGCGGCTGCACCACGGCGTCGAGGGTGTCCACGCCGCCGGCAAACCCGATGATCCCGGCAATCTTGCTGAGGTCGATCAGTTCGGTGGGGCCGAGGTTGAGGAGGGCGCTGACCGCGCCGTCGATGTCCTCCGGGGATGCATTTGGCCCGGCGTAGTCGCGGATGATGATGTCGCTGCCCGGGCCGCGGCCCACGGTGAGCTCGTCCAGCTGGAGGGACAGGAGCCTGCCGTCCTCGCCCAGCTCCAGCACATACTGCGAGATCTCCTCGGAGATCCTCCGCACCATCTCCTGGCGCTGCAGGGTCACTGCCACATCGCGGACCGTCACCATGGCCTCGATCTCCAGGGCGGAGAGCGAGCTGGTCACCTGGTCGAGGCGGGAACGGTAGCGTTCCAGGGTGGCCAGGGCCTGGTTGGCGCGGGCCAGGACCTTTTCTGAGCCCTCGAGCACGTGCCGCAGCCCGTTGACGTACAGGGCGATGATCTGCATGGACTGGCTGACCGAGATCACCGGGACGCCGGTCTGGATGGCAACGCGTTCGGCGGTCCGGTGCCGGGTGCCGGATTCCTGGGTTTCGATGCTGGGGTCCGGCACGAGCTGGACGGCGGCCCGGAGGATGTTGCCGGCGTCCCTGTCGCAGATGATGGCGCCGTCCATCTTGGCCAGTTCGCGGAGCCGGGTCGGTGAGAAGTCGATGCCGATGTCGAAGCCGCCCGAGCAGATCGAGTCGATGGTCCGGTCCGAGCCCAGCACGATCAGTGCGCCGGTGCGTCCGCGGAGAATGCGTTCCAGGCCGTCCCGCAACGCGGTCCCCGGGGCCACCCTCCCCAAAGTCGCTTTGAGCGATTCTTCAGGGCTGCGAGCCATAGATATTCCCTTCAAAGGTGCAGGCGGGGCCTGCAGGTTTGCCGGTTTTCAACAGGCCGCCGGCAGGATCAAAAGTACTCGGTTTCCCGCATGCACCATCCTAGAGGTAGATTACCCCAGCAACCGCACAGGCAAGCCTCAAAGTGCCCCACCGGGGGCCTGCGGAACAGGCATCCGGAGTGCGTTCGACGGGGGCCGGCCCGGGGGTACTTTTGGCCTGCCTTCGGTGCGGATTCCGCCCCTGCGATAAACTTGAAGCCTTGGCTGGCAGGTTCCGCCGCCACCCGGCCGCCGGATTTCGGAGCATCTGATGTCCCCATCTGATGCCACGAAGACTTTTCAGGCCGTTCCAGATTTTCCAACCAGGATCCCCCGCGGATCGCAGTGAAAGTAGCACCGTGTCCCAAGAAGTGCAGAGCCCCGCCCGAGTGCACGAGATCCACAAGCAGGCCTCCCGGCGCCGGACGTTCGCCGTCATCTCCCACCCGGACGCCGGCAAGTCCACGCTCACCGAGGCCCTCGCCCTGCACGCAAAGGTGATCGGCACTGCGGGTGCCTCCAGCGGCAAGGCCAACCGCAAGGAAACGGTCTCGGACTGGATGCAGATGGAGAAGGACCGCGGCATTTCCATCAGCTCGGCCGCCCTGCAGTTCTCCTATCGGGATACCGTGATCAACCTGCTGGACACCCCCGGCCACGCAGACTTCTCCGAGGACACCTACCGGGTGCTCGCCGCCGTCGACTGTGCCGTGATGCTCGTGGACGCGGCCAAGGGCCTCGAGACTCAGACCATGAAGCTGTTTGAGGTCTGCAAGCAGCGGAACCTCCCCATCATCACCGTCATCAACAAGTGGGACCGCCCCGGCCTGGACGCACTGGCCCTCATGGACGAGATCACCGAACGCACCGGGCTGCAGCCCATGCCCTTGACCTGGGCCGTAGGCATCTCCGGTGATTTCCGCGGCGTGTGGGACCTGCGCAACGACAGGTTCGCGCGCTTCCAGCGGAACAACGCCGGCGCCAGCATCGCCCTCACCGAATACTTCACCCCCGAAGAGGCCGCCGAAAGCCAGGGCGCGAACTGGACTGACGCCGTCGACGAGGCGGGCCTGGTCATCGAGTCCAACCTCGCCTTCGACGTCGAAAGCTTCCACGCCGGCAAGGCCACCCCCATCCTGTTCAGCTCCGCGGCGCTGAACTTCGGCGTCAAGGAACTCCTTGACGCCCTGGTGGATTTCGCCCCGCCGGCCGCGCCCCGGCCGGACATCGAAGGCACCCCGCGTGCCGTCGAGTCGCCGTTCTCCGGCTTCGTCTTCAAGGTCCAGGCAGGGATGAACAAGGCACACCGCGACCACGTAGCCTTCATCCGCGTCTGCTCCGGCATGTTCGAGCGCGGCATGGTGGTCACCCAGACCCGGACCGGAAAGTCGTTCGCCACGAAGTACGCGCAGCAGGTTTTCGGCCGCGAACGCGAGGTCATCGACGAGGCCTACCCGGGCGACGTCGTGGGCCTGGTCAACGCGTCCTCGCTGCGGGTGGGCGACAGCCTCTTCCTCGAGGAACCGGTGGAGTTCCCGGCCATTCCGCTGTTCGCGCCCGAGCACTTCCAGGTTGCCCGCTCCAAGGACCCCAGCCGCTTCAAGCAGTTCCGCCGGGGCATCGAGCAGCTTGAGCACGAGGGCGTCATCCAGGTGCTGCGCTCCGATGTCCGCGGTGACCAGGCGCCGGTGCTTGCCGCCGTCGGACCCATGCAGTTCGAAGTGGTGGAGGACCGCATGGCGCACGACTTCAGCGCGCCCATGCGCCTGGAACGACTCCCGTATTCCATGGCCAGGATCTCGACGGCGGACGCCATGCCGGCGCTGGCCAACGTGCCCGGCGCCGAGGTGCTGCTGCGGTCCGACGGCGAATACCTGGCCCTCTTCAACGACGTCTGGGCCCTGCGCCGCATCGAGAAGAACCATCCGGACCTCACGCTGGTGCCTATCGGGACGCACAACCCCGCAAAGTAGCTGCGCCGACGCGGGGCTCCAGCTCCCGAACGGTCTCCCAACCAAAGAAGCAAGGTATCGCCGTGTCCACAAACCAGCCGTCTGCAGCAGCACCTGTTACACGGTCAGCCAGTGTCGTCGTGACCGGCATGGGTTCCATGAACCCGCTCGGGGCCACCGTGGCCGAGACCTGGGAGGCTATGCTGGCCGGGCGCTCGGGCATCGCGGCGCTGCAGGACGGCTGGGCTGAGGCCCTGCCGGTGCGCATCGCCGGCCGGGTCTCCGCCGACCTTGGTGCATTCCTGGGCACCCGCGAGCTGAAGCGGATGGACCGCTGCGGGCAGCTGGCGCTCGTTGCCTCCCGTGAGGCCTGGGAGCAGGCGGGGAAGCCGAGTGTCGAACCGGAGCGGTTCGCCGTCGTGATCGGCTCGGCCTACGGCGGCATGGACACCGTGCTCGCTCAGGTCAGGGAGCTGGACAACGGCGGCCCGCGCAAGGTTTCCCCGCATACCCTGACCCGGCTCATGGTGAACGGGCCGTCCGCGTGGGTTTCCATCGATCTCGGTGCCAAGGGCGGGGCACGCACTCCCGTCAGCGCCTGTGCGTCCGGGGCCGAGGCGATTGCCCAGGGTGCCGAAATGATCAGGTCCGGGGCGGCCGACGTCGTAATTGCCGGCGGCGTTGATGCCTGCGTCAACGACCTGATCATCAGCGGTTTTTCCCAGATCCGGGCGCTCTCCACGCGCAACGACGATCCGGAGCGGGCCTCGCGGCCGTTCGACCGCGACCGCGACGGGTTCGTCCTGTCCGAGGGGGCGGGGATCGTGGTGCTGGAGAGCGAGGACCACGCGCGTGCCCGGGGCGCGGAAGTGCTGGGCGGCATTGCCGGGGCAGCCGTGACCTCGGACGCGAACGACATCGTGGCAGCCGATCCGGACATGCAGGTGCGGGTCATGGAGAAGGCCCTTGCCTCCGCAGGCCTCCATGGAACCGACATCGGGTTCGTGCACGCGCACGCCACCTCGACGCCCGTGGGAGACCGGCTGGAGGCGCAGGCCATCAAAGCCATTGCCGGTGACCAGGTCCCGGTGACCTCCACGAAGTCCCTCACCGGACACCTGCTCGGCGGCGCGGGTGCGCTTGCCGCCATCGCCACGCTGCAGGCACTCCGAACCGGCGACCTGCCCGGCACCTACAACGTGGCTGCCCTTGATCCCGAGGTGGACCTCAACGTCATCACCGGTACCGTCAGCGGCAGCACCGCGACGGCGGGACTCGTCAATGCCTTCGGGTTCGGCGGGCACAGCGCGGCGCTCGTGGTCACCCGCGCCTAAACATTAACGCTTCCTGGTCCGCGCCAGCGCCGCCGTCCCGGCGGCCAGGCCGAGCAGACCTGCGCCCAGGCCGACGATGCCGAACGTGTTGTCAGGCGCGGCCGTAGCCGGGGTGGTTGACGATGCTGCCGCTGCGGTGTCCGCAGTTGGCGTGTCTGCGGCGGGTGCTGCCGGCGCAGGCGGTGCCGCATGGGAGTGCTCGTCCGCCGCCGCGGTGGTGACGAAGGAGGGAACCGGGTGCTCCGGCTGGGCCTGGCCGGCGGTTTCGGGCTCGTTCCAGTTCACCACCGTTCCGTCGGAGTAGGTCTGTGCAGCAGGCAGGGCTACGGTGGTACCCGCCTCCGGAAGCCGGCCGACCGAGATGGAGAACGTCTGGTACTCGTGCTGCCCGAGCTGGTGGGCCGCATCGGCAGTCCAGGTGACCGTTGTGGCGGCCTTGGTGATCTTGGCTCCTTCAACGGTGACAGGAGCGGGCAGGGCCGCCTCGGTGATCTTCGCCGTCCAGCCGTCGAGGGGCTTGACCGAAACGGAGGTGAACGGCGTTGCCGTGGGCAGCGTGACAGTGACCTTGGTGGTCTTGGCGGTACCGGACTCGTTGGGAACCCTGAATGTCAGCTGCGAGAAGCCGCCGGCCGATGTTGAGGCCGGGTCAACGTGGACGTGGGCGGATGCCGAGCCCACGCCCAGGACCATGAGGCCGGCCGCCGCTGAGACGACAGTGACAGTTTTCAGGGCAGAAGTTTTCAGTGTGGAAGTTTTTGGAGTCCGGGACTTCAGTGCACGGGTGTTTGAGGTGGTCATCACAGAGCCTTTCGCGGGTGCCGCCCTGGCTCACGCCGGGGAAGCGGGGATGATGGGAGGTCAGGCAGCGTCCCGGCACCCCTTTCGCAGGCTGGCCAGCCATGCGCAGGAAAGTCACTCTATGGTGCGCGGGAGGACTGCCAGCGGCGGACCGCGAAGAGTGTCGTGCCGCAGGTTCCGGCGGTGAGCCGCGACGAAGACCGTTGGCCATGCCGCAGGACGGTGGCTGGCGGGCGTGAACCCGGCGGGCCGGGGGAGCCGCACCAGCGGCCGGAGCCACGCCAGGAGCTGCCACAGTGCGGCCTCGCCCCTGCGCA
This sequence comes from Arthrobacter globiformis, assembly GCF_030818015.1. Lineage (NCBI taxonomy): Bacteria > Bacillati > Actinomycetota > Actinomycetes > Micrococcales > Micrococcaceae > Arthrobacter > Arthrobacter globiformis. Next base: position 636,906 of record NZ_JAUSZX010000001.1, read on the forward strand.
TCAGCCAGGCGGTGGCCAGCATGGCGAGGAGGTGGCCTGCCAGCACCGCGGGTGAATTGGCGCCCTCATCCATGGGCATGGTTTCCATTGCTGCCGTGCAGCTCAGGTCCGCATGCCCGCCGTGGGTTAAACCGCCGGCCAGCGGCGCCAAACTTCCGGGCAACTGGGCAAGGGGGAGCCGGGGCAGGCAGGAAGCACCAGGGGAGAAGGCTGTGAAGGCCGCGTGCAGCGTCAGCTGGCCGGCGCCGAGCACCCCGAACAGGACAGAGAACGACAGTTCCCGCCGCGCGAGCCAGGCGGCCGGGCCCAACAGGAGCACTGCTGTCACGGCAAGTGTCACGATGTCCGGAAGCTGCCCGCCACCCAGCACGTGGCCGGCCGCCGCCAGAGAGACTGACATTAGGGTGACCAGGGCTGCGCGGAAGAGGCGCAGGGGAGCTCGAAGATCCATCGGTGCCTCCCTCCACCAGGCCCGGAGCTGCTGTGACACCCCTGACCGTAGACACGGCAGCGTGGGAAAACCTTGGGCCGTGGCGCGGTTTTTTACAGCTCTGGGCGGCCCGGAATAGTGGTCCGGGAAATGGGGCACGGGGCAGCGCCAGGGGCTGCCCGTAGAATTGCTGTGACGCCCGCGCTGCCCGTCGATCTTGTGGAAAGGGACCGCTGATGATGCCCCGTGCCTCGTTCCGGCTTTTCCGCACCGGGCTGATCGGTTCCCTCGTTATCGGGTTTGCTGCCGGCGGGCACCTCGCGGGCGGCGGCGAGCTTCCGGCAGCGGCCATCCTGGCGGCGCTGTTCGCCGTGACACTGGTTCCCGTCGCCGCGCTGACGCGGTTCCGGCTCTCCTTCCCTGCCTTGGTCGGTCTGCTGGGTGCCGGCCAGTTCTGGCTGCACTGGGCCTTCGATGCGCTGGGCGGCGCGGGTGCTGCCGCACCGGCGTCCGCTGTCCTGATGCCGGGCCATGCCGGCCACGCGGGGGGAGCTTTGGATCCGGCATTCCTGAGCCCCGTGGCGGCCGAAAGCGCCCATTCCGCTGCGTCCGACGGCGTCATGTTCGTTGCGCACGCCGTCGCCACGCTGTGCACCGCAGTCCTGCTGGCCCGCGGGGAACGGGTGCTGGCAACACTTGCCTCGTGGCTGCAACCGCTTTTCCGCCGGCACGAACCGGCAGCTGTTCTTCCCGCCCGCGTCCCCGCGCCTTTTCCGGCTCCGGCCGTGCTCCCGCGGACGCGCGCCGGCGTGCGCCTGCCAACCCGGCGCGGGCCGCCGGTGCCTTTGGCCGCCTAGACGGGTTCCTTGCAGAACGGGCCGTTCCAATACGGACGGTTCCGTTTTCAGCCAGGGTCCGACGGCGGCGTGCAGCTACCTGCCCGTGCCGTCTTGGGGGCGCACGGGTCCCTGACTGATTTTTCTGTGAAAGGCATTACCCCATCATGAACACCTCCATTCGCCGTACCCTCAAGACCGCAGCAGCCGCCTCCCTCACTGCCGGGCTCCTCGCCGCCGGTGCCGCCGCAGCGTCCGCGCACGTCACGGTTGATCCCTCCGCAACCTCCGAGGGCGGCTTCACCAAGCTGACGTTCAGCGTTCCGAACGAATCCGAGACGGCCAAGACCAACCGGCTGGAGGTCAAGCTCCCCACCGACACCCCGCTGACCTCGGTCTCCGTGAAGCCGATGGACGGCTGGAAGGCGCAGGTGGTCACCACTACCCTGCCCAAGCCCGTGGACGTTGCCGGCGCAACAGTCACCAAGGCGCCGACCAGCGTGATCTGGACCGCGGACCCTGCCCACCAGATCGGGCAGAACGAATTCCAGACGTTCACGCTGTCCGTCGGCCGGCTCCCGGCCGCGGGCACCACCCTGATGCTGCCCGCGGCCCAGGACTACACCGACGGAACCACAGTCAATTGGGCGGACGCGGCCGAGGCTGAGCACGGGCACGCGTCCGCAACCTCCTCCGCCTCGAGCTCGTCCGCACCGGCCGCCGAGGCGGAGGAACACCACCCGGCACCTTCGTTCGTCGTCACCGCGGCAGAGACCGCCGAAGGGTCCGCAACGGCGACGCCGGATGCCGCACCGGCTGGTTCGGCAACGCAGGCCGGCGCTTCCAACGGCAGCCAGGCCGCCGGCTGGATCGGGCTGGTGGCGGGTCTCCTTGGCCTTGCCGCGGGCGCCACGGCCCTTGCCCGCACGCGGGCGGTCAGGAAGTAGCCCAAGAGCGGCACCCAACAACAGCGGCCCGCACCGTCACTCTGGAACTGCCAGGGGGACGGTGCGGACCATTTTTTGCTGAACGGCGAACAGATCTTCAGGGGCAGCAGAAGGCTGAAGGCTGACAGCTGGTCAGGGCTGACAGCTGGTCAGGGCTGACAGCTGGTCAGGGCTGACAGCTGCTCAGGGCTGACAGCTGCTCAGGGCTTTGTGATGAGCAGTTCCAGGACCTCGGTCAGGTGGCCCACTTCCTTCACGGAAAAGCCTGCCGGGACCGGGCCGGGGCCGGTGGGGCTGGAGGGAACGACGGCGTGCGTGAAGCCTAGCCGGTGGGCCTCATGGATGCGCTGGTTGATTCCCGGGACGGGGCGCACCTCGCCGGCGAGGCCCACTTCGCCGAAGGCGATCAGGCGCTGGGGCAGGGGTTTCTTGTGCTTCGCGGACGCCACTGCCAGCGCCACCGCGAGGTCGGTGGCCGGCTCGCTGAGCTTCACGCCGCCCACCGTGGCCACGTAGGAATCGTCCTTCTGCAGTTGGCACCCGGCACGCTGCTGCAACACGGCCAGGAGCATGGCGACCCTGGAACTGTCCAGGCCGCTGGTTGCCCGGCGGGGCTGCGAGTTCTGGGTGTCGGCGAGCAGGGACTGCACCTCGGCCAGCAGCGGCCTGCGGCCCTCCATGGTGACGGTGATGCAGGTGCCGGACACCGGCTCCTTGGTGCGGGTGACGAACAGCCCGCTGGGATCCGCGAGGCCAAGGATGCCGTCCTCGGTGAGGTCGAAGCAGCCCACGTCGTCGGTGGGCCCGTAACGGTTCTTGACTGCCCGCAGCAGGCGGAGACGGGAGTGGCGCTCGCCCTCGAACTGGCATACGACGTCCACCAGGTGCTCCAACAGGCGGGGACCTGCGATGGAGCCGTCCTTGGTCACGTGCCCCACCAGCAGCGTGGTCATGTTCCTGCGCTTGGCCGCCGAAATGATCGAGGCAGCCACCTCGCGGACCTGCGAGACGCCGCCGGAACTGCCCTCCACGTCCGCGCTGCTGAGCGTCTGCACGGAGTCGACAACCAGCAGCTTCGGCTCCACCTTCTCCACCTGGCCCAGCGCCTGACCAAGGTCGGTCTCGGCGGACAGGTACAGGGTGTCCGCGATCGCGCTGATCCGCTCCGCCCGCAGCTTCACCTGGGCCGCCGATTCCTCGCCGGTCACGTACAGGACGCTCTGCCCGGTCCGGGCGAACTTGGCGGCGACGTCCAGCAGCAGCGTGGACTTTCCAACGCCCGGCTCGCCTGCGAGCAGGATGACGGCACCGGGCACAACGCCGCCGCCGAGCACGCGGTCCAGTTCATCCACGCCAGTGGGCAGGTAAGCAGCGGTCGTGGCGTCAACCTCGGCAATGGGGCGGGCTGGCTCCAGAACTGTAGTGGCCGCCGTCGTACGTGCCACCGCGGTGCCGGTTTCCTCAACGGTGCCCCACGCCTGGCACTCACCGCACCGGCCCACCCACTTGACGGTGGTCCAGCCACATTCCGCGCACTTATAGCCCGGCGCCTTGGAAACCCGGGAAGTCTTTGTAGCCATTGCTCCACACTAACCGGCGGCTGTGACATTATTTGGCGGGCGGGTTCCCCCAAGCTCAACCCCCGGAATTCCTACAGCGGGGGCAGGAGGTCGCGCGCCTCGCGGGAGTCGATGCCGGCGGCTTCCAGCAGGTCCACCATGAGCGGCCGGAACAGCATCACCACGGTCTCGCCCTCAAGTTTCTGGACCTTCAGCATCCTGGGGTGCAGCCGCCCGGCGATATCGCCCAGATCCTGCCGGGCGCTGCGCAGGTGGGCATCGCGGGCGCCCTCCTGCACTTCAGCGAGGCCCAGCGAGAGCTCATCCACGGCCGCTGCGGTTTCCTGCAGGACCTCGGCGATGTTCTCAGTGGCTTCGTCGGATAGCGCGGCGTGGTTGATGGAACTGGTGAGCCGGCGTGCGAAGACGCGGCTGTTCCGCAAGGCAAGGTCGATGTACTCGAGCGACTGCTCCAGCCGGTCCAGTTCGTCCCGGTGCCTGCGGTAGGCGGGCGCCAGCGTGGCCACCTCGCCGGATGCCCGCAGCGAGTGCCGCATGGCGTCCACCAGCGGCTGGCTGTTCCGGCCCCGGACCAGGGCATGCCAGGCCCGGGTGGAGTCGCTGTCCATCAGGGCTGCGGCGCATTCCCGCAGCACTTCCGCCAGTTCATGGAGCAGTTTCTGGACGTCCTTGCGCGGTTCCCGGCGGGGATCCTTGGGCGCCAGGACGGTGACCAGCAGGGCCACCACGCCGCCCACCACGGCGTCGATGCTGCGGGTGAAGGGGCCGCCGGCAGGCGCCGGCAGCAGCACCACCAGCAGCGACTGCAGCGCCAGCTGCGTGGTGAAGATGTTGCCGCTGTCCAGGAAGCGGGCCAGCAGTATGGAGATCAAAAGCACGACGGCGGCCTGCCAAATCCCGGCCCCGAGCCAGTGGACCAACATGTCGCCCACGGCAATGCCGATGGTGCAGCCCAGGCCCACCTCCATCACCCTCCGCATGCGCAGATCGCGGGAGAAACCGAGGGCAATCAGGGCGGACGTGGCAGCGAACAGCGGTCCGGTATGGCCCAGGACGTACTCGGCAAAGGCATAGGCTGCGACGGCGCCGAGGGTCATCTGGATCGCGGGCACCAGCGAATTCCGGCTCCGGACCATCCCTGTCCTGATCCGGCCGCGAAGGAAGCGTCTGCTGGCGGAGAGTCCGGTCTGGGGCATGGCTTCAGTCTATTGCCGGAGCCCCCGCGGACCGGGAACCCGCCGCCCCGATGACAAGCCTCCCGGTGACCAGGCGCCCCCGAATCAAACAGCCCGATGCTCAAACAGCCCGATGATCAAACAAGCCGATGATCAAACAAAAAGGGCCGCCGTCTGGGGTTGCGACGGCGGCCCTTTTGTTCCGGTGGAGCGGTTAGCCGTTGATGACTTGGGGGACGCCGAGGTGTTTGAGGCCTTCGACGCCGAATTCCAGGCCGTAGCCGGATTGTTTGGCGCCGCCGAAGGGGACGCGGGGATCCACGGCGCCGTGCTTGTTGATCCAGACGGTGCCGGCTTCGATGCGGGCGGCGACTTCGCGGGCCGCGGCCAGGTTGGGGGACCAGACGGAGGCGCCGAGTCCGACGTCGAGGGCGTTGGCGTACTCGATGGCCTGGTCGATGGTGCTGTAGCGGATGATGGGCAGGGCGGGGCCGAACTGTTCTTCGGCGACGAGGGGGTTGTCATTGTCGATGTCGGCGACGAGGGTGGTGGGGTAGAAGTAGCCGGGCTGGTCGGGGTCGGGGTTTCCGCCGAGCAGGATCCGGGCGCCGGAGTCCTTGGCAGCTTGGACGAGGTTGGCGACGATGTCGTACTGGGCTTTGTTTTGCAGCGGGCCCAGGACGTTGTTCTCGTCGGTGCCGACGCCCATGGGCATGGCGGCGGCGACAGTGGTGAGTTCGCTGCAGACGGCGTCGTAGATGTCGTCGTGGACGTAGAGACGCTTTAGGGCCGCGCAGGTCTGGCCGGTGTTGATGAAGGCGCCCCAGAAGAGGCCCTCGGCGATCGCTTTCGGGTCGGCGTCGGGCAGGACGATGCCTGCGTCGTTGCCGCCCAGTTCCAGGGTGAGGCGTTTGACGGTGTCCGCGGAGGATTTGATGATGGACCGGCCGGCGGCGGTGGAGCCGGTGAACATGATCTTTCCGATCGCGGGGTGCTCGGCCAACCGGGCGCCGACCTCGCGGTCGCCGGAGACGACGGTCAGAAGGCCTTCTGGGAGTTCCTCGTTGAGGACCTTGATCAGGGCCAGGACGGAGAGCGGGGTCATTTTGGAGGGTTTGACCACGACGGCGTTGCCCATACGGAGGGCGGGGGCGATCTGCCAGATGGTGATCATCATGGGCCAGTTCCAGGGGCCGATGGCGCCGACGACGCCGATGGGCTTGTAGTGCAGTTCGGCGTAGGTTTCGCCGTCGTCCACGACCACTTCGGGTGTGAGTTCGGTGGTCGCGGTGGCGCGGAGCCAGGCGGCGCAGGCGCCGACTTCGAAGCGGGCGTTGGGGCCGTTGAGGGGTTTGCCCTGCTCGCGGGAGAGCAGCTGGGCGAGTTCCTCCGCGGAGCGTTCGACGGCGTCGGCGGCCTTGAGCAATGCGGCGGACCGGGCGTCGTGGCCCAGCGCAGCCCACGCGGGCTGGGCGGCCTGGGCAGCGGCTACCGCGCGCTCCAGGTCTTCAACGGTGTGGACCGGCGCCTCGCCGACGACACCGCCGGTGGCGGGATCGAAGATGGTCCGGGTCTCGCCGGAGCCGGGGGTGATGGACGCGAGGAGGGCATCGTAGGTTTCCAAGAGGTACTCCACTTCGAGTAGGAAAGTGCGCTCAGCCGGGCGGCGAGGCGGGCATACCCAAGTGTTGTCCGCCCGGGGGGCCGCTGGCTTGTCTTTGGGTGCAGAACCCTTGACTTGGGGCGAACTGACTGGCTGAACTTCCCGCGCGAGCTGACGACGGCGGGCAAAGCCAGCTGGCCGGGGCGAACCAAAGTGGTCCGCTCCGGCCAGCCGTGCGCGTTGGTGTGCAGGCTCAGGGTTACACGCCGGCGGCCGTCTTTGCAGCGTCAGCCGAATCCGCCCGGCGCCGGTCGAAGACGGTGGCACCGACCTCCTGCTCGGCCTGGTTGTGGATGCCCAGGTCGATCCCCTTGCGTTCCCGGATCACCAGGACAGCGGCCGTTGAAACAAGAGCCACAATGAGCAGGTAGACGGACACGGAGGCTGTTGTTCCGGTGGCCTGTACCAGGGCGGTGGCGATCATGGGAGCGAACGCGCCGCCGATGATGGCGCCGAGCGCGTAGGAGATCGCGACGCCGGAGAACCTGATGGAGGCGGGGAAGAGTTCGCTGTAGAGGGCTGCCTGCGGGCCGTAGGTCAGGCCGAGTCCAACGGTGAACAGTGCAAGGCCAAGGAACAGCGCCCAGATGTTTCCGGTGTTCACGAGCCAGAACAGCGGGAACACCGTGACGATGAGGCAGCCGTAGCCAATCAGGTAGGTCTTCTTGCGGCCAATGCCGTCCGCGAGGTAGCCGGAGATCAGCGTGAAGATGAACCACAGGGCGGCGGAGCCGGTCACTGCGAGGAGCACTTGCGTGCGGTCCATGGCCAGTCCGGAGGGATTGGCGGCATAGCTGAGGATGTAGCCGCCGGTGGTCATGTAGCCCGCCGCGTTGTTGCCCGCGAAGACCAGGGCCGCGATGATGACAAGCAGCCAGTGCTTCCTGAACAGTTCGACAACCGGGACGCGGGTCTGCTGCTTCTTTTGGGCGATCTCCTCGAAAACCGGGCTTTCCTCCACGCTGCGCCGGACCATGAAGCCGACGACGATCAGGACGAAGCTGAGCAGGAACGGAATACGCCAGCCCCACTGCACAAAGGCTGCACCGGGGGAGACCACCCCGGACATCAGGGCCAGGACGCCGGAGGCCAGCAGCATACCGAGCGGAACGCCGAGCTGGGGGAAGGCACCGAACAGGCCGCGTCTGCCGCGGGGCGCATGTTCGACCGCCATGAGGACGGCACCGCCCCATTCGCCGCCGGCCGAAATGCCCTGCAGGATGCGCAGGAGCAGCAGCAAGACGGGCGCCACAACACCGGCCGTCTCGAAGGTCGGCAGCACGCCGATGAGGGTGGTGGCCGCCCCCATCATGATCAGCGTGATGACGAGCATGGCGCGGCGGCCGAGGCGGTCCCCGAAGTGTCCGGCGAGGAAGGCGCCCAGCGGACGGAACAGGAAGCTGAGTCCCACCGAGGCGAAGGAAATCAGGATGCCGAAATTCTCGCCGGCGGGTTCGAAGAACAGCTTCGCGAACACCAGGCCGGCAGCATTGGCGTAGATGAAGAAGTCGTACCACTCGATGGTGGTTCCGATGATGGTGGCGAACGCTACCCGGCGGTTATTCGCTGCCGAGCCTCGCTGCCCATGCTGGACAGTACTCAATGGTTTTCCTTGCTGTGTGGACACGTCGTTGTGTGGATACGTCGTTGTGTCAGTTCGCGTAAGGGTCGGCGATGCCGATGTATTGGGTGGTGGTGTATTCGGCGATGCCTTCGGAGCCGCCTTCGCGGCCGAGTCCGGACTGCTTGACTCCGCCGAAGGGTGCTGCGGCGTTGGAAATGACGCCGGCGTTGAAGCCGACCATGCCGAATTCGATCTGTTCGGCCACGCGGAGGAGGCGGTTGAAGTCGCGGCTGTAGAGGTAGGAGGCGAGGCCGTATTCGCTGGCGTTGGCCAGCCTGATGGCGTCTTCCTCGGTAGCGAAGGTGGTGACGGGGGCGACGGGGCCGAAGATTTCCTGGCGGAGGACGTCGGCGTCGTTCGGCACGTTGCCCAGCACGGTGGGCTGGTAGAAGTATCCGGGGCCGTCCACGGGTGCGCCGCCGGTGATGGCGGTGGCTCCGGCGTCGACGGCGGCACTAACGAGGGCGTGCACGTCGTCGCGGGCGCCGCCGTCAATCAGGGGACCGACCTGGGTGGAGGGGTCTGTGCCGCGGCCGGTGGCCAGGGAGCCCATGGCGGCGGCGAACTTGGCGGTGAACTCCTGTGCCACTGACTCATGGACGAGGAAGCGGTTGGCGGCGGTGCAGGCCTCGCCCATGTTTCGCATTTTGGCGGCCATGGCCCCTTCGACGGCCTTGTCCAGGTCGGCGTCCTCGAACACGATGAAGGGGGCGTTCCCGCCGAGTTCCATGGAGGTGCGCAGGACGTTGCCGGCGGCGTTGGCCATCAGCTTCTTGCCGACGGGGGTGGAGCCGGTGAAGGAGACCTTGCGCAGGCGCGGGTCAGCGAGCAGTGGGCCGGAGATGCCGGAGGCGCTGGCGGAGGGGACGACGTTGAGGACTCCGGCGGGCAGGCCGGCGTCGAGCATGGTCTGCGCGAACAACTGTGCCGTCAAGGGCGTTAGTTTGGCGGGTTTGAGGACCGTGGTGCAGCCGGCGGCGATGGCGGGAGCGACCTTGCGGGTGGCCATGGCGAGCGGGAAGTTCCAGGGGGTGATGAGCAGGCAGGGTCCGACGGGTTTGTGCTGGACGAGGATCTTGTTTTTGCCCTCTGGGGTGGTGAGGTAGCGGCCGTAGTCGCGGACGGTTTCCTCGGAGAACCAGCGCAGGAACTCGGCGCCATAGGTGACTTCGCCGCGGGCTTCGGCCAGGGGTTTGCCCATTTCCAGGGTCATCAGCAGGGCGAAGTCTTCGGCGCGTTCGGTGACCAGGTCGAAGGCGCGGCGCAGGATCTCGGCCCGCACCCTGGGGGCGGTGCGTGCCCAGGAAGCCTGGACCGCATCGGCCGCGTCGAGCGCGGCGAGGGCGTCCTCGCTGGTGGCCGAAGCCACTGTGGCAAGTACCTCCCCGGTGGCGGGATCGTGCACGTCGAACGTCCCGCCGTCGGACGCCTCCCGCCATTGGCCGTTGATGAGCAGGCCGGTGGGCACGGACGCGAGAAGCGCTGCCTCACGTTCGGGAGTGACGGAGGCCGGCGAGACGGCAGGGGAGAGCGAAATGGTCATGCGGGAGTCTCCTTGGGAGCGCGAAGGGTTGAGGGCCCAACAGACTCGCAGTTGTTGTCGTTTTCACGCGTCATAACGACAACAGGTGCGAGTCAGTTGGGGCTAGTAGGACGTTGGTGAGCCGCCGTCTGCGGCTTGGATGTACTCGGCGGCGAGTGCTTCGGAGCCGCGGGCGAGCAGGGCGACGTCGGCGCCCACCAGGATGAAGTCGGCGCCGGCCGCGAGGTAGCGGCGGGCGGTGGCGGGGGCGAAGGCGTTCACGCCGGCGGGTTTGCCGGCCGCTTTTGCGGCGGCGAGGCAGTGTTCGACGGCGGCGCGCACCTCGGGGTGTTCCTGCTGTCCCAGCAGCCCCATCGAGGCGGCGAGGTCGGATGGGCCGACGAAGATGGCGTCCACGCCGTCGACCTTCAGGATGTCCTCCACCGCCTCAACCGCCGCCGTCGACTCAATCTGGACGGTGACGCTGACGGTCTCCGACGCCCGGGTCAGGTAGTCCGGGACCCGGTTCCAGCGGGCCGCGCGGGCCAGCGCCGAGCCGACGCCGCGGACACCGTGTGGCGGGTAGCGGGTGGCAGCCACCGCGGCCTCCGCCTCGGCCACGGAGTTGACCATCGGCACCAGCAGGTTCTGCACGCCCAGGTCAAGGTACTGCTTGATGAGCACGGTGTCATTCACGGGTGGCCGGACCAAGGTGTGGACCGGGTAGCCGTGGATGGCCTGCAGCTGGGCGAGGATGGATTCGAGCCCGTTGGGGCTGTGTTCGGCGTCCACCAGGAGCCAGTCCAGGCCGGACCCGGCACAGAGTTCGGCAATGAGCGGGCTGCCGGAGCACACCCACATCCCCGCCAGCGGCCTGCCTGCTTTACCGTTTTGATTGCGCAGCACGGAGCGGAAGGTGTCTTCTACTCGAAGCGGCACGTCACAACTCCCAGGGGTCCGTAGTCGGCGTGGACGGTGTCGCCCTTGTACACCCAGAGCGGCCGGGTGAAGGAGCCGGCAAGGATGATGTCGCCGGCCTTCATGGCGTCTCCGTGCGCGGCGATCTTGTTGGCTAGCCAGTGCACCCCGTTTGCGGGGTGGTCCAGGACGCCCGCGGCGACGCCGGTTTCCTCCACGGTCTGGTTCTTGTAGAGGATCGCGGAGACCCAGCGGAGGTCGACGGCGTCCGGTTTGACGGGGCGGCCGCCCACCACCATGGCGCCCATGGCCGCGTTGTCGGAGATGGTGTCCACGATGGTCCGGCCCTCCATCTCGATCCTGGAATCGAGGATTTCGAGGGCCGGAACCACGTAGTCGGTGGCGTTCAGGACGTCGAAGATGGTGCAGCCCGGGCCCTTGAGCCCGTCCTTCAGAACGAACGCCAGTTCCACCTCCACCCGCGGATGGGTGTATTTGTCCCATTCCACCGAGCAGCCGGTTTCCAGCACCATGTCATCGAAGATGGCACCGTAGTCCGGCTCGGTGATGCCGGTGGCGGCCTGCATGGCCTTTGACGTGAGGCCGATCTTGCGCCCCACCAGGGTCCGGCCGGCGTCCTCGTTGCGGCGCCGCCACAGCTGCTGCACCGCGTAGGAGTCCTCCACCGTCATGTCCGGGTAACGGGCAGTCAGGCGGGGCACGGGTGTACGGGTCCGGCCGGCTTCCACCAGCTCGTCCGCAATGGCCTCGATCGTCTTCGCGTCCAGCATCGTTTAGACCTGGGCTCCGAGCTTGAAGCCCGTCCGGTCGTCTTCGGAGGACCCTTCCTTGCGGGTGTAGGAGAAGCCGTCGGCGCCGACGGTCACGGCCATTTCGCTCTTTTCCTCGCGAACGATGACCGGCTGCGGGTTGCCGTCCAGGTCCAGGACCAGGGAGGCTTCGGTGTACCAGGACGGGACGACGGGGTTGCCCCACCAGTCGCGGCGCTGGTTGTCGTGGACGTCCCAGGTGATGGTGGGGTTGTCCGGGTCGCCGGTGTAGTAGTCCTGGGTGTAGATCTCGATGCGGTGGCCGTCCGGGTCCAGGATGTAGAGGTAGAAGGCGTTGGAGACGCCGTGCCGGCCGGGGCCGCGTTCGATCCGGTCGCTGATGCGCAGGGCGCCCATCTTGTCGCAGATCTGGATGATGTTGTGCTTCTCGTGGGTGGCGAAGGCGACGTGGTGCATGCGCGGGCCGTTGCCGCCGGTGAGAGCGGTGTCGTGGACGGTCTGCTTGCGGTGCATCCAGGCGGCGTAGGTGACGCCGTCGGAGTCCTTGATGTCCTCGGAGACGCGGAAGCCAAGGTCCTCCAGGTACTTGCGGCCGCGGGGCACGTCCGGGGTGACCTGGTTGAAGTGGTCCAGGCGCACCAGCTCACCGGCAGAGTAGAGGTCGTAGCGCTGGGTGAGGCGCTCCACATGCTCAGTCTCGTAGAAGAACTCGTACGGGAAGCCCAGCGGGTCCTCGACGCGGACAGAATCGCCGATGCCCTTGGTAAAGCCTTCCTTGCGGCGCTCGGTGCGGCAGCCCAGTTCCTTGTAGTACGCCTCGGCGGCGTCCACCTCGGCGGGGGACTTCACCCGGTAGGCGAATGCGGCCACGGCGGCGATCGGTCCCTGGCGGAGCACCAGGTTGTGGTGGATGAACTCCTCCAGGGAACGGAGGTAGATGGTGTTCTCATCCTCTTCGGTGACGTGCAGGCCGAGCACGTCAACGTAGAACTCACGGGACTTCGCGAGGTCGGTGACCACGATCTCCATGTAGGCGCAGCGGACGATGTCCGGTGCCGGGACGGTCGGGGTGGGAACGAAGTTGGTCATGATGTTCTCTCTTCTTTGAAAGGGGGTTTGAGAAAGTACGACGGCGGATTAGGCGCCGAATTTGGGGGTATGGACAGAGCCGAGCGTGATGTGCACGGCCTGCTGGTCGGTGTAGAAATCGATGGACCGGTAGCCGCCCTCGTGGCCGAGGCCGGAGGCCTTGACCCCGCCGAACGGGGTGCGGAGGTCGCGGACGTTGTGGCTGTTCAGCCACACCATGCCGGCTTCCACGTTCTGCGAGAAGTTGTGGGCACGGGTCAGGTTCTGGGTCCAGATGTAGGCCGCCAGGCCGTACTTGGTGTTGTTGGCCAGGGCGAGGGCCTCGTCGTCGTTCTCAAACGGGGTAATGGCGACGACGGGACCGAAGATCTCCTCCTGGAAGATCCGGGCGTCGGGGGAGACGTCGGCGAAGACGGTGGGGGCAATGTAGTTGCCCTCCGGCAGGCCTTCGGGCCGTCCGCCGCCGGCCAGCAGCCGGCCTTCGGACTTGCCGATCTCCACGTAGGAGGCCACCTTCTCGTAGTGCTCCGGGTGCACCAGGGCACCCACCTGGGTCTTGGGGTCGTGCGGGTCGCCGACCACGATGTTCTTGGCGCGGGCGGCGTACTTCTCGCAGAACTCGTCGTAGATGGTGCGTTCCACCAGGATGCGGGAGCCGGCGGTGCAGCGTTCGCCGTTGAGGGAGAAGACGCCGAACAGTGCGGAGTCGATCGCGGCGTCCAGGTCGGCGTCGGCGAACACGACGCAGGGGGACTTGCCGCCGAGCTCCATGGAGAGGCCCTTGAGGTTGGCGGCGGCGTTGCGGAAAATGGTCTGGCCCGTGGTGGTCTCGCCGGTGAACGAGATCAGCGGGACGTCAGGGTGCTTGACCAGCGCGTCGCCGGCTTCCTCACCCAGGCCGTTGACCAGGTTGAATACGCCGTCAGGCAGGCCAGCCTCCTTGAAGATGGTGGCCCACAGCGATGCGGACAGCGGGGTGAATTCGGCCGGCTTGAGGACCACGGTGTTGCCGGTCGCCAAGGCGGGGGCCAGCTTCCAGGATTCCAGCATGAACGGGGTGTTCCACGGGGTGATGAGCCCGGCGACGCCGATCGGCTTGCGGTTCACGTAGTTGATCTGGGAGCCGGGGACCTTCATGGCGTCGTCGAACTGGGCCACGATCAGGTCGGCGAAGAAGCGGAAGTTCTCCGCCGCACGCAGCGCCTGTCCCTTGGCCTGGGTGATGGGCAGTCCGGTGTCGAAGGTCTCCAGCTCGGCGAGCCGTGCTTCCTGCGCTTCGACGGCGTCAGCGATCCGGTTCAGGACGCGGGCGCGCTCACGGGGCTTCATCTTGGGCCACGGGCCGTTGACGAATGCTTCGCGGGCCGCGGCGACGGCGAGGTCGATGTCTTCCTTCTGGCCTGCCGCGGCGGTGGCGTAGTTCTGGTTGGAGACAGGGTCCAGGACGTCGAAGGTCTTCCCGCCCACGGAATCTACGAACTTGCCGTTGATGTAGTGCTGGATGTGGGTGGGCGGGTTCTCGGGAACGTAGTGCTTTGCTGCTGTTTCTACAGGGGTCGTCATCGTTGAGGTCCTAACTGTGTGGTCTTAAGGAGTGTGGTCTTTGGGGTTGGTTTGGGAGAGGTACGCGTCCAGGGTGGCGCTGCGGTGGAGTCGTGCTGCTTTTTCGATGGTGTCGGCGTCGGCGCCGGTTTCAATGAGCTTCAGCAGGGCCTCGTGTTCGTCCACGGACTCGTGGGCCCGGCCGGGAACAAAGCGGAACGTTGAGGACCGCAGCGATGCCAGCCGGTTCCAGCCGCGGTGGACAAGATCCAGGATGTGCGGGTTGGGGCAGTGCTCGAACAGGACGCTGTGGAAATCCTGGTTGAGCCGGGTGAAACGGACGGGGTCGAAGTGCTTCAGGCACTCCCGCATCTCGGCGTTCACTGCCCGGGCGCGGGCAATGTCCGCTTCGCCGACCAGCGGCGCGGACAATGCCGTGGCCGCACCCTCCACGATGCTCAGGGTCTGCATCGTGTAGAGGTACTCGGTGGGGTCGATGCCCGCCACAGTGGCCCCGACGTTGCGTTCAAACTTCACCAGGCCTTCGGCCTCGAGCCGGCGGATCGCTTCCCGGACCGGGACAACACTGAACCCGAGGTCCTTGGCAATGGCGGCCAGGACCAGCCGGTAGCCGGGCGTATAGGTGCCTTCCACGATCCGCGCCTTGATGGCCTGGTAGGCCTGCTCGGACTTGCTGCCGGCGGTGCCGTCAGCAATGCTCTCGGCAGCGGGGGCGGTGACTGTTTCAGTCATTGGCTTTGCCTGCTTCCCATTCCTCATACCTGGCACGCCAAGCAGCGTTGAGCGGGTAGAGCCCGTCCACGCTGTGGCCCTGCTCGACCATTTCGGCGATGAAAACCTCTTCGCGTTCCTGGGCGACCGAGTCGTTGGCGACTTCCTCGGCCAGGGCCGGCGGGATCACCAGGATGCCGTCCGAGTCCGCCACGATGATGTCGCCGGGCTGCACGGTGGTGCCGCCGCAGGCGATGGTGATGTCCGTGTCCCACGGGATGTGGCGGCGGCCCAGCACCGCAGGGTGCGGGTTGGAGTAGTAGGTGGGCAACTCCATGGCGGCCACGGCGGAGAAGTCCCGGACGCCGCCGTCGGTAATGATGGCCGCGGCGCCGCGGACCTGGGCGCGCAGGGCCAGGATGTCGCCGATGGTCCCGGTGCCCTTCTCGCCGCGGGCCTCCATGACCAGGATCTCGCCCTCATTGACTGAGTCGATGGCGCGTTTCTGGGCATTGAAACCGCCGCCGTGTGTCTTGAAGAGGTCCTCACGGTTGGGCACGTAGCGCAGGGTCCGGGCCAGGCCCACCACGCGCTTCTCCGGACGGGTGGCGGTGAGTCCGTCGATGCTGACGTTGTTAAGGCCGCGCTTGCGCAGCTGGGAGGACAGCGTGGCGGTGCAGACGCTCTCCAGCTTGGCCTTCAGCTCCGGGGTCAGGGCAGATTCCCCTGCCCCTGAAGACACGGCGGGAAGGCCAGCGGCTTCGCGCGAGCCGTACGCCTCTTCGCGCTGCAGGTCATCGGCCTTGGGCCGGGCACCAAAGTCAGCGAACGCCGTCGTCCCTTCCTTAACTGTGGTGGTGAGGCGGCCGGTGCTCAGCTCGCCGTCGGCGGTACTTACCTCCACCTCCAGCACATCGCCGGGCACGGCGACCGAGGCGCCGGCGGGCGTGCCGGTGAGGATGATGTCCCCCTCCTCGAGGGTGAGCAGCTGGGACAGGTCCGCCACGAGCCGGGCGAACGGGAAGAGCAGGTCTTCGGTGGTGTCATCCTGCACCAGTTCCCCGTTGTGCCAGGTGCGGATGCGCAGGTTGGCGGGGTCGACGCCGTCTGCCGGAATCAGTGCCGGGCCCACCGGGGTGAAGCCGTCGCCGCCCTTGGACCGGAGGTTGGAGCCCTTGTCCGCGTAGCGGAGGTCGTACACGCCGAGGTCGTTGCTGGCCGTGACCGCGGCGACATGGCCCCAGGCGTCCTCGACCTCGACGCGGCGGGCGGCCTTGCCGATGATGATGGCGATCTCGCCCTCAAAGCCGAGGAGTTCGCAGCCGGCCGGGCGTTCGACGGCGGCGCCGGTCAGGGACAGCGACGACGACGGCTTCAGGAAGTAGGAGGGCTGCGCCGGCGTCCGGCCGCGCTGGGCTGCACGGCTGGGGTAGTTGATGTGCACCGCGATCACCTTGCGTGCTGCTGCCAGGGTGTCGTCGTTGACCTGCTCCAAAGCGTTCTCCTCATCAGGTACGAAATCGTATACGAAACATACTGGACCGCTTCCGGCTACTGCGTCAACCCCCGCTTCTTGGGAAAGTGAAGCTGCTTGTAACGCGGGTCATATGTGACGTACAGTACGAAGCATAACCATGATTTCTATTATCGAACCAGCTGTTCCGATATAGAACACAAGATTTGGCGACAGCCAGCCACACAGTGAAGTGAGGAAAGCCCGTGCAGTTCCACCACCACGGTTACGTTTCCGGTGACCCGCGTATCCAGCCGGCCGCCGGCGTCGGCATCAACCGCCCCGAAGAGCTGCCCGACGAGGTGGACGTGCTCATCGTGGGCTCCGGCCCCGCGGGCATGCTCGCAGCCGCCCAGCTCTCCCAGTTCCCGGACATCACCACCCGCATCGTGGAGCGCCGCGGCGGACGCCTGGCCATCGGCCAGGCCGACGGCATCCAGGCCCGCAGCGTCGAGACGTTCCAGGCGTTCGGCTTCGCCGAGGAGATCACCGCGGAGGCCTACCGGATCACCGAAATGGCGTTCTGGAAGCCGAGTCCGGAGAACCCGAAGCACATCGCCCGCGCCGCCCGCGCGGTCGACGACGAGATGGGCATCAGCGAATTCCCGCACCTGATCGTCAATCAGGCCCGGGTGCTGGACTACTTTGCCCGGGTCATGGCCTTTGCCCCGACCCGCATGGCCCCCGACTACGGCTACGAGTTCCGCAGCCTGGACGTCGCGGACGCGGGGGAGTACCCGGTCACCGTCACCCTGGTCCACACCACCGGTGAGCTGGCGGGCCAGGAGCGTGTTGTGCGCGCCAAGTACGTGGTGGGTGCCGACGGTGCGCGCAGCAAAGTCCGTGAATCGATCGGCTGCACGCTCGCCGGAGACCAGGCCAACCACGCCTGGGGCGTCATGGATGTCCTCGCATCCACCGATTTCCCGGACATCCGCACCAAGTGCGCCATTCAGTCCCACGACGGCGGCAGCATCCTGCTGATCCCGCGCGAGGGCGGCCACCTGTTCCGCATGTACGTTGACCTTGGCGTCGTGCCGGAGAACGACAACGGCGCCATCCGCAAGACCACCATCGAACAGATCATCGCCCACGCGAACCAGATCCTGCAGCCCTACACCCTCGAGGTCCGCAACGTCGCCTGGCACAGCGTGTACGAGGTGGGCCACCGCCTCACCGACAGGTTCGACGATGTCCTGCCCGCCGAACGGGATACCCGCACGCCGCGGGTGTTCATCACCGGCGACGCCTGCCACACGCACAGCGCCAAGGCAGGCCAGGGCATGAACGTGTCCATGCAGGACGGCTTCAACATCGGCTGGAAGCTTGGCCACGTGCTCGAGGGCCGGAGCCCGGAGTCGCTGCTCGCCACGTACTCCGCGGAGCGCCAGGTCGTCGCGAAGAACCTGATCGATTTCGACAAGGAATGGTCCACCCTGATGGCCAAGAAGCCCGAGGAGTTCGAGGACCCCTCCGAGCTCGAAGACTTCTACGTGCGCACCGCCGAATTCCCGGCCGGATTCATGACCGAGTACGCGCCGTCAATGATCGTCGCCGAGGCGAAGCATGCCGGGCTGGCCACCGGCTTCCCAACCGGCAAGCGCTTCAAGTCTGCTCCCGTGCAGCGCGTCTGTGACACCAACCCGCTGCACCTGGGTCACCAGGCTACGGCCGACGGCCGCTGGCGCATCTACGTGTTCGCAGACCCGGCCGAGGCCGGCGCCGCGTCGCCGACCACTGACTTCGCGCAGTGGCTGGAGAACTCGCCGGAGTCCCCCCTGGCGGCTACGCCGGAGGGTGCCGACGCCGATGCCTGGTTCGACGTGAAAGTCATCTACCAGCAGGACCACAGGGGCATCGACATCAACGCAGTCCCTGCCGTGTTCAAGCCGGAGGTCGGGCCGTTCAGGCTCACCAACCTTGAGAAGGTCTACGGCACCGACCCGAAGGCCGATATCTTCGAGCTGCGCGGCCTTGACCGGGGCGGCGTCGTGGTGGTGGTCCGCCCGGACCAGTACGTGGCGAACGTCCTGCCGCTGACCGCGACCGCGGACCTCGGCGCGTTCTTCGCACCCCTGCTGCCGGCCCGCCGGCCGGAACCGGTCCAGCCCGAGACGCTTCAGCCCGGGACGCCTCAGGCCGAACCGCTTCAGTCCGCCGGCTCGGGGCTCGTCGCCAACCTGGCGTAAGAGCAAGGCTGCCGGGGAGCCCAGCAAACCTCCCCGGCAGGCCTTTGCTCTTTGAGTCCGGCTCCTTGCAATGCGGGGTTCGGGCTCTTCTTGTTCCCGGGGGCCGCCTCAGCCAAGCCCGCGGTGCGCGGCCCACATCCCGGCCGCGTGGCTGGCGGCCCCGGTGATCAGCGCCGCGAGCTCAGGCCGGTCAGGCACGCGGAACGAAACATATGCTCCCCGGCCGCCGGCAACGGGACGGCCGTAGGCCTTCGCGGCGAGATGGCCGTCGGGCAGGAGCCGGACGTTCAACGTGGTCAGCGTGAACTCCTCGCCCCTTCGGCTGTCCGTCCAGCGCAGAGCCTCCGGAATGGTGACTTGATGGCCAGGGCGCTCACTTCCAGAGCGGAATCGCTGCTCATGGACACATGGTCTCACGCGGCACCATAGGCGCGCGGGCCGCGGCCAGGGGCAGCAGCCTGCTTGACCGCGCGCGGGGACAGCGGGACCCTCTGGATAAAGGCTGCGCCAGTCACGACCAGTGCGCTGAGGCACAACAACTGATCGCTGCCAGACAAGCCCTATCCGACCGGGACTGCCAAGCTGGAATTCAGGGTGCGAGGCCATTGCCGGCACCCCTCTCCAACGCTCATGACCGTTAAGAAGGATCCAATGAGTATTTCAAATTCCGAGTCCCGGACTGCAGAAGCAAATCCGCGCAAGGAGCAGTCCACCGCCCTCCGCGCGGGCAGCATCGGCGTTCTGGGCATTCTCTTTTTCGTTCTTTCAGCCCAGGCTCCGCTGACCGGCATCGTCGGTGCAGCGCCCCTGGCGGCTGCACTCGGCAATGGCGCCGGGGCACCGGGCGCTTACCTCGTCGTTGGCATCGTCATTGTCATCTTCGCCGTCGGGTTCGTGGCGATGAGCCGGAAGGTGCAGGCCAACGGCGCCTTTTACGCCTATATCACCGCCGCCTTCGGCAGAAAGACAGGCACGGGCGCAGCCTGGTTGGCACTGCTGGCGTACAGCACGGTGCAGGCCGCCATGTACGGACTCTACGGTGCGGCCTTCTCCGGCTTGCTGGGTTCCGCCGGCGTGACCGTTCCCTGGTGGCTTCTCGCCGTTGTCACCATGGCAGGCGTGCAGGTGCTTGGCTCGATGAACATTGAACTCGGCGCCCGCGTCCTGGCATTCCTTGTGGGCCTGGAAGTGGCGATTCTGCTGCTGTTCGGATTCACCGTCCTGCTGAAGGGTGGGGGCCCGGAGGGCCTGAACATGGCAGCCTCGTTCTCCCCTGAAGCGATCGCAACCGGCGCCCCCGGCGTTGCCATCATGTTCGCCGTTGCATCCATGTTCGGCTTCGAGTCCACGGCCATCTACTCCGCCGAGGCCAAGGATCCCCACCGGACGGTGGCGCGGGCAACCTACCTCTCCGGGGGCATCATCGCCGTGTTTTTCGCCTTCATCACCTGGATGCTCGTGAGCTTCTACGGGCCCACGCACGTAATCGATGCCGCCGGAGCCGCCCTGGAGTCGGGAGACGCCACCTCCTTCGTGATCGGGCCGCTGGTTGAGTTGTTTGGCCCCTGGGCCGGTGTGACTGCGGGAATCCTCCTGGTGACGTCCCTCCTGGCAGGCATCATCGCCTTCCACAACGGCATCAACCGCTACCTCCACTCGCTGGCCCTGCGCAGTTCCCTGCCCGCCGTCCTGGCACGGACCAACAAGCATCGTGCCCCTGCCTCCGCAGCCTGGGTCCAGACGACTGTCGCCGTGCTGCTCGTGGGCCCGTTCGCGGTGCTGGGAATGGACCCTGTGCTGACGCTCTTCTCGTGGTTCAGCGGGCTCGCCGTTGCGGCATTGCTGGTGCTGTACATGCTCTGCTCCCTCGCCGTCGTCGCATTCTTCCACCGCGAACGGGTGTCCGGGCAGCTCTGGCAGACCCTCATCGCGCCGGCCCTTGCCGCGCTGCTGCTGGCCTGGGTCCTCTACCTGGTGGTCAGCAACTTCACCTCCCTCATCGGAGGGAGCGCCGAAACAGCCGTCGCGCTGCTGGTTGCCGTCCCCGTGATGTTCGTGGCCGGAGTGCTGGCGGAAATCGCAGTGGAGAAGCGCGGACGCACCTCAAAGCCCACGTTTGCCGATGAGGCTGCTGCCACTGCCACTGCCGAATGATGGCTCGTCGGCGGCTAACGGCTCGTTAGGGACGACGGCGCGCCGGCGGTTCCTCCCGCCGTCCGGCCGGGGCGCCCCGCCGGCGGGCCGGCCATCCCACCAGGCGATGCCGCCAGCGAGCAAGAGCAGCGCCGCGATGCACGCCGCGGCGCCGCCGGCCATTGCCGGGTCGCCGGGCCATTGCCCGGTGATCCCGAGAAAGGCCGGCACCGTGGCTGTCGCCTGGCTGGCCATTACCAGGGACCAGCCGATCAGCGGCGAAAGCCGGTTGTGGCCCAGCGCCAGCGAGAAGAAGAACAGTATCCACAGGTAGGACCAGCAGAGCCACAGCACCGCCAGCAGCGGGTCCTCGGGGAACCAGGCCGCGGTGAGCAGGAGGCCGCACCCGGCCACCATGCCGCAGAACCAGCCAAGGCCCGTTGACCCGAGCCCCAGCAGGAAATCCAGCCCAACATAAACGTAGGTCAGACCGAACAGGAACATGCCGGACGCCGAAAGCAGCAGCTGCATGCCGCCGTCGGCGTCCGGAGCTGTGCTGTCCAAACGAAGGGTGCCCAAATACGTGACGGCCAGATACGCGATGCCCAAGAGCAGCTGGAGGCTGCCGATGACCAGGCTCAGCACGGCTGCATCCCGGCGGGGGAGAGCCCCCAGGGTGGCGAGTCCGTTGATCAGCAGCGCGGCGCCCGAGAAGAGGAGGCAAACGTGTGTCATCAGTCGGCCTTCCTGACTCACGACATAGCACCGCGCATTCTCATTTTGTGGAATTCATCTGTCACATTACGGAGAATAAGGCTTGGCGCTGCCTTCGCCTACCCCACTGCGGTCTTAATCGGTTAGGTTGAAGGCTCAACAATAGGCGGCTCTAAGAATGCTCTCCGGCCGCTCCGCGCGGAAGTAAGGACAGATGCATGGATGCACGGCTGGAGGCCGTCAAGGATAAAGTGCTGGCGCGCAATCCCGGGGAGTCCGAGTTTCATCAGGCCGTCACGGAGGTCTTCGAAAGCCTTGGCCCGGTCCACGACCGGCACCCCGAATTCCTTGAAGCCGCCATCCTCGAACGGCTTTGCGAGCCCGAACGGCAGATCATCTTCCGAGTGCCGTGGACCGACGATTCCGGCCGGGTTCAGATCAACCGCGGCTTCCGCGTGGAGTTCAATTCGGCGCTCGGCCCCTACAAGGGCGGCCTCCGGTTCCACCCCTCCGTTTACCTCGGGATTGTGAAATTCCTCAGCTTCGAGCAGATCTTCAAGAATGCGCTCACCGGCATGCCCATCGGCGGCGGCAAGGGCGGTTCCGACTTCGACCCCCGAGGCCGCAGTGACGCCGAAGTCATGCGATTCTGCCAGTCGTTTATGACCGAGCTCTACCGCCACATCGGCGAGTACACCGACGTGCCTGCCGGTGACATCGGCGTGGGCGGCCGCGAAATCGGCTATCTCTTCGGCCAGTACAAACGCATCACCAACCGCTACGAATCGGGAGTCCTGACCGGCAAGGGCATCTCCTGGGGAGGCTCTCTGGTCCGGCCCGAGGCCACGGGCTTCGGCACGGTGATCTTCACCGAGGAGATGCTTAAGACACGGGGCTCGTCCTTCGACGGGCAGCGCGTGGTGGTTTCCGGTTCCGGCAACGTGGCCATCAATGCCATCGCTAAAGCCCAGGCGCTCGGCGCCACGGTCGTGGCCTGCTCCGACTCCTCCGGGTACGTCGTGGACGAGAAGGGGATCGACGTCGGGCTCCTCCGCCAGATCAAGGAAGTGGAGCGCGGACGTCTCAAGGACTACGTTCTGCGCCGTTCCGGCGTTTCCTACGTGGAGGCCGGCTCCGTCTGGGACGTCGCTGCCACCGTCGCGCTGCCGTGTGCCACGCAGAACGAGCTCGACGGCGATGCTGCCGCCCGGCTGGTCCGCAACGGACTGCTCGCAGTGGGCGAAGGTGCCAACATGCCCTCTACCCGGGACGCCGTGGCAATGTTCCAGGAGGCGCGCGTGCTGTTCGGGCCCGGCAAGGCCGCCAACGCAGGCGGTGTGGCTACGTCCGCGCTCGAGATGCAGCAGAACGCGAGCCGTGACTCATGGTCCTTCGAGCACACGGAACAGCGCCTTACGGACATCATGGTGGGAATCCATCACCGCTGCGCGTCTACCGCGGACGAGTACGGGGAACCCGGCAACTACGTGCTGGGCGCCAACATCAGCGGCTTCGTCAAAGTGGCAGACGCGATGCTCGCACAGGGGCTGATCTAGGCTCCGCGTTGGGTCTAGGCGCCGCGCCGCCAGTCGCTGGGTGATTCGCCGAAGGCGTCCCGGAACGTGCGGCTGAAATGCGCGGCGTCCAGGAATCCCCACCGTGCTGCCACGGCTCCCACGGAGGTGCCCGAGTGCAGCGGGTCCCTGAGGTCCCGGCGGACCCGTTCCAGCCGGCGGCTCCGGATCCAGCTGGCAACCGTGCTGCCGGATTCGTGGAAGACGTTGTGCAGGTGGCGGGTCGAAATAAAGTGCGCCGCGGCAATGCTGGCCGGCGACAGCTGCGGGTCAGCGAGGTTCGCCTCAATGTAGTCACGGACCGACGTCGCCAGCACCGCCTGGGGCTTCATGCTGTCCGCAGCCAGGTCCAGTTCCGAATGGAGCATGGTGGAGACGAGGTCCAGGGTGTTGGCCGCGAGCCGGGAACCGCTCGGCCCGCTGAGTGCCTCCAGGTTGCCGGCGAGCTGCGTGATGAATGGCCCCACAATGCCCGCCAAGCCCGACTCGCTGGCCAGGCGGACTGCCGACAGCTGTCCCACATAGTCCGGCGGCAGCGACAGGGAATCGTGCGGGAACATGACCACCATCATGCGGGCCTGCTCTTCGAACGCCAGCGTGTACGGGCGGTTGGTGTCATAGATGGCCAGGTCGCCGGGGCGGAGCACCGCCTCGCGGTTGTCCTGGATGAGGAGCCCGGTGCCCTCCAGCTGGAGGTTGAGCTTGAAATAGCGCTGGTTGGACTGCGCCAGAAGTGCCGGTGTGCGGTGGACGCTGTGGCCCGAAGCCGAAACTTCCACGATGCAGGTGCGGTCCAGCACCCTGGAGCGCATGCGGCCGCGGAACTGCTCGGGCCGGTTCGTTTCGGCGGCCAGCGGCACAAAGGACTGCGCTACGAGGTGCCTCCAATGGTCAAAGGAGGCGGCCACGCTGGAGGTGAGGCTCTGGTTCGCGGGGCGGATGGTGGTTGCTGGCATGAACGCTCCTGACGCCGGTCGGCTGTCTGTTGGCGGGTCCCCCACACTGTGTCCTGGAACACAGTCATTTCAGGTTAGCGGCGAAATTCTGCCCTGTCATCTTTTTTCAACATATGGCGAAAAAAGATTCCGTGGACAAAACCGGCCGAGCCCCTTACTTGTTCTTGCCCCGGGCTGCCACCACCCAGCGGTCCACGAGCGCGCCGCCGCTGACCACGGCGACGTCGTCCACCAGGTTCATTGCGAGGCACACGTGGTTGGGGATAACGCGCAGCCGGTGCCCGATGGCGGGCGCAGTCGCGGGATCGGGCCATTCGACAGTTGCGTGGTGCTCCGACAGTGCTGTGATCCGGGCATCGGGGTGGTCCAGCAGCCGTCCGAAGCCGCTTGCCCACGCGGGCCGGTCGCTGCCGAGAATCTTGCTGCCGGCGTCGATGATGAAACGTGCCGGACCGCCCGCGGGGATTGCATGGTGGCTGACCACGGTGGCCGCCACCGTCAGTGCGATGTCCTCGGCGGCGCACCGCCCCAACTCCAACTGCTGGGCGTCGCCAAAGACGTAGACGCCCGGGCGCACCTCGGTGGCAGCCGAATTTCCGGTCAGCATCGCCGTCGGGGTGGAGCCGCCGCTGCGGCAGATGGTGTCGAATCCTGCCGCGGCAAGAACCTCGGACGCCCGGTTCAGGGCCTGCTGCTCCTGCCTGGCCGCCTCGACCGGCATGCCCGGTGCGTAGCTGTGTCCCGGGAAGGTGAAGACTCCCGCGAATTTCAGTCCAGCGCGCGCTGCTGCTTCGGCGACCGGAACGACGGATTCCGGATGGACGCCGCTGCGGTGGTGGCCGCTGTCGACTTCCACGAGGGCGCTGATGCTCCCCGCGGCACTTCCCAGTCCGGATCCCAGCGTGGTTGCTCCCTCCACGGAGTCCACGCCGACGGCGATCTGCGCAGTTTGCGACAGGCGCCGAAGCCGCTCTGCCTTCTGCGGCGAAATCCAGAGGGGGTAGGCGATGAAGAGGTTGCCAACTCCGGCAGCCGCGAACACTTCAGCTTCGCCGATAGTGGCCACCGTCAGTCCGGAGGCTCCGGCTGCGATCTGGCGGACGGCGATTTCGGGAATCTTGTGCGTTTTCGCATGCGGGCGCAGGCTCAGGCCGCGTGCCCGGACGGCTGACGCCATCCGCTCGATGTTCCGGTCGAGGATGTCGACGTCAATCATGATGTCCGGCGTATCGATTTCCTGCGGGATGGTCACTGCCGGCGTCTCCTGGTTGTAGGTCGGTTCCTGCGGTCCGGGCCGGTCCGCGGAGTGTGGGGTCCTAACGCTAGCGGGTCAGCAGGGAAAGGAAGCCCTCAAGCTGCCCGTCCAGGCCGAGCTCCGTCTGGCCCTCGGGAAGCAGTGCTGCTGCGATCTGGGCGCCCAGCAGCATGTTGAGCAGCTGGCCGGCCAGGCTGTCGTCGTCGACGGCGGTACTTACGTCTCCGCTGTCCCTGGCCTCCGCCAGGTGGCGCCGGATCGCATCCAGCCACTGCTGCATCGATTCGCGGTGGATCTGCGCCTTGCCGGGATCGTTGATGGCCTTCTGCCAGAAGGGGATGACGATGCGGGCTTCATTGATCCGTTCCTCATCCAGCGGGAGCACTTCGAGGCAGAAGGCCCGCAGGGCTGCCAGCCCCGAAAGCCCCGAGGTGACTTCGGCGATGCGCTCGTTGGTCCGGTTGAAGACGTGCCCGAACGCGAAGGTCAGCAGCGTGTCCTTGGTGGGAAAGTACGGCTTGAGGGCGCCGTTTGCGAAGCCCGCCTCGGTGGCGATTTCCCGCATCGTGGCGCTTTCAATGCCCATCTGGGCGATGATCCGCCAGGTTGCATCGACGAGTTCCAAGCGGCGCTCGTCGTGGTCAACAATCTTTGGCACGCAGCCGCTCCCCAGAAAATATTTTCGCCCAGACTCTTGTGAGCTATCTTACGTTCGCTTATTCTCTACAACTATAGAAAATAAAAATCCGACCCACCAGGGTCCCGGACAAAAGGCCGCTATGACGCTCTCCATCACAGAAACAGCCAGCCCGTTCCGCCTTGCCTCAGCCGCGGACATCAGTGCGGTGCAGGGCATTCTTCGCTCCGGCGGCCTCCTTGGCCCGGAGAAGCGCATTGCCTACCTGGGCCTCCTTGACCCTGCCCGCGGCACCGGCAGTGAGTCGGAAGACCGGCGGTTTCGGGTCTTTCTCCACGACGTCTCCGGCGCCCGGCCCCAGGACGTCACTGTCTCGGTCACCAGCGGCACGGTAGTCTCCGCCGTCGAACTCGACACCGCGGCAACCGGCGAACTGCCGGTTTTGGAAGAGGAGTTCGAGGTGGTTGAGCAGCTCCTGGCCGCCGACGAGCGGTGGCTGAAGGCCCTGGCCGCACGGAACCTGGACGTCAGCAAAGTCCGGGTTGCACCGCTGTCCGCCGGAGTCTTCGGGTACGCGGAGGAGAAGGGCCGCCGGATCCTTCGCGGGCTCGCCTTCGTACAGGACTTCCCCGAGGACAGCGCCTGGGCCCACCCGGTGGACGGGCTGGTGGCCTACGTGGACGTGGTCAGCAAGGAAGTCACCCAGGTCATTGACCTTGGCCCGGTGCCAGTCCCGGCAGAGCACGGCAATTACACCGATCCCGAGCTCACGGGCCCGCTCCGCACCACCCAGAAGCCCATCAGCATCACCCAGCCCGAAGGCCCCAGCTTCACGGTGACCGGCGGCAACCACATCGAGTGGGAAAAGTGGAGCCTGGACGTCGGCTTTGACGTCCGCGAGGGCGTGGTGCTGCACAACATCGGCTTCCGGGACGGGGACCGCCTCCGGCCCATCATCAGCCGCGCGTCGATCGCCGAGATGGTGGTGCCTTACGGCGATCCGTCCCCGATCAGGTCATGGCAGAACTACTTCGACACGGGGGAGTACCTGGTGGGTCAGTACGCCAACTCCCTGGAACTGGGCTGCGACTGCCTCGGCGACATCACTTACCTCAGCCCCGTCATCAGCGACACCTTCGGCAACCCCCGCGAGATCCGCAACGGCATCTGCATGCACGAGGAGGACTGGGGCATCCTGGCCAAACACAGCGACCTCTGGTCCGGCATCAACTACACCCGCCGGAACCGCCGCATGGTGATCTCCTTCTTCACCACCATCGGCAACTACGACTACGGCTTCTACTGGTACCTCTACCTCGACGGCACCATCGAATTCGAAGCCAAAGCCACCGGCGTAGTCTTCACGTCCGCATTCCCGGAAGGCGGCTCGGACAACATCTCCCAGCTGGCCCCGGGGCTGGGAGCGCCGTTCCACCAGCACATCTTCAGCGCCCGCCTGGACATGGCCATCGACGGCTTCACCAACCGGGTGGAGGAAGAGGACGTGGTCCGGCAGGCCATGGGCCCGGGCAACGAGCGCGGCAACGCGTTCTCCCGGAAGCGCACCGTGCTGACCCGTGAGTCGGAGGCAGTCCGCGAGAGCGATGCCCGCACCGGCCGGACCTGGATCATCTCCAACCCCGAATCCCGCAACCGCCTGGGAGAGCCGGTGGGCTACAAGCTGCACGCCCACAACCAGCCCACCCTGATGGCCGACCCCGAGTCCTCCATTGCGCGCCGGGCCGCCTTTGCCACCAAGGACCTGTGGGTCACCCGCTACGCCGAAGACGAGCGCTACCCGACCGGCGACTTCGTCAACCAGAACTCCGGCGGCGCGGGTCTTCCCTCCTACATCGCCCAGGACCGCGACATCGACGGCCAGGACATCGTCGTGTGGCACACCTTCGGCCTGACCCACTTCCCGCGCGTGGAGGACTGGCCCATCATGCCGGTGGACACCGTCGGCTTCAAGCTCCGCCCCGAGGGCTTCTTCGACCGCAGCCCCGTCCTGGACGTCCCGGCAAACTCCAGCCAGTCCGGCTCCCACTGCCACGGCTAGGCTCACGCCGTGACCGCAGTGCATTCCCGTGCCGTCTCTGCGGTGACCGCCGCGTCCTGCATGGTGCACCTGTGGCTTGTGGCCGGAAACCACCACGGACCGTGGCTGGGCGTCGTGATGCTCGCGATGGTCGGGGTTTGCCTGCCATGCGCCGTGCACCTGTGGCGCGGCGGCCGGGAGAAGGCCCTGCGGCAGGTGATGGGCTGCGCCCTGGCCATGACTGCATTGCACGCCGTCCTGCTGCTGGGCGCCCCCGCCCTTTCCGGGAGTGGCGCGCCGGGCCACTCCCATGCCGAAGCGGCGGCGGCGCCTGGTGCGGGTTTCATTGGGACGGGCTCTTTGGGGTCGGGCGCCGAAGGCTTGCTGGCCGTCGTTGTCCTGGAAATTACGACGGCGTTCCTCGCCGCGACGCTGCTCGCCCGCCTTCGCTCCGTCCCCCGGACTGCGGCTGTCGCGCGCCCGTGAGCCGGACAGGGGCAGGAACGTGGCGGGTTTACGGTGCCAGCCGGCGGAACTCCGAGCCGAAATGCACCAGCGGGTCCGGCGCCTCCGACGGTTCCGCGCCGCTGCCCATGGCCTCCACCTCGCCCACCACCAACAGATGCGTGGCGGCAGGATGGACCGACACCGTGCGCAGCTCGAAGTAGGCGAGGCAGCCGTCGATAATCGCGGATCCCGTGGCCGGCCCGCGCCGGAACGGGACCTGCGCAAGCAGCCCGTGCAGCGGTGTCCCCGGACTGGCCAGCCACGTCGCCGTGCCCTGGTGCTTGCCGGAGAGCACGCTCAGGGCCCAGGTGCCCGCCTCTTTCACGGCCTCGCCAATGCGGGATTCCGCGTACAAGCTGACCAGCATCGTGGGCGGATCGTAGGATACCGGGAGGAAGCCGCTGACCGTGGCGGCATAGTCACGGTTCCGCACCCGGGTGGAAACCACCGCGACCCCGGCAGTGATGTCCGAACTCAGCCTGCGGTACAGGTCCACGTCGGCGTCCGACGGCGGCCCCTCACCCAACTGGCGCGCGTCCAGCGGCCCTGAAGTTTCCATGAGGCCCATCGTGCCATGTGTGGCCCTTGTTGAAGCTGTTAAGAGTGTGGCGGTAGCACTACGACTGTGGCGAAGCCAAAGCAATGGCAACCCAGCATGTGTAAGCCAATGGCCCGCCGTCGTTAACCCTGCGTTCACCTCGGACCCCAAAACTTGTTACCTGCGGCCCATACCTTCAGTGAAGGTACAAAAAGTACGCATCGCTCGTTCGGACGTCTCCGGTCCGCACCGCATCGAAAAACCCTGGAAGGGGTACACCCAGTGAAGGCACTCCGCTTCGGCCGCCACGCGGCAATCGCTGTTATCGCCGCTGGCGCACTCGCGCTCACCGCCTGTGGTTCAGACAATGCCACGAACACCGCCCCGGCCGGCAGCGCCTCCGCCGCCGGTACCAAGGTCACCGGCACCCTGACCGGCATCGGCTCCTCCGCGCAGGGCGCGGCCATGGATGTCTGGAAGACCAACTTCGCCTCCGCCAACCAGGGCGCCACCGTGCAGTACTCCCCGGACGGCTCCGGCGCCGGGCGCAAGGCCATCCTCGACGGTTCGGCACAGTTCGCCGGTTCCGACGCCTACCTGAAGGACGAGGAACTGGCTTCGGCCAAGAAGGTCTGCGGCCCCGAGGGTGCCATCGAGATCCCCGTCTACATTTCGCCGATCGCCATTGCCTTCAACCTGCCGGACATCACCGAGCTGAAGCTGGACGCCCCCACGGCGGCCAAGATCTTCCGTGGCGAGATCGCCAAGTGGAACGACCCCGCCATCGCAGCACTGAACCCGGACGCCAAGCTCCCTGACCTCGCCGTCACCCCGGTGAGCCGCTCTGACGACTCCGGCACCACCAAGAACTTCACCGAGTACCTCTCCGCTGCGGCTCCCGATGTCTGGAAGGACAAGGCCGACGGCATCTGGCCTGCATCCCTCAAGGGCGAGAACGCCAAGGGCACGTCCGGCGTCGTCAAGACCGTCACCGACACCCCGGGCGCCGTGACCTACGCCGATGACTCCGCCGTTGGCGGCAAGCTGGGCATCGCCCAGATCAAGGTCGGTTCCGAGTTCGTCAAGATCTCCCCGGAAGCTGCCTCCAAGGCAGTCGACGCCGGCAAGGCTGTTGAAGGCCGCGCCGACACCGACGGTGCCATCAAGCTTGACCGCACCACCACCGAGGCCGGCGCCTACCCGGTGGTCCTGGTTTCCTACCACATCGTCTGCTCCACGTACGACAAGCAGGAAACCGTTGACCTGGTCAAGGCTTTCGAGACCTACGTAGTTTCCGAAGAGGGCCAGAAGGCTGCCGCCGAGTCCGCCAAGTCGGCTCCGATCTCCGCCGCCCTGGCCGAGAAGGCCGTCAAGGCCATCGATTCCATCAAGGTCAAGTCGTAACGTTTGACCCTGAACGCCGAGGTTCCCCGCCCAGCCGCCAGGCAGGGCGGGGAACCTAGCCGTGTAAAGCGCGGTTTCAGCACGATTCACATCTGACGCATCAACAACACCGAAGGGCCGGGTATGACCACCACCTCCCTGACCAGTTCCCGAGGCGCCGGCCGCGCCGGGGACAAAGTCTTCTCCGGAGCGGCCCTCGCGGCAGGCTGCCTGATCCTTGCCGTACTGTTCGGCGTGGCGCTCTTCCTCGTCATCCAGGCGATTCCCGCCTTCACGGCCCCCGCAGCGGACATCCAGGGCGGCGAGGGCTTCTTCGCCTACATCTGGCCGATCGTCGTCGGCACGCTCATTGCGGCCATCATCGCCCTGGCCATCGCCACGCCGGTGTCCATCGGCGTCGCCCTCTTCATCTCGCACTTCGCCCCGCGCGGCCTCGCGTCCGGCCTCGGCTATGTGATCGACCTGCTCGCCGCGATCCCGTCCGTCATCTACGGTGCCTGGGGCGCCGCCTTCCTGGCCCCCCAGATTTCGCCCGCCTACGGCTGGCTCGCCGCGAACATGGGCTGGCTGCCCATCTTCCACGGTCCGGCCTCTGCCACGGGCAAGACCATCCTGACCGCCGGGATCGTGCTGTCCGTCATGGTGATCCCCATCATCACGTCGCTGTCCCGCGAGATCTTCCTCCAGACCCCCAAGCTGCACGAGGAAGCAGCCCTTGCACTGGGCGCCACCCGCTGGGAAATGATCAAGATGTCGGTGCTGCCCTTCGCCCGCCCGGGCATTATCAGCGCCGTCATGCTGGGCCTCGGCCGCGCCCTGGGTGAAACCATGGCCGTGGCGCTCGTGCTGTCCTCCGGCGCACTGACCGCCAGCCTGATCCAGTCCGGCAACCAGACCATCGCCGCCGAGATCGCCCTGAACTTCCCCGAGGCCAGCGGCCTCAAGGTGAGCACGCTGATCGCTGCGGGCCTGGTCCTGTTCGTGATCACCCTCGCCGTCAACATGATCGCCCGGTGGATCATCAGCCGGCACAAAGAATTCTCGGGAGCCAACTAAATGACCTCCACCCTGACCCCGGTCCGCAAGCGGTCCGCCCTGACCAAGGGCCAGCTGCCCAAGTACGCCCCTTACGTGGTCCTGGGCGTCGCGCTGGTCCTCGGTGCCGCCATCCTTGCCCTGATCGGATTCAATGCCTTCGGCTGGGGAGTGGTCACCGCCATCCTGTTCGCCGCAGGACTCGTCGGATGGAGCGCCGCCGTTGAGGGCGCGCGCAAGGCCAAGGACAAGCTCGCCACCTGCCTCGTAGTGGGCGCCTTCCTGATCGCCCTGCTCCCGCTGATCTCCGTCATCTGGACCGTCATGGTCAACGGCATCCCGGGAGTGCTCAAGCCCGGCTTCCTGGGGACCTCGATGAACGGCGTCACCGGTGTGTTCGACAACCGGGCGGCGGATGGCACCGGGCCGGTCATCGGCGGCATCTACCACGCGCTCGTGGGCACCGTGCAGATCACCCTGCTGGCCACCGTCATCTCCGTTCCGGTGGGCCTGCTGACGGCGATCTACCTTGTCGAATACGGCAATGACCGCCCGCTGGCCCGCGCCATCACATTCTTCGTGGACGTCATGACCGGCATCCCGTCCATCGTCGCCGGCCTCTTCGCTGCTGCGTTCTTCTTCGCGGTGGTAGGGCCCGGCACCAAGACCGGCGCCGTCGCCGCGGTCGCACTGTCCGTGCTGATGATCCCGGTGGTGGTCCGCTCCAGCGAGGAAATGCTGAAGATCGTGCCCAACGAGCTCCGCGAGGCCTCCTACGCGCTGGGCGTCCGCAAGTGGCGGACCATCCTCAAGGTGGTCATTCCGACGGCGATCTCCGGCATTGCGTCCGGCGTCACCCTGGCGATCGCCCGGGTTATCGGCGAGACGGCACCCATCCTGGTGACTGCCGGGTTCGCGACGAGCATCAACAAGAACGTGTTCGGCGGGTGGATGGCTTCGCTGCCCACGTTCATCTACACCCAGATCCTGAACCCCACCTCCCCGTCCAACCCCGATCCGTCGGCGCAGCGGGCATGGGGTGCGGCCCTGGTCCTCATCATCCTGGTGATGCTGCTCAACCTCGGCGCCCGCCTAATTGCCCGGGTCTTCGCCCCGAAGACAGGCCGCTAGGCCGGCCCGCCATACCGGATCGTATTTCGGCTCGAGTAGCCGGGCTCTAGACTTCATTTCATACGAGCAAGTTAAGGAACATCATGTCCAAGCGCATCGACGTCAAAGACCTGAACGTGTACTACGGCAATTTCCTGGCCGTGGAAGACGTCAGCATCAACATCGAGGCCAAGTCCGTCACGGCGTTCATCGGCCCCTCGGGCTGCGGCAAGTCCACCTTCCTGCGCACGCTGAACCGCATGCACGAGGTGCTGCCGGGCGCCCGCGTTGAGGGCGAGGTGCTGCTCGACGGCGACAACCTGTACGGGCCAGGCGTGGACCCGGTGACCGTGCGCTCCCAGATCGGCATGGTGTTCCAGCGGCCCAACCCGTTCCCCACCATGTCCATCCGGGACAACGTCCTGGCCGGCGTGAAACTGAACAACCAGAAGATGTCCAAGGGCGAGGCCGATGCCCTGGTGGAGCGTTCCCTGCAGGGCGCCAACCTGTGGAACGAGGTCAAGGACCGCCTGGAGAAGCCGGGCTCGGGACTGTCCGGCGGCCAGCAGCAGCGCCTCTGCATCGCCCGCGCCATTGCCGTGGAGCCGCAGGTGATCCTCATGGATGAGCCGTGTTCCGCGCTGGACCCGATCTCCACCCTGGCCGTTGAGGACCTCATCGACGAGCTCAAGGACCAGTACACCGTGGTCATCGTGACCCACAACATGCAGCAGGCTGCCCGCGTCTCGGACAAGACGGCGTTCTTCAACATCGCCGGCACCGGCAAACCGGGCAAGCTCATAGAGTTCGCCGAGACCAGCACCATCTTCAACAACCCGAGCCAGAAGGCCACCGAGGACTACGTCTCCGGCCGCTTCGGATAATCCCCAGCCGCACCCCAGGCTCGCGCGCTCGCCCGGGGACCCCTGCGGCTGTGGGCCCACCCACAGTCAAGTGCTCCGCAACGGCCCTTTTGAACGCTCAGAAGGGCCGTTGTTCAGCATTCGATGAGTGTTAGGCGGCGATGAGCGGGGAGAGTGCCAGCTCGAGGACGAAGGCGCCCGCGGCCGTGGCTGCCGGCGTCAGGACCCACAGCGACAGGATCCGGATCACCAGTTTGCGGTGGCTGGTGGCGAAGTGCTGGTTTTCGCCTGCGCCGAGCACGGAGGACGTCACCGTGTGGGTGGTGGAAAGGGGCCAGTGCAGCCCGATGGCGCCAATAAACAGCAGGAGGGCGCTGAAGCCCTGGGCCACCACACCGCGCAGCGGATCGATCCGGGTGAGCCGGTAGCCAATGGTGTGCGAGATGCGCCAGCCGCCAAAGAGGGTGCCCACCGTAATCATGGCCGCGGACAGCAGCGCCGCCCACAGGGGAAGCGAGCCGCCGTCGGAGTAGCCGGCGGCCAGCAGCGCCAGGATGAGTACTGCGCTGATCCGCTGGCCATCCTGCAGCCCGTGGCCAAAGGCCACGGCGCCGGCGGCAATGGACTGGGCGGCCCGGAACCGCTTGTTGACCACGTTCGGCTGGGCATAGCGCGCAGCCCAGGTAACGGGAAACACCAGCAGGTAGGCGGCGACGAAGGCAACAACAGGCGAGAGGGCCAGGGGGAGGACCACCTGGAACAGGAGCGACTGGTCCACACCGCCCACAGAGTTGCCGCCCACCACCACGCTGGCGGTTCCGGCGCCCGCCAGTCCACCTACCAGGGCATGCGTGGAGGAGGAGGGAACGCCCCGCCACCACAGGAAAATGCCCCAGGCGCACGCGCTGGCGAGGCCCGCGGCGATGATGGTCAGGCCGCTGTCCCCCGGCGGAAGAATAACCCAGTTCTGGCTGATGGCCACCGCCAGCGCGGCGCTTAGAAGGGAACCTATGAGGTTGAAAAGGGCGGCCAGCAGGACGGCGACGGTGGGGGTCAGGGCGCGCGTGCGCACGGCCAGGGCCACAGACGTGGACACGTCCCGGAAGCCGTTGATGAAGGCAAATGCCGCGCTAAGGAGCACCACCAGGGCGAAGATGAACAGCGTCACCTCATGATTCCTTGACGATGATGCTGCCCACCTGGGTGGCGATGCGGCGCATGTCCTTGGTGACGTCGACCAGCTGGTTGGCGATGTCCCTGTGCCGGGCGTATTGCGTGGACTTCATGTCCTTGAGCATGTCCGCGACCCATATGCGATGGGTCCGTTCGGCCCGTTTGGCCAGGCGCAGGACCTCGATCCAGTAATCCTCAAGGTCGTCCAGGTTGTTCAGCCGGCGCATGGCGTCAGCTGTCAGTTCGGCCTGCCTGCTGATGATCTCCAGCTGGTCGGCGGCGCGCTTGGGCAGCCGGTCCAGGTTGTAGA
This sequence comes from Arthrobacter globiformis, assembly GCF_030818015.1. NCBI lineage: Bacteria > Bacillati > Actinomycetota > Actinomycetes > Micrococcales > Micrococcaceae > Arthrobacter > Arthrobacter globiformis. The sequence goes on from NZ_JAUSZX010000001.1 coordinate 671,704, forward strand.
GCGCCACCAGCTCGGCCGCGGCATCCAGCTTCTCAATCGCTTCGTTCAGGCTCTGCGACAGGGCGTACATGTCTTCGCGGGGGAGCGGATTCACAAAGCTGGTGCGCATGTGCGTCAGCAAGGCGAAGTGCAGCTCCGCCGACTTCGCCTCATGGTTGTGCATGTCCTCCACCAGCCGGTGGTGTTCTGTGGCCGGCGCGCCCAGGATTTCCGCCATGGTGGCGCTGGCAAACACGATCTGCCGGGCCAGCTGCGAAAGAAGGTTCAGGCCTGCGGGCTCCTGGGGAAAAAGGCGCAGCTTCATGAGTACCGGTCTCCGGAGGATCGTCAGGGCGGGACGCCGCGGGAGTTCTTGACTTGACGTCCGAGCCGCAGCTAGTCAGTACTTTACCGGCACCTGCGTTGGGGCATAAGAATGGTGCCGAACCGGATACGCCTCTCGGCGGTAGGCCGCTCTAGGCGGCTAAATGTTGAAGCCCGGGGGTTTCGCGGTTCGGCACCTATTTCAGTCTTCTACTTTGGCTGGGCCAAGTCAACATTGACAGATCGGGCCTGATGGGTCAGTCCAGCTCACCCAGCCGCCACGCGTTGGCGGCGTGTTCCAGGTCCTCTGCGGTCTTGACGAGCAGGTGGGAGTTCCGTGTCAGCTTGCGCGCGTGGCTCTCGTTTGAATGTTCCGCGCCGTCCGCGAGCGTGGCCTGGCCCAGCGCCACCACGCGGCAGAACGCGGCGGACCGCTCCAGCGCTACGTCGAAGTCGCCGTCGAAGGCCCCGGACAGGATGGCGTCGGCCATGTTCTTCATTTCATCGGCGCCCGGTGGCTCGGCCGCGCCGGCCACCACGTTGGAGACCTGGGCGGTGTCCTTGCCCGCCTTGAAATAAACGGAGATGCGCTCGGGATCCTGCACCGTTGCCGCGCGGAGGGCATACAGCCGCCACAGCGCGCCGGGCAGCGAGCGAGCCGGGCTTTCGGCCCACATTTCCGCTATTGCCTCAAGGCCCTGCTCGTCGGCCAGTTTGACCAGCCGTTTGGTGATGACGGGATCATCGCTGTCCCGCCCGTGGCGCACCAGGGCCTGGGCGGCCAGGTGCGCAGCTTCCGAGACACGCGCCGGATCGGCGCCGCCTGCGAAAGGTTCGAAATCAATGGGCGCAAAAGGCTTCGGTTTGTGGTGCCGCTCCGCCCCGCCCGGGCCGCTGGTTCCTGCTTTCTGGCTCATGGTCCCACGCTACTCCTGCATGGAACCGGAATCGAGCGTCCCTTGCAGCGCCCGGCCCGTCCCACACCGGCAGCCGGAAACCCTGCTATCTCCCGCAAAGACACGTTCGACGACGGCGGCGGGGCGCCGTGCTGAAGTCACCACCGTCTGGGGTACAGTATTAAACGTCCAGAAATGGACGGGAACTGTTTCGCGTTTGCAGGCTGTTGAAGTCCGCATTCCAGCAGGCAGTTTGGGCCTTTAGCTCAGTTGGTAGAGCATCGGACTTTTAATCCGTGGGTCGTGGGTTCGATCCCCACAGGGCCCACTCTTTTAGCGAAGAGTGGAAAGTCCCCGGCTTCCTGGCAACAGGAAGCCGGGGAATTTTTATTTGCGCCGGCTAGCTCGCTGCCGGCAGGGTGTCCTCCGGGGCCAGAAGGCCCTGACACTCCCGTGCCGGGCAGCCCAGCGGGATCTTTTCTGTTTCTACAGCCGGGCCGGTTTCCTTCCCGTTGGCCGCTTCGACGCCCGCCGTCACGTCCAGCCCGAACAGCGTTTCAAGGGCAGCGGTGTATTCGTCCGGCCGGCCGGCTGCCGCCAGCTCGCGCGCCCTCGAGGTGGGCACGTGCAGGAGTTGCCGCACCACCCGCCGCAGGGCGAATTCCACCGCTTCCGCGGTGGCCGTGCAGCCGTGCTGGTTCTTCACCCGGGCCACTTCACCCGCCAGTACCGACTGCATGTGTTCGCGCAGCGCCACGATCGCCGGATCAAGGAGCCGCACCTGCCGGTCCTCCTCGAAACGCAGGGCGGCTTGCCGGACCAGTTCACCGGCATGCCGGACGACGTCGGTTTGTTCACGCGGCGAAGCCAGCCTGACATGCTCCAGCGTGATGAGGTCAAGCCCGGGCAGTTCGCCCGCTTCCGGTTCGAAGTCCCGGCTGAGGGCGAGGTCGACGACGACGAGCGGAGCGCCAGCGCCCTTCCGAAAGGCGCGAAAGTCCTCTGAGCTGAGCCTGGGGCCGCGGCCGCTGCAGCCGATCACCACATCCGCTCCGCGGACGGCAGCGGGCAGATCCTCAGAGGTCAGGCCGGTGGCACCCCGGGCTGACGCAAAGGCCTCGGCCCGTCCGGACCAGGAAAACACGGCCACCGCCGGGCACGCCCTTGCCGCCAGGAGGGCAAGGGTGGATCCGGCGTAGGCGCCGGTGCCGATGACCACCACGGACAGGCCGGACAGGTCCTGGCATCCCAGCTTTGAGAGGGCCAGGTCCAGGGCAACGGACACCATGGAGCGGCCGGCCTCACCCAGGGCCGTCAGCGATCCAACTTCGCGGGCGGCACGGGAGGCTGCCTGGAAGAGCCGGACCAGTGATCCGCTGGCCGCTCCGGCCTCCTGGGCCGAGGCAAGCGAGCGGCGCAGCTGCCCGACGATTTCCCGTTCGCCTACCACTGCCGAGTCAAGGCCGGCCCCCACCGAGAAGAGATGCTCGGTCATGGCCGTGCCGCTCAGGCAGTCCAGGGCCCGGCCAAGTTCCTCGCGGGAAATACCCGAGCATGCGCTGATGAGACCCAGCACGCGCCTCCTGGTGATGTCCGGATCCGCGGCCGGGGTGACGTCGCAATAGACCTCGAACCGGTTGCACGTGGCAAGCACAACTGCTCCCGCGACGCCGTCCAGGTTCGCGATAACGTCCGAAGTGATGCGGACGGGTCCCGAACCGAGCCGGGCCAGGAACTCCAGGCCGGATCCCCGGCCTTCGGCACCGCCAACCGGTTCGGGACCCCCGTCTCCGCACCGGGGAACGGAACCCCGGTACGGTGTGCGGGCATGATGGGAAACCACAAGAGCAAACTGCCGTTCTGACGGGGGTAATCCCTCGATGGACCCCCCTGCACCGTGCAACAATTCGGCCCCCTTCCGCCGCAACGTTCCCCACCCTGTCCTGCCGCGCCCCTTGGTGGCCGCCCGGGGTGGTGGCCGCCGCTTAACGCTTAAGAGGTCACCGCTTCCGGACCGGTCCCGCCGGTGGCCGCCGCTTATGGGGGACACCGCCGGTTGTCGCTGGGACCAGACGCCGTTGCCTGGCCCCAGAGCCAAGAGACCTTGCAGAAAGGGTGCGGGACCCACCTTGGGAAATTCTTGACGGGCGGGGCGGCCTGCATTCTGCAACGATGTACCGGAGAGAGATGTCCGAGGGGGGTGTCTGCCGCGAAAGGACCCTGCATGGCCGTGACAATGAACGATGTTGCCCGTGCGGCCGGAGTTTCCCTGAAAACCGTGTCGAATGTGCTCAACAACTATGAGTTCATCAGGCCGGCCACCCGGCAGAAGGTGCTGGACGCAGTCGCCGAGCTTGGCTATGAGGCCAACCTGACGGCGCGGAGCCTGCGTTCCGGAAAGTCCCGCATGCTGGGCCTGGTGGTGTCCGACCTCTCCGTGCCGTATTACGCGGAGCTCGCTTCCAAGCTCATGACGGTGGCAGCCGCCCGGGACTACCGCGTCCTGGTCGAGCAGTCTGCGGCGACCAGGGCCAACGAGCTCACAGCCCTGCAGGGATCCCTGAGCCAGCTGACGGACGGCCTCTTGTTCACGCCGCTGGTGCTCGACGCGGACGCGGTGGCCGCCGCCCGCCGCGGCACCAAACCCCTCGTGATGCTCGGAGAGCACATCGACGACCCGCGGTTCGACCTCGTCACCATGAAGAATGTCGGCGCGGCCAGGGCCATGACGGCCCACCTGCTGGCGGGAGGCCGGCGTCGTATTGCAGTGATCGGTGCCTCTCCCGGGGACCGTGCCGGTTCGCCTGGACTTCGGCTGGCCGGATACCGGGAGGCGTTGGCCGACGCGGGGGTGGACTTTGATCCGGCCCTTATTGTTCCGTCGGAGTGGCGCCGTGACGGTGGTTCGTCGGCGGTGGCCAGGCTCCTCGACAGCGGCCAGCCGTTCGACGCCGTCTTTGGACTGAACGACGTCCTGGCTTTGGGCGCGATGCACGAACTGCTGCTCCGCGGGGTCAGGGTGCCCGAAGACGCAGCCGTGGCCGGGTTCGACGACATCGATGAAGCGCGGTTCTCGTCCCCGTCGCTGACCACTGTTGCACCCGGCATGAACGAGATCGCCGAGCGGTCCGTGCAGCTGCTGATCGACCGGATCGAGGGGGCCGAGAAGGCCGCCGAAGGCACGCATGTGGAAGCACAATTTGAACTGCGGATCCGTGCCTCCGCACCGTAAATTTGCAGCCCGGGTTTCGCAGGGTCCCCGAACGGGTACGTCACCGTCACCGGCACCGGCACAGTGAACGAAAGGTGCACCCATGATTGCCCTGCTCATCATCGACATGCAAAACGCCTACTTCGAGGCGCCGGAACTGGCAGCCCAGCAGGAGCGGCTGGTCAGCGCCTGCAACACGCTCCTTGAGGGCTTCACGTCCAGTGGGTACAAGGCGCTGCTGGTTGGCACCGAGCACGAGCGGGATAAATCCACATGGACGCTGAACATGCTCGACGACGACCAGGGCTTCATTTTCCGGGGCAGCAAACAGGCGGAGGCTGTGCCAGGCCTCGTCACCGACGGCCTGCCACAGCTAAGCAAGACGCGGGACAGCGCCTTCGTGGGCACCAACCTGCTGTCCCGGCTGCGGAACTGGGGCGCCGATGAAGTGGTGCTGGCGGGCGTCTCCACGCACAACTGCATTGCCCAGACCGGAGCGGACGCCTTCGCCCACAACATCCGCGTCACGTACGCGGAGGACGCCATGGCGTCGGAGGACAGCCAGGACGCAGCGGACATGCTGCGCATCCTGTCCACCACCTACCGCCAGCCTGTCCAGTCGAGCAATGAGATCCTCGCCCGGCTCAGCGGAGGCCGTTGAAAGGCGCGGCCGCTGGGGGGCGGACCTGACATTTCTGAAATGTGGCGGAAACGAACGCGGTTTAGTCTGGGTCCCACGCCGACCCGCTGGCCATTGAAGGGATCCTCATGCATCTGCTGCCCCGTGAGCAGGAAAAGCTCATGATCGTGGTCGCCGCCGACCTCGCCCGCAGGCGGCAGAGGCGCGGACTCAAACTTAACTACCCCGAAGCCGTGGCTATCATCAGCTATGAACTCATCGAGGGTGCGCGGGATGGCCGCACCGTGGCTGAACTCATGAGCTACGGCACCACGCTGCTCAGCCGCGACGACGTCATGGAGGGCGTGCCGGAGATGATCCACGACGTCCAGATCGAAGCCACCTTCCCTGACGGCACCAAGCTCGTCACCGTCCACAACCCCATCCGATAGGGGGCGCCATGATTCCCGGAGAGTACGTCCTGCGTCCTGAACCGCTGGTCATCAACGCGGGCCGGGAGGCGATCGACGTTGTCGTCCATAACACCGGTGACCGGCCCGTGCAGGTGGGCTCGCACTACCACTTCGCTGAGGCGAACCCGGCGCTGGAATTCGACCGGGGCGCCGCCTATGGGCGGCGCCTGGACATCCCCGCCGGCACCGCCGCGCGGTTCGAACCGGGCGACGGGAAGACTGTCCGGCTGATTCGGCTGGCCGGCAGCCGGGAGGTTTACGGCCTGAGCAACGCGGTGAACGGCAGCCTCGGCGCTGACCGGGACACCACTGACCGGGACGCCACTGACCAGGACGGCGTTGACCGGGAAGGCGGACACCAATGAGTTTCGAATTGTCCCGCAGACAGTATGCGGACCTTTACGGCCCGACGACGGGCGATGCCATCCGTTTGGCGGACACCGACCTGTTCCTTGAGATTGAGAAGGACCTCACGAACTACGGCGAGGAAGTGGTGTTCGGCGGCGGCAAGGTCATCCGGGACGGCATGGGCCAGAACGGCCAGGCCACCCGGGACGGGGACGTCCAGGGGGGAGCCGTGCCGGACAGTGTCATCACCAATGTGGTGGTGCTGGACCACACCGGGATCTACAAGGCTGACGTCGCACTGAGGGACGGCCACATCTTCCGGATCGGCAAGGCCGGAAACCCGCAGATTGCCGATGGCGTGGACATTGTCATCGGCGCGAGTACAGAGATTATCGCGGGCGAACGCAAGATCCTCACCGCCGGGGGAGTGGATACACACATCCACTTCATCTCCGCGGACCAGGCCGCCACGGCCCTCTGCAGCGGCGTGACCACCATGGTGGGCGGCGGTACGGGACCGGCCGAAGGCACGAAGGCCACCACCGTCACTCCCGGAAAATGGCACATTCAGCGCATGCTGCAGGCCGCGGAAGGGCTTCCCGTCAACATCGGGCTGCTCGGCAAGGGCCACGCTTCCACCGTCGAGCCGCTGGCCGAGCAGATCCGTGCTGGCGCGGTGGGCCTCAAGGTCCACGAGGACTGGGGTTCCACCACGTCCTCGATCGACACCTCGCTGAAGGTGGCGGACGAGTATGACGTGCAGGTGGCCATCCACACGGACACGCTGAATGAATGCGGCTTCGTGGAGGACACCATCCGGGCCATCGGCGGGCGCGTCATCCACACGTTTCACACCGAAGGCGCCGGGGGCGGCCACGCGCCGGACATCATCAAAATCGCCGGCCGGCCAAACGTGCTTCCCGCCTCCACTAACCCCACGCTGCCCTACACCCGTAACACCATCGAAGAGCACCTGGACATGCTCATGGTGTGCCACCACCTCAACCCGGACATTCCCGAGGACGTGGCGTTCGCCGATTCCCGTATCCGCGCGGAGACCATCGCGGCCGAGGACGTCCTGCAGGACCTCGGCATCTTCGCCATCACGTCGTCGGACTCGCAGGCCATGGGGCGCGTGGGTGAGGTGATCACCCGCACCTGGCAGGTGGCGGACAAGATGAAGAAGCAGCGCGGCGTCCTGAAGGACCCCGACGGCGGGGCGCACGGTTCCGCTGCCGGTCTGGGCGCGGAGAGCGACAACTTCCGCCTCAAGCGGTACGTGGCGAAGTACACCATCAACCCGGCCATCGCGCAGGGGATGGCGGACTCCGTCGGCTCAGTGGAGGAAGGCAAGTTCGCAGACCTGGTGCTCTGGGATCCCGCGTTCTTCGGTGTGAAGCCCGAGCTGGTCCTCAAGGGCGGCCAGATCGCCTACGCCCTGATGGGCGACGCCAACGCGTCCATCCCCACACCGCAGCCGCGCACCATGCGCCCCATGTTCGCCACATTCGGCAAGGCCCTGCAGCAGTCCTCCATCACCTTCCTGTCCCAGGCCGCGATTGACGCCGGCGTGCCGGACGAACTTGGCCTGGAGAAGGTCATCCGGCCTGTCTCGGGTGTCCGGACCCTGACCAAGGCGGACCTGAAGTACAACGACGCCACGCCTGACATCCAGGTGGACCCGCAAACGTACGCGGTGACTGTGGATGGCGAAGAGATCACCTGCGAACCCTCGGACATTTTGCCCATGGCGCAGCGCTACTTCCTCTTCTAGGAGACTCAGATGATCATCGAGAAAGTCCTCGGCAACCTGCACGAGCAACCCGCGGAGTCTTACATCGGCGTGCACCGGGAGAAGGTGGTGCTGCCCAGCGCCCAGCTGGTCAAGCGCATCCAGCGCGTCACCACAGACCACGGCAACGAAATCGGCATCCGGCTTCCAGCGGGATCGGCCGACCTCCGGGACGGCGACGTGCTGCACCTGGCCGAAACCAACATGATCGTGGTTTCCGTGTTGCCCACCGACGTCCTGGTGATCGCCCCACGGGCCATCCACGAGATGGGCACTGTGGCGCATTCCCTCGGCAACCGGCACCTGCAGGCGCAGTTCTTCGACGAAGCTTCCGAGTACGGTGCCGAAGTCATGGTGTGCCAGTACGACCACACCGTCGAGGACTACCTCAAACACGTCGGAGTGCCCTACGACCGCCAGCAGCGCGTCATGCCAGTGCCTTTCCGCCATGCTGAACACAGTCACTAGCTACCAGCTCGCGCTTCGGCAGCTGACCGATTCCGCGCTCCCTACAGGGGCTTTTGCGCACTCCCTTGGCTTCGAGACCTACATCGACCGCGGGTTGGTCCATGACGAGGAGTCCTTTGGGTTGTGGCTGGGGGCGTTCCTTTCGCAGCAGCTGACTTATTCGGATGCACTCGCCATGCGGTTCCTGTATGACGGCGCTCCTGTGGCTGAGCTGGATGGGCTGCTGACCGCGCAGCTCTTGCCGCGGCAGGTGCGGGAGGCCAGCATCAAGATGGGGAACCGGCTGCTCGAAATCGGCACCGAAGTGTTTCCCTCGGCCGAGCTGTCGGAGTACCGGGCGCTGGTGAGCGGGGGCCGGGCTGCCGGCCATCAGCCGCTGGCGTTCGCCGTCGTCGCCCGTTCACTTGGGGTTCCATCGGCTGAGGCGCTCGCCGCGTACCTTTTCGCCACGGTCACGTCCCTGACGCAGAACGCCGTCCGCGCCATCCCGCTCGGGCAGACCGCCGGACAGCGCGTGCTGCGGAACGCTCACGACGCCGTTGCTGCCGCCGTCGAGCGGACCGCCCGCCTGGCGCCGGACGACTTCGGGGCGGTCAGCCCAGGACTGGAGATTTCACAGATGAGGCATGAGCGCCAGCGTGCCCGCATGTTCATGAGCTAGCAGGAGGACAACATGACTGAACCAATCAAGATCGGCATCGGCGGCCCCGTCGGCGCCGGAAAGACCCAGCTGGTGGAACGGCTCACGCGCCACATGAGCGCGGAAATTTCCATGGCCGCCATCACTAACGACATCTACACGATCGAGGACGCCAAGATCCTCGCCGCCAACGGCATCCTGCCCGAGGACCGCATCATCGGCGTCGAAACCGGCGGCTGCCCCCACACCGCCATCCGCGAAGACACGTCGATGAACACGGCCGCCATCGAGGAGCTCAAACAGCGGCACCCGGATCTGGAGGTGATATTCGTGGAGTCCGGCGGCGACAATCTCTCCGCCACTTTCAGCCCCGAGCTGGTGGACTTCTCGGTCTACATCATCGACGTCGCGCAGGGTGAGAAAATCCCGCGGAAGGCCGGCCAGGGCATGATCAAGTCCGACCTCTTCATCATCAACAAGACAGACCTCGCCCCGCACGTCGGCGCCGACCTCGCCGTCATGGAACGGGACTCGCGCGAGTTCAGGGGCGCCAAGCCGTTCTGCTTCACCAATCTCAAGACGGACGAAGGCCTCGAGCACGTCATCGAATGGATCCGGCGCGATGTCCTGATGCTCGACCTGGCCCAATGAGCACGAGGGCGGCAACTCAGGTGGTCACCTCATCGGCGGCCGGGCTGGGTCCGGCGGCTTCGCCGGATTTGGGGCCGTGCCCGCTTCGCGGTGCCCACCACGCCGCGGCCCCAAAATCCGGCCTCGCCGCCTCAGCGCTTAAGTCGCCAATGGGGGAGCTTGAGCTGCAAGTCGCCGTGCGTGCTGGGAAGTCCTTTACGTCGCACCAGTACCATCGGGGCGCCTTGCGGGTTTTGCGGCCGCACTATCTTGATGACAGCGGGCAGGTTTGCTACGTCGTCGTGAATCCTGGCGGGGCTTATTTGGGGGCCGACCTTTACGTTCTGGACGTGGAGGTGGGTGACGGGGCCGACCTGCTGCTTACCACGCAGTCGGCGACGAAGATCTACCGGACCCCAGGATCATTTGCCGAGCAGCGTATGAGCGTCCGGCTGGGGGAGGGCTCGCGGCTGGAGCTGGCGCCTGATCAGGTCATCGCCTACCGGGAGGCCAGCTACCGGCAGAACACCCACATCACGGTACGGCCGACGTCGAGCCTGGTGATGGCGGAGGTGATCACGCCGGGGTGGTCTCCGGACGGAGCCTCCTTCCGGTACGAGGAGCTGCGGCTCCGCAACGAGATCCGCGTGGAGACGGGCGGGGACACGCGGCTGCTCGCCCTGGACAACCTGCTGGTCCGGCCGCCGCTCGACGACGTCACCGGCACCGGCTTCATGGAGGGCTACAGCCACATGGGTTCGCTGGTGGTGGTGGACGCCCGCGTGGACCAGGCGCTCGCCGACGAACTGCACCGGCTGGCCGAAAAGTTCGACGCCTACACAGGGGTCTCGCTCAGTGCCACAATGGACGGCATCACGGCCCTGGTGCTCCGGTCCCTGTCCAACAGCACCGAAAAACTCAATACGCTACTGGGTGGCTGCAGCGGCCTTCTCCGTCAACGCTGGTTTGGCCAGGCGCCCCTGAACCTCAGGAAGTACTGATGACTACCTTGACCCAGTTCGCAGCCATGTACCGCGAGCGTGAGCAATTGCCGCTCCGGACGCGCCTGCTGGCCACCTTCGGTGCCGTGGGCGTCCTGCATCTTGCCGCCGTCGTGCTCCTGGTTGCGGGCACGGCAGCGTCGGGGCAGCCGCTGGCCTTCGGACTGGTGCTCACGGCCTATCTGGCCGGCATCAAGCACAGCTACGACTGGGACCACATCGCCGCGATCGACAATTCCACGCGGAAGTTCGTGGCCCAGCGGCAGGATCCCACCAGCGTCGGATTCGCCTTCAGCCTGGGGCACAGTTCGGTGGTGATCCTGGCTGGCGCGCTGGTGGTTTCCGGAGTGTCGCTGGTGGGCAGGTTCATGACGGAGGGCAGCACCGGAAACCTGGTCCTGGGGCTGATCGGCAGCGGGGTTTCCGGCCTTTTCCTGCTGGCCATGGGGATCTTCAACGGGTCGGCGTTTCTCGGTGCCGCCCGGTCCTACCGCAGGGTCCGCGGCGGCGGAACGGTGCTTGCCGGGGAACTGGAAGCCAAAGGCTTTGTTGCCCGTCTTATGGCCCGGCCGCTGTCCAGGGTGCGGCGGCCCAGGAACGTGTACGTGATCGGGTTCCTGTTCGGGCTCGGCTTTGATACCGCCACCACCATCGGACTGCTGGTGATGACGGCGGCGGCATCCTTGGCGGGTGTTTCGCCCGTCGCGCTGCTGGCTCTGCCGCTCGCGTTCACCGCCGCCATGACGCTGTGCGACACGACGAACGGCGTTGCCATGATGCGGATGTACAAGTCAGCCGTCCATGATCCCTTGCGCAAACTTGGGTTCAACGCCGTCATCACCGGGCTCTCGGCCCTGTCCGCGCTTTTCGTCGCAGTCATAACCCTCGGCGGCTTCTTCAATGCGGCGTTCGGGCTGAAGGACCCGCTTACCGCCTGGCTGGCCGGCGTCGATCTGGGCGATGCCGGGCTGCTGCTGGTGGCGGCATTCTTGGCGCTGTGGGGCGTCGCAACCCTGCTCGCGCGCCGGAGGGCTATGTCCTAGCGCCGAGCTTCGCCCGCAGGCCGCCGATAACCACGTCCAGGCCGAAATCGAAGGCGGTGGCACCGTTCTGGCCCCGGCCCGAGGAGTATGCCGAGGCCGTGCGGTTCTTCGCCGGGCGCGGCATTCCCACGGCCACGCACGCAATCGGCGACGCCGGGGTGGCCGCGGTCCTGGACGCCTTCGAGTCCCTGCCTCCGGGCACAGGGGCTACTCCGGCGTTGCCGGGAGTGCACCGGATCGAACACCTCGAGACCGTTCCCGATGAGCTGATCGGAAGGTTCTCCCGATCCGGCCTTATCGCCAGCATGCAGCCGACCCACTGTACGCACTACTCCCGCGCCGACCACTCGGACAACTGGTCCACCCGGCTCGGCACGGAAAGGGCAAACAACGCCTGGCGGTGTGCGGACCTCCGGGCTGCGGGAACCGTCCTGGGACTCGGCTCCGACTGGCCGATCGCCCCCTTCGAACCGCTGCCCATCCTGGCGGACGCGCAATTACGACGGCGGTCGGGCCACCCGGGCGAACAGCCGATTGTTCCCGGCCAGGCCCTCACGGCCCGTCAGGCGCTCGAAGGCTACACCTCGCACGCCGCCCGGGCAGCGGGGGAGTTGGCGGTTTCCGGCTCCATCACAGTGGGCAAGCGCGCCGACTTCACGGTGTTCGACGTGGATCCGCTGACTGCTGCTCCGGATGACCTTGCAGCGGCCCGGGTCCTGGCGACATTCGTGGACGGGCAGGCGCGGCACTCGGCGGTTGGGACCGGCGGGCAGCTGTCCTAGGAGCTGATGGGCTCAAGCCGCTTGCGCAGCAGGCAGAACTCGTTGCCCTCGGGGTCGGCCAGGACGTGCCATTGCTCGTCGCCGGTCTGCCCGACGTCGGCGGGACGGGCGCCGAGGGCCAGCAACCGCTCTAGCTCGGCGTCCTGGTCCCGGTCGACGGGGTTGACGTCGATGTGCAGGGGGAGCTTTCCGGTCCGCGGGTCGCTGCTGGGGCTCAGGATGATGGTGGGCTGCAAGCCGCCGAACCCGGCGTCGGGCGGGCCGATCTCGATCGCACCATCCTCCCGGTCGAGCTCGACGTAGCCGAGGAGCTCGCTCCAGAACCGCGCGAGCAGTTCGGGGTCGGCGCAGTTGAGGACAAGTTCGCTGATACGGCATGCCATGCACCTCAGTCTACGGAGACGCTCGGCGCGGATGCGGTAATTTCCGGACCCGCCTGTGGCGGCGCGGGATTGGGCCAGCCCTGTGGCCAGGGCATTCGCAGGACTGGCCCAGCCGCCGCGCGGTACCTTAGGAGACGGCGGCGGACGCCACCTCCGCGGGCGCCGCCTCCTCCTCAGGCAGGTCCGCCAGGAGCTCGGCCGCCGTGGGCGGATTGGCTCCGGGGCGGCGCACGGTTATCGCGGCGGCCTTCGAGGCGGTGCGTCCCAGCGTTTCCAGGACGGCCGGCGCCAGGCCATCCGTTCCCCGCGCAAGCAGTCCGTAGATCAGTGCCGCCATGTAGGAATCGCCGGCGCCGATGGTATCGGCCACGGTGGACCGGACGGCCGGCACCACCAGCTGCACGTCGGTAGTGGCAAGCAGCGACCCCTCGGAACCGCGCGTTACCACCGCCAGCCCCGCACCCAGCCCCAGAATCCGTGCTGCGGTGTCCTCGAGCTGCAGGCCCGGGTACAGCCATCTGGCATCCTCGTCGCTCAGCTTGACCACGTCAGTGAGCGAGACCAGCTCCTCGAAGATGGTCCGGGCCTCAGCCTGGCTGCCAAGGAGTGCCGGGCGGATGTTGGGATCGTAGGTGACCACGCATTCGCGGTGCGACTGCTCCAGGAGGGTCCTGACTGCTGATGCCCCCGGAGCCAGGAAGGTCGCGATCGAGCCGGTGTGGAGCACCTTGGGAAGGGACGGCGGGGCCACCGGCGGCAATTCCCAGTGGATGTCGAAGTCGTAGCTAGCGGCGCCGTCGGCAGCCAGTGTCGCGGTGGCGGTGGCCGTCCTGCCCGCTGTCCTGGAGCCGGGCAGGAGCGCGACGCCGGCGCGGTGCAGATGCGCCTCGATCGCCCGGCCGCGGTCGTCGTCGCCGATCGAGGTGAGGAGTTCGGTCCGGACGCCGAGCAGGCCCAGCCCGTAGGCAACGTTCGACGGCGATCCGCCCGGATGCTCGACGGTACCTTCCGCGGAGGCGACAACGTCCACCAGCGCTTCGCCGATGACGATGACATCCGGGGTTGCCGCCCGGGTTCCTGGGCTGGCAGGTCCTGCTTTGGAGGTTGGGATCACGGTGGGCCTTTCATGGGGCCGTCCGCGGGCCGGAGCCGGCCCGCGGACGGAGGTGGTGACGTGCTGGTTCGAAGGTGGCGCTGGTTTGGTGAGGCTGGGTTTTGGGTAGCGCTGCCTGGTCAGGCTGTGGCGGCGCCGGTCATGATCGCCACGGCGTCGGTCATGCTGTGCGACTGCGGGGTGATGGTGGCGGCGCACTTGCCGAGGCGCTGGATGTGGATCCGGTCGGCCACGTCAAACACGTGGGGCATGTTGTGGCTGATCAGGATGACCGGCAGGCCCCTGTCCCGGAGGTCCCGGACCAGCTGCAGGACCTGGTTCGATTCCCGGACGCCCAGGGCTGCGGTGGGTTCGTCAAGAACCACCACCTTGGAGCCGAATGCGGCGGCGCGGGCCACGGCCACCGCCTGGCGCTGACCGCCGGAAAGGTTTTCGACCGGCACAGTCACGTCCTGCAGCGTCGAGATGCCGAGCCTGGTCAGTTCCTCCTTGGCCTTGCGTCGCATGCCCTTGGTGTCAAGGACGCGGAAGATCTTTCCCAGCGGGCCGGGAAGCCGCTCTTCACGGCCCAGGAACAGGTTGGAGGCGACGTCGAGTGCTGGTGATACCGCAAGGTTCTGGTAGACGGTTTCGATGCCGTGGACGCGGGCGTCCTGCGGACGCTTGAAGTGGACCGGCGCGCCGGAGACCTTCAGTTCGCCGGAGTCAGGGACCTCGGCGCCGGTGAGGCACTTGATGAGCGTGGATTTTCCGGCACCGTTGTCGCCGATGATCGCCAGGACTTCGCCCGGGTACAGGTCGAGGCTGACGCCGTCCAGGCCCACAACGCGGCCGAAGGTCTTGACGAGGTTCCTGGCCTGCAGGATCGGCTGGCGGACCTCCGTCTTGGCCGGCTGGAATTCTGTGGCGGTCATGATTTCACCTTTCGGATCCACTGGTCGATCGACACAGCGAGGATGATGAGGACGCCCACGGCGAGGGTCTGGTAGAGCACATCGAGGCCGGCGAGGGACAGGCCGTTGCGGAACACGCCGACGATCAGCGCCCCGAGGAGGGAGCCCCAGATGGAGCCGCGTCCGCCGAAGAGGCTGGTTCCGCCGATGACGACGGCGGTGATGGAGTCGAGGTTCAGGTCCACGCCGGCGTTGGGGCTGGCTGCGTTCGTGCGGCCGATCTGGATCCACGCGCCGATAGCCAGCACGGCCCCGGCTGCGAGGTAAACGCTCATCAGGACCCGGTTCACAGGGATGCCGGCCAGGCGGGCGGCTTCCTTGTCATCGCCCACCGCGTAGACGTGCCGGCCCCAGGCGGTCTTTCCGAGGATGAACGCGACCGCGATGTAGAGCAGGAGCATCATGACCACGCCGGTGGAGATCCGCACAGGTCCGACCGGGAATGTGCTTCCCATCCATGTCAGCAGACCGGGCATGGCCGAGCCGCGGACTGTGGAGCCGCCGGAGTAGAGAAGCGTCACGGCGATGAAGATGTTCAGCGTTCCGAGCGTGACGATGAACGGGGGGAGCCGGAACCTGGTGACCAGGAAACCGTTCAGCGCACCGGCTGCCAGACCCACGATGAGGCCGAGGAGGAGAGCGAGCGGAGCGGGTGTGCCGCTGCCGACGGCCAGCTGTGCCACCACCATGGATGAGAGGATCATGACGGCGCCCACCGAGAGATCGATGCCGGCGGTGAGGATGATCAGGGTCTGGGCGATTGCGAGGGTTCCCACCACCGAGACCTGCTGGGTGATCAGGGACAGGTTCTCGACACGCAGGAACCTCTCATTGAGGAGCCCGAAGACCACCACCGCAACAAGCAGGACAATGGCCGGGCTGAGCGCGGGATAGCGGTGGAGGATGTTGCGGATTCGGCTGAGCGGGGTCTGGCGGTCGAGGAATTCCTCGGCCGGGTCTGCATGCCCTGCGGCGGGCGGTCCGGCGGTCTGTTGCTGGGTCACTGTTGCTCCTGAACTTCAAGGTCCTGCTGGGGCTGGTTCGGCTGGGGCTGGTGCGGCGGCTGCTGCTTCTGCAGTTAATTCTCCTGCTGTGAACCGCGGGAGAGTACTGAATCTTCAGCGCCCTCCCGCGGTGCGGGGTCCATGCTGGTTACTTGCCCCAGCAGATCTTGGAGGCCTCGGACGTGGTGATGCTCTTGACGCCGTCGACGGCCTTATCCGTGACGAGCTCGACGCCGGTGTTGTAGAAGTCCAGTCCTGGTGAGTTGGCCGGCTTCTTGCCGGTCTTGGCCAGCTCAACGATGGCCTTGACGCCCAGTTCCGCCATCTTCACCGGGTACTGCTGGGCAGTGGCGCCGATCACGCCGGCCTTGACGTTGTTGACGCCCGAGCAGCCGCCGTCCACCGAGACCACCAGCACGTCCTTTTCCTTGCCGGCAGACTTCAGCGCCTCGAAGGCGCCGGCCGCAGCTGGCTCGTTGATCGTGTAGACCACATTGATGTTCGGGTTCTTGGCGAGGAGGGTCTCCATCGCGGTCCGGCCGCCGTCTTCAGCGCCCTGGCTTGCCTGGCTGCCCACGATTTCGTAGTCGCCGCCCTTGCCACCGGTGTACTTGCCGGTCTTGGCCTCGTCACCGTTCTTCTTCTTGTCCGCGGTGTCGATGCCGAGGCCGGTGAGGAAGCCCTGGTCCCGGTTGTAGTCCACCGAGACGACCTTGTCGTCGAACAGGTCCAGCAGCGCGATGGTGGCCTTCTTGCCGCCAAGCTGCGCGGCGGTCCATTTGCCGATCAGTTCACCGGCGGCGAAGTTGTCGGTGGCGAAGGTGATGTCGGCGGCGTCAGCGGGGTCCGGCGGGGTGTCCAGGGCGATGACGAACAGCCCGGCGTCCTTGGCCTTCTTCAGCGCATCCACGACGGAAGGGCCGTTGGGCGTGATGAGGATGCCCTTGTCGCCTTTGGAGATTGCGTTTTCGATTGCCTGGATCTGCGTCTCTTCGTCGCCGTCGGCCTTGCCTGCTGCGAGCTTGAGGTCCACGCCGTCGGTTTCGGCGGCCTTCTTGGCGCCGTCCTGCATGGAAACGAAGAACGGGTTCGAGGTGGTCTTGACGATCAGGGACACACCGACCTTCTCGCCCGAAGAGCTTCCGGCTGACGAGGTGGTCGGGGAACTCCCGCCGCAAGCGGTGAGGCTGAGCGTGCCGAGGGTCAGGACTGCACCGATGGCAAGCAGGCGGTGGGTGACTGTCCGCGGGGCTTTGGAACTCAACATTGAATCTCCTGTTTTCGTGGCACTTCTGGTGCCTGACAACGATGTCATGCATCATGTAATCAAGATCACAAGGTACAGTCAAGAGAAATTCGATGATGAAGGACCCAATAATGACAACGATGTCTAATCGTTACCAGCCCGATACCGCAAAGAACCGGCCGACTATGCGCCATGTCGCGGCACTGGCCGGCGTCGGCATCAAGACCGTCTCCCGGGTGATGAACGATGAACCGGGGGTGTCAGAGGCGACCCGCCAGCGCGTCCTCGGCGCCTCCCAGCAGCTCAATTACCAGCTGGACATGGCGGCGGGAAGCCTTCGTCGGGCCGGCCGCCAGACCCTTTCCATCGGTCTCCTGCTGCCAAGCGTGTCCAACCCCTTCAGCGGCGAGATTCACCGCGCCCTGGAGGACGCCCTGACCGCGCGAGGCATTGCGGTCTTCGCCGCCAGCCTCGATGACGACCCCGAACGGGAGAAAGCCCTGGTTGCCGCCTTCCTTGGCCGGCGTGTGGACGGCCTGGTCCTGACGCCCATCGCGAAAAGCCAGTCCTACGTCATCCCGGAGCACTCACGCGACCTGCCGATGGTCTTCATCGACCGCGAACCCGTGGGCATCGAGGCAGACGCAGTGGTGACGGATAACGCGGTCGGATCAGCCATGGCCGCCCGCCACCTGATCGCACACGGCCACACGAAGCTTGCCTATCTGGGCGACCGCACAGATATCCAGACTGCCCGCGAACGCCGGCGCGGCTTCATCGAAGAAGTTGGCAGGGCGGGCATCGCGACCTCCTCGGTTCCGGTGCTCGAAGGCCTCCACGACGAGGATTCGGCGAGGCGGGCCGCCCTTCAGTTGCTGACGTCGGAGGCCCCGCCCACGGCCATCTTCTCCAGCCAGAACCTCGTCACGTTCGGCGTCATGCGGGCGCTGAAAGAGCTCGGCGCCAGCAAGCGCGTTGCCCTCGTCGGCTTCGACGACTTCACCTTGGCCGACATGATGGAACCGGGCGTGACCGTGATTGCCCAGCATCCCGACCGGATCGGAAAGCTCGCCGCCGAACGCCTGCTGGCCAGGATCGACGGCGACCACAGCGCGGCGGAGACCTACGTCGTCGCCTCAGAGCTCATAACCCGCGGGTCCGGCGAGCTGCGCCCGCCGGAATGAACAGCCCGCCGGAATGAACCAGACCACCAAACCCTCACCCCCGACAGGAGAATCATGACCAAGACGCTCTACGCCGAATTCACCGTCAAGCCAGGCAGTGAAGCCCGGGTTGCCCAAATGATGCGCGAACTCACCGAGCAGGTGCGCAGTGAGCCCGGCAACCAGCTGTTCCTGCCGTACACCCGGGAAAGCAACCCCCGGGAGTACTTCGTGTTCGAGGTGTACGAGGACGATGCAGCCTTCCAGGAACACATCACAGCGGACTACGGCGCCCGGTTCAACAGGGAGCTCGCGGACCATATCGAGGAGGACGGCTCGGTGCTGACCTGGCTGCAGCCGGTCCACTAAACCCGACGCCGCCTCGCCACAAAGACCGCCCGGCCAGGGCGGTGCTAAACGGCCCGGTCCGGCACGAATAAGGCCGGTGTCCGCAGGTTCTGCGGACACCGGCCTCCCGTTTACCGGCCGTTACTTCCTGTTCTTGGTGGGCACTTGCGCTGCCAAGAACATGGACCGGCTGAGCGGCGTGACGGTCAGTGACTTCAGTCGGGCGGTTCCCCCTTCAGCGAAGAGCGCCACCTGGTTGGCGCCCTGTTCGGGGAAGACCTGGTCCGTGATGGTCCGCAGGCCGTTCTGGGCGAACACCTCCACCGAGGACCGGTCCACGTAGATGCGCAGCGTCACGTTGCCGCTCACGTCTACGGTCACGGGGGCGGAGTCAACCGAAACGAAGAGCGGGTGGAAGTCAGTGCTGCCGGAGTTGCTTCGGTCGACGTACAGCTCCCCGGTTGCCTTGTCGTAGCCGATGACCGTCGATTTACTGCCGTTCCCCAGGACTGTGATCCCGGCCTTGGACGCTGATCCGGGGGCGAACGTCACGTCGATCCGCTGCACGTCGCCCGAGGCCGCAGACGGCAGCGCGTGGGTGCCGGCGGGAATGTTCCGCGCCCGCTTTTCGGCGTAGCTTTCCTTTGTGCCGAGGCCATCCACCTGCTGGACTGCCTTCTGCGTCAGCCGTGGACCGTTGGCCGTCTGCGTCAGGGCAACTTCGCGGGGGAGGGACATGGCGCTGCGCCATGGCGAGGTTGGAATGTTGTTGGCGTAGTCCCAGTTGTTCATCCAGCCGAGCATGATGCGCTTGCTCTGCGGCATGTTGTTGAAGGACACGGACGCGTAGTAGTCCCGGCCGTAGTCGAGCCAGTCATAGGTCTGGACCCGCGGCGTGGCCGGCCGCGGAGAGGCGACGAACTCGTCCGCCAGGATGTGGCCCCAGCCGAAGCGGTTGTTGTCCACCACCCGGATGCTGGCCTGCCGCCCCCTGAACTCGGAAACGTTCCACGATGCCCAGTCCAGGACCTCGCTGTTAGCCCCGGTGGCCGACCTGACCACCTTGCCGTCCACCACGAGGTTGACGGTGGTCTCATCGGAACGCGGCACTGCGGCCTGATCCGTCAGCATGACGTGGTCCAGGGTGAGGTGTCCCCAGCCGCCGGTGGCCTGGTCCACGATCCGGAGCTGTGCCTGCTGCCCGGCGAACTCGGACACGTCCCAGCCCTTCCAGTTCAGGGCTCCAGCGTCATCGCCGGCGAGACTGCGGACCACGTTGCCGTTCACCAGCAACTGGGCTTCCAGCGTCTGTCCGGAGCCTGCCGTGCGGTGTCCGCCGCCCACCAGCATGCTCATGAAGTTCCGGTTTACCGTGAACGACGGCGACGTCAGGGTTCCCTGCCTCTCGTCGCTGGACGCGCCTCCCGTATCGAACGTGTTGATCCGTTTGGTGCCGATATAGAAGTCGCCGCCGGAGGTTGCTGGCTGGAACACCGGTGCCAGATCCCCGGTTCCTGTCCACCCGGCGTCGGCCAGAGTAGAGCCGTCCGGTACCTCAAAGCCGTTGAACAACAGGTCCCCCGGCGGCGGGGTGTTGTCCAGCTTGTCCGAGACCCGCGGATGCTGTCCGCCGCCCACCAGGAAGTTGAGGTAATCGCTGTCCACGGTGAACTGCGGCGAGGCCATCGACCCCAGCGGCCAGTCGCCGTCGTTGAATGAATTGATCAGGCCGGCGCCGGCAAAGCCTGTGACGGCGTTCTGCCCGGTGAGGGTGCCGGCCGCGGGTGCCCCGGCGAATGGCCCGTCCTTCCAGTTGCCGGGTTCGTTGTTCACCGTCCAGCCGTTGTACGTGCCGTCGTTGAAGCCTGCCAGGGGAGTGCCCGCGGGCAGCGCGTCACTGGCCTTCGTCGTCTCCGAGGTGAACGTGGTGCCGTCGAAATTGCCCACGAAATACTGCCCGGCCGAGCCTCCGGCCACGCCTCCCGGGTTGATGTTGACCACCATCACCCACTTGACGTTCGCGGGGTTGCCGTCGACGGCAAGCGGGAACAGGTCTGGGCATTCCCAGAGCCCGCCCGTGGCGTTCGCCGGGCCGAACTCGCTGAGCTGTGTCCAGTCCTTGAGGTTGCCGGACTTGTACAGCACCACCTTGTGCTCGGTAGCCTCGACGGCTGCCATCACCCAGTAGCCGCCTCCGCCGGGGGAGTCGTACCAAAACACCTTTGGATCGCGGAAGTTCGCCGAGTTGCGGTTTAGCACCGGGTTGCCGCTGTACTTGGTCCATGTCTTGCCCTCATCCAGGCTGTACGCAAGGGATTGGGCCTGCAGCCCCTTGTACGGCGAGGCGTCCTTGTAGGCGCTGGTAAAGATCGCCACGAGAGGAGGGTTCGCGGCCGTGCCCAGGCCGGAGCTGTTGTTCTTGTCCACCACCACGCTGCCGGAGAAGATGTCCTGCTGGTCGTCGGTGGCGATGGCCAGCGGCTGCTCCTTCCAGTGCACCAGGTCTGTTGACGTGGCGTGTCCCCAAGACATGTTGCCCCACTGGTTGCCGGACGGATTGTGCTGGTAGTAGAGGTGGTAGACGCCCTTGTAGAACACCATCCCGTTGGGATCGTTCATCCAGTTCTGCTGCGGCGTGTAGTGGTAGGCCGGCCGAAACTGCTCGTCGCCGGAGGTGCCCGCCGCCGTTGCCGTCCCTGCTCCCGCGAGTACCGCGGCGAGGCTGAGGCCGGCCACGGTCAGAGCGGTACATAACTGTAGCCTGCCGAATTTTCTCTGGTGCATTGTGCTGGTGTCGCCCTTCATCGCGCGTGCCTTTCCCCAACTTGAGATGGGTAGACAACGTTGTCAGTGACTGGAACGCTAGGGGATGTCCACAAGACAAGTCAACGGATCCGACGGCTGCAAATCGGCCTGCTGTTCGTGCCCCTTGGAGCTGGCTACCGCCCGGACCCTGCCTCCAGGCCAACAGTTGCCAGCCCCCGGAGGAAGCGCCCAGGCCAGCGCCGCCGCCGTTCCCCGTGGGGGCGCTAGGCGGACACCGTTGTCACGGTTCTGCCTGCGAAGTTCGCCGGGAGCGCGGTTGTTAGGGTGGAATCATGAAACGCAGCCTCCTCGCCATGTCCATGCTTCCTGTCCTTGTCCTGCTGGCGGGCTGCGCCCAGGCCGAGGAAGCAGCCCAGAATGCGGCGAGCTCGGCGGTGTCCCAGGTTGCCAACGCTGCGGCCGAGCAGGTGAAGGGCCAGATCTGCACCCTGATCGAGGACGGCCTGGTGAGCTCCTCGGACAAGGCTGCGCTCGCGGGTCTTGCCGCCGGCGCCGAAACGGCCGGCGTGCCCGCCGAAATCACCGGACCCCTGAATGCAATCGCCCAGGCCGGCGACAAGGTTCCCAGCGATTCTGTCCGTGAGCTTCAGAAGGCCTGCGCTGCCGCTTAGGCCTGACCGCGGGAAGGTCACCACCAAGGCAGGTCACCCCTGCGGCGGATCACCACTTGGCCGTCACCAGTAAGCACGACATCCATAGAGCTTTTGACCCACGGCCTCCCCAGCCAGTCAACGCAGCCTGCAATAATCGGAACCAGCAGTTGCGGGGGCGCTGAAAACGGCCGGCCGCAACGGGCAGCAGCGTTAGTTTCGGGCCGATTACAGCAGACGAGGCGGACATATGAAGGCTCCCAGCCAGCAGCACGCGACTCCCCCTGAAGGACCTTTCCCTGCAACCTCTTCCCCTGAGCCTTCTTCCGCGCGAATGCCGGCGAGCAACGGAGCGCCGGTAACCAACACCGGGGTCAATCCCGAGCTGCTGCGCTGGCTGGCGGAGGCGTACGGCGTTGGCACGTCCTACCAGGGGTGGGACGGGCAGCCGCATAACGTTGCGGCCGAAACCCTGATCGGCGTCCTGGCCGCGCTGGGCGTCCACGCCCATACCGATCAGCTCATCGAACACGAACTGGCAGAGGCGGAACTGGCGCCCTGGCGCCGGATGCTGCCGCCCGCCGTCGTGATTCAGGAAGGCACACCTGGGCAGGTGAGCGTCCATGTCCCGCACGGTTCGACCGTCCGCATGTGGGCCACCACCGAGGATGGACGCGAGCTGGAGGCCGTCCAGGAGGACGTTTGGGTGGAACCCCGGGAAGTGGACGGCGTTCTGACCGGCCGGGCCACCTTTGCCGTGCCACAAAACACAGGCCTGGGGTGGCACACCCTGCGTGCCGAGGCGGCCGGGGTGGTTGCCGAAGCCACGCTGGTGGTGACCCCCGCCAGCCTGTCCACGGCAGCTGACCTTGAGCAGCGCCGGGGCTGGGGGCTCGCGACGCAGCTGTACTCCGTCCGTTCCAAGCGGTCCTGGGGTGTGGGCGATTTTGCCGACCTCGCCGAGCTTGCAGCGGTTGCCGGCGCACGCGGGGCCGACTACGTGCTGGTGAATCCACTGCACGCGGCCGATCCCGTGCCGCCCCTGGAACCGTCGCCGTATTCACCGTCGACCCGCCGGTTCTTCAACCCGCTGTACCTGCGGATTGAGGCTATTCCGGAACTGGCCTACTTGAAGCCGAAGAAGCAGTCGCTCGTTCACGGCCTCATGAAGCAGAGTCGGAAGCTGAACAAGGATGCCACGCGGCTTGACCGGGACAAGGTCTACTCCGCCAAGCTCGCAGCGCTCGAGCTGATCTTCGACGTCCGCCGTTCGCCGTCGCGGCAGTTGGCGTTTGAGGAGTACTGCCGCAGGGCAGGCGCCGGGCTGGATGACTTTGCCCTCTGGTGCGCCATCCGTGAGGACCTCGACGCCGATGACCCGTTTTGGGCCGACCCAACGGCTGCGCTCGGCTCGCCTTTGGCGGAGAAGCTGCGCGGCGAGCTGGCGGAACGGATCGAGTTCCACCGCTGGCTGCAGTGGCTCTGTGATGAGCAGCTTGAATCTGCCCAGCAGGCCGCCCGCAACGCCGGCATGCGCCTGGGCGTGATCAACGACCTCGCCGTCGGCGTGGACCTCCAGAGTTCCGACGCCTGGACGCTGCACGGCGTCCTCGCGCCCGGCGTCAGCGTCGGCGCGCCGCCGGACATGTACAACCAGCTGGGCCAGGACTGGCACCAGCCGCCATGGCACCCCACCCGCCTGGCCGAGGCCGGTTACAAGCCGTTCCGGGAGATGCTCGCGACGGTGCTGCGGCATTCGGGCGGCATCCGGGTGGACCATATCCTCGGCTTCTTCCGGCTCTGGTGGGTGCCCGAGGGGAACTCACCGGTGGACGGCGCATACGTCAGGTTCGACCACGACGCCATGATCGGCATCCTCGCCCTGGAGGCTCACCGTGCCGGCGCCGTTGTGATCGGCGAGGACCTGGGCACCTTCGAGCCGTGGGTCCGGGACTACCTGGCCGCGCGGGGCATCCTGGGCACCTCGATCCTGTGGTTTGAGAACGACGGTGACGCCCCGCTGCCGCCCGAGCGGTACCGGCTGCAGGCGCTCTCCAGCGTGAACACGCACGACCTCCCTCCCACGGCCGGCTACCTCGCCGGCGACCACGTGACGCTGCGGAACGCGTTGGGGCTGCTGGAGCGTTCCGCGGAGGAGGAGCGCCTGGAGCACAATGCCAAGCTGGAGAAAATGATGGACCTGCTCCGGCAGCGGGGCTTCCTTTCGTCCAGCGACGCCGGATCCGAACAGGAACGCATCGAGGCGCTGCACCGACTGCTCGCGCAGACCCCCTCAGTCCTTCTCGGGGTGGCGCTCGTGGACGCTGTCGGCGAACGCAGGGTGCAGAACCAGCCCGGCACCACCTCCGCCCAGTACCCCAACTGGCAGGTGCCGCTGGCCAACTCCGACGGGGACCCCGTGCTGATCGACAGCCTTGAGGGCGACGACAGGTTCAACTCCCTGCTTGCTGCGGTCGAGGAGGCCATGCGGGCCTAGCCGACCGTGATCACGTGCGTGGTGTGGTCGTACCGGAAGGTGACCGGGCCGCCGTCGTGATTCAGCACGATGTTGGAACCGTTTGGGGCGCCATCCTTGCCGTAGTTTTCATCCCAGGAACCGTTGATGGCCGCCTTGAATTCGTACTGCCCCGCGGGAAGGTCGGCCGTGAGTTTCCACTGGCGATCGGCCGGATCAAAGGCCATGAACGCCGCCCCGCACGCCGGCTGCCAATCCTCCGGGCACCCCATCTCGTTGTTCAGGCTTCCCGCCACAGTGACAGAGTCGGGCTGCGGTGCGGCGCCCACCACCACTGTCCGGACATTGCTCACCACGTTTGACCCTTCGAGGCTTGCCCGGTAGCGCACCTCGGTGCCGTCGGCGAGGTCCAGGGCGGTTAGGTCGTCTGCCACCGAGTAGGCCGGCGACGAGTCATCTGCGGAGCCGATGGCTGTCCAGGGCCCGCCCGCGATGCTGCGCTCAAAGCGCACCACGTGGCTGGCCTTCTCCGGGTCCGCCGTGGCAACCACGTCCACATTCCCCTGGACGGTGCTGCCCTCGGCCGGCTGCTGGATGGCCAGCAGCGGGTCCGGCACCACAACCGACCGGGAGGCGCTGACCGACGTGCGGCCGGCGTTGTTCAGGACGGCCGCCCGGTACTCCACCGCAGTGCCGGTGTCCAGTCCCGAGACATCGTGGAAGACGCGGTAGGGGGCGGTGTCGTCTGTGCCAACTCGCTCCCACTTGCCGCCCGGCGTCCTGGCCTCAAAGGTGACCTCGTAGAACGAGTTGCCGTCGACGTCGGCCGTCACCTGGATACGGCCGTTATCCCCGGCGGACGTGGCCGCAGCCGCGGCGGAAACGGGGGCCTGCAGCGCGACGGCGGGCGCCGCCTTCTCTCGTGGGATCCGGCCGGATGACTGGTAGACGACGGCGGACAGTGGCGGCACCGTGACGGTGAGTTTGCCGTCGGCTGAGGTCTTGGAGTTTTCGGCGGCGTCGCCGTAGATGAGGCTGTAATTGCGCTTGGCGATGTAGGTGGGAACAGCGGCGGTCTGAGGTTCCTCACTGTTGTTCAGCGCTACCACGTACTCGCGCTGTTCCTTGGCATCGGTGCGCGAAAACGCGTAGATGCCGGGCCCGTCCGAGGCGTAGCGGTGCTGGTGGGCGCCGTCGCGCAGGGCGGGGTGCTGCTTGGTCAGCTGCGCGAGTTCGCGGATCTTGGCGTAGAGGGGATGCCCGGTGTTGAAGTTGTCGGTGGCGTGGGTGCCGTCCGTACCGAGCAGGTCATCGTCGAGGTAGTCGGGCACCTTGCTGGCGAATAGCGTCTGGCGGGCGTCCTGGTCCCCGCCGGGCCCCGTGAAGCCCTGCTCGTCGCCGTAGTAGACCACGGGGTTTCCGCGGGAAAAGTACATGAGCTCGTGGGCGAGTTCGTCGCGGGCCACGCGTTCGGCGTCGTCCGCGTCCGGGTTGTCGGTGCTGATGAAGCTGCCGATCCGGCCCATGTCGTGGTTCCCCAGGAAGGTGGGCAGTTGGTAGACGTTGGAGTCCGCGTCGGTGTACCAATCGTCGGCGGCGAAGAAGGTCCCAAGTTGCTTCGCATCCTGGCTTTTCGAGGCGAAATTGCGCGCCGCATCCTGGAACGGGAAGTCGAGGACCGCCTGCATTCTGTTGCGGGTGGTGAACTGGCTCGTGTTGCTCTTGGACGTGTCGAAGACCTCGCCGAACATGAAGAACTCGTCCTTGCCGTGCTCCTTGGCGTATGCCAGGACTTCTGGCCCGAACTGCTGCCAGAATTCGTCGTTGACGTGCTTCATCGTGTCGATGCGGAACCCGTCCACGCCGAAGTCCCGGATCCACGTCTCGTAGATGTCCGTCATGCCGGCCACGACCCTCGGGTGTTCGGTGAACAGGTCGTCCAGGCCGAAGAAGTCTCCGTAGAAGGAGTTTTCGCCGGCAAAGGTGGTGTCGCCGCGGTTGTGATAGAGCGTCGGGTCGTTGAGCCAGGCCGGAACCTTGAGGTTCTGTTCCGCCGGATCAAGCACCGGCGAGTACGGGAAGGAGGTCTCGGCGTCGAGCATGGGGAAGTCTGCGCGGCCGGCGAAGTCCCGGTCATCGAAGGCTTCGCCCGAAGCGGTGCGATACGGCTCTTTGTCCTTGGAAACATAGCCGGTGCGGGCGCCCTCCTTGTAGCCGATCACGTCCGCGGTGTGGTTGGTGATGATGTCGAAATACACCTTCATGCCTCGTGAGTGCGCCTCGTCGATCAGCGCTTTCAGCTCGGCGTTGGTGCCCAGATGCGGATCGATCTGGGTGAAGTCCGTGACCCAGTAGCCGTGGTAGCCGGCGGAATTGTCCTCGGGCTGGACCGCCTTGTTCTTGAAGCTTGGTGTCAGCCAGATCGCCGTGGTTCCGAGCCCCTGGATGTAATCGATCTTGTCCAGCAGGCCGTTCAGGTCCCCGCCGTTGTAGAAGCCCTTGCGGGTGGGGTCGAAGCCGGAGACCATCGGATCTGGTCCCAGGCCGCCTTCGTCGTTGCCGGTGTCGCCGTTGCTGAATCTGTCGGCCATAACGAAGTAGAAGTTCTCGTCTGTGACAGGAGTGCGGAGGGAATGGGCCCCTTTATCCGTGTCCGACGGCGGGCCCGGGGTTTTGTTGGTGGCCGCGGCTTGGGTTGGCGCTTCGGTTGGCGGGGCTGTTCGGGCGGTCGCTGCCTGCGCGGGCAGGGCCGATGCAGCCAGCAGGACGAGCGCGCCGGCTGCTGCCAGAGTTGCGCGGGTGGGCTTGATGGGAGTGCCGGTGCGGCGCGGGGAATTCAGGCGAGGGACGGTGAACATGTTGGACCTTCCGCAAAGCAACGTTGCTTGTCCGGGTGGGGAAGCCCGGAATCCGTTAGGGTGCCGACTCGTCCAAGGCAAGCCCGATCACCAATATCGCTCCTGTGATGGAGGCGTATTGGTAATGACTAATCCTGTATTGGCTTTGTCGATTGCGGTTTAGCTTGCCACAATCAGGGCCGTGGGGGAACCCGCAACGAGACGCTGGAGCGGACCTTCCGGAAGGCCGGTCTGGACGTTCAGGTGGAAGGTTGTGATGTCATGGGAGCGCTCATGGGCCACGTGAAGCCATCCGCCGTGGACTAGGTGGTGACGGGGCCAGTCGCCGCCGCTGGCAAAGTCGCCAAGCGGGGTCAGCAGACTGCCCTCTGCCGACGGCGTCACCTCCAGCACGCTGATGCGGTTGGATCCCCGCGTGCCGACATATGCGAACCGTCCGTCCGCCGATAGGGCAATTTCGGCCGCAGAGTCACCGTCCTTTGCGCCGTCGGACGTCGCGGGACCCTGGCCGACCAGCTCGAACTTCCCCGATGCCGAGGCGGCCCGGGCTGCGAAAACCTCGATGGAGTACTCGGAGACCACAAACACCGTTCCATCGGAGTGCTGCACCAGGTGGCGGGGACCGCTGTTCTTCGGAAGCACCACCTCATGGTCCAGCACCAGGCCTGACCGGGGGACGTGGTTCCACACGCGGAGGAGGTCGTGGCCGAGGTCGGTGGTCATGATCCGGCCGTCAGCGAGTACCAGGCTGGCGTGGGCCCGGCTGGGGCGTTCGTCCCGGTGCGGGTCGCTGGATGGCGCCGCCGGAAGGCGGCTGGCGATGTCGCCGTCGTCCGTCAGTTCGTACAGCAAGACCTGGCCGTCGCCCCAGCACGCGACGACCAGAAATTTGCCCTGCGGGTCGACGGTGACATGGCAGGCAGCTTCACCGGCCGCCCAGGGCTCGCCGGAGGCTTCGAGGCCGAACTCTCCCCGTCGCCGGTACGCCTGGACGGTTTTGGCGTTCTCGCCGACGGCGTAAACCACCGGCAGCTGCCGGTGCACGGCAACGAACGACGGCGAGTCCGCCTTTGCCGCCGTACCGCGCCAGGTGAGCGTCCCATCAGCGTTGGCCGATACGGCCCCGATCCCGGCACCATGGCCGCCGCTGTCCGCGGTGTAGGAGCCGGTCCAGATGAGCGTGTGGTTTTCGCTGTGGGTCATCGTTCCATCCTGCCAACAATTGCCGGATTCGGCGTCGGATAACATGGATTCTTGCAGAGCCGATTTGACTGCTGGGCACGTTTAGAAGTGCCTGTGCGGGCAGATTCAGTACTACCGGGAGGTGAGAACAATTCACGCAATGCCAGCCTGGGTTCTCCCTGCCCGCCGCGTTACGGACCGCCAAGGTTAGTCGGACGTACGCATGCACGGAGCGCCTCTCATTCAATCGAAGGACGCATCCATGCCTGTTCAATCAACGCTTTCCCGCTCCACCGTCATCAGCAGGCTGCGCGCCGCCGGCTGCGTCTTTGCCGAGGACGAAGCGGACCTCCTCTTGTCCGCAGGCCTGGCCCCTAATGAGCTGCTCAACGCCGTGCAGCGGCGAGTCGACGGGTTTCCGCTCGAGCACATTCTCGGCTGGGCCGAGTTTTGCGGCTTGCGGATCAAAGTCGAGGCCGGCGTTTTTGTGCCGCGCCGCCGGACGGAACTGCTGGTCCGCGAGGCTGCGGCACTCGTTGGCGCCGCGTCCGCAGAGCCGTTGTCGTCGACCCCTCCGGTTGTTGTGGACCTGTGTTGCGGCTCAGGAGCAGTAGGCACTGCGTTGGCGGCACTGATGCCCGGCATTGAGGTGCACGCTTCCGACGTCGACCCGGCTGCGGTGCGTTGTGCCCGCCTCAACGTCGTGCCGGTGGGCGGTGTGGTCCATGAAGGTGACCTTTACTCGGCGCTGCCTGCCCGGCTCAGGGGCAATGTTGAGATCCTGGCGGTAAATGCGCCGTATGTGCCCACGGCTTCAATCAGCAGCATGCCTCATGAAGCCCGCGTGCACGAGCCTCGGGTGTCGCTCGACGGCGGCCCTGACGGGCTCGACATCCAGCGCCGGGTCATCGCGGAAGCCGCGGCCTGGCTCAGGCCGGGTGGGCACCTCCTCATCGAAACGAGCCGGCTGCAGGCTCCCGTTACTGCAGCGGCCATGGTCATTGGGCGATTGAGCCCGCGGATTGCCACGTCAGCCGAACTGGACGCGACAGCGGTCATTGGGAAGCTGTTGTAGGTCGCGAAGCGGTTGTAACGCGGGGAGCGGCTGACATTCCGGGAGCCGCAGCGATTCAACGTTCGCCCACCTGTGGCGGGCACCGGTTTGAGGTCGCAGTGCCTGCCGTACCTGGCACGAATACGCCGCGTTGCCGCTGCTTTTTGTGGCCCGCGGCGGCGTCCTGTCTGGCGGTTCATGTTTTGTGGTGGTGGTTTTGTCGGGGTTGTTGGCGGGGGTCGATGTGGGGTGGCGGGATGAACCAGGGGGTCCCGTTTTTGACGTGGATTTTCCACTGTTCTTTGTGGATGAGGTGGTGGTGGTGGGTGCAGAGGAGGACGCCGTTGTCGGTGCTGGTGGGTCCGCCTTGTGACCAGTAGGTGATGTGGTGGGCTTCGCACCAGGGGGCGGGGATGGTGCAGTTGGGGAAGGCGCAGCCTTGGTCGCGGGCGGTGAGGGCTTTGCGGATGTGGGGCGGGAAGATGCGGGTGGTGCGGCCGATGTCGAGGAGGCGTCCTTCGGTGCCGAGGAGTATGGGGATGATGTCGGCGTCGCAGGCGATTTTGCGGATGGTGGAGGCGGTGACGGGTCCGGTGTAGGTGAAGGTTCCGCTGCCGGTGGTGGGTGTGCCGGGCAGCGCGGCGCCGGTCCAGTTGATGCCGGCGAAGTCGGTGCCGGGGCTGGGGTGCGGGTCGGTGCCCGGATCGGGCTGGGGTTCGCTGGTGTGCCAGGTGTCTGGACCGGTTGGCTGGGTGCCGGGGCGGGTGGTGGGGCGGTTTTTGTTGTAGCGGGGGCCCTGGGCTGCGGTGGTTTGGATGCTGTTGAGGAGGTCCTGGTAGGAGACGGTGACCATGACCTGGGGGCGGAGTCCGCCGGTGGTGGGCAGGGTGCCGGCGGCGAGGGCTGCCTTGCAGCCCCCGACGAGGCCGTCGAGGAGTTGCTGCGGGCGT
This sequence comes from Arthrobacter globiformis, assembly GCF_030818015.1. NCBI lineage: Bacteria > Bacillati > Actinomycetota > Actinomycetes > Micrococcales > Micrococcaceae > Arthrobacter > Arthrobacter globiformis. Next base: position 702,057 of record NZ_JAUSZX010000001.1, read on the forward strand.
GTGCGGCGGTCCAGGTCCAGGTCCGGGACCGGGGCGGGGGCGTTGAAGACCGCGTCGAGGTTGGCTGCGGCGGCACTGCCGCCGTCACTGCCGCTGCTACTGCCGCTGTTACTGTCGCTGCCACTGCTGCCGTTGCCGGGGCTGTTGTCGGGGCCGGTGCTCTCGGCGCTGCCGTCGCTGCCGCGGTGGGTGGTGTTGGGGGTGGTGGTGCGGGGGTTGGTGGCGGTGTTCATGATGGTGGTGAGGACTTCGAATTGGTCGGTGGTGGCGTGGACTTCGAAGTGGTGCAGGCCGCCGCGTTTGTGGTGGAGGAAGATGCCTTGGCGGTGGCGGAGGGTTTCTTCGCTGGGTTCGGTGCCGTCCTGGTCGAGGGCGTTGATCCAGCGGTGGGCGATGCGGGTGAGGAAGTCGTGGTCGTTTTCGATCGCGGTCTGGGTGAGGTTGTGTTCCATGTGGACGATCGCGGCGGGGTCGGGGATGTGGCGGACTTTGTCCAGGGCGGTGGTGATGATGGTTCCGGCGCGGGAGGAGATGATTCCGGCGGTGAGGGCGGCGGCGGTTTCCTGGTGTTCGGGTGGCATGGGCCGGCCGGCGAGTCCGGTGCGGGGGAGGATGGCGTTGGCGAGGGCGAGGCGGCGGCGGGCTTCGGTGGTGCTGATCCGGAGCCGGGTGCGGAGGAATTCGGCGGTGTTCCGGGACCCGTCATCGGCCGGGGACCAGGTCACCGCACACGCCGGCACACTCGCGGTGCCGGTGCCGGTGCCGGTGGCGGTGGCGGTGGCGGTGGCGGTGCCGCCGGCGGTGGCTGTGGCTGTGGCGGGTGCGGGTTCCGTGTTCCAGCCGGTGGTCCAGCCGGCCGCGCGGCTGGCCGTTGCGGCGGCGTTGATCGCCTCGGTCCGCGTCCGGTCCACCGCCGCGGCAGCAAGCAACTGGAGGTACTCGATACGGCGGGAGAGTTCCTCGGCAAGGTCAGCGAAGTCCGCCACTTCAAGGAAGTTGGCTGCGGCCAGCTCCTCCTGCGCCGCGGTGGTTGCGGAGTCCAGCAGCGCCAGGCCCGCCTCCAAATCAGGGGTTGCCAGCGCTGGGGACTCCAATCCGGCGCCGAAGCGGCTGGCGGCATCAAAGCCGGCGGCAGCACGCCGTCGGACGCGTCCTTAATAACAGCGTCAACAACAGCGTCAGAACGGAAACCGGCAACGGGAACGCGGCGAAGCCCGCGGCCCCGCAGCAAAGCAGCGGCACTCAGGCCGGAGACATCCGTCCCGGCTGCGGTACCCGCTCGATCCTCCCCAAAGTCTTCCACAGGAAAACTATCTCAACGGGGTCCGACATTTTCGGATGTGGCTGGGGGCATATGCATGGCTGAGCCGGCGGCAGCACCGCCGTCGGACGAAGATGTGTCCGCATCGGCGGTGCCTGATCCGGGCGGTGCCCGATCCGGCAGAAGCCGGACGTCCGGAAGCGGGGATGCTATGCAGCAGGGCAGCACGCAGGCCGGGCAGTGTTGCCCGGCCTGACATACCGTCTGCGTTTTCCCCGGTGGCTTCCATAGGAAAACATTGTCAGAGGGGTCTGACATTTTTGGTTCTTGCCCACACCGCCCGGGATGCAGGCTCAAGCAGACTCTGGAGCTACTGTTTATCCGGATTTACATTCGTGGCGGCGCCGGCCGGAGTGGCTCCGCCCTCGTCCGACCAGTCCTGACCCGCGCTGTCGTTAAGTGCCGGATCGGACTCAACATCGGAGGTTCCGAGGTTGACCGTCTCCGGATGCGTACTATGGGCGGGCACGTGTCCGCTGTCTTCTGATGTACCGGCTGCAGACGCAGTGCCGGCAGAAGCGGTGCCAGCGTCGCCCGACTTCGATGCATCGCGGTGGATGGCCGAACCGAGTACGGTTCCGGCCCGGCGCGCGGCTTCCGCCAGCTGGTCACCGACATCAGGGGCCTTTTCCTTGACGGCTTCGGTTGCTGCCGCGACTTTGTCCTGGACCGGCTTGCTGTCCCAGATGCTGGCGGCCCGTGCTTTGAGCTTGTCGTACGCTGCCCGGCCGGACCTGGATCCGAGCACGTAGCCTGCAGCGATTCCGGCGCCGAAAAGAAGTTTGGATTTCATGATGATCTCCTACTCTTGAGGGGATTGTACGATTTGGTGGGCCCGGTAGGGCCTGGGGTAGGGAACCGGCCCCGGGAGGTTCCCCGGAGCCGGTTCCGGCACTGCCCTGTCTAGCGGGCCGTACGCTTGGTAATCATGCCGTAGACCAGCAGCACGATAAGTGCGCCACCGATCGCCAGCAGCCAAGTGGACAGCGAGAAGAACTCGTTGATCCCCACTCCAAAGAGTGCGCTGCCGATAAAGCCGCCGAGAATTGCGCCAACCACGCCGAGGAGAAGCGTGATGAAAATGCCGCCGCCCTGCCGGCCGGGGAGGATGGCCTTAGCAATGGCTCCAGCGATGAGGCCAAGAATCAGAAATGCGAGAAAACCCATCTTTTATCGTTCCTTCTTCCGCTAAAGGAGTTACCCGGATTGCCGGATACGCTTCGTCCTTCTCCCTAATACTAAACATGCTTACTATTTTTCTTCCAGTCGCCTTCGAGTCCGGAGCGGCTGGCAGCGCCCACCCGGGCCCAGGCATCAGTGGCCTTGGACGTCGGAATTTACACCTGCCTCGGGGCCTTCATCGAGGGTGCTGATGGCGGTCAGGTCCTCCTCATCCAAAGCGAAATCGAAGACCTCGATGTTCTCCTTCATCCGCCGGGGATCGGCGGACTTGGGGATGGCCACCAGCCCCTGCTGCACGTGCCAGCGCAGCACTACCTGGCTCACCGTCCGGCCGTGTTTGCCGGCGATTCGGATCAGAACGGGCGCGGACAGCAGGCCCGACCCTGCACCCAGCGGGCTGTACGATTCGGTGGCGATCCCGTGCCGCTCGTTGTAGGCGCAGTCCGCGGAGCGGGTCACGGACGGGTTGAGCTGGATCTGGTTCACGGCCGGCACAACTTCGGTCTCCCACATGAGCTTTTCCAGATGGGCCGGCTTGAAGTTGGATACGCCGATCGACCGGACTTTCCCTGCGCCCTGCAGCCGCTCAAAGGTCTTCCACGTGGAGATGAATTCTCCGCGGCGGGGGAGCGGCCAGTGGATCAGCAGCAAGTCCACATAGTCCAGGTTCAGGCGCTTCAGCGAGCCCTCAAGGCCTGCCGCGGCCAGATCTCCACCCTGGAATTCCCCGTCCAGCTTGGTGGTGATGAAGAACTCCGCCCGGTCCAGGCCGCTGGCTCGGATTCCGGATCCGACGCCGGCCTCGTTCCCGTATCGCACCGCCGTATCGATATGCCGGTACCCGGCTTCCGCAGCTCTTACGACGGCGTCACTCACCTCCCGGTCGTTCAGCGGCCAGGTGCCAAGGCCGATCTGAGGTATCCGGTTGCCGTCGTTCAGCTCGATGACTGGTGCGAGTGCCATGCGGAAGAGTCTTTCCTATCGGGGACAGTTTGCCCAGACCCCGTTTGCTGGCTGGCGCGCCCTCTATTGCTATCTTCCGAGGTCAGCCCGGGAATGCTTGTGGACCGCCTGTTGTTACGATGAGCGCAAGGGAGGCATATGCAGGTCTTGCTCGGTAGGCGCGCTCTGGTGGACGTAGCCGTTGCCATGGCTGGTTTCCTTGTGTCCGGGAGCTGGGTCCTGACCGTTACAGGTGCTGAAGCAACGTACTTCCTTGCCGCCATAGGTGCCGGACTGGCGGTGATGGGAAATGCTGCGGCTTCCATCCTCAACCGCAAGCCCAGGGTGACCACGGCCGCGGACCGCGTTACCCTGATTCGTGCTGTCTTGGTGGCATGCTTTGCGGCGGCGACAATTCCGGCGCTGTTCGGCGGAACCGGCCCCGCCATGCCGGTGGTCGTGCTGGGTGGGGCGGCTTTTCTTCTTGACGCGGTGGACGGGGCCGTTGCGCGGCGGTTTGCCTGCGCGAGCCCGGCGGGAGGTCGGCTGGACGTCCAGACCGACGCAGCGCTGGTCCTTGTGCTGTCGTGTGCAGCTGTACCTGTCGTCGGCCCCTGGGTGCTGGCCGTCGGACTCATGTGGTACGCCTTCGTGGCCGCGGGATGGATCAGGCCTGAACTGAAACGGGTGCTGCCTGTTAAGAGGCTGCGCAAGGTTATCGGCGCCTTCCAGCCCTTCGCCTTGCTGCTGGCACTCACACCCGGAGTGCCCGGTGGAATCGGCATGGCTGCCGTTGTCGTGGCGCTCGTGGCGCTGGTGGCCTCGTTCGGCCGGGACGTCGTCGAACTGGAGACAGGCCACCGCAAGTGGACCGGCCGCCGCCGCCCCAGCACCGAACTGGTGAACTGACGGCCCTGGCTCAACTGGCAGCGCCGGGGCTCCACGCAGGACCCGGTGCTCTGGACTATCCATGGCGGCGCTGGTAATCCTTGGAGTAGCCCGGCCGGAAATATCCTGGCCTTTCCACCAGCTAAGGATCCAGACCATGAGCGAAACGCCCGCCGATCCGGAGCAGAACCCGACGGACCAGCCTAAGGATGGTTCACCCAAGGGATTCCCCTTCGACCCCAACCAAGACCCGCCCCTGGAGGAACCCGCAGTTCCGCACCAGGACAATCCGGGACCACCCACGGGCCCGGACGGCGAACCTGATGAGCCCGCTCTGGAGGATCCCCAGCGACCGCCCGCCCGGTAACAACTGACTCCGCACTCCGGTGCCGTCTGTGCCGATGCCCAGCCGGAGGGCGCGATTCTATCCATTCGTCCATTGGGTCGGTCTAGCGCGTTTCCTAGCCTTGGAGGAGAACTTCTCCCAGCCCTCCGACCCAAGGATGACCTTCAACGATGAAACGCATCGCATTGCTTCGGGAACGCTCCACACCCTCCGCTTTGACCGGAACCCACTGCCCGGCGTCGGGAATGTGGGCGCCCGTCGACTCGCCGGACGAGGCGCACGCCTTCTTTGAGGGACAGGTATTTCCCGCGTTCCGCGGGATCCCCACAGTGTGGCGCCGGAGCGCTACCGCCCAGGATTAAGCAAATGATGCGACGCTGGCTGAACGACAGCCGGCGCCGCATACTTGTTCCGCTACCGCGCAGTCAGTCCCGCTCCAGGCGGAAGCCGAGCTTGAGGGTGACCTGCCAGTCCGCCACCTGGCCGTTCTCGAGGTGACCGCGGATCTCCTTGACCTCGAACCAGTCCAGGTTGCGCAGGGTCTTTGCGGCGTCGGAAATACCGTTGCGGACGGCCGCGTCGACGCCCTCGGTCGAGGTTCCGACAATTTCAGAAATGCTGTAGGTGTTATTAGACATCTTCGCTCCTCGTGATCGCCATCGATACCCGGCTGCTGGCCGTTCCTGCAGAGTATCGGACGGGGCGTCCGCGGACTAGGCTTCCAGCACGTAGCTTCGGAGGTCGTCGAGGGTCTGCTGCATGTGGGCGTCCATGGCATTGCGTGCCTGCTGCGGATCGCGGGCAGCCAGGGCCTCGAAAATGTTCTGGTGGTGCCCGATCGCATGCTCCTGGATATCAGGCACCTTCGAGGTTTCGGTCCGCCCCTTTTCGAGAACGCGGTGCAGCGGTTCGAAGAGGACTGCCACGAAGACGTTCTCGGACGCATGCAGAATCTGGTCGTGGAAAGCCAGATCGGCAGCAACAAAGCTCGGCAGGTCATTGCGCTGGTGCGCCTTCTGCATGTCCGCCACGCAGTCCCGAAGGCCATCGAGTTCGTCGTCGGTGATGCGCTGAGCCGCCAGCTCGCAGGCGCCTGTTTCCAGCATTCGGCGCAACTCGATCAGTTGGACCGCGGCGGCCGACCCGTTCTGGCCCTCTGAGGCGGCCCGCAGCACTGCCTCGAGTGACGACCAGCGGTTCAGCGGGTTCACGAACGTACCGCGCCCCCGTTCCACGCTGAGGATACGCTGCGCCTCAAGGGTCTTCATCGCCTCCCGCACCGTCATGCGGCTGACGTCGTGGCGTGCGCTGAGTTCCAGTTCTCCCGGCACGCTGCTGCCCGGCGGAAACTCGCCGGAGATAATGCGGTCAAGGAGTTCGTCGGCGACGACGCCCACCAATGATTTGCGTGCCATTTCTTCCGTTCAGCGTGTGCGGCCTTTACAGCCGGGGATCTCTGCAAAAAGTGTACTTGCGCACGTGCTGTGCGTTATGCCACACTAGCATCAAAGGGCAGATGTCTGACATCTGACAAATCATCCGCAAGACAGTTTTAACACAACGGAGTGCACAGTGCCCCTCGAATCCGACGTTCTGGCCGCCTTTCCCGCCGAGCTCCAGATCCCTGCCCGGCAGGTCGCCGACGCTGTTGCGGCCACGGCCGCCACGTCCCCGCGCGTCCTCGTGGTGCTCGACGACGACCCCACCGGCACGCAGTCCGTGGCCGATCTCCCTGTGCTCACCCGCTGGGAAGTCGAGGACTTCCAGTGGGCCCTCCATCAGGGTAAGCCCGCCGTGTACGTACTGACGAACACCCGCAGCCTCGATCCCGATGAAGCGGCCGCACGCAACGAAGAGGTGGTCCGCAACGCCCTGGCCGCTTCCCGCGACGGCGAGGGCGAGATAGACCTCGGCTTTGTGAGCCGCAGCGACTCGACCCTCCGCGGTCACTTCCCCCTGGAGCCGGACGTCATCGCCGCCACCGTGGCGGCCGAAAGCGGAGAGGCTACCGACGGCGTCGTGATGGTTCCCGCATTTCCCGACGCCGGCCGCATCACCATTGGAGGTGTCCACTACACGCGCGGACCGGAGGCCGGCCAGCTGACCCCCGTTGCCGAGACCGAATTCGCCAAGGACGCCACCTTCGGCTTCGCCAATTCCGAGATGGCCAAGTACGTGGAAGAGAAGTCGCAGGGCCGGTTTGCCGCAGACTCCGTGATCGTGCTGGACCTGAACATCATCCGCGCCGGTTCCGCCACTGGGGAGGCTGAGGTGTCGGCCAAGGCAATTGCTGACGCCATCGAGCCGGCCACACAGTCCACGCCCATCGTGGTGGACATCGTCACGGAAAACGACCTGCGCGCCCTGGCGCTGGGACTGGAGGAGGCCGAGCGCCGCGGCAAGAAGCTGCTCTACCGGGTTGGCCCGCCGTTCATGCGCGCCCGGATCGGCCAGGACACTCGGCCCGAGCTCAGCGGCGAGGAAGCCTACGCGGGCAACACCCCGTCCGAAGCCGGCGGCCTGATCGTGGTCGGTTCGCATGTGGGCGTAACCACCAGGCAGCTCAAGGTGCTTACCGACCGGCACAGCAGTGCGCGCATTGTGGAGATCGACGTCGAAAAGCTCCTGGGCGAGGATGCAGCCGGCTACCTCGACCAGACGGTGGATGCCGTCGTGGAGGCACTGCGCAGCGGTGACGTCATCGTCCACACGAGCCGACTGCTCATCAAGACCGATAACCCGGCCGAAAGCCTGAGGATCGCGCGCACCGTGTCCGCCGCAGTCGTCGCCGTGGTCAACCGGACGCTGAAGACCTTCCCGCCGCGGTTCGTCATCGCCAAGGGCGGCATCACGTCCTCGGATGTTGCCGCGCACGGGCTGGAGATCCGGCACGCGATCGTCCGCGGGCCCATGCTGCCCGGCATTGTGAGCCTCTGGGAGCCGGTTGACGGCCCGGCCAAGGGGATCCCGTACATCGTTTTTGCCGGCAACGTCGGTGATGACGAGTCGCTCGCCCAGGTCACCAGCAAGCTCAGCAACACGTTCTAGTCCCCACCGGGGCCCTCGCCGGCGTGGGCCCCGGCTTCCCGCACCAATGCCACTTTCACTGGAGAACACCATGACCTCGAATTACAAAGTCACCGTCCTCGGCCTGGGCGCCATGGGCCTGCCCATGGCTACCCGCCTCGCCAGCCAGCTGACCGTCCACGGGTTCGACATCGCCGAACCGCGCCTGCGCCTCGCCGAAGAAGCCGGTGTGAAGACCTTCGCTTCCGCACGGGACGCTGCCCAGGATACGGACGCCCTGCTTCTTGCCGTGCGCAACAGCGCACAGCTCCACGATGTCCTGTTCGGCGGGAACGGCGTGGCCTCGGTACTGAAGCCGGGCGCCGTCGTCATCCTGACCAGCACCGTGGGCACTGAAGCAATTCCGTCCACCGTTGCGCGCCTGGCGGAGTTCGGCGTCGGTCTCGTGGACGCCCCGCTGTCCGGCGGCCCGAAGCGTGCAGGCGAGGGCGACCTGCTGATCGTCGTTGGAGCCGAACCCAAGGCGCTGGCATCGGCGCGTCCGGTCCTGGAGCTGCTCGCCTCCACCCTGACCGTGGTGGGCGACAAACCCGGTGACGGGCAGGCGCTGAAGACCGTCAACCAGCTGCTGTGCGGCATCCACATCGCCGCCGCCGCTGAAGCAATGGCACTGGCCGACGCCCTGGGCCTGGACCAGGGGAAGACCCTGGCCGCCCTGGAGGCCGGCGCCGCCGGCTCCTTCATGCTCTCCAACCGCGGACCTCGCATCCTGGAGGCCTACACCGACGAAGGCGCCGAGGTGCTCAGCCGCCTGGACATCTTCGTCAAGGACATGGGCATCGTGGGCAAGGCCACGCGCAGTGCTGGCCTGGCGACCCCCGTTGCCGCCGCCGCCGAGCAGCTGTACCTGCTGGGCCAGGCCCACGGGCTGGCCGCCGCTGACGACTCCGCCGTCATCAAGGTAGTTGCCCCCACCAAGCGCACCGTCGGAGAAGGCTGATGCGGGCACAACTCGACGGGCTGGTGGTGTCCGCCCTCAAACGGGGGTCGGCCGTGCCGGCGTTCACCTGCTACGACTTCACCACGGCTCTGGCGGTGGTGAGCGCCGCTGAGGAAGCTAAGCGCGGCGTCATCCTGCTGGTGGCGCCCAAGACCGCCGCAACAGCCAACGGGCTGAGGCTCATCTCCGCGCTCCGGGGCCTTGCCGACGACGCCTCCGTGCCGGTTGCCGTTCAGTTGGACCACGCCACCGACCTGGATGTCATCGCCGCCGCCGTCGCGGCCGGGGCGGACTCCGTCCTTGCAGACGGCTCGGCACTTCCCTATGAAGACAACATCGCGCTGGTTTGTGCAGTGCGTTCAGCGCTCGAGGGGCAAGGTCATGCGGGCGTGGTCCTGGAGGCTGAACTCGGCGGCCTGGCCGGCGACGAAGACAAGGCCTTCGGCGCGGACGGCGACGGGGCGGGCAACGAGGTTGCCGGCCTGACCGACTCCGCCCAGGTGGAGGACTTCGCGGCACGGACGGGCGCGCAGTTGCTCGCGGTGGCCGTGGGCAACGTCCACGGGAAGTACAAGGGTGAGCCGCGGCTGCGCTGGGACGTCCTGCAGGATATTGCCGTGCGCACCCACATCCCGCTGGTGCTTCATGGCGCCTCGGGCATTCCGGCGGATGAACTGGCGAAGGCGCCCGCCATGAACGTGGGCAAGGTCAACTTCAACACCGAACTCCGCACCGGCGTCCTAGCCACGCTCGAGGATCAGCTTCCGGCGCACCGGGCCGACGGCGAGAATTTGCAGGGGCTCCTGGCCCGGTGGAACGGCGCGGCGAAGGACTTCGGCACGAGCGCGCTCGCGATCCTCAGCCGCCGACGGGGCTCTTGTACACAAATCGCGAGTTCGCGGGGCCTTCAGAGGCCAACAAGTGTACAAAAACTCCAGGCCGCCACATGTGGGGCAAGTTAGCGCACAATGGAAACTACAACTACGTAAAGCGAGTTCCAGTGGTGGGGCGCCATGAAGAATTCCACGGAGCCGGCGGCGGCAACGGACATTGCCGCGACCGCCCGCGACCCGGCCATCGATCTCGCGCGCTTTATCTGCCTCGCCCTTGTGGTGGTGGGGCACTGCATGATGACCAGCCCGGTACTGCACCCCGACGGCACTGTCACCACCGAAAACACCCTGGCCGAGCAGGACTGGTTCGAACCGGTCATCTGGGTCTTCATGGTGATGCCGCTGTTCTTTGTGGCCGGGGGCATCACGGGGGCGCAGTCCTGGCGGCGCATGCAGGCGCGCGGCGGCAGCGGCTTTGAGTTCGTCCAGTCCCGGCTGCTGCGCCTGGTCCGCCCGGCCGCAGCCCTGCTGGCGGTAATGTTCGTTGGCCTGTGGGGTGCGCTGCTGGCCGGTGTGGATCAGCAGGTGGTGCAGCTGCTGGCCAGCGGTGCGGGGATGCCACTGTGGTTCCTCGCGGCCTATCTGGCGGCCCAGCTGAACATACCGCATCTGGTGAGGCTGCACCGGCGTGCGCCGTGGCTGACGCTCCTGGGGCTGGTGGCGCTCGTGGTGACTGTGGACTGCTTCCGCGGTGCTTTCCCGACGCTCGCCTACGTCAACGTGGTGTTCGTGTGGTGCGCGGTGCAGCAGCTCGGGTTCTTTATGGCCGATGGCTGGCTGGACCGGTGGAGCAGGTCACAGCTGGTGGGGCTGATCGCCGCCAGCAACCTGCTGATGGTCGTCCTGGTAGTGCTGGGCCTGTACCGGGACAACATGCTGGTGAACCTGAATCCGCCCAACCTCAGCCTGGTCCTGCTGGGCATCTCGCAGGCGGCGGTGCTGCAGCTCGCCCGGCCCTTGTTGAACGCACTCGCCGCCGTGCGCTGGATCCGTGCCGTGGTGGGTATTGCCGGGCGCCACGCCATGACGGTCTACCTCTGGCACTTGCCGCTGCTGGCCGCCATGACCGGGCTGCTTCTGTTGACCGACTTTCCCAAACCCGCCTCGGGCACCGCCGAATGGTGGTGGTCGCGCCCGCTTGTTTTCCTCGGCGTGGTCTTCCTCCTGCTGCCCGCGGTTCTCCTGTTCGGGCGGCTTGAGGAACGGCCGACGCCGGCCATGCACTCACGCGGCCGGGCACCGGCGGCCGTGGTGACCGCCGTCGTCGTGGTTTTTGTCCCGGTGGCTGACGCCGCCGTCAACGGCCTGGCGCTGGGACTCCTTGGCGGCGGTGCCGCCTGCTTTGCGATGGCCGTGCTGCTGCTGGGGCGCGTTCCCGCCCGAGGCGCTCGACCATTGCCAGCACAGCCATTAAGTGCCAATGTCGAACCATGACGGACAACACGGCAGTTACCGAGGACCATTTCACCGCGGACGTCACCACCTTCCGGAACGATGCGCTCCACCGCTACGAACTCCACGTGGGCGGGAAGCTGGCGGTGGAAGTCAGGTTCGAAGACAAGCCTGGGCACGTGGATTTCATCCACACCCAGACGTCCGAGCAGTTCCAGGGCCACGGCCTGGCCAAGGTGCTCATCCACTTTGCCCTCGACGATGTTGTGGCGTCGGGTAAACGGATCATTCCACATTGCCCGTTTACCGCCCGCTACCTGCGCAAACATGAGGTGTACACGCAGTGCATCGACTGGCCTGAGGCGGCCGCGCCCAAGCTTCTCGGCACCTGAAGTGCGCCACAAACCGGCGGCGCCCCGCGCCGAGGGCTAGTCCGGCGGACCTTCGGCCTCCCGCATCCCTGGGCTGAGCCGCGGCAGCGAGCCGTGATACTTGTGCCCGGCGATACTTGTGACCGGGGAGACATTTCCGTACGATCGGGCAGGGCTATGCAGTTGGCCTTCGGACTCTCTTTCTGGGGATCTCTTTGAAACAAAAACTGCGTGTGCCGGTGCGGGTTGAGTGTCCCCGGCACGTTACTCCGGACTTTCGCGAGCCTTCCTGTCTGGCCCCGGCGGGGGCGATGCGATGACTGACGGGGCGTCGACTGAGCCGGCGACGAGCGACGAGAGCATGACTGACGATGTTGCGGCTGGTGCCATGACGGACGGGGAAGTGCGCCGCCACTTGGAGGGATGCCTGAACGAGGCCGTGGACCCGGCTGCAACCCTCGCTGCGGAGCCGGACGCGGAGCTGGCCCGGCTGGCGGACGTACTGTTCCGGCATTTGGACACGCCCAGCCCTGCCTTCGGGGCCCGCTTCTGGTACGTCCAGGTCACCGAGGAACTCAGGCTGCGCCGCGTTCGCTCGTCCCGCGCGGCCGGCGTCGCTCCGGAGGACCCGGTCGCAAGCGAGGTCCCCGCGGGGTAGGTGCGCTGTGTTGGGCGCGGGTGCTTAAGTGTCCGTTCGCGCTTGGTGGGGGATTACGACGGCGGGGGTTGCTTGGCGCGGTTCCGTTGCCATTGTGCTGCGTGCCAGAAAAGAAGGCCCAGGGCTCCCACGAGACCGGCGAACAGGATCTGCGGCGCGAACGTGATCCACATGTAGCTCACGGGCATGACCTGCGGTTCGGTGCCCGAGTTCAGTGATTCCTGCGCGAGCGTGAAGACGCCGAACGGCGACGCCAGCAGAACCGCCACTAGCGCCCACAGCGCAACGATGAATGGGTTCACCGACAGACGGCGCCGCTGCCCGAAGTCCGCTGCCTCGTAGGGCGCGAACCCTGGTTGTTCTGGCCCCACGGTTGGCTGCCCCTGCGAATCCACTTCCCGAAAATTTATCGGATCATGCTCACTGCCGGACATGTCCCCCTGCTCCCTGCTGTGGTCGACGCCTCGTGCAGAAACTCTACTCCGCGCCATCCCACCGTGTCCCGGTGGGCGCCGCGCCCTGTCCCGGTGGGCATTATGGGCATTTCGGCTGCGCCGGGAAAGTCAATGACCCCGGTAACGGCAAAAATCCCCGACAAGTCGAGGCTCGATCGAATTACATCATAGAAGTTTGACTAAAAGGCTTACCTAAGTAAGGCTGTCCTTGCTTGGTGCTTCGCTGTTGGTGCCTGGCGCATATCACGCCGAAAAAAGGATGACCTATGACGCTGCTGCCGGACGTGGACGAACCACGCGTGGACTTCGAAGCCGGAACTGGCCCGCACGCCCAAAACACGCCTGCCCAAGGCACTTCCGGGCTGGACTTCGGGTCCGGTGTGGAACTCGCCCTCGCCGCCAGCAACCAGCTGTTCAACGCCCGGAATGCGCCGCGCTACGTGGCCCAGGTGCTGCAGGGTGTCAATACCGTGGCCACCAAACTCGAGCGCACCTCGCAGCCGTTCACCGGCGTCGGCCCGGCGGAGATGAAGCGCCGCGTCGAGGCAGTGGACCTGGAGCGGCCGTTGCCGGACACAGCGGCTGCACTGGAGGAACTCCAGCACACCTACCTGCGCGACGCCGTGTACTTCCATGACGCAAAGTACGCCGCCCATCTGAACTGCCCCGTGGTTATTCCCGCCCTCGTGGGGGAGGCGGTGCTCTCGGCCGTGAACTCGTCGATGGATACGTGGGACCAGAGCGCAGGTGCGACGATGATCGAGCGGCGCCTCATCGACTGGACCGCCGAGCGGCTTGGCCTGGGCAACACGGCCGACGGCGTGTTCACGTCCGGCGGCAGCCAGTCCAACCTGCAGGCGCTGCTCATAGCCCGCAACCACGCGGTGGCCCGACTGCGGCAGGATCCGGCCAACGAGGGGCTGCGTCTGCCGCTTCTGCTGGAGAAGCTGCGGATCTTCACCTCGGTGGACAGCCACTTCAGCATCCAGAAGTCGGCCTCCATGCTGGGGCTGGGGTTCGACGCCGTCGTGTCCGTCGCCTGCGCGGCGGACCACCGGATGGATCCGGCCGCCCTGGCCAGCGCCCTGGCCACGGCCCATAGCGACGGCCTGGTTCCCATGGCGGTTGTGGGTACGGCCGGGACCACTGACTTCGGCGCCGTGGATCCGCTGGCCGACCTGGCTGCCCTCGCCGGAGCCTACGGTGCATGGTTTCATGTTGACGCCGCATACGGCGGCGGGCTCATGGTCTCCAACCGCCACCGCCATCTCCTCGACGGCATCGGGCTGGCGGACTCGGTCACCGTGGACTTCCACAAGACCTTCTTCCAGCCTGTCAGTTCCAGCGCGCTGCTGGTGCGCGAGGGCGCAATGCTGCGCCACGTCACGTACTACGCCGACTACCTGAACCCGGAAACGGCGGCGCGAGCCGAGATCCCCAACCAGGTGGACAAGAGCATCCAGACCACACGCCGGTTCGACGCCCTCAAGCTGTGGCTGACGCTCCGGATCATGGGCGCCAACGCCGTGGGCGCGCTGCTCGACGAGGCGATTGACCTGGCTGCCCGCGTGAGTTCGGTTCTCGCGGCAGACAATGACTTCGAACTGGCGGCCGGGCCCCAGCTGAGCACGCTCGTTTTCCGGTACCGGCCGCTCACCGCAGACGGGACACGGCTGTCGGAGGACGCTGCCGACGAGCTAAACCCGGCCATCCGCTCGGCCGTGTTCGAGTCCGGCCAGGCCGTCGTGGCGGGTACGAAGGTCGCCGGACGGCACTACCTGAAATTCACGCTCCTCAACGCCGAGGCAACGCTCGAGGATATCGGCGAGATCATCGCCCTGCTTCGAAGCTCGGGCGAGAGCCTGCTCGCCGGCTCGGCCGCACGGACGGAGGCACACGCATGAGCACGGCATCGCTTAGGACCTCAGGCGCAGGCCGCGTTTACGATTTCGCCGGCATCGGCGTCGGGCCCTTCAACCTTGGGCTCGCCGCGCTGAGCGAGCCGATCGAGGGCCTGGACGGAGTGTTCCTCGAACGCCGGGAATCCTTCGACTGGCACCCGGGCATGATGTTGGAGCCGGCCCACCTGCAGGTACCGTTCATGGCGGATCTCGTGACCCTGGCGGATCCGACATCACCGTACTCCTTCCTGAACTTCCTCAAGCAGACCGGCCGGCTCTACCGCTTCTACATCCGCGAAAACTTCTACCCGCTGCGGGCCGAGTACAACCAGTACTGCCAGTGGGTGGCCGGCCAGTTGCCGTCGGTGCGGTTTGGCGCGGAGGTGGCCGACGTGACGTACGACGACGGCGTGTACACGCTTTCGGTCGACGGCCCCGCGGGGCCGGAGGTGCTTCGTGCACGCCGGCTGGTGCTCGGCACCGGAACATCGCCCTATGTTCCGGAGGCATGCCGCGGGATTCTGGGGGCTGGGGGACCGGTCCTTCACAACGCGGATTACCTGGCGCGGAAAAGCGAACTCCAGCAGCGGCGGAGCATCACCATCGTCGGCAGCGGACAGAGCGCGGCGGAGATCTACTACGAGCTGCTTCAGGACATCGACGTGTATGGGTACCGGCTCAGCTGGGTCACCCGCTCGGGCAGGTTCTTCCCGCTGGAGTACACCAAGCTCACCCTTGAGATGACCTCGCCGGAGTACGTCGACTATTTCCACGGGCTTCCGCAGGAGCGCCGCGACTCGCTCATCAGGAGCCAGAAGAACCTCTACAAGGGCATCAACTCCGAGCTCATCGACTCCATCTACGACCTCCTGTACACCAAGAGCCTCTCCGGCATGGTGGACACCCGGCTGCTGACGCATTCCGCCGTGACCGGTGCCAGCTGGAACGGCTCCACCGGGTCCCACACGCTGGAGCTGTCCCACGGGGAGCAGGGCGCGGACTATTCGCTGCAGACGGAAGCGGTGGTCCTGGCCACCGGATACGCCTACCGCGAGCCGGAGTTCCTGGCTGGCGTTCAGGAGCGGATTGCCCGGGACAGCGCCGGAAGGTTCGCTGTCCAGCGCAACTACAGCACCGGCGTCGAACCCAGCGAAATATTCGTGCAGAACGCCGAACTCCACACCCACGGCTTCGTCACGCCGGACCTCGGCATGGCCGCCTACCGGAACTCCTGCATCATCCGGGACATCCTGGGCCGCGAGGTCTATCCGGTGGAGCGCAGCATTGCCTTCCAGGAGTTCGGCGTGCCGCCGGCGGATGCCGCTGTGCCGGCTGGAGTAACTGCGCAGGCGGAGGTGCCCGCATGAGCTTCACTTTCCGCTGCCTTGACGCCCAAGGGGACGCACTGCTCCTCCACAGCTGGGTCACCCGCCCGTACGCCTCCTTCTGGGGGATGTTGGATGCGTCAGTCGAGGACATCATGGAGGAGTACTCCAAAATCCAGTCCAGCGGACACCACCACGCGCTGCTGGGGATCGAGGACGGCGTCCCGGCCTTCCTGATGGAGGAGTACCTGCCGGCGTCGTCGACGCTCAACCGCGTCTACACCGTCCAGCCCGGCGATATCGGCATGCACCTGCTGGTCGCCCCGCCACAGGGAATGCCGCGTCCGGGGTTCACGGCCGACGTCATGGAGTCGGTCCTGGACCGGCTCTTCCAAAAGCCCGGCGTGGAGCGCGTGGTGGTGGAGCCCGACGCCCGCAACACCAAGATCCACGTCCTCAACGCGCGGCTGGGCTTTGAGCCCGCCGGCGAGGTGACCCTTCCGGACAAACAAGCCCTTCTGAGCTTCTGCACGCGCGAATCATTCCACTCTGCCCGCGCCGCCCGTACGTCAACCCCGAAACGCCAATCAACGCAGGAGCATCACTGTGACCACCCTTGAATTTGAATCTGTCCTGACCGCAGGCAATGCGGTTCCCCACCTCACGCCGGAACGCTGGGCCGCTGCCAGCCGGCACCTGGTCCGCAAGGCGCTCGCCGAGTTCTCGCACGAGCGGATCCTCGTCCCGGAACCGATCGGAAACGGCATCGGCGGGTACCGGGTCCGCAGCGACGACGGCGCCGTTGAGTACCGCTTCTCCGCCCGGATCCTGCAGCTGGACCACTGGTCCGTCGACGCATGCTCTATTACCTGCCGCCGTGACGGGCAGGACGCCCCGCTGGATGCGCTCCGGTTCATCACCGAATTCTCCGGCACCCTGGGCATCCGCCAGGAAATGCTCCCGGTTTACCTCGAGGAGATCGGCAGCACGCTCTCCAGCCACGCGTTCAAGCAGTGGATGGGCCAGCCGTCGTCGGCCGAACTGGCTGCCGGCGTGACCCGCGGAGCGGACCCAGCCACGGACTTCCAGACGATTGAACGCAGCATGACCGAGGGGCACCCGTGCTTTGTGGCCAACAACGGACGGCTGGGCTTCGGAATGGGCGACTACTGTGCCTTTGCCCCGGAGGCAGGAGCCCCGGTGCAGCTGGAATGGATCGCGGTGCACAGCAGCAAGGCGGTCTTCACGTCCAGCCAGGGGCTCGAGTACGCCGCCCACCTGGAAGCCGAACTGGGGGCAGGCACCCTGGCTTTCTTTGACGCCGAGCTCGGTGCCCTTGGCCTGGACCCTGCCCAGTACTTCCTGATGCCGGTGCATCCGTGGCAGTGGGAGAACAAGCTGACGGTCACGTTCGCGGCCGAAGTCGCCCAGCGGCACATCGTCCACCTCGGAATCGGGGCCGACAGCTATCAGGCCCAGCAGTCCATCCGCACGTTTTTCAACACCACCGCACCGGAGAAAACGTACGTCAAGACTGCCATGTCGGTGCTCAACATGGGGTTCATGCGCGGGCTGTCGCCGCAGTACATGAAGGCGACTCCGGCGATCAATGACTGGCTTCAGGACCTGATCGCCGGTGACGAGGCGCTGCAGGGCCGCGGGCTCGCCATGATCCGCGAAGTGGCGGCCATCGGCTACCACAACGGCTACTACGAGGCAGCCGCCACGAAGGGCTCGCCGTACCGCAAGATGCTCTCTGCCCTGTGGCGGGAGAGCCCGATGCCGTTGCTCAAGGACGGCCAGCAGCTAGCCACCATGGCCTCGCTCCTGCACGTCGACGCCGCGGGCAAACCCATGGTGTCCGCGCTGATCGAGCAGTCCGGGATGGAACCGGGCACCTGGCTGCGGCAGTACTTCGAGGCGTACCTCATCCCGCTGGTGCACTGCCTGTACCGGTACGAGCTGGCGTTCATGCCCCACGGCGAGAACGTGATCCTGGTCCTCGAGAACGGCGTGCCGGTCCGCGCCGTCATGAAGGACATCGCCGAGGAGATCGTGGTGATGGGGGACAGGCTTGACCTGCCCGAATCGGTGTCCCGCATCAAGGTGGACATTCCCGACGGAGACAAGGTCCTGTCGATCTTCACCGATGTGTTTGACTGCATCTTCCGCTTCCTCGCCGCCCTCCTGGAGGAAGACGGCGTGCTCAGCGGCGAGGAGTTCTGGCGCACCGCGGCGGCAGCGGTTCGCGGCTACCAGGCGGAGCACCCGGAACTCGCCGACCAGTTTGCCCACCACGATTTGTTCGCCCCGGACTTCGAACTCTCGTGCCTGAACCGGCTGCAGCTGCGCAACAACCAGCAGATGCTGGATCTGGCCGACCCGTCCGGGGGCCTGCAGAAGGCGGGAAGGCTCGCCAATCCGCTGGCCAAATTCGCCTGAACTCCGCCATCAGGCAAGGCTGATCCATCGGTGCTCCGGGGCTAGGCTGTTGGCATGACGCCGAACACCGCCAGACCCACAGCCCTCGTCACCGGCGCCACCGCGGGACTGGGCGCCGAATTTGCCCGCCAGCTTGCCGAAAAGGGAAACAACCTGGTGCTCGTGGCGCGCGATACGGCACGGCTGCAGGCCACAGCGGACGAGCTGCAGCGGCGGTACGGAACCACGGCTGAGGTGCTGACCGCTGACCTGACCGACGACGGCGGCGTGGCCGCCGTCGTCGGGCGCCTTTCCGACCCCTCACGGCCGGTGGACATGCTGGTGAACAACGCCGGAATCGGGCTGCTGCACAACTTTGACGAGAACCCCATCGAGGACGAGAGGAAGCACCTGAAGCTGCACGTGCAGACGGCCATGGAGCTCTGCCATGCCGCCCTTCAAGGCATGCTGGCCCGCGGTTCCGGCCGCATCATCAACGTGGCCAGTGTGGCGGCTTTCCTTCCCCGCGGTTCCTACTCGGCGGCGAAGGCCTGGCTGCTCAGCTTCAGCCGCTGGGCGAACCTTGCCTACTCACCCCGGGGCGTGAAGGTGACCGCCGTCTGCCCCGGATTTGTCCACACCGAGTTCCATGACCGGATGGGGATGGACAAGTCCGTGGCCCCGGGCTGGACGTGGCTGCGGCCGGGGCGCGTGGTCCGGGAAGCGCTTACGGACAATGAGCGCGGGAAGGCTGTTTCCATCCCGACCAAGCGCTACAAGGTGTTGGCCGCCGTTGCCCGGGTGGTGCCGGACAGGTTTACGGCCGGGCCGCCGCGCCGGCCGCAGGAGCCGGGCGTCGGCTCCGGCGCGGGCGGATAAGCACCACCACGAGGATTCCGACGCCGGCCCCCACCACGGTTTCGACGGCGCGTTCGACTATGAGCACCTGCGGGTCCGCCGGCGCCGCCAACTGGGTCATGAGCAGGATCACCGGAGTGAACCAGACCATCGCCAGCCCGTAGTGCCGGGTCATGAACAGCTCGGTGCCGAACTGGAAGACGATCACCAGCAGGGCCAGCACCGCGGCCTCCAATCCCGGGAAGAAGTGCAGCGGAGCCCATGGCCCCGGCATAAGTACGACGGCGACCAGCACCAGCCCGAGGAACGTCCCCATGATCCTGTGGATCCCGCGGTGGACGCTGCTGGGCAGGTCAGCGCCCGCAAGGGGAACCGCAGCGGCCGCCATCGCCCAGTGCGGGTGGCCGCTTCCGGTCAGGACGCCGATGGTGCCGGCGGCGCCGACAGCCAGCACGTAGCGGGAAGCGTGAAGGGCTGCCCGGCGGCGCATCGCTCCCCGCAGCCGGGCGGACGGCCGCGCCGCGCCGGGGCTCCAGGCCCTGCCGCGGACCCAGCCGCCGAATCCCACGAGCAGCGAGAAGGCGGCGGACCCGGCGGCGATGAGCAACGCAACGTACCAAGGTACGGCGGCGGGAACCGATGCGCAGGCTCCCAGGGCAAGGATCCCGAAGAAGGGGCCGTTGGGCCGGAGATGGACCTTGTCCGAATAGACGGAACCTGCGCCGGCCAGAAGGGCTTCGATGCCAACGAGCCACCATGAGTGCAGGCCGTTGACCGAGAGGAACACACCCACGGTCACGCCCGAAAGCAGGACCAGTGCCGCCTGGAGCTGGTGCTTGAGGCGGAGCTGGTGCGGTTCCGAGCGGCCGTACATGCCGGTGAGCGCTCCGAACACGGCGTAAATGGTGAGCTCCGGCCGGCCGGCGAGCAAAAGGAGGAGGGAGGGGACGGCCACGCTGATGGCAACACGCCATGCGGAGAGGTGGTCGTTGTTGGCGGGGCCCAGGCTGTGGAGCTGCCGCAGGTGGTGCACTACAGACTGCACCGGCACGACCCCCTTCACCCTACGAAGGTAGCACCGCCGCAAAGATCTCACCGCGGGCTACGTCACAAAGTGAGGCAGGCAACAGGGCCGGTTCGGCTGGGCAGCGCGAAGGCCCGCCCGGGTTGCCCCTTTGGAAAGGGGCAACCCGGACGGGCCTTCAGTCGCGTCAGCCTTCGGCGCCAACAGCCTGCAGCAGCATCAGGCGCGGGCGGGTACCTTGTTCAGTTCGTCGTCGAGGTCCTTATCCAGATCCCTGTTGAGTTCATCGACGGTCTCGAACGGCAGTTCGTCGAGGTCGATCAGCGGGTTCTCGTCCTGGGTAGCCACCAGTTCACGGGCCTCCGCCGGGGTGTCCACGCTGGGCATGGAGCCGGGCAGCGGACGCTGGGCGGATTCCTTGAGGAAGTAGATGGCCACGGCACCAACGGCCGAGGTGGCCATCAGGTAATAGGCAGGCATCATGTCGTTGCCGGTGGCGTTGATGAGGGCAGCCACGATGAACGGCGTGGTGCCGCCGAAGATTGCCACAGAGAAGTTGTAGGCAATGCCCATGGCGCCGTAGCGGCTGGCGGTGGGGAACTGCGCCGGCAGGGCCGAGGCGAGGTTCGCAATGTAGAAGGTCACGGGGAACGCGACCAGCGACAGGCCGGCCAGGGTTGACCAGATGCTGCCGATGCCGATCAGCATGAACGCCGGGGCAGCCAGGACCACAGTGCTGACGGCACCGATCCAGAGCACCGGGCGGCGGCCGATGCGGTCGGAGAGCTTGCCGGTCAGCGGAATGCAAAGGCTCATGACCACGAGCACAGGGATGGTGAGCAGCGTGCCGTGGACGGGGTCGTAACCCTTGGATTCGGTGAGGTAGGTGGGCATGTAGGACGTCAGCGCGTAGCCGACGGTGTTGGCCGCTGCCACGAGGATCATGGCCACGATGATCGAGCGCCAGTAAGCCTTGACGATGCCTACCGGGCCCATTGCTGCGGCGTTATCACCGGCGGCGGCATCCTTGGCGAGTTCCTCCTGGGCGTCCAGGGTTGCCTGGAACTGCGGCGACTCCTCAATCTTGCTCCGGAAGTACACGGCGATCAGGCCCAAGGGACCCGCGATCAGGAACGGCAGGCGCCAGCCCCAGTCCTCCATGGCGGCCTGGCCCAGCGTCAGCTGCAGCACGGACACCAGTGCGGCGCCCAAGGCGAAGCCGAGGTAGCTGCCCATGTCCAGGAAGCTGGCGAAGAAGCCACGGCGCTTGTCAGGCGAGTACTCGCTCACAAAGGTGGTGGCGCCGGCATATTCGCCGCCGGTGGAGAAGCCCTGCACGAGCTTGAGCACCACCAGAAGGGCCGCTGCCCACATGCCGATCTGCGCGTAGCCGGGCAGCAGGCCGACGGCGAAGGTGCTCGCAGCCATCAGCATCAGCGTGACCGCGAGGACCTTCTGGCGGCCCACCTTGTCGCCCAGCCATCCGAAAACGACGCCGCCGAGCGGGCGGGCGATGAAGGTGGCAGCGAACGTACCCAGGAGGAACAGCGTCTGCACGTTCTTGTCCGCTTCCGGCAGGAACACAGGCCCCATGGTGGTGATGAGGTAGCCGAACACGCCGACGTCGTACCACTCCATGGTGTTGCCCACGATCGTGCCGCCGAGGGCCTTCTTGAGCATGGGCTGGTCGACGACGTTAACGTCGGATACCTTGAGCCGGCGCCGCGCGAGCAGCTTTGGTTTCTTCACACTCTGGGGTGCGGCCTGGTTGGTTCCGCTGGCGTTCCTGGCGCCTGCTGAAGAGTCGGTCGTGCTTCGGTCTGTGGGCATTTGGGCAACTCCTGTGGAGGTCATTTGCTTGCGACTTATAGCTGCCCCGCTCCGGGCAGGCCTTCAATTTTACGGGATTTCCATGGATTTCGAGAGTCTGGTGCCGTATGATCGCCCGGTTTAGGGGGCCAAACGGGACTGAAATCAGATTTCTTTTGGCCGATCTGGCCGCGCCATCCTGCGGATTTTCCGCGGCGAGGCGATCGTTATCAAACCTTTTTCTGGAGCAGGGCTTTTCGGGCCCGATCTTGCGGCGATTCCGGCCCTGCCGGGCGAGGTACAACAGCCACAGACCGTTGCTGATTGAACCGTTCAACCGCGGTGCTCGTCTGATTGGTTAGGGCCTGACTTAGGACCCGGGACGTTGGATCGGGAAGCCGGGACTGAGCGTTCATAACTTCCAGACAGTTCATAACTTCCAGACGGGGTGTTCGCCATGGACTACGAGATCAGCGGTCTGCCGATGCATGTGTTGCTCGTCCACGCCACGGTGGTCTTCGTACCGTTGGCGGCCCTTTGTACGCTGCTCAGCCTTCTCTGGCCCGCCGCCCGACGGCGTTTGGGGATCGTCACGCCGCTAATTGCCCTGTTGGCGCTGGTCTTGGTGCCTGTCACCGCGGCTGCCGGCGCGTGGCTCCTGGACCGTATCGATACCACCCCGCGGATCAATGCCCATATGCAGCTTGCCGGGACGCTCCTGCCCTGGGTGGTGGGCGTGTTCCTCGTGGCCCTGGCCCAGTGGCTGTGGTTCCGCTACGGCACCACGCAGGCAGAGGGGATGCGGCGGCGAATGGGCACCGCCGGGTCCCGCATCGCGGGGATTGTCGCCGTCGTGGTCGCGTTGGTGCTCTGCGGCGGAGCAGTAGCCACCGTGGCGCTGATCGGGGAATCAGGGTCAAGGGCGGTATGGGAAGGATCCTTCCGGACCGGGGCCGAGGACTAAAGAAGTCTCTTCCCGGACGGCTGGATTCTGCCTAAGGTGGACCCATGGGAACACTGATCTTCGAGTAATGGATGCTCCATGGCGGCCATAGTTCAAGGTTGACCAGTCCACTGCTAGACCAGCCGCTTTTGGCCGCTGTGCCCGGCATTCGCCGCCGCAATCAACTCCGCCTGTTCAGGTTTCTGGCTTCGCAATGCTTCGTCGCTGGAGCAGGGCTTCCTTGCTATCCGGTACTGGCGGAATCACGGATCTAATATGGGGAACACTTCATTTCATCGCGGAAAGGAAGAACAAATGGCCGACTCCTTCAACGGAAGCAGCATCAAGCCGGATGTCGCTGCGCATCTGGCGGAATCGATGGACACGCCGCCGCTGCCCACTCCCGAGACCCTGGCCGTGACTGCGGCAATGGGCGGGACAAAGCAGTGGCCAGATGGCAACGGCAAACGGCGCCACCCCAAGGAACACGGCGCAAGCCCCGGCCGCCTCGGACAGGGCGCTGCTGTGACGGCAATCCACCGGACCAGTCGCCCGCAGATGCCGCACTCGTCCTGACCGGCTGAAAATTCTAGACAGCCTGGCTACGCCCAATATTGGGTGTCGCCAGGCTGTTTCTCTTTGGCTGACAGGGCTGTTCCGTCAAGGCCGCGGGGATTCCATCACTACCTCCGCCGGTTCCTTGTCCAGCCGCCAGCCGCGCCACACCGGGTGGCGGAGCTTGCCGCTCCCGGTCCACTCACCGAAGGTCACCTCACCCACCAGGGCGGGGTTCACCCAGCGCGCGTCCGCCGCGTCCGCCGAGGGAACGTCATCGAACGGCGACGTCTTCTGCGCCATCCCCTCCATCTTTTTCCGCAGTTCCTCCAGTTCACGCATGCTGAAGCCGCTTCCCACGCGGCCTACATACCGCAGCGCCTTGCCCTCTGGAATGCCTACCAGGAGGGAGCCCACGGTGTTGGACCTGTCGCCCCTGCCGGGACGCCAGCCGCCCACCACCACTTCCTGGGTCTTCTCGATCTTGAGCTTGATCCAAGTGTGGGTCCGCTGCCCGCTCACGTAGCGGCTGTCCGCCCGCTTGGCCATCACGCCTTCCAGGCCCAGCTCGCGGGCGCTTTGCAGAATGTGTTCCACCCTGTCGTCCAGGGTCTCCGACAGTTCCACCGGGCACTCGCCGGCCTCGAAGAAGTCAGTGAGGCGTTCCCGCCGTTTCCGAAGGGAAACCCTGCGCAGGTCGTCGCCGCCGTCGGCCAGCAGGTCAAAGAGCATCATCCGGACCGGGATGGCAGCCCGGGCCCGTTTCACGTCGCCCGGCCTGGTCAGCTTCATCCGTCCCTGCAGGAGCCCGAAGTCGGGTCTGCCGGAAGGCCCGACGGCGATAATCTCGCCGTCCGCGATGAAGTCCTGCGGTGGCCAGCAGTTCCTGTCCGTGAATTCGGGATAGCTGGCCGACATGTCGTTGCCGTTGCGGCTCAGGAGCCTGATCCGGTCCCTATCCGCCACCACGAGCGCACGGATCCCGTCCCATTTGAGTTCGAAGATCCAGTCGCTGCCGTGCAGGTCCACCGTAGTGCCCGCCGAGGCGAGCATGGGGGCCGGGTCCTCCTGCAGTGAGTCCCTTCGGGGGGCTGCTGGCCTGGCAGTCGCCGTGCGGGCTCGGCTCGCCGGTTCCTTGGTGCTGGCCGGCTTTTTCCGGGTTCCCGGAACCCTGTCCATCAGATGGATGAGCCATTGTGACTCCTCGCCCTGGCCCTTTCCGGTATGGATCAGGGCGAACCTCTTGCTGCCGCCAAGCCCACCGCCCTCACGGCCTGTCAGCGTGGCAATTACTTCTTTGCCGTTGACCCATTTTTCGAGCTCATAGACGCCTTTGTCCCAGATGCTTACACGGCCCGCACCGTACTCGCCTTTGGGAATGTCGCCTTCAAAATCGGCATAGTCCATGGGGTGGTCTTCGGTCTGTACAGCCAGATGGTTTTTGTCCCCTGACTCCGGCACGCCCTTTGGCAGCGCCCAGGAGACAAGCACGCCCTCGTGCTCCAGCCGGAAGTCATAGTGGAGCCGGCTGGCGTGGTGTTCCTGGATGACGAAGATCTCCTTGTTCGCCTGTGCCGGTAGGCCGTTGGCTTTTGCCGCGCGGTGCTCTTCCGCGGTGAACGGCTCGGGCGTCTTGCCTTGGTCGCGCAGGGACCGGTACTTGTTCAGCCGGGGATCTGCGTGCCCGCCGCCGCGCGATCCGGCTGTTTTTGGAGGCTCGGGGGTTGCGTGGATGGTGCCGGGGTGGACAGCGGCAGCGCGACCGGGACCAGGGTGGCCGGTGCCGCCACTGACCGGAGCGAAGGGGTCCTTGCCGGCTGCCACCCGGCGCATGACCTCCTCATAGTCCAGGTGCTTGAGCGACGGCGAGGCCAACTCCCGCCAAGTCCGCGGAGCCGCCACGGTGGGGTGCAGGCGCCCGCGCAGCGAATACGGAACGATCGTGGTCTTCGCGGCATTGTTCTGGCTCCAGTCCACCAGGACCTTTCCCGTCCTGAGGGTCTTCTTCATGTCACTGACGGCCAGGTCCGGATGGTCGGCCTCCAGCGCCCGGGCCAGTTCACGGGCGAAAGCTGACACCTCATCCGAGGTCTGCGTGCCGTTCAGGACCGCGTACAGGTGGATCCCCTTGCTGCCGCTGGTGACCGGAACCGGCTCGAGCCCCACGTCCTGCAGGATGGTCCGGGCCAGTTTGGCCACTTCCACGCATTCGGGCAGTCCCGCGCCCTCACCGGGATCGAGGTCCAGGACCAGCCGGTCGGGAGGCAGGGCGCTGCCGTGGGAGTCCACCGTCCACTGCGGCACGTGGATCTCCAGCGAGGCGATCTGCGCCAGCCAGGTGAGGGTGGCCGGATCATTGACCAGCGGATAGTAGACGGTGTTGGTCTTGTGGGTGATGGCGGCCCGGGGCACCCAGCCAGGGGCCGACTCGTCCAGGTTCTTCTGGAAAAACATCTCGCCGGGCTGGGCTTCGGTTCCTACCCCGTGAACCCACCTCTTGCGGGTTGCCGGGCGGTTTCTGGCGGCGGGGATCAGCACCGGTGCCACAGCGGCGTAATAGGCGATGACGTCCGCCTTGGTGGTGCCGGTGGCGGGATACATCACTTTGTCGAGGTTGGTCAGGGTCAGTTCGCGGCCGCCGACCCGCACGCGTTCCTTACCGCCGGCCATGGGGCTTCACCTCCGGCGTTGTGTGCTGTTGACTTGTCCCATGAGAGCCATCTGGAAAGGCGCCATCGCGTTCGGGCTGGTCAATGTCCCGGTGAAGGTCTACAGCGCCACCGAGGACCACGACATCAGCCTCCATCAGGTGCACAACGCCGACGGCGGCCGTATCCGCTACCAGCGCCGCTGTGAGGTCTGCAGCGAAATCGTCGACTACTCCGACATCGAGAAGGCCTACGAGGACGACGGCCGGACAGTGATCCTCACAAAGGAGGAGCTCAAGTCCATTCCCGCGGAGAACAGCCACGAAATCGAAGTGGTGCAGTTCGTCCCCTCCGAACAGCTCGACCCCATCATGTTCGAGAAGAGCTATTACCTGGAGCCGGATTCCAAGTCGCCCAAGGCCTACATGCTGCTGCGCAGGGCTCTGGAGGACACCGAGCGCGTGGCCGTGGTGCAGTTCGCGCTGCGGGACAAGACCCGGCTGGGTGCTTTGCGGATCCGGGACGACGTCCTGATGCTGCAGGCGCTGCTGTGGGCGGATGAAGTCCGGGAAGCCTCGTTCCCTGCCCTGGACACGTCCATTCGCATCTCCGCGCAGGAACGGGAGATGTCCGCTGCGCTGGTGGAGTCCATGGCCTCCGACTTCGAGCCCGAGCAGTTCACGGACGACTACCAGGCGCAGCTCCGGCAGCTTATCGAGGCAAAGCTGGAAAAGGGCGACGCGCTGGACACGGAAGAGACATTCGGTGCCGAGGCCGAGGGTGGCAACGGAGAAGTGATCGACCTGATGGAGGCCCTGAGGCGCAGCCTCGACAAGAAGCGCGGGGGAGGGGCGGCCGCACAGGAGCCGTCTGAAGATGAGTCGTCCGGGGACGAGCCGTCCGGACCCGCCAAGCGCGGCGGCCGCAGCACCAGCAGGAGCCGGAGCAGCACCGCCAAAAAGGACGCCGAAGATTCCGACGCCGAAACTGCCAAGAGCGGTACTGCCAGGACCCGTAGCAAGGCTGCGGGCGCCGCTAAGACGAGTACCGCTTCTAAGACCGGTACTACTGCCAAAACCAGCACTGCGTCGAAAACCAGCACGGCGTCGACGGCAAGCACCGCCTCCAAGACCGGCACCGGTTCCAAAACCGGCGCTGCCTCGAAGACCAGTCCTGCTGCCAAGTCCACGGCGAAGACCGCGCGGAAGGGCGCCTGAAAGGGCGGGCGCCCCGTGGCGCGGCTGCACGTGCACCCGCTTAGGAATTCCTGAGCGCGGAGATGAGGTCGCTCTTTTTCTTGCCTGAATACCCCTTGAGGCCGATTTCCTTGGCTTTGGCCTTGAGCTGATCCACGGTCCAGTCCTCATAGTCGCCGGACTTGCCGCCCTTGCGGCCCACCTCGGAGCGACCCTTCTTGGCTGCCGCATTCGAGACGCGGGCCGCCTTCTGCTTCGAGGCCCCCTCGTCGCGGAGTTTTTCGTAGAGCCCGGGATCTTTTACGCTGGGGTTCTTCTTCTCTGGCATGGCTACCTCCGTGATGGAACGATCGGCCGTAAGGACACGATCGGTGGATCAAGTCAGTGGGCTCCCGGAGGATCTACTTCGCCCCGGTCCACCGCGGCGCGCCAGGCGCCCGTCTCGATGCCCCTGGATTCGATGAACTCCTTGAACCGCACGAGGTCGGAGGACACCTGCTGCTCATCAACGTGGGCGGCGGCTCCGGCTCTCTCCAGCAGGCTCTCCGGCTCCCACTCGAGTTCCACGTTCACGCGGCAGAGGTCCTGGCCCAGGTCCTCGAACGTGACTCTGCCGGCGTTGCGGGGCTTGTCCTTGCTGACCCAGGCGATGCACCGGTCCGGCGTCTGCTCTAGGATCTGCGCATCGTATTCACGTTTGACACCCGCCACGCTGGTGCGGAAATGGAGGGAGGTTTCGTCGATCTGCTCCACGGACTCGATGCCCTTCATGAAACGGGGAAACGACTCGAACTGTGTCCACTGGTTGTAGGCCGTGCTGACTGGTACCTCGACGTCCACGCTTTCCTGCAAGGTTTCCACTTTGTCATCCTCCTCCAGCCCGGCAGTTCGGCCGGTCATTCGAATGGCTGGCCACAGTTCCAAGCTAGTGGGGCACAGAATCAAAAACAAGAAACTACTAAGGTTGCTTACTTGCGCGGAATAGCGCGCTGATCAGGTGTGATGCCCGCCACGGTCATGCGCCAACGGCAAACCATCCGGAAACGGCAACGGCCGGCCTCCGCGGCAGTGCCCTAACGGGAGCTGCTGCGGAGGCCGGCCGTAAAGCGCGCGGTGCCTATTCGGCGTCGTGATCCGTTTCCAGGATCTGGACCAGGCGCTCGAGGGCGGCGTCGGCGCCATCACCATCGGCCCGCAGCACCACAACGTCGCCGTGGGATGCGCCAAGGCTCATGAGGGAAAGGATGCTGGCGGCGTCCAAGGCCTCGTCGGCAGGCTCCCCTTCGCGGGCGATGGTGATGTCGAGGTCAAACTCGCCCGCGGCTTCGGCGAAGATGGCGGCGGGACGGGCATGCAGGCCTACGCGGCTGGCGACTGTTGCGGTACGTTCGGACATTTCTGCTCCTTGCAATTGCAGTGTGGGTTGGAGTGCTGAAGGACAGCGGGATCAGACAGTTACAGGGACGGTCTCCACCGTATCAACGGCCTTGCGGGCAGCCCAGCGTTTGAGGGCTACCACGATGAGCGCCGCCACCACGGTTCCGGCCAGGATGGACACGATGAACATCACCACGTTGCCGATGGCGAAGAACACGAAGATGCCGCCGTGGGGTGCCTGCGACGTGACGCCGAAGGCCATGGTGAGCGCGCCGGTGACAGCGCCGCCGACCATGCTGGCGGGGATGACGCGGAGGGGGTCTGCTGCCGCGAACGGAATGGCGCCCTCGGAGATGAAGGAGGCGCCGAGCAGCCAGGCAGCCTTGCCGTTTTCGCGCTCGGCCAGGCTGAAGAGCTTCTTGTCCAGGACGGTGGCCAGGGCCATTGCCAGCGGCGGCACCATGCCGGCGGCCATCACGGTGGCCATGATCTGCCAGGGTGCCTGGTTGGTGGCGCTGCCGGCGCCGAGGCCGGCTACGGCGAAGGCGTAGGCCACCTTGTTGACGGGGCCGCCGAGGTCGAAGCACATCATGAGGCCGAGGATGATGCCCAGGACGATGGCCGAAGCGCCGGACATGCCGGAGAGCCAACTGTTCAGTCCGACGGTGATGGCGGCAATCGGTCCGCCGAGGAACAGGAACATCGCGCCGGAGGCGACGATGGAGGCCAGCAACGGAATGATGACGACGGGCATCAGGCCACGGAGCCAGCGCGGCACTGACCATGTTCCGATCAGGTGGGCGATGTAGCCGGCGAGCAGGCCGCCGACGATGCCGCCGAGGAAGCCAGCGCCCATGAAGCCGGAGACGGCACCCGCAACGAAGCCCGGTGCAATACCCGGACGGTCGGCGATTGCGTAGGCAATGTAGCCTGCGAGGGCGGGAACCAGGAACCCCATGGACAGGGCGCCGATCTTGAAAAAGACGGTTCCGAGGTACAAGGCGAGGTTGCCGTCCGGAAGGTTGACCAGGGAGTTGTTGGCCAGGATGTCATTGGCCTTGGTGCCCAGGGCGATGTCGAAACCGGCCAGCAGGAAGCCCAGCGCGATCAGCAGGCCGCCACCGGCCACGAACGGGATCATGTAGCTCACACCGGTGAGCAGTGCCTTCTTCAGCTTCTGGCCGATGTGCTCGCCCTTTTCGGCGGCTTCGCGCTCTGCCTGCTCCTCGGCGCCGAAGTGCGGAACACGGTGGGCGCGCGGGTTGTCCGCCGCGTCCAAGGCTTCCTGGACCATCTTGGCGGGCTCGTCGATGCCGCGCTTGACCGGCGCGTTGATGACCGGCTTGCCGGCGAAGCGCTCCTTGCCGCGCACGTCCACGTCTACGGCGAAAATCACGGCGTCGGCAGCGGCGATGACTGCCGGGTCCAGCGGCTTGGCGCCGGAGGAGCCCTGGGTTTCGACCTGCAGGTCAACGCCCACTTCCTTGGCGGCGGCCACGAGGGAGTCCGCGGCCATGTAGGTGTGCGCGATGCCGGTGGGGCAGGCCGTGACGGCGACGAGGCGCCTCGGTCCACCGGAAGCAGCGCCACCGGAAGCAGCGCCGGCAGTAGCAGCGCCGGCAGCAGCGGCGCCGGTAGCAGCCGGGGCCGCGGCTTCGGGTGCGGAAGCAGCCGGCTTGTCCGCCAGAGCGTTGTCCACGAGCTCCACGATTTCTTCCCGGGACGTGGCCGCGCGGAGCGCACCGGTGAAGTCCTTCTTAATGAGCGAGCGGGCGAGCTTGGACAGCAGCTTCAGGTGCTCCTGGTCGGCGCCGGCCGGTGCAGCGATGAAGAAGATGAGGTCGGCGGGGCCGTCCTTGGCGCCGAAGTCGACGGGCTGGGACAGGCGTGCCATGGCGAGGGTGGGTTCGGTCACGGCGGCCGAGCGGCAGTGCGGGATGGCGATGCCGCCGGGAACGCCGGTGGCGGTCTTCTGCTCGCGGGCGAAGGCATCGGTGAAGAGGCCTTCAACTTCGTTGGCACGTCCGTTGGCGGCAACACGACCGGCCAGGTGCCGGATCACATCCTCGGGCGAATTGCCCAGGTTCTGGTCAAGCTCGACCAGGTCCGCGGTGATGAGCTGAGTCACTGTCAATCCTTCCGGAGGGCCGTGATGGTTACGGCGTCGGGGGTTGTTTGGTGGACTGCCGGGACGGTGGAGCCCGGCAGGGAAGCGGCGGCGGCGCCATGCGCCACAGCCTGGCGGAGGCAGTCAGCCGGGGCGGCGCCCCGGCTGGCGGCCAGCAGATAGCCGGCCAGCGACGAGTCACCGGCGCCGACCGTACTGACTGCGGTGACCGGCGGGTGCGTGGCCAGCCACGCGCCGTCGGCCGTCACAAGGACAGCGCCCTTTGAACCGAGCGTTGCCAACACGGCCCCCACACCGGAACGCACGACGGCGGCAGCTGCCGCCGCGGCAGCATACGGATCCGCTTCGAGTTCCTCAGCCGTGCTTGCCAAGGAAAATCCTGCTGCTGCGGCCAGTTCGGCCAGCTCCTCGGCATTGGGTTTGAGCAGGTCCGGTTTTCCGGACGCCGCTTCTGTTGCGTCGCTGGCGACGGCCGCTGCCAGCGGAGCGCCAGAGGAGTCGACGGCAATCATTGGAACGCCGGCCCCGGCGTCGGCATTGCGCAGCCGCCGGGTGACCGTGGCATAGAAATCAGCCGGGACGCCGGGCGGAAGCGAACCCGCCAGGACCACCCAGCTGGCTCCGCGTGAACGTTCCAGGAGCAGGCTGATCAGCGCCTCCTGGGCGTCCTCGGCGAGGACCGGGCCGGGTTCGTTGATCTTGGTGGTCACACCGCCCGGCTCCGTCAACGCCACGTTGGTGCGCAACGGTTCGTGGATAGCCAGCGACGCGAAGGGCACACCCTCCTCCCGCAGGCCGGCAAGCACGGGATCGGATTCCGCGCCGGGCAGCACCGCAAGTGTCTCGAGACCGGAGGTTACGAGGGCGCGGGAAACATTAACTCCCTTGCCGCCAGATTCTTGGCGGACGGAAACTGCGCGCTGCACTTCGCCCCGCTCGAGGGGGCCAGGCAGTGCAACCGTCCGGTCCAGGCTGGGGTTGGCTGTGAGGGTGACAATCATGCGACTACCACCTCCACACCGGCGTCGGCGAGGGCCGCGGCCAGTTCGGAGCCGGGTTTGCGGTCAGTGATCACGGTATCCAGATCTTTCAACGAGGCGAACTGGACGAGCGTTTCCGCTTCCAGCTTGGACGAATCGGCCAGGACCACAATGCGGCGGGCCGAGTGTACGAAGGCAGCCTTGACTGCGGCTTCTTCAGGGTCTGGTGTGCTGAGGCCAAAGCTTGCATGGATGCCGTTGGTCCCCACAAAAGCGATGTCCGGACGCAGCTTGCCGGCGGCTTCCACCGTGCCCTGGCCCACCGCGGCCTGCGTGAGTCCGCGGACCCGGCCGCCGAGAATCTGCAGGGCGATGCCGGGTGTACTTGCGAGCTTGGCAGCTATGGGAACGGCATGGGTGATGACAAGGAGTTCCTGGGCCGGATCGGCCGGTTTGGATGGGGATGCGGCACCACGGCGGGCGAGGAGGTCGGCCAGGACTTCGGTGGTGGAGCCGGCGTCGAGGAGGATGCTGCTGGAGGGGCCCTTCGGAAGGAAATCAAGAGCGGCTTCGGCGATGCGGAGCTTCTGTGCCTGCCGCTGTATGGTCCGCTCGAGGATGCTCTCCTCCGTGGTGCTGAAGCGGTCTGCGGAAACGGCCCCGCCATGCACACGGCGCACCGTGCCGGCTGATTCCAGGGCGGCGAGGTCCCGGCGGACGGTTTCGGTGGTGATGCGGAAGCGTTCAGCGAGGTCGGTCACGCTGGCGCGGCCGCTGGCTGCTACGAGCCCGGCGATCTGCTGCTGACGCTCCTCGGCAAACACATACCCTCCATTGCGTACTGACTGCGTTGCAGTTTCCTGCAGTGCGTCTTTCCTGCACCTGTCGTATCCCTCGATCCGTAACTTCGGTCAGTGACCGCTGTCACAAATCTGCAAGTACTTGACTTTATCTTCGTTCTTGTTGGTTTGTCAACGAAAAACCACAGAAAACCAAAAAGCCGGACCCGACCAAGGATGGTCCGGTCCGGCGCTGCCTCGTGGTTCACCGCTGCCGCTTGCTTCCGCGGCGCTCTAAATTCCGTCGTCGCGGCTTTCATTTCGGGTGATCCGCTCACCTGTGTTGGGGTCCTCCACGGAGCGCGTTTCGCTGACGCGGCGGCTCCGGCTGGGGGATGCCATGACCAGAGAGACGATGAGGCCGATTACCCCGACAGCCATCAGGATGTAGCCGATCAGGGTCTGATCGACGTTCGGGATGAGACCGGGTGTGACGGCCCAGGCGAGGATGGCGCCCAGGGCGATGAGGAAGATGGCGGAACCGATTCTCATGACTTGCTCCTTGCATTCGCGGACTTCTCGCAACTTGGGTTCTTACGGTTTGTCGTGCGTCACTTGCTAAGCATGCTGTCAAGCGTCAGGCTACATCCGGGCAACTCCCGTTTCAATCAAATCCGCAGGTCAGGGCGAGGGTGGCTTTCGGCAACTCGATAGGCTGGTCGGATGGAGACGGTTGTATGGTCGAAGCAGGAGGAGGAGCGCGCCGGCACCCCCCTGCTGGTCATGATGCACGGCTACGGCACTGACGAGTCCCGGATGGTCAACCTCTTCGACTATCTCCCCGCGGAATTCACCTGCGCGGCGCTCCGGGCACCCATGCCAATCGCGAATGGCTACGGCTGGTTCCTGCTGGACTACTTCCTGACCAACGATTTTGCCGACGTCATTTCCGCCGCCAATTCCGTGTTCTCCTGGATCGACTCGGTCCGGTCGCTCCACACCAGCGTGAGCCTGCTGGGCTATTCGCAGGGGATGGCTATGGCAAGCACCCTCCTGCGCCTGCGGCCCCGGGACTTCCCGGCCGTGGTGGGGCTTTCCGGGTTCGTCCTGGACAACGACCTGCTGGCGCTCAGCGAGTCCTTTGACGAGCGGCCGCCATTCTTCTGGGGCAGGGACAAGGCCGACCTCGTGATTAATGGGGACGCAACCGCCTACACGGAGGAGTGGCTCACCACGCACACCCGGCTCACTGCGAGGACGTATCCCGGGATGGGCCATGCCATGTCGAAGGCCGAGATGGTGGACGTCAGTGCGTTCCTGCGCCATTACATCCTGGGCTGATTCCCGGTTCGGCCTGCGGCAACGCCCTGGGTAACCAGAGGGAAATAAAAACAGTTGCGGGGCAAAACTGCAAGCGCTTACACTCTTCTTCGGCCGGGACCCGGCCAGCAGGCGTCCACCTGACCGTGGGCGGCTGGCAGTGCACGACTTAACAGTGTTCGAAAGGGCAGGACCGCGCCATGCATCCTTGCGCCACCCATCCCGCGGGGATGTTCCGCTGGCTTGCCCTGAATCGCCCGCGCCCTCATCATGGACATAGGCAAAAAATCGTGCGCCTGCGCGTGGACGCCTCCTGCCTGACCCGCAACTTGGCCCGCACCGCCGCGGTGCAAGTGGCGGAACCGCGCGAATCCACGCACCGGACATAACCCGGCCGGTACTTTACCCAACCGGCCGCGCAAGCAGTGGAATGCCGCCGTTTGCGGCCAGGGCAACGCAGCCCGGTACGCAGGAAACGGCGGCCTGTCCTTCAAGCTGCAGAATCACCGAAACGGAACCCTCCGGGCCTGGGCGCCCGGAGCGGCAGATTCTGCAGGCACATGCATCCTTTGGTCACCGGTGACCACGTTCCTGGTAATTCCCAACACATTGCTGTCCGACCCCTCGAAAGGACACGGAACAAAGCATGACCAAAACCCTGAAAACCAGCGCTGGCAGCCGGCCGAACAACTGGACCGGCGCCGCCGCCATCCTTTTTGACCTGGACGGCGTGCTCACGCCCACGGCCGTGGTCCACGAGCGCGCCTGGCAGGAGCTGTTCGACGGCTACCTCGAAACCGTTCCCGAAAAGGACGGGTACCGGGAGAGCGACTACTTTGACCACATCGATGGCAAGCCGAGGTTCGACGGCGTCCGGGACTTCCTGACGTCCCGCGGCATAAGGCTTCCGGAGGGCCCCGCCGACGACCATCCGGACAACATCACGGTCCAGGGCCTGGGCAACCGGAAGAACCGGATCTTCAACGACATTGTCAGCTCCGGGGTGGAGCCCTTCGCGGGATCGGTGCGTTTCCTGGAAGCCGCGCTGGACCGCGGACTGAAGGTCGCCGTCGTCTCCTCCTCAAGGAATGCACCGTCGGTGCTGCGTGCGGCGGGGCTGGCGGACCGTTTCCCGGTGGTCGTGGACGGCGTCGTGGCCGCTGAGGAAGGTCTGCCCGGCAAGCCCGACCCCGCGACCTACGAGTATGCCGCCCGGCTCCTGGACCTGCCCAGCGAGCAGTGCGTGGTCGTGGAGGATGCCGTGTCCGGCGTGCAGGCGGGCAGCGCCGGCAGTTTCCACTCCGTCATCGGCGTGGACCGCGGGGCCGGGCGGCAGACGCTGCTCGACGCCGGCGCCACCCTTGTGGTCAACGACCTCGAGGAACTTCTCTAGTCCCGCAGCTCCCGTACACCGGCCGGGCCCCGCAGGCCCGACAGATCTTCCAGCAACACTTTCAACCGCCTAAGGAACGCCACTCATGGCACTCATCAACGCCGACCGCGTCCGCTTCCCCAATGATCCCTGGAAGCTGGTGGAGACGAGCCACGCGCCCGGGGACGCCGGTACGCTCGAGACGCTCTTTGCCCTCGGCAACGGACATCTGGGTCTCCGGGGCGCCCACTGGGCGTCAGCCGATGCCGAACTGCCCGGCTGCTTCATTAACGGGTTCCACGAGATCTGGGACATCAAGCACGCCGAGAATGCGTATGGCTTCGCGCGGACGGGCCAGCGCATCCTCTACATTCCGGACGCCAACAACTTCTCGGTCGTCATCGACGGAGAAATGCTCAGCCTTGCCGAATCGGCGGTGCTGGACTACCGGCGGTCCGTTGATTTCGCCACCGGCATCTACGAGTGCCGCATCGTCTGGCAGTGCCGTTCCGGCGCCACGGTGACCACGGTGGAGCGCCGGGCCGTGGGCTTCGAGGCGCGCGGCAGCCTTGGCATCTCGCTGGAGGTTTCGGCCGACCGGGCAGTCTCCGCGGACGTCACATCGTCCGTCATCAACCGGCAGGACCAGCCGGTGGAGGACCATTCGGCCCACGACCCGCGCCGGGCCGGCCGGCACGCCGGCCGTGTCCTGCTGCCCCTCAGGATGGAGGGCGGCGACGGATCGCTGCGCCTGTCGTGGGAAGCGGCGGAGTCGAAGCAGCGGGTGGGAATCGCCGTCGACCACTGGACGTCAGCCGGCCACCAGCCGTTCGATACCCTCGTGGATCAGGACGACAGCAGTGTCCGCTACGTTTTGGCGATTGCCGCCGGGGAGCCGTTCCGACTCGAAAAGAGCGTCAGCTATGCCGTGGCCCGCGGGACCCGGGCCGGCTTGCCCGGCGTTGCGGATGCGGAGCTCGGAGAGGACCCGGCCGAGGCCGCGGAAGCGGGACTGAAGCCGGTTGGTGACATCTTCGCCGAAAGCGAGGCGCATTACCGGAATTACTGGGCCACCGCCGACATCGTGGTGGGCGGGCAGCCGGAGCTTCAGCAAGCCATCCGCTGGAACCTCTTCCAGCTTGCGCAGGCCACGGCCAGGGCCGGCGTCGCCGGAATCCCGGCAAAGGGTGTCACCGGTTCCGGTTACGACGGGCACTACTTCTGGGACCAGGAGGTTTACCTCCTGCCATACATGACATACTCAAACCCCGACGGCGCACGCCAGGTTTTGGAGTTCCGCCACGAGATGCTCCCCGACGCCAAGATCAGGGCCAAGGAGCTCAGTGTGGACGGTGCCCTGTTCCCTTGGCGGACCATCAACGGTCTCGAAGCGAGCGCCTACTATGCTGCCGGCACGGCGCAGTTCCACATTGCCGCCGCAATTGCCTTCGCCACCAACAGGTACGTCTGGGCCAGCGGGGACTCCGACTTCCGGGCCGGCATGGGTGCCGATCTGCTGATCGAAACCGCCCGCATGTGGGCATCCCTGGGCTTCTTCGGGAAGGACGGTCTGTTCCACATCCACGGTGTGACGGGGCCGGACGAGTACACCGCGGTGGTGAACGACAACCTCTACACGAACGTCATGGCCCGGTTTAACCTGCGGGCCGCCGCCGCGCTGGACCACCCGGCGGTCGACGACGCCGAGCGGGAGTTGTGGCAAGCCGCGGCGGAGCGGATCCAGCTGCCCTTCGACGAGCACTTCCAGGTGTACTCGCAGGACAACGACTTCATGACCCTTGAGCCGTGGGACTGGACAACGCCGCGTTCCAAGTACCCGCTGCTCCTGAACTTCCACCCGCTGGTTATTTACCGCCACCAGGTGCTCAAGCAGGCTGATACGGTGCTGGCCATGTTCCTGCAGTGGGAGGAGTTCAGCGACGAGGAAAAGCGCCGGGCTTTCGATTTCTACGACCCCATCACCACGGGTGACTCCACACTCTCGGCGTGCGTCCAGGGAATCATGGCCGCGGAGGTGGGCTACCCCATGGCGGCCTTGGAACACTTCACGAATGCCGTATTCATCGACCTGGACAACTCCCACGGCAACACGATCGACGGCGTGCACATCGCCTCGACCGGTGGCGTGTGGAGCTCACTGGTGTGCGGCTTCGCCGGGCTTCGGGACCAGGGCGCCGTGCCGTTCTTTGATCCGCGGCTGCCCGAGGAATGGGACACGCTGCGCTTCCACCTGAAGCTCCAGGGCCGGCTGCTTCTGGTGGAACTGGACCAGGCCGGCATTACGCTGACCGTTCTCGACGGCGAAGCGATGGACATCGACGTGCGCGATGCCCGGTACTCCGTGGCTGCCCAGCCGGTGCGGGTTCCGCTGGAACCGGTGCACGTTCCCGAGCCCTCGGTGTTCCCGAGCGGGCCGCCGACGGCGAGCATCCCGGTGGTGCGCGCCCGCTAGGAGACGCGGGGTTAGGTGGTGGCCTCGACTCCGGTGGCCAGGGGGCCCTGGCTGTCGAGCTGACGGGCGATTTCGTCCGTGGACATCCGGGCCACCAGCAGGGCTACCACCGCCATGACCGGGCACACCATGGCCACGGCCCACATGCCCGAGCCGAAGATGGATATGGCGAGGGCGCCGGTCAGCACGCGGTATTCGCGGTTGGAAAGGGTCGAAGGGCGCGGGGGAGGGGCACACGGCAATCTTAGGCCGAGCCTCTGCCGGGTAGAACGTTCACGGCGGGATAGGCTCTAGCCATGGGGAAAACACCGGCCCGGCCGGGGCGGCGCAATGTGGCGCTGATCGGCGCAAACTTTGGCCTTGCCCTGCACCCGGTGGACCGGAACGGCGTTCATATTCCGGGCGAGCCCGCCAGCTGCTTTGCCTCGTTCTGGGTGGCTGACTGGTCCCGCTGGGGAACCGGAACAGTCCTCATGGTGGCCACGCTCCAGGGCTGGCGCAGCTACGGCTCCAACGAATTCTTTGCTTCCTCCCTCGCGACAGAACTGACGCGCTTCTTTCCGGAGGCCGCGCGCTTTCCGCTCGGCGCGGTCAGCCACACCCCGGACGAGTTCGACGTGGAACTGGACCTTGAGCGCGGGTTCCGTGCGACGGGGCGGCGGGCGGCCCTCGAGATCTCAGGGGTGTTGGACCGGCGGCAGTTCTCCGCGCCGGACTTTCAACTGGGGCCCGCCAGCGCCGCAATGAGCAACATCTACCACCCCTGCAGCGGAGGCAAACTCTCCGAGTTCGGCGTCGAATGGCCCGGCGCCCCCACTGTCTATCCCGGCCCGCGCGGGCCTTCCTCCTCCGCGTACATGGCGGTGGCCGAGTCCTGGGCGATGTGAGGGCCTGTGTGATGTGACAGGCTGGCACAGCACCGCAGTGATCAGCATGCTTGGTATGTTGGGGTGTGGCCTAGTGTTAAGGCTAGACGGCGGTCTCCGGCTGCCGGTTGTTCAGAGGTAGAGGTGATGATGGCCAAGCGACGCAACCCCGCGATGAAAATCGCGCAGGAAACAGCCCACAACGCCGTGTTCGACGCCCACGGCAATCCCAAGCCCGGCGTTCACAACCTGCTGTTGCGGGCAGTGGAGATCCAGCGCCCGCTGGTGGTGGCGAACATCCGCCGGCTCCAGCGCCGCACCCCGCGGGCATCGGCGGCCCAGCTCGCGGACATCCTTGAACGCGACTATCTTCGGGCAGTGACAGGCGGGGGAGCGCTGGTCGGTGCCACCGCCGTCGTTCCGGGTGTTGGCACGGTGGCGTCCCTGGGGCTCTCTGCTGCCGCCACCGTTGGCTTCCTCGAAGCGACGGCCCTGTACGCCACCTCGCTGGCCGAACTGCACGGGATCCGGATGACGGACCCGGAGAAGGCCAGCACCCTGGTGATGGCCGTGATGCTCGGCGAGGAGGGGTCCGCGCTGCTTGGCTCGCTCAGCGGCCAGGCCATGGGCAAGGGCAAGGGTGCCAGCCAGGCCTGGGGAAATGCGTTGGCCAACAGGATGCCGTCGTCCGGGTTCGGTTTCATCCGTGAGCGCATCCAGAAGGCCTTCCTGCGGAACCTGCTCAGGCGGCAGGGAACCGCCCTGTTCGGACGTGCGCTGCCGTTCGGCATCGGAGCGGTAGTGGGCGGCGCCGGTAACCTCATGATGGGCAGGGCCGTCGTGGCCAACGCGAAAGAGGCGTTTGGGCCGATGCCGGACACTGTTCCGGGAGAGCTTAGGGCCGCGGAAACAGCAGATCCGGGTGCCGGATCGCCAGCCGGCCGGTCGCTGGAAAGTGGTACAAGGGAAGGTGGTACGGGTGGATCTGAACGCTGACCTCGGGGAGTCCTTCGGCTCCTGGACCATGGGTGATGACGCGGCCATGTTCGAGCTCATCACCAGCGCCAACGTGGCCTGCGGCTTCCACGCCGGAGACCCCGTGACCATGCTCGACAGCTGCCGCGCCGCCTATGAACTGGACGTCACGGTCGGCGCCCACGTTGGCTACCGGGACCTCGCCGGCTTCGGGCGGCGCTCCCTGGACATGTCCTTCGACGAGCTGTTCGGCGACGTCCTGTACCAGCTCGGGGCGCTCGACGGGGTAGCGCACGCGGTGGGCGCCACCGTGGACTACGTCAAGCCGCACGGTGCCCTCTACAACCGGGCATTCCACGATGCCGAGCAGGCTTCCGCCCTGGTGGCAGCCATCCAAGCCTACGA
The DNA here is from genome assembly GCF_030818015.1 of Arthrobacter globiformis. Classification (NCBI taxonomy): domain Bacteria; kingdom Bacillati; phylum Actinomycetota; class Actinomycetes; order Micrococcales; family Micrococcaceae; genus Arthrobacter; species Arthrobacter globiformis. The sequence continues at coordinate 741,887 of NZ_JAUSZX010000001.1, forward strand.
TCCCGGCCTGCCTATCCTGGGGCTGCCGGGTTCGGAGCTGCTGAAGCAGGCCCAGGACGCCGGGCATCCCGTCTTCCGTGAGGCGTTCGTGGACCGCGCCTACCTGCCGGACGGCACCCTGGTGCCGCGCTCGCAGGAGGGGGCGGTGCTGCACGACGTCGGGCCGATTGTTGAGCGGGCAGTGCGCCTGGCGCTCAAGGGCGAGGTGGTGGCGGTGGACGGGACTGTGGTCCGGGTGGACCCGGATTCCCTGTGCATCCACGGCGACACCCCGGGCGCTGTGGACATGGCTGCCGCCGTCCGCGCAGGACTGGAGGAAGCCGGCGTGGAACTGGCGCCGTTCGCCTAAAACCGGTCAGCAGGGGCGCAGCCCGTCAGCCGAACGTCAGGTGGGCCACCGTGAAGATGGCGAGCCCGGCGAGCGAGCCCACCACAGTGCCGTTGATCCGGATGAACTGCAGGTCCTTGCCCACCTGGAGTTCGATCTTCTGCGACGTTTCCTCGGCATCCCAGCGGGCCACCGTATCCGTGATCACCCCGGCGATGTCTGACCGATAGGTGCGGACCAAATAGCCGGCGGCATCGCCGATCCAGGCGTTGACCTTGCCTGCCAGCTCGTCGTCGTTGACCAGCCGGGTGCCGAAATCACGGACGGCCGCCTTGAACTTCACCGTCAGTTCGCTGTCCGGATCGTCGACGGCGGTGAGCAGCGCGCCCTTGACGGTGGCCCAGGTCCGGGACGCCAGTTCCCGGACCTCCGGGTCGCCGAGCACCTGCGCCTTGATGCCCTCCGCGCGGGCGATCATGGCGGGATCGTGCTGCAGGTCCTGGGCCAGGTCCGTCAGGTACTTGTCGATGGACAGCCGGACCTGGTGCTGCTGGTCGTCCTGGACCGCGCGGGTGAATTTCAGCAGCTCGATGTAGACCTTGTCCCCCACCAGGCCGTCCACGAAGCTGGGCACCCACTGCGGGGAGCGTTCTGTGACGAGCCGGCTTACCGTCTGGTGGTTGGCCGCCACCCAGTCCGCTGCCCGGTCCACGAGGAGGTCCACCAGCTTGTGGTGGTGCCCGTCGGCGAAGATCCGCTCGGCCATGCGTCCCACGGGCGGGCCCCACGGGGGAGCCAGGAGATGCTTGCGGACCATGCCCTCGATAACGGCCTGGACGTCGTCGTCGTTCAGCACTTTGAACGTACCGCGGATGACGGCTGCACCCTCTTTGGCCACGCGCTCGGCGCCGCCCGGCCCCGACAGCCAGCTGCCCACCTTGCCGGAGATGTTGATACTGGCCAGCTTGTCCTGGACCACCTGTTCGGAGAGGAAGTTTGTCTCCACGAACTCGCCCAGGGACGCGCCGATCTGGTCCTTGCGGCGCGGAATGATGGCGGTGTGCGGGATCTTCAGCCCCATGGGATAGCGGAACAGGGCCGTCACTGCGAACCAGTCGGCCAGGGCGCCCACCATGCCGCCTTCGGCCGCGGCCCGGACGTACTCCAGCCACGGGTACTGCTTCTGCAGCGCGAAGGCCACGACGAACACCACAGCCATGGCAATGAGCAGGCAGAGTGCCACCAGTTTCATCTTCCGGAGCGCGGCCGCCTTTTCGGCGTCGCCCGCCGTGAGCTGACGTACGACGGCGGGACGCGCCGGAGTGCGGCCGCCCTGTCCGTCGTGCCGCTCGGGGCTTTCCGGGGAAAGCTCCTCCGCCAGATCTTGCTGGGTGGTTGGTTCAGAGTTCACCTGCATGTGCCAAGCCTAGCCCCGCTTTGGCGGACGCGGTCGGCTAACGTGTGACCATGACAGCCGACGAGTCAGCACTAACCCGTCCCCTGGTCTACGCCCACCGGGGTGCCAGCGCGGATTTCGCCGAGCACACCCGTGCCGCCTATCTCCGGGCGCTCGCCGACGGCGCGGACGGTGTGGAATGCGATGTGCACCTCACCCGTGACCAGCACGTTGTCCTGCTGCACGACTCCAACCTGGACCGGACCTCGGACGGCACAGGCCCCGTGGCCGAACGGACCGTCGACCAGCTGCGGCTGCTGGATTTTTGCTCCTGGAAGGGCGTCCGGATCCCAGAGGCCTACGGGCCCAGATCCGAACAGTTCCTGGCCCTGCCGGACCTGCTGGACCTGCTGCGGGCCGCCGGGAGGGACATCGGGCTGGCCATCGAGCTGAAGCATCCCAGCCCCTACCAGCTGAAGCTGGAGGACAGGGTGCTGGAGGTGCTGCGGGCCGAAGGCTGGAACGCCGGGACGTCCAGGTTGGGCAACATCCGGGTGACCTTCATGAGCTTCAGCCCCGACTCGGTCAGGCACCTGCGCAAGGCCATCCCCGGCGAGTTCATCTGCCAGCTCGTGGATGACGTGAACGTCACCGGAATCCGTGAGGAACTGGGGCTGGGGCCTTTCACGGGCAGTGCCGTGGCCAACGTGATGAAGGCCGCGCAGCTGGAGGGTGAACGGATTATCAACGACGGCGAAGCGGGTATTGCCGGACCGGGCATCGACTACGTCCGCCAGCACGCCGGCACAGTGCGGCGCTGGTTGGATTCCGGCCGCCGATTCCGGGTCTGGACCGTGGACGAGGAAGACGACGTGGCGTTGTGCCGGGGCCTGGGCATCCATGAGATCACCACCAACCGGCCGGCTCAGGTCCTGGCCCAGCTCCGGCACCCAGCCCTGGCGGCAAGCTCGGCCACCACTCAATCACAGCCGCCGCTGTGATTGAGTGGTGGCATGCCCATCACCTGGCCCCCGAAACTCCTGCGTTCCCCTGCGGTCCGCGTTGGCCTGTCCATCAGCGTCGCCACCGGCCTGTACGGGGTGTCCTTCGGTGCGCTCTCCGTGACCTCGGGCCTGGACTTCTGGCAGACCATGGCATTGAGCTTCCTGCTCTTCAGCGGCGGCTCCCAGTTTGCGTTCATCGGGGTAGTGGCCGGCGGCGGCTCGGGTTTCGCCGCCATGGGGGCCGCCACGCTGCTGGGAATGCGCAACGGGATATACGGAATGCAGCTCAACGTGCTGCTCCGGCCGCGGGGGTGGCGCCGGTACGCCGCCGCCCAGCTGACCATTGACGAGTCCACGGCCACAAGTACCGGGCAGTCCGATCCTGACGAGCAGCACAGGGGCTTTTGGGCCGCGGGCATCGGCATCTTGGTCCTCTGGAATGTCTTCACCGCGGTGGGTGCACTGGCTGGAGGTGCGCTGGGAGACCCGAAACAGTGGGGGCTCGACGGCGCGGCCGTCGCGGCGTTCCTCGGTCTGTTGTGGCCGCGGCTCAAGGGCCGGGAACCGGTGGCGATCGCCGTCGTCTGTGCCCTGGCAACTGTGCTGGCTGTGCCGTTCGTCCCGGCGGGCGTCCCCATCCTGATTGCCGCAGTGGTGGCCGCCGTCATCGGCTGGCTCAGCCATGGCCGCCAGGACGAAGGGCTTGAACCGGACATCGACCCCTATGCGGAGCGGCACCCCGGCCAGCACGCGGGCACCGGAGGTGCCACATGAGTCTGTGGGTGTGGTTGCTGCTCGCCTGCCTCTTCGCCTACGCATGGAAGCTGGTGGGCTACCTGCTCCCGGCCAGCCTGCTGCAGAACCCCAGAATGTCCCGGATGGCAGGAACCATGACCATCGGGTTGCTGGCGTCCCTGACGATCGTCAACACCCTGGCCAGCGGGCAGGCCCTGGTACCCGATGCCCGGCTGGGCGCCCTGGCGGCCGCAGCTGTGGCACTGTTCCTTCGGGCGCCCTTCCTGGTGGTTGTGCTGGCAGGGGCGGGAGCTGCGGCCTTGCTCCGGCTGGGTGGGTGGAACTGAGCAGCCGGGACGTCAGCCAGGCCGGTGTGACATTTGAGTGACGTGGATCACGGCCGTTGTATGCTCTAAGTAGCTAAGAAGCCAGCAGTCATAACCATTCAAGCGGTGAATGCAAAAATGAAGGCCGTCAGCAGACTCTCGCGTACCCGTGCCACCGACGCGCCGTTCGAAATGAAAGCCCCGGTGGACATCGTCCTCGAGCACCTGCGCCAGGTGGGCCCCGCGTTGGCCTCCCTGCGGAACGAATCCTCGCGCCTGGCTGGCTGGGGCGAGGAACTGGCCCGCCGCCTGATTTCCGGAAACCGCCTGCTCACGGCGGGAAGTGCCGGTTCTGCGGCGGAAGTGCAGCAGTTCACCGCAGAGCTGCTGGGACGCCACGCCGGTGAGCGCCAGCCGTTTTCCGTCATTGCCCTGCGGCCGGGTGTGTCAGCAGGTGCTGCGCCCGTCAGCGCCATCGAAATCGCGCAGGGGCACGCGGACGAGGTCGCCAGCCAGGTGCGGGCGCACATTCGTTCTGACGACGTCCTCCTGGTGGTCTCCGCCAGCGGGCACCGGCATGCCCTGCTGGAGGCGACGGCGGCGGCGCGGGCAGCCGGAGCCACAGTCTGGGCGGTGACGGGGGCGGCGCCCAACCCGCTGGCCCAGGCTGCGGATGAATCGATTTGCATCAACGCTCCCAAGCCCCAGGTGCGGGAAGCGCAACTGATCGCGCTGCAGGCGATGAGCGAATGCCTGGCCGCCGCCCTGCATTCGTTGTCCGCCGGGCCTGAGCCGCTCAGGTGAGTCCGAGGCCCAGGCGGACCGGAAGCGCGGCCAGGCTCCGTGGGCCAGGCTCCTTGGCCGGGACTTAAGCGGCGCCGTAAGCGTCCGGGGAAGCCGGCTCGGAGCGCCTGGCGAGTTCTTCAGTGGCGAGGTCATACCAGTCCTGGGCGCCGAACACCGGCGTCGGGGTATCGAGGTTCCGGTAGAGTGCGTCCACGATGATGGCAAGCTCATCCGTGGAGGCTGCCACCAGGGTCGTTTCAGGGTCCGATGCATGTTTCATGAACTGAGCAAGCTGTGAGCGGTTCATGGTGCCACGGCCGGTTTCAGATAAATGCATGGAAAGAATGACATGCTGTGCTCCGTATTTGGAATGCCCGAGGCTGGCTGCCTAACCCACCGGTGTGCCTAGCTTACTGTGCAAGCGCTGTGTGCGGAATATGCCGGTCCTTGTTTCCGGGCCGCCTTCTACTCGAACTGCGAGGACGGGAGCGGCACCTGGGGAGGCAGCGACCTGGTGGGCCGTTCGGCGCGGATGGCGTCTTCGACAAGGGCGGCCGGGCGGCGCCACGCGTCTGAACCCGGCTCCATCGTGTCGACTACTCCGATCAGCATCGCCAGGAGCCGCACCATGTCCGTCAGTGAAATATCTACGCGCAGGGCGCCCTGGTCCTGGCCGCGGCCGAGGAGTACGCCAACGGACTCGATCAGGCTTCCGGTGATGCCGGTGAGCAAGTCCCGCCGGCCGGCCACGGCCCCGAGCAGGTTGGCGTTGTCACTGGCCGCGGTCATCACGGCGTCGATGACCCGGAACAGGCCCTCGGCCGCATCCGTACCGGCAAGGGCAACATCGATGACCGGGTCCACGTTGAGCCGGAGTTGGCGGTTGAGTGCGGCCAGGACGAGTTGTTCCTTGTCGGAGAAGTTCCGGAACAATGTTGCCGGACCCACGCCCGCTGTGGAGGCGATGGTCTGCAGCGGAACATCCGGGCCATACTGACGGAAACACTCGCGGGCGGCATTGATGATCTTGTCCACATTGCGTGCAGCGTCAGCACGAAGTGGCTTGCGCTCTACTGCGAGGTTCATGAAATCAAGGTTAGCAACGCTGTGTCAGCCTGACTCCGTTACCGGTTGGTAGCGCCGAATATGACACAGCACACGCTCCGGGCGGCAGATGCCGCCATGACAGACTGGACGCATGTTGCTTGCATTTTCAGTCGCCCCTTCCGGAATTCCCGCTGATCCTGCCTACGCCGCGGCGGGTGCCGGGGATGCCTCCGTGCACGACGCCGTGGCTGCCGCCGTCAAGGTTGTCCGGGAATCCGGACTGCCGAATACGACGGACTCCATGTTCACCACCATCGAGGGTGAATGGGACGAGGTGTTCGACGTGGTCAGGCGGGCCACCGAGGCGGTGGGGAAATTCGGCAGCAGGGTTTCCCTGGTCATCAAGGCCGACATCCGGCCGGGCTATTCCGGCGAACTCACCGCGAAGGTCGAGCGACTGGAGGATGCGCTGGGCGGTGCCCTGACGGAGGCCGACTGACGGGAGCCTAGCCGGGCGCGGCGCTTGCTGGAAGACTGTGCCCATGTTTGAGCACAAGCCGCGGCCCGAGTGGGCTGCCGTAGAAGAGTACCTGTCAGACGTCGTCGTCCACCCCGACGATGCCGTCCAGCGCGCCGTCAGGTCCGCCGAAGAGGCCGGGATGCCGCCGATCGAGGTGACACCGAACGCCGGAAAGCTGTTAAAGCTGCTGGTGACGGCGTCCGGTGCCCGGAGGGTGCTGGAGATCGGCACCCTTGCTGGCTTCAGCACCATCTGGATGGCCCAGGGCATGCCCGACGACGGCCGGCTGGTGACGTGCGAATACCTCCCTAAGCATGCCGAGGTGGCCCGGGCCAACGTGGACGCGGCCGGAGTGGGCCACAAGGTGGAGATCCGGATAGGCGCGGCGCTGGACACTCTCGCAGCCCTCGAAGACGAAGGAGCCGAGCCGTTCGACTTCGTCTTCATTGATGCGGACAAGGAAAACAACCCGCAGTACCTGGAGTGGGCGGTGCGGCTGGGCAGAGCCGGAACCAGCATCGTGATGGACAACGTCGTGTGGGAGGGGGTGGCGCTGGACCCGTCCCTGGATGAAGTCAACGCCCCCGGAATTATCGGTGCGCTGAAGATGATGGGGGAGGACAGCCGGCTGGACGCCACTGTCATCCAGACCGTGGGGTCAAAGGGCTGGGACGGCTTCGCGCTGGCCGTGGTGCGTTAGGCGACACATAAAATAGGCACCGCCCTCGCACTGGATGTACGAGGGCGGTACCTATTTTAGTGGCGGTACTTCAGCAGTTAGCTGAGTGCGCTCATGATGTTCCAGCCACCACCGACCCTGACCCGGTTCGGGAACCCGCCGGCACCGTTACCCATGTAGGACCAGAGAACTCCGCTGGTGTCCCGGGCTACGAGGTCGTCGCGTCCGTCTCCGTTGAGGTCTGCGGCGCCGCTGATGGCGTTCATGGCGTTCCAGCCTGCACCGGCGCTGACCCGGGTCGGGAATGCACCCGCGGCGTTGCCCAGGTAGGACCAGAGAATCCCCCGGGAGTCCCGGGCAACCAGGTCAGCCTTGCCGTCACGGTTGAGGTCGCCAGCAGCGCTGATGGCCATGCCGTTCCAACCTGCGCCGGCCCTGATACGGGACGGGAAAGTGCCCGCATTGTTGCCGGCGTAGCTCCAGAGGACGCCGCCGGCGTCGACTGCCAGCAGGTCATTCCGCCCGTCGCCGTTGAGGTCAGCGGCGGCGCTGATGTTCTTCATGGCATTCCAACCAGCGCCGACACGAACCCTCGTCGGGAAAGTGCCAGAGCCGCTTCCGCGGTAGGTCCAGAGGACTCCGCTGGAGTCGCGGGCCACCAGGTCAGCACGCCCGTCGCCGGTGAGGTCTCCGGTGGCGCTGATCGAGTTCATGGAGTTCCAGCCGGCACCGACCCTGGTACGGGTCGGGAAGGTACCCGAGCCGTTGCCCAGGTAGGTCCAGAGGACGCCGCTGGAGTCCCGTGTAACGAGGTCGGCCCGTCCGTCGCCATTGAAGTCCTGCGGGACGCTTGTGACACCGGTGCCCGTACCGATACGCACGTTACGGCTGGCAATAGCGACGTTGCCCGCCGCATCCGTGGCGCGGACGCCAAAGGTGTAGAACCCGTTGACCTGCGCGTCCCAGGTTTTCGGCGAGGCGCAGGTGGTGTCCCAGGCCTGGTTGGTGGGCTGCAGCCGGCACTCGAACCTGGCCTGGGGGTCACTGCTGCTGAAGCTAAGCGACGGCGTGTTGTCCAGGCTGGGCGTGGACGGGAAAGGTGCCGTTACCGCAACGGCCGGAGCCGTGGTGTCCACGGTGAAGTTGAGGGTCCCGGAATTCAGTCCACCAGCGACCGCCTTTACGGAGTGGAGGCCCTGGGCCAGCGGTGCCAGCTTCAGGGAATAGGTGGAACCGGTGAGGGTGGTGGCCCTCGGGGCGCCATTGTCCACGACCAGCTGAACGGGGCCCGCGGTTCCTGCGGGCAGCGTGCCCGTGATGGTGGGCGCGGTCACGTTAGTGATGTTATCGGAGTTGGAGCGGCCGCTGTCGCTGGCTGCAGCCAGATCGGGGGTATTGGGACCTCCGACGGAGTCGGTTGCGATCAGGCCCTGGACGGTAAAGGAGCTCACGGTGACGGTATTGACGCCCGGCCCGCCGGCGTCAGGCCCGGCGACCGTCACGAAGTTGTTTCCCGAGGGGGCGCCAGTGACAGCCCGTGCCGTGTTGATGTCGCCGAGCGTACCGGCTGGGGCGCCCACTTGACGGAGGAACGTTGCCGTGGTCCCCCTGCCAAAGTCGCCCAGGAAGGCGCGACCGACGCCGGCCCAGTCGCAAGCCACGGTGTCGGTAGGCGCGCAGGCGCCGGCGTCGGTCGTCTCGTTGATGATCCCGTCGGCGTCAGCCGTGAACGTCGCAACGCCGTAGGGGTGGGTGACGGTGTACTGCGCGTTGGGCCGCAGGCCAACAAAACGGAACCGCAGGCGGGCGAAGCCCATCTGCTCGCCAGGCACGACCGGACCGTTGACATGTGCCGCTTCCAAGGCCGCCTCATAGCTGCCGATCGTTCCGACATCCGCGGACGCGGCAAACCAGAATGCCTCCTCGGGAAAGTTGCCCGGGTAGGACGCTGGCTGGTCCGGGTTTGGAGGTTCAGAGAGGCAGCCCTTCCCTGCCTGGTAGCAGAGCTGCAGCCGGACCGTACCATCCGAATACCAGGTGGGGAACCCGGTGGAGTCAACCGGGCCCACGCCGGCAGTTTCAGCGTTGGCAGGAATAGCGCCGAGGGGCGACAGGGCGGCGGCGAGGAGGGCGCCGGCAACAGCCGGGGCAATGCGGCCGGCGGTTGTGGAGGACTTGCGGTGCGCTGGACCGGAGCGCTTGGCTCCGTCAGGCATCTTTGGCCGTACAGATAGCGAAAACATTGAGACTCCTTGTGGACACTCGATTCGTGGCCCCCAGTACCTTCAAGGCCAAGCCGGGAAATGCGTTCCCAACTGCCCCAACACTGAACGCCTTACCTTGGATAAAGGTCGGATTTAACCGGTGGGGAGCGGTCTCTGCGAGGTCCCAAGCCGTGGCACGTCCCCGGCTGCCGCCCGGAACGGTGCGGACTCCGAGTCGGGAGACCGATTTAAACCATCGTTTTGGGGGGCCCAATTGGGGGTGGTCTCCGGCAACCCCCGCGATCCCCAGCCCCGGTCCGGCTTTTTCCAAGTACGCCGCGAGATCCTCGAAGCATGAGCACGGCAAACACCAGCGACCCGACCTGGAAGCAGGCCACGAAGTTCCGGGTCAAGCGGAACGACGTCACCAACATGTGGACCACCGACGACGACAGATGGCAGGACGTCATCGCCAGCGGCTGCAAGAAGGCCGCCGCAGAGGTTGGCCTGAACGCCGTCGAGGTCTGGGAAATCGAGAACAGGTCCGGCTGGTTCCACCCCGTGCACATCCACCTCGTGGAAGATGACAAAGATCCCAACGACCCCATGACGGCGGCGCTGCCCCAATGGGACGGCTAGCGGCGCACAGGGCCGATCCAAAACCCAGGGCGGCCCCTGACAGCCGAGTGGCCCCCGAGAACCCTGCCGGATCCGCCCGGCAGGGTTTTCGGGGGAGAACAATCACGACGGCGGTGCTGCTGGCCGCCGGTCTGCTCGCCTCCCGCCTGTGGCTGGTGGACCCGGTGACGGTCAGCTCGGAAAGCATGGAACCGACCCTGCCCAAGGGCAGCACGGTGCTGATGTTCAAGCCCGGGCCGGCGTTGGGTTCCCTCAGGACCCGAGACCTGGTGGTGTTCACGAGCCCGGAGGACGGGAACCCTGCTGTGAAGCGGGCCATTGCCTTCGGGGGCCAAACCGTTGCCATCGAGGATTCGATGCTGGTGGTGGACGGGATCCCGCAGGCCGAGCCGGGGATCGACCACAGCCGCATTGACGGCACCTACTTTGGTCCCGTCACGGTGCCTGCCGGGCACGTCTTCGTCCTGGGCGACAACCGGGCAGGTTCCATCGACTCACGCACCTATGGGAGCGTGCCGTTGGAATCGCTGCAGGCAACGGTGCTGTGGCCCTTCGGCCGCTGAGGCAGATGCCCTGCCAAAAAGAATAAGTATGCTGGGAATCAACCTGGCCGGCTGCCCGGCCGGCCAGGCATGGAAACCCATCGGTGACGGCAGCGGAGGAAGACATGAAAGCATCCGAGACTCTGGCCAGCAATCTGCAGAAGGTCCTCACCGACCTGGTCGAGCTGCACGTTCAGGGCAAGCAGGCGCACTGGAACCTGGTGGGCACCAACTTTCGCGACCTGCATCTGCAGCTGGACGAGATCGTGGACAGTGCCCGGCTGCTCGCCGACCAGACCGCTGAGCGCATGCGTTCGCTCCACGCACTTCCGGACGGCCGGAGCGCCACCGTCTCGTCCGGCACCAGACTGGAACAGTATCCTGCCGGCCTGACCGTCACCAAGGACACCGCCAAGCTCATTACCGCGAGGCTCGAACAAACGGTCAAGACCATCCGCGAGGTCCACGACGACGTGGATGAAGAAGATCCCACGAGCGCGGACCTCCTGCACGAGGCCATCACCCGGCTTGAGCAGCTGGCTTGGATGGTCAACGCGGAAGTGATGCCGGCCTCGGCCTCGGTGACCACAGCCGAAAAGGAATAGCAGCGCCATGACCTGGCCATACCGCTTGTCAGCGGACGACTTGTCAGCAGACGACCTTTCAGCGGACGCTGCATGAACACTCCGCACCGCCAGTGGCAGCCCGTCCGCCTCAGCCCGGCCCCGGCCTGGAAGGCCGACGTCGAACCCGTGCCGGAAACCGGGCCTGTGCTGGATGCCGGACCTTCGCTGGACGTCGAGCGGCTACAGGACAGGGTCGCTTCGGCCGTGGGGGACGTGCCTGCCCTGCTGGCCATCGCCCAGCAGGCCGGCCGTTCCGCGCCGAAGCCCGGTGACGGGCGGACTCCCCAACTCTGGGGACTGCTGGCATCGGTGGCAGCGGTGGACGTCGCCGCCGCGCGGGTTCTTGAACCACACCTGGATGCCGGCGCCATCCTGTCCCAGGCGGGAACGCCAGAATCTTTCACTGGATCGTGGGGCGTATACGCGGCCGAGGCCCCCGGCACGCGCCTGACGGCCGGACAGGTGTCCGCCTCCGCTGACGGGCGGTCCACAGCGGAGGCAGAATCCGGCGGGGCAGAACCCGCTGGGAAAGCCGTTGGCGTGCAGCTGAACGGCTCCAAACCCTGGTGCTCGCTGGCCCAGTTCGTGGACCACGCCGTGGTGACCGCGCACACCGAGGCCGGCGGCCGGGCCGCCTTTGCGGTCGATCTCAGGGCTGCCGGCGTCACGTGTGACGTGCCGGAATGGACCAGCCGCGGACTGCGTGAAATCCCCAGCGGAACGGTCCACTTCGACCGGGTACCGGCCGTGCCGCTTGGGGGTGACGGCTGGTACTTGCAGCGTCCAGGCTTTGCGTGGGGCGGCATGGGCGTTGCCGCGTGCTGGCTGGGCGGCGCCGTGGCGCTCGGACGGCACTTCGAAGCCGCGCTCCTACGGGGCGCCCGCTCCCAACGCGAGCCCGACCAGGTGGCGCTGGCCGCCCTCGGCGAAGTGGACCGGATCCTGACCTCCACCATCCAGTACCTTGCCCGGGCAGCTCAGGCCGTGGACGCTGCCCAGGCTGGCGCCGCCCGGGCGGGCCAGGAATCCGGCCAGGAAGCGGACGACGGCGAGCCCAACACCGAGGGCGGGGCTGAACTCAATGGCAGTGCCATAGGTGGGTGGAGCGAAGCGCTCCGGGTCCGGGGAACTGTTGCTGCCGCCGTCGAACGCGTCCAGCTCCTGGTGAGCCAGAACCTGGGGCCCGGCCCCCTGGCATTCGACGAACGGTACGGCAAGTGCATGGCGGACCTGTCCCTCTACGTGCGGCAGCACCACGCCACGCGTGACGACGCCCAGCTGGGCGCGCTCACCCTCAAGGGGGAGCACGCGTGGTGACGTTCTCGCACGCGGATGCCGGCGCGGATGAGGCTGCCTGGGCAGCCGGTGGCCTGGGCGCGGTCGGCGAACTGCGGGTGGAGTCGGCCGGGCTGGCCCGGATGGAGTTCGTCGTTCTGGTTGCCCATCCGGACGACGAATCCCTCGGTGCCGGAGGGCTGCTTGCCCGCCTCACGTCCGCCGGTGCGCACGTCGAGGTCGGGGACCGCGCCCTGGTGGAACAGCTGCGGCGGAAAGGCTTCGCCGTCACAGCCACAGACAGTACACGTCCCAGTCGCTACTAGCTATCGCCCTTGTCCCTGCGGGTGGAGGCATCACTGCTGCCCTTACGGCCGTCGTCGTGGCTACCGTTAGGGTCGCTGCCGTCTCGGCCGTTGCCCTGTTCGCTGTATTTCTCGCGCAGCTCGCGTCCCAGCCGGATGTCTTCCTCTTCCTTCTCCTGGAGCTTGTCGCTCTTCTTGGTGTCGCGGGGCGGAAGCTGGAGGGTTTCCTCGGCCTCAATGCCCGCCTGCAGCTGCCGGCCACGCTCCATCTCGGCGTCGAACTCCGCGCCAAAAAGCAGGGACATGTTCAGGATCCAGAGCCACAGCAGCATGACGATCACGCCACCGATGGCACCGTACGTTTTGTTGTAGTTGCTGAAGTTCCCCACGTAGAACCCAAAACCCACAGAGGCCAGCACAAAAATGAGCAGGGCGATGAGGGAACCCAGGCTCATCCAGCGGAACTTTGGCTGGCGGATGTTAGGAGTGGCGTAATAGAGGATGGCAATGACGACGATCACCAGTGCCACAATGACCGGCCACTTCGCGATGTTCCACACGGTCAGGAAGACCCCGCCCAGACCCATGACATCGCCGACGGCCTCTGCCACCGGGCCGCTGATGACCAGCATGGCCGCCAGTAGGGCAACGATGATCAGGGAGATCACAGTGACCGCGAGCATGGTCCCGCGAAGCTTTACGAAGCCCCGGCCTTCATCAATCTCGTAAATCCGGTTCATTGCCCGGCCGAACGCGTTCACATACCCTGAAGCGGACCAGAGGGCTGTCAAGAGACCGATAACCAGGGTGAAGCCGGCTGCCGGTGATGTGGTCAGTTCCTGAATCGGGCCGCGGATCATCTCCACCGCCTGCCCGGGCGCGACGCCCTGGACGATTTCCAAGAGTGCCGCCGTCGTCTTTTCCGCTTGTCCAAAGATGCCGAGCAGCGAAACGAGGGCGAGCAGGGCGGGAAAGAGCGAGAAGATCGCGTAATAGGTAAGCCCCGCGGCGAGGTCGGGGCATTGGTCCGCCGTGAATTCACGCAGCGTTTTGCGGGCAATGTACTTCCACGATGGCTTGTCCACATCCGTGGGACTTGCCGGCTTTCGCGCGTCATCCGGGGTAGGGGCGCTGCCCGCCTTTGCGGTGCTGCTTTCCGGGGCTTCTTTCGTCGCCATGAGGGCATCCTTTCGTTGCGGGCGGGACGTGTTCCGGCGTCGCGGATCGTTCCCTGCCCGCTATCAGGGGTTCGGGCTCGCGGGTCGTGCTTCGAGTCGCATCAGGTTCTGGTCGCTACAGGGTTCGGGTCGCTACACTCCGGGCGCCCTGGGCGGATTGCGGCGGTCCAGCGTGAGAGGGTCGCTCCCCAGCGGATCGTCGGCCGGCTGCTTCCCACCCAGGGGATCGTCCGCCATCCGGGTGTCCGACTGCGGAGTCTCAACCAGCTGGCCGGAAGCCAGCGGGTTGGGATCCTGGCTGGCGCTGGCCTCATCGGGGCCGGTCCTGTCAGCACCAGTACTGTCGGCACCGGTCCTGTCCCCGACGGGCGGGGTCGCGCCCTTCGGCCGTTGGTTCTCCGTCATGTTTGATCCCTCTCCAGAGTGCCGGTTGCCGAGTGCAACCGACAATCACTCGCCATAAAATAGTAAGCATGGTTACTATTAGATAGTAAGTACCCTGATTGCCGCTAGTTCAATCGGCCGCCCCTCCGGCAGCGCTACGCCGGGTGCCAGCGGCCGGATTCTGCCGGAAATGACGTGCTGGAAAAGAGAGAGGTGGATCCACTGTGGACCCAACTGCCTGGATTTGGATCGTCGTCGTAATCGTCGTCATCGCGCTCATCGTGGTGCTTCTGATGTCCAGCCGCAAGCGCCGGGAGGCGTTCCGGCAGAAGCGGGATGAGCAGAACCGCCAGCACGCTGCTGAGGTCCGCAGGAAAGCTGAGAACGCCGACCTTGAGGCGCGCGAAAACGAAGCCCGGGCCATGCATGCCAAGGCCGACGCCGAGAAGGCGCAGGTCGAGGCGGCGCGGCTTCGCCAGGAGGCCGAGCAGCGGCAGTCGGCCGCGCAGGACTTCCGGACGGATGCGGAGAAGCACCAGCACAAAGCCAATGCTCTAGACCCGGATGTGGACGAGGACGGCAACCGGCGCGACAATGACACCAGGGCTGACGACGCGCGTATGGGGGAACGGGACATGGCTGCGCGCGACATGGGTTCGCGGGCCGACGACGCGCGGGCAGATGATGCGCGCAACGTTGATGCCCGCCCGGATGCCGACACCACCACGGACGCTACCCGGCGGAGCACCCCGCGCGAGTAACCGTCGTCGGCCGTATGCGCCCTCCGTAAAGAGCGGCCGGGGACTCAGTTCCGGCGCATGAACGTCGAGAGGGTGCGCCGCGGTTTGAGCGGCGGGGACGCCGGCGCGCCGGCGCCCTTTCCCATGCCCTCTATCACTTCACGGATGGCCTCCAGCGACGGCGTTTGCGGCTCCCAGCCGAGCTCGTTCCGGATCCGGCTGGTGTCCATGATCGGCGCGCCTGCCGCCATCTCCACCCATCCCGAGTCTGTCTGCTGCAGCCGCAGCCGCCAGGTGGCACCGACGAAGGCGTGGAGAGCGCGTACCGGGACGGGGAGGATCCTCTTGGCGGAAAAGAGCCGGGCCAGGTTTTGCGGCGTGACCACCGGCTCGGCCGCCACATTGAAGGGGCCGCCAGCCCTGCGCTCAAGCACACGCCAGTACGCCTCCGCGACGTCGTCGGCATGCACCGCCTGAAAGATCAGTTCCTCGGGAATCGGCAATATTGGCAACGCCGGCCGGCGTGGGACGAACCTCGGGTGGACCCACCCCAGGAAGTACCTGCCGATTTCGCTTCCGGCCTGACCTTGGAAGATGAGCCCGGGGCGCAGCCTGGCCACGGTAACCGACGGATTATCCGCCGCGAACCTGTCCAGCAGCTTTTCCTGCTCGGCCTTGTCCCGGCTGTAATGTGAGCCCTCCATGCCTCCTGCAGGCCAGGATTCATCCACGCGACGGTCCTTGGGTGCCTTGCTGTACGCGCCAACCGAGGAGGCGCACACCACGTGATTCACTCCTGCTTCCCGGGCAGCCGCCAGCATGTTGGCAGTGCCGGTGACATTGGTGCGGTGCAGTTGCGGGAGGTCCCGGTTCGGCTGGATCTGCCAGGCAAGGTGCATCACGGCGTCGGCCCCGGCGAAGGCCTTGGCCAAGTCCTGCGCCGCACCCTCGGCACCAACGTCCAGGGAGTGCCACTCGACGCCGGCATAGGGCGGCTGTGAAGTGTCCGGCGTGCGGCGGCTGATGCCCACCAGTTCCAGTCCGCCGGGGTGTTCCTGCCGGGCCCTCTGAAGCCTGCGCAGGAGTGCTGTTCCCACATTGCCGCTGGCACCCGTGATCGCGATACGCATGAAATGCCCTTCGTCCGTTGCCGTGGAAGCCCAAAGTCAGGCAGTCTGGTGACGGTAGCTTGGCCTTGGTACTTCTTCGAGCCTAGCGCCTCGAGCCATTGTGTAATAAGCACGCTTATGATTTCCTTCTTCTAAGTCTTGCCGCAGGCTTTCTCGAGATCCCGATCGAAGGAACCCCGACAATGCCAGAAACTCCGCCCTCCTTGTCCATGGCCGGCCCGCCACAGGCAGCCTCCCAGCCTTCGACCCAAACGGGCCGGCTGCACGATGCCTTCCAGAACCAGCTGGTGCTCAATTACCTGGACCTGGCCGAGTCGCTTGCCTCGCGGTATGCCGCCCGCGGACGGGAGCGCTCAGACCTGGTCCAGGTGGCCTACCTGGGGCTCATCAAGGCTGCGCGCGGCTTCGACGCGGAGAAGGGTGAGAGTTTCCCTGCCTACGCCGCGCCCACCATCAGCGGCGAACTAAAGCGCTTTCTGCGGGACCGGTGCTGGACAGTGCGGCCGCCGCGGCGTGTTCAGGACGTTCGGACGCAGCTCCTCCATACTGCCCCGGACCTGGCCCAGTCGCTGGGGCGGACTCCGTCGGCGCAGGAACTGGCGAGCGAACTGGGCGTCACCCCGGCGGACGTCCGGGAAGCCCAGGCCGCGGGCAGCAGCATGCATCCCGACTCGCTGGACAGCCCGGACCCGTGGGGCGGGCCGACGATGGGCGAGGGACTGGTTTCACCGGACCAGCCGATCGAACACCTCGAGGAACTCGTATGCCTCAATGAGGCCATCCAGGAACTGGACCCCGACGACCGCGAGATGCTTTACCGGCGGTACTTCCGGGAGGAGACCCAGGTGGAACTGGGCAAACGGTTCGGCATTTCCCAGATGCAGGTATCCCGGCGCCTGTCCCGAATTCTGGTGTGGCTTCAGCACCGGCTGCTTGACGAGGAGGGCCGGACCGCAGACAGGGCCAATGGAGACAGGGACTGCGCGGATCAGGCGAGCCGGAGCTGCCCCACAGCCGCCAAAACATCCTCCACCGAAACCGCCAGCAGGGCCGGGTCCGGCGTGGCCGCGAAGGTGTCACCGCGACGCGCCTGAGCGTCTGTCAGCACAATATGCGGCCCCGGTGGCGGGCCCCAGACCTCGGCCGGGGCGGGACCGAAAAGCACCACTGAGGGCCGCGAATACGCAGAGGCCAGGTGCGCCGCGCCGGTGTCTGCGGAGACCACCAGCCGGGCCTCCGCGATGGCGGCCATGAATTCGGCCAGCCGCAGTTTTCCCGCCAGGACCTGTGCTTCCGGTAGCCCCGCGAGCCGTGCAACGTCCAGGGCCCGGGACCGTTCCCCGGAACTGCCGGTGAACACGACCTGGTGGCCATCCTCCGAGAGGGTGCGCGCTACTTCGGCAAAGCGGTCCTCCGGCCAGAGCCGGCTGCCATAGGCGGCCCCTACGTGCAGCACCGTGGCCCCGGGGCAGGGACTGGGAAGGGCAGGCGGGAGAAGGCGGAAATCGTCCGGTTCGGCGTCAATGCCATGCCACTGCAGCAGCCTGGTCCACCGCTCACGCTCATGGATGTCCTGCATCCACTCCGGGCCGGGCCGTGCAGACGTGCGGTGGCCAACGATCGTCCTGGGCCGCACGGCGGCGAGCCGTGCCTCGCTTTCAGGTCCGCTGCCGTGCAGGTTCACGGCGATGTCCACCTGGCCTGCCTCGATGGGAATCGGAACATCCAGGCCATGGGTCGGAAGCAGTTCGTAGCCACCCACGAGCTCCAGGGCGTCCTCCAGCCAGCCCTGCGCCGCGTACAGCAGGCGGTGTTCCGGATAGGCACGGCGCAGGGCGCGCAGCGCGGGAACGGCAACCAGCAGGTCGCCAAGCTTCAGGGCCCGCAGGACCAGCAGGACCGGTTGTTCGTGCTTGCCGTTGGGTGCTTCCACAGAGGCCTTCCTCGTCTTCAGGCGACCAGGCTCGGCCGCCTGTCGAGGATTCTAGCCGAGAAGAAGTACGCAGCCTTTTGTTTAGGTCTCAGGTGGGCGGGGAACGAAGGGGATATGGCAACTGATGCTTCTACGCTCAAGGCCGTGCTGTTCGACAGGGACGGGACGCTGGTGTTTGACGTGCCTTACAACGGCAATGCGGAGCTGGTCAGGCCACTGCCCGGGGCGCGCAAGGTCCTCGACGAGGTGCGCAGCCTGGGCCTGGCCACCGGTGTGCTGAGTAACCAGTCGGGCATTGCCCGTGGCCTCCTGACCCAGGAGGAGGTGGACAGCGTGAACGCCCGGGTGGAGGACCTTCTGGGACCCTTTGACGTCTGGGAAGTCTGTCCGCACGAGGCCGGGGACGGCTGCCGGTGCCGCAAGCCCGCCCCGGGAATGATCCAGAGCGCGTGCCGGCGTCTTGGCATCGACCCGTCGGAGGCGGCGTTCATCGGGGACATCGGCAGCGACGTCGAGGCGGCCGCGGCCGCCGGTGCACGAGGTGTCCTTGTCCCCACTCCCCAAACCCGTCCAGAGGAAGTCACCGCAGCCCCTGAGGTTGCCGCGGACCTCGAACAGGCCGTTTCCCTGTTGCTGCAGGGAATGCTGCTTCGAGGACCGGCATGAGCAGGGTTCTGGTGGCCCGGCTGGACAGCGTCGGTGACGTCCTCCTGGCAGGCCCGGCCGTCAGGGCCGTGGCGAACGGACGGCGGGCCGACGGCGGCAGCCCCAACGACGTCGTCGTGCTGTGCGGACCGCAGGGCCAGGCGGCCGCCTCACTGTTGCCCAACGTTGCGGACGTTTTTGCCTGGGATACCCCATGGATCAGCAACCCCGCCCCTCAAGTGACGGGCCCGCACCTGGACTCGCTGGTGGGCTTTGTCCGTAATTCGCGGATCACTGAGGCCGTTATCCTCACCTCGTTCCACCAGTCGCCGCTTCCCTTGGCGCTCCTCCTGCGGTTGGCCGGAGTGGAGCGCATCACCGGAGCTTCAACCGACTACGCGGGCTCCCTCCTGGATGTCCGGCTGAAACCCGGCGAGGACTTTCCCGAGGACCAGCCGGAGGCCGTGCGGGCGCTGGGCATCGCCCGCGCGGCGGGGTTCCGGCTCAAGACCGGAGACGACGGAAAGCTCATGGTCAAGGATCCTCCGGCGGTCCGGCACCTGGTGGGGGACGGGCCCTACGTGGTGGTCCATCCCGGAGCCACGGTGCCGGCCCGGGCCTGGCCACCGCTTCACCATGCGGCGGCCGTGGAACTGCTGGAGGGCGCCGGCCACAGGGTGGTCGTAACCGGGGGGCCGGGTGAAACAGCCCTTACCGCAACGGTGGCCGGCCCTTCAGCCATCGACCTCGGCGGGCGGACTGACCTTTCCACCCTGTCCGGTGTCCTTGCCAACGCTGACGTTGTGGTCACCGGAAACACCGGACCCGCGCATCTGGCCGCCGCCGTCGGAACCCCGGTGGTGAGCCTGTTTTCGCCCGTTGTGCCGGCTGTCCGCTGGGCGCCGTACGGCGTTCCGCTGGAACTGCTTGGAGACCAGAATGCGCCATGCAGGCTAAGCCGCGCACGCATCTGTCCGGTACCGGGACATCCCTGCCTTAGCTCGGTCTCGCCCGAACAGGTGGTGGAAGCGGTCGAGCGCCTGCTGAGCGGGGTCTCCTCGCTCAGCACACGGAGAAAGGTCCGGAAACAATGAGAATTTTGCTTTGGCACGTGCACGGGTCGTGGACGGACGCGTTTGTCCGCGGCCGGCACGAGTACCTGCTGCCACTCCTGCCGGGGGGCGGTCCGTGGGGGCTGGGGCGGGCGGGCCGGAACTGGCCAGCCTCCGTGCGGGAGGTTGCGCTCGCGGAGCTGGACGCCAGCAGCATTGACGCCGTGGTGCTCCAGCGTCCGGAGGAAGCCGGGGAGGTCATGCGCGTCCTGGGCCGCCGGCCCGGCGTCGATCTTCCCGCCGTGTACGTGGAACACAACACACCCAAGGGCGATGTTCCTTTCACCGTCCATCCGCTCGGGGAGCAGCGCGACATCCCGATCGTCCACGTGACCCATTTCAACGAGCTGTTCTGGGACAGCGGCAGCGCACCGACGAAGGTCATCGAGCACGGCATCGCGGACCCCGGCTACCTGTATACGGGGGAGGTACCGGAACTGGGCGTCGTGGTCAATGAACCGGTGCGCCGCGGACGCGTGACGGGGACGGACCTGTTGCCCCGCTTCGCCACCGCAGGTCCGCTCCAGGTCTTCGGCATGGGCGGCGAAGGGCTGGCGGAAGCCACAGGCATTCCCTCGCCGCGCCTCACCATCCGGGGTGATCTGAAAACCGTGGATCTCCACCGTGAACTGGCGCGGTGCCGGGCGTACCTGCACCCGCTCCGTTGGACCTCCCTGGGACTGGCGTTGCTGGAAGCGATGCACCTCGGCATGCCGGTCCTGGCTCTCGCCACCACCGAGGCGGCGCGGGCCGTCCCACCTGAGGCAGGCTGCATCTCCACAGACGTGGAGGAGCTGCGCCGGTGTGCCCGGCTGCTGGTCAACGACCCCGAGGAGGCCCGGCGGCGGGGCAAGGCGGCGCGGGAGGCCGCCCTCGAGCGCTACGGACTTGAGCGTTTCCTGGCGGACTGGGATGAGGTGCTGGCGGATCTGGCCCCGACAGATCCGGGGGACGGCCCGCAGCGGGCGTTTGAGGAGGCGGCTGCATCCGAGGGTGCAGCTTCAGAGGGGTCCGGACCGGATGCCCTGTCCGCGGCGCGAGAAAGGAATACCCATTGAAGATCTCAATGATTTCAGAACACGCCAGTCCTTTGGCAGCGCTCGGCGGAGTGGACGCAGGCGGCCAGAACGTGCACGTGGCCGCGCTTTCATCGGCGCTGGCCCGGCGGGGCCACCGCGTGACCGTGTACACCAGGCGCGACGCGCCGGATCTGCCAGCGAGGGTGCGGGTACATCCACGGCTTGAGGTAGTTCACGTGGACGCCGGCCCGGCCGAACATGTGCCCAAGGACGAGCTCCTCCCTTACATGGGCGCCCTGGCGGATGGCGTGGTCCAGGACTGGGGTGACTCGCCGCCGCATGTGGTGCACGGCCATTTCTGGATGTCGGGCGTCGCCGCGCTGGACGCCGCACGCCGGGAGCCCGGGGGTTTCCGGGTTCCCGTGGTGCAGACCTTCCACGCGCTGGGCACCGTCAAGCGCCGCCACCAGGGTGCCGCCGACACCAGCCCGTCCGAGAGGCGCTTCCTCGAACCGTCCGTGGGCCGGTCGGCTGACCGCATTGTGGCCACGTGCTCGGACGAGGTCTTCGAGCTGAGGGCCATGGGGATTGATACCCGCCGGGTTTCCATCGCTCCCTGCGGAGTGGACCTGGAGCTCTTCTCCAGCGGCGGCCCGGCCGACGTTCCGGCCCGGACGCACCGCATCCTTTCCGTTGGCCGGCTGGTTCCGCGTAAGGGCGTGGACCTGGTGATCCGCGCGCTGCCTTATCTGCTGAAGGAGGGGTTCGACGACGTCGAGCTGCTCATCGTGGGCGGCGGCGCGGATGAGGGCGGGCAGGATCCGGAGGCGCGCCGGCTAATGGACTTGGCCCGGGACCTCGGCGTGGCGGCCCATGTGGAGCTCAGGGGCCAGGTTCCCAGGGAAGCCATGCCCGGAATCTTCCGAAGCGCGGACGCTGTGGTCTGCACTCCCTGGTACGAGCCCTTCGGCATCGTTCCCCTGGAGGCCATGGCGTGTGGCGTTCCGGTGGTCGCGGCGGCGGTGGGAGGCCTGACTGACAGCGTGGTGGACCAGGGAACCGGCCTGCACGTGCCGCCGAAAGACCCCGAAGCCATCGCAGAAGCCATTGGCACCCTGATGGCCAGCCCGGACCTTCGCGCAAAACTCGGACGAGCCGGCGAGCGGCGGGCGAAGGCCCGCTACTCCTGGAACAGGGTGGCAGCGGAAACCGAAAAGGCCTACCAACTGGCCATCGCAGGCTCAGCAGAAGCAGGCAGCCTGGAACCGATGGAAGGAGCGGCACTGTGACTGCGGAATCCCTGCGGGAGGCTGAGCTTCCTGCCATGCACCGCGTTGGCGCCACGCCCGGTTTCCCCTCTCCGGACGCGGTCTCCTCACAGGACGACGCCGAACAGGACGCCGGTGCCGGCTCGCGGAAGGCGGTGCGGACCCATCTTGAAAACGTCCTGCCCGCCCTGCGGTCCCTGGAAAGCCAGGCCGACAAGCTGGCGGGCTGGGGCGTGGAGCTGGCCCAGCGCTTGCTCAGCGGGCAGAAGCTGCTCGCTGCCGGGAACGGCGGATCCGCTGCCGAAGCGCAGCACCTGACAGCCGAACTCGTGGGTAGGTTCGACGGCGAGCGGATGCCGTTTTCCGCGATCTCCCTGCACGCGGAAAGTTCGGCCGTCACGGCCATCGCCAATGACTACGGCTACGCGGAGCTCTTCGCTCGGCAGGTCCGCGCCCACGGCAGGTCCGGGGATATCCTCGTGCTGCTATCCACGAGCGGCCAGAGCCCCAACCTGCTCCGTGCAGCCGAGGTGGCTGCCAGACTGAACGTGACCACGTGGGCCCTGACCGGGCCGGCACCCAACCCGCTGGCTTCCTCCTGCGACGACGCCGTGGCCATCGATGCCATCTCCGCCAACGCGCAGGAAGGGCACCTGATCGCACTGCACGCAATTTGCCGCGCCTTCGAGGCCGAGGTGGCCCGCAGGGGCCAGGGCGTTCCCGGGCCGGAGGCTGATCGCGGATGAGGATCACAGTAGTTGGCGACGTTTTGCTGGACGTGGACCTCTCCGGCGAAGCAACCCGGTTGTGCCCCGATGCGCCCGTGCCGGTGGTGGACGTCTCCGACGTCCGGCGCCGAGCCGGCGGTGCCGGGCTCGTGGCCCGGATGCTGGCCCAGGACGGTCACCGAGTGACCCTGGTGACAGTGCTTTCCGACGACGACGCCTCCCTGGCACTGGAAGGCGCGCTCGCCGGAGTGCGGGTTGTGTCCGGGCCCTCCGGCGCGAGGACGCCTGTGAAGACCCGGATCCGCGCGGGCCGCCAGCCGGTGGTGCGGGTGGATGAGGGATGCGAGCGGCCGGAAGTACCGGCGGCCACCGCGGGCATGCTCAGGGCGCTGGACCAGGCCGAGGTGATCGTCGTGGCCGATTACGGCAGGGGGGTTGCCGCGAACCCGGAGATCCGCGAGTTGCTCGAGGCCCGCGCCGGCGACATTCCGATTGTGTGGGACCCGCATCCCTCCGGTGCCGTCCCGGTGCGCGGCGTGGCCGTGGTGACCCCCAACCTGTCCGAGGCTGCCAAGGCCGCGGATTCCAGCACCGGAACGCCTGAGGCGATTGCCGCCGTCGGCACGGCGCTGCTGAACCGCTGGCAAAGCAAAGCGGTCCTCGTGACCATGGGGGAGCAGGGTGGCCTGCTGTCGCGGCCCGAGACCCCGCCCCTGACCATCACGGCCCCTCACACCGAGGTCGCGGATCCCTGCGGCGCGGGCGACCGGCTCGCGGCCAGCCTGGCCGTGCACCTGGCGGAGGGCCGCAGCCTGAAAGAGGCAGCGGAACTGGCCATCAATGAAGCGGCCAACTTTCTCGGGGCTGGCGGGGTGGCCTCGCTGCCGGACCGCCACCGGCCGGTCTGGCATCACTGCCGAGAGGAAGACGCCCTCGGCCTTGCCCGGCGGGTGCGGGCCAACGGGGGAACCGTCGTGGCCACCGGAGGCTGCTTCGACCTGCTGCATGCGGGCCATGCCCGCACGCTGGCGGCGGCCAGGGAACTGGGCGACTGCCTGATCGTGTGCCTGAATTCGGACGAGTCGGTCCGCCGGATTAAGGGCGAGCAAAGGCCCATCGTGAGCCAGCAGGACCGGGCGGAGCTCCTTCTGGCCCTCGAGTGCGTGGACGCCGTCCTGGTTTTCGGGGAGGACACGCCGGAGGCCTGCCTGGAATCGCTGCGGCCGGATGTCTGGGTGAAGGGCGGCGACTACCGTGCGTCGGAGCTGCCCGAGGCCGGGCTGGTCGAAAGCTGGGGAGGGCGCTGCGTGACGGTGCCGTTCCACCAGGCCCGGTCCACGTCCGTACTCGCAGATGCCCTGGCGAAGGTCAGCTGAACTGCAACGCAATCCTGAATTTGTCCCAAGCGAAAGGAACACCATGACTGAATCGACTTTCCGGCCTGGCCGGGTCCTGGTAACCGGCGGTGCCTCCGGACTGGGGGCCGCCGTCGTCGATGCCGTGCTGAAAGCCGGGGGAACCCCGGTGGTACTGGACCGGGACATCCGGAACGTCTCGGCTGCGAAGGCATTTGAAGTGGACGTCTCGGACCGCGTCGCCGTGACTGACGCTGTCCGCCAGGCGGCCGAGACGCTGGACGGGCTGGATGCGGTGGTCACCGCCGCCGGCATCGACCGCTGCGGCAAGCTGGAGGACGTGGCCGCGGACGAATGGGAACGCGTCATCGGCGTCAACCTTTTGGGCACGGTTTCCGTCGTCCGGGCGGCCCTTCCGTACCTTAAGGAGTCCCGCGGCCGGGTGGTCACCATTGCGTCCACGCTGGGCAAAAGGGCACTGCCGGAGGCCACGGCCTACTGCGCCTCAAAATTCGGGGTAGTGGGCTTCAGCCATTCGTTGGCTGCCGAGACGGGCGGCGAGATCGGCGTGACCACCATGATTCCCGGCGGCATGAAGACGCGTTTCTTCGACGACCGCGCCGAGCAGTACAAGCCGCAGGACGACTCACGCCTGAACGACCCCGGCAACGTGGCCCAGGCCATTTTGTTCGCGTTGTCGCAGCCCATCGGCTGCGAGGTCCGCGAAATGCTTATCTGCCATGAGGAAGAGGGCTCATGGCCGTGAGCTGGAGAACATCCTCGTAAACCTCTGAGGGTTCGACGGCCTTCACGGTGGACTCGTCATGCGGGCACCGGGGGGCCGTCCACCCGACCTGGGTGACGTCCACGCCGCACACTTCGCAGCGCGTGACCCAGCCGAGGTGAATTCTGTGCACGCTGCGTCCCAGCGGCGCGGCGTTGATGGCATTGCCCGTCCAGAAGATGCCCACGGTGGGTGTGCCCAAGGCCTGGGCGAGGTGGCGGGGTCCGCTATCGTTTGCCACGACGACGGCGCTGCCGGCCAGCAGCGCTGCGAGCTCGCCGAGGCTGAGTTTGCCTGCGAGTGACTCAACGGCCGGGCGGGCGGCAGCAGACTGTCCTGTGCCGGATTGTTCGACGGCGAGCTCCACCACAATCTCGGCCAGTTCCTTTTCGCTGCTGTCGCCCACCACATATACCCGGAAGCCGTCGTCGGCGGCCTTCCGGGCCACCGCGGCGAAGCGTTCCGTCGGCCAGCGCCGGCGCGGATCGGTTGCCCCCGGATGGATCACAAGGACCCGGCCGTGCCCGGGCCCGCCGTTGCCATGCCCTGGCCCGCCGTTTCCCAGCAGCTCCTGATCAAGCTGCCGGCCGAACTCCGGGAGCGCCTGTAGCCTGGCTTCCAGCTCCCGGGGAGGGGCGCCGGCGACTCCTGCCACCTCGAGGGCCCGGAGCGGCTCATGCTGGTAATACAGGTAGGGCACGGTCCGCTCCAGCCGAGCGGCGTCCGCAGTCCTGGTGCCCACGGTGTGGCGGGCGCCGAGGCGGAGCAGGAACGGATTGGAGTACCGGCCCCCGCCGTGCAGCTGGACGGCCAGGTCAAAGTTCCTGG
The DNA here is from genome assembly GCF_030818015.1 of Arthrobacter globiformis. Lineage (NCBI taxonomy): Bacteria > Bacillati > Actinomycetota > Actinomycetes > Micrococcales > Micrococcaceae > Arthrobacter > Arthrobacter globiformis. The sequence goes on from NZ_JAUSZX010000001.1 coordinate 767,403, forward strand.
CGCGCATCCCGGCAAAGAACCGCTCCAGTTCGTCGTCGTCTTCCGGTCCCGGGCGGACCCCTTCAGAAAACGGCAGAATTACCGTCTCATCCACCGGTCCCACGGTCTGGGACAGCAGCTCAGCGTGGACCGGCGTGCCCAGCAGTGTGACGCTGGCGTCGGGGTAGGCGGCCTTCAACGCTGCCACCGCCGGAAGGGCAAACATCAGGTCACCCAGCCCGCCGCCACGAAGAACGGCGATGCGGGAAACCCCGCTGAAGGCTTCCAGAACGGGACCAATTCCCTGCCCCGTAATGCGTGCTCCGCCGAAGTCGGCGTTGAAGAGTTCCATGGTGTCAGCCCTCTCGGCTCCGGATGGTTCAGGTCGGGATGGGTTCAGTGGAGCCACCATACGGTGCATCGGCCCTGCATTGCCAGCCCAATAGGAGCCGGCCGCCAGCTCTGAAACTCCTGCACCTGGCGCGTGTAAACCCCTCGACGCCGGGGTACGGATCACCTCAGAGAGGGCGGGACTGACGGTCCGGCAGCCACAGGCCAATCCCCAGTGAGGAGCCACATGCAATCGACCATCGCCAGCGAGCTGGCCAATGCGGAAGACGTGCTCACAATCCTGAACCCGCGAACCGGGGAAACCGTCGGCAGCCTTTCCGTCGCCGGCGCCGAGGATGTGGCGGGAGCCGTGGCGGCTGCCCGCGCTGCCCAGCCCGGCTGGGCGGCCACGCCTCCGGGGGAGCGTGGCAAGCTGCTGCGCGAGGCCGCCCGCGCGCTGGAGGCGGCCGCTGCAGGGCTTGCGGAACTGAACGCACAGGAGACCGGCCGTCCAGTAGATGAAGCTCTTGCCGGCATTGCCGCCGGTGTTTCCACGCTGGAGCAGTATGCGGAACTTGGTCCCGTACACCGGGGGCATAGCCTGCGCGGCAACCCGCTGGCAGCTGATTACACCGTCGCCGAGCCCCGCGGCGTGGCCGTCCTGCTGACCCCGTGGAACGACCCCGTCGCCGTCGCCTGCGGACTCATCGGGGCGGCCCTGGTCACCGGGAACACCGCCATTCATAAACCGAGCGAGCGATGCCCCCACCTGGGGAAGCTGCTGGGGGAGACGCTGGCGCCGGTATTTCCAAGCAACGTGCTGGTCACGCTCACAGGCGGGGCCGACGTCGGGACCCTCCTTACGCAGCAGCCGGACGTTGATATGTTCGCCCACGTCGGATCCAGCGTGACCGGTGACCGGATTGCGCGGGCGGCAGTGCTGACGGGTGCCTATGTCATCAGGGAAAACGGCGGGAACGATCCGCTGTTGGTGGATGCGGACGTTGATCCCCGCTGGGCCGCGGAACAGGCGGCGATCGGGGCCTTCAGCAACAGCGGGCAGATCTGCACGTCGGTGGAGAGGATCTACGTCCACCGGTCCATCGCCGAACCGTTCTGCCAGGCACTTGTGGAGCAGGCCCGGGACCGCAACAGGGAAAACCGGCTCGCGCCGCTCGTGGATACCCGGATGCGGGACGCCGTCCATCGGCATGTGGCGGAAGCGATGCAGCTGGGCGCGCGGGCGGAGGAGGGCGGCGCGGTCCCGGACGGGCCCGGCGCCTTCTATCCGGCTACGGTCCTGGTGGACTGCACCGATTCTATGGACGTTATGGCCGAGGAAACCTTCGGCCCAGTGGCCCCGGTGCGCATGGTGGACACCTTCGAAGAAGGGCTCGCCCTCGCCGCGGCCGGCCGTTACGGACTGGCCGCAACCGTCCTGACTGGCAGCATCGCCCATGCCCAGCAGGCCGTCGCAGCTCTGCTGGTGGGGACCGTCAAGGTCAACGAGGTGTTCGGCGGCGCACCAGGCGGGGCCGCCCAGCCCCGGGGCGAAAGCGGGCACGGATTCGGGTATGGGCCAGAACTCCTCGACGAATTTACCCGCGTCAAGGTCGTGCACATTGCTGCGCCGCCCGCACCCGCAGAATCTGCACAGCCAGCCCAGGGAGTAGCGTCGTGACCGCCGCAGCACCGGGCACCGGAGGATTAGCTGGGGACGACGGCGGGCCGAAGCATTCCGAACCAGTGCCTTCCGAACCAGTGCTTTCCGAACAGCGCGGCCTTGCCGCCTGGCTTCCCCGGAGGCTGGCCCAGGAGCAGCCGGCCATCACGGTGGTGGGCGACTTCATGCTCGACGGCTGGTGGACCGGCTCGATCGACAGGATGTGCCGCGAGGCCCCGGCTCCCGTGGTGGACATCGCCCGCCGTGACTTTGCTCCCGGCGGCGCGGCCAACACCGCCATGAACCTGGCCGCCCTCGGGGCCCGCGTCAGCGTGGCCGGCATCATCGGGACGGACGACGCCGGCGCGGAACTTAGGCGCCAGCTGGCCGCCGCCGGGGTGGACACCACGCTGCTCGCCGAGCACCCGGACATGGTCACCACCACCAAGGTCCGGATCAGCAGCGGCGGCCAGGTCCTGCTGCGCTTCGACGACTCGGCGAAAGCTGTTCCGGCCGAGGCCTTGGCGACATTCGAGGCGGCGGTGCCCACGGCCGTCGGCCGCCAGAACGCGGTGGTGATCTGCGACTACGGGACGGGAGTCCTCGCGGAGCCGGTGCGCAGTCGGCTCATCGAGACCCTTGCACGCCGTGGGCAGGACACGCTTGTGGTGGTGGACGCGCACGACCCACGCCCGTGGGCAGGACTTGAGCCGGACTTGGTCACGCCCAACGCGCAGGAGGCGGCCAGGATGCTGGACCTTCGGCTGGGCAGCGGGCCCGAACGTGCAGATGTGGTGACCGCGCACGGCGGCGAGCTGCTGCAGGCGACGGGGGCACGCGCCGTCGTGGTCACGCTGGACCGGGACGGAACGGTCCTCATCCCGGCGGCCGGAAACCCGCATCGGACGTGGGCGCGGCCGGCTGCCGAGAAGCAGGCCTCCGGCGCGGGCGACACCTTCGTGGCGGCACTGACCCTGTCGCGTGCCGCGTCGCTTCCGCTGACAGCCAGTCTGGATCTGGCGCAGGCGGCGGCGGACGTGGTGGTCCACCATCCCGGGACGTCCGTCTGCGGCACGGACGAGCTGGGCCGTTACCTGGAAAGCTTCGCGGACACGGCCCTGGCGGCCGACGAACTGGAACGGCACATCCGTGCCCACCGCAGCGACGGCCAGCGCGTGGTGCTGACCAACGGCTGTTTCGACGTCCTGCACCGTGGGCATACGCGCTACCTGAACCAGGCCAAGCAGCTCGGCGACATCCTGGTGGTGGCGCTCAACAGTGACGACTCCGTTCGGAAGCTCAAGGGGCCGGACCGTCCCATCAACAGCGTCGCGGACCGGGCAGCCGTGATCGCCGCCCTGAGCTGCGTGGATTACGTCACCGTCTTCGACACCCCGACGCCGATTCCCCTGATCGAGCAGCTGCGGCCGGAAATCTACGCCAAGGGCGGGGACTACACACCGGAGATGCTGGCTGAAACCGAAGCCGTGGAGGCCTACGGCGGCACGGTGACCATCCTCGACTACGTGGCCGAGCGCTCCACCACGGCCATGGTCCAGCGCATCCGCAACGGCGGGGGAGCACCCGTGCCGGAGGGGTAGAACCCGCTGGCAGGGAGCGAGGCCGGGACTGCGGCAGCCTGCGGTCAACTAGGCTTGAAGCATGACGGTAGCGGCGGAGAACTGATGGCACGGCGCATCAAGTCAGGTGGAAAATCGGGACCCAAACCCGGCACCAAATCCGGCGGCAAACGAGGCAGGGCAGCGGCCTCCGATGTGCTGGAAGTTCCGAGGCAAGTGCGTCCCGGGGGAGCTCGTGCAGACGGCCCCGTTGAGGGCATCTACTACATCGACACCGGCGACTGCGAGCTCATCGCGGACCAGGACAACTCCACCGGTTGGCTCCTTCGCATCAACGGCGTGATGAGTTCCCACATCGACCTCGCCGATCCGCTGTTCCTCGACTTCGAGTACATGCGCTGGATGTCCGCCCTGATCGAATCCCGCTGGCCGACGGAGGCCAAGCCCAGGCTGCGGGGCCTGCATCTGGGCGGCGGAGCCTGCTCGATGGCCCGCTACTTTCATGCTGCCTATCCGGACGCCCGGCAGGTGGTGGTGGAACTGGATGGGAAGCTTGCCGAATACGTCCGCGGCTGGTTCGACCTGCCTAAGGCTCCGCTGCTGCGGCTGCGGGTCGGCGAGGCCCGCGCTGTGACGGAAACCTTGACCCCGGACACCCGCGACTTCATCATCCGGGACGTGTTCGCCGGCGCGGTGACACCTTTTCCGCTGACCACCGCCGAGTTCAACGCGCACGTGCGGCGCGTGCTGGCGCCAGGCGGCATTTACGTGGTGAATTCGGGCGACGGCCCGGACCTGAAAAACGCCCGTGAGGATGCCGCCGCCATCGCGGCCGCGTTCGAGCACACCACCATCATCGCGGACCCGGCCATGCTCAAAGGCCGCCGGTACGGCAACATGGTGATGGCGGGCAGCGACCAGCCGTTCGGGGATGATCCGCAGCTCGCGCGGCGGCTCCTGGGCGGGGCGGTGCCCGCCCACATCTGGAACGATGCCAAGGTCCGGGCCTTCGCCGCCGGAGCCTCGGTGCGCCACGACCCTGCCTCAAGCACAGATACTCAAGCCAGCACCGAAACCGCGATCACCGCTCTGGGACCCACCGCCGACACTGGGCCTTAGCCTTCAGTCAGCGGCTGAGCCGCCGCGTCCCTGCCCGAGTAGCCACTGCCGGTGCGCCGTGGTCTGTTCACGCAGCGCCGTGACTACCGCGGCGACGGCCGGCCGACGCATCGAGTCGGGCCGCAGGACCATCCAGTAGGGCAGCCGTTCGGCGATGCTCCCGGGCAGCAGCCGGACCAGGTCCTGGTGCCGGTCGGCCATGAAACAGGGGAGGAACCCGACCCCGGCGCCGGCCCGGGTGGCCTCGACGTGCACGAACACGTTGGTGGAGCTGACGCCGTCGCGCATGGCCGGCACCAGCCGGCGCGGTGCGTCGAGGTCGTCCACCTGCAACATCGAATCCACGAAGTAGACGAGCGGATGGGCGGTCAGGGCCTCCACCGAGTCCGGCATTCCGTTGGCCTCGATGTACGAGCGGGACGCGTACATCCCGAGCTCGTACTCGCCCAGCCGGAACGCTTCGGCCCGGTGCACCTGCGGCTCGCCCACCACCACCTCGATGTCCAGTCCCGAGCGTTGCTGCAGTGCCCGCCGCGTGACGGTGACGATCTCGACGCTGAGCCCCGGGTGATCCCTCCTCAGCCGTGCCACCGCCGGAGCGGCGATGTACGCGCTGAAGCCGTCGGTCGCCGTCATGCGTACGACGCCGGTAATCGGGTCGGGTGCCTGGCCTGACGGTCCCAGCGCACGCACCGCCGTTTCCACCTGCTCAGCGACCAGCACGGCCTGGGCGCCGAGTTCGGTCAGCTCCCAACCCCCGGAGGCCCGGGCCAGAACACGGCCGCCCAGGGCCTTTTCCAGTGCGGCAATCCGGCGTGAAACGGTGGTGTGGTTCAGGCCCAGGACCTGGGCCGCCGTCGTGAACTTCGCCGAGCGTGAGACGGCGAGCAACACCAGCAGGTCGTCCGGGTTGGCATCCATATCTGCAATTTTGCACGAATCCAGTGCCTGATTAGTCATTGAACCGCGTTCCTTCTGCAGGAATACTCGGGTGAATTGGAAGTGCTGCACGCGGCGGCACGTGTCAACGTGGACACATTGAGGAGCAGACTGTGGACGCACAAGGTCCGGACGTGGAAAAGAACCTGAACGGCCTCAAGGCCCTGGTCACCGGCGGTGCCAGCGGCATCGGCGCGGCGTGCGTACGGGAGCTGGCCGCCAGGGGAGCCAAGGTGGTGGTGGCCGACGTCGACGAAGCCGGCGCCGCGGCCCTCGCCGATGAGGTGGGCGGCACGGCCTGGGCAATCGACCTCCTGGACGTCGAGGCACTTGCCGCGCTGAGCCTGGATTGCGACATCTTGGTGAACAACGCCGGCATCCAGCGCATCAGCCCCATCGAAGACTTCGATCCCGGGGCGTTCCGGCAGATCCTGGCGCTCATGCTCGAGGCCCCCTTCCTGCTGATCCGTGCCGCACTGCCGCACATGTACGCCAATGGTTTCGGGCGCATCATCAACCTGTCGTCGGTGCACGGTCTCCGGGCCTCCCCGTTTAAGAGTGCTTACGTCTCGGCGAAGCACGGTCTTGAGGGGCTGAGCAAGGTGACGGCACTTGAAGGCGGCGAGCACGGGGTTACGTCCAACTGCATCAACCCCGGTTACGTGCGAACCCCGCTGGTGGAGAAGCAGATCGCGGACCAGGCACGTGTCCATGGGATTCCGGAGTCAGAGGTCCTGGCGAAGGTGATGCTCACGGAGTCCGCGGTGAAACGGCTTGTGGAACCCGAAGAGGTGGCCTCGCTGGTTGCGTGGCTGTCCTCCGACGCCGCCGGAATGGTCACCGGGGCCAGCTACACAATGGACGGGGGCTGGTCCGCCCGGTAGTCCCCCCGGACGGCGTGGCCCACTAGTTCTTGGTACCCGTCAGGGCGAGGGTGCCGCCGAGCCCGATCATCATCACCCCGCCAGTGGTGGTAACAGCTGCCACGCGGCGGGGTGAGCGGGCGAACCATTGCCTCGCAGTTCCTGCCGCGAGTGCCCACACACTGTCCGAGACCAACGCGATGCCCAGGAACGTGGCACCAAGCAGGGCGAGCTGGACCGGGATAGCGCCGGCAGAATGGTCCACGAACTGGGGGAGGACCGCTATGAAGAACACCACGGACTTCGGATTGGTGGCCCCGACAATGAAGCCTTCGCGCAGAATCCGCCGGGTGGAGGCCGGCCTGGACGGATCCGGGCCTGCAGGGCCGCCCCGGCGGTGGAGCACCGCCAGGATTCCCAGATAGACAAGGTAGGCCGCGCCGGCGAACTTCACCACCGTGAACAGCAGCATCGACTCAGCCAGCACCACGCCGAGGCCCAGGGCCACCGCTGCGATTTGCAGCAGTTCCCCGGCAGCATTGCCAAGAACGCTCAGCAGGCCGCCCCGCCGCCCCAGGGCCAGCGACCGTCCGATGACGAACAGGACGCTGGGGCCCGGGACGGCGATCAGCAGCGCGGAGACCAAGGCAAAGGCCAGGAGATTCTGCAGCGGGAGCATGCCTGATCGTAACGCCAGCGGATGTCAACCAGCCAGCACCGATGTGCTTCAGGCCCGTTGCGGCCTAGGCAGTTTCCCGCGTCAACCGCGTGCGCTCTGTGGGTCCTCCGTTGCCACGTTGCCCGAGGCCCGGATGTACTCCTCCACAGCCGACTCCGGCACACGGTATGACTTGCCGAACCGGTCGGCCGCCAGCGTGCCGGCCCGAACCATCCGGTAGACGGTCATTTTGGAAAGGCGCAGGGCTGCGGCGACCTCGGCAATGGTGAGGTACGCGGTGGGCAGGTTGGCGATGGACATGGGATCGGCTCCTGTCGGTCTCGGCTGGACTGGCGGGATGACCCGCCTAGTCCGGCCGCCTCAGTTGCCGGTAGTCGTAAAAGTACACCCGGTCCGAGGATCGGACCCCGATCGACCGGCCGTTCTTGACCACAACAGTGCCTTCGCGCCTGCCGTTGAACGGATCGTCGCCCACCAGGACGTCGCCGATCTTGTACGGAACAGCGGCCGTACGCGCCCGCTGCAGTGTCTGGGCCAGGAAACCGGGTGACCGCCCGGATTGAATATGCTCTGCCGGCGCCCCGGCCTGGATTTCCAACATGAGGACCACTCCTTCACAGTGTGACCAGTCGTCGAATCACTGGCGGCGCGGGTCCGGGTCATTATCCGGGGTCAATACCCCAGCCGGCTGGCACCGTGTAGTCCACTGTAGGAAGGAATCACATACGCCACACGAGTAACATCTACCCCATTTATCACATTAGGCACTCGCGTAACAGGCGGCGAGTACCTGTCTTTACCCATTTTTACTACTTGTTTCTGCCTATTTCAGCCTGGCGCGCCATTTCCCCGGGAATCCTACTCAGTTTTGGCGACCGCCGGCAGCGGCGAGGTCTCATCCTCAAGGTAGGCCCGCCGTCGTCCATTGCCTTTGACCCAAAGCCGGTAGGCGACCACCAGGAGCCCCAGCCACACAGCTCCCACATAGAGTGCTACGCGGGTGTCCTCGAAGACGCCAAGCACCGCGATCACCAGCCCCATGAAGCCGATGGCGAGGACGGATGCCGCAGGCCACCAGGGCGAGGGGAAGTCCGACGCCGGCAGGCCCTTCCGGGCGATCTCGCGTTTCATCGCCACATGGGAGGCGAGAATCATTACCCACACCCAGACCGTGGCGAAGGTGGCGATGGAGGCGATGAGCAGGAAGACATCTTCCGGAATGACCGCGTTCAGCACCACTCCCACCAGCAGAATCCCGGCCATCATCACCACGGTCATCCACGGCACGCCGTGCCGGGAAACCCGCCCGAAGCTCTGCGGTGCGTGCCCCTGCTTGGCCAAACCGAAGAGGATCCGCCCGGCGCCGAAGATGTCGCTGTTGATGGCGGACAGGGCGGCGGTGATTACGACGGCATTGAGGATGTGCGGTGCGGCGGGAATGCCCAGTCCGCTGAAGATCTGGACGAACGGGCTGCCGTTGCTGCCGATTTCGTTCCACGGAAAGAGGCTCATCAGCACGCCGAGGGTGAGTACGTAGAACAGCAGGACCCGGACCGGCACTGTGTTGACGGCCTTGGGAATCACCTTCTTGGGATCTGCTGCCTCGCCGGCCGTGATGCCGATGGTTTCAATCCCGCCGAAGGCGAACATGACGACGGCGAACGAGGCCAGGAGCCCCTCGAAGCCATTCGGGAACAGGCCGCCGTGCTCCACCAGGTTCCCCAGGCCCGGGGCGGCCGAGGCGTCACCGTTCTGGAACCCGAAGGCAAGGATGGCCGCGCCGCCCGCGATCATGGCGATAATGGCTGCAACCTTGACCAGCGTGAACCAGAATTCGAGTTCGCCGAAGACCTTTACGCTCAGCAGGTTCAGCGCCGCGAGGAGGAAGATGATGGCCAGGATCCACACCCACCGCTCCACGGACGGGAACCAGAAGCCCATATAAATGCTGAAGGCGGTGACATCGGCGATGGCCACGATCGCCATTTCGAAGACGTAGGTCCAGCCGGTCACGAAGCCTGCCAGCGGGCCAAGATACCGGCTGGCGTACTGCCCGAAGGATCCGGAGACCGGGTGCCGCACGGCCATTTCCCCCAGGGCGCGCATCACCATGAACACGGCGGCGCCGCCGATCATGTAGGCGAACAGCACGGCTGGGCCGGCTTTTTGGATGGCCGAGGCCGAACCGTAGAACAGGCCGGTGCCGATGGCGGAGCCCAGCGCCATGAAGCGGATGTGGCGGACGTTGAGGCCGCGGTTCAGAACGGTTTCGACGGCGATGCTCGCCGTTCCGACGGCGTTGCGCGTGGTTCCGACGGCGGCCGTGCTTTCGGTGGAGGTGCTCTCAGCGGTTGTGCTGTCGGGCGCCGCCGTTTCGGCTGCTGTTTGGGCTTGTGGCATGCGAATACCTTCTCGTCATTGGGAGGGGGATCGCTATCCAGCAGACCATGTTCGGGGGAGCTGTGATTAGACTCACGGGCTCTTGGTGTCTTCGATCTCAGACTGTAACTGTCGGCTGTGGCCGGTAGATGGCAGGACCGAGCTCAGCTCTGGCGGCCTTATCCACCTCAGCGGTAGCCGGTAGCGTCGGCCGGCAGACCGGCCTCCTGGACCTCCTCCAGGTAGCGCCAGCAGTCCGGCCGGGAGCCGTCGACGTCGGTGAAGCCGTACTCCAGCGCCAGCCCGCCGGAGGAGAACGAGCCGCCGGATCGGCGGTGCGCGTCAGAATCGGCCGCGAGGGCTGCGACCGCCCGGCCCACAAAGCGCGGGCTTTCCGAAATGGCGGCGAAGTGCGGATTCGTGGCCGCTGCCTCGCGCCAATTGGCTTCGGTCACGCCATAGTGCTCGAGCATCATTTCCGAGCGCATCCACCCAGGTGTCAGTGCCACAGCGGTGCAACAGAACGGCTTCAGCTCCTCGGCCTGGCTGAAGGCGAGCCGCAGGACAGCGGACTTGGCGAGGTCGTAAAACGCGGAGAGCCGGTAATGCGCGACGTTGTACTCTTTCGTTCCGTCTGTCATTTCCACCACCAGTCCTCCCGGCTGCCGGATGAGCAGCGGCAGCGCGAAGTGGCTCGTGATCAGGTGCGTGTCGACGGCGCCGTGCAGCATCCGCAGTCCGCCGTCCAGGTCGTGTTCCCAGAGGGGTGTGTTCCATTGGATGAGGTTTTCGCCGCCCCAAATGTCATTCACCAGGATGTCCAGCCTGCCGTGCTCGTGGTCGATTCGGCGGACCAGCGCTTCCACCTCCGGGGCGTTGAGATGGTCCACCGCCACTGCGATGCCGGTCCCGCCGGCCGCGCTCACCATGGCTGCCGTTTCATCGATGGTTTCCGGGCGACGATAGTCGGACGTCTGGCCCTTGGTAGTGCGTCCGGTGCAGTAGACCACCGCCCCGGCCTCACCCAAGGCCACGGCGGTTCCGCGACCTGCCCCTCGTGTGGCCCCGGCGACCAGAGCAACCTTGCCCTTTAGCGGAAATTCCATGGACAAAACGCTACATCGGTGCGCGGGAAAGCGGGATGATGGTGCCGGTTGAGCCGATGTCCGGTATTCCGGACGGTGGTGCTTCTGAAGGAGGGTTACAGCGAGCGGACTGGGCGCAAGCTTAAGTACGGGATACCGGACACCTTTCGGCTAAACCTGGAAAAGACAGAAATCCCAAAAACAGCCAAACGACGAGGCCTGGAGGACACATGGCAGGCACCATGGCCGCAACGGCGGCAAAGCGGCCGGAATCAGCGGTCAAAGCGAAAGTTCCCGCCGCCGAAAACACCCTGCGGATCCTCAAGCTGTTGGCTTCCAAGCGGGGGCCGATGGCGGCGTCGAACATTGCCACGGCACTGGGGCTGCCGCGCTCAAGTGTCTACCACCTCCTGGGCGTCATGGAGGCGAACGGCTTCGTCCTGCACCTGCACGAGGAGCAGCGCTACGGCCTCGGCATCAGCGCCTTCGAGCTCAGTTCTGCGTACTCGCGGCAGGAACCGCTTTCCAGGCTGGGGCGGCCCATGCTCGCCTCTCTCGTTGATGTCCTTGGCGAAAGCGCACACCTGGCGGTCCTGCACGGCCGGGATGTGCTCTACATCGTGGAGGAGCGCGCCAAGAACCGGCCATCCCTGGTGACCGACGTCGGTGTCCGGCTGCCCAGCCATCTCACCGCCAGCGGCCGGGCCATCCTTGCCGCGCTGCCCAAGTCCCAGGTCCGCGCGCTCTATCCGAATGCCGCCGCCTTCACTGCCCGGCACGAGGTGGAGGGCGCCATCATGAAGTACTCGGCCCTGTCGTCGCATCTGGACCAGGTGCGGCAGCGTGGCTACGCCACGGAACACGGCGAGGTGACTCCCGGCTTTGGCTCAATCGCCGCCGCAGTCACGGATCACCTTGGATGGCCGACGGCGGCAGTCGCCGTCACGTTCCTGGAGGACAAACTGCCGGAGGACCAGTGGCCGGTGCTCGCCGCCCGCGTGCAGAAGGTCGCCGACGAGCTCTCGGTGCGCATCCACGGCCGCCCGGCGAAGTAGCCCCCGCCAGGCAGCGGCCCTCCCAAGGTGGCAGCAGCCCAAGCATCTAGCAGCACAGGGCGTTCCGAGCCGTGAGAGCGCCCTGAACTGCTACCTAGTTGGGTCTGGGATACCGGACAGCACCGGCCGGAAACCCCTGTCTGGCCCGCTCAGAAGGGGCTTTAGTTGATACAGAAGCATTCCGCTCACACCAAGAATTCCGCAACACGCAACAGCGATACACCACATACCCGCAATACGAAGGAGCCACCATGGCACCCGCCGATTTCACCACCGGTGCCCGCCCGGTCAAAGCAGCCCGCGGCACCGAGCTCACCGCCAGGTCCTGGCAGACCGAGGCACCGCTGCGCATGCTCATGAACAACCTCGATCCCGAGGTCGCCGAACGTCCCGATGACCTGGTGGTCTACGGCGGAACCGGCCGGGCGGTGCGCAGTTGGGCCGCGTTCGACGCGATCACCCGCACCCTGGAAACCATGGAGAAGGACGAGACCCTGCTGGTCCAGTCCGGCAAGCCGGTGGGTGTTTTCCGCACCAACGAATGGGCGCCGCGGGTGCTGCTGGCCAACTCCAATCTCGTCGGGGACTGGGCCACGTGGCCCGAATTCCGCCGGCTCGAGGCCGAGGGCCTGATGATGTACGGCCAGATGACGGCCGGGTCCTGGATCTACATCGGCACCCAGGGCATCCTGCAGGGCACGTTCGAGACGTTCGCCGCGATCGCCCGCAAGCTCACCGGCGATGAGAACGGCACGCTCGCCGGGACGCTGACCCTGACTGGCGGCTGCGGCGGCATGGGCGGCGCGCAGCCCCTCGCCGTCACCCTGAACGAGGGCGCGTGCCTGATTGTCGACGTCGACGAGACCCGACTGCGCCGCCGGGCCGGCAAGCGTTACCTGGACGAGGTAGAGACCGACCTCGACACCGCGATCGCCAAGGTCCTGAAGGCCAAGGAGGAACGCCGCGGCTGGTCCGTGGGGTTTGTAGGCAACGCCGCCGAGGTCTTCCCCGAGCTGCTGCGCCGCCACCAGGCCGGCGAGCTGGCCATCGATATCGTCACCGACCAGACCTCCGCCCACGACCCGCTGTCCTACCTGCCGGAGGGTATCTCCGTGGATGAGTGGCACCGCGAAGCCGACGCGGACCCGGAGGGCTTCACCAAGAAGGCCCAGGCATCGATGGCCAAGCACGTCCAGGCCATGGTGGAATTCCAGGACGCCGGCGCCGAGGTGTTCGACTACGGCAACTCGATCCGCGATGAGGCCCGCAAGGGCGGCTACAGCCGGGCGTTCGAGTTTCCCGGCTTCGTCCCGGCCTACATCCGGCCCCTCTTCTGCGAGGGCCTGGGCCCGTTCCGCTGGGTGGCGCTCTCCGGTGACCCCAAGGACATCGCCGTCACGGACCAGGCCATCAAGGAGCTGTTCCCGGAGAACAAACACCTGCACCGCTGGATCGACGCCGCCGGCGAACGCGTCGAGTTCGAAGGCCTGCCGGCCCGTATTTGCTGGCTGGGCTACGGCGAACGCGCCAAGGCCGGCCTGCTGTTCAACCAGCTCGTCAAGGAAGGCAAGGTCAAAGCGCCCATCGTGATCGGCCGCGACCACCTGGACTCCGGCTCGGTCGCCTCCCCATACCGGGAAACGGAAGCCATGGCCGACGGCTCGGACGCGATCGCTGACTGGCCGCTGCTGAACGCCCTGCTCAACACCTCCTCCGGGGCCACCTGGGTCTCGATCCACCACGGCGGCGGGGTCGGCATCGGCCGCTCCATCCACGCCGGCCAGGTCTCCGTCGCCGACGGCACGGACCTCGCAGCGCAGAAGCTCGAACGGCTCCTCACCAACGACCCCGGCATGGGCGTCATCCGCCATGCCGACGCCGGCTACGACCGCGCCGTCGACGTCGCCAGGGAGCGCGGCGTCCGCATCCCGATGAACGAAAAGAAGTAGGCATCATGACTGTAACTACACACCAACCGCTCACCGTTACCCTCGGGGCCAGCGGTGCCACGCCCGAGGACGTCCTCGCCGTCGCCCGCCACAACGCCAAGGTGACCATCTCCCAGGAAGCCCTGGACGCCGTCGCCAAAGTCCGCGCGCACATCGACGAACTGGCCCACAGCGACGTGCCCGCGTACGGCATCTCCACGGGTTTCGGCGCGCTGGCCAACCGCCACATCCCCGGCGAGCTGCGCACCCAGCTGCAGAAGTCGCTGATCCGCAGCCACGCCGCCGGCATGGGCCCGGCCGTGGAACGCGAGGTGGTCCGCGGCATCATGTTCCTGCGCGCCAAGACGCTGGCATCGGGCCGCACCGGGGTCCGGCCCGTAGTGCTGCAGACCATGGTCGACGTGCTCAACGCCGGCATCACCCCGGTGGTCCGCGAGTTCGGTTCGCTGGGCTGCTCCGGCGACCTGGCACCGCTGTCCCACTGCGCCCTGGTCCTCATGGGCGAAGGGGAGGCAACCGGACCGGACAGCGAACTCTACGGGGGTGCCGGCCAGCGCACGGTTGCCGAGCTGCTAGCCGAACACGGCATTGAGCCGGTGACCCTGGCCGAGAAGGAAGGGCTGGCGCTGGTCAACGGCACCGAGGGCATGCTGGGCATGCTCCTGATGGCCATCGCTGACCTGCGGCAACTGCTGACGACGGCGGACATCACCGCGTCTCTTAGCGTGGAGGCGCTGCTCGGCACGGACCAGGTGTTCCTGCCCGAGCTGCACGCCGCCCTCCGCCCGCACCCGGGCCAGGCTGCCAGTGCCAACAACATGCTCCGGGTCCTGTCCCACTCAGCGATCGTTGCCTCGCACCGCGTGGGCGATTCCCGCGTCCAGGACGCCTACTCCCTGCGCTGCGCCCCTCAGGTCGCGGGCGCCGTCCGGGACACGGTCGACCACGCTGAACTTGTGGCCTCCCGCGAACTGGCCGCCGCCATCGACAACCCCGTGGTCCTGCCTGATGGCCGGGTCAGCTCCAACGGCAACTTCCACGGTGCCCCGGTGGCCTACGTGCTCGACTACCTGGCCATTGCCGTGGCGGACCTCAGCTCCATCGCCGAACGGCGGACGGACCGCATGCTGGACCCGGCCCGCTCGCACGGCCTGCCGGCGTTCCTGGCCGCGGATCCGGGCGTGGACTCGGGCCTCATGATCGCCCAGTACACCCAGGCCGGGCTGGTCTCGGACAACAAGCGGCTCGCGGTTCCCGCGTCCGTGGACTCCATCCCGAGCTCCGCCATGCAGGAGGACCACGTGTCCATGGGCTGGCACGCTGCCCGCAAGCTCCGGAAGGCCGTGGAGAACCTGCGCCGGGTGCTCGCAATCGAACTCGTGACCTCGGCACGGGCGATTGACATGCGCACCCAGCTTTCCGGCGGCCAGCTGACTCCGGGACCTGCCGGGGCGGCCGTCCTCGCAACGCTCCGGACCGTCGTCGGCGGTCCCGGCACGGACCGGTTCCTCTCACCCGAGCTTGAGGCCGCCGACCGGCTGGTTGCTTCGGGTGCGGTGCGGGTGGCAGCCGAATCCGCCGTCGGCAACCTCGCCTGAGGTTGAACAATGTGCACCGCCGGCATGTATTTGCCGGCGGTGCCGAAATAGTCTGCAACGCGCCGGACACAGGCCGGAGACTGTAGTAGAACTAAAGGTGTAGTAAAAGTCACATCAAAGAGGCTGTGGCGTAAGAAGAACATCCACAAAGGGGTAGAAGTTCAAATGAAAGCACGCGGGACAGTCCTGTCCAGACGCATTGCACACGCAGCTACGGTTTCCGACTGGGGGTCGCTGCACGTGGGCGAGCGGGTTGAGATCATCAAGCATGCGCACGTTATTGCGGCAGGCGAGGTGGAGGAAATCTCACGGAGCGGCAACGTGTTGTGGCTGATCTGTGGTGGAGCGCATGAGTCCCAGCTCTTTATGAAGTCCGACGGCGTGCAGGTGCGCCGGATGTAGTCCGGCTGAAGCCGTGCGGTAGAACGCACACCAGAAATCAAAAAGCCCCCGACCTTGGATCATCGGCCGTTTGGCCAGAATGAGTCCAGGATCGGGGGCTTTTTTCGCGTGTTAAGCTGCGATGTCCTCGTGTGTTTCACCGAAGGGAACAGACTCGTCGAGGGCCACCGTGTAGCGGCCTGGCTCACGGCGCGTGACCCTGATGCCGCAGGTGCCTTCCTGGGCGGCCGTTTCGATCAGCGTCTCTACCGCGTTTTCCAGGCCGTCGTGGACCTGATCGGCACTTGTGAACGCCAAGTCGATGGACCGGGCATCCGCGGAGCGAGACGCGCTCGTAGGAGCGGTTGGGCGCTCCATGGTTGCTGTGCTCATGTACTGACTTTCTATGATTTTTGCCGGGGGGCAAGAGACCATTCTACCGGGAAGCGCCACAAAGGTCAGATGACTGTCATTTGACAGAGCATGTGACTAGCTTTGTTCAGGCGCGGTGATCCGCGCCCGTCTACCCTCCCGGGCGCGGGAGCGGGCGGATAGTGTTGGTCAGGTCTGAGTGGCCGCCGGCACAGGAGGTGACCGTGTTTGAAGGTGCCAGCATCATGTTCGCCGCGGCGGGCGTAGCCGTCTTTGTTGCCGCCATCCTGCCCAAGGCGCTGCGCAATGCTCCCATCTCCATGCCGATGGTCTTCCTGGGGGCCGGCGCCGCCGCCTTCGGCTTGCTTCGCAACCTCCCCGACCCGAACCCCGTCCGGCACCCCGAGCTGACGCTGCACCTGACCGAGATCTGCGTGATCATCTCGCTCATGGGAGCCGGCTTGGCGCTGGACCGTTCGGTCAGCTGGCGGAACTGGGCCACCACATGGCGGATGCTCGGTATTGCCATGCCCCTGTGCATGCTTGGCCTGACGCTCCTCGGACTCTGGCTGCTGGGACTGGGGCTCGCCGCCGCGCTCCTCGTGGCCGCCGCCCTGGCCCCCACGGATCCGGTGCTGGCCTCCGAGGTGCAGGTGGGCGAGCCGGCCGACGCGGAGGAGGGCACGGACAAGGAGGACGAGGTCAGGTTCGCCCTGACCTCGGAGGCGGGACTGAACGACGGGCTTGCCTTTCCCTTTGTGTACCTGGCTATTGCCATGAGCCTCGTGGGGACCGCCCCGTCGGCCTGGTTTCCGGAGTGGTTCGGCCTGGACGTCCTGTGGCGCATCGGAATGGGCGTGCTGCTGGGCTACGGCACGGGCAAGGCCCTGGGCCGGCTTTTCTTCTCCGCCCGGCACGACAGTATCCGGCTGTCCAACCACTCCGAAGGCTTCGTTGCGCTGGCCGCCACCTTCCTGGCCTACGGCCTGACCGAGATGATCGAGGGCTACGGCTTCATTGCAGTGTTCGTCTGTGCCGTGACCATCAGGGCGGAGGAGCGCACCCACGGCTATCACCGCATTCTTCACTCCTATGTGGAACAGCTCGAGCGGCTCATGACAGTGGTCATCCTGGTGCTCCTGGGCGGGTCGATCGCGCGGGGGCTGCTGGCCGGCGTCGGGTGGGCCGAGGTGGGCGCGGCGCTGGCCTTCCTGGTCCTGGTCCGTCCGCTGTCCGGCTGGTTGGCGCTGGCCCGCGGCAAAACCGGTCCCCGGGAGCGGATCGCCATTTCCTTCTTCGGCATCCGGGGCATCGGGTCCCTGTATTACCTTGCCTATGCCTTGGGCCAGGGCAGCTTCGGGGACCAAACGGAGTACCTGTGGAGCATCATCGGACTCGTCGTGGCCATGTCCGTGGTGCTGCACGGGGCCACCACGGCGCCGGTCATGAAGCGCCTGGACAGGCTCCGCGAACGCAGGGCAGCCGAGAAATTCGGCGACGAGGGAAAGGCGCCGCACACGCCGGTCTGACCCGCGGATCACGAATCACGCGGAGAGCAGCGAGTATTCTGCTTTCCGACCGATCGTGTGGTGAGCTTGGATTATGGCAGGCAGAAGGTTGGTATCCCGTTTGGCTCTTGCACTGGCAAAGTTGCTGGGGTTCGTGGTTGTCAGCTGCCTCTGCGGGGTCCTCGTGGCCAGCTTCTTGGTGCCCGGGGCCGCCCTCGCCGGCACCTCGGTCAGCAAGTCGATTTCCTACTTCAACGGCCTCCCCACCGAACTCGCGGTGCCGGCGCCGTCGCAAACCACCCGCATGCTGACGGCGGACGGCAAGCTCATCGCCAGTTTCTACTCAGAGAACCGGGTCCGCGTTCCGCTGAAGCAGATGTCCCCGTTTATCCGGAAGGCGGTCGTCGCCATCGAGGACAGCCGGTTCTATGAGCACAGCGGCGTAGACACTCAGGGCGTCCTCCGCGCGCTGACCAGCAACCTGACCCGTGGCGACCGGCAGGGCGCCTCCACCCTCACCCAGCAGTACGTCACCAACATTGTGAACGAGTCCCTGGTTTCCGAAGGCCGTGAGGACCAGGTGGTGCTCAGCGGGCAGAAGACCATGGGGGACAAGCTGCGCGAGATGCGGCTCGCCATGGCATTGGAGAAGAAATTCACCAAGGACCAGATCCTCGAGGGCTACCTCAACATCGTCTTCTTCAACCGCAGCGCCTATGGCATTGAGGCGGCGGCCCAGTATTTCTTCAGCGTTCCGGCCAGCAAGCTGACCCTGCCCCAGTCGGCGCTGCTCGCCGGGCTGGTCAACAGCCCCAGCTTCTACGATCCCGTGGCCAACCCCAAGAACTCGCTGAAACGCCGCAACCAGGTCCTCGGCGAAATGCTCAAGCAGAACATGATCACCAGGAAGCAGCATGACGCCGCCGTGGCCTCAGGGGTCGGCCTGAAGGTGCGGCCTTCGCGCCAGGGATGCGCCGCTGCCACCATGGCCCCGTACTTCTGCGACTATGTGACCCGGCTCTTCCTCAACAATCCGGCCTACGGCGCTGACACAGAGGCCCGCGAAAAGCGACTCTTCCGTGGCGGCCTGACCATCACCACCACGCTGGACAGCCGACTGCAGGCCAAGGCCCAGACGCAGGTGAACGCCACCGCCGGCGCCAATCCGGACAAGTGGGGCGCTTCGCTGGTTACCGTCCAGCCGGGCACCGGCCGGGTCCTGGCGATGGCGCAGAACACGGTGTACCTGCCCCAGCCAGGCAAGTTTGATACCCAGCTGAACTTCAACGTGGACGCCAAGGACGCCAACGGCAACGACCTCAACGGTGCCGGCGGGTTCCAGCCCGGTTCCACCATGAAGCCCTTCACCTTCGCCGAGTGGCTGCACCAGGGCAAGACCATGACCACGGTAGTGGACGCCTCGAAGCGCGAGTACCCGCTGGGCTTCCGCTGGCGGTCTTCCTGCGGCAAGGTGGCCGGCGGTTACAGCACGAAGCAGCGCAGGGCAGGGCTTGGAACGGCTGACGACCTGCAGAACGCCTCGGAGGGCTACTACCGCAAGATGCCGGCCGACTACGGGCTCTACAACTCCATCAACACGGCAACCTTTGCCGAGGCCGCGCAGCTGGACTTCTGCGGGATTCAGAACATGGTCAACGCCGTCGGGCTCCGCAGCGGGCTGGATGGGACGCCGGTCAACATGCACCAGCTGGGCAACCTGCTGGGCGGCACCGGCGTTGCCCCGCTGACCATGGCCAATGCCTTTGCCACTTTCGCCGCTGACGGCCGGTACTGCGTGCCGCTGGCCCTGGCCGGAGTGGCGGACATGGCGGGCAAGAAGCTTTCGGCGGAGGCTCGGGAGTGCAGCGAAACCGTGGACAAGAACGTGGTCCGCGGGGTGAACAAGGCCCTTCAGGACATGCTCAACAAGGGCTCCGGAATCTACATCAACCCCAAGGTGCAGAAGAGTGTGCCGGTGGCGGCCAAAACGGGCACCAACAACAGCAACGGAGCCACCTGGGTGCTGGGCTACACCACCGGCCTGGCCACGGCCTCGTTCTTCGGGGACGCCCTCGAGGGCCAGCAGCGTCCGGGCCGGAACATCACCGTCAACGGCAAGCACTACGACCGCATAGACGGCTACATGGTCGCGGGCCCGCAGTGGGCGAACTACATGCTCCAGGTGGCGCGGCTCTATCCCGCCGCCGCCTTCCCCAAGCCGCCGGCGTCGATCGTCAGCAAGCCCGCACCGAAGCCCAAAGCGCCCGCCCGGCCTACCCCGAAGCCCAAGCCCAAGCCCAAGCATTAAGCGGGCCTGGATGAACCCCGGGACTAACGCTCAGCCCAGCAGGATGCTGACCAGCCGCGCGGCCACCCGGGCCGTCCGGTTGTCGATGTCGAAGGCCGGGTTCAGCTCGGCCACGTCCGCGTGCAGCAGCTTGCCGCTGGCCACCACCTGGCGGCAGACGGCACTGATCACCGGCAGCTGAACACCATACGCCGCCGGGGCGCTGACGCCCGGGGCCACCGCCGCCGGCAGCACGTCCAGGTCGATGGTCAGGTACAGGACGTCGATCCCGCTGAGGAAATCCGCCACGAAGGCCTCGGCTGCCGCGGCGGTGCAGTCCTCATCGAGCAAGTATTCCACCCCCAGTTCGTCAGCGGTGCTGAACAGGGCGCGCGTGTTGTTGGGTTCGGAAATTCCGACGACGGCGTACCTCAGTTCGCGCCCGGCGGCCGCTTCCGCGCGGGCCATCTGGAGGAACGGGGTCCCAGAGCTGGGAGCGGCCTCGTCCCGGAGATCGAAGTGGGCATCAAGGTTGAGCACGCCCAGCCGCTGGCCATCGCGGACCGCCCGGGACCCTGCCACGCCAAGGTAGCTGGCGTAGGCGGTTTCGTGGCCGCCGCCCAGCAGCACGGTGAGGCGGCCGCCGTCGAGCAGTGCCGCAACGGCGAGGCCCGCGCGGGCCTGGCCGGCCTCCAGTTCGCCGTCGCGGACCGCCACGTCGCCGGCGTCGGCGACGTGGCGGTCCGAGTGGTAGGCGAGGGGGCCCAGCGCAGTGCGGATGGCCGCCGGGGCGGCCGCTGCTCCGGTCCTGCCCTTGTTCCGGCGCACGCCCTCGTCACTGCAGAAGCCGAGGATCACTGCGGGGCGCTGTGTAGAGGTGCTCAGGGCGGAGTTATCGGTGGCAGGCGTTACGGCCTGCCACCACCGGCGGTGGGCGTCGCCGCCGCCGTCGTAGCGGCCTGTCCAAGGGCGGGGTTGAACGTCAACGGAGAGCACAGGAAAGTCCATGCTCCAAGCTCACCGCACGGACCCAGTGGAAGCCAGCCGCGCCGCCGTCGTGATGTCTGAAATACCGGAAACCGAGACCCCAGGGGACTGCCGCTGCTACATGCCCAGCGACTGCTCAATCGGGCCGATGCCGAAGAACAGGACGAAGGCAGCGGCGACGGCCCACATCAGCGGGTGCACTTCGCGGGCGCGGCCCTGGAAGGTGCGGATGAGGACGTAGGAGATGAAGCCCGCGCCCAGGCCGTTGGCGATCGAGTAGGTGAACGGCATCAGCGTGAACGTGAGGAAGGCGGGCAGGGCGATGCCCCAGTCCTGCCAGTGGATCTTGCTGATTTGGGCCACCATCATGAAGCCGACCACCACCAGGGCGGGGGCCACGGCCTCGAAGGGCACGAGGTTGATCAGCGGGGTGAAGAACATGGCCACCAGGAACAGCAGGCCGGTCACGATCGAGGCCAGTCCGGTCCGCGCGCCTTCGCCGATGCCTGCACCGGACTCGACGTAGATCTGGTTGGAGGAGACGGACGCACCGCCGCCGACGATGGCGCCGAGGGCATCCACCTGCAGGACGCGGTCAACGTTGGGGATATTGCCGTCCTTGTCCACGGTGCCGGCCTCGTTGGCCAGGCCCACCATGGTGCCCATCGCGTCGAAGAAGATGCTGAGCAGGATGACGAACGCGAGCAGCGCTGCGGCCACGACGCCCAGATGGCCGAAGGCGCCGATCGGGTTAGCCTTGCCGATCAGGGAGAGATCGGGAGCGGCCCATTCGGTGAACTTGGGGGCAACCAGGGACCACCCCTGCGGGTTGAAATTTTTGCCGTCGAAGCTGGGGCCGATGTGGAGCGTGAACTCGAGGATGACCGCCAGGATGGTGGAGGCGACGATACCGATCAGGATGGCGCCCTTGACGTTGCGCACCAGCAGGGCGATTGTCAGTATGAGGCCGAACACGAACACCAGAGTGGGCCAGCCCAGGAGCTTGCCGTCAACGCCGAGACCAACCGGAACGGTGGTGCCGGCTGCGTCCGGAACGCGCCGGACGAAGCCGGCGTTGACCAGTCCGATGAGGGCGATGAACAGGCCGATGCCCACCACGATTGCGGTCTTGAGCCCGTCCGGAACGGCCCGGAACACGGCGGTCCGGAACCCGGTCAGGACCAGGATCATCATGGTGACGCCGGAGAGGACCACCAGTCCCATCATGTCCGGCCATGTCAGGCCCGGGTTGGTGGCCACTGTCACGGCCACGAAGGCGTTGACTCCCAGGCCGGTGGCCATGGCGAAGGGGTGCTTGGCCCACGCTCCCATGAGGATGGTCAGGATGCCGGCAACAAAAGCGGTGACGGCAGCAACCGCCTGGAAACCGAGGGTGGCGCCGGAGGAGTCCGCAACGGACAGGATCAGGGGGTTCAGCACCACGATGTAGCTCATGGCAAAGAAGGTGGCAAAACCGCCCCGGATCTCGCGGGAGAGGTTGGACCCCCGTTCGGAAATCTTGAAGTACCGGTCCAGTGCAGAGCCCTGCTTGAGCATTAGTCCTCCGGTGAGAGTGTGGGGGTTACTTGAATCCTAGTAGGTTGCCAAATGCCTACCCAGCAAATTCGCCTAGTGTGTAAGGAAGTCAACACTAGGAGTAGTCCGCCCATGCGTTTCACCCGCCAGCTGCTGTCCGCCCTCCTTGGCGCACTCGCGCTCGTCGCCCTGCTCCTTACGGCGGGACCCGCTTCCGCGCATGACGCCGCCGAATCCAGCAGCCCGGCCGACGGCGCCACAGTGGCGACAGTTCCCGCCAAGGTCTCGATAACCTTCAACAACACCCCGCTGGGGCTCGGCTCGCAGGTCAAGGTGACCGATGCCGCCGGAACAGACTGGGCCGACGGCAAGGTGGAGATCGTGGACAACGTCGCCTCGCAGAAGCTGCGGGATGGCGCACCTGCCGGGAAGTACACGGTGGTGTGGCGCGTGGTGAGCTCGGATTCCCATCCGATCGAGGGCACGTTCGGCTTTACCGCCACGGCCGCTGCGGCGGGGTCAACCTCGGCGCCGGTCCAGACCGTCGGTACGCCGCAGCCGGGAGCCACGCAGGCGACGGGCACTGCCCCGGATTCCTCGGAGCCCTTCCCGTGGAGCATCGTGGTGTTTGCAACCGTGGCTCTCGGCCTGCTCGTCACCCTCGGTGTGCTGGCACGCCGGAGGCTCGGCGTGGGCGACGATGACAATGACGGTGCCGAGTCTGGCGGAGGCGCGGCCTAACAGACGTCGACCTCCGGCGCCCGCTTCAGACAGCCGCGGCGGGCAGCGCCGGGAAGCTTCCGGTCAGCACCGACGGCACACTGTCCGGGTAGACCTTCGCCGAGATGGCCTGGCCCACCACCTTGGCCTGTCGCAGCACTTCCTTCGGCGTTGGCGTGATGAGCTCACCCACACCGACCAAGTAAATGCCTATGGCGCGCATGGCTGCGACGAGGTTGGTGCCAATGGAGATGCCGAGGTCCGTGAGCATGCGCCGCAGCTGGCTGTGGGCACAGCGCGTGAGCACAATGTGGTCGGCCAGCAGGACGCCGTCCGGGGTATGCACGGCCCAGCGGTGCAGTGAGGCTTCCGCCCCCGGCCCCATCTTGTCGAGCAACACGGCAGACGTGTCACTGCGGATGTCCAACTGGTGGCTTGACGCGTAGTTGCGCAGGTGCCGGAGGATTTCGTTCCGCTCCTGGATTGACGCTGCCTCGGCGTCGTCGCAGCGCTGGTGCCCGGATTTCTGGAACGACTGGCCGCCGGGGGATTCAAGCCGGCTGACGGTGATTGAATCAACCCCCCGGCGTCGGAGTTCCGAGGCGATGGCCAAACCGGGAAGTCCGGTACCGATGACCACAGTGGTGGTCCGTTCTGCGCCGCTGAGACCTGGCATGCGTGACACTACAGCTTCCTCCTCGAGAATTTCGAAGCGCAGGGCATCGTCGCCCGTGCACCGTCCACTGCCCCAGCAAGCAGACACAAGACATCTCCGGCTGTGCGGTCGAGGCACAATCCGGACCGATGGTGCCTCGACATTACAGAATTTTTTGGTCGCTGGATACCCCTCCGGAAACATTCGTTTGCAGGGCTTTGCGCGGCGTCACCGGAGCGCCCCGTGCAATGCCGGAGGAGCGCCTGGAAGGCGTGGAAAACAGCCTTCCGAGAGGACCTTCAGAGCCCCGGGGGGCCCGCTTGCTAAGAGGTCGCCGACCGAGAATAGTTGGACTTAAGGCAGGCTGTGCATAACCGGGAACCGGACGGCCTGCCGGTGACGGCTAGACGGGCTGCTTCTGGCAGAATAGCCGCATCATCAGGCAGTATCGCGAGGAGGCGGACCGAATGGACGCACACGAATTGCATCCCGACCCGGCACGGGATGGCGGTGCCCGGCACGCGAGGCCCGAAGGAATCGTCGTCGGCGTCGATGGTTCGGACCACGGCCAGTGCGCCCTCGTATGGGCTGCCCGTGAAGCCGAACGCCGCCGTCGTCCCCTCCACATTGTCACCGCCTACTCGGTGCCCATCTTTGCCGCATCCGGACTCGACGGCGGCTATGCCACCGTGGACGACTCGGTGATCCGCGAGGGCGCCGAGGCCATCCTGCAGCATGCCGTGGACAAGGCGGCCGGCTACAACATCAACGTCAGTGCCTCGGTCGAGAACGGCGACGCTTCCGGCGTGCTGCTAGACCTGTCCGAATCCGCCGAGCTGCTGGTCTTCGGGACACGGGGGCGGGGCGGCTTCGTAGGGCGCCTCCTCGGCTCCGTGAGCAGCGCGCTTCCGGCCCACGCCAAATGCCCCACGGTCACGGTTCCGCTGATCTGCTCCGACCGTCTGGGCGAGACCACACAGGACAAACACATCCGGGCCGAGCAGGCCAAGGCCGGCCACGGCCCTGTGGAACAGGTCGTGGCCGTGGGGGTGGACGGGTCCGAGCAGGCCCGCGTCGCGGTCCTGGAAGCCGCGGAGCAGGCCGAACGCCTGGGTGCGCCGCTACGCGTGATCTGCGCCGTGCCTCAGTACAGCGGATCCCTTGCCTGGGTTCCGGCCCCGCTGGACCGGGAAGCGCTTTTCGCCGATATCCAGGTCCAGCTGAAGGCTGGGGTGGCCTGGCTGCAGAGCCACTTCCCGCGGCTGGCCATCGAGACCCGCCTGCTGGACGGCTCGCCCGTGGATGTGCTGGTGGAGGCCAGCCGGCACGTTGAGCTGATAGTCGTGGGAACCCGTGGCCGCGGCGGCTTTACCGGCATGCTCCTGGGGTCGACGTCGGATGGCGTCCTGCACCACGCCAAGAGCCCCGTGATGGTGGTCCCGGACCGGGAAGACCCCCGGCTCGCCGACCGCGCCAGCTTCGGACCGATGCTCGGCGCCTCGTAGCGCATGAGCGGGCTGGTGCTCGGCCTCGGGGACCTCCGCGCCTCCATGCTGCCGCAGGTTGGCGGCAAGGCCGCCAACCTCGGCGAGTTGCTCGCGGCCGGCCTCCCGGTGCCGGACGGGTTCTGCCTGACCACCGAGGCCTACGTCCAGGCCGTGGAGCCGCTGGGGCTCGCAGAGGTGCACAGCGCCCTCCAGGACACCCCGGCCGATGACCTCGAAGCCCTCGCGGGCCTGGCCGGCAGGGCCCGCAGCCTGATTACCGCGGCAGAACTGCCGACGGAGGTCGCCGGGGAGATACTCACGGCCTACAGGGCGCTGGATGGCGTTCCCGTCGCGGTAAGGTCCTCGGCCACGGCCGAGGACCTTCCCTTCGCCAGCTTTGCCGGCCAGCAGGACACCTACCTAAACGTCATAGACGCAGTGGCGCTGCTGGATGCCGTCCGGAAGTGCTGGGCCTCGCTGTGGACTGACCGGGCGGTGGCGTACCGCGCCAGCCGGAATATCGACCCCGCAACGGTGGCCCTCGCCGTCGTCGTCCAACGCATGGTGAATGCCGAGGCGGCGGGGGTGATGTTCACCGCGAACCCGGTCACCGGCAGGCGCCGGGAGGCTGTGATCGACGCCAGTCCCGGGCTCGGCGAGGCGGTGGTGTCGGGCACCGTCAATCCGGACCACTTCGTCGTGGACACCGCCTCCGGTGCCATCCTGCAGCGCCGCCTGGGGGACAAACGGACGGCTGTCCGGCCGCTGCCCGGGGGAGGCACCGAATACGTCGAGCAGGGCGCATACCAGGGCGCCCACGCTGACCAACGAGTCGGCACAGACCAGGTTGCTCCGAACCACGCGTGCCTGACCGACGCGCAGATCCGGGAACTCGCAGCGCTGGGGAGCGAGGCCGAAGCCCACTACGGCGCCGCGCAGGACACGGAGTGGGCGCTCGACGGCGACGGCAAAGTTTGGCTGACCCAGTCCCGGCCCATCACCACGCTTTACCCACTGCCGGGGAAGGCCCCGGAACGGCGCAGCCCGGGGGAGGAGTTGCGTGTCTACCTGTGCTTCAGCCTCGCGCAGGGCCTCACCCGGCCGCTGACTCCGATGGGGCTTGCCGCCCTCAGGCGGATCGGCTCGTCGGTTGCTGCCGGCGCCGGCTTTGACGTTCCGGACCCCCGCAGCGGGCCCCCGCCCTACGCCGAAGCCGGGCAGCGCATCTTCATCGACCTGACCGCCGCCGCGCGGAGCACCGTGGGCCGCCGGATCGTCCCGAACGTCTTCGACGTCATGGAGGCACGCTCCGCCAAAGTCCTGCGCAGCGTGTTCGACGACCCGCGACTCTCCATCACCCGCCGCACGCCCTGGGACCTCCTCCGACACGTGGTCCCCATCGCCGCGCGGGCCCGCGTGCCGGAAGCAGCGATCCGGGCGCTGGTCCGTCCCGATGCGGCCCTCAAACGCCTGAACCGCTTCACCGCGGAGTTCAACGCGACGCTGGAACTGCCCCAGGGTGCTTCCCCGCGCGCGCGGCTTGACCACGCCGAGGGGATACTCTCGCGGCTCTTCCCCAACCTTCCGGCCGTGCTCCCGCTGGCCGGCCTGGGCTTCGCCATGCTCGGGCTCGCCGGGAAACTCCTTGGTGCCGGGAAACTTTTTGGTGCTGGCGAGGACAGCGCCGGCAAGGACAGTGCCGGGCCGAATCGAAACATCGACCTCCAGCCCGTGCTCCGCGGCCTGCCCAACAACGTGACAACCGAGATGGACCTCGATTTGTGGCGGGTCGCTACGGCGATCAAGTCCGACGCCGAATCGCTGGCCGTGCTCACCGGGCATCCCCCAACGGTACTGGCGCAGCGCTTCGCCGCGGGCCACTTGCCGGCCGCGGCCCAAGCGGGCCTGGCAGAATTCCTGGCCTGCTACGGACACCGGGCTGTCGCCGAGATCGACGTCGGCATGCCTCGTTGGCGGGATGACCCCACCCATATTCTTGGCGTCCTCGCCAACTACCTCCGGCTGGAGGACCCGGAACGCGCCCCCAACCGCCAGTTCAGCAAGGCAGCGGCAGAAGCGGACGCACAAATCGAGCGGCTGGTGGCCGAGGCCCGTTCGAGGGGACGCCTCCGCGCCGTGGCCGTCCGGGCGGCGCTGCGGCGGGCAAGGCTCTTCGCCGGGCTGCGCGAACTCCCCAAGTTCCAGATCGTCCTGGCGCTGGCGGAGGTCCGGAAGCAGTTGGCCGAAGTCGGCGCCATGCTGGCGGAACAGAAACGGCTCGCCCGGGCAGAGGACATCTTCTTCCTGGACTTCGCCGAAGCGAACCAGGCGCTGGACGGTGCAGACATGCAGGATCTCGTGGCGCAGCGGCAGGAGTCCTATTACCTGGAACTTGAGCGGCGCCATATTCCGCGGATGTTGCTCTCGGACGGAACGGAACCCGAAACGCTGCTTACCGCCGTCGGAACCGCGGATGCCGGGGCACTGTCCGGGAGCCCGGCGTCGGCGGGGACGGTGACAGCGCCTGCCCGCGTCATCCTCGACCCCGTGGGCGCCCACCTGGAACCGGGGGAGATCCTCGTGGCGCGATCCACCGATCCGGGCTGGACCCCGCTGTTCCTCACGGCGGGCGGCCTGGTGATGGAGATGGGCGGCCCCAATTCCCATGGCGCGGTGGTCGCCCGGGAGTACGGCATCCCCGCCGTGGTGGGAGTCGCCGACGCCACCTCGCTGCTCAGGACAGGCCAGGAAGTGACGGTCGACGGCGGCGCTGGCACCGTGGTGCCCGGCGCCTAAGGGGCTGGGCTACTCATGCCGGCGGCTACTGCCGGTCCTGTGCAGGCTTCCTGCGCCGGATGTGCCGGACCACGAGCCAGACCACGAAAATGGCCAGGGCGGCGTAGACGGCGTAGTTGAGGTAGCGGGAGTACTGTTCCACCATCGCGTACTGCCGGCCCAGCAGTACGCCGAAGCCGAGCAGCGCGCCGTTCCAGATGCCGCTGCCGGCAATGGTGAAAATGCTGAAGGTGCCCAGGTGCATCCTCTCGGCGCCCGCCGGCAACGAAATGAGGCTCCGCACGCCAGGGAGCAGCCGGCCGAAGAAAATCGCCGACCTGCCGTGGCGGCGGAACCAGACGTCCGCGCGCTCGAAGTCCTCCCGGTTCACCAGTGGCAGCTTGGACAGCCAGCGGATTGAACGCTCCAGTCCCACCTTCGCGCCAAGGAAATACAGCGCAAGGGCGCCCAGATACGCCCCCAGTGTGCTGGTCACGAAGACGAAGGCCAGGTTGAGCGACCCCTGCCGGGTCAGGAACCCGGCCAGCGGAAGAATCACTTCGCTGGGAATCGGCGGGAACACCGTCTCGAGGAGGGTAAAGAGGCCCACACCCCATTCCCCGAGCGAATCCATCGCCTGGGCGGCGAAGCCCACGATGCCTGTCAGTTCATCGGCGGGACTGGATGTGGCACCGGGAATGCGCATTGGCGAAGGCTCCTGGAAGCTGGAAACGGCGTCCCACCCAGTCTGGCCCACCAGCCTGTGCAGGGAAAGCCGACAGCCCGGCCGGGGGGCTCCCGGCCGGGGGGCTCCCGGCCGGGGGCTGCCACAAGGGAGGCCGAGGCGTACCCTGATGGTATGAGCTGCGACGTCGGAGCGGAGTTGACATGACTGCCACCTGGCTACGGTGGACGCCCGCCGTGGCCGTACCTGCTGTTATTGCTGCCGGAGTCCTGGCGGGGTCCCTGCCCGCGAGCGCCCGGGATCCGTTGCCCGAGAAGACCCCGGCACAGGTGCTGGCGATGATCGGACAACACCAAACCAAGTCCTTCTCCGGCACGGTGGAGCAGTCCTCCGAACTCGGCCTGCCCGATGTCCCCCAGGTAGGACCCACCTCGGGTGCAGGCACGGGTTCGCTCGCCGAGTTGCTGACCGGGCCACACAGCGCACGGGTCTACGTCGACGGACTGACCAAGGCCCGCATACAAGTGATGGACCGGATGGCCGAGCGCGACGCCGTCCGGCAGGGCAACGAACTGTGGCTGTACAACTCCAAGGACAACACGGCCACGCACGTCACGCTTCCCGCGGCTGCATCGAAGGAACCCCACAGCCATGACATGCCGGCAGGTGTGGCAACGCCGGAGGAACTGGCCGCCAAGATGCTTGACAAGCTGGACGGCAGCACCGACGTGGCGGTGGCCGGAGACATCGAGGTGGCAGGCAGGACGGCCTACAATCTGGTCCTCACGCCGCGGTCGGGCGTGACCCTGGTGGGCTCCGTGGCGGTGGCCGTGGATGGTGAGAACGGCATGCCGCTTAGCGTGGAAGTGCGGGCGCGCGGGCAACAGGAGCCTGCGTTCCGGACCGCGTTCTCCAACCTGACGCTCGGGGCTCCCGACGCGAGCCTGTTCAACTTCTCGCCGCCGCCGGGTGCCTTGGTAAAGGAACTTGCGGTGCCGGCAAAGCCGAGGGGCACGAAGGACCTGGCTGACAAGAACCGGACTGACAGGAATCTGGGCAGCAAGGATCCGGCCAATAAGGATGCAGCCAACAAGGACCTGCGCGGGCACGCCCCGACGGTAACCGGCTCCGGCTGGGAACGGATAGTCGGCATCCCGGCCCCATCCGTTTCCGCCCCGCCCGCGTCTCCTGAGTCTGGAAAGCAATCCGTCGACAGGCTGCTTAATGATCCCCTGCTGCGCCAGGCGACCGTGACTGTTGAGGGCGGCCGGGCCATCTCCACATCACTGGTCAATGTCCTGCTGACCGACGACGGCCGGACGTTTGTTGGTTCCGTGCCCCTGGAGCGGCTCCAGGCCGCCGCTGCCGCGAGGTGACAGCCGCTGGCCGCGGTCCGGGTTCCGCAACTGACGCAACTGCACCTGCATCGGCAACTGACGCATCGGCAGCCGCCGTACCAGAAAGTGGCCTGCCCGCTTTCAGGGCAACAGGCGGCCCGGCCATAGAAACCAAGGGGCTGAGCAAGCGGTTCGGCCACCAGATGGCGGTCAACAGCATCGACCTGGCCGTCCCCCGGGGCTCTGTCTTCGGCTTCCTCGGCCCCAACGGTTCCGGCAAGACCACCACCATCCGCATGATGCTCGGCCTCGCCGCCCCGACCGCGGGGGAGGTCAGGGTCCTGGGGCTGGACATGCCGCGGCAGCTGGATGAGGTCTTGCCCAGGGTGGGTGCGCTGGTGGAGGGTCCGGCTTTCTATCCGTTCCTCTCGGGCGCGGCAAATCTTCACCGCCTTGATGCAGCGGACCGCCATGCCGCGCCGGCCACCCGCCGCGCGCGGGTGGCTGAAGCGCTGGAACGCGTGGGGCTTTCCCATGCTGCCCGCAAGAAGGTGCGGGCCTACTCGCTCGGAATGAAGCAGCGGCTGGGAATCGCCAACGCGCTGCTGGCAAGGCGCGAGTTGCTGGTCCTGGACGAACCCACCAACGGGCTGGATCCGCAGGGCACGCGGGAGGTCCGGCATCTGGTGCGATCCCTCGCCGCCGACGGTGCCACCGTGTTCGTGTCCAGCCACCTGCTCGCCGAAGTGGAGCAGATCTGCACGCATGCGGCGATCATGAGCGCTGGCCGGCTGGTGGCCCAAGGACCCCTGGCCGAACTCCGCCAGGCGGGCACTGCGCAGCTCCGCCTGCTGACGCCCGACGCCGGTACTGCGTCGGGCGTTTTGACGCGGTTCGGCTTGTCCCCGATTGTGGGACACCCCGACGGCGCGGATGCCGTCATCACGTCCAGCCTGCCCCTTGGCAGCGGGTTCTCAGGTCCTGCGGATCACCCAGCGCCCGCAGGTGAACCATCCACAAACGGAGGCGTGCCACCGGAAGCGATCGTGGCTGCCCTCGTGGCGGACGGGGTGCGTGTCCGCGGGTTCACGGTGGAGCGTGGCAGCCTGGAGGACCGCTTCGTGGCTTTGACGGGGGAGGGCTTCGATGTCGCACAGTGATCGGCCGCCAGTGCAGGAACCGGCAGTGAACCAACCGGCAGTGCACGAACCGCCGACGCATGAACGCGACCCGCACGGGCCGACAGTGCAGGAACCGGCAGTGCAGGAACCGGCAGTGCAGCGACTGACCGTGCAAAACAGCCCGGTGTCGGTTACCAAGCGCCGGCCGTCCAGCGGTTCGCTGCTCGCCTCGGAGGTGAAGCAGCTGTTCCGCCGCCGCAGGACCCAGGCGATGCTTCTGGCGCTGGCCGCCATCCCGGTGGTGATCGCCGTCGTCGTCCGCGTTTCCTCGGCTGTTCCACCGGGAAGGGGGCCCGCATTCCTGGACCGGATCAGCCAGAACGGACTGTTCGTGGCCGTCACGGCGATGCTGGTTTCCGTTCCGCTGTTCCTTCCGCTGACCATTGGCGTGGTCGCGGGGGACACCATTGCCGGGGAAGCCGGAGTGGGCACGTTGCGATACCTGCTGGTGGCTCCCGCCGGAAGGGTGCGCCTGCTGCTGGTGAAGTATGCCGGGGCGGCTGTTTTTTGTATTTCCGCGCCGCTGGCCGTGGCGCTCGCCGGCGCGGGCATCGGTTGGGCGCTCTTCCCGGTGGGACCGGTGGCGCTGCTTTCGGGCGACCTGGTGGAACCGGACGAGGCGCTGGTCAGGATGCTGCTGATCGCCGCATATCAGGCCGTATCGCTGCTGGGGTTGTCGGCCATCGGGCTGTTTCTGTCAACGCTGACCGACGTGCCCGTAGGCGCCATGGCTGCCACCATCGTCCTGTCCGTCGTATCCCAGGTGCTCGACCAGCTGCCCCAGCTGGAGTGGCTGCACCCGTGGCTGTTCACACACTACTGGTTCGGCTTCGCAGACCTGCTTCGCCAGCCCATCGGCTGGGACTCGTTCGGTGACAACGCGCTGTTGCAGGCTGGCTACATCGCAGTGTTCGGCGCGCTTGCGTACGGCAGGTTCGTGAGCAAGGACGTTCTGTCCTAGGGATTAGTAGCTGGCTTAGCTAAACGGGTCGTGAGGAGGCGCGCTTTTCCGCTAGTAGCGCGCCGCGACGGGGTGGAGCTGCATGCCGGCCATCATGCTCAGGTCAGTCACGGTAATGCCCGCGGAAGGGTTCAACGCCTGGACCACCTTGCCGCCGCCCAGGTAGATCGCCACATGGTAGAAACCGGGGGCCGATCCCCAGACCAGGAGATCACCGGGCTGCGCCTGGGACAGGGGTACGTGGACGGGTGCCTGGGCGAACTGCTCCGCAGCCGTGCGCGGAAGTTGCTTTCCGATGGCTGCGAACGCGTTCTGGACCAGGCCGGAACAGTCGAAGCCATACGCACCCGTACCGCCGTACTGGTAGAAGTACGGTGATCCAACTTTGCCCATCGCCACCGAAATGGCCGCCTGGTTGGAACCGCCCGGAGTAGGGGCTGGCTGAACGGGCGCAGGTGCTGGCGCTGGAGCAGGCGCTGGCGCCGGGGCGGGGGCTGGTGCCGGCCGGACGGGCGCGGGAGCAGGGCGGACGGGTGCCGGGCGGGCCGGAGCCGGGCGGGCCGGAGCCGGAGCCGCAGGTAGAGGTGCTGAAGGGGCTGGCGGAGCGGCCTGTGAAGGAGCGGCCTGGGCAGGCGTCCGGCCCGGCGCGGAAGCGGACTGTTCCGCCGGGGCTGAACTCCCGTTGCCGGACGCCGCAGCATTAGCAGCCGCTGCCTTGTCTGCGGCCGCCTGGGTTGCGGCGGCACGTTCGGCTGCCGCAGTCACGGCGGCGAGGCGGGCCTGCTGGCGCTGGCGCTCCAGCCCGTCCACGCGGGCGGATTCGAGCGCTGCCGTGGTGTTCCGCAGCGAGGCCAGCTGCCCCACAAGGACAGTCCGCTGCGCCTTGGCGTCCGCCACTGCCTTCATCTGGGCGGCGTTGGCCTGGTCTGCCTCGGCCTTGAGCGTCTCGGCGGTTTTCGCGGCGTCGTCTGCGGCGCGGCGGGCGTCGGCGGCAGCAGCGGTAAGTGATTCGGCGGCTGCGGCGGTGGTTTCGGCGGTGGCGAAGGCCCTGCTCCGGCCGGCGGTGAGGGCCTGCAGCGTTGCGGCCTTGGCGAGGACGTCGCCCGTGCCCGTGACCAGGCCGCTCAGCTCCGGATTAAGGCCGCCGTTCCGGTACAGGTCCCCGGCCAGCTGCCCCACGGCCTTACGGCTCTTGGACTGTTCCTTGTCCGCGGCAGCAGCCCTGGCCGTGGCCACGGCGGCCGCGTCCGACCTCGTGTCCAGCTCCACCAGAGCATTGCTGTAGGCGTTGTTGGCTTCGAGCGTCCGGGCGAACGTGACCTCCTGGGCCGCCGCGGCGTCGGCGAGGATGCCCTCGATGTCGGCGACCTTTGCCGCCGTCGCACTTTCACTGGACTTGGCGGCAGCGATGTCCCCTGGGGAGGGGATTTCCGACGCCGGAACTGTCAGGGCCGTTGCCCCATGGCCCGATGTTGGCGGCGCAACCGCGAATGCCCGGTCAGCTCGGGCAGGTGCTGCAAGGGTTCCAAAGAGGACGACGGCGGTGCACAGGACAGCCGCTGTGCGGCCTGGGCCGGTCAAACTCATTCATAACCTCGCAAGTCAGGGCGGGGCGAACGAGTCGGGAGCGGCACGGAAGTGCCCCTCTGAAGATGCCCAGCCCTCTGAGGTTAGGTGCGGTTTGCCACTTTGGCAACACTGGTCACATCAATAACATAAACAACACGAGTGTCATTTCGGCGCAGATGCGGCGGGCGTGTCGTGGAACGTTGCGCTGCGGCTAGTCCCATCCGAGTTCGTGAAGCCGCTGGTCGTCGATTCCGAAGTGATGGGCAATTTCGTGGATGACTGTTACCGCGACTTCCTCCACCACATCCTCGCGCGAGGAGCAGATGTCCAGGATGGGCTGGCGGTAGATGGTGATGCGGTCCGGCAGGGATCCGGCGTCCCACCAGGAGTCGCGCTCGGTCAGGGGCACGCCCTCGTACAGTCCCAGGAGCACTGTGTCGGGGTCCTCGCCGGGCTGTGGGACGTAGTCGTCGTCGATGAACACCGCTACGTTGTCCATGGCCCGCGCCACCTCGGCCGGAAGCTGATCGAGGGCGTCGCTGACGGCGGCCTCGAAATCGGTTTCGGACATCTCGAACCCCGGCGGGTCGCCGGCTCCGTCCGGCACGATCGGGAGGCCGGGCGGCAGGTTTGCGGGCATATCCAAAACTTTAGCGGGATCTCCGCCGGGTCAGCCCTACGCCGAGGAGGCAGATCGCGCCGCCCACGAGTCCCCAGGCAGTCGGGATCTCGCTGAGCACCAGCCATGAGATCAGCACGGTGGTGCCGGGAACCAGATAGGTGGTGGCCGCCAGCTTCCCGGCGTCGATCAGGGACAGCGCGTAGGCCCAGGTGGTGAAGGCGATGGCGGTGGGGAAGATGCCCAGGTAGACCAGGCCAAGGGTGGCCGGCAGCGGCGCCGCCTGCAGCTCCGTCACGAGCTGGCCGCCGAAGGGCAGGCAGCAGACCAGGCCCACCATGATTCCGAACCACGTGGCCTGCCCGGCCGGAAACTTCCGCAGCACGGGCTTTTGGATGATGACGCTGACTGCGGCGAGTGCCGCAGCGAGGAGGCAAAGCAGCACGCCGGCCACGTCCGCCGTCGAACGCGTCCCCGAGCCCAAAGCGATGACCGCGACGCCGCCGAACGCCACCAGGGTGCCGATGATCAGCCAGCGCGGAAAACCCTCTTTGAGGATGATGCCTGCCATCACGGCCACCAGGATGGGGTTCACGTTGATGAGCAGCGCGCTGGTTCCTGCGTCGAGGGAATGCTCCGCGGCGTTGAGCGCCACGTTGTACCCGGCGAACCACATGACGCCATAGGCGAGAATCGGCCACCACTCGCGGCCCCGCGGCAGCGCCCGCAACTTTGGCAGCACCACCGCGCCCAGCACGACGGCGGCGATCACCAACCGCCCCAGCGTCAGGGCTCCGGGGGAGAAACTTGGGCCGACGGCGCGGATGCCCACGAAGGCGGAGGCCCAGAGCACTACGGTGACCACGACGGCGGCGACGCCCAGCGCGTTCACGGAAGAGGCAGGCTTCTCGAGAGCGGGTGTCTCGGTGGCTGGTCCGGCTGGCGCCGATCCTCCAGTGGAGGGGCCTTCGGGGGGATGGGGCTGGAGTGGGCTGGTGCCGGCGGTGGATGCCATGGTGCCAATCTAGCTCTGTTCTCCCCGCGGTGGCTGGCGGAAATCGGCCATGTCTAGCCAAGAAACTGCCATTGTGGTGGGCCATGAACTGCCTGCCGTTTGGGTGATCTTCGGGCTGATTTTGGATATTCCGGGGATAGGCTCTATAGTTTTACAGGTCCAGTTCGGAGGAACACGGAAGGACAAGAACGAAAGGCTTCGGCCCTTTATTTTTGCCCTTGTTCAGCCAGATTGAGTCCAGGCCCCCATCGTCTAGCGGCCTAGGACACCGCCCTTTCACGGCGGCGGCACGGGTTCGAATCCCGTTGGGGGTACGCAAGGAAGTGGTCAAAGCAGGCAAAAAAGTCTGGTAGGCTGGAGTCCTTGAAAAAACGCGGTAGCGATACTGCGGAAGCAAGAAATAGCAAGGCCCTGTAGCGCAGTTGGTTAGCGCGCCGCCCTGTCACGGCGGAGGTCGCGGGTTCAAGTCCCGTCAGGGTCGCTTTGATTGCCGGAAGAAATTCCGGCCGTCATGGTGACATGTCACCTAGGCTCTGTAGCTCAGTTGGTAGAGCGTTCGACTGAAAATCGAAAGGTCACCGGATCGACGCCGGTCGGAGCCACCAGCTAAAACCCCGCTGTTCCATTAGGAACAGCGGGGTTTTTTCGTTGCCCGGGCTCCGCTGCCCCTGCTGCGGCTAAGCCCTGCTTCTCGCCGCGGACAGCCGAGGGTGCCGCGAACCCCCGGAGTCCTGGGTGGCCAGAGGGTGAGCCGTCATGGGGCACTTCGGAGGCCCCGGCCGTCCTAATTCGCGACAACGTCCGGCGTGTTCCGCATAAAGATGCCCCGTTTTGGTCGATTGAACGCCCGGTCACGGGTGTGATCAATGCCATTGATGACGCGTTTATGAAGACACATTTGATTCCAGCCCTGAGGTGGGGCACGCGCGCGCCAACGAGATGTAAGCGCTTGCACCTCGGTGCAGCCCCCGGAGACTATGTGCCGAAAACCGGGTTGAACTCGGCTGACAACGTTGTCTAGCGTGGAGTGTGGGCCGCGAAATGTATGACATTTCCAATCGCCCACGGGGTCCTACCCAAACCCCGTTTTTCTCCCTCGACACAACGGCGTCCTCGATGACGCATGCCGTGTCAGCGGGGCCGCCGGAGTTCGGGGGACAAGGGCAGCTGCCCGTCTTCCACGAACGTAACTCCGCGAGAAGAGCAAAGAATGCACAAGCACCCCAACACCCCCCGGATGCTGCGGTGGCGCCCCGCCGCCGCAGCTCTGGTGGCAACTGTCGCCGCCACGGCGTTCCTCGCCGTGCCCTCGGCGCAGGCAAATGAGCCATCGGATCCGCCGTCGAGCACGCAGATGCCGGCACCGAGCCCGGGCTTCCCACTGCCGACGCCCCACACCCGGGCGGCACACGACCCGGCGTCGGACTTCACCTCGAAGTGGACCCGCGCGGATGCCAAGCAGATCATGGCGCAGAGCGACTCCAAGGTAAAGCCGGGCCAGAACTCGATGAGCCCCGATGTCACCATGCCGGAGATCCCCGAGGACTTCCCTGCCATGAACGATGACGTGTGGGTCTGGGACACCTGGTCGCTGACCGACGAGAACGCGAACCAGATCAGCTACAAGGGCTACGACGTGATCTTCTCGCTGGTTGCTGACCGGCACGCAGGCTACGGGTTCGACCAGCGCCACTGGAACGCCCGCATCGGCTACTTCTTCCGCAAGACCAACGCCGACCCGGCCAAGGACAAGTGGAACTACGGCGGACACCTGTTCGTGGACGGTTCCTCCATCGGCAACACCGAATGGTCCGGCTCCACCCGCCTCATGAAGGGCAACCAGGTGAACGTGTTCTACACGGCCACCACGTTCTACGACGTCAAGGAGCGCAACGCCGGCGGCGGCGGCATCGCCCCGGACGCCGTCATCGCCAAGGCGCTCGGCAACATCCACGCCGACAAGAACGGCGTGACCTTCGACGGTTTCCAGCACACCAAGCTGCTCGAGCCGGACGGAAAGCTGTACCAGAACAAGGCACAGAACCCGGGCTTCGCGTTCCGCGACCCGTACACCTTCGCCGACCCGGCTCACCCCGGCAAGACCTACATGGTGTTCGAAGGCAACACCGGCGGCAAGCGCGGCGACTACCGCTGCAAGAACGAGGACCTGGGCTACGCCAAGGGTGATCCCAACGCCGAGAACGTTGACGAGGTCAACAGCAAGGGTGCCTACTACCAGACCGCCAACGTTGGCCTGGCCGTGGCAGACAACAAGGACCTGACCAAGTGGCACTTCCTGCCGCCGATCCTCTCCGCCAACTGCGTCAACGACCAGACCGAGCGTCCGCAGATCTTCATCCAGAATGAAAACGGCAAGAACAAGTACTACCTGTTCACCATCAGCCACCAGTTCACCTACGCTGCAGGCATGCGCGGACCCGACGGCGTTTACGGCTTTGTAGGCGACGGCGTCCGCTCCGACTACCAGCCGATGAACAACAGCGGCCTGGCCCTGGGCTCCCCGACGGACCTGAACCTGCCCTCCGAATCCCCGGAAGCCCCGACGCCGAACCAGAACGGCCGTCAGTTCCAGGCCTACTCGCACTACGTGCAGCCGGGCGGCCTGGTCCAGTCCTTCATCGACAACGTGAACGGCGTCCGCGGCGGATCCCTGTCGCCCACCGTGAAGATCAACTTCCGGGATGGCGTGTCCAAGGTTGACCGCAGCTTCGGCCAGAACGGCCTCGGCCCGTTCGGATACCTGCCCACCAACGTCCACGTTGGCGGCAACGGCCTCTACAAGTAATCCTGACTGAAGCAAATGAACAGGAGGCGCCCGGACTTGGTCCGGGCGCCTCCTGCTGCGTCTGCATCTCCGTATATGTCTGCATCTCGGTATATACAGTGCAATCCAAGGACGACTGCAAAGTGCGCCCGGCCTGTCAACTTGGAAAGAGGTGCGGCAGCCGGGCTAGACTCGCACGCCGGGGGACGGGGCAGGCGTTCTGCGGCTGCCCAGCCAGGCCGCCCAAGGCGGCAAAACCACTCCAGGAATGGAAACCGTGAAACATCTTGCCCGCCCGCTGCACGCCACGGCCCTCTCTTTGCCCTAGTGGCACTTACCGCCTGCTCCGCGCCTGCCTCCGGCAGCACGCCGTCGGCGTCTGGACCGTCCACGACGGCGGCCAGCAGCGCCGCTCCCACCGCATCCGCCAGCGCCGCGTCCGGCCCCTTTGGCGGCTACGCCTCGGCGGCCGAGGCCTGTGACGCCATTTCCACTCAGGCCACGGGGGCGTCCCTGCTGCCCCTCTCCGCAGCGCAGGGCAAGACGGCGGAACTGGAGCAGAAAAAAGCGGAACTCGCCGAAACGGCCCAGCGGGTGCCGGAGGCGCTGGAGGCGGACTTCGCGCGGCTGAACGAGGTGGCCCTGGCCGGGCTCTCCGACCAGAGCGTGTACTCCAACGGCAAGTTCGAAGCCGCCATGGCCCCCGTGACAAGCTGGCTGTCCGCGAACTGCCACTGACCCGCCTCGGGCCGCAGGGCACCGCGCGGAACGCGGTGCGGCGGCCCCCTGACGTTGTCCTGCCTAGGGGATAGGGTTGTGTTCAACAGAAGGGGAGCGCTGATGGAATACCAGAATCCACAAACCGCCGCCGATCGAGCGGACCCTGCCCTGACGCCGGCCGCAGCCGGCGGGCGGACCGTGATCTCCGAGACCGCAGTGGCCAAAGTCGCCGGGATCGCGGCCCGGGCCGTGCCCGGCGTGTACTCCCTGGGAACCGGTTCCTCCCGGGCGCTCGGAGCCATCAGGGACGCGGTGGGCAGCTCCGATCATGCTGCAGGGGTGCACGCCGAGGTCGGCGAAACCCAGGTCGCAGTAGACATAACGCTGGTGGCCGTCTACGGCACTCCGCTGCATCCCCTGGCCAACCAGGTACGGGCCAGCGTCTATTCGGCCGTCGAGAAACTCGTGGGCCTGCAGGTCATCGAGGTGAACGTCGAGATCAATGACGTCTACATTGCACCGCCTGTGAAGCCGGCGGGTGCGCCCGCTGTCGCTGAAAGGGAGGCGGTCCTGTGAGCCCCACTGTCGTCGGAATCGCAGTCGGCGCCTTCGTGGCCTTCATGTCACTACAGTTCGGCCTCTGGGGCTTTCTGATCTCCCTGCTGTTCATGGGAATCGGTGCGCTCCTGGGCCGCGCCGCAGAAGGGAAACTGGACCTGCGCAGCGTCATCGATGCCATCACTGGCCGGCGCTCGTCCTCATGACCGGGCGGCTGACATGAACCAGGCAGTCGACGCGGTGACGCCCCGGCGGCAGTACAGCGGCCACAACAGGATCAGCACCCAGGCGCTTACGAGCCTGGCCAAGGCTGCCGCGGCCGAGGCCCTGGGCATCCATGCCCATGACGTTCGCGCTGACTGGTCGGACGACGACGGCCTTCTGGCGTTGTCGCTCGTCGCCCCCATTAGGGTTCCCAGCCTGGCTGCCGTCCTTCGCGACCCGGGACGCGTCCAGGCTCTCGGCGGCTCCATCTGGGACAGGACCGTGCACGCCAAGACCGAGATTCTGACCAAGGTCACCGAACTCAGCGGTGCGAGTCTGAGCAGGGTGGACATCCGCATCAGCGGAGCCCACGTCACGGAAGGGGGAAGGGTACGGTGAGTTCCGTCGTTGAACAGCGGCATGAGGCCGGCGGGGACCCGGCGCACGGCGGCTCCGGTGCCGCGCATGCCGCCGCCATCGACATGCGGCGCGTCCTGCACCGCGAGACCCACTCCTCCCGCGCCGTTGCAGCAGTCATCGCGGGATCCCTGGTCATCGTGCTCTGTCTTTACGCCCTCCTGGAATCCGCAGTACGCGCCATCGGCCAGCCGCCCTGGCTCATCGATCCGCAGACGGCCGCCGAGCGGATCGTGGCGCTCCCGTCGGGTGTGCCGCCGCTGCTGCTGGCTGCTGCGGGAGCCGTGACTGCGGCAGCAGGGCTCTTCTTTTTCCTGAGTGCGATCCTGCCCGGGCGCCGGGCCAGGCGTCTGCTTGATGAGCGGCGGATTGCCGTGGTGGTTGATGATGAAGTCATCGCCGCGGACCTCGCGCGTAGGGCGCGCCTGGCGGCCAACGTCACGCAGGAACAGGTCATGGTGGTGGTTTCCCGGCGCCAGGTGGTGGTCAATGTCCGCCCCACTTCCGGTGTGCCGGTCAGCGAAAACGCCATCCTGCAGGCGGTGGAGGACGAACTGCAGGCGATGGGCCCTTCGCCCATGCCCCAGGTGATCGTCAATCTGTCGACCTCAGGGGTGGTGGGTGCGTGAACGGTACACCAAGGCTTCTCAACCGGATCATCATCGGCATCCTCGGGTTCAAACTGCTGGTCATTGGCGTGCTGCTCATGCTCCTGGCAACGGTCCCCGCCGTCTCGGCGTGGTGGCATTCGTGGTCCAAAAGCGTGTTGGATAACGCCGCCACGGTCTTTGAGGGGACGCAGTTCCCCGGCCGGCAGGGGAGCTGGCTGTGGATCGTCCTGGCCCTCGCGGTGGTGCTGCTGATCGGCCTGATGGTCGCGTGGATCGCCCAGCAGGGCAAGGGCCGCACCGATCTCCTGCTGGCAGCAGAGGACCCGGGCGGCGTTCCCGGCGACATCCGGATCGGCGGGGGAGTGGCCGAGCAGGCGCTGAAGAACGCCCTGGCCGACCGTCCCGACCTCGCCGGGGCCACGGTTTCGATCTACGACGTCAAGGGCCAGCCGGCGCTGAAGCTCCGGCTGCACCCGCGGCCGGGGGTGTCGCCGCAGGCCATCGCAGCCGAAGCGGCGGACCTTGTTGATGCCCTGAGCGCGGTGGTGGGCCAGCGTACGCCGGTCCTGGTGCACATCGCGGCAGGCGCACGGACCCGCTTCAGCCGTGCTGAGCGGGTCCGCTAGCTCCATTATTTAGAACTCTGACAGCCGGAACTCGGTTAGTCAGAACCGGGCGGGCTGCTTATCCGGCCACCAGGTAGGCCGCGCTGTTGGGCCCAACCACGGCTTCATCAGCGCCTGATTCCTCGGCGCTGGACAGTGCCACCCGGTAGCCGTCGGGGACCGGCGTCGGCTCCGCCCCCGTGTTGGCGACCACCAGGACATCACGGTTGTGGAAGGCCAGGACGCCCAGTTCGGGATCGTGGTTATCCGCCCAGCAGAACGTTCCGGACCCCAGCCCATGGCTCCGGCGTGCGGTGAGCGCGGACCGGTACAGCTCCAGTGTGGAGCCCTTGACGCCGTCCTGCCTGTCGGCGGCCAGGTATTCGAAGGATTCGGGCTGGGGCAGCCAGGGCGCGGCCGGGTCCTGCGCAGCGGATGCCTCTGCAAAGCCATACCCGGGCGCTTCGGATTTCCAGGGCAGCGGCACCCGGCAGCCGTCGCGCCCGCGCTCGATGCCGTTGGTCCGGAAGAACGTGGGGTCCTGGCGGGCTTCGGCGGGCAGCGTGGTGTGCTCGGGGAGGCCAAGCTCCTCGCCCTGATAAATGTAGGCGGAGCCGGGGAGGGCCAGGGACACCAGCGTGGCGGCCCGGGCACGGGCCAGGCCCAGGGCTGCATCGGGTTGCTCGTCCTCCGCGGCAATGCCCTTGGGGAAGGTGGTGGGGTTTTGCAGGCCGAAGCGGCTCGGGTGGCGCACCGTGTCGTGGTTGCTCAGGACCCACGTGGACGGCGCCCCTACGGATGCTGCGGCCTCGAGGGAGTCCTCGATGGCCACGGCCATCCGCTGGGCATCCCAGCCGGCCAGGAGGAAGTCGAAGTTGAAGGCCTGCTGCATCTCGTCCGGGCGGATGTACCGGGCGAGCCGTTCCGCGGGTTCAACCCACGCCTCGGCCACCAGCATGCGGTCGCCGTCGTATCCGGCCAGGACCCGGTTCCAGTCACGGTAGATGTCATGGACGCCGTCCTGGTCGAAGAACGGCGACGGGGGATACAGCGGCGATACGGGCTCGTGTTCCGAGCCCATCGCGGCACCTGAGCCGGCACCGGCCCCCAAATCACCGGCCCCCAAATCACCGGCCCCCAAATCGGCGGCACCTGAGCCGGCGCCGGACGGAGAAGCGTGCGCCGTATGCGGTTCCACGGTCTCTCCGTGGGCGCCAGGGGGATCCGTCACGTGGGCGGCTTCGGCGGAGCCTTCCACCATGGCAGCCACGCCTTCCCAGTCCGGAAGGCCAGCCTCCTTCACCATCCCGTGGGCCACATCCACCCGGAAGCCGTCCACACCCCGGTCCAGCCAGAAGCGGAGCACGGAACGCATCTCCTCCCAGACCTCGGGGTTTTCCCAGTTGAGGTCCGGCTGCTTCGTGTCGAACAGGTGCAGGTACCAGTCGCCGGGGGAGCCGTCCGCGTTCGTGGTCCGCGTCCAGGCCGGTCCGCCGAAGATGGATTTCCAGTTGTTGGGCGCGATGTTTCCGTCGCCGGAGCCGGGAACCTCGTCCTTCCCCGGCCGGAACATGTAGCGCTCCCTGGCGGCCGAGCCGGGTTCCGCCGCAAGGGCCTCCTGGAACCACACATGTTCATCGGACGTGTGGTTGGGCACCAGGTCGACGATCACTTTCAGTCCGCGGCTGTGCGCCTCGTCCAGCATGGAGTCGAAGTCGGCCAGCGTACCGAACGCCGGGTCCACCTGCCGGTAATCAGCGACGTCGTAGCCGCCGTCGGCCTGCGGGGACCGGTAGAACGGCGAGAGCCAGACGGCATCGACACCGAGCTGCTGCAGGTAGGGCAGGCGTGCCGTGACGCCGGGCAGGTCACCCATGCCGTCACCATTCCCATCCGAGAAGGAACGCGGATAGATCTGGTAAACAACTGCGTGGGCCCACCACGCCGCTGTCTCGGAAGCCGGCGTGGTGATCGGGCGGTGGGTCATAGTTGCCTCTCGGGTAACAATTAGGTGTAAACGCTTGCATATCTTCGGGCAACGTTACTAGTGTGACAGTCACCACATCAACCGCACGAATGATTTCCATGTCACTCAGCGAGGAGTCTCCAGCCAATGAAAACCCCTAAGTTCTTACTCCCGGTTGCCACTGCCGGTGTGCTTGCCCTGACCCTGTCTGCCTGTGGCGGCGGCGGCGGGGGCGGCACCACGGGCGGCGGCGCCGGGGGAGGCGACGCCGCCAACAACTTGGACGGCCGCGGTCCCATCACGTACGTCCAGGGCAAGGACAACAGCAACGTCGTTCGCCCGCTGATCGCGAAATGGAACGCCGCCCACCCGAACGAGAAGGTGACCTTCAAGGAGCAGACGGACCAAGCCGACCAGCAGCACGACGACATCGTGCAGCACTTCCAGGCCAAGGATGCCAGCTACGACGTCGTGGACGTTGACGTCGTGTGGACCGCAGAGTTCGCGGCCAAGGGATGGCTCCAGCCGCTGAAGGACAAGATGGCCTTCGACACCAGCGCCATGTTGAAGCCGACCGTCGACAGTGCCACGTATAAGGGAACGCTGTACGCGGCGCCGCAGACCTCCGACGGGGCCCTGCTGTACTACCGTAAGGACCTGGTCCCCACCGCACCGAAGACGTGGGACGAGATGATGGGCATGTGCTCCATCGCCAAGCAGAACAACATTGGCTGCTACGCCGGGCAGTTCAGCAAGTATGAGGGCCTGACCGTCAACGCTTCGGAGGCCATCAACTCCGCCGGGGGCACCGTCCTGGATGCGGACGGCAAGCCCAGCCTGAACACCGACCAGGCCAAGGCGGGCCTGGAGAACCTGGCCAAGGCCTACGCCGACGGCAACATCCCGAAG
The DNA here is from genome assembly GCF_030818015.1 of Arthrobacter globiformis. Taxonomy (NCBI): domain Bacteria; kingdom Bacillati; phylum Actinomycetota; class Actinomycetes; order Micrococcales; family Micrococcaceae; genus Arthrobacter; species Arthrobacter globiformis. The sequence goes on from NZ_JAUSZX010000001.1 coordinate 811,471, forward strand.
GAAGGCATCACCTTCCAGGAGGAGCAGAGCCGCCAGGCGTTCCAGAGCGGAAAGCTCCTCTTCCACCGAAACTGGCCCTACGTCTACAACCTGGCGACCACTGAAGGTTCCTCGGCGGTGAAGGACAAGCTGGGCATCGCCCCGATCCCGGGCAAGGACGGCCCCGGTGCCTCCACTCTGGGCGGCCACAGCATGGCTGTCAGCGTCTACTCCAAGAACAAGGCGACTGCCCTGGACTTCCTGAAGTTCATGACGTCCGAGGAGACCGAGAAGTTCTATGCGACCCAGGGTTCACTGGCTCCGGTGCTGGGCAGCCTCTACACTGACGCTGCCCTGGTGAAGAAGCTACCGTACCTGCCGGTGCTGAAGACCTCCATTGAGAACGCCGTGCCGCGTCCGGTCACGCCGTTCTACCCGGCGGTCACCAAGGCGATCCAGGACAACGCTTATTCGGCGATCAAGGGCGAGAAGCCCGTGGACACTGCACTGTCTGACATGCAGAAGTCCATCGAATCCGCCGGTGCGGGATCGTAGTTCTGCCATGGCAACCGAAGTAGGCCCGACGCCGGTCAAGGCACCGGCGTCGGGCGGCGCCCCGATCCACCACGGCCCCAAGGGCGTGGGTGAGGATAACAAGATTCTCAGTCAGGGGAAGTGGGCCTCGTGGCTCCTTGCCCCGACCATCATCGCCCTTGCCGTGGTGATCGTTTACCCGATCGTCAGCGCAATCGTGATGTCCTTCCAGAAGGATGCCGGCCTCGATCCCGCGACCGGCCTCTTTACCGCAGGCGGGCCGGCAGGCGTCCAGAACTACGTCAACTGGATCGCCCAGCAGTGTTCCGCCCCTGCCGGCGGAACGGTGGCTTGCCCGCCGGGCACGCTTGGTGCACAGTTCTGGTCGGCCACGGCAACAACGTTCTTCTTCACCGTGGTCACCGTCGCCTTCGAAACCGTTCTGGGTTTCTGGATGGCAATGATCATGGCCCGCACCTTCAAGGGCCGGAGCATGGTCCGCGCCGCTGTACTGGTGCCGTGGGCCATCCCCACGGCCGTCACCGCGAAGCTCTGGTTCTTCATCTTCGCGTTTGAAGGCATCGCCAACAAGATGTTCAACACCTCGATCCTGTGGACCGGCAGCGAATGGCCGGCGAAGTGGGCAGTGGTGATCGCGGACGTCTGGAAGACGACGCCGTTCATGGCTTTGCTGATCCTGGCCGGACTCCAGATGATCCCGGCCGAGGTTTACGAGGCTGCCAAGGTCGACGGCGCCACCGCCTGGCAGCGCTTCAGGCTGATCACGCTCCCGCTGGTGAAGCCCGCCCTGATGGTGGCCATCCTGTTCCGCACGCTGGACGCGCTGCGCATGTTTGACCTTCCGTACATCCTGACGGGCGGGGCGAACAACACCACCACGCTGTCCATCCTGGTGATCAACCAAATCAGGCAAGGGTTCAATGCCGCCGCGGCGTTGTCGACCATCACCTTCATCATCATCTTTCTTGTCGCGTTCATCTTTGTCCGGTTCCTCGGGGCAAATGTTGTTGAACAGAGCGGCGCCACCGGTAAGGGGAAGAAATGACCGCCGCGACATCCGCCGCCACAACTCTGCGCGCGGAGCAGGACCGAGGCCGCCGCAACGCCCAGAACAAGGAGAAGTGGGCGCAGGGCAGGACCTACATCAGCGCCGCCGTCATCCTGATTTGGTGCCTGGCACCCGCGTACTGGATGGTGGTGACGGCGTTCCGCGAGGTGGGCTTCACCTACGACACCTCGCTCCTGCCCAGCCATGTCACGCTGGACAACTTCAACACCGCATTCGACACCTCGTTCGGCAACCGGTTCGGCCAGGCGCTGCTGAACAGCGTCTTCATCGGCGGCGTGGTCACGCTGGTATCGCTGGTCATCGGTGTTTTCGCGGCATATGCGCTCGCGCGGCTGAACTTCCGGTTCAAGTACTTGGTGCTCGGTTTCATCCTGGGCGCATCCATGTTCCCGGGCGTTGCCCTGATCACCCCGCTGTTCCAGCTGTTCACCAACATCGGCTGGATGGGTACCTACCAGGCGCTGATCATCCCGAACATTTCGTTCGTCCTGCCGCTGACGGTGTACACCATGACCTCCTTCTTCCGGGAGATGCCGTGGGAACTGGAGGAGTCGGCCCGGGTGGACGGCTGCACGCAGGGACAGGCGTTCCGCAAGGTCATCATGCCCCTCGCCGCGCCGGCCATCTTCACCACGGCGATCCTGGCGTTCATCTCCTCGTGGAATGAATTCCTGATCGCCAGCCAGCTCTCCAGCGATGCGACGCAGCCGGTGACGGTGGCCATCGCCAACTTCGCCGGGGCCCAGCCGAACCAGGTGCCGTATACGGCCATCATGGCTGCCGGCACCATCGTCACCATCCCGCTGGTCATCCTGGTGCTGGTGTTCCAGCGCAAGATTGTGGCCGGCCTGACGGCGGGCGCTGTCAAGTGACGCACGGAGCAGCACCACAGGGCAGGAAGCCGGCACCGATCGCGCCAAAACGCGTACGGTCCGGGGAGGACTTCGACATCATCATCGGATTCCTTGGCTTCTGGGCCGTGGTGCTGCTCGTCGCCACCGTCTGGATGGAGCTGACGGCGCAGTCCGCCCTAGGGTGGGCGCTGGGGCTGCTGGCCACACTGCTGGCACTGTATGGCATGGTCAGGCTCCGTAGGCGCCTCCCCGCACGCACGGCCACGCGCCGCACGTGAGCACGCGGGATTAAACTGGATTCTTGCCGCCGGGAGAACAGCGTGGCGGAAATCTGCATGAGGGTATAGAGAGGACATCGTGGCGCGCACTACTGAAAGGGCACAGCGCGGTGGCCACTCAGGAGTCAGTATCGAAGACGTGGCGGCGGCCGCCGGCGTCTCCACGGCGACCGTTTCCCGAGCCGTGCGCGGCCTGCCCCGCGTCTCGCCGGCCACCCGGGAAAAAATCCTTGAGGTGGCCACGGCGCTGGGTTACGTCGCCTCATCCTCGGCGTCCGGGCTTGCCACCGGGCGCACCAAGACCATCGGCGTGCTGGCTCCGTTTGTGAGCCGGTGGTTCTTCTCGAAGGCCATCGAGGGCGCTGACCGCGAACTGCATGCCCGGCAGTACAACCTTTCCCTCTTCAACCTCGGGGGCCACGGCAGCCACCGCGAGCGGCTCTTCAGCAAGACCATGGTCTACAAGCAGATCGACGCCCTCCTGGTCCTGTGTATGGCGCTGACCCGGGACGAGCTGGAGCATCTGCAGAAGATCGACATTCCGCTGGTGGTGGTCGGCGGCCACGTGGAGGAATGCGCCTACATCGGCATCGACGACTACGCGGCAGCCTCCACCGCCGTCAAGCACCTGATCGAACTCGGCCACAGGGACATTGCGCTGCTGCACGGCGACGACGAAACGGACCTCAACTTCGATGTTCCGCGGGTCCGCATCCTGGCCTTCCAGGACGTCATGACGGCCGCGGGCCTTGACGTCCGGCCCGAGTGGGATGAGTGGGGAGACTTCACCCTCCGCAGCGGCCAGGAAGCGATCCGGCGCCTGTGGGCCCAGCCCGGTGCAAAACCGACCGCCATCTTCTGCGCGTCCGATGAAATGGCCATGGGGGTCATCTTCGAAGCGCAGCGTGTCGGCGTCCGGGTTCCGGAGGAGCTGTCCGTGATCGGCATCGACGACCACGATTTTTCCGACGCCGTCGGCCTCACCACAGTGGGGCAACGGCCCGACGAGCAGGCAGAGCTTGGTACCAAGATGCTGCTCGATGAACTCCTGGGGATCCCGGGTTCGGTACGGTCCTCCGTCGCCCCGCACCGCCTCATAGTCAGACGCACGACGGCGCCTCCCCGGTCCTCCTAGCAGCGCACCGTGGGTGCCGGACTGGGGATCAGCGCCGGGTTACGAGGCCCGGGCCAGCTGGCGGATCGGGATCCAGCGCGAGGCAAGCCGGCGGTAGGCGGCGGCGGCGCCGGTCATGTCACCCTCCGCGAGGCACTCGATGCCCAGCCGCACGTCCATGGGGGAGTCGTCCGGGTAGACCTTGTCCGCCACCGCGCCGTAGTCCAGTTCCACCATCGAATCCGCGTGGAAGAGCTCCAGCCATTCAGTGAGCTGGGTGAGGTCATCCAGCATGTCCAGGTCCGGCGCGGCGAGGGCCAGGTTCGCCACGGCGTAGCGCACCCGGTCGAGGGCGTCGGAAATGGGCGTCCACACGCGCACGGTGAGGATCCGGCCACCCGCCTCCACAACGTCCTGCGGATCGGACTCGAGGAACAGCGAGAACCAGCTGAAGGGGATGCCCCAGGTGGAAGCCCGGGTGTGCACCTTGGTGATGCCCTCGCGGGCATTGACCAGGTCGATGCGTTCCTGGTGCCTGTCCCGCTGCTCCTCGGGTATCAACAGCTCGGCCAGGGGTCCGTGGATGCCCTCGATCAGCGCGTTTGCCGCCAACCCGGCCCGAAGCACCAGCTGGCTGGGGCAGTAAAGCAGCGCGACGCCGTCGGCCGTTTCCTCCTCCGAACCTTCCTTGCCGGCATCCTCCACGGGGACGCCCGGGGCGCGGGTGACGCGCACCAGGTCGGTCCGCCCGGTGGGGAACGGATCGCCGCCGGGCCGGGTGATCCGCCCCAGGGAAGCCAGCAGCTCCGCGTTTTCGACCGCAGCGCGGGACACCGCCCGCTCGCCGGCTGACTTGATGGCGGCGCGCTGCTCCTCGGGGAACGCGTCCAGCGGCTCATAAACGCGCAGCGTGGAGGAAAACGGGAGCCCGGCCTGGCCTCGGTAGAGGTTGCCCGTCATGAATGCCTGCCTGTCATCAGCCGTCAGCCTCCATCAGTCGGTCAGTTCCACAATCACCGGTGCGTGGTCGGACGCGCCCTTGCCCTTGCGTTCCTCCCGGTCGATCGACGCGCCGGAGACCCGCGAGGCGAGGGCAGGCGAGGCGAGCACGAAGTCGATCCGCATGCCCTCCTTCTTGGGGAAGCGCAGCTGGGTGTAGTCCCAGTACGTGTAGACGCCCGGGCCCGGGGTGTGCGGGCGCACGACGTCGGAGTAGCCCACGGACTCGAAGGCGCGGAACGCGGCGCGCTCCGGTTCGCTGACGTGGGTGTAGCCCTGGGTGAGGAACAGGTCGATGTCCCAGACGTCATCGTCCGTGGGCGCGATGTTCCAGTCGCCCATCAGCGCGACCTGCGCGGACGGGTCCTCGGAGATCCAGCCTGCCGCGTGGTTCTTCAGGGAATCAAGCCACTTGAGCTTGTAGGGCATGTGCTCGTCGTCGAGGGAGCGGCCGTTGGGGACGTAGAGGCTCCAGACCCGGACTCCGCCGCAGGTAGCGGCCATGGCGCGGGCTTCCTGGACCGGTTCCTTGCCCGCCTTGCCGAAGTGCGGCTGGTCCGTGAAGCCGCGTTCGACGTCGTCCAGGCCCACGCGCGAGGCGATGGCCACACCGTTCCACTGGTTTACGCCGAAGTGCGCCACCTCGTAGCCCATGCGCTCGAACAGCTCCCACGGAAAGTTGTCGTCCTTGCACTTGGTTTCCTGGATGGCCAGGACGTCGCAGTCGGAGCGCTGCAGCCACGCCTCCACACGGTCGGCACGGGCACGCAGCGAGTTCACATTCCAGGTAGCTATCTTCACAGTCCTAACTTACCGAACTTGGACCCGGATGGGACTCCAGGCGGATGGCGGCGCGGTGCCGCCCGAACCGCGCCCAAAACGGGGCACTTTGGCGCGGACACGCCGGGATTTGGCACCCCGGGGCAGTGCCTACGCATCAAAGTGCCCCGCGACGGCGGCAGCTCACGGCCGCTGCCAACCCCGCCTCAGGGACTCTGGAATTTAGTAGGAAGTCCGAGTAGATTCAGCACCAGAGATAGCCGGGGTCATGCAAAGGAGCATTGATGGTTCGCGAACTTTCCCACTACATTGGCGGGCGGCGGGTAGACGGCACGTCCGGCCGGTACGGCGATGTCTTTGATCCCTGCACCGGAGAGGTCCAGGCCAAGGTGCCGCTGGCGGGCGCGGAGGAAGTCCGCAACGCCGTCGCGAACGCCGAAAAGGCCCAGCCGGAGTGGGGCGCCATGAACGCCCAGCGGCGCGGCCGCATCCTGCTCAAATTCGTGGACCTCGTAAATGAGAACATGGACGAGCTGGCCGCCCTCCTGTCCTCGGAGCACGGGAAGACCCTCGCCGACGCGAGGGGCGACATCCAGCGCGGCATCGAGGTGGTGGAGTTCGCCGCCGGCGCCCCGCACCTGCTCAAGGGCGAGTTCTCCGACGACGCCGGCGCGGGCATCGACGTGCACTCCATGCGCCAGCCGCTGGGCGTGGTTGCAGGCATCACGCCCTTCAACTTCCCGGCCATGATCCCGCTGTGGAAGTCCGGACCCGCGCTCGCGGCAGGCAACGCTTTCATCCTCAAGCCGTCCGAACGCGATCCGTCCGTGCCGCTGCGCCTGGCCGAGCTCTACTCCCAGGCTGGGGTGCCGGACGGAGTCTTCAACGTGGTCAACGGCGACAAGGAAGCCGTGGACGCGCTGCTCGAGGATGGGCGCGTGCAGGCGATCGGCTTCGTGGGTTCCACCCCGATCGCCCAGTACATCTACGCCACGGCGGCGGCGCACGGCAAGCGGGCGCAATGCTTCGGCGGCGCCAAGAACCACATGGTGATCATGCCGGACGCAGACCTGGACATGGCCGCCGATGCCCTGATCGGGGCTGGCTACGGGTCGGCCGGGGAACGCTGCATGGCAGTTTCCGTGGCCGTTCCTGTGGGGGAGGAGACCGCGAACAGCCTTGTGGCACGGCTGCAGGAACGGATCAAGTCCCTGAAGGTGGGCCACAGCCTGGCCAAGGACTCCGACTTCGGACCGGTGGTAACGCCAGCCGCCAAGGAGCGGATCGAGGGATACATCAAATCCGGCGAGGAGGAGGGCGCCTCGCTCCTGGTGGACGGCCGCGGCCTGGCCGTGGACGGCTATGACGGCGGGTTCTGGGTTGGTCCCACGCTGTTCGACAACGTCACCAAGGACATGAAGATCTACCGCGAGGAGATCTTCGGCCCCGTGCTCAGCGTCCTCCGCGCATCCGACTACAACGAGGCCCTCCGGCTCTGCAGCGAGAACGAGTTCGGGAACGGCGTGGCCATCTTCACCCGCGACGGGGACGCGGCCCGGGACTTCGCCAGCCGGGTGCAGGTGGGCATGGTGGGCATCAATGTCCCCATTCCGGTGCCCATTGCCTACTACACCTTCGGCGGCTGGAAGGCATCCGGATTCGGCGACCTCAACCAGCACGGCGCCGACGCCTTCCGCTTCTACACGAAGACCAAGACCGTGACCTCACGCTGGCCCTCCGGCATCCGGCAGGGCGCCAGCTTCATCATGCCGGAAGGAAGCTGATGACTGAACCTGCCCCGAACGGGACGCCGGCAAACCCGGCCGAGATGCTTCCTGAACAGGAGGTGCCTTCCGAACAAGAGGTGGTGTTCGAACAACGGGGCAAGCTGGGGGTGGTCACGCTCAACCGGCCCAGGGCAGTCAACGCCCTCACGGCCGGCATGGTCTCCGCCATTCTGGAACAGCTCACCGCCTGGGCGGACGATGACAGCGTGGCCACCGTGCTGGTCCAGGGTGCCGGCAACCGCGGACTGTGCGCCGGCGGGGACATCGTGGCCATCTACCGGGACATCCTCGCCGGCGGCGACGAAACCGCCGGCTTCTGGGCGGACGAATACCGGCTGAACTCGCTCATCGGGCGGTTCCCCAAGCCTTATGTGGCGTTCATGGACGGCCTAGTGCTGGGCGGCGGCGTGGGCATCTCCGCACACGGTTCACTGCGCGTCGTCACCGAGCGGACCCGGACCGGGATGCCGGAGACCACCATCGGGTTCGTGCCCGACGTCGGCGGCACCCTCCTGCTGTCACGCTCACCCGGGGAGGCTGGTACGCATGCCGCCCTCACCGGCGCCCACCTCAGCGGGGCGGATGCGCTTTTCCTGGGGCTTGCCGATTACTTTGTCCCGTCCGGAAGCCTCGCGGACCTCGCGGCGGCGCTGGAAAACGAAAGTGCGGAAGCCGCCGTCGTGCGCTTTGCCGAAAAGGCGCCTGCCTCGGCGCTGGAGGCACAGCGGGACTGGATCGACGCCTGCTATTCAGCGGACGACGCCGAGGAGATAGTCCGGCGGCTTCGTGCCGCTGGCGGGGAGGCCGCTGCGGCCGCTGACACCATCGAAGAGAAGTCGCCCACTTCCGTCAAGGTGACCCTGGCCTCGCTCCGCAGGTCGCGGGGGCTGACGCTCGACCAAGCGCTAACCGAGGAATACCGCGTGGGACTGCGGTGCCTCGCCGGACCGGACTTCCGGGAGGGGATCCGGGCGCAGGTGGTGGACAAGGACCGCAACCCTCAGTGGCAGCCCGCCACGCTGCACGAGGTACACGCGGACGACGTCGAGCGGTACTTTGCGCCGTTGGGGGATCGGGAACTGGTTTTGTGGGAAAGGGAGTCGGACCATGCCTGAAGAAGCGAAACCGCGCATTGCCTTCCTGGGATTGGGCCACATGGGCGGTCCCATGGCGGTCAACCTGGTCAAGGCAGGCTACGAAGTCACCGGCTTCGACGTGGTGCCCGCCGCGCTGGATGCCGCGCGCGAGCAAGGCATCCCGGTCGCCGAGAGTGCCGCGGAAACCATCCCCGGAGCGGACGTCGTGCTCACGATGTTCCCGAGCGGGCAACATGTGCTGGACGCCTACCGCGGCGGGGACGGACAGCCCGGACTGCTGGAGGCAGCGGCGCCGAACACCATGTTCCTGGACTGCTCCACCATCAATGTGGACGAGGCGCGGGAAGCCGCCCGGCTGGCCCTCGACGCAGGGCACCGCTCCGTGGACGCGCCAGTTTCCGGCGGCGTTGTGGGGGCGGAGGCCGGCACGCTGACGTTCATGGTCGGCGCACTGCCGGAGGACTTCGAGGCAGTGCGGCCACTGTTTGACGTCATGGGCAAACGCGCGGTGCTGTGCGGAGAGCACGGCGCCGGTCAGGCAGCGAAGGTCTGCAACAACCTCATCCTGGGCGTCTCGATGATCGCCGTCAGCGAAGCGTTCGTGCTCGGGGAGAAGCTGGGCCTGTCGCACCAGGCCCTCTTCGACGTCGCGTCCGCGGCGTCAGGGCAGTGCTGGGCCCTCACCACGAACTGCCCTGTCCCGGGGCCGGTGCCCACCAGCCCGGCGAACCGCGACTATCAGCCGGGGTTCGCCGGAGCCCTGATGGCCAAGGACCTTCGGCTGGCCCTGAACGCCCTTCAGTCCAACGGCGTCGCCGCCCGTATGGGCCCGCTGGCCTCCGAAATTTACGACGCCTTTGCGGCGGAAGGCGGCGCCGGCCGGGATTTCTCCGGCATCATCACCGACATCCGGGACAAGTCAGGACAGTAGGCTTAGTTTTAGGACGTACCAACCACGTGAGGGACAGGGATGACGCACGAGTACGGGAACATTCTGGTGGAACGCCGCGGGCGCGTTGGCCTCGTCACCCTGAACAGGCCCGAGGCCCTTAATGCCTTGGACAGGACCACCCTGGAAGAACTCGTGGCGGCGGTTTCGGCCATGGACACGGATCCTGGCGTTGGCGCTGTCGTAATCACCGGCTCGGGAAAGGCCTTCGCCGCGGGCGCCGACATCAAGGAGATGGCGGACAAGGGATACCTCGAGATGTACGACGCCGACTGGTTCCGCGGGTGGGAGGACCTCACCCGGCTGCGCATCCCGCTGATCGCGGCCGTGTCCGGATTCGCGCTGGGCGGCGGCTGCGAGCTGGCCATGATGTGCGACTTCATCATCGCCGGCGACAACGCCAAATTCGGCCAGCCCGAGATCAACCTCGGAGTTGTGCCGGGCATGGGCGGGTCCCAGCGGCTCACCCGCGCCGTGGGCAAGGCCAAAGCGATGGACATGATCCTCACCGGGCGGTTCATCGACGCGGACGAGGCAGAACGCTCAGGCCTGGTGGCACGGGTGGTACCTGCCGCGGATACCGTGGAGGAGGCCCTGAAGGCCGCGGAGGTCATCGCGTCCAAGTCGAAGCCGGCCGCCATGCTGGCCAAGGAAGCCGTCAACGCGGCCTTCGAGACGGGGCTGGCACAGGGCGTGCTGTTTGAACGGCGGCTGTTCCATTCGCTCTTCGCCTCTGAGGACCAGAAGGAAGGCATGGCTGCTTTCGCAGAGAAGCGCCAGCCGGAGTTCAGGCACCGGTGAGCGCCCGGTTGACCGGGGAGCGCACCGTGCAGGGGACATCCCTGCGCGTTGTCCCGGCAGCCATGGTCTCGCTGGCCGGCTTTGTCCTGTTCGGGCTGGACCAGAGCCTGCCGGGGTATGCCCTGCTCGCCGCAGGGCTCGTAGTGGCGGCGCTGGTGGACCGGCTGCTGCTCCGCGACCTCGCGCTGATTGCAGCCGGAGTGGCCATCATCAGTGCCGTGCCGATCACCACCGACGTCAGCACCTCCCACATGCTCGTCATGGGCTCAGCCATGATCGCGGCCGTGGGGATCCCCTATGCCGTGTCTCGGTTCGTCACCAAGGAACATACGGTGGTGTTTCCGGTCCGGACCGGGCAGAAATGGACGCGTGCGGAGAAATGGTACCTGCCCGCCGTCGTGCTGATTGGCTATGCCCTGCTGCCCGTGTACATGATCCGGACCGGGGTCTACATTAACTGGCCGGCAGTGCACGACCCCGAGGGCATCGCGCGGCTTTTCGTCGGCACCAACGCCCTGGGCATCTGGGATGAGCTGTTCTTCATCTGCACCTGCTTCGCGCTGCTGCGCCGCCACCTGCCTGACTGGCAGGCCAACCTGCTGCAGGCCGTCCTGTTTACCTCCTTCCTGTGGGAACTGGGGTTCAGGTCCTGGGCACCGCTCTTCATCTACCCGTTCGCCCTGCTGCAAGCCCGCATCTTCACCGTGACCAAGTCGCTGTCGTATATCGTGAGCGTGCACCTGCTCTTCGACTTCGTGCTGTTCCTGGTGCTGCTCCACGCGCACAACCGGGCGTGGATCGACATCTTCCTGTACTGATTCCAGGGCCTGAGAAGAGGCAGGGTCCATTAAGAGGCAGGGTCCGTCCGCTAATGGCCGCCCGGATTTCACCTGCAGTTAATCGCTATGCCTTAGCCTTGCACTTCAGGCAAACGTGTTTATTCAGGCAAACGTCAAAAAAGGGGAACGATCGTGGCCGACATCGCTGCTGTACTGGGACGGCTCACCGCGGCTGAGCTTGAAGAAATCCACGCCACAGGTCCGCAGGGGCACCTGAGCCGCAGGATCGTGGACGCGCTGGACCGGGCTGCCGGTGGTCCGGGCGGCGGCCGCGGCTACTATGTTCCGGCCGGAAGTGTCAGCGGAACCGGCAGCCCGCACGTGGTGCTGAGAAGCGACGTCGCAGCCTGGCTTTTCGGGCATTCCGCACCGGCTGCCGTCGCCGACCCTGCCTAAAAGCGGGCAGAAGCGGGCGCCGGCTGGCCTGCGGCCTGTGTAGCCGGCGTAAGGGCGGATGCTGGCGCCGCGCCGGGGGCGTCGTCGGATCCGCCGTTTTGCTGCTGCAGGCCGCCGTCGAGGATGGTGCCCAGCAGGCCACGGGCCGCTTCGAGGACGTGGCGTACTTCGGGAGACGTCAGTTCGTAGAACAGGCGGCCGTCCTTACGGGACGGAACGATGAGACGCTGGCGCCGCAGTATGCCGAGGTGCTGGGAGAGGTTCGAGGCTTCAAGACCGGTGCAGTCCCGCAGGTTGCTCACGGTCACCGGACCGCTGACCAGCATCTCCAGGACCAGGATGCGTGCCGGGTGGCCCATGGACTTGAACAGGTCCGCCTTTACCTCGGTGTGAATCACGCCGTCGGGCATGTCACCCATTATGGATTCCTTCCACTGTTCCTTGCCAGATGTTGCTAGCCAGGTATTGCTCGGCCCGCCGAACTGGTGCCCCCAAGGCGTATAGACCTAAGTATAGAGACAGAACGGTCTGTCTCCGCCGAGCGGGTGAACTTTTTGTTGGGTTAGTCCGCCCTGCAGAGGCGCGCTGGCCCGCCAACAGCGGCGGACAGACCTTGCCAAGAGGCCGTAACTAGTTCACAATTTCATAAATTCCTCAATTACCGCCCCCGCTCACCCGCGGGAGTGGCAAGGAAGAAAATCTCAGCTGCTTCCGGCGACGACGGCGTCCCGGACGCCGTGTTCCCGGATCCAGGAGGCTAAATGGCTGGCATGTTCGAACTCTTCATTGACGCAGAGGCTTCATTCAGATTCCAGCTCACCGCCCCGGACGGCACCGTGATGGCCGTATCCCGCCCTTTTCCCAGCAAAGCCGCTGCGGTCGAGGGCATTGCTGCCGTTCGTGAGTATGCCGGTATGGGGCACGTGAAGGAATTGGCCGCGGCACCGGCGGAGCACCGCTTCGTTTCCCGTCCGCATACCGCCGTCCGCCCCCTGTCCACGCGCATGCCCCTCCAGTTCCAGGGGACGGCCAGGTAGGGCGGCAGGGAGCTGCCATGAGCCTTCCGAAACCCGTGCGGGCCTACTCGAGCGCCCTCGGGCCGGCAGATTGTGTTGCCGGCACGTTCCACTACGACGCCACTTCGGGGCGGCTCGAATGGTCCGATGAGCTGTATACGCTCCACGGCTACCGCCGCGGCGAGATCGTGCCCACCGTGGAGCTTCTCTACGCCCACAAGAACCCGGATGACAGGGACCGCTGCCACGACATCTTCATGGCGGCCTGCGAAGCGGGCGGATTCTTCTGCAGCTACCACCGCATCATTGATGCGCGCCTTCGGGAACACCGTGTCCTCACCGCCGGCGAGGCGCTCCTGGAGGACGGCAGGCTCATTGCTGTTGAGGGATTCATCGTTGACCTGACCAGCACGCTGCACTGGGAAACGGAACGGGCGGCACGGGAAGCGGTTGCAGGTGCCCTTGGCACGCGGAGCACCATCGAACAGGCGAAAGGCATTCTGATGGGGATCCTGCGGATTGGTTCGGAGGCCGCCTTCGACCTGTTGGCCAAGTACAGCCAGGACACCAACATCAAGGTGGCCAGCACGGCTGCCGACCTCGTGCAGCTCGCCAACAGCCCGCAGCAGTCGGCATTGCTTGACACGTTCATCCAGGAGCTGCGGCGGCCCTCCGAAAGCCACGCGGACAGCCCGGCGGAGAAGGACGGCGTGCCCAGCTGCTAGCCGCAGGGCCGCTGGTCAGTCCGTAAAGCCGGTCAGTCCGTAAAGTCTCCGGCGCCGCGGCGGAAGTCGCCCAGAATCCGGATCAGCTGGTCCACATCCTGTTCGCCGAAACCGGAGTGGGCGAAAACCTCGGCGTTGAGCACCGCCGTCGCCCGTTTTGCCAGAGTGCGGCCTTCGGCCGTGAGTTCGATCAGGGTGGTGCGCCCGTCGGTTGGATGCGGCGACCGGACTACCAGCCCCGCCGTTTGGAGGCGGTCGACGGCGTTGGTCACCGAGGTGGGATGGACCTGGAGCAGGGCGCTCGCCTTGTTCATGGGCAGGGCGCCGCTCCTGGCGAAGCTGAGCAGCGCCAGCAGCTCATAGCGGGCAAAGGTCAGTCCGAACGGCTTTAGGGCCCCCTCGATGCGGGCCAGCAGGATTTGCTGGGTGCGCATGATTGCGGTGATGGCAGCCATCGGGGCGGCGACATCACCCCAGCCGTGGCTCTCCCAGTTGCGCTGTGCATCGGCAATCGGGTCACGGGGCAGCGGGGGGCTCACGGCTCAGCCCTGGCTTTTCAGGCCCGGGAAATCCGTTTCGGAGTATTCCGTTCCCAGGCCGAGGGGAACACTGGCCGCGCTGTGCTGAGTGCCGTCCGCGTGGCGGAGCTCCTCGCTGTGCCGCAGCTCGACCCGGCGGATTTTGCCCGAGATGGTTTTCGGCAGCTCGGCGAACTCCAAACGGCGGATGCGCTTGAACGGCGCCAGGTGGTCGCGGCAGTAGCGCAGGATCTCCTCGGCGAGCTCCGGTCCCGGTTCGTGGCCCTCCGCCAGCACCACGAATGCCTTGGGTACGGACAGCTTGAGCGGATCGGGGGATGGGACGACGGCGGCCTCCGCAACCGCCGGGTGCTCGATGAGCACGCTCTCCAGCTCGAACGGGGACAGCCGGTAGTCGGAGGACTTGAAGACGTCGTCGTCCCGGCCCACGTAGGTGATGACGCCGTGCTCGTCCCGGCTGGCCATGTCGCCCGTGTGGTAGTAGCCGCCGCGGAAAGCCTCGGCCGTTCTCTCCGGGTCACCGTAGTACGACTTCATCAGCCCGGCGGGGCGGGGATCCAGGCGCAAGCAGAGCTCGCCGTCGTCGGCTTCTTCTCCCGTCATCGGATCGACGAGGACCACGTCGTAGCCCGGCAGGGGCTGGCCCATGGCGCCGATTTTGACGGGCTGGCCGGGCGTGTTGGCCACCTGCACGGTGGTCTCGGTCTGGCCGAAGCCGTCGCGGATGGTCTGGCCCCAGGCGCGCTGGACCTGGCCGATGACCTCCGCGTTGAGCGGCTCGCCCGCCGAAACAACCTTGGTGGGCGGATTCCTGAGGATGCTGAGGTCGGCCTGAATGAGCATCCGCCAGACAGTGGGCGGGGCGCAGAAGCTGGTGACCTTCTCGCGGTCCATCTGCACCATGAGCGCCCTGGCATCGAAGCGTTGGTAGTTGTAGACGAACACGCAGGCCTCGGCAATCCACGGGGCGAACAGGTTGGACCAGGCGTGTTTCGCCCAGCCCGGGGAGGCCACGTTGAGGTGCACGTCGCCGGGCTCCAGGCCGATCCAGTACATCGTGGACAGGTGGCCCACCGGGTACGAGGTGTGCGTGTGTTCCACGAGCTTGGCCTTGGAGGTGGTGCCCGAGGTGAAGTACAGGAGCAGGGTTTCGTCCGCCAGGGTGGGCGCGTCGGGCGTGAAATCGGCGGGGGACTCCGCCGAACCCGCATACTGCAGCGCCTCGCCCGCGCGGCTGCCGGTGTCGGCGCCCCCGGCATCGGGGATTTCGATGAGACGGTAGCTGCCGGGCACGTCGGCAAACTTGCCAAGGTTGGAACTGCCGACGGCGGCCCAGCCCGCCTCCCCTCTCTCCACCCGGTCCTTCAGGTCCGCGGGACCCATGAGGGTGGTGGTGGGGATCAGCACCATGCCAAGCTTGATGCCGGCCAGCACGAGTTCCCACAGTTCCACCTGGTTGCCCAGCATAATGATCATGCGGTCGCCGCGCCTCACGCCCTGGCTGCGGAGCCAGTTGGCCACCTGGTTGGACCGTGCCGACAGCTCGGCGAAGCTGCGCCGGGCGGCCGAGCCGTCCTGCTCCACGATGACCAGCGCCGGGTTGGCGCCGCTGGCAGGATCACCGGCGATGGCGTCAAACCAGTCAAGTGCGAAATTGAACTCCGTGGGCCTCGGCCATTCGAAGCTGGTCCTTGCCTGGCGGTAGTCCTGGCGCAAAGTGAGCAGCTGGTCTCGTGCGGCACGGAAGTCGTCGGTGACTGTCATGGGGGCGCCTTTCACCTGGGGATGCACGTCCTAGTGATCCACATCACTGTGCAATATACTAGGACATCCAAGGGTTTGGAAGAGCGAAGGGATCTGTGCCCGTGCAGCCACAAGGACGTGACAGCGGACAGCCCGCAATGCCGACAACGGCGGAGGCCGCGGCAGGGGCAACGGGGAGTGCAGCGCCGCCGTTTGCCGATGCGGATCTTATGTACGTAGCGGACCTGCTTCCGCCAGCCGAGCGGACGCGCTATCTCGAAATCCGGGACTTCCTGCAGTCCAGGGTCCGGGCCCAATCCATCGAATACTGGAACAGGGAGGAGTTCCCGTTCGGTCTGCTCGCGGAGCTGGGAAAGCACGGACTGGGCGGGCTGCAGACGGACGGGACATCCACGCTCTTCAAGGGCCTCATGTACGTTGAGGTGGCCCGGGCCGACGTCTCCCTGTCAGCCCTGGTGGGCATTCACAACGAGCTGATCGTCGGCATGATCGACGCCCTGGGGTCGGACGAGCAGAAGCAGCGGTGGCTGCCGGGACTGACCGCTTTCACGCAGCTAGGGGCCTTCGCTTTGACCGAGCCGGAGCACGGCTCGGACATTGCCGGCGGCCTGGCCACCACCGCCCGGCTTGTGGACGGCGAATGGGTCATCGACGGCGCCAAGCGGTGGATAGGCGCAGGGACGATCGCCGACTTTGCGCTCGTGTGGGCCAGGGACACGGCCGACCAGCAGATCAAGGGCTTCATTGTTGAGACGGACCGCCCCGGCTATATGGCCACCAAGATCAGCAACAAGATCGGGCTGCGGATTATGCAAAACGCAGACATTCAGCTGGATGGAGTCCGCATTCCGGAAGCCAACATGCTCCCGGGGGCCACGGATTTCACCAAGGCCAATGAGCTGCTGAGGGATTCACGGGCGTGGGTGGGCTGGCAGGCTGCCGGGATTCAGCTGGCGGCCTTTGACGTTGCCCGCTCCTATTCGCTGCAGCGCCGCCAGTTCGGCAAGGAGCTGGCGCGCTTCCAGCTCATCCAGCAGCAGCTCGCCGAGATTCTGGGCAACGCTTCGGCCTCGCTGGCTCTGATGGCGCAGCTGGCCCGGATCCAGGCGGAGGGCAGGCTGGAAATGGCACAGGCGGCGATGGCCAAGGCCACCACCACCCGGCTGGCCCGCGCCTCCGTGGCTATGGGCCGGTCGCTGCTGGGCGGAAACGGTATCAGCAGCGACTTCGAGATGGGTAAGCTCTTCGGCGACGCGGAGATCCTGTACACGTACGAGGGCAGTTACGAGATCAATTCCCTGATTGTGGCGCGCGCGGTGACAGGGAAATCCGCCTTCGTATAGGCCGCACTGGCCGGTCAGGGCGTCACTCGGCCAGCCCCATTATTTGGCCAGGGTGGCGGCTTTCCGCGCTGCGGCCTCCAGTAGCTCCACGTAGGCGGCCTGCTCCGCGGCGCCCCGCCGTGGAAGGCTGGGGTCGTTGGGGCCCTGTCCGGCGGAACCGTCAATGAGTTCCCGGATGATGTCGGCATGCCCCAGGTGCTGCGCCGTCTCGGCACACATGTGCACCAGCATCTGGTGCAGCGTCACGTGCCTGCGTTCCTCCCGCCACCAGGGCACAAGCCCGGGAGCGTCCAAGGGCAGCGCTTCGATGGTGGCATCGGTGTGCGCCGCTGAGAAGTGGTGCAGCTCAGTGATCTCGGCACGGGTCTGCTCCGGGGTGGCCCACATGTCCGCGTCCGGCTCGGCGCCGTCGGCGAACCATGGCAGGTCCCGGTCGCTGGGCCGCCCGAACACCTCGCCGAAGTAGCCCAGTTCCACGCTGGCCACATGCTTGACCAGACCCAGGAGATTGGTGCCGGTGGGCGTCATTGGCCGGCGGACGTCATACTCACCCAGGCCGTCGAGCTTGGCCAGGAGCTGGGCGCGCCGTGTCCGCAGGTAATGGTGCAGGGTCGCTTTTTCATCCATGACGGCACTCTACCGGCGGGGGCACCGAAAACTGCGGGTACCAAAAACTCCCCTGCGCGTGCCAGGCACGGACAGGGGAGTCTTTGGAAAGCCGTTACAGCGGGCGAATGTTCTCTGCCTGCGGACCCTTGGGGCCCTGGGTCACTTCGAATTCGACCTTCTGGTTTTCATCCAGGGAGCGGTAGCCGCTGGAGGCAATTGCCGAGTAGTGGGCGAATACATCTGCCGATCCATCATCCGGAGCGATGAAGCCGAAGCCCTTTTCGGCGTTGAACCATTTAACTGTGCCTGTTGCCATTGCTACTTCCTTTGTAACCCTTATTCTGGTCCTGCTCCGACAGCAGGCAGAGGCGGAAACTGTTGTCCGCTGTCTCCAACCTATGGGCCTTCCGCCGGGCGTGCAATAGCTGCCGTCATCAGGAGCCCCACCTGTCACGGGAGATTCTGTCCACAATCGCTAATTAAAGACGCCGTTTCCTGGGCTAGGCCGTGCTGTCCGGCTCCTGTCCGGTGTCCTCCCACATCACATCGAGATTGCGGAATACCGGGGGACCGTCGCACAGGGCCGCCATCTTCGCGGCGAAGTCGGACGTCTCAGGCCGGTTGGAATTCTCCATCGCCGACTCGTAGGAGTCGAATTCCACGATGGTGAAGTACGTCCCGGGACGGTCGCGGTCCGCAGTGGCGGTGATGCGGCGGAACGTCGGGGCTGTGGTTCCCTCGGTTCTTGACGGGCGGCCCAGCGCTTCGACCTCCTCGATGCGCGAGGTCTGGAATTCGATGATCTGCACAAACCCGGCCATGACGGCTCCCCTCGACGGCGGTGGTGTCTGATGCGGATCACGGTAGACCCGGTGCCGGACCCGCGCAACCGTTTTATGGCGTGAGCAGCACCGGGCTGGGCCGCTGCACCGCCCCGGCGGCTGTCAGCGCATCCCCTCCCGGCGGATGGCGGTGGCGATGGCCGCTGCCCTGGTCTCCACGCCCAGCTTGGCGTAGATGTGGGCGAGGTGGGTCTTGACGGTGGCCTCGGAGATGAACAGCCGCTGCCCGAGCTCCCTGTTGCTCAGCCCCTCGGTGAGGAGGCTCAGCAGCTCGGCCTCCCGCGGGGTCAGGACCTCGTCAGGATTGCGCAGCTGCTGGAACAGGCGGGAGGCCACCGGCGGGCTCATGACGCTTTTGCCCTGGACGGCGCCGCGGATGGCAGCGAAGATCTCCTCCGGTGCGGCGTCCTTGAGGAGGTAGCCCATGGCGCCGGCATCCACGGCACGGACAATGTCGGCGTCGGAATCGTAGGTGGTGAAGACCAGCACGGCCTGCCTACGGTTGCGCTCGTGGAGCCTCCTGATGGCCTCGATCCCATCCATGCCCGGGCCCATGGCCAGGTCCATCACCACCACGTCGGGGGAGCGCCGCTCCACGGCGGCCAGGGCTTCCTCGCCGGAGGACGCCTCCGCCACCACGTCGATGTCCGGCTGGGTCCCCAGCAGGGCCTTCAGCCCGCTGCGGACCACGAGGTGATCGTCCACGAGGAGCACGGTAATGACGCTCATTCTTCCCCCTTTACGGGCAGCTGCGCCGCCACAACAGTTCCCTCGCCCGGGGCGCTTTCCACCGAGAA
This sequence comes from Arthrobacter globiformis, assembly GCF_030818015.1. Lineage (NCBI taxonomy): Bacteria > Bacillati > Actinomycetota > Actinomycetes > Micrococcales > Micrococcaceae > Arthrobacter > Arthrobacter globiformis. The sequence goes on from NZ_JAUSZX010000001.1 coordinate 830,603, forward strand.
GGCGCCGCCCAGCTGCTCCACCCGCTGCCGCATGGCCCGCAGTCCGTAACCACCGGTGTCCGACGGCGGTGCTACCGCCGCCGGGTCGAAGCCCGCACCGTCGTCGTAGATGTCCAGCGTGACCGCATCCGGCAGGAAGCCAAGGGTGATGGTGGCGGTGCCCGCGGAGGCGTGCAGCTTGATGTTCGCGGCGGCGCTCTGCACCACCCTGAGGAGTGTATGCCGGACTTCGGCCGGGACTGCCCGGGGTTCACCGGTGACCAGCAGCCTGGCGTCCGGCACGTACTGGGAGGCGGCCTGCAGCAGGGCGTCCGGCAGCGGTGAGGCGTCGAGGCCGGGAGAGGCCAGTTCGTGGACCAGGCTGCGGGTGTCGGACAGGTTTCGGCGCAGCAGCTCACTGGCCTGCCGGAGATCCTGCCGGGACGCCGGCTCCGGCCAGGCGCGGTTAGCGGCTTCGAGCAGGAGCAGGCTGCTGGCGAGGCCCTGGGTCACGGTGTCATGGATCTCCCGGGAGACCCGCTCGCGCTCCGCGATGGTGCCCGCGCGGCGCTCGCTGGCGGCCAGCTGCCCCTGGGCGAGTGATACTTCGTGATGCAGGCGCCGCTGCTCGGCGGCGTCGTGCTCAATGCGGTCGTAGATCAGCGTCAGCAGGACGCCGACGGCGAGCGGGCCCAGGAGCATGGCCAGATCGCTGCCGTCGCTGAGCCGGAACAGCCCCGCGGCGGTTGCCGCGGCCGTCGCCCCCGCGGCCGCGTAGGCGACCGCCCCGGTGAAGGCGATGCGGCACAGGAAGAACAGCGCAAACGAACACCAGGCGAAGCTGGGCGCGGAGACCACCAGCACGGCCCAGACCGCCACGAGGATGAACATCCACAGTGCCCAGGGGCGCCGGCGCTGGGCGAGGACCGCGATGACCGCGTACAGGGCGCAGGCGGCTGCTGCCAGCGCGAGGACCAGGAGGTTGTCCTGGGCGCTGTGCCGCATCACGTAGCGCACCGCCGAGGCGACCATGAGCACGGCGAAACCGAGGTGGACCGCGGCGTCGATCCGTCCCAGCCGGCTGCCCGGAGCAGGGCCGGTGCGCGAGGGCGGAAGTTCCGGTGCGGCGGTGGGGGCTGGCGAGGGCATGGCGGGTCCGGTTCCGGTGGGTGACGTACTACGGACCATGCTATTGCCCGCGCCTTTGCTGGTCTCTCAGCCTTTTGGCTGATACCACCAGCCGAAAGAACCAGCCAGCCGCACCTGATGGCCTGATGCATCCGCTCCGAGGCAGGTCCACCATGGAAATGCAGCCGTTTGGCTGCGCCTGCCATCAAGGGATTCCGGTCCCGACAAACCCAGCCGGCCGCTCGCCGAAAGCCGCTCACCGAAGGAGAACCACCGTGAAGAAGTCCCAGAAGATTTTTGCCGCCGCGGCAGCCGGAGCGCTCGTGATCACCGCCGGTGCCACCGCCGTCGCCAATGCCGGATCAGGATCTTCCCCCGCGGCCGCTTCGGTCCAGCCTGCGGCAGGTCAGGCAGCAGTGCCGGCAGCAGTGCCCGCCGCAGATGTCCAGCCGAATGCAGACAACGTCGTCGCCCAGAACCGGATCTCCGTTGGCGCCTCGGCAAAGGCGGTGGGCGCGGCGCTCGCCAAGTGCCAGGCCGACAAGCTGCCGTTCGTGACCGTGGCCCTCGTTGACCGGTTCGGCACCGTCCAGGCGCTCCTGCGCGGCGACAACGCCGCCGAGCACACCATCGAGTCCGCCAAACAGAAGGCCTACACCGCAGCAGCGTTCGGCAGCCCCACGAGCGAACTCGCCAAGCGCATCAGCGGCAACGGGCCGAGCATCGCCGACCTTCCCGGCACCCTCTTCCTCCCGGGCGGCGTCCCGCTGAAGGTGAACGGCGTCTCCGTGGCGGGCATCGGCGTCGGTGGGGCCCCCGACGGCAAGCTCGATGAAGCATGCGCCGAGGCCGGCGCCGCCGCAATCGCCGTCAAGTAGGTTGCGGGCTTTGATCGGGGACGGGTACGACGGCGGCCGGCCGGCCACCGCTCTTCCGCTCGCGGGCTTGGCGGTACTGGTAGCGTCCCTGCTGGCCGGGTGCGCTTCCGGCTTCCCGTCGGCCGGTGGCCCGGCCCCGGCCAGTTCAAGCCAGGGAGGTTCAATGGCAGCGAGTTCCAGTGCACGCGATGGCAGTGCAACCCAGGGAAGCCCGACGGCGGCGGGCGGTTCCGTAATGGGCGGAACTACGCGGCCGCCGTCGTCCGCCCCCGCCGCCCCACGTCCCTCCCTGTCCCCGGCTGAACAGCAGAAGCTGGACCAGCGGCTGGTCCTGGCTGCCAAGGCCAACGACGCGGTGCTGGTGGCGCAGCTGATCCGGGAAGGCGGGAACGTGAACGCCAAGGATTCCATCCAGGACTCGGCCTTCCTCTACGCGGGTGCCGAGGGCTTCAACGAGATTCTGCGGCTGACCTTGGCCAACGGTGCGGACGTCAGGAGCATCAACCGTTTCGGCGGCACCGCCCTGATCCCGGCCAGTGAGCACGGGCATGTGGAGACAGTGCGGATCCTCATCGCCGCCGGCGTCCCTGTCAATCACGTGAACAAGCTCGGCTGGACCGCGATGCAGGAAGCCATCCTCCTGAACAACGGAGGCCCGAGGCAGCAGGACGTGGTCCGGCAGCTGCTCGATGCCGGCGCCGACCCCAACATCCGGGACCCGGAGGGCAGGACAGCTTTGGAGAACGCCGAGCGGCTGGGCTTTGCCGAAATCGCCCGCCTGATCCGCGCCCGCGGCTGAGGGCCGGGACCGGCAGCGTTAAAGCCGGGCCGGATCGGCGAGCTCCGCCGCAACCGTAAACTCCGCCTCCGTCTTCTCCCGGATTTCCTCTACGGTGACACCGGGGGCGAGGCTGGTGAGCGTGAGTTGCCGGCCGCCGTCGTCGGTCTTGTGGAGGTCGAAGACGGCGAGGTCGCTGATGATGCGGTCCACGACGCCGACGCCGGTCAGGGGCAGGGTGCAGTCGGTGACGATCTTGGTTGCGCCGTCTTTGGCGTTGTGTTCGGTGAGGACCATGACGCGCGGTGTGCCGGCGACGAGGTCCATGGCGCCGCCCATGCCCTTGACCATCTTGCCCGGGATGGTCCAGTTGGCGAGGTCGCCGTTGCCGGAGACCTGCATGGCGCCGAGGATGGCGACTTTGACGTGCCCGCCGCGGATCATGCCGAAGGAGGTTGCGGAGTCGAAGATGCTGCCGCCGGGCAGGACCGTGACGGTTTGCTTGCCGGCGTTGATTAGGTCGGCGTCCTCCTCGCCCTCGTAGGGGAACGGGCCCATGCCGAGCAGTCCGTTCTCGCTCTGCAGGGCGACGCGGACGCCCTCGGGCAGGTTGTTGGCCACGAGCGTGGGGATGCCGATGCCGAGGTTGACGTAGTCGCCGTCGTTCAGTTCTTCGGCGGCGATCGCAGCCATTTCATTCCGGGTCCAGGCCACGGGGTCTCCTTGGGGTTTGGAAGTCAGGTCAAAATGGGGGCTTAAGTGTTCGTTCGCGCTTTAGACGCTGATCCGATCGGCGGCAGGGCGGACTGTTCGCTGTTCGATGTCCTTGACCCTGTTGCTCACTTGGACCAGGTGCTGGACGTAGACGCCGGGCGTGACGATGTGGTTCGGATCCAGGGCGCCCGGTTCGACGATGACCTCCGCTTCGGCGACGGTGACGGCGCCTGCGGTGGCGACCACCGGGTTGAAGTTCCGGGCGGTGTAGCGGTAGATCAGGTTGCCGTCCGTGTCGGCGGTGTGGGCGTGGACAAGTGCGACGTCGGCCCGGATGGCGCGCTCCCGGACGTACGTTTCGCCGTCGAACTCGGCCAGCGGCTTGCCCTCGGCCACCAGGGTCCCAACCCCGGTTTTGGTGTAGAACGCGGGGATGCCGGCGCCGCCGGCGCGCAGCCGCTCGGCCAGGGTGCCCTGCGGGGTGAACTCCACCTCCAGGTCCCCGGCGAGGTACTGCTCGGCGAACAGCTTGTTCTCACCGACGTAGGACGCGATAACCTTGCGGACCTGGCCAGCCTCGATCAGGATGCCCAGGCCCCTGCCGTCAACGCCCATGTTGTTGGACACCACGGTCAGATCCCTGACACCGGAACCGCGCACGGCCTCGATCAGGTCGGCCGGAATACCGCTCAGCCCGAACCCGCCCACGGCAAGGGTGATCCCGTCCCGGAGAACATCGTTCAGGGCCTTGGCCGCGCTGGATTTCAGTTTGGACATCGCATCTCCTCGTTGAGCGGTCTGGCAGTCCACTTTATGGACGCATGTTCTAACTGTGGAGCGTATGCTCGCCGCTGAAGCAGTGTCAAGGGCCCGTAGTTCAAGGGGGATCGCGCTATTACACTGTGGACGATAGGCTGGATTATGTCCACACTATGGATACTAAGGAGGAATCGTGAACCAGGCACCGGTCCAGGGCGCGCAGGTCGTCAGCCGCATTGCAGGGCTGCTGCGAATCGTGGGACGCAAGCCGGAAGGAAGCCCGCTCGTGGAGCTGGTGCGGGACTCGGGGCTGACCCGTCCAACCGTGCACCGCCTGCTCACGTCACTCGCGGCCGAGGGCCTCCTGGACCATGACCCCCTGAGCGGAAACTGGGTGCTCGGCCCCGAGGCCCTGCTGATGGGATCGGTGGCGGCCGCGCGCTTTCCGTTGGAGGACCTGGCGAGGCCCAGCCTGCGACGGCTTGCCGAGGAGACCGGTGAGAGCGCCTTCTTCTCGATCCGGCGGGGCGCCGAGACCGTATGCCTTCTGCGGGAGGAGGGCAGCTTCCCCGTCCGCTCCTTCGTGCTTCACGAGGGTGTCCGGTTTCCGCTGGGAGTAGCATCGGCAGGAACGGCGATCATGGCGTTCCTGCCCGAAACGGAACAGGAACAGATCCTGGGCGACTGGGCTGCCCACGCCGGCAAATACGCCGACGGCCACCCGGAAAACGTGGTCCGGGACAACCTGCACCAGACCCGCCGGCGGGGCTACTCGGTGAACCCTGGACTGGTGCTGGAGGGAAGCTGGGGGATGGGCGCGGCCGTCTTCGACCAGGCCGGCCGTCCGTCCTGGGCGCTGTCCCTGACCGGGATCGAACCACGCTTCCGTGATGACCGACGCGAACTGCTGGGGCGGCTTCTGCTGGAGGAAGCCCACCGGCTCACCGTCCGGCTCCAGAGGCGCAGCCGCAACTGAACATTCCTGGCACCTCGACAAACACATTGACGCGGAGCACGATAGGAACTGTATCTGTAGTATCTGGCCAGCCGGCTTCGGCCGCATGCCGGCCACGAATCAGGGCTCTGACGGCTCAACAGAACCACAACCTATCCCTTCGAGAACCGGAAAGTCCCGTGTTGTCGCCTAGTCCGGTGGCGGGTCCGGTTCCGGGGCCTCTTTCCTTCGCTCGGCTGGGCGGCAAGGAAACCAGCAGGGTCCCGATGGCCCCCCGTGCCGCTCTGGCATCGGTCCGGCGCCGCAGTCTGCGGGTCGGCACCTTCCCGGTCGGCCGCACAGCGGCCGCCAACGCCCAGCGTAAAAGGAATGAGTCGCATGACTCTCAAGCCAACAAACCACCAAAGGCCGCACCTGCTGCGCCTTCTCCTCGCCTTTTTGGCGGCCATGCTCCTGCCGCTCTCCCTCAGCAGCGCCACCATTGCCGACGACGAGGACTCACCGAAGACCTGGAGTGTCCAGGTCGGCTCGGAGTCCTCAGATCAGGCCATCCAGGGCATGTTCTTCCTTCCGTCGAACATCTATATCAACGCCGGAGACAGCATCCAGTGGGTGGCAAACTCCGCAGAAATCCACACCGTCACATTCCTGGCCAAAGGCCAGCCGCTCAAGCCGTTCAACCCTTTTGATCCGAAGCAACTGGGCCGGCAGGGCGGCACAACGTATGACGGCCACTCGTACTACAACTCCGGAATCATGGCCAATGTCTCCAACACCGGCTTCAAAGCGGTGGAGCATTACACCCTGAGGTTCACGCACGCCGGCAACTTCACGTACTACTGCGTCGTTCATGGCAAGGCGATGAAGGGTGCTGTCCACGTGCGGGCTGCCGGAACCGAGTACCCGTTCACCCAGTCGCAGTACGACCGCCAGACCAAGAAGGAGGAACGGAAGATCGTGCGGGACGGCGAGAAGCAATGGGAGGCTGCCCGCAAGCAGGCCAGCAACCACAAGGTGATCGCCGGAACGGACAACGAAACCGCCATGCTGATGCGGTTCGTCCACCACGAGATTGTCGTCCACCTCGGTGACACTGTGACCTTCGCGAACACCGGGATGGGTGCGCCGCACACTGTAACGTTCGGCCGCGAGCCAGCGAACATATTCGCCCCAGTGGGAAGTCCCAAGAACTTTAGGGGCGGGGACCTCAGCTCCGGCCTGATGGAACCAGGCGCCAAGTTCACCGTGACGTTCAACAAGGTCGGCGAGTTCGATTACATCTGCGCGCTCCACGACTACATGGGCATGGTGGGGGAGGTGGAAGTTCTGCCCTGACCGGATTCGATGAGGCGATCTGGCTCCTTGTAGTGCCTGAACCGTCCTGCCTACGCTTTCACTACAGCGCAGGACAGCACCGAAGGAGCCAGAGTCATGAGCACACGGGTCTACTTTGAGGAATACGGCGATCCGCAGGTCCTGAAGGTGGGCACGGAGAAGCTGGCCGATCCGGGTGACGCCCTGGTGCGGGTGGAATTCCGGGCGGTCAGTGTAAACCCCGCGGACTGGAAGCTCGTGGCGGGCTACCTGAAAAAGTGGGTTCCCCTGGACTTTCCGGCGGTGCCCGGCAGCGAGGCGGCCGGCGTCGTGACCGCCGTCGGACCCGCATTCGAGGGGTTTGCGGTGGGTGACGAGGTCATGTGGAACGGATGGCTGGGCGGCTACCGGACTGAAACCGTGGTGCCGGCGGACCAGCTGACCCCCTTGCCGGCGGGTGTGGACTTCGAGCAGGCTGCCTGCATCCCGGTGGCAGGAGGCACGGCGTACTCGGCCCTGAAGCAGCTCGCCGTGGGAGCCGGGGACACCGTGCTAATCCATGGCGCCGCCGGCGGGGTTGGCTCGGCCGCGGTCCAGATCGCGCAGGCCTTCGGTGCCCGGGTGATCGGCACCGCGTCGGAGGCCAACCAGGAGTACCTTGGCGAGCTTGGCGCCGAACCCGTGACGTACGGCCCAGGTCTCGCCGACCGGGTCCGGGCGTTGGCCGAGGACGCCGGAACGGTCACGGCAGTCCTGGACACCGTGGGGAGCGAGGACTCGCTGGCAGCAACAGCCGAGCTGTTCCCGGCCGCCGGCCGGGCGGTGACCACCGTTCCGGGCGAGCAGTCATCCACGGCCGGGCTGGTCGCCGTTCAGCAGCTGGATGGCCGGGTGGCCGAAGTGGGGACGCTCGCCGCCGAAGGACAGATCACCTTCACTATCGCGCACCGGATGCCGCTGATCGAGGCCGCCGACGCACTCGAAATCAGCCGCAGTGGCCATGGCCGCGGGAAGATCCTGCTGCTGCCCTAGGTGCGCTGCCCAGCTAAACGGCTTAGAGTCCTGCCCTGGCCTCTTCCGGACCCTCGTGCTTCCACCAGGTGTCGAAGATGCTGACCGGAACAGTGCGCTTGTGCCGGGTCCGCAGGTATTTCTGTTCGATCAGCTCCGCTGCGCTGTCGCCCACGTCGCGGCCCTCGAGGTAGTCGTCGATCTGGTCGTAGCTCAGGCCCAGTTCGTCCTCGTCAGTGCGGCCGGGCCTGTCGTCCAGGAGGTCGGCCGTGGGCACCTTCTTCCACACCCGCTCCGGGGCGCCCAGATGCTCCAGCAGGGCACGGTTCTGCCGCTTATTCAGGCCGAACAGCGGCAGGATGTCGGCCCCGCCGTCGCCGTACTTGGTGAAGAACCCGGTGACGGATTCGGCGCCGTGGTCGGTGCCGATGACGAGGTAGTTGTGTTCCCCGGCCAGGGCGTACTGAGCGATCATGCGCGTGCGTGCCTTGGTGTTGCCCTTGTGGAAGTCAGAGATCCCGTTGCCGACCGTCTTTTCGAACTCGTCCTCGAAGCCGTCGACGGCGGCGGAAATGTTGAAGGTCCATTCCTTGGAGGCCTTGATGAAATCCAGGGCCACCCGCGCGTCCTCCTCGTCGTGCTGGACGCCGTAGGGAAGGCGGACCGCCACGAACTGCGCGTCCGTACCCTCTGACTGCAGCTCTTCGACGGCGAGCTGCGCGAGGCGCCCCGCGAGCGACGAGTCGAGGCCGCCGGAGATGCCCAGCACAAAGCCCTTGGTGCCGGTGGCCCTGAGGTACTCCTTGAGGAAAGTGACGCGTTTGCGCACCTCCTCTGCGGGATCGATCTGGGGCTGGACGCCCATTTCTTCGATGATCTTGGCTTGGAGTGTGCGCATGGGAAACAGCCTAGTCAGCGGAATCCGCAAGGCTCAACTGTTTCCGCCTGAGTCCCGGCTAGCGTGCAGCCGGTGCTGGGCCGGTGGAGCCCCGGACCGTCAGATGTGTCGGCATGACGGAGCGGCTTCGCGTGATGCCTCCAGCGAGCGGGTTCAGCTGGGCCAGCAGCATGGACACCGCGACGCGGCCAGCCTGTTCGATCGGGGAGGCCATGGTGGACAGCGGCGGGTTGCAGAAATCGGCGCCGAAGATGTCGTCACAGCCCACGATGCTCATGTCCTGCGGCACCCTGAGACCGCGTTCGCGGAGGCGCTGGAGCATTCCGATGGCGATGAGGTCGTTGAAGGCGATGCAGGCCGTGACGCCGCTGTGCACGGCCGCGTCGGCGGCCGCGGCACCGGATTGCGTCTTCGGGGCGAAGGGACCCAGCCTGCGCACCTCCACGCCGCGCTCTTCCGCCGCATCGGACAGCGTGGCCCACCGCCGGGTGCTGGACTGGGAGGTTGCCGGGCCGGCGATGTATGCCACCCGGGAGTGGCCCAGCGAGATGAGGTGGTCGAGAGCCTGGCTGGTGGCGGCAGGCGTGTCGATGATGACCGCGGGGACACCGGAAACGTCACGGTTGATCGTGACCATGGGCATCCGGGCGGCGGCAGCGGCGAGGGTATCGTCATTGAGTCGGGAGGCTGCCACGATCACGCCGTCGGCGCTCTTGCGCAGCTGCTCCAAAGTGCTGGCCTCAACCTCGTCCGATTCCTCGGTGTCCACCAGAAGCTGGGTGTACCCGGCCGCCTTGAGCTGGAGCTGAGTACCCCTGATGAGGTCGAAATAGAACGGGTTGGTGATGTCCGGAACCATGACGCCCACGGCGCCGGTGCGGCCGGAACTGAGCGCCTTCGCCTGCGAATTCGGTGTGTAGTTGAGTTCGACGGCGGCCGCCTGGATCCGCTGCCGGGTGCGGACATTGACGCGGTCCGGGTTGGTCAGGGCCCGTGACACTGTTGACGCGGCGACGCCGCACAAGGCGGCGATGTCATGGATGGTGGCAGGCCGGCCTGCTGCCACTGGTTGCATCGCCATGGGCGTTCCTTTCTGAACGTCAGATCTTCGGCTGTGACCGCTGCCACAGCTTGGAACAAGGATTGCATGTTTGCCATTTTATGGCAATCGGTTGTCAATCAGATGCCATGCTGGCTAGACTCAGGGGCAAGACATTCCTGTGAACTGCATCACCGCGCCTGCTCGGTATGGAATGTGCCGGGACTACCAAGGAGATTTCATGACTCAACCCAATGCCGTGTGGAGCCTGTCCGGTTTCGGCGACGAAGTAGACCCTGATCCGGCCATCCAGGCCGCGGTGTTGCTGGCCCTCGGTGCCAGCCACATCGAAGTCCGCAGTGCGTGGGGCACCAACGTGTCCGAGCTCGAGCAGGATGCCGTGGAGCGGCTCAAGACGATCCTGGATGAGAAGGGCCTCAAGGTCTCCGCCGTCGCCAGCCCCGTCGGCAAGGTTGACGTGAGCCTGCCCCTTGAACATGAGGTCACGCGGCTCCGCCAGATCATTTCGGTAGCTAAGGGCTTGGACACCAAATATGTCCGCATCTTCTCCTTCTACCGTGCGGAGGGGCAGGGCCAGGAAGATGTCCGAGATGCCGTGATGGAACGCATGGCGGCCCTGGCAGAGGAGGCCACGGCCTCGGGCATCGTCCTGCTCCATGAAAACGAAAAGGGCATTTACGGCGATACCCCGGAGCGCGTCCTGGACATCATGCAGACCGTCGACTCGCCGGCCCTGCGCGTCGCGTGGGATAACGCCAACTTCGTACAGGTGGGCGTCAAGCCCTACACCGAGGGCTACGCCATGCTGCGTCCCTACCTTGAGTACTTCCAAGTCAAGGACGCCATCGCCACTACCGGTGAAGTGGTTCCCGCCGGCGAGGGCGACGGCGAACTGGATGCCACCATCGCCGCACTCAAGGACGACGGTTTCGCCGGCTTCGCGTCGCTGGAGCCGCACCTGGCCAGCGCCCACGAGCTCGGCGGATTCTCCGGGCCGGTGGCCTTCGGAATCGCGGCCCGCGCCCTTGCCGGCCTGGCCGCGAAGAACGGCGTGACCCTGGCCTGACGGCCCGCCGCATTAGCAACACCGGTTCAGCCACGCAATCCGTCGAAGGAGCTTCGCATGATTACAACCGCCGTCATCGGTTGCGGTGACGTTTCGAGCGTCCATTTCGGTGCGCTCGCAACCATGGGCGACGCCCGCTTGGTGGCGGTCTGCGACACCGACCCCGGACGGTTGGAGGTGGTGACAGCTGCCTACGGCGTACCCGGCTACGCGAACCACCTGGATCTGCTCGAGAAGGTGCGTCCCGACGTCGTGCATATCTGCACGCCGCACCACCTTCACGCGCCGCTGGCGGCGGACTGCCTGGAGCGAGGCGTCAACGTGATCGTCGAGAAGCCGCTCGCGCACACGCTCGAAGAGGGGCGGCGGCTGATCGAGGCGGCAGGGCGGAGTCCGGCCAAGATCGCGGTCTGCTTTCAGAACCGCTACAACGCGACGTCGCAAGCCATGCGCAAAATGCTCGACGACGGCGGGCTGGGGCAGGTGCTCGGCGCCTCGGCCACCGTGATGTGGCACCGGTCCGGCGACTACTACCGCGACCGCCCGTGGCGTGGCACCTGGGCTGAAGGCGGCGGCGGCCTGATGATGAACCAGGCCATCCACACAGTTGACCTGCTGCAGTGGCTGGTGGGCGATGTAGCCAAAGTGGAAGGTCGGGCGTCAACGCGCTCGCTGTCCGGTGTGATCGAGGTGGAGGACACGGCCGAATTCGTCGCCGAGCATGAAAGCGGTGCCCGGAGCGTCTTCTACGGGACGCTGGCCAACGCCGTCAATGCCCCAGTAACGCTGGACATCGTAATGGAGGAGGCGACGCTCAGCCTGCGCGGCGACCTCACGGTTAGCTACGCCGACGGCTCGGTGGAGATCATCCGCGAGCGGGTGCTCGAAACCGGGGGACGCTCCTACTGGGGTGTCTCCCATGAGCTGCTCATCAAGGATTTCTACGCCAAGCTGGGCGACCCTGCACCGTTCTGGATCAACCCGGCGGAAGCAGGAAAGTCGCTCCGGATCGTCAAGGAGATCTACGCCCAGAGTTACCCGGAGCTGTCCCAGCGCGTGGGCTGAGCCTTCCGGGGCAGAGCCCCGATTTCGGCCGGAAACCCAGTCAGGTTTCCGGCCGTTCTCATGAGCCGACCCACTGGTTCAGGCCGTTAAAGGGACATCGTGGCAACAACTTCAGAAACTTTTGACAATCGGTTGCCAGAAGCGCTCAAAGTCCGTACTGTAAATCCCACACCCAGAAACATGTGGTGCACACCACACCTCTTTGTTCTGGTTCACATCAGGCAAAAGACTCAATAGGAGCCCACAATGAAGTTAGGTCCCAAGGCGGCAGCAGCCGCGCTTGTATTCAGTGCCTCGCTGGCGCTCACCGCATGTGGCGGAGGGGCCGGTGCTGGCTCAAACGGCGGCGGCAATGCCTCCACGGCGCTGACCCTGGGCACCCTCCGGGACATCACTTCCTGGGATCCCGCCCAGGCCCACGTCGGCCATGCCCTGCAGCCGTACCAAGCAGCGTACGACACCCTGATCCTGCGCGAACCGGACGGCAAGCTCAGCCCCATGCTGGCCACGAAGTGGAAGTACAACGCCACCAACACGAAGCTCACCGTGGACCTCCGGACCGACGTCACGTTCAGCGACGGCGCCAAGTTCGACGCCGAGGCAGCCAAGGCCAACCTCGACCACTTCAAGAAGGCAAATGGTCCCCAGATGGCCCAGCTGGCTTCTGTGTCCGACGTTGCCGTGGTGGACGCGGACACCATCGACATCAACCTCAGTGCCACTGAGCCCGCCCTGGAATACTTCCTGAGCCAGGCAGCTGGCCTGATGGGAAGCCCCAAGGCTCTGGGCACCGACGCCATCAAGACCGTGCCAGTGGGCTCCGGCCCGTACGTGATGGACAAGGCAGCCTCCGTGAAAGACTCACAGACCGTCTTCACTGCCCGCGAGGGCTACTGGAACAAGGACCTCCAGAAGTACCGGAAGCTAACCCTCAAGATCCTTACCGATCCCACAGCCCGCACTAACGCTTTGGTTTCCGGCCAGATCGACGCCACCCTGCTGGATCCCAAGAACGGCAAGCAGGCCGAGGGCGCCAAGATGAAGCTCGAAACCAACCAGGTTGACTGGTCCGGCCTGCTCCTCCTGGACCGCGCCGGCGCCAAGAACCCCGCCCTGGCCAATGTCAAGGTCCGCCAGGCCATCAACTATGCGTTTGACCGCAAGACCATCCTGGACCAGGTCATGCTCGGCCAGGGCACTGCCACCTCGCAGCCTTTTGGCAAGGACAGCGGTGCATGGACAGAAGAACTGGAAAACTTCTACAGCTACGACCCCGCCAAGGCCAAAGCGCTGCTGAAGGAAGCCGGCTTCGAGAACGGCGTGACTCTGGACGTCCCCACCCTTCCGGGAGCTGAAACCCTGATTTCCGTCCTTCAGCAACAACTGGCGGACGTTGGCATCACCCTGAAGCCCGGCGCCGCGATCACCAACACCTTCACCGCAGACGTTGCAGCGAAGAAGTACACGGCTATGTTCTACAACCTCTTCCAGGGCGAGCCCACGGTTGCGATTGACCAGATCGTCTCCACCAAGGCCCTGTACAACCCGTTCAAGAACACCACCCCGGAGCTCGAGGCCAAGATCCAGGCTGTGCGCACGGGTGGCGATGATGCGGGCACGCTGGCCCGGGACGTCAACAAGTACGTGGTGGAACAGGCATGGTTCGCTCCACTGTTCCGCGTAAACCAGATGTACTACCACAACTCCAAGGTTGAGGTGACGCCGCAGGCGCAGCAGGCCGTTCCGTCCATCTACAACTACTCGCCTGCCAAGTAGGGCCCCATGATCAAGTTCATTGCGAAACGGCTGGGCAGCGGTCTGGTGGTGTTGTTCGTAGTCTCGGCGCTCACCTTCACCCTGCTGTACACATCCAGCGGCAGCATCGCCCGCAACATCCTGGGCGACCAGGCCACCCCCGAACAGGTGGCTTTGAAGGAACAGGAGCTGGGACTCGATCAGCCCCTCGTGACCCGTTACTTCGCCTGGTTGGGCGACGCCTTGAGCGGGAACCTGGGAACCTCCTGGTTCACGTCCGAGCCGGTGGCCAACTCCCTGGCCACCCGAATCCCGGTGACCATGACCATGGTTTTCGCCGCAATGATCCTGATCGCCATCTGCGCGGCGCTGATCGGCGTTGCTGCAGCCGTCAAGCGCGGCTGGGTGGACAGGGTGGTCCAAGTGGGTGCGATCGTTGGCGACTCCATCCCGGGTTACGTGATCGGTGTGTTCCTCGTGACCCTCCTGGCCATCCAGCTGGGCTTCTTCCCGGCCACCAGCACCATTTCTCCCGAGGTGGGTCCTGAGGCCTGGGTCTACTCCATGACCCTTCCGGTCATCGCCCTGCTGATCAACGGCGTGACCGGCGGAGCACAGCAGATCCGCAGCGCCGTGATCAAGCAACTCGAGCGGGACTACGTCCGGACGCTGCGCAGCCGAGGCATCGGAGAACGTGAAATCCTCTTCAAGCACGTGCTGCGCAGTGCCGCTCCGGCAGGTCTTACTGTTTTGAGCCTGCAGCTGATCGGCATGCTGGGTGGCGTGGTGATCATCGAGCAGATTTTCGCCCTTCCAGGAATGGGCCCGCTCGCCGTCACCGCCACCGGCCAAACGGACCTTCCCGTGGTCATGGGTGTGGTGATGTACACCGTGGTGGTGGTCATCGTGGTGAACCTCCTGGTGGACGTCCTCAATGGTTGGCTCAATCCGAAAGTGCGTGTGTCATGAGCGATTCCGTAGAAACAGCCGCAGTTGCCGCTCCCGGTCCTTCCACTTACACCGGCCAGAGCGGCACCGTGATCCGTTCCACCGTTCTGCGCCGCCTCCTCAGGAACCCCCTCGGCATCGCATCCTTGGTGATCCTGGGGAGCATCGCGTTGCTGGCCATCCTTGCCCCGGTCCTGGCACCCTTCGAGGAGAACTTTGCGAACATCACCAAGACCCTGGCGGCGCCCGACTCGGTGAACATCCTGGGAACGGACAGCGCCGGACGTGACAACTGGAGCCGCCTACTCTTCGGCGCGCAACTGACGCTCCTTTCCGCGCTGCTCTGCGCCGGGGTTGCCATCGCCATCGGGCTGCCGGCAGGCCTGATCGCCGGCTATTACGCCGGCAAGTTTGAGGCAGTTTCCAACTGGGTGGTCAGCATCCTCATGAGCCTGCCAGGCCTGATCGTGCTGCTCACCATCCGCGCGGCCTTCGGTCCTTCGGTGTGGATCTCCATGATCGCGTTCGGCGTCCTTATCAGCCCGTCCTACTTCCGACTGACCCGCACTGCGGTCCAGTCGGTGCGCAATGAGCTCTACGTCGATGCCGCACGTGTCTCCGGCCTATCGGACCTGAGCATCGTCGCCCGCCACATTTTCTCCGTGGTCCGTGCTCCGATAATCATCCAGACGGCGGCGATCGCCGGGGTGGCGATCGCCATCCAGTCCGGACTCGAGTTCCTGGGGCTCGGCGATCCCACCAAGGCCACGTGGGGCGTCATGCTCTCCGAAGGCTTCAAGAACGTCTATCTGACGCCAACACTGCTCTTGTGGCCGGCCCTCGCCATGGCGCTCACCATCGGCGGCCTCGTCCTCCTCGGCAACGCCATCCGCGATGCCCTGGAAGACGGCGAGAAGATCAAGCACCGCAAGAAAAGGGCCGCGTCTTCGGCCACGGGAGCGAGCCCGACGGCGGAAGCCGCCAAGGCGCGTCAGTCGCGTAAGTCCGTGGCCGCCGTCGACGCCGGCACCGAGCACCACCTCGTCAAGGTGACCAACCTCGGCGTCGGATATCCGCAGGCGGACGGTTCCCTCAAGAAGGTGGTGGACGATGTCTCATTCCACGTGGACCGGGGCGAGATCCTGGGCATCGTCGGTGAATCTGGCTCGGGCAAGTCGCAGACCGCGTTCTCCATCCTGGGCCTGCTGCCGGACAATGCCCGGATTGTGGGCGGCTCCATCCAGTTCGACGGCAACTACACCGTTGCTCCGGGCGAGGACCGGGTCAGCCAGGAACGTCTGTCCAAACTGCGCGGCAGGAGGATCTCCTACATCCCGCAGGAACCCATGAGCAACCTGGATCCGGCCTTCACCATCGGCTACCAGCTGGTCACGCCCATGGTGCGTGTTCTCGGAATCTCCAAGGCCGAGGCGACCGCCCGCGCTCTCAAGCTGCTCACTGACGTCGGAATCGTGAACCCGAAACGGACCTTTGACGCTTACCCGCACGAGGTCTCCGGTGGCATGGCCCAGCGCGTGCTGATAGCCGGCGCCATCAGCTGCGAACCCGACCTGGTGATCGCCGACGAGCCCACCACGGCCCTGGACGTCACCGTGCAGGCCGACGTGCTGGACCTCCTGCGCGAGCTGCAGCAGCGGCTGAACATCGGCATCATCCTGGTGACCCACAACTTCGGCGTGGTCGCGGACCTCTGCGACCGGGTAGCCGTCATGCAGAACGGGCGCCTCGTAGAGGAAGGGTCCGTCCGCGACATCCTCCGTAACCCGAAAGAGCAGTACACCCGGACGTTGCTGGGGTCCATGCTCGAAGGCAAAACCCCCATGTCCATGCTTGTATCCAGCCAGAAGGAGCCGGTCACATGAGCACCACGGAAAGCGCGCCGCTGCTGACGGTGGACAACCTGGTGGTCGAGTACCCCAGCAAGAAATTCCGGGCCAGGCCATTCCGGGCGCTGACGGACATCAGCATCTCCATCGGCCAGGGCGAGACCCTTGGTCTGGTGGGCGAATCCGGCTCCGGAAAGACAACCCTGGGCCGGGCTGTCCTGGGTCTCGCTCCGGTAACCGGCGGCAGGGTCATTTTCGAAGGCCAGGACATCAGCCATGCGACCCGCAAGCAGCGGCGGATCCTGAGCCGCGACCTGCAGGTGGTCTTCCAGGACCCCTACACCTCCCTGAACCCGGCCCTGGAGATCGGCGACATCCTGGCCGAACCCCTTGGGGTGCAGGGCATGGACCAGGCGGATGCCAGGAAACGCGTCAGGGAACTGCTTGACCAGGTGGGGCTGCCCTCGGACGCCATCCACCGCCTGCCGCGCGAATTCAGCGGCGGCCAGCGCCAGCGGGTCGCCATCGCCCGGGCCCTGGCACTCTCACCCAAGCTGATCGTCTGCGACGAACCCGTCAGCGCCCTGGACCTGTCCACGCAGGCGCGCGTTCTCGACCTGTTCCTGCAGATCCAGCGGGATACCGGCGTTTCGTACCTGTTCGTGTCCCATGACCTGGACGTGGTGCGGCACATCAGCCACCGCGTGGCAGTGATGTACCACGGTGAAATCGTCGAACAGGGGCCGGCCGAGACAGTTACCCGCGACCCTGAGCACCCCTACACGCAGCGGCTCCTGCTGGCATCCCCGGTGCCCGACCCGGACCGGCAGGAACAGCGCCGGGCGGACCGGCACAGGCTGCTTGAGATCCAGCGGCAGCAGAACGAACAGGCCGGTGTCCCCGCCTAGCGGCGGACGCCGGATTTAACACACCATGTACAACAGCGGAGGAATAACGTGACCAAAATAGGCGTGCAGGCGATGATGTTGAAGGACAGCTTCGCAGAGATCGGGGCGTTTGAAACTCTCCGCAAGGTCAGCGCGATCGGCTACAACGCCGTCGAAATTTCCCAGATCCCGATGACGCCGCAAAACGTGGCCGAACTGGACCGCGCCCGCAGTGAACTTGGCATCGATATCGCGGCGCTGTCCGTCATGCTGGAAAAGCCCCAAGGGCGGCCGGGGGATTCCCTCCGTCAGGACTTCGACAAGATCCTGGACGACGCCAAGCGTCTCGACTCCAACCTCCTGCGGATCGGCATGCTGCCTTTCCCCGCGATGAAGTCCGTCGATGCAGTCGTCGAGTTCGCCAGGGCAGCCAACGGGTACGCCGAGCGCCTGCAGGAGCACGGCATCGGCCTGTACTACCACAACCACCACATCGAGTTCGCGAAGTTCGACGGCCAATACATGCTGGACATCATTGCGGAGAACTCGCCTGCCATGGGTATGGAAATCGACGTCCATTGGGTACAGCGCGGCGGCCTGGACCCGGTCCGGACCCTGGAAAAGTACGCCGGACGCACCGCCATGGTGCACCTCAAGGACTACCGGATCGGACAGTTGCCAGATTCCGCCTTCGGGCTGCTGGAATCCGGCGATGTCGCAGGCTTCATGGCCGAGTTCAAGGACGTGGTGCAGTTCGCCGAAGTGGGCGAGGGCAACCTCGACTTCGCCTCCATCGTTCCCGCCGCGCAGGCTGCCGGTGCCGCGTACATGCTGGTGGAGCAGGACGAACTCTACGGGTGCACCGTGTGGGACGCGCTGCAGACCTCCTACGACAACCTGGTGGCACTCGGCCACGCCGACCTTTTCTAACCACCCACTGACTACGGAGAATTCACTCATGAGCACGAAAGTACGCCTCGGCATCATCGGCCTGGGCCAGCAGGGCGGCGCCTACGCCAAGTTCATCACCGACGGACTGGTCCCCAATATGGAGATAGGCGCCATCTGCGATGTGGACCCCGCCAAAAAGGAGTTGGCGGCGTTGCAGTACCCAGCCACGCCCTTCTACGACGACTACATCGCCATGCTGGAAAGCGGCGACGTGGACGCCGTCGTTACCTGCGTCCCGCACTTCCTGCACCCGGAAATGGGCGTTGAAACGCTCAGGCGCAACATCCACGCCCTCGTAGAGAAGCCGGCCGGCGTTTACACCAAGCAGGTCAAGGAGCTCAACGAATTTGCCGCGGGCAAGCCGGAGCTGTCCTTCGCCATCATGTTCAACCAGCGCAACAACCCGCTCTACCGGAAGCTCAAGGAGATCGTCAGCAACGGCGAGATCGGCGCCATCCGCCGCACCAACTGGATCATCACCAACTGGTGGCGTCCGCAGGGCTACTACAACTCCAGCGAATGGCGGGCCACCTGGGGCGGCGAAGGCGGCGGCGTCCTGGTCAACCAGGCACCCCACCAGCTGGACCTGTGGCAGTGGATCTGCGGCGTACCCAAGTCCGTTTACGCGAAGGTTGCCTACGGCTTCCGCCGCGACATCGCCGTCGAGGACGAGGTCACCGCCGTAGTGGACTATGGCAACGGCGCCACCGGCGTTTTCGTCACTGCAACGCACGACATCGTGGGTACTGACCGCTTCGAGATCCTGGGCGACCAGGGCAAGATCGTCGTCGAAAACTCCAAGACCGCCACGGTGACGCGCCTGAAGAAGCCCGAGCGTGAACTCAGCGACGGCATGGGCATGGACGACGTCCGCAAGCTGTTCATGGGTGAGCTGAATCCTGAGGAGTACTACACCACCGAAGTCATCGAGTTCGACTCCGCCTGGGGTGCTCAACACTCCGGCGTCCTGGAAAACTTCGCGGCCAATATCCTGGACGGCACCCCGCTGCTGGCTCCGGGCCCCGACGGCATCAACGGTGTCCGCCTGGCCAACGCCATCCACCTCTCCAGCTGGACCGGCACCGAGGTGGGCCTGGACTTCGACGAGGACGAGTTCCTGACGGAGCTGAACAAGCGCATCGCGGTCGAGGGCAAGTTCCCCGAGCGCTCGTAGCCCGAACCTGACAAACCACGTGCCCGCCCATCCGGGTAGCAGCAGTGGGCGTTCCCAGCGCTGGGAACGCCCACTGCTGCGACCTAGTTGGGCGGGTTCCTCGTTAGGATGGGGCAGTGACTGAACCCAAGACGCCGGAAGCTGCCGCACCTGAAGGTCCAGCCAGGAAGCGCGCCCGGGACGGCAAGCCCAACGCCACCATCTACGACATCGCCAGGCTTGCCGGAGTCAACCCGTCGACGGTCTCGCGGGCGCTCAGCAAGCCGGGGCGGGTCAGCGCCAAGACGCAGAAGCTCATCGAGGATGCCGCGGCGGAGCTGAACTACCAGGTAAATCCCTTCGCCCGCGCCCTGCCGACCGGCCGCACCAACACCTTCGGGCTTATCGTCGCGGACATCACCAACCCGACGTTCTTCGACATCATCCGCGGCGCCGAAACCACGGCCACGCTCCGGGACTACACCCTGGTGCTGGCGGAGTCCGCCGAATCCGCCGTCACCGAGCTCACCGCAGCCCGCCGGATGATGACCACCGCGGACGGACTCATCCTCGCCAGCCCCCGCATGGACGACGACGACATCCGCGCACTGGCCCGCGACAAGCCCGTGGTGGTGATCAACCGCGAGGTCGACGGCGTGCCCTGCGTGGTTCCCGACGTCAACAAGGGCATCAGCGAGGCGGTCCGCAGCCTGGCGGCCAACGGCCACAAGAAGGTCGCGTTCGTTGCCGGCCCGCCGCAGTCCTGGATGTCCGCCCGCCGCTGGGAAGGCGTCCAGGCAGCCTGCGAGTGGTCCCGGCTCGGGGCGGTGCGCCTGGAATCCGGCAAGCCAACGCTCGACGGCGGCAGGCAAGTGGCGCGCGAGGTCCGGGACAGCGGCGCCACGGCCGTGCTGACGTACAACGACCTCCTGGCCATCGGACTCATGCAGGAACTCCAGGCCGCCGGCGTAGTGGTGCCGGACCAGATCAGCATTGTTGGCTTCGATGACATCTTCGGCGCCGACTTCACCACGCCGCCGCTCACCACAGTGCGTTCGCCACTGGGGGAGTGCGGATCGGGCGCCACCACACTCCTTCTCGACCTGCTGCACGGCGACGGCGAACCCGCCGCCATCCTGCGCGTGGAGACGGAACTCGTGCTGCGCGGTTCGAGCGGAAGGCTCCTTCCAGCGCAGTAACCCGCAACCAGAGTGGCAATTTTTGGCAACCGGTTGACAAAATGCGGCCGGAAGCCAGACCATTGAGCTATGTCACAGTCGATTGCCGCCCACCCAGACAGGCTCCTGCCTGCGGACCCGGGAACGCGCAGCATTGCGCGCGACCTCCTGCAGCGCGTCCAGGACCTCCCCATCATTTCCCCCCACGGGCATGTTGACGCCGCAGTCGTCGAGCAGAACACGCCCTTCCCCGACCCGGCGGCGCTCCTGGTCAGCCCGGACCACTACGTCACGCGTCTGATCCACGCCAGTGGCGTGCCCATGGACCGGCTCCGGCAACCGGACGCGCTCCAGACAGCGGACGCCACTGGTGCGGGTTCCCCGGAGCCGGACTCCCGGGCCATCTGGCGCGAATTCTGCAAGGCCTGGCCGCTGTTCGAGGGGACCGCCTCCGGCTACTGGCTCCGCACCCAGTTCAGCAGCGTCTTCGGCCTTGACTGCGAGATCAGTGCCGAGACCGCCGATGCCAGCTATGACGCGATCTCCGCCAAGCTGCTGGAACCGGGCTTCCGTCCGCGCCAGCTCTTCAAGGACTTCAACATCGAGGTGCTCGCCACCACCGATGATCCGTTGGACAGCCTCGCCAGCCACAAGGCCATCGCGGCAGACCCCACGTTCCACGGCCGCGTCCTGCCGACGTTCCGCCCGGACGCCTACCTGAACATCGCACACCCAACATGGTCTGCGAACGTGGACCGGCTCATTGCCGCGGCGGGGGACGGTGGCACCGGCTATGCCGGCTACATCACCGCACTGGAAAACCGGCGCCGCTACTTCGTCGAGCACGGCGCTGTGTCTGCAGACCACGGCGTCCGGACCCCTGCCACGCTGAAGCTCAACGACGCTGACGCCGCGCGGCTGTTTGACCGCGCCCGCTCCGGTGAGGCCACGGCCCAGGACCGCGACGCGTTCGAAGCGCACATGATGTACCAGATGGCGCGGATGTCGGTGGCGGACGGCCTGGTGATGACCATCCATCCGGGCTCATACCGGAACCACCACGAGCCAACGTTCAACGCCTTCGGCGCGGACACTGGCCACGACATCCCGTTCGCGGTCAACTACACCGAGGCCATACGCCCGCTGCTGCAGGACTTCGGCACGGCCAAGGATTTCCACCTGGTGCTCTTCACCCTGGACGAGACGGTGTTCTCCCGCGAACTCGCCCCACTGGCCGGCTTCTACCCGTCCGTCTACCTCGGCGCCCCGTGGTGGTTCCTGGATGCCCCGGACGCCATGCTGCGCTTCCGTTCGGCAGTGACCGAGACCGCCGGTTTCTCCCGCTCGTCCGGCTTCATCGACGACACCCGGGCCTTCTGCTCCATCCCGGCCCGGCACGATGCGTCCCGCCGGATCGAGGCCTCCTTCCTGGCCAGGCTCGTGGCGGAGCACCGCGTCAGCGAGAACCGGGCCCACGAACTCATCGTGGACGTCGTGGACGGATCGCCGCGAAGGGTCTTCAAGCTGTGAGCGCCGGAATGCAGCCCGCAAAGGAAGCTGCCGTGCACATCGCCAGACTCAACCGCACCCTCCGGCCGGGAGCCAAGGCTCCAATCCGCATCGTCCACCTGGGTTTGGGCGCCTTCCACCGCTCGCACCAGGCCTGGTACACCCACCGGGCCGGCGACGCCGAGGACTGGGGGATCGCCGCCTTTACAGGACGCCGCCCAGACGCGGCCCTGGCCCTGGCCGAACAGGACGGGCTCTTCACGCTGGTGGAACGTGCCGATGGCGGCGACTCCTTCGAGGTGGTCGGCAGCATCGTCGAGGCAGTGGACGGTGCGGACGTGCAGCGGCTGGCGGAGCTGGTCGGGGCCCCGCGGACCGCCGTCGTCACTCTGACCGTCACCGAAGCCGCCTACCGGCTCGGCTCCGACGGGCAGCTTGACCGCGGCGCTCCCGACGTCGTGGCGGACCTTGCGCTGCTGGCTTCCGGCCGCGGAAATCCGACGACGCCGCTGGGCCGGCTGGTCTTTGCACTCGCCGCCCGCCGGGCCTCCGGCGCGGGTCCGCTCGCCGTCGTCTGCTGTGACAACCTCTCCAGCAACGGCACCGTGGCGCATCATGCCACGGCGGGCATCGCCGGGGCATGGGACCCTTCGCTCGCGGCGTGGATTGAGGACAACGTCAGCTTCGTCAGCACCTCGGTGGACCGGATCACGCCCCGGACTACGGATGCGGACCTGGCGGCTGTCGAAGCGTCCTGCGGCTACCGCGACACCTCGCCGGTGGTGGCGGAGCCGTTCGCCAACTGGGTGTTGAGTGGGGACTTTCCGGCAGGCCGGCCGCGCTGGGAAGACGCTGGCGCGGTTTTCGTGGCGGACATCGAACCGTATGAGAACCGCAAGCTGTGGCTCCTGAACGGCGCCCACTCGCTGCTGGCGTACGCGGGCCAGCTGCGCGGCCACGCGACGGTGGCCGAGGCCCTGGCCGACCCGCTGTGCAGGAAGGCCGTGGAGCGGTTCTGGGATGAGGCGGAAAGCAACCTGCGCGGACCGGAAGAAAATCCCGCGGACTTGCAGATTCCCGCCTATCGCGAGGCCCTCCTGGCGCGCTTCGGCAACGCGCGCATCGCCCACCACCTGGCCCAGATCGCCATGGACGGCAGTACAAAGCTGCGGATGCGGGCTGTGCCGGTGCTGCACGCCGAGCGTGCCGCTGGCAGGTCCGGGGCTGCCGCCGCCCTCCTGATCGCTGCCTGGATGGACTACAGCGCGGCCGCCGCCGCGTTCCAGGATCCCCTGGCTGACCAGGTGGCCGCAGCCAACGGGCTCAGCGGCGCGGAGCGAATCCGTGCACTGCTGGCCGTGGTGGACCCGGCCTTGGCCGGGGACGCCGCCGTCGTGCGCCTGATCGAAGACCTGTGCGGAAGGTTCGGGGCGCCGGCTGTCTCCCCATAACGCCTGCGCACATGCGGCACTGCCCGGCTCTCGGACCATCAGGAGCCGGGCAGTGCCGGTTTCCTGGCAGTGCTGTTTTGTAGAAGCCTCAAGGAATATTTGGCAACCGCTTGCCATTTTATTGCCAAGTGACTAGCATTACAACAAGAGCAAAACCCGGCACCGCCGGCCCCGATATTTTTTCCCGGAACTGACAACCCAAGGCTCAGTCCCTACAAGGCTCAGTCCGCAAAGACGCGATAGGACCCCAGCGCAATGCTTAAGCCACAGGCAAACGAAACCCGAGAGCTGATCAACCTCGACGGCCTCTACCGCTTCAAGGTCGACTTTGACCGGGCCGGGCACCGGCAGGAATGGTTCAGGGCGCCGCTGGCCACGGACCTCGAAATGGGAGTTCCCGCCAGCTACAACGACGTCTTCCCGGATAAGGCCATCCGCGACCACGTGGGCTACGTCTGGTACCAGCGCGAAGTACGCGTGCCGCGCGGCTGGGCAGGGGAGCGGGTCCACGTTCGCCTGGACTCCGCCACCCACGAGGGCATGGTCTGGGTCAATGACGTCCTGGTGGCCGAACACACCGGCGGCTACATGCCCTTCAGTGCGGACATCACCGACCACGTCGCCGCCGGACAGGCGTTCCGCCTCACCATTGCCGTGAATAACGAACTGACCCAGGCCACTATCCCGCCGGGCACCATCACTGTCACTGCGGACGGCCGCCGCCAACAGAGCTACCTCCACGATTTCTACAACTACGCCGGCCTGCACCGCAGCGTCTGGCTCTACAGCACGCCCGCCGTCACCGTGGAGGACATCACCGTGGTGACCGGCTTCGAAGCCACCACCGGCTCGGTGGATTACCGGATCGCCACCGCGGGCGGCACCGGCAGCGAAGAAGTGAAGGTCACGCTGAAAGACGCCGACGGTGCCACGGTGGCCACCGCCGAAGGTGCCGCGGGCAGCCTGGCGATTGACGGCGTCGTACTTTGGAAGCCCGGTGCCGCCTACCTCTACAGCCTGGCCGCAGAAATTCACGACGGCGGCCGGCTGGTTGACACGTACACCCTGCCGGTGGGCGTCCGGACCGTAGAGGTCAGCGGCAAGGAGTTCCTGATCAACGGCGAGCCGTTCTACTTCACCGGCTTCGGCATGCACGAGGACCACGTGACAGTCGGCAAGGGCCACAGCAACGCCCAAATGGTCAACGACTTCCAGCTCCTGGACTGGGTGGGCGCCAACTCGTTCCGCACCTCGCACTACCCGTACGCGGAAGAGGTCATGGACTTCGCCGACCGGCACGGCATCGTGGTGATCGACGAGACCGCGGCCGTGGGGCTGCACCTCGGCTTCGGGGCCGTGTTCGGCGGCATCAACAAAAAGACTTATGTCGATGGCGGCGTGGACGCCAGCACCGCGGCAAACCACCGCCAGGCCATCACCGAACTGGTGGCACGGGACAAGAACCACCCGTCCGTGGTGATCTGGTCCATCGCCAACGAACCCAACGGCTCCGAGGAAGGCGCCCGCGAGTACTTCCAGCCGCTGGCGGAACTGACCCGCGAGCTGGACCCCACCCGTCCCGTGGGCTACGTCAACGTCATGTTCGACACCCCCGAGAAGGAAGTGCTGGCCGACCTCTTCGACGTTCTAATGCTCAACCGCTACTACGGCTGGTACCTGCACAACGGTGACCTCGAAACCGCTGAACAGGTTCTCGAAAAGGAACTGCGGGAATGGGAAGCCAAGTACGGCAAGCCCATGATCATGACCGAGTACGGTCCGGACACCATGCCCGGCTTCCACTCCATCTACGAACAGCCGTGGAGCGAGGAGTACCAGGCCGCGTTCCTCGCCATGTACCACCGCGTCTTCGACCGGGTGGACGCCATGGTTGGGGAGCAGGTGTGGAACTTCGCAGACTTCCAGACGTCCAACGGAATTATGCGCGTGGACGGCAACAAGAAGGGCGTGTTCACCCGGGACCGCCGTCCCAAGCCCGCCGCCTTCGCCCTGCGCCAGCGCTGGACAGCGCTCGCCGGCACCAAGAACGTCAGCGGCAAAGCCCTCACCAACCCCTAACGCTTTTCACATTTTGTGCCGGCCTCGGGCCGGCACCCGGGTAAAGGAGCCCACTCTTGAAAAAGCTGAACAAGCTCAGCATCATCGGCTACGGAGCCGGTGATGCCGCCAACAACCTCGCCTTCACCACCGCCACCATGTTCCTGCTGGTGTACTACACGGATGTCGCCGGCATCTCTGCGGCGGCGGCCGGCACCCTGCTCCTGGCGGTGCGCATCTTCGATGCCTTCGCGGACGTCTTTGCCGGCCGGATCGTGGACCGCTCATACAGCAAGCGGTTCGGCAAATTCCGTCCGTTCATCATGTTCGGTTCCATTCCGCTCCTGCTGCTCAGCGTGGCCACGTTCTCGGTGCCGCAGCTCGGTCAATCGGGCAGCCTGCTCTACGCCTATGTCACCTACGCCGCCCTGGGCCTGGCCTACAGCCTGGTCAACATCCCGTACGGGTCGCTGGCCGGGGCCATGACGCAGGACCCGGGGGACCGCGCCAAGCTCGGCTCCGCCCGCATGATCGGGGCCCTGCTGGTGGGTTCTTCCCTGGGGATCTTCGTGGCTCCGCTGATCAAACCGGGCGCCGACCTGCAGGCAACGTTCACCACCCTCACGCTGGTGTTTGTGGTGATCGGCGCCGGCCTGTACTTCTTCACCGCCCTGACCGCCAAGGAGCGGGTGCACCGCGCCGTTCCCAACGTCACCTTCAAACAGAGCATGGACACGCTCAGGGGCAACAAGCCGCTCCTGATGCTGTGCCTGAGTTCGTTCTTCTTCCTCACCGGCTACCTTGCCCTGACCTCGGTGCAGCTGTACTACCTGCGCGACGTCCTGGGCAGGCTGGACCTGTACCCGGTGCTTTCCATCATCCAGCTGGTCCTCACCTTCGTGCTGGCGGCCTTCATGCCCAGGCTGGTCCGCGGCGTCGGCAAAAAACGCGTCTACATCGTCTCGTCGCTGGTCTCGGCTGCGGGCGGCGCCATCGTCTTCTTCACCCCGGCCAGCCAGGTGTGGATCGGATTCTCCGGCCTGGTGATCAGCGTGATGGGCGTCCTCGCAGTGAGCATCGTGGTGTGGGCCCTGGAAGCCGACACCGTGGAATACGGCGAATGGAAGACCGGCGTCCGCACGGAAGGCATCACCTACGCGCTCTTCTCGTTCACCCGCAAGAGCGGCCAGGCGGTAGGCGGAGCGCTCGCCGCCTATGCGCTGGCCCTGGGCGGCTATAAGTCCGGCGCTGTCCAGACGGCTGAGGCCGTGTTCGGAATCCAGGTGGCTGCCGGTGCGCTGCCCGCTGTCATGACTCTCCTTGCCGTGCTGGTGATGGCCAAGTACAAGCTCACGGACACCATGCATGCCCAGATCCTGGCGGACATCACAGCCCGCCGGGAAAGCGGCGATGCCCCCAAAACGTCCGGAGCCGCCGTCGGGCCGCTCACAGCGCCCACCAACTGAGCAGTGCCTGCCAACTGGGCAGTGCCTGCCAACTAAGCAGTGCCCACCTACTGACCCCTGACCCAGTCCATCCGAAAGGACCTGTTGTGAAAATCATTGCCGCGGAAGTCTTCGTGACCAGCCCGTCCCGTAACTTCGTGACGCTGCGGATCACCACCGAGGACGGCGTGACCGGCATCGGTGACGCCACCCTGAACGGACGCGAGCTCGCCGTGGCCGCGTATTTGAAGGAGCATGTCGCGCAGCTGCTGATCGGGAAGGACCCGCACCGGATCGAGGACACCTGGCAGTTCCTGTACCGGTCCTCGTACTGGCGCCGCGGACCGGTGACGATGGCGGCGATCGCTGCGGTGGACATGGCGTTGTGGGACATCAAAGGCAAGCTGGCCGGCATGCCCGTGTACCAGCTGCTCGGCGGGGCATCCCGCAACGGGCTGAGGGCCTACGGCCACGCCTCGGGCTCGGACATCCCGTCCCTGTTCGACTCCGTCCGGGAGCACCTGGAACTGGGGTACAAGTCGGTGCGGATCCAGACCGCCGTGCCCGGGATCAAGGCCGTGTACGGGGTGGCCGCCCAGGCGCAGGCCTCGGGCGAGCGGTACGACTACGAACCCGCAGGGCGCGGCGCGTTCCCGGTGGAGGAGGACTGGGACACCCGCGCCTACCTCCGCCACCTGCCCACCGTGTTCGAGGCGGTCCGGAACGAGTTCGGCCCGGAACTGCCTTTGCTGCACGACGGGCACCACCGGATGACGCCGATCCAGGCCGCAAAGCTGGGCAAGGCGCTGGAACCGTACGACCTGTTCTGGCTGGAGGACTGCACCCCGGCGGAGAACCAGGAGGCGCTGCGCCTGGTCCGCCAGCACACCACCACCCCGCTGGCCATCGGTGAAATCTTCAACACCGTGTACGACTACCAGACCATCATCAAGGAACAGCTGATCGACTACGTCCGGGCGGCCTCGACGCACTTCGGCGGCATCTCGCCGCTGAAGAAGGTTATGGATTTCGCCGCGCAATACCAGATCAAGTCCGGCTTCCACGGCCCCACCGACATCTCCCCGGTCGGGTTCGCCGCGCAGCTTCACGTGGGCCTGGCGATCCACAACTACGGCATCCAGGAATACATGCAGCACTCGGACAAGACCAACGAGGTGTTCGAGCAGTCCATGACGTTCACCGACGGCTACCTGCACCCGGGCGACAAACCCGGCATCGGCGTCGAATTCAACGAGGAAGCCGCAGCCGCCTACCCCTACCAGCAGGCCTACCTGCCCTACAACCGCCTCGTCGACGGAACGGTCCACGACTGGTGAACGGGCCCGGTTCAGGCGGGCATCCCCAGGCCCCAGGCCTTCGCGTAATTGTCATGGGCGTGTCCGGCTGCGGCAAGAGCACCATCGGCGATCTCCTGGCCCGCGAACTGGGCGCGCCCTTCCTCGACGGCGACTCGCTGCACCCGGTGGAGAACGTCACCAAGATGGCCGCCGGCACGCCGCTGACGGACGAGGACCGCTGGCCCTGGCTGGTGATCGTGGGCCGGGAACTGGCGGGTGCCGGCCCGGACGGACTGGTCCTCGCCTGCTCTGCGCTGCGGCGCAGCTACCGGGACGCAATCCGGGAACAGGCCCCGGGCGCCGTCTTCCTGCACCTGCACGGCAGCAAAGAGGTCCTGACCGCCCGCACCGAGGGGCGGACCGGCCACTTCATGCCGCCAGCCCTCCTCGACTCGCAGCTGGCCACCCTCGAACCGCTGCAGGCGGATGAGGCCGGCGTGGTGGTCGACATCGCCGCGCCCGTAAACGCCGTCGTCGAACAGACGATGTCCGGTCTCATCCGCCTGGGCTTCCGCGCAGCGAGCTAGGCACAGCCCAGCGAGCTAGTCACGCCGCGTCATTAGCCGCGAACGGACACTTGAGGCCCCGCGATCCCACTCTGCGAAAGGGGCTTAAGTGTCTGTTCGCGCTCTGTGCTCCCGTGGGCCGGGAGGCGTACCGTATGGCTCATGGAGAGTACAGGGTGCGCGGTGGTGGGCGGCGGCCCGGCCGGCATGATGCTGGGCCTCTTGCTGGCGCGGGCCGGCGTGCAGGTCACCGTACTGGAGAAACACGGCGACTTCCTCCGTGATTTCCGCGGCGACACGGTCCATGCCTCCACCATCAGGCTCATTGACGAACTCGGGCTCGGCGCCGAGTTCCGGGAACTGCCGCAAAGCAGGCTGCGCAATGTTGCCTTCCCCGTTCCCGGCGGCGGCATGATCACGCTCGGCGATTTTTCCGGCCTGAAGCCGCCGTACAACTACATCGCCATGATGCCGCAGTGGGACTTTCTGAACTTCCTGGCCCGGACCGCAGCGGACGAGCCCTCGTTCACGCTGCTGATGGAGCACACAGCGACGTCGCTGATGTACGACGGCGGCCGGGTTGCGGGCGTGCGCTACCGGACCAAGGAGGGCACCGAGGGTGCCCTCCGCGCCGACCTCGTGGTGGCCGCCGACGGCCGGCATTCGGTGCTGCGCCAGGCCGCGGGGCTCAAGTCCAGGGAATACCCGGTGCCCTTCGACACGTGGTGGTTCAAGCTGCCGCGCTTCGCGTCCGAGCAGGGTGAGGTGGCCGGCATCGTTCCCGCCTTCGGGGAACGCGACGCCGTGATTGCCTTGTTCCGCGACGACTACTACCAAATGGGCTACTTCGCACCGAAAGGCTCCGGTGACCGCATCAAGACCGAGGGCGTGGAACGGTTCCGCGAACGGATCGCCGCGCTGCGCCCGGACCTGGCCGACCGTCTCGAGGCCGTCAGGTCGCTGGAGGACCTTCACTGGCTGGACGTCCGGCTGGACAGGCTGCTGCGCTGGTACGTGGACGGGCTGCTGTGCATCGGCGACGCCGCTCATGCCATGTCCCCGGCCGGAGGCGTAGGCATCAACCTCGCTATCCAGGACGCCGTCGCGGCGGCGGCCCGGCTGGCGCCCGCGCTGCTGCGCCGGAATGTCACGGTGAAGGATCTTGCGGCGGTGCAGCGGCGCCGGATGCCGCCCACGGTCATCATCCAGACCGTCCAGCGGGGCATGCACCGGGCCGTGTTCATTCCCCTGTTCAGCGGAAAGCGGTCCGGCGCGCCTCCCTTCGTGCAGTTCGTCGGGCGGCACTTCCCGGCCATGCGGCGCATTCTGCCGCGGCTCATCGCCATCGGCCTCCGGCCTGAGCACGCCCCGGCGTTCGCCCGCCGGGAGGCCCGGCGGCCCACTGCCTAGGCGGTCCGTCACAACCCGGTCAGCCACTAAACTGGACCCCATGACTGCCACCCCGGACTCGCTTTCCAACACCGCTGCCCGTGCCCGACTTCTGGAACTGATCAAGGAGCTCGCGGTTGTCCGCGGCAAGGTCATTCTGTCCAGCGGAGCCGAGGCCGACTACTACATCGACCTGCGCCGCATCACCCTTCACCACGAGGCCTCCAAGCTCGTGGGCCAGGTCATGCTGTCCCTGATTGACGACGCCGGCATTGACTTTGAATGCGCCGGCGGCCTCACGATGGGGGCCGACCCGGTGGGCGCCGCCGTCATGCACGCGGCCACCGACGCCGGCCGGGCCATCGACGCTTTCGTTGTCCGCAAGGCGCAGAAGTCCTACGGCATGGGCCGCCAGGTGGAAGGTCCCTCCGTCGAGGGCCGCAAGGTCCTGGTGCTCGAGGACACCTCCACCACCGGCGGCTCGGCCCTGACCGCCGTCGAGGGCGTGCGCAACGCCGGCGGCAACGTCGTGGCTGTGGCCGTCATCGTCGACCGTGACACCGGAGCCAAGGAAAAGATCGAAGCCGAGGCCGGCGTGCCCTACCTCTACGCCTTCAGCAAGGACGAGCTCGGCCTGAGCTGAGCCCAGCTGATCGGAGCTGGGGCGGACGACGGCGGCAGGTCCCGCCGTCGTCCGCTCCACTTTTGGGCCCTAAGACTTTGGGCCAGAGGCGTGGCCCGCTTGTGCTGCCCGGATGGAGTGTGCCTAGGGTAGTCCAGTGCCATATGAAGGGGCCGCCGGCCAGACGGGACGGCAGAGGGCGCCGGGCGCGGAGGCTGCCCGGCTCCTTCGGCGCGCCGCCGACCTGAAACGGTTCTCCCGCCGGACCTTCCTCTCCGGAGCGGGCGCGTCCACCATCCTTGCCGCGGACATGCTGTTCACGAAGCGCGTCCAGGAGGAGCGGCAGGTCCACAAGATCCTCGTGGTGGAGGACGATTTCGCGCAGAGCTACTTCCCCCACGCCAGCTGGATCCTGTTCCCCGGCTACAAGACCAGCTGGGAAGAGGCCCAGTGGATCCTCAACTCGCTCCGCGGCAGCCTGAGGCTGCGCGGCCAGCTCGCGGCGGCCGGATATTCGAACCTGGGACTGGACATCGACCAGCTGGTGATCGCGGTGATCGAGCACGTCCGGGCGCACAACCTCA
Source organism: Arthrobacter globiformis (assembly GCF_030818015.1). Lineage (NCBI taxonomy): Bacteria > Bacillati > Actinomycetota > Actinomycetes > Micrococcales > Micrococcaceae > Arthrobacter > Arthrobacter globiformis. The sequence goes on from NZ_JAUSZX010000001.1 coordinate 861,849, forward strand.
CCACGCTCTACTTCTACGGCCACAGCTTCGGTGGCATGGTGGCGACGCAGGTGGCCGCCCGGCTGCTGGAACTGCATGGCGTCAAGGTTGAGCTGATCGTGCTCGACTGCAGCCCCTACAGCAAGTTCGACGTCCTGGACCAGAGCTGGTTCGACGGCGTGGTGTTCCTCTACGAAAGCGGCTTCCGAATCCCGTCCGTGCTGCGCGGGGGCTACGAACTGGGGGAGCGGGTGGTCCACAAGGACGAGCGCACGTGGCGGCAGATTCTCGACCAGACGCTGGAGCAGCTGTCCCCGATCGCCCCCTCAAGCGTGCTGATCCAGACGGAATCCGCCTACATCTACCACTTCGATGCCACCCGCTTCGCGGACCAGATCGGGGATACCCGCATGGCGTACATCGGAAATCCGCGGGACCAGACAGTCAACTACCGGACGGCCCGTGATTCCTGGGCGCACACCTTCGCCGCCAACATGGTCTCAGCCGACCGGCAGACCGACGGGGCGCTGCCGGCCCACGCCAGCCCGGGCTGGAACCCGTTCGTGTACCGGCCCATCCTCGAGGACCTGGAGAACGAGATCTTCCCGCTGCCCGGAGGCGGCGGGAAGATGACACCGTTCTGACGACGCGGTCGTGACCCGGAACCGGGACCAGTGCGGCCGGCGTCAGATCTGGTTCTTGAGGTCCGCCACGGAGGTCAGCACCTGGTTGGGGCGGAACGGATAAGAAGCAATGTCGTCGCGCTGCGTGATGCCGCTGAGCACCAGTACGGTATGCAGCCCGGCTTCCATGCCTGCGATGATGTCGGTGTCCATGCGGTCGCCGATCATCGCGGTGGTCTCCGAGTGCGCGTCGATCTGGTTCATGGCCGAGCGGAACATCATGGGGTTCGGCTTGCCCACAATGTACGGTTCCCGCCCCGTGGCCTTGGTGATCAGGGCAGCGATGGCGCCGGTGGCGGGCATCGGGCCATCCTTGGACGGGCCGGTGGCGTCCGGGTTCGTAGCGATGAAGCGCGCCCCGGCAAGGATCAGCCGGATCGCCATGGTGATCGCCTCGAAGGAGTACGTGCGGGTTTCGCCGAGCACCACGAAGTCGGGGTTCTGGTCGGTGAGGATGAAGCCGGCCTCGTGGAGCGCCGTCGTCAGCCCTGCCTCGCCGATGGTGTACGCGCGGTTGCCGGACTCCGAACCCCGTACCTGGTCCTTCAGGAACTGGGCGGTGGCCAGGGCCGACGTCCAGATGTTCTCCTCCGGGATTTCCAAGCCGGAGGTCCGCAGCCGGGCGGCGAGGTCGCGCGGTGTGAAGATCGAGTTGTTGGTCAGGACCAGGAACCGCTTCGAGGTGTCCACCCAGCGCTGGATCAGTTCCGCTGCTCCGGGTACGGCCTGGTTCTCATGCACCAGGACCCCGTCCATGTCGGTGAGCCAGCACTCAATTTCCTGGCCGCTGCGGTAGACGGCCGCCGATGTCTTTACCTTGTCCGCTTCTGCCATGTCATTCCTTCACCGAGATGTTTGCGTTCGGAGCCCAGTCTAGTGTTGAGGGGTGACGCAAACGCCCGGGACACCCGAACCCCAACCAGACCAAAACGAAACGCCGGAGGCAAAGCCGGAGGTGGGCGTCGGGCCCTGGGAAGGCGAATGGCCGGCGGGCGACCACTGGGATCCCGACCTGCTGGCCGACGGCGACCGGCGCAACGTCGTGGACAAGTACCGGTACTGGAAGCACGAGGCGATCGTCGCGGACCTGGACGCCAAGCGGCACGATTTCCACATCGCCATCGAGAACTGGCAGCACGACCTCAACATCGGCACCGTGGTGCGCACCGCCAACGCGTTCCTCGCCAAGGAGGTCCACATCATCGGACGACGGCGGTGGAACCGCCGCGGGGCGATGGTTACCGACCGCTACCAGCACGTCCGCCACCACCCCACCGTGGAGGACTTCGTGGCCTGGGCGCAGGGGGAGGGGCTGGCCATCATCGGGATCGACATCTTCCCCGATTCCGTGCCGCTGGAGACCTACGAGCTGCCGCAGAAGTGCGTGCTGGTCTTCGGGCAGGAAGGTCCGGGGCTGACTCCGGAGGTGCATGAGGCGGCGGAGGCAACACTGTCCATCGAGCAGTTCGGGTCCACCCGCTCCATCAACGCGGGCTCGGCCGCGGCGATCGCCATGCACGCCTGGGTGCGCCGGCACGTGTTTGGCCAGCACGTCTGATCAGCTGAATCACAGTTTTGCTCCCATTGTCCGAAACCCCGGACGGAACGTGGCGGCTTTCGGGTGATGCCGCTCACAGCCCGTGCTCAGATTGATTGGAAGGTTGGGGGACCTCGATCCGGTCGTCAAAGTGAGGAAGAGCATGCAGGCCACAACAAAAACGGGATCAGGGCCGCGCGTTGAGCGCCGCTCCATCGACTTCGTCCCGGAAAACGAACGTCACGGTTCCCCGGCACAACAGTTCACCCTGTGGTTCGGGGCGAACATGCAGATCACCGCCATCGTCGATGGCGCCCTCGCAGTGTTGTTCGGAGCTGATGCCCTGTGGGCGATCGTTGGCCTGCTAATCGGCAACCTTCTGGGCGGGGCTGTCATGGCGCTGCACGCGGCCCAGGGCCCCAAACTTGGGCTTCCGCAGATGATTTCCAGCCGGGCACAGTTCGGCATTCTGGGTGCCGTTATCCCGCTGGTGCTGGTGGTCATCATGTACCTTGGGTTCGCCGCCACTGGCACCGTCCTGGCCGGCCAGGCCGTGGACCAGATCCTGCACACCGGCGCACCGGCCGTGGGAATGATCCTCTTCGGGGCGCTGACCATCCTCGTCGCGACGCTGGGTTACAAATACATTCACATGATGGGCCGCATCGCCACGATCGTCGGAGTGCTCGGCTTCACCTACCTCGGCATCAGGCTGCTCATCAGCCAGGATGTAGGAGCCCTCCTGGGGGCCGGGAACTTCGAATTTCCCACTTTCTTGCTCGCCATCTCCCTCAGCGCCGGATGGCAACTGACCTATGGCCCCTATGTGGCCGACTACTCCCGCTACCTCCCCTCCAACACCCCAGCCCGCAAGACGTTCCAAGCGTCCTACTTCGGCACCGTGATCGGTTCGCAATGGTCCATGACCCTCGGAGCTCTCTTCGCCGCCCTTGCTTTGCCCAAGGGGGAGAGGTTCCTGGACGGCCAGGTGGCCTTCCTCGGACACATGAGCGGCGGAGGCCTCATCGCTGTGGTCATCTACCTGGTCATCGTGATCGGAAAGCTTACGGTCAACACCCTGAACGCCTACGGCGGTTACATGACCATGCTGACCTCGGTGACCGCGTTCACCCGCAAAACGGGTGTAGCCACCTGGACGCGGTTCGCGTACGTCGTCGGCTTCATCGGGCTGTCCGTGCTAATCGCCGTCCTGGCGTCGCCGGACTTCATCGCCAACTTCAAGAACTTCGTGCTGTTGCTGCTCATGGTTTTCATCCCCTGGAGCTCCATCAACCTGGTCGACTACTACCTGATCTCCAAAGAAAAGGTGGATATCCCGGCCCTGTACGACCTGAACGGCCGCTACGGGCGCTGGAACAAGACCGCCCTGATCACCTACGCAGCGGGCATCATCGTACAGATTCCGTTCCTGGCCCAAGCCCTCTACACCGGGCCCATGACGAAGCTCCTGGGTGGTCTGACATCTCCTGGCTCGTGGGGCTGGTCGTCACAGCCCTGGTGTACTACCCGCTGGCCAAGAGGAACTCCAACGCACCATCCCACATGATTTACCCGGCTGAAACGGGCCAAGAAGCCCTGGAGCCAGTGGCGAATTCCGCACCCGCCAGCCCAGCCGTCTAGGCAGCCCTGGCAGGCCCTGATGCGCCTGCACCCAACAAACAGTATTGGTGCCTGACGAGTGTCCCGGCCACAGGTGGCCGGGGCACTCATCCGGTTATGGGAAGTCGGCCACGGATCCCCAGCCTGCGCGATATCTCGCGGGCACAACGGGTTACCTCCGGAATCCACTCACGGGCCGCGTCTTCAATCCGCACTGCCCGTTCCTCCGGCGTCTCGGCATCCTTGGCGCGGCGCGCACCGCCGGGAGGAAACGCCCGGTTGGAGACAGTCAATGTCACGCTAGCCACGGGATAGCGCTCCCGGTCCAGGACGGCAACAGCAACGGAAGAGTAACCAACAGTGATTTCATCCTGTTCCCACGCGTAGCCCAGGGACCGCGCCCGCGACAGCAAATCCCGCAGGGCCGGCAAGGACTGCGGCCCGTTGTCATTGCGGACCGTGAAGGCCTCCGGGCCCGGAAACAAGGCTGCGACCTGGGCAGGATCCATCTGCGCCATCATCGCCCTGCCGCTGGCCGTCAGATGCGCCGGAAGCCGGACGCCGGTGTCTGTCACCAGAGGGCGCTGGCGCGGAGCGCGTTCTTCGATGACGTAAACGACGTCACGCCCATGCATCACCGCAAGGTGGGCAGTACGACGAGTTCGCCCCACCAGCCGCGCGAGCGGGTGACGGGCGATGCGCTGGAGAGGGGCCTGCCGTGAATAGCCGGTCCCGAGTTCATGTGCCGTGACACCCAGCGCATATTTTTGTTCCTCCGGAAGATGGACCAGAAACCCGTCATCAACCAAGGCTGCGATCAACTGATACGTTGTTGACCGCGGCACTCCCACATCTCGGGCGATGACCGAGGCGGCCACTGGGCCGGCCTGTTCCGCGACGTACCTAAGGACGGCGAGAACCTGCACAGCGGCAGGGGCTTTGGGGCGCAGCGATGAGCTACTCACTCTCCCAGAATACGCCCGCGGTTGTCCGGCATACCGGACACGGGGCTACAGACCTTCCGTCCACAGCGGCAGCGGCACCACGCTGCGGCTGCATCCTGATTCATCCAGTAGATGGCCCATGCGCTTGAATGTCCGGACCACGGCCTGCCGGGACATGACCGCACTTCCCGGAGCCCGATCGGCCAGTTCGCGCTCGTAGGCCTGGACTTGCAGGTAGTCACGGACCCACATGGTGACCAGCAGGTTCTGCGCCCCCAGAACCTGGGCGCTGAGGCGGCAGTTGCTGAGCGCGGCGAAGTAGTGGCCGACGTCGTCAACGTACTGTGCGGGGACGTTCAGGACCAGGGTGACTTCCCGCAGTCCCTGTTGGGCCGCCGTCGAAGTATCGCAGCGCAGCGCTATGTAACCGGTGGCGAGGAACCGCTCCACCCGCCGTCGTGCGGTTTGGGGCGAGACACCGCATGCGGCACCCAGCTCCGCCCAGCTGGCCCGCCCGTCCTTGGCGAGCTCTTCCAGCAGCGCCGCATCCAGCCGGTCCGGAGCGTACGCAGGCTGCATAGGCAGGGGGTCCGCTGACACCTGCCGGGCGCGTGCGGGTTCCAGGGTCCCGCTGCGCCATTCGGATGCCTGGCGGTACAGCTTGGTGACGAAAACAACCTCACGATGCGTGACGCCGGGCAGCCCAGGGAAGGAGCCGGTGACTATGTCCATCAGTTCGGCATGGCTGGACGCAAAGCAGTCCACAAAGAGGTCGTGCGAGCCGGTGACCAGCGAGACGGTGCCGAACGCCGGCTCGGCGCAAAGCCGCTCGATGAGCGCCTCACCCTCGCTGGGCAAAGACGACAGGTGGATGAACGCGGACCAGCCGGCACTGAGGTAGCGCTGTCCGGGAGCCGGTGTGATCCATGCCTGCCCTTGCTCCGCAAGGGCGTTCCAGCGCCTTGCCACCGTGGGCCCGGACAGGCTCAAGGCGTCCGCCACCCGGCTCCATTCGGCGCGTGGATTGATCTGCAGGGCATTCACGATTTCAAGGTCGATCTCCGAAATCATGGCCGTTTCGTTCAATATTTGCTGCCTCAGGTGAGTTTCGAACATTTTCTAAGCCAGTGTAAACGAAGGTCCTAACGTTGTGACTCGCATCACCACCGGCAAATCCCCCTGGACCACAAGGAATCACATGGCAAGCAAGACAGCACCTCCCCCGATGGCGGTCACCACGCGCAGGACTATTGCGGGAATGATCCTGGCAATGGCATTCATTGAGTCGCTCAGCGGCGTCACACAGGGGTACCTGAATCCCATCCTGCCCGCGCTGGGGCCCGTCTTCGGGATAGACGACCCCACCATCAACGGCATCTTCCTCATCTCCAACGTCAGCTTCGCCGTCCTCACCCCGATTATTTCGAGGCTCGGCGACAGCTTTGGATACCGGCTGGTGCTGCGCTGGTCCACGGGTGTTGTGACGGCCGGCGTGCTTCAAATGGCGCTCTGGCCGTCGCTGTGGACGGTGACGGTGGGTGTCGTCATGCTCACCTGCGTCGTGGGCTTCATCCCGCTCATGATGGGAATCCTGCGGGTCAGCAGCCCGGCCCACACACGCACCGGCGTGAGCGTCATGATCGGCATGCTCATGATCATGGTGGGAGCTGGCGGGCTGCTCGCCGGCATCATCGGTGTCACCGATCCGACGCTCGGCTTCTGGGTGGCGGTACCGTTCGCCGTGGTCGCCTTCATCTGCTCGTTCGTACTGCCCGACGCCGGGATCCCGACGCGTGAGGGCATCGCCCTGGCGCCGCTGCTGGCCTGCTCACTCGGGCTGATTGGGTTTGTGGTGGCGCTCTCGATGGCACCTGAGTGGGGCTGGCTCGACGTCCGGACGCTGGCGGCCGGCGTGGCAGGGATTGCCCTGCTGGCTTACTGGGCCAAGCGGGACTTCAGCGCCCCCGAGGGCCGCAGGTTCATGGACCTGCGGATGCTGGTGAATCCCCGGATCCGCGCCATCTCGCTTGCCACGTTCTTCTTTGGTTTCGCGTCCATCAGCTACTTCGGTACCAACGGCATTTTCCTGCATTCCAACCCGGACAAGACCGGCTACGGATTTGGCCTGAGCCCGCTTTTGATCGCGATTGTCCTCGCGCTGGCCTCGGTTCTTTCCCTGGTCTCCTCACTGCTCACGGCCAAAGCACTTAGAAGGTTCGGTGAACGCGCCACCCTCGTTTTCGCGGGTGTCCTGCTGGCGGGCGGCTTCCTGGTGATGGCGGTTGCCCACGGATCGCTCCCGGGCTACTGCGTCGGCTTCGCCATGTTCAACCTGAGCCTGGGGATGTACCAGGCGGGGACCCGGGCGCTGTCCGTCGAAGGCGTCCCCCTGGAGGAGACCTCGACGGCGGCCGGACTCAATGAGCTGGCATTGTCTGTCGGCATCGCGGTGGGGGCTGCGGTGGTCAAGCTCATCTCCTCAGCCTCGGCCGAGGCGGGGCACATCACGGAGCCCGGACTGCTGTCTATCTGGGGCGCCCTGGCTATGGCGGCCTTGATTGCGGCCGCCGCGAGTGCAGGCTACCCCAAGCGCCAGCCTGCCGGGGTGGCGGCATGATCACAGGACTTAACAGCAACAGGGGAGGGGCCGCCGTCGTTCCCGTAACCCGGGGCGATATCGAAGCGAGACTCGAGGCCGCCGTGGAACGCTGGAGGCCGGAGATTCTGGATCTGAGCCACGCCATCCATGCGGATCCGGAATTAGGCGGACATGAGTTCCGTGCCGCCAAGCGGGTGAGCAGGGTACTGCGGATGGCCGGGTTCAGCTTCGATGAGGCGCAGCCTGCGCAGCCCACGGCATTCAGCGCGCGATTCGGATCCGGTGAGCTTGTGGTGGCAGTCTGCACTGAGTACGACGCGTTGCCCGCGATCGGTCATGCGTGCGGGCACAACGTGAACGCGGCCAGCGCAGTCGGGGCAGCGCTGGCGCTGGCGGCCGTGGCCGACGAACTCGGCCTCACCGTCAAAGTGCTCGGAACGCCCGCGGAAGAGACCACCGGCGGCAAAGTGGACCTGATCGACGCGGGCTTTTTCGACGACGTATCCCTGGCCATGATGGCGCACGCTGCGGCAACGGACGTAGTGGGTGGTTCGTCCCTGGCCATGAGCATGTGGGACGTGCTGTTCGAGGGTCGCCCCGCCCATGCCGCCGCGGCTCCCTCGGAAGGTGTCAACGCCCTCGATGCGCTCGTAGTCGCGCAGACGGCAATCGCCTTGGCTCGGCAGCAACTGCCGGCGGGTTCAATCGTGTCTTTGATCGTGACGGAAGGCGGGAGTGCCGTCAACGTCATTCCGGAGCGTGCCCGGGCCAACATTGAAATGCGGGCCGCCAGCATCGAAAACCTCCGTCTGATCCAGGACAAAGTGAGGCGCTGCCTTGAGGCCGGTGCCCACGCGAGCGGCAGCACCCTTCAGGTCACACCCACGGGCAACGACTACGCAGAACTGCGCCAGGACACTTTCTTGTCAGAGGCCTACCGGGCAGCGATGACGGCCAAGGGCAGGGACGTTGCGTTCAGCGCCGAGCCGGTGGCCTCCACGGACATGGGAAATGTCTCGCAGCTCGTGCCGAGCATTCATCCCATGGTCGGCTACGACGTGCGGGGCGCCGCGCACCACACCGCAGAGTTCGCTGCGTTCGGTGCTTCCGCGGGTGCAGACAATGCGGTGCTTGACGGATCGTTCGGACTGGCCGCAGCGGCATGTGCGGCGGCCGCCGATCCGGGGCAGAGGAGGCGGTTGCTCCGTCGAGCGGGGGCGTAGTTTGGGAAATCCTGCAGTGCAAAGTGTTACCCGGCCGGGTGACGCGAACCACGGCCGGCGCAAAGAAATGGCTAGGATGGTTCCTAGCCGACGAGGTTCACTCCAGGGTCAACCCAACCCGCAGACGAAATTCGATTTAGGAGTCAGCATGCCCATTGCAACCCCAGAGATCTATGCCGACATGATCGATCGCGCAAAGAAGGGCGGCTTCGCGTTCCCCGCCGTCAATGTGACGTCCTCGCAGACGCTGAACGCGGCGCTGCGCGGTTTCGCGGAGGCCGAGTCTGACGGCATCGTGCAGGTTTCCACCGGTGGTGCGGCGTACTGGTCCGGTGCCTCCACGAAGGACATGGTTGCCGGGTCGCTGGGTTTCGCCGCGTTTGCCCGTGAGGTGGCCAAGAACTACAACGTGAACATCGCCCTGCACACGGACCACTGCCCCAAGGACAAGCTGGACGGTTTCGTCCTGCCGCTGCTGGCCGCTTCCGAGGAAGCGGTGAAGGCGGGCAAGGACCCGATCTTCAACTCGCATATGTGGGACGGTTCGGCCGAGACCCTGGACGAGAACCTGCGCATCGGCCGGGAACTGCTCGAGCGTGCCGCAGCCGCCAGGATCATCCTCGAGGTGGAGATCGGCACGGTTGGTGGCGAGGAGGACGGCGTCGAGCACGAGATCAACGAGAAGCTGTACACCACGGTCGATGACGCGCTGGCCACGATCGAGGCGCTCGGTGCCGGTGAGAACGGTCGCTACATCACGGCCCTGACCTTCGGTAACGTGCACGGCGTGTACAAGCCGGGCGGGGTGAAGCTGCGTCCGGAGATCCTGAAGGACATCCAGGCCCAGGTCGGTGCCCGGATCGGCAAGGACAACCCGTTTGACCTGGTGTTCCACGGCGGTTCGGGTTCCTCGGACCAGGAGATCGCGGACGCCGTGTCCTATGGCGTGATCAAGATGAACATCGACACCGACACTCAGTACGCGTACACCCGTCCGGTGGTGGACCACATGTTCCGCAACTACGACGGCGTGCTGAAGGTCGACGGCGAAGTGGGCAACAAGAAGACCTACGATCCCCGCGTCTGGGGCGCCTCCGCCGAAGCCGGCCTCGCCGCCCGCGTGGTTGAGGCAACCCAGCAGCTGGGCTCCGCGGGCAAGACCTTCTAGTCATGTCCGACGAGTTCCGCAAGAACCTGCTGGGCCCCGAGCCCACGCTCCTGCCTGCCGAGACCGAGGTGTACCAGCACCTCGCGCTCGGCGCTGAGGCGCTGGACCTCGTGGAAAAGCACCCCACATCGTCGCTGTTGTGGGCCGTCCTGGCCGAGGAGGCATGGGCGGAAGGCCGCACCATTGATTCCTACGCCTACGCACGGGTCGGCTACCACCGCGGCCTGGACTCGCTCCGCCGCAACGGCTGGCGGGGTGTGGGGCCCATCCCGTGGGAGCACGAACCCAACCGCGGCTTCCTGCGGGCGCTTTACTCGCTGGGTCGCGCCTCCGCCGCCATCAACGAGGCGGAGGAACCCGAGCGCATCGAGAAGTTCCTCAACGACTCGGACCCCGCGGCCAAGGCAGCCATCGAAGGCAAGTAATTAAGTACGACGGCGGGCGGTCACCTTCTCCAAGGAAGGTGACCGCCCGCCGTTGTACTTGTGGCCTGTTAGGGCCCAGGCTCAATCAAAGGTGTTAGCTAGGGGACTTCTGCAGGCCGGTGCGGGCCATGGCGTCGGCGTACGCAACCTGCATCTCGTCCAGGTACTGCTTCTGCCGCTCGGGGCTTCCGGCGAAGGAGCGGCCGCTCAGCGAACGGACCTTGTAGGTCTTCAGCCCCCGGCGCCAGAGCAGCGGAACTTCGGTCTTGAGCAGCAGGCCGGCGAGGCGGTTGGCCTCGGTGCCGTGGGCCACGATGACCGAAGCGCGGGGCACCAGGGCCAGGACCTTCAGCAGCGGCTTGAGGCCGGCCTGGATCTGGTCGGGAGTGAACTTGCCGTTCGGCTCGCCCGGTGTGTGCCACGGGTGCACGTTCCACGGCATGATGTATTCCGGCCGCAGGCCCAGCTTCCACTGGAGGCCCAGCATACGGGCGGCGGCATCGTCGTCGCCCGGCACGATGAAGCCGGTGGGCGATGCCGTGCCGATGTTGGAGAAGAGGCTGATGATGCGGCATTCGTCGACGTCGTGCGCGGGGTCGACGTACGGCACCTGGGTGCCCGGCTTGGCGCTCTGCAACGTGTCGCAGAGCTCATTGACAGCGGCAACGTTGGGCTCGTAACGGCGCCTCAAAAGCTGTTCATGGAAGGATTCGGTAGCCAGGGCTGTCATATGGTGCTGTGTCTCCTGCATGTGGGTCGCGCCGCCGCGCCGCAGGCCGGCACGCCGCAGGCATGCCGAGTGCGGCGTGGTGTGAAATGAGATGTGGACCGGTGCTTGACCGATCCTCCCCAGTTTAGCAAGGCGTCCGAAACCGTGAGGCCCCGCCCCTGCCCGACTCCGTGGCAGAGTCGCGCAGGAGAGGGCCCGCAGGACCGCCAATGAGGGCTAAATCACCTCCAGAGCCGTTTAGTGGCCAGGCGTGCGCCCTCCCCGAGAGCTTCAAGTTTCGCGACGGCGATCTGCGGGTGGACACGGCCGCCGAGGCCGCAGTCGGTGGAGGCGATCACGCTCTCGCGTCCGACGAGCCTGGCGAAGCGTTCGATCCGGTCCGCCACAAGTTCCGGATGCTCCACGACGTTCGTGGCGTGCGAGACAACACCCGGAATGATGACCTTGCCCTCGGGAAGCTTGGTGTTTTCCCACACACGCCATTCGTGCTCGTGCCGGACGTTGGCTGCCTCGAACGAGTAGCCGCCCGCGTTGACCTGCAGGACGGAGCTGATGATGTCGGCAAACGGGATGTCGGTGGTGTGGGGGCCGTGCCAGGATCCCCAGCAGACATGCAGCCGAATCTGCTCCTCGGGCAGGTCGCGGAGGGCCCAGTTGGTGGCCTCGACCCGGAGCTGGATGAAGTTGAGGTAGTCCTCCAGGCTGGGCTCCGGGTTGATCTGGTCCCAGCTCTCCGCCAGCGACGGGTCATCGAGCTGGACGGTCAGTCCGGCGTCGATGATTGCCTTGTATTCCTCGCGCATGGCGTCGGCGCAGGCGTAGACCAGTTCCTCTTCCGTCTTGTAGTACTCGTTGGCCACCCGTGCGCAGGAGCCGGGGGACAGCGACGCGACGAATCCCTCGGTGAGGGCGGCTGCCTGCAGGCCGGTCTTGAGGTTGGTGACGTCTGAGGCCACGAGGTCTTGCCCGGTGTAGGTCAGCGGGCCGGCGATCTTGGGCTGTGCCACGCTCTTGCGGTGGGCGAGGATCCCGGAGGAGGGGTCGTTGTAGGCATCGTTGAACTTCTGCCGGTCCCGGCGGTCAGGGAAGGAGGTCAGGACGATGTTGCCCGGCGTGGAACGGTGCACCTCGGCATCGGCCCAGCGGTCCACGTTGGTGGGCTCGAGGCCGCCGAGGCGGGCGAACGAGTAGTTCCACCAGGCGCCGTAATCCACGCTGTTGGACATGGCGTGCCCGTATTCACCGTCGTTGGGAATGTCGATGCCCAGGTCCTTTTGGCGTTGGACGATGTCCACCACCGAGGTCTGCAGCAGGTCCAGGAACTCCGGCGTGATGCCGTCGGCTTCCTTGGCTTCGTTGGCGGCGATGAGCTCCGGGCTGCGGGGCAGGGACCCGGCGTGGGTGACGCGGATGTGGTCGGTGTTCAGTGACAAGGCAGGATTTCCTTTCCATCGGTCCTGGCGGTAGCACCTTTACGGACGGCAGGGCGCACGGGGCGCTACCCTTCGGTGGCAAGGTTGCTGCGGCATCAGCGATCCAGGTCTCTCGGCCGCTCGGGATGGTTCACTCTCACTTAAGTCCCCAGACGGAGATAGTGGCAAATCACAGGCGCAATGTGTCGCCTGAATCTGCCGCACGGGCGAAATACCAAAAGCCATACTTTTGTCACCCATCCGCTAAACTTGGGTGGTAAGAGCCCCGGAACTCTTGCGTCCTTTCCCCGGTCAGCGCCGCGGGTTCGGGCGACGAATTCGGGGCATTCTCATGAACGGCGCCGACCTCCGGTTGAAGCACCTCGGTGATCCAGCCGGGCTAGGCCCGAACGAATGGGGGAGGATCCCATGCCAGCAATCGTGATCGTCGGAGCCCAGTGGGGCGACGAAGGAAAAGGTAAGGCCACCGACCTGCTTGGCGGCCGCGTCGACTACGTAGTGAAGCCGAACGGCGGCAACAACGCCGGGCACACCGTCGTCGTAGGCGGTGAGAAGTATGAGCTCAAGCTCCTTCCGGCCGGCATCCTCAGCCCCAACGCCGTCCCCATCATCGGCAACGGCTGCGTCGTCAACCTTGAGGCACTTTTCCAGGAAATCGACGGCCTCGAAGCCCGCGGCGCGGACACCTCCAAGCTGCGTGTCTCCGCCAACGCACACCTCGTGGCCCCGTACCACCAGGTGCTGGACAAGGTCACCGAACGCTTCCTTGGCAGCCGCGCCATCGGCACCACCGGCCGCGGCATCGGGCCCACCTACATGGACAAGGTTGCCCGCCTGGGAATCCGCGTCCAGGACGTCTTCGATGAGTCGATCCTGCGCCAGAAGGTGGAAGGCTCGCTGCGCCAGAAGAACGAGCTTCTGGTCAAGATCTACAACCGCCGCAGCATCGAGGTGGACGAAGTGGTCAACTACTTCCTCTCCTTCGCCGACCGGCTGCGCCCCCTGGTCATCGACAGTACACTCGTGCTGAACGCCGCCCTTGACGAGGGCAAGGTGGTGCTCATGGAGGGCGGCCAGGCCACGTTCCTCGACGTCGACCACGGCACCTACCCTTTCGTGACGTCCTCCAACCCCACCGCCGGCGGCGCCTCGGTGGGCTCGGGCATCGGCCCCACCCGCATCTCGCGCTCCATCGGCATCATCAAGGCATACACCACCCGCGTCGGCGCAGGCCCGTTCCCCACGGAACTCTTCGACGAGATGGGCATGTACCTGCAGAAGACCGGCGGAGAATTCGGCGTCAACACCGGACGCCCGCGCCGCTGCGGGTGGTATGACGCCGTCCTGGCCCGCCACGCGTCCCGCGTGAACGGCTTCACCGACTACTTCGTCACCAAGCTTGACGTCCTCACCGGCATCGAGCAGATCCCGGTGTGCGTGGCCTACGACGTCGACGGCGTCCGGCACGACGAGATGCCCATGACCCAGACGGAGTTCCACCACGCGAAGCCCATCTTCGAGTACTTCGAAGGCTGGACCGAGGACATCACCGGGGCCCGCACGCTGGCGGACCTGCCCGAGAACGCCCGCAACTACGTGCTGGCCCTCGAGAAGCTGTCCGGCACCCGCTTCTCCGCGATCGGCGTGGGACCGGACCGCGACCAGACCATCGTGGTCAACGACCTGATCAACGACTGACGCCGGAAGCGTCCGGCAACAACAGCCCAGGCAAGCAGTTCCTGACGGCGGCGGGTCACCTTATGGTGGCCCGCCGCCGTCGTTATTCCGTTTCCTTTTGGCTCGGGAGCGCGCCCGTCTGAAAAAAGTTTCCGCGACCGCGTAACCTGCCGGCCCGCCGCTGCGATTACGTATATGTAAGCGCCGGGCCGGGGGTTGTCCCCCATCGGCTTCCGGCCCGGCCTTCAATCAACCAAAGGACTTTTTTCTGATGAAGAGTGTTAGCAAGACCACCAAGATTGCTGTCGGCGCCGCCATCCTCGCTGTTGGAGGCTTCTCCAGCATCGGACTGGCCAACGCCGCCCAGGTATCCAGCTCGCAGCATGCACAGGTGACCCCCGCTACGCCAGCCACGCCGGCCGTTCCTGCCACCCCCGAGGTCCCGGCTGTGCCCGCCGTCCCGGCCGCCCCGGCAACGCCGACGGTTCCGGCCGTCCCGTCCGCCAAGGCCAAGGCTGCCGGCGAAGCTGCGGACGCAGCCGACGCCGCAGTGGAAGCTGACAAGGACAACGCCGCCGCAAACGCCAACGTCTCCGCCGGGGACAAGGCTGCCGGTGCCGACGTGACTGCAGCAATCCCCGCCACTCCCGCTGTTCCCGGTGGCGCCGGTGTTCCGGCCACGCCGGCCGTTCCCGCCACCCCGGCTGTGCCGGACGTTACGGACCACGTCGCCAAGCCGGCCGCGCCGTCCGTCGCTGCAGACGCTGATGTCAAGGCTGACGCTGCTGCGGACCTGCCTGCCGGCAAGTAGTACACAGCAGGCGAAACAGGCGTTCTCCGAATAGGGGCGTGAGGTGTGCGGCGGTTAGGCTTACTACCGCCGCACACCTGCAGTATAGGGAAGGACAGCTCCTTGGCAGCTCAGCTGACCGATGACGAATTGTCAGCAGCCCTTTCTGGCGACCCCTCCGGCTTCAGCGCTGTCTACAGCGTCATTTCCCCCGCCGTCCTGGGCTATTTCCGGGCCCGCGGAGTGGACGACGCCGAAGCCCTCACACAGGACGTCTTCGTGGATGTCCTCCCCAAGCTCAGCAATGTCAGGGGCGGTCACTCCGGGCTGCGGACATTCATCTTCTCCGTGGCGCACGCCCGGCTCGTGGACTACCGGCGCCGGTCCGCGAGAACACCGCAGCTCACCGAATTCGATCCACTTCTGGACGAGCGGCGGTCTGGTTCCGCCGAGGACGAGGTCCTCGGTTCGCTGGGCGGAATAACTTCCGCACTTGCCATGCTCAACGACGACCAGCGGGAAGTGCTGGTCCTGCGGATCGTCGCGGACCTTTCGGTCGAACAGGTGGCCGGCATCATGGACAAGACTCCCGGGGCCATCAAACAGCTCCAGCGCCGCGGGCTCATCGCCCTTCGCGAACTCGTCAAGGAAAAGGACCACGCAGCATCATGAGTGTCACGCCCGCAGGCCGCGAAGAAGGAGAGATCCAGGCGATCCTCCTGGATTCCGGGCTCGAAGACGACGCCGATCTCCGCAGGTCCCTCCAAGAACTGCGTGGGCTCGCCCAGGACCCTGCACCCCAGCCCCGCGCGGATCTCGCCGCGCTGCTCGCTGACGGGGCATCCGCTTCGGGCGTACCCGCCCAGGGCGAAACCCCTCAAAGCGCTTCCATGCGGCGCGCATCCAACGTCGCCAGCCTCGAACTGCACCGCCGCAACCGGCAACGCAGGATGGGCATCGTGGTGGGCGCCGCGGTGGTCGGTGCCATGGGCCTTGGAGCTGGCGCCGTCGCAGCCTCCAGCGAGGACTTCCGCAACAGCGTAAGCCACACCGTGGTGCGGATCTTCCAGCCCACCAGCCAGACAACCGCGCCGATGCCGGTGCCCACATCGCCCGCCGGCATTCCGGCGGCCCCCGCGCCGACGGTTGCTGCACCCAAACCGTCGGTCACGGGAACGGCCGCTTCGTCGGCCCCCGCGACGCCGGCCCAGACGGATCCGGCTTCCTCAAATGGTTCGTCGAACTCATCCGCAGCGAACGGTTCATCAGGTTCCCGTGGAGCGACGAAGAGCCAGACTCCGGCGCCCGCCAGGCCCAGCCAGCTGCCCACGGTCCCGGGAACGGGTGTGGCTCCCAAGCTTCCGGCCAAGCCGCTGCCGGCGGTGCCCACGGTGCCCGGCGGCATGCCGACCGTCCCGGCCAAGCCGGTCCCCGGCACGCCCTAAGGAAGCCTAAAAAGGAGCGGCGCCGGACGCCTAACCGGGCGGCCAAAAAAGGTTATAAAAAGTTTTGGAATCAGCGTAGCCCTTTCGGGTTCCCCGTCGATTACCCAAGTGAGAGTGCTGCCGGGCTGGAAATTGTCCCCCATCAAATTCCAGCCCGGCATTTTTATGCCGTCGGCGCGGCCGGCTGGCTGCTAGGCCAGGACCTGCCGCTTCGAGGAGATAACCCCCGTGACGAAGCCGGCAAGGTGCGGGCCGCCGTGGAAGCGGGCGTGCTCGACGGTGCTTCTGCGGCTGTAATATTCCGTTGACCGCGGCCTCGGTAGCTGTGCGGCATTCAAATATTCGGAAAATAACGCCAAATCACCGCAGGAGTAGAGTTGAGGCATGGCTCACGAAAATGATCCGGGGGTTATTGACCGACTCATGCGAACGAAGGGCACCTGGGCCATTGTCGGCCTGACCCGGAATGAGTGGCGCTCGGCATACGACGTCTCGCTGTATGTCCGGGACCGCATGGGCATGGAGATCATCCCCATAAACCTGCCGGGCGACGACGTGCACGGGGAGAAGGGCTACCGGAGCCTCGCCGAGATCCCGGCGTCAAAGCACCCTATCGACGTCGTGGACTGTTTCGTCAATTCGCAGAAGGTGGGGGCTGTCATCGACCAGGCCATCGCTGTCGGCGCCAAGGCGGTGTGGCTGCAGCTGGGCGTGTTCGACGACGCCGCCGTCGAACGCGCAAAGGCCGCCGGGCTAGACGTCGTGGTGGACTCGTGCCCCGCGCGCGAAGGCTGGCGCGTAGGCATTTAGCCTGTTCAGGGCCTCATCAGTTCAGGGTAGTGACGTTCGGTGACGTCCGGGTGGGCACGCATCCGGCCCTTGAGCATGTTCAGGCCGAACGAGGCGAGCATCGGGTTGGACGGGTCGTCCGAGATGCCGCGCGCCTGCGCCTTCAGTTCTGCCGGGAGGGGTACCGGATCGATCACCGCGTCGAGCCGGGGTGACCAGAAGAACGGGACGGAGTAACGGTCCACACCGGGTGGCGGCGCCTTGACCCGGTGGATGGTGGCCGCCAGATAGCCCTCGGTGGCCACTTCCAGCATTTCGCCGAGGTTCACGACCAGCGCTTCAGGGGTGGGCTCCACAGGGGCCCACCCGCTCGCGCCCGGCGGCAGCACTTCAAGCCCGCCCACCTCATCCTGGAGCAGGAGGGTCACAAATCCGTAGTCCGCGTGGGAGCCCACTCCCTGGTCGCCCGCCGCTTCCACCACTCCGCCGACGTAATGGACCAGCTTCCCCATCCAGGCCGGAGTATCCCTGAACGGCTCATCGAAATAGTCCTCCGGCTGCTGGAGGGACACAGCGATGGCCCGCATGAGCTCCGCCCCCACCTCGGACATGAGCTCCGCCCAGGCCATGGCCGCCTGCTTCAGCTCCGGCATCGACTCGTCCGGCCAGAGGTTGTGGCCTTGGAGGAGCCAGTACGGCTGCTCGGGGGGATAGTCCTTCACAGGCTCCCGGTCGGGTGAGTAGTCGATCTGCTCGCGCGCGTCCGCCCTTCCCTGCGTGACCTCAGTGCCCATCCGGGTGTAGCCACGGAAATGCGGTGACAGCCGGTTGTCGAGCTTCATGCGTTCTTCGAGGGGCAGGTCGAAAAAGCGCCTGATCGTCGCGAGCAGCTCCTTGGCCTGGCCGGGGGCACCGCCGTAGCCGATGACCTGGAAGAAACCGATGCGGTGCGTGGCATCGCGGAGCGCCTCAATGAACTCCGGATTGAACGAACCGTCGGCCCGGCGTGCGGAGCCGAGATCCAGTACAGGTATGGTCTCCCGGGCAGCTGCCATGTTCGCAGACTAGCACCGCCCGGAAAGGGTTTGTAGGCTCGCAGCATGGACCCAGCCGAACTGAGAAAAATCTGCCTGTCGTTTCCGGGCACCTTCGAGGATTTCCCGTTCGGTCCCGAAACGTCGGTGTTCAAGGTCAGGGCGGCCGTGTCCGGCGGGGCAAAGCAGGAGGCCAAGATGTTCGCGGCGTCCGCGATGGATCCTGACGACTGGTCGGTGAGCCTCAAGTGCGAGCCTGCCCTGGCCGAACAGCTCCGGGCCGTGCACCCGGAAATCACCGGCGCGTGGCACATGAACAAGACGCACTGGAACGGCGTCCGCCTGGACGGGGCCCTGCCTGACGACATGGTCCGGGACATGGTGGAGGACTCCTACGACCTTGTGGTTGCCTCGCTGAGCCGGAAACAGCGGGAGCAGCTTGGCTGGGCCAGGCTGGCGGGCAATGAGTGAGAAGCGCCTGGCCCGGGGTGCCCTCAACTATTCGGAGATCGGTGCCACCGAGCACGGCGGGTCTCCGGCGGGCTACCGCCGTGTGGCGTCCCGCACCTATCTCGGTGAGGGGGCAGAGGTCTACTTCCGGGTGGCCCAGGGGATCCTGGCTTGGGAACTGCAGCGGCGGTCTGGCCTGCGGGTCCGGACCGAGTCCGGCGTCGCTGTTCCCGGCGCACGCGTGGTGAGCGGATTCGGCGTCGGGCCCTTCCGACTCAACGTTCCCTGTGAAGTGGTGTGGGTGCACCGCCCTGTTCCGGGCCGAGGACCGCAGTCCGCCGGCTTCGGCTACGGCTCCCTGCCGGGCCATCCGGTACGCGGTGAGGAGTCGTTCGAGGCTGAGATTGATGCCCAGGGCCGGGTCTACCTCAACATCACCGCATTCAGCCGGCCGTCCAACTGGTTCTACGCTGCGGGCGGCGCGCTTGCCCGCCGCGCGCAGCGTCTCATGACTTCCCGTTACATTGAGGGTGCACGCCAACTCGCCGCAGGTGAAAGCTGATCAGGAGAGGTACATGCTGGACCAAAAGAGCCTTGACCTTTTATGGAACTTTGAGGATCCGAAGCTGTCGGAGCAGCGTTTCCGGGATGCGCTCGCCGACCCCCGGTACGACGCCGACGAGCGCGCCGAACTCGCCACGCAGCTGGGGCGGGCCATCGGGCTCCATGGCCGCTTCGAAGAGGCTGACGCGCTGCTCGACGCGATCGACGGGGACGAGCCGACGGTAGGTGTCCGGATACTGCTGGAGCGCGGGCGGGTTCTGAACTCGAGCGGGCACGCGGCCATGGCGGTGCCCCTGTTTGAGCAGGCCGCCGAGCTCGGCGACCATCTTGGCGAGGAGTTCCTTGCGGTGGACGCGCTGCACATGCTGGCCATAGCCGACTCCGCCCACGCCGAGCTCTGGACCCGCAGTGCGCTGGAGTACGCCTCCACCGTCCACGACGAGCGCACCAAGCGCTGGATGGTGGCCCTGCACAACAACCTGGGCTGGACGCTGCATGCTGCGGGCCGGCTCACCGAGGCGCTCGTGGAGTTCCAGCTGGCTGAGCAGTGGGCGGAACGCGTCGGAACCCCGGCCCAGCAGAAGTACGCCCGCGAGGCCATCGAGGAGTGCGAGCAGGCGCTGGCCGCCCACTGAGTGCACGCCCACGACGGCACACTTGAAGAATTGGCTCGTTCGAGCCGACCCGCCCAGGAACGGAAGGAAACCCGTGATTTTCATCGTCGTTAAGTTCAAGGTCAAGCCGGACTGGTCCGACAAGTGGCTCGGCCTCGTGGCCGACTTCACCGAGGCCACCCGCCAGGAGCCGGGCAACCTTTGGTTCGACTGGTCCCGCAGCGTGGACGACCCCAACGAGTTCGTCCTCGTTGAAGCGTTCAAGGACGATGCCGCCGGCGACCACGTCAACAGCGCTCACTTCGAGAAGGCCATGGCGGACATGCCGCAGGCCCTCGCCGAGACCCCGCGCATCATCAGCCGCCAGCTCGACGGTGAAGGCTGGGAAAGGATGGGCGAACTCACGGTCTAAGCCCCTGTCGCTAGCATTAACGTCATGTGGATCGGCTGGATCGAGTTCGACATCCTCCTCGGCGACGTGCACAGCCTCAAGGAAAAGCGGTCCGTCGTGCGGCCGCTCCTGGCCGAGGTGAAACGGCGCTATGAGGTCTCCGTGGCCGAGGTGGGGGACCACGAGCAGTACCGCCGCACGAGGATCGGCGCCGGTCTGGTCGCCGCCGACCGCGCGCACCTCGTGGAGGTGCTCACCGCCGTCGAACGCTTCGTGGCCTTCCGCCCCGAACTGGAGCTGCTGAGCGCCCGGCAGCGGGAGATCCACAGCGAGGATTAACCCATGGATTGCTCCGTACCTGGCCTTTTGGCCATCCGAAACGGCGGGTACGGAGCAATCGATGGAGTCTGTGGATAACTCCTGCGGCGCCGTGGCTCTTTCTGTTCTTATGTAGCCATGAAGACCCCACGCCCATTGCCGAACAAATTCCAGGACAGGCCCTTCACCGTTGGTGAGGCCGGCCGCGCGGGCATCACCTCAAAGCGACTCCGGCACCGCTCGCTCACAGCGTTGGGCCGGGGTATCCGTGCAGAAGGCCCGACGGCGGAACTCGCCTTGGCTGTCAGGGTGCGTCCCTTCATCGAGATCAATGAGCGGTGCGCCGCATCGCACCTCACGGCTGCGGAGCTCCTCAACCTGCCGCGACGACGGCAGAAGGAAGCGTCCGATATGTTCGACATCATCAGGCCCGAGGGGGCAGCCCATCTAAACCGGCCGCACGTCGTCGTGCACCGGATGAAGCTCTACGACGACGAAGTCACGGTTGTTGACGGCATCCCCGTCACCACGCCGGAACGTACGTGGCTAGATCTCGCCGAAATGCTGAGCGTGGATGAGCTTGTTGTGGCGGGGGACGGCTGTGTGCGTGTTCCGCGCCTGGAGCTTGAAGGCCGCGACCAGCCGTTATGTGCGCTGCCGGATCTGCAACGCATGATTGACCGGCACAAGGGGAAGCGGGGGCTGCGCAAGGCCAAGGAGGCCGTCAGGCTCATCCGAGTTGGTTCGGACTCACCGCAGGAGACTCTGCTTCGGCTGGCGCTGGTGCGCTCGGGGCTTCCGGAGCCGGCGCTGAACGTGCCGATATTTTCCGAAGACGGCAGGCGTCACCATGAGCCGGATCTGTCCTACAAGCAGTACCGCATCGGCATCGAGTATGAAGGGGAACAGCACGGTGACGAGCTGCAGATCGTCCGGGACATCGCGCGATCGGAACGGTACTCTGCTCTGGGCTGGACGGAAGTCCGGATATCCAAGCGCCACACGGTCAACGATGCCAAGGCCGCGGTTGCCAAGGTCCGCAACGCGCTGGTCCAAGCCGGCTGGCGGCCCGGCCGTTAGGCAACGACCGCTCCGTAACTGCCGTTCTGACGGGTCAAAAGGGCAGTTACGGAGCAATCGACGGGGTTGGAGCTTAGCCGAAGTACTTCGGCAGGGTGGCCTCGTGGGCTTCGCGGAGGGCGTCCAGCGAGAGGGTGTCCACGCCGTTGATCTCCAGCTGTCCGCTGGCTGCGTCCACCACGCCGATGCGGAGGTGCTCGAAGCCGCGGGCGGTGCACATGTCCTTGAAGCGGACTTCCTCGGAGCGCGGAACGCTGACGACCGCGCGGCCCTGGGTCTCGGAGAACAGCGCCGTGAAGAGGTCAACGCCGTCGCGGTCCAGGACATCCTGCAATGCGATCCGGGCACCCACGCCGTAGCGCAGCGCCGATTCCACGAGGGCCGCGGCAAGGCCGCCTTCGGAGAGGTCGTGGGCCGAGTCCACCATGCCGTCGCGGGACGCGTTGATCAGTATCTCGCCCAGCGCGCGTTCGGCCTCGAGGTCAACCTTCGGAGGCAGGCCGCCGAGGTGGCCGCGCAGGTTGGACCATTCCGAGCCGTCCAGCTCGGCAGCCGTGGTGCCCAGCAGGTAGATGGCGGCGCCGTCTTCCCGCCAGCCCGACGGCGTGCGGCGGGCGACGTCGTCGAGCTTGCCCAGCACTGCCACCACGGGGGAGGGGTGGATCGGCGTGGTGCCGGTCTGGTTGTACAGCGAGACGTTGCCGCCGGTCACCGGGATGCCCAGCACCATGCAGGCGTCGGAGAGGCCGCGGATGGCTTCGGCCAGCTGCCACATGACGTCCGGGTCCTCGGGGGAACCGAAGTTCAGGCAGTCGCTGACGGCCATCGGCACGGCGCCGGAGGTGGCCACGTTGCGGTAGGCCTCTGCCAGTGCCAGCTGGGCGCCGTGGTACGGGTCCAGGTAGGTGTAGCGGCCGTTGGCGTCGGTGGCAAGGGCCACGCCCAGGCCGGATTCCTCGTCCACCCGGACCACGCCGGCGTCGTCCGGGAACGCCATGGCGGTGTTGCCGCCGACGTACCGGTCGTACTGGTTGGTGATCCAGGACTTGTCGCACATGTTCGGCGAGGCAACGAGCTCGGTGACGGCTGCGGCCAGCTCCGCCGGGGCGGAGGGGCGGCCGGCGTCCTGCGCGGAACCGGTGAACTGATCGGCCTGGACGGCGTCCTGCCACTCCGGGCGGGCGAACGGGCGGTCGTAGACCGGGCCGTCGTGGGCCACGGTGCGCGGGTCGACGTCGACAATGACTTCGCCTTCCCACGTGATGATCAGGCGGCCGCTGTCGGTCACCTCACCCAGCCAGGCGTACTCCACGGCCCACTTGTCCATGACGGCTTCGAAGGCCTCGACGTTCTCCGGCGTCACCACGGCCATCATGCGTTCCTGGGACTCGGACATCAGGATCTCGCCAGGAGTCAGGGTGGGGTCGCGCAGCAGGACAGAGGTGAGTTCGACGTTCATGCCGCCGTCGCCGTTGGAGGCGAGTTCGGACGTGGCGCAGGAGATGCCTGCGGCGCCGAGGTCCTGGATACCTTCAACCAGCGAGCCCTTGAACAGTTCAAGGCAGCACTCGATCAGGACCTTCTCGGCGAACGGGTCGCCCACCTGGACGGCAGGCCGCTTGGACGGCTTGGTGTCGTCGAAGGACTCTGAGGCGAGCACGGAGGCGCCGCCGATGCCGTCGCCGCCGGTGCGTGCACCGAACAGCACCACCTTGTTGCCCTTGCCGGAGGCGTTGGCCAGGCGGATGTCCTCGTGGCGCATCACGCCCACGGCCAGGGCGTTGACCAGCGGGTTGCCCTGGTACACGGAGTCGAAGACCATCTCGCCGCCGATGTTCGGCAGGCCCAGCGAGTTGCCGTAGCCGCCGATGCCGGCGACCGCGCCGTGCATGACGCGGGCGGTGTCCGGGTGGTCGATGGCGCCGAAGCGCAGCGGATCCATCACGGCAACCGGGCGGGCGCCCATGGAGATGATGTCGCGGACGATGCCGCCGATGCCGGTGGCGGCACCCTGGTACGGCTCAACGAACGACGGCGAGTTGTGGGACTCAATCTTGAAGGTCACGGCCCAGCCGTCGCCAAGGTTGGTGACGCCGGCGTTTTCGCCGATGCCCACCAGCATGTCCTTCTTCATCTCGTCGGTCACCTTCTCGCCGAACTGGCGCAGGTGGTTCTTCGAGGACTTGTAGGAGCAGTGCTCGCTCCACATCACTGAGTACATGGCGAGTTCCGCGCCGGTCGGGCGGCGGCCCAGGACCTTGACGATCTCGTCGAACTCGTTCTGCTTCAGGCCCAGCTCGGCCCAGGGCAGCTCGGTGTCCGGCGTCTTGGCCGCATTCTCGACGGTGTCGATGTTGAACTTCTTGGTCTCGGTGATCGAGCTTGTCGAAATCTCGGTCATTAGTTCGCTCCCACAATCTTGTTCAGTACCGAGGTGAAGAAGCCCAGGCCGTCGGTGTCCGTCCCGCCGATGCCGTCCAGGGATTCGGGGCCGAAGCCAACTTCCACAGCGTGCTCCGGGTGCGGCATGAGGCCCACCACGTTGCCGGCGGCGTTGGAGATGCCGGCGATGTCGCGGCGGGAGCCGTTGGGGTTGAAGCCCACGTAGCGGAACACCACGCGGCCCTCTGCCTCAAGCGCATCCAGGGTCTTTTCGTCGGCGATGTACTGGCCGTCCTGGTTCTTCAGCGGCACCGTGATTTCCTGGCCCGCGGCGTAGTCCCCGGTCCAGTAGGTGCTGCTGTTTTCGACACGCAGCACCTGGTCGCGGCACATGAACTTCAGGTGGTCATTCTTGATCATCGATCCGGGCAGCAGATGTGACTCGGTGAGAATCTGGAAGCCGTTGCAGATGCCGAGCACGGGCAGCTTCGCCTCCGAGTTGGCGGCGTCGATGATCTTGGACATCAGCGGGGCGAAACGTGCGATGGCACCTGCACGGAGGTAGTCCCCGTACGAGAAACCGCCGGGGATGATGACGGCGTCCACGTCACCCAGTTCGGTGTCCGCGTGCCAGAGCGGCACGGGCGTGCCGCCTGCCAGGCGCACCGCGCGTGCGGCGTCGCGGTCATCCAGAGTTCCGGGGAAAGTGACGACGCCGATCTTTGCGCCCGCCAAGCGCGGCTCCGCGGCGACGGCGACTGCCTCGCCGATCAGGGGAAGTTCAGTCATCTCAGGCCTCGACGACCTCGACGTTCACGACGTCCTCGATCACGGGGTTGGACAGCAGAGTTTCGGCGGCATCGCGGGCCTGGGCCAGGATGTCCTCGGTCACCTCGCCGTCAACGGTCAGTTCGAAACGCTTGCCCTGGCGTACAGAGCTAAAGCTGGTGAAGCCCAGGCGGGGGAGTGCTCCCACGATGGCCTTCCCCTGCGGGTCCAGAATCTCGGGTTTGGGCATGACGTCGACAACGATCCGGGGCATCCGGCAACTCCTGTGCATGTGCATTGGGTAAGGGCGCAGCGGAGTGGTGCCGTCTCACGCCATTCCTGAAGTTGCCTGGCCGGTTCAAATGGCAGGCATTCAAATGGCATGGTGTGGACGGGCGCTCCGCGAGCTTGCATGCCTATTCTACCGGCCGCGGCGCACCACTTTCGTATTCGGTGCGGCGGACGCCTGAACATGGGAAGAACGACGCCGGCTCTGGCCCGCCGTGGGCAGCCTCAGTAGGATTGCGGAATGGCTGAGAAACCGAAATCTGTCCTGTTGCCGGTGATGGCCGTCGCCGTGTTCGCCGGCCTCGGCCGGATGGTGTTCCAGAAGATCAAGGCCGACCGTGCGGCCCGTCAGAATCGTGTTGGCCGGGGTGCCGCCGGGCAGGACCGGGTGGCCGGTCCTGTGGACGAGAAGACGCGCCAGTGGATCAGCGAAGTGGTCCGCACTCCGCGGCAGTAACTCCACCGCGCCGCGGCAGCGCAGCTTTACCTCCCCGGCGGCGGGTGCCCTTTAGGGTGCCCGCCGCCGCTTTGTGATGGGAATGTCGAAGGAAGTGACAAAAATGTAAATTCTGGTTTGTGCCCTATGTCATATGCGGCTCTCAGTAGGTACTGTGGGGACCGGTCGACGATTGCTGGGATCGACAGGACCTGTCATCTTCACGTGTCGTTGCCGCCTGCGCCCGGCAATGTAGCCGGGGCTGTTCCTTATGAAAGGTTCAAACCACTCGTGAAATCAGCAGGAAAAAGCTTCTTCCGAAGCCGGGGGGCCCGGAAAGCAGCGGCACTGGTTGTCGGCTTGCCTTTGCTCCTTTCGTCAGTCGGCGCGCTGCCCGCAACCGCGGCGCCGTCGCAGGGTGCGGCGCCGTCGCAGGGTGCGGCTCCGGCCGCACAGCAAAAGAACGTCGACCCCAACGACTACTCGGCCGGCCGCTACATCGTGGTCCTGACCGAGAAGCCCGCCGCCACCTACGAGGGCGGCACGCCGGGCCTGCAGGCCACAAAGCCGCGGTCCGGCCGCAAACTCGACGCCGACCGGGCGGAGGTCCGCAAGTACCAGGCCCACCTTGAGGCGAAGCAGGACGCGCTGGCCGAAAAGGAAAAGGTGCAGATCCGTCGCAAGTACACGGCGGCACTCAACGGCTTCAGCGCCACGCTCACCGCCGACCAGGCCGTGAACCTGGCCAAGAACCCTGGGGTCCTCGCGGTGGCGCCGGACACCCAGCAGGCCCCGGACTACTCCACCACGGACTTCCTCAAGCTCAGCGGCGCCAACGGCACGTGGAACAGGCAGTTCGGCGGCAAGGCGGGCGCCGGCAAGGGCGTTGTGGTGGGCGTCATCGACTCCGGCTACACGCCTGGCAGCCAGTTCTTCGCCGGCAAAGACGTTGCGCCGCTCAAGGGCAATCCGCAGGTTGGCGTTCCCTACCGCACCGCCGGCGGCAACATCGCGATGCTGAAGGCAGACGGCAGCACCTTCGAGGGCGAGTGCCAGAAGGGTGAAAAGTTCAACGGAACGGCCTGCAACTCCAAGGTCCTCAGTGCCAGGTACTTCTCTGACGCCTTCGAGGAGTCCGTGGCCAAGCAGGACCGGGCGCCGGAGGAACTGATTTCGCCAGTGGATGTGGGAAGCCACGGAACCCACACGGCAAGCACCGCCGCCGGCAACGCCGACGTCGAGACCTTCGTTGACGGCCGCAGCTTCGGCCTGACCGGCGGCATCGCACCGGCAGCCAAGCTTTCCATCTACAAGATCTGCTGGGAGGACAACGATCCCAACACCGGCGGCTGCTACACCTCGTCCGCCGTGGACGCCATCAACCAAGCCGTACTCGACGGCGTGGACGTCCTGAACTACTCGATCTCGGGCACCACCTCCACCACCACGGACCCGGTGTCAATGGCGTTCCTGTCCGCCGCCTCAGCCGGCATCTTCGTGGCCACCTCCGCGGGCAACTCCGGCCCTGAAGCCAGCACCGTGAACCACGGCGAACCGTGGGTCACCACCGTTGCGGCCAGCAGCTTCTCGCAGGAACTGCAGGGAACTGTCGAGTTCTCCGACGGCAGCAAGTTCCGCGGCGCCAGCATCATGAACCGTGAAGTTGCCGGCGCAGGCGTTGTGCTTGCCGCCAATGCAGCATCCGGGCAGGCCGCCGACCCTGCACTGTGCGCCCCGGGCTCACTCGACCCGGCCAAGATCGCCGGCAAGGTGGTGGTCTGCGACCGCGGCGTCTACGACCGGGTGGCCAAGAGCGCCGAGGTTGCGCGGGGTGGCGGGGTGGGCATGATCCTCGTCAACCTGACAGCATCGTCGCTCGACGCCGACAAGCACTCCGTCCCCACCGTGCACGTGAATCCGCCTGCCACGGCGACCATAAAGGCAAAGGTGGCGGCGAACCCGGCCATCAAGGTTTCCCTGGTCAACAAGGACACCACGGGACTGCCCGCAGAGGCGCAGCCACAGATCGCCGGCTTCTCCTCCCGCGGACCGCTCCTCGCCACCGACTCCGACCTGCTGAAGCCCGACGTCGCCGCGCCCGGCGTGGCTGTCCTGGCCGGAGTATCGCCGATCGGCGCCGGCGGCGACGAATTCGGATTCATGTCCGGGACGTCGATGGCGTCGCCCCACGTGGCCGGCTTCGGTGCCCTCATCCTGGGCAAGAACCCCATCTGGTCCCCGGCCGCCGTGAAGTCGGCCATGATGACCACCGCCAGCGACGTCAAGCTCGCAGACGGCAGCAAGAACACGGACGTCCTGGCCACCGGTGCAGGGCAGGTCAATCCCGCCCGCGTGCTGGATCCGGGTCTCGTGTACGACGCCAGCACCGATGATTACCTGCGGTTCATCCAGGGAACCGGCGTCGACCTGGGCATGCCCGGCCTCCGCACCACGCGGCCCCGCGACATGAACGTCCCGTCCGTCTCGCTCGGAAACCTGGCAGGCAGGATCGAGGTCACCCGCACGGTGACAGCGCTGACGCCGGGCGTGTACAGCGCCAAGGCCAGCGTGCCGGGAGTGAAGGTGACCGTCACGCCGTCGGTCCTGTCCTTCGGCGCGGCCGGCGAGAAGCGCACGTTCAAGGTGGCCTTTGAAAACCAAAGCGCCAAGCTGGGTGAGTTCGCCGCCGGTGCGCTCACGTGGCAGGGGGCCAACAAGACCGTGACATCACCCATTGCGGTCCGGCCGCAGTCGGTGGTGGCTCCCAAGAACATTTCGTTCACCTCCCAAGGAGCCAACGGTTCCGGGAACATCAGCATCGTCTCGGGTTCGAACTCGCCCACGAACGTGACGCTCGACGGCCTGTCAAAGGCGGACTCCTCACCCATCGAACTTGTCCCCGGGCCGTTCCGGTACGAGGCGGATGCCTCGAACTTCGTCAAGACCGTGGAAGTTCCGGCCGGGGTACCGCTGGCCAAGCTGTCCGTGATTTCTGCGGATGAGAACGCCGACTTCGACATGGTGGTCATCACCCCGGACGGTGAGGGAATTGTCGTCGCCACGGCCTCAGCGAGCGAGTCCGTCTCGATACCGAACCCTGCTGCGGGAACCTACCGGATGTTCGTGAACCTCTACGACAGTCCCAGCCACCGGGCAACCAGGGCCTCCGTGGATGCTGCGGTCCTGGGGGCAAATGAGGGCAACGCCACCGTGACGCCTGATCCGGTCCGCCTTGCGAACGGGCTCGGCGGGAAGCTTGCCCTCACCTGGAAGAACCTGGCTCCCGGCTCCTACATCGGACGGATCACCTTCGACGGGGCGAGCTCCCCGACGTTTGTGAACGTTGTGGTGGCGGAGGGCGGCGCCGTCGCAGTTGCACCGGCTTCGGAAGATCCGAAGAAAAAGAAGGAACAGGGGAAGGTCCAGAACGAGGACCTGATGCGGTCACCGGATAACTCCATCTAGGAAGGTCCCGGAACCGGGCTCCCGAAAGGGCCCCACAGCGAAGGCCGGCGAGCGTGGCGCAAAATGCCAGGGTCCCGCCGGCCTTCGCCGTGCCCTGCCCTGTTCCAGCCGGCATCCCCTGCAGCTGGATACCGGGCAGCAGATGGCGCCGGGATCAGATGGCGCCCGTGGACCCGGCTACTCCGCCCAGCAGTGGGGACAGCGCCCGCCAGCGGGCAATTTCGCAGCCGTCCGTCAGGGAAAACCGGGAGTTCACAGCACGGCCGTTGAAGGTGCCGGTGACCACGGCAACCTGGGGGCCGCCGTACTGCTGGGTGCAGAGCTTGGGCGGGCCCGGCTCGGGGAAGAAGATCCGTTCGCCGAAGCGGCCGACGGCGGCAATCGCCGCCGCCGGATCCGGCAGCGTTGATTCCACCAGCTGGCCGGAACGGCTGACGAGGGTAAAGACGTGTTCCGGGCCGCCGGGGGCGTGGGTGAGGGCGACGGTCAGTTCCAGGTCCGGGTCCGGAGGCAGGTCCGGGCCCGGGCCCGGGCCCGGGGATGCAGGTGTAGCGTTCATCGTTCCGCCTCCGCCCCGAAGTGGTCGAAGAGCGGCGCGAGGGCGGCCATCAGCCGGCCGCGCAGCGCCTGGGCTTCGGCCGAGAAGGCCCGCTGCTGCTCCACGTAAGCAGCCTTGCCGCCGGGGGTCTCAATCGGAATGGCCGGGTAGCCCCAGTCTGTGAGGTCATAGGGGGAGGCCTGCATGTCCATGGCCCGCACCCGCCACGACAGCTCGAAGCAGTCCATCACGAGTTCGCTCGGCAGGGCCGGGGAGAGCTTGTACGCCCACTTGTAGAGATCCATGTTGGCATGCAGGCACCCGGGCTGCTCCATGCTCCGCTGGTTCTCCCGGCTGGGTGACAGCTCATTCAGGGGCACGGCGTCGTGTGTGTAGAACCGGAATGCGTCGAAGTGGGAGCAACGGATCCTGTTGTCTTCAACCACCTTGTCCGTGCCCGCGCCGCCCAGCCGCAGCTTGAGGTACTCGTGGCGCAGCTCGAACTTCTCCTGCCGGTAGACCATGGCCCACTCATGCAGGCCGAAGCAGCCGAACTGCGCCGGCCGCGCGGCCGTTCCGGCCAGGATGACCCGGGCAAACAGGAGGGCGTCGCGCCGTTCGGCCAGGAATGCCTCCCGGTCGAACGCCACCGCGGTGCTGCCGTGCGGGAGGCCCGCGCTGGCCAGCTCGCCGCCGTCGAGGGCTTTGTAGTATTTCCAGTCCTTGCGGGCGGCAGCCTCTGTTCCGGAGAGGACCACGCCGTCCCCGGGATGCCAGCGCAGCAGCTGGCCTGGCTTTTGCGTGTAGTACGTGAAGAGGAAGTCCTCCACGGGATGCTTCCGCCCCGCGGAGCGGCGGGCAAGGTAGGGATCGGCGTACCGGCGCACCCTGCGCGCGTGAGCGGCTTCGCGTTCCCGCCAGTCGGCGGGGGAGAGGACCTGGGCAACGGGGATCGTCAAAGCAGTGCCTGCCACAGTGCTAAAGCGCCCCGCCTGCGGCACCGAGGATGTCCTTGGCGGCGTTCCAGGCACCGATCTGGCAGCCGTCCCGCAGGGCGAAGGAGGTCTCCACCGGGGTGCCATTGACTTCGCCGGTCACGGTGGCCACCTGCGGCCCGCCGTACTGCTGCGTGCAGGAGATGCCTTTCGGCGGAGCGGCGCCGTTCACGATGGCTGCGTTGTTCTTCAGAGCCGTGCACGCTGCGGCGGCGTTGGGGTGCTGGCTTTCTGCCATCGGCGCGCCGCCCTTGCAGACCAGCGTGTAGTTGACGGCCTTACCGTCCTTCGACGCTTTGACCGTGATGGACAGTTCGGCATTGCCGGCGCCGGGGCCGGATGGCAGGGGAGAAGCGGCAGGGGGTGCGGGCGCTGGGACTGTCGTTTCGGCGTCGGGCGGTGTTGTCCCGGGCGTCGGGGTACCGGGAGTGCCGGTGCCGGGGGTTTCAGTGCCCGGAGTCTCGGTGCCTGGGGTTTCGGTGCCGGGCGATGAGGTCCCCGTCGAGCCGGTGGTGGTCCCGGGGGAGGCCGAAGGCTGGCCGGTTCCGGTGTCCGGGGTGCAGGCCGCGAGACCGCCCGTCGCCGCGAGGGCGAGCAGCACAGAAATCAGTTGCTTGCGCATGCCGGGTCTCCTCAAGTTTTTCCCATTCTACCGTCGGGGCCCCGGCCCGTCCGGTACGGGCGGATAACGGTACCCGGCAATTGCTAACGGAAGGGTATCGATTCTTGCGGGCGTCCGCGGTATGTTTCTGACATCAACGGGTGCGCGGCATAACCATATAGTGATGACGCCCATGGGGGGCAGAGCGTCCAGTTCGTGGGACCGAAGGTCTACAGGTCCTGAACCAAGGAAGGCATCCCCCATGATCCCTCAGCAATCCACTACCCGCCCCGGACATAGCAGAAGGCTGCCGGCCATATTCGCCGTGGCCCTTGCCATGGTCATTGGCCAGGGCCTCGCCGGTCCAACCGCGGCGGCTCCTGCACCTGCATCGGTGCAGCCGGCCACGCTACAGCCAGTGGCTGCCCAGCCGGCAGCATCCCCGCTCGACGACGGCCACTACATCGTGATGCTCAAGGACAAACCGCTGGCCACTTACTCCGGCGGCGTCCCGGGCATCCCCGGCACGGCGGTGCCGAAGGGGAAGAAGCTGAACCCCTCCGGCCCCAACTCGCGCAAGTACGATTCGCACCTCAAAGCCAAGCAGCGGCAGGCGGCAGCCTCCAAGGGTGTGACCATCAACAGGAGCTACACCCTGGCCCTCAACGGTTTCAGCGCAGTTCTCTCCGCAGCCCAGGCGAAGGCGCTCGCCGGTGATACCAACGTTCTGGCCGTGGTCCCGGACAGCATCCGCAAGCCGGACTACTCGAGCACGGACTTCCTTGGACTGCCCGGCGGCGACGGCGTGTGGGACCAGCAGTTCGGTGGCGCGGATGAGGCGGGCAAGGGCATCGTGGTCGGCATGGTGGACACCGGTTACACGCCCGACAACCCGTTCTTCGCCGGGGACACCGTCGATCCGCTGTCCGGCACGCCGGACGTTGGCGTGCCGTTCCGCCTCCAGGGCAACGTGATCGCCATGCGCAAGGCCAACGGCGGGACCTTCGTGGGCGACTGCGTGGCCGGCGACGGGTTCGACGGCACGGAATGCAACAGCAAAGTCATCGGTGCCAGGTTCTACGACAAGGCCTACAAGGCAGCGGTTCCACCGGAATTCCGGTCCCCGAATGAGAAGTTCTCGCCGCTGGACGTTAGCGGCCACGGATCACACACCGGCAGCACCGCAGCCGGAAACGCCGACGTCACCCAGACGGCAGGCGGGCGCGACTTCGGCAAGAGCTCAGGCGTTGCACCGGCGGCCAAGATTGCCGTGTATAAGGTCTGCTGGGAAGGCGCCATTCCGGAGGCCACCGGGTGCGTTGACTCGGACATTCTCAACGCCATCCAGGATGCCGTCCTCGACGGCGTGGACGTGCTGAACTTCTCCATCTCGGGAAACAACAACTCCACCGTCGATGCCGTTTCCCTCGCGTTCCTCAACGCCGCCGCCGCAGGGATCTTTGTCGCTGCCTCCGGAGGCAATTCCGGCCCGACGGCCTCGACCGTCAACCACGCCGGTCCCTGGATCACCAGCGTGGCAGCCTCGACGTTCGACAACACGCTCCGCGGAACCGCGGAACTGTCGGACGGCAGCAAGTTCGCCGGTGCAAGTGTCATGAGCAGCGAGGTGGACTCCAAGCCGATCGTGCTGGCCGTGGACGTGAAGGCAGCCGCCGCCCTGGCAACTGATGCGGCGCTGTGCGCGCCGAACTCCCTGGACCCGGCCAAAACTGCAGGCAAGATCGTGGTCTGTGACCGCGGCGTTGTGGCACGCGTTGACAAGAGTGCCGAGGTCAAGCGCGCAGGCGGCGTGGGCATGGTCCTGGTCAACCTGACGCCCGGCTCGCTCGACGCCGACCTGCACAGCGTGCCCACGGTGCACGTGGGCGACCCGAAGATCAAGGACCTGGTGGCGGCGACCCCGGGTATGACGGCAAGCCTGAAGGCGACCGACACCACCGGGGCCGAACCTCCGCCGGTGCCGCAGATTGCGGAGTTCTCCTCACGCGGTCCCACCCTGGCATCCAACGGGGACCTGCTCAAGCCTGACGTTACGGCTCCCGGTGTGGCAGTGCTGGCCGCGGTTTCGCCCGTGGGTTTTAAGGGCGAGAACTTCGGCTTCCTGTCCGGCACGTCCATGGCGTCGCCGCACATCGCCGGCTCGGGTGCGCTGCTGCTGGGCAAGAACCCGCAGTGGTCCCCGGCGGCCGTGAAATCCGCCATCATGACTACTGCCTACGATCTGGTCAATGCTAAGGGCACCAACGTGCATGACGTCTTTGCCCAGGGCGCCGGCCACGTTGATCCTGCCCGGTTCGACTCCCCCGGGCTCGTTTACGACGCCGGCATCAGTGACTGGATGGGCTTCCTCCAGGGACAGGGAATCGACCTTGGCGTCGCACCTATCGCAGCCAAGGACGTCAACCTTCCCTCCGTGGCGCTGGGCGCCATGTCCGGCAGCCAGACCGTCACGCGGTCGGTGACGGCGGTGACGGCAGGAACATACCGGGCCGCCATTACCCTTCCGGGCATCACCGCCACTGTCAGCCCGGCAGAAGTGACGCTGGCGGAGGGTGAAAGCGCCACGTTCACCATCACGTTCACTACCGCAGGGGCTCCGCTGAACGCGTACTCCACCGGATCCCTGACGTGGACGTCAGGCGACAACACCGTCCGCTCACCGGTGGCGGTGCGGCCGGTGCCATAGTGCAGTTGATCCCAGGACGGACGACGCCGGGACTCACCCCTGGAGGTGAGTCCCGGCGTCGTCCTTCTCCCGGCCTAACGCCGGCGGCGAGACGTGCGGGATGCTCAATCATTAGTGCACTAATCGTTCGCGTATCATTGATGGTGGCAGCAGTTCCGAAATGGAGTGGATAACTTGGCAAAAGAGAACGGCGCACAGCGGTTCATGCGGGCAACCGGCAAGCTTAGGGCGGTTTTTGGGCCCGCCAACAGGAGCTCGCTGGTGCACGACATGACCGAGGAGAACCGCGAACTGCTCGCCCAGCGTGAGGCCGAGACGCAGCAGTGGGAAACCGTCCGGCGCCCGGACGGCAGCACGTACGTTGTGCCCCGCAACCCCGACGACAAGTCCCTGCGCTAGCAGCCGTTTTACAGCCATCGTTGAACCATGCCAGTCGCTGAATCATGCCGGCGGTTGAAACATTGCCGGCCGGGGTCTTTTTCGGGGTCCCGGCGTAAAATAAGGGCACTGGCAATCGAAGGGCAGACGCTCTGACGCCTTCACGCAGGGAAGGGGGTGGGACTTGTGGCACATGTGCTCACTGGCTTTATGAACCTGACGGACAGGCTCCGGTTCGTGTTCGGCCCTGCCGCCGTAGGCGATTCAGGTGCGCCGGTGGTTCACCTGCATGACGATTATGAGCATGCTTCCGAAGATGATTTGGCCCAGTTCGAAGTCGAGACCGACTCGGAGGGGCACCACTATGCTGTCCGCAAGAGCGACCTGGATAAGTGATAACGCCTCTATTGAAGTGAAGGAGCCCGGCGCGTAAACGCACCGGGCTCCTTTCTGCACAGGTTATGACAGCGCTGGCTGTGACAGCGCTGAGGCAGGCGCCTTAGCGCCCAGTGCCGCCGTAGACGGTGGCAACTGCTTCGCTGTCCAGGTCGAATGCCTTGTGGATGGCGCGGACGGCGTCATCGAGCAGGTCAGCGTGCGTCACAACGGAAATGCGGATTTCTGAAGTGGAGATCATGTTGATGTTGATGCCTGCAGCGGACAGTGCTTTGAAGAACGTGGCCGAAACACCCGGGTGCGAGCGCATGCCGGCGCCGATCAGCGACAGCTTACCGATCTGCTCGTTGTACTCGATGCTTTCGAAACCGATCTCGGCCTGCGCAGCACGGAGGGCGGCAAGGGCGTCGGCGCCCTCGACGATGGGTAGGGTGAAGGAGATGTCGGTCCTGCCGGTGCCGTGCGTGGAGACGTTCTGGACGATCATGTCGATGTTCGAGTGTGCGTCCGCGATGACCTGGAAGATGGCGGCTGCCTTGCCCGGGATGTCCGGAACACCTACAACGGTGACCTTTGCTTCCGAGCGGTCGTGTGCAACACCGGAGATGATTGGCTGCTCCAAGGCAACTCCCTCTTGAGTCGTGATCTTGTCATCGGCGCTGGGCAGGACCCAGGTGCCTTCGTTCTGGCTGAATGAGGAACGGACGTGTAGCGGCACGCCGAAACGCCGGGCGTATTCGACGCACCGGAGGTGGAGGATCTTGGCGCCGGAGGCGGCCAGTTCCAGCATCTCCTCGCTGGAGATGCGGTCGATTTTCTGCGCTGACGGAACGACGCGGGGGTCCGCGGTGTAGATGCCGTCAACGTCGGTGTAGATCTCGCAGACGTCTGCCTCGAGGGCGGCGGCGAGGGCCACCGCCGTCGTGTCCGAACCGCCGCGGCCGAGGGTGGTGATCTCGTTGGTGGAGCGGCTCATGCCCTGGAAGCCGGCGACGATGGCAATGTGCCCCTTGTCCAAGGCGGTGCGGATGCGGTGCGGGTCGACGTCGATGATCCGGGCTTTGCCATGGATTCCGTCTGTGATCATGCCAGCCTGGGAACCCGTGAAGGATTGCGCGGACGCACCGAACTTGTTGATGGCCATGGCCAGCAGGGCCATGGAGATGCGCTCACCGGCGGAGAGGAGCATGTCCATCTCGCGGGCCGGGGCTGAGTCGGTGACCTGGGCGGCAAGGTCAAGGAGCTCGTCGGTGGTGTCACCCATCGCGGAGACGACGACGACGACTTCGTTGCCGGCCTTCTGGGCGTCGACCACGCGCCTGGCCACGCGCTTGATGCCCTCAGCGTCAGCCACCGAGGAGCCGCCGAACTTCTGCACAATGAGCTGCGCGGTGACAGCAGCAACTGCGGGCAGCTCTTGCGGCTGCAGTTCGGTTTTCACATCGGTACTGGGCATACTCATGCGTGCACCCTCACTGGATCAAATTGGAGTTCTGGAGGCCAGGCGGCCTTACGGCACGGCGGCATACTGGTTTCAACAGTTTATCGCCGCCGTCCGCCGGCTGTGGAATTGTGACCCTTGCAGTCAGCTGAGGGCATTCCGGCGGCCCTCGAAGGCCCTGCCCAGGGTGACTTCGTCCGCGTACTCGAGGTCCCCTCCCACGGGCAGCCCGGAAGCGAGACGGGTGACCGCGATCCCGATGGACTGCAGCATCCGCGCCAGGTAGGTGGCGGTGGCCTCGCCCTCAAGGTTCGGGTCGGTGGCGATGATGATCTCTTGGACGGCGCCATCACTGAGCCGGTTGAGGAGTTCGCGGATCCGAAGCTGCTCCGGACCGACGCCGGCGATCGGGTTAATGGCACCGCCGAGCACGTGGTAGCGGCCCCGGAATGAGCGGGTGCGCTCCACGGCCAGCACGTCCTTGGACTCCTCCACGACGCAGATGACGGAGGGGTCACGCCTCGGGTCGCGGCAAATGTTGCACAGTTCCTGCTCGGTCACGTTGCCGCAGGCGGCGCAGAACTTGACCCGCTCCTTGACGGTGGTGATGGCCTCCACCAGCCGCTTCATGTCCTGGGGGTCTGCCTCCAGGATGTGGAAAGCCAGGCGCTGCGCAGACTTCGGTCCCACACCGGGAAGGCGTCCGAGCTCGTCGATCAGCTCCTGAACTGCACCCTCGTACACTTTTTCCTCGATTGCTTGGTTGAAAGTTGGCCGCTGCCCCCAGACGGGGCACCGGGACGTCGCGGGGCGGCCTGCCCGGCCCCTGGGTCCTCGCTTCGGGCGGAGCCCCTTCAGGGCCGGGTGCCACTGCCTAGTACCGGGGCATCAGGGGGCTGCCGTCCAGCGACCGTTCTTCGATGAGCTTTCCGCCCAGAATACGCTCGACGGCGGCGCGGCCAAAGACGCCCGACTCCTCGATGGTTTCGTCATCCGCGCTGGGGATGTCCTGCACGTACTGTGCCGGTTCCTCGGTGCTCCGCACTGGCGCCTTGGCCCGGCCCGCCTCGGCCTCCGGGCTGTTGGAGAGCCTCTGGTAGAGGCTCAGCTTGCCCCTGGCGGGAGTCTCGGGCGCCGATGCAGTGTTACGGGCAGCCGCAACTGCGGGCCCGGCCTGAACCGCTGGTCCGGCCTGAACTGCTGGTCCGGCCTGAGCGGGTCCGGGGCGTGATGCGAACACGGGAACCCGGACCGGGGCGGCATCGGTGGCAGTAGTCACGGCTGGTGGGCGGACACCCTGGGGTGGGGTGGGTGCTCCGTACTCGTGGCTGGGAGCTGCCGGGGCGGATGCCATGGCGTAGGCAGGCTCGAACTCCGGCACATTGCGCTCGGCAGTTTCCGGCGGGGTCTCAGCGGGGGCGCTCACCCTCGGGGCGCCTTCACCGGGGGCGCTCCCACCCGGCGCAGTGGACGGCGGGCCTTCAGCGGCGGGACCGCCGGGGTGCGGCGGCTGGGCGGCGGCCGGTGCGTACACCGGTGCAGCCGTCCCGTTTGACTCCTCGTCTCGCCCATCGTCAGCCACGCCCGGGTATTTGCCCACGTTGCTTTCTGAACCGAGAGCCCAAACGCCAGGTGTCTGCTCGACAGCACGGGACCACGGATCAGCCGAGGTGTCTGGAGCAGGCTGGCGCTCCGCCTGTGCCGGAGCAGCATTTTTTGCACGGGTCTGCGGAGCGGACGGTGCGGACTCGGCAGTCTGGGTTACCTCCGGTGCCTTTATCTCCGGCGCCGACGACATCTCCGGCCCCGACGACGGCGCAGGGCTGCCCTGCCACTGGCGCGGCGGCTCCCAGTCCATGGGAGGCTCTTCTTCCAGCGGAGGTGCGTCCTCGTCCAGCGGAGGGCCCCAGTCGTCATCCGGATGGGAATAGTCGCCGGCTTGCTGCTGCGGTCCACGTGCCTGCCCCTGTGCTGCAGAGGATTGGGGGACAGGCACCTGTGAAGCAGCCGGCTCCGTGGCCACCGGCTGTGTGGCGGGTTGCTGGGGCGACACGGTCGGTGCATGGCCGGATGCTCCAGCAGCGCCGCCGGCGCCGACAGGTGCGGCAGGGAGAGCGGGTGCGGTAGTGGCTGATGCGGCGGTAGCGCTTCCGACGCCGGCGGGGGCTGCGGTGTCCGACCGGGACGCCGTGATGGTCGGTCCTGACCATTGCGGCGCGGAAACCGCTCGAGCCTCCGGCGAAGAAGGAGAGGCATGCCCCGCCGCGGGCGCAGTGGACGCAGTTGGCGACGCCGGAGCCGAACCTGTTGCCGGAGGACGGGCAGGGACGGACTCCGGCTCGCCGGAGCCACCCGGGGCAGGGGCCAGGCCCCAATCCGCGTCCGTAGTGGCAGCCGGAATATCCCGGCTAGTAGGCGCTTTTGGGTTTGGTTCAGAGCTCGCTGAGCTGCCGGCGCCTGCCACGGCGGTGATCTGGCAGTCGATGCCTATCGTTTTGTGGATGGCCTGGCGCAGATTCTCGGAGTGGTCTGCCCTGCCGAAGGCACCGGCCAGCCCGGGGGTGGTGAAGACGAGCGTCAGGACCTGGCCGTCGAACTGGCCGACCTGGGCATTGGGCTCCACGAGCGCCCACGTGCTCCGCTTGATTCTTGCCAGGGTCTGCAGGACCTCAGGCCAGGCGCGGCGGAGTACCTCCACGTCGGCGTGCCCACCGGCGGGAGTTGCACCGGCAGAGGCTGTACTCGAAGAGGGCTGGGCGTGGGACTGCGGGGCCGGAGTCGAAGGGGCTGCCTGTGCCGCCAGCAGCTGGGGGCCTTGGGCCTGTTGGCGCGGGGCCTGTTCAGGCCGCGGGGCGGACTCCGGTGCCTGCGAAGCCGCGGGACGCTGGTCAACAAAGTCCCGGCCCTGGCCGTCGTGTGAGCCCGAGGCCGGGCGGTGGTCGCGTGCGGCGGTGTCATCCATGGGCCAGTCACCAGTGGTGATCCGTGGTGCGGCCAGCGCTTCCCGTCCGGGTGCGTCCTGGATGCTGGGCGGGCTCTGCGGCGCGCCCTGCGCCGGAGCCGGGGCGGACGCCGGAGCGGCCTCTGCCGGAGCGGCGGGAACTCTCGCCGAAGCTGCCGGAGCGTTCAGGGAAGGAGCGGCAGACGGAACAGGTGCAGCAGTGGCAGGAGGAGCAGGCGCGGCTGCCGCAGGCGCTGGCACGGCCGGCGCAACTGACGCGGTGGCGGGAACACCGGCGTCGGACCCTCCGTAGTTCAGGCGACGCTCCACGCGGTCGATCCTGGCAGCGATGCCGCGTTCGGTCTGCTCGGAACTGGGCAGCAGGATGCGGGCGCAGAGCAGTTCCAGGTGCAGCCGCGGCGACGTGGCACCCGTCATCTCCGTCAGCGCGGTGTTGGTGACGTCGGCCGCGCGAGACAGCTCGGCTGCGCCGAGATTGTGTGCCTGGCTCTGCATCCGGGCGATCTGGTCGGCCGGCATGCCGCGGAGGATGGCCTGGGCGCTTTCCGGCATGGCCTGCACGATGATGAGGTCGCGGAAGCGCTCCAGGAGGTCCTCCACGAAGCGGCGGGGATCGTGCCCCGTCTGGATGACGCGGTCCACGGCACGGAAGACCGTGGCGGCATCGGAAGCGGCGATTGCCTCGACGACGTCGTCCAGAAGCGAGGCGTGTGTGTAACCGAGGAGTGCCACGGCGAGTTCGTAATCGAGGCCGTTGGGTCCGGCGCCTGCCATGAGCTGGTCCAGCACGGACAACGAGTCCCGCACGGACCCAGCACCTGCGCGGATCACCAGCGACAGCACACCGGGGGCCACGGGGACGTTTTCCTGCTGGCAGAGCTGCTCGAGGTAAGCCATAAGCGGCTCCGGCGGAACGAGCCGGAACGGGTAGTGGTGCGTGCGCGACCGGATGGTCCCGATGACCTTGTCCGGCTCGGTGGTGGCGAAGATGAACTTGATGTGTTCCGGCGGCTCTTCGACGATTTTCAGCAGGGCGTTGAAGCCCGCCGAGGTGACCATGTGGGCCTCGTCAATGATGAAGATCTTGTAGCGGTCCCGCACCGGAGCATAGGTGGCGCGTTCCCGGAGGTCGCGGGCGTCGTCCACGCCGCCGTGGCTGGCGGCGTCGATCTCGATGACGTCGAGGGAGCCGGCACCGCCGCGGGCGAGTTCGACGCAGCTGGGGCAGACGCCGCACGGGGTGTCTGTGGGGCCCTTCGCGCAGTTAAGGCAGCGCGCCAGGATGCGCGCAGACGTGGTCTTGCCGCAGCCGCGCGGGCCGGAGAAAAGGTAGGCGTGGTTCACGCGGTTCTTGCGCAGCGCCGTCATCAGCGGCTCCGTGACGTGTTCCTGCCCGATAACGTCCGCGAACGAGTCCGGGCGATACCTGCGGTAAAGGGCAGTTGTAACAGTCACAGGGAAAACCTACCTATAGGGACTGACATTAAATAAGAGACCCCTCATGCACCCGCCAGAGCCCATCTACCCTTGCTACCTTCCGGTCCTGGGGGAGTTCAACAGGATGACGCCACATGAGGGGCCGTCAGATACTTTACCCGAACTTTGGGCGTGGCCCGAATCGGCTCCCCTGGGGTTGGGGCGGCCGCCGCCGTCGTCTTAGCGGTGCCCGTTCACGCGCCAGCTCATGAACGCCGGCTCCTCGTAGGGGTGGGCCCGCCGCAATCCCTGCACGACGGCGTCAAGCACGTCCTCTTCCACGATGCACTCGATCCGGACCTCGGAAACTTCCTCCGGCTCGCCGGCGGTGCCGATGTAGGGTCGGGCTCCGGGCAAGGGGGTAAATCGTCCTGTACCCGGCGACGTGAAGGAGCAGTGCGAGTAGTCACCCAGCCTCCCGGCGCCGGCATCTCCAATGGCGGTGAGCACCGCCTCGGCGTGGGATTCGGGAACGTAAACCACGAGCGCATGCAGCTGGGACATGGCACCATTTTCGGCCGATTGGGAGATGCCGGAAAGTTCAGGTATTCTAGTATCTGCTTTTGGTTCAAGAGCAGCTGGAGAATTCGCCTAGCGGCCTATGGCGCACGCCTGGAACGCGTGTTGGGTTAACGCCCTCGGGGGTTCAAATCCCCCATTCTCCGCCAACGGAAAACCCGGTTCTGACTTCGTCAGGACCGGGTTTTCTGTTTTCTGCGTCCTTTTTTCTACGTCGAGTACGGGGGCTAGGCCACGCCAAGTCTGCGGAGCCGTTGGCGGGCGGCGAGCTCGCTGGGGCTGGCCCTGCCCAGGGCCAAACGGACGACGGCGAGGGTCGCCCTGGCGGCCGGCCTCACGGGCAGCGGCAGGGGACCCAGCCGGGCAGTATGCAGTCCGAGCAGCCGGCGGTATTCAGGCTCCAGACTCAGGACGGCGGCCTCGAACAGCACTCGGTAACCCGGCTTCAGCAGGGGATGAAGGGGCGGATCCCGGATGAAGGCGACTGTTTCGGCAACCCGGTTATCGCCGCGAAGAATCCCGGAAGCAAGCCATTTTCCGAGCTCCCGGTCGAGGGCGGCTTTGCTCTCCGGCGGGAACTCCACGCCCATGAGCCTGCCAGCCTGCGCCCATTCGCGCACATAGGCGTCCGGGCCGCCCGGAATGGTGCCGCCCCACAGCTCATGCGCGCGCAGAAACGAGTCCGTGAACGTGATGTGCACCCAGCGGAGAAGTTCAGGATCGTTGGCGGAGTACTCGATGACGGTGCCGCCGCCGTCGACGTACTTGCCGATAACGGACTCGTGCAGCCGGACCACCCTCGCGGTTGCCGCCTGGGCAACAGCTGTGGATCCGTAAGTGAGGGCGTGGATCCACGCCGTGGTCCGGGCCAGTCGGCCCAGCGTGTCCTCACGGAAATTTGAGTGGTCGTGGACACCGGCGAGGACGCCGGGGTGGAGGGTCTGCATCAGCAGGGCACGGATGCCGCCGATGATGGTGGGCATGCCGGCGTGGACGGCCCAGACCGCAGAGCCGGGGAGGAAGTACCCGGCGTCGTCTCCCTGGGCAAACTTCCGGACCCAGTCCGGCAGCGCATCCGGGCTGCCGGTCAGTGTGCGTTTCAGTTCCGCCTGCCATTTCCTCAGGAAAGTCCGCATGTTTCATTCTCGCGCGTCGAGGCTGGCCGGTTAAGCCTATGGATGCATGCCACGTGACCCCCCCGTTTTAGGGGTTTCGCCGTGCTAGAGCCTGTGGCCACAATGGAGGACACGCTCGTCGAGACAGGAAGTCTGGCGGGTACTGATCCAGGAGAATTCTGTGGCAAATCATGGGGGACCCGAGCATACACCGAGGGTGACCGGCCCTGGCCGGATCGCCTTGCGGAGCCTATCCGCGGCGGTGGTTGTCGGCTTCTCCGTCTTTGCCTTCGGGTTCCAGGGGCCCGCTGCCCCGATCCAGCAGCCCGTGGGTGCTGCCGTCCCAATTGCCCCTCCCTCGGGAGTTGTCGGGCCGGAACTCCTTGATCCCGACACCACCCCGCCCGGGTACCCGATCAGCGGCTCCGGCATCGCCGCACCGGCGAAGGCTCCCACCGGACGCACCGTGTCGAATACCGCCGTCAAGGCAATAAAGACGGGCACCGCCAAATCTCCCGGTGTGGCTTCCACCGCGCTGAAGCGGCCCGGGGCAGGCTTCCTCATGGCACCCCTGGAGGTGCTGACTCCCAGTTCCCCGTTCGGCCTGCGGCACAGCCCGATCACCGGCGAAGCTGGAGAGTTCCACTGGGGCCAGGACTTCTCCGCCGCCTGTGGCACCCGTGTCTACGCAGCCGACGCCGGCGTGGTGCGAGCCGCCGGATGGCACCCCTGGGGCGGCGGCAACAGGGTGGAAATTGACCACGGCAACGGCCTGATCACCACGTACAACCACCTGCAGGGCATCGCCGTCGAAAAGGGCGACCAGGTGCGGGTAGGAGAGATCATCGCGGAGGTAGGCACCACTGGATCCTCCACCGGCTGCCACCTGCACTTCGAGGTGATCAAGAACGGTCAGCACGAGGACCCGATGAAGTGGACCCTCCTGCCCATCCGGCAGACCGACGCACTGGCGCCCGCCGTCTTTACCAGCTTCGAAAGCGGTTCGGCCACCACCTCCGGGTGGGCCATCCCCAACATCCCAGGCAACAGCGGACCGGGCAACACGGATGACGGCCTGACGCCGGTCACCGCAGCCGCAGTGGCCAACCCGCGCAGCGGCCCGTCAACCTCCGTGGGAACCACCCTCGTTGCCAGCTCGTCGACCTCCGGTCCAACCTCGTCCGGTCCATCGACCTCCCCCACGGCGGCAACTCCGACTGTTACGACAAGTACGACAAGCCCCACGCCAACGCCGCCGAAGCCTCCTGCGACGGCCAAACCCAAGCCGACGCCGACTCCCACACCGACGCCAACTCCCACACCGACGCCGACTCCTACCCCCACACCCACTCCGACGCAGACTCCCACCACGCCGCCGGCGGTCCCGGCTCCGGCTGATCCGACTCCCCCCGAGCCGGCGGTCCCGGCGGACCCCGTGCCCCCGGCACCCACCGAGCCGGTCGCACCCCCCGCGCCGATCACGCCTGCCCCGACGGAAGTTGCCCCCATCGAGCCGGCGGTCCCGGCGGTCCCGGCGGACCCCGTGCCCCCGGCACCCACCGAGCCGGTCGCACCTCCCGCGCCGATCACGCCTGCCCCGACGGAAGTTGCCCCCATCGAGCCCGCTCCGGCACCTGTGCAGGATCCGGTCCCCACGCCGGCGGCCCCCGTAACCACGGTTCCGGCTGGGCCAGCACCGGCGCCAGTTCCCACGTCGGAACCGGCAGCCGTGACGTCGCCAAGTGCCGCGCCAACCGGGGATTCTGCCGCGGCAGAAGCCGTTCCGACGGCGGAGCCCACGGCGGCGCCGTAAATGGTGGCGGGCAGCCGACGTCGGGCTGTTCGCTTACCGGGGAAGCCAAATGGTGAGGAGGTCCAGGGAATGCAACAGAGGCCAATGCCGTTGTCATTAGTGACAGCTATGCACCCGGCGAGAGAGCACACTGTGACTTCCCTCCAAACGATTCCGCCGACACCCGACGGAACACGCCCGGGTTTCGGATGCCCCACGGGTGATGCAGGTCTGGCGGCGGATGCGTCCGCCGACGGCGGATGTGCGGGCTGTACCAGATTTGCTGGGTGGCTGGCCTGCCCAGCGCTGCAGCACGCCGTCGTCCGCGTTGCCAGCGGCCCCAGGCACGGTAAGCCGGGCACTTTCCGGAAGAGCATTCCGCCCGGAACTGCCCGGGGGATTTCCCCCTTCATCTCTGCGGCGAAGCTGCCGGGCGCATAGCCCACTGTCCGTGAGGTACCTGCGGAATGCGGCAAATCAAACAATGCGCGGCAAAGAAATGAAGCGGTCATCGGGTGATGACCGTGCGAGGAAACGAAAGCGAGGAAGGTAGCCCGAAAGCGGCGGCGGTGTTGTAATTTTTCAACATGCAAACTCCCGTTTCCCCATAGTTCGCTTTTTATCTGGTTGGATGGAACGTACTGAGAGGGACACAGGAGGCGCCCGCTTCCTAACTACCGCGAAGGCAGCAATGGAGCTCATCGAGGCCGAGCATCCCCGGCCACGCCATTTTCTACTCCACCTGAGTGACCCCCACCTGTTGGGAGGTCCGGACCCCCTATACGGCGCAGTTGACAGCGAAGCCCGCCTGATCCAGCTCTTCGACGAGGTTCAGGCCTCGGGCGCGCGCCCGGAAGCCGTAATATTCACCGGCGACCTGGCAGACAAAGGTGATCCCGAGGCGTACGCAAAGCTCCGCGCGATCGTGGAGCCCGCGTGCCGGGATCTCGGTGCCCAGGTCATCTGGGCCATGGGCAACCATGACAACCGCGCCAACTTCCGGGCCGGCCTGTTCGATCAGCCGGGCAACGACGATCCCGTCGACCACAGCTACTACGTCAACGGGCTGCGCGTCATCACCATGGATACGTCCGTGCCCGGCTACCACCACGGGGAACTC
The DNA here is from genome assembly GCF_030818015.1 of Arthrobacter globiformis. Lineage (NCBI taxonomy): Bacteria > Bacillati > Actinomycetota > Actinomycetes > Micrococcales > Micrococcaceae > Arthrobacter > Arthrobacter globiformis. The sequence goes on from NZ_JAUSZX010000001.1 coordinate 906,721, forward strand.
AGTGACAACCAGCTGGACTGGCTTGCCGGGCAGCTGGAGACCCCAGCGCCGGACGGCACCATCCTGGCCCTGCACCATCCGCCGGTTCCGTCGGTGCTGGACCTGTCCGTGCTGGTGGAGCTCCGCGACCAGGCGTCCCTGGCAGCCGTAGTCCGGAACTCGGATGTCCGTAGCATCCTCGCCGGGCACCTCCATTACTCCACGACGGCGAGCTTCGCCGGCATCCCCGTGTCTGTGGCCTCGGCGACGTGCTACACCCAGGACCTGAACGTTCCGGTGGGCGGCACGCGCGGCCGCGACGGCGGGCAGGCCTTCAACCTGGTGCACGTTTATGAGCACACGGTGGTGCATTCAGTAGTGCCGCTGGGCGCAACTCCGACCGTGGGCGAGTATGTCAGCCCCGAGGAGACGGAACGCCGTCTGGCAGCAGCCGGAATCCGCATCCCCGAAGGGGCCAAACGCCCAATGCTCGCACGGAAGTAGCGTCAGTACATACAAGAAAACCCCGCCGGATCTGAACTGGTCAGATCCGGCGGGGTTTTCTGCGATCTGGAGCCTACTTTTCCCAGGGCGCCTTGATCGGGTAGTACTTCTCCAGGAAGTCCGTAACCAGCTCCGCACGTTCGTCGGCCGGAACCTCCGGGAAACTGCCGTCATTGAGGCAGAAGAAGTCCATGTTGCGCTTGGTCAGCAGCTTGGGCAGGTAGTTCAGTCCCGACCGGAGCGTGGTGTCCACGTAGCGCACCTTTGCTGCCGTCTGGGTTACGGCCCGGCCGGTCAGCAGCGCGTAGTAGTGGTAGAAGGAATTCGTGACGGAGATGTTGTCTGCGGCCCTGAATGTGCTGGCGGCAGTGTTCGCGAACTCCGCGGGGAACTCCTGCTCCATCTGGGCAACCAGGCTGCGCCGTAGCGGGGCCGCCGTGTGCTCCAGGTGGCGGGTGGTGATCCGGCCAAAGCGGTTCCAGAGCAGTTTCCGGTTGACCCGGGCCGCGTTTTCGAAGCCGCTGCGTTCGGCGTCGTTGTCGCCGAGGCCGATGCGGGTCTCCGCCTCGATGAACTTGGTGATGCCACCCGGTGTGAAGAACATGTCCGGGCCGACAGGCCGCCCGAAGAACATGTCGTCATTGGAGTAGAGGAAGTGCTCGGAGAGGCCCTCGATGTGGTGCAGCTGGCACTCCACGGCCTGGGAGTTGTGCGTGGGCAGCACCGACGGGTCGGCGAAGAACTCCTCGCTCCGGACAATGGTCACGGACGGGTGGTCGTTCAGCCATTCCGGCGCGGGGGAGTCCGTGGCGATGAAGATGCGGCGGACCCACGGTGCGAACATGTACACCGACCGGAGCGCGTATTTGAGCTCATTGATTTGCCGGTAGCGCGCCTCGTGGTCGTCGCCTTCGCCAAGGACGGCTCCCGCCATCCGGGCACGGCGGGCGGCGATGTACTCCGGGGAGGTGCCGTCCACCCAGGAGAAGACCATGTCGATATCAAAGCTGATGTCGCTTGCGTGGTCGGCGAACATGTTCTCGATGGTGGGCCACGTGTGGCCATAGCGCTCAACCGTTCCGCGGACGGCGTCGTGCGCCATCATGGTGCGGCGGGTCAGGGAGTTCTCGATCGGCAGGATTACTTCGTTGCCCAGGAAGCTCCACAGCTCCACCTGGACGCCCGCGGAGGCACCAAATTCGAACCCGCCGTAGGGCTCAACCCGCGGGCGGTACAACCGGAAGATGCGTGCCTGCCGGTTGACGGAGAGTTCGCCGTCGGCCACGAGGACGGACGTCTTCTTCTTCGCGTCCACGGTCATAGAGTAGAAAGGCTCGTTCCGGCAGGCGTCCACAAGGGCGGACCGCAGTTTCTTGCGGTCCTTCCAGTCGAGGGCGATCACCGGACGGTCGTTGTTGCCCCGGACCAGCAGGTAATCCAGCCCGGCCCCGTCCAGCACATTCCGCAGGAAGAGCAGGTCCTCAACCATGGCCTGGTAGGGCGTCCGTGTGTCGTTGATCAGCGCATACCGGCCTGACCGGCGAACGACGTCGGGGCGGTGCTTGAGGCGCGCCACAGCCGCCGGCGACGTTACTTCCGCGAGCGCGGGTACGTCCTCGGATGCCTGACCGCCGTAGTAGATGTCGTCCTGAACCGTCACGTCGGTAATGGTGTTTCTCCCAAGCTGCTAGGGGTGAAGTCTTACTTGCATGATAGTCCTGCCGATAAAACATGTCGGGCAGCGGGAGGGCGGTGGCCCGCCACTCTGTGCTCTGGCCCTTATCCCGCGGCCGCGGCAGCGGGCTCAGCCGAATAGCGCCTGACGCCAACTGGACAGGAACGCCGCCCCGGCGTCGTCGTGAATGACCGTTTCCGGCATACCCAGGTCGACGGCGGTGAGAACGTCGTAGGGCTTGGCCGGGACGCCGTCCGCAGGGCGGACGTCGACGTGTTTCACGGGGTGGTCGTTGTGGTGAAGCCAATCGGCCATGGCGTAGTCCGTGCGGGAATCGCCGACCGTCCGCCAGGCCTGCGGCGTGATTCCCTGGGCCGCCAGGAGCTCCACCGCGCGGCTTGCGCCGAGGTCCTTGCCCAGCCGGACCGACTCAATGTCCGTGGAAATGATGGTGGGGTCCACGCGGTAGTCAATCTCGTCGTCGGAGTTCGGTGCGTGGTGCTCCAGCCGTACCACGCCGAAACCGTAGCGCTCCATGAGCTCCAGGGCCTCGGCATCAAACAGCTTCTGCTCGGCGAGGTACTCACTGCTGGGCACCTCGATATGCTGCTCCACCGACACCATGGCGCGCTTGGTTTCATCGAAGAACATGTGGGACGCGTAATCCTCAGCCACCATGCGCCGGATATCGTCGCCGTAGGCCGCCGGCACGGCAAGCTCGTGGTCCACGTGGATGGGTCCGGGGCCGGCAGCCGTGTAGCTGAACCACACGGCGCCCTTTTCGCAGATGGCGTGGATCAGCGTTCCGCCGGGCATTCCGGCTGCGATCATGGGCGCCATGACCTGCTCGCGGATGAACGCATCCGAACGCCCGGTGTTGAATATGACCGGTATCCCGGCGTTCGCGAGGGCCACCAGATCGGCAATGATTTCCGGTTTCACATCCCTGGTCACCGGGCTGGCGACCGGGCCGTCGACGTCCAGGAGAAGGGCCAGGGCGGGTGCCGACGGCGTGTGGGCGCCGAACCCGGTGGCGGGGTTCGCTGAAGGAGCAGTCATGGCTCCATTCTGTCAGCCGGCACGGGCCGATCCGCCCAGACGGCGGGTAGAGGCCAGCATGTGACACATAGTTACTGTTTGGCTACAACCTCCCGCGGCGCGCTGATTCCACATTCCCTAGAACCCGCCAGTTGCTTACGCTTGCAGGGTGATATTCAAAGCTGTGGGCGAGGGACGCCCTTACCCCGACCATGGTTTCAGTACCCCCAAAGACTGGGCGGCGCTTCCGCCCCGTCCCGTGCGGCTGGATGAACTTGTGACCACCAAGCGGACCCTGGACCTTGAAGCGCTCCTTGCCGAGGACTCCACTTTCTTTGGCGACCTCTTTCCCCACGTGGTGCAGTACCAGGGCACTCTCTATCTGGAGGATGGCCTGCACCGGGCGGTAAGGACAGCACTCCACCAGCGCACCGCCATACATGCAAGGGTGCTTGTGATCGATGGCTAGAAAACCCAAAGACCTGACCGTTCTCCACGGTCACCGCGTCATAACCGGCCCGGAGCTCAGGGCCACGTTCGTCGAAGACGACGAACACGGGGAGAACCCCGGCCGGCTGCGCCGCCGGATCCTGCACGGTGTGGTGCTCGTGCTGCTGCTGGGCCTCATTGTCGCAGGAGTCATGGGGGCGATGGGGGTGATGAGCGGGCAGATCAAGTTTCCGTCCGCCATCCAGGCCCAGGAGAACTCCTCCGTCTGCCCCGCCACAACCTTCGACTACACGCCGCCCGCCAAGGTGAAGGTGAACGTCCTCAACGCCACGAGCCGCAACGGCCTGGCCAAGGCGGCAGCTAATGAGTTCAAGGTCCGGAAGTTTGTTGTTGGCAACGTGGCCAACACGCAGACCGGATACCGCGGCGTGGCGGCGGTCGTCTCCGGTGCTGCCGGACAGTCGGCGGCCTTCACCGTCCAGCGGAATCTGCCGGGCTCCGATTACTTCCAGGACGGGCGCAAGGACGCCAGCGTGGACGTGATCCTGGCCAGCGACTACCGCGGCCTAATCAAGCCGCAGCTTGTTGACCAGACGCCGGGCCAGCTCAGCTGCCCGCGTGAGAGCCGGCGCGTCGCCGACGACTCGCAGTGGCCTGTCATGCCCACCCAGGGCGCCAAGCCCTGAGGACTCGGCCGGCTGACCCTTAGCCGGCCGCAGCGGCCGGCGGCTGCAGGAGCAAGGGGCGGCCGCCGTCGTCGAACCTTGCCCCGGCGCCCAACTGGATGAAGCGGACTGTCCGGGAAATTCTTTCCTCCAGGTCTTCGGTGGCGTCGCCGCCGCGGGCGGCGCTCGAGGAGAGGGTGCCGTGGATCAGCTGCGCCTGCTGCAGGGGATCGGCCACCGGGAAGTAGCCCTGGTCCATGCCGTCGCGAAGAATGTCCTGCAGCATGTCGTTGAGCCCGCCCACGTGGTCCGCCAGCTTGGCGAACGATGCCGGCGAGAGGACTGAGCCCATGGCCGGACCCGGGGGCAGATGGCGGCGGCTGAGATCCTCCACCTGGGCACGCACGTACAGGGCCAGCTGGTCCACCGGATTGTCCAGCCGGGACAGCGACTCGCGCAGTCCCGTCATGAACCGTTCCGTCTCCACGAGCGCGTAGGCGATCAGGAGCTCTTCGATGTCGGCGTAGTAGTTGTAGACAGCCGTACGGCCAATCCCTGCGTGCCGGGCGACGTCCGTCATGGTGAGCCCGGGCAGGCCGTGGGAGAAGAGGAGCTCACCGAAGGCGTTCAGGATGCGGCGCTGGGTCTCGGCGCGTTGGGCAGCGTTGCTGGGGGCCGAGATCCGTGGCATAGGGACACTTTACCGCGATCTGTCACCAAACCTCCGGTCCGGGTTTTTGTACACTCAGCTGTCCAAAACTCAGACGGGGCAGCCGTCCGGGCCGCACGCCTCGGCACCTGGTTTGTCGTTGGCGTCGGCCTGGTTGCCGACCATAACCAGCGGGTGCGACTCCTGCCAGGCCTGCTCGAGGGCCATGGTGAAGCTCGCCGCAGGCTGGGCTCCGGACAGCCCGTACTTGCGGTCGACCACGAAGAACGGAACGCCGCTGATGCCCAGGGCGCGGGCTTCAGCGAAGTCGCGGCGGACGTCGTCGGCGTACTTGTCGGTGCTGAACAGCTCGGCAACGTCGTCTGCCTCGAGCCCAAGGTCCGCGCCAAGCGACGCGAGGTAGTCGGGGCTGCCGATGTCCTTGCCGTGCTCGAAGTGGTCGCTGAGCAGCCGCTCCTTGGCCGCATCCTGCCTGCCGTGCGCGGCAGCCAGATGGATCAGCCTGTGGGCCGTAAAGCTGTTGGCAACCACGACGGCGTCAAACCGGTAGTTGAGGCCCTCACCTTTGGCCTGGGCTGCTACATGGTCGAACATCTGCGTGACCTGGGCGGGAGCGAGGCCCTTGCGCGTGCTGAGGTAGTCCAGTTCAGTGCCGTCGTAGTGTTCGGGCAGGGTCGGGTCCAGCTGGTAGCTGCGCCACTGCACCTCCACCTGGTCGCGGTGCGGGAACTCGGCGAGGGCGGCCTCGAACCGGCGCTTGCCGATGTAGCACCAGGGGCATGCGACGTCTGACCAGATCTCAATCTTCATGCCTACGACAACTCCCGGGCCCTCCCGGGCATTCCTGCGCCGACAGTTGCTTTGGTCACGCCGGCTGAACAGTGTTGTCTGGGAGAGCCGGGCTTCCCGCAGCCCTTGTCTGGCGGCAGGCCCGGCCATATTGTTTGGACTAACTCCCGGCGGTCAGGCCGTACACACGTGGGAGGCAAAATGCGCATTGGACTGATATCGGCACCGTGGATCCCGGTTCCGCCATCCGGGTACGGCGGCACCGAACGGGTGGTGGACAGCCTTGCGCGCGGGTTCGCCGCGGCCGGGCATGACGTCCTGCTGGCAGCCCCGTCCGACAGCACCTGTCCCGTTCCCCTGGCTCCACGGATGCGTCCCTCGGAACCGGCGGACATGGGTTTCGCATTGTCGGAGCTGAGCCACATCATCAGGGCCTACGACGGCATGGCAGGCGTGGACATCATCCACGACCACACCATGAGCGGTCCGCTGTATGCCCAGCGGCCGGCCGGTGTCCCGGTGGTCACCACCATCCACATCCGCCTGGCCCCGCAGGCCGTGGACCTGTACAGCGCAATCGGAAAGACCACCGGCATCATTGCCATCTCCCATGACCAGGTCAGCCGGTCGCCGGAAGTCCCGGTGGCGAAGGTGATCCACCATGGCATGGATGTGGCGTCCGTTCCGGTGGGCCAGGGGAACGGCGGTTATCTCTGTTTTGTCGGACGGATGTCCCCGGACAAAGGCATCCTCGAAGCAATCCACATCGCACGTGCCGCCGTAATCCCTCTGCGTATCAGCGCCCGGATCCAGGGCCCTGAGGAGCAGGGCTATTTCGACGAGGTCGTCAAGCCGGCGCTGGGACCCGACGTGGAGTTCACGGGGCCGCTGTCCGACGCTGGGAAATACGAACTGGTGGGCGGCGCGCTCGCGTTCCTGAATCCGATCCAGTGGCCGGAGCCATTCGGCCTCGTGATGATTGAGGCGCTGGCCACCGGAACGCCCGTTGTGGGGACCCCTGCCGGTGCTGCTCCGGAAATAGTGGAGCATGGCGTCACGGGTTACCTGGGCAGCGTCGACCAGCTGGCAGGATTCGCCGCCCAAGCCGCAGGCCTCAGTCGTGAGGCCTGCCGCGCCTCGGTGGAGCAGCGCTTCAGCTCGGCCCGCATGGTGGCGGACCACTTGGCGCTCTATGAACAGATTGTGGGCGGACACACCGGGGAGCGCCGCCACGGCACTTAGCCTGCGGCCGTCTGCAGGAACGCATCGTGGTGGTCGAATCCGGGGAAGACGAGTTCTTCCTCGTGCAGCTGCAGTTCGGTGATCCGGGACTGGACAGTTTCAGTCATTGGGGTTCCCGTCGGCGTCGTACTTGAGGCCGATCTGGCGGCGGATCTCGTCCATCGCGGCCATGACTGCCACGCTCTCACCCGGGGGAAGAACCGTACCCGCGGTGCGGCCGGCCCGGATAAGGCCTTCCATCTCGGCTGCCTGGTACTGCATCCCCCTGCTGGTCACCGGCTGGTCGAAGCTCTCCAGGACCTTGCCCGCATTGTCGAACCGGGTGAAGGGCGTCGGGTTGTACCAGGTGGGTTCGATGTCGATCCACCCCTCCGTCCCGATGATGGCGGCGCGGTTGTTTGAAGCGGTGTCCAGGGCGCAGTCCACGATTGCCTGCTGTCCGTCCGGGTACTCGAAGATCGCTGCCGTCTGCCGGTCCACGCCCGTGGCCGTCATGGAGGCGCTGGCCCGGATGGTGTCCGGTGTGCCGAGGACGTCAAAGACAAAGGACACGGGGTAGACGCCGAGGTCCAGCAGGGCACCGCCGCCCAGGGCAGGATCGTTGAGCCGGTGCGCGGGATCCTTGGGAAGGTTCTGGTTGTGGCTGGCCGTGACCTTCCGGATCTGCCCGAGTGAGCCCTCAGCGACGATCTCGCGGAGGCGGGCCATATGGGGGAGGAAGCGGCTCCACATGGCCTCCAGTGCCACGAGCCCCTTGGCCTCAGCCAGCGCAAAGATTTCCTGCGCTTCCCGGGCGTTGATGGTGAACGGCTTCTCCACCAGCACGTGCTTTCCGGCGTTCAGGGCGAGCAGCGCGTGGGCATGATGGTACGTGTGCGGTGAGGCAATGTAAACGACGTCGACGTCCGGGTCCGCGACGAATGCTTCGTAGCTTGCATGTGCGGTGGGAATGTCGAACTTTTCACTGAAGGCCCTGCTCGATGCGGCGTTGCGGGAACCGACGGCCTGCACCGTGAAGCCGTTCTCGGCCAGGTCCTGCGTTTGCAGGCCCGCGATGAATCCCGTGCCGAGGATTCCCCAGCGGATGTGGCCGTCGGAGGTGCCATTGGGGTGGTTGGTCACGTTAGTCCTTTATCGAATCGGCGGTGGCGAGGGGGTACGCGACGTACGCGAACCGGGTGGAATCGGGCGCCCAGCCGTTGACGTTGAGCGTCCCCTGGCCTCCGAAGAGGGCCCAGCTCTGCAGCGGCGCGGCCCAGTCATCGGTTGAGACAAGTACGACGTCGACCGGCAGGTCCGCTGGGTGGCCCACCGTGCCGCTGGGGAAACGGATGTAGCTGGCCAGACGGCCGTCGGGCGAGAGATGGGGGAACCAGTCGACGGTGTCGCTCTTGAGGAGTTGCTCGGCGCCGCTGTCGCCGGTGGCGTTGGATGAGCTGCGGCCGACGGCACGCACGCGCGCCAGCTGGGCATGGCCGGGCTTGCTGGTGAACGCCTCGGTATTGAAATGCAGCCATTCGCCGTCCGGTGAGTATTCGGGCCCGTCGCAGTGGCCGTTGACGCTGATGGGTGTGGATGCGCCGCCGCCGGCAGGAATGGTCCGGAGCCGGCCCGGCTGGGTGAATTCGCCGGATTCGATGCCGACGTAGGCCAGTTCCTGGCCGTCCGGGCTGACGCCGTGCAGGAAGTGGAACGAGCCGTCGTCCTTGGTGATGCGTGCGGCCTGTCCGCCAGCCAGGGCCGCGCGGTAGATGTGGCCGTCGTTGGCCGAAAGGAAGATGTGCTCGCCGTCAGGGTCCAGGACGTGGTCGTTGTTGAGGTCGGGGATCCCGGTAAGCGGGACCTGGCGGATGCTCCGGCCGGCAACGTCGAACGTCCACAGCTTCCCGTCGCCGTTGAAGACCAGTGCCCCGCCGTCGAGCGTCCAGTTGGGCGCCTCCAGGAGCACGTCCTCGGTGGCGAAAACCAGGTCGCGCTCGCCGGTAACGGAGGCAATCCAGACCTCACACCGCTGTCCGGCCCGAAGTGTGCGGATCATTGCGCGTGCCTCTCGGATTCGGGGTTCAGTTCCCTGATGCGGATGTTCCGCCACCGGCATTGTGCCCTTTCCCCACCGGGCTTCGCCGGACATGGCATCGTTGTCGTGGACCTCGAGGGCGATGTGCCCCCGGTCGCCGAGCACTCGAAAGATGGCCTCGGGATCATAGTTGGGGGATTCGAGCGTGGCAGTGTCCAGCTCTGCGACCTTGAGGCCGTTGACCCAGGTGGTGATCACAGGCATCGGCCCGACGCAGCGGATCCGCAGTTCGTTCCAGTCGTCCCAGCGCCAGACGTCCAGGAAATCCCCGACGGCGGCGGCATGGGTCAGGCGGGACCGCTTTTCTTCCGTGACCGGTTCCATAGGTGCAATTCCTTTGGCGGTTTCCGGGTCAGTCTTTGGTGCTGAAGGCGGCGTCGAAGCTGGTCTGCGACGCGGGGAAGTCGAACTTCTTGAGCGCGGCGAGGGCTTCGGGGGCGCCGTGCAGGCGGTCCATGCCGGCGTCTTCCCATTCCACCGAGATGGGTCCGGTGTAGCCGATGGCGGTGAGCGCGCGGAAGGACGATTCCCAGGGGACGTCGCCGCGTCCGGCGGAGACGAAGTCCCAGCCGCGGCGGGGGTCGCCCCAGGGCAGGTGGGAGCCGAGGACGGTGTTCCGGCCGGTGGGGCGCAGCTTGGTGTCCTTGCAGTCCACGTGGTAGATCCGGTCCTTGAAGTCCCAAATGAAGGAGACGGGGTCGATGCCCTGCCACATGAAGTGGGAGGGGTCCCAGTTCAGCCCGAACGCTTCGCGGTGGCCGATCGCTTCGAGGGTGCGGACGGTGGTCCAGTAGTCGTAGGCGATCTCGCTCGGGTGGACTTCGTGGGCGAAGCGGACGCCGCATTCGTCGAAGACGTCCAGGATGGGGTTCCAGCGGTCGGCGAAGTCCTGGTAGCCGGCGTCGATGACCTTTTCCGGGACGGGCGGGAACATCGCGACGTACTGCCAGATGGAGGAGCCGGTGAAGCCGACGACGGTGTCCACGCCGAGGGCTCTGGCGAGGCGGGCGGTGTGTTTCATTTCCTCGGCCGCGCGCTGCCGGACGCCTTCGGGGTCGCCGTCGCCCCAGACCTTGGACCCGACGATCGCTTCGTGGCGGAAGTCGATCGGGTCATCGCAGACGGCCTGGCCCTTGAGGTGGTTGGAGATCGCCCAGACCTTGAGGTTGTACTTTTCCAGGACGGCGAGTTTGGACTCGACGTAGCCGGGTTCGTCCCAGCGCCAGGCGTCCAGGTGGTCGCCGGAGACGGCGATTTCGAGGCCGTCATAGCCCCAGCCGGAGGCGAGCCTGGCGACTTCCTCGAAGGGCAGGTCGGCCCACTGGCCGGTGAACAGGGTGTACGGGCGGGGCATATCAGGCTCCTTCGGTTGGTGTGGCGGCTGCGGCGCCGGTGGGCTGGACGAGTTGGATGGAAGCGCTTTTCGCTGCCGCTGACTCCTCGACGGCGGCGAGCACGCGCTGGACGGCGAGGCCCTCCTCGAACGACGGCGACGGCGCGTCACCCGTGCCGATCGCGGACAGGAAGTCACGGATCTCGTGCGTGAAGGTGTGTTCCCAGCCGATGATGTGCCCCTGCGGCCACCAGGCATCCAGGTAGGGGTGGTCGGGTTCGTTGACCAGGATCCGGCGGAAGCCCTGCTCCCGCACCGGGACGGTGGCGTCCAGGAAGCCGAGCTCGTTCAGGTTCTCCAGGTCGAAGAGAATGGTGCCCCTCTCACCGTAGATCTCCAGCTTCAGGGAGTTCTTCTGCCCGGTGGCCACCCGGGAGACCTCGACTGACGCGATCGCCCCGGAGGCGAGGGACAGCGTGGCCCAGGCGGCGTCGTCGACCGTCACGTCCTCCGGCCCGTGCTGTCCGGGCCGGACCCTGGTGAAGGTGTGGAGCCGGCCGGAGACCTCGGTGACGGAGTCTCCGAGGAGGAACAGGACCTGGTCGATCGCGTGGGAGGCGATGTCCCCGAGGGCGCCGGACCCGGCGGTTTCCTTGTTCAGCCGCCAGGTCATTGGTGATTCCGCGTCCGCGAGCCAGTCCTGCAGGTACGCGGCACGCACATGCCGCACGGTGCCGAGGCGGCCCTCCGCGATCAGTTCGCGGGCCAGTGCCAGGGCGGGCACGCGGCGGTAGTTGAATCCGACCATCGACTGCACGCCGTTGACCCGGGCCGCCCGCGCCGCCTCGGTCATGGCCTCGGCTTCGGCGAGGGTGTTGGCCAATGGCTTCTCCACGAGCACGTGCTTCCCGGCTTCGAGGGCGGCGATGGCGATCTCGGCGTGCATCCAGCCCGGGGCGCAGATATCGACGATATCGATGTCGTCCCGTTCCAGGACTGAACGCCAGTCCGTCGCGGACTCGGACCAGCCATACTTGGCCGCGGCCGCGGTGACCTGCCCGGCGTCCCGCCCCACGAGCACTTTCTGCTCGAAGGCCGGGACGTCGAAGAAGCTGGCGACGTTCCGCCACGCGTTCGAGTGGGCCTTGCCCATGAAGGCATAGCCGATCATCGCCACACCCAGAGGGCGGTTGGCTCCCGGCGGTGTGCCGGGGGATTCGTGGGAAGTCATTGGTATTCCTAGAGGGTGGGGGCGGTGGGGTTCCAGTCCTCGGGGAGGGCTGCGGACGCGGGGGCGGAGCTTTCGACGTCGACGAAAGTACCGGATTCCACGGATTCGGAGATCGAGACCATGGTGTCCAGGACGTGATAGGCGAGGTTGCCGGTGGCGCGGTGCGGAACTCCGGCGCGGATGGAGCGTGCCATGTCCAGCACGCCCATGCCGCGGCCGTTGGCCGGGCCGGTGGCGGGGATGACGGTCCAGTCCTCGTCGCCGGCGCGCCAGAGCTTGATGTCGCCGTCGAAAAAATTGGGGTCCGGGAGCGAGATGGTGGCTTCGGTGCCGGTGATCTCCACGAATCCCATCCGCAGGCGCGGTGACTCGAAGCTGAAGACGCTGTGCGAGGACTGGCCGCCCTCGAAATGGGCCATCGCGGAGACATGGGTGGGGACGTCAACGGTGAATTCCTCGCCGGCCCTGGGACCGGAGCCGATGATGCGGACTTCCTTGGCCTTTGATCCGACGGCGGCGACCTTCCGGACCGACCCGAACGTCTGGACCAGGGTGGTGAGGTAGTACGGGCCCATGTCGAACAGCGGCCCGGCACCGTACTGGAACAGGAAGGCCGGGTTTGGGTGCCAGGATTCCGGTCCAGGGGTCTGGAAGGTGGTCAGGGCGGTGAGCGGGGTGCCGATGTCGCCGCGTTCGATGAGTCGGCGTGCGGTCTGCAGGCCGGCGCCCAGGAACGTATCCGGCGCGGTGCCGAGGCGGATGCCCGCCGCGTCGGCCGTCTTCAGCAGCCCCAGCCCCGATTCGCGGTCCAGCGAGAAGGGCTTCTCGGTCCAGACATGCTTGCCGGCGTTGACGGCGGCGGTGGCCACCTCCACGTGCGCTGCCGGAATGGTCAGGTTGACGATGATTTCGACGTCGGGATGGTTCAGTGCGGCGTCCACGCCGCCCCACTCCGGAATGCCGTATTCCTTCGCCCGCGCCTCGGCAGCCTCCTCGAAGAGGTCGGCGATGACGTGGACCTTAAGGTCCGGGAAGACGGTCAGGTTGTCCAGGTACTGCTTGCTGATGTTGCCGGCGCCGATGACGCCGACGCCGACCGGCCCCCGGAGGGAAGACGGCGTGGATGCGCCGCTCATGCCTGTGCCCCTTCAGTGGCCTTTGCGGAGTTCAAGAAGGCAAGCGACTGGGTGATGCCGTCGAAGATGTCCCCGGAGTAGTCATCGAATTCCACGACGCCGACCTCAAGCGACTTTGCTGCGTTAATGACGTCCCACACCGGGATCCTGCCCTGGCCCGCCGGCTGCTGCGCCTTGGTGTCGGTGTTCAGCGGGCCGTCCTTGATGTGGATGAACTTCACCCGGTCGCCCAGTTTGGTCAGGATCTCCACCGGGTCCTTGCCGCCCACGGCAACCCAGTAGGTGTCCACCTCCAGGACCAGTTCGGGATCCAGCAGCCCTTCGAAGTACTCCAGAGCCGTCTTGCCCTCCATGGCGGACTCCAGTTCCCAGGCGTGGTTGTGGTAGCCGACGCGGATGCCGTATTCGACACCCTTTTTGGCGGCGGCGTTGAGCTTTGCCGCGGTCGCCTGGATGTCCTCGGCGTTCTGCCAGTGCTCGGCGGTGATGTACGGTTCGATCACCGTGCCGATGCCGAGCCCCTTGGCGGCAGAGAAGATTTCGTCCTGGTCCTGGCTGAGCAGCGGCGCGTGGCCGGACGGGGCGGTGAGGCCGTTCTCCTTCAGCGCGGCGCCGAGCTCATTGGCCGTGGCCACGAAGTTGTACGGCTCAACCTGCGTGAAGCCGATCTCCGCGACCTTCCGGATGGTACCGGGCAGGTCCTCCTGGATGGCGTTGCGCAGGGTGTACAGCTGGAGTGAGTAAGACATTTCGTTCCTTTGCGGGAGTTGGTTTGTTCTCGAAAAAGGGTTTGTGGTTCAGGACCGCCTAGCGGCCGGCGAGGGATCCGCCGATGCCGCCGACGCTGAAGTATTTGTTCAGGGTGGCGAAGACGATGATGGGCGGGAGCATCATGACGACGGCGAGGGCCATGACGCCGGACCAGTCGGTGTTGTTTTGCTGGAAGAAGGACTGGACGCCCATGGGGAGGGTGACGATTTCGTTGGAGCGGAGGAACACGATGGCGACGAGGTAGTCGTTCCAGGCGAGGAGGAAGGCGAAGATCGCGGTGGAGAGCACACCGGGCAGAGAGTTCCTCAAGACGACCTTGGTGAAGGAACCGAAGACGGAGCAGCCGTCGATCCAGGAGGCTTCCTCGAGGCTGATGGGGATGGAATCGAAGTAGGCGGCCATCATCCAGGTGGCCACGGTCATGGTGGAGCCGACGTAGATGATGGTCAGGCCCAGGAGGTTGTCCACGAGTCCCATGTTGGCGAAGAGGATGAACAGCGGCACCACGGAGGTGATGATGGGCAGGGACTGCATGACGAACAGCAGCAGGGAGTAGCCGGAGACGGCTTTGCTGCGTCCGCGGGAGAGGACGTAGCCGGCCGGGGCGGCGACGGCGACGGACACGACGACGGTGCAGAGGGTGGTGACCAGGCTGTTCTGCAGCCAGGTGCCGGCCAGGGTCTTCGAGAACACGTTGCTGATGTTCTCGAAGGTCAGTCCGGTGGCGGTGCTGTTGGGCCCGGGGGTGAAGGCGAGGAGCACGGTGACCATGATGGGCACCAGGACGACGGCGGTGATGGCGAGGATCGCGGTGAAGCGCCACCAGCGGCCGCGCATGCCGGCTTCGGAGAGGGCGCGGCGGGGCTTGCCGGCGGTGGTGACTCCGAGGGCAGGGCCGGTTTCGGGGTGGGCGTGGAGTACTGCGCTCATTATTCGACGCTCGACTTTCGGATCTGGCGGTAGAGGAGAACGGAGACGACCACGAGGGTGAGGGTCATGAGGAAGGCGATGGCGACACCGGGACCGGTGGCGAAGTCCTGGAAGACGGTGCGGTAGGCCAGGACGACGAGGGAGGTGGTGGCATCCACGGGCCCGCCGCCGGTGAGCAGGTAGATGGTGGGGAAGTCGTTGACGCAGAAGATCGTCATCAGGATCCAGCTGATGTAGGTGGAGCGGGCGATCAGCGGCAGGGTGATCTGGCTGAACTGTTGGAAGCGGGTGGCCCCGTCCATGCTGGCGGCCTCGTAGACGGTGGTGTCCACGGAGGCCAGGGCGGCGGAGATCATCATCATCATGAACGGGAAGCTAACCCAGACCTTGAAAACCATGACCATGAGGGCGGCCAGGGTGGGGTCGGCGAGGAAGAGCGGGGTGCCCAGGCCGAGGTTGCGGAACAGGGAAGGGATGAGGCTGTCCGGGGTGGCGACCAGCCAGTTCCACGCGGTGGAGGACACCACGATCGGCACCACCCAGGGCAGGAGCAGCAGGACCTTGAAGGTGCCGCCGGCGGGGATTTTGGTGCGCAGCAGCAGGGCCAGGCCCAGGCCGACCAGCCAGGAACCGAAGACGCCGACGATGGTGAACCACAGGGTGAACTGGGCTGCTTTCCAGAACGCGGGCGAGGACAGGACGGTGGCGAAGTTGTCGGCGCCGACGAAGTTGCCGGTTTGGATGAGGTTGCCGTCGTGGGTGGCCTGGACCCCGGCGTACACGAGGGGGTAGCCGTGGATGAGGACGAGCAGGACCACGGAGGGAATCAGGAGCCAGAAGAAGGTCCGGGTGGTTTGTGCCGAGAGTCTGCTCTTGCGGTTGGTGGTGCTGGGGGATCCGCCGCCTCCGGGCCCGCCGGGGGCAAGGCCCCGCCGGGCCCGGGCGAGGCCGGACTGTGTAGTGGTGGACGTCATGGCGGCAGGCCTACTTCTTGATGGTGGACCGGAGCCCGGACTCAAAGGCCTGCAGGGCGGACTTGGCGTCGGTCTTGCCCGTGAGGATGGTCTGCGTCAGCTGGTTCAGGGCCTGGCCGCCGTCGAGGACTGCCAGGTCGGCGCTGAGCGTGTTGCCCTGCGCCGCGAAGGTCTTTCCGATGGGCTGGTATTCCTTGACGATCTTGACGTTGTTCGGGTCCTGCTTGAACTCGGGCAGTTCGGTGATGGACTTGAACACCGGAAGCGCGTTCATCAGCTTCTGGCGCCACAGTTCCTTGATCTGGCCGAGGTAGTACACCAGGAACGCCTCGGAGGCCTCCTGCGAGGGGGTGTTGGTGTACATCATGATGTTGTTCGGGAAGATCAAGGCTGCCTTGTCCCCGTGGGGACCGGCGATGGGGCTGGCCACCACGATGTCGCCGGAGGTGTCGCCCACGCGCTCCGGAACACCCAGGGTCAGCATGCCGTACGCGGCCTTCTTGTCCTTCCACTGGGCGTTGAGGTTGTCCGTGGTGTAGCTGACCGCCGCCGGGTCGATGACGCCGTTGGAGACGAGCTCCAGCAGGAATTCGACGGCCTCGACGTTGCGGTCGTTCATGACGTCCAGCTGTCCGTCCGTGGTGAAGACACCGCCGCCGTTGTTGAGCATCATCATGATCATCAGGTGGTTGCCGATGTTGTTTCCGGCGCCCGAGCCGGTGGCGAAGCCCACGGCACCGATGTTCTTCATCGCCTTACCGGCCTCGAGGAGGGTTGCCCAGTCCTTGGGCACATCCACGCCGGCCTTTTCGAACAGGGACTTGCGGTACCAGAGCGGCCGGATGTCCAGCTGCCACGGAACCGCCACGTAGCCCTTGTCCGTCTTGAACGGCTCGAGGACACCCGGGAGGAAGTCATCGAACTGGCCGTTCTTCTTCAGTTCATCGACCACCTTGTCGGCGTACGCGATCTGTCCCTGCTGCTCGAACTGGAAGGCCTGGAAGCCGCCGCCGGTGGACACCGCCGGGCCGGTCTTGGACGCAACAGCCGAAGAGAACGTCTGGTAGAAGTTGTTCCACTGGATCAGCTGGTAGCTGGCCTTGCTGCTGTTGGCTCCGGAGAAGCCCTCAACGATCTTCTTGGCGGCGTCGTTGTAGGCGGGGGTGGCCCAGGGCATGTCCCAGAACTTGACTGTCCCGCCGGCTCCGCCTCCACCGCCCTGGGTTGCCGAACCGCCGCCGCACGCGGCCAGGAGGGGAGCGGACGCAGCAGCGGCAGCGAAGCCGAGGAATCCACGGCGGGAAAAAGCGGAAGATGCGATGGAGGGTTTAGCAGACACGGTGTTTCCTTTCAGGCCCGGGCTGCTCAATGCCCGGTCCCTTCTCGACGATGAGTGGATGGTGAAGGTGACGCTGGATTGCTGGGAAAACTGTCTAGCCTATGAGCTGGCTGAGGAGGGACGTGGCCGCGGTGAACTGCGCCAGATCGTTGGCGGTGTTGCCGGATGAGATGTGCGAGTGGACCCTTGACCAGCTGGTCCGGTGAGCCGATTCGTAGAGCGTGGGAAGCGTCGTCGCTCCCTCCGCGGTGACGGCGCGGACTTCCGCCGGCCACGCTGCTGCGGGGTCCGGGAGCACGACGTCGGCGCTCCCGGCGGACGTCAGGACAGAGACGCTGGCGGTGGCCGGCAACGCCGAGCTCATGATGCCCTGCAGCGCTGCAGGTGCTCCGTTGGGAAGGATGGCGGCCACTGTGTAGCCGTTGGGGCTGCGCTGGATCATTCGAAGGTTCCGCAGCTCAATTCCACATTGCACGATGACGGAGAGTTGTTCCGTCAGCAGCTGCAGGGGCTCGGTCCCCGGCGGTGCCACGGCAACCGAGTCCAGCAGCATGGCGTCTTGGACCGCGTCGGCAATAACGCCGTGAACCTTTTCGCCGGACCCGGCGATGGCCGGGTTCCCGGCCCAGCGCTGGTCCAGGACCACTGCCGACCCAGTCTCGGCTGCGGCAGCGGCCAGCAGCTCCACGTCCTCGGGTACCGGCGAGGAGACAACCACACCCCTGGCGCCGCTACGGATCGCGTCGGCCGCGCGCTGCGTCCAGCCGGCGTGGCCGGCGATGGCGATGACATCGGGCGAACTGGCCTGAGCGGGCCCTTCGGCCGGGGCCGGACCGAAGGACAGGGGGAGGGAAGCGGCGACGGCGGCCACGGACCCGGCTGCCTCGGCCTGCGGGTCCGCGTACAGGGACAGCTGCGCGGTCATGCGCTGACCTCCTCGGCTGCGGTGGCGCCGGCGTCCACGAGGCCGACTGCGCCGTCGGCGATGGACAGGGCGAACTCAAGGTCATGGATCAGCGTTTCGGCCGACGGTGGCTGAGCAGCACCGCTGGCCAGCTCGGCCAGTGTGCGCCATTCCCCTTCGTAGCCGTTGTGGCCGTAGGGGCCGAGGAACAGGGTCTGCCCCGCCTTCCGGAGCTGGGCGGTGGCCGACCCGGCGTGGACATACGAGGGGGTGAAGTTGATCTTCAGCGCAGCGTCGTCGCCGATGGCCTCGAACACCCATGCCGGTTCCCAGGTGGCGTTCATGGCGGCGCGCAGCTCGATGGCCACAGCCCCGGCGCGCAGCGAAATAACATAGCCGAACGGCTGCGCGATTTCGGCGTGCAGGACCTCCACGGACGCAAAGTCGGGGGCGAAACGGCGGACCAGGGGCAGATCGTGGATGGCCAGGCCCATCACGCCGCCCCGGAGCATGGCCTTGATGACCTCGGGGTCTGTGGCGTCCCGCTCCGGCATGGAAACCCGGCCCACGATCTCGGTGGCGAAGTCCTCAAAGCGCGGGTTGGGCGGAAGGACGATGGAGGAGCGGACGGTGTGGACCTGCTCCGGCAGATCCCCCCAGGCTGCTTCGGCTGCCAGCCAGCCCGGATCGAAGGTGTGCATCGCGCCGACGATGATGGGGACGCCGGTCTCGGCCGAGATGGCGGAGATGCCCGCTGCTTCCTCCCCGGTCATTGCGAACGGCTTCTCGCACAGCACCGCCTTCTTGCCCGCCCGGCAGCTGGCGATGACCTGGGCGGCATGGAACTGGTGCGGGCTGCAGATGGCAACGATGTCCACGTCCGGATCGGCCAGCAGTTCCTCCATGCTGGTGCTGAAGCGGGCGCCCACCCTGCCGGCAACGGATTCGGCCACGGCCGGATCCACGTCCATGATGTGCCGTACCTCGAGAATGTCGGTGAGTCTGGCAAGGGACGGAAGGTGGATTGCCTGGGTGACAGGCCCCGCGCCCAGGATGCCGACGCCAAGAGGCGCCCCTGGTAGGTGCTGGCTCGACAAGGTCATTACCTCTTTGTAATCGCCGGAAAAAGCTCTGCCCGCCGCGACCGGTATTCCACGGTGATGCGGCTCACAGCTCAACCTAGGTCCACTTTTGACGAGCGTCAAGCAAAAGTCAGAAAGTTATCGACATTCTTTGTGTCCTGTGACACTCAGAAGCATTCGTGCTATCACTGAAGCCATGAGTCCACGAACGGGTAATGGCCAGACTGCGGAGCCGGTTTCCGCCGACGGCACGGGCAGCCTGTCCCGCGCCGGCGACCTGTTTCAGCTGCTCCGCGACGGCAAGGCCCGAACCCGCGCCGAACTGGCGCTGACCACCGGGCTTGCCCGCTCAACGGTGGCTTCCCGCATCGATGCGCTGATTGCCTCAGGGCTGGTGGGCCCCGCCGGCGAGGCAACATCGAGCGGCGGCAGGCCGCCGTCGCGCTTTGCCTTCAAACCTGCCGCCCGGGCAGTGCTGGCCGTCGACGTCGGTGCCACCCACGTGATCATCGCGGTCACTGACCTGGGTGGAAACATCCTTAGTGAACGGCGTCTGGCCCAGGACGTGGCCGAGGGGCCGGAGGCAGTGCTGGGCCGGCTCGTGGCCGAGGCGACGTCGCTGCTCGTGGAGACGGGACGGACCACGCAGGATCTTGCCGGCGTCGGGATCGGCCTGCCGGGGCCCGTGGAGCACGCCACCGGCATGCCCGTGAAGCCGCCGATCATGCCGGGCTGGGACGGGTTCGACGTGGTCAGCCACGTCCAGCGCTCGTTCCCTGTCCCGGTGCTGGTGGACAACGACGTCAACATCATGGCCCTGGGCGAACGCACAGCCCACTGGCCCGAGCACGACAACTTCCTCTTCATCAAGGTGGCCACAGGCATCGGGGCCGGCATCATCAGCAACGGTGAACTGCAGCGCGGCGCCAACGGCACCGCCGGGGACCTGGGCCACGTCCGGGTGCCCCGGGGCGACGACGTCCTGTGCCGCGTGCGGCAACTACGGCTGCCTCGAGGCACTGGCGTCAGGTCCTGCCGTGGCACGGGCACTGGCGGCACAAGGAGTTGAGGCAGAGAGCGGGGCCGACGTCCTCCGCCTGGTGGCTGGGGGTAACCTGCAGGCCATTCAGGCCCTTCGCCAGGCCGGCCGGGACGTGGGCGATGTGCTTGCCACGGTGGTGAACCTCCTGAATCCCTCGGTCATTGTCGTGGGCGGAAGCCTCGGCCAGGCGGGCGAACACCTCATGGCGGGCGTGCGCGAAGTGGTCTATCGCAGGTCGCTCCCGCTCGCCACCACGCACCTGCGCATCGGCCTGTCCATGGCGGGCGGCCAGGCTGCCGTGCTGGGCGCGAGCCAGATGGTCACCCAGCACGTGCTGTCCCCGACGGTCATTGAAGCCACGCTGCAGGCCACGGGGTAGCCAGCGCACGCGGGCCGGTGGCCGCAGCCCAATGCCCGCAGGCCCATGGGTTTACGGACACAGGGAGACCAACTTTCACATCCAAGCGAAAACGGAGTCTTGAAAAGTGAGCAAGCAGAAGAACGCTCCCCTGAGGGTTGGCGTCATCGGGATCGGCTGGGCCGGCCAGCAGCACATCGGGGCCTACAAGAACATCGACGGCGTGGAGCTGGTTGCGGTCGCCGCGATGGAAGAGGACCTGCTTAAGAGCATCAAGGACGAGTACAGCGTCCCCCACACGTTTGCCCGTTGGGAGGACCTGATCGAACTCGACGGGCTCGACGCAGTCAGCGTGGCCGTGCCAACCTTCCTGCACGCCCCGATTGCCATCGCAGCGCTTGAACGCGGGCTGCACGTCCTGAGCGAAAAGCCCCTGGCACGCAACGGCGAGGAAGGCCTCCAGATGGTGGAAGCGGCGCGCAAAGCCGGCCGCGTGCTGGACGTGGCCTTTAACCACCGCCGCCGTGGTGACATCCAAAAGCTGAAAGGCATTATCGACGACGGCGAACTCGGCCGGCCGTACTACGCCAAGGCTTCGTGGCTCCGCCGGCAGGGGATCCCAATGCTGGGCAGCTGGTTCACCAACCCTGCCCTGGCAGGCGGCGGCCCGCTGGCCGACATCGGCGTCCACGTCCTGGACTATGCCCTGCACCTGCTGGGCGAACCCAGGGTCCTCTCCGTCTCGGCGTCGACGCATTCCGAGCTGGGCCCCCGCGGCCTGGGCGGCAACGCCCGCTACACCGCCATGAAGTCCTCCCACAAGTTTGAGGTGGAGGACTTCGCGTCGGCGTTCATCCGTCTTGAAGGCGGCCGCACGCTGATCCTCGAAGCCGGCTGGGCAGCCTACCGGGACGAGGAGGACCTGATGGACTTCACCGTTTACGGGACCGACGGCGGAGCGGAACTCCGCGCCGTCGGGGCCTCCAACGTCCCGGTCGCAGATGTCCGGATCTTCAAGGAAAAGGACGGCGAGAACGCCGACTACGTCGTGGTGGCGGAGCCGGGCCGGGCGCACCAGGCCGTGGTGGAGGACTTTGTGGACGCCGTCCGCGGCGGCGAAACCGTATGGGGAGCCCACGACGGCTCACTCGCCCTGACCCGGGCCCTGGTGCTCGACGCCTGCTACAAATCCGCCCTCGAACAGCGCGAAGTGAGGCTCTGACATGACCGAAAAACTCAACATCCTGGTATGGAACGAAGGCGTCCATGAGGCGAACAACCAGCCGGAAACCATGGCCGAGATGTACCCCAACGGCATTCACGGCGCCGTCGCGGACGGACTGAGGGCCTTCTACCCGGATTCCGGCATCTCCACGGCCACGCTGGCTGATCCGGAACACGGGCTGTCCGAAGAGACCCTTGCTGCCACGGACGTTCTCCTGTGGTGGGGGCACGTGGCCCATGGCGACGTCAGGGACGAGGTTGTGGACCGGGTGCAGCGGCACGTCCTGGGCGGCATGGGCCTGATCGTCCTGCACTCCGGGCACTTCGCCAAGATCTTCACCAGGCTGCTTGGCACCACGTGCTCGCTGAAATGGCGGAACGAGGGCGAGCGGGAACTCGTCTGGACGGTGAAGCCGTCGCATCCGATCGCCGCCGGCGTGGAAAGCCCCATCGTCATTCCGAAGCAGGAGATGTACGGCGAGCTCTTCGACATTCCCGAGCCCGACGACCTCATCTTCATCAGCTCCTTCGAAGGTGGCGAGGTGTTCCGCTCGGGCGTGACGTTTACGCGGGGGAGGGGCCGGATCTTCTACTTCAGCCCGGGCGACCAGGAGTACCCCGTGTACCACCAGCCGCAGATCCAGCAGGTAATCGCCAACGGCGTGGGATGGGTGGCGCAGCCGGGCCGGTTCCGCGAGGCACCGGGCGTCAGCAACGCCCCGCGGGAGTGGTTCCTGCAGGCTCCCTAAGAACCCCTCTAAGCGCGCACAGACACTTAAGGCCCCGCGGTCAAGCGCGAACGGACACTTCTGGCCCCGCGGGCGCCGTTTTTCCAACGTTTTAGGCCCCGCGTGATAGCAATGAGGAGATGAAACCCCTTTTCGGCTCCCGGCACCCTGCCCTCTGCGCCCCATGAGAGGCACCGTCGGAACCGCGGTTCCCCGCAGCTGGATCCTGCTCGCGTGCATCGGCCTCATTGCCCTCAACATGCGCGGCCCCTTCGTGGCCGTGGCCCCGGTGTTGGGCCCGATGCAGCAGGAGCTGGGATTCTCGCCCGTTGAGCTCGGCCTGCTGACCGGCATCCCGGTGCTGTGCTTCTCCCTCGCGGCGCCCCTTGCCTCACTCGCGGGGCGCCGGCTCGGCGCTGAAATGGCCATCACCCTCACGCTCGCGGGCGTCCTCGCCGGCGTGGCGGTCCGTTCGGCCGGCGGCGGGGCGATGGTGATGGCAGGTACGGTCATCCTCGGCCTGGCCATCACCGTGGGCAACATCGCGGTGCCGCTGATCATCCGGCGGGATTTCTCACCGCGGCGCCAGGGGACCGCCATGGGCATCTATACGGGTGCCCTGAACGTCGGCTCGTTTGCTACTTCCGTGGTCACGGCGCCGCTGGCCGAGCTGGCGGGCTGGCGGGCTGCCATTGCGGGCTCTGCGGCCTTCGCCATCGCGGCCCTCGGCTTCTGGATTTTCGCCTCCGGGCGCCGTGCCTTCATCCCCGCTGCGGACGACGGCTCCGGCGGCCCAAAGGCGGCCGGCCGCCCGGCGTCGCGATGGATCACGGTGGGTTTGACGGTCGGTTTCGCTGGCCAGGCCATCTCCTATTACGGCGTGACCGCCTGGCTGCCCTCCCTGCTGTCCGATGAACTCGGCATGACGTCGGCAGCCGCTGGGGCAGGCTCCTCCCTGTTCCAGATCATGGCCATCGCGGGCAGCCTGGGTGTGCCGCTTGCGGCCCGGTTCATGAGTACGACGGCGGTTGCGGTCACCTTGGGTGCCATGTGGCTGACCGTTCCGCTGGGGCTGCTGTTCGTTCCCCAGCTGTGGTGGCTGTGGTCCTCGCTCGGGGGAGTGGCGCAGGGCGGCGGCATCACACTCATCTTCATCGCCATCATTAAGCTCGCCCGGGACCAGGCGTCCGCGGGCCGGATGTCGGCGATCGTCCAGGGTGTGGGCTACGGCGTGGCGGCGCTGGCTCCGACTGTGGTGGGCTACGTCCACAGCACCTCGGGCACCTGGTCCACGCCCCTCCTGGTGATCCTCGGGTCCGTGCTGGCGTTCGTCATTTCAATAACGCTGTCCGTACGGCAGGTGCCCCGCCAGCGCTAGCCGCCGTCCCGCCGTCGTACATTCTCTTGAACCCAAGCGCGAACTGGCAGCTAACGCCCTCAAATGTGGGTTGTTAGCTGCCAGTTCGCGATCATGAAATGGTGGGTTCCGTTGCCGGGCTGCCTCCCCGGATTTCGGGGGTGCTGTTGCGAAGGCGGGGCAGCCCGGCAGACGGAAATCTGTGCCGGCTCTAGGCGGCGACGAGCTCGTCCTCGATGGCCTCGGCCGTGGCGTCGATGCCCTCGCGGGCTTCGTGCAGGTACCGGGCGTAGGCGGGAACCGTCAGGAAGCTGGGGAACTTGTCGCTCAGCGTGACCTCCTCGAAGATGTCGCGGGCATCGGCAAAGCGGTCACCGTCGAAGCGCTCCAGCCGGGCGAACTCCTCGTCCAGCATCTCCTCCACCCATTCCCGGCTAATGATCTCGCCGTGGTCCGTGATGGCGCGGGAGTAGATCCACTGCCACAGCTGCGAGCGGGAGATTTCGGCGGTGGCGGCGTCCTCCATGAGGTTGTGGATGGCGACCGCGCCGTTGCCGCGCAGCCAGGACTCGATGTAGCGGATGCCCACTTCGATGTTGTTCCGGATGCCCTGTTCGGTGATGGTGCCGGTTGTGGCCGCGACGTTGATGAGGGCCCGGTCGTCCGGCGTGACATCCTCGCGGAGGCGGTCCAGCTGGTTCGGCTTATCGCCGAGGATGGAGTCGAACACTTCGCGGCAGACGGGCACCAGGTCGGGGTGGGCCACCCAGGAGCCGTCGAAGCCGTCGGCTGCCTCGCGGGTCTTGTCGGCGCGGACCTTTTCGAAGGCGTTGGCGTTGGCGGCTTCGTCCTTGCGGTTCGGAACGGCGGCGGCCATGCCCCCGATGGCCATGGCGCCGCGTTTGTGGCAGGCCCGGACCAGCTGTTCGGTGTAGGCGCGCATGAACGGGGCCGTCATGGTCACCTGTCCGCGGTCCGGCAGGACGAAGCGCGGGCCGCGGGTGCGGAAGTTCTTGATGAGGGAGAAGATGTAGTCCCAGCGGCCGGCGTTTAGGCCTGCGGCGTGGTCCCGGAGTTCGTACAGGATTTCCTCCATCTCGAACGAGGCGGTGATGGTTTCGATCAGCACCGTGGCGCGGATGGTGCCCTGCGGGATGCCGAGCAGGTCCTGGGCGAGGATGAAGATGTCGTTCCAGAGCCGGGCTTCGAGGTGGTTTTCGATCTTCGGCAGGTAGAAGTAGGGGCCCTTGCCCTGGGCCAGGAGGCGGCGGGCGTTGTGGAAGAAGTACAGGCCGAAGTCCACGAGGCCGCCGGCGATCGGTTCGCCGTTAATCAGCATGTGCTTTTCGGGCAGGTGCCAGCCGCGGGGACGGACCACGATGGTGGGCAGTTCGCTGGCCGGGCGGAGCTTGTATTCCTTGCCCTCGGGGGAGGTGAAGTCGATCCGGCGCTCCAGCGCGTCCGTGAGGTTCAGCTGGCCCTGGATGACATTCCGCCACGACGGCGTGGAGGCGTCTTCCATGTCCGCCAGCCACACCTTGGCGCCAGAGTTCAGGGCATTGATGGTCATCTTCTTATCCACGGGTCCGGTGATTTCCACCCGCCGGTCCTCCAGGCCGGGAGCCGGGGGAGCGACACGCCAGTTCGGATCGTTCCGGACGGACTCGGTCTCCCGCAGGAAGCGGGGGTCCTGGCCCCGGGCGATGTCCTCCCGACGGGCACGACGCGCCCGCAGCAGTTCTGCACGCCGCCCGGCGGTTGCCTTGTGCAGCTGCGCCATGAAGGCCAAAGCATCCGGCGTCAGCACCTCGCCCTGCCGGCAGATGGGCTGCGCGGTCAAAGTAATGCCATTGATGGTGAAGTTGTCAGTGAAGCTGTTCATTGGAGTGGCTCCTTGAGTGGTTCCCCAACTGACTCGCAGTAGTTGCCGTTTTGAGGGTCCAAAACGGCAACTACTGCCATCTAGTTGGGGAGAGTCTTAGTGGAACTGGCCTTCTTCTGTGGATCCCACGAGAGCCAGGGTGGATGCGTTCGGGTTGAGCGCAGTGGAGATGTCGTCGAAGTAGCCGGTGCCGACTTCGCGCTGGTGCTTGGTTGCGGTGTAGCCGCGGGACTCGGAGGCGAATTCCTTTTCCTGGAGTTCGACGTAGGCGCTCATGCCTTCGCGGGCGTAGCCGTGGGCGAGGTCGAACATCGAGTAGTTCAGGGCGTGGAATCCGGCCAGGGTGATGAACTGGAACGTGAAGCCCATGGCGCCGAGTTCACGCTGGAACTTGGCGATGGTGGCGTCGTCCAGGTGCTTGCGCCAGTTGAACGAGGGGGAGCAGTTGTAGGAGAGCATCTGGTCCGGGAACTCGGCCTTGACGGCTTCGGCGAACTTGCGGGCCAGCTCAAGGTCCGGGGTGCCGGTTTCCATCCAGATGAGGTCCGAGTACGGGGCATAGGCCTTGGCACGGGCGATGCAGGGTTCGATGCCGTTGCGGACCTTGTAGAAGCCCTCCGGGGTACGGACCGGCTGTCCGCCTTCGCGGAGGATGAATTCCTGGTCCCTCTCGTCGACGTCTGACGTGATCAGGGTGGCCGCCTCGGCGTCGGTGCGGGCGATGACGACGGACGGGGTGCCGGCGACGTCAGCGGCCAGGCGGGCCGCGTTCAGGGTCCGGACGTGCTGCTGGGTGGGGATCAGGACCTTGCCGCCGAGGTGGCCGCACTTCTTCTCCGAAGCGAGCTGGTCCTCCCAGTGAACGCCCGACGCGCCGGCCTGGATCATGGACTTCATCAGCTCATAGGCGTTCAGCGGTCCGCCGAAGCCGGCCTCGGCATCGGCGACAATCGGTACCAGCCAGTCCTCAACGGTCTGGATCCCCTCGGAGAACTCGATCTGGTCGGCGCGGAGCAGGGCGTTGTTAATGCGGCGGACCACCGTGGGGACCGAGTTCGCCGGGTACAGCGACTGGTCAGGGTAGGTGTGGCCGGAGTTGTTGGCATCGGCGGCAACCTGCCAGCCGGAAAGGTAGATGGCGCGCAGGCCCGCCTTGACCTGCTGGACGGCCTGGTTGCCGGTCAGGGCACCAAGGGCGTTGGTGTACTTGCCTTCCTTGTGCTCCTCGGTGAGCTGCTTCCACAGCTTCTCGGACCCGCGGCGGGCCAGGGTGTGCTCTTCGGAGACCCGGCCCCGGAGACGGACGACGTCGGAAGCCGAGTAGTCCCGAGTGACGCCTTCCCAGCGCGGGTTGGCAGCCCACTCGAGCTCCAGTGCGGCGGCCTGCTGTTCGGGCGTCTGCTGGGTGGGCTCAAATGCTGCAGTCATCTTTGTCTCCTTGTTAGCTCCCGGGCCATTCCGGGAAGTTTTTCCGGGCTGACCGTCCCTGCGCCTTTGCAGGTCCGGCCAGTTTCCGGAGGGTTTTCCTTCGTGACACCTACTTTTCTGCACTTCCGAAGCGCTTTCTAGAGGAGAAAGCTGGAAAGAAATGCACTTCTTCACGTATTCTTCAGAAATGTCGCCTTCAAGCTGGAACAGGGAAGTTTCGCAGCCGCCGTCGTCACCGCCGACGGCCGAACTGGACGTAATTGCGCTGGGCCGCCGGGTGCGCCACCTGCGCAAGCAGGCCGGCCTGACGCTCGACGACCTGAGTGCCGCCGTCGGGACCGCGCCGAGCCAGCTGAGCCTCATTGAGAACGGCAAGCGGGAACCAAAACTCGGGCTGCTGCAGCACCTGGCCGGGGCGCTCGGCGTCGGCATCGACCAGCTGCTGGGAGCCGAGCCGCCCAGCCGCCGGGCAGGCCTGGAAATCGAGCTCGAACGCTACCAGCGCGGACCTCTGTACGAGTCCCTGAACCTGCCCAAAATCCGCATCAGCTCGCGGTTGCCGATGGATGTCCTGGAGGCCCAGGTGGGGCTGCTTCAGGAGCTCGAACGCAAGATGAATGAGCAGGTGGCCACGCCGGAAGAAGCCCGCCGCGCGAACGGTGAACTGCGGGCCATGATGCGTGAACGCGGCAACTACTTCCCGGAGTACGAGGCCGAGGCGCAGAAGGTGCTCAAGGAGGTCGGTTACACAACCGGGCCGTTGAGCCAGCACGTCATCGCAGACATCGCGGAGCACCTCGGATTCACCCTCCACCACGTGGGCGACCTGCCGCATTCCACCCGTTCGGTGACCGACTTGAAGAACCGCAAAATTTATCTGACGCAGAGTGAGCGGCAGGACCACGACCCCCGCTCCGTGCTGCTGCAGGCCTTGGGCCACTACGTCCTGGGACATGAGACGCCCCGAAACTACGGTGATTTCCTGGCCCAGCGGGTGGCCACGAACTATTTCGCGGCGGCGCTCCTGCTGCCGGAGCAGGCCACCGTGGAATTTTTGCAAAAAGCCAAGGCGGCGAAAGAGATCGCGGTGGAGGACATCCGCGACGCCTTCGCCGTGTCGTACGAGACCGCCGCCCACCGTTTCACCAACCTGGCCACCAAGCACCTGGGCATCACCACGCACTTCCAGAAGACCCACCAGAGCGGGATCATTTACAAGGCCTACGAAAACGACGGCGTGAACTTCCCGCAGGACCACACAGGGGCTATCGAGGGGCAGCCGTCCTGCAAGGCCTGGACCTCCCGCGCCGTGTTCGATGTGCCGGACAAGTTCAGCGCGTACAGCCAGTACACGGACACGCCGTCGGGCACGTATTGGTGCACCGCACGCACGGACCGGTCGGCCAGCGGGCAGTTCTCGCTGAGCATCGGGGTCCCGTACCAGCACGTGAAGTGGTTCCGCGGACGGGAAACGACGGCCCGGGCAACGTCCAACTGCCCCGACCCCAACTGCTGCAAACGGCCGCCCGCGGCGCTGACATCCGAGTGGGCGGGCAACGCCTGGCCGTCCGCCCGGGCCCACTCCCACCTGCTGGCTGCCATGCCCCCGGGTGCCTTCCCCGGCGTGGACGAGACCGAGGTGTACACGTTCCTGCAGGCCCACTCGGGGAGCTGACCAACGCTCCCGCAGATCCCGCAGGCTTTCCCGCGACGCCTATCACGCGTGGTCGGCTGGGGCAGGACGCTCCCTTACCCGTGCAGTTCCCGGTATGCCGCGGCCGCTGCGGGATGCAGCGGTATGCCGGCAGTGTTGATGAGGGTCTCGGGGCTGAGGAACTGCACGCCAAGGCTGGATTCCGGTATCAGTTCTCCGGCATAGTGCACCAGCAGGTCCACGGTCCGCTTCACCGTGTCGTGGTCCAGGTCCTCGCGGCAGAGGAGGAGGTTGGCTGCACCCACCGTCCACACCGCGGGAACTCCGGAGTAGCTGCCCGCGGGAATGAGTACCCGGTCATAGTAGGCGCCATAGCGCTGCCGCAGCCTTGGCAGCAGGGCTGACAGGTCCAGCAGCGCCAGCGGCACGTCCTGCTGAGCGGCGGCAATGGCGGCCGTGGGCACGCCGCCCGACCAGAACAGTGCATCCACCGACCCCGCCTTCAGCGCGGCAAGGCCATCATTCAGCCCCAGGCTCACGACGACGACGGCGCCTGCCGTGGGTGCCGCACCCTCCGGAGATGTGTTCAGGCCGGCCGCTTCGATGAGCCGGGGAGTCGTCAGCGACGTTCCGGATCCGGGCTGCCCTACGGCGACCCGGCGGCCGGCGAGCTGCGAAAAGTTGCGGATCCCGCTGTCTTTCCGCACCACGCAGTGCACGTAGTTTTCGTAGACCTTCCCGAGCGCCGCCACCTTTGCAGGGCGATCCGGCAGGCTGTTCTGCTGGGCGGCGGAATCGGCAAGAGCCACCGCAAAGGTGGCTCTGCCAGCCAGCACCTCAGCCAGGTTATCCAGGCTGCCGCCGGTGGTGAGCGCCTTGGCGTGGTCGGCCACGCCGTGCCGTTCCAGCGACGCTGCGAGGAGGGTGGAAAACTCCAGATAGAACCCGCCCGACTCGCCGCCCGCGACGGTCAGCAGGCCGGGACGGTTCTTGCCCGTGCATGAATTCAGGGCAGGCGGCAGGAGCGCCAGAAATCCACTTGTCAGGCCGGCCTTAAGGACAGCCCGCCGCGGCAGGGCAGCCGGCAGCCCAACAGCCTCAGGCATCGGGACGGTCCTTCCAGGGCTCGGCCGCGTGAGCGGGGGCAGGGAATTCGATCCGGGCCGCCAAGCCCCGCGGTTCGGCTTCGGCCAACACGAGCCGTCCGCCGTTGGCAGCGGCGAGCTTGCCCACAATCGTCATTCCCAGGCCGGTGCCGCGGACGGTGGAATGCCGCTGTGCCCGCCAGAACCTGGTGGTTGCGGCGGTGCGTTCTTCGGCGGAAAGTCCTGGCCCGTCGTCGGAAATCTCCACTGTTACGGTGTCCGGGTGTACTCGGACCGCTGCCGTCACTGTGGCCGCGGGGGCGTACTTAATCGCGTTGTTGAGGAGTTCCGCAACCATTTGCGCCAGCTCCGCGGGGTGGCAGGCCACCAACACAGGCGGCTGGGGCGGTTCTGCCAGGACGAGCCGTGAACCGGCTCGCTGTGCGGCGGCCCCTGCCCGCTCCGCTTCCCCCTGCAGGACGGGATAGGGGTCCACCGGCTCGGGAGCTTTTCCGGAGGGTGAACTGCTGAACGGCCGGGCCGAGTCTTCAGATACCCGGTGTTCGGCTGCGGCCAGTTTCAGCACTCCGTCCAGGATCTCCTCCACGCGTTCCAGCTCTGCGAGGGCGCTGGCCGCGGCGTCATGCTCCCGGGCCGTCTTCAGCTCAAGCTGAAGAACGTCCAGGCGCAGCCGCAGGGCCGCTATCGGGTTGCGCAGCTGGTGGGACGTGTCGGCTATCAGCTGGCGCTGCGATTCGATGCTGGCACTCATGGTCTGCGCCATTGCAGTGAACGACCTGCTCAGTTCCCGCAGCTCGGGCGGCCCCTCCTCCGGCAGCCGCCCGGCCCGTCCGGTTTCCTCAAGTTCTGTGACGGCCGCGTTCAGCCGGTGCACAGGGCGCAGCACCCAGCCCGTTACGCGGGCGGCACCAAGCAGCAGGACGGCCGCGAGGACAGCAGCGGCAGCAGCCACCACCACCCACCGTTCCAGCAGCTTCTGCCGGGCCGTATGGAGGTCCACGTCCATGACCACGGCGCCCAGAACCTGGCTGGCACTGCCGAAGGAGCGGGAAATGACTTCTGAGCCGGCGCTGAAGGGCTGCAGCGTGGCCAAGGACGTGTCATTGAGGTTGAGCTGCGCCCGGGTCAGCGCCTCCTGTACATCAGCCCGGTCTTCCCTGAGTCCGCCCGAACGCACGGTGCCCTGCTGGAGCCGGACCACAATGCCTTCTCCGTACAGTCCGGAGTAGGTGTCCATCTCTCGTTGCAGCCGCGATGTGTCACCGTCGCCGGCGGCGTCATAGGCCACCTGCGCCAGCCGGTTCAGCGAGGCCACCCGGTTGATCTGGAGTTCCTGGGTGAGTTCCCTGGCAGCGGAGGTCAGTATGGTGCCGGACACCAGGAAGACCAGCAGCAGGCAGAGCACGCTGAGGATGCCGAGAACACGAAGCCTCACACCGGATCCGCTTCGATCCGGTAGCCCACGCCGCGGACATTGATGATTAAGCCGGGTTTTTGCAGTTTCGCCCGCAGCCCCGTCAGGTGCACGTCAAGTGACCGTGAGGAAGCCAGGAAAGCATCGCCCCACAGAGCGTCAAGGATCTGCTCCCGGGTGACCACGGAGCCTGCATGGCGGGCCAGAAGGGCCAGGAGCTCGAATTCGGTGGCGGTCAGCGGCACCATTTCCCCTGCCTTGGTGGCTGTCCGCCGGTCCAGGTCGATTTCCAGGTCGTCCACGACGACGGTGTGCGGCGTGTTCCCGCTGCTGCGCCCGGCACGCCGGGTGACAGCTTCGATCCGCGCCAGCAGTTCCACGAGCTTGACCGGCTTGACCAGATAGTCATCAGCACCGGAGCGCAGCCCGAGCACCACGCTGC
Organism: Arthrobacter globiformis; assembly: GCF_030818015.1. Lineage (NCBI taxonomy): Bacteria > Bacillati > Actinomycetota > Actinomycetes > Micrococcales > Micrococcaceae > Arthrobacter > Arthrobacter globiformis. Next base: position 938,145 of record NZ_JAUSZX010000001.1, read on the forward strand.
GCTCGTCGTCGCGCGCAGTGAGGATCAGGATGGGGCAGTCGGTGACCTGACGAAGCTTCCGCAGCACCTCCAGCCCGTCCATGTCGGGCAGCCCCAGGTCCAGGAGGATCACCTCGAATCTGCGGTGTGTCAGGAGCGCATCAGCTCCGCGGGACACCCGCGTGGTCTTATGGCCGGCGGTGGCGACGGCAGCGGTCAGGGCGCCGGCCATGGCGTCGTCGTCCTCGACGATGAGCACTTCCATGGCCATGTCCCTTGTCCGTTGATGCAAAACCCGGCTGCTGAACCCGACCGGTGCAGTCCCGCTGCAAGATCCGGCCACTGAGCCCGGCTGCGCAGTCCCGCTTCTGGAGATTACCGCTTTGCCGGCTTTTTCGCCCGCCGCAGGAGCAGAGCCGCCCGCCACAACAACAGACCCTTCCCGAAACCTAAGGAAGTGTTAGGAAATCCCGTTTGCGTTGGTTGTGCGCTGGATCACCCCTACTTTGGATAGGGTCCTCCGCGCTTCCGGGAGGCCGTTCATGCTAAGGAAGGTTCATCGATGAGCACCCAGCACGCCGCGCCGCTCAATGAGGCAGCACAAACCCGACGAGCCGTCGGCAACGTCCTCAAAGGCTCCGCCGGAAACCTCGTGGAGTGGTACGACCTCTACGTTTACACCGTCTTCGCCGCCTACTTCCAGGCCCACTTCTTCAACTCCAAGGATGAACTCCAAGCTGGCCTGGAAGCGATGGCGGTGTTCTCGACGTCGTTCCTGATGCGTCCCATCGGCGCTTGGTTCTTCGGCCGGTACGCCGACCGCAACGGCCGGAAAGCGGCCCTGACCCTCAGCGTGACGCTGATGTCCGCCGGATCCTTTGCCATCGCCGTGCTGCCCACCCAGGACGTCATCGGCATCTGGGCCATGGTCCTGCTGGTTCTGATCCGGATTCTCCAGGGATTCTCGGTGGGCGGCGAGTACGGTACCAGTGCCACGTACATGTCGGAGGCGGCCACCTCCAAGCGCCGTGGCTTCTTCTCCAGCTTCCAGTACGTGACCCTGGTGGGCGGCCAGATGCTGGCACTGCTCATCCTCGTGATCCTGCAGAACGTCCTGGGCAAGGAGATGCTCAACGAGTGGGGGTGGCGCATCCCGTTCGCGGTGGGCGGCGTTGCTGCACTGGTTGTTCTCTGGCTCCGCCGGTCCATGGAAGAGACCGTCTCCGCAGACCAGATTCGGGCCGCCCGGGTTCCGGCCACGGGCGAAGCACAGCCGGGCACCATGAAGCTGCTTTTCACCCGGCACTGGAAGCCTCTGCTGGTCTGCATCGGCATCACTCTGGGCGGCACGGTTGCGTTCTACACCTACACCAACTTCATCCTGAAGTTCATGAATGACACCTCAGGCATCGCCAAGACGGACACGTCTGTGATCAACTTCTGGGCGCTGTTCATCTTCATGCTGCTCCAGCCCGTCTACGGCATCATTTCCGACAAGGTTGGCCGCAAGCCGCTGCTCCTCTGGTTCGGCATCACCGGTGTGCTCTTCACGTGGCCGCTGCTCTCCTCCCTGGCCGGTACCAAGGATCCCTTCACCGCCTTCCTGCTGATGATGGGCGGCCTGCTGATCGTGGGCGGCTACACGTCCATCAACGCGCTCGTGAAGGCCGAGCTGTTCCCGGCTTCCATCCGCGCGCTCGGAGTAGGCCTGGGCTACGCCATTGCCAACTCCCTGTTCGGCGGCACCGTCCCGCTGATCGGCGCCGCATTGCAGAAGTCCGACCAGGTGGACCTCTTCTTCACCTACGTCACCGTGGCCATCGCCGTATCGCTGGTGGTCTACATTTTCTGCCTGCGGAACAAGAAGTCCACCCACCTGGACCACGAGCAGGGCCACGCCTGGTCGCCGGACCGCAAAGACGGCGAGCGGGACAAGGACCTACTGGACGCCTAGCGGTTAGTTCGCTGAGCGTCCCCCAAAGGAGGACGGCGGCTGGCCGGCCCGGGCGGTGACCCTAGGGGCTGCAGCCTGCCGCCGCCGTCGTCCGTGGGTGCTGCCCTGCCACGCTGCCAAGCAGAGCCGGGGCTTCCGGACGAGCTGGGAGCTCCCAGGCAGGGCCCGGGGGTGCGGGCTATATTGGGCCATGTCAGCGCAAGGATCCGACCCGGGAGTGTACGCATGGCCAAGGAACTCGCAATCCAGCTCATAGAACAACTCCAGGCTGCCGGCGTGCAGCGGATATACGGCATTGTGGGGGACAGCCTGAACCCCATCGTCGACGCAGTACGGCAGACCGGCGGAGCGGCCAAAGGCGGCATTGACTGGATCCATGTCCGGCACGAGGAAGCCGCAGCCTTCGCCGCCGCAGCCGAGGCCCAGCTGACAGGAAAGCTTGCCGTCTGCGCCGGCTCCTGCGGCCCCGGCAACCTGCACCTCATCAACGGCCTGTACGATGCGAACCGCTCGGGCGCGCCTGTTCTGGCCATCGCCTCGCACATCCCGAGCAAGCAGATCGGCAGCAGCTTCTTCCAGGAAACCCATCCCGACCGGATCTTCAACGAATGCTCCGTCTACTCGGAGCTCATCAGCACGGCGGAACAGGCGCCGCGGGTGATGCACAGCGCCATCCAGCACGCCGTCGCTTTGGGCGGTGTCGCCGTCGTCACCCTTCCCGGCGATATAGCCGGGCTGGAGGCAACGGGGGAGACGCCGCTGCCTGCGGCCTTCCGACCCGCAACGCTCGTCCCGGCCGCCGAAAGCATCAGTGAGCTCGCTGATGCCATCAATGCGGCGGACAAGGTTGCCATCTTCGCCGGGGCGGGCACGCAGGGCGCCCATGACGAGGTGATCGCGCTCGCGGAACTGATCGGTGCGCCGGTCGGCCACACCCTGCGCGGCAAGGACTTCCTGCAGTACGACAATCCCTACGACATCGGCATGACCGGGCTGCTGGGGTATGGCGCCGCGGCGGAGGGCATCGAGGACGCGGACCTGCTGTTGCTTCTTGGAACCGATTTTCCCTACGACCAGTTCCTGCCCGGAACGCGCACGGCGCAGGTTGACCGTGCCGCCCACCGGCTGGGCCGGCGGACCGACGTCGACATCGCCGTCCACGGCGACGTGCTGCCCACGCTCGCCGCGCTGATGCCCCTGCTGGCTCCGAAGAAGAGCCGCCGCTTCCTCAACCAGATGCTCAAGAAGCATGACCGGCTGATGAATAAGGCCGTGGGCGCCTACACCCGCAAGGTGGAGAAGAAGCAGCCGATCCACCCGGAATACGCGGCGTCCCTGCTGGACCAGGCGGCGGCGGAGGACGCCGTCTTCACCGCGGACACCGGCATGTGCAACGTCTGGACCGCCCGCTACATCAACCCGCTGGGCACCCGCCGGCTGATTGGCTCGTACCTTCACGGCTCCATGGCCAACGCGCTGCCGCACGCGATCGGCGCGCAGCTGGCCTACCCCGGACGGCAGGTTATTTCGGTCTCGGGCGACGGCGGCCTGTCCATGCTGCTCGGCGAGCTCATCACGGTGGCCGCGCACCGGTTGCCGGTCAACGTGGTGGTCTTCAACAACTCCACCCTGGGCATGGTCAAGCTGGAGATGTTGGTGGACGGCCTGCCGGACTTCGGTGTGGACGTGCCCGACGCCGACTACGCCGCCCTTGCCCGCGCGCTCGGCTTCCACGCTGTCCGGGTCACCGATCCTGCCCGGATCGAAGGTGCCTACCGGGAGGCCTTCGCCCATCCGGGGCCGTCGCTCGTGGAACTCATCACGGATCCGAAGGCGCTCTCCATTCCGCCGAAGATCAAGAGCTCCCAGGTCCTGGGGTTCGCAACTGCGATGTCCAAGGTGGTCCTGAACCGTGGCGCCGGGGAGGCCGTGAGTATGGCGCGCAGCAACCTTCGGAACATTCCGCGGCGGTAGTGTGTGGGGGCGATAGTTGCCGGCAGGTTCCCGAGGGCGACGGCGGGCCTGCCCGCCGTCGTCCGCTTCCGCCGTCGTCCGCGTTCGACGGCGGGCGGCGCAGACGGCAGTCACTGCCCCCGGCGCTCAGCGGCGAGAAGCGCCGCCGTCCGTTCGATGAGCCCGTAGGGGAGCGGCCTGCCTAGCGGGAATTTGAGCGTGCCCTTGGCGGCCCGGAAGGGCGCGATCTCAGCCTGGAAAGCGTCGTCGCCGGATGGCACCGGGTAGACCGAAATATGGTGCGCCCAGCCCGCGAAATACACCACATACTTGCCGCCGAGCGTGACCGTGGGGATGCCGTAGCTGATCATTTCGCCGGAACCCGGCACAGCCGCACGGCACCTGCGCCGAACCTCCTGAAGGACATCCTGCACATCGGCGGGAAACTGCGCGATGTACTCGTCAACGCTGTCGAAATGCTGGGCCATGCCGCGCTCCTCCACGATCAGCCGGGATGCCCTGAGGATACGCCCGGGCACGAATGTGAGCGTCAGAGATGAGACCAAACCGACGACAAGCCGTGACCGGCCAGGCATCGATACTGTCAGCGCCCGCTGGTTGACTGTGGACATACGGTGTTCTCCGGATGAGCCGAGGACTGCAATGAACAGGATTCGAATGGCCAAGATGGTGGCGGCCTCGGCCGCGGTCGTACTCGCAACGGCGTGTTCGGCGCCGGTGCCTGGAATGCTGAAGGCCGACGACGTGGAGCGGGTATCGGTGGATGGCACGGCCTATGCCGCTGAGTTCCGCGCGTTCCGGGACTCCGCCCTGGGGCTTGGCCAGGCACTGCTGGCCGGCGGCGGCAATGGTTCAGGAGGGAACGTGGTGTCCTCGCCCGGAAGCTTGCTGGTTGCGCTGGCGATGCTTCGGGCCGGCGCGTCCGGGGAAACAGCTGCCGAGTTGGACAGTGTTGTGGGTTTCCCGGAGGAAAGACGGGATGAGGCCATGAACGCGGTGCTCGCCTCCCTGGCGAAGTTCGACGGCGACCCCGGCGCCGTGGACGAGGACAACCCGCCGCGGAGGCCTGTCATGCATGCCGCCAACGGATTGTTCGTGGACAAGGCGGTGCCAACAGGCGAGCCATTCCTCACCACGCTGGCAAGGCACTATGGAACTGGCGTATATCCGGTGGACTTCAGCGACGAGGGCGCCACCAAGCCCGCGATCGATGCCTGGGTGGACAGGAACACGGGCGGCCGAATCAAGGAAGCGCCCGCAAAGTACGACCCCCGGAACACGTTCAGCCTGCTCAACGCCCTGTACTTTGCGGCGGCCTGGCAGTTCCCGTTTGACCCGGGCTCAACGTCGGATTTGCCCTTCACCCTCGCCGGCGGCGAGCAAATCGACGTCCCGGCCATGCATAACCTGCTGAAGATGAAGTACGCCGAAGGGGCCGGCTGGCGGGGTGCGGACCTTCCGTATGCTGAGGGGTTCGTGATGCGTCTGGTCCTGCCGGACGCCGGGGCGGATGCCTTATTCAGTGGGCCACAGCTCACGGAAATCGCGAGTGCCTTGGACACCGCGCCTCTGGAGACCGTGCAGATTCAGCTGCCTCGCTGGGACCACAAATGCAGCTTCGACCTACGCGCGGTTCTGGAAGCCGCCGGCCTGCAAAAGACCCTCACCACCACTGAGGACTTCAACGCGATCCAGCCGAAAATGACCATTACGCAGGCGGCGCAGACCGCCAACATCACGGTCGCCGAGAAGGGAACCGTGGCCGCTGCAGTAACCCAGATCAACGGCAGGGTGACGAGCGCGCCACCCCAGCCCGAGCACACCATCGACTTCGACCGGCCGTTCCACTACCAGATCGTGCACGTTGAAAGCGGGTTGCCTCTTTTCATGGGAACAGTGGCCGACCCCCGCTCCTAACCAAAACCCTTCCTCAGGTCCTGCAGCGAAAACCGGGACCCTTCCCCAACGCATTAGGAAGGGTTGGGGTTTTTCGTGCGAAAGGTGAGGAAGGGTTGGGGTTTTTCGTGCGAAGGTGAGGAAGCATTCCGGCCAAGGCCTAGCGCGGGCCGCCCTGCCAGAGGGCGTCGAACGGGGCGCCGGAGGCCACGCGGTTGCGGATGCCTGCGGTCACGAAGTCCTTCGCCGTCCGGGCTGCCTCCAGCGGCGATGCACCCTTGGCCAGCTCAGCCGTCACCGCCGCAGCGAGCGAGCAGCCGGCGCCGGAGACCGCCACCTCGCCCACCTTCGGGGCACTCAGGACCTCGAGGGTTTCGCCGTCGTAGAAGACATCGACGGCGTCGGGACCGGACAGGCGCACGCCGCCCTTGGCCAGCACCGCGGCTCCTCTCAGCTCGTGGATCCGGACTGCCGCAGCCTTGAGGGATTCGACGTCGGTGATCTCCAGGCCGGACAGCGACTCGGCCTCGAAGTGGTTGGGCGTGACGAACGAGGCCAGCGGCAGGATCTGAGCCTTCAGTGCCTGGTCCGTGTCCAGGGCATGACCCGGCTCCTGGCCCTTGCAGATCAGCACCGGGTCCAGGACAACGTTGCTGAACGCGCCGGACGCCAGCGCGGAGGCGACGGTCGAAATGGTGGCAGGGCTGCCCAGCATGCCGATCTTCACAGTGTCCAGCACGGAAGGTGCGCCCGAAGCGGCACCGTAGGCCGCCGTCGTCGCCTCCAGCTGGTGCGCGACGACTTCCTGATCCACGGGCACGAAGCGGTGGTTCCAGCCATTCTTCGGATCGAAAGAGACGATGCAGGTGAGGTTGGCGATGCCGAAAACGCCGAGTTCCTGGAACGTCTTCAGGTCGGCCTGGGCTCCGGCGCCGCCGGTCGCCTCCGAACCGGCGATGGTCAGGACGACCGCGGGCGCGGCGGTGGTGGCGGAAACGGCGTCGGACGCCAGAGCAGAAGAGTCGAACGCGGTGGAAGTCATGCCCCCAACCTGCCACCGGCCGTGCAGCGCAGGCATTGTGCTCATGAACAGTTTGATGATGCGAGAATGGAGGGCGGTTTCGGCGGCCAGCCGCGGGACCCGTCCAGTGCTAATACAGCCGGCTGCCATCTCCCTTCGTGGGGACAGGCAGCCGAGCGAACCACTACGAATGGAAAACCCATGACCACCGCCCAGTCCTCCGTGCCGAAAGCAGCGCCGAAATTCGCCTCGGTCGGTTCCCCCTACTTCGGCACCATGCTTGCGGTCATGGCCGTGGTGCTGATCCTGTCCAACATTGGTGCTTCCAAGGGTGTGGCGCTGGGTCCAATCGTTACGGACGGCGGCTTCTTCCTGTTCCCGCTGGCGTACATCCTGGGCGACGTTATCAGTGAGGTCTACGGCTTGAAGGTTGCCCGGAAAGCCATCGTCACCACGTTTGCCCTGTCCGTCTTCGCCTCGCTTTGCTACTGGGTGATCATTGCGCTGCCTGGCTTCGACGACGACTTCGGCACCGCCAAGCAGGCCGCCCTCGAAGGCGCCATCGGCCCGGTTCCACAGATCGTGCTGGCCTCGCTCCTTGCGTTCTTCGCCGGACAGACCATCAACTCCTGGATCCTGGTCAGGATGAAGGCCCGCACAGGGGAGAAGTCGCTGTGGGCCCGCATCATGAGCTCGTCGGTGGCCGGGGAATTCGTGGACACGCTGATTTTCTGCAGCATCGCGGCCTCGGTGATCGGCATCAGCGATTTTGGCATGTTTGTGAACTACGTGCTGGTGGGCTTCCTCTACAAGACCCTCGTGGAGTTCCTCTTCGTTCCCGTCACCACCCTGGTCATCGGCTGGGTCAAGAAGCGCGAACCGAGCTACGGGGCGTAGTCCTGCGGCGCCGAGGTCGCCGGAACCGTGCGAGGTCGCCGGAAGGTTCCGGCGAACTCGCAGGTTTCCGGCGACCTCGCTGCCCGCGAACCCGGGCTCAGAACTTGCGGGGGCGGCCAGCCAGGGCGTGGAGCACACGGTTCTTGAACTGTGCCTCGTTGAACAGGTCCTTCCACTCGACCCGGACGAAGAGCCATCCTTCCTCCGTCAGGGCCTTTTCGCGGAGACGTTCCTGGAAGAGCACCTCGTTGGTGGGTTGGAAGTCGAAGTATTTAGCCTTGCCATCAAACTCGAGGGCGACCTTCTCCTCCTTCCAAGCGAAGTCCAGACGGTGCTTCCCCGCTCGGCTCAGCACCTCAACCTGCGGCTCGGGAAGCCGCATCTTCAGGCGGAGGATCAGCTCCCGTGTCAGCGTCTCGCCGGGCGATTCCGAACGGGCGTCGGCCGTTTCGAGTACCCGGCGGAAAGTCCGGACACCCCGCTGCCCGTCCAATGAATCTGCCATCGCCTGCAGGAGGAAGCGGTCGGCGCCGCGGCGCAGCGAATGGTCCATCACGATCAGCGCTTGCCTGTAGTTGAGCATCATGGCGCAATCTGCGGCCGTCCTCTCCAGCGACGTGGTCCGCAGGCCGCCCACTACGGTCACGTCGTAGTCGGAGAACGGGCGCGTATGGCACCGCACATCCTTGCCGTGGCGCTCACTCGACGGGCGGACGTGCTGCAGAACATGGATTGCGTCGTCCACGTTCCAGAGATAGAGGCGGTGCAGGCGGGCGGCGGAAGTGTGGCTGTAGACGAAGGCGCCGGTCGACGTCGTGCGCGTTCCGTGCGCATGCGCGTAAATCAGCTGGCGGCTCCGGACACGGGCGGACTGGGCATCCCACACGCTGGCACGTAGATAGCAGCCGTAGCGCAGCCGGACGAGGGAACTCGAATCCAGCAAGGACTTGATCGACCGGGAGCCAAAGCCGAGATCGATGAGCTGGTCCGTGCGCCAGAGGTTTCCGGTGGGCGGGAGCACGGGAGTGTTGTTCTTCGGCATGCAACCAGCTTCCGGTGCCGCCGAAGATCCGGGGAGGCACCGCCGTCGTTATGTGGAAAACGCGACTTCGCCGGAATCGTGCGAGGTCGCCGTAACCTTCCGGCGATCTGGCTCGTTTCCGGCGAGTTCGACGGCGGCCCGACGTGGGCGGGCTCGAACCGGCGCGGCGCGGCTGGGGGCCAACTCTAGGAGTAGTACCGGCCCAGCGTCTCGGCTTTGAACTCGAAGAAGTCGCCGGACTCGATCGCCAGCCGGGCGTCGTCCACCATCTTCACCACGAAGCGCTCGTTGTGGATGGAAATAAGCGTGGCGGAGAGCATCTCCTTGGCCTTGAACAGGTGGTGGATGTAGGCCCTCGAGTAGTTCCGGCAGGCGTAGCAGTCGCAGCCGTCCTGCAGCGGACCGAAGTCGCGCTTGTACCTGGCACCGGAGAGGTTGAAGCGGCCGTCGGGCGTGTAGAACGCCGAGTTGCGGGCCACGCGGGTGGGGGATACGCAGTCGAAGGTGTCGGCCCCGTTCTCGATGGCCGTAAAGATGTCGTCCGGCTCGGAGATGCCCAGCAGGTGCCGCGGCTTGTTCTCGGGCAGTTCCTCGTTGCACCAGCGCACAATGGTGCCCAGGTTCTCCTTCTCAAGGGCTCCGCCGATCCCGTAGCCGTCGAAGGCCATGGCACCGAGATCACGGCAGGCCTTGCGGCGCAGGTCCTCGTACTGGGCGCCCTGGATCACGCCGAACAGGGCCTGGTATGGCTTGCCCGCGCGTTCGTCAGTGAGCCGGAAGTGCTCCTCCAGGCAGCGGACCGCCCACAGCCGTGTGCGTTCCAGCGACTCCTCCTGATATCCGCGGGAGTTCTGCAGCGTGGTGAGCTCGTCGAATGCGAACATGATGTCCGCGCCGATCTGGTGCTGGACCTGCATGGAGATCTCGGGGGAGAAGCGGTGGCGGTCCCCGTTGAGGTGGCTCTTGAACCACACGCCGTCGTCGTCCACGTGGGCCAGGCGTTCCTTTCCGGCGGCTACGGCGTCATCCGGCAGGGCCTGGTCTGGGGATGGCGCAGTCTTCATGTCGATGACCTTCTTGAACCCCGAGCCCAGGCTCATCACCTGGAAACCGCCGGAGTCAGTGAAGGTGGGGCCCGGCCAGTTCATGAAGGCGCCCAGGCCGCCGGCCTCGTCCAGGATCTCGGGGCCGGGCTGCAAGTAAAGGTGGTAGGCGTTGGCCAGCAGGGCCTGGGCGCCGAGTTCAGCCATCGACTCGGGAAGTACGGACTTCACGGTGGCCTTGGTGCCGACGGCGATGAATGCCGGCGTCTGGATCTCGCCGTGCGGCGTGGTGATGGTACCGGTCCGGCCCAGGAACCCGCCTCCGTTGGCGGTCGCCTGCTCGGGGGCAGGGCGGCATGTTTCATTGAGGCGCTTGCCCACCCGGAAGGAGAACTCCGACTGGCGGGCGGCCGGCACCGGTACAGAAGGGGAAGGCGGTTCAGGATTGGCTGACACGGTTCAAGTGTGCCAGCTAACAGCGGCGAACCTTCACTGGATGGGCTCTGATGTGGGGTAGTTCTCAGAGCGCCAGTCGTCCCAGAGGGAACGGATCGTTTCCATGCTGCCGGCGCCCAGATCGTACAGCGAGAGGATCACCATCGAGCCGCCGTCGGGCCTTTTCTCGGGGATCACGGGCTGGTCAGCCACAATCAGCAGGCCTTCTCCGTGCTCCGCGTAGCTGTGTACGGTGAGCCCCACCTGGTGGTTGGTCTTGTGCCAGACCCTGCCCGAGACCTCCTCGCCGGTGCCCAAGGTCAGCGAATATTCTTCGCCGGCGGCGGGGATATCCTTCAGGCCGAGTTTCTCGATGGCGGAGCCGTCCGCGCCGGGGACGGAGAAGTAGCAGGTGCGGCGCTTGCCGTGGGGATGGCGCTCCAGCGCGAACCGCAGCTGCTGCAGGAAGATCAGCCACCCCTGGGTGATGTCCTCGTCCCACGCGGCCCATTCGGAGTTGTGGTCCACACCGGCGCGGGTGACGCTGACCTCGGTTCCGGTGGGCACGGGCTTTAGCGTGAAGACGTCGCCGTTGTTGACCGTCAGCGTGGTGTGGTCCGGCCCTTCAACCACGTTCTTGCTGAAGTAGATCTCGTTGATTTCCGCCGCCAGCTCGTCGGCCTCCCAGCCATGCCATTGCGCGACTTTCGAGGGTTCACGCAGCATCGTCCAAACCTGTGGCGCGTCCGAATTGATCACAACGCTGAGATTGTTCGTCATGGCCTGAATCTACAACTAGGGCCGCAACCCGGGCTAGGGGAACTTCCGGTGGAAAACGCGGCATCGGTACCGGAGGGCCCCTTAGCCCCGCACGGACTCCAGTTCGTTCGCGATCCGCCGCTCGAGCTCGGACGGGCTGATGGTCTGTGATCCGCCGTGGGCGCGCAGGAACAGCAGCGATTCCAGCCGCAGCAGCCGCCACTCGCGCTCGGCCTCATGGTTGGAGTTGTCGATGGAGCGGAAAATCTCTTTGTCGTACAGGTTCGGCTCGTTCAGTGAGCGCTGCCGGACCCGGGCCTGCATCCGTGCCTTGAAGGGATCCGTCTCCTGGTTGTCCGGCGCCCGGAGCAGCTTCTCATACACGGCGGCGCGGTCCTTGCGTCCCGTCTGCCGGCACACGTAGCTGGACAGCGCGAGGGACGCCTCCACCGACCCCCAGCGCCCCGGGTTGCCGTCGAAGGGCAGCACGTTCAGCAGGTCGGCCACCGTCAGCGACGCCTCGGCGTCCTTGAGCATGATGAACAGCTCGTGGGCGAGGTCGCTCAGGTCCTTCAGGCAGCTGCCGGACTTGGTGTTGATGCCCTTGACCAGCTTGTCGGCCAGCAGCTGCACCCCGACGGAGTCCGGATGGGCCTCCGCCACGGCTTCCACCACGGATTCAGGCGTCCCGGAGGGCTCCGGGATGAGGGCCAGGTCGTCCGCGCTGGGGCCGATCACCACCGGGGTGGTGGACGGCAGCGGAGGGACGACGACGGCGGCAGGCGCCGTCCGCGCAGGCTCCCCAGCTGCTTCGTTCCCCACTACGGAAAGGGGAGTGCCGGCGTCGGACGCCTGGGCGTCCGCCATTTGGGCACCACCGTCCGCCGTTCCGGCGCCGTCTGCGATGGCAGCATCTTCGACGACAGCAGCAGTCTTTACAGCGGCATTGGCGGCAGCTTCCGGGGACGGAAAGTCGTCAACTGCGGGCCCCGGGATCCGGACGGACGAGCCGGCAGCGATGCGCAGCGTGCCTCCGCCGGTGAGGGTCGCAAGGATGATGGCAGGGCTGCCGAAATCATCGGTTTCGACTTCCACGGAGTGGATTTCCGCAGACCGCTCGCCGTCCGGCAGGAGAAGGTGGTCGCCCGCCCGCAGAGAGCCCGCCTGCTGTTCACGATAGGTCTTGGCAGCTGCAGGGTGGTTCATCGGGAGTCCTTAAGTTCTCTTGCGGTCCGCCCAACAGTCTACAAAGGAGAGGGTGCGAAGTCGGGGAGGCGCGGGCGTCCGGGCGTCAGCTGCCGACGCCGGCGTAGGCCAGGGCCTGCCGGACCAGGGCACCGCGTCCGCCGGTGAACTCGAGCTGCACGCCGTCGCTGAGCACTTCCTGCGGCGTCATCCAGGTCAGCTCCAGCGCGTCCTGGCGGGGTTCGCATTCGCCGGTCACGGGGATGATGTAGGCCAGTGACACAGCGTGCTGGCGGTCGTCGGTGAACCCTGTGTGGGAGGGTGCGGGGAAGTATTCGGCCACGGTGAACGGCACCGGGCTGATGGGGAGCTGGGGGAATGCCAGCGGGCCGAGGTCCTTTTCCATGTGGCGCAGCAGGGCGGCGCGGATGGTCTCGCGGTAGAGCACACGGCCCGAGACGAGGGACCGGACCATGGTGCCGTCCTCGTCCGCCTGCAGGAGCGTGCCCACCTCATTCACGAACCCGAGTGGATCCAGCCGGACCGGCACCGCCTCCACGTAGACCATCGGAAGCCGGCCTCTGGCTTCGAAGAGATCCTCGTCCGAGAGCCAGCCGGGGTTGGGGTCAGGGGTGCGCACGTTCATGAATCATTTTTACCCCATCAGCACAGGTCCGGCCGCCGAGGCGTGGGATCCCGACGCTTGGCGGAGGGCAAAGCGACGAGATCTCGCCATTCGATTTAGCGCTCCGCGCCGCTTGGGGCTAGGAAGGGCGCCGGGCGGAGATCCAGAGCGGTGCCCGCTGCGCCGCCGCGCTGTCGTTGTCCGGGTGCGGCACATGCAGGGTGCGTCCGAAGGCCTCCTCGGTCAGCGTCGCGTCGTGTCCCGCGGCGGTGAGGCGGTCCCGCAGGGCGTCAAGGTCCCCGGCGTACTCGAATCCCAGTCCTGCGTGCGCCGGGCCGGTGCCGGGCCTTGCCATCAGCACGCCGCCGTTCTTGGCGGTGAAGTCGGCGGTTTCGTCGTCGTCCGGGACGGGCCGGAACCGCGCTCCGATGTCCCGCAGCGCCTGGGCAGCGGCTGTCACGTCCTCGCTGAACCACACCTCGACCACGGCCAGCGCCGGATCCGCATCCGCACAGTTGGCACCGTGGGCGGCCTTGTCGGCGAAGAAGCTGAAGCCGTCCGCGCCGGTGATCCGGCAGGAATCGCCGTGGTCCGCCCGGACGAGTTCGGCGGAGGAGGAGTCGGATTCCGCGCCGGACTGGTTGGTGCGCCGGGCAAACTCCTCGAGGTCGCCGACCTCCACGCCAAAGTGCGTGACGCCGTCCTCCGCAGCGCCCGGCTCGGCCTGGTGCAGCGCCAGCCGGCCCGCCCCGGCGTCGTACTCCCGCCAGGAACCCTGGTCGGTGGTCTTGATCATCCCCAGGTCGGTGAGGAGCCGCTCCCAGGGGTCAACCCGGGACGTGAAGTGGATGGGGCGGACACGAAGCATGCTCTCTCCTCGAACTCGAAACACCTGGATCCCGAAACGGCGCCGACATGGCCATGATGCCACGTCTTGAATCGCGTGGCACCGGGTTGAATCACCCAGCGCTGGGGGCAGAATAGGCGCATGGCTGTGGAACTCGAGGAACTGCTGGTGGCCGATGCCGCCGCGTGGCGTACGTGGCTGGAATCCCACCACAGCGACAGTCCCGGCGTCTGGCTGGTCCTGCACAAGAAGGGCGGCAACGTCACCGAACTCGACTACGACGCCGCCCTGGACGAGGCGCTTTGCTTCGGCTGGATCGACGGCCAGGTCAAGAAGCGCGACGACGGGAGTTATCTCCAGCGAATGACCCGCCGGGGTGCCAAGAGCCCCTGGTCGGAGCGGAATGTCGGCCACGTGGCCCGTCTCGAAGCGGAAGGAAAGATGACCGCTCCCGGCAGGGCCGCCGTCGACGCCGCCAAGGCCGACGGGCGCTGGGAGGCCGCCTATTCAGGACAGGCGACGGCGGAGGTCCCGGCGGATCTGGCCGCTGCCATCGCCGCGGTGCCCGAGGCGCAGGCCATGTTCGACGTGCTGACCTCGGTGAACCGCTATGCGCTCATCTACCGCACCAATTCGGTCAAGCAGGCCGCCACCCGGGAGCGGAAGATTGCCGGATTTGTGGAGATGCTGGCCCGCGGCGAGACGCCGTATCCGCAGAAGAAGCGCCCGGCCGTCCGGGACTGAGTATCACCGGGCAGAATTCCTCTGGTTGAGCCTGTCGAAAGCAGGTGTGCGTGGCCCCGAGCAATCCAGTGCGGGGCATCGAAAAGGCCGCCCGCGCTAAAATTGGTGCCAACTCCCAACACGAACGGCGAACATGCAGCGGTTTTCCCTACGCACGCTCGGACCCCGCGGGCGGTGGATTGCGGTGGCGGTGGCCCTGGCTCTGGTGCTGGCCGCGGCCGCAGTGATCGGCCTGGCCGGGCGTTCGGGAGACGGCGGAACGCAGGGCGGTGCCGGACCCCAAAGCAGCGGACCCCAAGGCGGTGGAACGCAGAGTGAATCCCCGGCAGCCCCGAAATCGTTCAGCCGGCCGGAGGGCGCTTCACAGTTCCGGCCCTCTTACCACCTCACTCCTGCCAAAGAGTGGATGAACGATCCGCAGCGGCCGTTCCTGCTGGACGGGGTGTGGCACTACTACTACCTCTACAACGCGGACCACCCCGAGGGGAACGGCACCGAATGGTTCCACGTCACCAGCACGGACCTGGTGCACTGGAAGGACGAGGGCGTTGCCATTGAGAAGTTCAAGAACGGGCTCGGGGACATTGAGACCGGCAGCGCCGTGGTGGACCGGGACAACACCGCCGGCTTCGGCAAGGACGCGGTCGTCGCCATTCTGACCCAGCAGGACAAGGGCGTGCAGCGGCAGTCCCTGTTCTACTCCAAGGACAAGGGCTACACGTTCAAGGCCGCCGACGGGAATCCGGTCATGGACAACCCCGGCGCGCAGCACTGGCGTGATCCGAAGATCATCCGTGACGAGGCCCGCGGACAGTGGGTCATGGCGTTGGCCGAAGGGGAAAAGATCGGCCTATACACCTCAAAGGACCTGAAGGACTGGCGTTACGTGTCCGGCTTCGAGCGAAAGGGCCTAGGGATCCTCGAATGCCCCGACCTCTTCCAGCTGGATGTCGACGGCGACCCCGCCAAGCGCACCTGGGTCCTGGCCGCCAGCGCGAATGGCACCGGGGAAAGGCGAACCACCGGAGTGGCCTACTGGACCGGGACCTTTGACGGAACCACGTTCACCCCCACGGAGGACCAACACCAGTGGCTCGACGCCGGCGCCGACTTCTATGCCGCCGTCACCTGGGACGATCCACGTCTGCCCGAAAACGAACGGCTGGCGTCCCGCCACGCGATCGGCTGGATGAACAACTGGACGTACGCCCGGCAGTTGCCCACCACGGACTGGCAGGGCGGTGCTGACTCCATCGTCCGGGACATCCGCCTGAAGACCGTGCAGGGCCGGCCCAGGCTCGTGTCCACGCCCACCGCCGCCCTCTCCGCGCTGGACGGCGAGGCCAAGGCGGCCGGCAGCAGGGCGCTCACCCCGGAGGGCGCCGGAGAGCTTCCCGCGCCCGCAGGCGGCGCCTACCGGCTGGATGTCACCCTGGAACGTGGACCGGACGACGACGGCACGGAGGCCCTGCTGAAACTCGGCAGCGGCGGGGAAGACTACGCCACGGTTGGCTATGACTTTGACGCAGGCACGGCGTGGGTAGGCAGGGCGGCAGTGGTGCCGGGCGCGGAGGCCCTCGGACCGCTCTTTACTGACCGGAGGAGCGCGCAGAGCCCGCCACGCAACGGCAGTGCGCCGGCCAGGGGCAGCGTGGACCTGACAATTTTCGTGGACTATTCCTCAGTGGAGGTCTTCGTGAACGGCGGGGAGCAGACCCTGACCTCCGTGGTGCTGCCGCGGTCCGGGCAGCCTGCGGTCAACGCCGCCACATCCGGCGGGAAGCTGACGCTGAAGTCGTTCAAATACACCCCGCTGGCCACCGTGCTGGACGCGCGATAGGCAGGCCAGAACGGATGCGCTGGCCGCAGGCGAACCTCAGGCGAACGTCACTCGGACTCGGGCGGGAAGGCCACGGCTTCCCCCACCACGCGCAGGCATAGTTCCGTGCCTGGCTGGGCGATGGAGGCGTTCCAGTGCCGGATCGTGATCACTTCACCGCCGCCGGGATAGCGGTGGTCGGGCATGGCGCCGGCCAGCTTGGGCGGCACGGCGAGCTTGAGCCGCACGGTGGTTTCGGGGCCGAAGTAGTCGGTATCCACCACCACGCCGCGGATGGGCCCGTCCTCGGCGATCCGGATCTGCTCCGGACGCAGCATGAGCTGGACGCGGCCCTGCGCGGGCGGACGCCGGACGGGGATCCCGCCCAGTGAGCAGGTGGCCAGTGAGCCCTCCATCCAGGCATCCAGGATCACGGCGTCGCCCAGGAACTCGGCAGTGGCACGGTCCGCCGGCCGGGTGTACACCACGAACGGGTTGCCGATCTGTGCCAGCTTGCCGCCCCGCATGACGGCCACCTGGTCCGCGAAGGACAGCGCCTCGGCCTGGTCGTGGGTGACGAGGATTGTGGTCACCCCGGCCTCATTGAGGACCTTTGCCACCGCCCGCCGGGTGGCGACGCGCAGCCCGGCGTCCAGGGCGGAGAACGGCTCGTCCAGCAGCATGAGCTCCGGCTCGCGGGCGAGTGCCCGGGCCAGGGCGACGCGCTGCTGCTGGCCGCCGGAGAGCTGGTGCGGCCGGCGCTTGGCCATGGCGGTGTCCAGGGACACCATCTCGAGCAATTCGTTGACCCGCGCATTAACCGCGCGCCGGCCGCCGTCCAGCTTTGCGGCACTGAGCCCGAAGGCGATGTTCTGCCCCACGGTCAGGTGCGGGAACAGGGCGCCGTCCTGCGCCACATAGCCGACATGGCGCTTGTGCGCCGGCTTCCACACGCCGTCGCCCGCCACCGGGGAGCCGTTCAGGGAGATACTGCCGGTGCCCGGGTGTTCAAAGCCGGCGATGAGCCGGAGCAGGGTGGTCTTGCCCGAACCCGAGGGGCCCACGATCGCGGTGGTTCCACCCCTGGCCACCGACAGGTTTACACCCTTGAGGACGGCCTGCGAGCCGAAGTTCTTGGTGACGGCGTCGATCTCCAGGTGGCTGTTGGTGCTTGGCGCCACGGATGGTGAGATCCGCGGTTCCGGAAGCCTGGACGGGGATTGTTCGGTCACTGTCCCGCTACTTTCTTGGACTGCTGGAAGAGCAAATAGGTCATGGGCGCCGAGATCACGATCATGAGCAGGGCGTAGGGCGCCGCGCCGGCATAGTCGATTTCGCTGCTCTTGCTCCAGAACGCGGTGGCCAGGGTCCGGGTCCCGTTGGGGGAGAGGAGCAGCGTGGCGGTCAGTTCGTTGGCGATGCCGAGGAAGACCAGCGCCGCGCCGCCGGCTGCAGCCGGGGCGGTCAGCCGCAGCGTCACGCGGATGAAGGACAGCAGCGGAGGGGTTCCCAAGGCCTGCGCCGCCTCATCAAGTTCCTTGGGTGCCTGGGCCAGGCCAGCACGGATGTTCACCAGCGCGCGCGGCACGAAGAGGAGGACGTAGGCGGCCACCAGGACTCCCGCCGTCTGGTAGACGTCCGGGACCAGCCGGATGCTGACGGTGACGAAGGCCAGGGCCACCACGATGCCCGGCATGGAGCTGGTGACGTAATTGGAGAGCTCCAGCGCTTTGCTGAACCAGCTGGCGTGCCGGACGGCGAGGTACGCCATGGGGAAGGCGACGACGGTGGTCGCCCCGGCTCCGGCCAGCCCATAGACGAGGGTCTGCCACAGTGCCGGAACGAATTCGTCGGCGGCCCAGATGTCCGCCCCTCCGGCAATGATCCAGCGCAGCACGAACAGCAGCGGCAGCCCGAAGGCAAGCAGGGTCAGGGCGAGGAGGGCCAGCTGGGCCGGCACCTGGTAGACGTGCAGGGGCAGGCGCAGGGCCTTGGCCTGGACACCGGATCCCACCCGGGCGTACCGCGCCGTGCCGCGGCTGCGCACCTCGACCAGGAGCAGAAGGAGGCAGAAGAACACCAGCACGCTGGCCAGCATGGTGCCGGCCGTGCCGTTGAACGTGGACTGGTACTGCACCATGATGGCGGTGGTGAACGTGTCGAAGCGGATCATCGCGAAGGCGCCGTACTCGGCCAGCAGGTGCAGTGCCACCAGCAGCGCGCCGCCCGTCATCGCGATCCGCAGCTGCGGCAGGACCACCCGGAAAAAGGACCGCCAGGCGCCCAGGCCCAAGGACGCAGCCGACTGTTCCACGGCAGGATCCAGCCGGCTCAGCGTCGCCGCGGCGGGGATGTAGACGAGCGGGAAGTAGGAGAGCGTGGCAATGAGCACGCCCGAAAACAAGCCGTGCAGTGACGGCACGGCGGAAACCCACGCATAGCTGTTGACGAACGCCGGGATGGCCAGCGGAGCCGCGAGCAGCACGGCCCAGACCTTCTTCCCGCGCAGGGTGGTCCGTTCCACAAGCCATGCGCCGCCCACACCCAGGATGAGGCAGAGCGGCACCGTGAGCAGAATCAGGAGCACGGTGTTGAGCAGGAGCTCGCCGACCCGCGGGCGGACAATCAGTTCAATGGCGGTGTCCCAGCCCGTGGCCACGGTCATGAACACGACGTAGCCCAGCGGCAGGAGGGAAAACAGGGCGATCAGCACGGCCAGGATGGCCACTGTTGAAACGCCGAAAGGCGGGCGGGGGCGCTTGCCCCGGCCCGCCGTCGTCGTGCCACCGGATGTCTCCGGCGCCGATACTTGCGAGATCACAGAATTAGAGCAGTCCTGCCTTGGTCATCAGCTCGGTGACCTTCTTGGAGTTGAGCTTGGCCGGATCCACCGTGGGAGCCTGCAGTTCCTTGACGGGAACCAGCTTCTCGTTGGCCGGAACGCCGGAAGCGATGGCGTACTCGAAGGAGGTGCCCTTCTGCAGGATTTCCTGGCCCTTCTTGCCAGTGATGAACTTCAGGAAAGCCTGGGCCTTCTCAGCGTTCTTCGATGACTTCAGGACGCCGCCACCCGAGATGGAGAGGAACGCGCCTGGGTCCTGGTTCTTGAAGTAGTACGGCGTGACGTTCTTGGAGTTCTCGCCGGTCTTGGCCTGGTCGCCGTAGTAGTAATAGTGGTAGATCAGCGCGGCATCAACCTCGCCGGCGTTCACTGCCTTCATTGCGGTGTTGTTGCCCTTGTAGGCGGTGAAGTTTTCCTTCATGCCCTTCAGCCATTCCTCGGCGGCGGCTTCGCCCTTGAGCTCTACCAGGGCGGAGACGATGGCCTGGAAGTCGGCGCCGCTGGGGGAAGCGGCCCACTTGCCCTTCCATTCCGGCTTGGCCAGGTCCAGCATGGACTTCGGCAGCTTGTCCTCGGAGATCTTATTCTTGTCGTAGACCAGGACGGTGGAGCGGGCGGCAATCCCGGTCCACTTGTTCGTGCTCGGGCGGAACTCCGCCGGAACCTGGGCCACCGTGTCCTTATCGACGTCGGCGAACAGGCCGGCGTTCTCCACCTGCGCCATTGCGGGGGAGTTTTCGGTGAGGAAGACGTCCGCCGGCGAGGCCGCGCCTTCCTGGACGATCTGGTTGGACATCTCGGTGTCGTCACCCTGGCGCAGCGTCACCTTGATGCCGGTTTCCGCCGTGAACGCGTCCGCCCATTCCTTGGTGAGGCTTTCGTGCTGGGCGTTGTAGACCGTGATCTCGCCCTTGGCGGGGTCAGCGGAGGACGAGGCTGCGGGAGAGGTGCTGGAGCCGCAGGCCGACAGGCCGAGGGCTGCGGTGGCGGCGATCGCGATGCCGGCCAGCGCGTTGATGCGGATCTTCATCGGGGTGCTTCTTTCTGCAAAGTCTCGTGGGCGAGGCCCTTCGTGAGCTGGGGAAGTTAGGTGAAGCTCACTCGAAAAACTGTAGGTTAGCCAAACCTAAGCACCAAGCCACAAAGGGGTTTAAGTGATGAGGATCACATCAATTACGATACTGTTGCGTGTCCTAATTGCCGTTTTCCGTGATGCCCGCTGCCACCGACGCGGCTGCTACTGACGCTGCGGCCTCCAGGGCCGTCCAGGCCTGAAGCTGGGTGGAAAGTTCGACGGCGGTACCCGGCGGATAGGTGCCGCCCGCCGGCCGCTTCGGTTCGAAAGAGAATATGGGGTCCCCGGCCCGGCCATGCCGGGCCAGCGGCTCGCCTGCCGTAATCAGCCGGCGGCCGGACCAGAAGGCGCCGGCGGTGCCGGTGACCAGCCCGGCGGCGGCGGTCCGGACGTCCCGCGGCAGCCGCTGGTCGTTGGCGGCCAGGGCCAGGTATCGGGTGAGGATGCCGGTGAACAGCCCGCCGTCGCCGGTTCCGTCGCAGCGGAGAACCATGCTGTTGGCGGGGTTGCCGGGGCCGGCGGTGGGCTCCGGCAGGGTGAGGTGTGTTGCCACCGCGCGGACCACAGTTGAGGCGCGTTCCAGGTTGGCGGCGCCTCCGAGCTCCAGCAGGGCGCCCAGGACGGGCCCCTGGTTGTAGGTGTAGATTGCGTCCTCCAGCACGGTTTCACCGGTGCTGCGGACCCGGATCCCGTCCAGGTAGAGCCCGCGGGTGGGGTCGAACAGCCGGGCATCCAGCCAGTCGAGCAGGGCCTGCGCCTTGGCGGTTTTGCCCGTGCGTGCAAAGTAAAGCGCCACCGGCGCCGTGGCCGGGGTGTTCTTGAAGTCCCGTTTGGTGCTCCAGAACGTGCCGCCGCCCAGGTCGTCGGTGGACGCCGAGTCGAACTGCAGCGTGAGACTCTTGCGGATTCTCTCCTGCCGCCGGGGGCTGGGCATGCTGCTCTCTTCGGCCAGCCGCTCCAGCCGGAGTGTAGACAGTGCCAGCCATGCCATGTCGTCGTAGTAGTGGTTGACGAACGTCAGGAAATTCCGCAGCCGGATGCCGCTGACCAGACGCGACGCGAGCTGGCCGGCGCTGGGGCGGGTATCGCCGTCGAACTTTTTCGGCGGCCGACCCGCCCTCCCAAGTTCGCGGAAACCCGCGTCCGCCAGGCAGTCCAGGTAATGCGCCTGCCACCAGTAGTGCCATGGGCGGCGGAGGTTCTCGATGCGGCCGGCGGGGCCGGGCAGTGGCGGCGATGTGCGTCCCGGGCAGGAAGGCTAGCCGCTGGCCGAACAGGTGCGTTACCGACCGTGCAGCCTCGTCGGCCCGCTCTGCCCAGGCCGTTGCGGGGGCGGGGGTGGCATCCGGGGTGGCATCAGCATCGGGCTGGGTCATGCGGCCAGCCTAACGAATTGCCAGCCCGCCGACCGTGCGGCGTGGGGCGCTGGTAGCCTGACGAACCGTGCGCTGCGGGATGCATCCGCCGCCCATTTCAGTTAACATTCACTAACTAACGTTCGCGGCCGGGATCCGGATCCGCATCGACAGGGTTCCGCATCAAGGAGGATGTATGGAAATCGAGGGTTCCGTCGCGCTCATCACGGGCGGTGCATCCGGCCTGGGCGCCGCCACGGCCCGGCGGCTGTTCGACGCCGGCGCTTCCCTGGTGCTCGCTGACCTCGGCTCCTCGGCCGGTGCCGCGTACGCCGACGAGCTGAACGCGGCCGGCCCGCGGAAGCTTGCGGGCCACCAGTCGGCAGCCCCCAAGGCGGTTTTCGTTGCTGCGGATGTGACCAGCGAGGAGCAGGTGCAGGCCGCCGTCGACGCCGCCGTCGGCCTGGGACCGCTGCGGATCGTGGTGAACTGCGCCGGCATCGCCACGCCGGGCAAGGTCCTGGGGCGCGACGGCGTACTGCCGCTGGAGACCTTCCAGCGCGTCATCCAGATCAACCTGGTCGGGACCTTCAACGTGGTCCGGCTGGCCGCCGCCGCGATGGCCGCCACCGAGCCTGCAGCTACCGAGCTCGGCGGGGAGGAACGCGGAGTCATTATCAACACCGCCTCAGTGGCCGCGTTCGACGGGCAGATCGGCCAGCCAGCCTACGCCGCGTCCAAGGGCGGCGTGGCCGCCATGACCCTGCCGCTGGCCCGCGAACTGGCCCGGTCCCTCATCCGTGTGGTGACGATCGCGCCCGGGATTTTCGAGACCCCGATGATGGCCGGACTGCCCCAGGATGCCCAGGAGTCACTGGGCCGGCAGGTACCGCACCCGTCCCGCCTGGGCCGGCCCGCCGAGTACGCCAACCTCGCCGCGCACATCGTGGAGAACGCCATGCTCAACGGTGAAACCATCCGCCTCGATGGCGCCATCCGGATGGGCCCGAAGTGAGCGGGACCGGACTTCGCGCCACCGACGTGAGCGGCGCGGACGTGGGCGGCAGCAAACCCGGCGGGGCCGGGCAGGCGATGCCCGCCGTCGACACCCTGCCCACCGCTGACTTTTTCGGCTACGAGTCGCTGCTCAGCGCCGCCGAGCAACGGAAGCTGAGCGAGCTGCGGGAGTTCCTGGCCGCGGAGATCGCGCCGTTCGCGGGGGACTGGTGGAACAAGGCCGAATTTCCGGCGCATCTCCTCCCCAAGCTGGCCGCCCTGGAGCTGAGCACGCCGGCCCAGCGCGGCTACAGCCACCTGTTCGCCGGGCTGGTGATCGCGGAGATGACGCGTGTGGACACCTCGATCGCCACATTTTTCCTGGTCCACCACGACCTTTTCGTGGAGTCGCTCTACCGCTTCGGCTCCGAGGACCAGCGCCGCCGGTACCTCGACGACGCCTCGAACCTCAAGACGACCGGCGCGTTTGCCCTGACCGAACCGGATCACGGGTCGGACGTCGCCGGCGGCATGGAGACGCGGGCGCACCGGATATCGAGCCGTACCGGAGAGGCCGACGCCGGCGGGGACTGCTGGGTGCTGAACGGCGCCAAGCGGTGGATCGGCAACGGGACGTTCTGCGACTACATGCTGGTGTGGGCGCGGGATGAAGCCGACGGTGCGGTCCGCGGCTTCATTGTGGACGCCAGCTTGCCCGGGGTGAGCCGGAGCCGGATCGAGAACAAGATCGCCCTGCGCACCGTGCAGAACGCGGACATCGTTTTCGAGGACGTCCGGGTTGCCGAGGCCGACCGTTTCGCCGGCATCGGCAGTTTCGAAGACACCAATGAGCTGCTCCGCGGTTCACGCATCATGGTGGCGTGGCAGGCGGTGGGGCAGCAGCTGGCCGCGTTCGACGTCGCCCGGAAGTACGCCGTAGAACGCCAGCAGTTCGGCCGTCCGCTGGCGAGGTTCCAGCTCATCCAGCAGCAGCTGGTGTCCATGCTGGGCAACGCCGTGGCGAGCATGGGCATGATGGTCCGGATCGCGCAGCTGCAGGAAGAGGGTGCCGGAATGGCGCAGGTGGCACTGGCCAAGTCCTACACGTCGGCGAGGATGCGCGAAACCGTGGCGATGGGCCGGTCCATCCTGGGCGGCAACGGCATCGTCACGGATTACCGGATGGCCAAGATTTTCGCCGACGCCGAGGCCATCTACACCTACGAGGGCTCGTACGAGATCAACACGCTGATCGTGGGCCGCGCAGTCACCGGCGTCTCCGCGATCGCCTGAGCCTTCGTGTCCGCCCTCGCACTCACGGGTGGGCTTAAGTGTACGTTCGCGCTGTGGCTCGCTCAGAGAGCGGGCTGTTTTTCGCCGGCTTCGATCCGGGCGTCCAGGCTGTTGTTCTTCACCGGCATGGGGCAGGTGCCGTAGGGCGTGAAGGCGCTGGGGTAGTTAATGGCGCGGTTGAAATCCAGGATGACGGTTCCGTCGGGCCTGGGGCGCGCAGTGGAGACCTTGCGCCACTCGTCGGTCATTTCGCCGTTGGTTTCGTCGTGGAACGTGACGGTCAGGGCCCCGAGCTTCTCCTCTTCGGCGTGAAGCCGGTACTCGTGGTCCTTCCCCGGCAACCGGAACACCAGTTCGCCGACACTCCGGTGCACCCCGTCCACCAGCGGGTTTGCGGTGGCGATCGGAACGTCCTCAGGCTCGGGAAACGCCTCAAACCGCGCCTCAACCACCAGGTCCGGGCGGTAGTCAAAGGTAGGCACGCCGTCGAACTCGGTGAACACCGGCGACGTCGAATCACGGGTGCGGATGGCATATTTATCGGCCCGCATGGCCAGCTCCACCACCACCTGTTTGCCGTTCGCGCCGCCGAACTGCACCCACATCAGGGACTCCTCGTCGGCGAGCTGCGCCGTGATGGTGCCGTCCACGGGCTCTCCCGTTTCGACCAGCGTGAGCCCGTCCGACGCCGCGGCGGTGAGCGCCGCCGTCGTGCCGTCGGTTGACCACAACCCGGGAGCGAGGTCGACGGCGGACGGCTGGCTTTCCAACCACTGGAACGACGTGAGCGTCAGCCAGCCGTAGTCCGCAGCGAGGGCGGTGTTGCGGCTGCTGCGGAAGCGGCGCCAGCGCTCCAGCTGGGCGTCTGGTGCGGTGCTCATGGTTCCTCCAGGTGGGTGTCGGTCTGGCCAGCTTAGGGGTCAACCCGCCGCGGCGGGACTTCATTCCGCAGCTGCTGCCTCCTTTTGACTGCCGGACTGCGGGCGGCCGGCGTAGCCTTGGAATTGGGCTTTTACCCGCTCACGATGGGGTTGAACGTGGCCCTTTACCGCGCCCGGCGGGCGGAGTTCAAGGGCAGGACAGCATCTGAGACATATTCCCAGGCTGCGGCCGGCTCCGGGTAACATCCCATAGGAACAGTAACCAGGCTCACAGTATCCAGCGCAGTGTACGAGCCAAAGTCAAACACTCGAAAGATAGTTTCCATGGCTGACACTGCAATGAATTCAGAAACAGATCTCGCCGCCGAACTCCGCGCGGACGTACGCCGGGTCTCCACCCTGCTGGGTGAATCGCTGGTCCGCCAGCACGGCCCCGAACTCCTTGACCTCGTGGAGCAGGTGCGCCTGCTCACCAAGGAGTCCAAGGAAGCCGCCCGGGGCGGCGCGGACGCCACCGGCCCGTGGAGCGCGCACGACGTCGTTGCCCAGGTCCGGGAGCTGCTCGCCTCCCTGCCGCTCGGGCAGGCGACCGACCTGGTCCGCGCTTTCGCCTTCTACTTCCACCTCGCCAACGCCGCCGAGCAGGTCCACCGGGTCCGGCGGCTGCGCAACCGGCAGGAGAAGGACGGCTGGCTGGCCAAGGCCGTCGAGGATATCGCGGGGCAGGCCGGCCCGGCGGTGCTGCAGGAAGTCGTCAACGAACTGGACGTGCGGCCGATCTTCACCGCGCACCCCACCGAGGCCTCCCGCCGTTCCGTGCTGGACAAGATCCGCAAGCTCTCGGACGTCCTGGCCCAGCCCACGGAGGAGGGCACCAGCGCCCGGCGCCGGCAGGACCGCCAGCTGTCGGAGATGATCGACCAGATGTGGCAGACGGACGAGCTGCGCCAGGTCCGGCCAACACCCGTGGACGAGGCCCGCAACGCCATCTACTACCTGAACAGCATCCTGACGGACGCGCTGCCGGAGATGCTCACGGATTTCTCGGAACTCCTCGGCGAGCACGGCGTTGCGTTGCCGGCCCACAACGCCCCGATTCGGTTTGGTTCCTGGATCGGCGGTGACCGCGACGGCAACCCGAACGTCACCGCGGCGGTGACCCATGAGATCCTGCAGCTCCAGAACCAGAACGCGGTGCGCATCAGCATCTCCATGATCGATGAGCTCATCTCGATCCTGTCCAACTCCACGGCCCTCGCCGGCGCCGACCAGGCACTGCTCGATTCGATCGACGCCGACCTGGAGAAGCTGCCCGGACTGGACAGCCGCATCCTGGAGCTCAACGCCCAGGAGCCCTACCGGCTGAAGCTGACCTGCATCAAGGCCAAGCTCATTAACACCGGCAAGCGGGTCGCCGCCGGATCCAAGCATGAGGCAGGGCGCGACTACACCTCCACCGAGGAGCTCATCGGCGAACTCGAGCTGCTGGAACTGTCTCTGCGCAACCATTCGGCGTCCCTCGCCGCGGACGGCGCGCTGGCACGTGTCCGCCGGGCCATCGCCTCCTTCGGCCTCCACCTCGCCACCCTCGACATCCGCGAGCACGCAGACCACCACCATGACGCCGTCGGGCAGCTCATGGACCGCCTCGGTGGTCCCGGCATCCGCTATGCCGAGCTGACCCGGGGCGAGCGTCTCGAGGTGCTGAGCGCGGAGCTCGCCTCCCGCCGTCCGCTGTCCGGCCACCCGATCAAGCTCGACGGCGCCGCTGACGGCACGTACGACGTCTTCCGGGAGATCCGCCGTGCCCTGCGCACCTACGGCCCGGACGTCATCGAGACCTACATCATCTCCATGACCCGCGGCGCCGACGACGTCCTGGCCGCCGCGGTCCTGGCGCGCGAGGCCGGCCTGGTCAGCCTCTTCGGTGATGCTCCGTACGCCAAGATCGGCTTCGCGCCACTGCTGGAAACGGTTGAGGAGCTGCGGGCCTCGGCGGAAATCGTGGATGAGCTGCTGTCCGACCCGTCCTACCGCGAGCTGGTCCGCCTGCGCGGGGACGTCCAGGAAGTCATGCTCGGCTACTCGGACTCCAACAAGGAATCCGGCGTGATGACCAGCCAATGGGAAATCCACAAAACCCAGCGCAAGCTGCGCGACATCGCCGCAAAGCACGGTGTCCGGGTGCGCCTGTTCCACGGCCGCGGCGGTTCTGTGGGCCGAGGCGGCGGACCCACGTACGACGCCATCATGGCGCAGCCCAACGGCGTCCTCGAGGGCGAAATCAAGTTCACGGAACAGGGCGAGGTCATCTCGGACAAGTACTCCCTGCCGGAACTTGCCCGCGAAAACCTGGAGCTGTCCCTCGCCGCCGTGCTGCAGGGGTCTGCGCTGCACCGCACGCCGCGCACGTCCGACGACCAGCGCGAGCGGTTCGGCCATGTCATGGAGACCATCTCCGACGCAGCGTTTGCCCGCTACCGCAGCCTCATCGACCACCCGGACCTGCCTGCGTACTTCCTGGCCTCGACGCCTGTGGAGCAGCTCGGTTCGCTGAACATCGGCTCCCGCCCGTCCAAGCGCCCGGATTCCGGTGCTGGGCTGGGCGGCCTGCGCGCCATCCCGTGGGTGTTCGGCTGGACCCAGTCGCGGCAGATCGTGCCGGGCTGGTTCGGCGTCGGTTCCGGGTTGAAGGCGGCACGGGAAGCCGGCAACTCAGCCCAGCTCGTGGAGATGATGCACGGCTGGCACTTCTTCCGCTCGGTGCTCTCCAACGTGGAGATGACCCTGGCCAAGACGGACATGGAGATCGCGGGATACTACGTCGACACCCTTGTCCCGGCGGAACTGCACCACCTCTTCCGCGCCATCCGTGACGAGTACGAACTCACCGTCTCCGAGATCCAGAACCTCACCGGCGAGAACGTGCTCCTGGATGCCCAGCCCACGCTCAAGCGGTCGTTGGAAATCCGCGACCAGTACCTCGACCCGATCAGCTACCTGCAGGTGGAGCTGCTCCGCCGCGTGCGCGTTGAGGCGGCCAGCATTTCCGGCGGTGAGATCGACGAGCGCCTGCAGCGGGCCATGCTCATCACTGTCAACGGGGTGGCCGCCGGCCTGCGCAACACCGGGTAGCCCGTGCTGCCCACGACGCTTCCTCACTTTTGGTCGGGTTCTTCCGGACCCGTCCTCACCGCATGCCGGAGCGTTTGGTCTGAAGCGACGGGATCTGCGGGAGCGTTGATGGAATTGGTGCGAAAGGTGAGGAAGCGTCAACTGCCGTAGTGCACCACGATGGTCCGGCGGGGCGTGCTGCTGGGGAAACCGTCGCCGTCGTCGGAGTAGGCCACAGTGCTCACGCGCACTCCGTACAGTGCCGACAGCTGGGCGTCAGTCAGGAGTTCCGCGGCCGCGCCGGTCCGCACACCAGAGCGGCCCAGCAGGACCACGCGGTCGGCGAGGTGCAGGGCGTGGTCGGGATGGTGGGTGCTGAGGAGCAGGGCCATTCCGTCCGCCATCAGTTCGCGCAGCAGCGTCAGGACGCGGGCCTGGTTCTTGAGGTCGAGGCCGGTGGCGGGCTCGTCCAGCACCAGGACGGGCGAGCCGGCGGCAATGGCCCGGGCGATCAGGATCAGCTGCTGCTCGCCGCCGCTGAGGGTGGGGAAACGCCGGTCCCGCAGCCCGGCCGCGCCTACCCGCTCCATCGCCTCCAGCGCTGCCCTATGGTCGGAGGGCCCGGGTGTCCGAAACACTCCAATGTGGCGGGCACGCCCCATCAGGACCATGTCCAGTGCCCGGTAGGCAAAGGCGCTGCCGTGCGCCTGTGGGACGTAGCCGGCGCTCTCGCTGAGCCGGACCGTTCCCTCCTGCGGGTCCAGCAATCCCGCGGCACAGCGCACCAGCGTGGTCTTGCCGCTGCCGTTCGGGCCCAGTACGGCGGTGGCCGTTCCCGGCGGCACGCGGAAGCTGACGCCGCGGAACACCCAGTCCCGGGGCGAATAACCGAAGCCCACGCCGTCGAGTTCAAGCACTGTCCCAGACCTTCTCGCGGTTCCGGCGCAGGAGCAGGAAAAATACGGGTGCGCCGATCAGGGCCGTGAGGACGCCGAGCGGGACCTCTCCGGCCGTGGCTGTGCGGGCGATAGTGTCCACGAGGACGATGTAGGCGCCACCCAGCAGGAAGGACACGGGCAGGAGGACACGGTGGTCCGGGCCCACCCACATCCGGGCAAGGTGGGGAATCACCAGGCCAACCCAGCTGACGGCGCCGCTGACCGCCACCGCACCGGCCACAATCAATGCCACGGACACGAGCACCATCCACCGGAGCGGCCGCGGGCGCAAACCCAGCGCCGCCGCGTCCTCGTCGCCGAGGGACAGCACGTTGATCCGCCAGCGCAGGGCCACGAGGACGGCGGCTCCACCGAGGACAGGGATGAGGGCCACCACGACTTTGGCGAAGGTGGCCGTGGACACGCTGCCCAGCAGCCAGAAGACGATGGCGGGCAGTGTGGTGTTGGGGTCCGCAATGTAGGTCACCAGGGCGACCAGGGCCGAAAAGAAGGACCCCGTGACAACGCCGCCGAGCACGATCATGAGCATCGGCGTCCCCGCACGGCCCGAGGTGATCAGGAACAGCGTTCCGAGGGCCAGCAGCCCGCACACGAAGGAACCGCCCACCAGGAGGAACGGACCCAGGCCGAGCAGCAGCGCCAGGGCACCGCCGAAGGACGCACCGGCGGAGACACCGATGATCTCGGGGCTGACCAGGGGGTTGCGGAAAATGGCCTGCAGCGCTGCGCCGCCGATCGCCAGGCCGCCGCCCACCAGCAGTGCGAGCAGCACCCGGGGCAGCCGCACCAGCAGCACCACATTTTGTTCGGTGCCGCTGGCTTGAACCGGGACCGGCGCAATTTGTGCGGTCAGGATCTGGACCACGTGGTCCAGCGGCACGCTGTAGCGCCCCACCGCCAGTGCCAGCAACGCCACCGCGGCCAGGAAGCAGGCAGTGAGAGCGATGGGAACGACGACGGCGGGTTCCCGCCGTCGTTCCGTCGCCTCTCGTTCCACCGTCCCGCCCGCGGCAGAAGCCGGGCCCGCCCGCGGCCGTGCCGGCTGCGCCGGCGCTGCCCGGGGTTCAACCGGACCGGGCTTGTCCGGACCTTGGCGGCCGGGGCGCCGCTTTCGCAAGCGCGGGGAACTGGCCTCCTCAAGCATTGAACTGACGGTAGTTGGCGGACTGCCCGTTCTCCGCGGTCCAGAGGATCTTGTCCAGTTCAGCCTTCGTGAGCTCGTGGTTGTAGAGGAACCTGAAGTATTCGGAGACCTTGTCCCGCACCGCCGACCTCTGCTGCGGGAAGGCGATGTCGCCCAGCCAGTGCCACATGAGCGGCGACTCCTGCCCGGGCGGATCCCAGCGGTAGCCGCCCAGCGGGACTTTGTATACGCGCTTCGAGCGGACCGCGGCCACGTTCTGCCACACCGGGTCCGAGTAGATGTCCTGCGGCATGGCGGCGTCGAAGTTGCCCAGCAGCATGACCTCGGGATCCCAGCGCAGCACCTGCTCGATGTCCACGCCCACCATGCCGGCCCCGGTCAGCGGATCGTTGCCGGTCGGAGGGTTGGAGCCGCCCACCAGCTTGATGTAGAAGTCGTTGTAGCTGTTGGCGCCGGCAACCTTGAGCCCGCCCGTGAAGCGGTTGAAATACAGGATGCTCGGACCCTTGGACGCGCGTCCTGCCGCCAGGGACTTGACCTCGGCAAGCTCCCGGTCGCTGCGGGTCTTGAGCTCTGTGGCACGTTCGGGCTTGCCGAGCATGGCGGCGAACATGGTGACCCAGGTATCCACATCCTCCTGCGTGCCGGAGTTTTTCAGCGCCAGAACCTGAAGTCCCGCCTTCTCCAGGGGCTCGATGAGCTGCGCGTCCGACCACTGGACCACCACGTCCGGGTTGAGGGCCCGGATGCTCTCAACGTTGGCGGTGAAGTCCTGGGTGGCGATGTCGTGCGGGAGGTCCAGGGCGGCGGGAAACATGGCACCCATGATGCCGTCGCGCATGGCCACCCAGGAGGCGTTGTGCATGGCCGTGAGATGGTCGGCGCTGCGGTCGACGGCTACCAGTAGGGACGCCGACGGCATCGGGATGGTCACCACCCGGGACACGGGCCGGGCAAAGGACAGGCTCTTGCCGCGCTGGTCCGTGAGGCTGATGCTGTTGGTGCTGCCCGCAGGGGACGACGGCGGGGCGGTGCCGGATGCGCCGCATCCTGCCAGCACGGCGGCGGAGCCGCCTGCAATGAACACCTGTAGGGCGGCCCGGCGGTTTAGGTCTGCAGCTGTCATCGTTGACTCCCCGCGAGTGGGTCTTCACAGCATCCGCTTCAAGGGCAGGGCTGTCAACGCCTTCTCCGGCTCGCAGGAATTGCCGGCTGCAGGCCTTCCCTTGTCCACGCCATGGCCCGGTGCTACTTTCAGAAGACGCTCGCAGAAGGTGGCCACGGGATGGTTATCGATGGTGCCCAGTTGTTTGTCCGCTATGCCTATCCGCCCAATTCACGCGGGAGTTGCGGGCCGCCGGACAGTGACGCCCTGCTGCATTACGGGCAGTCCGGCGTCACGGACCAGGGGCTCCGCGAACTGGCCAAGGGCTTTGCCGGCGCCTGGCCCTACCTTGAACTGATTGCGGGGTCGCACGGCATTGCCGATCCGCTGGACGCCCGGGTGGTGGAGGCCTACTGGGTGGGCAACCGCCTGCTTGATTCCGTCGGCATCACGAACCTCGGCAACTCGATGGAGGACAGGTTCCGGGCCCGCACCGGACGGCAGTTCCCGCATCTGGTGGAAGGCGTGTTGGCCGGCGGGGTCCCGCACCATAGTTTCCACGTGTTCGAGATCTACCCTTGGCTTGGCCTGCTGCGCGACGAACGCCGGCACGCCACCGCGCTGAACGTGCTCGACAGGTGCCGTATTCGCTGGGGGCAGGTGCTCGCTATCACCGGGGACGACGCCGTCGTACGGTCGCGGCCGCTGGTATGGGACGGCACAGCCCTGGACATCGGCGAACCCGTGGTGGAGTCCGCCAAGTTTGCCGTGAACGGAACCGGCTTCGTGGAAGGGCTGGCCGTGGGCGACGTGGTCTCATTGCACTGGGACTGGGTGTGTGACCGCCTCTCGGCGCACCAGCTCCAGCACCTGAAGCACTTTACGGCGCGGCACCTCCGGATCGCCAACAGCGGCGTCGAGCACCGCGGCGCGGCAATAGCGCTCGAACGCTAGCCGGAAACCTGCGGCCGGAACGGCCAGCTACGGTGACTGCGGCGCCGCGCCGTCGGGATGCTCGGGGGTCTTGACGGCGGTGGCATCGCGGGCGGACGACTCGCCGGTTGGCCTGCCGGCAGGAGATTCGTCGGTTC
Organism: Arthrobacter globiformis; assembly: GCF_030818015.1. Classification (NCBI taxonomy): domain Bacteria; kingdom Bacillati; phylum Actinomycetota; class Actinomycetes; order Micrococcales; family Micrococcaceae; genus Arthrobacter; species Arthrobacter globiformis. Next base: position 970,220 of record NZ_JAUSZX010000001.1, read on the forward strand.
CTGTGTGCTCGCGTCCCGGTTCGGCGGCCTCCTCCTTGATGACGTCCTCGCCTCTGCGCGTGGTGCTTACGCCGACGTCGGCGGGAGCCGGCGCCGCGTCCTCCGGGGTCTCGTCTGCTCCGGGCTGGGCCGGTTCCTTCAGCGGCGGCTCGCTGCCGAAGGCCCGCGCTGTACCTGGTGCCGTGCCCTGCGTGGTGCCCTGGTCCTGCGTGGTGCCCTTTGCCGTGTCGGCTGGATCAGGCTGGTTCGTGGGTGACATGCTGCTCTCCTTGTGGTGGTTGTGCCGGCTGGGGTCCGGTGGCGGTGTCCGCCGGGCGGCCCATCAGTTCCAGTCCTTCCATGGCTTGTTCCGCGCCCGCGGCGTCCACCCGTTCCAGCGCGAAGCCCATGTGGATCAGGACCCAGGTGCCGGGTTCCAGGGGACCGTCATCCAGCAGACCGATGTTGATCTTCCGGTGCACTCCGGCCACATCGACGAGTGCGAGCTGGCCGCCGTAGCCCTCGAGGAGTTCAACGACCCTGCCGGGTATTCCGAGGCACATGTTGGGACGCCGCCTTAGCTTGGAGTGGAAGAGTGCTGGCCGAGCAGGGACCTAACGGCGGCGGCGGCCTCGGGCACCGCCGCGGCCACCGCTGCCGAGAGACCGATGCCCTCGGACAGGTCGGCCGGGACGCAGCCCACGACATACGTGGCCGGCAACCTGCCGCCCATGGACCGAAGCCGGCCGAGCACCGCCGCGGGGTCCATGCCGTGGGGATCAAGCAGGGCCCTGCCGTCCAGGTCCGCGGCGCTGACCTGCAGCACGCGGATGCTGCCCGGGGCAGAGCTGCCGTCCGCAGGCACGGTGTCCACGAGGACCAGGAAGTCGATACCGGCCAGGAGGTCGTAGGCCAGATGCATGCCGCGGATGCCGTAGTCCACCACGCGGACGTCGGGGGCCAGCGGCTGCAGGTGGGCGGCGAGGTGCCGTGCCACCTCGGGTCCGAAGCCGTCGTCGTGCAGGAACATGTTCCCGACGCCGGCCACGAGGACGCGGCCCGTGCGCTCGCCGGAGCCTTGCCGGGCTGTCCCTGCCCTGCTGGCGGCGGTCACATCCGCCGCACTTTCATGTACCGCCGGATATCCGGAACTGCGCGGATTCCGGCGTAGATGCCCCAGAGGGCCATCGCTGCCAGCACTGAAACAGTGGCCATTCCTATTGCCTTCATTGCGGGTTTTCCCTTCCCTCCAGCGGTTCCAGTTCGTCGGGCGCGTAGTAGAAGGACCGGCCGTAGCCCTCATGGAGATCGGCCGCCGGATCCTGCTCAAGGACGAGCCCGACGTGGGTGCTGCCGTCGACGTCGAAATGCACGCTGGTGACCCGCCCGGTCTGTCCGCCGAAGAACAGGTCCTGCGCGTCGGCGCGCCGCTTCGGGTGCACGCGCACGCGGCTGCCGCGCGCCACCGCGACGCCGTCAATCACGACAGCGTCCTCGTCCGGCCGAACGCTGGCCTCCGCCTCGGGATTCCACCAGGGAACGTCCTGGCCGGCTGTGGTCCATGCTTCGGCGGGATCCGCAGCGAACGCGTGCGGGTTCCGCAGAGCGCCGTGCAGCTGCTGGAAGTCCTCCGCCGACATCGCCTCGCAGCGGTCGATGACTGCGGCGGCCCGCGGATCCGTCGCCCGCGCCTCGGCTTTCTCCTCGTCGGTCAGCGCCAGTACACGCAATGTGAGGATCTCGTCGATCTCTGTGGAGTCGTACAGCGTCACCGAACTTTCCGGGGCGACGGCGGGGTGGTCGTAGAGAATGATGGGCGAGATCAGCAGGACGTCGGTCTGGCCTTCGGGGCCGGCCAGCACGGGCCAACAGCGGTGCTGGGAACACAGCCCGGCGACGGACTGTGCCCACGGCGGCGGGTCCAGCAGCGAGACGAAATCCCCGTCCCGCACGGCGAGCAGCATGTGCGCGCCGATGAAGGAGACCGCGATGGCGTCGTGCCGGTTTCCGGCCGGGAGGGGCCGGGTCGTGTTTGCCGCGGCGATGCTGAGCCGCAGGATGCCTGGGGAATCTTCGGCGGCCTGTATCCGCAGTTCGCCGCGGAGGGCACGACGGCGGCGCACCAGCCGGCCGGCCAGCCTCCCGGCGTCGTCCTTGAGTTCTTCGACGTCGAATCCCTCCGGGGCCTCCACCGGCAGGAACTGTCCGGCCCGGAGCTGGGCGACGGAGAAGGGCCCGAACGTCGCCTCGTGCTCAACGGCCTCGTCCCAGCTCAGCCAGTTCGCATCGCCCACGGCGAGGCTGTCAGCGGGAGTGAAGCCGCCGCCGTCGTCCGCTTTTTCGACCGCACGCCTCTGCAACTGCAGGAAGCGGAAGTGGATTTCAAGCCCGGCCTGGGCTCCCGGGGCAAGCAGGCAGTCGGCGGACATGGACGGTTCCTCCCCGTTGCCCTCAGCCGCGGCGCCAGGGGGACCCAGGATCCCGAACTGCCAGCGGGCCTGGTTCTTCTGGGCGGAGGCTCGGTAGGGGTAGAGCAGGTAGCCCTCGTAGAGGACGGCATCGGCGACGGCCCGGGCGAGGGCCAGAGTGGTGTTCATGGCCGCTCCCCGGACACATCGGCGGTGGCCTGGGCGAGCAGCTTCTCCACCGTGGCTTCCCAGGACGTGAGGCCCCGTGAGGACTTGTACTGGGCGAGTGCTGCCAGGACGTCGCGGTCCAGGCGGATCCATCCGGCGTTGGGGAAATACTGGTCCATCAGGCTGCGCCAGGCGGCGACGGGCAGCCGGTAGGACGCCTCCAGGTCCCAGGGCACCTGTTCCACGGTGAACCCGGTCTGCCCCTTGGTGAAGACGGTGCCGGAGAACAGCAGCTCCAGCGGTATCTCGCCGTCGTGCAGGGCATGCAGGTATTTGGCGGCAGCCACGTCGAAATCAAACGTGCAGGGTAGCGGGAGGTCCACCTCGGTGCTGCCCGTGAAACCCTGCACCATGGTGCTGCACTGCATCCAGAGGAATGACTTGAGCGTGGTGGGCCAACGCCCGCGGCCGCCGAAGAGGTCCAGCAGGCCGGTCTCCTCCTCGGGCGCGTAGCCGCGGCGCTGCGGCAGGATCCGGACCTGGCAGCGCAGCGCCACAGCGTGCACCACGGCGCCGGTGCCTTCCGCTACCTGCAGCCTGGCCGTCAGTTGCGGGGCGGCTGCGTAGGGTTCTGGCCGGATCTCCAGCACGGCGAAGGAAAGTTCGGTCACCGGACGCCTCCCGTACCGGACGTCCTGCCGGACGCTCTGTTGGACACTGCACTGCCGGATGCTTCGCTGGCGGGGTCTGCCGGTGCTGGAACGCTGCGGCGGGCGATCCGATCGAAGAAGGCGGTGAGCTCATCGCGCGCCTCCTGGCCGCCGTCGAACGCCTTCCAGAGGCGGCGCAGCCTGCCCACCAGCTCGTAGCAGGCGTCCACCGGAACGAGGTGGCAGTCCGCGGCGGGCCTGCCCGGACCCGGGCCGCGGATCAGCAGCGCCTCGGTGTCCGGCGCGGCGAGGCCGAGGGCAGGGTTGCGGGCCAGCACGCCGTCCCAGGCTGCGAGGGGCAGTTCCGACTCCGTGGCCCCGGCCGGACCCGGGTAAAACGCGACCGTGCGGTCGAGCTTGGAGCTGCGGAAGAAGAATGCGAGGCCCACCGGAATTTCCAGTTCGTCCCACTGCCCCAGGCCGAGATCGAAGTCGGGGAATGAGAGGTATCTGTCCGGCACTGAGCGGTAGCGCATGTGGGCGGTCGCGTCGGTGAAGAGGAGGTAGCAGGGCCGGCAGGTGCACATCATCGCGTGGCTCTCCAGGTCCACCACGTGCTGGTGCGCGTCGGGAATCGGTTCGCCGCACATTTCGCAGCATTCCCCGGCGGCGGGAGCGGGCCGGTTCGCGGAAATCCGCCGCAGTAAGGCTACCGGCAAGGCGCCGCTGGCCCGGCCGGTCCCCGGGCCGCGCCCTGTACCAGCTCCGTTCCCCGAGTTCATTTCAGCGGTCCTGCCCTGCGGCTGCCTGCAGCTCCGGGGCCATGACGGCTGCCGGCGCTGGTGTGGACACCGAGGCCGCCGGCACGGACACGGCAGCCGGTGCCTGCACCGGCTCCGATTCGCGGACCGCCTGCAGCCCTGCCGGCGTCACCAGCGGGAGTGCCTGCACCGGCGTCACCTCTGACGGGGCTGCCGGCAACGGGGCCACCGGCACAGGTGGAACCGGCAACACCGCGGACTGCACGGACACCGTCGGGACCGCCACGGACATCACTCCGTTCCGGACCAGCAGCGGAAGCGGCTCCAGGTGCAGGTTCTTGTCCTCGAGGCACACGCCGGCGCGCCGGACGTCAAAGTGGCCGCGGCAGGTGGGGCAGGTGAGCAGGCCTCCGCCAACCGGTGCCGCGAGGGCGCGCTGCAGCACGGCGCCGGCCATCGAGCCGGTGCAGCGGGGGCAGTAGTCGCGGTACGCGTAGATGTCCTGCCCGGTACGGCAGGCCAGCACCGGGTAGCCGCCGACGAGGAAGCCTGCCACCTCGCCGGGTTCGAGCCCGGCGATCTCCGGAACGGGTTCCCACGTGCCGCCGGACATGTCGTGCCAGGATTCTGCGGGCGTGCCGCCCGCCGGATTGTTCAGCCGGACCAGCAGCGAGTCCACCGGAATCAGCGCCGGCGCACCCGGCTGCTTTTCCGCTTCGACGACGTCGATGGCCGTTACTTCGGGGGCTGCGTTCTGGATTGCCTCCTCAACGGCGTACTTGAGGGTGACGGACGACGACGGGCAGCCCTGGCAGGTGCCCAGCAGCTTGAGCCGCACCACGCCGTCGGGGCTGATGCCTTGCAGTTCCACGTCGCCGCCGTGGGAGCCCAGGTAGGGCCGGACGCTGTCCAGCGCCGCGGCGACCCGTGCCTCCATCGAATGGGGGTGCAGCCCGTGGATGACCAGGAGGCCGGCCACCAGGCTGTCAGCGGTCAGCGCTTCGAGAGTGGCGTCGTCGAGCTTTCCCTGGGCCTGCAGGATCTCCATGATCCGCTGCAGTCCGGCGCCGTAGAGGTCTGTCACCTGGCGGACCAGGTCCTCGGCACGGCCGCGGGCCACCGCCCCGCCGGCGCCGAGGGCGTCGAGGAGTGTGCCGATTTGGTCACCGTTCAGCAGCGGTGGCCGGTCCCCGCCGAGCATGGCCTACTCGCCGGTCAGGGTCTGGGTGGGGGAGTGCAGCATGTCCAGCGTCTGCCCGTTGCCCAGGTACATGTGGACACCGCAGGGCAGGCAGGGGTCGAAGCTGCGGACGGTGCGCATGATGTCGATGCCCTTGAAGTGCTCCCGGTCGTTCTCCTCGAAGATCGGCTGCCCCTGAACCGCATCCTCATAGGGGCCGGCCACGCCGTTGGAATCGGTGGGGCTGGCGTTCCAGGGGGTGGGCGGGTAGGGGTGGTAGTTGGCGATCTTGCCGTCCCGGATCACCATGTGGTGGGACAGGACCCCGCGGACCGCCTCGGTGAAGCCGCAGCCGATGCCTTCATCGGGGACCTCGAAGGTTTCCCAGGTCTTGGTGCGGCCGGCCCGGATTTCCTCGAGGGCCTTTTCCGCGAAGTGCAGCGCGGCCGCGGCGGCGTAGGCCTGGAAGTAGGTGCGGGCGCGGTTGCGTTCAAGCGTGTTGCTCCACTGCGGGATGTTCCACTCGAAAGTGACGGGTCCCTTCAGCGCCGTTTTGGGCAGGTTGATCTGGACGCTCGTGCCGGTGGCCTTGATGTAGCCGATGTCCACGAGTCCGGCGAGCGCCGTGGCCCAGAGCCGTGCCAGCGGGCCGCCGCCGGTGTCCAGGGCGAGGTTGTCCTGGCCGTCGAACCAGCGCGGGGACATGACCCAGCTGTACTTGTCCGAGAGGTCGCGCTTCTGCGGCCGCGGGTTGGTGTGCTGGTTCCAGGGATGCCTGCGGTCCACGGGGTTGCCCAGGGGATCGTGGGTGACGAACATTTCCTGGTCTTCCCAGTCCTCGTAGTACGAGGAGCCGAGCATGATCCGCAGGCCCAGGTTGATCCGCACCAGGTCGGTGGTGACCAGCTTGCCGTCCACCACCACACCCGGGGTAACGAACATTTTCCGGCCCCATTCGGTCATGTCCTTGTATTCGAAGTTGCAGTATTCCGGGTCCTGCAGCGATCCCCAGCAGCCCAGCAGCGTGCGCCGCAGCCCCACCTGTTCGTAGCCCGGCAGCGCCTCGTAGAAGAAGTTGAACAGGTCGTCGTGCATCGGGACGACCTTTTTCATGAACTCGACGTAGCGCATGAGCCGGGTGATGTAGTCCGTCATCAGCTGGATGGTGGCCACCGTCCCCACCCCGCCCGGATAGAGGGTGGAGGGGTGCACGTGGCGGCCCTCCATGAGGCAGAACATTTCGCGGGTGAGGCGGCTGACCTGCAGCGCTTCGCGGTAGAACTCGCCGGTGAAGGGATTCAACGAGCGCATGATGTCGGCTATGGTGCGGTAGCCGTGGTCGGCCTCGTGCGGGGCCCTGGTGTTCTCGGCCTTGGCCAGGACGCCGGGGTTGGTCTCGGAGACCATCTTTTCGCAGTAGTCCACGCCCACCAGGTTTTCCTGGAAGATGTTGTGGTCGAACATGTACTCGGCGGCTTCGCCCAGGTTGACTATCCATTCCCCCAGGCTCGGGGGCTTGACGCCGTAGGCCATGTTTTGCGTATAGCAGGAGCAGGTGGCGTGGTTGTCGCCGCAGATCCCGCAGATGCGGCTGGTGATGAAGTGGGCGTCCCTCGGGTCCTTGCCTTTCATGAAGAGGGAATAGCCGCGGAAGATCGAGGAAGTGCTCTTGCATTCCACGACCTGGTTGTTCTCGAAATCGATCTTGGTGTAGATGCCGAGGCTGCCGACGATCCTGGTGATGGGGTCCCAGTTCATCTCCACCAGGTTGTTGTTGCCCGTTCCGCTTCCGGAACCCATTGGAATTGTGGACGTCATTGTCTTCGCCTGTCTGGAAGTGGGTGGGTTACCAGGTGCGCCGGGCCCCGGTGAGGAGCTCGGGTCCGGGCCGGCGCCACTTGGGCTCCTGGTCCAGCGTGTGCGTCGTGATGCCCCTTAGAGTCCGGATGGCGGAGCCGTAGGGCCGGATGGTGCTGGTGGAAAGCTTTCCGCCGGGAGGCTCATCCATGAAGGGCATGAACTTGTCCGGGAAGCCCGGCATGGTGCAGCCGATGCAGATGCCGCCGACGTTGGGGCAGCCGCCGATGCCGTTCATCCAGCCGCGCTTGGGCACGTTGCATTTCACCACGGGACCCCAGCAGCCGAGCTTGACGATGCACTTGGGGGAGCCGTACTCGGTGGCGAAGTCACCCTGCTCGTAGTAGCCGGCCCGGTCGCAGCCCTCATGAACCGTCTTGCCGAACAGCCATGTGGGACGCAGTGCCTCGTCCAGGGGAATCATCGGTGCCTGGCCGGTGGCCTGGTACAGCAGGTACGTCATGGTTTCGGAGAGGTTGTCAGGCTGGATCGGGCATCCGGGCACGCACACAATGGGAATGCCGGCCTTGGACTTCCAGTCGTAGCCGAGGTAGTCCGGCACGCCCATGGCACCGGTCGGATTGCCCGCCATGGCGTGGATGCCGCCGTAGGTGGCGCAGGTTCCGGCGGCGATGATGGCGGTGGCCTTCGGAGCCAGGCGGTCCAGCCATTCGCTGGTGGTAATCGGCTGGCCGGTCTCCAGGTCGTTGCCGAAACCGCACCAGTAGCCGCCGGGGTCGTGGAGTTTCTCGTTGGGGATGGATCCCTCGACCACCAGCACGAACGGTTCCAGTTCGCCCCGGTCCGCCTTGCGGAACCATTCCAGGAAATCGTCGGCCCCTTCCTGCGGGCCGCATTCGAAGTCGATCAGCGGCCAGTGCATGGCGATCTTCGGCAGGCCGGGCAGCGCCCCGAGGGCGATTTCCTCGACGCTCGGCTGGGTGGCGGCGGTCAGGGCCACCGAGTCGCCGTCACAACTGAGCCCTGCATTGATCCACAGCACGTGGATGAGGGCTTCTTCGGCCTTAAGGGAAGTTTCCGTAGGCATCGTTGCCTCTTTCAGTGCCCCTTGCGGAGCTCAGTGTGCTTCTGTCAGGGAGCCGGTCAAGGGTTCTGACCGGGCTGCCCCGGGGGTTGGCGCCGCCGCCGCTGGGGAGGTGGCGCGGTCGAGCCAGCCGTACCAGTCGGCGAGGCCTTCGCCGGTGGTGGCGGACAGCGTGAGGAATTCGGCCCGCGGATTGATCTGCCGGATGCGGCGCAGGCACTCGTCGACGTCGAATTCGACGTAGGGGAGCAGGTCCGACTTGTTGACGATCACGAGGTCGGCTGCCATAAACATGTGCGGGTATTTCTGGGGTTTGTCATCACCTTCCGTTACCGAGACGATCACCACCTTGGCTGTTTCGCCGAGGTCAAAAAGCGCTGGGCAGACGAGGTTGCCCACATTTTCAATGAAGACCGTGGAGCCCGGCTCCGGGGACAGCGCATCGAGGCCGTGCCGCAGCATGGCGGCGTCGAGATGGCAGCCGGCTCCGGTGTTGATCTGGATGACCGGGCGCCCGGTGGCGCGGATGCGGTCAGCGTCGAGGGACGTCTCCTGGTCCCCTTCGATGACGCCTGCATTCAGGCGCCCGCCGAGTTCGGTCAGGGTGCGGACCAGGAGGGTGGTCTTGCCGGCACCGGGCGAACTCATGACGTTGAAGGCACGGACTCCCCGGCCGGCGAGCCAGCCGCGGTTAGTGGCGGCCAGCAGGTCGTTCTTGGCCAGCAGGCTCTGCTCGAGCAGGATGGTCTCCGTGCCCGGTGCCGCATGGTGGTGCCCGTCGGAATGCCCGTGGTGGTGGTCATGGGAGTCGGCGTGGACGTGGGTGTGCGCATGGGAGTCCGGGTGCTCGTGGGTGTACGTGCGCCCGTGCTCATCGGTATGGCTGTGCAGCGGACCCTGCCCGGGTGCCTGCAGTTCGCCTGCTAGGTTTGAAATGCGGGTGCCGGCCTCGTCGCCGCAACCGCATGTTGTACACATGTCCTATGCCACCTCCACGGACATCAGCATCAGCTCGCGGCCGCTGAGGACTTCGACGTCCGCGCTTCCGCAAGGGCAAAGCAGAATGAGATCGCTCAGGTTGAATTCGCCCTGGCAGCTGCGGCACCGTCCGCGGCCCTGCGGCTCATCGATCTGCAGCCGCGCGCCGGCCAGCGGGGTACCGGCCGCTGCCACGTCAAAACAAAAGCGCACGGCATCAGCCAGTACGCCGGAAAGGGGACCGATCCTCAGGTTGACCGCCGTGACCGTCCGTTCGCCTGTGCGGTTAAGAACGGCGTCGACAAGGCCCTGCGTGATGGAGAGTTCGTGCATAATGGCGCCCCTTCATGCCAAGATAGGCTCGCGCCAGACAAAACGCAACCGTCCAGATACCCGACCGCCGCTCCCGGCGCGAACGTACAGTTGACGCCCCTCGGACCCGCGAATTTTGGGGCGTTAAGTGTCCGTTCGCGCTGCGTCCTTCGCGCCCGGCGCTAGGGTGGGAGGATGCCGTCCTTCCAGACCAGACTCAAGATCACCGGGCTGAGGCCGGGCAACCCTCCCGAAGCCGTAATGGACACCGCCGTGGAGGCGCTGGGGTCGCGACACCATGTGGAGTCGCAACAGCTGGAACTGGCTGGCGGCGTGCCACAGCTGAACCTGCGGTTCCTCGTGGAGGCCACCGAATACAACAGTGAGAACAGCGCGGCCCGGGAGTCGGCAGCCGTGATGCGCGACGCCGTCGAACGCGTGGCGCTGACAGGCTCGCTTTCGGTGCTCCGCCGCAGCCGCGGCCGCTGGGCGCCCGTCTAAGGCTTAGGCGCCCCGGACCTTAATTGCCTGGGCCGGAGGCCCCGCCCGGTTCGTCCACGGGGGAGCGGTCGCCGCGACGGCGGGTGACGATCAGACCCACGACGGCGCCGATCACCAAGCCAACAGCCACGCCGATTAGTGAACTCGCCCAGAAGGGCAGCCGCGTGGCGGAGCCCGTGAAGTAGCCGAGCCCGACGAGCCACGTCGCCCACAGCACCGCTCCCAGCCCGGCACACAGGCTGAAACCCCGGGTGGAGACGTCGGCGATGCCAGCGGCGGCGGACGTGGCAAGCCGGCCCCCGGGGATGAATCGGGCGCCGATGATGGTGCCGTAGGCGGAAGACCGGCCCGCCTTGGCGATGGCTTCGTGGATGCCGTGGTGGATTTTCCTGCCCCACGTCCAGCGGTCCAGGATGTGGCTCAGCCGGCGCTTGAACAGCTGGAACACCACCATGTCGCCCAGCCACGAGGCGACGGCGGACAGGAGACCGACCAGGAAGAGGTTGGCCCGTCCCGCGGCGGACAGGGCACCGCCCGTGATCAGCACCATTTCGGACGGGATCGGCGGAAAGATGGCATCGCCGAGGACAGCGGGAATGATCCAGAAGTAGATCGCCGTGCTCCAGGTGTCCGGGTTGCCGAAGTCCATTTGCTCAACGTACCGCACACAGAACGGGAGCGCGCCGTGCGGATCGCCTGCACCCCTCGGAACACCCTCCGCCAGGTGGACCCCTGCGGCTGGGGACCCCTACGCATGACCGGGGGCACAGTGCCACACTGGCTGCATGCGGATTGAGATCGTTGAGGGTGACATCACCGGACGGCAGGTGGACGCGGTGGTGAATGCGGCCAACTCTTCGCTGCTGGGCGGCGGTGGCGTGGACGGGGCGATCCACCGGGCGGCGGGGCCGGAACTGCTGGCCGCCTGCCGCGAGCTGAGGGCAACGACGCTCCAGGACGGGCTGCCGGTGGGCGCTGCCGTGGCCACCCCCGGGTTCGGGCTGCCGGCGCGCTGGGTCATCCACACCGTCGGGCCCAACCGCCGCGCCGGGCAGACCAACCCGGCATTGCTGGCGTCCTGCTTCACCGAGAGCCTGCGTGTTGCCGAGGGCCTGGGTATCCGGTCGCTGGCCTTTCCCGCGGTGAGCGCCGGGGTCTACGGCTGGGACGCCCGCCAGGTGGCGCAGGTGGCGTTTGAGGCCGTCCGATCGTACGCCTCCAGCCGCTCTGCCGAAGGCGGCGAGCACGGCGTCGAGCTGGTGGAGTTCGTGCTCTTCAGCCCGGAAACCGTTGCGGTCTTCCGGGATGTCCTTGAAGGTGCTGCATAGCGCACCTCGACCTGGCTAGCGGACTTCGCTCAGCTCGAGGCGGCTGCGGTACTCGACGGGCTTTTCCGTGATGGGGTCCACGAACCGGATGCCGCGGGCCAGCAGCTGGAGCGGCTTGGTGTAGTCGTCTGGTGCCTTGTCCAGCAGCTCGGGGTAGAACGAATCGTGCAGGATGCCCAGTCCCAGCGAGGCCATGTGCACCCGGAGCTGATGGGTTTTCCCGGAGTGCGGTTCGAGTCGGTAGAGGCCAAGGCGTCCTGCTCCGGCCGTCGCGTGGCCGCCGCAATCAGCGCCGTCGAACGTCCGCAGCAGGTCGATGCGGGTCTCCGCATTCGGCTCGCCCTCGATCACCTCCGCCAGAAGGTAGCTGCGGGACTTAGTCATCCGGTTGCGCACTACCACCGGATAGTCGACAGCTGGATGCCCGTGAGCCGGTTCAGCGGCGGACACGCACTCGTATTCCTTCTGGACCTGGCGCTTCTCGAACAGCACCTGGTACTTCCCGCGGGTCTCCGGGTTGGTGGAGAGCAGGAGGATGCCCGCGGTCATGCGGTCCAGGCGGTGCATCGGGATCAGGTCCGGGAGGTCCAGCTGGTTCCGGAGCCGGACCAGCGCCGATTCCTGGATGTACGTGCCCCCGGGCGTGGTGGGCAGGAAGTGCGGCTTGTCCACCACAAGGATGTGCTCGTCCTGGTGCAGGATGTTTAGTTCCACGGGCAGCCGGGTTTCCGGCGGGAGCGTGCGGTAGTACCAGATGAAGGTGTGGTCCTCGAGCCTGGTGCTGCGATGCAGGGGGATGCCGCCCTCGCCCACGATCTCCCCGGCGTCGAACCGGTCCTCGATGCCTTGGGGGTCGATGTGCCCCCAGCGGTGCATCATGTAGTCCATTGCGGTGTCCCAGGGGCCCTCGTCCGGGAGGCGCAGACGGGTGGCGTTCACGCCGTCGCGCACGGGGAGGGGGGATTGCATCACGGGTCCATTCTACTTTGCGCCCTGCCGCCCTGCGCGCCGGTCCGTGGTGCCTCCCGGCGTCGAGTTCGCCGGAACCATGCCGGTTCGCCGGAACCTTCCGGCGACTTCACACCGTTCCGGCGACCTCGGTACGGTGCTGCCGCCTCGCCGCAGAAACTCGCCACGTTCGCCATCGACGGCGAGATTACCTTCCGCACCGCCGCCGACCGTGCAGCCTTCGCCGAGGATCTTGGCGTGGCGGTCACCCGGCTTGTGGACCAGGACCACCACGGCGGTGCCGGGGGACGGAAGCAACGGCTCGTCGTCGCGCTTCACCCCGCACTCAAGCCGGAAACACAGGACTCAACCAAAACCATCCCCGCCAAGGCCGGTTTCGTGCGGCTCAAGAAGGCGCTCGGCGTGGAGAATGCGTCGCAGGGCGAGAGTTTTGATGTGGAGGTCGACGGCGTCGGGCGGCTGAGCGGGCAGGTGGACTTCTCCAACGAGAACTTCCTGGGCCTGCGGACCGCGGACACCATGTACCGGTTCTTTGGCCGCAACTCGTTCGGCGCACCCGTGGGCATGACCGTCCACGACTTCAGCGGCAGCGGGGATTCTGCGGCAACTGCCAGGGCCTGGGGTGCGTTCCTTGAAGAGGTCTACGCCTAGGTTCAGGACGCACCTGTGGCCTCAGGACGCGCAACCGGTCCGGTGACACTCGAATACGCATGTCGCCGGACCGTTTGTTTGTCGCCAGGCGATTGGCGTGTCAGGCGATGGCGGCGGCGGGGGAGTCCCTGAGGGTCCGCCTTAGCTGCGGAGCGGCGTCCAGCCTGTCCTGGGCGGCCCTCAGCGCGAGGACTGCGGTCTCCAGCTGGTCCGGCGGCAGTGTGAACGGAATGCGGAGGAAGTTCTCAAACACCCCGCCAACGCCGAAGCGCGGGCCGGCAGCGAGGCGGATGCCGAGTTCCGGGGCTACGACGGTCAGTGCCGTGCTGCTGGGTGATGGCAGCCGGCACCAGACGGCCAGGCCGCCGTCGGGCCGTTCCGCCTCCCACCGCGGCAGATGAGCCTTGAGCAGCTCCAGCAGTGCGGAGCGGTTCTCGCGGAGCGCGGACAGGCGGGCGGGCAGTGGACCGGCCAGGTTCCGCACCAGGTGGGCCGCCGCAAGCTGCTCCACCACCGGACCACCAAGGTCCATCGTGGTCCGGACGGCCGCGAACCGCTGAATCAGGCTGTCTGACGCGCGGATCCAGCCCGTGCGCATGCCCGCCCAGTGCGACTTGCTTAGCGATCCGATGGACACCACGGCCGGACTGAACGATGCCAGGGGAGCGGTTGTGCCGCCGTCGAGGTTCAGCTCACGGAGGGTCTCATCCACCACCAGGACGGTGCCCGACGCCGCGGCGGCACGGACCAGTCGGCGGCGCTGTGCGTTGGGCATCAGCCGGCCGGTGGGGTTGTGGAAATCCGGGACCGTGTAGGCCATGCGGGGCCGCTGCTGCATGAGGGCAGACTCGATCGAGTCCAGATCCCAGCCCCGCTCCGACGCAGGCGGAAGAGGCACCGGCACCAGGCGGCAGCCCGTGGCGCGCATGGCGTCGAGCGCGTTCGGGTAGGTCGGCTGCTCCACGAGGACCTTGTCCTGTTTTCCGACGAGCGCCCGCAGCACGATGTTGAGCGCATGCTGCGCGCCGGACGTCACCAGGATCTGCCCGGCCGTGGTGGGCACGCCGGCGTCGGCATAGTGGCCGGCGATCGCCTCCCGGAGGGCCGGCACCCCCAGGGCGTCGTAACCGAAGCCGGGCAGCAGGGCGGGCAGTTCTGTGAGGGCAGCGGCGAACGCCTGATGGACCGCCTCGCCGCTGGCCGGGAGCGACGCATACGCGAGGTCGATGACGCCGTCGGGAACAGCAAGGCCCGGCGCCCCCGACAAGCCCACCCCCGAGTCCCGCTCCTGACCTGCCGCGTAGGCAGTCCGCGGCAGGCACGTGCGGCCGCGCGTGCCCTGGCCGCTGCTCAGGAAACCCTGATCGCGCAGGCTGGAATACGCCGCGGTTACCGTGGTGCGGCTGACGGCGAGGGTGGCGGACAACGTCCGTTCGCTAGGCAGCGCGGTGCCCAGCGGGATGCGCCCGTCAAGCACCAAAAGGCGCACGACGTCGGCCAGTTCGCGGTAGGCGGGAGCGTTGCCGCGGTGCCACTGGCCCAGGAGGCGGGCAAGGGCGGTGGGGGTGAGGGATCCGGACATGAGGCCAGTATTCCAAACTGGCCATGGAAAACAAGGCCAGTTCTGCCGCAGGATGGTTCAATGATGATCCGAAGACTTGCACAGCTCTTCACCGGCCTCGCCATGTACGGCATTTCACTGGCCCTGTTTATCCGGGCCGGGCTCGGGCTGGACCCGTGGGACGTGTTCCATCAGGGCGTTGCCGGCAAAACCGGGCTGAGCATTGGCGTGGTGGTCATCATCGTCAGTTTCCTGGTGCTTCTGCTGTGGATTCCACTGCGGCAGCGGCCGGGCTTCGGCACACTGTGCAATGCCATCCTCGTGGGGGTCTTTGCCGACGTCGGGCTCGCCCTGATCCCCACGTTCTCCCATCTCGGGGGCCAGACCGCGATGCTGGCCGGCGCGGTGGTGCTCAACGGGATCGCCTCCGCGTGCTACATCGGCGCCCGCTTCGGCCCCGGCGCCCGCGACGGGCTCATGACCGGCCTGGCCCGGCGCACCGGCTGGTCGGTGCGCCTCTCGCGGACACTGATCGAGGTTGTGGTGCTCGGGGCAGGCTGGCTCCTCGGCGGCTCGGTCGGCGTGGGGACCGTGGTTTATGCCCTGGCGATCGGCCCCCTGGTCCAGCTCCTGCTGCCGTACTTCATGGTTCCGGCGCGGGAACCGGTCGGAGATCAGGCTGCCCGTTCGAAGTCCGAGGACCAGGCTGCCGAATCATCTGTCGGTTCCAGGTCCGGGGACCGCGAGGGCCGGTCCGGAACGCCGGTGGCCACCTCCTGACACCGTTTTTCCTGCGCCCGGCGCGGCAGTGTCAGGCTTCGGAGCCGCCGAGCAGGGGCTGGCAGGTAGGGCAGAAGTAAATGTCGCGTTCTTCGGTGACCGCCACGGGCGCGCTGCCCGGCGCAGCCACTCCCGCAAGGTTTTTGCCCGGCACACTCTTGCCCAGCACGCCGTGCCGGATGGGGGTCCGGCAGCGCAGGCACGGCTGGTGCTCGCGCCGGTACACCCAGTAGCCGGGACGGCCGGCAGCCCGGCCCACCGGAGTACCACGGGCGTTGAGCAGTGTTGTCCGGCGGCCCGGTCCCAGGTTCGCCTCGAGCAACTGCTTGGCGTCGGCAAAAATGGCCGGCCAGTCCTTCACAGCAGCAACAGGCGATGCCGGGTGGATGCCGGCGAGGAAGCATACCTCGCAGCGGTAGATGTTCCCGATGCCCGCGAGGTTGCTCTGGTCCAGGAGGGCCACCCCGACCGGCACATCGGGCCTCGCCGCCACGCGGCGCTCGGCCTCGGCCGGGTCCCAGTCCGGGCCCAGCAGGTCCGGGCCCAGGAATCCGACAGCCTTGTCCTCTTCGCTGGTCTTGATCACCTCAAGCAGGCCAAGGGAAAATCCGACGGCGTCGGCAACGGCCGTGCGGAGCACGCACCGGGCCGTGAATCCCGGCTTCCGCCACCTGCCACCGGGCGGGTAGATCTGCCAGCTGCCCTCCATTTTCAGGTGCGAGTGGATGGTCAGCCGCTCGTGGGCCGGGCTGGCGAGCCGCATCAGCAGGTGCTTGCCGCGGGGTACAACCTCGTCCATGGTCCAGCCGGCCAGGTTCAGTGTGGCGAATCGGGGCACGCGGAAGTCGGACGCGAGAAGTTTCTGGCCGGCGAGGGCAGTGTGCAGCTGGTTGGCGGCGCGCCAGACGGAGTCGCCTTCAGGCACGGATCCTCAGCCCCTTCGGTGTGGAGTATGCGCCGGCGGCAGTCAGTGCCGATGCCGCAGGGGTGTCGAGGATGCCGTGGCCGTTGACCTTTTCCATGACGAGCTTGTCCACTGCCCCGCGCTTCACCACGTCCACGAGGGCTCCGGCAGCGGCGGCGAGGACGGATTCGTCTTCCGTGAAGACCAGCAGCGTCTTGCCGCCCCGTTCGACATACAGCACCAGTGCACCGTCGACCAGCACCACCAGCGCACCGGCCTTCCGCCCCGGGCGGTGCCCGCTGCCGGCTTCGACGTTGCCGGCAGGCCAGGGCAGAGCGGCGCCGTAGGGGTTGGCCGGATCTGTTGCCGCCAGGGCCAGCGCCACGGGTTCCGGCTTGGCCAGCTGGGCGTCTTCGGTATACGAGCGCAGCCGGTCGACGGTAGCGGGCACGGCGAACTGGGCAGCGCCGAGATGTTCGATGAAGTACCCCCGCCTGCACCGTCCGGCCTCCTCCAGCCGGGCCAGGACCTTGTACATGAGCCCGAATCCGCCCAGGATGTTCTCGGCCATGACTGATCCGCGCGTGACCACGCCGTACCTGTCGAGGAGCAGCTCAGCGGTTGCACGGGCGTGGATGGTGGGGTCGAGCTCGGGCGTCGGGAGCGCGGACCAGCGCCCGGCCGCCAGCGGCGGGGTGGGGACTGCGCCGCTGACTGATCCGTAGCGTCCACCGGACAGGCCCGGCGAACCGAGCAGCCCCGTGCCGTGCGACCGTCCCAGCCGGCTGAGGCGCGGGGCCCTGGCCCGGGGGGCCCGCGCGACCTGCCGGTGGGCTGTGTGTCCGCCAGCGATCAGGGCCCGGACCGGGGCGAACGTGTCCCCGGTGATCCGGCCGGCCCACGCAAGATCCCAGATGGCGGACACGACGTCCTGGTCGCCCAGCACCGCGTCCATACCGCCGGCAATGTCCGTCAGCTGCCGGAAAAAGTAGCCGCCGCCGTTGGCCTGCAGGTGGTCCAGCAGCCGACGCTGGGCGTCACCCGGTTCAAAGTCAGGGGCCGGATTCAGGGTCAGTTCCACCGAATCCGCGAGGTGCAGGCTGATCCAGCCGTCGTTGCCCGGCAGCGCGCCGGCACCCGACCAGAGGACCTCCCCGGCGGCCATGAGTTCGTCGAGCATGGCGGGCTGGTAGTTGGACACCCGGCCGGCAAGTACCAGCGGTTCCCAGGCGGAGGCGGGTATGGGCACGCCGGAAAGCTGGTCCACGGCGGTGATGATGCCGTCGAGTCCGCGCAGCGCCGGCTGTCCCCGTCCCGCGCCCGGTGTGCGGACATGTTGCCAGGCGGGCAGGAACCTGCCGTAGGCGGTGATATCAACGGGCTCCACTTCTGCCCGCAGTGCGGCGAGCGAGCGGCGGCGGAGCTTGCGGAGGACTTCGGCGTCGCACCATTCGCTGCCAGCCAGGGCCACGGCCGCCGAGGCAACGGCCGACGCAGCCGCCGCTTCCGCGACGGGGTCAAGTCCGGATCCGGCATCGGAATAGGGCATGGCGGTGGAGCCTTTGCCGGCAGCGGACTGGCCGGCAGCGGGCTCGGCGTGGGGCCGGAATTCGCCTTCCACCACGCGGCCGTCAGCCGCCAGCCGCTTCAGGGCAGTTCCGACGACGGCGGCACCAAGTCCCAGCCTGGCCGCGGCTTCGGTGGCCGTGAACGGACCGTGCGTGCGGGCGTAGCGTGAGACGAGGTCGCCCAGGGGGTCGGCCACCGGTTCGATGAAGGCGAGGGGGACGCCCATGGGCAGCGGGACACCGATGGCGTCGCGCAGCCTGGCGGCGTCTTCCACCGCGGCGAAGCGTTCGACGCCGGCGACGGTCACCTTGATGGCCCGGTTAGCCCGCTGGAGGGCGGCGAGGTGGGCGGCGGCTTCGGCAGTTGTTGCTTGGGAAGCCGGGGTTTCGACAGGCTCAACCAGCGGGGTGTCGGCTTCGACAGGCTCAGCCGGCGTGGTTTCGGCGGGCTCAGCCGGCGGGGCAAGCCTGGCGGCGACTTCCCCTGAGTCCAGTGGTCCGAGCAGCCGGAGAAGATCGGCCACCCCCTCCATACCCCGGACTTTCCGGTCTGGGACAAGGCGCTGCAGCTCGCGTTCTGTGGCGTCGATGACCCGGGCGTCCAGGAGCTCGCGCAGTTCCACACGCCCCAGGAGTTCGTTGAGCAGCGTGGAGTCGAGCGCCAGCGCAGCCGCCCGGCGCTCGGCGAGCGGGGAATCCCCTTCGTAAAGAAACTGCGCCACGTAGCCGAACAGCAGGGATTTGGCGAACGGGGACGGCTGCTGGGTAGTGGTCTGGACAATCCGGAGTTCGCGCCGTTCAACCGAGGCGGCGATATCCTTCAGGGCCGGCAGGTCGTACACATCCTGCAGGCATTCGCGGACGGTCTCCAGCACGATCGGGAACGACGGGTATTTCCGGGCGACATCCAACAGTTGGGCTGACCGCTGCCGCTGCTGCCACAGCGGCTGCCGCTTGCCGGGTGTCTGCCGCGGCAGCAGCAGGGCGCGCGCCGCACACTCGCGGAAGCGGGAAGCGAACAGCGCGCTGCCGCCCACCTCGGCGGTGACAATCTGCTCCAGCTCCTCGGGGTCGAACAGGAACAACTCGGCGCCGGGAGGCTCGTCCTCCATCATCGGCACGCGGAGCACGATGCCGTCGTCGGCCGCCATGGCGGACCCGTCCAGGCCGTACCGCTGGTGCAGCCGCTGGCCCACGGCGAGGGCCCACGGCGCATGGACCGGCATTCCGAACGGGCTGTGCAGAATAACCCGCCAGTCGCCGAGTTCATCGTGGAAGCGTTCCACCACGAGGGTCGTGTCGCTGGGTACCACCTCCGTGGCCAGCTTCTGTTCGGACAGGTACTGCAGGAGGTTGTTCGCGGCGAAGTTGTCAAGGCCGCTGGCCTTGCAGCGTTCGGTGGCGGGGCCGACGTCGGACGCTGACAGCTCGCGGACGAACGCGCCGAGGGCGCGGCCCAGGTCCACGGGGCGTCCCAACGAGTCGCCCTTCCAGAAGGGAAGTTTGCCGGGCTGGCCGAAGGCGGGCGAGACGAGCACGCGGTCGTGCGTGATGTCCTCGATCTTCCAGCTGGTGGCGCCGAGCGCGAAGATGTCGCCGACGCGGGATTCGTAGACCATTTCCTCGTCGAGCTCGCCGACCCGCCGGCCGCCCTTGGCCGGGGCCGTGCCCTTGCCGTCTCCCGCTCCGGCCGGCGAGGCTGATCCCTCGGTCTCCGTGCCAATGATGTAGACGCCGAACAGCCCGCGGTCCGGGATGGTGCCGCCGGACGTGACGGCCAGGCGCTGGGAGCCGGGCCTGCCCTCGATGGTCCCGGCGTTGCGGTCCCAGACGATACGGGGGCGGAGCTCGGCGAATTCATCCGAGGGGTAGCGGCCTGCCAGCAGGTCCAGCGTGGCCTCGAAGGCGGACCGGGGGAGCGTGGCGAACGGGGCCGAGCGGCGGACGGTGGAGAACCATTCCTCCACGTCTATGCTGCCCAGCGCGGTTGCCGCGACGGTCTGCTGGGCCAGGATGTCCAGGGGGTTGGCTGGCACGCTCAGCCGCTCGATCTTGCCGTCCAGCATGCGCTCAACGGTGATGGCGGTGTGCACGAGGTCCGCCCGGTGCTTCGGGAACAGGTAGCCCTGGGAGATCTCGCCCACCTGGTGCCCGGCGCGGCCCACCCGCTGCAGCCCGCTGGCCACCGATGGCGGCGACTCGACCTGCACGACGAGATCCACGGCGCCCATGTCGATGCCGAGTTCCAGCGATGACGTGGCCACCACGCAGCGCAGCCGGCCGGACTTGAGGTCGTCCTCGATCAGGGCGCGCTGGTCCTTGGACACGGAGCCGTGGTGGGCCCGGGCCAGCAGCGGCTCGGCCCCCGCGGTGCTTCCCGCCTGCGCCATCATGTGCGCAGGTGTGGCGGTCGACGTCGGGACACTTCCGGGCAGGGGTGGAGCGGGCTCATCCCAGCCTCCGCCCACCGTCAGGAGCTGGCGCTCCGCGTGGATTTCGTTGAGCCGCGCGGTCAGGCGTTCGGCAAGCCGGCGCGAGTTGGCAAAGACGATAGTGGACTGGTTGGCCAGCACAAGGTCCACGATCTTTTCCTCCACATGAGGCCAGATGGAGGCCTGCGGCTGCAGACCGGAGGCCGGCCCGGAATCGAAGGCTCCGGCGGCGCCCTGGAGATCGGACATGTCCTCCACGGGGACAGATACGGTGAGGTCCCAGTTCTTCCGCGAGGGCGGGGCCACGATCTCCACCGGTGCCGAACCGGCCAGGAACTGCGCCACGAGTTCCCTCGGCTCGACGGTGGCCGAGAGCCCGATCCGCTGCGCCGGCGCGGCGAGCAAAGCGTCAAGCCGCTCGAGCGAGACGGCGAGATGCGCGCCGCGCTTGGTGCCGGCCACGGCGTGGACCTCGTCCACGATGACGGTGTCCACCTCGCTGAGCGTTTCCCGCGCCCTGGAGGTGAGCATCAGGAAGAGGGACTCGGGGGTGGTGATCAGGATGTCCGGCGGGTTGCTGAGCAAGGAGCGGCGCTCGGAGGCGGGGGTATCGCCGGACCGGACTCCGACGGTGATCAGGGGAGCCGGCAGGTCCAGCCGCTTGGCGGTCTGGGTGATGCCGATGAGCGGGGACCGGAGGTTGCGTTCGACGTCGACGCCAAGCGCCTTGAGCGGGGAAATATACACTACCCGGGTTTTCCGCTTGGGCTTCCGTGTCCGGGGCTGTCTGGGCCTGGCTCCGGCGGGGGGTTCTTCAACGCGGGGCAGCACTTCAGCGTCCGGCAAAGCAGCGGCGGCTGCAGCCGACCCGGACACCAGGAGCCGGTCCAGCGCCCAGAGGAACGCCGCGAGGGTTTTGCCGGAGCCAGTGGGGGCGACCACCAGGGCGTGTGAACCCGACGAAATCGCGTTCCAGGCCCCCTGCTGGGCGGGGGTGGGCTCGGAGAATGCACCGAGGAACCACTCCCTGGTGGGCCGGCTGAACTGGCCCATGGAGTCCCCGGTGGACGTGCCGGCGGAATTGCCGGCGGGCTCCTGCGACTGCATGCCTCCATCATGCCTCACGGTACTGACACCTATAGGAACATCAGGTATGCCCTACCCGGCCGGGGGAAGGTCGCGGGTGGCCGGGCCCTCAAGGACCTGCCCGTCGCTGCTGAACCGGGAGCCGTGGAGCGGGCAGTCCCAGGACTTCTCGTTGTCGTTCCAGTGCAGGATTCCGCCCAGATGCGTGCATACCGCGGACAGGCTGCACGTCGTTCCGTCAACAGTGGACGTGGCCACGGGCTTCCGGCCGCTCATCGCCACGGTGCCCGTGCCCTCGGCCGGCACGGCGCCGTCCGCCGGTGGAAGCTTTTTCAGCCTGCCCCAGTCCTTTGCCAGCGTGGCGGCCACTCCGGCATTCAGAGTCACGGCCGAGGCTGCGCCCGGAGGCGATGTCACCCGGCGGTGGATGGTGTTGGCCCACGGCAGCTGGCCTCCGAGGATGTCCGCGGTGATTCCCAGAGATGCGGCCACCGCGTTGGTCATGCCCCATTTGTTGTAACCGGTGGCGAAGAAGATGCGTCCGCGGCCGCGGGGGAGCTTGCCGAAGAACGGCATGAGGTTGGTGGCCTGGTAATCCTGCGCGGACCACGTGTGGGTGACGGCGGCAACGGGGAAGTGCTGCCGCGCCCAGGACAGGACATCCTCCAGATGCGCCTGTTCCGAGCGTGCCTTTCCCACCGGATGCCCGTTGCCGCCCACGAGGAGCAGATTCCGGCCGTCCGCCGGGTAGTCCCGGATGGAACGCACGGGCTGCTCGACGGACAGGTACATGCCTTCGGGCGGTGTCGCATCTCCGGTCAGCTCCAGGGCTGCGGCGTAGGAGCGGTTTGGCTTGAGTTTGGCGAAGTAGAGGCCGCGGTTCAGGATCGGGCTGCCCGTGGCCAGCACTACCGAGTCGGCCTGGACCGATCCGCGGTCAACGTGGATGGTTGACGGCCCTGCGCCGGTGACGTTCCGGACCCGCACCCCTGTGACAATCCTGCCGCCGTGGCTCCGGACGTCCTCTGCCAGTGCAGTCAGTACATCCATGGGGTTGATCTGGGCCTGACCGCGGAGGCGCACAGCTCCCCGCACGGGAAACGGCAGGCCCGCATCCCGGACGTAGTCCACCTCCAAGTCGGCGCCGAGGGCCGCGACAAGCTCCCCGCGGACGGCTTCCGTGCCCTGCGGCGTGGTGGCGTAGGTGTAGGCGTCGCGCACCTGGAACGGCACACCGCGCTGCTCGAGATACCGCAGCAGCCACGCCTGTCCCTCCCGGTTGCCGGAGACGTAGGCGTCCACCACCTTCTGGGGGTACTGCTGCCGGAGGGCAGACAGCACGGTACCCTGCAGCAGGGTGACTTTGGCGGTGGTGTTGCCGGTTGCCACGGCGCCCAGCCCGCGTGCCTCCAGAACAAGCACGTCCTGTCCCGAGCGGGCCAGCAGCAGCGCCGTGGTCAGGCCGGTCAATCCCGCACCCACCACCGCGGTGTCAAAGGACTCGCCGGGAGTGAACGGATCGCTCGTGAAAGTGTCGGTACGGTCCAACCAGAGTGACGTCACGTGTCTCAACCTGCCTTTGGCCTGCGTCTTTGTCGCGAGGCGTTCCCGCGGCAGGCCTGGTGCTGCCCGCCAGGACCCCGACGTAATCGTAAGTGTACTTACGGAGTTAGGGTCCGAACAGGCTTGGAACAGGGCAAGTTGCTCGGGGCAAGCTTTGCGTCAGCGGGCCTGGAATGCCCCGATGCTCAGGAGCTCAATGGAGGCATTGCTGCAGGCATCCAAGGGCCGGGCCACGAACAGCGATGCAGTGTCCTCCGGCGGGTAGATCCGGAATCCGGCAGCAGCGGTCTTCTTGCAGTCCGGGTAGTTCCCTGCCTGCGTGTAACGGAGCACCGCGGTGCCCGACTTCCCGGGTGCCAGCAGGACATCCTGGACGGCGACGGAGGTGTCGCGCTGGGCCGGGGCCCCGATCGGTGGGCCGTTGGGTCCGGTGGTCAGGGACACGCCCGCGAACCCCTTTAGGTGGCAGGCAGACTTGCCGCTGTTGGTGAGGATCAGCTCCATGTAGACGCTGCCGGCGGCACCGCCGCCCGTGGCATCGGTGGTGGCCTCCAGTCCTGGGGCCTTGCACAGCTGGGTGCCGGCGGCGGTGGACTGCGGTTCCGCTGACGTCGAAGTTGGCGAAGCGGGCTGCGGTTGGGACGGCGAAGCAGAGGGCGACGGCGGGGTGGAAGCTTCGGGGGCTGCCTGCGTGCTGGGGGTGGCTGAGCCGGTTGCCGGTCCGGTTGCCGGTTCAGTTGTCCCCTGGGTGGCGGGCTGGCTTGGTCCGCAAGCGGTGAGCAGCAGCACCAGTGCGGCAGCCGCCGTCGTGCCTATTAGTCCGTTGTTGATTCGCTGAGGCCTCATGGCTTTAACATTGCGGGCGTTCCCACCGGAGTCAACGAAGGCGCGGCGGACACCCTGATTTGATGGCAGGATTGTGACCTAAGCTCGCGGACTCCATCCGTTCGGTTCAGGACGGTTATAGCCGACGCTGATGCAACGATAAACCAGTTTGCTATCGCAGAATTAGCCAATGTCGCGGTAAAAGTTGCGTTGATCTGCAGATTTCGGTGTGCCAAACTGATCTTGGTCTCGCTTGTCCATACCTTGTAGGAAGCGAAAAGCCGGCAAGGGAAATCCGGCAAGGAAAAATGCTCACAGTCTGGCCGCGGTCCATCATGATTCCCGTGGCCAGAAGTGTCCTCCGGTAAGGGGGACGCGCAGGGTTGAGGGGAGACAGCTCGGCACTCGTCCACGGCAACGCCGCTGTGGACGTTCCTGAAGAGGCGCATCAGTCATTGGTTTCCGGCAACGCCGCCGAAGCCAATAACGATGGGGGCTGAGGTTATGACCGGTTGGCTTGTCCGCTGGAGTCTTAAGTTTCGATTAATTGTTTTAGCCGCTGCTGCCGGCATTCTGGGGTTCGGATTAACCACCCTGCCGTCAATGCCAGTGGATAACCTTCCAGAATTCTCTCCACCGCATGTGGAGATTCAAACCGAGGCACTGGGCCTGTCCGCCGTGGAGGTCGAACAGCTTATTACCTCGCCTATGGAGGCCGACCTGCTGAACGGGGTTGCCTGGCTCGACGAAATTCGTTCGAAGTCAGTCCCGGGCCTCTCTTCGATTGAGATGATTTTTGAGCCTGGCACCGATATCCTCCGTGCCCGGCAGCTCGTTGCAGAGCGGCTGACGCAGGCCTTCGCGCTGCCCAACGTGTCAACTCCGCCGGTACTGATGCAGCCGCTCTCCTCGACGAGCCGCGTCATGATGGTGCAGATGTCCTCACAGGACGTGTCGCCAATCGACATGTCCGTCCTGGCCCGCTGGGATGTCAAGCCGGCGCTCATGGGTGTCCCGGGCGTGGCAAACGTCTCCATTTACGGCCAGCGCGAACAGCAGCTGCAGGTGCAGGTGGACCCGAAGCAGCTCCACGCGAAAAACGTCACCCTTAACCAGGTGGTTGAGACCGCCGGCAATGCGGTGTGGGTGTCCCCGTTGAGCTTCCTGGAAGCATCAACCCCGGGCACAGGCGGCTTCCTTGAGTCCGCCAACCAGCGCATCGGCATCCAGCACGTGCTTCCGATCCGGACACCGGCAGACCTCGGCAAGGTCAGCGTTGAAGGCGCATCCGACAAGTCGCTGACGCTGGCCGACGTCACCACCCTGAGTGAGGACCACCAGCCGCTGATCGGCGATGCTGTCACCGGCAAGTCGCCCGGCCTGCTGCTGGTCATCGAGAAGTTCCCGGACACGAGCGTCGCCGACGTGACGCAAGGCGTCGAGGCGGTGCTGGACGGTCTGCGTCCGGGCCTTTCCGGCATCACCGTGGACTCCACCGTGTTCCGCCCGGCCTCCTTCGTTGAGTCCGCCGTTGGCAGCCTCGGTCTTGCCCTGCTGGTCAGTCTCCTGATGGTTACGGCGCTGATCGGCTTCGCATTCCGGTCCTGGCGGTACGCCCTGCTGGCCTTCATCGCCATTTCCGTGGCGGCCATGGCTGCGGCGCTGGTGCTGCAGTTCCAGGGAGCGGTCCTGAACGTCATGGCGTTCGCGGGCCTGGTCCTTGCCCTCCTCGTGGTCATCGGCGATGTCATCACCGACCTGCACAGCTTCCGGCGGGAATCGGCCGATGACCGGGTGTCACGCGAAGCCCTGCTTGCCCACGGGCTGCAGCGGTCCCGCGTGCCTGTCCTGTTCGCCGGACTTGCCGCTCTGCTTGCCCTCACGCCGGCGCTGTTTGTCCCGGGTGTGGAGGGTGCGTTCCTGAAGCCCCTGGTGCTGTCCTACCTGTTGGCCACCGCTGTGGCGATGCTCGTGGCGCTGACGGTGACGCCGGCATTGGCGGTCCTGCTGCTGCGGGGTCACAGGCGGCCACGGCGCAGCCTTTCGGTGGTTCGCAAGGCCCGGCTCGGTTACGAGCGCTCGGCGCGGGCCTTCACCGGAAAGGTGGCCACGGTGTTCGCCCTTGCGGCGGCAGCAATGGCCATCGCCGCACTTGCCATCATTCCGTCCGCTACGAAGGAGCTTCCTGTTGTGGCCGCTGTTCCCGACCGCACCCTCCTCGTGGAATGGGAGGCGGCGGCAAGCACAGGTACCGATGTGATGAACAGGGTAATGACCAATGCCAGCGAAGAGCTGAGCGGAATCCGCGGAGTCTCTTCCGTGGGCGGCCACGTTGGACGTGCCATCACCTCCGATAGCTCCTCTGACGTCAATGCCGGCGAGCTCTGGGTGACCATGGAGGACGGCGCCAACATCAGCAGCGTGCGCTCCGAGGTGCAGGAGATTGTTGAGGGGTACCCGGGTCTGACGGCGAAGGTGACCACCTACCCGGAGCAGCAGGTTGCTGCTGCCAGTGAAATCGACAACCGCCAGTTCAGGGTGCGCGTTTTCGGCGTTGACCTGGACATCCTCCGGCAGAAAGCAGACGAAATCCGCGGAATCCTGTCGCGTACGGACGGCGTGGTTGAGCCGCAGGTGGATGTCACGGTAGACCAGCCTGTTGCGGAAATCGAGGTTGACCTCGCCAAGGCGCAGAAGCAGGGCATCAAGCCCGGCGATGTCCGGCGTGCGGCTGCCACCGTCCTGCAGGGCATCGAGGTGGGGTACCTGTTCGAGCAGCAAAAGGTGTTCCAGGTGATCGTCAAGGGTACGGAATCCACCCGGAACAGCCTGACAAGTGTTACCGACATGATGGTTGACAAGCCTGAAGGCGGGCAGGTCCGGCTGGGTGACGTGGCCAAGGTCACGCTCCGCCCGAACCAGACCGTGATCCATCATGACGACACCTCCAGGCGCGTCGACGTCGTGGCCAATATTCAGGGCCGCAGCCTCGGTGACGTCACCAGCGATGTCCAGGCCGCCATCAAGGGCATGCAGTTCCCCGTGGAGTACCACGCTGAGATCCCGCCGCAGTACGCCGAAAAGCAAGCTGCCGGTGCGCTCATCTGGTGGCTCGCCCTGGCGGCGGCAGCCGGCATCCTGGTCCTGCTGCTGACGGTCCTCGGCAACTGGCGGCTCGCAGGGCTCGTCTTCCTGCTGCTTCCGGTTGCACTCTCCGGCGGAATCCTCGCCGCCGACCTGGCCGGCGGTTTCGGCTCCGTGTACGTGCTGGTGGCGCTGGCGGCGGTGCTCGCCCTGGCGATCAGAGACGTGGTCATGTTGATGGGAACCTATCAATCACTGCAGTCCCGTGCCCCGTCGGCCTCGCCGGCACATCTCATGCGGCAGGCAGCCGGAGAGCGGCTTCTGCCAACTGTTTTGACCACCGTGATCACCGGACTGGCGCTGGTGCCGCTGGTGCTGCTCGGCGGGCCGGTCGGCGGAGGCATGCTCCTTCCGCTGGCGCTGGTTGTGTGGGGCGGGCTTATTACCACCGCCCTGCTGACCCTCTTTATTCTGCCGATCCTCTTCCTCCGCATTGGTCCACGCACCAACACGGACTGGGGGAGCTCATTGGTGATTAACAACGGACCAGTTCTGCCAGAGAGGTCGGAATTGTCATGAAAAGCAATAGTGATTTTGGCGGCTGGCGTTCTGTTCTGGTGCTGGTCTGCGCAGCGTCCATTGGCCTCTCCGGATGTGCCACAGTGAAAACCGCCGCGGCGCCCGCCGGGCAGGCAGCGTCCACCATGGAGAAAGCCGGCCCGGACCTGAACAAACTGACGCTGACGGATAAGGCAGTGGAAAGGCTGGGCGTGACCACGGTCAAGGTGACCAAGGGTGAAGGCAGTCCGCTGCAGGTGCCCTACGGCTCACTGGTCTATGACGCCAACGGAAAGACCTGGGTCTACACCAATCCCGAGCCCCGGACCTACATCCGGGCAGCGGTGACGGTGGACAAGATCGCCGACAACAAGGTGCAGCTCCAGTCCGGTCCCCCTGCTGGAACCGATGTTGTCACCGTTGGTGCCGCGGAACTGTTCGGTGCCGAATTCGGCACAAAGGGTCACTGACATGCGCCGGATTGTCGGGTTCAGCCTGAAATTCCGCGCCTTGGTGGTGGCCATCGCCGTGGGAATGATGGCGTTCGGCGGCGTCCAGCTCAGCACGGCCTCGGTGGACGTCTTTCCCGAATTTGCGCCGCCGAAGGTGGAGATTCAGACTATCTGCATCGGCCTTACCGCTGCCGAGGTGGAGCAGTTGGTTTCCGTTCCCCTCGAAGACGCCCTCAACGGCGTCGAGAGTCTGGATGAGATCCGCTCCAAGTCCGTGGAGCAGCTGTCCTCGATCGTGCTGATTTTCGCCCCGGGGGCGGACCTGCTCAAGGCGCGCCAGCTGGTCTCAGAGCGGATCGCCACCGTCATTCCGTCGCTGCCCACCTGGGCGGCGCCGCCGGTGATCCTGCAGCCGCTGTCGTCCACCAGCCGCGTCATGAAGATCGGGCTGACTTCGGACCAGCGCTCGCTCATGGAAATGTCCATGATCACGTACTGGAAGATCCGCGCCCACCTGCTGCGGGTCCCCGGTGTGGCCAACGTGGCCATCTGGGGCGAGCGTCTGCAGATGCTGCAGGTGCAAGCGATTCCGGACAAGCTGAAGGCCAATGACGTCAGCCTGAACCAGGTCATGGAGGTCACCGCAAACGCCCTCGACGCCGGCCTGCTGCAGTATTCGCCGGGTTCCGTCATCGGCACCGGCGGCCACATTGAGACGCCCAACCAGCGGCTCGGCATCCAGCACGTGCTGCCGATCACCACTCCGAAGGACCTCGCCGAGATCACCATCGAGGAGAAGAACGGGAAACCGCTACGCCTTGGTGACGTGGCCAACGTCGTGGAAGACCACCAGGCGCTCATTGGCGACGCCGTGATCAACCAGGGTCCCGGGCTGATGCTTATCGTCGAAAAACTTCCCTGGGGCAACACCCTGGAAGTTACCAGGGGCGTTGAGGCTGCTCTGCAGCAGATGGAGCCGGGACTCAGCGGCATCACCGTTGATACGGAAATCTTCCGGCCGGCGACCTTCATTGAGGAGTCCCTTGATAATCTGAGCCGCGCGCTGATGCTGGGGTGCATCCTCGTGGTGCTGGTGCTGGGCGCGTTCCTCTTCCAGTGGCGCACCGCGCTGATCAGCCTGATCGCCATTCCGTTGTCACTGGTGACGGCGGCGTCCGTCCTCTACCTCACAGGAGCATCGGTGAACACCATGGTCCTGGCGGGGCTGGTGATTGCCGTCGGGGTGGTGGTGGATGATGCGATCATCGACATCGAGAACATCATCCGAAGACTCCGCCAGCACCGCGCGGAGGGCGGGACCCGGTCCACGGCCTCAGTGGTTCTGGAGGCCTCGCTTGAGGTCCGAGGGCCCATCATTTACGCCACGCTGATCATCATCGCCGCGGCGGTGCCGATCTTCTTCCTCCAGGGACTGACCGGGGCCTTCTTCAGGCCGCTGGCCATCTCCTACACCCTGGCGGTGCTGGCATCGATGCTCGTGGCACTGACCGTCACCCCCGCACTGGCACTGATCTTCATGCGGAAAGTCCCGCTGAAGGAGCAGGAACCGCCTCTGGTGAGGGTGCTCAAACGCGGCTATCGGGCGGTCCTGAGCCGGATAGTGAGGCGGCCCGTTGCCGGGTACGCCACCTTCGGCACCATGGCGGCCATTGGGGCAATCACCGCACCGCTGTTGGGGCAATCGCTGCTGCCTGACTTCAAGGAACGCGACTTCCTGATGCACTGGCTGACACAGCCGGGCACGTCGGTTACGGAGGAGTACCGCGTCAGCCAGAAGGCCTGCGAGGAACTGCTCACGATTCCGGGTGTCCGGAACTGCGGCTCGCACATCGGGCAGGCCTTCAACGCCGACGAAGTCGTGGGAGTGTACTTCGGTGAGAACTGGATCAGCATCGACCCTGCGGTGGACTATGACCAGACACTGAAGTCAATCCACGAGGTGGTGGACGGCTATCCCGGGATCGTGCGGGACGTCCAGACCTACCTGAAGGAGAGAATCCGTGAGGTTCTCACGGGTGCCAGCGATGCCGTCGTCGTCCGGCTTTACGGGGACGACCTGGCCCTCCTGCGTTCAAAGGCCGCGGAAATTCAGGCGATCTTTGAGCACACCGAAGGAACGGTTGCCCCCCATACGGCACTGCAAAAGGACATCCCGCAGCTTAACATCGAGGTTGATCTGGCCAAGGCCCAGAGCTATGGGCTGAAGCCGGGCGACGTCCGGCGGGCGGCGGCAACACTGGTCGCCGGCGAGGAAGTCGGCGACGTCTACCGGGGCGGCAAGGCATACGACGTCCAGGTCTGGAGCCCGCCGGCGGTCCGTTCCGATATCAGCTCCATCCGGAACCTCCCCATCGACACCCCCAGCGGGCAGAAAATCCTGCTGTCCGACGTGGCAAGCGTCCAGGTGAAGCCGACCCCGAACGTCATCCAGCGTGACGCGCACTCCAGGCGGATCGATATCGAGGCCAACGTGAAGGAAGGCGCACTGGGCTCGGTGGTTGCGGCCATGGAGGAAGGGCTCAAGAAGGTGGAGTTGCCGCAGGGCTTCCGCACCCAGATCCTGGGTGAGTTCCAGGAGCGGCAGGCGGCGACCAAGACCCTGCTGACGCTCGCCATCGGGGCACTGGCTGTGATCTACCTGCTCCTGCAGGTGGCCTTCGGAAGCTGGCGTCTGGCGACGCTGGTGATCCTCACGCTGCCGATTGCCCTGGTGGGTGGGGTGTTCGCCGCCTTCATGGGCGGAGGTGTCCTGTCACTGGGGTCCATAGTGGGCTTCCTGACGGTCATGGGCATCGCGGCCAGGAACGGCATCCTGCTCATCAACCACTGCCAGCACCTGGAGAAGTATGAGGGTGAAAAGTTCGGTCCGGAACTGGTGCTGCGGGGCGCCGGGGAACGCCTCTCGCCGATCCTTATGACCACCCTGGCCACCGGGCTTGCCCTGGTGCCGCTGGTGGTCCTGGGGAACATCCCCGGGCATGAGATTGAACATCCCATGGCCCTGGTGATCCTTGGCGGGCTGGTGACGTCCACGCTCCTGAACCTGTTCGTGGTCCCGTCCCTGTACCTGAGGTTCGCCAAGCCGAAGGCCGAGCGGCACCAGGCACCGCCGGAGCCCGTCCTGGCTAACGCTTAGCCACGAACCCGCTGGTCCATCCGCCGCCCACGCCCCGCCACCCGCGGGAACGTGGGCGGCGGTGGTGCGGGGACGGAACGCGTGCCGGTTCCCGCCCGCCGGCGCCGCAGTTCCAGCGCCAGGCTTTCCTGCCCGCGGGCCATTGCCCAGCGGTGGTTGGCCTCGAAGCCGGGCTTCAGCAGCCAGCTGAGCCGCCTCAGCAGCGGCTTGGTGGCACTGACCCGCCAGTCGTAGGTGATCAGGACTTCCGGCCCGTCCTGCTCGAACGTCCAGCGCCCGGTCCCGTCCAGGTCACCGGTAGCCCGGATTGCGAAGCCCCTGTTGCTGATCGGTTCCGTGACGGTCAGGGTCCAGCGGAGGGTGTAAGGGAGCCAGCCCTTGGTGTGGAGCCTGGCCATCCGCCCCACACCGTTCTCTTTGCCCGGATGGATGAGGTCCACCCGGAGGTACACGGACGGCCACCACCGGGCGAGTCCGACGGGGTCGCCCAGGATCTCGGCGACGTCGTCCGCGCTCCCGGCCACCCGCCAGACCGTGACGAAGGTGTAGTCCGTGCTCCTGGTGCCCTTGGCGTTCATTTGTGCCTCCTGCCCGCGAAAAGATCTGCAACCATTCAAGCGCGTGCCGCCCGTCCGCCATAGACTGCTGGCGTAAGTCACCACGCCCAAAATTGAGGAGTAGCGATGAACTACAGCGGAAGCCAGTATGAGAAGGCCGTGACGGCGGGGGAGCTTGACCGCAGCCACGTCGGCCAGACGGTGAGCTTTCAGCCGAACGATTTCACCGTGGTGTTCGGCAGGATCGCCGGCATCGCCCGCACCGACGCCCAGGTGTACCTGACCCTGGACGGGGTTGGCGGCGGCACGCACCTGAAGGATGAATACGACCTGCCCGTGGCACACGAGGTGTATGTGCAGCTGGACCCGCTGAGCAGCGCAGGGAAGACCATTTCGGATGCGGAGCGGGTCATCAAGGAGAAGCTGGACGAGATCAAAAAGAACATCCTCGACCGGGAACAGAAGTCCGGCTCCGAGTAGCAGCCCCAAGCGAAGAACCCCGCTGTACCGGAGTGCAGCGGGGTTCTTCCAGGCGACCGCTCCGCATATGGGGGAACACGGAGCGTTCCTGTCAAAACTAATGGAAAGCTTGCTTAGGTCTCAAATCGGCGCCACTTTTTCCCAAGGCCACGGCGGTATCATCCCGCTACCGCCGCCGTAACGGGTCTCCTGGATCTACGGCTTCGGTAGGCGGCCTGCTCTGTGAACCGGGGAATGAGCGGGCCGCCGCCCCCCGGACATGCCCGGGCAGCCGCCACCCAGCGGGCAAAGCAAAAGGCGCCCGGTCCGCTGAGAAACCAACTGCTCGTAACCATCGTCTTAAGGGCGAGTACCCCCTGGTTTTCAGGTCCGGGCAATGGCGCACTCGGCTCTCCCTTTCCGCATCATCCGACTTCGGTGATCGTTAGCTTCTTCAGGGTGGCGTCACCGCCTTCTGCAAAAGCGGAAATGAATTGCTGACCCCTGGCGGGGAAAATCAGATCTGTGATGGCGACCTGACCGTTTTGAGCGAACACTTCCAGGGAGCAGCGATCGATGATTATCTCCAGCGTCAGGTCTTTTCCGTAGAGGGCCAGAGGGCACGATTCGACGGAGGGAAAGAGCGGGTGGAACGTTGTATGTCCCGATTTCGTGCGATCGACCGCGAGTTCGCTGGTTCCGGTGTCGTAGACGATGTCCGTGCGGCTGTCGGCGTTTGCGGCTGATGGGCTACCCAGGATCAGGCCCAGGCGACTGGCGGTCCCGGTCTGGAATTCAGCCCTGACGATGAGGGCGGTTCCGTCCGCTGAGCCGGGAAATGTGACGGGTGTGCCATTGAGTTCCACCTGGTCGCTGATTTCATACACGTGCACACCATGATCCGGGAGCCGGAAGGCCGGCTGCTGGATCACCGCGGGACGTCCCCCGATGGTTCTTAGGGTCACGTCCCTTGCCACCGACATGGCTGAGCGCCATGGCGATGTGGGGGTGTCGTTTGCGTAATCCCAGTTGTTCATCCAGCCGATCATGATTCGACGGTTGTCGGGGACGTTGCTGAACGAGACCGCCGCGTAGTAGTCCCTGCCCCAGTCGAGCCAGTTGTATTTACGCAGTTGCTGTGCAGTGTCAGTGGGTTCAGCCTCCGATGAGACAGGCGGGCTGTCGTCGTGTTCGTCCTGGATAAAGGAGGTGCCGTCGAAGTTTCCGATAAAGTACTGGCCTCCGGATCCGCCTGCCACTGCGCCTGGGTTGATGTTTACGGTCAGGACCCATTTCATCAGGAGTGGGTCATTGTCCAAGGGGAGGGGGAACAGGTCAGGGCATTCCCATTCGCCTCCGGTGGCGTTTGCAGGTCCGAATTCGCTGAGTTGGTCCCAGTCTTTGAGATTTTCGGATCGGTAGAGGAGAACCTTCTGTTCCTGTGCTTCGACGGCCACCATTACCCAGTAGGAGCCGGCGGGTCCCTCGTACCAGAAGACCTTGGGGTCGCGGAAGTTCAGGGAACCCCTGCTGAGTACAGGGTTTCCTGTGAACTTGCTCCACGTCATGCCCTCATCCAGGCTGTAGGCGAGAGACTGGGCCTGGGTTCCTCTGTGCGGGGATGGATCTTTGAAGGCGCTGGTGTAGACGGCAACCCAGGGTGTCCGGTCTTCGGTTCCGAAGCCTGAGGTGTTCAGGTGGTCGATGACGATGCTGCCCGAGAAGATGTCTTCTTCTTCGTCTCCCGGGATAGCGACAGGGTGTTCGGTCCAAGTGGTGAGGTCTGTTGAGGTGGCGTGTCCCCAGGCCATGTTGCCCCAGACGTTTCCGTAGGGATTGTTCTGGTAGTACAGGTGATAGATGCCGTTGCTGTAGATGAGTCCGTTGGGGTCGTTCAGCCAAGTGTTCTTGGCTGTGTAGTGAAGTATCGGCCGGATGTTTAGGGCGGTTTCTTCGGCGGGGCCGGCCGGGTGCGTTGTTGTCTCAGTCATCGGAGTTCTTTCGGGAAGTCTGGGCCAGTTCCAGGGATTGGATCAGTTCTGCCTGTGTGGGCGGGTTCGCTCCGTGCCGTCCAACGGTTATGGCTGCGGCAAGGGAGGCGGCTGTTCCCAGGCGGGTGAGTTTGCCGTAGTCGAAATCGTCCTCGGGGTCCTCGATGAGGCCGGCAATAAGCGAAGACATGTAGGAGTCGCCTGCGCCGACAGTGTCTTTGACGACCACTGGTGGTGCCGGCACTTCGATCTCGGCGGCATTCGAGCGCAGATAGGATCCGGAGGCGCCATCCGTGATGATTGCCAGTTCTGTCCCGAGATGAAGCAGCCCCCGCGCGACGTCGTGAGGAGACGTGCCGGGGTAGAGCCACCGGGCATCGTCCGTACTGAGCTTCACCACAGTAGCCAGGGCAACTGTGTGTTCGAAGGTCGTGAGCGCTTCAGTGTGGCTGTGGAGCAGTGTGGGGCGGATGTTGGGGTCATACGTGATCAGGCAGCGGCGGGAGAACAGTTCCAGCAGGGACCGGACTTGGGTTGCCCCGGGTTCCATGAAGGAGGCCAGCGACCCCGTATGCAGCACCCTGGGGAGGAAAATGGGGCTGATTTGGGGGAGGTTCCATTCGAAGTCGAATTCGTACTCTGCGGAACCGGTGCTGTCCAGAAGCGCCCTGGCGGTGGACGTGCGGTTGAGGTGTTCGGCCCCCGGAAGCAGACGTACTCCCGCGGTGTCCAGGTGTCGTTGGATGCTCCTGCTGCGCTCATCTCTGCCCAGTGCGGTGAGAAATGCGGTGCTGACGCCTAGCCGACCGAGTCCGAACGCGACGTTCATCCCCGATCCGCCTGGAAACTCGACGGGGCCTGCGGCGGTGTCAATGATGTCGATTATGGCCTCGCCGACGACGACGACATCCGTTTCAGGGCAGGCGGGAACTGGGGTGCTGTGCATTTTGAGGTCCTTGGAGGGTTGGGCGCGTCCTGTACTGGCCGCGCTCGAGGTCAGGTGCTGGCGTGCGTAGGCGAGTCCCGTGCCGCCCTACTGGAAGCGTCTTCATGTTTTGGGGCGGCGACGGAATCGCGAAGGACCAGGGGACAGGGAAGAACGGTCGGGTGAGCGGGGAACAGTTGCAGGTCGGTCTTTCCCTCGATGGCGTCGATCAGGTTTTCGGTTGCCCATGCGCCCATTTCGTAGTGGGGGAGCGCGACGGTTGTCAGTGCGGGGTAAAGGTTTTCGGCGATGAGTTGCTGGTTGTCGAAACCGACGAAGGAGATGTCGTCCGGAATCCTGAGACCAAGTTCCCCGGCGGCCCGGTACGCGCCCATAGCCATCCGGTCGTTGTAGCAGAAGACGGCCGTGGGCCGGCTTCGGGGTTTCAGGAGGCGCAGGGCCGCCTGGTGGCCGCCAGGCACCTCCGAATGCTCGGACTGGACCAGTTCTTCGTGGAACGGCAGCCCGGCATCTGCCAGCGCGTCCTTGAAGGCCCTGAGCCGGGAGTGGGTTGCCGGAACGTCGTCGGTGTTGTTGAGCATGCCGATCCGGGTGTGCCCGGCGTCGATCAGGGTTTGCACGGCCGACCTTGCGCCGCCCACTTCGTCTGGGATGACGGAGGAAACAGTGTGGCTGATGTCTTCGGAGTCCACCAGGACTGCCGGCAGTCCGGCCAGGTTCCTCGGGACAGCCAGCTTCCGGTGATACATCGTGGCGTACAGGATGCCGTCCACCTGCCGGTCCAGCAGATCGGCGACATCGCTTTCCCTGGAGTCCTGGGAACTGGTGCTGGTGGAGTTGATGATCATGATGCGGTATCCGCGGGCCCGCGCCGTTTCCTCGGCCCCGAGGATGATCCTGCCTGCGTGCGGGGTGGTGGCGATTTCCTCGCTGATGAACCCGATCATCCCGGAGCGTTGGGTGCGCAGGGCCTGGGCGAGCCGGTTGGGCCCGTAACCCAGCCGTTGGGCCGCTTCATGGACCCGTTCTCTCGTTCCCGCGCCAACTCGGGCGTAGGCAACGTCATTGAGGACGTGGGAGACGGTCGTGACAGAGACCCCGGCCGCGGCCGCCACATCCTTGATACCGACTGATCTATTGGTCATTTGGTCTCCCACGTCCTCATGGTGTTGGTGCTGATCCTACGTTCGGCTCATTCGTCCCAGAGCCCGTGCTCCGGCCAGCGGCGGAAGCCGGTCCTCCATCGGCGGCAGTTCGGCGTTGATCCGTGTGCTTTCCGGTTTGATACCAGTAGGCTACCGAGGAATAGTCGTTGCCATCCGCGGGGGTCTCGCCGGGCCTGAGCGGGTTACTGGGCCACAAGTGCATGTGCCGCCTGGAAACCGACCGTGGGTGTGGCCCTAAAGGCGTTAACAGCCCTGTCTGCGATAACTTGGGCGTCACTTCCGGAGTCAAGGATCGTGTTCCGCGCTGATTCGGCATCGACCATGACGGCCGTAACGGCGAGGCCGTCCGAAGCCTCGGTCGTCAATAGAGCGTCCACCTGAGCGGAGAAGCAGGAGTCACTTGACTTGGACTGAACGTCCATCGCCACCACGTGGTTGTTGGAGACGAAGTTGCCAACCCCCGCCGTCAGCCGGATGATGACAGGCGTCGCACCTGTCGGCCGGATGCTCTGTGAGTCGATGATCTGGGAGAAGTGGTTGCCGACGACAGAGTTGTTGCTGCCGCTGACACAGAGAAGTCCGTAGAGGTCGTTCAGTCCGTTGTCGACTCCCAGGAAGGGCGTCCAGGGCTCATGGTCACGCAAGAAGTGATTCGTGGCCACGAGGTTCTCCGAACTATTCGCTGCGAGAATCAGCATCCCGGGGTAGAACGAATGCAAACGGTTGTTGGTGACGCTTGAACGTGTGACGCCGTCGAGATGGACGCTGCTCGCACCGCGGGGGAATACGTTGTTCGCGGTTATCAGGAGCCCGCCATGGTTCTCGGCGTAGATCGAGTGACCCTTGAAGCCTGCTCCGACCAAGTTGTCGGTGATCTTTGATGCCTGTCCCCACCCGCGCAGCTCGATGCAGCTTCCGCATTCAGCGATGAAGTTGTCGTGAACGGAAAGCGCGTCCGCGTTGTAGATAGTGAGGGCGTTCTCAAGGTAGACGAACCCCATGCCGGTTACGCGGAATGAGTCATTGGCGTTCGCGACATAGATGCCGGTCTTGCCGTTGACGTAGGTGTTCTCCGGATGCATTCCCGAGCCATCCGAGTTGAAGTGCAACCCGTCGATGCAGAAGTTGGAGAACTCGACCGAGCTGATCCGCGGGCTCCCGCTTCGCTCAACGTAGAAGGCGGCTCCCTTGGATTCCTCACCGTCTCCGTCGAGGGGAATGTCGACGAGAATGCGACTGCCTCCGGGCCACAGCTCATGCAGGTCGGGCCATTCGTTTTCGGGAACGTTGAACCGGATGCTCGACGACGTAAAGCCGTGTCCCGAGCCATGGATCCTGAGGAAGCTGACGTCGATCACCACCTGCGTACGAAGGCGGTAGTCCCCGGGCGGAATGTAGATCACCGCGCCCGGCTTTCCTCCATTGTTCGCATTGGTGACCGTCTGCCGGTCCTTGATGTCAGCGATGATGCTGTTGATTACTTCACCGACGTCCTCGGACGGATTGCCGACGGGCCACGCAGTCACGTCGTAGTAGTTGTTGCTTGACATACGTTCTTCCCTTTGTGTTGTGGTTTCTCAGCCCTTGACGGCGCCGAGGGTCATGCCTGCGACGATCTTGCGCTGCAACAGAAGTGTGAGGAGGATGACCGGGATGGAGTACACGGCGGCCAGCGCCGTCATGGATCCCCAGTCCAGGCCGAACTGGGTCTGGAAGTTTGCGATCACCACCGGGGTGGTCTGGGACCGGATGGCGGTCATGAGGAGGGCGAAGAGGAACTCGTTCCAGGAGGCGAGGAAGGCGAAGATCGCGGTGACCGCAATGCCACCGGAAACCACCGGGATCACGACCCGCCACAGGGCCCCGAGCCTGCTGCAGCCATCCACCGTTGCGGCCTCTTCAAGGTCATTGGGAACGGCTTCGAAGAAGCTGGACATGAGCCAGATGGACAGGGGCAGCGAGATGGTGGTGTGGGCGATGGAGAGGGCGATGGGGGTATCGGCCAGCCCCGCGGAGGCCATCATGGAAGCCAGGGGGATGGCGATGGCTACCGGCGGCACCATGCGGGTCACAAGCGCTGCCATGATGAACACCCGGCCACTCGGCGTCTTGTAGCGGGTGATGCCGTAAGCGGCCGGAACGGCCAGGACGAGGGACAGGACCGTGCTGATGACGGCCGTCTGTGTGCTGTTGATGAACGAGGCCAGAACTCCGTTGCGGCCCAGGGCGTTGGCGTAGTTCTCCAGCGTCCATTCCTTGGGAAGGATTGTGGGCGGCACCGCGATGGTGTCGATCGGCGTCTTGAACGAGGTGAACAGCAGGTAGAGGAACGGGAACCCGTAGAGGACCATGGCCGCTGCAAGGATGACCCACAGCAGGGTGCGGGTGCTGCGTTTTCCGGCTTCCAGGCCTTCAGCATGGTGATTCCTACGGCGGGGACTGCCCGTGCCCGAGGCTGCGGGGGTGGGCATCGCCGGCTCGGCCGGCAGGGCTCCCGTGGGGGCAGCACCGGCCGTGGCACCGGACGCCTTGGTGCCGGTGGCCAGGATGGCCGAGACGCCTGCGTGCCGGGGGCGGTGGGCCAGCGGCTCAGCGTCAAAGCCGTCGTTGATGGGGGTGTCGGCGGTGCTCATCAG
Organism: Arthrobacter globiformis; assembly: GCF_030818015.1. NCBI lineage: Bacteria > Bacillati > Actinomycetota > Actinomycetes > Micrococcales > Micrococcaceae > Arthrobacter > Arthrobacter globiformis. The sequence continues at coordinate 1,008,732 of NZ_JAUSZX010000001.1, forward strand.
TTGTCCTTCCCTGGGCGCCAGATGGTCGCGACGGCGAAGAACGCGACGCCGAGCATGGCCAGCAGGTAGATGGTGCCCATGGCGCTGGCCAGTCCCGGATCGCCGAAGCGGATCATGGTGCGGTAGATCAGCAGGCTCATGGTTTCGGATGCGGACTGCGGGCCGCCGTTGGTCTGGATAAGGATGGTGTCAAAGGCCCTGGCTGCGTCGATGCCGCGCACAACCAATGCCACTGCGATGACTGGGCGCAGGAGCGGCAGGATGATGCTGAAGAGGAGGGTTGGGGCCTTGGCGCCGTCGAGCCGGGCCGCCTCGATGAGGTCGCCGGGAATGTTCTGGAGGCCGGCGAAGAGGACGAGGCACATGAAGGAGGTGGTCAGCCAGATGTCCGGGACGGCTACGGAGAAGAGGACGATTCCTGGGTCTGACAGCCAGCCGATCTGGTTGGGGTTCTGCAGGATTCCCGCCTGGTGCAGGAGGGTGCCGATGAGCCCGAAGTTGTCGATCATCAGGAATTTCCACAACAGGCCGGCGACGATGGGCGCGATCATCAGCGGGTAGAGGAACACCGTCCGCCAGACCTCGGATTTACGCCCAAGGGCCGTGAACAGAAGGGCCATTCCAAGCCCAAGGGCGAACTCAAGGGCGACCACCACGAAGGTGTAGGCCAGGGTGCGCCAGCCGGCGCCCATGAATGCTTCGGAGGCGAAGGCGCGGACGTAGTTGTCCAGGCCGACGAAGTCGCGGGGGCCCCCGGCGGTCGGGGAAATCTTGAAGAGGCTGTCTGCCACGAGGCGGAACAGCGGGTAGGCCACAAATACTGCCAGGAACAGGGCCGCCGGCGCCATGAGGTACAGGGCGAAGCGGCGATCGGAGATACGCACGGTTTTCTCTTCCGATGGTTGGGGCCGCGGCCGGCACTCACGTTTCGGTGCCGGCCGCGGAGTCTTACTTGAGGAGGTCCTGGATCTGCTTTTTCGCGGCGGCCAGGAGAGTGGCGGAGTCGCCGCCGGCTACGGCCTTTTGCAGCATGGGAACCAGGGCGGTGTCCACGATCTGCTGCCATTTGGCCGTGGCAGGGCGCGTGGCTGTTGCCTGGCCCTTGAGGGTCTCGATGAGCGGCTTGAAGCTCTCGTAGCCCGCCTTGTCCTGGTACTTTTCGAAGGCCGAGATGCGGGAGGCAAGGCCGAGGCTGGATTCGATGCCCAGGTCGTTATGGTCATAGGCGCACTTGACGAATTTCTTGGCAGCGTCGCTGTTCTTGGTTGCCTTGGGCACGGAGAGGTACCAGGGGCCGGGAACACCGGCAACGCCGGCGGAGCCGCCGATCATCGGAGCGGCGCCGACCTTGCCCGCGACCGGGGAATCCTTGGGGATCTGGCGGTAGGCGTGGGCCCAGAACCGGGTCATCGCGGTCTTGCCCTGGTTGAACAGATTCTGCGCTGCTGCCCAGTCGACCTGAGCGGCGCCGGGAGGGGCGGACTTGACAAGGCTGGTGTAGAAGTCGAGCGCGTCCTTGTGTGCGGCGTTGTCGATCACGACGTTATTGTTCTCATCGAGGACCATCGGGGAACCGGCCTGGAGGACATGGGCCAGCCATTCGGTTTCGACGCCGCCCTTCACGTCAGTGCCGTACATGCCGTCCTTCGTGAAGAATTCGGAGATGTCCTGGTATTGCTTCCACGTGGTCGGAGCGGCGAGGTCGTAACCGTACTTGGCCTTGAAGTCAGCCTTGTTCTTGGCATCGTCGAACAGGTCCTTGCGGTACAGGATGATTTCGGCGTTGGTCCAGGCCGGCATGCCGATAAAGTGTCCGTCCACGTTTGCTTCCTTCACGAGCGCGGGGAAGATGTCCTTTTTCACCTCGTCGGTGAAGAGCTCGTCAATGGGCTGGACCGCGTCCTTGAAGCTGGGGAGCCAGACGGAGTCGAGCGCAGCGACGTCGAAGGAGACGTTGCCGGAGGAGAACTCGCTGGAGAGCCTGTTGAACATGCCCTCGTAAGGCAGTTCGACGAAGTTGACGTTAACGCCTGTATCTTTCTTGCACTGTTCGGCGACGCCTGTCAGTTCGGCGTGGCCGCCGGCCTCTACAAGGACGTTGACGGTGCTCGCGGCGCTACCCGACGTCGCTGCCGGGCCCCCCGCGCCGCAGGCGGTTGCTGCCAGAAGCACCGCGGTGGACAGGCCGCCAATGGCGGTGATCCGGGAAATCGTGGTTCGAGAGGACATCGCTGTCGACTCCCTTTCTTTTGAACGGAATCTACGTTGGGTGGGGCTTGGAAACTTCAAGTCTCGGTGAAAAACCGTTTTGCCAAATCGACTTGGCATCACATTAGGGGCGGCGGCAGATGCGTGTCAAGCGTCACATGCAAGTTTTCCGGACCCTTGACGACGCCATGGCGGCCGCCATACAGTAAGCCACGGCCGAGGACAAATCGTTTTGGCAAATTTTGGCAAGTCGCCGCATGTTGTGCGCCCGGCAGGCCACCCCTGGCGTTCGGGCCCTTCCCGACCTTTCGCACGCTCAGTCGGGAACCTCGGTCCTCTCGTCACCAATTCAAAGGAGAACAGATGAAACCCATCCCGGACGTCAGCCGCAGGAGTGTGCTTCGGGCCTTCACGGTGTCCGCGGCAGTGGCAGGCACTGCCTTCGCCATGGCAGCCACCAGCAGCCCTGCCACCGCAGCACCCACACAGGTGGCCGCAACGCCCGACGCCGGACAGGGGCCGTCGGGGCACCGTCACCTGATCGGTGTCCTCTAGAAGCACCCCAAACGTTCAATCCCCAACGATGAGGAGAACCAGCTTTGACCACCGTCTACGACGTCACCACCTGGAGCGTGCCAGGGAATCCCACGGCCAACCCGTACAACGACATCGGGCTTGTCATCAACAGCATCATCGCCGATGTGAAGTCCCAGCAGACCAACCAGGCCACCAAGCCCGGCGCCGTCATCTACATCCCGCCGGGAGACTACTCCCTCAAGACCCGCGTCAACATCGACATCAGCTATCTGACAATCCGCGGCTCGGGCCACGGCTTCACCTCTCTCAGCATTCGCTACAACGCCGGTCCCACCGGCAACTGGCACGAGATCAACCCCGGCGGCAGCCGTGTCCGAGTGGAAAACACCGACGGAAACACCGAGGCTTTCCGCGTGTACCGCACAGGTGACCCGCGCCTCAGCGCAATTGTCTTCGAGAAGTTCTGCCTGGACGGTGTCTCCTTCGGGAGCAACCAGAACTCCTACGTCAACGGCAAGACGGGCATCCTCTTCGACTCCGCCAACGATTCCTGCAGGGTCGAAGGCATGGGCATGGTCTATCTGGAACACGGCCTGATTGTCCGCGACGCCGATGCCTTGAGCGTCAGCGGAAACTTCCTGGCGGAAAACGGCACCTGTGTGAAACTGGTCGGTTCCGGCCAGGCCTCCAAGGTGACGGACAACCTGATCGGCGCCGGCTACGTGGGATTCTCCATCTTCGCGGAAGGACACTACGGCCTGCTCGTCTCCGGAAACAACATCTTCCCCCGCGGCAAGAGCATGGTGCACTTCAAGAACGTCATCCGGTCCTCGATCAGCGCCAACCGCCTGCACGGCTACTACCCGGGCATGGTGTACTTCGAGGGCGTCTGCACGGAAAACCTGGTCGGGGCCAACCACTTCTTCCGCGAGACCGAGAAGTTCCCGCCCCTGGTCCAATACAACAACGGGCTGGACGACCTCTTCGGTCTGGTACACCTCGAGGGTGGCAACAACTCCGTGATCGGAAACCATTTCAGCTACGACGTCCCGTCCGGCTCCGTCACGCCGTCGGGCCAGATGCCCACCATCATCCTGGTGGCGTCCGGAAACAACAACTACATTGCCACCAACAACACCGTGTCCTCCATTGCCGTCAAGACGGTCACCCTTGACTCGTCGACGACCGGAACCAAGGTCCTGGACAGCGGGTCCCTGGACCAGTTCCAGCCGTTCCAGAGCAGCAACTCCTTCAGGGCCACGCCGTAACCGCGAGGCCATGACACCGGCCGCATCGCGGCCAGAACAACGACGACGGCGGACGCCGCCCCTGGGTGATGTCCGCCGTCGTCGTTCGCTGTACTGCGCCCTTCGATGCACTGCAAGGCAAGCACTCTTGAAAGGTCTGTCAAAGATGACCAGACGCACCAAAGCATTGCTGTCACTCGGGACGGCCATGGCCCTCACTGCCGCCTCTTTCGCCATCGCAACAAATCCTGCCCGGGCCACCGACCCGGATCCGGCTACGCAGCAATGCCGGCCCTATCTGCATTACACGCCGGAGGCCAACTGGATGAATGACCCCAACGGGCTCGTCTACCACAACGGCAAGTACCACATGTACTACCAGTACAACCCCAACGGAACCCGCTGGGGAAACATGAGCTGGGGCCACGCCTCCTCGACCGACCTGATCCACTGGGACGAACAACCGCTCGCCATCCCGCGAGGAATCAACGGAAACGACCAGGTCATCGAAGAAATCTTCTCCGGATCCGTGGTGGTGGACACCCTGAACAGCAGCGGGTTCGGAACTCTGCAGAACCCGCCTCTGGTTGCCGTGTACACAAGCAACTACACAAACTCCCACCCGCTCTATCCCGGCAAGCAAGCACAATCGCTGGCCTTTAGCCTTGACGACGGGCAAACCTGGGCCAAGTACGGCAACAACCCGGTCCTCAACCGGAATACCTCCAGCTTCCGCGACCCCAAGGTCTTCCGGTACGACAACCCGTCTGGAGCGGACTATTGGGTGATGGCCGCCGTGGAAGCCGACGAGCACCGGGTCCTCTTCTACAAGAGCACCGACCTCAAACAATGGGACTACCTGGACGACTTCGGGCCGGCAAATGCCATAGGCGGGCAGTGGGAGTGTCCTGACCTGTTCCCCCTGGCCGTCGATGGGAACCCCAATAACGTCAAATGGGTCCTCGCCGTGAACATCAACCCGGGCGGCGTGGGCGGTGGCAGCGGCGGGCAGTACTTCGTCGGATCCTTCAACGGCACAACGTTCACCGCCGAGAACATCGATCCCGCCGACCAGCTTCCACCCGGCAACGTCATTGCCGGCTTCAACGGCGGCAACTACAGCCGCTGGAACGTCCAGAACGATCCGTCGAACAGTTCCGGTCCCTGGGGAAGCGCCCCAGCCTCCGGAAGTCTTTCAGGACAAATGGCGGTCACGGGCAACATCGGAGCCGGACTGGTGAACGGTTTCCACGGTGGAGATGCTCCCGTGGGCACCATGGAATCAGCACCTTTCACCGTGGACAAGGACCACCTCAACTTCCTGGTCGGCGGCGGAAAGCACGCGCGGGAACCCGGCCAGCAGTCGGGAAACCAGGCTCCTCCGGGCTATCTGCTGTTCGACGGCTTCGACTACCCCGGAACGCTCACCCAAGCCGGCTGGCAACTCACCGACGACTTCCAGGCGGCACTGAACCCCTCCACGTCCGGCGGTGAATTCGCCATCGGGAAACGGATCAACACCTTCGAAGGAGGCCCGCACCAGGACGACAACGTCGGCACCATCACCTCGCCTGAGTTCTACCTGACCAACACCAACATCGGCTTCCTTCTTGGCGGCGGCGAACGGACTGACGGCCAACTCCAGGTCGAACTGCTGGTGGGCGGAGTGCCGGTCCGCACCGCTACCGGCACCAACTCAGGAGACCTGAACTGGAAGAACTGGGACGTTTCACCGTGGTACGGCCAGATCGCCCGCATCAGAATCGTGGACAACGCAACCGGCCCATGGGGGCATCTGACGCTGGACAACATGGTCCTCGGTTCGGAACCGGCAAAAGTCCGGAGCAGCGAAACCACGGTGAACCTTGTGGTCAACGGCCAGACAGTCCGCAGCGCAACCGGCGCTAATTCGGAACAATTGGCATGGACCGCCTGGGACGTCAGCGCCTTCAAGGGCAGCCAGGCCACCATTAAGATCGTGGACAATAACCGCGGCGGATGGGGGCACATCCTGGCGGATGAGTTTGTCTCCTCGGACGAATCCCGCCTTGAGCCGCACGACTGGCTGGACTCGGGCAGGGACTACTACGCCACGGTGTCCTTCAACAATGCTCCCGGCGGAAAGCGCATCATGCTGGGCTGGATGAACAACTGGGACTACGGCCAGGACACCCCCACCACCACCTGGCGTGGAACCATGACCCTGCCACGTGAAGTCGTCCTAACCCAGACGCCTGCAGGCCCAAGGTTGCGGCAACAGGTGGTGACCCAGGCCGACGCGTTGAAGAACACAGCCGAGACGTACACGGCATCCGCCCAGGACATTCGGCCGGGAACCACCACGCTCCCGGTCACGGGGGACGTGGTACAGATTGATGCCGAGTTCTCCCCTGGCACCGCGTCGTCGTTTGGACTGACGGTGCTCGGAAACGCCAGCGAATCAACCCGGATCGGTTACGCGCCGGCCACGCAACGGCTCTCTATCGACAGGACCAACTCCGGGAACGAGGGTTTCCATCCGGCCTTCACTTCAGTAGAGGACCCGCGGGTCGAGTTGATCAATGGCCGGCTCCGCCTGCGCCTGTATGTAGACCGGGCATCCGTGGAGCTTTTCGCCCAGGACGGCCTGACAACCATCACGGACCAGGTCTTCCCCAACGCAGGCGCGAACAACATCTCGGTCTTCTCCGAAGGAGGAACCGCACGGCTCGAAAGTCTGACGGTGACTCCAATGAACCAGGCCATGTGGGGCGGCTGACCCGGTCCCGGCGAGGCGCACGTAGCAGTACGGCCCCAGTTGCAGCCCCCGGCGGCGGCTGGGGCCGTGCCGCGCGGAGTCCCTGATTGCTGTGTTACCGCAGGGACACTGCCCGGGCATGCAAAAGGCCCCGGTTCCCCTTGTTTATAAGGGGAACCGGGGCCTCGCTATATGGCGGTGACGGTGGGATTTGAACCCACGTTGGCTTTTACACCAAACAACATTTCGAGTGTTGCACCTTCGGCCGCTCGGACACGTCACCAACCTGTATAGGGTACCGGAGCAAGGCCCGCATCCCCAAAACGGCATACTTTTGCCGGCAGTACAGTCAGCGGTCCAGCGTTCGGAGCGGGCACGCCGGGGCGCATCTTCCCGGAAATCGGGGCCGGGCACTAGATTCATAAGCAAGATGACTACTTCCCAGCAGCACACCGAAGCGACAGCATATTGGACCGTGGGCCCCTGCCGGGGTGAACTGCGCAGCGAGGCCTTGCCCGCCCCCGGCCCGGAGGAGGCACTGGTCCGCTCGCTGTACTCGGGCATCAGCAAGGGCACCGAGCTCGTCGTCCACCAGGCCGCCGTTCCGCCCTGCGTCGCCGAGGAGATGCGCGCCCCGCACCAGGAGGGCTCCTTCCCGTCGCCGGTAAAGTTCGGCTACCTGTCCGTGGGGGTGGTAGAGCAGGGCCCGGATAACTGGGTGGGGCAAACCGTGTTCTGCCTGCATCCGCACCAGGACCGCTACGTGGTGCCGGTGTCGGCGCTCACCCGCGTTCCCGATGGCGTTCCGCCCCGCCGCGCCGTCCTCACCGGCACCGTGGAGACGGCCGTGAACGCCCTTTGGGAAGCGGGGCCAAGGCTGGGTGACCGCGTCGCCGTGATCGGCGCCGGGCTGGTGGGCGGCATGGTGGCCACGCTGCTGCGCACGTTTCCCCTGGCGCGGCTCCAGCTCGTCGACCTGGACCCCAACCGCAAGAACCTGGCCGATGCGCTGGGCGTGGACTTCGCACACCCGGACGACGCCCTGCCGGACTGCGACATTGTGTTCCACTGCTCCGCGTCCGAAAGCGGGCTGGAGCGCAGCCTGAAGCTCGTGGGGGACGAGGGCGACATCATCGAGATGTCCTGGTACGCCGACCGGAAAATCACGATCCCGCTTGGCGAGGACTTCCACGCCCGCAGGCTGTCCATTCGGGCCAGCCAGGTGGGGGCCGTGGCACGGGCCCGCCGGCACCGCCGGACCAACGCCGACCGGCTGGAGCTCGCCGTGTCCCTGCTGGCAGATCCGGTGTTCGACGCCTTCCTCACGGGTGCCTCCGCGTTCGCCGAGCTGCCCGGCGTGGTCCAGGACCTGGCCGGCGGCCGGCTCGACGCGCTGTGCCACGTGATTGAGTATCCCGCCACTGAAGATCCCCTGACCGAAGACCACCTGACCGAAGACCACCAGACCGCCACCACCGAAACAGCGAGGTAACCATTGTTCAGCCTGACCGTTCGCCGCCACTTCATGATCGCCCACAGCCTTCCCCGGGAGGCGTTCGGGCCTGCCCAGGGCCTGCACGGTGCCACCTTCGTGGCAGAGGTGACCTTCCGCCGTCGTGCCCTCAATGACGACGCCATTGTGCTGGACATCGGCGCCGCCGGCGGGATGATCGAGGAGGTGCTGGCCGGGCTCAACTACCGCAACCTGGACGACCACCCGGACTTCGCCGGGAAACTGAGCACCACGGAGGCGCTGGCGCAGTACATTGCCGGCGCCGTCGCAGAGCGCCTGCGGGAGGACAAGGACGGCCGGGAACTCGCCGGCCTGGACGTCACCCTGCGGGAAAACCCCGATGCCTGGGCGAGCTATGCCCTCGAGTTCGGAGCCCTCAAGTTCCAGGCCCCCGAGTTCGAGCGCCGCTGAGGCCGCCATGCTGCCCCCGCCCTCCATCCGGCTCCTGGTTCCCGCGAACATCCGCCATAACTCCGGCGGCAACGTCTACAACGCCGCACTGGTGCAGGGCCTCGAGCAACTGGGAGCCGCTGTCACCATCCAGGCGGTCGCCGGCGACTGGCCGGTGGGCAGCAAGGAAGAACGACGGCGGCTGGCCGGCTTGCTCGGTTCAGGAACCGCAGCAGGGGGCCCGGCGGGGGTGCCCGCCAACACGGTCACGATCGTTGACGGCCTGGTGGCCTCCGGCGCCCCCGAGGCCATGGAGGCTGCCGCCGCCGTCGGCCATGCGCCGTGGGTCCTGCTGCACATGCCCCTGGACGAGCACCCGGACCTCGAAGTCCGGGCACTCCGCGCGGCTGCCGGCGTGATCTGCACCAGCGGCTCAGCCGCCGCGGAGATCAGCCGGCGGCACGGCCTGGCCGGCGTCCGCGCTGCGCTGCCCGGAACCGAGCCTGCCCGGGTGGCGGGGGGATCCGAGCCGCCGCGCCTGCTTGCCGTGGCGGCACTGCTGCCCAACAAGGACCAGCTTGTTCTCCTCGGCGCGCTGGCTCGGCTGCAGGATCTGGAGTGGACGGCAGCCCTCGTCGGTTCGGCGACGGCGGACCCGGACTACGCACGCCAGGTCGCGGCGGCGGTCGACCGGCACGGGCTGGGCGGCCGGGTGCAGCTGCCCGGCGAACTGACAGGCCAGTCGCTCGAGCAGCAGTGGCACGCCGCTGACCTGAGCCTGCTGGTCTCCAAAGTGGAGGCTTTCGGCATGGCGGTCACCGAGTCTGTGGCCCGCGGGGTGCCGGTCATCGTCCGGGCTGGCACCGGGGCGGTGGAGGCGCTGGGACTGGGTGCAGAAACAGCGCCAGGGCGTCCGGAAGGTGCAGCGCCCACCCTGCCTGGCGCCGTCGTCGAACTCGGTGACGTCGGGGATGCTGAGCCCGGGGAGGGGGACCCCGAGCCGCTGGCGGCCCTGCTGCGCAGCTGGCTCACGGACCCCGCTCTGCGTGCCGAATGGCGCCGGCGCGCCCTCGCCGGCCGGGAACTCCTGCCTGGCTGGGACGCCACAGCACGGCAGGTGCTCGGCTACGTGGCACCGGAAGCATCGCAGGGCGACCATTCCTCGCACCCGCCTGCTGATGGAGAATGAGGCATGACCACCCACGTCCCGTCTGCTGCCACCCTGGAAACTGCTACGGCCCTCACCCCGGAGCTTCTCCGTGCCTGGGCCTGGCACCGGCAGGGGCTGGACGGCACGCTCGAAGGCCGCACGTCGCAGGAGGTGCTCGCCACGGCGGGCTGGGCGCGGTCCGTGGGCGCCAATCCCTACCTGACCCTCTTCGCCCGTGCCGGAATGCGCCGCGACCAGGTGGACACGGACGTCCGCGAGCTTAGGATCCACGAACTGCCCACCGCCCGCGGCTGCACCTACGTGCTGGGCCGGGAGGACTTCGACTGGGCGCTGAGCCTCGGCAAAAGCGCTGAGGAGGCCTTCCGGGTGCTGGCCCGGCTGGGCGTGGACCGCGGCGAGATCACGTTGCTGGAGGAGCAGATCCTGCATGTTCTCGGCGAAGCCGAGAGTCCGCTGGACCCCAGGCAGCTCAAGGAGGAGCTGGGGGAGTCGGTCCGGAGCCTGGGCGAGGAAGGCAAGAAAAAGGGGGCCGCCACCACGCTGCCCACGGCGCTGGGGCTGTTGCAGGCAGACGGCCGGATCCGCCGTGTTCCGGTCAACGGGCGGCTGGACCAGCAGCGCTATGCCTACACGCCGTGGGGCCTGCCGCCCAGCCGGCTCCGCCCAGAAGGCGCCCGCGAGGAACTGATCCGCCGCTACCTCGGCTGGACGGGCGGCGCCACCATCAAGCAATCCCAGTGGTTCACCGGCTTCACCCTCACCGACACCAAGGCGGCGCTCGCCGCCGTCGGGGCCGTGGAGGTTCCCACCGCCGCGGGCGACGTGCTCTGGATGTTGCCGGCCGACGTCGAACGCCTCGCGGACTTCAGTCCGCCGGACCGGGAGCAGATCCAGTTGCTGGCCGGCACCGATTCGCTCGTGCTGCACCGCCGGAACGCCGGTGACCTGTTCGCGGACGCGGACCGGGACCGGAAGCTGCTGAACACCACCCTGGCGCTGCAGGCGGATTTGCCGGACCACCCCATCTTTGACCGCGGCACGATCATCGGACTCTGGCAGTACGACCCCGGCAGGGAAAGGATCGCCGCCTGGCTCTTTGCCGGCCGGACGCCCGCCGTCGAACAGCGCATTGCCGAGGTTGAGGCGTGGATCCGGGAGGACCTGGGCGACTTCCGCTCCTTCAGCCTTGATTCACCGGCGTCCCGCCAGGAGCGGATCGACGCGCTCGACGCCGCCGGCGGCTAGCCGGGCAGGTTACCCCGGCATCTAGCCGCTGGCGCGGTGCGCCGCGAAGAACTCCCGCAGCAGCAGGCCGCATTCCTCCTCCTGCACTCCGGCATAGACCTCCACCCAGTGGTTCAGGCGGCGTTCGCGCAGAATGTCGAACACAGAGCCCGCAGCCCCGGCCTTCTCATCCCAGGCCCCGAACACCACGCGGTGAATCCTGGCCAGAACGATCGCTCCGGCACACATGGCGCACGGTTCCAGGGTCACCACCAGCGTGCAGTCCTCCAGCCGCCAGCCGTCGCCACTGCCGCCGTTGAGAGCCGCGCGTTCCCGCAGCCGCGCGGCGGCCTCACGGATGGCCACCACCTCGGCGTGGGCGGTGGGGTCCCCGAGGGCCTCGCGTTCGTTACGTCCGGTACCCAGGACCGTCCCGTCCGGACCGATCACGACGGCGCCTATCGGCACGTCCTCGGTTGCCAGGGCCCGCCGGGCTTCTTCGAGGGCAAGGCCCATCCATGCCAGGTGTTGCGGATCTGCCGGGGCCATGGGTCAATGATAGTTTCGAAGGATACTTAGCATCGGACACGCAAGCGCCGGGAGCAACGATGAAGTCCCTGACTGAGCGGTACGGCAGGTGGCTGGGGCCGTACGCGGCCCTGTGGATCACCCTCGTCATCGGAGGCTTCCTGGTGGTCGTCCTGACGCTCCTCAGCGCTGAGGTATACAACAGCGTCGTGGACCAGGACGGCGTTTCGGGGCTGGACAAACCCGCCCTCCAGCTGGCCAAGGAATACCGGAACCCCGGACTCGACTCAGCTGTTACGGCCTTCACCAACATCGGTGGCGGCATTGGCATGCCCATCCTGGCGAGCCTCCTGGTGGCCTGGCTGATCTATGTCAGCCGCAGCTGGCGGCCGCTCATCCTGGTGGGCGGTGCGGCGGCAGTCTCGATCACCGCCACCAGCGTGGGCAAGACGCTGCTGGGCCGCACCCGTCCTGACCATGTGGACGCCGTTCCGCCGTTTGAATTCTCGCCGTCGTTTCCCAGCGGGCACACGCTGAACACCACCGTGGTGATCGGCATCGTGGTGTACCTGGTGTGCCTGGAGTTCCGGAAGACCTCGGCACGGACGTGGGTGATCATCGCGGGGGCGGTGTTCATCATCGCCATGGGACTGAGCCGCGTGTTCCTCGGCCACCACTGGCTGACAGACGTGATGGCAGCCTGGTTGATCGGCGCGGCCTGGGTGGGCGTGGTGATCCTGGCCCACAGGATGTTCCATGTCATCCGCCGGCGGGAGCAAGCCGGCCCCGCGCCCACGTTCGAGCACCCGGCCCATCTGAAGAACGGCAAAGCCGAGCAAAAGGACCGCCTTCAGGGCACCTCCGATGCCGGGGGAGGAGCCGGAAACCGGGGCGGCGAGCCAAGCCCCGGGTGATAGTTTTGACCCATGCGCACACTCGTCGTGGACCATCCGCTGGTCGCCCACAAGCTCACCGTCCTGCGGGATAAGAACACCCCCTCGCCGGTCTTCCGCCAGCTCACCGAGGAACTGGTCACGCTCCTCGCCTACGAGGCCACACGCGACGTCCGCACCCAGCCGGTCACCATCGAAACCCCGGTCGCCACCACGGTCGGCACCGCGTTCACCAAACCCACGCCACTGGTGGTCCCCATCCTGCGCGCCGGGCTGGGCATGCTCGAGGGCATGACCAAGCTGGTCCCCACCGCCGAAGTGGGTTTCCTGGGCATGGCCCGCGACGAGGAAACACTGGACATCATCACCTACGCAGAGCGCCTGCCGGACAACCTTTCAGGCCGCCAGATCTTCGTCCTGGACCCCATGCTCGCTACCGGCGGCACTCTGCGTGAGGCCATCAAGTTCCTGTTCAAGCGCGGCGCCGCTGATGTCACCTGCATCTGCCTGCTGGCCGCTCCGGAGGGCCTGGCCAAGCTGGAGGATGAACTCAAGGACGCCAACGTCACCATCGTCCTTGCCTCCATCGACGAGAAGCTGAACGAGAAGGCCTACATCGTGCCCGGCCTGGGTGACGCCGGCGACCGGCTCTACGGCATCGCCGGGTAGACCTTACGTCTATGTCCCGGACGCTTCGAACCGGCGTTGGGACCAAAGTCCCCCACGACTAAAGTTCACGGGCGGAGGCCTTCCGGAGCGCAGGGCGCCCCGGCTAGCCTGTGCAGCATGGACTGGAAACTTGAACTCGTCTTCGTACCCGTGTCCGACGTGGACCGCGCCAAGGACTTCTACGTCAACAAGGTCGGTTTCAACGCCGACTACGATGAGCGGCCCATGGACGGCCTCCGCTTCGTCCAGCTGACCCCGCCTGGTTCGGGCTGCTCGATCGCCATTGGGGAAGGCCTCAACGATGCTCCTCCGGGCACGGCGCCCAGCCTTCAGCTGGTGGTGAGCGACATCAACGCCGCCCACGACCAGCTCAAGGCTAACGGCGTGGACGTCAGCGACGTGGACATCCAGGACTGGGGCCACTTCGTCTACTTCGCCGACCCGGACGGCAACAAGTGGGCGGTGCAGTACCTCCCCAACCGGCCGAACGGCTGAGTCACGGAGGACGCGTCTGCAAACCGGATGAGGCAGGATGGAAGCCATGAGCCTTCCTGCCGACTCCGCCACCATCACGCTGACAGCCCGGGCCGTCCTGTTCGACATGGACGGCACCCTGGTGGATTCCACGGCCATCGTGGAGCGCGTGTGGACAGAATTTGCCGGACGCTACGGCCTTGATATCGCGGAAATCCTCCGCACCTCCCACGGAGTGCAGGCGCTGGATACGGTCCGCCGCTTCGCTCCCGAGGGTGCCGACGTCTACGCCCTGGCCGCCGAGCTGGGACACATGGAACTGACCGAGACCGACGGCATCGTCGCGGTGCCGGGTGCGCTGAAGCTGCTCGACTCCCTGCCGGCCGGCGCCGTGGCACTGGTGACCTCGGCGTCCCGCGACCTCGCCACCGTCCGGATGGCGGCGGCAGGGGTGGCGATGCCGGCGGCGGTTGTCACCTCCGAGAACGTGTCCCGCGGCAAACCGCATCCCGAGGGCTACCTGCTCGGCGCGTCCCTGCTCGGTGCCGACCCCTCGGAGACGGTGGTGTTCGAGGACGCTCCCGCCGGCATCGCAGCAGGAGTCGCCGCCGGCATCCGGACCGTCGCGGTGGGCCCGAACACCGGCGTCCTTCCCGACGGCGTGCTGCACATTCCGGACTACACCGCCGTTTCCGCGTCGGTGGAGACCGGTGAGGACGGGCGCCCGGCGATCTCCCTGCGGCTGTAGCCGACTGAACTGTCTATGGGTCAGACGGCCTGTGGGTCAAACGGTCTCGGCCCGTCAGGACAGGTCGTACACCGTGGCGCCGCCGATGGTTTCGGCCTGGAAGTTGGCTTCCCGTTGAAGCCTCCAACGGCCATGACCGGCAGTTCGGCGGCAAGCTGGTAGCCGGCCGCGTTGTTGGAACCCACGACGGCGGCGGCCCAGGTGTAGTTTGCCGCGTCGGTCTGCAGCGCAGTCTGGTCAGTGATGGTCATGCATCAACAGTGGCCGCCGCTGTTATGAGGGTTTTAGGGCGAAGCTGTGCGGGGGCTGTGGAGTTGCCGCGTTTCTGCACCACTTTGCTCGCCGCGGGAATGGCGGGGACAGCAGAAGGGCCCCGGATCCTGGCGGATCCGGGGCCCTCGGCCCGTAAGCCGGGCAACCTAAAGCGGTGCAGAAATGCTCGCCGTCAGCCGGTTCGCCCGCGGCAACCGGTCAGTACCAGTTGTGGGCGAGGTGCCAGTTCAGCGCACCGCACGGGGAGTCGTAGCGCTCCTTGATGTAGTCCAGGCCCCAGTTGATTTGAGTGCGGTAATTAGTGCGGTAGTCCGCTCCGGCGGTGGCCATCTTCTCGGCGGGAAGTGACTGGACGATGCCGTAGGCGCCGCTGCTCGCGTTGGTGGCCGTCGTACGCCATTCCGATTCCTTGGTCCAGAGCCGCTTCAGGCACTGCATCTGGTCTGCGGCCCAGCCGAAGGACCCCAGCTTGCTGGCCGCGTAGGCCTGGGCGCCGGCGGGATCATTCAGGGCAACAGGCGCAGCGGCCTTCGCGGGGGCAACCTTGGCGGCCACCTTGACGGCGGGCGCGGCAGCCTTCGCAACCGGAGCGGCCTTGGGTGCGGCAGCCTTGGTAACCCTCTTCGGAGCGGCAGCCTTGGTGGCCTTTGGCGCGGCAGCCTTGGGAGCAGCCTTGGCGGTCGCCTTCGCGGCGGACTGCGGAGCAATGGACGCCGCGGACGGAGCCGGGAGGGCAGAGATCAGCGTTTTGTCGAAGCTCAGCGTCTGCCCCGCGTCAGCTGTGGCCGCGGCCGGCTCGGCGGCGGTAGGCGTAGCCTGGTCGGCCGCGTGGCCTGCGGCGCCGACGCCGATGAGCACTGCGCACGCGGTGGTCACGACGGCTGCGCGTCGGCCGATCGACGGGACGCCGGCGGTGAGCCGTGCCCACGGGGAGGCGGGCTTGGCAGGCTCGGCACGATGACGGGAAATCTTGCTGTCGGACTGCTTGGGGGCGCGTTCAGGGCGCGCCTGAGTCTTAAATTCAGACATGGTGGATTGCCTCTCAACACCTGCGGAGTTAGCTGTCGGGTTCGGATGAGGTCATCCGGCCGCACGGAAAATTCACGTGTCGGCTTCACCCCAAGGGCTGATGCGGAAAGCCCGGGACTCTGGTTCCCCCGCCTCTGCCTGATCTAGCGGAATCCGGGAAAGCGGCAGAGCTGGGCGTCAATCCGGACATGCGGCTCTAGTGGCGGCCGCACCATATCGACGGTACAGGAGGCTTCTGATTAAGTCACATTTAGGTAACGGACATCACGACGCCCGGCGCGGCGCCTTGCATGGGCAGCCGGACGGCAAATTCCGTTCGTCCGGGCCGTGACGTGACCTCCACCGTGCCCCCGTGCGCCGCCACAATGGACTGCACGATGGACAGCCCCAGGCCGCTGGTTCCCTCCGCCGAGGCAACCCCGGATTCTCCCTGTGTAGCCGCGGTATGGAGGGCCGTTCCTGCGGTTGCGCCACCGGCGGCAGAACCCTTCCCGGCGGCGGATGCCGGCGCCACGGGCGGCTGCACCGGCGTCGCTCGTGAGGCGTCTGCGCGGGCGAAGCGGGCGAACACCTTGTCCACGAATTCGGGCGGGATGCCGGCGCCGTCGTCCGTGACCGTAATCACAGCGCTTCCGTCTGCCGACCGCATCACGCCCGTGGTCACCGTGGTGCCGGGCGGAGTGTGCTTGCGGGCATTGGAGAGCAGGTTCACGAGGACCTGGTGCAGCTGTGAGGCATCGCCCCGGACCGACACAGGTTCCTCCGGAAGGTCGAGATGCCACGCGCGGTCCGGCGCCATGACTTTTTCGTCGCTGACCGTTTCGATCACCAGCTGCGTGAGGTCAATGTCGCTGACCTTGAGCGGCTGGCCCTCGTCGAGCCGGGCGAGCAGCAGGAGGTCCTCCACCAGGGCGGTCATGCGTTCCGACTGGCTCTGCACGCGTGCAAGGGACCGCTGGCCGTCCGGGGTGAATTTTTCGGTCATGCGCATCAGCTCGGTGTAGCCGCGGATGGCGGTGAGCGGCGTCCGGAGCTCATGGGAGGCGTCCGCCACGAACTGCCGCACCTTCATTTCGCTTTCCTGCCGCGCCTCCAGCGCGTTGGAAACGTTGTCCAGCATCTGGTTCAGGGCGTGCCCCACGCTACCCACTTCGGTCCCGGGATCGGCGTTCGACGGCGGGACGCGGACGGCGAGTGCCACCTCACCGGCGTCCAGCGGCAGGCGCGACACCTGGGTGGCCACCTCGGAGAGCTGCTCCAGCGGCTTCATGGTGCGGCGGATGAGCACCGTTCCCGCCAGGCCAATCAGCACGAGGCCACCCAGCGAGACAATCGTGATGGTCCAGACGAGCGACGTCAGGGTGTTCTGCTTGTCCGCCAGGGGAAGCCCGGTGACGATGACGTCCCCGTAAGGGGTCTGCGTGGCAATCAGGCGGTAGGCGCCGGACGAAAGCGTGCGGTCAACCGGGACACCGTCGGTGCGGAGGCCCAGGAGGAGCTGGTTGTCCCCCGACGACAGCGAGGCACGGCTGGCATCGGTGGCTAGGAAGCCCGCGCTGCTGACATTGCCGTTCTCTATCCGGGCGATGAGGGTGCCGACCCTTTGGCCCCGCGCCTCCAGGGGATCCGGCCTTCCGCTGGGGTTGCCGATCGGAGGCCGGCCGAACTCGCTTGAGCGGTGTGAGGCATCGCTGAGCTGCTTGTCCAGCTGCTGGGTAAGGAACGAGTCCATCGAGGCGTAGCTGAACAGGCCGATGGCACCGCAAATCGCGACAAGCAGTGCCATGGCCACCAGGACCAGGCGGGTGCGCAGATGCCAGGTACCCGGCTTCAGCCAGCATCGGCGCTGGGTACGCACTGCACCGGAAAGGTTTGCCACGGCCTACTCTGCCGGCTTGATGACGTAACCCGCGCCGCGGACCGTGTGGATCATCGGCGGATGCACGGCATCCACTTTCTTGCGCAGGTAGGAGATGTACAGTTCGACGATGTTGGCCTGGCCTCCAAAGTCGTAGTTCCACACGCGGTCCAGGATCTGGGCCTTGCTGACCACACGCTTGGGGTTCTCCATGAGATAGCGCAGCAGCTCGAACTGGGTAGCGGTCAGTTGCAGCTCGTCGCCGGCGCGAGTGACTTCGCGCGTGTCGAGGTTCAGGACCAGGTCGCCCACCACGAGCTCAGCGGAATCCATGGCGGCCACGCCGGAGCGCTGGACCAGCCGGTGTAGGCGCAGCAGGACTTCCTCCATGCTGAACGGCTTGGTGACGTAGTCGTCGCCGCCCGCGGCGAGGCCCACGATGCGGTCCTGCACCGCGTCCTTGGCGGTGAGGAACAGGGCCGGGACTTCCGGCGCGAAGGCGCGGATCCTGCCCAGGAGCTCGACGCCGTCGAACCCGGGAAGCATCACGTCAAGCACCAGCACATCCGGGCGGAACTCCTTGGCGAGTTTCACGGCCTCGGGGCCGTCGGCAGCGACGGCGATCGACCAGCCGGCCATACGCAGGCCCATGCTCATGAGCTCGGAGAGGCTCGGCTCGTCGTCAACCACAAGGGCGCGGATGGGGGAGCCGTCCGGGTGGGTCAGCTGGGGAAGGTTGTTGCTCATGGAGTGCGAAGTGGCCATGTGCCAACTCTCCGTTCTGGTGTTTAGCCGCCGCTTTGGCAACCCTGTGCGCCAGCTGTGAATCCCAGCCTAGCGAGCTGAAAGTCTCCACGAACGCATCTTTTGGGTCACAGCCATGGCTCTTGCACTGCACAGGCCAAACACAGGAAGGCTTTCCGGTGCCGGCGGAGCCTAAGCTCACTGGCGGCAGGGGCCGGAGCCGCCGTGTACGGCCTGGGCAGCAACGCTGCCGCTGCCGGCGGAACTGCCGCCGGGGCCCAAGGCGGGTTGGCGCAGGGTGGGATGCAGGGAGGCTTGAGTCAGGGCGGCACGCAGGGTGGCCTGCCACAGGACGGCGGGTCGATGGGGGCCCGGGCGGCATGCAGGCCCCGGGCAGCGGAACCGTGCCCGGCCAAGGGGGCGACTTCGCGCCCAACGGGCTCGGCAGCATGGGCAGCGGCGTCTCGGCGGCGGTCCATTCGGAGTACGTCGTCGAGGAGAACGGGCAGTACGTCACCAAAGTGGCGCAGCTTGGCACTGTTCCCACCGTTTCCTCCGATTCGATCACGGTGAAGAGTTCCGACGGCTTCACGCGCACCTACACACTCAGCGGCGAAACGGTGGTGAGCAATCTGCTGCAGAGGCGGCAGCAGTCAGCGACCGGCGACCTGACGGTAGCTGACATCGTTTCCGGAGCCACTGTCCGATTGTGGCCGGCAAGGATGGCTCGGCGTTTGCAGCCGAGAACGTGCAGGTGAGCGGGACCACTACGCAGTCAGGCGGATCGAGCGGAACCACGCAATCAGGAGGAACCAGCGGCTCGAGTCAGTCCAGCTATCCATGCGGGAAGGCGCAGCGCCCAGTCGAATCGGGCGCTGCGGCCGCCGTTCTGACGGATTTGACCCCAGCCGCCACCTGCGCTTGAGCAAAAAACCTATGTCCCGCCTGCGTCATAGCTGGACAATCGGCGTATCGCGCCTGCGGGTTTCCGGCATTTCATATGTCATTGAATATTCAGCGCATATTTCTGGAAAAATCGAAGAACATTCTGTAGGGGCTGCTTTCCGACCGTCCGTTCAGGAAAATAAATCAGAAAAATGGCCGGCTGCAAAACTGTGATTTACCACACAAACAGGCCATTTGTCTCAGCATGCGGACGGTTCCGTCCATTGTTACTTGCAAGTTCTCATTGTTACGTTGCACACTTTCAAATGTGAACAAGAACTCAACAGCACCTGCAGCCGCAGAATATTGGTCCAGCACACCCGCTGCTGCCGACATGCGCTGTTGTCGAATGCACGCCTAACTTTCACCACCCCACGAAGTTTTTAGGCATTCGCCCCCAGCCCAGCGTAGGGCGCCCTCCCCAGAATCATTGCGGGGACCCAAGCATTCGAGCCGCGATGACGGCCATTCACATTGAGGTAAGCATTCATGTCAGTTGCATCCGGATACGTCCACATCTCAGTCCGTAACGCCAACAAGGCAGGTCAGGCGCAGGGACTGCGCCAAGGATTCGGCGCCCGTCCCGCCTTCGCCCCGGCAGGCCAGGCCAATACCGTTCCCGCGGCCCCGGGTTACGCACCGCAGGGCTACAACCCGAATTCGTACGGCCAGTTGCGCGCCGTGCAGGCTGACGAAGCCGCGCCGCTGACCGCGCCCACGCCTCTGGTGGCCCCGGCTGCCTCCGCCCCGGTCCGCCCCGTGCCTAACGAAAACGTCGCCCGCGGGTTCGTCCTGTACATGGGCATTGACGAGGAAACCGCGGCTGCCGCCGGAACCTCGATCGCCAAGCTTGCCCAGGAGATCCGGGCCTACGCACAGTCGCTGGTTACCGGTGCCGAGAGCTACGCCGCCGTCGCTGTCGCGCCGGCCAGCGCGCCTGGTTCGGCGCTCGACGTGGTCCGTTCCACCTTTGGTGACCCCACCGTCAATGCCCGGCAGCGCACCGAGACGGCCCGCGTGCAGCCGGCCCAGGATGCCCGTCCCTCCGGTGTCCTGATCGACCTCGCCCGCCGCGAGGTGCACCTCGACGGCGAGTCCCTGAACCTGACGTTCAAGGAATTCGAACTGCTCAACTACCTCGTGGAGAACGGCACCCGCACCGTGGGCCGCGACGAACTGCTCGAGGGCCTGTGGCGCAACGCCGAAGAAGTGCCGAACGAGCGCACCATCGACGTTCACATCCGCCGCCTCCGTTCCAAGCTCGGCCGTCTCGCCAACACCGTGCGCACAGTCCGCGGCCAGGGCTACCGCTTCTACGAGCACCCGGAGGTCGTTGTCTGGGCCGCTCCGGAGTACTCGATCTAGTCCCCTCCGCTCGAATGCGGCCTCCGCGGCCGGTTTAGGTCGCTGGCGTTAGGCTTGGGCCATGAGTGCGCACCATAAGAAGCGGTTGGTCCTTATGCGCCATGCCAAGGCCGACTGGCCGGGCGGGGTGGCGGACCACGAGCGTCCACTGGAGGAACGCGGCCACCGCGAGGCTCCGCTTGCCGGCAAATGGCTGCTCAAGCACAACATCGTCCCGGATTTCATCCTGTGCTCGAGTTCCCTGCGGACACGGCAGACATGCACGTGGGTGTGCAGTGAACTCGGTGAGAAGGCCCCGACGCCGAAACTAGAGGACGGCCTCTACGGCGCCTCCGCGCTTAGCATGCTTGCGGTCATCAACCACGTGCCAGACACCGTGACCACGCTGATGGTGATCTCCCACATGCCCGGCGTGCAGGACCTGGCCATGCACCTGGCGTCGCGGGATTCCAACCACGACGCCTATATGGATGCCGCCACGCGCTTTCCCACGAGCGGCCTGACCGTGCTGGAGACGGAGAAGCCCTGGGCCGAACTGGATGGCCAGGACGCCAAGCTCACGCACTTCAAGGTCCCGCGCGCACACTAGCCGGGACGAGTAGGCTTGTCGCCCGTCCGGCGGGCCGGGCTGGCAGACGTTTCAATATCGTCCGCTGACCGGCGGCGGACTGCGTGTTGCCGGGCTCAGCGGCGGGGCGTGCTTCCGTCCGATGTCCCGGTGCTGTTCGTACGCGTGCCGGAAGGGCGTGGCGCGGCAGGCCTTTGTGCGCCTGTCCGCTGGGCTGGCTTTTGCTGGCCTGTTCGCTGGGCGGATTGCCGGGCGCCTGCGGGAAGCCTCGCTGCAGGACGGGCCGGTGCTTGGGGCGCCCGGGCGGTGGACGCGGGCGCCGGCCTTTTGGTGGTGCGGGCCGGGTTGGTGCTCCGGGACTTGGCCAGGTCAGCAGGCCGGGCTGTGCCGGTGGCTCGCGTGAGCTCCTCGTGCCGCAGCCGCCGGCGGGACGGCCAGACCGCGGCGCAGAACAACACCAGCAGGGTCAGGCATCCCGAGGCCGCGGCCAGGTAGAAGTAGATGTCCGAATCCCGTGTGGTCACGGCCTGGCCCAGGGCTGCTGCGTCCTGGTTGAAGGCCAGCCCCCACATGCGCAGGAAGGCTATGCTGCAGCCGATAAACAGGCTGGTTCCGGCGCCGCCCGCCAACAGGGCAAGGTAGCGGTGCCGGGCAAACGCTTCCGCCACGGACGCCACATAGCCCACGGCCAGGGCGCCCAGGAAGGCGACCAGTGCGGCCTCTTCCAGCGTGACGGCCGTCAGCACCAGCAGGCCTGCCGCTGCGGCAAACGCACCGATCGCTGTCTTTCCGCTGTTACCCATGTGGCGCATGGGACTAATCATCCCCGAGGATCGGCTCCCTTCAGCACGTAGCCGCGCATGATTGTCATGATGGCTGCAACGCTTTGGTCACGGCTGCGTTCCGGGTTGTACGTCTGGCGGTCCAGGCCCACCACAAAGCAGGCGCCAAACACGGCCGCTTCCAGGCTTCCCCGGGAGATAGTGGCGTCCACCGGGTACTGCGCGGCAACACCTTCGATTGCCGTGCCGATCACCTGCAGCAGCCGGGTCCGGAGCTCTGCGAAGGTGTCCTGCCATTCGCTCGGGGTGCGCCACTGTTCGCCCACCCACAGCCTGGCGAAGGAGGGATACTCGGCCATGAAGTCCATGGCCTGGCCGATCATCGCCTCCATGCCGGCCAGCGGGTCCGCCGTCCCGCCCTTCACGCTGAGCAGCCTGGCCTCGAGGATGTCCACACCGTGCCGCAACAGCTGGGCAATCAGGTCAGACTTGCTGCCGAAGTTGTAGTAGACGGTCCCCTTGGACACGCCGGCCGCGGCGGCGATCTCGTCCACCGTCACCCCTGACGCGCCGCGTTCCCCGATCAGGTCCATGGATGCCTCGAACAGTTTCTGCTTCGTGGCGTTGGTCCGGCCGGGGCGGAGCCTCCTCGGTGCAACGGGTTCCTGGTCCGCCTCCAGCATGCTCATACGGCGATCTCCGGTTTCAGGGTCTTAAGGGTCCAGAACTTGTTGCTGCGGACGGCCAGCGTCGAAAGGGCTATCCCCAGCAAAGTGTAGCCAAACAGCCCCGCCACGGTGGCCGGGATCAGGGACAGGTCTGCGCCGTAGACCAGGTGCCGCATGCCATCCACCACGTAACCCATGGGCAGGACCCGGTGGACGGCGTGCAGCGGCTCCGGTGTGGTCTGCCACGGGAAAGTGCCGCCGGAAGAGACCAGTTGCAGCACGAGTAGGATGAGCACCAAGAGCTTCCCCGGCGAACCGAGCAGCGCCACCACGCCCTGGATGATGGCGCTGAACGCCATGGCGGCTGCCAGCAGGAACAGCCACATCAGCCACGGATGGGCAGGATGCAGTCCAAGGCCCACGTTGACGACGACCGTGAGCAGGCTTGCCTGCACGGCAGACACTGCCAGGAACGGAAGCCAGCCGCCGACGGCGATCTTCCAGGCCGGCGCGTTGGAGGCCAGGGCGCGCTGGGTTATGGGCCGCATGGCCTGGACCAGCATGAAGATGCCGATCCACAGGGCCAGGGTCATGAAGAAGGGGGCGAGTCCTGCACCGTAGGAGCCTGCCTTTGCCTGCGAGACGTTGTTGACGGCCACGGGGTCGGACATCACGGTCGAGAGGCTGCTCTTCTGCGAGTCGTCGGGGTGGGGGACCTTGCCGGCGCCCCGGGACAGCCCGTCAGCTAGTTTCCCAGCACCGGCCGCGGCGGTGCCGGCTCCGCTCTCCAGCTGCGCCGCACCGTCGTCGAGCTTTTGGGCGCCGGCCGAGAGAGCGGCGGTACCGTCCACCGCCGTCTGCTCACCGGACGCGAGCGTCGATGCGCCGGCAGCCAGCCGGTCCGCCCCGGCGGACGCGGTCGAGATGCCGCCGGTCAAGGCGGGTGCCGCGGCAGCCAGGCGCGCAGCGCCGGCACTGACGGCAGCTGATCCGTCCGCAAGCTGCTGGATCTGCGCGGCGTCTGCCTGGATCTTCACCTTGGCATCGCTGACCGGGCCGGAGGCAGCCGCGGAATCAACTTCCGCGAGCACCCTGTCCGCCTGTTCCTGGGTCAGGACACCGGCGGCCACCAGCTTGTTGTTGGACTCCTGCAGCCGGCCGCGGAGACCGTTTTCAGCTGTCTCGAGCTGCCCGACGGCGTCCTGCACCTTGCTGTTCAGCGCCGCGTTTCCTGCCGCAACCTGCGCGGCACCGTCAGCGAGGCGCTGCGAGTCCGCTGGAAGCCCGGCCGTTCTGTCCCGCAGCTCCGCCAGACCTCCGCTCAGCTGTCCCGCGCCGGCCGAAAGCTCGTTTGCCCCGTCACGGAGCCTGACCTGGCCGTTGTGAAGGTCGGCGGCCCCGGTTTCCAGCTTCCCGGTTCCCTCATGCAGGATGACCGTGCCGTCGTGAAGGTGGGTGACGCCGTCGGCCAGCTGGGCGGCAGCGTCGGCCGCCTTCACCATCTGGGTGTGGATGGTGCCGAACCCGGTAAGGAGCTGGTTGGCCGTCTCCGCGCCGACCTCCTTGGCCACCGACGCATGCACGGCCGTGGTCAGCTTGTCCACGATGGTGCTCAACAGGTAGTTGTTGGCGTCGTTGGTGGTGACGTTGAGCATGGCCTGGGTGGCCGAATCGAAGCTGCCGGGCGAGGCGAGGTTGGCGGAGAAGTCCTTGGGGATCTTGAGCGCAAAGGCGTACTTTCCGTCGCTGACGCCCTGGTCCGCCTCCGCGGCGGTCGGGACCGTCTGCCAGTTGAACACGTGCCCCTCGAGGAGGCTGTCCGCCACGTTCTGCCCGGCTTCCAGCCGCATTCCATTGCCGGTGGCCGCCCCGGCGTCCTCCACCACGAGCGCAGCGTCGATCCGGTCGAGGTTGCCGTACGGATTCCAGTTGGCATATAGGTACACCGCGCCGTAGAGCAGCGGAACCAGGGTGAGGGCCAGAATGGTCAGCTTGGGCAGCAGCCCGCCGGTCATGCGCTTGAGTTCGGAGCGCGCCAGCCGCAAAACAGTCACTTGGCCCCCTCAGCCGTCAGGCTGGAGTTGCGGCGGTCCGCGTTGCCGATCGCTGCGGACGGTCCGGTCCAGAGGTCCGGGAGGGCAGTAACGGTTGCCACGACGGCGAGGGGCCGGCCGCCGTCGTACGCCAGTTTGCTGAGCCGCGGCAGCCATTCGGCGGGGTCGGCGCCGTGCCGGTCAGGGGAGTCCACGACGAGGAGGTCCGTGCCGGGGTTGGCGAGGGCCAGCGCCGTGAGGAGCTCGGTGCGGCGGGCCGGCGGCAGTTGTTCCGTCCACATGCCGGCGACATCCTCGAAGCGGTTGACCTTCAGCCACGGCTTGCTGAGCAGGGCGCCACGGTAACGGCGGGGAACCAGGGCCAGATCCTCCGTGACGAGATCCGCGACGCTCAGGTGCTGTTCGGGTTCGTTGACGCCGGGGGAGTCCACCAGGGCGCTGGCGCGCCGCAGCGGCATGATCCCGGCCGTGCCGTCCCAGCCGACAGTGCCGCCGTCGGGTTTCATCCGCCCACTGAGGACAAGGGCGAGGGCCGTCCGCTGGTCCTGTCGGTCGCCGGTCACCAGCAGCAGTTCGCCGCGGGCTACCTGCAGGGAAGTCGGTGGCAGGAGGTCGAGCCGCCGGCCTTTCACGCTGAGCTGTCGTGCGCAGAGCAAAGGGAGCCTTTCGCAGAAGTTGTCTGCTCCAAGGCTAACTGAACTGACTAGTCAGTTCAAATAACAGTCAGAGGCCGTACTTTTCCAGCAGCCGCAGCCAGACTTCGCTGATGGTTGGATAGGAGGGCACTGCGTGCCAGAGCCGGTCCAGCGGAACCTCCCCGACGACGGCGATCGTCGCGGCATGCAGGAGTTCGGCGACGTCCGGCCCGGCGAACGTTGCGCCGAGGAGCACCTTGCGGTCCTCATCCACCACGAGCTGCGCCCAGCCCTCATAGTTCCTGGCATGCAGGGAGGAGCCCGCCACGGCGATGGGCAGCTCCACCGACGACGCGTTGTAGCCATCCTTGCGGGCCTGCTCCAGCGACCTGCCGACGTTGGCCAGCTCAGGGTCGGTAAACACCACGTTGGGAATGGCATGTTCGTCAGCCGTCTGCGCATACGGGCTCCACGGCTCGGGTTCCCCGCGAAGCTCGCCCTTTGCCCGGGCTGCAATGGCTGCGCCAGTGGCCCGGGCCTCGTACTTGCCCTGGTGCGTCAGCAGTACTTTGCCGGCTGCGTCGCCCACCGCGTACAGCCATGGACCGTCGTCGTTGCCCGCCGCTTCCGCCACCAGGCCGGTCGAGTCCGTGCGGATGGCCAGGGGCTTGCCGTCGCTGGCGAACAGCCCCACGCTCTCTAGCCCGAGCCCTTCCAATGCGGGCCGCCGGCCGGTGGACACCAGCAGCTTGTCCACCGTGACGGTGTCGCCGCCGTCGAACGTGAGCGACAGGGAGCCGTCGGAATTCCTGTGGACGCTGCGGGTCTTGGTGTCGAGCCGGAGCTCCACTCCGTCGGCCCGCAGGCCTGCGGCCACCAGTTCAGCGGCCTCAGCGGGGAAGTTGCGCAGCAGCCCGCTGCGAGCCACCAGCGTGACCGTGGACCCGAGGCGGGCAAAGGCCTGGGCAAGCTCCGTCCCGGCGACGCCGCCGCCTAGCACGCCAAGCCGCTCGGGGACCTCCTTTGCCGAGGTCGCCTCCCGCGTGCCCCAGTACTCAACCTCGGACAGCCCCTCGACGGGCGGCTGGTTGGGCGTGGAGCCGTTGGCAAGTACGACGGCGTGACGCGCCGTAAGTGCGTAGTCGGCACCGTCCAGCCCGGCTACTCCTACTGACCGCTCGCCGGTGATCCGTGCCCGGCCGCGGATCAGTTCGATGCCTGCGCCGTCCACCCATTCCACCTGGCTGGCATCCTGCCAGTGGGAGGTGAAGGAGTCGCGCCCCTTGAGGACCGCGGCCGCGTCGAGCGTACCGGTCACGGCTTCGCTGGCGCCGGGAACTGCCTGGGCCCCGTGCAGTGCGGTGCCCGGGCGCAGCAACGCCTTGGACGGCATGCAGGCCCAGTAGGAGCACTCGCCGCCCACCAATTCGGCTTCCACGAGGACCGCCGTCAGGCCTCCCTGCACCACCCGGTCTGCGGCATTTTCGCCTGCCGCGCCGGCGCCGATCACAATGACATCGAATTCCCGTTCAACAAGACGTGGCATGGCCTCAGACTACGCCCCCGCCTGACGCGGATTCCGGCAGGCGCAGCCGTAACAATGGACCGGCCGTTCCGGGGACGTGGGACATCCGCTACGGTGAGGAAAAGTACGGACAGTGCAAAGGAGCCCTCCATGCAGCCCTCCAACGTGGTTCCACCGGCCCGCTTCAGCGCCCACGCCCGCCTGCGCGCCCTGCAGTCGGACATCATGGAACTGATCCTGGACCGTGAACTGGAGCCCGGAGATGCACTTCCCACCGAAAACGAGCTGTGCCTCGCCCTCGGTGTGGGCCGGAACACCTTGCGGGAGTCGCTGAAGGTCCTGCAGGCGTTGGGGGTCATCGAGATCCGCCACGGTTTCGGAATGTTCGTCGCGCCCAGCAATTTCGAGTCCTTCGCCGACGGCCTGATTTTCCGCGGGCGGCTGTCCCTGCGCCACCATGGCCTGGAAGCGCGGCAGCTTGTGGATGTCCGCCAGGCGCTGGAGGCGGGCCTCGTCGGCAGCGCGATGGATGAGATGACGGCCGAACAGCTGTCCGCCATCGAGGAGACCGTGGTCCGCATGGAGCAGAGCGCGGCGGCAGGGGAGCCCTTCGTGGACGCCGATGCCGAATTCCACCGCCGGCTCTTTGAACCCCTGAACAATGAACTGCTGCTCAGCCTGCTGGGCGTCTTCTGGAAGGTCTACCGCAAGATTTACACCGAGGTTGGCCCCGGGCCGGAGGACCTTCCCGCGATCGCGGCCCTGCACCGGAACATTTTTTCGGCCGTCGCCGCCGGGGACAAGGCGCGGGCAGCCCGCGAGCTGACTCACCACTTCGACGGATTCCGCAGGCGGATACTTGAGGCCGTTGGCGAATAGGTAGCTGGGTTCCGGAGAGTGGGGTAGCGGTCCTGTGGCGGCGGCCTCGGCAGGCACACTTAACGCAGAAGGTCCGCACCGGCTTCCCGGTGCGGACCTTCTCTCTGTGCGCCCAAAGGGATTCGAACCCCTGACCTTCTGTTCCGTAGACAGACGCTCTATCCAGCTGAGCTATGGGCGCATCTTTCGGTTCCTGCCGAACTCTTCGCTCGCCCCGAACCTCGAATAACTTTACGCGAGGACGGCCGCAGTTCCAAATCGAGAACCATGTAATTTACACAACTAGACCGGTCTACGTGACCTTCGTCACTAATTTCGAGTTTCCTAAATCCAAATTCCTTGAATTTCCGCGGAAGTTGCCTCCCCTCGGGCGGGACATCCGATGTCTGACAGTGAATTGGTCCAGAGCATCAGAAATAGCATTTAGCACACACCACACTGAACCCGAAGAAGGGAACTGCAATGGCCCACCTGGCGCGACTGCCGCTGCTTGAGAAAGCACCCACCACCCATGCCGGCCTGCTGGCGTGGGTTGAAGAGGTCGCTGGCCTGACCCAGCCGGACCGGATTCATTGGGTTGACGGCTCCGAGGAAGAAAACACCCGCCTCACCGACGAACTCGTCGCCGCTGGCACCCTGAAGCGGTTGAACCAGGACCTGTTCCCCAACTCCTTCGCAGCGTTCTCGGATCCCGCTGACGTGGCCCGCGTCGAAGAGCAGACCTTCATCTGCTCCGAGAAGGAACACGACGCTGGCTTCACCAACAACTGGATGCCTCCGGCGGAGATGAAGGAGAAGCTTCGCGGGCTCTTCTCCGGCTCCATGCGCGGCCGCACCATGTACGTCATCCCGTTCGTCATGGGCCACCTCGACGCCGAGGACCCCAAGTTCGGCGTCGAGATCACAGACTCCGCCTACGTTGTTGCGTCGATGCGCATTATGGCCCGTATTGGTACGGACGTGCTGAACCGGATCACCGAGACCAACGCCTTCTTCGTTCCGGCCCTGCACTCCCTGGGTGCTCCGCTGGAGGCCGGCCAGGCGGACGTCCCGTGGCCCTGCAACCCGGACAAGTGGATCGTGCACTTCCCCGAAGAGCGCTCCATCTGGTCCTTCGGCTCCGGCTACGGCGGAAACGCCCTGCTGGGAAAGAAGTGCTACGCCCTGCGCATCGCTTCGGTCATGGCTCATGACGAGGGCTGGCTTGCCGAGCACATGCTCATCCTCAAGCTCACCTCGCCGGAACAGAAGACATACTACGTCTCGGCGGCCTTCCCGTCCGCCTGCGGCAAGACGAACCTTGCCCTCCTGGACCCCACCATCAAGGGCTGGAAGGTCGAGACCCTCGGCGACGACATTACCTGGATGCGGTTCGGCAAGGAAGGCGAACTCCGGGCCGTCAACCCTGAGGCCGGCCTCTTCGGCGTGGCCCCCGGCACCGGGTGGGGCACCAACCCCAACGCCATGCGCGCCATCGCCAAGGGCAACAGCATCTTCACCAACGTTGCGCTGACCGACGATGGCGGCGTCTGGTGGGAGGGCATGACGGAGGAAACCCCGGCCCACCTGACCGACTGGCAGGGCAACTCCTGGACGCCTGAGTCCGGGAAGCCGGCAGCGCACCCGAACTCGCGCTTCTGCACCCCGATCGACCAGATCGACATGCTGGCCGAGGAGTACCACAGCCCGAACGGTGTGGAACTGTCCGCCATCCTGTTCGGCGGACGCCGCAAGACCACCATTCCGCTGGTCACCGAGGCCCGCGACTGGACCAACGGCATCTTCATGGGCTCCACCCTGTCGTCCGAGACCACCGCTGCTGCGGCCGGTGCCGTCGGCGTAGTCCGCCGCGACCCCATGGCCATGCTTCCGTTCATCGGCTACGACGCCGGCGACTACCTGAACCACTGGGTCAACCTCTCGGCCAAGGCCAATCCGGAGCGACTGCCCAAGATCTTCCTGGTCAACTGGTTCCGCCGCACGGCAGAGGGTGGCTTCGCCTGGCCGGGCTTCGGGGACAACGCCCGTGTCCTCAAATGGGCCATCGAGCGGCTCGAAGGTAAGGCCGACGCCGTGGAGACCCCCATCGGCTTCGTGCCGACCGGTGACTCCATCGACCTCGACGGACTCGATATGACCCCCGCTCAGGTTGAGGAAGCAGTCCGCGTCGACCCCGACGAGTGGAAGACCGAGCTCGCCTCGATCGAGGAGTGGTTCGCCAACTTTGGCGATTCGCTGCCGGCCGCGCTCCAGAAGGAGCTCGACGGCCTGAAGGCCCGCCTGGCCTAGACCACGGCCCCGCACCTTTTCGTCAAAGGTGCGGGGCCGTCGTCGTACTTTGCGCGAACGGACACTTAAGCCCCGGGGCTTAAGTGTCCGTTCGCGCTCCACCGCCTAGGCGGCCAGCCAGATGTCCGGGCCGAAGACCTCGTAGTGGATCCGTGTTGCCGGGATGCCTGCCTCGATGGCTTCGTCGCGGATCTTCTTCATGAAGGGGAGCGGGCCGCACAGGTACAGGGAGGCGTCGGCGGGAAGTTCCAGCTCGCGCAGGGACATGAAGCCGGCCTTCGTGCCGGCCTGCGGCTCCTCGAGCCAGACTTCAAGATCCGCTCCGTCCAGGCGTTCCACGTCGGCGGTCATCTGCCCGCGCAGCGCCCAGCTCTCCATGCTGCTTTCGGCGTGCAGAACCAGGACCTGGCGTTCGGAACCGGCCTGGGCGAGGGAACGCAGGATCGATGCGGTGGGCGTGCAGCCGATGCCGGCGGAAGCGAGGACCACGGGACCATCGCCATCCTTCAGGGTGATTTCGCCGTACGGGTTGGAGATCTCCAGGGTGTCGCCCACGGCCACGCTGCGGTGCAGAACCGGGGACACGTCGCCGCCGTCGTCCAGCTTGGCGGTGAAGGTGCGGCTTGTCCCGGCCTCGTCGGACAGGGAGTACTGCCGGACCTGGCAGATGCCGTCGGGCAGCTGGACCTTCACGCTGATGTACTGGCCCGGCAGTGCGGGGGTGACGGGGGTGTCATCCGCCGGCGCCAGGGTGAACGTCATGGCGCCGGTTCCCGCCGGGGTCTTTTCGACGACGGTCCAGGGCATCCATATTTTGGTGTTGGACTGTGCTGCGTACAGGTCCTTTTCCAGCTTGATCAGGGCGTCTGCCATGAGCCAGTAGACCTCGGTCCAGGCTTCGGCGATTTCCGGCGTGATGGCCTCGGCCAGGTCGTCGGCGATAGCGGCAAACAGGTGCTCGTAGACCACTTGGTACTGCGGTTCGCTGATGCCCAGGGAGGCGTGCTTGTGGGCGATCCGGGAGAGGACGGCTTCCGGCAGTGTGCCCGGATTGTTCACCAGGTGGGCGGCGAAGGCGGCGATGCTGCCGGCAAGGGCCTGCTGCTGGTTGCCGGAGCGCTGGTTGGAGCGGCTGAACAGCCCGTCCAGGAGTTCCGGGTGCGCGGCGAAGAGCCGGGCATAGAACTTGGGGGTGATCTCACCGATTCGTGAACCGACCAGGGGAAGGGTGGCTTCGATGACAGGACGGGCTTTGTCCGAGAGCATTGACACTCCTGAGCTAGTGGTCCGGGTCTTTGGCCGGACCGGAACTGCAGATAACTGGTATTTGAAATACGAGTTTCTGCTGAGTCATTTCTACACCCTGTAGAAGGAATTTTTCAAATGGAGAGGGCAGTCGGCGGGGGCTTCGGGGCGCGCGGTGGCCGGGTCGGTCATGCGCTGCCTGGACGCCGGCTATCGGTCAGGCGCCGGGGCGCAGCCCGATCGCCTCGAAAACGGGCGTCATCTGGCGTGAGGTCGGCAATTCGGCCACCACGACGTCGTCGAGCTCGCGGTAAAAAGCCTCGCGCGCCCGCGCCAGGGCGCCCCGGAGCCGGCATTCACTGATGAGGGGGCAGCTGCCAGCCGGGCCGATGCACTCGGCGGCGTCCTCGCGGGTGTCCAGCTCCCGTAGAACCTGGCCCACGGTGACACGGCGGCCGGCGACACTGAGCCTCGAACCACCGTTGCGGCCACGCTCAACGTCAATTAGACCCAGCATGCGCAACTTCGCCACGGCCTTGCTGACGTGGTTGTAAGGGGTTCCGACGGCGTCCGCGACATTCTGGGTGGTAAGCAGGCCGCCCTCGGGTGCAGCAGCGAGCACCATGAGGGCGCGCAGGCTGACGTCCGCGAAGGCGTTGATTTTCATGCTTCTAGCCTAATGGCCCTGTGCAAATCGTCCGTCCGGAGCGCAGCGCGTGATCTGCGCGCGTCGCGTGGCCGGGACGAAGTGCTGTTTCGGCCCCGTCTAGTCAGCCCAGATGACAGGCTCGTTGGAGTCGGCGGCAAGGTCGCCGAACTCCCATTCACTGCCCTCGTTGTTGGGGAAGTACGGCAGGACGGCTGCGAAAACCGCACCGTCCCGGTGTTCTGTGGCCACATGGATGGCGTCCGAGCCCTCCTCGACCAGGGTGATGTCGCAGACGACGGCGGCGGCTCGGAACTCGTCCCGGTGCTGGCGCAAAAGCTCCGTGATGTCGCGGATCATCCCGTCTGCGTCGAACTCGCTGTCCCCGTCTGCATCCGGATCCGCCGGCGAGACAGCCACGAGGCGGACGTCGCCGTCGTTCTCCACCACGAGGGCAAACGGCAGGAACCCGCCGCTTCGCTCAAGCTGTTCCTGGGCTGCCGCCATTCCGGTGCCCAGAAGGTTTTCCAGATCCGTGGCCGTGGACTCCGGCACGGATGCGCGCCACGATGACTGGGCCGGGGTCGAGTCGCGTGATGCCACGGGGCTGTCCTAGCTGCGGACCAGGGCCAGCACGCGGTCGCGCACGCGCTCCATCGTGGCCCGGTCCGTGGCTTCGGCGTTCAGCCGCAGGTACGGTTCGGTGTTGGAGGGGCGAAGGTTGAACCAGAAGCTGCCGTCAGCGGCGGTGAAGGTGCTGCCGTCCAGGTGGTCCACCGCCACGTCCTCGGTCTCGAAATCGGCCCGGACGCGCTCCACCGCGCCGGCCTTGTCCTCGATTTCCGAGTTGATTTCGCCGGAGGAAACATACGGCTCGTACTCCCGGCCGAGCTCCGAAAGCGGGCCGTCCTGTTCGCCGAGGGCGGCCAGCACGTGCATGGCAGCCAGCATCCCGGTGTCCGCGTTCCAGAAGTCACGGAAGTAGAAGTGGGCGGAGTGCTCGCCGCCGAAAACTGCGCCTTCCTCTGCCATGACGGCCTTGATGAAGGAGTGGCCCACCCGGGTCCGCACGGCCCGGCCGCCGTCTTCGGCGACGAGTTCCGGCACCGCGCGGGAGGTCAGGAGGTTGTGGATGATGGTGGGCTTTGCCTCGCCCTGGGCCTTTGCGCGGGCGATTTCGCGGCGGGCCACCATGCCCGTGATGGCCGATGGCGAGACCGCCTCGCCCTTTTCGTCGATGACGAAGCAGCGGTCGGCGTCGCCGTCGAACGCCAGGCCGATGTCCGCGCCGTGTTCGACGACGGCTGCCTGCAGGTCGCGCAGGTTTTCCGGCTCCAGGGGGTTGGCCGGGTGGTTCGGGAAAGAGCCGTCCAGTTCGAAGTAGAGCGGAACGATGTCGAAGGGCAGCTTCGGAAGCAGCGTGTCGCCCAGGACGGCCGGCGTGGTCAGTCCGGCCATCCCGTTACCGGCGTCCACCACGACCTTGAGGGGGCGCGAACCGGAGAGGTCAACGAGTGCGCGCAGGTACTCGGCGTAGTCCTTCAGCACATCCCGGACGCCGATCTGGCCCTGAGTTTCGGCAGCGGGGATGAAGCCCGTGTTCAGGTACTGCTCGGCGAGAGCCTGAATCTCCTTGAGGCCGGTCTCGGAGGAGATGGGGACGGCGCCGGCCTTGGCCATCTTGATGCCGTTGTACTCGGCCGGGTTGTGGCTCGCGGTGAACGTGGCGCCCGCGGCGTTCAGGGCTCCGCACGCGTAGTACAGCTCGTCTGTGGAAATCAGGTCCAGCAGCTGGACGTTGGCGCCCCGGGTGGCGGCACCCCTGGCGAACGCCTTGCTGAATTCGGGGGAGGACGGGCGCATGTCACCGCCGACAAGGACTGTCTGTCCCTCAAGGCCAAGCACGTCAACGAACGCTGCTCCTACGGCTTCGACGATTTCAGCGGTGATGGATTCACCCACGATGCCGCGGACGTCATACGCCTTGAACGAGGCCGAAAGGTCAAAAGTACGGGTCTGGTCGCTAGTCACGGCACTTATCTTACGGGCACGCGCGCGGCGGCCCGTGAAGGGGAAGTCACAGAAGCGCGCGCCGGCTGTTGTCCACATGGCGGGTGCCCGGGGTTTGCTGTGTCAGAGGCGGCTGGGATACTGAATCGATGGCAAATAACCAGCACGCTCCCGTCCTTGCTTCTGCCCCCGGCCCCTCCAGTACCGGCGCCGGAAGGGAACAGGGAGCGGTCACTGGGACCCGAGGCCAGGCCCTGTCGGTGCTGCGCGAGCTGGTGGGCCGGCCGGATGCCGACTTCCACGACGGCCAGTTCGAGGCCATTGAGGCGCTGGTCGACGGCGGCCGCCGGACGCTCGTGGTGCAGCGGACGGGCTGGGGAAAATCCGCCGTTTACTTCGTGGCGTCCCTGCTGCTCCGGCGGCGCGGGGCGGGACCTACGCTCATCGTTTCGCCGCTGCTGGCCCTGATGCGGGACCAGGTGGCGGCGGCAGCCCGGGCAGGTGTACGGGCCGTTGCCATCAACTCCGCCAACCAGCTGGAGTGGGACACGGTGCGGGAGCAGCTCGCCGCCGACCAGGTGGATGTCCTGCTGGTTTCCCCCGAGCGGCTCACCAACCCTTCGTTCCGCGAAAACCAGCTGCCGGAACTCATCCGGCGCACGGGGCTGCTGGTTATCGACGAGGCCCACTGCATCTCCGACTGGGGTCACGATTTCCGGCCCGACTACCGGCGCATTGCCGACCTCATCACGCAGCTGCCGGACACCGTGCCCGTATTGGCCACCACAGCCACTGCCAACTCCCGGGTGGTCCACGACATCGAGGAACAGCTCGGCGACGGCGTGCTGACCATCCGCGGCGCGCTGGGCAGGGAGTCGCTGCGTCTCGGCGTCCTGGCGCTGCCCGACTCGCGTGAGCGTCTCGGCTGGCTTCTCACACACCTCGCGGATCTGCAGGGCAGCGGGATCATCTACACCCTGACGGTCTCGGCCGCCGAGGACACCGCCCGGCTGCTCGCGGAGGCAGGCCACGAGGTACTGGCATATACCGGCCGCACCGACCCGGCTGACCGCGAGAGGGCGGAGCAGCTCCTCAAGGACAACCAGGTCAAGGCGCTTGTGGCCACCTCCGCGCTGGGGATGGGCTTCGACAAGCCGGACCTCGGTTTCGTGGTGCACCTCGGCGCCCCGTCATCCCCTGTTGCTTACTACCAGCAGGTGGGCAGGGCGGGCCGTGGCGCAGCCAACGCAGACGTCCTGCTCCTGCCCGGGTCGGAGGACCGCGAAATCTGGCAGTACTTTGCCACTGCCTCCATGCCCTCCGAGGAGAAGGCCACGGCTGTGCTGACCGCGCTGGCGGAGGCTGGCTCGGCCGTGTCCACCGTGGCTCTGGAGGCCCGGGTGGACCTTCGCCGGACGCCCCTGGAACTCCTGCTGAAGGTGCTCGCCGTGGACGGCGCAGTGGAGCGGGTAGGCGGCGGCTGGCGCTCCACCGGAATGCCCTGGACGTACGACGCCGAACGGTACCGCCGTATCGCGGAGGCCCGGGTGGACGAGCAGGACTCCATGGTCATCTACCAGGACACAGCCGGGTGCCGGATGGAGTACATCACCTCCGTCCTGGACGACGAGACCGCAGCCGCCTGCGGCCGTTGCGACAACTGCGCGGCAGATGGTTCCCCGCGGAGGTCGCGTCCACAGCCACGGAGGCTGCCGGGCAGACCCTCAGCCGCGCGGGCATCGTGCTGGAGTCCAGGCTGCAGTGGCCCAGCGGAATGGACCGCCTTGGGGTGCCGGTGAAGGGCAAGATCAAACCCGACGAAAACACAGCGGACGGCCGGGTCCTCGCCAGGCTGACTGACCTGGGCTGGGGTGGGGCGCTGCGCGAACTTTTCGCGGCCGGGGCTCCGGACCGCGCTGTCGATCCCGGCATGCTGCAGGCCTGTGTCCAGGTGCTGCGCGAATGGGGCGCCGGTGACTCCCGGATTCCCGGCTGGAGCGGCGCAGGCAGGCCGGCAGCGGTCGTCAGCATGCCCTCGCGCAGCAGGCCCGAACTCGTGGACTCCCTGGCCCGGGGCATCTCGCAGATCGGCCGCATCCCGTACATCGGCCAGCTGCAGCTCGAACACGGCGGGCCCACTGGCGGACGCGGCGGCAACAGCGCCTACCGGCTGGCCGGGGTGTGGGACCGTCTCGTGGTGGGGGAGTCATTGGCGGCAGAGCTCGCCGGGCTGGGCGGCGGCAGCGTGATGCTCATCGACGACCTCGTGGACAGCCGGTGGACGGTTACCGTCGCGGGACGCGCCCTCAGGCGGGCCGGTGCGGGCGCGGTGCTTCCGCTGGCGCTGGCCCAGGCCGGCTGACCTCGGCCCCCGCATGCCGGTGCAGCATAAGGCTGTCGACGGTGCTGAGGAGCATCAGCACCGCAATCGACAGGAATGCGCCGCGGTAGGCGGCCACGCCGCTGCCGTCAGGTCCGGCTGACAGGATGCCGCCGAGCCCGGACGAGAGCAGGGAATCCGACTCGAAGAGGCGCAGCAGCAGGGCGCCCACTGCGATTCCGGCCCCGGTGGCCAGCTGAACGATCGTGGCCGAGACGGCATTGGCAGACGTCAGCTGCCCAGGCTGGATGTCGGCGTACTGGACCGATGCGTACGCGGAGAAGCCAATGGAACGGAACGCCCCGCTGCACACGAGCAGCGCGAATACCAGCGGTTCCGGCGTAGCTGGGGTCAGCATCGCGCAGAGGGCAAAGGTGGCAGCCGACGCCAGGGACGCGAACACCAATACGGGCTTGAATCCGAAGCGCCTGATGAGCGGCGTCGTGGCGGGCTTGATGCCGATGTTGCCGATGAACACGGCGGCCACCATGATGCCCGCATGCAGCGGGCTCCATCCGAAGCCGTTCTGGAACATCAGCGGTAACAGGAACGGCACGGCACTGATGGTCAGCCGGTAGATGAAGCCGCCCGAGTTGGTGGCCCGGAAGGTGCGGGTGCCGAACACTGTCAAATCAAACAACGGGTGGGCCGCGCGACGCATCCAGAAGACCGCCGCTGCCAGCGCGAGAACCCCGGCCAGAATGCTCGGCCAGGTCCAAAAGCCGCCGGGGTGGCCGCTGGCCAGTTCAAGGCCCGCCACGAGCGCTCCCACGCCGGCCGTTGTGAGGGCAAGCCCAAGCCAGTCCAGCCGGCGGCTGCGGTCGCCGGGAACGGCGGGGACCAGGCGCAGGGCGGCGAGGAAGGCTGCGGCGCCAAGCGGCAGATTGATCAGGAAGATCGAGTGCCAGGACAGGTAAGTGGTCAGGGCGCCGCCCACGAGTGGCGCCAGGACCGGAGCCAGCAGCCCGGGCCAGACGAGATAGGCCGTGGCGCGCAGCAGATCCGACTTTGGCGTCCCGCGAAGCACCAGCAGCGTACCGACCGGCACCATCATCGCCCCGCCCAGGCCCTGCAGGACGCGGCTGACGGTCAGCACCGTGAGGTCCTGGCTGGCGGCGCACAGCAGCGACGCCACGGTGAAGACAGCGATGGCCAGGCAAAAAATCCGCCGGGCCCCGAGTCGCTCCGCCAGCCAGCCGCTCAGCGGGATGCCCATGGCCACCGTCATCAGGTAGGCGGTCATGGTGATGTTCACGCTGGCCGACGGCACCCGGAAGTCCCCAGCGATGCTCGGGATGGCGGTCGTCAGGACCGTCCCGTCGAGGAACTCCATGAAGAACGTGGCCGCCACAAGCAGGGCCAGCCTGGGGCTCCAGGCCTGGTTGGCAGAAAGCTTGTTCATGCAATCATCCTGCCACCGGAAAGCGCTTTATCGCCTCGAGCGTCCGGCACGCGGACGGCTGCCGGCGCTGAGGCACAGGAGCCCGGAAAGGCAAAAGGCCCCGGTCCGAAGACCGGGGCCAAACGCGGAGACGGGGGGATTTGAACCCCCGGTGGAGTTGTGCCCCACACTTCATTAGCAGTGAAGCCCATTCGGCCGCTCTGGCACGTCTCCAATTGCTATTACTAGCCAACCAAGGATACGCAGAACCGGCCATCGAGTGCAAAACGCCGGTGTTAGGCCATGCCCTCCGCCAGCGCCTTCCACAGGAAGTGTTGGCTGCGGCCCTGGAGCGCGGCGGCCTGCCGGTTGTCCGAGGCACCGGCGTGCCCGCCCTCCAGCGCTTCGTGGAACCAGACGTTGGGGATGCCCATGGCCAGCATGCGCGCGGCCATCTTCCGGGCCTGCACGGGACCCACGCGGTCATCGGACGTCGCGGTCCAGATGAAGGTCTCCGGATACTCCACGCCGTCCTTCAGCTGGTGGTACGGCGAGAAGGTCTTGATGAATTCCCAGTGCTCGGGCAGATCGGGGTCGCCGTACTCGGCAATCCACGAGTGTCCCGCCGACAGCTTCGCGTACCGGCGCATGTCCAGCAGCGGCACCCCGCAGGACACGGCACCGAACAGTTCGGGGTACCGCGTCAGCATGTTGCCCACGAGCAGGCCGCCGTTGGAGCCGCCGACGCAGCCGAGCCGCTCCCTGCTGGTGACACCCCGCGAGATCAGGTCCCTGGCCACCGCCGCGAAGTCCTCATAGGCGCGGTGCCGGTTTTCCTGCAGCGCTGCGCGGTGCCAGGACGGGCCGTATTCCCCGCCGCCACGGATGTTGGCCACGACGTAAACGCCGCCCCGGCTGTGCCCCTCCGCAAGGCCGTCGCCTGGAACTGCGGCGGTGCGCCGCTCCAGCCATGCCCGGCCGATGGTGCCGCTGTACGCGGGCGTGCGCGAGACCTCGAAGCCGCCGTAGCCGGAGAGCTGCGTGGGGTTTTGCCCGTCGAGGACCAGGCCCCGCGCGGCCACCTGGAAGTACGGCACCCGCGTGCCGTCCGCGGAGACGGCGAAGTGCTGCTGCACCTCGTAGTCCGCCTCATTGAAGAACGACGGCGACGCCTTCACCTCCGCATGGCTGCTCACCACGCCTGCCCCGGCAGTTCCGCCTGAAGCCCCGCCGCCGGCGGTTCCCCGGGCCAGCGTCCCGCGGGTCAGCGTGCTCGGGGTCGTGAAGCCCGTGGCAACGAGCCAGAAGTCGTCCCCGGCCCCGCTTTCCGCGTCGTCCTCGTCGTCCACGGCGAAGGCATTGACGTCGTGCAGCGGCGGGCAGGCGTCCAGCAGCGAGGACCGCCACGAGGCAGCCGGATCCAGTACACGGATTTCCGAGGACACATCCTTCAGCAGGTTCAGCAGCAGGAAGTTCCGCGTCCAGCTCCAGGACTGCAGGGACGTGTGCGGGTCCGGGGCAAAGAGAACCGTCAGTTCGCGCACGCCGGCCAGGTACGCCCGGAAATCGGCGGCGAGCAGGGAGCCGGCCGCGTAGGTGGTGCCGTTCACCGTCCAGTCGCGCTGCGGCCTGAACAGCAGCCATTCCCTGTGGACGCCCGTGTTCACGTCGGTGGGCACGTCCACCGGCACCCAGCCACCGTCCTGAAGCACGGACGTGCGGTGGTTGAAGAAGTCGATCCAGTCCACCGCGAACGTCCGCTCAAAGCCGGGCGTGGAGTCGTGGGCCACGATCGCCATCATGTGGTCCTCGGGAATCTCGAAGATGCGCGGTGCATCCGTCAGGTCCTGGCCGCGGCGCAGCCGCACGGCGGTGCGGGCGTACGACGACGCAGTGCGGGGGAGATCCTCTGCCGTACTGGCGACCAGCAGCGTGTCCGCGTCGAGCCACGAGACGTTCCCCTTCGCCGTCGGGAGGTCAAAGCCGCCGGCGGCGGGATCAACGAAGGTGCGGGTCTTGACGTCGAACTCCCGGTAGCGGTTGGCGTCGCCGCCGTCGGGGGAGAGCGCCACCAGCGCGCGCCGGTACGGCTGCCCGGGTTCCGGCCGGAGCAGGTTTGCTCCGTGGAAGACCCATTCCACGCCGTCGGCGGCCGCCAGGGCATCCACGTCGAGCAGCACGTCCCACTCCGGGGCGTCGCTGCAGTAGCTGTCCCAGCTGGTCCGGCGCCACAGGCCCTTGGGGTTCTGCCGGTCCTTCCAGAAGTTGTAGTACCACTCGCCGTGCTTGTTCACCATGGCGATTTTGTCCGTCGAGTCCAGCACCTCAAGGATCCCGCCCTCGAGCCGGGCATAGTCGGCGTCCTCCAACAGGTCCTCCGTGCGGGCATTCTGCTCGCGCACCCAAGCCAGCTGTTCCTCGCCGTAGATGTCCTCCAGCCAGATGTTCTCGTCGGTGGGCGCGGGCGCGGTCTCCGTGGGAGCGGCGCCGGACGCAGGGGCAGAATCAGCTGCGGTGGTGGTCATGCGCCCATCCAAACAACATCCCCGCTCAGCTAGCAAGTCACATGCCGATACTCTGGAAGGCGTGGCTATTTCGCAGAGCATCCGGACGGCGCTGATTGGCGCCGGTCCCCGGGGTACCAGCGTGCTGGAGCGGCTGCTCGCCAACTGGTCCGCCGCCCGCCCCGCCGGAGCCCGCCTGCACATCGATGTCATCGATCCGTTTCCCGCCGGTCCGGGGCACGTCTGGCAGCCCGGACAGTCGCGTCTCTACCTGATGAACACGCAGTCGTTCTACCCCACGCTGGTTCCCGAGGACACGGGTCTGGCCGCGCCGGTGGCGGGCACCACCTTCGACCGCTGGCGGAAAGCCCAGCAGCACAGCCCCCTGCCGGAGCTCTCCGACGACGAACGGGCAGAGCTCGCCGTGCTGGGATCCGGCGACTTCCCCAGCCGCGCCATCTACGGCCGCTACCTGCGGTCCACCTTCGAGGAGCTGCTCGCCGCGCTGCCTGACGGCGTCACCATCGACATGCACCAGGCGACGGCCACCGCTGCGCGCCGGCAGCAGGACGGAACGTTCGACGTCGAACTGAACGGGGGTGGACTGAACGACGGCGGGACCCTCACCGTCGATTCCGTCGTCCTCGCGCTGGGCCACCTCGCGTCCCGCCTCAGCCCGGAACAGCGCGAACTGCAGGCTGCCGCCGCCCGATTCGGCCTGCGTTACTTCCCGCCCGCCGTCCCGGCCGACGTCGACTGGAGCGTGATTCCTGCCCAGGAGCCGGTATTGGTCCGCGGGATGGGGCTGAACTTCTTCGACGTGATGGGCCAGCTCACGGAGGGCAGGGGAGGGAAGTTCGTGGAGGCAGGGGACGCCCTCGAGTACCGGGCTTCGGGCCAGGAGCCGATAATCTACGCCGCGTCCCGGCGCGGAACGCCGTACCGGTCCAAGGCCACCCTTGCGGGCTACTACCCGGCGTCGGTCACGCTCCGCTACTTCACCGGGAAGGCACTGCAGAGGTTCGCGGCGGCCGGAATTGTTCCGGCGTTCGACCACGACCTCTGGCCGCTCTTGCACCGGGACGCCCTCTGGGCCTATTACACAACCCTGCTGCGCTCGCAGCCGGATGCCGTTCAGGACCATGCCGCGTTCCTCAAGGAGCTGGACGAGGCACTGCACCCGCATGCCCACAGCACCGGGCGGTGGGAAGAGGACTTCAATGCCGTCGTAGGCCGCCATGTCCATCCGGGCAGCAGGCTGGACCTGCGAGGCCTTGCCGCTCCGCTGTCAGGGCGGACCTTCGCCTCGCGTGCCGAGCTGGATGCCGCCGTCGTCGATTACCTCGACGACGATGCGCGCCGCTCCGCGCTCGGCGAGGACGACCCCGTCAAGATGGCCATCGGGGCGCTGCACCACGGCCGTGCCGTGCTGAAATCGGTGGTGGCCGACGGCGGGATCACCGATGAGTCATGGGTCGCCGGCCTGCGGGGCTGGTTTGAGCCCTTGGTGGAGGGCCTCGCCAGCGGTCCTCCGGCGCTGCGCGCCGAGCAGTTGGCGGCACTGGCACGCGCCGGAATTGTCAGCTTCGTGGGTCCGGATCCTAAGTTCGGCGTGGCCCGCGGGAAGCGCGCCTTCACCGCCGCCTCGCCGTGGGTGCATGGGGGTGCCGCGGAAGCACACACGCTGGTGGAGGCACTGGCGCCGGCCAACCGGGTGGCCCTCAACGAGTCCCCGCTGCTGGAGCAGCTCCTCGCCGACGGGCTCGTGCGGCCACGGACCATGATGACGGTGGAAGGCACGCCGGTGCAGTCCTCCGGCCTCGACGTCCGCCCGCACCCGTACCGGCCGGTTGCGGCGAACGGCGAGCTCACGGACAGGATGTACGTGCTTGGGCTTCAGCTCTCGGCCACCCAGTGGGGAACGGCCATTGCCGCCGAAGCGGCCCAGCAGGCCGGTCCGGTGTACCCGAGCGGACAGCGAACCCTCCGCGACGCCGACGAGATCGCCCGCGGCATCCTTGGCCTTGCCCCAAACGCCTCCTCAGGTCCTGCCGCCTGAATCCGGACGCTTCCTCAGGTCCTGCCGCCTGAATCCGGACGCTTCCTCAGGTCCTGCCGCCTGAATCCGGACGCTTCCTCAGGTCCTGCCGCCTGGGTCCGGACGCTTCCTCAGGTCCTGCCGCTTGGGTGGGAACGCTCCCCCATTTTCCCGGCGTATCGCCAGCCTCAGGCCGCACAAAGCATGCCGGCCGGTAGCTTCCTGCGAAGCTCCCGGCCGGCATTCGTTCAGGGACGTGGGTTACAGGGCGCCCTGTCCGCCGGTCTCGGCGACGTCCGCCTCGCCCTGGCCAGTGTCGGCGACGAGCTTGAACCTGGCCCCGGTGGGGTCCGTCAGCGTGGCCAACCGGCCGAAGGGGGTGTCATCCGGCCCGTCGACGAGGGTCGCGCCCAGGCTGACAGCTTTGTCGATGGAGGCGTCTGCATCCTCGACGGCGAAGTAGATAACCCAGTTGGAGGGGACTTCGCCGGGAAGGTCGGCTGTGGCGTCGTAGATTCCGGCCTTCGCGTCCCGGCCTGCCCCCAGGGTGGTGTAGCGGAACTCCGGGGTGTCACTCATGACGTCGGTGTTCCAGCCGAACACCTCCTGGTAGAACTTCACCGCAGCGGCGTAGTCCTTTGTGTGGAGCTCATGCCAAGCCGACGCGCCTGGCTCGGCAACAAGATCGAAGCCGCGCATCTCCCTGGGCTGCCACGCGCCGACGGCGGCCCCGGAGGCGTCACCGAAGAAGGCCATGTGGCCCTGTTCCGGGACATCCATGGGCTCCATGTAGACCTGGCCGCCGTTGGCGGTGACCGCCGCGGCCGTGGCGGCGACGTCGTCGGTGCGCAGGTACACGGACCACGCGTCCGGCATGGTGGCCTGGTCCTCCTGCTTCTGCATGATGCCGGCCACGCTCTTGCCGTTCTTGGTGGCGGTGATGTATCCGCCGTACTTTTCCTGGTCTCCAG
This sequence comes from Arthrobacter globiformis, assembly GCF_030818015.1. NCBI lineage: Bacteria > Bacillati > Actinomycetota > Actinomycetes > Micrococcales > Micrococcaceae > Arthrobacter > Arthrobacter globiformis. The sequence continues at coordinate 1,051,860 of NZ_JAUSZX010000001.1, forward strand.
TCTGGAAATCCCAGCCGAACAGTTCGCCATAGAACTGCTTCGCCTGGTTGGTGTCGGTGGTCATGAGGTCAATCCAACAAGGTGCGCCGGGCGTGATTTCAGGGGTGGGCATAGTCTGCTCCTGGTGTGCTGTGCGGGATGTCTCCGCAGGTCATGGAGGTACTACGGACAGGACAGACACTATGCCGGGGGTGGGACAGTTTCAATGGGCGGCCGCCAGCTTCAATGGGCGGCTGCCGGCGCCGTCAGTTCGCTCAGCGCTGGTCCGAGTATGACGTGGCCGGCTCCTGGTCGTCGTCGGCCTCGATCCACTCGATGAAGTCCTTCAGCGACATGCACCAGTAGTAGTCCGAGTACCGCAGGCTTTGCTTCTCAGCCTTGCTCATGACCTCGACCCCCACATGCAACGGTGGATGCGGAATCTCCCTCCCGCGGTCGCGGGAAAGAGCGGTGCTGATACAAGTGAACGCCTTCGGCGACGGCCGCGCATGAGTGGGGCGTACTCGAATTCTCCAAAGCAGGTACTCGGATTACCTGATTTTCGGGCGCGCCTGTCCGCACCCCTACTTGCCCGTACAAGTGGGACACTACTTGGCCATGCAAAAGGCCGGCCGAGCCAACCTTTCGATTGGCCCGGCCGGCCTTCAAAATGGCCGTATTGCCGTGCATTTCGCACGACGCCGGCCCCTGCGCGGAAGGTAAGAGATTCGAACTCTTGGTACGGGGTTACCGCACACTGGTTTTCAAGACCAGCTCCTTCGGCCGCTCGGACAACCTTCCCTGACTAGTAGTGTTTCATAGGCAGTTGGCTGCAACAAAAATCGCCGCGTGGCAGTTGTCGCCGGTGCACAGTATTTTTGGGGCAGGAATCAGCTAGAAATCGGGAGTTCGCCATGAAAGCCGTCTTTATCTCGGAGCCCGGCGGGCCGGAAGTGCTGGAAATCCGCGAGGTGCCGGCTCCCGAGCCGGGCCAGGGCGAGGTCCTCATCGATGTTGTGGCGGCGGGCCTGAACCGCGCCGACGTCCAGCAGCGGAGGGGCTACTACCCGCCCCCGCCGGGTGCCTCGGAGATACCAGGGCTGGAGGTTGCCGGCAGGATCGCGGGCTTCGGCCCGGGGGTGACCAAGCCGTTTTCCATCGGGGACAAAGTCGTGGCGCTGCTGTCCGGTGGCGGCTATGCGCAGCAGGTCGCGGTGCCCTCGGAACAGGTGCTGAGGATTCCCGACGGCGTCGATCTGGTCACCGCTGCCGCCCTGCCTGAAGTGGCGGCCACCGTGTATTCAAACCTGGTCATGACCGCGCAGCTGCAGCCGGGGGAGACGGTCCTGATCCACGGCGCCACGGGAGGCATCGGCACCATGGCCATCCAGTTGGCCAAGGCGTTGGGCGCTACCGTGGCAGCCACCGCGGGCACCGACGAAAAGGTCAGCACCGCCAAGGCATTTCTTGGTGCGGACATCGCTATCAACTATGCGGAGGAAGACTTCGCCGAGAGCCTCCGCACGCAGAACGGGGGCAAGGGTGCCGACGTCATCCTGGACGTGGTGGGCGCCAAGTACCTGCAGAAGAACGTCGACGCCCTTGCGGATTACGGCCGGCTCGTTGTCATCGGGCTGCAGGGAGGCGCAAAGGGGGAACTGGACCTCGGTCAGCTGCTGCGCAAGCGGGCAGCCGTCGTGGCCACGGCGCTCCGGCCCCGACCGGCTGCGGAGAAGGGCGTCATCATGACGGCGGTCAGGGACTACGTGTGGCCCCTCGTCGCTGAAGGGCGGATCCACCCGCTGGTGGCCAAAACCTTTCCGCTGGACCAGGCCAGGGCGGCCCACAAGTACTTCGACTCCGGCGAACACGTGGGCAAGGTCCTACTGGTGATGTAACGCCGCCCCCGAGCGGTAGATACTCAGTATTGCGCTTCACCAAAAGACGGACTAGGCTCGGAACATACGCGGTATGCACGCGCCTTGGGGGCGCGTGCATACCGCCGACTTCCAGCCAAGGAGCCAGATGTCCATCCGCCACAGCCTCCTCGCCCTCCTGCAGGACCAGCCGCGTTACGGCTACCAGCTCAGGGTCGAATTCGAAGACCGCACAGGGTCCACCTGGCCGCTGAACATCGGGCAGGTCTACACCACCCTCGACCGGCTGGAACGTGACGGCCTTGTCAGCAACGACGGCGGCGACGGCGAAGGCCACGTCGTGTACAGCATCACCGACGCCGGCAGGGCGGAGGTCCAGGGCTGGTTTGCGACGCCGGTGGAACGCAGCAATCCGCCGCGCAACGAGCTTGCCATCAAGCTGGCGCTCGCCGTCACCCTGCCCGGGGTGGACGTGGCAGCCATCATCCAGGCCCAGCGCGCCGCTTCCATGCGCGCTTTGCAGGACTATACGAAGTCCCGGCGGGACACCGCGGCCAACCAGCGGGCGGCGGACACGGCGTGGCTGCTGGTGCTGGATTCGCTGATCTTCCAGACGGAGGCCGAGATCCGCTGGCTGGACCTGTGCGAGGCCAGGATGGTGCAGCTTGCGCAGGGCTCCGGGACGCGCAACCCGGCACGTAGGCCATCCAACGGGGTCACTGTGGAAGAGGCTGCCCCGCTCACAGCGGAGAACCGCCGGTGACCGTGCACGGACCGCAGCAGGTCCTCGAGCTCGCCAAAGTCAGCAGGACCTTCGGGCAGGGAGCGACGGCCGTTGCCGCCCTGCGGGATGTGGACCTCACCATCAACGCCGGGGAATTCGTCGCGGTGATGGGGCCGTCCGGCTCCGGAAAATCATCGCTGTTGGCGCTGGCGGGCGGACTGGACCGGCCGACGTCGGGCGGCGTCTTTGTGGAGTCAACGCCCTTGGCGGGGCTGGGACTGAACGCGCTGGCACGGCTCCGCCGCCGTGCCGTGGGCTACGTCTTCCAGGACTTCAACCTGGTTCCGACGCTGTCGGCCGTGGAAAATGCCGCACTGCCGCTCGAACTCGACGGCGTGCCGGCCAGGAAAGCGCACCGGCAGGCACTGGATGCCCTGCGGCAGGTGGGGATCCCCGAGCTCGCGGACCGGTTCATGGATGAAATGTCCGGCGGGCAGCAGCAGCGCGTGGCCATCGCCCGCGCCATTGTGGGGAGCCGCCGGCTGATCCTCGCCGATGAGCCCACCGGCGCGCTGGATTCCACCACCGGCCACGGCGTGATGGAGGTGCTCCGCTCCCGCGCCGACGCCGGCGCCGCCGTCATGCTGGTCACGCACGAGGCCCGCCATGCCGCGTGGGCGGACCGCGTGGTCTTCATCCGCGACGGCCGGATCGTGGATGAGGCAGCGGCCATGCACGATCCCGCAGTCCTCCTGGCACCGGCCGGCTGAGATGGCCCTTGACGTTGCGCCTGTGCCGTACGGCCGGTGGCACAGTTTCCGTCTTGCCCTTCGGATGGCGCGCCGGGACATCAGCCGGCACCGCGGCCGCTCCCTGCTGATCATCCTGCTGATCCTGCTGCCCGTTGCCGGCATGACCGGTGCCGCGGCCCTGGCGCAAAGCATGCAGGAAACGCCGGCGGAACGGGTGCAGTACCAGCTGGGCAGCACGCAGGCGCGGTTCCGCAGCATGCCTGCCTCGAACGCCGAGACGGTGCAGGACCCCGTGCTTGAGACGGCAACTATGACGCGGAACTTCACCATCGATCCGGACTTCACACCGCGGAATCCGCGGGACGCCATCCCGGCGGGCTACGAAGTCCTCACCGAAACGCAGCTCACACTCACGGTCAGGGCCCGCGCGTCCCATGGCGGCGCGTCGGATGTCCCGGTGATGGCCAAGGCCGTCGACGCCCTGAACCCCGCCTTCACCCGCAAATACACACTTCTGCAGGGCAGGCCCGCCGCCGCCCGTGACGAAATCCTCGTCTCGCCCGGTGCGCTGGAACGCTTTGGAATCCGCCTCGGCGACAGGCTGACGACGGCGGACGGCACCTTCGCCGTCGTCGGCACCCTCCGGGATGCCACCTACTCGGACGGCAACCCCATCCTGTTCCTGAAGCCTGGCCAGGCGGCCATGGGCCGCCCGGCCCAGGGGAGTCCGCTCCGCGAAACGATGTATTACCTCGTGGGCTCAAAACCCGTAACGTGGGACCAGATTCGTGACCTGAACAGGTATGGCATCGCGGTGCTGTCCCGCGCCGTGGCACTCGATCCGCCGGTCCCGTCCGGTGCTGCCGCCGGCTCCGGGCCCATGGACGCCGCCGGCTACGTTACCGGCGTGCTGATCGGGGCACTTGCCCTGCTCGAAGTGGGCCTGCTGGCCGGTGCAGCGTTTGCTGTGGGAGCTAAGCGCCAAGTCCGGGAGCTCGCGCTGCTTGCCGCAAGCGGTGCGGAAGCACCCACGGTGCGGGCGGTGGTGACCGCCGCCGGGCTGTGGCTTGGGACTATCGCCGTGGTTGCCGGTGCCGTGCTGGGGGCCGGTGGGGCCGCGGCTGTGGTGGGCATAGCAAGGCACCTCGGCTCCGTCCGCTTCCCCGGGTTCCATCTGGACATCCTGCCCACTGTGGCTGCGATGGCCATGGGCCTGCTGGCATGTTTCCTGGCCGCCGTGGTTCCTGCCCGGCAGGTTGCGCGGCAGGCGGTGCTCGGCGCCTTGAAGTCCGGCCGCGCACCCGCTGTTTTGGGGCCCTGGCCCGCGCGGGTGGGAGTCCTTCTGCTGGTTGTGGCCATCATCTGCCTGGCGGCCGGGCGAACGCTGGGGCTGACCGGTGACCTGGACGCCGTCGCTGCCCGCACCCCGCTGGTCGCGGCGTTGCTCACCGGCGGCGCGGTCCTGGCGGTTGTGGCTCTGGTGCTGCTCACCGGGACGTTCGTGAAGGTCCTGACTGCACGCACGGCCTGGCTGCCGCTGCCACTGCGGATGGCCGCCCGTGACTCTGCCAGGAACCGCAGCCGCACGGTTCCCGCCGTGGCGGCAGTTCTCGCCGCCGCAACGCTGGCCAGTGCCGCGATGGTCCTCTCCGCCAGCCAGATGCAGGAGGCAACGCGCACGCACATGTGGGCTGCGCAGGAAAACCAGGTCTCGCTGCCGCTGGAAACCGCTCCTGTCCCATCGCCGGGGACGGCCTCCGCCCCGCCCATTGACCCGGCTGCCGTGGCCGCGGCACTGCAGCGGGAGCTCAGCACCGTGCAGTGGACGCAGATCCTGAAGGGCCCGGTGCTGAGCAAGTGCGACATGCAGGCGTCCGCCGACGGATCCCTTCCCGCCAAAACGGACGGAGTGGACTGCCGGCAATACAAGCTCGCGGTGCCGGCCGGCCATGAATGCCCCGCTACGCCACAGGGCCGCGTCCTGGACGGGCAGGACTGGCGGTGCAACGGATCGATGTTCCCGGCGGGAGCCGCCGGCCAGCTTCCGCCCTTAGTGGTTGGCGGCGTCGACGAGCTGCGGGCACTGCTGGGCCGGGAACCCAGTCCTGCGGCGGTGGAGGCACTGAACAGCGGCGGAGTGGTGGTCAGCAACCCGGTCTTCGAAAAGGACGGGAAAACCACGCTCCAGTCCTATGACGTTCGCCAGCCCGTTCCCGGCCCCGGTTCCGTCGTTGCCTACAAGCCCCAGAGCAACACAGTGCTGCCGGCTGTCGTGGAGGCGCCGGAGGTGCCGGTCCCGTTCTACGGAGTCATCCCGCCTGGCACCGCGTCCAAGCTGGGCATCCACGTCGACAACTCCGTTCTGCTCGCCCAGCTGTCCGCATACCCGGAAGCCGCTGAGCAGGATCGGGCGTCGGCGGCACTTGCGCAGGTTTACCGGATCCAGGCCCTGGGCTTCTACGTTGAGCCGGGAGCGGACCACACCGGGTCCGAACTGCTGTGGCTGATCGTTGGCACCAGTGCACTCATCACCCTCAGCGCCGCCGGCATCACCACGGGCCTGGCGCTCGCCGATGCCCGGGCAGACCACATGACGCTGGCGGGGGTCGGGGCGCCACCGCGGCTGCGGAAGGCACTGGCCGGTGCGCAGTCGCTCATGACCGCGTCCCTCGGCACCTCGCTCGGAGTGGCCGCCGGCGTGGTGCCCTCACTCCTCCTCATTGGGGCCACCCGGATGTTTGCAGAGCCCGTCGTCCCGTGGTTGCCGCTGCTGGCCCTGCTCGTTGCCGTGCCGCTGACCGGCAGCGCACTGGCCTGGGTCTTTGCCCGTGCCCGCCTGCCGGTGTCCCGGCGAAGTCTCAGCTGAGTTGGCCCTGAGGGCCGGCACCTGACAGCCGGTACGGGGCGGGCGGGGAACGGTCCGGCAGGCCGTCCGCTCACCGCGGTATCGGGACCGCTCGTCGATTCCCAGGGCAGCACCCCGCAAATGGCCGCGACTGAAGCCATGCCCGTTGGTAGGGTGCCCGTGGCACACTCCGTGCCAGCTGGGAATCTCAAGGAGGAGACATGGGCACCATGCCTGAGGACGGGACCCGAACCGCGGCCGAGGACCTGAATCCCGCCGCGGATGAATCGCTGCCGCCGACGTCCGTTGATGACGCGGTCCGCGACGCCGAAGAGCGCAGATGGACCCCTGCGAAGATCGCCATCTGGGTGGCCATCGCACTCCTGGGCGGCGTGGCCTGGTTCATGCTGGCAATTGTCAGGGGCGAAACGGTCAACGCCATCTGGTTCGTGTTTGCCTCGGTGTGCACATACCTGATCGGCTACCGCTTTTACTCTAAAGTCATTGAGCGGTATCTGCTGAAGCCCGATGACCGCCGCGCAACGCCGGCCGAATACAAGGCCGACGGCAAGGACTACGTCCGCACTGACCGCAACGTCCTCTTCGGACACCACTTCGCCGCCATTGCCGGAGCCGGCCCGCTCGTGGGGCCCGTAATCGCCGCCCAAATGGGGTATCTCCCCGGCACCATCTGGATCATCATCGGCGTCGTCCTCGCTGGTGCGGTCCAGGACTACGTGGTCATGTTCTTCTCCATGCGCCGCGGCGGCCGTTCCCTCGGCCAGATGGCGCGCGAGGAGCTCGGCGTCATCGGCGGGACCGCCGCCCTCGTGGCCACCCTGCTGATCATGGTGATCATCGTCGCGATCCTGGCGCTCGTCGTCGTCAACGCCCTGGGGGAGAGCCCCTGGGGCGTCTTCTCCGTGGGCATGACCATCCCGATCGCGCTGTTCATGGGCGTGTACCTGCGGTACCTGCGTCCTGGCAAGGTCATGGAGGTTTCCATCATCGGGTTCGTGCTGCTCATGGCGGCGATCATCGGCGGCGGCGCCGTGGCAGGCACGGAATGGGGCGCGGCGTTCTTCCACCTGGACAAGGTCACCATCGCGTGGGGCCTCATCGTCTATGGCTTCATCGCTGCCATCCTGCCCGTGTGGCTCCTGCTCGCACCGCGCGACTACCTCTCGACGTTCATGAAGATCGGCGTGATCGCGATGCTCGCCGTGGCCATCATCGTCGTGCGCCCCGAAATCACTGTTCCCGCCTTCAGCGAGTTCGCCGGCCGCGAGAACGGTCCGGTCTTCTCCGGGGCACTGTTCCCGTTCCTGTTCGTCACCATCGCCTGCGGCGCGCTGTCCGGCTTCCACGCCCTGATTTCCTCCGGCACCACGCCGAAGCTCATCGAGAAGGAGCGGCAGACCCGCTTCATCGGCTACGGCGGCATGCTGATGGAATCCTTCGTCGCCATCATGGCGCTGGTGGCCGCGATTTCGATCGACCGCGGGATCTACTTCGCCATGAACGCCCCCGCGGCACTGACCGGAGGAACGGTGGAGACGGCGGCCCAGTGGGTCAACGGGCTCGGCCTGGCCGGCGTCAACATCACTCCCGACGTACTGGCCCAGACCGCCTCGAATGTGGGCGAGGAAAGCATCGTCTCGCGCTCCGGCGGTGCACCGACGCTCGCCGTGGGCCTCGCCCACATCATGCAGCAGTTCATCGGCGGCACCGGCATGATGGCCTTCTGGTACCACTTCGCGATTATGTTCGAGGCTCTGTTCATCCTCACAGCGGTCGACGCCGGAACCCGCGTTGCGCGGTTCATGTTGCAGGATTCGATCGGGAACTTTGCCCCGAAGTTCAAGGAAGCGTCCTGGCGGCCCGGCGCGTGGCTTTGCACGGCCATCATGGTGGGCGCCTGGGGCGCGGTGCTTCTGATGGGTGTCACCGACCCGCTGGGCGGCATCAACACCCTGTTCCCGCTGTTCGGCATCGCCAACCAGCTGCTGGCCGCGATTGCGCTGGCCGTGTGCATGGCCATCGCGGCGAAGCGCGGCTCGTTCAGGTACCTGTGGATCGTGGCCGTGCCGCTGGCCTTCACTGCCGTCGTCACCATTACGGCAAGCATCCACAAGATCTTCTCCTCCGTGCCGGCAGTGGGCTATTTCGCCAACAACGCCGCCTTCAGCAAGGCGCTGGCCGACGGGAAGACCTCCTTCGGTACGGCCAAGACCACCGCGGCCATGGAGGCGGTGGTCCGCAACACCATGATCCAGGGCTGGCTGTCCGTCATCTTCGTGGTCCTGAGCATCATTGTCATCGTTACGGCGGTGGTGGCCACGGTGAAGGCCGTCCGGAACACCACGGCCGGCGTTCCCAACGTCAATAACGAGGACCGGCCACATCCGTCGCGTGTGTACGCGCCCGCCGGGCTGATCCCCACCCCAGCCGAACGCCAGCTCATGGCGGAATGGAACAAGCTGCCCGCCGACCTGCGTGTCGAGCGCGCAGGCCATCACTGATGAGCGTCGGAGCGGGATTGGGCGGTTTGATGCCCCCAGTGGCGCAGGCGCTTCGCGGCTTCTCGCGGTACCTGCAGGGAGTCATGGGGGCTGACGCGTACAGGAAGTATCTGGAGCACCATGCTGCGGCCGGCCACGGTACGCCGCCCATGGACGAGCGTGCGTTCTGGCGGGACCGGGCGGACCGGCAGGACACCAACCCGCAGGGCAGGTGCTGCTGACCGTGGCTGCTCTGCCGGCCGAATTCGCCGTCCGCAGGATCGGGCCGGCGGATGCCGGCGCGCTCATCGCGCTGGCTGCTACGGACAACCTCTTTGACGAGGACCCGGGGATGGCGCCGTCGGGGGAAATAACCCCCGACGGCGCCCGGGACTTCCTCGCCGACCCCGCGGTTCTCTTCTGGCTGGCAGAGGCCGGGGGACAGACCGTGGGTTTCCTCCACTGCTGCATCCAGCGGCGCCGGACGCCCGGCCCCTGGGCCGAGCTGCTGCTGATGGAGATGGGAACCCACGCCGACTGGCGCCATCGGGGTATCGGGCGGGCGCTTATTGCCGAGATGGAGGTCTGGATGAGGGGCAACGGAGTGGCGGAAGTGTGGGTTCCGGCCAACACGTACGCCGTCGGCTTCTACCGCAAATGCGGTTTCGCTACGGACGAAGGCGAAATCCTGGTCAAGGAGCTTCATTGACTGGACTCCGCATTCCGGGCCCGTGAGAGTATGAACGCATGAGCGATCCCGAAGACACTCAACCCACCCAGGCGGCGGCTCCGCAGGCAGCCGTCGAGCCCAGCCAGCCGGGCGTTCAGCCCGCTGCGCAGCCGGCAGCGGAGCCTTCCGTGCCACAGGAAGAGGAGCCCGTGGAGGGCACCACGCTGGATGCGGAGGCTCCCGGCCGCCCCGAGGCCGAAAAGTCGAAAAGGGCCAGCCTGCAGGACCTCGTGGATGAGCCTGCCAAGGTGATGCGGATCGGCACGATGATCCGGCAACTGCTGGAAGAAGTGAAGTCGGCGCCCCTGGACGACGCCGCACGGGGCCGCCTGGCGGAGATCCACGAGCGGTCCGTCAAGGAGCTCGAGGACGGACTCGCGCCGGAACTGGTGCAGGAGCTGGAACGGATCAGCCTGCCCTTCCCGGACGACGGCACACCGTCGGACGCCGAACTGCGGATCGCGCAGGCCCAGCTGGTGGGCTGGCTGGAAGGCCTGTTCCATGGCATCCAGACGGCCATCGCCGCCCAGCACGCAGCCCGGGAACACGCGCTCGCCCAGATGCAGCTCCGGCAGCTTCCGCCAGGCACTGTCATCGCACCCGGCGTCGTCATCGGTGATAACGGCGAGCCGCAGCGTGCCACGGCACCGCAGCCCGGTGCCGACCCGCTGCATCCGGGTCGCAAGGAAGACTCCGACCACGGCCCCGGCCAGTATTTGTAGGCCCCTTTGGGATTTTTCACGGCCGCCCGGCAAGGGCGGAAAGACGACGCCGAACTTGGCAAGGGCTTATGGCGCCGTGCCCATGACCGATTCCACCGCGGACTGGACCGGTACCACCAGGTGCTCGAGGGTGTGGAGGACGACCAGCTCTACGGAGAGCTGGTCGAGATAGCCAACCAGCTGGCCAGCCTCTCCGGACGCGTCCGGGAGATCTGCGTTGAGGCGCAGCGGCGATCGCCCAGCGACGGCCTGGACATTCCGCACAATCTGTCCGGTGTCCACCGCTCGCTGTCCAAGGCAGGCAATTCGCTGGCCGCCACCGCCGAGGCGGCCGCGATGCTCCGGCTCGCCGTGGGACCCGTGCCCGTTGGCGCGGCCTCCGTCTGGCGCCGGGCGGAGACCGTTTTTGAGCAGGTGGCCGATGCAGAACGGCATCTCTCGGAGGCCTGACGGACGGTATTCAGTCCCCGCCGAAAAATTCCCCGTGACGCGCCGTTACGCGGCTAGCTTAGCTTCGTCATATTCCGTGCGCACCAAGTTCGATTGTTGGCAGGATGGACAAATGACTTCTTCACCAACACTGACATTCAATGACGGCAACACCATTCCCCAGCTGGGCTACGGGGTTTGGCAGGTTGAAGACGACGTAGCCGAGAAGGTTGTCTTCCAGGCGTTCCAGGCCGGCTTCCGCCACATCGACACCGCCAAGATCTACGGCAACGAATCCGGCGTCGGCCGCGCGATCGCCAGCTCCGGGCTGTCGGCGGAGGAAATCTTCATCACCACCAAGCTGTGGAACGCCGACCAAGGCTACGAATCCACGCTTGCCGCGTTCGAGGAGTCACTGGAGCGCCTGGGCCTTGAAACACTGGACCTCTACCTCATCCACTGGCTCCAGCCCAAGCAGGACAAGTACGTGGACACCTGGAAGGCGCTCATCGAACTTCAGAAGCGCGGCAAGGTCAAGTCCATCGGCGTCTCAAACTTCACCATCGAAGGCCTGCAGCGGATCATCGACGAGACCGGCGTGGTTCCGGCCATCAACCAGGTGGAACTGCACCCGTACTTCAGCCAGTCGGAACTGCGGGAATTCAATGCCGCCCAGGGCATCCTGACCCAGGCCTGGTCTCCGCTTGGCCAGGGCGGTGAGCTCCTCGAGGACCCGATTATCGCGGGCATCGCACAGAAGCACGGCGCCACTCCGGCGCAGGTGGTCATCGCATGGCACCTCGCCATCGGAAACGTCGTCATCCCCAAGTCCGTCACCGAGTCCAGGATCCGTGAGAACTTTGACGCCCTGAACGTCACGCTGGACGCCGAGGACGTTGCGGCCATTAATGGGCTGGACCGCACCGCGGACGGAACCGGCAGGATCGGCCCGGACCCGGCAGTCTCTGACTTCGCCTAATTTCCCGGGCTGCCAGCTGAGAGGCCCCGCCATGTTCGTTTACGCGGACGGGGCGGGGCCTCGCCGTGTTGATCAGCCCTGGCCGGCACTAAGCCGCGAGCTGTTCCTGCTGGACAGCGACGGCGTCGACGACGGCCCAGCCGTCCTCGCCGGTGATGCTGCGGCTGGCGAAACGCTCTGCCGCCGCCACGGTGTCGAAGACCTCGATGCGGATCCGGCCGCAGTCCGCGTCGAAGTAAGTTACGTGGAACTCCTGATTAATTTCCATGGCTCCATGGTGCAACCGGGGTCTGACATTTCAGGCAGTTCAGTCCGGCGTGTTGCGGAGCCGGAGCACACGTTCCTTCGCCAGCACCGCCGACCGCTCGCTTTTCTCCGCTGCCCGGGCGTACTGCTTCGCCTCAGCGGCAGCCGTCTCGCGTTCCTTGCGCGCGGCATCGAGTGAGAGCTCCAAGGCCCGGAGCCGCTGCCGTGCCTCGTTGACTTCCGCGGTGAGCTGGTCGAAGGCTGCCGCGGATTCTTCCTGGGCCTGGGCGCGGCGTGCGGCCTCGTCTGCGGCATCAGCGGCCGCTTCCTCGGCCTCCGCCAGCGCTGCCTGGGCCTTCTCCAGCAGTGACGGTGTGACGGGGCGGGGAATGGTGCGGACTGCCCGGAGCCGCGGTTTTTCGGTCTCGACGGCGTCGGCGCCGGTGTCCGTTCGCGCCGTGGCCTTCCGAGGCTGGGCCCCTGTGCGCTGACCGGGCGGAGCCGTTGCGGCGGATGGCTCCTGGCGGCGACCCTTCGGCGCACCACCAGCCGGGCGCTGCGTTGCACTGGACCGCTGCGGCGGGAGCGGCCGCGGCGGAAGCTTGCCAAGGGCGGACGGAACCGCCACTGCATCACTGACGTCAACCTGGTCCACGCCGTCGGCTGACAGCCCGCGGAGCAACAGCCCGCTTTCGACGGCAGCGGCAGCCGCCAGATCCGCAGTTGCGGCCCTCAGTGTCTCCTCCACTTCGGTGGCAACTGCGCCGCTGATCTTGCGGCCCTGCTTCTCAGCGGCGAGCCGCGCTTCACCCACAGCGGTGCCGAGGAGCTTCCGCCGTTCCTTGGCGAGTTCCCTCAGAACTGCGGCATCGAGTGAAGCCTGGGCCTCCTGCATGGTCTGTCCGAGAGTCCTGAGCTGCTGAACGGCGCCGGGGCTGTGATGGGCCAGCATGTTGATGGTCCAGGCGGCCACGGAAGGCTTCGGCAGGGTCCGGATCGCTTGGGCAAGGGGCTTGTTCGATGCGGAGGCATCCTTGGCTGCGGCAGTGCGGGCGGCGACGAACTCGTCGAAGGGAAGCGCGTATAGGGCCTGGGCGGCGCGCTCCAGTTCCTTGTCCATGACAGCCATCATATGTTTCGGCGCGCAGGTTTCAGCACGCCCCAGCACGGGGCGGAGTTTCGGCGGGACGCATTCCGCCGGGGCGTGGTTCCGCCCTAGTGGGCGGCCAGTCTGCCGCCATGGCCGCTCTGCCACCTGTCCAGCAGGTGGTGATACATCCTGTGGACAGCTCTGTAGAGGCCAACGGTCAATGCATTGATGAGCAGAACGATCACTTGCACGGCGCCGGCACCGATCAGAAGCAGGCCAAGAATAGCGAGCGCCGGCAGGAACATAAGAAAAACGGCTATGGCAACGGCGATATAGCCGAGAGCGTAGCTGACGATTGTCGCCTGGTCCACTTGAATCCCACCACAACCAGCTCAATGACTCCGGATGCTGCGTTCCCCTCTGCAGCTAGGGTGATGTGGTCCCCGGCTGCTTCTGCAGCCGGGGACCACTTAGCGGGAATAGGATCCGCACGCTGATTATGCTGCACTTGCACACTATGCGCCGTGGCGTTCTCTAAAAGCTCTCCGCCCAAAAAGCAGCTTTGCGTTTACCGGTATCCCGTCCCGGTCCATGAGGCGTTGACTAGCTGCCGGGGACCCCTCCTTGAGCTCAGTTTCCGATGCTGGCTGATACCGATTTTTATAGCACCGCCCCGCAGGCCCTGACAAGAGAATTTTCGGGGCACGGGCATCGGGTGCTTGCCAGCTACTAAGCATGCTGATTAACTCATCTCTATAGCTGGTGCCACACCCGCGGTACCTGTCTGGTGGAAAGGAAAGTGCGTTATGGGAATTCTTGGATTTCTCCTGCTCGGTCTGATTGCGGGGGCCATTGCAAAAGCCATTCTTCCCGGGAGGCAGGGCGGCGGTTGGATTATCACCCTCGTCTTGGGTGTCGTCGGGGCCATCCTCGGCGGCTGGATCGGTTCGCTGATCTTCGGTGGTGGCTTGGGTGACTTCTTCGACCTGAGGACCTGGCTGTTGTCCATCCTCGGAGCTGTCATTGTGTTGCTGATCTACGGCGCCGTCACACGCAGAAGCCGGGTCTGACCTGATTTCGTAGCACAGGGACCTGCAAGTGGGGTCGGCCCAAACAGGGGCCGGCCCCACTGGTTCCCGCGTTTCCGAGGCTAAGCGGGGACGCTGGAATCGACGATATCGATCGAGGAAACAGTATCGATCGAAAGAACACTTGGGGGAAAGGCTCGCGGCCGGTTGGGAGGTGCTCATGACGTACGTTTCGGAGGATTGGACGATCCGCCGTCAGGTCATGGATGTCATTATCGATGTCCTCTCCGCGGTTGCCACGGGGCCCGACGTGCGCGTCAACCTGTTGCGCCACCTTGAGGAAAACCCGGGCAATCCGGAAAAAGCCCTGTTGGCCCACCTGTCGGACCGGAGCATCGCCGACGACGTCGCGTAGCGACTTCCGGCCAATATGAGGGAGGCTACTGCCCCGCCCGGAGTGCGCCGCGCAGCGCAAAACCGACGGCACATACCAGCGGGACCAGGCAGGCGGTCATCGACAGGGGATTTGGACGGAAAGCCAGCCGGCCGCCGTCGTCGTACGTATACACGCCCAGGGGGAAGACGAGTCCCCCTCCTCCGCCGCCGGAGCCCGCAGCCTCCGGATCACCACCTTCGGTGCCGCCGCCAAACCCAAAGGAGACCAGCGCAACGGGAACAATCTCTTTCCCGCCGAGCCGGATCGGATCCCCGTAGGCCCTGGAAACGCCCACGTTTCTGAAGCTTTCGGTGAGGGACTTCATCGCATCTGCCATGGCCCCACTCTAGGTGACTGGCCACCAAAAGACCCGGATACGCAGACGGCTCCCGGGAGAGTGCAGCCAATTCTCAGGACCAGAAATCGGCGGCCTTGGCGGTGTCCTCCGGGAATTCGTATACCTCGCTGACTTTGCCGTCTTTTAGTGCGAAGACGAGGACGGCGCGTTGGTCGATGGCTGCGCCGTTGCGTTGCGCGTGCACCCTCTGGAAGCCAACGGTGTGATTTTCCCCGCCGATCAGATCATCCAAGTCGACCCTGATTGTGCCGTCGGATCGTGTGAACAGTTCGCCGAAGTAGGCGAGGATGGCGTCCAGGCCCTGCTTGTCACCGGACAGCCCGCCGCTGCCTCCCAGATGCCAGACGGCGTCCTCGGTGAACAGGCCGCGGAGAGTGTCCATGTCCCCTGCACCGAACGCTTCGTAACCCCGCCGCACCAAATCAACATCTTCCCGGGTTCCCATTTCGCCACCTCACCGTCGTCGTTGTCGGGTCCCAGCGAAGAAAGGTTAAGCCCGCGCGGGGACCATGTCGATGGGCATTTGATTGCCGGCATCCAGGCTCGCGGCGCCAGCGGCTCCTGGAAGTCTGAAATCCCTGCACCTATCCATTCATGCAGTGAAAATCGCAGTAAATTTTCTCCATCGAAAGCCTGTTCCGTCAGTTTGGCCCCTACGATGGGGTCGTCTCATAACTCAGAACCCGTGGGGGGAAAATCCATGAGCTATCAGCAATATCCACAGCAGCAGGCCTACCAGGCGGGAGGCGGCGAACCGCCGCTTTGGGCACCGTACTACGGGGCGCCCTTTCCGGTAGCAGTCCGCCGATTTTTCAAGAAGTACGCCACGTTCTCGGGCCGTGCGAGCCGGAGCGAGTACTGGTGGTGGGTGCTCGTCGCGGTCGTGGTCGGCATCATCATCAACATCATCACGGCAGTCGGGGGTTCGGCGGGAGCAACCGTGGCCGCCAACGGTACTGCAGTGCCCGGTCCGGGCGCAGTGGTTGGTTATGTCCTGATCGCCATCTGGGGACTGGCCACCATCGTGCCGTCGCTGGCCTTGACTGCGCGGCGTCTCCACGATGTGAACCTGAGTGGCTGGTTTGTGCTGCTGGGTCTCGTGCCGTTCCTTGGAGGCATAGCACTGCTGGTCCTGACCATCCTGCCGTCCAAGCCCGAAGGGCAGCGGTTCGACGCGCCGACGGCCTGAGTCAGGGGCATTAGCATAAGGAGCCCGCCGACGACGGATCACCTGACCGTCGCGGCGGGCTCCTTCTTGTCCTCTGTGAAGGGCAACATGCTGGCCCGCAGGGCATTGACGCCGGCTTGTGAAGACCCTAGGTTATCGATTGTCGTTATTAACGAGTTTCGATAACTGGGGGATTGATGAAAGTTACCAAGCGCGCCGCTCTGGCTTCAGGCCGGAAGAAGATCGTGTCCAGAACCGATGCGCTTTTCCTGATGGTTGCCTCGGCAGCGGCAGCAGTCACGACGACGGCCCTGACGGTGTCGGGCATCTTAGCGTCCTCTGCCGGGCAGGTTACGCTCACGCTTCCTGTGGCAACGCCGCGTCAAACGGCGTCAGGATTGTCGCTGGGGGCTACCGGACAATACACGGCCATGGATGCGACCATCCCGGTCCTTCCTTCCGGCCCGGCCGCGCTGCTGGCTTGGGCGGAGGCCCTGAATCAGACCGGTATTCTGGCCGTTCTGGCGCTGATCTTCCTGCTGGCCTACCGGCTTCGGAGCGAGGTTCTCTTCACCCCTGGTTCTGCATGGCTCGTTGGTGCCGGGGGAGCCGTCCTCGCTGTGGCCGGGACGGTGGGGCAGATTCTCGATTCCCTTGCGCGGAGCCGGCTGGCAGACCTGCTCGGAGTGAACGGGCACGTGCCGGGGGAGTACTACCTCGTCTCGTTGGACTTCAACGCCGGCCCGCTGGTGCTGGGCATCGCCCTGGTTCTTGTTGCCGGAGTCTTTCAGTTTGGCCGCCGGCTGCAGAAGGACACTGAGGGCCTGGTCTGATGCCGACTGAGGAAACCCCAGGAATCCATTGCCGGCTCGACGAGCTGCTGGCAGACCGCGGGATGACCCTGACCGAACTGAGCAAGCGGGTCGGCGTCAGCCTGGTGAACCTGTCGGTGCTGAAAAACGACAGGGCCAAAGCGATCAGGTTCTCCACCTTGACAGCTATCTGTGACGCCTTGGACTGCCAGGTCGGGGACCTTCTGGTTACCTCAGGCGGCACCGCTGGCATTCCCTGATCCCGATCACCCGCAGGGTCTGGACACGGGAAGCCACCGGACCTACCGTTCAGGTGGCGGTTGCTGCGGGAGACGAGGGCGACTGCCGAGGGCCCATAACCGGGCCACCCGTAATGACAGGAGGAAGCAGATGGAAACTGTTGAAGAGACCGTTGATGTCGCAGTTCCGGTCCATACGGCCTATAACCAGTGGACACAGTTCGAATCATTTCCGCAGTTCATGTCCGGCGTGGAATCCGTAACCCAGCTGAGCAACACCACCAATCACTGGGTTACGAAGGTCGGCGGCGTGAAGCGGGAATTTGATACGGAGATAGTGGACCAGGAGCCGGATGATCGGATCGCCTGGCGCAGCACCGACGGCAAGTCCCATGCCGGCATCATCAGGTTCACGCCACTGGACGCCAATCACACCAAGGTGAAGGTCCACTTCGAGTGGGCGCCGGAAACCGTTACTGAGAAAGCGGGCGCGGCCCTGAAAATCGACGAAATGCAGGTGAAGGCCGACATGCGGAAGTTCAAGGACTTCATTGAATCACGCGGCACCGAAACCGGTGGCTGGCGCGGCGAAGTCGAGGACACCGGCCCCACCGGGCAGTTCTAGAGAGGCTCTGGGCATGGACCTGTTGCATGAACAACAGGTCCACCGCCCGTGCCCCTGTGCGCAGGGGTCCCCAGCGCAGGGGTCGCCTGCGGTGGGGAGCCGTGCGCGCGCACGCCGGTGGCTCGCCATCGTAGCGGTGACTGCCTTGGCGGCGGCAGCAGTTCCGGTGCTGTCTGCCTGCACCGTGCCGGAGCGACAGGAGTCTGTTGAGCCACTGCCGATAACGGTGGAGGTGAACCAGTCGCGCGACCAGTACGGAAAACAGGCCATCCAGATCCTGCTCACCAACGTCTCCGGCAGGCCCCTGACGGTGGCTGCTGCGCAGCTCGCGTCGCCACTGTTCCGCGGGGGGATCCTGTGGGAGCCAACCGGCGGCGGCCTCGAACTGCCCCCCGGCCAGCCCAAGAGTCTTCCAGCCCGGCTTCCGGCCCCGGCCTGCGGCGGGGGTCAATCAACCTCGCAGCAAGCAACCCCACCGCGATCAACCACGCAGCAGCCAGTCGCCACCGTGAGATATTCGGAGGCCGGGCAGGCCGGCGTGCGGGAGGTGGCGCCCGTAGCCGTCGACCCCTTCGGGGTCCTGGAGCGGAACAACATGGAGCTGTGCCTTGCGGCAGAGGCGGCCGCCGTGGCGGACATCGTCCTGGACCGCAGACTTGAGGTTGCCCCGGACTCCCGCACCGCCGTCGTCCGTCTGGTCATCACCCCGAAGGAAACGGACGGCGCCGGCCCGGGCGTAGGACCGCTGACCATCGCGAGCATCGACGGGACCACCCTGATTGCCGAACCGGCGGAGGGGCCGTGGCCGCGGAACGTCCGCATCGTGCCGGGCGCCCCACGCACTGAACTGCGTTTGCGGATCCGCCCTGCCCGCTGCGATCCGCATGCCATCGCCGAGGACAAAGTGGGCACCCTGCTGCCCCTTCATGTGAGTGTGGGAGGACGTGAGGGGCAGTTGAAGATCGCGGCCGGGACGGCACTGCGTGGGCTGATTTACGACTTTGTGACGTCAGCCTGCGCCCAGCGCTGA
Source organism: Arthrobacter globiformis (assembly GCF_030818015.1). Lineage (NCBI taxonomy): Bacteria > Bacillati > Actinomycetota > Actinomycetes > Micrococcales > Micrococcaceae > Arthrobacter > Arthrobacter globiformis. Next base: position 1,070,430 of record NZ_JAUSZX010000001.1, read on the forward strand.
AGGCACTATTGGTCCGGGCGCTGGCGGCTCGCGAGGGCTTCCTGCAGTTCCGGCAGGTGGAGGTCGATGTCCCGCGCCACGCCTGCAGCAGCAGCCAGGTCAGCGGCCACCAGGGCCTTCTCCAGTTGGGCACACAGGTGGCTCATCTGCTGGGCACCGGCCATTGACGACGCCGTTCGCAGGCTCAGGACAGCATCCATGGCCATCTCCCGGTGCCCGACGCCGACACTTCGGATGATGCGGTCAACGCGGTGTGTGAGGAGGGCTGTGTAGTTGTCCGCAAAGGTCTCAGCTGCCGCCGTCGAACATTCTTCCGCCAAGTTTCGAAGGTGCTGCCCGTCCAGGGTCGCCTTGGGTGCCTCAGCCTGAGGCCGGTGATTTTGCACCATCCGCCCCGTTCCTTGACCCGTCAGCAGCGTCGGGGCCCTTCCGCCAGATCCGGGCCAGCATCACACAGACCAGCCCCCCGGGAGCCCCGGCCGACGGGGTTGTTGCTGCTGTCATGGGCGTGCTGCCTTACGGATGGGCCCCCTCCGCCGCGGTTCTGGGGCCAGACGACGGAGGGGACGTATGTGGGTTATTTGTTGGCACGGGAGGGCTGGGGGCCGGTGAGGACCACGGAGCCGGGGGCCCTGCCCGTGGTGGAGTTCGGGTGGCAACCCATGGTTGCGAACGTCCGTTTCTTGAAGGAGCCCGGCGTGCGGACTTCGTATGACCGGTCTTCGGTGCCGGTAATGAACACTCTGCCTTCGTTGACTCAAGGATCGATCGAGTGCCGCTCAATACTGGCTCAAGAAAATCTGTCCCGCGGCCGGCAATACAAGATTGGCTCAAGACTCAGGCGCTGGTGAGGAGTCCACCGGGATTCCATTCCTGGGTGGACGGCCCCACCCGGTACACCGTGGACGTTTACGCCGAAGGGCGCCAAAGATGTGCCCTGCGCCTATCGGCGCCTGCGGGCGAAACCAGCAAAAAACCCCGTACCGCCGCCGAACGAGCGACAATACGGGGTTCTTCCCGAGCTTCCTATCAGAATCGAACTGATGACCTTTTCATTACGAGTGAAACGCTCTACCGACTGAGCTAAGGAAGCACCGCACCAATCAGCCGGGAAACCGGCCGGTTCATGCAAGAGACAACTGTAATAGAGTCCCCGCGTCCGGGTCAAAATGAGCGACCCGCGGGCTGAGATTGACGTTGGCGGGACGTTCATTCCGCCGTCGGATCCGGTTCAGGCCTACAACAGCAACGGCCGCCATGCTGGCTCCAACAGTGTGGCGCAGCATGCCTGCGCGCCAGCGGCAAAGGAGCTCGACCATGACACCAGACAGCGCAATCTCAACCCGTGGCGCACTACGCACTGCCCCCGCGGCGGATGCGGACGCGGCGGACCATGGCCAGCCCGTCCTGCTGGCGGTGCTGGCCATGGTGGGAACCACCGTGTACGACGGCGGCCTCACGGACCGCGCGATGTCCCGCACGCTGGTGGAGCAGGGAGTTCCGGCCGGCTCGGCGCGCTTTGAAGGCATGCTGCGCTACGCGAGGGAGCGTTCCGGCATCTCGCGGATGACGGTTTTCGGCGAACTGTTCGACGACCCCCAGGCGGCTGCCAGCGCCAACAGGAAGTTTGAGCTGAACTGCGACGAACTCATCGCCGACGGCGGAGTACGGGCCGTCCCCGGGGCGGAGGACACCATCGGCTGGCTGCGGGACGCCGGCATCAAGGTCTGCCTGGCCACCGGCTTCGGGCGCCACACGCAGAACATGGTGCTGGAATCGCTGGGTTGGATGGGCTTGGCCGACCTCAGCCTGTGCCCCGCGGACGCCGGCCGGGGCAGGCCCTTCCCGGACATGGTGCTGACGGCGGTCCTGGCCCTCGACATCGACGACGTCCGGAAAGTGGCCGTGGTGGGGGACTCCGCCGCGGACATCCATTCGGGCCTGCGCGCCGGGGCCTCGGTGGCGGCGGGGGTCCTGACAGGGTCGAACTCCGAGGCGGCGCTTCGCAGCGCGGGTGCCACTGACGTCGTGCCCTCCATCAAGGACTTTCCGGCCCTCCTGGAGCGGCGGGCATCCCGGCCCTGAGGCTCCAGAGCACTGAAGCGCAGGACGGCGGCGTTGCGGCTGTTGCTGTACCGGCCGGCACCGCCGCAGGGGTCAGCAGACGGTGTTGTCCGCCGGTGCCTTTCCGTCAACCAGGTACTTGTCCACAGCGTTGCTGATGCAGCTGTTGGACCTGCCGTAGGCGGTGTGGCCCTCGCCCTTGAAGGTCAGCAGGGACGCGTTGCCCAGCTGCTTCCGCAGTTCGCTGGCCCATTCCACCGGCGTTGCCGGGTCGCCGGTGGTACCGACGACGACGATGGGTGCGGAACCGCTGTACTTGACGGCGGACGGGGTGCGGACATTCTTGTACGGCCAGTCGGCGCAGTTCGCACCTCCGTAGGCGAAGAAGTACCCCAGGGTGGGGGAGGCCTCGAGGAGCCGCTGCTCTTCTGCGCGCATGGCCGCGGGATCGCTGCTAGTGGGGTAGTCGAGGCAGTTGATGGCGCCGAAGGCCAACGCCGTGTTGGAGGTGTACTTGCCGTTGGGGGAGCGGTCTGCGCCCAGGTCGGCCAGGCGGAGCATGGGGCTGACATCGCCCTTCAGGGCGGCGTCCAGTGCCTGGGTCAGGGCCGGCCAGCTTTCGTTGCCGTACATCGGCACAATGAGGCCGCTGACGAAGAGGTTGCCGCCCACCAGTCTGCCGTCCGTGGCAGTGCGGGGAGTCTGGACCACGGAAGTGATGAGGTCGCGGATCTGCTGGAGGCCGTCGTCGACCGTGCCGCTCAGGGGACAGCCTTCCTCGCCGAGGCAATGTTCAACGTAGGCGCGCAGCGCCTTTTCGAACGCCCGTGCCTGGCCCAGGGTCAGGTCCTCGGCGCTGAGCGAGGGGTCAATGGCGCCGTCGAGGACCATGCGCCCCACGTTCTCAGGGAACAGGGAAGCGTACGTGGAACCGAGGAAGGTCCCGTACGAAAAGCCCATGTAGTTCAGCTTGGAGTCGTTGAGCACAGCACGCAGGACGTCCAGATCCTTGGCCGCGCTGACGGTGTCGATGTGCCCGAGCACGGGCCCGGTCTGTTCTGCGCACTTGGCCGCGATGGCCTTGTTGTCGGCGAGAAGCGTGGCCAGCCCTGCATCGGTTTCCGGCGTGTAGATCTTGGCCCGGGCCTCGTCCCGCTCCTTGTCGGTGAGGCAGGTGACAGGCGCGGAACGCTTGACGCCGCGCGGATCGAAGCCCACGAGGTCGTAGTTGGCGCGCACACTCTCGGAGAAGTGGCTGTTGCCGGCGTCCCTGACGAAGTCGTAGCCGGACGCGCCGGGGCCGCCGGGGTTGACCAGCAGACTGCCCTTCTTGTCCCCGGTGCTGGCGATCTTCACCGCAGCCAGTTCAATGGTGTCGCCGTCAGGCTTCGCGTAATCGACAGGCACCTTGACCTTGGCGCACTGCAGCTTGTCCTCGCAGGGCTCCCAAACGATCCTCTGGGAGTAATAGGCCTTCAGCCCCTTGGGGGCGGCCGCCGCTATGGAGGGATCGGCCTGTCCCGTGGAGCCGTTCTGGGAGGACTCGTCCTTGGACGGGCCCAGGGCACTGCACGATGCCAGCAGTACGGCCAGCGCCATGGCGCCGGCCGCCCGCATCCCGGCCGCGAGGGTCCGGGGTCGCGAGGGCAGAGGCGGTGCAGACATCATGCGGTTTCTCCTTGTGGGCGGGGCCAGCTCGGTCAGGCAAATGGCGGGGGTACGTGGCTACTGGATCAGGCTTGCGGCCATTGACTCTACGGCCAACAGCGGAGCGACGTTGGTGGTGGTGATTCGCTTGCGGGCGTTGTTAATGGCGTCCATCCGGGCGAGGGTCACTTCGGGCCCGGACCTTTGGGCAAACTCTTCCAGCTCGCTCCTCAACTCAACGTTCACCAGTTCCACGGCGTTCCCCAGCTGGATGATCAGGACGTCCCGGTAGAACGAGAGGAGGTCGGTCAGTGTCCGGTCCAGGGAATCGGTGACCGAGCGCTTGGCGCGCCGCTTTTGATCGTCCTCCAGCTGCTTCACCTGGCTGCGCATGGCGGGCGGCAGGGTGCCGGTCTCGGGGGCGCCGAGGGTGGCCAGCAATGCGGCCTTTTCGGCGGCGTCACGTTCCTCGTTGGAGCTCGTGGCCTCTTCGGTGGCGATCTTGACGAGTTTGTCAGCCATCATCACGGCGGCCGTGATGCCCCGCAGCCCCAGCGGGAACCGGACGGTCTCCAACCGCCGTTCCCGGGCCGCGGCGTCGCGGGCCAGACGCCGGGCGATGCCCACGTGGCTCTGCGCTGCCCGGGCGGCACGCTCGGCAAGGGCCGGATCCACGCCGTCGCGCTTCACCAGCAGGGCCGCGACGTCGGCGGCCGGCGGCAGGCGCAGCGCCACCGCACGGCACCTCGACCGGATGGTCACCAGGACGTCCGCGGGGGATGGAGCACACAGCATCCAGATGGTGCGTGGAGTGGGCTCCTCGATGGCCTTGAGCAGCACGTTGGTGGTGCGCTCTGCCATGCGGTCGGCGTCCTCCACCACGATGATCCGCCAGCGCGCCGACGACGGCCGGTTGCCGGCCGTGGCCACGAGTTCGCGCGCCTCTTCAATGGTGATGGTCACCTTTTCGGTGCGGACAAAGGAGACGTCGGCGTGGGTTTCACCCAGGATGGTCAGGCACGCCGGGCAGGTGCCGCAGCCGCGCATGGTGACGTCGTCCCGGTCGCAGTTCAGTGCGGCGGCGAAAGCTTTTGCGGCATTTGAACGCCCCGAACCCGGAGGCCCGGTGAACAGCCAGGCGTGTGTTAGCCCCTCACCCATGGATGCTTGCCGCAGCTGGGCGACGACGGCTGGCTGCCCCTGCAGGTCATCCCAGACGGTCATGGCCGCCTGCCGGTTGCCGAAAGAAGCTGCTCGACGCGCTCCAGGATCAGTCCCGCGATCTCCTCGACGGGCAGCCCTGCCTCCAGCACCAGGTAACTCTCCGGCCTGGCCTGGGCGAGGTCCAGGAACGCCTGCCGGTATCCGGGCGTGAAACTCGTCGGCTTCTGATTCCAGCCGGTCCTCGGCAGCATCCCCGGCGGTGCGGCGGCTGCGTCCCTCGGCCGGGTGGACATCCAGGAGCACAGTCAGGTCCGGCTGCAGCCCGGAGGTGGCCCATTCGTTAACGCTCCGGACGGCGTCCGTCCCGAGGCCGCGGCCGGCGCCCTGATAGGCCACCGAGGAGTCAATGTAGCGGTCCGTCAGCACCACCTCGCCGCGGGCCAGGGCGGGCCTGATGACCTGGCTGGCGTGCGCGGCCCGGGAGGCGGCGAAGATCAGGGCCTCGGTGTGGGCGTCGATGTGGCCGTGGCCGTGATCCAGCACCAGGGAACGGAGCTTCTCGCCGATGGGCGTACCTCCGGGTTCCCGGGTGCGCAGCACGGTGAGGCCGCGCGATTCCAGCGAGCCGGCCAGCCGGGCCGCCTGCGTCGACTTGCCGGCACCGTCACCGCCCTCGAAGGCGATGAAAAGTCCGGAACTCTGCATATTCACTTATCCAGCCTACCGATTTCCACCGACGAAAATGCCCGGCGCCTGCTTCTGCACCTCGCCAGAAGCAGCCATTTTCCCAGCAGGCAGGCACCCAACGTACCCTTTGACCATGAGTCTTTCCGATCAGCACGCGGCCTCCCTGTCTGCCGAAACAGTGGTGGTGGCCGCCGGCCGTCCGCCCCGCGAACACGATGCGCCCGTCAACCCGCCCATCGTGCTCTCCTCCACTTACTTCGGCACCGGCACGCTCGACGACGGCGACCGGGGCTACGGCCGCTACTCGAACCCCACATGGGACCCGTTCGAGGAAGCGCTCGGCCAGCTCGAGGGCGCGTCGCTGCCGGGTCTGCTGTACTCCTCCGGCCTGGCAGCGGTCAGCTCCGCGCTCTCCCTGATCCCCAACGGGGGCGTCCTGGTCATGCCGTCCCACAGCTATTCGGGATCGCTGGTCATGGCCGCCGAGCTTGCAGAAAAGGGGCTCCTCGAGCTTCGCACCGTGGATATCGCGGACACCGAGGCGGTCCGGGCCCAGATTGCCCCGCAGGCCGGCAAAGCGGCGGACATGCTGTGGCTGGAAAGCCCCACCAACCCGATGCTCGGCATCGCAGACATCCGGGCCCTGACGCAGGCCGCTCATGACGCCGGCGCCGTCGTCGTCACGGACAATACCTTCTCCACCCCTCTGGTGCAGCAGCCGCTCAGCTTCGGATCCGACGTCGTTCTTCACTCGGTGACCAAGTACCTGGCCGGCCACTCCGACGTGGTACTGGGCGCCCTGGTGACCTCTGATGCGAAACTACGCGAAACCCTCCTTCACCACCGCATCATCCACGGCGGAATCGCCGGACCCTTCGAAGCGTGGCTGGCGCTGCGCGGACTGCGGACCCTGGCCCTTCGGATTGAGCGTTCGCAGGCCTCGGCAGCGGTGCTCGCCGAGCGGCTCAGCGCGCACCCGGCCTTGGAGAGTGTGCGGTACCCGGGCCTGGTGTCGGACCCTGGCCACGATCTGGCCAAGTCACAGATGAGTGGCTTCGGTTCGATTCTCTGCGTCCAGGTTGCCGCTGCCGGCGGGCTCAGCGCTTCCGAAACCGCGGACAAACTGGTCCGTGCCCTGAACCTGTGGCTGCCGGCCACGTCCCTTGGCGGGGTTGAGTCGCTCATCGAGCGGCGGCGCCGGCATGCCGCGGAACCGGTCAGTGTCCCGGAGAACCTGGTCCGGCTGAGTGTCGGCATCGAAAACGTCGAGGACCTCTGGGCCGATTTGAAGCAGGCGCTGGACGCGCTGGACAGATAGGCTGGGCTGGTGGACGGACGACTACTGATTTTCTACGTTGAGAGCACGGTCTACTACATCCTGGGGCTGATAGCACTGGCCCTTGAGGTGTGGGCCTTCTTTGACTGTGTCCGCCACCGGCCCAATGCCTTCGAGGCTGTAGGCAAGCGCACCAAGACGTTCTGGCTGGCACTGACCGGCGGCAGCCTGGCCGTCGGAGCGCTGTCCGTGCTTGGCGGCGGAGCGAGCGGCCTCCTCGGCCCGCTCGGCCTGTTTGGCCTCGGAGCCGTGGTGGCAGCCTCCGTTTACCTGGCCGACGTCCGGCCGGCCGTGAAGGACGCCGGCCGTGGCGGCAGCCGGAACATGGGCCCGTACGGCCCCTGGTAATCCCCGTACGGCCCCTGGTAATCCCCACCGGCCCCCTCGGCTCGCAAGCTCACCCAGGGAACCCTGCCGACGTGGGCCCACCACCGGCCCCCTCGGCTCGCAAGCTCGCCCGGGGAACCCTGCCGGCGTGGCCAGGCGTTAATCTCCGCCCAAGGCGTTAGCCTGGCGCCACGGCTTCCCAGCCGACGGTAAGTTCCCCCAGCCGCCAACGCGAAGGACCATCCTGCACCGGCCACCCGCCGTCGAGCAGTGCCCGGCACATGGCCGTCCACCGTTGCCGGTTTCCGAACGGCGCCAGCGGCGCCGCCTCGAGCCAGGCCCGGTCCTTCGCCTGCAGCAGTGTGTGGATGCGTTCGCCGGGAACATTGCGGTGGATGAGGGCTTTTGGCAAGCGTTCCGCGATCTCGGACGGCAGCACGAAACTCCCGAACCGCACTGACATGGTGAGGCTGAGCGGACGCTCGGCATCGAGGGCAATCCACACGGAGCGCCGGCCAATCTCGTCGCACGTCCCGTCGATGAACAGGCCATCCGGAGCCAGCCTGCCCTGCACCAGTTCCCAGATGCCGCGGACGTCCGCCTCCTCGTACTGCCGCAGCACGTTGAACGCGCGCACAAACACCGGGTTCCCGGGCACCGGAAGTTCGAATCCTCCATTGTGGAAACTCAGGCCTGGGCGCTCCAGGGCCTTCGCCGCGCGCACCCGTTCCGGTTCGATTTCGATCCCGCAGACGCGCACGTCCGGCCGTACCGCCCGGAGCCGTTCAAAGAGTTCGACGGCGGTGGCCGGCGAGGCGCCGTAGCCCAAGTCCACCACGAGCGGGTCAGCGGCCCTCCGGAGCCGCCAGGCCTGCGGCCCCGCCAGCCACCGGTCCAGCCGGCGCATGCGGTTCGGGTTGGTGGTGCCGCGGGTCACGTTCCCCACCGGCCTGCCCCGGCTGCTCTGGCTGGTCACCACCCGTTCTGCTTTCTGCACCACGGTCCCAGCCTATCGGGCGCGCCTTCCCGGGCCTCGGGTGCGGCCGACGCTTTGGCGGCCCCTGCCGCGTGATGTAACTCTCGGCACCCGCGGGCCGCGCTCGGCTAGGATAAAAATCATGACTTACAAGCTGATTCTGCTGCGCCACGGCCACAGCGAATGGAACGCCAAGAACCTGTTCACCGGCTGGGTGGACGTTGACCTGAACGACCAGGGCCGCGAGGAAGCAGCACGCGGTGGAGAGCTGCTGGTTGAGAACAACGTTCTCCCGGACATCCTCTACACCTCGCTCCTGAAGCGGGCCATCAACACGGCCAATATCTCCCTGGACAAGGCCGACCGTGGCTGGATCCCCGTCAAGCGCGACTGGCGACTCAACGAGCGCCACTACGGTGCACTGCAGGGCAAGGACAAGGCCCAGACCCTGGCCGAATTCGGTGAGGACCAGTTCATGCTGTGGCGCCGTTCCTACGACACCCCGCCGCCGCCCCTGGACGACAGCAGCGAGTTTTCCCAGTCCCGCGATCCGCGCTACGCGGACCTCGGCGATGAACTGCCCCGCACCGAGTGCCTCAAGGACGTCCTGATCCGCCTGCTCCCATACTGGGAGTCGGACATCAAGGAAGACCTGAAGGCCGGCAAGACCGTCCTGGTCACCGCCCACGGCAACTCCCTGCGCGCCCTGGTCAAGCACCTGGACGGCATCAGCGACGACGCCATCGCCAGCCTGAACATCCCCACCGGCATCCCGCTGGTCTACGACCTGGACGAGAACTTCCAGCCGATCACCCGCGGCGGAACGTACCTCGATCCGGACGCTGCGGCGGAGGCCATTCTGGCAGTGGCCAACCAGGGCAAAAAGTAGCCCGCTGCTCGCCGCTGATTGAGCCTTTCGAAACCAAAAACGGACGACGCCGGATGGTCACCTCAGGTGACCAGCCGGCGTCGTCCGTTTGTGTTGCTTAGCCTATTCGACGGGTTAGCCGTGCTCGATGCTGTTCGGGTGCCACGCGCCGGTCACGAGGTAGGTGACCTTCTGCGCCACGGACACGCCGTGATCCGCGAACCGCTCGAAGTAGCGGCTGGCCAGTGCCACGTCCACGGTGGTGGCCGGGGATTCCTGCCAGTCAGGGTGTGCGATCGCCTTGAAGACACTGAGGTGGAGGTCGTTCACCGCGGAGTTGGCCTTGAGGATGTCGCGGGCAACCTCAAGGTCGCGGGTCTCCAACAGTTGCGTGAGCTTGTTCGCGATCTCGATGTCCTGCTCGGCGAAGCTCTTGAACGTTCCGGTGAGCGACTCCGGGATCACTGTGGAGGGAAACCGCAGCCGGGCCAGCTGGGCGATATGGCGGGCAAGATCGCCCATGCGCTCCAGGGATGCGCTCATCCGCAGCGACCCGACGATCATCCGCAGGTCACTGGCCACGGGGCCCTGCAGCGCGAGGATGTCGATGGCGCGCTCGTCGAGGCTGTTCTGCAGGAAATCGATCCTGGCGTCGGCGGCGATGACGTCCTGTGCCAGGTCGACGTCGGCACTCTCGAACGAGGTGGTTGCCTTGCCGATCGCTTCGCTGACCAGCTTTGAAATCTCGATGAGGTCCTCGCCCACATGGGCCAGTTCCTCCTGAAATACCTTGCGCACGTAGGCGTCCTTTCCTTGGAAACTCCGCCCCGCCGCGGCGGTCAGAATTTCGTGTCACCGTTCCGGCAGTCCAACCGCACACTCTTCCAGTGTTCGGTGAACTGTTACACATCTCAAGATGAACGTTAGCTGAACCCGCACCGCGTGGGCCGTTTATCGGATTTTGGGGCTTCCCGGAAGCATAAGCTGGAGGCGTGGATCCAATGCTCCTAGGTGTCATCGCCGGCCTGCTGGGCCTGTCGTTCGGCGTCTTTGGCGTGCTCGCCTTCCGTGCCAGCGAGAAGCAGCGCGAGCTCGTGGACATCGAGTACGACGAACCGGCGCTGCCCCAGGGCTCCGCGGAAGTCCTCGCCGTCGTCGGGCAGGCGTTCGTGGTGGTGGACGCAATCGATGGCGTCGTCCGGGCAAGCCCGGCGGCCTACGCCTACGGCCTGGTTCGCGGCCACACTGTGGTGCACCGCGAACTGCTGGAAATGACGGCGAACGTCCGGCGCGACGGCGTCATTCTGGAGCGGCAGCTTGAACTGCCCCGGGGGCCGCTCGGCCAGGGAACCATCATCGTGCAGGTCCGGGCAGCAATGCTGGGTGAGGAATACATTGTCCTGCTGGCCGATGACCGCACCGAGATCACCCGGACCGAGGAGATCCGCAACGACTTCGTGGCCAACGTATCCCACGAACTGAAGACCCCGGTGGGCGCCATCTCGCTGCTGGCTGAAGCGCTGGAGTCGTCGGCGGACGACGAGGATGCCGTCCGCCGCTTCGCGAAACGCATGCACAAGGAGTCGGCCCGCCTCGCCGCGCTGGTGCAGGACATCATTGAGCTGTCCCGGCTGCAGGGCGCGAACGTGGCGCAGCAGGGGCACCCCGTGGATATCAACGACGTGATCTCCGAAGCGGTGGACCGGTCGCAGCTGCCCGCCGAGAGCAAGAACATCCAGATCGTCATTGGCGGCCGCGCTGAGGCCAAGGTCTACGGTGACCAGGATCTGCTGGTCACGGCGCTGCGGAACCTCATCGACAACGCGATCCGGTACTCGCCGGAAAACACCCGGGTAGGCATCGGCGTGCGGTCCAAGGAAGGTCTGGTTTCCGTCTCTGTGACAGACCAGGGCGAAGGCCTGTCACCCGAGGATCAGGAACGGGTGTTCGAGCGCTTCTACCGGGTGGATGCGGCCCGGTCCCGCCACACCGGCGGAACCGGTCTGGGCCTGAGCATCGTCAAGCACGTTGTTTCCAACCACGGCGGTGAAGTCACTCTCTGGTCCCAGCCCGGGCAAGGCTCCACGTTCACCCTCCGGCTGCCGGAGATGGAAGGGCAGGACGAGGAGGTCGCACCGGAACCGTGCCCCCGCACCGGGGATGCCCGCGCCGCCAGAGAAGCCAAAGCGCTGGCGCACGCCTCACCGCAGGGCCAGCCTGACCGGCCGCAACAGGCCAAGGAACCACACGACGCCGCCGGCGTCCACGAACGAGGAGCTAACGCTTGAGCAGGATTCTTATTGTCGAGGACGAGGAGTCGTTCAGCGATCCCCTGTCCTATCTCCTGGGCAAGGAAGGGTTCGAAGTGGAGGTCGTGGACAATGGCCTCGACGCCATCACGGAATTCGACCGCAACGGGGCGGACCTGGTGCTGCTCGACCTGCAGCTGCCGGGACAGTCCGGCACGGAGGTCTGCCGGCAGCTTCGGCAGCGCTCCACTGTTCCCGTCATCATGCTGACCGCCAAGGACAGCGAGATCGACAAGGTCGTCGGGCTTGAGCTGGGCGCAGACGACTACGTCACCAAGCCCTACTCCTCCCGTGAGCTGGTGGCCCGTGTGCGCGCGGTGCTGCGCCGCCAGGGCGAACCGGAGGAACTCATCTCATCCACCGTCCATGCCGGTCCGGTGCGGATGGACATCGAGAGGCACGTGGTGAGTGTCGACGGCGAGCAGGTGTCGCTGCCGCTGAAGGAGTTTGAACTGCTGGAGATGCTGCTGCGCAACTCCGGCCGCGTACTGACCCGCGGCCAGCTGATTGACCGGGTCTGGGGCTCCGACTATGTGGGCGACACGAAAACGCTCGATGTCCACGTGAAGCGCCTGCGCAGCAAGATCGAGCCCGACCCGTCTTTGCCGCGGTACCTCGTCACCGTGCGCGGACTGGGCTACAAGTTCGAGCCGTAGAAGGTGGCGGCCCGCCGGGGGAGCTGCCGTGCCGGGCCCCGACAATACAAGGCACCGACAACACAAGACACCGATGACACAAGAAGGAGGGGTTCCCGGCCGGGAACCCCTCCTCCTTGTGTCGCTGCCCTGTTGGCTGCGCTCTTAGTGGCTTTCGGTGGGCGTGGCTGAGGCAGACTCGTTCGGCGTTGCGGTCTCACCCGGCGTTGCGGACTCGCTCGGCGTTGCGGACTCGCTGGGCGTGCCGCCCGGCAGGTAGGCGGCGTATTCCTTCAGCGTGCCGTCCACCACAGGAATCTTCACGGTCTTGTTGACGTGGGTGCCGTCCTCGGTCACCTGGACGTCAACGAGGGATCCGGGTTTGCCGCCGGACGTGCTCAGGATGGCTGCGTCCGCGGACTGGTTCAGCATGGTGTAGGCGTTCTGCTTGACTGAAACTTCAGTTTGCGCGCCTTCGGCACCCTTGAGTGTGACCTTGACGTCCTTCGACGAGGAGTTGTAGACGGCACCGATGACGCGGCCCGGCTGGTTTTCGCCGGCGGAAACGATCAGCATGTTGCGCAGCTGGACCGGTCCGACTTCGGCACGGGTTCCGTCGGAGGCGGCGTACTGGTGAGAGGTCTGCTGGGCGTTAACGTAGCCGCAGCCCGTCAGGGCCAGCAGACCGACGCTCAGGGCGGCTGCCGCCATTGCCATCTTGCCGCTCTGGCCCCGGTTCATCGCAGTGAAACGCACGTCACGCACTCCTCGAAAAGTCTTTGAAACAGTTTTCAGGCATAGCCTATCGGCAAAGACGGTCAAACAAGGATTCGGCCCCTCCACATGACTGGCCCCTCCGCCGCGATTTATGGGGGTCCCAGGGCCGTCTTCGGAGACCCGCAACTACCCGCGCGTAACGCTTGTGGGCCTGCATGCGATGCACTATTGTTCGCATTCGTCAAGGGGTCTGAGGGGCTGATTTGGGCCATTTTCCGCGGATTTACGGGGTTCTCGGGCCGTATCCACGCCAGTCATATGCCTTAATCGTGATAGACTGGTCTGCGGGAAAGGGGAAAGTCCACATGGTTTTTGAGGTCGGCGAGACAGTAGTTTACCCTCACCACGGTGCAGCAAAAATTGAAGAGATCAAGATGCGCACTGTCAAGGGCGAAGAGAAGATGTATCTCAAGCTCAAGGTGGCTCAGGGTGATCTGACCATTGAAGTTCCAGCAGAGAACGTTGACCTTGTTGGGGTTCGCGACGTAGTGGGCAAAGACGGTTTGGAGCACGTGTTTGACGTGCTCCGTGCCGAGTTCACTGAGGAGCCCACCAACTGGTCGCGTCGTTACAAGGCAAATCTGGAGAAGCTTGCTTCCGGTGACGTCATCAAGGTTGCAGAGGTCGTCCGCGACCTGTGGCGCCGGGATCACGACCGCGGCCTTTCCGCAGGCGAGAAGCGAATGCTGGCCAAGGCCCGGCAGATTCTGATTTCTGAATTGGCTCTGGCTGAAAAGACCGACGAAGAGAAGGCCGCGAGCGTTCTCGACGAGGTCTTGGCTTCCTAACAAGAATTGAACCCCGGTCGCACGGTGCCGCCGGGGTTTCTTCTTGCCCAAAATTAGCCAGCCCAAATCCCCATGCAGGTAGCAGCTCGTGGTGTTCCCAGCGCTGAGAACGCCCGCAGCTGCTACTGAGTTGGGAGATGGAGGGGGAGTGAGGCAGGGACGTAGGCTAGAGCGCATGAACACTGCACCCAAGCGCCCTGTGACCGCCGTGATCCTCGTCGCCGCCGGTTCCGGGCAGAGGTTGGGGTATGGCATGCCGAAGGCCGCCGTGCCGCTGGGCGGTGAACCGATCCTCATGCATGCGCTCCGCGGGATCGTCGCGGCAGGCATTGCCAGCCAGGTGTGCATCGCGCTTCCGTCAGGGGAAGAGAGGCTTCGCCGGCTCTGCGAGGACTTCCGGGTGGAGCTGGTGGACGGCGGCCCGCTCGTGACCATGGTCGACGGCGGAGCCTCCCGGGCGGATTCCGTCCGCGCTGCACTGGCCGCCGTGGAGGACGGCACCGAAGCGGTCCTGGTCCATGACGCAGCACGTGCGCTGACGCCGGAGCAGGTCTTCCACCGCGTGACCCAGGCGCTGGCCGCCGGCGCCGAAGCAGTGATTCCGGTAATTCCGGTGGTGGACACGGTCAAAACGGTCACCGCCACCGAGGGGCCGGCCACGGACATCGCACCTGAACTCGTCACGGGAACCGCCCCACGGGAGGAGCTCCGGGCGGTCCAGACCCCGCAGGGGTTCAAGCTCTCCGTTCTGCGGCAGGCACACGAGGCAGCCTCGGGCTTCGATGAGCGCCAAGCCGCCGCGGTTACCGACGACGCCATGCTGGTTGAGCTTCTCGGGGTGCCAGTGCATGCCGTCCGCGGGGCCAGCCAGTCCCTGAAAATCACCACGCCGCTGGACCTCATCATCGCCGAGGGTCTGCTCGAAGGCCCCCTCGGCGCCCGTTGGGTGGAAGGCTGATCAACCACATGACGAAAGGCGCCATGACAGACAACGCTTCGCGGACCTCCGTGCTCCTGCCACGGACAGGCATCGGCATCGACGTGCACGCCTTTGCCCCGGACAGCGACCCGCGGCCGCTCTGGCTGGGCGGGCTTTTCTGGGAGGGGGAGCGGGGCCTCGCCGGCCATTCTGACGGCGATCCCGTGGCGCACGCCGCAGCCGACGCGCTGTTCTCTGCATGCGGGATCGGGGATCTGGGCACCCACTTCGGGACAGACCGGCCCGAGTTCGCCGGGGCCTCCGGAGTCACGCTGCTGGCCGAAGCAGCCCGGATCGTCCGGGCAGCAGGCTTCGAGATCGGCAATATCGCGGTGCAGTTCGTAGGCAACCGGCCCAAGTTTGGGCCGCGCAGGGAAGAATCCCAGCGAGTTCTCACCGGGGCCGCGGACGCCCCGGTCAGCGTCACCGCCACCACCAGCGACGGCCTCGGCTTCACCGGCCGCGGCGAAGGCATTTCCGCTGTGGCCACGGCCCTGGTCTACCCGGCGGCGTAGCTGCTCCGATGTAACCGGCCCGCAGGGCGGCTGTCCGCCCCCACCGCCAAATCGCCTAGGCTGGAATAAGCACGAGTACCGCAATCCCAGGAGACCCGCCGTGAAAAAGTTGCTTCCCGCTGTCGTGATCGCAGGGATGCTTCTGGCCGGCTGTGCCGGCAGCCCCCGCATGAGCGTCGAGGAGAGCTGCAAGTTCCTGCAGGGAGACACGTTCAAGCCCACGGGCAACCAGCAGCAGCAGGCCGACCAGATCGCCAAGCACTACCAGGAGGTCGCCGACAAGGTGGCCCAGGACGTCGCCGACCCCATCCAGAAGATGGCCGACATCATGAAGCAGGTGGCAGGCACGTCGCTGGGAAACAAGAGCGCAGAGCAGACGGCGGAACTCGCCAAGCAGAACAACAGGATCGGCGAGGTCTGCAGGTAAGCGGGGACATTGGCATCGGCTAATCTGGAGCGGTGACCCTGCGCTTTTACGACACTGCATCCGCCGAAGTCCGTGACTTCGTTCCCCTGGTACCGGGCAAGGTAAGCCTGTACTACTGCGGCGCCACGGTGCAGGGCATGCCGCACGTGGGACACATCCGCTCCGCGATCGCCTTCGACCAGCTCACCCGCTGGCTTGAGTACCGCGGCTTCCGCGTCACCGTGGTCCGTAACGTCACCGACATCGACGACAAGATCCTCGCCAAGTCCGAGGCCTCGTTCCACCCGGATTTCGAGCAGGAGCCCGGCTCCGTGCCGGAGGAGGAATGGTGGGCTCTGGCCTACCGGTATGAGCAGGAGTTCCTCAAGGCCTACGACACCCTCGGAGTCTCCCGGCCCACCTACGAACCCCGGGCGACGGGTCACATCCCCGAGATGCACGCCCTCATCCAGCAGCTGATCGACCGCGGCCACGCGTACCCTGCCCTCGACGGCTCGGGGGACGTCTACTTCGACGTGCGCTCCTGGAACAAGTACGGCGCACTGACGCGCCAGAAGATCGATGACATGCAGGGCGCCGCCGACGCCGACCCGCGCGGCAAAAAAGACCCTCGTGACTTCGCCCTCTGGAAGGGCCATAAAGAGGGGGAGCCGACGACGGCGAGCTGGGTGTCGCCGTGGGGCCCCGGCCGCCCGGGCTGGCACCTCGAATGCTCGGCGATGGTCACTAAATACCTCGGCACCGAATTCGACATCCACGGCGGCGGCCTCGACCTGCGGTTCCCGCACCACGAAAACGAGATGGCGCAATCCCAGGCGGCCGGCCACGGCTTCGCGAACTTCTGGATGCACAACGGCATGGTCACGTACCAGGGCGAAAAAATGTCGAAGTCCGTCGGCAACACGGTCAGCCCGGCGGAGATGCTGGAGCTCGCGCCGCCGCGGGTCGTCCGATACTACCTGGGCCAAGCACAGTACCGCTCGGTGCTGGACTACCAGCCGACGTCGCTGCAGGAGGCCGCTGCCGCCGTCGAGCGCATTGACGGCTTCGTGGCCCGCGCCGTCCGGGCGCTGTCCTCCGACGGTGCCCTGCTGTTTGACAGCCACGGCACCGTTCCTGAGGCGTTCGCCGCTGCGATGGATGACGACCTCAACGTGCCGCAGGCCCTCGCGGTGCTGCACGACACGGTCCGCGCTGGAAACTCAGCGCTCACCGATGGCGACCTCGCGGCTGCCCGGCAGGCGCTGGCCAGCGTGACCGACATGCTCAGGGTCCTGGGCATCAGCGCCGCCGCGCAGCCGGCCGTCGACGACCAGGCCACCAGTGCCCTCGGCACGTTGATTGAAGCGCAGCTCGCTGCCCGCGCCGAAGCCCGCTCAAGAAAAGACTGGGCTGCCTCGGACGCCATCCGGGACACCCTCGCGGCGGCCGGCGTCCTGGTGGAGGACAACGCCGACGGCGCCACGTGGAGCCTGCAGCGCGGCTAGCCTTCGCGGCTCCTGGGCCGTCCGGTTAACGATTTAACGCCAGTCAGTAGACTGGAGTGCAGACGTACTCAACACAACCAAGGGTGGAACTCATGGCCAACAACGGTCGCCCGGGCGCAATCCGCAAGCTCAAGAAGGGCCCCACCACCGGAACCGGTGGCCACGGCCGCAAGGCACTCGAAGGCAAGGGGCCAACCCCCAAGGCCGAAGACCGCCCGTATCACAAGGCCTACAAGAACAAGCAGCTCTCCGAGCGCTCCGAGGCCAAGCGCTCCGGCGGCGGCCGCAGCGCCGGTGCCCGGTCGGGCCCGAAGGGCCGTGCCACCGAGGAAGTGGTCACGGGCCGCAACTCTGTCGTGGAGGCGCTCCGGGCCGGGATCCCGGCGAAGGCACTGCACGTGGCCATCCGCATCGAGATGGACGACCGCGTCAAGGAATCCCTCAAACTCGCTGCCGAACGCGGCATCCCGCTGCTGGAAACCGGCAAGCCTGAGCTCGACCGGATGACCGACGACGCCGTGCACCAGGGCCTCGTGCTGCAGATCCCGCCGTACGAATACCAGGACGCCTACGATCTCGCTGAACAGACCGTGGAACGCTGGAAGAAGGGACATGTCGCGAACGCACCCCTCTTTGTCGCCCTCGACGGCATTACGGATCCCCGCAACCTGGGCGCCATCATCCGCTCGGTGTCCGCATTCAGCGGCCACGGCGTCATTGTCCCGGAGCGCCGCTCCGTGGGCGTCACCGCCGCAGCCTGGAAGACCAGCGCCGGGGCGGCCGTCCGCGTGCCCGTGGCCCGTGCCTCGAACCTGAACAACGCCCTGAAGCAGTTCAAGAACATGGGCATCTTCGTGCTGGGGCTCGACGGCGACGGCGACGTCTCGCTGCCGGACCTGACGCTCGCCACCGAACCCGTCTGCATCGTGGTCGGCTCCGAAGGCAAGGGCCTCAGCCGCCTCGTCCGGGAAAACTGCGACCAGATCGTCTCCATCCCGATCGACTCCGCCATGGAATCCCTGAACGCTTCCATGGCCGTCGGCATCTCGCTCTACGAGGTCTCCCGCCAGCGCTCCGTCAAGTAAGCCCACGGGGACCCTTCCCGTCGAGACCCCAGACGCTTCCTCGGCTTTCGCAAGAAAATCGGGAACGCTTCCTCGGCTTTCGCAGCGACACGGCAAATGCTTCCGCACCTAGGTGCGGAAGCATTTGCGCTTTTACTGCAGGATCTGCGCGAGCGTTCCGTTTTGGGCGACGAGAGCTGAGGAAGCGTTTTTCTAGAATTCCCGGCGGTTGGCCAGGACTGGGAGTTTGGTGCGGGCTTCCTTGACCAGATCGGGGTCCAGGTCGGCGAACAGGAGGCCGGGGGCGCCGTCGAGCTCCTGGAGCACCTCGCCGAAAGGTGAGACGACGGCGCTGTGTCCGACGCCCGTGGGCGCTGCGCCGCGGGGCTCGATGCCCTGCGTGGCGGGGTCGCCCTGACCGCAGGCGAGGACGTACGTGGTGGTGTCCACGGCGCGGGCCCGGGCCAGGAGTTGCCACTGGTCCACCTTGCCGGGGCCCGAACCCCAGGAAGCACAGACGATGTTGGCGACCGCTCCGCGATCGGCATTGGCCGTGAAGAGGGCCGGGAAACGGATGTCGTAGCAGGTGGCCAGACCAAAGGTGAGGTCGCCGACGTCGAACGTTACAGGGCCGGTGCCGGCGTCCACGGTGTCGGACTCCAGGAATCCGAAGGCGTCGAACAAGTGCACCTTGTCGTAGCTGGCGTCCACGCCCGGGCCGGTCACCAGCAGCGTGTTGCGGACTTTCGTCTGCCCCTCGGATGGCGATGAACCCGGGGTGAACATCCCGGCAACAATCACGATCCCCAACTCGCCGGCAATCGAGCGGACGCGGCTGGCCCAGGGGCCGTCCAAAGGCTCGGCGATGTCCAGCAGCGAGTTGCCGAAAGCGCGCATGGTGGCCTCGGGGAAAACGACGATCTCGGCGCCGCCGTCCTTGGCGCGGCGGGCGCATTCTTCGACCACGGTGAGGTTCCCGGCCACGTCCCTTCCGGTGATGATCTGGGCCAATGCAATCTTCACGAAAACCTCCAGTCGGTGCGTCTCAACAGCGGTCAGCAGTGCCACCACAATTGCCCACGCGCAACTCGCGGGAGAAGATCAGCGATTTGGACGTGACGGCTAAGCTTTAATTGATGGTAATGCCCCTTTTAGACACAGCCCTGACGGTGGATGACTCCCAGGCCTTTCCCCTCGGGGTCAGCGAAGCGCGCCAAGGTCCGGGGGGTACATCAGGCAGCCGTGCAAACGTCGCCGTGTACGCTCCCGGCATCACGACGCTTGAGGTGGCCTATCAGGCGCCCGGCCAGAGTTGGCGGCTTCAGACCCTGTCCAGCCTCACGAACGGTGTCCACCACGGGGTGGTCGACGGTTTCCCCGTGGGATCCCGGTACGGCTTCCTTGCAGCTCCCCGGGGCGAAGCCGCAGCGAAGGGCGAAGAGGTGCTGCCGCTGGCGGTCCCCTCCGTTGATTTTGATGACGACGGCAGCCGGCAACCGCTGTTGCTGGACCCCTACGGCCGGGCAGTGGATGAACGCCACGGCTTCCTGACCAGCGTCAGGATTTCTTCCGACTTCGACTGGGCCACGGACGAGAAGCCAAATACTCCGTGGCGCAACACCATCATCTACGAGGCACACGTCCGCGGACAGAGCATGCTCCATCCAGACATCCCCCAGGCGCTGCGCGGCACGTATGCCGGCATGGCCCATCCCGCGATGATCGAACACCTCACAGGTCTTGGCATCACCGCCCTGCAGCTGCTGCCGGTGCATTTCCATCTGGACGAGCCCCACCTCCAGAACCTCGGCCTCACCAACTATTGGGGCTACAACACGGCGGCGTTCTTCGCCCCGCACCCGGCGTACGCCACCGAGTCCGCGCAGGAAGCCGGACCGCAGGCCGTCCAGGATGAATTCAAGGGAATGGTCAAGGTGCTGCATGCAGCCGGCATCGAGGTCATCCTCGACGTCGTCTACAACCACACGGCCGAAGGCGGGCCGGACGGGGCCACCCTAAGCTTTCGGGGGCTGGGAGAGCAGAAGTACTACCGCACCGACGGCCACGGAAAATACGTCGATACTACGGGCTGCGGCAACACGCTCAACTTCGCCGAGCCCCGCGTCGTCCAGATGGTGCTGGACTCGCTGCGGTACTGGGTGGACGAGTTCCATATCGACGGCTTCCGCTTCGACCTGGCCGTCACGCTCTGCCGGAATGCAGCCAACGAGTTCGATCCCCACCACCCGTTCCTCGTGGCGGTCGCCGCCGATCCCTCGCTCTCCCGCGTCAAGCTGATCGCGGAACCGTGGGACGTGGGCTACGGCGGCTGGCAGACCGGCCGTTTCCCCGGCGGTTGGGTCGACTGGAACGATCACTACCGGGACGCCGTGCGCTCCTTCTGGCTGGCGGACCGTGCCGCCCTCGACAACGGCGGCCAGGGGGGATCCGTAGCCCGGCTGGCCGATGCACTGTCCGGCTCGGCGAGCCTATTCGAGCCGTCGGGCCGCTCCCGGATGGCCTCGCTGAACTACATTACCGCCCACGACGGCTTCACGATGACAGACCTCGTGTCCTACGACCGCAAGCACAACGAAGCGAACGGGGAACAGAACCGGGACGGGCATGGCGACAACCGCAGTTACAACCATGGCTTCGAAGGGCGGACCGAGGACGAGGGCATTCTGACGCGCCGCGCCCAGAGCCAGCGCAACCTCATGGCCTCGCTCATGATTTCCATCGGCGTCCCCATGATCACGGCGGGAGACGAACTCGGCCGCACCCAGCAGGGCAACAACAACGCGTACTGCCAGGACAACACGCTCACCTGGATTGACTGGACCAGCACGCCGGAATCCCACGCCATGCTCCGCAGCACCAAGCGTGTCATCCGGATCCGGCGGGAATTCCTGGCTGCCCAACCGCACGACTATCCGGTCCGCGACGCCCGATCCTCCCTGTACTGGTACGACCGGACCGGGCAGCCCATGTCCATGGAACGGTGGAACGACAACGGGAACCGGGTGGTTCAGCTGCTCCTCGGCTCCGACGACGGGCACGTGGCCGGGCTCATCGTGGTCAACGGCGGCCCTGAGGACATCGTGGTCACCCTTCCGCAGGTCACCAACGACGACGGCACCGGCAAGCGGCTGTTCGATCTGCGCCTCACCACGTCCGAGCTGCACGACCGGCGCCAGGGCACCCTCGTGGCGTCCGGCGAACGTGACGAAGTGCAGGCCTACACCATCAACATCTACCGCACATAAACTACGGGGAATCAGGCATGCGCAGGCGTTGGACTGTAGGAACGCTGCTTCTGGGGCTTGCCGTGGCTGCCCTTGCGGTCTTCAACCTTTTCATCTCACCGGGCGGCACGCCGCCCGCCGCGGGACCGCAGGGAACGACGACGACGGCACCCGCCTCTGCGACGACGGCACCCGCCGCCGCGCCGTCGTCACCCGCCGCCGCGCCGTCGTCACCGGACGGCAAGGCCACCGAAGTGCCGAACGCGTCCGGCCTCCCCGCTATCCGGGAGTCCCAGCTGCCGGCTGAAGGCCGGCGGACCCTTGCCCTGATCCGGAAGGGCGGCCCTTACCCGTACACCCGCGACGGCGTGACGTTCGGTAACTTCGAACGCATCCTGCCCCGCAAGGCCAGCGGGTACTACAAGGAGTACACGGTTCCTACCCCGGGCGAGCCGGACCGCGGAGCCCGCAGGATCGTGGCAGGGCAGGCCGGCGACAAGTACTACACACCGGACCACTACGGATCGTTCAAGTTCATAGCAGAGGGCAAGTAGCACCATGAAGATCTACTCCGGCGACACCTGGACCGTCGAGGAACTCCGCGAGCAGGTTGCGGACGCCGGCCGCCGCAGCCTCCTGGTGCCGGCCGCCGACACCAGGAAGTCCGTTCTCGCCGCCTTTGGAGAGGCCCTGGATTTTCCGGAGCACTTCGGCGTGAACCTCGATGCGCTCAACGACTCACTGCACGACTTCGCAGACGCCATTTCGGACGACGGCCCGGAGCCCTTGACCGTGATCTGGCAGGTCCCTGCAGCCTTCCGCGGCGACCGCTCCTTCGGCATCATCTGCGAGATCCTCCAGGACGCCGAGACCTACGCCGGCAAGGATCTCGCAGTCATAGCCGTGCTCCTCTAGCGGCGCCGCGGGATCAGCGGCGGTGCAACTGCCGGCGTCCGGAAGCGTGCGTCAAAGCTGGGCCCACGCCGTCCGGGTTCCCTGGCCGAGCTTGCGAGGCTAGGGGGACGGTGGGGAGGAACGAGGTAGCACGCGGAGGACGGCGGAGTTGCGCCGCAAAGTGCGAACACCCTACGCGTTGACGATCAGCCCCAGCTCGGCCCTGGATGCGAGGGCCTCGTGTTTGGGAAGCACCCTCACGGTGTAGCCGAAGGAGCCGGAGCGGTCGATCACGATGGACCCGGCGAAGAGGTAGCGGCCGTTGCCGAGCTCCTCCTTGGCCTCCAGTTCCACCATCGTCACATTGGCCAGTTCGTCGCTCTCGGCTGCCTGCCCGTACGCCACCTCCACTGCCACGTCCTGTGGAGACAGGTTGTGCAGTCCCACGTAGGCGTGGACCTGGAGGGTGTCGCCGATCTGCGGGTCCTCGGAGACGCCCAGCGAGTCCACGTGCTCCACGTGCAGCTGCGGCCATGCCGCCCGGACCCTGGCGACCCATGCCGCCAGTGCCTTGGCCTGAGCGTAGGAGCCTGCGACCGCCTCGCGTCCCGAAACCGCGGCGGGCCGGTACAGGACGTTGACGTAGTCCTGCAGCATCCGCTCGGCCGAGACGGCCGGGCCGAGATGCGCCAGCGTGTGCTTGATCATGGCGACCCAGTGCGTGGGGATCTTCTCGTGGCCGGACTCGGACGGCCCGGCGGCGCCGGCCGCTTCAGAGACGGTGTTGCCGTAGAACCGCGGCGCCACCTGTGTCTCGAGCAGCTCGTACAGTGCCGCGGCCTCGATGTCGTCCCGTTCGTCGGCGGAAGCGCCGTTGTTGGCGGTGGGGATCGCCCAGCCGTTTTCGCCGTCGTACATTTCATCCCACCAGCCGTCCAGAACGGACAGGTTCAGGGACCCGTTGATCGCGGCCTTCATGCCGGAGGTGCCGCACGCCTCGAGCGGCCGCAGGGGGTTGTTCAGCCAGACGTCGCAGCCGGGGAACAGCGTGCGGGCCATCGCGATGTCGTAGTTCGGCAGGAAAACGATGCGGTGCCGGACTGCCGGATCGTCCGTGAAGCGGACCAGGTCCTGGATCATCTTCTTGCCGGCATCGTCCGCGGGGTGGGACTTGCCGGCGATGACCAGCTGGATGGGGTGTTCCTTGTGCAGCAGAAGGTCCTTCAGACGCTCCGGGTCCCGCAGCATGAGGGTCAGCCGCTTGTAGGTGGGCACCCGCCGGGCGAAACCGATGGTCAGGACGTCCGGGTCCAGCACCGAGTCGGTCCATGCCAGCTCGGCGTCGGCGGCACCGCGCTTCTTCCACGCTGCCCGCAGCCGGCGCCGCACGTCCTCTACGAGCGAAACGCGCATCTCACGCCGGAGCGCCCACACCTCGGCGTCGGAGACGTTGTAGGCGAGGTCCCAGCGGCCCATCACCTCGGCTTCGGGCCCGAACCGCTCCCGGGCGAGCTTCGCAATCCGGGGATCCACCCAGGTGGGCACATGCACGCCGTTGGTCACGGAGGTGATCGGCACCTCCGAGTGGTCAAATCCAGGCCAGAGCGCCGAGAACATGCCGCGAGAGACTTCGCCGTGGAGCTTGGCAACGCCGTTGGCGCGCTGTGCGAGGCGCAGGCCCATCACGGCCATGTTGAAGACGAAGGGGTTGCCTTCGCTGAAGTTCTCCCGGCCCAGGTCGAGGATGCGGGAGGTGGGAACGTCGGGCGCCAGCCCGGCTTCGAAGAAGTGCTGGATCTGCGCTGCTTCGAAGCGGTCAATGCCGGCCGGAACAGGCGTGTGGGTGGTGAACACGGTGGACGAGCGTCCGGCGGCGAGGGCCTCGTCGAAGGTGAGCGCCTGCTCGCCAGCCATCAGCTCCTGGATCCGTTCGATGCCGAGGAAGCCGGCGTGGCCTTCATTCGTGTGGAACACCTCGGGTGCGGGCGTGCCAGTGAGCTTCTGGTAGGCGCGAAGCGCCTTGACGCCACCCATGCCGAGCAGCAGCTCCTGCTGCAGCCGGTGGTCGCCACCGCCGCCATACAGGCGGTCGGTGATGCTGCGGGCGGCGTCATCGTTCCCGGGGACGTTGGAGTCCAGCAGCAGGAGGGGGACGCGTCCGACGTCGGCACGCCAGATGTGTGCCGCAAGGTGCCGCCCGTTGGGCAGTGGCAGGGATATTTCCAGCGGCTTGCCGTTGCCGTCCGCGGCCGGTTCCCGCAGCAGCGTTAACGGCAGGCCGTCGGGGTCGATGACCGGGTAGGTCTCCTGCTGCCAGGCATCCCGGGAGAGCGACTGCTTGAAGTAGCCGGCCTGGTACAGCAGGCCGACGCCGATCAGCGGCACCCCGAGGTCGGAGGCGGCCTTCAGGTGGTCGCCGGCGAGGATGCCGAGGCCGCCTGAATACTGCGGCAGGACTTCGGTGATGCCGAATTCAGGGGAGAAGTAGGCAATGGAGGTGGGGGCGTCGCTGCCCAGGCCCTGGTACCAGCGGGGTTCGGTGAGGTACCGGTCCAGGTCCGCGGCTGCCGCCCGGACCCTGGCCACCACGTCCTGGTCCGTCGCGAGCCGGTGCATGTCTTCGCGGCCCACCAGGCCCAGGAAGCTGACCGGATCGTTGCCGCATTGGGCCCAGACGCGCGGGTTCAGGCTTTCGAACAGTTCCCGGGTGGGCCGGTGCCAGGACCAGCGGAGGTTGGTCGCCAGCCGGGCCAGCGGCCGGATCGGCTCGGGAAGAACGGTACGGACTGTAAATCTGCGGATTGCCTTCACCTGCGCCACACTAACCGACTGGGTGAACGGCAGGAACCGCTTTTGATTACTTTCCGGTAAATGACGAATCGCTTCATTAATTAAGTTCGCAGGCTTAGCAATCCGCCTCATTTCTCGCTAACGTCGAGGCTGTGACGACTAACACGCGAACCAGTGCCCCAGCAAAGCAAACGCCGAAGGTTTCGATCACGGAGGGCCTTCGGTTTGGCCGTTTCCCTATCACGGACGTTCAGCCTGTTGTCGAAGGGGGGAAGTTCCCGGCCAAGGCGCTGCCCGGTGAAGGAATCGTGGTCAGCGCCCGGTCCTTCCGGGAGGGCCACGACCAGTTGGGCGTCAGCGCGGTCCTCCTTGACCCGAAGGGCAACGAGCGCCAGCGGGCTCGGCTCCAACCGCCGTCCGGTGACCGCGGCAAGGGAACCGACCTCTGGGAAGGCCTGCTCACACCTGATTCCACCGGAAACTGGTCCTTCGTCATCGAGGCCTGGCACGACCGCTACGGCACCTGGCACCACAACGCCGAGGTCAAGGTGGACGCGGGCATCGACGTCGAGCTGATGCTTGCGGAGGGCGCCGCGCTGTTGTCGCAGGCAGCCGAGGAGCCCGCCCGGAACGATGCGGACCGGCAGACGCTGCGCTCGGCAGCCACCATCCTTTCGGACGCCTCCCTGTCGCCCGAGGACCGCCTGGCCGCCGGCTTCAGCCGGGACGTCGCCGGCGTGGTTGAGCGCGAGCCGATCCGTGAACTCGTCACCGTCTCCGAACCGTTCCCCCTGCTGGTTGAGCGGGACCGCGCAGGCCGCGGCTCCTGGTACGAATTCTTCCCGCGCTCCGAGGGCGCGGTGCGCGACCCCGCCACGGGGGCTTGGACGTCCGGCAACTTCCAGACCGCCGCCAACCGGCTGGACGCCGTGGCGGGCATGGGCTTCGACGTCATCTACATGCCTCCCATCCACCCGATTGGCATCCAGCACCGCAAGGGCCCGAACAACACGCTGATCGCCGGCCCGAACGATCCCGGTTCGCCGTGGGCCATCGGCGCCAAGGAAGGCGGGCACGACGCCATCCACCCCGACCTCGGAACCTTCGAGGACTTCGACGCCTTCGTGGCGCGGGCGAATGAGCTCAACCTCGAAGTGGCGCTCGACCTGGCACTCCAGGCCGCTCCTGACCACCCCTGGGTCACCGAGCACCCGGAATGGTTCACGACCCGCGTGGACGGCAGCATCGCGTACGCAGAGAACCCGCCGAAGAAGTACCAGGACATCTACCCGCTTAACTTCGACAACGACCCCGAGGGTCTGTCCAAGGAAATCCTGCGGATCGTCCGGCTGTGGGTCAGCCACGGTGTCAAGATCTTCCGGGTGGACAACCCGCACACCAAGCCGGTGTGGTTCTGGGAGTGGCTCATCGCCAAGGTGAACAAGAAGGACCCCGACGTCGTCTTCCTGGCAGAGGCCTTCACCCGCCCCGCCATGATGCACGCGCTGGGCAGGGCCGGCTTCCAGCAGTCCTACACCTACTTCACGTGGCGCAACACCAAGAAGGAGCTGGAGGAGTACTTCCACCACGTCAGCCACGAGTCGGCTGCCTTCTTCCGGCCCAACTTCTTCGTCAACACGCCGGACATCCTCACCGAATACCTGCAGTACGGTGGGCCGGCGGCGTTCAAGATCCGGGCGGCCCTGGCGGCAACCGCGAGTCCGCTGTGGGGCGTCTACGCCGGCTACGAACTGTACGAGCACGTGGCCCGGCCCGGTGCCGAGGAGTACATCGACAACGAGAAGTTCGAGTACAAGGCCCGCGACTGGGATGCTGCCTCAGCCTCCGGCCGCACCCTCGCCCCGTACCTGACCAGGCTCAATGAAATCCGCAGGGCCCACCCGTCGCTGGGGGACCTGCAGAACCTCACCCTGCACCAGTCCACGGACGACGCCACGGTGGTCTACTCCAAGCACAAGACGCTGCCGGACGGCACGAGGGACACCATCATCGTGGTGGTCAATGTGGACCCGCACAGCGCCCGGGAAGGCATGGTGTCGCTGGATCTGGCCGCGCTGGGGCTGGACCCCGCCGAGCTCACCCCTAACGGCGGCTTCTGGGTGGATGACCTGATCTCCGGCGAGTCGTGGGAATGGGGGGAGTACAACTACGTGAGGCTGGACGCGCATGTTGAACCTGCACATATCCTGAGCATCCGGAGGTAGCCGCCAGTGAGTTTCAGTCCGCAAAGTCCCTTCCAGCACTTCACCCCCAAGAGCACGTTCGAGCTCAATGCACCGGGTTTGCAGCACGATCCGCTGTGGTACCGGAAAGCGGTGTTCTATGAAGTGCTGGTCCGGGGCTTTGCGGACGCCAACGGTGACGGGTCGGGCGACTTCCACGGGCTGATCGAGAAACTCGACTACCTGCAGTGGCTGGGAGTGGACTGCCTGTGGCTGCCACCGTTTTTCCAGTCCCCCTTGCGGGACGGCGGGTATGACATCTCGGACTACAACTCCGTCCTGGACGAGTTCGGCACCATCAGCGACTTCAAGAGACTGGTGGCCGAGGCGCATGCGCGCGGCGTACGGGTCATCATCGACCTCCCGCTGAACCACACATCAGACCAGCATCCATGGTTCCAGGAGTCCAGGAAGGACCCTGAGGGTCCCTTCGGCGACTTCTACGTGTGGAGTGACACGGACGAGAAATTCCAGGACGCGCGCATCATCTTCGTGGATACCGAGGAGTCCAACTGGACCTTCGACCCCATCCGGCGGCAGTTCTTCTGGCACCGGTTCTTCAGCCACCAGCCTGACCTGAACTTCGAGAACCCGAAGGTCATCGACGCCGTGTTCGACGTCGTGCGGTTCTGGCTGGACCAAGGGATCGACGGGTTCCGGGCGGACGCCATCCCGTACCTGTACGAGGAGGAGGGGACCAACTGCGAAAACCTCCCGGCGACACACGAGTTCCTGCGAAGGCTGCGGAAGATGGTGGACGAGAGCTACCCCGGCCGGGTCATCATCGCCGAGGCCAACCAGCCGCCCAACGAGGTGGTGGAGTACTTCGGCACCGAGGAGGAACCGGAGTGCCACATGGCCTTCCACTTCCCGATCATGCCGCGGCTCTACTACGCCCTGCGTGACCAGAAGGCCGCGCCCATCATCGAGACCATGCACGACACCCCGGACATCCCGGAAGGTGCGCAGTGGGGAACCTTCCTGCGCAACCACGACGAACTGACCCTGGAAATGGTCACCGCGGATGAGCGGGCGGCCATGCTCGGCTGGTACGCGCCGGACCCCCGGATGCGGGCCAACATCGGTATCCGGCGCAGGCTGGCGCCGCTGCTGGACAACTCCAGGGCAGAAATCGAGCTCATCAACGCCCTGCTGCTGTCCCTGCCCGGCAGCCCGTTCCTGTACTACGGGGACGAAATCGGGATGGGCGACAACATCTGGCTCGAGGACCGTGACGCCGTCCGCACCCCCATGCAGTGGAACCCCGACCGCAACGCCGGGTTCTCCAACGCCGATCCCGGCAAGCTTTACCTCCCCGTGATCCAGTCGCTGGTCTACAACTACGCCATGGCGAACGTGGAGGCCGAGGCTGCACATTCCGGATCGCTGCTGCGCTGGACCCGCCAGATCCTCAGCGTGCGAAAGAACCACCCGGCGTTCGGGCTCGGGGCGTTCAGGCATGTGGAGGCCGACCATGAGGTCGTGCTGGCCTATCTCCGCGAACTGCCGGAAGGGAACTCGGCGGGCGAACCGGCCGAATCCATCCTGTGCGTCTTCAACCTTTCCCAGCATCCGGTGTCCTCCACCCTGAGGCTCCCGGACTTTTCCGGCCGGGGCCTGCGGGACGTCTTCGGAGGCCAGCCGTTCCCAGGCATCAGCGATGACGGACAGCTGACCCTGACGCTGGGCAGCCACGACTTTTTCTGGCTGCGCCTGCGGGCCGCGGCCTCCAATCCAGCTTCACCCTTTACCCAAGCGATGCCGATACTGTCGATTGAGGGATGAGATGACCCAAACCACACTGACACCCACACTCGAACAACTGCTCCGCGACTGGCTGCCGGCCCAGAGATGGTTCCCGGTGAAGTCGCCGGACTTCGCCCTGGCGCCGGTGGGCGGCCTGGTCCTGGATGATGCCACCGGCCAGGCCGGCCTGGAGGTGTTCCTCGCTTCCGTTGAGTCAAAAACGGCCGACGGCGTCTCCCGCACCGACGTTGTCCAGATCCCGCTCAGCTACCGCAGCCAGCCGCTGCCGGGAGCCGAACGGGCCCTGATCGGTGAAAGCGACGACGCCGGGCTTGGGCACCGCTGGGTCTACGATGCCGTCCATGACCCCGCCTTCATTGCCGCGTGGCTGGATCTGATCCGAAAAGAGGAAACCACCGGCACCGCCAGCGGCCACCTTTCCGGGGCCGGGCAACCGCTGCCGCAGGCCTCCGGAACGGTTCGTGTCCTGTCCGGCGAGCAGTCCAACACGTCGGTGATTGTGGACGACGGCGACTCCGCGGCAATCGTGAAGTTCTTCCGTGTGCTTTCCGCCGGGCGCAACCCGGAGGTGGAGGTTGGCGCGGCACTGTCCGCGGCCCGCACCTCGGAGGTCCCTGCCACGCTGGGCTGGGTCACCGGCGAGTGGTACCCGCAGGGGCAACTTCCCGAGTCCGCATCGGGCGGACGTTTCCAGGGCGAACTGGCGGTGGCCCACGAATTCCTGGCCGGCGGCCGGGACGCGTGGCGGCTCGCCGTGGAGGCGGCGGCCGGGGGAGTGGACTTCACGGCCGAGGCGCATGCCCTTGGCCATGCGACCGCCACTGTCCACCGCAGGCTTGCGGAAACACTGGGTGTTTCGGCCGAAGCGGTTCCGGGCGGGGATATTGCCCCCGGAGTAGCCCGGCGCGTCCGCCAGATGTGGGCGGAGGCGGGGCCCGCCGTCGGACCTTACGAAGAAGGGCTGGAGAGCCTGCTCAGCAGGCTCGAAGGCACCCCGGCCGGCGCGCTTCAGCGCATCCACGGCGACCTCCACCTCGGCCAGATCCTCCAGGTACCCGGCGCCGAAGGCGGCCATGACCGGTGGGCCATCCTCGACTTCGAGGGGGAGCCGCTCCGGCCAATCTCCGAGCGCAACTTCCCCGACGACCCGCTTCGGGACGTGACGGGCATGCTTCGCTCCTTCGACTACGCGGCGGGCGCCGCCGAACGCGAACGGCCGGACGTCCGTGTCCCGGAATCCTGGGTGGACGACTGCACCGAGGCCTTCCTGGCAGGCTACGCGGAAGTAACTCCCGGAACGGTGGACCGTAATTCGCCGCTCTTTGTGGCATTGTGGCTGGACAAGGCGCTCTACGAAGTCGTGTATGAGTTGCGCAACCGGCCCGGCTGGCTGGCCATTCCGGTGAATGCGGCTAGGCGGCTCCTCAGCACTAAAAGCTCCGGCGAACCGGCCGGAGCAGCAGCGGAAGGTAAGAACATGACAGGCTCTGCACACACCGACAGCCCCCACGCACCGTTGCACGTGGACGCGCACACGCTCTCACGCGTCGGGGCCGGTGAACACCACGCTCCGCACTCGGTGCTTGGTGCCCATTTGGACAACTACGGTCACGTGACCGTCCGCACCGTCAAGCACCTTGCGGAGGCGGTCAACGTGGTGACCCAAGCCGGAACCGTGCCCATGACCCACGAGACCGACGGCGTCTGGGTGGCGGTACTGGAGCCGCTGCAGCACGGCCACGTGCCGGACTACCGGCTTGAGGTGACCTACGAAGGTGCCGAACCGGTCACCGTGGACGATCCGTACCGGTACCTTCCCACGGTGGGCGAAGTGGACCTGCACCTGATCGGCGAAGGACGCCACGAGAAGCTCTGGACCGTGCTGGGCGCCCACGTGCAGCACTATAAGTCCTCGATGGGCGACATTGACGGCGTGTCCTTTGCCGTGTGGGCCCCCAACGCCGAAGCGGTCCGGGTCAAGGGCGATTTCAACGCCTGGGACGGGCGGGAAAACTCGCTGCGCTCCCTGGGCTCCTCGGGCGTCTGGGAACTGTTCATCCCGGGTGTCCCGGCCGGCGCCTGCTACAAGTACGAAATCAAGACCAAGGGCGGCTACTGGGTGGAGAAGGCCGACCCGCTGGCCTTCGGCACCGAGGTGCCCCCGCTCACCGCTTCGAGGGTTGTCGAGTCCCACTACCAGTTCCAGGACGCGGACTGGATGAAGGAACGCGCCGCGCGGGATCCGCACAACTCGCCCATGAGCGTCTACGAGGTCCACCTCGGATCCTGGCGGCTGGGGCTTAGCTACCGCGAGCTGGCCAAGGAACTCGTGGAGTACGTGAAGTGGCTCGGCTTCAGCCATGTCGAGTTCATGCCCGTGGCCGAGCATCCCTTCGGCGGCTCCTGGGGCTACCAGGTCACCTCCTACTACGCACCGACGTCGCGCTTCGGGCATCCCGATGAGTTCCGCTTCCTGGTGGACTCGCTCCACCAGGCAGGCATCGGCGTGATCCTGGACTGGGTGCCGGCGCACTTTCCGAAGGACAACTGGGCTCTGGCGCAGTTTGACGGGCAGCCGCTCTACGAGCACGCTGACCCGAACCTTGGCGAGCACCCGGACTGGGGCACCCTCATCTTCGACTTCGGGCGCACCGAAGTCCGGAACTTCCTCGTGGCCAACGCGCTCTACTGGCTCGATGAGTTCCACATCGACGGCCTCCGCGTGGACGCCGTCGCCTCCATGCTGTACCTGGACTACTCACGGGAGCACGGCCAGTGGCAGCCCAACCGGTTCGGCGGCCGCGAAAACCTGGAGGCCATCTCCTTCCTCCAGGAGGCCAACGCCACGGTGTACAAGACGCACCCCGGCGCGGTGATGATCGCCGAGGAATCCACGGCCTTCCCGGGCGTCACCGCACCTACCAGCCAAGGCGGCCTCGGCTTCGGCCTCAAGTGGAACATGGGCTGGATGCACGACTCGCTCAAGTACGCCTCCGAAGACCCCGTCAACCGCAAGTGGCACCACGGCACGGTCACGTTCTCCATGGTCTATGCCTTCACGGAAAACTTCCTGCTGCCCATCAGCCACGATGAGGTTGTCCACGGCAAGGGCTCGATGCTCCGCAAGATGCCCGGCGACCGCTGGCAGCAGCTGGCCAACCTCCGCGCCTTCCTCGGCTACCAGTGGGCGCACCCGGGCAAACAGCTGATCTTCATGGGTACGGAATTCGGCCAGGAAGCCGAGTGGTCCGAACAGCACGGCCTCGACTGGTGGCTGGCTGACATCCCGGCGCACCGGGGCATTCAGATGCTGCTCAAGGACCTCAACGAACTGTACAAGTCGACGCCGGCCCTGTACGCCCGGGACAACGAACCCGGCGGGTTCCAGTGGATCAACGGGGCCGACGCCGACCGCAACGTCCTGACCTTTGTCCGCTGGGACACCGAGGGCAACCCGCTGGTCTGCGCCGTCAACTTCTCCGGCGGGCCGCACAAGGAGTACGCCCTGGGCGTGCCGTCCACCGGAGCGTGGACCGAGGTGCTGAACACCGACTCCGAGGACTACGGCGGATCGGGCGTCCTTAACGGCGGGACGCTGACCGCGGCGGACGAGGGAATCGACGGCCAGCCGGCAACACTTACGGTTACGCTGCCACCGCTGGGCGCCACGTACTTCCGGCCGGCCGATGCCAACGTGATCACCACGCCGGCTGCCGCCAAGGCCAAAGCCACTGAGGCTGGATCCGTCTTTGCCGGGCCCACGGCTGCTGGGGCCCGAGGTGCTGAGACCCACGGTGCTGAAGCCGGGGGTGTTGAACCGAAGGGTGTTGAACCGAAGGGTGTCGACCCTAAGGGTGAGACGGGGAAGGCTGCCTTGCCCGGCGGGCCCCTCGTCTGAGTCCCGGCGGGTGATCTAAGATCCGGCCGCAGCCACCACGGCGGTCGTTTCACCAGAAGGAGGGCCCGGAATCCCTTGGGGTTCCGGGCCCACCCGGCGTTGGGTTGCCCCGGTTGGCATTCCGTCGAAGTGGTGGTATAGTTTATTTCCGCGCCGCTCCCCGGAGCGAGTCGGTAGGGTGATCCGGAAGCCAGAGGCTGGGCCGGACGAAAACCGCCGGTTTGACTCGGATGAAGCGAGCGGGTAAGTTTGAAAAGTTGCTCCGGAGCGATCCTGAACGTTGGTTTGGGTGGTGCCGGGTGTGTCTGTTGTTTGAGAACTCAATAGTGTGCCAAGTTTGTTGATACCGATTTTTTATTAAATTGGTTGAATTTGCCGGGCTGCCCACCCCCGTGGTGTGGCCTGGTGTTTTTGGCTGGTTTCAAATTTTGTGCAGCCTTCGTTCCTGTTATTTCCGGGGGTGTTGGTTGTGTCTGTTTTTCTTCAACGGAGAGTTTGATCCTGGCTCAGGATGAACGCTGGCGGCGTGCTTAACACATGCAAGTCGAACGATGATCCGGTGCTTGCATCGGGGATTAGTGGCGAACGGGTGAGTAACACGTGAGTAACCTGCCCTTGACTCTGGGATAAGCCTGGGAAACTGGGTCTAATACCGGATATGACTCCTCATCGCATGGTGGGGGGTGGAAAGCTTTTGTGGTTTTGGATGGACTCGCGGCCTATCAGCTTGTTGGTGAGGTAATGGCTCACCAAGGCGACGACGGGTAGCCGGCCTGAGAGGGTGACCGGCCACACTGGGACTGAGACACGGCCCAGACTCCTACGGGAGGCAGCAGTGGGGAATATTGCACAATGGGCGAAAGCCTGATGCAGCGACGCCGCGTGAGGGATGACGGCCTTCGGGTTGTAAACCTCTTTCAGTAGGGAAGAAGCGAAAGTGACGGTACCTGCAGAAGAAGCGCCGGCTAACTACGTGCCAGCAGCCGCGGTAATACGTAGGGCGCAAGCGTTATCCGGAATTATTGGGCGTAAAGAGCTCGTAGGCGGTTTGTCGCGTCTGCCGTGAAAGTCCGGGGCTCAACTCCGGATCTGCGGTGGGTACGGGCAGACTAGAGTGATGTAGGGGAGACTGGAATTCCTGGTGTAGCGGTGAAATGCGCAGATATCAGGAGGAACACCGATGGCGAAGGCAGGTCTCTGGGCATTAACTGACGCTGAGGAGCGAAAGCATGGGGAGCGAACAGGATTAGATACCCTGGTAGTCCATGCCGTAAACGTTGGGCACTAGGTGTGGGGGACATTCCACGTTTTCCGCGCCGTAGCTAACGCATTAAGTGCCCCGCCTGGGGAGTACGGCCGCAAGGCTAAAACTCAAAGGAATTGACGGGGGCCCGCACAAGCGGCGGAGCATGCGGATTAATTCGATGCAACGCGAAGAACCTTACCAAGGCTTGACATGGACCGGACCGCCGCAGAAATGTGGTTTCTCCTTTTGGGGCCGGTTCACAGGTGGTGCATGGTTGTCGTCAGCTCGTGTCGTGAGATGTTGGGTTAAGTCCCGCAACGAGCGCAACCCTCGTTCCATGTTGCCAGCACGTAGTGGTGGGGACTCATGGGAGACTGCCGGGGTCAACTCGGAGGAAGGTGGGGACGACGTCAAATCATCATGCCCCTTATGTCTTGGGCTTCACGCATGCTACAATGGCCGGTACAAAGGGTTGCGATACTGTGAGGTGGAGCTAATCCCAAAAAGCCGGTCTCAGTTCGGATTGGGGTCTGCAACTCGACCCCATGAAGTCGGAGTCGCTAGTAATCGCAGATCAGCAACGCTGCGGTGAATACGTTCCCGGGCCTTGTACACACCGCCCGTCAAGTCACGAAAGTTGGTAACACCCGAAGCCGGTGGCCTAACCCCTTGTGGGAGGGAGCCGTCGAAGGTGGGACTGGCGATTGGGACTAAGTCGTAACAAGGTAGCCGTACCGGAAGGTGCGGCTGGATCACCTCCTTTCTAAGGAGCACCTACAGTTCCCTTGCCCCGTGTATGCGGGTGTGGAGGGGTTGTCAGGAGTAAAGGCCCGTTGCGCAGGCGATTGTTCTGCGGCGGGTGCTCATGGGTGGAATATCAGCAAATAGCGGCTGCATGGTTTTTGTCCTGGTTCAGTACGGATGGTGTGCCCCTTGTGGGTGGCTGTCCTGGAACGGCGGGGGCGGGGGTTGTGTGGTTTTGTGTTTGGCACACTGTTGGGTCCTGAGGCAACAGGGCCGGGGGAGGGGTGGTTTTGGCTGCCTGTTTTCCGGGACTTGTGTTTCTGGTTTCCTGGCTGCACCGATCGCACGGTTGACCTTTTGGGGTTGTGTGTGGGGTGTGTGGTACGGGGTTGTTGTTTGAGAACTACATAGTGGACGCGAGCATCTTTTATAAGAAGCAATTTCCAAGAATATGAACCTGGATCTGGCCGTGCATCTTTCGGGGTGTGGGGTTGGTTTCCGTGGTTCTCTCGAAAGTGTTTTTTGATCTTTTGTGGTCAAGTTTTTAAGAGCACACGGTGGATGCCTTGGCATTAGGAGCCGAAGAAGGACGTAGGAATCTGCGATAAGCCTGGGGGAGTCGATAACCGGACTGTGATCCCAGGGTGTCCGAATGGGGAAACCCCGCCAGACGCGCGAGTGATCTGGTGACCCGCATCTGAACACATAGGGTGCGTGGAGGGAACGCGGGGAAGTGAAACATCTCAGTACCCGCAGGAAGAGAAAACAACAGTGATTCCGTTAGTAGTGGCGAGCGAACGCGGATCAGGCTAAACCGACCCATGTGTGATAGCCGGCGGGCGTTGCATGGGCGGGGTTGTGGGACTTGTTGTCCTGGTTCTGCCGGACCGGGGAGGTGTGAGTGCTGGTATAGGTGAACGGTCTTGAAAGGCCGGCCGTAGAGGGTGTGAG
This sequence comes from Arthrobacter globiformis, assembly GCF_030818015.1. Lineage (NCBI taxonomy): Bacteria > Bacillati > Actinomycetota > Actinomycetes > Micrococcales > Micrococcaceae > Arthrobacter > Arthrobacter globiformis. Next base: position 1,106,258 of record NZ_JAUSZX010000001.1, read on the forward strand.
CCCCGTAACCGTAATGCTGTGCGCCGCCTTTGATGAGTATCCCAAGTAGCACGGGGCCCGAGAAATCCCGTGTGAATCTGTCAGGACCACCTGATAAGCCTAAATACTCCCTAATGACCGATAGCGGACCAGTACCGTGAGGGAAAGGTGAAAAGTACCCCGGGAGGGGAGTGAAACAGTACCTGAAACCGTGTGCTTACAATCCGTCGGAGCAGCCTTGTAGCTGTGACGGCGTGCCTTTTGAAGAATGAGCCTGCGAGTTAGTGTTACGTCGCGAGGTTAACCCGTGTGGGGAAGCCGTAGCGAAAGCGAGTCTGAACAGGGCGTTGCAGTGGCGTGATCTAGACCCGAAGCGAAGTGATCTACCCATGGCCAGGTTGAAGCGACGGTAAGACGTCGTGGAGGACCGAACCCACTTCAGTTGAAAATGGAGGGGATGAGCTGTGGGTAGGGGTGAAAGGCCAATCAAACTTCGTGATAGCTGGTTCTCCCCGAAATGCATTTAGGTGCAGCGTTGCGTGTTTCTTACCGGAGGTAGAGCTACTGGATGGCTAATGGGCCCTACAAGGTTACTGACGTCAGCCAAACTCCGAATGCCGGTAAGTGAGAGCGCAGCAGTGAGACTGTGGGGGATAAGCTTCATAGTCGAGAGGGAAACAGCCCAGACCACCAACTAAGGCCCCTAAGCGTGTGCTAAGTGGGAAAGGATGTGGAGTTGCGAAGACAACCAGGAGGTTGGCTTAGAAGCAGCCATCCTTAAAAGAGTGCGTAATAGCTCACTGGTCAAGTGATTCCGCGCCGACAATGTAGCGGGGCTCAAGTACACCGCCGAAGTTGTGGCATTCACATATTTTCCAAGCCTTTGTGGTTCAGGAGTGTGGATGGGTAGGGGAGCGTCGTGTGGGCGGTGAAGTCGCGGTGTAAACCAGCGGTGGAGCCTACACGAGTGAGAATGCAGGCATGAGTAGCGAAAGACGGGTGAGAAACCCGTCCGCCGGATGATCAAGGGTTCCAGGGTCAAGCTAATCTGCCCTGGGTAAGTCGGGACCTAAGGCGAGGCCGACAGGCGTAGTCGATGGACAACGGGTTGATATTCCCGTACCGGCGAAAAACCGCCCATGTTGAACAGGGGATACTAACCGCCCGAGACCTGACCAATCACCCTTGTGGTGTGCGGTTTTTGGTGGAGCGCGGGACCTGATCCTGGGAGGCAAGCGTATTAACAGGTGTGACGCAGGAAGGTAGCCGAGCCGGGCGATGGTTGTCCCGGTCCAAGGATGTAGGGCGAACGGTAGGCAAATCCGCTGTTCATGTGCCTGAGATCTGACGGGACTCCCGTAAAGGGGGGATTCGGTGATCCTATGCTGCCTAGAAAAGCATCGGCGCGAGGTTTTAGCCGCCCGTACCCCAAACCGACACAGGTGATCAGGTAGAGAATACTAAGGCGATCGAGAGAATTATGGTTAAGGAACTCGGCAAAATGCCCCCGTAACTTCGGGAGAAGGGGGGCCCCAACCTTGAACGGTACTAGCGACCGGGAGGGGATCGGGGCCGCAGAGACCAGGGGGAAGCGACTGTTTACTAAAAACACAGGTCCGTGCGAAGTCGCAAGACGATGTATACGGACTGACTCCTGCCCGGTGCTGGAAGGTTAAGAGGACCGGTTAGTCCGCAAGGGCGAAGCTGAGAATTTAAGCCCCAGTAAACGGCGGTGGTAACTATAACCATCCTAAGGTAGCGAAATTCCTTGTCGGGTAAGTTCCGACCTGCACGAATGGAGTAACGACTTCCCCGCTGTCTCAACCATAAACTCGGCGAAATTGCAGTACGAGTAAAGATGCTCGTTACGCGCAGCAGGACGGAAAGACCCCGAGACCTTTACTATAGTTTGGTATTGGTGTTCGGAGTGGCTTGTGTAGGATAGGTGGGAGACGTTGAAGCCCGGACGCCAGTTCGGGTGGAGTCATCGTTGAAATACCACTCTGGTCACTTTGGACATCTAACTTCGGCCCGTAATCCGGGTCAGGGACAGTGCCTGATGGGTAGTTTAACTGGGGCGGTTGCCTCCTAAAAAGTAACGGAGGCGCCCAAAGGTTCCCTCAGCCTGGTTGGCAATCAGGTGTCGAGTGTAAGTGCACAAGGGAGCTTGACTGTGAGAGAGACATCTCGAGCAGGGACGAAAGTCGGGACTAGTGATCCGGCGGTACATTGTGGAATGGCCGTCGCTCAACGGATAAAAGGTACCTCGGGGATAACAGGCTGATCTTGCCCAAGAGTCCATATCGACGGCATGGTTTGGCACCTCGATGTCGGCTCGTCGCATCCTGGGGCTGGAGTAGGTCCCAAGGGTTGGGCTGTTCGCCCATTAAAGCGGTACGCGAGCTGGGTTTAGAACGTCGTGAGACAGTTCGGTCCCTATCCGCTGCGCGCGCAGGAAATTTGAGAAGGGCTGTCCTTAGTACGAGAGGACCGGGACGGACGAACCTCTGGTGTGTCAGTTGTACTGCCAAGTGCACCGCTGATTAGCTACGTTCGGATGGGATAACCGCTGAAAGCATCTAAGCGGGAAGCTCGCTTCGAGATGAGATTTCCATACACCTTGTGTGTGAGAGGCCCCCAGCCAGACCACTGGGTTGATAGGCCGGATGTGGAAGCGAGGACTAACGACTCGTGAAGCTGACCGGTACTAATAGGCCGATAACTTACACCACACACCATCCCGCAAACGGATTCAAAAGCGTTTGCAACCAGGGATGGTAAAAAGATAACAAGACTGCTTGCGTCCACTATGTGGTTCCCAACCAACAAACCCGTTGCTTGAGAACCGACAAAATTGAATAACAACACCACACCTGCCTCACCAGGCAGGAAGGTTGTAACCACAAAGATTTCCCCGTCACGGCCCGGCCGCGGCGGAGGAGCAAGGGTTACGGCGGTCATAGCGTGGGGGAAACGCCCGGTCCCATTCCGAACCCGGAAGCTAAGACCCACAGCGCCGATGGTACTGCACCCGGGAGGGTGTGGGAGAGTAGGTCACCGCCGGACACTATTTACGGCTCAGGCCCCGACGATGAACGTCGGGGCCTGACCCTTTTAACATCAAGGGCGTCACACCCTCCCTCACATCCCGCTGCTTTTTCCTCAACGCTCCCTCAGATCCTGCCGCATGCTGGTAGATGCCCCAGGCGGCGCTTACCGAGTCGACCGGTGCCGGGTGTTACCGCCAGAATTCGCTGAGCTGCTCGCCAAGGGCTCTGCCTTGGTTGTAGCCAGCTCGAGCCGCGGGCGGACGAAGCGACAGATCCATCGCATTGGCGCCGAACATGTTCTCGGAGTTGCTGTCCGGGAAGATCGTTTCGACCCTGCTACCGCGTGCGCGCAGTTCGGCGACTTGGGTTGCGAGATCCATGCCCCACTCCAGCGGCATCCGCGATCTGCCGCCGAACGGTGACAGCACCAGCACCCGCCCGTGTCCAGCCGCCAGGTCGGCGTTCTCACTGCGTCGATAGCCGCCGTTGATGTATCCGTTCCCGCCGATCCTGTAGGGCCCTCCGAAGCCGTTGCTGGTGCTGGCGGCGACGGCGTCCACCAGATCGATTCCGCTGTGACGGTCGAACACGACCGGTTCCCCGGTATGCGCATCGACAGCCGCGATCAGCATAGGCTGTTGCGGCCAGTGCCGGCTGGGCAGCCGGGCCGCGACGATGTCGCGCCAGCGCGTCTGGCTGGAGCCGTCGGACGCGTCCATTTCGAGCGCCGCGGCGCCCATCCTGCGGCGCATGTCGGACGCATCCTGAGCAGAACCGATGATCTCGTTCGACCACTCCATGTAGGTCGGCCCCGCGAGACTCGGAGCGTGTCTCCTGTCCGATCCGGCGTGGCCGGCCCGTGGCTGAGGCACCTCGGCGAGGATGGCGGCATACAGTTCGGCCGGCCTTGTCCCGCTGGTGATCTGGGCAGCAACCGTCGATCCTGCCGACGTCCCGATGATGAGGTCGGCCTCGGTTACATCGACCCCGGCATCGGACAGGCCGGCGATGAGACCGAGCTCCCAGGCATTGCCTGCCGCTCCGGCACCGGCGAGGACCAAGGCCCGCTTGTTTGTCGAAGAAGGTGTTGCGTTCATGGGAGTCGCCTTTCGCGGAATGACTGTCGGGCCTCCCAATTGCGACTACCCCAGTCGCGCGATCGTCCCCTGCAGGGGAGCGCCCACTACGGATACTGCGTACATGGGTCTCACCTCCTGCCGATGGACAACGATCACGGGAATAATCGCACACCTTCGTCGCGGTGCGCAATCGGCATCAAGCCGGTTGCCGTGTCGTTGTCGAACGCTACAGCCTCACCTGTGACGGGTGATGTGAGGGAGGATCCGGCGGGGTGGGCCGGTAGAGTTGGTAGCCATGGATAATCTCTTCAGCCACGCCGCCGGCAGCGATGTGCCCGAGCCCGCAGTCAGCCTGGACCCCGTCATCTGCACGGTGGTGGTCCCCGGACCTGTGTCCCGGGCATTCATGGGCTTCACCGACCACACGCATCTCTGGTGGCCCATGGAGACCAACAGCGTGTACGGACCCGGCTCCCACGTGGAGTTCGAGGAGAACCTGATCGTGGAGACCGCCGATGACGGCCGCAGCGCAATCTGGGGAACCATTGACGATTGGCAGCCTCCGCTGTCCTTCCACGCATCCTGGTACCCCGGCAGCACCGCGCTGTGGTCCACAGAGCTTCGTGTTGTGTTCCGGGGTGTGGACGAAGGCACAGAAGTACGGGCGGTCCACGACGGCTGGGAAGGCGCAGAGGATCCGGCCGGCACCCGTGCCGGTTGGGAGAGGGACTGGCCGGAAGTGCTGAGCCGGTACGTCAGATTCATGGGCGGCACTTCAGAGTAGTGCGGTCCTACGACGGGGGTACCGCCGTGCTCCGCCGAATGACAAACCGCGTTGGGTATTCGGTGTTCACGACGGCGCTCTCCGCTCCGGCGTCGAACTCCTCGAGCAGCAGGCGCACCGCCAATGCTCCCTGGCCCCGCGGATCCTGATCGATCGTGGTCAGGCCGAACAGTTCCCCCAGTTCGTGTCCGTCCAGGCCGATGACTGACAGGTCTTCGGGCACCCGGAGCCCGAAGTCCCGGGCGGCCAGGATGGTTCCTATCGCCGTCTCGTCCGAGGCAGCAAAGACTGCCGTTGGCCGTTCCGAAGTTCCGCCGAGAAGGTCCCGCGCGACGGCGTAGGCACCCTCGATGGTGAAGTCCGCCCTGACCACCCACGAGGAACGCAGGGGGAGTCCTGCGGCCGTCATTGCCTTCTCATAGCCTGCTCGCCGGGTACTCGGGATCTTGAAATCATGCTCGTATACCGAGTCGCCCGTGAGGTGCGCGATCCGCCGGTGGCCGAGCCGGATGAGGTGGTTGACCGCTGACTCTGCCAGACCATGGTCGTCTATTCGGATGGTGGAAGCTCCGGGCAGCGGTCCGCCGATGCCCACGAGCGGACGGTTGATGGCGAGCATCTGGCCGATCTCCTCCTCCGTCAGCGCCAGCGCCACCGCGATGACCGCATCCACGCGTTTCCGCAGCAGGAAATCCTGGAGGATACTCCGCCGCCGGACCGGCCCCTCCGTGATGTTGTAGAGCGTCAGGTCATAGCCGGCGTCGAGGAGAGCAGCCGAAATGCCTTCCACCACGGACGAGAAGTACCAGCGGCGGACTGTGGGGACCACGAGGCCGATGTTGCGGGTACGGCCGGAGGCGAGGCTGGATGCCTGGTAGGAGGGAACGAAACCGAGCTCGGCCGCTGCCGCCCTGGCACGCTCGCGGCTCGCGGTGGACACATGGCCCTTGCCGCTCAAGGCGCGGGAAACGGTGGCTATGGAAAGCCCTGCCCGTTCCGCAACGTCCTTGATGCCGGCCATGTCTTAGCTTTCTGTCCCCTCTGCCGGAATCCGCAGCCAGACGGTCTCCCCGGAGCCCAGGCCAAACCGCTGGTCATCCTCGCCGTAGCCCGTTGGCGATGAACTGCGCAGCACAACCTCGCCGGCGGGAAGTTCCAACGGATCGGGGCCGATGTTCATGACCACCAGGATGTCCCCGTTGAGGAATGCCAGGGACGAAGCGGTGCACCATTCCTCCGCCCATGCGAGGGAGCCGCGTCCAAGGTCCAGTTCGCGGCGGACGGAGAGCATGCGGCGGTACAGGTTCAAGTGCGACGACGGGTCCCCGGCCTGGGCGTCACGGGCCAGTTTCGCGAAGCTCTCCGGCTGCGGTAGCCAGGGCGCGTCGCCGTCGCCGAAGCCGCTGTGGAGCCCGGAAGCCTTCCACGGCAGCGGGACCCGGCAGCCGTCACGTCCCAGCCGGGCGCCGCCGGTCCGTGCGAACGTCGGGTCCTGCCGCTGGTGGTCCGGGATATCGATGCCATCAGGGAGCCCAAGTTCTTCACCCTGGTAGAGGTAGGCGCCGCCGGGGAGCCCGAGCATGAACAGGGACGCAGCCGCGGCCCGGGTCCTGCCCAGCTCCTCGTCCGGCTGGGGATCGTGGGGGCCGATGCCGTCTCCGCCCCGCGGCCCGGACCAGTCGTACCCGAAGCGGGTGGCGTGCCGGACGACGTCGTGGTTGGACAGCACCCAGGTGCTGGGCGCACCCACGGCATCCAGGGACGTCAAGGACTCGGTGACGATGTGGCGCAGGCGGGGGAGATCCAGCCCCGCATGGAGGTAGGGAAAGTTGAAGGCCTGGTGCATTTCGTCGGGCCGGACCCAGTGCGCCAGCCGCGGCAGGGGATCCACGTTGGCTTCCGCGCAGAGAATGCGGTCGGGACCGTACTGCTCAAGTATCCGGCGCCACGCACGGTAGATGTCGTGCAGGGCCGGCTGGCCGAACATGGGAGCTTCATGCCCGGGGAAGCCATCGGAGCTGCTGCCGTCCGCCCGTCCGCCCCACGCGGGAAGGCCCGGGGCCTTGACCAGGGCGTGGGCCACGTCCACGCGGAAGCCGGAGACGCCGCGGTCCAGCCAGAAGCGCAGGATGCGCTCGAACTCGTCATGCACCGCCTGGTTGTCCCAGTTGAAGTCCGGCTGCGAGGAATCGAAGAGGTGCAGGTACCACTGGCCGGGAGCGCCGTCGGGTTCGGTGATGCGGGTCCAGGCGGGTCCACCGAAGTGCGACTCCCAGTTGTTGGGTGCTTCGTTCCCCGCGGCGCCCCGGCCGTCGCGGAAGATGAACATGTCCCGTTCGGGGCTGCCCCGGCCGGCTGCCAGCGCCGCCTGGAAATCTCGGTGCTGGTCGGAGCAGTGATTCGGGACCAGGTCGACGATAACGCGAAGGCCCAGGCGGTTCGCCTCAGCCACCATGCCGTCGAAGTCCCCGAGCGTGCCGAAGATGGGGTCGACGTCGCAGTAGTCGCTGACATCGTATCCGGCGTCGCGCTGCGGTGAGCGGTAGAAGGGCGAGAGCCAGACAGCGTCCACGTTGAGCTCGGCAAGCTGCGGCATCTCGGCGGTGATCCCTGCGAGGTCACCGATGCCGTCACCGTTCATGTCCCGGAAGGACCGCGGGTACACCTGGTAAATGACGGCTGACCGCCACCAGCCGTGCGCGTTGTCAGGGGCGTGGACGGGCGTCAGGGCGCCAGCCAGCGGCGACGCCGAGTGCAGAAACGAGTCAACAGACATTGGGCCATCTTAAAGGCGGATTCAGCCTTAATGAAAGCGTTTACACCGGCAAATCCATTGACAATTCGGGTCAACCTGCCGGGCTGCAACGTCACTGGCATCACAAACTTGGAAACGCTTCCAGCCCCATGCCCTTCCTGGTAAAAGTCCGGCAGGGGAAAGAGGCAGTCTTTGAGCGACATCTAGACTGAAGAAAAGAAACTGAACGGGAGACCCATGGGCAGCATCGCCGACGAACTGACATCAATCCTGGGGGCGGGGAAAGTCCTCCGGGACGAGGCCGCACTCGCCTTGTACGCGGTGGACCAGGCACCCGTGCTGGCCTACCGGCTGCCCGCCGCGGTGGTCCTGGCGGAGACAGTCGATGACGTCCAGGCCACCGTCAAAGCCTGCGCGGCCCGGAATGTGCCGCTGGTGCCCCGCGGGGCCGGGACTGGAGTCTCGGGAGGCGCCCATGCCAGTGAGGGCTGTGTTGTTCTTGGCCTGGAACGGATGAACCGCATTCTGGAGCTCAAGGCGGATGACGAGACCGCCGTCGTCGAACCCGGCGTCATCAACGCCGACCTGAACGACGCCGCCGCGGCGCACGGGCTCATGTTCGCTCCGGACCCGGCAAGCTTCAGGATATCCACCGTCGGCGGGAACGTGGCCACCAACGCCGGCGGCCTACGGTGCGCGAAGTACGGCGTGACCCGGGACTCTGTGCTGGCACTGGACGTGGTGCTCGCGGACGGATCGCTCCTGCACACCGGCCACCAGACGTTCAAGGGCGTGGCCGGCTACGACCTGACCGGGCTGTTCGTGGGTTCGGAGGGCACGCTGGGCATCGTGGTCGGCGCGACGGTCCGGCTGAAGTACCTGCCCCGTGAGGTGCACACCATCGCAGCGTTCTACCCTGATTTCCGGCAGGCGGCGACCGGTGTGCTCGCCGTCGGAAGGGCCCGCGTGCAGCCGGCCATCATGGAACTGCTCGACGGCGGGTCGCTGGCCCAGCTTGATGAGCTGTACGGCTCGGATCTCGCGTCGCGGGGAGCTTCACTGCTCCTGGTCCAGACGGACGGCTTCGGGGCGGCGGCCGAGGCCGACGTCGTGCGGGAGGTCCTGGCGGCCGGTGGTGCCGTGGTCACCACTGAGGCGAGCGCGGAGGCGGAACAGCTGGTGGAACTGCGGCGCAACAGCAGGGGCGTGGAGGTGGATGACCAGTACCGTGTGGGCGAGGACGTTGCCGTGCCGCGCTCCAGGCTGGTGGACTATGTGGAGGCGCTGGAAACGCTGGCCGGGGTCCACGACGTCAGCCTGAAAGTCGTGGCTCATGCCGGCGACGGCAACCTGCACCCGACGTTCTGGATTGACCGCGTGAACGACGAGGTGGACACCGCCGCCGTGCGCCGCCTGAACACGGCGCTCGACGCGTCCATCGTGGCGGCACTGGAAATGGGCGGAACCATCACGGGCGAGCACGGCGTGGGGCAGTACAAGCTGCGCTGGCTGGGCCTGGAACAGCCCGAGCCGCTACGGGAACTGCAGCGCCGGGTCAAGGACCTCTTCGATCCCGCGGGCATCCTGAACCCTGGCAAGGCGATCTAGGGCAGGTCGACTAAAGCCGGGCCAAAGGCCGCCCAGTAAACTCAGTCGTCGGCGTCGGGATACTCGTCCTCGGTCTCATCGGCCCCGTACCGCGACTCCTCGGTCTCCACGGCGAGGATCTTCAGCATCTCCGTGTCCGGGTTCAGCATGATGGCGGCCTCGTCGCGGCGGTGGCGCAGGATCGAGTCGATGTAGGACTGGACGGCCTCGGCCAGGGGGATGTGCCGTTCCTGCTTTTCGGACATGTACCAGCGGTGCTCCAGCACCTCGTGCACGGCTTCGGCCGGTTCGAGCTTTCCGGAGAGGTCGCGGGGGATGGAACGGACGATCGGCTCGAAGATCTGGCTGACCCACAGGTGCGCGCTGTATTCCTCGTCCATCTCCGGGTTGTTGTCGGCCCGGAAGGAGTCCATGTCGTTGAGCAGGCGCCGGGCCTGGTTCTCCTGGGCGTCGAGGCCGGTCAGGCGCAGCAGGCGGCGCATGTGGTGGCCGGCGTCGACGACCTTCGGCTGCAACTGGATGGTGGAGCCGTTCTGCGTGGTCTTGATCGCGTACTCTTCGACGTCGAAGCCGAGCTCGTTGAGCCGGCGGATGCGGGCGCCGACGCGCCAGCGCTCGCCGAGTTCGAAGGATTCCTTGGCGGTCAGCTCCGTCCACAGGCGCCGGTAGCTTTCCATGATGAGTTCGCTGGTGGCCACGGGGTCCACCTTCTCCTCGATCAGGCCGCCGTCGAGAAGGTCCATGAGTTCGCCGGCGATGTTGACGCGGGCGATCTCCAGGTCGTACTCGCGCTGCCCCGTGGAGAGGTCCGGGTACAGTTCGCCGGTTTCGGCGTCCACCAGGTAGGCGGCGAAGGCGCCTGCGTCCCGGCGGAACAGGGTGTTGGAGAGCGAGACGTCGCCCCAGTAGAAGCCGATGAGGTGCAGCCGGACCAGCAGCAGCGCCTGGGCGTCGATGAGCCGGGTGAGCGTGTCCTTGCGCAGCATCTGGGAGAAGAGCGCGCGGTACGGCATGGAAAACTTCAGGTGGCGGGTCACGAGGACCGGGTTCAGGGGGCGCCCGTCGGGGGTGGTGCGGCCGGTGATGACTGCCACGGGCTCCACGCAGGGCACGTCCAGACGCGCGAGCTTGCGGAGCATGTGGTACTCGTGGCGGGCCACGTGCTCGGACGTTTCCTTGATGGCGATGACGGAGCCGCCGAGGTGGGCGAACCGCACGATGTGCCGGGAGATACCGCGGGGGAGCGCGGCCAGGTTTTCCGCCGGCCAGTCTTCGAGCGCTATATGCCAGGGCAGGTCGAGGAGCTCGGGGTCGGCGGCAGCGGCCGTGATGTTGAGGTTGCTTGCGACCGAGGCTGCCTTGTCGTCATTGGCGCTGGCCGCTTCGAACCGCGGCAGCTTGCCGATCTGCCCGTAGTCGGTGGGTTCATCGTGCCACTGCGCGTTGCGTTCCTCGGTCATGGGTCAATTCTTCCGTATTTTGCGGGGGGTGCCTAAAAGGGGGCAGCGGTTAAAGCCCGACGGCGGCCCTCCGGTTGGGGAGGACCGCCGCCAAGGTTTTGGTTGGGAGAGGGACTAGTCGCCCAGGCGTTCGCCGGTCTTGGTGTCGAACAGGTGCACGTGGCCAGACTGCGGGCGGACCCAGATGGACTCGCCCTTCATCGGGGGACGGCGGCCGTCGACGCGGGCCACGATGTCGTGGGTCTTGCCGTCCAGCGTGGTGTGGCCGTAGACGTATGCGTCGGCGCCAAGTTCCTCGACGACGTCGACCTCAACCTGGATGCCTTCGCCCTGGGCTGCGGTCTCGAGGTCTTCGGGCCGGCTGCCCAGGGTGACTGTGGCGCCGTGGGCCTCTTCGAGGATGTTGCGCGGCACCGGGTACACCGTGCCGCCAAACTGGACGCCGCCGTCGACCACGGGAAGTTCCAGCAGGTTCATGGCGGGGGAGCCGATGAAGCCGGCCACGAAGACGTTCTTGGGGCGGTCGTACAGGTTGCGCGGGGTGTCCACCTGCATCAGCAGGCCGTCCTTGAGCACAGCAACGCGGTCGCCCATGGTCATGGCCTCGACCTGGTCGTGGGTCACGTAAACGGTGGTGACGCCCAGGCGGCGGGTGAGGGAAGCGATCTGGGTGCGGGTCTGGACACGGAGCTTGGCGTCCAGGTTGGAGAGCGGCTCGTCCATGAGGAAGACCTGGGGGTTACGGACGATGGCGCGGCCCATGGCAACACGCTGGCGCTGACCGCCGGAGAGTGCCTTCGGCTTGCGGTCGAGGTACTGCTCAAGGTCGAGGAGCTTTGCAGCTTCGCGGACGCGCTCGGCGCGCTCTTCCTTGCTCACACCGGCGATCTTGAGGGCGAAGCCCATGTTGTCCGCCACAGTCATGTGCGGGTACAGGGCGTAGTTCTGGAAAACCATCGCGATGTCGCGGTCCTTCGGCGGAACGTCGGTGACGTCGCGGTCGCCAATGAGGATCCGGCCGGCGTTGACGTCCTCGAGGCCTGCGAGCATGCGCAGGGAGGTGGACTTACCGCAACCGGAGGGTCCAACGAGGACCAGGAATTCGCCGTCGGCGATTTCGATGTTGAGCTTGTCAACAGCGGGCTTTTCTGTGCCCGGGTACAGACGCGTAGCGTTGTCAAAAGTAACTGTTGCCACAGTTATCAATCCCTTCACCGGCAGGTACGTGCCGGACGATCCGTAGTGAATGGTTCATGTAATTCAGTTGTGCCCTACATGATGACTCCTCGGCCTGGGGCCGAGGAGCATCCAGTGACGCCGCACGGTTCCTGTGCGCCACATCACAAACAAGAGTATGTCAGATTTATCGCGAATCGGACAAAATGTTACGAGTGTCACATATGAGATGCGGCACAAAGGCGTTTATGCGGGAGTAACGGCCTTCCGGCGTTCCCGCAGCAGCGCCTCGAGGAGTTCGGCGATATGGACCGGGGCCTCCACCCGGAACTGTGCCTGCGTGAAGTCAAGGCCCACCTTCACGCCGACGTCGTGCTGCCCCAGGCGGGCCAGGGCGTCCTCGTCGGTGGTGTCGTCGCCGGCGAACAGTACTCCGGTGGCTCCGGTGGCCTGGCGGAGGAAGTCGACGCCTTCACCCTTGGATGCATGTACCACGGACGTTTCCAGGACGCGCTTGCCGTTCTTGAGATAGACGCCCTGGCGGTCCTGGAGTGCGGCGCGGGCGGCCGCGACGGCATCCTCTGCAACGTCGTCCGCCGCCAGCCGTGTGTGCAGCACAACGCCGGCGGGCTTTTCCTCCAGGACGGTGCCTGGGGCGAGTTCCACGATCTCCGTCAGGATGCCCCGGACCTCGTCGAGAAGCGAAAGCTGCTCGGGGTCGAGGGTCAGCGGCGCCGAACCCGGACCCAGCCACGCCTCGGCGCCGTGGCTCCCGATCAGCAGGGTCTCCTCCGGCGGGGAGGCGACCGCCCGCAGACTGTCCAGTGCCCTCCCGGAGATAAGTGCCGTCGTCGTACGCGGAAGGGAACTCAGTTCGGCGAAGGCGGCAGCCGAGCGGGGGAGTGGGCGCGCGTCCCCGGCGTGGTCCACGATGGGGGAGATGGTGCCGTCAAAGTCCATGGCCACCAGCAGATGGTCCGTGCCTGCGATGCGGCGCACCGCGTCCAGCAGTTCGGGGGACAGCGTCAGCCGGGTACTGCCCGTTTCGCCGGTGGTGTGCTCTGCGTCAGGAGTCATCGCGGATCACCTTCTCCTTGAGGGCGTTCAGGAAGTCGGCCGACCAGTGGTCGACGTCGTGGTCCAGGATCTGCTTGCGCATGGCGCGCATGCGGCGGGCAGACTCCCTGGGGGACATCTTCACCGCCCGCATCACGGCGTCTTTCAGGCCGTCGATGTCGTGCGGGTTCATCAGCAGGGCCTGCTTGAGCTGGTCTGCGGCGCCGGCGAATTCGCTGAGCACCAGGGCGCCGTCATTGTTGGTGCGGGCCGTGACGTACTCCTTGGCGACGAGGTTCATGCCGTCGCGCAGGGCCGTGACCAGCATGACGTCCGCCGCCAGGTAGAGGGCCACCATCTCTTCCACCGGATAGCTGTGGTGCAGGTAGCGGACGGCCGTATTCTCGATGGTGTCGTAGGTGCCGTTGATGTGGCCCACGGTGCCCTCGACCTCCTCACGCAGGAGCCGGTACTGCTCCACGCGCTCGCGGCTGGGGCTGGCAACCTGGATCAGCGTCGCATCGCCCACCTTGAGCTGGCCCTCATTCAGGAGCTCCTCGTACGCCTTGAGTCGGTGGCCGATGCCCTTCGTGTAGTCCAGCCGGTCCACGCCCAGCAGGATGGTCTTGGGGTTGCCGAGGTCCTGCCGGATCTGGCGGGCGCGTTCGATGATCTCGGGCTTCTGGGCCAGTTCAGTGATGTGCTGGACATCGATGGAAATGGGGAAGGCCTGGGCACGGGCGATGTGCGTGAGATCGCCGGCGGTGTCCTTGACGTGGACCTGCTGCTGCTTGACGCTGGCGCCGAGGAAGCGCCGGGCCGAACGCATGAAGTTGCCGGCGTCGCTGCTGCGCTGAAAGCCCACCAGGTCAGCCCCCAGCAGCCCGTCGATGATGGCCTGGCGCCAGGGGAGCTGGGCGAAGATTTCCGGCGGCGGGAAGGGGATGTGGTTGAAGAACCCGATCTTCAGGTCCGGCCGCGCCTGGCGCAGCATCCGCGGCACCAGCTGGAGCTGGTAGTCCTGCACCCAGACGGTTGCGCCTTCATCGGCAGTACGGACGACGGCGTCGGCGAACCTTCTGTTCACCGTGCGGTAGGCGTCCCACCAGGTTCTGTGGAACTCCGGCGGCGCGATGACATCGTGGTACAGGGGCCACAGCGTCGCATTGGAGAACCCTTCGTAATACAGCTCAACGTCATCGCTGCTGAGCTGGACCGGCACAAGGTCCATGCCGCCGTGGCTGAACGGCTCCACTGTCTCATCCGCGGCACCGTGCCAGCCCACCCAGGCGCCGTCGGTCCGGGTCATCATGGGAGCAAGTGCGGTCACCAGGCCGCCCGGGGAGCGCCGCCAGCCGGAGCCGTCATCGCCGGGCTCACCGGGCGCGCAGCGGTCCACCGGCAGGCGGTTGGAGACCACCATGAAGTCGTACTTGGTGGCGTCCTTCGTCCCGTCCTTGGTGGCGTCCGAGCTGCCGCCGGGCACCGCCGAGCTTTCCGTTTTTGTGTCGGATTTGTCGCTTACGGCTCCGTGCATTGGGGCTCCCTGAGGTTGCTTGTGACTCTCATCAACCCTATCGGGCCGGAATCTTAGGGGCCATTCGTCCGTTGGGCAGGCTGGAACGAATACTTGAAAGCGCAAGCTCCAGGGTTCTCCCCTAAACTGGGGGAGTTGCCCCTGGTGGCCCGCACTTGTCCGTACGACACGAGGAACTAATGAGCCCCGCAAACGAACCCCGCAAGTCCAAAGCAGAGCGCACGGCCGAGGCCCGCGAGAAAGCCCGCGAAATCCGGGAGGCGCAGCTTAAGAAGGACAAGCGGAACAAACTGCTCATTGGCTGGGGAATCGTGGTCGCCGTCGTGGCCATCCTTGCCGTCGTCGCGCTGGTGGTGACCACCAGCCTCAAGAGCAACGCCCCGGTGGCGGACCAGGGCCCCACTCCCGCCAACGGCAACGTCCACGGCGGCGTCACCCTGCTCAAGGGCGCCGAAGTGGCAAAGTCCGCCGCCGCCAACGTGAACGTCGCAGACATTCCCTCGCCGGCAGCCTCGGCGCCTGCAACCGTCACGGCGCCCGGCGCGGAAGCCGAAAAGGGCAAGCCGGTGAAGGTCGTCCTATACATCGACTTCATCTGCCCCGTCTGCAAGAACTTCGAGGCGACGTACAACAAGACCCTGACGAAACTCCGTGACGAAGGCAAGATCACCGTGGAGTACCGGGCCCTGGGCTTCCTGGACAGCCGCTCCACCACCAACTACTCCTCGCGTGCGGCCAACGCCGCTGCATGCGTGGTGAACGAATCCCCGGAGAAGTACTCGGCGTTTGTGGACACCCTGTTCGCTAACCAGCCAGCCGAGGGCAGCGCCGGGCTCTCCGACGACGAGCTGAAGAAGCTGGCCACGGACGTCGGCGCCAAGAGCATCGACTCCTGCGTCGAGAACAAGACGTACCGTCCCTGGGTCAAGTACACCACCCAGGAAGCCGCAGCCATTGGCGTGAGCGGTACGCCGACTGTCCTCGTGGACGGCAAGCAGTGGGGCAAGGGCGACAGCGCCCAGACCGAATTCCCGGCCTTCGTTGAGGCGGCCATCAAGGCCAAGGCCTAGGCGTTCATTCTGGGCGGTGGCCCGGCGTCCGGATTTTCCGGATACCGGGCCACCTTTCCTTTTAGGCGCACGTCTGTTTTTACGGGCGGGCTGTCCTTGGGCTAACCTTATCTAGCGCCATAGCGGCGCCTGCCCTGACGGGCACGCCTCCTTAGCTCAGTTGGCCAGAGCACCGCTCTTGTAAAGCGGGGGTCGTCGGTTCGAATCCGACAGGGGGCTCCCATTTTTTCCTTAGACCTGCGGTTTAGTACTCGCGTACAGTTCCACCGAAAATCTTCGGCCCGGTGGTGTCGGTGGAGACCTTCAGCACCGACGAGGAGGCCATCACCCGGTCCAACGAAACCGTTTATGGGCTTGCCGCCTCGGTGTGGACCACGAACGCCGCCCGCTCACTGTCCGTCCCGGCAGGCTCGACTTCGGCACCGTCTGGGTCAATTCGCACCTGGTCATCGCCAACGAAGTGCCCTGGGGCGGCTTCAAGGGCTCCGGCTACGGCCGCGACCTCTCCATCTATGCCCTGGAGGACTTCTCCCGCACCAAGCACGTCATGTACAACCGCGGCTGAGACCAGTCCCACAGGGCCGCAAGCCTCTCCGTTCCGGCGCTTCGCCGGGACGGAGGGGCTTCCCTCGTGCAGACGACGTTGCGGTTAGTCCGCGTCAATCTCCTCCAGCAAGTCCTTTGCGGCCTTGCGGATGTCGTCGTGGTCGTACTGCGCCGCCCGGCTCTCCAGCGAAATAATGGCGCAGCGGTGGACCTTCTTAAGGTCCCCGAAAGGAAAACTCACGCTGCCCTTGGTGCCCTCGGATTTCTCCTTATCAATGCCGAGATGCCACTTCGAGAACTCGTCGAAGCCGTGCTTGTCGATAAAGGAGTTCTCGTCGTCCGCTGACGGCGCGTGTTCACTCCAGTCATCACGGACATCCCGCTCCACCTTCCCCTTCTTCACGAGGCTGCGTGCGTGCTCCAGTGCCTTGCGGTTCAGTTTCGTCGCCATGTGGTGCCTCCGCCTGCTGGGTGGTCAAATCCAGGAACAGCTCAAGGCTAGGACCGACGACGGCGCTCCCGCCAGTCCCCGCGGTTTGGCCCAGGCCCCGTTGGACCCCGTCCCGGTGGCTCCATGAATGGGCAACCTGGGCACATGGTTTAACTGTTTGGAGACGCGGCCGAAACGAGTCCACAACACTGGCCACATAGCTTTGCGCCATGACCATCGCAGAGTTGCTCACCCGGATGCGTGCGGCGCTCGCGGACGCCCTGCTCTTCCCGCCGGTTCCTGCCACCGCCGAGCAGGCCAGCGACGCCCTTCAGGAGGTCACGCGGTGGGCGTGGCTGCCTCCGCTCAGCGGGGTCGCGTTCGGGGGCGACCACGTGCTGAGGACGCATGGAAATGCCGCCAGCCAGGCGGCGGATCAGGCGGAAATGATCAATTAGTGTCGCCTTGGCCACACTATTCTTGACGTTGCCGCTTTATGACCTAAACTGCTTCACTGAGGTGCCTGAATGGCGCTGTGCAGCAACGAAAGTGAACAACGCTATGGCTACCGATTACGACGCCCCACGCAAGACAGAAGAAGAGTCTCCCTCCGAATCACTGGAGGCACTCCAGGCGTCCCGCGGCGGCGGTGCCCAGACCGCCGTCATCGACCTCGACGAGAACGACACCGCCGAGGGCATCGACCTTCCGGGCGCCGATCTGTCCAACGAGGAACTGACGGTCATCGTCGTTCCCGAGCAGTCCGATGAGTTCACCTGTGGCTCCTGCTTCCTGGTCCGTCACCGGTCCCAGGTAGCAAAGGAAAAGAACGGCCTGAAGTACTGCCACGACTGCGAAGGCTAAAACTGCCACACGCAGACCTGCTTTGCAGCCAGGCAGCCTTCATAGCCAGGCAGCCGCCAGAGCAAAGCCACGCGAGGCGCCGGCTCCCCACGGGGAGGCCGGCGCCTCGCTTTTTCCCCACCAACGCCGTTATCCCTGGTAACGGAAACGTGGAGAAAGGGCCACGAACGTCTCTCGACGCCTTGAAAAGTACGCCGCGAATTACGGCCTCGTGACCCGTAATTCGCAAGGCTAACGGTTGCGCCCCGAACCGGCCACAACCCTCGTATAGGGCGTTTGGCGCTCCTACTCTGGAGGTATCCAACCACTCACCCGAAAGGGGTGGCCAAATGAAAAGAATTCCCGCCTGGCTCACAGTCATCCTCATGGCTGTTGGGCTCGGCCTGCTGGCTCCGGGCTCCGCCTCGGCAGCCTCCTACTGCGGGCAGGTGTGGGGCTCGCTGGCGAAGGCGGACCGGACCATGAGCACCGCAGCCGTCACCAACGTCCGCTCGGGGCAGCACTACTGCTTCGACCGCCTCGTGATCGACCTCAAGGGCAAAGCCAAAGGCTACAACGTCCGCTACGTTTCCGAGGTGGCCCAGGAAGGCTCCGGCCAGCCGCTCAAGCTCCGCGGCGGGGCGTTCCTGCAGCTCACCATCAACTCGCCGGCATATGACAATGCCACCGGCAAGGCCACCTTCATTCCGGCCAACCGGTCCGAGGTGACCAACGTGTCCGGGTACCACACGTTCCGGCAGGTGGCGTGGGCCGGCAGCTTCGAGGGCTACACCACCCTTGGCCTGGGCGTCCGCGCCCGGCTGCCATTCAAGGTGTACACGCTGGACGGCCCCGGATCCGGCTCCCGGCTCGTCGTCGACGTCGCCCACTACTGGTGAGTTGCCTGAGATAGGAGAGCTGGGCAGCTGACGGGACAAGGGGGTCCCTGAGACGCTGGTTGGCTCCAATGAGAGCAGCGATGCCCCGCCTCCCGGTCCGGGAGGCGGGGCATCGCCGCATTCACAGTGGTGTTATTCGGGCACCACCAGCGCGGGGGTGTCCTGGCGGATCGTGTCGCCGCGGAAGTAGCCGGGCCGCAGCCGCGCCATCACCAGCATGACGACGATCCCCAGGGCTAGGATTCCGACGCCCAGCACGAACACGAGCCCCACACCGAAGATCTCCGAACCGCTGCCGAACTCGGGGGCCCAGCTGTCCGCGGCCGTCTGGATGAAGACGATGGTGAGGACCAGTCCGCCCACCATGGGGAACAGCAGCCGCATAAAGAAGTTGCGGACGCTGGAGAACAGGCTGTGCCGGAAGTACCACGTGCAGGCGAATGCCGTGAGGCCGTAGTAGAAGCAGATCATCAGGCCCAGCGCCAGGATGGTGTCGTTGAGGACGTTCTCGCTGACCACCTTCATGACGGCGTAGAAGCCGCCGGAGATCCCGCCCGCGATAAGCGTGGCGAAGCCGGGGGACCCAAAGCGCTTGCTGACCGACGCGAAACGCGGCGGCAGGGCGCCGTAGTGACCCATCGCCAGCAGGCTGCGTGCCGGGGAGGCCATGGTGGACTGCAGGGACGAGGCGGTGCCGGAGAGCACGGCGAGCGACATCAGGATGGCCAGCGGACCCATCACCGGCGAGGCCAGCGCAGCGAAGATATTCGACTGGTTGTCCGGGTTGTTCAGGCCGATGCCGTCGGCGCCGGTGCCGGCCACCATCATGGTGGCCACGATCACGGCGAGGTAGAGGGCCAGGACCGCGACCGCCGTCGTCGTTCCCGCCTTGCCTGCCGTGCCCCTGCCGCCCTTGGTTTCCTCATTCACGGTCAGGCACACGTCCCAGCCCCAGTAGACGAAGACGGCGAGCGACATGCCGGCGGTGAACTGCTCGAAGCTCTCGATCTTGGCGGGGTTGAACCAGTCCCAACTGAACGCGAGGGACGGACCGGCGTCGCCGGATGCTGCGTGCGTGAGCGCCATGACGATGAAGACACCCAAGACCAGGATCTGGAAACCGACCATGCTGTACTGCACGAGCTTGGTGGCGTGCAGGCCCCGGTAGCTGACCCAGACGGCGAGAGCCACGAACGCGAGGCAGGTGGCAATATTGACTGCCGTGTTGGAGGTCAGGTCCGCGAGTTCGGGGTTGTTGAACACCTGCGCCAGGAAGAGGTAGAAGAAGTCCACCGCGACGCCTGCCAGATTGGACAAAACGATGATGTTGGCGGCGAGCAGACCCCAGCCGCCCATCCAGCCGACGAACGGGCCGAACGCTTTTGTCGCCCAGGTGAACGTGGTGCCGCTGTCCGGGGAGTCGGCGTTGAGCTCGCGGTAGGCGAACGCCACCAGGATCATTGGGATGAACGCGACGATAAAGATCGCTGGCAGCTGCACTCCCACGGCCCCGACGGCGGGCCCCAGCGAACTGGTGAGGCTGTAGGCCGGAGCCACCGAGGAAATACCCAGGACGACGACGGCAAGGAGGCCCAGCTGCCCGCCCTTGAGGCCCTTCCCGGTGATGCCGTGCGTTGCTTCGCCGGCCGGGGAAGCGCTCTTCCCGCCGGGCTGGATGCTCTCATGCGTGGTTTGGCTCATGACTGGCCCTTTCTAGATGGCAGCGGGCTGCTGCTGGGTGATGCAGTGAATGCCCCCACCGCGGGCGAAGAGTTCGCGGGCATCGATGCCCACCACCTTGCGCCCGGGATACGCATCCGCGAGGGTGCGGAGTGCCTTCTCGTCGTTGGGGTCGGAGAACGTGCAGGCGATGACTCCGCCATTGACCACCACATGGTTGATGTAGCTGTAGTCGACGAAGCCCTCCGGATCCGCCAGGGCAACGGGCGCCGGGACTTCGATGATGGACCATTC
Source organism: Arthrobacter globiformis (assembly GCF_030818015.1). Taxonomy (NCBI): domain Bacteria; kingdom Bacillati; phylum Actinomycetota; class Actinomycetes; order Micrococcales; family Micrococcaceae; genus Arthrobacter; species Arthrobacter globiformis. The sequence goes on from NZ_JAUSZX010000001.1 coordinate 1,126,504, forward strand.
CCGGCCCGCAGCATCCGCAGTGGAGGACAGGAAGCTGATGATTTCGCGGCTCACCTCATAGTCCGGGTGGGCGGGGTTCTGCTGGGAATGGACCAGCAGGGTGCCCGGGGACGGGATGGCGGCAACGATATCGACGTGCCCGCGCGTTCCGAACCGCTGTGAGTCACGGGTGAGCCCGCGCGGCAGCCAGATCACCTTTTTGGCGCCGATGGTCCTGGCCAATTCGGCCTCGACGTCGGCCTTGCTGAGTCCGGGATTGCGGCCAGGATCAAGCTGCACCGTTTCGGTGACCAGGACCGTGCCCTCGCCGTCCACCTGGATTCCGCCGCCCTCGTTAACCAGTTCGGACACGAGGTGCCGGGCGTTGGACCGGCCGGCCACCTCGGCGGCGACCAGCGAGTCCTTGTCCCACTGCGCCCAGTCTTGGGCGCCCCAGCCGTTGAAAACCCAGTCCACGGCGCCCAGGGCGCCGTTTCCGTCCAGGACAAACGTCGGGCCGATGTCGCGCATCCAGGCGTCGTTGAGTTCCGCCGTCAGCACCTCGACGGCGGGGGACAGATAGCGTGCGGCGGTCCCGACGTCGGACGGGTCCACCACCATGGTGACCGGTTCAAACTCGACGGCGGCGTTCGCGACGGCGGACCAGACGGACCGGGCGGCGTGCGCCGCCTCCGCGGTGTCGCCGAGGGTGTAGCCGCCGGTGGGGAAGGCCATCCAGAGCCGCTCCTGGCGCGCCGTCTCGGCCGGCATGCGCCACCTGCTCACGCGTTTACTCCGGCGGTTGAACTTGGGGCCACAAGTGCCTCCGGCGTGCCAAACGGTTCCTCGGGGCGGACCGGTTCAGTGAGCCGGGCGTAGGTATCGGGGCGGCGGGTGGTCAGGAACGGGAACAGCGTCAGCCAGTCCTTGCGCTGGTCGAGGTCGAGGTCGGCCACGAGGACCGCCGACTCGTCACGGGGCGCCTGGACCAGGATGCGGCCGTAAGGGTCCGAGATGAAGGAGGATCCGTAGAAGTTCAGGCTGCCCTCCTGGCCCCAGCGGTTCGGGACCACCATGAACAGGCCGTTGGCGATGCCGTTGCCCACGATCACCTGCTGCCACAGCGGCTGGGTGTCAAAGTCCGGGAACAGCGGCTCGGAACCGATCGCCGTCGGGTACACCAGCAGTTCGGCGCCGCCGAGGGAGTACATGCGGGCCAGTTCGGGGAACCACTCGTCCCAGCAGGTGGGCATGCCCAGCCGGGCGTTGCCGAGCTCAGCCGGGGCGTGGACCTGGTAGGCGTCCTCCGCGGCAGGACCTTGGCGGAAGAACTTGTCCTCGTAGTATCCGGCGGTCACCGGAATGTGCAGCTTGTGCGTGCGGGCCAGGAGTTCGCCGGTCGGGGACACGAGGATGGAGGTGTTCAGGCCCAGGCCGTCATCCGAGCCGTCCGGGTTGCCGGCGCGTTGGTAGAGCGATGCGTGGACGGTGATGCCGTTCCGGCGGGCGGCCTCGGCGGCAAAGCGGAACGTGGGGCCGGTCAGCAGGTCCTCCGCGGCGTCGGAGGGGCGCGGCCGGTCCTGGCCCTCCCGTGCGAGGTCATTTTCCGGAACCTGGTCTGCCGGGTAGCGGGAGAGGGTGAGCTCGGGCAAGAACACCACGGTGGCACCCAGCCGGGCGGCCTGGTCGATGCCGTCGTTGAGTTCCGCGCGGAGTGCGGCGGCGCTGCTGTGCCAGCGGTGCTGCACAACGCCCACCCGTAAGGCGGGACGGCCGGACGGCGCTGTCCGGGCGAGGGAAGCAGGCGCGTTGAGGCAGGTTATTTCGATCATGATGATGATTACTCCAGTGAGACGAGCGTCACTAAATGAATGACGTTCATTTAGTATGCACGTGCAGCGTGGGTGTGGCAAGGGCATTTTGAATGCGGATCATTTATGACCCGCAAAGTAGTAAGTAAGCTGATCGTGAAATTCGGGTGCAGGCGCTCCCCGAGCCGGGGCGGCTGCGGTAGCGTCGGAACCACTGGACTAATCGAGGAGGATTCATGAAGGCTTCACCGACACTGACCAACAACATGCAGGCCGTCCTGACGGACCTGATCGAATTGCACATCCAGGGCAAGCAGGCGCACTGGAACATTGTTGGAACCAACTTCAGGGATCTGCATCTTCAGCTCGACGAGATCGTGGACGCCGCTCGGGCCTTTGCCGACGACATCGCGGAGCGCATGCGCGCCCTGCACGCCCTGCCGGACGGCCGCAGCGCCACCGTGGCGAAGTCGACCCACCTTCCCCAGTTCCCCGACGGGCTGATCAACACCAAGGATGCGATCGACCGCATTGTGGCAGCGCTCGAAGCGGCCGTAGGCACCATGCGCAAGGTCCATGACGAGGTGGATGAGGAAGACCCCACAACCGCAGACCTGCTGCACACCTTCATCGAAAAGCTCGAGCAGTATGCGTGGATGGTTGGCGCCGAGAACATGAAGGCGTCGGCCAGCGTCACGCACCCTGACAGCAAGTAGCCGACCAGCGGGATATGCCGCGCCGACGGCAACGGACAGCCCCGGAGAACTTTCTCCAGGGCTGTCCGTTTCTGTGGCAGTTACTGCCCGTGCGGTGCCAGGTGCCGCGTGCGGCTACTTCGCTGGCGGGACGCGGCGAAGTGCGACGGCGGCGAGCACCGACGCTCCTGCCATCAGGACCAGCGCGATCGCCGCGGTGATGTGGACGCCGGAATCGAAGGCGGCCCGGGCCGCCGCCGTGAGCCCCTCGGCCAGCGGGGCCGGGAGTGACCCGGCGAGCTCCATGGCCCCCGCCAGGGTCTCCCTGGCCTGGTCCGCCGACTCTGCCGGCACTGCCTGGGCAACGGTCTCCGGCAGGGCGAGATGCTGCTGGTATGACGCGGTCAGGATGGACCCCAGGATGGCTGTCCCGAGGAGTGAGCCCACTTCGTAGCCGGTCTCCGAAATGGCTGCAGCTGCGCCGGATTTTTCCGCCGGCACGGCGCCCAGAATCAGATCGTTCGAGATAGTCTCGGCAGAACCCACACCCAGCGCCAGAATGAGGAGGGCGGCCAGCAGCGCGGCGGGCCCGGCGTCGTGATCCCCAAACGCCACGATGCAGTAACCGGCGGCGCCCAGCGCCAGTCCCGCGGCCACCACAAAGCCCGGCCGGACCTTCCGGACCAGCGGAACCACGAGCAAACCCGCCACCACGGTGGCCGTCAGGGCCGGCAGCATGGCGGTGCCCGACTCCGACGGTGACATGCCCTCGAGCAGCTGCAGGTGCTGGGCCAGAAACAGGATGAAGCCGTTATAGGAGAACAGCGCCAGGATGTTTGCCGTGATCGCCGTGCTGAACACGCGGTTCCTGAACAGCGACATGTCCAGGAGGGGGGATGCGAGGGCCTGCTGGCGGCGGACAAACACGAGTCCCATGGCCAGGCCAAACGCCAGAACTCCGAACGACGTCAGGCGGGGTCCATGGGTGGCCAGTTCCTTGATGCCGTAGACCACCGGCACCATGGCCAGCATTGACAGTGCCACGCTGGCCAGATCCACGCGGCCCGGATTCGGATCCCTGGATTCCGGAATGAGGAAGCGGCCAAGAATCAGCGGCGGCAGCATAATGGGCACGGCCACGAGCAGGACGGCGCCCCACCAGAAGTGCTCCACCAGCCAGCCGCCAAAGATCGGCCCCAGCGCTGCGCCGCCGGAGAACCCTGCGGCCCAGATGGCCACGGCCAGCCTCCGCCTGCCCGGCTCCCGGAAGACGTTGCGGATCAGTGACAGCGTAGATGGCATGAGCATGGCGCCGAAGAATCCGAGGGCCGCTCGGCCGGCAATGAGCCATTCGGCGCTCGGGGCGAAGGCCGACGCCGCGGAGACCACCGCAAAGCCCGAAATTCCAACCAGCAGCAGCCGACGGCGCCCGATCCTGTCGCCGAGGCTGCCCATGGCAACGAGGAGTCCGGCGAGGACCAGGGCGTAGGCATCCACCACCCACAAAAGCTGCACGCCTGAGGGGTCGAGGCTGCGGGCGATCGCGGGAAGGGCGAACGTCAGTGCAGTGTTGTCCACGGCCACCAGGAGGACCGGGAACATGAGCAGGGCCAGGGCGAACCAGTCGCGCACGCCGCCCCCGCTGGCCTGATTTGCGGAAGTGTGCTCCGGGCGAAGGGTTGAGTGCAGGGTCATGAAATAACTATACCGTCCAGACGGTACAGTTATAAACCCTGGGTTGGAACCGGCATGATGGAAGCCATGCCCAGAAAACCGGTCGCCCGCGGCGCAGTGCTCGATGCGTTTGAATCCCTCCTGATCGAGGTGGGGGAGCGCGCCGCCACCCTTGATGCCGTGGCCGCCCGTGCCGGCGTCTCCAAGGGTGGGCTCCTGTACCACTTTCCGAACAAGGAAGCGCTGATCGGTGTCCTGCTGGACCGCCTCGAGGAGTTCGCGGAAGCGGATGCCCAGGCCATGGCTGCAGCTCCCGAGGGTGCGGCAGCCTACTTCATCAAATCGTCCGTCTGGGCGGACACCCCGCTGGACCGTGCCATCGTGGCTGCGACGAGGCTTGCCGAGGTGGCGCACGAGGAGACGCGGCGCCGGTTCGCCCACATCCAGCAGCGGTGGCTGGATGAGATCGCCCGCGACGTCGGGCCGGGCCTGGCCAAGGCGGTCCTGTACATGGGTGACGGGCTCTACTTCAACGCCATGCTGTCCGTCGGGCCGGCGGCGACGCCATCCGAGACGGCGGCTGACGTCGAAAGCCTTCTTGCCGCTCTTGACCGGCTCAGGGGGTAGGCCGGGTCCGGGCGTCGCTCCTCAGGCGGCGTTCCGACGATTCCGGTAGGCGCCTGTCACTGCGGCCGGCCGATCGCGTCGCCACAGTTTGCAGACGCGATCCCGGCGTAGGACAATAGCCTCTGTGACAGCTGTCACCGCTCAATTGAATAAGCCTTTGATCTGCGGCGGGAGAGTCCTGCAAGTAGGTACAAGCAGGCGCCGTAGGAGCAAAACCTCCCCAGGAATCTCTCAGGCCCACGTACCGCCGCGGCAAGGCAACTCTGGAAAGCAGCAGGCTGCCCGCTTGAAATGTTCCGCCTTCGCGCGGACGGTTCACGGCATGCTGTGCTCACCGACGGTGCAAGCGGAGCTGTGCGAAAGCGCAGCAACGCGGAAACTCTCAGGTCCAATACAGAGCGGGGAGGAACCCGAATCAATGTGGCGTACCCTGCGTCGCCTTAGTTATGGAGTTCCTTTTGACCGTTAATTCAGCCTCCTCGTCCTTCGTCGACCGGCATATTGGCGCCCGCCGGCAGGCCGACGTCGAAGCCATGCTCAAGGCCGTCGGCTACGACACCGTCGACGCGCTGGTTGATACGGCAGTGCCCAACGACATCCGCCAGGACTCAGCGCTGGAGCTCGCGCCGGCCCTGAGCGAAGTGGAAGCACTGGCAGAGCTCCGGAAGCTTGCGGCCAAGAATAAGACGGCCGTCCAGATGATCGGCCAGGGCTACTACGACACCGTGACGCCCCCGGTGATCCGCCGCAACGTCCTAGAGGCACCCGCCTGGTACACCGCGTACACGCCCTACCAGCCGGAGATCTCCCAGGGCCGGCTCGAGGCCCTGCTGAACTTCCAGACCATGGTCCAGGACCTGGTGGGCCTGCCCATCGCCAACGCCTCGCTGCTGGATGAAGCGACGGCCGTGGCCGAGGCTGTGCTGCTGATGCGCCGGGCCAACAAGAACAAGACCGCCCACGACGGCAAGACGGTCCTGGATGCGGACTGCCTGCCGCAGACCATTGCAATCGTCAGGGGCCGCGCCGAAGCCCTCGGTTTCGAGGTGGAGGTGGCGGACCTCTCCCAGGGCCTGCCCGACGGCGACATCAACGGCGTTGTCCTCCAGCAGCCCGGTGTCTCCGGCCGCGTTTTCGACCACAGTGAGGTCATCGCCGCCGCCAAGGAACGCGGCGCACTGGTGACGGTGGCCGCAGACCTGCTCGCCCTGACCCTGATCACGCCCCCGGGCGAGCAGGGCGCGGACATTGCCGTCGGCTCCGCCCAGCGCCTGGGCGTTCCGCTGTTCTATGGAGGCCCGCACGCGGCCTACATGGCCGTGCAGAAGGGCCTTGAACGCTCCCTGCCCGGCCGCCTGGTGGGCGTCTCCAAGGACTCCGCTGGTGTTCCCGCCTACCGCCTGGCGCTGCAGACCCGCGAGCAGCACATCCGCCGCGAGAAGGCCACGTCCAACATCTGCACGGCGCAGGCACTGCTGGCCATCGTTGCCTCCATGTACGCCGTCTACCACGGCCCGGAAGGCCTGAAGGCGATCGCCGAAACCGCGCACGGCCACGCGAAGACCCTGGCAGCGTCGCTCAAGGCCGCCGGCCTGGACGTCCTGCACACCAGCTTCTTCGACACCGTGACGGTTTCCGTTCCGGGCAAGGCCGCCGGCATCATCGCCGCCGCCGAGCAGAAGGGCATCAACCTTCGCAGCATCGACGCCGACACCGTTGGCATCTCCACCGATGAAACCACGACGCCGGCCATCGTGGCCGACCTTCTCGCTGCCTTCGGTGCCAGGGCAGTGGAGGCGACTGACGGTTTCGCCCTGGACGCCGCCGTCGAGCGTTCCTCCGCGTACCTGCAGCACCCGGTGTTCAACACGCACCGCTCGGAGACCCAGCTGCTGCGCTACATCCGCAAGCTTTCCGACCGCGACCTGGCGCTGGACCGCACCATGATCCCGCTGGGTTCCTGCACGATGAAGCTGAACGCGACGGCGGAGATGGAAGCCATTTCGTGGCCGGAGTTCGCCTCGATCCACCCGTTCGCCCCGGATTCCCAGACCGAGGGCTGGCGCGAACTGATCGCCGACCTCGAGGCGCAGCTGACCGAGATCACCGGGTACGACCAGGTGTCCATCCAGCCCAACGCCGGTTCCCAGGGCGAGCTTGCCGGCCTGCTGGCCATCCGCGGCTACCACCTCTCCCGCGGCGATCAGCAGCGCAACGTCTGCCTGATCCCCGCCTCGGCGCACGGCACCAACGCGGCCTCGGCCGTGCTGGCCGGCATGAAGGTGGTCGTCGTGGCCACCGCCGCCGACGGCACCATCGACCACGCTGACCTGTACGCGAAGATCGAGCAGCACCGGGATGCGCTCTCCTGCATCATGATCACCTACCCGTCCACGCACGGCGTTTACGACGCCGACGTCCGCGAGGTCTGCGACGCCATCCATGCGGCCGGCGGCCAGGTGTACATCGACGGGGCCAACCTCAACGCGCTCGTGGGCTTGGCCCAGCCCGGCAAGTTCGGCGGCGACGTCTCGCACCTGAACCTGCACAAGACCTTCTGCATCCCGCACGGCGGCGGCGGCCCCGGCGTCGGTCCCGTTGCGGCAAAGGCGCACCTGGCTCCATTCATGCCGGGCGATGCGGCAACCTGGACCGAAGGAAACGACGTTCCGATCTCCGCCTCGCGCTTCGGCTCTGCCGGCGTACTGCCGATCTCCTGGGCCTACGTGAAGCTCATGGGCGGCAGCGGCCTGACCGAGGCCACCAAGTCCGCGCTGCTCGCCGCTAATTACGTGGCCGCCAGCCTCAACGACTTCTTCCCTGTGCTCTACACGGGCGAAGGCGGCCTGGTGGCGCACGAGTGCATCCTGGACCTGCGCGAACTCACGGCCAAGACCGGCGTGACCGCCGAGGACGTGGCCAAGCGCCTGATCGACTACGGCTTCCACGCGCCCACCCTGGCGTTCCCGGTCGCGGGCACGCTGATGGTGGAGCCCACCGAGTCCGAGGACCTGGGCGAGATCGACCGGTTCATCAAGGCCATGATCGCCATCCGCGGCGAGATCGACCAGGTGGCAAACGGCGACTTCACCGTGGAGAACAGCCCGCTGCGCAACGCACCGCACACCGCGGCCGCTGCGATCAGCTCCGACTGGGACCGCGCCTACCCGCGCGAGCAGGCCGTCTTCCCCGTGCACTCGCTCAAGCAGGACAAGTACTTCCCGCCGGTGGGCCGCATCGACGGCGCAGCCGGCGACCGGAACCTGATCTGCTCCTGCCCGCCGATCGAAGCCTTCGAGAACTAGATTCGTCCGGTGGTTGAGCCGGGCCCACGACCGGCACGTTCCCTGGCCGAGCCTGCGAGGCCAGGGAACGGGTGGGGACTGAAACCCCGGGTCCAACAGGCTCAACCCGCACATAAAGGATTCCTCAATGACTGAGAACTACACTGCCCTTTACGAGGAGCACAAGAAGCTGGGCGCCTCGTTCACTGACTTCGGCGGCTGGCAGATGCCGCTCAAGTACGGCTCTGAACTGGCGGAGCACCACGCCGTCCGCAACTCGGCCGGCATCTTCGACCTCTCCCACATGGGCGAAATCTGGGTGACCGGCCCGGATGCCGCAGCGTTCCTCGACTACGCCCTGGCCGGCAAGATCTCCGCCATGGCCGTCGGCAAGGCCAAGTACTCCCTGATCTGCAACGAGGACGGCGGCATCATCGACGACCTCATCGTGTACCGCCGCCCCTCCGAGGTTGAGGGCGCCGACAGGTTCCTGGTGGTCCCGAACGCCGGCAACGCCAAGGTGGTGGCCGAGGCACTGGTGCAGCGGGCTGGTTCTGCCAAGGAAGGCGGGTTCGACACCGCCGTCGAGGACGCCTCCGCAGAGACGTCGCTGATCGCGGTGCAGGGTCCCAAGGCCGAGGAGATCCTCCTCCGACTGGTTCCCGCAGCCCAGCACGAGCTCGTTACCGGTCTGAAGTACTACGCCGCCGTCGAGGTTTCCTTCCTGGTGGGGGGCGCCAGCCGGAACCTGCTGCTGGCCCGCACCGGTTACACCGGCGAGGACGGTTTCGAGATTTTCGTGGAGAACGACGACGCCGCTGCCCTTTGGCAGTCCATCGTCGCCATCGCGGAGGAGGGGGAGCTGACGCCGTCCGGCCTCGCCTCCCGCGATTCGCTCCGCCTTGAGGCCGGCATGCCGCTGTACGGCAACGAGCTCTCCCTGGAAGGCGACCCGTTCGCTGCCGGCCTGGGTCCCGTCGTCGCGCTGTCCAAGGAAGGTGACTTCGTAGGCAAGGCCGCGCTGGCCGCCAAGAAGGAAGCCGGAGCGGGATCCACCTCGGGCCGCAAGCTCGTGGGCCTCAAAGGCCTGGGCCGCCGCGCCGGCCGCGGGCACTACCCGGTTCTCAAGGACGGCAACGTCGTCGGCGAAGTCACCTCCGGCCAGCCCAGCCCGACCCTCGGCTACCCGGTCGCCATGGCGTACGTCGCCGTCGCCTACGCCGAGCCCGGCACAGCACTGGACATCGACCTGCGGGGTAAGGCGGAGCCGTTCGAAGTGGTCGCACTGCCTTTCTACAAGCGCCAAAAGTAGCACGGCGCCGGTTGAGCCTGTCGAAACCAGCGGCGAAATCCTCCCCGGCTCCGGGGCCGGCGGGCCCCAGTTTTCACGCGTGCTGCTCCTTCGTCGCTTTGACGCACGCTTTCGAAAACCGCGGCCAGCCAGCCCCTCGAGGGCAGCTCACCATCGGTAGTAACAGGACAAAACCGCAGCCGGGACCAGCGCCTTCGGCAGCCAAAGGTGCTGGGGGATGAGCCGCCTGCCGGGGGTTGGCTTGTCCGAATCGGCGGCTACGGCAAGCTCGATCATTGGGGGTTGAGCTTGCCGAACACTCGAGGCCAAGAAATCGACCGGAGAACCGCTTTATCTTTCACTGCCGTTTGTTCCCTTCCGGAACTGACGGCCGGAGACGGCGGGTGACTGGATTCCGGAAGTGAGCGTCTAAGGGAGCGTCGCGTCCGCTCAGCGGGCGCCTTCGCGACCGAGCTCACGGAGGAATTCGGTCACCCGCCTCCCAACCCGACCACAGCAGCAACGAGAATAAGGAACGAAATGGCAAAAGTTGCCCCTGAACTGCAGTACTCCGACGAACACGAGTGGGTCTCCCGCGAGGATGGGAACGTTGTGTCCATTGGCATTTCTGCCGTGGCCACTGACGCCCTCGGCGACATCGTCTACGTGGACCTTCCCGAGGTCGGCTCGGCCGTGACCGCGGGGGAGACCTGCGGCGAGGTGGAGTCCACCAAGTCGGTCTCGGACCTGTACTCCCCGGTGACGGGTGAGGTTACGGAGATCAACCCGGTCGTCGTCGAGGACCCCGCCCTGATCAACAATGACCCGTACGGCGCCGGCTGGCTGTTCAAGGTGGCCGCTGATTCCGAGGGCCCGCTGCTGTCGGCCGAGGAATACGCCTCCAAGAACGGCGGCGAGCTGTGAGCGCGGCAGGTGCCGCAGGCACAGAGACCGTGGCTTTCGAGCAGGTCGTATCCGCGAGCCTGAACGCTGACCTCGCGGAGCTGGACCCGGAGATCGCGGCCAAGATCGATGACGAGCTCGGCCGCCAGCGCTCGGGCCTGGAGATGATCGCGTCGGAGAACCACACCGCCGCGGCCGTGATGCAGGCACAGGGGTCGGTGCTGACCAACAAGTACGCCGAGGGCTACCCGGGCAAGCGCTACTACGGCGGCTGTGAGCACGTGGACGTGATCGAGCAGCTGGCGATCGACCGCGTCAAGGCCCTGTTCGGCGCCGAGTACGCGAACGTGCAGCCGCACTCCGGCGCCCAGGCCAACGCATCGGTGATGCACGCCCTCATCAAGCCGGGCGACACCATCATGGGCCTGAACCTGGCCCACGGCGGCCACCTGACCCACGGCATGCGGATCAACTTCTCCGGCCGCCTGTACAACGTGATCCCGTACCAGGTCCGCGAAGAGGACCACCGGATCGACATGGCCGAGGTGGAGCGCCTGGCCCAGGAACACAAGCCGCAGCTGATCGTCGCCGGCTGGTCCACCTACGCCCGGCAGCTGGACTTTGCCGAGTTCCGCCGGATTGCCGACTCCGTGGGCGCCTACCTGATGGTGGACATGGCGCACTTCGCCGGCCTGGTGGCTGCGGGCCTGCACCCGTCGCCGGTCCCGCACGCGCACGTCACCACATCCACCACGCACAAGACCCTGGCCGGTCCGCGCGGTGGCATCATCCTGACCAACGACGCTGACGTCGCCAAGAAGATCAACTCGGCCGTGTTCCCGGGCCAGCAGGGCGGTCCGCTGGAGCACGTCATCGCGGGCAAGGCTGTGGCGTTCAAGATCGCCGCATCCGACGAGTTCAAGGAACGCCAGGAGCGCGTGCTCGCCGGTGCACGGATTCTGGCCGAGCGCCTGGTCCAGCCGGACGTCACCGCCAAGGGGATCAACGTGATCTCCGGCGGCACCGACGTGCACCTGGTCCTGGTGGACCTGCGCAACTGCGAGCTGGACGGACAGCAGGCCGAGGACCGCCTCGCGGAAATCGACATCACGGTCAACCGCAACGCGGTGCCGTTCGATCCCCGCCCTCCGATGGTCACCTCCGGGCTGCGCATCGGCACGCCTGCGCTGGCCACCCGCGGCTTCGGTGAGGCCGCCTTCGCCGAGGTTGCGGACATCATCGCCGAAGCCCTGACGGCCGACGCCGGCGCGGACCTGTCCGGCCTGCGTCACCGTGTGGAGGCACTCGCCGCCGCGCACCCGCTCTACCCGGGCGTGGCGGCACTTGGCTGACGGTCACCGTTGGCCCGTTGGGGCCAGCATCCTCCGCGTGCTCGGTCGCGAAGACGCCCGCTGAGTGGACGTGACGCTCCCTCGGGGCCACACCCTCCGGGTTCCCTGGCTGAGCTTGCGAGGTTAGGGAGACGGTGGGGAGAACGCTTCCGGATGCCGGCCCCAAAGGGGCCCCGTCGGCTCACCTCCTTCAGAGTTCCTACCGCCAGTGAATGTGCAGTGTGGTGACCGGCGGATGGGAGGTGAGTGGATTCCGGAAGCGTGCGTCAAAGCGACGAAGGAGCAGCACGCGGAGGAATTCGGTCACCTCCCACCCAACCCGATGACATGTCTAGTTAGGATTGATTTATGGCCGTTGGAGTCTTTGACCTTTTTTCCATCGGAATAGGACCGTCCAGTTCACACACGGTGGGCCCGATGCGGGCCGCCGCGGTGTTCTCGGAGGAGCTGAAGTCCTCCGGCAAGCTGAAAAACGTGGCCTCCTTGCGGGTGGACCTGTACGGCTCGCTCGCGGCGACGGGGCACGGGCACGGAACCATGACGGCGATCCTGCTTGGCCTGGAGGGTTACCACCCCGAGCTGATCCTGCCCGATGAGGTGGAAGCACGGCTGGCGTCGATCGCGGAGACCGGGACGCTGCAGCTGGCCGGATCGGTTCCGCTGCCCTATGGCGTGGCGGACATGGTGCTGCGGCCGCTGACCGTGCTGCCCCGGCACACCAACGGCATGACGTTCACGGTGTTTGATGCCGCCGGCTCCGAGCTCCGGAAGGCGACGTTCTTCTCCGTGGGCGGCGGTTTCATTGTCCGCGAGGGCGAGGAGGACGCGGCCCAGCAGGAGCTGGAGGAATCGAAGAAGGAACTGCCCCTGCCGTTCCGCACCGCCGCGGAACTGCTGGAGCACTGCCGCGCCCAGGGCCTGTCCATCGCCGACATCATGCTGGTCAACGAACGCGCTTCCCGGTCCGAGGAGGACATCCGCGAAGGCCTGCTCCACATCTATTCGGTGATGGAAGGCTGCGTGGAGGTGAGCCTGAAGCGGGAGGGGCTGCTGCCCGGCGGACTGAAGGTCCGCCGTCGTGCTCCCGACTGGCACGAACGCCTCCTGAAGGAGGACAAGGACCGGGACCCCAAGTACTGGCAGGAATGGGTCAACCTCATCGCCTTGGCCGTCAATGAGGAAAACGCCTCCGGCGGGCGCGTGGTCACCGCCCCCACCAACGGCGCCGCGGGCATCATCCCGGCGGTGCTGTACTACGCGCTGTACTTTGCCCCCGGGATGGATAAGGCCCGCCAGGAAGACCGCGACGACGTGGTGGTCCGTTTCCTGCTCGCCGCGGGCGCCGTCGGGGTGCTGTACAAGGAGCAGGCGTCCATTTCCGGCGCGGAGGTGGGCTGCCAGGGCGAGGTGGGATCGGCGTCGTCGATGGCCGCCGCCGGGCTTGCCGAGGTCATGGGCGGCACACCCGCGCAGGTGGAGAACGCCGCGGAAATCGCCATGGAGCACAACCTGGGCCTGACCTGCGACCCGATCGGCGGGCTGGTGCAGGTGCCCTGCATCGAACGCAATGCGATCGCCGCTGCCAAGGCCATCAACGCCGCGAAGATGGCGTTGTGGGGTGACGGTTCGCACCGGGTCTCGCTGGACGAGGTCATCGTGACCATGCGGGAGACCGGCCGGGACATGAGTTCGAAGTACAAGGAAACCGCCATGGGCGGACTTGCGGTCAACGTCGTCGAGTGCTGACCGCCTAATCGGCGGTTGACCCGGTGCCTAATTGTTGGCGGCGGCCCACAGGTTGAGGCTCGCCGCGAAGATGACCCATGACAGGTAGGGCAGCATCAGCAGGCCGGCAGTGCGGCGGATCGGCCCGAACAGCAGCACGGCGGTGGCGACGGCAAGCGCAAGCGCAATGATGACGCCCAGCGCCAGCCAGAGGGCGGCCGAACCCCACACCGGAAACAGCCCGAAGAAGACGGGCGTCCACGCCAGGTTCAAGGCAAGCTGCACGCTGTAAACGGTGAGCGCAGCCCGGCGGTTCGGGCTACGGCTCCGCCAAACGAGCCAGGCCGCCACCGCCATGGCGGTGTACAGCACGGTCCAAACCGGCCCGAACACCCAGTTGGGCGGGGACCACGGCGCCTTGTTGGCCGCCGCATACCAGCCGGTGACATTGCTGATGGTCGCCTGCGAACCCAGCCAGGCCACCAGGGCGCTGGCTGCCAGGAACAACAGGAGTGCGGCCAGTTCGACGGCGGTGGGCCGCGGCTTGGGCTGCGCGCCGTCACTCCTGCTGCTGGCGCCTCTTCCGGCTTCCGCGGCTGGCCCGCGGTCCCTGCTTTCCATTGCTCTACAGTTGCCAGGGGCACAGCCGGAGTCAAGGCGGGAACGCCGGATTGTCAGGATGGCGTGCCACCATGGGAACCATGGGCGAAGGCTACGATCCCGGCTTCCTGCGCGAGGCCCTTGAGCTGCCGGGCCCGGAGGCGCCCACCATCCTCCTCGACTACACCCACTTCTCGGTGCGGCTGTTGCCGGCACGCAGGCTCGCAGCCGTGACCGGCGTCAACATCGACGGACAAGCACTGGTACCGCTTGGGCGCGAGGGAACCTGGCACTACGACCCCCGGGTGCCGCGGGGGCTCCAGACCGGACCCGATGTTTACCAGCACAACGACCTGGACCGGGGCCACCTTGTCCGCCGCCTGGACCCCGTCTGGGGTGATGACAGCACCGCGCTGACCGCAAACCAGGACACCTTCACATACCCGAATGCGGCGCCGCAGGCAGCAGCATTCAACCAGGGCAAGGAACTCTGGGCTGGTCTGGAGGACCACGTGCTCAACCATGCCGGCCAATACGACGCCAGGATCAGCGTCTTCACCGGACCCGTCCTCGACGCCGGCGACCTGCCGTACCGGGGCATCCAGATCCCCCGGAAGTTCTGGAAGATCGCGGCCTGGACCACGGATGGACGGCTGGCCGCGGCTGGCTTCCTGCTGGACCAGTCCCCGCTGCTGGGCCCGGAGGAACTGGCCCGGGTTGTCAGGGAACGCCTGCTGGCGGACGAGCCACCGCCGCTGGGGCCCTACCGGACCTTCCAGGTCCCCATTCCGCAAATCGCTGCCCTGACCGGCATGGTGCTGACGCGCCTCGCCGACGCCGACCGGTTCACCGCCGGCATTCCGGAAGGCGGCCCGGGGCCGGCAGCGATTGCGCTCACGGACCTTCGGCAGGTGCGGCTCTGACCAGGATCACGGGCCCGCGGCAAGCGGTACGGGAAGCCGGACGGATAGACTTGAGGCTGCTCCTCCGGCATCTGCACGAAACGTAAGCGAAGATTGGACACGGCACACTTGCGAGAATTCACTGCCCGCTTTGCCACCTCCGAAGAGGTTGCCAACTGGGACTCCCACGTCACCGCGAATCCGAACGGCGGAAACCTGCTGCAGTCGGAAGCCTTCGCCGAGGTCAAGCAGCACTTCGGCTGGAAGACCCTGCACCTCGTCTACGAAACAGCCGACTACACGAGCTACAACCTGGTGCTGGAAAAGAGCTTCCCGCTGCTCGGCAAGCTCTGGTACCTCATCAAGGGACCGGATGTGGCCGGCGTCGAGGACATCCCGGGCATTGCCGCGGCGAATGCAGAGTTCGTCAAGCGCGCCCGGCTGGGCGTCTTCGCCATCAAGATCGAGCCGGACATCATCCTCAGCGACGCCGCCCGCGGGGTCATCGAAGGGGCTGGGCTGGTCAAGACGCACAACCTGCAGCCCAACGACTCCACAGCACTGCTGGATATTTCCCCCGAGGAGAATCAGCTGTTGCGCAACCTCCACTCACGTGGACGCAACGCCGTCCGCCGCGCCATCCGCGAGGGCGTCGAAGTGCACAACGTGGACCCCAGCGAGGAAAACTTCAAGGCCATGTACGCCCTGATGACCGACACCGTCCAGGCGAAGTCGCAGGTCCGCGTCCGCGAATACGAGTACTACCGCCAGTTCTGGACGAACTTCATCAAGCGCGGCCAGGGCAGGCTTATGTTTGTGTACGAAAACGGCGTTCCCTCGGTGGGTGCCTTCGTGATCAACTACGGCCGCAAGGGCACGTACAAGGACGGCGGCTCCCTGCAGAAGCGCAATCAGTACGGCGATTCGCACCTGGTGCAGTGGACCGCCATCAACCAGCTCAAGGAGCTGGGCTGCACCGAATACGACTTCTGCGGGACGCCGCCCAGCGACAAGCTCAAGGACACGTCGAACCCCTTCCACGGACTGGGGCTTTTCAAGACCAGCTTCAGCAAGACGGTCACGGATTTCGTTGGCTGCTATGACCAGGTCATCAGCCCGCTGAAGTACAAGGCGTGGATTGCTGCCGGCGAACGCGTCGCCCGGCAGCTGTATACGCGCCGCACCGGGCAGCAGTTTTACTGAGGCATGAACGGCTAAGGCACTGAACGGCTAAGGCACTGAACGGCTAAGGCACTGAACGGCTAAGGCACTGAACGGCTAAGGCACTGAACGGAGGGAGCCCCGATGACCAAAGAACCCCGCGGCGCCAACCGGCAGCCCACGGACGGGCTGCCCAAGACGGAGCCGCTCACCGCCTCGCAGCTGCACCAGAACGCGGCGGCCAAGCGCATGCTGCGCCGCCTGGTCCAGGGGGAAAATCCGCCGACGGCACCACTGAGCATCGTGGACAGGCTCGCCGGGAGCCCCTACGCCAATCCCATGATCCAGGTGGGCGGGATCGATGAGTCCGCCCGCAAGACGATGGACTTTGCGCTGCATCTTGCCGAGTCCATGTTCCGGTACGGTGCCGGCGCCCTGGAGGTGGAAACAAGCATCATTGCCGTGACGGCTGCGCTGGGGCTGAAAAACATCGAGGTGGACATCACCAACCAGTCCGTGGGCATCAATTACGCAGCCAAGGACCAGACGCCCATCGCCCTCCTGCGGGTGGTCCGTTCCTGGACGAATAACTATGCGGGGCTTGCCCAGGTCCACCAACTGGTCACAGATATCGTGGCCGGCGGTGTCGGCCGGGACGAGGCCGTCCGCCGGCTCGACGAGATCCTCCGCCGCCCCAAGCCGTTCCCGCGCTGGATGGTGACGGTGGCGTTCGCGGTGTTCGCGGCCGTGTTCGTGGCCGTCATCGGCGGCGGTCCCGGCGCCTCGGCCGTCGCGTTCGCCTCCAACCTGCTCATCAGCCTGGTGGCCCGGAAGCTGGGCCGCTGGCGGACGCCTGACTTCTTCATCACGGCGGCCTGCTCGTTTGTGGTGACGGTCATCGCGCTGCTGATGTGGAGGTTCGGCAGCCCTGTGGGGATCCGGCTGGCCCCCGCCATTGTGGTGGTGGGCGGCATCCTGCTGCTGCTTCCCACAGGGCGGCTCGTGTCCTCGGTCCAGGATGCCATCAACGGCTTCCCAGTCACGGCTGCGGGCAGATTCCTGTCCACCCTGCTGACCTTCGGGGCCGTTGTCGCTGGCATCGCTGTCGCGTTTGTGGTGGGGGACAGGATCGGCATGGAGCCCATCAACGTCACGGAATCCTTCCCGCCTGCTTACCCGCTGTGGGTGCAGGTGATCCTGGTGGCCATCGCGGTCGTGGCGATCGGCATTACGGAACAGACGGACTGGAAGCTGCTGCTTCCGACGGCGGCCGTCGGTGTGGTGGGGCACCTGGCCCTCATCGGCGGCGAGGCGATCGGCATTGGCCCGCGGTTTTCGCCGGCACTCGCCGCTGTGGTGATCGGCCTGCTGGCCCGCGTGGTGGCGTTGAAGATGGGCGCCCCGCAGCTTGTGGTCGCCGTGCCGGCCGGTCTGATTCTCCTGCCCGGGCTCACCATTTTCCGGTCGATGTACGTCCTGACCATCGAGGAGTCCGAGATCCTGCTCGGGGCGGGCGGGATGCTCAGCGCCGGGGCGATCGTGTTTGGCGTTGCCGGCGGCATTGTGCTTGGTGACACGCTGGCACGGCCGCTCACGCGGAGCCTCGCCAGCAATGAGCGGCGGCGGTCCCGCCGCCGCTAGGGCCCTGCTGGATCTTTCCGGGTTAGATTTTGCCTATCGGCAGCTTCTTCTCGGCCTGGAACACGTCCTCGACGCGGCCCTTGGCCCAGTAGCCGGACAGCGAAACCTGGCTGCGGTCCAGGCCGCGCTCGCGGAACAGCACGTCCCGCAGGCCCTTCATGTAGCCCCGCTCGCCGTGCACAAAAACGTTCACGCGGCCGTCGGGCCAGGCGGCGTTGCGCACTGCTTCCACCAGCTGGCTGCTCTCACCCGCGGGAACGTCGCCGCGCTGCAGCCAGACCAGCTCAAGCCCGGCAGGGACAGCAAGCGCCTGGACGTCAGCCTCCGTGCCCACTTCGATGAAGGCCAGGCCGCGGGCCTGCGCGGGAAGGGATTCGATGACGGCGGCAACTGCCGGCAGTGCTGCCTCGTCGCAGGCCAGCAGGTACCAGTCCGCGGCCGGATCGGGGTTGTAGCCGCCCCCGGGGCCGGTGAAGATGAGGCTGTCGCCCGGTTCGGCCGCGGCAGCCCAGGGACCGGCCAGGCCTTCGTCTCCGTGGACCACGAAATCAATGGCCAGTTCGCCGGCGGCCGTATCCACCCAGCGGACCGTGTATGTCCGGGTGTGCGGCCACTGCTCCCGGGGCATCGTTTCCCGGACGGCCCAAAGGTCCAGGGGCTGGGGGTAGTCCACCCCGGGCTGCGGAAAGACGATCTTGACGTACCGGTCCACGAAGTCGTTGTTGACGTAATCAGCGAACCCCGGGCCGCCGGCGACGATCCGCACCATGTGCGCGGAAAGCTGCTCCCGGCGAAGGACAGTCAGGGTGACCTGCGGGCGGGATTTTTTCGTGGCGGTTGTGGGGGCCGGAAGGGAAGTCATGGAGGTAAGCCTAGCCTAAGTACCTTAGCGGGACGGCGGGGAGTTCCCAGTCCACAGGCCCGGCGCCCTGCTCTTTCAGCAGGTCGTTGGCCCGGCTGAACGGCCTGGAGCCGAAGAAGCCCCGCGAGGCGGAGAGCGGGCTGGGGTGGGCGCTGGCCACCACGGGTGTGCCGCCCAGCAGGGGGCGGACGCTCTCGGCGTCCTTCCCCCAGAGTAGGGCGACGAGCGGCGCTGTGGTTCCCTCCGCTGTACGGCGGCCAACGACGGCGGCAACAGCGGCCGTCGTGACCGTTTCCCAGCCCTTGCCCCGGTGGGATCCCGCAGCGCCCTCACGCACGCTCAGCACCCGGTTCAGCAGCAATACGCCCTGGTCCGCCCAGGCGCCCAGGTCGCCGTGGATCCGCGGCGGCAGGCCCAGGTCCGCTTCAAGCTCCTTGTAGATGTTGGCCAGGCTGCGCGGGATGGGGCGGGTGCCGGAGTCCACGGAAAAGGCGAGCCCCACGGCATGTCCGGGTGTGGGGTACGGATCCTGGCCCACGATCAGGACCCGTACCCCGTTCAACGGCTGCCGGAAAGCCCGGAGGACGTTCGACGCCGACGGCAGCACACGCTGCCCGGCCGCCTCCTCGCTGGCGAGGAAGGACAGTACGGACCGCAACTCGGCCTCCACTCCCGCCAGCGCGTCCGCCCAGTCAGGTGCCATCAGCTCGCCGAGGGGCAGCCCGGCCAGCTCCGCAAAGTCCGGGCCAGCCGCCATTGTGGGCTCGAGGTCGAAGAGTGGTTCAGGTTCCGTCACGGTGTCCATTCTCCCGCAATGATGCCGGAAGCCCGGTGCCAGCCTCCGGGGCGCGGAGGCCGGTGCCGCCGCGCCGCAAATGACAAGGCTGTTATTCCTCCGTAACATAGGGGAGGTACTTTGACCGGATTCAGCTAAGGAGAGCGCAGTGGCCGAGCCGTTGCAGGACCACCTCGCGGAGCAGGATCCAGGGCAGGACTCAGCGCTGGAGCACGGGCTGCGGAGCGGCTCGCTGCTGGACGACTTCAGGCTCAGGGACTCGCCACTGAGCGAGCGGGAGCAGCAGATTCTCGCCCTGGAACGGCAATGGTGGAAGTACGCCGGTGCCAAGGAACAGGCCATCCGCGAGCTCTTTGATTTGTCCGCGACGCACTACTACCAGATCCTTAATGCCCTCATTGATACAGAGCACGCGCTGGCCCACGACCCCATGCTCGTGAAGAGATTGCGTAGACTACGTACGTCACGTCAGCGGGCCCGCACTGCTCGCCGCCTTGGATCTGACGCGTAACTGCTAGTGCCGGACTGCCGGCGAAAACCAACAAGGACGCCTGTTTACCATGACTAATTTTGCTCGGGACGAATTTGACAGGGTGCCTGAGGTCTCCTCCCGGCAGGGCGTACACCGCGATGTCTCTGCGCCGTCGCGCCCGAAGTTGTGGCCCATCCTTTCCGTGGGAATCGGCGCGCTGGCCGTCGGCCTGGTTGCTTTCCTCCTGCTGCCGCAGCTGGGTTTCCAGCCCGCCATCGCGCCGCAGCCTGCCGCTGCGGCCGGCACTTCCACGGTGTCGCCCAGCTCAACGGCGACGACGTCTGCGCGTGCGACGCCCAGCGCCACCGCCTCGGCCTCGGCGTCCGCCTCCGAAACGGCTTCGCCCTCCGCGCTGGAGCCCGCCACCTCGGAAACCATTGCCCCTGCGGCGGTGGACAAGTCGCAGCCGGTTGCCATTTTCAATGGCACGCTGACTTCCGGACTGGCCGGACGTGTGGGTGCCACAGTCAAGTCCGACGGCTGGGTGCTCGGTGAGGTGGCCAACTGGCAGGGTGCACCCCAGCAGCAGTCGGTGATCTTCTACTCGGACGCTGCCCACAGGGCCAACGCCGAGGCGCTCAGTGCATTGCTGAACATCCCCACGCTGGTGGAGAGTGCGGACTTCCCGACGCCCGTTGTGGTGGTGCTGGGCCCCGGCTACGAGTAGCCATTCCGGTTACGCCTGAATAACTATTGCCGTCGCTGCCGGCCGCTGGCCTGCGTCTGAAAGGGCTTGACTGGATAGAGTGATGGCAGGCTTCAAGGCGTAATTCACGGCACACACCGACGTGGGCCTTACGGGAGCAACCTGAAAGTGTGGGGATCATGGCATTGGGAACCGTGAAATGGTTCAACGCGGAAAAGGGCTACGGCTTCATCACCGTTGACGATTCGGGCGACGACGTCTTTGTGCACTGGTCGGCCATCCAGACCGACGGGTACCGGGCACTGGATGAGGGCCAGCGCGTGGAGCTGGAAGTGGGCGAAGGCGAAAAGGGTCCGCAGGCAGAAAATGTCCGGCCCGTCTAGTGGCACGCCGCACAGGTCTCCGGGGTTCTGCTGTCTGGGGCGCCGCCGTCGTGCTGACGGTGGGTGCCTGCTCAGGGTCCGGGGACAACGCCCGGACGGCTCCGGTGGAAGCCAGTGGCGACGGGACCCTGCGGATCGGGCTGATCCTCGACAACACCGGACCCCAGGCCTTCCTGAACGCCGCCCAACTGGCCGCCGCCAAGCTCGCCGTCCAGGAGATCAACGCGGCAGGCGGGCACAAGGGCCGGCCCGTCGAGCTGCTGCCTGAGACAACCGAGGGCGACACCGGCGCGCAGGCCCGGAAACTCGTCGATGCCAAGGCGGACGTCGTGATTGGTCCCACCGATTCCAGCCGTGCGCCGGCCGCCATCGACGTGCTGTCCAAAGCCAGGATCACGCTCATCTCTCCCGCCAACACGGCTCCGGAACTCAGCAGCTACAAGAGCGGCGGCTACTACTTCCGGACGGCCGCGGCGGACATCGCACAGGCTCCTGTCTTGGTGAAACTCGCCAAGGACGCCGGTGCCAAGAGCCTCGCGGTGGTCTACGAGGACGGCAGCTACGGCCAGGCCGTGTCTGCAGCAGTGTCCGCTTCCGCCAAGGCCGGCGGGCTGGATCCGGTCACCGTCTCCGGCTTCAAGGCGGGCGAGGCACAGAAGTCCGCGGCCGCCGCCCGCGACGTGGCGCCGGACGCCGTCGTCGTCATTGCCCGGGACGGTGCGCAGGGCGCCATCGCCGAGCTCACCAACGCCGGACTGCCGGGCAACAAACTCATCCTGGGCGACGGCGCCTTCAGGCAGTACGGGTCCGACCTCGGATCAAAGTCGCTGGAGGGAACACGCGCCCTGGTGCCCGGGGTCTTCCCCTCGGCGCACTTCCAGGCTGAACTCGTGGCCGTCGATGCGGGACTCAAGGACACAACGTTCGCGGCCGAAACCTATGATGCCGTGAACCTCGCGGCCCTGGCCGCCGCTGCGGCAGAGGACGACGCCGGTGCCTCCATCGCCGGTACGCTCATCTCCGTCTCCGGCGGCTCTTCCGGCAGTCGGGCGTCCGCCTCACCGTCCGCCTCGCTGTCCGGCGAGCCGGCCGTCTGCTCGACGTACAAGGACTGCCTTGCCGCCATCCGGGACGGAAAGGCCATTGACTACGACGGCGAGTCAGGACCTGTCCGCTTCGATGCGAACGGAGACGTGACTGCCGCGAAGTATATGGTGTTCACCTACGGAGCCGACAACAAGGCCAAGCTCACGGGCAGCGAGGCAGCCGGCAGGTCTGCCGGCTGATCGCTGGCAGCGAATACTCCGCCCGGTTGCGGGAAAAACAAGCACATCTGCTTGCACTCTCCCCGGGGGAGTGCTAATTATTGATTAGCACTCCAGCGTGCCGACTGCTAAAGGGTCGTCCGGTTCACACCGGCACCACCCCGGCAGCGACACAAGGAGCGAAAGAAACACCTGGTTGGGGTGAGATCCGGACTGTCAGGCGTACAGAGGCCTGCGGAATGGATCGTCCGTCGCGGGCACCGCAGCGAGGTTCCTTCTTAACGACTGTCCCGAAAGGACTACTGCCGTTATGGCCAAGATCATTGCATTTGATGAAGAGGCACGCCGCGGTCTTGAGCGGGGCCTGAACATCCTCGCCGACGCCGTCAAGGTCACCCTCGGCCCGCGTGGCCGCAACGTCGTCCTCGAAAAGAAGTGGGGCGCCCCCACGATCACCAACGATGGTGTTTCCATCGCCAAGGAGATCGAGCTGGACGACCCCTACGAGAAGATCGGCGCCGAGCTGGTCAAGGAAGTTGCCAAGAAGACGGATGACGTCGCTGGTGACGGCACCACCACGGCCACCGTCCTGGCCCAGGCACTGGTCAAGGAAGGCCTGCGCAACGTCGCGGCCGGCGCTGACCCGCTGTCCCTCAAGCGCGGCATCGAGAAGGCCGTTGAGGCCGTCACCGCTGAACTGCTGAACTCCGCCAAGGAAATCGAAACCAAGGAAGAGATCGCAGCCACGGCTTCCATCTCCGCCGGTGACGACGAAATCGGCGCCCTGATCGCCGAAGCCCTGGACAAGGTGGGCAAGGAAGGCGTCATCACGGTCGAGGAGTCCAACACCTTCGGCCTCGAGCTGGAGCTCACCGAAGGCATGCGCTTCGACAAGGGCTACATCTCCGCGTACTTCGTCACGGACACCGAGCGCCAGGAAACGGTCCTCGAAGACCCGTACATCCTGATCGTCAACTCCAAGATCTCCAACGTCAAGGAACTGGTTGCTGTCCTCGAGAAGGTCATGCAGTCCAACAAGCCGCTGCTGATCATCGCCGAAGACATCGAGGGCGAGGCCCTGGCCACCCTGATCGTCAACAAGATCCGCGGCACATTCAAGTCCGTCGCCGTCAAGGCTCCGGGCTTCGGTGACCGCCGCAAGGCACAGCTTGCTGACATCGCCATCCTCACCGGCGGCCAGGTCATCGCCGAGGAAGTGGGCCTCAAGCTTGAGACCGCCGGCCTCGAGCTCCTGGGCAAGGCACGCAAGGTTGTCGTGACCAAGGACGAGACCACCATCGTCGAAGGTGCAGGCGACGCCGACCAGATCGCCGGACGCGTTTCCCAGATCCGCGCCGAGATCGAAAACTCCGATTCCGACTACGACCGCGAGAAGCTGCAGGAGCGCCTGGCCAAGCTGGCCGGCGGCGTTGCAGTCATCAAGGCCGGTGCCGCCACGGAAGTTGAGCTCAAGGAGCGCAAGCACCGCATTGAGGACGCTGTCCGCAACGCAAAGGCTGCCGTCGAAGAGGGCATCGTTGCCGGTGGTGGCGTGGCCCTGATCCAGGCCGGCGCCAAGGCATTCGCCAACTTGAACCTGACCGGCGACGAAGCAACCGGTGCGAACATCGTCCGCGTTGCCATCGACGCCCCGCTGAAGCAGATCGCCTTCAACGCCGGCCTCGAGCCCGGCGTTGTGGTCGACAAGGTCCGCGGCCTGCCTGCCGGCCACGGCCTGAACGCTGCAACCGGCGAATACGTCGACCTGCTGGCCGCCGGGGTCAACGACCCCGTCAAGGTGACCCGCTCTGCCCTGCAGAACGCGGCATCCATTGCCGGCCTGTTCCTCACCACCGAGGCCGTTGTGGCCGACAAGCCGGAGAAGAACGCCCCGGCCGTCGGCGGCGGCGACGAGATGGGCGGCATGGGCGGCTTCTAGCCTCCCGCTGCTCCCAGCGTCTAAAAAGTGCGGCCCCCTCCACCGAGGGGGCCGCACTTTTCTGTCTGCGCTTTTGTCTGCGCATTTTTTGTCTGTCCAGTCTGGCAGGATGGTTCGGTGACGATTACTGCAGCAGCCGACGGTTCGGCATTGGGAAACCCGGGTCCCGCAGGGTGGGCCTGGTACGTGAACGACGACTGCTGGCGGGCCGGCGGCTGGCCGCACGGCACCAACAACCAGGGTGAGCTCATGGCCGTCCTGGACCTCTTCCGCTCCACCGCGCACCTCCCCGACGAGGACCTGCACATCCTCTGCGACAGCCAGTACGTGATCAACTCTGTGACAAAGTGGATGCCCGGATGGAAGCGCAAAGGGTGGCGCAAGGCGGACGGCAAGCCCGTGCTGAACATGGACATCCTCAAGGACATCGACCGGGAGCTCGCCGGGCGGAAGTACAGGTTCGAATGGGTCAAGGGCCACGCCGGGCACGAGCTGAACGAGGCCGCCGACGAGCGCGCCAGGGCCGTGGCACTCGCCTACCAGCAGGGCGTTGCCGCCCGCTCAGGACCCGGATTCCCCGACGCCGAACCGGCAGCAGCCCGACGGGCCGTCAAGGAGGGCCGTGGCGAGGGCGGTATCCCTTCGCTGTTTGAACCTGAACCACCGGCCCGGGGCGCGGCTGAATCAGCGGCCCGGGGCGCGGCCGGGACCCCGGTCCGCAGCGAAGCCGCCAAGCAGGACCGCTTCGAGTCCGGGACCCCCGCTCTCTTCGGAGACGAGCCTGACCTCTTCAGCGAACTGGGCGCCGGCGAACTCGGTGACGAGGCGTTTGCGGAACCCCCTGTGGGCGCCACGCCCGAAGAGATTGTCGAGGCCCTAGAACGTGAGCTCCTCCGCCCGGATGTCCGCAGCGACATCGGCCGGACGGGCCAGCTCCTGCACCCGGACTTCACGGAAATCGGTACCGCGGGGCGCCTCTGGACCCGTGACGCGATGATGATGTCCCTCGAGGAGAGCCCGTCCGGTCATGTCGACCTGGACGTTCTCAGCGCCGACCGGATCGGCACGGACACGGTCCTGCTGACCTACCGCAGCTACTCCCGTGCCGGCTCAGCCCTGCGGAGCTCCCTGTGGGTCCTGGACGGCGAACAGTGGCGCCTGCGGTTCCACCAGGGCACACCCGAGGCCTGAGCCGCCGCCGGCCGTGTCAGCTGAAGCGCTGCGCGTTGCCCTGCTCCGCCTGCGCGTAGGTGTCCGCGGCCGACGACAGGGCGAGGTTGATGGAGGCGAGGGAGGCCTCCACCTTGCCCTGCGTCAGTGTCCACTCGGCAACGAGGGCCTGGAAGTTGGTGGCAGCCGAGCCTCGCCACGTGGCCTGCAGTTCGTCCAGGCCGTGCTTCATCGCCTGGACGTCGGCGCTGATCCGGTCAACGGTCGCCTTGACGTTGGCTGATTTCACCTGCAGTAGGTCGGTATCGACGGAAATGATGCTCATGGCGGGCCTCTCGACAACTTGAGGGACTGCCCCGGCAGGGCAGTCGCTGTGGCTGGCGGATCGGCCGTTCCGGTCCGCTACGTCGAGCCTAGGAACCCGCCGGCGGGCGGTGCCATAGCCGGTTTTCGCTATGTGGATAACCGGTTCCCGCCAGCTGCCCGGTTCCCGTGGGCAGCACTGTCCCCGGCAACGCTGTTCCCGTCGACGCTGTTCCCGTCGACGCTGTCCGAGAACGTCCCGATGCTGTCCACCTCCGGGCCATACGCCTCCGGACTGTCCGCCTCGGGGGAGTCTTCCCGGAGGGGGAGGCTGACGACGAGGGTTGCGCCTCCGCCGTCGGTACCCTCCACCTGGACGGAGCCGCCATGCGAGCCGACAATGGCAGCCACAATCGCCAGTCCCAGCCCGCTGCCGCCCGTCTCCCGGGTGCGTGACGTGTCGGCCCGGTAGAAGCGCTCGAAGACCCTGGGCGCCTCCGTGTCGGAGATCCCGGGGCCGTGGTCCCGGACCTCGAGGACGGACTGGGCGGAACCGTCGTCGGCCCGCCGGACGCCCACGGCGAGTTCGATGGGAGTTCCCTCGGGCGTGTAGCGCAGTGCGTTGCCCACCAGGTTGCCAATGACCTGGCGGAGCTTCGCCTCGTCGCCTAGCACCGGCGCCGGTTCGGCGCTGCCGTTGTGCAGGCCGGTCAGGCTGATGGTGCGCTTCCGTTCGCTGGCCTGTGTGTCCACCACGGCGTCATGGGCGAGCAGCTGCAGGTCGATGGGCTTGCGCTGCAGCGGCCGCTGCTCGTCAAGCCGTGCCAGCAGCAGCAGGTCCTCCACCATGGAGCCCATCCGCTTGGCCTCACTCTCGATCCGGCCCATGGCGCTGGCCACATCCTCCGGCGACTGCAGCGCGCCGTGCCGGTAAAGCTCCGAGTAGCCCCTGATCGTCACGAGCGGGGTGCGCAGCTCATGGGACGCGTCCGCGGCAAACCGGCGCATCCGGTCCTCGGAGGCCATCCGGGCCGCGAAGGCCGCCTCAATGTGGGCGAGCATGGCGTTCAGCGACCTGCCGAGGCGGCCCACTTCCGTGGAGGGGTTCTCCACGTCGACGCGGCGCGACAGGTCGCCCGCGGCAATGGCGGCGGCGGTCTTCTCCACCCTGGCCAGCGGGCGGAAGGACCTGGTCACGGTCCAGTTGGCGATGAAGAAGGCGAGGATGAGCGTCAGTACCCCGACACCCACCCCGACCAGGCTGATGTGGCGCAGTACCTCATCCACCGTGGACAGCGGCAGCCCGATGACCACCACCGCCCGCTGCTGTTCACTGCCAACAACAACGGGAACAGCCACCACGCGCCAGTTCTTGCCGTCGGTGCCCCGCACCTGGTAAGGGCGGAAATCACGCTCGCGGGCCTCGTCAACGGTGATCGACGCAATGTCGGGGCGGGCCAGCTTCTCGTCGATGGGGTCCCGCTGCGTTCCCGGATAGTAGAGCGTCACCGTGTAGTCCGTGGGCACTGCCGGGTTGGCAATGGGGGAGATGGAGCGCTGCGACTGGGCGGCAGCGACGGCGGCCCGCAGCTTGTCGTCCACCTGGCCCTCGAGGTAGCCGCGCAGCAGCGTCAGCGCAACCGCCCCGGTCACGGCCAGCGCCACCAGCAGGAGCGCCATCATGATGGCCACCAGCTGCGACCGGAGGGTGGCGGACTTCCAGCGCTCCAGCGCGGACCTCCATCGCTCCAGCAAGGTCAGCGCTTTTCTGCTGTCCGCAGCACGTAGCCGACGCCGCGCTTGGTCTGGATGAGGGC
The DNA here is from genome assembly GCF_030818015.1 of Arthrobacter globiformis. Taxonomy (NCBI): domain Bacteria; kingdom Bacillati; phylum Actinomycetota; class Actinomycetes; order Micrococcales; family Micrococcaceae; genus Arthrobacter; species Arthrobacter globiformis. Next base: position 1,153,862 of record NZ_JAUSZX010000001.1, read on the forward strand.
CGGGGCGTCGGGATCGATGTCCACTTTGCGCCGCAGGTAGGAAATGTAGGACTCGACGATGGAGGCGTCACCGTTGAAGTCGTATTCCCAGACGTGGTCCAGGATCTGTGCCTTGGACAGGACCCGGTTCGGATTGAGCATCAGGTAGCGGAGCAGCTTGAATTCGGTGGGGGACAGCTCGATCACCTTGCCGCCGCGGCGCACTTCGTGGGCGTCGTCGTCGAGCTCCAGATCGTCCACCCGGATGACGGCCTCGTCATCCTCCAGCATCGGCTGCGTCCTGCGGAGCACGGCGCGGATGCGGGCCACCACCTCATCCAGGCTGAAGGGCTTGGTGACATAGTCGTCCCCGCCCACTGTCAGCCCGGTGACCTTGTCCTCCGTGTCATCCTTGGCGGTCAGGAAGAGGACGGGGAAATGCTTGCCGGCGGCGCGCAGCCGGCGGGTGACGGTGAAGCCGTCCATGTCCGGAAGCATGACGTCCAGCACCGCGAGGTCGGGGGCGTGTGCCTCGACAGCAGCCAGCGCCTCCCGCCCGTTCCCCGCGGACACCACTTCAAAGCCGGCGAAGCGCAAGGACGTGGAAAGCAGCTCGCGGATGTTCGGTTCGTCATCAACCACGAGGAGCTTCGCTTCGGCGCTGTTCTTTTTCATATCTCCCATGATGCTCCCAGAATCTGGGAGTTTTCTGGATGTATGTTGTGTGTTGCTTGGGTCAGCAGGACTCGACGTCCTTGGCGTCCATGATGCGGTAGGCATAGCCCTGCTCGGCCAGGAAGCGCTGGCGCTTGGCCGCGAAATCCTGGTCCAGGGTGTCGCGGGCAACGAGGGAGTAGAAGCGTGCCGCCCGGCCGTCCTGCTTGGGCCGCAGCAGCCGGCCGAGCCGCTGGGCCTCCTCCTGGCGGGAGCCGAAGGACCCGGAGACCTGGATGGCCACGGAGGCTTCGGGCAGGTCGATGGAAAAGTTCGCCACCTTGGACACCACGAGGGTCTGGATCTCCCCGGCGCGGAAGGCGTCAAAGAGCTTCTGGCGGGCTTTGACCGAGGTTTCGCCCTTGATGACCGGAGCGTCCAGCCGCTCGCCGAGTTCGTCGAGCTGGTCGATGTACTGCCCGATTACGAGGACCTGCTCGCCCCGGTGGTGCTCCACCAGCTGTTCGGCGACGAGGGTCTTGGTCTCGGACGTGGCGCACAGCCGGTACTTGTCCGCGTCCTCGGCCATGGCGTAGGCCACGCGCTCGTCCTTGGGCAGGTCCACGCGGACCTCCACGCAGTCCGCGGGGGCGATGTATCCCTGGGCCTCGATGTCCTTCCACGGCGCGTCATAGCGCTTGGGGCCGATGAGGCTGAAGACCTCCCCTTCCCGGCCGTCTTCACGCACCAGGGTCGCCGTGAGGCCCAGCCGTCGCCGGGCCTGCAGATCGGCGGTCATCCGGAAGATCGGTGCGGGCAACAGATGGACCTCGTCATAGATGATCAGGCCCCAGTCGTGGCCGTCGACGAGCTCCAGGTGCGGGTACAGGCCGCCGCGCTTGGTGGTGAGGACCTGGTAGGTTGCGATCGTCACCGGGCGGACCTCCTTGACAGCGCCCGAATACTCGCCGATCTCGTCCTCGGTCAGCGAGGTCCGCCGGAGCAGCTCGTCCTTCCACTGCCGTGCCGAGACCGTGTTCGTGACGAGGATTAGAGTTGTGGTGGAGCTGGTGGCCATCGCCGCGGCGCCCACGAGCGTCTTTCCGGCGCCGCAGGGGAGTACGACGACGCCGCTGCCGCCAGCCCAGAAGTTTTCCGTGGCCAGCCGCTGGTATGGCCGCAGGGTCCAGCCGGATTCGTTGAGCATGATGAGGTGCGGCGTGCCGTCGACGTATCCGGCCAGATCCTCAGCCGGCCAGCCGATCTTCAGCAGCAGCTGCTTCAGCTGGCCGCGCTGGGAGGAATGGACCACCACGGTCTCAGCGTCGATGCGTGGGCCCAGCAGCGGCTGGATCTTCTTGGCCCTGCTGACCTCCTCCAGCACCGGATAGTCGCTGGTGCGCATGACCAGCCCGTGCTGGGGGTCTTTCTCCAGCCGCAACCGGCCGTACCGGGACATTGTTTCTTCGATGTCGATCAGCAGGGAATGCGGCACGGGGAACCGGGAATAGGTGAGCAGCGTGTCCAGCACCTTCTCGGCGTCGAGCCCTGCTGCCCGGGCGTTCCAAAGCCCCAGCGGCGTGAGCCGGTAGCTGTGCATGTGCTCTGGCGCGCGCTCCAGTTCGGCGAAGGCCGCGATGGCGTGCCGGGCCTCCGTCGCCTGCTCGTGGTCCACTTCGAGGAGGATGGTTTTGTCGCTCTGGACAATCAGCGGTCCGTCATTCACGCAGGTAGAACCTTCACTGCTGCATTTCCTCTGCTGCCTCGATGTCGATGATCCGGTGGATGGAAAGCACCCGCTCCGTGTCCTTCGCGGGGTCGAAGACACGGACGCGTCCACCCGCGACGGATACCGGAACAACCGTTTCCAGTTTCGCATTCCCCAGGCTGTCCACGACGTTCATCACGACTTTCTGCCTGAGCCGGATGGCTTTGTGCAGGGTCTCCAGTCCCAGCTGGGTTGCCTCCTCGCCGCCGGCGGCAGCCGGGCGGGAGCCGTTGGGGCCGGAGCCGGCGGCCGCCTGGCTGCGGAGAACGGCGAGCTGGGCGGTGACGTCGGCGTCGGGAAGGGCGGAGCGCGGCGCGCTGTAGACGGGCCGCGCGGTGCCCGTAAGGGGCGCGGTGCGGTTGAGGCGGACGACGGCGGGTCCGGCATCTTCAACGGCGGGTGACAGCCCCAGCCCGCGCAGCACGAGGGCCGTCTGCCGGGGAGAGGCCATGGAGACCAGGACGGTGGGGGCGATCCGGACCAGGCCCAGGGACGAGGCCGCAGCTTCCCGGCAGAGCTCACTGAGTGCGGCCTCGTCGTCACTCTGGATGAAGCTGGCGGCCGCCCCGACCCGCAGCTTGCCGTGCCTGGCGGCCGTGTCCTCCACGAGGTACTGCAGCGGTTGCGGCACGGCGGTGGCGGAGTGCCGGCGGAGGAAATCGAGGATGGCTGTTGCGTCCTGGCCCGAGTCCAGTGCGCGCCGGATGGACTCGACGGAGAACCGGTACGTCGTGGCCGGGCCCTGCCCTTCGGCGTCGGCCATCCCCTGAAGCTGCTCTGCCAGGTCGGGGGCCAGATAGCCGGGCGCGACCGCGGTCAGGTCGGCCTGCAGGAGCACGTGGTTGAGGGCAGCAGGCAGGTGTTCGCCGAGGAGGTTCATGGCGTCGTCTGGCGCGTCCGCGGCGATGGCGGCACCCAGCTGGCTGAGGGCGCCGGACCCGATCAGCCCCAGCAGCTCCGCCTCGGCAAGGACGCCGCTGATCAGGGAACTGAACCGCCGCGCCATGCGGGGCTGGGACCACTCGGCACGCTGCAGCACAGCCTCCGCATTGAGCACCGGCGCAGCCCCGTCCGGCATCTCCGCCTCGAGCGTCAGTTCCCGCAGTATCTCCAGGATCCGCTTGCGGATGACGGGTGCGTCGGACCGCTGCGCCTCGGCAGAGAGGGCGTTGACGGTGGCCGCCGGGGCCGCCCGGTGGTTCGCCGGTCCGGCGGGCTGGCCGTTGATGGGCTGGCCCACGAGTGATGGGGCCCGCTCGCTGGCCAGCCAGGCGTTGACGAGCCACAGCCACTGTTCCTGCCGCGGCAGCCCGAGCCATTCCAGCTGGGGCGGCTGCACCCAGCACGAGCTGTCCACGTCCAGCCGGATCAGGCCGGCCAGGGCGCTGAGCTCCAGCAGCACGGCGGTGGTGTGGTGGTCCACGCGGAGCGTCTCGGCGAGCCTCCGCATCTCGCGGATGCCCACACCGCCGCTCCGCAGGGTGGCCAGGGGCTGGTCCCTGACGGCATGCAGCAGTTCGCCGGTGAGGCGCAGGGTCTCGGCGATGGCGCCGAGCGCGGCGTTGCGGCGGAGCGCCGCGGTAGTGACGCCGAGCGTCGGCGCCGGGGGAGTCAGGGAGAAGTTGTCGATGATGGCGCCGCCGCGCAGGGAGATTCCCACGCTGTGCGGCAGTTCCACATGGGCGGCGTCCAGCGGCACCAGCAGGCCCCGGGCCAGCAGCCAGTCGACGGGCCCGACGTCGTGACCTTCAGTTGTGACGGACGCCTTCCGCTGGGCCTGGGGGACGGCGCCCATGGCCCAGTTGCTGAACCGTGCCAGCAGTGCAGTCGTCCGTTCCGGAGCGCTGGCGAGGAGCGCGTGCAGTTCCTCGGGGGAAGATGTCCAGTGCTGCAGCGCCAGCGCTGCCTCCATAGGAGTGGTGGCAGCCTGCACGGCGGCGCCGCTGCGGTGCAGCTCCGCGACAAGCTGGACAACGCGCTGGGCGAAGGCCGGCTGGAGCCTGACCAGCTCGGTGTAGCTGCGCCCCAGCCCGGCCGGATAGATCCCGACGACGTCCTTCAGGCTGCTCACCGGAAGGTAGAAGCGCTGCCGCTGGGCGCCAGGTCCCGCTCCGTGCGGCGGCTCCGCCCGCTGCACGAGGGCCAGGTCATGCAGCGATTGCAGGAGCTGCTCGATGGCCGCCACGGTGGAGCCGGCGATGGTCTTTTTCAGCACCGCGGCCGATGCGCTGTGCCCGGTGTCTGTGTTGGTGCACAGGTGCAGCGTCTCCAGGACCTGCATTTGCGGGCGGTTCAGGCGTTCCAGGGCCCGCTGCACACTCACCCGCGCGCTGGCGCGGGCGGCCAGTGCGGGGAAGTCGGGAACGCCGGGGGAGATCAGGTCCGGCCGCGCAGCGAACAAAGCCCGCAGTGACTCGTCGCTGCGTGCCTCCAGTTCCTTGCTGAGCGCTCGAATGAGGGACATCAGTCCAACGTTACCGCCCGCCGGGGCTTCCTGCCCGGCGGCGGGCGGCAACGCCGTCGGCCACCAGCACGAGCATCAGCAGGAAGGCCGCCGGAAGGCCGTAAAGCGCCGTCGACGTGACCCACTGCGGTGCGGCGTGGCCCGCAGCGGCCAGCGCCATGACCGCCCCGACGGCTGCGAGGGACAAAACTGCAAGGAGCACTGCGGTGGCCATCAGTGGCCGCCGGATACGCGCGGATGTCATGGACGTAACGCTAACAGCAGCGCCGCGGCCGCGCCTCAAAGCGGGATTAGCGTGCCAGTCAGGATAACCTTGAAGGAGCAGACCAACATGGACCAGGCTGTCATACCCTGAACCCGCACATCAGTGCGGATGCGGTGACGGCCGGCCATGTCCCAGAAACGTCAGAACGAAGAAGGTTGATTAGGTGCCTACCGGCAAGGTCAAGTGGTACGACAAGGACAAAGGCTTCGGATTCCTCGCGGGCGAGGACGGGCAGGAAGTATTCCTCCCCAAGTCCGCGCTGCCCGCCGGAGTTTCGGAACTGAAGGCCGGCACCCGGGTTGAGTTCGGCGTCGCGGACGGACGCAAGGGCGCCCAGGCCCTGGGCCTGCGCGTCCTCGAAAAGACGCCGTCCATCGCAAAGGCCAAGCGCCCCAGCGCCAGGGATCTTGCCCCGCTGGTGCAGGACCTGGTGACGGTTCTGGACAACCTGTCCGGCACGCTGTCGTCCGGCAAGTACCCGGATGGCAACAAGGGCAAGGCCATTGCCGCTGCCCTGCGTAAGGTTGCCGACGAGCTGGACGCCTAGGCCTCCCGATGAACCCGGAACCTGAACAGGCTGAATCCAAGGTGGAACCCAAGGCACCCAGGCGGCGCGCCGGTATCCCGGTGTGGCGGACGGGGAAACCCGACGCCGTGCTGGCCGCTGCCGTGGACACCGCCCGGGCCGCCATCGAAGGCATTGCAAAGGCTTCCGAAATCGGGGACCACCTGGCAGCCCGTACCGAGGGCGACCGCGTGGTGACGCACCTTTTCGAATCACGGCTGCCGGGGTACATCGGCTGGCAGTGGTATGCCGTCCTGACCCGGAACTCCCGCTCCAAGGTGATTACGGTCAACGAGCTTGGCCTGCTCCCGTCCGAAGACTCGATCCTCGCCCCGGAGTGGGTGCCGTGGGCCGAGCGCGTGCGCCCTGAGGACGCCCGGGAGCAGGACGCGGAAGACGCCCGGGAGGAAGCACCGGCTGAAGGCGTGGCTGCGGACGGAGCTCCGGGCGAGACTGCCGCCGACGCCGAAACTGAGTCCGGTGACGAAACAGGGTCCGGTGACGAATCAGAACCGGGTGCCGATGCGGCTACGGATGGTGAGGCTCGAACCAGCGCCCAGACCGGAACCGACGGCCAGACTGGAACTGACCGCCCGGCGAAAGACTGATCACGCCGTCGGGGTCACCTCAATGACCGCTGACTTTGACAGTGCTGACACCCCAGTGGCGTCGGGCCCCATGGGGCCCGACGCCACTGGCTTATGCCTGACAAATCCCGTCACGGCCAGGGGGGCCGGAACGGCCGACGGCGCCGGCCGGGACACAAGCCCGGACGACGCCGTCGAACACCGACGCTTTGGCGTCACCAGTGATTGAGCCTGGCTACTTCTTCAGCTCGCCCACCACGTAGTCGATGCACTCGAGCAGGGCAGAGACATCTGACGGCTCGATGGCCACGAAGGTGGCGATGCGCAGCTGGTTGCGTCCCAGCTTCCGGTAGGGCTCGGTGTCCACGATGCCGTTCGCGCGAAGCACCTTGGCAATGGCGGCGGCATCGATCGAGTCATCGAAGTCGATGGTGGCGATGACGTTGGAGCGCTCGGCGGCATTGGCAACGAACGGCGTGGCGAATTCGGAGGCTTCCGCCCACTTGTAGATGCGTCCGGCCGAGTCGGCCGTGCGTCCGGCGGCGAAGTCCAGGCCACCGTTGGCGTTCAACCACTGCACCTGGGCATCCAGCGTGACGAGCGTGGACAGCGACGGGGTGTTGTACGTCTGGTTCAGCCTGGAGTTGTCGATCGCGGTCTTCAGGTCCAGGAAGTCCGGAATCCAGCGCCCGCTGGCCTTGACGCGCTCGGCCCGCTCCAGCGCTGCCGGGGAAAAGAGGCCCAGCCACAGCCCGCCGTCGGAGGCGAAGTTCTTCTGCGGTGCGAAGTAGTAGACATCCGTCTGGGCCACGTCGACGTCAAGGCCGCCGGCAGCCGAGGTTGCGTCCACCAGCACCAGCGCGCCCTCGTCGGCGCCGTTCACCCGCTGGACAGGCGCGGCAACACCCGTTGAGGTCTCGTTCTGCGGCCAGGCGTAAACGTCAACGCCCGCCTCGGCCCTGGCGACGGGGCAGGTGCCGGGCTCGGACTTGATGATGGAGGATTCCGCAAGGAACGGCGCCTTGTCGGTGGCCGCGGCAAACTTGGACCCGAATTCACCGAAGGACAGGTGCTGTGCCTTCTCTTCCACCAGGCCGAAGCTGGCGACGTCCCAGAACGCGGTGGAACCGCCGACGCCCAGGACCACCTCGTAGCCTTCGGGGGCACGGAAGAAGGTGCTGAGGCCTTCGCGGACGGAGCCCACGAGGTTCTTCACCGGGGCCTGGCGGTGGGACGTACCAAGGAGCGTCGTGGCGGCTGCTGAGAGTGCCTCGATCTGCTCCGGCCTGACCTTGGAAGGACCGGCGCCGAACCGTCCGTCCTTGGGCAGGAGGTTTGCGGGAATAGTGATGCTGGTGTCGCTCACAGTGGCTCCAATTTTCGGCTTGGAAGTGCGGTTCGGCTGGTCGGGGCGATGGCCGGCAGGCAACCTTGACCGCCACGAAGACCCTCCTTATTCTGCCCGAAGCGCGGATACCGCAGGAACATGCCCCCGTCATAGTCCAGTCATTGAGACGGTGCCCGCCGTCTCCATGCTGCAGATTATCCGGACTAATTCAAAATAGGCTAAGCTGGCACTGAACGTACGGGCAGAGCGCCGGTGCTGCGCCGCCGTCGGATATCCGACCGCCGCTGCAGCTTGCCGGAACCCGGTGCGGCGGGCCCGCGGTACGGTGGGACGGACACAAATACTGTGCTCGAGGAGCTGAGCTGAATGACGGATCTGATCGACACCACGGAAATGTACCTTCGCACCATTCTGGAGCTGGAGGAAGAGAACATCGTGGCGCTTCGGGCACGCATTGCCGAACGACTCCGCCACTCGGGCCCCACCGTTTCACAGACCATCGGCAGGATGGAACGCGACGGCCTCGTCGTCGTCTCCGGTGACCGCCACCTTGAACTGACCGAAGTGGGCCGGAAACGCGCCACCGAAGTGATGCGCAAGCACCGCCTCGCCGAACGCCTCCTCGCCGACGTCATCGGCCTCGACTGGGCCTACGTGCATGACGAGGCCTGCCGGTGGGAGCACGTCATGAGTGAACGGGTGGAGCGCAGGATTTACGAATTGCTCGACTACCCCACCGAGTCGCCGTACGGCAACCCGATCCCCGGCCTGGCAGCACTGGGCGGGCAGCCTGCCCGCCCCTTCTCTGACGGCGTGGTGAACCTGCTCGACGCCATGACCGGCTACGGCCCGGAATCCAAGGTCACCGTCAGCCGCCTAGCAGAACCCATCCAGGTGGAGCCGGAGCTGCTGCTCCAGCTGGATGAAGGCGGGATCCGGCCCGGCGCCGCCGTCTCGCTGGAACGCGTGGGGGAGTACATCTCTGTCCGTGTGCCCGGTTTCGAAGGTGCCCTTGAGCTGCCGCCGGAAGTTGCTGCGCACGTGTTCGTGCGCGTCGGCTAGCTTCCAAACGGCCGCGGGGCGGACGCCGCTTCCTGTCTGACATCTGCAGGCAGGATGACCTACCACTTCTGCACAGTGAATATAACGGAATTATTACTGCGCCCTTTAATCGCCTATAGTTAAACGGCAACGCCGATACCAAAGCGTTACCTGATCTGGAGCCGAACCCTGCCAGCAGATCAGCAGTACGAGTCACCCACTGGCAGGGGCGGGGGAACCACAAGCGGCTGTTTCTACAGCCTTGGGGTGAAGTCCGCAGCAGCAAGTCTTTTCCGCAGAAGGAATCCTCCCGGGATACCCCTGTGCCGGAATGGCTTGTTACGGCGGACCGGGTCCGAACTCTCTGACCCGAATCCGACAGCTAACTTCGCAGGCTATCCAGAGAGGAAACAGTACTTGTCCATGCAGAATGCCCGGGGCCGCCGCCGCGCGTCCGGTCCCGCTCCGGAGCCGCGCCTTGCGGAGGCCATTGCCGCGGACCGTCCCCGGGACGCCCAGCGTGAAGCTCGCCGCCGCCGGGGTCCGTTCCGGCAGGTTACGGACTTCGCCTCCGCCAGTGGCGTTGGGCAGAAGGCCGGCGTAGCCCTTGCGGCCACAGGCCTGCTGCTGACTGTTACTGTCCCCGCCACCAGCCCTGTCCTGGCCGCCGGAGAGCAGCAAAGAGGGGCGTCCGCGTCCGCTGCCTCACCGGCCCAACCGAAGGTCTCGGCTGAAGCGGCGGCAAAGATCGACTTCAGCCGCACGTCCGTCTCCACCACCGGTGACCCGGACGGAAAGCTCAAGCAACTCCTGAGTGCGCAATCGGCCGGCAGCATCAGCCGCTCGGCCTCGGCGGGCACTCTGGGCGGGCCGCTGACCACGCTGGTCAAGTCCTCGCCGTTCGGTTACCGGGTCAGCCCGATCACCGGCGGCGCCGGCGAGTTCCACCGCGGGCAGGACTTTGCCGCCGAGTGCGGCACCGAGGTGCTGGCCGCAGCCAGCGGCACGGTGACTTTCTCCGGGTGGCACCCGTACGGGGGAGGCAACCGCGTGGTGATCAATCACGGCAACGGCCTGGAAACCACCTATAACCACCTGTCGTCCTCCAGCGTCCAGGTTGGCCAGAAGGTTACCCGCGGCGAAGTGATCGCCCTCAGCGGGACCACAGGCGCCTCCACCGGCTGCCACCTCCACTTCGAGGTGATGGTCAACGGGGATGTCGTTGATCCCACCGGCTGGCTCTGAGCCAAGCCGAGTGAGCACTCTCATTCCCGTGACACGCCGTGACCTGAATGTGACATTGGCTCCGAACTGCTGTACCGTCTAAACCGCGTCAACTTTTCCGAAGTTGACGCTCTTGAGTGGATTGCCTAACTCTGCCACCGCTCAAGGTCCGTTCGCATTACATCGTCTGGCAGGGGCGGGGGAACCAATTTTGGTCTTCGCAAGAAGGCCTTGGGGTTAAGTCGCAAAGCTTCCCAGGAAGCGGAGCGGCCGGGTGACTCCCATCCGAATCCGACAGCTCACCTCGCAGGCATTGGGAGAGGCTACCTTCGTGTCTTCACGCCACAATGCCGCGCGCCACCGCGCGCAAACGGTTCGTATGAACCCGTTGGACTCCGTGTCCAAGGCGGTTAGCGCCAATGCCGGCACAGTAGGTCGCCAGGCAGCTGTCATCGCAGCTGCTTCAGGACTCATCCTGAGCGTTGGCATGCCTGCCAACGCAGCCGACGCCAACATTGGTGTTTCCGCCTCCTCGGAGACCGGATCCCAGGCCGCGCAGCTTGCTGTGACCGCCGCACCCACCGCCACTGTCTCCTTCGAGCGTCCTGCCGTCACCACGGTGGCAGCCCCGGTCGCCGAAACCATCGCTCCGCAGTCGAACGATGAGAGCCAGACGGCCGATGGAGGCCAAGCCGGCAACGAGAGCGCAGGTGCGGCCCAGGCCGTCACCGCCAAGTCCACCGATGGTGCGGCCTCCGCCGCAGCTTCCGGGCTGGCTGCAATCGCGTACACCGGTATCGGCAGCCCCTACGTCTGGGGCGGCACCACGCCCAGCGGCTGGGACTGCTCCGGCTTTACCCAGTGGGTTTACGCTCAGGCAGGCATCAGCATTCCCCGCGTCAACGCGTGGAACGCCATGAAGCCCACGTCCACGCCTGCTCCCGGCGACCTGGTCATGCAGAACGGCGGCGCCCACGTGGGCATCTACGTCGGCAACGGCATGATGATCAGCGCGCTGAACCCCTCGCAGGGCACTCTCCTGCACGCGGTGTCCGCAACGGGCACGTCCGCTTTTTACACCCTTCGCTAAGAATCCGATTCGAGGCGGGCCGGCTTACCCCCAAGATGCCGGCGCGTCGATAACCCATGGCCTGCTACCGCGGTCCGTGGAACACGAAAGAGAGAAACTAATGACTACACGTGCGACCATTGCACGGCACCGCGCCGAGGTCACCAAGACCAACTCGCTCGCTGTCATAGCCAAAGCCGTCGGCGACAACGCAGGTGGCATGGGCCGCCAGGCCGCAGTTATCGCTGCTGCTTCCGGTCTTGTCCTGACCAGCGGCATCGCCGCCAACGCCGCTGAGACCAACGTTCAGCGCGAATCCGCCGCAGCTTCCACGCTGGAAGTCCAGTCCGCTGCACCGTCAACCATCTCCGCTGCTTCCAGCATCGCCATCTCCTACGAGAAGCCTGCTGTCTCCACCACGCCGGCTCCCGTCGTCGAGGCCCCCAAGCCTGTTGTCAAGGTCCAGGAAGCCACTCCCGCCGTTGACGCTGCTCCCGTTGCCGACGCCGCACCGGCGGTCCAGGCCACCGCCGCCGTCGAGACCGCTGCCCCGAAGACCACTGCCGCCAGCGGCAAGGGCGCTGCAATCGCTGCTGCTGCCTACGCGCAGCTGGGAGTCTCCCAGGACTGCACCGCGCTCGCCACCAACGCGCTCGCAGCCGTGGGCATCCACTACCACGGTTGGCCGGCAGGCTACCTGTCCCTCGGACGCACCGTCAGTGCTGCTGAGGCTCGGCCGGGCGACCTCGCCTACTACCAGAACGGCGGCATGGGCCTGGCCCACATCGCTGTGTACGTCGGCAACGGCCAGGCGGTCCACGGCGGTTGGAACGGCGGAACCACCGCACTGTTCAGCGTGAACGTCGGCTCCGGCCCGGTCTTCATCCGCGTCGGCGGCTAAGACTCCCGAAGCATTAAAAAGGACCCCCGCCAGCCGGCGGGGGTCCTTTTTTGCCTTGCGCCCGCATTAATTTTTGGTGACACGCCATGACGATGCTTGTGTTCGATTCGCCCATCTGCCTAGTGAGTGTTTACTCTTATTGTGTCGATCCATAGCCCGGACATGCAGAGGGCAGCCGGCCCTCGCGCCTCTGCCGGGTGCGGCCGTGAAGAGGTATGTGCATGCGCACACTCGTTCTGAATGCTGGATATGAACCGCTGGCGGTAGTGACATTCCGCCGGGCGCTGGTCCTTGTGCTCACCGGAAAGGCAAGCGTGGTGGCCGAAGGCGACGATCCTGTCGTCGGGCCGCAGGACATCATGGGCCGTCCGTCCGTGATTCTCCTTAACCGCTACATCCGCCCCCGGTACAACATGATCACCGCGGTGAGCAGGCGCGGTGTGCTTCGCCGCGACGGCCACCGGTGTGCCTACTGCGGCAAGGCAGCCCACACCATAGACCATGTCCAGCCTAAATCCCGGGGCGGTGCCGACTCCTGGGAGAACCTCGTCGCCGCCTGCCTCCGCTGCAACAACGTCAAGGGTGACCACACGCCCGGTGAAATGGGCTGGAAGCTTCGGTTCGATCCGGCTCCACCGGTGGGCACCATGTGGCAGATCAAGGAGTTGGAGAAGCCCACACCGGCGTGGGATCCGTTCCTGCTTCCGGAAAGAGCAGCCTGACGCTGCTCTGAGCCTCACAGCATTACGCTGGGTGTGTGGACTTTGATGCAATAATTCTGGCCGGCGGCCGCTCCTCGCGACTGGGAGGCTCACCCAAGTCTGCCCTGATGTTCGACGGCGCCACCCTCCTTGAGCGCTCCCTCGCGGCGGCCGCGGAAGCCCGGCACACTGTGGTGGTGGGACCTGAGACGGCTGGCCTCCCCGGCGGTGTTCTCACCTCGCGTGAGGATCCGCCCTTTGCAGGTCCGGCCGCGGCCATCGCCGCCGGCCTTGCCGCGCTCCGGGGCGCAGATCCCGCGGACCTGGTCCTGGTCCTCGCGTGCGACATGCCGCGCGTGGGCGATGCCGTCCGCGCACTCCTGGATGCTCTCCCCGGCGCCGGTGCGGACGGCGTCATGGCGGCGTCGGCCGACGGGCGGCGGCAGCCGCTGGCAGGTTTTTATAGCACAGCTGCGCTGGAACGCGCTGTGCAGGATGCCGCCGCACGCAACGCCCTGGTTCACGGGTCAGTCTTCGCCCTCCTTGCTAGTCTTGACGTGCAGGCTGTGGTTGTCCCAACGGGCTCCACGGATGATGTGGACACGTGGGACGATGCGGCTGCGTTGGGAGTAGCTGTCCGGGAGCAGTGACGCGCATTCCGGACCGCCGTGAATTTGGAGGCAGGCATGAAGAGCCAGGACGAGACGCTTGAGGAATGGTGCCGTCTGCTGCTGCGGGCCTTTGAGCTCGAGGATGTGGACGTGGACATCAACGAGGTGTTGTCCGTCGCGGGAGTAGCTGCGCACTCCGTGGTGCGTCCGGCTGCACCCCTCACCACCTTCATAGCGGGGCTCGCCGCCGGCTTCAAATGCGCTTCGGGCCAGGCGCCTGACGTCCACGCCATGCAAAGCGCCATGGACGTGGCCCGGGCCGTTGCCAAGGCCTACGCGGCCGACGAGGCGCAGGCTGCGGCCGGTTCCCCGGCCGCAGGCTCCGCCGGAACTTCGGCGCCCAGCGGGACCCCGAGGGAATGACAGCCGCGCCCGAGCACCGCTCTGACGACCCCTCCTCCGCGGAGGCAACCCCTGCCGGGGACGCGACTGCTGCCGTCGGCGGAACTGCTTCCGCCGCGGAACCCGATTCCGATGCCGCCGAATCCGCGCCCGACGCCGAACCCGCTTCCGCGGCAGGGGCGCCGGATGGTCAGGGGGAGCCGGAGGCACCGGGGGAGCCCGACGCGCATGCCAAGCACTTGGCGCACACCTGGGAGGAGGCCCGGCAGGCCGCCTTCGACTGTGCTGCCCCGATACCTGCGGCACCCGTTCCCTTGCGCGACGCCGTGGGCCGGACACTGGCCGCGGACATCATCGCCCACCAGGACATGCCGCACTACGCGTCATCCGCCATGGACGGCTGGGCCGTTAACGGAACGGGTCCGTGGATCCTGGCCGAACCGGGACTGCCTCTGGCACCGCACCAGGCGAGCGTGATCGTGACGGGCGGACTGATTCCCGCCGGCGCCAAGGCGGTGCTGCGCACCGAGAGCGGTGTGCTCTCCACCGACGACGACGGGCTGCCCATCCTGACGCTGGGCGGCACCGCCCGACCCGGCGAACCGAGGAACGGCCAGCACATCCGCAAGGCTGCGGAGGAGGCGGCTGCCGGGGACGTGCTGGTCAGGGCCGGCGTCGTGCTTAACCCCGCCCATGTGGCCCTCGCCGCCCTCGCCGGGTACGACGAGGTGGAGGTCCTCGGCAAACCGGTGGTGAAACTGCTGCTGACAGGTTCCGAAGTGGTGGAACAGGGAGTGCCCGAGCCCGGGCGGGTGCGTGACACGTTCGGGCCACAGCTGGCCACGGTGGTGGAGATGCTGGGCGGCCTCTGCCGGGAACAGGTTCGCATCGGCGACGGCTACACGGAATGGCTGCAGGGCCTCGAGGACACAGGCATCGCCGAGGCACAAAACTTGCCGGCCGACGTCGTCATCACCACCGGTGGCACCGGCCGGTCCGGCACCGACCACTTCAGGCGCGCCGTGGCTGAACTGGGCGGACGCCTGATTATCGACGGCGTGGCAATGCGGCCGGGACACCCCGCCGTCCTCGCCGAGCTGCCGGACGGGCGCTTCGTGCTGGGGCTGCCGGGCAACCCACTGGCCGCCATGATGGCACTGTCCACGGTGGGCGCGCCGCTCCTGGCCGCCCTCGGACATGGCAAGCTGCCGCCCGTGCAAGAAGTTCCCTCCGGAACCATGCTCGAACCCGATCCAGGCCGCACCCGGCTGATGCCCTTCCGGCTCCTCTATGGCATGGCGTCGCCCGCGCAGCACACCGGCCCCGGCATGATGCGTGGACTGGCGTCCGCCGACGGCGTCCTGGTGGTGCCGCCGCATGGCGTGCAGCTGGGCGAGATGGTGCCGGCTTTCGCCCTGCCCTGGGGTCCGGCCATTCCCGAGCCCAAGACCGCCGAACCCAAGCCCAAGAGCCCGGCGCGGAAGTCCTCCTCCCGCACCTCCGCCAAACAGGCCGCGCAAAGCGGGCCCGTGGACTGGAGCGCCCTGCTCGACTGAGGTGCAATGATGGAGGCATGAACAGCCACTCAGCGCGGAGTCTCGCATGGGCCGTGTAACGCAACGACGCAAGGTGCACCGCTACGTCCTGGACGGCTCGGCCGCGGCGTTGGAGTTCCCCGTCAGGCACCGCGAGGACGTGCTCGCCGTCGAGGAACCGCTTGAGATCCGGCTGGGCAACCTGTCCTTCTCAGTCACCATGCGCACGCCCGGGGACGACTTCGACCTCGTGGCAGGGTTCCTCGTCTCAGAAGGCGTCATCTGGGACGCCGACCAGCTGATCTCGCTCAGGTTCTGCGCCGGTGAGGATGAAAACGGGGTCCAAACATTCAACGTGGTCGAAGCCCAGCTGCGGCCCGATGTGCCCCTGCCGGACACCGGCCGGCACGTCTACACGTCCAGCTCGTGCGGGATCTGCGGCACGGACTCCATTGAATCGGTGACCAAGTCCTCGCACTTCAACCCCGCCGCCGACCGGCTCACCGTTCCGGTCGAAACGCTTGCCTCCCTGCCGGACCGGCTGCGGGAGGCGCAGGCAGTCTTCGAGGTGACCGGGGGAGTGCACGCTGCCGGACTGTTCAGGATTGACGACGACGGCGGGGCGGAGCTGCTGTGCCTGCGGGAGGACGTGGGCCGGCACAACGCGGTGGACAAGGTAGTTGGCTGGGCCCTGCGTGAACGGCGGCTGCCGCTCACCAACACCGTGCTCCAGGTGTCGGGGCGGGCCTCCTTCGAGCTCGTCCAGAAGGCCGCACTGGCCGGCATCCCGGTGCTTGCCGCGGTCAGCGCACCCTCCAGCCTGGCGGTGGAGCTAGCCGAGTCCGCTGGCGTCACCCTTGCCGGGTTCAGCCGGGGAACCAGCCTGAATGTCTACGCAGGTCCTGGCCGCATCTCCACGCCTGCTCCGGTGCCGCGGTAGGGGCGTGGCACCTTGGCGTCCGCACGCCAAAGCAGTAGATTTTATCCATCGAATAGAAGCGTTGATCCCACACGACAGCTGAACTGCCCGGACCTAAGCTGACCGCGACGCCCATGCCCGCACGAAAGCCAGCACAGCCCGCTTCTGCTTTCACGTACTAAAGAGGTACACATTGCACGACGACCGCCGGATCACGGAAGTCCGCCTGGACCGCTTTCTCCGCGAACGCATTACCCCCGCCATCTATGGTCGTAGCGTGCCGCTGGAGCTCAGCAGCTGGGATGTTCCGGATGAACCCGTCGCGGTTCTGGAGGCGCTGCGCCAGGAGTTCACGCCGCAGGAACACGGTGCCGCCTGGGGACGTCCGTGGAGCACAAAATGGCTGCGGCTCCAGGGGGAGGTGCCGGATGCCTGGGGAACGGCGCCGGATACCGAGGTGGAGATCGTGGTGGACCTCGGGTTCACCACGGAGATTCCCGGCTTCCAGTGCGAGGGGATCGCGTGGCGCCCGGACGGCACCATCATCAAGGCCATCTCGCCCCGCAACCAGCACATCCCGCTGAAGCTCCTGGGCAGCGGACTGGCCGTGGACTTCTACGTGGAGGCGGCGGCCAACCCCGACGTCGCCCAGGGCTGGAGCTTCGCTGCGACTCCGTACGGGGACAAGGCCACCGCCGGAACCGAACCGCAGTACCGCCTCGGCAACATCGCCATAGCCGAACTGAACCGCGCCGTGTGGGAGCTCCAGCAGGACGTGCTGACGCTCAGCGGCCTCATGCACGAGCTGCCCACGGAGCTGCCACGCCGGCACGAGATCCTCCGTGCCCTCGAGCGCATGATGGACACCATGGACCCCGACGACGTCGCGGGCACCGCGCCGGAAGGGCGGGCTGCCCTGGCCGAGGTGCTGGCCAGGCCCGCCTACGCTTCCGCCCACCGGCTGCTCGCCACCGGGCACGCGCACATCGACTCGGCCTGGCTGTGGCCGGTGCGGGAGACCATGCGCAAGTGCGCCCGGACTTTTTCCAACGTGGTTGCCCTCATGGACGAGGACCCGGACTTCGTGTTTTCCTGCTCGTCGGCCCAGCAGCTCGCCTGGATC
Source organism: Arthrobacter globiformis (assembly GCF_030818015.1). Taxonomy (NCBI): domain Bacteria; kingdom Bacillati; phylum Actinomycetota; class Actinomycetes; order Micrococcales; family Micrococcaceae; genus Arthrobacter; species Arthrobacter globiformis. The sequence continues at coordinate 1,171,018 of NZ_JAUSZX010000001.1, forward strand.
AAGGAATACTACCCGGAGCTCTTCGGGCGCATCCGGGAAAAGGTGAAGTCGGGCCAGTTCATTCCCGTGGGCGGCATGTGGGTGGAATCCGACACCAACATGCCAGGCGGGGAGGCCATGGCCCGGCAGTTCGTGGAAGGCAAGAGCTTCTTCCTCAGGGAATTCGACGTCGAGTGCAGGGAAGCCTGGCTACCGGACTCCTTCGGTTACTCCGCAGCCCTGCCGCAGATCGTCAAGGCCGCCGGCAGCCGCTGGTTCCTGACCCAGAAGATCTCTTGGAACCAGATCAACCGGATGCCGCACCATACCTTCAACTGGGAAGGCATTGACGGCACACGCCTCTTCACGCACTTCCCGCCAGTGGACACGTATAACTCTGAACTCAGCGCCCGGGATCTGGCGCACGCCGAGCGCAACTACCGGGACCACGGCCACGGCACCATCTCGCTCGTTCCCTTCGGCTATGGCGACGGCGGCGGCGGACCGACGCGGGAGATGGTCGCTGCCGCGCACCGCGCGGCCGACCTGGAAGGCTCACCGAAAGTTCGGATCGGCTCGCCTCGCAGCTTCTTCGAACAGGCCGAGGCCGAGTACAAAGCGCTGCCGGTCTGGGTGGGGGAGATGTACCTGGAGCTGCACCGCGGCACCTATACGAGCCAGGCCAGGACCAAGCAGGGCAACCGCCGGTCCGAGCACCTCCTCCGCGAGGCGGAGCTATGGTGCGCCACAGCCGCTGTCCGCTCCGGCGGGGAGTACACCTATCCCGCCGCCGAGCTGAAGCGGCTGTGGCAGCTGGTCCTGCTGCAGCAGTTCCACGACATCCTGCCCGGCAGCGCCATCGCCTGGGTGCACCAGGACGCCGAACGCAACTACGCAGCCGTGGCCAAGGGGTTGGAAGCACTCATCACCGAGGCTGCCGCGGCACTCCTTGGCGAAGGGACGCAGGAGTTCCTGCTCAATGCCAGCCCTCATGGCCGGCTGGGAGTCCCGGCGCTCGCGGCAGGAGTGCCTGTGTCAACCCAGGACGCAGTGTCAGCCAAGGATGAGGTTGAGGCTACGCCGCTGGATGGCGGCTTTGTCCTGGACAACGGTGTTATCCGTGCCGTGCTCGATGACAACGGGCTCCTGACGTCCCTGCGGGATCACAGGTCAGGCCGCGAAGCGATCGCACCGGGCCAGTTCGGAAACCACCTGGAACTGCACCGCGACACCCCCAACGAGTGGGACGCCTGGGACATCGACGAGTTCTACCGGCGCAACGTCACGAGCCTTACCGACGCCGCGGAGGTGCGGCTGGAGCGGCACGGCGGGGACGCCGTCGTCGTGGTGGAACGGCTCACCGGTTCCTCCTGCATCACCCAGCGCATCACGCTGGCGGCGGGCAGCCCGTCCCTGGGAATCTCGACTGAGGTCGACTGGCAGGAACGGGAGAAGCTGCTCAAGCTGGGATTCCCGCTGGACCTAAGGGCCGACCGCTCGGCGGCGGAGACCCAGTTCGGCCACGTCTTCCGGCCGACCCACGTGAACACCTCATGGGAGGCGGCGAAATTCGAGATCTGCGCGCACCGCTGGATCCACGTCGCGGAACCCGGGTACGGCGTGGCCATCGCCAACGCCTCCACCTACGGGCACGACGTCGCCCGGTCTGTCCGGGACGACGGCGGGACCACCACCACCGTCCGGCTCTCGCTGCTGCGAGCCGCCAAGTTCCCCGACCCCCAAGCCGACCGCGGCAGACACGTGCTTGACGTCTGGGTCCGGCCGGCAGCGGGAATCGCCGAGGCCGTGGAGGAGGGCTACCGCGCCAACCTCGCGCCGAGGACGGTGCGGGGCGCCCACCCGGCCGAAGCGCTGGTTACGGTGGACAACCCGGCCCTGGTGATTGAAGCCGTGAAGCTGGCCGAAGACGGCTCCGGCGATGTCATCGTCCGGCTGTACGAATCACTGGGCCAGCGCTCGGCCGGACGGCTCGCAGCCAACTTCCCGGCCACGGGAATCCAGACCGTGGACCTGCTCGAGCGGCCGGTTGAGGCGACGGGCGTGGTGGCCGGGGCGGACTCCGCCGAGCTCACCCTGCGGCCGTTCCAGCTGGTCACACTGAGGCTCGCCCGCTGAGGTAAACGGCCAGCGCCAGCGCTCAGAACTCGTGCAGCAGGCGCCGGACGAACTGCCGGGTCCGGTCCTGCCGCGGCGCGCGGAGGACTTCGGCGGCCGGTCCGCGCTCCACCACGAGGCCGCCGTCCATGAAGATGACCTCGTCCGCCACTTGGCGGGCGAAGGCAAGCTCGTGGGTGACGATGACCATGGTCCATCCCTCGTCGGCCAGTTCCTGGATGACGCCCAGGACGTCGCCCACCAGTTCCGGGTCAAGCGCCGAGGTGGGCTCGTCGAACAGCAACAGCTGGGGTTTCAGGGCCAGAGCCCGCACGATCCCCACCCGCTGCTGCTGGCCGCCGGAGAGCTCGAACGGGTAGGCGTCCCGCTTATCCGCCAGCCCCACCCTGGCGAGCAGCTTTTCGGCCTCGGCCACCGCCTCGGCTCGCTTGTGCTTCTGCACCTGGACGGGTCCTTCGATGACGTTCTGCAAAACGGTCATGTGCGGGAACAGGTTGTAGTGCTGGAACACCATGGCGCTGCGGTCCCGCAGGTCTGATATCTCCTTCTTGGAGACCCTGGCCGAGAAATCCAGCGCCAGATCGGTGCCCGGCCCCGCAAAGGTGACCGTCCCGGCGTCGGGCGTTTCCAGTCCGTTCAGTGAGCGCAGCACGGTGGTTTTGCCCGAACCCGACGGCCCGATCAGGGCCACCACATTGCCCCGGCGCACGTCGAGGTCGATGTCCCTCAGCACCACATTGCTGCCGAACGCCTTCGCGAGGTTGCGGACCGACAGTACGGGCCTGGCCTGTGCTGAGGCTCCGTGGGCTGCCGTGTGTGCTGCTCCGTCAGTGGGCGACATAGCGGTCCAATCTCCTTTCAAGAACGGACTGCCCGGAGGAGAGCGCCAGGCAGATCACCCAGTAGACCAGGGCAGCCTCGAGGTAGAGCGCCATGAACTCCTGGCTGAAGGCCGCGATCTGCTGGGCGTTGCGGAAGAGCTCCGTGACCAGGATCAGCGAGGCCAGGGACGTGTCCTTGACCAGCGAAATGAAGGTGTTGGACAGCGGCGGCACGGACACCCTCGCGGCCTGTGGCAGGATGATGCGGCGCAGCGATTGGCCACGGGACATGCCGATGGTGTGGCCGGCTTCCCACTGCCCCTTGGGCACCGACAGGATGGCGGCCCGGATGACCTCCGCGGCATAGCCGCCAACGTTGAGTGAAAAGGCGATGATGGCGCTGGGCCACGGATCAAGCTTCACGCCCAGGCTGGGCAGGCCGTAGAAGATCACAAACAGCTGCACCAGCAGCGGCGTGCCGCGGATCACCGAAACGTAGAACCGCGCCACGCCGGACACCACGGCGTTCCGGCTCAGCCGCATCAGCGCCACCAGCAGGGCCAGAGCGAGGCCGATCACGAACGACGCCAGCGTAAGCGGGATGGTGCCGGTAACTGCCCCCGTGACAATAGGGCCGAAGGAGCTCCAGATGAGATCCCAGTTCAACGGCATCTACTTGGTGACGTCCGTGCCGAAGTACTTCTCCGAGATCTTGGCCAGCGTCCCGGCAGTGCGAAGGTCCTCGAGCGCCTTGTCCACCGCTTTCGTGAGCTCCGTGGACCCCTTGCGGAACACAAAGGCGCTTTCGGACTTCTCCGTGGTTTCGGCGGCAATCTTCAGCCCGGCATCCGGGTTCGTCTTGGCGTAGTCGAGGTACGTGAGCTTGTCATTGACGATGGCGTCCACGCGTCCCTGCCGGACCAGCGCCACGCCCTGGGCCCAGCCCTCCACGGACTGGACGTTGGCGCCGGCGTCGACGGCCATCTTGTAGAAGTTGCTGGTGAGCGACTGGGCTGTGGTCTTGCCCTTGAGGCTGTCAAAGCCGGTAATGCTGTTGTTGTCCGCCTTCGTCACGATCACGCCCGTGGAGACCGTGTACGGCTTGGAGAAGTCGTACTTGGCCTTGCGTTCGTCATTGATGGAGATCTGGTTGGCGATGGTGTCGAAGCGCTTGGCGTCGAGGCCGGCGAAGATGCCGTCGAACTGGGTCTCTTGGAAGGCGGCCTTCACGCCCAGCTTCTCCGCTACCGCCCGTGCGATCTCCACGTCATAGCCAGTCAGGTCGCCGGCGCCTTCGGCGTGGAACGAGAACGGCTTGTAGGTGCCCTCCGTGGCGATGACGATCTCGCCCTTGGACTTCACATCGCTGAGTGACGTGTCCGAGCTGCTGGCGGCCGGGGCCTGGGAACCTCCGCTGCCGCAGGCCGTCAGAGCCAGGGCCAGTCCGGCAAGGGTGGCCGCAAGGGCGGAGCGGCGGGAATGGACACGGTTCATGGCGGGTACCTTCTTCTTCAGGCTGCGGCGGAGGCAACGCGGCGGCCGGATCCGGCCCCGCGGTGCCAGTGCGTGCAACGCATTGGCAAAGTCTCTTATTTCGCCATCATACGGGGGCTGAAACGGGCCCTTAAAAAGGCTGAGTGGGGGCGGTCCCCAACGGCCGCCACCACTCATCCCCCCAATGTGCGATCCGGCAGGCGCCACGGCTTGTAAGCCAGGCAGCAACTCCTTTCACACATTCATGATTCTCTCACGGTCTAATGATTTTGTGAATCCCGGGTTGCTACCCATCGGTAGATGACGTTCCGTGACCCCTGGGGCTGGCGGCCTTCACCCGTGCAAGCCAGACCATAACGAGGCCGGAGATGTAGAAAACCACCGCCCCGTTGTTCACCGCGGGCGCCGCCGGGAGGAGCTGGGGAGGCGCGAACTCAAGGCAGAGCCCGGCAACAGTGGCCACAGCTCCGGCTGCCATGAGGGCCGCCCCAGTCCTGACGAGCCCGGGCAGGCTTTCCTTGACGCTGCGGAGCAGGGCAGGCAGCAGCGCGAGGGAGACGTACGCCAGGTAGCCCCGGGCGGCGGCCCAGTAGTACGGCATCAGGGCCTCATTCCAGGCGCTGGTCCCGGCTTCCCTGAAGCCCACTGACGAGGCGGAGGCATCCATCATGAGGAAAATGACCACCAAGGCAGCGGAGAAAATGCCGAGCATGGCCAGACCGGGCGGACCGGCGATCATGCGGTGGGCGTCAGGGGCGCCGAACCCCTTAGTGACGCGGAGCGCGATGAGGTAGATCGTGGCGAAAACAATCAGGCGCAGCACGACGTGGGTAATGTTCCTGGCGCCGAGGGCACCGTCGATGGCCACATAGAACTGTTCGATGCTCAGGACCGCGGCCACCGTCGCCAACATGAAGATGAAGAACAGGGCGGGGTTCACACCGCGCACGGCGCTGGGAAAACGGGCCAGTGCGGCGCCCGCACAGACAACCAGCGTTATCCACGGGAGAATCTCGCTCATACCAGGTTCTCCCAGATTCTTTCGGTCTGTTCCTGGTCCTGTTCTTGCCGCCGCAGGGTTTTGCCGAGTGCCTGGAGGCGTTCGCCGGCCAGCACAGTCAGTTCGCCGTCGCTAAGCCGGTCCAGCGCCGCTTGCCGTGCGCCGGGCGGCCAGCCGGCTTCGGCTTCGGTCACCAGCCCCGTGGCTACCAGTCCGCCTGCCAGTCCGACGCCGGCTGCCCGGGAGGTGGCGACGGCCAGTTCCGGGGCGAGGCGGTTGGCGGTCAGCTGCGCTGAGTAGTTCTGGGGGGCGACGCCGGTGGCGGCGGAGACCCGGTGGCGGAGTTCGCCGTCGTCGATCGCGTCCACCCAGTTCTTCACGGAGGTGGCGTGCGGCGGCGGGCTGAGCTCCGGCGGGACCGCGCCGGTGGAGCCAAGAGGCGCGGTGCGGACAATGACGGCCCGCAGCAGGTCGATGGTGGCGATTTGGCTTACCAGTTCCTTGTCGGTTGGCGGGAAGGAGGAACTGGTGAGGTCGCTGTAAGTCTCGAAGGTGGCCAGCGCGGCAACCGGGTTGATGTTGTAGGCCCGGCTGATGCTCACGACTGTAGTCTCTGCAACCTTGCCCCGCACCAACTGCTGGGCGAGGGTGGTGCGCTTGACTCCGGAGAGTCTGCAGACATCGGCCGTGCTGGTATCCGGTGCTACGCCGCTAAGCCAGCGCTGGAATGCCTTGGCGGGGAGGGGCATGAAACACTCTCTGCTGAACGAATGTTTGACTCATATTAGCGGCGTTCGCCGGACAGCAGCCGGTGCTTCCTGGCGGCCAGGCCGCTGGCAAGCCAGATGAGTGCCAGGCCAACGACGAAGCAAAGGATGGCCGCGTAATTGATGGCGAAACGCAGGAACCCCAGCCCCGGAGGGACGACCGGGAACAGCAGCGAAAGGGGGATCGCGATGCTGCCGGCGGCCAGAAGCGCTGCGCTCGCCCGGAGCAGTGCCGGCAGCGGGCTCCTGATGGCCCGCAGCATTCCTGGGAGGATCGCGAGACACACGTAGGCCGGGTAGGCGCGGCCGGCGGCGCCGTAGTACTCGACGAGGAGGGCGTTCTGCTGGTTCTTGCCTGCCACCTCCACCAGGCCCGCAGACGAACCCGACGTATCCATCAGGACAAAGCACACCACCAGCACGGCCGAAATCAGTCCCAGTGCAAGCATTCCAGTCCGGCCCCGGATCAGCTGAACTCCACGGCTGTCGCCAAACCCGGCCGCAATCCGGAGGGCAAGGAAAAAGATGGCCCCGAAGATGATGAAACGCAGCAGGAGGTTGGCCACGTTCACACCGCCGAGGAGCGCATCGATCGCCATGTAGGGACCGCGGATGCTCAGCAGGATCGCCAGCGTCAGGAGCACCAGAGCATAGAAAATCGATCTGTTCTTCCGGCGGACCAGGTTCGGGATCCGGCTCAACGCCGCAGCACCGGACGCGATCAGGGTGGTCCATTGCAGGATTTCAATCATCCGAGGTTCTCCCAGATCGTTTCGGTTTGTCGTTGGTCCTGTTCTTGCCGCCGCAGGGTTTTGCCGAGTGCCTGGAGGCGTTCGCCGGCCAGGACAGTCAGTTCGCCGTCGCTGAGCCGGTCCAGCGCCGCTTGCCGTGCGCCGGGCGGCCAGCCGGCTTCGGCTTCGGTCACCAGCCCCGTGGCTACCAGTCCGCCTGCCAGTCCGACGCCGGCTGCCCGGGAGGTGGCGACGGCCAGTTCCGGGGCGAGGCGGTTGGCGGTCAGCTGCGCTGAGTAGTTCTGGGGGGCCACGCCGGTGGCGGCGGAGACCCGGTGGCGGAGTTCGCCGTCGTCGATCGCGTCCACCCAGTTCTTCACGGAGGTGGCGTGCGGCGGCGGGCTGAGCTCCGGCGGGACCGCGCCCGTCCCTGTGCCGGTGTCCGGCTCGGTGCGGGCAATGATGGCGTGCAGCAGGTCTGCGGTGGCGATCTGGCTGACCAGCTCCTGCAGTGTGGGCGGGATCGGCGGCTTTCCCAGCTCCCGGTAAGCCTCGAAGGAGCCCAGCGCTGCCACCGGGTTGATGTTGAAGGCCCGGCTGATCCCCACCACGGTTGCCTCGGCCACCTTGCCGCGGACCAGTTGCTGGGCCAGGGTGGTGCGCTTGACCCCCGAAGCCCTGGCCACATCAGCAACGCTGGCGTCCGGCGCGACGCCGTGCAGCCAGCGCTGGAAAGCCTTGGCGGGGATGGGCATGGAACGCTCTCTGCTGACTGGAACGGTGAATTGACGGCGGGCCGCAAGCCTCGATTTTATTTTGCGCGCCGCTTCAACTATGCTAGGTGGTCGAACCCGCTGGTCCGTACACCCCCCAAGTCCGGACCAGCGGGTTCTTTCATGCCCGCCTGAATTTTCGGGTGAAACCGGGCAGCGGTGAGAGGATGGATTGATGACTGCAACCCTTGTTGCGAAGGACCTTTCGGGCGGTCATGATCACCGCACCCTGTTCTCCGGGCTGTCCCTCACAGTGGCTCCCGGGGATGTTGTTGGCGTGGTCGGCGCCAACGGTGCAGGCAAGTCCACGCTGCTGCGGCTCCTTGCCGGCGTGGACCAGGCGCAGGCCGGCACAGTCAGCCTCGCCCCGGCCGACGCCTTTGTGGGCTGGCTGCCGCAGGAACACGAACGCATTGCCGGCGAAACCGTCGCCGCCTACATCGCCCGCCGCACCGGCTGCGCCAAAGCCACCGCTGAGATGGAATCCACGGCCGAGGCCCTCGGCTCGGGGGCGCCGGGAGCCGACGACGCCTACTCGGTGGCATTTGACCGGTGGATGGCCTCCGGCGCCGCGGACCTGGATGAACGGATAGCCCCCGTCCTCGCCGACCTTGGCCTGGACGTCGGTCCCGACGCCGAGATGACAGTGCTGTCGGGCGGCCAGGCTGCGCGCGTCGCGCTCGCGGCCCTGCTGCTGAGCCGCTTCGACGTCGTGCTCCTGGACGAGCCCACCAACGACCTTGACCTGGACGGCCTGGCCAAGCTGGAAGCATTCGTGCAGGGCCTTCGCGGCGGAGTGGTGCTGGTCTCCCACGACCGCGAGTTCCTCGCCCGCTGCGTGACCTCCATCGTGGAACTGGACCTCGCCCAGAACTCGGTGGCCGTGTACGACGGCGGCTATGAGGCCTTCCTGGAGGAACGCGCCGTGGCCCGCCGGCATGCCCGCGAACGGTACGAGGAGTTCGCCTCCACGAAGGCGGATCTGGTGTCCCGGGCACGCACCCAGCGCGAGTGGAGCTCCCAGGGCGTCCGGAACGCGATGAAGAAAAACCCGGACAACGACAAGATCCGGCGCGCCGCCAGCACCGAGTCCTCTGAAAAGCAGGCGCAGAAGGTTAGGCAGATGGAATCGCGCATCGCCCGGCTGGATGTGGTGGAAGAACCGCGCAAGGAGTGGCAGTTGCAGTTCAGCATCGGCCAGGCGCCGCGCTCCAGCTCTGTGGTCGCAACGCTGCGCGACGCCGTGGTCCGGCAGGGCGGCTTCACCCTGGGGCCCGTCAACCTGCAGCTCACCGCCGGCGAGCGGATCGGCATCACCGGGCCGAACGGGGCCGGCAAGTCGACGCTGCTCCGGTTGCTCTTGGGAACCCAGGCACCGGACTCCGGCGACGCTTCCCGCGGTGCGTCCGTGGCCGTCGGCGAGATCGACCAGGCCCGCGGGCTGCTGGCCGGGCACATGAAACTGGCTGACGCCGTCGAAGCCGTCTTGACCGACTACACGCCCGCCGAGGTCCGGACCCTGCTGGCGAAGTTCGGCCTCAGGGCGGACCACACCCCGCGCACGGTGGACTCGCTGTCGCCGGGGGAGCGGACCCGTGCCGCCCTGGCCCTGCTGCAGGCCCGCGGCGTGAACCTGCTGGTCCTGGATGAGCCCACCAACCACCTGGACCTCCCGGCAATCGAGCAGCTGGAGGAAGCACTGGAAAGCTACGACGGCGCCCTGCTGCTGGTCACCCACGACCGGCGGCTGCTGGAGAACGTGCGCCTGGACGTGCGCTGGAACGTGGACAACGGCGTCGTCACCGAACTGGTGGCAGGCAAGATGGAGCAGAACAGATGAGCATGGACGGCGTCGCGTGGCGCTCGCTTTACAACATCACCCGGGCCAAGAGCGGCTCCCGGCCGTTCTCCAAGGAGACCCTCAAACGCGTCCTCGGCTTTGCCCGGCCGCACCGCGGCAGGCTGATCGCGTTTGTGGCCGTGTCCGTCGCCATGGCCTTCCTGGCTGTGGCCACGCCCGTGCTGGCCGGCCAGGTGGTCAACACGATCGTTGCCCGCGCCGACTCCGGCGAGGTGATCCGCCTGGCGGCCCTGATCGCCGGCGTCGCAGTGGCCGAGGCAGTCCTGGGCATGGTGAGCCGCTGGCTGTCCTCCACCATCGGCGAGGGCGTCATCGTGGACCTCCGCACCAGGGTCTTCGACCATGTCCAGAGAATGCCCATCGCGTTCTTCACGCGGACCCGCACCGGCGCGCTGGTCAGCCGCCTGAACAACGACGTCATCGGCGCGCAGTCCGCGTTCGCCGGAACCCTGTCCGGTGTGGTCAGCAACGTGGTGGCCCTCATCCTCACCCTCGTGGTGATGCTGAATACCTCCTGGCTGGTTACCGTGCTGGCCATGATCCTGCTGCCGATCTTCCTCATCCCCGCGCGGCGGATGGGCTCCCGGCTCGCGGACCTGCGGCGCGAGGCGGCCGAAAACAACGCCGCCATGGGCACCCAGATGACCGAGCGCTTCTCTGCGCCCGGCGCCACCCTTGTGAAGCTTTTTGGACGGCCCGACGACGAGTCCCGCGAGTTCGCGCTCCGTGCCGGCCGGGTCCGCGACATCGGCGTGCGGACGGCCATGCTCCAGTTCACGTTCGTGACGGCGCTGACGCTCGTCTCAGCCTTGGCACTCTCCCTGGTCTACGGCCTTGGCGGCTGGCTGGCCATCGGCGGACAGCTCGCCCCGGGCGACGTCGTGGTGCTGGCGCTGCTGCTTACCCGCCTTTACGCGCCGCTCACCGCGCTGTCCAACGCCCGCGTGGAGATCATGAGCGCCCTGGTCAGTTTTGAACGGGTCTTCGAAATCCTGGACCTCGAGCCCCTCATCCAGGAAAAGCCCGGTGCGCTGGCAGTCCCGCCCGGGCCCGTGGCCGTGGAGTTCGACGACGTGCGGTTCTCCTATCCCTCCGCGGACAAGGTCTCGCTGGCCTCGCTGGAGGAGGTCTCCACGCTGGACACCCGCGGCGGCGAGGAAGTGCTGCACGGCATCAGCTTCCGGGTGGAACCCGGACAGACCGTCGCCCTCGTGGGCTCTTCCGGCGCCGGCAAATCCACTGTGGCGCAGTTGCTGTCACGGCTGTACGACGTCGACTCCGGCGCCGTGCGCCTGGGCGGCACCGCCCCGGCCTCCGGCCTGGACGTGCGCGACCTGACTTTCGACTCCATCCGCGCCACCCTGGGCATGGTCACCCAGGACGGGCACCTGTTCCACGAAACCATCGCGTCCAACCTCAGGCTTGCCCGGCCGGAGGCCACCGACGAGGACATGTGGGCGGTCCTGCGCCAGGCCCGGCTCGAGGCCATGATCCGTTCCCTTCCCGACGGACTGGAAACTGTGGTGGGGGAGCGCGGCTACCGGCTCTCCGGTGGGGAACGGCAGCGGCTCACCATCGCCCGGCTGCTGATCGCCCAGCCCCGCGTGGTCATCCTGGACGAAGCCACCGCCGCGCTGGACTCCACGAACGAAGCCGCCGTGCAAGCGGCGCTGGGCGCTGCGCTGGAAGGGCGCACCGCCGTCGTCATTGCCCACCGGCTTTCGACGATCCGTGCGGCCGACGTCATCCTAGTGGTGGAAGACGGACAGATCGTGGAGCGCGGAACCCACACCGAGCTGCTGGCCGCGGACGGCCGGTACGCCGAGCTGTACCGGACCCAGTTCGCCGAGGCCACGGCTGTGGCGGAGGAAGCGGTCCCGGAGTACTGAGCTTTGGGCGCCGGCCCCTGCTGTCCAGGGCCCGGCGTCAGCGCCCGGATTCCGCCAGCGCCGGAAGGATGTGGTCCGTGAGCAGCGGCGCCAGGTCCCCGGGCAATTCTGCCGCGAGGTCCAGCCACCGGATCTCGGCGATCTCCGCGGAGGGGTGGGCCACCCAGGTGCCCGGCGCGGTGAAGACTGTGGCTTCGATTTCCGTGGCTGCCTCGTTGGCGGCATCGGCCAGCCAGACGCCCATGAGGGTCAGCTCCCGCGGATCCACAATGATGCCGACCTCCTCCTGGAGCTCCCGCGCGGCGGCCTGCACCGCGGTCTCGCCGGGCTCGGGCTTGCCGCCGGGATGCATGAACTTGTCCGTGCCGCGCTTACGGACGGTCAGGAGCCGGCCAGCGGCGTCGTAGACACACACGGCGGAAACGATTATGCGTGGATTCACGGTTTCGAGCCTAGCCCGTCTGCGGCCGCCGCCGTTCCGGGCAGCCGCCGCAGCACTGACTCCAGCAGCAGGTCCTTGCGCGGGCCGGTGACATCCCAGACGTAGCTGAACTCGTTCTCGCCGTGGCGGACGTAGGTGACGCGGTAGGTGTCCGGATCGCACCAGTGCCGGTCCTGGCTGGCCTCCGGCGAGAAGCTCATCCGGTGGAAGGGCCGGCCGTCGTGAAACAGCATGTCCATGGCGTCCGGCGTGTCCGTGGGCCTGAGCAGGTAGTCGCGGGTAGCCGGGCCGGTGAAGGTGTCGCCGTCACCGGCAGGCCAGTTTACTGAAGGCCAGACAACGGTCCCTTCCTCGTGGAAGCGGAGCCCGCCGTCGCCGTCGGGGGAAAAGATCACGACGCCGGTGAAGGTGCCGTGGGTGCCGGCGGCCCGGTCCAGCAGGGTCCGTTCCACCGACCAGCGCCCTGCCTGGGGACGGCCGGGGGATGGGGGGTCCGCCGGCGTTATGCCCAGCAGATAGTCGCGGAGCCCGGGCGGGTGCTGCAGATTCAAGTGCCCTCGATTGGAATCGAACCAACGACACCGGCTTTAGGAGAGCCGTGCTCTATCCACTGAGCTACGAGGGCGGGCGCCCGCCGCGGCCGGGTTTTGGACCGGCCCGTTCGGGCACGCTTACAAGCATACAAGGTGACGGCGCGTACTACGCTCTTGGCATGGCCGCCGCAGCTCAAGTCCCGACCGCCCGGGCAACGTTCCTGCCAGACACCGCCTCCACGCGCCAGTACATCGGGGCGTGGGCGGTGCTCAGCGTGGTCCAGTATTTCGTGGCGGAGGCCGCTGTCATCGGCGCCTGGGCCGGACCCGACCCCTACAGCCGGCGGACCGGCCTCATCAGCGACCTGGGTGCCGTCACCTGCGGCCTTTACAACGGCCGCAGCATCTGTTCGCCGCTGCACGTGCTCATGAATTCCTCCTTCGTGGTGCAGGGCCTGGGGATGCTGCTGGGCGCGCTGCTGCTGAGCTCGGCGCTGCTGCGGGTGGCCGCCCGGGCCGGCGTGCGGGTGGCGGTAAGCCATTCCGGTGAAGTGCCCTGGTACTCGGCGGTGGCGGCGCGGATCCTGACCGGGACGGCGGGTACCGGCACGATCATCGTGGGGCTGGTCCCGGAGGACCTGGAATCGGGCTGGCACTACGCCGGGGCCGTGATGTACTTCATCGCCGGCTCCCTGGCGCTGCTGCTGCTCGGCGCCTTGTGGTTCCGGCAATCTCCGCTGGGGTGGTTCGTTCTGGCCTCCGGCGGGGTGTCCGCGGCCGCGCTCGTCACGGCGGCCGTCACCGGCCTGGACGTCCCCGAGCCGGGTACCCTGGAACGGCTGATGGGCTACCCGATCACCATTGGCCTCGCCGCCGCCGGCCTGGTCATCGCCCAGCGCGTCCGGCAGGAACGGCAGGTTCGCAGGGCCTTCGCCCGGGCCCGGGCGGTTCGGAGCGCCTAGGCCTCCTGCGTTGGACAGACCGCGTTTAGGCTTCCTGTTGCGGGGTGGGGTTCTTCGAGGACCGGCGCCCCAGGAATACGGCAGCTGCGCCTGCGAGCAGGCTGGCCACGAACAGTACCCAGCCGGTCACGGTGAGGCCCGAGGCCAAGGCAACCTGGCCGGCGTCGAGATTTACCGCCGCGATCATGGAATCAACGGTGACGTTGCCCCACAGCCGGACCACGACGAACAGCAGCGGCAGCGCCCAGAGCGCCCAGCGAAGCGACTTCCGGGCAACGTTGGTGCCGATCAGAAGCAGCCAGGTGAAGGCGAAGATCAGCGGAAACAGGGTGCCCGCCGTCTTGTGGACGTAATTGAGCTGGCCGCGGGCGTCGGCGTCCAGGGCGCGGCGGAGCTGCTCGGCGTAGCCGGGGTCGAAGCCGCCGATCAGGGAATCGGGCATGGCCAGCCCGCCGGACAGCTGGGTGAGCTGGTTCAGCGTGAGCAGGTGGACGTACCAGAACAGGAAGAGGCTGGCCACCACGCCGGCAATGACAATCAGGTTGGCGTTGTTCTGCGCCTTCGCGGGAGTGCGGTCGGTGCCGGGGTTGATCACCGGCGGCAGGTGGTGCTGGGGTACTGCGGCCTTCGCGCCGTGCTTCTTGATCCGCTGTGCAGGTGTTTTGGCCATGCGTCCATTATCGCCCGCTGCAAACCGGGCCCGCCTGCACCGCAGGCTGTACTGGCCTACCGCGCCTCTGCTGTGCCGCGCCTCTGCTGTGCAGGGCGTGCCCGGCGCCGATAGGGTGGGAACCGTGACGGAACTGGGCAGACACAAACTCGGCAAACACAGTGCCACCAACCTGAGCCCCGAGCTCGACGACTATGAGCTGGCGGCTGAACTGGTCCGCGAGGCCGGGCAGCTGGCGCTGCTGATGCGGCAGGGCGGCCTCGACGCCCAGCGCAAGACCTCGATCTCCGACATCGTCACAGCCGCGGACCACGCGGCCGAAGCGTATGTGCTGGAGCAGCTGCAGCGCTGCCGCCCGGACGACGGCGTCCTGGGCGAAGAAGGCGCCGCGGTGCACGGCAGCAGCGGGCGGACCTGGGTCATCGACCCGGTGGACGGCACCTACAACTTCCTGCAGGGCTCCACCTACTGGTGCTCAGCCATCGCCCTCAGGGACGAATCCGATGTGTTGCTAGGAGCCATTTTCCAGCCCGAGGAGGACAAACTCTGGATCGGCGGCAAGCAACGCGCCACCACCCTCAACGGCGATCCCGTCACCACCTTCAAGGAGGACGGAACCAACCGCAACGCCGCCGACCTGTCCCACCTCGGCGCCGCCACCTACATCCACCCGCGCTGGCTCTCCGACCCGATGTGCGCCATGCCGTGGCACGCCGCCGCGACCTCGGCCGCGACGCTGCGGATGCTCGGATCTGGCTCGTGCGACCTTGGTCGCGTCGCTGACGGGCAGCTTGGCTGCTGGTTCCAGCACAGCTGCCCCGAATGGGACTGGCTTCCCGGAAAAGCGATCGTGACGGCCGCCGGCGGCGTTGCCGGCAGCGTCCACGTCAACGGCCTGGAATGGTTCATGGCGGGAGGAACGACGGCGGTGCACCAGCTGCGTGCCGCCCTCGAGTCAGGCTCTGTCGACTAGATGTCCGTTCGCCGGATCCCCGTCGGGACCTCCCCGCAGCGGGGTTATCCACAGGGCGGAATCCAGTGTCAGCCCCACCGCCTAGACTTGTAGTCACCATGGATATGTTGTTTGACCCCTACGCTGACGGTCCGTTCAAGGCTGGTTCCCACGCCGGTGCCATCACCAAGTCGCGCCCCGAAACAGGGCTGATGGCGCCCGGGTTCGGCGGCGGCCCGGGTGAACCCGCGGGCCGCCCGGCAGGCGGCCCCGCGGCCGGACCGGCTGGTGGGGGCCCGGCAGAGGAGCATGCGCGGCACCACCTCCCTGACGCCGGGGCGCTGCTGGCCGGCCTGAACCCGCAGCAGGAGGAAGCGGTCAAACACTCCGGCAGCGCACTGCTGATCGTGGCCGGAGCCGGCTCCGGCAAGACCCGCGTCCTCAGTAACCGGATCGCCTACCTGATTGCCACCAAGCGGGCCCACCACGGCGAGATCCTGGCCATCACGTTCACCAACAAGGCCGCCGCGGAAATGCGCGAACGCATCGAGGCGCTTGTTGGCGGCAGGGCCAAGGCCATGTGGATCTCCACGTTCCATTCGTCCTGCGTCCGGATCCTGCGGCGCGAGGCCGCCAACGTCGGCCTGAACTCCAACTTCTCCATCTACGACTCCGCCGACTCCCTGCGGCTGATCACGCTGGTGGCCAAGAACCTGGACCTGGACCCCAAGAAGTTCGCGCCCAAGGCCATCCAGCACAAGATTTCCGCGCTCAAGAACGAACTGATCGACGACGACTCCTTCGCGTCCGCCGCCAACCACAGTGACCCGTTCGAAAGCGCCGTGGCCGACGTCTTCAAGGGCTACACCCAGCGGCTGCGCCAGGCCAACGCCATGGACTTCGATGACCTGATCGCGCAGACGGTCTACATGTTCCGGGCCTTCCCGGCGCTCGCAGATTCCTACCGGCGCCGGTTCCGGCATGTCTTGGTGGACGAATACCAGGACACCAACCACGCGCAGTATGCCCTGGTCCGGGAAATCGTCGGCGAGGGGCCGGGGGCGGCGGAGCTGACCGTCGTCGGCGACTCGGACCAGTCGATCTACGCGTTCCGCGGCGCGGACATCCGGAACATCGTGGAGTTCGAGAAGGACTACCCCGACGCCCGCACCATCAAGCTGGAGCAGAACTACCGCTCCACCCAGAACATCCTGACCGCGGCCAACTCCGTAATCTCCCGCAACCCCAACCGCCCCGAGAAGAGGCTCTGGACCGCGGAGGGCGAGGGCCATAAGATCATCGGCTACGTGGGCGAGAACGAGCACGACGAAGCCCAGTTCATTGCCAAGGAAATCGACCGGCTCCAGGACGAGGACAACCTCCGCCCCGGCGACGTCGCCATCTTCTACCGCACCAACGCCCAGTCCCGTTCCATCGAGGACGTCCTGGTGCGCGTGGGGCTGCCGTACAAAGTGGTGGGCGGCACCAGGTTCTACGAGCGCAAGGAAATCAAGGACGCCCTGGCGTACCTGCGCGTGCTGGTCAACCCGGACGACGACGTCAACCTCCGCCGCGTCCTCAACGAACCCAAGCGCGGGATCGGGGACCGGGCCGAGGGTGCCGTGGCGGCCCTCGCCGAGCGGGAGCGCACGTCCTTTATCGCTGCGGCCCGCCGCGCCGACCAGGCGCCCGGCATGGCCACCCGCTCCGTCAACGCGGTGCTCGGCTTCGTGAAGCTCCTGGACGACCTCGCCGAGGTCGCCGCAGGTTCCGGCGCCGCGGCCGCGCTCGAGGCGGTGCTGGAACAGACCGGCTACCTCGCCACGCTGCGCTCCAGCAACGATCCGCAGGACGAGTCCCGGGTGGAGAACCTCGCCGAGCTTGTCGCCGTCGTCCGTGAATACGAGCGCGACAATCCCGAAGGATCCCTGGGCGCCTTCCTCGAGCAGGTGTCCCTGGTGGCCGACGCTGACCAGATCCCGGACGCCCCTGGTGCGGACATCGACGCCGCGGTGGCGGAGGCAAAGCGGCTGGGCGTGGTCACGCTCATGACGCTGCACACGGCCAAGGGCCTCGAATTCCCCGTGGTGTTCCTGACCGGCATGGAGCACGGGCTCTTCCCACACCAGCGTTCCGCAACGGACCCCAAGGAACTGGCGGAGGAGCGCCGCCTCGCGTACGTGGGACTGACGCGCGCCCGGAAGCGCCTGTACGTCACGCGTTCCGAGGTCCGCAACATGTGGGGGCAAAGCCAGTACAACCCGGCCAGCCAGTTCCTGGAGGAAATCCCCTCCGAGCTCGTCGAATGGAAGCGCGAGGGCACAAGCCGGCAGGCCGGCGGCTGGGGAAGCGACGCCGCCATCGGATCGAGCCGGTACAGCGGATCCTTCTGGGGCGCCGGATCGGCCCGCGGCACCCGGGCCGATTCCTCCGCGGGCTTCAACGCCGACGTTCCGGCCGCCGTCGCGAAAAACCGCGTGCAGCCGCAGAAGGAAGTCATTGCGGTCAGCGTGGGGGACAAGGTCAACCACACCAGCTTCGGCAACGGCACCGTGCTCGCCGTCGAAGGCGCCGGGGACAAGACCGTGGCTAAGGTGAAGTTCGACGTCGGCGAGAAGCGACTGCTGCTCCGTTACGCGCCGCTGACCAAGATCGACGCCTGAGCGTGCCGGTGCGGCGCCTGGATCGCGTTGCAGGCCGGGCGCTGCTGTTCCCGATGGCGCTGTTTTCATTGACTCTGGCTGGCTGTTCAGTAACCGTCGCGGATCCGGAGTACACCCCTCCGCCGCCGCTGCCAGCCATGGAGCAGCTGAAACAGGCACCGCTCACAGACCCCGCGGGGTTTGCCGCAGGGGAAGACGTGCTGGCGTTCGTCACCGCGGACCGGAACGCGGTGTGCGCCCTGACCTCAGCCCGCGGACCGCACCTGAATCTGCCCTACGAAACCAACAACTTCAGCGATTCCGACAACCAAAAACTGGCAACCGTGCCCGTGGCGCACTGCGAGCTCGCGGTGTATCCCGCACCGGCAGCAACGGACGTCGGTGACGACTGCTCGGGAACCGGGCTCGGCTATCTGGGCGGCGCGGCACTCCTGACGCCCAGCCGGGCCGGGTACGGTGAATGCCGGTCCGGCGTCACCCAGATGGAGGCTGAGTACGGGCCAAAGGGCACGCGCAACGGGCCCGTCTCCAAGCTTCCCGTCCTGCCTGAGGGCGGCAACCTTGAACGGAACGGCCTGCGATGCTCCGCATACCGCTCGGGGGTGGCCTGCGGAAACGTCTCAGGCGGCGTCGGTTTCTTTGTCAGCCGGGATCATTACGAACTCATCTCCGCGAACGGCAAAAACGTCCAAACGGCGCCCACCAAGGCCTCAAAAACCCCGTAATCTAGGGGTTTTTCTACGGTCCATAGAATAGTGTCCTTACTCACAGAACAGGTAGTCTGGAACGGGCCGGTCCCTCCAAAGGACTAGAGTTCCCAAAGGAGCATTGCGCCGCGTGGCTCGTTTCCGGACCTGCCGCAGGGCGCGTTAATTCCGCAGCCCGGTCCGCACCTTTGGTGTTGTCCGGCTGTACAGAAACTACTTCGACGTAGAAGGACACTAAACCGTGGACCTGTTTGAATATCAGGCGCGCGATATGTTCGAAGCGCACGGTGTACCCGTGCTCGCCGGCATCGTGGCGCACACCCCTGAAGAAGCAAAGGCAGCTGCCGAGAAGATCGGCGGCGTAACTGTCGTCAAGGCACAGGTTAAGGTCGGTGGCCGCGGCAAGGCTGGCGGCGTCAAGGTTGCCAAGTCCGCCGACGAGGCGCTTGAGCACTCCACCAACATCCTGGGCATGGACATCAAGGGCCACACCGTCAACAAGGTGATGATCGCCCAGGGTGCGGACATCGCCGAGGAATACTACTTCTCCGTCCTTCTGGACCGGGCCAACCGCAACTACCTGGCCATGTGCTCGGTTGAAGGCGGCATGGAGATCGAGCAGCTCGCCGTCGAGCGGCCCGAGGCCCTGGCCAAGGTAGCTATCGACCCCGCTGTGGGCATCGACCAGGCCAAGGCTGACGAAATCGTCGCTGCTGCCGGTTTCGCTGAAGAACTGCGCGGCAAAGTCGCCGGCGTCATTCTGAAGCTCTGGGACGTCTTCAAGAAGGAAGACGCCACCCTCGTGGAGGTCAACCCGCTCGTCAAGACCGGCGCCGGCGAGATCGTTGCGCTCGACGGCAAGGTCACGCTCGATGAGAACGCCGAGTTCCGCCACCCCAAGCACGCCCAGCTTGAGGACAAGGAATCCGCAGACCCGCTCGAGGCCAAGGCCAAGGCGCAGGACCTGAACTACGTCAAGCTGGACGGTGAAGTCGGCATCATCGGTAACGGTGCAGGCCTCGTCATGTCCACCCTCGACGTCGTCGCCTACGCCGGCGAGAACCACGGCAACGTCAAGCCCGCCAACTTCCTGGACATCGGCGGCGGAGCCTCCGCCGAGGTCATGGCCGCAGGCCTGGACGTCATCCTGGGCGACGAGCAGGTCAAGTCCGTATTCGTCAACGTCTTCGGCGGCATCACCGCCTGTGACGCTGTTGCCAAGGGCATCGTGGGCGCATTGGCCGAGCTGGGCCACTCCGCCAACAAGCCGCTGGTTGTCCGCCTCGACGGCAACAACGTCGAAGAAGGCCGCCGCATCCTCGCCGAGGCCAACCACCCGCTGGTCACCCTGGCCGCCACCATGGACGAGGGCGCCGACAAGGCCGCCGAGCTCGCCAACGCCCGCTGATCGAGCCTGTCGAGATCTAGGAAAGAAAACATGTCTATTTATCTGAACAAGGACTCCAAGGTCATCGTCCAGGGCATCACGGGCGGCGAGGGCACCAAGCACACCGCCCTCATGCTCAAGGCCGGCACCAACATCGTGGGCGGCGTCAACGCCCGCAAGGCCGGCACCACCGTCCTGCACGGCGAAAACGAGATCACCGTTTTCGGCACGGTCAAGGAAGCCATGGCAGAGACCGGCGCCGACGTCTCCATCGTCTTCGTCCCGCCGGCATTTACCAAGAACGCCGTCGTTGAAGCCATCGAGGCCGGCATCGGCCTGGTCGTCGTCATCACCGAAGGCGTGCCGGTTCAGGACTCCGCCGAGTTCTGGGCACTGGCGCAGTCCAAGGTCGACGCCGATGGCAACCAGGTCACCCGCATCATCGGACCGAACTGCCCCGGCATCATCACCCCGGGCGAGGCCCTCGTGGGCATCACCCCGGCGAACATCACCGGCAAGGGCCCCATCGGCCTGGTGTCCAAGTCCGGCACGCTGACCTACCAGATGATGTACGAACTGCGCGACCTCGGCTTCTCCACCGCCATCGGCATCGGCGGTGACCCTGTCATCGGCACCACCCACATCGACGCCCTGGCTGCGTTCGAGGCTGACCCGGAGACCAAGGCCATCGTGATGATCGGCGAAATCGGCGGCGACGCCGAAGAGCGTGCCGCCGACTTCATCAAGGCCAACGTCACCAAGCCGGTTGTCGGCTACGTGGCTGGCTTCACCGCGCCTGAAGGCAAGACCATGGGCCACGCAGGCGCCATCGTCTCCGGTTCCGCCGGTACCGCCCAGGCAAAGAAGGAAGCCCTCGAGGCTGCAGGCGTGAAGGTCGGCAAGACGCCGTCCGAGACCGCTAAGCTGCTGCGCGAAGTCTACGCAGCGCTCTAAGCCTCACCGCAGGCAACGCGGGGTCACTCCCAGCCCAATCCACCCCCCCGGATTGGGCGCAGGGTAACCCCGCGTTTCTTCGTTTAAGCGCGGGCGGACAGAGCCTTGCCTCTGCGTGCAGTGAGGTCTATGTTGGCGGTCTCTAAGCACGGCAGCAGCGACAAGGACCGATCATGACCAATGCACTCAAACTCACCATCCCGGACGGCGTACCCTTCATCGACATTGAGCGGGAGTTCGACTTTCCAGTGGCGGACGTGTTCCGCGCCCACAGGGAGCCCGAGCTGATCGCGCAGTGGCTCGGCCCGCGTGGAACCAGCATGGACATCGACCACTACGATTTCCGCACCGGCGGCAGCTATCTCTACAACCACACCGCACCTGATGGCGTGACCTACACCGCCAATGGCCTCTTCCATACCGTCCGGGACAACGAGTTTGCCGTCCAGACCTTTGAGTTCAGCGGCTACCCGGACATTGTCAGCATCGAGTTCACCCATTTCGAGGATCTCGGCGGCGGACGGTCCCGGCTCCGCAACCATGTTGTCTGTCCCACTCTGGAAGCCCGCGACGGCATGGCTGACTCCGGCATGGAAACCGGACTCCGTGACGGCTACGAGCGGCTCGAGGAGGTGCTGGCCAAGTAGGGCCCGCACCGCAACTAAATCGTCCGACGGCGGCCGGTGACCTTCATCTTGAACGTCACCGGCCGCCGTCGGCGTTTTAACGGGAACGCTCACCCCCGCCTAGTTGGGCAGACGCAGGGGAGTGCCTTGCGCCTAGCCTTTGCTTTGATAGTATGTCAGGACAAACTATCAAAGGAGATCAAATGCCTCTTGTACGAATCGACGTCCACTCGGGGCGCAGCCAGGATGAACTCAACCGCCTCAGTCGGGGCATCCATGACGCCATCCTGGCTGAGTATGGCATCCCGGAACGCGACTACTTCCACATTGTCACCGAACATGCGTCGGGCCAGATCGTGGCTCAGGACGCGGGCCTCGGCTTCGAGCGCACCCGCGACGTCATCATGATCCAGATCTTCACCCAGGGCGGGCGTAGCCAGGAGGCGAAGCAGAGCCTCTTTGCGTCAGTCGCGGAGAAGTTGGCGGCGCTTGGGGTCGCCGGCGAGGACGTCTTTATTGGCTACGTCGAGAACACGGCGGGGGACTGGTCCTTCGGATTTGGCCGCGCCCAGTACATCACCGGTGAGCTCGCCGTGCCGAAGAAATAGGCGCGAAAATGGACTGCCGTCAGGCCCCTGCGCCCAGTTCCGTACCTCCCATTTTGGCGGAGTTCTGCTTGTTGTAAGTATGTCAGTACAAACCTTTGACAGGACATAAATTCTAGGGCACAGTAGTTCATGTGGTCCCGCTCACGGGGCCGCGGAACGCCGGAGCCTTGGCCGTTCGGCTGCTAGAGGTTGAGATCCAAAAGAAAGGTCCACGATTACCGTGACCCACGAACTGCTCACGATCGGGCGAATCAGCGTTGATATCTACCCGAACGACATCGGGGTGGGGCTGGAGGATGTCACGTCCTTCGGTAAGTACCTCGGCGGCTCGCCATCCAACGTTGCTGTTGCCGCTGCCCGCCATGGCCGGCGGACCGGGGTCATCACCCGTACCGGTGATGACCCGTTCGGTGTGTATCTGCACCGCGAACTGGAAAAGTTCGGTGTGGATGATTCCTTCGTCAGCCCGGTCCAGGGGCTGCAGACGCCGGCCACGTTCTGCGCGATCCAGCCGCCGCATGATTTTCCGCTGTACTTCTATGGCCGTTTCCCCACGGCGCCTGACTTGCAGATCAAGGCCGAGGAGCTGGACTTGGACGCTATCCGGAACGCACGGATTTTCTGGTCCACGGTGACGGGCCTGTGCCAGGAGCCGAGCCGCGAGGCGCACATCAGGGCCCACGAGGCCCGGCCACGTACGGGCCTGGTGGAAGGCCAGTACACCATTCTGGACCTGGACTACCGGCCGATGTTCTGGGCGTCCGAGGAGGAAGCCCGGGAGCAGGTGGCCCGGATCCTGCCGCACGTCACGGTGGCCATCGGCAACGACCAGGAATGCGCCGTGGCCGTGGGCCCGGGCACCCCGGATGAGCAGGCGGACCGGCTGCTGGACGCGGGCGTGGAGATCGCCGTCGTCAAGCTCGGCCCGGAAGGTGTGATGGCCAAGACCCGTGCCGAGCGGGTGGTTTCCGCCCCTGTCCCGGTGGAGACGGTCAACGGCCTGGGTGCCGGTGACTCCTTCGGCGGTGCCTTTGTGCACGGGCTGCTGTCCGGCTGGCCGCTGGCGCAGGTCCTGGACTACGCGAACGCTGCCGGTGCCATTGTTGCCTCCCGGCTGTCCTGCGCGGATGCCATGCCGACGCCGGCTGAGGTCACCTCGCTGCTCGCCGAGCGCGGGCGGCTTGTTCCCGGCACCTCTATCCCTGAAGGAGCGGCCCTGTGAGCCTGAACCCCGGCACCGCGACCCTCGCGGTGGATGATGACCCCCGCCGCTACGAGCACCTGAGCACCATCCGGCTCGAAGACCCGGACGCGGTGGCCCGGGCCGCCAAGGCCCGCCGCCGGCACCCCGGCCTGAAGTATGGCCGGCAGAACTTCATCGTTGCCGCCGACCACCCGGCCCGTGGCGCCCTGGCCGTGGGCAATGATCCGGTGGCGATGGCGGACCGCCGCCAGCTGCTGGACCGGCTGCAGATTGCGTTGGCCAACCCGGCAGTGGACGGCGTCCTGGCGTCCCCGGACATCATGGATGATCTGCTGCTCCTGGGTGCCCTCGAGGGCAAGCTGGTGTTTGGTTCGATGAACCGCGGTGGCCTGACGGGGCTGGTCAACGAGTTCGATGACCGTTTCACCGGCCACACCGCCGCGGCGCTGGAGGCGCTGGGCGCGGACGGCGGCAAGATGCTGACCCGGATCTGCCTCGGTGACCCGGACACCGTCTCGCTGCTGGAGGCCACGGCGAAGGCGATTGATTCGCTGGCCGAACGCAGGCTCATCGCCATGGTGGAGCCGTTCCTGTCCGTCCGGGAGAACGGCCGGGTCTGCAACGACCTGAGCCCGGACGCCGTGATCAAGTCCATCGCCATCGCCGAGGGCCTGGGCTCCACGAGCGCCTACACCTGGATGAAGCTGCCGGTCGTGGCCGAGATGGAACGCGTCATGGCCGCGACCACCATGCCCACCGTGCTGCTGGGCGGAGACCCGGCAGGCACCCAGGACGAGGTGTTCGCCACCTGGGGAGCCGCCCTCGCCCTGCCCGGCGTGCAGGGCCTCACGGTTGGCCGGACCCTGCTGTACCCGCAGGACGGCGATGTTGCCGGGGCTGTCGCCGCGGCCGCTTCCCTCCTCCACCACACCACATCAGCCCACACCGCAGAAGTATCGGAGTAAACGATGGGAACTGGAACCCGCCGGATGACCGTGGCGCAGGCCGTGGTCGAGTACCTTTCCAAGCAGTACACCGTCGACTCCGTTGCCGGGGTCGATTACCGCGAGCGGCTGATCCCGGGCACGTTCGGCATTTTCGGGCACGGGAACGTGGCCGGCGTGGGGCAGGCCCTGAAGCAGTACCAGCAGCTCGATCCGAGGATCATGCCGTACTACCAGGGCCGCAACGAACAGGCCCAGGCGCACCAGGCCGTCGGCTACGCCCGGCACACCCGCCGCCGGCAGACTTACGCGATCAGCACCTCCATCGGCCCGGGCTCGTCCAACCTGCTCACCGGTGCGGCGCTGGCCACCACGAACCGGCTGCCGGTGTTGCTGCTGCCCAGTGACACGTTCGCCACCCGCGCCGCGGACCCGGTGCTGCAGCAGCTTGAGCAGCCCTACGCCTACGACCTCACGGTCAACGACGCGTTCCGGCCGCTGTCCAAGTTCTTCGACCGCGTCACCCGGCCCGAGCAGCTGTTCTCCGCGTTCCACCACGGCCTGCGCGTCCTGACCGACCCGGCCGAGACCGGCGCTGTGACCATCTCGCTGCCCCAGGATGTCCAGGCCGAAGCCTTCGACGTGCCCGAGGAGTTCCTCGCCGAGCGTGAGTGGCGGATCCGCCGCCCGGAAGCGGACGATGACGACATCCGCCGCGCCGCCGAGGCCATCCGGGCCGCGAAGCGGCCGCTGATCATCGCCGGCGGCGGCGTCCTCTACGCCTACGCCAACGAGGAACTTGCCAAGTTCGCCGAACTGACCGGCATCCCTGTCGGCAACACGCAGGCCGGCGTCGGCGTCCTGCCCTGGGACCACCGGTTCTCCCTCGGAGCCATCGGCTCCACGGGCACGACGGCGGCCAACGCCATCGCTGCCGAGGCGGACCTGATCATCGGCATCGGCACCCGCTACGAGGACTTCACCACCGCGTCGCGGACGGCGTTCCAGAACCCGGACCTGAAATTCATCAACATCAACGTCGCACCGATCGACGCGTACAAGCACGGCACCTCGCTGCCGATCGTCGCCGACGCGCGCAAGGCGCTGGCCAAGCTGAACCAGGCCCTGGGCGGCTACCGCGTGGGCACCGACCTGGAACAGAAGATCGCCGCCGAGAAGCAGCGCTGGAACACCACGGTGGACGCGGCCTTCGACACCCGGCACACGCCGCTGCCGGCGCAGAACGAGATCATCGGCGCCACGAACCGGGCCATGGACGCCTCCGACGTGGTCATCTGCGCCGCCGGGTCGCTGCCGGGTGACCTGCACAAGATGTGGCGGGTCCGGGACCCGTTCGGCTACCACATCGAATACGCCTACTCCTGCATGGGCTACGAGATCCCCGGCGGCCTGGGCGTCAAGCGCGCAGCGCTCGCCGAGGCCGCCAAGGGCGGTACCCAGCGTGACGTCGTGGTGATGGTGGGGGACGGCTCCTACCTGATGATGCACACCGAACTGGTCACCGCCGTCGCCGAACGGATCAAGCTGATCGTGGTCCTGATCCAGAACCACGGCTACGCCTCCATCGGGTCGCTCTCCGAATCGCTCGGCTCGCAGCGCTTCGGCACCCAGTACCGCGTCCTCGACGAGGAGCAGCACAGCTTCGACGAGGGCGACACCCTCCCGGTGGACCTGGCCCTGAACGCCGAGTCCCTCGGCGTGAAGGTGATCCGGATCGAGCCGGGGGAGAAGGCCATCGCCGAACTCGAACAGGCCATCCGGGACGCCAAGGCCGCCCCGGAACGCGGCGGCCCGATCGTGATCCACGTCGAATCCGACCCGCTGCTGGACGCGCCGGACTCCGAATCCTGGTGGGACGTGCCCGTCTCCCAGGTCTCCGACCTCGACTCCACCCAGCAGGCCTACAAGACCTACACCGACCACAAGAACCGCCAGCGCAAGCTGCTCGGCTGACCCCCAAGCCTCTCCCTCAAGCAACAGACAAGGAAGTCATCTCTATGTCAACGACGACCGTCACCACCACCATCAACCACTTCATCAACGGCGCCGAGACCGCCGGCGAAGGCGACCGCACCCAGCCCGTCTACAACCCGGCCACCGGCCAGGTCACCGCGCAGCTGCGCCTTGCCAACCGCGCCGACCTGGACAACACCGTCGCCGCCGCCCGCAAGGCTGCCGACTCCTGGGGTGACATCTCCCTGGCCAAGCGCACCGCGGTGCTGTTCAAGTTCCGCGAACTCGTCGCAGAGCACGTGAACGAACTCGCCGAGCTGATCACCGCCGAGCACGGCAAGGTCCTCTCCGACGCGAAAGGCGAGATCGGCCGCGGCCTGGAAGTCATCGAGTTCGCCTGCGGCATCCCCACCCTGCTCAAGGGCGACTACTCCGACCAGGTCTCCACCGGCATCGACGTCTTCTCCTTCCGCGAGCCCCTCGGCGTCGTCGCCGGCATCACCCCGTTCAACTTCCCCGTCATGGTGCCGCTGTGGATGGCCCCGATGGCGATCGCCACCGGCAACGCCTTCATCCTCAAGCCCTCCGAACGCGACCCCTCCGCCTCCCTGCTGCTGGCCAGGCTCTGGAAGGACGCCGGTCTGCCCGACGGCGTGTTCCAGGTCCTGCACGGCGACAAGGAAACCGTCGACGGGCTGCTGACCCACCCGGACGTGGACGGCATCTCCTTCGTCGGCTCCACCCCGATCGCCAAGTACGTCCACGAGACCGCCACCGCCCACGGCAAGCGCGTCCAGGCCCTCGGCGGCGCCAAGAACCACGCCATCATCCTGCCCGACGCCGACCTGGACAACGCCGCCGACCACCTCGCCGCCGCCGCCTTCGGCTCCGCCGGTGAACGCTGCATGGCCATCTCCGTCGCCGTCGCCGTCGGCGACGCCGCGGACCTGCTGGTCAAGAAGGTCGAAGAACGCGCCATCGCCGTCAAAGTCAACAACGGCACCGTCCCGGGCGCGGAAATGGGCCCGGTCATCACCCCCGCCTCCAAGGAACGCATCGTGAAGATCGTCACCGAGGCCGAAGCCGCGGGAGCCGCTATGGTGGTGGACGGCCGCGACCTCGTCGTCCCCGGCCACGAGGAAGGCTTCTGGGTCGGGCCCACCGTGATCGACCACGTCAAGACCGAAATGACCGCCTACCAGGAGGAGATCTTCGGACCCGTCCTCGTCGTCGTCCGCGTCGACACCCTCGAAGACGGCATCAAGCTGATCAACGCCAACCCCTACGGCAACGGCACCGCCATCTTCACCTCCTCCGGCGCCGCCGCCCGCAAGTTCCAGCGCTCCGTCACCGTCGGCATGATCGGCATCAACGTGCCCCTGCCCGTCCCGGTGGCCTACCACTCCTTCGGCGGCTGGAAAGCCTCCCTCTTCGGCGACAAGCACATTTACGGCCCCGAAGGCGTCTCCTTCTACACCCGCGGCAAGGTCGTCACCTCACGCTGGCCCGAACCCACCCACGCCTCCGGCGCCTCCTACAACTTCCCCTCCAACTAGTCCCCACCGCCAGCCTCGCCTCGCAAGTCCCCATCGGCTCCCAGCCTTCGCAAGCTCAGGCAGGGACCCTCGCCGATGTGGCTCCACAGCCAGACTTGGCGGGGTAGGCCCCGCAAAAGAGAAAGACAACGCTGTCATGACTGAGAACAAGCTGATCATCGGCACCGCACCGGATTCCTGGGGTGTCTGGTTCCCGGACGACCCCAAGCAGACCCCATGGGAACGCTTCCTGGACGAGGTAGCGGAATCCGGGTACAAGTGGATCGAACTGGGCCCCTATGGCTACCTGCCCAACGACCCCACCCGGCTGGCTGAGGAGCTCAAGCAGCGCGACCTGCAGGTCTGCGCGGGCACGGTCTTCACCTCGTTCCACCGCGGCCTGGACCAGTGGGAGACGGCCTGGGAGCCGGCCCGCAAGGTCGCCGAACTGACAGCAGCCATGGGGGGCGAGCACATTGTGGTCATCCCCGCCATGTGGCGCGACGACGTCACCGGCGAGGCCGTGGAGAGCGGCACGCTCAGCGAAAGGGCCTGGAGCGACCTGTTTGCCGGCCACAACCGGCTCGGAAAGACGCTGCTCGAGGACTTCGGCCTCAAGCAGCAGTTCCACTCCCACGCTGACTCGCATGTCGGAGCCCAGGAGGACATCGAAACACTGCTGGGCGCGACGGACCCGCAGTACCTCAACCTGTGCCTGGACACCGGCCACGCGGAATACTGCGGCGCCTCCAGCCTGGAGCTCATCAAGAACTACCCGGACCGGATCGGGTACCTGCACCTGAAGCAGATCAACCCGGACGTCCTCAAGAAGGTCAACGAGGAGAACATGACCTGGGCAGCGGCAAACCTGGCCGGCGTCATGACCGAACCGCCGAACGGTCTGCCCGACCTGCGCGCGGTCATCGAAGCCGTGGAGGCCCTGGACCGGCCGATCTTCGGCATCGTTGAGCAGGACATGTACCCGGTGGCCTTCGACGTTCCGATGCCCATCGCCAAGCGCACCCGCAACTACCTGCTGTCCTGCGGCTCCCGCACGGCGGTCAACTAACCTCCGCCCCGGCATCCCAAACGTAAGGAAAGAACAATGACTGAAACCCTTCGCGTCGCCGTTATCGGCGCCGGCCGCATGGGCACGGACCATATCCAGCGCCTGAGCAAGCGCATCCACGGCGCTGAAGTAGCCGCCGTCGTCGACGTTGACCTCGCCCGCGCCCAGGCCGCCATCGAGGGCATCCCCGGGGCCGTTGCCCTGGCCGACGCTGAAGAGGCGCTGAACAACGGCGACGTCAACGCCGTCCTCATCGCCACGCCCGGCTTCTTGCACGAGGAGATCCTGCTCAAGGCCATCGCCAAGGACATTCCCATCCTGTGCGAGAAGCCGCTGACGCCGGATGCCAAGTCGTCCTGGAAGATCGTCCAGGCCGAGGAGAAGCTGGGCCGCAAGCGCATCCAGGTGGGCTTCATGCGCCGCTTCGACGCCGAATACTCCGCCCTGGGTCAGGTCATCCGCGACCGTGAACTGGGCGAACTGCTCATGCTGCACCACCAGCACCGGAACCCGAGCACCCCGGCGGGCTTCACCAACGAAATGCTCATCAACGACTCCGTGGTCCACGAGTTTGACGCCATCCGCTTCTTCACCGGCGAGGAAATCACCTCGGTCCAGGTCCGCCTCGGCAAGGCCACGAAGAACGCACCGGCCGGCCAGCACGACCCCCAGCACGTCCTGATCGAAACCGAGTCCGGTGTCCTGGCCGACGTCGAAATCTACGTGAACGCGAAGTTCGGCTACGAAGTGGCCACGCAGGCCTCCTTCGAAGACGGGATCGTGAGCATCGGCGGCGACAAGGGGCCCTACACCCGCAGCAACGGCCGCTGGGGGGGCAAGGTCACCCCCGGCTTCGAGGAGCGTTTCGGCGCCGCGTACGACGTCGAAATCCAGGCCTGGGTGGACGCCGCGCTCCGCGGAGAAATCGGCGGACCCAGCGCCTGGGACGGCTACGCCACGGCTGCCTGCTGCGAAGCCGGCGTGGAAGCCCAGAAGAACGGCGAGAAGGTCGCCGTGAAGCTGGCTGCGAAGCCTGATCTCTACAAGTAGGACGTGAGAAGGGGACGGAGTCATTCGTCCCCTTCAGTGTCTCCGCCCCTTCCTTATCCACAATGGAGTGTTCTCGTGAAAATCGCCCTTGACCCCACCCCCTTCCACCACAGCCACAGCCTGCTGGAGTTCCCCAAGGTGGTGGCCGACCTCGGTTACAAGTACATGCAGATGACGCCGCACCCGGATTTCATCCCCTTCTTCAACCACCCCAAGGCCGACGACGAACTGGTGGGCCAGCTGAAGAAGGCGTGCACCGACGCAGGAATCGAAATCGCGTCCGTCCTGCCGGTGCTGCGCTGGTCCGGCCCGGACGAGGACGCCCGCGAGGCAGCAGTGCGCTACTGGAAGCGCGCCATCCAGATCACCGTGGACCTGGGCGTCAGCACCATGAATACCGAGTTCAGCGGCCGGCCGGAGCTGGCCGAGGAATCCGAGCGTGCGTTCTACCGTTCCATGGAGGAACTGCTCCCCATCATCGAGCGCGAAGGCATCGACCTGCTCATAGACCCGCACCCGGACGACTTCGTGGAGGAGGGCCTGGCTGCGATCCGCGTCATCCGCGGGCTGAACTCGAAGAACGTCGGCATGGTCTACGTGGCGTCCCACAGCTTCCACATGAAGAACTCGCCGCTGGACATCATGCGCGCGGCGGGGGACAAGCTCCGCCTGGTCCACGTCGCCGACACCATGAACCACCACGCCTCCCACGGACTGCGCTACATCACCAACCCGCCGGGCAACGCCGTCCGGGTGCACCAGCACCTGAAGATCGGCGACGGCGACGTGAACTGGGATGAGTTCTTCGGCGGCCTGAAGGAAATCGGGTTCCTGGACCGGGAGGACACCGTCATGGTTTCCAGCGTCTTCGCCGAAAACGAGAATGCCGAGGAGGTCTCCCGCTTCCAGCTGGACACCATGAAGCAGTACGTGCAGAAGGTCAGCGTATGACGGCGGCGCCTTCTGGGAAGGCTGACTTAAAACACCACCGGGCACTGCGCACCGTCACCATCATCTCCACCTTCGGCGGCCTGCTCTTCGGCTACGACACAGGCGTCATCAACGGTGCCCTGCCCTACATGCAGGAGGACCTGGGTCTGACCCCGCTGGCCGAGGGCATGGTGACGTCGTCGCTGCTGTTCGGCGCCGCTTTCGGTGCCCTGTTCGGCGGCCGGCTGGCGGACCGAAACGGCCGCCGCAAGATGATCATGGTCCTGGCCGTCATCTTCCTGACCGGCACGCTGTCCTGCACCCTGGCTCCCAGCACCGAGTTCATGGTGGCGGCCCGGTTCATCCTGGGCCTGGCCGTGGGCGGGGCGTCCGTGACGGTGCCGGTGTACCTCGCGGAGGTCTCGCCGCCGGCCCGGCGCGGGCGGATCGTGACGCAGAACGAGCTCATGATCGTCACCGGCCAGCTGCTCGCCTTCATCTTCAACGCCTACCTCGGCAACACCTTCGGTGAGGCCGGGGGCATTTGGCGCTGGATGCTGGTCATTGCCACGCTGCCGGCGGTCGCCTTGTGGATCGGCATGGCCTTCATGCCCGAAAGCCCCCGCTGGCTCGCCTCGATGGGCAGCTTCGGCGAGGCGCTCGGCGTGCTCCAGCGCATCCGCTCCAAGGCCGAGGCGACGGCCGAATTCGAAGAAGTCAAGGCCATGGCCGTGGAGGACTACAAGTCCAAGATGGGGTCCTGGAAGCACCTGCAGGTTCCCTGGCTGCGGCGGATCTTCTTCGTCGGCGTCGGCCTTGCGGTGATCCAGCAGATCACCGGCGTGAACTCCATCATGTACTACGGCACCCAGATCCTCGCCGATGCCGGCTTCGGCCGGGAAGCGGCACTGAGCGCCAACATCGCCAACGGTGTCATCTCGGTGCTTGCCACCTTCGCGGGGATCTGGCTCCTCGGCAAGGTGGGGCGCCGCAGGATGCTTATCACCGGCCAGGTCGGAACCACCTCGGCCCTGCTGCTGATCGGCCTGTTCTCGCTGATCCTGCCCGAGGGCACCGGGCGCGGATACGTGATCCTGGCGCTGACCGTCACGTTCCTCGCATTCCAGCAGGGAGCCATTTCACCGGTCACCTGGCTCATGCTCTCGGAGATCTTCCCGCTGAAGCTGCGTGGCCTGGGCATGGGCGCATCGGCCTTCGTGCTCTGGATCGTGAACTTCCTGATCGGCTTCGGCTTCCCGCAGCTGCTCGCGGCCATCGGCATCTCCAACACGTTCTTCGTGTTCGCCGTCCTGGGTGTCGGGGCGATTCTGTTCGCCGCAAAGTACGTCCCGGAGACCAAGGACAAGAGCCTCGAGGACGTAGAACACTACTTCAAGCACCAGGCCGGCGTCCCCGCCGAAGCAAAGACTGCCGTCGAAGCGGGAACCCCGGTCCACTAAGCCCGTCCTACTCCGGAGTTTGCACAGATAATGCCCTCTCGCGGCCTTCGAGGGGGCATCATCTGTACTAAAACTCCATCGCCGGAGGGGTTCCTGCAGTCGGAGGCTAGACGCCAGCGTGGAGGCGGGGGAGGGCGTCCACCAGGGGCGCCAGCTCCGGCACCTGCTGCGCCTCGGCCAGGGTCCGCTCCAGCGCGGCGTCGTGGACCGGCCGGGCTTCTGCCAACAGCTTGCTCCCGCTGCCTGTGAGCTCGGTGTAGATGCCGCGGCGGTCGTCCGCGCACAGGATGCGGGTCAGCAGGCCGCGGTCCTCCAGCCGGTTCACCAGGCGGGTGGTCGCGCTGGCACTGAGAGCCGTGGCCCGCGCCAGCTGCTGCATGCGCATGTGCCACCCATCCTGGCGGCTGAGCGCGTCCAGCACGGTGTATTCGACGACTGAGAGCTGGGCCTGCCCCTGCAGCGACCGTTCCAGCTCCGCCTCGATCAGCCCGTGCAGGGCCGCCAGGGTACGCCACCCCTGGGCGCGCACCTCCACGGCGTCGTCCTTGATGCCCACGGGCTCTCCTCCTTCAGTTCACCGGCTCACTCGGAACAGAGCCGGCACAGATAGTTGCTTGCGCGCTATATCTTTCTGTGCAATATTTGCTTGTGCAACAAAATATAGCGCGCTTGCAACTATTAGCTTACGTCGCGCTCCGCATTCAGTACAGTTCCGAAGGAGCATATCCATGCCTGTTGGCCTGATAGCCCTAGCCCTTGGCGGGTTCGGCATCGGACTCACCGAATTCGTCATCATGGGCCTGCTGCCCGAAGTGGCCACGGCCTTCCAGGTGAGCGAAGCTTCCGCTGGCTGGTTCATCTCCGGCTATGCTCTCGCCGTCGTGGTGGGAGCGCTGGGACTCACGGCTGCAGTCTCCCGCTTCCATCGCAAGCCCGTGCTTGCCATGCTGCTGGTGCTTTTCATCGCCGGCAACCTGCTGTCCGCCCTTGCCCCTGACTACTGGGCGATGATGGCTGGCCGGGTGGTTGCCGCCCTCGCGCACGGCGCCTTCTTCGGCATCGGGGCGGTGGTGGCTGCCGGCATGGTCCCGGCGACGAAGAAGGCCGCCGCCATCGCCATCATGTTCACCGGCCTCACGGCAGCCAATGTCCTCGGAGTTCCGCTCGGCACGCTCCTGGGCCAGGCGGCAGGCTGGCGTTCCACTTTCTGGGCCATCACGGGCATCGGCGTGCTTGCGCTGGCCGGCATTCTGGCCTTGGTGCCCAACGCGGGGAACGGTGACACCGCAGGTGGCGGCCTGCGAAGTGAACTGCGCGCCTTCCGCTCCGGCCAGGTGTGGCTGTCCATCCTGGTGACCATCCTCGGCTACGGCGGAATGTTCGGCGCCTTTACCTACATCGCCTTCACGCTCACGGAGGTTTCCGGATTCGCCGCATCAACGGTGCCGTGGCTGCTGATCGTCTTCGGCGTCGGCCTCTTTGTCGGCAACACCCTCGGCGGCAGGGCGGCGGACCGCGACGTCGACCGCACCCTGCTGGCCGTGCTCTCGGTCCTCGTCGTCGTGCTGGTGGTTTTCGCCCTGAGCGCTGGCAACCAGGTGCTCACCATCGCCTCGTTGCTGCTCCTGGGCGGTTTCGGGTTCGCCACTGTGCCCGGTCTGCAGATGCGCGTCATGAAGTACGCGGCCAAGGCACCCACGCTGGCGTCCGGAGCCAACATCGGCGCGTTCAATGTGGGCAACGCCCTGGGCGCCTGGCTTGGCGGCGTGACCATCACCGCCGGCCTCGGGTACACCTCGCCCATCTGGGCAGGGGCCGTGATTACCTGCTGGGCCTGGTGGTGATGGCGGGCGCTGCCGCCCGGGCCAAGGCAGCCGCCCGCCGGGTTCCGGCTCCAGATGCAACCGTCGCGCCTGCAACTGTTGCGTCCCAAACCAGCGTGGAGACGGAAGCGGCCGGTTCAGTCCAGACTGAACCGGCCGACGTCGGACCCGTTTCCGTCCGCTAGCCCAGCGGTCCGAAGCCTCGCGTCGGTTAGCCTCGCGCTCCGGACGGCGGCAATATGCGAAGGTCCCCTACTTCGCCCCGAATGGCAGCCGGGGGTCCACGTTCTGGCCCTTCCAGGTCTGGCGGACCCAGCCGTGGTGCGGGTCATCGCTGATGAGCCAGTCCCGCACGCGGCCGGGTCCGGCCATCACGTTGAGGTAGTACATGTCATAGCCGGGCGCGGCCATGGCCGGGCCGTGCCAGCCGTACGGGACCAGCACCACGTCGCCGGTGCGGACTTCGGCTGCAACGTCGATGGGCCGGTGGTCGGAGGCGTAGACCCGCTGGTAGCCGATGGCGTCCGCATTCTCGCCCGGGCCCCGTGGAACCGGGGACGTCGGCCACCCGCGTCTCGAAGTAGTAGATCTCCTCGAGCCGGGTCTCGCCTTCCTTCTCCTCGTCGTGCTTGTGGGGAGGGTAGGAGGACCAGTTGCCGGCGGGCGTGAGGACCTCGCAGACGATGAAGCGGTCGGCTTCCAGCGCGGCAGGGGTGCCAAAGTTGTGGACCTGGCGCGAGCAGTTTCCGGCTCCGCGCAGTTCCACGGGCGTCTCCGCCGCGGTGATCAGGCGGGTGGGGTACCGGACCTTGGCGGGGGCCGTGGCGATGGCCACCCGTCCGCCGTCGGACGACGTGACCGTGACAGCCTTGTCCGTCCCGGTGTACAGCACGTCGGTGGGGCCGCTGAAGACGCTGGCCCGCCCGGCAAGCGGGTAGTCCAGCCCGTCGACGGACGCCGTGAACGCCCCGCTCAGCGGGATGACAATGCGTTCTTCAGCTGCAGACGGAAGTTCGACGGCGGCGCCCGGCGCCAGTGTGGCCACCTTCAGGCCCG
Organism: Arthrobacter globiformis; assembly: GCF_030818015.1. NCBI lineage: Bacteria > Bacillati > Actinomycetota > Actinomycetes > Micrococcales > Micrococcaceae > Arthrobacter > Arthrobacter globiformis. Next base: position 1,206,018 of record NZ_JAUSZX010000001.1, read on the forward strand.
TGTGTTCCCAGCCTTCCACGGCAAGTTTCGAGTCCGACGTTCCCAGCGAAACGTCCCAGCAGTCTTCGGCTGCACTGCCCAGGGGGTATACCCATTCAGCCATAGGTTCATGTTCCTTTCGGATGTGTGGTGGTCGGTCCGGCACGCGACAGCCCGGCGCAAGGGCAGCCGCTACAGGCCTAACGCTGTGCAGGCATAACGCCGTGCGGGCCTAGCGCTGGACCAGTGTCATTTCGAAGCTGTAGGAGTCACCACGGTAGACGTGGTGGCCGGTCTCCACGTTCCGTCCCGTGTCATCGACGGCCGTGCGTTCCATGGTGACCAGGGCGGAGCCGGCCTCGGTTTCAAGGAGCGGAGCCTGGTAGTCGTTGGCCACCATCGCGCCGATGCGCTGCGTGGCCAGGCGGAAGTTGACGCCGCCGCTGCGCAGGATGCTGTACAGGCCCTGCGTCTTCAGCAGGTCCTCGTCGAGGTGCGTGATGTCGTCGCGCACCCAGTTTTCCATCAGGGCCAGCGGCTTGCCGCCCACCTTCCGGAGCCTGGTGAAGTGGTAGACCTTGGCCCCGGCGGAGAGATGCAGGGCCTCCCGGGTGGCGGCGTCGGCCTCGATGTGCGCAAAGGTGAGCACCTCGGTGGTGGGCTTGCTGCCGTTGTTGGTCAGGTCGTCGTACAGGCTGGACAGCTCAAGCGGGCGGCGGACTTGGCTCGACACCACCTGCGTGCCGACACCCCGCTTGCGGACGAGCAGCCCCGAACGCACCAGTTCGTCCATGGCCTTGCGCATGGTGGGGCGCGAGAGGTTCAACTGGGCGGCGAGATCGATCTCGTTCTCCAACCGGCTGCCGGGTTCCAGCAGGCCTGTGTGGATGGCAGCTTCAATGCCCTGGACGACCTGATGGTACAGCGGCACCGGCGACGAGCGGTCGATGCTGAGGTGTAGTCGGTTCGCCATTGAGTGCTCCCTTTGTGCTGCAGGTTCCTGCGTCCAGAAGCCTGTATGTCAGTGCATGTCCGATTGTTAGGACATACTCTGATTTTGATCATAGCAGGGAGCCGCCGGCAGTCAAGGAGCCCGGCGGTCAGGGGGTGCGGCAGGCCTCCACGAACTCTCGGAACGGGGCAAGCCGTTGCTCCTCGGTCAGTTCCAGGGCCTCCGGATGCCACTGCACCGAGGCAACCCACCGATCGGGATCCTCCAGCGCCTCCACCGTGCCGTCATCCGCCACCGCGGTCACCAGCAGCCCCGGCGCCACCCGGTCTACAGCCTGATGGTGGCCGGAAGCGATCTTGACCTCAATGGCGCCTGCATCATCCGCCGCTGCCTCATCCGCGGCCGCACCAGCATCGGCCGACGCCGTCCCGCCGGGTTCCGGATTTGCGGCGCCGGCGTACATCTTCGCCACCTTGGATCCGGGGCTGATCGTCACCTCGTGCCAGACCCAGGGCCTGTTGGCCGCTGCCGGGATCTGGCGGTGCGGCACCGTACCCGGCGTCATGTCCTGGACCAGCGTCCCGCCATACAGGACGTTGAGCAGCTGGTGCCCGCGGCAGATTCCCAGCACCGGCGTGCCGGCATCAAGCGCGCGACGCGCCACCGCGATGTCCAGCCGGTCCTGCTCCGCGTTGACGTCATAGAGGGAGGGCCCCGGCTCCTCGCCGTAGAGGCGCGGGTCAACGTCGCCGCCGCCGGGAAGTACGACGCCGTCAAGCGCCATGGGCGCGTCCGCCGCCTTAACGCCGTCGGAAGTTCCGCCGTCGGCCCTTCCACTGCCGGGTGCGCCGCCGCCCGCCGTTTCACTGCCGGGTGCGCCGTTAAGTCCGCCCTCCAGCGACTCGGGGGTGAGCAGCACCGGCTCCCCGCCGACATCGCGGATGAGGCTGACGATGCAGCCGAAGAGGCTGTTGGCCTTTGCCACCCGCGGGTCCGGATCCTCCGCCGAGTTGCTCAGCCGGACGGGAATCCCGATCCGCGGCCGGCGCACACCGCCCGGCACCGCACTCTGTGTCGCGTCTGCATCCGGGCCCTGCGTTGTGTCTGGGGTCTGCCCTGTTCCTGAATTCCGCGTTGAATTCTGCATCCTCAAATTCTGCCCCATCTCAGGGCGGTTTAGGCTGGGCCCGCAAATTACCGCATTCTCAACACCGTCACGGAGTTCGAGGAGGGCCGCCGGATCGCCTGGCGCCACTTCTACGGGCATGCGTGGCGTTACCTGCTGAAACCGCCACGGACAGCGGCGGCGTGCCCGGAATGCTCGTGACCGAACGGTGGGATGCGCCATGCCTGCGGCAAGTTCCTGTTTCGGCTTGCCGGCTATCTGGGCCGCCGTCCGGGGAATATCGACAGGACGCTCGCCAGACTGGACTCATAAGTGACGGCCCAAGCCACAAGCTGACGCACTTCGCGCCGTTTTTACTGCGTCTGCCCCGGTTTCGGTAGTGTTGGGAGCAATAGGCAAGGCGAAAGTAGGGCAGTCGGTGGGGCGCAGGACACTTGTTGACGACCTCGTTGACGGTCTGCTGGACGACATACTCGACGGCAGGCTGAAGCCGCATGATGCATTGCCGCCGGAAGCCGACATCGCCAAGGCCTATGACGTCAGCCGGTTGACCGCCCGCGAAGCGCTCAAGGCACTCCGGGCGCAGAACATCCTTTACGTCAAAGCGGGCCGCGGGACGTTCGTGAATCCGGCAGACAACTGGACCGGTCTCGACGCGATCATCAAGGCTGCCTCGCACGGCAACGCGGACGACCAAGTTTCCCGTGGTCTGATCGAGGTCCGGCGCATGGTGGAAACCGGCGCCGCCGCGCTCGCCGCCAGACGTCACACCCCCGAGCATGCCGAGGAGATGCGGGCGTCCGTCGCGGACATGAAGCGGTATCACCAGGCCGGAGACCTTGACGGGTTCGTGGCGGCGGACATTGCCTTCCACGACACCGTTCTGAAGGCTTCCGGCAACCCGTTTGTCCGCGCCCTACTGGCCCAGCTGGGCCAGTCCCTCTACCGCGCCCGCCGCGAGACTTCTGCCATCGAGGAGATCCAGCGCCACGCCATCGCCTTCCATCAGCGCGTGCTGGAGAGCATCCTCACCGGCGACGCCGAGCTGGCGCGCAAGGCGATGGACGAACACATGGACCAGACCTTCGAGGACTACGAACGTTACGTTCACGGCCAACGCTCCTAGGCTCCGGCTATTCCTGGGTCCTGACTTCTTCCGGGTCCCGATTTTCTGCTGGTCCACCCGTCCCCTCTGCCGACCTTCCACGCGCCACCCGTTTCATCTTGACGTAATGCGCGTCACCCTCCTATGCTTTTGGTCATGTTCTTCCGTCAGATGTCTGACATCAGATAATTCGGACATAATCACTGAACCGGACAGAAACCACCACAAAGACAAGCAGCGGATTCCCACCGCGAAGCCGCCGGGCCGGGAACCGCCAGACAGAAGGTCGATGATGACTTCATTAACGACAAAGTCCTCCGGACTCGGCGAGCTTGGAGACCGCACGCTCCGCAAGGTCCGCCGCCGCGTAATGCCCCTGATTGTCCTGCTCTACTTCATCGCGTACCTGGACCGAAACAACGTCGGCTTCGCCAAACTGACCATGAGCGAGGACATTGGCCTGAGCGCCGCAGCCTACGGACTGGGCGCCGGCATCTTCTTCCTCGGCTACGCCGTGCTCGAAATCCCCAGCAACGCCGGCATGTACAAGTTTGGCGCCCGCAAATGGCTGGCCCGCATCCTCATCACCTGGGGCATCTTCGCAGCGGCAATGGCCCTGGTGAACGGCGAATCCACCTACTACATCATCCGCTTCCTGCTCGGCGCCGCCGAGGCCGGCTTCTTTCCCGCCATCCTCTTCTACCTGACTCTGTGGTTCCCGGCCGCACAGCGCGTCACCGTGCTGGGTATCTTCATCCTGGCCCAGCCCATCTCCAACGCGCTGGGTGCGCCTGTTTCCGGCCTGCTCCTCCAGATGGACGGCGTCATGGGCCTGCACGGCTGGCAGTGGCTCTACATTATTGAAGGCATCCCCGCCATCCTGCTGGGCGTGCTGACCCCCTTCCTGATGACGGACCGCCCGCGTGACGCCAAGTGGCTCAACGCCGACGAACGCGAATGGCTCGCCACCACCATGGACGCCGAACTGGCAGCCAAGTCCAAGGGCAGCAGCCATAACTTCCTGGCCGGCCTCAAGGACAAGCGAACCATCGTCTACTCGGCCCTCTACTTCGGCCTGGTCTGCGGTATCTACGGCCTCGGACTCTGGATGCCCACCATCGTGGCAGCCCTGGGCAAGTTCTCCACGGCAGAGGTCGGATTCATCGTCCTCATCCCGTACGCAGTGGCTGCAGCCTTCGTCTACTTCTGGAGCAAGCGTGCTGACAAGACCGGCAAACGTGCGTGGCACAGCGCCGTCAGCATGGTCCTGGCCGGTTTGGGCCTGCTCGCCGCCGGTTACCTGCTTCCGGTCAGCCCGATCCTGGCACTCATCGCCCTGACCGCCGCGGCCATGGGGATCTACGGAGCCATTGCCCCATTCCTGTCCATGCCGTCCGCAGCGCTCACCGGCGCAGCCGCAGCCTCCGGCCTGGCCATGGTCAACTCACTGGGTAACCTGGGCGGATTCGTCGCCCCTTACGCAGTGGGCCTGCTGAAGGACGCCACCGGCAACAACCAGAGCGGCCTCCTGTTCCTCTCCTTCTGCCTGTGCGTCACAGCTGTGGCCACCTACCTCTATGCCCGCAGGCGCCCGGAAGGCGATGCGGCGCTGGATCCGGCAGTCAAGGCCGCCGCAAACGTTCCGGCCAGCCACTAAAGACCCATCCCAGAACCACCCGAAGGAATACCCGCAATGAGCTCAATCACCCCTTTCCCCGCCGAGCGCACCGTTGTGCTGACCGGCGCGGCGTCCGCCCGCGGCATCGGCCGCGCAGCAGCTGACCGCATGGCCAGCGAAGGCTGGTCCATCGCGATCCTGGACATCAACGCCGAGGACGCGAAGGCCGCCGCCGCGGAGATCGGGTCCAACCGTGCCGTGAAGGCTATCGGCGTCGGCGCCGATGTCTCCGACGAAGCATCCGTGGACCGGGCGATCACTGAGATCGAAGCATCGCTGCCGCCGATCGTGGCTCTTGCCAACCTGGCCGGCATCAGCTCCCCGACCCCCTTCATGGAAACCACGGTTGCGGAGTGGGACAAGGTCTTCGCCATCAACATGCGCGGCACGTTCGTTGTTTCCCAGCGGGTGCTCAAGGGCATGATCGAACGCAAGCTCGGCCGCATCGTGAGCATCTCCTCCATCTCCGCCCAGCGCGGTGGCGGCACCTACTCCAAGGTGGCCTACAGCGCCTCCAAGGCCGGCATTATCGGCTTCACCCGAGCTCTGGCCCGCGAAGTCGGCGAGTTCGGCGTGACCGTGAACGCCATTGCACCGGGTCCGATCGACACCGACATCATGGGCGGCACGCTGACCGAGGAGCGCAAGGCCCAGATGTCCGAGGGCATCATGATGGGCCGCGTCGGTACCCGCGAGGAAGTGGCTGCGCTGATCTCCTTCCTGCTGGGTGCGGACTCGGGCTACATCACCGCCGCCACCTACGACATCAACGGCGGCCTCCAGGTTTCCTAACCGGTTTCCTGACCCGTTCCTGATTTATCCGAAGTGCCCCGCCGGGATACCCGGCGGGGCACTTCGTCTTTGGGGTCCGGCTCCGGCTCGGCACGAGTTTCCGGCCACCGGCAGAACACCGCACTAGGCTGGGCAGCATGAACCCCTCCGGCAGCCTGAACCCCAGCCCGCGGACCCTTGAGGTGGACAGCATCGACAGGTTCGACCGGCTGGTAAACGCCGGGGCCAAGGCGATGCATGGCTGGCACGCACAGTCGCTTGACCTCCGTGGACGGGGCACTGCCCTGGCAGCCCTGGACGCTGAGGGCGCGGTTTTCCTGGGCTGCACCTTCGACCCGGGCGTGGAGGCTTCACTCCGCAGCCGGGGCGCGCTGATCTTCCCGCGGCTCACCGGCGTTCCTTTCAATCCGTACCGGGCAGGGCTCTACACCCCGCAGGAACTGTACGCAGGCATCGTCGATGAACCGTACGAGAAGACACCCGACGCTTTGGTCTACCAATGGAGCATGCGGCCTGGCCAGCGGAACCGCCTCGATTCCACCCTCGCGGCAGCCCTGCACGATCACGCCGTCGGCGATGCCCTGGAGGAATTCGTCCGTACCCTCAACAGCGGTGGCCGTTCCATCGTCGGGGTCATGGGAGGCCATGCCCTGCAGCGGGGGACCGGCGGCTTCGCCGCCGCTGCCACACTGGGCCGGCTCCTGGCCCGCCGCGGCCACCTGGTGGCCACCGGCGGAGGTCCAGGGGCCATGGAGGCCGCGAACCTGGGTGCCTACCTCAGCACGGCCGACGACGAGGACTTCCACGGTGTGCTTCGAGAGCTGGCGGCCGTCCCCGGCTTCCGCCCCTCGGTGTCCGCCTGGGCACGTGCTGCGGCAGCCGCCGTCGGACGCTTTCCGCGCGGGACCGCGTCCCTCGGCATTCCCACCTGGTTTTACGGCCACGAACCGCCCAACTATTTCGCCACCCACATCGCCAAGTACTTTGCCAATGCGGTCCGCGAGGCAATTCTCCTGGAGGTCTGCAACGCAGGGATCGTGTTCCTGCCGGGTGCGGCGGGTACGGTGCAGGAGATCTTCCAGGACGCCTGCGAGAACTACTACGGCGCCCCGGAGGCCATGACCCCCATGGTGCTGGTCGGCAGGGAGCACTGGGAGCAGCGGTTCCCGGCCTGGCCCATGTTGCAAAGCCTCGCCGCGGGCCGGGCAATGGAACAGCGGATCTTCCTGGTGGACAGCGTGGATGAGGCGCTCGCTGTCCTCGGCGGATGAACGCACCGGGGGTAAACCCGGCTGCGGGAACCGGCAGCGGGGACCGGCTGCGGAAAGCGCAAAAGGCGGCGCCGGGCCTGCCGTCTAGACGGAGGGCGGCCTACAGGTCCTTGCGGCAGGGTGTCTTGCCGAGCCGATAGAGGCCATTCAGGTCGCCAGCCGCAAGGCCGTCGGGGCGCCGATCTCCGGATACATGAGCTGTACGGGGTCGTTGACATGCTCGAGCCCCATTACGTGGCCCAGTTCGTGGAGGATGACGGCGGTGGCGTAGGCGGTGCCGTCGGGGCGTTCCAGTTCCGTAGCCATCTGCGGGGCATCCAGCTCCAGGCTGCCGGTGACATAGCTCTTGGGCCCGTCCCCGTAGCGGTAATGGGTGCTGCCACCGGTGCCGATGACCTTGCCGCCCAGCTTGGGGGTCACGTCCGGCGTGGTCCAGCTGATGAGCAGGGGTGCCCAGCGCTCGCCGTAGGCCTCGGGCTGGTAGGGGGCACGCTGGGCCGAGGGCTGCTCGTCGGTGGCGCCATCGTCGACAAACTGGATGCCGGTGGCCTTGGAGACGGCCTGGATTGCCAGGGGAACAAGGCCTGCTGCACCCTCCGGCGCAAGGCTGGCATTCACCACGTAATGCAGCGGACGGCATGGCGAGTAGCCCACGGCGGAGCCGTCACTGTTTACGGCCAGAAACTTGTACGAGTTGCTGGGCTCCAGAGGTGGCTCCGGTTTGCCCAGGGGAGTGGCTGCCTCCTCGCGGCCCGGCGGGGGTGCGCCCGCGGTACCGCCTGGGCCAACAGACGCACCGGTCTCAGCCCCTCCAGACTGTCCGCCCAGCCCGGGTTGCCCCGCCTGCCCGGCCGGATCCTGCCCAGCATGATCTTGGCCGGAATCATCCTGCCGGGACGCGGACTGGTCCCCGGAACCGATGCGGAAGTTCAGCGCACCGGCAAAGCGGGGGTCCCCATACGCCATTCCCGCCGCGAGGAACGCCGCACAACCAAGGGCAGCGAGCACGATCAGGCGGCGGATGAACCTCGCCGCCGCGGTGGCCGGACCCAAGTGGCGCGGCTGGTGCCGGCGTTGAATGTGACCGGGGTTTTGACCCTCCACTGCACCCCTTTCACGGCAAACAGGCCCACTTTACAGTTCAGCTCACCAGGCAATGAAACCGGCTGGGCGATCCGGGAGGATCAGGCTGTCCCTCAATCAGGCGATGACAGCGCCAAACGCCATGCCCAGGAGGTACGTGACGCCTGCCGCTCCAAGACCGATGGCGAGCTGCCGCAGTCCGCGGGTCAGCGGCGAGGTGCCGGACAGCAGGCCGACGGTGCCGCCCGTGGCCAGCAGCGCGATGCCCACGAGGACTGCCGCCACGATGAGGGCGCCGATCCCGGTCATGCCGAAAAGGAAGGGAACGATGGGCACGATGGCGCCCGAGGCGAAGAAGCAAAAGCTGGAGAGCGCGGCGCCCCAGGCAGTGCCCACGGCTTCGTGCTCGTCCGGGGTCTCGGGCAGTTCGGGATGGAGCGAGAGGCTTGGATCGCAGTCGCACGTGAAAAGGCCCATGCGCTCGGCCACGCGGTGTTCGGCCGCCTCGCGGGACATGCCGCGGGCCAGGTAGACCAGCAGGAGCTCGTTGTGTTCGATGTCCAGCTGGGGTGCCGCCACCAGCGTCACCTGGGTGGGACGTGTGGCGTCCAGGAGCTCGCGCTGGGAACGGACCGACACGAATTCGCCGGCGCCCATGGAGAATGCTCCGGCCAGGAGTCCTGAGATGCCGCTGAGCAGGACCACGCCGCTGCCAACGCCCGTGGCGGCCATGCCCATGACCAGCGCGAGGTTGCTGACCAGGCCGTCGTTGGCTCCGAACACGGCGGCGCGGAACGTGCCGGCCAGCCGGTTGCGGCCGCGTGTTGCCAGGCCGCGGACTACTTCCTCGTGGATCTGTTCGTCGGCCGCCATGGCCGGGGTGGCGGACGGTTCCCTGGTGTAGGGGGAGCGGCCCTCGGCCCGCTGCGCCAGCGCGAGCACAAACACGGACCCGAAGTGCCGGGCGAGGAAGCCCAGAAGGCGGCTGCGCAAGGAAGCGTGCCGGGGCTTGCCCGTGTGCTCGCCCAGCAGCTTCAGCCAGTGCGCCTCGTGCCGGCCTTCGGCTTCGGCGAGGGCCAGAAGGATGGCGCGCTCTTCGCCCGTGCGGTTCTGGGCGAGGTCGCGGTAGACGGCGGCCTCGGCCCGTTCGTCGGCGAGGTACTGGCGCCAGCGCTTGATGTCAGCGGCGCTGGGTTCCGGACGGGCTGCGGCGCCGTTCGTCGAGGCGGCGCTGGCTGCGGCGCCGTTTGTTGAGGCCGACGCGTTGCCGGTGGCGTGGGGGTCAGATTTGGCGTGCTGAGACACGGGAACTCCTGGGTAGATGGGACGTGATGCGGCCCCATTGCATCGCCCACTTTACCGCGTATTTCCGCGGTTTTTCGGCCGGTAACCCTTAGCCAATAGTTTAGGGAAACCTCAATAACTCCGGCCGCACGAGCCAAAGCCGCCGGCCCGTCCGAACGCCCTTGACCGCCTGCACCCGCGGTGATCTGATGAAAATGTGCCCTGCCGACGGCGGGTACGGAAGTCCAACCACACGGAGGTCTGCCTGATGAACACCAACGGATCGCGCCCCGAGCCGGACACCCGCCACACCATCGAGTCCGATCCCGCCTACGACTTTGCCGAGGACGCGCCGGTGGACGAAGACTGGGACACCGAAGATGAGTTCATCGACTCCGAGGAAAGGGTTGTTCCTGTCGCACCCGAAGCGGTTGACGGCGACGAGCGGGTAGTGTCGCTGGACACCGACGAATTCCGTGAGGACGAAGGCTACGAAGAATAGGGTCCCACGCCTAAACCCCGGCGCTTAGGGCCGCACGCTTAAACCACGACGGCGGTGCCTTCCCCGCGAAGGGAAGGCACCGCCGTCGTAGTTAATTCAGTTTGCCTAGTGCGCCGCGTGGCTGGCCACGGGGTGGGAGTCCAAGGGCAGTTCCTCGGAAACCGCTCCGGCAACGCGACGGTCCCAGGCCTCGCGGACCTCGGGATCCGTGGGCGGCGTGAGGTAAGAGACCACGATGTAGACGAGCAGCGAAGCGGCGAGGCCCCAGTAGATGGGATCGTTGGCGTAGACGCCGTCTTCGCTCGGGATAATCCCTATTGCGTAGGCGATCAGCAAAGCCAAGGTCAGGACCGAGCCGACGGCCATGGACCAGGCGGCCGCGATGCCGGTGCCGCGCTTCCAGACCAGGCCGCCGAGGATGGCTACCAGCAGGCCGCCCACGAGGATGTCGTAAGCGATGGTCAGGGCCACCACGACGTCCTGGGCTGCCATGGAGATCAGCACGGCCACGATGCCCAGACCCAGGACCCAGTAGCGGTTGGCCTTGACGTCGTGCTCGGGGTTTTCGGTGTCGTCGGTGTTGATCGTCTTGCCGAACCAGCTGGCCACGAACGGCACAACGTCGGCGCGGGCCACCGTTGCAGCGGCGATGAGGGCGCCGGAGGCGGTGGACATCATGGCGGCGACGGCAGCGGCCATGACCAGGCCGCCGATGCCGATCGGCAGGATGTGGGTGGCAACCTCGGCGTAGACAACGTCCTTGCCGAGAGTGGCGACGTCGATGTCGGGCAGGGCCACCCGGGCGGCCAGGCCGATCAAGGCGCCGGCGACGCCGTACAGGATGCAGTAGACGCCAGCGGTGGCGCCGCCCCAGCGGGCCACGGTGGGGGTCTTAGCGGTGAAGACGCGCTGCCAGATGTCCTGGCCGATCAGCAGGCCAAGTGTGTACACCACGAAGTACGTGATGATGGTCTGCACACCGATGCCGTCGAGCTGGAAGAAGCTCGCGTCAACGCGGGCACGGATGCCGTCCAGGCCGCCCGCGGCGTTGAGGACGAACGGGAGCATGAGGAAGAAGATGCCGACGGTCTTGATGATGAACTGCACCTGGTCGGCGAGGGTGATGGACCACATGCCGCCGATGGTGGAGTAGACCAAGACGATTGCGCCGCCGACGGCGATGGCGAGCCAGCGCTCCCAGCCGAAGAGGACAACGAAGATCGTGGCGTAGGCGCCCGTGGACGTGGCACACAGCATGAGGGTGTAGGCCAGCATGACGATGCCGGAGGTCTGGGTGGCGCGCTGGCCGTAGCGCAGGGACAGCATCTGGGAGACGGTGTAGATTTTCAGCTTCTGGATGGTGCCGGCGAAGAGAAGGCTCAGCAGCAGGACGCCAGCGCCGATCGCCACCACGAGCCACATGCCCGAGATGCCGAACTTGTAGCCCAGGCCGACGCCGCCAACGGTGGAGGCGCCGCCCAGGACGACGGCGGCCATTGTCCCGGTGTAGAGGAACGGCCCCAGGCGGCGGCCGGCCACAAGGAAGTCGCTGTTGTTCTTGGTGCGGGACTTGCCCCACCAGCCGAAGGCCAGCATGGCGGCCAGGTAGACCACCACGATGGCGATATTGACGAAACTTGCGTCCATGATTTGGGGATCCTTGGAGCTTTGGCAGCTTGCGGGCCGAGCAGGGAAACGGGCTGACCGGAGGGCTGCGCTGAATGGAAATCGGGGGGAACGCTGGGTTCCTTGCTGGGCGTCGCCTGTAGGAGTTGTTTCACAAGCAACACTTGTTGCATAGAAGCGTAGGCTGTGATTCGGGTAACAGTCAAGACGCAAAGCTCCGCAGCGCGGTTTGCCCCGCGTCACAGAAGGGCGGTGCCGATAATATGACTCCAATGATGGGGCCGGGCGGCCGGCCGTGAAAGGTTCGTAAATGAAGGCACTTCCAGTTGAGCCGAGCAATGTTCCGGTTGCCATCGGTTCAAGAATCCGTGCCGCGCGCCAGTCCCAGCGGCTCACCATAGAGCAGGTGGCTGACGCCACCGGGTTAACCAAAGGCTTTCTCAGCCGCGTGGAACGGGACCTGACCTCGCCCTCCGTGGCGTCCCTCGTAACTCTGTGCCAGGTTCTGTCAATCTCCATTGGCGATCTGTTCGCTGCGCCGGAAACACACCTGACCAAGCGGGACGCCGGTCCCCGCATCTCCCTCGGCGGTGAGGGGATCGTGGAGCGGCTGCTGACCGCGCGGTCCGAACGGCGCGTGCAGATCATCCAGGCCGTCATCGATCCGCGGGGCCGCGGCGAATCGGAACTGTATGCCGTTGACTGCGACGTCGATGTCCTGCATGTGATCAAGGGGACCATTAAACTCATCCTCACCAACGAGGAGTATGAGCTGACCACCGGCGATACCGTCACCTTCCCGGGCCGGGAACCTCACACCTGGGTCAATCCGACCGATGAGCCCGTCGAGGTTCTCTGGGTGCTGGTGCCGGCTGCCAGCCAGTAGCGCTCTTTGGAATCGGCCCGGGCCGCCTGGTTGGCGGTCCGGGCTTTTTTCTGCCTCGGTGGTGTTTCTTGTAAACACCCGGTGCACATTGGGCAACTTCGCGTGTATGATGGCTGTCACAACCCACCCTGGACAATTCATCCTCGAAGGAGAGGCGTTCCTTTTGGAAGAGCTGCGCATCGAAGCCAACGGCAACCTTGGCCCCATCGATTCATCCCGTATTCCCCGTTACGCCGGGGCGGCAACCTATGCCCGGCTGCCGCGCCTGGACCAGGTGGCCAAGTCCGACATCACCGTGGTGGGAGTGCCCTTTGATTCCGGCGTCTCCTACCGCCCCGGTGCCCGCTTCGGCGCCAACCACGTCCGCGAGGCCAGCCGGCTGCTCCGCCCGTACAACCCGGCCTGGGACGTCAGCCCGTTCGAGAACTGCCAGGTGGCCGACGCCGGCGACATGGCCGTGAACCCGTTCAACATCAACGAGGCCATCGAGACCATCCAGCAGAACGCCCTCGACCTGACGGCGGGCGGGAGCAAGCTGCTCACGCTGGGCGGTGACCACACCATCGCGCTGCCGCTCCTGCGCGCAGCAGCCGAGCGTGCCGGCGGCCCCATCGCCATGCTGCATTTCGATGCCCACCTGGACACCTGGGACACCTACTTCGGTGCGGAGTACACCCACGGAACGCCGTTCCGCCGTGCCGTGGAGGAGGGCATCCTGGACACCGAGGCCATCAGCCACATCGGCACCCGCGGCCCGCTGTACGGCAAGAAGGACCTCGACGACGACCACCGCTTCGGGTTCGGCATCGTCACCTCCGCGGACGTTTACTACCAGGGCGTCCTTGAGACTGTGGCCAAGGTCCGGGACCGGATCGGAGACCGTCCGCTGTACATCTCCGTGGACATCGACGTTTTGGACCCCGCCCACGCGCCCGGAACCGGCACGCCGGAAGCCGGCGGCATCACCAGCCGTGAGCTGCTGGAGATCATCCGCGGCTTCCGCGGCATGAACCTCGTCGGCGCCGACGTCGTTGAAGTGGCCCCGGCCTACGACCACGCCGAGATTACCGGCGTGGCCGCCAGCCACGTTGCCTACGAACTGGTCACCCTTATGGCGGACAATACCGTCGCGGGCGACCGCTTCGGTGCCGAGACCGGCTACGCGGCCCAGGCGCTGGGCCGCGAAGCCCGCCGTCCGGCAGGGTTCGCCGCAGCCTCGCCCGCGCCGGCCGGCAACGGCGCTGTCCGTGCCGCTGTGGGGGAGTACTCCAAGTGACCGCCGTCGAGTCCGGCGCGGCGTCTGCTCCCGCAGGGGCAGGCGACGGTCCCTCGGGAGCAGGCGCTGGGACCGGTGTCCGCAACGGCGGGGATCTCGTCGTCGAGACCCTGGAGGCGCTGGGAGCGAAGACGGTGTTCGGCATCCCCGGCCAGCACGCGCTGGGCCTCTTCGACGCGATGGGTCGGGGCAACCTTAAGTTCGTGTCCTCCCGCCTGGAGAACAACAGCGCCTTCGCCGCCGACGGATACTCGCGGGCCACAGGGGAGGTGGGCGTGCTGTTCCTGTCCACCGGGCCGGGCGCGCTGACATCTCTGGCCGGGCTGCAGGAAGCCTACGCCACGGGGGTGCCCATGGTGGTGGTTGCCAGCCAGATCCCCCTCGAGGGCCTGGGCGCCCGCCGGAAGGGCATGCTGCACCAGCTCGATGACCAGAAGGCGTCGGCCGCGAATGTCACCAAGAGCCAGCGCCTGATCCAGCACGCGTCCGGTATTCCGTCCGCCATCCAGGACGCCTGGACAGAGGCGATTTCCTCGCCGCAGGGCCCGGTCTGGCTCGAGGTCCCGCAGAACGTGCTGCTGGACCCCATCATGGTGCCGCCCGTGGAGGATGCGCTGGCCGAAGCGGCGGACAACCCGCCGCGCGTCGAGCTTGTCCGGGAAGCCGTGAAATGGCTGTCGACGGCGGAACGTCCCGCCATCATCGCCGGCGGCGGAACCCGCCGGGGCCGAGCGGAAAAGTCGCTGCTCTCGATCGCGGAAAAGCTCCGGGCTCCCGTCATTTGCACGCCCGGCGGCAACGGGGCCTTCCCGTGGAACCACGAACTGTCGCTGCAGTCGTGGATCGAGGACCGGCACATGACGGACCTCCTCGAGGACGCTGACGTCCTGGTGGTCATCGGCTCCTCCCTCGGCGAGGTCACATCCAATTACTTTACTTTTGAACCGCGCGGCAGGATCATCCAGATCGACGCCGAACCGCGTGTGCTGGAATCCAACCGTCCCGGCCTGGGCATCAGGGCCGACGCCGGCCAGGCACTGGCTGCCCTCGACGAATCACTCACGGAGCCGCACGGCGAACGCGCCAACTGGCACGGGACCTCGCCGGAGGACCTCGTCCGCGAGTCGCTGCGCAAGGTGAAGGACCGGCTGGAATCGCAGGACCTGGCCAAGGAACTGACGTTCATGGCCGATATCCGCGAGGCTGTTCCGGCAGACATGCAGACATTCTGGGACATGACCATCTCGGCGTACTGGGGCTGGAGCTGCTGGGACGCCCGCGAGGGCCAGTTCCACTCCGCCCAGGGTGCCGGCGGCCTTGGCTACGGCTTCCCGGCAGCGATCGGCGGTGCCGTGGGCCTGGAAACCGTGGGCAAGTCCGCGGCTTCGGCCCGCGTGCTAGCTGTCTCGGGAGACGGTTCGGCCATGTACTCCATCGCCGAACTCGCCACCGCCAAGCAGCACAACGTCCCGGTCACCTGGCTGATCGTGGACGACGGCGGCTACGGCATCCTGCGCGAATACATGGTGGGCGCCTTCGGCAAGGCCACCGCCACCGAACTCGCGCGGCCGGACTTCGTGAAGCTGGCCGAATCCTTCGGCGTTCCCGCCACCCGGGTGGCACCGGAAAACGTGGGGGACGCGCTCAAGGCGGGCTTCGCCGCGGACGGCCCGAACGTCGTCGTCGTCGAAACACTGCTGAAGATGTTCGCACCGACCCACCTGGACGGCTAGCCACCGCCCCTTCAACGCTCTTCCAGCGCGAACGGACACTTGAGCACCCGCCCGCAGCGCGAACGAACACTTGGGGCCCCATTTCCACCCGGAACTGGGGCCTCAAGTGTCCGTTCGCGCTGCTGCCTTTTAACCGGCCCAGACGCCTGACTGCATTGCTTAGTTTCCTAAAGCAACCATTTCTTGCTATAGTTGCCTAAGGCAAGCAATAAGGGGCAAATCCACCATGGCAGTTGAGCCAAACACAGCGGCCGAACTCGTGCGGCAGATCTTCGACCTCCAGCGCGCCGTCCGGTGCGTGGCCGTCTCCAACTCGCGCGGCCTGGAGGCGGGAGTTGCCCTGCAGGGCGTCCTCCGCTTCGTGGGGGAGAGGGAATCCCGCGCCACGCACCTGGCCGCACGGCTGGGCGTCAGCGCGCCCGTCCTCAGCCGGCACATCGCAGAGCTTGAGGAACTCGGGCTGGTCCACCGCAGGCCCGACCCCGACGACGGGCGGGCGCAGTTGGTCGCCCTGACGGACGCCGGCCGCGCGAAGCTCGTTGAGATCGAGGATCACCGCGTAGCCACCCTGCAGGAATTCCTGCAGGACTGGAGCCAGCAGGACGCCGAGGAGACGGCGAAAGTACTCTCCAAACTCGCGGAATCCCTTCGGGAATCCGCCCGGGCAACGACGGCCGGCCCCATCGCAACCACTACCAAACGCAAGGAGCAGTTCATTGGCTAGCCACGCTGCCGTCCCCGCGACGGCCACGTCACGCCCTTCGGCCCACCCGCCCCAGGCCCCCATGACGCACCGGCAGATCATGGAGGCCCTCACCGGGCTCCTGGCGGCCTTCTTCACCGCGATCCTCAGCAGCACCATCGTGGCCAACGCGCTGCCCACCATCATGTCCGAGCTCAAGGGCACACAGACGGACTTCGCGTGGGTCATCACTGCCGCATTGCTGGCCAACGCCGCCACCACGCCGATCTGGGGCAAACTCGCTGACCTGTTCGACAAGAAGGTCCTGGTCCAGCTCAGCATCGTGATCTTCGTGGCCGGATCGGTGATGGCCGGCCTGTCGCAGACCATCCCGCTGCTGCTGACGGCCCGCGTTGTCCAGGGCATCGCCATGGGCGGCCTGACTGCCCTGGCCCAGGCGATCATCGGCTCCATGATTCCGCCGCGGGACCGCGGAAAGTACTCCGGCTACATGGGCGCAGTCATGGCCGTCGGCACGGCCGGCGGGCCGCTGCTTGGCGGTTTCATCGTTGACAGCCCGCTGGGCTGGCGCTGGACGTTCTTCGTCTGCGTTCCGCTCGCCGTCGTCGCACTCATCCTGCTGCAGATCACCCTCAAGATCCAGCACGTCAAGCGGCCGGCCAAGATCGACTGGCTCGGCTCCATCCTCCTCACCACCGGCGTCAGCCTTCTCCTCATCTGGGTATCGTTCGCCGGAAACCCCGACTACTACGACTGGTGGTCCTGGCAGTCGGCACTGATGGTGGGCGGCGGTGTCGCCCTGCTGGCACTGCTTCTGGTGGTGGAATCAAAGGTCTCGCAGCCCATCATCCCGCTCAAGATCATCTCCGAGCGCACCACCGCCCTGGCCATCTGGGCCTCCGTGGCCGTGGGCGTGGCAATGTTCGGCTCCTCGACCTTCCTGGGCCAGTACTTCCAGGTGGCACGCGGCGCAACACCCACCGAGGCGGGCCTCCTGACCCTGCCCATGATCACCGGCAACCTGATTGGCTCCGTGCTTTCCGGCCAGCTCATTAGCCGAACCGGCAAATGGAAGCGCTACCTGATCGCCGGGTCGGTCCTGCTGATCGGCGGGCTGGGCCTTGCCGGCACCATGGACCACACCACGGAACTGTGGCAGTCCGGCGTCTTCACCGCGATCCTGGGCCTCGGGCTCGGCATGCTCATGCAGAACCTCGTCCTGGCCGTACAGAACACCGTCAGCGCCAGCGACATCGGCACGGCCAGTGCGTCTGTAGCTTTCTTCCGTTCAGTGGGCGGTGCGGTTGGCGTGTCCGTGCTGGGTGCGATCATGAGCAACCGGGTCAAGGAACTGGCCACCCAGGGGCTTGCCGACGCTGGCATCCGGGCAGGCTCCGGCGCTTCCGGCGCCAGCCTGGACCTGGCCGACATGCCTGCCCCGATCCGGGACATCATGCGGGCGGCCTACGGCGATGCCACGGCAGAGATCTTCCTGATTGCCGGTGCCATCGCGGTTGTTGCCCTTATCGCCGTGCTCCTGATCAAGGAACAGCCGCTGCGCCGGACCGTTGATATCCGACCCGATGCTGCTGCTCCGGCTTCCGCTGATTCCGGTGCGGGGCCCGCCCGGGACTCCGAACAGGGTTCCGGGCTGCCCGCCGCTGAGTATTCCGACGACGACCTCGAGCGTGAGTTCGCGGAAGTGCTGACCCGCCAACTGGCCGACGATGCCAAGGAGCCGTCCTACCCCGGCAGGCAGCGGCTGGCGGAACGCGTCCTGCCGATGAACGAACCGCCGGCGCGGGCCCGGACCATGCTGGCCGAGAAGCACAACCAAACTGCGGACCTGGTGCCGCTCATCCAGGAAACGCAGGGGCTTCTCGCGGAACAGCAGCTTCAGCTGGCCAAGGCACTGAGCGCCGTCGCCCGGCAGGCCGAGCAGCAGCGGATCATCGCGCAGGAGCAGGCCCGGGTAGGCGCCGAACTGAAGGCACTGAGCCGGCGGCTGGCCAAGGAACGAAAGCTCCAGAGCGCCGCCGCACACTACATCGCCTCGCACGGCAAGCATCGCGGCGAATAGGCCCGCGCGGACGGAGTTCGTGTACAGATAATGGCCGCAAAGCCAATATCTGTGCACAGACCCCGGTTAAGCGGCAGGGCGTACGACGTCGGCGACCCGCTTGGAGGGCTTAAGTGTCTGTGAGGATTGTGGCGGGAGTGAGCCGGCGTCGTCCGTTGGGATGATCTTCGCCCGCGACGTTTCGCACGGGCAACAGATTTCGTAGAGTTGGAAGGCTTTGGCTGTCAGGCCCGTCTGCTATTACTTCTCCTAACTCATTCGCGCTCTCCCGAAGGATCCGTGAGCATGCTCGTCACCCTCATACGGCGTTACTCCAGACCGTATTTGCCGTACATTTTGGCTGTCATCGCCTTCCAGCTGGCATCCACCATTGCGGCGCTCTACCTGCCCAGCCTCAACGCCCAGATCATTGACGAGGGCGTCTCCCGCGGCGACACCGATTTCATCTGGCGCACAGGGGCCGTCATGCTCCTCGTGGCCTTCCTCCAGGTGGGCGCCGCCGTTGCCGGCGTCTACTTCGGATCGAAGACTGCCATGGCGGTGGGCCGCGACCTTCGCCGCGGAGTTTTCCGTAAGGTGACCAGCTTCTCGGCCAAGGACGTCAACTCGTTTGGCGCGCCCACCCTGATCACCCGCGGCACGAACGATGTCCAGCAGGTCCAGATGCTGGTGCTGATGGGCCTGAACTTCATGGTGTCCACGCCGATCATGTGCATCGGCGGCATCATCATGGCCCTGCGCGAGGACATCAACCTGTCCTGGCTGGTCTGGGTCTCGGTCCCCATCCTCATTGTGGTGGTCGGATACATCGTGGTGCGCCTCATGCCGCTGTTCCGCTCCATGCAGAAGAAGATCGACCGCATCAATGAGGTCCTGCGCGAGCAGATCATCGGCATCCGCGTGGTCCGCGCCTTCGTCCGGGAACCGTACGAAACCGAGCGCTTCGGCCAGGCCAACAAGGAACTGACGGACGTATCGCTCAAGATCGGCGCGCTGTTCGTCCTGATGTTTCCTGCCATCGGCATGATCCTGCACCTGTCCACCGCGGCCGTGCTCTGGTTCGGCGGCCAGCGGGTGGACTCCGGCGACATGCAGGTCGGCTCCCTGACAGCGTTCCTGCAGTACCTGCTCCAGATCCTCATCGCGGTGATGATGGGCACCTTCATGGCCATGATGATCCCGCGCGCGTCCGTCTGCGCGGACCGCATCGGCGAGGTACTCGACGTCGAACCGTCAATCCATGACCCCGAGCGGCCGGTCACCCCGGGACAGCTGGAGGGCGTGGTGGAGTACCGCAACGTCACGTTCGCCTACCCCGGAGCCGAGGCCCCGGTCCTGAGCAACATCAGCTTTACCGCCCGGCCGGGGGAGACCGTGGCCATCATCGGCTCCACCGGTGCCGGCAAGACCTCCCTGCTCTCGCTGCTGCCGCGGCTCTACGACGTTGCCGACGGCGAAGTCCTCCTCGACGGCGTCCCCGTCAGCCAGCTGGACCGGGCGGAAATCACCAGGCGCGTTGCCCTGGTTCCGCAGCGGCCATATCTGTTCTCCGGAACCATTGAGCACAACCTCCGCTTTGGAAAGCCGGAGACTACCGACGACGAACTCTGGGATGCGCTGCATGTGGCCCAGGGCGACGGTTTCGTGAAGGAAAAGAAAAACGGGCTCGCGTCCCGCATCGCCCAGGGCGGCACCAACGTCTCCGGCGGCCAGCGCCAGCGGCTGTGCATCGCTCGCGCCCTGGTGACCAGGCCAAAGGTCTACCTGTTCGACGACTCCTTCTCGGCGCTCGACGTCGCCACCGACGCCCGGCTGCGTGCCGCGCTCAAGCGCACCACCGCTGATGCCACCGTCATCATCGTGGCGCAGCGCATCTCCACCATCACGGAGGCGGACCAGATCCTTGTGCTGGACAACGGCAGGATCGTGGACCGCGGAACGCATGAGGAGCTCCTCGAAACGTCGCCCACCTACCAGGAAATTGTTGAGTCCCAGCTGAGCGTGGAGGAAGTGGCATGAGCGCCGACAACAAGGGCACCAGCCAGAACCCCGGCATCGGCCAGGGCGAAGCGTACCCGCAGGACGCCAGCACCGGCCAGGACGCCGAGAAGCTTCAAAGTCACGGAGCCACGGAAGTTCCGACCCTCGAGGACGACGACTTCGTCGAGGAGGAATACAAGCCGGGCGAGGCCGACGGCGGCATGTTCGGTGCGATGCCCGCCAAGAAGGCCCAGCATTTCTGGCCGTCCGCCAAGCGGCTCATGGGCCTGCTGAAACCGGAAGCCGCCGGCATCTACGTCGTGGTTGGCATGGTGATCGTTTCGGTGATCCTCAACGTCATTGCGCCCAAGGTGCTGGGCCAGGCCATGGACGTCATCTTCGGCGGTGTGGTGGGCAAACAGTTGCCCTCCGGCGTCAGTAAGGACCAGTTCGTCGAGGGGTTGCGGGCACAGGGCCAGAACAACTTCGCGGACATGGTCTCCCGGATGGAACTGGTGCCCGGAACAGGCATCGACTTCCAGAAGCTGACCGTCCTGATATCGGCCGTGCTGCTGATGTACTTCGTGGCCAACATCTTCCTGTGGCTCCAGGGCTACGTCCTCAACAGGATCGTCATGAAGGTGATCCGGCAGCTCCGCGACGATACGGAAAAGAAGCTCAATCGGCTGCCGCTGAACTACTTCGACACCCGCCAGCGCGGCGACGTGCTCTCCCGGGTGACCAACGACGTCGACAATGTACAGCAGGCGCTGCAGCAGGCGTTCGCGCAGCTCATCAGCTCCCTGCTGACCGTGATCGGCATCGTCATCATGATGTTCATCGTCTCGTGGCAGCTGGCACTGATCGCCCTCATCGCCCTGCCGCTGTCCGGCGCTGCGGCGGGCGTGATCGGCGCGCGCAGCCAGAAGCTGTTCGCAGCGCAGTGGAAGAACACCGGTGAGCTGAACGGCCAGATTGAGGAGTCCTTCTCCGGGCATGACCTGGTGCGGGTATTCGGCCGCGACGCCGACATGCTGGAGCGCTTCGAGGAGCGCAACGAGGCCCTCTACAAGGCCAGCTTCGGCGCGCAGTTCGTGTCCGGCATCATCTTCCCCGTGATGCAGTTCGTCTCCTACCTCAGCTACGTCGGCATCGCGGTCGTGGGCGGCCTGCGGGTCGCCTCGGGCAGCATGAGCCTGGGCGACGCCACGGCCTTCATCCAGTACTCGCGCGAGTTCACCCAGCCGCTGGGGCAGATGGCGGGCATGGCCAACATGCTGCAGTCCGGCGTGGCATCCGCTGAGCGCGTGTTCGAGTTCCTGGACGCGGATGAGCAGGACGCCGAGACCGCCACACGGCACCTGCCGGCTAAGACAGACGGCCACGTCGAGTTCCGGGACGTCACGTTCAGCTACACGCCGGACAAGCCGCTGATCGAAAACCTGTCCTTCACCGCGGAGCCGGGGCACACCGTGGCCATCGTCGGACCCACCGGCGCCGGCAAGACCACGCTGGTGAACCTGGTCATGCGCTTCTATGAGCTCAACTCCGGTTCCATCACGCTCGACGGCGTGGACGTCACCCAACTGAGCCGGGCCGAGCTGCGCTCCAAGGTGGGCATGGTGCTGCAGGACGCCTGGCTGTTCGGCGGCTCCATCTACGACAACATCAGGTACGGCAAGCTGGACGCCACCGAGGACCAGGTCATGGCAGCGGCAAAGGCCACGTTCGTGGACCGCTTCGTCCGGGCGCTGCCAGACGGGTACAGCACCGTCATCGACGAGGAAGGCAACAACGTCAGCGCCGGTGAAAAGCAGCTCATCACCATCGCCCGCGCCTTCGTGGCCAACCCGTCGCTGCTCATCCTGGACGAGGCAACAAGTTCGGTGGACACCCGCACCGAACTCCTGGTGCAGAAGGCCATGGCTGCGCTGCGAACGGACCGGACCAGCTTCGTCATCGCGCACCGCCTGTCGACGATCCGCGACGCCGACACCATCCTGGTCATGGAGAACGGCAAGATCGTGGAGCAGGGCAACCACCAGACCCTCCTCGCCGCCGAAGGCGCCTACTACCGGCTGTACGTGTCGCAGTTCGCCGGCGCGGATGCGGAGGAGACGCCCGTGGACGATTCAACGGCGGTGCACAGCTGACCGCCGCGAACCCCGGAGGCCGCCCGGACCCCCGGCGCATTGAGGTGCTCGTGCCCATGCGCTGGGGGGACATGGACGCCTACGGGCACATCAACAACGTGGAGATCGTCCGCATGCTGGAGGAGGCGCGCATCGCCGCCTTCGGCCCGCCCGCCGGTGCCGGACTGCCCGGGATCGATCCTCACGTGTCGTTGTTCAACGACGTTCCCACGGGCACCATGGCGCTCGTGGTGGACCACCGCATCAGGTACGTAAAGACCCTCGAATACCGGAACGTTCCGGCGGCGGTCCAAGTGTGGATCGGCGCCGTCAAGGGTGCGAGCTTCGACATTCACTACCTTGTGCAGGACCCCGTGACTGGCGACGATTGTGTGAAGGCCTCAAGCCATTTAGCCTTCGTCGATGAAGCCACCGGAAGGGTGCTGCGGCTGACTCCGAAGCAGAAGCAGCTGCTGGAGCCCTTCCAAGAGCGCAAGGAGCATTGACCGTGGGAACCAGGAACCTGAGAACGAAAAAAGCGGCCTGGAAGAAAAACAAGTCCTGGAAGGAACTTCCGCCTGCTGCCCGCATCGGCACGATCATGATCGGAACCGCGCAGCTAGCTTTTCTCGCCGCCGCCCAGCGTGACCTTTCGCGCCGTCCCGCCGAGCAGATCCGTGGCTCCAAGATGTTTTGGCGGCTGGCCACCCTGGTCAACTTCATCGGCCCGGGCTGCTATTTCGCCTTCGGCCGGAAGCGGCCGCCCGAGGTTACCCGGAAGTAGCTTTCTGGCCCGGCATGGTGCTGGCGCTCAGGTTAACCCTGTAAATTTGAAGGCATGACCCCCGCCCCAAAGCCTGCCATGCACCGCGCCCTCGGAATCTCCAAAGAGATCGAGGACGCCGCGTGGTTTGTGCTCGGCGCCGGGCTGCAGGGCAGGCCGTCGGCGCTGGACGGCCGTACGCAGACGTGGACGGCGGAGGCCGCGGCGGAACTGCTGGAACGGCTTGAGCGGGGAGTCGCGGACGCCAAGGCGCCCATGATGACCAACCTGCGGCACAACCTGGCGGACGCGTCCCCTTCGGCAAAACAGTTGGCCGTGGAGCTCCTCTTCCTGCAGTCCTTGCCGCTGGCGCACGAGGTCAAGTCGCTCAAGGTTAAGCGGGCGCGGGTCGCCGAGGCGGCGTCCTGGCTGGAGCCGCCCCTGGAGCTCCCGGAGGAGCTCTACAAGGGCATGACCGACCATGGCGTCATCCGCGACAGGACTGCCGAATTCAACTGGACCATCTGGGACCACCTGAAATGGCTCTGCCGGTTCGTCCAGCACGTCGACCGGCAGTCCACGGCCGAAATCGGCAAGGCCCTGAAGGATCCGCTGGCATTCCACCTGCTCGCGGCGGGAACGCCCGATGACCAGCCGGCCATCCGGCGCAGCATCGAATACCTCGCCTGGCCCAGCTACTTCGAGCCGGTGGTGGCGGACATCGAACGCCAGGAGATCAGAGACGCCTTCGCCTCCCTCGTCGGCGGCGCAAAGGGGGACAGCGAGGAGGAAATCACCGCTGACATCCGCCGTATCCGCCTGCACCTGGATGAGCAGGCCGGCCAGCGGATCGACTGGTACGCCCGGCAGCTTGTGAGCCAGTGGCGGAAGGTCGGGGACCCGGGCCGCCGCGCCTGGCTGCTGCGCACCCACCACGACAACGCCGAACTCCTGGCTGCCTGGCAGGCAGAGGAGAAGGTGACGCTCGACGTCGAACACCTCCGCCTGCTCGACGCCGGCGTTACGGCCGGGGTGGTTCAGCACGCCGTCGATGAGGACTACAAGCACCTCGGCTACGTGGAGCGGGAGGACACCAAGACCGCCGTCTTCGCCTTCCTCACCGTGATGAAACCCGGGGACCTCGCGCTGTACCAGAACGCCGGGGCCGTCCGGATCGGCGTCGTGCTTGGGGAGCCGGACCACAACGGGGACAACCGGCGGATGCGCCGCAAGGTGCGCTGGTTCGACGAAGCCCATGCCGTGACTGACCTGCCGCGCCACATCCAGCGCCAGCTGGCCACGCCGGGCATCGTCGTCGACGTCACCCGGGTGGTGCAGGCGCTGCAGGCGCTGGTGCCCGCCGAGGCGGAAACCGAGCCCGACGCCGATGCGTCGCCGGCCACCGTCGCCCTCCCCGTGCTGGGCGGCTTCCGTCCGGTAACGCGCGAGTTCGCGGACTCCCTCCACATGGAGGTGGAGCCGCTGCAGGAGATCGCCGATCTGCTCGAGGAGAACCGGCAGCTGGTGCTGTATGGCCCGCCGGGAACCGGCAAGACCTACCTCGCCAAGCACCTCGCCGCCGAACTGGCGCAGGACAGCGCCGACGAGCGGGTGAAGCTCGTCCAGTTCCATCCGTCCTACGCCTACGAGGACTTCTTCGAAGGGTACCGGCCGGACAAGACCGACGAGGGCCAGGTCTCCTTCAAGCTCGTGGCCGGCCCACTGCGCCGGCTGGCGGAGGAGGCGGCGAAACCGGGCAACGAGTCCAAGCCGTACTTCCTGATCATCGACGAGATGAACCGCGCCAACCTCGCCAAGGTGTTCGGTGAGCTGTACTTCCTGCTGGAATACCGCGATGACCGGATCTACCTGCAGTACAGCCCCAACGAGCCGTTCACGCTCCCGGACAACCTGTACATCATCGGCACCATGAACACCGCGGACCGCTCCATCGCGATGATGGACGCCGCCATCCGCCGCCGCTTCGCGTTCATCGAACTGCACCCGCAGACCGAGCCGGTGAAGGGATCGCTGTTGAGGTTCCTGGAGGCCCGGCAGCTGGACACCACGCCGGCACTGCTGCTGGACGCGCTCAACCAGGCCATCGACGAATGGGACCGCGACCTCATGATCGGGCCGTCCTACTTCATGAAGAAAGCCGCCCAGACCCCCGCCGGCCTCCGCCGCATCTGGAAGTACGAGCTCATGCCGCTGCTGGAGGAGCACTACCACGGCCAGCTGAACCGGGCCCAGCTCGAAGAGCGCTTCGGGCTGGACCAGCTGCTGGGACGCCTTGCGGCTCGCTAGCCCGGCCGGCTTCGGTGTGTCCACTATGGCGGCGGGCTCCGCGCGCCCGGCCGGTTCCGCGACCGGCGGGAGCCGCGGTTCGGCCCAGGCACTGCGGCACATCGTCTTGGACGAGCTCTCCGGCGGCACTGTGGAGAAGCTCGACCCGGACAGCGCCGCCTTCCTGAACTCCAGCGGCCTGGCCAAGGCGACGCCCATGGGCATGGGACTCTTCAGGATCGAACCTGTCGGCATGGTGGGGTCCGTGCGTACTCCGCTGGTGCAGCTCGACGTGCGTCCCAAGGACCGGCTCGGGCTGAGCCGGCTGCTCTTTCTGCTGAGCTACGCCGGGGACCAGGGCTTCCGCGACGACACCGTGGCGGCCGACGAGGATGCCGAGCTGTGGAGCGCACTGGCGGCGTCTCTGGTGCAGCTCGCCGAACGCGCCCTGCAGCGTGGTGTCCTGCAGGGTTACGTCACTGTCGACGACTCGCTCCGGACGGTCAAGGGCCGCATCCGCATTTCCGACCAGATATCGCGCCGGCCGGGGATGCTCGTGCCCTTGGAAGTGTCTTACGACGAGTTCACCGAGGACATCCCGGAAAACCGGATCCTGCGTGCCGCCCTCGACCGCATGTCCCGTGTCCCTGGCGTGCGTCCGGATGTGCTGAGCCGCCTGCGGCAGATGAAGGGAAAGCTCGACGGCGTCACCCGGCTCCGCCCGGGCGTTCCACTTCCGCAGTGGCGGGCCAGCCGGATGAACCTCCGATACGACGCGGCGCTGAGGCTCTCCGAGGTGATCCTGCGCAATGCTTCCGCGGAGGCGGGGGAGGGCAAGCAGCAGACGGCGTCCTTCGTCGTCGATATGGGCAAGGTCTTCGAGGACTTCGTCGGCGCGGCGCTGCGCCGGGCCATGGCCGCGTTTCCTGGGGAGATGAGGCTGCAGTACAACGCAATGCTGAACGAGGCCGTCCGGGATTCGGACCGGTTGACCGTGCGGCCCGATGCCGTGCATCTGCTGGGCGGCCGGCCGGTGGTGGTATACGACGCCAAGTACCGGGCCGGCAGCGACCAGGGCGCGTCACTGTCCGGGGACCACTTCCAGATGCTGGCCTACTGCACGGCTTTGCGCGTGCCCACGGCCTGGCTGGTCTACGCGGGGGAGGGCGAGGTGAAGCTGCGGCGGATCCTCAACACCGACATCGACATCGTGGAGTTTCCGCTGGATCTCTCCCGGCCGCCGTCGGAGATCCTGGCCGCGGTCGCCGACCTTGCCGAGCAGTCCTGGGGAGAAGTGGTGCGCCAGGCGAGCCTCGGGCGCTAGTCCTGCGGATCCGAGACCCGGCAGTGTGGGCGAGGCAAGTTGAGAGCCTCCAACCGTATGTAGTCCGTTATGACGACCGCTCGATACATCGACTCCCGCTATGTCGAGGGCTCTGAACGGGCCGAGGTTCCGGCCAGTAGAAATTGCACTGACCTGTGAGAACAGCATCCCAAGACAGACAGGTCTGTCTTGGCGTTTGGGATAGACTGTTCGTAATGGCAGAGGTACCCAGCTCTAAGCCGTGGAGCGCCGGGAGAGTGCCTTTCGGAGGGCTTCAGACTGGACCGCAGCCGGCCGTCACACCGGGTGACCCCCTTATGTCGGGAAACCCGTTGCATGGCGAGGAGATTGCGGCGTCCGGTGCTTCCAGAATGCGCGAACGAATCGTTGACGCGGCCTATGACCTTTTCGCCAGCCGCGGCGTCCGGGACGTCGGCATCAACGAACTCATCCGCAGCTCCGGCGTCGCAAAGGCCACGTTCTACCGCCACTTCGCTTCCAAGGACGAGCTCGTGCTGGCGTTTCTCGAGAAGCGCGACCAAGTATGGACTGTCAACGCCATCATGGGGGAGGCGCGGCGCAGGGCGGACACTCCCGAGCAGCAGCTGCTGGCCATCTTCGACGTCTTCACCGACTGGTTCCACCGCACCGACTTTGAAGCCTGCTCGTTCATCAACGTGCTGCTGGAGATGGGCGCCACGCACCCGCTGGGGCGGGCCAGCATCGATTACCTGGCCAAGATCCGCGGACACGTGAAGCAGCTCGCGGACGAGGCAGGGCTGCAGCGGACCGACGATTTCTCCCGTTCCTGGCACATCCTCATGAAGGGCTCCATTATCTCCGCGGCGGAAGGTGACCTGGATGCCGCCCAGCGCGCCCGGCAGCTGGCCGGCTGGCTGATCGAGAACCACCGGGCGTAACCGGTCGCGTGGCAAACGACGCTGCCCCACGGTTGCCGCGGTCAAAGCGAGGCAGATAAGTCAGGTCTGCACCGGCACGGCAAAGGTAAATGTCGTGCCTTTCCCCACTTCGCTGGCGAGTGAGACGCGGCCCCCGTGGGCTTCCACAATCGCCTTGCTAATGGACAGCCCCAGCCCGACGCCGGGAATCGTTGAATTGCGCACGGCTGCGGACCGGAAGAACTTGGCGAAGACATCCTCCTGGTCCTGCTGGCTCATCCCCATTCCCGTATCGCTCACGCTGCACACCATGTGGCCGTCTTCGGACCGCAGCGACACCAGCACATCACCACCGTCGGGCGAGTACTTGATGGCATTCGATACGAGGTTGTCCAGCACCTGGGAGATGCGCGCGGCATCGATGTGGGCCTCAAGTCTCTCCGGTGCGTCGGCGCGCAGGCGGATGCCCGATTCGGCGGCGCGCGGCAGGGCGGCGGTGACGCTGCTGCGTACGAGCTCTGCCACATTAACTGCCTCTGGGGTGACGAGCAGCTGGCCGTTGCGGGTCGACAGCAGGTCGGAGACCAGCGTGAGCAGCCGTTCCGAGTTCCGCCGGATGATTTCCAGGGGGCCGCGCTGGGAGTCGGTGAGGTCGTCGTCGTCGTCCAACAGAAGCTCGACGTAACCAAGAATCGAAGTGAGTGGAGTCCGGAATTCGTGGGAGACGTTGGAGACGAAATCGTCCTTGGCAGCCAGGGCGTTCACCAGGTCGGTGACGTCGCTGAACACAATGACGGAGCCGGCGAAATTCCCGTCCTGATCCTTCATAGGCCTCGCGCTCGTGGATATCGCGCGTTGTTCGACGCCCGCTCCGAGCCACACCAGATAGTCGGTGAATTCCTCGCCGAGGACCGCGCGCCGGACCGGCCGTTGGTCGGCGGGGACCAGGGTGGTCCGGTCGGCGGCGAACACCAGCAGCTGGGATTCGTTGGGGTCCTCGATGGTTGGCGGCGTTGCCAGCTGGTGATGCTTGCGCTGCTTGCGGTTCATCAGGATGTCATGGCCCTGCGCATCGACGGCGAGGACGCCCAGGTGCACCGTGTCCAGGACCGTGTTCAGCAGGCGCTCCTGGCGTTTGCTTCCGGTCAGCACGCCGCGGAGCTGGGAGTCCTTTTCTTCGAGGTCCCGCTGCTGCTCCTCGAGGTCCCGCTGCTGCCGCACCATGCTGAGTGTCATGACGGACACGGTGACGCCGATGCCCAGCATCATCACCGGCAGCAGGAGGGAGCGCACCAGGTCCTGGCCGGAGACAGCGCCGCGGAGAAACAGCGGCACCCAGATGATCCCCAAGGGGCCGAAGAAGGACAGTGCCACAGCGGCCCTGGGAAACAGCCCGGACGCGCAGAGCCAGATGACCGGAAAAACGGCCATGAGGCTCAGTCCAGTCAGGCTGTCCTGCCCGCCTTCCCTGCCCAGGCAGATCGAGACCAGGTCCAAAAGGGGTATTACCAGGAAAGAGGGAAAGGGCAGCCGGTGCCAGGGCACGGCATAGCAAAGGATCAGTATTACTGCCTGCGACAGTAGGAAACTGATGAAAAGGGGATTGAGCAGCGTCTCAGGGAAGAAGGCCAGAATAAGAAAAGCTGCGATTCCCGCCGTCACGGAAAGCGGCATTTGGCTCAGCATAACCCGGGCCCGCAGGGAATACTCGTGGAAGGGTCGCCGGAAGAGCAGGATCCGGCCGGAGGGATCTTTCCAGGCGATACTGCTCATGGGCGATGGTCCATCTGGACGGGGCGTGAGAAACGCATAGGAGCAGGATATCCGCCGGGAGCTATACTGCAGACGGGATGTAGCGGGCTGAGGGGGCTGCGATGGGTGATACACGCGTGGGGCTGGTCATTGAGGATGACCACGATATTCGCGAATTGGTGCGCGTTGTTCTGACGCAGGCCGGCTTTGAGGTGCGCGCCGCAAGCAGCGGAGCCGAGGGCGTTCTTGCCGCCAGGGAACTGGACCCGGCGGTCATCACGCTCGACCTCGGACTGCCGGACATCGACGGCTTCGAAGTGGCCCGGCAGATCCGCCAGTTCTCCGACGCCTACATTGTCATGCTTACTGCCCGTGCAGAAGAGCTGGACACCCTGATCGGCCTTGAGTCTGGCGCCGACGACTACCTCACCAAACCGTTCCGTCCGCGTGAGCTGCGTGCCCGCGTTGCGGCCATGATGCGGCGTCCGCGTTCGACGCCGGATCTCGCCGAAGAGGCCGCCTCGCCTGGCGCCGCCGCGAACGAGGGGCGCAAGTACACCCACAACGGGCTGGACTTGAGCTACGACTCCCGGACTGTGGCCGTTGACGGCCAGGAGCTGAGCCTGACCCGCACCGAGTTCGACCTGCTGCATGCCCTGCTCGAGGCGGGCCGCATGGTCCGTACCAAAGCGGATCTGGTGCGCCGGCTGCGGGACGAACCGTACGACGTCGGAAGTTACATTAGCGAGGCGGACGAGCGGTCCGTTGAGGTGCACATGGGCAACCTGCGCAAGAAACTCGGCGATTCGGCGCAGAATCCGCGCTGGCTGCAGACTGTCCGCGGCGTGGGGTACCGGCTGGCTCCGGCTGAGAACTGAGCCACGCTCAATTGGGTGAGCCCGCTGTGAGGAACAGCTCCAGCTGTTTTTCGACGGCGGACAGGTCCCTGAGTTCGCACTCCCAGACGGTGAGTACTTCCCAACCGTCGTTTTCAAGCTGACGGCGCTGGCTGGCGTCGCGGTCCCGGGTGCGGGAGCGTTTCGTTTCCCAAAAGTCCGCGTTGGCCTTGGGGGAGTGCTGGCCCACCTTGCAGTCGTGGAAATGCCAGAAGCAGCCGTTGACGAAGATGACCTTGCGCCGACCGGCGAAAACGAGATCCGGGTTGCCGGCCAGCTTGATGCCGCGCGACGCGCCGTGCAGGCGGTACCGGTAGCCCTTGGCGTGCAGGAGGCTGCGCACCAGCAACTCGGGTTTGGTGTTCTTGCCCCGGATCCGGGACATGTTCCAGCTGCGCTGCTCAGGTGTCAGCCGGTCCGCCATATTTCCAGTCTAGGCCGGCAGTTCTGCTAGAAACCGCGCTCCGGCTGCTCGCCGAACTGGAAGTGCCGGCCGCTCACGGAACCGGGATCGATCTCCACGTAGAAGTCCTTCAACGTGGGCACCCAAGACGCGAGCCCCAGCTCTTCGGCCTCGGCAATCTCCGCCGACTTGCTCAGGACACGGGCCGTACCGCGGAGCACCACCGACCACGCCTGGTCCGACATGATGCCGTCTGTCTCGAACAGAACCCTGTCATTGATTGTCACCTGGGCGAGCTTGTTGCCCGGCGCTGTGCGGAAGTACAGCTTCCGCCGGCTGGTCACGTAGTTGACGGGGAAGATATCCGGCTCACCCGCCACGGTTACCACCAGGCGGCCGTGCTGGGTGTCCTCCAGAAGCTGCCAGCACTGCTCTTCGTCGAGGACCAGGATGGGATCGCCGTCGGCGTGGTTGAACATCATGCGCTCCATTCTTCTACAGCTTGTAGAAAAACGATAGGGGTATGAACTGATTTTCCCAGCAAGCGCGGTGCCGCGCCACGGTATAGCGCGGCCGTTTGACGGACGCGTAGAACTCTTTACACCGCTGTAATACCCCCGGAACCGCGCTGTCGCACCGCGTGACTACCGTCGGCGAAGACAAACCTGTGACGAAAGCGGATGCCTCATGACTAATGACCTGAAGGACAGCGAACTGTTGGATAGCCCGGGCGGCCGTGCCGCCGTCGAACGTGCCGCCGTCGGGCTGGAGGCCAAGCGGCCACGGGCGGCCGGCAACGCGGACGCCTTGAGTGCCACGAAGGAAAGCCTGGAGGATTACACGCTCAGGTTCGCGCCGCGTTCCTATCGCAAGTGGAGCGCCGGCGTGGTCGCGACGAGTGCACTGGGGGGAATTGCCTACCTGGCTGATTTCTCGATCGGGGCGAATATCGGGATTGCCTATGGCACGGTGAATGCGATCCTCGGAATTGTCGTGGCCGCCGTGATTATCTTCGCCACGGGGTTTCCGCTCGCCTATTATGCGGCCCGCTACAACATCGATTTGGATCTGATAACCCGAGGCTCCGGTTTCGGCTATTACGGCTCCGTGGTGACGAACGTGATCTTTGCGACCTTCACGTTTATCTTCTTTGCGCTGGAGGGATCGATCATGGCGCAGGGCCTCGAACTGGGGCTGGGCATTCCGCAATGGCTCGGTTATGCCGCCTCCACGGTCATCATCATCCCGCTCGTCATTTACGGGATGAACACGCTGGCCAAACTCCAGGTGTGGACCACGCCGCTGTGGCTGCTCCTTATGGTGGTTCCGGTCGGCTACCTGCTGGTGACCCACCCCGGCAGCATCGATGACTTCTTCGCCTACACGGGGAATTCCGGTGCTGCCGGAACCAACCTGGCCTCGGTCATGCTTGCCGCAGGCGTCTGCCTGTCACTGATGGCGCAGATCGCGGAGCAGATCGACTACCTGCGGTTCATGCCGCCCAAGACCGCCGACAACAAGGGGGCATGGTGGCGGGCCGTGATCCTTGCCGGGCCGGGGTGGGTGCTGTTCGGTGCGGTCAAGCAGATCGTGGGAATGTTCATCGCCGTCTACCTGATCGCCAAGCTGGATCCTGCGGCCTCGGCCACTGCGAATGAGCCGGTGCACCAGTTCCTCGGCGTCTACGGGGAGATGATGCCGGCGTGGCTGGCGATGAGCCTGGCCGTGGTGCTGGTGGTGATTTCCCAGATCAAGATCAACGTAACCAACGCCTACTCCGGCTCGCTGGCGTGGACCAACAGCTTCACCCGCGTGACCAAGACCTATCCCGGGCGGATGGTGTTCGTTGCGGTGAACCTGCTGATCGCTTTGATCCTGATGGAAGCCAACATGTTCGACTTCCTCAACACGATTCTGGGCTTCTATGCCAACTGCGCCATGGCCTGGGTGGTCACGGTGGCCTCGGACATTGCCATCAACAAGTACCTGTTGAAGATCTCACCCAAGACCCCCGAATTCCGGCGCGGCATGCTGCACGCCGTGAACCCGGTTGGATTTGTGTCCATGCTGGTTTCGGCCGCAGTGTCCATCGCGGTGTTCTTCAGTGCCTTTGGTTCCGTGATCCAGCCGTACTCGCCGATTTTCGCGGTGGGCCTGGCGCTGGTTCTGCCGCCCGCTCTGGCGGTCCTGACCAAGGGCAGCTACTACCTGCGCCGCACCGATGACGGCATTGACCTGCCGATGTTCGACGACGACGGGAACCCTAGCGACGCAAAACTGCTCTGCCACGTGACCGGGATCGAGTTCGAACGCCCGGACATGGTGCGTTCCGCCCAGGACGGGCCCGACGGCGAACCCCAGTACGTTTCCTCGCTCGCCTTGTCGACGGATAGGACGGGGGAGTTGGTCCTGCCGGCGCAGTCCCGAGGTAGCGCGATGTGATGCCCGGGCCGCGCGATGATGTCGGCGCCGTGATCGGGACCGAAGCGGGTCCGGTGAGTTTCTCACCGGACCCGCTTTGTGTTGTGTCGTGGCACCCCTTCGGTTCGCTGGGGCGCTGAAGGGCCTGTGGATAACTTTGAGCCCAAAGGTGTGATCTCAGTTACCCTTTAACCATTGTTTGGACACAGATGTCTTGAAACCTATCCGGGGGGATTAGCGCATGACTTCTCGTACCTGCATTTCTGAACGCCTCCGTCTGCCTGTGATTTCCACCGTCGCTGTGTCCATCCTTGCGCTCACCGGCTGCAGCGGCGGAGGCGACCCTCAGGCCGGTCCAACTGCCTCGGTCGTCGCGTCGCCAGCTCAGTCCGCCTCGGGGTCGGCTTCTGCCACTCCAAGCTCCACCGCCACGGCCAAACCGAAGCCCGTCTACAAGCCAGCTGACGCCAAGGGGAGGGCGCAGAACGTCCCCGTGCCGGTCAAGCCGCCTCTGGCCGACAAGAACACGAAAGAGGGGCTGGAGGCGTTTGCGAAGTACTGGTTTGCCTTGCTGAATTACGGTTTCGAGACGGGTGACTTGTCGCCAATCAGGTCAATAACCGGTGCCTCGTGCGCAATGTGCGGCAAGATTTTTCCTGGAGTTGTGAAATGGAATTCGAGTGGTAGGTGGGTTGAAGGCGCCTCAATCAAGGTGCAGGCTGCCCAGTCCAAATTTGTTGAAGTGGTCCCCGGCCAACTCCAGGTCGCAATTCAGTCTGAGCAGGAGGCCGGAACGCTTCGAAACGCGGATGGCTCTGTCGGCCAGAAGGTGGCACCATCCGGGGTGCTGGGTGATCTGATGATCGCCGAATACGTGAAGGGTAAGTGGCATGCCCTCAACGTAGACCGACTTGGTGGTTAGTTCGTGTCATCTCACTGGAGGCAATTTGTTGCTGGAACGCTCTCCGGGTTCATCGCCATCTCGGCGCCAGCGATTTCAAATGCGAACGATGGGGGTTCTGATCTCTCGTGGAACGACAGCGGGATAGGCGTATGGCGGTATGATCCCGGTGCTGGCGGCTGGGTAGATATGCCCCAGTCGCTGCCAGAAGACCCAAAAATCTACAAGTTCGAGTATTTGTGCCTGGATGACGGCAAGAACAACTTTGACATTGGGTGCCTGGCGGCCTCGATCAAGTGCACCGATGGCAAGGATGGCCGCCCAGTACGTTGGTATGAGTCGCTGAAGGTATTAAGCCCACCGGTCTGGAGCCGGATATCGCCCGACCGCTGTGTATATACCGAGGACCCAAGTGACGTCCTCGGAAGGATCGCCGCCCAGATCCAGCGTCGTTTCGAGCAACTTCCTGTCAACGCAGGCACTCTAGGTATACAGCCGAGACCCCATACGCTGAGGGGCGCCGAAACCAACTTCTTCGCCGAGTCATCGGAACAGTCCTTTGACGTGACGATGCTCGGGCAGAAGGTTCACATCATCGCCAAACCTGTCCAGTACCGCTGGGACTACGGCGACGGCAGGTCGCTTGGGCCCACGACCACCATGGGCGGCCCGCTCCCTCAGGACCGGTGGGGTGAGAAGACCCGGACCAGCCACGCCTACGCCGCGACCGGCGACTTCAGCGTAGTCCTCACCACGTACTTCCAGGGAACCTACTCCGTGAACGGCGGGCCGGACCTTCCCATCCCCAACCAGGGCCAGTTCAGTTCGCCGCCCCAAACGGTGAGCGTGTGGCGTTCGGTCACGCGCAATTATGCCGACGATTGCATCACCAATCCACGCGGTGAAGGCTGCCCTGCCGCGTCAACAACGAAGGGACGGTAGCTGCCGTGAATTCACATCTCAATGCCGCAGGCCCTGTAATTTTGGTTTCTTCGCTGGCCCGCCCCCAATTTTCTGTCTGACGGGAATGCCGAGCCCAGTCCGCGGATCCTCTCGGCAGCTGCCGCGCTTCGCAAAGTCTGACGGCGGCACCCAACTTGGGTGCCGCCGTAAGACTTACCTAACTCAGCATGGTGAACTCAGCCACACCCGGAATAGTTGCACACGCTAGGCAGTTACGGCTGGTGAACCTGATGCATTCTGAAAGGAACTCCGCATGCTGTTTTCCGCGCTGACACTCGGCGAGCTTGAACTCCCCAACCGCCTCGTCATGGCACCGCTGACCCGTGTCCGAACCGGCCAAGAGGGCGTCCCTGGACCGCTCGTGGCGGAGCACTACCGCCAGCGCGCGTCGCTCGGCCTGATCGTCAGCGAGGGAACCTACCCCAGCCCGGCCGGCCGCTCCTACCCGGGACAGCCCGGTCTGGTAACGCCAGAACAGATCGCCGGCTGGAAGAAGGTCACCGACGCAGTCCACGCCGAGGGCGGCCGTATCTTTGCCCAGATCATGCACGGCGGCCGCGTCTCGCATGAGGACATCAACGGCGGCCACCGCGTCGTGGCCCCCAGCGCCATTGCCCTCGATGGTGAAACGCGGACCTACAACGGCAAACAGCAGCACCCCGTCCCGCACGAGCTCTCCATCGATGAGCTGCCCGTCGTCCGCGAGGAGATCGTCACGGCGTCGCGCAACGCCATAGAGGCAGGGTTTGACGGCGTTGAGCTGCACTCCGCCAACGGATACCTTCTCCACGAGTTCCTGGCGCCGAACACCAATGTCCGCACCGACAGCTATGGCGGCTCGCCCGAAAACCGCGCCCGCTTCGTCATTGAGACGGTGAACGCCGTCGTGGAGGCCCTGGGTGCCAACCGCGTCGGCATCCGGATCTCGCCCGAGCACAACGTCCAGGGCATCGAAGAGACCGACGCCGCCGACGTCCGGGCAACCTACGAGGTGCTGGTCAACTCCATCGCTCCGCTCAACCTGGCCTACCTGAGCATCCTGCACGCGGACCCGACCGGTGACCTGGTGCAGGACCTGCGATCCCGCTTCAACGGTACGTTCCTGGTCAACACCGGCTTCGGCCTCATCACCACGCGCGAGGAAGCACTGTCACTCGTGGCCGACGGCCACGCTGACGCCGTCGTGGTGGGCCGGCCCGCCATCGCCAACCCGGACCTCGCCCGCCGCTGGCGCGAAGGCCTGCCGCTGAACGAACCGGACCAGTCCACGTTCTACGGAGAGGGCGCGAAGGGTTACACCGACTACCCCGTGTATCAGCCGGCCTAGCCCTCGCGCTGCCCCATTCCGGGCTCCGGTAAGTAGCCAATGGAACCGCCCGTTCGCCGGGTGGTTCCTTTGGCTTAATGGGGCGTTTTTTCTTGAGTGAATCTTGACCCTTTGTCGCATGGAGTCCTGAGTTCGCCCCTGCACTGTTTTGTCCAGCAGGAAATCCACTCAGCATCTACCCGACGGGTCTCACCATGAAGAACAGCGCACTGAAGGTGTCGTCTTTGAGTGCGGCGTGCAGGAGATGCTCCCGCCGCTGCGCATCGTTTTGGATCACGATGGTGGTGGCATGAATCCGCGGGAAAAGATTCCTGGCGCCCTTCTCGTGCTCTTCATATTCTTGCTGGCAATACTTTTGGGCATCGGGGGCGCCTCCGCATTCTCAGTCTGGCAGCGGTAAGACGGAGCGGACGAGTCATCTGAAGGACGTAGGTGCGGCCTTCCCTGAGGCGCCCCTATAGGATCTGATCATGCAAAAAGCGTCCAACGGCACCCGCGCCGGCAGCCGGCCCGAGGATCAGACCGGACGCAAGGGAGGCCGGACTGTCAGCCGCCAGGTTCTGGCCGACCACGTGTACGAGGAGCTGCTGGCTTCGCTCATGGACGGCAGGCTGGAACCCGGGGCCGCCGTCAGCATTGACGGAACTGCCCGCGAGCTGGACGTTTCCCCGACCCCTGTACGTGAAGCACTGGCTCGCCTGGAACACACCGGCATGGTCCGCAGGGTGGCACTCAAGGGCTACAGCGTTGCGCCGGTGTTTACCCGGGAGGACTTTGCGGATCTCATGGAGGCCCGCCTTGCGATCGAGCCCGTCAACGCCCGGCTTGCCTGCGCGCGTCTGAACCCGCACCGCCTCGCCGAGCTTGAGCAAACAGTCACTGACCTGAAGTCGGCACCGCGCGGTCCGTCCTTTGCCGAGTACAAGGATTATCTCGAGGCCGACGAGCGCTTCCACCAGCTGATAGCCCAGCAGACGGGCAACCAGTTCCTCGTCGGCGCCTACGCCGCACTGGGCGGACAGGTTCAGCGCTTCCGGCTTTTCGGGGGCGTGGGAATCACCGACGCCGAGAATGCCATCGCCGAGCACCAGTCGGTCCTGGACGCATTGTCCAGCGGTGACCCCAGCAAGGCGGAAGCCGCCATGGCGGCCCACATTCAGAAGGTCCGCGAACGCGCCATGGCGGACGCCCCGGAGGAGTAGCGGCCCCGGCGCGCATGAGCGACCGGGAGGCGTAGCGTGGAAGATGCAATGACTTGATGCCTCGAGCGTGAGGCTCTTCACACGCAAGCATCATCTCTATAGGATCTTCGATGGCTGGCAATCACGGCCGGGGGGCTAAGGGATGTGACCTTGACAACTCCTATCAGATAGTAAATCCTATAGGAAACAGGATTCCACGAGGGAGTGAACACCATGGCTTACACCGCCGACAACTGGCCCATCACCGCGGCACTGCTGCAGTTCCCGGGCGTCGACGCCCAGGGCACCCACATCAACGACGCTGACGCCTCCGCCTGGGCGGAAGTCTTCACGGAGGTCAAGGAAGCCGGCTTCGCCAACGCCGACCTCACCGACAGCTGGGTCCGTCCCGGCGATCTCAGCAAAGAGCGCCTCACCGAGTTCAAGCAGACCGCCGAGAGCGTCGGCATCGGCATCCCGGTCATCTCCGCCATCCGCCAGAGCGTGATCGAAGAGGGCAAGTGGGAGGACAACCTGGCCTACAGCCACCGCACCATCGACGCCGCCGCTGAACTCGGCTGCGAAGTTGTCTCCTTCGGCCTGCACCAGGCAATCACCCCGGAACAGCAGAAGCAGCTCTGGTTCTGGACCGTCGAAGGCCACAAGGACCCGGTCGGCGACAAGGAAGCCTGGAACAACGCCGTCGCGCGTTTCCAGGAACTTGGCCGGCACGCCGCAGAGGTGGGCGTCCTGCTCTCGCTCGAGATGTACGAGGACACCTACATCGGTACCGCGGACTCGTCCGTGCAGTTCGTCCAGGACATCGGCCTGTCCAACGTCGGCCTCAACCCGGACCTCGGCAACCTGATCCGCCTGCACCGGCCCATCGAGGACTGGCGGGAAATGGTTGCCAAGACCCTGCCGTACTCCAACTATTGGCACATGAAGAACTACATCCGTGACGAGGACGTGGCACGCGACATGTATGTTGCCATGCCTGCCCCCATGGAAAGCGGCCTTATTAACTACCGCGAGGCGTTCAAGGTTGCCCTCTCCGTCGGCTACCAAGGCATCATCTGCACCGAGCACTACGGCGGCGACGGCCTCTCCGTGACGGCCAGCAACCAGGACTACCTGCGCCGCCACGTGCTGCCCAAGAAGGATGGCTACGCCCTCGGCAAGAGCCAGGTGGCGCAGGGGCGGCAGCAGCCCGCCGCCGTCGCCCATTAAAACAGCGCACCAGAACCGACCAACCAACCCGGATTCAATGAGGAACCATGACCCTGATCTTCGACAATCCCGCTGATTTCGCAGACGAGGCGCTTGACGGCTTCGTGGCCGCCAACCGCGGATACGTTGTCCGCGTCGACGGCGGCGTCGTCCGCTCCACGGAAATGACCTCCGGCCAGGTGGCACTCGTTATCGGCGGCGGCTCGGGACACTACCCGGCCTTCGCCGGCCTGGTCGGGCCGGGCTTGGCCGCCGGCTCCGCGTGCGGCAACATGTTCGCCTCGCCGGCCGCCGGGCAGGTCTACCGCGTGGCCAAGGCGGCAAACGCGGGCGGCGGTGTGCTGCTGAGCTACGGCAACTACGCCGGCGATGTGCTGCACTTCGGCCAGGCACAGCTCCGGCTCAACGCTGAAGGCATCGAGACGCGCACCGTTCTGGTCACGGACGACATCGCCAGCGCCCCGCTGGACCAGATCGAGAAGCGCCGCGGCATCGCCGGCGACCTGACGGTCTTCAAGATCGCAGGCGCCGCGGCCGAAGCAGGCCTCAACCTTGACGAGGTGGAGCGCCTCGCCATCAAGACGAACCATCGCACGCGTTCGCTGGGTGTCGCCTTCGACGGCTGCACCCTTCCCGGCGCGTCCGAGCCGCTGTTCCACGTCCCGGCCGGGCAGATGTCGCTGGGCCTGGGAATCCACGGCGAACCGGGCATCTCCGAGCACCCCATGCCCACCGCGTCCGAACTCGCCGAGCTGCTGGTCTCCCGGCTTCTCGAGGACAAGCCGGACGACGCCGGTGACCGCGTAGTTGCCATCGTCAATGGCCTGGGCACGGTCAAGTACGACGAGCTGTTCCTCCTCTTCGGCAAGGTCGAAAAGCTCCTCAGCGCCGCCAACCTGACCGTCCTGGAACCGGAGTGCGGCGAACTCGTTACCAGCCTGGACATGTCCGGGCTCTCGCTCACCCTGCTGTGGCTCGACGACGAACTCGAGCAGTTCTGGGCCGCGCCGGCCGACACCCCTGCCTTCCGCAGGGGCAACACCGCGCCGCGCACCCGCCGCGAACTCTCCAGCGCCGAAGACA
This sequence comes from Arthrobacter globiformis, assembly GCF_030818015.1. Classification (NCBI taxonomy): domain Bacteria; kingdom Bacillati; phylum Actinomycetota; class Actinomycetes; order Micrococcales; family Micrococcaceae; genus Arthrobacter; species Arthrobacter globiformis. Next base: position 1,245,635 of record NZ_JAUSZX010000001.1, read on the forward strand.
CTGCCGACGAGGAGACCGAAAAGGCAACCGCGGCGTCCGCTAACCTGGGCCGGCTGGCAGCCGCCGTCCTCGCCCAAGTGCGGGACGTCGTCGTCGAACATGAATCGGAACTCGGCGACCTGGACGCGATCGCCGGCGACGGCGACCACGGCATCGGCATGCGCCGTGGCGTTGATGCGGCTGCCGCGGCCGGTGAACAGAACGCCGCTGCGGGAGCCTCGGTTGAACGTGTGCTCACCGCCGCAGGCGAGGCATGGAGCGAACGTGCCGGCGGGACCTCGGGTGCGCTGTGGGGCACGGCCGTCATGGCCGCCGGCCTCGCGCTGGGCAACCGGGATTCCTACGCCGCCGGGGACGCGAACGCAGCGGTGTCCGCCTTCAGCAATGCCATCACCGAACTCGGCAAAGCGGAGCCGGGGGACAAGACCATGGTTGACGCCCTCCTGCCGTTCCGGGCCGCGTTCGAAGAGGCGTTCGACGGCGGTGCCTCCCTGGCCGATGCCCTCACCACCGCCGCTGCCGCGGCAAACGAAGCAGCCCGCCGGACCGCGGACCTGCGCCCCCTCAAGGGCCGCGCCCGCCCGCTGGCTGAAAAGAGCCTTGGCCACCCGGACCCCGGAGCAGTCTCCTTCGGGCTGATTGCCGAGCGCGTGGCCACCTACCTCGCCTCTGATGCGGCCGATTCAACACCGGCCGCGTCCCACATGGCCTCGACGGCCGGAAACGGAGCAATGGAATGAGCAACACAGAAGGCTGGCGCATTGTCATCGGCAACGATGAGGCCGGCGTTGAGTACAAGGAAGCACTGAAGGCCCTGCTGGAGGCGGACCCCCGCGTTGCCTCCGTCGAGGACATTGGCGTCGCTGCCAACGACTCCACCGCGTACCCGCACCTGGCTGTGGCAGCCGCCCGCAAGGTGGCCGAAGGCCAAGCGGACCGCGCACTCCTGATCTGCGGCACCGGCCTTGGCGTGGCCATCGCCGCCAACAAGGTCCCCGGCATCCGCGCCGTCACGGCGCACGACAGCTACTCCGTGGAACGCTCCGTTCTCAGCAACAACGCCCAGGTCCTCACCATGGGTCAGCGCGTCATCGGGCTGGAACTTGCCAAGAAGCTCGTGGGCGAATGGCTGGAGCACCGCTTCGATGAAAATTCGTCCTCTGCCGCCAAGGTGGATGCCATCTGCTCGTACGAACCCGACTACACGAAGGCCGACTGAACATGACCGAAACACCCACCAGCTCACGCAAGTTCGCCGTCGTCGGATCCGGCTACATGGGCGGCGGCATCGCCCAGGTCCTCGCCCTCGGCGGGGCGCGCGTTGCTCTCGCTGACGTGTCCGCCGAGGTGGCGCAGAAGAACTACGAGCGCCTGCTCATCGAGTCCGACCAGTTCGTGGCGGACGGACTGTTCCCCGAAGGATCCACCGAAATCCTGAAGCAGAACCTCTGGGCCGCGAAGGACATCGAGGAAGCCGTGGCTGACGCCGACTTCATCGAGGAGGCAGTGCCCGAGGTCATCGCCATCAAGCACGAGACGCTGGCCCGCATCAGCGCTGCCGCCCGGCCGGACGCCATCATCGGTTCCAACACCTCCACGATCTCCATCGCAGAGCTCTCCCAGCCGGTCGCCAACCCGGAGCGCTTCCTTGGCGTGCACTTCTCCAACCCGTCGCCGTTCATCCCCGGCGTCGAGATCATCCCGCACGAGGGCACGTCTACCGAGACGGTTGCCGCTGTCCGCGACCTGGTCCACTCCGCCAACAAGCAGACGGCCGTGGTCAAGGACGTCACCGGCTTCGTCCTGAACCGCCTGCAGTACGCGCTCTTCCACGAGGCCGCGCAGCTGGTGGAGCAGGGCATCGCGACGGCGGAGGACGTGGACACCCTGGTCCGCACCACCTTCGGCTTCCGGTTGCCGTTCTTCGGCCCCTTCGCCATCGCCGACATGGCAGGCCTCGACGTCTACAACTTCTGCTACAAGTCGCTGCAGACCGACTTCCCGGAGCGCTTCGCCACACCGAAGATCCTCACTGACCTGGTGGAGGCAGGCAAGCTCGGCACCAAGACCGGTGCGGGCTTCCTGAATGTTCCGGCCGAGCGCACCCCCGAGCTGATCGCCTACCGCAACAAGGCCTACGTCGCGATGCAGAAGCTCATCGAGGAACTCGGCCCGGCCCCGATCAACTAATCTCCACCCCGCAAGGACCCTGCCCGCAGCCGGGCACGGTCCCGCTGCGCCATGCCCAAAACTCAACACTTAGGAGCACATCCATGAGCACTTTTCCGTCTGAGCGCACGGCCATCGTCACCGGTGCTGTCTCGGAGCGCGGCATCGGCCGGGCCACGGTTAACTACCTGGCAGAGCAGGGCTGGAACATCGGCATCATCGACCTCGACGACGCCCTCTGCCAGGCCACGGCCAAGGAGATCGCCAGCCAGTACGGCGTGAAGGCCCACGGCGTGGGCGCGAACGTCGCGGACGAGGCATCGGTCCGCGCGGCGATCGACTCCATCGAGGCGGAGCTGCCGCAGATCGTGGCCCTCGCCAACATCGCCGGCGTCAGCTCGCCCGTCCCGTATCTGGAACTCGACGCAGCCGAGTGGAACCGCGTGCTCAACATCAACCTCAATGGCGTCCACTACACCACCCGCCGTGTGGCTGAATCCATGGCGAAGCACCGGATCGGCCGCATCGTGAACATCTCCTCCGTCTCCGCGCAGCGCGGCGGCGGGACGTTCTCCAAGACCCCATACTCGGTGGCGAAGGCAGGCGTGATCGGCCTGACCCGTTCCACGGCCCGTGAACTGGGGGAGTACGACATCACGGTCAACGCTATTTCGCCCGGCCCCATCGACACCGACATCATGGGCGGCACCCTGAGCCAGGAACGCAAGGACGAACTGGTCAAGGACCTCGTGGTCAACAGGGTTGGTTCCACCCGCGACATCGCAGCAGCCATCGCTTTCCTCATCAGCGAGGACGCCGGTTACATCTCCGGCCAGACGCTGAATGTGGATGGCGGCCTCTACATGCACTAGGAAAAAGTCCTTTCACCCCAGACACCTGATTTGCTCACTTTTTACTCAAAGAGGAGTTTGAATGACTGTCACCAACCCATCCACCACGAAGGAGCTGCTGGACTCGCCGGTTCTCAAATCGGCCATTTCCAAGGCGTCCTTCCGGCTCATGCCCATGCTCGTCATCCTTTACGTCGTGGCCTTCCTGGACCGCACCAATGTGGGCTTCGCCGAGGCCGCACTCGAAGCGGACAAGGGCATCAGCGCGGGCGCCTACGCACTCGGCGCCGGCATCTTCTTCATCGGCTACGCCCTGTTCGAAATCCCCAGCAACCTGCTCCTGACCAAGTTCGGCGCCAAGGTGTGGCTGGCTCGCATCGCGGTCACCTGGGGCATCGTCTCCGCCTGCTTCGCCTTCGTGCAGGACGAGACCTCCTTCGTGATCCTGAGGTTCCTGCTGGGCGTGACCGAGGCCGGCCTCTTCCCCGGCGTCATCATGTTCCTCGCCGCCTGGTTCCCGAACAAGGTCCGCGTCAAGATGTTCGCCATCTTCTACCTGGCACAGCCCTTCTCCCAGATGATGGGCGCCCCGCTGTCCGGCTGGCTGATCAACATCGGCGACCAGGTTCCCGGCGTCCAGGGCTGGCAGGTCATGTTCTTCGTCGAGGGCATGCTCGCCGTGCTGGCCGGCATCGCCGCCTTCTTCTTCCTGATCAATAGCCCGCAGGGCGCCAAGTTCCTCAACAAGGACGAGAAGAAGGCGCTGCTGGACGTGATGGCCCTTGAGGACAACGTCAAGGAAGAGTCCGGCCCCCGCGGCGTCCTCGCAGCCATGAAGAACGGCCGCGTCTGGTACTTCACGGTCATCTACTTCTGCCTCCAGATCGCCGTGTACGGCGTGACCTTCTACCTGCCCCAGCAGGTAGCCCAGCTGACGGGCCAGAAGGTGGGTCTCGCCGTCGGACTCATGGCTGCCATCCCGTGGTTCTTCGGCATCTTCGCCTGCTATTTCATCGGCAAAGCTGCCAACACTGTGATCCGCCGCCGGGTCTGGGGCACCGGGCTGTTCATCTCCACCGGCCTGTGCATCTTCGGCTCCGCCTGGGCCGGCGCCAACCACCTGCCCGCGCTGGGCATCGTGTTCATCACCCTCGCGGTGTGCAGCTTCCTCTCCATCGGCCCCATCGCCTGGTCGTATCCGACGGCATTCCTCACCGGAACTGCCGCCGCGGCAGGCATTGGGCTCATCAACTCGCTGGGTAACCTGGGCGGCTTCGTGGCCCCGATCCTGCGGACTACCGTCAACCAGGTCACCGCCTCGGACACGGGCACCATGGGCGTCTACGCACTCGGTGTGCTGCCGTTCCTCGCCGCGGTCATGATGATCGGCACCCGGAAGTTCAAGAACAAAGCTGACGACCTGCTCGAAACCGGCGCGCCCGGGAAAACTGCCCAAGATCCTGCACTGCTGGAAAAGTAGTCAGCAACAAACCGCAGAAGCGCAGCAACACCAGCGCTGAGTACTCCAGCAAAGGCAGGAAACCCCGTGACCCAGCTCAACCAGGCCATCAAAGACCCCGGCACGATTCTTGTCGGCGTCAGCACCAAGATGTACCTGGGCTACGGGGACAGCCTCCGCTGGCTGGAAGAACTGCGAGAGCAGGTGGACGCCCGCCCGGCCCTCGCGGCCGGGCGGGTGGTTCCGTTCGTGATTCCGTCCTTCCCGATGCTGCCGGCCGCAGGGGAGATCATTGCCGGGTCGCCGCTGGTCCTGGGTGCCCAGAACTGCGGCTGGGCCGACGGCCCGTGGACGGGTGAGCTCTCGCCGTCGCTGCTCGCAGAGCTGGGCGTGGGACTCGTGGAGATCGGGCACGCCGAACGGCGGCGGCACTTCGGCGAGGACGACGCCATGATCGCACTCAAGGTCAGGGCGGCCGACGACGCCGCCGTTACCCCGCTGCTGTGCGTTGGGGAGGAGTCGCACGGCACGGAGACCACCCCAAGTACCGGAGCAGCCGACGCCGACAGCACTGCGGGCGCGGAAGGCGCCGCCCGGTTCGTCTACGGACAGATCGAGGCCGCGGTCGGCGGCGACTGGGGGCTCGCCGCCCGGCTGGTCATCGCATACGAACCCGTCTGGGCCATCGGAGCAGCCGAGCCCGCCAGCGCGGAGTACGTGTCCGCCGTCGTCCGTATTCTGCGGGAGTTGCTCGGTGCCCACGGCCTGCAGGGGTCGCCCGTGATTTATGGCGGCTCCGCGAAACCCGGCCTGCTGCCCACACTGGCCGGGGTGTCGGGGCTGTTCCTCGGCCGGTTCGCGCACGACGCCGCGAACTTCGGAAAAGTTCTGGACGAAGCGCTGTCGCTGTCGGGCGCTCCCCGCCCCTAGCCGGCTGACCCTAGCAGGCCGCCACTAAAGGAACGCCTCCCGGCCCGTCCCCTCGCTGAGCACGAGCTCGCCGTCCTCAATGGACACAAGGAGGCTCCGTGGCCTGCCGTGAAGCTTCATTTCCGCGCTGAGATTGCGGCTGGTAACTTCAACCCCCACTGTTGCGCCTTTTGCTGGCAGTTCAACGGAGACTTCCTCGGCCATGCCCAACAGCTCCCGGGTGGTGACATCGCGGTCGTACCGGGCCTCCTTGCCGTTGACCGTGATGGCGACCTCATCGTCGTTGAAGCCGTCCTGAAGAATGATGAGCAATTCCTGCATGATGCGCCGCCTAAGTCGATGACCCCCGCTGCATAAAGTCACTACACCACTTAAGAGCGGCTGTGGGTAGTGCGGTTTACTCCGTTCGCCAACCCTTGATCGCCCCGGATCCGGACGCGTAGGGCAAAATGTTCTGGTGACCCAACAGCCGCAGCACCCCGCCACGCCCACGCCCAGCCCCGCCTCCGCCGCCGGGACAAAGCCGAAGGACACCCCCGCACCCGCGCCGGCCGGCGGCCAAGGCGCGGACGATGTCGCAGCCCGAATAGCGGCCCAGATCGCCGCCGAGCTCGGCGTAAAGGCATGGCAGGTGACAGCGGCTGTGGAACTGCTCGACGGCGGGTCAACGGTTCCCTTTATCGCCCGCTACCGCAAGGAAGCCACCGGGACGCTCGACGACGGCCAGCTCCGCGAGCTCGACGAGCGCCTGCGCTACCTCCGCGAACTGGGGGACCGCCGTCGGACTGTCCTGGAGGCGATTGCCGCGCAGGGGAAGCTGACCCCGGAACTGCAGGCCGCCGTCCTTGCTGCCGATACGAAGTCGCGGCTTGAGGACATCTACCTGCCCTTCAAGTCCAAGCGGCGCACCAAGGCACAGATCGCCCGCGAGGCCGGTCTGGAACCGCTCGCGGACATCCTGCTCAAGCGCCCGGAACTTGATCCCGAACGCGAGGCGGCCAAGTACCTGAACGCGGACCACGCCATCGACGACGCCGCTGCGGCGCTCGCCGGCGCCCGCGCCATCATCGTGGAGCGCGTGGCCCAGGACGCCGACCTTGCCGAGAACCTGCGCGAGCGGCTGTGGACGCAGGGCCGGATGGTGTCCCGGGTGAAGAAGGGCAAGGAATCCGAGGGGCAGAAGTTCGCGGATTACTTCGAGTTTTCGCAGGCCCCGTCGGGAATGCCGTCGCACCGCGTGCTGGCCCTGCTGCGGGGTGAGAAGGACGGGGTGCTCGAGCTGGACCTCACCGAAGCGGATCCGGCCGACGAGGAGGCCCTCGCCGCCGCGCGCACCCGTTACGAATCCGCCGTGGCCCGGTTCCTCGGGGTTGCTGACCGTGGCCGGCCTGCCGATTCCTGGCTGCTCCAAACCGCCCAGGTGGCATGGCGGTCCAGGGTACTCGCGCGGCTGACCGCCGACCTGCGGGGACGGATGTTCGCCGCCGCGGAAGACGAAGCCGTGCGCGTTTTCGCCGCCAACCTGCGCGACGTGCTGCTGGCGGCGCCTGCCGGAAACCGCTCAACCCTGGGCCTGGACCCCGGCCTGCGGACAGGTGTCAAAGTTGCTGTGGTGGACGGGACAGGCAAGGTAGTCGCCACGGACACTGTCTATCCGCACGCGCCGGCGCGGAAGTGGGACGAAGCACTGGCGACCCTGGAGCGGCTGGCGCGGAAGCACGCCGTCGAACTCGTGGCCATCGGCAACGGAACGGCGTCGCGCGAAACGGACAAGCTCGCCGCCGAACTGATCAAGCGGCTCTCTGCAGCTGCCGGCTCCGGCGCCGGTGCCGTGGCGCCGCAGAAGCTGGTGGTGTCCGAGGCGGGCGCGTCCGTGTACTCGGCGTCCGCCCTTGCCGCTGCCGAACTCCCCGGTATGGATGTGTCCCTGCGCGGCGCGGTGTCCATTGCCCGCAGGCTGCAGGATCCGCTGGCTGAGCTGGTGAAGATCGATCCGAAGTCGATCGGCGTGGGGCAGTACCAGCACGATGTCACGGCCGCGAAGCTGGACCGCAGCCTGGATGCCGTGGTGGAGGACTGCGTGAACGCCGTGGGCGTGGACGTGAACACTGCGTCCCCAGCGCTGCTGAGCCGGGTGGCCGGCGTCGGGCCGCTGCTGAGCGAGAATATCGTGGCGTACCGCAACGAGCACGGGCCGTTCGCCAAGCGCAGCGAGCTGAAGAAGGTGCCACGGCTCGGAGCAAAGGCGTTCGAACAGTGTGCCGGGTTCCTCAGGATCACTGGAGGAGCGGAGCCGCTGGACGCTTCCAGCGTCCACCCCGAGGCGTACTCGGTGGCCCGGAAGATCCTGACTGCGGCCGGCGCCGCTGGCGGTTCCGGTGCTTCCGGAGGGGCAGCCGCCGGTCTTGCTCCGCTGGCCGATGCCGGACGGCTGAACCCTGCCGATTTTGTCGATGGAACCTTCGGGCTCCCCACCGTACGCGACATCATCGCCGAACTTGAGAAGCCGGGGCGCGATCCGCGTCCGGCGTTCAAGGCCGCGGCGTTCTCCGAGGGCATCGAGAAGATCTCGGACCTGTTGCCTGGCGTGGTCCTCGAAGGAACCGTCACCAACGTGGCTGCCTTCGGCGCGTTCGTGGATGTGGGGGTTCACCAGGACGGGCTGGTTCACGTGTCCGCCCTCGCGAACCGGTTCGTCGCCGATCCGCGCGAGGTGGTGAAGTCCGGACAGGTGGTTCGGGTGAAGGTGCTTGAGGCTGATCCGGAGCGGAAGCGTATCTCCCTCACGCTGAGGCTCGACGACGAACCGGCCGCTTCCGGCGACCGCTCCGCTGGGGGACGCTCGGCTGGGGGACGCTCGGCTGGGGGACGCGGCGGCGACCGCGACCGGGAAGGCGGCCGCGACCGGGATGGCGTCGGCCGCGCCGTCGGCCGCACCGCCGAACGTTCGGCAGGCGGCAACCGCGGCGGTGGTCGGGAAGGCGGCCGGAACCGGTCGGCTGCTCAAGACCAATCTGGCGGAAAGCCCGGGGCACGCCAGGGCAGTGATTCGGGCCAGCCTGCGGCCGAGCGCAGCGGCGGAATGCGGCAGCCGAAGCAGTCCGGTCAGCGGCCAGCTCCAGCGGATACAGCCATGGCCGAAGCCCTGCGCCGGGCCGGCCTCGGCAAGTAGGCTCCCGCACGGGCGGAGCGTGTCGCGGGCACAGTATCCGGGACGGGCGGAAGCCGGTGACTACAGTAGCCCCTATGAGTTTTACGAGGCCGGAGACTTTCACCACCCGTCCTACCCTGCAGGGCACGTTCGGCATGTCCGCTACGACCCACTGGCTCGCCACCGGCACAGCGCAGGCCGTGCTGGAGCGGGGCGGCAACGCGTTCGACGCGGCCACCGCCGCCGCGTTCGTGCTGTTTGTGGTGGAGCCGCACCTCAACGGGCCGGGCGGCGACATGACCGGCGTCTTCAGCACGGCGGAGGAGCCTGGGAAACCCGTGGTCCTGATGGGCCAGGGCCCTGCGCCCGCGGGCGCTACCGTCCAACACTTCCGCGCCGAGGGCCTGGAACTTGTGCCCGGATCAGGTGCGCTCGCCGCGGCGGTTCCCGGCGCCGTCGATGCCTGGCTGTTGCTGCTGCGAGACCACGGAACGTGGGAACTGGCGGAAGTCCTGGATTTCGCCATCCGGTATGCGCGCGACGGCCACCCGGTGCTGGCGCGCGTCTGCAGCACGATCTCGGCAGTGGCGGGGCTTTTCCGCGAGCACTGGTCCACGTCTGCCGAATTGTGGATGCCGGAGGGGCGAATCCCGGAGGAGGGTGAGCTGGTCCGGAATCCGGCGCTTGCCCGCACTCTCCAGAAACTGGTCCAGGCCGGTGCCGGCCTCGGCGAGGCATTCGCCGCAGAGCCCGCGCACACGCGAGAGGAGCGTATCGACGCCGCCCGCAGGGAATGGAGCGAGGGCTTCGTGGCCCGCGCCGTGGCCGAAAGCGTTCGCACACCGCACCGCCACTCGTCCGGGACCGACCACCGGGGCGTCATGACGATGGCTGACATGGCCGGATTCCGCGCGTCGTATGAGGAAGCGGTCACGTTCGAGTTCCGCGGGCACACCATCGCCAAGACCGGCCCTTGGGGGCAAGGGCCGGCCCTGCTGCAGATGCTCGCGATCCTGGCCGGCTTCGATGACGACCACCTCGACCCGTCCACCGAGCTCGGGGCACACACCATCCTGGAGGCCCAGAAGCTCGCACTGGCGGACCGTGAGGCTTACTACGGCGACGCGGATGTCCCGCTCGATTACCTGCTGTCCGAAGAGTACGCGGCGTCCCGCCGGGAGCTGATCACGGAAAATGCGTCGTTTGAGTTTCGTCCGGGCTCCGTTCCCGGGCGTGCGCCGTACGTGCCCGCGCTTCGCACCGAGTATGTTCCGGCTGCACTGTTGAATGACGACGGCGGGTCGCCCCCTTCGGGAGGTCGTGCCGCTCCCGGCCGCCTGGGTTCCGCGGCTGCCGCCGCCGGCGTTGGCGAACCGACGATCGGTGAACCCACGCTCGGTGAACCCACGCTCGGTGAACCCAGTGTGGCGTCCAACGGGGAAACCCGCGGCGACACGTGCCACATCGATGTTGTGGACCGGTGGGGCAACATGGTTTCGGCCATGCCGTCCGGCGGTTGGCTGCAGTCGTCGCCCGCGATCCCTGAGCTCGGGTTTTGCCTGGGCACGCGGTTGCAGATGACGTGGCTTGAGCCCGGAACGCCGTCCACGCTGACGCCGGGCAAGCGGCCCCGGACCACGCTGACGCCGACGCTGGTGCTGCGTGATGGCGCTGCTGTCTCCGCGCTCGGCTCGCCGGGGGGAGACCAGCAGGACCAGTGGCAGTTGCTGTACCTGTTACGGACCATCGTCGGCGGGTACACGCCGCAACAGGCCATCGATGCGCCGGCGTTCCACACGACGTCGATGCCCGGGTCTTTCTGGCCGCGCACCTGGGAACCTGGCGGCGCCGTCGTCGAGGATCGATTGGGCGGCGACGTCATCGCCGGACTAGAGCGACGGGGACACCGGATCACCAGGGCTGGCGACTGGACGCTGGGACGGCTGTCCGCCGTCGTACGCGATCCCAGGACCGGCGTGCTGCAGGCTGCCGCGAACCCGCGGGGTGCGCAGGGATACGCGGCGGGACGGTAGGAGCGGAGCTCTTTTCGCTCGTGGCTCCGTTGAAGGGGCGGTGAATATTCGTGTCCGCGGGCGGCGGGGCGGGGTTTCTGGCGTGGCGGTTATCTGCAAGGCTGGGGGCATGAACTACTTCCTGGAGTACACGATTCCCGCTGCCCCCGACGACGCCGAATTCGAGTTTCCGCACGACGAGATTCGACCCGGGACCACCATCCCGCTCTCGGAGACCAATGCCGAGGTAGTGCACACTCCCGAGCTTCCCGCCCGTACCGGCATCATCGGTGCCACCGTGCCCGAAGCGAAGCTCGAAGCCGAGCAGCTCATCACCCACAGCCGGGCAACGGAGGCGTCCCTGTACGAGGATCCTTCGAATTCGCTTCAGGCAGGCGTGGGCACTCTGGTAGCTACCTTCACGGAAGGCAGGGGCTGGCAGGACGCATAGCCGCTGCAATGATCGTTTCACCGGAAGCGCTTGGTCCCGACTTGATGGGCCGGGCGCTTCTGCTTTGGGTCCGAAATTAGTGAACCCATACCGGCAGATCACCGCACGCCTGGATCTACCAGGCATCTCCCGGTTTTCGGTTCCCCTGCGCGAGTATCTCGACAGGCTGGTGACACGTAGCCGACTTCGCAACTGGGCGCGGTCCTGTCCGGCGGTTCATGTTTTGTGGTGGTGGTTTTGTCGGGGTTGTTGGCGGGGGTCGATGTGGGGTGGCGGGATGAACCAGGGGATCCCGTTTTTGACGTGGATTTTCCACTGTTCTTTGTGGATGAGGTGGTGGTGGTGGGTGCAGAGGAGGACGCCGTTGTCGGTGCCGGTGGGTCCGCCTTGTGACCAGTAGGTGATGTGATGGGCTTCGCACCAGGGGGCGGGGATGGTGCAGTTGGGGAAGGCGCAGCCTTGGTCGCGGGCGGTGAGGGCTTTGCGGATGTGGGGCGGGAAGATGCGGGTGGTGCGGCCGATGTCGAGGAGGCGTCCTTCGGTGCCGAGGAGTATGGGGATGATGTCGGCGTCGCAGGCGATTTTGCGGATGGTGGAGGCGGTGACGGGTCCGGTGTAGGTGAAGGTTCCGCTGCCGGTGGTGGGTGTGCCGGGCAGCGCGGCGCCGGTCCAGTTGATGCCGGCGAAGTCGGTGCCGGGGCTGGGGTGCGGGTCGGTGCCCGGATCGGGCTGGGGTTCGCTGGTGTGCCAGGTGTCTGGACCGGTTGGCTGGGTGCCGGGGCGGGTGGTGGGGTGGTTTTTGTTGTAGCGGGGGCCCTGGGCTGGCGGTGGTTTGGATGCTGTTGAGGAGGTCCTGGTAGGAGACGGTGACCATGACCTGGGGGCGGAGTCCGCCGGTGGTGGGCAGGGTGCCGGCGGCGAGGGCTGCCTTGCAGCCGCCGACGAGGCCGTCGAGGAGTTGCTGCGGGCGTGTGCGGCGGTCCAGGTCCAGGTCCGGGACCGGGGCGGGGGCGTTGAAGACCGCGTCGAGGTTGGCTGCGGCGGCACTGCCGCCGTCACTGCCGCTGCTACTGCCGCTGTTACTGTCGCTGCCACTGCTGCCGTTGCCGGGGCTGTTGTCGGGGCCGGTGCTCTCGGCGCTGCCGTCGCTGCCGCGGTGGGTGGTGTTGGGGGTGGTGGTGCGGGGGTTGGTGGCGGTGTTCATGATGGTGGTGAGGACTTCGAATTGGTCGGTGGTGGCGTGGACTTCGAAGTGGTGCAGGCCGCCGCGTTTGTGGTGGAGGAAGATGCCTTGGCGGTGGCGGAGGGTTTCTTCGCTGGGTTCGGTGCCGTCCTGGTCGAGGGCGTTGATCCAGCGGTGGGCGATGCGGGTGAGGAAGTCGTGGTCGTTGTCGATCGCGGTCTGGGTGAGGTTGTGTTCCATGTGGACGATCGCGGCGGGGTCGGGGATGTGGCGGACTTTGTCCAGGGCGGTGGTGATGATGGTTCCGGCGCGGGAGGAGATGATTCCGGCGGTGAGGGCGGCGGCGGTTTCCTGGTGTTCGGGTGGCATGGGCCGGCCGGCGAGGCCGGTGCGGGGGAGGGTGGCGGTGGCGAGGGCGAGGCGGCGGCGGGCTTCGGTGGTGCTGATCCGGAGCCGGGTGCGGAGGAACTCGGCGGTGTTCCGGGACCCGTCATCGGCCGGGGACCAGGTCACCGCACACACCGGCACACTCCCAGTGGCGGTTTCGGGTGCTGGTTCGGTGTTCCAGCCGGTGGTCCAGCCGGCCGCGCGGCTGGCCGTCCCGGCGGCATTGATCGCCTCGGTCCGCGTCCGATCCACCGCCGCGGCAGCAAGCAACTGGAGGTACTCGATACGGCGGGAGAGTTCCTCGGCGAGTTCAGCGAAGTCCGCCGCTTCAAGGAAGTTGGCTGCGGCCAGCTCCTCCTGCGCCGCGGTGGTTGCGGAGTCCAGCAGCGCCAGGCCCGCCTCCAAATCAGAGGTTGCCAGCGCTTGGGACGCAAGCTCAGCGGTTGCCAGGCCAGCCGAGGGAACGCTGCGTAACCCGCGGCTCCGCAGCAAAGCAGCGGCACTCAGGCCGGAGACGTCCCTCCCGGCTGCGGTATCCGCTCCCTGCTCCCCAATGGCTTCCATGGAACTACTTTGTCAGCGGGGTCTGACATTTTTAGGGGTGATGAAGGTCACTGCGGGCGAAAAGGGAAAAGTTTTTGAAAATTTTTTATATCCCGGCCATTTCAGCCGGACCACTTTCAACGGCGGTGCCTTGATTCAGGGGTGGCGCACTCCGACGCCGGCCAGAATGTCGCGGTAGCCCTCGCGGAAGGTTGGGTACTTGTACGAAAAGCCTGTTCCCCGAAGCAGCGCGTTGCTGCACCGCTTGTTGCCGCCCCGAGCGCCGCCCAGAGAACCCGTCGGCGGAACGTCAAGCCTCAACTCAGCCGCCAGGAAACGCAGGACGTCGCCCAACTCGGCTGAATCGTTGTCCACGCCCACATAAACACGTGACGGCGCCTCAGGCATGCTGAGCAAATGCACGATGGCACCGGCGGCGTCGTCACGGTGGATGCGGTTGGTGTAACGCGGTTGGTTCGGAATGACGGCGGCGCCAGTTCGAACCTGGTCGATGAGCCGCGTGCGACCTGGCCCGTAAATTCCGCCAAGCCTGAGCACAATAGGTGAGGTCCCGGTTCCATCGAGCCGCGTCAGCAACAAATCCTCCGCCTCACGCATGACGCGGCCAGAGAATCCCGCGGGTTCCGAAGTCGTGTTTTCATCGATCCATCCGCCTCCGGCGTCGCCATAGACGGCTGTGGACGAGACGAAAAGGACACGTCCGGGCGTCACATGGTCGCGTGCGAGGGCGTCGAGCACATGCGCGACGCCGTCCAGGTACGCGCTCCGGTATGCCTCTTCAGTAGGCGCATCCGCTGCCACAGCTATGACGACGGCGGCAGTGTCCGCCGGGACAGGCGGCAGGTCGGCGGTGCTTAGGTTCGCAGCGGCGCCCTCGATCTCAGCCGGGAGCTTGTCCGGCGAACGGCGCCAGCCCACCACCCGGTGCCCCGCAGCGGCGAACCGCAGACCCGCCTCGGTGCCGAGGTCGCCGCAGCCGGCGAGAAGGATAGTCATTTGCCGGCTCAGAGCGCCGGAACTGGGAAGAAGACGCGCGGATCCTGCAGCAGCGCCGGGTAGTCGAACTCCGACCGGTCGATGATGTCGGTGACCTGGAAGTTGCGGCCGAAGCGCCCGTCGTCGAGCGTGATGGGACGGCCCACGACCATTCCGACGGCGAACCTCCTGCCGCCGTCGAAAGGCACGGCCACCGGTGACTTGCCCGGAAGTGTCGAGAAGGCTGCCTCCTGGCGCTGCCGTTTCCGGGACGGCTTCTTGACCAGCGGCTTGGCGGGGGCCTTCCGGGCGACCTTGGAGGTGCGGCGCGAAGTTTCCTCAGCGTAGACGAACTGGTAGTCCTCGGCGGACTCCCCGGCCCCGGCGGAACCGGCAGCCCCGGCGGAACTAGCCCCGCCGCCCGAAGCAGCAGCGGAACCTTGTGCAGCCCGCCCCACGGCGGGAAGCCCAACCTTGTCCAGTTGCTCGGGGTCGCCGTGGCCGACGTGCTCGCGGAGGATCCAGAGAATGTCACCCTCTGGATCCTCGGGCAGGAACTCGTGCCTGGGCTCCGGCCAGACGTACTCCAGCCCGTGCTCGGTGCCGGGGAACACCTGTTCGTAGAAGTGCGGGTCCTTGCGGATCAGGTTAGAGCGGTGGCTCAGGTGGAAGTCGGGGTCGCCGAGCCACGGCGGAAGCAGGATCTTGGCGGCATAATCCGGGTGCGCGGCCTGGGGTGCGAACTCGCGGATGTTGTCCCGGGTGTTGTCGTCGAACCCGCGCTTGGTCCATTCGTCCACCATGGCCAGGCCGTACATGGTGAGCGCCGGAACGTGCCCCATCCACATGCGGATGGCGGGGTGTGACTGCCACCCGTATTCCGGGATGACCAGCGCACGGAGTGTCTGCAGCGCTTCTACGCGCTGCTTGCCGAGCCGGGGTGTGTCCAGCGCGGCCGCGCTTTGCCGGAAGTCGGGATAGGGAAGGAAGGTTTGCATCCCTTCAGTCTGCCGCCCCGGGCGCGCTGTGCCAATTGAAGTGCCGGACGGCACAACCAGCGGCCAAAATGGACGGCCGGCTGTTCACATAGTGGACCCATGCATACGGAAGGTTGATTAATCCACTAAGATATCCGAAACCTCAACAGCGTCTGGAAGCCAACTCATGACTCTTACCTCGCCCGCGCCCCTGTCCTCTGCCCACGCGGAGACGAATTCACACCCGTCACAGGAGCCTCAACTGTTCGTTCCGAAGTACGGCCAAATGCTGGCCCCCGACGCGAACGGGATCCTCGTTCTCGACGAGTTTACTCTGGACCCGGTGGCCGCGCGCAAGGACCAGCACCGTTTCCGCACCGCGCTTGCTTCCGTTGCGCTGACCCTGCGCCGGCTCGTCGCCCTGCGCGTTTTCATTGCAGTGGTGGCCGTCGCCAACCTGCCGCTCTTCCTGATGTCCACCGGATGGTGGATCTACGCCGTGTCGCTGGCCCTGGTGATTGGCGTCCACGCTGCCGTGAACTGGCTGAACAAGCACGAGCCGCGCCTTAAGCAGCGCCACGAACTCGAGCTGCACCTGCACCGCGAGCGCAGCGACAACTACCGCAAGGTGCGCGACGCCGTGAAGTTCGTCATCGACAGCCCTGCCCGCATCAACGAGCACCTCTACCTTGAGCTGCTGCATGCCAAACGGGTTGGCCTGCATCTCGCCTCCGGCACAGTCGCGCTCCTTGACACCAGTGACGACGCCGCCTGGAAGGTGCGCATCGTCCGGGAACTTTCCACCGCGGCCTAGGGCCGTTCACCGACGGTTCCAGCCGTCACGCTGAAGAGAATTAAGAACGACGCCGGGCGTCCCCACTCAGGGGGCGCCCGGCGTCGTCGTTTCTGAAGTCAGGCAATTCTGAAGGCAGCCAACTCTGAAGGCAGGCGCAGCAACGCCGGGACACAACAGCGCCGGGCGGCCCCTCGAAAGGGACCGCCCGGCGTCGAGCTTTATGGCAGTGCCGCTCAGCGGCCTGACCAAGCAGGGTTAGGCAGGGAGCTGCAGAACCTGGCCCACGAACACCAGGTTCGGGTTGCTGATGGTGTCAGCGTTGGCGTCGGCAAGGTGCTGCCAGCCGCCTTGGATGCCAAGCTTGTCGGCGATCTTGCTCAGGGTGTCGCCGTCCTGGACAGTGTAGGTCTCGCCGCTTACCGCGATGGCGGCAGCGTGACGGGCCTGGACCGGAGCCTGGGCAACTTCGGCCACCGGGGCCTGGGCTACTTCGGCCACCGGGGCCTGGGCAACGGGAGCGGTCTGGACCGGCGCCTGGACGGGTGCGGCCTGGACCGGCGCGCTCTGGGGCAGGATCTGCGGTGCAGGAGCGCCACCGCCACCGTTCAGGCCCAGCTTGGCGGAGCAGGCGGGCCATGCGCCCCAACCCTGGCTGGCCTGGACCTTTTCGGCCACGGCGATCTGCTGGGCGCGGGAAGCGCTCTGGGGAGAACCCGTTCCGCCGAAAGCGGCCCAGGTCTGCGGGGTGAACTGCAGGCCGCCGGAGAAACCGTTGCCGGTGTTGGTGGCCCAGTTGCCGCCGCTCTCGCACTGGGCGAGGGCGTCCCAGGTGGAACCGTTCGTGGCGGTAGGCGCTGCAGCGTTAGCGGCAGTGGCGGAAAGAGCCAGAGTTGCGGCGGAAACAGCGGCCAGGGTGACTCCACGGCGCGCGGCAGTACTGAAAGTAGACTTCTTCATTGGGATGCTCCTGAGGCCACCCGCGCTCGGTCCGTCCCCGGACGTTGTCGCGCTACTGCCCGCCCCCTGACGAACTAGAGGTCATTTCGGTGTCCGCCGGCCGGGCAGTAACTGGTGGTGGCGGCACCGGGCATTCATGGGCCCGCGTCGCGCGGGCATGTGTCCCACCCTAAAGGTGTTGCGGGACGTTATCAAATCGAGATCTTTATTGACAGTCAAGCGGTTCCGAGGCACTCCGGCAGAGTGCGGAAGCCAGGTACTGCGCCGTCCGGCTGTCGGGTGAACCGGCGACGGCGGCCGGCGTTCCGGAGGCAATGATCTTGCCGCCGGCGTCCCCGCCGGCCGGTCCGAGGTCGATCACCCAGTCCGCTTCCGCCACCACGTCCATTTCGTGCTCCACCACGACCACCGTGTTTCCCGCGTCGACGAGGCGATGCAGCTGGGCCATGAGGAGCCGGACGTCGGCCGGATGGAGCCCGGTGGTGGGCTCGTCCAGCAGGTACAGGGTGTGGCCGCGGCGTGCCCGCTGCAGTTCGGTGGCGAGTTTGATGCGCTGGGCCTCACCGCCGGAGAGTTCGGTGCGGGCTGTCCGAGCCGCAGGTAGCCCAGCCCGACCTCCCGGAGCGTCTGCAGGCTGCGGGCGGCCGAGGAAACGTCCGCGAGGAACTCGGCCGCGGCGTCCACGGTCATGCCCAGGACATCGGCCACGGTCTTGCCGCGGTAGGTGACTTCGAGGGTTTCCAGGTTGTAGCGGGAACCGCCGCATTCCGGGCAGGGACCGTAGCTGCCCGGCAGGAACAGCAGTTCGACGGCGACGAAGCCCTCGCCCTGGCAGGTCTCGCAGCGCCCACCGGACACGTTGAAGGAGAAACGTCCGGCGCCGTATCCGCGGGCCCGGGCTTCGTCCGTGGCGGCGAACTCCTTGCGCACGGCGTCGAACAGTCCGGTGTAGGTGGCCAGGTTGGACCGGGGCGTGCGGCCGATCGGTTTCTGGTCCACTGTCACCAGCCGGTCCACGTGGTGCAGGCCGGTCACTGTTCCGACGCTCAATGGGGTGCCGGAATTGGCGGCGTCCACGGGCTCGTCCTCGTCGGTGGCCCCAATGCCCGCGGAATCCGTGCCGCCCGCGCCCGCGTCGCCGTGCAGCTGCGATCCGACCACCTCGGCCAGGACGTGGCTGACCAGCGTCGACTTGCCCGAGCCGGAGACGCCGGTGACGGCGGTCAGGACCTGCAGCGGGAAGGATGCGTCGAGGCCGCGGAGGTTGTGGCGGGTGATGTCGTTCAGTTCCAGCCAAGCACCCGGTTCCCGACGGCGGCTGTTGGGACCGCTGTCAGGCTCGCCGTCGTTAGGCATGCCGCTGTCAGATGCGCCGGAGGCGCCGGCAGTTGCACCGCCCCTGGAACCATCCGGGACGAGGAACGGGCGTGTGACGGAGGCCTCCACGCCGGCGAGGCCGGCAACCGGGCCGCTGTACAGCACTTCGCCGCCGCCCTCTCCAGCCCGCGGTCCCACGTCCACGAGCCAGTCGGCGCGGCGCACGATGTCCATGTTGTGCTCCACCACGAACACGGAGTTGCCCGACGACTTGAGCTGTTCCAGCACAGCGAGCAGGGGCTCGGCGTCGGCGGGGTGCAGCCCTGCCGACGGCTCGTCCAGCACATACACCACACCGAACAGACCCGAGCGGAGCTGCGTGGCGATCCGGAGGCGCTGCATCTCGCCCGGGGAGAGGGTAGGCGTCGACCGGCCCAGAGCGAGGTAGCCGAGCCCCAGATCCAGCAGGACCGTGATCCGCTGCAGAAGGTCACGCGTGATGGCCACGGCCACCTCGTTGCTTTCACCGGAGGACAGCTTGCGGGAGGCGGTGTTGGCGTCTTTCAGCTCGGCCGTCGGGCGGATGATGTTTGCCAGTTCGGCCATCGGCACTGCGTTGAGTTCGGCGATGGTCCTTCCGGCGAAGGTTACGGCCAGGGCCTCCGGGGTGAGTCCGCTGCCGCTGCACCGCTGGCAGGGGCCGGTTTCCATGAAGCGGAGCACCCGTTCGCGCATCGTGTTGCTCTTGGAATCCGCGAGGGTGTGCAGCACGTGGCTCTTGGCGCTCCAGAACTTGCCCTTGTACGGTTTGGCCACCCGGTCGCGCTGAGGGGTGATTTCCACGACCGGCTGCTCTTCGGTGAAAAGGATCCAGTCGCGGTCCTTCCGGGGCAGCTCTTGCCAGGGGGTGTCGACGTCGTGGCCCAGATGGGTGAGGATGTCGCGCAGGTTCTTGCCCTGCCACGCCGTCGGCCAGGCGGCGATGGCCCCGTCCCGGATGCTCAGGGACGGGTCCGGGACCAGGGAGGCTTCGCTCACGGTGTGCGCAACGCCGAGGCCGTGGCACTCGGGGCATGCCCCGGCGGCCGTGTTGGGCGAGAAAGCGTCCGAGTCCAGCGTGCCGGCAACGGCCGGATAGCTGCCGGCGCGCGAGAACAGCATGCGGAGCGAATTGGACAGCGTGGTCACCGTCCCCACCGTGGAACGGCTGCTCGGTGTCCCGCGGCGCTGTTGAAGCGCGACGGCGGGAGGCAGCCCCGTGATCATTTCCACCTTGGGATTGTGGCCCTGCTGGATGAGGCGCCGGGCGTAGGGCGCCACGGATTCGAAGTACCGGCGCTGGGCTTCGGCGTAGATCGTGCCGAACGCCAGCGAGGACTTGCCCGATCCCGATACGCCGGTGAAGGCGACGATCGCGTCGCGCGGGACGGCCACGTCCACGTTGCGAAGATTGTTCTCACGGGCACCACGCACCCGGACAAAGCCGTCCGCGGAATGGTGGGCGCCGGAGCCGGTTTCCAGACTCCAGTCCAGTTCGGCCAAGGGGGCAGCATACTCTTCAGTCCGCATCTGTTCGACTCTAGCGGTCATGGCCGGTCCGGGGACTATTCTGTCGGGGTGAACACTTACGACGCCGCCGCTGCACCGATCGATCCCACTGCTCTTTCAGGTCAAACCGGGCCAACAGATCAAACTGCGCTTTCAGATGAAGAGGAGCTGGTGGCGGCCCCGACACCGATGCCTTTGGCGGAGCTCCACCTTCACATCGAGGGGACGCTGGAGCCGGAACTGATCTTTGCGCTCGCTGAACGGAACGGGATCGAGCTGCCGTACGCGAATCTGGACGAGCTGCGGAGCCGGTACGAGTTCACCGACCTGCAGTCCTTCCTCGACCTGTACTACGCCAACATGGCCGTGCTGAGGACCGAGCAGGACTTCGCGGACATGACCCGGGCCTACCTGGCGCGGGCTGCGGCGGCCGGGGTGCGGCACGCGGAAATCATGATGGATCCGCAGGCGCACCTCTCGCGCGGTGTCTCCCTGGAGACGTGCGTCAACGGCGTGGCCTCGGTGCTCGCCACCTCTGAGGAGGAGTTCGGCATTTCCACGCTGCTGATTGCCGCCTTCCTGCGCGATCTCTCAGAGGAATCGGCGCTCGAGGTCCTGGAGGGGCTGTTGGCGATGAATGCGCCGATCGCCGGCATCGGCCTGGATTCCGCAGAGGTGGGCAACCCGCCGTCGAAGTTCACGCGGCTGTTTGCCCGGGCCGGCGAAGCAGGCCTGCGGAAGATTGCGCACGCGGGGGAGGAGGGCCCGCCGTCGTACATTGTGGAGGCGCTGGACGTCCTGGCCGTGGAGCGGATCGACCACGGGATCCGGTGCATGGAGGATCCCGAGCTCGTGGAGCGGCTGGTCAATGACCGCGTTCCGCTGACGGTTTGTCCGCTGTCGAACGTCCGGCTGCGCGCCGTGGACATGCTGGCCGCCCATCCGCTGCCGGCGATGCTGGCCGCCGGGCTCAACGTCAGCGTGAACTCGGACGACCCGGCGTACTTCGGCGGCTACGTGGACACCAACTTCACCCAGCTCGAATCGGTCCTGGGCCTGTCCGAATTCGACCGGGTCAGGCTCGCCGCGAACTCCATCAGGTCGTCCTTCGCCAGCGAGGAGCGGAAGCACGAGCTGCTGGCCGAGCTGTCGGGCTAGGCTTCGGCGCACTCGTCGTCTGGCCGCCGGTCGTGGAACCACTCGGAGTCGTTGCAGGCGCGCCCGTCCGGATGATCCACCAGCCCAGCGCCGCCATGACGAGACCGATGGGGATCCCGTAGGGAGGCAGTCCCGCGTTGTAGCCGAGGAAGCCGGCGACGACGAAGGCCACGCCGATCCACGCGGGGAACATGCGTGAGAGCCAGCCGGCGATGCCGAAAAACATCCAGCCCAGCGCGAAGAGCACGTAGCTGGAAAGCCCTCCGACAACCAGCATGCCGGAGCCGCCTGCGAGGATCGCGCCGGGGGCGACGTCGGCGACGAAGGGACCGGCGAAGCCGTCGAACCACATGTTGCCGGCCATGTCCGCGGCAAGCGGACCCACCGGCAGGAATTCCATCCGCGGCATCAGCCCGGCCGCGAAGAACGGCCACGAGGCCCAGGAAATTGCGTAGGCCAGGATAAAAAAAGCCGGAAGCCTGTGGTGTTTTAGCCAGCCCGTTGAATGGCCCATAGCGGCTCCAAACGGTCTGCGGGTGCTCCAATTGTCCGCTCCGTCGGCGTCGACGCGCCAGCAGGCAGGACCTTCCAGCCGGCAGCGGGCCGAATGCTTGCAGGCGCCTTCCATAACTGCTAGTCCTGTGAGGGAGGCGAAACTGCGGTGACGGTGCCGCGGACAGCAGTACCGGGACGATGCCGAGTCAAGGAGTGTGCAGCATGCCGCGCAAGAACCCAGACGTTGAAGAGGCGGACGAGAAGGACCTCGAGGTAGGCAAGCCGAAGGAATGGGCCGCCGGCATACCGGGCGTCCTGCACTCGATGCAGCCAGCCATCAAACATATGGGCCTGGGCAGGACAGAGAAGACGCTGCTGGCCCTGAACCAGAAGCACGGCTTCGACTGCATGAGCTGCGCCTGGCCGGACCCGGACCACCGGAAGACCTTTGAGTTCTGCGAAAACGGGGCCAAGGCCGTCACCTGGGAAGCCACGCCGGTGGTGATTGAGTCGGACTTCTGGGCAGAGCACCCGGTCAGTGAGCTGCGCCAGAGAACTGAGTACTGGCTCGGAATGCAGGGCCGCCTGACGGAGCCGGTGTACAAGCCGGCAGGGGAAGACCATTACCGTCCCGTGAGCTGGGACGAGGCATTCGGGATTCTGGGCCGAAAGCTCAACGGACTGTCCAGCCCGGACGAGGCCGCCTTCTACACGAGCGGCCGGACATCGAACGAGGCAGCCTTTATTTACCAGCTGTTTGTACGGGCGTTCGGCACCAACAACCTGCCGGACTGCTCGAACATGTGCCATGAATCGTCCGGCTGGGCGATGGGCCAGACCATCGGCATCGGCAAGGCCACCATCACCTATGACGACTTCGCCAAGGCGCAGCTCATCATCATCATGGGGCAGAACCCGGGCACCAACCACCCGCGCATGCTCACGGCGCTCGAGGAAGCCAAGGAGGCGGGCGCGGAGATTGTGGCCGTCAATCCGCTGCCGGAAGCCGGGCTGATGCGGTACAAGAACCCGCAAAAGGTCAAGGGCATCATTGGCCACGGCACCGACCTCGCGGACCAGTACCTGCAGATCCGGGTGGGCGGCGATATGGCGCTGCTGCAGGCCATTTCGAAGCGGGTCCTCGACGCCGAGGCAAAGAATCCGGGGACCGTGCTGGACCACGACTTCCTGGCGGAGCACTGCGAGGGCCTGGAAGAACTCAAAGCGCATCTCGACGGGCTTGACGACGAGACCGTCCTGGCCGCCACCGGGCTCCGCAGCGACGAAATCGACGAGCTGGCCGCCCGGTATCTGAAAGCCGACCGTGTCATCATCACGTGGGCCATGGGGATCACCCAGCACAAGAAGGGTGTGGCCACCATCAAGGAGATCATCAACCTTCTTCTGCTGCGCGGAAACATCGGTAAGCCGGGCGCCGGCGCCTCGCCGATTCGCGGGCACAGCAACGTGCAGGGGGACCGGACCATGGGCATCTGGGAGCAGATGCCGCCCGCCTTCCTCGACGCGCTCGGCAAGGAGTTCAGCTTCGACCCCCCGCGCGAGCACGGCGCTGACGCCGTGGAAACCATCCGAAGAATGCGCGACGGCGGGATCAAGGTTTTCGTGGCATTGGGCGGAAACCTGGTGGCCGCCATTTCGGACACGCATGCGGCTGAAGCGGCAATGGAGAACACCGACCTCACCGTTCAAATCTCCACGAAGCTGAACCGCTCCCACACGGTGACGGGCAGGGAAGCCCTCATCCTGCCCACCATGGGGCGCACGGAAATCGACGTCCAGGAGTCCGGTCCGCAGTTCGTTTCCGTGGAGGACACTGTTTGCGCCGTTCATCCCTCGGCGGGGCGGGTGCAGCCCGTTGCGCCGAACCTGCTGTCAGAGGTGGCGATCGTCTGCCGGATCGCTCGGGAGACGGTGGCGGGGAAGTCCAGCGCGGACTGGGCAGGCTTCGAGAAGAACTACGACCTCATCCGCGAGCACATTTCCCACGTCGTTGCTGGCTGCGAGAACTACAACGACAAGATCCGGCAGGAAGGCGGCTTCGTCCTGCCCAACGGCCCGCGCGATTCGCGGACCTTCCCCACGCCAACTGGCAAGGCCATCCTGACGGTCAATCATTTGGAGAGCATCGATCGGCCGGCCGGCACGCTGATCCTGCAGTCCGTCCGCTCGCACGACCAGTTCAACACCACCATCTACGGGCACAACGACCGTTACCGCGGCATCAAAAAGGGCCGTGACGTGGTGTTCGTTAGCCCCGAGGACATTGCCGAACTTGGCCTCAGCGACGGCCAGTTCGTGGATATCCACGGCGTGTACGAGGACAACGTGGAGCGGGTGATGAGGAAACTTCGCGTCGTTTCGTACCCCACGGCCAGCGGCTGCGCGGCCACCTATTACCCGGAGGCCAACGTGCTGGTGCCCCTGGACAGCGTCGCGGAGGGAAGCAACACGCCGGCGTCCAAGGCTGTGATCGTGAGGTTGGAGCCCAGCGCGGAGACCGCCTAGCGCCCAGCGCGTCCTGAACTGGCTCCCGCCCGCGGTCCCGGAACGGGCGGGGCGGAGCGGGGGCCCGGCGCTTACTGGGCGGTGCTTGACCAACCCTCGCTGTCGGGGCCGCCTTCGGTTCCGTGCTCGCAGAGCTGCAGGGCGACGTCGGCCGCCGATTGCACCGCCTCCTGTGGCGACGCGCTGCTGCCGTGTGCCCGCAGCCCCGCTGCGTAGCCAACCAGCAGCGCGGTGACCGGACCGGCTTGCCCGCTGACCGCGCGGGAAGACTCGTCGGCCAGGCGAGCGACCAGTTGCTGGTCTACCTTGAGATCCAGGATCTGCAGCGCTTGGATGAGCCGCTGGCTCCAGTGTGCGAGGTCCTGGTCCGCGGCGCCGATGCCGGTCTCTCCGGCGGAGGCGGTGCCGCCGTCGCCTTCGGTATTGCCTGTCATTGGACTCCCTTTCTTCCTCAACTCTTGCTCGGTGGTGCCGATGCTCCCGGCGGGCGCGCGGGGCAGGACTCTAGGTGTCTATCGAGGTCATGTGCGGGTAGCGCGCCCCCGCGGCAGCGCCCGCCGGGGCAAGTTCATCAAGGCGGGCCAGGTCCCCGGCTGAAAGTTCGACGGCGGCCGCGCCCAGGTTCTCTGCCAGGCGTTCGCGCTTCTTGGTGCCGGGAATGGGGACGATGTGATCGCCCTGCGCGAGCAGCCAGGCCAGAGCGAGCTGTGCCGGACTGCACTGCTTCTCATCTGCGAGTTCCTTGACCCGGTCCACAAGCTGCAGGTTCCGGGTGAAGTTTTCGCCCTGGAAACGGGGAGAGTGCCGCCGGAAATCATCCGCAGCAAAGTCGTCTGGGCTGCGCAGCTGGCCAGTGAGGAAGCCCCGGCCAAGGGGGCTGTAGGGCACGAAACCGATCCCCAGCTCGGCCAGCACAGGGAAAACCTTCGTCTCCGGCTCCCGCTCCCAGAGTGAATACTCGGTCTGCAGCGCGGCTATCGGATGGACGGCATGCGCCCGGCGGATGGTGTCGGCGCTGGCTTCGGACAGCCCCAGATACCGGACTTTACCGGCCTCGACGAGCTCCGCCATGGCTCCGACGGTGTCCTCGATTGGGACGGTCTTGTCCACCCGGTGCTGGTAGTAGAGGTCGATGTGGTCCACGCCAAGTCGCTGCAGGCTGGCGTCGCAGGCGGCGCGGACGTATTCGGGGCGGCCGTTGATGCCCACCCAGGAACCGTCCTCCCGCCGCTCGTTCCCGAACTTCGTGGCCAGGACCACATCGGAGCGCCGGCCCGCGATGGCCCTGCCCACCAGCAACTCGTTCGTGAACGGACCATACATGTCTGCGGTGTCCAGCAGGGTTCCGCCGGCGTCGAGGAAGGCGTGGATGGTGGCGATGGACTCGCTGTCATCGCCGGTTCCGTAAAACTCGCTCATGCCCATGCAGCCGAGGCCGAGACTGGAGACGGAAAGTGAACCGAGTGTGCGGGATTCCACGGGGCTCTCCTCAGGTAGGTTGCGGGAGTGGCTCAGGGAGGTGCGGTGTAGTCGACACTATAAGTCGATTCGCAGCATTTTTGCTCCACCTTGGTGGCGCCGAAACGCCGCCCGCCCCGGGTTCCCCGCATGCTGGCGCGGTTTCCCGGTGGCTGGCGGCGGTGTTGCTTCCTGAAGTGGTGCAGGAATGCGCTGCAACCTGACGCGCGGAGCGGGCAGCAGCTATGGCGTGGGGCTGCCGCCGTTGACGTTCAGGGTCTCGCCGACCACGAAGCTCGACTCCGCCGAGGCCAGGAACACGTACGCCGGGGCGAGTTCGGCTGGCTGTCCGGCGCGTCCCAGGGGAGTGTCCTTGCCGAATTCGGGGAGGGCTTCCTTGGGCTGGCCGCTGCTGACCTGCAGGGGCGTCCAGATCGGCCCGGGAGCCACGGCGTTCACGCGGATGCCCTTCGGCGCCAGTTGCTGGGCGAGGCCCTTGGTGAAGTTGTTGATGCTGGCCTTCGTGGTGGCGTAGTCAACGAGGGTCGGCGACGGGTTGTAGGCCTGGATCGACGTCGTGTTGATGATTGTGGAACCGGCGGGAAGGTGCGGCACCGCTGCCCTGGTGAGCCAGAACATGGCGTACACGTTGGTCTTCTGCGTGTGGTCGAACTGCTCGTCGGTGATGTCGCCGATGTCCTCCTGAGCCACCTGCTTGCCGGCGTTGTTCACGAGCAGGTCCAGGCCGCCCAGTTCCTGCAGCGCGGTGTCCACCAGCTTCTGGCACGTTGCGGCATCCTTGAGGTCGCCAGGCACCTTCACGGCCTTGCGGCCGGCCTTTTCGATCTGGTTCGCGATCTTGGCTGCGTCTTCTTCCTCCTCGGGAAGGTAGGAAAGCACGACGTCGGCCCCTTCCCGGGCGAACGCGATCGCCGTCGCTGCACCGATGCCTGAGTCGGCGCCCGTGACGATTGCCTTCCGGCCGTCGAGGCGTCCGGTGCCGCGGTAGGTGTCCTCGCCCAGGTCGGCCTTGGGTTCAAGCTTGGCGTCCAGTCCGGGTTCGGGCTGGTGCTGCTTGGGCGGCTCGATATGCTCGTAGGCGGTGACAGGATTCTTGAACGTGTACTGGTCGGTCATGGTTCTCCTCCAGATGGTGTTGAACGCGGACAGGATCATCTTGTTTCGGGCGGTGCTGGCATCGGGATAATGCTAAGCATGCTTACCGTCTACCCTAACGAGACGAGGGCTGTGCCGCCAGTGATGCTGCCCTTCGGATTGCGAGGCGCGAGCATCCCATGCGAAGGGCGTGCGGCAACCTCTTCCGCAGGCTGCCTCACCTCATTAGGCTGGCAGTCCCAGCCCGGCGGGCCGCTGCGGTCCGCGGCGATCCGCGACAGGCAATCCGGCCCGGGGTAACCCAAGGAGTGAAGGCGATGGACGACCAGGACATTCTGCAGCGCATCCAGGCGCTGGTTGAGGAAGAACACCAGCTCCGTGAGCCGACGGCGTCGGGCGCCAGTGGCCCCGGCGTGAACGGTTCCGACGACGATGCCGATGGTCAGCGTGAGCGCCGCGCCCGGCTGCGGCAGGTGGAAGAGGCGCTGGACCAGTGCTGGGACTTGCTGCGCCAGCGCCGGGCAAAGGCGAAGGCTGGCGAGGATCCCAACGTGGCGGATGCCCGCCCCGTCAATGAGGTGGAAGGCTATGTCCAGTAAGAGGCCAGCGCGGTAACTACTGCTCCTGGCCGCTGTGCATTCCGTCGTCGCTGCTGTCAGCGGAAGCCGCGTCGCCGGTGTCGTCGGACAGGTCCATGCTTCCGCGGGCTTCCTCCATGGTGGGCCCGCCGGATGGGACGTTATAGCGCTCCGGCCGGATGCCGTGCGACTGCTCCTCGATAAGGGCCTGCTCCTCGCTGAACCGGATGGCGTTGGCGTCATCTCCTGCGTCGCCTGGACCGTCGTCCCGGATCTTCGATGGGTCCGGAACGATAAAGCCGTCTGCGTTGCTGCTGTGTTCACTCATTGAATTCATCCCTTCCAGCTGGTGCCTCACTCTATGTGGTAAGCCTACTTTCCATTTCCGTCGCCGCGAAGTGAGCCGGGTATTTGGACAAGAAATGGAGCCGGAAGCAGTTTCGCGGGCCTGAATAACCGAGATTTACGGCTCGATTCAGGTGTAATCCCCGTCATAGTCGGTCACGACACACAATGTTTACCGAACAAAGTCGTCAGATTTGCCCAGTACTTGGCAAACTACTGTGGGAACAATCGCTCTGTAAGGGGAACCATGCGTAAGACTGCCGCCGAAAACACCAACATCCGCCTTAAGGCCGTGCTGGACGTTCTGGCAGAGGGGGTGTTGTCCGGTGAATCGCAGAACGCCGGCGCCGTGCTGGCTGAAGCCCTCGTCCGGGTTCCGCTGAACGCCTACGAAGCTGAGCTCCTCAGCGGCGGCATTCCGCGGGGCCACAAATCACTGACCACCGCTACGGCCAAGCTGGTCAAGGCAGGCTGGCTGGTCAAGGGACGCTCTGGCTGGACCATCACCGAGGACGGCCAGCGTGCAACGGTCGCCTTCCCGGACGCGGCCAGCTTCTCGGCAGCGCTCGACGCCGGTACTCCGGTCCCTGCCGACACGCCCCTTCCGGTGGCAGCACCTGCCAAGCCGGCAGCCAAGAAGGCACCCGCGAAGGTCGCCGCAGCAAAGGACGAGAAGGCTCCGTCCAAGGCAGCGAAGGTTGTCGACAAGGCAGCCAAGCTGATCGAGGATGCAGTCGCTCCCGTAGCCAAGGCTGTCCGGAAAAAGGCAGAAGCCGACGCCGAGGCGGAGGCTCCCGTCGAAAACTCCGCGGAAACCATCGACCAGCCCGCCGCGGTGGCCGTGGCCGGCGACTTCAACACCCTGCTGGGAGCCCCCGAGAACTGGGCGCCGCAGTACGACGAAGCACAGATGAAGCTGGACGAGCTGGACCAGCTGTGGAAGCTTTCGGCTGAAATCCCGGCCGGCTACTACAACTTCAAGATCGCCCTCAACCGTTCCTGGGATGAGAACTACGGCGCGTTCGGGGCGTTCGATGGCGCCAACCACGAACTGCACCACTCCGGCGGCCAGCTCACCATCCGCTACGATCACCGGACACGGGACATCACCGTCAACTAACTCCACCGGCCGAAGCCCCGCTGCAGCACCGTGCTGCCGCGGGGCTTTTCCATTGGGAGGGTCAACGCCTTCGGACCCGGTTCGTTATCGATGGCAACACTTGGGATGCGATGCTCTCCTGCCTCTTTCCCAGTCCATGGAGGAAAGCCCAGAATGGGGAGCACGTTCGTAACTCAAGGAGGAGCTTTGCGCCATTCAGGGACTTTTCGCTGGTCAGGGACTTTGTCCGGGGCCGCCGTTTTGGCCGCCGTGGTTGCACTTGCCGGCTGCGGGGCGCCTTCCTCGCCTGGTGGAGGAGGGTCTGTAGCCCCAACAACTTTTGTCTCTTCCTCGGACGCGGCCTCCGCACCGGCAAGCGGAACTGCAACGGCAACTGACAGCCCGGCGACGGCCACCGCGACGCCGTCCGCAACGTTGCCTGAGGGCTGGAAGACCTTTACGACGTCTGACGGCAAGCTGGCGTTCGACCTTCCGTCCGAGTGGACCGTCAAGGATCCCGCCGGACAGACGCCGCCGGGCGGCGGCGTGTTTGTGGAAGTCCGCAACCCTGCGGGCAAGTCGATGGCAACGCTGCGTACCAACATGGTGGTTGGCGCGGAATGCCTGAAGAAGCAACCGTACGGCATGTACGACTCCGAGCCGCTCCCGGCATTGAAGCAGTCCGGCAGCACACCGCGATTCACCTTCGAATCCCGGCAGGATGACACCGCCACCGACCCTGCGAAGACGACGATGCTGGCCTACGGCATCACCTCGGCGCCGGAACCCACCGGTCCCACGGCCTGCCCGATAGCCCATTTCTTCAGCTGGCCGCCAAGCGGGGCGATGTTCGGCGGCGTCTACAACCCGTTCGACACCACACCGGGGAACCCGCCCAACGTGGACACCCCTGAGGCGTACACGGAAACCCCCGAATACAAGAACATCCGCGCCATGATCACCTCACTCCGCCCAGCGGGCTAGGTCCTCCGCCCAGCGGGCCAAGTCGGCCGGCCACCCCGGTACCGCGGGCCACCTGGTTCCGCTAGCCGGCCTGGTTCCGCTGGCCGGGCCTGATCCGCTGGTCGAGCCTGTCGAGACCAAGGCCGCCGGCGCTACATTGGTTCCATGACTGACTCGAAGGCAGCAGAGCCGGACAGCGTCCGCCTCACCGCGCGCGTCACGGGAATGGTCCAGGGTGTCGGTTTCCGCTACTGGACGGCGCGCAAGGCCGACGAGCTAGGGCTGACCGGTTCGGTCAGGAACGACGACGACGGTTCGGTCGCCGTCGTCGCGGAGGGACCGCAGCCGGACATCGTCGAATTCAGGCGCTGGCTCGGATCATCCCAGGCGCCGGGGAGGGTGGCGCACGTCGACGAGAAGGTCTCCCCGGCCGAAGGCGGATTCAGGAGCTTTCAGGTAGTCGGCTGAGTTCACCCTTGGCTGAGTTCACCAGGGCTGAGCCCCAGGAAGGCCCCGAGTTCCTCGAGCGCGAAGGGCCGTGAGGGCATGTAGTTCGTCAGCTCGGGGGAGCGGACGATCACGGCCCGCCACTGGCCCCGCGACACAGCTACGTTGATCCGGTTGCGGTTGAGCAGGAACTCGGCTCCGCGCGGTGCCTCCGCAATGGCCGAACACGCCATGGACACGAGCACCACGGGAGCTTCCTGGCCCTGGAACTTGTCCACCGTTCCCACCCGCACGCCGGACAGGCCCTCCTGGTCCAGGGCGTGCCGGACGGCCTGCACCTGGGCGTTATATGCGGCCACCACCAGGATGTCCTTGGCTTCCAGCCGCCGGATCGGCTCGTCCTTGCCCGGCGTCCACTTGAGCCCGATATGCTCGCGTGCCAGTCCGACGATCGCGGCAGCCTCTTCCGCCGAACTCGTGGTGTTGCCGGCATGCGGCACCAGGACGGTTTCCACGCCCGGCGGCACGCCGTCGAGATGGCGCAGGGATGCCGCCGGCGCCGACTCCAGCCTGCCGTCGTAGCTGAGCACCGACACCTTGCGGCACAGCTCGGGATGCATGCGCCAGGAATCGGCGAGGAAGTAGCCCAGCTCGGCAGGCATCGTGGCATGCCCGGCTGACAGCCAGCCCAGCGCCGACTCATCGACCGGCTCCGGATGGGAGCCCTGGGTGACCTGCGGAAGCTGCTGCGGGTCGCCGAGCAGCAGAAGCCGCTTCGCGGACCGGGCCACAGCCAGGGTGTTGGCCAGCGAATACTGGCCGGCCTCGTCAATGACCAGCAGATCCAGTGACCCTGCCGGCACGTATTTGCCTGTCATGGTCCAGGCGGTTCCGCCAACCAGGCAACCGCCGTCGGCGTCCAAAAGCCTAGCGATGTCCTCATCGGCGACGCAGGTCCACGGCACGTCGTGCGGTTGCGCCAGTCTCTTGGCGACGACGCCGGGATCCACCCCGGCTTTCACAATCGCCGTGCAGAGCATGTTCTCAACGACGGCGTGGGACTGGGCGACCACGCCCACCTTCCATCCGGCCTCCACGAGCCGGGCAACGACGTGGGAGCCGACGAACGTCTTGCCGGTTCCCGGCGGTCCCTGCACAGCGAGGTAGGACCGGTCCAGGTGCTTCAGTGCCTGGGTAATGGCAGAGACGTAGTCGGCGTTTCCGTTGGCGTCGTTGCTGACCGGAGGCAGGCTCAGGATGCCGGCCAGCCTGGGTGCTGTCCGGCGCAGGATGTCCACGCCGGGATGCTTGGGGAGTTCCGGCAGCGAGGAGCCGACAACCTGCGCGAGTTCCGCCAGGGCTGCCTCGATGCTGACGGTGGGAATGGGACGGTCGTCAGTCAGTGCCATGGGCAGCTGGAAGTACGGCGGAACCTTGCCCGTGGACTTCTCCGTGATGGTGATGACGGTCCGGCCGGGCTGATCAGTATGGTCCTCCACAGCATCCACGTGCGTGCCGAAGACGCCGTCCCGCGAGGGCGGCATGGCGGCTTCATGGAGTGCTGTTGCCGTGCCTGCCGACTGGCCGGTCGCCGCACGCCGCGGTGTCCGCCCGCCGTCGACCTCCCCCAGACCGTCGGGCAGGGGGTCCTCGAACATCCGGAACCAAGTGGAGCCCGGCTTGAATTCCGAGCCCTCGCTCATGATCCCGGTGAGCCGCAAAGTGCGGGACTCCGTCCGGGCTCGGGAGGTAGGCGGCGCCCAGTCCAAGACCACCTCGGCCGCTTCCACGATGAAGACGTTGCGCTGGTCCCGCCACCTGTCGACCTCGGATTCGAGGCGGTCGAAGTGCTCCCACCAGAACTGCTTGCGCTCCCGCCGGTGATAGCCGGTGGCCGCCGCGACCATGGCCACGGCCTGCTCGTCCGGCGTCAGCTCGCGGTGCTCCGGAATGGCGTCCAGGAAGGCGCGCAGGCTTGCTTCCTCCGGCGAAGGTTCCGCGTCCGGAACTGCATCCGACGGCGTTTGGGAGCCGGACGCCGTCGCCGGACCGGCAGTAGTCGCCCCCACGCCAGTCCCCACACCGGCCGCCCCCACACCGCGCATCCCCGCGTCAGCGTCCGCCACGCCAGCCTCGCCAGGGGCGACAGGCGCACCGCCACGCAGCTGCAGAAGCCAGTCCCGCAGGCGCAGCGTGGAAAGGCAGTCGTACTGGTTGTAGTCGGAAATGGAGGCCAGAATGGCGGCCGCCTCCGCCTGCGTGTCAGGGCCGGCATCGCGCGCCTCGCAGTAGGCGGCGTAGGCCACCACGGAAGCGCCGGCGTCCTTGACGTCCCCGGATCGCAGGTTGTCTCCCATATACAGGGGCTCGAGCTTCTTGATGGAGTACGAGGCCTCGGAAATCCGGAGTGAATGCCGGACTGTGGCATAAAGGTCCACGAGGAGCCCGTCCCGCAGCCACGAATCCACCACGTCCTCGCCGGCGACATGGTTCAGAGAGAGGTTGCGCAGTGCCGTCTTTTCGTAGGGCGCGTAGTGGTAGACATGCATGTCCGGATACCGCGCGCGGCGCTCCTCCACGTAGGCCAGGAAGTCCAGGAACGCCTGGCGTTCGCCCGCCCGGGAGTGAGCCCAGAAAGGCCGAAAGACCGGTTCTTGGCCCGGCGGATCAGTGGGCCGCGGGGCCTCAATGACCCCGAAAAGATACTCCAGGCCCCATTGGCCCGCGGGATCCTGCCAGAGCGGGTCGCCCTCGAAGTCGAAGAAGATGTCGCCGTCACTCGGGGCAGGAATGCCGGCCAGCGCGTTGTCTGCCAGCACCTTGTACGTGATGGTGTGCCGCTGGCCTTCCTTCACGAAGGTCCGTGAACCGTCGGCTGCGTCCAGCCCGGTCTGC
This sequence comes from Arthrobacter globiformis, assembly GCF_030818015.1. Taxonomy (NCBI): domain Bacteria; kingdom Bacillati; phylum Actinomycetota; class Actinomycetes; order Micrococcales; family Micrococcaceae; genus Arthrobacter; species Arthrobacter globiformis. The sequence goes on from NZ_JAUSZX010000001.1 coordinate 1,278,442, forward strand.
ATTCTGGCCTGGTCACGCAGGCGCCGCCGCGAACCTGTGGCCAGGTGGAGAGGGAGTTCGGCGAGGGCGTCGATGGTGGTGATGCCATCCGCCACGAGCTTCTTCCGCTGGATGGAGGTCATGCCGGCCACCATCAGCAGGTCCCGGTGCCCGGCCACCTGCTCGGCACAGTAGTCGCACCTGCCGCAGTAACTGACACCGGGCTGCTGCCACGCTACAGGGGCCTCCGCGTGACGGTGCGCAGCGGTGAGCTCGCGGAAGCGCGCCCGGCGCTCGCGGTACACGGGCAGCAGATCGTCCAGTGAGTGCGAGCTGCGCTCCATGTTTCCCAGTACCAGGGTGACGCGCGGAGCGGGTACCAGCCCGAGCCCGATCAGCTGGTCGCCGTAGGCGGCGAGCTGCAGCAGTGCCCCCACCTTGGCATGCCGCGCCAGCTTGGTGTCCCAGACCGCGTACCGCTGCGCACCGCGCTCCCTGCCCGGCACGCCAGAGCCCGGCAGGTCAGCCTCCTCGCGCACCAGGAAGTCCGCATAGCCCAGGAATTCGCCGTCGAAGAAGGTGGCCTGGAAGACGACATCGGCGCCGGTGCGGAGGGCAGCGGCGGTTTCGCGCGCCTTGTCCGCCAGGTCAGTCCGGTCCATCGTTCCGCGCTCCACGGAGTAAACCCCGGTCCCGCGCGCCGGATCCCAGGTGCCGTGGCGGTCGATGAGGGCGGCGAGCACCTTATGCTCGTGGAGGTCGCCAAGCGTGCCAGCCCGCGCCTGCATCTCGTCGGCGGGGAAATCGGCTTTGGGGGAGCGGCCCAGTTTCTCGTCCAGGATCCGGAGCGTGCGGTACTCGCACTCGCTGGCGGCGACGAGGTCGCTGGCTGAGAACACCAGGTCAGCCGGTGCTCCCGGCGTGGTTGGGTCGAGCAGGAACATGGGGCCTCCCCATTGGCAGCCTCGCTCCCGGGACGGTTCCCGGTGCGCTGATTTGAATCTAGCAAGAGGCTATGACAATCAGGCCGCACCGGCCGGGAGTTGGCCCAATGGGGGACCCTACATGCCTGCGCAGGTTAGGTGACGGGCTGCTTGCCGTTGTGGGAGTAAGTGAGGCAGTCGGCGTTGTCCGGGCCGGGGCCCACATGGACTTCCGATGCGTTGCACATGAGGTGCTCGTTATGGATGCATTCCGCCCGCTGGCATGCCCCGACCCCGGCGAGGACCTTAGGAAGGCCGCCGTGTATGCCGGTGTCGATGAACGTGGCGCAGGAGGCATGGTCTGTGGTGCCGCCAACCGTGATGGCTTCGGCGTTGCATTCAGAGTGGTCGTTGAAGGAGCAGTTGGTGACGCTGCAATCGGCTACATGCGTGCTCATGGGATTCCTCCAAGATTTCGGACGCCCCGGCGGGGCGACTCGCTGTTCCCAACGTAGGCCCGAAGGGTCGGATCAAAAAGACCCAATTGTGTTGCGTAATTGCCGTAATCGCAGGAACTGCCCCGGAGGCGCCCGGCCGGACCTGTGGGCGGCCTGGCAGGGCCTCGAAGCCGGACCTCGGAGCGGCAAACAACCCCAGAGTGTCCGCTCTCAATTTCCCGCTCCAAACCCCCATGGACCCTTTGCGGGCACCGTTCTAGACTGGCAGGACCCTCCACTTTTAGGGCCCGACGGCGTCGTCCGGGCCTTTCAAGGAAATGCCCTGGAGGGCGCATCACATCACTCAGGAATTCACCGCCGACCCTTCACGGGGAAGGGTCCGTGACGCCAGGAGGAAAGAGATGGAAGGGAACAAAGCCGTTGCCTACAAGGGGCCCGGCAAGGTGGAGGTCATCGATATCGACTACCCCACTTTTGAACTTAAGGACGGGCCGGGCGTAAATCCGGCCAACGTGGGGCGCCAGGTTCCCCACGGTGCAATTATCAAGACGGTGGCCACCAACATCTGCGGCTCGGACCAGCACATGGTCCGCGGGCGGACCACGGCGCCACCGGACCTGGTGCTGGGCCACGAAATCACCGGTGAAGTGGTGGAGGTAGGACCCGGCGTCGAATTCATCAAGGTCGGGGATATCTGCTCGGTGCCGTTCAATATTTCGTGCGGCCGGTGCCGGAACTGCAAGGAGCGGAAGACCGGCATCTGCCTCAACGTGAACCCGGACCGCCCGGGCAGCGCCTACGGCTATGTGGACATGGGCGGCTGGGTGGGCGGCCAGGCCAACTATGTCCTGGTGCCGTACGCGGACTGGAACCTGCTCAAGTTCCCGGACAAGGACCAGGCCATGGAGAAGATCCTGGACCTCGCCATGCTTTCGGACATCTTCCCCACGGGCTATCACGGCGCCGTATCGGCGGGGGTCGGCGTCGGCTCCACTGTATACGTCGCGGGTGCCGGTCCTGTGGGCCTCGCAGCGGCGACGAGCGCGCATCTGCTGGGTGCCGCCGTCGTAATTGTGGGCGACATGAACAGTGACCGTCTGACGCAGGCCCGCAGCTTCGGCTGCGAAACCGTGGACCTGACCAAGGGCGGCCCGGTTGAGCAGATCGAGCAGATCCTGGGGGTCCCAGAGGTGGACTGCGCCGTGGACGCTGTGGGATTTGAGGCGAAGGGCCATGGCGAGGGCGCCAAGGAGGCGCCGGCCACGGTGTTGAACTCGCTGATGGACATCACTGCCGCCGGCGGTGCCTTGGGCATTCCGGGACTGTATGTCACAGGTGACCCGGGCGGCATCGACGAGGCTGCCAAGAAGGGATCGCTGAGCCTGAGTCTCGGCACGGGCTGGGCCAAATCGCTGAGCTTCACCACGGGTCAGTGTCCGGTGATGAAGTACAACCGGCAGCTGATGATGGCCATCCTGCACGACCGTGTGCAGATCGCCAAGAACGTCAACGCCAAGCCGATCCTGCTGGAGGACGCACCGAAGGGCTACGCCGAGTTCGACGCCGGTGCCGCCACGAAGTACGTGCTGAACCCGAACGGTTACCTCAGCTGACGTAGGCGCGAGGCAGGAGAGGAGTTAACGGCGCGGGGCCGCGTGCGGCCCGACCCACAGGGTTGTGCAGCACGCGGACCCCATTGCCGTCATCGTGTAGTAGGGCCAGACTCGTGGAACGACCAAACCAGCCGCAGGAGGAGATCCATGAACAGCCAGCCTGACGAAACACCGCTCGAAGTGCCGGAAGTCGATGCGTTTGAGCAGCGCCAGCCGGTAGGCGGGGAGTCCGGGGACGAGGAACAGCGGCCGCTGCCCGAGGACGTTCCCGAGGCGGACGCCCTGGAGCAGCGGACCCCGCTGCGGACCGACGGGCCGCCCGCGGCGCCGGACCTCTCCGCCGAGGAAGCGGCCGAGGCAGACGCCATTGAGCAGGCCGCGGGCACGCCGGGCAGTGATGAGGACGACTACCCGTTCGCGGGCGAGGTGCCGGAGGAGGGCTGAGGAGCGGCCCGTCTGGCCGGCTTCGGGTGGCGGCGGGCCTGGTTACTTGGTTCCAGCTACTTGCCTTACTTGGTTCCAGCTACAGTGCCGCCGCACTGGGCCAGGACGGAGGCCATCGCGGTGCGTTCGGCCTGGGTCACCCAGAGCTTGTACTTCGCCTTGACCGAAATCTGGCGCGCCACGTACGGGCAGCGGTAGGCGCGGCTGCCGGGCAGCCAGGTGGCGGCGTCGCCGTCGGACTTCTGCTGGTTGGCGGGGCCGGAAACGGCCAGCAGGTTCAAGGGATCGTTGGCGAGGGCGGTCCGCTGTGCCTTGCTGAGGCGCTGGGCGCCCTTCTGCCACGCGTCGCTGAGGGCAACGATGTGGTCGATCTGGACCGCGCTGCTGGTTTTGCTGCCGCGGGTGAAGGCGATGGTGGTGGCCGTGTACGGATCGGCCAGTGTACCGGTCAGGACGATGCAGTTGTTTGTTCCTGGCTTGCGGGTGGTCTTGGTGAGATCCCGGGCCAGGATGTCGTTGCGGGTGTCGCAGCCGTTGTGGTCCGTGTCTGACCAGGCCGGTCCGAACTCTTCCCTGTCGTAGCCCGTTTTTGGGGCGCGGCCTTTGACGGGCAGGGTGGCGAGTAGGTCGGCTGCCTTGACGGCGTACCCGGGCGCGTTGCCGGCTGACCCGCCGGGGACAGAGTCCGACGACGGCTGCCGGGTTGCGCTGATGCCCCCGCCGCAGGCGGTGGTGGCCAGGATGACGGCGGCAAGGGCGCCGGCTGCGAACCAGTTCCTCCCGTGGGAACGTGCGTGGTGCAAGGCGGTCTACTCCCGTGGCGCTGGTTGTCGATTCAACGATCGATCGTACTGGCCGGCAGGACGGAGTTGGCGGTGCCACGCGGATGACGTACCCGAAACGCAGAGAGCCCCGCACTGCCAAACGGCTTTGCGGGGCTACTCCTAGCGGCAGGACCACCTCGGATGGGGGATACGCGGTGGGCCTGCTTCTAGGCTAGAGAAGTTTCCTGAAAATTGGCTAGGAATGTGTGGCCTTTCCGGTTGGTTCGCTTGCCGTCCGGATGCCCTCCGGTGAAGCTACTCGTCCTTGACTTCGCCGCCGGGCTAAACCAGTGTTGAAATCGCACTGACCAGCAGGTTTTCCCTTCAAAGGAGATGCGTCATGACTCTTCCCGCGGGCCTGACCCCCGGCATTTGGACACTCGATATGTCCCACAGTGAAATCGGCTTCAGCGTGCGGCACGCCGGGATCAGCAAGGTCCGCGGGCGGTTCCGGGAAGCAACCGGCGAAGCCCACGTGCGGGACTCCCTGGCCGATTCCTCATTGCATGCCACTGTCAGCACGGCCAGCTTCGATTCCGGTGACGCCAACCGTGACGCCCACGTGCGCGGGGAGGACTTCTTCGACGTCGAGAAGTTCCCCGATATGAGTTTCAAGGGCACTCACCTCGAGGGCGACGGCGAGGACTACACGCTGACGGGCGACCTCACGATCAAGGGCATCACCAAGCCGGTCGAGCTCGAGGTCGAATTCACCGGCGTGGCCGTCGACCCCTTCGGTGCCACCCGCGCGGGCTTCTCGGCCGAGGCGGAGATCAGCCGCAAGGAGTTCGGCCTGACGTGGAACGCGGCCCTCGAAGCCGGCGGCCTGCTGGTCAGCGACAAGGTGAAGATCAACCTCGAGGCTGCCCTGGTCAAGCAGCAGTAGGTTTCGCAGGGACGAACGGATCTAGGAAAGCCGGGCGATGCTGCGGCGGACCGGGCGTGATGCTGTGCCGTCCGAGAAGAGCTCGGGTGATGATGCCTGGATCCGCTTGACGTCCTCGAAGACGCCGCGCAGGTGAACCCGCAGGCAGCTGTCCGCTTCGGGGCGGTTGTTGGCTTCGAGCGCGTCCACCACGGCGGTGTGCTGTTCAATCAGCGTGGACACGGGGCGGGTGTCGATCAGGCTGAGCCGCCGGGCGCGGTCCAGGTGGGCCTTAGCGGAATTGACCGCTGTCCAGGCCGACTCGTGCCCCGCCAGACGAAGGAGCTCGCGGTGGAAGGCCTCGTCTAGCCGGAAGAACTCCTCGACGTCGCCGGTGGCTTCCGCGTCACGCTGTGCAGCAAGGATCTCGCGCAGCCCATCGAGGCCGGAGGCGTCAACCACGGCGTCCTTCAGTGACGCGCATTCGATGGCCTCGCGAACGAACTGGGCCTCAGCGACCCGTCCCAGATCCACGAGCGAGACGAACGAGCCGATCTGCGGGAAGACCTGCACCAGCCCCTCCTCGCGCAGCAGGATGAGGCTTTCGCGCACGGGCGTCCGGCTGACGCCAAGTTCCTGGGCGAGCTCGTTCTCGGACAGCGGCTCGCCGGGAGGGAGCTGCAGGGAGATGATGCGACGCCGGAGCGTATCCAGTGTCTGGTCCCGCACGGAAAGCCGCGGGGACTGCCCTTTTTCGGGTTTGCCGGTTGCCATGCATCCAGTCTAGCCATCGTTGACAAACTAGAATGGTAGTGCTTGTATGGTAGTCAGCTACGGCCGGAGGACAGCTCTCCTGTCCTCCAAACCCGGCCACATCCAGGCAGAACTCTCCCACTCCCCTTCTTCATCGCCTGCAAAGGAGCAACTGATGACCGAGAGCATCGCACCGCCCACCGCCAAGACCGAAACAAGGACCACTAAGGACCTCGCGAAGGTCGCGGTCTCCGGCTGGCTGGGAACGGCCATGGAATTCATGGATTTCCAGCTCTACTCGCTGGCCGCGGCCATCGTCTTCAACAAGATCTTCTTCCCCGACGTCAGCCCGGTTATCGGCCTCATCGCCGCGATGGCAACCTACGGCGTCGGCTACGTGGCCCGCCTGTTTGGTGCCGTCTACTTCGGCCGCATGGGCGACAGGATCGGCCGGAAGAAGGTCCTCTTCATCACCATCGCGCTGATGGGTGCGTCCACCACGCTCATCGGTGTCCTGCCCACCTACGCCATGGTCGGCATCTGGGCCCCCATCCTCCTCGTGGCATTGCGACTGATCCAGGGCTTCGGTGCCGGCGCGGAAATCGCCGGCGCCACAGTGATGCTGGCGGAATACGCCCCCGCCCGCCGCCGCGGCCTGATCTCCTCGCTCGTCTGCCTCGGCACCAACTCCGGCACCCTCGCCGCCTCCGCGCTCTGGGCCATCCTGGTGGCGGTACTCTCCGAGGAACAGCTGCTGACCTGGGGTTGGCGCCTGCCGTTCCTGGCAAGCTTCCTGCTGATGATCTTCGCCGTCTGGATCCGCCGCTCCCTCAAGGAGAGCCCGGTCTTCGAACAGCGTGAGGACGTCGTCGACGGCGTCGCACTTGCCAAGCGCGACCTCGCCGCCGAAGCAAACACGTCCGCGGTAAACGAAGCAGACCAGCCCAAGCACCAGACCCAGTCCGCCAGCACCATCGAAGCCGCGCTGCACCAGCGCAAGGGCAAGTCCTTCCTGATCGCCCTCGGCCTCCGCTTCGGACAGGCCGGCAACTCCGGCCTCATCCAGACCTTCCTGATCGGCTACCTGGCCACGGTCCTGCTCATGAACAAGTCCGTCGGCACCACGGCCATCATGATCGGCTCGATTATCGGCTTCGCCACCATCCCGCTGATCGGCATCCTGGGCGACCGCTTTGGCCGCCGTCCCCTGTACCTGATCCTGAGCGCCACCACCGCAGTCTTCGCAATTCCCATGATGCTCATGGTCACCAGCGGCAATCCGACTCTTGTCACCATCGCCGTCGTCGCCGGCCTGAACCTGGGCGTACTGAGCCTCTTCTCGATGGAGAGCGTCACCATGGCCGAGTTCTTCGGAGCGCGCACCCGCTTCACGCAGCTCGCCCTGGCCAAGGAAATCGGCGGTATCCTCGCCACGGCCATCGGCCCGATCCTCGCCGCTACGCTGACCGCCGTCACCGGGCACTGGTGGCCCCTGGCCGCCATGCTCATCGGCTACTCGCTGATCACCCTGGTCTCCGCGGCTGTTGGCCCCGAGGTCCGCGGCCGCGACCTGGTCCGCCTGGAAGACGCCGCATGAAAGCAGTAGTCGTCCACGGCGCCAACGACCTCCGCATCGACGAACGCCCCGAGCCCGTCGCCGGGCCGGGAGAGGTTGTCCTCGCCGTCGAATGGGGCGGGATCTGCGGCTCCGACCTTTCCTACTGGCGCCACGGCGCCTCCGGGACCGCGCAGCTGAAGTCCCCGCTCGTCCTCGGCCATGAGGTGGCCGGCCGGATCGCCCAGCTGGGCGACGGCGTCGAAAACCTCCACGTCGGCCAGCCGGTCACCGTCCATCCCGCCGAAGTCGTGGGGGACGGGATCATGCCGGAGCGGCTCAGCGGCCGGACCAACCTGTACCCCCAGATCCGGTACTTCGGGTCGGCAGCCTTCGATCCGCACACCGACGGCGGCTTCAGTGAACGGAAGCTGGTTCGCGCGTCGCAGGTCCGTCCGCTTCCCGACGGCGTGGACACCCTTCGCGGGGCACTTGCTGAACCGCTGGCCGTCGCACTTCATGCGGTGGGGCGCGCGGGATCGCTGGCCGGCCGCGACGTGCTGGTCAACGGCGCCGGGCCGATCGGATCCCTGGTGATCGCGGCCGCCAAGTACGCCGGCGCACGAACCGTCACGGCCACGGATATCAACGACGCCTCGCTCCGGATTGCGAAGGCCATGGGTGCGGACGAGGTTCGCAACCTCTCGGACGGCGCAACGCTGCCGGAGGACGTGGAGCTCGTGTTCGAGGCGACCGGGATCCCCGCGGTACTGGGCGGCATCCTCCGGGCCACTGCCCGGGGAGGCACTATCGTCCAGGTGGGCAACCTGCCCGGAGCCCCGGCCCCGGCCGCACTCGGGGACCTCGTGACAAGGGAAATCACGTGGATCGGCTCCTACCGGTTCGCGGACGAGATCACCGACGCGCTCCAGGCGATGTCTGAAGGCCTGGACGTTTCACCGGTCATCACCCACAAGTTCGGCATCGACCAGGCCGCGGAAGCCATGCGGGTGTCCGCGGACCCGGCCGCCGGCAGCAGCAAGGTCATGCTCCGCCTCTCCTGACCCAACTAAGTAGCAGCAGATGGCGTTCTGAGGGCTCAAAACGCCATCTGCTGCGACCTACTTGCAATACCCGACACACAAAAGGACCCACCAGTGAAGATCACCGACGCACGCGTAGTCGTCTCGTCGCCAGGACGGAATTACGTCACGCTCGTTATCGAAACCGAGGACGGGATTACCGGCATCGGCGACGCCACCCTCAACGGACGTGAACTGGCTGTGGCGTCCTACCTGTCCGAGCACCTCTGCCCGCTGCTGATCGGCCGCGACGCCCGCCGCATCGAGGACACGTGGCAGTACTTCTACAAGGGTGCCTACTGGCGCCGCGGGCCGGTGACCATGACGGCGATCGCCGCGATCGACGTCGCACTTTGGGACATCAAGGGCAAGGCCGCCGGCATGCCGGTGTACGAGCTGCTGGGCGGCGCCGCCCGCGAGGGCGTCATGGTCTATGGCCACGCCAGCGGCTCCTCGCTGGAGGACCTCAGCGCAGACTTCCAGCACCACCTGGACCTCGGCTACAAGGCCGTCCGCGCGCAGGCCGCGGTGCCTGGGCTGGAGAAGACCTACGGGATCGCGCCGGTGGACGGCAGGACGTATGAGCCTGCCAGCGGCAACATCCCGCAGGAGGACCTGTGGGAGACGACGGCGTACCTGGACTTCGCGCCGAAGATGATGGCGCACGTGCGGGAGCAGTTCGGCTACGGCGTGCACGTCCTGCACGACGTCCACCACCGGCTGACGCCGATTGAGGCCGGCCGGCTGGGTGCCTCGCTGGAGCCGTTCCGCCCGTTCTGGATCGAGGATCCGACGCCGGCCGAGGACCAGTCGGCGTTCCGCCTGATCCGCCAGCACACCACCACGCCGATCGCCGTGGGTGAGGTGTTCAACTCGATCTGGGACTGCCAACAGCTGATCACGGAACGCCTGATCGACTATATCCGCACGTCCGTTTCACACTCGGGCGGCATCACGCACCTGCGCCGCATCTTCTCGCTGGCGGACCTGTACGGCGTCCGCTCGGGCTCGCACGGCGCCGGTGACCTCTCGCCGGTGTCCTTCGCCGCGGCGCTGCACGTGGACATGAGCATCCCCAACTTCGGCGTCCAGGAGTACATGGGCCACCGCGATCCCGCGAACGAGGTGTTCAAGGCCTCCTACACCTTCACCGACGGCTACATGCACCCCGGCGACGCTCCAGGCCTCGGCGTTCAGTTCGACGAGGAGGCGGCCGCCGCGTTCCCGTTTGACCCCAAGTACCTGCCCATCAACCGCCGCCTCGACGGGTCGGTGCATGACTGGTGAGTAACCCGACAGAAGCACAGCCGTTCGACGTCGTCGCCATGGGGGAGATCCTCCTCGAGGTGGCCACGGACGTCCCGTTCGGGCACGGTGTTCCGGCGCAGCTCGGCATCTCCGGCGACGCGCTGAACGTCGCGGCGGCTGCCGCGGCGGCCGGTGCCCGCACCGCGCTGCTGGCAGTACTGCCCGACGACGACCTCGGCCAGGCGGTCGCCGCCCGGATCGCTGAACTCGGCATTTCCACCGAACTCCTGAAGTTCCATCCCGGCCAGCAGGGCGTGTACCTGGTGCACTGCGACCCCCACGGGCAGCGCGAGTTCTCCTACGCGCGCAGCGGCAGCGTCGGCTCCACTCTGGGGCCGAACGACGTGGACCCGGACGTGTTTGCCGCAGCCGGGGCCGTGATTGCCGGCGGCATCGCCTGCGCCATCTCGGCTTCGTCCCGCGCAGCCGTCTTCAAAGCCGCCGAGGTTGCCAACCGCTTTGTCTTTGACCCGAACTACCGCGCGCGGCTCACCTCCGTGGAGGACGCGACGGCGGCCGTCGTTGAGTTGGCGCCGAAGGCTTTCCTGGTGACGCCTTCCTTCCCCGGGGAGACGTCCGCCCTGCTGGCCACGTCCTCGCCGCGGGAGGCCGCCGCGAAGCTGCGCTCGCTGGGCACCGCCAACGTCGCCGTTACGTGCGGGGCCGAGGGAATCCAGCTGGAGAGCAACACCGGGTCCGCGTGGATCGAAGCCATTCCAGCGCCGGCAGTGGTGGACCAGACCGGAGCGGGTGACGCCTTCGTGGGCACGCTGACCGCGCGGCTGGTGCTCGGCGACGGCCTCGCCGAGGCTGTCCGGTATGGAGCAGCCGCGGCCTCACTCGTGGTGGGCGGCAAGGGCGGCACCGGCTTCATTCCGAGCTTTGAGCAGACCCGCGCCCACGCCCTGGGGGCGCAGACTATGGCGACAGGGGAAGGAGAGCTGTCATCGCACGCCTAAGCAGTGCCACTTTGAGCAGTGCAAACCTCCGTGACAGGGCCGAGTTCCCCGGCGCCGCGCTGCGGGCCGACGGCCTGAAGCCTGGCATCGTGCACCTGGGCCTGGGCGCCTTCGCCCGCGCCCACACCGCTGTCTTCACCGAGAACGCCATGCTGGCCAGCGGAGAAACAGGCTGGGGGATCACCGGCGTTACCCAGCGCTCGGACACCGTGGCGCGGCAGCTCGCTCCACAGGACGGACTCTTCACCGTGGCCGAACGGGGCGAGGGAGCGGCACCGCTCCGCGTAGTGTCCAGCATCGTGGACGCCATCTCCGGACGGGACAACCCGGCCGCCGTCGTGGAACGGATCGCCGCGCCGGAGACCCTCGTGGTCACGCTGACCATCACCGAGAAGGGCTACCGGATCGACCCGCGCACCGGATCCCTCAACCTGGAGGATGAGGAAGTCAGGGCTGACCTTGGCGGCCGTGCGCCGCTCACGGCCATCGGCCAGGTCGCCCGTGGCCTGCAGCAGCGGTCGCGCACCGGGACCGGCCCGATCACCGTGGTCTCGTGCGACAACCTCCCCGGCAACGGCGAACTGACCCGAACGCTGGTCCATGCCTTCGCCGCGGCCCTGCCGCCTGCCGAAGCCGAACTGCTCACCGCCTGGCTCGACGCCAACGTCGCGTTCCCCAGCACCATGGTGGACCGGATGGTGCCGGCCACGACGGCGGGTGACCTGGACGCCGTCGAACGTGATCTGGGGCTGCGGGACGAGGCAGCCGTGGTGGCCGAGCCGTTCATGCAGTGGGTCATCGAGGACAACTTCGCCGCCGGACGTCCGCGATGGGAGGACGCCGGAGCCCTGTTCAGCAGCGATGTCAGGGCCTGGGAGGCGGGGAAGCTGCGGCTGCTCAACGCGAGCCACTCGCTGCTGGCCTATCTCGGCCTCGCCGCCGGCAAGGAGACCATCAGCGACGCCGTGGCCGAGGGGGCGTTCTTCACCGCCGCGCGGCGCATGATGGCCGAGGACGTCCTGCCCACCATCACACTCCCGGAGGGGCTCGACGCGGACGAGTACTGCGCCCAGGTGCTGACCCGTTTCGCTAACCCACACCTGGCCCACACCACGGCCAAGGTGGGCAGCGACGGTTCGCAGAAGATCGGCCTGCGCCTGCTTAGCACCGTGCGCGGAAACCTCGACGCCGGACGGGAACCTCGGTGGGCAGCACTCGCCGTCGCTGCCTGGATGCGGCACGTGGCGACCACTCCCGTGGACCAGCTAAGCGATCCGCTGGCCGCCGAACTCCATGCGGCGCTGCCGGCCTCGCGGTCCGCGGCCGACGTAGTCCCGGCGCTGCTGGGACGCCGCAGCGTCTTTGACCCCGAACTGGCCCGGCATCAAGGGTTCGCAGACCTCCTCATCCACTGGTACAGCATCGTCGACACACACGGGCTGGACGGCCTGAGAAAAGAGATCAACCATGACTGACGCCACCAGCGTTCTGAACGTCTCCCCGGTCATCCCCGTGGTGACCATAGAGGACCCGCAGCACGCGGTTCCAGTTGCCCGGGCCCTTGCTGACGGCGGCGTCCGGATCATCGAGCTGACCCTGCGGACGGACACGGCGCTCACGTCGCTGAAGGCCATCGCCAACGAGGTGCCTGACATCCTGGTGGGCGCCGGGACGATCCTCACTCCCGGCCAAGCCGACGCCGCCGTGGCTGCGGGTGCACAGTTCCTGGTCAGCCCCGGCGTCACCCCCGCGCTGCTGGACCACATGCTCAGCCTCGAGGTGCCGGTGCTTCCGGGCGTGGCCACGGTGGGTGAGGTGATGATCGTGCTGGAGCGTGGGCTGGACACCATGAAGTTCTTCCCGGCCGGTCCTGCCGGTGGACCGTCCTACCTGGCAGCCATCGGGGCACCCGTCCCGCAGGTGACGTTCTGCCCCACAGGCGGCATCAGCCTTTTGACTGCGCCGGAGTACCTTAAGCTGCCCAACGTCAGCTGCGTCGGAGGAAGCTGGCTGACGCCGCGCGCCGCCGTCGAAAGCGGGGACTGGCAGCAGATCACCGAACTGGCGCGGGAAGCGGCAGCCCTGCGATGAGAATTTTGCGGCATTCCTGGTTGACCGTAGATCTGGGTTTGGGACGGGCGTAAAGTCGGGAAAGACCGGTCCTAAAACCCGGTCGCAGCCTGAACAGACGCACAACCTAAGGAGTTCATCATGAACTTGGGCAACATGATCAGGAATGCCGCAGGACGTATTTCCGGACGGACCACGCAAGGAACAACCGGTGGATACACGAGGGGATACACACGGGGCACCAAGCCCTACACCACAGGACGGACCTCTTCAATGGGTCGCGGCCGCACCGCTGGAGGACTCGGAGACAAGATCCGCCACATGCTTCACAGGCACTGACGCTGGAGCGCCTGCCGATTCCTGACGTCCATGGCGACGCACGACTGTCAGAACAATTACGAAAGGCTCTTGGCCGCGGCCACCGGCTATTTGCCGCGGCCACCGTTTCCGCAGGGGAGGTTGCCGTGGTGAGCCACGGCGCCTCCCTTGCTGCTGATTTCGAGATCGGGTCGGTCTCCAAGGGCATCACCGGGCTGCTTTATGCCGACGCCCTGAGCCGCGGCGAGCTCGGCCCGGACACCACGCCGTCGTACTTCTGACCGCGACAGCGGCACCCGTGGACCTGCACGGCTTCCGGCTCCTGGCGGAGCTTGCGGAACTGGCGGCGGGAACCTCGGGAACCTCCCCACCCGCGCCCTAGCCTCGCAAGCTCGGCCAGGGAACCCTGCGGGTGTGGGCCCCCTTGCTGTTGGAGACCTACTTCTCGCCGGCGCGCTCCAGTGCCTGGTCGTGCTCGGCGTGGGCCCGGCGGATCAGGTTCATGAACTCGGTCTCGTTCCGGATGAGGCGCTTGTACTTCTCCGGGAGCCTCTTCAGCTCCTGCTCCTCGCGGACAAGTTTGTCGAATATCCGCTCGCGCTCGGCGATGTCCGTCTCGTAGTTGAGGTCCACGTAGGAGGTGGCGTGTCGCTTAGCGTTGGAGACCATGGCCTTGGCCTTGCCTTTGGGGCTGAGCAGGGAACCGATGATGGTGACGGCGAGTACGCCGAGGATCACACTGAGCGACGTGCCCGTGCTGATTTCGACGACGTTCACGTGCTGACCGTCGTTGATGAACGGCAGGTTGTTCTCGTGCAGGGCGTGCAGGATCAGCTTCACGCCGATGAAGCCGAGAATGGCGGCGAGGCCATAGGAGAGGTAGGTGAGCCGGTCGAGGAGTTCGTCGATCAGGAAGAACAGCTGCCGCAGGCCCATGAGCGAGAAGGCGGTGGCCGTGAACACGATGAACACGTTCTGCGTCAGGCCGAAGATGGCCGGGATCGAGTCCAGGGCGAAGAGAATATCCGTGGCGCCGATGGCCACCATCACCAGGAGCATCGGCGTGAGGACCTTCTTGCCGTCCACCTCGGTGAAGAGCTTGTCGCCGTCGAAATGCCCGGAGGCCGGCAGGAGCTTCCTGGCGAGCCGGACTACCAGGGTTTCGCTGTCGTCGTCGTGGTTGTCAGGCTTGAGCAGGTTGCCGGCGGTGATCAGCAGGATCAGCCCGAAGATGTAGAACACCCAGGCGAAGCTGTTGATCAGCGCGGCGCCGAGGAAGATGAAGCCGGTCCGGGCGAGCAGCGAGAAGACAATGCCGAACAGGAGCACCTTCTGCTGGTGTTTGCGGGGCACCTTGAAGCTGGACAGGAGGATCAGGAAGACGAAGAGGTTGTCCACGGACAGTGCCTCTTCCGTCACGTAGCCGGCGAAGTACTCGGTGCCCATCTTGGAGCCGCCGAAGAACCAGACGCCCAGGCCGAACGACAAGGCCAGGCCCACGTAGATGGCGGACCAGGTGGCCGATTCCTTCAGGGTGGGGGTGTGGGCCTTGCGGACGTGGAAGAAGAAGTCGAAGGCCAGGAGCGCGACGATTCCGGCGATCGTGAGGGTCCAGACGATAGGGGAAACTTCCATGCTGCCTCTTTCCTGAATGTGATTCGGACGGAGCGCTTGGAATCAACCCTACCCAGCCTTCCCAACTGACTCGCAGTGGTTGGCGTTCTGAGGGCTCAAAACGACAACTACTGCGAGTCGGTTGAGAAAAGCGCCGGCGCTCAGCCGTACATCAGCGAGCCCGGCGTGGTGAGCTGCCGCCCGGTCTCGAGCCAGGTCTTCAGGCCGGAGAGGATCATCGGCCAGCCGCCGTAGAGCTGTTCGTTGGCGCCTTCGCGGAGCTGGTCGTGCGTGACGGTGAGGTGGCAGGAGTCGTCGCCCACCGGCTCGATTTCCCAGGTGACCCGGGAGGTGCCCTCCGCCTTCACGTCCTCGCCCCACAGTGCGCGCATGGTCTGCACCAGCCGGCGCGGGGGATCGACCTCCAGGTTCTCGCCCTCACCCAGCAGTGCCCCGGCCTTGGGGTTGCCCATCTCGAAGCGGGAGCCCGGCGTCCAGTCCGACTTCAGCGTGTTCCCGAACTGGTACTTGCTGCGGATATCGCTGTCCGTGATGGCTTCCCAAAGCCGTTCCGGAGTGGTCTTGATGTAGATTTCGAAGATCTTTTCCATGGGACTTTCCAATCGGGTCTTGAGGTCGCTAAGCGCAGCGGCCCATGGTTCTGCATATTTGCTCACCCAGCGGTCGTGGACGAGCCTGATGGGCACCGGATTGAGGAAGTGCAGTTTCTCGCGGCCGCGGCGTCGGGTCACCACGAGGCCCGCCTCCTCCAGGATCTTCAGGTGCTTCATGACGCCGAAACGGGTGATCTCGAACCGTGCCTCCAGAGCACCCAGCGTCTGGCCGTCCTCGAGGAAGAGTGCGTCCAGCAGGTCCCTGCGGATGGGGTCGGCGAGGGCCTTGAATACGGCGTCCACACGGTCAGGATAGGTGACCATTTGGTCACATGTCAATGGAGGCGGGCTGAGTCGGCCCTAGCCCGCCACCACCTCCTTCGCCGCTTGCGACGCCTTCATCCACTCGCTCAGCCAAGGGGCCCGGACGCTTGAGGTGATGCGGCAGTCGGCTACGAAGGTTCCATTGGCGCCGGCGTCGATCCAGTCTTTGAGCGCAGAAAGGTCCGCCAGCGAGCGGATGATTGCCGACTCGGCCCCGAGTGCGCGGGCGATGCCATTGAAGTCCACTTCAGGGATCAGCATGGGCTTTTCGGTGAGGCCCTGTGAGCCGTACTGATGGATCTCGGCCCCGTAGGCGGCGTCGTTATAGATCACGACGACGGCGCTGCTCGCCGAGCCCACGAGCGACTCCAGATCGGACAGGCCCATCAGGAATCCGCCGTCGCCCGCGGCCAGCACCAGGGTGTTGCCGTCGTCCACTGCCCGGGCGGCCCCGACGGCGCTGGCGAGGCCGAGCCCAATCGACTGGAAGGCGGTTCCCACCATGACCAGGTCCTGGGGGCGCGGAATGCGCCAGTACATGGGTGCCCAGCCGAGGAAGTGCCCGCCGTCCTGGACCACGGTGCGGCGTTCCGGCAGGATGGCGTCCAGTGCCGAGGCAAGCGCCCGGGGGTCAAGGCGGCCGTCCGGGGTTTCCGCGGTGCCGGGGTGGTGGCAGGGTCCTTCGGCCAGTCGCTTGAGTGCTTCCGCGCGCCAGGCTTTGGATGCATCGGCCCCGGAGGGGGCGGCGCCATCCAGCAGCCGCAGGACCCGGGCTGCGGCGGCCTTCGCGTCCGCACTGACGAACATGTCCACCCGCGGGTTCGTCGGCTCCATGGCGGTGTCGACCTGGATAACGGTGGCGTCCGGGCCGATCAGGTGCCCGAAGCGCATGGTGAAGGGGCTCAGGCTTGCCCCGGCCACGAGCACCACGTCCGCCTCGTCCATGAGCCCGGCGGCGGTATCCGTCCCGAAGCCGCCCGCGACGCCGAGGTACCCCTCGCCCTGCAGCAGGTTCAGCGCCAGTGCGGTCCCGGCTGTGAGCGCGCCGAGGCGGTCGGCGAGTTCCCGGAGTTCGGGGCCGGCGCCGGCGAGGTGGGCACCGCGGCCGGCCAGGATGAGCGGCCGCTTCGCGCCGGCCAGCAGTTCGGCCGCCCGTCCAAGCCCGGCGTCGACGGCGTCCGCAACTGCAGCTGCCGGCGGCGCGGGAAGCTCTTCCTCCGCTGCTTCAAGCGCGCCAAGGTCGTACGGAATGGCGATGACGACGGCGGTCCGCCGGGCAAGTGCGTACTCCACCGCTTCCTGGGTGATGGAGCCCGCAGCTTCACGGGTGACCGTGAAGGTCGCCGCTCCCAGCCCGGCGGCGATTGCCGCCTGGTCCACGTCCCAGGGACGGAGGCCGCTGCTCGGGGCGTCCCCTGTGACGAGCACGACCGGGATCTGCGCCTTGACCGCTTCCGCGAGGGCCGTCAGGGCGTTGGTGTAGCCGGGACCGTAGGTGGTGGTCCCCGCCGCGAGGCGCCCGGATGCCCGGTAGTAGGCGTCCGCCGCCGCGATGGCGCCGCCTTCATGGCGAACGGCGGTGAAGCGGAGGCCCTCCTTCTCGGCGGCGTCCAGGAAGTAGACGTTTCCGTTGCCCATCACGCCGAACACGTCGCTGAGATAGCTGCTGAGAACCTGCGCAACGCGGCCGGACACTGTCAGTGAAGTCATGCAGGAATCGTCGGATCCAGACTCGCAATAAGCAAGAGACAAGATTTCTGCTGTGATATTTGTCAGTAAAATCTGGGAACACTGCAAATATGCTCAAGCGTAGCCGCGGTCACTCGCCCTAGCCCGATGTGCGAGATTCCTGCTGCGACAGCCGGTTCAGCAGGCCGTCGAAGCGGGGCGGCATGAGTTCCAGGACCGAAATGGCCGTGCTGGTCCGCTGGATCCCCTCGATTTCCAGGATCTGGTTGGTGATGCGGTAGAGATCGGCCGTATCCCGGGCCACCACTTTGGCCATGAGATCCGCGTCCCCCGTGGTGGCATGCACCTCGATGACCTCCGGAATCGCTTCGAGTCCGTTTTCCACCGAGCCGGCGCGGGTCTGGCTGATGGCCAGGGAAAGGAAAGCCATCAGGCCGTAGCCGAAGGCTGCGGGGTCCAGCCTCCGGCTGAAGGACCCTAGGGCGCCGCCGCGCTCGAGCCTGGCCAAGCGCGCATGCACCGTGTTCCGTGCGACGCCGAGTGTCCGGGAAAGTGCCAGGGCGCTGGCCTCCGGGTCCTTATCGAGGGCGAGGATGATCCTGGCGTCCAAGGAATCAAAGGCGCGGGGATTCGGGATGGTCATATATTCACCACAGACGTTAGAAGTTGAGCAGAAATCCCAAGGGACCAAGAGTATCTTGCAATGTGGCCCCGGTCACTTCCATGATCAAGCCTCATGACCACAGATCAGATCCTGACGGCAACCGAAACCGCGCACCCCATCCTGCGTGCGGCGGTCTCGGGCCTGCCGTCCTACGTCCCGGGCCGGCGCAGTGCCGGCGCGGACGTCGCGGCCCTCGCCAGCAACGAAAGCCACTACGAACCCCTTCCCGCGGCCGCCGCCGCGGTGGCCGAAGCGGCCAGCAGGATGAACCGCTACCCGGACATGGCCGCCGTCGAGCTCCGCGAACGGATCGCCGGGCACCTCGCCGTCAGCGCCGGGGAAATCGCGGTGGGACCCGGCAGCGTCGGCGTCCTCCAGCAGATCATCACCGGGATCTGCGACGCCGGCGATGAAGTGATCTTCGCGTGGCGGTCCTTCGAGGCCTACCCCATCCTGGTGGAGTTGGCGGGCGCCCGGCCGGTCCGCGTCCCGCTGGACGATGCCGAGGGCCACGATCTTGACGCCATGGCCGCCGCCGTCACCGAACATACCAAGGTGATCCTTCTGTGCACCCCCAACAATCCGACCGGCGTTCCCATCAGCCACCAACGCATTGAGGCTTTCCTCCGCTCCCTCCGTTCCGACATCCTCGTGGTGATCGACGAGGCCTACGTGGAATACGCCGAAGCAGGCAGCGGCCCCGACTCCCTGGCGCTCTACCGCGAGTACCCGAACGTCTGCGTCCTGCGAACATTCTCCAAGGCCTATGGGCTGGCCGGCCTGCGCGTGGGGTATGCCGTGGCAGCTCCAGGCATCGCGGAGGGGCTGCGCCGGACCGCCGTACCCTTTTCGGTGACCGCCCTGGCCCAGAAGGCTGCTGTCGCTTCGCTGGACGCGGCCGACCAGATGCAGGCGAGGGTCGCCGTCGTCAAGGAAGAGCGCTCGCGGTTGGCCGCACGGCTGGAAGCCCAGGGCTGGAAGCTGCAGCCAAGCCAAGGCAACTTCCTGTGGATCCGGGCAGACGATGACCTCCGGGCGAGGCTCGTGGCAGCATTCGACCAAGCGGACATCCTGGTCCGCGCATACCAGGGCGACGGTATCCGGATCACCGTTGCCGACCCTGCTTCCAACGATCGCGTCCTCCAGGTTTTGCAAGCCGTCCTGGCAGCCCACGCGGCCTGAAAGCCCCGCCCGTTCCACCTTTACCCGTTCCACCTTTACCCGTTCGACAGACAACCCAGAGGAATCCCCATGGAACAACAGACAATGACGTCTGCCCAGCCGCTTGGCGCCGCCCTGAAACCCCGCCAGCTCACAATGATGGGACTCGGAAGCGCCATCGGCGCGGGTCTCTTCATCGGTTCGGGCGCCGGCATTCAAGCCGCCGGCCCGGCGGTGCTCATCTCATACCTGGTTGCCGGCACTCTCATCATCCTCGTGATGTGGGCCCTTGGTGAGATGGCTGCCGCCAACCCGGACAGCGGCGCCTTCTCCGTCTACACCGCCCGGGCCTACGGTCCCGTGGCCGGTGCCACCGTGGGCTGGCTCTGGTGGCTGCAGTTGGTGGTTGTCATCGCGGCTGAAGCCCTCGGTGCGGCAGGCCTGCTTTCCACGATCTTCCCCGCCCTGCCGGTATGGCTGATGGCCTTCGTGTTCATCGCGGTGCTCACTGCCGTGAACCTCACCCGGGTGAAGAACTTCGGCGAATTCGAGTTCTGGTTCGCGCTGCTCAAGGTAGCTGCAATCGTCGGCTTCCTCCTCATCGGCGTCGCCCTCCTCTTCGGCTGGCTGCCGGGCATCCAGTCACCGGGCCTGGCCAACTTCACCGGAGGCGATTTCGCTCCGCACGGTTTCGCGGGGATCGCCACGGCGCTCTTTGTGGTGGCTTTCGCTTTCGGCGGCACCGAGATTGTCTCTGTGGCCGCAGCCGAAACCCAGGATCCTGCCCGCAGCGTCGGAAAGGCTGTCCGCACGGTCCTCTGGCGCATCCTCATCTTCTACATCGGCGCGATCTTCATCATCGCGGCTGTGGTTCCCGCGGGCTCGGCGGGCCTGAAGAGCCCGTTCGCTGCCGTGCTGCAGGCCGCGGGCATGCCCGGCGCAGCCACCGCCATCACCTTCGTTGCCGTCGCGGCACTGCTCTCCGCCCTCAACGCCAACCTCTACGGGGCCTCCCGGATGGCGTTCTCCCTCGCCGAGCGCGGTGAAGCGCCGCGCTCGCTCGCTTTCGTGTCCAAGGCCCGGGTCCCGGTTGTCGCAGTCCTGGCCAGTGTCTCCTTCGGCGTCGTCACGGCCGTGCTCGAGGTGGCCTTCCCGGAGAAGATCCTTCCCATTTTGCTTAACATCGTGGGCTCGACGTCCCTGCTGGTGTGGACTTCGGCCCTGCTCGCCCAACTTGCACTGCGTCTGCGCGCGGACCGTGAAGGAACGGCCCTTCCGCTGCGGATGGCAGGCTTCCCCTGGCTGACGGGCCTTGGCCTGCTCATTCTCGCGGCCATCTTCACGGTCGGCTTCATCGGTGAGGATTCCCGTCCCCAACTCCTGAGCACCTTCGGCCTCGTGGCCTTCCTGGCTGTGGCGAACTGGCTGCACCACCGTTTCATGAAGCGCTCTGCCAAGGCCCCAGGCCGCGTGGAGTCGTCGGAGCGCGCCGAGCCTCCGGTGCTCATCGACTGAAGCCGGACTCCGGGCGGGGAGCGAATAGCACCCAAATCCAACGTCGGCTGATTACTCACGTCGACAGGGTCAGCAGCTTCCCGTCCGTCACGGCCTGGCGGGAGAGCGTCTTGTAGCCCTCCTGCTCGAACAGCACAGTGATCACATCCTCCTCGTGCCGCATGACGATGCCAGCGCCCCATTCCTTGTGCACCACGGCGGCCTGGAGCGGGAACGGCTCCCCGCCCGCGGCCGCCGCGGCGCCGTCGTCGTAATCCTCCTCGTAAGCGGAACCGTCAGTGCAGTTGTCGCAGTTGCCGCACGGCTCGGGCAGGTCCTCGCCGAAGTAGCCCAGCAGGAACTGGCGCCGGCACGCGTCCGTCTCCGCGTAGCCGCGCGCCATCTCGATCCGGGATCGGTCCACACGCTGCCGTGCTTCGGCGAGTTCGACGGCGTGTTCCACCACTTTGGGCAGTTTGGCGCCGGCCTCCAGCCGGACGCCGCGCTTGAGGGCTTTCACGGAACGGGTCTCCTGCAGTTCGTTCAGCAGCCCCGTCAGCCGGCGGCCGGGGATGCCGGTCTGCTCGGCGAGCGCCTTCTGGGTGATCGGGCCGTCGGCGGCGCGCAGGGCGGTGAGGACGGCGAGCAGCGCGTCCTCGTCCGGCTTGTGCGTGCCGAAGAACTTGCGCAGGCCGAGGTCCTCGGGCCGGTAGTGCAGGACGGCGGAGGCGGGCTGCCCGTCGCGGCCGGAGCGCCCGACCTCCTGGTAGTAGGCGTCCAGTGACTCGGGGATGTCGGCATGGATCACGAAGCGGACGTTGGGCTTGTCGATGCCCATGCCAAAGGCGGTGGTCGCCACCACGACGTCCAGCTCGTCGTCGAGGAACTGCTCGTGGACCTCATCCCGCTCGCCCTGCTTCCGGCCGGCGTGGTAGGCCGCGGCGCGCAGCCCGTGCTCGGCGAGTTCGGCGGCGTAGGTTTCGGTGTCCTTGCGGGTGGCAGCGTAGAGCAGTCCCGGACCGTTGAGCTCGGCGCGGAGTTCTGCCGCCTGCTCCACGACGGCGCGCTGCTTGTCCCTGTCCTCGAGGTGGCGGACGACGTCCAGCCGGATGTTGGGCCGGTCGAAGCCGTGGACCAGCACCTGCGGGTCCTTCATGCGCAGGCGCTGCTGGATTTCGTCGCGCACCGGGGGAGAGGCCGTGGCGGTCAGCGCGGCGACGGGTGGGTTGCCGAGCTGCCCGCGGACCTCGCCCAGCCGCAGGTAGTCGGGGCGGAAGTCGTGCCCCCAGGACGAGACGCAGTGGGCCTCGTCCACCACGAACAGCTGGACGTCCAGCGCCGCCAGCCGTGCCACGGTTTCGGTCTTGGCCAGCTGCTCGGGGGCGAGGAAGAGGAACGCGGCCTCGCCCCGTTCGGCCGCCTCCCACGCGTCCTCCACCTCGGAATCCTTCCGGCCGGAGTTGATGGCGACGGCGGACTCCCCGCCCAGGTCCTCCAGCAGGCCGTCCAGCTGGTCCTCCTGCAGCGCAATCAGCGGGGAGACGACGACGGCGGGACCGCGCCTTGCGCTGATGGCGGCGGCGCCGTCGGGATGCTTCACGCTGCCGTGGCCGCCGTGCATGAAGAGCGCGGCCACCTGGTAGATCGCCGACTTGCCGTAGCCGGTGGGCATCACGGCGAGCACATCCCGAGCGGAAACGAGGGCGCGCATGCCGGCGAGCTGGCCGTCCCGGAGGTGGGGGAGGCCGAGGTTTTCGGAGGCGATGCGGCGGAGTTCGGCGTCGGCGGCTCTACCGGTGCCGGCTTCAGATTCCGCGTCTGAGGCGGCGGCGTCTGCGGGGGCGAAGGCTTCGGTCATGGTGGCAGCTCCGTAGGGGCGTTCCAGGGGCCGGGTGTCTTCAGCCGTGAATCCACCCTAGTCCCAGGCCCGCCCCGACGTCATGCCTCCCGACCGGTCAGAGGGTCCGGGCGCCCCGCTCCACCGCCGGGAATCGCGTATGGGAGTGGAATCTCGCGGTCGCATGCGCGGCCCTGGACTTGGGGATGATGATTTCCCCGTGGCCACCGCGGCTCATGTCGCGGATGAGGCCTGTTCCGGCGATCTCCCTGGTGTAGGAAATCCCGGCAACAGCAGCCTGTTTGGTGGGGTACTTCACCGAGGTCGCAACCAGTGTTCCTGCGCCATCCAGAAGCCTGACGCGGAAGCCGCCGTCTGGAGCATCAACGATTTCAAAGTGTCCGGCCATGATAATTCCCTCCGTTCGCGCTGCATGTCCTGGCATGTCCCCTAGGTCTATTTTGGACCTTTCCCGCCCGGACGAACCGCCCGATTTTTGCCGGCGGATCGTGCCGCCCGGTTCGGGAAGCAACGCGCCATTGAAGCCGTGTTGCGGCGGGAGGACAATGCAACCGCCATACACAGCCACAAGCACTAAGGAGCACGGGATGGCTGGCGGACAGGGATTGATCAAGCGCTTTTACGACGAGGTACTGACGGGCGGCAATCTGTCGCTCATCGACGAGATGGTGACGGACGATGTCGTCGACCACGAGGAGGGCTTTCCCGGCCAGCCCCCGGGCAAGGAGGGCGTGAAGTTCTATGTGAACGCCATCCGGACCGCGTTTCCGGACCTCGCAGTGAAGACCTCCGAGCCGGCACTTGCTGACGGGAATCTGGAGGCCGTCCACACCATCCTCACGGGGACGCACCAGGGCGACTTCGCCGGGGTGCCGGCCAGTGGCAACAGCGTTGAGTTCTCGGGCATCGACATCATCCGCGTCGAGGACGGCAAGGTGGCCGAACACTGGGGATCGACGGACATGCTGAACCTGATGCAGCAGATCGGAGCCGTGCCAAAGTAGGGCTTGAACAGCAACCCCAAAAGAGAGCAAAGGTACGACGACGGCGGGCGGGGACCGCCGTCGTCGTTGCCTTCACGGCGCGTCTTCCGGGACGCGCCGTGGCGTCCCCGCGTGCCCTCCGGAAGCCCTGTATTATCCCTTCAGGGGGCGGTGACGCCAAAGCGTCAAACTGGGGGACAGCAGCAGATGTGCAAGCCATAAAGCCTTAAGCAATCGGGCTTTTTGAAGCCATGTGCCCGCTGTCGGGCGACGTGTCATTCACCACAAATTTCCGCTCACAGGGCGTTCTTTGTGCAGGTGGACTGTCCGCTCGCCGCACCCTTCCGCACCACCCCCTTCCGCACTGCCCACCTTCTTCCTCACTCCGCCACCTCGGCGACCCCTGCCGTCGCCTGCCCTGAAAGGACCGCAATGAGCCACCCCGGCCCAACCCCGCCGCCGCCGCCCTCCGACTACACCACCTACGGCGCGCCGCAGTATGCGAACGGGCAGTTGTTGGACGGGCAAAACGCTGGGCAGGCGTATCCGGGGCAGTACGGGGCCTTCCCGGGGCAGTACGGAGCGGAACCGCAGAAGTCCTTCCTGGTCACCTGGCTGTTTTCGCTGCTCCTTGGCGGCCTGGGCGTGGACCGCTTCTACCTCGGCAAGATCGGCACGGGCATCGCCAAGCTGCTGACGCTGGGCGGCCTGGGCACCTGGTCGCTCGTGGACCTGATCGTCACACTGGCCGGAAGGCAGACGGACAAGAACCGCCGGCCGCTGGCAGGGTATGCGCAGCACAAGAAGGTGGCCGTTGTGGTCACGGTTGTCCTTTTGGTGGTCAACCTGGTGATCGGTGTCTTCAGCGGGATTGCTGCTGCCGCTGTTGTCCGGCAGGCCGCCACCCCGCCGATCATCTCTGCGGCGCCTGTCACGCAGGAGAGCGCCGCCGGTTCCTCCGCGCAGCCCACAACCACCGAGGAAGCAGCTGCCGGGGAAGGCCGGCCCCACCTCGAGGCCCAGACGCTGACGGGTACCGGCGACGACGTCAAGACGGTTGACCTCAAGGGACTCCCGGCCGTGGTGACCTTCACTTGCAAGGCCTGCAGCGGCAACACCGCCCTGGAAACCAACGGCGCCGAGATACTGCTGGTCAACACCACCGGCGCCTACGCCGGTTCGCACCTCGTGGACACCAGCGCGGGTGCGCCCACCACCGAGTTCAACGTCAGCGCCGATTCCGCCTGGACGTTGAAAATCGAGGACATCGACAGCGTACCGACCTCCACGGACAAGGTCAGCGGCCACGGGGACAAGGTCCTCTACTGGGACGTGGCCAGCGACAAGGCAACCATCACCAACAAGGGCGAAAGCAACTTCCTGGTGCAGGGCTTCGGCAGCGAGGTTCCAGAGCTGGCAGTCAACAAGATCGGCGATTACAGCGGCACCGTGAAGCTCAGCCCCGGCTTCGTCCAGGTCAACTCCGACGGCGACTGGACCATCACGGCGAAGTAGCAGCGCATCTCAACTGAACGGGTACACCCAACTGACTCGCAGTTGTTGTCGTTATGAGCCCTCAAAACGACAACAACTGCGAGTTACTTGGGAAACCGGACTGCACACATGACGACTCGCGCTTCAGGCCGGGGCCGGATCTGACCAGCAAAGAACTCAGCGACCACACCCCTCAGGGTGTCGCGTGGTGGAAGAACTGGGACGGCAAGGGCAACAATTTGCTGCTCGTCTCAACCTAGGGCAAGGGCAGGGCGCATATCGTCGGCCAGCACGCTGACCTCTCTGCCGGGCGGCAAGATCCATCTCGGAACCCTGCACTGCATTGAGCAGGAGGACTTCGTCGGTGATGACGAGATCCGGATCCGGATCGAGGACCAGAACCTGGGGAAGTCCGTGCAGATCAGCGAGGGCGACAAGAACAAGATCGACAGGACGCTCCAGTTCACCGGCAAGGTTTCGGTGAAGCTCTATGAAAACGACGTCGAGGGCGATGACTACCTCGGTCAGCAGGTCCTCGAACCCGGAGGCAAGGACGGGATCATGGAGTTCACCAAAGACGGCGCCAAGTACCGGTTGAGCTACAAGCTGACCTGAGCCCTCCGCTTTCTGACCTGCGCCCAACCGACTCCGCTGCGGGCGGGGCGTGTCCATGAGGCGCCGAGGGAGGCAGTTGCGTTCAACCCGCGACGTTGGCCAATGCGCCAGCCAGATCCTGCAGGGACGTCACCGTGTAGTCCGGGTCTACCGCTGGCGGTGTTTATGGTGCAGGGCGTAGCTGTCAAAGACCGCTGAAGTGGTGTCGCCCGGGTGGCCGAACTTGCCGCGGAGGACTGCCGCCAGCTCCTCCAACGATGCATCGAGCATTCGTCCGGCAAACAGGAGCTCGGTGTTCGGGCTTTGTTGAGCCTCAGCAGCCAACTGCTGGGCGTAGGAGATGGTGTCCGGCAGGGAACCCCGTTGTTCGACCTCGCGGAAATAGTAGCTCTCGCGAAAGGACAGCAAATCGATGCTGACCGTGGCAACGTCTATGGCCAGGGATTCCAGCAGCGCAGCGGCGTGCAAGGGTTCCAGTCCTGCAATGCCGTTAGGTTCAACTGATTCCCTGATCAGGTTCAGATGGTGGGCAAGGGCTCGGCGGCGGTTGAGCGCCGGGAACAGCTGCAGGAACCACGAGACTGTGGCTGTCAGCAGCCCGAACCCCGTGATCGCCTGGAGTCCTGTCAGCAGCCGGATGATCGGCGAGCCGGCAACCACTTCTCCGAACCCCACTGTTGAGAGGCTCACCATCGATATGTAGGCTGCTTCGGCGAAATCTCCTTGCTGTGGCACGCCGTCCCCGTACACGAAACCTTCCGGGAGGTGCGGCAAGTAAAGCAGCGCCCACCCCGCAATCGCCAGACCTGCCCATGCGGCAATGACGGCGGCCATCGCCACAGGAGCGGCCAGTGTGCCGGGGCGCCCTTTCAACCTTCGCGAGAGGAACCAGAAGACACGCATTATTGTTCTGCACACAGGTCCGGAGCCGTGCGGATAAAGGAGGGTATGGAAGACGTCCGCGAGCATCAGAAGAATCAGTCCGGCTCCCAGTACCGTCAAGAGCGTGTCCTCGAAGTGCATGTCTCATCCTACGGGCGAACGAATCCCGGGGCTGGAGGCTCCGGGAGGGGTACCGGACGCCGGGGCTGGGCGGCCGGGATGCCGTAGCGCTGCACGCCGTCCCGGATGAGCGCGTAGCTGCTTGAGGATGATCAATCAGCCCAACGGAAAGACGCCGATGAACCAGAAAAGGGCGACGGCAAAGACAGCGAAGAACGGAATCAGGCAGCCCAGGGTGATTCTCGTCTTGGAGGAGACGTGGAAGGACTCGTCGGGGTTGGCTGGGTTGTAAGCGACCTCTAGCGGCGACCCCGGCACCGGCTGTTCGGCAAACGAAAGCTCTGATTCCCCCATGAACAACGTACCGTGGGAGTCGGTGAACTGGTACGTGGGCCAGAAGCGGCGGTTGCGCCTCATGTTGCCTGCGCCGCCGCTCCAGCCGTCCCGGCTGCCGGTCACGGCGGCCTGCACCCTTGGCCAACCGGCTGTTAGCTGCTCGTGCCGCCCGGCCTTCCTGACCACGTGGAGGACGGAGTAGACGGCGCCGGCAACAAACAGCGCCCAAATGACGTACAGCACGATTTTCAAGTGATCCCCCAAGGTTCACCAAGCAGTATGCCAGTTTGCCCTGAACTCAGCAGAATGCCGCGGCCGGGAGGTCCAATCCGTGACCTGCCTGTGAGAGGAGTTGTCACGCCGACCCGTGCTGGCATACTTCACTGCGACGACAATTTGGAACCGAAGCAGGCAGGACCAGAATGCAGCACGGGAAGCCCGGCAACAGCCACGGGGACGGCGCCAGCCAGGATAACGAGGTCCGTGCCCACCATGACCTGGCACTGGCCCGGGGCGAGAAGCGCGTCCTGTGCCGCACCACGGAGGGCAGGCTCTACAGCTACGCCAAGGACGAGATCGGTGTGGTCTCCGCCAGCTCCCACCCCGCCGTGCTGTCAGCTAGAGGGTTCATAGTCATGGTGGTGTTCTTCGCGGCCCTCGCCGTGTTTTCTGTCCTGCTCGTGGCCGGGCCCACCAGTCAGGGCCAGGACCCGATGTGGGGAGCCCTGGTTCTGACCGCAGCGGGCGGTGCCGGCGCCCTATACGCCGGCCGGTTGGCCGGCACCGCCGCCCGCGCCAAGCGCCTCCGCATCGAACGAGGAATTCCGGAGCCGAGCTCCCGGCAGCTCAACTGAAAGAAAAGTTCAACTGAGAGAAAACGGTGATGCGCACTTGTGGCGCGGCCTGTGGCCCACATGGTGGACCACGAAACTCCAGCCGACGGGCGTCCCGCTGTCCCCAGTGATCGGCCGCCGCGGCGTCCGCGGACTACGCTGGCCAACATGAAGCAGACTGACCGTGCCTCCGCTGCGGACGCCGCCGCCGTCGAACCTTCCACCGAAGAGTCCGGCAAAGCGCGCAACGCCGCACAGCAGAAGGTGCTGGAGAAACTGACTGCGGCCGGAATCAGCGCCGACAGCTCGCCGCGCCGGCTGGCCGAGTATGCGTACGACGCCTCCAACTACCGGGTGCCCCCGCTGGCCGTGGTGTTCCCGCGGTCCGCGGAAGACGTAGTGGCAGCGCTCGCGGTGTGCCGGGCGACGGGAACGCCACTGATCAGCCGCGGCGGCGGCACGTCAATGGCGGGCAACGCGATCGGGCCAGGCGTGGTGCTGGACTTCTCCCGGCACATGAACCGGATCCACGGGATCGACGAGGCGGCAGGCGCCGTGGCCGTGGACCCGGGCGTGGTGCTCGCCGTGCTCACACGCGAGGTGGAGCAGGCAACCGGCAACCGCTTCACCTTCGCCCCGGACCCGTCGTCGAAGAACCGCGCCACCGTGGGCGGCTCGCTGGGCAACGACGCGTGCGGCAACCATTCTGTCCGCTACGGCCGCACGTCTGACCACGTGGTGGAGCTCGACGTCGTCACCTCCGATGGTGCCCGGCTCACCGCCACTGCCACGGGGCTGCGCGCCACGCACCCGGAGGACAAGCAGGCAACGGCGCGCGCCGCTGCGCTGACGGATGAGCTCAAGGAACTGGCCCACAACAACCTGGCCGACTTCCGCGTGGAGCTGGGCCGGATCCAGCGGCAGGTCTCGGGGTACCACCTGGACAACCTGCTGCCGGAGAAGGGTTTCAACGTCGCCCGGGCCCTGGTGGGCTCCGAGGGTACGTGCGCGATCCTCACCGGAGCCCGGATGAAGCTGGTGCCCAAACCGGCGAGCGCTCTACTGGTGTGCCTCGGCTACGCGGACGTGGTGGACGCGGCGCGGGACATCGAAACCATCCTCGAGTTCTCCCCGGCTGCGGTGGAAGGCATCGATGAGGCGATCGTGGATACGATGCGCTTCCGCCGCGGCGAGGGCGCCGTAGTTGGTCTGCCGGAGGGCAAGGCCTGGCTGTATGTGGATCTCGACGGTGACGATCCCGCCGAAGTCGAGTCCGAGGCCAACCGGTTGCTGGTTCGCCTCCAAGAGAACGGGCGCCTCGTCGCGGGCCGGCCGGTGCCCGACCCGATGGAGCGGGCCTCGCTGTGGCGGGTACGCGAGGACGGGGCCGGGCTTTCGTCGCGCCTGTCCACGGGCGGTGAGTCTTGGCCGGGGTGGGAGGATTCCGCCGTCGCACCGAAGAACCTGGCCGATTACCTGGCGGACTTCCGCGGGCTGCTGGACAGCTACGGCCTGCACGGCGTCATGTACGGGCACTTCGGTGCCGGCTGCATGCACATCCGCATTACGTACGACCTGCGCTCTGAGGAGGGCCGGGACGTGTTCCGCCGGTTCTCGGCCGACGCCGCGCGGCTGGTGGTGCGGCACGGCGGCTCGCTCTCCGGCGAGCACGGCGACGGCCGGGCCCGGTCGCAGCTGCTGCCGCTGATGTATTCGCCGCGCATGCTGGAGGCGTTCGCCGCCTATCGCGGGGTGTGGGACCCGGCCGGCATCCTGAACCCGGGCTCGCTCACGGATCCGGATCCGATGGATGAGAACCTGGCGCTGGACGGGGTGCCGCAGCGCGAGTGGCGCACCAGCTTCGACCTCCGGCCGCTGCACTCCGGCGGGGGATCCACGGCTGAGACGGACAATCCGGCACACGCGGGCGGAGGTGGCATAGACCCGTGGGTCCACGCAGTCCAGGGCTGTATCGGCGTGGGCCGCTGCCGCACCGATGCCGGCGGCGTGATGTGCCCCAGCTACCGGGCAACCCGCGACGAGAAGGATTCCACCCGAGGCCGTGCCCGCGTGCTGCAGGACATGGTCCGAGGGGCGCGCACCGTGGAGGAGGGCTGGAAGTCCGAGGAGGTCCGCGAGGTGCTGGACCTCTGCCTGTCCTGCAAGGCGTGCTCCAGCGACTGCCCCACCGGCGTGGACATGGCCAGCTACAAGTCGGAGTTCCTCGACCACTACTACCGGGGCCGGAGGCGTCCGCTTTCGCACTTCTCCCTGGGCTGGCTGCCGCGCTGGCTGAAGCTGACCGGCCGCGTGGCGCCGCTGGTCAACGCTGTGCTGGCCACGCCGCTGGCCAAGGTGGCGGCCGTGCTGGGTGGGCTCACGACCGAGCGCTCGATGCCTCGGTTCGCGGGCGGCAGCGAATGGCGCAGGGAGGTTGCCGCGGCCGGCGTGGCGATGCCGGGCAGGAACGCCAGGAAGCACGACGGCGGGACCCGGCTGAGTGCCGACGTCGCCGCTCGCGCAGGCACTGAAGGTGCCGATGACGTAGATACCGGCGAGGGCGTAGTGCTGTTCGTGGACACGTTCACCAGGGGCTTCCGCCCCGAGGTGGCCGGGGCCGCGGCGCGGGTGCTGGCCGGCGCGGGGGAGCGGACCGAATGCTCGGCCGATGCCTGCTGCGGGCTGACCTGGATCTCCACAGGCCAGCTGGACACCGCCAAGAAGCTGCTGGGGAACGCAGCCGAAGTGCTGGACGACGGCACCGACCGCCCCATCGTGGTGGTGGAGCCCAGCTGCGCGGCCGCGCTGCGGAAGGATCTGCCCGAGCTGGTCCGCACGGACCAGGCCAAGCGGGTGGCGGCACGGGTGCGCAGCTTCGCCTCACATGTGGACCAGCTGGCAGGCGCCGGGTGGTCGCCGGCCCCGGCCGAACCGCTTCCGGAACGTGTGATGCTGCAGACGCACTGCCACGAGTACTCGGTCTTTGGTGCCGGAACGCAGCGGGCAGCGCTGGCCGCCGTCGGCATCACCGACGTAGTGGACGCCACCGGATGCTGCGGTGTGGCGGGCAACTTCGGCTTCGAGAAGGAGCACTACGAGGTGAGCATGCAGGTGGCCGAACAGGCACTTGCGCCGGCGCTGCGGAGCGCCGGCGCGGAGGGCGTGGTGCTGACCGACGGCTTCTCCTGCGCCATGCAGGTGAAGCAGTTGGACGCCGAGCGGCCCGGACGCCACCTTGCGCAGCTCCTCGATCCCGGCGCTGGTTGAGCCTCGATCAGCGGCAGCCTAGCCAGCCACAGCGTAAGCCTTCGGCAGTTTCAGCCCGCGCTCCTCCATGAGGGTGCGCAGTCGGGTGGGGTAGTCGGTGATGATGCCGTCCACGCCAAGGTCCATCAGGCGTGCCATGTCGGCGGTGGTGTTCACGGTCCACGGGACGACCGGCAGGCCGAACTCGTGGGCTTCGGCGATCATTTTCGGGGTTACGGACGCGAAGGCGGGGGAGATGACGTCGTAGCCCTGTGCCTTGGCGGCCTTGGCCAGGGAACCGTCGTAGTCATCGATGTCGATGCCGCCGAGTTCGGGCGCCGCACCGGGCTTGCCCACCTGCAGCCACGCATCGCCGCTGGAGAGTGCCACGAGCGGCAGCTGCGGGGCGATCTTCCTCGTGTAGTTCAGCGTGGACCAGTCGAACGACTGCACGGTGGTGCGGCCGGACATGCCCGCCATGTAGATCTCGGTGACCACGGCCTTGGTGAGCGCCACGGAGCCCCCGCCGCCGGCCTGTCCGTCCTCAACTTTGGTCTCCACGTTGAAGCGGACCTTCTTGGCAACGTACTCGTTGGCCAGCTGGAACACGTCCTTGAGCTCTGCGATGCGGTTGCCCTCGACCACCCGCTGCTCCGGGTAGCCGGGCAGCTGCTTGAAACCGCAGTTCAGCGTCTTGATCTGGGCCAGCGACAGGTCCGCCACCCGGTCGCCGACGTAAGGGAACTCGGGGTCGCCCGGTGTGGCCGCGGCGGTGTCCACGCACTTGTTGGCCTGGATCGTGTCGTCGTGCCAGACGATCACCTTGCCGTCCTCGGTCAGGTGCGTGTCCAGCTCCAGCGTGCTCACACCCAGCTTCAGCGAGTTCGCGAACGCGGCCAGCGATTCCTCGGTCCACTCGCCGCGGCCGCCGCGGTGCGACTGCAGGTCAAAGGAGCCGTTGCCCTCGTTCGTCTTGATAGCGGGCTTGGCTGTTCCTGCAGCGTTCGGCGACGGCGTTCCGGCGTCCGCCGTCGGGGCGGCGACGGCGGGACCCGCCGTTGAGGCAATGACGGCGGTGAAAAGCGCGACGGCGGCCGCTGCGGTCAGGACTTTGCGCATGGTTTTAGATCCTCCCGGAAGACGGTGGCCGGCGCTGAGCCGCCGACCCGTTCACCCTAGGGCGGCCAGGTGGCCTGCCGCCTGCGGGAAGGTGGCGCTGAGGTAAACGAGATTGTCGGGTCTTAAGGCTGTTTCCAGCCCGGCCCGGTTCCCTCAGACTGGAGAGCGGAAGGTAGGAGGCTCACCATGACTGTTCTGGTTGCCTATGCAAGTGCGATGGGTTCCACCCGGGAGATAGCCCAGCATGTTGCCTCACGTATGGCGGCTGCATTGAGCGGGGTCGAATGCCGGTCCGTGGAGGAGGTCGAGTCTGTCTCCGGCTACGAGGCTGTGGTGGTCGGCAGCGCCATCCACAACCAGGCGTGGCTGCCCCCGGCTTTGGAGTTCTTCACACAGCAGACGGCCGAATTGGCAAAACGGCCTGTCTGGGCGTTCAGCGTGGGAATGGCCGACGCCCTGCCAAAGCCGTTTCGCAATCGCGGTGCCGCACTTCAACAGCAACGCCTGGAACAAGTGCAGTTCCAGGAAGTTCCGCTTCGCGGCCACAGGGTCTTCTCCGGTGTGTTCAGGGCCGACCAGATGTCGGCACCGCTCCGGGCGTTGTTTCGGCTCATCGGCGGTCGGTTCGGAGACGTGCGGGA
The DNA here is from genome assembly GCF_030818015.1 of Arthrobacter globiformis. Classification (NCBI taxonomy): domain Bacteria; kingdom Bacillati; phylum Actinomycetota; class Actinomycetes; order Micrococcales; family Micrococcaceae; genus Arthrobacter; species Arthrobacter globiformis. Next base: position 1,311,280 of record NZ_JAUSZX010000001.1, read on the forward strand.
CTGGGAGGCTGTCGACGCCTGGACAGACCAGATCACAGCCGAACTCGCTAAACCTGCCCCGTCCGCGTCTTCGGGCAGTGACCCGGCATAGTTTGGCCAGGAGACTGCCGTCTACGGCAGCCAGGCGGTGACGAAGCCGCCCCGGGACTGGTCGGGAGTCGGCTGCTGCTCCGGGCCGGACGCGGCTGGTTCAGATTGGTCTGCGGGGGCCAGCGACAGCACCCTGCCGTACCTGGAACACAGCTCCTCGACGGTGTGCCCGCCGCAGCGCCAGCCTGCTGACTCGAGCAACTCCACGGGATCAGGCGGATCGGCCCGCGCCAGCAGTTCGCTCATGGGCAGGCCCGTCTGCTGGCTGAACTCGAGCAGCTTGGCTTCAATGTCGTCGGTCTTTGGCAGGGCCACGGCACGCTCAATCACCGCCCGGGAGCCCGGCGCCGACAACGCCGCAACTTCCTCCAGCACCACACGCTGGGTAGCGGCATCAAGGTACGGTAGCAGGCCCTCGAGGACCCAGGTGGTGGGCTGGGCAGGGTCAAAACCGGCAGCCAGCAACGGCTCCCGCCACGGCAGGGAAAGGTCCGCAGCCAGGGTGATCAGCTCGCACACCGGCTTCGCCGAAAGCCGGCTCAGCACATGGGCCTTGAACTCCAGGACGTTGGCGCTGTCGATCTCAATGACCTTGGCACCTTCCGGCCACTGCAGCCGGAAGGCCCGGGTATCGAGCCCTGCGCCGAGAACCACCGTCTGCGCGGTGCGTGGGTCGGACCGCAGGAAGTCGTCGATAAACCTGGTCCGCATCCCGATGTAGATGGAAGCCAGCAGGAGCGGCTGCTGCAGGGGAGGAGCCTCCGCCGGTTCCGCCGGCCACACCGTCGGCAGGTCCAGGTGGGAGCGCGCGGCCACCACCAAGGCGGAAGCGAACGGATCCGCCACGAGCGGGTCGGCCCGCGACGTCTCGACGGCACGGCCCGCCGCCACGGCCAGTGCCGTCATCGGCAGCCCCTGGTCCTTAAATTTGGCGCCGCCCTCAAGTTCGGTGCTGCCCGTAGGTTCTGTCACGCCTCACCCTCCCGCTCGCTGGTTCCCTTTGGGTGAGCCTACTCCCGGTGATGCCTGTCAGACCTGCGCGGCGCTGTCCCACCAGCCTTCCCAAGCCGCGGACGTGAGCTGGCCCTGGGGAAAATCGGTATTCGACCCGGCCTCTCCGAATGTTGAGTTCCCGTCATTGGGCGAAGAATTGAAAAACAGGTTCAAGGTATTCCAAAGCATGGCTAATTCCTTTCAATTGACCTGCGGATGACCTTCTCTCAGGTAGGAATTAGCGTAGCCACGGCATGTTTCACAGCGTCGACCCAACGTTTCGTTCTTGTATCCATGTGCTCACATGGCAGGCCAGGACCTCTGCTGGTCATCCCACGGGCCGCGGTTGGCCACGATCAGTGGCAGCAGGGCAGCGGGGGAGGAGACAACGGCGGACGCCTGCGACGCTTCCCCGGCGTCCCCGTAGCCCCAGAGCACGAATATCGTCGGGATTCCGTGTTGGGCGGCTCCAGCGATGTCGTAGCTCCGGTCTCCGATCATCACGGGACCGGAGATGTCTACGCCTTCGGATTGAAGGCGGAGCAGCAGTTCGGCGACGACCTCTGCCTTGCTTGCTCTTCCGTCGCGGTCGGACGCCCCGCAGATGTTGATGAAGTAGCCCTCGATTCCAAACCTTCGTGCGAGTCTTACCGCTTGATCTTCCACCTTGGAGGTGGCGACAGCCATCGGCATGCCGGCCGAGTGCAGGTGGTCAAGCAGTTCGATGATCCCGTCGTATGGGCTGGACTGTTCAGCGCCGTGGTCGGCGTATGCCTTGCGGTAGTGTTGGAGGGCCCTTTGGGCGGTTATGTCGTCCAACCGTGAGACTGTTCTGAAGGACTCGATCATCGGCGGCCCGACGAATTGCCGCAGTTTGTCCATCGCGGGGACCTGCGCGCCTACGGCGGCCAGGGCCCGGGCAGCACTTGCCGTAACGCCGGGTGCTGAATCCAGCAGCGTTCCGTCCATGTCGAACAGGACGCAGCTAATGCCGGTGAGAGGTGGCCGAGCTTGCTGCAGAAGTGTCATTTTTCGAGTGCTTTCGGTCGTGGAGTTGGTTCGGTTGCGGGTGTGCCGGGGAAAATTTGGTGTGAAGGGTAGGCATGGATCGAGTGAGTCTTGATCAGATAGACCAGAGGATTCTTGCGGAGCTAACGAAGAACGCTCGGATGAGCCACGCGGAGCTGGCGACCAAAGTCCTGCTGTCGAGGAATGCCGTGCGCCAACGGATCGAACGGATGGAACGGCAAGGCTACATTCAGGGGTACACGATCGTTGCCGGCCCACCGGGGCAGGGGCCGGTGTCCGCCTTCCTGATGGTTTACAGGAAGGACCGGGTGCGGGGGTCGGACGTCATCACCGAACTGCGGTCGATTCCTGAAGTGGTTTTGTGTGATGTCGTGAGCGGCGACTTTGACCTGCTGGTGAGGGTCGAGGCCAGGTCGCTGGAGAGGGTTCAGGAGATCTGGGAGCAGATTGCGGCCATTCCCGGCGTCACGGACACGGTGACGGCCATGACCCTGTCAAGTTACATCAGGCGGGGCCCCGGAGGTGCCCGCGGCCCATCCGGTTCCATCAGTTCCTGATGCAGATGACCTTTGGCTGGGTCATCTCCTCATACGCGAAATGGACGCCCTCCCTGCCCATGCTTCCGTACTTGGCCCCGCCGAACGGCATGCCGTCGAAGCGGTAATCAGAGGAGTCGTTGATCATGACGCCGCCTGCTTCGAGCTGTTGGGCTGCCTCCATGGCCCGGGCCAGGGAGTCGGTGAAGATGCCCGCATGAAGACTGAACTCGATGGCGTTAGCGACTTCGATGGCCTCTTCGAACGTGCTGAACTGGCGGAACATGACCACGGGCCCGAAAACCTCCTGCTTCCACAGCCGGCTGTCCGTCGGGACCGCTTCCAGGACGGTCGGGTGAAGCACATTGCCGTCCGTGACATTGCCTGAAAGAAGGACAGCGCCGGCTCCGAGGGCCTCGTCCAGCTTGGCTTGGAGCTCATGCAGGGCGGCTGGGCTGATCATGGGCCCGACGTCCGTCCGTTCATCTGAAGGATCTCCGGCAACCAACTTGGCCGCCACCTCCAGGAAGCGCCGACGGAACGCGCCGTACACCGGTGCGGCTATGAGAATCCGCTGCACCCCCACACAGTTCTGGCCGGCGGCCCAAAATGCTCCGGAGACGCAGGATTCCACTGCATTTCCGATGTCGGCATCGTCCAGGACGATCACGGGTGCGTTTCCGCCGAGATCCATGGACAGCTTCTTCAAGCCGGCTGTGCGGGCGATGCTCTCACCCGTGCAGAACCCCCCGGTGAAGGACACCATTCGTACGTCCCGGGACCTGATGATTGTCTCGGCCACTTCCCGGCCGCCGTGGACAATGGTGAGGGCCTCCGGAGGGAGCCCTGAGCTCACGAGAGCGTCCACGAGCAGCTGGGCTGACAGCGGCGTCAGCACAGAGGGTTTGAGAATCACGGCGTTTCCTCCGGCGATTGCCGGGCCGACTTTGTGCGCCACCAGGTTGAGGGGGTCGTTGAATGGGGTGATCGCGGCAATGATGCCCAGTGGTTCGCGCGAGTACCACCCGGTGCGGTCCTCTGAGCCTTCATAGGAGTCGAAGGGGATGACTTCGCCTGCGTTCCGGCGCGCTTCGGCAGCGGACAGGCGGAGCGTGTTGACCGCGCGCAGCACTTCCTTCCGTGCCTGGCGGATCGTTTTCCCGGCCTCGGACACTATCGTCAGTGCGAACTCCTCGCTGCGCTGCTCGATCTGCATTGCGGCACCGTCCAGGATCTTCCCGCGTGCGCCGCGGGACAGGGCACGTGCCTTCCGGGCGCCGGTGCGGGCCGTTTCGATCACGGCTTTGCCGGCGGTGGCTTCGGTCAGCGAAACCGCACCGACCACCCTGCCGTCGTAGGGGCTCGTCACGTCATGGAACTGTGGCAGGGCGGTTTCTGTCGAACACAGTGTGGATTCAGGCATTTGCGGATGCCTCCGCCCTGGCCGCGTGCATGGCGATGATGTCAGAGAGCAGCGCGTAGGCGGTCTCCACGCGCCCGGCTCCCGGTCCGGAGATGGTTACTGCGCCCAGAAGATCGGTCTCGAAGGACACGGCATTGGTCGCGCCGGAAACCCCGGCCAGCCCGTGATCAAGGGGAAGCGCTACGGGGGATACGCCTGCGGTCACGGACCCGTCCGGATTCCGCCGTGCCGCGCCCACGAGCTTCCAGCGACGCCCCTCGCGGGCTGCCTTCCGAATGTCTTTCGGCGTCACGGTCGACATCCCCTGCCGATGGACGTCCTTGAGCTCTATGCCCGCGTCCAGCAGTTCGTTGGCGAGGATGAGGACCTTGAGCTGAACGTCGTAGCCCTCGATGTCAGCTGCGGGGTTTGCTTCGGCGTAGCCGAGCTCCTGCGCCTCCCTGATGGCCGCGTCGAAGTCCAGGCCGGCTTCCATCCGCCCGAGCACATAGTTGCTGGTGCCGTTGAGAATGCCTTCGAAGCCGTTCAGTTTCAGCCCCGCGAACGTCTTCTTGGCCAGGCGGATGACGGGAGTGCCGCTCATGACGGTGCCCTCGAACTCGAAGTGCACGCCGTTCTGTTCGGCAAGGGAGCTCAGCTCGGCGCCGCGGAGGGCAACCGGGCCCTTGTTTGTGGTGCAGACGCTCTTGCCGGATTCGAGTGCCCAGCGCACATGTGAAACTGCCGGCTCGCCGTCGTCGGGATTAGTGAAGGTGGCCTCGCAGATAATGTCCGCTGTGCAGTGGCGGATCACGGATTCGTTGTTGGTGTCGGCGGATCCGCCGTACGCTGCGAAGGTTTCATGTCCGCCGCCCAGTTTGAGGACAACGGAGAGGTCCACGCCTTCGGGCTGGACCAGGGATCCGAGACGCAGGTCGGTGATGGCCACGACCCGCAGGCCGAAGCCCAGTTCCGAACGAAGTCTCTCGCCACGCGTAGCGATCAGTTCTGCCAGCGTCCTGTTGACGCCGCCGAAGCCGATCAGCGCAATGTCGTAGGTGGTCATGGTGCTCCTTCAGTCAGTTACATCGGTCCTCCAATGCTGACCGCATTCCATGTCCGTCAGCGCATGTGATTGTGACCGAAAAGCAGGGCGAACTGACCATCCGGCTGCCGATTCGTCATTACGCCGGAACGTAACTTACGTTCAACATAGACATGTAGAGATGTTCTTGATGACCAAAACCGCCCTTTCGTGTTACTTTCATCACTGTCGCTACTGCGCAGCTCGAGTCGGCTTGACCCCACGCCGGGCCACGTGCGCATCCTTCGCATCAGACCTGCCACTCACCTGGGAGAAACCATGGAACCGTCATTACCTGTCCAGCTAGAACCGCAGCCCACTATTCCGCCGTCGACCGATTCGGGCCTCCGGCGGTCCATGGGGGCGCGGCATCTGGTCATGATCGCCATGGGTGGGGTTATCGGCTCCGGGCTCTTCCTGAGCTCGGGGTACACCATTTCCCAGGCCGGGCCGCTCGGGGCGGTCATCGCGTATCTCATTGGCGCCTTTGTTGTGTACCTGGTGATGGCCTGCCTGGGTGAACTTGCCATCGCCTATCCCGTCTCAGGGGCCTTCCACATCTACGCGGCGAGGTCGATCGGGCCGGCCACCGGCTTCACCACCGCCTGGCTCTACTGGCTCTGCTGGGCGGTGGCCATCGGATCGGAGTTCACGGCTTCCGGTCTCCTGATGCAGCGTTGGTTCCCAGGTGTTGACGTCTGGGTCTGGTGCGTTATCTTCGCCTCGGTCCTCTTCGGCTTCAATGCGATTTCCTCGAAATTCTTCGGCGAATCCGAGTTCTGGTTTGCCATCGTCAAGGTCGGCGCCATCGTGGTTCTTATCGTTTTCGGCGGCGCGGCGCTGTTCGGCTTCCACCCGCTCAGCGAGGCGGCCAACCATCCCAGCATGTTTGAAAACTTCAACACTTCCGGCGGCCTCTTCCCCAACGGCTTCACCGGTGTCCTGGTCACAGCGCTTGCTGTGTTCTACGCCTTCTCCGGTTCAGAGCTCATCGGTGTGGCGGCGGGCGAAACCGCTGACCCGGCCACCAGCATCCCCAAAGCGATGCGCAGCACCGTCATCCGTCTGCTGATCTTCTTCGTCGGGGCAATCGCCGTCATCGCCGCAACCATCCCCTTCGAACAGGTCGGGCTGGACGAAAGCCCGTTCGTGACGGTCTTCTCATCCATCGGCATTCCTTATGCCGCCGACATCATGAACTTCGTCATCATCACCGCACTCCTCTCAGCCGGTAACAGCGGCCTGTTCTCCTGCGCGCGGATGCTTTACTCCCTTGCCGACGAGGGGCACGCGCCCCGGGCGCTGAAGAAGCTGACCCGACGCGGTATCCCCATGACTGCACTCTCCGTCAGCATGCTCGGTGGTCTGGCATCCCTCATCAGCAGCGTCGTTGCACCTGAAACGGTATATCTGGCTCTCGTATCGGTGGCAGGTTTCGCCGTCGTCGGGGTCTGGATGTCCATCACCGCCTCGCATTTCTTCCACAGGAGATCCTTCGTCAAAAACGGCGGTGATGTCGCTGCGCTTCCCTACAAGGCCCCGCTGTTCCCGCTGGTGCCGATCCTGGCCTTCTCGCTCTGTCTCATCTCGCTCATCGGCATCGCCTATGACCCGAACCAGGTAGCAGCGCTCTATTTCGGATTCACTTTCGTTGGCGCCTGCTACGCCTTCTTCTACTTCAAGTACGGACGCAAGGCGCGCGCAGGGAAAGCGCGCCCCGGTCAGCTGTGAGGACGTGTGAGAATAGGCGTAGTTACAGGCGGAAGGAGCGCGGAGCATGGATTCTTCCTCGGAAGCGTCATCCATGGCCCAAGGCCTTCGGATAGTTCGGCTGGTCGCAGACCGGGAAAAGTGGGGAAGGCGGCTATTCGGCGTTTCCCAGATCGCATCCGAGCTGGAGATGGACCAAAGCCGTGTCTCCCGGTTGACTCAGGAATTGTGTGAGCTGGGGCTGCTGGAACGCGTCGAACGCGGGCCATTCCGGACCGGTCCACGTTTTTTTAGCCTGGCTGCCGCTTTGAATACCGGCTGGGTCCGCGAATCGAGAACCGAACTTGAGGCTTTGGTGGCCTCGTTCGGCCTTAGATCCAGACTTTCCGTACGAGAGGGCTTCCGCGTCATTCTCCTGCGGACCTCCAGCAATGACGCGGTTCCCGGCGGCTTCGTGAAACCCGGCATGGTGACACCCGTGTGGTGCACCGGGTCCGGCCGGGCCCTGCTGTGGGGCGAGGAGCAGCCGGCCGTTGAGGCCCTTCTTGCGGACGTCAATTTCATTGGCGTGGGCGGTCCGGGGGCCGCCCATTCGCCGCAGGAAGTTGTCGAATTGATGGACCGGGACCGTGCGCGGGGCTTCATTGTCGCGGAGGAAGAGTTCGAGCATGGAGTCTACGAACTGGCGGTTCCGGTCCGCACCGCCGACGGTTCCGTTCTTGCAGCGCTCAGTGTCCTGGGCAGCCGGGCCGAGATCATGTCCGGCGCAGATGACGTTGCAAAGGCCCTGTGGGAAGCAGCCCAACGGCTGGCGTCGTGCCAGGGCGGCACGCGGAACAGTGCTGGCCGGAAGGGTCTTGCCAGCTAAGGCACGTTCTTCGGCGGGACCTGACCCAGCATGGACTCAAGCCACCCTCCCCAGGACACGAGGGCCGTGGCGCAGGCCTCCAGCCTCGGCTGCAGGCGCGTCTTGGCGCCTACGACCTGCAGCGCTGCCACCACGTCGCCCTTGAAGTCCTTAATCGGAACGGCCAGGGAATACAGCCCGGGCTCGGCTTCCTCGTCCACGATGGAGTATCCCCGCGCCCGGGCCGCGCGTAGTCGTGACAGGAAGTCCTCCGCGTCAACGGGTGTATTGGGGCCATGACGCACGAATGCGACCCCGGAGAAAAGGGTCCGGACCTCGTCGTCGGACGCTTCCCACAGCAGTGCCTGGCCGGCATCACTGCAGTAGGCCGGATACGGCCGGCCCAGCCATGAACCGATCATGTTGCTACTTGCCGGAATATGCTCACCGATGGTGACGGTGCTGTCTCCGCTCAGAATTCCAAGGAAGCATCCCTCATCAGTTTCACGGGCCAAGCCTGTCAGCGCCGTGGCGCCGTCAGTCTGCAACCGTTGTTCGGATAACAGTTGCGCGTCCGTCAGGAGCGACCAGTCGACGGCGTAGGTGCGGTGGTCTTTGCGGACCAGAAACCCCTCCTGCTGGGCCGTCCGCAGGCTGCGGGCTACCTGGCTGCGGTCCTTGCCCAAGTCGGTTGCTATATCAGCGACCGTTCCGCCAGGCAGGCCTTCTGCGTTGCGGGAGCCCACCGCTAGGACAGCCATAATTCCCCGGCCCATGCTGGATGTCTTAGACATGGGTCCGATTCTAGTCACTGGAGGAACGCCTCCTAGTGGATAGCGAAGACCCGGGCAGGAAAACCGCTGCCCCGCAGTGGCTTGGGCCAGCTGGCAATGAGGGCAGCGCCCGCTTCTGGAAGTCCGTCCAGGTTCGCCATCAGCTCGATCTGCCACCGGTTCTGCGCCAGGACGTAGGTCTCCAGCGTGAAATCCTGGCGGGATGTGGCCAGTCCCGGGTCTGTGTCCGTCTGCTCATGACCGACGGCGGTAACCGACCGCTCCTCAATCAGGAAGGAGAGGACTTCCTGCGACCAGCCAGGTGTGTGGCTGACACCGTGATCGTCCCTGTTCGCCATGGCAGCGGCGTCAGGCCAACGGTCACTCCAGCCTGTCCGCAATGCCACAAAGGCCCCGGGTGGGATGGCGCCATTGCGGTGTTCCCAGGCCTGGACGTCCTCCATCTGGGCAGTGGCGTCCGCATTAGCGTTGACGCGCTCGGTGATGTCGAGGACGACCAGCGGAAGGACCATCTCCTCCACGGGAATCTGGTCCAGGGTCCTTCCCCCTGAGATGAAATGCGAGGGAGGATCAACGTGTGTTCCCCATTGTCCGATGATCGAGTAGCGGTGGGCGGTGAAACCGTCACCTTTCTCCAGATCGAAGACGGGCTCCCTTATTTCGTCGGGGAATGCCGGGAAGTGTGGCTGGCCGGGGTGGAAGGCGTGCGTCAGGTCAGTGAATGATCTGCCGGCAAACAGCGTCTGCAGGCCGTCCCAAAGGGCGGTTGTGGTGACTTCAGTCATGACGTGGCCTGGCTTTCAACGAATGCCGGAAGGGCAGTGTTGGAAACGCCGATTGGCCCTGTCAGCTCAATGACGGGCACCTCCCAAGGGTGGATATCCACGATGTGCTGCAGGAGGCGTTGCACGGCAGCGTCGTCGAGCGCAGCATCGAAATACGTCGTCAAGACCAGGGTCGGGGAAATTGTCTGCTGACCAACCTGCCCCAACGTAGGGTTGGCACCCTCAGTGCAGGTGAACCCCTCGAAACCCAAACCGGATTCGAAGACATGCCGGTAGTTGCCAAAGTCCCCGAGGTCAGGGGATTCCGCGACAGCGTCGAGCAGGGCCGCAATGCCCGCTTCGTCTTTGAACGCGTCTGCGTCGCCGCTGGCGAGCCGTGAGAAGGTTTCCGAAGCTACGGGCCAATGCACACGCAGCTTGCGTACGGGTTTCATTTCAATCTTCAAGGGAGGCCTCCTGGGCGGTTCGCAAGGGTGTCTTCTGCCATCGTGGCATGGTGTGATGATCATTACAAGCATTGAAAGATGCTTATTATGAACATAGCCAGGATGCACAACACGTGTACCCCGGCACCTCGTGCCCGACAGGCATGGACGAACGAACCGCTTGGAGCCCGAACAATGCCCAGTAATACCAAGCTCTCCCGCATGCTTGATGCCGGAGCGAACCTGACCGTGGACGGCGCACTTGCCACGGAGCTGGAAGCGCACGGCTGCGATCTTGACGACCCCTTGTGGTCGGCCAAAGTCCTCGTGGAACAGCCGCAGCTCGTCAAAAGTGTTCACCGCGATTACTTCCGCGCCGGAGCCGCGGTGGCGATCACGGCGAGCTATCAGGCAACACCCCAGGGATTTGCGCGTCGCGGCATTGGCGAAGAAGAGGCCCTGGAACTGGTGGCATTGAGTGTGCGCCTGGCTGACGAGGCGCGCCGCGAGCATCTGGCCGAAAACCCCGGTGCGGGCCCCCTGCTGGTTGCAGGATCGGTCGGTCCCTACGGCGCTTACCTCGCTGACGGATCGGAATACCGGGGAGACTACTTCCTCAGCCGGAAGGAGTTCCTGGAGTTCCACCGGCCGCGGATTGCCGCGCTGGTGGACGCCGGCGCGGACTTCCTTGCCTGTGAGACGCTGCCGTCCCTGCCGGAGGCGGAGGCCCTGGTGGCGCTCATGAAAGAGTTCGACGTCGAAGGCTGGCTCTCCTTCACGCTGCGGGACGGAGGGCACATCAGCGACGGCACGCCGCTGGCTCAGGTAGCAAAGCTCGGCAGGGCGCAGCCGTCCGTTGTGGCCATTGGCGTGAACTGTGTGCCGCTGGAGCTGGTTGCCCCATCCCTGGGTGCTCTGGGCAAAGCCACGGACATGCCCCTGATCGCGTATCCAAATTCCGGCGAAATCTATGACGCCGTCAGTAAAACATGGGGGCCGGCCACGGCCATCGAGGGACCGGGCAGTAAGCACACCGCAAGCTTGACCGAAGGAACCGCCGTCTGGCGTGAACTTGGTGCCCGGCTCATCGGCGGGTGCTGCCGGACGAGCCCCGAGGACATCGCCGCCGTGGCCAGGCTTACGGGAAATCCCTGACGGCGGTTCCATCCCGCCACGGCCAGGCCTGCCAACGGCAGCCCCTGGTCCTCAAGAAGGGTTCATACTCCTGGCTGCCTTAGCAGGCAGGCACCCCCGAATCCACGGGTCCGTCGCTCGGCCGGATCCAGAGGTTGTTGATCACCTTGTACCAGACGTTGCCGGTGGTCCCGGTGGGCTTGCCGGTCGCTCCGTCGTAGATGGTGTACGAGGCACCGGTGGTCACGCACTGGACCTGGACCCGGGTGCCCTGCGCCACGAACGTTCCGCCGCCCGCGGCGCAGTTCGGCGCCGTGTCCGGGGCGGAGGTGCCGTTTGTGGGCCATTCGCAGGTACCGGGACTCGCCGAGCCGTTGTCCACCACGAGGTACTTCGCCGGAGCCGTCCGCCCGGTTGCCGAGACGGCGGTCCTCTGGCCGAGGTCGTCCACGGTCGTGACCGTGATGGAGATGGATTGGTCATAGCCGTTGCCGGTGGTGACGGATCCGCCGCCGGCACCCAGCGTGCCCGACTTCCCGTCCGATGACTGGTACTCCAGGGACACAACGCGGCGGCCGTTGTTGACCACCGCTCCGACGTCGAACCTCACTGTGGTGGTGACGGTCACGGGGTTAATGCTCGCGGCGTGCGGCTTGCCGTATGGCGCCACCGGGCTGGAGTTGGTGACCGGCCCCTCATAGGTGGCACCATCCATGCTGTTCACGGCGCGCACCCCAATCGTGTAGTTGCCGTTGTTGGGCACACCGGTCCGGATGACCTTGTCCGGCGGCACGGCCAGGAAGCTGCTTCCGTTGACCTGGTACTGGTAGCTCGGGGTCGCGCCGTTGCCCGCAGCCTCGCCAAAGGACAGTTGCACCGCGTTGTCGAGCGGGTCGGCGCGGACGCCGGGGACCGCCCCTGGCGTGCCGAAAGCCCGGCGGGGGTCCGACGGCGGGCTGGCCGCCGAAGTACCTGCCTTGTTTTTGGCAATGACGGTGAAGGTGTAGTCGCTGGCGGAGTTGCCGACGGTGACAGGCACGCTCCGCTGGCTGCCGGACACAGTGTTGGTGGCTACTACGGATCCTCCCCGGACCGCATTAACGGTGTAGGTGTCAATGGAGGCGCCGTTGTCCGCAGCAGGAGCCCACGACACCATCATGATCGTTTCCGACCCGCCGGAGGTGGAACGGGTGGTGACTGGTTTGCCCGGGGCACCCGGCACGCCGGCCGGGATGCCGCTCGCGGAATAGGCGCTCCATTCCGAGGGGTCCGGTGCCTTGTTCGAGGCCTGGACCCTGACCTGGTAGGGCGTCCCGTTCTGCAGGCCCGTCCAGCGGTAGGACGTTCCGGTGACGCTGCTTGCCCTGACGTTTCCTGCCGGCGGCGCCGGGGAGATCTCCAGGTTGTAGCTCTGCACCGGTGAGCCGGGGCTCCTTGGAGGTACCCAGTTCACTGTGAGCGACTTGTCGCCGGAAACCAGGGTGGGTGCCGCCGGGGGATCAGGTTTCGCATCCGGGCGGGCCGGTGCGGAAGCAGGAGACGGGGCCGAATCTCCCACCTCGTTCATGGCCACCACGGTGAAGGTGTATTCAACGTCGTTGGTCAGGCCGGTGAGCGTGCAAGTGGTGGAGGAGCACGGCTGCGAGAACCCCCCGCTGCCGCTGACCTTGTAACCGGTGATGGCTGCTCCGTTGTTGGCGGGAGGTGACCAGTTGAGGACAACGGTGCGGTCGCGCACCTCCCCGACCGTCGGGGTGGACGGCGCATCCGGCTTGTCCTTGACGGTGAGCCGGATGCGGCCGTCAATTTCGCGTTCCGCGTCCCGCGTCTTGTCCTGGACCCGGTAGCGGACCACCATGGTGCCCACGAACTTTTCGGCGGGCGTCACCGCCACAGTGTCGCCTTCCACCGTTGCCGTGCCCGTCCCGGTTTCGACGGTGGCGCTCAGGATTTTCAGCGGGGTTTCCGGGAACGGGTTGATGTCATTGTCCAGGGCCTGTACCCGCTGGGACTGCCCGGCGCGGGCGCTGGCGATGACGTCATCGTTCGCTGCGGCAAGCGGACGCTTCGACGCGACCACGCGGACGTCCACGGCACCCTTAACAGGTGCGCTGCGCCCGTCCGAGACGGTCACAGGCACAGTCAGCCGGCTCCCTTTGGCCGCGCCGTCAACGGTGGCTTTGAAGACGCTGCCATCAAGGGTGGCTTTGACCCCGGCCGGCGGCGCCCCTTGCAGCGCGAACGTGAGTTTGTCCTTGTCTGCCTCGTCGACGTCGGAAGCCACCTGGCGCAGGTCCAGCGTGGATTCCTCGCCCGTCGCAGCTTCCAAGGTGCTCGACGGGAAAACCGGAGGGTGGTTGCGGGCGGGGTCGGGCAGGACTGTGATGCCGATGGTCAGTACCGCCTTGCGCCCCTCGGGGTCGTCCACGGTCACGCCGTCGGTGACCTCGAGGGAGACGGCTGCCGGGCCCGTGTAGTCGTCGGCGGATGTGAACACAACGGTGGTCGCGTCCTTCACCAGCGGCGCTCCGTTGGATGCCACCGCCTGGACCTTGGAGTCCTGGGTGATGCGGGGGCTCTTGCCGGGACGGACCACCACCAGGTCCCGCAGGTTCAAGGTCAGTTGCTGGCCGCTGACAACTTGCAGTGGCGCCGTGCTCCGCAGCGCGGGCGCCTGCCCTTCGAGGCCGGGCACCAGGATGAATGCCGTTGAGCTGAGCCTATCGATGTCCGTGACGGTGTAGGCAATGATCTGCGGCCGGCTTTCCAGCCGTACGGAGATCTTCCCGGGAGCGGAAATGCTGGCCGTCGGTGCGGCCTCCGGGAAGGTGATCTTCAGTTCGGCGGCCACTCCGTCCGGGTCGTCGTCGTTCTTTAGAACGGGAACTTCGACGACGGTCTTGCCCAGGGTCTCGGCAAACGTGACGCGGTCGTCCCGTGCGATGGGGGCCAGCGTGGCAGCGTCGCTGCGCACCTGGACTTTGAGGGTTCCGACGGCGGTGCCGCCGCGGCCGTCGCTGACCTGGTACCGGACGATCGCCGTCGTGGATCCCGCGGACACCGGCGGAGCGGTGAGCTGCACCCGCCCGTCGATGACCCCTGCCTTCAGTTCCGGGGCAGCGTCCAGCCGGTTGGCTGCGAGGGTGACATTGTCGCCGTCGGGATCGGAGTCATTGGCCAGCACGTCCACTGCCACGTGGCGGCCCGGGAGAACGGTGATGCTGTCCTCGACGGCCACGGGACTCTGGTTGGATCCGGGGGCGGGTGCGATACCTACGGCCACCCGCGCGGTGGATCGCGCCCCGAACCTGTCCTCCACCACGTAGGAGAAGGTGTCCTGTCCGGAGGCGTTCGCCGGTGCCCTGTACTCCACGTAGTTGGCACCCACCACGGCTGTTCCCTTGCGGGGTGCCTGCTCCAGCCCCACCAGGGTGACGGAGTCGCCGTCGGGATCAATGCCGTCCAGGGGAATGGGGATCCTCGTGGTGTTGCCGGCAACCACCCGGCCGGTCACGTGCTGGGGGAGCGGCCTGGAGTTGGTGCCCGCTCCCCGGATGTGGATGGTTACCTGCGCCGAGTCTTCCTGCCCATCCGGGCCGGTGACGGCGTAGATCGCGTGCACCGTTCCTCCTGCTGCGCCTGCCTTGAAGCGCAGCACGTCCCCGGATACGGCCAGGAGGCCCTGGGCGGAGTCGATTCCCTGCACGAGGACCGGCTTGAGCTTCAGCTTGGCGCCATTGGGGTGGGAGTCGTTGGCGAGAACAGCGATGGTGGCGACGTCGTTGGCCCTGACGGTGATTTCGTCCGGGGCCGCGACGGGCGGCAGCAGTTTTGCGGGAGCCGGAATGGGCAGGATGGTTACCTCTCCGGTTGCACTGGCCACACCGTTGGACACGGTGTACGTCAGGGAAGTGGGCGCAGCCAGGCCACGGACGTCGGTAATGCGCAGGATCTGATGATTCACGACGGCGACGGCCACGGCTGAGTTCCGGGGAAGGCCAAGGGATTGGATGACCAGGACGCCCCCGGCTGGATCCGAGTCGTTGGCGAGCGCATCCAGCAGCACTTCGCCGCCCACCGGAAGCAGCGCCAAATCAGCGACGGCGACGGGGTCGCCCCGTTCGGCGCCGGCGGCTTTCACGTCGATCCGTACGAGCCCCTCGGAGCTTTCCGGTCCGTTGGTCACCAGATAGGTGGCGTAATACGTTCCGGGTCTGACCGCGCGGAAGGTGAAGGTCCCCGTCTGGTAGTCGGGAGTGATTTCCTGCTCCGGAGGGCCCGCCACGCGTGTCAGCCGGAGACCTTCGCCGGTGGGGTCGCTGTCGTTTTTCAACGGAGAAACCAGGATGTCCTGGCCGGCGATTCCGGACACGTGGTCTGCGTTGGCTTTCGGCGGAAGGTCGCCCTTGGCACGGACGTCCACCACCACGGTGCCGTCCACCTGGTCCCGTCCGTCGGAGACAGTGATGGCAACTTCCTTTCTGCCCAGGGCGGATCCCACGTCCTGGAACGTCAAAAGGCCGTCCGCCCGGGTCCGCACCTGGTCGCCTTCGCGGGTGGGGCGGGCTCCCAGCAGCAGCAGGTTGTCGCCGTCGGGGTCTGTCCAGTCGGTGAGGATGTTCTGGGAGATGCTTTTGCCCTGCTCCAGGATGATCGTGGGCACCCGTTTTTGCTTCGGCGGCTCGTTGCTGGCGGGGTCCTTCACGGTCAGGGTGACGGCGGCCGTGGCGGTCCCGCCGCGTCCGTCACTGGCCTGGTACTGGAACCGTGAGGTTCCGGTCGCATCGGCCGGCACCCTCACCTGCAGGCCGGTGCCGTTGTAGACGGCCTGCACGCTGCCGACGGCGGGGCTGTCGCCCTGGAGCTGGACAGTGAGGACGTCCCCGTCGGGGTCGGAGTCGTTGTCCAGGACCGGCAGGAGGGTGGTCCGGCCCGGGCGCACGCCGAACTGGTCGTCTTTGGCTGAGGGCGGCCGGTTCTCCTTGGTGCGGTCCGGGAGGGTGTCCACCGGGGTGTCATCTGCGGCAGGGTCGTCCTGGTCCTCAACCTTGTCCGGCGGGGGAATGATCTCGTCCCAGTTGGCTACGAGCCTCATGTCCTCGGTCACCAGCCAGACGTTGCCGGACGTGACGTCGTTGAGGACCACGATGTCCCGGTTCACCCGGAAC
Organism: Arthrobacter globiformis; assembly: GCF_030818015.1. Taxonomy (NCBI): domain Bacteria; kingdom Bacillati; phylum Actinomycetota; class Actinomycetes; order Micrococcales; family Micrococcaceae; genus Arthrobacter; species Arthrobacter globiformis. The sequence continues at coordinate 1,327,277 of NZ_JAUSZX010000001.1, forward strand.
ACCAGATTGGACCGGGCGCTTGCGCCGGGAATGTCAGCGCGGCTGCTATCTGCGGCGTTCGTGCATTCGCGGAGGTATTTTCCTGCCCCGGCCCATGCGGCGTAGACGCAGCCATTGAGATAAACGGGAGTGGCAGGGGTTCCGGAAGTTCCAAGGTCCACCACCGCCGCGGCCGAACCGTCCAGGGGCTGCTTGATCAGGGCCTTCTTGGTGGTGACAGCCACAAAGTCCGCGGCGGGGCCGCTTTGCTGCAGTTTGGCGCCCGCCGCATCGGGCACCTGCACCACCCGGCCGCCGGGAAGAAGAAGTGTTCCGCCGTCGGCGTCGAACAGAACAGGTTTGTCCCCGACGGCGGCGAGCTGGACGTTGTCTTTGTTGCGGATCTGCTCGTATTGTGCGGTGGTGCGGGAATCCACTCCGCCGGTCGCATTGACGCGAAGGGAGGTCACCTCGCCGCGGGCCGGATCCGCGGCGTGAACGACGTCGTCAACTCCTACGGTCGCGACGATTCCTCGGGCGTCACTCACCACGGGTTCCTGTGCATCGAAGTCGATGGAGCCCAGCATGCTGCCCTGCGTCACCCAGAGGCGCCCCGAGCTCGGATCGGCCAGGGCCACCGCTTTTTCCCCGAACGCCGGGACCGCGGTTCCGGGGAGCTGCTGGGGCGGTTCAAGTGTGACGGCGGAAACCTTGACCCTGCCCAGGGAGGCGTTGCCGCGGTCCGACACGAGCACACTGCTGCTGTGTTGGAGGATGTCGAAGTCGGAACTTGCCGCCATGAGGCCGCCGTCGAGCGTTTTCGACTGGAAGTTCAGGTGGCCCACCAGGTTCATGCCGCTATTGGTCACCCACACACCGCCATCGTTGAGGTCGACGTGCGTCGTTTTGAACCCCGGGTGCACGACTGCCGCTACAAGAAGCAGTCCGACTGCCGAAAACGTTGTTGCGGAAGCAAGCACCCGTTGTTTTGCGCGCGCCCATGAGCGAAGCCGCATTTGTCCCCCAGTTTCATCTTTAGCCCCAAGCTAATATACGCGGGCGGAGGGCGGCGCGAAGCGGGGACCGATCCCGTTAGCGCCAACGGCGCCCGGCACGGTGCGGGTGGCGGACGTTTGCAATGCAGTTTTTGGTCCTTGGAACAGGGCTAGCAACAGCTTATTGACAGGCCTTCGGCACTGAGTATCGTCAGCGATATCAGGGCCCTTTCGCCTTGTTTCCCAGTAGTTTAGGCGCCGCGCTCTCGCCGCTTCTGCCTGGCAACGGCGCCACCAAGGAGAGTCCTCAATGTCATGGGAAATGTCCGGAACATATGTTGCGAACTGCAACTGCCAGCTGATTTGTCCGTGCCCGGTGGACAGCCCGCCCACGGGGCCCAACGGGGAATGCCGGGGGTCGGCAGTCTTCCACATCGCCAGCGGCCGGCTTGATGACACCGATCTCGCGGGAGTCGACTTCGCCTTCTGCAACCTCTTCCCGTCCAACCTGACCTCGGGCAACTGGAAGGTAGGCATCGTCCTCGACGAGGGCATCTCCGACGGCCAGGCCTCGGCCTTGGAGCGCATCCTCCACGGTGACGAGGGCGGCCCGTTCGCCGACTTCGCCGCCCTCTACGGCGAGTGGCTCGGCGTCGAGCGCGGAAGCATCAGCTTCTCCGACGGGGACACGCCGTCGGCCTCGGTCACAGGGCACATTAACGTGGCGTTTGAACCCCTTCCCGGCCCCGGCGGGGGAGCCACCACCGTGAAGAACGCGATGTTCGGCTTCGCGCCAGAGTTCCGGATCGGCAAGGGCGCGGGCGGCTCGGACCTGTTCGGCCTCGACTACCAGGCGGTCTACGGCGAGACGGCGGACTTCACCTTCGCCAGCGAGATGGCCGAAGGTGGACCCAAAGGCCGCGCCTGACTCCCGGCAACACGCTCTGCGCGCCATCGATGCGCGCGAGGCCGGGCTGATTGCCGTGCTGCTCATCCTCGCGGGGGTGAGCTGGGTGTTCACCGCCGAGCGGATGAGCGGGATGGACATGGGAGGCTGGACGGACCCGGGGCCGCTGGACTTCTTCCTCACCACGTGGGTGGTGATGTTGGCCGCCATGATGTTTCCGTCGGTGGCGCCGATGGTGACGGCCTATGCCAAGATCAGCCGCCGGCGTCGGGAAACCGGGAGGTACGCCCCGCACGGATCAACCGCGCTGTTCGTAGCCGGGTATCTCCTCTCATGGACGGCGTTCGGGCTGGTGGCGTACGGACTTTACGAGGCGGCGGCACAGCTGGTTCCCGGGGCGTTCGCCGCGGAGCCGGGAGGGCGCTACGCCGCGGCCGGGGTGATCCTGGCGGCTGCGGTGTACCAGTTGACGCCGGCCAAGAACGTCTGCCTCACCAAGTGCCGGACTCCATTGGACTTCATCCTGCACCGCATGCGGACCGGGTACGGCGGGGCACTCCGGATGGGAATGGAGCATGGTGCCTGGTGTGTGGGCTGCTGCTGGGCGCTCATGGTGGCGCTGTTTGCGCTGGGCGTGATGAGCGTCGGATGGATGGCGCTGGTGGGCGCGTTCATTGCCGTGGAGAAGATGCTGCCCTGGAAGCGGCTGGCCAACCGCTCGGTCTCGGCCGCGCTGGTGCTGATCGCGGTGGGAATCGTGCTGGTGCCCGGCGCGGCGCCAGGAATGACGATGTAGGTGTTCATAGTCCGCTTTTAGCGGCATCTCCGCTGGCGTCCGGCACCGGACGCGCCGGACCCCAGGAGCTGAGGAGGGCCAGGCCCGCGGCCATCGCAGCGCTGAGAACCACCGCGCCCAGCCAGAGCGAGACCGGCCAGCGGATGGCGTCCGTCACTGCGAACGCCATGAGCTGGCCCGTCCACAGCAGCGCCGCGATTCCGCCCGTGACCGCTGGCAGCCCCCGGCCCAGCCAGGTTTCCGGAACCCGGGTCAGCAGCAGGTCGACGACGACGGCGGCCACCGTAGTCCCGGCGGCTCCGGTGATCGACGTAGGGCGCAGCCCGATCATCACCACGGGCAGCCAGGCCGCCGCCGCGACCAGGAGGGTGACGATCCCGCGGGCGGGGCGCCGGGCGGCCGAGAGCGTGAAGAGGAACGGCGCCATGATCAGTGCGGTGGTCAGCAGGTAGCTCGCCAGGGTGATGACCACCGGCAGTTCCGCCTGGATGCGGCCGGGCGTGCCCACCGGGATCGGGGTGAATAGGGCCGTCGGTCCCAGCCGGACGAACGCGGAGACGTAGATGAGGAAGAACGCTCCCAGCCCGGTCATGAGAACGACGGCGAACAGCGCCGCCGGGGTCCACGCAAAGTTTCCGGCATGGCTGGCTGCGCGGGCGCTCCGGACCGCGGTGCCCAGGATGAGGAAGAGGCTGAAGCCGAGCAGCAGGTGGGTGGGGCTGACAAGGGCATCCAGCGAGACTTCAATGCCCAGAATCTCGTGCCACAGCAGGTCCAGGCCGCCGGCGACGGCGAACAGGACCACGCCGACGGCGGTCCCGCGGTAACCGGGCGGAACGGCCTGAGCGAGCGGCTGACCGGGCGTCCGGTTGCGCCAGATCACGGCGGCGGTCCACGCCGCCGTCGCCAGCATGCCCGAATAGAGGGCGGCATGCCAGGGGGTGAAGAACGTCTCCAGGCCGGGCAGGTGCAGGTGCGCCCAGCCGTCCAGGAACACGGCAAGCAGCAGCCACAGGCCCAGGAGTTCGGTGACCAGGTCGCGGCGGCTGTCTGTGCTGGTGTTGCGCGCAGTTTCGAGCATCGTTGCCCACTTCCACGGAGCCTTCCGGTGAGGGGATGGTACTGCCGTGGCTGGGCAGGAACAAGGGAAGGGTGGTCACGGACTTCGTCAGTTTTGTTTTTTCCCTAGATAATCGATTCTTAATACGATAGTGTTTTCTTAGTCGCAGGCCCGCATCGACGGGTCTGAAGGAGCCGTGTAACGAGTAGGAGACAAGGATGTCTTGGGGATTGATCAGCGCCATGGGCCACGTAAGTATTCAGACGACGGACCTCGGGAAGTCGGTTTTTGATGCAACTCAGATCCTTGGACTGCGCGAAACGGAGCGGACCTCAGCTGCCGTGTACCTCGCTGCGGGCAATGTCCACCACGAACTCGTCTACGTTGAATCCGACGTCAACGGCGTGGATGGCTTTGGCCTGGTCGCCTCCAATGGCGACGCGCTGCGCGAGATCCGGCGCCGCGTGGAGGATGAAAACTTCATTATCGTCAGCAACAAACCTCGCGGTGTCGGTATTGAGGACGGCTTCTCCTTCATTGGGCCCGAAGGTTTCGTGTTCGAAATCTATGTCGGGATGCAGGAGGACACTGCTCTCCAGCAGTCCTTCGGCCCCGACCGTTACGGGCATGTCAACTTCCACCCCCGGGACGTCGGCGGCATGATGCGGTTCCTGCATCGCGTACTGGACTTCCGCCTCTCCGACGTAATCGGCGACGACTTTGCCTACTTCATGCGCTGCAACCCTGATCACCACGGCATCGCCCTGGTCCGCGGCGAAGGAACCCTGCACCACCATGCCTGGCAGACACAAAGCATTGCGGACCTCGGCAAGCTCGGTGACCGACTGAACAAATTGGGCCGGGAGCTGATCTGGGGCCCGGTCCGTCACGGGGCCGGGCACAACATCGCCGCGTACTACGTGGAAACCTCCGGGGCTGTCGTCGAGCTTTACACGGATCTGGAACAGATCTACGACGACGCCCGTCCTCCAGTCGTTTGGGGCGAGGACGAGAACTGGTACAACATGTGGGGCGCATACCGCCCCGTGGACTTCCGCAGGTTCGGGCTCGCCCCCGTTGACCGCCGGTCCCTCAGCAGCCTCCACCGCTGAGGCACGTCGCAAACTTCCATGTCCCGGACCCGTCGGCGCCGATTAAACTTTTTCGACACGGTTATGCTTAATCGATTGTTCTTCTCCTGTGATCTGCGTCATGCTTACAAGAGTGAATGAAGGGTCGCTTCGGGACGTGACCACCAATGCTGTCGGTCACCGAACTCTCACAGCTTTCGAAAAGAGATCATGTTGAACCCGAAAACCGCCCAGGGAAGAAGTCGTAAGCCGGTGGACCTGCCGTCGGGCACGAAGTCACCCGCTGCTGACTCCCTGAACACCAAGGACATGCGCCGGATCCTAGGCTCCAGCCTCATCGGCAGCATCATCGAGTACTACGACTTCATCCTTTACGCCACGGCTGCGTCCCTGGTGTTTGATCGCGTTTTCTTTGCCAATCTCGGTCCCGGCCTCTCCCTGTTTGCCTCCTTCGCAACGCTAGCGGCGGGATACGTCGCCCGGCCGCTGGGCGGCATCATTTTCGGCCACTATGGTGACCGGTTGGGCCGGAAGAAAATGCTGGTGCTGTCAATGCTCCTGATGGGCGGCGCCACTGTCCTGATCGGGCTCCTGCCCACCACGGCACAGATAGGTGCTGCGGCCCCGATTGTGCTGGTCCTCCTGCGCATCATCCAGGGCATTTCCGTCGGCGGGGAGTGGGGCGGCGCCACGTTGATGGCACTGGAACACGCCCCGGCGAAAAAGCGCGGCCTCGCCGCAGCCTTCGCCAACGCCGGCGGACCGGCCGGCGGGCTGCTGGCCACCCTCGCAGTTTCCGCCGTTTCCGCCCTGACTGGGGACCAATTCCTGGTCTGGGGCTGGCGTATTCCGTTCCTGCTCAGTGCCCTTCTGATCATGATCGGCCTGATCATCCGCCTTCGGGTGGCGGAGACGCCTGTATTCCAGAAGCTCGACGCCGAGGCCGCCAAAATCAAGCACCTACCTTTGATGGAGGTACTCCGCCGGCATCCGCGCGTCGTTCTGATCACGCTCGTGGCAACGCTGGGATTCTATGCGTGCCAGGGACTGCTGACTGTATGGGGCGTCTCGATGGCCGTGGAAAGCGGCGTGGACCGTTCCGGTGTCCTGAACTGGAAGGGAGTCGCCGCCGTGGTGACGGTGGCGGTCTGCTTCTATTCAGCACGACTCAGTGACCGGATCGGCCGGCGCGCTGTCCTCACCGGCGCGGGCGTGGCAGCCATTCTCCTTGCCTTCCCCCTGATAATGCTGCTCACCAACGGAACACTGTGGGGCTTTGCTGTGGCAGTGGTTGTAGGTAATGGACTGGTTCAGGGTGCGCTCGCCGGACCCATCGGCGCCTACATCTCCGAACAATTCCCCACCGGTGTCCGTTACACGGGGGCGTCCCTGTCCTACCAGGGGGCCTCGATGATCGGAGCCGGCTTTACCCCCATGATTGCTACGGGCCTTGTTCTCGCAGCCGGCGGCGGCGTATGGATGGTGGCGGTGTTCTGGATTGTCATCCTGGTGGCCGGTCTTGGCGCAGTGCGCTTGACTCGTGAGGGCTCACGGCTCAGGCTCGACGCCGTCTAGGCGTACTGCGCTAGTAATCCCTGGCTGTCCTGCACCTCAGCGGGATCGCCCTCTGCGTACCATTGTCAGTTTTATTGAATCTATTGCGCTGAAACTTCTCCATTTACGCTGCAAGGCATGCCTGCCATGCTGGAGGCAGCGAGCGCTCGGATGGCGCACATCACGAAAGGAACCAGGCGATGAAGCCTAAGAATCACATGGTCCTCACCACCTTCATGCTGCCGGCGGGGTACCACAAGGACAGCTGGCGGATGGAGGGAAGCCGGGCCGAGGAGCTGGGCAACCTGGACTTCGTGGCAGACCTGACCGCCATGGCCGAGGCCGCGAAGCTGGACGCAGTTTTCTTTGGCGACATCGTCCACGCCAATACGGTCATGCGCGGTGACATCAAGATGAACGGGTTCTATGAGCCGATGACCGTGCTGGCAGCACTGGCCGCCAGGACGAAGAACATCGGCCTGATCGGGACCATGTCCACCTCATTCTCGGAGCCCTACAACCTGGCCCGCCAGCTATGCGGACTGGACCACATGTCCAACGGCAGGGCCGGCTGGAACATCGTGACGTCGTCGGACGGTTTTAGCAATTACGGCGTGGAGGACGTTCCCGACCCGGCAGTGCGTTACCGGCGGGCCACCGAGTTCGTGGACGTTGTGCAGCGGCTCTGGGATAGCTGGTCCGATGACGCCATCATCGTTGACAGGGCCTCCGGTGAGTACGTGGACCGGAGCAAGCTGAAGGCCATCCGGCACAAGGGCGAGTTCTTTGAGGTTGAAGGCCCCATCAACATGCCGCGCTCGCCCCAGGGACGGCCCGTGCTTGTCCAGGCAGGATCCTCGGGCCCAGGCATGGACCTGGGTTCCTCCGTGGCCGACGGAATCTACACGGCCCAGCCGTTCAAGGAACCATCCATAGAGTTCTATACCAAGTTCAAGAACATGGTGGCAGAGAAGGGGCGAAACCCCGACGACGTCAAAATCATTCCGGGCATCCTGCCCATTCTGGGCGACACCGAGAAGGAAGCGCAGGACCTGGCCAACGAGCTGGCCGGCTACGTGCACCTGGGCAACGGCCGCAAGCAGGTGGGTGCTGACCTCAAGATGGACCTTTCCGAACTGGAGTTCGACGAGTCGATCCCGGCCGAGTGGTTTTCCGACGATCCCAGGCTGGGCAGCCGTTACCAGATCTACCGCAGGAAGAGCGTGGAAATGGGCATGACGCTGCGCGAGCTGATCGTGGACCTGGCGCGTTCCACTGGACACCAGTGGATGGCCGGGACTCCCTCCCAGGTGGCTGACCGCATGGTCGACTGGTTCGAGTCGCAGGCCTGCGACGGCTTCAACCTCAATGCCCCCTTCAACCCGGGCGGTTTTAAACTCATCTGCGACAAGCTGGTCCCGGAGCTCCAGGACCGCGGCTACTTCCGCTCCGAGTATGAGGGCACCACGCTGCGTGACAACCTGGGGCTCTCACGCCCGACAGCGTAGCGCCCAGCTCAGAACGGCTCGGCTTAAGACCCGGCCGCGCCAAACCGTTCGACGGCGACGTTCACCCACGCCTGGGCGCGGGCGTTAAGCCGCATGCTCCGCGTCCAGGCCAGCGAAACGGTGGCCTGGGCGCGGGTATGGGCACGCGGCTCCGCAACCCGCTTGAGGACAACCTTCAGCTCTTCATACGGCGCGTCCAGCATGGGCTGCTGGAAGAGCACAGCGACGCCACGGCCGCTCGCCACCAGGGACCGGACCGTTGCGTAGCTGCGTGAGCGGTGCCGGATGTCCGGCGTCAGCCCGGCGTCGCGGTACATTTCCAGGATGCGGGTGGAAATGGGCGGGGCGTCGAAGAAAATCAGCGGACTGGCAGCCACGTCCCGAAGCGAAACCACCTCCGCTTCGCGCAGGGCATGGTCCTTCGGAAGCAGGATGTAAGGCTCCACCGACAGCAGCGGCGCCGTCTTGAGGGCAGGAGAAACATCCATGTCGTAGACGAAGGCGGCGTCGATGGAACCATTGAGCAGGCGCTCCTGAAGATCCTCGTGGTACCCCTCGATGAAGTCCACCTCCACGTGCGGGCACTGGCTCGCAAAGTCGGCGAGCATCGGGGGAATGATGGTGGGCGCCAGAGGCATGAAGCAACCGACGGTCAGTGGCCCGCGGATGTCCGTCCTGTCCCTTTTGGAAAGCGACGCGATCTCGTCCGCGAGATCAAGCAACTGGCGCGCCTGACGGAACACAACGATGCCCGTCGACGTCAGGGTGAGCCCCTTCGACTTGCGCTTGATGCACAGCTGCGCCCCGACAATCCGCTCGAGTTCCGCGATGGACATGGAAATGGCCGACGGCGCCATGTGCAGCCGGCGCGCCGCCTCGCTCATGGTTCCGGTTTCGGCCGCCACCACAAAATGCAGGACCTGGCGCAGGGTGATCGAAGGGTTCAACGTGATATTCATCTTGTCAATTCTACTGACAACCATGTGCGGAAATAGACGATTTACTTGAGCATCTCCGCTTGCCATCATGAAAGAAACGGCTCCCGAGACGGCGCCACAGTTACCGCCGCAGCAGCGGCATCCTTTTCGAAAGTGACGTGAACCCAGTTGGACTCGCAAGCCAGATTCCTTGACCACGCAGAAGCCATTGTCGGTGCCGAGAATGTTGTCCGGGCCACGCCCAAAGAGGGCTACATCGACCCGTATCCGCTGAATCCCGGACGCGCGAAGTGGCCGGGAGTGCGTCCCGCGAACGTGGAGGAGGTCCAGGCCGTCGTCCGGCTTGCCAACCGCGCCGGCGTCCCGCTGTGGTCCTTCTCCAAGGGCAAGAACCTGGGCTACGGGGGACCGGAACCGCGCACACGGGGGATGGTGGCGCTCGACCTGAGCCGTCTCAACAGGATCATCGAGGTGAATGACCACCTCAACTACGCCGTCATCGAGCCCGGGGTCAGCTTCTTTGACCTCTTCGAGCACATTCAGGAAAAGGGACTGAAGCTGTGGATGTCCGTTCCTGCCCTCGGGTGGGGATCCATCCTGGGAAATGCGCTGGACCGCGGTTATGGCATGACGCCGATGGGGGACCACGTGCAGTCCATTTGCGGCATGGAGGTGGTTCTGCCGGACGGTGAGCTGGTCCGCACGGGAATGTGGGGCATGGAGGGAACGGAACTCGGGCCCATCTTCAAAGGCGGCTTCGGCCCCACCCTGGACGGTCTCTTCACCCAGTCCAATCTCGGCATAGTCACCAAGATCGGGCTCTGGCTGATGCCCTGGCCGGACGTGTACGTCAATGGCGATGTTGTGGTGGAACGGGAAGAGGACATGCCCAAGCTGGTGGATATCCTGACCCAACTCCGGCGCGAGGACGTGATCCAGAACAATGCCCTCTGCGGCAACGTGGTGCGGGCGGCCACAATGAACGGGCCGCGGTCACGCTGGTATGAGGGGGAGGGGTCCATTCCGGACGAGCGTCTGGAAGAAATGCGGCAGGAGATGGGCATCGGCCAGTGGAACGCCAAGTTCGCAATCTATGGCGATAAAGGGCTCGCCCAGCGCCGGCTTGAAATCATTCGGGAGCGCTTCGCCGGCCTTGAAGGGTTCACCGTCAAGGCCCGGCTCTACGAAGGTGCTGAAGGCGCGCAGGTGGCCTATGCCGACATTGCCGATCTGGACCGCACCCAGATGGCCGGCGTGCCCACGCTCAAGCCGCTGTCCACGGTGGCGTGGGCGGCGGAAAACGGCGGGCATATCGACGCAGCCCCCATCATTCCCGCCCGCGGGGAGGAAGTGTGGGCGTTCTACCGGGAAGCCAAGGAACTGTACCGCCGGTTCGGCTTCGACCTGTACATCGGCTACCACCTTTACCCGCGCCACATGGTGCACGTGACCATGATCTTCTTCGAAAACGACAACGCGGAGCAGCTGGCGCGCGCACGGGCCCTCTACTCAGCATTGCTGGCGGCTGCCCGCACCCGTGGTTACGCGCCTTACCGAAGCCATGTCGACTACATGGACGTAATCGCCGACGGTTTTGACTACAACAACAACGCCGTCCGCCGGCTCCAGGAGACGCTGAAGGACGCACTGGATCCCAACGGCATCCTCTCGCCCGGAAAGCAGGGGGTCTGGCCGCGGCGGTACCGGGAGGTGGGGGCGAAGGCGCCGGACGGCGTCGCAGCGTCGGCTGTGCCGCGGTAGCGCCCACACGGAAGCAGCTCCCCACTGGTTATGTTTTCTGTGAACCTTGCCACAATCTGTTTATGAAGATATATTTTTAGAACATTATGCATTCTCAATGAGGAGACTCCCGATGGAAAAGCCCACGTTTTACTCCCGGTTCAAGCAGGCTCTGGTGCCGGCTGTTGCCGGATTTGGCCTGCTCTCGCTAGCGGCCTGCGGATCTCCCAGCGAGGCGGCCGCGGGCAGCGAGTCGGGTGGCACGTCCGCCATCAAGGTTGTGGTGGCACCCATCCACTTCGAGACGGCCTACGTCGCTGAGGAGCAGGGCTACTTCAAAGAAGCCGGCCTGAACGTGGAGATCATTCCCGGTGCTGATCCTTCTGCGAACCTGGCGCAGACCGTCAGTGGACAGGCGGACATCACCACGGCGTCGTGGGGTGTCATGACCACCGCCACCGCGAAGGGAATGCCTGTCAGAATCATCTCCGGAAACGGCGTGGTTGACCCGAAAGCGGATAACTCCGGCATCGTCATCCCTAAGAACAGCCCTATCAAGACGGTGGCTGACCTGAAGGGCAAGAACATCGCCGTCAACGGCGTAAACACCGGCGGAGATATCCCGATGCTCCAGGCCGCAAGGGCGGCAGGGATCGACCCGAAATCCCTGACGGAAATCGCCGTACCCTACCCCGGGATGCAGGCCGCCCTCGAGCAAGGCACTGTGGACGCAGCATTCGTCGCGGACAGCTACTACCACCAGCTTGTCGATGCCGGGTTCAAGAGCATTGCCAGCCCGGTCCGCGAATTCCAGGGCAACATGCCGGTGACTGTCTGGGCCGCAACCGAACCCTGGCTCAAGAGCAATCCGGGCACGGCCAAGAAATTCAACGAAGCCATGGAAAAGGCGGCCAAGTTCTACTCGGATCCGGCCAACTCTGCCGCCATCGTGAAAATCTCAGCCCGGGTCAAGCAGGTTGACGCCGCCAAGATCAACCCTAAAGCCTACGTTCCGGTCAACACCGCCATCAACCTCAGGTCCGGACAGGCAGGCATTGACGCGATGGTGGAACTTGGATTCGTAAAGAACCCACTGACTGCGGAGGGCATGCTCTGGACCGGCGCCCCGCGCTTTTCGAAATAGCAGCCGGGCCGGCCAAGAGACCTGACTGGGAGACGAAGATGAAGACACAAATACGAGCACTTGATGTGGGGCTGACCAGCCAGCGGCTGCTGGCAGTCGCCGTACTCCTCATGGTGTGGCAATTGGTGATCTGGAGCGGATCGCTGCCCTCCATGACTCCAGGGGTGCCCGCAATAGCAACAGCCATTGCGCATGCATTCACTTCCACCCTTTTCTGGACGTCGCTGGCGCAGACCATGACCGCTGCCGTCAGCGGCTGGCTGATCGCCGTTAGTGTGGGCACGGTGCTGGGCCTGGTGATCGGCTCAGTCCCAATACTGGACCGTTCCACATCCATCCTCATAGACTTCGGCCGGTCCTTCCCGGTCCTGGCACTGATGCCGGTTGTCATCATGCTGCTTGGAGCCACCGCACAGATGGAAATCTTTGTCGTCTCGCTTTCCTGCCTCTGGCCCGTGCTGGTGCAGACGATTTACGGAGCACGGCGAATGGACGCGGCGGTGGTGGACACCGCGCGGACGTTCCAGATTCCCAGGCTGCTCTGGTTCCGCCGGATCCTGCTTCCCAGCGCCACCCCGTTCATCTCTACCGGTGTCCGGATCTCCGCCTCGATCGCCATCCTGGTGTCGGTGGGTGTCGAAGTGCTCAGCCAGGCGCCGGGTCTTGGACGGCAAATCACCCTGGCCCAGCAGGCGCAGCGATGGGATCAGGCGTTCGCCTACCTCTTCTTCGCCGGCGTGGTGGGCTGGGGCATCGCCGGCCTCCTGAATCTGGCCGAAGGCAAGATCCTCACGTGGAACAGGCAGACCAATGACTGACACAGCACTGCGCACACCCCCAAGGACCACGGCGGGCGCGGATACGCCGAAGACACGGAGTGCGCGGCAGCCCGCCGGGCTCCGCGAACGCAGCCGCGTCGTCAAGGCACTCCTGAACGTCCTGCAGAGAACCTGGCTGATCGCCGTGGTCTTCGCCATCTGGTGGACCGCTTCCGCCAACAGCACCAACATCTTCATTCCGTCCCTTGAGGACATCCTGCTCAGCCTGCGCCGGGACCTCGCCAACGGAGTCATTGGATCCGGGGCAAGCTACAGCCTGACCAACCTCGGCGCGGGACTCCTGCTAGCAGTTGTGGTGGGCATCGCTGGTGGGCTGGTTCTCGGTGAGACTCGGAGGCTGCGGGAAATTGTTGATCCAGTCATCCACTTTTTCCGTTCGGTGCCGCAGGCCGCGCTGGTGCCCCTCATCATCGGCGCGTTCGGCATCGGGCAAGGGCCCAAGATCTACACCATCGCCTTCGCCTGCATGTGGCCTGTGCTGCTGAACACCATCGACGGCGTTCTCAGCGTGGAGCCGACCATCCGGAAGTTTTCCAAGGTCTACCGCATCCCTGCGGGCCTGCATTTCCGCCGGGTGGTACTGCCGGCAGCCCTTCCACAGATCGTTGCCGGCATCCGCGTAGCCCTGCCTATTGGCATCACCGTCATGGTGGTCAGCGAGCTGTTTGCTGCCAACAAGGGCCTGGGCTTCTACATCCTCAATTCATCCGCCACGTTCCAGGTACCCGAAACCTGGGCCGGCGCACTGCTGGTCGGCGTCGTCGGCTACATCCTCTCGCTGCTGTTCATCGTCTTCGAACGCAGGATCCTGAGCTGGTACTTCAAATCGGGCGCGAAATGACACCGACGATCCAACATCTGAAAGAAGGAGCCACCATGGCCGTTCAGGCAGTACCCGAGCATGAGCAGGCAGCGACGGCGCCGCTGCTCGAAGTCCAAGGATTGACCATGAGTTACGGCTTTGGTGACGCCGAGAACAAGATTCTCGACGACCTGAACCTGGAGGTCAACGACGGCGAGTTCGTTTCGATCGTGGGGCCATCCGGCGTTGGCAAAACGACCCTGCTCCGGGTCCTGTCCGGTCTCATCAGGCCCAAAGGCGGCACGGTGAGCGTGGGCGGGGAGGCCATCAGCGGCCCGCACCGGGACCTTGCCGTGGTGTTCCAGGACTACAGCCGGTCCCTGATGCCGTGGATGACCACGCTGGAAAACGTCGCGTTCCCGCTCCAGGGCCGCGGAGTCGGCAAGAAGGAGCGGAACGAAACGGCCGCCACGAACCTGGCCGCGGTGGGGCTGGCCGGGCAGGGACACAAATATCCCTGGGAGATGTCCGGCGGCATGCAGCAGCGCGTCGCGATCGCCAGGGCGCTGGCCTACAACGCCAAGGTCCTGCTCATGGACGAGCCCTTTGCCTCCGTGGACGCGCAGACCCGGTTTGATCTTGAGGACCTCGTGATCGACCTTCAGTCCAATCTGGGCGTGACTATCATCCTGGTGACCCATGACATCGACGAGGCCCTGTACCTCGCTGACAAGGTCATCGTGCTCGCGGAAAAGCCGGCGACCGTGGTGGACGTGATCGAGACAGGTTTTGGGGACCACCGCGATCAGGTGGAAACCAAAGCGGATCCGCGCTTCGCAGAGGCACGGGCGCGCATCCTGCACCGCCTCCGCAACCACTGACCAGCCAGTCACGCAGGCCAGCGAACTGTTCCGCGGGTCATCCTGCTGCCGGCGCTGCAGTTGCACAAACAAGCCCGCCGGGAACCTCGCTGAGGTTCCCGGCGGGCTTTGCGTTAAGCAGATCAGACGTTTGCTGGAGCCTTGCCGTGCTGTCCCGCGCCGTCGTCAATGCCGGACTTCAGGATGGCATTGAGCGTTATTTCGTAGTGTTCCCGGATGAGGCGGGAGGCGCGTTTAGCATCGCGCTGCAAGGCAGCGGCGAGGATGTCCCGGTGCTCCTGGGCAATATCCCGTTTGGTGAACCGGGTGGCAGTGCCGGCCCAGCGGCCGTACAGCTGGGAGAGATCGGACAGGGTGGAGCAAAGATCGATCAGGACGGGCACCCCGCAGGCCTCCAGCAGCTTGGCATGGAACGCCTGGTGGGCACGGTTCCAGGCTTCCGTCAGCTGGGCGTTGCTGGTGGATTCCCGGTAAGGGGTCCGCTCCAGGGTGTGGTGAGCGGCGATGAGCTCAGATTCCCACGCGAGGTCCCCGCGCTCGATGGCCAGCCCGATTCCGAATTCCTCTGACCGGCACCGGAGCTCGTTGATGTCCTTGAGTTCGGAGAGGGAGAGTGTGGGCACGAAGAAGCCCCGGTTCGGTTTGAGAAGCACCAGGCGATCACCCACCAGCCTGGTGAGGGCCTCACGGATCACGGTGCTGCTGGTCTGGTAGTGCTTTGAAAGCACCGAGAGCTGCAGCTTCTCTCCAGGGGCCCACCGGCCGGACAGGATGTCATCGCGCAGGGAATCCCGGATGTGCTTGCTCAGCGTCTCAGAATCGGTACTTTTCGCCATATGCATTATTGTAGCGTTCGCCAAAGAATATTTTCTTGGTTGACTTATGCAAAACAGCTAATAGACTAGAGCTAGCTCGCAGAAGAGACCCGGCTCACGTTGGTCCTCTGCAGATCCCCCCAATCACAAGGAGAACCGCCGTGACCAACTCCAACGCCGAAGCAGCCCAGGCCACAGGGGAGGCGGTGGTGGATGACCTGTACTGGCGCGACCAGTACGAGGCCATCACAGAAGACGATGCCTTCCTCCGCAATATTGTGGTGGGCTCGGACCTGCCGGCCCTCATGGTCGCCCTGGCCGCCGTCACCCGGGACTTCTCGCTGCTGCGTGACGACCTCCGTCCGCCGCAGCCCCCTGCCGACATTACGGGCATGCCCCATGGCGGCATGAGCGGCGAACAGCAGCAGCAGGCGCGGGAGTTGGCATTCGCGGCACTGAAGCGGGTTCGGGATGAGAAGCTGACCGGCGTTGGGACACTCACCGAGGCGCAAGCGCAGGACATCCTCACGTGGATCACAAATGCAGCCAACCCGGAGTACCACCCGATGCTCATGCATGACATGGCCCTGGTCGAGGGCCAGGGCGGCAAGCCGAAGTGGAACTTCCGCGACATCGCTGTTGGCCGGGACTTCAGCGTTGCCGTCATCGGCTCAGGCGTCTCCGGCATGGCGGCCGCTTACCGCCTGAAGCAGGCCGGAGTGCCCTACACGGTGTTCGAGAAGGGCCACAGTGTGGGCGGCACCTGGTGGAAGAACACCTACCCCGGCGTGCGGCTGGATACGCCCAACTACGCCTACAGCTTCTCCTTCGCCCAACGTGATGACTGGCCGCAGCAGTTTTCCCAGGGTCCTGAAATCTTCGAGTACACGCGCCAGGTGGCCGAACGTGGCGGCATCCTGGACAACATCGAATTCAACACCGAGGTCACGTCCGCGGACTACGACGAAACCGCGGGCCTCTGGAACGTTGACACCATCGACGCCGGCGGCCGCCCCATGACGCGCCGGTTCAATGCTGTGATTACCGCCGTCGGGCAGCTTGACCGTCCCAAGTATCCGGACGTCGCAGGCCGTGAATCCTTTGCCGGTATTCAGATGCATTCGGCCGAGTGGGACAACAGCGTGGACGTGACCGGCAAACGGGTAGCCGTGATCGGAACCGGCGCCAGCGCCTACCAGATTGTTCCGGCCATCGTGGACCACGTCTCCGCGTTGACGGTCTTCCAGCGCAGCTCACCGTGGATGCTTCCGACGAAGGGCTACTACGACGACATGCCGGATTCGGTCCAGTGGCTGGTCCGGAAGCTCCCGCACTACGGGCAGTGGCTGCGGTTCTGGCAGCACTGGCTGGGCGTGGAGGGCCGCCAGCACACCGCCGTCGCCGAGCCGGGCTGGAACAGGCCGGGCAGCGTCTCTGCCGTGAACGAGAAAGTGCGCCGCGAACTCACGGAACTGCTAGCCAGCCAGTACCAGGACCGCCCCGACCTGCTGGCCAAGGTCACGCCCAACTACATCGTGGGCGGCAAGCGCATGCTCCGGGACAACGGCGTGTGGGCCGAATCGCTCAAGAAGCCGCAGACGACGCTGGTCACCGAGGGGCTCGAGCGCATGGTCCCCGAGGGTATCGTCACCAAGGACGGCGTGCTCCACGAAGTGGACATCATCGTCTACGCCACCGGGTTCCAGGCCTCTGACTTTCTAGAACCGCTACAGGTTACCGGCCGCAAGGGCACGGACCTGCACGAATACTGGGGCGGCGATGCCAAGGCCTTCGCCGGGATCACGGTTCCCAACTTCCCCAACCTGTTCATGGTCACCGGTCCCAACACGGGCCATGTGGTGAACGGCAGCCTGTACTCCATGATCGAATACGGCGTTGAATACATCCTCGAGGCCATCCGGATCATCGTCGAAAACGACCTGAAGAGCCTGGACCTCAAGCAGGAGGTGCTGGACGGCTTCATCGAAAAGCTGGATGCCGCCAGTGCCACCAAGGCCTGGGGCCATCCCTCGGTGCAGACCTGGTACAAGAACAGGTTCGGCCGCGTCTCGCAGATCTGGCCCTACAAGGTTGTGGACTTCTGGAACATCACCCGCACCGTGAACCTTGACGACTACAACCAGCTGGCATGAGCGCCAACGTCATCGCCGGCCGGCCGGCCTTCTCCACCGGCGGTTCGGTGTACTTGGGAAAGACGGCCGACGGCGTCGTCCACGTTCCTGGGGTCCGCTACGGTGAGCGGCTGGATGCTGCCGACCGGTTCTCGCCGCTGGGCGATCCCTCGCCAGGGCGTGCGCAGGCCGGCCCCACTGTGTTTCCACAGTCACCGGGGTCCCTGGACTGGCTGATCGGCCCGGCACTTTCCCGCCTGCCGCAGAACGAGGACTCCTTCCTGCTGGACATCTGGGCACCCGAGGGCGCCCAGGACCTGCCCGTCCTCGTTTTCCTCCCCGGCGGAGCCTTCATCAGTGGCGCAGGAAGCGTGGGCTGGTACGACGGCGCCCGGCTCGCCGCCGAGGGCAACGCCGTGGTGGTCACCGTCAGTTACCGGCTGGGCGCGCTGGCGCTACTGGGCGGACCCGGCGGGCCCCTCAACCTCGGTGCGCAGGACATCCTGCAGGCGCTCAGGTGGGTTTCGGCGAACATCGCCGCGTTCGGGGGAGACCCTGCGGCCGTCACCCTCGCCGGCCATTCGGCCGGGGCCTGGTACGCCTATGTCCTGAGCCTTGCCCCCGCTGCGAAGGGACTTTTTAGCCGGACAGCGCTGTTCAGCCTGCCCTGGCAGCCGCCGCTCAGCCCCGCTGCCTATGAGGCACGCCGGGAACTGTTCAACGGCCTCCTTCGGGGGGCGCTCGCGGATGGTGCGCTCGTCGGCGGCGGAACCGGGGGAGGATCCGGCACTGACCACGACGGGCTGCTGGCCACCGCGCCCGTGCCGGCCATCCTTGAAGCCCAGGCAGCAGTCGGCAAGGCCTATGCGGGGCGCGGACTTGGGCTGGTGCCCGCGGCGGATGGCGGACTGGTGCCGGAATGGGCCATGGACTTCCGGCGTGCTGCCTCCTCCCTGCATGTGGATTCTTTGCTGCTGAGCAGTACGGACAACGAGGCCGCGGCCTTCCTGCACGCCGTGCCGGTGGCTGCCGTGCTTCCGGAGCAGCTCACGGGTTTCGTGGCTGCGCACTTCGAGGAAGCGGGCGAAGTCCTGGATTTCCTGGACGCGCGGCTGCCCGGCGCGATGCCGCACACAAAGCTCGTGGAGGCCATGAGCCTGCACCAGTTCCGCCTTGCCGCGACTGAACTGGCCGGGCTGGCCGACGCTGCCGGGGTGGCATCCACCCTGCTCCGGTTCTCGGTACCCAGCACGCTGGACGGGGCCGGCAGCCCGCACTGCTTCGAACTGCCGTTCCTCTTCGGAAACAGGGGCAACTGGCAGGACGCCCCGATGCTCCGAGGCTTTCCGGAGGACGCCTTTGAAGCGGTCTCCGCACAGCTGCGGCCGTTGCTGCTCAGCTTCGTGGCGGACGGCCGGCCACGTACGTCCAGTGGCGAACCGCTGGACAGGTTCACTGCGGAACGCCCGCGGCTGCACGCCGTGACCGCCGGCGGGGTAGTGCCGGGCGCCCCCGAACCGGAACTTCGCGCACGGCGCTAGCCGCAGCCAGCCCCGTGCCATGCCCGAACCGTGAGCGGCCGCGGACCATTGCCAAAGCTGCAGCGGTTATATAAAATCGAACAAGAATATATTTTCAGTACAAAATGTAGCGGACCGGCCAAGCGCTGGATCAGGCTGAGAAGGAGATCACAGTGACTGCACGCACCGGAGCAGAGTACAAGCGGGGCCTGGACGACGGCCGCGAGGTGTGGCTGGGATCGGAGCGCATCTCCGTCCTTGAGCACCCGGCCTTCAAGGGCTCCGTCGAAGGCATGGCCGGCTACTTCGACTACCAGCACAAGTACGCGGCGGATTGCCTGACCACGCACCCGGAGACCGGTGAAGCCATGAACGTGAGCCACTCGCTCCCCAGGAACGCGGAGGACATCGCCCGCCGGCACCGCGCCTTCGACCGGCTGGCCCGCTACTCCAACGGCATGCTGGGCCGCACGCCGGACTACGTCAATGTGGTCCTGGCTGGGCACGTGTCCCGCCAGGACATCTTCGACCGCTCCGGGGACCCGGTGTACCACCAGCGCCTGGCGGCGTACCACCGCGAAGTGATCGAGAAGGACCTCGCGCTAACCCACACCATCGTGCATGCCGCGATCGACAAGAGCGTGGGCGAGCTGCAGGGCATGAATGAGGAGCTCACCCTGCGCGTCGTGGAGCGGACCGAGCAGGGCCTGATCGTCAGGGGCGCGAAGATGCTCGCCACCCTCGGGCCGATCGCCGATGAGCTGTACGTCTACCCGGCGGTGCCGATCCAGAAGGGCTACGAGGAATACGCAATTTCCTTCGCTATACCGGTGGCCACCCCGGGCGTTGTCGCCATCTGCCGCGACCACTACGGGGTGGACGCCGACGTTGCGGACAGGCCGTTCTCCGCCCGCTTCGATGAGCAGGACGCCGTCATTATTTTCGATGAGGTGCTGGTGCCCTGGGACCGCGTGTTCATCGACGGCAACCTGGACGTCTACAACTCCATCAACGCCGGCACGGCCTCCGGCAACACCCAGCAGCAGACCGCCATCCGCGCCGCCGTGAAGCTGGAGTTCGCCTACGACCTGTGCACGCAGATCGCCAAGGTGACTGGCACCGAGAACAAGCCCGACGTGGGTGCGATGCTCGGCGAAATCTACACCTACCTGCGCCTCACCCGGGCGGCAATTCACTCAGCGGAATTGCGGGCCTCGGACTGGGGCGGCGGAGCATTTTTCTGCCACGACGACATCAGCTCTCTGCGGGCCATCATGCCCGGCTGGATGATCCGGATTAACGAGATCATCAAGTCCATGGGCTCGCACAACCTGCTGGCAACTCCCACGGGCGGTGCCTTCAACGATCCGCGCCTGGGCCCGCTGTTGACGAAGTACCTGCCGGGCGCCAACGGTATCAGCGCACAGGAGCGCGCCCGCATCATGCGCACCGCCTGGGACTTCGCCGGCTCGGCACTGGGCAGCCGGATCGAGCTCTACGAGCGCTTCTACCTCGGCAGCATCGGCCGTGCCCGCGCCCTCGACCACCGCAAGGCCCAGGCAGCCGGGGAAACCGGTGCTTACCAGGCCATGTTCGAGGAAATTGACGGCACCCCTGCAGCGTCGGACGGTGTCGCTGCCGGTGACCGAATCGCCGTCGGGGCCGGAAGCTAGGTCCCGCAATGACCGCGGAGACCGCTGAGGCAGCAGGCCTCGACAATAGCCTGGACAACATGACGGGCACTGTGGCCCGGCATGTCGCCGGCACCGGCTTCGAAAACTTGGACGCCGTCAGCGTCGCTCGGGCTAAGGTCCGGATCATCGACGCGCTGGGCAACATCGCCGCAGGCCACCGCGCTCAGGGCAACGATGCGCTGCTGCGCCTGGCCCGCCGCTGGGGCGGGGCTCCGGAATCCCGGGTCCTGGTCCACGGCACCAGGCTGCCGGCGCACAACGCGGCGATGGTCAACGCGGTCATGATGCGGTCCTACGACTTCGAGCCGATCGGCGCGGAATACGAGGACCAGACGCAAACCGCGGCCCACATCAGCGGAACCACCGTTCCGGTGGCCCTGGCCGTGGCCGAGCAGCAGCGCTCCTCAGGGAAGGACCTGCTCACCGCCCTGATTCTCGGGGACGACCTCACCGCGCGACTCGCCGCGGCGTCTGGCTTTGACGTCTACAGCGGGCAGGACAACACCGGCACCGTCAACGGCCTCGGCGGCACCGCCGTTGCCGCCAAACTGATGGGGCTCGGCGCGTACCAGGTCCGGAACGCGCTGGGCATCGCGGTGAACCAGCTGTCCGGAACCGTGGCCAACATCTTCGACCAGACCCTGGCCTTCAAACTGCCCATGGCGTTCGCCGCCCGCAACGCGATCGTGTCCGCGGAGCTTGCCCAGTCGGGCTTCACAGGGCCGGCGGACGCCATCGGCGGTCCGCACGGTTTCCTTGACATGTACTGTTCATCGCCGGCGCCGGAGAAGGTGACCCGCCGCCTCGGCGAGGCATTCTATGCGGACTGCGTGATCAAGCCGTGGTCCTCGTGCCGGGCCAGCCACCCCTCCCTGGACGCCTGCGTGCGGCTGGGAACGGAGAACAGGTTCAACGAGGACGAGATCGAGGAGGTTCTTATCCACGTGACGCCGCGAACTCTGAACGGTTTCGTGGGCCAGCCCTTCGCGATCGGCGAGTGCCCGGAGGTGTCGGGTGCCTTCAGCATCCGCTTCACAGCCGCCACGGCCCTGATGTACAGGACGGTCCGGCCGGAACACCTCACGCTTGAGCACATGCAGGACCCGCGCCTGCAGCGGCTGCTGGACAAGATCCGGCTGGTTGATTCGCTGCCGCCCGCGGAATCGCTGACCGCCGAGGTGGAGCTGCGGCTCCGGGATGGTTCGGTGCTCAGGGCCAGGACGGACGTGCCCAAGGGAGACATCTTCGCCAATCCGATGAGCGAGGCGGAGATCTTGGAGAAGTACTACGCCAACGCCGAGTTTGGCGGCAGGACCCCGCGCAGGAATGCCGAGGAAGCGGTAAAACTCGTCCAGCACCTTGAGGAACTGGACAGCCTGTCACCTCTCATCAGACTCTTCACACCACATTTTTCAGCAATACATCCCAGGAGGATCAAGTGAATGCACATCAGGTTGTTCCCGCCGCGGAGATCGCCGTCGATCCCGCTGTTTTCCGTCACGTTGTGGGCCACTTCGCGAGCGGCGTCACGGTGATCACCACCGTCGTGGACGGCGCGTTTTACGGCACGACGGCGTCGGCAGTGTCGTCGCTGTCCATGGAGCCTCCCATGATGCTCGCCTGCCTTAACCGCTCCAGCTCCACGCACGACGCCGTGCTGAAGGCCGGAATCTTCGGTATCAACATCTTGGCCGAGGACCAGAGCGACCTCGCCATGAAGTTCGGACGCAAGGGCGGAGACAAGTTCGACGGCGTCTCTGTCACCCTGTCGTCGGAGGGCGTTCCCATGCTGGACGGCGCCCTTGCCACCATCGTCTGCCGCATCGCGGAAACCCCCACCGGCGGGACGCACACCGTATTCCTCGGCGAGGTCACGGACGCCAAGGCCAGCACGGGTGAGCCGCTGGCCTACTTCCGCGGTGCATTCGGCCGGCTGGAAAGGGTCAAGGAGCTCGCGGCCTACGATGCAGTGCGGGACTGGGTGCTGTTACGCCGCACCCCGCTGCATTCCGCGCTGGATCCGGTGGAGATCGCAGCCCAATCCAAGTCCGATCCGCACAACGTTCACAATGCCCTGGTGAAGCTGACGGCCGAATCTCTGGTCACCCGGGGGGACAGGGGGGAATTCCTGCCCGCTCCCATCACCCGCCAGCTGACGGACAGCGTCTATGATGGCCGCCTCACGATCGAACTCGGCGTCCTCGCCAGCCACTTCAACAAGTTCTCCGACGAGGACCTGGCGGAACTGAGCCGCCTCACCGAGGAGCTTGCCGTGCTGCGCCAGGGTGGCAAGGAAGCGCTGGACACCTTCCTCAAGACGAACGCGAAGTACCACAATCGGCTCGTCAGCGTGGCAGGCTCCGCCCAGCTCACTGATGCGTTCCGCCGCCTGGGCATCGGCACGGTCTGGCGCGAGGCCCTTAACAGCGAAGAGTGGGCCCGGAAGATGGACCACAGCCACATCGTCGAGCTCACGGCGGCACTGAAGGACCGTGACCACGAGCGGGCGGCCGAGGCCCTCCGCCTGCACACCTCCTTCGGCAAGCAGCTGGCAAGCGACGTCATCGAGCGGCACGGCGGCGAGGTCTAAGCAACGGCTTCAAACCGCGACGGCGGGGCCGCACCCAGGGATTCCGATCCCGGTGGGTGCGGCCCCGCCGTCGTTCGCGCCTTTCCCAACTAGGTAGCAGCTCAGGCCGTTCTCAGCGCTGGGAACGCCATGAGCTGCTGCTTAGTGGGCATGCAGACAGCAAAAAGAGCGGGGAGGCCGCTCGGCCTCCCCGCTTCCTTCCCGTGGTCTGTCAGCGTATGGCCGGCATCCCAGCTGCGGCGTGCCGCAGGCGGGCCAGCTGCGGTACGTACGCGGCCAGCGCTTCGAACGCCGCCTGCTCGGTGTCGGGGGTGGTGGCTGCTGCTACATAGCGGTCTGGCCGCACCACGAGGGTCGTACCGCTCCCGGCGACAGCCGCGAACGCGCCGCTGGTGTCCGTGACGGCCGTGACGCCTGTCACCGCGAGGTGCGTGCCGTCGTCGTTCTCCACGGTGCCCAGCCGCCGGACCTCAAGGGGTGCGCGGCGATCGTAGGGGAAGTGCAGCAGTGCCCAGCCCGTACCGAGGACGGTGTCCAGCGGGACGGCGTCGCCGGTGGACAGCGCGACCTGCGGCTGGGAAACGGAGCGGCCCACCAGCGCGGCTGCCCACCTGGAACCTGCACTGCCCAGGTCCGCCACGCAGCCGTCGGTGAAGTGCGGCTGCTTGAGGAACTTCATGCCTGCGAGCCAGCCCTTGGCGGCGGGAACGATGCCGGACGCGGTGATGACCGCGTCACGGATGGCGGTCAGCACCGGGTTGACGTTCATCACGACGTTGCCGATCCGATGCGAGAGGCGCACCATGTCCACCGCGTGCGGACGCCGCTCCGACTGGTAGGTGTCCACCAGGGCCTCGGTTCCGGTGCCCTGGATGTTTGCAGCGACCTTCCAGGCAAGGTTGGCGACGTCACGGATCCCGGCGTTGAGCGCCTGCCCGGCGAACGGAGGCATCATGTGGGCGGCGTCCCCGGCGAGGAGGACGTGCCCCAAGCGGTAGTTCAATGCCACGCGCTGGTGGGCCACGTAGACGGCCGCGCGGCGGATGTCCTCAGCCGCAATCGTCTGGAACGGCGCGATGAGCTTGATGATGGCGTCCGAAGACGTCACCGCTCCGGCCTCCTCGCCGGGGAGGAGCATGAACTCGTAGCGGCGGCGGCCGTGGACTCCGGGAACCACGACGACGGGACGGGTCCCGTTGCAGTGAAACTCGGAGAACCGTTCCGGTTCACCCGGCGTGTTGATGATGTCCACCACGATCCACTTCTGGACCTGCGTGGAACCTTCCATCGGGATGCCGAGTTGGGAGCGGACCGGGCTGCGGCCGCCGTCGCACGCCACCACCCATTTGGAGCGGACGGTGTGCTTGCCGTCCTGATCGACCAGTACTGTGTCCGCATGCCCCGGACCGTCCGTGATGCGGAACGCTTCGGTGTTGAAGCGGACGTCGATCAGCGGACGGCTCCGGGCGGCCTCGAGCAGCAGTGATTCCATGACGGGCTGGTCGAACTGCGACTTCCCGGGCTGGCCCAGCCGGGGACTGGCCGGGTGGACCTCGGCCAGCAGTTGTTCCTTCCGGCCGAAGTAGCGCGCGCCGGTGTCCATGAGCATCTCCGGCGCGAGCCGGTCCAGAATGCCGATCTGCTGCATGACGCGCAGCGTTTCATCGGTGACGCTGATGGCCCGCGGTTCGTCACTGGTACCGGCATGGCGTTCAACGAGCATCACGTGCACGCCCTGGTCCGCCAGCAGGTTCGCCGCAGCCAGGCCAATGGGGCCAGCCCCGATGACCAGTACGTCGGTTTCAATGATTTTGTCCATGCCGATCAAAGTTCCGTTCCTAGGATGAGTCGGGGGCGGCGGGAACAGGGTCCCGGTCAGGACACCAGCTCCACCGTGTTTTTCAGGGTGCCCAGGCCGGTGATTTCCACCTCGACGACGTCCCCTTCGGAGAGCAGGCCGGACGGCTCCATGAACAGGCCCACGCCGCCTGGGGTGCCGGTGACGATCACGTCACCCGGGGAGAGCCTGGTGAAGCCGGAGACGTAGGCGATCAGCTGCGGAATGGTGAAGTACAGGTCGGCCACGGAGGCCTTCTGCCGGATGTCACCGTTGACGCGGGTTTCCAGGGTGAGCCCGTTGACGTCGCCCAGGTCGGCGGCCGGCACGAGGTAAGGGCCGAAGCCGCCGGTGCCGGGGAAGTTCTTGCCGGGGATCCACTGGGTGGCAGCAAGCTGCCAGTCGCGGACGCTGAGATCGTTGTAGGCGGCGTAGCCGGCAACGTAATCAAAGGCATCCTCTTCTGCGACATGGAAGGCTTCCTTGCCGATGACCAGGGCCATTTCACCTTCGTAGTCGAACTTGGTGGTGGTGGCCGGCATCTGGGCCGGCTGCAGGTGGCCCATCTGGGAGTCCGCGAAGCGGGTGAAGACCGTGGGGGCCTTCTGCTCCGTCTTGCCGGATTCTTCCTGGTGGCTGCGGTAGTTCACGCCGATGCAGATGATCTTGCCCGGATCAGTGACAGCGGGCAGGAACTCGATGTCCGCCTCTTCGCGGGAAGGGGCGCTGCGGAACTCTTCACCGAGGGTGCCGAAGATGCCCTGCTCGACGGCGGCGCGGAGGGTGCGGGCAAGGTTGGCTCCGCTGGGTCCCAGATCGTAGGCCCTTCCGTCGGCGATGATGCCCCAGGTGGGGGAGCCGTCTGCGGATACGAAGCTTGCGTAGTTCATGATGGTGGTTCCTTTCGCGGCGGCGGCGCGCCCGGGAGGTTGATGCAATTTGTCCTGCCGGCCGCTTGCCGGGCATGAAGATATGCATCCTTTGACAAAGAATACATTATCTTGCTTTTACGCAATCTGGCTAGGAGTGGATGGCATGCTTATGCCTGGGCGCCAGCGGGGGAGGGGTGGTCCGGAGTGGCCGGACGGCTACCGGGCTTCCCTTGATCCCGCGCCAGTCACCGGCACTGTTGTTGGCGATGACCACCTGAGCATTTCGCAGAGTGCCCGTTCGTTTACGGACTCTCCCTATCGGAAGGCGACGGGGCGGGCTGTCTTGTTGTTATGTCCTGCGGTGATGATCTCAGTCCCTGAGGATCTGTTCGCGGAGGATGTCCGCGTGCCCGCAGTGCTGGGCGAGTTCGCGCAGCATGTGCAGGTACACCCAGCGCAGCGGCAGCGGGCCCCGGCGGTTGCCGCTGACTATGTCGTCAAGGTGCAGGGCGGATGCCGCCCGGCGCGATGCCTCGCAGGCGTCACGGTGGGCGGCCTGGATGCTGGCGATAGTGTCCTGGTCCTCAAGGATGAATGATTCGTCGGGGGTGGTCGGGATGCCGATGTCTGCGCGGGAACGGCAGGTGATGGCTTCATCGAACCAGACCTTTTCCACGAAGGTCGCGTGCTTGACCAGCCCCAGCAGCGTGGTCCGGGAGGGCACCAAAGAGCGGCGTGCCTGTTCCTCTGTCAGGCCGTCAAGGCAGGCACTGAGCCTGCTGCGGTGCTCATCGAGGAAGGCATCGAATTGGGTCCGCACCGGCTGGTGGATGACGTCCTCGGCGAACGTGGCGGGAAGCGATGGCATGCACGCAGTATGCCAAGGGGGCGGCGCGGCGGCAACGGACTGAGAGCGCGAACGGACACTTGAGGCCCCACACCCGGATGTCCACGTGCTTCCGGGAGACATCCACGGCGCCGGAAAGGTCGCCGTCCAATGCCCTACATCTGCCGCCTCGCCGCGCGGGTAGTGGCGAAGAGTTGGCGGATCGACTTCGCCGCGATCACCACGACGAGGAGCGTGGCGGCGGCGAGCACTCCAACTGTGATGGCCTGCCAGGCAGCCGGTTGGAGCAGGTGTGCCCACGTGATCGCGAGTGCAGCGACGCTCGCCGCAGGGAAGGTGAATGACCAGAAGCCGAGCGAGAACGGCAGTGCACGGTAGCGCGGCAACAGCATCACCTGGATCAGCACCATGAACACTGTCATCGCCGTCAACCCCTCGAACACATGGTCGGGTCGGCCGCCGGAGATCGTGAGCCACGCCGCTGACGCGACGGCCGGGGGAGCGACCAGGATCGCGAGTGTCGGGACGAGCGGTGCTGGCATGGCTGGACGGAGCGCGAGCCGGAGGAAGAAGAACACGGAGATCACCAGCCAGAAGACGATGCCCACCGCGAAGCTCCCGACGGCCAGCCAGTCAAGCCCCGTCTGCGCCGCGGCGAGTGCACCGACCAGGCCGGCCGCGCTGATGGGCAGGAAGTAGCCACCGTGAACGGATTCAAGCGGCAGGTCCCCGCGCATCCAGAAGCTCAGAATCCACGTGGCGAACGCGGCTGCGGCGGCCATGGAGATCAACGTCAGCACGGTTCCGGCAAGCGGGGCCGTGCGGTGGAGGTCCGCTCCCAGCAGCATCGCGGCGAGGGGAAGCAAGGCCGCCAGCGGGCCCTGGGCGAAATGCGTGAGCTGATGAGTGAACGACTGATTGGTGCGCGTCCCGCGATGCACGTGCACCGCGACGGTCCAGATCCAGGCGACCGCAGCGACCAGCCAGAACGCTTGCCCGAGCTCGAACGGGAGTCCGAGCGCGGACGTCGCCAGGGACCAGACCTGGGCCAGTCCGGCCAAGCCCAGGGGGATGGCGAGTGTGTTCAACGGGACACGGGCGCGCCCGGACGTTGGAGCGGCGGCAGGCGCCAGCGGTAGTTGAGTGGACAAAGGAATCCCATTTCTGACAGGGGGAGGAGGACCCCAACGATTGCTCGGGCGGGTTTTTGACCTTGAAGTACAATATCATGCAGGTTAGGCTTTTCCCATGGGTAGACCGATGCAGTTCGAGGCTGCTGAGGCCGTCGACAGGGCGATGGACCTGTTCTGGCGTCAGGGGTACGCCGGCACGACGCCGCAGGAGTTGGCCAGTGAGCTGGGGATCGGCAAAGGCAGCCTCTACAACACTTTTGAGAGCAAGCACGCGCTGTTCATGCGTGCCCTTGGGCGCTACAGCGAGACGCGACTCGAGTTCTTGAGGGACATGTTCTCGGCGCCTGGGCCTGTTCGGCCGCGGCTCAAAGAGGCCATGACCGTCCTTGCCGGCGTGGGCGAGCACCGGCGGGGCTGTGTCATGGTCAACGCTGCCGCGGAGCTGGGCACCGCCGACGACGAGGTGAACCGCATCGCGGACTACCTCTTCACGCAGATCGAAGCTTTGTTTCGGAAAGCTATCGCGCAGGGGCAAGAGTCTGGAGAATTCGGCGTCGATCAGGCTGCCGATACTGCCGCCAGCCAACTACTTGCCTCCGTGATCGGGCTGAGCGTCCTCGTCAAGGCAGGCGGGGCGCCCGAGAGGTTCCGCGCCGTCATCGACGGCATCGTCGACGGGCTGTGACGCCCAGCAGGGCCGCCACCGCTGGAGTCAGGCAGGCGTAGTAGCGGCGCCGATACCCCGGCTCGCTCCGGTGGCGAGCGCGACCTTGCCGGATATCGGGGGGCCGCCCGCCGCCAAGCCGCGTTCCGCCGTCGTCATCGCCTTGCCGTGCCTGCCGTCCGCGGCTCTTCGTTCGCTGCGGCGCGGTTGCGTGGCAGCAGGAAGCCGGCGGCGATCAGCCAGAGGAGCCCGCCGAAGCGGCCGACCGGCAGGAGGAACTGAAGCGGCTCGACTGCCATCGACAGGAAGCTCAGTTCGGACAGGGCGGCGATGACGAGGCCGGTCCAAGCCAGCCATCGCGGCATGAAACGCAGGATCAGCGACGGGACGGCGATCCCCGCCACGAGCAAGCCGAGTCCGACGACGTAGCCGACGCCTCCCGTGATGAACGCGAGGAAGGAGAGCGCGTGCGTGAGCGTGGCGTCGGTGGTGATCTCGGGCCGGCCCAGCAGCCAGGTCACGGAACCCGAGAACATGAGGAAGATGGCTGCGCTGATGCCGCCGAAGAAGCCGATTGCCGGCCCGGGTACGCGCACCCCGAGGCGAAGCTGCCTGGCGTAGACGGTGGCCGCGTAGATCCCCAGCGGCACAGCGGAGCCGAATTGGAGCATGCCGCCCACTCTCGCAGCGGCAATGTTCTGCTGGAAGAACGCGGCCACCTGATCGGCGGGCGCGAACGGCGAAACGAACGTCTGGCCGCCCGTGAGTATCGCGGATGTGATGAGGCCGGCAAGGAAAATGCCCAGGCTGACAATGGCAAGAACCCCTGGGTGGGGGCCGCCCGAACGGGCATGGTGCGGTTCATTCGGAATTGAACGGTTGCTCATGGCTGCACCTTCTGCTCTGGATCGTCTGCTCCGGCCCGGCCCACGGCCGGACCGTACTTGCATCATCAGTAAAATGGTTCACCCATAGAATCATTCTGTCAAGGATGTATTCTTGATGCATGAGCTCACCCCAGCCCGGCCGGTCGAAACGGACAGCATTCCTCCTGTCACAGCTGGGCGCCGTGGCGTCGTCACGTTTTGCGGACCGCACGCGCGAGATCGGCCTCACGCCGAGCGACGCCGGTGTCATCCGCCTGCTTGGCCGCGCGCCCGGACTGAGCCAGCGTTCCCTCGCGGACAGGCTGGGTGCCGTCCCCAGCCGGGTGGTTTCCCTCATCGACTCCCTCCAGGAACGCGGCCTGGTGGAACGGGTCCGAAGCAGCACCGACCGGCGGAACTACGAACTCCACCTCACCGATGCGGGCCAGCGGGTGCTGCGTGAGTTGCGCGGGATCGCCGAACAGCATGAAGCGGAGCTTCTGGCGCCGCTCTCCGGTGAACAGGTGGCGCAGCTTGACCTCCTGCTCGCGCAGCTCGCCGACGGCCACGGGCTGGACCGCGACCTCCACCGCGATTCAGCGCGCGACGGCGGACGCGGCGTCGGGCGGAAAGCCTGACCGTGCGCTCGGGGCCGGTCCGCGTCGTGCTTTTAACCCGCAGTCGTGCTTTTTAGCTGTGCTCTTGAGTTGACGACGGCGGCAGCCGGGCTGGGGCGTCGCTTTCTGGCACGCCAAAAGGCAGGGCGGCTGAGCCGCCCTGCCTGTGGTGCGTACGGGTTCATTCCTGCGCCCGGCTTTCGGGCTACCTGTTGCGATGGAGTGCAGGGCCGTTCCGTCCGCTTGCCGGATGTGAATCCGGCAGTCCTGCCTGCCGGTGGTCACCGACGGGCAGCAACCCTTGTGTGTTCCATCCGGGGGTTGGTCACATGATGCCGGTGGGTACCAGCAGGGCCCAGGCCAGTGCCGGAGCCGCCAGGACCACGCCGCCGGCGTACAGCATGAGCTGCTTGTAGACGCGCTGGCGGTCGTTGTCCCGTGCGTTGGCGACGACGAGGGCGCCGTCGGTGGAGAAGGGGGAGACGTCCACCACGGTTGCCGCGATGGCGAGTGCCGCGACGGTTCCGGAGGCGCTCAGCGAACTGGTGGCCAGCAGCGGGCCGGCCATCGGGATGAATGCGGTCAGCAGTGCGGTGGAGGAGGCGAAGGCGGATCCGACGCCGATGACGTAGCAGAGGACGAGGGCGATCAGGAGCGGGGCGCCCAGTGCGAGGGCCTGTTCGGCGAGGGTATCGATGACGCCGACGTGCTGGAGCAGGGAGACGTAGGTGATCATGCCGGCCACGAGAAGGACTGTGGACCAGGAGATGCCGCCGATGAAGGTTTTGTGTTCCTTGATGTTCACGAAGGCCAGGAGGAGGCCGGCGGAGAGGGCGACGAACCCAATGGGCATGTGGAAGCCGAGGGTGCACACCAGAATCACAGCGATCAGTGCCAGCGTGAAGATCTGCTGGCCGCGCGGACGGCCGTTGCGGGGTGTGTCGAGGCCTGCGTATTCGTTGGCGTGCTTGTCGCGCAGCTTGCCGAGGAGGGCGAACAGCACGATGGTCAGGGCCGAAAGGATGAGGTTGAGTGCAAAGCTGGCCGTGAACAGTGCGCCCTGGGAGATGGGGAAGCCGTTTTTCACGGAGATGTCGTGCACCAGTACACCGGCGACGGACAGCGGGGAGAAGCCGCCGGCGTGGGCTCCGTTGATGACGAAGGCGCCCATGAGGACAGGGTGGATGCGTGACTCGTAGGCGAGTCCGAGGGCTGCCGGTGCCAGCAGTGCGACGGCGGCGGGGGAGAAGGTGCCCAGTGCCGTCAGTGCGGCAGCCAGGAGGAAGAACACCCACGGCAGGAGCATCGTCTTGCCCCTGACCAGGCGGACGCAGGTCTGGACGATGATGTCGATGGACCCGTTTCGCTGGGCCATGCTGAAGAAGTAGGTGACGCCGATGATGGTCAGGACGACGCTGGCCGGGAACTCCTCAAGGATCTCCTTGTCGCTCATTCCGAGCATGAAGTAGCCGACGCCGAAGGAGGCAACCAGCCCCATCACGCCGATGTTCAGCGGCCATTTGGTGGCGACGACGAACATCACGACGAGGATGACGAGCGGGATGATCTGGGTGGCTGTCATGGTCGGCTCCGATTCCGAGGCGGCCGCGGGGTTGAACATGACACCCCCGAACAGGAGGGCGGCCAGACCCAGAATAGCGGTGGCGACTACCGTCATCAGCAGGATACGGCGGCGACGGTTGGGACGCTGGGGGCGGTCCTCGCGGGTGCCGCTGTCCAGGAGTGCTGTTTGTTCTTCCGTTTTAGTCATGATGCTGTCTCCTCGTTGAGTGGCGCTGGTCAGTTGGTGGCGTTGGCGAAGGAGGCGTCGACGGCGCTGCCGAGGGCCTCGGGGAGGTGGATGGTGGTGGTCGCGATGGTGCGGGCGGTCCGGTCGACGCCGACGAGCAGCGATCCGTCCCGTTCCTCGCTCCAGGTTTCGATCACACCGGCCGGTGTCCGCAGCCGCAGGGTGGGACGAACGGTGCTGCCGGTGATGTCGTTGAGTACGGTGCCCGGGGTGCGGGCGGCCAGGGTCAGTGCGATGCTGCCGGTAATGGCGAGCGCCGGGTGGGGCTTGCCCATCGAGAGCATCATGACGCTGACGTCGCTTTCCGCATCTGCCTGGGCCGGTGAAGCTGCGATCGCCACCTTGGGGACGGCGCGGGCGGCCTCGGCGGTGCTCGCTGCGAGCCCCATCCGCACTGCCGCCTGGCGACGGATGTGCTCCAGCGTCTCCAGCTGCAGCTCTACCCCGGCGGACCAGGTGTCGTAGCGCTCCGGGTCAAGGCCCAGGTCCTCAGCCCGGAGAATGACTACCGGCGCTCCGGCGTCGACCATGGAGACGGTCCAGCGGGTTCCGCCGGCCGTGATGGTGTCCGAGGCTGAGCCCGTGGGAAGCAGCTGGCCGGTGGTTTTGCCGGCAGGATCCTGGAAGCCGAGCCCCACCCGGTACCCGGGGAACGGGACGCCGGGCATCTGGGCCTGCGGGACGATCGGCAGGGCACCGGACGGCGTGGACACGCGCTGGATGATGATCTGGCCGGTGTTGGTGTTGCGGGTAACGATCCGTGTGACGTCGCCGGTGGGCACCACCCAGCCCTTTTCGATGGCGTAGAGCCCAACCACTGCCGAGCAGTTGCCGCAGTTGCTGCCCCAGTCCACAGCGGCCTCTTCGATGCCCACCTGGGCGAAGGTGAACTCGACATCAACGTCATCGTCTGCGGGGCGGTGAAGGATCATCGCTTTGCTGGTGGTGGAGGTGGCCCCGCCAACGCCGTCGATCTGCCGGTGGTCCGGGCTGCCGAACAGCCGGGGAAGCAGCACATCCGGGCTGGTTCCCGTCTCGTCCAGCTGTCCGGTTTCGAAGACCCAGCACTTGCTGGTGCCTCCGCGCATCCACTCCGCTTCGATCTTCATGATCCCGTTCCTTGCTTCTCTACCGGCCCCGAGATGTTCGGAGCCTTAGTTCGAGATTGAGCCAGATCACAATTGAAGACAATGTTGGACTTCTATTGATCTATGTAGCGTTCCTTCATTCATTGAGCTTCAAAGGCTCAAGGCCTAGTGAAGACGCCCGTGGGTGTCCGGACTCCGTCGCCAGTTCCGGCGAATCAGCTGCCGCCTGCATAGAATGAACCATCGGAGGAGAAGGGTGAAGAAGTGGTTAACGATGAAGCCCAAGATTTATTCGATATCCGGCGGCTGGCCCTGCTGGTGGAGGTCGTCGAGCAGGGATCGATCACTGCCGCGGCCGAGCTGATGCTGTACACGCCCTCGGCGGTCTCCCAGCAACTGCGGAAGCTGGAGCAGGAAGTGGGGCAGCCTCTCCTCAACCGCCGTTCCCGCGGGGTCGTTCCCACGGAGGCTGGCCAGGTGCTGGCCGGCCACGCCCGCAAGATCGTCGGGCAGATGCGGGCCGCCCAGTCCGACCTGGACCAAATCGCCGGACTCAAACGCGGTTCCCTGACCGTGGGGACGTTTCCAACGCTCGCCGGCTCATTCATGCCGGTTGTCATCCGGGCCTTCAAAAAGAGGTACCCGGCGATTGGCCTCTCCCTGCGAAGTGCGCGCTTCGAGGAGCTTGTTGCTGACCTGCAATCGGGAGTCACCGGCCTGTGCCTGCTCTGGGATTACCCCTGGAACCGCTTTCATGACGATTCCATCCGGATCACCGAAGTCTTCCAGGAAAGCACCGTCCTTCTGGTGTCCCGCGGCCACCCGCTTGCGGACCGCGAAGAGATCCGCATGGAAGAGCTCCGGAAGGAATCGTGGATCGTGCGGGCCGAGGCCCACCCCGTGGTGGAGGTGCTGCAGCGCTCCGCCCATGCGGCCGGGTTCGAGCCCACCATTGGCTTCCTGGCCAACGACTACCAGGAAGCCCAGGCGATGGTGAGCGTCGGGATGGGCGTGGCCATGGTGCCCAAGACTGCTGTGGCCCTGCAGCACCCTGACGTCCGGGTCATTAGCCTCGGCTCCGCCGCACCCTTGCGGCGGGTGCTGCTGGCCCAGCGCCAGGACAAGGTCTACGCCCCGGCAGAGGTTGCTTTCCATTCCACCTTGCTGGAGATTGCCCGCGAACATGCCGGGGACTACTTGTAGCAACGGAGGGCCTGCATTCATCACGAAGGCCGTCCCCGGAGCAGATTTTCTGCCCGGGGGACGGCCGTCGTCGTGGGTTTTTAGGGCGAAGAGTGGGTCATGCTATGGGGTGGCGCTTCCCCTCGTCCTGTCCATGGCATCCCTGCCGAGCCAGAGGCCCAGGCCGACCATGGCCAGGCCGAGGATCAGGTGCAGCCAGTTGTCGGCAGAGTTGAACGGGACAAAGTTGGCGCCCGAATTCATGTCGATAACCAGGCCGTAGAGCCACAGAACCACGTAGACGATGCCGCCGCCAAGCAAGAACCAGCGGGCCGCCGAGCCCGTCCTGGCCATTGCGATGCCGGCCGCGCCGAACAGCAGATGGACGATGTTGTGCAGTACGGACACCTGGAACACGCCAAGCAGCATCGCACCGGAGTCATGTCCGGCAAAGCTCATGGCGCCGTAGTTGGTGGTGATTCCCGGGATGAACCCGAGGACGCCCACCAGCAGGAAAACCACACCAAGACCCATGGCGGTGTTGTGAAGGGACAACCCCATAGCGTGGTGGTGTGCGGGGTGTGAAGCGGTTGTCATTAGTCTCCCTTTCACGGTGACTGCCGGCTCTTCAAATGGAGAACCGGCTCGCGGCAAGGAGTCGCAGGAATCCTGCCGACGCCCATAGCCTACTCCTGAAATCCCGCACGTGTGCAGGGAAAATGGCGCTTTGCGGACGATGCGGGCGCCGGCTGAACATGAGGCCAGATGCGGCTGACCTTGGGCGCAATGTTCCAACAGGGCAGTGCGGGGGCAATGATGGACCCCATGCACCGGAACAGGCTCCGGCCCATGGGGTTTGTGTTGGCCTTCGGCGTGGTGAGCATGCTCGCCGACGTCGTCTACGAAGGCGCCCGCGCCATCACCGGCCCGTACCTGGCCACCCTCGGTGCCACTGCAGTCATGGTCGGCTTCATCACGGGTATCGGCGAAGCCGTCGCCCTCGTCCTGCGGCTAGGGACCGGCCCCCTGGCCGACAGGACCCGCAAGTACTGGCCGCTGACCATCGCCGGGTACGCCCTGACCATCGTCGCCGTGCCGCTGCTCGCCCTGGCAAACTCCCTGTGGCAGGCGGCAGCCCTGGTCATCACGGAGCGCTTCGGCAAGGCGGTCCGCACCCCTGCCCGCGACACCATGCTCTCCCACGCGGGAACAGCAATGGGACGCGGCAAAGCCTTCGCCATCCACGAGGCCCTCGACCAGTCCGGCGCCCTCGTCGGTCCGCTGCTTGTCGGATTGGCGGTCGGCGTCTCCGGCTACCAGCTGGGGTTCGGGATCCTTGCCGTCCCGGGGGCGTTCGCGCTGGTTGCCGTTCTCCTGCTCCGCCGGGCAGTCCCGGCTCCGGAGCACTACGACGAACAGGCAGCGCAGGCCCGGTCCCGCCAAGAGGGCGGACAAACACGGGCAGCTTTGCCGGCCAGGTTCTGGTGGTACAGCGCCTTCACGGCCGCGTCGATGTTCGGGTTTTCCACGTTCGGCGTCATCTCGTTCCACCTCGAGGTCCAGAAGGTCCTGCCCTCGGCACTGATCCCGGTGACCTATGCAGTCTCCATGGGCGCAGCCGCACTGGCGGCCCTCGGGTCAGGGGCGCTGTACGACCGGGTGGGGCTGCGCGGCCTGCTGATCGTCCTCCCGCTGACCGCCGCCGTCCCGTTCCTGTCGTTCGCCACGGCGCCCGGCCTGGTCTGGGCAGGCGCCGTGGTCTGGGGTACTGCCCTGGGCATTCACGAATCGACGCTCCGCGCCGCGGTGACCGATCTCGTTCCCGCCGCGCGGCGCGGCACCGGATACGGCATCTTTACTGCCATCTACGGCCTGGCCTGGCTCGCGGGGTCCACCATCATCGGAGCCCTCTATACGGAGTCGCGCACCGGGCTCATCGTCTTTACCGTGGCCACACAGCTTCTGGCGCTGGCCGTCTTCATCCCGCTGGCCAGGTCCGTCGGCACGCAGCTTCAGGCGAAGTAGCCCAAGGCTAACGGGACCCGGTCCCGTTAGCCGGCGGCAGCGCCGCCGTCGGCCAGCCCCATGAACATGGTCCGGTGCAGGATGTCCACATGCTTGCGTGAGATCTCGACGGCGGCCGCAACGTCCCCGGCGCGCAGCGCCGCCACCAGATCGATATGGTCGCAGTTGGATTTGTGCAGCAGCTCGATGGGGTAGGGGATGAAGTAGGCGTAGAGCTCGGCCAGGGTCTCGTGATAAACGCCGACGGCGGTCCCCAGGCAGGATGCTGTGCCCACCAGCTGGTGGAACTGCTCATCCGCCAGGTGATAGGCGGACCAGTCCGTGGACTCCGCCATCTCACGGGTCAGCCGCTCCAGCTCGTCCAGCTGCTCGGCGGTCGCGTTAACAGCCGCGTAGTGCGTTACCGCGCATTCGAAGAGCAGCCGCCGGTCCACCAGTCGGTTCACCGCCTGGGATTCGGCGGGGGATGCCGTGAGTTCCGCCAGTACGTCACGCGGTGGCTCGTCCGCCACGAACGTCCCGCCGGCCCGGCCGCGGCGGCGCACCACCACGCCCTGGTCCGCGAGGCTCGCCAGCGCGCGGCGGGCAGTGATCGGGCTGACCGACATGCCCAGCGCCACGTCCTCCTGGTCGGGCAGGCGCTCGCCGGGCTTCAGCAGCCCCAGCGAAATGGCCATGCCGATGCGCAGCCGGACAGCGTCGATGGCGCTGCGGCGGTCGATGCCGGCCAGCGCACCGCCACCGATGGCAGAGGAAGCACCGGTGGGGGAGGCGTCCTCCAACTGACGGGTCATATCCGTTACTTTACGGCCCATCGGCAGCCCCTTCCCATAATTCGATCATTCTGATCTAATATAGTGCAGATCACACCCCAACGCGGAGACAAACCCATGCAACGCATCCTTCCCCTTATCGCTGCCCAGGCCGCGCCCCGGCTCATCGGCGAACCCGTTTCGGCCTTCGCGGACGAGGTCAAGGCAGCCCTCAACACCAAGCCGGACAGCAAACTCGTGGTATTCCCGGAGCTCCATCTCTTCGGCGACGGGACCCCGGACCGGCAGCGCACCGAGGCGCTGCAGGACTCGGCCGAACCGCTGGGCGGCCCACGCGTCAAGGAACTGAAAGAGCTGGCCGCGGACCTGGGCATCTGGCTGGTCCCGGGCAGCGTGTGCGAGCGCGGCCCGGAAGGCCAGCTGTTCAACACCCAGCTGGTCCTGTCGCCGGAGGGGGAGCTTGCCGGCTACTACCGGAAGATCTTCCCTTGGCGCCCGTTCGAGCCATACGACCCCGGCGACCGGTTCACCACCGTGGACCTGACTGGAATCGGCCGGGTGGGCCTGAACATCTGCTACGACGCCTGGTATCCGGAGGTCTCCCGCCAGCTCGCGTGGATGGGCGCCGAGGTGATCCTCAATGTCGTCAAAACCACTACCCCGGACCGCCGGCAGGAACTGGTGCTGGCCAAGGCGAACGCCATCGTGAACCAGGTGTTCGTGGTCAGCGTCAACTGCGCCGGTCCCACAGGCCAGGGAAAGAGCATCGTCGTCGATCCCGAGGGCAACACCATCGCGGAGGCCAACGGCGACGCCCCGGTGCTGCTCACAGCGGACCTGGACCTGGCCGCCGTCGAGCACGTCCGCACCCACGGGACGGAGAACCTCAACCGGCCGTGGTCCCAGTTCCGGGACGGCGAGGCCGCCGTCGAACTGCCCGTCTACCAGGGCCGGATCAATCCGCTGACCTGGACGCCCCCGTCTTTCAATGCCTAAGGAAAACCACGTGACTACACCAACCCTGACCCGCACGCTGAAGCTGCCCTCGCTGGTGCTGTTCGGCCTGGCGTACCTGACCCCGCTGATCGTCCTGGCCATCTTCGGCCTCATCGCCGAGACCACGGGCGGGGCGGCGCCGTCGGCCTACCTCGTGGCCATGGTGGCCATGCTGTTCACGGCCCACAGCTACGGCCGGATGGCGGTCGCCTACCCGGTGGCCGGTTCCGCCTACACGTACGTGCGCCGGTCCATCGATCCCCGGGTGGGCTTCCTGGTGGGCTGGGCGATCCTGCTGGACTACCTGTTCCTGCCCATGGTGATCTGGCTGATCGGCTCCTCCTATCTGAGCGCGCAGTTCCCGGGCGTGCCGATGTGGCTGTGGATCGTGGGCTTCATCCTCATCACCACGGTCCTGAACATCCTGGGCATCAAGGTGGCGGACAAGGCGAACTACGTGCTGATGGCGTTCCAGCTGCTGGTGATCGTGTTCTTCGTGGTGCTGGCCGTCGGCAGTGTGCTGTCCACCTCCGGCCCCGGCGGCCTGGCCAGCACGGAGCCGTTCTTCAACAGCACGTCCAGCTTCGCCACCATCTCCGCCGGCGCCGCCATCGCCGCGTACTCGTTCCTCGGGTTCGACGCCGTCACCACCCTCACCGAGGAAACCGTGGACCCGCGACGGAACGTCCCCCGCGCCATCATGCTCATCGCGCTGATCGGCGGCGGCATCTTCGTGGCCGTCTCGTACGTGACGCAGCTGGTGCACCCGGGCGGCGTGTTCGAGGACTCGGCGTCGGCGGCCAGCGCCATCGCGCTGCAGATCGGCGGGCAGGTGTTCGGGGCGGTGTTCCTCGCCGGGCTGGTGGTGGCGCAGTTCGCCTCCGGCCTGGCCGCGCAGGCCAGCGCGTCCCGTCTGATCTACGCGATGGGCCGCGACTCGGTGCTGCCCAAGGCGGTCTTCGGCCGGCTCAGCGCGAAGTTCCACACGCCCGTGGTGAACCTGGTGGTCACCGGCATCGTGGGCCTGATCGCCATCTTCCTTGACGTGGCCACCTCGACGTCGTTCATCAACTTCGGTGCCTTCACCGCCTTCACACTGGTGAACGCCTCCGTGGTGTTCCACTATGTGCGCCGGCGCCGTGCGGGGGAGCAGCTGAACGTGGTGTCGTACGTGGTGGTCCCGGCTGTGGGCGCCATCGTCTGCGCCTACCTGCTCTCCCAGCTGGACAGCAACGCCATTACGCTGGGACTGTCCTGGCTGGCGCTCGGTATCGTGGTCCTGGCACTCATCACCCGCGGCTTCCGGGCCGCGCCGCCGGAAATGACGACGACGGAAAAGGCTACCGTGGAGGCCGCCGTCTAAGGGCGGAGGTGCTTCGGGTTTCTCGTATCTGAATGGAGGCTCACGGGGTGGAACGAACCGGTGTGAGGATTGCCCTCGGGCAGCTGGAGTCCGGCACGGACATCGGGGCGAACCTTGCCGCCATCGACCGGTTCGCCGCGGCCGCGGCCGGCGACGGCGCCACGCTGGTGGCCTTCCCGGAGTACGCCACGTACGAGAAGAAGATCGTGGACGCGTCGTTCCCGGCGGTGGCCGAGCCGCTGGACGGTCCCATCTGCCGGGAGCTGGCAGCCACCGCGGCACGCCACGGCATCACACTCGTGGCGGGCGTGGTGGAAAGCTCTGAGGAACCTGGCAAGGCCTACAACACTTTGGTGGCCTTCGGGCCGGACGGCAACCGGCTAGCGGTCTATCGGAAGATCCACCTGTTCGATGCGCAGGGGTTCGGGGAGTCGACGTTCATCAAGCCGGGGCCGTCCACCGAGCCGGTGGTGTTCGAGTCCGGGGGAGCGGTGTTCGGCCTGATGACGTGCTACGACCTGCGGTTCCCGGAACTGGCCCGTTCCCTGGCCGACGCCGGCGCGCAGGTGCTGCTGGTTTGCTCATCCTGGGTGCCGGGGACCCACAAGACCGAACAGTGGCTGGCCCTGAACGCGGCGCGGGCCATCGAGAACAGCGTCTACGTGGCCGGTGTCTGCCAGGCGCCGCCGGTGTCCGTTGGCCGTAGTCTGCTGGTGGACCCGATGGGGTACGTCGAGGCGGACCTGGGGCTGGAGCCGGGGGTGCGGGCGGTGGACGTGTCGCTTGGGACGGTGGCGCGCGTGAAGGAGCAGTTCCCGATGTTCCGGCAGCGGCGGCTGGGGTAGGCGCGGACGGCAGTTATGCCGCTTTCACGGGTGTCTTGCCGCTGGAGGATGCCGCGGCCAGGTTTTCGCGGGCCAGGAACGCCGAGAGTTCACCGATGGTGCTCATGAGCGGGGCGGGGAAGACGACTGTGGTGTTCTTGTCGACGCCGATTTCGACCAGGGACTGCAGGTTCCTTAGCTGCAGGGCCAGCGGGTGGGCCATCATGGTGTCGGAGGCGTCTCCGAGGGCCGCTGCGGCGATGGCTTCGCCTTCGGCGGCGATGATCTTCGCCCTCTTTTCGCGTTCGGCTTCAGCCTGGCGGGCCATGGCGCGCTTCATGCTTTCGGGCAGCTGGATGTCCTTGAGCTCCACCAAGGTGACTTCGACGCCCCATTCGACGGTGAGCACGTCGAGGATTTCACGGATGTCGACGTTGATCCGTCCGGTCTCGGACAGTGTCTGGTCAAGGGTGTGTTGGCCGACGACTTTCCGCAGGGTCGTCTGGGCGATCTGGTCGATGGCCGCGGCCACGTTTTCGATCGCGACGACGGACTTCACCGCGTCGACCACCCGGTAGTATGCAACCGCTGAGACGTCGACGCTCACGTTGTCCTGGGTGATAATGCCCTGGGACTGGATGGGCATGGTCACGATCCGCAGGCTCACCAGCTGCAGCCGGTCGACGACAGGGATGATCAGCCGCAGGCCGGGATCCCTGACTCCGGTGACCCTGCCGAGCCGGAAGAGCACGCCCTTCTCATATTGGCGCACGATCCGGATCGACGTTTTCGCAACGATGAGCAGCAGTACGACGAGGACGATGACAACGACAAAGGTGGTGGGGTCCATCAGGATCCCCTCCTGGTCTTTTGAGCGGGACGTGCCGGTGCCGGATTCGGCGCCGTGACAGGTGTCCTTGCTTTATTTTCCCATGCAAAGGCTGCAAAAGAGGCTCTTGAGTGTCCTCACAACGGACGATTCGGCCACCAGAACCACCACTCCGGGTAGCGCCGACGCCGTTGCTGCGCGAGTGGCGTTCTCACAGCCTCTTCAAAGGGCCTTCTATCGCTGCCCTCATGTTCGTGGGCAATGATCAATCAATGGGGCTTTGGAGACGGGCCTTTGTGCCCGGGATAGCAGCTTTGGCGGTCATTTTCCTAGGCGCGGCCAGCGCGTCCGGCATTGACCAGATGGCAAATGCCAAAATCCATGGTCCGACATCGGCCACTGTGTCCGCCGCCATGGCTGACGGTCAAACCTCGCTGCATCACTTAGTCCTGCGTGGTCTTGCCAAAGGGGCGCTTCCAGGTGGCTATCCGTACGATGAACCCCGGGATGAAAGGTCCGATGAGGACTATCAGGAAACTCTGCACCAGCACCGATCATCGGTGAGCCCTGCACAGTAAGAAGATGTCCGGTCGGAGCAGACTTCCATACCGGTGCACATGCACATCCTCACTAATGCAAGATGGCGCTGATCTCTGCCCTGACCAGCCGCTCGGCCAGTTGGCCAAGGTCCAGGTTCAGGACGGCTTTGAGGGCGCGTGCCATGTCGGGGGCTGCGGCAAAAAATTCGGCCAAGCCCGGATCGGATTCCAACTCCCGCCCAAGCTTTCCCCTAACCTCATCCGCAGTCCAATGGCTGTCGGTATGCTGACTGGTGAGTACCGTCCTAGCATTCATGGCCCTGTCCTTCCCCGCGCCCTGAGCCTTGCCTTTGATATAAGCGACTATGCCGGGCCGCGCTCAAGAATGGGTCAAGCAAGGGGCCAAATCTGCGCAGGATTTGTTCAGGTTTTCAGCGGTGATTGAAGAGCCGAAGTGTCCCGACCTGGCTCCAGAAGCCCCGTGTACGGAAGACTGTTGGATTTCAGACTCGACGCCGCAAACTGCGTTATCGCCGCTTTCCACATCGCCTCGGCCCCGGGGCAACCGCTGATGGGCCGGCTGGCTGACCGGTTCGGGCCGCGGCGGCCCTTCATGCTCGGTATGGCGCTGGTGGCGGTGTCCTGTGCACTGACGCCCTTCTCGCCCAACTTCGTGTTCGTCTGCTCACGGCACTGGAGACGGCGACGGCGTACCCGAGCGGACATCGAGGCGAACCTGGCCGCGGTCGACCGGTTCGCCGCGACGGCGGCCGGCGATGGTGCCCGCTGGTGGCCCGGAGTACGCCGTGTATGAGAAGAAGATCGTGGACGCCTCGTTCCCGGCGGTGGCCGAGCCGCTGGATGGTCCCGTCTGCCGGGAACTCGCAGCCACCGCGGCCCGCCACGGCATCAGGCTCGTGGCGGGCGTGGTGGAAACGTCCGAGCAGGAGAACCGGGCCTACAACACGCTGGTGGCCTTCGGGCCGGAGGACGGCCGGCTAGCCGTGTACCGGAAGATCCACCTGTTCGACGCGCAGGGGTTCGGGGAGTCCACGTACATCACGCCCGGCCCGTCCACGGAGCCGGTGGTGTTCGTGGCCGGGG
The DNA here is from genome assembly GCF_030818015.1 of Arthrobacter globiformis. Classification (NCBI taxonomy): domain Bacteria; kingdom Bacillati; phylum Actinomycetota; class Actinomycetes; order Micrococcales; family Micrococcaceae; genus Arthrobacter; species Arthrobacter globiformis. The sequence goes on from NZ_JAUSZX010000001.1 coordinate 1,369,631, forward strand.
GGAGCGGTGTTCGGCCTGATGACCTGCGGAGTCTGCTGGTGGATCCGATGGAGTACGTGGAGGTGGACTTCGGGCTGGAGCCGGGGGTGCGGGCAGCGGAGGTTTCGCTCGGAACGGTGGCGCGGGTGAAGGAGCAGTTCCCGATGTTCCGGCAGCGGCGGCGGGGGTAGGGACGTCGGGTTCGGGTTCCATCAGGCGGGACCGCTGCATTGGCCTGTCTCGTGCCGCACGATTTGTGGGGTATCAGGCCCGGCCCTCTCCTCGATCGTATCGAGGTTAAAGTGAAACGATCCCGCCGAAATGAATCGGTGGGATCGTTTATGCGGGGTGCTACCCCAAAGCATCGGTCGCCTGCGCCGAGACCAGTCCCGAGAGAATACCTGAAAGTAGAGTGGCCGAAACCGTTACAAACATTTCAGTTGTTGGCATCATAATGATCCCCCCTCCTGTACACCCGAAGGCAATTGCAATTGTCATTGCTGTGCAGATAAGGACTAGCATTACCACTGTTGCCAACAGTGGCCGGAGGATTCGAACCTCCGGACGACCGCGCACATCTATTTATTTATGAAATCTAGCAAGCAGACTACCAGAAAAAGTCTATCGGTGATTGCGAGTGCTGTCGCGATGGTGAGCGGCGGCTTGCTCCCCAGAGATTGCGGTCAGAGCACCTTGCCTGCCTCATCACTTGGAGCCCCAGCCAAGCTGACCAGTGCTGAAGCTGTACTGCGTTCGCTCTGGCGGTACTTCGCACGGCCGGATATCAACGCTTCCTGGCCGAACCGTTAAGCACTGAACTGCCACTATGACGAGGACTCTCAAGATTGGCTCAAGACTCGATCAACGTTATCGCAGAATCAACGCAGTTTGCGCTTTCCCGGATGTGAGAGAAATATGCTCCTTTCGAGAAACAAATTCGGCTTAAGAAAAGGGGTCCGGCCATTTGCCGGGCCTTCGTTAATGGGGGTAACAATGCCGAGGTATGAAACCCTTTTGGGGTCAGGGCCATCGGGCGCGGGGTCGGCGGTTCACCATCGTCCTCTAGGACATCGCCGCGCGTGGAGCAACTTCGAGCCCAACGTCACAGTCAGACAACTCGGCTGACCACAGCGGCTCATGCCATCCACGTTGGGGATCACTCGTTAAATAAACAAACAAACCATCCGCTACAACAATGGCGCATCGTCGTGAGACGAGGCACGCATTAATACTTGCATCTGAAAGGCGATACAAACCATGAAGTACACAAAGTCCCTGGTCACCCTTGCTCTGATTGGTTCCGCTCTGTCCTTGTCTGCCTGCGGCGGCAGCAACGGGGCAGAGTCCGGCACCGCACCATCAGCTGAAGCTGTCGAGAAACAGTCCGCAACACCGACCCCCACGGGTCCGGCCAAGTCATCCCGCGGCAACTACGTGATGAAGGCAGGCGGTAAGGCCTTCGCCACCCAGACGGACCAGCTCTCCGACAAGGAGACCGCCAAGTTCACGGTGGGCTCAATCAAGAAGGGCGTATGCACCGGGGAGTACGTCCAGGCACCCACAAACGGCAACATCGTGTTCGTGAAGGTCACCGCACAGACCTTGCCGGCGCTGGCAGAGTCGAGCTTCCCGACGTTCACCATCAGCGCTCATGACTTCAAGTTCATCGCCAAGAACGGCACCACGTTCAACGGCTCCCTCTCCACGGTGGGTACATACGGATGCCTGCCCGATGCAGAGACGTTCCCGATGGCTGGCATCGGACCTGATCAGAAGGCAAGTGGCATCATCGTCCTGGACGTGCCGCAGCCGAGTGGAACGCTCCTGGTCAAGAGCGACTTCGGCGCCGGCTACGAATACACCTTTTAAAAGTTCCCCAAAGGTGAGAGCGCAATGTGTGCCCAGTACAACGCACCAACCGCCTATCAGCCTGCCCAGTAAGAAGTGGACACTAAACCGTTGTGCCGTCGAAGGGCGGCCTAGCAACACCACCCCATTTTGAAGGATCAACCATGCATTACCGAAAGTCACTGGCGGCGACATCACTGCTGCTAAGCGCCGCAGCCCTTACAGGGTGTGGGGCAGGGCCTTCGTCCGCTTCTTCCGAATCACCCACGCCGCTGAAGACTGTGCCCCCGAACGGGGAGCACTACAGCTCGGTAGAGGCATTGAAGGACGCGTTCGTTGAAGTCGGCGGCGAATGCTCAACGTACGACGAAGGTAACGCCGTTACTCTCGCCGCGGAGTCGGCAACGTGCGGGGAGGACACCGTCCTCTCCATCTATTCCTCGTCGTCCGACAAGGACCAGGTGGTTGCTAACATGAAGCAATTTTCGGACATGATCGGAATGAACATCCTCGTTGGTGAAAATTGGATTGTTAACAACAACAACGTCGCCACACTCCAGCCTGAGCTGGGCGGCACCCTGGTGACGCGCGAAGCAAAGAAGTAGCGCGAAGCAAAGAAGTAGTAGGAGGAAGGGCGGCCGTCCATCGTGGCGCCGCCCCGCCTCCGGCTGAGTTATCGCTGCCCGACAACCTGCAAGACCAAAGCACGCAGAATAGCATTGGCCAGTTGTCCACCCCGTGCCCATGATTGGTGGCGACAGTCGGCGCAGCAGGGCAAGGTTAAGCATCACCAAGTTGGCTGCAGCAGCCTTGCGTACGGAAGACTGTTGCCGTGAGCAACTCTCCCCGCACCGGCCTCGCCGTCGCCGGCCTCAGCCTAGGCACATCGCTGAACCCGCTGAACTCGTCGATGATCGCCGTCGCGCTGGTGGTGCTGCGCGAGGACTTCCGGCTCGACGTCGCCACGGTCACCTGGGTGATCACCGCCTTCTACATCACCTCGGCCGCGGGCCAGCCGCTGATGGGGAGGCTCGCCGACCGGTTCGGCCCGCGGAAGCTCTTCATGCTCGGCATGGGGCTGGTGGCGGTCTCCTGCGCCCTGGCGCCCTTTTCGCCCAACTTCGTGTTCGTCTGCATCGCCCGCGCACTGATGGCGCTGGGGACGGCGACGGCGTACCCGAGTGCCGTCGTCATGGTCGGGGCGCTGGCACGGTTGGCTGACACGACTTCAACAAGGCCGCTGGGCCGGATCCAGATGGCCAACACCTCCGGGGCCGCCTTCGGCCCTGTGGTGGGCGGGCTGCTGGTGAGCCTGGTCGGCTGGCAGGCGCTGTTTCTCATCAACGTGCCGCTGGCGCTGGCCGCCCTGCTCATCGTGCGCAGGTTCGCCCCACCGGATGAGCGCAGGGAGCAGGGCAACGTGGCCACCCTGCTCCGCGACTCCGACATCCCCGGCATCCTCGCGTTCACCGGCGGCATGGTGCTGCTGCTCATGGGACTGCTGAACGCGCTGCCCGGGTACCGCTGGTGGCTGCTGGGCGCGGCTATGGTCCTCGCCGTACTGTTCGCCTGGCGCGAGCTCACCTTCAAACGGCCGTTCCTGGACCTGCGGCTGCTCGGCAGGAACCGGCCCCTGCTCCTGGTGTACTTGGGCTTCACCGTGTTCAGCGCGGTCTACTACTTCGCGTTCTTCGGGCTGCCCCAGCTGCTGCAGGAGGCCGCGGGCTACAACCCCGGCCTGGTGGGCGTGCTGATGCTCCCGCTGGCGGCCATGTCCGTCGTCGTCACCCCGCTCGCCGTCCGCGCAATCGACCGGTTCGGTGTGCGGCGCGTGCTGATCGCCGGCGTCGTGCTCCTCACGGTGGCGGCGGCGGCACTCTGGCTGCTGACGGCGTCATTCGCCGTCCTGCTGGTGCTGGTGCTGACGGCCCTGATGGGCGTGCCGTATGGCTCGGTCAGCATCGCCTCCAACCAGGGGCTGTACCTGTCCGCGGCACCGGAGGACAGGGGAGTGGCCGCCGGGATCTTCCAGACCTGCCGGTACGTCGGTGCCATCAGCGCCACGGTGATGATCGGCATCTTCTACGGCACCGGTGTCACTCAGGAGAACTGGGGACGGATGGTGCTGGTGATGCTGGGCCTCTGCGTGGTGACGTTCGTGGTGTCGCTGCTGTGGCGGGAGCGGAAGACGGCGTAGGGAGGACGACGGCGGCTGTTAGCCAGACGCTGATGGCTCGGAGAATGGCAGGCGGTCGAACCCGGCGTGAAGGTCTCGGACAATGACCTCTGCGTCGCCCAGGAGCCTCGCCTTGGCCTGAAGCTGTGCAACGAGCTCGTCGGTGGGACGGCCAAGCACTTCGATCGACCGGAGCTTGACGAACGGGGCAATGGGCGGGAATTTGGGCCCCGCCACCTGCATGTGAAACTCCAATGATGCTACGTCCGGATGAACGTGCAGGACACTCATCGTAGAACCATCCGCGGAGAAATAGACGCGGTAGGCGAGGATTCGGGGCTCATTCAACTCCACGAACGCGGCCAGCTCGGCCATGGCCGCCTTGAGCTCCTCAAGCTTTCCAGCCTGGACCTCGGATGTATCCAGATAGGCGATGAAATCATCCATGTCAGACCTGCCCTAAGCACCGGATGCGTGCTTCCATTATCCCGCGTGTCGGCTATCCCGATGGCCGTTCACCTACCGGCCGTCGCCTTGGGCAGATGCCCCGCCGGTTGGCCGCAAACCTGCCCGGGATTGCCGTCGTCGGCCGCCTGGCCCTTGGCCTTCCCCTTACCGGGACCGTCCGCCGGGCTGCCCGGCGGCTCGGCTGCCCGTGACGGCGCAGTGGCCGGACGGTTACCGCCGGGTTCGGCGCGCTTACCCGCGGCAGGCGGAACAGCGGCAGGAGCCTTGGCCTTGACAGCCTCCTGGGCGCCGCGTATCGGGGGCTTCGCCGGCTGCGCGGGTACGGACCGCTCCGCGCCGGACCCCCGAACAGTGGCCGGGGCGGCGGGTACTGCCGCCGTTGGCGTCGTCCAGCCAGGGGAAGGAACGACGGCGGGCGCAGGGTCGGGTGCCTCCACCGGCGATGGCGGTGGCGGCGCCGGAGTCCCCGGCGTCGGGGGCGAGAAGGAGCGGACGATGCTGCTGATGGTTCCTTCGGCCTGGCTGCGCAGCGTCTCGTTCCCGGCCGCCGCGCCGCCGGCAACGCCGAGCGACGCCGCCACGGCAAGCGTGGTGAAGACGGCGCGCCGCCTTGGGTGCCTGCGGGACCAGTCGTCCAGCCGGACCACGTCCGCTTCAAAGGGCTGCCCCATCAGTGCGGCAAGCTCGGCAGACGGCGGCGGAACCTCCGTCACCCTGAAGCTCCTCAACTGCAGCAGCACGGCACGCAGTTCAGCGTCGTCGGGAAAACCGCCCTCGGCGAGCAGCGCGTCCACGCAGCGCTCGTCGTCGAGCCGCCGCTCTTCCTGCCTTCTGTCGTCGCTGGTCATGATGCGCCTCTTTTCAATGAGGGACGGAGCTTCCTGAGCTGGAACAGTGCCCGGCGTTGCAACTGCTTGATGGCTCCGGGAGTTTTGCCCATGATTTCCGCGGTGGTCTCCAGCGACAGATCCGCAACCACCCGCAGGGCGATGACCTCCTGCTGGTCCGGCTGCAGCGTCCCGAGCAGCGTCCTGACGTTCTCCGTGCTTTCGGCCGCCAGCAGCTGGTCCTCGGCGGAAGCGGCACAGCGGGGGTCCGCTTCGGCGTCGTAATCGGTGGTTTGCGGGGCTTTGATGCGGCGTCGGTATTCGTCCACGTAGCGCGCGTGCGCAATGGAAAAGACGAGGTTCTTGATCCCGTTCGTACCTCCGCGCACGCCCCCCAGCTGCGGGTAGAGTGCCAGAAACACCTCCTGCGTGGTGCCCTCCGGATCTTCCACGTCACGTGCGCGGAGGTAGCTCAGCACGGCCGGCGAGAACTCGCGGTACACAGCAGAAAAAACACCCTCGTCGGCCTGACCGGGCGCCTGTGCGTCATCCTTGCATCCGCCCCCCTGCGGCAGATACCCCTGTTCGGGCATCTTTCGGAGATGCCGCCGGGCCAGGACGAGCCGTTCGTCCCGGCCCGACCGCCGCTCCTGCTGACAGGTTACCGCTGACCGCGGCCGGCCGGTGCGTGCGAGTTATTGGACGGGTGGCCTGCACCGCCCTTGGCAGCCGGCGTGCCGCCCTTGGCGGCGGGTGCTGCGCCCTGGTGCTGCTGCGCCGGCTGCTGCTCAACCTGCTGCTCCGGCACCTGCTGCCCGGTTACCTGCTCCTCCGGGGTGCCGGCGGAGCTCCCCTCGGTGTTATCGTCATCGGTGTCCCGCGCCGCCTGGACGGTGTCGCAGTAGGCGTCGACCTTGCCTTCGCCGCCGGCCGCCTTCACGAGTGCGGCGTAGGCCGTGGACGTGGAGTTCAGGCCGCCGTGCGAGAAGGCGTTGCAGAGGCCAAAGGCCGCAGGGCCGGTGGCATCAGGCCCAACCGGAGTTGACGTTGCTGCGGTCGGCTCAGGCTCGGGATCTTCGGACTCCGTGGGGGACGGGCTCGGGCTCGACGATTCCGTTTCCGTTGGTGTCGGCTCCGGGGAGTCCGTTTCGGTGGTTGTGGGGGTGGGCTCCGGGGAGTCGGTTTCGGTGGCCGTGGGAGCAGGCTCCGGGGCTTCCGTTTCTGTTGCCGTGGGAGTGGGCGGCGGCGATTCCGTCTCCGCGACCTGCGCCACGGGAGCGCCAGGCGACGAGACGGCGAAGGCCGCCATCCCCGTCCCGCCGGCCACCAGGGCTCCGGCGGCGATCACGGTTGCTGCGAGCTTGTTTCCAGAGAAGGTGAAGAATGACATGAGACCCTCCGATGACGGATTTTCATGGATTGCGTTCAACTTTGCGGTTTCCCCCCGCACTCACTGGATCGTAATTGGAGTCACAAAGGTTACGGGTTTGGTCAAAATTTTTCAGCGCGCAAAACCGTGGCACCGTCGGCACAGGGAGTCAGCGCAAGGAGGAGGTACGACGGCGGCGATGACCGCCGTCGTAATAAGCAGCGAGCGGCGGGGCTATCCGGCGGAGCGCCGGTTGCGTGCCAGGCGCGCCAGCCGGCTGAAGGCCAAGACGAAGACTGCTTCGATCAGCACCATCAGTCCGAGCAGCAGCCACTGCTCCTGGCTGATGAAGACGATCGCGCCGGTGAGGACCAGAATGGTGCCCAGCACAAGGGCGTAGACGGCGAACCCGAAGGCCACCTTTGCACTGCGCACGCCGGTGCGGAAGCCAAAGCCCCATGGCTCGCCGCCGGGCAATCCCTCGACGCGGTCGGGCCCGGCGGCTGGGAGCCGGTCGAACTCCTGCCACAGGTCCTCGTCGTGATCCCGATCGGTCATACTTCCATTATCCCGCGCACCGAGGCTCCGGTTCCCTGCGCAAGCCCCTATTGAGGTCCTTCGCCTCTTTGTATCGTCCCCTGCGCGTCAGTCTGGGGCCGCGCATCGGTGACCTCATTCCCTGCAGAGAGTGCCGTACCGGCGGAATTCCCTGACGAGATTTGCCGCTTGACTTGCTCAAGCTCATCTTTGAGCAGGTCAACGGTGGCACGGTATTTTTCGAAGTCCGCAATTCGGCGCCTATCCATGACGTAACTGATGACGGTGGCGAGAATGCCAAGCGGGAACGACAGCAGCAGTGCCCAGCCCGACGCGGCAAGGAAGTCCAGCGCCACGGGAAGTGCCTGCTTGAATGCCAGGAACTCGTTCACCCCGCCGACCACTCCGTTCAGAGCGGTGTCCAGGGGGCCCAGGAACTGCCCCACGACGGGCGTCCCGGAAAACGACGGAGCGCTCAGCGGCGGTTCCCCTGCAGACCAGCGTGCATCACCGACATGGTTCAGGACGTAGATCCCGGCCCCCGCGTTGAGGGCCGCGAAGAGCATGACGGATCCAAGCACAGTCCAATGAAGCTTGCGAGGACGCCAGACACCGACCGCAAGCGCGAAAACGGTGGCCGCAACCCAGGAAAAGGTGCGGAGTTCGTCACGGCTCATGCCGCCCAGTAGATCCAAGGAATTCCCAGCCCTTTACAGTTGGAGTGGATGCTCGTTTTGGTCGCAAGCGAGCCTATCCCAGTCAATCCGGGGGAACGGACGACGGCGCAGCCCGGGCAGCGTGCATAGGCTGCGGTTTTCGTTGTTGTACCAGTTGGGCAGTGGGAAGATGGTCGGAGAGTTGGGCCTCCACCAAACGGGGATGCCGGCAACTGGCGGCACGTGCCCAGCCTGGAAACAGATGCGGCGGTGACCGAGCCATGACCGAGCGACCCCTGCAGCAGCGACGGCTGCGTGTGTCCGACATCAACGTCGTCAACCACCGCACGCTGCGGAAGGCACTGGGCGGGACCATCGTGGGCAACACGATGGAATGGTACGACGTCGGCGTGTTCGGCTACCTGATTACCACCATGGGCCCGGTGTTCCTGCCCGAGGCGGACCGGGCAGTTCAGAACCTCTTCCTGCTGGGCACCTTCGGCGCCACGTTCATCGCCCGCCCCTTGGGAGGGATCTTCTTCGGCTGGCTCGGCGATAAGATCGGCCGCCAGAAGGTCCTGGCCATGACCCTGCTGCTGATGGCGGGAGCGACATTCGTCGTGGGTCTGCTTCCCGGGTACGCGGTGCTGGGTATCTGGGCCGCGGTGCTGCTGGTGGTCACCAAGCTGATCCAGGGCTTTTCCACCGGCGGCGAGTACTCCGGCGCCACCACGTTCGTGTGCGAGCATTCGCCGGATCACCGCCGCGGCTTCTTTGTCAGTTTCCTGGACATGGGCAGCTACCTCGGCTTCGCGTTGGGGGCCGGGATGGTGTCCGCCCTGCAGCTGATCCTGGGTCAGGGACAGATGGAGGCCTGGGGCTGGCGCATTCCGTTCCTCGTGGCGGGTCCGCTCGGCGCCGTCGCCATCTACTTCCGCATGAAGATCGAGGAGTCGCCCGCCTTCAAGGCCACCCAGGAAGCCGAAGCCGTGGCCGCCGCCCATCACGAGGCCGACGACGAGCTCCGCCCGGTGGGCCCGGTGGGGATCTTTAAGGACCACTGGCGCCGCATCGTGCTGGCCATGATCCTGGTGGCCGCCGGCAACACCGTGGGCTATGCCCTCACGTCCTACATGCCCACGTACCTGACCACCAACAAGGGGTACGACGAGATCCACGGGACGCTGCTGACCGTTCCGGTGCTGGTGGCCATGTCCCTGTGCATCCCGCTGACGGGGCGGCTCTCGGACAGGATCGGCCGCCGCCCGGTGCTGTGGATCGGAGCCATCAGCACGGTGGTTTTCTCTCTCCCCGCGTTCCTGCTGATCTCGGTCGGCACTGTTCCCGCCACGCTTGCCGGTCTGGCCTTGGTCGCGTTTCCGGTGGCGTTCTTCGTGGCCATTCTCGCGTCGGCGCTGCCGGCGCTGTTTCCCACGGCCCACCGGTACTCTGCCATGGGCATCGCCTACAACTTTGCCGTGGCGATCTTCGGCGGCACGGCCCCGTTCATCATTGCCGCGCTCATCCAGGCGACAGGCAACGACCTGATGCCGGCGTTCTACCTCATGGCGACGTCGGCCATCGCGGCGGTCGCCATCTACTTCCTGCCGGAATCCGCCAACCGGCACCTGCCCGGCTCCATGCCCAGCGTGGACTCGGACGAAGCCGCCCGCGAGCTGGTGGCGACGCAGGACCGGAACCCGCTGCTGGAGATGGACACGTTGCCGTTCGACAGCAGCTATGAGGCCGCGCGGGCGTCGCATGGGGACCGTCCCGACAGGCCGCCGGTGATGTGACAAAGGCGCGTCGCGACGACGTCGGACACAGCCCCCGGGCGGCGGCGCGGTCCCGTTGGGGCGGAGTCCCGTCCGCGCAGTTAGCAGACAGCCGTTGTTAGCGCGCGGAAGTAGGCCTACGCTGTGCGCACGGCCCCACTCCCGGGACCGCTCCAGGACCCACCGTTACGGGTGTCAGGCACGCCCTCGGGTGCCTGCGTCCTGGACATCGCGGAACAGGAAAGACCATGACCAAGTATCTGTTTGAAGCCAATTATGTCGGCGAGGGAATCAAGGGGCTCATGCGCGAAGGCGGCACGAAGCGGCGTGCCGCGCTGGTGGACACACTCAATTCCGTGGGCGGATCGCTGGAAAGCTTCTACTACGCCTTCGGGGACACCGACGTCCTGGGTGTCTTTGATATCCCCGACCAGGCCAGCGCCGCAGCCCTGTCCCTAATCGTCAATTCGAGCGGCAGCGTGAACGTGCGCCTGAAGCCGCTCCTGACCCCGGAGGACATCGACGACGCGGCCAAGAAGACGCCGACATACCGCGCCCCGGGGCAGTAGGGCGGGGGAGAGCGCCGCCATTCATCAGAGAACAATGCAGAAAGGAAATCATCATGCTCACGGATTTGGACATCATGGCTGTTCTTCCCGCGAAGGACATCAACCGGGCCAAGGATTTCTACAGGGACAAGCTGGGGCTGGAACCCGCCGAGTCCCCGGAGGACGGCAGCCTTTTTTACCGCGGCGGCCACGGAACGGGCCTCCTCATTTACCAGACAGACAATGCAGGGACGGCGAAGAACACCCAGATGGGCTGGGTCACGGACAACCTGGAACGCGAAGTGGAGGAGCTGCGGGCCCGCGGTGTCGTCTTTGAGGAGTACGACATGCCCGGGTTGAAGACGGAGAACGGCATTGCCACCAGCGACTGGGGGAAGGCCGCCTGGTTCCTGGACAGCGAAGGGAACATTCTCAACCTCTCCCAGCGGGCGTAACAACCAAGGTTCGAGCAGGATGTCTGCGTGCCCGCAGTGCTGAGCGAGCACGCGCGGCCTGTGACGATGCAATCATGCCGCCACATCGCGACGGCGGCCATCGCCGTCGCGATGCTCTTCCTCCCCCCGGCGGCGGAACCTTCCCGGCCGCCCTCGTCATCCCGCTGGCACGCCGGAAGCACGCCTACCCACCGGGCCCGAAAGAATCCGGCTGGTCGGAGCCAGACATCACCGAGCCGGCGCTCGAGCATGCCCATGAACGCTGCCGAGCCGCTGCCTGACTGAGGAAGTACGGATCTATCCCGCCACCGGCAAGGTTGAGTCAGGGGTACCGAAGTGGGCATGCCAGAACCCGCAGTGCCGGCACCGTTGGTGGTGACCGCTGGCGGAGCGTTTCCCATCAGGCCGCCGGGGCTATCCAGAATCCGGCGACGCCAGTGAGGCCCGGCTCGGTGGTCATACGAGTGATGTGGACGGACACCGGTCCTACTTCAAGATCCAGTTTCGCGCGAGCTGTGGTTCCGCAATCGAGGGCCACTTCGTGCGTCGCTCCTCCTCGTCGATCGGGCTGGAAGATAGTGAGCGATGCTTTGAGCACTCCCACGCATTCAGCGGTAACTGCGTAGCTTCCCTTTGGTATGCCAGTAGCCGACGACCGGAATCCGTCAGTGCCCAGACCGCCTGATCCGCCCAAGACAAGACCATCAGGCGGGAGGCCCAGCCGGCTGTCGAGTTGCGTTTGGTTTCTAACCTGCACTTGGGCAAGAGTGGGATCGGCCTTTGGCGCGGGCGGGGGCGCCGGCCTGGACATTGGCGCTGGCGGGGGCGCCGGCCTGGACATTGGCGCTGGCGGGGAGAGCACGGCTGACGTGTCAGTCGGAGCCGGGCCGGCGTCTTGGTACTCGCAGGCACTTAGTGCGATTCCGGAGCTGGCCGCAACCAGCAACAGCGCGATAGCGCGCGACCAACGATTTCCCCCAAGTGTTGACATGCCCCAACCCTATAGGGATCGGCCCAAGAAGACCCCCACCAGGCTTACGGGACGGAACTGAGCCACCAACACCGTGGTTTACGCGCTCACGACCGCTGCCCGCGCTGTTCCGCATGGCCCACCGTTACTCTCCCATGAGCGTCGCCTACAACTTCGCCGTCGCGATCTTCGGCGGCACCCTGATCATTATCGCCGCGCTCATCCATATGACAGTCAACGACCTGACGCCGGCGTTCTACCTCATGGCGAGGTCGGCATCGCAGCGATCGCCATCTACTTCCTCCCCGAATCTGCTAAGCGGCGCCTGCCCGGCTCCATGCCAAGCGGGACTCGGACGAAGCCGCCCGCGAGCTGGTGGCGACGCAGGACGAAAACCCGTTGCCGGACCTGGACACGCTCCCGTACATGTAGAACTCTGCGCAAAAACATTCGTAAATTGCGGGTGATGCATTGGCCACTGAGAAATGACGCTCGTAGACGCAGTTGTTTCTGTGCAGCCGCCGCGTAAAGACGGGAACGTCTTTGAGTGCGGAAGTTTGATTTCGGTCGGAACTCCCATAGCCTGACGCAGTGAATACTTTCAGCGGGGAAATGGCGGTAAAGCCCATGCCCGAAGGGCTTTATGAAATCCTGAGTACGAAGGCTCTGAGCGGGACGTTGGAAGCCTTTCCTCATCTAGAGCCGGTATTCACCGAAGTCGGGGGCGACGAAGCCGCGGACTTCCTCACCCGCCATGTAGCTGAGGCGGTCAGGGCAGCGCTTTTGCGGGCAAAGGATGAAGACCGGGTTGCAATCGCTAACCGGCTGCTGAACGAGCTCAATCACGCTGACGACGTTCTCGAAGGCCCCTCTCAGCTCCAGTCCCTCTACCGCTCGGATACCCTCAAACACCGCCAACTCCGGCGACCCACGACGAAGCTGAGCGATTCCGCCCTGCTAACAAACAGCAAGGACGACCCCAACCTTGCCGCCGAGCTCCGAGCCGAAATCGAATCGGCGGACACCGTCGACCTTCTCTGCGCCTTCATCCGCTGGACTGGCCTGCGGCTCCTTGAGCCGGCTCTCGAGCAACTGCGAGACCGCGGCGTCAAGCTGCGCGTGATCACCACCACCTACATGGGGGCCACGGAACGCCGCGCCATCGACCACCTGGTCCAGCGGTACGGCGCCGAGGTGAAGATCAGCTATGAAACGCATTCCACCCGCCTGCATGCCAAGGCTTGGTTGTTCCGTCGCAATTCCGGATTCCACACGGCCTACGTCGGTAGCTCGAACCTCAGCAGCGCCGCGCTCCTTGACGGCTTGGAATGGAATGTCCGCCTCAGCTCTGTCGCCACCCCCGACCTGCTCAAGAAGTTCGAAGTCACCTTCGACAGCTACTGGGAACAACGCGCCTTCCAGACCTACGATCCGGATAGGGACGCAGACAAGCTTGATGCCGCCCTCGCACGGAACGGCGGCAAACTCACAGCAGCCCCAGACGCCGCAACCGGCCTGGAGGTTCATCCGTTCCTCCACCAGGTCGAGATGCTCGAGGACCTCGAGGCAGAACGGGGCAAGGGGCATCACGCCAATTTGCTCGTCGCCGCCACCGGCACCGGCAAGACAGTCATCGCTGCCCTGGACTACAAGCGCCTCTGCGGCGCCGCCGGCAGGGACCTCACTCTGCTGTTCGTCGCGCACCGCCAGGAGATCCTCAAGCAGTCTTTGCGAAGCTACCGAGATGTGCTGCAGAAGGGCTCCTTCGGGGAGCTGTTCGTGGGGGAACACAAGCCCAAGGACTGGAAGCACGTCTTCGCCAGCGTCCAGTCGCTCGCTGCCCTGGGCGTCGACAAAATCAAGCCGGATGACTTCGATGTCGTCGTAATCGACGAGTTCCACCACGCTCAGGCACCCACCTACCGCGGGATCCTAGATCACCTCCGTCCCCAGCAACTTCTGGGACTGACGGCCACGCCGGAACGAGGTGATGGTGTCGACGTCGCTGAGCAGTACTTCCAAGGCCGGCGGGCCAGTGAACTCCGGCTCTGGGACGCGCTCGACGCAGACCTTCTCGTGCCATTTCACTACTTCGGCGTTTCCGATGACGTCGACCTCAGCAGACTGGACTGGAAACGCGGAAACTACGACCTCGGCCAGCTTGATGCTCTTTATACAGGCAACGAGGCCCGAGCCGGCAAGGTGATCCGCGAGCTCCGCGACAAGGTCACCGGCACGGCGGACATGCGTGCCATAGGCTTCTGCGTCTCGGTGCAGCACGCCGTCTACATGGCCGAGGTCTTCAACCGTGCCGGCATTTCTTCAGTGGCGGTTTCGGGACAAACGGACGACGGCGACCGTGCCCTTGCGCTGCAGCAGCTTCGGGACCGTGAGATCAACTGCATCTTCGCCGTCGACCTCTTCAATGAGGGCCTGGACCTCCCCGAGGTGGACACCATTTTGCTGTTGCGCCCGACACAGAGCGCCACTGTGTTCCTCCAGCAGCTGGGCCGCGGGCTGCGGCGGGCGAAGGACAAGTCCGTGCTCACAGTACTGGACTTCATCGGCCAGCAGCATCGAGAGTTCCGCTTCGACGTGCGGTACCACGCCCTGACCGGCTACAGGCGCAAGGAGCTCGAGAAGGCGGTCAAGGATGAGTTCCCCTTCCTGCCGTCGGGCTCGCAGATCGTGTTGGACAGGGTGGCGCAGAAGGTGGTGCTGGACAACATCAAGGCACAACTGCAGTTCAGCCGCAGGGAGTTGGTACGGGAAATTGCCTCCTACGGAGAAATCGAGCTGGAAGCTTACCTGGAGAAATCGGGCAGGGACCTGAAGTCCATCTACCGGTCTACCAAGGACTCCTGGACCGGTTACCTCCGACAAGCGGAGCTGATCGAGGGCTTCTCACCGCTCGAGTCCGTCCTCAGCGAAAAGATCCACGAGCTCTCAGATGAATCCGAAAAGAAACTGCTGGCCCGCATGGTCCGGCTGATACACGTCGACGATCCTGAGCGGGCCGAGGCATATTCCATGCTCGTCCGCCCGGACGCCCCCCGATACGTGGAGCTCGGACCGCGCGAGCAGACCTTCGCCAGGATGCTGTTCTACACACTGTGGGACGACGGCGGCGGTTTTCAGACGTACGACGCCGGCTTTGACTACCTGCGCGGGTACCAGTTCGTCTGTGGCGAAATCCGCCAACTCGTCAGGCTAGGAGTGGCCGAGTCCAGGCACGCGGCTAAGAGCCTGGGTGCAGGGCTGCAGCACATTCCGCTACTAACTCATGCGACGTACCGGCGGGAAGAAGTGCTGGCGGCGCTGCAGTACGGTTCGCTGGAGCTCGGCAAGAACGTCCAGCACCGCGAAGGGCTGGCCTGGTGCCCGGCAACGGCCACGGACGCGTTCTTCGTGACTTTGAACAAGGATGACAAGACCCACTCGGCCACCACGATGTACAAGGACTACGCCATCAGCCCGGAGCTGTTCCACTGGGAGTCGCAAAACTCAACGTCGCCGAACAGCCCGGTGGGGAAGCGCTACCTCGACCGTGCATTGGCCGGATCACACGTTGTGCTCTTCACGCGGGACACCGCCGAGGATGAGAACGGCTTGACCGTTCCGTACACCTGTCTCGGACAGGTGGACTACGTTCAGCACGTGGGAGAGAAGCCGATCGCGATCACGTGGAAGCTGCACCGTTCGATGCCCGGGGATGTCTTTGCGACTGCTGCGGTGGCTCACTAATTCAAGCGACAGCTGGGCGGGTATCCATCACTTCGTGTCGGTGCTCGGATCTATCAGGTAGAGAAAGCAGGATTCAAGTGAGCACTATTACGCCGCACTATCGAACCATTACCCAGTTGCTGCAGAGTCGATCATTCTCCATCGATGACTATCAGCGCGAATACAAGTGGGAACGCCAAAATATCGAAGAGCTCGTTTCTGACCTGTTTGGTAAGTTTGATACGCAGTACGCGCCCGGTGATACCCCGGTAGCGGCCAGCGGTTACGCCAGCTACTTTCTTGGGTCTATAATCGTGACTCAACGGGGCGGAAAAAGTTATCTCGTGGATGGACAGCAGCGCGTAACGTCGTTGACGCTTTTGCTGATTCATCTTTATCGTGCGGCTAAAGAGAGGAACCTGCAGGTTGCCTCCACAATAGAGCCTCTTATCTTTTCTGATACGTATGGAGAAAAGAAGTTCAACCTAGATATTCCCGAGCGAGTCTCTGTCATAAGTGCGCTCTTCAACGGCGAAGAATACAATGCGGATGGCAAGGAAGAATCCATCCGGACAATTCTCGCGCGATACCAGGACATCGAGGGCACTGGAATCGTCGATGATCTCGGCGAGGGGCTTCAAAGCTTCATATATTGGCTGATGGGCAACGTTGGACTCATCGAAATCGCCACCGAAAATGATGCGCACGCGTATTCGATCTTCGAGACTATGAATGATCGGGGAAGGCCGCTGAGCCCGGTGGACATGCTGAAAGCCTATTTACTGGCGCCGATCGAGCAAGAACAGCAGCGCCAAGATGCAAACCGAACCTGGAAGAAGACGGTTCTAGACCTTATTTCGTGGGAGGCCGACCCTGACCCGGAGCGGGATGCGACGTGCCTCAAGGCCTGGCTCCGGTCACAATACGCAGAGAGCATCCGTGAGCGAAAAGCCGGTTCGTCGGACAGGGACTGGGAGCTAATCGGTACCACCTTCCACCGATGGATCAGAGACAACGAGTCTCGAATGGGTGCCGGCCATGCCAAACGGAATTTCTCCCTCATGACAGAGGAGTTCCCCTTCTTCGCCCGAGCACACAAGCTGATACTTCAGGCCAGCCGCAATTACACCAAGGGCTTAGAGCCGCTGTTCTACAATGCACACAACGATTTCACTTGGCAGACGACAGTACTAATGGCCGCGCTGAAGGTCGACGACGACGATGAGACAGTGCGTCGAAAGCTGGCGATCACGGCTTCCTATCTCGACATCTGGTTGATGCGTCGCACCTCCAACTACATACGCGTTGGCTACTCATCCACGAGCTACACCATGTACCTGCTCTGCAAAGAAATCCGTGGGAAGTCAGTCTCAGAACTCGTTGATATCCTCAGCGTAAGACTCAAGGAAGACGACGTTGACTTCGAAGGCAGCGAAAGCCGCGGTCGGCGGGGCGTTGCCGGGCTTGGTTTGAATCAGTTCAGCCGCAGGTACATCTACCACATGCTAGCTCGCGTCACAGCCTACGTAGAGTCCCGTTCTGGTAAGCCAGATCTCTTCGACAAGTACGTAGATCGAAAGGCCAAGAACCCGAGCGACATTGAGCACATTTGGGCTAATGACTACAGCCGATATCAAGACGAGTGCCCCACACGTCAAGACTTCGACAACTGGCGCAACAACGTCGCAGGGCTGCTTCTCCTGCCAGCGGACGTCAATCGGAGTTATCAGGACAAGCCATTTTCCGAGAAGGCTCCCCACTACGCCAAACAAAACCTTTATGCGGCCAGTCTGACCGCCAGTGCATACCAGCACCAGCCACAGTTCGAGAATTTCCGTGTCCGGGAGTCCCTACCCTTCAAACCGTACGAAAAGTTCGGCAAGCCGGAGCAGCTGGAACGAACGGAGCTGTTGCTCGACCTTGTGAATAAGGTGTGGGCACCGGAGCGGCTCACAATGTACCTGCCATAAGAAGCCGTTGGGAACGACTCCACGTCTGCATCTACGTGCGCACGGCCGGCAACCACTCAAAGTTCACTTCAATGACCTCCGGAAGGTTCGATGGCCCCCGCCCGTGGAAATGCAATGTTCATCGAGCGGTGCCGGCGGCAGAGGCGGCCCGCTCCACGTAGTGTCTCAACTTTGCCAATTCCGGCTGCGAGGACGGATCGCCCACGGCGTCTGCCCCCACTGCGTTGGCCACTGCCAGCGCTTCCTCGTAGGACGGTCGCGCGCGCAGCGCCAACACGAGCGCCGCGCAGAAGGCATCTCCCGCACCGATAGTGTTCGCCACCGCCACGGAAACAGCAGGCGCTTCAGCCACCTTCCGGCCGTGCTCGAGCATCGCCGAGCCGTCCTTCCCGTAGGTCACCGCCACGAGCTTGGCTTCGGCCAGCGCGGGGATCAGCTCGTACTCGGTCTCGTTGACGATCACCAGGTCGCACCTCTCCAGCAGCTCAGCAGGCAGGTCCATGGCGGGCGCCGCGTTCAGGACGAAGAACCCGGAGGACTTCCGGGCCGCCTCCAGCACCACGGGCAGGCCGACTTCCAGCTGGCACAGCACCGTCTCGTCCGGCGCAAACGATACGCCCTCCAGCGAAAACCCTGAGTTCGCCCCCGGGCACACCACAATCTGGTTCTCGCCGTCGCGGTCCACCACGATCAGCGCGGTGCCGGTCGCATCGCCGTCGAGCACCGCCACATCAGCGGTGTCCACACCGGCGGCGGCAAGAGCCTCCAGCATCTGGCGGCCCTGGGCGTCGTCGCCCACCGCGCCGATCATCCGGGCGCTCCCGCCCAGCCGCGCGGCGGCCACGGCCTGGTTGGCGCCCTTGCCGCCGGGCTGCTGGTGCAGGACGCCACCGCCGATGGTCTCCCCGGCA
This sequence comes from Arthrobacter globiformis, assembly GCF_030818015.1. Taxonomy (NCBI): domain Bacteria; kingdom Bacillati; phylum Actinomycetota; class Actinomycetes; order Micrococcales; family Micrococcaceae; genus Arthrobacter; species Arthrobacter globiformis. The sequence goes on from NZ_JAUSZX010000001.1 coordinate 1,387,843, forward strand.
GTCGGGAGCCGGTCCGTGGTGGCGATGATGTCCAGGTTGATGCTGCCGACGACGGTGACGGCAGGAAGTCGAGTGCTCATGAGGAAGTCCTATCAGGTCGAGCCGCGAGGGGCTGAATTAGGAAATAGTGTACGGCACGGTTGTACTTGTTCGTCATACATGGTTGTATAACAACTCACATCCCACAGCAGAACCAGCCTGCAGAACAAAGGAGTTTGATGTGAACACACCAGCCGCCGGCACCGCCTCGCCGCCAGCCGCCGTCGAAAATGAAGACGTGCACCAGACCAAGCTCAGCGGCCGCCGCGCCGCCCTCCTCATCTCCACCCTGCTCCTCGGCGTGCTGTCCTTCCAGCTCAACGCCAGCATGGTCACCCCGGCGCTGCCCCAGATCGCCGCCAGCTTTGGCCTGGGAGCCGACGCGGCCGCCCCCGTGCAGTCCATGTTCTTCCTCGCCGGCGCCATCGCCGGACCGGTGATCGGGCGGTGGAGCGACTTCATCGGCCGCCGCGCCGCCCTGCTGCTGGTCCTGGCCATCATGGGCGCCGGCACCATCCTGTGCATCGCCGCGCCCACGCTGCCGCTGCTCATCACCGGCCGGTTCCTGCAGGGCGTGTCCAGTGCGGTCTTCGCGCTCTCCTACATCGTGCTCAGCGAGAACCTGCAGCCCCGCGTCTTCGGCACCTCCGTGGGCATTATCGCCGCCATCAACGGCGGCATCGGGGGAGTGGACGGCTACGTCGGCGGCCTGATGTCCGAGACCCTCGGCTTCCGGTCCATCTTCGCCGTCGTGCTCGTGCTCACTGCCGTCGCCGCCGGCTGCATCCTCAAGACCGTCCCGAAGGGGCGGCCGCAGGGCGTCCGCGGCGCCATGGATTGGTGGGGAGCGGGCTCGCTCTCGGTGTTCTTGGTGTTCATCACGTACTTCGTCTCCGGCGGATCGTCCGCCGGCTGGACCGCCCCGGGCACGCTGGCCCTGCTGGCCGGCACCGTCGTGTCCTTCGCCGCCTTCTGGATGATCGAGAAACGGCGCAGCCAGCCGCTCATCGCCGTTCACCATCTGCGCTCCCGCCAGGTGTGGCCCGTCATCGCCACCACAGTCCTGACGCTCGCCGGCATCTTCGCCGTCATGAACTTCACCGTGGTGCTGCTCAGCCAGGATCACGACGCCGGGTTCGGACTCAGTGCCTCCCTCTCCGCCCTGCTGTTCCTCACCCCCGCCGCGCTCATCGGCGTCTTCGCCGCACCGCTCGCCGGCTGGCTCGCCGGCCGCCGCGGCTGGATCAAGACCCTCCGCGCCGGCACTGCCTTGAGCCTGGCCTGCGCCGTAGTTGCCGCAGCTTTCTCCGGCAACCAGACCGCGGTGATGGTCGCCGTCGCGGCCCTCGGCATCTTCTACAACGGACTCTTCCTCACCGCCATCAACGGCCTCTCCGTTCTGCTCTCGCCCAAGGAAGCCCCCGCCGCCCTGCCCGGCATCAACGGCGCCTCCTTCGGCATCGGGGCGAGCCTAGGCGTCGTGATCGTGGCGCCGTTCGCCGCCCAGGCCACCTCCGCCGGCTACGCCACCGCCCTCTGGATCTCGGTGGCCATCACGGCGGCGGCGTTCATCGTCAGCCTCTTCGTCGCCGCCCCCAAGGGCGAAACCCTCTAAACCCTTCCCCCTGACTGAAAGAAGGACCACTCCCATGACCAGCCACCCGTTCTACCTCGACTGCGACACCGGCATCGATGACGCCCTCGCCCTGGCCTACCTGCTCGCTTCGCCCCAGGCGGACGTGCGGGGGATCGGCGCCGTCAGCGGCAACGTCAGTGCCGCCGTCGGCGCCCGCAACACGCTGGACCTGCTGGAGCTCGCCGGCCACGCGCACATCCCCGTCGCCCTCGGCGCGCACCATCCTCTCGCCGGTTCCTTCGGCGGGGGAGCCCCATGGGTGCACGGCGCCAACGGCATCGGCGAGGTTGAGCTTACGACGGCGGCTGCCGAACTCGCGCCGGAAACCGCGGCGGAGATGCTGGTGCGGCTCGCCCACGAGCACCCCGGCACGCTGCGGGTCCTGGCCATTGGCCCGCTCACCAACATCGCCGAGGCCCTGCGACTGGAGCCGGCCTTGCCCAGGCTGGTTGCGGAGATCACGATCATGGGCGGCGCGGCCCTGGCCCCGGGGAACCTCACGCCGGTGGCGGAGGCGAACATCGCCAACGACCCCGAGGCCGCCGCACTGGTGCTGTCCGCGGACTGGAAGGTGACCCTGGTGCCGCTGGACGTGACCATGACCAACGTGCTGGAGGAGAAACACCGGCAGGAGCTGCTGGCCTCGCCGGGTCCCGTGCCGCGGGCGCTGGGGGAGATGCTGGGCTACTACTTCCGGTTCTACGAGGGCATCTTCGGCCGCGCCTGCTCCGCCATGCACGACCCCCTCGCCGCCGCGCTCGCGGTGGGCGCTGTGTCCGCTGCGGTCGCGCCGGTGGTGCATGTGGACGTCGACACTACATCGGGGCCGGGCCGCGGCCAGACCGTCTGCGACCTGCGCGGACTGTACATGGACTACCCGGAACAGCCCGGCGCCCGCTGCCGCGTAGTGCTGTCGCTGGAGGACGACTTCGCGCCGCATTTGGTGGAGACGCTGTTGTCACTCTCTGAAAGCACGACGGCGGAGGCTGCGTTGGGTGCAGCGGTCGCCTAGCGTTGTGGATTTGATGGCTCTTAGCAGCGTTCCGAGTTTACGAGGCACCCTCTGATGTTTGCTGCATCTATTGGTCAGAGGGTCTGCAAGAACGCGGTGATGTCATTGGCGAGGAGCTCGGGTTCCTCGTGCGGAGCGAAATGCCCGCCTCGGGGCATCCTTGTGTATCGGGCGACTTGATATGACCGGTTGGCCCAGCTTCGGGGTGGCTGTGCGAGGTCGAACGGGAACAGGGCGACCGCCGTAGGCACTCGCACCCGACCCACACGCGCCGTGAAGCCAGCTGCGAATTCGTAATACGGGCGGAACGAGGTGCCGATGGAGTTCGTGAACCAGTAGAGGGATGCGAGGGTGACGAGGTAGTCATCGCTGAATCGTGTCGAGACGTCCCCTCCGCAGTCGCTCCAGGCGCGGTGCTTTTCGAGGATCCAAGACAACAGGCCTGCCGGCGAGTCCGACAGTGCGGGCGCGAGGGTGAGGGGACGAGTTTGCTGCTGATGTTGGTACGCACCTTCTACTGCAACCCAGGCGTTCACGCGTTCTAAATGTTCCTGTTCTTCGGGGCTGATCGTACCGGGGTCAATATGAAGCGGTGCAGCAACTGCGAGGAGATGGATGCCGACGACTGCTTCGGGATGGGCCTCGGCTAGGCGTGAAGTAATTCCTGCGCCGAGGTCGCCGCCGTGTGCCGCGTACCGGTCGAAGCCGAGGTGATCAGTCATCAACCGGTGCCAGAGCTCGTGTGTCTGCTCGTGCAGGGATGGGCGCTGCGGGGAGAATGGCAGACCTGGCAGGGCCGGAACAATCACCGTAACGGCCGTTTCGGAACTGCGACCGAACCGCGATGGTGTCGCTAATCGCTCGGCGAGAGCCACGAGTTCGAGCGCGGTGCTTGGCCATCCGTTGGTGAGTATTATGGGGAGGCCGCCCTGCTTTTCCGGGTCGAATCGAAGATACGCGACGGCTGTGCCGTCGACGTCGGCCCTATTCCAGGGCAACGCTTCGATGCGACGTCGTTGCGCTTCCCAGTCGAAGTCCTCGGCCCAGTACGAGACAAGTCGACGCAGCTCTTCTTGGTCAGTTCCGGCTTCCCAGCTCGGCACGGGCCACGAGGCAGGCCACCGCGTGTTGAGGAGCCGGCGGCGCAGGTCATTGACCTCTTCGTTTGTCGGATCGAGGGCGAGGGGGGAACGAGACATAGCGCTCATTTCAAAAAAGTTGCATAAGCCGTGACGTTTAAACGGAATTATCCCAGCCTGTGATCCTTCCCTTTCCTTTGGGGCCACGCGCTGCCCATTCCCTGGCCCAATTACTCTTTCCACCGCGAGTAGGTATGGGCGCGGACGGGCCAGTGTATGGAACCCGCCCGCGCCCTTTCTTCAACAGACGTCGCGGACACGGCTGTACGTCTGACCTGTGACGCCCGAACGCTTTATCCCTTTCGCCCGAAATGGCGGCGCAGGGTTGTTGCTTGCCACCCGCGCGGGCGATGAACGAGGTGGCCGCGCCCTGGTCGCCGCGAACGTGTGTTGCTTAGGTAGGCGTCAACTCGTGGGCTCGGCCATGACGGTCGCTTCCTCGATACGCACGAACCGTCCGTCGGAATCCAGGGCCGCGAAGACGTAGACCTCGTGAACGACGCGCCGACCATCGGCACCGAGCAAATCGATGAGGTGGCGTTCGGCGTAGCGGCTACCGTCGGTGATTTCATCCAGGACGGTAATAGTGACTTCTTGGGTGTTGCTCCGCAGGTGCGTGATGCGGGCGAGAAACCCGGCCCGGTCGTCCCATTGCCCGTTCGTGCGTTGTCGGAAGTCGGGGCTGATATGCCGGTCGGCTGCCTCGTCCACAGGAAGGTCGTGATTCTCGAGGAGGTCTGCGAGGGCGTCTCTGAGTGTGGTCATCGAGTGGCTCCTGATCTCCCCGGTCGCACGGATGCCGGTTCATGGAGGGTCCGTAGGGAGCTCATCAGACCGTGAGCACGATCTTGCCCTCGATGTGTCCCCGGGCCGCTCGCTCGTGCGCCTGCTGGGCGTCGGCGAGGGGGTAGGTGCTGTCGATGGCAACGCGCACTGTGCCCGCCTCGATCAAGCCCGCCAACTGTTCGAGCTGTTGGCCATCGGAGCGCACCTGGGTGGATGAGACCACGACTCCGAGCTCGGCTACCTCCTCGGGGTCGAATTCGGCGAGGTAGACCGGGAACAGCGCGCCGCCGCGCTTCAGCGTGCGGAGGAAGCGTCGGCTGTGGGGACCGCCGACGGTATCGACTACGAGGTCGATGTCATGGGCGATGTCTTCGGGGCGGTCCTTGGTGTAGTCGATGAACTCGTCAGCGCCGAGTTCGCGCAAAAATGCTTCGTGTTCACCCGAGGCGACCGCGATGACGTGCGCGCCCTTCCATTTCGCAAGCTGCACGGCGAAGTGCCCAACGCCGCCCGCGGCCCCGTTGACGAGCACCGTCGTGTTGGAGTCAAGCCTGACCGGGCGGTGCCGATCAGCCTGAAAAGGCGAGGGGTGGTCGTGTCCCAGCTCGATGAGAAACTGCCATGCGGTCAGCCCTGACATTGCCGCACCCGCGGCGTGCAGGTGTTCGACGCCCGCTGGCTTGTGCGCGAGGTCTGAGGCCGGCGCGGTCACGTATTCGGCATAGGCACTGCCTTGGAGGCTGGTGGGGAAGCGGACCAGGCCGAAAACTTCTTCGCCCTTCGTGAAGCCTTCGACGTCGCCGGCGACAGCGTCCACGACCCCTGACACGTCGGTGCCCAGGATAATGGGCAGGTTCATGGGCGGCAGCATCTCTCGCGGCACGCCCGGCATGCCCTCGCGCATGTACCAGTCCGGAGGGTTGACGCCCACCGCGGAGACCCGGACGAGCACCTCGCCCGGCCCCACCTCGGGGACCGGCACCTCCTCGTGGCGCATTACCTCGGGGGCGCCGAAGTGGTGAATTCGAATCGCCTTCATACTGTTCGTGGGCATTGTGTGTCCTTTCAGTGGCCTGCCTGTACCATTAGTGGAGCAGTGCTCCGAATTTACTGGAGCACTGCTCCGGTTGTCAAAAGGAGATGTGAGATGCGTGTCGACGCTCAAAGAAACTATGAGCACCTGCTCGATACTGGCCGCGTTGTTGTCGTCGAGCAGGGAGCTGAGGCGTCGCTGCGCGACGTCGCCCGCCGGGCTGGCGTTGGTTTGGGAACGCTTTACAGGCATTTTCCGTCACGGGAGGCCCTGCTTGAAGCCTTGCTGCGCGAGAGCTTTGACAAGCTGGCAGCGCAGGCAGCCGAGCTTGAGGCGGCAAGCGCACCGGCAGACGCACTCATTGTCTGGCTGCGCGATTTCGTCGCGTTCTCCCGTACCTACCGGGGCGTCACGGAGATGATGATGGCCGCCATCGAAAACACGGAGTCCGCCCTCCATACCTCATGCGTCAGGCTGCGCGGCGCCGGCACGCAGTTGCTCACCCGCGCCCAGGCCGCCGGCGCCGCCCGCCCTGACATGGATGGCACCGACCTGTTCGCGCTCGTCACCGCACTCGCCTGGCTCGGCGACCAACCCTCAAGCGCGACCCGCGCCGGTCATCTCTTCGACATCATCGCAAGCGCAATCCTGGTAAATCGAGCAAGCGGCGATTCCCTCTCCGAATCCCCCTAACGCGGCACTGGGCTCGACACGCGCCGCGACGGGGCTCTAGATGACCGTATAACCCGCCCAATTAGATGTGCGATCAAGGTGCAGGTACCCAACTGCAGTCCTGAGGGCCACACCGGCGTGGTCGGCGTGGCCCTCAGAAATTGTCGACGCAGTTCTCCATGGCGATGCGGATGGCGCCTACCAGGTTGCCCTCGATCATCTCCAGGGAACGGCCTCGCTGCTTCATGTCCTGGTCTCGCCGGAGGATTCCTCACTGGCAGCCTCCGGCGATTCCTGACGTCCAGCGAAAGCGTGCCCTCATCCCACCTTCCGAGGTCTGATGACCAGCCCGACGACGGCTGCCAGCGCGAGGGCGGAGAGGATGGTCGCCGACCAGAACCCGGCCCGTCCGCCGGTCAGGAAGTCGCCGGGGACAGCGAAGGCCGCGTAGGTCGAAGCCACGATGGCCAGTCCGACGGCGCCGCCAAGTTGCTGCATGGTCTGGAAAAGCCCGGAGGCGGATCCTGCGTGCTCGGGTTCGACGTTGCGAAGCGCGAGCGTCGTGAGCGGCATGAACGTCATGCCGGCTGAGATTCCCGTGAGCAGCAGGGCAACCATGACGATGGCGAAGGGGGTGTCCGGACTCAGCTGCGTGAGCGGCAGGAATGCGACGACGCGAAGGGCGGCGCCGAGCATGACGAGGCGGACGGCCCCGAAGCGCTCGACCAGCCGCGGGACGATCCGCGACATCGCGAAGATGCTCAGGGGCATGGGCAGGAACGCCAGCCCCGTCAACAGTGGCGTGAGGTGCAGATCGTTTTCGAGGTACTGGACCATGAGGAAGAACATCGCCAGCATCCCGCCATAGGTGGCCGCCATCGCCGCAAGCGCCGCCACCCGGCTCGGGCTGCGGAGCAGCTGCGGGTGGAGCAGGGGGTGGGCCACTCTCCGCTCGGTGAAGGCGAGCACGGTGATCAGCGCTGCGCCGACCACGAACCCGCCGATCGTGCGCGGACTGGACCAGCCGTCGTCGCCCGCCTGGATGAGAGCCCACACGATGGCGACGGCGCCGCCCGTTGCGGTCACCGCGCCGAGCACGTCGAAGCGTCCGGGTCTGCGGGGAGTTTCGGCGTCGAGCCGGGGCACGGCAATGAGGACGACGACGCCGATCGGCACGTTGATGAAGAGGGTCCACCGCCAGTTGGCCATGTCGGTGAGCAGGCCGCCAAGAATGAGCCCGAGCGCACCGCCCATCGAGGCGACGGCGGAGAACAGTGCAAGCGCCCGGTTCCGTGCGCCGTCGTCCCGTGCGCTCGTAGTGATGAGCGCGAGTACGCTCGGGGCGGCGAACGCGGCACCGAGGCCCTGCAGTGCGCGTGCGATGACGAGGAGAAGGGGTGAGGTGGCCAGGCCGCCGAGCAGCGAGAAGACCGTGAAGACTGCGACGCCCACCAGGAACGTGCGGCGACGGCCGAAGACGTCACCGATCCGTCCGCCGAGCAGCAGGAGGCCCCCGAAGGCTACCGCGTAGCCGTTCAAGACCCAGCTGAGCTGGGCGCGGGTGAAATGGAGGTCGGTGGCGATGTGGGGGAGCGCGACGTTAACAACTGTCGCGTCGAGGACAAGCATGAGTTGGGCAAGCATGACCAGCCAGAGGCCAATGCTGCCTACGCGGCGGCCGGATGGCGCGGTCCCGGCGGGCGCCCGTGTGGCGATTGTGGATGTCATGGGGTGGTGTCCTGTTCTAGCCGAAGGGCTGACGTACACTAAGAGGAGAGATACTCCGCTTAGAACTATACGGAGACCCTCTCCGTTTTGGCAACAACGTTTTGAAAGGTGCTTCTGTGCGCGCTGATGCTCAACGCAACCGCGACCGGATCGTGGAGGTTGCACGTGCGTTCTTCCGCGCCAAAGGCTACGACGCCGTCTCGATGGACGAGGTCGCCAAAGGGGCCGGGGTTGGCACCGGCACGCTGTACCGGCACTTTCCTACCAAGGAGTCCCTGTACGACGCGGTCCTTGAGGCCTGGGCAGAGAAGGTCAACGAGGCAGTCGACAGGGCGCTTTCGCTCGATGCGCCGGCGCGGGAGCAGCTCTTGACTTGGCTGGGCGACTACGCAGCGATGCTGACGGAACACAAAGGTGCAGCCGCCCGGATCACTGCTGCGCTGGGCGACTCTGAGTCTCCATTCGCGGCGAAATGCACGACTTACATCAACGCGAATCAGCGCGTGATTGACGCGTTGGACTCGGCCCTGCGCCCCGGGGTCGAGGCAATTCAAATCAGTCGACTTGTTGGCGGGGCGGCTGCAGTCGCAGACAACAGCGAGCTTCCCGCCGACGCAGTGGCATCGATGCTTGCGATCGTCGCTGACGGACTGCTCGCTCCCTGACGGGTTCAGCGGACGCGTGTCGTCCCGGGCCCACAAACTCTGACGCCGGCTGCTTCTCGACCATTGGACAAGCTTCTGCAGCTACAAACCTTCTGCAGCTACAAACGTTGGCCCGCACTCATTGTTCAGGATGACCTGTTTGCAGCATCGGAGTCGGTCACGTTACTGCCACTGACCTCCCAGCTCACGGACGCCCCGTTGCTGAGAGTGACGGTCGAACCGGGACAGCTTACCGGCTTGGAACGCGTAAGCCAGATCATGGTGGACAAGCTAACAACAGTCCGCCGCTCCAACCTGGGGCAGCGGATAGGCCGAATAGATTCCAAGACGATGGTTGCGGTTGAACAATCGCTTGCCGTCTTTCTTGGGCTGGGGCGCTGACTGGCTCAACTACCGGTTTCGACAGGCTCAACCACCGGGGCGAAGCCGCTCGAGGGCCCAGTCCCCGTTGCTCAGCTCCTGCTGGAGGCGGACGTCCGCCTATTCAGGCCGGCGGCGCCTAAGCCCTCGCCCACCCCGAGTGTTTGTCCGGCTGTCGTCGTCTTGGCACGATTCAAACCGCGACAGCTGGACAAAAACTCGGGGTAATCTTCAGCAGACACTAGGTGGCCGGGCCGGAGTGAAGCAAGATGCTCCGTATGAGAAAAGTCGTTACAGCCAGCCTCGCCGCAGTAGCCGTAGGTTTTGGCGCCCTAACCGTAACCGTCCCGAGCAGCGCGGCAACGGAGCCGCAGCCTCAGCAGATATCCGGCCAGATCATCGTCAAGTTCCGCGACAAGGGCGTCGCCGCCGGCGTCCTGCGCCAGAACGGTCTCAGCGCCGGCGCTGGCATTGGCAGCACGGGCGCGCACCTCATCAAAGTACCGGCCGGCAAAGAATCCCAGCTCATCGAATCCCTGAGCCGGAACCCTGCCGTTGAATACGCCGAGCCGGATCAGCTCGTTACCGCCGCCACCGACGACCAGTATTTCGGCCGCCAGTACGCGCTGCAGAATCTGGGCCAGTCATTTACCAACACAGACAACACGCAAACCATAGCCTCGGGGACACCGGACGCCGATGTCGATGCCGTCGAAGCATGGAGCATCACGACCGGCAGCGGCATCAAGGTTGCCATCGTCGATACAGGTGTCGCAATCGACCACGAGGACATTTCGCAGAAGGTCGTGGCACGGGCCAACTTCAGCGATTCGAAAATCGTCAATCCTGAGGACTATGACAAGTACGGGCACGGCACGCACGTCGCCGGTATCGTCGCCGCCGAACATAACTCCACGGGTGTGGCAGGTGTATGCCCGGGCTGCAGCATTCTCGATGCCAAAGTGCTCAACGATAGCGGGTCCGGCTCCAGTTCAGCCATTGCCAATGGAATCAACTGGGCAGTTGAAAAGGGCGCGAAGGTCATCAACATGAGCCTCGGCCAGCGCGTCTCTTCACGCGTGCTTGAAGCTGCCGTTAACAACGCTTGGAACAAGGGCGTGGTGCTAGTGGCTGCAGCCGGCAATGCCGGTACCCAAGCCAAGATCTACCCGGGCGCTTACCCCAACGTCATTTCCGTAGCTGCAACCGACAACCGTGACAACAAGGCATCCTTCTCGACCTACGGCAAGTGGGTGGATGTCGCGGCGCCGGGTGTCGACGTTTACTCGACCTTCCCGATCCACCCCTTCGTCCTGGGCACCCAGAACGGACGGTCCACCGGTTATGACATTGCCAGCGGCACGTCAATGGCCTCACCTATTGTGGCCGGCGCAGCCGCGCTTGCCTGGAGTTCACACGCCGACGCCACAAACACATCAGTCCGGGCAAACATCGAATCAACGGCTGACCCAATTCCCGGTACAGGCACCAACTGGGCATATGGCCGGGTGAACGCGTGCAGGGCCGTCGGTAGCGACTGCAAATAGCGTCGGTAGTAACTGCAAACAACAAAGATGCTCCGCCAGCGAAACTGGCGGAGCATCTTGCATAGAGCCTAGGACTGGAGTGACTGGGAAAACCTTGCTGCTTACTCCGGGGTCACGTACGCTCCGGCAATGCCGCCGTCGACAAGGAAGGTGGAGGCGGTGATGAACGACGCGTCATCGCTGGCGAGGAATGCAACGGCAGCGGCCAACTCCTCTGGTTCGGCGAACCTGCCGAGGGGAACATGGACCAGCCGGCGGGCGGCCTTCTCGGGGTCCTTGGCAAAGAGCTCCTTCAAGAGGGGAGTGTTGACCGGGCCGGGGCACAGGGCGTTTACCCGGATGCCCTCGCGGGCGAACTGGACCCCCAGTTCACGGCTCATGGACAGGACGCCGCCCTTGGAGGCGCTGTACGAAATCTGGGAGGTAGCGGCGCCCATCACGGCCACAAAGGACGCCGTGTTGATGATCGATCCCTTGCCCTGCGCCTGCATGTACGGCAGTGCGTATTTGCAGCAGTAGAACACGGAAGTAAGGTTCACTTCCTGGACCCGTCGCCATGCGTCGATTCCCGTGTCAATGATGGAGGCGTCGTCCGCCGGGGAGATTCCGGCGTTGTTGAATGAGATGTCGACGCTTCCGTAGGTTTCGTTGGTCACGGCGTAGAGGTTCTTGACCTCTTCTTCGCTGGTGACATCGACTTTGACGAACAGGCCGTCGATTTCTTCAGCGGCACGCTGCCCGGCGGTCGGGTCGAGATCGGCGATGACAACGTGCGCTCCTTCGGAGGCGAACCGGCGTGCGGTTGCAAGGCCGATTCCGCTGGCTCCGCCTGTGATGACGGCGCTGCGGCCTTTGAGTCGGTTGGAGATAACTTCAATCATTGTGCTTGTCCTTTGCAGGTTCAGTCGGTGGTGGAGATGAAGACGTTCTTGGTTTCGGTGAAGGCGTTGAGCGCGTCAGGTCCCAGCTCACGGCCCAGGCCTGACTGCTTGAAGCCGCCAAAGGGCGTGGAGTACCTGACGGAGGAATGCGAGTTGACGGAGAGGTTTCCGGATTCCAGTCCGCGGGCAACCCGCAGGGCGCGTCCTATGTCCCGGGTCCAGATGGAGCCGGACAGGCCATAGATGGTGTCGTTGGCCAGGCGGAGCGCGTCAGCTTCGTCCTTGAAGGGGACCACGGCGACCACCGGGCCAAAGATCTCCTCGTGCATCACCCGGTCTTCGCGGGACGGAGTCAGGACGGTGGGCGGGAACCAGAATCCCTTGCCTTCGGGAGCTGATCCCTGGAACGCGATAGGCGCCCCATCAGGCACGTACTCCGACACCGTGCGGTGTTGTGCGGCGGATATCAGCGGGCCCATGAATGCGTCTTCGTCCCGGGGGTCCCCGACTTTCAGTGCTTTGACGGCAGGTTCCAGAAGTTCGAGGAACCTTTCAAAGACGTTGTGCTGAACCAGGATGCGGGACCGGGAACAGCAGTCCTGGCCGGCATTATCAAAGGCTCCGCCCGGGGCTGCCGCGGCGGCCGCCTCAAGGTCTGCGTCAGCGAAGATGATATTGGCGCTCTTGCCGCCCAGTTCCAGGGTCACCGGCTTGACCTGCTCGGCGCAGCCGGCCATGATCCGCTTGCCGACGCCCGTTGAACCGGTGAAAACCACCTTGCGCACGGCGGGGTGCGTGACGAAGCGTTCTCCGACGACGGATCCCTTCCCGGGAAGGATCTGGAGCACACCGTGGGGCAACCCGGCTTCCTGCGCCAGCTGTCCGAGGCGCAGTGCCGTCAACGGCGTCAGCTCGGCGGGCTTGAGGACAACCGTGTTTCCTGCCGCCAGCGCCGGAGCGAACCCCCACGCTGCGATGGGCATCGGGAAGTTCCACGGGACGATGACACCCACAACACCCAAGGGTTCGTTGAAGGTGACGTTGACGCCCCCGGCAACAGGGATCTGCTGGCCTGTGTGGCGTTCAGGTGCGCCGGAATAATACGCGAGGACGTCCCGGACGTTGCCTGCCTCCCACCGGGCGTTTCCGATGGTGTGGCCGGCATTGACCACTTCGAGTTGGGCGAGGTTCTCAAGATCGGCATCCACCGCAGCGGCGAAGCGGCGCAGCAGCATTGCCCGGTCGGCGGGTGAAACGTGGCGCCACGTTTCAAAGGCCGCGGCGGCCTTTTCGATTGCCCGGTCCGTATCTTCCAGCGTGGCGAGCGGGACCGTTTCTATGACCTCTTCGGTGGCCGGGTTCAGGACATCAAACGTGCTGGTGGACATCAACTGCATTCTCCGTTCGTTCTTGGCGGTAGGTGCGGGCTGCTTCAACAAATCCCCTGAAGAGCCGCAGGTCATCCGGGTTTTGTTCGGGGTGGAATTGCACTCCCAGCACCCATCCATCTGTTGTGGTCTCGAGTGCCTGGACGGTTCCGTCCTCCGCTGCCGCCGTCACAGCCAGGCCGTCGGCGATCCGGTCCACGGCCTGGTGGTGGTAGCAGGGGGCGACGGCGCCTGGCCCGAGCAGGCGCTCGCTGATGCTTCCGGGTCTTGTGCTGAATTCGACATTCCCGTATACACCCGGTGCGGGCTGGTACTGCTCCGCCTGCGGGTTGACGTCCGGGAGGTGCTGGATCAGCGATCCTCCCAGAGCCACGTTGAGGATCTGGGCGCCGCGGCAGATGGAAAACAGCGGAAGTCCAGTGTCCAGTGCGGCCCTGGTCAGGGCGATGTCATGGGCGTCCCGTGCCGGCTGGGAGCGAGTCAGCTCATGGGGTTCGGCACCGTACTGTTCCGCGCCCACGTCGCTTCCGCCGGCGATGATGAGCCCGTCCAAGAGCTCGACGACGGTGGTGTCGGTGCCGACGGGTGGCAGCAGGACGGGTGTGCCGCCGGCCGCGACCACTGCCTGCACGTAGGTGCCGGGCAGGATGGCCGCATCGGCCTGCCAGACTCCCCAGACGGCTTGCTGATAGTAGGTGGTCAGGCCGATTCGCGGCCGGTAGGTATCAGAGGCGTTCAAAGCCACGCTTGCGCTCCCAGTCTGTAACGGCACTGTCGTAGGCCTTGAGTTCGACGTCGGCGGCGTGCACGTAGTGGTCCACCACTTCGTCGCCGAAGGACTTGCGGGCGATTTCGCTGGTGACGAGCAGGGCGCGCGAGTCGCGAAGCGTCGTCGGGATCCGGTCGGCAGTGGACTCGTAGGCGTTGCCAACCATGATGGGCGCCAGGGGCAACTCGTTCTCGATGCCGTGAATGGCTGCCGCAATGAGTGCTGCCGCGGCCAGGTATGGGTTCACGTCGCCGCCGCCCACACGGTTCTCCACCCGGAGGCTGGGTCCGCGCCCAACAATGCGGAGCGCACAGCTGCGGTTGTCCAGTCCCCACGCAATCGCCGTTGGCGCGAAGCTGCCCTCCACGAAGCGCTTGTACGAGTTGATGTTCGGCGCCAGGAAGTACGAAAGTTCCTTCATGGCGGCCAGCTGGCCTGCTACGAAGTGCTCCGTGACGGGGCTGAAGCCATGCTCACCATCACCGGCAAGCACCGGATTGCCGTCGAGGTCTGTCAGGCTGAAGTGGATGTGGCAGGAACTGCCCTCGCGCTCGTTGTACTTGGCCATGAACGTGATGCTCTTTCCGTGCTTTCCGGCGATCTCCTTGGCGCCGTTCTTGTAGAACGCGTGGCTGTCGCAGGCCTGGAGCGCTTCTGCATACCTGAAGGTGATTTCCTGCTGGCCGTGGTTGCACTCACCCTTTGAGGATTCGACGACGAGCCCGGCGCTTTCCATGCTGTTCCGGATGTCGCGGATGACCGGTTCGAGGCCGGCCGTGGCAAGCAGGGAGTAGTCGACGTTGTAGCGGGTTGAGGGCTTCAGCCCGACGTACTGCTTGTCCCATGCTTCCGCGTAGGTGTCGTCGAACATGATGAACTCCAGTTCCGTGCCGATATGCGCACGGTATCCGAGCTTCTCGAGGCGTTCGATCTGTGCCCGAAGTATCTGCCGCGGGGACTGGACGACGGGGCGGCCGTCGAGCCAGAGGATGTCGCACTGGACCATCGCGGTTCCCTCCAGCCACGGCACAAGCCGGAGGGTGCTGACATCGGGTCGCATGACCATGTCCCCGTAGCCGTTTGCCCAGGAGGACATCGCGTATCCCTCGACCGTATTCATCTCCACATCGACGGACAGGAGGTAGTTGCAGCCTTCGGCGCCATGTCCAAGGACGTCCTCCAGGAAGGACCTTGCGCCACAGCGCTTGCCCTGCAGCCGGCCCAGGGAGTCGGTGATGGCTACAACGACAGTGTCGATCTCACCTGCCGCAACCTTCTGCTCCAGCTCCTCGACAGTCAGCTTTGCTTGGGAGTTTTTCCCGGCGATTTGATTAGTCATTTGTTTTCCGTAACTTCGATCTGGTGTTGGACGTAATCCGTGCTCTCCGCTGTATTGAGCCGGAGAGTAAGTTTCAGTTGCTGAGTTCGGCTTCGGCTGCCGCGAGTTGTGCAAATTCCTCTTCGGGCGCCCCTGCCACAATCCGGTGGCGGCTGTAGAACCAGTAGTAAAGGAGCGCAGCGGCGAACACTGCGGCGGTGATGGACGCCGCCATGACGTCGACGACGAAGGTGGCGACGACGGCAACAGCAGCCAGAAGCAGGGCGATGGTTGTGGTGACCGCACCTCCTGGGGTCCGGTATCCCCGGGGAAGGTCGGGTTCCTTTACCCGCAGGACTATGTGGGAAAGATTCAGCAGCACGTACGAGACTGTCGCTCCGAAGACCGCGATATTGATGAGCAGGGCACCGTTGCCCGTGGTGGCCGCAAGGACGAATCCGAGGGCGCCGGGGACGATGAGCGCCCAGTACGGGGTACGCCTCTTGCCGGTCAATGACAGCCACTTGGGAAGGTACCCGGCTCGGGACAGGGCGAAGAGCTGCCGGGAGTAGGCATAGATGATGGAGAAGAAGCTGGCCACCAGCCCCGCCAGGCCTGCATAGTTCACAAAGTCAGCCAGGACGGTATTGCCCCCGTACGCCAGGCGGAGCGCTTCCGGCAGCGGGTTATTGGAGACTCCCATCGCCTCGGACCCTGCTGCGCCGGGAACCAGGACGAGCATGAGTGCTCCGAAGACCACCAGAATCACAACGGCCACGATGATGCCGCGGGGCATGTCTTTCTTGGGGTCCGCTGTCTCTTCGGCAGCCAGCGGAACACCTTCGACTGCCAGGAAAAACCAGATGGCGTAGACGAGGGCTGCGACCGCACCGCCGATGCCCATGGGGAGGAAAGCACTGGAGGTCGGGGAACCGTCCGGCACGACGTCGAAGAGGTTTGCCGCGTTGAAATGCGGTACGAGCCCAATGACGACGGCGGCCAAGGCGATGACGGCGATTGCCGTGATCGCAAAGATCAGTTTCAGCGCTTCACCGACTCCGCGCAGATGGATTCCGACGAAGACCGCGAAGGTCACCAGATAAACAGGCCAGGAGTTGGTGAGGCCGAACAGGCCGAGGGCCTCAATGTAGCCGCCGATGAAGGTCGCGATGGCCGCGGGTGCAACGGCGTACTCGATCAGTACTGCTACGCCGGTGGCAAAGCCTCCAAGTGGGCCGAGCGCCCTGCGTGCAAAACCGTAGCCGGCACCCGTGGTCGGAAGCGCAGACGAGAGTTCGGCCAGTCCGAACACCATGCACGTGTACATGATGCCCATGAGAATGAAAGCGATGAGGAGCCCGCCCCAGCCGCCCTGGGCAAGGCCCAGGTTCCAGCCGGCGAAGTCACCCGAGATGACGTAAGCAACACCGAGCCCCGCCAGCAGGACCCACCCAGCCGCTCCCCGCTTGAGTTGGCGGTGATGGAGATAGCCCTCGTCGTCGTTGACAGGCTGCTCCGTGGGATGTGATGACATGAGATTTCCCTTCTTTCAAGGGTCTTAATGGTCTGTAATTAGTCCAAAAGTCTTTAGCCAGTGTGGGGTACATCACCGTTCTGCGTCAAGGTTTTGCTGAGTCCTCGTGAAGAATCGACTTGGTTTGGACGCAATCACCCGCGGACCATAGGCATTTTTTCAGACCGGACTAGGATGGGGTCATGGAAGAGGCACTTGGGGCTCCCGCGAGGCTTATACGTCCAGTACGGCACGGAAACGCCTTCGAGGAAACCATCGAACGGCTGCTGCAGCACATCAAGCTGGGGCTTTTTGGCGTAGGCGAGAAGCTGCCCGCCGAGCGAGAGCTCTCAGAGTTGCTGGGCGTGTCACGGGCAACGCTCCGAGATGCCCTGGCGGAGCTTCAAAAGGCCGGGTATGTGGAAGTCCGCCGCGGCAGGTCGGGCGGCACCTACGTCTCTGAACGAAGGGTCGGCGGACTTGGGGGTTCCGCCGATCTTGACCCTGCCGAAGTGAACGACGTTCTCACCTTCCGTGCCGTACTGGAACCGGCGGCCGCTTCCCTCGCCGCCAAGGCCGCGCTGTCGCCACGGCAGCGGCGCCATCTGCTGGATGCCCTGGCTGATGTCGCAGCAGCCCCAGTGGAGTTGTACAGGCCGAAGGACGCACGGTTCCATGTGGCCATCGCAGAAGTCAGTGGATCGCCAAGCCTCGTCGCCGCTGTTGCGGATACCCGCGCCAGGGTCAGTGATCTTCTTGATCGCATCCCATTCCTGGAGCCCAACCTTGAGCATTCCAACCGGCAGCACCAGGAGATTATCGACGCAATACTCCGGGGGGATGCCGACGAAGCGTACCGGGCAACCCAGGATCACCTGCAGGGAACGGCCTCACTGCTCCACGGATTCCTGGTCTCGCCGGAGAGCTCTTCAGTTGCAGCATCCGACGTCCCGTGATTTTCGTCGGACTCACGTTGTCGCGTCAATGAACGTTTGTGCAGGCACATCTGCGATGTTTCGCCGGCCGCATCCTTGTGGGTAAAACTACTGGCCAGTAACCACCTGGCAAGCGGGGTGGACTTCCATGCCGGGGTGGCTGCGTCGCGCAACCGGGATTCACGCACGTCTGTGCAGTCAAGGCAGCACGGACGTGCCGGCCGCCTAGCATTTCAATACCCAGCCAGCGCCCGGTCGCCGCAACGACCAGACCTGCCGCCGGGCCCAATCGCTGACACACGAACAACGAGGTTTCCATGTCACTGCTTGCCAAGACCCTGTCCATCGCCGCCGTCGCCATGCTTGCAAGCTCCCTGGCCGTGGCTCCCGCCCAGGCGGCTGGCACAGAAATTTCACCGCCAGGAGCTAACGACTGGTCCTGCAAACCGACCGCCGAGCACCCTTATCCGGTCATTCTGGTGCCGGGAACGTTCGAGAGCATGGAGAAGAACTGGTCCACGCTGTCGCCTCACCTCAAGCGTGCCGGATATTGCGTTTTCGCTCTCAACTACGGCGAGACCAGCGGGGTGTATGCCACCGCACCGGTGGCCGAATCCGCGCAGGAACTCGCCCCATTCGTGGATGCTGTTCGTTCTGCCACCGGGACGAAGAAAGTTGAGCTCGTGGGCCACAGCCAGGGCGGGATGATGCCCCGCTACTACATGGGCTTTCTCGGCGGAGCCAAGTACGTCCACCAGCTCATTGGCATCGCTCCCTCCAACCACGGCACGGAAGGTGTGATCATCCCGCCGCCGAGTGTCGTCCCGGATCCGGACTACACCGGCCTGGGCTGTGTTGCGTGCGCCGACCAGCAGGCAGGATCGGCTTTCATGCAGAAGCTCAACTCCATAGGTGACACCGTTGCCGGACCGTCCTACACCGTCATTTCCACGGTCCACGACGAAGTGGTCATTCCCTACAACAGCCAGTTCCTTGCTGGCCCGGCACGGCAAGTCACGAACATCACCGTCCAGGACAAATGCCCGGCCGACGTCGTCGAACACGACCAGACGCCGAACGACCCCGTGGTGCACCAGATCGTGGCCCACGCCCTGGGACAGGCTTCCGGACCTGCTGATCCGGCCTACCAGCCCAGCTGCATCTAGGAGGCAAAGCGGGTAATTTTCCGGCAGACGCTATCTAGCATGCGCAGATTGGAGCAAGATGCTCGGTATGAAAAAAGTTGTTATAGCCAGCCTCGCCGCGGTTGTCTTAGGTCTTGGTGCGATCACCCCAGCTGTCCCGAGCAACGCGGCAACGGAGCCGCAGCAGACCACGGGCCACATCATCGTCAAGTTCCGCGACAATGGCGCGGCGGCCGGCGTCCTACGCCAGCACGCCCTGAGCGAGGGCGCCGACATCGGGAGCACCGGCGCCCACGTGGTCAAAGTACCGGCGGGCTACGAATCCTCAGTCATCGAAACTTTGAGCCGGAACCCGGCGGTTGAGTATGCCGAACCGGACGAGGTGGTTACTGCCTCCACAGCTGACCAGTATTTTCCCCGCCAATATGCACTGCAAAACACGGGGCAATCGTTCACCAATACCGCCGGTACGCTCACCCTGCCCGCAGGCACAGCAGATGCCGATGTGGACGCGGTCGAGGCGTGGAACGTGACGACCGGCAGCGGCATCAAAGTGGCCGTTCTCGATTCAGGTGTCGCCAGCGACAACCCCGACATCAACCCGAAGGTCGTGCTGCGGGCCAACTTCAGCGGCGCGGCAACCAATGAAGACAACTACGGCCACGGCACCCATGTGGCCGGCATCGTCGCCGCCAGTTCCAACAACACCATTGGTGTAGCTGGAACGTGCCCAGGCTGTACCATCCTGGCCGGCAAGGTGCTTGACGACAACGGGGTCGGTTCCAGCTCGGCCGTGGCTAATGGCATTAACTGGGCCGTCAGCAATGGCGCAAAGGTCATCAACATGAGCATCGGGGTGCGGGCATCACGCACCCTCGAAACGGCTGTCAACAACGCCTGGAGCAAGGGTGTGGTGCTGGTTGCCGCAGCAGGCAACGGCGGGAACCAGACAAAGATCTACCCTGGCGCATACGCGAACGTCATCGCCGTGGCCGCCACCGACAACCGGGATGCCAAGGCGTCGTTCTCAACATATGGCGCCAGCTGGGTGGACATCGCGGCACCCGGGGTCAATGTCTACTCAACCTTCCCTAACCACCCGTTCGTTCTCGCCACACAGAACAACCGCTCCTTCGGCTACGACGTCGGCAACGGAACCTCAATGTCCTCGGCCATTGTCGCCGCGACCGCCGCGCTCGCCTGGAGCTCGCACCCGGGCGCCACGAACACGTCAGTGCGCACCATCGTGGAATCAACCGCCGACAAGATTGCTGGCACGGGCACTTTCTGGGCAAAGGGCCGCGTGAACGCAGACAAAGCCGTCCGTTAGTCAGAGCCGTAGCCAGAGGCTCCGCCGGCTCAGTCCGGCGGAGTCTTTGCGTTAGGACTGGAGGGACTGCATCACCGAGAGGTGGCCTGCGCGGTCGGCGATGAGGCATTTGGCCAGGTAGAAGGGCCGGTTCGCGTGCCGCACGTACTGGGTGAGGACCAGCACCGGGTCCGAGGCCCGCAGGTCCAGCAGCTTGGCGCGGCTCGGACCGACCTGGCTCAGGCTGATCTGGCACTCGCCCGGCCCCAGTCCCCGGCCCGCCGCCTTGTTGAGCGCAGTGAGCAAGGTGGTGCCGCCGTCGTCGTCGATTTCCAACGGCGCGGCGGCGCGGCCGGCGAAACTGACCGGGAGGGCGGAGATGTTTTCCTGGAGGTGGGCGATGGGTTCGCCGTCGCGGATGAGGACGGACTCCCAGAGCCAGACGTCGCTGCCCGGGTCGACGCCGACGCCGGGGGCGACGAATTCGGAGGCGGGCTGCCGTTCCACCTGGATGCGCTTGATCTGGACCTGGTGGCCGGGACCGCCGAGGACTTCCTCGAAGGGGCGGATGCGTTCGATGCCGATCCGGGGGAGGGTGTCGGAGACGAACCGGCCGACGCCGCGCCGGGCCCGGATGAGGCCGTCCTCCTCGAGCAGCATCAGGGCTTCGCGGACCACGGTGCGGCTGACCTTCATGTCGGTGCCCAGCTCGGTCTCGGTGGGGATCATGGAGCCGGGCTGCAGTAGGTTGTTGCGGATGGCTTCAGCGATCCGGGAGTACACGGCAACCCTGAGCGGTGAGCCGGGCTGGGCCTCCACCGGCTGGGACAGGAACCGGACGGCGTCCTCGTGCACTTTATGCCTCGCTTATTGGTCTTTGGGGAATTCCAGCCTAACAAGTCGTATGCGTTTGTTGGACAAGTCGGGGGTGGACCCTACAACGAAGAAAGCCCGCGCCGGCAAGCCCGGCTGGCGATCTGGGCGACGGTAGCGACAGAATGTTCTGGAGCGGATCTGGACTTGGGTTG
This sequence comes from Arthrobacter globiformis, assembly GCF_030818015.1. NCBI lineage: Bacteria > Bacillati > Actinomycetota > Actinomycetes > Micrococcales > Micrococcaceae > Arthrobacter > Arthrobacter globiformis. The sequence goes on from NZ_JAUSZX010000001.1 coordinate 1,408,746, forward strand.
GCTTCGTCGAAGCCGAACCGAGGGGTCTTGGAGCCCGATACGGCGACGTTCATGACGTGTCGAACTAAGGAATTCCCATTGCAGATCAACAAACAGACGCTGAAAGAAGACGGGTTCACCGGCTTCCGATCGTTCAAAGAGCTGGACATCAACCGGGTTCCGCAGGCCCCCGGAATCTATGCAGTGCTCAAACCCGAGGGCTTCCAACGGTTGTTCCTTGCGAAGAGCGCAGGAGGCCGGTTCAAGAAGCGGAACCCGTCCCTGCTCCCAGCCGCGTTGGAGGCGGAGTGGATTGACAACGCGGAGGTCCTCTACATCGGGAAAGCAGGTCCCGGAAGCACCGGCAACCGCGGACTCCGAAAGCGCATTCAGGAGTTCGCTGACTTCGGCCGAGGGAAGCCTGTTGGCCATTGGGACGGGCGGCTCATTTGGCAACTCAGCGACTCCCAATCACTGGTCATTGCGTGGAAGGAGTTGGCAGCAGCCGAGGTGAATGCTGCTGCAGCCGCCTATCAGGCGGAATTCATAAGCACCTACGGAAAGCTGCCCTTCGCCAACCTGGTTCAGGCCAGGGTGCAGGGAGTTTAAGCGCTCACGCGAGCTCCCGGCGCTCGCCGACGCCGACTGCGTCCTCCGACAAAAAACGGAAATACTGGAAAAGGTATTGAGCCGGCGTGACTCAGCAAAAACCTGACGTGCCTGGGAGACCTGAGGCTAGAGCCGCCAGCTCGGCAGCCACCTTGCTAGGGGCGTAGCCTTGCCTGGTAGATGGACTGATGTCATCCCCAGCAGGGGCCATGGTGGGTCCGTATAGAGGGAAGCCGGGTGAAATTTTCAGCCGGCTTCCCTCTTTTATGGTCTAGATTCCTCGTTCTAGCCCTTCTGGCCCTCTGCTACCGCGGGGCCCGCAATGTGGGGGGTAGCCCCGCGCAGCATGGTCACTGGGTACCGCCCCTGGGTTCGTCCTCGAGGTCCTTAGGTGCCATGAGATTCATCTCGAGCAGCGGCACCACGCTGGACTTGGTGATGAAGCGGTGAGCCACCCATAGGACGACGAAGACCGGCAACCCGATGTAGGAGGAAAGCACCTCCATGGTCCGTCCGGCAAGCACAGCCTCGTAGTTCTGTCCCGCGATTACCAGTATCAGCAGGGCGAAGGCCAGCAGTGGACCAATGGGGAACAGGGATGCTTTGTACGGCAGGTCGCTGACTTTGTTTCCCTGGGCCAGGAAGCCGCGCCTGAAACGGTAGTGGGAGACCGCGATTCCCGCCCAGACGATGAAGCCGCACAGGCCTGACATGTTCAGCAGCCAGGAGTAGGCCGCGCCCTGACCGACGATCGCGGAGAGGAACCCGAAGAGTCCCACGGCCGCGGTCGCCAGCAACGCCGGGATCGGCACGCCACGCGCATTGGTTCGCCCGAAGATCTTCGGGGCCATGCCGTCATGAGCCATGGCGTAAAGCATCCGGGTGGAGGCGTACAGTCCGGAGTTGCCCGCGGAAAGGATTGCGGTCAGGATCACGGCGTTCATCAAGGCCGCTGCGAAGGCGATTCCGGCGCGCGAGAAGACCAGGGTAAACGGCGATGCTGCAATATCGGACTCGCCGGAGGCCAGCAGGCTCGGATCGGTGAACGGGATCAGGCAGCCGATGATAAAGATGGCACCAATGTAGAAAAGCATGATGCGCCAGAAGACAGTGCGGATAGCCTTCGGCACTTCGCGGCGCGGGTTCTTGGCTTCGCCTGCGGCGACACCCACGAGCTCGGTGCCCTGGAAGGAGAACCCGGCAACCATGAAGACCGAGATGATCGAGACCCAACCCCCGTGGAACACGTCATCGCGGTGTTCCCAGTTGCTCAGTCCCGGAGAGTTATCCCCGAGGATGCCGAAGATCATCAGCACGCCGGCGATCAGGAAGAGCACCACTGCGCTGACCTTGATCAGGGAGAACCAGAACTCCGACTCACCGAAGGACTTCGCCGAGAGGGCATTGAGCCCGGTCAGCACCAGCAGGAAGATCCCGGCCCACACCCATCCTGGGACCCCCGGGAACCAGAAATCCATGATGATGCCGGCCGCGACCAGCTCGGCGGCCACCGTGATGGCCCAGTTGAACCAATAGTTCCAGCCGATCGCGAACCCAAAGGACGGGGAGACGAAACGGGTGGCAAAGGACTGGAAAGAACCGGCGACCGGAATTTTGGCCGACATCTCGCCCAGCGACTGCATCAACAGGAATACCATCAGCCCGACCAGCGCGTAGGCGACCAACGCACCGCCGGGACCCGCCTGGGAAATGGTGCTGCCCGAGGCTACGAACAGCCCGGTACCGATCGCACCGCCGATTGCGATCATCTGCAGATGGCGGTTGTTTAGCCCGCGCTTGAGTTCGTTGGTGGTTTCGCCGGAGGCCCGATCTGCCCCTATCGCAAGGGAGGATCGCTGTTGTGCTGTTTCATCGGGTTTGATGTCTGTGGAAGTTCCAGTCATTGGTGTCATGCAACACCACCAAGGGGTATCAATGCGAGCCGGGTCGGGTTCCTGGTGCCGCCAGCGGCTCGACCGGTGCAGGCTTCTGCGACTGCTGTGTCGAGTAGGTCGGCCATAACGGTCCCGCGAGGTCCTGCCTGCGCGGTGGACCTCGAGCTAAGAAACAGTCCTGAACCGGAGCAAAGACCGGTTTCAGGGGTGCCGGGAGCAATAGCCCGATCAGTTATTTGCGTGTGGGAGCCAAGTCCCATGGTGCCTCCGAAAAGGTAGCTGCGATGGATTTGAGCCTTCCGGAGCCCCCGGGCCGGGAAGGATGGTGATCAAGCTAACACACGTGAAGGAAGCGACCTTTGGCGTGGCGAATGTTGCACGTCCGGCGGGTCAAGTGCTTACGAATAGGCATGGATTACCGGATTTGAGCGTAAGAGTTGCTGATTTGATTTCGCCCGGTGAGTAAGCAGCCCTGACGATCTGCTATGGCAGGCGATCGGCGTCTCGCCCCAGAGGAAGCGCCGGTGCGGCCTTACTGCCAAGGCATCCACTGATCGGCACGAGTGGCAGGAGTTGAACCTCGGATCGTCCCGATAGTGCGGGCCTATTCAATCGTGATGCGCCGTTTCTGGGATGTCCTAAAGACACCCGACCTTAAGGTCAGGCGCAGGCATAGCAGTGAAGAGACGGCCCCGAGCAAAAGTATTTCTTATGCATAAGGAAAGAACCCTTCACGTATGCTTACGCACTGCTAGCTTCTTCAGGGATCCCCTCAACGGAAGGAATGAAGCATGTCTGTAATCGCAAACCCGGAAGTGACAACCACCCGGGCAGAAGACCTCAAGGCGCTCCCGGCATGGCAGGCTCTGAAGGCAGCCGTCATCGGACTGCAGCAGGTTCAAGTGCAGGACGGTTCCGTTCCGGAACCCGCTGACCATGGCCAGGCCCGCCAGAATGTCGGCATCATTACTGACTCAATCAACGAGCTGCGCCCCCACCTCCCCCACGACACGGACTACCTTGAACTGCTCGTGCAGGACTTCCAGCGTTGGGCGTCCGAGGGCTTCGTCGTACCGGATTTCCTCGACTCATTGGTAGCCTTCCACCCCGAGCAGTGGCGCATCGATGGGCTGCCGCACCTGGTTGTGTTCCCCATGTACACGCAGAACGGCAGCACCAACCGCTACTTCGAGGCCGTCCTCATCGAGGTCATTTGGCCGTCTTTCGTCGCTGAACTGGAGGCAGCAAACTACTCCAACAAGCTGTTCGTCCCCATCAGCTTCGTCGATTTCACGCCCGGCTATGACACGAACTCCGCAGTTCTCTTCCCCGAGAGCGTAGCGGTCCGGAGCACCCCCTCCTTCACCTGGGGAGGCATTTTCGCGGACCGCGAAGCTGCCCGGTTCCGTCGGGTCCTGAAAGCTGCTGCCGACATCACCTCCCTGGACCTGCCGGCTGACGCCGCGGAATTCATCGACGACCAGCACCTCACGGAGAAGACCTTCGTGATGTGGGATCTGATCCATGACCGGACCCACATGCGCGGTGACCTGCCCTTTGACCCGTTCATGATCAAGCAGCGGATGCCGTATTTCCTGTACTCCCTGGAGGAGCTCCGCTGTGACCTGACCGCCTTCCGCGAATCAGTCCTCATAGAGCGGGACGAAACGGCTTCCGAGGACGCCCGCAAGCACGCCAAGCTGGTCCAGTACGCCGTGATCTTCGACCGCATTTTCCGCTTCGCCATTACCGGGAACCGGGTCCGTAACTACGACGCCGTGGGCGGCCAATTGCTGTTCGCCTGGATGCACCAGCACCGGGTCCTGCACTGGACCGATGGAAAGTTGAGCATCGACTGGAAGGACGTCGCCGGCGTGGTCGTCGAGCTGGGTCTCCGCATCGAGGAACTCTACTGGCGTTCAATCGACCGGCCGAAGGCCGCACACTGGCTGGCTGCCTACGAGCTCGTCTCCGAAACCCTCACCCCCCACCCGGCCTCCGTGTGGGCCAAGGGACCGGAGGCCCTTCCGCTCGACGGCCCTCCCCGGGGCCTGACGGACCAGATCCTCGATGACGAATTCCCCCTGTCGATGTTCTACGAGGCACTGGAGAAGAAGATGTCCTCGGTCATTGAATCAACCGCCGGGATCACCGGTAAGAGCCCTGTGAAGACTGAAGGCGAGGCGGGCGCATGAGCCAGGACCTCTCGGGGCGTACGGTCGTCGTCGCCGGTTCGACAAGCGCTGCCGGCGTCGCGGTAGTCCGCACCCTCTCGCAAGCAGGGGCACGCGTGGCCGCCGTGGACATTCTTGAGGACCGAGTGCAGGAGCTCTCGGGAGCGTACGACAACGTCACGGGCTATGTCTGCAACCTCGCGGACCTGCAAGCCGTTCAGGACTTGGCGACGTCTGTCCGGAACGATCTGGGTCCCGTGGACGGCCTTATCCATCTTGTAGGAGGGTGGCGAGGCGGTGCCGGCATTAAAGGCCAGACGGATGAAGACTGGGACTTCCTGCACACCAGCGTCCTCACCACCCTGAGGAACACCACCCATGCGTTTTACGATGACTTGGCTAGCTCCCCTGTGGGTCGCCTGGCCATCGTTTCCGCACAGTCCGCGTCCTCGCCGACAGCGGACGGCGCCGCCTATGCCGCCGTCAAGTCCGCCGCCGAGGCATGGACCCTGGCCGTGGCCGACGGATTCCGGCAGCTGCAGGGAGGAAACGAAAGCCCCCTCTCCGCTCAGCACTCAGCCGCCCTGGTCTTCGTCGTCAAGGCTCTGGTCGATGACCGGATGCGCGCAGCCCAGCCGGAACGGAAATTTCCGGGCTTCACCCATGTCAGTGTCCTTGCCGACGCTGTACAGCGGATCTTCGACCTCGAGGCAGAACAGATCAACGGGCAGCGCTTGCCCCTCACGGCTGGCCAGTTCGTGGGTGCACCGGCATGAGCGTCAGCGTTGATACCAAAGCAGGCGTCCCGCAGGTACTCGCGGGGCGCCTGCACGACCCGGCATACCGGGGCTTCGCCTCGGATAACTACGCCGGTGCTCACCCCGAAATCATCGAAGCAGTTCAGGCAGCCAACGAAGGCCACGTCACCGCATACGGCGAAGATGTCTACACAGCGGCGCTTCAAGAGGTCATCCAGTCCCACTTCGGGACAACTGCTGCCGCATATCCGGTCTTCAATGGAACAGGGGCCAACGTCCTTGCCCTGCAAGCCCTGCTCCCGCGCTGGGGCGCTGTCATCTGCGCAGCAACAGCGCATATCAATACCGATGAAAACGGCGCGCCGGAACGCATTGGCGGAATAAAGCTCCTCGCGATCCCCACACCGGATGGCAAACTCACTCCGGAATTGATCGACGCCGAAGCCTGGGGATGGGGAGACGAGCACCGGGCGCAACCGCTGGTCGTATCGATCACCCAGACCACCGAACTCGGCACCTGCTACACGCCGGAAGAAATCCAACGGATTGCTGAGCACGTCCATGCGAAGGGAATGAAACTGCACCTGGACGGAGCAAGGCTGGCCAACGCTGCAGCACACCTCGGGCTTCCTATGCGGGCATTCACCACCGACGTTGGTGTCGACGTCCTGTCCTTTGGCGGCACCAAAAACGGGCTGCTGTTCGGCGAAGCCGTTATCTGGCTTAACCCACAGTCCGACCCAGGCATGAGCTACCTGCGCAAGATGAACATGCAGCTTGCCTCAAAGATGCGTTTCGTCTCTGCGCAACTGATAGCCCTGCTAGCGGATGGGTTGTGGCTGCGGTCCGCCAGTCACGCCAACGAGATGGCTCAACGTCTCAGCGAAGGGATCTCGGCCATTAGCGGCGTCTCGCTGACGCAATCAACACAGTCCAATGGCGTCTTTGCCGTCCTTCCACCCGGGGCAGCTGCGGAAGTCCGGGAATCCTTCCGCTTCTATGACTGGGACCAAGCACGCGGCGAAGTCCGGTGGATGTGCTCCTGGGACACCACCGAAACCGATGTCCAATCTCTCGTGGCTGCCGTTGAAGCTGCCGTAGGCTCCCTGGCGTGACACAGCGACACGTCTAGCCAAGGAGACGTAATCGCTAACCAGTGGCGGTGTTTTCCAGCGGGCGCGAGTCGGTGACTCCTATCAGTGCGCCGCAGCCCCGTTTGACGACCATAGGAGCATCGTAAGCGAGCCGCCGTCGTTCCAGTCTCTCCTGTTGCGCACGCGACGGGATTCGTCTTCGCCATGGCCTCATACCGGCGCAAGATCAGCTACGGGCAGAAATCCGCTGCTCAGGGTCGTTGGTTGGGGCCACCTTGTAGGCGCTGCTGATGGCGACGCGGTTAAAAGTGTTGATCGACATGGTCACCCAGGTGAGGGCGGACAGCTGTCCCGGAGTCAGGTGCTCCGCGGCGGACTCGTACTGGCCCACGTTGGAGTGCGAGACATTGATCATGGTGACGTACTCGGCCAAGGCCAGGGCCGAGCGCTCCTGCTCATTGAAGTACCTCGTCTCCCTCCAGGCGGGCAACACACTGAGCCGTTCGGGGCTCTCTCCCTTGCCAATGGCGTCAGCCGTGTGCATCCGAAGGCAGTAGGCACACCCGTTGATCTGGGACACCCGTATCTTGACCAGTTCGATGAGGAGAGGAGGGAGGTTCTCGGCCAGTGCCGCCTGGTCTGACATCCCAGCCAGCCTGATGAGTGTTCCGTACAGCTCCTGGTGCCTGCTGCCGATATTCGTGCGCGCCGCCGTTGTTGTGCTGGTCATGGCGTCCCGTCCTTTCCTGTAAATGAAGATTTTGTATTCCGCTGGTTCTTGGGCAGGCGCCCAAGAATTAGCGGAACGGGGGATACTCAATGTCATTTCCGTGGTGCTTCTGATCTCGCAGAAGGGCCGATCCTGCCAGCGTCAGGCGGGGATGTTCTTCGGCGGCCGATAGCAGGCTGCAAGGAGTCCGACTCCGGCAACACCGCCAACTCCTACGGAGATGAAAAGCCCAGGCAGTCCTTCGAGAAGGGGCGAACCGAATATCAGCCAGTCCAGACTCATATGTCCCGGCCCCGTGATTGCTATGGAAATCGCCGCGACTGCAAGGACAAAGGTGTACTCCCACCCTCCGGAGGTTATGAGGAAGCCCTTTTGGCGGTGGACGGTCCACGCTGCTACCAGCATGAGTGCCACAAATGCAGCTGAGGCGAGAGAAGTCAGGAGGCCGGCGGCAAGGGCAAGACCTGCCGCAATTTCAGTGCCTGCGGCCAACCACGCATGGAAGGCAGCTGGGCGCATGCCAAGGCTTCTGAACCATTTGCTTGTGCCGGATATCCTCCCGCCCAGGAAGAGTTTGGCGTATCCGTGAACCGCCATGGTGATGCCGATGCCGAGCCTGAGTACCAGGAGAGCTAGGTCGAAACTGGTCATGGGTTCCTCGATCAATGGGTAGTAGTGGATAAGGATGCGACTCGCTTGGTTAAGTTACGAGTATTGACTGTAACTTAACTCTAGCCTAGTTTGGTGTTGTCCGTATCACATGTGCTCTTCGTTGGCGCATCGATATACCCCGTTGGATGTGCCGATGCCGATCCTGCGGGCGGACCTCCGACTAGAAACCAAAGAAAGGCGTGCGATATCCGTGAATGTCCCGCCCCTGCATCCTCAGCTCCAGAACGAAGAAGTTCGTCTGACGGACGTAATCGACAACCGGCCCCTCGGTCGCTTCCACTACCTCATTCTCTTCTTGTCCGGTGCCGTCATGTTCCTGGACGGCTTTGATACCCAGTCGATCAGTTTTGCCGCTCCGGTAATCGCCAAAGAGTGGGGCCTGCCGGTTGCTGCACTGGGACCCATTCTTTCTGCCGCAATTGTCGGTCTCATGGTTGGGTATCTTGTGCTCTCACCTTTGGCGAACAGGGTTGGCAACCGACGGGTTGTCATCGTGTGCACTGCCATGTTCGGCTCGCTTACGTTAGCGTCGGCCCTGGCAATGGAGCCGAACCATCTCATTGCCTTTAGGTTCCTGACCGGTGCCGGCCTTGGGGCCGTGATCCCGAGTGTTGTGTCCCTGACCAGCGAGTTCGCCCCTAAACGGCGGCGTTCGAGCTTCGTGATGTTCATCTACTGCTGGCTTGCTTTGGGATTTGTGGCTGCCGGCATCTCATCGGGCTTCATCATTCCGCTGCTGGGGTGGCGCATGATGTTCGTTATTGGGGGCCTTGTGCCGCTTGTTCTGCTTGGGTTCCTCATCCGGTACCTTCCGGAGTCACCGCGCTTCCTCTTGAGGGAAGTGGACGGGCAAAGGAGGGTTCGCGCGATCCTGCAGCGGCTTCAGCCGGATCTTCCGGCGGCAGCGAACATCGTCAACGATGGGGAAAATCATGCGTCAAAAAGGGCCAAAACGCAGGTTGCCGAGCTCTTTCGCCGCAAGTGGCTAATCAGCACAATCCTGTTGTGGCTGGCCTTCGTAGCAAATCTTGCCGCATTCTATTCAATTCAAAGCTGGCTGCCCACTATCGTCGGCTCCCTCGGCCGGGCTCCGGAAATCGTCATCGCCGCGACAGTGCTGACAACGATAGGGGGAATCGTCGCAGCCGCGGCCATCGGTCCCGCAATGGACCGCATCAACCCCTTCGGCACTCTCGGAGCCGTGTACCTTCTAGGTGCCGTGTTTGTCGTGGCGCTAGGCGCCGTATTGGGCGCGGGAGCCGAAATGCTGCTCGTGACGGCGTTCTTCACAGGAGCCTGCGTCACGGGTGGTCAAATGAGCGTGATAGCGCTCGCTACTGTTCTCTACCCGCCCCACATGCGATCGGCGGGAGTCGGATGGGCCCTGGGTATGGGACGCCTCGGCGGAATTGCTGGGCCTCTGCTGGTGGGTGTTGCCCTCGGCGGTGGAATCGCCCCTCAGCAGGTCTTCCTGGTGATGGCGGGGGCCCTGGTGATCGCAGGAGTCAGCGTCCTGGTTCTGGGGCGCATGCACCGCTAAGCGCTGGCATGGGCGGGGCCGGTTCTGTTAGGGAAAGAAACCGGCCCCGACTCATGCCGGAAAAGAGAAGGGGCAGCCTGGAGTGCTTTTGGTGCCGGCAGTCGGTTCTGCATCCGCGCTCAGAGCCCCTAGCCGGGGTTGGCAGCGATGGCTGGCCATATGGCCCGCACGACCTTCTCGGCCAGGCCGGCCTTATCTGTATCTGCGCGCAGGAACGCGGCAAAATAGCTGCCGAAGCACATTGAGGCAATGGTGCTTTTATCGATTCCCTGTTTGACTGCGCCCCGATCCTGAAGGCTGGCCAGCGTGCGCTCCAGGAGGTTCACCCGTGGTTCAACAGCGTGCTCGGTGAGAATTGCCATCAGCCCGGGGGTTCGGTTGGTCTCGCCCATGAAGTTTCCCATGAGGATCATCGCATCGGGATTGAAATACGTGGGATCCAACCGGCGAACAGCCTCAGTCAAGGCCTCCAAGGGCGGAAGTTCATCCAAATTAAGGTTCGGGTAAGTGTTCCGTTGCTCGCGGAAGCCGTAGTCCAAGGCATCGACCACCAGTTCGAACTTCCCAGGCCACCGTCTGTACAGGGTGGGGCGGGTGACGCCGGCATCTGCCGCAACGTCGCCAAGGGTCATCTTGGAGTATCCGTCCAGAACAAGCCGACGGCGGGTCGCCTTGATAATGACCTCGTCAACGGCAGGATCTCTGGGTCTGCCGCCTTTGGAAACCTCAGCCGCGGCACTTTCGTCCGAGGTCCGGTCCGCTGGCTTCGTGGCCACCTACAACCTCCAGAAATTAGGTTACGTTACGAACTCTCAACGTAACAGAAGACACTGCTCTTCGACAGCCACCTCCGGCAGATCAGGCAATAAGGTTTAATTACAGCTATTGACTGTAACGTAACCTCGGGATAGCTTTATTGCATCGCAGCACAAGCTGGCGAGTACCAACAGGAGACTAATCATGAACGCACTTCAGGAGCTCATCAATCGGAGCATCCCTTTCCTTGACGAAGTCAAGAACCGCACCGCCGGCGGTGAACTCGAAACCTGGCTGAACGAAAACTATGGTCCAGGCACCCCTTTGTTTGAGGATCTTTCCCGGATGATCACTGAGGGCGTCCGCGACGGCTGGGCGGCCAACATCGAAGTTGATGGTCCGAACTACAGGCGGAGCCGCCTCGCTGATCCCAGCGATGTACTCAACTACTTCAGCATCACTGCGGTGTACATGAACAGTGTCGAGCCCTACCGCGGCGATTACCACCAGCACCCTTACGGGGAGCTGAACCTCGTGGTCCCCCTCGATCCCGAAGCCAGGCTCGCAGGGCCCAACGGGTGGTCAGGACCGGGATGGACAGCTCCAGGACCCGGCAGCCACCACTACCCGGAAGTTAAGGGCGGAGCGCTGATCGCACTCTTCTTCCTGCCCGCCGGCCGCATCTCCTACGACATCACGCCCAGCTACTAGGCGGAGGGAACGATGTGCCAATGCAAGTGCGGGGACGTGTGCGGCACGGTGACCCGCCTCGCCATACAGCGGATGAGTGTCGAGGAGGCCCTGCTGAGCAGGCGCAGCGTACGTGCTTTCTTGCCGAGGCCGGTTTCTAGAAGCACCGTTGAGAGGATCCTGGAGCTTGCCTCTCGCTCAGCCAGCAATTCGAATGGGCAACCGTGGCAGGTCCACGTTCTCTCCGGTGCCGCAAAGGACCGCCTAACTGCAGCTCTCCTGCAGGCCCATGACGCCGGAGAACGCGTCCAGAGGTGCGAGTTCGACTATCAGCCACGCCCGGACGAATGGGTGGAACCCTTCCTGTCCCGGCGGAGCGATTTCGGCCAGGGCCTCTACGGCGAAACGCTGGGAATTGACTTCACGGACCTTGCTGGCAGGGACGCCCATCACCGACGCAACTATGAGTTCTTTGGAGCTCCCGTCGGCATCTTCCTCACCGTCAGCCGTCACCAGCTGGACAGTGCGCTCATCGACGCCGGTCTGTTCCTGCAGGCTACGATGCTTGCTGCTCGTGCGTCAGGACTCGACACCTGCCCCCAAGCCTCGTTCCTGGATTACTACCCGGTCATTAGAAGCCACCTGGAAATCGCAGACGATCACAGGATCATCTGCGGACTATCCCTGGGTTATGCGGACGCATCACACCGGTTGAACAGTTTCGCCACCTCGCGGCAACGCGTGACGGACTTTGCAACCTTCTATGAAGAGGGAGCTGAGGACGCTGTGACAACGGACGGCCACACCTCGGGCATCGCGTCGTTGCCGCAATGGCCGACCCACGGGCTCTCGGCTGGCGGTGAAACCAACATTAATCACGAGGCTTGGGCCGGCTGGCTGCAGGACTCCCAGGATCATCCCGTCAGAGAATGCGAAAGCTCGGTCTGACCGGCCTGGCACGATGATTACCGCGGGAGAGACCGAGGACTTTGGTCTCTCCCGCCATAAGAGTAGGAAACAGAGTAGTTCTGGAAGGCCCTCGTGGAAAACCAAATCGATTCACCAGTCCGGACGTCTTCGGGCAGGGCTTTAGGCAGTCCCCACAATGCCCCGTTGTTGGCGCTCGGGCTCGCCGTCGGGCCCGTCATTGCACTGGGGTTCATGCGGTTCGCCTATGCGTTGTTACTCCCCGCCATGAAGTCTGATCTGGACTGGTCGTATGCGACTGCAGGAGGAATTAACACCGCCAACGCGGCGGGATACATTCTTGGGTCGGCAAGCGGCGCCTGGTGGGGGCGTAGGTTTGGCAGCCGGCAGGCCTACATATGGGGGATTGCCATCAGTGCCCTGACTCTTGTCGCGTCGGCGGTGAGTGGAGAATTCACATATCTTGCCATCGTCAGGTTTGTGGGAGGCGTCGCTACCGCTGTCCTCTTCGTCGTTGGTGCGGGCCTGGCATCGCGAATTCCTACGTCTTCGGCGGGACAGTCAGTAAAGATGGTAGGAATCTTCATGTCCGGGGTGGGAGTCGGCATAGTACTCGCCGGAATCCTTGTTCCGGTCGTGTTGGCCTGGCTGGGGAACCCGGGTTGGCGGGTAGGCTGGCTCGTCATGGGCGCGTCAGCCGCCTTGGCTCTGGTTCCAGCCAGCATGGCGTCGGGCAAAATCGAGACGGCGGCAGAACGAACCGGGCGGAGGGTATCCCTCGCTTTCCTTGTTCCGGCCTTCACATGGAATCTGCTCTATGGGGCCGGCTACGTCTCGTACATGACTTTCATCATTGCACTCCTTAATGCTCAGGGCCTCTCAGGTTGGCCGGCAACCATATTTTTCATCACTCTTGGCCTCGCCTCAGCCGCGTCCACTTTGTTCCTGTGGGCTAAAATCATCGACCGCCTTTCGTCTGCCCGGGCGCTGGCGCTGGTCTCGCTCGTTGTTCTTCTCGGATTGCTGCCAGTCCTCGTCGGGTCGGGACTGACGGCAGCGCTGATCTCAGCGGTGATATTCGGAGGCGCGTTTATGGCTGGCCCGACCGCTGCGGCCGTTCTCTCCAAACGGAGCCTGCCTCCAGAAGCACGTACTTCCGGAATTGCTGCCCAGACCGTCGCATTCAGCGTAGGCCAGGGCATTGGCCCTGTTATCTCGGGAGCGATGTCCGACGGTTCATGGGGGATAGCAGGCGGGCTGTGGTTGTCGGTCATCCTGATCCTTGGGGCAGGGACCGCTGCTCTGTTCCAGAGGCAATCACACGGTTAGCCAGGAGCAGGCCGATGCTGATCACCTGTTTGGTTCGCCTTTTCCGCCAGGTCAGACGCCCAGGGGCGGATGCCATGGTGGAACAACATCCCTTCGGGCAGTCCCTGAACGGTCGCGACGGATCCGGAGATGTCGATGGTGATCCTGCTGTTTGCCATGGGGGCGTTGGTGATGTGCAGGTCGCCGTAGGATTCCGGGAGAACGGGGTCCAGCCAGAGGCCGCCGCGGGCAACGTCGGCGTAGTAGCCCATCAGGCTCTTCACCAGCTGGATGGGCGTGGCGGCGGCCCAGGCCTGCGGCGAGCATGCCGTGGGATAGGGGACGGGTTCGTCGAAGTGCTCGCGGCTGAAGCCGCAGAACAATTCCGGCAGCCGTCCTTCCGAGTACTCGGCCGCCTCAAAGAGGGCGGTCGAGATCCGCTGTGCCTCTTCGGCGAAGCCGTAGCGCAGGAGTCCCGCGGCGATGATCGCGTTGTCGTGGGGCCACACTGATCCGTTGTGGTAGCTTGCGGGGTTGTAGGCGCCCATGTCGCTGGCCAGGGTTCGTACACCCCAGCCGCTGAACATTTCCGGGGACATGAGCCGTTCCGCCACCAGCGGGGCCTTGTCCTCGTCGATGATGCCGAACAACAGGCATTGCCCCATGTTGGAGGCGCATGCGTCCACCGGCTTCTTGCGGCCGTCCAGGGCGATGGCGTAGTAGCCGCGGTCGGGCAGCCAGAACTGTTCATTGAACTGCTTCTTTAGCTGCCCCCCGCGCTCCCGGTACTCGGCCGCGAGGGCCATGTCGCCGGCGTCGTAGGCTATCCAGGACCGCGCCATGTAGGCGCTGTAGACGTAGGCCTGCACCTCGCACAATGCGATTGGTGGCTCGGCCATCCTGCCGTCGGCAAAGTTGATGCCGTCCCAGGAGTCCTTCCAGCCCTGGTTGATCAGCCCCTGGTCATTGAGGCGCTGGTATTCGACGAAGCCGTCGCCGTCCTTGTCGCCGTAGTCCCGGATCCAGTCCAGCGCCCGGTCAACATGCGGCAGCAGGGAGGAGATGGTTTCCGGGGCGAATCCCCAGCGGCTGACTTCGCCGAACAAGGCTACGAACAGCGGGGTCGCATCGATGCTGCCGTAGTAGGCGGACTTGCCGCCCAGCGCCAGTCCGCTGGAGACATCGAGCCTGACCTCGTGCAGGATCTTCCCGGGTTCCTCCTCGCTCATCTCATCGACCACGCTGCCTTGGCGATCGGCGAGGGTTTGGATGGTGCCGAAGGCCAGTGACGGATCCACCGGCAGCGCCATGAGGGATGCCCAGAGTGAGTCCCGGCCGAACAGGGCCATGAACCAGGGCGCGCCGGCGGCCACCACGATCCGGTCGGGGTGGTCGGGGTCCTCGATGCGAAGTGCCCCAAGGTCGTCATAGCTGCGGCGAAGCGTCCGCTCGATGGAGCGATTGCCCATGCGCAGCACTGGAATCTTTGACACCCACTCCTGCCTGCGGAGGTCGCGCGGAGAGAGTCCGCCGGCGTCCGAACGAACAAACGGTTGCGCCGCCGGACCTGACATGTCTGCTGTGGGCACCGCGCTTACAGTGGCGCTCCATTGTCCGTGCGGTGGGACCACGGTGCGGTATGTCAGGGCTTCGGGTGTGGCGTCTGCGCGGCTGGCCGACACGACGACGCCCTTCCGAATGTCCTGCCAGACGGCCCGGATGGTCAGCGCGTCGCCGTCGGCTTGACGGGATTCGTTCCAACGCCCTTGGATGCGCGCCTCCTTCACCTCGAACAGGTCAGCGAAGTCCGCGTCGACTTTGAGGGAGACCACGCATTCGGCGGGGACCGGCGCGTAATTTCTGACGGTGATCTGCTCCACGATACCGGCGCCGACCTCGCGGAGGCGTTCGACAATCAGCGGGCTGTCCGCGTGCCCATCCGGGCGGGGGACGCGGCCGGCAAACAGGCCCCGGTACGGTTCCTTGGTTTTAGCCGCCAGTGGCTCCAGTGGGGCTCCGTTGACGGTCAGATGCCAGCCGGACAGGATGCGGGTGTCCTCATAGAAAACCCCGTGCGGGTAGTCCGGATGAATGTCGCCGTTCGCCGAGGAGATGCAGAAGCATGCGCCTTCCACCAGGGTGACTGCGCCTGGCCCTGGCGAACCTGCAGCAGTGTCGGCATTCCATCCAGCCATCCCTGCTCCTTCAAAGGATCGACTTCAACGGCTCAGGGCCGTACAAGCGCCGAGCGGATCCTCCGGCGATCATCTGCTCAAACCGACGCTACGCCTCCGCGCCGACCGATACCAGTGGCACACGTCGGATGGCCGATGCGGACGAGCACGAGCACACCCGGGAGCGCGACCGCGGTCAGGAGGGTCTCGAACTTCTGGCTGAATACCGCGGTCACGGTAGTGGCCCTTGGGCTAACCGCGGGTTTCAGGGTATTCGACCTGACCGCGAGGAAAGCAGCGGCGAAGGTCTAGACAGTCTTCCCGGCAAGGGCGCTGCTGAGTACCATTGCCGGCCACGGTTCTTTCGCTCTTCTTGGAGAGAAGACACGGATGTACAGGGTCCCTTCAGCTCTTGGCTGGCTCGGCATAATCGGCGCCGTCGCCTGGATTTCACTTATGGTTCTGATGGCTGGGGGTTGGGGGCCGCCGGGATCAGCCGAATATGACCGTTACGAGGCCAACTCGCAGCTTTGGGTGTTCGCTTTCGCCCTCATGGCCTGCGGCTTCATCGGACTGTTCCTGCGCTACAGAACCCGAGCGGAACCCGCTCTGGGACTCACTGCCACCGTCTCAGTAGTTCTCGGATTTGCGCTCATGATGGCGGGCAACGTGGCCGAATTCAGGCTCTTCAGCCATCTGCCCTACGAGGCGGACAATGCCCGCATGTGGGCGTGGTTAATATTCCTGCTCGGGTTCCTGTCGGTGCTCGTGGGAACCCTGCTCCTTGGAGTGTGGACCCGGCGCCAGGAGCTCCTTCCGCGGTGGGCAGGATGGATGTTCCTGCTGGCACTTCCGGCCACATTTGTGGCTGCCGCCGCATCGCTGTATCCCGTTCCGCTATGTCTGGCGACGCTCACCGCCGGCATACTTGCTGTTCGGCCGAAGCCCATGCCGCACGATGTATCTGGCCCGGCTACCGTGACCGGGCTACCCTGACTGCGTTCATCGTGCTGGCCGTGCTCGCAGCCCTGCCGGCCTTCATTGGCTCCATACACTTCATAATTTCGGGGTGAACATGGGGACCCGCAGTGCTGCAGTCGGCATCCGTGAAACGGGACGGGTCCGGAGGGCGCATCGTTCTGAAACGGAGGCGCTATCGGGACGCTGAGGTGCATACTGGGGGCAGCGCCAGAAGGCGTGGTCCTGTGGGAGTGGTGAGGGTGATGGTTGCTTCAAACTTCGATGGCGTGGTCGAGCGTCTGCGTGCCGCGCTTGACGAGATCCTGAAGGGCGATCCTGCGCCGTCGCAGGATCTGTTCGCCAAGAACGACGAGGTGACCCTGGCCAACCCCCTGGGCGGCGTTTCCCGAGGGTGGGACAACGTCGCGGCCAGCATCGCCAAGGCGGCAGCGATCTACCGTGACGGTGCGGTCGTGTCCATGGAGAACGTTGCCACGGTCGTGGTCGGAGATCTTGCCTACGTGGTGCTGATCGAGCGGTTTAGGGTTCGGGTTGCGGGAGGGGCCGATCTGGACGACGTGGCCCTCCGCACGACGAACATCTATCGGCGGGAGGGCAACGAATGGCTGCTTGTCCACCGTCAGGCCGATACGCGAGTTGGTGAACAGGCGCCAGAGTCGGCAGTCCAGTAAGAGCCGGTTGCGGCCGAGCGCGGCCGCGGCCAGCACGCCGTCGAACATCCTGCTGAACAGGAGCAACCGGGCCGTCGAGTAGATGCGCTTCACGTCGAGCATTTGGTCCCCCACGCGTTGTTTCCATTGGTGGGTTCTGGTTCCGGGCGAACTGCACTACCTTTTTGCTATGGCCATGGGCAAGCATCGTTGCTCTGACCCTTTATAGAAATTTCTACTCAGAAGGAGTGGGAAGGGCATGGCTCTACGAACCAAAATATTCCTCGGTGTCCTCGTCCTGTTTCTGGTTGCCGGCGGGGCGGTGTTTTTTTACAACGACAACATAAAAAGGAGCCGGGCCGGGGAGTACAACCCGCAGATCAGTCCCTCGGATTTCACGACCGACATCACCAACAAATACTTCGCTCTCCCGGTCGGCAAGAAAATGACGTACGAGACCACTGGCCAAGGAGGAGTCACCGAACGGATCGAAATTGAGATCCTGCCGGAGAAGAAGCAGATAGAGGGCTTTGAGACCGTCATCTATCTGGACAAGGAATACAAGAACGGGCAACTGGTGGAGGAAACCAGAGACTACCTTGCACAACACAAGAACGGTGACGTGTGGTACTTCGGGGAAGATGTGAACAACTACTGGAATGGGTTGCTGCTGCACCACTCGGGCAGCTTCCTTCATGGGAAAGACGGTGCAAAAGCCGGGATTTGGATGAAGGACGAGCAGCGCGTTGGTGATTCCTACCGGCAGGAGTTCTACATTGGCAACGCGGAAGACATGAGGGATACCGTCGCCACCGGCCAGACCGTCTCCACGAAAACCGGCAAATACACCGACTGCGTCAAGGTCTACGACTGGACGCCGCTTGAGAAACACTCACGGGAGCACAAATATTACTGCCCTCAGGTCAAGTCATTGGTCCTCACCGAGGACCTCGAGACGGGCAGCCGGTCAGAACTCGTAAGTGTTGTCCAGCCGTAGGCTCAACCGGAAGGGCTGGGTTTCGACAGGTTTGATTTCGTAACAGGAGGTCCGAGCGGCTCAGCAACTATTCGGAGTGTTGAGCTCTCCGGCGCTCCAGGCTCTTGCGGACTTTGCCTTTCCGCGAGGCCCGTCCGTGAAGGAAAAGGTGCTCGAGGAAAGTCAGCGCTCCCTCAACGAGCAGGAGTATGAAGTCAACCACCATGTGGCCCCCATCTGTGGCTTTCGTTTGACGTGCCGGTGCGATTCATACTTGTCCAGTTTTCCCAATGCCGCCACCGAGCGGTGGCTGCACTACGACGCGGCCGAGTTGAAGCCGGGGTCGGTCGTCGCCGTCTCCAGGAGCCGGTCGAAGCTGCGAATGCCGTAATCCGGTGGCGTGGCTGCGATGACGATCCGCGTCGTGGTGACTACGTCAGTTTTCGGCTTGGCATTCTGCTGCGGCTTCGGTGAGGGCTGCGGGACGGCCTTCAGGTGCAGGCCGGACACCCCGCTCACCAGCAGCGGGAGGCTCCCGCCCTCGACGAGAAGTGAGCGGAGCCCGTCCGGTGAGAGTTGGTTCGTCCGGTCCGCCGTCAGTTCAAGCATCACGTCATTGACGGTCCCGGTCAGCCCCTGCAGGAACGCCCGCTCGCTGGAATTCTTGCCGAGGATGGCCAGGATCGTAAACGCTGTGGCGAAGGCTGCGACGAACAGCATGGTGGCGCCGACATCCCTCAGGGCAGGCGTGAAGGTCATCAGGAGCAGGCACAGGACGAAGCCGATGACGGAAAACCCTCCGAACATGGAGCCGGCGCCGTCGGCCGGCCTGCCGCTCCATTGCTTGGAGGTGAAGCTGCAGACTTCCCTGGACGCGGTGCGTGGACTTGGCATGATCAGTTCCCTTTCACTTCCAGCAGGGCCTCGGCCATACTGATTGCTTCCCGCGCTTCCCGAAGACTTTCCCGAAGGGCAGGATCCGGGAAACCGAGGCTGATGCCCTCCGGGGAGGGGGAAAGATCATCGGCGACCCTCCGGAGATTTTCCCGCTCCAGCGCGAGCATGCGCGACGACGTCAGTTTGACCCTGCTCTTCTCCAGTTCAAACAGCGATGTGTTGATTTGGTCCCGGCGCGCCCTGATCGAATGGCAGACTTCCTGGACGCGCTGCGTGCGGCTGGTGAACATCCGCTCCATCTTGGCAGCCACGTCATGAAGTTCCCTCAGGGTGCCGTATCTCCGCGCCTCATTGGTTCCGCTGTGCCGGGTCAGGAGCTGACTGATGAGCGAGAGGCGCTGACCCCACAGCTTGAGCCCTGCCTGGTTTTGGGTGAGGAGCAGTTCGGCAGCGCCAAGAGCCGTGGCCAGGGCATCCCGCCGCGGTGTGAGCTTGCCGGCCGCTGCGTCCAGCCGTGCGATGAATTCCGAGTAGTTGTCGAGCGACGGCGGCGCGGGACTTTCCTCCCTGCTCGCCACCCGCATGGCGGGCGGGGCAGGCGGCCCGTTGGCCGCCGTCGGACTTTCCTTCCTTGTTCCGCTACGCGGAGGATTCGGCGGCTTTCGCGGCGGGACGGCGCGGGGTTCTGGCCCGGAGTCAGGTGCGCCGTCGCTCATGATCAGTCATCCCCATTCATGATCCGTCCGGGGCGGCGTCACACCGCCCCGAACGAGGCAGGAGCGCCCGCGCACCTGCCTGTGAATGCTCATTGTAAAGCGCGGGACTGACGTTGTCTGCGGGCCGCCTGGTCCAGGCCGGACGACGCGGTACGCGCGGACGGGCTTCGGTCATCGATCCATCTCACGTCCCCGGCGGGAACAGCGGCCGGTACACCGGTGGGAAGGCGTTCGCGGGCAGGGGGTCACGCTTGGGCGGGGCGGCGGTGATGGGGTCGTTGGTCCGCAGATTGGCTACCGCGTACTGAACCATCATGTCGTGGTCCTCGTGCACCAGGTTGTGGCAATGGATCATGTACCGCCCTCCCTCCTGCGCCGTGGTGTCGAACTGCATCAGCGCGGTGATGGACTCGTTCTCACCGGTGTAGAAGACGTCCTTGGGGCCGAGCTCCCAGGCGAATGGTTTGCCGCCGTTGGTGTTGCGGGCGATGATTTTGGCGTCGATCAGGTGGATGTGTACTGGATGGAACCATCCTCCGGATTGGTTGATGATGGTCCACTGCTCGACGGCGAAAGGCTGCGGGTTGCCGAACAGCTTGGTGAACCCGGACCTTTCCACGTCCTCCCACCGGACGCCGTTGATGCTCCATTGGCCGTTCTGGCGCTCGAACCTGAGCTGCCTCTTTACCGTGGCCATCTGCGGGGTCAGGCTCATGGTGTCGATGCCGCCACGGGCCGCGGTGGGCGACCCCCCGTTGTCCAGCCGCGACGGGATCGAGGAGATGGACCCTGCACCGGAGCCCGAATCGGCGACCACCTGGAAGCGCATGATCTTGTCCGTGTTGGCAAAGTCGATGTTGTTCTTGTTGCTGAGGTTGCGCAGGTCGACGGTCTGCCCGGGCCTGTACTTGCGGAAGTCGACCAGGATTTCGGTGCGCTCCGCAGTGCCCATTCGCCATGACGAAACGGCCTGGACCACCGGCGTCATGCCGGCGTCGGTGGCTACGATGTAGACGGGTTCGCCGTTGGAGAGGGCGGGCCGGTAGGAGCGTGAGATCGATGCAACGAGCACGCGGAAACGGTAAATGCGCGGCTTGACCTTCATGGTTGGCCAAGGCACGCCGTTGACCAGGATCACGTCACCCCAGAGTCCCTTTTGGCTGTTGTCGCTGTACCCGAGCGAGCCGTCCGACTGGAACAGTGCGTCGGAAAGCATCAGCGGCACGTCGAACTCCCCTTGCGGCAGCTGCGCGCGCTCGAAACGGTCCGTCAGTGGGTAGAAGCCGGCCAGTCCGGAATACACATTCTGGGCGGTGATGTGGTGCTTGTGGTCGTGGTACCAAAGCGTCCGCGCTGCCTGCCTGTTGGGATAGTGGTAATTCTTGAAGAAACCGGGGACGGTGATGTCATTGGCATAGCCGTCGTACTGGGGGAGGGACGCCGAGCCGTGCAGGTGCGTGGAGGTGCTGAATGTCCCCGGCTGGAGCAGGCCGTTCTGGGGGAATGCGTTGCGGATCCGGACCTCGATCCGGCTGCCCTGCCTGGCCCGGATGGTGGGACCCGGGAAGATCCCGTTGTACCCGGCCACGGTGGTGGACAGGCCCGGCAGCATGCGGGCCTGTCCGAGTTTCTGGGTGAGGGCGTAGCGCTCGAATGGGCGACGCGGGTCGCCGCCATCGAAACCCCGCTGAAACGGAACGAGCTCCGGAGGCCGCCGGAAGACAGCCCTGAAAGGGACCGGCGTGTTCTGCGGTGCAAGCTGACTCTGACTAATAGGTTCCGTGGTCGCCGCCGGCCCAGCGCCGCCGGGCAACACTCCGGTCAGAGCAGCGCCCACCGCACCCAGTTTCAGTACTTCCCTGCGAGACGTCATTGTCTCCTCCAGACATTGGGATCGTATGTATCGACATACAGCGAACCCGCGACGAATGGCCGCGGGTTCGCCGTCCCCCCAAGGGGCTGCAGAGACCTGGATGCAACGACGCCAGTGTCCGCCGGACACGTTGGGAAAATCCTGCAGGCCCTGCCAGCCCGGACTGCGCTTCAACCCAAATGGGGCGTTGACTGCCCGGCGCGGCTGCAGCCAGGTCAGGATCCTGGCCGGGTTTCCCTGTACAGCTCTGCCCGTTGACGCGATGCTTGGGAACTGTCACTCTGACGGCAAAGCCCCGATGGGCACGACGCGACGCCTCGGTCGGCGAAGGAGACGGACATGAGCGAGCTCGACGATTTCCTGACCGCCATGCTGGACCGACAGATAGCAGCGGAAACGGCGATCCACAACGGCGATGTGGAGCCGAGAATGGCCCTGTGGTCACGCTCCGATCCGGTCACCTTACTGGGCGCGATGGGCATGTCCAACGTGGGGTGGGACGCCGTCGGTCGGACGTTTCGCTGGGTGGCGTCACGGTTCTCGAATTGCACCGCTTACAGTTTCGAGCTGCTGGCCGCCGGGGCCTGCGGGGACCTTGCGTACACCGTCGGGTTCGAGCGCGCTGACCTGTCGGTCGACGGCGGTCCGCCCCAGTCCACCAAGGTCCGCGTCACCCACGTCTACCGCCGCGAAGGCGGAGAGTGGAAGATCGTCCACCGGCACGGCGACTATGTTCCGCTTGACGCGACCGCTGCGGCTGGGGGAAGCCCAGCCGGACCGGAGACATGACACCGGGCTCAGCGGCCATCTCTATGCAGCCGTGCCGCGCGGGCGTACCGTGACTGACCATGAGCGAAGTGTCACTGCCGCAACGTGTGGCCCGCGCAGTGGGCGACAGTTCCTTCTCGGAACGCGTGGCTGCCGCCCAAGAGGTCGCCTACGGGCCGATTATCGACTGGGCACGGCGCAGCCCGTTTCACACCGGCGTCCTCGGCCACTCCGTGCATCCGCTGCTCACCGACGTGACGCTCGGATGTTGGCTCAGCGCGTCCATCCTTGACGTTGCCGGAGGACCCCAGGCGCGTCATAGTGCCATGGTCTTGGTTGAACCGGGCTGGCGGCCGCTGTACCAACCGCTATTGCTGGAGCCGGTGACTGGGCGGAAATGACGGACAGCGAGCGTCGGGTCGGCGCGGTGCACGCACTCGGGGCCGACGCCGCCGTCTTCCTTCTCCTTGGATCCCTGATCGCGCGGATGCGTGGCCGGCACGCGCTCGCAGTGAAGCTCGGCCTGGCAGGCAACGCCATCGTGGCAGGAGCCGGCTTCCTGGGCGGCCACTTGGCGCTCAATCGCGGAACGGCCCGCCGGGCCACCGCCGCCTAAGGGAAGCGACACGGGGCGTCAGCCGTTAACGAGTCCCAGGTGCAGGTCGTTGTACCGGGCGCCCTGCACGCCGATCCGCCGGGCGAGCGCGTCCAGGTCTGCGACCTCATCCGCAGACAGGGGCACGGTCGTGGCGCCGGCGTTCTCCTCGATCCTGGCGGTGCGGCGTGTGCCCGGAATGGGCACGATCCATGGCTGCTGCGCGAGCAGCCACGCCAGCGCGATCTGCGCCGGGGTGGTGCCCTTGCTCCGGGCGAGGCCGGCAACATGCTCCACGAGCGCGGCGTTTGCGGAACGGTTCTCCTCCGTGAACCGGGGGATCGTGGCGCGGACGTCGCCCTCGGCAAAGGCAGAGGCCGCGCTGACAGTGCCGGTGAGGAAGCCCTTCCCAAGGGGGCTGAAGGGCACAAAACCGATGCCCAGCTCGGCCAGCGTCGGTAGCACCTCCGCCTCGGGATCGCGGGTCCACAGGGAGTACTCGCTCTGGACCGCCGTCACCGACTGCACCGCGTGCGCACGGCGGATGGTCCCGGCGGACGCTTCCGAGAGTCCGAAGTGCCGCACCTTGCCTTCTGCTATCAGCTCACCGACGGTGCCGGCGACGTCCTCGATGGGGACGTCCGGATCGACGCGGTGCTGGTAGAAAAGGTCGATGACATCGGTGCGGAGGCGCTTCAGTGAGGCGTCGGCGACGCGGCGGATCTGCTCGGGCCGGCTGTCCAGGCCGACGCTCTTTCCGTCCTCGATGCGCCACCCGAACTTGGTCGCCACCTGCACGTGCTGGCGGATGGGCGCCAAAGCCTCACCCACCAGCTCCTCGTTCACGTGTGGTCCATATACCTCGGCGGTGTCGAAGAAGGTCACCCCGAGGTCGTACGCGGAGCGGATCACAGCGATCATGTCCTCGCGGCTGCCGGGATTGGGTCCGTAGCTTTGCGACATGCCCATGCAGCCCAGCCCGACGGCGGAGACGTTCAGGCCTTGTCCGAGAGTTCGTGTGTGCATTTTCGGTCTCCGTGGTGGTCGATGGGTCTGATCGGGGTGCTTCCGGCGTCGGGGGTCCCGGGAAGGGTCAGGACTGGGTGCCGTTGTACTCGTCGTCGGTGATGTGCTCGAGCCAGGTGGTGGTCGTGGCGGGGTCGTCACCGTTCTCCAGCATGGCGATGTGCTCCATGAAGCAGCCGGGCGCGGCGGCGTGCCAGTGCTCTTCCCCGGGCGGGGTGTACAGGGTCTGGCCGGGGTGGACCTCGATGATCTTGCCATCGCGGCCACCGAACCGTGCGACGCCCTGGGTGACGCGGAGGTACTGTCCGCGGGCGTGGGAGTGCCAGGCGGTGCGGGCGCCGGGAGCGAACCGGACGGTCGCCACGACCATGCGCTGGTCGCTTTCGTGCGGAAGCGCGATCGGGTCCAGCCACACATCGCCGACGAACTGCTCGGGCGGGTTCTTGCTGGTGGGGTTGGTGGGTTCGATGTTCATGCGTTCTCCTTGCTGGTTGTGGAAGTCGATTCTGTCGCCGCCGTGGCCGCGGTGGCCGCCCAGCTGGCGAGCAGCCGGAGGCCGTCCTCTGACGGGGTGCCGGGGTCGGCGCTGTAGGCGGTGAGCGTGAGCCCGGGCGCGTTCGGGAGCATTAGGGCGTCGAACGCCAGGTGGAGGTCTCCGACGGCGGGGTGGCGGAAGTCCTTGTAGCCTCCGCGGTGGAGGCGCACGTCGCGCCGTGCCCACCGGGCGCGGAAGTCCTCCGAACGGGTGGACAGCTCCCCGATCAGGTCGGCGAGGGACTTGTTGAACGGGTCACGGCCCGCCTCGGTATGGAGGATCGCGACGGAGGTGCTGGCCGCCTTCTCCCAGTCCGGGTACAGGACGTGCGAGCGGTGGTCGAGGAAAGCGAAACGTGCGAGGTTCACGGTTCCGGTGTTCTGTCCGTACGCCTCGGAGTACAAGGCGCGCCCGAGGCCGTTGATCGCCAGGACGTCCAGCCGGCCGTTGCGGACGAACGCGGGCACGCCCACCATGGAGTCCAACAGCCTCTGCACGCTGGGGGTCACGGCCCCGCTGGGCTTGCCCTGCGGCCGCGCCGAAGGTGACGCCGCTCGGGCCAGATTGTAGAGGTGCTCGCGTTCGGCTTCGTTCAGCTGGAGCGCCGTGGCGAGCGACTCGAGCACGCTTTCGGAGACCCCGGCAAGCGAGCCGCGTTCGACTTTGGTGTAGTACTCGACCGAGACGCCGGCCAGCAGCGCGACCTCTTCGCGGCGGAGCCCGGGGACGCGCCGGGTGCCACCGAACTTGGGCAGGCCCGTCTGCTCCGGGGTGAGCTTCGCTCGCCGGGTGCCGAGGAACTCACGGATCTCGCTGCGGTTGTCCATGCCGACCACGCTACGTCCACCATCCGGTTCCGAGGGAGGCCCTGTCAGTACCATGCTTCGACGGACCCCGTATCGGCCGGGGCTCCCGCGCGGCCGGAGGTGCGTGTTGACTCGTGTCATGACCGGTCGACCTCCGGCGAAAACCCGCTGAAAGGAAGAATCAACGTGCCCGAAAACCCCCTCGCCGACTTCGCACCCGCGCTCATCGGCTACACCAATGACGTCCTGTTCGGCCAGGTATGGGAACGCCCCGAGCTCTCCCCGCGTGACCGCAGCCTCATCACGGTCGCGGCGCTGGTCGCCGGCGGCAACACCGAGCAGCTGACCTTCCACCTCGACTACGCCAAGCAGAACGGCCTCACTGAGCAGGAGGTGATCGAAGCCATTACCCACCTCGCCTTCTACGCCGGATGGCCCAAGGCCATGTCGGCCATGACCGTCGCGAAGAACGTCTTCACCGCCGGTCCGAGGCAGGACAACTGACCTAGCGTTGGTTTCGGCAGGCTCAACCGGGGGGGCTCAACCGGCGGGGTCAGCCTTGGCTTCGGCAGGCTCGGTTTCGACGGGCTCGCCCAGCCGTTGCCCGCAAGAAGCGTCACGGAGGGCCAGGGCTGCCTGGACCAGTGCGGAGTGAGTCAAGGCCTGGGGGTAGTTTCCCAGCAGTGTCCCGCTGGCGGGGTCGATCTCCTCGCTGAACAAACCCAGCGGACCGGCGACCCCCAGCAGCGACTCGAACATTTCCGCGGCCTCCGCTGCCCGTCCCGTGAGGGCGAGGGCCTGGACGAGCCAGAAGGAGCAGGGCAGGAAGGCCCCCTCGTTCCCGGGCAGCCCGTCCTGGCCCGGCGGGTAGCGGTACAGGAACGGGTAGCCCGCCGACAGTTCCGTCCACACAGCATCCACCGTGCCCCGCACCCGTGCAGAGCCGGCTTCCTCGAAGCCGGTCACAGGGAGGATCAGCAGGGCGGAGTCGAGGTCGCCCGAGCCGTACGAGCGGGTGTACGTGTTTCTGGCAGTGTCGAATCCCCGGGCCTTGATGTCGGCGGCGACCGCGTCTCGCGCGCCTTCCCACCGGAGCCGCCGCCGGGTGCTGATGCGGTGGGTCCTGGCGATCCGCAGCGCCCGGTCCAAGGCGAGCCAGCCCATGATCTTGGAATGCACGTGGTGCGCGGCGTCCGCGCGGATTTCCCAGATGCCGGCGTCCGGTTCCGGCCAGCGCCGCGCGACGAGATCGGTGAACCCCCGCATCGCCCGCCATGTCTCCGAATTGAGCCGGTGTCCCTGCCGGACGAGGTTCCACGCGGCGTCCAGGACCCAGCCGTAGCCGTCCAGCTGATGCTGGTGGGCGGCGCCGTTCCCCATCCTTACCGGAGCGCTTCCCACGTAGCCCGGCCAGTTCTGCAGGGTGCGCTCGCGGGGAACATGCCCTCCGGTCAGGGTCAGCAGGGCAGGCAGCCGGGGCCGCTGCAGCCGGCTGGCATGCAGGAGCCAGTTCAGGAAGTTCAGGGCCTCGCCGTCTTTGCCCAGGGCGAGGAAGGCGGCGATGCCGATGCTGGCGTCCCGTGGCCACGCATACCTGTAGTCCCAGTTCCGGATGCCGCCTGGATCCTCCGGCAGGGACGTGGTGGGAGCCGCGACCGGCGCGCCCGAGGGGGAGTAGGTCAGCAGCTTGAGTGTCAGCAGGCTCCGCACCACAGGTTCCCGGAACGGCACGTCCTCGCTGATGCCGGTAGCCCACTCCCGCCAGCGGGCCTCGTCGGCTTCCACCAGGTCCCAGGCGGTTTCCGGATCGACCCAGATCAGGGGTTCCGTGTACGCCAGGGCGAGCACCATCACAACGGGACGTCCGGGTTCAACGGTGATTGCCGTCGTCGTGCACGGTTCTACCCGCATCCCGCCGCTGCAGCCAAGCGACATGGCCAGCGCGCCCCATTCGCACACCAGGTGCTGCCCTTGCCGGACGCGGGGGTGAAGGTGGCGCTCGCCAAAACGCGGGTCAAAAACGACGGCGGCCTCCGCCGGTGCGCCGTTGGCCTCCAGCCGCCGGATCAGGAGAGTGGTGGGCAGCAGGCGGCCCGATACCTCCGCCACCATCGCTTCGGTGAGTTTCAGCGTGCCGCCGTCCGTGGCCCAGACCGTCTCGATCGTCGCGGTGTGCGGCCGGTACCGGCGGACGAGGCGCTCGGCGGGCAGCGCCGGGCCGGCGCGGAAAGTGCCGGCCTCGGGGCCGCCGAGCAGGGCGCCAAAGACGGGGTCGCCGTCGAAGGTGGGCGCACAGAGCCAGTCGACGCCGCCGTCGGCCGAGACCAGGGCAGCCGTGCGCGTGTCTCCCAGCAGCCCGTAATCCGCAAGGGCGGGGGAGTGCCTGGCGTCCATGATTCCGTTCACCTTCTCCCTCTTTGGAGCCGTCAACTGGCCGTGAGGAGCAGCCCGAGCAGGGAGCCGTAGACCACATGGGCCGCCACGGCCACCGCTGGCGTCTGGATTCCGTAGTTCAGGCCCAGCAGGCCCGGCGGTTCAAGGGCTGCTCGGCTGGCGGGACCGGCCCTGGTGCTGGCCATTCTGGGATGGATGCCGGGCAGCAGGGGCAGGATGACCGTCAGCGCCACGGCAACGTGAAGGAGCCCCAGCAGCGCGCCGATCCACCACGTGGCCCTGCCCAACAGCGCAAAGACCGCCGCGTAGCCGAGGGCGAAGACCTGCCCTGCTGCCAGGTGGATGAAGAAGCCCGCGATCCGCGCCTTGTCCGGATCCGGCGTGACGAGGCTGCCCAGGACCAGCGGCAGGTCGAGCCGGGTCCAACCGGCCATCTGGAAGGCAATCATCACTGCAGTCAGGGCTGCGGTGGCGAGCAGCCCGAACAGCGCCCAGCCTTGCCAGTCCATCTCAACCGCCCGCATTCTAAAACTAACTTATCTAATTTTAGAGCGCGGATGAACGGCAGGCAAGATCAACGTACTCGCCATCATGGCTACTTCCTGCCGGCCTTGGGCCTGGGTTCCTTGGCGGCCTTCGGCGGCAGGCTGGCGACGTACTGGAACGCCTTCTCCGTCCACGCCCGGGCGCGCGCGTCGTCGCCGTCGCCCTCTTCGTTCCACATCTCCGGCAGGCCGGTGTACCCGCCCATGGGACGCTCGGCCGGACCGAAGGGAACGGTCCGCTCCGAGGACTCCAGCACCGTCCGGTCCGCCTCGGAGAGCTTGATGCCGATGGTGGGCCCGAACAGCCCGGCGAACATGTTGCCGTTGACGAACGCCCCGAGGTTCCCGAACATCGGCTTGATGACCACCTCGGGATGGTTCGGCACCACCGCCCGGAAGTGTTCCTTGTCAGCCTCGGTCGCTTTGGGCATTTCCATCGGTGCACCTCCGGATAGCAGGGCTCAGGGCAGCATGTCACGGGCACGGCTGCGTGCCCTTCCATGCCGGGATCATACGCCCGCCCGCCGGCCCCGGCCACCGCCGCCGGGCAGCCCGGCAACTTGCCTCCGCGGCCCTCTGCTGTTTCCCTGCGCGCAGTGCTATACATAGCTCAAGGCAACCAAATGCAGCGGCGTTTCGGACGAACCGGGCCTGCCCGGAGGCTGGAGGAAAGGTGCTGACCAGGCCAGCCGGAGCGCGGACGGGCCGCCAAGCACTCCACGCCGTCGCCTGCCTCGGGGCGCTCGCCGTCCTCACCTCCTGCTCCGCCGGCAGCGCTGTCACGGACACCGTCTCCACCGCCGCCCAGGACAGCTCCTCCGCCATCGCCACCGCCAAGCTTGCCGTGGGCCTGGACTCCGGCGGCAAGCTCACCCGGGCCGCCACCTCCACCGCGCTCGACGACGCCCTCAAGGAAGTGCAGACCAGCCGCGACACCGTCCTGCGACTCTCACCCGCTTCGCCCGAGGACCGTCTGGTGCGGGACGAGGCGGTGAAGGTTTTGGATAGTTCAGCCGCCAGCCTCACCACTGCGCGCAACGCCGCATCGTCCGACGACGGCGGGCCCTCCCTTTCGGACGGGGACCGGGCGCTCGCCGCGGCTGAGGACGCGCTGTCGCAGCTCACGGCCAAGGTGGGCAAGAAGTGAAGCGCCTGCTCGGCGTCGCCCTCGGCATCCTGACCGCCATTGGCGGGTTCGTGGACATCGGCGACCTCGTGACCAACGCCGTCGTCGGATCCCGGTTCGGGCTGTCGCTCGTGTGGGTGGTGCTGGTCGGCGTCGTCGGCATCTGCGTGTTCGCCAACATGTCCGGGCGGGTGGCGGCAGCCTCCGGCCGGGCCACCTTCGAGGTGATCCGGGAACGGCTGGGGCCGAGGGCCGGACTGGCGAACCTGTCCGCCTCCTTCCTCATCAACCTGATGACCGTAACCGCGGAAATCGGCGGCATCGCCCTGGCCCTTCAGCTGGCCAGCAGCGTCAACTACCTGCTCTGGATTCCGCTGGCTGCGGTGGCCGTGTGGCTGGTGATCTGGCGGGTCAAGTTCTCCATCATGGAGAACGTCACCGGGCTCCTGGGCCTGACCCTGATCGTCTTCGCCGTGGCGCTGTTCCTGCTCAAGCCGGACTGGGGCAACCTGGCCGGCCAGGCCATCCCCGCCGTCCCGGCCGAGGAGACCGGCGCCACCTACTGGTACTTCGCCATCGCCCTGTTCGGCGCCGCCATGACACCGTACGAGGTGTTCTTCTTCTCCTCCGGCGCTGTGGAGGAGGGGTGGAAGATCAAGGACCTGATCCAGTCGCGGATCAACGTCTTGGTGGGGTTCCCGCTGGGCGGGCTGCTGTCCGTCGCGATTGCCGCGTGCGCCGCCGTCGTCCTTCTCCCCGCCGGCATAGCCGTCACCTCCCTCTCCCAGGTGATCCTCCCGGTGGCGGCGGGTGCCGGGAAACTGGGGCTCGCCGTCGTCCTTCTTGGGATTATGGCCGCGACGTTCGGGGCGGCCCTGGAGACGACGCTGTCCAGTGGCTACACGCTGGCGCAGTTCTTCGGCTGGTCCTGGGGCAAGTTCCGCAAGCCCGCGGCGGCCGCCCGCTTCCACCTGGCGATGATCATCTGCCTGCTGGTGGGCATCGCGGTGTTGGCCACCGGCGTGGATCCGGTGCTGGTGACTGAATACTCCGTGGTGTTCTCCGCCGTGGCGCTGCCGCTGACCTACCTGCCCATCCTGATCGTGGCCAATGATCCCCAATACATGGGCAAACACGTCAATGGCCGGGGCGTGAATCTGGTGGCGATGATCTACCTCGTGGTGATCCTCGTGGCCTCGCTGGCCGCCATACCCCTGATGATCGTGACAGGAGCCGGCGCATGAAAACACCCCGCCCGCTGCCGCCCGTTCCTCCTGTGGCCGGGCAGACCCTGGACGCCCAGCTGCACCTGCTGGACCGCCAGGTTCTGGATTCCGACGGCGTCCCCGTCACCACCGTGGACGACCTCGAACTCGGTGCCCCCGAGGGCCAGCCGGAGACTCCCTTAGGGACGGTGATTCCCGAGGAAACGCCGGCCCCGGTGCTCACCGCACTGCTGACCGGTCCCGTCCTGGGCACGCGCATTTTCGGCGGCAGGCCGCCGTCGTCCCGGCTGATCCGGATCCCGTGGACGGACGTGGCCAGCGTTGGTGTGGTGGTCCGGCTCGGCGTCAGCGGCCAGGGCCTCGACGCCGACTGGGTGGAGCGCTGGATCCGCGACAAGATCATCGCCCGGATTCCGGGATCGGGAGGCCGCCGTGATCCTCGGTGACCTGCTGGGCACTCCGGTGCATGACGACGACGGCGTGCGGCTGGGGCGCGTGGCCGACGCCCGGTTTGTGGTGGACGGCGCCCCGCGCCGGCTGATGGCAGACGCCCGCCTGCTGGGACTGGTGGTCAGCCCGCACAGCGCGTCGTCGTTCCTCGGCTACGAACGGAACAGCCTGACGCAGCCCTGGCCGCTGCCGGGGCTGCTGCGGTGGCGGCACCGGGGATCCTTCCTGGTGATGTGGGAGGACATCGCCGTGATCAGCGAGCGGTCGGTCCGGCTGCGCCCCGGGTATACGGCGTACAGTCCGGCGCTGGATGGCAACGGGCAGGAATAGGTTCTCTTGATCCCGGCCTGCGCCGGCTCCAAAGGTTGTACCTGCAAGTTTGGCGAGGTGTCGGCTGGATCTCGTGTAGAGTAGAGACCGTTGTTGTGTTTGTATTTGGTAGTTCAGGCAGTACGCGCGGTCGAAAGTCCGCGTTCTTCTGAAGTAGCGGTTTTGAACACCCCACGCCGGAGGACCCGAAAGTCGGGACTTTTCCTCCACCTTCACGAAGGACAAAAATAATGGCTACTGGCACCGTCAAATGGTTTAACGCTGAAAAGGGCTTCGGCTTCATTTCCCCCGATGACTCTTCCCAGGACGTGTTCGCACACTACTCCGCGATCAACTCCGGCGGCTTCCGCTCCCTCGAAGAGAACCAGAAGGTTTCCTTCGAAACCGAGCAGGGCCCCAAGGGTCCCCAGGCCGTCAACATCCAGGCTCTCTAATTCCATAGAGTTTCTGGGGCCGCAAGGTTTCTGAGCAGGGCCCGTCTTCGGACGGGCCCTGCTTTTTGTTAACCCGCGTGTGCTGGAATCATCCGTGATTTTAGGGACGAGTGCAAGCGGGCTCGACGAGCGCCGTTTCCACAGGCTGGTTCCTCGGACTCAAGAGGCGGGGGTCCCGCGCTCTGCGAGGAACGCCTTCAGCGCGCGGCTGTCGATCTCGTTGGCCAGCCACGGCACCGTCTGCGCGGCCGCCTCGTCTCCGAGCAGCGCCCGATGCGACCGCGCCCGCACCACAAACTCGCGCATCCCGCTGCGGCTGGCCAGCTCGTCCAGCTTGCCAACGAACTCCGAAGCGCGGGGCGAGCCCGCCGCGATGGCGACCTCCACGGCCACATCCAGCAGCCGAGCCGAATACCAGAGGTACCAGGGCTTGGGTTCCAGCCCGCGTTCAACCCAGTGCTGCGCCGCGGCCAGGTCGCCGTGCGCCAGGAAGAGCCGGGCCTCGGCGCCGGCCGCCAACGCCATGTAGCAGTGGTCGCCGGCAAGATCGGCCAGCACCCACGACCGGTCAATGAGTTCCGCGGCTTCTTCGAGCCTGCCGGCAGCGAGATAGGTTTCCCCGCGCAGCCCGCTGACAAACGGCTCGAACGCCGTCCAGTGTTCAGCCGCCACCCACTCCAGCGCGCGGTCCAGGGACGTTGCCGCTGCTTCCGCGTCCCCCTGCAGCAGCTGCACCCGGCCGAGCAGTGCCCGGCTGAACGCCTGCTGCCGGCGGTTTTTGGCCGCCTTCGCCAGCCTGCCGGACGCCGTCAGCGCAACCACGGCATCCTCATAGTGCGCGGTGTCCGAGGCAAGCATGCCTTGTATGCCGAGAATCCGGGCCTGTTCGTCCGGGAACCCCTCGGCAGCGAGCATCGCGCGGCCCAGCCAACCGGCCGCACGGTCCGGCACACCCCGCTGCACTGACAGGTAGCCCAGCTCGCGGTACGCCGCGGCGGAAGTCCGGGAGGCGCCGTCGGGCCCTTCCGCCGACAACGCTCGGTGCAGGAAGTCCGCCACCTCGGCGCCCCGGCCGCCGGCCTGGTGGATCAGCGCGCCGGACAGCGTCACGAGGGACTCGGCGATCAGGTGCCGGTCAGTGCTGCGCTGGGCGAGTACGACGGCGAGCCGCAGCTGATCGAGGCCCCGGTCGACGGCGCCGGCCAGGAGGGACGCGCCGCCGGCATCCAGATACGATCGCACCGTTGCTGACGTGGCCGGCACGCCCGGTTCGGCAGGAGCCGCAGTTGACAGCGCCCGCCGGATCTCCGCCGGGAGCGGCAGGCCGAGCTCCTGGCGGTAGAGGTCTGCGCACTTGGCCACATGGTCCCTGGCCCGCTGGTGCTCGCCGAGTGCCACGAGGGCCTTGACCAGGACGGCGTTGCAGTCCGCGTGGAACGTGTCCCGGTGCAGTGCCAGCGTCGCCAGTTCCACTGCCTCGGCGGGCTCATCCGCAGCAAGGGCGGCCAGCGCGGCCTCGTACAGCAGGGACAGAACGCAGTTGTCCAGGCGATAGCGCTGGTCCGCCACCCAGGAATCAAACATCGGGCAATCGGCGAAGGACAGGCCCTCCAGCAGCTGGCCGTCGAGCCGGCGGGGATCGAGGCCCGAGCTGCCGGGTGACGCGACTGCCTCCACGGCATCGCAGCGCCAGGCCGGCTGCATCTCCAGCCGCAGGGGATCGCCCGCCATCCTTACGCCGTCGAGGGTGCGCCGCAGCTCCGACAGGTTCCAGCGCAGCGCACCGAGCGGGTCAGCGGCATCGGGGACAGCAGCGAGGCGGTCCTGGACCGTCCGGTACCCGCAGCCTGCAGCGCAAGGTAGGCCAGCACGGCCCAGGCCTTGCGGCCACGGGGCTGTGCAGGACTTGCGCCAGGGGACTCGATCCGCGGCGGACCGAGGAGCCGGATCCATGTCTCGGCCATACGGCTCATGGTACCGCGGCGGCTTTTTGGTGTCTGCGGCGCCTCACACGCTTGCTCACACGCCCGCCGAACACACTGAAATCACCAATCAGCACTACCACCCATCCGAGGGAAACACCATGGAATTGTTCATCATCATCGTTCTTGCGGGACTCTGGGTTGCGGGCGCCACGGTCCGTGCCATCCTGCATGACGGCCGCGGCCACACTCCCAGCGAACGCTCCACTGAGGCGTGGCACGCGGGCCGGCTGCCCAGCGTGCCGTTCTCGGAGGCGCGGCTCTAGCGGTTGGCAGCTGCATCACCGGGAAGTACGACGGCGGGAGGCCGGCAACGCATGCCGGCCTCCCGCCGTCGTCGTTCAGACGCAGCGGTTAGCCGGCGATGTTCACAGAACGCGACTCAGCGTCGCTGTGCCGGGCGGCGTCCAGGTCCGCCCAGCGTACTAGTCTGCCCAGCGTCCTAGTGCAGCCCCATCGCCTCGCGAACCTCGTCCAGGATGTGGTGCATGGCGGTCTCTGCGGCCGTGGCGTCCCCGCCGGCGATGGCTGCGGCCACCTCCTCGTGGGCGTCGAGGGCCTCGGGCCGAGGCTTGAACGGCATGAGTCCCTGATGGGTTCGGCTGGTGAGCACCTCGGCCACCATTCCTTCGAGAGACGAGAACATCTCGTTGCCGCAGCTCTTCAGCAGCAGCCGGTGATAAGCGATGTCGGCTGCGAGGAACGCCTCCAGCTCACCCGCTTCACCCAGCCGCCGCAGGTCCGCGGCCAGAGCCACCAGCTGGCTGCGCTCCGTTGCACTTGCCCGGCGGGCGGCACCTGCCGCTGCAATCGGTTCGACGGCGATGCGCAGCTCTGTGAGGCTGGCGTACTGCTGGGCGCGGCGCTCGGACGCCAGGCGCCACCGGACCAGCTTGGGATCATAAAAGTTCCAGAGCTCCTGGCTCTGCACCACGATTCCCACCCGCCGGCGCGAGTAGATCAGGTTCATTGATTCGAGGACCTTCATGGTGTCCCGCGCCACGGTCCGCGACACCCCGTACTCCTGCTGCAGGCCCTCAAGGGTCAGCCGGCTTCCTGGGGCCAGGGCGCCGGACGCGATGGCCACGCCCACAGCGTCAAGGACGCGTTCGTGCATGGCGGGTGACAACCCGCCGCCGTACGTGTTGTCCGCGCGGTCTTCTGTCGCCGTCGACATGATCCTGCCTTCCTTTTGCGCTGAAGCGCTCCTCCAGCGTACCGGAAGACGAAGGCAAAGGTATGACCTGTGACACGCAAAGATAGTATCTTTGGGCCGGATTGGTGATACCTTATCTCCAGCGCAGTTCGAGTTGGGCTGCAGATTGAGCTTCTTCCACAAGCCAAAGACGTCTTCTTCGGAGGTAAAAATGCAGTATCCAGCCACGCATCTGGTGGTGATGGGCGTTGCCGGTTCGGGCAAGTCCACGATTGCCGCTGCCCTGTCCAAGCACCTCGGCTGGGCCAGCGCGGAGGCGGACGAGTTCCACCCGCAGGCCAACATCGACAAGATGAGCCAGGGCATTCCGCTGCAGGACGAGGACCGCTGGCCCTGGCTGCAGCAGATCCAGAACTGGATGACCGAACAGGCCCGGGCCGGTTACAGCACGGTGCTCACCTGCTCCGCCCTCAAGCAGAGCTACCGCAAGCTGCTGTCCGAAGCCGAAGGCCGCGTGCTCTTCATCCACTTGCACGGCGACGCCGCCCTCATCAGCCAGCGCATGCAGGGACGCGAAGGCCACTTCATGCCGCCCACGCTCCTTCCCAGCCAACTGGCCACCCTGGAGCCGCTGACCGCCGAGGAGCTGGAGGCCGGCAGCCTCCGCCTGGACATCACCCGCTCGCCGGAGGAACTCATCGGCGCCATCCTGGCTGCGCTGGAGCTCCCCTCCAACGAGGAGCTTCCCTCCAACCAGGAGCTTCCCTCCAACCTGGCGCCCGGCGCCAACTAGCTGCACCACCCGGGTGCCATGCACTTCGGGGCGCGGCACCCAACCCCAAGAAATCTGCTTCAAAGGAGAACCATGACCATCGAAGGATGGACCCAAACGCTGGGCGCAGGACCGCTGCTGCTCATCGCGGCAGTGGCGATCGGCGTCCTGCTGTTCCTGATCATCCGGCTGCGCATGCACGCACTGCTTGCACTGATCCTGGTCAGCCTCGGCACCGCCTTCGCCACGGGCATCCCCGCCAACCAGGTGGTCCCGGTGCTTATCAACGGTTTCGGGACGACCCTCGGAACCGTGGCCCTGCTCGTCGGCCTGGGCGCCATGCTCGGCCGCATCGTGGAAACCAGCGGCGGCGCAAAGGTGCTGGCCGACTACATGATCGGCATCTTCGGTGAGAAGCGCGCCCCGTTCGCGCTGGGCCTCGCCTCGCTGGTCTTCGGCTTCCCCATCTTCTTCGACGCCGGCCTCGTGGTGATGCTCCCGGTGGTCTTCGCCGTTGCTCACCGCCTGGGCGGGGGAGTGCTGCGCTACGGCCTCCCGGCTGCCGGCGCATTCTCCGTGATGCACATCTACCTGCCGCCGCACCCGGGCCCTGTCTCGGCGTCGGCCTTCTTTGAAGCGAACATCGGCCTGGTGACCATCGCCGGCCTCATCACCGCCATCCCCACCTGGTACCTCACCGCCTACCTGTACGGCCTGTGGACCGGCAAGAAGCTGCACCTCCCGGTGCCGGAACTCCTCGGCCACGCCACGCCCGAGGCTGAATCCCACCCGCCGCGCTTCCGCACCATCATGGGCCTGCTGCTCCTGCCGCTGCTCTTCATCTTCATCAACACCGGCCTGAACACCGCAGCCTCCGCCGGTGTACTGCCCGCCTCCGTCAAGAACGAACAGTGGTTCCAGTTCCTGCGCACGCTGGGCGAAACCCCGGTGGCGCTGCTCATCACGGTGTTCGTGGCGATGTTCGTCCTCGGCGCCCGCCGCGGTGTCCATAACGGCGTCCTGGAGAACCTGCTCGAATCCTCGCTGGGTCCGGTCTGCTCGGTCATCCTCATCACCGGCGCCGGCGGGATGTTCGGTGGCGTGCTGCGCACCTCCGGCATCGGCGACGCGCTGGCCGACGTCCTGGGTCACATGGGTATCCCGCTCATCCTGGCCGGCTTCCTGATCTCGTCCATCCTGCGCATCGCCCAGGGTTCCGCCACCGTTGCCCTCACCACCACCGCCGGCCTGATCGCCCCGGGCGTCGCGGCTGCCGGAATGAACGGCATGCAGGTGGCCGCCCTGGTCATCGCCGCGGCCGCCGGTTCCGTCGTCGCCTCCCACGTGAACGACGCCGGCTTCTGGATGGTGGGCCGCTTCTTCGGCATGGACGTCAAGACCACACTGAAGACCTGGACCGTCATGGAAACCCTGATCGGCGTGATGGGCTTCGGCATCTCCGCGGCCATCTTCGCCGTTGCCGGGCTGGCCGGTTAGCTACCGTTTTCTCAGGTACGACGGCGGGAGGCCGGCAGATTTGCCGGCCTCCCGCCGTCGTACTTATGTCCGCCGTTCTTGCAAAAGTGCGGCAGACTGGAACTCCTCAACCAGAAGGCGGACCACATTGATCAATCTGCAGCAGGATGCCGAAGGCTTCATCCGGATGAACCGGCATTTCCCGGAGAGCATCCTCGTCTCCGTCACCTTTTCCGACGGCTCGGTGGAGGAGGTCTCCGGCAAGCGGCTCAACCAGGCGTACGACGAAGCCCTGGCCGAGTACCGCGCACAGAACCATCTGGACGCGAAGGGCTTCTCGCGTCACCAGAAAAGCCGGTCCAACCCCGGCAACAAGGTCGACTTCGTGCGGGTCCAGCCCGGCATGGGGGACTGAGGGCGCCGCCGTTGCTGTCTGAACCAGCAGTGCCTACTCGGTGAGGGCCTTGATGACCTCCTTGGCCACGTCCTCGCTGGACTGCGGGTTCTGGCCGCTGATCAGGTTGCCCTCGCGCACCACGTGGCTGGCCCAGTCCGGGCCGGTTTCCACGTTGGCGCCCTTCTCCCGCAGCGCCGTCTCCACGAGCCACGGAGTGTTCTCGCCGGTGCCGCCGCCCAGTTCCTCCGAGTTGGTGAACACCGTCACCTTGCGGCCCGTGAAAGCGAACGCGCCGTCGTCGGCCGTGGCGCTGAGCAGGCCCGCCGGCCCGTGGCAGAAGGGCGCGATGATCTTGCCGGCGCCGTCCGCCTCCACCAGGATGCGGCCGAGGTCCTTGTCCTGGAAGAGGTCCGCCATGGGGCCATGCCCGCCAGGCAGTACGACGGCGTCGTACCCGGACATGTCGACGTCGGCCAGCACCAGCGGCGCAAAAAGGTCGACGTCGATCATGTCCAGATAGGCGCGGAAATCCTCCGCCCGCTCCTCGCTGCCAACGGTGTCCGCCTGCAGGCTGAGCTTGTCCACGGTGGGTTTAACGCCGCCGGGAGTGGCGAAGTCCACGTCATGTCCGGCCTGCTGCAGGGTCCGATGCGCCACCACCAGCTCCTCGGCCCAGAATCCCGTGGGGTGCTGGCTGCCATCCTTCATGGTCAGCGAATCGGCCGCCGAGACGACCATCAGAATGTTAGCCATTGTCCTTGCTCCTTATGTGGTT
Organism: Arthrobacter globiformis; assembly: GCF_030818015.1. NCBI lineage: Bacteria > Bacillati > Actinomycetota > Actinomycetes > Micrococcales > Micrococcaceae > Arthrobacter > Arthrobacter globiformis. The sequence continues at coordinate 1,446,938 of NZ_JAUSZX010000001.1, forward strand.
TTCTTGGTTTCGACTGGCTCTACCGGCGGCGACCGCTGACCGGGCTTGTCGAGATCTCGCGGGGACCGGTGGGTCTATTCTGCCCAGTTCCTTAGCCGCAGCGGCGGCTCCTCGCCGCCGGCCTTCTGCAGCAGCACCTGGTTCACGCCCGTCAGCCCACCCTCGAAGCCGAGTGCGCTGGCTGCCATGTAAAGCCGCCAGATGCGGGCGCGGCCGTCTGACGTCAGCCGGACTGCCTCGTCCCACTGCTCCTCGATGTTCTTCACCCAGGCCCGCAGCGTCAGTGCGTAGTGCCGGCGGAGGGCCTCGACGTCAAGCACTTCGAAGCCGCCGCCCTCCAGCGCCACGACCATCTCGCCCAGGCTGAGCATCTCGCCGTCGGGGAAGACGTACCGGGGGATGAACGAATCCGGATCTTCCTCGGTGGGACCGGCGTTCCAGGAGATGGCGTGGTTGAGCAGCCGGCCGCCGGGCCGCAGCAGCCCGTGGAGCTGCGAGACGTAGCGGCCCAGCTGTTCGCGGCCGACGTGCTCGGACATGCCGATGGAGCTGATCGCGTCGTAGGGGCCATCGGTCACATCGCGGTAGTCCTGGACGCGGATATCCACGAGTTCCGTCAGCCCTGCTTCGGCCACCCGCTTGCGGGCCAGCTCTGCCTGCTCGGTGGACAGCGTGATGCCGACGACGCTCACCCCGTACCGCCCGGCGGCATGCAGCGCGAAGCTTCCCCAGCCGCAGCCCACGTCCAGCACCCGCATGCCCGGGGCCAGTCCGAGCTTCCGGCAGACGAGGTCGAGTTTGGCTTCCTGCGCAGCATCGAGACCTGCGTTCTCGTCCGACCAGACCGCGCACGAGTACACCAGCGACGGGCCGAGCACCAGCCGGTAAAAGTCGTTGCCGACGTCGTAATGGTGCGAGATTGCTGCAGCATCGCGCTTCTTGCTGTGCCGCCTGCCGTGCTTTTCCACCCTTGCTTCCTCCGGCGGGGGAGCGGGGTTGGGGCCCAGCGCGCCAAGCCGGACGCCGGTCTTCACCAGCGTCCACACTTCGCTTGCCGTCGGCTTGCTAAACGGGCCGGGTTGGGCGAACTTGCCGGCCGAGCTGAGTGCGGCGAAGGCCGCGAAGATGTCGCCGTGCGCTTTGATCTCGCCGGCAACGTACGCCCGGCTCAGGCCCAGCTGTCCAGGCGACCACAGAATCCGCCGCAGCGCCCGGCGGGAGGTGAACTCGATCAGCGGCGCATCAGCGGGCCCCGCTTCTGACCCGTCCCAGGACCGCAGCCGGACCGGGATCTGATCTGTGCCCAGAACGATGCCCAATGCCTTAGCCAGCTTTGGCGCCACTCCAGTCGTCTTTGTCATACTTCTCGCCTCTCGTCCCCGTGTCCCAGCTCCGCAGGCTGCGCCCTTGCAGCCCCGTGGCAATAACGTACACAAGCCTCCGTGTACCGGACAGAGAGACAACCCTGTCTCGCGGGGATCACAGGCGTCCGGCCATTCCTTCGCGCCACGAATTCGCCGGAAGCCTGCCGAGGACGCCGGAAGTTTCCGGCGTTCTCGGCACGTTCCGGCGAACCGGCGGATCGGGCAGTCAGGTGAGTCGGGACTGTCGCCAGCAGCTCGACTCTGGACCGGATTTCAGGGTGGTGGGATCCTGATCGCAACTACCGTCGGAGAGGGAGGCTGATACCGCCATGGACGACTCGCCGGAGACGCGCCAGAGGCTGTCCGAGAGCATCGAGGAAAAACAGTCCGCACTCCACTCCTACCTGGAGCGGCTCCGGCCCCGCCGGCATAAGCTCACGGAATTCAGCGTTGTCGGGAGTGTGCTGGCTGCCCTGTTCACAGCGGGCCCGGCGTTCGGGGGTACTGGGTTCACTGCGGCAGTCCAGGGCATGTTCTCCCTGGACGACGCTTCCGTGGTGTGGAGGGCGCTTTGCCTGGGAGCGGTAATTCTGTCCGTCGGGGCCGGGCTCGCCACCAACTTCGCCAACTCGCAGGCTGTGGCCGAAAAGGTCACCGCAGCGGAGACGGCAATCGCCCAACTCGAAGGGCTGCAACTGTCTCTGGGCTTCGGCCACATAGCGATTGACGAAGCAGCGATGCTGTACAAGCAGTTCGTTTCCCATGTGGCGTTCGTGACTGAGGTGCCTTCGCGCTGACGGGCACCGGCGGCAGACATGCAGCAGTCGCCAGTCGACGACTCGCGCCGTCTCCCACCCCTTCCTCTTCTGTGGCTGCGGCCTTTCTGCGGCTGCGGCGAACTCTGGCCGGCGCCTTGCTGATCTGCGTCCTGTGGCAGGCGGCGGGCCCGGAGCAGCCGAGTCTGGACCGGACATGAGTGCGGTGGGATCCTGATCCAAAACGTCGACGGGGGGAGAAAGGCTGTTGCAGACCATGGACGAATCCGCGGATACGCGTCAACGGCTGTCCGAGCGCATAGACCAAAAGCAGCAGGCCATCCGCTCCTATCTGGGACGTGAGCGGCCACGACGGAACAGACTCTCGAACATCAGCATCGTGGGCAGTGCCCTCGCCGCCATGCTGACCGCCGGTCCGGCAGTGGGAGGCACGGGATTCACCGAGGCGGTCCAGGGGATCTTCTCGCTCGGCGACGACTCCATCGTTTGGCGGTTCCTCTGTTTGGCGGCCGTGATTTTCTCCGTCGCCGCCGCGCTGGCCACGAACTTCGCGAATTCCCGCGCCCTGGGCGAAAAGGTCAGCGCCGCCGAGTCCGCCAACGCCCAGCTGGAGGGCCTGCAGCTATCCCTGAACTTCGGCAACCTGGCCGTGCCCGACGCCCTCAAGCTCTACCAGCAAGCCGTGGCGCCGGTGGCGTTCGTGGATGAGGTTCCTTCGCGCTGAACTGCATAATCCAGAATGGGTTAGACCCTGCTTCTCAGGCTTAGAAGACAATTTTCATTACGTGCCAAGGAACTCGATCTGGTTTGTCACCGGCGTGCTTCACCCGGTTCACCCCGCCGTCGCCGGCCCTTAACCCGGCCGGTCAACGATGGCCCCATGACTGCCCTCACCCGCCGAAACGTCCTCAAAGGTGCCATCGCAGCTGCCGGTGCTGCCGCCGTCGCCCCTTCGCTGGTTGTCCCCGCCCACGCAGCCCGGCCGTCCGCGGTTCCGCTGGTCCGCAACCGGCTGACCCTCCCCTCCGGCATCTCCACCGGAGACGTCACCACCAACTCGGGCGTCCTGTGGTCCCGCGCGTCGGGACCGGGCCGGCTGGTGGCTAACCTGCTCGCCGTCGACGAGGACGGGTCCGCGCTCCGCGGCAGCCGCTCCTTCAACCGTGTACTGCACGGAACCACTGCCAGCGACGCCACCGACTTCACCTCGAAGATCCACGCCCGCGGCCTGCCCTCGGGAACCCGCTTCACGCTCACCCTGCACTTCGAGGACCAGGACGGCAACGCCGGCGAGACCGCCCGCGGCTCATTCAGCACCGCGCCTGGCTCGAAGGCCACCAGCCCCTGGTCCCGCGCCGCCGGAAGCAAGCGCGGCCAGAGCTTCGTCTGGACTGGCGACACCGCGGGGCAGGGCTGGGGCATCAACGAGGACATCGGCGGCATGCGCGGTTATGCGGCCATGCTCGCCACCAAGCCGGACTTCTTCATCCACTCGGGCGACACCATCTACGCCGACGGCCCCATCCCCGCCCAGGTCACCGAGCCCGACGGCCAGATCTGGCGCAACCTCGTCACCGACGAGGTCTCCAAGGTGGCCGAAACCCTCGAGGAGTACCGGGGCCGGCATCGCTACAACCTCATGGACAAAAACATCCGCGCCCTCTATGCCGAGGTCCCGGTCATCGCCCAGTGGGACGACCACGAGACCCACAACAACTGGTACCCCGGGCAGATCCTCACGGACGCCCGCTACACCGAGCGCCGCGTGGACGTCCTCGCCGCCCGCGGCCGCCAGGCCTGGCAGGAGTACCAGCCCATCGCCCAGCTCAGCGACGGCAGCACCGGCTTCGAACCGGCCCGCATCTACCGCAAAATCCCCCGGGGCCCGCAGCTGGACGTCTTCTGCCTGGACATGCGCACGTTCAAGGACCCCAACACCGACGGCAAGGAAACGAACCTCACGCACATCCTCGGCCAGGAGCAGGCCGACTGGCTCATCCGCGAGGTCAGCAAGTCCAAGGCCACTTGGAAGGTGATCTCCGCAGACCTGCCGCTGGGCATCATCGTCCCCGACGGCCCCGCAGCGCAGGAGTCCCTCGCCAACCGCGACGCCGGCGCCGCCTTGGGCAAGGAGCTCGAGATCGCGCGCGTGCTGTCCGCGTTCAAGCGCAACCGGGTTAAAAACATTGTGTGGCTCACCGCGGACGTGCACTACTGCGCCGCCCACCACTACTCGCCCGAGCGCGCCGCCTTCCGGGACTTCGACCCCTTCTGGGAGTTCGTGGGCGGGCCCATCAATGCCGGCAGCTTTGGACCCAACCAGATGGACGGCACCTTCGGCCCCGAGGTGGTCTTCTCCCGGGCCGGTGCCTACGCCGGCGAGTCCCCGCGCAGCGGCGAAAGCCAGTACTTCGGCCACGTGGACCTCCGCGAGGACGATGTCTTCTCAGTCACCCTCCGCAACGCCAACGGCATGGTGATCTTCCGCAAGGACCTGAACCCGGAGCGGTAAGCCCGCTGGTTGAGCCTGTGGGATCTCTCGGGCGTGCGGGTTTCGATAAGGTCAACCAGCGGACCGGCGGGCTGTTCTGAATGGGTAGCCACCGGGTCCCTCCGGTGGGACGATTCCATTATGAGCGAGTTCTCCCCGGATCATGGACCGCGCCTGCACGCACATGCGGCACCCACCACCCAGCAGATGCGCACCGTCGGCCAGCGAAGGCGGGACGCAGAAGAGAAGCTGGAACAGCATCTCCAGGAAGCCCGGCAAAAAGAGCATCCGCACCCCGAGGAGCCAGTCGCACTGTCGGGTACTCCGACGGCGGACGAGAACGAGAGCGGGCTAGCCGCCTCGGAGGGCGTTGATCCGAACCCAGGGCGGTAGGTTTCGACAAGTTCAACCAGCGGCGACAAGCTCAACCAGCCGGACTGGGCGGTCAGGCGTCCGGGCCGTGGCACTCCGGGCGGGGCAGGGTTTCAACGGTCTTTCATTGGCTGAATGATGCACGTCACATTTCCGCTGAGCACGTAATCCGGCATCTCTTCTGCAAGAATGGCGAAGTCATGTGCGGGAGGTCACAAGCAAAGGCGCTTGAGACCTCCCGTGCTATGCCCTGGGGAGGCAAGGATGTCAGGAATCAGTTTTACGGCAATCGACTTCGAAACGGCCAACAGCCACCGCGGCTCGGCGTGCGCCGTCGGCCTGGTGAAGGTCCGCGACGGGCACATCGTGGACACGGCGTCGTGGCTCATCAAGCCGCCGCCCGGCATCGACGACTTTGATCCCATCAACGTGGAGCTCCACGGCATTGCGGAACAGGACGTCCAGAACGCCGCCGACTGGGAGATGTCCCTCGAAGGCATCCTCCAGTTCGTCTGTGAGGACCCGCTCGTGGCGTTCGACGCCGCCTACGACGCCTCCGTGATGCGCAAAGCCACCGAGCACCAGCACCTGGACCTGCCGGCCACGGACTTCTACTGCGCGCTGCACCTCGCCCAGGACCACCTGACCCTGCCGCGGCACCACCTCAGCGACGTCCTCGCCGCCCTGGATCTTCCGCCGGTCGGGCGGCACGAGCCGCAGTCGCACGCGCTGGCATGCGCCCAGATTGTGCTCGCCATTGCGGCCACCCGCGGCTTCTCCACTCTGGCCGAGGTTTGGGAACAGCCGACGACGGCGGTTGGCAAGCGCCGCCGTGGCCGGCGCGTCCGCACTGACGCCGACCCGGACGCTGAAGCACCCGGCGCCGGACGTGCGGAACCTGATGCTGCATCTGAAGGACGGGATGAGCCTGATGCCAACCTCGCCGTGGCGCCCCACGCCGGTCCGGAACAGAGTGCCGACCGCATCGGCACCGCGGAGGCCGGCAGGGCCGACGCCGGTACCGCTTACCTGCTGCAGTTGAACCGGGCCGAGGTTGAGCGCGCTGACTTTGACAGCATTGAACGGAACGCGACCGCCAAACCGAAAGCCGCGAAGCGCGCGTTCAGTACCGCAGCGGGACTGGTGCTGTTCGCGCTGGGTGTGGCGGCCGCCGTCGGGCTCGCCTACCTCACCGGACTAACCATCCGCTTCTTCGCCGCCGGCCAGACCGTCACAGCTGCAATGACACTCGCCGCAGCCACGGCCACCATGTGGGCGACCTGGGCAAGCATCACCCGCGGCTGGCACCGGCTCCGGCCCGCACCTGACCCGCTGTAGCTGACCCCCGGTAACAGACCCCCGGTAACTGACGCGCCGCATCTGCGGCCTGCCGCCACGGGTTGGTACGTCCCGTCTGCGAGAATGCTCGTGGACCAGGGGCGGGCGCAACTGAACAATGCCGTCCCTCCAGCTCAACGAGGCCTCGCGGCCCGTGGAAAGGCGGACACCCATGCCCATGTGGGCCCAGGCGCTCTTTTGGGGAACTCTTGCCGGCGGAGCGCTGGTTCTCGGCTCGGGACTGTCCTGGAAATGGAACATCCCCGCGAAGCTTGTCTCCTCGATCATGGCGTTCGGCGCCGGCGTCCTCATCTCCGCATTGGCGTTCGAACTCGTCGACGAGGCCGTGCAGGGCGGTGGACTCTGGCCCACGGTCCTCGGCTTCCTCGCCGGCGCGGTGGTCTACGTGGGCGCCAACGCACTGCTGGCCCGCTCCGGAGCCAAGCACCGGAAGCGGTCCAAGGGTCAGCAGCCCTCCGAAAAGGACGCTCCGGGCAGCGGCACGGCCATCGCCGTCGGGGCACTCCTGGACGGCATCCCGGAATCCGTGGTCCTCGGCCTCGGCCTCATCACGGCAGGCACGGTGAGCCCGGCCATGCTCGCCGCTGTCTTCATCTCGAACGTCCCGGAAGGGCTGTCCAGCACGGCGGGCATGAAGAAAGCCGGCCGCAGCGCCAAGTATGTCTTCGGGGTGTGGGGCGGCATCGCGCTGCTGTGCGGGCTCGCGTCGCTGATCGGTTACACGGCGCTTGAAACCGCGCCGGACAGCATGGTTGCCTTCATCACCGCCGTCGCCGCCGGCGGGATCCTCGCCATGCTCGCGGACACGATGATCCCCGAAGCCTTCGAGGAGCACCACAACCTCACCGGCTTGGTGGCTGCGGTCGGCTTCCTCTCCGCCTTCACCATCCACCACGTCGGCGGGTAGTTCTCCTTTTTCGGGAGGCCTAACGCTCCTTGGGGATGAGGATCCACAGGGCGATGTAGACCAGTTCCCCGACACCGAACAGGCCGAACAGCACAAAGCCGATGCGGACCAGTGCCTTGGAAATACCAAACCGCGCAGCCAGCGCCGCGCAGACGCCCGCGATCATCTTGCCGCTCCTGGGGCGGACCATACCAGCTTCCATGCCGCCACAGTAGCAGCCGGTTGCGCGTGAGTCAGCGGCCGGGACTGTTGCACTTTTCGGGTCACCAAAAGTACCCCGGCGACGGGAGGGCGGCGACGCTGTCGCCCTCCCGCCGTCGAGCTTTAACGAGCGGCCCCTGGGCACCCGCTCAGGCCGCGGTGACCGTCACTGTCCGCGTGGCGAGCACCTCCGACGTGATCCAGTGCAGGAAGCTGATGCTGATGGTGTACTTCCCCGGAGTCGGCGGGCGCAGCAGGAAGTCGAACTTCTCCGCGGCGCCGGACTTGATGATGTCGGTCAGGAGCGGCTGCCCGGCCACCGACGGGTGAACCGCGGGTCCTGTGGGGCTGGGCGTGGTCCAGAAGGGCCGGCCGTCGTGGGCGATCAGCTCGGCGATTTTCGCTGGCCTGCCAGCCGAGTCCGTGATCTTCGTCAGCGTGGGGAAGTAGTCCACGTTGACCATGCGTACCAGAGTTGGGTACTTGCCGGCACGCGCCACGTTGGCCCGCATCTGGGAGATGGCCCAGACTATGTCGTCGCCCCTTGGCCGGCTGGGGATGTTGCCGCCCAGGAGGAAGAAGTGCTTGGGCTCGAAGCGGTTGAGCCCCGCATCCTCGCCGTTGAGTCCGGCAGCATGGTTCAGTTCATGCCACCTCGGATCAAGCGAGTAGGGCGCGATGAAGGTTTCGGTGGCGATGTCATACAGCGGACCTTCAAAGCTATGCCGGCGCGTCCCGGCGGGCGCCGGCAGAGCGGGGTTGGGGCGGGGATCAACGACGATAGCCCCGAACATGCCCATCTGGACGTGGAGTGGTGTGTTGACGTGGCAGTGGTAAAAGTAGGTGCCTGCCGCGCCGCGGTTGGGGTTGCCGCGTTCGGCGACGTCCGGCCTCCACTGGTAGGTGTAGTGTCCCGTGACCTCGAAGGAGGTGTGGCCCACGCCGTCGTTCCGCGGGTCCGGTTCAATGCCGTGCCAGTGGATGGTGTGGACCCTCTTGCTGGGCTTGAGGGTGGCTTGGAACAGCTGCCCCTCCTGCATCCTCACCGTTGTTCCGGGGATCTGGCGTCCGAATTTGTTGCCCTCGAAGCTCCACATCTCATGCTCGGAGCCGTCCGGGAAGGTGAACTTCCGGTTGAAGAAGTCCATCAGGAGGAAGACGTCAGGCTTCTGCGGGAATTCGGTTTCCGGGCTGCCCTCATGGGGCTGATCGGACGAGAAGTCCACCTGGCTCCTGAACGTGTGGTGCGGATCGGCGGCCGTGGGCGGCGTCCCTTGGACGGGGGCGGGCTGGCCGGCCAGCACCCAGTCCGCCACCAGGCCGCCGGGATACAGCCCGCCGCGCGCCGTCTGGGACGGCTCCGCGTGGCAGTGCATGGGATACGTCCAGTCCTCGTCCCTGGTGTTCCACACCTGGTCGATCGCCTCCGGCGGCCTCCGGACCGGAAGGATTGCCTCCTTGCGCTCCAGCGGCTGCAGCTGGACGGTGTCCTCCCACTGCTGGAGCACCACATCCCCCTGGGGCGACACCCGGCCGTGCGACCGGGGAAAGTCGATTCCATTGGCACGCACGGTCCACACATGGTTGCCGTGGTAGTGCAGCTGGTGATCCACGATGCCGGCGTTGAGCATCCGCATGAGGTGTCCAGTGCGGATGGCCCCGGCTGACGGCGTGGCGCTGAAGTTGCGCACATCCGTCTCCCGCGGATGGCCTGAAGGCAGGGTGTCCTCATGCCGCCGCTCGTTGAACTCCAGGTCAGTGGTGACGGCGAGTGACTGGAACCCGGCGAACCCATTGATGGTGAAGTAGTCCGGCACCGCCGGCGTGGCACGAGGATCGACCGTCTGACCCCTCGACGCGATCCGGGCCCAGTTGGAATCGACGTCGTGGCACAGCCACAGCCACTGGCGCTCGAACTCCGCCGCGCCCGGGGCAAGCCGCCAGGCATTGCGGGGGTCGATCACCACCAGTGCTCCGTAGAGGCCCAGCGTCCGTTCCACCGGCTGGTTGCCGGGGTCTGTGTACACGTAGGTCCCAGGCAAGGGCGCAGGAAACCTCAGGAGCTTCGTTTTTCCGGGAGCGACCTGGCCCGAGCCAATGTCCGCCCCGCTCGGGCCGGCACGATGGAACCGGATCTCATGCGGTTGCGCGAGGTTGTTGTGCACCATGATTTCGATGGTGCTGCCCGTCTCGGCGATCAGAGTCCGGGGCGGAAAGAAGCTGGCCCAGTAGCCTCGCCGGGCAAGGAACTGCCGGGTGAATGAAGGGTCCGGCCGCAGCGGCGACGGCCTTCCATGCGGCGGCAGCGGCGCACCCAGCGGATACGTCCTGCTGGCCGCAACCCGGCCGTTTGCCGTGATGACCCTCGGGGTAAGCGCCAGTGCCGGGTTCGGATCGTTGACCGCGGTGCGGCGGTCCCCGAAGCCCCGATGGTAAACCAGCGAGCCGTCCACCATCGCAACGAAGCCGTCGTTGATGTGGATGTCCAAGACTGCCATTGCCGACCTCCTGTGTATTGGAGGCGGGAAAAAATGCTGAACACAGGTCCAAGTCGCCCCCAATTGCGCTTACAGATAGCACCCATGGTGGTTGCAGCAACCTAGGAAAAACTTGTGGTGCCTGTGGGGAAGAGGCATGTCCTGACATACACCCCGTCGCTTTTACTGCCCGACGTTACTATCGACGCCGGATGGCGGCGCCTAACTGACGACGGCCGGACCCTGCGGAGTGCCGGGCAGGCCTGCGGCCGCCTCCAGCCGCAGTTCCAGATCGGCCATGACCATCGCGGCCAGGTCACGCAAATTGGCGCTTTCCTCCGGTGTCATGGTGCGCGGTTCGAAGTCCAGGATGCACAGGGTTCCCAGATTGTAGCCGCCCCGGGTCTTGAGGGGAGCCCCGGCATAGAACTTCAGTCCGAACTCGCCCGCGACCAGCGGATTGAGCAAGGTCCTCGGATCCTCCGGGGCGTTCTCCACCACCCAAAGCTCGTCCTGCAGGATCGCTGACGCGCAGAGGCCGGGGTCCCTGCTGATCTGCTCCACGTCCACGCCGTGGTGGGACTTGAACCAGATCCGGTCATGATCCACGATCGACACGATGGCCACCGGCACTGAGAAGAGCCTGGAGGCCAGCGCCGTGATCCTGTCGAAGGCGCCGTCCGGGGGAGTGTCGAGGATGCCGTAGCTGCGCACCGCCTCCATCCGGGCTTCCTCGTCGGCGGGAATGACGCTGGCGTCCACCTTGTGCTTTCCGCGGCTGCTCAGGGACAGCTCATACAGGGCCTGGCTCACCTCGGTGGTCGAGGGCCTGTCATCCGGATTCCGTGCCGTCATGGCGGCCAGGAGCAGCCGCCACTCCGGTTCGACGTCGTCAGGGATACAGGGGTCGTCCATCAGGCGAGCGAGGGCGCTCTGGAGCGGGTCGCCGGGAAATGCCTGCTGCCCGGTCAGGCACTCGAGCAGCACCAGGCCCAGCGAGTAGACATCACTGGGCGGCCCGATGGGCTCGGCCTTCGCCTGCTCCGGGCTGAGGTAGCCGGCGGTGCCAAGGAATCCGCCGTCGTGCAGGTCCGGCGCATCAGCCATCAGCGCGATGCCGAAGTCCGTCAGCTTCGCATGCATCCGGGCTGTGTCGTGCTGGTAGTCGAAGACCAGGATGTTGCCCGGCTTGACGTCCCGGTGAACCACGCCGCTTTCATGGATGTAAGCGAGGGCGTCCGCCACGTCGTAGCCGATCTCCGCCGTGTGCCGGGAGGAGAGCGGGCCTTCGGCGAGGCGGCGCTTGAGATCAGGGCCTTCCACCAGCTCCATCACCAGGTAGATGCGGGTGCGGCAGGGCTCTTCGCGGTCGATGCCGGCGTCAAGGAGCGTGATGAGGCTGTGGTGGTTCAGGGCCGCGAGGATTTTTACTTCGGCGTCGTCGTCGCGTGTTGCTTCCTGTGATGTGGTGCGTCTGTTGACGACTTTGAGGGCTACCTCGCGCTCGAGGGACACGTCCACTGCCCGGTACACGTTGGCCATGGCGCCGGAACCGATCTGTTCCACCACCCGGTACCTTCCGCCGACGACTGTGCCTTCTGCAATGCCGGGTTGTACGGCCATTAGGTACCTTGATTTTCCCGCCGGGCCCCCCGGGCCGGCGTTATAAGTGCGTTGAAGCGTTGTGACAGCAGTGTGCGTCAAATGCCGGGTCTTGGGTACGCAGAAAGAGCCGACTTGCATCGGCTCTTTCTTCGGTTCGGCCTAGATAAGGCTGGGGGCGCTTGCCAGGATGTAGTCGGCGGCTGCGGGCCCGGTCATGGCCAGCTCGCAGTTCGCGGGATCGATGCCGCGCTGCTTGAGTGCCGCAAACAGCGAGTCCGGGGCGGCTGGCTGCAACGAATGCATCAGGCACCAGCTGGTGTATAGGCCGTAAAGCTCGTCCGGACCGAGCACCGTGTCGGTTTCCCGTTCCGTGGTCAGCGCCTCGGCGACAAATTGTTCAAACTTGGTGGCGTCCATTTGGGCTCCTCTAAGGACATGTACATTGATCCGCCGTTTCTGCTTCAGCGATACACGGATCTCCGCCCATGGGGGCCGTCGATCTACCTGAAACTTATGCGAGACAGACTGTTCTGTCTAGTTGAGCCGGGGACGCGCAAAGTAGCATCTATAACGCCACTTTCGATGAGGGATAACGACGGCTGGCGGGCAGCACCTGCTGTCCGCACAGCATGTCCAGAACGGCTCGCTTCTGTGACTCCCGTCCTCGAGCCGGGGACGATTTGCGCGTGCCTCCGACGCCGTGTAGAGTCTTTCGAGTCGCCGCCGCTGAAGCGGAAAAATAGCGACCGACCCCTTTCAAACGGCCTGAAAAATGGTGCACTAAACGGTGTGCCGCGGACGGGCCGGGGACCTCCCTGCAAGCGAAATTCGCGGAAACGCTGATTTGCAAAGCTTCGCCGGACCGGGTAAGTTTGAAAAGTTGCTCCGGAGCGATCCTGAACGTTGGTTTGGGTGGTGCCGGGTGTGTCTGTTGTTTGAGAACTCAATAGTGTGCCAAGTTTGTTGATACCGATTTTTTATTAAATTGGTTGAATTTGCCGGGCTGCCCACCCCCGTGGTGTGGCCTGGTGTTTTTGGCTGGTTTCAAATTTTGTGCAGCCTTCGTTCCTGTTATTTCCGGGGGTGTTGGTTGTGTCTGTTTTTCTTCAACGGAGAGTTTGATCCTGGCTCAGGATGAACGCTGGCGGCGTGCTTAACACATGCAAGTCGAACGATGATCCGGTGCTTGCATCGGGGATTAGTGGCGAACGGGTGAGTAACACGTGAGTAACCTGCCCTTGACTCTGGGATAAGCCTGGGAAACTGGGTCTAATACCGGATATGACTCCTCATCGCATGGTGGGGGGTGGAAAGCTTTTGTGGTTTTGGATGGACTCGCGGCCTATCAGCTTGTTGGTGAGGTAATGGCTCACCAAGGCGACGACGGGTAGCCGGCCTGAGAGGGTGACCGGCCACACTGGGACTGAGACACGGCCCAGACTCCTACGGGAGGCAGCAGTGGGGAATATTGCACAATGGGCGAAAGCCTGATGCAGCGACGCCGCGTGAGGGATGACGGCCTTCGGGTTGTAAACCTCTTTCAGTAGGGAAGAAGCGAAAGTGACGGTACCTGCAGAAGAAGCGCCGGCTAACTACGTGCCAGCAGCCGCGGTAATACGTAGGGCGCAAGCGTTATCCGGAATTATTGGGCGTAAAGAGCTCGTAGGCGGTTTGTCGCGTCTGCCGTGAAAGTCCGGGGCTCAACTCCGGATCTGCGGTGGGTACGGGCAGACTAGAGTGATGTAGGGGAGACTGGAATTCCTGGTGTAGCGGTGAAATGCGCAGATATCAGGAGGAACACCGATGGCGAAGGCAGGTCTCTGGGCATTAACTGACGCTGAGGAGCGAAAGCATGGGGAGCGAACAGGATTAGATACCCTGGTAGTCCATGCCGTAAACGTTGGGCACTAGGTGTGGGGGACATTCCACGTTTTCCGCGCCGTAGCTAACGCATTAAGTGCCCCGCCTGGGGAGTACGGCCGCAAGGCTAAAACTCAAAGGAATTGACGGGGGCCCGCACAAGCGGCGGAGCATGCGGATTAATTCGATGCAACGCGAAGAACCTTACCAAGGCTTGACATGGACCGGACCGCCGCAGAAATGTGGTTTCTCCTTTTGGGGCCGGTTCACAGGTGGTGCATGGTTGTCGTCAGCTCGTGTCGTGAGATGTTGGGTTAAGTCCCGCAACGAGCGCAACCCTCGTTCCATGTTGCCAGCACGTAGTGGTGGGGACTCATGGGAGACTGCCGGGGTCAACTCGGAGGAAGGTGGGGACGACGTCAAATCATCATGCCCCTTATGTCTTGGGCTTCACGCATGCTACAATGGCCGGTACAAAGGGTTGCGATACTGTGAGGTGGAGCTAATCCCAAAAAGCCGGTCTCAGTTCGGATTGGGGTCTGCAACTCGACCCCATGAAGTCGGAGTCGCTAGTAATCGCAGATCAGCAACGCTGCGGTGAATACGTTCCCGGGCCTTGTACACACCGCCCGTCAAGTCACGAAAGTTGGTAACACCCGAAGCCGGTGGCCTAACCCCTTGTGGGAGGGAGCCGTCGAAGGTGGGACTGGCGATTGGGACTAAGTCGTAACAAGGTAGCCGTACCGGAAGGTGCGGCTGGATCACCTCCTTTCTAAGGAGCACCTACAGTTCCCTTGCCCCGTGTATGCGGGTGTGGGGGGGTTGTCAGGAGTAAAGGCCCGTTGCGCAGGCGATTGTTCTGCGGCGGGTGCTCATGGGTGGAATATCAGCAAATAGCGGCTGCATGGTTTTTGTCCTGGTTCAGTACGGATGGTGTGCCCCTTGTGGGTGGCTGTCCTGGAACGGCGGGGGCGGGGGTTGTGTGGTTTTGTGTTTGGCACACTGTTGGGTCCTGAGGCAACAGGGCCGGGGGAGGGGTGGTTTTGGCTGCCTGTTTTCCGGGACTTGTGTTTCTGGTTTCCTGGCTGCACGGATCGCACGGTTGACCTTTTGGGGTTGTGTGTGGGGTGTGTGGTACGGGGTTGTTGTTTGAGAACTACATAGTGGACGCGAGCATCTTTTATAAGAAGCAATTTCCAAGAATATGAACCTGGATCTGGCCGTGCATCTTTCGGGGTGTGGGGTTGGTTTCCGTGGTTCTCTCGAAAGTGTTTTTTGATCTTTTGTGGTCAAGTTTTTAAGAGCACACGGTGGATGCCTTGGCATTAGGAGCCGAAGAAGGACGTAGGAATCTGCGATAAGCCTGGGGGAGTCGATAACCGGACTGTGATCCCAGGGTGTCCGAATGGGGAAACCCCGCCAGACGCGCGAGTGATCTGGTGACCCGCATCTGAACACATAGGGTGCGTGGAGGGAACGCGGGGAAGTGAAACATCTCAGTACCCGCAGGAAGAGAAAACAACAGTGATTCCGTTAGTAGTGGCGAGCGAACGCGGATCAGGCTAAACCGACCCATGTGTGATAGCCGGCGGGCGTTGCATGGGCGGGGTTGTGGGACTTGTTGTCCTGGTTCTGCCGGACCGGGGAGGTGTGAGTGCTGGTATAGGTGAACGGTCTTGAAAGGCCGGCCGTAGAGGGTGTGAGCCCCGTAACCGTAATGCTGTGCGCCGCCTTTGATGAGTATCCCAAGTAGCACGGGGCCCGAGAAATCCCGTGTGAATCTGTCAGGACCACCTGATAAGCCTAAATACTCCCTAATGACCGATAGCGGACCAGTACCGTGAGGGAAAGGTGAAAAGTACCCCGGGAGGGGAGTGAAACAGTACCTGAAACCGTGTGCTTACAATCCGTCGGAGCAGCCTTGTAGCTGTGACGGCGTGCCTTTTGAAGAATGAGCCTGCGAGTTAGTGTTACGTCGCGAGGTTAACCCGTGTGGGGAAGCCGTAGCGAAAGCGAGTCTGAACAGGGCGTTGCAGTGGCGTGATCTAGACCCGAAGCGAAGTGATCTACCCATGGCCAGGTTGAAGCGACGGTAAGACGTCGTGGAGGACCGAACCCACTTCAGTTGAAAATGGAGGGGATGAGCTGTGGGTAGGGGTGAAAGGCCAATCAAACTTCGTGATAGCTGGTTCTCCCCGAAATGCATTTAGGTGCAGCGTTGCGTGTTTCTTACCGGAGGTAGAGCTACTGGATGGCTAATGGGCCCTACAAGGTTACTGACGTCAGCCAAACTCCGAATGCCGGTAAGTGAGAGCGCAGCAGTGAGACTGTGGGGGATAAGCTTCATAGTCGAGAGGGAAACAGCCCAGACCACCAACTAAGGCCCCTAAGCGTGTGCTAAGTGGGAAAGGATGTGGAGTTGCGAAGACAACCAGGAGGTTGGCTTAGAAGCAGCCATCCTTAAAAGAGTGCGTAATAGCTCACTGGTCAAGTGATTCCGCGCCGACAATGTAGCGGGGCTCAAGTACACCGCCGAAGTTGTGGCATTCACATATTTTCCAAGCCTTTGTGGTTCAGGAGTGTGGATGGGTAGGGGAGCGTCGTGTGGGCGGTGAAGTCGCGGTGTAAACCAGCGGTGGAGCCTACACGAGTGAGAATGCAGGCATGAGTAGCGAAAGACGGGTGAGAAACCCGTCCGCCGGATGATCAAGGGTTCCAGGGTCAAGCTAATCTGCCCTGGGTAAGTCGGGACCTAAGGCGAGGCCGACAGGCGTAGTCGATGGACAACGGGTTGATATTCCCGTACCGGCGAAAAACCGCCCATGTTGAACAGGGGATACTAACCGCCCGAGACCTGACCAATCACCCTTGTGGTGTGCGGTTTTTGGTGGAGCGCGGGACCTGATCCTGGGAGGCAAGCGTATTAACAGGTGTGACGCAGGAAGGTAGCCGAGCCGGGCGATGGTTGTCCCGGTCCAAGGATGTAGGGCGAACGGTAGGCAAATCCGCTGTTCATGTGCCTGAGATCTGACGGGACTCCCGTAAAGGGGGGATTCGGTGATCCTATGCTGCCTAGAAAAGCATCGGCGCGAGGTTTTAGCCGCCCGTACCCCAAACCGACACAGGTGATCAGGTAGAGAATACTAAGGCGATCGAGAGAATTATGGTTAAGGAACTCGGCAAAATGCCCCCGTAACTTCGGGAGAAGGGGGGCCCCAACCTTGAACGGTACTAGCGACCGGGAGGGGATCGGGGCCGCAGAGACCAGGGGGAAGCGACTGTTTACTAAAAACACAGGTCCGTGCGAAGTCGCAAGACGATGTATACGGACTGACTCCTGCCCGGTGCTGGAAGGTTAAGAGGACCGGTTAGTCCGCAAGGGCGAAGCTGAGAATTTAAGCCCCAGTAAACGGCGGTGGTAACTATAACCATCCTAAGGTAGCGAAATTCCTTGTCGGGTAAGTTCCGACCTGCACGAATGGAGTAACGACTTCCCCGCTGTCTCAACCATAAACTCGGCGAAATTGCAGTACGAGTAAAGATGCTCGTTACGCGCAGCAGGACGGAAAGACCCCGAGACCTTTACTATAGTTTGGTATTGGTGTTCGGAGTGGCTTGTGTAGGATAGGTGGGAGACGTTGAAGCCCGGACGCCAGTTCGGGTGGAGTCATCGTTGAAATACCACTCTGGTCACTTTGGACATCTAACTTCGGCCCGTAATCCGGGTCAGGGACAGTGCCTGATGGGTAGTTTAACTGGGGCGGTTGCCTCCTAAAAAGTAACGGAGGCGCCCAAAGGTTCCCTCAGCCTGGTTGGCAATCAGGTGTCGAGTGTAAGTGCACAAGGGAGCTTGACTGTGAGAGAGACATCTCGAGCAGGGACGAAAGTCGGGACTAGTGATCCGGCGGTACATTGTGGAATGGCCGTCGCTCAACGGATAAAAGGTACCTCGGGGATAACAGGCTGATCTTGCCCAAGAGTCCATATCGACGGCATGGTTTGGCACCTCGATGTCGGCTCGTCGCATCCTGGGGCTGGAGTAGGTCCCAAGGGTTGGGCTGTTCGCCCATTAAAGCGGTACGCGAGCTGGGTTTAGAACGTCGTGAGACAGTTCGGTCCCTATCCGCTGCGCGCGCAGGAAATTTGAGAAGGGCTGTCCTTAGTACGAGAGGACCGGGACGGACGAACCTCTGGTGTGTCAGTTGTACTGCCAAGTGCACCGCTGATTAGCTACGTTCGGATGGGATAACCGCTGAAAGCATCTAAGCGGGAAGCTCGCTTCGAGATGAGATTTCCATACACCTTGTGTGTGAGAGGCCCCCAGCCAGACCACTGGGTTGATAGGCCGGATGTGGAAGCGAGGACTAACGACTCGTGAAGCTGACCGGTACTAATAGGCCGATAACTTACACCACACACCATCCCGCAAACGGATTCAAAAGCGTTTGCAACCAGGGATGGTAAAAAGATAACAAGACTGCTTGCGTCCACTATGTGGTTCCCAACCAACAAACCCGTTGCTTGAGAACCGATAAAATTGAATAACAACACCACACCTGCCTCACCAGGCAGGAAGGTTGTAACCACAAAGATTTCCCCGTCACGGCCCGGCCGCGGCGGAGGAGCAAGGGTTACGGCGGTCATAGCGTGGGGGAAACGCCCGGTCCCATTCCGAACCCGGAAGCTAAGACCCACAGCGCCGATGGTACTGCACCCGGGAGGGTGTGGGAGAGTAGGTCACCGCCGGACAACCATTAGAAAAACGGTCGAGAGCCCCAACCAGCCATGGTCGGGGCTCTCCCGCATTTAAGCCACCATTCACCCACGCCCCGGGCCCCGATGCATCCATCTGGGCCTGAGGCGTTTAGAGTCGCCGCCCGGCCAGGGGCGCGCGGAACTGAAGAGGCCGGCGAGGGCAGGCAAAGCCCGCCCAGAGGTAGCGTCAGGCACGTCGAGATCTTCCGGATGGGCAGTGTGAGAACTTCCATCTTCGGGAGACCTCGACCCCTACCCGCCCACGGACGCGCCGACCACCGCCGCCGACGATCACACGCCCGCAACTCACGACTCGCTAAGATGGGGCAAACCAAAGCAAGGAGAGCCCCGTGGGCAAGGTGGTCATGTACAGCTCGGTGTCAGTGGACGGCTTCGTCGCGGACGAGAACGACCAGCCCGGACCGCTGTTCGACTGGTTGTCCAGCGGTGACGTCCCGTTGGACGAGAGCGGCGAGGTGAAGGTGTCGCAGACGTCCTACGATTACACCCGGCCGTACTGGGACCAGATCGGGGCGACAATCGTCGGCCGCCACGTCTTCGACATGACGGACGGCTGGGACGGGAAGCCTCCGGCCGGGGTCGACCACGTGGTCGTCGTGACGCACCGGCCGAAGCCCGAGGGCTGGGACCCCGAGGCGCCGTTTCACTTCGTCGACGGCGTCGAGGCAGCCGTGGCCAAGGCGCAGGAGCTCGCGGGCGACCGCATCGTCGAGGTCGCCGCTGGCGACGTCGGTGGCCAGGTGCTTGCCGCGGGCCTGATCGACGAGGTGCGCATGGACGTCGTACCCGTCGTGTTCGGGTCCGGCAAGCGCTACTTCGGGTCGGTCCACGCACAGCACCTGTTGGACGATCCCGACGTGGTGATTCAGGGCAACCGGGTGCTTCACCTGCGCTATCGGGTGCGCCGTTGACCGGTCTGAGCGGGTACGAAGAAGTCCACTGCGAACGGTGACACAAGATCGGGCCTCCGGCTGCGTTTGCGCATCGCTGCCCCGGGACCGACGCGCCAGCCCACATCCAGCCAGCGATTACACCCTCAACTGTGAAGAGCCATGGGGCCGGCCGGGAACATTGCCCGGCCGGGCGCCGTTGTCTGTGGGGACCCGTCTCCGGTTCAGCGCTCGACCACAGCAAAGGACACCTCATGCCCCAGCGCACCATTGTCATTACCGGCGCAAGCGACGGCATCGGGGCAGCAGCCGCGCGGAACCTGGCGTGGGCAGGGGAGCGGATCGTCGTCGTCGGGCGTTCCCCAGAGAAGACCGCAGCGGTCGGTGCGGAACTCGGCGTCGACTTTTTTGTCTGCGACTTCGCGGAGCTGAGGCAAGTGCGTGAGCTTGCCGCGGCGTTGCGCGAAAGATACCCGCGGATCGACGTCCTGGTGAACAATGCCGGCGGGATCATGCGCGGCCACGAGCTGACCCTGGACGGCCACGAGAGGACGTTCCAGGTCAACCATTTGGCACCGTTCCTGCTCACAACCGAGCTGATGGACATACTCACCGCAAGCCATGCAAGCATCATCAACACATCCAGTGCTGCCAACGGATTCGGACGGCTGGATCTGACAGATCTCAACTCGAGGCGGCGCTACTCAACAAACCGCGCCTACGGCACCGCGAAGCTGGCGAACATCCTATTCACCGCGGAACTGCAGAACCGCTATGGGAAGGACGGCATTGCGGCGGCGGCTTTCCACCCCGGCGTCGTGGCCACCAACTTTGCGGCGGAGTCCACCAGCTGGTTCCGGCATGCTTACAAGACCGTGTTGAACCGGTTCCTGCTCTCGGCCGAGCAGGGCGCCGATACTCTCGTATGGCTCGCCACATCCACGCCCGGAAGGGACTGGATGCCGGGGGCCTTCTACGTCAAGCGTGCGTTGGCGAAGGCCAACAAGCAGGCTTACGACGCCGAGCTGGCGCGTAAGTTCTGGGACCGCAGCCTGGAGCTGGTCGTCGCTGACTTGGCAAAACCTTGAGGGTCTGCCAAGCAGGCCCCTCAATGAGGCCATTGCGGGAGGGTTTGGGATTAAGCGGCGGAAGCCGCGGGAGGGTTTGGGTTGAGGCGACGAAACCTGAGGAAGCGTTTGGAATCAGCGGCGCAGGCGAAGACCGTCGAGGGCTTCGAGGGCTACGGCTGAGCGGCTGATGGCCTGCTTGAGCCCGGCCTCGGATTCGGGAACCGAGAACAGGTAGCCCTGCAGCGCGTCGCACTGCAGGTCCGTCAGGTAGGCGGCCTGTTCGGCAGTTTCGATACCCTCCGCGGTGACACTGAGACCCAGGCTGTGGGCCATGTTGATCATGGAGCTGAGGATCGGCAGCTTCTCCGCCCCCGTGCGGACCATGGAGACGAAGGACTGGTCGATCTTCACCGCATCCACCGGCAGATCCTGAAGGCGGCCCAGCGAGGAGTAACCGGTGCCGAAATCATCGAGCGCAACCCGTACGCCGGCGCTGCGCAGGCTCGCCAGCTGGCTGATCAGGTTGTCGTCGGCGTCGAAAAACACGCTCTCCGTCACCTCCAGCACCAGCTGCCGGGGATCCATCCCGTGGGACTCGGACATGCCCAGCACGCTACTGGCGAAATCGGAATCCCCCAGCTGCACACCGGACACATTCACGGCGAGTGAGCGGCCAGTGCCGCCCGAAAGCCAGGGCCCCAGCTGAATGAAACTTTCCCGCATCATCTGCAAACCGATCGCCGAGATCAGCCCACTGCGCTCCGCCGTCGGAATGAACTGCGACGGCGGGACGTTCCTGCCGTCGCGCTCCCACCTGGCCAGTGCCTCGAACTGGATCACCTCGCCCAGCCGCGGCGACACAACCGGCTGGTAGCTCACGCTGATCTGGTCATTGTCGACGGCGAGCCGCAGTCCGGCTTCCATGTCCGTCCGCTGCACCAGGGCCGTCATCATCTCCGGCTTGAACCGCATATACCGGTTCTTGCCGGCGGCCTTGGCCGCATACATCGCCACATCCGCTCGCCGCAGCAGCTCCGACGCAGCCACCGCGTCCTCGCTCAGTGAAGCGATCCCCAGGCTCAGGCTGGGCCGCAGCATGGACCCCTCGATCCGCACGGGGACGTTGAGCGACTGCACGATCCGCTCCGCGACGGACTCGGCATCCGTGGCTCCGGTCAGGAGCACGACGAACTCGTCACCGCCCAGCCGGGCCACCGTGTCGTCGGGCCGGACGCATGCCCGCAGCCGCCGGGCCACCTCCACCAGCATCTGGTCCCCGGCGGCGTGGCCAAGGATGTCGTTGACCTCCTTGAAGTCGTCAAGGTCCAGGAGGAGGACGTCGACGGCGGCACTGGAGCTGCCGTGCAGCGCTTCCGACAGCTGGTCATGGAACAGCTTGCGGTTCGCCAGCCCCGTGAGCGGATCCTGGAACGCCATGGCCTTGAGCTGCGCGGCCTGCTCGGCGAGATCCGCCATGGCCTGCCGGGCCTGTTCCTGGGCTTTGCGCCGCGGCGTCACGTCGCGGAAGCTCCAGACCCTGCCCACCACGACGTTTCCCACCCGCTGCGGCCGTGAGTACCGTTCAAAGGTGCGGCCGTCGAGGAACTCCAGGGTGTCGTGGCTTTCCGCGGCGGGGTGCGCGTACAGCTCGTTGACCTTGTCCACGAAGCTCTCCGGGTGCGAGAGGAGCCCAAGCACGTGTTCCATCACTGCTGCGTCATCGCCCGTGGCCATCAGTTCGCGTGGGATACCCCACATCTTGGTGAACTGTTCGTTGATGCCTGCGATCTTGCCGTCGATGCCCACCACCAGGATCCCGTCGGCCGTGGACTCCAGGGTAGCGCTGAGCAGCGACATCGCTTCCCGCAGCTCGGCGTCGGCCTCCTGCCGGTGAAAGGTGGGCCGGACCGACGCGACCAGGCTTGGGCCGCCGTCGGACTCCAGCAGCGAGCAGGCCACTTCGCCGTGGAACTCCGTGCCATCACTGCGCAGACCGTAGGACTCGAAAGGGGTCTGCGCGGCGGCGCTGTCTCCGGACTCGCTGCGCAGGCTGGCGAAGAGCCGGCCGAAACCGCTGCGGTAGCCTTCGGCGAGGAGCATACGGTGGTCCCGGCCCACGAGCTGAAGCCTGCCGTAGCCGAAGAGCCGCTCGGCGGCGGCATTGGCCTGGGCGATGACGCCGCCGCCGTCCACCACCAGTACCGCGTCCGGCAGCGCGTCGAACAGGGCAGCGGTACTGGCGGCCGGATCCCCCTCAGGGCGTGGGGAAGCCGCCGTCATGCCACCGTTGCGTGAGACCGCGAGAAACTCACTGAGCGTCCACCCCCTCACCTCGATCATAGAGGCTGGCTAGGCCCCGCCGGCACCCTAACCTCGCAAGCCCGGCCAGGGAACCCGGCGTGGGCCCAGGCGCGGGGGCGCGGCTTAGCCGGCGGAGACGTGCTCAGCCTGCTGGGTGGCTTGGGTGCCGAGGCCGCGCACCGTCCAGCCTTCCGCCTGCCACGCCGCAGTGTCCAGCACATTCCGGGCGTCCAGCACCGTCCGGCGTCGAACCAGCTGCCCGACGGCGGCCGGAGACAGTTCGCGGTACTCGGCCCATTCGGTCAGCAGCAGCACCAGCTCGGCACCCTCAAGCGCCCGCGTGGCAGAGGCCTCGAACCGCAGCTGCGGGTAGCGCATCCACGAGTTGTTGATGGCCTTCGGGTCCGTCACCGTGACGTGCGCACCCGCCGAGGCGAGCCGGAGCGCGACGTCCAGGGCGGGAGAGTCGCGGATGTCGTCCGTGTCCGGCTTGAACGCCGCACCCAGCACGGTCACCGTCCGGCCGGCGATCGAGCCGCCGCAGAGCTCCTTGGCAACCTCCGCGGTCCGGGCACGCTGGCCGAGGTTGATGGAGTCCACCACGCCCATCCAGTCGTCCACGGACCGGACCTCCAGCGCCTGCGCCTGGGCCCGGAAACTGCGGATGTCCTTGGGCAGGCAGCCGCCGCCGAACCCCAGCCCGGCGTGCAGGTACCGGTTGCCGATGCGCGGATCCATGCCCATCGCCTCGCTCAGTTCGGTGACGTCGGCACCGGCGGCGTCGCACAGTTCCGACATCGCATTGATGAAGCTGACTTTCGTCGCCAGGTAGGCGTTCGACGCCGATTTGATCAGTTC
This sequence comes from Arthrobacter globiformis, assembly GCF_030818015.1. NCBI lineage: Bacteria > Bacillati > Actinomycetota > Actinomycetes > Micrococcales > Micrococcaceae > Arthrobacter > Arthrobacter globiformis. The sequence goes on from NZ_JAUSZX010000001.1 coordinate 1,470,245, forward strand.
CGCCGTCGCGAAATTGCACACGAGCCGGGGAATGCCGGCGCGCAGCAGCGGTTCATACACCGCGTCCAGCACGGCGGTCACGCCGCGCGCCGGTCTCTGCGTGCCGTCGCTGCGGCGCCCGAACGCGCCCTCCCTGCCGCCGCGCACCCCGTACACCAGCCGGTCCGGCACCAGCGTGTCCTTCACCGCCGTGCCCTGCCGCAGGAACTCCGGATTCCAGCCCAGCAGCACATCAGGCCGTGCCGCGAGCATGCGCCCCAGCTTGTCAACGGTGCCCACGGGCACGGTTGATTTACCGACGACGGCGGCGCCCCGGCCCAGGTGCGGAAGGAGACTCTTGGTGGCGGAGACCAGATAGCTGAGGTCGGCGCCGTCGGACGTCTTGGCCTGCGGCGTGCCCACGCAGAGGAAGTGAATCTGCGCCCCGGCGGCGTCGGCGAAGGCAGTGGAAAAGCGCAGGCGGCCGGTGGCGCGCCCGTCGCGCAGGAGTTCGTCCAGTCCCGGTTCGTAGAAGGGGGCGCGCCCGCTGGCCAGCTGCTCAACCCGTGCGGGGTCGACGTCAATCCCCACCACGGTGTGGCCCATCGACGCGAGCGTGGCCGCATGCACTGCGCCGAGGTAGCCGCAGCCGATCACGGAAATTTTCACAGGGTGGCTCCTTGGGTACGGGGGGTCTTGTTTTCGGCACGCTCAACGAGCGATGTGCCGGCAATAACGTCCTTGTAGTGGCGCACCAGCTCTGCGCAGAGGGCGGGCCACGTCCGGCCCTGTACCGAGGCGTAAGCCGCCGCCGCGAACGCACGGCGTTTGGCGTCGTCGCCCATCAGGTCCATCACATGCCGGCGCAGGCCGGCCAAGTCACCGGGCTCATAGAGCCAGCCGGTGCGCGAATTCTCCACCAGGTCCAAGGGCCCGCCGCGGCCGGTGGCCACCACCGGCACGCCGGATGCCATGGCTTCCTGGATCGTCTGGCAGAAGGTCTCAAACTCACCGGGGTGCACGAAGAGATCGAACGACGCCACGGCCCGGGCCAGCTCCTCACCGCCGAGGAAGCCGGTGAACACCGCGTTGGGAAGGGCCTCCTCCAGCGCCGCCCGCTGCGGACCGTCGCCCACAATCACCATGCGGGTGCCGGGAACGTCTGCCAGCACGGCAAGGTCCTCCACCTGCTTCTCCACGGCCAGCCGGCCGACATAGCCGATGATCCGCTCACCGCCCGGCGCCACGGAAGCGCGCCACCCGTCGTCGCGCTTTCCCGGCGCAAAACGCGCGGTATCCACACCGCGCCGCCACATGCCCACCCGCCGAATCCCGCGGCCGCGCAACTGGTTCAGCGCGAAAGTGGACGGCACCAGCGTCCGGGACGCCAGGAGATGAATGTTGTCCACCCGGTTCCAGGCCCAGTTCTCCAGGAACGGCACCCCGTACCGGGCGGCGTAGCCGGGAACCTCGGTCTGGTAGATGGCCACCGTGGGGATCCCCAGCTGATGCGCGGCCTGCGCCGCCCGCCAGCCGAGCACGAACGGCGACGCCAGGTGGACCACGTCCGGTGCGTACTCGGCAAGGATTCTCTTGACCCGGTACACACCCCCCAGCGCCACCCGCACGTTCGTGTAGCCCGCCAGCGGAACGGAGGGCAGCCGGTGCACAATCGCGCCGTGCACAACGTCCAGAACATCAGCGTCCGACGTCGACGGCGCAATCACCAGTACCTCATCGCCCCGGTCCTGCAGATGCTCAAGCACTCGCAGGATGGAGTGCGTGACTCCGTTCATCAGCGGCAGGAATGATTCGGCAACGATAGCGATCCTCACCCCTCAACGGTGTTCCCGCCGTCTAACCGTGCGGGGGAGCGGGCGTGACCGGGAAGGGAAAGTTGGGTTAACAGGCGGGGCTAGCGTTCCTCGTGGCGGAGAACATCCGGCAGCTCGTCCACGAAGACGGTCTGCGGCGGGTCGAGGTAGATGACCAGCACCTCGTCACCCACCGGAAAGACACTGACCTTGTCGAACGGGTAGGCGTGGAATGCGCTGACGCCGCCACGGTACGGGAGCATGACTTCCCCGACGGTGCCGGGGCCGATCCGCCCGGTTACCCGGCCGATCTTCCCGGTCAGACTCCGGTCAACGTTTCTGTGCACCATGTTCCTTGGCTTCCCCGGATTCCCTGGTACTGTGCCTAGGCGCCGGGCTGCTTCGGCGGCTGCTTGGCGTGGCTCTGCCCATTCTTCAGGGCAGTCGACAGCCGCGGCAGGAACGAGCCGGCCTGGGTGATGATCCCGCCGACCATGCTGTTGAGGCCGTCAGCGCCGTTCAGGACGGTGAGCTGGTCCGCGTGTCCGAACGGCTCGGCCGCCGCCGCCACGATGGCCGGCATGTTCTCCGCCAGCTGCTGGGCGATGACAGCGTCCTGGTTGCTCTCCAGCGCTTCGCCGCGGGCCTTGATGCCGTCCGCCTCGGCCAGGGCTTTGGCCTTGATGGCGGAGGCCGCAGCATCGCCACGTGCCTTCGTGGCTGCCGCTTCGGCCTCACCGGTCACCCGGGTGGCCCCTGCAGTTGCCGCGGCCGCGCTCGCATTGGCCTGGGCCTCGACTTCAACCCTGCGGGCATTGGCCTGGGCTTCGAGTTCCGTCCGCTTGGCCCGCGCTTCGGCGGCACTGATGTCCGCTGCCTTCTGTGCCTCCGCCTCGGTCCGCTGCGCGTAGGCCTTGGCGTCGGCGGGCTTGCGGATGGTGGTCTGCAGCTTCTGTTCCTCGCGGTCCGCCTCGAGCTTGGCCACTTCGGTTTCCTGGACCACCACCTGCTGGCGGGCTGTGGCGTCGGCCAACGGGCCTGCCTGCGCCGCATTGGCCTTGGCCCGTTCGGCGTTTGCCTGCGCCACCGACTGCTTTATTGCCGAGGCGCTCTGGGCATCCGCAATTTGAGCCGCGGCCTCGGCTTCCCGTTCCGCGGCCTCGCGGTTCCGGGTGGCCTCGGCGATGCGGGCTTCCGCTTTGACCTGGGCGATGTGCGGCTTGGCGATGTTCTGGATGTAGCCTGTGGGGTCCTGGAGGTCCTTAATCTGCAGGGAATCCACCACGAGGCCCAGTTTTTCCATTTCCACGCCGCTCGCGCCGCGGACCTGGGACGCCAACTTATCGCGCTCGCGGATGATTTCCTCCATGGTCATGCTGCCGATAATGGAGCGAAGGTGTCCCTCGAAGACGTTATATACCTGGCTTTCCATTTTCGGCTGCTGGCCAAGAAACCTTCGTGCCGCGTTGGCGATAAACGCGGGGGCATCCCCGATTTTGTAAATGACGACGCCTTCGACCACCACCTGGATGCCTTGGGACGTGACGCACGAGACCTTCAGCTCTGTCTCGTTCAGCGTGAGGGACAACGTCCGGACGGTCTGCAGGCCCGGAACCACCAGTGCGCCCCTGCCCGTGACGATCTTGAAGTCCATACCGTCGGTGTTTTCCAGGGTGCCGCGCGTCAATCCGGAAATAATGAGGGCCTCGTTTGGCTCGGCCACCTTCCACATCAGTTTGACGGCCAGCCAAATGACCAGAACGCCCAGAAGCACCGAGACAACAGTGACAATCAGGGGCAGGATGGCTGCCAGGTTCTCCATGGCGGTGTCCTCTCAGTGCAATTAGAAGGCCCAAATGCGAGGCCCGGCCTTTTTCCGGTCGGGAAACCTGCCGGATAAGCACGGGATTTGCGGAACCGGTAAACCATGAAATGCGGGATGACCAGCTGTAATAGACAGTGTGGTGGTGCGCCGGGGCATAGTCCAGCAATTCCGCCGCTTTCGGAGAGCGGGCTCTCAAGGTCATCCGAGTCGGGTCCGGGCTCTGGCCGGTTGTTGCCGCACCTGGCCACACACAAACGGCCGGCCCGCGCTAAGCGGGCCGGCCGTCGTCGTACTTTGACTGGTAGGTGTTTTGACCGCTACGTGTTTTGGACGTGGTCCTTGGCGTCCGTGGCGGTTGCTTTGACGTCGGAGGCGGCGGTTTGGCCTTCGTCCTTGACGTGCTGGGCGGCGTCGGTGGCGGTGGCCTTGACGTTTTCCATGGCGTCCTGGGCGGGTTCCTTCCAGCCCTGGGCCATGTCCTTGGCTGCTTCGGTGAGCTGGCTGGTCATGGGTTCGGCGGCGGTTTTCAGCGCGTCGGCGGCTTCGCGTTCCTTCTGGCTGGCCGGGATCAGGGAGGAGGCGAGCAGCCCGGCGCCGAACGCGATCAGCCCGGCGGCGAGGGGGTTGCCCTGGGTTTTGGCGGCGACCTGGTGGGGTGCGTCGGCGATCGCGTCGCCGGCGGTGCTGATGGCGTTGCCGGCGGCGTCGGTGGCCTGGTGGAGGCCGCCGGTGGTGCTGTGCGCGGCGTGGTGGAGGCTGCCGGAGGTGCTGTGGGTGGCGTGGTCTGCGGTGCCCATGACTTTGTCCTTTACTCCGAAGACGGCGTCTTTGACCTTGCTGGTCTGGCGGTGGACGATGTTGGACGGGGTGACTTTGTCGGCCACGGCGTCCACGTTGGTGCCCAGGCGTTCGCGGGTGGCTTCGATGTCGGCGCGGATGGCGTCCGGGTTCTCACTCATCGGTGGTCTCCATTGGGTTTGAGGGTGGGCGGGATTTCCTGGACGGTTTCGACGGTCTGGGGCATGCCCTTGATGGTTTTGAGTTCCTTGCGTCCCACACTGGCCAGGATCGCGGCGATGATGGCCCAGATCACGGCGACGATGACGGCGGACCAGCCCAGTCCCGTCAGCTCGCCCAGGGCGTACCAGAGGGCGATGGAGAGGAACAGGAGGACGAAGTGCCCGGCGATGCCGGCGCCGGCGAGCATGCCGCCGCCTTTGCCGGCGCGGGTGCCGGACTGTTTCAGTTCGGCTTTGGCGAGTTCGATTTCCTGCCGGATCAGGGTGGACAGGTCCCGGGTGACCTCGCCCAGGAGGTCACCGAGGGAGGTGGTGTCGGCCTTGGCGTGCGCGGCCGTTGGCGGGGTATCGGGGATCTGGCTGCTCACAGGGGACGACCTCCACCTTCGGTATCATCAGTGTCCCGCCGCCTCGGCTCGCCATAACCCGGCTCACCGATGGCTGGCTCGCCGACGCCCGGTTCGCCGTATGCCGGTTCACCGTAGGCCGGCTGGCCCGTAGCGGGCTCACCGTAGGCCGGCTGGCCGGTGGCGGGTTCGCCGTAGGCCGGCTGGCCGGTGGCGGGTTCGCCGTAGGCAGGCTGGCCGGTGGCGGGTCCGCCGTAGGCGGGCTGATCAGTGGCCTGCTCCCCGTAGGTTGTCTCGCCGTAGGCCGGCTGGGTGTAGGCGGGTTCTCCAAGTTCGGCTTGGTCATAGAGCGGCGCGCCGACTCCGGCGTCCAGGCTGCTTTCCGTGACCGGCGGCTGCACGGGGTAGGGCGGAACGGTGCCGGTGGCGTATCCGACCCCGGACGAGGTCCGGGTTTCAGGGGCGCCGGCCTGCAGGCTGCGGCCGAGGCGTCCGGCGAGAAGTCCTGCGCCTGCCGCGAGGAGCAGGAAGGTCCCGGGACGTTGGCGGGCGAAGGACTTGACTTCGTTCAGCAGTGAGCCCGGGTCCCGGTTATCCAGCCAGGACGCGACGGATTCGGAGCGGTCGGCGGCCTGCCGGATCAGGTCCGAGGCCACGCCCTGCTGGTCCGGTGCGTCGGCCATGGTGCGCAGCTGCGAGGAGATGGTGCGGATGCCTTCGGCGGCCTTGGTCTGCTGGGTGCCGGCCTGGCTGGTCAGGTCCGACTTCGCCTGGTGCAGCAGATCCCGGGCGCTGTTCTTGGCTTCATATGCGACGTTCTTTGCCTCGGACTTGGCCGTCTCGGCCACGTTCTGGGCGGCACCTTTAGCCTCGTCGGCGACGTTCGCGGCCTCTTCTTTTGCCACGTCCTTCTTCGAGGACGCATCGTCCTGGTAGCCGGGAGTGCCGTAGCCGGTGGTTCCCGCTCCAGTTGCGCCGTAGCCGGTGGTTCCGGCGCCGTAACCCGAATTCTGTGGGACCGCGGGAGTGGTGAGGTCTTCATCCTGCGGCCATTGGTTCTCAGTCATCTTCGCGCTCTCTTTCCGAAAGGGGCAGCTGCTGTACAGGAACCAGCGTTGCTGGCATGCAATGGTAAGCATGTTTACTAATAAATAGTAAGCACCCTTGCCATTTTTTCCCACCCCCACTTCTTCCGTCCAGGCGTAAAGCGGCGGCGGGCGTGGCTGTTGGGGGAGCTTGCCGCGTGCCCCCTGGGTGGGGACCCCAAGAAAAAAGCTAAGTAGGCTTGCCAATCTGATAGTAAGCATGCTTAGGGTATAGGTGTGAGGTCGGATTGCCGGTCTCGGCCGCGACGGCGGATTGCCCTGGCAGGTGCGGCAGATGCCGTTCCAGGGCGGCGACAGTGTGTCCTAACCTGCCGCTGCGCCGTCGTCGGCCTCAGCGTGTACAGCCAAATGTGAATACGAAGTCAAACTCCAAGGAGACAGCATGCTCACCAAGGAACACATCGACGGCCTGCTCAACAAGAAGGGGAACATCCTCTCCGCAGACGGAGACAAGATTGGTTCCCTCGGCCAGGTGTATGCGGATGATGACAACGGACAGCCCACGTGGGTGACGGCACGGACTGGCCTTTTCGGGAACCATGAGTCGTTCATTCCGCTCGAGGGGGCACGGCTTGAGGGATCCGACATTGTTGTCCCTTACAGCAAGGACCAGATCAAGGACGCACCACGCGTGGACGCTGAGGGCCACCTTGATCCGTCAGAAGAGGACCGGCTCTACGAGCACTACCAGCTAAACGGCAACGTCACCTATTCCGAGGCTGCGAACGGGCGCCGCGCCGACTCCAGCCGGACGGCCGACCAGTCCGCTGCCGGCCTTTCCGCCACCGAGCGGGATGCGGGGTTCGCTGCCGCAGGGAGCGGTGGAACTTACAGCGCTCCGGATGACAGGTTCGAACGTGATACGTCCGGACTCGCCGATGGCGACGCCATGACGCGTTCGGAGGAACGCCTGAATGTTGGTACAGAAAGGCAGGCTGCCGGCCGGGCCCGTCTGCGCAAGTATGTGGTGACCGAAAACGTGACCCAGACAGTTCCCGTGCAGCGCGAGGAAGTACGGCTGGAGCGTGAACCGATCACCGAAGGAAACCAGGACGAGGCGCTGAGGGGACGGCACATCAGCGAAGCAGAACACGAGGTGGTGCTCCACGAGGAACGTCCCGTGGTGGACAAGGAAACTGTTCCCGTCGAGCGGGTCAGGCTGGACACGGAAACCGTCACGGACGAAGTGACGGTGGATGAACAGGTCCGCAAGGAGCGCATTGAGACCGACGGCGTAGAGGACACCCGCCGTTAACGTGCCTAACGCCAGGGCCGGGTTACCGGCCCCGGCGTTGTCGGCGTGTTGGGCTGGCGGTGTTGTCAGCACGGGCTCAAAGGGGAAAGAAGGGTTTAAACCGATGGTCCCGAATCCTGACGCGGAGCAGTGGGGGCCTCACCAGCTGCTGTCCATGGCCGCCAGGCTTGTCCAGCGCAGGCAGGACCAGGCTTTGGCTGAACTCGGCCTCACGCACGCCGCAGTCATCGCGCTGCAGGGCCTCCTGGACGGTCCGCTGAACCAGGAAGAGTTGGCCGCTGCCATCAAGGTTCGCAGCCAGTCCATTGGCCGTGTGCTTTCGAGGCTCGAGGGTGCCGGGCTTGTGGTTCGGGAATCCCGTTCGCAGGACAGGCGGCACAACGAGGTATCCATTACGGAGGCAGGCCGTCAGGCATTGGAGGCGGCACGGAAAGCTGAGCACGAAGCGCTGCCTCCTGATGTCGTTGCGGGCACCGCCCTGGGCCAGGAGTTGGCGCGTGTCATCAGCTACTTTCCCGGCCGCAGCAAGGTCGGCTCGACCAAGAACGAGAATCCGGCCGCCGTCGTCGACGACCCAGCCGCGGACGACACCGCCGAGGCGGAATCTCCTGCAGCCGGTGCGCCGGCAGAGGGTGCGAGGCCCACAGAAGGTGCGAAGCCCACAGAAGTTGCGCAGGCGGCTTCGGGCGAGGCCACGTCTGGGGAACCTGCCTTGCGGACGCCGGCCTCTGACGCAGATGAGGCCGGACAGGAAGATACGCCGCCGCCGGGGGACCGTGCCGGAACACGCCAGAAGCGAAATGGAAGGGGCGATCCCAGCCCCGAGTAGGCGCCTTGGGCGGGTGTTTCGGTCATTGAGGGAGGATAAGTGTCGCCGCGCCGCGCGCGGCGACACCTATCCTGGTTGGCGCATGCTGGTCCAGGCGCAGGGCCGGACCGTACTTCAGCTTCGCTGGGGCATTCCTAGCTTCGCTGTTGCATCGGGTCCGGCCAGTTGCCGATGAGGCCGGACATAGGGTCGGGCCAGTTGCCGATCCGGCCGCGCATGGGGTCGGGCCAGTTTCCGATCCGGCCGCGCATGGGGTCGGGCCAGTTTCCGATCCGGCCGCCAAGGGCGCCGGACTGGGGACGGGACGGACGAGGGGCAGCAGACAGCGGGGCGTGCGTAGACATGACATATTCTCCTGACTGAACTGATGGTCCTTGCGCAGGGTTGCGCAGGTGGTCGTTTCTGCCCGCATTTGAGGGCAGAGTTGACCTGTTCAGTCGGGGGAAGACCCCGGCCCGGAGGCTGGGCTGGCAGGAAGGTTCGGGGTGGCATCGAACATCCGGGCGCCGGCAAGCAGAGGGGTCCGGTCCCAATCTCCCGCCACTTCGGCGGCCTGGGCGCCGAAGCCTTCGGAGCCTCCGGAGGAGTTCCCCCACGTTCCCTCGCTCGCGGCAAAGGCCGGGAGGTGACCGTCGCGGGGCAACGTATCAATGTGAAGTTTGTGGGTTGCGGGGCTGGCGGCTGCCGGCTCTCGCCGCTGGGACGTGGTCATCTGCAGCTGCGCAAGCGTGAGGCCCGCGCCTGCGAGCGGCAGACCACCGCCCGTAGCCGGCATGGCCGGGAGGATCGTCCCGGCACTTGCTGCCGGCAGGATCCGGCCGGTCTTTGGAGTGTTCGTCCCCTGCGTGATGCCCGACGGCGAAACGGCATGTGGCGGTACAGCGAGATCTGGTGGGCTGTCCGCGGCGCCGGGAACCGGCGCCGGCGGCCTGACAGCCGGTACATGGACTCCGGCCGGATCCAGCACCGGCACCGAAGGAACACGCACCGAGGGAACCGGCACCGAAGAAACCGACACCGACGGGACACGCAGGGAAGGACGCGGTAGCGAATGAATGACCGGGACAGCAGGCGTTAGCGGCAGTTGCCGCACCGACGATGGGATGTCTTCCGCGGCCGTAACCAAGCTGTCTGCCTTGTGGAGCACCGGAGCCGCAGCGGTGGTCACGGTGCTGACCGCCGTCGGCGCGTCCTTGATCAAAGTGCCGGCTGTGTCCGCGGTTGCGCCGACGGCAGTCGTCACAGGCTTGGCGACCGTTCTCGGGACGCTGGGGGCCGCCGGCAGGGCAGGAACGGCCGGCAGCAACTTTGCCGCTGGGGTCAGGTGGGAAGCCGCAGGAGCCAGCGGAGCAGACACCACAGATTCCGCAATGGCCGTAATGGGCGCCGTGCTGAGGGAACCAGTGTTGAGGGAACCGCCGTGGGGGGAACCAGTGTCCAGGGAACCGGTGCCAACCGGACCAGCCGTCACGGAGTCCCCGGGAGCTGCCTCAGCCGACGCTGCGCCCCAGGTGATCCACGCGAGAACCAGGAGAGCGGGCAGCAGGAGGGCACGCAGAACGGCAGCTTTGACATAGCGCAAGCTGTTGCCCATCCGAATCACCCCCCAGCGCGGTGGGAGATCAGGATATGCCTATCGCCCAGATACGTCCAGAGGAAAAAAATTCGCGCACGGTCGGACAGGGGGAACGCTCTAGAATTGAAGTAGAAGGTGCCTTAGGGATGTCTGGATCCATCGTCGTCGTCCTTGTGCTGCTGGCTGTGATTGCCGTCATCGCCATTGCTGCCACGGTGGTGGCAGTCCTGCGCGACGGGCGCGGCGAAGTCCGCATCGAACCGTCGGAGGAACCCTGGACCGCCGGGAATCTGCCCAGCGAGCCCTACGCGCAGATCCGCTTCAAATAGCCGTCACCGCAGAGAAGTTCCCGGCAGCGGCCCCCGATCCCATACTGACGGCGTGGGAACCTTCCTGCTGTTCGGCACGGCAGCCGGGTTCGGACTCTCCCCTGCATGATTCCTGAAGGTCAGTCCAGTTCTGGCTGAAACAGCCCATTCCCGGGCATTAAGGATGCGGACACAAAGCTGGTGCAGCCGCCCACGACTTGCGTGGCCGCCTGCACCAACCGGTAGTACGAATACTCAGATTAGATATCTACTCATTCGCGGCTCCTAGTTCCCGGCGTTCGCGTTCCGGGCTATTTCCTGTCCTCGACCGAATGCCGTGAAAACATCCAGCCGGCGGCAATCATCAGTACACCAGCCACCATCATGGTCCAGTTGTCCGTCATGTTCAGCGACAGGAAATTGGCCGCCGAATCCACTCCGACACTGAGCCCATAGATGCTGAGAATGATGTAGAGGGCACCGGCGCCCATGAGGAACCTGCGGGCACCCATTTCACTGCGGGACATGGCCCAACCGGTTCCGCCGATAACCAGTTGCACAATGTTGAGCAGCATGGATACCTGGAACAGGCCTAGGAACATGGCGTGCGAATCGGGCCCTAGGAACATAAGTTCGCCATACCGGGCGGTAATGCCCGGGATGAACCCCAGCACACCGATCACCAACGCGACAATACCAACACCCATGCCAGCGTTCTGGACGTCAGTCCTGCCAAAGTGAACGCCGTGTGCATGTGGGGATGCGGTAGTCATTTTCTGCCTCCAACCACTGAATGCGGACAAGCTAATTTTACGTCGGGCCCTCCGAAAAAGCGCCCGCCGTCGAGCCTGCCGTGTACCGGCGCAGGCCCATGTTCGTCCGACTTCTCGTGGTGTTAAGCCTGTCGAAACGGGGCGCGCCGGGTCCCGCATGGCACGATGGGAGGCGATGAAACTGCGTGCTGACCAGACCGGAGACCGTGGCCTACCCATGCCCCTGTGGCTGCAGGGCGGGCTCGAATCCGCGCAGGCGGCCATCATTTCCGCGCTGGTGGTCATCGCCCCCATCGTTGCGGTGTGGGCGACCTCGGGTTTCGGGAGCGCCGGCTTCGATGTCCTGGCCCGGCTGGCCGGCCAGGCCTGGCTGGTCATCCACGGGGTACCCCTGTACCTCACCACCGTGGGGGAGGGAGCTGCCGCGAGGCCGGAGACCGGCATGTTGTCGCTGCTTCCGCTGGGCCTCACACTCATACCGTTTCTGCTCGCCTGGCGGGCGGGCAGGCGCCTTGCCCGGGCGTCGTACACGGACCAGCTGTGGCAGGCGCTCCTCGGTTCATGGCTGGTCTACGCGGGTTTTGGCATCGCAACTGGATTCATTTGCCGGACCGAGGACGTTGAGGTTTTCCTGTGGTGGGCTGGACTCCTTCCCTTGGTTCCGTTCGGCCTCGGGATGGTGATCGGCGCCCGGCGGGAGGCCGGTTCATGGAGCCGGCTGATCGGCGTCGACGCAGTGGACTGGATCGCCCGCACGAGCCAGCATTCGCGGTGGGCGGGGTCGTATCTGGCGTCGGCAGCGAAGGCGGGCTTCGTGGCTGTCCTCGCGGCGCTCGCCATCTCCTCGGCGTTGCTGGCCGTGGATCTTTTCATCCACTGGAACCTTGTGGTGGCGGTCTATGAAGCGCTCGACGCCGGACCCGTAGGGGGCGCGGCCCTCACCATTGCGCAGCTCGGCTTCCTGCCCAACCTCGCTGTCTTCGCGCTCGCGTGGCTGACCGGCTCCGGATTCGCGCTCGGCGCAGGCTCCCAGGTGGGCCCGCTGGGAACCGCCGTGGGACCGCTGCCCACTATCCCCGTTTTTGCTGCGATCCCTTCCGGTCGGCTCGATTTCGGGCCGGTGGCGCTGGTGGTTCCCGTGCTCGCCGGAGTCCTGGCTGGGTGGTGGTTCCTGCGCGAAGGTGAAAACCACTTCGATGAGTGGCTGTCCATCAAACTCCGCGTCCGCTGGCTGACCGCCGCCGGATCCACGCTGTTCCTGGCGCTGATCGTCGGGGCCGCTGCCGGCGTGCTGGCCGCAGCCCTCGCCTGGCTGGCGCGCGGCTCAGCCGGCATCGGCCGCCTCTCGGATATCGGGCCTGACCCGTTGTGGACGGCAGTCTGGCTGGCAGCGGAAGTGGGGATCGGCGTCGTAATTGGCTACGCAGCGGGACCGTGGCTGGAACGCCGGCAACTGCGGGACGCCGAGCTGGGGACTGCCCCGAGCAGCAAATAGTCTTCCGCCCCGGGCGGCCCTAGCGCACGGGCTGCTTGAGCGGACCGGGCAGCGAGTTCTCCAGCTGGACCCGGCATTCCGTGCTTGCCTTGCTAGTCAGCGCCTGGCGGGAGCACTGCTGGAAGTCGCGCACCGGGTTGAAGAACAGCGCCGAGGTCAGGACCAGGAGAACCATGACGGCGGAAACCACCAGGCCGGAGATGGTGCCGAACAGCACCAGTTTGGATTCCTTGAACCGGATGGCCCGAATGAGCACGATGATCCCCAGCGCGATGCCCGCCGCCGTCAGAATGGCCGTAAGCCAGAGGTAGGTGATGTCCAGCTGGAACACGAAGAAGGCGCCCAGCACAGCCACGATGAACATGCGGAACAGTGTGTGCGTCTTCTGGAGCGAAGCTTTGGCTTCCTCGCTGAGCGGACGCGCGGTCCGCTGCGGCCCTTGGGGGCCCGGGGTGGGGTTCATGTTTTCCAGCCTACGCGAGCAGCCGCCTAAGCTTGAGCAATGCGCATAGTAGTCCTCGTCTCCGGAACCGGTTCCAACCTCCAGGCCGTCATTGACGCCGTTCAGGCCGGAGACCTGGATGTTGAGATCGCCGCGGTGGGCGCGGACCGCCCGGGAACCTACGGCGTGGAGCGGTCTGCTGCTGCCGGGATTGAGACGTTCGTGGTGGACTTCAAGGCCTATCCGGACCGTGCGGAATGGAACGCCGCGCTGACGGAAGCCGTGGCCGCGTACCAGCCGGATGTGGTGGTGTCCTCCGGCTTCATGCGGATCGTGAGCCCCGAATTCATCGACGCGTTCGACGGAAAGTACCTCAACACGCACCCCGCCCTGCTGCCGTCCTTCCCCGGCGCCCACGGAGTCCGTGACGCCATAGCCTACGGCGTGAAGGTCACCGGCTGCACCGTGCACTGGGCCGACGCCGGCGTGGACACGGGGCCCATCATCGCGCAGGAGGCGGTGGCCGTCGAGGACGGCGACACCGAGGAGACCCTGCACGAACGGATCAAAGTGGCGGAGCGCCGGCTCCTGGTCTCCACTCTGGCGTCCCTCGCGGCAAAGCACGCCGCCGCCCGGGCCCCGAAGTAGCCAGCCCCGCCGGTCCGCAGCTCCCAACTAGCTCGCCTTAGTACGAAGGAGAGGGCCGCTCCGAGGCTGCACAGATCGTCCGGGACATCGCCCGCGAGGAGGACTACAGCCGTGCGGGCTGGCTGCTTATCAGGAACTCCAAGCGCCACATGCAGCACACGCAGTGCCCGCCGTAGCGAAAGTCCGGGACGCGCTACTCAGCAGGGGCTGGTCACCCAAGTGACCCGCAGTTGTTGTCGTTTTGAGGCGTCAAAACGACAACTATTGCGAGTCAGTTGGGAGGAGAAGGGCTATTCGAGGCGGCGCTGGCGGGTTTCGGGGGAGAAGAACGCCATCCACAGCACGGACAGGACCACCAGGCCGCCGGCGAGGGCAAAGGAGGTGGCGAGCCCCAGCTGCGGCCAGAAGTAATTCGCGAAGATGAGCGGGCCGAAGCCTGCCCCCAGCCGCGAGAATGTCGAAGCCCAGCCGAAGCCGCTGCCCCGCAGTTCCGTGGGGTACAGCTCGGAAACGTACGCGTAGAGCACCGGGATGGCCACCTGCACCACAAACCCGAACACCAGCAGCCAGAACACCGCCGCCGTGGGCACATCCACCACGAACGCCACCACCACCAGGATCAGCGCGGACAGCGGCCCCGTGATGGCCAGCAGCCACTTGCGGCCCACGCGTTCCACGAGCAGCGCGGCCGCGATCACGCCAAGAAGCCCGACGGCGGCCATCCCCGCCGTCGTCAGGAACGCCTTGTATTCGGCGAACCCGGCGCCGATCAGGATCCGCGGCATCCAGGTCAGGGACAGGTAGTAGACCAGCAGGATGCTCATGAACAGGGCCCAGGCGGCGGCGGTAATCTTCCAATTGAACTGCCAGACCCCACGCAGCTGCTCCCACGCGCTGCCGGCGGAAAGCCGGGCCACGGCCTGCGGCTCGGGCAGGCTGTAGGCCCGGGGCTCCGCACCGGTGGCCTCGACCAGGCCGTCAATCACCCGGGCCGCTTCGTCGCGGCGGCCCTTGCGGATCAGGAACAGCGGCGACTCGGGAACGCTGCGCCGGACCCAGAACACCAGCAGGGCAGGCAGCACCATGACGAGCATGGTCAGGCGCCAGTCGGCAAACGCGGCCACGAGCCAGGCGGACACGAACCCGCAGAGAGCAGCCCCCACAGGCCACCAGCCGTCCATGGCGGTGAGGACCCTGCCGCGCTGCCGGCGCGGCGTGAACTCACCCACCAGTGCGTAGTCCACCGGAATGCAGCCGCCCAGGCCGAATCCGGCCATGAAGCGGAACACGCAGAACCAGAGGAAGTCGGGGGAGAAGGCGCCGAGCACCGTGAATAGCGAGAAGATCAGCAGCGTGGCCGTGAAGGCCTTCCTTCGCCCGATGGTGTCCGCGATGGTGCCCCAGATGAAGGCACCCAGTGCCATGCCGATCAGGTTGGCGGTGCCGATCCAGCCCGCCTCGCCAGGCGTGAGGCTCCAGTGGGTGGACAGCAAAGGAATGAGGATGCCGTTGAGGGTGACGTCCCAGGCGTCGAACATGAATCCCAGGCCGCCGATCACGAAGATGCGGCCCTGCACTCTCCAGCGCCACGGCAGCTCCTGGACTACCTGCTCGCCACTGGGCACAGCGGTGTAAATGTTCATCTCGGCCTCCTGCTTAAACCTTACGTTGCGGAAGTCGCCGCGGAGCGCCGGGCCGCAACCCGGGGGAGCGCCGGGGCTTCAAGCCCCGCCTTCACACTGGGGCCGCCAGCGGGAGGGGGCCCGTCGACACGATAAACTGGCCGTATCCCCACCAACCGCGGCACATCAATCGCGAGATAAAGACGGAGACTTTTGTGAGCTTGACGCAGCTTGACCGTGTTCCCATCCGCCGGGCCCTGATCTCGGTATACGACAAGACCGGTCTGGAGGAGCTCGCCAAGGGCCTGCACGCAGCAGGCGTCAAAATTGTTTCCACCGGCTCGACCGCCAAGAAGATCGCCGAGGCCGGCATTCCGGTCCAGGAAGTCGAAGAGGTCACCGGTTCCCCCGAGATGCTGGACGGCCGGGTCAAGACCCTGCATCCGCGCGTCCACGGCGGCATCCTCGCCGACCGCCGGGTCCCCGCCCACATGGAGACCCTCGCCAAGATGGAGATCGAAGCCTTCGACCTCGTCGTGGTGAATCTCTACCCGTTCGTGGAGACGGTCAAGTCCGGCGCCGCCCAGGACGACGTCGTGGAGCAGATCGACATCGGAGGCCCCGCCATGGTGCGCTCCGCCGCGAAGAACCACGCCGCCGTCGCCATTGTGGTGGACCCGACGTTCTACGGCGACGTGGTCCGCGCCGCCGCCGAGGGTGGCTTCGACCTCAAGACCCGCCGCCGGCTCGCCGCGAAGGCGTTCGCGCACACCGCCACCTACGACACCGCCGTAGCCACCTGGACCGCCAGCCAGTTCCGCGACGAGGACGGCGACGGCGTCATCGACTGGCCCGCCTACGCCGGCCTCGCCCTGGAACGCTCCGAGGTGCTGCGCTACGGCGAGAACCCGCACCAGCAGGCAGCGCTGTACGTCGACAAGGCAGCCCCCGCGGGCATCGCCCAGGCCGACCAGATCCATGGCAAGGCCATGAGCTACAACAACTTCGTGGACGCCGACGCAGCACTCCGCGCCGCCTACGACTTCGCCGAGCCCGCCGTGGCCATCATCAAGCACGCCAACCCCTGTGGTGTGGCAGTGGCGTCCCCTGACGCTGCGGACCCGATCGCCGATGCCCATGCCAAGGCACACGCTTGCGACCCCGTCTCCGCCTTCGGCGGCGTCATCGCGGCCAACCGCACGGTCACCGCCGGCATGGCCCAGACCGTGGCCGGCATCTTCACCGAAGTGGTCATTGCCCCCGGATTCGACCCCGAGGCCGTGGAGATCCTCTCCAAGAAGAAGAACATCCGCCTGCTGGCCCTGCCCGAAGGGTACGGCCGCTACCCGGCCGAAATCCGCCAGGTCTCCGGCGGCGTGCTGGTGCAGATCACCGACAAGGTGGACGCCGACGGCGACAACCCCGCCAACTGGACCCTCGCAGCCGGTGAGGCAGCTGACGACGCCACGCTGGCCGACCTCGCCTTCGCCTGGACCGCCTGCCGCGCGGCCAAGTCCAATGCGATCCTGCTCGCCTCGAACGGCGCCGCAGTGGGCATCGGTATGGGGCAGGTCAACCGCCTGGACTCCTGCAGGCTTGCCGTCGAACGGGCCAACACGCTGGGTGTGCAGGTTGAGTCCGACGTCGACGGTGCCGGCGGCGCCACTAACGTCGATTCGGCCGGCGCTCCCGCCCGTGCCCGCGGCGCGGTGGCTGCCTCCGACGCGTTCTTCCCGTTTGCCGACGGCCTGCAGATCCTGATCGACGCCGGTGTGCGGGCCGTGGTGCAGCCTGGCGGCTCGGTCCGTGACGAGGAAGTCGTCGCCGCAGCCAACGCTGCGGGCATCACCATGTACTTCACCGGCGCCCGCCACTTCTTCCACTAGTCCCCACCGCCTCCCTAGCCTCGCTTCGCTCGGCCAGGGAACCCGGGCGGCGTGGGCCCAGCGCCTCCCTAGCCTCGCTTCGCTCGGCCAGGGAACCCGGGCGGCGTGGGCCCAGCAAAGCTTCCGGAAGCAAAGCCCGACGGCGGCTGCCCCCTTAAGGGGACGGCCGCCGTCGGGCTTTAACTTGGGTTACTTTCCTTCGGCTTGGGGCTCCCTATCCTCCGGATCTGGCAACCGGATGTTCCGGGGGTGCGCTTCGGCCATCCGTTCCGGGGTCCAGTAGGCCAGGATCTCCTCGGGCGCCTGGCTGACGCTGTGGCTCACCACATCGCCAGCAGAGCCCGCATCAGCATCATTTCCTCTGTGCACTGTCGTAGACCTTCATGATGGTCGAGCCCCAGAATGGCCCGAACATCGTGGTGGAACTCGTTCCGTAGCCGTAGCTGTTGACGGAGTTCTGGAAGCCGTCCGCCCGGCTTGCAGCGTCCGTGTCGCCTTGGGCAAACCACGGGCCGCCCGAGGAGCCGCCCGTCATGTCGCACGAAATGCCCTGGGAGTTGAACTGCGGGTTGATGGTGTCATTCCTGGCCGTGCCCGAGCAGCTGACCAGGGTCTGGCCGGTGAACGGGGGCGTGGCCGGGTAGCCAAATGACTTGTACGTCAGGCCGCGGGGTTGGTTGAATTCCACTCCGGACGCCCCCACCACGTCGGCCAGGGACTTGCCTCCCACCCGGGCAACCACGGCGAAGCCTGTGTCGTAGCGGATGTCGCCGCCGGAGGTCCAGTTCCGTGCGGCGTGCAGCGACCGGGCCGGCCACTGGCCGTACGGGGCCGTCCCGTTGATGTATCCGGGAACGAAGACCCAGTTGGTGGCGAAGGCGCCGGGCCCCTCATTGACGCAGTGGCCGGCGGTGGCCACGAGGCTCCTGTTCCGGGCGGCGACCGAGTTGCCGGAGCAAACGTAGTTGATTCCGGCGAGGGTGAAGAAGACCTTGCCGATGTGTTTCACCGGGGCCTCATTTGCATGCAGGGCAGTGGTGACCGGGGTCTGCGCGGCGGCGCCGGCAAATCTCGTTGGGGCTCCCGACTCCACGGCAGCATCGGACGAGGGGCCTTTGCTGTCCTGCCGGGCCACGGCCTTGGCGGCCAGCACGTCACCGGGAAGGGCGGCACGCATGCGCTGGGGTGTCCAGTAGCCCTGCGGGCTGGACACGGGGGTGCTTGCGACCTGTAGTTGGGTCAAGTCCTGCGACGTTGCAGAAGAGGCTGTTGCGCCGCCGATGGCGCTCACAGCCAGAAGCAGACCTGTGGAGAGGCTCAGAAGGCTGCCGGTCAAAGTCTTTTTGCTTGTCATTGCGGTCCTACCTATCAGGTGGGGCGGGCCCCGGGAGGCACGCCGGGAGACTGATTGACCTACCCGGGGATGACAAGCTCGGTTAGTGACGATTCAAGTTTTGTTTGCCAGGTAGGGGTGTGCTGATCTGCCCCTGCCGCAAGGGGTTCCATCTGAGTTCAGCCGCCGAAGCGGTATTCGTTTATGAGAGAAAGATTAGGACTCCTGCGCGCCGGGGACAATGGATAGTGTGGCGGAACACACAGAAACGGGGTCACGCAAGTGTATCCGGCCGTCCGGGTAAGGTTCATCCGGTTCACCTCGGGTAAGTTAAAGGATGGTGAAATAGACCGGAATACCAGATACAAGCCGACCTTCAGGGAGACGCCCGAGCATGGCCAAAATTATCTATACCCACACCGACGAAGCGCCGATGCTGGCCACATATTCGTTCCTGCCGATCATCGAGGCGTTCGCGTCCACGGCAGGTGTGCAGGTGGAGACCCGCGACATTTCGCTGGCCGGCCGCATCATCGCCGTCTTCGGCGACTACCTCACTGAAGAGCAGCGCATCGGCGACGCCCTGGCTGAACTGGGTGACCTGGCGAAGAAGCCGGAAGCCAACATCATCAAGCTGCCCAACATCAGCGCATCCGTGCCGCAGCTGAAGGCCGCCATTGCCGAGCTCCAGTCCCAGGGCTACAAGCTGCCGGACTACCCGGACAACCCCACGTCCGACGAAGAAACCGCCATCCGCTCCCGCTACGACAAGATCAAGGGCTCCGCCGTGAACCCGGTCCTGCGTGAAGGCAACTCGGACCGCCGCGCGCCCCTGTCGGTCAAGAACTACGCCCGCCAGAACCCGCACTCCATGGGTGCCTGGACCCCCGAGTCCAAGACCAACGTTGCACACATGGACGCCAACGACTTCCGCTCCAACGAAAAGTCCGTGGTCGTCCCGGCCGACGGCACCATCGAAATCCAGCTGGTCCGCGAGGACGGCACGGTCAAGGTCCTGAAGAAGGCCTTCCCGGTCCTCGCCGGTGAAGTCATCGACGGCACCGTGATGCGCGCCGCGGCCCTGGACGAGTTCCTGGCAGCACAGGTAGCCCGCGCCAAGGAAGAGGGCGTGCTCTTCTCCGCACACCTGAAGGCCACCATGATGAAGGTCTCCGACCCCATCATCTTCGGCCACGTGGTCAAGGCTTACTTCTCCGAGCTGTTCGACACCTACGGTAAGCAGCTCGCCGCAGCCGGACTCAGCCCCAACAACGGCCTCGCCTCCATCCTCAACGGACTGGACGAGCTGCCCGAGGACGTCCGCGAGGGCGTCCAGGCCGCCATCAAGAAGGGCCTCGAAGAAGGCCCCGCGATCGCCATGGTCGACTCCGACAAGGGCATCACCAACCTGCACGTCCCCAGCGACGTCATCGTGGACGCCTCCATGCCCGCCATGATCCGCACCTCCGGCCACATGTGGGGCCCGGACGGCAAGGAAGCCGACACCCTGGCAGTCCTCCCGGACAGCTCCTACGCCGGCATCTACCAGGTTGTCATCGACGACTGCCGCGCCAACGGCGCGTTCGACCCCACCACCATGGGCACCGTCCCGAACGTCGGCCTCATGGCCCAGGCCGCCGAGGAATACGGCAGCCACGACAAGACCTTCGAGGCCCAGGTCCCCGGCAAAATCCAGGTGGTCGACGGCTCGGGCAACGTCCTGATCGAACACGAAGTTGCCCCGGGTGACATCTGGCGAGCCTGCCAGACCAAGGACCTGCCCATCCGCGACTGGGTGAAGCTGGCCGTGAACCGCGCCCGCGCCTCCCAGACCCCCGCTGTGTTCTGGCTCGACGAGACCCGCGCGCACGACGCCAAGCTCATTGAGAAGGTCCGCGAATACCTGCAGGAGCACGACACCGAGGGCCTGCAGATCGAAATCCTGTCCCCGGTGAAGGCCACCGCCTTCACCCTGGAGCGCATCCGCAAGGGCGAGGACACCATCTCCGTCACCGGCAACGTGCTCCGCGACTACCTGACGGACCTGTTCCCGATCCTGGAACTGGGCACCAGCGCCAAGATGCTGTCCATCGTTCCGCTGATAAACGGCGGCGGCCTCTTCGAGACCGGTGCCGGCGGCTCCGCCCCGAAGCACGTCCAGCAGCTGCTGAAGGAAAACCACCTGCGCTGGGACAGCCTGGGTGAATTCCTGGCACTGGCCGTCAGTTTCGAGCACCTGGCCAACACCACGGACAACGCCCGCGCCCAGATCCTCGCCGACACCCTGGACCGCGCCACCGGCACGTTCCTGCTGGAGAACAAGTCCCCGAGCCGCAAGGCCGGCGAGATCGACAACCGGGGCAGCCACTACTACCTGGCCCAGTACTGGGCACAGGAACTCGCCAAGCAGACCGAGGACGCAGAGCTGGCAGCCTCGTTCGCAGCTGTCGCCGACGCGCTGACCTCCAACGAGGAAGCTATCGTTTCCGAACTGCTGGGTGCCCAGGGCCATCCGGTGGACATCGGTGGCTACTACCGCCCGGACGCCGAGAAGGCTGCTGCCGTCATGCGGCCGTCCGCCACGCTCAACAAGATCGTCGCCAGCCTGAGCTAGGTCTCCGGTCCGCGGCTGAGCTGCCGAGCCAAGCACAAGGAGCGCCCCGCCACTCGTCTGAGTGGCGGGGCGCTTTCGTGCTTGCCGGCACTGCCGGCCTGGACCTGGAGCTACCGGTCGGGACGATGCACTACCGGTCGGGGATATCGTCGCGGCGTGTGTCCGTGTGCCGGGTTTCGGTCCGCGGCTCACCTGTGTCGTTGTCTCCGTAGGGGGTGTCAACCGCCATGTCAGGGTCCGCGTCTACCGGCCGTTCTGTTGCCGCGGCGTCGTAGGCGTCTCCCGACTCGTAGCTGCGGCCCGGGACCGCGTCCATGCCGGCACCCTCTGAGTAGCCGGTGCTTGCGCCCGGGTCGCCGTTGCCTCCTGCTGCTGTTGCCCCCATGCCGACGCCCGCCGCTCCGGCTCCGACGCCGCCAGCCGTTGTTGCGGGACCGGGCGTTCCAGCTCCGACGCCGGTGCCTGTGCCAACTCCCGCGCCGGCCGCCGTCGTACCGGCGTCACCTTCCACCTCGCCACCGCTCACGCTTTCACGCCAGGCGCCGGTTTCCGTATCGCGTTCCTCGATGAATTTCTTGAACTTCCTCAGGTCTGAGGCGACCTGCCGGGAATCAAGCCCGGTGGCCGCGCCAAGCTTCTCCACTGCCGATTCAGGCTCCCAGGTCAGCTCGACGTTCACCTTGGTTTCGTTGTCGCCCAGGGACTCAAACCAAACGGTGCCTGCGTTGCGCGGCTCGTTCAGGCTCTCCCAAGTGACGCGCTGGTCCGGCTCCTGGACGGTGATCTGGGCGTCGTACTCACGCTTCACACCCGCAATGCTGGTTTCGAAATGGACAGTGGTGTCATCGAGCTGACGGACTGCGTCCACGCCGCTCATGAAATTGGGAAAATCCTCAAACTGGGTCCATTGGTTGTAGGCCTGGCGTACGGGAACATCGACAGTGATCGATTCCTGAACAGTTGCCATGCTAGGTTCACTCCTTCAGCGTACGGGCGGATGGCCCGTGATTCTGATTGCCTTGTCCGGATGGAACACCTCCAAGGTAGCGGGAAGCACGCGGCATTTGAAGAGAGAAACTAAGGCTGCTGACTATGAAGCTCGGAACGCTCAAATGACGGCCCGCGGTTGTGGGTTACCAGCGGCTTTCGTAGGGTACTAAGCAGGCTTATCTTTTGGTCGGGCGCCCAGCGCCAACGGCCGAGTCCGGTTAGGCCACCGCTTCGGAAAGGATCCTCCCTGTGCCAGAAGAATCAGCAATCAACATTCCGGGAGCACCGGCAGGCGAGCAACCCGCCGTCGTCGAACCCACCACCCCGCGGGAACCGTTGCCGCCCAAGCCGGACCAGCAGGGGCCGGAAGCAGTGTCCCCGACGGGTAGCCCGACGGGTGCGCCCGAACACTCCCGGGCGCAGTCCGGCCAGTACCTGACCACCGCGCAGGGGCTCCGGTTGGCCGACACAGACCACTCGCTGAAGGCCGGGCCGCGGGGGCCGATCCTGCTCCAGGACCACCACCTCCGGGAGAAGATCACCCACTTCGACCACGAGAGGATTCCGGAGCGCGTGGTGCACGCCCGGGGCGCCGGCGCCCACGGAGTGTTCCGTTCGTACGGCACGGCCGCCAACATCACCCGGGCAGGCTTCCTCGCCAAGGACGTGGAAACGCCCGTGTTCGTCAGGTTCTCCACGGTCCTCGGTTCGCGCGGCTCCGCTGACACCGTCCGCGACACCCGCGGGTTCTCCACCAAGTTCTACACCGACGAGGGCACCTACGACCTGGTGGGCAACAACATCCCGGTGTTCTTCATCCAGGACGGGATCAAGTTCCCGGACATCGTGCACGCCGCAAAACCGCATCCGGACCGCGAGATCCCGCAGGCCCAGAGCGCCCACGACACGTTCTGGGATTTTGTGTCCCTGCACACCGAGGCGCAGGCGCACACCATGTGGAACATGTCCGACCGGGGCATCCCGCGTTCGTACCGCACCATGGAAGGCTTCGGCGTCCACACCTTCCGCCTGGTTAACGCCGAGGGCGCCACGACGCTCGTCAAGTTCCACTGGAAGCCGAAGCAGGGCGTGCATTCCCTGGTCTGGGAGGAGGCCCAGATCATCAACGGCATGGATCCGGACTTCCACCGGCGGGACCTGGCCGACGCGATCGAGGCCGGCGCCTACCCGGAATGGGAGCTGGGCATCCAGACGTTCCCGGACACCGAGGACCAGATGTTCGAAGGGATCGACCTGCTGGATCCCACGAAGTTTGTGCCCGAGGAGCTGGCCCCCGTCCAGCCGATCGGGCTGATGACGCTCAACGCCAACCCGGTCAACTACTTCGCCGAGACGGAGCAGGTGGCCTTCCACCCCGGCCACCTCGTACCGGGCATTGACGTCACCAACGATCCGCTGCTGCAGGTCAGGCTGTTCTCCTACCTGGACACCCAGATTTCGCGCCTGGGCGGGCCAAACTTCGCTCAGATCCCCATCAACCGGCCCCAGGCCCCGGTGAACGACATGCTGCGCGACGGCATGCACCAGACCGCAGTGCACGCCGGGGTGGCGCCCTACCGGCCCAATTCCCTCGACGGCGGCTGCCCGTTCAAGGCCGGCGCAGACCTCGGGGCGTTCGTCGATGTCCCGGAAGCCGTGGCGGAGGCCATCAAACAGCGGAAGAATCCGGCCTCCTTCGACGATCACTACAGCCAGCCCCGGCTGTTCTTCCGTAGCCTCACTCCCGTGGAGCAGGACCATGTGATCCAGGCCTACACGTTCGAGCTGGGCAAGTGCTACGAGAAGCCGGTCCGTGAGCGCCAGCTTCTAGCCCTGGCCAACATCGATGCCTCGCTGTGCGCCGCCGTGGCCCGCGGGCTGGGGATGCCCGCTCCCGAGGCCACCGAGGACGTGCCGGACGCCCAGCCCAGCCCCGCCCTGTCCCAGCTGGGGAAGACCTGGCCGGTCGCAGGCCGCGTCGTCGGGATCGTGGCGGACGAGTCCAGTGACCTCGAGGCCGTCCGGGACGCCCGCAAGGCGCTCGACGACGCCGGCATCGTTCCGCTGGTGATCGCACCGTCCGGCGGGACGCTCGGGGGAGAGGCCGACGGCGGGATCCCGGTTCAGCGGACCTACCTCACCGCCCGCTCCACCGAGTTCGATGCCGTCATCGTGGCAGGATCCGGGGCGCCGGCGGACGACGCCGAACAGGGGCTGGACGCGAAAGCCGGGGCTCCCGGTGCTTCGCTTGATCCGCGGGTCGTGCTGCTGCTGTCAGAGGCCTTCCGCCATGCCAAGGCCATCGGGGCGTGGGGATCGGGCTCCGCCGGTGTGGATGCGGCGAGCATCCGGGACGACGCGGCAGGCGTGGTGCTGGGTGACAGTGCCGTGCAGGTGGTTCCGCAGATCCAGGAGCTGCTGGCCGCCCACCGGGCGTGGGAGCGTTTCCCGGCAGCGGCTTCCTGACGGGCGGAGGTTCCTGAAGAGCGGATCTTCCTGAAGGGCGGAGAAGCGTCCTGAGGGTTCGAAGAACAAGGACTGGTCCCGGCGGGGCTAGTCCTTGTTCTTGCCCGAACCCTTGTCCTTGTTCCCCTCCGAGCTGCCCTTGCCCGAGTTGTCCTGCTTTCCAGTGTTCGCGGGAGCCGGCGCAGGGGCGGGAACCGGGACCGGGACTACTGCAGCCGGCGCAGTCGTCGGTGAAGGCTTCGGGGCTGCCGTGTCCTTCGCGGCGGCAGCTTGAGCAGCAGCGTTCTTGGCTGCCTGCGCTGCCGTGAGGTCGGCCCGCACGGAGTTGATGGCCGCCGTGATGCTCCGGTGGCGTTTGAAGGAAACCTGCCCGGCGGCCGCCGCAGCATCTAGCTCAGAGGAGAGACTGCCCAGCGACTTCAGCGCGGCGGCGGGGTTGTTTCCCGCAGCGGACCTGGTGACCTCAAGAACCCGCTCCTGAAGGTTTGCAGCCGCGTCCGTCTCGAGCTCCGGGGCGGCGCCCGCGCAGCCTCCCAGTGCGGCTGCCAACGTGAACCCCGTGAGGACGGTCACCGCCCGGCGCCACGCGGCCGGTGCCTGGCCTGGGGTCATGGTTCGACGCTCCTTTGCAGCTCCACGAGATGGTCACCCAGGGTGCCGCTCACGCTGGGGTAAGGGACGACGTCGGGCGTTTCAGGTGAGTTGGCGGCGACGGTCACCGCGGCGGCTCCGCCCAGCAGGGCTGCCGCCGCGAGGGCGGCGCCAATACGGAAACGCCGGCGCCTCTTCGCGCCGGCGGGCCGGCCGTTCGGGCCTGTTGGTGTCCCATGCTCTGGTCTCTTGGCTGCTGTTTTGGCGGTGGACTCCGTCTCAGGAAACCCCGACGTCGCAGAAAGCCCGGATGTCTCAGACGGACCCGGCAGAATAATCGACGGCGGCCGGGACGGAAGCGTGGGGAGTACGCGGGTGTGCTCCTCGGCCAGGTCTGCGGGAGCGGATTCCGGTGAAACGAGGGCATGCCGGAGAGCCACTTCCAGGTCCGCGGCGGACGGCCGCTCCAGCGGTTCGAGGGCAGTCATGGAAGCCAGCAGGTGCTGCCATTCCGTGGGCAGGTCGCCAGGGATTTCCGGGGCACGGTGCAGCCGCGCCACCGCCGACTCCACCGCGCTGCCCGGGTACTCAACGGTGCCCGTGATGCACTCCAACAGCACGAGGCCCAGCGAATAGATGTCCGACGCGGGCGAAAGCGGCGAGCCCATGGCCTGCTCGGGGCTCAGGTACGCTGCCGTGCCCACCATGGTGCCGGTGGCCGTCAGGCGGGTGCCGTCCACGATCCGGGCAATGCCGAAGTCTGTCAGTTTGGGCCGCACCGGCTCGCCGGGGCGTACCTGGATCAGGAGGATGTTGGCGGGCTTGATGTCGCGGTGGATGATGCCCAGCCCGTGAACGTAGGCGAGGGCATCGGCGACCCCGGCGCCGACGACGGACAGCTCGTCGAGCGGAACGCGGCTGTGCCGGATGCGGCTGCGCAGGTCCTGGCCCTCCACGAGTTCCATGGTCAGGAAGGGCCGGGGCTGGTCCGGCACGCGGGTATCCACGCCGGCGTCGAAAAGGGTGACAAGGCTGGGATGGTTCAGGGTTGCCAGGAGCCGGATCTCGGCTTCCTGCCTTTTGAGTTCATCGGCATCTGCGGCTTGGGGGGCAAAGAGCTTCAGGGCCACATCCCGGCCCAGGTTCTGGTCCCTGGCCGTATAGACCGACGACATGCCGCCGCGGCCGATCACTTCACCCAGCCGGTAGCGCCCGCCCAGTACATCCGTAGTCACCCCGCTGGGCGATTCTTCTAACACGTTGCCGTCCTTATCAGCTCTGGCTCGGTGTTAAGGATAATACGTGTACTTAGTAATTAAGGCCGCTGGCTGTCCGGTTGGCCGGTTGGGGCGGAAGCCGGAGGGCGCCCGGGCGGGGGCACGGCTTCGCCGGCGGCCCGGCATCCGGAAGTCCAGAGGACTGCCGTGATGCGGACCGCCGACGAAGGGCGGTTATTCCTGTCCGGTCAGGAACCGGGTGTTAGGCCTTTTTCCTGCGGATCACCAGCAGCGCGCCGACGGCGAGCAGGACCAAGGCGAGCGGCAGCAGCCCAGCGTCGGTTCCGGTGTTGGCGAGCGTCTGTTGTGCGGTAGCCAAGTTTCCGTTGGCCATAGTTGCCGTGCTCTCCGGCGCGGAGACGCCCGTGGTCACCGAGCCCGCGGGCAGGATGGCGGCGCCGGCCGTGGTGGTCACGGTGCCAGCGCCCGTTGCGGCTCCGCCAGCGGCGGTGCCTGTGCCGGATCCGTTCCCGTCGGTTCCGGCGGTGCCTGTGCCAGTACCGTCAGTGGCAGTGCCATCAGTGCCCGTGCCGTCGGCTCCCGTTCCGGCTCCATCGGTACCGGTGCCATCCGTTCCGTCGCCGGGATCGGAGCCGTTGCCAGTTCCGTCGCCCGGATCGGAGCCGTTGCCAGTTCCGTCACCCGGATCAGTAGCGGGCGGCGTCGTGACAGTTCCTGCGCCAAATCCGATGCCGAGGTCGACACCCAGGTCCACGGACGCATCAGTTCCCGTGCCGAGCCCGAGGCCGACGGTGCCTTCCGCACCAGTTCCCAGGGAACCCGTGTTGCCGAGGTTGAGGTCGACGACGGCGGTCAGGTCGGCGGCAGGAGCAACGGTGTCCGTTCCCGTGCCGGTGTTGTTACCGAGGCTGATGTCGACGACGGCGTCGGCGAGGGTGCTATCGGTGCCATTTCCCAGGACGCCAGTGTTGCCGAGGTCAATGTCCGCGGCGGCTGCCACGTCGGCGGCGGGAACAGTGGTGCCCGTTCCCCCTCCGATGCCACCGAGGTTCACGTCCACGGCGGCAGCTACGTCGGTGGCGGGAGCGACAGTTCCGGTTCCGGCGCCGGTCCCACCAAGGTTGATGTCCGCGGCGGCTGTCACGTTGGCGGCGGGAACGTTAGTGTCGGTTCCTGTCACTGCGGTGTTGCCGAGGTTGATGTCCGCGGCGGCTGCCACGTTGGCGGCGGGAACGTTGGTGTCGGTTCCTGTCACTGCGGTGTTGCCGAGGTTGATGTCGACCGCTGCGGTGGCGTCGGCGGCGGGAGCTACGGTTCCGGTTCCGGCGCCGGTCCCACCAAGGTTGATGTCCGCGGCGGCTGCCACGTTGGCGGCGGGAACGTTGGTGTCGGTTCCTGTCACTGCGGTGTTGCCGAGGTTGATGTCGACCGCTGCGGTGGCGTCGGCGGCGGGAGCTACGGTTCCGGTTCCGGCGCCGGTCCCACCAAGGTTGATGTCCGCGGCGGCTGCCACGTTGGCGGCGGGAACGTTGGTGTCGGTTCCTGTCACTGCGGTGTTGCCGAGGTTGATGTCGACCGCTGCGGTGGCGTCGGCGGCGGGAGCTACGGTTCCGGTTCCGGCGCCGGTCCCACCAAGGTTGATGTCCGCGGCGGCTGCCACGTTGGCGGCGGGAACGTTGGTGTCGGTTCCTGTCACTGCGGTGTTGCCGAGGTTGACGTCGACCAGGGCGGTCGCGGCCGGTGCCACGGCGGCAGTGCTGCCGTTCGAGGTACCGGTGTTGAGGTCGAGGTCGGCATTAACGCTGACCGCGGAAGAATTCGACGGCGCTGGGCCACCCAGCAGACCCAGCGACGTCGAAGCATTGAGGTCCGCCGAAGCGGTTTCGGACGCGATGTTGACCCCGCCTGTAGCAGTGGTATCCGCGCTCGCCGCGGTTGCGCCGAGGGCTAGTAACCCTCCGGCAAAGAGGGTGCCTAATAGGCCCCTGCGAACTGTCTGGTGCATTGTGATGTCTCCTGAAAAGTTGTTGTCAGGTGCTCATGGCAACCTGATTGGCCGTGTGTCTGCCGCAGCGAGGCAGAAGAGGCCCAACTAGTCAGGAGAGGAGCCGGGGTCGTTGGCCACCGGCGAAGGAACATGCTGAAGAGGTCCGCTGACAGGGACAAAGCCCATGAGCGGCAGGTATTCAAAGGGGCTGTTCAGCCAGGCGGCGGAAGCCGAAGGGCCGCCGGAGGGCGTGCCACCACCCGAGCCTGAGGCGGGAGAGGGAAGCAGCGCCTCCGGCGACGACGTTCCGTCGCCACCGGATGGTGAGTCTCCGCCGGCAGGAACCTTCGGGGCAGACCCGATGGGGTTAGCGGCTTTCGGCGCAACAGCGTGGCTGAAATGAGCCGGGGATCCTGCGGCCGGTTGAACAGGCGGCGCGGACACCACAGAGGGCCCGGCCGCTATGCCAGGCGAGGCCCCTGGACTTGCGGAAATTTGTCCCGTTTCGGCGAAGCCAACTGCGGGTAGCCGTTCTGGATTCGCGACAATGCCCGTCACGACGTCCTTGGCGCGCGCCGTGATCGGTGCCGTCAGAGGAGGTGTCTGCGTCAGCACGTCACTGACCGGCTCGACGGGAAGCTCGACAGGAAGAGTCTCGGTCACCGGGCTCACGACGTCGGTTACTGGCTTCACGACCTCGGTAACTGGCTCAACAACCTCGGCGACCGGCGTCACAATAGTTTCGGCCGTGTCCGTCAGCGCTCCATCAGCAACGGAGGCGACGGGATCATTAACCCCAGCCAGGGTGTCGTCGGGAATCGCCCCGCCGAGAGCGGCGTTAACGGGCTCCACAATGTCCGCCACAACCGGGGCAACGACGGCCTCCGGTGTTGGCGCCGGTGGCGTGGAACGAGCGGGAACCACGGGTGGAGGCGCAACAACCGACGGCTGTGCGGCCGTGGCCGGCGCAAGTGTCCCCGGCAATGGTGCCGGGAGAGCTGCCGGATCGACGGCTGGAAGTGGCAGGGGCGCTACGGCTGGCGTTGGCTGAGCAGCGGCGCGGGCTTCAGGTGCCGTAGAGGAGACCAGCGCGCCAACGCTTCCCGCCACGCTGTCCGCGTTTCCTTTGATGGACGAGACAGCCGATGAAAGACTGTCGCCAAGGGAGTCAGACAGGTGTGGTGTGTCGGCGTTGCCGGCCGGGGCGGATACAGCCAGCCAGGCCACAGTGGCGGCGCCGGCCAAGAGAACCGCGCGCAAAGGGCGCAGCGCAGACCACGACAAAGCCGCATTGGTCATGCTTAACACCCCCAAGCTCACCGAACGAATCGACGATCGACTACAGCCTAAGCCTGCCCCAAAGTGAGAGTCCAGACCCGTGAGGATAATTCTTTCGATTCGATGAAGGCCGGAAGAGCTGCTCAGTGGGCGTCGTTGGGATACGCGACACCGAGCTGGGCACGCACGCCGTCGAACAGCCGCATCGTATTCAGCGAGTCCTCGAGGGGCATGACCGGGCTCTCGGTCAGGCCCTGCTGGATGCACCGGGTTACCTCACGAAGCTCGTACGTATAACCCCGGCCCGTCACCTCGAAGTGTTCCGTCCGCGGTGTCTCCTGCCCGATCCCCACCACCAGCTTCCTGGGGTTGTTGATCGAGCCGAGTGTCTGCAGATACCCAAGACTGCCGGCAACCGTCGCGGCGCGGGGGCCGTGGGCGAGTAGGGACGAGGTGAGCTGTGCCTGCGCGCCGTGGTGGTAACCCAGCGTGAGCGCATTCTGGGCGTCCACGCCGTCGTCGTTCAAAGTGCCCATGGCACTGACCGTCTGCGGGAAACCCAGGGTGCCGAGGGCCCACAACAGCGGGTAGACGGTGATGTCCAGAAGTGCGCCGCCGCCGTCCTGAACGGCCCAGAGCCTGGCGGTGGGGGAGTACGGCGCCGGGAAGCCGAGGTCTGCCGTGACCCACTGGACGGTTCCGAGCTCGCCGGAATGTGCGATCTCGAAAGCCCTCTGCATGCTGGGCAGGAAGCGGCTCCACACGGCTTCCATCAGGAACAGCTTCTTTTCGCGGGCTACGTCGATCAACTCGGCAGCCTCACGCGCATTGATGGTGAACGCCTTTTCGCAGAGCACATGCTTTCCCGCCCGAAGCGCAGCCAGCACCACACGGTGGTGCTGCGCGTGCGGCGTGGCCACGTAGACCACGTCCACCGAGTCGTCGGCGAGGAGCCGCTCATAGCCGTGCTGTCCGCCGTCGTCCCCGTACGCCACCGCGAAGCCGAACTCGCCAGCAAACGCGTCCGCGGTGTGTTGGGCGCGGGAGCTGACAGCATAGAGCTCCGCGTCCTCCAGCAGCGCCAGGTCCCGCGACGCCAGGGAAGCGATCCGGCCGGTGGCAATGACACCCCACCGCAGCGGTCGGCCCGTGGCGGCAAGGGGATCCTGGTTGGGCTGGCTGAAGAGCCACGGTTTGGCGATCGGTGACGTCATGACGCCATCCTCTCACCCCGGTGAGGAGGGCTCGGGTCAAAACCTGCGAAAGGTGAGGACGCATCGGCTGAAGCGTGCGGAACGTGCGGGAGGGTCTACGCCCTGCCCGCACCTTCCGTGCACACTACACCGCCGCCGGCTCCGCAGCGCGGTCGCGGATCGGCTCCTCCGTGAGCCTGCCCTGCTGCAGACGGAACCGCCGGTCCGTCTTGTTGGCGAGTGTGCGGTCGTGCGTGACCACGAGGATGGTGGTGTTGTGGTTGCGGCTGAGGGAGCTGAGCAGTTCTATGATGTGTTCGCCCGTCTGCTCATCGAGGTTGCCCGTGGGCTCGTCGGCGAGGATCAGCTTGGGCTCGTTGGCAAGGGCGCGGGCGATGGCCACGCGCTGCTGCTCGCCGCCGGAGAGGCGGTTGATGCGGCGGCCGTGCTTGTCCGGATCGAGCTGCACCTGTTCCAGCAGTGCCCGGGCCCGCTCGGCCCGGACGGACTTCTGCACCCCGGCGAACTCCATAGGCAGCATGACGTTGTCCAGCGCGGAGAGGTTGGGAACCAGGTTGAACTGCTGGAACACAAAGCCGATGTCCCGGCGCCGGTACTCGGTCAGCTTGCCGTCCGGCATGCCCGCCAGGCTCACCCCGTTGACGACGACGTCTCCGCTGGTGGGCTTGTCCAGCGCACCCAGGAGCGAAAGCAGCGTGCTTTTTCCGCTGCCGCTCTTGCCCACGATGGACGCGAGCGCGCCCTGCTCCAGCTCGAAGCTGACCCCATTGACCGGCTTGATGGTGCGGTCGCCGGACTTGAACGTGCGGACCAGATCCTTGACTTCAATCATGGCTATTCTCCTCGGAGGACTTCGATGGGGCGGATGCGGGCGGTGAGCAGGGCCGGAACCAGCGCGCCGATGATGGCGACGCCGAACACTGCCGCGATTCCGGCGGCAAGGATTTCGGGGGAAACGCTGGCGGTGACGGAGGTGAGCAGCTGGGAGGCGCCGCCGAACGGGCCGCCCTGGCCGCCCGGGAACCCGCCCGCCGCCCCGGCGAACCCGCCGCCGCGCTGGCCGGCGGGGGCCGCCGTCGTGCTTGTGCTGGAGCTGACCAGTGCGGAGACGATGCCGCCGCTGGCGAAGGAGGCGATGACGGCGCCCACCACGCTGCCGAGGGCCACGAGGACCAGGGCCTCGAGCACGAACTGGAGACCAATGGTGCGGTTGGGTGCGCCGATGGCCTTGAGTACGCCGATTTCGCGGCGGCGCTCGCGGACCAGCATGACCATGATCAGCAGGATGATCAGCCCCGCCGTGCCAAGTGCCGCGATGAACGCCACCATGGAGATGTTCTTGACGCTGTCCAGTGAGGTGACGGCGGTTTCGAGGTTGCGCTGGCCCTGGGTGACGTCGGCCTTGTCGGTGCCGAGCGCGTTCTGCAGTGCCGTCTTGGCGGCGCCGACGTGCTCCATGCTGTCTACCGTGACTATCATCGTGGACAGCTCGCCCGGCAGCTCGGCAAGGGTCTGGGCGGTGGGGAGTGTGACGTAGAGGGCGTTGTTGCCGAACGCGGTGCCGGCGTCGAACAAGCCGGCGACGGTGAAGGTCTTGCTGTTGATGGTGAAGGTGGAGCCCACCTTGAGGTTGTTCTTTTCAGCAAGGGTGGTGCCCAGCAGCGCCTTGGTGGACTCGGCCGTGTAGTCACCCAGGCCCGTGCCCGAGGTAAGTTCCAGCGCCTTGCCGGTGCTGTCGACCTCTGCCCCGGTACCGGTCGCCGTGATGGGAAGGGACCGCGCCGGCTGGGTGGTCCCGGTACTTCCCGTCGTCCCGGTGGTTCCGGAGCTGTTCTGGTTGCGCGCACCGAGCGTTCCGGCGTCGACTGCCGCGGTGAGGCTGGTGGTCAGCGTGGTGGTGGTCTGGCCGCCGGGGCCGCCCTGCCCGCCGCCCTGTCCGCTGGCACCCAGTCCGGCCTGGGTGCCGGCTGCTGCCTGCGCGGCGGCTTCGGTCGCGTTGCGCAGCCGCAGTGCCTTGGTTCCGACGACGGCGGTCACGTTCGGGACGTCCGCTGCGGTCGCCGCCTGCGCGGCGGTGAGCGGCTCGCCGCCGCCTTCGAAGCCCTGGCTGCCGGCCGGGTTCACCGTCAGCACGGTCCCCACGGAAGCGTTCAGCTCCTGGACTTTGGCGCTGACGGCCTGGTTGGCCACCAACATGGCCAAAGCCAGGCCAATGGCGACCGCCAGCACGGCCACAACCGCGGCTGTTCGGACCTTGTTTCTAAATGCATTGCCTACACTTCGGGCGAGGACGCTCACTGCACTCCTTGGGATCACATGCCGGGGGATTGGCCGGCTTCGGATCCCACACTGGTGCCCGCTGCTGTGCGGGAAACGGGCCGGACCTATGTTTCCGCTGTGAGGCCGGAGCGCGAAAAATGCCAGGAGTGCGAAAAGTGAGCGTGCGTTGGGTGGCAACGGAAGAGCCCCGGCCCTCCCGTCTGAACTGGTCAGTGCGGGGGAGCCGGGGCTCTGTGGCGTCTGTTGGACGCCGCTACTTGGTGATCGGGCCGAGAACCGGATCGTCCACGTAGGCCGTCTTGACGTTTTCCTTGGTCACGATGACCGGCTCCAGCAGGTAGGCGGGAACGGTCTTGACCTTGTTGTTGTAGGACTTGTCGTCGTTGATTTCAGGCGTCTTGCCGGCCTGGATGTCCTTGACCATGACGATCGCGTGCTCAACGAGCTTGCGGGTGTCCTTGTTGATGGTGGAGTACTGCTCGCCGGCCATGATGGACTTGACTGACTCAACCTCGGAGTCCTGTCCGGTGACCACCGGAAGCGGCTTGCCGGCGGCCTTGACGGCGGTCAGCACTGCGCGGGCAAGGGTGTCGTTCGGGGACAGGACACCGTCCAGCGACGCGGAGGTGTAGCTGCCGGTCAGGAGCGTGTCTGCACGGCGCTGGGCGTTTTCTGCCTTCCAGCCCTGGGTGACAGCCTGTCCGAAGGTCTTCTGTCCGGAGAGCACCTTCAGGGTGCCGTCGTCGATCTTCGGCTGCAGGACGCTCATGGCGCCGTCGAAGAAGACCTTGGCGTTGGCATCGTCAGGGGAACCGGCGAAGAGCTCGATGTTGTAGGGGCCGTTCGGCTTCTTGGCCTGCATGCCCTCCAGCAGCGCCTTGCCCTGCAGCTCGCCCACCTTGAAGTTGTCGTAGGCCACGTAGTAGTCCACGTTCTGGGTGTTCAGCAGCAGGCGGTCGTAGGCGATGATTTTCGCCCCGGAGTCCGCGGCCTGCTTCAGCTGGGTGCCCAGCTGCGCACCGTCGATGGCGCCGACGATGATGACCTTGGCGCCCTTGGTGATCATGGCGCTGATCTGGTTCTGCTGCTCCGAGACGCCACCGTTGGCAAACTGGACGTCCGCCTTGAAGCCTGCCTGGCTGAGGCCGTCGTTGAACAGCTTCTCCGCCAGGACCCAGTTCTCACTGGTCTTCTGGGGGAGTGCGACGCCGATCGAGGAGTTCTTGGGGAACGCCTCGCCGCCGGCGGTGCCGCCGCCCGTAGTACCTGTGTCGGAACGGCCGCAGGCTGTCAGCGCCAGTGCCGCAATGGCAGCGATTGCTGCCGCCTTTCCTGCCTTACCAATCATTCGCATTTGCTCGGTTCACTTTCTATAGGGGTGGGAATTGCATCCGGGGAGCGGGCGCTGCTCAGGCTTCCCGGGAGATGGTTTCCTTGGTGGAGGTCACTTCGTCGGGCTGGAGCGGTGTGCCGCCGCTGGGGCGGTTGAAGCTCTGCGTCAGCATGCCGATGATGGAGCGCTTGCCCTGGCTCTTGTTGTAGACGTCGAACGCGACGGCGATCAGCAGGACCAGGCCCTTGATGATCTGGGTCAGGTCGGCGCCGACGCCCAGGAGCTGCAGGCCGTTGTTCAGCACGGCCATGACCAGGCCACCGACGATCGAGCCGATCACGGTGCCGACGCCGCCGGTGACCGCTGCACCGCCGATGAACACTGCGGCGATGGCATCAAGTTCCCAGCCGACGCCGTCGAACGGGCCGGATGCCGTGGAACGGCCCACGAAGATCATGCCGGCGAGGCCGGCCAGGATGGCCATGTTCATCATGACCAGGAAGTTGACCTTCTTGGACTGCACGCCGGAGAGCTCGGCGGCGTGGCGGTTGCCGCCCACTGCGTAAACGTGGCGGCCGACGACGGTCTTGGAGGCGATGAAACCGTAGATTAGGACCAGAACGGCGAGGATGAGGCCGGGGATGGGGAAGGACGTGCCCGGGCGGCCGGTGGCGAACAGGTAGGTGGCGTAGAGGATGGCGCCGCAGACCAGGATGAGCTTGGTGACCACCACCCAGCCTTCGGGAACTTCCGCGCCGAGGGCCTTCGCGGTGCGGCGGGCGCGGATTTCACTGAAGACCACGAACGCGACGCCTAGCAGGCCCAGCAGCAGGGTCAGGTTGTTGAAGCCGGTGTTCGGGCCCACCTCCGGAAGGTAGCCGGAGCCGATGTACTGGAAGTCCGACGGGACGGGGATGGTGTTGGACTTGCCGACGAACTGGTTGAAGCCGCGGAAGAGCAGCATGCCGGCCAGCGTGACGATGAACGCGGGGATGCCCACATAGGCTGTCCAGAACCCTTGCCAGGCCCCGATCAGGGCACCGAGGGCGAGGCCCAGGAGAATGCCCGCGTACCAGGGGATGCCCCAGTCCCGGATGGCCAGGGCCACCGTGACGCCGACGAAGGCCGCCACGGATCCGACTGACAGGTCGATGTGTCCGGCGATGATCACCAGCACCATGCCGATGGCCAGGATCAGGATGTAGGAGTTGCCGTTGAAGAGGTTGATCACGTTGCCCGGCGTCAGCGTGCGGCCCTCGGTGGCGAATTGGAAGAAGACGATCAGTGCCACCAAGGCGAAGATCATGCCGAATTGGCGGGTGTTGCCGCCAAAGAGCTTCTTGAGCGCGTTCATTGTTTTCGGTCCTTGTGTCTGGAAGGTTCTGGAAGTTTTCCAGAAGGTCAGGCTGCGGTCTTGCGGGCGGAGGTCATGAGTTTCATGAGGCTCTCCTGGCTGGCTTCATCTTTGTTCAGGACACCGGTGATGGAGCCTTCGAAGATCGTGTAGATCCGGTCGGACAGGCCCAGCAGTTCGGGGAGTTCGGAGGAGATCACGATGACGCCCTTGCCCTGGTTGGCCAACTGCTGGATGATCCCGTAGATCTCGTATTTGGCACCCACATCGATGCCGCGGGTGGGCTCGTCCAGGATCAGCAGGTCCGGGTCGGTGAACATCCACTTTGCGAGGACCACCTTCTGCTGGTTCCCGCCGGACAGCTTGGCCACGCCCTCCTCCACGGACGGCGTCTTGGTCCGCAGGGACTTGCGGTACTGCTCGGCCACCGTGAATTCCTTGTTGGCATCCACAACGAAGTGCCTGCTGATCTTGCCCAGCGCCGCCGAAACGGTGGTGGTCTTGATGTCATCCAGAAGGTTAAGGCCCAGGGACTTCCGGTCCTCCGTGACGTACCCCAGGCCGGCGTCGATGGCCTGCTTGACGTTCTTCAGGTGGAGCTCCTTGCCGTTCTTGTAGATCTGGCCGCTGATGAAGCGCCCGTAGGAACGGCCGAACACTGACCGCGCCAGTTCGGTGCGGCCGGCGCCCATCAGCCCGGCGAAGCCCACGATCTCGCCGCGGCGGACGAAGAAGTTGGAGCCCTTGCAGACCAGGCGGTCCTGGACCTGGGGGTGTCCCACGGTCCAGTTCTTGACCTCGAACAGGACGTCGCCGATCTTGGGTTCGTGGTCCGGGAATCGCGACTCCAGAGTGCGTCCCACCATGCCCTTGATGATGCGGTCCTCGTCGACGCCGTCGGCCTTCACGTTGAGCGTTTCGATGGACTTCCCGTCGCGGATGATGGTGATGGAGTCCGCGATCTGCTCGATCTCGTTGAGCTTGTGGGAAATGATGATCGACGTGATGCCGCGGCCCTTCAGGCCCAGGATCAGGTCCAGCAGGTGCTGGGAGTCGGATTCGTTCAGGGCGGCCGTGGGCTCGTCCAGGATGAGGAGCTTCACGGACTTGTTCAGCGCCTTGGCGATCTCCACCAACTGCTGCTTGCCGACGCCGATTTCCTTGATCGGGGTGTCCGGGTCCTCGCGCAGGCCCACCCGGGCGAGGAGTTCACGGGAGCGGGTGCGGGCCTCGGCCCAGTCGATCACACCACGCTTGACCGGTTCGTTGCCCAGGAAGATGTTCTCGGTGATGGAGAGCTCCGGGATGAGCGCCAGCTCCTGGTGGATGATCACGATGCCCGCGTGCTCGCTGGCCCGGATGTCCTTGAACTGCTGCACCTCGTTTTGGTACACGATGTCGCCGTTGTAGCTGCCATAGGGGTACACGCCGGAGAGGACCTTCATGAGGGTGGACTTTCCGGCGCCGTTTTCCCCGCAGATCGCGT
Organism: Arthrobacter globiformis; assembly: GCF_030818015.1. Lineage (NCBI taxonomy): Bacteria > Bacillati > Actinomycetota > Actinomycetes > Micrococcales > Micrococcaceae > Arthrobacter > Arthrobacter globiformis. The sequence goes on from NZ_JAUSZX010000001.1 coordinate 1,507,333, forward strand.
GGATTTCCCCGGCCTTCACCACCAGGTTCACATCGGACAAGGCTTTAACGCCCGGGAATTCCTTGGTAATGGAGCGCATCTCCAGGAGAACCGGCTCGCTCTGCGTGTTGAGGGACGTCATTTGCCCTTACGCCTCCAATGCATTGACTTCGTTGTCTTCCCTGCAAACCACAGGGCCGTCTGATGAAAAAGTAGATGGAGCATGCCCTTGTCGTCAAGTCTTTAACGCAACGGCGGGATAACGAAACGCTACGTGCGGCGGATTCCGGCGTGCTGGAAGACCAGGGATGCGGCGCCCAGGGCCTCCGCCCGGTCATTGAGCGAGGACATGGTCAGGGTGGTGGTTTCGCCGATGACCGGCACGGCGTGCCGGACCAGCCCGCGCCGGATGGGGTCCAGCAGGATGTCGCCTAGCCCCGCCAGGGGGCCGCCCACCACGATCACCTCGGGGTTGATCAGGTTGGCCACATTCCCCAGCGCCCTGCCCACCGCAAGGCCTGCGTCGTCCACCACGCGCAGGGTTGCGGCGTCCCTCGACAGCGCCTTGCGGACGATGTCCTCGGGCGTGAGGGGACGCTCCTCGCCGCGGCTCAGCAGCTCGATCATGGTGGTGGTGGAGGCGATGGTCTCCAGGCACCCCCTGTTGCCACAGCGGCAGATCAGGCCGTGTTCGTGGATGGTCGCGTGGCCGATTTCGCCGGTGATCCCGACGTTGCCGTAGTACGGGTTGCCGTTGAGGATCAGGCCCGCGCCGATGCCGGAGCCGATCTTCATGAACAGCAGGTTGCTGATGCCGCTGTGCGGTCCCCACGTGACCTCGGACAGGGCGCCCAGATTCGAGTCATTGTCTATGAAAATGGGGAACTGGAACGCCTCTTCGAGGCGTTCCTGGATGTCGATGCCCACCCACTCAGGCAGGATTGCCCCCTGCGCGACGGTGCTGGTCCGGCGGTCAATCGGGCCGGGGATTCCGACGCCGGCGCCCACCACGGCGCTGCGCTCCACTCCGCTGTCCGCCAGCAGTTTATCGAGCAGGGCGACGGCCGCTTGGATGCCCTGTTCCGCCTGGTGACCGAGGGGCAGGAGCACCGATTCCTCGGCGATGATGTGGTAGCTGAGCGAGGCGAGAACCACCCGCAGGTGCCGCCGGCCAAAGTCGATGCCCACCGCCACGGCACCGTTGCTGTTGAGCCGGACGTTGAGTGCGCGTCGGCCGGAACTGGTGATCGGCTCCGTGGAGGCGAGGCCAGAGTCCTGCATGATTTTGACGATGTTGGACACTGTCGCGGTGGACAGTCCCGTCTGCCGCGCAAGCTCCGCCTGGGTCGACGGGCCGTTGAGCAGGCATTCGATGATCCGCTGCTGGTTCAGGTGCCTGAGGGCGGATTGCGACCCGGGGTTTTTGGTTCGGCTCCTCGTTGAGCGCGATGGTGAGGGCATGAAATGAACATTGCACCATCAGCAGCCTTGCAGTCAAGAAGTTAACGCAACACCCCCAGCATGCGGAAGGGGCAGGTGCCGGGCAATCCATCCCACGGGCAGCGCTGGGCGGTGCAAATGGGCCGGATCGGCGGCCACGGCCGCGGATACGCTGAAGGAAACGACGTCCAGTGTTGGGCGGGCGTCCCCGAAGACTTGAGGTGATCACAGTGAAGCTGGCACTGATGCAGGCGAACTCCAGTGTTTTGGACATCGAACAGAACTGCGCAGCCATCGACCGGGCGGCTCAGAGGGCCGCGGAAGCGGGTGCTGCCCTGCTCCTGACCCCCGAGCTTTTCCCGGTAGGTTATGCACCGCTGCGCGTCAGGGCGGAGCTGGACCCCGAAACCCTGCCCGGCATCCGGCGTACCCTTGCCGGCATCGCTGCCGCGCGCCGGATTGCCCTGGTCTACAGCCTGCCCGCCGTCAAGGCCGACGGGCAGTGGCAGATCACCGCGACGGCCCTGGACGCCCGCGGGGACGAACTCCTGAGCTACGCCAAGGTCCACCTTTTTGGCCCGGAGGAGCGCAAGGCGTTCAGCCCCGCGGAAGCAGCCCCCGCCGTCGTCGATTTGGGTGGCATCAAGACCTCGCTTGCCATCTGCTACGACGTGGAATTCCCCGAAACGGTGCGCGCGGCGGCCGCGGCCGGCGCCGACCTGCTCCTGGTTCCCACGGCGCTGGCCCACGGCTTCGAATCGGTGCCGCAGGTGCTGCTGCGGGCGCGCGCACTGGAGAGCCAGCTGACGGTGGCATATGCCAACCACTCCGGGGACGAGGACGGCTGCACTTTCCTGGGCGGAAGCGTCATTGCCGGTCCCGACGGCGAACTGCTCGCCGCTGCCGGGCCCCACCCGGAACTGCTGTACGCGGAGGTCAGTGCCGAGGCGGCCAGCCAGGCACGCGATGCCGTCCCCTATCTGCGCGAACGGCGCCCGGATGTTTACCGCGCCTGGGAGGAGAGCGGCAGCGAGGAGACCGGCGGCGCCGCAAAGCGTTCATAGGCGCAGCTACGTGGCGGGCAGCTCGTCCACGTACTGCAGCGCGATCCAGAGTTCGGCCCTGACCTGCGCCTGGTTCAGATCGGTGTCCAACAGTTCGGCCACAGCGTTGATCTGCCGCCGGACGCTGTTGCGGTGCAGTCCCAGCGCCTTGGCGGTGGCATCCCAGTTCCCGTTCTCGCCGAGCCATGCCCTCAGCACGGACAGGTGCGCGGTCCGGCGGTCGCTGTCCTGGCTGAGCACCGGCTCCAGCAGCCGGCCAGCCAGCATGGTTCCGGCTTCACGACCCAGCAGTCCGGCGACCGTCCACGTCACTTCACCCACCCTGGCGCTCTTGCCGGTAGTCTGGACGCGCTGTCGCAGCGCCGTCACCCGCTGGTCGGCGCTGCTCAGATCCGTGAGCTCGGTGGCGTCCCCGATGACCAGCCGCCACCCCAGCTTCTCGACTTCGCCCAGCAATGCGTCGTCCACCCTGAGCCGGGTGATGGCGGCGAAGCCGTAGTCCGTGAGCTCCACGAGCTTGGTGTCGAACAGGCGGCGCCACTGCAGCAGCTCCCGCACCGGGCTGTCGCCGGCGCGCCCGGCGGCCTGATCAGCCTTGACGCCCTGCACGACCCGCAGCGGCGTGGAACGGGTAGAGGAGGTGCTTTGGGCCAGCAGGTCCCGGAGGCCGTTGATGTGCCGCGTTCCACCGCTGGCAAGGCTGTCCGGGTGGAGCAGCAGGGCGGTGGCCAGCTGGCTGGGTGCCAGGGAGCCGCTGGTCCGCTGGCGGACCAGCAGTTCCAGGAGTCCGACGCCGGATGAGACCACGCTGTTCTGCGACGGCGTCAGGGGCGCATCCGTGCCCAGGATCAGCGCACCAAGGTTTGCGTCGCGGGTGCTGCGCAGGGGATGGCCGAACACGAGCGCCGAGCCCGGGACGTCGAAGGAATCCATTTCCACGCGGGGGCCGCTCCCGCCCAGGAGCCGGTCCAGGATCTGCCGTAGGGCGGAAAGCTCGACGCCGGAGCCCGCCCGTGCGCGGACCCTTCCGTCCGCCCCGACCAGCACAGCCCATACCGGGAGACGCTGGGTCAGGGCGGCCAGGAGTTCATGCTCGGGGCGGGCGGAGAGGACCGCGCGCATCAGCTGCCTGTTGGTGTCCGCCAACTGCCTGAACAGCTTGGCGTTGTCCGATTCCAGGAGCTGCGAGAACTCGAGCCCGATGGCCGCGAAGGGCACCGTGCTGGGCACCTCCACCAGGGTCAGGTTGTGCCGGATGCAGGCATCTACCAGCGTGTCCGGCACGGCAGTGAAGTAGGGCTCGAGGCCGAAGCCCAACGCGCCCACCCGGGCTTCCACCAAGCGCCGAACATAGGCATCGACCCGTGCCCGGTCACCTGCCTCCCCAACGAACGGCAGCCCGGCCGTGAGGAGGAACTCGCCGTCGAGCAGATACGGGGTGGGGTCCTCAAGCTCACTGGGCTCGACCCAGCGCAGCAGGCCGGAACCGTTGCCGCCGTCGTGAAGAACTTTCAACGCCGGCGGCAACTTGTCCAGGAACTGTTCCAGCGTGACGACACTCAACCGCTCGGCCCCATTCCCGTTGCCTGTCCCTCCGGCCGCCCCTGATGCCGTTGCGGGGGCCTCACGCGACATGAGGCACACCGTCTTCGGGGTCCTCGTAATCGGGGCACTCGTACGCCCTGGGCAGCCGCGGCGCTATCCGGTTGATGATTTCGTCGCCGTGGCTGCCGATCGCCGCCCCCCAATCGTCCGCGCTCGCAGCCCCGCTGTTCGGATCGCCAAACAGCACGGCGGTGTCGCCGACAGAAACGCCGCCCGCTTCGGGACCAAGATCCACCATGAATTGGTCCATGCACACCTTGCCGATCACGGGAACCCGCCTGCCACCCAGCTGGACGACGCTGCGCCCCGAAATGCCTTTCGGAATGCCGTCCGCATAGCCCAGCGGAATCAGCGCCAGGAACCTGGGCTCGTGCGTGATGGCCTGGTGCTCGTAGCTCACACCCGTGCCTGCCGGGACTTTCTTCACCAGCACCACGGGAGCCGTGACAGTCAGGGCGGGACGAAGCCCGTAGTCTGCCGGATCGAGATGGTCGGCTGGGGCAAGGCCGTAAATCGCCAGGCCTGCCCGTACCATATCGAAGGCAAACTCCGGACGGTCCAGGATGTTGGCGGAGCTGGAAACATGCCGCAGCTCGGGCTCCAGCCCTGCCTCCCGGGCCTGGCGCACGGCCTCCTCGAACGCGTTCACGGCGGCAGCGTTGCCGGGGTGGGCCGGCACGTCCGCCCAGGCCAGGTGGGTCCAGATGCCCCTCACGGTAAGAATTCCCGCAAGCTCCGCCCGGCGTGCCGCGGCTACGAGATTCGACCAGTCTTCGGCGCGGGCACCGCCGCGGCTGAGCCCGCTATCGAGCTCCAGATGGACCGCCGCCGGCTTCCCTAGCCCCTTCGCGATGCCTGCCACTGCGTCCAGCTGCGCGGCGCTGCCCAGGGACATGTCAACGTCGTTTTCCACGGCGTCGCGGATTATTTCGCTGGATGCTGTGGCCAGGTACAACCAGGACAGGACCGGGGCGGTGATACCAGCCCGGCGGAGTGCGAGGGCCTCGGTGAGTTGCGCCGTTCCGAGCCAGTTGGCGCCGGCGGCAAGGGCTGCCTGCGCCACGTCCACCAGCCCGTGGCCGTAGGCGTTGCCCTTTACCACGGCCATGAAATTCGGTGCGGGGGTTAGCCTCCGCAGCGCTCGGACGTTGTCGGAAATTGCGGACAGGTCAACGCTGACCTGGCCCGAGAGCACCGTCATCGGGGTGCCTGTCTGGTGTGCATTACGTCTCATGCCTGAACACTATAGGTCATTTTGCACACCTGTGAGAGATGGCTCACAGCCTTAGGCTGGAGCGACGGCAATCGACAACTACCCACGAACGGACGTCAACGATGACTCTGCCCACCTTCACAGAACAGCAGCCGGCGGTGACCTCCAGCCGCCCCGGACTGGCAGCACAGCTCCTTCGCCGAAAGCCGATCGGACAGATGGTAAACGAAGCCGAAAGCGGCCACGGCGGCACACGCCTGGTCCGCAGCTTCGGTGTTCTGCAGCTGACCATGATCAGTGTGGGCGCCACCCTCGGTACCGGCATCCTCGTGATCCTGGGCGAATCAGTGCCGCTGGCCGGGCCGGCCATCTGGATCTCGTTCGCCATCGCCGGCGTGGCCGCGCTGCTGTCCGCCGTGTCCTACGCCGAAATGGCAGGACTGGTGCCGGCTGCGGGCTCCAGCTACTCGTACACGTACGCCACCATGGGTGAGGGGATGGCCTGGATCTGCGGCTGGTGCCTTGTGCTCGAATACGCCGTTTCCGTAGCCGCCGTCGCGGTGGGTGCCGGCCAGTACGTCAACGAGGCGCTGGCGGTCTTCGGGCAGGCCCTGCCCGATGCTGTCTCGCAGCCGCCGGGTGACGGCGGGGTGGTCAACGTCCCGGCCATGATCATCGTGGTGCTGTCCATGGTCCTGCTGGTCCGCGGCGCCAAGGAAAGCGCGTGGATCAACACCGCAATCGTGCTGGTCAAGGTGGGCATCCTGGTCTTCTTCTGCGCAGTGGCCTTCACCGCCTTCAACGGCGGCCACTTCGAGCCGCTCCTGCCGATGGGGGCCGCCGGTGTTTCCGCTGCTGCGTCCCGGGTGTTCTTCTCCTACATCGGGTTCGACGCCGCCTCCACCGCGGGCGAGGAAGCCCGCAACCCCAAGCGCGACCTGCCCCGGGCCATCATGCTCTCCATGCTGATTGTCACCACCATCTACGTGCTGGTTGCCGTAGCCGCCATAGGCGCCCGCCCGTGGGGCTGGTTCGACGGCACCGAGGCCGCACTGGTGAAAATCCTGGAGGAAATCACCGGCCAGCCATGGATCGCGCTGGTGTTCGCCGTCGGTGCTGTGCTCGCCATCGCCAGCATTGTGCTCACCGTCCTCTACGGACAGACCCGCATCCTGCTGTCCATGTCCCGCGACGGACTGGTTCCCAGCATCTTCGGCCGCGTCTCCCACCGCACCGGCACGCCCGTTGCCGGAACCCTGATCGTGGGAACCGCCGTCGCCCTCACCGCCGGGCTGGTCCCGCTCGGGGCGCTCGCGGACGCCACCAGCATCGGCACCCTGTTCGCCTTCGCCCTGGTGAACGTGGCCGTCATCTACCTCCGCCGTACCCGGCCGGAGCTCACGCGGACCTTCCGGGTTCCGCTGTTCCCGCTGACGCCGATCCTGGGCGCGCTCATGTGCGTCTACCTGATGGCCAACCTGGGCGCAGAAACGTGGGTGACCTTCGGGATCTGGATGCTCGTGGGACTGGCCGCCTACCTTGGCTACGGCAGGCGGCACTCGCGGGTGGCCGCGCTGGGGCAGGAGGAATACCGTGAACTATCCGGCCGTGACTTTTCCCCAGCTGCCGCATCCGCTGATGCGACAACTCTTCACTAAGACACCATACGAGACCACGGAGACACACCTTCCATGACAACCGCTACCGAACTGCCGGCCTCCGACCCGTCCAGCACGACTACCACCGCCCCTGGCCTGCCGGGTGCCGGCGCGCCGGACCAGGCCCCGGTGACCATGCTGAACCCGGACTTCCCGTTCAGTTACGACCACTACCTGTCCCACCCGGACGGACTGGGTTCGGTCCGCGCCGGAACTGCACGGCACCGAAGTCGCCGTGGTGGGCGCAGGGCTGTCCGGGCTGGTGACGGCGTACGAACTGATGAGGCTCGGGCTACGTCCGGTGCTCTACGAAGCGGACCAGCTCGGCGGACGCCTGCGCACAGCCAGCTTTCCGTCAGCCCCTGACGTGGTGGCAGACCTGGGCGGCATGCGGTTCCCGGTCTCGGGCAAGGCGTTCTACCACTATGTGGACCTGCTGGGCCTGGAGACGCGGGACTTCCCCAATCCGCTGGCACCGGCAACCTCCAGCACCGTGATTGAACTGGCGGGGCAGAAGCATTACGCCACCACCTCAGCGGACCTGCCGCCGTTCTTCCGCGAGGTGGCCGACGCCTGGAAGGCGGCCGTGAACGACGGCGCGCAGTTTACCCAGATGCAGGAGGCCATCCGGGCGCGCGACACGGCCCGGATCAAGGAGCTGTGGAACGAGCTTCTTCCGGAACTCGACGAGGAGACCTTCTACGGCTTTATCGCCGGCAGCCAGGCGTTCCGGAAGGCGGGATTCGCGCACCGCGAGGCGTTCGGCCAGGTTGGCTTCGGCACCGGCGGCTGGGACACCGACTTCCCGAACTCCATCCTGGAAATCCTTCGCGTCGTCTATACCGATGCCGACGACCAGCACCGGCTCATAGCCGGGGGAGCGCAAAGGCTCCCCGAGGCACTCTGGCGCCACGCGCCGTCGGGCATGGTTCACTGGCCGGAGGGGACGTCCCTGGCGTCCCTGCACTCAGGCTCCCCGCGCGGAGCGGTGGAACGGATCAGCCGCGACGCCGACGGCAACCTCCGCATCCGGGAGCGCTGGGGGAGGATGGCCTCTTTCCCGGCCGTGGTCACCACCTGCCAGTCGTGGCTGCTGTCCACCCGGATCCACACCGAGGAGGCGCTGTTCCCGGCCGAGCTGTGGACGGCGATCGAGCGCTCGCACTACATGCAGTCGTCCAAGACGTTCGTGATGGTGGACCGGCCGTTCTGGAAGGACATCGATCCGGAAACCGGCAGGGAGGTGCTGTCCATGACGCTCACGGACCGGCTCAACCGCGCCACCTACCTGCTGGACAACGGACCCGACCAGCCGGCCGTGATCCTGCTGTCCTACACCTGGAACGACGACGCGCTGAAGTGGCTGGCGCTCGACGCCGACGAACGGGTGGAGTTGATGCTGCACTCGCTCGAGCAGATCTACCCCGGCGTGGACATCGCCAGCCACATCGTGGGCCAGCCCATCACCGTCTCCTGGGAGGCCGACCCCAACTTCATGGGCGCGTTCAAGGCCAACCTGCCCGGCCACTACCGCTACCAGCAGCGGCTCTTCACCCACTTCAAGCAGGACAAACTGCCGGAAAGCCAGCGGGGCATCTTCCTCGCCGGCGACGACGTTTCCTTCACCGCAGGCTGGGCAGAGGGCGCCGTGACCACGGGGCTGAACGCGGTGTGGGGCGTGGTGAACCACCTTGGCGGCTCATCGGCACCCGGCAATCCCGGCCCCGGCGACCTGCTGGACGAACTGGGACCGATCAGCCTCGACTGAGCCGGCTGGCAGACGACGCCGGAACGGTCCTGCGATGCGCCAATGGTCTGGGGACACCCGAATTCGGGTGTCCCCAGACCATTTTGGCGTCCTGGCACCAGATGCGAGTCCTCAGCCTGGACTAGGCGTGGAGTTCGCGGTGCGCCTGGGCGAGCTCGCGGTAGTGCGCCGCGTTGCGCTTCACGCCGTCGAACTCCTCATTGGTGAGTTCGCGGCGAACCTTGGCCGGGACCCCGGCCACCAGCGAGCGGGGCGGGACTACCGTCCCTTCCAGCACGACGGCGCCGGCCGCCACGAGCGATCCGGCGCCGATCACCGCTCCATTGAGGATGGTGGCGCTCATGCCGATGAGGCAGTCGTCCTCCACGGTGCAGCCATGGACGACGGCGCTATGCCCGACGCTGACGCGCGCCCCGACACTGCAGGGGAAGCCCGGGTCAGCGTGCAGGACCACGTTGTCCTGCAGGTTGCTGCCGGTGCCCACGGTGATAGCGGCGGTGTCGGCACGCACCGAGACGCCGTAGAACGCGCTGGCGTCCTCGGCGAGCGTGGCACGGCCGATGATCGACGCCGTCGGCGCAACGAAAACGGAGGGGTGGATGTCCGGCGTGTCGCCGGCGAAGGGGTGAATGGGAGCCATGCACCCAAGCCTAGGACAAGTGGGCCGGGAGTACCGCGGTTGGGGCTAGTGTGCCAGGGCGGCGCCTTCAGTCAGCATTTGTGCCAGCTGGATGAAGTCCGCTGCCACGGCGTCCCAGCCTGAGGCCGGGACCAGGTCCGTGGTCTGCCCCGGCCCATGCTCGCTGGGCCGCGGGACGAACGCGGTGGCCAGCCCGGCAGCCCGGGCAGCGCCAAGGTCACCGTTGTGGGCGGCAACCAGCATGACCTCGCCCGGATCGAGCCGAAGGACCGAGGCGGCGCCGAGATAGGCAGCGGGGTCGGGCTTGTACACCCGGAGCAGGTCCAAGCCAACAACAACATCCCACGGCAGCTCGGCGTTCTTGCCCATGTTCACCAGCAGGGCGGTGTTCCCGTTGGACAGCGGCCCGATGACATAGCGGCTCTTTAGCTTATGCAGGCCATCGCGGCTGTCCGGCCACGCTGGCAGGCGCTCCCAAGCACGGTTGAGTTCCCCAAGGTCCTCGCTCGTAAACCCGGCAGGGGAGAGCCCGCTCCGTTCGAGCACGCGCTTCAGGTTTTCCAGGTGCAGTTGGTCCAGAGGCACGTAACTGCGGTGGCCGGAACGCACCGTTTCCATGGACGGCTGGTACTCCGCGCGCCATTTGTCCGCCAGGCCGAACGGGTCCAGTGCGAGCCCGTGCCTGTCACCGAATTTCCTGATCTCTGCGGCAACGCCGGACCGCCAGTCGACCACGGTTCCGAACGTGTCGAACAGCACGGCCTTGAGCTGGCGTCCTGTCGAGGGCGAAACGAAAGCTGTCATGGAGATCTTCTGCCCGGGGCGCCTGTCAGTGTGCTCCACCGACGTTCAGAACGACGACGCCGGCGACCACCAGTGCGATCCCGAGGACCTTCATGAGGTTGAGTTCCTCGCCGAGGAAAACGGCGCCGATCGCCACGATGGCAACCGTTCCGAGGCCTGACCACAGGGCATAGGCCACGCCGACGGGAACACTCTTGACCACCTGCGACAGCAGCGCGAAGGCCACACCGTAGGACCCCAGGCACCAGACGCTGGGCCAGAGCCGGCTAAATCCTTCTGTCGACTTCAGGAGGCTGGTACCCAGGACCTCCGCGGCGATCGCCAGTGCCAGATAGACGTAGCCCAAGGAGTATTGTCCTTTCTCATTGCTGGAGCCCTGACCGGCGTGCTGCCGGAGCTTCGAACCCAAACCACTCCCATCCTAGGTGCGCGCAGAATAGCCCAGTTACGCGAGGATCCGCGCGAGCTCTTGGCCGAGAATCCGGGTGCCCTCGGGGAACGCGCCCGGGTTGGGGCCCGCGTAGTTGAGCCGGATGAACGGCCCCGCCGGTTCGGCGGGAAACCACTCCGTTGCGGCCGCAATGATGACGCCGGCGCTTTCGCAATTCCGGGCGAGCTGTTCGACGTCGGTCCCGTCGGGAAGGCGTGCCCAGAGGTTCAGCCCACCCTTGGGGACATTCTCGATGTGGGCCTGCGGTGCGTGCTGTATCAGGCTCGTGAGCAGAAGATCGCGGCGGGACTGGAGCTGGTGCCGGAGGCTTCTCAGGTGGGTCTGCCACGCAGGTTGAGTCACGACGTCGAGTGCCGCGGCCTGGAGCAGGCCGCTGACATACATCGACTCGGCTCCCCGGTCGGCAAGGATGCGGTCGCGCGCCGGGCCGCGGGCGATGACGGCGGCCACCCGGATGGCAGGGGAGACGCTCTTGGTCAGCGAACGGATATACACAACGTGGCCGGAATCGTCGCGGGCCGCCACGGGCTGGGCTGTGGTGGTGATGCCGAAGTCGTGTGCCCAGTCGTCCTCGAGGAGGAAGGCGCCGTTCTTGCGCACGACGTCCAGCACCTGTTCGCCCCGCCGGCCGTCCCACTGCGCGCCAGTGGGGTTGGCGTAGTTCGGCTGGGCATAGAACATCCGGGCGCCCGTTTCCTCGAAGGCGCGGGCCAGTTCGTCAGGGTCAGGTCCGCCGGTACCGCTGGGTACGGGGATGACGCGGACGCCGGCCTGCGCCGCGGCCAGGATGGCCCCCCAGTATGTCGGGGATTCCATGAGGAGCGGGTGTCCGTAGCCGACGAGCGCCCTGAAGATGGAGCTTAGGCCACTTTGGCTGCCAGGAAGCACGACGACGTCGCTTGGGGTTGGCGGCGTAATGCCGGCCGGGGTGGAGCTTCCGAGCTCGTGGGCGAACCAGGATTGCAGCTCGGGCAGCCCTGCCGCCGGGGGACGGGACAACGCTGCCTCGCCGCGGGCCGCCCGCGCGAGCGCCGCGCGCACCAGCCGCTCCGGCAGGAGTTCGCGGGCCGGATAGCCGGAATGGAACGCGATGACATCGTTGGGTGCGGTCCGCATGGCGGCGGAGGCGGGCCGAAGAGGGGCCTGTGGTGACCGCAGGGCCGCCGTCTGCCAGCCGTAGTCCGAGGGCCGCGCGGTCCGGACGGCCCGCACGAAGGTCCCCACGCCTGGCCGGCTCTCGATAACGCCCTCTCTCGTGAGGGCCTGCAGCGCCTTCTGAACGGTAACGGGGCTGGCCTGGTACTGCGCGACGAGCGACCGGGTCGACGGCAGTCGCGATCCCGGCGCCGCCTCGGCGACCCATTTCCTCAGCCGCGACGCGATCCGGGAGCTGCTATCGTTGTTCATGAGAGGCAATAGTAGCGCTACTGTTCCAGTCCGCCCAGTGATATCGTCACCCAACAGGTCGCCTTCCGCAGGATCGTCACGCACCGGATCCTCACATGCCGGAATCTGGTGGGCCCTCCTGGGGGTGGTGGCTTTCTCGTTCACCGTTCCCTTTACCCGCCTCGCAGTGGAGGGGCTGTCGCCGTTGTTCATTGCCTCGGCCCGGGCGGTGGTGGCGGCCGTCCTGGCGGCCGCGGCCCTGGTGCTGACGCGGCAGCGCCTGCCCCGCGGCACGCAGTGGCTTCGCCTGGCGGTGGTCGCCGGAGGGGTCGTCGTCGGCTTCCCCCTGCTTACGTCATACGCGCTCAGCGCCGCGCCGGCCAGCCATGGGGCCGTGGTGATCGCCCTGCTGCCGGCTGCGACTGCAACGCTGGCGGTGCTCCGCGGCCGCGAGCGTCCACGGGCAGCATTTGGGATCGCGACAGGAGCGGGGGCTTTTGCCGCCATCGCGTTCGCCGTCGCACAGCCCGGTGGCTTTGGCCAGTTGCACTGGACGGACCTGTTGTTCTTCGGCGCCGTGCTGGCCGCTGCCGTGGGGTACGCCGAGGGAGGACTGCTGGCCCGCGAGCTTGGCGCCTGGCAGACCATATCCTGGGCCCTCGTCCTGGCCTCGCCCCTGATGGTGGTTCTTGTGGCTTTCTCCGTGTCCCAGCAGTCGCCCTCGGCCACGCCTGTGCAGTGGGCTGCCTTTGCTTACCTCGGCATCGTCAGCATGTTTCTGGGCTTCTTTGCCTGGTACCACGGCCTTGCCCTCGGGCCCATGGCCCAGGTGAGCCAGGTCCAGCTCGCCCAGCCAGTGATGAGTATCTGTTGGGCTGCGCTACTGCTCGGCGAGCAGCTGACGTGGGCCACCATTGTCGGCGGACTTGCCGTCATGCTTTGCGCCGGCGCCGCGGTCCGTGTGCGGCTCAACCGGCCGACGGTGTCCCAAGGCAGCCAACCGCCCACCACGGCGGACCGGGCATAGCAGCGGGTGGAGGGCGGCGGTCAGGGGAGGACGACGGCGATCGGCGCACCGGGTTCTGCCACACGCTCAAGCTCCCGCACGACGTCGTCCGCCTGCTCTGCCGTGAGCCCCTCCAGCGACTGGACCGCCCAGACAGCGGGGAACGTGTTCGCCGCGAAGGGCAAACGCGTGGGGTCCGCCACCGAGACGCTCAGGCGGCGGGCCATTGCGTACCTCACGTTGCCGTCGAAGGGATCAACGCCCGTGTAGTGGATTCCGGCCCGGACGAACCGGAGGCCGTCGTCGCCCGGGCCGCAGCACACGTCCAGCACGGCGTGCCTGCCCTGGGCCTTGAGCAGGGCGATGAAGGGTTCCAGCGAGGTTTCCGTCAGCAGAGTCATCGTGTTAACCAGTCTTGGTTAAAACCCGCCGGGTGTGAACCGCCACCGAAAACCGCCGCTGCGGGCACTGCCCGCGGCGGCGAAGTTAAGGGTGGGGCATCAGTTGAAGACGACCGTTCGGTTGCCGTCCAGCAGCACGCGGTGCTCGGCGTGCCACTGCACGGCCTGGGCAAGAGTGCGGCCTTCCACGTCCCGGCCCATCTGCACGAACTGCTCCGGCGTGCGCGCGTGGTCCACACGGATGACTTCCTGCTCAATGATCGGGCCCTCGTCCAGCGCGGCGGTGACGTAGTGCGCGGTGGCGCCGATCAGCTTCACTCCGCGGGCATGGGCCTGGTGGTAGGGCTTGGCGCCCTTGAAGGACGGCAGGAAGGAGTGGTGGATGTTGATGGCCTTGCCGGTCAGCTCCGTGCACAGGTCGTCCGAGATGATCTGCATGTAACGGGCCAGGACGGTCAGTTCGACGCCCTCTTCGGCGATGATCTTGCGCAGCTGGTCCTCGGCCTGTTCCTTCGTGTCGGCCGTCACCGGGATGTAGTGGAACGGGATGCCGTAGAACTCGGCCAGACCGGCCAGGTCCCGGTGGTTGGAGACGATAGCGGGAACCTCGATGGGCAGGGTGCCCGAGCGCTGCAGGAACAGGAGGTCGTTCAGGCAGTGGGCGGACTTGCTGGCCATCAGCAGGGTGCGGACCTTCCGGCCCACGGGGTTCAGGTTCCACTGCATGCCGAAGGCTTCGGCTACTGGCTCCAGGGCAGCAACCACCTCAGCCTGGGATGCGGTGGTGGTGGCTTCCACGCGCATGAAGAAAGTCCCGGTGGACTCGCTGCCGTACTGCTGTGAGTCCGTAATATTGCAGCCCGCCACGAGCAGGGCGCCGGCAACGGCGTGCACAATTCCGGGGCGGTCGGGGCAGGACAGGGTTACTACGTACGATTTGGCGAGCTGGTCTTCATTCACGAAGAACAGCCTACCCGCGCGTCGGTGCCGCTTTTGATAGTGTGGTGGCGTCGCAACTGGCGTTTGGGTGGCTAACCACCAGGGAGCGGCATTCACGAAGACCACGGATCGTACGCCTGGGCCGAGGGTCATGTTTTGCCGGTAGCGCTGCGCTTCTCGAAGAGCAGCCACCCAGTGCGCTGCGGCGCCCTTAATAGACGTGCGCCCGGAAGCGTTTCCGGATGGTGGTCATCGAAGGGCGGAGCAACGTTCAAGCCGGTAGCCTGACCTTTAGCAGTGCCCATCCCTAGCCAGGAGTTCTTCGTGACTACTTCACCGACTTCCGTTAGCACCTCCTCCGTCAGCAACCAGCCGCTGGCTGAACTCGATCCCGAGATCGCCGCAGTACTGGACCAGGAGCTCGGCCGCCAGCGCGGCACCCTGGAAATGATCGCCTCCGAAAACTTCGCGCCCCGCGCGGTCATGGAAGCCCAAGGCTCCGTTCTGACCAACAAGTACGCCGAGGGCTACCCGGGCCGCCGCTACTACGGCGGCTGCGAGTACGTGGACGTGGCCGAGCAGCTGGCGATCGACCGGGTTAAGGCGCTGTTCGGTGCCGAGTACGCCAACGTTCAGCCGCACTCCGGTGCGCAGGCCAACGCTGCCGCGCTGCACGCCATGATCACTCCTGGGGACAAGATCCTGGGCCTCTCCCTGGCTCACGGCGGTCACCTCACGCACGGCATGAAGCTGAACTTCTCCGGCAAGCTCTACGAGGTTGCCGCCTACCAGGTCGAGGAAGACAACTTCCGGATCGATATGGACAAGCTGCGCGAGCAGGCCATCGCCGAGAAGCCCCAGGTCATCATCGCCGGCTGGTCCGCGTACCCGCGCCACCTCGACTTCGCCGCGTTCCGTTCGATCGCCGATGAGGTCGGCGCCCTGCTCTGGACCGACATGGCGCACTTCGCCGGCCTCGTGGCCGCGGGACTGCACCCGAGCCCGGTGCCGCACTCCGACGTCGTCACCTCCACCGTGCACAAGACGCTGTCCGGGCCGCGCTCGGGCGTCATCCTGGCGAAGCAGGAATGGGCCAAGAAGCTCAACTCTGCTGTCTTCCCGGGCCAGCAGGGCGGCCCGCTCATGCACGTGATCGCAGCCAAGGCCGTCGCCTTCAAGATCGCCGGCACCGCCGAATTCAAGGAGCGCCAGGAGCGCGTCCTGGAAGGCGCCAAGATCATCGCCGACCGCCTCAACCAGTCCGATGTTGCCGAGGCCGGCGTCTCCGTCCTCACCGGCGGCACCGACGTTCACCTGGTGCTGGTTGACCTGCGCAACTCGCAGCTGGACGGCCAGCAGGCCGAGGACCTCCTGCACTCCGTGGGCATTACCGTCAACCGCAACGCCGTGCCGTTCGACCCGCGCCCGCCGATGGTCACCTCCGGCCTGCGCATCGGCACCCCGGCCCTGGCCACCCGCGGCTTCGGTGCCGCCGAATTCACCGAGGTTGCCGAGATCATCGCCACCGCACTGAAGGCCGGCTCCGCCACGGACGTCGATGCCCTGCAGGCCCGCGTGGACAAGCTCGCTGCCGACTTCCCGCTGTACCCGCAGCACGAGCAGTGGTGATCCGTGACTGAAACCGCAAAAACCGCGCAGATCCTTGACGGCAAGGCTACCGCCGCCGCCATCAAGGCCGAGCTGACCGAACGCGTGGCCGCACTCAAGGCCAAGGGCGTCACTCCGGGACTGGGCACCATTCTGGTGGGGTCTGACCCCGGCAGCACCTGGTACGTGGGCGGCAAGCACAAGGACTGCGCCGAGGTGGGCATCAACTCCATCCGCCGCGACCTGCCCGAGGAAACCACCCAGGAGGAGCTCCTGGCCGTGGTCCGCGAGCTGAACGACAACCCGGAGTGCACGGGCTACATCGTCCAACTGCCGCTGCCCAAGCACATCGACCAGGACGTCATCCTGGAGGCCATGGATCCGGATAAGGACGCCGACGGCCTGCATCCGATGAACCTGGGCCGCCTCGTGGCCAACATCAGCGGCCCCATGAAGTCCCCGCTGCCCTGTACCCCCAAGGGCTGCGTGGAACTGCTTAGCCGCCATGGCATTGACCTGAAGGGCAAGCGCGTCCTCGTGGTGGGACGCGGCGTGACCATCGGCCGCCCGGTGGGCCTGCTGCTGACCCGCAAGGACGTCAACGCCACCGTCGTTCTGGCGCATACCGGCACCGCCGACCTGCCCGCCGAACTCCGGCAGGCCGACGTCGTGATCGCCGCGGCCGGCGTGCCGCACCTGGTCAAGGCGGAGGACCTGAAGCCGGGCGCCATTGTGCTGGACGTCGGGGTGAGCCGTGTTGACGACGGCACCGGCAAGGCGGTGGTCACCGGTGACGTGCACCCCGACGCCGCCGACGTCGCCGCCTGGCTGTCCCCGAACCCGGGCGGCGTGGGTCCGATGACCCGCGCCATGCTCCTAGCCAACGTGGTGGAAACCGCGGAACGCCAGGCCGGGATCGCTTAATCAGCAGGCCTAGGTTTCAACGACGTGGGCCCACGCCTGGGCCCACGCCGGCAGGGTTCCCTGACCGAGCTTGCGAGGTTAGGGTGCCGGTGGGGCGCCTACTCCAGGAGGAGTAGGCGCCCTACGCCGTTAAGCCGACGACGGGCGGGTCCTTCCCGGCTAGGCTCGGACATATGCAGCGCCGTTTCCGGGGACCGCCCACAGTAGCCATTGTGGTTGCCGTGGCTGTCTTCGAGGTGGTGGGCACCGTCTTCGCCTCCGCCCGGCAGCCTGACCACCGGCCGCTGGATGCCCTCGCGTTCGTCCTGCTGCTGGCAGGGCCGGCGGCCCTGTCGCTGCGTCGGCGCGCCCCGCTGGTGATGCTTCCTGCCGCGGCGGCCTCCGTCGCGGCGTACCTGTCGCTCGGCTATGCATGGGGCCCGGTATTCCTGTCGTTGGCGCTGGCGATCGTGCTCTCCGCCGCGGCCGGGAAGCGCTGGCAGACCTGGGCCGTGGCCGGCGCCTGTGCAGCCGTCCTGGTGGCCACGGCGGCGGTCGGCGGCGACGAGTTCGCCCTGGTCCGGGCATTCGCCGGCACCTCATGGCTGGCCATTCTTGTGCTGATGGGGGAGGGCGTGCGGCTGCGCACCGAACGGGTGGCGGAACGGCGCCGCCAGCACGAGGCCCGCGAACAGGCTGCCCGCGACGAGTACCGGCTGGCCCTTGCCCGGGATATCCACGACGTCGTTGCCCACTCCCTGTCGCTGATCAACGTCCGTGCCTCCGTGGCGCTGCATCTGGGTGAGAAGGACCCTGCCCAGTTCCGCCCCGCGCTCGAAGCCATCAAGGCGGCGAGCAAGGATTCCCTCGCCGAGGTCCGCCAGCTCCTTGGCGTGCTCCGCGAGGATGCTCCGCTGAGCCCGGCGCCGCCGCCCCGGCTGGACAGGATTCCCGGGCTCGCCGACGACGCCCGCCGCGCCGGGCTCGAGGTGAGCCTAACCGTGCCCGAGGCGGCGGCCGTGCAGGAGCTTCCGGACGCCGCCCAGGAAGCGGCGTACCGGATCGTCCAGGAAGCCCTGACCAACGTGGTGCGGCATTCCGGCGCCCGGAAGGCCGCCGTCGTACTGGCACTGGAGGGCACGACGCCGGCGGGGAACCCCGGAAAGCAGCTCACCGTGACCATTGACGACGACGGCGCCGGGGCCGCCGGGGTGCCGGAAGGCAACGGGGTGACGGGGATGCGTGAGAGGGCAGCCGCCGTCGGCGGTTCATTGCACATGGTGCCGTTGGACCTGGCGCCGCTGCATCCGGGCTGGCGGGTCCGGGCCGTGATTCCGGTGGCCGGGCCGCTGTCCCGGCCCTTGCCGGGACCGGAACGGGAGGCACAGTGAAACGGGAGGCACAGTGATCCGCATCCTGGTCGCGGACGACCAGACCCTCATCCGCGCCGGCTTCCGCGCCCTCCTGAACGCCGAACCGGACATGGAGGTGGTGGCCGAGTGCGGAACTGGCCGTGACGCCGTCCGCCTGGCTTCCCGGGAGCGTCCGGATGTGGTGCTGATGGACATCCGGATGCCCGAGACGGACGGGCTGGAGGCCACCCGGAAAATCATGGCGGACCAGAACCTGAACGGCACGCGGATCATCATCCTCACCACCTTCGAACTGGATGAATACATCGCGGAGGCAGTGCGGGCCGGGGCGGCAGGGTTCCTGGTGAAGGACACCGAACCCGAGGAGCTGCTCCGCGCCGTTCGCGTGGTCCACGACGGCGACGCCCTGCTCTCGCCGTCCGTCACCCGGCGCATCATGGCCCAGCTGGCGCTGCAGTCCCGGGCGACGGCGGCTCCGGTGTCGCTGGAGAACATCACCGAGCGTGAGCGCGAGGTGCTGCGGCTGGTGGGCGAGGGCCTGAACAACGCCGAGATCGCGGAACGGCTGGTGATCACGCCCCTCACGGCCAAGACCCATGTCTCACGCATCATGAGCAAGCTGCTGGTCCGCGACCGGGCCCAGCTGGTGGTGTTGGCCTACGAATCGGGGCTCGTGCGGCCCGGCTGGGCCGGCTGAGGCAGCAGGGGCCGGACTCCCGGCGGAGTACGCAGGGCACCCAAGGTGACTCCCGACGTCGGACGACCCGCCGCCGTCGGACGGCCAGACTCGAAGCAGAGCCGAAAGACGGCCCTTACCGACATTTTGGAGCATGACATGACTGCATCCCTAGCCACCACTTTCGCGGTCCAGTCCGCGCAGCTGCTGGCCGATCCCGTAGCCCACGGCCCGTGGGGCGGCGGATTCTCGCCATGGTTCCTGCTGTTCCCGCTGTTCTGGATCCTGGTGATCGGACTGTTCATCTTCTTCGCGCGGCGCACCTGGCGCAGGAACCACGAGTGGGCCACCGCCCGCGGCGGTGAAAGCGTCCTGCGCGAGCGTTACGCACGCGGCGAAATTGACGAAACCGAGTACCGCCAGCGCCTGGAGGTCCTCCGCGGCGACTCACCGGGGAACCGCAGGTAACGCCAACCGCAACGTGGGGTCAGATATCGCCCAACTGCCTCGGAATTGGGCGATACCTGACCGCGCGTTGCTGTTCGGGTTTTTTGAGATTTAGCTATTCCTTTGGCCCACGCCGCGTACTAGCGTAATGGGGTGCCCGAACTCCATTCCGCCGAAGGAACGTCCAAGAAGCCTGTGCCCGCCAACGAGACAGGGCCCGAGAACGAAACAGGGCCTGACGCCGTGCCCGCCCCGCCGGGGTACGTGATTACCGCCGAGAACCTGACCAAGACCTACGGCGACGTCATCGCCGTCGACGGCATTTCCTTCAGCGTTCCGGCGGGGGAGTCCTTCGGGCTGCTCGGCCCCAACGGCGCGGGGAAGTCCACCACCATGAAAATGATCGGCGGGGTGTCCCAGCGGACCTCCGGAACCCTGACCATCATGGGGCTGGACCCCGAACAGAACGGTCCCGAGGTGCGCGCACACCTGGGCGTGGTGCCGCAGCAGGACAACCTGGACGAGGAACTCAAGGTCCGGGACAACCTGCTGGTCTATGGCCGCTACTTCGGCCTGCCCATGAGTTACCTCAAACCCAAGGCCGACGAACTGCTCGAATTCGCCCAGCTCACGGACAAGGCCAAGTCCAAGGTGGACGCCCTGTCCGGCGGCATGAAGCGCCGCCTCACCATCGCGCGTTCACTCATCAACGAGCCCCGCATCCTGCTGCTCGACGAGCCCACCACGGGCCTCGACCCGCAGGCGCGGCACATCCTCTGGGACCGGCTGTTCCGGCTGAAGGAGCAGGGCGTCACGCTCATCCTCACCACGCACTACATGGATGAGGCCGAGCAGCTCTGCGACCGGCTGATCGTGGTGGACAAGGGCCGCATCATGGCGGAAGGCTCGCCGGCCGCGCTCATCAGGGACTACTCCACCCGCGAGGTCCTGGAGCTGAGGTTCGGGTCGGAGCGCAACGCCAGCATCGGTGCCGAGCTCGAGGGCATCGGCGAACGCCTGGAAACCCTCCCGGACCGCGTGCTGATCTACACCCACGACGGCGAGGCGGCGCTGGAGGAAGTCTCCGCGCGCGGGCTGCGGCCGCTGACATCGCTGGTGCGCAGGTCCTCGCTGGAGGACGTGTTCCTCCGGCTCACCGGCAGGAGCCTCATTGACTGAGCCGTCAACTGCCGGGCACGCCAGCGGGCGCGCCACCGGGCCCACCGCCGTCGGCAACTCACCGGAAAGCCCGACGGCGGGACGCACCTTGCGCGCCCACCCTCCCGAGGTGTCGGCCGCCAAGGCGCGTCGCTGGGGCGCCTTCTATTACGCCGAGCAGGTCCTGCGCGTCATGAAGGGGTACGGCTGGTCCATCTTCCTGTACAGCGTCGGCCAGCCCGCGGCGTACCTGTTCGCGATGGGCGTCGGCCTGGCCACGCTGGTGGACACCAACGCGGTCTCGGCGTTCGGCGGGGTCAGTTACATCGCGTTCATCGCCCCGGCGTTGCTGGTGTCTGCCGCGGTCATGACCGCAGCCAACGAATTCACGTTCCCGGTGATGGACGGCTTTAAATGGCGCCGGGTCTACTACGGTCCGCACGCCTCCCCGCTGACCTCCGAGCAGATCGCGGCCGGGCAAATCATCGCGGTGACACTGCGGTTCCTGCTGCAGTCCGTCATCTACTTCATCATCGTGGCCATGTTCGGCGCATCACCCAGTGGCTGGGGCTGGGGCTCCGTGCTGGTGGCAACCCTGGCCGGGCTCTCGTTCGGCTTGCCGCTCATGGCCTACGCGGCATCCATCAAGGAGGACAAAGGCCAGTTCGCCATGGTGATGCGGTTCATCGTCATGCCGCTGTTCCTGTTCTCCGGCACGTTTTTCCCGCTGGACACGCTGCCCGTGCTGGTCCGCTGGATCGGCTGGATCTCGCCCATCTGGCACGGCACTGAGCTGGGACGGGTAATGACGTTCGGCTACGAGGAATCCCCGGTGCTGACCATCATCCATGTCGTGTTCCTGCTGGCTCTGGCCTGGTTCGGCTGGGTCCTCACCAAGCGCCAATTCATCAGGAGGATGGGACAGTGACAGTCCTGACCCAGGGCCACGCCGTCACAGAGGAAGTCCGGAACCGGCGCTTCGGCCCGCTGTACTCCCGCAACGCCCGTGCGGTGATCGGGCGCGGGCTGATGGCCACCAAGAGCAGCAACTGGCTGGTCATGCTGTCCGGGTTCTTCGAGCCGGTGCTGTTCCTGATTTCGATGGGCGTCGGGATGGGCGCCGTGGTGGGCTCCGTCACCGGTCCCGGCGGCCAGGAGATCAGCTACGCGGCGTACATCGCACCGGCGCTCCTGGCGGTTTCGGCCATGAACGGGGCGGTGTACGACTCCACCTGGAACGTCTTCTTCAAGATGAACTTCGCCAGGCTCTACCAGGGGATGCTGTACACGTCGCTCGGGCCCCTGGACGTGGCCATCGGCGAGATCTTCCTGGCGCTGCTGCGCGGCCTGCTGTACGCGACCGGGTTCACGGCGGTCATGGGGCTGATGGGCCTGATCACCACTCCGTGGGCACTGCTGATGATTCCGGCCTCGGTGCTGATCGCCTTCGGGTTTGCCAGCTTCGGCATGGGCATCACGAGCTTCATGAAGACTTTCCAGCAGATGGACTGGGTGAACTTCATCATGCTGCCGATGTTCCTCTTCAGTGCCACCTTCTACCCGCTGAGCGTCTACCCGGAGTACATCCAGTGGCTGATCCAGGCCATGCCGCTGTGGCACGGGGTGGAGCTGCTGCGGCAGATCAGCGCTGCCTCCTTCACCCCGGCCACGGCCGTCCACGTGGGCTACTACCTGGTGATGATCGTCCTGGGCCTCATGCTCACCACCGGCAGGCTGCGGAGCCTGTTCCTGAAGTAGGCAGGTGTTCGCCGCCGGTGGAAGCGTCCGGGGGCGCTCCGGGGATTTGAGAGAATAGCTTCATGCAATCTCTGGGCAGCTCCAAGTCTTCATCCACCCCGGGCCGGGGCGGATTCTCCATGTTCCGCATCAGCGGTCCGGGCCTGCTGGTCCTGATCACTGCCTTCCTGGTGGCTGTGATCTTCGCGGCCAACCAGAACGACGTCGTCGGCTGGGTTGTTGCCGTCATCGCATTGTTCTGGTTGGCGCTCGCCTCCTTCGTGGTCTTCAGCATCCAGCGGGCGGCCAAGAAGGCCGGAGCCAAGATCAACGAGGCGCACAACGCGTTCAACGCCGCCACCGGCCGCGCACCTTCCACCGTCTCGGCCGACCACGGGGGAACCCGCCTGGTCCGTGAACGCGGCGAGGCGGAGGAGATCCGGGACATGAAGCTGGACCACTCCTTCAAGATCGTGCAGGTGCAGGTGCGCGTGGTGGAGCAGGAGCGGGCCAAGGGCGCAGCCGCGGACCAGGACACCATCCGCCGCGCCCTCGAGACCATTGAGATCACCGCCACCAACGCCCGTGACATGATCAAGTCGTCCGGCGGCTCCGGCGAGCCCGTGACCGGAACCATCATCGACTAGAGTGGAACGGGTGAGCTCGGCATTGAAGAAGGACCACCTTCGCATCGCAACAGTCAACGTCAACGGCCTCCGGGCTGCCTACAAAAAGGGCATGGGCGAATGGCTTGCGACCCGCGAAGTGGACATCCTGACCCTGCAGGAAGTCCGGGCCCCTGACGCCATCGTGCGCCAGCTCATCGGCGAAGGGTGGCACATCCTGCACGCCGAAGCCGAGGCCAAGGGCCGTGCCGGCGTCGCCATCGCCTCCCGCGAGGAGCCCCTCGTCACCCGCGACCACATCGGCGATGACTACTTTGCCACTGCCGGCCGCTGGGTGGAGGCTGACTTCCGGGTCCGCGACGCCGAAGGCAATGCGTCCCAGCTGACCGTCGTGAGCGCCTACGTGCACTCCGGCGAGGCGGGCACTCCCAAGCAGGAGGACAAATACCGCTTCCTGGATGTCATGAGCACTCGCCTGCCCGAGCTCACCAAGCACAGCGACCACGCCCTGGTCACGGGTGACCTGAATGTCGGCCACACCGAGCTGGACATCAAGAACTGGAAGGGCAACGTCAAGCGTGCCGGCTTCCTGCCGGAGGAGCGCGCCTACTTTGACCGCTTCTTCGGTGAGGAGATCGGCTGGAAGGATGTTCACAGGGGCCTGGCGGGTAACGTCAATGGCCCCTACACCTGGTGGTCGCAGCGCGGCCAGGCCTTCGACAACGACACCGGCTGGCGCATTGACTACCACCTGGCCACCCCCGCCCTCGCGGCCGCAGCAGTTTCGGCCGTCGTGGACCGGGCGCCCTCGTGGGACACCCGCTTCTCTGACCATGCCCCGCTGGTAGTGGACTACCGGCTCTAGTTCCTAAGGCTTCGACGAATGACCTCCACTTCCACCGTGACCGACACAGCTGCGCAGCCCGAACCAGCAAACGGCACCCAGCCGGCTGCCGGGATCCGGCACCGCATCCTGTCCGGCATGCAGCCCTCCGCCGATTCCCTGCACCTTGGCAACTATCTCGGCGCCCTCGTGAACTGGGTGCGGATGCAGGATGAGTACGACGCCATCTTCTTCATCCCGGACCTGCACGCGATCACGGTCCCGCAGGACCCCGCGGAACTGGCGCGCCGGACACGGGTCACGGCGGCGCAGTACATCGCCGGCGGCGTGGACGTGGACAAGTGCACCCTGTTCGTCCAGTCCCAGGTGCCTGAACACGCCCAGCTGGCCTGGGTCCTGAACTGCATCACGGGCTTCGGCGAAGCGTCCCGCATGACCCAGTTCAAGGACAAGGCGCTCCGGCAGGGCTCGGACTATGCAAGCGTCGGTCTCTTCACCTACCCGATCCTGCAGGCCGCGGACATTCTGCTCTACCAGCCGCACGGCGTACCGGTCGGTGAGGACCAGCGCCAGCACGTGGAGCTCAGCCGCGACCTCGCCGCCCGGTTCAACACCCGGTTCGGCGAGACGTTCACCGTTCCGGAGCCCTTTATCCAGAAGGAATCGGCGAAGATCTACGACCTGCAGCTTCCCACCGCCAAGATGTCCAAGTCCGCGGAGTCGCCCAACGGCCTGATCAACCTGCTCGATGACCCCAAGGTCACCGCCAAACGGATCAAGTCCGCCGTGACCGACGCGGAGACTGAGATCCGGTTCGACCGGGAAACGAAGCCCGGCGTGTCGAACCTGCTGACCATTTACTCGGCCATCACCGGGCAGACCGTCGACCAACTGGTAGCCGCCTACGAAGGCAAGATGTACGGCCACCTCAAGGTGGACCTTGCCGAGGTGGTGACCGAGCGGCTGACCCCGATCCGCGACCGCGCCAACGAACTCCTCGCCGACCCGGCGGAGCTGGACCGGCTGCTTGCCCACGGTGCCGACAAGGCCCGCGCAATCGCCTCTGCCACCCTCGCAGACGTCTATGCCAAGACCGGATTCCTGCCATATGCCGGAGCCCGCTAGCGAGATGCCGGCCCCCATGCCCGCCAACAGCGGAGTCAGCAACGGAATGAGCCTCGGGGTCATTCTGGGCTTCCCGCCTGAAATCGCCGAGGAACTGCAGCGGTGGCGGGCATCCTTCGGAGACCCCATGGCCACCGTCATCCCGGCGCACATCACCCTCGTCACCACCACCCCCACGCATGACTGGGAAGCGGCCCGGGACCACGTGCGGGCGGTGGCCCGGACGCAGGCGCCCTTCATGGTGACCATCTGCGGAACTGGGTCCTTCCGGCCCGTCTCCCCGGTGGTTTTCATCAGGGTGGAGGAGGGCTTCCAGGAGTGTGTCGACCTCCACGAAAAGCTCCAGACCGGACCGCTCGAACGTGAGCTGCCCTTTGCCTACCATCCCCATGTGACCATTGCCCACGACGTCGCACCGGAGAGCCTCGATGAGGCGGAAACGGTGCTGAAAGACTACAGGGCGACCTTCCCGGTGGTTAGCATGGGACTCTACGAGCACGACACCGACGGTATTTGGCAGCTACGGGAAGAGCTTGACTTTGGTACCGAACCAGACGACCAACGGGACTCCCTCCGAGCAACAAACGCCGACGGAGCCACCGCTCCCCACTGAGCGAGCCCGGCTGAAGCTGGAGGTCATCCGCAAGCGGGTGGAGTGGGGCAAAGCCCGGAGGTCCGGCCAGGGGACCTTCCCCCAGCTCATGGCCCTGGTCCAGTTTCTGCAGGCCCGGCTGAACACCGTCCGTCCCATTCGGGTGCTGCAGCACTACACCCGGCAGCACGGACCGCTGATGAGTGCGGGCACCGGCTTCAACATGTTCTTCTCCATCACTGGCCTCCTGGCCACTGGGTTCTCCATTGCGGGGCTGGCCCTGCGCGGCCAGCCCGCGCTCCTGGACCAGATCATCGCCAGCGTGGCCGAAACCGCGCCGGGTTTGCTGAAGGTCGACGGCGGTGACGGCCTGGTGGATCCGAAGGACCTGCTGAACCCCGACGGGCTCGGCTGGACGGCGGTCATCGCCGCCGTCGTTACCGTCGTTACGTCCCTGGGCTGGATCGCCGGCCTGCGCGAGGGGCTCCGGGGAGTGATGATGCTGGGCCCGCGCAAGCTCAATCCGGTGGTCCTCAAACTGCGCGACGCCGGTACGCTGCTGCTTCTAGGGGGCGCCCTGGTCATCAGCTCGGGCGCGTCCCTCGTGTTCGGCACCGCGGCGGGCTGGGCGATGGAGCAGCTCCGCCTGGACCCCGTAGTGGCAGGGCCGACGGCAGCGCTGATCAAGATCGCCGTACCGCTGCTCCTGAACTGGATCACCGCACTCATCATGTTCCGCCTGGCCGGCGGCCTGAAGCTGTCCCGGCAGGCGCTGCTGGAAGGGACCATCCTCGCCGGCGTGGGCACCACAGTCCTGCAGGTCTTCAGCACCGAACTGCTCGCCGGTGCCGGACGCAACCCCATCCTTGCGCCGTTTGCCATCATCATCGGGCTGCTGATCTGGTTCAACCTGGTCAGCCAGGTCTACCTCGTGGCGGCGTCATGGTCAGCCATCCGCGAGGAGGACCTGAAGGCCGCTCCGGCCACCAAAAACACCGGCTGGGGGTCACGGCAGGTACAGCCGGGAAAGACGCCGGTGGAACGGCACCAGCCGGCCGAGCATCCGCGCCCCGTGGCGGTCAGTGTCCGGCGTCGAGGTACTGGTCGGCCCACGCCGCGATAATCTTCGCGGCCCGCGCGGCCTGCCCCTTGCCGGTCAGCAGGTGGTCGCTGCCCTCCAGCGAGACGAAGTTCCGCGGATGGCGGGCCGTCTGGAATATCGTGCTGGCGTTCTCGATGCCCACGGTGTTGTCCGTGGGGGAGTGCAGGACCATCAGGGGCTTATGCAGGCGCCGGATGCAGTCCGTGAGGTCGGCGTTCTCGAGGTCCTCCACGAAGTGCCTGCGGATCTCTACGCGCTTTCCGCCCAGGTCCACCTCGGCGCTGCCTTCGCTGAGGATCTTGTCCAGCGCCGCATCGAAGACGTGGGCGACATGTTTAGGGGAGAACGGCGCCCCGACCGTGGCGACCGCATCGAGTTCCGGGATTTCCGACGCGGCCGCGAGCACGGCGGCGCCCCCGAAGGAATGCCCCACTAGCAGGGAGATGGCCCGGCCCTCGGCCCGCATGTACTCTGCCGCCCGGACGGTGTCCGCCACCTTGTGACTGAAGGAGCCTGCGGACCACTGCCCAGCGGAGCCGCCGAGGCCCACGTTGTCGAAGCGCAGCATGCCGATCCCGTTGTCCGCCAGCGCCTTGCACATCCGGGACGCCGCGGGGCTGTCCTTGCCCAGCGTGAAGCCGTGCGAAAAGACGCCCCAGCCCTTCACCGGGCCGTCCGGCACATCGAGGATGCCGGACAGCAGTTCACCGGTGGTGCCTTCGAACGAGACTTTTTCGGAGCGGGACACGGTGTCCCCTTTCGTATGATGCGAATGGCTTTGTTGGGAAAACGACGACGGCGCCGCTCACCGTACGTTTCCCGTACGTGGTGAGCGACGCCGTCGTAGTGCTTTGTCCGCTAAATAAGCGGGCTTTAGATCTTGCGGGCCAGAATGGCCTGCTTGACCTCTGCGATGGCCTGCGTGACCTGGATGCCGCGAGGGCATGCCTCGGAGCAGTTGAAGGTGGTGCGGCAGCGCCACACGCCTTCCTTGTCGTTGAGGATCTCCAGGCGCATGTCGCCGGCGTCGTCACGGGAGTCGAAGATGAACCGGTGGGCGTTCACGATCGCTGCCGGGCCGAAGTACTGGCCATCGGTCCAGAACACCGGGCAGGAGGACGTGCACGCGGCGCACAGGATGCACTTGGTGGTGTCGTCGAAGCGCTCACGATCCTCGGCGGACTGCAGGCGTTCCTTTGTGGGCTCGTGGCCCTTGTTGATGAGGAACGGCATGACCTCGCGGAAGGACTGGAAGAACGGCTCCATGTCCACGATCAGGTCCTTCTCCACCGGCAGGCCCTTGATGGGCTCAACGGTGATGGGCTTGGACGTGTCCAGGTCCTTCAGCAGCGTCTTGCAGGCGAGGCGGTTGCGGCCATTGATGCGCATGGCATCGGAACCGCAGACGCCGTGGGCGCAGGAGCGGCGGAAGGAGACGCTGCCGTCCACTTCCCACTTGATCTTGTGCAGGGCGTCCAGCACGCGGTCTGTGCCGTACATGGTCAGCTTGAAGTCGTCCCAGCGGGCTTCGGCGGAAACCTCGGGGTCGTAGCGGCGGACGCGCAGGGTGATGTCGAACGTCGGGATTTCCCCGCCGCCGCCAACACCGGCGGGAAGTTCGATCTTGGAGGCTGGCTCAGCAAGTTCAGCGGACATATTAGTACTTCCTCACCATCGGCTCGTAGCGCGTAAAGACAACTGGCTTGGTGGCAAGCCGCACACCGGCGATTGCCTCCTCCGCGGAACCGTCGGCCGGTGCGTGGTCTTCTTTGTACGCCATGGAGTGCTTCATGAATTTTTCGTCGTCACGTTCCGGGAAGTCCTCGCGGAAGTGGCCGCCGCGGGATTCCTCACGGTGCAGGGCAGCAACCGTCATGACCCGTGCCAGTTCCAGCAGGAAGCCGAGCTCAACGGCCTCCAGCAGATCCAGGTTAAAGCGCTTGCCCTTGTCCTGGACGTTAATGCGCTTGTACCGCTCCTCGAAGGACTCGATGTCCTTCAGGACCTGGTTGAGCGTGTCAGCGGTGCGGAACACCTGCATGTTGGCATCCATGGTGTCCTGCAGTTCCTTGCGGATCGCGGAGACCTTCTCGGTGCCGTTCGCGTTGCGGGCCACATCCAGCAGCTCGATGGTGAACGCTTCCGGGTTCTCCGGCAGCTCCACGAAGTCAGCCGTCTTGGCGTACTCTGCGGCCGCAATGCCGGCGCGCTTGCCGAACACGTTGATGTCCAGCAGGGAGTTGGTGCCCAGGCGGTTGGAGCCGTGCACGGAAACGCAGGCCACCTCGCCGGCAGCGTAGAGGCCCGGAACCACGGTGTCGTTGTCCTGCAGGACCTCGGTGGTGATGTTCGTCGGGATGCCGCCCATAGCGTAATGCGCCGTCGGGAAGACGGGAACCGGCTCCGTATAGGGCTCCACGCCGAGGTAGGTGCGGGCGAACTCGGTGATGTCCGGCAGCTTGGCGTCGATGTGGGCCGGCTCAAGGTGCGTCAGGTCAAGGAGCACGTAGTCCTTGTTCGGTCCGCAGCCGCGTCCTTCACGCACCTCGTTGGCCATGGAGCGGGCCACGATGTCACGCGGGGCGAGGTCCTTAATGGTGGGGGCGTAGCGCTCCATGAAGCGTTCACCCTCGGAGTTACGCAGGATGGCGCCTTCACCGCGGGCAGCTTCGGAGAGGAGGATGCCCAGGCCTGCGAGGCCGGTCGGGTGGAACTGGAAGAACTCCATGTCCTCCAGGGGGATGCCGCGGCGGAACGCGATGCCCATGCCGTCACCGGTCAGGGTGTGGGCATTGGAGGTGGTCTTGAAGACTTTGCCGGCGCCGCCGGAGGCGAACACCACGGACTTGGCCTGGAACACGTGCAGCTCGCCGGAGGCGAGGTCGTAGGACACGACGCCGGCAACGCGCTTCTGCTTGAACGGCGTGCCGTCCTCGCGGACGGCGTCTTCCTCGACGGTCAGGAGGTCCAGGACGTAGTACTCGTTGTAGAACTCAACGTTGTGCTTGACGCAGTTTTGGTACAGGGTTTGGAGGATCATGTGGCCCGTGCGGTCGGCGGCGTAGCACGCGCGGCGCACCGGAGCCTTGCCGTGGTCACGGGTGTGGCCGCCGAAGCGGCGCTGGTCGATGCGGCCCTCGGGCGTGCGGTTGAACGGCAGGCCCATCTTCTCGAGGTCCAGTACCGCGTCGATGGCCTCTTTGGCCATGACCTCGGCGGCGTCCTGGTCAACCAGGTAGTCGCCGCCCTTAATGGTGTCGAAGGTGTGCCATTCCCAGTTGTCTTCCTCGACATTGGCCAGGGCTGCACACATGCCGCCCTGCGCCGCACCCGTGTG
Source organism: Arthrobacter globiformis (assembly GCF_030818015.1). NCBI lineage: Bacteria > Bacillati > Actinomycetota > Actinomycetes > Micrococcales > Micrococcaceae > Arthrobacter > Arthrobacter globiformis. The sequence continues at coordinate 1,537,215 of NZ_JAUSZX010000001.1, forward strand.
GGAGCGGGTGGGGTACAGCTTGGTCAGTACTGCTGTTCGCGCACGCTGACCGGATTCGATCGCGGCGCGCATCCCGGCGCCACCGGCACCGACGATGACGACGTCGTACTTATGGACCTGCATACCAGACGCTCTTTCTCTCAAAATTCGCAATAAAACAACGGGCGGTCTGAGCCGTCTCCGCACAAAATTGCGGCCCGCCAATGGATGGCGGGCCGCCACGGGATGCTACGCGGGGCAGAAGCCGCCGGGCAGCTGGACGCCGTCCACTACCGGGCACGGGTTGAAGGTGAAGATCACCAGGGTGCCGAGGATGATGATGACGGCGGAGGCTGCGTAGAGGACCATCTTGAGCCAGAAGCGGGTGGAGTCCTTCTCGGCGTAGTCGTTGATGATGGTTCGCACGCCGTTAGTGCCGTGCAGCATGGCGAGCCACAGCATGGCCAGATCCCAGAACTGCCAGAACGGATCTGCCCACTTGCCGGCAACGAAGCCGAAGTCGATGGCGTGGATACCCTCGCCCACCAGGAGGTTCACGATGAGGTGGCCGAAGATCAGCACAACCAGGACCACGCCGGAGAGACGCATGAACAGCCAGGCCAGCATTTCGAAATTGCCACGCGAGCTGCCGTTGCGGCGGTACTTCGGGTCGATCTTGCCGGACTCGGGCTTGCCGCCGATCTGTCCGCTGCGCGGGGGCTGGATCTCAGTAGCAGACATGGCTTAGTGACCTCCGAGCGCGAGGGACAGGTGGCGGATGGCGAAGGCGACCATGGTGACGACCCACAGGCCCAGCACCACCCAGAGCATCTGACGCTGGTACTTGGCGCCCTTCTTCCAGAAATCGACGGCGATGATCCGCAGGCCGTTGAAGGCGTGGAACACGATCGCTGCGACGAGGCCCGTTTCACCCAGGGCCATCAGCGGGTTCTTGTAGGCACCGATTACGGCGGTGTAGGCCTCAGGCGACACCCTCACCAGCGAGGTGTCCAGCACATGGACCAACAAGAAGAAAAAGATCACTACACCAGTAATGCGGTGTCCAACCCAAGACCACATGCCTTCACGGCCGCGGTACAAGGTGCCAGCTGGTTTCGTCGGCACTGAATAAACCTCCCTGCGACACAGCGGCGCTGGCGTGGGATCCACGCGGGGGGAACGCCTACTGCGAGAGCACTCGTAGCTCAGGCCTAAATCTAGGCTTCGCTCACAGCTTATTCAATTCAGGCGGTCCTTGCCCGCCACGTACTGTACGGATTTTCGGCTTTTTTGAGACGAACACCACATCTGTTGCCACAGTATCCGCATGCTGGCCACCGGCGAAAGGCCGCCTTGAGGTGCGTCGGCTAAAGTAGGGCCTGATGAGTAACGACAAAGTGACAAGCCAGGATTCACCTCTCAGCCGTTTTATCGCTGTGATTCCTGCGGGCGGTGTGGGGACCCGCCTCTGGCCTCTGTCACGTGCAGCAGCTCCCAAATTCCTTCATGACCTCACCGGGTCGGGCAGCACGCTTCTGCGTGCCACGTACGACCGCCTCGAACCGTTGGCCGGCAACCGCGTCCTTGTTGTCACCGGTGTGGCGCACCGCACGGCCGTCTGCCGCCAGCTGCCCGAGGTGCAGGACGGCGACCTCGTGCTCGAGAGCGAACCGAAGGACTCCGGTGCCGCGATCGGCCTGGCCGCAGCCATCCTGCACCAGCGCGATCCGGACGTCATCATGGGCTCCTTCGCCGCGGACCAGGTCATCAGCCCCGACGATCTCTTCCAGGATGCCGTGCGGGAAGCCATCCACACCGCTGCGGCCGGCAAGATCGTGACCATCGGCATCAAGCCGACGCACCCGTCCACGGGCTTCGGCTACATCCGGTCCGGAAACTCGCTGCACATCCCGGGCGCGCCCAGCGCCCAGGCCGTGGTGGAGTTCGTGGAGAAGCCGGACGAGGACGTGGCCCAGCAGTACGTGGACAGCGGGGAGTACGTCTGGAACGCCGGAATGTTCGTGGCGCCCGTTTCCCTCATGCTCAAGCACCTGGAAGCGAACCAGCCCGAACTGTTTAACGGCCTGCAGGAAATCGCCCAGGCGTGGGACACCCCGCAGCGTGACGAAGTCACCGCGCGTATCTGGCCCACCCTGCCCAAGATCGCCATCGACTACGCGGTCGCCGAGCCCGCAGCGGCGGCCGGGGACGTCGCCGTCGTGCCCGGTTCCTTCCGTTGGGACGACGTCGGCGACTTCGCCTCCGTGGGCCGGCTGAACAGCGCCAAGGAAGTGGACGAGGTGACAGTCCTCGGTGAGGGCGCCCGCGTCTTCACCGAAAACGCCAGCGGCGTGGTGGTCTCGGACACTAAGCGTGTCATCGCGCTGATCGGCATCAAGGACGTCGTCATCGTGGATACCCCGGATGCGCTGCTGGTTACCACCAAGCAGCACTCGCAGCGGGTGAAGCAGGCGGTGGACGCCCTGAAGGCCAGCGGCGACACCGACGTCCTCTAGCGCGACGGCTAGTAGCACGCCGCCCTCCGGTTATACCCAGTAATGCGTAAACCGGAGACGGCGGACACGTAACGCGGAGAAGGCGATGCCGCTAATTTTTGTGGTCTCGCTACAGTTGAGGTGTGCGCAATTACACTACTGAAACTGAGCCGACCGCACTTGTGGGGCCGTGGCTCGAGCCCCTGCTGCCGGAACTGATCGATTTTCGCCGTGACCTGCATGCGCACCCCGAACTGTCCTTCAGGGAATTCCGGACGACGGACAAGCTGGCGGAGCGGCTCGAGGCGGCCGGCCTCGAGCCCCGCCGGCTCGAGGGCACCGGCCTTACCGTGGACATCGGCGAAGGCCCGATCGCCACGGCGCTGCGCGGTGACATCGACGCCCTGCCGATCATCGAGGAAACGGGACTGCCGTTCGCCTCGAAGAACCACGGCGTCACGCACGCCTGCGGCCACGACGTGCACACCACCACCATGCTGGGCATCGCCCTCGTGCTGCACCGCATGCACCAGGAGTCCCCGCTGGGCGGATCCGTGCGCATCATCTTCCAGCCTGCCGAGGAAACCATGCCCGGCGGGGCGCACTCCTGCATCGAGCAGGGCGTCCTGGAAGGCGTGCCCCGCATCCTGGCGCTGCACTGCGACCCGCGCATAGAAGTGGGCAAGATCGGCACGCGCATCGGCGCCATCACCTCGGCGTCGGACACCATTCGGATCGAACTGTCCGGCCGCGGCGGGCACACCTCGCGCCCGCACCTGACCGAGGACCTTGTTTTCGCGCTCGCGCAGATTGCCGTGAACGTGCCGGCCGTCCTCTCCCGCCGGGTGGATGTCCGCAGCGGCGTCTCAGTGGTGTGGGGGCACATCTCCGCGGGTTCGGCGCCCAACGCGATCCCCGGCACCGGGTACATGGCCGGAACCATGCGTTGCCTGGACCGCGATGCCTGGCACAGCGCTGGCGAACTGCTGGATGAAGTGGTGCACCAGGTGGCCGCGCCGTACGGCGTTGACGTGCGGCTGGAGCACACCCGGGGCGTTCCTCCGGTGGTCAACTCCGAGCATGAGACGGCGCTGATCGAGGCGGCTGCACGCGCTGAGATCGGCGAAGGCGCAGTGGTGCTGACGCCGCAGTCCATGGGCGGGGAAGACTTCGCCTGGTTCCTGGCCGAGCTGCCGGGGGCCATGATGCGCCTCGGCACCAAGACTCCCGGCGGCGAGGAGTACGACCTGCACCGCGGCGACTACATTCTGGACGAGCGGGCCCTTGGCTTCGGCATCCAGGTCCTCACCGCCGCAGCACTCCGCACCATCCGCGACCTCTAGGCCCCGCAACACCTGCCAGCACGAACGGACACTAAGCCCCCGGTTCCAGCGCGAACGCACACTTAAGCCCCTGCTCTAAGGGCCGCAAGTGTCCGTTCGCGCTTTCCTTTGCGCCAGTAAGTTGTGCACAATTTAATTGCACGCTACCGTTGTGGGTATGCCCGATGCTCCCCGTCTTGACCGCCAGGTGTGCTTTGCCCTCTACTCCGCTTCGCGGGCTGCCACAGCCGTCTACCGCCCGCTCCTGGAGGAGCTCGGCCTGACTTACCCGCAGTACCTCGTCATGCTCGTGCTTTGGGAGAACGAGCCGCGCGGCGTGCGGGAACTGGGGGAGGAGCTCGGTCTCGACTCCGGAACACTCTCACCGCTCCTCAAGCGTCTCGAGGCGCTGGGCCTCGTGGAGCGGCGGCGCTCGGCGGAGGACGAGCGCCGCGTCGCCGTGCACCTGACCGACGCCGGCAAGGACCTCAGCAGCAAGGCCTCCGGCGTGCCCCAGCGCCTCGCCGCCGCAGCGGGCCTGAGCCCCGGCGAACTTGACCAGCTGCGCGAAACCCTCGGCAAGCTCACAGCAGCCCTGCACGATTCGCTCTAACCAGCAGACAGAAACCACCAGACCTCCCACCCGGAAGGAAACAAATTGAAGACTCTCTACACAGCCGAGGCCCTCGCGTCCGGCGAAGGCCGCGACGGTTCCGCGCGAACCAAGGACGGCAAACTTGACGTCAACCTCGCCAGCCCGGTGGAGCTGGGCGGCAGCGGCCAGGGCACCAACCCGGAGCAGCTGTTCGCTGCCGGCTTTGCGGCCTGCTTCCACTCCGCCCTCCGCGTGGTGGGCCGGCAGGCCAGGGCAGACCTCACTGACTCCGCTGTCGCAGCCAAGATCCACTTCGGCGCCCTCGAGGACCGCGAGGGCTACGGCCTGGCCGCGGAGCTGGAAGTCGCCCTCCCAGCACTGGACCGAGACACCGCAGAGACGCTCATGGCCAAGGCGCACAGCATCTGCCCGTACTCCAACGTGACGCGCGGCAACATGGACGTCGCACTAACGCTCGTGGAGTTCGCAGCGTGAGCGCCGGAGCAGCAACGGCATTGCCGGTGACCACCCGCGAGATCCAACTGGCGTCGCGCCCATCGGGACGGCCCCTCCCGGAAAACTTCAGGCTCGCCGAGACAGCAGTCCCGGCCCTCAACGACGGCCAGGTCCTCGTCCGGAACCTGTTCATCTCGGTGGACCCCTACATGCGCGGCCGCATGAACGACGCCAAATCCTATTCAGCGCCGTTCGCGCTGGACGAAGCGCTCGACGGCGGTGCGGTGGGTGAGGTGATCGCGTCCCGGTCAGATAAGCGCAAGGTGGGGGACGTCGTCGTACATCAACTCGGCTGGCGGGAGCACGCGGTGGTGGACGCGGAGCGGACCACCACCGCGGACACAAACCTCGCCCCGGCCTCTGCCTTCCTGGGTGCGCTCGGCATGACCGGACTCACCGCGTACGCCGGCCTGCTGAAGGTCGCGGAGTTCAAGCCCGGGGACGCCGTTTTCGTCTCGGGTGCCGCCGGCGCCGTTGGCTCGCTCGTGGGGCAGATCGCCAAGGCGATGGGGGCCTCAAAGGTGATTGGCAGCGCGGGCACACCGGAGAAAGTTGCCCGGCTGCTGGACCTGGGCTTCGACGCGGCGTTCAACTACCGCGACGCCCCGGTCCTGGACCAGCTGAAGGCCGCTGCGGGCAGCAACGGCATAGACCTGTACTTCGACAACGTCGGCGGTGACCATCTCGAGGCGGCGCTGTCCGTCCTGAACGTGGGCGGCCGCGTGGCCATGTGCGGCGCCATCGCACAGTACAACTCGACGGAACCGCCGGCCGCGCCGCGCAACCTGGCCGTGGCGATCGGCAAGCAGCTCACGCTGCGCGGGTTCCTGGTGGGCGGCCAGCGGCAGCATGCCGCAGAGTTTGCCGGGCGGATGGCCGGCTGGCTCGCCGACGGGACCGTCCGGTACGACGAGACGGTTGTCGACGGCCTGGAGAACGCTCCGCAGGCCTTCATGGACATGCTCGACGGCGGGAACACCGGGAAGATGCTCGTCAGGCTCTAGCCGGTCCAACAGTCTTCAACACCCAGCGCGAACAGACACTTAAGCCCCTGCTCGAGGGGCCGCAAGTGTCCGTTCGCGCTGGGCGTGCTACCCGGACATGGAGCAGGACACTAAAGTGGGCTCATGAGTGCGCTTCGGTGCACCCGGGTGCCGGCCAGCGGCATCCCGTACGCCAAGGGGTGACGGCCGTGCAGAACGACGCCAACGAAGCGGGCGCCATCATCGACTGGACGGCCCTGGAAGCCGCCGCGCTCGACGCCATGAAGTCCGCCTACGCGCCCTACTCGAACTTTCCGGTGGGGGCCGCGGCCTTCACGGCGGACGGCCGGATGGTGACCGGCTGCAACGTGGAGAACGCCAGCTATGGCCTGACGCTGTGCGCCGAGTGCGTCCTCGTGGGGAACCTGCAGATGACCGGCGGCGGCCTGCTGCGCGCCTTCTACTGCGTCGACGCCGCCGGCAACGTGCTCATGCCCTGCGGACGCTGCCGGCAGCTGCTGCACGAGTTCCGGGCACCCGGCATGGAGTTGATGACCACGCAGGGGATCAAAACCATGGACCAGGTGCTGCCCGACGCATTTGGCCCCGAACACCTGGAGGGAACCCGGTGACCCAGAAGAACGAGGCGTTCGACGCCGTCGAGATCATCCGGACCAAGCGTGACAAGGGCGCGCTGAGCCCCGAGCAGATCAGCTGGACCATCGACGCGTACACCCGCGGCGTCATCGCGGAGGAGCAGATGGCCGCCCTGAACATGGCCATCCTGCTCAACGGCATGGACCGTGCCGAGATCTCGCAGTGGACCGCGGCGATGATCGCCTCGGGGGAGCGGATGGACTTCTCCGGCCTCCGGCGGCCCGACGGCGGCGTGAAGGTCACCACTGACAAGCACTCCACGGGCGGCGTGGGGGACAAGATCACCCTCCCGCTGGCGCCCCTCGTCGCGGTATTCGGAGTGGCAGTGCCGCAGCTGTCCGGGCGCGGGCTGGGCTACACCGGCGGCACGCTGGACAAACTCGAGTCCATTCCGGGCTGGCGCGCATCCCTGAGCAACGATGAAATGCTGGCCCAGCTCCAGGAGGTGGGCGCGGTGATCTGCGCCGCCGGTGCGGGGCTCGCTCCGGCGGACAGGAAGCTCTACGCGCTCCGCGACGTCACGGGCACCGTCGAGTCCATCCCGCTGCTTGCCTCGTCGATCATGAGCAAGAAGATCGCCGAGGGCACGGGCTCGCTGGTGCTGGATGTCAAGGTGGGCAGCGGGGCGTTCATGAAGGACGAGGCCGGCGCGCGCGAACTGGCTGAGACCATGGTGGCCCTCGGCAAGGACGCCGGAGTGGAAACCGTGGCCCTGCTGACCAACATGGGCACTCCGCTTGGACTCACCGCGGGCAACGCCATCGAGGTGGAGGAATCCGTTGAGGTCCTTGCGGGCGGCGGCCCGGCCGATGTGGTCGAGCTGACGGTGAGACTCGCGGAGGAGATGCTGCGGTGTGCCGGTGTTTCCGACGCCGATCCCGCCGCCGCGCTCAAGGACGGCAGGGCCATGGACGTCTGGAACCGGATGATCGCGGCGCAGGGCGGCGACCCCCGGGCCAAGCTGCCGGTGGCCAGGGAAACGGAAACCATTTACGCGCCGGCCGACGGTGTTCTTGTGGAGCTCGACGCGTTCGCCGTGGGTGTGGCGGCCTGGCGGCTCGGCGCCGGCCGGGCGCGAAAGGAAGACGCGGTGCAGGCAGCTGCGGGCGTCCGCCTGCACGCCAAGCCCGGCGCAGCTGTGCGTGCCGGCGAACCGCTGATGACACTGCTGACGGACACGCCGGAGAAGTTTGCCCGGGCCAGGGAAGCGCTCGACCACGCCGTCACCATCGCGCCGGAAGGTTCCAGGCCTTCCCAGCAGCTCATCATCGACCGCATCGCCTGACCGTGCAGGCCATCAATGACTTCATCCTGGCTGCCGCCGGCCAGCCCTGGGTCCTGTTCATAGTCCTCGCCTGTTGCGTGATCGACGGCTTCTTCCCGCCCATTCCCAGCGAATCGGTGGTGGTGGGTCTGGCCGCCGTCGCCGCGACGGCGGACGTTCCGAATCCGTGGCTGCTCGCGGCCGTAGCAGGACTGGGCGCGTTCACCGGCGACAACGCCGCGTATCTCATCGGCCGGGGCGTGGGCACGCAGCGCTGGGCGTGGATGCGGGGGCCGCGGATGCAGCGCGCGTTCCGGTGGGCCGGACGGGAGCTGCGCAAGCGGCCGGCGTCGCTGATCCTCGTGGCGCGGTTCGTCCCCATCGGCAGGGTGGCAGTCAACCTGACCGCAGGAGCCACGCATTATTCCCATCCCCGCTTCATCGGGCTGACTGTGCTTTCAGCCACGCTCTGGGCCTCGTACTCCGTGGCCATCGGGCTGTTCTTTGGCCAGTGGTTCGAGGAAAACCACCTGCTGGGGGCCGCGATCGCCATTGTTTGCGCCATTGTGCTGGGCATCCTGGTGGACCTCGGCATCAACCGGCTCCGGAACCGCGTCCAGGATCCGCTCGAAGAAGGTTGACTTTCCAATCAAGGGATAGCGGACTATCCTCCGGCCATGCGACACTAAAGAGCGATTTGGGTCACTTCCCGTCCTGTTATAGTCCCTAGGAGCAACACCCGCGTGGAGTTTATTAATGAGGCCGTGCTCCATGCAGCGGGTCAGTGGTGGATTTATCCCGTGTTGCTCATGTTTTTCTTTGTTGACGGGTTCGCGATGGTGGTCCCCAGCGAGACGCTCATCGTGGCGCTGGCGGCCTTCTCCCGGCACAGCGGCGAACCCAATCTCTGGATCCTTGGCCTGACTGCCCTGACCGGCGCCATGGCCGGTGACAACATGGCCTACATGCTGGGCCGGAAGATCGGCCTGGAGCGCTGGAAATGGATGCGCCGGGCCAGGGTGCAGAAGGTGTTCGGCTGGGCGCGGTACGAACTTGAGAAGCGCGGCGCCGTGCTGATCTTCACGGCGCGCTACATCCCGTGGGGGCGCGTGGCGGTGAACTACGTCGCCGGCACCACCGGATACCCGCACCGCAGGTTCTTCCTGCTGGATGCCTTCGCCTGCTTCACCTGGGTGGGCTATTCGATAGGCATAGGCCTCGTCGCCAGCTCCTTCCCGTGGCTGCACCACAACCCGCTGCTGGGCGCCGGGATCGCCGTCGTGTTCGCCATCCTGCTGGGCATCGTCATTGACCACGCCCTGCGCTGGTGGCACAAGCGGCTCGGCCGCAACGATGCCGCCGCGGCGCCGGGAGGGAGCCCCGCGCCGGAAGAGGGCAGCGTCCCGGAAGGCGGCCGGGAGCAGACCAGCCGCGTGGCTTAGCAGCGCGGCTGAGCGGCTTTTCGGGCCGCCCGTCACCGTGCAGCGGGCGCGTTGGCAATGCCGCCGGTCCAACCCTAGAGTTGGTACGTGACTGAGCCAATCGTTGACGCCGCCCCTGCCCTTGACTTCGACCTGAAGAGCCTGCCCAAGGTATCCCTTCACGACCACCTCGACGGCGGCCTGCGCCCCGCCACCATCATCGAGCTGGCGGACGCGGTGGGGCACACCCTCCCGTCCACCGACCCGACCGCGCTGGGCGAATGGTTCCGCGAATCCGCCGACTCCGGCTCGCTGGTCCGCTACCTGGAAACGTTCGACCACACGGTGGCCGTCATGCAGACCAAGGAAGGCCTGTTCCGCGTCGCCAAGGAGTTCGTGGAGGATTTGGCGGACGACGGCGTGGTGTACGGCGAAGTGCGCTGGGCACCAGAGCAGCACCTCCAGAAGGGGCTGACGCTCGACGAGGTTGTCGAGGCAGTCCAGGAGGGCCTCGAAGCCGGCGTGGACGCCGTGGCCGAGACCGGCCGCGAGATTCAGGTGGGCCAGCTGATCACGGCCATGCGCCACGCTGACCGCGGCCAGGAAATTGCCGAACTCGCCGTTCGGCACCGCGACAAGGGCGCCGTGGGGTTCGACATTGCCGGCGCCGAAGACGGCTTCCTGCCCTCGCGCTTCCGGGACGCCTTCACCTACCTGGCCGAGAACAACTTCCCCGCCACCGTGCACGCCGGTGAAGCCGCCGGACTGGACAGCATCCAGTCCGCGCTGGTTGACGGCCGGGCCCTGCGCCTGGGCCACGGTGTCCGCATCGCCGAGGACATCATGGTGGAGTTCGACGAGGACGACGCCGACGACGAGGATAGCGACAACATCGGCCTGGTCACCCTGGGCAACCTGTCCAGCTGGATCCGTGACCGCGGCATCGCCCTGGAAATCTGCCCGTCCTCGAACCTGCAGACCGGCGCCATTGCCGGTTTCGGTGAGGGCATCGAAAGCCACCCGCTGGACATGCTGTACCAGCTGGGCTTCAACGTGACAATCAACACCGACAACCGGCTCATGAGCCGCGTGACGCTCACCGACGAGTTCGAGCTGCTGGTGGAAACCTTCGACTACGACCTCGACGACCTGCTGGAGCTCACGCTCAACGCCGCCGAGGCGTCCTTCCTGCCCCTGGAGGAAAAGGAAGCCCTCGTGGAGTACATCAACGATGCCTACGGCGACCTTGGCTGATACCGTCCAGCCTGCTGAACCCGCTCCTGAAATGGGGGAGTTGCTGAGGGTGATTGCCGCCCTCCGCGAGCACTGCCCCTGGATGGGCGCCCTCACCCACGAGTCGCTCGTGGAGTACCTGCTGGAGGAGGCCTATGAAGTGGCCGAGACCATCGAGACCGGTGCGGACGAGGCTGAACTGAAGGGCGAGCTGGGCGACGTGCTGCTCCAGGTGGTGCTGCACGCCCGGCTCGCCGAGGAACGAGGCGTGTTCGGCTTCGGCGACGTCGCGCGCGGCCTCACCGGGAAGATGATCCGCCGCAACCCTCACGTGTTCCGTCCGGACGGATCCCTCCAGGACTCCTTTCCTGCCACGGTGGAGGAGATCGTGCTCAAGTGGGATGCCGTGAAAAAGGCCGAAAGCCCGCAGCGCAGCACGCCCTTCGAGGGCATTCCGGTGGCTCTGCCCGCACTGGCGCAGGCGCAGAAAACCCTGGACCGGGCCGAGCGGGCCGGGCTGCAAGCCCCGGTAGCTGAACGAACCCCGTTGGTTGAGCTCGCCGAAACAATAGAAACCGAAGCCGAACTCGGCGAGCTGCTGCTCGCCGTCGTCCGTTCAGCCCGGAGCAGGGGGTTCGACGCCGAACGCGCCCTCCGCGGGGCCGTCCGGCAATACCAGAACCGCCACCCGGAAACATCCGCGCCCGGATCATGACGTCCGGGTTCTGGATAGGTTTCCGTAACGTGCACCACTCTCGACTACGCTAGTCCCTGACGAGGACGTCGAGATTTTTCCCCTAAAGTCCCCAGTAAATCGCCCACAAGGAGCACATCCATGGCGCTTATCGATGCCATCCACGCCCGCGAGATCCTCGATTCCCGTGGCAACCCCACCGTCGAAGTTGAAGTTCTCCTCTCCGACGGCCAGATCGGCCGCGCTGCCGTTCCGTCCGGTGCGTCCACCGGCGAGCACGAAGCCGTTGAACTGCGCGACGGCGACAAGGGCCGCTACCTCGGCAAGGGTGTCCAGAAGGCCGTTGACGCCGTCATCGACCAGATCGCACCGGCCCTGACCGGCTTCGACGCCACCGACCAGCGCAGCATCGACCAGGCCATGATCGACCTGGACGGCACCGCCAACAAGGGCAAGCTCGGCGCCAACGCCATCCTGGGCGTCTCCCTGGCCGTTGCCAACGCCGCAGCAGCCTCCGCTGACCTGCCGCTGTACAAGTACCTGGGCGGCCCGAACGCCCACGTCCTGCCCGTTCCGCTGATGAACATCCTCAACGGCGGCTCGCACGCGGATTCCGACGTCGACATCCAGGAATTCATGATCGCCCCGATCGGCGCCGAGACCTTCTCTGAGGGCCTGCGCTGGGGCGTTGAGGTTTACCACAACCTCAAGTCCGTGCTGCAGCAGAAGGGCCTCTCCACCGGCCTCGGCGACGAGGGCGGCTTCGCCCCGAACCTGCCGTCCAACCGCGCTGCCCTGGACCTGATCCAGGAAGCCATCCAGAACGCCGGCTACACCCCGGGCACCGACATCGCCCTGGCCCTGGACGTCGCCTCCTCCGAGTTCTTCAAGGACGGTGCCTACCAGTTCGAGGGCAAGGCCCTGAGCGCCGCCGAGATGAGCGCGTACTACGCCGAACTCGTTGCCGACTACCCGCTGGTTTCCATCGAGGACCCGCTGGACGAGAACGACTGGGAAGGCTGGAAGATCCTCACCGACACCATCGGTGACAAGGTCCAGCTGGTGGGCGACGACCTGTTCGTCACCAACCCCGAGCGCCTGCAGCAGGGCATCGACGCCGCCACGGCCAACTCCCTGCTGGTCAAGGTCAACCAGATCGGCTCCCTGACCGAAACCCTGGACGCCGTTTCCCTGGCCCAGCGCTCCGGTTACACCACCATCACCTCGCACCGCTCCGGCGAGACCGAAGACACCACGATCGCCGACATCGCCGTTGCCACCAACGCCGGACAGATCAAGACCGGTGCCCCGGCCCGCTCCGAGCGCGTTGCGAAGTACAACCAGCTGCTGCGCATCGAAGAGGAACTCGACGACGCCGCACGCTACGCCGGCCGCAGCGCCTTCCCGCGTTTCAAGGCCTAGTAGCCAAAGAAACAGCTGACCGGTGGCTATGGTGGAAAGACCATAGCCACCGGTTTTGTTTTAGGCGCCCACACGTTACAGGAGTGTCATGGCTACCCGCCGCCCCAAAGTTCCCAGGGTGACCCCACCAGCCCAGCAGTCCTCCGCCGGCTCGGCCGGGGGAGACGTCATCCAGGCGGACTTCGGCGGCCCGCGTTCGGTCCCGGCCACCCATGAAGCCGGGACGGGACACGGAGGCACGGGGGCGAAAGCAGCGGGCAGCGCCAACGACGCCGGTACCAAGACTGGCGCCGGCACCAAAGCAGGCCCGGGCACCAAGGCCGCCGCCGGTGCCAAGGGGGGCACCGGAAAGCCTGGCAGTGCCGGGAACAGCCGCGGGAAGTCCGGGTCATCAGCCGTTGCGGCCGAGGAAGAGAACCTCGACCCCGTTCCTGCCAAGGCGTTTTCCGGGCGCATGCTGGCGCTGGCCGTGGTGATGGTAGCCATCACCATCATGCTGGCCCCCACCGTGAAGATCTTCATCGACAAGCGGGCGGAAATCGCGGCCCTGGAGTCGGACATTGCGGACAGCAAGGCGAACCAGGACAACCTCAAACGGCAGGTCTCGCGGTGGCAGGATCCCAACTACGTCAAGCAGCAGGCCCGGGACCGCATTAACATGGTTATGCCGGGAGAGACCGGCTACTGGGTGTTCGGCAGCGACCTGCCGGCCGGCGCATCAGGCAGCCAGCCCAGCGCAGCAGAAACACAAGACCCCGCCGACGTGCCCTGGGTAGATTCCCTCTGGGAGTCCATCAGGCGCTCGGCAACAGACTAGGAGCGGCGCCCGCCGCGGGACTGTCCACCGGAATTTCGGGGCAGCCAGATCCGGGCAGGAAGGACGGCCACGCCAGTGGACGACAACACGGCAACCGCCCCCGGTGAATCCAGGCAGCCATCAGCGCAGGATCTCGATGTGCTCAGCCGCCAGCTGGGGAGGCCGGTGCGTGACGTTGTGGAAATCCCGGCGCGCTGCGTCTGCGGGAACCCGCTCGTGGCGGCAACATCCCCGCGCCTCAGCAACGGAACACCCTTCCCCACCACGTTCTACCTGACCCACCCCGTCATCACGTCGGCGGTCTCCCGGCTTGAGGCCGGTGGCCTCATGAACGAAATGAATGACCGGCTTGCCGCCGACGAGTCTCTCGCTGCCTCCTACCGGGCAGCCCACGAGGCCTATCTGGCTGCCCGCGCCGCCATTGGGGCACGGTCGGGGATCGGCGACGTCCCGGAGATCGACGGCGTCTCCGCCGGCGGCATGCCCACCCGCGTCAAGTGCCTGCACGTCCTGGTGGGACACTCGCTGGCCGCCGGGCAGGGCGTGAATCCGCTGGGCGACGAAGCCATCGCGGCCATCAGCGAATGGTGGACCGCCGACCGCTGCTACTGCCAAGGTGCCTGGGACACGGCCGGCGAAGTGCCGTCCAGGGACCTCAGCCGCCACGGCCCGCAGGGGCTGCCGGACATCGTCGGCCGGCCGGCGCCCGTCCGCAAATCCAAGACGGACGCCAGGACCTCGGACGCAGCCACGGCAGATGCAGCCACAACCGACGCAACTACAACGGAGGCTGGCGCATGACCCGGGTGGCTGCCATTGACTGCGGAACCAACTCCATCCGCCTGCTCATCGCCGACATTGACCGCAGCAACGGGGCCACGAAGCTCACCGACGTCGTGCGTGAAATGCGCGTAGTGCGGCTTGGCCAGGGCGTGGACGCCACCGGCGAGCTGGCGCCCGAAGCGCTGGAGCGAACCTTCGCAGCCACGGCCGACTACGCGGCGCTCATCCGCGAGTACCAGGCCCAGAAAGTCCGGTTCGTGGCCACCTCGGCCAGCCGGGACGCCCGGAACCGCCAGGTATTCGTCGACGGCATTCAGAACCTCATTGGCGTGGAGCCTGAAGTGATCACCGGCCACGAGGAAGCCGCGCTTTCCTTCGCCGGTGCCAGCAGCGTGCTGCCCATTTCGGCAGAGGACAAGGTGCTGGTGGTGGACCTGGGCGGCGGCAGCACCGAGTTCGTGCTCGGTGACGCCAACGGCGTGATCGCAGCGAAGTCCGTGGACATCGGCTGCGTCCGGCTGACCGAACGCCACCTCACGTCGGACCCGCCCACAGCGGAGCAGATCGCCGCCGCGGAGGCCGACGTCGACGCCGCCATCGCCGAAGCGCGGCTGGACGTTCCGCTCGAACGCAGCACCGCCGTCGTCGGGGTTGCCGGCTCAATCACCACCATCACGGCGCACGCGCTCAAGCTGCCCGAATACCTGCCGGGGGCCATCCATGGCGCCGAACTGTCCATCTCTGCAGTCCAGGCGGCGGCCACCGACCTGCTGCAGATGCCGCGTGCGCGGAGGGCCGAACTGCCGTATATGCACCCCGGTCGCGTGGACGTCATTGGCGCCGGCGCGCTGGTCTGGCGGCGCATCCTCACCCGCATGGGTGAGCTCAGCGGCGGCCGCATCATTACGGCCACCGCCAGCGAGCACGATATTCTTGATGGAATTGCCCTGAGTGCCGTGGCACCGAGTTAACCAAGCATTGGATCCTGAATGACCAGAGCAACAGCCCGGCTTCGCCGGACGGTCTCGGCCCTTCTGTCCGCGGTGCTTGCCGGTGGCATCGCCGCGTCCGCCGTCGCCACCGCACCGGCCGCGCAGGCCGATTCCTGGCGGGACAAGGAGTACTGGCTCAAGGAAGCCGGCATCACCAAGGCCTGGGAGGTCTCCAAAGGCGCCAACGTGAAGGTCGCTGTGATCGACAGCGGCGTGGACGGCGGCCATCCCGACCTCAAGGGCGTGCTGGCGGGCGGCCACGATGTTTCCGGTGCCGGTGCCCCCGACGGCGAGAAGAGCATCGGTGCCAAGCCCGAGCACGGCACGCTGGTGGCCACCATGCTCGCGGGCCGCGGACACCAGCCTGCGAAGAAGGCGGCGGCCAAGCCTTCCCCGAGCGCCACCGCAACGGCGTCCAAAGCCATGCCGGACGGCATCATGGGCGTGGCCCCCGAGGCGCAGATCCTCTCCGTATCCACCTGGCTGGGATCGGCCAACCCCGGCGGCAAGAGCGACCAGGACCAGATCCCGGAGGCTGTGCGCTGGGCGGTGGACAACGGCGCCAAGGTCATCAACATTTCGCTGGGCAGCACGTCGCCTGAGTGGCCGCAAAGCTGGGACGCCGCCTTCCTGTACGCCGAGCAGAAGGACGTGGTCATCGTGGCCGCGGCCGGCAACCGGGTGGGCGGCAACGTCCAGGTGGGGGCTCCGGCCACCATTCCCGGCGTGCTGACCGTCGCGGGCGTGGACCGGAGCGGACAGGCGAGCACCGATTCCTCCTCCCAGGGCATCAGCATCGGAGTGGCAGCGCCTGCGGAGAAACTCGCTGGCGGACTGCCCGGCGGCAGCTACGCGGAATGGGCCGGCACGTCCGGTGCCACCCCCATCGTCTCCGGCGTTGCGGCGCTGATCCGCTCCAGATGGCCCGAGATGAGCGCCAAGCAGGTCATCAACAGGATCGTCTCCACCGCCAGGGACGAGGGCACGCCGGGCAAGGACCCGCTGTACGGCTTCGGCGTCCTCAACGCGGAGGCGGCACTCAAGGACGATGTGGCCGAAACGAAGACCAACCCGCTGGGTTCCATCGCGGACTGGATCCGCGTCCACCGGCGCGGGAACCTCGCGACGCCCGCCCCCGAGCCGACGGCCCCGGCGCCCACCGCTCAGGCCACGCTGCCAAAGGCGACTGTGCCGGTTGCGGTGCCGCCCTCGCAGCTGGACAGTGCACTGCCGGCCGCGGTAGTCATCGGGTTTGGCGGGCTGTTCATAGCCATTATTGCGGCGGGCGCGGTCCAGTTGCGACGGGCCTACCGGGCGTCCGGCGGGGGAATGGAAGAGCCGGAAACCGGTGCCGTGACGAGGGCGGATTCGGCGGACCGGCCAAGTTAGTGAAGATTTTCACAAAGTACTGTACGCTGGAGTTATGGCAACCACCCCACAGCTCCAGGATCGTCCGCGTGTGCTCGTCGTCGGCGGCGGGTACGTCGGCCTCTACGTAGCCCTCAAACTGCAGAAGAAGATCGCGAACGCAGGCGGCATCGTCACCGTCGTTGATCCGCTGCCCTACATGACGTACCAGCCCTTCCTGCCGGAAGTTGCCGGCGGAAACATCGAGGCCCGCCACGCAGTGGTCTCGCACCGCCAGCACCTCAAGCAGACCGAGCTCATCCAGGGCCGCGTCGTGTCGATCGACCACGCCAACCGCACGGCCGTGGTTGCCCCGGCTGACGGAGGCGACAACTTTGAGGTGCCGTACTTCGACGTCGTGCTTTCCGCCGGCGCCATCACCCGCACGTTCCCCATCAAGGGCCTGGCGGACAAGGGCATCGGCCTGAAGACCATCGAGGAAGCCGTTGCACTGCGCAACAAGGTCCTCGACCGCATCGAGGTCGGCTCCACCATGACCGACCCCGCCGAACGCGCCCGCGCCCTGACCTTCGTGGTGGTGGGTGGCGGCTTCGCCGGCATCGAATGCATCACCGAAATGGAAGACCTCGCCCGCGCTGCAGTCCGGAACAATCCGCGCGTCAAGCAGGAGGAAGTCCGCTTCGTCCTGGTCGAGGCCATGGGCCGCATCATGCCGGAGGTCACCGCGAAGCAGGCCGAGTGGGTTGTGGAGCACCTCCGCAGCCGGGGCATCGAGGTTCTGTTGAACACCTCGCTGGACAACGCCGAGGGTTCCCTCAAACTCATCAACCTGCCGGACAAGACGCCGGCCCAGGAATTCGAAACCGATACCCTCGTGTGGACCGCCGGTGTGCAGGCCAACCCGATGGTCCGCTCCACCGACTTCCCGCTGGAGCCCCGCGGCCGCGTCCGCGTCCTGCCGGACCTGCGCATCTCGGGCGACGAAGGCATCATCGACAACGCCTGGGCTGCCGGTGACATCGCCGCGGTTCCCGACCTGACGGGCGGCGGCCTGCCGGACGGCACCTGCGTTCCCAACGCCCAGCATGCGCTGCGCCAGGCGAAGCGCCTCGCCAAGAACCTGTGGGCTTCCCGCTGGGACAAGCCGCTGGTGGACTACAAGCACAAGAACCTCGGTGCTGTGGCCGGCTTCGGCGAGTGGAAGGGTGTTGCCAACATCAACCTGCTCGGCCGTATCGGGCTCAAGGGCCCCCTCGCGTGGCTGGCACACCGCGGCTACCACGGCATGGCCATGCCGACGTTCGAGCGCAAGTTCCGCGTAATCTTCAACTGGATCCTTAGCTTCTTCGCGGGCCGCGACACCACCCAGCTCCTGGACCTGGACAACCCGCGCGGCGCCTTCGTGGCCGCTGCCACCCCGGCGCCCAAGCCCGCCGCTCCGGCTCCGGCCGCACCGGCTGAGAAGGCTCCGGAGAAGTCCGCTGCCCCTGCCCAGGGCGGCGCCAAGGATGCTGTCACGGCTGAGGCCAAGTAGGTCCCCACCGCCTCCCTCGCTTCGCTCCGCTCAGCCGGGGAACCCTCCCCGCTGCCTCCCCAATCTCGCAAGCTCGATTGGGTCCCCTCGGCAGTGTGGGCCCAGGCGGCGGCCCCGCAAACGACGACGGCGGCCGTTCCCTTCCGGGGACGGCCGCTTTCGCGTTTCCCTGGGTCGGGCGGTCTTCCCTGGTGCGGCCCTCCCGGGCACGGCAGGGTGCACACATAGACTGGCTCCATGACGGGTGAAAAGAACCTCCAAACTCTCCTAGCCTCGATGCGTCCGGTGCTCCGGGAAGGGGAGTACGTCTACGTTCTCTGGCCGCACGGCAAGCCGCTGGCGGGGCACATTGAGGCCGCCGTCCGGGAGGCCGAGGGGCTCACTGTGGTCCTGCCCCGGGCCGAAGCAGACGCGCTGGACCTGCCTTACGATTTCGTGGCCGCCTGGATCACCCTGGAGGTCCACTCGGCCCTGGAGGCGGTGGGCCTGACCGCGGCCGTCAGCAGGGCACTGACCCAGGCCCGGATCAGCTGCAACGTTCTCGCAGGCTTCCACCACGACCACCTGCTGGTGCCGGTGGCTGACTCGGCGCGGGCGCTGGAGGCCCTGGCCGAGCTCTCGGCCGCCAACGCCCCAGAGCCCGAGCCGGTGCGGGAAGTGGTCCTGCGCAGCGAACAGCCCGGGGACCGCGACGCCCTCCTTGCCCTGACCGCCGAAGCCTTCGCTGTTTCCCCGGTCACCGGCCTGCCCGTGGCCGGGGAGCCTGTTGAGGTCAAGGTACTCCGCGAGCTGTTCGTCGCCGAGGAATACCTGCCCGAGTTCAGCATCGTCGCAGAACTCGACGGCGAAATCGTCGGCTACGTGATCAGCACCCGTGCATGGGTCGATGACCTTGAGCTGCTGGGCCTCGGGCCCATCGGCGTGACGCCCCGACTGCAGCGCCACGGCATCGGCTCGGCGCTGATGCGCGAAACCGTCGTCCGTGCCAACGCCGCGGGGGAGAAGGGTATCGCGCTGCTTGGAAGCACCGAGTATTACCCGCGGTTCGGCTTCGTTCCGGCGTCGTCCCTGGGCGTCGAGGCGCCGGACAGGAACTGGGGCGACCATTTCCAGCTGCTGCCCCTCGCCATGTGGCCCGGCGGTGTGCACGGCACATTCCGTTACGCGGGGCCGCTGGCCGCCGTTTGAGGCGATACCATTGACCGGGCGCCCCAGTAGCCCAATTGGCAGAGGCAGCGGACTTAAAATCCGCGTGTTGTGGGTTCGAGTCCCACCTGGGGTACAACTTTTCTCCTCCACGTCGCCGGTGTTCCAATATGCAACGAGTGTTATGAGGATGTGACCTTAGTCACTTATGTTCACGCTCGAATTGGATTAGCTTGAACTTAGCTCAGGAACCCCTGACCAAAAATCGCATCAAAGGCCGTTCGCACCTTTCGATCGAGGAGACTCTAAATGATTTCACTCCCCCAGGCGGCGCCCAGGGTGGCTAAGCTCACAGCGCTTAGCATCGGCGTCGCCCTTCTGGCCACGGCTTGTGGTGGCGGTTCCACCCCAAGCGCGACCGAATCCTCTGCAGCGGCAGGCAGCATCGCATGCCCCGCTCCCAGTGCCACGGCCGGGGCAAGCAGCACCGCCATAGAGACCGGCAACGTGCCGGCAGCAACCACCACCACCCCCACTCCGCTGAAACTTGGATCGCTCTTGCCGACGACGGGGTCGCTGGCGTTCCTCGGCCCGCCCGAAATCGCCGGTGTTAACCTCGGCATCAAGGAAGTCAACGCCGCCGGCGGTGTGCTCGGCAAGCCGGTCCAGGTGGTCCACCGCGACTCCGGCGACACCAAGACGGACATCGCCACGCAGTCCACCACGGCACTTCTCGGCCAGGGTGTCAGCGCCATCATCGGTGCCGCATCCTCGGGTGTGTCCAAGACCGTGATCAACCAGATCACGGGTGCGGGCGTGATCCAGTTCTCCCCGGCGAACACGTCGCCGGACTTCACCACTTGGGATGACAAGGGCCTGTACTGGCGTACGGCTCCGTCCGACGTCCTGCAGGGCAAGGTGCTGGGCAACTACATCGCAACGTGTGGTGCCCAGACAGTGGGCATGATCGTCCTGAACGACGCCTACGGCACCGGCCTGGCAAAGAACGTCAAGGCCGCGTTTGAAGCAGCCGGTGGCCAGGTTGTGGCCGAGGAACTCTTCAATGAGGGCGACTCGCAGTTCAGCAGCCAGGTGGACAAGGTCATCGCCGCCAAGCCGGACGCCATTGCCCTGATCACCTTTGACCAGGCCAAGAGCATCGTCCCGCTGATCACGGGCAAGGGCATCAAGCCGACGCAGCTGTTCATGGTGGACGGCAATACGTCCGACTACAGCAAGGACTTCAAGGCCGGCACGCTGAAGGGCGCACAGGGAACCATCCCCGGCACCTTCGCCAAGGAGGACTTCAAGAAGAAGCTCCTCGCCATCGATCCCGCCCTGAAGGACTACAGCTACGCCGGTGAGTCCTACGACGCCGTCAACCTGATCTCACTGGCAGCGGAGGCCGCCAAGAGCACCAAGGGCACGGAGATCGCCAAGCAGCTCAAGGCAGTTTCCGAGGGCGGCGAGAAGTGCACGGACTTCGCGTCCTGTGTCACGCTGCTCCGCAACGGCAAGGACATCGACTACGACGGTGAGTCAGGCCCCGTGACCTTCTCGGACGCCGGTGATCCGACGGAAGCCTCCATTGGCATCTACGAGTACCAGGACGACAACAAGTACACGCCGGCCCGGGAGGAATTCGGCAAGCTGTAAGCCGCTTCCCACGGCACAACAAGAAGCCCCCGTCCAGCCGGACGGGGGCTTCTTGTTGCTTTCCGGGACAGTTAGTCCTCGTCGGCCAGCGTGCCGAGGTACAGCTGGATGACCTTCGGGTCCTTCATCAGCTCACGGCCCGTGCCGGTGTACGCATCCTTGCCCTGGTCCAGGACATAACCGCGGTCGCAGATCTGCAGGCAGCGGCGGGCGTTCTGCTCCACCATGATCACGGACACGCCGGCACGGTTGATCTCGTGCACCCGCAGGAAGGTCTCATCCTGCTTGACGGGGGAGAGTCCCGCCGACGGTTCATCCAGAAGCAGCACGGCCGGCTCCATCATCAAGGCCCGGCCCATCGCCACCATCTGCCGCTCGCCCCCGGACAGTGAGCCCGCTCTCTGAGCCCTGCGCTTACCCAGTTCCGGGAAAAGGCTGGTGACGAAGTCGAAGCGCCGCGCGAAGTCCTTGGGCCGCTGGAACATGCCCATCTGCATGTTTTCCTCAATGGTGAGGGTGGAGAAGACGTTGTTGGTCTGGGGCACGAAACCGACGCCCTGGGTCACCAGCTTGTTCGCCTTGAGGCCCGTGAGGTCCTGTCCCCTGACCACCACGGATCCGGAGTGCACCTTCACCAGACCGAACATGGCCTTCAGCAGTGTGGACTTGCCCGCCCCGTTCGGGCCGATGATGCCGATCAGTTCGCCCTTCCGGGCCTCGATGCTGCACCCGTTGAGGATGTTGACGCCGGGGAGGTAGCCGGCCACCAGATCGGTGACCTTGACGACGGCGCCGTCCTCGGCTGCGCTGCTTGCGGCCGGGGCCGCGCTCGTGGCACTCATTCCTTGTCCTCGTCTGTGCGTCCGACGGCTGTGGATCCGGCACCTGTTGGTCCGTTGTCGGTGCCCGGTCCGGCTTCGGTGATCGTGGGCGCCACGGCGTCCACCGCGATGATGCCCGCGTCCTCGGTTCCGACGATCGATTCCTCGTCCTTGACGAGTTCCTGCTCGAGCGCCTTGATGCCCTCGGTGTCGCCGAGATCGACGTCGTGGTGGGCGCCCAGGTAGGCGTCGATGACGGCGGGGTCCTTCATGACCTCGCCCGGGGGACCCTCGGCCACGATCTTTCCTTCGGCCATGACCACCACCCAGTCCGCGATGTGCCGGACCATGTGCATGTCGTGTTCCACGAAGAGGACCGTCATGCCTTCGGACTTGAGGTTCTTGATGTGGTCCAGCAGCGACTGCGTCAGCGCCGGATTGACCCCAGCCATCGGTTCGTCCAGCATCACCAGCTTGGGCCGGACCATCAGGGACCGGGCCATTTCCAGCAGCTTGCGCTGGCCGCCGGACAGCGACGCCGCGTAGTCGTCCTTCTTGGTGTCGAGCTTGAACTTCTCCAGCAGGACGTTGGCGTGCTCGGTGATTTCCTTTTCGCGGCCGCCCCAGATGTTCTTGAACAGGGCCTTGGACAGCCTCTCGCCCGGCTGGTTGGAAGCGCCGAGCCGCATGTTTTCCATGACCGTCAGCTTCCCCATGACCTTGGTGAGCTGGAACGTGCGGACCATGCCCATCCTGGCCACCTTGTAGGAGGACACCCCGGCGATGCTCTGGCCCTCGAACTGCCACTTGCCCGAGTTAGGCGTGTCAAAGCCGGTGAGCAGGTTGAACAGGGTGGTCTTGCCGGCCCCGTTGGGGCCGATCAGGGCGGTGATCTTGTGCCGCGGGATCTCCAGGTAGTCGACGTCGACGGCGTTGATGCCGCCGAAGCTGCGGGTGACGTTTTCTGCGACGACGATCGCATCCCGCTTCTTGCAGCCCGGGGTGTTGTCCCCGACGGCGATCGGCCGGGCGTCCGTCATGTAGTCGACGCCCGCTTCCATTGATTCTTCGCTGTGCTTGCTCATGCGAACGCCAGCTCCTTCTTGTTGCCAAAGACACCCTGGGGCCTGAAGATCATCAGCAGCATCAGGGCGATGCCCACCAGGATGTAGCGCAGCTGGCCTGCCTGGACCGTGGTCAGCCAGGTCACCGCGCCGGATTCGATGAGACCGTACAGGACGCCCTGCGTGAGGGACAGGACCACCCAGAAGATCATGGCGCCTATCACCGGACCCAGGACCGTGGCCATGCCGCCCAGCAGCAGGCAGGTCCAGAGGAAGAACGTCAGCTCGGTGCCGTAATTGGCGGGCTGCACGGCACCGCGGGGGAGCGTGAAGATCATCCCGGCCAGCGCTCCGAAGATGCCGCCGATCACCAGTGCCTGCATCTTGTGCGCGTAAACGTTCTTGCCGAGCGAGCGCACGGCGTTCTCGTCCTCGCGGATGCCCTTCAGGACACGGCCCCAGGGGCTGCGCATCAGGAGCCAGACGAGGACGCAGCCGACGGCCACCAGTCCCCAGCCCACCACCCGGATGAAGAAGTCACGGTTGTTCATGCCGAAGTAGGAGCCCTCCGGGAAGGGGTTCATCGTATAGAACCCGCCCTCGAAGGCGGCGAGGCCGTTGGCGGAACCGGTCACCGACGTGAGCTGGTTGGTGGTGACCACGTAGCGGACAATTTCGGCCGCCGCAATGGTGACGATGGCCAGGTAGTCGGCCCGCAGGCGGAGGGTGGGAATGCCCAGCACCAGCGCAAAGAGCACGGAACAGATGACGGCGATCAGGAGGCCGACAAAGAATGGCACCCGGAAGGTGAGTGTGGAGATGGCAAAGCCGTAGGCTCCCACCGCCATGAAGCCTGCCTGGCCGAAGTTCAGCAGGCCCGAGTAGCCGAAGTGCACCGCGAGGCCGAGGGCGGCGAGGGCGTACGCCGCCGTCGTCGGGCTGAAAAGTTCGCCAGCCGCGCTGGAAAGAATAAATCCGAAGTCCATGGCTGTCTCCTAACCCACGCGCTCGCGGCGGCCCAGGATGCCCTGTGGCCGGAACAAGAGGACGACGATCATAATGAAGAGTGCTCCCACGTATTTGAGGTCGGCCGCCAGGCCGAACACGGTGGTCAGTTCGACGAAGATGCCGACGATGACGGAGCCGATGAGAGCGCCGAAAACGGTGCCCAGTCCACCGAGGGTCACGCCGGCGAAGATGAGCAGCAGGATCTGCGAGCCCATGTCGAAGGTGACGCCGGGCCGGTAATAGGCCCAGAGGATGCCTCCCAGTGAAGCCAGCACCCCGCCCACGATCCAGACCAGGCGGATGACGCCGTCGACATCGATCCCGGAGGCGGCGGCCAGGGCCGGATTGTCGGCCACGGCACGGGTTGCCTTGCCGAGCCTGGTCTTCAGCAGGATGATGCCGATGAGTGCGATCACGACGGCACTAATGACCAGTGACCACAGGTTGTTGGGGGAGATGGAGACCGGGCCGAGCTGGATTTCCGCGCTCTGTGCAAACGGAAGCTGCTGCGTGGCGCCGCCGAAGTAGAACTGGATGATGTAGCGGACGGCCAGGGCCAGCCCGATGCTCACGATCATCATCGGCACCAGGCCGGTGCCGCGGCGGCGCAGCGGACGCCAGAGCCCGGCGTCCTGCGCGTAGCCAAAGAGTCCGCCACCGAGCAGTGCCAGGATTATGGCCAGCCAGAAGGGCAGGTTCATGGCGCTGAATGCAAAGACCAGCACGGCGCCGAGGGTCACCATCTCGCCGTGCGCAAAGTTGGTGAGGCCAGTGGTACCGAAGATCAGGGACAGGCCTACGGAAGCGAGGGCCAGCAGAAGGCCGAAGCTAAGGCCGGCCACGAGCCTGTTGAGCAGGTTCTGGCCGAAGTCCTGCTGCTGCACCACGATGCCCTTGCCGAAGGCGAAGATGACCGAGAGGTTTGACGTCTGGCTAAAGGTGACGGTACGGGGGTTCGACTGGCCTTCGGCGAGCTTGATTCCTTCCGGAAGCGTGGATTCGTCGAGCTGGATCTCGTAGGTGCCCTGGGTGGGAACACCGATCCGCCAGGATCCGTTGGCGCCCGAGGTTGCCTCCCCGGTGAAGGTCCCGCTCTTGGCGGTGATCTTCACGCCTTCGATGGGGCGCCGTGTATCGTCGCGGAGAAACCCGCTGATGGTGTCCTGGAACTGCTGGTTCGACGGGGGTGGTGTCGGAGCCGGAGTGGCGCCCTGCGATGCCGGCGCTGCGACAAGCAAAAGTGCCACGACGGCGGAGGCAATGGCCCCCCAAACCTTCAGCAGCCCGGCCGGCCGCCAGAGAGGCAGCCCTCTCGGTGTGCGTCTCAAATTGAAAACCTCCACGTGGGGGTGGTTGCGGCTGCCTCATTGCAGCCGCTGCGAACGGAGGGTGGCGTATATCCTTGCTGGTGGAGCAGGTATTGACTAGCTGTGATATTCGTCACCCTGATCCGCTTATCGTACATTGCAAGCAGTACAAACCGCGGGGGCGGAGCTGACCATCAGATAGCGATCCGGTAACAACTGAAATGCCCCGCCACCAGCAGGAACTTTCCGGGTCGCTGGTCCGTGGAAATTGATAGCGTGACCAGTAGATTCATCACTTGACCCCATACATGGAGGACACCCGCAATGGCACTTGGCGGAAACCCGATCTTCAACGGAAAGAATTTCCGTGGAGCCACCCAGGCACCGCCTGTCCCGCAGGCGTACGGCCACAACAACTACGGCCAGAACCAGTTCGGCCAGCCGGCGTACGGCCAGGGCCGCGGCCCCGGCCAGGTCATGGACGCACAGTCCGGCTGGATGTCACAGCAGCAGAACATGTCCAACGACCAGCTGCAGCAGATGTACAACCGGCCTGCCGCCGGGCCGTCCGAAACCGGGCGGATGACCTTCGACGACGTCATCGTCAAGACTGCCGTCTGCCTCGCTGCAGTGGTGGCCGGTGCCGCCGTCACGCTGGTCGTGGCCCTGCCGCTCGCCAGCATGCTCATGATCGTCGGTGCCCTGGGCGGCTTTGTGCTGGCCCTGGTCAACACGTTCAAGAAGCAGCCCTCGCCTGCGCTCATCCTGGCCTACGCGGCCCTCGAGGGACTGTTCCTCGGCGGCCTGACCCGCATCCTTGACGGGATGTACCCGGGCGTCGGCCTGCAGGCGGTCATCGGCACGCTGTCGGTTTTCGCCGTGACGCTGGTCCTCTTCAAGAGCGGCAAGGTCCGTGCGACGCCCAAGGCGATGCGCTTCTTCATGATCGCCACCATCGGCTACGCGGTCTTCGCAGTGATCAACATGATCATGATGTGGACCGGCGCGGTGGATTCGCCCTTCGGCCTGCGCACGAGCTTTGAGATCGCCGGCATTCCGCTGGGCGTGTTCATCGGCCTGCTCGCAATTGGCCTCGCTGCCTTCTCGCTGATCATGGACTTCACCAGCATTGAGGCCGGAGTCCGCAGCGGAGCGCCGGAGCGCTTCTCCTGGACCGCCGCCTTCGGCCTGACCGTCACACTCGTGTGGCTGTACGTGGAAATCATCCGCCTGCTGGCCATCCTCCGCGGCGACGACTGACACCCAGCCCGGCAGACCGCCGCCGTGCGTCCTTAAAGAGAGTGGGTCCCGCCAACCGGCGGGGCCCACTCCCGTGTTAAGGCACTCCCGCGTTAAGGCTAGGTGAGGCGCTCCAGCACCGCGGCCATGCCCTGCCCGCCGCCGACGCAGAGGGTGGCGAGGCCCATCGTCCCGTCCGTCTCGCGCAGGCCGTTGAGCAGCGTGGTGGTCATCCGTGCGCCGGTCATGCCGAACGGATGGCCCAGCGCGATGGCGCCGCCGTGGACGTTGAGCCTCGCGGGGTCGATTTTCAGTTCGCGGGCGCTGGCCACCACCTGCACGGCGAAGGCCTCGTTGAGCTCCACGAGGTCGATGTCCCGCATGTCCAGGCGGGCGCGGGCCAGAGCCTGCCGGGAGGCTTCCACCGGCCCCATCCCCATCAGCTCGGGGGACAGGGCGGTGGCCGCAGTGGAGACGATCCTGGCCAGCGGCTCCAGCCCCAGGTCCCGGGCGAGGTCGTAGCTCATGACGACCAGGGCGGCGGCGCCGTCATTGAGGGGGCACGCATTGCCTGCCGTGACGGTTCCCTCCCGGCGGAAGACCGGCTGCAGGGCGCTCACCGCTTCGAGGGTCACGCCCGGCCGGGGCGAGTCGTCCCGGTCCACCACCGTGCCGTCGCGCCGCTGGTACGGTGTGATTTCGCGGGCGTAGAAGCCCGAGGCGATCGCGGCCTCGGCCCTGTTCTGGCTCAGGACGGCCCATTCGTCCTGGTCCGCGCGGCTGACCCCGTAGGACGCGGCCACGTTCTCGGCCGTCTGGCCCATGGCGATGTAGATGTCCGGCATGCGGCCGCCCAGCCGCGGATCCGTCCAGGGCGTGTTCGACTCGGCACGCGCGGCCGTACGCTGGCGGGCCGGCTCGAACAGCGGGTTGTGGTTCTGGGCCCCCGTTTCACCGGCCCCGGCCCAGTCCTGGTAGCGCGAGACGGCTTCGACGCCGGCCGCCACGAACGCCTGGCCCTCGCCCGCGCGGATGGCATGGAAGGCCATCCGGAGGGTCTGCAGGCTGGAGGCACAGAACCTGTTGACGGTGGCGGCGGGCACGTCGTCCAGTCCCGTGAGGATGGTGACAACGCGGGCCATATTCGAGCCCGCCTCGCCGCTCGGTTCGGCGCAGCCGAGGTAGAGGTCGTCCAGGCCCGGCCCGCTGTCTCCCGTGGGGTCGAACGCCGGCAGTTTGGCCAGCGCCGCGCTGACCATGGCCGCCGCCAGATCGTCCGGCCGCTCGTCCTTCAGCGACCCCTTGAAAGCGCGGCCGATCGGGCTTCTGGCGGTTGAAACAATGACTGCTTCAGACATGCGACCAGCCTACGCCCGTGGCCATGCATTAACAGCTACGCCAGCCGCATTGCCCCGGCCGCCGGGGTGACCGTGAAGATGTCCGGCGCGGTGTACCCCGCCTCCGCGAAGGCCCGTACGACGGCGGTACGCACTTTCTGTTCCTCGCTCACCGGGGTCAGGGCGATGGCGGCGCCGCCGAAACCGCCGCCGGTCATCCGTGCGCCGATGGCGCCGTTGGCCCGGGAGGTATCGACGGCGAGATCCAGTTCGGCGCACGAGATCTCAAAGTCGTCGCGCATGGACGCATGGCTGGCGTCGAGCAGGTCGCCGATCGCCGACGGGCCCTGTTGCCCGAGGAGTTCCACGGTTTGCAGTACGCGGTCGTTCTCGGTGACGACGTGCCGGACGCGGCGGAAGGTGACCTCGTCCAGCAGCCCGCTGGCCTCCTCCAGATCGCCCGGGGTGACGTCCCGGAGCGCCTTGACGGCCAGCACTTCGGCGCCCAGTTCGCAGGACGCCCGGCGCGACGCGTAGCCGCCGTCGGCATGGGAATGGGACACCTTGGTGTCGATGACCAGCAGGACAAGGCCGGCCGCCTCGGCCTCGAAGGGGACCAGTTGGACACTCTGGTCCCGGCAGTCCAGGAACACAGCGTGGCCCTTCGAGCCGCGCAGCGAGGCGGACTGGTCCATGATGCCCGTCGGTGCGCCGACAAAGTCGTTCTCCGCACGCTGGGTGGCCAGCACCATGTCCTCCGGGCCCATGCCTGCTCCGGTGAGGTCGTTCAGTGCCGAGATCACCGCGCATTCAATGGCGTGCGAAGAGGACAGCCCGGCGCCGAGGGGCACGTCGGAGTCCAGCAGCAGGTCCAGGCCCGGGACGTCGATGCCGCGCTGCTGCAGGGACCAGATGACGCCCAACGGGTACTTGGTCCAGCCCTTGGCCGTCCCGGCCTCCAGCGAAGCTGTGTCCGCCGTCGTGACTCCCTGGTCGCCGTAGGTCGAGAGCAGCCGAATGGCGGAACCGGGGCGGACCGCCACGGCCACCCGGGCGGTCCGGTCGATGGCGAACGGCAGCACGAAGCCCTCGTTGTAGTCCGTGTGCTCGCCGATCAGGTTGACCCGGCCGGGAGCCTGCCACACGCCGTCGGGCTGGCGGCCGAATGCGGCGAAGAACCGGGCCTCGAGGTCGGTGGTGGCGGGGGCGGTCATGCGTGGGCTCCTTCGATGAGGTCTGGTTCAATAAGGCCCGGCGCGGCCGGAGCGAGCGCCTCGGCCGGGGATGCCGGAACGGTGACCGAGCGGAGCCGCTCAGCCACCTGTTCGGGGGTGGTGTCGTTGATGAAGGCACCCATGGCCGCCTCGGAGCCGGCCAGGAACTTGAGCTTGTCCGCCGCGCGGCGAGGGGAGGTCAGCTGCAGGTGGAGGTAGCTTGCGGGGCGCAGCAGGTCATCCACCGGGGCCTGGTGCCAGGCGGAAATGTAGGGCGTCGGGGTGGGGTAGAGGGCGTCGAGGCGCTTGAGCAGGTCGAGGTAGACGTGGGCCAGTTCGTCCTTCTCCTCCCCGGTCAGCCCGGCCAGGTCCGGGACCTGGCGGTGCGGCACGAGGTGGATCTCCAGGGGCCACCGGGCCGCGAACGGAACATACGCGCTGAAGCTGTCGCTTTCCAGCACCATCCGGCTGCCGTCCTCCCCTTCAGAGCGCAGCAGCGAGCCGGTCAGCGTTTGCCGCCCCCCGGCGTCGTCATAAAACCTGCGCGCGGCCGCGCCCATGACGGCGGCGCGCGGCGTGACGTAGGGGTAGGCGTAGATCTGGCCGTGCGGGTGGTGCAGGGTGACGCCGATGTCCGCGCCGCGGTTCTCGAACGGGAAAACCTGCTTGATGCCGGGCAGCGCGCTGAGGGCTGCCGTCCGGTGCGCCCAGGCCTCCACCACCGTGCGGGCACGGGTTTCGCTCAGGCCGCTGAACGATCCCGTGTGCTCCGGGGTGAAGGTGACCACCTCGCAGCGCCCGAAGGCAGGGCCCGTGGTGCCCCAGCCCGGGTTGGCGGGGACCGGTCCCAGGGCCGGGCCCAGGGAGGGAAAGCGGTTCTCGAACACCACGACGTCGTAGTCCGGCGCGGGGATCTCCGACGGGTTGGCGTCTGTGGTGGGGCAGATGGGGCACTGGTCCGCCGGCGGCAGGTGGGTGCGCGTCTGCCGGTGCGCGGCCACTGCCACCCATTCGCCGGTCAGTGCGTCATACCGGACTTCGCCGGGCTCCCCGCGGGGCGGGAGGTCCCGGCGGTCCTGCGCCTCTTCGATGGTCCGCGGGCGGCTTGAGCCGGCGTCGTCGAAGTAGAGCAGTTCGCGGCCGTCCGCGAGGTGGGTGCTGGTGATGTGGGTCATGCGTCATTTCCTTTGAACGCGGTAGCCGGCGTCTGGCCGTCCGGGAGGCTGGTGGGCTGGGCGGGGAGGGGGTCGTTGTGAGGGGTGGGCAGCAGCTCAGGGCGTTCCCAGCCTTGGGAACGCCCTGAGCTGCTACCCAGTTGGGAGGCGGGGGCAGCAGTTAGGCGCGCCAGCCGCAGTTCGCCGACGGACTGCCGGAGCAGCTCCTCGGCGGCAGGGCCGGCGGACCCCGTGCTGATCCGGTCGTCGGTGATGAGGGTGCCGACGGCAGACAGCGGGGCGATCCCGGCGAGCCCCACGGTCCCGTACTTGGTGGCGTCCGCGAGCACTGCCAGCTGGTCCGATGCCGTGATCATGGCGGCGTTGACCTCGGACTCGAGCAGGTTCGGCGAGGTGATGCCGGCCTTCGGGTCGAAGCCGTGCACGCCCATGAAGCACACGTCGGCGTGAAGGTTGTCCAGGGCGTGCACTGCCACCGGGCCAACAAGGGCCTCGGACGGTGTGCGCTGACCGCCCAGGATCACGGTGCGGATGCCGCCGTCACCGGCCGCCGCCAGGGCGTTGGCCACCATGAGGGAGTTGGTGGCCACCGTGAGCCCGAGATCCCGGGGGAGCAGCCGCGCCAGCTCATGGGTGGTGGTGCCGCCGGAAACCAGCAGGGTCATGCCGGGGCGGAGCAGCGTGAGCGCCTCCTCGGCGATGGCCCGTTTCGCGTCAGCTTCCCGGGCCGACTTTGCGCCGAAGCCCGGTTCGAGGGCGCTGGACGCGGCGGCGCGTGTGGCGCCGCCGTGAACCCGCAGCAGCAGGCCTTCGGCGTCGAGCGCGTCGATGTCGCGCCGGACGGTCATCTCGGAGACACGGAGCAGGTCCGCGAGTGCCGCGACGCGGACCGTCCCTTCGGAATCGAGCTCCTGGAGGATGAGGTGCTGCCGCTGTGTTGCGAGCACGTCGCTCCTCCTTTCCTTGCGGGCTCAGTGCCTGCTCCGGCGGCTGTGGGCCCGGTCACTACTTGTGGCTGTTTCCATTGTGCCACAAAGCGATCAAAAACAAATACTTTCTAACAAAAGATAACAATAGATGGTCGTGGCGGGCGGTGCATGTGCAGTGGTGCGTGCGTTGTACGGTAGGTCCATGACTTCCGGCGCCCCTTCCGAAACCAGCCATTCCTCCAAGTCCAACCATGCCCCGACGGCCAGTGATCCCCACACGACTTCGAGGCGCTACGCCACGGGCAGGCAGTACGAGCTGAGGCGGGGCGACGCGCTCGCCGTGGTCACCGAGCTCGCTGGCGGGCTGCGGTGGTACAGTCGCGGGGACGTCCAGCTGACGGAGTCCTACGGGGATTCCGAGATTCCGCCCGGCGCCACGGGTATCACCCTGGCGCCCTGGGCGAACAGGGTGGAGGGCGGCGTCTGGCACCTGAACGGCAAGAAGCAGCAGCTGGACATCACCGAGGTTTCCAAAAACAACGCAAGCCACGGGCTGCTGCGCAATGCGTCGTACTCACTCGTCGCCGAATCCGAGTTTGCCGTGACGCTCGAGGCGCCAGTATTCCCCCAGCACGGCTATCCCTTCCTGGTGCGGCACCGCGTGGAGTACTCCCTGGCCGAGGACCTGGGCCTGGAGGTGCGGCAAACGCTGGTCAACGATTCCGAGACCGAGGCGCCGTTCGTGCTGGGGGCGCACCCGTACCTCCGGATCGGCGATGTTCCCTCCGAGGAGCTCACCCTGACGGTGGATGCCGCAACGCGGCTGGTGGCTGACGAGCGGCTCATCCCGCGCAGCTCCGAACCCGTGTCGGCGGACAGCGACCTGCGGCGGGGGAGGACGGTGGGGGACTTGGATCTCGACGCCGCCTTGACGGATCTGGCGTTCGACGGCGGGATTGCCCGCCACACGCTGACCGCGCCGGACGGCCGCAGCGTCAGCCTGTGGCAGGACGAGACCTGCCCGTTCGTCCACGTGTTTGTCAGCCGCATCTACCCGGGCCGGGCCGCGGCTGTGGCACTGGAACCGATGACAGGGCCGGCGAACGCCTTTAACTCGGGGGACAGCCTCCGCTGGCTGGCGCCCGGGGACTCGTTCACCATTACGTGGGGCATCCGCGCTGACCTGAGCGGTGCCTGAGAGAGCAGTACCCCCAACCCGAGTAGTGCACAGTCGGGCCGTGGCGCGTTTCCCATAGCAGGGCGGCTAGGGAAGTATTGGGCTATGACGCCAGCAAAGGACGCCACAGCAGACGACGCAGCCAACACGAGCGCCGGCGACACAGGCAGCGCCACAGGAGTCGCCCTGCCACACGGACGCGGTTCATTTGGGCATCCCCAGCCGCGGCGCGTCCGGACCGACCGGGACCTCGAGCAGGACATTCCCTACGGCATCCGCATTGCTGCGGCATGGGCCTGGCGGCTAGGCCTGATCCTGCTCATCATCGGCGCCCTGGTCTGGCTGCTGGCGAAGGTCAGCTTCCTCATCATTCCCGTCATGGTGGCGGCACTGCTGGCCGGCCTGCTGAGCCCCGTGGTGCAATGGCTGCGGGAGTCGCGCATCCCCAACGGCGCCGCCGTCGCGATCACGGTCCTTGGCTTCATCGGACTCATCGCAGGCTCCCTTGCCCTCGTAGGCAGGCAGCTGGCCCTCGGTTTCCAGGAGCTGTGGAGTGAGGCCTTGACCGGAGTCCAGCAGATCCAGGACTGGCTGGCCCAGGGGCCCCTTCACCTGACGGCCGCGCAGATCGACCAGTACATCCAGGAGGCCGCGGCAGCGCTGCAGAACAACAGCAGCAGCATCCTCAGTGGCGCCCTGTCCTTCGGGAGCACGGCCGGACATTTCGCGGCGGGACTGGTCCTGGCGCTGTTCATCCTGATCTTCTTCCTCCTGGAAGGCAGCCGCATTTGGGCGTTCCTGGTCCGGCTCCTGCCGCGGCAGGCCAGGATCCCCGCCGACGGCGCCGGGCGGCGCGGGTGGGCGTCCATGGTCAGCTACGCGCGGATCCAGATGTTCGTGGCCTTCGTGGATGCCGTGGGCATCGGCGTGGGCGCCGCGATCATCGGTGTTCCGCTGGCGCTGCCGCTGGGGGTGCTGGTCTTCATTGGCTCCTTCATCCCCGTGGTCGGTGCACTCGTGACGGGCGCCATCGCGGTGCTGCTCGCCCTGGTGGCCAACGGCCCGGTCAACGCCCTGATCATGCTGGGCATCGTGCTGCTGGTGCAGCAGCTGGAAAGCCACATCCTGCAGCCGCTGGTCATGGGCAAGGCCGTTGCCCTGCACCCGGTGGCCGTGATCATGTCCGTTGCCGCCGGTTCCTACCTCGCCGGCATCCCCGGGGCGCTGTTCTCGGTCCCCATCCTGGCCGTAGCAAACTCGGCGATTCGGTATATTGCTGCCAGAACGTGGGAACATGAAATTGTGCCGGCTGCCGCGGGTACTGCAGGCCTGCCCCCTGCCGATGAGGACAACACCTTCAAGGAAGTCCGGCTGCCGGGCCCGCAGTCTGGCCGTGGCAACGCTGCCGGCACATCACACGGCGCCCCGGGCGGCAAAGCCGCCCCCGGCGCCGACGTCGAATCACCCAAAGGAGAATAGTTCGTGAACACCCCTGAAAGCCTTCCCGTCACGCTGGACGATGTCCTTGAGGCGCAGAAGCTGCTGGACGGGATTATTACGCGGACCCCGGTGGAGTCGTCCCGGGCCCTGGGCGGCATGGTGGGCGGCGAGGTCTACTTCAAGTGCGAGAACCTGCAGCGCGCCGGCTCCTTTAAGGTACGCGGCGCGTACGTGCGGATGGCGCGTCTCTCCGAAGCGGAAAAGAAGCGCGGCGTGGTGGCGGCCTCCGCAGGCAACCACGCCCAGGGTGTGGCCGTCGCCGCCAAGAGCCTGGGCATCAAGGCCCGGATCTACATGCCACTCGGGGTCGCGCTGCCCAAGCTCGCCGCCACGCGCAGCCACGGCGCCGAGGTAGTCCTGCACGGGCACAACGTGGATGAGGCCCTGGCCGAGGCCCAGCGCTACGCCGACGACACCGGAGCCGTGTTCGTCCACCCCTTCGACAATGTGGACGTGGTGGCCGGCCAGGGCACCCTCGGCCTGGAGATCCTCGAACAGGTGCCCAACGTCGACACCATCCTGATGGGGGTCGGCGGCGGAGGCCTGCTCGCCGGAGTCGCCGTGGCCGTCAAGGCCCGCGCGAAGGAACTCGGCCGCGAAATCCGCATCATCGGCGTGCAGGCAGAAAACGCTGCCGCGTACCCGCCGTCGCTGGCAGCGGACGCCCTGGTGCCGCTCAAGAAGGTTTCCACCATGGCCGACGGCATCGCCGTGGGCCGGCCCGGGCAGCTGCCGTTCAGCATCATCCGCGAACTGGTGGACGACGTGGTTACCGTCAGCGAAGACTCGCTGGCGCGGGCCCTGATCTTCCTGCTGGAACGCGCCAAGATGGTGGTGGAGCCCGCAGGTGCCGTGGGCGTGGCTGCCCTCATGGACGGCAAGATCGAGAACCCGGGAACCACCGCCGTCGTCCTGTCCGGCGGCAACATCGACCCCATGCTGATGCTCAAGGTGATCCAGCGCGGCCTTTCCGCCGCCGGCCGGTACATGACCGTGCGGATGATGCTCGATGACCGGCCGGGCTCGCTGGCCACCATCGCCCGCATCATCGCCGAGAACGACGCCAACGTGACCGGCCTGGACCACACCCGCGTGGGCGGATCCATCAGCATGGGCGACGTCTCCATCACCGTGAACCTGGAGACCAAGGGCCACGAACACGGCGAACAGGTCCTCGGCGCCCTGCGCGCGGAGGGCTTCCAGCCAATCGTGGTGCACTAGGAACCGCGGTGCTGGACAGTCCGGAAGAGGCGCCCGCCACCAGGGAAACGGCTGCCGCCCGTGCCAAGGGCGGACTGCTGGTGGTGGGATCCTTTGTGGTGCTGCTGTTCGCCATCGAGCTGCTGAACACGGTGCTGCTGCACTCGCTGAACGGCGTCTTCGGGCTCAGGCCCAGAAGCGCCGACGGCATCCTTGACGTGTTCACCTTCCCGCTGCTGCACGCCAACGTTAACCACGTGCTGTCCAATGCGCTGCCGCTGATCATCTTTGGGTTCCTGGTGTTTCTGTCCGGGATCCGGGTGTTCCTCACGGCCGTTGCCTGCAGCTGGCTGGGCTCCGGGCTGGCCGTCTGGCTGTTTGGCGCCGGCGGGGTCACCGTGGGTTCGTCCGGCCTGGTCTTCGGTCTCTTCGCGTTTCTCCTGGTGCGTGGGTTTTTCAATCGCAGCTGGTGGCAGATCCTGCTCTCAGTGGTGCTGTTCATGGCCTACGGCAGCATCCTTTTCGGGATCATTCCGAACATGGCTGGGTACGTGTCCTGGCAGGCCCATCTCGGCGGCGCCGCAGGCGGCGTCCTGGCCGCTGTCGTGCTGCGGGCACGGGCGTCCCGCCGCTGATCGGCGTTAGCGGCGTGCGCTACTTCGGCGATTTAAAGCACGACGCCGGCCGTCCCCGGAACGGGGGAGGCCGGCGTCGTGCGTTTGCTGCGACCGCGGACGGAGGCGGTGTTAGCCCGAGTAGGGCTTGGCGGAAATGATCTCCACCGGGATGTCCTTGCCGTTGGGGGCGGTGTAGCTGAGCTTGTCGCCCTCCTTGTGGCCCATGATCGTGGCACCGAGCGGGGACTTCTCGCTGAAGACGTCCAGGTCGGAGTCGCCGGCGATTTCGCGGGAGCCGAGCAGGAAGGTCTCCTCGTCACCGGCGATGCGGGCGACGACGATCATGCCCGGCTCGACGATTCCGTCGTCGGCCGGTGCCTCGCCGACGTGCGCGTCGCGGAGCAGGACGGTCAGCTGGCGGATGCGGGCCTCGATCTTGCCCTGCTCTTCCTTCGCAGCGTGGTACCCGCCGTTCTCCTTGAGGTCTCCCTCCTGACGGGCAGCGTCGATCTTCTGGACGATTTCCGCACGGCCGGGGCCGGAAAGATGGTCCAGCTCTGCCTTCAGGCGGTCAAAAGCTTCCTGGGTAAGCCAAGCTGCAGGCGCGCTGTTAGTGGTAGACACGGACTTCTCCTCTAGTGGGTGTACAAGCGGTCTTACAAACAAAGACCCCGCCACGGTGGCCACCTGTGGAACTCAGTAACCATCTCAGCGGGGTAAAGGTATTGATTCATTGTAGTCAATCCTGTGGAGTAAACCCAACAACCAAGCGGCGTGGGTCACATACCCTTTTTCTGGTGCGCGTTTTCCTGTTGGCCCTAGGAAGCCGCGGGCTTCGGAATCCAGCAGTTGTCCACGACGCCCGAGACGGCCTGCGATTCGGTGCGAAGGACAACACGCTGGGCGAGGGTGCGCCCGCCGTCGGCACTCTGGCCCTGCGCCTCATGCGCTTCCTGCTCCACCGGCGGAATATCGACCACCTTCCAGCCGACAACTGCGAACTTGGAATCGAGCGCCTTGATTGCGCACTTGACGGCCGTGCCAGGTTCCCTCGTCACTTGGAAGTCCACCTCGGCCTGCGTGGCATCCGTGGTCCGGTAGCCGATGTCCTTGAACGTTACCGACGCCGTGGCATTGGATGTGGAGACCCAGGCCAGAAAGCCCATCCCGATTGCCAGGGCAACGATAACGGCCCAACGCCTGGCCTTTCGGGACAGCCTGCGCTTTGGACGGCCATAGCGATTGGCTAGGCTAATGTCTGCAGGCTGGGCAGTGCCCGACTTGTCCTCGGTAGTCACCCTTCCAGTTTAGTGGCGATCACCCGGGGAAATATCCGGCGTCAGCATTGCAGTCAGTCCCAGGAGAAAGAGGAGCAGTCCCAGATGACAGCGTCCACCAGCCAGTCGTCCACGCTTCGCCTGCTGGCAGTCCACGCCCACCCGGATGACGAATCCAGCAAGGGCGCAGCCACCATGGCCATGTATGCCGCGGCCGGTGTGGACGTTATGGTCGCGACCTGCACTGACGGCTCGCGCGGTGACATCCAGAACCCGGCCATGGAGGCCGAGCCCCATCCGAAGCGGGACATGGCAGGCGCCCGCCGGCTCGAAATGAAGGAGGCCGCCCGGCTGCTGGGCATCCGGCAGCGCTGGCTGGGCTTCGTGGACTCCGGGCTTCCCGAGGGAGATCCGCTCCCGCCGCTGCCCGCCGGGTGCTTCGCGCTGCAGCCCCTGGAGCGGGCAGCGGCCCCGCTCGTCCGGCTGGTCCGGGACTTCAAGCCGCACGTCATCGTCAGCTATGACGAAAACGGCGGCTACCCGCACCCGGACCACATCATGGCGCACCGGGTCGCGGTGGAGGCCTTCGAAGCCGCAGGCGACCCTGCTCGGTATCCGGGCACCGGCGAGGCCTGGGAGCCGAGCAAGCTCTACTACGACCGTGCCTTCAGCCCGGAACGCTTCCGTGCCCTGCACTTTGCGCTGGAGGAGGCCGGGCTCCAGTCGCCCTATGCCCAGCGCCTTGCCGCCTGGCTTGAGGCCGACGCCGAAGGGCACACCTCGCCGCCGCCCACGCACGAAACCACCACCCAGGTGGACTGCGGCGACTTCTTCGAAGCCCGCGACAACGCCCTCCGGGCCCACCGCACCCAGGTGGACCCGCTCGGCTTCTTCTTCGCCGTGTCGGCGGAGATGCAGGCGCGCGTCTGGCCCTGGGAGGACTACACGCTGATCCAATCCAAGGTGTCCTCTGAGCTGCCGGAAAAGGACCTCTTCGCGGGGCTAAGATAGAGACAAGAGACATTTTCTATCCCGCGTAGAAGACCCCGCGTAGAAGACCGTGCGGCGGCCGGAACGGCCGCGGCGCGCGCGTACCAACGGGCCGGACGTTAGCCCGGCGGCCCCAGCCTTGAGAAGGTTTGAACAGTGCACCAGTTGCTCATCGCCCTGGCATCGTCCCCGGCACCCTCGCCGTCGCTGCGCCCCGGCCTGTCCCAGGACCAGGTCACCCCCGGCCTGCTGGGATTCCTGCTGACCGCCTTCATCGTGGTGCTTACCGCGCTGCTGATCGTGGACATGGTGCGCCGCATCCGCCGCGTGCGGTACCGCGCCCAGGTGGAAGAAGAACGCCAGGCTGCCGCCGAGGCGGCTGACATTGCCCGCGACGATGCCACCAACGGCAATGCAGGCCGCGCCGACACCTGACCCCGGATCGGGGCAGCCCGCACCAGGGCAGCCCGGGCCGGGGGAGCGCAATGCCCTCGGCGCGGAACCCTCTGCCTACCTGCGCCAGCACGCCGGCAACCCGGTGCACTGGCAACCGTTCGGGGACGCCGCCTTTGCGAGAGCCGCGTCCCGGGACGTCCCCGTGTTCCTGTCCATCGGCTACGCCGCCTGCCACTGGTGCCACGTCATGGCCCGCGAATCCTTCGAGGACCAGGCCACCGCTGACTACCTGAACAGCCACTTCGTCGCAGTCAAGGTGGACCGTGAGGAGCGCCCGGACGTCGATTCCGTCTACATGGCCGCCACGCAGGCCATCAGCGGCGAGGGCGGCTGGCCCATGTCCGTCTTCCTGACCCCAGGCGGCCTGGCCTTCCATGCCGGCACCTACTTCCCGCCCCGGCCCATGCCGGGGCGTCCCTCCCTCCGCCAGGTCCTCGAGGCCGTGTATGAGGCCTGGACGGAACGCCGTGACGCCGTGGAAGAGAACGCCCGCTCCCTCGCACAGAACATGGGCCAGGTGCAGCTCGCGGCGGCCGTGGACGTGTCCCGCCCGCCGGAACTGCTCGACGCCGGACTGCTGCCCGCCGCCGTGCGCTCCCTGGCCGGGTCCGAAGACCCCGACGACGGCGGGTTCGGCACCGCCCCCAAGTTCCCGCCGTCGGCCGTTCTGGAGTTCCTGGTCCGGCACGCCGCGGTGCCCTCGGAAACTGCCGAGGAGGCAAGGGAGATGGCCGGACGCACCCTCGCGGCCATGGCCCGCTCTGCTCTCTTCGACCAGCTCGACGGCGGCTTCGCCCGGTATTCGGTGACGCGCGACTGGTCCGTTCCGCACTTCGAGAAGATGCTGTACGACAACGCCCAGTTGCTGCGCGTCTACGTGCACTGGATCAGGCTGGGCGGAACGGCCGGGTTCCCGGCAGCCGAGGCCGCGGACATCGCGTCGCGGACCGCCGACTGGCTGCTCTCCGGGCTCGGGCTGCCGGATGGGGGACTGGCGTCCTCGCTGGATGCCGACTCCGTGGTGGACGGGGAGCACCACGAAGGGGCGAGCTATCTCTGGACCCCCGATGAGCTGGAGCGGGTGCTCGGTGCGGAGGACGCCGCTGCTGTCGCCTGGATGATGAACGTCGGCACCCGGGGAACCGTCTCGGAGCTCGGCTCGCCACTGCACCCGGGACGGGCGCTGGACGGTGACGAGGCGCGGCTCTGGTCGCAGGTGAGGCACCGCCTTCAGGAAACCAGGGCACGCCGGCCGCAGCCCGAGCGGGACGAGAAGGTGGTGGCGGGCTGGAACGGGCTTGCCGTGGCCGCACTCGCGGAGGCCGGGGCAGTTCTGGACCGGCCGGACCTCGTGGCGGCCGCCGTCCGGATCGCCGGCTATCTGGAACGGGTCCACTGGCAGCCGGATACGGGGCAGCAGGATACGGGGCAGCCGGTTACAGGGGAGCTGGTCCGCGTGTCGCATGGCGGCGCGGCGAGGGGGATCGGCGGCCTGCTTGAGGACTATGCGTTCTGCGCCGACGGCTTCCTGGCGCTGTACTCGGCCACAGGCGATCCATGCTGGTACGCACTGGCCGAGGCGCTGATCCAGGCGGCGCGCACCCGGTTCGTGGACGACGGCAGGCTCGCCGATTCCGCCGGGGAATCGGAGCAGGTGGTCAGCGCCCAGGGCGGAAAGCCGGGACTGAACCCCTTTGACGACGCCACTCCCAGCGGCGCGGCCGCCTTTGCCGGCGTCCTGCTGAGCTATGCCGCCCTGTCCGGCTCGGCGGAACACCGGATCATGGCCAGTAACATCCTGTCACTGGTGCCCCCGCTCGCAACGCGTGCACCGCGCGTGGCGGGCTGGCTGCTGGCCACAGCGCAGGCCGCGCTGGCGGGACCGCTGGAGGCCGCCGTCGTCGGACCTGCCGGTCCCGAACGGGACGCCCTGCACCGCGCGCTGCTGCTGTCCCCGAGCCCGGGGCTGGTGGTGGCGGTCGGGGAAGCTGAGACGGACGACGGCGGGAAGCCGGCCGACGTGCCGCTGCTGCGGCAAAGGCCGGCCGGGTCCGGCGGTGCGCCGCTCGTCTACGTCTGCCGTGGCATGGTCTGCGACCGGCCCGCGGCGACCGTTGTGGAGGCGCTGGAACGCGTCAGCTCAGCACTGCGATGAGGATGGCCACGAAGTGCGCGGCAAAAGCCAGCACCGTGAAAGCGTGGAAAAGCTCGTGGAAGCCGAAATGCCGGTAGCTGAAGTTGGGCTTCTTGAGGGCGTAGAACACGGCCCCGGCGATGTACAGCGCCCCGCCCACACAGATGAGCAGGGTCGCCGGGACGCTCGCCGCGAAGAAGGCGGGCAGGTAGAACAGGGACCCGCAGCCGAGACCGATGTAGATGGGCACGTACAGCCAGCGGGGTGCGTCGGTCCAGAGCAGCCGGAACAGGACACCCAGGATCGCGGCGGACCAGATCAGCCAGAGCAAGAACACCGCCGTCGGTCTGTCCAGCAGGCTCCACGCGAGCGGCGTGTAGCTGCCGGCAATGACCAGCATGATGTTGGTGTGGTCCAGCCGTTTGAGGACGCGCTTGACGCCGGGGGACCAGTTGCCGCGGTGATACACCGCGCTCACGCCGAACAGCAGCACGCCGGTGAGCGCGTAGATGGCGGACGTGATCTTGCGGTCCGCGGTGGGAGCCACCGCGACAAGGGCAATCCCGGCAGCCAGGGCGAACGGCGCGGTGACCGTGTGGATCCACCCCCGCCACTGGGGCTTGATCGTCAGCAGTTCCGCGATGCGTTCCGCGGCGTCGTCCACGGCGGTGGGTTCTGCCCTCGACGGCTCCGGTCCGCCGTCCGGGGCGTTGTTTTTCATGTCATCCAGAATAATCTACGGTTCAGTAAGTTACTCCCCGGTAACGTGACATTTGCCGGGTTGTTGCGGCTCGTTCGGGGGGTTCCGGGCGGCCGCCTGCGCGCGGCGGCCGCCTCCGGGCGGTAGCCTAGGACTTGCAGAAAAGTCGCACAGCAGGAAGTCAGGTGAATCTCCGGATGGAATGGCCCGGGTTCCTCTACGGCTTCTATGAGCGTAAGCTTCTGCGCTCCCTGGAGCCGGAACGGATCCCCCGCCACATCGGCGTCATGGTGGACGGCAACCGGCGCTGGGCCCGGCAGTTCAATGCCCCCACCAGTCAGGGCCACCAGGCCGGCGCAGACAAGATCCATGAATTCCTCGGCTGGTGCCAGGAGCTGGGCGTCCGGGTGGTCACCCTGTACATGCTCTCCACGGACAACATGAGCCGTTCCGGCGAGGAGCTTGACCTGCTCATGGGCATCATCGCCAACACGCTGGACCGGCTCGACGAGGACGCCGACATTTCGGTCCACGCCATGGGCGCCCCGGAGCTGCTCCCGGACTACCTCGCGGAACGGCTGACCAAGCTCACCGCCAGGACGCCGGTGCGCGAGAAACTCCACGTGAACGTGGCCGTCGGCTATGGCGGCCGGCGCGAGATCGTAGACGCGGTACGCGAGTTGCTGCACGATGCCGTGGCGCACAAGGCGGACATCAGTGAACTCGCCGACTCCCTGAGCGTGGAGGATATCTCCCGCTTCCTCTACACCCGCGGCCAGCCTGATCCGGACCTGGTGATCAGGACCTCCGGCGAGCAGCGGCTCTCAGGCTTCCTGATGTGGCAAAGTGCCTACAGCGAGTTCTACTTCTGCGAGGCCCTTTGGCCGGCCTTCCGGAAGGTGGATTTCCTTCGCGCCCTGCGCGACTACGCCGGCAGGCAGCGCCGCTTCGGTTCCTAGCCTTTTCGGCGTCGGTGGCAGCCCTTCGGGCCGCCGCCGTTCACTCCGAATTCACACACCGGCAACAGGAATCGCCGGAACAAGACGTTGGAAATTAGTTCGCGGCGATTTACGTTAAACCCATCAGCAGGCAAACCGCCGGCTGATCGGGGAGGCCAGTACATGGAGCGATTCTTCGCACCCGTTGTATGGGAGGCCGGATCCGGCCTCGTGGCCGAGCCGCCTCACCAATAACAATTCCGGGCATGTGCCCCGGGGCTGGAGTCGATGTGGCTATTTCTGAACAACTGCCCGACGTCATCACGGACAAGGGTGAGAAGGCTACCTCTCGCGCCAAGCGAGCCAATTCAAAGACCGGTGCGGACACGAAAGACGCCGCAGCCGGTCTTGCTGTTTCCAGCCCACGGACTGAATCCCAGCCATCAGTCTCCACTTTCGTCATCGATACCTCCGTGCTGCTCTCCGACCCCCGCGCCCTGCTGCGGTTCGCGGAGCACGAAGTCATTGTGCCGATCGTGGTGATCACCGAACTTGAAGGGAAGCGGCATGACCCCGAACTCGGCTACTTTGCACGGAAGGCGCTCCGGCTCCTTGATGACCTTCGCATCCAGCACGGCGGGCTGAACAGGCCCATCCCGCTGGGCGACGCCGGCGGTACGCTCATGATCGAGATGAACCACATCTCGGCCGAAGTCCTGCCGGCCGGGTTCCGTGCCGGGGACAACGACAGCCGAATCCTCGCCGTCGCCAAGAACCTCTCCAACGAGGGGCGCAATGTCACCGTGGTGTCCAAAGACCTCCCCATGCGGGTCAAGGCCTCGGCCATGGGCCTGCTGGCCGACGAATACCGCAACGAGCTCGTCAAGGATTCCGGGTGGACCGGCGTCGCGGAGATCGACGCCAGCGACGAGGAGATCTCCACGCTGTACGGCCACGAGCCGGTCTTCATCCCGGCGGCTGCCGAGATGCCGGTCAACACCGGCCTGGTGCTGCTCAGCAGCCGGGGCTCGGCCCTGGGCCGCGTCGGCGCCGACAAGCAGGTCCGCCTGGTCAGGGGGGACCGCGACGTTTTCGGCCTCCACGGGCGCTCCGCGGAGCAGCGGCTCGCCATCGACCTGCTGATGGACCCCGCGGTGGGCATCGTGTCCATGGGCGGCCGTGCGGGCACCGGTAAGTCGGCGCTTGCCCTGTGTGCCGGCCTGGAAGCGGTACTGGAACGCCGCGAGCACCGCAAGGTGATCGTGTTCCGCCCACTCTTCGCCGTGGGCGGCCAGGAGCTCGGTTACCTGCCGGGCTCGGAAGCGGAAAAGATGAACCCCTGGGCGCAGGCGGTTTTCGACACCCTGGGCGCTCTCGTGAGCCAGGAAGTCGTGGAGGAAGTCATGGACCGCGGCATGCTGGAGGTCATGCCGCTGACCCACATCCGCGGACGCTCCCTGCACGACGCCTTCGTGATCGTGGACGAAGCACAGTCCCTCGAAAAGAACGTTCTGCTCACCGTCATGAGCCGGATCGGGCAGAACTCGAAGATCGTCCTCACCCACGACGTTGCCCAGCGCGACAACCTCCGGGTAGGACGGCATGACGGCATCGCAGCCGTCGTCGAAACCCTGAAGGGCCACCCGCTCTTCGGCCACATCACCCTCACCCGGTCCGAACGCTCGCCCATCGCGGCGCTCGTCACGGACCTGCTCGAGGGGGCGTAAGGGCGACGGGGCGCCGGGCCGTGGCCGGGTTCGCCGGGCCACGGCCCTTC
The DNA here is from genome assembly GCF_030818015.1 of Arthrobacter globiformis. NCBI lineage: Bacteria > Bacillati > Actinomycetota > Actinomycetes > Micrococcales > Micrococcaceae > Arthrobacter > Arthrobacter globiformis. Next base: position 1,580,952 of record NZ_JAUSZX010000001.1, read on the forward strand.
GCCGCTTGCGTTTGGGGCCACGCCCACCGGGTTCCCCGGCCGAGCTTGCGAGGTTAGGGGGTGGGTGGGGAGCCCGCGATCCCCAGGAGGAACTTGGCCGTGGGTTCGTGGCCGTCCACCTGGAGTTTCCAATCGGGGCGGCGGAACCCTTCCGGCGTGAGGCGGACCCGTTGGACAGATTCCTGCTTGCCGCCCGAGGACGTGCGGGTAACGCCGTTCAGTTCGTAGCCCAGCGATCGGGAGACGCCCAGCGATGCGGCGTTCCAGTCGGCGGCTTCGGATTCGCAGACTTCGGCGCCAAGCCAGTCAAAGGCGTAAAACGCGACGGCGGCCCGCATCTCCCTGCCGTAGCCGCGGCCCTGGGCGCTCCTCCGCAGCCATGATCCGGTGGTGACCGTGCGGAGAACCGAAAAGTCCCGCGCTGCGATGTCCTGGCAGCCGAGGAAGGTGCCGTCGTGCCAGATGCCCAGCGTCAGTGTCCAGGAGTTTGGTGTGCAGGCGGCGCGGCACTGCCAGTACCAGCGGGCCATGTTCGGTCCCAGCTCGTCGGCGGGAACCGCGGTCCAAGGTGTGCTGAACGGATTGCGGCCCTGGTCGTGGATGCCGCTGGCAGCCGCTTCAACAGCCGCGGGGATGTGGTCGTCGCGCAGTGGGCGCAGCGTGAGCCGGGGAGTGGCCAGCGTGAGCGCGAACGGAGGCCACACGGAGATCAGCTCGGTCATGCCGGAAGCCTAGCCGATGGACGCGCCACAAGTGTCCGCAGCCGCGCGCCCGCCTATACCGGGACCGCCGCTGTCAGCTGGTGTGGTGCGACAGGCCGAGGGACAGCCGGGTGTTGCCGGGCCCCTCCAGCACCAGGGCGATCGCCTGGTTGGGAAGCTCGAAGACCATGGTGGCGTCGAGCGAATCGCCTTGCCGGAGCTGCGAGTGGGCAGGTGACGTCCACAGCGGATGAATGCTGTTGGCGCCCAGCCCTTTTACCGCGAACTGCGACGTGTCCAGCGTGATGCCCTCGCCTTCCAGGGCCGTGAACTGCACCAGTATCCGCACCCGGTGGGTCCCCGCGGACGGGCCCTCGTCCAGCACCTGGACGCGTTCCGGCGGAAGCCAGCCGTCCTTTTCCAGCGGGATGATGCCGTTGACCCGGGCCGTTCCGCCGGGGATCACCGCACTGGCGCCCAGGGGAGTGCTGGCCTCCGGCTTGGCGGTGAGGAAGAGATATCCCAGCACGAGCCCCAGGGCGCAGAGCAGGGAGAGCGGGATCAGCAGCAACTTCCTGCGGCGCCGGGTACCGGTCCTGAAGGTGACGGCCGCGTCAGGTGGCGTCGATACGTCTGGAGCCGTGGTTGACATGGCACGAGTCTGCGGCCGGCAGGTTGGAAAAAGCCTGCGTAGACCCCCGCATTCCGGGTGCCCTGTCAGGCCGGGTTGGGCCGCAACGGCCACTGGATGTGCTCACGCACATCGGTGAGGTTCATCGGCTCGGCCACGAAAAGATCGTCCAGCATGTACTCATCCACGGCCAGAATCCGGATGCGGTGCCCGGGAAGCTGCCCCTCGCCGTCGACCGGTTCGGCGGCCACGCACACGCCGGTTCCGGCATCGACTCGGATCCTGGTCCGGCCGGGGCCGCAGAGGGGCGCTGCCGGATCCAGAGGCCGGTACCCGGGGTTCGGCGAGACCACAGTTTCCAGCGCGGGACGGCCTTCGTGCGTCACCTGTTGAACCGGCTCCAGCACCTCGACGGCGTTCGCGTTGGGGAACTCCAGCGGTACCGGGGCGTTGCCCGCCAGCTCCACCGGATCCAGTGCAGCAGCGAACCGGCCGTTTCCGAATGAGGGTTCGCCGTACGCGGCTTCCGGACGGCGCCGCACCAGCCCGCCGTCGTCGTAGACGGGCGTCACCAGATGTGCAGGAAGAAGCCACGACTTGCGGGTGGCGCTGATGTACAGGCCGTCGCGGGAGTCGTTGATACCGGTGGTGCTGCCGAGCAAGGTGCCGTCGCCGGACTCCAGCCGGAGCGCGCCGGGGCGGCGCAGCCAGGCGCGGACGGTGCCGCTGCCGGGAGTTTCGGTGTATTCGAAGCGCAGGGACTGCCATTTCCACGGGGACGAGCGGCACAGGTTGCGAAAGGATGCGGCCGACGTGGGCGTCGCACCGCCGCCGTGTTCCTGCCGGTGTTTGGCGTCCCAGGTCCCCATATCCACAGTTTACGCGCGGCTCCCAGCGGCAGGCCGGGCGAATCCAGTAGCATCCGAGAGTGATCCAACGACTTGGCGAATTATGGGAAGCAGCACCGCCGGCATTCTGGCTGCTGCTGGCGGCGTGCGCCTACTTCGCTGTGATGGCGGTTCGGCTCACGGTCGTCGACGTCCGGCACCACCTCCTGCCGAACCGGATTGTCTTCCCCTCCTATGGCATTGCCGGTGTGCTGTTACTGGGGGCTGTGCTCGCCCTCGCAGCGGCGGAACCGTCCGGACTGCCCGACGGCGCGGCCCGCCTTTTCGGCGTGCCCGCGCTGAGGATTGCGGCCGGGGGAGCTGTGCTGTGGCTCTTCTACTTCGTGCTGCGGGTGGTGTACCCGCCCGGCATGGGGTTTGGGGACGTGAAACTCGCCGGCGTCCTGGGGCTGTACCTGGGCTACCTCGGCTGGCCGCACGTTTTCGCGGGGACGTTCGCGGCGTTCCTGCTCGGCGGCCTCTGGAGCATCGGCCTGCTGGCTCTGCGGCGCGGGACCCTCAAGTCGGCCATTCCGTTCGGGCCGTTCATGCTGGCCGGGGCGGCCGCGGCGATGGTCCTGCTGCCCGCCTGACCAGCAACCCAACCACAGCGCGAGCGGACACTTGGGGCCCCAACCACAGCGCGAGCGGACACTTGGGGCCCCGAGGCACACGCCGCGGGGCCCTCGGTCGAGCCAAGCGGCAGGTCGGCGGCGCTGGCCGGCCAACTCGCGGTCGTCGTCCTTAAGCTGGCGGCGTCCCTGATCGCCGCACGTGTGGCCGCCCGCTTGCGCTCGCGGAGACCGCGGTTTTAGTGCAATTTGTTGCGGGCGGACACTTAGAGCGGCGCCGAACTGCCGTGGGCCCCGAACTGCCTTAAATGCAGCGGCCGCCCGCCTTCGCTGGGAAGGTGGGCGGCCGCCGTCGTACTTCAGTAAATCAGGCCTTGTGGGCCGGAGCCGTCATGGTGGTGACGTCCAGTGCCTTGTCGAGATCGGCCTCGGAAACCTTGCCTTCGCCTTCACCGACAAAGCCCAGCTTCTCGGTGGCCTGGCGGACGGTCAGGCCCTCATTGACGGCGGTCTTGGCGATCTTGGCGGCATTCTCGTAGCCAATGAACTTGTTCAGCGGAGTAACGATGGACGGCGAGGCCTCGGCGAGGAAGCGGGCACGCTCGACGTTGGCGGTGATGCCGTCGATCATCTTGTCGGCCATGACGCGGCTGGTGTTGGCCAGCAGTCGGACGGACTCGAGCAGATTGGCGGCCATGACCGGAATGCCGACGTTCAGTTCGAAGGCGCCGTTCGTGCCGGACCAGGCGATGGCGGTGTCGTTGCCGATGACCTGGGCGCAGACCATGATGGAGGCTTCGCAGATGACAGGGTTGACCTTGCCCGGCATGATCGAGGAGCCCGGCTGCAGGTCCGGAATGGCGATTTCGCCGAGGCCGGTGTTGGGGCCGGAGCCCATCCAGCGCAGGTCATTGTTGATCTTCATGAAGGAGATCGCAATGTTGCGCAGCTGGCTGGAGGCTTCGATGAGGCCGTCGCGGTTGGCCTGCGCCTCGAAGTGGTCGCGGGCCTCGGTCAGGGGCAGGCCGGTGTCGGTGGCGAGCAGCTCGATGACGCGCTCCGGGAAGCCGGCCGGGGTGTTGATTCCGGTGCCCACGGCCGTGCCGCCGAGGGGAACTTCGGCAACGCGGGGGAGTGCGGCGTTGATGCGCTCGATGCCATAGCGGACCTGCGCGGCGTAGCCGCCGAACTCCTGGCCCAGGGTAACCGGGGTGGCGTCCATGAGGTGCGTGCGGCCGGACTTGACCACATCCTTGAACTCGACGGCCTTGCGCTCCAGCGATTCGGCGAGGTAGCCGAGGGCCGGAATGAGGTCGTTGATCAGGGCCGAGGTGGCTGCAACGTGGACGGAGGTGGGGAACACGTCGTTGGAGGACTGCGAGGCGTTGACGTGGTCGTTGGGGTGGACCACCTTGTCGCTGCCCGCAGCCTTGAGGGCGCGCGAAGCCAGCTCGGCGAGGACCTCGTTGGTGTTCATGTTCGAGGACGTGCCGGAACCGGTCTGGAAGACGTCGATGGGGAAGTCGCCGTCGTACTTGCCCGCAGCCACCTCGTCGGCAGCGTCCGCGATCGCCTTGGCCAGCTCGCCGTCGAGCACACCCAGTTCAGCGTTGGCCTGGGCAGCGGCCTTCTTGACCCGGGCCAGCGCCTCAATGTGGGCGCGTTCCAGGGTTTTTCCGGAGATCGGGAAGTTCTCGACTGCACGTTGCGTCTGCGCGCGGTACAGGGCGTTCACGGGGACGCGGACTTCGCCCATCGTGTCATGTTCAATGCGGAACTCTTCAGTGGAAGTCATGGGGCTAGCTTAGGACGCCCGGGCGCCGCATCGAAAACCGTGAACGACTTGCTACAGGCGGCCCGCCCGGGCGCTTTCGGGACACTTCTAGAGGTCGCCGATTCCGGAAACAAGCTCCGCGTGGCCCTCGCCGAGGCTGTAGGAGAGGCCGATGACCGCTGCCCGGCCCGACTCGATTGCGTCCGAAATCACACGGGAGCTGTCCACGAGGCGCTGCGAGGTCTGCTTGACGTGCTCCACCACCATGTCATTGACCTCCGTCTGCTCGTTCCGCAGGGAGGTGAGGACCGACGGCGTGATGCGCTCCACGAGGTCGCGGATGAAGCCCACCGGCATCTGGCCGGTTTCGACGGCGGACTTCGTGGCGCTGACAGCTCCGCAGCTGTCGTGGCCGAGCACCACGATCAGCGGCACGCCCAGCACGCCGATGCTGTACTCGAGCGAGCCGAGGACGGCGTCGTCGATCACCTGGCCGGCGGTGCGGACCACGAAGACGTCGCCGAGTCCGACGTCGAAAATGATTTCGGCGGCGAGCCGCGAGTCAGAACAGCCGAAGATCACCGCAAAAGGATGCTGGTTCTCCACGAGCGAGGACCGCCGGGAGGCGTCCTGGTTCGGGTGCGAGGATTCACCGGTTACGAAGCGTTCGTTGCCTTCACGCAGACGGCGCCAGGCCAGGGCAGGAGTCAGGTAAGTTGTCACGGCCCCACCTTACGGCGTGGGGCTCACCGAGGGGGAAACAATGACAGCAGGGTTACTTTCCAGGGACTTGACGACGGCGGCAGCCAGAACCGCGAACTCCTCCAGTTGGGCGTCGCCCGCCAGTACGACGGTGGTGCCGCGGTAGGCGAGCACCATGCTCTTCTCGCCCTTGCCCGTGTCATGGAGTTCCCACTCCTTGCCGCCGGCGTTGCGCGTGCCGGTGACCGGGGCGTTCTTGGTCTGCTGCACCAGCCAGGTGGGGTTGGCCTTGCTGGTCTGGGTCAGGCCGATGAATTTTTCCTTCGGGGTCACATACCCGACCTCCCAGGCCGCAACGCCCGTGCCGGCGGCTGCCGCCCAGCGGGCGTAATTCGGGTGGAATGTGTCGCCCGCCGCGGGGGCCACCGGTGTGAATCCCGCCACACCCGCGGCGTTCTGGGCGACGGCGCTGACATCGATGTTGGGGCGGAAGCCATCCGACTTCGGTGACGGATTCATCAGGACGATGGGCAGAAACGCTGCGACGCTCACCAGGAGGGCGATGATCATTCCGATCACCGAGGCATTGGCCCGTTTCGCGGCGGCAGCGGGGATCACGGGCTTGACGGGCTGGCTGGCCGGCGACGGGGACGGGGCGGGAGCCTGCGCGCGGCTCGTGGGGGCGGACTGGTCCTGCGTATCACTCACCCTTCTATAGTCGCCCATGCGGGGTCCGAACTCACATTCGAAGCCGACGGCGGTGAGGGCCGCGGTCCGTTACGAGGCGGGGTAATCCCACGCCCAGGGCCCCGCGGCGGAGACTATGATCAGTTACAGAGGAATCACCGCGATGGTCGACTCAGGCCTAGCGGGCCCAATGATCGCCACTCGAAGAAGAGGTTCACGTGTCACCAGCGTCCATTACCCAGAAGTACTCAACACTTTCCCCGTCGCTCGCCGTCGGCATTGACGAGCCGGACCGCAACCTCGCCCTTGAACTTGTCCGCGTCACCGAAGCAGCGGCGATCGCCGGCGGCCACTGGGTGGGCTTCGGCGACAAGAACAAGGCGGACGGCGCCGCCGTCGACGCAATGCGTTCGTTCCTTCAGACTGTCCACTTCAACGGCGTCGTGGTCATCGGTGAAGGCGAAAAAGACGAAGCCCCGATGCTGTTCAACGGCGAACAGGTTGGTGACGGCACCGGCCCCGAGTGCGACGTCGCCGTCGACCCCATCGACGGAACCCGCCTGACCGCATTGGGCATCAACAACGCCCTGGCTGTCCTGGCCGTCGCCGAGCGCGGCTCCATGTTCGACCCCTCCGCCGTGTTCTACATGGAGAAGCTGGTCACCGGGCCTGAGGCCGCCGACATGGTTGACCTGCGTTTGCCGGTCAAGCAGAACCTGCACCTGATCGCCAAGGCCAAGGGCGTGAAGGTCAACCAGCTCAACGTCATGATCCTGGACCGTGACCGCCACCGGCCGCTGGTCGAGGAAATCCGTGAAGCCGGCGCGCGCACCAAGTTCATCATGGACGGAGACGTTGCAGGTGCCATCGCCGCTGCCCGCTCCGGCACCGGCGTGGACGCCCTCATGGGTATCGGCGGAACCCCGGAAGGCATCGTGGCGGCCTGTGCCATCAAGTCCCTGGGCGGCGTGATCCAGGGCCGGCTATGGCCCACGAGCGACGACGAGAAGCAGAAGGCGATCGACGCCGGCCACGACCTCGAGCGGGTCCTGTCCACCAACGACCTCGTCACCAGCGACAACTGCTACTTCGCCGCCACCGGCATCACCGACGGCGACCTCCTCCGCGGCGTCCGTTACAACAAGGAGAAGGTGCTGACGCAGTCGATCGTCATGCGCTCCAAGTCCGGCACCATCCGCTTCGTGGACGGCGAGCACCAGGCCAGCAAGTGGGAAGGCTACGCCCGCAAGAGCTAGCCCCTCCGGCTTCGGCCGCTCCCAGCGCCCTCCTAGCGCGAACGTACAGTTGTGGCCCCTTTTCCGACCGGATTAGGGGCCACAACTGTACGTTCGCGGGCCTTTCAACGGAAGGCGTCCCAGGTTCCCTATGCCTGGCGCCGGAGCCGCCCCTGCAACGTTGCCCTGACCTTCTCGAGAACGAAGGGCTTCTCGCCGTCAAGATCGTCCTTGAATATTCTGAGCTCGGTCCAGCCGAGGCGCTCCGTGGTTTCCTTGCGCTTCCTGTCGCGTGCCGTCTGGATCGGATCCGAATGGTGCCCGCCGTCGTATTGGAGCGCGAGGAGGTGTTCCGGATAGGCGGCGTCCGGCCATACAGCCGGTTGGCCCCAACTATTGCGGATGACATGGATTAGAACTGGTTCGCCGAGCTTGGTGCGGGCAAGAACCAGGCGCATTCTGGTCTCCTGCGGGGAGTCAGCCCCAATGCGGATCTCGGGGAGTGCGAGCCGCGCCGTCTTCATGCCACGCATGCCCGGGTGTGAGGCAACCATGCGCCGCAGGTCCTCGATCGTCGCCAGTGCAAGCCGCGGTACCGGGAATTCCGATCCATGGGCAACCACCGCGGAGTCTCCCGCGGCGATCAGTTCGTCGACGCTCAGCAGGTTCGCCAGGTCGAGCCAGGTTCTTGCAGGCGAGGTGACCCGGACGCCGTCGTGGATCACCACCTCGCCGGGTTTGAAAGTCATACGGTGACCAACGACGTTCCGCCGGCGGGGCTTGCTGCCGTTTCTCTCGCGTGCGACGTGGATTCTCCAGTCCTCCTGCATCCAGGCGGGAAGGCCGTAACCCCAGATCCGCGCGCCGGAGCGGTGCGTGAGTGTAGACGCGTCGTCCAGCGAGGTGTAAGCGCGCAGGTTCGCGGACGTGGTGGCCTCACCTTTCAGCGGAACGCGGATCCCGCGGGAGGGAATGGCCAGGTCCGGTTGCCGCTGGCGCTTCCTGGACACACCGCAGGCGGCAGCGTCGGAAGAAGTGAATGATCCCGCAGCCAGATCCTGGGGCAGTGGTGAGAGACGCATGCTCCAGTGTGCACCGGGCAAAGGGCCGCGGGGAGGTTATCCACAGACGCAAACTCCGGGAGAGCGCGAACGTACACTTGTGGCCCTGAACTGCGGGCTCAAGTGTCCGTTCGCGCTCTTCGCGCTCAGGAGGTGGGGCGCTTGATGAGGGCCTTGATGCTTTCGCGGAGTTTGCGGGCCACCTGGTAGGCCGCGTACCGGGGCCGGTTGACGGGCAGGTCCCAGGTGCCGGGGTAGGCGATCTCCCGCCCGCCGAACGACTTCTTGAACGCGGTGAACCCTGCCCACTTGTGGTCGGGCTGGTCGGCGGGGGCCACGCCCCAAAGGTCCACATGCTTCAGGCCCCTCTCCTGGGCATCGGCCATGAGCGTCACGAGGAGGGGAATGCCAGCACTGAGCTTGCGGTGGGTGTCATCCATGGCAGCGTGGGCGTACGTCCGAGTGTCCGCCGAATCGTAGGCCAGGGCTGCCGCCACTGGGCCGCCGTGCAGGTCGGCGATGAACAGCGTGGCCGCGCCCGCCGGCATGAGGGACTGGGCCACCTGCGTCAGGTACTCGTCGCTCTGCGGCTTGAAGCCGTTCCGCCGTGCGGTCATGTGGAGGAAGTTCAGGAGTACGCGGATGTCCTCGGGATCCTGCGTGGCGCGGAACGTGACGCCCTTCTTGTGAATATTCCGGTACAGGTTGCGGTTGACTGGCTTCATCTCCGCCAGGACCTCCTTGAAGTCCCGGTCAAGGTCCACGATCCAGCTGAGTTCGGGCTGCTGGTTGACCGGGGCCGGCTGCAGGCCACGGCTCCGCAGCGCCTCGGGCGCGCCCTCAGGATCGAGACCCGCAGTCACAGGCTCGATCCGGATGAAGACGGCGCCACAGGACTTCGCCAGCGTCCGGAGGGCCGCCAGTGCGGCGTCGAACGCCTCCACCGACTCGGCCACAGGGCCGTACGGCGCATACAGGACCTTGCCCGCGGGGTTCTTCTCCTCAATGGCCAGGAAACTCCAGCCGGGACCGGATTGCCGGTGCACGTGGCGTCCCAGCGACTTCTGGAAGTCCTCCCAGGCTTTTGTTTGCAGGAAATATTCCACAGCGGGTCAGGCCTTCGTCGAGGTGGTCACGGCGAAGGCCACGGCGTTCTCCGTGGCCCCGGACACGGGATGGACGTTGACGGGGGCGTCGGCGTCCGGCAGGAAGGCACTTGCGCCGTGGCCCAGCTGGAGGTCGCCCTTCGGCGAGTCAAGGATCACGGAACCGGTGACGACAATAACCACCGCGGCGCCCGACTGCGCCAGCGGAACAGGCTCGCCGTCCGGCTGCAGTTCGATCCGCTGGAGCTGGAACTCGCGGAAGGGCGGGAAGTACAGTTCCTGTCCGAGTTCGGAGGTCTCCGGCCGGAGCATGGGAACGTCCACCGATTCGAAGGCGATCGTGTTCAGCAGCTCGGGAATGTCGATGAACTTGGGAGTCAGTCCGCCGCGGAGCACGTTGTCCGAGGACGCCATCACCTCGACGCCGAGGCCGTGCAGGTAGGCATGGATCTTGCCTGCAGGGAGGTATACGGCCTCGCCGGGTTTCAGGGACAGCCGGTTCAGCAGCAGGGAGATCAGCACGCCGGGATCGCCGGGGTATTCGCTGTTGAGGCTCAGTACCGTGGAAAGCTCCGGCTGGTAGGGAGCAAGGGGTGCACCCGAGGCCAGCACATCGACCACCCGGGACGTAGCTTCCCTGACTTCCTCGCCACCGGCGATCAGCCGTTCGAACGCCGACCTCAGCGCTGTCGCCTCCTCGGGCTGCGAGAGGTCGTCGATGACGTCCTTCAGAACCTGCGGGACGCCGTTCCCGGGAAGCTCCAGGCAGCCTGCGAGGTGGAGGAAGATGTCGCGGGACTTCTCCGGTTCACGGAATCCGCACAGCGACTCGAACGGGGTCAGCGCGAAAATCATTTCGGGTTTGTGGTTGTCGTCATGGTAATTGCGGTTCGCCGCGTCGGCCGGAATGCCGGCGTCATTTTCGCGGGCGTACCCGGCCCTGGCCTGCTCAAGGCTCGGGTGCACCTGCAGGGACAGCGGCTTGGCTGCAGCGAGGAGCTTAGCCAGGAACGGCAGCCGGGGACCGAACTCGGCCACCGAAGCCGCGCCCAGAAAATGTTCCGGGTCCTCACCGATGAGTGCGTCAAGCGGCGTGGTCGTGCCGTCCGGCCGGATGGCCACCGACGGCGAATCAGGATGGGCACCTATCCACAACTCGGCTTCCGGACCGCCGGACTCCGGCCGGCCGAGCAGGCCGGCGATCGCCGTCGTCGATCCCCAGGCATACCGCCGCAGGACATTCTCTATCTGGTACACGCCTGGTGTCCCCCCTCTTTTGATGTACGTAGTGCTCAAAGCGTGCTGTAGGTGTTGCTCAAAGCGGTGCGCACTGGCCGTTGGTGGCCACGAGGTCGCGGATGGCCTGCTCGTTGCCCTCGCGCTTGAACTGGTTCAGCATCGCTTCCGTGATCGGTTCCCCCTCAGGGGTGGTGGTCACCGGGGTGAAGTCCGACGCCGACGATGGTGACGGTGAGGGGGTGGTGGCCGGAAGGCCCGCGAGGGGACCTGCTGCGGCGCCTGCGGCGGAGAGCCCGTTGCCGGGCACGGCACCCGGCTGCAGCAACGTGTCTTCAGACGCGGCGGCTGGCGACGACCCGGAGCTGGCAGACGCGAGCAGCTTCTTGACCCGGTCATGGATCTGGTCGAAGTTGGGCACCGTGGAGAAGGACGCGTCGAAGTCAGGTGGGCCGATGGTGAGCCGCTTGACGTCCTGGCCCTTGGCCTTCATGGCCAGGTCCACGAAGCTGCCGAGCTGGCTGGCGGAGATGTTGGAGTCCACCACCTTCGTGCCGGCGTTGGCGATGTCCTCGAATTTCGCCAGCAGAGTTGCGGGGTCCAGCTGTTTCAGCATGGCCTGCTGGACGCATTGCTGCCGCTGAATCCTGGCGTAGTCGTCCACGAATTCCCGGGAGCGGCCGTACCAGAGGGCGTGGTAGCCGTCCAGCTTCTGTTCTCCGGCCGGGATCCAGCCCAGCGGCATGCCGTGGATGCCGTTGGCCTCGTCAATCATGTCGCCGCTGATGGGCACCCAGCCGCCGGCCTTGATCCGGATGCCGCCCATCGCGTCAATCAGCTTCGCGAAGCCGTCCATGTCCACCAGCACATACGCCTGCACGGTGATGCCGAGCGTGCCCGAAACCGCTTCCAGGGTGGCCTGCGCTCCGGGATCCGCAACCCCGGGGTACAGGTCCTTGTGCTCGTTCGTGACTTCGGTGTTGATCGCGTTGATGAGGCACTCGTCGCCGCAGTTGTAGCCGTCCGGATAGATCTTCCGCATGGGCGAACCTTCGCTGAACTGGGCGTTCTGCAGGTTACGCGGCACCGAGATGATGGCCGTCTGGCCGGATTTGGCGTCGACGCTGAGCACGGACAGGCTGTCCGGGCGCCGGCCGGTCCTGTCGGCACCGGCGTCGCCGCCCATCATGAGGAAGTTGTAGCGGCCGTCCACCGGTTCGATGGCCGGTCCGTTGGCGTTGAAGATGCTGCCGATCGCATTCCGGCTGACGTTGAGCAGGTATGCGGCGTAGCCCAGCGATCCGCTGCTCACCACCATGGCGAGGACAAGGGCAATCACGACGGCGGGCCGCATCCGGGTGGGCAGCAACACCGGCCGGATGAGCCGCAGGGTGTTGACGAACAGCACCAGCCAGCCCACTGCCAGCGCGGCAAGGACAAGGACGATGAGCAGCGAGGCAACCGGATTGGTGATGATGTTGATCAGCAGGGTCCGGTTGGTGAACAGCAGCACCAGGGCAAGGATCACGAGCAGCCAGGCGCTGAGCGTCACGCGCAGGGCGATCCGGCCAAGCTTGCGGTCGCCGGCCACGATCTGGGCACTCCCGGGCACCAGCAGCGTGAGTAGGATCAGCAGGAACGCGCGCTTGGTCCGGACAGGTTCAGCAGCGCTCGACGGGTTGCGGACGGGATCCGTCAGTGGGCCCTGGGACGGCAATTCGGTGTTGGACATGGCAGATCCCTACCGGCTGCTCCGGAGAGCCACGTTTGCGTCGGAGAAGACTTCGTTGACTTTCTGGCGCAGGTTGGCGCCTTTCCGGCTTGCCACGTCGTTGAGTTCCTGGGCGAAGTCCAGGAGCTCCGTGCGGAGGCGGGCGGAGAGCTCATCGGTGCCGGACGCCAGCATGCGGACGGCGAGCAGGCCTGCGTTCCGGGCCCCGGCGATGGAGACCGTGGCCACGGGGACCCCGGCGGGCATCTGCACGATGGAGAGCAGGGAATCCATGCCGTCCAGGGTCTTGAGCGGGACCGGAACACCGATCACTGGCAGGGGGGTGACGGACGCAAGCATGCCCGGCAGGTGCGCCGCACCGCCGGCTCCGGCAATGATCACGCGGAGGCCGCGCTCGTGCGCGGTCTGTCCGTAGCGGATCATCTCGGTGGGCATGCGGTGGGCGGAGACAACATCCGCCTCGAACGGAATGCCGAACTCGGCCAGGGCATCGGCCGCAGCCTCCATGACGGGCCAGTCCGAATCCGAGCCCATGACGAGGCCTACGAGGGGGGCGGGGGCACCGGTTTCCGGGGCTGCAGCGGATTCGGGGCTCATGAGGTCTCCTCGGTGGTGCCTGATGCCGCGGCCGGCAGTCTGCCGTCACGGATGATGTTCGCCACGGTGGTGGCGCGCTGGCGGAGGGAGTCAACGTCCGCAGCGGACGCGCCCACCAGGTTGACGTGCCCGATCTTTCGGCCGGGACGCACGGATTTGCCGTAGCAGTGGACCTTGGCGGCCGGTTCTGCCGCCAGCGCGGCCGGGAAGGCGGAGAAGAGGTCCTGGTTGTCGCCGCCCAGGAAGTTCTTCATCACGGCGACCTGGCCCAGGACGTCCGTCGCACCCAGGGGCAGGTTCAGGACCGCCCGCAGGTGTTGTTCGAACTGGCTGGTGACGGAGCCGTCCTGCGTCCAGTGCCCCGTGTTGTGGGGCCGCATCGCCAATTCATTGATCAGGAAGCCGGCGCCGCTGCCGGGCGTCTCGAACATCTCCACGGCCATGACGCCGGTGACGCCGAGTTCATTTGCGATCCGGAGGGCAGCCTCCTCGGCGGCCGCAGCCACCTCAAGGGAAATGTTCTGTGCCGGCGCGATCACTTCGTCGCAGACGCCATCCACCTGAATGGTGTGGACCACCGGCCAGGCGCGGGACGCCCCGTCCGGAGTGCGGGCTACGAGTGCCGAGAGTTCGCGGCTGAACTCGACCTTGGCCTCGGCGAGGAGCGGGCTCATGGCCTCGAACCAGTCGGCGGTCTCTGCGGCTTCCTCGGGGGAACCGACGATCCGCACGCCCTTTCCGTCGTAGCCTCCGCGCGGTGTTTTGAGCACCACGGGCCAGCCGATCCGGTTCCCGAAGCTGACCAGCCCGGCGACGTCGTCCACCGCGGCCCACTCGGGGTTGGGCAGTTCGAGGCGGTCGATGGCGGCGCGCATGACCAGCTTGTCCTGGGCGTTGACCAGGGCGTCCGGGCCGGGCTGGACGTTCACTCCGGCCTCGATCAGGGCATAGAGGTGGTCGCCCGGGACGTGCTCGTGGTCAAAGGTCATCACGTCCAGGCCCTTGGAGAACTCCATCAGGGCCGCGAGATCCTTGTAGTCGCCCACGGGGGCATTGGGGACAGCGGAGACCGCGGATACGTCTTCGCCTTCAGCCAAAACACGGAGTTCAAAGCCCAGGGCCGTGGCGGCGGGGGCCATCATGCGCGCAAGCTGGCCGCCGCCAACCACGCCGATTACTGGAAAAGTCACATGTTCCAGCCTACAGAAAAGGAGCGCGGTTGCTGTCTTTCATGGCTGTGAAGCTTCCCAAGTCGCACGATTTTGGCGGCGCGGCTGCGGATGGGGCCCTCCGGCGCAGGAACGCATTGAGGTTACTCCCGGCAAACGGCGCTAAAATGGGAGCTTGGCCCAACGGCCCCCACTATTCAAACGGCCACGGAGGGTCATGATTAACACACTTGCAGAGCGCATCCGGGGACTCGCCTCGCTTTTCTGGCGCGAGGTGGCGAAGTTCGGTGCCGTGGGCGGTGTGGCGTTTGTCATTGACAACGGGCTGACTTATTACCTGATGCACGGACCCATGACGGACAGCGAGGCCAAGGCCCGCTTCGTGGGCGCCACCGTCGCCACCGTCTTTTCCTGGATCGCCAACCGTCTCTGGACGTTCCGGCACCGCCGCCAGGCCAACGTGCTCCGTGAATTCCTGATGTTCATCCTCATCAACGGCATCGGGATCGGCATCTCCACCGGCTTCACGGCCCTGGCGAAGTATTCGTTGGGCGTCACGGACAAGAACATGCTCTTCGCCGCGGGCGTCGTGGGCATTCTGGTGGCCACGGTCGTCCGCTTCTTTGCCTACCGGTTCCTCGTCTTCAACCAGGAACTCGACCAGGAACCGGAGTTCTCGCACGACCACGAGATCATAGAGCTCCACCACCACCCCGCCAAGCCGGCGGAGCGCGTCCTGGAACCGGACGTAGACGACCCCGAGCGGCCCGTCCGGCCAAGCTAGTACCGTCCGGCCACGCTAGTTCCGTCCCGCCACGCTAGTTCCGTCAAGCCCGGGCTAGCGGCTCACTCGCCGTGGATGCGCTCGGCTGTCAGAAGCTTCTCCGTCAGCTCCACGTCGCCATGGACCAGGACCACCGAACCGTCGCTCTTCCACGCGCCCAGGGCGTTGGCCAGCGCCGCCTCGAGGCCGTCGGCCGCGCGCACCAGGAGCCTCGCGCTCGGCTCGTGTCCCGCGGCAAACTCCGCCAGGAGGGCTTCATGCCGGACGGCTGCACCGTCTGAGCCGCGGACCGCAGGAGCTCCCGGATCGGGGTCATTGTGGGCCATGAACACGTCACCGTGGGAGCGGACCTCGGCGGCATAGTCGAGAACTCCGGCGGGCAGATCGCCTGGCCACCGCATCGCCAGGGCAGGCAGCGGAACAGCAACGACGGCGTCGAACCCGTCCTCTGCGGCGTCCGGCTCGGACGTGGCGAGCAGGTCCGCGTCGCCGGATCCGAGCACCACTTCCATGCCCAGCTGCCAGGCGGCGAGGGCCCAGATGATGGATTTCCAGTGTGCGGGCAGGTCCAGCCGCAGCCGCATTCCCGGCTCGGCGTCGAGTTCGTCCTGGAGCAGGTTGCTGGTCTTTGCGACCCAGTTGTCCAGCACCCGGCCGGAGAGTTCCACCCGCTCCGCGTCGGGGCCGTACCAGGTCAGGCGCGGTGAGGTGGAGTGGCCCGAGCGCAGGGCCGTCATCAGATCAGTGGCCGGGATGTTCATGGCTTCATCTTGCCACGGCTTTTACCGTGATCTCCGGCACAACAGTTTGTAACGTCGTTTGCCTTAACCTACCGGCCCGCGGCAGAATTGCCGGAATTGCACGCGCGGCGGGCGGGATACTAAGGTTGCTGTCAAATTCCGGGCGGGCGCCGCGCGGGGCGGGAAAATAATTCCCGGGCGTGGCGCGCCTGCTGATTCGGACCGGTATTGATTATTATTCCGTCGCGGCTTGACTCCCTACTACTTACACCCGTGTAATTAGATATCGAAAAGCCGCGGCGAACTCTCAGGAACACCACGTAGTGTCCTGACCGTCGGGCCGGGGGCCGCACTACTCAGGAGGGGACGCCATGGGGCAAGCGGAGCGTATGCATGATGATGCTGTTATGGCCGGCCAGGCCACAGCAAAGTACAGGTCACGGGGGGTACCCAGCGACTGGTACGTAGATCCGGCTGATCCGGACGCCGCAGAGCGGTACAACAAGGACACGTCTGCCTCGCTGCAGGACCAGGCCACGGCCTTCCTGGCCCAGCATGACGCCCTCCAGAATGAGTCCCTGCTGGCCGGGCAGCCGGAGCAGGACGAGGACGATTTTGATCCCCCCATGGAGATCAGTAACCCGGCATCCTCCACCCTGGCCCAGCCGGTGTGGATCGGTTTGCCGCTGGGGCAGGATTTCGACGACGAAGGCGAGCTTGGGTGGCAGACCGATGCGCTGTGCGCCCAGACAGATCCGGAGGCTTTTTTCCCGGAAAAGGGCGGTTCCACA
This sequence comes from Arthrobacter globiformis, assembly GCF_030818015.1. Taxonomy (NCBI): domain Bacteria; kingdom Bacillati; phylum Actinomycetota; class Actinomycetes; order Micrococcales; family Micrococcaceae; genus Arthrobacter; species Arthrobacter globiformis. The sequence continues at coordinate 1,597,357 of NZ_JAUSZX010000001.1, forward strand.
CGGGACGCCAAGAAAGTTTGCGGAGCGTGCAGCGTGCGGTCGCAGTGCCTGGAGTATGCACTGGCGAATGACGAACGGTTTGGGATTTGGGGTGGCCTCTCCGAGCGTGAGCGCCGACGGCTGAGGAAGCGAGCGGTCTAATTCTTCAGGAAGTACACGTCACTGCCGTTGTGGTAGCCCACAACGGCAGTGACTATCTGCCCAGGACACTTTCAGCGCTGGCCGCGCAGACCCGGCCGGCGGACACCGTGATCGGGGTGGATACCGGCTCACAGGACAATTCGGCTGCCCTCCTGCAGCGTGCCATCGGCGATGCCAATGTCATTGCCGTCAATGGCGGCAAGACGGGGATGGGCGCTGCCGTGCGGGCCGGCTTGGCCGCCCTGGCCCCGTGGAACCGGCGGGGCCAGCAAGGCCAGTCCGAATGGATCTGGCTGCTGCACGATGATGCGGCACCCGCCCCCGAGGCGCTGGCCGAACTGTTGCACGCCGTGGAGCGTGCCCCCTCCGTTACAGTCGCGGGCTGCAAGCAACTGGACTGGAACGCCAAACGGCGTCTGATCGACGTCGGGCTTTCCACCAGCCGCTGGGCAGAGCGGCTCACGCTGATCGAGGCGGACGAACTCGACCAGGGGCAGTACGACGGACGTTCCGACACGTTCGCCGTCAACTCCGCCGGCATGCTGGTTCGGCGGGACATCTGGGAGCACCTCAAAGGGTTTGACCTCGCGCTTCCCGGCACGGGCGACGACGTCGACTTCTGCTGGCGTAACCGACTGGCCGGGCACCGGGTGGTGGTGGTTCCCAGCGCGAGTATGTTCCACGTCTCCCACCGGCCGCACGCCCTTGGCACGGCCTCGGCAGCGCGCCGGGCACAGGTTCACCTGCGGCTTAAGCACGCCCCGCTGTGGGCGCTGCCGCTGCACGCTGTCGGCGCCCTCCTCGGCAGCCTACTCCGGCTAGTCTTCAGCATCGCCGTGAAGGACCCCGGCTACGGCTTTTCGCAGCTCCTGGCCACAGCGGCGGCCCTCGCCAGGCCCGCCGCCCTCGCCCGTGGGCGGCGCAACGCTGCTCGCACCCGCCGCGTCCGCCGCTCAGTGGTTAAAGCCCTGCAGACAGAACGGCGTGAAGTGTGGGGCCACAGGCGCTCCCTGATGGAAGCGCTTGGCGCGGACGACGCCCGGGCCTCCGAGGACAGCAATGATCCGCTGGAGGAACAGCCCAGCGGCGACTCGACGGACGACTTCGCCGCCCTGTCCACGAACGAGCGGGGCTGGGTGGGCAACGGTGCCGTCGCCGCCGTGATCCTTGCCACCGTGGCGTCCTTCGCCGGCCTTGCCGCGCTTTTCCAGGCCGACGCCGCCGCCGGCGGAGCGCTCCTGCCGGTCTCAGCCCGGCTGGAGGACATCTGGCACCACGCCTCCAGCTGGTGGATCGGGCTGGGCGCCGGACTCCCGGGACACGGCGACCCCTTCGGCTACGTCCTCTGGATCCTCGGCTTGTTGGGCGGAGGCAACGCTAACGGTGCCGTCATCTGGCTCCTCCTGCTGGCCATGCCGCTCTCCGGCCTGACTGCCTGGTTCGCCTCCGGTGCCCTGACCTCCTACCGCCGCTTCCGGTTGGCGGCTGCCTTGGTCTGGGCGGCGGCGCCGGCCCTGCAAGTGGCTGTCAACCAGGGGCGCATCGGAGCCCTGCTGGCGCACCTCATGATGCCACTGCTGGTCCTGGCACTGCTGCGGGCCACCGGCTCCGCGTTCGGACGCGGCCGCTTCGCCCCCGTTCCGCCCGGCAGCCTCGCGGACCAGCCGCCAGCCAAGCCCGGCGTCAATGGCACGCCGTCGTGGACGGCAGCCGCGGCCGCCGGGCTGGCGCTGGCGGTCATCACGGCCGCCGCCCCGTCGCTCCTGTTGCCGGCCGCCGTCGCCATCATCCTCCTGAGCCTGGTGCTGGGGAAGCGCGGACGCACGCTCTGGTGGGCGCTCCTGCCGAGCGCTGCGCTGTTTGTGCCGTTTGCCCTGTCCACCCTCGACCGGCCCAGGGCACTGCTGGCCGACCCCGGACTGCCCCTGCCCTTCGAAGGTGCTCCGGTATGGCAGCAGATTCTGGGCCAGCCGCTCAGTTTCGACCCCGCCGGCGGTCTCTCCGGGCTGGCGCTCTTTTCCGGCGGGTCCGTCCCTTGGGCGCTGCTGCTGGCACTCCTGGTCGGAGCCCCGCTGCTGGCGCTGGCCGTTGCCGCGCTCTTTGTTCCGCTCCGGATCCACCCGGACCGCCGCGGCCGCATCGCCAAGGCCCTCTGGGTCGCGGCGCTGCTCGCGCTGGCCGGCGGATGGCTGGCAGCGCACGTCGCCACCGGGGCCGGCACCCAGGCGCTCGTTGTGCCTTTCACCGGTCCGGCCGTTTCCGCTGCCGTGTTCGCGCTGCTGGGGGCGGCCATCATCGGCGGAGACGGCCTGCTGACGCTTGCCGCCTCCGGATCGGACAACCAGTCCCGTGGTGCGGGAGTGCGTCACGGCGCCGTGGCCCGCAGTGCGGCGGCGCTGGCGCTGGTGCTCCTGCTCGCCGGGCCGCTGGCCGGGCTGGCGGCCTGGACGGTGCAGAATGTTGTGCAGCCGGCCGACGCCGCGGTGCACGCTGACACGGCGGACCTCGGGGCGCCCCGGCTCGTGGGCCCCACGGACCCGCGGATGCTGCCCGCCACCGCGGTGGACCGTGGCGAGGGGCCGGAGCAGACCCGAACGCTGCTGATCAGCACCGGCGAGGACGGAACGTACAGCGCCACCCTCATGCGCGGAGGGGGCACCACGCTGGACGGCCTCTCAACGATCGCGGCCGCCCGGGACATCATCGGCAACCCCGGGCAGGAATCGGTCCGCGACGACGACGAAGTCACCGCGGCGCTGCGCACCAGCGTGGCCACCCTGGTGGCTGCCCGCGGCGTCGATCCGCGGCCCGAACTGGAGCGGCTCGGCGTCGGATTCGTCGTCCTGCGCGCCGCAGACACCGCAGCCCAGCTGACTGCAAGCCGGATGGACGCGGTTCCCGGGCTGGCGGCCGTCGGGCCCACCAATACGGGCTGGCTCTGGCGCGTGGCACCGCTGAATGACGCCGTCCTGCAGCCCGCAGACGTCGCCCATCGCGTGCGCATCATCGACAGCAAGGGCGCCACGATCGGGCTGGTTCCCTCGGATCTGACCGGAGCCAACGCCTCGGTGCCCAAGGGACCCGAGGGCCGGCTGCTGGTACTCGCCGAGCGGGCAGATCCCGGCTGGACCGCCTGGCTCGACGGCCGCAAACTGACGTCCACCACCTCCGGCTGGTCCCAAGCCTTCACGCTGCCCCCGCAGGCGGGCCAGGTGACAGTCCGGTATGAAAGCCCGTGGGCGCTCTGGTCCGGCGTCCTCCAGGCCGCCGTCATTGGCTTGACCGTCCTGCTGGCGCTCCCGATGCCGGCTCGGCGCCCCAACACCGGCTTGTCCAGGGACGAAGGCTCCCTGCGTAAGGAATACCAGAATGCATGAGGAAGAGAACGACGGCGGGACTCCGGCGAAGCGGGGCAGCGGACCGGTAGTCCGGGCTACTGGAGGCAACGCTTCTGGCAGCAGCGTTTCCGGCACCCGGTCCAGCGGTGCCAGGCGCATAGCCGGCCCCCGCGGCATCGTCGCGGGGGTGCTCTCCGGTGTGGTCATTCTCGCCGCCGGCGGAGGCATTGTGGCGGCAGCCACCCTGGCGCCGCAGCCATCGGCAGCCAAGCCGCTCGATGCGGCGGAAGCGGCCGTACCAGCCGGAAGCGTCCAGGACGTCTGCCCTGCTCCGGCGCGGCTCCTTGAAGGAACGCCGGTAGGGACCGACCCCCAGTTCAGCCCCGAATCCGCCACGGCCAAGAGCGCCGTGTCCGCGGCGGTGGTCAGCTCGGCGGGCGGCACCCTTCCCGGCAGCGCGCTCTCCGCGCTGAAGGGGTCCGAACTGAGGCGGATCGCCAAGGCGCCCGCCTCGGCGGCGGCTCCCGCCGGCTCCTCCGGAGTGCTCGCCGGGGTGGTCGAGGGGGAAACCGTGGACGACATCAGCGTGCTGTCCGCGGATGCCCTCGCCAACCGGCAGCCGGCGGCGGCAGCCCTCATGGCCTACACGGCCACTGACGGGGACCTGCAGGGATCGGCGGCAGCCGCCTGCCAGGCGCCCTCGAACGACCTCTGGCTCAGCGGCGCCAACACCGCGGTGGGCCGCAGCAGCGTCATCAATCTCACTAACGCCTCCACCACCCCTGCAACAGTGAACCTTGAGCTTTACGGAAAGGCCGGCCAGGTCAAGGCCTCGGGCAGCCGCGGCCTCCTGGTGGGACCGAAATCGACCCGCTCGATCGTCCTGGCCGGTCTCGCGCCCGGTGAAGAACGGCTGAGCGTGCACGTCCGGAGTTCCGGCGGGCCCGTCAGCGCCTTCATCCAGCAGAGCGTGCTGCGCGGGCTGACCTCCGGCGGCGTGGATTTCATCGCACCGGGGATCTCCGCGGCCCCGTCCCAGGTGATGACAGGCATCGACATCCAGGATGCCGGGGACGTGAAGTCTCTGACCGGCGAACCGGGTTTTGACGACGCCGGACCGTCGCTGCAGATCACCGTTCCCGGCCCGTCGGATGCCGTGGTGGAGGTCAAGCTGTTTGGCCGCGCCGGGCAGCAGGCCCTCCCGGGCGGAGGCGTTGTCACGGCCAAGGCCGGCAGCGTCACCGAGGTGCCCCTGGCTGGCGTTCCTGCCGGCACGTACACCGTTTCCGCCACGTCGGACGTCAGCATTGTGGCCGCAGCTCGCGTGAGTCGTGGCCTGAAGGCCAGCCAGAGCCTGGACTTCGCGTGGTCCCCGGCCACCGCCCAGCTTGGCAGCCAGCACGTAGTCCCGCTGCCCCAAGGCGGGGAGCGGCAGCTGGTCTTCGGCGCCCTGGACGGCAGGGCCACCATTTCCTATGCCCCGATCACGGCCGACGGGAAACTCCGCACCGCGGCGACCGCGGACATCGCGGCCGGCACCACCACAACCCTCAAGGCAGCGGACAAGATCGGCAACTCCGCCGTCGTCGGATACTTGGTGTCCGCCTCCGGCGGAGCGGCCTACGGCACTGTGCTGCTGGAACGGGAAGACCGGAACGATGTTTCCACCGTGGCCATCGCTCCGGGCGCAGAGGGCCAGGAAAAAGTACCGGTGACGCTGGGCTACTAGCCGCGGACGTGCGCCGGCGGAAAAACCCGCCCGGTAGCGCAGGCGGTGGAACGCGGCCTAGTAGCGCCGGCGGTACACCGGGTCCAGTGTTTCCGGGGCAACGCCCAGCATTTCGGCGGTATGTTCCACCACCACGTCATGTACCAGGTCCTGGAGTTCCTCCTTGACGGGGCAGGCCTGTTCAACCACGCGGCGGTACAGCGTGATGATGGGTCCCTCGTCCTCGGTGGCGGGGGTGTAGCAGCCCAGGGGAGCGGGCGAGCCGTCGGCCACCAGCTGTTCCAGGTTCGGCGGGATCTCGTCGACGGCGAACCGGACGCCGTCGAGCGGCTTGCCCCAGATGTCATGGAGCCGCTGGGCGGAGTCCATGACGAGTTCATCAAACCGGTCCGAGCGGCTTCGGTAGCCGGGGAGCGTGGGCAGCAGCAGTTCGCCCCGGAGGCCGCGGCCGTGCCGGTTGCGCCGGCGTTGTGTGAAGCTCCGGCCAGCGGGAGCCCCGGCAGCGTCCCGGGGCGTTTCCGGGTCAGCCAACCGGACCGTAAAGCCCGAAGCATGGTGCGATGACTGCATATACAGACTTTAGACCCGCCGAATGATTTGCGCGACATAACCGGACCGGAGCCGCGCTGTCGTGGCGCGGGCCGTCCGTCAATGTCGGGAAATCGGCCTGAGCCGGAGTATTCTGTGTTTTCGTGGGTGCAATACGTCAGTGTTCCAGGTCAGCCTGCCGCCAGTCTGCGGTGGCAACTTTGACGTACGTCTACGCGGACTCGACGGCCGTTCTCGGCCCGCTGGCAACCTACGCGGAGCCGCACTGCTACGACCTTTGCGAGCAGCACGCCGGTTCGTTGACCGTCCCGCGCGGCTGGGAAGTGCTCCGCCTCGCCATGCCCTCGCAACCGCCCCAGCCCGGTCCCGACGACCTTCTCGCCCTTGCCGACGCCGTCCGTGAGGCAGCGTCCCGGCCGGCGTCCCCGGCTCCGGGCCAGCGCCCCGCCCACTCGGCGCTGGAAGCGCCCGCCGCAACCGAAGGCACCCGCCGTGGCCACCTGCGCATCCTGCGCGAACCGTCCTAATTCTGCACAAACCTTCCTCATACCGAACTGGCGGTAGGCTGGAAGCTGAAATCCGTCAGCCACAGCGCTTGTGCCCAGCAGGGAGCATCCACCATGCCAAAGATCAGTCCTGAACTGTTGTCCGTTCTGCGGTGCCCGGTCACCGGATCGGCTCTGACCCAGGAGGGCGAGGAACTCGTCTCAACGTCGGTGGCCGAGGGCGGCGAACGGCTGCGGTACGCCATCGAAGACGGCATTCCGCTGTTGCTTCCCCCGGAGCTCCGCACCGCAGCCACGGCGGCCCGGTCAGACCAGCACGACGCCGGCCCCGCAGCGGCCGCCCCCACCGCCTAATACCCAGCCAGCAACGCAGAAGGCTCGACGCCGGACACAGCAAAGGATTCCCATGACGTTCGATTACAAGGTTGCCGACATCTCCCTGGCCGAGGCCGGGCGCCACCAGATCCGCCTCGCCGAGCACGAGATGCCGGGGCTCATGTCGCTGCGCCGGGAATTCGGGCCCAGCCAGCCCCTCAAAGGCGCCCGGATCGCCGGGTCGCTGCACATGACCGTGCAGACCGCAGTGCTCATCGAGACCCTCACCGCACTCGGCGCCGAGGTCCGCTGGGCCTCCTGCAATATCTTCTCCACCCAGGATGAGGCCGCCGCCGCAGTGGTTGTGGGCACCGGCACCGTGGAGAACCCGCAGGGCGTTCCCGTGTTCGCCTGGAAGGGCGAAACCCTGGAGGAATACTGGTGGACCGCTGAGCAGATCCTCACCTGGCCCGGTGCTGACGCGAACCCTGAGCTGGGCCCGAACATGATTCTCGACGACGGCGGCGACGCCACGCTGCTGCTGCACCGCGGCGTGGAGTTTGAGGCAGCCGGCGCCGTTCCGGCCGCCGCAGCCAACGACCCCGAGGAATACGGGATCGTCCTTGACGTCCTGCGCCGGACGCTGGCCGAGGACCCGAAGAAGTGGACCCGGCTCGCCGCCGGCATCCACGGCGTCAGCGAGGAAACCACCACGGGCGTGCACCGCCTCTACCAGCTCGCCGAACAGGGGAAGCTGCTCTTCCCGGCCATCAACGTCAACGACTCCGTCACGAAGAGCAAGTTCGACAACAAGTACGGCATCCGGCACTCGCTGCCGGACGGCCTCAACCGGGCCACCGATGTCCTCATTGGCGGCAAGGTCGCCGTCGTCTGCGGCTACGGCGACGTCGGCAAGGGTGCTGCCGAGGCGCTCCGCGGCCAGGGCGCCCGCGTGATCGTCACCGAAATCGATCCCATCTGCGCACTGCAGGCCGCCATGGACGGCTACCAGGTAGCCAAGCTGGAGAGCGTGCTGGACCAGGGCGACATCTTCATCACCACCACGGGCAACAAGGATGTCATCATGGCCGAGCACATGGCCGGCATGAAGAACAAGGCCATCGTGGGCAACATCGGCCACTTCGACAACGAAATCGACATGGCAGGCCTCGCCCGGATCCCCGGTATCCGCAAGGTCGAGATCAAGCCCCAGGTCCACGAATGGGTCTTCGGCGGGGACTCGGCGGACGGTACCCGGTCCATCATTGTCCTGTCCGAAGGACGCCTGCTGAACCTGGGCAACGCCACGGGCCACCCGTCGTTCGTCATGAGCAACTCCTTCGCCAACCAGACCATCGCGCAGATCGAGCTGTTCACCAAGAAGGACCAGCCCGAAGGCGAGCGGGAATACGAAAACCAGGTCTACGTGCTGCCCAAGATCCTGGACGAGAAGGTGGCACGCCTGCACCTCGATGCCCTGGGTGTGGAGCTGACCGAACTGTCCAAGGACCAGGCCGATTACCTGGACGTGGACGTGGCCGGCCCGTTCAAGCCGGAGCACTACCGCTACTAGCCGCAGGCGCTAACGCAGCACCCCGGCGCGCCGTGGCATGCCACGGCGGCCGGGGTTAGCTGTGCCGTGCGATAAAATTGACTGGTCAGCGTTGCCGCTGGGCACACGGACGGATGCCGATCGGCAGCCCAGTGGGACACGGAGAAACCAGTCATGACGGAAAAGAACAACCGGAAAACCGGCAAAATTATCGCCGTCGTTGCCATTTGCGCTGCGGTTGCCGCCGGCGGTATCGGCGTGGCCACCGCCCCTGGCTGGGCCAATCCCGCACCGCAATCCGAGGCCTCCAGCCCTGTCCGCAACGAACCGGGCCTGGCCACTCCCGTGGTCAAGGCCGTCGAACTGGGTGTGACACCGCTCGACGGCGCCAAAGGCGTAAACCCCGCGGTGGCGCCCTCCGTCAAGGCGGTCAACGGCCGCGTCCAGGACGTTGTGCTGGTGCCGGCCGCCGGGGGAGAGGCCGTCAAGGGCACTGTCAGCGCTGACGGCAGCACGTGGACGGCAGTGGACCCGCTGCTCTTCAATACGCCGTACAACTACAGCTACACCATCGTGGACGAGGCGGGCCGGGAAACCAAGAAGGTCCAGACCTTCACCACCGTGGAGCCCGCCAACGAGGCGGACGCCGCCGTGTACCCGGAGAACGGCTCCACAGTTGGCGCAGGACAGCCCATCGATATCGTCTTCAGTGAACCGGTCACCAACAAGGCGGCGGTTGAAAAGGCCGTCAGGATCACCGTTTCCTCCAAGCAGCCCGTCGCCTGGCACTGGTACTCGGACCAGAAGGTGCGCATCCGCCCCGAGAAGTTCTGGGCATCCAACACCCAGGTCACCTTGGACATGAAGCTGTTCGGGGTGGACTTCGGCAAGGGCATGATCGGCAACTTCAACGCCAAACTGCAGTTCAAGGTGGGCCAGCAGCGCCTGGCAGTGGTGGACGACAACACCAAGACCATGAAGGTCTACTTCGACGGCAAGCTGGTCAGGACCGCGCCCGTTACCCTGGGCGGCTCCGACTGGCTTTCCCCGTCCGGCTACGCCGTGATCATGGAGCAGGAACGGCATTCCAAGTTCAACGCGGGGAGCATCGGCCTGAAACCCGGCGACAAGGGCTACTACCCGCCGCTGAACGTGGAGTACGCCAACCGGCTCACCTCCTCCGGTGTCTATGTCCACCAGGCGCTCGAATCGGCATGGGGCTACGTGGGCGTATCCAACGTCTCCCACGGCTGTGTCGGGCTGCTGCCCGTGGACGCCGCCTGGTTCTTCAACAACATGAAGTCCGGTGACGTCGTCCAGGTCCTGAACACGGGCGCCGCGCCGGTCGAGCCGCTCGAGGGCTACGGCGACTGGAACATCCCCTGGGCCCAGTACGCGAAGCGCTAGAGGCAGTACTAGCTGTCCCGGGCCGCCGTGAACGGCAGCCGGTGCAGCCGTTCCCCGATCCGGTTGCTTTCCGTGCGTGCCGCGCCCAGCCGGCGGAGTTCGCGGATGCGGCGCTCGGCCAGCACGGCAGCCAGGTAGTCGTCGGGGGTGGTTCCGGGCGGCGGCGACGGTGCCACATATCCGGACATTTCGGTGGCGAGGGCTGCGGCCATGCCGCTGCGCGACAGCGGCGACATCCGCGGCGCCTGGCGCATGAATTGTGCGGCGCGCCGTCCCAGGGCATCCGGAATCCGGCCGATGTCCGCGGCTTCCGCCCAGCCGGCGAGGTGCCGCGGAGTGACGGGGACGATTGCGGGTTCCACCGGGACCCGGCGACGCAGTGAATAGGTGCCCGCCACGATGTCACCGAGCCGGCGGCACCTGCCGTCGAAGAGCCCGACGGCAATGGCAACGCCGCCGAAGGTTAGGTAGATCTCCAGGAAGCCGATCAGCGCCCTGATGACCGCGTGGCGGAAACGGATGGCCCCGCCGTCGTCACGCACTATCCTCAGCCCGGCCGCCAGTTTCCCCAGCGAAAGGCCGCGGGTCAGGGTCTCCACGGTTGCCGGGACAATGACGAAGCAGAGCACCACGCTGACCAGGGTGAGCGCCCCGGCAGCCGCCGCGTCCAGTTCATCCCGGGCGGCGCCCATTGCCAGCAGGATTGCCATCAGCAGGGCGGAATGCACCACGACGTCGAGAATAAGACCGAGGGAACGGGCAGCGAAGGATGCCGGACGGAGTTCAAGGACGACTGCCTCGCCTGTGATGAGTGGACTCAATTCCTGCCCCGTACGTCGTTCCGGCCACCGGTCGCCTAAGTCTAGTTCTCCGCAGGCTAGGGTAGGAGCGTGGACATGGACGCCTTCTCCGCCGTCAACTCGGACACATGGTCGCGGCTGCATCACCTTGCGAACAAGCGGCGCCTGAGCGGCGCCGACGCCGATGAACTGCTGCGCCTGTACCAGGTGACCTCCGCCCACCTCTCCCTGCTGCGTTCCACCGGGCCGGAAAGCGGCCTGTCCGCGTCTCTGTCTGCCACGCTGGCGCAGGCGCGCACGCGCTTCACCGGTGCGCGGTCGAACTTCATGGAAGACCTGGCGCAGTTCTTCGTGCTGTCCCTTCCGGCCGCTTTGTACCGGATCCGCTGGCTGACGGTGGCCTGCGGCGCCGCGTTCTGCCTTGTAGGCTGCGCTTTCGCTCTGTGGATTGGCACCTCGCCCGAGGCCCTGCGTGCCGTTGCCTCGGAAACGGAAGTCCAGCGGTATGTCGAGGAGGACTTCATCGACTACTACTCGGAGAATCCGGCGGCGTCGTTTGCCGGTGCCGTCTGGACCAACAACGCCTGGATCAGTGCCCAGGCCGTGGCTCTGGGCATCACCGGTTTCTGGGTGCCCATGATCCTGTTCGCCAACGCGCAGGGTGTGGGCGTGGCCGCTGGGATGTTTGCCGCGGTGGGGAAGACTGACGTGTTTTTCAGCTACATCCTGCCGCACGGTCTGATGGAGCTGACGGCAGTCTTCGTGGCCTGCGCGGCCGGGCTGCGAATCTTTTGGGCCATGGTGTCGCCGGGCGCCCGGACCCGGTCCCGCGCCGTTGCAGCAGAGGGCCGGTCCATGATCACGGTGGCGCTGGGCCTGGTTCTGGTTCTGCTTGTATCGGGCCTCGTGGAGGGCTTTGTTACGCCCAGTACTTTGCCGGTGTGGGCAAAGATCAGTATCGGCGCGGCCGTGCTGGCGGCATACTGGTTATATGTGCTGGTCTGCGGGGGTCGGGCCTACCGCGCCGGCGCCCGCGGGGACCTGGGCAGCCATGACGCCGGCTACACCGAACCTGCAGTCTGATTATTACGGCCAGCCGAATATTCGACGCAGGCGGCGGGGTGGCACATCGCGGTGCCGGAGCGGCTGACGGTAGGCTCTTGGGGAGATACAAAGCGCTGCCTGGCCCCGGCCTAGCCGGTGACCATGGAGCGTGGACGCCTACGGAAGTGAAGCTGCAGTGAAAGACAATACTCCGACACCGTCCGGACGCCTTGATCCGCGGCTGGATCCGGCGGCGAGCCCCGCTCTGGATCCCGCGGAGGACACCGACGAGCCGGCGTTTGAATGGATGAAGCCCGCGCCTGCAGCCCGCGCCGCCGAGGGGGAGGGCGCAACTGGTTCCCAACCACGTCCGGCGTCCGGTCCTGATGCAAACCCAGCAGCCGGCCAGCCGGAAAGCCGTGCCGACCGCAAGGCTGCTGAGGCGGCCGCCGCCGAGAGTGCCGAACCCGACCGGAGCGCGGAGGCGGGTCAGCCGTCCCGGTCCGGTGCTCCGTCCACGGCCCGCTCCTCCTCCACGGGCACCCACTACAGTGAGCCGCTCCCCACATCCGCCCTGCAGGTACGCCCGCCGCAGGAGGAAGTGGAACGCCGCAACGCCGAGCGCGAGCAGGCAGCCAGAGCCAAACCGGTGCTGCCCCGGGTCCTCCAGGTCCTGCTGGCCACCTTCTATCCGGTGATCCTCCTGGTCCTTGCCGTGCGTGCCGTGACCAGCCCGCTGTTCCTGTGGGCCGAGTACCACCGCCCCGGTTTCCCCGGGGACGGCTACGGCTTCAACGCGGACGACCGCATGACCTACGGCTCCTACGCCGTGGACTACCTGAGCAACTGGTCCGGTCCGCGGTATCTGGGCGAACTGGTTAACCGCAGCGGCGAAAAGCTGTTCAAGGACGGCGAGGTCAGCCATATGGCCGACGTGAAGCTCGTCTTCCTGTCCGCCCTCGGAGCCGGGGCGCTGCTGACCCTGATCAGCATCATCGCGATCATCTACCTGCGGCGGCGCACGCCCGGCGGAGTGCGCCGGGGGCTGTTCGCCGGCTCCATCGTGACGCTGGTGATTATCATCGGCTTGGGCACGCTCGCCGCCCTCGGCTGGCAGCAGTTCTTCACCGAGTTCCACCGCATCTTCTTCGCCGCCGGCTCCTGGACGTTTGCGCTGGAGGATACGCTCATCCGGCTCTTCCCCGGGCAGTTCTGGATCGACGCCGGCCTGGTCATCGCCGCGCTTGTCCTGATTACCGCTGTGGTGACGTTGATTCTGACTTGGCCCACCCGCAGGCGCCGCGGGCTGGCACCGGCACGGAAGGGCCGCAAGGGTCACGACGTGGACGGCAGCGACGTCAAGCACGACGCCAGCGGCGATGACGCTCCGGAGGCAGGCATCGTACGGCCCGTGAACCTGTAGCGGCTTCCCGGCAGGGCAGCAGTACAGGCGTCGGTGCAGTACAGGCTGTGTAGCTGTTCAGGCGCCCGGCAGATGAGTCTGCTCAGCCGTACAGCTGCTCGATTTCCGCTTCAAAGTCCCTGACGACGGCGGCCCTCTTGAGTTTGAGGGAGGGCGTCAGGTGCCCGGACTCCACGGTGAAGGCTGCGTCCAGGACCCGGAACTTGCGGATGGATTCGGCCTTGGACACGAGGCTGTTGGCCTGGTCCACCGCTTCCTGGATGGCACTGCGTACCGCGGGGTCCGTGCGGGCTTCCGCGGGGCTGAGCGGCGGAACGCCACGCACGGTGCACCAGTGCTCGAGGCCTTCGGGGTCGAGGTTGACCAGGGCTGAAACGAACGGCTTTCCGTCACCCACCACCACGGCGTGGCCCACCAGCTGGTGTTCGCGGATCTTCTCCTCAAGCGGCTCGGGAGCGACGTTTTTACCGGCAGCCGTGACCAGCAGGTCCTTCTTACGGCCCGTGATGGTGAGGAACCCGTCGGCGTCCAGGGAGCCCAGGTCCCCGGTGCGGAAAAAGCCGTCCTTGAACGCCTCGGCGTTGGCCGCCTCGTTCGCGTGGTAGCCCTTGAACACACCGATGCCGCTGACCAGGACCTCACCGTCCTCGGCGATGCGGATGGTGGTGCCCGGCGCCGGGATCCCCACTGTGCCTACCCGGGCGAGGCCGGCGGTGTTTACCGTGCAGGGCGCGGTCGTCTCCGTGAGGCCGTAGCCTTCGAGCACGGCGATCCCAGCGCCCCTGAAGAAATGCGTATCGCGCGCATTCAGCGGGCTCGCGCCCGAAACGGCGTACTTCATGTTCCCGCCGAACACCTGGCGCAGCCGGGGGTACACGAGGCGGTCGAACAGTGCGTGCTGTGCCCGCAGCATGGCGCCCGGACCGCTGCCCTCGCCGCGCGCGGCGGCATCCAGAGTTTCCGAGTAGCGGACGGCCACCCCCGCGGCGGCACTGAACAGCCGCGACTTCCCGGCATCCTTCGCCTTCTGTTCCACTCCGGCGTGGATTTTCTCGAAGATGCGGGGCACGGCGAGCAGGAAGGTCGGCTTGAAGGTTCCCAGGTCATCAAGAAGCTGCGCGTTCCCCGAAGTGTGGCCGAGGGTGACACCTGCGGTGAGGCACACCACCTGGACGGCCCGGGCCAGCACGTGGGCCAGCGGCAGGAACATCAGGGTCCTGGCGTTCTCCTGCTGCAGCAGTTCGGGCAGGAAGGCCACCATGTTCCGGGCCACGAGGGCGAAGTTTCCATGCGTGATCTCGCAGCCTTTGGGCCTGCCGGTGGTTCCGGAGGTATAGACGAGGGACGCCACATCCGACAACCCGGCTGCAGAGCGGTGCCGCTCCAGTTCGGCGTCTGACACCCCTGCCCCCGCGGCGGCGAGGCTGGCAAGGTTGGGGGCGTCGCCGTCGTAATCCATCCGGACCACCGGCACCACGCGGCCGGCCAGGACGCTGGAGGCGGACAGGACCCGGTCCAGCAGCGCCGCCTTCTGCCGGTCCTCAACGAAGACCCGCCCGGCGCCGGAGTCAGACAGGATCCACTCGACCTGGCTCGCCGAGGAGGTTTCGTAGATGGGCACGGTCACGCCGCCGGCAAACCAGATGGCGAAATCCACCAATGTCCACTCGTAGCGCGTGGCAGAGAGGACCGCAACGGTGTCCCCTGTTGCCAGGCCGCCGGCAATGAGGCCTTTGGCCAGTGCCGTGACCTGGTCGAGGAAGTGCCCGGCCGTGACGTTCTGCCAGCCGCTGGGGTCCCGGCGGGCGTAGACGGCGTGCGAAGGATTGTGCCGGTAGCAGTCCAGGAGCAGGTCGGTGACGTTGCTGCTGTCCTTGAGGGCAACCATCAGTTCGGTGCTTGCTTCCCTCACGGGCGGGTCTCCATTTCGTTGATGATCACGTCCGGGCTCCACCTGCAATCGTGCCTCAGATCCAGGAAGGCATCCACATTCTGAGCCGCCAGTCCTGGTAGGTGATCATTTCGGCGGTCCAGACCGGGTAGAAGAAGGACGAGATCAGGACCGCGGCCACGAGGAAGAGGGCAACCCCGTACAGCCCGGAACGCCGGCGCCACGGCGGGTCGGTGGTTTTCCCCAGTACCAGGCCCAGGCAGTACACGAGCGCCAGGACCAGGAAGGGCTCGAAGGACACCGCGTAGAAGAAGAACATGGTGCGTTCCGGGTACATGAACCACGGCAGGTAGCCGGAGCCGACGCCGGCCAGTACCGCCGCGGCGCGCCAGTCGCGCCTGCCCGCCCACCAGAACAAGAGGATCACCAGCGAGATGGCAGCGCTCCACCAGATCAGGGGGTTGCCGACGGACAGGATGGCCGAGGTGCAGTTGGTGAAATCGCACCCGGGGGTGCCCTGCTTGGGGGACTCGTAGAAGAACGAGGTGGGCCTGCCCATCACCAGCCAGCTCCAGGCGCTCGCCTCGTACGGGTGTTCCGAGCTGAGGCCCTGGTGGAACTTGTAGGCCTCAAGGTGATAGTGCGCCAGGGACCGCACGGAGTCCGGCAGCCAGCCCCACTCCGCGCTGGGGTTCGTCTGCGCCCACCGCCGGTAGTAGGCATCGGTGGACCGGAACCACCCCGTCCAGCTGACGGCGTATGTCAGGGCGGCCACGGGCACGATGCTGAGGAAGGCCAGGAGCCCGTCCTTGATGATTCCGGCGCTGACCCAGCCGCGGATGCCGGCGATCCGGCGGGCGCTCAGGTCCCAGAACACCGTCAGGAGCCCGAAGCCGGCCAGGAAGAACAGCGCCGACCACTTGGTGCCGACGGCCAGGCCCAGGCAGATGCCCGCCACAACGCGCCACCAGCGGACTCCCAGCCACGGGCCGGATAGGAGCTGGAGCGCTGATGGTCTGCCGGTGGGGGAGGCGGCCGCCTGCCTCCCGAGCCTGGCGGCCAGCCGGCGCCGGCCGTCGTCGCGGTCCAGCAGCAGCGCGCCGAATGCCGCCAAGACCCAGAACATGAGGAAGATGTCCAGCAGTGACGTGCGGGACATGACGAGGTGGTGGCCGTCGACGGCGAGCAGGAGGCCTGCTGCCGCTCCCAGGATCAGGGAGCCGAAGAGTTTCTGGGCTATCAGCGCGAGGAGGGCGACGGACAGGGTGCCGGTCAGTGCCGCGGCGAACCGCCAGCCGAAGGGGTTGTCTGCTCCGAACAGCCACATGCCTGCCGCGATCATCCACTTGCCCACGGGCGGGTGCACCACGTATTCGGGGGTGTTCAGCAGCACGTTGGGGTTGCCGGCCACGAACGCGTCGTTAGCCTTGTCCGGCCAGCTCCGCTCGTAGCCGCTCACCAGCAGCGAGTAGCCGTCCTTGACGTAGTACGTCTCGTCAAACACGAGGCTGCGGGGAACATCCAGCCGGACGAACCGCAGGATCCCTCCCGCGACGGCGGTCAAGGCGGGAACCAGCCAGAACCAGAGCCGGAGCGACGGCGGGTAGTCCCGCCAGGTGCGGATGCCGCCGATCAGTCGCCGGGTGAGGGCGTCTGCCGTGAATGCCTCCGAGGGGCGGCTGATCCAGCGCTTGGCGTGCGGGCCGCGGACTTCCGCGGCGGGAACGAAAGCCGGGGTACTTGCTGGTTCGGCCCCGTCAGGCCGCACGGAGGTCTGCGTCACGAGCCCATGCTACCGTTTGCGGCTCCCTGGAACCTGAGGGGCGGGAAGGCCGGTCGGCAGTAGGCTGGATCCGTGGACCATGATGCGAACACCGCCCCTGACAGCAGCTCCGACTCTTCCAGCAGTGCAGAACCGGCCGGCACCGCCGGCGGAAGGGAGCAGGACCTCCGCAGCGGCGGTCCGGGACGGATCGTCCTGGCGGCAACACCCATCGGTAATGTGGGCGACGCTTCAGCAAGGCTGGTGGAGCTGCTGGCCACGGCGGATATCGTGGCGGCCGAGGACACCCGTCGCCTGCACCGCCTGGTACAGGGCCTGGACGTCAACGTGAGCGGGCGGATCATCAGCTACCACGAGCACAACGAGGCCACCAAGACCGCGGAGCTCCTGGAGCAGGTCCGCGCCGGGAAAACCCTTGTCATGGTCACCGACGCCGGCATGCCTGCTGTCTCCGATCCCGGCTTCCGGCTCGTCGAAGGCGCGGTGGCCGCCGGCCTCACGGTCACGGCCGTCCCCGGACCGTCGGCCGTCCTCACCGCCCTGGCCCTGTCCGGCCTGCCCACCGACAGGTTCTGTTTCGAAGGGTTCCTCCCCCGGAAGGCCGGCGAACGCGCCGCCCGCCTGGCGGATCTCGACGCCGAACGCCGCACCATGGTCTTCTTTGAGGCGCCGCACCGGCTTGAGGCCATGCTGCGGGCGCTGCACGAGCGCTTCGGCCCGGACCGGCGCGCGGCGGTCTGCCGGGAACTCACCAAGACCTACGAGGAAGTCCTCCGCGGCTCGCTCCGCGAGATGCTGCAGTGGGCGGAGACCAGCGAGGTGCGCGGCGAGATCGCCGTCGTGGTGGCAGGTGCGCCGGAGCGTGCGCCCGGCTCGCCGGAGGACGGCGTCGCCGCCGTCAACGAACTTGTGGCCAAGGGCGTCCGGCTCAAGGAAGCCGTGGCGGCCGTGGCCGAGGAAACCCGTGTGAGCAAGCGGGAACTCTACTCCGCCGTGCTCGCGGCGCGGTGACATCGCCGGCACGGTGACATCCCCGATCCGGTGACCCGCCGCGGCGGTGCTGATGAGCCTGCTGCAGCCGCCAGCCGACGCGTTTGCAGCCGCCCGTTGCCGCCCCGGAGCGTGCTGTGCAGCTGCACAACGAATGACAGGACGGGCAGTGCGCCGATGCGTAGACACTGCCGAGACGCGGGCAGTACCGTGGCATTAATCCAGCCAAGCAAGCAGCGGGCGGCAGGCGGCGGCACGCCGTATGCAGGAGCTGCACATAACCGGCAATCCGATTGCTGACGAGGGAGTCACCGTGTCTGTTACTACACAGTCCACTGCTACCGCAGAACGCGAAAGCGCATTGCTCGCGTCTGTTCCCACCGGCCTGCTCATCAACGGCGAGTGGCGTCCCGCGGCGTCGGGCAAGACGTTCGACGTCGAGGATCCCGCCACCGGGAAGGTGCTGCTGAGCATCGCCGACGCCTCGGCCGAGGACGGCGCTGCCGCGCTCAACGCCGCAGCCGCTGCCCAGGAGTCCTGGGCCAAGGTGCCGGCGCGGGAGCGTGGCGAGATTCTGCGCCGCGCTTTTGAACTGGTCACCGAGCGGGCCGAGGACTTCGCGCTGCTGATGACCATGGAGATGGGCAAGCCGCTGGCCGAAGCACGCGGCGAGGTCACCTACGGTGCCGAGTTCCTGCGCTGGTTCTCCGAGGAAGCCGTCCGCGCGTTCGGCCGCTACTCCGTGTCCCCGGATGGCAAGTCCCGCCTGCTGGTCACCAAGAAGCCCGTGGGCCCGTGCCTGCTGATCACGCCGTGGAACTTCCCGCTGGCCATGGCCACCCGCAAGATCGCCCCGGCCGTTGCCGCGGGCTGCACCATGGTCCTCAAGTCCGCGAACCTCACACCGCTGACATCCCAGTTGTTTGCCGCCGTCATGCAGGAAGCCGGCTTGCCTGCCGGTGTCCTGAATGTCATCCCCACCTCTACGGCCGGCGCCACCACTGGCCCGCTGATCAAGGACTCCCGGCTGCGGAAACTGTCCTTTACCGGCTCCACCGAGGTGGGCCGCCGCCTGCTCGCTGACGCCTCCGAAACGGTGCTGCGCACCTCGATGGAGCTCGGCGGCAACGCCCCGTTCGTGGTGTTCGAGGACGCCGACGTCGATGCCGCCGTCGCCGGCGCCATGCTCGCCAAGCTCCGGAACATGGGCGAGGCCTGCACGGCGGCGAACCGCTTCATCGTGCACGAATCCGTCGCCGACGAATTCGCGGAGAAGTTCGCTGTGAAGATGAAGGAGATGACCACCGCACGCGGCACCGAGCCCGAGTCCAAGGTTGGTCCGCTGATCGACGCGAAGAGCCGGGACAAGGTCCACGAACTGGTCTCCGACGCCGTCTCCTCCGGCGCCACCGCCGTTGTGGGTGGCGCTCCGGTGGAGGGCCCCGGGTACTTCTACCAGCCCACGATCCTGAAGGGCGTGACCGAGGGAACCCGGATCCTGTCCGAGGAGATCTTCGGCCCGGTCGCCCCGATCATCACCTTCTCCTCCGAGGACGAGGCCGTGCGCCTGGCCAACAACACCGAATACGGGCTGGTGGCCTACGTCTTCACCAAGGATCTCAACCGCGGCATCCGGATGGGCGAGCGGCTCGAGACCGGCATGCTCGGCCTGAATGCCGGCGTCATCTCCAACGCCGCGGCACCCTTCGGCGGCGTCAAGCAGTCCGGCCTGGGGCGCGAGGGTGGACTGGAGGGCATCGAGGAATACCTCTACACCCAGTACATCGGCATCGCCGACCCCTACGCCGGCTAATAAGTCTGGCGCCGGAGAGAACGACAAAACGTACTGGCCCGCAGGAATCCTGCGGGCCAGTGCGTTTTTGCGTGACGGTGGTTGTCCCAGCGTTAGCGGGCCGCAGCCCGGACGCTTGCGTACTCCTCGCGGGAGACCGGCGTGGCGTCCGGCGATCCCAGCTGGTGGAGCGGAATCCGGTGCGTCTCCTTGGCGGACCAGGCCGCTATCGCTCCGATGACGGTGATGCCGAAGCAGATGGACCCGACGGTGAGCGGAACATTTGCCGAACCCGGGGGAGCGACCACCGCGAAGAGGCTCGGCAGGAAGGACGTGATCAGGAGCCCGATGTTCTGGGAGATGGCGAACCCGGTGACCCGCGTGCGGGAGGGGAAGAGCTCCTGGAAGAAGCTGGCGAAGGTGGCGTTCCAGACCTGGTACAGCGTGCCCCACATGAGGATCGCGAGGACGATGGTCAGCGGCACGTTGTTCTGGCTGACCGCGTAGAGGTACCCGTAGGCCAGCACGCCGGAGCCGAGTGAACCGACGATCATCAGCGGGCGCCGGCCGAACCGGTCCGAGAGGTCGCCGAACCAGGGGATGAGGGCCAGCGCGATGACGTTGGCCAGCACCGGGATCCAGAGATAGACAGTGGTGCTCATGCCGATGCCGTACCCGGGCTGCGTGGCGTAGGCTGCGCCGAAGACCGCCACGGTGACGCCCACAACGTTGACCAGCGTCATGCAGACCGCCCGCACTACGTTCAGCCCGCTTTCGCGCAGCACCTGGACCACCGGCATTTTGGGAACGTCCTTGTGCGCTTTCTCCTCCACAAAGACGGGCGTCTCCTCAACGCGGCGGCGGATCATGTAGCCGGCGAACACCACCAGGGCACTGAGGAGGAACGGGACCCGCCAGCCCCAGGCATGGAAGTCCTCCGCGGACAGCACAGCCGAGAGCGGGAGGAAGACGGCAGCGGCGATGATCTGCCCCGCCTGGGTGCCCTGAAGGGCGAAGCTTGCATAGAAGCCGCGCCGGCCGAACGGTGCGTGCTCCACAATCATGGCGCTGGCACCGCTCAGCTCCCCGGCCACCGCGAATCCCTGGACGAGGCGAAGGACCAGCAGCAGGGCCGGGGCCAGGATGCCAACCTGGTTGTAGGTGGGCAGCAGGGCCACCGCGAATGTCGAGACGCCCATCAGCAGCATGGCAAGGACCAGGACGTTCTTGCGGCCGTGCTTGTCGCCCCACTGGCCAAGGACGAATGCCCCGATCGGGCGGGCGACGTATCCCACTGCGTAGGTGCCGAGCGAGGCGATCAGCGCGACGGTCGGGTTTCCTGCGGGGAAGAAAACGGTGGGAAAGACCAGGGCGGCGGCCTGGGCGTAGATGAACCAGTCGTAGTACTCGAGGGCGCTGCCCACCCAGCCGCTGGCGGCAGCCTTCCTGGTGCTGCTCGTCCGGTGCATGCCGGACTGTTGCGGTTCAGCCGAAGTCCGCAGCTTGTGTGTGTCGCTCTTCATGTCGTCCTCCTTTGGACAATCGTCTGCCCCGCCGGATTCGCCCCGTCGCTGGGTGTCAGATCAGGTGGGAAGGTTGCGCCTCGCGCCGCCAAGGCTGCTGCGGTCCGGGGACATTTTCTCTGGTTTCCCAAGAGATAATGGCGGTTGGAATGCGCTTTCCCGTTTCTCAAAGATAAGGTGGCGGCGGTCACATGTCAAACGATGGGAATGTCGGCTGGCAGACGGGGCGGGCGGCTAGCCTTCCCGAAGGCGCCGAAGGCCGCTTCGGGTCCTGCGCCACAGTACAGAGGCGGCGTGTCCGATCCGGAGCGCCGCCCGGCCCACGACGCGGAAAGGCCATCCGGCCGCGGATCCCCAGCGGGAGAGGACAGAGGGCGGCAGCCAGTCGGCGCGGAGCCGGCTGACTATGCCGGCGTTGCGGCGCAGCGCCCGCCGCACCTGGCCGATGTGTTCGACGGCGGTTTCCTCCGGCAGGCCGCGGCGCGTGCCGTCCTGGGCCGCGGGCCGGCCGTACTGATGCCGCTCGTAGGCATCCGTCAGGACCGTCACGGCTTGGACGGTCTCGGCGTCGGGCCCATTTCCGATGCTGGTGTCTGATCCGCTGCCCGAGTCCGGCTCGGTCCGCAGGCGCATTGCCGGGGAGCCGCGCAGTCGGGCCGAGAATGTCCGCGGGGTCTCGCTCGGCTCAGGACGGACGCCGTAGTCCGTGGCCAGGTCCTGGAGCTCCGACCAGACGAGCGGCGGCTCGGCCAGCCGGTTACTGCCGGTGCCTGTGCCCCTCAGGCGCCTTGCCCGGATGCCTCCGCGCACCAGGCGGGGTGAGGCGGCCAGGAGGACCAGCAGCAGAACCCCGGCGGCGGTGTAGAGTGCGGGCGTCAACTGGTTCCCGGCGTCGGCGGTTCCGCGCCCCGGCAGAGGGAGGGGGGCCGGGGCCGGCGCCGACGGTGCCGTGGCACCGTTGCTCGGCACCAGGCCGTCATTGTTCTGGTCGTTGGTGCTGGCGCCGCCTGATGTCGAGGAGTCCTGCGCGTAGGGCGGCACGATGCCGCGCGAGGGGGTGGGCTCAAAGGGAACCCAGCCGAGGCCCTGGAAGTACAGCTCGGGCCAGGCATGGGCATCACGGGCGTCCACTTCGAACTCCGGGAGCGCTCCCTGGCCGGCAATGGACACAGTGGCGCCGGTTTGCCTACCCGGTGCGTAGCCGACTGCGATCCTGCTCGGGATGCCTTCGAGCCGGGCCATTACCGCCATGGCGGAGGCGAAGTGGATGCAGTAGCCGCTCTTCTGGGTCAGGAAATCCGCCAGGACTGACAGCCCGTTTCCGTCATACCCTCCCTGGACTGGCGACTCCAGGGAGTAGGTGAAGTCCGGCCCGCGCAAGAACCTCTGGATCGCCATGGCCTTGGCATAGGCTGTCCGGCTGTTTGCTGTGACGGATTCAGCGGTGGTCCGGACGATGTCCGGAACGTTCGACGGCGGCCGGATGAACTCCTCCGGGACGCCCTGGACGGGTGCGGAGGATGCGTCCAGCAGTTCCGTGGTCAGCTTCGGCACCGAGGACTGCACCAGATACTGCTGGTCCCGGGAGTTGGTGTCGGTGCCTTTGATGCTCAAAGTCGCAGGATCCCAGCTCCACCGCCCGGTCAGCCCGTTGACGGATTCGGGGGCGTACGGGACAGGGAGATAAGGGCTGGTGAAGTCCCCGGTGTTCACCACCGTCACCTGCCGGGTCTGTTCGGGTGCCAGGATCTCGTGGCCCACGTCCATTCGCCCGGTACCCGCCCGGCGGTTGGCATCGCGGTCGTCCGGGGACCATGACTCGCCGTCGAACCGGTCCACCGTGACCGAGCGCAGGTAGAGCGGCGTGGTGGCGCTGGTGGCGTAGGTGATCCTGCCCTCGCCCGTCGGGGTGCGCAGGCTGTTGCCGAGGCTGATCATGGGGTTCAGTCCTGTGGCTGTACCCCAGGGGTTCAGCCGGGAGCCCTGGGGGAACGTGCCCTGGTCGAACCCGGGAACCACAAGCTGCAGCAGCAGTGTGACCACCAGAGTCACGGCTCCGGTCAGGGTGGCGCGCCTGATCTGGCCCGGGTTGCGGGCCGTGTCCGCCTGCGTCCGCGCGTCGGGGGCAAACCACTGGCTGCAAGCGAGGATCACCAGATACCCGGCCGCCGTCAGCACGAATCCCAGCCAGCCCACGCTTTGGGGCTTGATCATGGCCGGAACAACCAGCACCGCCAGCAGGCCGAGTCCGCTCGTGGCTGGCATGCCCAAGGGGAGGGCCAATGCATCGACGAGGATGACGACGAGTCCCAGCGCGGCGCACGTCACCAGGACGATGCCGGCGTTGGGCGCCACCGGCGAGCTTTCGGCCAGCACCGTTTCGCTGGCCCGGCGGAGGTGCCTGCCCAGCGCGTCGAGGGTGGCCTGCGAGGGGAGGAAGCCCGCAATGCTGTCGCGCCGGAAGAATGTGAACGTCAGGATGAAGGCCAGGGACACAAGGCCTCCCGCAGCCACCAGCACGGGCGCGGCGCGGAACGTGCGGAGCAAGGCCATGGTCAGCGAGACCACCACCACCGTGGTCAGGACCGGCAGGAACCACGCCCAGCCGCGAAGGACCCCGTTGAGGGACAGCGACGCGCCGCAGACGGAGATTGCCACTGCGCCGGACATGACCCACGGAAAGGTGCCGGCTCCAAACCTTCCGCTGCCGGGGGACGCCGGAGCGGGCTGCGGCTGGGCATCGGTCTCTGCCTGCCGTTGTGATGTCAGTGTCATCGCCCGACCTCCGCTCCACGGCGGACGTCCGCCGCCGCCGTCCACATCGCGGCGTCGCCCTCGTCGAAATAAATCCAGGCGGCCGGCAGCGAGGTGGAGGCCTCGACGGCAACAGCGCGCCAGCCGCCCAGCCGCAGGGCCTCGAGCACATCGTGGCATTCCGCGGGTTTGTCCGTGATCACCACGGCAAAGGCGTTGGCGGCGTAGCCCGCCGCGGGGGCGAGGGCCCGCGCCTCCGCGGGTGAAATCTTCCCGAGGAGCGCCAGGACCGGGCCGCGCATCCGGTGGGCCGCGAGTTTGTCCATGAGCCGGTCGTTAAAGACGGACTGGGCCGGGTCGGCACTTCCTGCATGTTCGCGGCGTGCGGTGTCGTGTTCCCTGCGCGCGTGGTGCGGGCCCGTTAGCTGGATCGCGGCGAGGCTTTCGGCGATCGACTGGAGGCCGGCCGCGCCGCTGTACTCCTCGTTCTCGGGCTCGGGGGCCGAGGACGAACGGTGGAAGGCAGGCTCACCCGCGGCGTCCAGGAACCGCAACGAGTAATTGAGCTCGGCGAGGTGGGCGCCCACGGACATGGCCGCCGTAACAGCCCACTCAAAGGTGTCGCTGGTGACGAGGTCGCTCCCATCGTCACCCAGGCTGCCGAACACCGAGCCATAGCCCGAGGAATGGGCCCCGAACCGGTGGTCCAGGATGACCGTGGCCTCCGGTGTGGTGACCGATTCCTCCTGCCGGACCATGAGGGCGCCGTGCCGGGCGGTGGCCGGCCAGTGCACCCGCCGCATCGGATCGCCGTGCCGGTACTCGCGCGTCATAACGTCGTCGTCGCTGGGATTGGCCCTGGTCCTGGTGGCTGTGATGCCATCGTTGCCGCGCGCGCCGGCAAGGCCGGTGGACGGGAGTTCGACGGCGGCCGGCGTCACGGTCAGGGTGTCGCCGTCGTCGATCGAATGCCTGTGCAGTGACAGCCCGAACGGATCCGTGAACTCGGCGGTGACGGGGCCAATGGTGAACTGTCCACGCTTTCCCGACCGCAGGTGGTACTCGTAGC
Source organism: Arthrobacter globiformis (assembly GCF_030818015.1). Classification (NCBI taxonomy): domain Bacteria; kingdom Bacillati; phylum Actinomycetota; class Actinomycetes; order Micrococcales; family Micrococcaceae; genus Arthrobacter; species Arthrobacter globiformis. Next base: position 1,621,963 of record NZ_JAUSZX010000001.1, read on the forward strand.
GGCTGGTGCCGCCCGAGGCGGACCTGGCGGGAAAGCGGAAGGCCGGTGATTCACCGAATCGTGGCGGCAACCGCTCCTCCATGATGACGCGGCCTGTGCCCAGCCCGGTTCGGGCGACGGCGAGCCGGACCGTGGTGACGGAGTCTGTCTCAACAGTGGAGGGGCTGAACTCCCGGTACACGCGGAACCGCGGTTTGACCACCCTGATGCCGGCCAGTGAAACAAGCGGGAGGACAACCAGCAGGACGCCGAGGGCAAGAAGGTCGCGGCGGCCCATGACCTGGGCACAGAGCAGTGAGACGGCGCCGGCCGCCAGGAGTCCCCAGCCCCGGGAGCTGAAGAGATGTCGGGGGAGGCTGTCCAGCAGTGCCACGGCGATGGTCCTGACTAGCGGCTATGGCGGAGTTCGGGTGAGGTCCGCCCGTCGTTTGCCGTGTCCGTCATCTCCTGGCTGACCGGGATCCGGGCAAGGACGCTGCGGATCACGCCCTGGGGTGTCTCGCCCGTGCTCGCGGCCTTGCGGTCCAGGATGATCCGGTGCGCCAGCACCGCCTCGGCAACGGCTACGACGTCATCCGGCAGCACGAAATCACGGCCGTCCAGAGCCGCCGTCGCCTTCGCGGCCCGGAGCAGCTGCAGCAGGGAACGGGGGCTCGCACCCAGGCGCAGCATGGCGCTGTCACGGGTGGCACGGCCGACTGCCACGGTGTACTCCTTCACGGCTTCGGAGACGAACACCTGTTGGACGGTGGCGATCATGGCGGCGACATCCGCTGCCGTGACGACCGCTATGACCCGGGCAAGGGGGGACGTGGCCTGGTGCGTCTCGAGCATTTCGATCTCCGAGTCCTTGTCCGGGTATCCCATGGAGATCCGGGCCATGAAGCGGTCCCGCTGGGCTTCCGGGAGCGGATACGTCCCCTCCATCTCGATGGGGTTCTGGGTGGCCACCACCATGAAGGGTTCGCCGAGCTTGTAGGAATGTCCGTCCACCGTGACCTGGTGCTCCTCCATGCATTCGAGCAGGGCGGACTGCGTCTTGGCGGAGGCCCGGTTGATCTCGTCGCCAATCACGATGTTCGCGAACACGGCTCCCGGCCGGAACTCGAACTGGCGGGAGGACTGGTTGTAGATGGAGACGCCGGTAACATCCGACGGGAGAAGGTCGGGTGTGAACTGGATCCGGCTGACGGAACAGTCGATGGTGCGTGCCAGCGTTTTGGCCAGCAGCGTCTTGCCCACCCCGGGGACATCCTCCAGGAGCAGGTGGCCCTGAGCGAGCAGGACCGTCAGCGCCAGCTTCGCGGCCTCGGCCTTGCCGTCGATGACGGTGTTGATGGCGCTGAGAATGCGTTCGCTGGCGGCCCGGAAAGCCGAAGCTTCCAGGGGGACAATTTTGTGTCCGTTGAGGGCGTTGACGTTGCGCGCAGCACTTCCAGTGAAGCCCTGTCCGCCGGGTAGTGCTTCGTCGATCGTGATGCGTCGGTGCGGTTCCATCAGCAACCTTTCAGCCCAGAGTGAAGCGGAACGAAGCGGCGGAGGTCTGCCGTTGCCCGCGTTGGGCGCTCACATCCGTCCATAACCAGCGTACTAACACAACTGCCGTGGCTAACAGAGAGTTCCCCGTAAATCTCCGGGGAATGCCGAGCGTAGTCTCCGGGTGATGCTAAGCGGGAAAGGCGCAGCCGGTGAGGTGGGAAATACCGAGCCGGGGCGGCCGCTAGGCTGGAGGAATGCGGCATTCCCTGACTCCCGGGCCCTACCGGGCTCCCGGCAGCGACGGTTCTGGCAAGCGGGGTTTCCCGCCGGCGCCCGAACCGTTGCCCGTTCCCGTGATGGACAACCACACGCACCTGGACTTTCCGACTGACGATGTCCGGGTGGACATCGCCGCTGCCCTCGATGCAGCCGAAGCCGTGGGTGTCTGCGGCGCCGTGCAGGTGGGCTGCGATCTCGAATCCTCGAGGTTTACCGTGCGCGCCGTCGATCTGGATCCGCGCCTTTTGGGGGCGGTGGCCCTGCATCCGAACGATGCGCCGGATTACGCTGCCCGCGGTGAGCTTGAGGACGCCCTGGCGGAGATCGAGGAGCTTGCCGCCCACCCCCGCGTGCGCGCCATCGGCGAAACCGGCCTGGATTTCTTCCGCACGGAAGGGGAGGGGCTGGCGCATCAGCGCTACTCCTTCCGCCGGCACATTGACATCGCGAAGCGGCTGGACCGGACCCTGCAGATCCACGACCGCGACGCCCACGACGACGTGGTCCAGGTCCTGCGCGAGGAAGGCACCCCGGAACGGGTTGTTTTCCACTGCTTTTCCGGAGACGCAGGGCTTGCCCAGATCTGCAACAGCGAAGGATGGTTCATGTCCTTCGCAGGGACACTGACCTTCAAGAACGCCACCAACCTCAGGGAGGCGCTCGCCGTGGCCGATCCGGAGTTGGTGCTGGTTGAAACCGACTCGCCGTTCCTCACTCCGCACCCGCACCGCGGCCGCCCCAACGCCAGCTACATGGTGCCGTACACCGTGCGGGCCATGGCGGAATTGACAGGAACGGACCTGGCCGAGCTTTGTGGCCTAGTCAGCGCAAATACCGTGCGGGCGTACGGATCCTGGGACTAGGACTCCGCGGCTAATAAGCCGGGATATACATACCTGGTAGGCAAATATTTTGGATGGTTTATAACGCTTCGGTTACAGTGAAAAACTATTAGCCGGGGTCGGGGAAGGCCTCCGGATGATGTAACTCACTTTCGTGACAGGCAGGGCGCCTTCGGATGCCCTGCCATGTGAGTGTGGCGACGCACATGCCTGCGGCCTGCTCCGGTCTGCCCGGAGCCACCTCTTCGGTGTCCGCTGGGGGTCCCTCTGTGCGTTTTTCCCCGTGCCCGGATGGCTCAAAAGTTACGGGCAATCGTGGTCAACTTCTTCACGTCAGACGGCAAGTTCAGTTTCATCAAGGTCGGCACGCAGCTGGTGGTGCTCTCCGCCCTCGTGCTGGGGCTCGTTGCCTTTGTGGGCAACAACAAGACAGTCACCCTGAACGTTGACGGGAAAGTAAGCTCCGTCCAGACCTTCGGCGGCACCGTTGAACAGGTGGTGAAGAGCGCGAATGTCGAGCTGCACCCGGCCGACCGCGTCTCTCCCGCACTCGATGCCAATGTTCAGAACGGCTCCGTCATCAACGTGAACATGGCGAAGGCCGTGAAGGTCAGCCTGGACGGTGCAGAGAAGACCGTGAGCACCACGGCGCAGGACGTGGCCGGGCTCGTGACCCAGCTCGGCGTGGCCAGTTCTTCGGAGCTCTCCGTGCCGAAGGACGCGCAGCTGGCCGTGGACGGTTCGTTCGTGGCCATCTCGACGCCGAAGACCGTCAGCATCATCGCCGACGGCAAGGCCAGGAAGACCACCACCACGGCCGCCAACGTCGGCGAGGTCCTCAAGGACGCCGGGATCCGGCTCGCCGCCGCTGACCGGACGTCGCAGCCGGCACACGCCCCGGTGGTGAACAACATGGTGATCAAGGTGTCCCGCGTGGTCGGCAAGACCGCCACCGTCACCGAAGATGTCGCGTTCCAGACGCTGAGCACGGACAGTGCCTCCCTCCCCAAGGGTGAAGAGAAAGTCACCCAGGAAGGCATTCCCGGCGAGACCACCCTCACCTACAAGCTCCTCCTCGTCGATGGCCGCGAGGCCTCCCGGACGCTCGTCTCCAAGACCACCACCCGAGAGCCGGTAACCGAGAAGATCACGGTCGGCACCAAGGAAGAGCCCAAGCCGGCAGCAGCCGCGGAGGCGGACAGCGGGAACACCGGGGCCGCAGCCCCGGCCATGATGAACGTGGGCATGTGGGACAAGATCGCCCAGTGCGAATCCGGCGGCAACTGGTCCATTAACAGCGGCAACGGCTACTACGGCGGCCTGCAGTTCGACATCCAGACCTGGATCGGAGCCGGCGGCGGCTCCTACGCACCGAACGCCAGCCAGGCGTCCAAGGCGCAGCAGATCGACATTGCCAACCGCATCTATGCGGAGCGCGGCCTCCAGCCATGGGGCTGCGGCTGGGCCGCCAGCAGCTAGCCACCGGCGCCAGCCAGCCACCTGGCGCGATAATCCTGCGCAGTAAACCCTCGCCACCGCGGCAGCTGACCACAGCCGCGACGGCCGCGAATGCCGGGCCCGGAACCTCCGGGCCCGGCATTCGCCGTTCCTGCCCTACGGGTGACCGGCCCTGATGAACACTGAGCCCCGTTCCATCTGGAACGCCGGGATAGGATACCTAGGTGACTGACCCGACCCCCGCCGCCTCCGGCACTGCGCCCGCTCCACTGTTCGGTGCCTCCGATATCCGCAGGCTGGCCGGGGAGATCGGCGTCCGCCCCACCAAGACACTTGGCCAGAATTTCGTCATCGACGGCAACACCATCCGCCGGATCGTGGCCGCCGCCGGCATCGGCCCGGAGGAGACGGTCCTCGAAATCGGACCCGGGTTGGGGTCGCTGACGCTGGGGCTCCTCGACGCCGCCAAGGCGGTGGTCGCCGTCGAAATTGACCCCGTCCTGGCTGCGAAGCTGCCGGAAACCATCCGGCAATGGCGGCCCGACTCCGCCGGCGACTTCCACCTGGTCCTCGCCGACGCCATGAAGGTGACGGAGCTGCCGGCCGAGCCCGCAGCCCTCGTCGCCAACCTGCCATATAACGTCGCGGTGCCGGTGGTGCTCCACCTGCTGCAGTACTTCCCGTCGATCCGGCACGGCCTCGTCATGGTCCAGGACGAAGTTGCCGACCGGCTCGCCGCTGACCCCGGCTCCAAGATTTACGGCGTGCCCTCGGTCAAGGCCGCGTGGTACAGCAGCATGCGCAAGGCCGGCGTCATCGGCATGAACGTCTTCTGGCCCGCACCCAAGATCCAGTCCGGCCTCGTGGCCTTCACCCGGCGTGAGCCCCCGGCCACCACCGCCAGCCGCGAGGAGGTCTTCGCCGTCATCGATGCTGCGTTCGCGCAGCGCCGCAAGACACTCCGCGCAGCCCTGGCCGGGTGGGCCGGCAGTGCCGCCGAAGCGGAACGCTGCCTGGTCGCGGCCGGGGTCGACCCCACCGCGCGGGGCGAAGTGATCGACATCGCCGCGTTCGCGAGGATCGCCGAAGCCCGCGCGGCCGCGGACGCCTGATGGCGGTCCGGGGCCTGAAGGGGCGCTTTGCGGCAAGGACCGTCCGGGTCAAGGCCCCGGGCAAAGTAAACGTCTCGCTGGATGTCGGGCCACTGCGCCCGGATGGCTACCACTCCGTGGCCAGCGTCTACCTGGCTGTGTCGCTGTACGAGGAAGTAGCGGCCACCAGCACAGATTCCGACGGCATCACCGTCAGCATCAGTCCCGACAGCACGCTGGACCTCGACGGCGTGGACATCCCGCTCGACGAGCGGAACCTCGCCTACAAGGCAGCCGCCATCATGGCCGATGTGTCAGAACACGCCACCGGCGTGCACCTTGAAATCACCAAGCGGGTTCCCGTGGCCGGCGGCATGGGCGGCGGCTCTGCGGATGCTGCGGCCACGCTCCTGGCGTGCGACGCGTTATGGAACAGCGGCCTGTCCCGGGACGAACTCGCCCAGCTGGCCGCCGAGCTCGGGGCGGACGTTCCCTTCGCACTGCTGGGCGGCACGGCCGTGGGGCTGGGCGTGGGCGATGACCTGTCGCCTGCCCTGGCAAAGGCCCAGATGGACTGGGTGCTGGTCACGGCCGAGTTCGGGCTGTCCACGCCGGAGGTATTCCGCACGCTGGACCGGCTCCGCGACGCCGAGGGCCTGGACGTCGAGGAGCCCACGGCGGTGGACCCGAAGATCCTGCAGGCCTTGCGCAGCGGCGACGCCGACGCCCTGAGCAGGGTGCTGGTCAATGACCTCCAGCGGGCGTCCATCGAACTCGCCCCCGGGCTCCGGGACACCCTTGGCCTCGGCGAATCCTGCGGAGCCATTGCCGGGATCGTTTCCGGCTCCGGACCCACCGTGGCCCTGCTGGCGCACAATCCAGAAGCGGCGGAGAACCTCGCCGGGGAGCTGGAGCACAAGGGCCTCAACGCCCGGGCCGTCCACGGCCCGGTGCCCGGGGCCCGCATCATCTCCGATACGCTCCTTTAATACCTTTTACCTTCACAGCAGAAAGCAGTTCCCCGTGGCACACCTGCTCGGCGGCGAGAACCTCAAGGTCTCGTACGCAACCCGCACCGTTCTGGACGGCATCACCCTTGGGCTTGAAGAGGGCGACCGGATCGGGATGGTGGGCAGGAACGGCGACGGCAAGTCCACGCTGATGCGGCTGCTGGCGCTGCGGTCCACGCCGGATTCCGGCCGGGTCACCAAGCGCGGGGACGTCAACGTTGGCTACCTGGACCAGAGCGACGTCCTTGACGCCGACCTGACGGTGGGTGCCGCGATTGTCGGCGACAAGGCCGACCATGAGTGGGCCGCGAACCCCCAGATCCGCGAAATCATGGGCGGACTGGTGTCGGACGTCGACTGGCACGCCAACGTGCACGCCCTGTCCGGCGGCCAGAAGCGGCGCGTCGCGCTGGCCAAGCTCCTCATCGAGGACCACGACGTCATCATGCTCGACGAGCCCACCAACCACCTGGACGTCGAGGGCGTGGCCTGGCTGTCGCGGCACTTGAAGACCCGGTGGCGGCCCAATCAGGGGGCCTTCCTCGTGGTCACCCACGACCGCTGGTTCCTCGACGAAGTCTGCAACAAGACCTGGGAAGTCCATGACGGGATCGTTGACCCGTTCGACGGCGGTTACGCCGCCTATGTGCTGGCCCGCGCCGAGCGGGACCGCACGGCCGCCGTCGTCGAAAGCAAGCGCCAGCAGCTGGTGAAGAAGGAACTCGCCTGGCTGCGCCGCGGCGCCCCGGCCCGGACGTCCAAGCCCAAGTTCCGGATCGAAGCGGCCAACGCCTTGATTGCCGACGTTCCGGAGCCGCGTGACGCCACGGCCCTGAGCAAGATGGCCACCGCGCGCCTGGGCAAGGACGTGCTGGACCTGGAGAACGTTTCGCTCGACTTCCTGGGCGGCAAGGCCGGGCAGAAACTGTTCAACAACATCACGCTGCGGCTCGCGCCGGGGGAGCGGCTTGGCATCGTGGGCGTCAACGGCGCCGGCAAGACCACGCTGCTGAAACTGCTCAACGGCGAAATCCAGCCGTCGGCCGGAAAGGTCAAGAAGGGCAAGACCGTGGTCACCGCCGTCCTCACCCAGGAGGTCAAGGAGCTCGACGACGTCGCCGACCTGCGCGTCATCGAGGTCATCGAGCGCGAAAAGCGGTCCTTCAACGTGGGCGGCAAGGAGTTCACCGCCGGCCAGCTCGTGGAGCAGCTCGGCTTCACCAACCAGAAGCAGTGGACGCCCGTCCGCGACCTGTCCGGCGGCGAGCGGCGCCGCCTGCAGCTCCTGCGGCTGCTGGTGGGCGAGCCCAACGTGCTGATGCTGGACGAACCCACCAACGACCTCGACACCGACACCCTCGCCGCCGTCGAAGACGTCCTGGACGGCTGGCCGGGCACGCTCGTGGTGGTCAGCCACGACCGCTACCTGCTCGAACGCGTCACCGACCACCAGATGGCCCTGCTGGGCGACGGCAAGATCCGCGGCCTGCCGGGCGGCGTCGACCAGTACCTCGAACTCCGCGAGAACGCCCTCGCCGGCTCCACCGTCACCGGCGGCGGAAACCCCGTCACGGGCCCGTCAGCCGGCGGGGAAGCAGCCCCCGCCGGTCCCTCCGAAGCCGAGAAGCGCGAGGCCCGCAAGTCCCTCAACCGCGTGGAGCGCCAGCTCAACAAGCTCGCCCAGCAGGAAGAGAAGATCCACGTTCAAATGGCCGCCAGCACCAACGATGGCGACTTCGACCGACTTGGCGACCTCAACAAGCAACTGAAGGACCTGACCGACGAAAAGGACGCCCTCGAATTCGAATGGCTAGAGGCGTCAGAAGTCCTCGGCGAATAGGGCGAACTCAGGCCTCGCTGCGGAGTTCCGGGTCCTTTTTGAGGCCGGTCAGGCCATTCCAGGCGAGGTTGACCAGGTGGGCGGCCACGGCTCGCTTGTCGGGCTGGCGGGCGTCCTGCCACCATTGGCCCGTCATCGCCACCATGCCTACGAGCATCTGCGCGTACATGGCGCCGTCGGCAGCGCTGAACCCGCGCCGGGCGAATTCGTCGGACAGGATGTGTTCAACGCGGGCTGTCACGTGGGAGAGCAGCGTGGAAAAGGCGCCTTCGGGCTGGGACGGGGGAGCGTCCCGCATGAGGATGCGGAAGCCGTCGATGCGTTCCTCGATGTAGGTGAGCAAGGCCAGGGCGGCGCGCTCCACGAGGACGCGCGGCTTGGCTTCGTCGGCCAGGGCGTTGTTGATGTCGGCGAGCAGGATCCGGAACTCGTACTCGACAACCTGCGTGTACAGGCCCTCCTTCGAGCCGAAGTGCTCGTAGATCACAGGCTTGGAAACGGCGGCGGCAGCAGCGATCTCCTCGATGGTGGTGCCGTCCAGTCCGCGCATCGCGAACAGCGCCCGCCCTACTTCGATGAGCTGGGACCGGCGCTGGGGTCCGGTCATCCGCGACCGGGGGATGCGCCCCGCCGCTGCTTCGGGCCTTGCTGGCAGGTTCCCCGGACCGTCAGTTGGCCCTGTGCTGTTGCTCACCGTCCAATCATGCCTTATGCCAAGGGGCCGGCAGGGGTGGCGGCCGGTCCCGGCGCGCTGCCCGAGCCGACCTCGGCGCACCGGATGCGCCGAGGTCGCACGAGCGTCAACGTTCGTGGCAGAATTGGTTCTCGTGCCCAGGCTTAGTGCCGGGCATGGTCCGCTCTGGTGTAATGGCAGCACCCCGGCCTTTGGAGCCGTGGAGTATAGGTTCGAATCCTATGGGCGGAACAGCTGCATCAGAGGTGTCCAGTAGGATGAACCCTGTTGCCGGTTCCGGGCACAGGTTCGGACACCGCCGCGCAGGCAGCCGCGGATGCAGTACAGCGCAACCGAGCAAGGAGAGCCCGTACGTGAGCCCCGAGAAATCCGGCCCAGCCGCCGTTATCGTCCTAGCTGCAGGTGCCGGTACCCGGATGAAATCCCGTACCCCCAAGATCCTCCACGAAATCGGCGGCCGTTCCATGGTGGGCCACGCCCTGCTTGCCGCCCGCAGCATCAGCCCCCGGCGGCTGGCCCTGGTGATCCGGCACGAGCGCGACCGCGTCGCAGCCCACCTCACCGAACTCGATGCGGACGCCCTGATCGTGGACCAGGACGAAGTTCCCGGCACCGGACGCGCCGTCGAGCTTGCCCTCGAAGCCCTTGACGCCAAGGAGCCCGTCGCCGGGACCGTCGTGGTCACCTACGGCGATGTTCCGCTGCTCACTGGTGAAATGCTCTCCGAGCTGGTGTCCACCCACGAGCGCGAGGGCAACGCGATCACGGTGCTCACCGCGATCCTGGACGACGCCACCGGCTACGGCCGCATTCTCCGCGGCGAAGACGGCACCGTGACCGGCATCCGCGAGCACAAGGACGCCACCGACGCCGAGCGTGCGATCCATGAGATCAACTCCGGAATCTACGCCTTTGACGCTGCCGTCCTCCGGGACACCCTCGGCCACGTCACCACCGACAACTCGCAGGGCGAAAAGTACCTGACCGACGTCCTCGGGCTGGCCCGCGAGGCAGGCGGCCGCGTGGCCGCCGTCGTCACCGCCGACCGCTGGCAGGTCGAAGGCGCCAACGACCGCGTCCAGCTCGCCGCCCTCGGCGCCGAGCACAACCGCCGGATCGTGGAAGCCTGGATGCGCGCCGGGGTTAGCGTCGTCGACCCCGCCACCACCTGGATCGACTCCACGGTGACCCTGGCGGAGGACGTCCGGATCCTGCCCAACACCCAGCTGCACGGCGCCACCACGGTGGCGCGGGACGCCGTCGTCGGCCCCGACTCCACGCTGACCGATGTCAGCATCGGGGAAGGCGCCAAGGTGACCCGCACCCACGGTTCCGGCGCGGAGATCGGCGCGGGAGCCAGCGTTGGCCCCTTCACCTACCTGCGCCCGGGAACGGTCCTGGGCGAGACGGGCAAGATCGGCGCGTTCTACGAAACCAAGAACGTCAGGATCGGCCGCGGCTCCAAGCTGTCCCACCTGGGCTACGCCGGGGACGCTGAAATCGGCGAGGACACCAACATCGGCTGCGGCAACATCACCGCCAACTACGACGGCGAGAAGAAGCACCGCACGGTGATCGGCTCGGGCGTGCGCACCGGCTCCAACACAGTATTCGTCGCTCCGGTCACGGTGGGGGACGGTGCCTACAGCGGCGCCGGAGCCGTGATCCGCAAGGACGTGCCCGCCGGTGCCCTGGCGCTGTCCATGGCAGCACAGCGCAACGCCGAAGGCTGGGTGGCCGCCAACCGCCCCGGCTCGCTGTCCGCGAAACTGGCAGAAGCCGCCGCGGCCCGCGAAGGCCGCACCGATTCCTCAAATTCCCCCGCATCTACAGAAGAGGGCTAGCAACCATGACCGAAATTACGGCTCACGGCGAGAAGAAACTGGTGCTCGCCGCAGGGCGTGCACACCCGGAGCTTGCCCGGGAGATCGCCAAGGAGCTGGGCACGGAACTGCTGCCTGTGGACGCCTACGACTTCGCCAATGGCGAGATCTACGTCCGCGCCGGGGAGAGCGTCCGCGGAACCGATGCCTTCGTCATCCAGGCCCACCCCGCACCGCTGAACAACTGGCTCATGGAACAGCTGATCATGATCGATTCGCTGAAGCGTGCCTCGGCCAAGCGGATCACCGTGGTTTCGCCGTTCTACCCGTACTCGCGCCAGGACAAGAAGGGCCGCGGCCGCGAGCCCATCTCCGCCCGCCTCGTGGCCGACATGTACAAGACAGCCGGTGCCGACCGCATCATGAGCGTGGACCTGCACACCTCGCAGATCCAGGGCTTCTTCGACGGCCCGGTGGACCACCTCATGGCCATCCCGCTGCTGGCGGACTACATCCGCACCCGCGTCAGCGCCGACAACATCACAGTGGTCTCCCCGGACACTGGCCGCGTGCGCGTGGCTGAACAGTGGGCCGAACGACTCGGCGGCGCGCCGCTGGCATTCGTCCACAAGAGCCGCGACCTGACCGTGCCCAACCAGGCCGTGTCCAAGACCGTGGTGGGCCAGATCGAGGGCCGCACGTGCGTGCTCATCGACGACATGATCGACACCGGCGGAACCATCTCCGGCGCTGTGCAGGTGCTCAAGAACGCCGGCGCCAAGGACGTCATTATTGCCGCCACGCACGCGGTGTTCTCCGATCCGGCTGCACAGCGCCTCTCCGAGTCCGGCGCCCGCGAAGTGGTGGTCACCAACACGCTGCCCATCCCCGTGGACAAGCGCTTCCCCGAGCTCACCGTGCTGTCCATCGCGCCGCTCATCGCCCGGGCCATCCGGGAAGTGTTCGACGACGGATCGGTCACCAGCCTTTTCGACGGCAACGCCTAACGGCGCTGCTTGAACTGGGCCCACGCCAGCCGGGTTCCCTGAGCGAGCATAGGGGGCTGGTGGGGACCGTTTTCAGTAAACGGGCCAGGCACTGGTAAGCTTTTTTCGATACCTTGGCGAGGGAGAGCACCTCCGGAACACCGGACTGCTGGTCTCCGTTATCGACTGGGTCTGAATCACCCTTCTGGTGGGGCCGCCTTCGGGCCGCCCGGCGTTGAAGGTCACTCCAGACCTCCGCCCTTGCTGAACCAACAATCCACCAGGAGATTCACATGTCTGAGCAGAAGCTCGCAGCAGAAGCACGCACCGAATTCGGCAAGGGCTTCGCCCGCCGCGCCCGCGCCGCCGGCCAGATCCCCGCCGTGATCTACGGCCACGGCGCAGAGCCCATCCACATCACCCTGCCGGCCAAGGCCACCACCCTGGCTGTCCGCACGGCCAACGCCCTGCTGTCCCTGGACCTCAACGGTGAAGGCCACCTGGCCCTCGTCAAGGACGTCCAGCGCGACCCCATCAAGCAGATCATCGAGCACATCGACCTGCTGACCGTCCGCCAGGGCGAGAAGGTCACCGTGGACGTTCCCGTGCACCTTTCCGGTGAAACCGCCCCGGGCACCGCGCACAACCTGGAACTGACCGTCGTCTCCCTCGAGGCCGAGGCAACCCACCTGCCCGAGTCCGTTGAGGTCAACATCGAGGGCCGCGCCGCCGGCGAACACATCCACGCCTCCGACCTCGTGCTCCCCAAGGGTGCCGTCCTGCTGACCGACGCCGAGGCTCTGGTCGTCAACGTCTCCGAGGCCACGGCAGCGGCCGAAGGAGAGGGCGAAGCCGAGGAAGCCGCCGCAGCAGAGGCTCCGGCCGAAGAAGCTGCTGCCGAGTAATTCGCGCACAACCCTTCCCGCGTTACAGACAGCGCGGACCGGTGGCCGGGTCCTTTCTGGGCCCGGCCACTGCTGTCACTGCCCCACTTGCGTGCAAACCCCGCCTTAGGATTGATTCATGACTGACACCTGGCTGATCGTAGGCCTTGGCAACCCCGGACCCGAGTACAGCGGCAACCGGCACAACGTCGGCCAGATGGTGCTGGACGGGCTGGCCGGACGGATCGGCGGGAAGTTCAAGGCGCACAAGGTCAGGGCCCTGGTCCTAGAAGGCCGGCTGGGTATCGGCGGTCCCCGCGTGGTGCTCGCCAAGCCTGGCACGTACATGAACGTCTCCGGCGGTCCGGTGTCCGCACTTGCCAGGTTTTACGACGTCGGGCCGTCCCGCGTGGTGGCCGTCCATGACGAGATTGACATCCCCTTTAATACGGTGAAGCTGAAGATCGGCGGCGGTGAGGGAGGGCACAACGGTCTCAGGGACATCTCCAAGGCCCTCGCCACCAAGGACTACATCCGCGTCCGGGTGGGGGTCGGCCGGCCGCCGGGCCGGATGGACACCGCCGACTACGTGCTCAGGGACTTCGGCACCACGGAAAAGAAGGAACTGCCCTTCCTGCTCGAAGACGCCGCCGACGCCGTCGAACTCCTCATCAGGGAGGGGCTGACGGCCGCGCAGCAGCAGTTCCACACCGCCAGGGTGTAACGCCCTTCGCCACGGTGTCTCCTCCCCGCCGCCCCAACCCTCAAGCTCGCATCAAGGTCTGCGAAATGTGAACGCAGTGCCCTATATCCCTGCAAAGTAACGGGGTAGTCTACTTTCTAAGCGGGGGAGGCGATGGAGCCTTTATCCTGCCTGGCGGGATGTAAGGAAAAGTTCATGTCAATTGAGCCACTGAGCTGGGGACGTGGGTCTACGGCGGGCGTGCTGGCGGGACCGGCGGGCGTCGCGGGCGGGACGGACCTCCAACGATGGTCGGTTCCGGCGCGGAGCGCAGACCTTGACGCCATCCGCACTGCGCTGACAGATCCTGAGTCCCTGGGCGTAGTTATCACCGGTGCCCGCGGTGTGGGGAAATCCTCGCTCGCCCGCACCGCCGTAGCCGAGCTCGGTCCCGACGTCTGGGCGCTTCAGCTGCGCAGCCCCCTGTCCGGCTCACAAACCTCGTACGGCTGCCTCGCCTTCCTCCTGGCGAGGCTTCCGCAGTCCGCGATGGCTTCACCCACCGCCATCCTCCAGGGCATCACCTCCCTGATCCGGTCCGACGCCGCGGGCCGCGACTGCGTCATCACCCTGGACACCACCGGCCAGATCGATGACATGAGTGCCGGCGTCATCCTGAACATCATGCTGACGCACACCGCCCGCGTCATCGCCATCGCACCCAGCACCAGCGACCTTCCGGCGGACTTCCACTGGCTGCTCACCGACCGGCGGCTGACGGAAGTTCGGCTGGACAACCTCAACGAACTGCAGACCCGGCAGGTGCTGCTGACCCTGCTGGGCCACCGGGTCTCGGCCTCGCTCGTGAGCACCTACCACTCGATCGTGGGCGGCAATCCGCTCCTGCTGAAGGCGCTCGTCACGGAGCAGCAGCAGTCAGGAAACCTCGTCCTATCGGATTCCGTCTGGACCCTGCGGGACAGGGTGGTGCTCGACGGCGCCACCAGCCTGGATGACATCGTGCGGTCCCGCTGGTCCCGGGAAGAGCCGAAAACCCGCGAAGTCATTGAGATGCTTGCCTGTGCACGGCGTGTCCCGCTGACCAGGCTGACCGACATCTACGGCACAGCCACCGTGGCCGACATGGAGGACGCCGGGCTGCTGACGGTGGCCGACACCGGGGACCGTTGGGTCTCCCTGCGGGAACAGTACCTTGGGGACGTGGTGCGCTCCTGGCTAAGCATCTCCCGCCGTCGTGAACTCCGGACCCTGTTGCTGGGCGGCCACGAACCCGAGCTGTCCGCCCTGACCATGGAGGAACGGATCGAGTTCGCCGCCTGGACCAAGGAGTGCCAGGCCGAGCTCAGCCCTGCCATGGCGGTGGCCGCAGCGGAGGCGGCGGTGCTGCTCTTTGACCCGCGGTTCGCGATCTCCTGCGTTGAAGACATCAAGAAGACCGACGACGTCTGGGTGGAAGCGCAGCTGCACAAGGCGACTGCGTACCTGCTGCTCGACCTGCCGCTGCAGGCCATGGCCTCGCTGGAGGACATTTCCCGGGTGCAGCTGGATGCGCTCAGTGAGGAGGCCTTCGCCCGCGTGGTGGCAGCCAAGAGCCGGGTCATGGTGTGGCTGCCGGAACTGTGCGGCCAGGTGCCGGACGAGCTGGCGGCGGCCCGCAAGCGGCTTGGCGTTGGCGCAGGGGTGGCATCCAGCTGGCCCGATCCGCTTGGCACGGCCGCCAACGTCATTGCCCTGGCGGAGTTTGAATACAAGTCCTTCATCGGCGACTACGACTCCATGATCGGCGAGCTGGAGAAAGCCTCCGACCCGGCGGTCAACAAGGACCCGGCCTTCAGGATCCAGGCAGCACTGCTCCTGATGCTCGCCCTGTCGGCGGTCGGCCGGGAAATGGACGCCCTCCAGCTCATGCGCCGGGTCGGCGGGCAGCTCTCGGATGCGGGTCCGCTGACCGGCCTGCGGGAACGGTTCGCGATGACGGCGTTCAACGTGCTGCTGCAGGCCGGCCAGTGGAAACGGTGCCTGGAACTCGTCGGGCCGCCCAAGGGGCAGGAGGAGCGCCGGCTGGCCTACCGGACATCTGCCACGGAGCTGGCCGCCGGCATCGCCTACGTTTTCTCAGGCCGTGGTGCGGCGGCCCTGGATTCGCTGCTGTCCGCCGTCGCCCAGCTCGAGCTCCGCCCGGTGCTGAACATGCTGCAGGCCGCCTACGCCGCCACGGCCTTCGCCTACGCCCAGATCGGCAACGCCGGGCAGGCGCACAAATACCTCGACAAGCTCCACGGGGTGCGCGGCCACTGCAACTTTGGCACCGTGTTCGTCACCGAGTTCTGTGCGGACATGGCGGGGCGGTGGCTGGGGGACACCGACGCCGTGAAGCGTCTGCTCGAGGCAGCACACCGCGACATCGATGCCGGCCGGTACACGCTGGCGGGCATCAGCCTGCTCGGAGCGACCGTGAACGGGACCGATGAGGACTTCCGCCTGATGGAGGAGGTGGCGGGCCACCGCCAAGGTACCCTCGCCGAGATCTCACGCCTCATCGCCGTGGGCACCCGCACCAAGGACGCCAAGGTTCTTTTGGAAGGCGCGCACCTGTGCGCCGAACTGGAGCTCGACGCCGTTGAGGCCCGGTGCGTTGCGCTCGCCGTAGACTTTGCCCGCCACTCCGGCGATTCTGCCTCCGCCCGCGTTGCCCAGGCCCGGCTGGACAGCCTCACCGCCACGGTGCCCAGCCTCCCGATCGTTCCCAGCAGCGGCAGCCCGCTCCTTACCGCACGTGAACGCCAGATCTCCCGGCTGGCCGGAAGGGGCGTATCCAACCGGGACATCGCCCTGGAGATGGGCGTATCAGTCCGAACGGTGGAGGGCCACCTGTACCAGGTGTTCACCAAGCTCGGCGTGACATCCAGGGGTGATCTGCCTGGCCTCGTCTAACAGCTCCCCATCAAACAGCGCGTCGCCCAACCCTTCGTCCCACGGCGGCTCGTCCAATGGCCGCGGTGCAGAAGCGGAATCCGAACTCCGCCAGCTCACAGGCCGCCGTGAAGCGATAGAGCATGTCTGCACCATAATCCGCAGCCGTGCCAGCCAGGCGGTCTACCTGATGGCAGGCCCCGGCGTGGGAAAGACATCGGTGACGGACGCCGTGCGGGAGAAGCTGGCGGCAGAGATGACCGTGCTCCGCATCCACGGCAGCTCCTCTCTGGCCAAGGTCCCCTACGGCGTGCTGGCGCCCTACACGTCCGGGCTCGCCCCGGAGGAAGCGGACTCGCCGATCGCGGTGCTGCGGGCCGTCTGGGCCCACTTCCAGGAGCTGAAGGGCGGCGGCCTCAAAGGCGGCAACGACGCCCCGGTGCTCCTGGTGGTGGACGACGCCCACCACCTCGACGACGCCACGGCCAGCATGGTGGTAGACATGACGTCGGCAGGCTGGGCGACCGTGCTGGCAGCCGGACGGCCGCGGCCGGGCCTGCCCCAGGCCCTGAACCAGCTCTGGTATGACGGCCTGGCCGAACGCATCGATCTCCGGCCGCTCAACGGCGAGCAGGTCAGGGAGGTAGTGGAACACACTCTCCAGGGGACTGTTCCCGTGAGCACCGTCCAGTCGCTGTGGTCCGCTTCGGGCGGCAACCCGCTGCTCCTCGATTGCCTGCTGAGTGACGCAACAGCCGCCGGAACCCTGGTCCAGCGGAACGGGATCTGGGTGCTGCTCGGACCGTTGCCGGCCGACGGACCCAGGCTTTCGGATCTCGTGGCCAAGGATCTCCTCCGGAGAACGCCGGAGGAACAGGATGCGCTCAAGATGATCGCCCTGGCGGAGCCGGTGCCCAGGGGCCTGATCGAGGACGTCTGCGGCGCCGGCGTCGTACGTTCATTGCTGGATAACCAGGTGGTGAGCGAATCAACCGCGACGCATACCGAGTTGCGGCTCACCCATGCCATCCTGGGCGAATCGACGCGGCGCCAGGTGTCCGTCTCGCGGAGCCTGCAGCTACGGCAGAAGCTTGACGCCCACCTGGACCCCGCAGCCGCAAGCGCTGAGGGCAGGCTGCGGCTGGTCCAATGGTCGCTGGAGTGCGGCCTGGAGGTGCCCGACCGGGACCTTCTGAACGCCGGCCTGCTGGCTGCGACCACGTTCAATAATGCCGGCGCCCGGCTCATGGCCGGTCACGTGCGTGCACCGGTGCTGCAGGCCCACGCGCTCTCCATCACAGCGCGGGCCCACTTCAATGAAGGGAAGTACCGCGAGGCCGCCGAACTCCTTGACGGCTGCTGGCTTGATCTGGCGGGGGATCCGGAAGCTCCGCAGGTGCTCATGCTCAGGGCGTCATCCCACATGGCTCTGGGAAAGTCCGTGCCGTCGCTCCGGGCTGAATCGCGCCACCAGCTGGAGGAGGCCGGAATCGCCCCCGACGATGCGTGGCAGGACAGGATCCACGAACTGCTGGAGATGGCGGCCGCCGGGGACCATGAAGGCATTGGTGCTGTCGTCGCGGCGCTGGGGACCACGGATCCGGAGACTGCATCCGGCGTTGAGGCAACACTGCACGCCGTGGCGCAGGCCCTGCTTGCCCAGGCGCTGGTTGCTGCCGGCCGGTCACACCAGGCCCACGCCGCTGCGGCGGCGGCCGGCCCCTTCCTGCACGCGCTCAGCGGCGGCCTCTATTTCTTCAATGAGTTTGTCCTGACCCGACTGGCGATCAGCACCCTCGCTGCCGGCAACTGGGAATCGGCCGAACATGAACTGTCCGGATACCCGGCTGAGCGCACCGAGGGCGCTTCGACCTTTGGCGGCGGTATCCAGGCACTGCGAGGCCTTGGACTGCTGCGGCAGGGGCAGCTGGAGCGCGCCTACCAGGTCCTCCTGCCCGCTGTCGAGGCGCTTCGGGTCAATGACCCGCTGCAGGAATTCAGGTTCGGCTCGTCGCTTGCCTTCTACGCCGCTGCACGGCTGGGCGACACCGCCCAGGCGAAGCGGCTCGAACAGGACTTCATCTCCGCCAGGCACGCGAGCGGACCCGGCTGCGACGCAGTCGCGGAAGCCTATGCGGCCGCCGCGGCTGAATACCTTGACCGGAAGGGCAGCGGACTGGACAGGCTCCGTGAGCTCGCGGGGTCCGAGTCAGTTACCGACCATCCAGGAACCAGGATGGAGTGCCTCATCCTTTGCTCGGATCTTGGCGAGCATTCTCTGGCGCAGGAACTCGCCGCCCTCGCCGCTACCGTTGAGGGCCGGTGGGCTGCCGGCTGGCGGCAGCTCGCCCAGGCCTGGGCCTCGGAAGACGCCGATGTCCTCATGGACACGGCCGCCGCCCTGGAGGAGGCGGGCCTGCTGAACCTGGCGCGCGAGGCGTACGCCAGGGCCGGTGCCCTGCTGGACGCGGCGGGGGAGCGGCGCCGAGCCCGCCAGGCGATCGCGCACCGGGAGAAATGCGACCAAGAGCTCGGGGAGCGCTTCCGGGAGAGCCCGTTTGTGGCCTCGGTCCCCAGTGTCCACCTGACCCGCCGGGAGCGGGACATCGTTGAGCTGGCGGTGCAGGGCCTCTCCGACCGCGAGATCGCGCAGCAGCTGATGGTGTCCGTGCGGACCGTCGAGGGGCACCTGTACCGCAGCTACGTCAAGCTCGGCGTCCGCCGGCGTGACGAGCTCGCGCTTGCCCTTCCGAAGAAGTAGCACGCTTCCCAAGCTGATTTTTTTCTGGCCCCTCCGGGCAAAATCCGCGCGGTTGCGCGCCGGGCATGGCTACCTGCGGGAACCAGTAGTTGAGTACTCAGAAAAACGAGTACATGATACTCGTGCCGCGGGCGCCGGTACGCGATTAACTATTAGTGGCAGCGGAAGCAGGGCTGATCTCCCCCCGAAGCTGCCACCAGATTTTTCCAGGTCTCGCACCAGATTTCCGGCCCTCGGGTCCGGGTAAGGCGGGGCCGGCGACGTCAGAGCCTTCTGAGACCGAGGCTCTCCCCCCAGCCGTCGCCGGTCCTTAAAAGTAGCGGGTCCGCAACAAGTGAATATCCGACGGCGTGAATAGGGCGGCCCGCAGCGACGGGGGCCCTTTTGCGTGCGCCTCATCAGGTATCCCGGAACGTGCGCCCCGATCAGGCAGGCCGGCTCGTGCCCTGCTGCGCCCCAAACGTGCTGTGGGACAATTGAGAGGTACCTCGAGGCACCCAAGGAGTCCCATTGGCCGTAGTATCAACGCCAACCACGCTGACGCGTGCCCTTTCTGCGATGGACAATGCCGAGGTCCTGCGGATCCGCAACGACTTTCCCGTGCTGAATCAGACGGTCAACGGCCGCCCGCTCATCTATCTGGATTCCGGCGCAACTTCGCAGAATCCGCTGAGCGTAATCGAGGCGGAACAGGAATTTTATGAGCAGCGGAACGCTGCCGTGCACCGCGGTGCCCACCACCTTGCCGTGGAGGCCACCGAGGTGTTTGAGGATGCCCGGCAGACCGTCGCCGACTTTGTCGGGGCGGCCTATGAGGAGATCGTCTGGACCTCCAACGCCACCGAGGGCCTCAACGTCATCAGCTACGCTCTGTCGAACGCCTCACTGTGGGCAGCCCAGGGCCGCGGCGACGCCAAGCTGCGGGACCTCGCCCTGGGACCGGGCGATGAAATCGTGGTCACCGAAATGGAACACCACGCAAACCTGATCCCGTGGCAGGAACTGGCCTACCGGACCGGTGCCACGCTGCGGCACATCCCGCTGGACGACGCCGGGGTGCTGCGCATGGATGAAGCGGCGGAAATCCTGGGGGAGCGCACCCGGCTGCTGGCGTTCACCCACGCCTCGAACGTGCTGGGGACCATCAACCCGGTCAGCGACCTCGTCGCCCTCGCCCGGCGGGCGGGCGCCCTCGTGGTGCTGGATGCCTGCCAGTCGGCACCGCACCTTGCCCTGGACGTCAAGCAGCTGGATGTCGACTTCGCCGTGTTTTCCGGCCACAAGATGCTGGGACCCACCGGCGTCGGAGTGCTTTACGGCAAGCAGGAGCTCCTGGACGTGCTCCCGCCGGTCCTGACCGGCGGTTCCATGATCACCACAGTGACCATGGAACGCGCGGAGTACCTCCCCGCGCCGCAACGGTTCGAGGCCGGGACGCAGAAAATTTCGCAGGCAGTGGCCCTTGCCGCCGCGGTCAATTATCTGACGGAAACCGGCATCGACCGGGTGCACCGCTGGGAGTCCGAGCTGGGCCAGCGGATGGTGGCAGGCCTGGAAGCCATCGACGGCGTCCGTGTGCTGGGTCCGGCCGCCGGCCAGGACCGCATCGGCCTGGCGGCCTTTGACGTTGCCGGTGTCCACGCGCACGACGTCGGCCAGTTCCTTGATGCGCGCGGCATTGCGGTCCGCGTGGGCCACCATTGCGCGCAGCCGCTGCACCGTCGGCTGGGACTGACGGCCACCACCCGGGCCAGCGCCTACTTGTACAACACCACCGACGACGTGGACGAATTCCTGGACGCAGTGTCCGGAGTCCGCGCCTACTTCCGGGCCTAGCCCCGGATCCCGACGACAGGTACTTGAGCATGAGCCTCGACCAGCTTTACCAGCAGATTATCCTTGACCACTCCAAGGCCCGGCACGGCAGCGGATTGGCCGCAACGGCTGTCCCGGACGGCGCGGCCACCGGTCAGTCTCACCAGCTCAACCCCGTGTGCGGCGACGAGGTCACCCTGCGCGTGGCCGTTGACCACGGCACGGTCACGCAGTTGGCGTGGGACGGGGCCGGCTGCTCGATCTCCATGGCCTCCGCCTCCGTGCTGAGCGAGCTGGCCGAGGGCATGACCGTGGACGAACTCCGCTCGGTGATCGGGAACTTCCGCGAGGTCCTGCGGTCCCGGGGAAAAATCCCCGCCGACCCCGAAATCCTGGGCGATGCCGCTGCCTTCGAGGGTGTGGCCCGCTACGCTGCGAGGGTGAAGTGCGCCATGATCTCCTGGGTTGCGGCCGAGGATGCCCTGAACCAGGCAGCTTGACCGCACCTTTTTAGCCGTCCTGCCCGGACCTGGCGGTCCTGAACTAGCCGTCCTGTTCGGACCGTTCGAAGACATCCGGCACGCCGTCGCCGTCGTCGTCCCGCGCCTCCATCTCTTCCACGCGCCGGTAGTGCCTGTTGCGGGCCTTAAGCACGACGGCGGCCAGCGCCGCGGCGGTCAGTGAACCGGCCAGGATGGCCACCTTTGCGTGGTCGTCCCGGGCTGAGCCCGAGCCGAAACTCAGTTCGGCGATCAGCAGCGAGACCGTGAAGCCTACGCCCGCCAGGAGGGACAGTCCGGCGACGTCGACCCACTTCAGGCCGTCGTCGAGCTGCGCGCGGGTGGTTTTCGTGACCAGGAGTGTTGCCCCGAAGACGCCAAGGGCCTTGCCCACGATCAGTGCTGCCACGATGCCCACGGCCACGGGGTCGGCCAGGGTGGACGTCAGGCCGGAGGCGCCGCCGAGCGCAACGCCCGCCGAGAAGAACGCGAAGACAGGCACCGCAAAACCTGCAGACAGTGGCCGGAGCAGGTGTTCCAGGCGTTCGGCCATGCCGGTGCCGCCGCCGTCGGAAGTCATGCCGTCGTCATTGATGTCGCCGGTGGTGCTCCCCGGGTGGCGGAGGTCCCGCCGCGAGGCAGCCACCGGAACGGTGAAGCCGAGCAGGACGCCGGCCACCGTGGCATGGATGCCGGACGCGTGCACCAGGCCCCACGTGGCCGCCGCCAGCGGCAGGAGCAGGTACCAGTGGGTGACCCGCTTCTGCACCAGCCAGGCGAAGAGTGCCAGCGGGACCAGGGCGGCGAGCAGCAGGGCCGGCTGGAGCCCGGTGGAGTAGAAGAATGCAATGATCCCGATGGCGATCAGGTCATCCACCACGGCGAGGGTGAGCAGGAATGTCCTCAGCGCCGCCGGGAGGTGGGTATTGATGACGGCGAGCACTGCCAGCGCGAATGCTATGTCGGTGGCGGTGGGGATCGCCCAGCCCCTCAGGGCCTCGGCCCCCTGGCTCCAGACGATGACGGAGTAGATGATGGCCGGCGCGGCAACGCCGCCTACTGCCGCCGTTACCGGGACGACCGCCCGGGACGGCTGGCGCAGGTCGCCGGAGACAAACTCGCGCTTAAGTTCCAGGCCGGCAATGAAGAAGAACAGTGCGAGCAGTCCGTCGGAAGCCCAGTGCCCCAGGCTCAGCTGCAGGTGCCAGGGCTCGTAGCCAACCTTGAAGTCGCGCAATCCAAAGTAGGCGTTCGCGGCTGGGGAGTTGGCCCAGACCAGGGCGGCAGCAGTGGCGACCAGGAGGAGCGCGCCGCCGACTGTCTCCGTCCGGAGGATCGCGGCAATGCGGAGGTACTCGGGGTAGGTGGAGCGGCTGAATACGCGGAATTGCCGGGAGGGAAATTTACGGGACGGGAGGGACGGCTTGGTCATTGGAGCTCCTCGAGGGATCGGCTAACGTCTTGCCGACCAGACTTCCCGGCGCACCATGTGTACCCAGCTTATCTGACGTGCGAAAGTCCGCCGAGGCCTTCTGGTTGAGCGGATCGAAACCCTTTCGACCCGCTCAACCAGACCACCCCGATGCAGGGAGGCCTGCCGGAGCCGGTTAGCCCGCGCCGCTCAGCCGACGAGCGCCGCGATTCCGATGGCGGCCGTGGCGGCACCCAACACCATGGATACCGTTACCAGGACCACGTGGACGGTGAGGAACTTCGTGGCCTTGCCAGCGCCGTCCCGTGCCCGCGGGTCCTTCATGACGCGGCGCAGGAATTGCGGCCACACCACCAGGGACCACACGCCCGAAACGATCAGGACCAGGGCAAGGAAGGCTGGGACGTCCACAGGACTAGTGGCTTTCGAGCCAGGCCTGGGCCTGCTGCGACTGGATGTTCAGCGCCTTGCCCACCATGGGCTCGGCGGCGTCGGCGATCTTGCCGCCCAGGAACGGCACGGAGGACGTGACGTTGCCTTCGAGTTCAACCCGCGTGCTGCCGCCGTCAGCAACGAGACGCTGGACCGCGGACACGTCGATCGGCGCGCCGGCGATCTTCAGGGAGATGGTGCTCTGGCGCGAACCGTCGGCTGCCGGAGCTTCCCAGTTTTCCACCTGGGTCACCTTGAGGCTCTCGCCGACGAACTTGCGGGCGATTTCCGGCAGACGCGTCGTGGGGAGGGTGCGCACGGACGTCGTGCTGAACTCTCCGGCAATGTCGCCCACCACGGTGAAGGACTCGAGGCTGCCGCCGACGTATTCGCTGGTGTGGCGCTGGAAGTCCTCGTTCGTGAAGACTGCGGTGACGCTGTCGACGCCGTGGGGAAGGGTGGTGGATGCACTCAGTGCCATAGATCCTCCGTCGTTGTGGGGTCAGAACGCTTTTTGCTCACCACATCCTACGGGGTGGCGGCGGACTCTTCCGCACCGGCCACCTTCCGGGCTGCCGCGGTAATGTTGCGGGACATGGCCGGGAAGATGATGCTGTGGAACGGAAGAACGGCCAGCCAGTAGAGCCGCCCGCTGAGTCCTTTGGGAAAGAAAATCGCCCGCTGGCGGTAGCGGCTTCCGCCGCCCTCAGGCTCCACGCAGAGCTCCAGCCAGGCGCGTCCCGGGGCGCGCATTTCTGCCCGCAGACGGAGCAGGCGGCCGCGCTCGATCCGTTCCACGCGCCACCAGTCCACCACCTCACCGGCCACCAGATGGTGCGGATGCCGGCGTCCGCGGAGCAGGCCCGCTCCGCCCGAGAGCTTGTCCAGCAAGCCGCGGACGCTCCAGGCCAGCGGGAGCGAGTACCAGCCGTTGCGGCCGCCGATCCCCTCGATGATCGTCCACACGTGCGACGGGTCAACGTCGCTGGGAAAGGTCCGCTCGTCGACATACACCCTGTGCCCGGCCCAGCCGGGGTCGCTCGGCAGCGGGTCGGCATCGGCGCCGGCGTTGGCCCAAGTCGTTTCCACCTGGCCGTCGCGTTCCTTGCCGAGCGCCAAGGCCACGGCCCTGCGGTAGCCGGTCAGCCCGCCGTCGGGCTGTTTGATGTAGTTATCGATGTCGTGTTCGGCCGAGACCGCATCGTGCTGCAGGGACTGGACCAGCGGCACGGACATGGACAGCGGAATCGGGGTCACCAGGGCAACCCACAATCCGGCCAGCCTGGGTGCCGGCACTGGCAGCGCCAGGACCGGGCGCGGCGGCAGGCCCGCCTCGGCCGCGTACTCCTTCATCATGCCGGCGTACGTCAGGACGTCCCGGGAACCGATGTCGAAGGTGCGGTTGAGTGGTTCCACCAGAGACGCGGCCCCGACGAGGTAGTAGAGCACGTCCCGGACGGCGATGGCTTCGATCCGGTTGCGGACCCAGCTGGGCGCCGGCATGAGGGGCAGGGTTTCGGCGAGGTGGCGGATCATTTCGAACGACGCCGAGCCGGAGCCGATGACCACCCCGGCCTGGAACACGATGGCATCCACCGGGCCGGAGAGAAATACTTCGCCCACCGCCTCGCGGGAGCGCATGTGCATTGACAGTGCAGTGTTGCGTGGGTGCAGTCCGCCCAAATAGACGATCCGCCGGACGGAGGCAGCCGCGGCGGCACCGGCCACAAGCCCGGCCATGACCTTTTCCTTGGCCTCAAAACCGGAGCCCGCTGCCATGGAATGGACCAGGTAATAGAGGACGTCGACCCCCTGCAGGGCCTCCTCCAGCGCCGCGGAGTCGCCGAGGCTGCTGCGGACCAGCTCCACGTCGTCGAACCACGGCACGCCGGCGATCTTCTCCGGGGACCTAACGAGCACCTTGACGCGGTGGCCAGCGTCCAGCAGCCGGGGGACCAGCCGCCCGCCGATGTACCCCGTGGCGCCCGTGACAAGCACCGTCCGGGCGTCGGGGCTGCTGCCGGCTCCTGCCGCGCCGCCGGTGCTGCTGTCATTTCCGCTGCTGTCATTTCCGGTCTGGTCGCTCACGGGAGTCTCCTTGGGGGCGGCGGCATTGCTGTGCTGATCTTCAGGCTGTGCTGAACCTCACCTGCTCAGCAAGCTTAGCAATGCGGTATCCGGAGCCCGGATGCCGCCGGCGCGCCCTCAGGGGTAGGCTGGAAGCCCCGGCATTCGCAAGAATCTCGGCTTTTCGTGTTGCCTGCGTTCGAATGAGATTCCAGGAGATCCTGCCATGAGCCCCAGCGGCCAGCGCCCCAAAGGCCAGCCCTCCACTGGCCTGCCCTCAGGCCAGTCCCTCAACGGACTGCCCCTCAACGGCCTGCGCCGCGTCCTTTCTACGGACAGGACGTTCGCCCGCGTGCAGGCCGAGGCGGGCAGGAGCTTCAGCGTCCGCAGCGAGGACTACCAGATCAGCGCCCCGGCAGGACTGCGGCCCGTGCTCCTGGCGGAGATGGCGGACGGCCTGCTGAACGCTGCGGAAAATGGGAGCTCCGCCGCTGACCATGCCGCGCCGGGTGTTGTCCTGGCCGTCACCGCCACGGGACGCGAGGCCGAGGACCTTGCCGCCGCGCTCCGTGCCTACTTGCCCGCCGACGCCGTGGCCGAGTTCCCCAGCTGGGAAACCCTCCCGCACGAGCGGCTTTCCCCCCGCTCGGACACGGTGGGCCGCCGGCTGTCGGTCCTGCGACGCCTGGCGCATCCGGAAACCGCAGCGGCGGGACCACTCCGGGTGGTCGTGGCCCCGGTCCGCGCCGTGCTCCAGCCGATCGTGGCCGGTCTGGGGGAACTGGTTCCGGTGACCCTGAAGGTCGGCCAGGAGGCCCCCTTCAGCAGTGTCGTCAAGAACCTCGCAGACGCCGCCTACGCCCGCGTCGACATGGTGACCCGCCGTGGCGAGTTCGCCGTCCGCGGCGGCATGCTCGATGTCTTCCCGCCCACCGAGGACCACCCCATCCGGGTGGAATTCTTCGGCGACGAGGTGGACCAGATGCGCTGGTTCGCCGTCGCCGACCAGCGCTCGCTGTCCTCGCCCGGCCTGCACCATCCCACCGAACTCCACGCCCCGCCCTGCCGCGAAATCCTCATCACCCCGTCGGTCATGTCCAGGGCCGCGACGCTGAAGTCCCAGCTGCCCGCTGCTGCCGACATGCTGGAGAAGATCGCCGGCGGCATTGCCGTGGAAGGCATGGAATCCCTGGCGCCTGTCCTGGTGGACGCCATGGTCCCGTTCATGGAACAGCTGCCAGAGGGTTCCATCTCGGTGGTCATTGAACCGGAGAAGGTCCGCACGCGCGCGCACGACCTCGCGGCCACTAACGAGGAGTTCCTGGAAGCCGCGTGGTCCACGGCCTCCGACGGCGGAACTGCCCCGCTCGACCTCAGTTCGCAGGCCTCGGCCGCCCTGCATTCCGCCAGCTTCCGGTCGCTGGCCGAGACCCGATCGGCGGCCCTCGGGCACGAGGTGTCCTGGTGGTCCATCACGTCGCTCGCCACCGATGAGGAACTGACACCGGACATCGACGTGCTCAACCTCCACGCCCGCGAACCGCGCGGTTACCAGGGCGACGTGGCGGAAATGATGGACTTCATTGGCTCGCACGTGCGGGACCAGTGGCGGATCGTGGTGGCCACCGAAGGCCCGGGCCCGGCGCAGCGCCTGGCTGAACTGTTCCACGACGCCGACATCCCCTGCTCCCGGGTGGACACACTGGACCACGAACCCCAGGCAGGGATCATCGAGGTGACTACCGCCGCCGTCGGACGCGGTTTTGTCCTGGACGGACTGAAACTCGGTCTCCTGACCGAGGCCGACCTGCTGGGCCGCACCTCCGCAGGCTCCACGAAGGACATGCGCCGCATGCCGTCCAAGCGGCGGAACGCCGTGGATCCGCTGCAGCTGGTGGCCGGGGACCATGTGGTGCACGAGCAGCACGGCATCGGCCGGTTCGTGGAGCTCATCCAGCGCAAGGTGGCAGGGGGCGGGGACGGCGTGCGCGAGTACCTGGTGCTGGAGTATGCGCCGTCGAAACGCGGGGCGCCGGGGGACAGGCTGTTTGTGCCCACCGACCAGCTGGACCAGGTGACCCGCTACGTCGGCGGCGACACCCCTGTGCTCAGCAAGATGGGCGGCGCGGACTGGGCCAGCACCAAGTCCAAGGCGCGCCGGGCGGTCAAGGAGATCGCCGGCGAGCTCATCCGGCTCTACTCGGCCCGGATGGCGTCGCGCGGCCATGCCTTCGCGCCGGACACACCGTGGCAGCGCGAGCTGGAGGAGGCCTTCCCGTACGTGGAGACCCCGGACCAGCTCACCACCATCAACGAGGTCAAAGCCGACATGGAGCGTGAGATCCCCATGGACCGGCTGGTCTCCGGCGACGTCGGCTACGGCAAGACCGAGATCGCCGTCCGCGCCGCCTTCAAGGCCGTGCAGGACGGCAAACAGGTGGCGGTGCTAGTGCCCACCACCCTGCTCGCGCAGCAGCACTACGAGACGTTCACCGAGCGGTTCTCCGGGTTCCCCCTGCGCGTGAAGCCGCTGTCCAGGTTCCAGGCGTCCAAGGAAGCCAAGGAAACCGCCGAGGGCGTGAAGAACGGCTCCGTGGACGTGGTGATCGGCACGCACCGGCTGCTGTCCAAGGACTTTGAGTTCAAGGACCTGGGCCTGGTGATCGTGGACGAGGAGCAGCGCTTCGGCGTCGAGCACAAGGAAGCGCTGAAGAAGATGCGCACCAACGTGGACGTCCTGGCCATGAGCGCCACCCCGATCCCGCGTACGCTTGAAATGTCGCTGACCGGCATCCGCGAAACGTCCACCCTGGCCACCCCGCCGGAGGAACGCCATCCGGTGCTCACCTATGTGGGGCCGTACACGGACAAGCAGACCTCCGCCGCCATCCGCCGCGAGCTGATGCGCGAGGGACAGGTCTTCTTCGTGCACAACCGCGTTTCCACAATCGAAAAGACCGCAGCCAGAATTCGCGACCTCGTCCCCGAAGCCAGGGTCGAGGTGGCACACGGCAAGATGTCTGAGAGCCGGCTGGAGCAGATCATCGTCGACTTCTGGGAGAAGCGCTTCGACGTCCTGGTGTGCACCACCATCATCGAAACCGGCCTGGACATCTCCAACGCCAACACCCTGATCGTAGACGGCGCGGACAAGTACGGCCTGTCGCAGCTCCACCAGCTGCGTGGGCGCGTGGGCCGCGGACGTGAACGCGCCTACGCCTACTTCCTCTACCCCTCCGAGAAGCCGCTGGGCGAGGTGGCGCTGGAACGGCTGAAGGCCGTGGCCACCCACAACGAGCTCGGCGCGGGCATGCAGCTGGCCATGAAGGACCTGGAAATCCGCGGCGCCGGCAACCTGCTAGGCGGTGAGCAGTCCGGCCACATCCAAGGCGTCGGCTTCGACCTCTACATCCGGCTGGTGGGCGAAGCCGTGGCCGAGTACCGCGGTGAAGCCGAGGAGAAGGCCGCCGAAATGAAGATCGAGCTGCCCGTGAACGCGCACCTGCCGCACGACTACGTCCCGGGGGAGCGGCTGCGGCTGGAGGCCTACCGCAAGCTGGCGTCCGCCGTCACCCACGAGGCCATCGACGAGGTCCTCGCCGAGCTCGTGGACCGCTACGGCGAGCCGCCCCTGCCCGCACAGAACCTGGTAGCCGTCGCGCGCTTCCGGGTGGGTGCCCGCGAAGCCGGGCTCTCCGACGTCGCCCTGCAGGGAAACTTCATCAGGTTCTCCCCGGCGCAGCTGCCCGAATCGAAGACCATGCGGCTCAACCGCATGTACCCGGGCGCGCAGTCCAAGCCTGCCCTCGACGCCGTGCTCATCCCCAAGCCGAAAACGGCAAGGATCGGCGGCCGCGACCTGCAGGACGCCGAAATCCTGGAATGGGCCGACGGGGTCATCCGCAACATCTTCGCCGACGCCCCGGTCCCGCTCGAAGCCACGAAGGGCTAGCCGTGATGGGAGGACACCACGCCGCGTCGGGAGCCGCGGCGTGGGTGGCTGTTGCCGCGACGGGGCCGTACACCCTGGGCTGGTACCCGCTGGACGCCACCGGCGTGCTGATCGGCGGCATGGCGACGGCGGGCACCGCCCTGGTGTGCGACTGGGACCACCGCTCCAGCACCGTGGCACACTCGCTGCCGCCGCTGTCCAACATGATCGCCCTGGGCATCGAGAACGCCAGCGGCGGCCACCGGCAGGGCACGCATTCGGTGCTGGGGGCAGCCATGTTCGTGCTGCTCGCCGCGGTTGCGGCGCAGATCCAGGTGGACACGCCATGGGGTGTGCTGTCCCTTGGTGCCGGGCTGCTGTGCATGTTCATGATCAACATCGCCGCCAAGGCGCTGAAACTGTTTCCAAAGTCCGGGTGGATCACCAACTGGGTCTTTGCCTTGGTCATGGCCGGCCTGGTGACCTGGTTCGCGCCCCACCAGTGGACCTGGCTGCCCATGTCCATGCTGATCGGCGTGGTGGTCCACATCGTGGGGGACATGGTGACCACCGGCGGTGTTCCGCTCCTCTGGCCGCTGGTGATCAAACCGCCAAGGTTCCTGCGCCGGATGTGGGTGTTGAGGAACTTCTGGCGGCCCAACGGCGCCTTCTCGATCCCGCTGCTCGGCCGGGCAGGGTCCCGGCGGGAGTGGCTGGTGCTGATACCGGTGAGCGGCTACGCCATGGTGGGAATGTGCCTGGCGGCCTGGTCGCTGGCCGGTGCGCATTTCCCTGCGGTGCTGGCGCTGGCCGGCCGGCTGGCCAGCAGCATGCTCGGACTGCCATGAAATAGGAGTTAAAAAAGCCGAAGCCCGGACAGTCCGGGGCTTCGGCTTTTTAATTCAGTTGGTCTTAGTGTTCGCCAGCGCTGTCCGAGCGGCCGGTGATGGTCTGCGGGATCCAGAATGCGAGGGCGAAAAGGCCAAGGCACACAGCCATCGGCCACGGGTTGCCCAGCGTCAGAAAGGACAGCGAGTAGATGGCGCCCAGGAACAGGGCCATGATGACCACGAACAGAACGATGCTGCCGGCCAGGGGGTTCTCGTTCTGGGGCGTCTTTACCTGCTGGTCAATCTTGCTGGACATTCATTCCTCCTCGGCCCCGCGGGGCTCAAACTGTGGCTGCCGCCGGTCAGTACGCAGACGAACCCTGTTCGCCTTTGACGATTGCAATACCGGAGCTGGCGCCAATACGTGTTGCACCTGCAGCAATCATAGCCTGTGCGTCCTCGAGGGACCGCACGCCGCCGGAGGCCTTGACGCCCACGTCCGGGCCCACGGTGCGCCGCATGAGGGCGATGTCCGCGGCGGTGGCTCCGCCGCCGTTGAAGCCCGTGGAGGTCTTGACGAAGTCGGCACCGGCCTCCACGGCCGCTTCGCAGGCCAGGACCTTCTGGTCATCGGTGAGCAGGGCAGTCTCGATGATGACCTTGAGGATCGCCTCTCCGGTGTGGACGGCCTCGGCGACGGCCTTGATGTCGTCCACCAGGGCGCCCCTGTCCGAAGCCCTGGCCGCAGCGATGTCGATGACCATGTCCACTTCGTCGGCGCCGTCCAGCACGGCCCCGCGCGCCTCAAACGCCTTGACATCGCTGGGCGTGGCGCCCAGCGGGAAACCCACCACGGAACAGGTGAGCACGCCGGTGCCCTTGAGGGCCGTCTTGACCGTCTTGACCCACACCGGGTTCACGCATACCGACTTGAACTTGTACTCGGCGGCCTCGGCACACACCTTGAGGATTTCCGCTTCGCTGGCCTCCGGCTTCAGCAGCGTGTGGTCGATGAAGGAAGCGATGCCCGGCGCCCCGCTACCCTCCCCTGGAGATCCTGCGGGGCTGGTCGCGGTGCCCGTTCCGGGGCTGGCTTCGTTGCTCATGCTGGTCCTTTCCATGGGCTTTTGGCCGAAGGCGCCCCGGGTGTCGCGGCGTCCTTGCGAACCATCCTGCCACAGCAGGAAAGCTAGGCAGCGGTGGCCAGCTGCCCCTCGGAAAGTGCCGCCATGAGCTCGGCCGCGCATGCGCCGGCAGCGGACCCGGACGCCACCAGCAGACCCAGCCGCACGCCGTCCAACGCTGCCGCATCCCCGATGGCCCAGATGCCCGGCACGGAGGAGCGGAAGTCGCGGCCGACGACGATCCCGCCGGCCGCCGCCGTCTTAACGCCGGCGGCTGCTGCCAGCCCGTCCCGGGGCGTGCGGTCCTCGGCGAGGACCACGAGGTCGCCGTTCATGCGGCTGCCGTCCTCGAACACAACGCCGGCGGCCGGCAGCACGGATCCGGCCAGTGTTGGCACGACGGCGGCGGGCCGGGCAGTGGTGCGGACCGGACGGACGCCGCGGGCGCGAAGCACCGCTTCGGCCTGTCCGGCGGCGGGACCGGTGCCCACCAGGATGCCGAGCGGCCTGCGGCCCAAGACCCTGGTGACTTCCTTGACGGCGTTGCCGATCTTGGCGGCGTCATCGATGGTGGAGTAGCTGAGGCAGCGACCGGAGCCGTCCACCGGCGAGTGCACCGGGGCCGAGCCGGTGGCGATGACCAGCTGGTCGTAGGAGAATTCCATGCCGTCGGCGGTGGTGACCACCCTGGCGGTGGCGTCGATGTGGCTGGCGGGCTGGCCGAAGCGCACCGAAACGAACGGCAGGGCGGCCAGGTCCAGCAGGTCGTCAGGGGCGTCGTCGTGGCTGCTCAGCACGGTGACTGTTCCCGAGAACTGCACCGCGGCGAGCTGGGCCACGAGGGCCTGGGCGGCCGGGCCTGCCCCGGCGATGAGGATTTTGGCGGAAGGGGTGGCGGTGGACGGAAACTGTGCCGTGGCGGACATGTGCGGGCCCTTTCGAATGCTGCACCAGGCGGGCCGGTCTCGGGCCCTGTTGTGCTGATGGGACCCAGCCTAGGGGGAGCGTTTTTCGCCGGTGTTTCCCTGCCATTGCGGAATTGTCCCCGGCTGTTCGCTGCTTTTTACCACCCGGTAACAATATGCCCCGGCACAGCAACCCGGGGTCACTTAGCGCCCAATTCCAGGGGGTGGGTTGGGCGCTAAGTCACCCCGCGTTGCTGTAGGAGAACCGGTTACACGCGGATGCGGTAGCCGCGCTTCACCACGGTTTCCACGAGCTTGCCGTCCGGCAGGGAGGAGCGGAGCCGGCTGACCGTCATGTCCAGAGCGTGCACCGAGCCGCGCAGTTCCAGGAGCTCGGAGAGCGACTCCCGGGAAAGGACCGCACCGCCGGCGCCCAGGAGCGCGCGGAGCAGCAGCAGCGGCGCCGGGGCGATCTCCACGGGCTCGCCGTCAATGCGCAGCGACCGGCCGCGCAGTTCCACGTTTCCGGAGCGGGTGTCCAGGCGGCGCACATGGTTCAGCGCGAGGTGCTCGCACACCAGCCTGATGAGCGCGCCCATCCGAAAACGCTCCGGCACCAGCGGACTGATGCCGGCATCGAGCAGCGGCTGCGCCGTCACCGGACCAACGACGGCGGTCGTTACGGTGGTCTTGAGGCTCTCCACGAGCTGTTTGTACAGCCCCATCTCGTGGGCCGTGCTCCACATGGCGTCCACGGCAGGGGCGCTCGTGAAGGTGAGGACGTCGAGGTTGCCGCTGCAGGCCGCCTCGATGAGGCGGGGGAGCCGGTCTGCGCCGTCGGGCTTGACCCAGCGGTAAGGGGTCACGGTCAGGACGGTGGCGCCGGACATCCGGAGCCGTTCCAGCTGACGGACATCCGTGTAGCCGTGCAGCTGCACTGCCACGGTCTTGCCGCGCACGCCCTCGGCCAGCAGCATGTCCACCAGCGTCGCCGTGGTCTCGTCGCTGCTGATTCCGACGTCGGCCAGGCCGGCGGCGCGCACGGCGCCGCGGGCTTTGGGTCCGCGGACGAACATCCGGCAGGCGCCAAGGGTTTCCAGCAGCTCCTCACCGATCCCCGACGCGTCCGCCGCCTCGCACCAGCGGCGCATGCCGTAGGCGGTGGTGGCGATGCAGAGGTCAGGTTTGGCTGCGATGATCGCCCTGGTGTCCTCGATCAGGCTGATGTCCTCGTTCACCGGGGCGATCTTCAGTGCCGGGGCATGCAGGACCTCGGCGCCGCGGCGTTCCAGGGCCTCGATGAGGTCCCGCGAACGGCGGTGGGACGTCACACCGATCCGGAAGCCCTCCAACGGGGCCTCGGCGGCAGCCTCCGGCGCTGTTTCGGTGGGTAGTGTGTCAGTGGGGGCTAGTGCATTCATTGCGTTCATGCCTATCACGAACCCAGCAGCGAGGCCGCCAGACGGTCGAGTTCCGCCGCGGCCTCGGCATGCCCGCGGTTGGCCTCAGCCACCCGCACCACCTCGCCGATCACCAGGACAGCGGGATTACTGCAGCCGGCGGCGGCAGTAGTGATGTTGCCCAGTTCAGCGATGGTGGTCTTCTGGCCCGGCCGGTAGCCGCGCTCCACCACAGCCATGGGCATGTCCGTGCGCATCCCGGCGCGGCGCAGGCCGGCGGCGAGGTGGTGCAGCGTACCGATGCCCATCAGCACCACGATGGTCCCGCCAAGGCCGGCCAGGTGCGTCAGTTCCTTCTCCGTGAGCGGGGCGTGGCCGGACACGACGGTGAACATGTGGCTGACTTCACGGTGCGTCACGGGGATGCCGGCGGCAGCCGGCACGGAGATGGCGCTGGTCACGCCGGAAATGACGCGGACGGGGACGCCGGCGGCGACGCAGGAAGCAACTTCCTCACCGCCGCGGCCGAAGACGTACGGGTCGCCGCCCTTGAGACGCACCACGTTGTTGCCTTCCAAGGCGGAAGCGACCATGAGCTTTTCGATGTCGCCCTGGCTCACCTTGTGGTGTCCCGGCCGCTTTCCGACGTCGACGAGTTCGGCAGAGGTGAGGGACGCCAGCTCCTGGTACGGGGCCAGCCGGTCGTAGAACACGACGTCGGCATCCCGCAGTGCCTTGACGGCCGCCACGGTCAGCAGCTCGCCGGTGCCCGGGCCGCCGCCAACCAGCGTGACGTGGCCGGCCCGGCCCGCGGCCGGTTCGGCCGCCACCGGAATGCCGGCGGCGCGGCAGCGGTCCAGCAGAGGCTCCCAGCCGGTCTGGCCGTCCTCCACCGCCGCGACCAGGAAGGGACGCTCGGGCAGGGGACCATCGTGCCCGGCACCCTGCGGGGTGCTGAGGCGCGAGACGACCGCTCCGGCTGCCTCGTAGCGGCGGACGGCCTGGCGGGCGGCGAAATCCGAACCGGTGACCAGGACGTCGCGGCCGGTGAGATCAATGCTGAGCTGCATGCCTATACCTCGTTCTCATCGCGGGGCCGCATGGGGATGGAAGCCCCGATCAGCACCTTGCCTTTTTCCTCTGCCGTTGCCGGACGCATCTGGCCGCGCTCGTCCGGGACGAAAGTGATGGAATCGTCCTTCTGGTCGGGGGCGTTGACGAAGGAGCGGAACCGGCGCAGGCGCTCGGGGTCCTTCAGGGTGTCTGCCCACTCGTCGACGTAGGTGTCCACGTGCTTGGCCATGGCTGCCTCGAGGTCCTCGGCGATGCCCAGGGTGTCGTGCACCACGACGTCCTCGACGTGCTTGATGCCGCCGTCGAGCTCCTCCTGCCAGCGCGCGGTGCGCTGCAGACGGTCGGCGGTGCGGATGTAGTACATGAAGTAACGGTCGATGTACTTGATCAGCGTCTCGTCATCCAGGTCCTTGGCCAGCAGCTGGGCGTGGGCCGGGGTGGCACCGCCGTTGCCGCCGACGTACAGGTTCCAGCCGTCCGCGGTGGCGATCACGCCGACGTCCTTGCCGCGGGCCTCGGCGCACTCGCGGGCGCAGCCGGAAACGCCCATCTTGAGCTTGTGCGGGCTGCGGAGGCCCCGGTAGCGGAGCTCGAGCTGGATGGCCATGGCCACCGAGTCCTGGACACCGAAGCGGCACCACGTGGAGCCGACGCAGGACTTCACCGTGCGCAGGCTCTTGCCGTAGGCCTGGCCGGATTCGAAGCCGGCGTCCACCAGCTCCTTCCAGATCTCCGGAAGCTGCTCCAGCCGGGCACCGAACATATCGATGCGCTGGCCGCCGGTGATCTTGGTGTACAGGTTGTACTTCTCGGCGACGGCGGCAATGACGCCCAGCTTCTTCGGGGTGATCTCACCGCCGGCGATGCGGGGGACCACCGAGTAGGTGCCGTCCTTCTGCATGTTGGCCAGCGCGCGGTCGTTGGTGTCCTGCAGGGTGCCGCGGCCGGCGTCCAGGACGTAGTTGCTGTTCTGGCTGGCGAGGATGTTGGCGATGGTCGGCTTGCAGATGTCGCAGCCTGCGCCGGTGCCGTACTTGGCCATGATCTCCTCGAAGGAGGTCAGTTCCAGGACGCGGATGGCGTCGAAGAGTTCCTGGCGGGACAGTTCGATGTGCTCGCAGAGGGCCTTGGAAACCTCGACGCCGGACTTGGTCAGTTCGGTTTCCAGCAGCTTCTTCAGCATCGGCACGCAGGAACCGCACTGGGTTCCGGCGCGGGTGCAGCCCTTGAGTTCGCCGAGTTCCTGTACGGGGGCGTTGCCGTCGCAGGCGCCGCAGCCGTTGATGGCGTCGCGGATGGTTCCGGCGGTGACGTTGTTGCAGGAGCAGAGGGTGGCGTCGTCCGGCAGCTCGGTCTCGGGGGCTTCCCCGCCACCGGCGGCGGTCAGGTAGGCGCCCGGTTCTGCCGGGAGCTCGCGGCCCAGGAGAGGACGGAGGCTGGTGTAGGGGGCTGCGTCGCCGACGAAGATGCCGCCGAGGAGGGTCTTGGCGTCGTCGGTGGTGACGATCTTCTGGTAAACGCCGCGGGCCGGGTCCGCGTAGACGATTTCGAGGGCGTGCTCCGTCCGGGCGAATGCGTCGCCGAAGCTGGCCACGTCCACGCCGGAAAGCTTGAGCTTGGTGGCGGTATCGAAACCGGGGAACGTGGCCTCGCCACCGTGCAGGCGGTCGGCCACGATTTCGGCCATGGTGTTGGCAGGGGCCACCAGGCCCAGGCACATGCCTTCGAAGTTTGCTACCTCACCGATGGCCCAGATGCCGGGCACCTGGGTGGCGCAGTAATCGTTGATCACGACTCCGCCGCGGGGGCCCAGATCAAACAGGGACTCCTCGCCTTCGGCGGCGCGGAAAAGCTCGTCGCGGGGCTTGACGCCGATGGCCACGATGACGATATCGGCAGGGATGATGCGGCCGTCTGCCATCAGCACACCGGTGACCTGGCCGTCGTCGTCCGCCTGGATTTCGGACGGGAACACACCGCCGTGGACTTCGAAGCCCTTCGCCTCGATGAGTCGGCCCAGGGCCTGTCCGGCGCCTTCGTCGAGCTGGGTGTTCATGAGCCAGGGGGCGCCGTTGATGACGACGGGCGTGGCGCCGAGCTGTTCGGTGCCGGCCGCGGATTCGAGGCCCAGGAGCCCGCCACCGATGGTGACGGCGTTGACCTTGCGGCCGAGCTTTTCAGTCAGCTCGACGATGGACTTGTTGATGGCCCAGACGTCCTCGAGGGTGCGGTAGACGTGCACGCGCTCGGCG
This sequence comes from Arthrobacter globiformis, assembly GCF_030818015.1. NCBI lineage: Bacteria > Bacillati > Actinomycetota > Actinomycetes > Micrococcales > Micrococcaceae > Arthrobacter > Arthrobacter globiformis. The sequence goes on from NZ_JAUSZX010000001.1 coordinate 1,658,488, forward strand.
CCGGGCAGCGGGAGCCGGGCGGCGTCGGAACCGGTGGCAACCACCAGTTCGTCGTATTCATAGGTGTTGCCGGCTGCGGTTTCAACTGACTTGCCCGCGGTGTTGATCTTCACCACGCGCTCGCCGGTCCGCAGGGTGAGCGACTCGTGTTCCCACATGGAAGCCGCACCTAGCGTCAGGTCAACGGTGCTGTCCGTGAGGGCCTTGCTGAGGGCAACGCGGTCATAGGGCAAGTGGGCTTCTTCGGTCAGAACAGTTACGTGCCAGCCTTCGAGGCCCCGGGCATGCATGGCGTCCGCAAAACGGTGGGCTGCAGGGCCGCCGCCGGCGACCACAATGCGGCGCGGAGTCGATGAGGTTGAAGTCTGTTCGGTCACTGTGGGCCTTTCGCTGGGCCGCAGACGGTGCTCTGCAGCTTGTCCATCCAGACTAGGGAGGCGCAGTTTCGCTTCAGTTTCCCAATTGTTTCGTGAACTTAACTTCTGCATCACGGGCTTGTTTCGGGCCATGTGAGGTGTCTTTTACGTTCTTGACACATTGACTGCACCCCGTCGAAACACCGCCGCCCTAGTTTTGGTATACGGCCGCAGCGGCGGCTACAGCAGGCGCAATTACACGTCTCGCAGGACCGGCCCGCCGCCGGAAAGCACGCAAAAAGGGAGAGGAGCCGGACATGACGGCAACACTGGAACTTGAGGATCTCGCCACCGGATATGCAGGTTGGCACCGCGTCTGCGCCGTGGAGGACCTGGAACTGGCCTGGGGCGAAGCGGCACTCGTGGCCGGCCAGCAGGTGGCCCTGTTCCGCACGGCGCCAGGTGAGGTTTTCGCCGTAGCTCAGGAGGATCCGGCCACCGGCGCCTTCGTCATGGCACGCGGCATCCTCGGATCACGCGGCACGCGCCCCACCATCGCCTCGCCGCTGCACAAGGAGGTCTACGACCTCGAGACGGGCGAGTGCTTCGGCAACGCGGACCTGCGCCTGGCCACGTTCGCCACGCGCATCGTCGATGGCGTCATCGAGGTTGAGCTCTAAGGCTTCTTACAGAGCCACCGGGCCGGTTACAGGCCCAGGGCCTCGCGCACGTCAGTGAGCACCTGGTCCAGCGCGGCCCTGGCAGCCAGCCGGGCTTCGGGCAGTTCGGCTGCAGACCCGACGCTCTTGATGACCTCCAGGTAGCACTTGAGTTTCGGCTCCGTGCCGCTTGGCCGGATGATCACCCGGCTGAGGTCGCGGGTCACATAGAGCAGCCCGTCGGTCGGGGGCAGTTGTTCGCTGCCTTCGGCCAGATCCACGAATGACTCCACGGCTGAACCGCCAAATGATTCGGGCTGGTTCACGCGCAGCCGGTTCATCATGGCATCCAGCAGGCCGAGGTCACCCACGCGGATGTTCAGCTGGTCACTCGCGTGGAGCCCGTGGACCAGGTACAGCTCATCCAGGGTGTCGAAGATCGTCTTGCCCTCGGACTTGGCTGCGGCCGCCAGCTCCGCGATCAGCACCGCGGCGGACAGTCCGTCCTTGTCGCGGACCAGATCCGGTGCAACGCAGTAGCCCAGGGCCTCCTCATAGCCGTAGACGAGGCGCGGCACGCGGGAAATCCACTTGAATCCTGTAAGCGTCTCCTCGTGCGCGTACCCGGCTGCCGCGGCGATGCGTGAAAGCAGCCGGGACGAAACAATCGAATTGGCGAATACTCCGCCGCCCGCGTCCCCTTCGGAGTCGTCCACCCCCGCGGCGGCCAGCCGCGCCACGACATGCGCTCCCAGGAGGGCGCCCACCTCATCGCCTCGCAGCATCCGCCACGCACCCGTGTCCGGGTCCTTCGCGGCCACCGCGGCACGGTCCGCGTCCGGGTCGTTGGCCAGGACGATGTCCGCGTCCGCCTGCATCGCCGCGCCAAGCGCCAGATCCAGCGCGCCCGGTTCCTCGGGGTTGGGAAAACTCACGGTGGGGAAGTCCGGGTCTGGCTCGGCCTGCTCGCTGACCAGCGTCACGTCGGTGAACCCGGCTGCCCGGAGGACGGCGACAGCCGTGGTGCCGCCGACGCCGTGCAACGGTGTCAGGACGATTTTCAGGTTCCGGGCCGGGAACAGCCCGCGGTTGGCAAGCCCCGCCGTGGCGGCCTCGTAGTCCTGAACGATCCCGGCGTCCAGGACCGTCCATCCGTCCTGGGCCAGTGGGATCGAGGCAAGGTCGCCCACGTTGCTGATTTCGGTGGCGATCACGGCGTCGTACGGCGCCACGATTTGCGCGCCCCGGCCGTTTTCCTCCACGGCATGACGGCCGAGGTACACCTTGTAGCCGTTGTCCTGCGGAGGGTTGTGGCTGGCAGTGACCATCACACCGCCGTCGCATTCCAGCGCCCGGACCGCATACGCCAGCAGCGGCGTTGGCAGGGCAGCCGGCATCAGGAACGTCTCGATTCCGGCCGCGGTGAGCACCGCCGCCGTCTCCGCGGCGAAGATGTCTGAGTTGTAGCGGGCGTCATAGCCGACGACGGCGCGCGGCCGTGTGCCGGGCGCAGCCTCCGCCACCGTCCGGACCAGGAAATTGGCGAAGCCCGCCGCTGCGCGGCGGACCACGACGCGGTTCATCCGGTTGGGCCCCGGTCCCAGGGCAGCGCGCAGGCCCGCCGTTCCGAACTGCAGTGTTCCCCGGAAGCTGTCTTCGAGGTCCTGCCGGGCCGCGGGCGTGCCGGCCTCGGTGAGCTTCACGAGTTCGGTCAGCGTTGCCGCGGTGAGCGGGTCCGGATCCTGGGCAGCCCAGGCACGGGCGTCGTTGAGCAGCTGCAGATCGGCTTCGGAAGGCGTCATGGAAACCAAACTATCGTCAAAACCCGGCGGAGCGGTGCCGGACAGCGCAGCGGACCTGTCATAACTCCACCCGTTCGTGGCCGCCGGAATGCTGCTTGACAGCAAAAATTCTGGACACGTAACGTCTGGGTTGTGAAGTTGAACCAGGGGGTGGAGTGGGCTCTCCACTGCTGCGTCAACATGGCATGGGCGCCCGCGGGAGAACCGATCAGCAGCGGCCGGCTGGCCGAGCTGTATAAGCTGCCGCCGGCATACCTGAACAAGCAGCTTCAATGCCTGGTGCGGGCGGGCGTCCTGCAGTCCGTGTCCGGCCCCAAGGGAGGGTTCCAGCTGGCGCGCCGTGCTGACCGGATCTCGGTGCTGGACGTGGTGCTGGCCATCGAAGGCCGGGACCTGGCGTTCCGCTGCGACGGCATCCTGGCGAATTGCCCCGGCGGTGACGCGGACGAGGACTACCTTCGGAGCTGCATCATTTCGCAGTCCATGCGCCATGCGGAGCTGGCCTGGCGCACCGAACTCGCGCGGCAGACCGTGGCAGGCATTGCGCAGTCCCTCGAACGGCGTTTTCCCCAGGCGCGTGCCGACTCGCTCGCCCAACTCCTCGCCACAAACAACGGGCGGGACTAGAGCCGGCCGATGATTTCCGCCAGGAGCTTGGAAATGCGCGGCCCGGCAGCGTGTCCGGCTTCGAGCACTTCCTCATGGCTTAGCGGGGTCGGGCTGATGCCGGCCGCGAGGTTGGTGACCAGCGAGATGCCAAAGACCTCCATGCCGGCGTGCCGGGCGGCGATGGCCTCCAGCGCAGTCGACATGCCCACCAGGTCGGCACCGATCCGCTTGGCGTACTGCACCTCGGCGGGCGTCTCGTAGTGCGGGCCGGTGAACTGGGCGTAGACACCTTCGTTCAGGGACGGGTCGACGTCCCGGGCCAGGTCCCGGAGCCGCGATGAGTACAGGTCAGTCAGGTCCACGAAGGTTGCGCCTTCGAGCGGGGACGTCGCGGTGAGGTTAATGTGATCTTTGATGAGCACGGGGGTGCCGGGCGCCCAGTCTTCGTTGAGTCCGCCGCAGCCGTTGGTGATCACCAGGGTCCGGCAGCCGGCGGCGGCCGCGGTGCGCACGCCGTGGGCAACGGCGCGCACGCCCTTGCCCTCGTAGTAGTGGGTGCGGGCGCCGAGGACCAGTGCGCGCTTGCCTTCCCGGGTCAGCACGGAACGAATCGTGCCCACGTGTCCCTCCACAGCAGGAGCCGAAAAGCCGGGGACCTCCGAGGCTGCCAGCGTCGCGGTGGTCTCGCCGATGAGGTCGGCGGCCTCGGCCCAGCCTGAGCCCAGGACCAGGGCGGTGTCGTGGGCTTCGACGCCGGTCTCCGACGCGATGTAGTCCGCGGCCGTCCGCGCTGCTTCGAAGGGATCCGGGTCCAGGGAATCTGTTGTGCTCACCCGGTCCAAGCTACCGTGCCGGAGCCGGTGCGGGCAGCAGAAACGCGCCCCTTGGGGCTGCTCGACCCGTCCAGGACGGTTGGTGGTCCGGCGCAGGATGCAGGAGAATGGTCGTTTGTGACTATGCATCCTGATTTCAGCGCCCCCCGAATCGCAATTCTCGGCGGAGGTCCGGGTGGCTATGAAGCCGCCATGGTGGCCGCCTCGCTGGGAGCCCAAGTCACCATCATCGAGCGCTCCGGCCTCGGCGGCTCCGCGGTACTGACCGACGTCGTGCCGTCCAAGACGCTGATCGCGACGGCGGACCTGATGACCCGCGTGAGCGGTGCCGGCGAGCTGGGAGTCAAGTTCGACGTCGACGGCGGGGATTTCGTTCCGGTCATGCGCGCCGATCTCAAGCACATCAACGACCGCCTGCTCGGCCTCGCCCGCCAGCAGTCCGTCGACATCCAGACCGGCCTGGAGCACCAGAACGTCCGCATCCTGAACGGCTCCGGCAAGCTGGTGGACAACCACACCATCGAGGTCCTGACCGCCGACGGAACCGAAACCGTCGAGGCTGACGCCATCCTGCTGGCCGTCGGGGCACACCCGCGGGAACTGCCCACGGCACGGCCGGACGGCGAACGGATCCTGAACTGGGCACAGATCTACAACCTGGACGAGTTGCCGGAGGAACTGATCGTGGTGGGCTCCGGCGTGACCGGCGCCGAGTTCGCCTCCGCCTACAACGGCCTGGGCTCGAAGGTCACCCTCATTTCCAGCCGCGACCGCGTGCTTCCGGGTTCCGACACGGACGCTGCCGAGGTGCTGGAAGAGGTTTTCGAACGCCGCGGCGTGAAGGTGCTGTCCCGTTCGCGTGCCGAGACGGTGGAACGGACCGACGACGGCGTGGTGGTCACCCTCGGTGACGGCTCCAAGGTCACCGGCAGCCACTGCCTCGTGTGTGTGGGCTCCATCCCAAACACCGCCGGCATCGGCCTGGAGGAAGCCGGCGTGGCGCTGACCGAAAGCGGCCACATCAAGGTGGACGGCGTGTCCCGCACCACTGCCCCGAACATCTACGCTGCCGGCGACTGCACCGGCGTCCTGGCGCTCGCCTCGGTCGCCGCCATGCAGGGACGGATCGCCATTGCGCACTTCCTCGGCGACCAGGTGACCCCCATCAAGCTGCACCAGGTGGCGTCCAACATTTTTACGTCGCCCGAGATCGCGTCCGTGGGTGTCTCCGAGGCCGAGATCGAGTCCGGCAAGTACCAGGGTGACATCATCAAGCTCTCCCTGAAGAGCAACGCGCGCGCCAAGATGCGCAACGTCAAGGACGGCTTCGTCAAGATCTTCGCCCGCAAGGGATCTGGCACTGTGATCGGCGGCGTGGTGGTGGGCGCCAATGCGTCGGAGTTGATCTTCGCCATCTCCATCGCGGTGAAGCAGAAACTGCACGTCGACGACGTCGCCAGCACCTTCACGGTGTACCCGTCGCTGAGCGGCTCCATCTCCGAAGCGGCACGACGCCTTCACGTACACATGTAAGTGGTCGCCGCCCAACCTGTGAATGACAGCAGTCTCCTAGTCGCCACCGGCAGAGCTGAGTAAAATTCAGACTGTCGATCCCCGGGATTGGCGGCACCGGGCTCCGACAGACCGATCACCAGCGGTCAGCTATGCGGAGATTTTCTTCCGAACGGTCGGACCGCGGAAGCCAGGAGCGTGCCATGATCACAGTTCAAAAAGCCGCAATAAACACCGCCCTCGTAGCGGCCCTCGTGGGCGGTGGTGCCTACCTTGCCATGGGCTACCCCGTCATTGCCTCGTCCACAAACACGGGAAGCCAGTCCAGCACGGACTCCGCCAAAGGTGGCCACCAGGCCAACGGGATCACCGAGCAGCTGCTGACGGGGAGCACCGCCACACGGGTGAGGAACGCGGTGCTGGCGGCCAACCCCGGCGCGACGGTTCACCGGGTTGAGACCGACGCCGAGGGTGCGGTCTACGAAGCCCACATCACCAAGGCTGACGGCTCGCGGGCGACAGTAAAGCTGGACGGTTCCTTCAACATCACAGCCACGGAAGCCGGACGCGGACGGTAAGTATCCGGCGGCTTGTGGCGCAGGCAATTGCGGCGGAAAAGTTCAGCACAGAGAGCCCGATGGCATGCCATCGGGCTCTCTGCATGTGCTGAATTCTCGTTGTGCCGGCGGCTCAGGAGCAGGCGTAAGGGGGAACCGCGTCGCCGGGAGCGAAGGGTTCGAACCAGTGCCGGATATCCAGGTTTCCAAGGTTCTGTTCGACGGCGGTGTCCGCTTCGCCGGCGCCGTCCGCGTACAGGGTTTCAGAGTCGGCGTCCTCCAGCAGGACTTCCTCAACGATGGCCCGCCATTCCTCGGGGAGGTCCAGTTCGTAGATGTCCTCGGTGATCCGGGCCTGATCGAGCAGGCAATGGACGGCGAGCCCGCCGGCGAGGCAGCCCGGAGCTGTCCAGCCGCGGGCAAGCGATGCGGTGACGTCCGATGCCACCACAATGAACCGCTGCGTGAACTTGGCGTCATAGCTGGGAGCGAACTGCGGGGGCAGCGACGACAGCACCGAGGTTCCGGCGATGACCTCGGGTGTGACGGTGTCCAGTCCCTGCAGCGAGCCAAGGTCGCGGAACAGTTGGTCGATGAGGATGCTGGACGAGTTCCACAGCAGGCCAGCCAGCAAGCGGGTCTGGTGTACTGACCGCTCCCGCTCGTCCGGGCTGGCGGTGGCCATCTCGGCTAGGTCCTCGGGGTCGAACTGGAGCCGCTGTTCGGCGGTCATGTCATCGGGGTGGGGGTCCAGACCAAGGAGTTCAAGGCTCAGCCCGGTGAGCTTTTCGGCGTCGGCCAGCAGCTCTTCGGTGATGTCGTCGTCTTCGTCGGCATTCATGCTCCCGATGCTACCGGCCGGCCGCGGCATGCCCGATTTGTGTGACGCGGCACCTGAAAGCCAACTGATTGCCAGACGAAGTTACGCAGGATCCAGCGAGTTGCCTGCTGGCCAGACTTGCCGAGGCGTGGGGCGATTTATCCGCCTGTCACATTCGGCAGGCCCGGCCAGCAGAGCGTGGGATTGCTGGTCAGCCGGTGATGGTCAGATGGTACGTTGCATTTATAGAGAATGAGAAAAGCGATCCGGTATATGCGCCCATGAATTTGAGCGTTTGCTCTCCTGGAGTAGCCCTCGGATGAGAGCGTAGTAACCGTTATCCGCGCGCGGATCATAAACCCCCGCCGGAGTGCCAAAGATATTGTGCTTGGGAAGGGCGACCGCAAAAATAGGGCTTTCCTCGTACCGAATGACGTCCGGGCCGATAGTCTTACCGTCGAAAGTAACCGTCAAATTACTCGTACCCTTCTTGACGTCCAAGCTGGCGAGTATTTTTCGAACGTCACCAGGTGTGCGGTGATCCGCCTTGGCTTCAACGTCCACGATATTAATGAGGGGAAAGAAGAGGTCGGACCCGGCGGGAAGCGTGCATGTACGCGAAACGTCGCCACCACTTCGGCCGCCTCGGAGGCGGAATGGACGAAGGGCAGTCAGCCTTCAGGCGGCAGCTCCCTGAAAGTGCCGCTCGATCAGCCCCTTGATGTCGTCGTGGCAGCCGCCGCAGCCGGTACCGGCACGGGTTGCCGCGGAAACCTCGGCCACCGTGGAGCAGCCGCCCTCGACCGCATCGGCGATCTTGCCTCCGCTCACGCCGGCGCAGCGGCACACCGTGCTCTCGGGGTCGTTGGAGGCACCCGCCGACGCCAGTTGGTCGGGTCCGTCGAGGCGCAGGAGGAGGGACCTGTCCGCGGGCAGTTCGGCGCCGCGCTCGAAGAGCTGCACCAGCTCTCCCGCGGTGCGCGGCATGCCCACACTGACCAGGCCCTCCAGCACTCCACCGCGGGTGGTCATCTTGACGTAGCGTCCGTGCTCGGGGTCGGCCCACTGGGCGATCTGCAGGCGCGGCCTGCCGTTGACGGCGCCGGCCGTCAGGACTTCCTCATCCCAGGGTTCTGCGGAGTTGTCCCCGGCCACCGCCATGTTCAAGCCGCGGGCCTTCAGCACGATCACGCCCGGCTTTTCCTGGGGGAGCGGGGGCAGTGAGTCGGCGTCCTCCACGGCACCCTCGGACAGTAGCAGGAGGTATTCTGCGAGCCATTCGGCCTGCCGCCAGCCCGGACCCACCAGGCCGGACGGTCCCCGCGCGGTGCGGCACTCGATGCAGGCCGGATCCGGGCAGCGGACCTCGGCACAGTCACCGATGGCAAAGATGTGCGGCTCGTGGTGTGCGCGCAGCCGGTGGTCCACCAGAATTCCTGTTCCGGTGGAGAGCCCGCAGCCCTCGGCGAGCTCAATGCGCGGCCGGACGCCGCAGGACAGGACCAGCAGGTCGCCGTCGATCGCCGATCCGTCGTCGAGCAGCAAAGCCGAGAACCCGCCGCCAGGCGCGTTGTGCTCAATGCCCGTAGAGCGGGCGTTGCCGGCCATCCTGACGCCGCAGTTGCGCAGGCTCGCGGCCAGGACGGCGCCGCCGCCGCGGTCGATGTTGCGGCCCAGCGGGTGGGGGCCGTTGTGCACCACCGTGACCGTGGCGCCTTCCTCCGCGGCCGCGAGGGCCGTCTCGAGCCCCAGCACGCCGCCGCCCAGGACCACCACACGCTTGCGGCCTTCCACTGCCTTGCGCAGTACCTCGGCGTCGCGGAGGTCGCGGAGTGCCGTGACACCCGGCGGGAGGACGGGAGCTGCAGGGTCCGGATTAAGCCCTGTGAGGTTGGGGATCACGGGCCGTGAACCGGTGGCGAAGACCAGCCGGTCGTAGCGGGCCGAGGTGCCGTCGGAGAGGTTGACGGTCTGCCGTGCGCGGTCCACGCGCCTGACCTTCACGCCCAGCCGGACGTCCACGCCGTCGGCCACCAGGGCTGCGGCGTCGGCCAGGGCCAGTGCCTGTGGAGTGGTGCGGCCAACCCCGAGGTCGGCTACTAGCACGCGGTTATACGCGGCCTCCGTTTCCTGGCCGATGACCGTCAACCCCACCTGCCCGGCCCGCAAGGCCGGCAGCAGTTCGTCGACCAGCCGGGCTGCCACCGGACCGAATCCGACAATTACAATCTGCTCGCTCATGAGGCCTCCGATGTCTGAAGAACACTGGTGATTCGGGCGTCCGCTGCCAGCCGGACCCACACTTTGTTGAACTTGAATTCGGGCATTCCCGAAATGGGATCCGTGGCCGCTTCCGTCAGCCGGTTTGCACTTTCCAGTTCGGGGAAGTGGAACGGCAGGAAGACAGTCTCGGGGCGGATGGCGGTGCTGAGCTCGGCCCGGCAGACCACTTCGCCGCGCTCATTCGCCACCGAAACCTCGGCGCCCTCCGTGATGCCCATGGCCGCGGCAGCAGCCGGGTGGATCTGCATCCTGGCCTCGGGCTGGGAGGCCAGGAGCTCCGCCACCCGCCGGGTCTGCGCGCCCGACTGGTAGTGCTCCAGCAGGCGGCCGGTAATGAGGGTCATGGGTTTGGCGGCCGGGTCAGGATTCGCCATTGGATTACGACGCCGTCGGGGCGCCACCGGTGTCATGACCGCCTTGCCGTCCGGATGGGCAAACGCATCCAGGAACATGCGCGGGGTTCCGGTGCTGCCGGCGGGATAGGGCCAGTACGCGGCCGCGCCGCTGTCCAGCATGGCGTAATCGATGCCGGAGTAGTCGGCTGCTCCGCCGGCGGAGGCCAGGCGCAGCTCCTCGAAGACCGTCTCAGGATCGTCGCTGTACGTGGACGGCGCGTCCAGGGCCTCGGCCAGCCGGGCCATGATCCACAGCTCGCTGCGGGCACCGGCGGGCGGCTGGATCGCCTGGCGTCGGCGGAGGACGCGGCCTTCGAGGTTGGTCAGCGTGCCTTCCTCCTCGGCCCACTGCAGCACCGGCAGGACGAGGTCGGCCTCGGCTGCGGTCTCGGACATGAAGAAGTCGCAGACCACCAGGAAATCCAGGCTGCGGAGCCCGCGGATGACGGCGTTGGCGTCCGGCGAGGCGACCGCGATGTTGGAGGCATGCACCAGAAGGCAGCGGACGCCGTCGGGCTGTCCCAGTGATTTGAGCAGCTGCACGGCCGGCAGGCCGGGGCCCGGAATGAGCGACTCAGGGACGTTCCAGACCTTCGCCATGTGTGCCCGGGCGGCGGGATCGGTGATCTTGCGGTAGCCGGGCAGCTGGTCGGCTTTCTGGCCGTGCTCGCGGCCACCCTGGCCGTTGCCCTGGCCGGTGAGTGTGCCGTAGCCGCTGCGGGTGCTGCCGGGCAGGCCCAGCAGGAGGCTGAGGTTGATGGCTGCCGTGGCGGTGTCGGTGCCGTCCACATGCTGCTCCACGCCGCGTCCGGTCAGGATGTAGCTGCCGCCCCGGCGGGCGCCGCTGGCCAGCCGCCGGGCCGTCTCGCGGATGAGTTCGGCGGGAACGCCGGTGATGGACTGGACGCGCTCAGGCCAGTAGGCGTTGACGGACCGGACCACGGCGTCGAAGCCGGTGGTGCGGGCCTGGATGTAGTCGGCGTCGAGCAGGCCTTCATGGATCACCACGTGGGAGAGACCCAGCAGGAGCGAGAGGTCGGTGCCCGGAAGGGGCTGCAGGTGGATGCCGCCGCCGTCGGAGGTGAACGCGGCGGTGGCGGAACGCCTCGGGTCCACCACGATGAGGCCGCCCGCGTCGCGGACGCCCTGCAGGTGCTGGACGAACGGTGGCATGGTCTCGGCGACGTTGGAGCCGAGCATCAGGATGGTGCTGGCCGTGTCCAGCGCCTCAAGCGGGAAGGGGAGCCCCCGGTCCAGGCCAAAGGCGCGCATACCCGCGGCGGCTGCCGACGACATGCAGAACCGGCCGTTGTAGTCGATCCGGGAGGTGCCCAGCGCGAGGCGGGCGAACTTGCCCAGCTGGTACGCCTTTTCGTTGGTGAGGCCGCCGCCGCCGAAGACGCCGACGGAGTCCGCACCGTACTTGGCGCGGGCGTCCTTGACAGCGGCGGTGACGCGGCCCAGGGCCTCGTCCCAGGAGATGGGGCGGAAGACGCCGTCGGGACCCTTGAACATGGGCTCGGTGACGCGTCCGGGGTGCTGGAGGAGCGACGCCGACGTCCACCCCTTGCGGCAGAGGCCGCCGCGGTTGGTGGGGAAGTCGCGGCCGCTGACCTCGAGGGCGGGCGCGGTCAGGGCTGCCCCGTCCTGTCCGGCCTGTGCTACTCCGGTTTGGGCGGGAGCAGCCGGCACGGGGTCTGACCCCGGCTGGACAGCCGGGGTCAGACCCGTTGCGGCCTTAGCCGCTGGGGACTTGAGCGTCATGGCGCACTGCAAAGCGCAGTAAGGGCAGTGCGTGTCGGCGCTTTTGGTCATGTTAGACGTGTCCCATCGCGTTTCGATTGGCGTTGCGGATGTAGCAGAACCAGCAGACGGTGAGCATCAAGGCGTACGCTCCGACGAAGCCGTAGAAGGCCGGGGTGTAGGAGCCGCTCGCGGTGTTGGAGGCGTTGAGCACCTGCGGGATGACGAACCCGCCGTAGGCTCCGATGGCGGAGATCAGGCCGAGCGCGGAGGAGGCGAGGCGCTGCGTCTGCACCGAGCTGGCCCCGGAACGGGCCGCGCGGCTGGAGGTGGCAAAGATCACCGGGATCATGCGGTAGGTGGCGCCGTTTCCGAAGCCGCTGGCCGTGAACAGCATCAGGAACAGGACCAGGAAGAGCCAGAAGTTCTTCAGCGGCAGGGTCCAGATCATCGTCAGCGTGATGACGGCCATGGAGGCGAAGGCTGTCACGGTCATCCGGGCTCCGCCCATGCGGTCAGCCATCCGACCGCCGTAGGGGCGGGCCAGCGAGCCGACCAGCGGACCGAGGAAGGCCAGCGAGAGTGCCACTGCGCCGACGGAGATGGAGGAGAAGGCCGGGAAGTAGTCCTTGATGAGCTTGGGGAAAACGCCGGCGAAGCCGATGAAGGAGCCGAACGTTCCGATGTAAAGCAGGGCCATGACCCACAGGTGGGGTTCCTTGATGGCTGCGAGGGACCCGGCCACGTCGCCCTTGGCGCTCGTGAGGTTGTTCATGTACTTGTAGGCGCCGAAGGCTGCCAGGAGGATCAGCGGCACCCACATGAGGCCGGCTACGGGCAGGTTGACCGTGCCGGCGGCCAGCAGCGTGATGGCGATCGGGACAGCAAGCTGCGCCACGGCTGCGCCGAGGTTGCCTCCGGCGGCGTTCAGGCCCAGTGCCCAGCCCTTTTCACGGGCGGGGTAGAAGAAGGTGATGTTGGCCATCGAGCTGGCGAAGTTGCCGCCGCCAAAGCCAGCCAGCGCAGCCACCAGCAGCATGACGCCGAACGGTGTTTCCGGATTGGAGACGCACAGGGCCAGCCCGGTCGAGGGGATCAGCAGGAGCAGGGCGGAGACGATGGTCCAGTTCCTGCCGCCGAAGCGCGGAACCATGAACGTGTAGGGAATCCGGAGCGTGGCGCCTACGAGGCTCGGCATGGAGATCAGCCAGAAGATTTCGGAGGTGCTGAACGTAAATCCTGCGGCGGGAAGCTGGACCACCACGATGGACCAGAGCTGCCAGACGACGAAGCCAAGGAATTCGGCGAAGATGGACCAGTTGAGGTTGCGGCGCGCGATGGAACGGCCCTGGGATTCCCACTGGTGCTTGTTCTCGGCGTCCCAGTTGGCGATCCAGCGGCCGGGACGCACTTCCAGGGCGGGTGCGTCGGTGGTGGTGGCGGCGGCAAGATCGAGGGAATTGTGGGTTCCGGCGTCTGCGGTGCGGTCAGCAGTCACGGTATACCTCCTTGGGGAATGTTGTCCTTCCAAGGTAGGGAAGCCGCGTTTCGCAGACGGTCGCAGTTTGTTAACGTGCTGTGACATTTGCCTATCAGGCCGCTTTGGACAGCGTTAGGCTTGGCGGACGACCTCATGCTGAGACAAATCCGAAAGTCCGTATAACGGACCGCTTGTCCGTTGAGTGGACGGCGGGAACTAAGATTGAACTCTGTTTTATCCCTATGTTTGGACGGGCTTCCACGCGAGGTCCGCCAGTTCTCATGAAAGCGTCCCCCACATGTCATCCACTGCCACCTCGCAGTCCGGCTCCGCCAAGACGGTGAACTCGCGCGGCCGCGTGATTGTCGCTAGCCTCATCGGCACCACCGTCGAGTTCTACGACTTTTACGTGTACGCCACCGCCGCGGTGCTCGTCTTCCCGAAGCTGTTCTTCCCGGGCCAGAACGAAACCACCCAGTTGCTGAGCTCCTTCGCAGTCTTCGGCGTCGCGTTCATCGCCCGCCCGCTCGGGTCCGTGGTCTTTGGCCATTTCGGCGACAAGTTTGGCCGCAAGGGAACCCTGGTGGCTTCCCTGCTGACCATGGGTATTGCCACGTTCCTCATCGGCTGCCTTCCCACGGCCACAGTGCCCGGCTGGGAGTTCTGGGCTCCGGCGCTGCTGGTGATTATGCGCTTTGCGCAGGGCCTGGCCCTTGGCGGCGAATGGAGCGGGGCGGCGCTGCTGGCCACTGAAAATGCCCCCGCCAACAAGCGCGCGGTCTATGGCACGTTCCCGCAGTTGGGCGCGCCGATCGGCTTCATCATTGCCAACGTGATCTTCCTGGTCTTCAGCTACACCCTGACCCCGGCGGCCTTCGAAGCCTGGGGCTGGCGCGTGCCCTTCCTGGTGAGCGCCGTCATGGTCATCATCGGCCTCTACGTCCGGCTCAAGCTGATCGAAACACCGGCCTTCACTAAGGTCCTTGAATCCAACGAGGTGGCCAAGCTGCCCATCGGACGCGTCTTCAAGACCAGCTGGCGTCCGCTCATCCTGGGTACGTTCATCATGCTGGCCACGTATGTGCTGTTCTACCTCATGACCACCTTCACGCTGACCTATGGCACCCGCCCGGCCACGTTGGAAGCCGCGAAGGCGGCGGCAGAAAAGACCGGTAAGCCCATGACAGAGGCCGCCGCAGCTGCCTTTGTTCCGGGCCTGGGCTATACGCGCAACGACTTCCTCTGGATGCTGATCGCTGGCGTGGTGTTCTTCGGAATCTTTACGCTGGTTTCGGGTCCGCTGGCCGAAAAGTACGGCCGCCGCAAGATGCTGATCGGCGTGACCGCGGGCATCTTTGTCTTCGGCCTCCTGTTCGTACCGCTGTTCAGCGGCGGCTTTATCGGCACCATGGCGCTGCTGGTCCTGGGCTTCACCCTGATGGGCCTCACCTTCGGCCCCATGGGCGCGCTGCTGCCGGAGCTGTTCCCGACCAACGTCCGGTACACCGGGTCGGCTGTGAGCTACAACGTCTCCAGTATCCTGGGTGCCGCAGTTGCACCGTTCATCGCCGTGTGGCTGTGGGAATCGGCGAAAGGCAGCCCGGTCCTGGTGGGCGTTTATCTGAGCGTCATGTCAGTGCTGACGCTCGTCGCCCTGTGGATCAGCAGGGAGACCAAGGACACGGACTACGAGAACAACGTGGCCTGATTTCCAGGTTTAGATGGGAAACGAAAATGCCCGGTGTGGATCACACCGGGCATTTTCATGCGCTGTCTAGTCGTGGGTCGCCCTAGGCTCCGGCGCCTTAGTCTTCGATCGTTGCGATGACGGCGCCCGCCGCCACCGTCTGGCCAGCCGCGGCGGACAGGCCGGTGATGGTGCCGGCACGGTGTGCTGTGAGCGGCTGTTCCATCTTCATCGCCTCAAGTACGACGACGAGATCACCTTCGGCGACGACGTCGCCGTCGGCCACGGCCACCTTAACAATTGTTCCCTGCATGGGGGAGGCCAGCGCGTTCCCGCCCGCGGCGGCGGTGGCGCCGCCGGTGCGGCTGCGCTTCTTGGACTTGGCCGGCTTAGCGCCGGCTGCTGCGGCTCCGCCGAAGCCGAGGCTGGCGGGCAGTGCCACCTCCAGGCGCTTGCCGCCCACTTCCACCACCACGGTGCGGCGCTCAGTGGCGTCCTCACCCTCCGGTGCGGCGCCGTTGGGCGTCCATGCGGGAAGGTCGTTGACGAACTCGGTTTCGATCCAGCGCGTGTGGACGCTGAACGGACCCTCGGCCGGCGCGAACGCCGGGTTGCTGACCACGGCCAGGTCGAAGGGAATGACGGTGGGAATGCCTTCCACCACCATCTCCTCGAGGGCGCGGCGGGCACGCTGCAGGGCCTGGGGCCGGTTCGCTCCGGTGACGATCAGCTTGGAGAGCATCGAGTCGAAGTTGCCGCTGATGACGTCGCCTTCTTCGATGCCGGAGTCAATGCGGATACCGGGGCCGGTGGGGTTCTTCAGGGTGCTCACGGTGCCGGGCGCGGGCATGAAGTTGCGGCCCGGATCCTCGCCGGTGATGCGGAACTCGAAGGAGTGCCCGCGGACCTCGGGGTCGCCGTAGCCCAGCTCTTCGCCGCAGGCCAGGCGGAACTGCTCGCGGACCAGGTCGATGCCGGTGACTTCCTCGGAGACGCAGTGCTCCACCTGCAGGCGGGTGTTGACCTCGAGGAAGGATATGGTGCCGTCCTGGCCGACGAGGAACTCGCAGGTTCCGGCGCCGAGGTAGCCGGCTTCCTTCAGGATGGCCTTGGATGATTCGTAGAGGCGCCGGTTCTGCTCCTCCGTCAGGAAGGGGGCCGGGGCCTCCTCCACGAGCTTCTGGTTGCGGCGCTGGAGTGAGCAGTCGCGGGTGGAGACGACCACGACGTTGCCGTGCGCGTCGGCGAGGCACTGGGTTTCGACATGGCGCGGGGAGTCGAGGAACCGCTCGATGAAGCACTCGCCACGGCCGAAGGCTGCGGTGGCCTCGCGGACGGCGGAATCGAAGAGCTCGGGGATTTCCTCGCGGGTGCGGGCCACCTTGATGCCGCGGCCCCCGCCGCCGAAGGCGGCCTTGATGGCCACGGGCAGGCCGAACTTGTCCGCGAACTCGAGGATTTCTTCCGCGGACTCAACGGGGTCGGCGGTGCCGGGCACCTGCGGGGCGCCCACCTTCTCGGCGATGTGGCGGGCCCGGACCTTGTCGCCGAGTGCGGAGATGGCTTCCGGCGACGGGCCGATCCAGGTGATGCCGGCGTCGATGACTTTGGCTGCGAACTGGGCGTTCTCGGCCAGGAAGCCATAGCCGGGGTGGATGGCGTCGGCGCCGGACTGGCGGGCCACGTCGAGCAGCTTGTCCATCACGAGGTAGGACTCGGCTGCCGTGTTGCCGCCCAGGGCATATGCTTCGTCGGCGAGCCGGACGTGGAGGGCGTCCCGGTCAGGGTCCGCGTAAACGGCGACGGAGGCGATGCCCTCGTCCCGGGCTGCGCGGATGATGCGGACGGCGATCTCACCGCGGTTCGCGATCAGAACCTTGGTGAGTTTTGAATGCACTGGACCTGCGGACTGCTCCGGCTTTACTGACAAGACGTCTCCTTCTTTCCTTCAGGGAGCCTAGCCTGATTTTGAGGATTCCGCTGATATTGCTGGCGGAATCCGCGTGTAAGAGGCCCGGTCTTTGTAGGGAAGCTACAACTCCCCGGGAATTGCTGAGTCGGGCAGGTCCTGCCAGAACTCGGTGATGCTCACGTGCGCCTGGGCCAGCAGGGAGCGCAGGGTGGATACCGACAGGCCGACGACGGCGTGCGGGTCGCCGTCGACTTTCCGGATGAAAGCGCCGCCCAGGCCGTCGATCGTGAAGGAGCCGGCGCAGTGGAGCGGCTCGCCGGTGGCGATGTAGGCGTCGATCTCCGCGAGTTGCATCTCCATGAAGTGCACCTCGGCGGAGGCGACGCTGCCCAGCGTGGCGCCGGAGCCCCCGTCGTCGTCCGTGTCGCGGCAGTCCACCAGCCAGTGGCCGGTGTGCAGGACCCCGCTGTTGCCGCTCATCCGCAGCATCCGCTGCCGGGCCACGTCCACTGTGTACGGCTTGCCGTGCGACTCGCCGTCGAACTCAAAAACCGAATCGCAGCCGAGCACCAGGGCCCCCTCGGCCTCCGGCAGCGACGCGACGGCCTCGGCCTTGGCGCGGGCCAGGAGCAAGGCGGTGTCGTGCGGATCGGTAACGCCGTAGCGTTCCTGCACGGCGTCCTCGTCGACGTCGGACACGAGGACCTCGTGTTCGATGCCGGCCTCAGTCAGGAGCTTGGTGCGGGCGGGGGACTGGGAGGCAAGGATGAGGCGGGTCACGGCTCCAGCTTAATTCATCCCGGCAATTGCTCACCTAGCGGCGACCTCCAAGGGCTCCGCATCCGGCTCGGCGTCGGGCGCGGCCGCCGTTGCGTGCTCGGGCGTGCGGAGTTTCGCCCCTTCGACGTCAACATCCGGCAGGATGCGGTCCAGCCAGCGCGGCAGCCACCACGCCTTCTCGCCGAGGAGGTACGTGACCGCCGGAACGATCGTCATGCGCACCACGAAGGCGTCGACCAGTACGCCGAATGCCATCGCAAAGCCGAGCGGCCGGAACATGTTCAGGTGCGAGAAGATGAAGCCCGCGAAGACGCTGACCATGATGATGGCGGCAGCGGTGACTACCGCGGAAGCGTGGCTGAAGCCTGAGCGGACGGCGTCCTTGGCGGACTCGCCGCGCATGAAGGACTCACGCATGCCCGAGGCGATGAACATCTGGTAGTCCATGGCCAGCCCGAACAGCACGCCGATCAGGATGATCGGCAGGAAGCTCAGCACGGCGCCGGGGTTGTCGACGCCGAACACCGCACCCAGCCAGCCCCACTGGTAGACCGCCACCACGGCGCCGAATGCGGCCGCAAGCGAAAGCAGGAAGCCTCCGGTCGCCAGCAGCGGCACCACGATCGAGCGGAACACCAGCAGCAGCAGGATCAGCGAGAGCCCCACCACGATGGCCAGGTACGACGGCAAGGCCTCGCCCAGCTTGGTGGAAACGTCAATGTTGCCTGCCGTCTGGCCGGTCAGGCCGATGCTGACTCCGGTGGAGTCCTCGATTTCGGCGCGCTCGGCGCGGATGCCGGAGACCGCGTTGACGGTGCCTGCGCTTGCCGGCCCTTCCTTCGGGGTTTGCAAGTTTGCACTCTGCGCAACTGTGCTTGGAATGCTTCACAGCTTGCACGGCAAAATTCACAGCGTCTTCACAGCCGGACAAGAGACGTTCTTGAGGAGGAGGGTGCATCCTGTTGTCGTGGCCGGCACGGCGGCAATGATGCCTCAAGGCCGGCGAATCGAGGAGCGGACCATGGAGCGTTCAAAGAAGGTGGCTCTCGGACTGGGCGCGACTGCCTTGGCACTTGGCACCGGATTCGGTGTCAGCGGAATGGCAGCCACAACAACAGCCACTCCGGCGCTTACCCCCACATCAAGCAGTACATCCAGCGGTCCCGCTGACGGGCTGCGTTTCGACGGCGGCCGGCACGGAGATGGACGTGGCCGCGGTCACGGGGTGGTCAAAGCGGACGCCGCGGTGCTCGCGGCCAAGCTGGGCGTGGATCAGGCCAAGCTCGAGGACGCCCTGCGGGCATTCCGCCAGGCCAACCGTCCGAGCGGCCCCCGCACCGATGGCACCAAACCGGACAGGGCAGCCAAGGAGGGTGCGCTGGCAGCATCGCTGGCCAAATCCCTGCGCATCGATGAAGCCAAGGTCAAGGCCGCACTCGAGGAACTTCGCACCCAGGCGCAGGCGGGCCGTGCGGCTGCCCTGAAGAGCCGGCTCGATCAGGCGGTGAAGGACGGCACGCTCACCCAGTCCGAAGCCGACGCCGTGACGAAGGCCGTGGAAAAGGGCGTGATCGGCGGCCACTAGGCCCGGTCAGCGGGCCCGGAACCCGGCGTGGTCTGGTCCATGCCGGAGGGGCTGGTCTGTCAGCTTGTCCGGTCGACGGCGGAGAGGATTGCCGCTCCGAGTTCCGCGGGCTTGGTGAACTGGGGCCAGTGCCCGGTGGGAAGATCCACGAGCTCCACATCGCGGATGCGGGCGAGCTCTTCAACGTAGGGGTGCCCGGCGTCCATCCACTCCGTCAGCAATGAGGACGGGAACTCGCAGGCAATCACCGTGGCAGGGACGTCGTAGCGGCGCACATCGTGCAGGTGCTGCTTGTCGCAGGCCACGGCCTTTGGTTGCGGGATGGCCCGTGCGCGGAATGCTTCCCGCAGCCCGTCGTCGAGGTCGGTGAGGTCGGCGTCGTCGAACACGTCCCATGAGGGCAAGGGGATCTCGTCACCGTCAGCTGGCAGTTCATCATTGATGACCCCGCCTTCCCCGAGTGGTCCGCTGTCCACGTACACGGCCCGGATTACGCGGTCCGGGCGCTCGTCCACGGCGCCGTGGATGATGGCCCCGCCGCCGGAGTGGCCGACGAGGACCAGCGGGCCCTCAATGCCGTCAATCGCTTCCACGACCGCGTTGATGTGGTCGCGGAGCCCGATGCCGGTCCGCTTGGCGTCCTTCCCTTCGAGCCCCGGAAGGGTCAGCGCATGGATCTGGTGTCCGGCCTCCACAAGCGGGGGAGTGACACCGGACCAGGAGGAACCATCGAGCCAGAAACCGGGAACCAGAATGATGTCCATGCCGGTACCCTACCCTTGCTGCCCGCCGCCCGGGGCCCATTTGGGCGGCCGGACTTAAAATGCGTGTGCCCCGGGGCCAGTTCAGGAACTCCCGGGGCACACGCATTCAAGGGGCGATCAGGCCTTCGACTCGGCCAGTTCACGCTCGGCGGCGGCGGGCGCCTCTTCCTCGCGGAAGGCCTCCCCGGTGCGGGGTGCGTTGTAGAGGGTTTCGTCGAGGATTCCCTGGCGCTTGGCCACAATGGCGGGCACGAGTGCCTGGCCGGCGACGTTGACCGCCGTGCGGCCCATGTCCAGGATGGGGTCGATGGCCAGCAGGAGTCCGACGCCGGCCAGCGGCAGTCCCAGCGTGGACAGGGTCAGCGTCAGCATGACGACGGCGCCGGTGGTTCCCGCCGTCGCAGCGGACCCGAGGACGGAAACCAGGGCGATGAGCACGTACTGGCTGAAGTCGAGCTGGATCCCGAAGAACTGGGCTACGAAGATGGCCGCTACAGCCGGGTAGATTGCCGCGCAGCCGTCCATTTTGGTGGTGGCGCCCAGCGGAACGGCGAAGGAGGCGTAGCCCCGGGGAACGCCGAGGTTGCGCTCAGTGACGCGCTGGGTCAGCGGCAGTGTGCCGATGGAGGAGCGGGAAACGAAGGCCAGCTGGATGGCCGGCCACGCGCCGGAGAAGTACTGCTTGACCGACAGGCCGTGGGAG
This sequence comes from Arthrobacter globiformis, assembly GCF_030818015.1. Taxonomy (NCBI): domain Bacteria; kingdom Bacillati; phylum Actinomycetota; class Actinomycetes; order Micrococcales; family Micrococcaceae; genus Arthrobacter; species Arthrobacter globiformis. Next base: position 1,678,968 of record NZ_JAUSZX010000001.1, read on the forward strand.
CGGACCAGGACCGGGTAGACGCCGAACAGCACCAGGGCGAGGCCGAGGTAGATGGCAACCGTGAACTTGCCCAGTGAGCCGATGGTGTCCCAGCCGTAGACGGCCACCGCGTTGCCGATCAGGCCCACGGTGCCCAGCGGTGCGATGCGGATGATCCACCACAGCACCTTCTGGATGACGGCCAGCGCAGAGGCGTTGAGGGCCAGGAACGGCTCGGCCTGCTTGCCCACCTTGAGGGCGGCAACGCCGACGGCGATGGCGATGACCAGGATCTGCAGGACGTTGAAGCTGACGGACGTGGTTACGGCGCCGGAGCCGGTGACGGTGGAGCTGGCGCCAAGGCCCAGGAAGTTCTTGGGGAACAGGCCTATGAGGAACGCCCACCAGTCGCCCTGCTTGCCGTCGTACTCCGCGTCGCCGGAGATTCCGGTGTTTGCGCCCGGCTGCAGGAGCACGCCCAGGCCGATGCCGATCAGCACGGCGACCAGCGACGTGATGGCAAACCACAGCAGCGTGTTCCAGGCCAGCCGCGCCGCGTTGGAGACCTCACGCAGGTTGGAGATGGAGCTCACCACGGCGGTGAAGATCAGCGGCACGACGGCGGTCTGCAGCAGTGACACGTAGCTGGAGCCGATGGTCTGCAGCGTAGCGCCCAGCCCGTTGGGGTTGGTCTTTGTGCTGCCGGTGTACTTGGCCAGCAGGCCAAGCCCCAGCCCGACGATCAGGGCCGCGATGATCTGGAAGCCGAAGGAACCTGCCCACCGGGGCAGTTGGAAGCCGGGGCGCCCGGCCGTGGATGAAGTGGTTTGATTGCTCACCAGAACAAGCTAGGCCGCCTAAAATACAGCTTCCAGCGGACATTGAGAAATATTACGCGTGTGGATGAGTGGTTGATGGTCCCGATGCCCGGTAATCGGCGCGAGGCCGGTGTTTTATTAAGTTATTCCCGCGGCGCGTGTGGCAAACATCTCGCCTCAGCGGCGGTCAGGCGAGTCGAGCATGGCGCGCTTCAGGGTGTCGAGGCCCACGGAGCCGATGTTTAGTGCCTTGGTGTGGAAGGCCTTGAGGTCGAAATCCGGCCGGGCTTCGAGTTCCTCGCGGATCTGTTCCCACAGCCGCTGTCCCACCTTGTAGGACGGGGCCTGGCCCGGCCAGCCGAGGTAGCGTGCGAACTCGAACTGAAGGTTGCCCTCGCTGATGTCCAGGTTGGCCTTGAGGAAATCGAAGCCCTTCTCCGGTGTCCACGTGCCCGTTCCCCAGCGTGCGGGCACGTCAAGCTCCAGGTGCACCCCGATATCGAACACCACACGGGCAGCCCGCATCCGCTGCATGTCCAGCATGCCCATGTGGTCGCCCGGATCCTTAAGGTAGCCGAGTTCCTCCATGAGCTTTTCGGCGTACAGGGCCCAGCCCTCGCCGTGTCCCGACGTCCAGCAGACGTTGCGCCGCCAGCTGTTGAGCAGCTCGCGGCGGTAGACGGCGGTGGCCACCTGCAGGTGGTGGCCGGGAACGCCCTCATGGAACACCGTGGTGGTTTCGGCCCAGGTGGTGAAGGAGTCCTCGCCTGCGGGAACGGACCACCACATCCGACCGGGCCGGCTGAAGTCGTCCGTCGGCCCCGTGTAATAGATGCCGCCCTCGTCAGTGGGCGCGATCCGGCATTCAAGCGTCTTCATGACGTCGGGAATCTCGAAGTGGACGCCGGCAAGATCGGATATGGCGCGGTCGGACAGCTCCTGCATCCATGCGGTCAGGGCATCTGTTCCCCTGATCCGGCGGGCGGGGTCGCTGTTGAGGATCTCCTTGGCCTCCGCGATGGAGGCGCCCGGCTTGATTTGCCCAGCTACCTGTTCCTGGGCGGCAATGATCCGCTCGAGTTCCTCAACGCCCCACGCGTAGGTTTCTTCGAGGTCGACGGCGGCGCCAAGGAACACCCGCGAGGCGAGGGCGTAGCGCTCCCGGCCCACGGCGTCCTTCTCCGGCGCCACGGGCAGCAACTCCTCCTGCAGGAACGCGGCCAGCCCGGCGTACGCCCCCCGGGCAGCGGCGGCACCGGCGTCGAGCTTTTCCTGCAGTTCCGCCGGCAGCGGGCCGTCCGCGGTTTTGGCTTCGGCCGCGAGCTTGGCGAAGAAGCCGTCCTCGGCGGCGTATTTGGTGGTCTGTTCGATCACGATCGACACCTGGCGCCGGGCCGAGACCTTGCCGCGCTCCTTGGCCGTCCGCAGGGACTCGATGTAGCCGCTGATGGCCGCCGGCACGCTGTGCGTGCGGCCCGCGATGTTCGCCCAGTGCTCCTCGGTGTCCGTGGGCATGAGGTCGAAGATCGACCGGATGTTCTGCGCCGGGGAATCGATGTTGTTCAGCTCGGCGAGATTCCAGCCCGAGTCGTGGATCTCCAGCTGGAGGCCGAGGCGTTCGCGCAGGGCATCGAGGGTGACGGCGTCGACGTCGTCGACGGGTTCCAGCCCCTCGAGGGCCTCCAGGGTCTTTCTTTCTGCGGTGGCGAACCTGCCGAGTCCGGCAGGGGAAAAGTCCTGGAACTCGGTGTCATGCCCCGGGATGCCGAGCGTGGTGGCCAGGCTCGGGTCCAGGACAACGAGTGCGTCGGTGTGGGCGTCGGCGACGGCGTCAATGGCGGTCCGGGGGCGCGCTGGGGCTGCAGATTCAGTAGTCACCCCACGAGACTAACCGCGGGATTCCGGTTATGAAAGACTCACTGAACTATTCAGTAGCAGGGGCCTCCGCCGCCTGGGCCCACGCCGCCGAGGGGCCCAAATCGAGCTTGCGAGATTGGGGAGGCAGCGGGGAGGTTTCCTGGCCGAGCGAAGCGAGGTTTCCTTAGGGAGGCGGTGGGGACGGACCCTAGCCCCGGCTTCGCTTCCAGGCTCCCGGACCCGGTGTCGGCTCCAGCCGCAGCTGCTGGCGCCGCACCCAGTGCCGCGTGCTCGGCTTCGCTGGGCCGTCCGCTGCGGCGGGACCCAGGGAAAGCACGACGGCGGTAAGCGCCGCCAGCTCCTCGGGCGTCGGTTCGCCCTTGGTAACGGAGAACAGGGTTTCGGCCGGCCCAACCGCCGGATTCCGGGCGCTCACAGCGGGATGTTCCCGTGCTTCTTCGTGGGCAGGCTCGCACGCTTGTCGCGCAGCGCCCGCAGTCCCTTGATGATCTGCAGCCTGGTGTCCGAGGGCGCGATGACGGCGTCGACGTAGCCCAGCTCTGCGGCCTGGTACGGGTTGAGCAGCTCTTCCTCATACTGCCGGATGACGTCGGCGCGCTTGGCCTCCACGTCGCCCCCGGCCTCGGCAACGGCGGCGAGGTCGCGCCGGTAGAGGATGTTGACGGCGCCCTGTGCGCCCATCACGCCGATCTGGGCGGTGGGCCACGCGAGGTTCAGGTCAGCCCCGAGCTTCTTGGAGCCCATCACAATGTAGGCGCCGCCATAGGCCTTGCGGGTGATCACGGTCAGCTTGGGCACGGTGGCTTCGGCATAGGCGTAGAGGAGCTTGGCTCCGCGGCGGATGATGCCCTGGAACTCCTGGTCCTTGCCCGGCAGGAAGCCGGGAACATCGACAAGCGTGATGATCGGAATGCTGAAGGCGTCGCAGTGGCGGACGAAGCGGGCCGCCTTTTCGGACGCCGAGATGTCCAGGGTGCCGGCGAACTGCAGCGGCTGGTTGGCCACGATCCCCACCGTGTGGCCTTCGACGCGGCCGTAGCCGATGATCACGTTCGGAGCGTACAGCGACTGCATCTCCAGGAAGTGGGCGTCATCGACGATCTGTTCGATGACCTTGCGCATGTCGTAGGGCTGGTTCGCGGAGTCCGGGACCAGCGTGTCCAGTGTGAGGTCGTCGTCGTCGAGCTCCAGCTCCTGCTGGTGCTCCTGCACCGGCGCCTCGGAGAGGTTGTTGGAGGGCAGGAAGTCCAGCAGTTCGCGGACGAACTCGATGGCGTCGGCCTCGTCGGAGGCCAGGTAGGTGGACGTGCCGGTGGTCGCGTTGTGCTGCCGGGCGCCGCCGAGGGTCTCCATGTCCACGTCCTCGCCGGTGACCGTCTTGATGACGTCGGGGCCGGTGATGAACATGTGCGAAGTCTTGTCCACCATGACCACATAGTCGGTCAGCGCGGGGGAGTAGGCTGCGCCGCCGGCGCACGGGCCCATGATGAGGGAGATCTGGGGCACCACGCCGGAAGCGTGGACGTTGTTGCGGAAGATGTCCGCGAACATGGCCAGCGAGGCAACACCCTCCTGGATCCGGGCGCCACCGCCGTCGTTGATGCCCACCACCGGGCAGCCGTTGCGCAGCGCGAACTCTTGGACCTTCACGATCTTTTCGCCGTTGACCTGGCTCAGGGAGCCGCCGTAGACGCTGAAGTCCTGGCTGTAGAGGGCCACGAGCCGGCCGTCCACGGTTCCGTAACCCGACACGACGCCGTCACCGAGCGGTTTCTTCTTCTCCATGCCGAAGGCGGTGGAGCGGTGGACCGCAAGGGCGTCGAACTCCACGAAGGAGCCTTCGTCCACGAGCAGGTCGATGCGCTCGCGGGCGGTGTTCTTGCCGCGCGCATGCTGCTTCTCGATGGCTTCAGGGCCGGACGGCTGCTCAGCACGGGCCTGGCGGTCGCGGAAATCGGCAATCTTTCCCGCCGTCGTGGTCAGATCGTGGCTCATGAAGTGTCTCCGGCTCTGTAGCTGTTGTGCTGTGGCTGTTCTGCTGCGGCAGCGTAACGCGGGCCCTGGCTGCCGGTTTAAGTAGCATCCGTACAAATCCAAAGCCCTGATGGCTAGTCTAGTGACGCAAATTCCCGGGACCGCTGTAGGGTTCCTACAATTTTCGTTCGTGGCGTCGCCGGAAGCGCGGATGTTACTCACGGGTAACAAATTGCGGCTAGAGTGTCCCTATGACTTCGAGCAGCGACGCTTACCCAGTTCCGGCTACGCCGTACCGGGCCACCGGCAGCCTTCGGGGCCGGACCATCCTGATGTCCGGGGGCAGCCGCGGCATCGGCCTGGCGATCGCCCGGCGGGCGGCGCGCGACGGCGCCAATGTGGTGCTGCTCGCCAAAACCGGCGAGCCGCACGCAAAGCTCGAGGGTACCGTCTACAGCGCCGCCGAAGAACTGGAGGCCGCCGGCGGCAGCGCCCTGCCTTTGGTGGGGGACGTCCGGAACGACGACGACGTCGCGCGCGCCGTGGACGCCGCCGTCGGCCGCTTTGGGGGAATCGACGTCGTCATCAACAACGCCTCCGCGATCGACCTCTCGCGGACCGACGCAGTGGACATGAAGCGCTACGACCTCATGCAGGACGTCAACGTCCGCGGCACGTTCCTGCTCTCCAAACTGGCATTGCCGGCGCTGCGCAAGTCCTCCGGCGGCCACATCCTCACGCTCTCGCCGCCCCTGAACCTCGACCCGAAGTGGGCGGGCAGGCATCTGGCGTACACCATGGCCAAGTACGGCATGAGCCTGACCACGCTGGGCCTGGCGGAGGAGCTCAGGAACGACCGCATCTGCGTCAACTCGCTGTGGCCGCGGACGCTGATCGATACGGCAGCCATCCGGAACATGGCCGGCGGTGAGGCAATGGTCCGGGCGGCCCGCGGTCCGGAGATCATGGCCGACGCCGCCCATGCCGTGCTCACGGGGGCCGCGGACCGGACGGGCAGTAGTACCGCTGAAGGCACCAACACCGGCAACTTCTATACGGACGAGCACGTCCTGGCCGCCGCCGGAGTCACGGATTTCCGGCCCTACAGCCTGGGGGCTGCCGAAGCAGACCTCGTCCAGGACATCTTCCTGTGAGCCGGCACCTCCTGTGGGCGGCATTATTCCGTGGGCCGTATCTTCCGATTAGCTGGCATCTTCCTGTGAGCCGGCCTCTGACCGAGGCTTTCCCGGCCGCGCGGCCCGGCGAGTCGCTAGGATTCAACTATGGATGCCGCACGCCCTGACGATAGCCGTGAACCGCAGGAGAATCTCAGCGGAGCGAAGGGCCTGCCCGACCGGCCGCCTCTGGACCGGGACGCCCTGTCCGACGCCAACTTCCTCGCCGGCACCGGCATCGCGCAGCTGACGGTCGTGGAGACAACCGGGTCCACCAACGCCGACCTTCTGCGGGCCGTGGCCGTCGACCCCAAGGCCTGGCCGGACCTGGCAGTCCTGACGGCGGAGCATCAGACTGCCGCCCGCGGACGCCTGGACCGCGCCTGGGAGGCGCCCGCCCGCAGCTCCGTGCTGGTCTCGCTGGTGCTGCGGCCCGTCAATGCTGACGGCCGCCCCCTGCCCACCCAGACCTACTCATGGCTTTCCCTTCTGGCCGCCGTCGCGCTGCGCGACGCCCTGGATGGGACAGCGGGCATTCCCGCTGAGCTGAAGTGGCCGAACGATGTCCTGGTGCGCGGCGGGAAAATTGCCGGCATCCTCGCCCAGCTCGGCCCCCTGGGCGACGGCTCGGTGCCGCCTGTCATCCTCGGCACGGGTCTGAACGTCACGCTCACCGAGGACGAGTTGCCGGTGCCCACAGCCACGTCCGTCCAGCTGGAAGGTGGCGGAACGGTGGACCGCACCGCGCTGCTGAAGAGCTACCTGTCCCGTTTTTGCACGCTGTACCGCAGCTTCTGCAACGCCGACGGCGACGCCACGGCCGGTCTTGCCGGCGGGCCGTCGCTGCACAAGCGCGTCGAAACGGCGATGGTCACCCTGGGCCAGCAGGTCCGCGCCCAGCTGCCGGGCGACCACGAAATCATCGGCCACGCTTCCCGGCTTGATGACTCGGGGTCCCTGCTGGTGGTGGATGCCTCTGCCCATGAGCACGTGGTGACTGCGGGGGACGTGGTCCACCTGCGGCCGTGGTCGCCGGAGACGTCTGCCAAAAACGCCTCTGACAAGCTCAGCTCCGGGAGGCACAGCTCTGATAAGCAGGGGTCCGGCGAAAGCGGTTATGCGTAAAGAACTCCTCCCGGGCGAGCAGGTCATCGTGGTGACCCGCCCGCAGCCCAGGGTGCTGTTCCTCCCGGCGGTGGTTTTCATTGTGGTGCCCGCCCTGGCTGCATTTGCGAGCGCGTGGATTATCCGCGGCGGCCTGTCCGCGCTGGCCCCTGCCATCACCAGGGAATGGACTTTTTGGGCGGTGGCCGGCTGCGTGCTTGCCGGCCTGTGGATCCTGTTGGGGTACTGCCTGCCCCGGCTGCTGCGGTGGCAGACCACAAGGTATTTCCTGACCAGCCAGCGGGTCCTGGCGCGCTACGGCATGCTCCGGCGCCGGGACCGGCAGGTTTTCCTGGTCTCAGTGCGTAATGTCACAATCAGCCAGTCGATGCTCCAGCGGATGTTGCGTTCGGGGAATATATCCTTGGATGCCGGGCACCATTTCGGCACCGTGCTGAAGGATGTGCCGGAAGTTGCCACCTTCCACAGGTTCTTGCTGGATGCCCTTGAAGAGCTTCCGGATGACGAACCATTTGGATTGGGTCAGGCGCCGGATGAGCCCGGCGCCCGGTTTCCGCGGGATGTGAGAGAAGGTGGAAGAGATGAACGATGAGGATCAGCGCGGCGGCCAGGAGGCAGGCACCCATGAGGCCGGCACAGTCGAGGCCGGCGGCGCGCAGGGCACCGGTCACCGGGAGGTGACGGACGCCGTCGTCGGAAATCCGGCCACCGGTACCCTGTCCGCGGAACGAATCGCGGCAAAATCCCTCGAGGCAAGGCTTCTGGGCGGGGAACGCAAGCTGCGCCGGCGCGAGGTAGCGGGCGGCGTTGGCCTGTCGCTGCTCTCGGCGCGCAAGCTGTGGCGTGCACTGGGCTTCCCCAACTTCGGTGACGACGACGTCGCCTTCACCGAACGCGACCAGGCCGCCCTGTCCACGGCTGTGGGCATGGTCCGGGCCGGAATGCTCACCGAGGAGGCCGCCATCTCGGTGACCCGTGCCATCGGGCAGATGACGGACCGCATGGTGGTGTGGCAGATCGAGGCCCTGGTCGAGGACATGGTGCACGAACAGGGGCTTACGGACGCCCAGGCCCGCAAGCGCCTTGTCCATGAGCTGCCCGCGCTGGTGGACCCCCTCGAGGAGATGCTCGTCTATTCCTGGCGGCGCCAGCTCAACGCCGGCGTGCAGCGGCTCGCCGTCCGTGCTGAAGCCGGCCTGCAGGCCAGCGAGGAAGGCCGCGAGGGTGACGAGGACGACGCCCCGCTTCCCCTGGCGCGTGCCGTGGGCTTCGCCGATCTGGTGTCCTACACGAGCCTTTCCCGGCGGATGAACGAGAAGACGCTCGCCAAGCTGGTGCAGCGGTTCGAGAACAAGTGCGCGGAGATCATCTCGGTGGGCGGCGGCCGGCTGGTGAAAACCGTGGGCGACGAAGTCCTCTACATCGCCGAGACCCCGGCAGCGGGCGCCGAAATCTCCCTTGCCCTGGCCGAGGCCTTCACCCGGGACGAAATCCTGCCCGAGGCCCGTGTTGCCATGGTCTGGGGACGGATCCTCTCCCGCCTTGGCGACATCTACGGGCCCACCGTAAACCTTGCTGCCCGCCTCACCACACTCGCCGATCCGGGGACCGTGCTGGTCGATTCGATGACCGCGGCAGCGCTGGACCAGGACGAGCGGTTCGTGCTGATTCCGCAGGACGTGGAGAACGTCCGGGGATTCGGGGAGATCCAGCCGGTGACCCTGGCACGGGGACGGGGCAAGGGCCTGGTCCTGGACTAGTGGGCAGTCCTCCCCATCGCCCGGGCCGGACTGCGCGGGTAGGCTGACGGGGTAACGGATGGCCATAGGGCTGTTCTTGGACAAGCCGCCGGTGCCCATGTAATAGTCGAGACTCAGAATTGTTCCGGCGTCTCTATGGGGGAGTGGCGGAATGTCACCGGCCCGTGATGAACATCAGGGGCTAGTAAGCCGCGCTCAGGCGGCTGTGATTTCAGGGGAATAATAACGCTGTGTCAACTTTGTTCGGCAGGCTGGGGCTGAGGAAACGCCGCAACAAGATCGTCACCGGAACCGTCTTTTCCGCTGCGGCTGCGGCACTGGTGGCCGGTGCTGTGATCTACCCGGGGTTCAAGACAACCGAGGTTGACCTTAACGACGGCGGCGTCTGGGTGGTCAGCAAGGCCCGCAACGCCGTCGGCCGGCTCAACTACCCCTCGCGGGTCCTTGACGGTGCCGTGACCCCGGCCAGCACCACGTTCGATGTCCTGCAGAATGCCGGCAAGGTGTTCGTCGACGACGAATCCGGCGCCACCCTGAACCAGGTGTCCGCCGCCAATATGCGGCTGGGCGGCGACAAGAGGCTTCCCGGTACGGCACAGGTGAGCTTCGGCGCCGACGTCATCTCGGTCACCGACCCTTCCGCCGGCAAGATGTGGGCCATGTCCCCGTCAACCGTTAACGCCTTCGACGAGGAGTCCAGCGAGCCCGCCGTGTCGGGATCCCCGGGTCTCGTGTCCGCCGTCGGCCCGGATGACCGGATCTACTCGGCTGATCCGAAGACGGGGCAGGTCACTGTGACCACGGTGGACGCCGCTGGGGCAGCCACCGACACCGAGCACAGCACGTGGGACGGGCTGAAGGGCGCCGGGGACCTCCAGCTCGCCGTCGTGGGGGACCAGCCTGTGGTCCTGGATGCAGCCGCAGGAAAACTGTTCCTGCCCGGCGGGCGCGAAGTGCCGCTGGCCGACGCGCGGGAGGCGAAGCTCCAGCAGTCAGGCCCGGCGTCAGACTCCGTGGCCGTGGCCACCAGCAAAGCACTCCTCAAACAGCCGCTGAACGGATCCGCCGCGAAGACCGTGACGTTCGGTGGCCAGGGGGTGCCGGCAGCGCCGGTGCAGCTGGGCGGCTGCGTCCACGCAGCATGGTCCGGGGCGAACAAGTACGTCCGGGACTGCGCCAATGACTCGGACAACAAAAACGTGGCCGTGCCCAAAGCCAGTGCGTCGCCCCGCTACGTGTTCCGCGTCAACCGGGACGTGGTGGTTTTGAACGACGTGAACTCGGGAAACGTGTGGCTGGTCAACCAGAACATGCAGTTGGTCAACAACTGGGACGACGTTGTCCCGTCCAAGAACCAGGCTGACGACCCCGATGAGGAGTCGGCCGACGACAACACCATCAACGTTCTGCCGGACCGCACCAAACCGAACCGTCCCCCGGAAACGAAACCCGACGTCGTCGGCGTCCGGCCGGGGCGAACCACTGTCCTGAGCGTCCTCGACAACGACTCCGACCCCGACGGCGACGTGCTGACCGCGTCACTCAGTGCGGAAGGCCCGCAGGCCGGCAGCATTGAAAGCATCTACGGCGGGTCCGCCTTCCAGATCACGGTACCGGCCGACGCCGCACCGGGGACAGAGACCTTCGACTACACCGCGGCGGACGGCCGCGGCCTGTCCGCCGGCGGCAAGGTAAGCCTGAGCGTCGTGGGGGCGGACGAGAACCGGCCCCCGGCCTTCAAGCGCGGCGACCCCACCACACTCCTCGTGGAGCAGGGCAAGACGGTCAGCCAGAACATCCTCACCGACTGGGCCGATCCCGACGGCGACGACCTCGTCCTGATGTCAGCCACCGCCGACAACGAACAGGACCAGGTCAAGGTCCGCCGCGACGGTCTGCTCACGTACCAGGACTCCGGCGCCTCGGCCGGCAAGAAAAGTGTCACCGTGACCGTCTGGGACGGCCGCGCCACCACAACGGGAAAGGTGGCGGTCAACGTCCAGCCGCCGGGAGCGCTCGCTCCCGTGGTCAACGCCGACCACGTCACGGCGGTGGTGGGCCAGGACTTGGTCATCGCGCCGTTGAAGAACGACGTCGATCCCAACGGCGGCGCCTTGCGCCTCGCCCAGGTGGAAGCCAGCGGAGCTGCAGAACTGGGACCTGTCACCGACGGCGGCACCTTCACCTTCCGCAGCCGGACCCCGGGCCCGGTCTACCTGACGTACCTCGCCAGCAATGGACCGCAAAGCAGCCAGGGCCTCATCCGGGTGGATGTGGAATCCGGCAAGGACTCGGGAAATCCCGTCGCCGTCCATGACGTGGCACTCCTGCCGGTGGGCGGCAGCGTGCTGCTGGACCCGCTGGCCAACGACTCGGACCCCTCCGGGGGCGTCCTGGTCCTGCAGTCCGTCGCGGTGCCGGAGAACGCCACGGCGTCGGTGAGCGTGATCGACCACAGCGTCCTGCGGATCACCGACATCGCGGGCACCAAGGACCCCTTCCTGTTCCGCTACACGATGTCCAACGGCAAATCTTCCGCCACGGGAAGCGTCTCGGTGGTGCCTGTCCCCGCCCCGGCTGTGGTGGAGGCGCCGCAGCCCAAACCCGATGAGGTCAACGTCCGCGTCAATGACGTCGTGACCGTCCCGGTGCTGGACAATGACACCCACCCGCAGGGCGAAAAGCTGACTGTAGACCCACTCCTGCCGCAGGCCGTCCCGGCGGAGGACGGCAAGAGCTTCGTCTCGGAGAACACCCTCCGGTTCATCGCCGGGAGCCAGCCCAAGACCGTGCGCGCCATCTACAACGCGGTGGACCCGCAGGGCCAGAAGAGCGCCGCCGCCGTCACCATCCACATCCTGCCGCTGGAGGGCGCCGAAAACTCCCGCCCGCAGCCCCAAAACCTGACGGCTCGGGTGGTGGCGGCCGGCACGGTGCGCATTCCGGTGCCGCTGGACGGCATTGACCCCGACGGTGACTCCGTCCAGCTGACCGGCATCGACAGCACGCCCGGCATGGGCACCGCGACGGCGGGCAGCAACTTCATCGACTTCGTCGCGGCCGGAAACGGCGCCGGAACCGATACGTTCCGCTACAAGGTCGTGGACCGGCAGGGCGCCGTAAACACCGGCACCGTTACCGTGGGCATCGCACCCCGCAGCGACACCAACCAGAAGCCCACTCCCGTGGACGACCAGGTCAAGGTCCGGCCCGGGCGGCAGATCGCCGTCGATGCTGCCGGCAACGACACCGATCCGGACGGGGACCTGATTCGGATCCTCACCGACGGCATCGAGGCCGATGCCGCGCTGAAAGCCACGGTCAGCAGGCAAAGCGGCCGCATCCTGCTGCAGGCTCCGGCCACGGAAGGTACCGTCAACGTCCGCTACACCGTGGCCGACGAACGCGGAGCCTCCGCGCAGGCAGCCATCAGGATGGTGGTGGACAGCAACGTCCCGCTGCAGGCACCGATCGCCCGGGATGACCGGGTGACCTCCGCGCAGACGCTCGGTAAAACCGCCGTCGACGTCCCCGTCCTCAAGAACGACGAGGACCCTGACGGCGTGGGCGAGAACCTCAAGGTCAGCAGCGCCGCCGAGACCGCGCGCCCGGGGCCGGACGGCAACATGATCGTCGGGCTGACCGAGCAGCCACAGCTGGTGCCCTACACGGTTGAGGACGTCGACGGCCAGAAGTCGACGGCGATCATCTGGGTGCCGGGCCTGGGCCAGCAGGTTCCCACCCTGGCCAAGGATGAGGTCCTCGAAGTGGTCGCCGGCCAGTCTGTGACCGCAGACCTCGCCGAATGGGTCAAGGTGCGGGACGGCCGTTCGCCCCGGCTGACCCAGACCGACCGGATCAAGCTCATCGGTGCGGACGGCAGCAATCCGGTGGCCGGCAACGGTTCCGCCGTCAAGTACACGGCGGACAGGGACTACGTGGGCCCGGGGTCCATCACCTTCGAGGTGACGGACGGCTCGGGCCCGGACGACCCCGCCGGCCTCAAATCCACGCTGAGCATCCGCACCAAGGTGTTGCCAGACCCCAACCGCAACAACCCGCCGGTGCTGCTCGGCGGCTCGGTGGATGTTCCGCTGGGTGACTCCGCCGCGGCCGACCTGGCCAAACTGACCACCGACCCGGATGGCGACGACGCCGCGAACATGAAGTACGAGATCGCCGGCGCAGTTCCCCAGGGCTTCAACGTGGCCATCGACGGCGCGTCTCTCAAAGTCTCGGCGAAGGACGGCGTGAGGACCGGTGACGGGGGCGCCGTGCAGGTGAAGGCGAAGGACCCGCGCGGCCTTGAATCCACCGCCACGTTCCGGCTCGCAGTTACGGCAACCAACCGGGCCAAGCCCGTCGCCAACGACGACGTGGAGGAAAATGCCGCCGCGGGCAAGCCCATGACAGTCAAGGTGATGGCGAATGATGCCAACCCGTTCCCGGATTCCCCGCTGAAAATCATCGGCGTCGCCACCGAAACGGGCCAGGGCACTGCCGCCATCAGCGGCGACGCGGTGACGGTCACGCCGTCGGCCGGGTTCTCCGGCACCCTGATTGTGTCCTACACCGTGGGGGACAAGACCGATGACTCGTCCCGGTACGCCACCGCCCGCATCCGACTCACCGTCAAGGACGAGCCTCTCGCCCCGACCACGCCGCAGGCGCAGAGCGTTGGCGACCGTACGGCGCTGCTGAACTGGACGGCGCCGGCGGATCGGGGATCACCCATCACCAAGTACACGGTGTACGGCGAGGGCGGCTTCAAGCAGGACTGCCCGGCCAACTCGTGCACGCTGAACAACCTGGTGAACAACACCAGGTACCACTTCCAGGTGACGGCCACGAACGACTTCGGCGAGTCCGGCAGGTCACCGGTTTCGGCCGAGGTCCGGCCCGACGTCAAGCCCGAGATGCCGCTGGCCCCCGCGCTGAAGTTCGGCGATAAGCAGCTCTCCGTTGCCTGGAAGGCACCGGCAAGCAAGGGTTCGCCGGTCAAGTCCTACGATCTGGAAATCTCGCCAGCACCCAGCGGCCAGAACCCGCAGATCCAGAACCTGACGTCCACCAGCTACGTCTGGAAGGGCCTTACCAACGGGGTCGCCTACAAGGTACGCGTCCTCGCCCGCAACGATGCGAAGGACCCCTCGGAGTGGAGCACCTACTCCGCTGCCGAGGTGCCGGCCGGCGTGCCTGTGACGCCGGCAGCCCCCACCGCGGCTGGGGCCGGCCCTGTGGGCAGCCAGTCCCAGCTGAACGTCAGCTGGCCAGCTCCGGACAACAATGGCGATGCAGTCTCGGCCTACACTCTGACCACGCTGCGCGGCGGATCGGTGGTCAAGAGCCAAAAGGTGACTTCCGGAACGTCCCTGAACGTCACGGTGGACAACTCCGAAGCGGACTACGCGTTCACTGTTTCCGCCACGAACAAAGCCGGCACGTCCGGGACCAGCGCCCAGTCCGCGCCGATCCGGGCCGCCGGCAAGCCGGGTACCGTGAGCGGCGGCACCGTCCATGCGCCGGGAAACACCGGCCAGCTGAAGGTCACCTTCACGCCGTTGACCCAGGCCCAGCGAAACGGATCGCAGGCATCGGAGATTGGCTACCGCTGGTCCACTGCCTACGGTTCCGGTCCGATTAACGCCCCGGGCGGCACCATCTACGGGCAGCCGAACGGCAAGAACATCACGGTCAACATCATTGCCTTCTCCACCAAGAACAACATTTCCGGTGACGGCAAGGCCATTGGCTCGGCCGTGCCGTATGGGGCGCCCGCATCTCCGGTGGTTACCGGCGAGGCGTCAGCCAAGGGGGACCCTCAGGTTCACTGGACATGGAATAAGCCTTACGACAACGGGCGCGTAATCAACCGCTACGAAGTCAACTTTGATGGCACAGGATTCCGGTCGGTGGGTCTGGACCGGCAGTACAGCCGCAACGCCGGAGGCTGGAACCAAAGGCATACCCTTCAGGTCCGTGCATGCAACGGCACCGACGGGGACAAGGACTGCGGACAGCCGGGCTCGGCAGCTGCCACGTCAGGCGCAGATCCCACGCCGCCGCTGACAGAAGTCAGGGTCAAGCAGAGTGACAACAACAGCTGCCCTGGCAAGCCCGGCGTCCCGGACCGCTACAACGCTGCGACGCGCAGCTGCGGTGGCAGCGACGCCAACTGGGTGTCCTACTCCGACGGCTGGATCCCCACAACCTGCTGGGCGGACATCTACAACAACGGCAGCCGGTGGTACCTGATGGACGGCGGGCCTCACAAAGGCTGGTACGTCAAGGGCGTCACCGTCGACATCCGGGGCCCCGGCGTGGGCCAGTGCTGACCGTGCCGGGCCACCGCCTGCTGAGAACGAATATGCCTGGAATGACACAGAAGAGGAACAACAATGACAATGACTAACGAGCAGGCCGCCTGGTTTGCAGGGACGTTCGAGAAGCTTGTTGCCAACGTGGGCCAGGCGGTCCTGGGCAAGGCCCACGTCATCCGCCTGACCTTCACTGCGATGCTCGCCGAAGGCCACGTCCTCTTCGAAGACGCCCCGGGCACAGGAAAGACCTCGCTCGCCAGGGCCCTGGCGGCCACCGTCCAGGGGTCCAACAGCCGCATCCAGTTCACGCCGGACCTACTGCCCTCGGATGTCACCGGCGTCACCATCTACGACCAGAAGACCCAGAAGTTCGAATTCCACAGGGGGCCGATCTTCAGCAACATCGTGCTCGCCGACGAAATCAACCGGGCCTCGCCCAAGACGCAGTCGGCGCTGCTGGAAGTCATGGAGGAGTCCCGCGTAACCGTGGACGGCACCACCTACGAAGCCGGCCGCCCGTTCATGGTGCTGGCCACCCAGAACCCGATCGAGCAGGCGGGCACCTACCGGCTGCCCGAGGCCCAGCTGGACCGCTTCCTGATCAAGACTTCCATCGGGTACCCGGACCACGCCTCCACCGTCCAGCTCCTGGGCGGCAGCAACCTCAAGGACCGGTCCCGGGACCTGCAGCCCGTCATCACCACGCAGGCCGTCGCTGACATGGCGGACCTCGCCGCCACCACGCACGTCGACACCGCCGTGCTTGAGTACATCTCCCGGCTCTGCGAGGAAACCCGCAACGCTCCCGAGACCCGCCTGGGTGTGTCGGTGCGCGGCGCCCTCGCCATGGTCCGGGCGGCCAAAGTCTGGGCCGCGGGCCAGGGGCGCAACTTCGTCCTGCCGGACGACATCAAGGACCTTGCCGGCGTCGTCTGGACCCACCGTTTCGTGATGGACCCCGAAGCCGAGTTCTCCGGGGCAACGGCCGAAGCCGTGCTGGGACGCGTCCTGGCCGATGTCGCAGCGCCGCAGCAGCGCGCCGCCGTCTAAGGTGCGGCCGTCTAAAGTGCAGTGGTCCAGGATGCGGCTACCCAAACTTCGGCTATCCAAAGTTCGGCTGCCCAGGGTGCGGCCCCAAAGTCGACCGTCCAGGGTGTGGTCGGAGGTCAGCAGCACCGCGAGCCTCGCGCTGGGTCCCGCCTGGCGGATAGCGGGTGCCGTGTGGGGCCGCCATGTCCGGCCCGTCCTGTCCGTGGTCAGCGTCCTCGGCTGGTCCGTGCTGGCCGCAGCGGTTCTCCTCTGGGCGGCCGGAAACGCCTACGGCTGGCAGGAAGCCAAGGCGGCAGCCATTGCGGCGCTGGTGCTCTTCGTCATCGCCGTCGGCTTCATCATGGGCAGGTCCTCGTACGGGGTCCTGCTCGACCTGGCCCGGACCAGGGTGGCGGTGGGGGACAGCGCCGTTGGAAGCATCGCCGTGTCCAACACGTCGGCCCGGCCGCTCCTGCCCGCTGACCTCGAACTGCCCGTCGGGGCAGCCACTGCCGTCTTCCACCTTCCGCGCATGAAGCCGCAGCAGGTGCACGAGGATCTCTTCACCATCCCCACGGCGCGCAGGGCCGTCATCGTGGTGGGGCCGGTGCGCTCCGTCCGGGCTGATCCGCTGCACCTGCTCCGCCGGCAGGTGCTCTGGACGGAACCGGAGGACTTGTACGTGCACCCCCGGACGGTGGCGCTTGCCGGTTCCGCCGCCGGTTTCATCCGCGACCTGGAGGGCATGCCCACCACTGAACTGTCCAGCGCCGACGTCTCCTTCCACGCCCTGCGCGACTACGTCCCGGGGGACGACAGGCGGCACATCCACTGGAAAACCACCGCCCGGACCAACAAGCTCATGGTCCGCCAGTTCGAAGAAACCCGCCGCGCCCACCTGGCCATTTCGCTGTCCATCAACACGGACGAATACGCGTCGGAAGAGGAATTCGAGCTGGCCATATCGGCAGCCGCGTCCATCGGCCGGCAGGCCATCCGCGAGCAGCGCGAGCTGGACGTCCTGACGCAGGTCGGTCCGCTGCGCTGCGAGACCGGCCGCAACATGCTGGACGACATGACCCGGATCGCCGGCAGCCCGCTGCGGAAGACCGCCGTCGACCTCGCCCGCACCCTTGCCGACACGGTGCCCAACGCCTCGGTGGTTTTCTTCGTCGTGGGCAGCCACGTGACGCCCACCCAGCTGCGCTCGGCCGCCGCCTCGGTGCCGCCCGGCGTCCGAAGTCTCGCCGTGCTCGTCGACCTTGGGGCTGCCCCGGCCCGCGCCAACATCGGCGACCTGACCGTCCTCACGGTCGGTGACCTCTCCGACCTTCCCTCCGTCCTGCGAAAGGCGGCAGCATGAGTGAGGCCACCGGTCTCCGCCCCCGCCGTTCCGACAGCCCCCGCCGTTCAGACAGCACCCGCCGTTCAGCCCGGCCTGCTGCCGGGTCCGCGTTCGCGGACGGCCGGCCGCCGTGGCATTTTGTGCTCGACGGCGGTGCCCTCTCCATTCTGCTCGGGCTGGGTGTCCTCGGGTTCAGCCTCAGCTTCGGCGGCGACCCCCATTACCTGGTTGCCGGCTTTGGCGGGATCATCCTGGGCCTGGCCATCGCAGCCGGCAACGCCCATTTCCGGCTGGGCCTGCTGATCACCACAGCCCTGGCCTTCGGCGCTTACCTGGTTCTGGGGACGGCCCTGGCCGTGCCCGACGCCGCGGTGGCTGGGTTCCTCCCCAGCCTGGCATCGCTGCGGACGCTGCTGCTCGGCGTCGTCTTCTCGTGGAAGGACATGCTGACCGTAGGAGTGCCGGTGGGCACCGCGGGCGGCGTGCTGATCGTCCCCTTCCTGAGCTCACTCATCACGGCAGTTGCCGCCGGCATCCTGACCTGGCGGATCCGGAGCCCCTACTGGCCGCTGCTGCCGGTCCTGGTCCTGTTCGTCACGGGCATCGCCTTCAGCACCAACGCCGGGTTCCTGACGGTGGAAAGGGGCATCGCACTGACGGTGGTGGGCATCGCCTGGGCCACCTTCCGGCGGGACGCCCTGCGCCGGCGCGACACGCACAAGGTCTCCGTGAACCGTCCCCAGCACGACGCCGGCACGGCCGGGAAGGCGCGCATGCGCCGCCTGGCTGCCGGAGCCGCCGTGCTGGCGGCGACGGTGGGAATCACCGCGGCGGTGTCGCCGCTCATCGCCGGCGGTGACGAGCGGCGCGTCCTCCGCAACGTCGTCGTACCGCCCTTTGACCCCAAGGCCTACGTCACGCCGCTGGCGAGCTTCCGCAACTTCGTCAAGGACAAGAAGGACGAAGCCCTGTTCACCGTCAAGGGGCTGCCCAAGGACGCGCGCGTCCGGCTCGGGGCACTCGATTCCTTCAATGGCACCAACTACACGATGGATCCGAACGGCTCCGGCAGCTTCAGCAAGGTGGGTGATGCGAAATCGATCAACACCCTTGCCGATTCCACGGACGCGGTGCCGACGAACGATTACAGCCTGGACATCACCATTGATGACTATCAGGGCTACTTCGTTCCGGGCGGCCGGAAGACCACCGGACTCAGCTTTGGCCCGGGCTCGTCCGGCGCCGCCTCGGGGCTGTACTTCAACTCCGGGACCGACACGGCGGTGACCACCCAGGGCCTGTCCCGGGGCGATTCCTACACCGTCCAGGTCTCGGACCCGGTGAAGCTCGAGCACGGACAATTGACGCAATACGACTTCGCCAGGGTCAGCCTTCCTGACACCACCGACGTGCCGCCGGTGGTGGGTGCCCAGGCAAATGACCTGGCCGCGGACGCCCCGACCGCCGTGGACCAGGTCCGGCAGATCGAGGCACACTTCCAGAAGAAGGGCGCCTTCAGCAACGGGCTCATCGCCGACGGGCAGCTTCCCAGCGTCTCCGGGCACGGTGCGGCGCGCATCCGCGACCTGCTGACCGCCAAGCAGATGCTGGGCGACGACGAGCAGTATGCCGTGGCGATGTCCCTGATGCTGCGGCACCTGGGCATCCCGTCACGCGTGGTCATGGGTTTCTATCCGGACCCCAAGAGCCCGGAGAACGGTGCCGGCGAAATCAAGATCCTGGGCAAGGACGTCCATGCCTGGGTGGAAGTGGCGTTCGACCGGGTGGGCTGGGTGGCCTTCGACCCCACACCGCCCAAGGACAACATTCCCATTCCGCCCGATCCAGAAAACAAGTCCAAGCCGAAGCCCCAGGTCCTGCAGCCGCCGCCACCGCCGCAGGAACCGGCTGACCTGCCGCCGGACTCCTCTCCCGACGCGCTCGACGCCGACGAGAAGAAGAACAACCCCTGGCTGCTCTGGGGTCCCATCCTCACGGCCATTGGCATCGCCATGATTCCGGTCGGCGTCCTCGCCCTGCCGCTGCTGCTCATCGCCCTGCTTAAGTCCCGGCGCCGGAAGGCCCGCTTCACCGGCGGCCATCCTGCCCAGCGCGTCGGCGGGGGCTGGAACGAGGTCCTTAGCCTGGCAACGGACATGGGTGCCGCCGTGGACAACCGTGCAACCAGGCGGGAAACGGCTGCGGTCGTCGCTGCGGCCTTTCCCGCCACCGGGACCACCACAACCCTGCTCGCGCACCGGGCGGACGCCTCCATCTTCGGGGCGGGACAGCCGAGTGAGGATGAGGTGCGGGAGTACTGGGACGTCGTGGATGGCTCGCTCAAGGAGATGACCCGAACCGTTGGTTTCTGGCGGCGTCAGCAGGCGCGGTTCTCGCCACGGTCGCTGCTGGCCGAGGCCAGGACGGCCCTGGCCGCGCGGGGGTTCCGGCGGTGACCGGTTCGTTTGTGACCGGCGGGGGGCCCGGAGCTGGGGAGAGGCCAGCAGCCGCCGGGCCTGTAGCCGCGGACGGACCAGGGCCGTGCCTGCGCTGTGGGCAGACTGTCCGCGCCGGAGCGAGCTTTTGCGGTGCGTGCGGCACCCCGCTTCCCAACAGGGGAGCCATGGTCAACCGGGCAGCCCGGCTCGATCGGGGAGTCACACCCCGCGGCGGCGGGAGGCAAGCCGCTCCGATTCCCGGTAGCATCCCGGTAGGGCTGGGGGAAGGATCGGAGATGTCAGGCACTCTTGCGCTGGTTCCAGCGGCGCCGGGCAAACGCCTCGGCTCAGCCGTCCTCGACTGGCTTGCGCCGGTGGCCATCCTGACGGTTCTGCTGTCCTTCGGGTTCGCAGGCATCACGAGCACGCGCAGCGCCGGACTCATCATCTACGACACAAGCCTGCTGGCGCTCCTTGGAAGCATCGGAGCCGGACTGACCCTTGTCTACGCGTTCGCCGTCGCAGGTGTCGAGGGCCGCTCAGGCAACACCATCGGTAACCAGCTCATGGGCATCCGCAGCGCCGACAAGGACGGCTACGCGCCGGGCCTCGGTGCTGTGTTCCTGCGGGGCATCGTGACCGGTGCCGGCATCCTGCTGGCCGTCCTTGCCGCAGTACTGGTGGCGGTCTTCAGGTGGTTCGACGCCGCCCTGCTGATCCTGGGGCCGCTGCTGCTCCTCGGAACCGCCTGGGCCGTCGTCGTTGTGGTATCCAGCGCCTGGGACCGGAACGGCAAGCTCCGCGGCTGGCACGACCGTGCGGCCAAGACCCTCGTGTTCGACGTCGTGAACGGCCGCAACCCCGTGGCCACCGGCGGCATCGAAGGCCCGTACAGCTTCGCACCACTGGACCTGCCCCCGGTGCAGCAGGTGGCCTCCCCGGTTGCTTCCCGGACCTCGGTTGTCCCGGGCCCGGTTGCTTCCCAAACCCCAGCGGAGCCGCTCCCGCCTGCAGCCCCGGGCCCGCCGGTCCATCCGGATGACGCGATGGACCGCACCCAGGTGCGCGCCGGGGTGCGCCAGGACGCGCCTGAGGCGGTGCTGAGGATAACGCTCGACGACGGCCGCGACTTCCGCCTGGAGCGGACCGTCCTGATCGGCCGCAATCCTGCCCCCGCCGCCGGGGAATCGCAGGCGCAGCTCCTGCCGGTTCCGGACCCCGGCAGGACCATTTCCAAGACGCACCTCCACCTGCTCACGGACTGCACCGGCATCTGGGTAACCGACCGCCATTCGACCAACGGCAGCGCCGTCACCACACCCGACGGCATGCGCACGGCGCTGCAGCCGGGCGTGCCCGCATATGTCAGCCCCGGAACCACAGTTCATTTCGGGGACCGCACCTTCAACGTAGGACACGCATGAATTCACAGCAGGTGGCCGGAACTCCAGGGACCGGCGGAGAGCCCGGCCTCAAGCTGAGCTACGGCTACGGAACCGACCGGGGCCTTCGCCGCGAGCTCAATGAAGACTCGTACATTGCCTCGGATCCCGTGTTCGCCGTCGCTGACGGCATGGGCGGCCATGAAGCCGGCGAGGTGGCCAGCGGCATGTGCGTGCGGGCGCTGGCACAGCTGCCGCAACTGGCCACGGGGGAGCGCACAGCCACCGCGGGAGTGGTGCAGCAGTACTTGGCCAGCGCCGACGAATCCATCCGCTCCGCCACCGGCTCGCGGGCCGGAACGACGCTCAGCGGCGTGGTGGTGGTGGAGCAGATGGGTGTTCCCTACTGGCTGGTCATGAACATCGGGGATTCCCGGACGTACCGGCTGAGCCAGGGCCGGCTCTCGCAGGTCAGCGTGGATCACTCCGAGGTCCAGGAACTCGTCGAGAGTGGCTCGATCACCGCCGAGGAGGCGGCGGTTCATCCGCGCCGGCACGTCGTGACGCGAGCGCTGGGCGCGGGCGACGAGACTGAAGCTGACTACTGGCTCCTGCCGATTGAGGAGGGTGACCGGGTGATGGTGTGCTCGGACGGTCTCAACGGGGAGCTGACGGACGGACAGATGCTGGACATCCTCAGCACGGTCGAGGACCCACAGGAGGCCGTGGATGCCCTGATCCAGGCAGCCCTGAGACGCGGCGGCCGGGACAACATCACGGTGATCGTCGTCGATGCCAGGAACGTGCTCAACGATGCCGGTGTCGCGACGACGGCGCCCCGGACCGCTGCCGACGCGGAAGAGGAGGACACGCTGCCGCGTGCCGGAAGCGAGGACGCCGTCAATGGCCTCAGCTAGCTATGTCCCCGGCGGATGGCTAGGCCTCATCCGGTCGGGAACTGCGGTGATCCTTGACCCCGCCACTCCGGGCCCGCTGGTCAGCACGGTGTGGGATCTGCTGGCGAAAGGCCCGGACGCATCCGAGGTTCTTCATGCCGTGACCGGAGGGTTCGGTGCGCCGCTGTCCGCCAGCCCGTGGTTCGGGATCATCGGGTTTAGCGACTCGCTGCGGGTATTCCTGCGCGGCGAGATCGACATGACAGTCCGGCTCCCGTCGGGTCCCGTGAAACTCGACGGCCGGAACGTCACCACCTGGACCGAGCGATGGATGGATGCACCCGAGTGGTTCAGCGTGGCGGTCCCCGCAGCCGCGACAGCGCAGTCCGGTTCGTCGGAGCCGGGCTCCGTTGCTGAAATGCCGGCCGCTGCGTTGCCTGTCGCTGAATTGCCCCTGGTGGAAGGGGCGGTGCTTCTGCGGTCGCTGCGCGTCAGCGTCACCGAACCCGGGAGTCTCCCGTCATTCCGCCTGGAAACTGCAACAATATCTACCTCTGCCCCGCCTTTGGAGGCGTCGGCCGAGACCATGGTGGCGCCCGCCGAGGACCTTTCCCTGTCGGCAGAGCCTGTGCAGGAAGTGTCGGCAGAGACAGTTGCGGGGCTGCAGGAAACCATCACCGGATTCACCGGGACCGGCGCTGCCACTGCCGGGACGCTGCCCGAGGAAGCACTGCCGGAGGCAGCACTGCCCAAGGAATCACCGTCTCAGGAATCACCGTCCCAGGAATCACCGTCCCAGGAGTCACTGAGTCAGGAAGACAGCCCAGCCACCGAACTCACCAGCTCGTACGACCATCTCTGGGACAAGACCGTGGTGCGCAGCATTGAGGGCGCCGCCGTGCGGACCGGCCAGGAGGACGACGGCGGTGCCCCCGCAGTCGGGGAGAGGGCAGTTCCGGAGACCGCAATCCAGGAAACAGCGGTTCAGGAAATTGCGGGCCAGGAAATTGCGGGCCAGGATGCCGGCTCTCCGGAAGCCGGCCCGCCCGTCATTGCCCGTGAGGCAGCAGCTCCGGCGCCCCCGTCAGCCCCCGCACCATCAGGACTGATCGACTCAGTGCCGTGGGCGACCGGCGGCGACAGTGCCCCGGGACCGGGGGTCCCGCCGTCGTTCTCAGGACCCCAGGTCCCGCCGTCGTTCATCCCCGTGCCCGAGCCGCGCGAGGCGGCGGAAGGCGACCACGACGGTCAGACCATCCTCAAGAGCGATCTCCCCGCGCCCGGAGGGCAGCAGGCAGGGCAGGGACAGGAACCCGGCCAAGGGGCTGCGGCAGGCAACGGCCCCATGGTGCTGGCCCGTGTTTGCCACGGCGGCCACGCCAACCCTCCCACCAGCGGACAGTGCTTCACCTGTGGGGCGCAGCTGCCCGACGTCGCCATCCAGGTGCCGCGCCCAAGGCTGGGCCGGCTGCGGCTGTCCACGGGGGAGCTGATCGACCTCGAACAGTCGCTCGTGATCGGGCGGCAGCCGTCCGTGTCCCGGGTCCAGGGCGGCACCATGCCGCGGCTGGTCCAGGTTGCCAGCCCCGGCGGCGACATTTCGAGGTCGCACGTGGAGGTCCGGCTGGAGGGCTGGCACGTGATGCTCTGCGACCTGAAAGCAACCAACGGCACCGTGCTGATCCGCGAGGGGCAACCGCCGCGGCGCCTTGCCCAGAATGAAATGGCCATTATCTTGGACGGCGACATCGCAGAACTCGGCGATGACGTTTCCTTGCGCTTTGAGGAGATCCTGTGAGTTCCAAGCGGCCGGCGGCGCCACCGCCCCGCATTCCCGGTTTCAACTACGTCAGCCTGCTCGGATCGGGCGGCTTCTCTGACGTCTACCTCTATGAGCAGGACCGGCCGCGCCGCAAGGTGGCCGTGAAGGTGCTGCTGTCCGGCCTCAAGACGGAGGGCGCCCGCCGCCGGTTTGAGTCCGAGGCCAACCTGATGGCCCAGCTGTCGTCGCACCCCTTCATCGTCACCATCTTTGAAGCCGAGGTGACCGAGGACGGGCATTCCTACCTCGCCATGGAGTACTGCTCCCGGCCCAGCCTGGACGTCCGGTACCGCCGGCAGCGCTTCAGCGTGGACGAGGTCCTGGCCGTCGGCATCCAGGTGGCCTCCGCCGTCGAAACGGCGCACCGGGCCGGCATCGCCCACCGTGACATCAAGCCCGCCAATATCCTGGTCACCGACTACAACCGTCCGGCGCTCACCGACTTCGGCATCTCCGGCACACTGGCCGGCGACGTCGACGAGGACGCCGGGATGTCCATCCCCTGGTCGCCGCCGGAACAGTTCAGGGACGGCAATGTCGACGGCGTGCTGGTGGACGTGTGGGCCCTCGGCGCCACGCTGTACACACTTCTCGCCGGACGGTCGCCGTTCGTGCTGCCGGGCGCCGACAACTCCCAGCGCGAGCTCATTTCGCGCATCACCAACCTGCCCGTACCCCGGCTGAGCCGCGCCGACGTGCCGGAATCCCTTGAACTGGCCCTGGCAACGGCGATGGCCAAGTCGCCGGCCTCACGCTACTCGTCGGCCCACGCTTTCGCCCTGGCGCTGCAGCGGATCCAGGCCGAGCTCAACCTGTCCGTCACGCCCTTCGAGGTGCTCGAGGAGCGCCTGCCGGAGGACGTGCACCTGGACGACGGCGTGGAAGAGACCCGGGTCCGCAACGTCGCCTCCATCGACCCCGACCGGACCGGAAGCGCCCCCACGTTCCCGGCCCGCACCAAGCCGCTGGACGGGGGAGCCGGGCCGGCGCCGAGCCCTGCTGTACCAACACGGGCGCCGGGCCCCGCTGTACCAACGCCGGGGCGGGTCGTTGGGCAGGCACCCGGCATCCCGCCGTCGGCCCCTGCGACAGCGGCACGGGAGCCGGCAGCGGAGGACTGGGCCGACGCCACGGTCCTGCGAAGCCACCAGCCCAAAGCTGCCGGGGATGATGCACCCGGCCAGCCGGGGGACCAGCCGGTAGACCGCGGGAAGCGCAACCTGTGGCTCGCCATCTCCGGCGGAACGCTCCTGGTGCTGGCGGTCATCGTGGGCATTGTAGTGGCATCGGCCGCGCCGCAGCCCGAGGCCCGGCCCACCGAAACGGTCAGCAAGCCGCCCGCCGACGCCATCGACGACGGGTCCGTGCCGGACGTCGCCAAGCTCGCCGGCAGCGCAGGCGCGCAAGGAAAGGTCCGCTTCACCTGGACCAACCCGCAGCCGAAGCCCGGGGACACCTACAAGTGGCGGATCAAAACGGTCAAAGGCGGCGGAAGCTACCTGTCGACGTCGGCCACCCGGGTGGACGTCACGGCGAATCCGGCGGAACCCACCT
Organism: Arthrobacter globiformis; assembly: GCF_030818015.1. Lineage (NCBI taxonomy): Bacteria > Bacillati > Actinomycetota > Actinomycetes > Micrococcales > Micrococcaceae > Arthrobacter > Arthrobacter globiformis. The sequence continues at coordinate 1,704,463 of NZ_JAUSZX010000001.1, forward strand.
GCGTCCAGGTGATCATCGTCCGCAGCGATGGATCCGCATCACCGGCGGGCGAGGATTCCATCGCGTGCCTCTAGCACCCTGCGGCGCGAGAAGCACCAACAGCCGCCCAGCAACAACAGACCCAGCGACAAGACGGGAAAACATGGGAGACCTGGCCATAGATTTCTGCGGCGAGTGGTACGAACCGACCGATGAGGACATCTTCAGCATCGGCCGCGAGGGCGACCTCGAGGTGGACGACAACCCGTACCTGCACCGGCGCTTCCTGCAGATTGCCAGGTACGACGGCATCTGGTGGCTCAGCAACGTGGGCAGCCGGCTTTCCGCCACGGTGGCTGACCGATCCGGCGGCATGCAGGCCTGGCTCTCACCCGGCGCCCGGCTGCCGCTCGTCTTCAGCCACACCAGCGTCATCTTCACGGCCGGACCCACCACCTACGAATTCGCCGTCCACCTGAAAACCCCGTCGTTCCGGCAGGAGACCAGCAGCGAAGCCAGTGGCGGCGACACCACCATCGGCCCGGTGGTCTTCACGGACTCCCAGAAAGCACTCATCGTGGCGCTCGCCGAGCCCATGCTCCGGCGCGAAGGCACGGGATTCAGCGCCATTCCGTCCTCCGCAGAGGCGGCCCGGACCCTAGGCTGGGCAATCACCCGGTTCAACCGGAAGCTGGACAACGTGTGCGACAAACTGGACCGGGCCGGGGTGGCCGGCCTTCGTGGAGGCGGCGGCAAGCTGGCCACCAACCGCCGGGCACGCCTTGTGGAGCACGCGGTCACCTCGCACCTGGTCACCGCCGACGACCTCCACCTCCTGGAAAAGATGCGCGGGGACGGCGAAGCATGAGGATCCGACTGACCCTGCGCCGGGATCCTGCCGAGGCCAGGGATCTGGCCGTCACCGTGGACGGCCGCGCCACCGTCGCGGACATCGCCACCGAACTGTGGACCGCCGACCCCGCCCGGCGGCAGGAGCCCGCTCCGCCGAACCTTTCACTCCGGATCGACGAGGCATTCGTGGCCGGCGGTATGCGCGGCATCGTCCTTGACCGGGCGGACAACCTGCTGGAATCCGGGCTGCGGCCCGGGTCGGTCGTTTCGCTTACCCAGGTGAGCGACCAGTTCGGTAACCCCAACGACGCCGGCCATGCCGCGGACCGCGGCCCCGCCGCGGCGACGCTCCGGATAGTCTCGGGGCCCGACGTCGGCCGGGAGTTTTCCCTGCCCTCCGGCACCAGCTACATCGGACGGGACCGGAACGTGGACGTCCGGCTCACCGACCCCCTGACGTCGAAGCGGCACGCGCGCATCACGGTGGGGGAGAGCATCGAGATCGTGGACACGAACTCCGCCAACGGCCTTCAGATGGACGGGCTGCCCGTCACCCGGGCCACCCTGAATTCCTCCGACACCGTCACCCTGGGCGACACCGAGCTGACAGTGGTGCCGCTGGCCCGCAGCGGTGCGGCAGCTCCGACGTCGCCCCTGGTGGACTTCAACCGCTCCCCGCGGGTGGTGCCCCGGTTCGCCCCCGGCAAGCGCGTGCCCCCGGCCGGACCCAAGCGGCAGGACCACCACCCGTTCCCCTACATCATGCTGATCGCCCCTCTGATGATGGGCGCGGTGCTGTTCGCGGTGACCCAAAGCCTGCTGTCCATGCTGTTCATGCTGATGATGCCGCTGTTCATCGTGGGCCACTACGTGGACCAGAAGCTGCAAAACAAGCGCGAGCGCAAGGAACAGCTGAAGCAGTTCAGGGAGGCCATGGCAGCCTTCCGGCAGGACACCACCGAGCTGCAGCGCGTGGAGCGGGCCGTCCGGCTCCAGGAAGCGCCGTCCGTCAGTGACACTGTCGACTCCATCTACAAGCTTGGCCCCCTGCTCTGGACCCACCGGCCGGAACACTCCGGGTTCCTGGCCCTCCGGTTCGGGCTCGGCACGGTGCCGTCCCGGATTCCGTTCGAGGAGCCGAACACCGCGGAGACCGAGACGGAGTACCGGCGCGAGATCGAGGACTGCCTGGACCAGTTCCGGCAAATCGAGGGCGTGCCGGTGGTATCCCAGCTGCGGTCCGCCGGCTCGTTCGGCCTCGCCGGGCCCCGCGGACTCGTCGATGACGTGGCACGGGGCGTGGTGCTCCAGCTCGTGGGCCTGCATTCCCCGGCGGAAGTAGCCGTGGCCGCCATCACCTCGGCGCGGTCCCGGGAACGCTGGAACTGGCTGCAGTGGCTGCCGCACGTCGGCTCGAGCCACAGCCCCCTCGGCGGCGACCACCTTGCTGCCGGCTCGGCGGGCGGAACCAGCCTGCTCGCCCGGATCGAGGACCTCGTGGAACTCCGCGAGGCCGCCATGCGGTCAGAGGGCCCCGCACATCGGGCGGGCGTCCTCGAAGAGACCGCGGACGTTCCGCCGCCGGTGCTGCCGTCGGTGCTGGTCATCGTCGAGGACGACGCGCCCGTGGACCGCGGCCGGCTGACCAGGCTCGTGGAGCGCGGGCCCGATACCGGTGTCCACGTGCTGTGGGTGGCTGCCGGCGTCGAATCCCTTCCGGCGGCCTGCCGTGACTTCATGGCGGTGGACGGCGAGCACGGCACCACCACCGGCCAGGTCCGGCTGGGACGCCACACCTACCCCGTGAGCTGTGAAAGCCTTGACGCTGAACTGGCCGGCCAGCTGGCCCGCATGCTCTCGCCCGTGGTAGACGCCGGCAAGCCCATCGAGGACGACTCGAACCTGCCGCGGGCCGTGTCCTATGCGGCGCTGGTGGGCAAGGACTTCCTCGACAAGCCGCAGGCCGTGGCTGAACGCTGGCAGGAGAACAACTCCGTCCGCTCCACCGCCGTTGCCAACCGCAAGGACAACGGCTCGCTGCGTGCCCTCGTGGGGTCCAAGGGCGTGGAGCCCCTGCACCTGGACCTGAAGAACGAAGGGCCGCACGCGCTGGTGGGCGGCACCACCGGCGCCGGCAAGTCCGAGTTCCTGCAGTCCTGGGTGATGGGCATGGCCACTGCCTACAGCCCGGACCGCGTCAGCTTCCTGTTCGTGGACTACAAGGGCGGCGCCGCGTTTGCCGACTGCGTCCACCTGCCGCACACCGTGGGCCTGGTCACCGACCTCTCGCCGCACCTGGTGCGCCGCGCCCTCACCTCGCTGCGGGCTGAGCTCCACTACCGCGAGCACCTGCTCAACAGGAAGAAGGCCAAGGACCTGCTCGCGCTCCAGCGCGAGGCCGATCCCGAGGCCCCGCCCTACCTGGTGATCGTGGTGGATGAATTCGCTGCCCTGGCCACCGAGGTGCCCGAATTCGTGGACGGCGTGGTTGACGTTGCCGCCCGCGGCCGGTCGCTCGGGCTCCACCTGATCCTCGCCACCCAGCGGCCCGCCGGCGTCATCAAGGAAAGCCTGCGTGCCAACACCAACCTTCGGGTGGCGCTGCGCATGGCCGACGAGGACGACGCCACGGACATCCTTGGTGTTCCGGACGCCGCATACTTCGACCCCTCCATCCCGGGCCGCGGCGCGGCGAAAACCGGCCCGGGCCGCATCCAGGGTTTCCAGACCGGTTATGCCGGCGGCTGGACCACCGATCGCCCGCAGCGCCCGCAGATCGACATCGTGGAGATGGCCTTCGGGTCGGGTCCCGCGTGGGAAACACCGGCCCCCGATACCGCCGCACAGGACGAACCCGCCGGGCCCAACGACATCGCCAGGATGACCGCCAACGTCATCGCCGCCGCGGACCTGCTGGCCATCGAGCCGCCGCGGAAGCCGTGGCTGAACCAGCTGGCCACGACCTACGATTTCTCCCTGCTGCCCAACCCTCGCACCGATGAACGGCTCCTGCTGGGCGTTGCGGACGACCCCGCCCACCAGGACCAGCCCACCGTCTTCTACGAGCCGGACAAAGACGGCAACATGGCCATCTACGGCACGGGCGGCTCGGGTAAGTCCGCGGCGCTGCGGGGGATCGCCATCGCGGCTGCCGTCACGCCCCGCGGCGGCCCCGTCCACGTCTATGGGATCGACTGTGGCTCCGCCGGGCTGAAAATGCTCGAGGAGCTCCCGCACGTGGGCGGGATCATCGACGGCGACGACGTGGAGCGCGTGGGCAGGCTCCTGCGCTGGCTCCACGACCTCGCCGAGGACCGGGCGAGCCGTTTCGCCGAGGTGCGTGCCTCCACCATCGGGGAGTACCGCAAGCTCGCCGTCCTGCCGGATGAAAAGCGCATCTTCGTGCTGGTCGACGGCATGTCGGCCTTCCGCGAGGCCTATGAGTACAGCAAGCTCTCCGGCCTCTGGGACCTCTTCCTGCAGCTGGCGACCGACGGCCGTCCCCTTGGCATCCACCTCGTCGTCACCGGTGACCGCCCCAACTCCGTCCCGGCGTCGTTGCTTGCCTCCATCCAGCGGCGGCTGGTGCTGCGGCTGTCCGCCGAGGACGACTACCTGACCATGGACGTGCCGAAGGACGTCCTCGGCCAGGCCTCGCCGCCCGGCCGGGGGCTGCTGGGCGGCCACGAGGTGCAGCTCGCCGTCCTGGGCGGCAACTCCAACCTGGCCCTGCAGGCGCGCGAAGTCCACAAACTCAGCGAGGCCATGCTCCGCCAGGGCGTGGAAAGGGCTCCGCGGATCGAGCGGCTGCCCGAGCAGATCGACCTGGACATCCTGCCCGCCGGACTGCCGGACCTTCCCGTGATCGGTGTGGACGACGAAACACTGCAGCCCGCCACAATCATGGCCAAGGGCCCGCTGCTGCTCGCGGGCCCACCCGGCGCCGGCCGCACCGTGGCCCTGGTGACCATGGCCTACGCGCTGCGCCGGTCCAACCCCGACACCGAACTGGTTTACCTTGCCGCCAGGAAGTCCGCCGTGGCGTCCCTGCCGGTCTGGGACCGCTCGTTGGTGGGGGCCGACGACGTCGAGGAGGCGGTGGAAGCGCTCACGGACCACGCCTCGGCGAATCCGGGCAAGGTGGCCATCTTCATCGAGGGACTCACGGAGTTCACGGACACCCTGGCCGAGTCCGGCATCGAAAGGCTCGTGGCGGCGTCCATCAAGGCGGACCAGTGGGTGGTGGGGGAATCCGAAACTTCCACCTGGTCATCGGCATGGTCGCTGGCGCAACCGTTCAAGTCGGGCAGGAGGGGACTGCTGATCAATCCGGGCGATATCGACGGCGACAGCCTCCTCAATACCTCACTCGGACGGGTCGGCACCGACTTCATTCCTGGACGCGGCTACATCGTTGGCAGGGGCAAGGTGCGCAAGCTCCAGATCGCGCTGCCGCCGGAAAACCGGCAGTAGTCGATTTGGCGCGCCGCGCCGGACTGTAGGAAGATACCCGGGACAAAACTCGGCGCGGGGTGTCCTGCGCGGCTGCAAAGGTACTTCCATGATCCGAATCACTCGTCTGCGGGGCGCGCTGCTGCCCGGAATTACCGCTGCCATGCTGGCATTTACGGTTGTGGCCGGCGCCGCCGGAGCGGCCCAGGCAGCCTGCCTGCCGGAGCAACAGTGCTCTGAATCGCCGGCACCCATCGCCCCGCCGTCGTCCGGTTCACCGGCTCCGACGAGGACGGCGGCTCCCGTCCCGACGCCTGCTCCGGCGCCGCCGGCGCGAAAGGCACCTGCCCCTGCTCCGACCCCTGTGCAGCCCGCAGCGCCGGCGGCGCCGCGCGTTGCCCCGGCACCGGCGCGACCTGCCCCCGCGCCCACCCTCACACCTTTGGCGCCGCCGGCGAATGGCGGAATGGCGCCCCCTGCGGTGCCGGCGGCACCAGCCGCGGTGGTTCCGGCCACCTCTGTCTCCTCCACCCCCGGCCCGTCGTCCTCCACCCCGGCGGCCGAGTCCAGCTGGACCAAACCGATCGCCACCCCGGTCCAAGCCAGCCAGGCCGCCGCCGTTGTAGTCGCGGACAAGGGATCCGGCCTCGGCATCTTCGGCCTGTTCGCCGTCATGGGCGGCGTCCTCCTGGTGGGTCTGGGCGGACTGGCCTTCGCCCTGTGGAGCCGGAACCGCCCCGGTCACTGGTAGGCGGCCCGCCGCCTCGGCAAAATGTCCGGGCCGTAAGGCAAGATAGGTCTGTGAGCACACCATCAGGCCCCACAGACAGCGCAGCCACCGGAACGGACCAGCTTGAGCCGGAAGCCATTCCCTCTGAGTCCGTACGGGATGAGTACGAGAACCTGGCGGACCTCGTCCGGAAGTACCGCTTCGCGTACTACCAGGAGGACGAGCCGCTCGTCTCCGATGCCGAGTTCGATGCTCTCTTTCGCCGGCTGGAGGAACTCGAGGCGCTGCATCCGGAGCTCGTTTCCAATGATTCGCCCACCCAGGAGGTTGGCGGGGAAGTCTCCGCGGCGTTTGCCGCCGTCGAACACCTCCAGCGCATGTACAGCCTGGAGGACGTGTTCTCCATCGAGGAACTGCAGGCCTGGATCGCCAAGGCGGAGGCAGGGGTCGCCAAATCCGGGAATCCGGAGGCCGCCTGGCTGACCGAGCTGAAAATCGACGGCCTGGCCGTGAACCTGCTCTACCGGGACGGCAAGCTGGTCCGGGCCGCGACCCGCGGCGACGGCACCACTGGCGAGGACATCACGCACAATGTGCTCACCATCAAGGAGATCCCGCAGCAGCTCAGCGGCAGCGGCTTTCCCGCCGAGATGGAAATCCGCGGCGAGGTGTTCATCCCGTCCAAGGCGTTCGCCGAATTCAATGAGGCGCTGATTGAGGCGGGCAAGGCTCCCCTGGCCAACCCGCGCAACGCCGCGGCCGGCTCGCTCCGCCAGAAGGACCCGGCCGAGACCGCCAAGCGCCCGCTGCAGATGTTCGTGCACGGGATCGGCGCCCGCGAGGGCCTCCAGGCCGCCAGCCAGTCGGAAACCTATCGGCTCCTGGCGGAGTGGGGACTGCCGGTCAGCCCGTACTTCGAGGTTCTCGGCAGCCCGGCCGAGGTGCTGGAATTCATCGGGAAATACGGGGACAAGCGGCACAGCCTGCTCCACGAGATCGACGGCATCGTGGTGAAGATCGACGACTTCGCCACCCAGCGCGCCCTGGGCTACACCACACGTGTTCCGCGCTGGGCCGTCGCGTACAAATATCCGCCGGAGGAAGTGCACACCAAGCTGCTGGACATTGCCGTGAACGTCGGGCGCACCGGCCGGGTCACCCCGTTCGGGATCATGGAACCGGTCAAGGTGGCGGGCTCCACCGTGGGAATGGCCACCCTGCACAACCAGGACGTGGTCAAGGCCAAGGGCGTGAAGATCGGCGACATCGTGGTCCTGCGCAAGGCCGGCGACGTCATCCCGGAGATCGTCGGCCCGGTGCTGGCGCTCCGGGACCAGCAGGACCCTCCGGTGCGCGACTTCGTCATGCCCACGGAATGCCCGTCCTGCGGAACGCCGCTTGCTCCCGGGAAGGAAGGGGACGTGGACATCCGCTGCCCCAACGCAAAGTCGTGCCCCTCACAGTTGCGTGAGCGCGTGTTCCACGTTGCCAGCCGCGGGGCGTTCGATATCGAAGCCCTCGGCTGGGAAGCCGCGATCGCGCTCACCCAGCCGATGGAGCCTGAGGTCCCGCCGCTGGTCAGTGAAGCAGCCCTTTTCGACCTGACGCCGGAGGACCTGGCGCCGGTGAAGATACGGCGCGAGAAGCGGTCCAAAGGTGTTCCCACCGGCGAGTTCGAGCTGGTGCCGTACTTCTACAGCAAGGGCACGGCCAAGACGCCGTCCAAGCCCACGGCCACCACCGGGAAGCTCTTCCAGGAACTCGAAAAGGCCAAGACCCAGCCGTTGTGGCGCGTCCTGGTGGCGTTGTCCATCCGGCACGTTGGACCCCGGGCGTCGCGTGCGCTGGCCAACCACTTCGGCACCATGGACGCCATCCGGCAGGCCTCCGAGGAAGAGCTGGCAAGCGTGGACGGCGTCGGCCCCACCATCGCAGCCGCACTCAAGGAATGGTTTGCCGAGGACTGGCATGTCGAAATCATCGACCGATGGGCAGCAGCCGGGGTCCGGATGAAGGACGAGCGGGACGAGTCCACACCGCGCACCCTCGAGGGCCTGACCGTGGTGGTCACCGGAACCCTGGAAGGCTTCAGCCGTGACGAGGCCAAGGAAGCCATCCTGGTCCGCGGCGGCAAGGCAGCAGGCTCAGTGTCGAAGAACACCAGCTACCTGGTGGCCGGGGACAACGCCGGCACCAAACTGGACAAGGCCGAGCAGCTGGGCGTCCCCGTGCTGGACGAGGACGGATTCCGGGAGTTGCTGGCCAACGGACCCGCCAGGGCTGACGGGGATGGCGCTGGGGACACCGAAGCCGAAGCTGAGGATCCCGAGGCAACACCGCCCCCGGGCGACGAGGAGGATTCCGAGTGACACCCGATACCGCAAACCCCCTTGACGTGCACGGGCTCCTCGCCGTGGCCAAGGCGGCCGCCGCCGCCGGTGCCGGTGTGCTAGCCGAACGCAGCAACGGCGCCCTGGACTCGGGGACGGTGACCAACAAGGGCGAAGCCGGCGACTGGGTCACCGCCTTCGATGTGGCCGCCGAGGAAGCCGTGCGCACCGCCATCCGCACTGCGCGCCCGGACGACGTGATCACCGGCGAGGAACACGGGACCACACGTCCCGAGAAACCGACCGGGCTGCGGTGGTCCATCGACCCGCTCGACGGCACCACCAACTTCATCCGCAACATCGTCTACTACGCCACCTCCGTGGCCGTTGCCGATCCCGACGGCGTGTGGCTGGCCGGCGTCGTCCACGCCCCCGCGCTGGGGCGCGTGTACTACGCCTCGCGCGGCCAGGGCGCGTGGCTGGAACAGGACGGGAAGCGGGTGCAGCTCACGGGTCCGGTCCCGGGACGTGCCGGCCAGATCCTGGCCACAGGATTCAGCTATGACCCCGAGGTCCGCGCGGAACAGGCGGCGGCACTGGGCGGCTTCATGGATGGCTTTGCCGACGTTCGCCGCCTCGGCTCGGCCGCCCTGGACCTCTGCATGGTGGCCGACGGAACGCACGATGCCTTCGGCGAGCGGGGCCTGAATGAGCACGACTTCGCTGCGGGCGCGCTGGTGGCCGAAGAAGCCGGATGCTGGGTGCGGCGCCCGCGGCTCACCAGCCCGCTTGAGGGAGGGCCCTCCGCCGAGGAACGGCTGTCAGCCTGGACCTGTGCGGGCACGCTGGAGATGTCCGGCAAGTTCCCGCTGTAGGAGGCGCTCCGCCGGGGCCCGGGCCGAATGCGGCCCGGGCGTGTGGTTCACATGCGCGGCGGAGTCAGGTTGTAGCGCGCAATGATGTCCGGCAGCCAGGGCGCCTCGGCGAAGCGCAGGCCGAAGTGGGCCGCGAGTTTCTCGATCGTATCGGGGTCCGGGAGCCCGGCTTCGATGTGGTTGGCAAGCCCCCAGAAGAAGTGCTCAAATCCGGCCGGGCTTATCACTTCGATCGTGCGTGCGGGCACCTTCCCCGCGTTCCACATGGTGTGCAGTTCATTCCGCGGCTTCGTGATGTAGCCGCCTGCACCAAGGACTGCCTCGCGGTCACCGGACCGGAACCCGATTTCGCCCTCGATGACGATCGAGTGCTCGTCTTCGCGGGTGTGAATGTACGGGGGCACCAGCGCGCCGACGGGGAGCGGGTGCTCCACAATGGAGAGCTGTTGGTTGGTGTCCTCGCCAAAGAGCTTGAACACGACGCCGATGCCGCCGAGCGGTGCTTCCCTGCCCTGTCCGGGCTGCACGACGGTAAGTCGTGGAGCCCCTTCCCCGTTCATGTGCTCAGGGCGGACCTGATAGTTCAGTCACGGAAACAGCTGTTTCGCGCGGCGCATCGGTCTCCCGGCACTACCATTGACGGGTGCAGCCGCAGATCACCGTCCGTCCCGCCGTCCCCGCCGACTTTGCGGCCATCGCCCGCATCACCCGGGACGCCTATCTGGCGGCCGGCTACTTCGAGACCGCGGACCATCCGTACATGAAGCAGATCCAGGATGTGGCCACCCGCGCAGACCGGGCCACCGTCTGGGTGGCGGAGCGCGCCGGCCAAATCGTCGGTTCGGTGACCCTGGCGCTGGCCGGCGAGAAGTATGCCGATATCGCGCTGGACGACGAGCTTGAGTTCCGCATGCTGGTAGTGGATCCGGCCGTGCAGCGCTGTGGCGCCGGACTGGCCATGGTCGAAGCGATCATTGCGCATGCCAGGTCGCTGGACGGGATCCGTGCCGTGGCACTAACGACCGGGGGAAACTGGGAAAGCGCCCACGGGCTGTACCGGAAAACAGGCTTCCGGCGGGTACCCGAGCGCGACTGGTATGTGCCCGGCACCGACATAAAGCTGCTGGTTTTCAGGCTTGACGTCCAGCCCGCCTAGAGTGGAGCCGACTTAAAACACCTAGTGAAAGGCGCAGCATGCGCAAGACGTTCGGCACCGGCTCGGTCTGGGAACAGAAGCTCGGCTACTCCCGCGCGGTCCAGGTGGACAACACGCTTTACATCTCGGCCACCTCGGCCAGCGGCGAGAACGGCATCGTCGGCAGCGACTTCTACGAGCAGACCCGGTTCATCCTGCAGAAGCTGGAGACCGTCCTGGCCGACGCCGGATTCGCGCTCGCCGACGTCGTGCAGTCCAAGCTGTACCTGACAGACATCAGCAAGTGGGAGGACGCCGGCCGTGCGCATGGCGAGGTCTTCGGCGAGATCCGCCCCACGCTGTCGCTGGTCCACGTGCTACCGTTCCTGGACCCGGAGATGCTCGTGGAGATCGAGCTCGTCGCGCAGAAGAGCGCCAGCTAACACACGGCACCCAGCACACCCCCCACAGAGCGCGAACGTACACTTGAGGCCCTTCCGCGGGGGCCTAAGTGTCCGTTCGCGCTTGGGGTGGGGGCTACTGCGGCGGGAGGCCGTAGCGGTGTTCGGGCCGGCCGGTGGTGCCGTAGCGGAGCTGGATTTCGACCGCGCCGTCGTCCGCCAGCGAGGACAGGTACCGCTGGGCGGTTGCCCGGGACACGCCAACGCGCCCTGCGACGTCGGCCGCCGAGTACTGCTCGCCGGGAATCAGCGACTCCAGCACCGCCGCCTCCGTCGCCGACCGCGGCTTGGCCGACGGCGAGACGTCACCTGGAATCAGCGCCCGCTTCGCCCGCTCCACGGTGTCCTGGTCAAGGGCGCCGGGCTGGCCGAGGATTCGCCGGTACCGGGCATAGGACCGCAGCTGCTGGGACAGGGATTCAGCAGTGAACGGCTTGAGCAGGTACCCGAGGGCGCCTCGCCGGAACGCCGTCCGCAGCGACGCGGCGTCCGACGCCGCACTGAGAATCATCGTATCCACGTCCAGCTGATGCAGGAGATCCAGGCCCGAGGCGTCCGGCAGGTACACGTCCAGCAGCACCAGGTCCGGGCGCAGGCTGTGGATGGACTGCAGCGCCAGCGATGCCGAACCCGCTGGCGGCAGCGCCAGGAACCCCGCAACCGAATCCACGTAGGCGGCATGGAGCTTGGCGACGTGGAAATCGTCATCCACGATCAGCACCCTGAAATCCTCAGACATCCTCGTCCTCCCGTCCGGTATCCATCAGTCTTTGCGCGCCGTGGTGGTGCCCGGCAGCGTGGCCATGAACACGGCGCCCGGGCCACCAACGTTCCCCGGCTCCAGCACCGTGACGTCGCCCCCGCGCCGCCGCGCCAGCTGCCGTGCGAGGGCCAGGCCCAGGCCCTGGCCGCCCCCGGCGCGGACCTGCCCCTGGAGGGCCCCGCCGCCCGCCGTCGTAAACCCCTCGGCGAACACCGCCTCCGGATTGCCGCCCACTGGCAGCCCGTCGCCGGAATCGGCGACGACGACGTGCAGGGTACCGCCGCCGTCGCCCGCCTCGTCCAGCAGCTCAAGCTCCACCCAGCGCTCGGCAGCCGTGCCGGCCACTGCCGCGTTGACCGCGTTGTCGATCAGGTTTCCGAGCACCGTCGTGACGTCCTGCGGTTCCGTCACCTGGCCCCGCACCAGGGTTTCCGGCCCGATCCGCAACGATACCCCCCGCTCATCGGCCTCCACGCCCTTGGCGCCGATGAAGGCCTGCAGATACGGGTCCTGCAACAGTTCGGCCTGGTCCACGGGGAACTTGAGCGGACCCGTGGCGGCGAGCCGCTCAAGGTAATTGCGCGCCTGCTGGTGCTGGCCGATGCTCATAAACCCGGCGATGGTGTGCAGCTGGTTGGCGAACTCATGCCGCTGAGCGCGCAGGGCTGTGGACATGGTTCCCACGGCGTCGAGCTGCCGGGTCAGGTGCTGGAGTTCGGTGCGGTCACGGAGCATGACCACCCAACCCAGGTCTTCGCGGCGGTGCAGTGCTTTCCGGGCGCTGGCGACGAGGACCTGTTCGCCCGCCACCAGTTCCACTGCCTCGCCCTCCCGGGCATCGGGCAGAGTCAGGGCCTTGAGCTGGGCTGGCACCGGGGCGTCCTGCCAGAGCTGGCCGGCGAGGTCGGGCTGACCGAGGAGGCGCTGGGCGGCGGCGTTGAACACGCTGATCCGGCCGTCGGCGGAGATGCCCACGACACCTTCATCCACACCCTCCAGGACCGCCACCTGATCATGCACCAGAGCGCCGATTTCCTCGGGTTCCAAGCCGAGCGTGAGCCGCTGCAGCCGGCGCCGGAGCAGGAACGAGGCCAGGACTCCTGCTGCCAGCGAGCCGGCCGCGGTCAGCACGATGGGCACGATGTCGCGGGCCAGGCTCTGCCCGATGGACTCAGTGGAATAGCCCACGCTCACCTCACCCACCACGGTCCCGGAGCCGGAACCGGAACCGGAACCGGAACCGGAACCTGTGCCGGGCGCGAACACGGGGACCTTCGCCCCCGCCGACGGACCCAGCGTGCCGGTGTTGCGGGTGGTCACCTCGCGGCCAGCAAGCGCCTCGGACGGGTCCGTACTTACGCGTTCGCCCAGCCGGTCGGCGTCGGGATGGGCCAGGCGGAGGCCCGTTTCGTCGGTGATCACCACGAACAGAGCGCCGGTGCGGGTACGGGCGCCCTCGGCCACCGCCATAAGTGGCCCGGTCTTCAGCTCTGCGGGCGGGGGAGTACCGGCCTGCCTGCTGATGGCCTGCACGTTCGCACGGACAGAAGGGTCCGAGGCCACGGTCCGGGCCAGCGTCAATGCCTGGTTTTCCGCCTCGCGGCCCAGTCGTTCGAACGTCAACCACGCATGCACCGCCCCGCTGAGGAGCACAACCAGGAGAACCACGCCAAGCTGCAGGAGCAGAGTCTGGGTGGAGAACCTGAGCGGAAGCCTGCCGGCGGGGCTCATCATGGCCCTCCTTCTGGGTTCAGCGGGCTGCAGGGTGGCTGGGGCTGGCAGCAGGGTGTTTGAGCAAAATGCGCAAAATGCTCCCAATAAGCAGTATGCCAATCAATTGAGCCAAAGGCACTGCCGTGACCGGGGCCACTCTAACGTCTGTAGTACGCATCACACCGGGGTGGTGCTGTTCACTAGAAGGAGCCGGCTGTGCTGGTATTACTTGGATTCGCCATGATCGCGGTTTTCATGGTGCTGATCATGACGAAGAAGTTGACGCCAGTGCTGGCGCTGATCATCGTCCCCACCATTTTCGGTCTTTTCGCAGGTGCCGGCCTCGGCATCGGCGACATGGTCATGGACTCAATGAAGTCCATGACCTCCACCGCAGCGCTGCTGATGTTCGCAATCATCTACTTCGGCCTGATGATCGACGTCGGGCTGTTCGATCCGCTGGTCCGGTTCATTCTGCGCAAGCTCGGCAATGACCCCGCCAAGGTGGTCCTGGGCACCGCCCTGCTGGCCGCTGCCGTATCCCTTGACGGCGACGGCTCCACCACCTTCATCCTCACCACCGCCGCCATGCTGCCGATCTACCTCCGGCTGAAGATGAGCCCCGTGGTCCTCACCTGCGTGGCCGGCCTGGCCAACGGCACCATGAACATCGTTCCCTGGGGCGGCCCCACGGCTCGCGCCGCCAGCGCCCTGAAGATCGACGTCAACGACGTCTTCGTTCCCATGATCCCGTCGCTGATCGCCGGCCTCGCCGTCGTGCTGGTCTTCGCCTGGGTCCTCGGCCTCCAGGAACGCAACCGCCTCCGTGCCACGCAGCCGGAGATCTGGGGAACGCCGGAAACTGCTGAAGCGTTCGACGGCGGCACTCCCGCCGGCAGCGGCCGCACCGGCCGCGGTGGTTCGGGCCGCGGTACCGCACCTGTTCCCGCAACGGGTGGCCCCGCCGTCGGCGGTGAAGGCTCCTCCGTCGCCGTGCTGGAACGCACCGAGACGCTGGTGGATGACAGCGACACCGCCATGGCGGATACCGCACTGGACCCCAACCGCGAGACGCTCCGTCCCAAGCTGCAGTGGTTCAACCTGGGCCTCACGGTCGCCGTCATGGGCATGCTCATCGCCGACCTCGTGCCCCTGCCCTACGTCTTCATGGTCGGCTCGGCCATCGCCCTGCTGGTGAACTTCCCCCACGTCAAGGACCAGGGCAAGCAGCTCGTGGCGCACGCCCCGTCGATCGTGGCTGTGGTCAGCATGGTCATGGCCGCCGCGGTCCTGACCGGCGTCTTGAAAGGCACCGGCATGGTTGAAGCCATGTCCGCGTGGCTGGTCCAGATCATCCCGTCCAGCATGGGCCCGCTCATGGCAGTCATCACGGGCGTCCTCAGCATCCCCATGACGTTCTTCATGAGCAACGACGCCTTCTACTTCGGCGTGCTGCCCGTCCTGAGCGAAACCGCCGCCCACTACGGCATCAGCGCCGCCGAGATGGCCCGTGCCTCCATCACCGGCCAGCCGTTCCACATGCAGAGCCCGCTGGTTCCCGCCATCCTGCTCCTGGTCTCCCTGGCCAAGGTAGACCTGGGCGACCACCACAAGAAGGTTCTCTGGAGGAGTGCAGTAGTAGCCCTCGTAATGCTCGGAGTGGCAATCCTGACCGGAGCAATCGGCATCCACTAGCCGCTCGCCGGCACCCTGACAAATAACAAGAAGAAAAGCAGAGTGCGGAATGATTTCCGCACTCTGCTTTCCTTTTATCTGGGCGAAAAGAGAGTAAGGAACGACGGCGGCACGCGGAGGACCGTCCGGCCTGAGGCCGGAAGGTGAGTAGCCGGAAGTCGGCAGGGCAACGTGACAGTAGACTAGTTCGGAAACCCATTCCGAACTTGCAGGGAGATCCATGGCTGCGATCAACCGTGACGACGTCGCGCACCTAGCGCGGCTCGCGCACATTGAGATGAGTGCTGAAGAGCTGGACAGGATGGCCGGCGAACTTGCCGTCATCGTAGACGCGGTGAAATCCGTGAGCGAGGCCGCAGGTGACGGCGTTCCGGCCACTTCGCACCCGATTCCGCTGAGCAACGTGTTCCGCGAGGACGAGGTGGGCCACACCTTCACCGCCGAGCAGGCACTCTCCGGCGCTCCGGACTCGGACGCAGACCGCTTCAAGGTCCCCGCAATCCTGGATGAGGACTAGAACATGACTGAAACCAACAGCACGGAACTCATCCGTCTTTCCGCGGCCCAGCTGGCCGCGAAGCTGGCCGCCGGTGAGGTCACCGCCGTCGAGGTCACCCAGGCGCACCTTGACCGTATCGCCGCCGTCGACGGGGGAGAGCGCGGCGTCAACGCGTTCCTGCACGTCAACACCGAGGAAGCGCTCGCTGTCGCGGCCGAGGTGGACGCCATCCGCGCCGCCGGCGGGCAGGCCGCCGAGGAACTGCATGAGCTGGCTGGTGTGCCCATCGCCGTCAAGGACCTCATCGTCACCATCGGCCAGCCCACCACGGCCGGTTCCAGGATTCTCGAAGGCTGGCACAGCCCGTACGACGCCACCGTCGTCAAGAAGTTGCGCGCAGCCAAGATGCCCATCCTGGGCAAGACCAACCTGGACGAGTTCGCCATGGGCTCCTCCACCGAGCACTCGGCGTTCGGCCCCACCCGCAACCCGTGGGACCTGGACCGCATCCCCGGCGGTTCGGGCGGCGGGTCCGCTGCCGCCGTCGCTGCCTTTGAGGCACCGTTGGCCCTGGGTACCGACACCGGCGGATCCATCCGGCAGCCCGGCGCCGTCACCGGCACCGTGGGCGTCAAGCCCACTTACGGCGGCGTGTCCCGCTATGGTGCTATCGCCATGGCGTCCTCGCTGGACCAGATCGGTCCCGTCTCCCGCACCGTCCTGGACTCGGCACTGCTGCAGCAGGTCATCGGCGGCCACGACCCGCATGACTCCACCTCCCTGCCGGACCCGCTGGGCGACCTCGTGGCCGCGGCACGGCTCGGCAACGTGGACGGCATGAAGATCGGCATCATCAAGGAGCTCCACGGCGAGGGCTACCAGGCCGGGGTCGAGAACCGCTTCAACGAATCGCTGGAGCTGCTGAAAGAGGCGGGTGCGGAGATCGTTGAGGTGTCCTGCCCCAACTTCCAGTACGCGCTGGGTGCCTACTACCTGATCATGCCGTCCGAGGCCTCCTCCAACCTGGCCAAGTTCGACGGCGTCCGCTACGGCCTGCGCGTGCTCCCCGAGGATCCGCCACTGACCATCGAGCGCGTCATGGGTGCCACCCGCGCCGCAGGGTTCGGTGACGAGGTCAAACGCCGCATCATCCTGGGCACGTACGCGCTGTCCGCCGGGTACTACGACGCCTACTACGGTTCCGCGCAGAAGGTCCGCACGCTCATCCAGCGTGACTTCGAGGCTGCCTTCGCCAAGGCCGACGTCCTGATTTCCCCCACGGCGCCCACCACGGCGTTCAAGCTGGGCGAGAAGCTGGATGACCCGCTGGCGATGTACCTCAACGACGTCGCCACCATCCCCGCCAACATGGCCGGCGTCCCCGGCCTCTCGCTGCCCGGCGGCCTGGCCGACGAGGACGGACTGCCTGTCGGCATCCAGCTGCTGGCACCGGCCCGCGAGGATGCCCGCCTTTACCGGGTGGGTGCTGTCCTGGAATCCCTGCTGGAAGCGAAGTGGGGCGGACCGCTGCTGGACAAGGCCCCTGCGTTGCCGGCCACTGTTTCCCTGGCTAACGCCCCGTCGAGCCACGGAGGTTCACACTGATGACTGACGCGATTCTGAGCTTCGAAGAAGCCATGGAGAAGTACGATCCCGTCCTGGGGTTCGAGGTGCACGTTGAACTCAACACCAAGACCAAGATGTTCTCCTCCGCGCCCAACGTGTTCGGCGACGAGCCCAACACCAACGTCAACGAGGTGGACCTGGGCATGCCCGGCGTCCTGCCGGTGGTGAACAAGACCGCGGTGGAGTCCTCCATCAAGATCGGCCTCGCGCTGAACTGCAAGATCGCCGAATCCTGCCGCTTTGCCCGGAAGAACTACTTCTACCCGGACACCCCCAAGAACTTCCAGACGTCCCAGTACGACGAGCCGATCGCGTATGACGGCTACCTGGACATCGAACTCGAGGACGGCACTGTGTTCCGTGTCGAGATCGAGCGCGCGCACATGGAGGAGGACGCCGGCAAGCTGACCCACCTCGGCGGCTCGGCGGGACGCATCCAAGGCGCGGAATACTCGCTCGTGGACTACAACCGTGCAGGCGTCCCGCTCGTGGAGATCGTCACCAAGCCGATCGAGGGCGCCGGTTCCCGCGCCCCCGAGCTCGCCAAGGCCTACGTCGCGGCGGTGCGTGAAATCGTCAAGAACCTCGGCGTCTCGGACGCCAAGATGGAGCGCGGCAACGTCCGCTGCGACGCCAACGTCTCGCTGCGCCCGCACGGCCGCGAACGCTTCGGTATCCGCTCCGAGACGAAGAACGTGAACTCGCTGCGCGCCGTCGAACACGCCGTCCGCTACGAGATCCAGCGGCACGCCGCCGTCCTGGACTCCGGCGAGCCCGTGATCCAGGAAACCCGCCACTGGCACGAGGACACGCGCACGACGACGTCGGGCCGGGAAAAGTCCGACGCCGACGATTACCGCTACTTCCCGGAGCCGGACCTGGTTCCCGTCGTTCCCTCCAGGGAATGGGTGGAAGAGCTCCGTGCGACCCTGCCCGAGCCGCCGGCCGAGCGCCGCAAGCGGCTGAAGCAGGACTGGGGCTACTCGGACCTGGAATTCCGCGACGTCGTCAACGCCGGCGTACTGGATGAGATCGAGGAAACCATCGCCGCCGGCGCCACGGCTTCAGTGGCCCGCAAATGGTGGATGGGCGAAATCGTGGGCCGCGCCAAGAACGCCGACGTCGACCCCGGCCAGCTGGGCGTCGAACCCGAAACCATCGTGGAACTGAGCCGCATGGTGGAGGCGGGCAAGATCAACAACAAGATGGCCTCCGCGGTGCTGGACGGCGTGCTCGCCGGCGAAGGCACCCCGGCCGAGGTCGTCGAGAAGCGCGGCCTGGCCGTGGTGTCGGACGACGGCCCGCTCCTGGAAGCCATCGACGCAGCCCTGGCCGCGCAGCCCGACGTGGCGGACAAGATCCGCGGCGGCAAGGTTCAGGCCATCGGTGCCATCGTCGGCGGCGTCATGAAGGCCACCCGTGGCCAGGCCGACGCCGGCCGTGTGCGCGAGCTGATCCTGGAGAAGCTCGGCGTCTGACCCCATTTCCCAACTGGGTCGCAGCTGCGGGGGTTCTGAGCGCTCAGAACGCCCTGTGCTGCGACCCAGTTGGGCTTAAGCGTGGCTGAGGCGGGCCATGATGTCCTGCAGCGCCTCGCACACCACCCGAACCGACGCGCGCTTGAGGTTTTCCGGGCGCGCCAGGATATCGATCCGCCGCCGGGTGCTGATCCCGTGCAGCGGCCGCAGCACGATGTCCGGATTCAGCACGGGCCGCGCTGTGTGCCGCGGCAGCAGGCCGATCACGCTTCCTGATGCCACCAGCGCGGCCACCGTGGAGTAGTCATTGATCCGGTGGACGATGTTCAGCTCCCGGCTGGACACCGCAGCGACGGCGGACAGCACGTCCGCGGGGGAGTAGCCAGCGCGGCTGGTCACCCAGGGTTCGCCGACGACGTCGGACGCCGTCAGCGCCGCCTGGCCCGCCAGGCGGTGACCAGCCGGCAGTGCCACGTCCAGCGGCTCATGGGCCAGCGGTATCACCGCCACCCTTTCCTCCGGCCACTTGGGGCTGTGGTCCATCCGGTGCGCCAGGACAAGGTCGTACCTCGCCGTCAGTGCGGGAAAATCCTGCTGGGCGACGTCCTCGTCGGAGAGCAGCACCTTCGGCTTGTCCGGCCCGTCCAGTAGCCGTGCCAGCGGCGCAAACAGCGCCTGCCCCGCACTGTGGAATCCGCTCACGGTCACCGGCGCCACCGTGGAACTGTGGTACGCACCGATCGCCATCCGCGCGTCGGCCATGGCACTGACGACGGCGGCGCCCGCGTCCGCGAGCACCTGGCCAGCCTCTGTGAGGACCAGGTTCCGGCCCTCCTTGCGGGTCAGCGGCACCTCGACGCTTTTCTGCAGCTGGGCGAGCTGCTGGGACACGGCCGAGGGCGTGACGAGCAGGGTATCGGCCACAGCCTTGACGCTTCCCAGCGCGCCAAGCTCCCGCAGCATTTCGAGCTGGTGGATTTCCATGCGCTCCATCTTATTCCTTAGCAATTCCTTAATCGTCGATTGAGAAAATTCCCCTTGTGCTAACGGGTCGAAGGTGGCTCTAATGAAGGGAGATTTCCCCGCATGCCACCGCATGCCGAACGTAAGGAAGCCAATGAAGGCCCTCTACAAGGCCGGCGCACATGCCGGGTTTGAACTGACCGACCGCCCGGAACCCGAGGCGGGACCCGGCGAGGTCAAGATCCGCGTGCTGACCACCGGCATCTGCGGGACTGATTTGCACATCCAGTCCTGGGACGCCTGGGCGCAGGGCATCATCGAGGCCCCGCTGATCGCCGGTCACGAGTTCTACGGCGAGGTGGTGGCCACCGGCGGGGACGTGCGCTACGTCAAAGTGGGCGACCGTGTGTCCGGCGAAGGCCACATCGTCTGCGGGATCTGCCGCAACTGCCGCGCCGGCCGCCGGCAGATGTGCATCCACACGGTCAGCGTGGGCGTGCAGCGGGACGGGGCGTTCGCCGAATACGTGGTCATCCCCGAGACGAACGTCTGGGTGCACCAGGACCCGTCCGTCACGCCCGAGCTCGGCGCCATCTTTGACCCTTTCGGCAACGCCGTGCACACCGCCCTGAGTTTCCCGCTGGTGGGTGAGGACGTGCTGATCACCGGCGCTGGGCCGATCGGCCTCATGGCCATCGCCGTGGCCCGCCATGCCGGCGCCCGCAAGATCGCCATCACCGACGTTTCGGCCCCGAGGCTCGAGCTTGCCCGGCAGCTCGGCGTGGACCTCGCCATCGACGTTTCCAAGACGCGGGTCCGGGAAGCGCAGCGGGAGCTGGGGATGCGCGAAGGCTTCGACATCGGACTGGAAATGTCCGGCCACCCTACGGCGCTGCCGGAGATGATCGACAACATGAACCACGGCGGACGCATCGCCATGCTGGGGCTTCCCAGCCAGTCCATCAACATCGACTGGGGCAAGGTGGTCACGCACATGCTCACCCTGAAGGGCATCTACGGCCGCGAGATGTACGAGACCTGGTACGCCATGAGTGCCATGTTGTCCTCCAACCCTGCGCTGCACGCCAGCATCTCCGCAGTGGTCACGGACGTGCTGCCTGCCAGCCAGTGGGAGAAGGGCTTCGAAATCGCGAAGGCAGGCGTCGGCGGCAAGGTCGTGCTCGACTGGTCGGAAATTTGAGCGGCGCCCGAAACCAGACGGCGCCCGAAGCCTGGCCGCGCACCAATCCTGACGCCGCCATCGCCACCAATAGAGTCTTTAACTGTCCCAGCCGAGGAGAATCCGCCATGTATTCAGCCATCAAGAACCAGCTCCGCGCCGAGCTCGACGACATCCGCGCCGCGGGTCTCTACAAGACCGAGCGGCATATCGACTCCGCTCAGGCCAGCCACATCACAGCCGGGCAGATCGGTGAGGCCGGCTCGCCCGTCCTGAACTTCTGCGCCAACAACTACCTCGGCCTGGCCGACCACCCGGACATCATCGCTGCGGCCAAGTCCGCCATGGACGATCGCGGTTTCGGCATGGCCAGTGTCCGCTTCATCTGCGGCACCCAGGACCTCCACCTCGAACTCGAAGCCAGGGTCTCAAAGTTCCTGGGCACGGAGGACACCATCCTGTTCTCCAGCTGCTTCGACGCCAACGGCGGCGTTTTCGAATCCCTCTTCGGCCCGGAGGACGCCATCATCTCCGACGCCCTGAACCACGCATCGATCATCGACGGGATCCGGCTCTGCAAGGCGCAGCGGTTCCGGTATGCCAACCAGGACATGGCTGACCTGGAGGCGAAACTCGTGAAGGCCAAGGATGCCCGGCGGAAGATCATCGTCACCGACGGCGTCTTCTCCATGGACGGCTACCTGGCCCCGCTGGAGGCCATTTGCGACCTCGCCGAGAAGCACGACGCCCTGGTGATGGTGGACGACTCCCACGCCGTCGGGTTCATGGGCGCCACCGGAGCCGGAACCCCCGAGCACGCGGGCGTCTCCGACCGGGTGGACATCTTCACCGGCACCTTCGGCAAGGCGCTGGGCGGCGCCTCGGGCGGCTACGTGTCCGGCCGCGGCGAAGTGGTGGCGATGCTCCGGCAGAAGGCCCGCCCCTACCTCTTCTCCAACTCCCTCGCGCCAGCCATCGTGGCAGCCACCATTAAAGCACTGGAGCTCGTGCAGACATCCGGGGAGCTGCGGGACAGGCTGTTCCGGAACGCGGAGCTGTTCCGCCGCCGGATGACGGAGGAAGGCTTCGAACTGCTCGACGGCGAGCACGCCATTGTGCCTGTCATGTTCGGCGACGCCGTGCTGGCAGCAAAGGTGGCCGACCAGATGCTCCAGCACGGCGTCTACGTCACCGCCTTCAGCTTCCCCGTAGTGCCGCGCGGCGCCGCCCGCATCCGCGTCCAGCTGTCCGCCGCGCACAGCGCCGACGACGTCGAGACCTGCGTCCAGGCGTTCGTCAAGAGCCGGGACGCGGTGACTGCATCAGGTTCAGGCCATCTGTAAAGATTGAGCCCATGGCATCAACCTATGACGTGGTCATTGTGGGCGGCGGGATAGCGGGTCTGTCGCTGGCCTCCGCGCTGGCGGGCAAATGCACTGTTGCCCTCGTGGAGGCAGAGCAGCGGCTGGCATACCACTCGTCCTCGCGCTCGGCCCGGCAGCTCATCCCGAGCTACGGTCCACCAGTGGTCCAGGAACTCACCGTCCGCACCCTGGAGCTGATCGCGGCGGACGACGCCGAACAGCCCCAGCCCGTGCTGTCACCGCGGAGCTTCCTGCTCATCGGGGACCAAGAGACGGTGCGGGCCGAGGCCAGCGGCGAGATGCGCCTGATCAGCCATGGGGAAGCGCTCGGGTTATGCCCGGCCCTGAAACCGGAGTCCTTCTCCGCCGCCGGCCTGGACACCGGGTCCTTCGGGTGCGACGCCCCGGTGCTGCTGGAAAGGCACCGGGCGCGTGCCGAAGCTGCCGGAGTGGACATCATCACCGGCGCCCGCGTCCACTCCGCCCAGCGGATGGGGTCGGGCTGGGAGATCGGCGCCGGGCAGGAAGGCTTCTCCGCCGGCGTTCTGGTCAACGCGGCCGGTGCCTGGGCGGACGAGCTGGCGGTGCTGAGCGGCGTCGAGAAGATCGGCCTGCAGCCGTACCGGCGCACGGCGGCAATTGTCGGCGTCGCCCACCCGCTGCCGGAGGGCAGCCCCATGGTGGCAGCTGCCGACGACTCCTTCTACTTCCGCAGGGAAGGCAGCGACGTGCTGATCTCGCCGTCGGAACACGTGGCCAGTCCGGCGGAGGATGCACGACCCCGTCCCGGGGACGTGGAGCGGCTCATCTCCCGGCTCAATACGCTGACGACGCTGGGGATCGGCCCCGTCCGGACGGCCTGGACGGGCCTGCGCACCGAGGCGGCCGACGGCGTCCCGGTAGTGGGGTTCGACGCCGAGGCCCGCGGGTTCTTCTGGCTCGCCGGCCAGGGCGGCTACGGTTTCCAGACGTCGTCCGGTATCGCGGAACTGGCCGCTGCCCAGATCCTGGCGAGTCCGGATGCCAGTCCCGGGAGGGAAGGCAGTGCCGGACGGGACATGGGTGCCGGTCCGGTATCCCAGACGGCGGATGCGCTGGCTGCGACGCGCTGGTCCATCCGGCGCTGAAGAATGGATCCATGAGCACCCTGATCACCAACATTGCCGAACTGATGACCCAGGACGCGGAGCACCGTGTCCTCAAGGACGCGGCCGTGGTGATCGAGGGCGAACGGATCTCCTGGATTGGCCAGGCATCGGCCGCCCCGGCGGCCGACGAGGCCTTCGATGCGGGCGGCCGGGCCGTGCTGCCCGGCTGGGTGGACTCCCACACGCACCTGATTTTCGCCGGGGATCGGACGGCGGAGTTCGAGGCGCGGATGGCGGGGGAGGAGTACAGCGCCGGTGGCATCGCCGTCACGACTGAAGCCACCCGGAACACCGGCGACTACGACCTCACGCGGCTGGCGCAGGGGCGCGTCGCCGAAGCGGTATCGCAAGGCACGACGTACCTGGAGACGAAAACCGGTTACGGTCTGGACGTCGAGCAGGAGGCCAGGAGTGCCCGGATCGCCTCGACGGTGGCGGACGAGGTCACCTACCTGGGCGCCCACCTGGTGCCGGCCGGGGTTGACGCGGATGAGTATACCAAACTTGCCTGCGGCCCCATGCTGGACGCCGCCCGCCCCTACGTCCGCTGGGCCGACGTGTTCTGCGAACGGGGAGCCTTTTCGGAGGAGCAGTCCCGCACCGTGCTGCAGGCCTGCCGTGACGCCGGGCTGGGGCTGCGGGTGCACGGCAACCAGCTGGGGCACGGCCCCGGCGTCCGCCTCGCGGTGGAGTTCGGCGCAGCGAGCGTGGACCACGTCAACTATCTCTCGGAGCAGGACATCGCCAGCCTCGCCGGCGGCTGGTCCGGCTGGGACGCCGCTGCGGGAACAGGCGTGCGGGGAACGGTGGCCACCTGCCTGCCGGCTTGCGACCTTTCCACCCGCCAGCCGCTGGCGCCCGGCCGGCAGCTGCTGGATGCCGGCGTGCCCGTGGCGCTCGCGTCCAACTGCAATCCCGGCACGTCCTACACGAGTTCCATGGCATTCTGTGTCACCACTGCCGTCCTTCAGATGGGCCTGAGTGTCCATGAGGCCGTCCGGGCGGCGACGTACGGCGGCGCCCTGGCGCTGCAGCGCGAGGCCGGTAAGGACGTCGACGGCGAACGCGCGGTGGGCTCCATCGCCGTCGGTCACCGGGCGGACCTGCAACTCCTCAACGCCCCGTCCGCCACCCACCTCGCCTACCGGCCCGGCATGCCGCTCACCCACGCAGTGTGGCGCGCAGGGGTGCGGGCACGGTAGTGTCAGCCGGGGCCACCAGACGCGACCGGTGACGCAATCTGATCATTAGGGGTTTGATACAATCAAAAAGCGTCATTTCTTGGTGACGTTTTAGATCTGAAAGGCCCTGCATGACCCGCACCGACCGACTGACGGCCATCCTTGATCTCCTTGCCGAAACCGGCCAGGTGGAAGTCGAGGAGATCGTCACCCGGCTCGGCGTATCGCCGGCGACTGCACGGCGGGACCTGGACAGCCTGGCCAAGCGGCGGCTGCTGACACGAACCCGCGGCGGTGCCACCACCGGCGCCCTGGCCTACGACCTTCCCGGCAGGTACAACCGGGACGACCACGCCGTGGCCAAGCAGGAGATCGCGCTGGCCGCCTCGGCACTCATCGCCCCGGGCATGGTGATCGGGCTCTGCGGCGGCACCACGAGCACCGCCCTGGCGCAGATTCTGGCCACCCGCGAAGACCTCAACTCGCCGTCGAACCAGCCCACCCTCACGGTGGTCACCAACGCGATCAACATCGCCTCGCAGCTTGCCGTCCGGCCCAACATCAAGGTGATGGTGACAGGGGGCATCCTCAACACGCGGTCCTATGAGCTCGTGGGTCCGTACACGGACATCATCATGCAGAAGGTAGTGCTGGACATCGCCTTCATCGGGGTCAACGGCGTCGACGCCGAGGTGGGGCCCACCAACACCGGCGAGGCCGAGGCAACAGTCAATGCGCTGCTGGCCAGCCGGGCCAGCGTTTCCTACGTGATCGCGGATTCCTCGAAGGTGGGCCGCCGGGCGTTCGCCACCATGGACGGCTACAACTTCACCCGGCTCATCACCGACTCAGGCATTTCGGCCGCAGACAAGGCCGCATTCGAAGCGCGCGGCACCGAAGTGATCGTGGCCGGCACCTAGCTAAGAACACGGTGCCGAAACGCACCCATGCTAGCGCGCCTAGAAGATCACCGGCGGGGCGTCCAACACGGTTTCGTCCACCCTCCGGTCCACCCACTGTGTGAAGGGCTTGTCGAGTTCGTACTTGCCCAGGCTGTTGCGCACCAGCATCCGGATTTCGGCGTTTTCGGGGTTATTCAGCGACTCGAAGTACTCCACCGACCAGTGGAACCAGCGCATGCAGAACAGGCGCATGGTCAGCCCGTGCGTGACCAGCAGGGCGTTGGGGGAGTAATCCGGCTTGGACCAGTGCCGGTACAGGGTTTCCATGAAGGAGGAAATCCGGTCGTAGACGTCCGAGCCCGACTCGCCCTCCCGGAAGCGGTAGAAGAAGTGGCCGTAGGCGTTGCGGAGTTCCTTCTGGTCCTCGATGTCGCCTGAGATTTGGAAGTTGGCCCAGTCCTGCTCGCGTAGCCGCGGCTCCTCAATCACCCGCTCCGTCAGGGAGCCAAGGTTCAGCGCCTCGAGGGTCTGGTAGGCGCGCAGGTACGGAGAGACGTAGACGCTCACCTGCCGTCCGTCCAGCTCGCGGCGGATGCGCTCCCCGGCGGCCTTCGCCTGCTCCAGCCCGAGCTCCGTCAGCGGAATCCGGTAGTCGGGAACCCTGTTGTAGATGGAGGTATCCGCGTTGGCCGCCGACTGGCCGTGCCGGATCATGATGATTTTCCCGGGAGCGCTCATAGTTCCCCAGCATAGGGTCAGCCCGCGGCCCGATAGGAACCGGCCGCTGACAGGAAAGTATCAGCAGGTGCAGGCAAGATAGGAACATGTTGGTTCCCTCCCGCCGTCGGCTGCGGTTTGAAGTGTGGATTGTCCTTGGGTTGTCGCTGGGGCAGTCCGCCGTCTATTCCGTGGTGCAGCTGCTGGACAAGATGACCCGGGCACCGCTGGCGCAGGGGACGTCCACGCTGAACAGGTCGCAAAGTACCCGCGAGTACTTCGACCTGACCTACCAGCTGCTGGACATCATCTTCGCCCTGGTGCCGGTCCTGCTGGTGATCTACTTCATGACAGACCAGCGCCAGGCGAAGTCCGGGTCCGGTCACGACGCCGGCTCCGCGTTCCAGAAGCTGGGATTCAACTTTGCACGGCCCGGAAAGGACCTGCTGCAGGGGCTCGGTCTGGCGGCCCTGATCGGCATCCCGTCGCTCGGCCTGTACACCGCCGGGCGTGCCCTGGGCATTACGACGGCGATCATCCCCAGCGGCCTGGACGCTTACTGGTGGACAGTGCCCGTGCTGATCCTGTCCGCCATGCGCCACGCGATCGTGGAGGAAGTCATTGTGGTGGGCTACCTGCTGGACCGGTTCTCCAAGTTCGGCTGGTCCATGCCCCTGGCGATCTTTGCCTCTTCAATGCTTCGCGGCAGCTACCACCTCTACCAGGGCTTCGGGCCCTTCATTGGAAACGCCATCATGGGCGTGGTCTTCGCCTGGGTCTACACCAAAACCCGCCGGGTGATGCCGCTCGTCGTCGCGCACGCCCTGCTGGACATTGTCGCGTTCGTCGGGTTCAGCCTGTTCGGCAAGACTGTCGGGCTCGGCTAGTGAGCCCGGGCCAGACGTCCTGGGCTGGGAACGCCGTTAAAAATGATCCGGCCGCCATCGGCGGGTGACGTCGTTGGCACCCGCTGATGGCGGCCGGAGTAAAGGGCAGAAAGTGCGTCAGATGGTGACGGCGCCCGCTGCGGTTTCGAACGTGACGGAGAGGATTCCCGGCGTACCGTGCGGGGCCACCCAGTTCACTGCGACATCCTCAAGCGGCCGTTCGACGGGCTCGCCGAGCCACTCGGTCACGCGCTCGGCAGAGCCCGCAATCGTGAGGCTGGACATCTTCACATTGCTGTCATAGGCGTTGGACGGGTGCAGTCCCGGATCGCCCTCCCACTTCAGCATGTACGGAACCTGCGGGTCCGCGATCAGGCCCAGGATGCCAATCTGCTTCCAGACCAGCTCCCGGCCGTCCGGGAACTTGCGGTTGCCGTTGACGGCGGCGCGGCCAAGGCGCTCCTCGAACGGGGCGAGGTCGTCAACTTCGACGCACCAGCCCATCCAGCCGCCGCCCGCTGCGGACCGGGCCCGGACGGCCTGGCCGAACGGCGCCTTGTCCGACGCCGGGTGGTCCAGGACCTCAACAACCTCAAGGTACTTGTGGCCGGCCAGCGGAATAATCATGTTCCGGGTCCCAAACCGGGGGTGCACTCCGCCCTTAACGGCTTCGACGCCGAGGGCAGAGGAGATACGTTCGGTGGTGGCCGCGAGGCCATCGTGTTCACAGGCGTAAGAGACGTGATCCATGCGCATGCCCTCATCTTGGCACTTTGTGACGGGGCTCTCAGCTTAGGGTCGCCTAACTATGCGAAAAGTCCATACTTTGACCAAGTTCGTCACAAAGCTGTGCGCATAACAGGGCCGGCGCCGAGGCAGGCAGCGCTTCGTGGATGCCCTGGAGCTGCACTCCCACGTGGCGACCATCGGTGACGTGCGCTCCCTCGTCGTCCACCCGGCGTCGACCACGCACAGCCAGCTGCCTCCGGAGCAGCAGGGGCGGGCCGGGAGTCACACAGCCGTCACATTCTTCGCGCAGATGTCCGACTGTTTCGTAAACTGGGCAACAGGTCATGAGTGCCAGCGACAGCCCCGGCTTGCTGGCCGGCAACCCTCCTTCCGCGGTGGGGTGCCCCGGGTGAAGACCTGGCCTGCCGGACAGCTGCCGGCGGGCAAGCGCGTAGAAGAGGTTTACCTATGACGATTTCTGTCAGCAGCACCGACTTTCCCGCCGCCGGGGCTCCGCACGGTCCGGCTTTGAACGGCACCGTTCCCGGCGGCACAAATCAGGATGGCACAGTCCGGTACCTCAAAATCGGCAGCCTGGAACTCGAGGCCGGAGGCTTCCTGCCGGACGTGACACTGGCCTACGAATCCTGGGGAACGCTCAACGAGGACGGTTCCAACGCCATCCTCGTCCAGCATGCCCTCACCGGCAGCACGCACGTGACGCGGGGTGCCGGGAACGAGGAGGGCTGGTGGGAACAGCTCGCCGGGCCCGGCGCGCCGGCGGACACTGACAGGTTCTTTGTCATTTCCATCAACATCCTTGGCGGCTGTTACGGGTCCACGGGACCGTCGTCGACCGCTCCGGACGGCAAGCCCTGGGGTTCGCGCTTTCCGCTGGTCACGCTCAGGGACTCCACCATCGCCGAGGCGAGGCTCGCCGACCGGCTCGGCATCAGCAGCTGGCACGCAGTGGTGGGCGGATCCATGGGTGGGGCCCGCGCCCTCGAATGGGCGGTGACTTTCCCGGAGCGGGTGCGCCGCTGCGGTGTCATCTCCGTCGGTGCCAGGAGCACGGCTGAACAAATCGCCTTCGCCCAGGCGCAGACTCTTGCCATCCGGCAGGACCGCCATTTCAACGGCGGCGACTACTACGGCGGGCCGGAACCCGCGGAGGGCCTGGCGCTCGCGCGGCGGATCGCGCACATCACCTACCGGTCTGCCTACGAACTCGATTTCCGCTTCGGCAGGAACGCCCAGGCCGCTGAAGAGCCGCTGCAGGCCGAGGCCCTGACGGGCCGCGGCCGGTACCAGGTGGAGAGCTACCTCGACCACCAGGGCAACAAGCTGGTCCGGCGCTTCGACGCCAACAGCTACATCGCCCTGACGGAAGCACTCATGAGCCATGACGTCACCCGGGGGCGGGGAACGCTCAAGGAAGCCCTAGCACGGGCCTCCGCAGACTTCTTCGTGGCCGCCGTGGAAACGGACCGGCTGTACTTTCCCGCCCAGTCGCTGGAACTCGCCGAGGCCCTGCCCGGGAACGTGGATGTCCACATGATCGATTCGCCGATCGGCCACGACGGATTCCTTACGGAGATCGGTCAGCTGAACGCCCAGCTCAGGGCTCACCTCCTCAACTGACGCGTGCGCCGCCCGGGCGGCCGGAAGCCGGCCGTATCGTGGCAATGCCGGTGCCTCCATGTGCATTTATGCAGATGTGCCCTGCACTATTTGGCGTTGAGCTTGCGTCTTCGGCAGACCATACTCGTTGAATCCGGCGTTCGTGGTGCGCATCACACCCTTTCGCCATCGACTGGTCCCCGTGGTGTCGAGGAAGACGCCGAAGGAGTTCGCAATGAGTACGGAAAGCTCCGCCGCAAGGCGCACAGAGGAAACCGATATCAAGGCCTCAGGCCTCAAGAAAGTTGTCACGGCGTCCATGGCCGGCACCGTGGTGGAGTGGTACGAGTTCTTCCTTTACGCTTCGGCTGCCACCCTGGTCTTTGGCAAGGCCTTCTTCCCCAACGCCGGCACGGAGCTGGACGGCATCATCGCCGCCTTCCTCACGTACGCCGTCGGCTTCGTTGCCCGCCCGATCGGCGGCATCGTCTTCGGCCACTTCGGCGACAAGTTCGGCCGCAAGCAGCTGCTGCAGCTGAGCATCATCCTGGTCGGTGTTTCCACCTTCCTTATGGGCTGCCTGCCGACCTTCCAGCAGATCGGCTACTCGGCGCCCGCGCTCCTGGTCTTCCTGCGGTTCGCCCAGGGTTTCGCCGTCGGCGGCGAATGGGGCGGCGCGGTTCTCCTCGTCGCAGAGCACAGCCCCAGCAAGTCCCGCGGCTTCTGGGCCAGCTGGCCGCAGTCCGCCGTGCCCATGGGCAACCTGCTCGCCACGGCCGTGCTGTTCATCCTGTCCTCCACCCTGACCCAGGAAGCGTTCCTCGGCTGGGGCTGGCGCGTGGCGTTCTGGCTCTCCGCGGTGATCGTGGTGATCGGCTACTACATCCGCACCAAGGTCAACGACGCCCCGATCTTCCTCGAAGCCCGCAAGGAAGTCGAGGCCGGGCACAAGGGGTACGGCGTTGCCGAGGTCTTCAGGCGCTACCCGCGCGGCGTTTTCACCGCCATGGGCCTGCGCTTTGCAGAGAACATCCTCTACTACCTCGTGGTGACGTTCTCCATCACCTACCTCAAGACGGTGGTCCAGGCCGACACGACGCGGATCCTGCTGCTGCTTCTGCTCGCCCACGCCGTGCACTTTGCCGCCGTTCCGCTGGTGGGCAAGCTGTCCGACCGCTTCGGCCGCAAGCCTGTCTACATGGCCGGCGCCATCCTGGGTGCCACGTGGGGCTTCTTCGCCTTCCCGATGATGGACACCAAGAATGACGTGATCATCCTGGCGTCCATCATGATCGGCCTGCTGTTCCACGCACTCATGTACGCCGGCCAGCCGGCGATCATGGCGGAAATGTTCCCCACCCGGATGCGCTACTCCGGCGTCTCGCTGGGCTACCAGGTGACCTCCATCGTTGCCGGTTCGCTGGCCCCGATCATCGCCGCGTCGCTCCTGGGCACCTACAAGTCCTCCGTTCCGGTGGCCATCTACCTGCTGATTGCCTGCGCCATCACCGCCGTTGCCGTGTTCTTCCTGAAGGAAACCCGCGGCATTTCGCTCCACGACGTGGACGCGGCCGACGCCCAGGGCACTGCCGACCTGCTCGCAGCCGGCAAGAAATAGACCCGGCTTTATCGCCGACCCTGACGCTGACGAGCATTCAGCCGCTGCCCGGACCCGCCACCCATGCGGGGCCGGGCAGTTGCCCGTTCACCGAGACGAAGGATTTCCATGAAAGCAGCAGTCCTCTACTCCACCGTCCCCGGCACCGGAACTGCGTCGCAGAAGCCCGGCTACACGGACGCCCGGCCCCTGGTGGTGCAGGAGCTGGACCGGCCGGAGCCGCGCGCCGGCGAGCTGGGCGTTGCCATCACCTACTCCAGCCTGTGCCATTCGGACCTTTCGGTGGTGGACGGTTCGCGCGTCCGGCCCCTGCCCATGGCACTGGGCCACGAGGCGGTGGGGCGGGTCGTGTCTGTGGGCGACGGCGTCTCCGGCGTGTCGGTCGGCGACCACGTGGTGCTGGTCTTCGTGCCCAGCTGCGGGGACTGCCGCGCCTGCCGGTCCGGCCGTCCCGCGCTCTGCCACCGGGCGGCCGAGGTCAACGGCTCCGGCGACCTGCTCCACGGTGAGGCGCTGCTGCGGACGCCGGCAGGGGAGCGGATCAACCACCACCTGGGCGTCTCGGCTTTTGCCGATTACGCCGTGGTGGCCCGGGAGTCGGTGGTGGTGATTGACGACGACGTCCCGGACACCGTCGCGGCGATGTTCGGTTGCGCCGTGCTCACCGGCATGGGAGCTGTGCTCAACACCGCGGCTGTCACGGCCGGCCAGTCGGTGGCCGTGTTTGGTCTCGGGGCCGTTGGCCTTTCGAGCGTCATGGCCGCCTCCCTCGCCGGGGCAGGCAGTGTGATTGCCGTCGATCCCAATCCGGGCAAGCACCAGCTCGCCCTCGACTGCGGCGCCACCGCCGTGGGGACGCCCGAGGACGCGGCCAGACTCATCGCGGAAGCCGCCGGCGACGGGGTCGATGTCGCCATCGAAGCGGTTGGCTCGGCCGGTGTGATTGCCGCGTGCCTCGGGCATGTGACCCGAGGCGGCGCCGTGGTCTCGGTCGGTCTGCCCCATCCGTCAGCCGAGCTGACGGTGCCGGCGCTGCAGTTCGCCGGAGCCGGCAAACGCCTGCTCGGTTCGTACATGGGCGACGCCATTCCCGGGCGGGATATCCCGCTTTACCTGGGGTATTGGCGGGAGGGCAGGTTGCCGGTCGAGCTGCTGCACACCGACACCAGGCCGCTCGCCGAGATCAACGAGGGGCTGGATGCGTTGGCGTCAGGGCAAGTTGTGCGGCGCCTGTTCAAGGCCTGACGGCTGGCTCACGGCTGGGCTGCCGCCTGACGGGATGCCGCGTCAGCCCGCCAGCAGCCCGGCCCGGGCCTTTACTTCCTCCTTGAGTGAGGCGATGACGGCCTGCACCGCGGCCGAGCGGAGGGATTCCGGCCGTGCCACCGCCCAGATGGGGAGCTGGCGCTCGAAGTCGTCGGCGAGCACGGGAACGAAGTCCGGCTGCCCAGCCACCATGAAGTTCGGCAGCAGCCCGATGCCTGCGCCCTGCCGCACCGCTTCGACCTGGGCGAATACACTCGTGGCCTGGAAGCTCGAGGTAGGCATCGGCAGCTGCGAGGACCAGCGGTGCCCCAACTCCGCCACCTGGAGTGCGGACTCAACGTAAGAGACAAAGCCATGCTGCCCGACGTCGTCGAGCGTTTCCGGCAGTCCGTGCTCCGCGGCGTAGCCGGAGCTGGCGTAGAGGCGCAGGTAGTAGTTGCTCAGGAAGATGGTCTGGGCGTTGCTGACGTCCGTCCGGCCCACCACGATTTCCAAGTCCACGCCGGATCTGTTCTGGCTGACCTTCCGCGTAGCGCTGAGCATCTCGATGTTCAGCTGCGGGTTCTGCTGCTGCAGCCGGACCAGCGCAGGCGTGACGAACACGGCTCCGACGCCGTCCGTCGTCGCCACGCGCACGAGCCCGGACAGGGCGCTCTGGTCCTGGCTGATCAGGCCGGAGAGCGATCCAAGGGTGTTCTCGATGGCTTCCGCCGCCTCCACGGCGGCGGCACCGAGCTGGGTCAGCTCCCAGCCGTGCGGGCTGCGTTCGAGAGTGCGGCCGCCAAGCTGCTTGTCCAGGGCGAGGATCCGGCGGGAGATGGTGGTGTGGGTGGTGCCCAGGGTTTCCGCCACCGCGTTGAACCTGCCCAGGCGTGCCACTGTCAGCAGGATCAGCAGGTCGTCCGGGCTCGGAAGCCGCCTCAGGTCCACGGCAAGCCTTTCATCTGTGTGCATCAGTGCACATACCGTCTGTGATATTTCCCCTTGATTGCACTCTAGCAGGGTGTGATGGTGGACACAGACCTTCCGGCCCCGGCGGCCGGATCCGAAGCAAAGGAGCTTACGCATGGCAGTAATCGGTTGGATCGGCCTCGGAAACATGGGTGGCAACATGACCGCGAACCTGGCGAAGGCCGGGCACGATGTCCGCGGTTTTGACCTGAATCCCGCGGCGCTCGCCGCCGCCGAGGAGGCCGGCGTCAAGCCGGTCGGCAGCATTGCCGAGGCCGTCGACGGCGCTGACGTGGTGTTCACCATGCTGCCCAAGGGTGAGCATGCCCGCGCGGTCTACCTCGGCGAAGACGGCGTCCTGGCCCATGCCGACACCCGCACGCTGCTGGTGGACTCCTCCACCATCGATATCGCGTCCGCCCAGGAACTGCACGATGCCGCGGCTGCCGCCGGCTTCCGCTTTGTGGACGCCCCGGTCTCCGGCGGCATGAGCGGTGCCAAGGCGGGGACGCTGACCTTCATGGTGGGCGGCGAGGAGGGCGCCGTCGCAGACGCCACCGGCTACATCGGCCCGATGGCAGCCAACATCATCCCTACCGGCGGCGCCACCACCGGGCAGGCAGCGAAAATCTGCAACAACCTGATGCTCTTCATCAACCTCGCCTCCACCGCGGAGGGTGCCGTCCTGGCGGACCGGCTGGGTCTGGACAAGAACGTTTTCTGGGACATCGCGTCCGTTTCCTCGGGCGACTCCTGGGCGCTGCGGACCTGGTACCCGGTGCCCGGCGTCGTTTCCACCGCGGCTTCAAACAACGACTTTGCGCCCACCTTCACCACCGAACTGGCCAACAAGGACATCGGGCTGGCCATCAGCGCCGCCGAGGACACCGGCACGCCGCTCGAGATCGGCAAACACGTCCAGCAGCTGTTCCAGCAGCTCATCGACGCCGGCGAGGCGGGCAAGGACTGCTCGATGATCATCAAGCTCGCCGACGGCTCGCTGGACTCAGCCAAGTAGCCCCACCAAGCCACGTACCTGTCAGCAACGCACGAAAAGAGACTTCCTTGGAAACCATTCCGCATTTCATCAATGGCAGCCGCGTCAGCGACGCCGAGCGTTTCGGCCCCGTCTTCAACCCCGCCACCGGCGAGCAGGAGAAGCAGGTGGCACTCGCCTCCGCGTCGCGGACCGAGGAGGCCATCGCAGCCGCCCGCGCCGCGCTGCCGGCGTGGCGGGCCACCAGCCTGGCCAAGCGCACCAACATCTTCTTCCGGGTCCGCGAAATCCTGAACCAGCGCAAGCCCGAGCTCGCGGCCGTTCTCACCAGCGAGCACGGGAAGGTCCTCTCCGACGCTGAGGGTGAAATCTCCCGCGGCCTGGAGAATATCGAGTTCGCCACCGGCCTGTCGCACATGCTCAAGGGTGAGCGCTCCGAGCAGGTCTCCAGCGGCATCGACGTCCACTCCGTGCGCCAGCCGGTGGGCGTCGTGGCCTGCATTACCCCGTTTAATTTCCCGGCCATGGTGCCGCTGTGGATGATCGGCAGCGCCCTGGCGTGCGGCAACACCGTGCTGCTGAAGCCCAGCGAGAAGGATCCCTCCGCCGCCATCTTCATCGCCGAGGCCTTCGCCGAAGCGGGACTGCCCGCCGGGGTGCTGAACGTTGTCCAGGGGGACAAGGAAACCGTTGACGTCCTGCTCGAGCATCCCGACGTCAAAGCGGTGAGCTTCGTCGGCTCCACGCCCATCGCACAGTCGATCTACAAGCGGGCAGCGGACCACGGCAAGCGGGTCCAGGCTCTGGGCGGGGCGAAGAACCACATGGTGGTGCTGCCCGACGCCGACCTGGACATGGCGGCCGACGCTGCGGTTTCCGCTGCCTACGGTTCGGCGGGTGAACGCTGCATGGCCGTCAGCGTCCTGGTGGCGGTGGGCAACATCGCCGACGACCTTGTCGAGGCGATTTCCAGCCGCATGACGGGCCTCAAGATCGGTCCGGGAACCGACCCGGCCTCCCAGATGGGTCCGCTGATCACCGCGGAGCACCGGGACCGCGTGGCCTCCTACGTTGCGGGAGCGGAAAACGAAGGAGCCACGGTCGTCGTGGACGGGCGCTCGCAGCAGTTCGATTCGAACGGCTTTTTCATCGGTGTCAGCCTGGTTGACCACGTGAAGCCGGGCATGAAGGTGTACGACGACGAGATCTTCGGCCCGGTCCTGTCGGTGGTCCGCGTCGACACCTACAGCGATGCCGTCCGGCTGGTCAACGATAACGAGTTCGGCAACGGCACGGCCATCTTCACACGGGACGGCGGGGCAGCACGGCAGTTCGAGTTCGACGTCGATGCCGGCATGGTGGGCATCAACGTTCCCATCCCCGTCCCGGTGGGCACGTTCTCGTTCGGCGGCTGGAAGAACTCCCTGTTCGGCGACACCCACATGTACGGCCCGGACAGCATCCGGTTCTACACACGGGGCAAAGTGGTCACCACGCGCTGGCCGGACCCGTCCACCTCGGTCATTGACCTCGGCTTCCCGCAGATCGACTAAACTCGAAACTCGGTCCACGGCCGGTCAAGGCCGGCCCGAGTCTCCCCATTTGCCAAGAACGTGACTTGGAATGGCGCTCTGCATTGAGGGTCCGTTAGGTGGCCAAACGTGAGCGCTTTTGCGGGGGGACCATTGGCGGGAGCTATCCCATCAGTTGGGCGAGCCGGTATTGTCAGCGGTACGTGGACTGGGGTTGGATTGAAGACTGCGCTGCTCCGTTTCTTCGGCATCATGCTTTGCACGCTGATGTCCGGGCTATCTATGGCTGGATGCGGGCCCGATCCGACGCACCCGGGTCTTTCCTCCCGTGAGGCCTTCGCAAGAAGCGTCGTGGCCGCCGCGGCGTCCGGCTCTGTGGAGCAAGTCGAGAAAATGGCGCCCGATGGCTTCGTCAACGTGCACCCTGATGCCCAGCACCTGGTCAATTCCTTGCGTGACTGGGACATAGCCTCAGTCGATCTCAGGCTGACCAACGAATTCCCTGAATACGCACAGGTCCAGGCACTGAAAGAGACCGGGACAACAGGCATCAACTACACAATCTCCTGGCAGTCGGGGCGCTGGACTCTGGGGATTGGAACCCCGGAAAACTCACCAACTGGCGGGGCGAAACCTGGCATCGCCGGGGTGAAGCCGACCTGAAACCGATTGTCCGGGAGTAACCAAAACGAAGGCGGATGCGCCATCCTCCCTGGCACGCTCCCCTTAGGAAACCGCAACGGGACCTCCAGGATCCGGGACGGATCAACCCTTGGCAGGGGCAATGTCTCCAAACTGCACTTTGACCGGGCAGCCCACTGCCTCTGAATACTTGCGCTCCAGACCGGCAACGTCCGCCGTTGTTTTGACTGATTCATCCAGCGTTAGCGTCAGGTACGATGCATCCGGCGATACCGAAGCGATGTTCACAGTAGGGTCTGAGGCCAACAGTTCGCTTGCAAAATCGTTCAGTTTCTCAGGAGAACAGGTGGTGGGCTCGACTGAAACGTCGATGTTCGGAAACCGGACCAGTAGGTCCCGTAGCTTTGAGTCCACCGGGCCATGCCAATGAACGATGATCCGGTTCCCCTCCGTCACTTCGACTGAGGCGAGCCGGGCATCTCCTGCCAGTTCCCGGCTCAGTGTGCTGGCCGCGTGGGCGATAGCTCCGTCCGCGGGCGAGGCCTCAGGACTAGCGGGCGAGTTGGTAGGTGGCGTCGGCTCACGCGTGGGCGGATGGGCAGCTTCACCGCCCTGGCCGGCGCCCGCGGTGGCGCAAGACGTAGCAAAGAGAGAGAAACCTAGCAGGACAACCGTTAGATGCCTGCCCAACTCTGAACCTCTGATTCGTGCGGCCACGCCTCATACTATTGATCGACCCGGGACAGGGCTACCCCCGTTCCCGGCCGTTGCCGTTAAGGAACCTACAACGGAACTCCAGCTTAGGATGACGGTCAACTGGGGAAGAACAACGATCCGAGGACGAATTTCAGCTTTTCCACTTGGGCCCAGCAAGCACGAGAACAATAGGGACATGAAGTCCCATGGCAGGTTTCGCCCGCGGCCACCGTGGGCCGCTGGCTGCCAGCGCCTGAAAATCACGACTACGCAACGAGCCGCGTCGATACTTGTTGCCGTGGTGGCCCTTTTGGGTCTTATGTCATGCAGCGCCGGAGGGCAGCAACTAGGAGGAAGCCAGCCGGCATCGGTTACTCCACCCGGTAAGACAGCCCCGTCCATCCATGCCATCACTCCACTCTCGAACCGACTCCCAACAGACAGCTCAATGGCTACGGGTGAGACAGTTCCATGGACTCTCGTGCAAATTGATAACGAGAATAACCGCATCTACCTGTCCGCAGGACAGGTTAGCTGTGCAGTGCCCTCAGTCGTCCACCTCCAGGAAACGCCGACGGAGATCATCGTCGCGGTCACCGGCCCACCGTCCGGTAGCCCATGTACCACGCAGAAAGTGAGCCTCGTCGGTTACGTTCAGCTCAGCGGCCCGGTCGGCGGGCGTCCAATCGTGGGAAACACCGCGTAGGAGGCAGGGCCGTTATTGCATTCGGACCACGGACGGTTCGACGGCCACTGTTCCGAAAGAGGGCCGTCCGGCTGTCGTCCCACAAGACGGTTGCCAACGCCCACCCTTTCGCCCACTCCGGGAACCCCCAACGGTTATTTGCGGCTGGTGGGATCAAAGCTGGGATCGGCTGCATCAGGTGGGAAGCTCCGAGGGGACATTGACAATGCCGCACGCCCAGACAACGAAGAAAATCGGACTGGATCTGCATATTCCGTTGGTCCTGATGCCTGCGGAATCCGCCATGGCTGTTACGACGTGGCTGCTGCGAACCAGCCGTTATGCTTCCATTGAGAACCGGACCGAAAGACTCGGCCCTGAACTCTACTCCGAACTGGCCCCGGCACTACCGATCCCGTCCGTCGCTGTTTCTCGATTCCAAGTCCTCTCGAAATCCTTTGTTTCCAAGAACGCGAGCAAGCGTGCTGGACTATATCAAGAGCAGTATCTGCCTGACTGCTGGCAGAGCTTGACCAGGGAGGCGCCAGAAGATGTGGTCAAATCTCGCTTAATGCTGCTTAGGAATCCCTTGGTCAGCTCGCCAGCGTCCTGCTCGATGCCGAGCCGCTCGGCTTGTTGGCGCCCCAAATCCTCATCACAGTCAGAACTGTAAGCGCGGCGCCCTTGCTGATTTTTCAGGCGCGGGAGGGCACCGCCTTCGTACCGGATGTACGAAGGCGGTGCCCTCGTTGCTGGTCAGTCCAGTTCAGGTCTTTAGCTCAATGCATTCATGATGTTCCAGCCTGCCCCGGCCCTAACCCTGGTTGGGAAGGTACCTGCTCCGTTGCCGCGGTAGGTCCACAGCACTCCACTCGTGTCCCGGGCGACCAGATCAGCGCGGCCGTCACCGGTGAGGTCACCGGTGGCGCTGATCGCGTTCATAATGTTCCAGCCTGCGCCAACCCGGATCCTCGTCGGGAAAGTGCCGTTGCCGTTGCCGCGGTAGGTCCACAGCACTCCGCTCGTGTCCCGGGCTACCAGGTCTGCGCGGCCGTCACCGGTGAGGTCACCGGTGGCGCTGATCGCGTTCATAATGTTCCAGCCTGCGCCAACCCGGATCCTCGTCGGGAAAGTGCCGTTGCCGTTGCCGCGGTAGGTCCACAGCACTCCGCTCGTGTCCCGGGCTACCAGGTCTGCGCGTCCGTCACCGGTGAGGTCACCGGCGGCACTGATCGCGTTCATAATGTTCCAGCCTGCGCCAACCCGGATCCTCGTCGGGAAAGTGCCGTTGCCGTTGCCGCGGTAGGTCCACAGCACTCCGCTCGTGTCCCGGGCTACCAGGTCTGCGCGTCCGTCACCGGTGAGGTCACCGGCGGCGCTGATCGCGGTCATCACGCTCCAGCCTGCACCAACCCGGATCCTGGTGGGGAAGCTGCCGGTGCCATTGCCCAGGTAGGACCAGAGCACCCCGCTGGAATCCCGGGCAATCAGGTCAGCACGCCCATCGCCGTTGAAGTCCTGCGAAACGGTGGTGACTCCGCCTGTCCCACCAGCGGCAGCCGTGGTGAAGGTCCAGGTCTTGTCCGCGGCCAACGCGTTACCGGCAGCATCCTTCACCCCGCCGGAGGTGCCCCTGATCGTCGCCGTGTACGTCGTACCCGCCGTCAGACCCGTAT
The DNA here is from genome assembly GCF_030818015.1 of Arthrobacter globiformis. Classification (NCBI taxonomy): domain Bacteria; kingdom Bacillati; phylum Actinomycetota; class Actinomycetes; order Micrococcales; family Micrococcaceae; genus Arthrobacter; species Arthrobacter globiformis. The sequence goes on from NZ_JAUSZX010000001.1 coordinate 1,743,805, forward strand.
CCGGGTTCAACGTCGCAACCCTGTCCGTGCTGTTGTACGTCACAGCGGCCGGCACCGTCGTCGCACCCGCCTTCAGCGTGAACGTGCCCGACGTGAACGTCGACGCATTCATCGCCTCCGAGAACGTCCCGGTCACGTTCGCCGTCACCGCCACACCAGGTGCCCCAGCAGCCGGGGACGTAGCCGTCACCGTCGGAGCCGTCGTGTCACCACCGCCGATAGGGGCTTCGTAAGAGTGCCAGTACCGGCTTGTGGCGTTCACATCGGCGAGCAATAGCAGACCGCTGTTGAGCGTGCCCTGCGCCGCACTGTTGAGGTTCTGCTTCGTTGACGTTACGTTGTGGACGTACTGGTCGGCGTCCACAATGCGGGCCGTCTTCGCGGTGGTGAAGCTGATATTGCTCAGCGACGTGGACTTCTCGTAAATCGCACCCCCCGAGCTTGTGCAGACACCGGCGTTCGTCGTGCCACTCGGCTTCGGATAGGTAGCGAAGGTACGCAGCCTCTGCGTGCTCTCATCAATCATGACGATCACCCGGTTGGGGCACTCCGACACGGTCGCGATCGTGTGCGCCGACCATGTTGATGTCGTGTTATTCAATACCAACAGCTGGATCAGCGGCAGGGACGCCGACGTGTTCGAAGTTTTAGTTGCGGCGAAGACCCGCCCACCCGTCGAGTCAAGCCATTTCAGGTTCATGTGGTCATCACCGCTGCGCAGCCCCTTCACCGCCGCCACAGGAGCGGACCAGGTGGAGTTCGAGGCCCCATCGACGTGGAAGCTCCAGTACATGCCGTCGGTGGCGTCACCGAGCTGCCGGCTCCACATCACACCCATCTTGCCGTTGCCGGCTCCGCCGAAGGCGATCACAGCCGACGTGTCGTCCACAGACACGTTGCTCAACGACGCAGGATGCGCGAACGGCGTCCCCCACGTTATGCCATCCGTGCCGGTGACGTTCAGAAAGATCCGGTTCCCCTGCTGCCAGGTGGCCCACACCCGACCAGTCGAGTCCTTGTCGATGGACATGGTCTCAACCTTGTTGTTGTGGATTCTTTCAGAAGTCAGCAGCGAGTACGTCTTCGTACTCGAGTTGTAGCTGTAACGCCGCATTGTCGACGGGAAGTTCGGCTCAAACGGCAGACCGTCATTAACGAACCGATAGCTCGCCACAAACAAGGTCTTCCCGTCCCACAACACGTCATGATGAGTGTTCGCCCGCGTCTCCGTCGCCACACCCGTATCGACCCACGAGCTCGTCGCGGCGTTGAACCGGAAGATATGAAAATCCGAGCTGGCAGTGTCCCACAGGTTCCCCCACCAGATCCCGTCGTTGAACCACAATGCATTCGTCTGCCGCTTCGTACCCGTGGGCGTCCCCGTCCCCGAATGCGAGAAATCCTCAACCCCAACATCACCAGCAGCAGCCACCGCCGTAGCCGGCACCACCAGGGCACTCAGCGCCAACAGCAGCGCTGCCAGCAATGCGGTGAGGCCCAGATTCCGCGGCCCGCGCAGACGAAGACCAGCGGAGCCACCACCTCCCCGCCTTACGCCAAGCCAGGAAGTCCTGCGGCTTTTAGGGCGCCTGTCCACGTGAAAAGATGTGTAGTCCGCCTCGACCTGCATAGGGTTGGTCATTAGCCTCACCACTCGTTGAAGTTGTTTGCCTATGCCCGTCCCGAGCAACCTTCCCGGCTGGATGCGGGAAATCAAAGCGCGTGCTGCTGCAGTCCTGGCAACTTCGCGTACAGTCCCCCTCGGAACATGTTCGGTCGGGCAACTTATAAAAAGCTTGGCATTCCCTAGACCGGCCCCAGTTTTTGGGGGGGTAGAATCCTCGTAAAGCAGCAGGAACGTGGCTGCGGTGTCTGTCACGGTGAAACTTGGGCGGTTTCTTGTTCTAGTGCCTGCTGCCGACGGGAGGCCACGTCGAAGACGACCTGGAAAGCGTGTAGGGCGGCCTTCCAGCCGGTTACCGAGCGTGCTCGCCCCTTGCCAGTGGGGGTCCAAATTCATGGGGCGAGGCGGATGCACTTCCGAGCTGCCTGTTTTAGTGAGGAACTGGCCGCTGGCGTTCGCAGGTCGACGTATCCGGGCGTTGATGCTCTCCATCGCGTTGGTAGCCGGATCCCGGACGGCGTAGGACGGCGACGGCGTCCCCTGTCACCCTGACTGTCAACTCACCCTGACTGTCAACTCATCTCACCCTGACGGTCAACCAGCCTGACCGGCAGCGTGCAGCGGCGGGACGCGCAGGGCATGGGCTTAATGTGTGGGCCCGCTGACTAACCGTTCATGATGTCGTTGCGCCGGGCCATGTACTCCTCCATGGAGATCTGGCCGTCGCTGTACTGCTGGTCCAACTCGGCCAGTTTCCGCGCACGGAAGCCCTGCGGAGCCGACGGCGGCGGGGGAGCTGAGGGTGCCGGGTTCTGCTGTGGCTGAGGCGGGTTGGCCCCGTACTCCGGGCTGTCCTCATAGGGGACCGGCCCCTGCTGCCAGGACGGGGCACCAGTGCCGCCGGGACCGGGCTGGGTGTATGGCGGCGGGTACTGCTGATCCGGGTAGGGCTGATTCAAGGGCGGAAGCTCTTCCCGGCCACCGCGCTGGGGAAATCCCAATCCACCGCTGAAGTAGTCCTGCTGCGTGTAGCCGTCCCGGGGCCGGTTGTCCCGACGGCCCTGGAATGGGCCTCCGAATGGGCTGCCCGGCTGGCTGCCGAACTGGTCTTCTCCCTGGTTGGGAAACTGGCCGGGGTACTGTCCGGGCAGGCCGGGCCCCTGGTTCCGGTGTTGGACCGACCGCCGGTACATCCGCATGCCCATGGGAACCAGGACGGCGAGAATGATGATCCAGAAAAACAAGTCGAACACGGTGAGGCCTCTCGGTGAGTGTCCATTCCAGCTTAGTCCCGCCGGAGAACGCGTCCAGGATCCTTATGCCCAGAGCGCACGGCTTCACTGGAGGGCCGCACTGGAAGTCAGGTGCCCACCCGAACCCGGACTACAGGCATGCCGAGGAAGTCCCCGTATCTGGCAACTGCCACCTCCAGCGCATTTTCCAGCTCTTGTCCGAGCGGCCGGGAGAGCCGGATGTCCAGTTCGCAGCGCTGTGCGGCGGAACCGCGTCGGACCAGGGAATGCCGCCAGGAGCCCGCCATTACCCCGTCGAGCAGGACCACATGCATCGGGTTGTCGCCAAAGGGATACGCGGGCGCGGTTCCGCCGAAATAGTGCCGTGAGACCGAATAGCCCATGATGTATTCGTCGTAGCACTGGACCAGGTCGATCTGCGGCTGTTCTGGGTTCTCGCCCCGCCCCGGTGCCTCCCCGACAGCCTCCGTCGGCCGGAGATGGAACTCGGCGCTGTCGAAGCTGGCGGCAACGACGGCGCCCGGATCGATCTCGTCCGCCAGCGCCAACCCCTTGCGCACATCAGTCATCGTGAGTCCGGACCAGTCCGCGCAGTCCCGGACGGTTGCAGGCCCGCGGCTCCCGAAATACCTCAGCGCGAGCGCCGCCAACGATTCCTCCCGCGAGGGCACGGCGGGCGGAGCGGCCCCGGCCACTCGCTCATCGAACGCGGCGTACGTCTGCCGCAGCGAGCCGCCGGGACTGCGGACGGGAGCGCCACTCACCAGCACCCCGCTGATCTCGGCATGCATGATCAGGTATGCGAGGGCGAGTCCCTTGGCCGGGATACCCGCGCCCTGCAGCCTGACAGCCAGCTGCTCACGGGTGAGGTGCGCCCCGCCAGACACCGCTTCCGCCAGCACGCCGGCGGAACGGGACGCTGCCGCATCGTCGATCCCGGTCCTGCGGTACGTGCCGCCGTTCGCCTGGTGCAGCCGCGGTGCGGACAAGGCCCGGAGCCACGGCAGGTCATCGCGGTGCACAAAATGCCAGGTGGGCCGCAGGATGTGGGTCCGGAGGATCCGTCCATTGGCGACGGCCTGCTCAACGTCGTCCGCTGTGGCGCCGGTGGTCCGCTGGGCCACCGACCAGCGAGCATAGGGAAACTCCTGCGCCTGGACCGCCAGCAGGTTTTTCAGGGCATCCTCCGCCGTGGCTGCCCGCGGCTCCCTCAGCTGCTGGCCGGCCAGCCGGGTCCGCAGCACCTCATGGGGTTCCATGCCCGACGCCGCTCCTCACCTTTGGCAGTTCAGTCACGTTTGGCAGTTCACTCACCTTGGGCGGTTGAGTCGTCCAACCCGGCAATCACCGGATCAACAGCTCCCGCCCCAGCCACCCGCCGGGCTACTGCCGGACGGGATCACCCAGGCCCAGCGGTCCAACACCGGAACCCAACGGAACACCCGGACCACCGAACACGGGTCCCGGCGTCGGCCGTTTGGGGGTTATGCCGTCGCCGGAGGACCGGCGGCGCAGGCGCCGGACCACCCACGGCACAAAGTACTCGCGGGCCCAGACCAGGTCTTCGCTGCGGGCCTCGCGCCAGCTGCGCGGGGGCAGCGGCTTCGGCGCGAGCGGCTCCAGGCTGTGCTGGACGTTCAGGGCTTCGAGCACCATGGCGGCGATGGTGTGGTGTCCCAGCGGCGAGAAGTGCAGCCGGTCCTCGTTCCACATCTGCGGGTCTTTCAGCTGCCGGAGCGACCACATGTCGGCGATGATCGCGTCGTGCCGGGCGGCGATGGTGCGGAGGTTTTCGTTGTAGATGGCGACCTTGCTGCGGATCCGCCCCAATACGGACGATCCTGTGTCCGGACCGTTGAACAGCACCACGGTGGCTCCACTCATCGCCAGGACCTGCACCACGGGGTCGAGCCGTTCGGCCAGGGCATCCGGGTCGCCGCCGGGCCGGATGAGGTCGTTGCCGCCGGCGGACAGCGTCACCAGGTCGGGCTTGAGGGCCAGGCAGGGCGCCAGCTGCTGGTCGATGATCTGCTGCAGCAGCCGTCCCCGCACGGCAAGGTTCGCGTAGGCGAAATCCTCATGACCCCGTCCGAGCTCTTCCGCCACCCGGTCCGCCCAGCCGCGGTAGCCGCCCGGGCTGCTGGGTTCGGGGTCGCCGATGCCTTCGGTGAAGGAATCGCCCATGGCCACATACCTGCTCCACGGGTGGCGACCCGCAACCTCCTGGGATACTTCCATGGGCTCGGGGGCTTGCTGCATGGGTTCGGTTCCGCTCACCTTCCCATCCTGTACCGTCACCGCCCGGCTACGCCACCGTAGGTTGTTACCAGTGGGTAACTGTAAGAATGGAGCCATGACTTTAGCCGACTCCTTTCCTGCCCCCGTTGTTCTGTGGTCCAAGCCTGAGGAAGCCCGAGCCGGCAAGCCACTGCTCGTCCTGCTGCACGGCTACGGCGCGAATGAGCAGGACCTCCTCAGCCTGGCTGACATGCTCCCGGACGACTTCGCGGTGGCATCGGTCCGGGCACCCATCGCCATGGGACCGGGTTTTTCCTGGTTCCCGCTGACCGGCTCGATCGAATATTCAGTCGACGCAGTCAAGGCCGCATCAGCGTACGTCCTGGACTGGCTGGACACGGTCAAGGCCAACCACCCGTCCGTCACCCTTCTCGGGTTCTCGATGGGCATGGCCATGGCCACCACGCTGCTTCGGCAGCGGCCCGCTGACTTTGCCGCCGTCGTCGGACTTTCAGGGTTTGTGGTCAATGCGGAGTCCGACGGCGAGTTCCGCGACGCTGAACTGGACGGAACGGTGCCACTGTTCTGGGGCCGGGACCAGCAGGATCCGGTCATCACGCCGGACAAGATCGAATACACCATGGGCTGGGTACGCAAGCACGTAAAGCTGACCAAGGTCCTCTACACCGGCATGTGGCACGGCATCAACGCCCAGGAGGTCGGGCACGTGTCCGAGTTCCTCACCCACGAGGTGCTGAACAAGTAGGCCTCCCACAGCAAATAGCTTTTACGCCTGGGGAGCGCTGACCCGGACGGTCTGGCCGTTCACCGTCACCGTGTCCCCGTTGTGAAGCTGCCGGCCGCGCCGGTCATCGATCTCACCATTGACCTTCACCAGACCGTTCTTGATCAGCTCCGTTGCCTCCACGCCGTCCTCCACGAGGTTGGCGAGCTTCAGGAGCTGGCCCAGGCGGATCATGGTGTCGCGGATGGGGATCTCTTCGATTTCCGGGTTGCTCATACCAGTAATGATGCCTGACGTAAGGTGAAACGAATGACCCATGCACCCCGGCTGCCCCTTGCCGTGGGCCTTCCGATGGCCGTGGCCTCCGGGCTTGCCATCCCCGTCCAGGGGCGGATCAACGGCGCCCTTGGTGCCCGACTCGGGGACGGGATAGCCGCCGCCGTCGTCAGTTTCAGCACCGGGCTTATCCTGATGGTCATCGTGTCCCTGCTGGCTCCGCGCGGACGGGCCGGGCTCGCCCAAATCCTGCCCGCCCTGCGGGAACACCGCTTCCCGCCGTACTACGCGCTCGCAGGCGGCATCGGCGCCTTCTTCGTCTTCGCGCAGTCCTTCACCGTGGGGCTGCTGGGCATCGCTCTTTTCACCGTGGCAACCGTCACCGGACAGACACTCAGCGGCCTGCTCGTGGACCGCCTGGGCATCGGTCCGGCAGGCAAGAAGTCCGTGACCGGCATCCGCGTCATTGGCTGCATCCTCACCATCGCGGCCGTCTCCTGGGCGGTGTCACCCCGGTTCGCAGGCGGCGCTGCGGGCGCTACAGGCGCAGCCGGCAGCGCGGCAGGCGCAGCCGGCAGCGCGGCAGGGGCTGCCGATCCCACAGCGCTCCTGCTGCCGATTATCCTGCCGGTTCTGGCAGGGTTCCTGATGAGCTTCCAGCAGGCCATGAACGGCACCGCCACCGTGCACTATGGGACGCCGATAGCGGCCACGCTGGTGAACTTCGTCGCCGGCACCTGCGTGCTGTGGGTTGCCTGGTCCATCAAGGTGGCCGTCGCCGGGCCGGCCGACCCGCTGCCGGGGGAGTGGTGGTACTACCTCGGCGGCCCCATGGGCTGCGTGTTCATCGGCCTTGGCGCGCTGCTGGTTCGCAGCCTCGGCGTGCTGGTGACCGGACTCGGAATGATCGCCGGGCAGCTCCTGGGGTCGCTCGGCCTCGACCTGCTGGTGCCCACGCCGGGCACCGTGGTGGAGGCTGCCACTGTTCTGGGAACCCTGCTGACCCTCGCCTCCATCGTCGTGGCCACCCTGCCCTGGCCGCGTGGCGCCTTCCGGAGGTGAGGACGCCTGCCCTGGCCGCGTGGCGCCTTCCGGAGGTGAAGAGGCCTTCCCGAGACAAGGGCGCCTTCCGGAGGAAGCTCCCGGTAGGCTAGGACTCGCAGCTTCCTGCACAGTTTTTCCCTTTCACACGCCCCCGCCCGGCATCCAGCCGCGGTCCAGGGCCAGAGACACCGCGGACCGCACCCAGCGGCCCTGTAGAAATTGGAGTTCCCCATGGCAGCAAAATCCGTCCTCGACCAGGTCATTTCCCTTTCCAAGCGGAGAGGTTTCGTTTTCCAGGCCGGCGAGATCTACGGAGGCTCGCGTTCCGCTTGGGACTACGGACCCCTCGGTGCCGAGCTGAAGGAAAACATCAAGCGCCAGTGGTGGCAGTCCGTGGTGCGCGGCCGCGAGGACGTGGTGGGCCTGGACTCCTCAGTGATCCTGCCCCGCCAGGTATGGGAAGCCTCCGGCCACGTCGAGGTCTTCTCCGACCCCCTCGTCGAATGCCTCTCCTGCCACAAGCGCTACCGTGCGGACCACCTCGAAGAGGAATACGAGGAGAAGAAGGGCCGCCCCGCCGAGAACGGCCTTAAGGACATCGCCTGCGCCAACTGCGGAACCCGCGGCGAATGGACCGAGCCGCAGGAATTCTCCGGCCTCCTGAAGACCTTCCTGGGCCCGGTGGCCAGCGACGAGGGGCTGCACTACCTGCGCCCCGAAACCGCCCAGGGCATCTTTGTGAACTTCAACAACGTGCTCACCACTTCCCGGAAGAAGCCCCCGTTCGGCATCGGCCAGATCGGCAAGTCCTTCCGCAACGAGATCACACCCGGCAACTTCATCTTCCGCACCCGTGAGTTCGAGCAGATGGAAATGGAATTCTTCGTGGAGCCGGGCACGGACGAAGAGTGGCACCAGTACTGGATGAAGGAACGCATGTCCTGGTACACGGACCTGGGCATCCGTGAAGAGAACCTGCGCTTCTTCGAGCACCCGCTGGACAAGCTCAGCCACTACTCCAAGGGCACCACGGACATCGAGTACCGCTTCGGTTTCCAGGGCTCCGAGTGGGGCGAGCTCGAAGGCATCGCCAACCGCACCGACTTCGACCTCTCCACGCACGCCAAGGCCTCCGGCACAGACCTCAGCTACTTCAACCAGGCCACCAACGAGCGCTTCACCCCGTACGTGATTGAGCCGGCCGCCGGCCTGACCCGGTCCTTCATGGCCTTCCTCATCGACGCCTACACCGAGGACGAGGCCCCGAACGCCAAGGGCGGCGTGGACGTCCGCACCGTGCTCAAGCTTGACCCGCGGCTCGCCCCGGTCAAGGCCGCGGTGCTGCCGCTCAGCCGCAACGAGGACCTCTCCCCGAAGGCGAAGGACCTTGGCACCCAGCTCCGCAAGAACTGGAACATCGACTTCGACGACGCCGGCGCCATCGGCCGCCGCTACCGCCGCCAGGACGAGATCGGCACCCCGTTCTGCATCACCGTGGACTTCGACACGCTCGAGGACCAGGCGGTCACCATCCGTGAACGCGACACCATGAGCCAGGAACGCGTGTCCCTGGACAAGGTGGAGGGCTACCTGGCCACACGGCTGATCGGCGCCTAGCCGTGGCGATCCAATACCGCGAATGGCGCGAGGGAGACGACCTCGCCCTGCTGGAGGTCTGGGGCGACCCGGAAACCGTCCAGGCGGGGCAGTTCCGCGGCACCCTCGCGCCCTCCGGCAACGCGCCGTGGCGGCGCTGCATCGTGGCCGAGGACGTCGTGGACGGCGTGGCCATCCCAGTTGCCGCCGGCGTGGTCCACGAGGCCAGCCTGCACCCGGAGCGGCTGTGGGTGTACGTCGAGGTGGCCCGGGACCACCGCCGGTCAGGCATCGGTTCCACGCTGCTCATGATGCTGCGCCGCGAGGCGGAGGGATCGCCGTCGGGCGTTACCCGGCTGCGCTGCAAGGTGGAGCCGGGCACCACTGGCGCCGCCTTCGCGGAGGCGGCGGGGCTCACCCCGATCCAGCACACCCGGCTCGTCGTCGTGGAGCCGGCAGCCCTGAAGCTGCCCGTCTTCGGTGACGGTTCCGAGGAAGCGGCGTCGGAGCGCATCGAGGACCTGGCCACCGGTTCGGTGGAGCTGTCCGACGTCGTGGGCCGGTACTATTCTTCCGTCCACGGCTGGGACAGCCCGGGCGAACTGGGCATCGGCACGGTACAGCGGCTCTTCCTGGATGAGCTCAGCGGTGCGCACGGCGCGATCGTGCTGCGCGCCCCGAAAGCCAGCGCCTTCGGGTCCGGCGTGCCGGCAAGCCGCAAAGGCAAGATCCAGGCCTTCGCGATCAGCTATGCCCAAGGCAACTCTGATCACCCCTCCGATGTGTTCCTCGGCCACGAGCCGGAGCTGGACGCCGACGAGGCCCAGGCCGCGGTCCGTGACCTCCTGGCCCTCATCGCGTACCAATACCCGGTACTCATGGAAGTGGACGATTCAATGGCAGCGCTGCGTGCCGTCGTCGGGCCCCTAATGGAAGCGGGCAAGGCCCGCCGGCAGGGCTCCGAGACGTTCGTCGTCTCCGACTGATCCGTCTACGTAGCAGCACAGGGCGTTCCCAGGCCTGGGAACGCCCTGTGCTGCTACATACCTGGGCTGTTCCCCTCTGGGCCCGCTGCTGTTCGGGAAGTACGACGGCGATCCCTCGCCAGATCGGCCGCATCAAGCCTTTGGCGTTCCGCCTCGGAGATGGCGCCGCCGCCGAGGTCCGCCGGCATCCACCAGTCGCCCGGCCGCGCCGCCACGGGAAAGCTGGCGATGGCGGCGTCGATGCCCGCCTGGAGCGTCCTGCGGAGCCGCGCCGTTTCAGCCTCTGCATCGATGCCAGCGGCCAGATGCACCGGCTCGCTGATATGCACGCGCACTGGCGCGCGAGGGATGCGGTGCAGTGGAAGGCCGTTGCCGCGGGTCAGGATCCGGTGGGCACCCCAGACGGAGACCGGAATGAGCGGCACGCCCGCCTCGGCTGCCATCCGCACGGCCCCCGTTTTGCATTCGCGGACTTTGAAGCTGCGGCTCACGCCGGCCTCAGGCATGACGGCCAGGTATTCGCCGGCACGGAGCCTGGCCACGGCATCATCGTAGGCCGCAGTTCCCGAACCGTGGCGCACCACCACCTGGCCCGCCGCGCTGATGAAAGGACCCGCCAGCCAGTGGTCCGCGGCTCCCTGGTGGATCATGAACCGCAGCTGCCCGCGGTTGTGCCGCCACAACACCAGCTCGGCAGCGGCGAAGTCCAGATAGCCGAAATGGGTGATGGCGACGACGGCACCCCGGCCCGGGAGCACCGCTCTCGCCGCCTTGCGGCCACTTCGCGCTGCATCACCGGGCAGGTTTTGTTGCCCGGTCACGATCAGGCGGATCCGGAACAGCCACCGCAGGAACAGGCCGGTCCGGACGAGGAGGCGGTAGAAGCGGTCGCTGGCGGCGGGGGTCCAGGGCATACGGTCCTCGGAGGCCTTCAGTGCCGCCGCGGCGGCCAGGGTACAAAGCCGCTGGTGGACTGCATGTATTCACGGTAGCGGGGACGGCCTGACATTGCCTCCCCCGTGAGAAAGTGGTCGCCTCACTATTCTCAGAGGACCAACGGCAGTGCCTCGCCGGACGGGGGAAGCACCCTGTCCAGGGCTGCGGCGGACGCGGAGGGCCCTGACCCGGGAACTCCGGTCCGTTCCATGAAGGCCTTCATAAGGAACCCGGTGGCCAGCCTGTGCCACAGCCGGACCCGCCGGACCATGAAGTGCCCCGCCCCGCGGAGGGAGACGTACCGCATCTCAGTCGCCCCCGCCGCCGCGCGCCGCGCGAACCGCAGTGAGGCCGAGGGACTCGTCCACCGGTCCTCGTTCCCGTGTACGATCAGGACTTTCCGTCCGGCAACCGCGGAAACGGGAGTGGCATCATCGAGCCACGGAGCCAAAGCCACCACGGCGTCCACGTTCGGTTCGTCCGCGGCGCAGATCGCGGTGAGTCCGCCCATCGAATGCCCCAGCAGGTAGATGGGCACGCCGGGGTGCTCCGCCCGGATCCTTGCCAGCGCCCAGCGCGCATCCTTCAGCGGGGTCATGTCCTCGCCGTTCCAGCCCCGCACGCTGTTCCGCAGGATCCACACCGCCAGGCCCTGTTTCCGGCCGGCGGTGTGCAGGTGGCGGGCGAACGGCACCATCCGCGCAGGGCTTAGATGCCGGGCCTGGACCGGCTCGAAACTGTGCGACTTGCCGCCGTGCAGCACCAGGGCCACGCCGCGGGTGGGACCGGAAGGGGCCAGAACCGTCAGCACCGCTTCGTGGTCAGTTCGGCGTTGGCTCACTGCTGCATCCTCCGACACTTCGTCGTTCATTTATCAACCCTATGGCGGGCCCCGTAGAGTTCAAGCATGAGGTTTAGCTGCTGATGGGTGCAGGTCACTCCCACGGTCATACAGGACATTCGGAGCCGACGGCGGAAGCGATGGCCGCCCGCAGGAAAGCAAACAGGATTCTGGCCGCGGTGCTGGTCCCGCTGACCCTGCTGACCCTCGCGGCCATGGCGGCGCTTTGGCCCTCCGGCAGCAAGGAAGGCCTGACCCTGGCCAACCCTTATGCCGCCGCTCCCGGCGTCACCTTCGACACCGGGCGGATCCAGCGCGTCGTCACCGAGAGCTGCACCCCGGCGACAGCCGGAGACTCGGCAGCGCAGGGCAGCACAGCCCAGGGCAATACAGGCGGCGGCTCGCAGTGCACCTTTGCGTTCACCGAGCCGGACAAGGGCGGCAACCCGGTCAAGGTGGTGATCAACCCGGACATCGCCAAGTCGCACGGGGTGAAGGTGGGAGACAACATCCGCTACCTGAACCTGTCCCACGCTCAGGCGGCCGCCACCGGCGCCGATGCCCCGGCGGCCCAAGGGTCGCCGTCGTACATCTTTGTAGACTTTGTCCGCACCATGCCAATCATCCTGCTGGCCATCCTCTACGCCGTCGTGGTGGTGGCCGTGGCGCGCTGGCGCGGGCTGCGCGCCCTGATCGGCCTCGTCGGTGCTTATTTTGTGCTGGGCAGCTTCATGCTCCCCGGCCTCGTCGAGGGCAAGCCGCCGCTCCTGCTGGCCCTCGTCGGCTCCACGGTGATCATGATCGGGGTGCTGTACTTCGCACACGGCTTCTCGGCGCGGACCTCGACGGCGTTGCTGGGCACCATTTTCGGGCTGGGCATCACCGCGCTGCTGGCGGCCTGGGCCACCGACGCGGCGAACCTCGCAGGGGTGGGAAGCCACGACGCCGCCACGCTCGTGAACATCTCGGACCACATCTCCATCTCCGGCATCATCCTGTGCGGCCTCATCATCTCCGGGCTCGGCGTGCTGAACGACGTCACCACCACGCAGTCCTCCGCGGTGTGGGAACTGTACGAACTCGCGCCCAACACGAGCGCCCGGAAGCTGTTCTCCTCGGCCATGCGGATCGGCCGCGACCACATCGCCTCCACTGTGTACACCATTGCGTTTGCCTACGCCGGCGCCGCCCTGCCCATCCTCATCATCGTGATGCTCTACAACCGTCCGCTGGGGGAGGCGCTGACCAGCGCCGAACTGTCCGAGGAGGTCATCCGCACCCTGGTCGGTTCAATCGGCCTGGTCCTGGCAATTCCGGTCACCACGCTGATCGCCGTGCTGGTGGTCAAGGCCACGGGCATCCGGTCGGCTGAACAGCCCGGGCAGCCCTCGGATGCCGATCACCGGCCGGGCGGCCGTGCCGCCGTAACGGCCGACGACGTCGAGGACACCGGCGCGCTCGCGGCCGCCGCGGTGGTGGCTGGCCGGGAAAACGCCGACGCCGGTGCGCCGCCGGCGACCCGGCGGGGACGGCGTGCCGCCCAGCAGGAGTAGCTACAGCGGGACTAGATACAACGGGATTGGGTGCCGGGGGTGACTCCAGCGGGATTGCGTGCCGCCGTCGGCATCCTGCCGCTTCCCGGCTTTGAGAGGATTTGCCCGCCTTTGAGACAATGGACGGGTGACTGTTGTAGCAACGCCTCCCGCCCCCCGGCTGGAACTTCCGCCGCTGAAACTCGGCCCCATCACCGTGGACACCCCGGTGGTGCTCGCCCCCATGGCCGGAATCACCAATACCGCCTTCCGCAGGCTCTGCCGTGAATACGGCGGCGGGCTGTACGTGGCGGAGATGGTCACCTCCCGTGCCCTCGTGGAGCGCACGCCGGAATCGCTGCGCATCATCTCCCACGACGACGACGAGAAAGTCCGTTCCGTCCAGCTCTACGGCGTGGACCCCGTCACTGTGGGTGCGGCCGTCCGCATGCTGGTGGAGGAGGACCGGGCGGACCACATCGACCTCAACTTCGGCTGCCCCGTGCCCAAGGTCACGCGGCGCGGCGGCGGTTCGGCTCTGCCCTGGAAGATTGATCTTTTCACCTCCATCGTCCAGACCGCCGTCCGTGAGGCGTCCAAGGGCGGCATTCCCCTGACCATCAAGATGCGCAAGGGCATCGACGATGACCACCTGACTTATCTCGACGCTGGCCGGATCGCGCGTGATTCCGGTGTTGCCGCCGTCGCCCTTCACGGCCGCACGGCGGCTCAGTTCTACTCGGGCCAGGCGGACTGGTCCGCTATCGCCCGCCTGCGGGAGGCGTTGCCGGACATTCCGGTGCTGGGCAACGGCGACATCTGGTCTGCCGAGGACGCCGTCCGCATGGTCCGCGAAACCGGCATCGACGGTGTCGTGGTGGGCCGCGGCTGCCAGGGCCGGCCCTGGCTGTTCGGCGACCTGCAGGCGGCGTTCGAAGGCAGCGACCAACGGCACCGGCCCGGCCTGCGCGAGGTGGCCGAGGGCGTCTACCGGCATGCCGAACTCATGGTCGAAACCTTCGGCAACGACGAATACAAGGCGCTGCGGGAGATCCGCAAGCACATGGCCTGGTACTTCAAGGGCTACGTGGTGGGCGGGGAACTACGGGCGAAACTGGCCACCGTGCCCACACTCGAAGTGCTCCGCGAACTGCTGGACCAGCTGGACATGGACATGCCGTACCCCGGCGTCGACTCTGAAGGGCCGCGCGGGCGTGCCGGTTCACCCAAGAGGCCGGCCCTGCCCAAGGACTGGCTGCTGAGCCGCCAGCTGAACGAGGACCAGTCGCGCGACATCGCCGCGGCGGAACTGGATGTGTCCGGTGGCTGAAAGCCGGCTGGCGGAAGCCCGCACCACCCCGCAGGCGCTGCCGGGCTACGAAGCCCACGATTCCGCCCGCTGGGTGGAGGAGCCGCCCAAGAGCACGTACCGTTCGGACTTCGAGCGTGACCGCGCCCGCGTGCTGCACTCCTCGGCCCTGCGCAGGCTCGGCGCCAAGACGCAGGTGGTTGCCCCGGACACCGACGACTTTGTCCGCACCCGGCTGACGCACAGCCTCGAGGTGGCCCAGGTGGGCCGGGAACTTGGCCGCGCCCTCGGCTGCGACCCCGACGTGGTGGACACCGCCTGCCTCAGCCACGACCTCGGGCACCCGCCGTTCGGGCACAACGGGGAATCGGCTCTCAACGAGATGGCCCACGCCATCGGCGGGTTCGAGGGCAACGCCCAGACATTGCGTCTGCTCACCCGGCTCGAGCCGAAGGTCCTCGACACCGAAGGCCGGCCCGCCGGCCTGAACCTCACCCGGGCCAGCCTTGACGCGGCCGCAAAATACCCGTGGTCCGCCTTGGACGCCCCCGTGATCCACGGCCAGCGGACCAGCAAGTTCGGCGCCTACGAGGACGACCTGCCCATCTTCAACTGGATCCGGGAAGGCGCCCCCGAACGGCGGTCCTGCCTCGAGGCGCAGGTCATGGACCTCGCGGACGACATCTCGTACTCGGTCCACGACGTTGAGGACGCGATCGTGGCCGGCCACTTCCAGCTGCGCTGGATGGACAACCCGGACCACCGGGCGCGCGTGGTGGGGTACGCCAAGCAGTGGTACCTGCCGCACAACGATCCCGCCGCCATCGATGCGGCCCTGGCGCGGCTGGAAGCTACCGACGTCTGGGTGCGCGAGGCGGACGGCAGCCGCAAGTCCATGGCGGCGCTGAAGGACATGACCAGCCAGCTCATTGGCCGCTTCTGCCAGAGCGCACTGGAAACCACCCGCGCCGTCTACGGTCCGGCGAACCTGACCCGGTACAACGCCGAGCTCATGGTTCCGGACGAGACCGTCATGGAGATTGCGGTGATGAAGGGCCTGGCCACCACCTTCGTGATGACCACGGACCACCGGCAGCCCATCTACGAACGCCAGCGCGAGGTGCTTCATGCCCTGGTCACGGCGCTGAACGCCTCCGGGGACCGCCACCTCGAGCCCATGTTCGCGGCGGACTGGCGGGAAGCTCCCGACGACGCCGCCCGGCTCCGCGTGGTCATTGACCAGGTGGCATCGCTGACGGACGGTTCCGCGCTGGCCATGTACGAACGGCTCGTGGGCAGCCTGCCGTCCCTGTGGTGAGATTGGACGCACCAGTCCGCCAAGGGCCGGAACTCGGGCTCATGCCGAGTTGCCAAGGACTAGGATTGCTTCGTGGCTGGGCTGATTAAACGGGAAGATATCGATGAAGTCCGCCAGCGCACGGACATCAAGGAAGTCGTCGACGGCTACGTCACGCTCAAGGGCGCCGGCCTCGGCTCCTACAAGGGCCTGTGCCCCTTCCACGACGAGCGCTCGCCGTCGTTCACCGTCCGCCCGCAGGTGGGCCGCTACCACTGCTTCGGCTGCGGCGAGGACGGCGACGTCATCTCGTTCGTGCAGAAGCTGGACCACACCTCCTTCCACGAGGCCGTGGAGAAGCTGGCCGCGCGGATCGGGTACGAGCTCCGCTACGAGGACGGTGGCACCGGACCCAGCCGCGAGGAAGTGGGCAAGCGCCAGCGGCTCCTGGACGCCCACAAAATCGCCGACGAGTTCTTCCGCGCCCAGCTGCTCACCGCCGGCGCCGCTGAGGGCCGGAAATTCCTGCAGCAGCGCGGCTTCGACCGGGCAGCGGCCGACCACTTCGGCGTCGGTTACGCACCCCAGGGCTGGGACGCGCTGCTCAAGCACCTGCGCGGCAGGGGTTTCACCGATGCCGAACTGAAGCTGACCGGGATGTTCTCCGCCGGGGGACCCGGAAATCAGCAGAGAATCTACGACCGCTTCCGCGGCCGCCTGATCTGGCCCATCCGGGACATCGCCGGCGACACCATCGGCTTCGGCGCCCGCAAGCTGTACGAGGACGACCAGGGCCCCAAGTACCTCAACACCCCGGAAACCACGCTCTACAAGAAGTCCCAGGTGCTGTACGGGATCGACCTTGCCAAACGGAACATCGCCAAGGACCGGCAGCTGGTGGTGGTGGAAGGCTACACGGACGTCATGGCCTGCCACCTCGCGGGAATTCCGACGGCCGTGGCCACCTGCGGTACGGCGTTCGCTGCCGACCACATCAAGATTGCCCGCCGGCTGCTGTCCGACGACGGCACCGGGGGAGAGGTCATCTTCACCTTCGACGGCGACGCGGCCGGCCAGAAGGCCGCCCTGCGGGCCTTTGAAGAGGACCAGCGTTTCGTGGCCCAGACCTACGTGGCCGTCGAACCCACCGGGGCCGACCCCTGCGACCTGCGCCAGACGCGGGGGGACGCCGCCGTCCGCGAGCTGATCAGTTCCCGGCGCCCGCTTTTCGAATTTGCCATCCGCGCCACCCTGCGCCGGCACAACCTGGACACCGTGGAGGGGCGGGTGGCCGCGCTGCGCGAGTCCGCCCCCGTTGTGGCCCAGATCCGCGACGCCGGGCTCCGGCCCGGCTATGCCCGGGAACTGGCGGGGTGGCTGGGGATGCCCATTGAGGACGTCACGCGGGCTGTAGCGGCCGCCGCGAAGCGCGGGGCACCGGGTGCGCAGGCGTCCGGGGCGCAGGGTCCCGGCTCGCAGGCGGGCGGAGCCCAAGCCGGCGGGGCAGCCGCCCGGTCCGGCGGTGCAGGATACAACTCAACCGGATACAACTCAGCCCCGGGGAGCGGCCAGAACGCACCCGGCGTAGCGGCGCTCCCGCCGTCGGGCGTTCTTCCGTCCTTCCACCGTCCGGATCCCCGGGACCCGGTGGCGTCCATGGAGCGGCAGGCCCTCGAGGTGGCGCTGCAGGAGCCGGCAATGCTGGGCGGCGCGGCCTGGGAGCGGTTCGCGACCGCCCGGTTCGCCACGCCCGCCTACCAGGCCATCCACGACGCCATCCGCGCCACGGCTCCCGGCTTCTCGGGGGATGCCGTGCAGTGGGTGGAGGCATTGCGGCAGGAGGTTCCCGAGCCCCTGCAGCCGCTGGTTTCGGAGCTCGCTGTGGTTCCGCTGCCTGCCCATACCGCCGAAGCGGTGCAGAAGTACTGCCGGGACATCCTCGCCAGGCTGTTCGAGCTGCAGATCACCCGCGTGAAGGCGGACAAGCTGGGGCAGCTGCAGCGCCTGGATGCCGCTACCCACCCCGAGGAGTTCCAGCAGCTGAACCGGGAGCTCATGATGCTCGAAATGGAGCGCCGGTCGCTGCGCTCCGATGCCTAGCGTGGAGCAGCGCCCCGTCTCCACGGCCGGGTCTCCGGAGACGGAAAGACGCCGATTTCGTTTCCGGGCCGGGTGTTTGCTAGGCTAGTACCCGCTTCATTCCTCCTTAGCTCAATTGGCAGAGCATTCGACTGTTAATCGAAGGGTTGCTGGTTCAAGTCCAGCAGGAGGAGCGCACAGTCCCCGTTCCGGGTTCCGGAACGGGGACTTTTTTATACCCCGGAGGGGTATGTGTGCCCAGCATTGGCGCCGATTTCACATTGAGGCGGAACGTTTGCTAATGTCATACCTGCTTCATTCCTCCTTAGCTCAATTGGCAGAGCATTCGACTGTTAATCGAAGGGTTGCTGGTTCAAGTCCAGCAGGAGGAGCGCACAGTCCCGCGGTTGGCCCAAGAGTCGGCCGCGGGACTTTTTTGTGCCGTCAGTGCTGTGCCAGAGCGTGTGGCCAGATTGTGTGCCAGACGGTGCGGGGTCAGACGAAATCCATCTCCACCTGGAGGAAGCGCTCGGCCTCGGCGATGGCGGCTTCAAACGCTTCCCTCTCCGTGGGGGACTTCCGCGGTTCGCGGGGGTGCCACTCGTGGGGCGAGGAGTGCACGCGCGTGAAGCCGCTGTCGGGCGGGGCATAGAAGATGCCGAACCGCTGGACGGGCCATTCGGGGGAGGTCTCGGGGGCCACCAGCAGGGCAGCATTGAAAGCCGGGTTGAACCACTGGGCTATGGGCCGGCGCCGGTCCTCAGTGAAAAGCCCCGCCGCATAGAGCGCTGCCGACTGCGCACTGGTCTGGGTGCACAGCCGGTCCCACCACAACGGCAGTATGCCGGAGTCGCACCGCTGCCACGTGGCCGGAAGTGGAGGATGATCCTGCCAGTGGGGCACGTAACAACTTTATCGCGCAGGTACCCAAGCGAACAGATGGCCCGGCGTCGGTCGCCTCCTCTCTGGAGGCATGGCGTGGCTCAGGGGAAGCGGCGGGTCAGGGCCTGTTCCACGGTCCCGGATTGACGCGGTATAGCAGCGCAGAACCGACGACGGCGCCTACCAGGATGCCCAGTGCCGCGTTGCCCATCATCCTGCCGGCGAAGAAGCCGGCCACCGCGCCGAGGATGGCTCCGAGGAACAGCCCTCGGCCGTTGCGGTGGGGTTTGCGGGTCATGCTGCCAGCCTACCCGCCGCGGCTGCCGCAGCCTGCCGGGAGTCAGTGGATGGAGGGCACCGTCCGGGGCCGGACCACGAGCCACAAGGCCGCCGCGGCGAGGAAGATGCAGCAGGCCTGGACGGCACCCATGGGAGTGGCGGAGTTACCTCCCAGCCACCCCACGACCGGGGAGATGATGCCCGCCATCAGGAACGTGGACGCGCCCAGCAGGGACGCGGCTGTGCCAGCCTGTGCGCCGTGGCTGGCCAGCGCCAGGACCTGCACGCAGGGGAAAGTGAACCCGGTGCCCAGGATGTAGAACCACAGCGGCACCATGACGCCCCAGAGGCCCAACCCCAACTGGTCGAACACCACGATCAGCACGGCCATCAGGAACATCCATGCGGTGGAGCAGGCCAGGATCCACTGCGGCGGGACCCGCTTTATCAGCCGGGAACTCGTCTGGACCCCCGCAACGATGCCCAGCGAGTTGATGCCAAAGAGCAGTCCGTACTGCTGGGGTGAGAACCCGAAGACGTCCTGGAACAGGAACGGGGAAGCCGAGAGGTAGGTAAACAGACCGCCGAAGTTCATTCCGCCCAGCATCAGCAAGCCCACGAAGATGCGGTCGGAGAAGAGCACACCGTACCGCTGCCGGGCCGTCAGGCCGGACTGGCCCCGCTTCTCCCGCGGCAGTGTCTCCCGGACAAGCACGACGGCGGCAAGGATCACCGCCGTGCCGTAGCAGGCCAGGAACACGAAGATGCCCGGCCACGTCATGACCAGCAGAAGCTGGGATCCAATAACGGGCGCCAGGATGGGCGCGAGCCCGTTGACCAGTGCCATCCGGGAAAACATCCGGACCATGGCGTACCCGCTGAACAGGTCGCGGACCATGGCCATCGCCACCACGCCGCCGCCGGCAGCGCCGATGCCCATGAGGACCCGGAATACGCCCAAGGTGGTGATGTCGGTGGAGAGCGCCGCTCCCAGCGAGGCGGCGATGTGCAGCGCGGTCGCCAGGATCAGCGGGAGCCGGCGCCCGAACTTGTCGCTGAAAGGACCCACCACCAGCTGCCCCAGGGCAAACCCGACGGTGGTGCCGGTCAGGGTCAGCTGGACGGCAGCTTCCGAGACGTTGAGGCTCGCTTCCAGGGCGGGGAAGGCGGGCAGGTAGAGGTCCACGGTGAACGGCCCGAGGGCGGTGAGGGCGCCGAGTAGAAGGATGTATAGGAATTTCTGCCGGCGGCTGAGCGCATCGCCCGGGTTGGTGGTGGTCACAGAGAACCATCCTAGGGCTGACAGATCAGACTTTTACAGCGTTGGAGGGCTCGCCGGGGCTATTTCCAGAAGTTCCGGCTGACCCTGAATGATAGTTTTGTCAGCGGGGGAGCGCGGGCGCACCGGGAACCCCCGAAGCAGCGAAGAAAAATCGACGACAGAACCAGTTAGGCGGAACCTATGAGCGGGCGTCACAGCGGGCGGGCCAACCAAGGACTGCGTATCACTGCGCTGCCAAAATCCTTGAGGCTCGCCATCAAACTCGTGCCACGCCAGCTCAATGATGAGATCGCGCTGGCCAAGATTGAGGCAAAGCGCAAAGGCAAGCAGCTTGGCGTCGCCGGGGCCTTCTTCGGGGTGGCCGCCGTCTTCCTGGCCCTGCTCATCACCGGGCTGGTCGTTGCGGCCATCATGGGCCTGGCCACCATCATGCCGGCCTGGCTGGCGGCCCTGCTCGTCAGCGCGGTCTTCCTGCTCATTGCCCTGATTGGCGGGCTCATCGGCCTCCGGAAGTTCAAGCAGGCCATGCCGCTGATTCCCGAGGACACCGTCCGCGGCCTCAGGCACGACCTGGGCATCGCGAAGGAGGGCTCGGACTTCGACGCCGCCGTGCTTGATCCCAACTCACCCCAGGCCAAGGCCGCCGCCGAAGCAAAGGCCGCCGAGAAGGCCAGGGAGAAGGCGGACAAGGAAGCCAAGAAGGCTGCCGAGGCCGTGGACGTTCCCGTGCCCACCGAGCCTGAACTCCGCCGCCGGCTGAAGCAGCGCCGTGAACACCTCACCGGTGTGCGGGATGAGCTTGGCGAGGAACTGGACGTCAAGACCCAGGCCCAGGCTCTCCTCGGCGTCGCGAGGCACCGCGCCGCGGAGGGCAACGAGAAGTTCCAGGAGGCCCGCGGACGTGTGGCCGAACGCTTTGCCGCCGTGTCGGCGTCGGCCCGCTCCGGGGCTTCGGAAGCCTCGCTGCCCGGCCAGCTGGAGGCGCGGTGGAAGCCGCTCCTTGCCCTCGCGGCCTCCACCGCCGTCCTGCTCGCCCTGCTGCGGAAACTCTTCAAGAGCTGAGCCTTGCCCTGAACGAAGAGCCCTGAACGAAGACCCCTGATCGAAGACTGTACGAGGCCGCCGGCCGTGGAGAGGGAGGCCTGATGAGATTCATCGGCGCTGGTTCCCGTCCTGGCCAGCCGCACGTCGATCGCGATCTGATCTTCACCGTCCCGAATTTCCTCACGGTGCTGCGCTTCATGGGCGTGCCGATCTTCATCTGGCTTGTGCTGGCCCAGAAAGAATACGGACTTGCCGTGCTGGTGCTGGCCATCATGGGCAGCACCGACTGGGTGGATGGTTACATCGCCCGGCGGTTCAACCAGACCTCCAAACTGGGGCGCGTCCTGGATCCCATCGCCGACCGGCTGGCCCTGATAGCCGTCGCGGTCACCCTGGTGATCGCCGGCGTCGTGCAGTGGTGGTACCTGGCGGCGCTCGTCGTTCCCGACGCCGTCCTGCTGGGCATGTCGCTGTTCTACTTCCGCGGACACCCGGACCTGCCCGTCAGCCTCGTGGGCAAGGCCCGCACCGGCCTGCTGCTGCTGGGAACTCCGCTCCTGGTGCTGTCCAAGCTGTCCACTCCGTTCGCCGGGGCTTGCTTCGTCGCGGCCTGGGTGGTCCTGGGGCTGGGGCTCGTTGGCCACTGGATTGCCGCCTACAACTATTTCTGGGCGATCCGGCGCAAAGGAAAAATGCAGACGGCCGACGACGGCGGGAACAACTGATGGTCTGGGTTGCGGTTTTGCTCGCGGTCATGGGCGCCTTTTGCCTCGCCTTTGGTGCCCAGCGCCAGGGCAGTGCCGTCAAGGCAGACACGGGCGGTCTGGCGCTGAGCTCCAACGGTTTCCTGCGCCTCCTGCGGAACCCCCGGTGGGTCTTCGGCCTCCTCCTGCTCTGCATGGGTATGGCGATGAACGCCGTAGCGCTGGTCACGGCACCCCTCACTGTGGTGCAGCCCATCGGCGCCATTGCCTTGGTGATCACCACCGTGGTCAACACCAAGGACCAGGGCTTGAGCATCAACCGCGCCACGGTGGTGGCGATCACCCTGTGCGTTACGGGATCGGCACTGTTCGTCCTGCTGGCCGTCAACGTCACGCAGGAAAGCCACCACGTCACGCCTGAAGACGAACTCACCATTGTGCTGCTGCTTTCCCTGGCGGTGGGCATCTTCGGCAGCCTCGCCGCCATGTTCAAGAACCGCATGAGCGCGTTCATTTACATCCTGGGTGCCGGCATCCTGTTCGGTTTCGTGGCCGTGCTGACGCGGATTATCGGCAAACACCTGCTGGATCCGAACGGCCTGCTCCTGCTGAACGTGCCGTGGTATTCGGTGGTGGCGATCGCAGCGGCCGGGGGACTGGGGTCCTGGTTCGTCCAAAGCGCGTACTCCACGGGTCCGCCGGATCTGGTGATTGCGGGCCTCACCGTGGTCGACCCCATTGTGGGCATCGCGATCGGCATCACGATCCTTGGCGAGCTGCGCCCCGATGTCCACGCCGTCTTGGCGATTGCCATGGGTACGGCGGCAACCCTTGCTATCGTGGGGGTAATCGCCCTTTCAAGACACCATCCCGAGGTCACCAAACGGAAGAAGGACGTTCGGAAGGCCACGGGCAGGGCGCCCCACTAGCCGATTTGTTACTGCGGACCAGGCAAGAATGTGCCGGTGCATTACGTGCCGGCACCGGCCGGTGTGGTCAGCCGCAGCCGACCACCATGACCACCAGGAGCTTTCTACGTGACCATGCCCGACGCCCAGCGTCCACTGACCATCCTCATCGCGGCGGACACGTATCCGCCCCACGTTAACGGAGCCGCCCAGTTCGGCTACCGGCTGGCCAAGGGCATGACGGCACGCGGACACAACGTCCACGTGCTGGCCTGCCGGCAGGACAAGGGCAAGAGCTATACGGAGTTCCGAGCCGAAGCCACTGTCCACCGCCTCCGCTCGCACGGCGTTTTCACGCACGAGTACTTCAGGATCTGTTTCCCGTGGGAGATCAAGAAGGAAATCAGCCTGCTGTTCGACAAGGTCCAGCCGGACGTGGTGCACATCCAAAGCCACTACATGATCGGCGAGCACGTCCTGTACGAGGCCGTGAAGCGCGGCGTCCGCATCGTCGCCACCAACCACTTCATGCCGGAGAACCTTAACCCGTTCCTGCCGTTCCCGCAGTGGTTCAAGGACATCATCGGGAAGATCTCCTGGAGGGACATGGGGAAGGTCATGGGCCAGGCGGACGTCGTCACCACTCCCACCCCGCTGGCCGCCAAGGCGATGCACCAGCATGCCTTCCTGCGCAAGGTGCTGCCGCTATCCAACGGCATCGACTCGGCAGCATACGAGCTCAAGCCCGACGAGGTCATTGAGCCGCACGAACACCCGACCGTGCTGTTTGCCGGGCGGTTGGCTGAGGAGAAGCACGTTGACGTGCTGATCAAGGCGGTGGCCGACACCCCTGCCGACCTGAATGTCCATCTTGAAATCGTCGGCGGCGGCGAGGTGCGCCCGTCGCTCGAGGCCCTGGTGGAACGGCTCGGACTGCAGAACCGGGTGAAGTTTTTGGGCCTGGCCAGCGATGACGAACTCCGCGAGGCCTATATCCGGGCCGACCTGTTCTGCATGCCCGGTACTGCGGAATTGCAGTCACTGGTGACCCTGGAGGCCATGTCCGCATCGACGCCCGTCCTGCTGGCGGACGCCATGGCCCTTCCGCACTTGGTTCGCGACGGCGAAAACGGCTACCTGTTCACGCCGAATGACAGTGCGGACCTCGCGGAGAAAATCACCCGGATTTTCCGCCTGCCGGCCGAAGAGCGAAAAGCCATGGGCAAGGCCAGCCGCTGCATGGTGGAACCGCACAGCATCCAGGGGACTCTGCAGACGTTCGAGGACCTGTACTACGGGGCGAGCTACGAGGACAAGGTCGTTTAGGGTTCAGGGCCGTCCAAGGTCCAGGTCGTCTGAGGGTCAGCGGTATCTGAAGTGGTCTGAAGCGCTTCGCCGGTTTGCTAGAGTGAATCTGCCCCGCCGACGACGGGCCCCTTCCGGGCCGGCGCTGGCCGGGGCGCACCTCCCGGTATGCGGGGCCGGTGCATGGGGCTATAGCTCAGCTGGTTAGAGCGCGGGACTCATAATCCTAAGGTCCTCGGTTCAAGTCCGAGTAGCCCTACCTCCAGAGCCCTGATCTGCGTCTTCGCGGATCAGGGCTCTTTCCATTTTCCGCGATGCTGCGATATGTTACTGACCAGTAACTATCCCGCCGGTGCCGTGTTGTTTCATCGCGGACGCTGGCCAGTGCGAAGGAGCGCCATGTCCGCCGCTGCAACCGACATCAACAGCCTGCCCTACGCCGACGGCGACTTCTTCGCCTTCGAGCAGCTGCTCAGTTCCAAGGAGCAGGACAGGCTGGCCGAGGTCCGTTCCTTCCTGGCCCGGGAAGTAAAGCCGATAGCGGTGGACTGCTGGAACCGCGGCGAATTTCCCCTGGATCTGATTCCCAAGCTGGCCGAGCTGGACCTCGTCAGCCCGGTGCGCCGCCAGGGATATTCCAATCTGTTCGCCGGCATCGTGCACGCGGAAGTTACCCGCGCGGACACGTCCATCGCCACCTTCATGGGTGTGCACGACGGGCTTTTCACCGGCTCCATCGAAGCCCTGGCGTCCCGGGAGCAGCAGGAGGCCTGGCTGCCGGACATCTACTCGCTGCGCAAGATCGGGGCCTTCGGGTTGACCGAACCCCTGGGCGGTTCCGACGTCGCCGGCGGCACGCGCACCACGGCCAGGCGGGACGGCGACCGCTGGATCCTCAACGGCGCCAAGCGCTGGATCGGCAACGCAACCTTCTCCGACTGGGTAGTGGTCTACGCGCGCGATGTGGCCGACAACCAGGTCAAGGCTTTCCTCGTGGACACGGCGCTGCCGGGGTTCAGTGCAACGAAGATCGAGAACAAGATTTCGCTGCGGACGGTGCAGAATGCCGATATCACCCTCGACAATGTGGCGGTGCCGGACTTCTTCAAGCTGGCCAACGCCAACAGCTTCCGCGACACCAACAAGGTCCTGAAGGTCACACGCCTTGCCGTCGCCTGGCAGGCGGTAGGCCAGCAGTTAGCCGCCTTCGACGTGGCCCGGAGCTACGCCGTGGAGCGGCACCAGTTCGGGCGTCCGCTGGCTTCCTTCCAGCTGGTGCAGAGCCAGCTGGTCCAGATCCTGGGGAACGCGGTGAGCTCCATGGGCATGATGGTGCGGCTCTCCCAGCTCGAGGATGCCGGCCAGGCCAAGGATGAGCAGTCAGCCCTCGCCAAGGCGTTCACCACCGCGCGGATGCGGGAGAGTGTTGCCATCGGCCGCAGCCTCCTTGGCGGAAACGGCATTGTGACGGACTTCGAGATGGCAAAGATCTTCGCCGACGCAGAGGCCATCTACTCCTACGAGGGCACCCACGAAGTAAACACCCTGGTGGCCGGCCGGGCCATTACCGGCGTCTCCGCGATCGTCTAGCACGGGCGATCGTCTAAGTCAGTTCAGCGGCAGCAGCACCGAGGGCCGCAGGTCCAGGATGAAAGACAGCGGATTGAGGTACTCCTCTCCGCGGCGGACGCCCCAGTGCACGCACGGCGAAGAGCCGCAGTGGCCGGCCAGCAGGGTGCCCACCACGGCACCCTTGGCTACGGAAGCGCCCTTCTTGAGGGTGCTCCGCACCGGTTCAAAGCTGCTGCGGAGGCCATTGCCGTGATCAATGGTGATGACGGGCCGGTCCACCACCACGCCCACAAAGCTGACGGTTCCAGACTCCGGTGCGGTGACCGGACCGCCGTCGGCCGCTGATCCGAGGTCCACGCCCCGGTGCCCGCTCAGCCACGGTTTGTCCGGTGGATCGAACGGACGCAGGACCGCCGGCCGTGGCGCAAGCGGCCAGCTCCAGCCCGCCGGCGCCGGCGTAGTGGCCTGAGAAGTAACGCTGGCAGGGGAAAAGACCGAGCCGGGGGGTGCTCCTGCAGCACACAGTGCTGGTGCAGCGGAAGGTACGGCGGCCGCCGTCGTGAGCAGGAGTACCGCCGCCATCACGTGAGCTTTCATGTCCCCAAGCATGGGCGCCCGATCCGCCTGCCGGAACGGGGCCTTCGGCCTATGTGGAAAACGCCGCCTGGCGCGGCAGATCCGGTGCAGTTGCCGCGGCCCGCTGTAGTACACTTGGTGGAGCAGTTTGCTGTGCCCTCAACGCATTCCCTTTCATGGGTAGCGTCAGCACGCCCCATTCAGGAGTGCGGGGGAGCAGCAGCTGACTACGCGTATCCAGCCCTCCACAACCGGTAAGCAGTTGCTTGCTGCTGCGGAGGATTGCGCCTCTTGCGGTCAGGTCCGGCAACGGTCCTGATGAGATGTGCAATGGATGCCAGGAGCCTGTGCCCGCCTGGGCAAGGCTAAATAACCGTCAACTATTGGCAGGGTAAGAGCGGCCGCGGCCGCTCTCATGAATGACCTGCCGGAAGGAGCGTCGGCATGCCCGTCGTAACCATGCGCCAGCTGCTTGACAGCGGCGTCCACTTTGGACACCAGACCCGCCGTTGGAACCCGAAGATGAAGCGCTTCATCTTCACCGAGCGCAACGGCATCTACATCATTGACCTCCAGCAGTCGCTGTCCTACATCGACCGCGCCTTCGAGTTCGTCAAGGCCACCGTTGCCCACGGCGGCACCGTTCTCTTCGTCGGCACCAAGAAGCAGGCTCAGGAAGCCATCGCCGAGCAGGCCACCCGCGTTGGCCAGCCGTACGTCAACCAGCGTTGGCTCGGCGGCATGCTCACCAACTTCCAGACCGTTGCCAAGCGTATCCAGCGCATGAAGGAACTCGAAGAGATCGACTTCGACGACGTCGCCGGCTCCGCTTACACCAAGAAGGAACTGCTGCTCCTGCGCCGCGAGCTCACCAAGCTCGAGTCCAACCTCGGTGGTATCCGCAACCTGACCAAGGCACCGTCCGTGCTCTGGGTAGTTGACACCAAGAAGGAGCACCTGGCTGTTGACGAGGCCAAGAAGCTCAACATCCCGGTTGTGGCTATCCTGGACACCAACTGCGATCCGGACGAGGTCGACTTCCCGATCCCGGGCAACGACGACGCCATCCGCTCCGTGAACCTCCTGACCCGCGTTGTTGCTGACGCCGTTGCCGAGGGTTTGATCGCCCGC
This sequence comes from Arthrobacter globiformis, assembly GCF_030818015.1. Lineage (NCBI taxonomy): Bacteria > Bacillati > Actinomycetota > Actinomycetes > Micrococcales > Micrococcaceae > Arthrobacter > Arthrobacter globiformis. Next base: position 1,771,244 of record NZ_JAUSZX010000001.1, read on the forward strand.
AACCAGCGCGCAACCGGCACCACCGAGACTCCGGAAGAGCCGCTGGCTGAATGGGAGCGCGAGCTCCTCGAAGGCAGCAAGGCCGAGGAAGCTCCGGCTGCCGAGGCTGCTCCCGCCGCTGAGGAAGCCCCGGCGGACGCCGAGGGCACCGACTCCGCGAAGTAACAACTTCATCGGGATTTCCGGGCGCTGTCCGCAGCGTCCGGGCAACTGACAGGATGGCCGCTCACCCAGTGAGCTGCCGTCCTGTCGGTCCGTACACACAAAAATTTTCTAGACAGAGGGGTTCACATGGCGAACTACACTGCCGCTGACATCAAGGCTCTGCGCGAGCGCACCGGCGCCGGCATGATGGATGTCAAGAAGGCTCTCGACGAAGCCAACGGCGACGCCGAGAAGGCGATCGAGATCATCCGCATCAAGGGCCTGAAGGGCGCCACCAAGCGCGAAGGCCGCTCCACCGCTGAAGGCCTGGTTGCTGCCAAGGTCGAGGGCGGCGTCGGCGTAATGATCGAGGTCAACTGCGAGACCGACTTCGTCGCCAAGGCTGACAAGTTCATCCAGCTGGCTGACAAGGTCCTGGCCATCGCCGTCGAGTCTGGCGCTGCCGACCTCGAGACCCTGCTCGCCACCGATGTTGACGGCAAGCCGCTGTCCGAGGTTGTCGTCGAAGAGGGCGCTATCCTCGGCGAAAAGGTTGTTGTCCGCCGCATCGCCCGCATCGAGGGTGCCACGGTTGACGCCTACCTGCACAAGACCTCCAAGGACCTCCCGGCCCAGGTCGGCGTCCTGTTCGCTGTTGACGGCGAAGGCGAAGCAGCTGCAACCGCAGCCCACGACGTCGCCGTGCACATTGCGGCAATGGCCCCGAACTACCTCTCCCGCGAGGACGTTCCGGCGGACCTGGTCGAATCCGAGCGCCGCATCGCCGAGGAAACCGCAAAGGCCGAGGGCAAGCCCGAAGCTGCGATGACCAAGATCGTCGAAGGCCGCGTTACCGGCTTCTACAAGGGTGAGGTCCTGGTTGACCAGGCTTTCGCCAAGGACGCCAAGAAGTCTGTGGCGCAGGTCCTCGAAGAGGCCGGCGTCAAGGGAACCGCCTTCACGCGTTTCCGCGTCGGCTCCTAGTCTGACACGCAAGGGGGTGGCCACTTCGGTGGCCGCCCCTTTTGCATGCACCGGCCACATAAGAATGTGAGCGCTGGCCGGATGCGCGATAACCTAGCTCAGAGTTCACCAACCGGAAGGCACCATGGAAGCCGTCAATACTCCCGTCCAGTCAGAGAAGAGCAGGCGCCGGGTTCTCCTGAAGCTGTCCGGTGAAGTCTTCGGCGGCGGCAAGCTGGGCGTCGACCCGGACACCGTCCGCGCAGTAGCCAAGCAGATCGCCGCAGCCGTTCCCGACGTCGAGGTGGCCATCGTGGTTGGCGGTGGTAACTTCTTCCGGGGTGCCGAACTGTCCCAGAGCGGCATGGACCGGTCGCGTGCCGACTACATGGGCATGCTGGGAACCGTCATGAACTGCCTCGCGCTGCAGGACTTCCTGGAGCAGGCGGGTGTTGAGACCCGGGTCCAGAGCGCCATCACCATGGGACAGGTGGCCGAGGCCTACATTCCGCGCCGGGCCATCCGCCATATGGAAAAGAACCGCGTGGTCATCTTCGGTGCCGGCGCTGGCCTGCCGTACTTCTCCACGGACACCGTGGCTGCCCAGCGCGCACTCGAGGTGCACGCCGACGTCGTGCTGATGGCCAAGAGCGGCGTGGACGGTGTGTACACCGCCGACCCGAAGAAGGACCCGACGGCGGAGAAGCTAGAAAACCTCAGCTACGACGACGCCCTCCGCCGCGACATCCGCGTCATGGACCAGACCGCAATGACCATGTGCAAGGACAACAAGCTCTCCATGGTGGTGTTCGGCATGGAAGGCGAAGGCAACGTCACGCGCGCCATCCGCGGCGAAAAGCTGGGAACGCTGGTCACACCCTAGTTACAGCTAGGATATTTCTAGGACGGTTCCGCCCATTGGGTGGGACCAGGATTATGAAATGCCCGGTTGGCCGGGAACCAATTTCTGAGGAGAGATCGTGATCGAAGAAACCTTGCTCGAAGCCGGGGACAAGATGGACAAGGCTGTTGAGGTAGCCAAGGAAGACTTCGCCTCGATCCGCACCGGCCGTGCCACCCCCGGCCTGTACAACAAGGTCATGGTGGAGTACTACGGAACCCCCACCCCGCTGCAGCAGCTGGCGTCCTTCGCGGTTCCCGACGCCCGCACCATCCTCATCACGCCCTACGACAAGACCGCGCTGCGCGACATCGAGCGTGCGCTGAGCGATTCCGAGGTCGGGGCCAACCCGTCAAACGACGGCAACGTCATCCGCATCACCATCCCGGAGCTGACGAAGGAACGCCGCAAGGAATACGTCAAGATCGTCAAGTCCAAGGGCGAGGACGCCAAGGTGTCCATCCGCAACATCCGGCGCAAGGCCAAGGAAACCCTGGACCGGCTCGTCAAGGATGGCGAAGCCGGCGAGGACGAGGGCGCCCGCGGTGAAAAGGAACTCGACGTGATCACCAAGCAGCACGTCGACGGTATCGACGAGCTCCTCAAGCGCAAGGAAGCTGAGCTGCTCGAGGTCTGATGGGCCAGGCACAACAGGCCCCCGGTGCGCGGGCCCGAACCCGGACCCGCCAGCCAAGGCCCAACCCCACCCCCGGGGCGGGGCGCAACCTGCCGGCCGCAATCGCCGTGGGCCTGGCCATGCTCTTTGCAGTGCTCGGCGGGCTGATCTTCCTGCCGCTCGGCTTCGTTGCCGTGGTTACCACCTTCGCCGCCTTCGGGGTGTGGGAGGTCTTCCGCGCCCTCGAAACGAACGGCACCCGCTTGCCCATCGTGCCGGTCATGGTGGGCACGGTGGCCATGCCGTTCTCGGCCTACTTCGGCGGCCTGGAAAGCCTGCTGTTCGCGATGCTCGCCAGCAGCGTGGCGGTGCTGCTCTGGCGGTCGGTGGAAAGCGCAACGGGCTCGGCCCGCAGCATCTTCGCCGGGGTGTTCACGCTCGCCTGGGTGCCCTTCCTGATCAGCTTCGCCGCGCTGCCGCTGCACGTCGAAGGCGGCGCTTCCCCGGTGGGACCGTGGCCTGGCGGAACTGTGCCGGAGGGCGCGTGGCAGATTGTCATCCTGCTGCTCCTGGTGGTTGCCAACGACACGTTCGGTTACCTCGTGGGCGCCCGGTTGGGCAAGCACCCCATGGCGCCGAAGATCAGCCCGAAGAAGTCCTGGGAGGGTTTTGCCGGATCCATCGCGGGCGCCATGCTCGTCGGAATCCTGGCCAGCATCTTCCTGCTGAATAAGCCCTGGTGGGTGGGGGTTGTGCTGGCGATCGGCATGGTCGCTGCCGCCACTGCCGGCGACCTCGCCGAATCGATGGTCAAACGCGAACTCGGCGTCAAGGACATGAGCAGCATCCTGCCAGGACACGGCGGGGTGATGGACCGGCTGGACTCGATCGTGTTCGCCTCGCCGGTGGCCTTCATGCTGTTCGTCCTGTTCTCCGGGGCCTGAGTATTTCCCCGGCCTGAGTTTTCGGGCAGGGGCCTGAGTTTTCCCGGCAGGGGCCTCCGGCACCCTGCCCTCCGCACGCCCTAGAATAATGCGGTTACGACCCGCCGAAGAAGTATCGAAGGAAACATGGTGAGAGTGGACAGCAAGCGTCAGATTCCCGCGTCGTTCGAACGCGTGGCGCGGACCGACTACGGCTACAACGCCAAGCAGGTGGACCAGTTCCTCCAGCAGGCCCGCGTATCACTGGAGACGCCCGAGGCTTCCGCCCACCCCATCAAAAGCGCTGACGTCCGGTCCGTCTCCTTCGACCCCGTGAAGGGTGGGTACTCGGCCACCGCCGTGGACGCCGCGCTGGACCGGCTTGAAGACGCCTTCGCCCGCCGGGAGCGGGACGATCTCATCGCCGAACGGGGCGAGGACGCCTGGCTCCGGCAGATCGGACAGCTTTCCGGGACACTCCGCGGCCGCCTTCACCGGCCCGACGGCGAGAGGTTCCGCCGCCCGGTCAAGAAAAAAGCACGCAGCTACAACACTAAAGACGTGGACACCCTGTGCCGGGACCTGATCGGCTACCTGGAGCAGGACAAGCCCCTCAGCGTTGACAACGTGCGCCGGGCCGTCTTCCGGCCCGCCGTCGGCACGGACGGCTACGAGGAAACGCAGGTGGACGCCTTCCTTGACCGGGTGGTCGAGCTGATGGCCGCCATCGACTGACGGCCTGGCCGCTCAGCGTTGGCCCAGCCGCTCAGCGTTCCGTGGCCAGCGGCCGCTCGGGCGTGTGCAGCCTGGTCATCACCCTGGTGATGGTCCGCGGCACCCGGGAACTGGTGGCAAGCGATGTCAGGACCATCACGGTGAAGGCAGCCGGCACCGTCCAGGCCGCGGGCTGCGCCAGCCACGGCGGCGTTCCCGCCACACCGAGCACCGTCCCCGCCACCATGGCGCCGCCACACAGGAGGCCCCCGGTCACCATGCCGGCGATGGCGCCGGCGTCGGTCAGGCCCCGCCACCAGATGCCGAGCAGCAGGACCGGGCAGATGGTTGACGCCGTGAAGGCGAAGACCAGGCCCACGCTACCGGCGAGTGCCAGCGAGTCCGTCATGAGCGCCAGGCCCAGCGGAACGGTGATCGAGACCAGTGCCGCCACCCTGAAGCCGCGCACACTGCCGCCCAGGACGTCCTGGCTGATTACGCCGGCCAGCGAGACGACGAGCCCGGACGTCGTGGACAGGAACGCGGCGAAGGCCCCTGCCACGACGAGGGCAGACAACAATTCGCCGGCCGGGCCCCCAACGAGACGGCCCGGAAGCAGCAGCACCAGCGCATCCGCCTGCCCCGCCCTGGCCAGATCCGGGGCGAACAGCCTGCCGGCCAGGCCGTACGCCGTGGGAAAGAGGTAGAACACGGACAACAGGCCCAGGACGATCAGCGTGGTCCGCCGCGCCGAGTGCCCGTCGGGGTTGGTGTAGAAACGGACCAAAACGTGGGGTAGTCCCAGCGTTCCGAACAGCAGGGCAACGAGGAGTGAGATGCTCTGGTAGGGGCTGGCCGGATCCGCTCCGCCCGGATTCGTGGCCGCTGCCGCCGGCGCCGGGGAGCCGTTGTCTGCCAGCACCAGCAGGATGAAAATGAGGGGCACGGCCAGGGCCGTGAGCTTCAGCCAGTACTGGAAGGCCTGGACGAAAGTGATCGAACGCATGCCGCCGGCCACCACGGTGAGGCACACCACCACTACGACGGCCGTTGAGCCGGCCCAGGCCGGCAGGCCGGTAGTGGTCCGGATCGTCAGGGCAGCGCCGTGCAGCTGCGGGACGATGTAGAGCCAGCCCACAATGACCACAGCCAGGCTGGTGACACGGCGCACGGCCCGCGAATCGAGCCTGGCCTCGGTGAAATCGGGGATTGTGTAGGCCCCGGAACGCCGCAGTGGCGCGGCCACGAACAACAGAAGCATCAGATACCCGGCGGTGTAGCCCACGGGATACCAAAGGGCATCCGTGCCGGACAGCAGGATCAGGCCAGCAACGCCCAGAAAGCTGGCGGCGGACAGATACTCCCCGCCGATTGCCGACGCGTTCCACCACGGCGGCACGGTTCGGGAGGCGACATAGAAGTCGCCGGTGGTGCGGGAGATCCGTAGCCCGTAGAAGCCGATCACCGCCGTCGCCACGGAAACGGCCGCTACCGCCGCGATGCCCACTGCCGGGTTCATCGGAGCATCACTTGCCGGAACATTATTTGCCGGTGCATCACTTTCCGGTGCATCATCTATCCCCGGCGAGATCGCGGTAACGGGCTTCGTTCCGGGCCGCGCTGCGGATGTACAGCCAGGCGCTGATTCCGGTCACAGGGTAGATCCCGGCGCCCAGCAGGAGCCAGTCCAACGGGATCCCGGCAATCCGGGTCTGTGCCAGGCCCGGTATGGCGGCAAGCAGCAGCGGAAAGGCGCCGAGGATCAGCAGGAATCCGCCGGCCACCACAAGGGCAAGCCGGAGCTGTGATCGGATCAGCGAGCGGACGAACACCTGGCCGACGGCCGACTCCTCAGCGGACTCCCGCGGTTCGGCCGAGGAGTCGGCCGAACCGCGGGACACCGAACGGGGCGCCGTGACCCTCACTCGCGTCATGCCTGCGGCCGGATCCTGGTTGCCTCAAGCTTCTCGCGGACGGCCGGCAGGTGCCGGCGGCTGATCGGCAATTCAGCGTCCTCGACAGACACGCTGGGGCGGCCGGCGGCGAGCTTGAGGTGGGAGACGTGGGCGAGGGCCACCAGGTAGGAGCGGTGGGTGCGGATGAAGCCCGCGTCCGCCCACTGCTGCTCCAGGTCGGCAAGGGGAACCCGGATCAGGTAGCTGGCATCGGCGGTGTGGAGCCGGGCGTAGTCACCCTGCGCCTGGACGTATGTGACGTCGTCGCGCCGGATCATCCTGGTGGTGCCGCCCTGGTCGACGGTGATCATCTCCGGAGCGGAACCGCCGTCGCGGATCAGTTCACTGATCCGGCCCACGGAGCGGGCCAGCCGCTCGGCCCGAACGGGCTTCAGCAGGTAGTCCACGGCCGCAAGCTCGAACGCCTCCAGGGCGCAGTCCTCATCCGCTGTCACAAAGACGACGGCGGGCGGCCGGCTGCTGCGGGATATGGCCCGTGCGATGTCCAGGCCGGATACCGCCGGCATGTGGATGTCGAGGAAGACGGCGTCCACCGCCTCGGCTTCAAGGACCCGAAGGGCCTCGGCACCGGAGGAGGCGCGGAGGATGGTGCCGATCCTCTCGTCACTGCCCAGGAGGAAGGCAAGCTCCTCGATCGCGGGCAGCTCGTCGTCGGCGACGAGAACGTTAATCATGGTCCAAGGTTATCTTTCGGGCCCGCAGCTTCGGGCTTAGGAACCTCCGGCGCCGGCAATTTCACGCGTCGTGGTCCGGCTGGGACTTGGGCACCCGCATCGTGATGAGCGTGCCCTCGCCCGGAGCCGTCTCGATCACCAGTCCGTGCTCGTCGCCGTATACCTGCCGGAGCCGGGCATCGACGTTCCGCAGGCCCACGTGCTCACCGTCCACGTGGCCGGCCAGCATGGACTGCAGCTGCACCGGATCCATCCCCACGCCGTCGTCCTCGATGGTGACCTCGGCGAACGCCCCCGAATCGTTGGCGGAAATGGTGATGTGGCCGGGACCCTCCTTTGCCTCCAGACCGTGCCGGACCGCATTCTCCACGAGCGGCTGCAGGCTCAGGAAGGGGATCACCGTGCTCAGCACCTCCGGCGCGATCCGCAGGCTGACCTGCACCCGCTCGCCGAACCGGGCCCGCTCCAGCAGCAGGTACCTGTCGATGCAGCGCAGCTCCTCGGCCAACGTGGTGAAGTCCCCGTGCCGCCGGAACGAGTACCGGGTGAAGTCCGCGAACTCCACCACCAGTTCCCGCGCCCGGGCCGGATCGGTGTTGATGAAGGAGGCGATGGCGTTCAGCGAGTTGTAGATGAAGTGCGGGCTGATCTGGGCGCGGAGGGCCCGCACCTCAGCCTCCATCAGGAGCGTCCGGGAGGCGTCCAGCTCGGCCAGCTCCACCTGTGCGGCCACCCAGTCGGCCACTTCGGTGGTGGCGCGTACCAGCCCTGACCCCGCCTGCGGGGCGAATGCGGCAACCGCTCCCACCACGCGCGAGCCGGCCCGGACGGGAGCCACGACGGCGGCCGCGACTGATCCGGACTTGGGGGAGTGGAGCTGCAGGTCGGCGGCGTTGAAAACCTGGGTCCTGCCGCTGGAGAGCACGTCCGCGGCGAGCGCCATCAGACCCGGACGGAGCTCCTCGGCGGTCCCGTCCCAGGCCAGTACGCCGGATACATCCAGAATGGCCAGCGCGTCACAGCCAAGCAGGGCCCGCAGCTGGCGGCTTGCCTTGGCGGCGCCCGCGGGGTTCAAACCCGTCCGCAGGTGCCGTCCGGCTTTCGACGCGGCGTGGAGGGTGTTGTAGGTGGCCCGCTCGGCATCGGTGCCCAGCTCGCGGAAGGAGCGCAGCACCTTGAGTCCGACGGCGACGACGACGGCCACCGCGAGCGCGATGACGGCCACGGCGGCTGCGGAATAGAGAGGGGAGTCCGGCATGCTGCCAGCGTAGCGCGTGCCGTTTGGCGCAGTAGCGACGCCGTTGGCCGACCGACAGCGTGCAAGCACTGGAAAATCATCCGCGCCAGATGCAGAGTGATGGCAGTCACATTGGCTGGAGAAGTGCGGCCGTGTGTGAGTCAGTCTCAACGAGGAGGAATGATGGGTAACGATGCCCGAACCCCGGCCGCGGCGGCGTCCGCGGACTTCGAGGAAGTCCAGGTCACGCAGCAGTTCCAGGAACTGCGCAAGCGCCACCGCAGCTTTGTGTTCCCCATGGCCATCGCGTTTCTGCTCTGGTACTTCGCGTACGTCATCCTTGCCGCCTACGCCGTGGACTTCATGTCCACCAAGGTGTGGGGCAACATCAACGTGGGCATTATCATGGGGCTGCTGCAGTTCGTGACCACCTTCGCCATCACCGGCTGGTACGTCAGCTATTCGAACCGGCGCCTGGACCCGATCGCCGCAGACATCCGGCACGGCATTGAAGGCCACGGGTATGACAAGTCCCGCAGCAGCGCACAGGGCGGAGGAGCAAAATGATCACCATTCCCGCAGCGGTTGACGTTGCCGCACTCAAGGACACCACGCTGCTGAACATGGGCATTTTCGCCCTGTTCGTCGCCGTCACCATGGTCATCGTTCTTAGGGCCAGCCGGAACAACAAGACGGCCGCCGATTACTATGCCGCCGGGCGTTCCTTCACCGGCTCGCAGAACGGCACCGCCATCGCCGGCGACTACCTGTCGGCGGCCTCCTTCCTGGGCATCACCGGCGCCATCGCCATCAACGGCTACGACGGCTTCATGTACTCCATTGGCTTCCTGGTCGCCTGGCTGGTGGCGCTCCTGCTGGTGGCGGAACTGCTCCGGAACACGGGCAAGTACACCATGGCCGACGTCCTGTCGTTCCGCCTTCGGCAGCGTCCGGTCCGCATCGCGGCCGCCATCTCCACCCTGGCGGTCTGTTTCTTCTACCTCCTGGCCCAGATGGCCGGCGCCGGAAGCCTGATCTCGCTGCTGCTGGGCATCAGCGACTGGGGCGGACAGGCCCTGGTGATCATCGTCGTCGGCGCCCTGATGATCATGTATGTCCTGATCGGCGGCATGAAGGGCACCACCTGGGTGCAGATCATCAAGGCCTGCCTGCTCATCGCCGGTGCCGCCGTCATGACCCTCTGGGTCCTGGCCATCTACGGGTTCAACCTCTCCAGCCTGCTGGGCGGCGCGGTCGAGGCCGCGAACAACCCTGCCGTGCTCAACCCCGGCCTGCAGTACGGCAAGACCGAAACGTCCAAGCTGGACTTCATGTCCCTGGCCCTGGCCCTGGTGCTGGGTACGGCCGCCCTGCCGCACGTGCTGATGCGCTTCTATACGGTGCCCACCGCCAAGGAAGCCCGCAAGTCGGTCGTGTGGTCCATCTGGCTGATCGGACTGTTCTACATCTTCACGCTGGTCCTCGGCTACGGCGCCGCCGCCCTGGTGGGGGCGGACACCATCAAGGGCGCCCCGGGCGGCGTCAACTCCGCAGCGCCGCTGCTGGCCTTCCACCTGGGCGGCCCGTTGCTGCTGGGCTTCATCTCGGCCGTGGCTTTCGCCACGATCCTCGCCGTGGTTGCCGGCCTCACGATCACCGCCGCCGCCTCGTTCGCCCATGACATCTATGCCAACGTCATCGCGAAGGGAAAGGCCGACGCCGACACCGAAGTTAAGGTGGCCCGCCGCACTGTGATTGTGATTGGCGTCCTCGCCATCCTGGGCGGGATCTTCGCCAACGGCCAGAACGTGGCGTTCCTGGTGGCCCTGGCGTTCGCCGTGGCGGCCTCCGCCAACCTGCCCACCATCATCTACTCCCTGTTCTGGCGCCGATTCACCACACAGGGTGCCATCTGGAGCATGTACGGCGGGCTCGGGTCGGCCATCATCCTGATCGCGCTCTCACCGGTGGTGTCGGGCGGTGCGACCTCCATGATCAAGGGCGCCAACTTCGCCGTCTTCCCGCTGAGCAACCCGGGCATCGTGTCCATCCCGCTGGCCTTCCTGCTGGGCTGGCTCGGCACAGTCCTGGACAAGAGACAGGAGGATCGCAGCAAGCAGGCCGAGATGGAAGTCCGGTCGCTGACCGGGGTTGGCGCCGAGAAGGCCGTGGAGCACTAGCCGTACCCACACAGGCTGGAGCCCCCGCGCACCGCGCGGGGGCTCCAGCTGTGTTTGTCGCCGTCGAACTTGCCGCCGTCGGGGGTAAGCCTGTGACTCAAGGCGAGTGGTGGCCCCCAGTATGTTCACCGTGTGGCACAGCGAACTGGCCCGCCGTCGACGCGGCGAGTCCGGGCGTCGTGATGGCCGCAACCAGCAGCGCTCCGGCGAAGGCGGCGGCGAGCAGCGTTCCCGCGCCAAGTCGGCCCGATGTGTTCCGGCCCGATCCGCCAGGAAGATTGGGGGACCTGCGGCGGAGCCACGATGTGGCCGCGAGGATCATGAGGGTCAGCAGCAGGGCGGCGAGGTGGCTGATGCCCAGACCCGCCACGCCGCTCCCGGCGCCCAGAACGATGGCCGCCACATGCACGGCGGCAACCGCAGGCAGCAGGAGGGTGGAGGTCCGCAGCAGCGGGAAGCGGCTTCTGCTCAGTCCGGCAACCGTCCACCCCAGCAGGGCCGCTCCCCAGAGCAGGGCCGCCGTGGCGCCGGCCGCCCTCACTGGGAGGGCAGGGCCGGCGGCGGCAAACAGGCTGGAGGCGACGGCGAGGTTCACCGCTGCGGCGCCTAGGCCGGCAAAGCCGGCGAAGAGCCGCACGGCATCGGAGCGGAACGTTTCCTGCGTCGCCGGGGTTGCCGCGATGGCCTGGCCGGTCATCGCCATCTAGGCACGGGCCGTGGCGGGGACCTTGTCCAGGGACAGGCCGACGCCGAGCAGCAGGACGGCGCTCGCCAGGTGGAGAACGTTATCCGCGCCGTTGAGGGCAATGATGTTGAGCGGCGAGCTGAGCAGGAACAGGCCGAGGATACCGACCAGGAGGTATACCGCACCCACTGCCGTGTTGACGGTGCGCGCCAGCTGGATGCCCTTGACCCCCGCGTAGAGCAGGGCCGCGCCGATGGCCAGGTGGATCACGTTGTGCAGCGGGTTGACCTCGAAGATGATCAGGTTGCTGCCTTCGGTGGAGAAGAAGCCGACTCCCGAGGTCACGGCGAATCCGACGAGGCCCACCAGCAGGTAGACGGCTCCAAAGACCGTGGCGATAAGACGGTTAGGTGAGTTGCGCATGGCCCAAATTCCTTCCGGTTGCCGGCCCGGGCAGATGCCCCGGCCGGATGTGCGGAGCCCCGGTCGGGACTCTCGGAAGCAATTCGGGTCAGGTCGGCTCTTGGATGGGTGGGCGGTCAGAGAAGGGTCAGGTCTTTGGCCGGAGCCGGATGGTGACCAGCTTCAACTCGTCCTTGCCGGCGAAACGGTACACGAGTTCGATGTCCTTGCCCTCGCACTTGATGAGCCCGGCGACGTCCGCAATGTTGCTGCCGTTCTGCGTGCTGACTTTGAGGTCGTCGTAGGCCGTGGTGCACGACGGATCCAGCTGGAGGCTCTTAACGCCGGAAGCGAATTCATCGCGCGTCAGCTGCTCCTTGAGGCTCGGGTCCATGTAGTCGTTGTAGGCCTTGTCCGTGTCTCCGGCGATAACCAGCTTGGTGAAGCTGTCCGCGAGGTCACCGGCCTGCCGGGTGGCCCCGCCCACGAGGTTCACCAGAAGCAGCACCCCGACTACCACCAGCAAGAGCACGCCTGCCACGATCCCCAGGACGAGCCAGAGGCCCTTGCGGCTCCTGGCCGGAGGCATGCCGGGCAAGCCGAACGGGGAAGGTGGAAGCGGCCGCCGGCGAAGCTGCCCGGAACCGGGCTGCTGGCCCGGCTGCTCGAAACCGGGCTGCTGGCCTGGCTGGTAGGAACCGGGCTGCTGCGGGGGGAGCGGGGGATTGCTCAAGGGTGGGCCTTTCCGGCACCGCACCAGCGGCGCTCCAACTAACGGGGCACAGCCGGCGCCCGGTCACTTTTGTGGAATAGCCTATAGCGCCAGCGGCCCGGAACAGCGATGCTTCCCGTGGTTACGGCCGTCTGTTGCGGTCAGTCTTCCGCAGAGTTGCGCTCAAGCAATGGCTGGATCCGGAAAGGTATCAGTTCACCCATGGCCAGGGCGGTATCGGTCCTCTCGACACCGTCGCAGGCCAGGATCTTCCCGTTGATCCGGAAGAGGTCTTCGGCGTCCAGTGCCACCACGCGCAGCAGCAGGTCCGCCGAGCCCGTAAGGCCGTAGCCCTCGAGGATCTCCGGCACGGCCGCCAGCTCCTCGGCAAGGGAACCGAGCTTTTGCTGCTGGACATGCACAGAGATGAAAGCCATCAGCGGATAGCCAAGGGACACCGGATTGATGCGCCGCTCGAACGACAGGAAGGCGTGCTTCTTCTCGAGCTGGGCCATCCGCGCCTGGACGGTGTTGCGGGAGAGGCCGAGCTTCTGGGCCAGGGCCACCACAGTGCGGCGCGGGTCCTGTGCCAGGGCGGAGAGCAGCCGGGTGTCTGTGCCATCCAAAGCTTGCATAATGCGCAAGGCTAGCACGGTCCGAGGCCGTCAGACAGGGCATTGTGCTCAGTTTTTGCCGCGGTGGTTGTACCACCTGAACATTGTGAGTATGGTCACAATTAACCGGGGCAAAGGCGCCCGGGAGGCCGGAATGCGGCGGGATCACGAGTCCTGCCGCGGGATGGTTACACGACGTCAGAAGGTTGCGGCAACAGTGGTGACAGACGATGCGGGCCAGGGCGGAACAGCCGCCGGCCGGGACAACAAGACAGGGCACCAGGGTGGCGCAGGCCACAGCATGGTTCAGCTGATCACCCCCGCGGGGGAGCGCGTCAGCCATCCGGAGTATGACCCCTGGGTCAGGGACGTATCAGACGAGCAGCTGTGCTCGCTCTACGAGGACCTGGTGGTGATCCGGCGGATCGACAAAGAGGCAACTGCACTGCAGCGCCAGGGCGAACTTGGCCTTTGGCCGCCTCTGCTGGGCCAGGAGGCCTCGCAGGTGGGATCCGTGCGGGCACTACGGGATGACGATTTTATTTTTCCCAGCTACCGCGAGAACGGCGTGGCCTACTGCCGCGGGGTGGACCTGGCGGACATCCTGCGTGTCTGGCGCGGTGCTGCCTCCGGCGGCTGGGACCCGTACGCGGTCAACATGGCGATTCCGCAGATCGTCATCGGCGCGCAGACGCTGCATGCCACCGGGTACGCCATGGGAATCCAGAATGACGGTGCCGATTCCGCGGCAATTGTGTACTTCGGCGACGGTGCCACAAGCAAGGGCGACGTCAACGAGGCCATGGTCTTCGCGGCCAGTTACCAGGTGCCGCTGGTGTTTTTCTGCCAAAACAACCACTGGGCCATTTCCGAACCCGTGCGCCTCCAGTCCCACACCCACCTCGCGGAACGAGGGACCGGCTTCGGCATGCCCAGCATGCGCGTTGACGGCAACGATGTGCTGGCGGTCATGGCCGCCACGCGCGTGGCACTTGACCGGGCCCGCCGGGGCGGCGGCCCCACCTTCATCGAGGCCGTCACCTACAGGATGGGCCCGCACACTACGGCGGATGACCCCACCCGGTACCGTGACGCCAACGAACTCGAGGACTGGGCGGCAAAGGATCCGATCGGCCGCGTCCGTGCGCTGCTGGACCGGAAGGGCCTGTTCACCGAAGAGTTCGAATCTTCCGTGCGGAACAAAGCGGACTCAGTCGCCAGCGAGCTGCGTTCCGGCTGCGTCGGCATGCCGGATCCCGAACCCCTGGACGTCTTTAAGCATGTGTACAGCACTCCCAACTCCTGGCTGGACCGCCAGCAGGACCACTACTCCCGTTACCTGGCCAGCTTCGGCGATCCCGCAGGGGCCACTACTGAAGAAGGTGCACGCTGATGACGCAGCTGACCTTTGCGCGGGCAATAAACTCCGGCCTTCGCAAATCCCTCGACAACGATCCCAAAGTGGTCCTCATGGGCGAGGACATCGGCACCCTGGGCGGTGTTTTCCGCGTGACTGACGGGCTGCAGAAGGACTTCGGCAAGCACCGCGTCATTGATACACCCCTCGCCGAATCCGGGATTGTCGGGACGGCGGTGGGGTTGGCCTACCGCGGTTACCGGCCGGTGGTGGAAATCCAGTTCGACGGTTTTGTCTATTCCGCCTTCGACCAGGTCGTCTCGCAGCTGGCGAAGATGCACTACCGTACCCGCGGCGCCGTGAAGATGCCCATCACCATCCGCATCCCGTATGGCGGCGGCATCGGATCTCCGGAGCACCACTCCGAGTCGCCGGAGGCCTACTTCACCCATACGGCAGGTCTTCGTGTGATAACCCCGGCCAGCCCTCAGGATGCGCACACGATGATCCAGCAGGCCATTTCCTGTGATGACCCCGTGATCTTCTTTGAGCCGAAGCGCAGGTACCACGACAAAGGTGAGGTGGACGAGTCGCTCGATCCCAATGCCGCCCCGCCGATGGGCCAGGCGCGGGTGGTGGCGGACGGCCGCGACGTCACGCTCGTGGCCTATGGGCCGCTGGTGAAGACGGCCCGCGATGCAGCCACTGCGGCCGCGGACGAAGGCGTGTCGGTTGAGGTCATTGACCTGCGGTCGCTGGCTCCCGTGGACTTCGCCACCGTTGAAGCCTCGGTCCGCAAGACGGGCAGGCTGGTGATCACCCACGAGGCCGGGCAGTCGGGCGGGCTCGGCGCGGAGGTTGCGGCCAGCATCACCGAGCGCTGCTTCTACCACCTGGAGGCGGCACCGGTCCGCATCACCGGCTTTGACGTGCCGTACCCCTATTCGAAGGTGGAGATGCACCACCTGCCGAATCTTGACCGGATCCTCGACGGCGTGGACCGCGCGCTGGGCCGGCCGAATTCGCTGAGCGGGCTGGAAGGATGACCGCCACCATGATCAAGGAATTCCGGCTGCCCGATCTCGGCGAAGGACTGACCGAATCCGAAATCGTCAGCTGGAAGGTGGGGGTCGGGGACACCGTCAGCTTGAACCAGGTCATCGCAGAGGTGGAGACCGCCAAAGCAGTGGTGGAGTTGCCCTCACCGTTCGCGGGCGTGATCACGGCCCTGCATGAACAGCCGGGAACCGTGGTGGAGGTGGGCAAACCGATTGTCTCGTTCGAGGTAAAGGACGACGCCGGTAACCAGGCCGGCGCTGCCGCTCCAGCTGAGGCGCCGCTCCCCAAGAGGGAACCCAACCTCGTCGGGTACGGCGCCGTCATCGAAAGCACTGGCCCTCCCGTCCGCCGGCAGCGCACGCTGGTCGAGCCCGCCCCGCCGGTTGAGCCTGTCGAAACCAAGCCTGTCGAAACCAAGCCTGCCGAAACCGCCGCCCCGGTGGTTGAGCCTGTCGAAACCAAGCCTGCCGGCACCAACCCCGCCGAGCGGCCCCGTTCCACGCCGCCTGTCCGGAAGCTTGCCAGGGACCTCGGCGTGGATCTGGAGAAGGTGGCGGGGACCGGCCCCAGCGGGCTCATTACCCGTGACGATGTGCGCAATTTCGTGGGCGGCGGGGACCTTCCCGCGGCCGCCCAGGAGCTGGCAGCACAGGAAACGGCACCACGTTCCGCGACGGCCCAGGGCGACCGTGAGGTCCGTACGCCTATCAAGGGTGTCCGCAAATTCACGGCGGCTGCCATGGTAAGCAGCGCCTTCACGGCGCCGCATGTGACGGAGTTCCTGACGGTCGATGTCACTCCGGCCATGGAACTGCTGGCCAGGCTCAAGGAAAGCAAGCCCTTTGCCGGCCACAAGCTCACACCGCTGACTCTCGTGGCCAAGGCCGTCCTGATCGCCCTGCGGCGCAATCCCGGCCTGAACGCCAAGTGGGACGAGGCCAACCAGGAGATCGTGCAGTTCAACTACGTGAACCTCGGCATCGCGGCCGCAACCCCGCGAGGCCTCACCGTTCCCAACATCAAGGATGCCGAGCGCCTGACGCTCGTCGACTTGTCCACGGCGCTCGCAGAACTGACGGACACCGCCCGGGCCGGCAAGAGCAGCCCGGAAGACCTCTCCGGCGGCACCATCTCCATCACCAACATCGGTGTCTTCGGGATCGACGCCGGCACACCCATCCTCAACCCCGGGGAGGCCGCCATCCTTGCCATGGGCGCCGTGCGCAAGACCCCGTGGGAGTACCAGGACCAGGTCGCGCTGAGGCAGGTCATGACCCTGAGCCTCTCCTTCGACCACCGACTGGTGGACGGCGAGCAGGGATCCAGGTTCCTGGCCGACGTCGGCGCCCTCCTCGCGGATCCCGCCATGGCCTTCGCGATGGCCTAGCAGGTTGCACCGGCTGCCTGCCGCTCGGGCTCGGGAGGCAGGCAGCCTTGCACCAAACCACCAATCAGGGTCAGCCGGCGAGGGGGCTGGCCGTCACCAGCAGGGCCGCCAGGGCCATGTTCTCCAGGAGCGGCCGCGCGGACTTGATGGCCATCCGCCGGCCGTGGTTGCGGACGGAGTGCGGCGTGGAGTTGATCAGGCCGAACGTCGCGTGGGCGCGCATGCGGAGGTCTGCCGTGTCCGTTGTGCCGTGGATGCCAGCCAGCACGTCCACCCACACTTCCACGTAGCTGCGCTGAAGGGCACGAACCTGGGCCTGGTCCTCGCCGGTCAGGTTGCTGAAATCCCTGTCCTGCACCCGGATCACGTCGGGGTTGCTGAGGGCAAAGTCCACGTGGAACTGCACCAGCCGTGCCAAGGCGGCGGAGGGATCGGCGGCGTCGGCAACCACGCGGCGGCCGCCGTCGAGCAGGTCCTGGCTGACGGTGAGCAGCAGCGCACCCAGCACGGCCTGCTTTCCAGGGAAATGGCGGTACACGGCGGGTCCGCTCACGCCGGCTGCGGCGCCAAGGTCCTCAAGGGAGACCCGGTTGAACCCGTTGACGGCGAAGAGCGTGGCCGCAGCGGACAGGAGCGCCTGCCGGCGGGACTCCTTCGCCTGGCTGCGCTGCGTGGGGCCGGATGCCTCATGGCCGGCTGCGGCCTGGCCGGGAGCGGTGAGCTCTCCGTGATCTGTGGTGGGCACATTTCCTCCTCGGAACCCAAGAACTCTACCAACATCCTGTGTTGGACATCACAGTTACTAGAGACTAACCTAAACTCAGTTACGAGGCACTAACCGAAAATGCGGCAGGACTGCCGCCGGAAGTGCCCGGGAATGGAAACGGTCAATGGAGACACTCGCCAGCCGGCTGGATACCACCGGCAGCGCATTCGAGGCCAACAGCCTTGCGCAGCGCGCGCTCGCCGATGAGCTGCGGAAACGGCTCGCGACGGCGGCCGTGGGCGGGCCGGAGAAATCCCGCGAGCGGCACATGGCACGCGGCAAGCTGCTTCCCCGGGAGCGGATCGACCGCCTTCTCGACGACGGCAGCCCCTTCCTCGAAATCGCCCCTCTGGCCGCGAACGGCATGTACAATGACGATTCGCCTGGCGCCGGCATCATCGCGGGCGTCGGCATGGTGCACGGCCGCCACGTGCTGGTGATTTCCAACGACGCCACCGTCAAGGGTGGCACCTACTATCCCATGACGGTGAAGAAGCACCTCCGGGCCCAGGAGGTCGCGCTTGAGAACCGGCTTCCGTGCATCTACCTCGTGGATTCGGGCGGTGCCTTCCTCCCCAAGCAGGACGAGGTCTTTCCGGACCGGGACCACTTCGGCCGGATCTTCTACAACCAGGCCCGAATGTCCGCCGCCGGGATTCCCCAGATCGCTTCCGTCATGGGCTCCTGCACCGCCGGCGGCGCCTACGTTCCCGCGATGAGCGATGAAACGGTCATTGTCCGCAACCAGGGCACCATCTTCCTGGGCGGGCCGCCCCTAGTGAAGGCGGCCATCGGAGAGATCGTCAGCGCTGAAGAGCTCGGGGGCGGCGATGTGCACTCCCGGATCTCCGGCGTTACGGACCATCTCGCCGAAAACGACGAACACGCCCTGCAGATTGTCCGCGACATCGTCGCCACGCTGCCGCGGCCCGCCGCGCCCGTCTGGGACGTGGACACCGCCGTCGAACCTGCTGCCGAGCCAGGCCAGCTCTACGGCGCGGTCCCCACGGACGTCAACGCGCAGTACGACGTCCGCGAGGTGATCGCCCGGCTGGTGGACGGCAGCCGCTTCCACGAGTTCAAGAAGAACTACGGCGCCACCCTCGTGACGGGATTCGCCAGGCTCCACGGACACCCGGTCGGCATCGTGGCCAACAACGGCGTGCTGTTCAGCGAGTCGGCACTCAAGGGCGCCCACTTCATTGAACTGTGCGACCAGCGGGGCATTCCGCTGCTCTTCCTGCAGAACATCTCCGGCTTCATGGTGGGCAAGGACTATGAGCAGGGCGGGATTGCCAAGAACGGCGCAAAGATGGTCACCGCCGTGGCCACCACGCGCGTGCCCAAGCTGACCGTGGTGATCGGCGGGTCCTTCGGCGCCGGCAACTACTCGATGTGCGGCCGGGCCTATTCACCGCGCTTCCTGTGGATGTGGCCAGCCAGCCGGATCTCCGTCATGGGCGGCAACCAGGCCTCAAGCGTCCTGGCGACCGTCAAGCGCGACCAGTTCGAGGCGGCCGGGCAGGAGTGGTCCGCCGGGGATGAAGAGGCGTTCAAGGCACCAATCCGGCAGCAGTACGAGGACCAGGGCAGCCCCTACTACTCGACGGCTCGCCTGTGGGACGACGGCGTGATCGATCCCGCGGACACCCGCACCGTGCTGGGCCTGGCTCTCGACGTCGTGTCCCGTGTTCCGCTGCCGGAGACCTCCTTCGGCCTCTTCCGAATGTGAGCCCGAGATGACTGCCGACAACATGTTCCGCACCGTCCTGGTGGCCAACCGCGGCGAGATTGCCTGCCGGGTGATCAGGACCCTGCGCGCCATGGGCATCCGTTCGGTCGCGGTCTACAGCGATGCCGACGCCGGTGCCCGCCACGTGCGCGAAGCCGACGCCGCCGTCCGGATCGGGCCCGCTGCGGCGGCCCAGAGCTACCTCAGCATCGAGGCGATCATCAGGGCCTGCCAGGACACCGGCGCCCAGGCGGTGCACCCCGGCTACGGATTCCTCAGCGAGAACTCGGACTTCGCCCGGGCGCTGGACGCCGCCGGCATCGCCTTCATCGGCCCCAGGGCCGAAGCCCTGGATGTCATGGGGGACAAGATCCGCTCGAAGAACCATGTGGCCGGGTACGGCGTTCCGGTGGTCCCGGGCATCGCCGAGCCCGGCATGACGGATGAGGAACTCATCGCCGCCGCCGCGGCCGTGGGGTTCCCCCTCCTGATCAAGCCCTCGGCGGGCGGCGGTGGCAAGGGAATGCATGCTGTCGAGCAGCCGCCGGACCTGCCGGCCGCCCTGGCAACCGCGCGGCGCGTGGCTGCGAGCGCGTTTGGAGACGACACCCTCTTCCTGGAACGCCTGGTGACGTCCCCGCGGCACATCGAGGTGCAGGTCCTGGCCGACACGCACGGCAACGTGATCCACCTGGGGGAGCGCGAATGCTCCCTGCAGCGGCGGCACCAGAAGGTCATCGAGGAGGCGCCGTCACCGCTGCTGGAATCCCTGTCCGACGGCGAGGCCGTCCGTGCGAAGATCGGCGAGGCCGCGTGCCAGGCCGCCCGCAGCGTCCACTACACCGGCGCCGGCACGGTGGAGTTCCTCGTTTCGGACGACTCCCCGGACGAGTTCTTCTTCATGGAAATGAACACCCGGCTCCAGGTGGAACACCCGGTGACGGAAATGGTCACCGGAATGGACCTCGTCGAGTGGCAGGTGCGCATCGCCGCCGGTGAGGTGCTTGCCGTCGGACAGGACGACGTCGAACTTAACGGCCATGCCGCGGAGGCCCGCGTCTACGCCGAAACCCCGCACCGGAATTTCCTGCCGTCCTCGGGCGAGGTGGTGCTCCTCGACGAACACGGCGGCGTCCTTCCGCCCCGAGAGCGGACTGACGCACAAAGCGAGGGCGTGCGCATCGACTCATCGCTGCTGCCGGGGCTGGAAATCTCCAGCGACTACGACCCCATGCTGTCCAAGGTCATCGCCTGGGGCACGGACCGCAAGGCCGCCCTGGACAAGCTGGACGCGGCGCTGGAGCGGTACACCGTCCTTGGCATCGACACCAACGTTGAGTACCTGCGTCTGCTGATAGACGACGAGGACGTCCGCGCCGGCCGCCTCGACACCACGCTCATTGACCGAAAGATGCCGGACCTGGAGTTCCGGAACATCGGCGACGCGGAACTCACGGCGGCCGCCCTGCGGTTCTGGCTAAGCGAGGTCGGTGCTGTTGAACCCGGCGGAGGAGGGGCAGCGATCCTCTCGCCCTGGGAGAGCGCCCGGGGCTGGCGCCTCGGCGCTCCCGCACCGTGGCGGATGAGCTTCGGCCTTCCCGGCGGTGCCATGGCCACAGTGGCCATCACCTGGCAGGGCGATGCGGCCCACGCAATGGTCCGCGTCGACGACGGGCCGGAGCTCGCGGTGCGGGTCCTCGGTCCGGGGCTGGACGGGTTCAATGCTGGCGGGCTGGCGGCCACCGGGCTCGACGTCATCACACTGGAGGTGGAGGACCAGCAGCACACCTTCGCGATTGGTGTGTCACGGGAGGAACATGCCGACGGCGGCCGTCGCCGGGCAGTGCGGGCGGAGCGTGTCTACGTGGGCAGCGGCGGCTGGTCCTGCGGGCTCGAAGTCCTCACCCGTGAGTCCCGCCTGGAGCGGGTGCTGGCCGCCGTCGAACGCGAAGAGGGCGCCGCCGATCCGGAAGTCCGGTCACCCATGCCCGGGACCGTCGTCTCCGTTGCGGTACGCGACGGCGATCCGGTGACGGCGGGCCAGGTGCTGCTGTCCGTGGAGGCCATGAAGATGGAACACCAGCTCGTGGCCGAAGTCTCCGGCACCGTCCATATCACCGTCGCCACAGGCGACCTGGTCAAGGCCGACCAGGTCGTAGCCACCATTCACGCGGCCGGCACCGCAACACAGGATCCAACAGACGAACGTAAGGAGGCCTAGCCATGGCCGATTTTGACCTCAGCGAGGAATACCAGGACCTCAGCAAGACCGTCCGCGAATTCGCCGACGAGGTGGTGGCCCCCGTCTCCGCCAAGCACGACGAGGAACACAGTTTCCCCTACGAAGTGGTGTCGCAAATGGCGGACATGGGGCTGTTCGGCCTGCCGTTCCCCGAGGAGTACGGCGGCATGGGCGGCGACTACTTCGCGCTGGCCCTCGCGCTGGAACAGCTGGGGCGGGTGGACCAGTCCGTCGCCATCACGCTGGAGGCAGGGGTATCCCTTGGCGCTATGCCCGTTTACCGTTTCGGCACCGAGGCCCAGAAACAGGAGTGGCTCCCGCTGCTCGTATCCGGAAAGGCGCTCGCCGGCTTCGGCCTGACCGAGCCGGAAGCAGGCTCGGACGCCGGCGGCACGAAGACCACCGCCCGGCTGGAAGGCGGCGCAGAGGCAAAAAACTGGGTCATCAACGGCAACAAGGAATTCATCACCAACTCGGGAACGGACATCAGCAAGCTGGTGACCGTCACCGCCGTCACCGGCCAGCAAGAGCGCAAGGACGGCAGCATCAAGAAGGAGATCTCCACCATCCTGGTGCCCACCGACACGCCCGGCTTCAAGGCGGAGAAGGCGTACAACAAGGTGGGCTGGAATGCCTCGGACACCCACCCCCTGACGCTGCATGACGTCACCGTCCCCGAGGCAAACCTGCTGGGGGAGCGCGGCCGCGGCTACGCCAACTTCCTGTCCATCCTGGACGAGGGCAGGATCGCCATCGCGGCCCTGGCCACCGGCGCTGCGCAGGGCTGCGTGGATCTCTCGGTCCGCTATGCCAAGGACCGCAGCGCTTTCGGGACCAACATCGGCAAGCACCAGGCGGTCGCGTTCAAGATCGCCCGCATGCAGGCACGCGCCCATACGGCCCGTCTTGCGTACTACGATGCGGCCGCCCGGATGCTCGCCGGCAAGCCGTTCAAGACCCAGGCGGCCATAGCTAAGATGGTCGCAGGCGAGGCGGCCATGGACAATGCGCGGGATGCCACCCAGGTATTCGGCGGCTATGGCTTCATCAACGAGTTCACCGTGGCGCGCCACTACCGCGACTCCAAGATCCTGGAGGTCGGGGAGGGCACCACGGAGGTCCAGCTGATGCTGATCGCCCGGGAACTCGGGCTGTAGCAGGCCCGGTGGCTGTGTCTGTCGAAAGTCCGTGGAGACGCCGAAAGGATCAACGATGATTGACAAGGTTGTTGCCAGCGCTGACGAAGCGGTCGCCGACATACCCGACGGCGCGTCGCTCGCCGTCGGTGGTTTTGGACTGTGCGGGATCCCGGTGGCGCTCATCGATGCCCTTCACCGCCGGGGCACCAAGGACCTGGAGACCGTCAGCAACAACTGCGGCGTGGACGACTGGGGCCTGGGAATCCTCCTCAGGGACGGCAGGATCCGCCGGACTGTCAGTTCGTACGTGGGGGAGAACAAGGAGTTCGCCCGGCAGTACCTCGCCGGCGAACTGGAGGTGGTCCTGACCCCACAGGGCACCCTGGCCGAGAAGCTGCGCGCCGGCGGCGCCGGCATACCCGCCTTCTACACCAAGGCGGGGGTGGGGACCCAGGTGTCCGACGGTGGCCTGCCGCAGAAATACGACGCCGACGGAGGCATCGCCGTCGCGTCACCGCCAAAGGAAGTGCGGAGCTTCGACGGCGTCGACTACGTCCTGGAGGAATCACTGACCCCCGACTACGGGCTGGTCCACGCCTGGAAGGGCGACCGCCACGGGAACCTCGTCTTCCACGCCACGGCCATGAACTTCAACCCCCTCTGCGCCATGGCAGGACGGATCACCATCGCGGAGGTGGAGGAACTCGTGGAGCCGGGCGAGCTGGATCCCGAACACGTCCACCTGCCCGGCATCTTCGTCCAGCGGGTAGTCGTGGTGCCCGAGTCCGAGAAGCGCATTGAAAAACGGACCGTCGCACTTTCCGCGGCGTCGGCAACCCAGTCAGGGAGCACGGGAACGGCAGGAACCACCGGCACCACCGAAGAGGCAGGAGCGTAGCCATGGAGTCGAACAGCCCGCAAGGGGCGCCGCCCCGCCCCGAGGCCGTCCGTCACGAGTACCGGCGTGCCGCCACGTCCCACCCTGAGGGCAAGGGATGGACGCGCAACGAACTCGCGGCGCGGGTGGCGCAGGAACTCAGCAACGGCCAGTACGTGAACCTCGGCATCGGCATGCCCACGCTGATCCCCAACTACATCCCGGCCGGCGTTGAAGTGGTCCTGCACTCCGAGAATGGCATCCTCGGCGTCGGCCCCTATCCGGGGGAGGACGAGGTGGATCCGGACCTGATTAACGCCGGCAAGGAGACCGTCACCGTCAACAAGGGCGCGGCGTTCTTCGACTCCGCGCAGTCCTTCGGCATGATCCGCGGCGGGCATGTGGACGTGGCCGTACTCGGCGCCATGGAGGTGGCCGCCAACGGGGACCTCGCCAACTGGATGATCCCCGGAAAGATGGTCAAGGGGATGGGCGGCGCCATGGACCTGGTCTTCGGCGCCAAAAAGGTGATTGTCATGATGGAGCACGTGGACCGCAGCGGGAAACCGAAGATCGTGGATCGTTGCTCGCTGCCTTTGACGGGCAAGGCCTGCGTGGACCGCATCATCACCGACCTTGCCGTCCTTGACGTCACGCCTGACGGGCTGATCCTGCGCGAACTCGCCCCGAACGTGTCGGCGGAGGATGTTGCCGCCGCTACCGGTGCGGAGCTGTTCGAGGAAGACCAGGAACTTACCGTATGAGCGCAGCCGGGGACGCAGGCAGTTCCAGCAGCGGCAGCGTCCGCGTCATCGAGCAGCGGGGACTCTACTTTGAGGAACTCGAGGAAGACGTCGTCTACGCGCACCGGCCGGGCCGGACCGTCACGGAAACGGACAACGTGCTGTTCACCACCATGACCATGAACACGCAGGGGCTGCACCTGGACGCCGCATGGAGCGCGGGCCAGCCCTTCGGCCAGCGGCTGGTCAACTCCATGTTCACGCTGTCGACGGTGGTGGGTCAGTCCGTCGGCCAGCTGACACAGGGCACCATCATCGCGCAGCTGGGGCTGACCGACGTCTCCTTCCCGCACCCGCTCTACCACGGTGACACGCTCTATACGGAGACCGTCATCACCGGCAAGCGGCTGTCCGGGTCACGGCCGGGGCAGGGCGTCGTCACCATGCAGCACACCGGCCGCAATCAGGACGGCACCGTGGTGGCACTGGCCACGCGGAGCTGCCTGATGTGGACGCGCGAGGCGCATATAGAGGCGCAGCGGGGCAAATAATCGGACAATGTCTGTATGACCTTTGTGATGGGCCCTGCCCTGCTTTTCTGCCCTGCCGACCGCCCCGAACGCTTCCAGAAGGCCGCCGAGCGCGCCGACGCCGTCATCCTGGACCTCGAGGATGCCGTGGCGTCGCCGGACAAGCAGCGGGCACGGGGCGCCATCCTGGCCCAGCTCGGAGGCTCCGGCGAGGGGCCGGAGCTCGATCCCAGCCGGACCATCATCAGGATCAACCCGGCCGGCACCGAGGACTTCGAGAAGGACCTGCACTGCCTGGCCCACACGCCCTACCGCACCGTCATGCTCGCCAAGGCGGAGAGCGCGAATCAGCTCCGGGCGCTGCCGGACTTCCACGTGATTGCCCTGTGCGAAACGGCCGCGGGCGTGGTCCACGCACCAGCCATTGCTGCCGAACCCAACGTGGTGGCCATGATGTGGGGGGCGGAGGACCTGCTTGCCTCCCTCGGCGGCACTTCCAGCAGGAATGACGACGGCGGCTACCGCGCCGTCGCCCTGCACGCCCGCTCCTCCGTGCTCCTGGCAGCGGGCGCAGCCGGCAAGCAGGCCGTGGACGCGGTCTACGTGAACATCCCCGACCTCGACGGGCTCGCCGCGGAGGCCCGGGACGCCGCTGCCTCCGGGTTCGGCTCCAAGGCCTGCATCCACCCCAACCAAGTGGCCGCCGTCCGGGCCGCCTACGCACCCTCGGGCGAGGACGTGGCCGCTGCTACGCACCTGCTGGAGGCAGCAAAGGAAGCCGGGACCGGGGTGTTCCAATACCAGGGCCGGATGATCGACGGTCCCATCCTTCGGCACGCAGAGTCGGTGCTCCGCAGGGCCCGTTAGGTTCCGCCGGGCACGGTAGCCCGCCGTCGGTCTCCTATATTCCGGACGCCATCACTTCCGTGCCCGCAGGGAAATGGGCGGGATTGCCTCGTAGAGGGGTGTCCGGATCCAGCGCTGGCCGGTCTCCCGGAATTCCGCACGGGTGGCGAAACGGTACAGATAGGTGCGGGCGCGCACCCAATGGGGGCGTTCGCCGTCGAACGGGTCATGGCGCAGCAGCCGCAGCATGGCTGCGTCAGCCTCGAGCAGCTTGCCAAGGAAGGCGTAGAACCATTCCTCGTGGACCGTGCGCAGGGGCAGGAACCACATGAGCCAGTCCAGCCGCAAATGATAGGGAGCCCACTGGCGGGGGAGCCGGTACACGTCGCCGGGTTTTCCCTTGAAACCGTACTCGCGCCAGTCGGCCGCCTCGTCCGGATCCTCGTCCAGGGTGCCCTCCACCGCCACCTCGATGCGCTGCTTCGTTACCGTGCCGAACGCGCCGTAGGTGTTCACCAGCTGCCAGCGGTTGAAGCTGGCGTTCATCAGCTGGTACTGGGAGAACAGGTTGCGGATGGGCCAGTAGCTGAGGACCACCAGGAGCAGGGACGCGGCCAGGGTGATGAGAAGCCACCACAGCGGCGTCTCCCCGGTGGTGTGCCAGTCCAGCGGAATGACCGGCAGCACCGTGTGCGCCACGGGATCGCTGACGCCGGCGAAGGCCAGCACGATCGCTATCCAGTTCAGCCACGCAAAGTTGCCGCTGGCCACCAGCCACAGCTGGGTGAAGATGATGATGCCCGCCGCGATGCTGCCCAGCGGCTGGGGCGCGAAGAGGAAGAACGGCACCACCAGCTGGGCGAAGTGGTTGCCCACCACCTCCAGCCGGTGGAAGGGCTTCGGCAGCAGATGCGCCTGCCGGCTCAGAGGGCCTGGCATCGGCTGGGTCTCGTGGTGGTAGTACAGGGCAGTGAGGTCGCGCCACTCCCGGCCGCCGCGGATCTTGATCATGCCGGCCCCGAATTCCAGCCGGAACACCAGCCAGGCCACGAGGATCAGGATGGTCCGGGGCGGATCGGTCTGGTCAGATCCCAGGAAGGCCACGGTGAAGCCGGCCTCCAGGAGCAGCATTTCCCAGCCGAACCCGTAGAACGTCTGCCCTACATTGACCACTGACATGTACAGCAGCCACAGCGCCAGGAACGCGATCAGCGGTACCCAGGGCGGACCCAGCTGGGGGAGGCCGAGGACCAGGACGCCGGAGATGAACAGACCCGTAGCGCAGACGGCCCGGAACAGCCGATCGGAGTAGCGCCAGCGGAACAGCGTGGGCCGGCGCATCCGGCTGAAAGCCTCCAGGTAGTCCGGAACCGGAAGGAGTCCGCGCTCGCCGAGAAGGGCCGGGAACTGGTTGAGGGAGGAGAGGAACGCAACGAGATAGAGTGCAGCAACACCGCGCTGCAGCACCTGCCGGGCGAATTCATAGTCCGGCGCATCGAACCACGCGGCCCAGTCCACGGGCACCACGTTACCCCGGCGCGGATGCGCGTCAAGGTGCTGCCACTTGCCCGCGCAGCCCGCCTTGTGGCGGTCCCCGCACGTCCGCCGGCCACCGGCGGTGCGGGATACTTAAGCCATGCAGACTTCCGGCTCCAGCCGTCCAGCCAGCCAGCCGCGGACCATTGTCATCCTCGGATCCACCGGTTCCATCGGCACCCAGGCGATTGACGTCGTCGACGGCGCCCCCCATCTTTTCGAGGTTGTGGCGCTGAGCGCCGGGGGCGGCAACCTCGAACTCCTCGCCCGGCAGGCCGTGCACACCCGGGCGGCGGCCGTCGGCATCGCCGAAGGCGATCCCGGGCGACTCAGGGACCTGATCAACGACGCCGCCCGCGAGGCGGGGATCGGGCAGTACCGTCCCGAGATCATCGCAGGCCCGGAGGCCTCGACCACGATCGCCGCCGTGAAGGCGGACGTGGTGCTCAACGGCATCACGGGCTCGATCGGGCTGGCACCCACGCTCGCCGCGCTGGAATCCGGCGCCACCCTGGCGCTCGCCAACAAGGAATCCCTGATCGTTGGCGGTTCGCTGGTCAAAGCCGCCGCCGCGGAGGGACAGATTGTGCCGGTTGACTCCGAGCACTCCGCCATCGCCCAGTGCCTGCGCTCGGGTACTGCCGCGGAGGTGGACAAGCTCATCCTGACCGCCTCGGGCGGGCCCTTTCGCGGCCGTACCCGCGAAGAGCTCTTCGCCGTGACGCCGGAGGAGGCGCTGGCCCACCCCACCTGGGATATGGGCCTGATGGTCACCACCAACTCAGCCAGCCTGGTGAACAAGGGCCTTGAAGTCATTGAGGCGCACCTGCTGTTCGACATTCCGCTGGACCGGATCGACGTGGTGGTCCACCCGCAGTCCGTGATCCACTCGATGGTGCAGTTCGTGGACGGTTCCACCATCGCCCAGGCGTCGCCACCGGATATGCGCCTGCCGATTGCGCTTGGCCTGGGCTGGCCCGACCGGGTGCCCAACGCCGCAACACCCTGCGACTGGACGCGCGCCACCAGCTGGACGTTCGAGCCGCTGGACTCCGCCGCGTTCCCCGCCGTCCGGCTGGCCAAGGACGCGGCGAGGCAGGGAAGCACCTACCCTGCTGTGTTCAACGCCGCCAATGAGGAAGCTGTAACGGCTTTCCACGCCGGCCACATCCGGTTCACGCGCATCGTGGACACCATCGAGGCCGTCCTCAGCGAACATTCGGGTTCCTCCGGGCTAACGGTCGGATCCGTGCTCGATGCTGAGAAATGGGCACGTGCGCGCACCCACGAACGTTTAGCAGTGAGCAGTCTCTAGGAAGCAGCAGATCTGAAGCATGAGTCCCGTTATCCTCTTTATTCTTGGTGTCGTCTTTGTGGCGGTCGGCATTGCGGTATCCATTGCGCTGCATGAGGTGGGCCACCTGGTGCCCGCCAAGCTGTTCAAGGTGCGCGTCACCAAGTACATGATCGGCTTCGGCCCCACCATCTGGTCGACCAAAAAAGGTGAGACCGAGTACGGCTTCAAGGCGTTGCCGCTTGGCGGCTATGTGTCGATGATCGGCATGTACCCGCCCAACAAGGAGGACGGCTCGGTGCGCCCGTCCAGCACCGGCATGTTCCAGACGCTGGCCAGCGAGGCCCGCTCCATGGCCCATGAAGATGTGGGTCCCGGGGACGAGAACCGCGTGTTCTACCGGCTCCCGGTCTGGAAGAAGATCATCATCATGCTCGGCGGGCCGGCAATGAACCTGCTGATCGGCCTCGTGCTCACTGCCGTGCTGCTCATGGGCTTCGGCATCTCAGAGCCCACCACCACCATCGCGGAAGTTTCCAAGTGCCAGGTGAAGGCGGGAGAGACCGTTAACCCGGACTCCGCCGACTGCAAGCCGACACCGGCAGCTGCAGCCCAACTCAAGCCCAATGACGTCATCACCGCTTTCGACGGAAAAACCGTCACCAGCTGGGACCAGTTGACGGGCTGGATCCGCGCTTCCGCCGGCAAGGAAGTGTCCATCACAGTGGACCGCAACGGCTCCCCGGTGACCAGCAGCGTCACCCCTGTCCTGTCCGCCCGCCCGGTCCTCGGAGCGGACGGACGCCAGGCAAAGGACGACACCGGAAAGCTCCTGTACCAGGAGGTCGGCTTCCTGGGCATCGGTGCGCAGACCGCCTTGGTTCCGCAGCCGGCGTCGTCCGTCCTGCCCATGGCAGGGGAGAACATCAAGCAGGTGGCCGGGGTGGTCCTTAATCTGCCGGCCCGGGTTGCCGGCGTCGCCAAGGCGGCGTTCAGCGAAGAACCCCGCGACCCCAACGGTCCCATGAGTGTGGTGGGCGTGGGCCGCGCGGCCGGCGAGGTGGCCGCCATGGAGGAAGTGCCCGCCCAGGCCCGGCTTGCCGCCTTGGTGGGACTCCTCGCCGGGCTGAACTTTGCACTGGCCGTTTTCAACCTGATCCCGCTGCTCCCGCTCGACGGCGGCCATGTGGCAGGCGCACTCTACGAGGCCGTGCGCCGGCGGGTGGCGAAGCTGCTCGGCAAACCCGACCCTGGTGCCTTCGACATCGCGAAGCTGCTGCCTGCGACCTACGTGGTTGCCGCGCTTCTCATGGGAATGGGTGCGCTGCTGATCTATGCAGACATCGTGAAGCCCGTTAATCTTTTCGGCTGATCTTCGCGTGTCCCCCTCGATCGGTTGATTCGGAAATATCAGCCCTAAATGATTGATTTGCAAAAATAAGCCGGATACGGTTTAGCAATGTACGTTCTGACCATCGACCAGCGTGGCAGCACCAATGACGTGGACCGCGTGCCCGAGCTCCTCGGAGCCCTCGGCAGCCATCCCGATGTCCGCTTTGAACGCTCTGTCGGCGACGAAGTGCAGGGGGTTCTGCAGGACCCTGCCCTGGTGGTCGACGTGGCGCTGCAGGCCCTGCGAAGCGGGCACTGGTACGTGGGAATCGGTGTTGGCCCGGGGACCTTGGCGCCGGACGCCAGCCCCCGTGAAGGGTCTGGACCCGCCTTCGTTGCCGCGCGCCGGGCGGTGGAGCGGGCCAAGTCAGCCGCGAGCCATGTCCCCGCGGCAGTCGTTGCGGGGAGCCGGGAGCGCGAGGCCGCCGTGGCGTGCGCCAACGCGGAGGCGGTGCTGCGCCTGGTCGGGAGGCTGGTGCAGGACCGGACCGAGGCCCAATGGCGCGTGGTGGATGCCCTCCGCGCGAAAAGTGGAGCCACAACGGCACGGGGCCCCGGACGTCACGGACGCCAGAAACAGGTTGCGCAGGACTTGGGAATCAGCGAACAGTCGGTGAGCCGGGCCGTCCTCCGGTCGGGCTGGCAGGAAGAATGGGCCGCAAGGCCGGCGGTGGAAATGCTGCTGGCGACCGCCCACCGCCTCGTCCTTGAGAACCTCACCCCCGGGGCCCAGGACGGCGACGACAACCGAGGAGAACCATGAACGCTGTCTGGATCGCAGCCGCCCTGCTGACGGCCGGATTCGTGGGCTGGCCTGTCACGGCCCTGGTTTTCCGGCTGGCCCGGACCATCGACGACAAAGCCGATGCCGCCGCCGGCCGGGACGGCGCCGACGATCCCTCGGCGGATGTGACGGTGGACAGCCCCGCAGGGGACAGCCCGACCGCAGTGGACAGCCCGACCGCAGGGGACAGCCCGGCCGCAGGGGACAGGGGCAATACAGTGAACGGCGACATTACGGTGGACGCCGGAACGGCTGCCGCGCCGGCACCCGGAGGTGGCCCTTCTGCCACACGGATTCTCCGGGGCGGCGCCATCATCGGCGTGCTCGAGCGGCTGGCTGTCTGCCTTGCCATCCTGGCCGGGCAGCCCGTGGCCATCGCCTACGTGGTGGCAATCAAGGGCCTGGGCCGGTTCGCGGAACTCAAGGAAACGCCCGTGGCTGCGGAACGGTTCATCATCGGCACCCTGGCCTCCATGCTGTGGGCGGCGGGAGTTGCCGCCTTCACGAAGGTCGTGCTCCTCGGCTAGCCCGGCCGCGGGATAGGGTATCTCTATGACTGTTTTTGCTGTTGAGTACGTATACGACGCCGAGTCCTCCGAAACGCGCGCGGCCACCCGCCCAGCACACCGCGAATGGACTGCAGGACTGGCGCAGGACGGCGCTCTCCTTGCCAGCGGACCCTACGGCGACGGCGCAGGCGCTTTGCTCATCTTCAAGGCGGCCGACGAAGCCGCACTCAACGAGATCCTGCGGCAGGATCCCTTCGCTGCTGCGGGCGTCATTTCCGGCACCCGAACCACCGAATGGGCACCTGTGACCGGCCTCCTGGCTGAGCACGCAGCCTAGCCGCCGCCGCACTACCGATTTTCGAATTCAAGGAGTCCACGTGACCTCGGTCAGCCTGGGAATGCCATCCGCACCGCCGCCCGTCCTTGCCCCGCGCCGCAAGACGCGCCAGATCAAGGTGGGCTCCGTCGGCGTCGGTTCCGATTTCCCCATCAGCGTGCAGTCGATGACTACCACGCCCACCACGGACATCAACGCCACACTGCAGCAGATTGCCGAGCTGACCGCGTCCGGCTGCGACATCGTGCGCGTGGCATGCCCGTCCGCCGACGACGCTGAAGCGCTTCCGATCATCGCCCGGAAGTCGCAGATCCCGGTCATCGCCGACATCCACTTCCAGCCGAAATACGTCTTCGCAGCCATCGAGGCCGGCTGCGCGGCAGTACGCGTCAACCCGGGCAACATCCGCAAGTTCGACGACCAGGTCAAGGAGATCGCCAAGGCGGCCAAGGACCACGGCACGTCCATCCGCATTGGCGTGAACGCCGGATCGCTGGAACCAGGCATCCTGAAGAAGTACGGGAAGGCCACCCCGGAGGCCCTGGTCGAGTCGGCAGTCTGGGAAGCCTCGCTGTTCGAGGAGCACGGCTTCCACGACTTCAAGATCTCCGTCAAGCACAATGACCCGGTGGTCATGGTGGCGGCCTACGAAATGCTCGCCGAGAAGGGCGACTGGCCGTTGCACCTCGGCGTGACGGAGGCCGGACCCGCCTTCCAGGGAACCATTAAGTCGGCCACAGCCTTCGGCGCCCTCCTCTCGCGCGGCATCGGCGACACGATCCGCGTGTCCCTCTCCGCCCCTCCTGTCGAGGAGATCAAGGTGGGCAACCAGATCCTGCAGTCGCTGAACCTGCGGCCCCGCAAGCTGGAAATTGTCTCGTGCCCGTCCTGCGGGCGCGCCCAGGTGGACGTCTACACCCTCGCCGAGCAGGTCACCGCCGGGCTCGAAGGAATGGAGATCCCGCTGCGCGTCGCCGTCATGGGTTGCGTCGTCAACGGTCCGGGTGAAGCGCGGGAAGCTGACCTCGGCGTCGCCTCCGGCAACGGCAAGGGCCAGATATTTGTGAAGGGCGAGGTCATCAAGACTGTCCCCGAGAGCCAGATTGTTGAGACACTGATCGAAGAGGCCATGCGTATCGCGGAAGAGATGGGGGAGGCCGATGGCGAAGATGCTGTCAAGGGTAGCCCCGTGGTTAGCGTCTCATAAGGACGGCGCCGCGCCGGACGGTGCCACCGTCCGGGTACTGGGTGTTGCGGACACCCGGCAACTGCGCGAACTGGCCGGCACGGATCCCGTCGCCAACGTGTTCATTCTGGCGCATCTGGAGTCAACGGACTCTGCCGCGCCCACCCCGGGCGGTGCGAACGTCCTGGGTGTTTTCGACGACGACGTCCTGGTTGGCGCCTGCTGGGCAGGCGCCAACCTGGTCCCCGTCCAGCTGGATCCCGAGCTGGCCGGACCAGTGGCTGCTGCGGCCCACCGCTCCGGGCGCCGGTACGCGTCAGTCTTCGGACCGGCCGCCACGGTCCTTGCCCTGCACCGCCACCTGGAGGAGCTGGGCCACCTGGCCCACGAGGTACGGCCCGACCAGCCGCTCATGACCATCACCGGCCCTCCTGCCGTCGAGCCGAATTGGCAGCTGGGATATGGGCAGTACGCAGATTTTGACACCATCCTCCCCGCCTGTGCGGCGATGTTCGAGGAAGAGGTTGGCTACTCGCCGTACCTCGGCGGCCGCGACTTCTACAGCCGCCGGGTGGCAGGCCTGATCCGCCAGGGCCACTCCCTGGTCCACCTGAAGGACGGCGAAGTCGTATTCAAAGCCGAACTCGGCGCCGTCACGGCGGAGGTCACGCAGGTGCAGGGCGTATGGATGAATCCCAGCCACCGGGGACTTGGGCTGAGCGCCGGGTACATGGCGGCCGTGGTGCTGCTGGCCCAGAAAATGGCACCCGTCACCAGCCTGTACGTCAATGACTACAACTCCCGGGCACGGGCAACATACGAACGCGTTGGCTTCCGGCAGGTGGGGACCTTCGCTACAGTCCTCTTCTAGCCTGCGACCCACGCTGCCCCCGCCAAAGCGGATTTGGAATCGGTGACGGCTATCACATAGGTTCGTTCTAACCGCGTTTTCGGGCTCGGGTGGTCTTACGAGAATTAGCGGCATGACCGGCCGTGAAGCCACGCCACCACAGGGATGACCAGCCGGAAACGGCCAGGGGCTTCTCCTGCGGGGCGTGGCTTTTCTCTGCAGCCACCACAGGGCCCGGAAACCTGTACTGCTCCCCAGCCGGTAGATTAGTACCCAGACAATCAGCACTTCCCCCAGAAACGGACACCTACCCGTGGTTCTTCGACTCTCCAAGCTTTTCCTGCGCACCCTGCGTGAAGACCCCGCCGACGCCGAGGTGGCCAGCCACCGCCTGCTCGTGCGTGCGGGATACATCCGCCGCGCGGCTCCGGGCATCTACACCTGGCTGCCGCTGGGACTGAGCGTGCTGCGCAAGGTGGAACAGATCATCCGGGAAGAGATGGCCGCCATCGGCGCCCAGGAAGTTCACTTTCCCGCGCTGCTCCCGAAGGAGCCCTACGAGGCGACCAACCGCTGGACCGAGTACGGCGAAGGGCTGTTCCGGCTGAAGGACCGCAAGGGCGGCGACTATCTGCTGGCCCCCACGCATGAGGAGATGTTCACTCTTTTGGTGAAGGACCTGTACTCCTCGTACAAGGACCTGCCGCTGAGCATCTACCAGATCCAGAACAAGTACCGCGACGAGGCACGTCCCCGCGCCGGACTCCTCCGCGGCCGCGAATTCATCATGAAGGACTCCTACTCGTTCGACGTCGACGACGCCGGGCTGGACGCCAGCTACTCCGCCCACCGTGCGGCTTACCTGAAAATCTTCGAGCGGCTGGGCCTGGAAGTCATTCCTGTGACGGCCACGGCCGGCGCCATGGGTGGCTCCAGGAGCGAGGAATTCCTGCACCCCACCGACGTCGGCGAGGACACCTTCGTGCGCTCGGCCGGTGGCTACGCCGCCAACGTCGAAGCTGTGACCACTGTGGTTCCCGCCGAGATCGACTTCACCAACGCCCCGGCCGCGGAGATCCGCGATACCCCGAACACTCCCACGATCGAAACGCTTGTGGCTGCCTCGAACGAGCTCGTGCCGCGCAGCGAGGCCGACGGCGGCCCTTGGACTGCCGCCGACACGCTCAAGAACGTTGTTCTCGCCGTCACCCTCCCCACCGGAGAGCGCCAGATCGTCGTCATCGGTGTCCCCGGCGACCGGGGCGTCGACCTCAAGCGCGTCGAGGCCAACATCGGTGCCTACCTCCCGGTGGCCGGCGAGATCGCCGTGGAAGCCGCGGGCGAGGAGGACCTGGCCCGCAACCCGCTCATCGTCCGCGGTTACCTCGGCCCGGGCATGTCCCTGGGCGCACCCCTCCTCGGCCTGGAAGGCGCCGCCAAGCTCCTGTACCTGGTGGATCCCCGCGTCGTCAGCGGCACGGCCTGGGTTACGGGCGCCAACATGGCCGGCAAGCACGTCTTCGGTCTCGTCGCGGGCCGCGACTTCACTTGGGATGGCGTCATCGAGTGCACCGAAGTGCGCGCCGGTGACGAAGCCCCGGACGGCTCCGGACCCCTCGAAACGGCCCGCGGCATCGAGATGGGACACATCTTCGCGCTGGGCCGCAAGTACGCCGAAGCGCTGGAACTGAAGGTCCTGGACCAGAACGGCAAGCAGGTGGTGGTCACCATGGGTTCCTATGGCGTGGGCGTCACCCGTGCCGTGGCCGCGCTGGCGGAATCCAACCACGACGCCAAGGGCCTCGTCTGGCCCCGCTCCGTGGCTCCGGCCGATGTGCATGTGGTGGCGGTCGGCCGCGGCGAGGAGATCTTCGCCGCTGCTGAGCAGCTTGCCCTCGAGCTTGAAGGCGCGGGCCTGGAAGTCATCTACGATGACCGGCCCAAAGTTTCCCCGGGCGTCAAGTTCGGTGACGCCGAGCTTGTTGGCGTGCCCACCATCCTTGCCGTCGGCCGCGGACTGGCGGACGGCGTCGTTGAAATCAAGGACCGCCGCAGCGGCGAGGCTGAAAACGTGGCAGTGGACAAGGCCGTTGACTACGTGGTCAACGCCGTCCGCAGCAACTGACGCCGATCCACTAAGTGGTTTCGGGGTTCGAGTCGATCCAGCTCGCCACTATTGTCCTGATAGTGGTGGCTGGCTTCTCCGCAGGATGGGTGGACGCCGTCGTGGGCGGCGGCGGCCTGCTGCAGTTGCCTGCGCTGTTGCTCGTGCCGGGGATCACCCCGGTACAGGCACTGGGCACCAACAAAATGGGCTCCATTTTCGGCACCACCACCAGCGCCGTGACCTACTACGGCCGCGTCCGGCCCGATCTGCGCACGGCCGTGCCGATGGCCGTGATCGCACTGGCGGGCAGCTTTGGCGGTGCGTTGCTGGCCACCCGGCTGCCGGCGGAGGTGTTCAAGCCGATCATCGTGGTGGCCCTGGTCGCCGTCGCGGTGTTCACTGCCCTTAAGCCCGATGCCGGCCACATCACCGTCCTCCGGCACGACGGCCACAAGCACTATGTAGTGGCCTGCGCCATCGGCGCCGTGATCGGGTTCTATGACGGCCTGATCGGACCCGGCACCGGATCGTTCCTGGTAATCGCGCTGGTCTCGGCGATGGGGTACGCCTTCCTGGAGGCCAGCGCCAAGGCAAAAATCGTCAACGTGGCGACGAACGCCGGGGCACTTATATTTTTCCTCCCGCACGGCTCCCTGCTCTGGGGAGTCGGCCTGCTGCTGGGCGCGGCGAACATGGCCGGGGGCTACCTCGGCGCTCGCACCGCTGTAAAGCAGGGGAGCAAGTTCGTGCGTGTGGTGTTCCTCATGGTGGTTTTCGCCCTGATCGTCAAGCTCGCCTTCGACGTCTGGCAGGAGAACTTCGCCTGAGCCCGGCTCCCGCCGGAGCTATCTCCTCGCGGGCTGCTCAGGGACGGCGTAGCATGCCTCTATGTCAGCCGGTGCAGAACCGTACCGGGATGCCTTGGCTGCGGCCGTCCGGCACGCCACGCACTGGCTGGAAAGCCAGCCCAGCCGCCGGGTAGGTCCGCAGCAGACAGCCCGGGAACTTGCCGCAGCATTCGACGGGCCGCTGCCGCAGTCGGGCATGGCCCCTGCCGACGTGGTGGACTACCTGGCCAGCCACGCCGAACCGGGCCTCATGGCCATGCCGTCCGGACGCTTTTTCGGGTGGGTCATCGGAGGCACCCTCCCGGCTGCCATGGCGGCCGACTGGCTCGTCAGTTCCTGGGACCAGAACTCGGTGCTCCGCTACGCCACCCCCGCCATTGCCGCGATCGAGGATGCCGCCGGCCACTGGCTGCTGCAGCTGTTGGGCCTGCCGGAGGAGTCCGACGTCGGCTTTGTCACCGGAGCCACCATGGCCAACTTCACCGGGCTGGCGGCCGCCAGGTGGCGGCTCCTCAAGGACGCCGGGTGGAACCTGGAACGCGACGGACTCTTCGGGGCGCCGCGGATCCACTGCCTTGTGGGGGAGGAACGTCACGAGACGATGGACCTCGCGCTGCGCTACCTGGGAATGGGCAGCCCCGCCCTGGTTCCGGCCGACAGCCAGGGACGCATCGACGCCGCCGAGCTGGACTGTGCCCTGGACCGGATCGCGCTGGAACATACTTCCGCGGACCAATCTGGCGGAGCCCAGAGTCCGGGGCCCGCCCTGGTGCTGGTGTGCCTGCAGGCCGGAAACCTCCACTCCGGAGCCTTCGACCCCTTCGCCACAGCCATCGCGGTGTCCAAAGCACACGGCGCCTGGGTGCATGTTGACGGGGCCTTTGGACTCTGGGCCGCGGCCGTCCCGGAACTCGCAGGGCTGACAGCCGGTGTGGAAGGCGCCGACTCGTGGGCCACGGACGCCCACAAAAGCCTCAACGTCCCGTACGACTGCGGCGTTGTCGCGGTTCGGGACGCCCAGGCGCTGCGCAGTGCCATGGGGCTGAATGCCAGCTACCTCCTCCAGGATGCCGACGGCTCCGGTGATCCCAGCCAGCGGGTGCCGGAGCTCTCCCGCAGGGCCAGGGGAGTGCCCGTCTGGGCAGCGCTGAGGTCCCTGGGCAGGGACGGCGTTGCGAAACAGATACGCCGTATGGCCTCCTCCGCCGCCCAGTTCGCGGAAAAGCTCAGCGCCGTTGGGGTGGAAGTGCTCAACGACGTCGGCTACACGCAGGTCACGGTAGCCTTCGGCGACGACGCCACAACCCGGCGCGTGGCGGATCGGCTCATCGCCGACGGCAAGGTGTGGATGTCCGGGTCCCGCTGGCACGGCAGGGACGTGGTGCGGATATCTGTCAGCAACTGGACCACCGACGCCGACGACGTCGCCACTGCGGTGGAAGCGGTGCGGACGGCCGTCGAAGCCGTCCGGTAATGCCGGCCCTGACGCCCCTACGACGGCGACGTGTTCATGGCGTCCTCGCCCGGTTCGGGCAAATCGTGGGCAGCCGGAAGCCCGTCCAAGGTCCGCCCGGCAAGTGTGCTGGCCACCCACAGTGACCGTGCCACGTCACCGGCGTGGCCTGGCCTCGAGGTGTAGTGCAGGGCGTTGTCCACTTCCCGGACCAGGCTCCACTGCCGGGCGACCTCCGGGTCCAGCCCGGCCGAGACACTGAAGTCATGGCACCTGGCCAGCAGGCCCGCGGCTGGATCCGTTGCGGGCAGGTCCGGAATCCGGTTCCAGAGCACGGGAGCCACGGCGAACTCCGCCTCACCCACCATCGGTTGGGGATCGATGGCGGCAAAGCCGTCGGCGACAGTATTTCCGGCAGTTGTGCTCCCAGACGCCGGCCCGGGCGCTTCGGGCCTGGCCAGGATGTTGAGGTAGTGGAAGTCAGTGTTGACAAGGACGTCCTCAGAGGAGCGGCGGCCCACGGCGCCGCGCGTCTGGCAAACCTCGAGCGCGGCCTCCAGCAGCCACCGGGGAAACGGGCGGCCCAGCTGTTCCCATTCGGCGGGCAGGTCATCGCTCCACTGTTCTGCCCGCGCGGCGACGTGCACAAATTCCAGCCACTGCGGCCGGCCGTCGGGAACGAGGCTCAGCTGCCGCATCAGCCCGCCCCACACCTCACGGGCGGTGTCCATCGGCTCTGTCCGGAGCGACCTGCCGGCATCCAGGCGCTCAAGGAGCATGGAACACGTTCCGGCGTCGGAGGCCAGCAACCGCACCGCACCGTGGCCGTTCCACAGCGCCAGCGCGTGGCGTTCCACCAGCGCTTCATCATGCGGAA
Source organism: Arthrobacter globiformis (assembly GCF_030818015.1). Classification (NCBI taxonomy): domain Bacteria; kingdom Bacillati; phylum Actinomycetota; class Actinomycetes; order Micrococcales; family Micrococcaceae; genus Arthrobacter; species Arthrobacter globiformis. Next base: position 1,809,836 of record NZ_JAUSZX010000001.1, read on the forward strand.
AGGCCACCTTCAATGCCGCGGCCGATCCTGCCGCGCGGACCGGCACCACTACACCGCCGTGTCCGCTCCAGGGGAGCGCTCCCGGTTCCAGGTCAAGCTCAAGCTGCCACTGCTCCAGCCGGCCCCGGATCATGTCCGGCAGTGACGCCAGCCAGGCCCTGCCGGCGCTGGTACGCGAATAGCGGCGCGCCAGGTCCGGGGGGATGGGAACGTCTGCTGGCCGGCTCACAGCTCAAGCGTAGTAGAGGCGGCCTAACGAGACGGGTGGGCTGGGCAGCAGCTTCCTGGACGATGCCGCTGGCACGCCTACACGATGCCGCTGGCTCCTAGCAGGTTGCCGATGGTGAACGTCGCAGCCAGGGCGAGGCCGCCCCCCACCACCACCCGTGCAGCCGCCCGGGTTTTCGAGCCCCCGCCGATCCACGCTCCGACGGCGCCCGTCACGGCCAAGGCAAGCAGGACTGCTCCAAAAGTCACAGCAACACGAATGCTTTCCGGAGGCAGCAGGATGGCAAGCATCGGCAGCACGGCCCCCAGTGTGAAGGCGATGGCCGATGCAAAGGCGGCATGCCAGGGGCTCACAATGTCCTCTTCGTCAATATTGAGCTCGGCGGAAAGATGGGCAGCCAGGGCGTCGTGCTCCGTGAGTTCCCGGGCCACTCTCCGGGCCGTCTCCTCGCTCAGGCCCTTGCTCCGGTAGATCGCGGCGAGCTCCAGCAGCTCCTCTTCCGGTTCCTCGGCAAGTTCACGCCGTTCCTTCTCGATCAACGCCTTCTGGCTGTCGCTCTGGCTGCTCACGGAGACGTACTCACCCAGGGCCATGGATACTGCACCACCTACGAGGCCGGCAGCACCGGCGGCGAGGATCGGGCCGTTCTCGCTGGTCGCTCCGGCCACGCCCACCACAATGGCCGCGACCGACACGATCCCGTCGTTGGCGCCGAGCACGCCCGCACGCAGCCAGTTCAGGCGGTGCACGAAGTCGTTGCCGTGGGGCTCATTAGCGTGCTGCCCCGCAGGGGGCAACGCTGGCTTGTTCGCTGAATCCATGGCTCCAGCAAACCACTTGGAGGTAGCAGGCTGCCAGTGGAATGTAACCTGCCCCGCATTAGGGTGCGGCGGGGGTTGCCGCTGCGCCGCCGTCGGTCTGGCGGGCCGACGGCGCAGCCGGTTCCGGAAGCTCCGGCAGGAGCGTGGTGTCCAGCACAATGCCAGGAACGGGCCCCGGATCGGACCCCCAGCGCATTGTCCGCTGGGCAGCGGCGACCAGCGAGGCGACGGCCCACCGCCGCGTCTCACCGTCACTCAGCGCCACAAGGTCGCCGTAGACCGGGAGCGTTCCTGCCTCCAGGCTGGCCAGTCCCGCAGCGGGCTTCTGCAGGAACGAGGTGCCCAGGGTGTAGCCCGGTTCACGGGGAGGAACGGGCACACAGTGAACGCGTGTGTACGCCTCTGCCTGGCCAACCAGGGTCTCGTGCGTGGCCAGGAGGGAGGCAGCCTGGTCCGCGGCGGACCCGTCCAGGCGGGTCAGCGCCACCTGGTAGCCGTACACCGTCTCAACTTCTGTCCGGACCACCCGGTTCAGGGCTGCAGCCAGCGTGGCACTGCCAGACGGGTCGGCAGTCCGGGTGGACTGGGCACCGTTGCTTGACTGGGCGCCGTCATGTGACTCAGTGCTGCTGTCCGAAGGGCCGGCGACGGAGCACGCCGTAGCCGCGTTGCCCCGCGTTGCCGTTGGCGCCTCAAGCGCAGGTGGCGGTGTCCCGGCAGCCTGTGCAAGCGCCGTCGCCTGAAGCAGCTGAGCGGTCCCCACCGCAGCGAGCAGGCGGGCCATCCCGCCGTCGGCCTTCTCGGCATGGACGAGACGTGCCTTGCCGCTCTTGGACAGCGCGGCCACCAGCTTAGGCAGCGTTGCCGTGCCCGCTGGTGCTGTCCCTGATGATGCCGTGGCGGCCGGGCCTGCGGTTCCCGACGCGCCGGCCGCTGAACTTGCGCCCGCCGCAGCACCGGCGGTGGCACCGCCCGGAAGAAGGAGCGCCCTTGCCTGCGTAGTCAGCAATGTCACAGTGTGCGAAAACAGCTGCCGCCGGGCTCCGGACGACCCGTCCGCGAGCTGCTGGCTGGAAGTCCTCAGGTCCAGGGTTTCGGCGAGGGCGGCGGTGCGCGCCTGCTCGGAGAAGGGTGGGGCTGCCGGTGCCGGAGATTCCCGCGGAACCAGCGCAAAACCGAGACTCAGCACCAGGAATGCGGAGAGTGCCAGCAGGCCGTACCGTAGATAGCTGGCCGGCCTTCCTTTTCGCCCGCTGTCGTCATTCACAACAGACCATGTTGTCACGGCCGGCGGGAAGTCCGTGCACCAAGCCGCCCGGAAAATCGCTAGGCTAGTAGTCACAACATCATCTAACGGGAGGCGGCCGGCATCGTGAGCAATGCAGAAGCCACGACTTCATCAGACCGGACCGACGCGGGAAAGGCTGAACCCGCGGCTGTCCACAATCCCGAGGCTGAACGCCTCCGGGCGCTGCTGGAACCCGCGGTCCAGTCGCACCGGCTTTACCTGGAGGATGTTGCCATCCACATCGCAGGCTCCAACCGCGTGGTCCACGTAGTGGTGGATCTGCCGCAGGAAGAAACCGGCGGGGTAAGCCTTGACGTCATTGCAGACATTTCCAAGGAACTTTCCGACATCCTGGACACTGACCCGAGCACGGACAGCCGTCCGTATGATCTTGAGGTTTCATCGCCCGGCGTTGGGCGGCCGCTGACCGAGCCCCGGCACTGGCACCGCGCCCGCGGCCGCATGGTCAACGTCAACGTGATCCAGGGCGAGAACGTCACCGGCCGGATCCAATCGGTTGACGATGCCGGCGTGACCCTCGTCCCCGAAATAGCCGTGAAAAAGGGCATGAAGCCCAGGCAGGGCGACCCCGTAAAACTTCCTTTCGACAAGATCCGCAGCGGAAAAGTCGAAATTGAGTTCAGCCGCCTCGACGAGGCCGGTCTGGAAACTGAGCACAATGGACCTTCTGAGGAGGCCTGATGGATATTGACATGAGCGCGCTGAGACTCCTGGAGCGTGAGCGCGAAATCCCGCTGGATCTCCTCATCCCCACGATCGAGCAGGCACTGCTCGTCGCCTACCACAAGTCGCCGGGCGCCTTCGAGAAGGCCCGGGCGGAGCTGGACCGCAAGAGCGGCCACGTAACCATTTGGGCCACGGAAATCGACGACGATGGCGCACCCATCGGCGAGTTCGAGCACACGCCGGCCGGGTTCGGCCGCATTGCCGCCAGCACCGCCCGGCAGATCATCCTGCAGCGGCTGCGCGACGTTGAGGACGACAACGTCCTGGGTGAATTCAAGGGCCGTGAGGGTGAACTTGTTGCCGGGCTGATCCAGCAGGGCAACAACCCCCACATGATCCAGGTCAACCTGGGCACCGTGGAAGCCCTGCTTCCGCCGCCGGAGCAGGTGCCGGGGGAGAAGTACATCCACGGGAACCGGCTTCGTGCCTACGTGATCGACGTGCACCGGGGCACCAAGGGCCCGTCCATCACCCTCTCCCGTTCGCACCCGGGCCTGGTTCGGAAGCTTTTCGAACTGGAGGTCCCGGAGATCGCCGACCGTTCCGTGGAGATTGTCGCCCTGGCCCGCGAAGCCGGGCACCGCACCAAGATCGCGGTGAAGGCAAACACCCCGGGCATCAACGCCAAGGGTGCGTGCATCGGCGAGATGGGCTCGCGCGTGCGGGCGGTTATGACCGAACTGAACGACGAAAAGATCGACATCGTTGACTTCAGCGAGGATCCGGCCACCTTCATCGCCAGCGCATTGTCGCCGTCGCGTGTGAATTCAGTCACCATCACCGACGAGGCTACCCGTTCGGCCCGCGTCGTGGTGCCGGACTACCAGCTCTCCCTTGCCATCGGCAAGGAGGGGCAGAACGCCCGCCTCGCCGCCAAGCTGACGGGGTGGCGGATCGATATCGTCTCCGACGCCGCCGCTCCGCGCGGTTAGAAGCGCCGGCCGGGGCGGAGGAAAAATCGTCCGGCACAAGCTCGTAGCCTGATCGAACAGCCCGCCCCTGCGGCGGGCAGTTTCGGTTTCCGGTTTCGGGTATGGGCCCCGTGAGGGGCTAGAATAGAACTTGGCCGCGCCTAGCGGCCGGCATCAGCGTGTTCGAGCGCCGGGTCCTGCCGCAAGGCAGTGGCGGGCGGCCGGGCAGGCAGATAGGTACAGGCAGGAAGATACTCGGCAGTGGCACACGTGCAGCAACTCGGGAATCAGCCGCAGCGTACCTGCATCGGATGCCGGAAAAAAGGGCCGCGGTCAGAGTTGCTCCGGCTCGTCTCCGACACCGGCGGTTCGTCCGCCGTGGTGGTGGATGAACGACGCCGGATGGCTGGCCGGGGTGCATGGCTGCACCCCAGCGAAGCGTGCCTGGCCCTGGCGGTCAAGCGGCGAGCCTTCGGAAGAGCCCTCAACGGGTCAACCGGAACCGCCGACGTCGAACGCCGGATAACGGCAGGAGCGCACGCTGCGGACGTCCCGGCGTCTGCAGTACCAACCGTCCAACCTGAAAGCGGGTCAGAAATCTGATGGAAACCCGATGAGTTCCCAGCGATGAGTGCGTAACGATGACAATTTTGTTGCGCTCTGCAATGGGCCTTTCAGCTGTAACAGCAGCGGGGGCCCGCAGTAAGAAGTAGACGGTTCGTGCCTGGCTCGGTGCGGACCGAGACAGGAGAAATGTGGCCAAGGTCCGCGTACATGAGCTTGCAAAAGAGCTCGGTATTACTTCCAAAGATGCAGTAACCAAACTGCAGGAACTGGGCGAATTTGTTCGCTCCGCCTCTTCCACCATTGAGGCCCCCGTGGTGCGGAAACTCCGCAACGCGTTCCCGGCTGCTGCCGCTTCGAAGTCCGAAGCCCCCGCAGCCGCCCCCAAGTCTCCGGCGAAGCCGGCAGAAACCCGTACCGCGCCGGCTCCCGGCCCCGCTGCCCCCAGGGCTGCGGCGCCTGCTCCGGCTCCCGCACCGGCACCGGCACCGGCACCGGCCCCCAAGGCCGAGGCGCCTGCAGCCCCGGCTGCTCCCGCCGCACCGGCAGCTCCGGCTGCCGCAACGCCTGCTGCGCCCTCCACCGGTGCCAAGCCGGGAGCACGTCCCGCGCCGAAGGCTGAAACCCCCTCACGTCCGGGCGGCGCTCCGCGTCCCGGTGGCCCCCGCCCCGGCAACAACCCCTTCGCCACGTCCCAGGGCATGCCCCGCGGCCGCGGAGGCGACGGCGAACGTCCGCCGCGCCCGGGCAACAACCCGTTTGCAACTTCCCAGGGCATGCCCCGTCCGGGCGGCGGCCGCACTGACGGCGACCGTCCCGGCGGCCCGCGTCCGGCAGCCGGTGCAGGTGGACCCCGCCCCGGTGCTCCGCGTCCAGGCGCTACGCCCGGCCCGCGTCCCGCAGCTGGCGCAGGTGGACCCCGTCCCGGCGGTCCCCGTCCGGGTGCCGGCGGAAACCGGCCCACGCCTGGCATGATGCCTAACCGCACCGAGCGTCCCGCACCTGCAGGTGCCGGCCGTCCCGGTGGCGGCGGACGCGGTCCCGGCCGTCCCGGCGCTCCCGGAACCGGCGCTCCCGGTGGCGGCGGCGGTGCTCCGGCCGGCGGTGGCTTCGGCAAGGGCGGCCGCGGTCGCGGTGGCACCCAGGGTGCCTTCGGCAAGGGCGGCGCTGGCCGCGGCAAGCAGCGCAAGTCGAAGCGCGCAAAGCGCCAGGAACTTGAGCAGATGAGCGCACCGTCGCTGGGCGGCGTGAGCGTACCCCGCGGCGACGGCAACACCGTTATCCGGCTTCGTCGTGGATCGTCCATCACGGACTTCGCTGACAAGATCGAGGCGAACCCCGCCGCACTGGTTACCGTGCTCTTCCACCTCGGTGAAATGGCAACGGCAACCCAGTCGCTGGACGAGGACACGTTTGCACTCCTTGGTGAGGAACTCGGCTACAAGCTGCAGGTCGTTTCTCCGGAGGACGAGGAGCGCGAACTGCTCAGCGCCTTCGATATCGACGTCGAGGCCGAACTCGAGGCTGAAGGCGACGAAGAGCTTGAGGCGCGTCCGCCGGTAGTTACCGTGATGGGTCACGTTGACCACGGTAAGACCCGGCTTCTGGATGCGATCCGTAACTCCGACGTCGTTGCCGGCGAGCATGGCGGCATCACGCAGCACATCGGTGCTTACCAGATCAGCCACGAGCACGAGGGCGCCCTGCGCGACATCACCTTCATCGATACCCCGGGCCACGAGGCGTTCACCGCCATGCGTGCCCGTGGTGCGAAGGTCACGGACATCGCCATCCTGGTTGTGGCTGCGGACGACGGCGTGATGCCGCAGACCGTTGAAGCCCTCAACCACGCCCAAGCGGCCAACGTGCCGATCGTCGTGGCCGTGAACAAGATCGACAAGGAAGGCGCCAACCCGGACAAGGTCAAGGGCCAGCTGACCGAGTACGGCCTGGTTCCGGAAGAATACGGTGGCGACACCATGTTCGTTGAGGTTTCTGCCCGCCAGAACGTCAACATCGACGAACTGATCGACGCCGTGCTGCTGACCGCCGACGCTGCGCTGGACCTTCGGGCCAACCCGGACAAGGCTGCACGAGGAATCGCCATTGAAGCGAACCTGGACAAGGGCCGCGGTTCCGTGGCCACCGTCCTGGTGCAGTCCGGTACCCTCGCGGTCGGCGACACGATCGTGGCCGGCACGGCTCACGGCCGCGTACGTGCCATGTTCGACGAAGACGGCGAGGCCCTCGACGTCGCACTGCCGTCGCGTCCGGTTCAGGTCCTTGGCCTGTCCAACGTGCCGCGCGCCGGTGACACCTTCCTGGTGACCACCGACGAGCGTACGGCCCGCCAGATCGCCGAAAAGCGTGAAGCGGCCGACCGCAACGCCCAGCTCGCCAAGCGCCGCAAGCGCATCAGCCTGGAAGACTTCGACCAGGCCGTCGCCGAAGGCAAGATCGACACCCTCAACCTCATCCTCAAGGGTGACGTGTCCGGTGCCGTGGAAGCCCTCGAAGACGCGCTGCTCAAGATCGACGTCGGCGAAGGCGTCCAGCTCCGCGTCATCCACCGCGGTGTCGGTGCGATCACGCAGAACGACGTCAACCTGGCAACGGTCGACAGCGCCGTCATCATCGGCTTCAACGTCAAGCCCGCCGAGCGTGTTGCCGAACTGGCAGACCGCGAAGGCGTGGACATGCGCTTCTACTCCGTCATCTACGCAGCCATCGATGACATCGAGCTGGCCCTCAAGGGCATGCTCAAGCCGGAGTACGAGGAGGTCCAGCTGGGCACGGCCGAGGTCCGCGAAGTGTTCCGTTCCTCCAAGTTCGGCAACATTGCAGGTTCCATCGTTCGCACCGGTACCATCCGACGCAACACGAAGGCCCGCATCACCCGCGCCGGCAAGCTCATTGGCGACAACCTCACGGTGGAGACGCTCAAGCGCTTCAAGGACGACGTCACCGAGGTCCGCACGGACTTCGAGTGCGGTATCGGACTTGGCTCGTACAACGACATCACCGAGGGCGACATCATCGAGACCTTCGAGATGCGCGAGAAGCCGCGCGTCTAGGTTGTCTTAGCGTCTCAGGTGCGGGGCCGTTGGGTTTTTCCCGGCGGCCCCGCCCTGTCGCCCGATCCGGGAGCCTCCGAGTTTTGGGGTGCCCGATGCCACTCCCGGGCGCCCCAAAACTCTCCGGCATCGTCATAAACTCACCTCAGGTGCGTGGCAGTAACGCAACTCAAAAGCCAAGCCGCCATCGCGCCGTCGTACATCAATTTTCTAGGAGAAAAAATGGCTGATCCGGCACGCGCTGCCAAGATGGCGCAGCGGATTAAGGTTGTTGTTGCTGAGGCTTTGGGCCGGAAGGTTAAAGATCCCCGGCTTGAGGGCATTACTGTCACTGATGCCCGGGTGACCAATGACCTGCAGCATGCCACCATCTACTACACCGTGTTCGGTGACCAGGCCGTGCAGATTGATGCCGCCAGGGGACTGGAGAAGGCCAAGGGTGTGCTGCGGCAGGAAGTGGGCCGCAACATCACTGCCCGGCTTACCCCCACACTCGAGTTCGTGGCCGACCAAATTCCGGTGAACGCCTCCAACCTGGAGGAGCTGCTCCGGGAGGCCAAGCGGCGCGACGCCGAGGTGGCTGCCCTGGCCGAGAAGGCCAAGCACGCCGGCGACGCCGACCCATACAAGAGCGACGTCCAGCCGGACGTGGAAATCGACGAAGACGATTTCGACGAAGAAGACCTCGATCTGGCGGACGACGAGGCAATCGACGAGGACCGGAACCGCTAGCCTTTCCGCTTCCGCACGGCACAGCCCAAGCCATCTGGCACTGTAAAGGTGCGGCCGGATCTATTCGATCCGGCCGCACCTCTACTTTTTGATCCCCTTTATTTTGTCAGTCGCCGAGCGGGGCCTTGACGACGCGGCCGTCCGGTGCCGCATTCGGTGCCGGCAGCGAGTTGACCGTCGCGTAGATGCTCTCGCCCCTGATGTCGACGTCTGCCGTGAGCATTCCCGGAAGCACCACAGTCTGCTTGCCTGAGTGGGCAGACAGCCGCAGCACGCCCTTGCCGAACAGGGACGCGACGTACACGTGCCCGTCGTCGTCCATGTCCAGCCCGGTCGGTGACATGACGTCGTCGGCGAACAGCTTCACGTGGCCGTTGTGGGGATTGACCTTGTACACCGCTCCGCGGGCACCCAGCACCGGGTCCTCCGGGCCGCCGGGCAGCACGGAGACATAGAGCCAACCATCCGGTCCGCGTTCGACGTCGGTGGGCACGGGCTCGAAGCGGTAGGTGTGGCCGGCGATGCAGCCCGGAAGCTTGAGGGCGGCGGCCTCCTTGGCGGTGAACGTGTGCGGCCGGGCGGGCAGCACGGCAACGGTTTCGGCCTCGCCCGACTCCACATCGACCGACACGATGGCGTTGGCTCCGGCGTCGGCTACGTAGATGGTGTCGCCGTAAACTTCGATTCCGTAGGGATGCGAATCGATCTGGCCCTTGTAGGAGGCCTGGATGTCCTTCGGGAGCTTCGCAGCGCAGGCGGCGGGAAGGTCCTTGAAGCCGTAGCTGGTGCCGCCGTCGGCGTTGTGCTTCCTCTCCAGGGCAGCAAGGTCGCCGAAGGTGCGGTGCTTGCCGTCGGCGTCAATGCTCCTGATGTGGCCGGCCAACGGCCTCGGATCCATGGGACCGGCGCCCTGGCTCTCGGCCAGGTATATGGTGCGGCCGCGGCGGTCGCTGCCGGCCACATCCCAGGCCGCGTTCCGGTAGACCACCGATTTGCTGCCGTCCCGGGCGATTTTCGTCAGCTGCCCCGCGAATTCCTCGCTGACCAGAACCGAACCGTCCGGTCCGTCGCTGAGGTGGAGCGGGCTCAGCAGGCCCTTTGCAAGCACAGTCGGTGCGGACTGGCTCCCTGCTGCCTTGCCTGCCGGGGCCGCGTGGCCCGCCGGGGACGCCGACAAGAGGAGTGAGGCAGCCGCGACAGCCGCCAAAAGTGCTCGTTGCTTTTCCATACCGTCTCCAATGTCAATGGTGCGCATCCAGAACATTGAGACCGATATGTGGTCCGAAAATCGGGTCCCCCCAACGCGCGTATTCTAAGCCCGGCTCTTGGGACCTGTCGATGGCACGATGCCAACACAAATGAACGGAACCCGGCTGTCCCGCAACGCCATCCTGCTGGCTATGATCAGACCATGCGCGCCCACCCTTCAGCTGCAGACGTGACCGAACACCTGACCGAGGCTGTGGCATTGGCCCAACGGAACGTCGCGGCCGGTGGCGGTCCCTTCGGTGCGCTGGTGGTGACGGCCGACGGCACTGTCCACGAAGGGGTCAACCGCGTCACGCGGGACAACGACCCCACCGCCCATGCCGAGGTGGTGGCAATCCGGACCGCTGCTGCAGAGACCCGGAACTTTGATCTCAGTGGCGCTGTCCTGTACGCCAGCTGCGAGCCCTGCCCGCTGTGCCTCGCTGCTGCGCTCTGGGCGCGGATCGACCGGGTGTACTTCGCCGCCGACCGGCACGGCGCGGCCGCCGCGGGATTCGACGACGCGCTTTTCTACGAATACTTCGGCGGCTCCCGGCCGGAACTGCTGCCTGTCAGCCACACCCCGGTTCCGACGTCGGGCAACCCGTTCGATGCCTGGCGCAACAACGCCGAACGCACCGACTACTGAAACCTCTTACCGGGCCGGGCTACCTCTGGGGGAGCCTGGCCACGCCCTCGACCAGTTCGCTTTGGTCGCCGCATAACGCTATCCGGATCCAGCCCTCGCCGATGGAGCCAAAGGCGGTTCCCGGAGCAAAGGAGACGCCGGCCTCGGCGAGGAACTGTTTGACCCAGGCCCGGACGTTTCCGCCGCTCACGTGCGAGACGTCCGCCCACAAGTAAAACGCCCCCTGCGCGCTCAGGAAGGGAATGCCTTTCTCTGCCAACACGGCCGACGCCGCGTCCCGGTTGGCACGGTAGTGCGTGTGGGCCTGCGACACATAGTCCTGCGGACCGGTCAACGCGGCGAGCGCAGCGTACTGGGACGGTGACGCTACGCAGGAGACGATCGCCTCCATGACGTTGTTCATCCGCTGTTCCAGTCCGGGCGGGCACACCAGTGCTCCGATGCGCAGGCCCGTGAGCCCATACGTCTTGGACAGCGTCAGCGACGTGAACACGCGTGCCTCGCCGGGGGCGGTGCTATCGAACCGGGCCGGGCTTACGTGCGGGACGTCGTACGTGAAGGCCTCGTAGCATTCGTCCGAGATGATCCACAGGTCGTGGCGGCGGGCCAGTTCCACCAGTTCCCGGGTCAGGTCTTCCCGGAGGACCGCGCCCAGGGGGTTCGACGGCGAGTTGAGCATGAGCACGCGCGTCCGGTCCGTGATGAGCGCCTCAATGTCCGCGATCCTGGGTTGGAAATCGTGCGCGGGGTAAAGGGGATACTCAACGGGGACGGCATGCAGCAGCCGGCTGGTCATGGCAAACGTGGGATAGCCCGGGTTGGGAATCAGGATTTCGTCGCCGGGTGCGAGCAGCAGGCTCATGGCGAAGTGCAGGCCCTGCTGGGCGCCGTCGACCACATATACGCGGTCCGCCCCGATGTCTACGCCGGACTGTTCCCGGAACCTGGCGGCAAAAGCTTCCCGGAGCTGCGGGATGCCGGCGTTCGGAGTGTAGTTGGTCTCATCACGGTCCAGGCACGCGATTCCGGCATCCAGGACATGGCGGGGGAGCGGGAACCCGGGCTCCCCGATGCTCAGGATCAGCGCCCCAGGCGTGCGCCACGCAGCCTCGGTGATCTCGCGGATCTGGTTGACGGGTACGTCGCGTATGTGCGCGGAAAGCTCGGGCATGACTGCCATCCTAGCGCCGGGCCTGCCGCAGCCTCCGATACGTCCCAACACCCTCGCCGCGTCCCCGATATACTGATAGGCGTGCTTTCTGGACTGGTAATAGTGGACAAGCCGCAGGGATGGACCAGCCACGATGTGGTTGGACGGATGCGGCGGATCGCCGGTACCCGGAAAGTGGGCCACGCGGGAACGCTGGATCCCATGGCCACCGGCGTGCTGGTGCTCGGCATCAATAAGGCAACGCGGCTCCTCACGTACATCGTGGGCACGTCCAAGACCTACACGGCTACCATCCGGCTCGGGGAATCCACCATCACCGATGACGCCGAAGGCGAAGTTGTCAGCCGGGCGAGTGCCGCGTCCCTGACCGAGGACGCCATCCGCTCCGGCGTAGGGTCCCTGACGGGGGAGATCCAGCAGGTGCCCAGCAGCGTGAGCGCCATCAAGGTCAACGGTGAACGCTCCTATGCCCGCGTACGTTCCGGGGAAGATGTCCAGCTGGCTGCCCGCCCGGTCACTATTCACCGCTTCGACATTCACGGAATCCGCCGGGCCCAGGCCGCCGGAGACGACACGGATGTCGTGGACGTCGACGTGACGGTGGAATGCTCCTCGGGCACCTACATCCGTGCCCTCGCCCGGGACCTCGGCAACTCCCTCGGCGTCGGCGGACACCTGACCGCATTGCGGCGGACAAACGTCGGACCCTACTCGCTGGACCAGGCGCGTACCCTCGAACAGCTCGCCGAAGACCTCGAAATCCTGGAAATGTCGCAGGCTGCCAGGGCGCTTATGCCCAACCGGGAACTGAGCGCCGATGAAACCACCGAGATTTCCTTCGGCCGACGCATCGCAGCCGGAGCCGCGGCGGGCACACCGGGCGCCGCCACTGCGGAGAAGCCCGCAGCCGCGTTCGCGCCTGACGGGTCGCTTGTGGCGCTGCTGGCGGACAGCGGAAGCTTCGCCAAGCCCGTGTTGGTTTTCGCCCCGGGAACGGGCCCTGGCGGCTCCACCAATTCCGGCGCCGCCGCCGGCGTTCCGAATGGTTCCCATGCCGACGGCGGCGGGCAGGCCTAACGTTGGACGCGTATTTCTACATCATCCTGGGTGTCGGCCTGCTGTCCACCCTCATCTGTGTGGCGGCAGGCATCATGAAGAAGGCCCCGAACGACATCACCATCCTCTCGGTGGCCGCCGTCGAACTGGCCCTTCTGGTCTACCTGGTGGGCTCCATAGTGCGGGTCATCGCGGGGGAGCAGATCGCCGGGGAGGCCTGGGAATTCTGGGGCTACCTCGCCACCGCCCTCCTGCTGCCGGTCGCCGCGGTGTACTGGTCCATCTTGGAACGGACCCGCTGGAGCAACTTCGTCCTGGCGGCCGTCGGAGTTACTGCCCTCGTCATGGCCGCCCGCATGAATCAGATCTGGTACTGAAGTGGAAGAAGCACGCAACGTGACTGATACGTCCGAACACACCGGCAAGCGCCCCGCCGACACGAGGAACACCGGTCCCGGCCGGCTCCTCATCGCTGTCTACGCCATCTTTGCCATTTCGGCCACTGCACGGGCCGGGTACCAGATCATCACCAAGTTCTCCGAGGCCCCGCTGGCCTACCTGCTCTCCGCCTTCGCCGCCGTCGTCTACGTGGTGGCTACGGTGTCGCTGGCCAAGGCTGGCCGCACGTGGTTCAAGGTGTCCCTGGTCGCCGTCCTGGTGGAACTGGTCGGCGTCATTATCGTGGGGGCGCTGAGCCTTTTCGACTCCGTGCAGTTCCCGCACGAAACCGTGTGGTCCGCGTTTGGCCGCGGTTACGCCTTCGTTCCGCTGATCCTGCCGATCCTGGGCCTCATCTGGCTCTACCGACGGCGGCCGGCAGCCCGGGCGGCCTAGGAACCACTGTTCCGGACGGCTGCTACAGGGATCCGGCCGGATTAGGGACACGGCCGGTTTGGCGATCCGGTCGTATGCGCCACCGGGCGTGCTTGCAGGCGGTAAGCCACTCGGCGGTCCGTGGCAGGCAGGGATTGCGGGTAATCTTAGAGAGTTCCGGCCCTGATCGCGCCGGGAGCAAGTTCTGTCAGGCAGTAAAAGGCGAGGTTGATGGTCCACATCTGGAATGATCCGACCGAGGTCCCCGAAGACTTTGGTCCTTCCGTTGTCACTATCGGCAATTTCGACGGCGTCCACCGCGGCCACCAGCAGGTGCTGTCCCAGCTCATCAGGACCGCGCGGCTGAACAACGCCAGGTCGGTTGCCGTGACGTTTGACCCCCACCCGGCCCTGGTCCACCGGCCGGAAAGCGCGCCCGAACTGATCATGGGCCTGGAGGACAAGCTCCAGGCGCTCGGCGAGCTCGGCCTGGACGCCATTCTGGTCATGAAGTACTCCCTGGAGCTCGCGAGCCTCACCCCGGAAGAGTTCGTCGGCTCGGTGCTGGTGGACAGCCTCCACGCCAGCTACGTGGTGATCGGCCACGACACCCGGTTCGGCAAGGGCAACTCCGGTGACCTGAACACCATGCAGGAGCTGGGGGAGAAGTTCGGCTTCGAGGTGCTGGTGATCAGCGAGTTCGGCTCCGAGGGCTTCCCGCTGCATGACGACGGCGGGACGGACCGCCGCTGTTCCTCCACCTGGGTGCGCGAAGCGCTGCGGGAGGGAGACGTCGGCACCGCCGCCGCGGTCCTGGGCCGCGCACACCGGATGCGGGGCGAGGTGGTCCACGGCGCCGCGCGGGGCCGGGACCTCGGTTTCCCCACCGCCAACCTCTCCAGCGATGCGAGCGGCCTGATCCCTGCGGATGGCATCTACGCGGGCTGGCTCGTGGACGAGGCCGGGACGCGCTGGCCGGCCGCCATCTCCGTTGGCTCCAACCCCACTTTCGACGGCGTGAGCCGCCAGGTGGAGGCGCACGTCATCGACAGGCCCGAAGAGCGCATCGAGGACTTCGATCTGTACGGCCAGACGGTAGTCGTGGAGTTCGTGACCAGGCTCCGTGGCATGGTGGCATACCGTGGGCCTGATGCCCTCGTGGAGCAGATGCGCCAGGACGTCCTGCAGACGCACGACATCCTGCTCAAGCGCTGACCCACGCGCTCCACACGGGACTGCACCTCGCAGTCCCGCACCACACAGTATTGGCAAGGAAGGCGACGCTGTGACCGTTGAGAAGAACACCAGGAAACTGGACAAGGGGATTGTGCGCGATTTCAGTTCCCGCATGAGTTACGCGTCCTACCTTCAGCTGCCCACACTGCTCAGCGCCCAGCAGCCCGTGAGCGTCCCGGAACACCATGACGAACTGCTGTTCATCATCCAGCACCAGACCACGGAACTGTGGCTGAAGCTCGTGCTTCACGAGCTCCGCAGCGCAGCCCACTGGCTGCGTTCCGATGACCTCGGGTCGGCCCTGAAGGGCATCGCCCGGGTCAAGCACATCCAGAAGACCCTCACGGAACAGTGGTCCGTCCTGGCCACGCTGACACCTACCGAGTACGCGGAATTCCGCGGGTTCCTGGGCAATTCGTCCGGATTTCAGTCGAGCCAGTACCGTGCCGTGGAGTTCGTGCTGGGCAACAAGAACAGGAAGATGCTTCCCGTCTTCGAGTCCGACCCCGAAGCGCACGCCCTGCTGACCGAAGTCCTGCACGCACCGAGCATCTACGATGAATTCCTCGCCTACCTGCACCGCCAGGGCTTCGATGTTCCCGAGGAGGTGCTGAACAGGGATGTGACCCGGGCACATGAGTTTGAGCCTGGACTGGTGCCTTTGTTCAAGCACATCTACGAGAACGCCGCGCAGAACTGGGGTGCGTACGAGGCGTGCGAGGAGCTGGTTGACCTCGAGGACAACTTCCAGCTGTGGCGGTTCCGGCACCTGCGCACCGTGCAGCGCACCATCGGCATGAAGACAGGCACCGGCGGCTCCAGCGGGGCGGCGTTCCTGCAAAAGGCCCTGGAGCTGACGTTCTTTCCGGAGCTGTTCGCCGTTCGTACGGAGATCGGACAATGACCACGCAAGCAGCCGGCGCCCTGCTTCAAAAGGCCACACGCCTCGACGCCGAAGATCCCCTGGCCCGGTACCGGAACCTGTTCGTCGGCGCGGACACCGAGCTGTCCTACCTCGACGGCAACTCCCTGGGACGCCCGCTCAAGCGCACCGCCGGAGACATAACCACCTTCATCCAGGAAGGATGGGGCGGGCGCCTGATCAGGGGCTGGGACGAGGAATGGCTGGACATGCCCCAGGCCATCGGCGACCAGCTGGGGCGTGCGGTGCTGGGCGCCGCCACGGGCCAGACCATCATCGCCGACTCCACCACGGTGGTGCTGTACAAGTTGATCCGGGCCGCCATGGCAGCCGTCGGGGATCCGGCACGGACAGAGATCGTGGTGGACACGGACAACTTTCCCACCGACCGCTACCTCGTCGAGGGCATCGCCAAGGAGGAGGGCCTGACGCTGCGCTGGATCGAGGCGGATCCCGCCTCGGGTGTCCACCTCGAACAGGTGAGGGAGGCCCTGGGGCCGGCCACCGCCGTCGTCCTCCTCAGCCACGTGGCCTACCGCTCGGGGTACCTCGCGGACCTGCCGGCCATCACGGCGGCAGTGCACGACGCCGGTGGCCTGGTGGTCTGGGACCTGTGCCATTCCGCCGGGTCCGTGGAGCTGCAGCTGGACGACTGGAATGTGGACTTTGCCGCGGGCTGCACCTACAAGTACCTGAACGGCGGGCCGGGTTCGCCCGCCTTCGCCTACGTCAATGACCGGCACCTGCCCGGACTCGCGCAGCCCATCTGGGGATGGATGGGCAGGAAGGAAGCGTTCGAGATGGGACCGGGCTACGAACCGGCCGCCGGCATCCGTGCTTTCCTGAGCGGCACGCCGGCCATCTTCGGAATGATCGCCATGCGCGGCACGCTGGACCTGATTGAAGAGGCTGGCATGACCGCCATCCGGGAAAAGTCGCGGCGACTGACTGCCTACGCGCTGGAACTGCACGATGCCTGGCTCGCGCCGGCCGGGGTGAGGATCGCTACACCGCGGGATCCGGACCGCCGCGGCGGCCACATCACCGTTGACCACCCCGCCTTCCGCGAGGTGACGGCGGCGCTGTGGGAGAGGGATGTCATCCCGGACTTCCGCGCGCCGGAGGGCATCAGGATCGGACTTTCGCCGCTGAGCACCGGCTTTGCCGAACTCCACCGCGGGATGGCGGCCATCCGGGACCTGCTTCCCGCGGCCTGACCAGCCCTGTTGCCGTTTCGACAGAATTGCAACACGGCCGGTAAACTAAGCGGTGGATCCGGCTGCAGTCCGTGGTTGCTGGGTCCTGTCATGTGCGGAATGTTCTTCGGAACTCCGCGCCGGCATCCCCGGCAGTGAATTACTGACTCGGGCCTCACGGCACATCTCTAGGAGTTATTGTGGCACTTGACGCCGCCGTAAAGCAGTCCATCATCAAGGAATACGCAACGTCCGAGGGCGACACCGGTTCGCCGGAGGTCCAGATTGCGGTTCTGACTCAGCGGATCAAGGATCTGACTGGGCACATGAAGGAGCACAAGCACGACTTCCACACCCAGCGCGGTCTGCTGGCCATGGTTGGTCGCCGCAAGCGCATGCTGACCTACCTGAAGAACACTGACATCGCCCGCTACCGTTCGCTCATCGAGCGTCTCGGCCTGCGCCGCTAGTCTGGTTTGGGGGCGGCCCTTTCCTTCCGGAACGGGCCGCCCCGTCAGTACATAAAAACTAAACAGGAGGATCAACCGCATCACGCATTCGCGGTCCTCGGTAGTGATCCCCGGGAAGCTTCGCTGACTGAAGCCGGCCCGTGGGTCTCGATCGATGACCGGGTGCAGGGCCAGTAGACAGATGCTGGGCTGGGTTGATGCGGCTGGACTTCCGTTACATAGGAAACGGAGGTGACTCTCTTGGAGGGTCCCGAAATCCAGTTCTCAGAAGCAGTCATAGACAATGGCCGCTTTGGCAAGCGTGTAATCCGCTTCGAAACCGGCCGTCTTGCCAAGCAGGCAGCCGGCGCAGCCATGGTGTACATCGACGAGGACACCGCGCTGCTCTCCGCAACCACCGCCGGCAAGCACCCGCGTGAAGGCTTCGACTTCTTCCCGCTGACCGTGGACGTCGAAGAGCGCATGTACGCCGCCGGCCGCATCCCGGGCTCGTTCTTCCGCCGTGAAGGACGCCCGTCCACCGAAGCGATCCTGGCCTGCCGCCTGATGGACCGCCCGCTGCGCCCCGCGTTCGTCAAGGGCCTGCGCAACGAGGTCCAGATCGTCGTCACCGTTCTGGCGATCAACCCGGACGAGCTTTACGACGTCGTGGCCATCAACGCGTCCTCGATGTCCACCCAGCTGTCCGGCCTGCCGTTCTCCGGCCCGATCGGCGGCGTCCGCGTTGCCCTCGTCGCCGACGAGCAGGGTTCGCAGTGGGTTGCCTTCCCGAAGCACTCCCAGCTTGAGAACTCCGTGTTCAACATGGTCGTTGCCGGCCGCGTTGCCGGTGACGACGTCGCCATCATGATGGTCGAGGCCGAAGCCACGGACAATTCCTGGAACCTCATCAAGGAACAGGGCGCCACCGCTCCCACCGAAGAGGTTGTTTCCGAGGGCCTGGAGGCTGCAAAGCCGTTCATCAAGGCCCTCTGCGAAGCCCAGCAGGACCTGGCAGCCCGCGCCGCCAAGCCCACCGTCGAGTTCCCCGTCTTCCTGGACTACCAGGACGACGTGTACGCCGCCGTTGAGGCCGCTGCGACGGAGAAGCTCACCGCTGTCTTCCAGATCGCCGACAAGCAGGACCGCGACAACGCAGCCGACGAGCTGAAGGACGAGGTTGTTGGCTCCCTCACCGAGCAGTTCGAAGGCCGCGAGAAGGAGCTGTCCGCAGCCTTCCGCTCCGTGACCAAGCACGTGGTCCGCCAGCGCATCCTCAAGGACCAGATCCGCATCGACGGCCGCGGCCTGACGGACATCCGCCAGCTCACCGCCGAGGTCGAGGTCCTGCCCCGCGTTCACGGCTCCGCCATCTTCGAACGCGGCGAGACCCAGATCATGGGTGTCACCACGCTGAACATGCTCAAGATGGAACAGCAGATCGACTCGCTGTCGCCGGTAACGCGCAAGCGCTACATGCACAACTACAACTTCCCGCCGTACTCCACCGGTGAGACCGGCCGCGTCGGTTCCCCGAAGCGCCGCGAAATCGGTCACGGTGCCCTGGCCGAGCGCGCACTCGTCCCGGTGCTGCCGTCCCGCGAGGAGTTCCCGTACGCCATCCGCCAGGTGTCCGAAGCCCTCGGTTCCAACGGCTCCACCTCCATGGGCTCGGTCTGCGCCTCGACGCTGTCCATGCTCAACGCCGGTGTTCCGCTGAAGGCGGCCGTCGCCGGCATCGCCATGGGCCTGGTCTCCGACGAGGTGGACGGCCAGACCCGCTACGCCGCGCTGACCGACATCCTCGGCGCCGAAGATGCCTTCGGCGACATGGACTTCAAGGTTGCCGGTACCTCCGAGTTCGTGACCGCCATCCAGTTGGACACCAAGCTCGACGGCATCCCCGCGTCCGTGCTGGCAGCAGCGCTGAAGCAGGCACGCGAGGCCCGCCTCCACATCCTCGAGGTAATCAACGCCGCGATCGATACGCCGGACGAGCTCTCCGAGTTCGCTCCGCGCGTCATCGCTGTCAAGATCCCCGTGGACAAGATCGGCGAGGTCATTGGCCCCAAGGGCAAGATGATCAACCAGATCCAGGAAGACACCGGCGCGGACATCTCCATCGAGGATGACGGCACGGTCTACATTGGCGCCACCAATGGTCCGTCTGCAGACGCAGCACGGTCCGCGATCAACGCCATTGCCAACCCGCAGGTTCCGGAAATCGGCGAGCGCTACCTGGGCACGGTCGTCAAGACCACCACGTTCGGTGCGTTCATCTCCCTGACCCCGGGCAAGGACGGCCTGCTGCACATCTCCGAGCTGCGCAAGCTCGCCAGCGGCAAGCGCGTGGACAACGTCGAGGACGTCGTCTCCGTGGGCCAGAAGATCCAGGTCGAGATCACCAAGATCGACGACCGCGGAAAGCTGTCCCTGTCTCCGGTTGTGGCTGAAGAGGAAGGCGCCGGCGAGGCCGACCGCGTTCACGCTTCGGCTTCGGCAGAAGGCTCGGACGCTTCCGAGTAGTTCCGGGCTCCGGCAGCTGCGTGCTGCCGGATCCCATAAGGGCGGGGCCGTTGGTTGTACCACCGGCCCCGCCCCGTTTAACCCGCACCCAAACCCCCGCTTGCGGCGGCAAAACAGCCCACCTCAGAGCCTCGCCGACGGCGGGCCCGCTGGTACGATTGCAGGCAGATTTGGCTCCGCTTCCCGAAAGGCCTTGATGACTGTCGTACCCCTGCCGCTGGAGCAGAACCACCCCGGCGACACCCTGATCCACGGAGCCGACGGCGGTTCGGAAGTCCGCCGTTCTGTCCTCCCCGGCGGGGTGCGCGTCCTGACTGAGGCCATGCCGGGGCAGCGTTCAGCCACCATCGGGTTCTGGGTAGGCGTGGGCTCCCGCGACGAGGCTCCCGGGCAGCACGGCTCGACGCACTTCCTTGAGCATCTGCTGTTCAAGGGCACCAAGAGGCGCACAGCCCTGGAGATCGCTTCCGCCTTTGACGAGGTGGGTGGCGAATCCAATGCTGCCACCGCGAAGGAGAGCACCTGCTACTTCGCCCGCGTGCTGGATACGGATCTGCCGATGGCCATCGACGTCATCGCCGACATGATCACCGGTGCCGTGCTGGACCCGGCGGAGATGGAGCAGGAGCGGGACGTCATCCTTGAGGAAATCGCCATGGACAGCGATGACCCCACGGACGTCGCGCATGAGCACTTCGTGGCCGCCGTGCTCGGCACCCATCCGCTCGGGCGCCCCATTGGCGGCACCCCGGACGCGATCCGTGCCGTGGCCCGTGACTCCGTCTGGGACCACTACCGCCGCTACTACCGCCCGGACGAGCTTGTGATCACCGCCGCCGGCGGTTTGGAGCACGACGTCGTCTGCCGGCTTGTGGTGGATGCCCTCCACTCAGCCGGGTGGTCACTTGAGGCCGGGGCGGCTCCCGTGGAGCGTCGCTCCACCGAGCGCGCAGACATCACCGGCACCGCGGGGCTGCACGTGGTCACCCGCCCTGTGGAACAGGCCAACATCATCATGGGCTGTCCCACCATCGTCGCCACCGATGAACGCCGCTATGTCATGAGCGTGCTGAACGCTGTGCTCGGCGGCGGGATGTCGTCACGGCTGTTCCAGGAGATCCGCGAGAAGCGCGGGCTCGTGTACTCCACGTACTCCTTCGCCTCGTCCTACGCCGACGCCGGCTACTTCGGCATGTATGCCGGCTGCACGCCCACCAAGGTCCGCCAGGTCCTGGAACTCCTCGGCGCCGAACTCGACAGTCTCGCGGCCGGCGGCATTTCCGAGGACGAGCTCCGCAAGGCGGTGGGGCAGCTCTGCGGCGGGATCGTCCTGGCCCTCGAGGACACAGGCTCCCGCATGTCCCGCCTGGGCCGCGCCGAGCTGGTCTCCGGTGAATACCAGGACATCGACGAGACCCTGCGCCTCATCAAGGCCGTGACGGCGGAACAGGTCCAGGAGTTGGCCAGCGAGCTGGCCGCGGCACCCCGGACCGTGACGGTGGTCGGCCCCTTCGACGAATCGGAAACTTTCGGGCTCTGAGTTCAGGGAGAAACGATGGACCAGCCGCAGCCGGGAACAGCGCACGAAGCGCTCGAGATCTTCGTCGGCCGCTGGCTGGGAACCACCGAACTCGCTGCCTCGCCCTGGGGTCCGGCACGCACGGCCACCGCGGAGGTGACGTTTACCCGCGCGGCCGGAGGGTTCGCCGTCGTACAGTCCTACCGCCACACCGAAGCCGACGGCACACACTTCGAGGGGCACGGGGTCTTCACGGTGGACCCGGACCACGACGAGACGCTCTGGTACTACGTCGACAGCATGGGCAGGCCCCCGGCGGCCCCGGCCCGTGGTGTTTGGCACGACTCGACCCTCACGGTGGAGCGGCGCAGCGACCGCGGCACCGCCAGGCACACCTTTAGGGTGGACGAAGGGGTGCTGACCCACACGGCCGAACTGCGGCTGGGGGAGGCCCAGGACTTTCAGCCGTTCATGACCTCGATCTGCCACCGCGCCTAGGTGGGCGCCCAGAGTAGGCCCGCGGCGGTCCTCAACCCACCAGTTCGATGACCCGTGCCTGCGGGGAGCCGGACAGGGCCGGTGCGACGTCGGGGGAGTTCCATACGTTTTCGCGCAGCTTGGCCAGGAACTCCTCGGCCTGGTCACGTCGCTCGAAGTCCAGTTCCGCCACAATGTACCGGTCGTCCTCCACCGGGCGGCCGATCCGATGGGCTACGACGCCGGAGCCAGCCCGGTCCGCGGGGTCGCGGTCAAAGGCAGCCTTCCACATGTCGAAGTCCTTGACGGCGTGCTCAATCTGCAGGGTGAACATTTCCGGTCTCCTTTGGCCAGCCTCTGCTCCATTCCAGATGCGTTCCATTCCCCGCGCGGTCCGTTTCCGGCGCGGTGAAATGGCGAGGTAGTGCCATGGTATGTCCCGGCACCCGGCCGTACCACCCAGTGCCGTACTAGCCGCCGGCGAAGGGCGGCAGGACGTCCACCACGTCGCCAGCTGCCAGGACGGTGGTCCGGTCCCGGACGGCGACCTCGTTCAGCAGGAAGCTGCTGCGGGCCAGGATCCTGTCCAGCGGCGGCGTCCCGGCCGGAGGCTCAGGGCGTTCGACGTCGAGCACGGCGGTGAGGAGCGACTCCACCGTGGAGCCGGCGGGAAGTTCGAAGCGCTCTTCATCCACGCCTGCCGCGGCGCGCGCGGCAGCGAAGTATCGTACGTTCAAGGATTAGCCTCCGATAGCGCTCATGCTGCGGTCCGGCTGGACGAAGTCCGGAGCGTCGAGTCCCACGTGGTCCATGCCGTGGGCCTTGGGCTTCAGCCACATGGCATCCTGCCAGCGTTCGGCGAGATGCTCGTCGCTGGCTCCTTGCCTTAGCAGGCCGAGCAGGTCGAATTCCTCGCGGGAGAAGAGGCAGCTCATGATCTTGCCTTCGGCGGTGATCCGGGTCCGCCGGCAGTCGGAGCAGAACGGCTCGGTGACCGAGGCAATGATCCCCACGGTTCCCAGCACCGGGCCGTGTGAGTCTGCGGCGCCGGTTGAATCAGCGGAACCGCCTGAAACTCCGGAGCTGGCAGCCCGGCGTCGTACTTCAAAGCGTTCCGCCGGTGCGCCGTCCCGGGCGCGCGGATCCGGGCTCAGCACGAACTCCTCGGAGAGGAGTTCCCGGATCTCGGCGGCGGTGATCATGTTTCGGCGGGTCCAGCCGTGGTCTGCGTCCAGCGGCATCTGCTCGATGAACCGCAGTTCGTAGCCGCGCTCCAGCGCCCAGGCGAGGAGGGACGGCGATTCGGTGTCGTTGATGCCCCGCATCAGCACGGCGTTGAGTTTCACGGGTCCCAGTCCGGCGGCCCAGGCGGCGTCCACTCCGGCGAGCACCCGGTCCAGGAACGGGCGCCGGGTCAGTTTGGCGAAGGTTTCCTCGTGCAGCGAGTCCAGGGAGACGTTGATGCGGGTGAGGCCGGCGGCCTTGAGGGCTGCAGCTTTCCGGTCCAGGCCCACACCGTTGGTCGTCATGGAAATCGGAAGCTCAGGGTGTGCCTGGCGCAGCGCACCGATGATGTCGACGAGGTCGGCCCTGACCAGCGGCTCGCCGCCGGTCAGGCGCAGCTCGCGCACGCCCAGCAGGTTCACGCCGATGCCCACGATCCGCACGATTTCCTCGCCGGTCATGACTGCCTGCTTGGCGAGCCACTCCAGCCCCTCCGCCGGCATGCAGTACGTACACCGGAGGTTGCATTTGTCCGTGAGCGAAAGCCGCATATCTGTGGCCCTGCGGCCGTAGCGGTCCGCGAGGCCGGCAGGAGCGTCAGTCGGGCGGCGGGCGGGGACCCCGGCCGGGGGCGCAGCCGGAAGGGGCTGCGAACCGGAATCGGGTGCGCCTCCTTCACGGAGCTGCGGTATGCCAAGCTGAACACTCATGACTTCAGGCTACGCCACCCCGGGCCGCCGATCACACCCGTCGCGTTCCGTGACCGGGCCGCGGGCTGCGGCCCCGGTGATCGGGATGCGCCGGGCGGGATGCCCCGTGCCGGAAAGCGCCGCTGAACCTATGCTGGAAGGGTGAACGGGTCCCATGAGCCAGGCCGGCACCGGCGCCGGTGGGCGGCGGCCGCAGGCGTGGTGGCAGCCGGCACCGGACTCGTCGCCAGCGAACTCATCGCCGGCTTCGTCAGTCCTTCACTTTCAACGATGACAGCACTGGGCGGCGCCGTCATCGACGCTGTCCCGCCCGGTGTGAAGGACTGGGCTGTTTCCCTTTTCGGAACAGCGGACAAGCTTGCGCTGCTGGCTGGCATGGCGCTGGGAATCGCCGCTTTCGCGTCCGCAGCAGGTGTCCTCGAGCTGCGCCGTCGCTTCGCGGGAGCCGCTGTCTTTGCCGTTTTCGGCGTCGTGGGCCTGGCCGCGGTCCTGACCCGCGCCCAGGCTACCGCCGCCGCCGTCGTTCTTCCGCTCCTTGCGGCCGGGATCGGGATCGCGGTGCTGCTGAAGCTGGTCAGGCGCCTGGCTGCTACAGACGCTGGCGGGGATGCTGACCCGGGGCCGGCCCGGCGGGGCTTCTTCCAGCTGCTGGGAGGCACCGCCGCCGGCGTCCTGGTGGGCGGCGCCGTCGTCACCGTCTGGCGGGGCGGGGCCGCCGGCGTCAACGAGGTCCGCCGGACCCTGCGGCTGCCCCCGCCGCAGTCCCCGGCGCCGCCCCTTCCGGCCGGCGCTGACATCCGACTGGCCGGGGTGGCCCCGCTGGTTACACCCAACCCTGACTTCTACCGCATCGACACCGCGCTGTCCGTCCCCGTGCTTGATTCCCGCGAGTGGAGGCTCAAGGTCACCGGGCTGGTGGAACGGGAAGTCGAGGTCTCCTTTGCGGACCTGCTGGCGAAACCCCTGCTCGAGCGGCACGTGACCATCGCCTGCGTGTCAAACGAGGTGGGCGGTGACCTGATCGGCAATGCCCGCTGGCTGGGCTGGCCGGTGCGGGAGCTGCTGGCGATGGCCGGTCCCACGCCGGAGGCCGACATGGTCCTGTCACGAAGCTCGGACGGCTTTACGGCCAGCACGCCGCTGGAGGTGCTCACCGACCGCCGTGATGCGCTGCTCGCCGTGGGCATGAACGGCGAGCCGCTGCCGCTCGAACACGGCTTCCCCGTGCGGATGATCGTCCCCGGGCTGTACGGGTATGTCTCCGCGACCAAGTGGCTCACCGAACTCAAGGTCACCAGGTTCGCCGACGACGTTGCCTACTGGACGCCGCGCGGCTGGTCCGAGCGCGGTCCCATCAAGATCTCATCCCGGATCGACGTGCCCCGGAACGGGGCTTCGGTACCGGCCGGGACCGTGGTGTTTGGCGGTGTGGCCTGGGAGCAGCACACCGGAATCGGCAAGGTTGAGCTGCGCGTGGACCGTGGCAGCTGGCAGCCGACCCGGCTCGCTCCGGGCATCTCGGTGGACACGTGGTATCAGTGGCAGCTGGGCATTGACCTGAAGCCGGGGCAGCACGAAATCCAGGTACGGGCCACGGACCTGAAAGGTACTGCGCAGACGGAGGAACAGCGATCGGTGGCGCCGGACGGTGCCACGGGCTTCCACACCATTAGAGTGGACGTGAAGACGTAGCCCACCAAAGGCCCGACATGCACAGCCATTCGCAGCCGCACGGCGATGCCGCCGTACGATCCGCAGCACCCTCCGCCGACGCCGGCATCCACGATCACGGCATCCACGATCACGGCATCCACGATCACGGCGCCCACCGGAGCGTTGCAGACCACCGGCAGGCGGTCAGGGAGCTCCTGGAACCGCTGCTGTCCCCGGAGCGGACCGAAAGGCTGCCGCTGGTCCAGGCCCTGGGCCGGGGGCTCGCCGAGGACATCACCGCGCCGTTGAGCCTGCCCCCGTTTCGGAACTCCCAGATGGATGGCTTTGCCATCCGCTCCGGCGACGTGCCCGACGGCGGGGCGGACCTGCGCGTGGCGGCTCCGGTTCCGGCAGGGGCGAAACCTCCGCCCCTGCAGCCGGGCACCGCTGTCCCCATCATGACCGGTGCCATGGTGCCCGACGGCGCAGACGCCGTCGTACCCATCGAACGGGCCGCCCCCTCCGTCTTTCCGGCCGCAGGGGAAGAGGCTGAGGTAAGACTGCCGGCCACGGCTGCCGGGACGTTCATCCGAGCCGCCGGGAGCGACATCGAAGCCGGCCAGCAGGCATTGGCCGCGGGCACCTGTCTGGGCGCGGCGCAGCTGGGCCTGCTCGCCGCGCTGGGGCTCCCCGAGGTACTGGTGCGCAAACAGCTTTCGGTTCTGCTGGTCACCACCGGCGATGAAGTGGTGGAACCCGGGGAACCGCTGGGGGACGGCAAGATCTATGACGCCAACGGCACCCTCCTGGAGTCCGCGCTGCGGCAGGCGGGACTTGACGTGACCAGGGCGGGTATTTCCGCCGACAGCCCGGACGGCCTGCGGACGCTGCTGCGCACCCACACGTCCGCGGTGGACCTGATTGTCACCACCGGGGGAGTGAGCAAGGGCGCGTACGAGGTGGTGCGGCAGGCCATGGACGGCCAGGACGTCGCGTTCCAGCACGTCGCGATGCAGCCCGGCGGCCCCCAGGGGCTGGGAACGTTCGACGGCGTCCCCCTCCTTGCGTTTCCGGGGAACCCCGTCAGCTGCCTCGTCTCCTTTGAGATGTTCCTCCGCCCGGTGTTGGCCGAACTGTTTGGCGCACCCGCGCCCAGGCCCGCGGTCCGGGCACGGCTGGCTCAGTCGCTGTCTTCCCCGGCCGGCAAGCACCAGGTCCGGCGGGGGTCTCTGCAGGGCGACGGCACAGTCCGGCTGCAGGGCGGCGAAAGCTCGCATCTGGTGCAGGCACTGGCCCACTCGAATGCCCTGGTCCACGTACCCGTGGGCACCGCCGCTCTCGACGAGGGCGCCGAGGTGGAAGTATGGATGTTGTGACTGCAGAAAATGACCACGGCGCCCTGACCCATCTGCGCCGAGACGGCACGGCCCAGATGGTGGACGTCTCAGGAAAACCGGAAACCACGCGCGAGGCCACGGCCACGGCGACGGTCCGCAGCACCGCCGAGGTCCTGGCGCTGCTGGGCACCGGCGGTCTGCCCAAGGGCGATGCCCTGGCCGTGGCCCGGGTTGCCGGAATCATGGCGGCCAAGAAAACCCCTGAGCTGATCCCGCTGTGCCACCCGCTCCCGATTTCGAAAGTGACTGTCGACTTCGAACTCGGCCCGGAGACCGTGGATATCCTGGCCACCGTCAAGACCCGGGGTGTGACCGGCGTCGAAATGG
The DNA here is from genome assembly GCF_030818015.1 of Arthrobacter globiformis. Classification (NCBI taxonomy): domain Bacteria; kingdom Bacillati; phylum Actinomycetota; class Actinomycetes; order Micrococcales; family Micrococcaceae; genus Arthrobacter; species Arthrobacter globiformis. Next base: position 1,836,775 of record NZ_JAUSZX010000001.1, read on the forward strand.
AGGCCCTGACTGCCGCCTCCGTGGCGGCGCTGAGCGTCTACGACATGATCAAGGCCGTGGACAAGCACGCCGTCCTCACGGACATCAAGGTGTTGGCCAAGAGCGGCGGCAAGAGCGGGGACTGGGCCCTGTGAGCAACCACCCTTCGGCAACCGCGGCACCACACGTCCACGGCGAGGTGCAGGGCCGGAAAGCCGGCGTCGTCATTGCCTCAACACGCGCTGCCTCCGGCGTCTACCAGGACGAGACCGGGCCCGTCATCACAGACTGGCTCACCGAACACGGTTTCGTGCCGTATCCGGTCATGGTGGTGCCCGACGGTGAGCCGGTGGGCGCGGCGATCCGCGCGCTCCTGACCCAGGAACCCGCCGTCGTCATCACCAGCGGCGGCACCGGCCTGAGCCCGGACGACCGCACGCCGGAAATGACGCTGCCGCTGCTGGACCGCGAAATTCCCGGCATCATGGAGGGCATCCGCCAGTTCGGAACGGCGAAGACGCCGCATGCCATGCTGAGCCGCGGACATGCCGGTTCGGCCGGCCGGACTTTCATCATCAACCTGCCCGGATCACCCAAGGGGGTCATGGACGGTCTCTCCGTCCTGGACCCGGTGATCGGGCACCTGTGCGACCAGTTGGAGGGCGGACATGGCCACTGAGGCTTCGTTCGAAGTAGTAACCGCGGTGCTCAGCACCGAACCCATCTCCGTGGACCAGGCCATCGCCGCCGTGGAATCGGAGACTGCCGGAGCGGTGGTCAGCTTCAGCGGCGTGGTCCGGAACCACGACGGCGGCAAGCCGGTCGACCGGCTCAGCTACAGCGCCCACCCCACGGCCCGGAAGGTGCTGGACGACGTCGTGGCGCAGCTGGTGGCAGAGCAGGCCGAGGCGGCGGGCGCGGACAGCGCTGCGTCCGACGGTGCTGAGGCTGCCGGCGCGGTTCCTCCGGTCCGGATCTGGGTCGCGCACCGGGTGGGCCCGCTGGAAATCGGCGACCCCGCCCTCGTCTGCGCGGTGTCGGCCGCCCACCGCGGGCAGGCCTTCGCCGTGTGCTCCGAGCTGGTGGACCGGGTCAAGGCGCAAGTGCCGATCTGGAAAGAACAGTTCTTCAGCGACGGCACCGTGGAGTGGGTCGGGGCCGGGGAGTAGGAGACTGCAGCGCCGGAGAGTAAGCGACGGCAGTGCCGGGGAATAGAAGACGGCAGCGGCGGTGATACGCGGGCAGCGCCGGTGATCCGGCCGGGCAGGCAGGCCGCCCGCGCGTGAGGTAACGCATTCACTCCGGTTCCGTCCGGCGGTCACCCGAACGGTAGTGTGGAAGCCATGACCCAACAACTTCCTGTCGCCGTTCTGGGCGCAAACGGGCGCATGGGCGCCGAGGCCGTCAAAGCTGTGGAGGCCGCTCCCGACATGAAGCTCGTCGCAGCGCTGGGACGCGGTGACTCCCTGGATTCCTTGCTCGACGCCGGCACCCAATACGTCGTCGACCTCACCGTTCCGGAGAGCACCGAGGAGAACGTCCGCTTCGCCGTCGAAAACGGCATGCACGCCGTGGTGGGCACCACGGGCTGGGACCTGGGCAGGCTGGAGTCGCTGGAGACCCTGCTGGCCGGCCACCCCGGGGTCGGTGTGCTGATAGCACCCAACTTCGCCCTGGGCTCCGTGCTCGCGTCGGCATTTGCTGCCAAGGCGTCCAAGTACTTCGAATCCGTGGAGATCATCGAACTCCACCATCCGGACAAGGTGGACGCGCCGTCGGGTACCGCCGTGCGTACCGCCCAGCTGGTGGCAGCGGAACGCCAGGCGGCCGGCGTCGGCCCCAGCCCGGATGCCACCACCACCGAACTGGCCGGCGCCCGCGGCTGCGACGTGGACGGCGTGCGCGTGCACAGCGTCCGGCTCCGGGGGCTCGTGGCGCATCAGGAGGTCCTGCTGGGCGGCCCGGGGGAGCAGCTGACGCTCCGCCATGATTCCTTCGACCGGGCTTCGTTCATGCCCGGCGTTCTCCTGGGTGTGCGGAACGTCGCAGCCCACCCCGGGCTCACCGTTGGCCTGGACGGCTACCTGGACCTGGGGTTGTAACGCAGTGAAACCGCTTCTTCGCTGGCTGAGGACAAACCGCACCAAGATCTGGGTGGGCGCGGTGACGCTCCTGCTGGTCTTCTATCTCGTGGTGTCCTTCCAGCGCTCCGTCCTGCTGCTGACGGACGCCGAGCCGGTGGCCAAAGCCATCGGCGCGGCGTACCTCGTGCTGCCGGTGATCGGCGCCTGGGCCCTGATCCGGGAACTCCTTTTCGGCGCCCGGACCGAACAGATGGCACGTGTGCTTGAAGCCGAAGGCGGCCTGCCGGAGGACAACCTGCCCCGCACGCCGGCCGGCCGGATCATCCGGGCCGCCGCGGACCAGGAGTTCGAGAAGTACCGGGCAGAAACAGAGGCCGCCCCGGACGACTGGCGGTCCTGGTTCAGGCTCAGCTGCGCCTATGACGCCTCCGGCGACCGGAAGCGGGCACGTTCCTCCATGCGCGATGCCGTGCGGCTGTTCCGCGCCTCCGGCGACGCTGTGGCCCGCTAGCGGATTCTTGCCGGCTGGTGCCGGCCCACCTGATTGGCGGCGTGCCCGAGCCATTCCAGCGGACCGCGCCATTTCAGGATTACGAAGACCATTCCAATCACCACGGCCAGCGCCGCGTGCGCGAAGTACATCCCGTCCTCGGTCCATCCCACAGGCAATGGCTTGAGATGGAACGACGCCACCACGCAAACGTGGGCGGTGTACAGCGTCAGCGTCATGGCGCCCGGTCCGCGCAGCGGAAGCAGCAGGTCCAGGGCCAGCCACTGCCCCAGCCTGCCCACCAGAAGGCAAAGGCCGACGACGGCGGCAGCCACGCCGCTGGTATGCAGCAGGTCCAGCGTTGTTCCGGAATGGGGCGCGCTGCTGGCCAGCCACCACCACGATCCCTCCTGCCGGACACCGGCGAGATTGACCTGCAGAAGGCTGTCCAACGGATAGTTGGGGTCCGCGAGGATGTCCTGCAGGGCGGCGCGGCCGCCCCACTGCTCCATCGCCGCCGTGCCCAGGACCTTGGAGAATGCCGCCACGGCAGTGCCGCCGAGCAGCAGCAGCACGGGAACGATTGCCGTGGTCAGTGCGAGCCTGCCGATGATGAGCCCCACCAGCAGATACGAAATCCACTGGAACACCGGGTAGTACCCCGTCAGGAACAGGTCGCCCAGCAGCTGGCCCGGGGTGGTGAGGTCCTCCCACCCCGGGTTGTGGTTGAGCTGCAGCGGCGGATCTGCGGCCATGAGCCAGGGCCGAAGCAGGAAGGCAAACAACGGGGACAGCAGGATCCAGCCTGCACCCCAGGCACACAGGACCTTCAGTCGCAGCCCGATGAACGGCAGAATGCACAGGAACAGCACGGCGTAGTGCACCAGGATCACCGCGATGTTGACGTCAAGTCCGCCGAGCGCGAGCCCGACGACGGCAATTACCAGGGCGCGCATCGCGATGCCGCGCCGTGCCGCCGTCAGTGCGGGTCCGTCAAGCGGTTGTTGCTTGCCGGTGGACAGGGCGAGGCCGATTCCCGCGAGCACGGCAAACAGGGCGGCCGCACGGCCGGAGAACGTCAGGCCCACCCAGGTCGGGGTCAGCGCGGCATTGGGCTCGAAGGTGGGGAGGAGGTGGGTGGCCATCATGCCAAGGAGGGCCAGGCCGCGGGCAGCGTCAATACCGGCCAGTCGGACGCCTGTAGCCGGCCCCTTCGCTGTCCTGGAAGATGCAGCCGTGCTCCGCGAGGTCATTGTGTGATCGTCTCATATCCGCCTTGCAGGCCTGATTTTCGTGAACCGCTGTCTCCGGGCCTTAGCCACCGTCGCTCGCGTAATGGAGCAAAACAACACCGTTGCCGAACGACCGCGTCCCCTCAAGCTTGAGACTCATCCCGTTATCGGGGTCTTCGAACAGCGGCCGGCCGCGCCCCAGAACCATTGGATGGACGAGAACCCGGAACTCGTCAGTCACTCCGTGCCGCATGAAGGTGGAGGCCAAATTGCCGCCGCTAAGGGCGATGTCACCCCCGGGCTGGGCCTTCAGTTCGGCGATTTGTTCAGGCACGACGTCGTGAATCATGGTCGTGTTCCAGGCGGCCTGCGTGAGGGTGCGCGAAACCACGAGCTTGGGAACCGGCGGGGACAGGACAAGAAGTGGTGCGGACTGCCGTTGTCGTGTCCCTTCGTCAGGATTAATCCCGGCAGGTGTCTTGTATTCGAATATATGTTCGAATAGTATTTCCGGCATGAAGAAGTCATCAGGGCGCTCGGCAGGCCACCAGCTGGAAGGGCGCGAGCTTGGCGGACACCGGCTCAAGAGTGACCCCGTTAAGGCCCCTGCGCCCAGGGCTGACCCGCCCAGAGGTGATCCGCTCAGGGGTGGTTCGCTGAAGGGTGATCCGCTGAAGGCGATGAGCCCCGGCGTCGTGGACTTCCTTTTCCGGCAGCTCGTTGCGGGGGAGCCTGGGGAGGACGTCCAGTGGGGCCGGGAAGGCGTTGCGCTCTCGGACCAGGCGCCGGGGGCGGAGCTGGCACGCCGGCTGTCTGAAACGGACGTCGATGCGCTGACGCCCACGGAGCTGTTCCACTACGTCCGCGCCGCGCAGCGCCTCACCCTGTGGGCCGAATCGTTGCGGGAAGCGGCCGTAGAGCGATACTGCTCGGGGGCAGGCCCCGCCTAGGATGGGCTCGTGACCGCACCGCTGACCGTATCCGCCATCCAGTACGCGGCCCTGGAGGGCGGCATCGACACCAATGTGCCAGAGCACGTGCGCCTCATCGAGGACGCTGACTCGCACGGCGCCAGGCTGGTGGTGTTTCCCGAGCTCTCGCTCACGGGGTACAACCTGCCGCTGCTTCGGGGCGGGGACCAGCGGGGAGGCGACGAGCGGGGCGGGGACCAGCGGGGCGGGGACCGGCGGGGCAGGGACCAGTGGGTGGCGCCCGCGGACCATCGCCTGGACCCGATCCGGGAGATCTGCCGCAGAACCGGCATCACCGCCGTCGTCGGGGCGCCCTTCCGGGACCAGGACGGCACGCGGCGGCTCGCATCCCTGGCCGTCCACCCGAACGGCGCGGAAGAGGCTGGCTTCAAGGCGCACCTGCACGGCGACGAGCAGTCCCTGTTTGAAGCAGGGCCAGGGTTCGAACAAGGGCGCGGGTCTGAGGGGGGTCGAGAACCGCTCATGCTGGACGTGGACGGCTGGAGGGTCGCGCTGGCCATCTGCTTCGATGCTGCCCATCCGGCACACTCCGGCGCTGCTGCCGCCGCCGGAGCCGACGTGTATGCCGTCTCGGCGCTCTACACGCAGGAGGAGGGCCACCGGCTGGGGCTGCATCTTGGAGCGCGGGCCATGGACAACCGCATGTACGGTGTCCTTGCCAACCTGGGGGGCCGCACCCCGCTGGGGCCGTCCTGCGGCCTGAGCGGTTTCTGGGGACCGGACGGGCTGCCGATGCGGCAGGCGGGCGGTACAGGAACGGAAGTGGTCACCGCTGTCCTGCGGCGGGGTTCCCTGAATCGGTACCGCGGCTAGCGTGCGCGCCGGAATTTGACGATCATCACGCGGCGGCCATTGTCCTAACCTGCACGTGACAGGGTAACGTTTTTCCCATGGCTGACACTTCCGCGAACATTCCTGCCTTGGGCACCCTCCTGACCGCCATGGTCACCCCGTTCACCACTGACGGCAAGGTCGATTACCAGCAGGCCGCGGAACTGGCCAGCAAGCTCGTTGACGAGGGCTGCGACGGCCTCGTCGTCACAGGGACCACCGGCGAGACGTCCACCCTCACCGACGAGGAAAACCTCGGGATGTTCCGCGCCGTGATGGAAGCCGTGGGTGGGCGTGCCGCCGTCATCGCCGGCACCGGAACCAACGACACCGCACACTCCGTGCACCTGTCCCAGGAAGCCGCAAAGCTGGGCGTCGACGGCCTGCTGATCGTCACGCCCTACTACAACAAGCCCAGCCAGGCCGGCGTTCGGGCGCACTTCGAGACGGTCGCCTCCGCCACGGACCTGCCTGTCATGCTCTACGACATCCCCGGACGGTCCTCCATCGAGATCGCGCCGGATACCATGATCCGTCTGGCCCAGCACCCGAACATCGTGGCCGTCAAGGACGCCAAGGCCGACTTCGCTGCGGCCACCCGCGTTCTTGCCGAGACCGACCTTGCCTTCTACTCCGGCGACGACGGCCTGACCCTGCAGTGGATGGCGCTGGGCGCCGTGGGCCTCGTGGGTGTCACCACGCACGTTGCCACCCGCCGCTTCCGGGAGCTCATCGACGCGATCAACGCGAATGACCTCGGGACCGCCCGCAAGATCAACTTCGAGCTTGAGCCGGTAGTGCGCGCAACGATGACCCGTGTCCAGGGTGCCGTGGCAGCCAAGCAAATTCTTAAATGGCAGGGAGTCCTGCCCAACTCGATTGTCCGCTTGCCCCTCGTGGAGCCGGACGAAGCCGAGATCGAAACCATCCGCGAGGACTTGGCGGAAGGAGGGCTGGTCTTTTCCTGAGGGACTGAGACCGGCACTCTTCCGTCTGGAAAGAAGTGCATTATGACCCAAGTAGCCCTCCCCGGCCTCGTTACGCCTCCCCGCCTTCCCCAAGGCACCCTGCGGATTGTTCCGCTGGGCGGGCTGGGCGAAATCGGCCGGAACATGGCTGTGTTCGAAATCGACGGCAAGCTGCTGGTTGTCGACTGCGGCGTCCTCTTCCCCGAGGAAACCCAGCCCGGCGTTGATCTGATCCTGCCCGATTTCTCCTACATCGAGGACCGGATCAATGACATCGTCGCCGTAGTCCTCACGCACGGCCACGAGGACCACATCGGAGCCGTTCCGTATCTGCTGCGGCTCCGCAACGACATTCCGCTCGTGGGTTCCCAGCTGACGCTGGCGCTGGTTGAGGCCAAGCTGCAGGAACACCGGATCAAGCCCTACACGTTGTCCGTCACCGAGGGGCAGGTGGAGCAGTTCGGTCCCTTCCAGTGCGAGTTCGTGGCCGTCAACCACTCCATCCCGGACGCTTTGGCCGTCTTCATCCGCACGGCCGGCGGCACGGTGCTGCACACGGGCGACTTCAAGATGGACCAGCTGCCCCTGGACGGCCGCATCACCGATCTCCGGCATTTCGCCAAGCTGGGTGAAGAAGGCGTGGATCTGTTCATGTCCGACTCCACCAACGCCGACGTCCCGGGATTCACCACCGCGGAGAAGGAGATCGGCCCCACCCTGGACCGGCTCTTCGCCCAGGCCACCAAGCGCATCATCGTCGCGTCGTTCTCCTCGCACGTCCACAGGGTGCAGCAGGTCCTGGACGCCGCGGCCAAGCACGGCCGTAACGTCGCCTTCGTGGGACGTTCCATGGTGCGGAACATGGCCATCGCCGCCAAACTTGGCTACCTGCATGTGCCGGACGGCATAGTAGTGGATCTGAAGAACATCGACACCCTGCCCGACAACCGGGTAGTGCTGATGTCCACCGGTTCCCAGGGCGAGCCCATGGCCGCGCTTTCACGCATGGCCAACGGCGACCACCGCGTGGTGGTGGGCCAGGGTGACACCGTCATCCTGGCGTCCAGCCTCATCCCCGGCAACGAGAACGCCGTCTTCCGCATCATCAACGGCCTGCTGAAGCTCGGCGCCGACGTGATCCACAAGGGCAACGCCAAGGTCCATGTGTCCGGCCATGCCGCGGCAGGGGAGCTGCTGTACTGCTACAACATCCTCGAGCCGCTCAACGCCATGCCGGTGCACGGCGAGACGCGCCACCTGATCGCCAACGGCAAGATCGCGGAGGAGTCGGGCGTTCCGGCGGCCAGCATCCTGCTTGCGGACAACGGCACGGTGATCGACCTGCGGGACCACCAGGCCGACATCGTGGGCCAGGTTGAGGTCGGCTTCGTGTATGTGGACGGCTCCAGCGTCGGCGAAATCACCGACGCCGACCTTAAGGACCGCCGAGTCCTCGGCGACGAAGGCTTCATCTCCATCATCACCGTCATCAACCGGGCCACAGGCAAGGTTGTCTCCGGGCCCGAGATCCACGCCCGCGGCGTCGCCGAGGACGACTCGGTCTTCGACGACATCATCCCCAAGATCAACGCCGCGCTGGAGGAGGCCGTGCTCAGCAACGCGGACCACACCAACCACCAGCTGCAGCAGATCGTTCGCCGGGCCGTCGGCACGTGGGTCAACCGCAAGCTGCGCCGGCGCCCCATGATCATCCCGGTGGTGCTGGAGGCTTAAGTGACGGTGCCCGGGGGCTGAACACAGCCCCCGAAGGCCCGGAAATCCGCGGTTCCGCGGCCACAGTGGAGTACCGTGGCAGATATGGCCACTCGTACTTCCCCCGCGCCAAAACGTACCCCCAACAGCAAAACGGGCGCATCCGCAGGCCGCAGCGGCTCCTCGGCGGCCAAATCCGGCCGGGCCGGATCGTCCGGCGGCAGCGCCCGGACGCGTCAGCTTCCCGCCGTCGAACACCGGCAGCCCTGGCTGCTGCGGGTGGCCGGCGGGGCCTGGCTGGGCATCGGCCACCTGGTGGGCGGGGGAGTGCGCCGCATCGGCCAGGACGTCAGCGACGTGGCAGCCGAAGACCGCCGTGACGGTGCCGCCCTGTTCAACCTGGCCCTGGCGGTCTTCATCGCCACCTTCGCCTGGTGGGGTTTCCGCGGCTGGTTCCCGGACGCTGTCTACGCCGTGGTCAACGGCACTTTCGGCTGGATGTCGCTGGTCCTGCCGCTCATGCTCTTCGTGTGCGCCTGCAGGCTGTTCCGTCAGCCTGTGGACGGCCGCGGAAACAACCGCGTGGGCATCGGCTTCCTCATCATGACGTTCGCAGGCTGCGGCATTGCGCACATCGTGGGCGGCCAGCCGACCGTCAGTGAGGGCTTCGACGGGCTGCGGCAGGCCGGAGGCATGCTGGGATTCCTGGCAGCCTCCCCGCTGGCCGCCATCCACCCCGCCGTCCCGGTGGTCCTGTACGGGCTACTGGCCTTCGTGTCGGTGCTCATCGTCACGGCGACGCCGTTCGGAGCCATTCCGCGGCGGCTGCGTGGTGCCTATGAGCACCTGATGGGCATCGACCTTCAGGAGAACGACGGCGACGCCCACGACCGCAGCTACCCGTACGAAAACACCCCTCCCGCCCCGAAGAAGAAGCGTAAGCGGCTCTTTGGCAAGGGTGAGGAAGCTGACCCCAAGCTGGAGGGCTACGTCGGAGACGAAGCCTTTGAGCACGCCGTGATCGAGGACGACGATCCGTCACCGTCCGCCGGCAAGGGAACCCCCGCCGTGGCCCCCGGAGTCCGGCGCCCCACCCAGGCGGAGATCGCCGTCGAGAAGATCAAGGCAGCCCAGGGGCTCGGCGCCAAGGGCGCCGACGCCGAGAACGCTACCGAAGCCATCCCGCTCGTGGTTCCGGGCATGGCCGGTTCGGCGAATGCACCCGGTGCAGCTCCCGGTGCTGCCGTGCAGGTGCCTTCCAAGCCTGTGGCGCCTGCGCCGCTGCCCACCCCCATTCCGCAGCGCACGGAGCAGCTGTCCCTCGCGGGCGACGTCACGTACACGCTGCCGTCGTCTGATGTGCTGACGCCCGGATCCATTCCCAAGGAGCGCACGGAAGCCAACGACGCCGTCGTGGCCGCCCTGACGGACACGCTCCAGCAGTTCAACGTGGATGCCTCCGTGACCGGCTTCAGCCGGGGTCCGACCGTGACCCGCTATGAGATCGAACTGGCGCCCGGCACCAAGGTGGAGCGGGTCACCGCGCTTTCCAAGAACATCTCGTACGCCGTTGCCTCGAGCGACGTCCGCATCCTCAGCCCCATTCCCGGCAAGTCGGCCATCGGTATTGAGATCCCCAACACGGACCGTGAGACGGTGTCGCTGGGCGATGTCCTGCGCAGCCAGAACGCGCGCCGCACGGACCACCCCATGGTCATGGGCGTCGGCAAGGACGTCGAGGGCGGCTACGTCGTGGCCAACCTCGCGAAAATGCCCCACCTGCTGGTGGCCGGTGCCACCGGTGCCGGTAAGTCTTCGTTCGTGAACTCCATGATCACGTCCCTGCTGATGCGCGCCACCCCCGACGAGGTCCGCATGGTCATGGTCGACCCCAAGCGCGTGGAACTTACCGCCTACGAAGGCGTGCCCCACCTCATCACCCCCATCATCACCAACCCCAAAAAGGCGGCCGAGGCACTCCAGTGGGTGGTCCGCGAGATGGACGCCCGCTATGACGACCTCGCCAACTACGGCTTCAAGCACGTCGACGACTTCAATAAGGCAGTGCGCGCCGGCAAGGTCCAGCCGCCCGTGGACTCCAAGCGCGTCATCCGGCCCTACCCGTACCTCCTGGTGATCGTCGATGAGCTCGCCGACCTGATGATGGTGGCGCCGCGCGATGTCGAGGATTCCATCGTCCGCATCACGCAGCTGGCCCGTGCCGCCGGCATCCACCTGGTGCTCGCCACGCAGCGCCCGTCCGTTGACGTGGTCACCGGCCTGATCAAGGCCAACGTGCCGTCCCGCATGGCCTTCGCCACCTCATCCGTTACCGACTCCCGCGTGGTCCTGGACCAGCCCGGTGCAGAGAAGCTGATCGGTCAGGGTGACGCCCTGTTCCTTCCGATGGGTGCCTCCAAGGCGATGCGTGTGCAGGGCGCCTGGGTCACCGAATCCGAGATCCACAAGGTGGTTGAACACGTCAAGGGCCAGCTCCAGGCTGTTTACCGTGACGACGTCGCACCCGAAGCGCAGAAGAAGCAGATCGACGACGACATCGGGGACGACCTCGAAGTGCTGCTGCAGGCCACGGAGCTGGTGGTCACCACACAGTTCGGTTCGACGTCCATGCTGCAGCGCAAGCTCCGCGTCGGGTTCGCCAAGGCCGGCCGCCTCATGGACCTGCTCGAATCACGCGGCGTGGTTGGCCCGTCTGAAGGTTCCAAGGCGCGCGATGTGCTGGTCAAGCCGGACGACCTCGCCGCCGTGCTGGCTGCGATGAAGGGCCAGGAAGCGCCGGCCATGGCCGATGCGCAGACCGCCGCGCTCAGCGACAACGCCAACGCCAACATCGCGCAGGGCGGCTACGCGGAGGACCTCGTTGCCGCGGACCTGGACAACCGCACCCAGAGCATCGACTATCACGACGGCGCCGACAGTTCCGGTGACGACGAGGACGGTTCCGAGGACGCCTGGTCCCTCACCGGCCGGTAGTCCTAAGGTGATGAAGAAGAAGTCGGCAGTGCCGAAGACGGTAGCCTAGAAGGGTGACAAGCACCGAAGCGACCGCGGCCGGCTCCAACAGCTCCGGGATCTGGAATCTTCCCAACATCCTCACGATGCTCCGCATTGTGCTGGTGCCGTTCTTCGTGTGGTTCCTCATCGCCGATGCCCCGGGACTGCAGAGCGAGTCCGGCGGGTGGCGCTGGGCAGCAGTGGCCACGTTTGCCGTCGCGATTTACACGGACAAGCTCGACGGCGACATCGCCCGCAGCAGGGGACTGGTCACCGACTTCGGCAAGATCGCCGATCCGATCGCGGACAAGCTGCTGACCGGCTCTGCGCTGGTCATGCTGTGCGTACTGAGTGAGCTGCCATGGTGGATCACGATCGTGATCCTGGTCCGCGAGTGGGGCATCACCGCGCTTCGGTTCTTCGTGATCCGCTACGGCGTCATCCCGGCATCGCGCGGCGGAAAGCTCAAGACGGTCGTCCAGACCGTGGCGATCTTCCTCTACCTTCTTCCGTTGGCATCCATCGCACCGTGGCTGACCTGGGTGGCCTTCGCCGTGATGCTGGCAGCCGTGCTGATCACCGTCTGGACCGGCATCGAATACGTCGTCCAGGCGCTGAAAGTCAGGTCGGAGGGGCTCCGCCGGCGCGCTGCTGACCGTGGCCAGCAGGAATCCGCGAACCGGGGCCTCCCCAAGCAGGAAACACCCAATCAGGACATTCCCAAGCAGGACATCCCCAAGCAGGAGGGCCAACCGTGAGGAATCTGCACCGGATTGCCGGGGAGGCCGTCGCTGCGGCCGTCGGGCGTGGCGTCACCGTTGCCACCGCGGAGTCACTCACCGCCGGCATGGTCGCCGCCGTATTGGCCGACACTCCGGGGGCGTCTGCCATGCTGCAAGGCGGCGTGGTCTCCTACAACAACGCCGTAAAACGGGACGTTCTTGGCGTCCCGCAAGACCTGCTGGACGCCGTCGGATCGGTGGACGAAGCGGTGGCTGCCGCTATGGCGGAAGGCGCCCGGCGGATCTGCGGCGCGGACCTGGCCGTCTCCACCACGGGCGTAGCCGGGCCGGATGCACATGACGGCAAGGCCGTGGGAACGGTGTTCGTGGGCGTCGCCACCGCACACGGTGTGGAGACCTTTCCCTACAGCTTTCAGGGCACCCGGGCAGAGATCCGCGGGCTTGCCTGTGGCGCTGCTTTGGAGCGTCTTCAGGAGGCCCTGGCTGCGTTAAGCTGAGTTTCCGGCTACGCTGACCTGGCCCCCCGACTGCGCTAAGCTACCCGCAGTAAGGTTGCCGGGAACAAAAAGTGAGTCCGAATAGTTGTCACATTGTGTCGCCTCCGCCTGAGGGAGGCGCCTAGGATGAAGAGAACATATGCGGTTTACGTCACAGTAAACCGGAACCATGAGGGAGCAAGGCGATACAGATGGTAAAGCAGCCCGTGTCCGTAAACGGCGTTGTCCGCTGGAAGGACGTGGGCCTCGCCGATCAGGCCAAGAGCGAACAGAAGGAGCGCAAGATGGTTGTACTTCGTCACGAAATCGGTGATGTACTGCGCGATGTCCGCCAGCGTCAAGGGCGTACCCTCCGCGAAGTCTCGCACAGCGCCCGGGTCTCCCTGGGGTACCTGAGTGAAGTGGAACGCGGCCAGAAGGAAGCCTCCTCGGAACTCCTGTCCTCGATCTGTTCGGCCCTGGATGTTCCGCTTTCCAGCATGCTCCGCGAGGTCAGCGACCGCGTGGCCGTCGCTGAAGGCGTTGCGGTGCCGGACACCGTCCCGCAGGAATTCTCCCAGCGCTACGGCCGGGACCTTGAGCGTGACCTGAGCAGCGAGCTTAACAACGAGCTCGCCACGGAACTGCTCTCCAGCGCCCGGTAACTGAGTCCCGTAATCCGGGCCAGATAACTACAGCGAAGGCCTCCGGCAATGTGCCGGAGGCCTTCGTCGTGCCTGAAATCCTATTTAGTCGGCTGCCTGGCTGTCCTGGCTAGGAAGCACCGTCTACTAGGAGTCACCGTCGCGGGGGAATCCGTCACGTTCGTACGTGGCGTTGAGTTTGGCCATGTAGGTGGCCAGCGCCTCAAGGTCCTCCACCGGCCATTCGCCCAGGCGCTCCCGGAAAACCTGCCGCCGGGCATCCTGCACCTGGTGCATCTTCTCTTCGCCCTCGGCGGTAAGCCGGATCGTTTGCGCCCGGCCGTCCAGCGGGTCGGCTTCCTTGAGCACCAGGCCGATGCTTTCAAGGAAGGCGATCTGCCTGCTGACGGAAGGCTTGCCGACGCCGATGCAGGATGCAAGTTCGGTAAGCCGGATGGGGCCGTTCTTACGGATCACGGTGAGAAGGCCGTAGGCGGCCGGCTCCATATCCGGGTGGACCTCGCGGGACAGTTGCTGGGAAATGGACCTGGCCCGCCGCCAGAAAAGGCTGATCTGATGCTCCACGTTGGTCAGTGCCGTATCAAGCGTGTCCTCGAAGGGGGCAGTGGCTCCGGGGGCTTCAGCGGGGTTGCTCATGGCAACCATTCTAGAGTCAGTGTCCGTGAGAGACTCTATTGAGTGAGAATTAGTGATTTCTGGCGGCTGATGGACGATGAATTCGGCTCCGGCTACTCGCGCGTACTGGGTGGCTCGCTCGTCCTTGCTGGCGTCGGCGGCCGTACGGCGAACCAAGCCCTCGCCGCGGGCGTCAGTCCGCGCGACGTCTGGCTGGCAGTCTGTGACGTGCAGGACGTGCCCGAGGAGCGCCGGCTCGGCCGCGATATCAAGCCGCGACAGGACGGCCCCGACCTGGTCTGAGAGGCTCTCCGCCCGCGATGAGAAGCTGCTGACACGCCGACCGATTGTTCGAATATCTGTTCGGGTGCGACTATGCTCTTTGGCAGCGGGTTATCCACATACGCACGCCTGCCCGGTAAGAATGTCAGCGGGTGGCGCTAGCGTCGGTGATGACAGACAGAGGGCCGCAGAGGCCCCTCCAAAGCGAGAAAGCATTAGAGGTGTGAACCATGGCGGCAGCCCCGGATCGTGAAAAAGCGCTGGAAGCAGCGCTCGCGCAGATTGACAAGCAGTTCGGCAAGGGATCGATCATGCGGCTGGGCGACGAAACACGTGCCCCCATCGAGGTCATCCCCACCGGCTCCATCGCGCTGGATGTCGCGCTGGGAATCGGCGGCCTGCCGCGCGGCCGCGTCGTGGAAATTTACGGCCCGGAATCCTCGGGTAAGACCACCGTTGCCCTGCACGCTGTGGCCAACGCCCAGCGTGCCGGCGGCATCGCTGCCTTCATTGACGCCGAGCACGCCCTTGATCCCGACTACGCCGCCAAGCTCGGCGTGGACACGGACGCCCTGCTGGTCTCCCAGCCGGACACCGGTGAGCAGGCCCTGGAAATCATGGACATGTTGGTGGGTTCAGGTTCACTGGACATCGTGGTCATCGACTCCGTGGCAGCACTGGTGCCCCGCGCCGAAATCGAAGGCGACATGGGCGACAGCCACGTCGGCCTGCAGGCACGCCTCATGAGCCAGGCCCTGCGAAAGATCACCGGCCGGCTGAGCCAGACCAAGACCACCGCCATCTTCATCAACCAGCTGCGTGAAAAGATCGGCGTGTTCTTCGGTTCACCGGAAACCACCACCGGTGGTAAGGCGCTGAAGTTCTACGCGTCCGTGCGCATCGACGTCCGCCGCATCCAGACCCTGAAGGAAGGTGCCGATTCCGTCGGTAACCGGACCAAGGCCAAGATCGTCAAAAACAAGATGGCCCCGCCCTTCAAGATCGCCGAATTCGACATCATTTACGGCCAGGGCATCTCCCGCGAGGGCGGCATTATCGACATGGGCGTGGAGCACGGCATTATCAAGAAGTCCGGCTCCTGGTTCACGTACGACGGCGACCAGCTTGGCCAGGGCATGGAGAACTCGCGCCGCTTCCTGCGCGACAACCCGGAACTCGCCGCAGAACTGGAACGGCTCATCAAGGAAAAGCTCGGCGTGGGAACCAAGCCCGCGGCCGACGCTGCAGCCTCACCGAAGCTGAAGGCCGTTGACGGCTTCTAGCAAACGCCGGTCCTCTTCGGCCTTCGCCAAGGCCGGAGGGGACCGCACAGCAGGACCCGGCCCGGAACCCGATGAGGACCGGGACGCAGATCCGGCGTCGGTGGCGCGCGCCATCGTACTGCGCCAGCTGACCGCATCGCCCAAAAGCCGGCTGCAGCTTGAACGCAAGCTGGCCGAGCGCAACGTGCCGGAGGACGTCGCCGCGGCCGTGCTGGACCGCTTCGAAGAGGTCCGGCTCGTTGACGACGCCGAATTCGCGGACATGTGGGTGCGGAGCCGGTCCCAGTCGCGCAGGCTGGCCAAGGGAGCCCTCCGCCGGGAACTCGCGGACAAGGGCATTGACGCTGACACGGCGGCGTCCGCCTTGGAGCAGCTGAGTGACGAGGACGAGGAAGCCGCCGCTCGCCATCTCGTGGAACGCAAGCTGCGGCCGGGGACGGACCTGTCAGACCGGGCGGAGCGGGACAAGATCACGCGGCGGCTCGCGTCCATGCTCGCGCGCAAGGGGTACCAGCCCTCGCAGGCCTTTCGGATCGTGGCCGAGGTCCTGGACGCTGCAGCCGGGGGTGCCCAGAGCGGCGGCGACTCCGTCGAGGCCACCGCGGACTGGGAGTGAGCGCACCCGGTAGCCTTAGCAGCCGGTACCCTTAATGGGTGAGTCTGACCTATCCTTCCCCCGCAGCCGGCACCGAAAACGAACCAACCGGCGACGCCGCTGTGCCCCGCACCTATCAGGTGCGCACTTTCGGCTGCCAGATGAACGTTCACGACTCCGAGCGCATGGCGGGGATGCTGGAAGCCGCCGGTTATGTACCGGCGGACGGTGCCCAGGCCGACGTCGTCGTCTTCAACACCTGCGCGGTGCGGGAGAACGCTGACAACAAGCTCTACGGCAACCTCGGCCAGCTGGCGCCGATCAAGGCAGCCAACCCGGGGATGCAGATCGCCGTCGGTGGCTGCCTCGCCCAGAAGGACCGCGAAACCATCCTGAAGAAGGCGCCCTGGGTAGATGCGGTCTTCGGCACACACAACGTCGGCGCCCTGCCCGCCCTCCTGGACCGGGCGCGCCACAACAACGAGGCGCAGCTGGAGATCCTTGAGTCGCTGGACGTCTTTCCGTCCACGCTGCCCACCAAGCGCGACTCGGTCTATTCGGGTTGGGTGTCCATTTCGGTGGGCTGCAACAACACCTGCACCTTCTGCATCGTCCCTGCCCTGCGCGGCAAGGAAAAGGACCGCCGGCCCGGGGAGATCCTCGCCGAGGTGCAGGCCCTGGTGGACGACGGGGCCATCGAAGTGACGCTACTCGGCCAGAACGTGAACTCGTACGGGGTGGAGTTCGGGGACCGCCAGGCCTTCTCCAAGCTGCTGCGCGCCTGCGGCGAGATCCCGGGCCTGGAACGGGTGAGGTTCACCAGCCCCCATCCGGCCGCGTTCACCGATGACGTCATCGACGCCATGGCCGAGACGCCCAACGTAATGCCGCAGCTCCACATGCCGCTCCAGTCGGGCTCGGACAAGGTCCTGCGTGACATGAAGCGTTCCTACCGGTCGGCGAAGTTCCTCGGCATCCTGGACAAGGTCCGCGCCAAAATGCCGCATGCCGCGATCTCGACGGACATCATCGTCGGTTTCCCGGGGGAGACGGAGGAGGATTTCCAGTCAACCCTGGACGTCGTCGAAAAGTCACGCTTCGCCACCGCCTTCACCTTCCAGTACTCCAAGCGGCCCGGCACGCCGGCCGCTGACCTCCCGGACCAGCTGCCCAAGGCAGTGGTGCAGGAACGCTTCGAGCGACTCACCGCGCTCCAGGACCGCATTGCCGCGGAAGAGAACGCCACCCAGTTGGGACGCCGGGTTGAGGTCATGGTAACCGCCCAGTCCGGCCGTAAGTCGGAGGAAACCCACCGCCTCTCCGGACGTTCGCAGGACCAGCGCCTTGTCCACTTCACGGTTCCCGAGGGCGCTCCTGCCCCGAGGCCCGGAGACCTGGTGACAGTCACCATCACAGAAGCCGCCGCCTTCCACCTGATCGCCGATCCGGCCACCGCGGACGACTACTCCCTGCGCAGGTCCCGCGCCGGTGATGCCTGGGACAGGGCGCAGGCCGACTCCTGCGGAGCCCCTGTACCGGGTGCGGGGGCACCCGGTGCAGCAGGTGCCACCGGGGCAGGCAGGACCGGCGTGTCGCTTGGCATGCCCTCGCTCCCGGTGCGGAGCCGCTGACCCGGTGGCGGGCCGGCCCCCCGTCATAGCGGTCGTCGGACCCACCGGATCGGGAAAGTCCGACCTCGCCGTCGAACTTGCCCTGGCCCTGGATGGCGAGGTGGTCAACGCCGACGCCATGCAGTTCTACCGCGGCATGGACATCGGCACCGCCAAGGTCACCGAAGCCGAACAGCGGGGAGTCCGGCACCACCTGCTGGACATCCTGGACGTGACGCAGGAGGCGTCGGTGTCGGACTTCCAGCAGCAGGCGAGGGCCGCCGTCGCCGACATCCACCGCCGCGGCAGGCGCGCCATCCTGGCCGGCGGGTCGGGCCTGTATGTCCGCGCCGCCCTCGACGTGCTGGACTTTCCGGGAACCGATCCGGAAATCCGGGCCCGGCTCGAACAGGAGAACGCCGAGGCAGGCACTGCGGTGCTGCTGGACCGCCTCCGCGCGGTGGATCCCGTCTCCGCCGGACGCCTCTCAGACGCCCGCCGCATCATCCGCGCGCTTGAGGTGTTCGAACTGACGGGACGCCCGTTCAGCTCCTTCATGCCTACCCGCGAGTACCACCAGCCGGCCGTCCAGATCGGCCTGGAGGTGGACCGTGAGCAGCTGCGCGACCGGCTCGCCGTCCGCGTGCACCGGATGGTGGAGCGGGGGCTGCTCGCGGAAGTCGAACGGCTGGACGCCCAGGGCCTGCGCCGCGGCAAGACCGCACCGCGCGCACTGGGCTACGCGCAGTTCCTCAAAGTGCTCGACGGCGAAGCGGACGTAGCGCAGGCAGCCGGGGAAACCATCGTGGCCACCAGACAGTTCGCTCGCCGGCAGCTAACGTGGTTCCGGGCCGACCCCCGCATCAGCTGGCTGGACTGGCAGGACCCCGAGCTGGTCGCCAAGGCGATCGGCCTCGCCCGCTGACCCGTTTTCTGGCGCCGCCGGCGGGCGGGTAACCTTGAATCATGAATGAAACCCTTGCAGAATCAGTCCGGCCTGCCGCCACCACACTGAGCGGACTGCGGTTCTCCAAGGGCCATGGAACAGGCAACGACTTCGTCCTGGTGGCTGACCCCGAAGGCGTGCACGCAATCTCTGCGGAGCAGGTCGCCCAGCTGTGCGACCGCCACCGCGGCATCGGCGGTGACGGCCTCATCCGCGCCGTCCCGTCCCGGCTCCTTGACGAGGGCCGGCAGCTTCTTGCCGAAAACCCCGACGCCGAGTGGTTCATGGATTACCGCAACGGTGACGGTTCCCTGTCGGAGATGTGCGGCAACGGCGTGCGCGTGTTCGTCCACTTCCTTCTGGCCGAAGGCCTGGCTGAGCTGCCTGCCGGCGGCTCCCTGACCATCGGCACCCGCGGCGGCGTCAAGACCATTGTCCGCACAGGTGACGGCTACGCCGTCGACATGGGCCCTTGGGAGTTCATCTTCCCGGACGAGGCAGCGGCCCGTGCCATGGATTCGCTGGTCAGCGCCGACGGACTCGAGGTGCCGCGGCCGGCGCTGTCCGTCAGCATGGGCAACCCCCACACAGTCGTCGCCCTGGCCGAGCTGTCCGAACTCCGGGACACCCGGCTTTTCACCGCCCCGCACGTCGACCCGACTCCCGCCAACGGCACCAACGTCGAGTTTGTTGTCCCGGCCGAGCCGCTGGTGCACGACGGCGTGGGCACCGTCACCATGCGGGTCCATGAACGCGGCGTCGGCGAAACGCAGTCCTGCGGCACCGGCGCGTGCGCGGCGGCGGTGGCCATCCGCCACTGGGCCGGGCAGGGCGCCCCGGACGCCTGGCAGGTAAAGGTGCCGGGCGGCGTTGTGGGCGTGAAGTTCTTCACTGTCGCCGGCGGCCGCGAGCACGTCGAACTTAGCGGACCGGCAACGATCGTTGCTACCGGGACGCTTTCCTGACCCGCAGGATCCTGAACGACTTGGACGTGCCTTCCCGCGACACAGTGAAGGAGTCGTCCAGCGCCCCCGCAAGCCAGCGCTGAAGCGAATCCGAGCCCAGGTTCTTCTGCACCACCAGCCACGCCGAACCGCCCGGCGCCAGCCTCGGCAGCCAGAGCAGCAGGAGTGAGTGCAGCTCATCCTTGCCGATCCTGATCGGGGGATTGGACCAGATGGTGTCGAAGCGGATTTCAGGGTCCACGTCCTCCGGCCTGCTGGCCGCGACGTTGCTGAGCCCAAGCAGTTCGGCGTTCCCGTTCGTGAGCGCGACGCAGCGTTCATTCACATCCACTGCATAGACCTGCGCGTGCGGTGCCCGCAGCGCCATGGTCAGGGCGATGGGTCCCCAGCCGCAGCCGATGTCGAGCAGGTTTCCCTGCGGGGCGGGAGCGGGGACCTCCGCCAGCAGGATGGCCGTCCCCTTGTCGATTCCGTCCGGACTGAAGATGCCCGACGAGGTCTGCAGCTTCCGCGTCTCACCGGCCAGTTCAACAGTGAGGGGCTTGCGGGTGAACGGGCCCGCAGGTGAGGCGCTGAAATAGTGGGCAGATTCCATAACTGGCCAGATTAGTGGGCCGCCCGCCTGATGGGAAACCGGCCAGGTGCGGAAGCGGTACCGGTGTTCTGCTATCCTTGAACGCATGTTCCTGATTTTTGAGTAGCCGGCTTTCTTTGCCCGCGGCCTTCAGCCGCCGGTACCGGCCCGGGGCTCCCTTCCGATGCGATGCAGGTTTACCGCCTTCCGCCGGAGCGCAGCTTTAAACGCCGCGCAGCCCAAACAGCACTCGATCAGTCCACTTCCCGCCGGCCCAGCGTGTCCGCTGCCGGCATGTCAGGAGCACCTCCATGACCCCTCGCAGTCAGCCCAGCGCGAATACCGCTGCCAAGGGCGGCAATCAGCACTATTCTGAAGATGCAGAACCTTCAAAGGAGACCATGACCAATCAGCAAAATTCCGGTTCCGAGCCAGCCGCCCAGGACATGAGTCCCGAGGAGATCCAGGCTGTCATCGACCGGATTCTCGCCAAGGACGTCCCGGCCAGGAACGCAGCGGCAGCCGACGGCAGCCGCGCCGACAGCAAGGGTGTCCTGGGCAAGGCGCAGGCCATCTCGCAGCTCGCTGAAGAGCACAGCACGTTCGACGGCGACCAGCAGGACCTCGAGGAACGCCGGGCACTGCGACGCACGGCCGGCCTGTCCACGGAACTCGAAGACGTCACCGAAGTCGAATACCGGCAGTTGCGCCTGGAACGCGTTGTTCTCGCCGGCCTCTGGAGCGAAGGCACGCTGGCTGACGCCGAAAACTCGCTGCGCGAACTCGCCGCGCTGGCGGAAACAGCGGGCTCGGAAGTCCTCGACGGCCTGGTCCAGCGGCGGGCCAAGCCGGACCCCGGCACGTTCCTCGGGGCGGGCAAGGCTCTGGAGCTCAAGGACGTTGTGATGTCCACCGGCGCGGACACCGTTGTCGTGGATGCCGAACTCGCTCCGTCCCAGCGGCGTGGCCTTGAAGACATTGTCAAGGTGAAGGTCATCGACCGCACGGCCCTGATCCTCGACATCTTCGCCCAGCACGCTAAGAGCCGTGAAGGCAAGGCCCAGGTGGAGCTGGCACAGCTCGAATACCTCCTCCCGCGCCTCCGCGGCTGGGGTGAATCGATGTCCCGCCAGGCCGGTGGCCAGGTGGGCGGTGCAGGCGCCGGCATGGGCTCGCGTGGTCCCGGTGAAACCAAGATCGAACTGGACCGGCGCAGGATCCGCACGCGGATGGCTAAGCTGCGGCGCGAGATCGCCGCGATGAAGCCGGCACGGGAGACCAAACGGGCCAACCGCCGTCGTAATGAAGTCCCGTCAGTGGCCATTGCCGGATACACCAACGCCGGCAAGTCCTCGCTGCTGAACCGCCTCACCGACGCCGGAGTCCTGGTGGAGAACGCCCTGTTCGCCACCCTGGACCCCACCGTCCGCAAGGCCGAGACCGCCGACGGCGTTGGCTACACGCTGGCCGACACCGTGGGGTTCGTCCGGTCCCTTCCCACGCAGCTGGTGGAGGCCTTCCGCTCCACCCTGGAGGAAGTGGCGGATGCAGACCTGATCCTGCACGTCGTGGACGTGTCCCACCCGGATCCGGAGGGTCAGATCGCCGCCGTGCGCTCAGTGTTCGCCGAGGTGGACGCCCGCAAGGTGCCTGAGATCATCGTCCTGAACAAGGCGGACGCCGCCGACCCCTTTGTGGTGGAGCGGCTCAAGCAGCGCGAACCGCGGCATGTGGTGGTTTCGGCACGCACGGGGGAGGGCATCGCCGAGCTGCTCAAGGCCATCAGCGAGGCCATCCCGCGGCCGAGCGTCAAGATGCGGTTGCTCGTCCCGTACCACCGCGGCGATCTGATCAGCAAGCTCCACGACTCCGACGCGGAGATCCTGAGCCTGGATCACGAAGAGGGCGGCACCCGCGCCGTGGTCATGGTCCGGGAAGGCCTCGCGGCTGAACTGGAATCCTTCAGTACCGATGACTGACGAGGCGGCAGCCGCCGGTGCCGCGGGCACGGCCGGCGAGCAGCGTGTGCTTGACCTGCTCGACCGTGCCGTGGCGGGCATGGGCGGCCAAAGCCGCAGCGGCCAGCACGAGATGGCCAGGCAGGTGGCGCGCGCAATAGAAACGGGCGACCACCTGCTGGTCCAGGCCGGCACCGGAACCGGCAAGTCGCTGGCGTACCTGGTCCCGCTCATTGCGCACTCGCTCCAGAGCAACAAGCCTGCCCTCGTGTCCACCGCCACCCTCGCCCTCCAGACCCAGATCGTGGGCAGGGACCTTCCCCGGCTCCTGGAAAGCCTCGAACCGGCACTCGACCGGCCTGTGAAGGTTGCGCTGGTCAAGGGCCGCGCCAACTACGTCTGCAGGCACAAGCTCGAGGGCGGCTTTCCCTCCGAGGAACCCTCGGAGGGCCAGCTCTTCTCGCTGGGCGAGGACACCAACGTCCCGCACTTCGCCGCGGCGGTGGGCGGCCCCTCGTCCCAGCTCGGCAAGGAGGTGGTCCGGCTCCGTGAATGGGCGGAGCAGACCACCACAGGTGACCGCGACGAGCTGCTTCCCGGCGTCACGGACCGGGCCTGGCGGCAGGTGTCCGTCACGTCCATGGAATGCCTCGGCGCGCAGAAGTGCCCCCTCGCCGAAGAGTGCTTCAGCGAGCTTGCCCGCCATAACGCGACGGAAGCCGACGTCGTGGTGACCAACCACGCCATGCTGGCCGTCAGTGCCTTCGAAGGCCTGGCGGTGCTGCCGGAGTACGACGTCGTGGTGGTGGACGAGGCCCACGAACTCCAGGACCGGGTCACCGGCGCGGTTTCGGGGCAGCTGTCGGTGGCCATGGTCCACGCCGCAGCGTCCGGCGCCCGCAAGCACACCGGGATCACCGTTGACGCGCTCAACACAGCGGCCGCCAACCTCGAGGTGGCTCTCGCCGGCGTTCCCAGCGGCCTGCTGCCCAACGGCCTGAACGACGAGCAGCTGGACTGTGTGGACCAGCTTCGTGAGGCCTGCCGGGCTGCGCTGTCGGATTCCAAGGGGGACAGCAATACAACGGCCGACGGCGGGCGGCAGCTCGCGCGCTCCCGCCTGCTGGTGATCTTGGAGCTTTGCGAACGGCTCATCGCCGCCCGCGAAAACCGCGAGGTGGTCTGGTTCTCCCGGAACAGCACGTTTGATCCCCAGCAGGGTTACTCTGCGCCGGACGAGACTGCCCCGGCGCTGGTCAACATCGCCCCGCTGAGCGTCGCCGGCCGGCTCCGGGAAGGCCTGTTCGCCGGGCATACAGTCGTGCTGACATCGGCCACTCTTGCCATCGGCTCTGCCTTCGAACCAGCGGCCGGCGGGTTGGGCCTGGTCGGGGACGGTGCGCCGAGCTGGACCGGCGTCGACGTGGGTTCGCCCTTCGACTACCCCAGGCAGGGCATCCTCTACGTAGCAGGCCACCTGCCGAAACCGGGCCGTGGCACTTCGCCTGAGGCCCTGGGCGAACTCGAGTCGCTCATCCGCGCCTCCGGCGGGGGAGCGCTTTGTCTGTTCTCCTCAAGGAGGGCGGCCGAGGAAGCCGCGGACGCCCTGCGCACACGGCTGGATATCAGCATTCTTTGCCAGGGCGAATCCACCATGACGGCCCTGGTGAAGCAGTTTGCTGACGAGCCCGATACCTGCCTGTTCGGCACGATGTCACTGTGGCAGGGGGTCGACGTGCCAGGCGGGTCCTGCCGCC
Source organism: Arthrobacter globiformis (assembly GCF_030818015.1). Taxonomy (NCBI): domain Bacteria; kingdom Bacillati; phylum Actinomycetota; class Actinomycetes; order Micrococcales; family Micrococcaceae; genus Arthrobacter; species Arthrobacter globiformis. The sequence goes on from NZ_JAUSZX010000001.1 coordinate 1,860,548, forward strand.
TGGTGGTCATTGACAGGATTCCCTTCCCGCGGCCGGACGATCCGCTGATGACCGCGCGGTCCCGGGCCGTTGCCCAGGCCGGCGGCAACGGCTTCATGTCCGTATCCGCCACGCACGCGGCCATCAGGCTTGCCCAGGGGGCGGGACGGCTCATTCGGTCCACGAACGACAAGGGCGTTGTGGCCGTTCTCGATTCCCGGCTGTCCACCGAACGCTACGGCGGGTTCCTGCGCGCGGCCCTGCCGCCGTTCTGGCCAACGACCGACCGGAAGACCGCCGTCGCGGCGCTGGAAAGGCTCGCCGGAGCGCAGGCGTAGCGAAAGCCCCGGGCTAAAGTGAACTGCCGCCCGGGGGGCTCCTTGAAGGACGTTTCCGGGAGAGGAAGCCCGCGGTCGCTACAGCGAACGGAGTACGGAAACCACCTTGCCCATCACAACCGCGTGATCGCCGAGGATGGGTTCGTACTGGGTGTTCTGCGGAAGCAGCCACGTGTGGCCGTCCCGCTGCCGGAAGGTCTTGACCGTTGCTTCGTCGTCGAGCAGCGCCGCGACGATGTCCCCGTTGACCGCGTCGCTCTGCCGCCGGACCACTACCCAGTCTCCGTCGCAGATGGCGGCATCCACCATGGAGTCGCCTGCGACCCTGAGCATGAACAGCTCGCCGTGGCCCACCAGCTGGCGGGGCAGCGGCATCAGGTCCTCCACCATCTGGTCCGCGAGGATGGGACCGCCGGCCGCGATCCGGCCTACCAGCGGGACCATTGCGGTGTCCATCGCGCTGGGCAGTTCGGACACGGCAGCGCCTGCCGTGCTCAGGGCCGGGGCCTTGTCCGCACCGCCGGATTTTGCCGTGCCTGCGTCCAGGGTGAGCGGCATCAGGACCTCCATGGCGCGCGGACGCTTGGGGTCACGCCGAAGGTAGCCAAGCTTTTCCAGCTGTGAGAGCTGATGGGTCACGCTGGACAGGCTGGCCAGGCCGACGGTGTCGCCGATTTCCCGCATCGACGGCGGATAGCCGTTCTCGTTGACCGAGCGCTGGATGGTTTCCAGGATCTTCTTCTGGCGGAGTGTAAGTCCCTTGGGGGTCCGCTGAGACCGCGGGCTGCGCTGGGGAGCCTTGCCGTCAGAGGCCTGTGCTGCCATGTTCGCCAACGCCTTTCCATTCCTCCCGGCCGCGGTAGCTGCAGTGGCCGGGAACTTCCGGCCTGAAAAATGTCAGACCCTGCTGATCAACTGCAGATGTGGTTGTTCTGTGATCTCCAACGTAGGCCAGCCATACGGCTTTTTCAAACATTTGTTCTAGCGAGTCTCGACTTAATTCGTTGATAGGTGCTAAAACTAGGAAAGGCAAAGTTCGAACATCTGTTCTAGTGCGGGCCGCTTGTTAGCCCGGTGTTCGAACTGTTTGTTCGAACGCGAGGCAGTACAACTTGGTCCAGGAGGGCTCACGCCATGTCAGCTTCAACAGCAGTCCAGTTCGCAGATCCCCATGGCCGTGCAACGGCTCAAGACGGTGTAGTGATCCACCTCAGTGCAGTCCGCCAGCGCAGTGCAGTGCGCGAACAAAGTGCACCCAGCGAACACAGTGCAGTACGCGAACACAGTGCAGTCCGCGAACGCAGTGAAGTGGGCCAGCGCGGCACGGTGCCTCCGTCCCGCGCAGCATCACGGCCGGGCAAGCCGCCGCGCCTTCGCCTCACCCGCCGAGGCCGGATTGTCCTGATCGGCCTGCCGCTTGTTCTGCTTGCCGCCGTGATTCTGTCCCTGGCGGGTCTCCTAAACTCGCCGGCCAAGGCTGCGGACAGCGCCAGCGGCCTGAGTGTCACGCCCGCAGTTTCGGTCACGGTGCAGCCCGGTGAATCGCTCTGGGCCATCGCCGGAAAAGTCGATCCGAACCGTGATCCCCGGGACGTGATCGCGGACATCGTCCAGCTCAACGACCTTCAGGCGGGGAAGGTCATGCCCGGCCAGCAGCTGTTTGTGCCGAACAAATAGCCTTGTGCCGAACAAATAGGCCGGGCCATGCAAAATGCGTGGCCCCGATTTAGTTGGCCTGCACCCTCGGCATGAGTCGAACGGCCCCGAAACGCGGGCAGCTGCGGGTGGTTGCCGTGCGCTGGAACCGTCACAGTTTCCGGCCAGCCCTCCGGGATACTTAAACTGACTAGGTGACTGACCAGCTTGAGCGACTGAACCGACTGCCCCTGCGGACCAATCTGAGGGGGCTGTCCCCTTACGGCGCCCCGCAGCTTGACGTTCCGATCCTGCTCAACGTCAACGAGAACACGCATGGCGTGCCCGCCGACGTGCGGGCGGCCATCACCGCGGCCGTAACCGAGGCCGCCGCCGGACTCAACCGGTACCCCGACCGCGAATTCACCGAACTCCGGGAGGCCCTGGCGGAATACCTCGGCCACGGGCTCAGCGCGGACAACCTCTGGGCAGCCAACGGCTCCAACGAGGTCCTCCAGCAGATCCTCCAGGCCTTCGGCGGCCCGGGCCGTTCGCTCCTGAGCTTCCCGCCGACGTACTCCATGTACCCGCTCCTCGCCAGCGGCACGGACACCGCCTACATCGCCGGCAGGCGCGCCGATGACTACGGCCTCAGCGCCGAGTCGGCCGCCAGCCAGGTGCGCGAACTCCAGCCCAACATCGTCTTCCTCTGCTCGCCCAACAACCCCACAGGCACGGGCCTGGGCCTGGATGTGGTGGAGGCCGTCTACGAGGCGGGCGAGGCCAGCCAGGCGGTCGTCGTCGTGGACGAGGCCTATCACGAGTTTGCGCACGACGGCACGCCCAGCGCTCTTACCCTGCTGCCCGGCCGGGAGCGGCTCATCGTCTCCCGGACCATGAGCAAGGCGTTCGCTCTTGCCGGCGCCCGCCTCGGTTACATGGCCGCAGCCCCGGAGGTGACCGACGCCCTGCGGCTGGTGCGCCTGCCCTACCACCTGTCGGCCGTCACGCAGGCTACTGCCCTGGCGGCGCTGCAGCACCGCGAGGCGCTCATGGCGGATGTCCAGGACATCAAGCGGCAGCGCGACCGGATTGTCGCTGAACTGACGCGGATGGGGCTGCGGCCCGCGGCGTCCGACTCCAACTACGTCTTCTTCGGCGGGCTGGAAAACCCCCATGAGGTCTGGCAGGAACTGCTGGATGCAGGGGTGCTTGTCCGGGACGTGGGCATCGCCGGCCACCTGCGCGTCACGGCCGGTACTGAGACGGAAACCACAGCCTTCCTGGAAGCGCTGGAAAGCATCCTGGCCCGGCAGGCCGCACTTCCGGCCTAAACTTGAATATGGACCAGGTCAGGTCCGCCCCCATCCTTCGTCAAAGGACATCTATCACCATGAGCGACACCGGAACCAAGGCTGCCGAGGCACGGATTGCCCGTATGGAGCGCGCCACCAGCGAATCTTCCGTGCTGGTGGAGATTAACCTCGACGGCACCGGAGTGTCGGACATCAGCACGTCGGTCCCGTTCTACGACCACATGCTGACGGCGCTGTGCAAGCACTCACTCATCGACATGACCGTCAAGGCCACCGGCGACACCCACATTGACGTCCACCACACCGTCGAGGATGTTGCCATCACGTTCGGCGAGGTGCTGCGCACCGCCCTGGGCAACAAGGCAGGCATCCGCCGCTTCGGTGAGGCCACCGTGCCGCTGGACGAGGCCCTGGCGCACGCAGTCGTCGACGTCTCCGGCCGGCCCTACCTGGTGCACGGCGGCGAGCCCGCCGGGCAGGAGTACCACCTGATCGGCGGCCACTTCACGGGATCGCTGACCCGGCACGTGTTCGAGGCAATCACGCTGCACGCCGGCATCTGCCTGCACATGAACGTCATCGCCGGCCGCGACCCGCACCACATCGTGGAAGCCCAGTTCAAGGCATTCGCGCGGGCTCTCCGTGCAGCCGTCGAGCCGGATCCCCGCGTCGAAGGCATTCCGTCCACCAAGGGAGCACTATGACCGGCAAAGTACTGCGCGAGGGTGCGATCATCGATCCGTCGGCCACGCTGAAGCCGGTTTCCCCGGAGGGCAAGCCCACCGTCACCGTCCTTGACTACGGCTCCGGCAACGTCCGTTCGGCCGTGCGTGCCCTGGAACGTGCCGGTGCCGAGGTCATCCTGAGTTCCAAGCCCGAGGACGTGCTGAACGCCGACGGGCTGGTCGTTCCGGGCGTCGGCGCCTTCGAAACGGTCATGCGCGAGCTCAAGGCCGTTGATGGAATCCGGATGATCGGCCGCCGCGTTGCCGGCGGACGTCCGGTCCTCGGAATCTGCGTCGGCCTGCAGGTGCTCTTCGAGGCCGGCGTCGAACACGGGACCGAAGCCGAAGGCATGGGGGAGTGGCCCGGCAAGGTGGAGCTCCTCCCGGCCGAAGTGGTGCCGCACATGGGGTGGAACACCGTCAAGGTCCCGGAAGGCTCCCGGCTGTTCGACGGCGTCGAGGGCGAGCGCTTCTACTTTGTGCACTCCTACGGCGTCCAGAACTGGGACTTCGAGGTGATCCAGCCCCGGATGGCGCCACCCCTGGTCACGTGGTCCGAGCACGGTGGTCCCTTCATCGCCGCCGTGGAGAACGGCCCCCTCTGCGCCACCCAGTTCCACCCGGAGAAATCCGGTGACGCCGGCGCACGGCTGCTTAAAAACTGGGTTGACGGGCTCCGCGGTCCGCATTCCCGGCAGCCGGCGGACGCCTAGATGTGGTCAATCCTCCTGATGGGGCTGGCCGGCCTCCTGGTGGGCGGTGGTCTGTCCTTCAGGCAGCAGCGCAAGCCGCTCTGGATCCAGATCGGTTTCTACGTGCTGGCCGCCATGTCGCTGCTGGCCGCCTACCTGCTGACCCTTCCCGGCAAATAGCCATCTAACCCGCCGTGTGCGCCGCAGTAGACGGCGCACACGGGAACCAGCGCCTACAAGAACTGAGGAAATCTCCGATGACCAGCCAAAACGAGCTGCCGGTACTTGAACTGCTTCCCGCCGTCGACGTCGTGAACGGCCAGGCCGTCCGCCTGGTCCAGGGCGAGGCCGGCAGCGAGACAAGCTACGGAACGCCGCTGGAGGCGGCGCTCAACTGGCAGCAGCAGGGCGCGGAATGGGTCCACCTGGTGGATCTGGACGCTGCCTTCGGACGCGGCTCAAACGCGGACCTGCTGCGCGAAGTGGTGGGCCGGCTGGACATCAAAGTCGAGCTCTCCGGCGGGCTCCGGGACGATGAATCCCTGGAAAAGGCGCTGGACCTGGGCGTCGCCCGGGTAAACCTCGGCACCGCCGCCCTGGAGAACCCGGACTGGACCGCGCGGGCCATCGATCGCTTCGGTGACCGGATCGCCGTCGGCCTGGACGTCCGGGGAACCACTCTCGCCGGCCGCGGCTGGACCAAGGAAGGCGGGGACCTGTGGGACGTGCTGGGCCGCCTCGAAGAGGCCGGCTGCGCACGCTACGTTGTTACGGACGTGACCAAGGACGGCACCCTGCAGGGGCCAAACGTTGAACTCCTGCGGCAGATGGTGGAGAAGACCGGCAAGCCCGTGGTGGCCTCCGGTGGCATTTCCAGCCTTGATGACCTGAAAGTCCTGCGCTCCCTGGTGCCGCTCGGCGTCGAAGGCGCCATTGTTGGCAAGGCCCTGTATGCCGGCGCCTTCACGCTGCCCGAGGCCCTCGACGTCGCCGGACGACGCTAGGGCCTCGCCGTGACCGAGTACCAGCGCAATTCCGCGGACGGCGGCATACCGGGCGCGGACCTGCCGCCGGCACGTCGGCTGCCCGGTCACATCGAGGCCGCCCTCGCCGGGGCCGGTGGCGCCACCGATTCGGCGGGACAGCCCTGGGCCGGGCGCAGCCTCGCCGGTGACGACGCCAAAATACACAACTTCGAGGACGACGACGGCACGGCCGACGCCGGCTATCTCACCGCACTCTCTGCTCTTGTTGCTGGCGACGGCGACGAGGCCGCGGTGGTTGCCTCGCTGGCCACCGCCCGTGTCTTTGTCCCAGTGGTGGCACAGTTGGCGGAGGAAGCCGAGGGCGCGCACGGCGTGCACGCCGATAAGCAGGCCGACATGGCGCTGGTGACGCTCAAGGCGCCCGACGGCCGCCTCGCCATGCCCGTGTTCACTTCGGCAGCAGCCTTGGCGGCGTGGCACCCGGAGGCGCGGCCCGTGGCCGTTTACGCCGCGAGGGCAGCCCTGTCCGCCGTCGCCGAAGGCGCCGAGCTGCTGGTCGTGGACCCCGGTTCCGAAGTGACCTTCGTGGTCAGGCGCCCCGGCGTGTGGGCCCTCGCGCAGCAGCGGCAGTGGGTGCCGGCCTACCTGGACACCGAGCTGGCCGCGGTGCTGCGCGCCGGAGCGGACGGTAAACCCGCAGTCCGCGGCCTCGAGGTCCTTCCCGGCGGGGGAGTCGCCACCACCACCGCCTCAGGCAGCCGCGTCGATGGCGGCGGAGCCGGACCGGAACTGCGGGTGGTGCTCTACCTGGAGGACGGACTTGATGCAGCCGCGGTCCAGGCCCTCGTTGCCAGACTCCAGGCCGAGTGGAGCCGGAATGTATTGTTTGGTGAGCGCGTTGATTCGATCGAAGTCAAGCTAAGGCGCGCCGCGCAGTAGCCGCCGGGCCTGTGGGGTCCGTTCCGGTGCTGTCCGGCGGCGGAACTGAGGACCCACCTGTGAATTTCAGCCTGTACCGGGAGCTGCTGGCCATTCGGCCTATCCGCCGGCTCCTGGCGGTCGGCATGATTGCCCGCATTCCCCATTCGGCGGCGGGCGTCCTGCTGACCCTGCACATCGTCCTGACCCTCGGCGAGGGCTATGCGGCCGCTGGTACGGCAGCGGCGGTGATGACCATCGGGATCGCGCTCGGCGCACCTTGGCGCGGCCGCCGGGTGGATACGGTGGGCCTGCGGACGGCCCTGATACCTTCCGTGATTTCGGAAACTGTCATCTGGTCCGTCGTGCCGCACGTCTCCTACCAGTGGCTGCTGCCCCTCGTGTTTGTCGGCGGCCTGCTGACGCTTCCCATTTTCAGCGTGGTACGGCAGTCCCTGGGGGTCCTGGCGGACGGGGACCAGCGCAGGACAGCGTTCGCGCTGGACGCGGTCAGCACCGAGCTGGTGTTCATGATCGGCCCGGCCGCGGGTGCTGTTGTGGCCACGAGCGGCCATTCCGTGCTGGGGCTGACCGCCGTCGGTGTCTCGACGTCGCTGGCCGGGCTCTTCCTGATGTGGTTCAACCCGCCCACCCGCAGTGCTGTCCGCAACGAATCCTGCGAGGCGGACCAGCAGGAAGCCGCAGAGGTAGCCGTTGTGGCCGCCGCGCCCGCGCACCTGCAGGAAGCTGCGGCTGAACTCCGTCCGGCGGCTGCGGGCAGCAGGGGGCGGGCAGTCCTGAGGCGCAGGGTGGCCCGCAGCTTCGGCTGGTTCACCGCAGGTGTGGCCGCGGTGTTCGCCGTCGCCGCCGGCGCCGGCATGGTGCTCAGCGGCACCGATGTGGGAATCGTGGCTGCCCTGGAAACCGGCGGCCACCAGGGCGAGATCGGGGTGGTGTTCCTCTTCTGGTGCGCCGCCTCGGTGGTCGGCGGCCTTGTCTACGGCGCGATGCACCGGCCCGTTTCACCGATTCTCCTGCTGCTGGGCATGGCTGCCCTGACCATTCCAATGGGCTTTGCCACCGACACGCTGACCCTCAGCCTGTTGTCGCTGATGCCGGGGCTCCTCTGTGCGCCGGTCCTTTCGGCAGCCTCCGAGAAGGTGGCCGAACTGGTCGACGAGGCCAGGCGGGGCGAGGCCATGGGCTGGTACGGGTCCGCGCTGACCGCCGGCGTGGCACTGGGGGCCCCGCTGGCCGGACTTTTCATCGACAGCATTGGCGCGGCGGGAGGCTTCGTGTCCGTCGGGGTGGCAGGGGTGCTGCTCTGCGTCGTCGGGCTTGTCCTGCAGCAGCGGCGCCGCCGCGCCGCCACATCCTGACGGTCCGGGTTTCCTAGGGACGAGGTTTCGTTGGGAAGAGGTTCCGGTGGGAAGGCCTTCCGCCGGAAGTGCCCCCAGGCGGCAAAAACGACGGCGGGCCGGCCCCGAAGAGCCGGCCCGCCGCCGTCGAAATACAATCTCTAGTTCACTGCACCGGTGAATTTCTCACCGGGACCCTTGCCCGGGGGATCCGGAATGATGGACTCTTCGCGGAAGGCGAGCTGCAGGGACCGCAGGCCATCGCGCAACGGACCGGCATGCTGCGACCCGATCTCCGGGGCGGCTGCCGTCACCAGGCCGGCGAGGGCGGTGATGAGCTTGCGGGCCTCGTCCAGGTCCTTCAGCTCCGCGGCGTTCTCCTCAGCGGCCAGGCCGAGCTTCACGGCGGAGGCACTCATGAGGTGCACGGCCGCTGTGGTGATGACCTCGATAGCCGGAACTTCGGAGATGTCGCGGATTTGCTGCGTGACGTCGTCCCCGGCGCCGGGTGCCTGGTAGACGTGTGAATTGCTGTCTGGAGTGCTCATACTGGTAAGCTTGTCACAGACCGACTGGATGTCGTTATTTTGCCGTGTATGAGACCCACTGCCGCGAATGTGCGGTAAGCGGGTATCTTTCTGTAGAATTGATACTCAGTTTGCAAGCGGAGTTCTCTCCCACCCGCGTCAGCCGTTTTCCCTGGAAGGTTCAGGGCAGCAAGGTTGCCGGGTAACGGTCGGACGCTTCACCGGACAGGAGTTCGGTGAAATGCGTGCAGTCCCCGCGGGGAGGTGCACATCCGATCTTCGAGGCCTTCGATTGCTCCGGCAATTGGGGGCCTTCTCTATTTTGCCGGTGGAACACACATTACAAACACAGGAGCTTTAACATTAGCGAGCCAAGAATCAATGAGCGTATCCGCGTCCCTGAGGTGCGGCTGGTCGGCCCTGCCGGCGAACAGGTAGGGATCGTCCGTATCGAGGATGCCCTGCGTCTGGCTGCCGAGTCCGACCTGGATCTCGTTGAAGTTGCACCGCAGGCCAAGCCTCCGGTGTGCAAGCTGATGGACTTCGGCAAGTACAAGTACGAAGCCGCAGTCAAGGCCCGTGAGGCCCGGAAGAACCAGACCAATACGGTTCTGAAGGAAATCCGGTTCCGCCTGAAGATCGACACCCACGACTACGAGACCAAGCGCGGCCACGCCCTGCGGTTCCTCGGAGCCGGGGACAAGGTCAAGGCCATGATCCAGTTCCGCGGCCGTGAGCAGCAGCGTCCCGAAATGGGCCTGCGCCTCCTGCAGCGTTTCGCTGAGGACGTGGCTGAAGTTGGTGTCGTGGAGTCAAGCCCGCGCATCGACGGCCGCAACATGGTCATGGTTATCGGTCCGCTGAAGAACAAGGCCGAGGCGAAGGCTGAAGCCCGCCGTGCAACGCAGCGTGCTGAAGCCAAGGCCCAGAACGAAGCCAAGGCAGCCGGCCGCGTCGACACTTCAGGTGACGATCAGGCACCCTTGACGCAGTCCCTCGCCGATCTCCTGCCTGAAGGCTTCCAAGTTTCCACGGAGGCAACCGTGCAGGACGCCCCGGCAGCAGCTGAAGCGGCCGCTCCGGAAGCTGCCGTCGAAGCGCCCGCGGCTCCGGTCGAAGCAGCTCCGGCTGCTGAAGCTCCCGCCGCGGAAGCACCTAAGGCCGTCAAGGAGGCTGAGCCGAAGCGCGAGGCACCCCGGGCTGCTGCACCGAAGGCAGAGTCTGCTGAACCGAAGGCGGCTCCTGCTGCGCCGAAGGCAGAGTCTGCTGCACCGAAGGCCGCAGCGCCTGTTGCTCCGAAGGCCGCAGCGCCTGTTGCTCCCACGGCGGCAGAAGCTGAGAAGGCTGCCCCGGCAGCGCCGAAGCCTGCGGCTGTTCCTGCCCCCAAGCCTGTGGCCAGGCCCGCTGCGCCGAAACCGGTGGCACGTCCTGCGGCACCCCGGCCCACGCCGAAGCCGGCGGGCAAGAAGACCAACTAGTTCGAAACTGCGGAAGGCATCCCCTTCAGGCAGCCAGCAACCAGCACGCCGTCCCCAGGGGCGGCTGCGCGAAAGACTGCAGACATGGTCTGCGGAAACGTTAGGAGATCGGTTCCCATGCCGAAGATGAAAACCCACAGTGGTGCTAAGAAGCGCTTCAAGCTGACCGGCACCGGCAAGCTGCGCCGCCAGCAGGCCAACCGCCGCCACTACCTTGAGCACAAGTCCAGCCGCCTGACCCGCCGCCTTGCCGGCGACAAGATCGTCTTCAAGGGCGACGCCAAGGTCATCCGGAAGATGCTCGGCATCTAGTTCCAAGCTCTCTGGCTGCCGCGATTCAGCAGCAGCCGCCAACCAATAAAGCCTTCTCAGGCCGGCCGGATCACCGGCGACAGATGCTTGGGACAAGAATTTTGAAGGAGTACGCACGTGGCACGTGTGAAGCGGGCGGTAAACGCCCACAAGAAGCGCCGGGTTATCCTCGAACGCGCCAAAGGTTACCGTGGGCAGCGCTCACGCCTGTACCGCAAGGCAAAAGAACAGCTGCTGCACTCGTTTGTGTACAGCTACGGTGACCGTAAGAAGAAGAAGGGCGACTTCCGTCGCCTGTGGATCCAGCGCATCAACGCTGCATCCCGCGCCAACGGCCTGACCTACAACCGCCTGATCCAGGGCCTGAAGGCCGCTGAGGTCGAGGTTGACCGCCGCATGCTGGCCGAGCTCGCCGTTTCCGACGCCAACGCTTTCGCTGCGCTGGTCCAGGTTGCCAAGGACTCCCTGCCTGCAGACACCTCTGCTCCGGCCGCAAAGGCTGAGGCTGCACCGAAGGCCAAGGCTACCCGCGCACGCGCTGCGAAGAAGCCGGCTGCTGCCGCTGCTGAGTAAGCAGGCAACTCCCAGTTCTAGGACCGGTGGCAACTGCCACTAAGGTTTCTTATATGAACGAAACCGGGCGCCCGCAGGACTTTCCACTCTCCAATCCCCGAGCAGATCGGGTCAGGGACGTGGCAAAGCTTGCAGGGCGCCCGGCCCGTTTAAAGCGCCGGCAGTTCCTGGCCGAAGGCCCGCAGGCGGTACGTGAGGCCCTGGTCCTTCACGGCAAGCGGATCGCTGCGGGCCAGCCGGGCATAGTCCGCGAGGTGTATGCCAGCGACGCCTGCCTGGACCGGTACCCCGAGTTTGAGGAACTGGCCGTGGGAACCAGCGCCCGGCTCGCCACAGATGACGTCCTGGCCGCCATGGCGGACACTGTCACCCCGCAGGGGATTGTCGCGGTGTGTGATTTCGTGGACGTCGCCCTGGCGGACGTGCTTGACGCCGGTCCGCGGCTGATTGCCGTGCTCTGCCAGGTCCGCGATCCCGGCAATGCAGGGACGGTGCTTCGGGCCGCAGACGCAGCCGGTGCCGACGCCGTGGTCCTGACCGGTTCCAGCGTGGACATCTACAATCCCAAGGCGGTCCGCTCGACCGCTGGCTCCCTTTTCCACTTGCCTGTCGTCCTGGGCGCCGACGTCAATGAGCTGGTGGCGCTGTGCAAGGACCGGGGGATCGGCGTGCTTGCGGCGGACGGTTACGGGCAGCTGAACCTTGACCGTCTGCAGGACGAGAACGCCGCACGCCGGCTTGGCGCGTCAAGCGCCGGTTCGGACTACGCACTGGAGAACCCGACGGCCTGGCTTTTCGGCAACGAAGCCCAGGGGCTCTCCGAGGACGAGCTTGCCCTTGCCGACCATCGAGTGGCTGTGCCCGTGTATGGCGCCGCCGAAAGCCTCAACCTTGGCACCGCCGCCACAGTCTGCCTCTACGCGAGCGCGAGGTCCCAGCAGCCCGCCTAGGGTCTGGAGCATACAGCACCGGCAGCAACACAAAAAGAAGCGGGGCCCACCGTCTGGTGGACACCCGCTCCTGTTTGTTTTGACTGTTATGGGACTGGGCCTGCTGAGGACCAGTGCCTGTGATCCGTGTCTGTTACGGTGCCCGGGTGCTGTGGCTGCGGCCGGTGATTGCGCCGTAGATGCCTGCGACTACGAGGCCGCCGATGATGGCGAGGATCCAGGTGCCGAGGTCGAAGAACGCCAGGTCACCCTTGCCGAAGAGAAGGCTGCCGATCCAGCCGCCGACGATGGCGCCAACGACGCCCAGAACCAAGCTGGTGACCCAGCCGCCGCCGACCCTGCCGGGCATGACGGCTTTAACAATTGCGCCTACGATCAGGCCGAGAATAATCCAAGCAAGAAAACCCATTGTCTGCTCCTTCATATTCGTCGGGATCGATTCTTATCAGTCCCGATATGGCTTCAAGCTAACACAGTGCGCGTTTCTTTGTCAGCAGGCTTAGTTTTGGCTTTTCCTTGGCGTCCGAAGGCGGTGTGCGGTGTCTGTGGCGGGCCGGGCAGGTACGGTATTTACTAGACGGCGGTTCCATTCCGCCCTGTCCCATCCGACGAAATACCCACGTGAAGAGGTGAGCCTCCTTTGGCTGCAAATGGCGGTACCAAGGCGATTGTCGCGGCGTTGGCCGCCAACCTGACCATCGCCGTCCTGAAGTTCGTCGCGTTCCTGCTGACAAGCTCCTCATCCATGCTGGCTGAGGCCATCCACTCTGTCGCCGACTCGGGCAACCAAGTCCTGCTGCTGGTGGGCGGGAAGCGCGCGCAACGGGCGGCCAGCCCGGAACACCCCTTCGGCTACGGACGGGAGCGGTACATTTATGCGTTCATCGTTTCCATCGTGCTCTTCAGCGTCGGCGGCCTCTTCGCCCTGTATGAGGCATGGGAAAAGATCCAGCACCCGCACGGGATCGAAGGTGACTTCTGGTGGGTGCCCCTGGCCGTGCTGGTGGGTGCCATCATCGCCGAGGGATTCTCGTTCCGGACGGCCATCATCGAAGCCAACCACATCCGCGGAAGCCAGGGCTGGATCAGCTTCGTGCGGACCGCCAAGCAGCCCGAGTTGCCGGTGATCCTGCTCGAGGACTTCGGTGCCCTGCTGGGCCTGGTCTTCGCCCTGTTCGGCGTGGGGCTGACCCTGCTGAGCGGCGACGGCATCTGGGACGGGATCGGCACTGGAATGATCGGCCTGCTGCTGGTGGCCATTGCTGTGATTCTGGCGATGGAGACCAAATCGTTGCTGCTGGGGGAGTCGGCAACCAAGGACGACGTCGGACGCATCCGGCGCGCCATCGAAGCGGACGGCACCGCCATCATCCACCTCAAGACCCTGCACCTGGGCCCGGAGGAGCTTCTCGTGGCCGCCAAGATCAGTGTGGCGGCGGGTGATTCCGGGCTGGATATTGCCAAGGCCATTGACGACGCCGAAGTCCGGATCCGCTCGGCAGTTCCCATCGCGCGGGTCATCTACCTGGAGCCCGACATCCGCCGCGCGCAGGTGGCCAGCGGGCCCGCCCTTGCGGGCGACTCGGGCGCCTAGCTGCTGAGCCGAAAGTAGAGCCGCTGGCTCCGTGACTGCTGTTACGGGGCCAGCGGCTTTTTGCGTTCCAGCAGGCCGCTGAACAGGGCCACCAACAGGCCGAGAATGGCCAGGACGGCACCCACCAGGGCGGGTGCAACATAGCCCCAGCCCCAGGCGATCACGACGCCGCCGAGGAACGCGCCCAGGGCGTTGGCGACGTTCAGTGCGGCGTGGTTGAGTGAGGACGCCAGCGACGGCGCATCGGGAGACGCGTCCAGCAGCCGGGTCTGCAGGGCCGGGACGAGCATGGACCCGGCGCCGCCCACCACGAACACCATGACGAAGGCTGACCACGGCCAGTGTACGGCCACGGCGTACACCACCAGTGCGACGGCGATTCCCGGCAGGACGCGGTAGATGGTTCCCATCACGGACTTGTCCGCGATCCGGCCACCGACGATATTGCCGGCCACCATTCCCAGGCCGTACAAGGCAACCACGAACGGCAGCAGGGCGGCGGGGATCCCGGCCACGGAGGTCATGGTGTGGGAGATGTAGGTGTACGTGGCGAAGAACCCGCCAAAGCCGACGATGCCAATGAGGATTGCCAGCCAGACCTGCGCCCTTTTGAGCGCCCCCAGTTCCCTGCGGATGCTGGCGTCCGCATGCGCCTGCTGGAACGGTACGAATTTCCAGATGAGCGCCAGGGTCACCAGTCCCAGCACTCCTACCAGGACAAAGAGCAGCCGCCAGCCAAAGGTTTGGCCCAGCCACGTGGCGAAGGGAACACCGACTACGTTGGCAATGGTGAGCCCCGCCATGACCATGGAGATGGCCCAGCCCCGCTTTGTCGGCGCCACCAGCGAAGCGGCAATCACGGCTGCCACACCAAAGAACGCCCCGTGCGGCAATCCGGCAGCGAAACGGGAGACGAGCATGCTCGCGTAATCGGGAGCGATGAACGAGGACAGGTTGGCAACGCTGAAGAACAGCATGAGGCCCAGCGCAAGGAACTTGCGCGGCAGTTTCGCCCCGACCGCGGCAAGGACCGGCGCTCCCACGACGACGCCCAAGGCATATGCCGAGATGAGATGGCCGGCCTCGGGAGTGCCGATCCGGAGTCCGACCTCGACCTCCTTGAGCAGACCCATCATGGCGAACTCGGTGACACCGATGCCGAATCCGCCCATGGCCAGGGCCAGGATGGCGGGACCGACGCGCGTGGCGGCCTTGGACGTGCGGGGAGCCTGGACAGTGGAAGTCATGTGCCTGCTTTTCGAAGGGAGTTACGGAGTAGGCCTCGTTGCCACTGATATGTCTGATTTTAACAAGCTTCGCGGCGGGATGGATATTCCCCCCCCGGACGGCAGTCGCACAGACATGTGCCCCTGAACCCGGGCCCTCATAGACTGGACCGGTGACTGAACTGATCAACGTCGTCGGCGGCGCCGTGCTCGACTCGCTGTCCGCACCCGCCCGGCTTCTCGTGGCGCGCCGGACGGCGCCTCCGCAGTTTGCCGGGATGTGGGAATTCCCGGGCGGCAAGGTGGAACCGGGGGAGGCCCCCGAAAGTGCACTGCACCGGGAGCTCCGCGAGGAACTGGGCATCGGCGTCGTCCTTGGGGAGGAGCTGGAGGCGCCGGGGCCGGCCGGCTGGCCCCTGAACGACAAAGCCGCGATGCGGGTGTGGTTCGCGGAAGTGGCCGACGGCGACCCCCGGCCGCTTGAGGATCACGATGAACTCCGCTGGGTCAGCATCCGCGAAGGTAACGAAGCTCTCAGCCTCCCCTGGATTCCGGCCGACCTCCCGATTGTCCAGGTGCTGCTCGCCAGCGTCGCCGCGGCGAGCCGTGCGGACTCTGTCCCCGGAAATTAACACCACCCTTTGCGGCTTTCTTTGAGCTGATTGTTCGGAGTTGTTGCCTTTTCGGGCTGCTGGGCAGAACTACTCAGAACAGCGTGGGCTGGGACGTCCGGCCTGAGCTGCGGTGTCCATGCTGACCGGTCCTGTGTTGCCCTGAGCGATCCTGCGGAATGCTTCCCTCGGGGTAGGCGGCTTCCTCGCCGCGGGGATCGTCAGCCTGGTGATCGTCGACGTCCCGGTGGCTGAACCCGTGCGAGCCGGAAAAGCCGTGCCGGGCTTTGAAGAAGCGGACCCTGCCCGCCAGCCAGGTGCGGTATTCCTTGGAGGCATACGAGCCCGTGCCGTACAGCCTGCGGTAGCGGCCCACGAGTTCCGGATGCCGGCCCGCGATCCACTGCATGAACCATTCCCTGGTGCCGGGCTTCAAATATAGCGCTCCGGCCGTGACGCCGGTGGCACCCGCGGCCGCCAGCGAGGCGAACAGGGAGTCCAGTGCATCGTCGCTGTCCGAGAGCCACGGCAGGATGGGCATGGCCATCACCCCGCAGGGCAGCCCGGCTTCGCGAAGCCTGGAAACGAGCTTGAGCCGGGCCCGTGGTCCGGGAGTGCCGGGTTCGATGGCCTCGGATAGTTGCTCGTCCGTCATGGCGAGCGAGATCCCGATGCCCACCGGCACCTGTGCCGCGGCATGTTTCAGGAGCGGAATGTCACGCGCCAGCAAAGTCCCCTTGGTCAGGATGGACAGCGGAGTCCCCGAATCGGCCAGCGCACCGATGATGCCGGGCATCAGCCGGTACCGGCCCTCCGCTCGCTGGTAGGGGTCCGTGTTGGTGCCCAGTGCCACCTGCTGCCGGTTCCAGGAGGGCTTGGCCAGCTCCTTGCGGAGTACCTCGGCCGCGTTGATCTTTACCACCACCTGGCTGTCGAAATCCAGCCCGGCGTCGAAGTCCAGATAGGTGTGGCTCTTGCGGGCGAAGCAGTAGACGCAGGCGTGGCTGCAGCCCCTGTAGGGGTTCACAGTCCACTCGAACGGCATCCGGGAGCCGGAGGGCACCTTGTTGAGCACCGATTTGGCGGTGACCTCATGAAAGGTGACGCCGGCGAACTCGGGCGTGGACACAGACCGCACCAGGCCGGCCAAGGGTAGCAGCGGTGCAGTCCCGGGCATCTCTTCCTGTGCCGGTTTGAGTGCTTGTGCATCCCATCTCATGCCCTCCATTCGAAGGTATGTTCGAACTTAAGTCAAGGTCCGCCGTCGGCGTTTCCCGCGGAGGCGCCGACGGCGCTGGGTTGGAACGGGTGGTGTGTAACGGGCAAGCCGGAGGCCGCGGGCGGGTGTCCCTGGATAGGGGTGACACGGATAGGGTTGCCATCAACTGCGATGATGCCGTGGTTCATCCGGCGGGGTGCGGTTCGGCCGCTGCAGGGGCGAAGCCTCCACTGAACAGCTCCCACTCAACCGTGACACTGGTGCTGGCGCTGGACTCACCGGATTCCACCCCAACGGCGTCGGCGGCGAAGGCCCGCTGCATCCCGCCCACCGGGACGGGAGCCGACGGCACGGGGTGCTGGCGCGCAGAGACCACCTCACCCAGCTCAGCTCCGGCAAGACCGGCGAGCTGTGCGGCCGCCGCCCGCGCGTCAGCCCAGGCGGCCTCGCGGGCCAGCGTCATCACGGCTGCGGCATCGGCAAAGCCCAGCTGAACGCCATCCAGGCGCACGTCGTTGCCGCCTGCCTCCACGGCCGCCGCGATGACACCCGAACCGGCAGCGAGGTCCCGGAGCCGAACGCTGAGCATGCTGGATGCCACATAGCCCGTGACCTGCTGGCCGCGGCCCTCCTGCCAGACGACGTCAGCACGGACGTTAAGCCCGGACGTCCTGATATCCCGGCTCTGCGTTCCCCGGCTGCGCAGTGCGCCCGTTACGGCAGCAGACGCCTCTCCGGCAGCGGCATAGGCATCCCCAGCGGTATCGCGCCGGCATTCCACGCCAACGGAGAGCGTCAGCAGGTCCGGTGCGGCCTCGGCGGTTCCGAATCCCGTGACGGTGACAGTCCGGGCTGCCGCCCGGCCCGCGGGTTCACTCACGCCTGAGCCTCCGGTCCACATAGCCGCCGGCCTCCAGGCCGGCATGCCGCTCGAATGGATTTCCCGACGCCGGATCGCCGTACCGCACTGCCGACCATGCAGCGGCCGCGAAATAGAACAGCAGGAAGGGCAGCCCCAGGCACCACGCGTACTGGGTGCTGTGCCGTTCCTCGTGGCCCAGGAGCGAGCGGCTTGTCAAAGTGGCGTCGGCACCCGAGCGGAAGATGACCACGTTGCCCACAGTGAAGGCACGAGCCACCGGCAGGCGCCAGCGGTAACCCGTGGCGACAATCAGGCCGCGGGGACCCCGAAACGTCCTGGTGCCGGCCAGCCCGGCAAGCACCAGCCCCAAGGGCGTGGAGGCGTTCAGCACGTTTGCGAGTTGCCTGAGGCGCTGTCTTGGCGTCAGCGGGCCTCTGGTTCGGGGGACTCTCGTTCGGGGGCCTTGAGTCATGAGGCCATGCTAGCCGCGGGCGGCCGTGCAGGACAGGCAACGGCCCCGGCGGTGCATGACGGGGCCCAGGCCGGACAGATGAGCGCCCGATGACCCCGGGCAGCCGGGCCGCTGTCAATTAGCCCGGCGCTGTCAATTAGACTGGGAACAGTGCCTGCCGGCCACCCGCCGGCGAGCCTGCCCTTGTCTTTGGATGGCGTCTTTGGATGACGTCCTTGGATGACTTCATGCAATGACGTGCCAGCGACGGACGCGCTGCCTGGGAAACCGGCGCGGCTGCACCGGCGGCTGGCATCACCCGACTCGTAGCTAAGAACAGTAGATGACTGAAACCTTGCCGGGCGCCGCCGTCCCGAACCCTCTGGATGAAACCGCCATCAACGCCGCCGTGGACCAGGCCGTCGCCGCCATTGCCGGTGCGTCCACGCTCGATGAACTTAAGGCAGTCCGTCTGGCCCACACCGGTGAGAAGTCGCCGCTCAGCCTGGCCAACCGTGGGATCGGAAGCCTGCCCAAGGACCAGAAAGCCGCCGCCGGCAAGCTGATGGGCTCATCGCGCGGACGTGTTAACAAGGCGCTCGCGGACCGCACCGCCGAACTCGAAGCGGAGAATGACGCCCGCATCCTGGTTGAGGAGACCGTTGATGTCACGGCAGCCCCGCGGCGCCGCCGCGCCGGAGCCCGCCATCCACTGTCCACGCTGCAGGACCGCGTTGCGGACATCTTCGTGGGCATGGGCTGGGAAATCGCCGAGGGCCCCGAGGTGGAATCCGAATGGTTTAACTTCGACGCACTGAACTTCAAGCCGGACCACCCGGCCCGCGAAATGCAGGACACGTTCTTCGTGGAGCCGCCCGAAGCCCACCTGCTGATGCGCACACACACCTCCCCGGTACAAGTCCGGTCCATGCTGGAGCGGGAGCTGCCCATCTACGTGCTGTGCCCGGGCAAGGTCTTCCGCACCGATGAGCTCGATGCCACCCACACCCCGGTTTTCCACCAGTTCGAGGGCCTGGCCATCGACAAGAAGCTCAGCATGGCTGACCTCCGCGGAACCCTGGAGCACTTCGCCCGCCAGATGTTCGGCGACGAAGCCCAGATCCGGCTGCGCCCCAACTACTTCCCGTTCACCGAGCCGTCCGCCGAGCTGGACATCTTCCACCCCGGCGCCAAGGGCGGGCCACGCTGGATCGAATGGGGCGGCTGCGGCATGGTCAACCCCAACGTCCTGCGGGCCGCCGGGATCGATCCGGACGTCTATTCAGGCTTTGCCTTCGGCATGGGCATCGAGCGGACCCTTATGTTCCGCAACGAAGTCGGCGACATGCGCGACATGATCGAGGGCGATGTACGTTTCAGCGAGCACTTCGGGATGGAGATCTAACAGTGCGTATCCCACTTTCCTGGCTGCGTGAATTCGCGCAGGTACCGGCCGGAGCCACGGCCGAAGACGTCATGGCGGACCTCGTCAAGGTCGGCTTTGAAGAGGAAGCGGTCCACCGCCCCACGGACGCCCTGCGCGGACCCGTCGTGGTGGGCCAGGTCCTGAGCCTGGTCAAGGAACCGCAGTCCAACGGCAAGACCATCAACTGGTGCCAGGTCCGCGTCGTCCCCGAGGGGCAGGAGCAGACCCTCACGGGCAAGGGCATTGATCCGTCCGGCGTGCAGGGCATCGTCTGCGGCGCCCACAACTTCGTTGAGGGCGACAAAGTGGTGGTCACCCTGCCAGGCGCCGTCCTGCCCGGCGACTTCCACATCTCGGCACGGAAGACCTACGGCCACATGTCTGCGGGCATGATCGCCTCGGTCCGCGAACTGGGCATCGGCGAGGACCACGACGGCATCCTGGTGCTTTCCCGGATCGGCCTGGACCCCGAGATAGGGACCGACGCCATGGAACTGCTGGGCCTCTACGACCAGGCCGCCGAAATCAACGTGACCCCGGACCGCGGCTACGCCTTCTCGATCCGCGGCGTGGCACGCGAATACGCCCACGCCACCGGCACGGAATTCACCGATCCCGCGTCGAAGGTCAACGCGCCGGCTGTCCTCTCCGGAGGCTACGGCGTCAAGATCAACGACGACGCGCCGATCTACGGCAAGCCCGGCTGCGACCGCTTCGTGGCGCGCACCGTCCGCGGCGTGGACGCCACCAGGCCCACGCCGCCGTGGATGACTTCCCGGCTTAGGTTGGCCGGGATCCGGTCCATCTCCCTGCCGGTGGACATCTCGAACTATGTGATGCTCGAACTCGGCCAGCCGCTGCACTTCTATGACCAGGACAAGCTGTCCGGCGACATCGTGGTGCGCAGGGCTGTGGCGGGGGAGAAGCTGACCACCCTCGACGGCAAGGAGCGCTCGCTTGACGCCGAGGACCTGCTGATCACCGACGCCTCCGGCCCCATCGGCGTCGCCGGCGTCATGGGCGGCGCGTCCACCGAGGTCTCCGACGCCACCACGGCTGTGCTGATCGAAGCGGCCCACTTCGAGGAAGTTTCCATTGCCCGCTCGCGCCGGCGCCACAAGCTCCCGTCCGAAGCCTCCAAGCGCTTCGAACGCGGTGTGGACTGGCAGGTTGCGAACGTCGCGGCCCAGCGCGCCGTGGATCTTCTCGTGGAACTCGCCGGCGGGACCGCCGATGAGGCGGGCACCGACGTCGGCACCTCGCCGGATCCGGTGACGATCGCGCTGCCGGCGGAATTCCCCGCCGCCCGGATCGGCATCGACTTCACCGAAGAGCAGATCGTCACGTCCCTTGAGGACCTCGGTGCCGTACTGGAAAAGACCGGCGCCGGCTGGACCGTCACCGCGCCGAGCTGGCGCAACGACCTGGAAACCAAAGAGGACCTCTCCGAGGAGGTAGCCCGCCTCGTCGGCTACGACCAGATCCCAGCGACCCTGCCGGTGGCGCCTCCCGGCCGCGGCCTGACCCGCGTGCAGCAGCAGCGCCGCCGCCTGGTCCAGGCCCTGGCGGATGCCGGCCTGACCGAGGTCCTGGCCTACCCCTTCGTGTCGAAGGCCGCCAACGACACGTTTGGCGTGGCCGAGGAGGGTGCACCCCGGACTGCGGTCAAGCTTGCCAACCCGATCAGCGAAGAGCACGGATACCTGCGCACTTCGGTGCTGCCGGGCCTGCTGGAGGTCGCCAAGCGCAACCACTCCCGCGGCTTCCGCGACCTCGCCGTCTTCGAAGCCGGCATGGTGTTCCTGCCCGGCGACACCCTGGGCACGCCGACCATTCCTCCGTTGGGCGTCAAGCCAAGCGATGAGGTGCTGGACGCGCTGTACGACGGCGTTCCGGACCAGCCGCTGCACGTCGCCGCTGTCCTCACCGGCCATGACTCGCCCGCCGCTGCCGGCCACACGCCGCGGCTGTGGGACTGGGCAGACGCCCTGGACATCGCCCGCCTGGCCGGTGACGTCCTTGGGGTGGAGCTTGTGGTCACCCAAGGCCGGCACCAGGCCTTCCACCCGGGCCGCGCCGCGCAGCTTTCCCTGCGCTCCGGCGAGGTCGTGGGATACGCCGGCGAGCTGCACCCCAAGCTCCTGGCTGCGCACGACGTGCCGGCGCGGTCGGTCGCGCTGGAACTCAACGCGGACGCCCTCTTCGAGGCGGCGGCCGACGTCGTGGTGGCCCGCCACATCTCCACCTTCCCGGTGGCCACGCAGGACGTGGCACTCGTGGTGCCGCAGGACGTCCCCGCCGACGACGTGCTGGCAGCGTTGCGTGAAGGCGCCGGTGAGCTGCTCGAGGACGTCGCCCTGTTCGACGTCTACGCGGGGAAGGGGATCGAGGACGGCAAGAAGTCCCTCGCCTTCGGCCTGCGGTTCCGCGCAACCGACCGGACACTGACGGCCGACGAGGCGTCGGAGGCGCGGGAGCGCGCCGTCGCCACCGCGGCCGAGCGGTTTGGTGCCGTCCAGCGCTAGCAGGCCATAAAGAAAGACCACGCCATTTGGCGTGGTCTTTCTTATGCCGGAAAACCAAATGCCGGAAACAATTCACGGCAGCGGCGGCAGGGCTTCTTCGTAGAGCCAAGGGTGATCAGCGCGCCGATGCGCGGGGTGGCGTAGATATCAGCCATGGGGATGGTGGGGTAGCGGACCCGGAGTGCGGAGACGAGCTGCGCCGCGGCCAGCGATCCGCCGCCGTGGGCAAAGAAGTCCGCGTCGAGGCCGGCGACGCTGCTGCCCAGGACGGCCTGCCACCGGTCAACGATCCACTGGGCATCCTCGGGCAGGTTCAGCGGCGCGGCGTCCGCGGCCGCCGCGCCGGCACCCGGCAGGGGCCATGGCAGCACATGCCGGTCGACTTTCCCGCTGGTCTTGGTGGGCAGCGCGTCGACGACGGTCAGCATGGGGATGAGCGGAGCGGGCAGCAGTTCACGGAACGCGGCCAGGTCTACGAAAGGACGGTCGAGTGGAGGACGGTCCGGTGCGGTGTCCGTTCCGCCGGTGGGAGCCAGGTAGCCTACGAGGACCTGGTTGCCGGCCGCCGTCGTGCGAACTGCAGCGGCGGCGCCCGCAATGCCCGGCAGCGACTGCAGGGCAGGTCGATCTCACCGAGTTCGATCCGGCGGCCGCCAAGCTTGACCTGCTCGTCGGCGCGTCCCATGAAGATCAGGCCGGCGCGCTCGAAACGGACCAGGTCGCCGGAGCGGTAGGCATGCCCCCACCCCAGTGAGGGCATGGGGGCATATTTCTTCGCATCCTTCTGCGGATCGAGGTAGCGGGCCAGCCCCACGCCGCCGATGATGAGCTCGCCGACCTCGCCCTCGGCCACCGGGACGCTGTCGGAGCCAACCACCGCCAGGTCCCAGCCGTCCAGCGGGAGCCCAATCCTGACCGGGCCAGTACCGCCCAGGGGAGCCGCGCAGGCCACGACCGTTGCCTCGGTGGGTCCGTACGTGTTCCACACCTCACGGCCGTCCACGGCCAGGCGCTCGGCCAGCTCCGGCGGGCAGGCCTCGCCGCCAAAGATCAGCAGCCGGACGTTCTCCAGGGCCTCTGCCGGCCACAGTGCCGCAAGCGTGGGAACGGTGGAGACCACAGTGATGCCGTGATTGATCAGCCACGGCCCCAGGTCCATGCCCGTTCGGACCAGTGCCTGCGGGGCAGGCACGAGGCAGGCGCCATGGCGCCAGGCCAGCCACATCTCTTCGCAGGACGCGTCGAAGGCGACCGAAAGTCCCGCGAGCACGCGGTCCTGCGGCCCCACCGGATCGTCCTGCAGGAAGATGCGGGCTTCCGCGTCCACGAACGCTGCCGCCAAAGCGGTGCTGCACCGCCACGCCCTTGGGCGTCCCGGTGGAACCGGACGTGAAGATGACCCAGGCATCGTCGTCGGGGGTGGCAGGGCGCGGAGCCGGGAAGGGGATGGGCCGCTTGTGGTCCGTAACGTTCTCGCCGTTGGCCGCAGGATGCCGGCCACCCGTGCCTCACCGAACACCAGTTTGGCCCGTTCGTCCGGATCATCCGCGTCCACGGGGACGTAGGCGGCGCCAATCAGCAGGATGGCAAGGATCGCGGTGTAGAGCTCGTTGGTGCCCGAGGGAATCCGCACCCCTATTTTGTCTCCCGCTCCCAGGCCGGCCTGGTGGAGCCGGCGGCCCTCGGCCTTAATCTCCGCCAGGAGCCGGGCGTAGCTCAGGGAGCGGCGGCCGTCATCGAGCGCCGAAGCATCCGGGAAACGTGCGGCGGTGTCGGTGAGGATGTCCACCAGGGTCCGCTCCGGCGGGGCGGCGGCAGGGCCCGGCAGTTGCTCCGGGTACACCTCTGCCGCCGGTCCACCGGCGGCAGACGGTGCGGTCGTGTCCAGGGTTTTCGGGAGCGGCTCAATCACGGCTGGGTTCTCCCTCAGCAAGATGAACGGAAGATGACATCGTTTCCCCCGCGTTAATCCGGGCTGCCTTTGTCACGGGGACCGCATTGCTTGAGGCCAGGCTAGGGGACCAGCAGAACCTTGCCCGTGGTGCGCCGGCCTTCGAGGTCCTCGTGGGCCCGGCCTGCCTCGGCCAGCGGGTAGGTGGCGCCGATGCGGACGTTGAGGCTGCCATCGGCCGCGGCGCCGAAGATTTCCGTGGAGCGCCAGAGCCGTTCCTGCGGGTTGCCGAGGAAGTGGGCGAGCGACGGGCGCGTGAGGGTCAGTGAGCCGCCGGCATTGAGGCGCTGCGGGTCCACCGGCGGAACGGGTCCGGACGCTGCGCCGAAGAGCACCAGCGAGCCCCGGGTGCGCAGGCTGGCCAGCGAACCGTCGAACGTGTCCTTCCCAACGCCGTCGTAAACCACGTTCACGCCGGCGCCGTGAGTCAGGTCCCGGACGGCGTCGGCGAAGCCGTCGTAGGGCAGCACCTCGTCAGCGCCTGCACCGCGGGCCAGGGATTCCTTCTCGTCCTTGGACACGGTGGTGATGACGCGGGCGCCGCGGGCCTTCAGGAGCTGGATCAGCAGCAGGCCCACCCCGCCGGCGCCGGCGTGGACCAGCACGTTGTGCCCGGGTTCAACGCGGAACGAGGAGTTGATGAGGTAATGGGCTGTCATGCCCTGGAGGGGGAGCGCCGCGGCCGTGTGATCGTCGACGCCGTCCGGGACGGGCAGGGCCTTCGCGGCGTCCAACACGATGTACCCGGCGTAGCACCCGGCACCTTCGGCCGTCGCCACGCGGCTTCCGACGGCGTAATCCTCCACCCCTTCACCGACTTCCTCGACGACGCCGGCAGCTTCCGATCCGGGTGTGAAGGGGTAGGACACCTTGTAGGTGCCGCTGCGCTGGTAAGTCTCAATGAAATTGACGCCCGTTGCCGCTACTTTCACCAGCAGCTGGCCAGGTCCGGGGACTGGGCGGTCGATCTCCGTGAATTCCAGAACCTCCGGTCCACCCGGCTGCCGGGCGACGATGGCGTGCGTCATGGAAACTCTCCTTATCCGGGCCGGGACCTCCGGCACCCTTCCTCACTCATCCTAGGGACAACCCATCCTAGGGAACGTGGACGTGCACGCGAAGTCGGAGCAGCCGGCTAGTAACGCCGGGAGACCGCTGCCATGGGGCATTCGAAGTGGCGTCCCGCAGCGAGCCCCACCTCGTTGAGGTACCGGACGATGATCCCGAACGACGCCGCCAAGGTGGTCTCCGTGAAAGGGATCCCCTGTGTGTCGCAGTGCTGGCGCACAATCGCCGTTGCCTTGTGCAGCTGGGGCCGGGCCATGTCGGGGAAGAGGTGGTGCTCCACCTGGCGGTTCAGGCCGCCGAGCAGGATATCCATGAACCGGCCGCCGGAAATGTTGCGTGATGTAAGGACCTGACGGCTGAGGAAGTCGACGCGGCTGTCTGCCGGAAGGACCGGCATGCCCTTGTGGTTGGGCGCAAAGGACGCACCCATGTAGAAGCCGAAAACAGCCAACTGCACGCCGATGAAGGCGGCAGCCATGCCCAGCGGCAGGAATGAAAACGCCAGCACAGGCAGGATGCTGAGGCGGGTCAGCAGGATAGGCAGTTCCACCCAGCGGTGCGTGACCTTGGCGCGCCGGAAGATGAAGCGCACCGAATCTATCTGCAGGCCGAGGCCCACAAGGAACAGCAGGGGGAAGAACAGCCAGCCTTGCTTGCGCGTCAGCAGCGCCAGCCGGCCCTGCCGTTTGGCCGCGGCTTCCGTGTGGAACACGATGGCACCGGGTGCGATGTCAGGGTCCTTGGATATGACGTTCGGGTGGTTGTGGTGTGCCCCGTGTTTCTGCTCCCACCACGAGTAGCTGACGCCGGCGACGGATGTGGCCAGGAGCCGTGCGGACCAGTCGTTGGCCCGCCGGGAGGCGAATATCTGGCGGTGGCCGGCCTCGTGGGCCAGAAAGCTCAGCTGCGTGCAAATGATGCCGAGCGCCGCGGCGATGAGGAGCTGGAACCAGCTCTGGCCGATCAGCGCGAAACCGAACCACACCGCTGCCATGAGTGCAGCCAGCGTGGCGAAGACGGTGATGTAGAAGCCCTGGCGCCGCTCCAGGAGTCCGGCTGCCCGCACGGACTTGAGCAGATCAGAGTAGCTCTGAGTTACAGGGTTCGGCCTCTGCACTCTGCTTGCTTGGCGAATACGCGGTTGTGGGCGCTCGGAAGTGATAGTGGGGGCCATGAACTGCGTGCCTCGTAACAATAACGGGCGACGCTGCGGCCGACATTCGGCGCGCGCGGTCAGGATCACCCTCTGCCAAGCATACTCTGGCCAGCGAGGCTGGCTCGCCTGGCGGGCGCGGGTCAATCATGCATAAATATCGGTACCTATGCATAGTCTTGCTGTATAGTCGATTACATGACTATTTCTGTTGCCGTTTCCGGCGCCAGCGGCTATGCCGGCGGCGAAGTCCTCCGCCTCCTGGCCGGCCATCCGGACGTCACCATCGGAGCCATCACGGCACACAGCAACGCCGGTTCCAGACTAGGCGAACTGCAGCCGCATCTCCATGGCCTGGCGAGCAGGATTCTCGAGGAGACCAGCGTGGAGAACCTGTCCGGGCACGACGTCGTGTTCCTCGCCCTCCCGCACGGGGCGTCTGCCGAGATCGCGGCCAAGCTCCCTGAAGGCACGGTGGTGATCGACGCCGGCGCGGACCACCGCCTGGAGGACGCCACCGCGTGGGAAAAGTTCTACGGTTCGGACCACGCCGGGACGTGGCCCTACGGCCTGCCTGAGCTGCCGGGCCAGCGCGAGAAACTCAAGGGCGCCAACCGGATCGCCGTCCCGGGCTGCTATCCGACGTCGGCGCTGCTCGCCCTCACGCCCGGCTTTGCCGGCGGCCTGCTCGAGGGGAACGACGTCGTCATCGTCTCCGCCTCCGGCACCTCCGGGGCCGGAAAGGCAGCAAAGGTGAACCTCATCGGCGCCGAGGTCATGGGGTCCATGAGCCCCTATGGCGTGGGCGGTGGCCACCGGCACACGCCGGAAATCGAGCAGGGCCTGTCCAACGCCTCCGGCGGGCCGGTGACAGTTTCCTTCACGCCCACCCTGGCGCCCATGAGCCGGGGCATCCTCACCACAGCCACCGCGCGGGTCAAGCCCGGCGTCGGTGCCGAGGAACTTCGCCGTGCCTGGGCGGAGGCGTATGACGACGAGCCGTTCGTCCACCTGCTGCCCGAAGGCCAGTGGCCCACCACCAAGTCCGTGCAGGGCTCCAACCATGCCGCCATGCAGCTTGCGTTCGACCAGCACGTCGGGCGCGTCATTGTCACGTGCGCCATCGACAACCTGACCAAAGGCACCGCCGGTGGAGCGGTGCAGTCCATGAACATTGCCCTTGGCCTGCCGGAGACCGCCGGCCTTAACCTGCAGGGAGTTGCCCCGTGACCGTTACCGCCCCCAAGGGATTCCGCGCCTCAGGCGTCACTGCCGGACTCAAGGCCTCAGGAAACCCGGACCTCGCCCTCGTGGTCAACGACGGACCGTCCAAGGCGGCAGCCGCGGTCTTCACCTCCAATCGGGTTGCCGCGGCCCCTGTCCACTGGTCACGCCAGGTGGTCTCGGACGGCCGCGTCGACGCTGTGATCCTCAACTCCGGCGGCGCCAACGCCTGCACCGGCCCGCAGGGCTTCCAGAACACGCACACGACGGCCGAGAAAACGGCCGAGGCACTGGGACTGTCCGCCACCGACGTCTTTGTCTGTTCCACCGGCCTGATCGGCGAGCAGCTGCCCATGGACAAGATTGTCCCCGGCATCGACGCTGCGGCCGCCGCCCTGCGCGCCGACGGCGGTCCCGAAGCGGCCACTGCCATCATGACCACCGACACGGTGTCCAAGCAGGCGGTCTTCAACGGCGCCGACGCCGAAGGAAATGAATTCACCATCGGCGGCATCGCCAAGGGCGCCGGCATGCTGGCACCCGGACTCGCCACCATGCTGGTGGTGCTCACCACCGATGCCGACGTGCAGCCGGAAATGCTCGATCTCGTCCTCCGCGACGCCACGCGGGTCACCTTTGACCGGGCCGACTCCGATGGCTGCATGTCCACCAACGACACCGTGGTGCTGCTCGCCTCCGGCGCTTCCAAGGCCGTTCCGTCAGCCGACACCTTCGGCCAGGGCCTTACCCAGGTCTGCGCCGAGCTGGCCCGCAAGCTGATCGGCGACGCCGAGGGTGCCAGCCACGACATCGCGATCCGGACGTTCAACGCGGCCACCGAGCGCGACGCCGAAACCGTCAGCCGCGCCGTGGCCCGCTCCAACCTCTTCAAGGCCGCCATTTTCGGCAAGGACCCCAACTGGGGCCGGGTGCTCTCCGCCGTGGGAACCACCGACGCCATGTTCGAACCGGACCAGCTCAACGTGTCCATGAACGGCATCCAGATCTGCCAGAACGGCGGCATCGGCCAGGACCGCAAGCTCGTGGACCTGGAACCACGAGAGGTGCTCGTGGAGATTGACCTGCAGGCCGGCGGGGCGGAAGCCACCATCTGGACCAACGACCTTACGCACGACTACGTCCACGAGAACAGCGCCTACTCAAGCTAGATCCGCCAGCAAACCCTGGAGAACCAGCCGCATGAACACCCAGACCCGCGAGTCAACGTCCATGAGTGATGCCCAAGACAAGGCCGGCACACTCATCGAAGCCCTGCCGTGGATCCAGCGCTTCGCCGGAACCACCATGGTGATCAAGTACGGCGGCAACGCCATGGTCAACGACGATCTGCGCCGCGCCTTCGCCGAGGACGTCGTGTTCCTCCACCACGTGGGCATCCACCCCGTGGTGGTGCACGGCGGCGGCCCGCAGATCAACTCGATGCTGGGAAGGCTCGGCATCGAGTCGGAATTCAAGGGCGGCCTGCGCGTCACCACGCCCGAGGCGATGGACGTGGTGCGCATGGTCCTCACCGGACAGGTGGGCCGTGAACTGGTGGGCCTGATCAACTCGCACGGGCCCTACGCCGTCGGCATGTCCGGTGAAGACGGCGGCCTCTTGCGCGCCGTCCGCACCGGCACCGTGGTTGACGGCGAGGAGGTGGACCTCGGGCTCGTTGGCGAGGTGGTCGGAGTGGACCCCGCCGGCATCGTGGACATTCTCGACGCCGGCCGGATCCCCGTGATCTCCACCGTCGCCCCGGAGATATCCGAAGACGGTAGCACCACCGGACAGGTGCTCAACGTCAACGCAGACACGGCGGCGGCCGCCGTCGCGTCGGCCCTTGGCGCCTCCAAACTTGTCATCCTCACTGACGTCGAGGGCCTTTACGCGAACTGGCCGGACAAGTCATCGCTCATCTCGTCGGTGACTGCTTCGGAGCTGCGGGAGATGCTGCCGCGCCTTGAGTCCGGGATGATCCCCAAGATGGCGGCCTGCCTGAAAGCCGTTGACGACGGCGTCGAACGCGCACACATCGTGGACGGCCGGCTGCCGCACTCGATGCTCCTGGAAACCTTCACGACCGCCGGCATCGGCACCCAGGTGGTCCCGGACGAGGAAGTGAACGCATGAGCAACTTTGAACAATCGGCACTCGTTGAGCAGTCCCCGGTGGTAGAGCTGGTCGAAACCAAGGGCCACTCCAGCGGCGCCGACTGGCTGGCGCGCTACTCGTCGTCGCTGATGGGTGTCTTCGGCACGCCTCAGCGGGTGCTGGTCCGCGGCGCGGGCTGCCTCGTCTGGGACGCCGACGGCAAGGAGTACCTGGACCTCCTGGGCGGCATCGCCGTTAACGCGCTGGGCCACGCCCACCCATTCGTGACCTCGGTAATCTCCAGCCAGCTGGCCACCCTGGGGCACGTCTCCAACTTCTTCACCAGCCCCACGCAGATCGCCCTGGCCGAAAAGCTGCTGGAACTCAGTGCAGCGCCGGCCGGCTCGAAGGTGTTCTTCACCAACTCCGGCACCGAGGCCAACGAGGCAGCCTTCAAGCTGGCCCGCCGGAACTCCGGCACCGAAGGCGGCAAACCCCGCACACGGATCATCGCGCTCGAAGGCGCATTCCACGGCCGGACCATGGGCGCACTCGCGCTCACGGCCAAGGAGGCCTACCGTGCTCCCTTCGAGCCGGTGCCCGGCGGCGTCGAGCACATTCCGTTCGGGGACATCGAGGCCCTGCGCAACGCGGTGGACAACACCGTGGCTGCCGTCTTCCTGGAGCCGATCCAGGGCGAGGCGGGCGTCCGGCCCCTTCCGGCCGGTTACCTGAAGGCCGCCCGCGAGTGCACCGCCGAAGCCGGCGCCCTGCTGATCCTCGATGAGGTGCAGACCGGCATCGCACGCACGGGCAAGTGGCTGGCCAGCGAGGACGCCGGGATCGTGCCCGACGCCATCACCCTTGCCAAAGGCCTTGGCGGCGGTTTCCCGATCGGCGCGCTCGTCACGTTCGGTGAGAAGACGTCGTCCCTGCTCTCCGCAGGGCAGCACGGCACCACCTTCGGCGGCAACCCGGTGGCCACCGCTGCGGCTCTGGCCACGCTGCACGCGATCGAAAGCCAGCACGTGCTGGACAATGTCCGCGTGGTGGGTGAGCATCTCCGGCAGGCGCTGGCCGCCGTCGACGGCGTCACAGAGGTGCGCGGCGAGGGACTGTTGATCGGCTTCGACCTGGATGCCGACGTCGCCCCTGCCGCCGTGACCGCTGCCCTGGACGCCGGCTTCATCATCAACAGCCCTGGCCCGCGCACCATCCGTCTAGCCCCGCCGCTCATCCTGACCACCGAGCAGGCGGACCGTTTCCTGGCCGCCCTTCCGGCCATCCTGCAAACCGCAAAGGACGCACAGTGACTTCCACCGGCACCATCCGCCACTTCCTCAAGGACACGGACCTCAGCCCTGCCGAGCAGGCGGAAGTCCTGGAACTCGCGGGCCGCATGAAGGCGGCGCCTTACAGCGTCCAGCCGTTCGCCGCCGAAGGCAGCGGCCGCAAGACCGTTGCAGTGATCTTCGACAAGACCTCCACCCGGACCAGGGTCTCCTTTGCCACCGGGGTGGCGGACATGGGCGGCAACGCCCTGATCATCAACCCGGGCGAGGCGCAGATCGGCCACAAGGAATCCGTCGAGGACACCGCCAAGGTCCTCGAGCGCATGGTTTCCACCATCGTGTGGCGGACCGGGGCGCACTCCGGCCTCGTCGCCATGGCTGAGAACTCAAAGGTTCCGGTCATCAACGCCCTGTGCGACGACTACCACCCCTGCCAGCTGCTGGCCGACCTGCTTACCGTCAAGGAGCACAAGGGCGAACTCAAGGGCCTCACCATGGCCTACCTCGGCGACGCCGCCAACAACATGGCCAACTCCTACCTGCTGGCTGGCGTCACCGCCGGCATGCACGTACGCATCGCCGGTCCCGAGGGCTACCTCCCCGCGGCCGGCATCGTGGCGGCCGCCCAGGAACGTGCCTCCGAGACCGGCGGATCCGTGCTCATCACGACCGACGCGGCGGAGGCACTCAAGGGGGCCGACGTCGTCGCCACCGACACCTGGGTCTCCATGGGCCAGGAAGCCGAAAAGGAAGCACGGATGCAGCTGTTCCGTGAATACTCCGTGGACGAGGCCGCGCTGGGGCAGGCCGCCGCGGACGCCGTCGTGCTGCACTGCCTTCCCGCCTACCGCGGCTACGAAATCTCGGCTGGCGTGATTGACGGCCCGCAGTCGATCGTGTGGGACGAGGCCGAAAACCGCCTGCACGCGCAGAAGGGGCTCATGGCCTGGCTCATGCACCAGTCCGGACTGGCCGTCGTCGACGGGCTGCGCCCCCTGGCAGGGCAGGCGTAGTTGTCCGTCCCCGCACCCTCGCCCGGGGCGAGCCCGGCCACCAAGACCGCCCGCCAGGCGCGGATCACCGCGATCCTGACCGGCGAATCGGTGCGTTCCCAGGCCGAGCTTGCGGCATTGCTCGCGGACGACGGCGTACAGGTCACCCAGGCCACGCTGTCGCGTGACCTCGTGGAGCTTGGTGCCGTCCGCGTCCGGGGCAAGGAAGGCGTGCTGGTGTACGCCGTTCCCGGTGAAGGCGGGGAGCGGGCGGCCAAGAGCGGGGTCAGCCAGGAAATCCTGGATGCCAGGCTGGCGCGGCTGTGTGGGGAGCTACTGGTCACGGCCGAGGCATCAGCCAACCTCGTGGTGCTCAGGACCCCGCCGGGCGCGGCGAACTTCCTCGCCCTCGCCATCGACCATTCCGTAATGCCCTCGATCCTGGGCACCATCGCCGGGGACGACACCGTGCTGCTCGTGGCACGGGATCCGCTGGGCGGGCCGGAACTGGCTGCCCGGTTCCTGCAGCTCGCCGAGGAAGCCGGCCAGTAGAACCTGGCCGCTACCTTTCAAGACAAACAAACAACAGAAACAACAACTAAGGAGCATTTGACGTGACTGAGCGTATTGTTCTGGCCTACTCCGGTGGCCTCGATACTTCCGTAGCCATCGGCTGGATCGGTGAAGCCACCGGTGCCGAGGTCATCGCCGTGGCGGTCGACGTGGGACAGGGCGGCGAGTCGCTGGAGACCATCCGCCAGCGCGCCCTGGGCTGCGGCGCCGTCGAAGCCTATGTGGCGGACGCCAGCGACGAGTTCGCCAACGAATACTGCGTGCCCACGCTGAAGGCCAACGCCCTCTACCAGGGCCACTACCCGCTGGTCTCCGCGATCTCCCGCCCGGTGATCGTCAAGCACCTGGTCAAGGCAGCCCGCGAATTCGGCGCCACCACCGTGGCCCACGGCTGCACCGGCAAAGGAAACGACCAGGTCCGCTTCGAAGTAGGCATCCAGACCCTCGGCCCGGACCTGAAATGCATCGCCCCGGTCCGCGACCTCGCCCTGACCCGCGACAAAGCCATCGCCTTCGCCGAGGAAAAGGGACTGCCGATCGAGACCACCAAGAAGAACCCGTACTCGATCGACCAGAACGTCTGGGGCCGCGCCGTCGAAACCGGCTACCTCGAGGACATCTGGAACGCCCCCACCAAGGACATCTACGACTACACCGCCACGCCGGAATTCCCGCCGGCACCGGACGAGGTCACCATCTCCTTCGAAGCAGGCGTTCCGGTAGCGATCGACGGCGTGAAGGTCACCCCGCTGCAGGCCATCAAGGAACTGAACCGCCGCGCCGGCGCCCAGGGCGTGGGCCGCATCGACGTCGTCGAGGACCGCCTCGTGGGCATCAAGTCCCGCGAAATCTACGAAGCCCCGGGTGCCATGGCGCTGATCACCGCGCACAAGCACCTCGAGGACATCACCATCGAACGCGAGCAGGCCCGCTTCAAGGCCACCGTTGGCCAGCGCTGGGCCGAACTGGTGTACGACGGCCAGTGGTTCTCCCCGCTGAAGCGTTCCCTGGACGCCTTCATCGAGGACACCCAGAAGTACGTCACCGGCGACATCCGCATGGTGCTGCACGGCGGCCAGGCGATCGTCAACGGACGCCGCTCCGAGACCTCGCTCTACGACTTCGAACTCGCCACCTACGACACCGGCGACACGTTCGACCAGTCCATGGCGCGCGGCTTCATCGAGCTGTGGGGCATGTCCGCCAAGGTTGCCTCCGGCCGCGACATCCGCGTCGCAGGAAAGTAGCCCCTGTGGCTGAGCAGGAAACCAAACCCCAAGCTACAAACACGGGTGCGCTGTGGGGCGGCCGGTTCGCCGGCGGCCCCGCCGACGCCCTTGCGGCACTGAGCAAGTCCACGCACTTCGACTGGCGCCTGGCGCGCTACGACATCGCCGGCTCCAAGGCGCACGCCCGCGTGCTGCACAAGGCCGGGCTGCTGGATGCCGCCGAGCTCGAAGGCATGCTCGCAGCCCTGGACCAGCTGGATGCGGACGTCGCCTCGGGCGCCTACGTGCCGGCGGAATCTGATGAGGACGTGCACGGTTCCCTGGAGCGCGGCCTGATTGAGCGGGCCGGCACCCAGCTGGGCGGGAAGCTCCGGGCAGGGCGTTCCCGCAACGACCAAGTGGCCACCCTGGGCCGCATGTTCCTGCGCGACCACGCCCGGATCATCGCACGCGGCGTGCTGGCCACCATCGACGCGCTGGTGGAGCAGGCCAAGGCCCACCAGGGAGTGGCGATGCCGGGGCGCACGCACCTGCAGCACGCGCAGCCCGTCCTGCTCAGCCACCACCTCCTGGCCCACGCCTGGGCGCTGCTGCGCGACGTGCAGCGGTTGCAGGACTGGGACAAGCGCGCCGGCGTTTCGCCCTACGGTTCAGGTGCCCTCGCCGGCTCGTCGCTGGGCCTTGACCCCGAGGCAGTTGCCGCGGACCTGGGCTTCTTTTCCGCCGTCCACAACTCGATCGACGGTACCGCGGCCCGCGATGTCTTCGCCGAGTTCGGCTGGGTGGCCGCGATGATCGGCGTGGACCTGTCCAGGATCTCGGAGGAAGTCATCTTCTGGGCCACCAAGGAGTTCTCGTTCGTCACGCTGCACGATTCCTACTCCACGGGATCGTCCATCATGCCGCAGAAGAAGAACCCGGACGTGGCTGAACTGGCCCGCGGCAAGGCCGGCCGTCTGATCGGCAACCTCACCGGCCTGCTGGCCACGCTCAAGGGCCTGCCGCTCGCGTACAACCGCGACCTGCAGGAGGACAAGGAACCGGTGTTCGACGCAGCCGACACGCTGGAGCTGCTGCTCCCGGCCGTCTCCGGAATGATCGCCACCCTGAAGTTCAACACCGAACGGATGGAATCGCTCGCTCCGCAGGGCTTCGCGCTGGCCACGGACATCGCCGAATGGCTGGTCCGCCAGGGTGTTCCGTTCCGCGAGGCGCATGAGCTCTCGGGTGCCGCCGTGAAGCAGGCCGAAAGCCGCGGCGTGGAGCTGTGGGACCTGACGGACGAGGAGTATGCCGCCATTTCGGAGCATCTCACCCCCGAGGTCCGCAGCGTCCTCAGCACGGAAGGCTCGCTCAACAGCCGGAACTCGCAGGGCGGCACGGCCCCGGCCGCCGTCGAACGCCAGCTCGCTGCGCTGGAAGGCGAGCTTAACGGCGTCCGCGAGTACGCGGGATAGTCGGCAGCTAAGAGTGGCCCCCGCCGGCAGGTTTCCGTCGCGGGGGCCCACGCCGGCGAAGGCCCCCGTCTGAGCTTGCGAAGGCAGGGAGCCGGTGGGTCACTCCGCTACGATTGCGGCATGACCGCGATCACACCTGACACTTTGCTCGCCGAGCTCCATAAAGCGGCCGACGCCGTTTCCTCCCTGGCGGCCAAACTCACCGAGGCTGACGTCCCGGCTCCCTCTGCCCTCCCGGGCTGGACCCGCGGGCATGTCCTCGCGCACATCACCGGCATCTCCAACGCGATGGCCCGGCAGCTCGAATACGCCGCGCGCGGGGAAGCGGTGGAACTGTACGACGGCGGCTACGACGGCCGCACGAAGGCCATCGAAATGAGCGCCGGGCATGCCCTGGAACAGCACCGGGCGGACCTGGACGCAGCGCTGGAGCGGGCGCTGCGCGCCTTCGATTCGCTGGAGGCGGATACGGGTTCCGATGCCGCCGGTGCCGGCGGCTGGCGCGCGCCTATCTCCTACCGCGGGGGAGTGGTGCTGGACGGCGGCCTGGCGCTCTGGCGCGAGCTGGTGATCCATGCCTCCGACCTCAACACCGGCCGCGGCCCGGAAACGTGGAGCAGGCAATTCTGCGAGCACCTGTTAACCTTCCTGGCCGCGCGCGTGCCCGAGGACCAGAAGCTGGTGCTGCAGCCGCTTGGCATGCCGCCGGTGACGATCGGAACCGGCGGCCGTTCCACGGTCGTCAGTGGAATGGTCACCGACATCGCCGCCTGGCTCGCTGGACGGGAACCGTCGCTTGGCAGCCTGCGCGCCTCGGCCGCCGCCGACGGCGTGGACCTGCCGGAGCTGCTGCCGTGGCCTTCCGGGGTTCCGGCGAAATAGCGCCTAACCCAGGGCGCGGCAGCTTAACCCGCTGCGAGTCCCTGCTTTTCCCGGGCCAGCAGGCTTTCCTTGATCCGCAGACCCCAGCGGAAGCCACCCATGGTGCCGTCCGTGCGGACCACGCGGTGGCACGGAACGAACAGCGCCACCGCGTTGAAGGCACAGGCGCTGGCGGCGGCCCGGACTGCCCTGGCGTTGCCGGACAGCTCCGCGTACTCGGTGTACGTAACCGGCGCCCCTGGGCTAACGGTGCGGAGCACGTCCCAGGCGTGGGCGCGGAACGGGCCTGATTTCTGCAGGACCGGCACGCTCATGGCGGGAGCCGGATTGCCCGTGTAGAACGCCTCAACCGCGGCTGATATCGGGCCGAGGTGCTCCACTGCCTCGTAGGCGTCCGGCAGGAGCTCTGGATGGATCTGGCCCGTGAGGTCCTGGGGGTCGGCCGTCCAGCCTGAGCCGAGCACCACGCCGTCGCGGGCGATGATCGTGAACGGCCCGTCCGGCGTGGTCATGGTGAGCAGTTGGGCTTTCATTGCACTGTCGCTTTCATTGCGCTGTCACTTTCATTGCTTTGGGCACGGACGTTTTGGACCCGGACGTCTTGGATGCAGCCGCGGCCGCCCGCCAGAGATGCATGGTGGCATACGAACGCCACGGGCTCACTTCGCGGAAGTCCGAGGACAGGAAGTCCGACGGCGGCGCGGCGCCACTTCCGGCAGTACCGCCGGGCAGCGCCCGGATTCCGTTGCGCACCGCGGCGTCGTTGGCGAGGAAGATGTCCGGCGCGCCGATGACCCGCATGGCCACATATCCCACGGTCCACGGCCCCACGCCGGGCAGCGGCAGCAGCTTGGCAGAAAGGCTGGGCAGATCGTCCCCGTAGCCAAGGTCCAGCTTGTTTTCGGCCAATGCCGTGGCCACGGCCAGCAGCGACTCTATCCTGCGCCGCGGGCCGCGCAGCAGTTCCGCGCCGGCCCCGGCGATCTGCGCCGGCGACGGGAACAGCCGGGAAAGCCCGTCGCCGGCGGCCGCGCTGGGACTGCCGGCCGCAGCCAGCTGCGTGAGGGCAGTGCGCGCGGCGGCCACCGTGATCTGCTGCCCGACCATGGCGCGGACCAGCAGTTCCTGCGGATCCAGGGCACCCGGCAGGCGGATCCCCGGCGCTGCCGCCACGGACGCCGCAAGCCGAGGGTCGGCGCCGAGCGCGCCGTCGATGGCAACGGGATCGGCGTCGAGGTCAAAAAGCCGGCGAACCCTGCTAAGCAGGGCCGGCAGGTCCCGGAGGTCCATGGCTCCGATGGTGAGCACCAGCGGCCGCCGGTGCGCCCCGCCGTCGTACTCCACCTTGCCACCCAACAGGGTGCTGCGCTCCTCGGTGGCGTTGCCTTCGCCGGTGTATTCCACGCGGAACCGCGCGTCCCCGTGCGGGAGCCTCAGTGTCCGGGCATAGGACGTTGCGGTTCCGGCCTCGATCCCCGGAATGGCGCGAACGGCGAGGAAGCTGAACACGCCGGGGTCGAACGGCTCCCGGTAAGGGAGAGCCAGCGTGAGTGAGGTGCTCGCAGGGGCGGACGGATGGTGCCGGGCGGTGCTGCGCAAGGCCGTCGGCGTCATGTCGAACACCTCGGCCACGGTCTCGTTGAACTGGCGAACGCTGCTGAAACCCGCGGCGAAGGCGACGTCCGCAAACTTCATCCCCGTGGACACCAGCAGCGTGCGCGCGGTCTGTGCCCTGCTGGCCCGGGCCAGGGACAGGGGACCAGCGCCCAGTTCATGGCTGAGGATCCGGTTCAGCTGGCGGGACGAATAGCCCAGCCTCGAGGCGAGCCCCTCAACGCCGTCGCGGTTGATCACGCCGTCGTTGATCAGCCGCATGGCCCGGCCGGCAACATCCGAACGGAGGTTCCAGGCTGGCGTGCCTGGCACGGCCTCGGGCAGGCAGCGCTTGCACGCGCGGTACCCGGCCTCGTGCGCGGCGGCGGAGGTCTCGTAGAACGTGACATTTTCCGCCTTGGGCGTCCTCGCCGGGCATGAGGGCCGGCAGTAAATGCCCGTGGTCCGCACCGCCGTGTAGAACTGCCCGTCGAAGCGGGTGTCCCGCGCGTCGATGGCGCGGTAGCGCTGCCAGAAGTCCATGACTCCATCCTGCCAGCCGCCAGAAGGCCGTGCTAGCGGAAATCGGACATGGCCGTGGAGCGGCTCTCGGGCATCAGGCCCGGCCAACAGGCGCTTCGGTAAAGTCGGGACATGACCTCCAGCGGCCCTGTGCGGCAGTTCCTGTCCGGCGATGCCCGCGAAATAGCCCCGCTGCTCCTGGGCGCTGTCCTGACCCACGACAGCGGGGAAGGTTCCGTTGCCGTCCGGATCACAGAACTCGAGGCCTACATGGGTCCCGTCGATTCACTGCACCCTGACCCCGGCTCCCACACATACCGCGGCCCAACCCGCAGGAACGCCCCCATGTTCGGCCCGGCCGGCCACCTCTACGTCTACTTCACGTATGGCATGCACTACTGCGCCAACATCGTCTGCGGCCCGGCCGGCCACGCCTCGGCCGTCCTGCTGCGCGCGGGTGAAATCGTTCAGGGCCGGGAACTGGCGCTCACGCGGCGGCCGACGTCGAAGGCCGCCAAGGACCTGGCCAGCGGACCGGCCCGGCTGGCCACAGCGCTCGGACTGACCACCGAGGACAGCGGGCGGGACGCCCTGGGCCCTCCGTTTGGCCTGGTTTTGCCGCCGGCACCCGCCGCCCATGTCAGCACCGGGCCGCGGGTCGGCGTCGCCGGGCATGGCGGCACGCACGATTATCCATGGCGGTTCTGGCTCACCGGCGACCCGACCGTGTCCCGTTACAAGGCTGCGAAGGCGCGCCCGCCGCGGGCGTAGGCTGGACGGGTGAACCACAGCGAACAAGCCCCTGCCCGCAGGCCCGTCCCCGTGGACGAACTCATTACCAGCCTCTGCGCGACCGTTCCGGACTACCCCAAGCCCGGCATCACCTTCAAGGACCTGACCCCCGTCTTCGCCGATGGTGCCGCGTTCCGTGCAGTCGTTGACGCGCTCGTGGAACCGTTCAAGGGGCAGTTCGACGCCGTGGCAGGAGTCGAGGCACGGGGCTTCCTGCTCGCCGCCGCCGCGGCCTACGCCACAGGCACCGGCGTGGTGACGGTGCGGAAGGCCGGGAAGCTGCCGCGGGAGGTTTACTCCGAGGATTACGCCCTGGAATACGGCAACGCCACCCTGGAACTTCACACCACCGACCTGGCCCGCGGCAGCCGGGTGCTGATCCTTGACGACGTCCTCGCCACGGGCGGCACCCTTGGGGCAGCCGCCCGCCTGTTTGAACGCTGCGGTGTCCACGTCTCGGGCGTGGGCGTGGTGATGGAACTCGGCGAGCTGCGCGGCCGCTCGGCGCTTGCCGGGCATCGCGTGCGGTCGCTGCTGCGCCTCTGATGTTTTGATCCGCGGGCCGTGCGCGGCCCTGGCTTACCGGGCCCTGAACAGCGGCCTTGTCGGTGAGCGGCGGAGCCGCGCCGTCAGATAACCTGCTTTAAGCAGCTCAACAGCCGCCACGTAAGCCGAAAAGGTTATAGAATGGACGGTCTGTCTTTTGCGATAGGGGAACGATGCTCGACGCCGATTTGGCCCACGAACGGGACTATGTAGCCGGTCTGTACACCCGGCTTGATGAACTGCGCGAGGAAAAGCGCGCCCAGCTGGCCCAGGTGCGCCGCGCGGGAGCAGTCGGCACCATGCAGAATGTCTCCGAACGCGACGCCTTCGCGGCCCTGTACGAGGACCGCCTCGCCCAGCTCGACGCCGTCGATGACCGCCTGGTGTTCGGTCGGCTGGACCTGGACTCCGGGGAGGCACAGTACATTGGCCGCATCGGGCTCACCACCGAGGATCTCGTCCGGCTCATGGTCGACTGGCGCGCGCCGGAGGCCGGCCACTTCTACCAGGCCACCGCATTTGACCGGCAGGGCGTGCGCCGGCGCCGGCACCTGATCCTGCAGGGCCGCGAGGTCAAGGCCATCGAGGACGACGTCCTGGATGCCGACATGCTCTCCGACGCCGACTCGCTGCAGGGCGAGGGCGCCCTGCTTGCCGCCCTGAACTCCAAGCGCACGGGCCGGATGTCGGACATCGTGGGCACCATCCAGTCCGAGCAGGACCGTATTATCCGGTCTTCCATCTCTGGCGCCCTCGTGGTCCAGGGCGGGCCGGGCACCGGCAAAACCGCCGTGGCCCTGCACCGCGCCGCCTATCTGCTGTATACCCACCGCGACCGGCTCAAGTCCGCCGGCGTGCTGCTGGTGGGCCCGTCGTCGTCGTTCATGAAATACATCGAACGCGTCCTGCCGTCGCTGGGTGAGACCGGCGTGGTCATGGCCAGCCTCGGCAGGCTCATGCCGGGCATCAATGCCGTGCCGGAGCAGGAGGCGGACGTCGCCGCCATCAAGGGCCGGCTGGACATGGCCGAGGTCATTGCCAACGCCGTGGCCAACCGGCAGCGCGTTCCGGCCGAAAACCGGATCCTGGAAGTCGACGGCCGCAAGCTGACCCTTACGCCCCGCCAGGTCCGGCGCGCACGTGAACGCGCACGCTCCACCGGCAAGCCGCACAACGAGGCCCGCGTTACGTTCGTCAAGATCCTGCTCCGGGAGCTGACCGAGCAGATGACCGAACTCGTCGAGGCCGGGAACATCGGCAACAACGCCGACCGCTCGTACCTCGCCGAGGACGTGCGGACAGCCCGCGATGTGCGCATCGCGCTCAACCTGTGCTGGATGCCCATGACGCCCGAGAAGCTGGTGGGCGAACTCCTCAGCAAGCCTGCCCTCCTCGAAGCCTGCACGCCCGGGTTCACGGCCAGGGAACGCGAGCTCCTGCTGCGGGCTCCCGATGCCCCGTGGACCGAGGCCGACGTACCCCTGCTCGACGAAGCTGCCGAGCTTCTCGGTGAACTGGATCCCGCCGCCGGCCGCGGCCTCGCCCAGCAGGAGCAGGACCGGGCCCGCGCCCTGGCCAACGCCCGGCAGACCCTGGTCAACATGGAGTCGGCCGGCGTTGATGTCCTCATGTCTGCCGAGGACCTCGTTGAACAGAACGAGGAACGCGAGGCCCGCCTGACGGCAGCCGAGCGCGCCACCAGCGACCGCACATGGGCGTTCGGCCACATCGTCGTCGACGAGGCACAGGAACTGTCGCCCATGCAGTGGCGGCTCCTGGTCCGCCGCTGCCCGCTCAAGTCCTTCACGATCGTGGGGGATATCGCCCAGACCAGTTCCGTGGCCGGAGCGAAATCCTGGCAGGGAGCCCTCGCCCCGATGTTCGGCGACCGCTGGCAGCTGGAGGAGCTCACGGTGAACTACCGCACGCCGTCGCAGATCGCCGAAGCGGCGGCGCGGATGGCCAACGCGGCTGGACTCGTGGTATCGGCCCCGAAGGCGGTTCGGGAAGGCCGCTGGTCGCCCATTATCGACCGCGTAGAGCGGTCGGGCATTGTGAACCGGCTGGTGGAGGTCCTCCCGGATGAGCTCCAAGCGCTCGACGGCGGTCTGCTCGCCGTGATTGCCGACGGCGACCTGCTGAGGGAAGCCACCGCGGCGCTGCGCGCGGAGTACGGTTCCCGGCTGGGCACGGGTGCCGGCAGTTATGAACAGGACGTGGTGGTCATCAGCCCGCGGGAGGCCAAGGGACTTGAGTTCGACGGCGTCGTGGTCCTTGAACCGAGCGCCATGCTGAACCATGAGCACGGCAGGGTCGGCGATCTGTACGTCGCCATGACCCGCCCCACGCAGCGGCTTCGGCTGATCGCAGCCGCGGACGTTCCGGCGGGCATCGAGCGTTAAGGTTTCCGGGCAGGCCCGGCCGTTCGCGGCCCGGCCTGCCTGCTGCCCTTCACGAGGGTCGCGGTTGCGCTGATCCTGCTAACTTAGAAAGCGTGTCACAACTAAACGACCTCGAATCCCAGCAGAACGACCCCAGCTTCGCCAACATCTGGCAGGAGCTCAAATGGCGCGGCCTTGTCCACGTATCCACCGACGAGGTGGAACTGGAAAAGCTCCTCGCCGGGGAACCGGTCACCTATTACTGCGGATTCGACCCCACGGCGCCGAGCCTCCACCTGGGAAATCTGGTCCAGCTCCTCCTCATGAGGCGGCTCCAGCTTGCCGGCCACAAGCCCCTGGGTCTTGTGGGTGGCTCCACCGGGCTGATCGGTGATCCGCGTCCGACGGCGGAACGCACCCTGAACACCAAGGACACCGTTTCGGAGTGGGTTGGCTACCTGCAGGCCCAGGTCCGCCGCTTCCTCAGCTTCGATGGCGCCAACGCCGCCAGGATGGTCAACAACCTCGACTGGACCGCGCCGCTGAGCGCGATCGACTTCCTTCGCGAGGTCGGCAAGCACTTCCGCGTGGGCACGATGCTCCGCAAGGACGCCGTGGCCTCACGCCTCAGCTCCGAGGAGGGCATCAGCTACACGGAGTTCAGCTACCAGATCCTGCAGGGCATGGATTACCTCCAGCTCTACCGCGATTACGGCTGCATGCTGCAGACCGGCGGATCCGACCAGTGGGGCAACCTCACCAGCGGTACCGAGCTCATCCGCAAGGTGGAGGGCAAGACGGTCCATGCACTGGGCACCCCGCTCATCACCAACGCCGACGGTACCAAGTTCGGCAAGAGCGAGGGCAACGCCATCTGGCTGGATTCCGCCATGGTCAGCCCGTACACCTTCTACCAGTTCTGGCTGAACACCGCCGATGCGGATGTCGTGGACCGGCTAAAGGTGTTCACGTTCCTCACCCGGGCCGAGATCGAGGAAATTGCCGTGTCTGTCGCCGAGCGTCCCTTCGCCCGCGAGGGCCAGCGGAAGCTCGCCTACGAGGTGACGGCGCTGGTCCACGGCGCCGAAGCCACCGAAAAGGTCATTGCTGCTTCCGCGGCGGTTTTCGGCAACGGCGATCTGTCGGTCCTCGACGAGCAGACGCTTGCCGCGGCAACTGCAGAACTTCCGTCCGCATCCGTGGACGGCACGGGCCTCGGCATCATCGACCTGCTGGTTGCTTCGGGGCTGTCGGAGAGCAAGTCAGCCGCACGCCGTGTCGTCGGAGAGGGCGGCGCCTATGTCAACAACGCCAAAGTCACGGATCCGGACGCGGTGATCTCCCCGTCTCAGCTGCTGCACGGCAAGTACCTGCTGCTCCGCCGGGGCAAGAAGAAC
Organism: Arthrobacter globiformis; assembly: GCF_030818015.1. NCBI lineage: Bacteria > Bacillati > Actinomycetota > Actinomycetes > Micrococcales > Micrococcaceae > Arthrobacter > Arthrobacter globiformis. Next base: position 1,903,395 of record NZ_JAUSZX010000001.1, read on the forward strand.
CTGGCCACAGTTCAGGTGTCCGGCGCCTAGCACCGGAACGGGCAAAATGCACGCTCCTCCGCAGCCGATTTGCACGGCCGCGGGGGAGCGTGTAATGTCTTCTGAGTCGCCGCCGCTGAGCGGTGACAAACTCCCTTCACTGAGAAGCAATTCTTCAACTACAAGCATGAATGAAGAAAAGCTTCCATTAGTGCTGGGTTTGATTCATTCCACGAGGTGAATATCGGGTGAATATCCCGGATTTGCAAAGTGAAAATGAATGAAATAAGCTGGAAACATCGCAGCGAAGAAATGCGAAACACAAATTTCCGATAATGAATCGGAATTGTTTCGGAAGTATTCGAACGTGTCTGTTGTTTGAGAACTCAATAGTGTGCCAAGTTTGTTGATACCGATTTTTTATTAAATTGGTTGAATTTGCCGGGCTGCCCACCCCCGTGGTGTGGCCTGGTGTTTTTGGCTGGTTTCAAATTTTGTGCAGCCTTCGTTCCTGTTATTTCCGGGGGTGTTGGTTGTGTCTGTTTTTCTTCAACGGAGAGTTTGATCCTGGCTCAGGATGAACGCTGGCGGCGTGCTTAACACATGCAAGTCGAACGATGATCCGGTGCTTGCATCGGGGATTAGTGGCGAACGGGTGAGTAACACGTGAGTAACCTGCCCTTGACTCTGGGATAAGCCTGGGAAACTGGGTCTAATACCGGATATGACTCCTCATCGCATGGTGGGGGGTGGAAAGCTTTTGTGGTTTTGGATGGACTCGCGGCCTATCAGCTTGTTGGTGAGGTAATGGCTCACCAAGGCGACGACGGGTAGCCGGCCTGAGAGGGTGACCGGCCACACTGGGACTGAGACACGGCCCAGACTCCTACGGGAGGCAGCAGTGGGGAATATTGCACAATGGGCGAAAGCCTGATGCAGCGACGCCGCGTGAGGGATGACGGCCTTCGGGTTGTAAACCTCTTTCAGTAGGGAAGAAGCGAAAGTGACGGTACCTGCAGAAGAAGCGCCGGCTAACTACGTGCCAGCAGCCGCGGTAATACGTAGGGCGCAAGCGTTATCCGGAATTATTGGGCGTAAAGAGCTCGTAGGCGGTTTGTCGCGTCTGCCGTGAAAGTCCGGGGCTCAACTCCGGATCTGCGGTGGGTACGGGCAGACTAGAGTGATGTAGGGGAGACTGGAATTCCTGGTGTAGCGGTGAAATGCGCAGATATCAGGAGGAACACCGATGGCGAAGGCAGGTCTCTGGGCATTAACTGACGCTGAGGAGCGAAAGCATGGGGAGCGAACAGGATTAGATACCCTGGTAGTCCATGCCGTAAACGTTGGGCACTAGGTGTGGGGGACATTCCACGTTTTCCGCGCCGTAGCTAACGCATTAAGTGCCCCGCCTGGGGAGTACGGCCGCAAGGCTAAAACTCAAAGGAATTGACGGGGGCCCGCACAAGCGGCGGAGCATGCGGATTAATTCGATGCAACGCGAAGAACCTTACCAAGGCTTGACATGGACCGGACCGCCGCAGAAATGTGGTTTCTCCTTTTGGGGCCGGTTCACAGGTGGTGCATGGTTGTCGTCAGCTCGTGTCGTGAGATGTTGGGTTAAGTCCCGCAACGAGCGCAACCCTCGTTCCATGTTGCCAGCACGTAGTGGTGGGGACTCATGGGAGACTGCCGGGGTCAACTCGGAGGAAGGTGGGGACGACGTCAAATCATCATGCCCCTTATGTCTTGGGCTTCACGCATGCTACAATGGCCGGTACAAAGGGTTGCGATACTGTGAGGTGGAGCTAATCCCAAAAAGCCGGTCTCAGTTCGGATTGGGGTCTGCAACTCGACCCCATGAAGTCGGAGTCGCTAGTAATCGCAGATCAGCAACGCTGCGGTGAATACGTTCCCGGGCCTTGTACACACCGCCCGTCAAGTCACGAAAGTTGGTAACACCCGAAGCCGGTGGCCTAACCCCTTGTGGGAGGGAGCCGTCGAAGGTGGGACTGGCGATTGGGACTAAGTCGTAACAAGGTAGCCGTACCGGAAGGTGCGGCTGGATCACCTCCTTTCTAAGGAGCACCTACAGTTCCCTTGCCCCGTGTATGCGGGTGTGGAGGGGTTGTCAGGAGTAAAGGCCCGTTGCGCAGGCGATTGTTCTGCGGCGGGTGCTCATGGGTGGAATATCAGCAAATAGCGGCTGCATGGTTTTTGTCCTGGTTCAGTACGGATGGTGTGCCCCTTGTGGGTGGCTGTCCTGGAACGGCGGGGGCGGGGGTTGTGTGGTTTTGTGTTTGGCACACTGTTGGGTCCTGAGGCAACAGGGCCGGGGGAGGGGTGGTTTTGGCTGCCTGTTTTCCGGGACTTGTGTTTCTGGTTTCCTGGCTGCACGGATCGCACGGTTGACCTTTTGGGGTTGTGTGTGGGGTGTGTGGTACGGGGTTGTTGTTTGAGAACTACATAGTGGACGCGAGCATCTTTTATAAGAAGCAATTTCCAAGAATATGAACCTGGATCTGGCCGTGCATCTTTCGGGGTGTGGGGTTGGTTTCCGTGGTTCTCTCGAAAGTGTTTTTTGATCTTTTGTGGTCAAGTTTTTAAGAGCACACGGTGGATGCCTTGGCATTAGGAGCCGAAGAAGGACGTAGGAATCTGCGATAAGCCTGGGGGAGTCGATAACCGGACTGTGATCCCAGGGTGTCCGAATGGGGAAACCCCGCCAGACGCGCGAGTGATCTGGTGACCCGCATCTGAACACATAGGGTGCGTGGAGGGAACGCGGGGAAGTGAAACATCTCAGTACCCGCAGGAAGAGAAAACAACAGTGATTCCGTTAGTAGTGGCGAGCGAACGCGGATCAGGCTAAACCGACCCATGTGTGATAGCCGGCGGGCGTTGCATGGGCGGGGTTGTGGGACTTGTTGTCCTGGTTCTGCCGGACCGGGGAGGTGTGAGTGCTGGTATAGGTGAACGGTCTTGAAAGGCCGGCCGTAGAGGGTGTGAGCCCCGTAACCGTAATGCTGTGCGCCGCCTTTGATGAGTATCCCAAGTAGCACGGGGCCCGAGAAATCCCGTGTGAATCTGTCAGGACCACCTGATAAGCCTAAATACTCCCTAATGACCGATAGCGGACCAGTACCGTGAGGGAAAGGTGAAAAGTACCCCGGGAGGGGAGTGAAACAGTACCTGAAACCGTGTGCTTACAATCCGTCGGAGCAGCCTTGTAGCTGTGACGGCGTGCCTTTTGAAGAATGAGCCTGCGAGTTAGTGTTACGTCGCGAGGTTAACCCGTGTGGGGAAGCCGTAGCGAAAGCGAGTCTGAACAGGGCGTTGCAGTGGCGTGATCTAGACCCGAAGCGAAGTGATCTACCCATGGCCAGGTTGAAGCGACGGTAAGACGTCGTGGAGGACCGAACCCACTTCAGTTGAAAATGGAGGGGATGAGCTGTGGGTAGGGGTGAAAGGCCAATCAAACTTCGTGATAGCTGGTTCTCCCCGAAATGCATTTAGGTGCAGCGTTGCGTGTTTCTTACCGGAGGTAGAGCTACTGGATGGCTAATGGGCCCTACAAGGTTACTGACGTCAGCCAAACTCCGAATGCCGGTAAGTGAGAGCGCAGCAGTGAGACTGTGGGGGATAAGCTTCATAGTCGAGAGGGAAACAGCCCAGACCACCAACTAAGGCCCCTAAGCGTGTGCTAAGTGGGAAAGGATGTGGAGTTGCGAAGACAACCAGGAGGTTGGCTTAGAAGCAGCCATCCTTAAAAGAGTGCGTAATAGCTCACTGGTCAAGTGATTCCGCGCCGACAATGTAGCGGGGCTCAAGTACACCGCCGAAGTTGTGGCATTCACATATTTTCCAAGCCTTTGTGGTTCAGGAGTGTGGATGGGTAGGGGAGCGTCGTGTGGGCGGTGAAGTCGCGGTGTAAACCAGCGGTGGAGCCTACACGAGTGAGAATGCAGGCATGAGTAGCGAAAGACGGGTGAGAAACCCGTCCGCCGGATGATCAAGGGTTCCAGGGTCAAGCTAATCTGCCCTGGGTAAGTCGGGACCTAAGGCGAGGCCGACAGGCGTAGTCGATGGACAACGGGTTGATATTCCCGTACCGGCGAAAAACCGCCCATGTTGAACAGGGGATACTAACCGCCCGAGACCTGACCAATCACCCTTGTGGTGTGCGGTTTTTGGTGGAGCGCGGGACCTGATCCTGGGAGGCAAGCGTATTAACAGGTGTGACGCAGGAAGGTAGCCGAGCCGGGCGATGGTTGTCCCGGTCCAAGGATGTAGGGCGAACGGTAGGCAAATCCGCTGTTCATGTGCCTGAGATCTGACGGGACTCCCGTAAAGGGGGGATTCGGTGATCCTATGCTGCCTAGAAAAGCATCGGCGCGAGGTTTTAGCCGCCCGTACCCCAAACCGACACAGGTGATCAGGTAGAGAATACTAAGGCGATCGAGAGAATTATGGTTAAGGAACTCGGCAAAATGCCCCCGTAACTTCGGGAGAAGGGGGGCCCCAACCTTGAACGGTACTAGCGACCGGGAGGGGATCGGGGCCGCAGAGACCAGGGGGAAGCGACTGTTTACTAAAAACACAGGTCCGTGCGAAGTCGCAAGACGATGTATACGGACTGACTCCTGCCCGGTGCTGGAAGGTTAAGAGGACCGGTTAGTCCGCAAGGGCGAAGCTGAGAATTTAAGCCCCAGTAAACGGCGGTGGTAACTATAACCATCCTAAGGTAGCGAAATTCCTTGTCGGGTAAGTTCCGACCTGCACGAATGGAGTAACGACTTCCCCGCTGTCTCAACCATAAACTCGGCGAAATTGCAGTACGAGTAAAGATGCTCGTTACGCGCAGCAGGACGGAAAGACCCCGAGACCTTTACTATAGTTTGGTATTGGTGTTCGGAGTGGCTTGTGTAGGATAGGTGGGAGACGTTGAAGCCCGGACGCCAGTTCGGGTGGAGTCATCGTTGAAATACCACTCTGGTCACTTTGGACATCTAACTTCGGCCCGTAATCCGGGTCAGGGACAGTGCCTGATGGGTAGTTTAACTGGGGCGGTTGCCTCCTAAAAAGTAACGGAGGCGCCCAAAGGTTCCCTCAGCCTGGTTGGCAATCAGGTGTCGAGTGTAAGTGCACAAGGGAGCTTGACTGTGAGAGAGACATCTCGAGCAGGGACGAAAGTCGGGACTAGTGATCCGGCGGTACATTGTGGAATGGCCGTCGCTCAACGGATAAAAGGTACCTCGGGGATAACAGGCTGATCTTGCCCAAGAGTCCATATCGACGGCATGGTTTGGCACCTCGATGTCGGCTCGTCGCATCCTGGGGCTGGAGTAGGTCCCAAGGGTTGGGCTGTTCGCCCATTAAAGCGGTACGCGAGCTGGGTTTAGAACGTCGTGAGACAGTTCGGTCCCTATCCGCTGCGCGCGCAGGAAATTTGAGAAGGGCTGTCCTTAGTACGAGAGGACCGGGACGGACGAACCTCTGGTGTGTCAGTTGTACTGCCAAGTGCACCGCTGATTAGCTACGTTCGGATGGGATAACCGCTGAAAGCATCTAAGCGGGAAGCTCGCTTCGAGATGAGATTTCCATACACCTTGTGTGTGAGAGGCCCCCAGCCAGACCACTGGGTTGATAGGCCGGATGTGGAAGCGAGGACTAACGACTCGTGAAGCTGACCGGTACTAATAGGCCGATAACTTACACCACACACCATCCCGCAAACGGATTCAAAAGCGTTTGCAACCAGGGATGGTAAAAAGATAACAAGACTGCTTGCGTCCACTATGTGGTTCCCAACCAACAAACCCGTTGCTTGAGAACCGACAAAATTGAATAACAACACCACACCTGCCTCACCAGGCAGGAAGGTTGTAACCACAAAGATTTCCCCGTCACGGCCCGGCCGCGGCGGAGGAGCAAGGGTTACGGCGGTCATAGCGTGGGGGAAACGCCCGGTCCCATTCCGAACCCGGAAGCTAAGACCCACAGCGCCGATGGTACTGCACCCGGGAGGGTGTGGGAGAGTAGGTCACCGCCGGACAACCATTAGAAAAACGGTCGAGAGCCCCAACCAGCCATGGTCGGGGCTCTCCCGCATTTAAGCCACCATTCAGCTGGTCCGTACGCTTGTCGTCGCTGTCCCGCCAACGCTTGATTCGGCCTTGACGGCGGTGACCTGCCTGGTAGGCCCGGGCTTGACCGTCAGCGTCCAGGTCCCCAGGGTGTTTGCCTTCACGGTTCCCAAGCGTGCGGCGGCCCGCCCTGGCGTCACGTCGAACAGTACGACGGTGGCCGAAGTTGCCGCCGTCGAGCCGGCGAACTTGGAAGTCCCAATGAGAGTCATTTCCTTGTTCAGACGGTGCCGGGCGGCGGTAATGGTCACAACGTCTTTCTGTCCCACAGGTGCGGCAGTCTGGGCCGGTGCCGGTGGTGATGCCGCCGGTGACGTGGTGGTCCCCACCGGTGCCGCCACCTCTGCCGGCTGCGTGGTCTGTCGTGCCGGCACTTCCGCCGTGCCTTGTACCGGTGCAGCCTGGTTGATCGGGTGCGGCCGCACAGCTTCGACTGGATGATTGGGATCTACATCGTTCGGATCGATGCCGACGCTGAACTGGGCCATCATGTCATGGTCCTCGTGGGGCAGGTTGTGGCAGTGGATCATGTATCTGCCGCGGTTGTGCTCGAACTTCATGAGCAGCCGGACCGTTTCGCCCTCGCCCACGTAGACCACGTCCTTGGGCCCACGCTCGTGGGCGAAGGGTGCCTGCCCGTTGCGGCTGAGGACCTGGAAGTCCACCAGGTGGATGTGGACCGGATGGAACCATCCTCCTGAGCTGTTTTCTATTTCCCAAATTTCCACGTCGTTGAGGTCGGGATCGGCGAGGACCTTCTTGTAGCCGCTCTCGACCACCTCGTCCCACGTCATGCCCCCGATGGTCCAGACGTCGTTGTCCCGCTTCACGCGCATGCGCCTGGTCTTTACAGAGTCCGAAGTCTTGAGGCTCATGGCGTTGCTCGGGGCGAGAAGTGTTGGCAGCACCCTGGCGCCGGGTCCGGACGTGTCGACAGGCTCGTCCGTCACGTCGAAGGCCATGACTTTGTTGGTGAAGTCGTAGTCCACATTGTTCTTGTTGGACAGATTGCGCAGCTCGACCCGTTTGCCGGCGGGGTACTTCGAAAAGTCGATGAGGACCTCATACCGTTCGGCGCCGCCGTGCCGCCAGGATGTCACCTGCTGGGCGGCCGGCATCAGGCCGCCGTCCGTTGCGACGATGGTCATTGCGTCTCCTGTGCTCAAGGAGAAACGGTAGGAACGAGCAATGGAGGCATTGAGAATACGGAAGCGGTAGATCCGTCGCTGGACCTTCATTACCGGCCAAGGCGCTCCGTTGACAAGGACGACGTCGCCCCACAAGCCGGAATGGGTGTTGTCGTTGTAGCCGAGGGAGCCGTTGGCTGCGAACATGGCGTCGGAAATCGTGAGCGGTACGTCGAACTTTCCCTGCGGAAGAATGTTGCCTTCCACTTCGTCGTGCAGGTGGTATTGGGCGGCCAGGCCGGAGTAGACGCTCTGGCCCGTATTGTGGACGGCGTGGTCGTGGTACCAGAGGGTCCGTGCCGGCTGGAAGTTGGGGTATTCATAGTCCTTGCAGTAGTCCCGGCCGGTGAGGTCGTTGGCGTAGCCGTCGAACTGCGGCAGCGACGCCGACCCGTGCAGGTGGGTCGAGGTATCAAGCCGATACCCCCACTGCGGGTGGAACAGAGGCAACACGTTGTCCATCTCCAGAGTGATTCGTTCGCCCTGGTTCACCTTGATGGTCGGCCCCGGAAATGTCCCGTTGTAGCCGAGGATCGGGGTGCTGAGGCCAGGGACGATGTTGGCCAGGGCGGCTTTCTGTTCGATCTTGTACAGGTGCCGCTTGTGGCCGTCGGGGTCCACAACCGTGCTGTTGGGCTTGAGTACCTCCGGAATGGGAAGCGTCCGCTGGTAGGGCTTCGGCATGTTGCGGGACGCCAGCTGACTTGCTGACTTGGCGTTGACCGAGGTCAAGGGTACAGCCATCCCAAAGGCACCGATGATCCCCACTCCACCTATTTGCAATGCCTGACGGCGTGTAACTGACACGACTACCTCCGACGTCATTTAGAAAGTCCAATTGATTTAGTTGAAGGGTGTAATACCTACCCTGCGGAAACCTTGAGAGGGACAGGGCTGGCGGCGGCCTTCTTTGGGTGGAGGCCACCCAAGAGACGCCCGCCTGGGGGAGAGGGGCCCATCAGGTCTCAGAGGACATCACGAGGTCGTGGGCGCGCTCAGTAGCGGAACGGTGCCGTGCGCCCGGATCGCGGCGTCGGCGAGACTTGGACACCTCAGTAACTGCCACTGCAAGAAGCGTGCCGGCCGCGATGATCCACATAGCCATGCCCGCCGGCTCGACGACCGCCAGAACCGGTTGGTCCCAGGGCTGGCCGACGGTGATCAGCCATTCCTGCCGCCGTGAATCCGGCAGCTGGTCTGTCTGTTGGGCGAGGGCCCAGCCGTGCGCCGCGTAGAGCGCGGCCACGGCACCTATGGTCACCAGCCTGGAGGCCAGTGACGATCCGGGGCCGCCGTCGGTGGGGCGGGCAAGGGAAGCGGTGAACAGGCAGCCGGAGAGCAACGCCAACAGGGCCATGGCCTGGTACCCGAACTGGGTGCGTGACGAGTACTCCAGTAAGGGCGTGTAGTACAGGGCAGCCAGCACTGCGGCCAGGCCAGCGGCCGCCACATAGGGCGCCGACGACGTAGTACTCATGACAGGACGCAGCATCAAAGTGAGAGCTTCTGCACCGCCTATGGTCCCGTCCTGCCTGGGCGCAGCCGCGAGCCTGACCAATGTCAGCGGCGCACCCGGAACCAGCAGGAGCGGAACGACGGCGATAAGAAGCATCTGGGTCGTGACGTGCGCACTGATCAGGTACTCCTGGTAAACGCGGAGTCCTCCGTTGGTGACCAGGAACAGCAGCGCGACCCCAGCCACCCACAGACCCGCTCGGTAGGCAGGCCAGTACCCGCCACGGTTCCTGACGCGCCGCACTCCGGCCGCATAGAGGAACAGGGCGCCGGCGCAGAGGAAGATCCACAGGGCGTCCGGCTTCCAACTGCCGAGCACTTCCACAAAACCTGGAAGACGTAGGGACACCGGGGCGGGTGTTGCCTGCGAGACCGTTGGCGGCGGGGTGCGCGCCAGAGCGGCCGCCAGTCCGGATGCGGCTGCCATGACGGCAAGTTCGGCCACTGCCAGAGCCGAGAAGGTGGTCCCTGCCCGGCCTGGGGCCGATTCCAGTTTCGTGAGGATCCACTTTCGGTGCAGGGCCCCGAACACGCCGAGGACCCCCAGGATTGCGGTCTTGGCCAAGAGGATCAGGCCGTACTGTGTCGCCAGCCCGTCAAGCGTTCCGATGCCTGTCACGCCGGCCGCTATGCCCGAGATTGCCAGGGCAAGAAAGGACAGCAGCGCCAACGTCGAGTAACGCCGGACCGCAGCCAGCAACTCCGTTCCCAGCGTCCGCCGCAGCAGGACGAGCGTTGCCAGGCCGCCGATCCAGACGGCTGCGGCGGCCATGTGCATGACCACCGAAACCGTACTGTCGGCGTGGCTGGCACCGCCCGCGGCGTGGGAGTTTAGAGCCAGGGGTACCAGCCCCGTGGAAGCCAGCACAGCCGTGACGGCAACGGTCCGCTGGCTCTGAACGCCGAAGCACAGGAGCGCCACAGTTGCCGTAATCACGACTGTCAGAGCGTTTCTCCGGCCAGCGTCGACATCCGTCAGGAAGCTGACAAAGATGGGGCCGGATCCTTCGGAAAAAAGCGGCAGGTTAGCCAGCGAGTGGAAGGTGAGGACGCTGATCGCGGCTGCGGCGGCTGTCCAGAGCACAGCGGATATGCCGGCGAGGACGAGTGCCTTCGAGAACGCTTTTCCCTTCGGGGGGAGGGCAAAGAGCGCCAGGATAAGTGGCCCGACAGTCCCGGCAGCCGCGACATTGAAAACAAGTTTGGTAACGGGAAGCCCCCAGATGACCGCTGCGCCCGTCCGGTCCAGGAGGGCTGCTTCCTTGCCGGCCTCGGTCGAGTAGGCAACGAACAATGCCAGTAGCCCGCAACCCAGGATCACGGCAGCAACGGCCACCGGCTTCGTCCGTGATTTCTTCATGGTTCCCCCTCGGCGGATGCTGTAAGGCCCAGTCTTGCCACGCCTCCTTGGATATTTCCTGTGGGATGGTGCGGGCCTGACGCCCAGGAGCACGAATAGGCGGCCCGGCCCACAACAGATGAAGTGGCCCACACCCCTGTGAGGATGCACACGCCAGCCCGTGGAAGGCCCTCGCTGTTAGTGGCCGGCACCGGCTCTCACCTAGAATTGCTAGAGATATGCGGACACCGGATGCTTCACCACGGGTCGCGCAGGACAACCAAACACGGATAAGAGCGGCTGCACATCGCGCCAGTGGTCGGCTCACTACAGGAGGAATCCACCATGGCTGAGCACAAAGGCGGCGGTTACCGCGGCGGAAACGACCGGGGGGACTCGGGAAGCAACCGGGGACGGCAGGGGGGCCCGTTTAGGGGGACCAATAACTCCGGCGGGGATCCGCGGGGCTTCCGCGCCCGCGAGGGCGACGGCGATCGCCGCGGTTTTGGTGGCGGTGAGCGTAAGCCGTTCTCTGATCGTCCGCGCCGTGAGGGCGAGGGCGATCGCCGCGGTTTTGGTGGCGGTGAGCGTAAGCCGTTCTCTGATCGTCCGCGCCGTGAGGGCGGGGGCGACCGCCGCGGTTTTGGTGGCGGTGAGCGTAAGCCGTTTGGTGATCGTCCGCGCCGCGAGGGCGAGGGCGACCGCCGCAGTTTTGGCGGTGGCGAGCGTAAGCCGTTTGGTGATCGTGACCGTAAGCCGTTTGGTGACCGTCCGCGCCGCGAGGGCGAGGGTGACCGCCGCGGTTTTGGCGGTGGCGAGCGTAAGCCGTTTGGTGATCGTGACCGTAAGCCGTTTGGTGACCGTCCGCGCCGCGAGGGCGAGGGTGACCGCCGCGGTTTTGGCGGTGGCGAGCGTAAGCCGTTTGGTGATCGTCCGCGCCGCGAGGGCGAGGGTGACCGCCGCGGTTTTGGCGGTGGCGAGCGTAAGCCGTTTGGTGATCGTGACCGTAAGCCGTTTGGTGACCGTCCGCGCCGCGAGGGCGAGGGCGACCGCCGCAGCTTTGGTGGCGGAGAAAACCGCAGGCCTTTCGGTGACCGGCAGGACCGTGCACCCCTCGAGGACCGTGCTGGCCGGCAGGACCGCGGTGACCGGCAGGACCGCGCACCCCGCAGCTTTGATCGAGGCGACTCCGGCCCCCGCCAGTTCGGCCGCGACAGGGCTGAGGACCGCCCGGCCCGCGTTCCCAACGCCCGCGACCTCCGCAGCGCCAACCGCCCGGACCGTGAGCGTTCGCCCGAAATCGACGAGGATGTCACGGGCAAGGAACTCGACCGCGCCACGCAGCACCAGATCAAGACCCTGGAATCCAACAGTGCGGAATGGGTTGCCCGCCACCTCGTAATGGCAGGACGGCTCATCGACGACGAGCCTGAACTGGCTTTCCAGCACGCCCTCGCCGCCAGCCGCCGCGGCGGACGCCTTGCCGCTGTCCGCGAGGCAGTGGGCCTGACAGCTTATGCCGCCGGACACTACGGCGAGGCCCTGCGCGAGTTCCGCACCTACCGCCGGATCAGCGGTTCCAACGTCCACCTGCCCGTCATGGCCGACTGCGAACGTGGCCTGGGCCGGCCCGACCGCGCCCTGGACGTCGTCCGTTCCGAGGAGGCCCAGGACCTTGACGCGCCTGGCAAGGTGGAGTTGGCGATTGTCGCCTCCGGTGCCCGCGCCGACCTTGGCCAGCTGGACGCCGCCGTGGCGGAGCTGGAGATCCCGCAGCTGGACATCAACAGGGCCTTTTCCTACAGCCCGCGCCTGTTCCGCGCCTATGCCGACGCCCTGACCGCCGTTGGCCGCGAAACCGAGGCCGGAAAGTGGCAGCGGCAGGCCGTCGTAGCGGAAGAAGCCCTGGGTCTGGGCATGGCCGAGGAACCCGACATCATCGACCTTGGCTGGGATGAGGAAGAGGAAGCCCGGGAAGAAGCCGAACGCCGGAAGCGGATTGCGCACGCTGCAGGCACGCCGGCGCAGGAAGCAACCGGGTCTACCGACAGCCAGGCGGCCCCGGCGATCAGCGCCCAGGAGGAAGCTGCTGCGCAGCGGCCCTCAGAGGACGCAGCGGTGGAAAACCTGGACGACGCCGAGGCGGATTACTTCGAATCCGACGACGCCGAGTCCGACGAGGATTCCGCCGAGCCGGATGAGGACGCCGAGGCCGCCGAAGCCGAGCGCACCGAAGCCGAGCACACGGAACAGCAGGATGCTGACCGCCGCCAGAACGGCTCGGAGGACTAGCCGCACATGAGTGATGCCCACTTGATTTCGCGGTTCGACGCGCTGCTGTCCGACCTGGACGGGGTGGTCTACGCAGGCCCGCACGCCATCCCCGGAGCTGTGGAGTCCCTGCAGCGGCTGGCCGGGATCGGCGTCGGCCTGGGGTACGTCACCAACAACGCCTCCCGCACGCCGGCGCAGGTGGCCGCCCACCTGCGTGAGCTCGGCGCCCCCGCCGAGGACCAGCAGGTGGTGAGCTCGTCCCAGGCCGGGGCCGACCTGCTGGCGTCCATGCTGTCCCCGGGCGCTCCCGTCCTGATTACCGGAAGCCCGGCGCTGGCCCACGAGGTTGAGCTCGTTGGCCTGAAGCCGGTCCACGGCGCGGAGGACAAGCCTGTTGCCGTGGTGCAGGGCTTCAACCCTGCGATCGGCTGGAAGGAGCTCGCCGAAGCGTCCTTTGTCCTGGCCGACGGGGACGTGCTGTGGGTTGCCACGAATACGGACATGTCCATCCCGCAGGCCCGCGGGATGGCGCCCGGCAACGGAACCCTGGTGGGCGCCGTGGCCGCGGCGACCGGCCGCCGGCCGCTCGTTGCCGGCAAGCCGGAGGCTCCGCTGTTCCATGCCGCGGCCAAGAGGCTGTCGTCAGACCGGCCACTGGTCGTCGGCGACCGGCTGGACACCGACATCCTGGGCGGCAACCGGGCGGGCTTCGCCACGGTGGCCGTCCTGACCGGCGTCGACACCCTGGAAACAATGCTGGCGGCCAGGGCCGAGGAGCGGCCCCGCTACATCATCCGGGACCTGGCCGGCCTCTACGAGGCATATCCGGAGATTGATAACGACGGCGGGACGTTCCGTTGCGGGAACGCCACGGCAACTGTGGCCGGAGACACCATCCGCGTCGCCGGGCTCAAGGGCGACCTTGATTCGTGGCGGGCGGCGTGTGCTGCCTGGTGGGCGGCCCACCCCGACGCCGACGTCCCCACGGCTCCCGAACTCGAGTGGCTGGATCAATAGACTGGTGCCATGCCCGAGTTGAACAACAACGCGTCGGACACGGCAGTGACGGACACCGCAGTGCCAGGCGCCGCCTGGCCGGAGCTGGCCGTGCCCGGCAGCCGCGCTTCTGAAGCCGGCGTCGCCGATCCCGCGGTGCTGGCCATCCTGGACCGGGTCCGCGAGGTCCCCGGGCTCCCGGTTTCGGAGCACCCAGCCGCCTATGCAGACATGCACGACGCCCTCCTGGAAGCCCTGAACGAAGAGCCGCAGAACGAAGAGCCGCAGAACGAAGAGCCGCGGCATGGTCCGGGTGCCGCCTGACCATGCCCAGACTCGACCAACTGCTCGTCAGCAGGGGATTGGCGCGGTCCCGCACGCACGCCGCCCGACTTATCGCCGAAGGCAAGGTGTCCTCCGAAGGCGACGTCCTCGCCAAAGCGTCGCTGCAGGTGGGCGACGACCGTGAACTGAGCGTCGCGCAAGACGCGACGGACGCGTACGTCAGCAGGGCCGGCCACAAACTGGCCGGCGCGCTGGACGCCTTCCCCGAGGTCGTCGTCGGCGGCAAGCGGTGCCTTGACGCCGGAGCGTCCACGGGCGGCTTTACCGACGTCCTGCTGCGGCGGGGCGCCGCGCACGTGGTGGCAGTTGACGTCGGGCACGGCCAGCTGGTGCCGCAGCTCCGCAGCGATCCGCGCGTGAGCGTGCATGAGGGGCTGAACGTCCGCTACATGGATTCCGGCCAGATCGGCGGCCGGGCCGAGCTCACGGTTGCCGACCTGTCCTTCATATCCCTGACGCTGGTGCTGGTCCCGCTGGCGGCCTGCACCGCTCCGGGCGGAGACTTGGTCCTCATGGTCAAGCCGCAGTTCGAGATCGGCAAGGAGCGGCTCTCCCGCACGGGAGTGGTCACCTCGGAGCGCGAACGGCGCTTGGCTGTCGGTAAAGTGGCGGGGGCGGCGCTCGACGCCGGCCTGGAACTGCGGGGGCTGGCCACCAGCCCGTTGCCCGGCCAGGACGGAAATGTCGAGTACTTCCTGTGGATAACGCAAAGAATGTCCGAAGACTTGCCTAAGATCGAAGAGCGGGACGCAGCAGTGGCTGCGTTGTTGGGAAAGATCTGGCCGAACCACTAGAGAGCGGAACCCGATGAGCAGGCGTGTACTGGTACTTGCCCATACCGGCCGCGAGGAATCCCTAAAGGCGGCCTGGGAGGCGTGCGCCCAGCTCCACGCCTTCGGCATCATCCCCGTCATGCAGAAGTCCGAACTGGGCGACATGGAGGGCTTCTTCGGCGCCATGGACCAGCCGGTCGAAATCCTTCATGACCATATCCAGCTTCCGGACGTGGAACTGGTCATGGTGCTGGGCGGGGACGGGACTATCCTGCGGGCGGCCGAACTGGTCCGCGAAGTGGACGTGCCGCTGCTGGGCGTGAACCTCGGCCATGTCGGCTTCCTCGCCGAGAGCGAGCGTGCGGACCTCGCCCAGACAGTCGAATGGATCGCCAGCCGTGAATACACGGTGGAGGAGCGCATGACCATCGACGTCCAGGTCTGGGTCCGCGGCCAGAAGATCTGGCACACCTGGGCCCTGAACGAGGCCGCCATCGAAAAAGGCGACCGGGAGCGCATGCTCGAGCTGGTCACCGAGGTGGACGAGCGCCCGCTGACCTCCTTCGGCTGCGACGGCGTGGTGCTGGCCACGCCCACCGGATCCACCGCCTACGCGTTCTCGGCCGGCGGCCCTGTTGTGTGGCCGGAGGTGGAAGCCCTCCTCATTGTGCCCATCAGCGCGCATGCCCTGTTCGCCAAGCCGCTGGTGGTTTCGCCCCGGTCCCGGCTGGCCGTCGAAGTGCTCAACCGGACGGACGCCTTGGGCGTGCTGTGGTGTGATGGCAGGCGCTCCGTGGACCTGCCTCCCGGCGCCCGCGTGGAGGTCACCAGGTCCACCACCCCTGTCCGGCTGGCCCGCACGCACCAGACGCCGTTTTCGGCGCGGCTGGTCCGCAAGTTCGAACTTCCCATCCATGGCTGGCGCGGCCCCGTGCCACAGTCCGAGCAGGTCCATACCGGTCCCGTGCCGATCGTTCGCACGCCCCGGGCCATGGCGCCGCCCTCGGGACTTCGGCCGTACGAACCCGGTTCAGAATCCGATCCTCCGACTGAAAAGTGAACCATGCTTGAAGAACTGAGAATCCGCGATCTCGGCGTCATCACCGACGCCACGCTGCCGCTGGGCCCAGGGCTCAGCGTGGTTACCGGCGAGACCGGTGCCGGCAAGACCATGGTGGTCACCGCCGTCGGGCTGCTGCTGGGAGCCCGGTCGGACGCCGGCGCCGTGCGCAGCGGCGCGAAGAGCGCCTCTGCGGAAGCGGTGGTGCAGTTGCAATCCGGGCACTTCGCCCTGCAACGTGCCAGGGACGCCGGTGCTGACGTTGAGGAGTTCGACGGCGGCGCGGAACTTCTGCTGTCGCGGCGCCTGGGTGCCGACGGACGCAGCCGGGCCTTCCTCGGGGGCCGGGCCGCCCCGGTGGGGGTGCTGGCCGAAATCGGCGAGTCGCTTGTGGTGGTGCACGGGCAGACGGACCAGATCCGGCTCAAGGGGGCCGCCGCGCAGCGTGAGGCCCTCGACAAGTTCGCGGGGGACGGGCTGGCCTCGACGCTCGCCGGATTCCAGGACCTCTACAGCTCCTGGAAGTCCAGCCAGGCCGAGCTGGACTCACTCCGCAGTGCTGAGCGCGAGCGGCTCCGCGAGGCAGAGTCCCTGGAAGCCGCGCTGGCGGAGATCGACGCCGTGGACCCGCAGGCGGGGGAGGACGAGGCCCTGAAGGCCGAGGCCGTGAAGCTGGCCAACGTCGAGGAACTCCGCATCGCCGCCACCACCGCGCACCAGGCCCTCATCGCCGAGGACTTCGGCGAGGCCGGCGACGCCACGTCGCTCGTGGACGCGGCCAAGCGGACCCTGGAACACGTGGCCGAGCACGACGAGGAGCTCGGATCGGCTGCCGCCCGCCTCGCAGAAGTAGGGTTCCTGCTCAACGACATCGCCAGTGAGCTGGCCAGCTACCAGGCCGGGCTGGACTCGGAGGGGCCGGAGCGGCTGGCCGAAATCGAAGAACGCCGGGCGTCCCTGGCCAAGCTGGTCCGGAAGTACGCGCCGAGTATCGACGAGGTCCTCGAATGGGCGGAGAACGCCCGGGCGCGCTTTGACGAACTGCAGGGCGACTCCACCCGGATCGAGAACCTGGAAGCCGAGGTGGCCAGGGCCGCGGCCGAGCTGAAGAAGCAGGCCGCGGCCATCAGCAAGGTCCGCGCCAAAGCCGCCAAGGACCTCTCCTCCCGGGTAAGCGCCGAACTGAAGGCCCTCGCCATGGCAGACGCCACGCTGGTGATCACCATCGAGGCCGCATCCCAGCTGGGACCCCACGGCGCGGACGAGATCTCCTTCCTGCTCCAGCCGCACTCCGGCGCCCCCGCCCGGCCGCTGGGCAAGGGCGCGTCCGGCGGTGAGCTCTCCAGGGTCATGCTGGCCATCGAGGTGGTGCTGGCGGCGGTGGACCCTGTGCCCACGTTCGTCTTCGACGAGGTCGACGCCGGGGTGGGCGGCCGCGCCGCCGTGGAGATCGGCCGGCGGCTGGCAATGCTGGCCCGGCATGTCCAGGTCCTGGTGGTGACGCACCTGCCACAGGTGGCAGCGTTTGCCGACCAGCACATCCGTGTGACCAAGACCTCGGTGCGCGGCGCCGACGGCTCCACCGCCAAGGGCTTCACCTCCAGCGACGTCCAACTCCTGGACGAGGCGGAACGCGTCAGGGAACTGGCCCGGATGCTGGCAGGCCAGGAGGACTCCGAAACCGCCCAGGCACACGCCCAGGAGCTTCTGGACGACGCCAAGCTCCTGCCCCAGCAGGCCTGAGCGCGGCTTAGGTCTTGGCAGCCCTTGCCGGGAGCGGGCGGACAGGGAAAACTGAAGCCTTTGGGGACGCATACCCGATCCGTGGAAGGCTCAATTGATGATAGGCTCGAATTCCGTGGTGCAGCGATCAAATTCCCGTGTAAATTCCCGGTTCCCGGGCTCGTCCAAGACGACCAAACACATCTTCGTCACCGGCGGTGTGGCGTCCTCGCTAGGCAAGGGACTGACGGCCTCCAGCCTCGGCCACCTGCTGCGGGCACGTGGCTTGTCAGTAACTATGCAGAAGCTCGATCCCTATCTGAACGTGGATCCGGGCACGATGAACCCCTTCCAGCACGGCGAGGTTTTCGTCACAGACGACGGTGCTGAAACCGACCTCGACATCGGACACTACGAGCGCTTCCTCGATGAAAACCTCGAGGGTTCAGCCAACGTGACCACCGGCCAGGTTTACTCCACGGTCATCGCCAAGGAACGCCGCGGCGAGTACCTCGGGGACACCGTCCAGGTCATCCCGCACATCACCGATGAGATCAAGCGCCGGATGCGGCTTCCCTCCGAGGGCAAGAACGCGCCGGACGTCATCATCACGGAGATCGGCGGCACCGTCGGCGACATCGAGTCGCAGCCCTTCCTCGAGTCCGCCCGCCAGGTCCGCCAGGACATCGGCCGGACCAACGTCTTCTTCCTCCACGTTTCGCTGGTCCCGTACATCGGTCCTTCGCAGGAACTGAAGACCAAGCCCACGCAGCACTCCGTGGCCGCCCTCCGCTCCATCGGCATCCAGCCGGAAGCCATCGTGATCCGTTCGGACCGCGAAGTCCCCGACGCCATGCGTGAAAAGATCGGCCGGATGTGCGACGTCGACATTGACGCCGTGGTGAATGCCGCCGATGCGCCGAGCATCTACGACATCCCCAAGACCCTGCACACCCAGGGCCTTGATTCCTACATCGTCCGCGCCCTTGACCTGCCGTTCAAGGATGTTGACTGGACCAGCTGGGACAAGCTGCTCGAAGCCGTCCACAACCCCAAGCACGAGGTTGAGATCGCGCTCGTCGGCAAGTACATCGACCTGCCGGACGCGTACCTCTCTGTCACAGAGGCCCTGCGCGCCGGCGGATTCGCCAACAACGCCAAGGTCAAGATCCGCTGGGTGCCGTCCGACGAATGCGAAACCCACGAGGGCGCGGTGCGCTCCCTGGAGGGTGTGGACGCCATCTGTGTTCCGGGTGGCTTCGGCATCCGCGGCCTGGAAGGCAAGCTGGGCGCCCTGAAGTTTTCACGCGAATCGCGGCTGCCAGTTCTGGGCCTCTGCCTCGGCCTGCAGTGCATGGTTATCGAGTACGCCCGCAACGTCGTCGGCATGGAGGGCGCTTCCTCCAGCGAGTTCGAGCCGGACTCTAAGTACCCGGTCATCGCCACGATGGAAGAGCAGCTGGAATTCGTCGAGGGCGGCGGCGACCTCGGCGGCACCATGCGCCTTGGCCTGTACGAGGCCAAGCTGGACGAGGGCTCCGTCATCGCCGAGACATACGGCACCACCACCGTCAGCGAACGCCACCGCCACCGGTACGAGGTGAACAACAAGTACCGTGAGCAGATTGCTGCCGAGGGTCTGGTGTTCTCCGGTACATCGCCGGACGGCAAGCTGGTGGAATACGTGGAGCTGCCCCGCGAGGTTCACCCCTACTACGTGGCCACGCAGGCGCACCCGGAACTGAGCTCACGGCCCACCCGGCCGCACCCGCTCTTTGCCGGCTTGGTGAAGGCCGCCCTGGACCACCAGAGCGGCAGCGACAGAACCGGTTTCGAACCCGCCGCGGCCGGCTCCGGCGAAGCCACCGCAGAGTAATTTCACAGCTCCCATAGAGTAAGGACGGCGCGATGCCCGGTAAATCTGAAAACACCCCTGCTGTCCGGCAGGTTTCGGATGCGCCGAGCTCGCGCCGTCTGCTCTCCCGGGAGCGGGTCTACAACGGCCGGATCTGGGATGTTGTCAGCGACAGCTTCAAGCTCACCGCCGAGGGCGACCCCCTGGTCCGGGACTACATCGAGCACCCCGGTGCCGTCGCTGTGCTCCCCATGAACGACGCCGGCGAGGTGCTGCTGATCAAGCAGTACCGCCACCCGGTGGGCATGGACCTGTGGGAGATTCCCGCAGGCCTGCTCGACGTCGACGGCGAGGACTTCGTGGTGGGCGCCGGGCGGGAGCTCGCCGAGGAAGCGGACCTGATCGCCAGCGACTGGAACGTCCTGGTGGACTTCTTCAATTCACCCGGATCCTCCAGCGAAGCGATCCGCATCTACCTGGCCCGCGGCCTCACCGAGGTCCCGCATCACGAACTGCACGTCCGCACGGACGAAGAAGCGGAAATCGAGCTGCATTGGATCCCGCTGGAGGATGCCGTTGCGGCGGTGCTGGAGGGACGCCTGCACAACCCGTCCGCCGTCGTCGGCATTCTTGCTGCCGCCGCCGCGAAAGCGGACGGCTTCAGCGGACTACGGCCGGGCGACGCCCCCTGGCCGGCGCACCCCAGCCAGCGCTGATGTCCACGGACACGGCGGCACCGGAAGAATCTCCGGCCACGGCGGCACCCAAGCCGGTAGATGGCGTGGAAACGGCGCCGCCGGACCGGCCCCGCACCGCGATTGACCGCGGCGTGACCGACTACCTCCAGCACATGGGCGTCGAACGGGGCCTCGCAGTAAACACCCTGTCCGCGTACCGCCGCGACCTCGCCCGCTATTCGGCCTACCTCGCCGGGCAGGGCCTCAGCAGCCCGGCTGACATCACCCGCCACCACGTGACGGGCTTTGCCCAGGCACTCTCCGACGGCGCCGACGGCGGCACTGCGCTGGGGGTGCGTTCCGCGGCGCGGACCGTAGTGGCGGTCCGGGGACTGCACCGCTTTTGGGCGCTGGAAGGGACGACGACGGCGGACCCCGCCAGCGATGTCCACCCGCCAATGCCCGGCAAACGGCTGCCCAAGGCCATCACCGTGGATGAAGTCACCAGGATCCTGGAAGCCGCCGGTACTGATACGGCAACCGGCCTCCGGGACCGGGCGTTGCTCGAATTCCTGTACTCCTCCGGTGCCCGGATCAGTGAAGCCGTAGGCCTAGACGTCGACGATCTCTCGGTGCAGGCGGCCGAATCCGGGCCGGCCATCGTTCGGCTGTTTGGAAAGGGCTCCAAGGAACGCCTCGTGCCGCTCGGCTCATTCGCGGCCCGTGCCCTCGATGCGTACCTGGTGCGGGGCCGCCCCCTGCTAGCGGGGAAGGGCAAGGGCACCCCGGCGCTGTTCCTCAACGCCAGGGGCGGGCGCATCAGCCGGCAGAGCGCCTGGACCATCCTGAAGGCTGCGGCGGACAAGGCCAACATCACCAAGGACGTCTCCCCGCACACACTCCGGCACTCCTTCGCCACCCACCTGCTCGAAGGCGGAGCCGATGTCCGCGTGGTCCAGGAGCTGCTCGGGCATGCCTCGGTGACCACCACGCAGGTGTACACACTCGTTACCGCCGACACGCTGCGGGAAGTCTACGCCGCTGCGCATCCCCGGGCACTGGGATGATCCCAGCTCGGGGATGGACATGCGGACAGCGCCGGCACCACTAGGCTGGTCTGCATGACTTCCGTGCCCGTCACCCTCTGCTTCCTGCTACGGGAAGGCCCGGAGTCAGGGCCGGAGGTGCTCCTGGGCCTGAAGAGGACAGGCTTCGGCACGGGCAAGATCGTCGGACTGGGCGGGCACGTGGAGACCGGTGAAACCGATGCCCAGGCGGCATGCCGGGAGGTGCTGGAAGAGGCCGGCGTCGTCGTCCTTGAGGAGGACCTGTTCGACGCGGGAAAAGTGGAGTTCATCTTTCCCGCACGCCCTGACTGGAACATGTCCACCCGCCTGTTCACGTCCCGCCGATGGGCCGGTGAGCCAGTCGAGAGCCCCGAGATCATTCCGGAGTGGTTCCTGATTTCCGCCCTTCCACTGGAACGCATGTGGCAGGATGCGGAGCACTGGCTGCCGCTGGCGCTGGCCGGGAACGTTGTCGATGCCGTCATCACCCTGAACGAGGACAACGAGACCGTGGCGTCCGCCGAATATTCTTTCCGGGCCGTGTAACCGCCGGTTCCCTGCCGGAAACTAAACGGTTAGCCTGCCTGGTCAGGGACACTACTTCTTTCGTTTGGGGGATACGTGGATTCGGAACGCGAACTGGCGTTCATCGCCGTTCACAGGGACAGCTATCCGCGGGTTTACAGATATGTGCGCCGACGGGTGGAATCGCCCGAGCTCGCAGAAGAGCTCGCAGCTGACGTGTTCCGCGTCGTATGGCAAAAATGGCACGACCAACCGCACGCGGACATCGCCTGGCTGCTGACAGTGGCGCGGAACCTGATCGGAAATGCCTACCGGAGCCGTGACCGGCTCGTGGCACTGCAGGCAAAACTCCGGGCGTCCGCCGAGCTCCGCTCCGGTGCGGCGTCCGAGGACCTGGTAGTCCACGACGCGATGGCCGCGCTGCGCGACAGTGAGCGCGACATCCTGCAATTGGCCTACTGGGACGAGCTGAGCGTGGCTGAGATCGCCGGCGTTCTGCAGTGCAGCGAAGCTGCTGCCAAGGTACGCCTCCACCGTGCCAGGGCCGCCTTCCGCAAGCAAATGCCGGTGTCGAGCAGACAGAACTCGGTCACACAGAAGATGGGTGCATGAAATGGATCCGATCAAAAACCTGATTTCCGGGTCAGACCCGCTTCGCAACGATCCTGCCGCGGTGCCCGACGCCGATGCGGCCCTTTGGCGGGTAACCACCGAGGCCCCGATGTTCACGGACAGCCTGCCGGCGACCGTACTGCGGTTCGAGGACCGGAAACGGCGGCGGGCGCGCGTTGCCGGTGTGCTGGCCTTGGCTGCGGCGGCGGTGACCGCCGGTGTGCTGGTGGCGACGAATCTCGGACCGCTGGCATCGGCTCCCGCTCCGGCGGGCACCGTTGCGCCGTCGACCTCCGAAACGGCCGGGCCGGCAACGCCGACGGCTACGCCTTCCCCGACACGCACGGCGACAGCAACGCCGACGCCAACCCCTACTCCAGCGCCCGCCACGTGGACCACCTTCACGGACGCCACGGGCCAGGCCACATTCGAACACCCCCTGGGGTGGACGGTGTCCCAAACCCCGCAAACAATCGACGGCGGTTCATACAACATCGTCGAGTTGAAGAATGCCGCGGGCAGGACCATGGCCACGCTGCGGCTGGTCTACGACGTCGCGGGTGGCCCGGTCTGCCCGGCCCCGAAGCCGTACCAGACCCTCGACTCGGTGGTCGTGGACATTCCGCAGAAGGCGGCCAAACTCAGGGAACACCCTCAAGGTCCGTCCGCCTTTGTGTTCCGCGTGATCCAGGGAGATAAGGTCTATGGGTCCCTCGCCTTGACTGACGGAGATCTGGCTCCGCAGACCACGACGTGTGGCTTGTACAACGGCATCCTTGGCCCGGACAACGTTCCCATCGCCCAATTTGGCGACACTGTTTGGCTCACGGCGGACGGAAAGGACGCTCCGCTCACCTTTGGCTCCCTTGCCGAGGCGAAGGCATACATGGGGACGCAGGAGTACCGGGACATGAAGCGCATGCTGATCTCCCTGGCGCTGCATGGAGCTTAACTCCTGAGCCCTGCATTAGAGGATGCTTCACATAAACAACGCCGGGCCCGGCCATCCCAAAAAGGTGACCGGCCCGGCGTCGTACTTTCCCGGCGTCGTTCGCGTTACAGGCGAGCGACTACGGCACGTGCCGTTCGTCCGGACCGTTGTAAGCACTCAGCGGGCGGATGAGCGAGTTCGCGTTCAGCTGCTCCATAAAGTGGGCTGTCCAGCCAGTGACCCGGCTGGCGACGAAGAGCGGCGTGAACATGTTCGTGTCGAATCCCATGAGGTGGTACGTGGGGCCGGCCGGGTAGTCGAGGTTCGGCTTGATGCCCTTGGCTTCGTCCATGGCCGATTCGAGCCCGTTGTACAGGCCCAGCAGTTCGGGCCGGCCGAAGTGGGCAACCATCTTGTCGAGGGCCGCCTTCATGGTGGGCACGCGGGAATCACCGTGCTTGTAGACCCGGTGGCCGAATCCCATGACCTTCTTCTTCTGGGCCAGGGCGTTCTCCATCCATGCCTTGGCGCGGTCGGCGGCTTCCTCAAGCGACTCCTCGGGCCGGATTCCGATCTCGTCGAAGGTGTGCATCACGGCTTCGTTGGCTCCGCCGTGCAGTGGCCCCTTGAGCGCACCGATCGCGCCGGTCACCGCCGAATGGAGGTCCGACAGCGTGGACATGATGACGCGCCCGGCGAAGGTGGAGGCGTTGAAGGAGTGCTCCGCGTAGAGAATCATGGAGACGTTGAAGGCCTCCACCACCTCGGCAACGGCCTCCTCGCCGAACGTCATCCACAGGAAGTTGGCCGAGTAGCCGAGGTTATCCCTGGGCTCCACGGGGTCCTGCCCGCGCCGGCGCCGCTGGTCGTACGCCACCACCGCCGGCATCGCGGCAAACAGGTCCAGGGCCTTGGCCATGTTGGCCTCACGGGAGGAATCCTCCGCGAGCTCGTGGCGGGCGCCCATCACCGATGCTGCCGTGCGGCAGACATCCATGGGGTGCGCCGTCGTCGGGAGGGCATCAATCACCTGCTTGACCACGGGATCCAGCGGCCGTCCGGCGCGCTCGCGGGCCGTAAAGTCAGCCAGTTCGCCGGAGGACGGCAGCTCGCCGTTCCATAGGAGGTAAGCAACCTCTTCGAAGCTGCACCTGGCGGCGAGCTCCTGGACGGGGTAGCCGCGGTACAGCAGTGAGTTCGTGTCGGGATTGACCTTTGAGACCGCGGTGTAGTCCACCACCACGCCATCGAGGCCCTTCTTGATCTCTTCTTCAGCCATGCTGAACTCCTTCGTTCCTTGCGTCCGATTACCGGCCGGAAGAGCCGGTGGTCCTGCGGGGGATCTGGGCGTCAGTCGGTTCCGGGGATCCGGAAGTTGAAGACGCCGGTGTCAAAGCGGTTGTAGGCCTCGTAATCCACCAGGTCATATAACCGCGCGCGCGTCAGCATGCTCCCTACCTGTGCCTCCTGCGTTCCGTCGGCCCTAATTGAGTCCAGCGTACGCTCAGCTGCCCCCATGGCACTACGGAGCAGGGTCACCGGATAAATCACCACGTTCACGCCCACGGCCTGCAGCTGGTCCACGGTGAAGAGGTCGCTCTTGCCGAACTCGGTCATGTTGGCCAGGATCGGCACGTCCACGGCGTCACGGATGGCCTGGAATTCCTCCAGCGTGGCCATGGCCTCCGGGAAGATCGCGTCGGCGCCGGCCTCGACGAGGGCCTTTGCCCGGTCCTTCGCCGCGTCCAGCCCTTCCACGGCGCGGATGTCGGTGCGGGCCATGATCAGGAAGTTCGGGTCCCGCCTCGCATCCGCCGCAGCCCGGATCCGCTTGGTGGCGGTGTCCAGGTCCACGACGTTCTTGCCGTCCAGGTGGCCGCAGCGCTTGGGGTTGAACTGATCCTCGATGTGGCAGCCGGCGAGCCCGGCATTTTCCAGTTCCTGCACGCTGCGGGCCACGTTCATGGGCTCGCCGAAGCCGGTGTCGGCATCGACGAGGCAGGGCAGGTCGGTCATCCGGGCGATCTGCCCGGCCCGGGTGGCCACCTCGGTGAGGGTGGTCAGGCCGATGTCCGGCAGGCCGAGGTCGTTGGCCAGGACGGCGCCGGAGATGTACACCCCGGCGAAGCCCTTCTCCTCGATCAGGCGGGCGGAGAGCGGGTTGAACGCGCCGGGGAACTGCGCAATGGTTCCGGAAGCCAGCAGTTCACGGAAGCGGAGCCGCTTCTGCTCCGGGGTGGTTTTGGCATACAGCATTTAGAACAGCCCCTTGGGCGCGGCGCTGAAATCGATAACGCCGGGCGCCGCTGCGATGTTGAGCTGGTCCAGCTCGCCGGCGGCCAGTTCCGGGAGGCGTTCGACGGCGGCCAGGAACCTGTCGATTTCATCCTCCGTGACCAGCCCGGCAGCCAGAGTGCGGAACTTGTTGACGTACTGCTCGCGGGTGAACGGGCGGGCGCCCAGCGGGTGGGCGTCGGCCACGGCGATCTGGTCCCGGATGACGGTTCCGTCGGTGAGCGTGATTTCCACGGAACCGCCGAACGCCTTCTCGGAGATGTCCAGGGAGTGGTACCGCCGGGTCCATTCCGGGTCTTCCTCCGTGGACACCTTCTGCCACAGCTCCACCGTGTCCGGGCGGGCGGCGCGTTCGGGGGAGTAAGAGTCGACGTGGTGCCAGGCCCCGTCCTGCAATGCGACGGTGAAGATGTAGGGGATGGAGTGGTCCAGGGTTTCCCGTGATGCCGTCGGGCTGTACTTCTGGGGATCGTTGGCGCCGGAGCCGATCACGTAGTGGGTGTGGTGGCTCGTCTTGATCAGGACGGACTTCACGTTCGCCGGATCGGTTGCCTCGGGGTGTTCCCTGTTCAGCTTCCGGGCGAGGTCGATCCAGGCCTGGGCCTGGTATTCGGCTGAGTGTTCCTTGGTGTAGGTGTCCAGAATGGCACGCTTGGCCTCGCCCGGTGTCGGCAGCGGAACCATGTAGGAGGCGTCCGGGCCGTCCAGCAGCCAGGCGATGACGCCGTCCTCGCCTTCGTAGATCGGTACGGGGGAGGTCTGTCCGCGCATTGACCTGTCCACCGCTTCGACGGCCATTTTCCCTGCGAAGGCGGGGGCGTGTGCCTTCCAGGTGGAGATCTCGCCTTTCCTGGACTGCCTCGTTGCAGTAGTGGTGTGCAGTGCCTGGCCCACGGACTGGAAGATGGTCTCCACGTCCAGGCCGAGCAGGGTGCCGATACCGGCGGCGGCGGACGGGCCGAGGTGGGCTACGTGGTCGATCTTGTGCTTGTGCAGGCAGATGGCCTTGACCAGGTTCACTTGGATCTCGTAGCCGGTGGCGATGGCCCGGATCAGGTCCCTGCCGCTGGAGCCCACGTGCTGGGCGACCGCGAGGATCGGCGGAATGTTGTCGCCCGGGTGCGAGTAGTCCGCGGCCAGGAAGGTGTCGTGGTAGTCCAGTTCCCGGACCGCAACCCCGTTGGCCCACGCCGCCCACTCCGGGGAGACGCGCTCACCGATGCCGAAGACCTTGGCCCCTATGCCGCCGCTGGACGGGCTGTGAGTGAGGGCCTGTGCGCGGGCTGCAACGATCGGGGCCCGGTTCAGTGAGGCGATGGCCACGGAGGCGTTGTCGATGATCCGGTTGATCACCATCTCCGTGACGTCGTCGGAAACTGCCACCGGGTCTGCTGCCACCACGGCGATCTTGTGCGCGAGTTGCTGTTCACGCGGGAGGTTTTCCTCGCTCTTGTATACGCGGACGTGGTGTTCCTTAACCATGGGGCTCCTTCGGGGCGGATGTGTGGACGGCTTTAACGTGGGAAAGACTGCGGTGCAAGTGGACGGTGGTGGCCGCTTCGGCCAGCCGGGGGTTGCCGGCCGCGATCGCTTCGGCGATGGCAGCATGTTCTGCTGCGGCCGCTGTGAGCCGGGCCTGGTCGTCAGCAGCCAGCCTGCGGACCCGGACCAGGTGGACGCGCAGGCTTCGCATGGCCTGCGCCAGGTAAGAGTTGGAGATGGCAGCGTCGATGGCTGCATCCAGGCGGCCCACGAGCTCGTAGTAGTCGTGCCGGGCGGGATCCGGGGAGTTGAGCAGGGCGGGCGCGTCCAGCAGTTCGCACTGGAGCCGGCGGAAAACGTCGGCATCGCCCCGCTGGGCCGCCAGCGCGGCAGCTTTACCCTCAAGGGTTTCGCGCAGCTCAAACAGTTCGTCGATGTCCTCCAGCGAGATATCGGTGACGACGACGCCGCGGCCACCCGCCGTCGTCAGCCCCTCCGCCGTGAGACGGCTCAGGGCCTCGCGGAGCGGCGTCCGGGAGATTCCCAGCCTGGCGGACTGCTCCACTTCGCCGAGTACCGTGCCGGGGAGGAGACGCCATTCGATGATGTCATCGCGCAGTGCCGCGTAGGCCCTGTCACTCGCGCGCATGCCGTCTCCTTCCATCGCTTGTTTAGTCCCGAGTGTATACACCGACGAGATGTTTGGCTAGATGAGCCGCATTTTTTCCAAGCAAGATGACTGGAATGTATACACAGAAGGAGTCTTGGGCTCAATGCGAGTGGTTCTAGCAAAGGAGGCCTGTTTGGCTGAGCAGTGCCGGCGTGGCGTTCACGGGGCGTTCACGGGCCCGGCGGCCACGTCATCCGCGGTGCTTGGATGGGACGGCTCTCGAACGTCCGTGCTTCCCATAGTGCGTGTCTCCCATGGCGGGCGTTTTTGTCGGTGCCCCCTGTCATGCTGTGGGTATGGATGGCAAGGCAGCAGTGGAGACGATGGAGGGCATCGCGTCCTCCGTCGCTGCGTTGGCTGTTGTTGTCTGTCGGGCCGCCGGGACCGAGGCGACTTCTGGGGGATTGGCGGGTGCGGACCCTCTGTCCGGCGCTGATTCACTTACCGGTTCGGGCCCTAGTTCGGGTGCTGATCCGCTTCAGGATCGGGCGGATGCCTGCCTGGAGGCACTGACTGAAGTGGCCAAGTTGGAGGCCCGGGTGGCCGCGCTGCAGGTACACGTCGCGGCCGGATTCGCCGACACTGTTGCGGCCGTGGCGCCGCCTGATGCGTCCGCGCGGGAACAAGCCGTCACGCAGATGTCTTTGACTGCGCAGGTGGCGTGCGCCCTGACCGTGAGTGAAGGGTCGGCCGCACGGTTTCTGGCTGAGTCGGCCACGTTGAGCACGGACCTGCCGTTGACGTTGGCCGCGCTGGGGTCGGGAACCCTGTCGTGGCAGCATGCCCGGGTGATGTGTGATGAAACGGACGGGCTGGATCGGGCGGCCGCTGCGGCGTTGGAGGCGCATTTCCTGGACCCTGACGCGCCGCATGCTGCCAGGGGGTGTCCGGCCGGGGAGCTGACACCGTCCAGGTTCCGGGCCAGGGCACGCTATTGGCGGGAACGGCATCACCCGGTCAGCATCGAAACCCGGCACCGCAACTGTGCGAAGGACCGCCGGCTGGAGTATGTGCCGGACCGGGACGGCATGGCCTGGCTGTCGGCGTATCTGCCCGCGGACCAGGCTGCCGGAATCTGGGACCGCGCCACCGCCGCCGCCCGCGCCCTGCAGGGCCCCACCGAATCCAGGACCCTGACCCAGCTCCGGGTGGATGTCGCCGCCGGGTGGCTGCTGGGCCCAGGTCAGCGCGTTGACGGCACGCCCGCAGGCTCTGTGCCGACAGACTCCGTCCAGGCCGGTGAAGTGCGGGCCGGCTACGTGCCGTCCCCAGCAGCCCAGGTCCTGGTCACGGTTCCAGTGTTCTCGCTGCTCGGCCTGACCCACGAACCGGCCACGCTCGACGGGTACGGGCCAATCCCACCGGCCATGGCCCGCAGGCTCGTCAGCGACGGTGCCGGGTCATTCCTGCGGGTGTTGACCGATCCGCGGGACGGGGCGCCGCTGGAGATCGGGCGCACCAGCTACCGGATCCCCAAACCGATGCGCCAATGGCTGCGGCTAAGGGACGGACGATGCACGTTCCCCGGCTGCACCAACCACTCCCTGGACAACGACGCCGACCACCTTCTGGCCTGGGCCGACGGCGGGACCACCGGGATCAGCAACCTTGGCCAGCCCTGTCCCAAGCACCACCGACTCAAACACCAAACAGCCTGGAAACCTGTTGGTGCGACCCGTGAGAGCCCGCCCGGCTGGATCTCGCCCACGGGTCGGTCCTACCCCGCCGAGCACCAGGACTGGGAACCACCCAGCTGGCCCCGCAACCTCGAGCCCGGCAACCTAGAGCTCCGCAACCTCGAGCCCGGCAACCTAGAGCTCCGCAACCTCGAGCCCGACAGCCTCGAGGGACTGGACGCGTCATTGCCAGAGGATCCCGACCCGCTGCCTATGGATCCCTGGCCCGATTGGTCCACACCCGCGGCCGCCTAAGGGCGCGTCTCCCATGCCGATGTCCACAAGGATCCCCGTTAGTGGTCAGGTGCGGGACCAGCGGTATTCGTTCTCGGGACGGCCCGGAGCCCCGTACCGCGCCGTCCGGGACACCGTTCCGGCGTCGGCGAGGTACTCGAGGTACCGCCGCGCGGTCACCCTCGACATGCCCAGGGCAGTCATGACTTCGGTGGCCGAGACGGCACCGGGCTGTTCCTTCATAAAGTCGCGGACGGCGTCGAGCGTTGAAGGGGCCAGACCCTTCGGCAGCGGCAGCTCGGACGGCGCCCGCAGGCTGGCGAAGGCCTGGTCCACATCGCTCTGCGACGCCGCTGCCTTCGCAGACCCCGCCTCTGGTCCCGCCAGCTGTTGACGGAACTGCCGGTAGCTCTCCAGCTTGTCCGCGAACGTTGCATAAGTGAACGGTTTGATGAGGTACTGCACGACGCCGATGGAGACGGCGCTGCGGACAATCGCCAGTTCCCGAACAGCTGTAATGGCAATGATGTCGGCGAAGTGCCCGGCGGAGCGCATCCGCCGGGCGATGTCGAGGCCGTGCAGGTCCGGCAGGTTCATGTCCAGCAGAACCAGCTCCACCGGGCTGCCGGCGGCTGAGAACTCGGTGAGCAGCCGGAGCGCCGACTGGCCGTCCGGAGCCGTTCCTGCCAGCGTGAAGCCGTCCACCCTGCCCACGTAGGCGGCGTGTGCCGCAGCGGCGACGGGCTCGTCCTCGACGACGAGGACTCGGATGTCTGTCACGTGTGCTCCTCGGGGAGACTCGATGTGGCCGTGCCTGGCGGAAATGTGTTTGGCGGAAATGTGCTTGGGGGGAAAGTGTCTGGGGAAGATGTGTCTGGACCGGTGGTCACCGGAAGCGTGATGTGGAAGCGAGCCCCGCCGGTGCTGGAGGTGCTGATGGTCATGGTACCGGCCAGGCGTTGGACGGCCTGTTTCACCAGTGCAAGGCCAAGGCCCCGCCCGAACGGCCCGGCGGCCTTGGTGCTGAAACCGTAGCGGAATACGTCGTCCACAGCTGTTGGGTCAATGCCCTTGCCGGAGTCCTGCACTGTTATTTCCAGGCCGCCGCTCGAAGTGTCCACCAGCAGCTCCACCCGCCTGGGTGCGGGGGCGTCGGCGGCGGCGTCGATGGCATTGTCCAGCAGATTGCCGAGCACCGTGACGAGGTCCTGTACGGCCAGTTCTCCGCTGAGGGCCGGCCCGGACGCCTCGACCACGAGCTCCACGCCGCGCTCGTGGGCCTCGGCCGCCTTGCCCATGACGAGGGCGCTCAGCACTGGCTCCTGGACCGAACCGATCACGTCGTCCGTCAGCTGCTGGCTCAGCTCCAGGTCCTTCGTGGCAAAGTCCAGGGCCTCATCCGTCCTGCCCAGCTCCAGCAGGGAGACCATCGTGTGAAGCCGGTTTGCATGCTCGTGGGTCTGCGCACGAAGGGCATCGGAAAGCGTCCGCATGCTCTCAAGTTCCGTGCCCAGGGATTCGATCTCCGTGCGGTCGCGGATGGTGGCAACGGTGCCGAATACCGGGCCGCGCTGCCGGCCTGCGGCGGATCCCGGCCCCACGGCCGGCCGCTGGTTCACCACCAGGACGCCGGCATGGGTGAGATGGATCTCGTCGTGGGCCGTCCGCCCCGATTCAAAGAGCTTCTTCAGGCTGGGGGCTAGGGGCAGGTCCGCGAGCAGCGGCGTGGCCGCATGGTCGTCCTCCGCTTCCCGCGGCTCCAGCCCCAGCAGTTCCGCTGCCTGGTCGTTGTAGATGACCACCCGTCCGGCCGGATCAATCAGGACAACTCCTTCCCGGACGGAGTGGAGCACCGATTCGTAGTAGGCGAAGAGCTGGGCAAGCTGCTCGGGGCCCCACCCCCTGGTCACCCGCCGCAGGTAGCGGCCAAGAAACCACGACGCGAGTGATCCGCCCGCAAGCAGGGAGCCGGATACGGCCAACAGCGCAGGAAGTCTGCCGGACACGGCCACGTCCACCGTATTGACGGTCACGCCGGCCGCCACGAGCGCCCGCACTACCCCGTGGGCATCTTTCACGGGGGCAATCGTCCGCACCGACGGCCCTAGCGTTCCGGCGGTGATCTCGGTGAACACTCGGCCCTCGAGAGCCTCCTGGATCGAACCGATGTAGGGGCGGCCCAGCTCCTCGTCCGAAGGGTGCGTCCACCGCGTCCGGTCCGGCGCCATGATGGTGATGAAATCGGCTCCGGAGTCGGCCATGACCTTCAGTGCGTAGGGCTGCAGCTGTGCCGAAGGGTTCCCCGTGCCGGCGGCCTGCAGCACCAGCGGGTTATCGGCGATAGACGTCGCCAGGGCGCCCATCCGGCGGCCGGCCTCTTCGTAGGCACGGTCCCGGGCGTCCACGAATACGGCCGTCCCGACGATGGCCGTGAGGGCCAGCATGAACAGCAGGTTCGCCACGAACAGCCGCCTCGCGATGCTCCAGCGGTGGATCATCAACACCTCCCATGACCAATATGAACGCAACGGTGAGCCAAGTCACTCCGTGGCGAATGATGGAAATCACAAGGGAGCGACGCGCGGAGCCCAGAGATTGTGCCGAAGCGTCTTCCAGATTATCCATAAGGAGAGAAAGATGGCTTCTCAACGAGGAGAGTCGGCAGCGCCGGCCACAGCCGAGCGCAGGGGACTGGACAAGTCCCACTACCTCTACATTGCGGTTATCGCCGCGGTGATTCTCGGTGCACTGGTGGGACTGCTGTTCCCCGAGGTAGGAAAATCACTCAAGCCCCTCGGCGACGGCTTTATCAAGCTGATCAAGATGATGATCGCCCCGGTGATCTTCTGCACCATCGTGCTGGGCATCGGCTCCATCGCCAAGGCAGCCACGGTCGGCAAGGTCGGCGGACTGGCCCTGGGCTACTTCGTCGTCATGTCCACCTTCGCCCTTGCGATCGGCCTCGTCGTCGGCAACATCATCCACCCGGGTGAAGGGCTGAAGCTCGCACCGTACGACCCCAACAAGAAGGCGGCCACGGACAGCACGGTTGACTTCCTCCTGGGCATCATTCCCGGGGACATTCCGGTGCTTCCCACCCTGCTCGCCGCCATCCTCGTCGGCTTCGCGCTGCAGAGGATGGGCCCGCAGGGGGCGCCGATCCTGAAGGCTATCGGCTACGGCCAGGCCCTGGTCTTCCGCATCCTGATCATGATCATGTGGCTCGCCCCGCTGGGCGCCTTCGGGGCCATCGCCGCCGTGGTCGGCGCCACCGGCTTCGGTGCCATCGTGAGCATGTTCACCCTGATGGTCGCCTTCTACATCACCTGCGCACTCTTCATCGTCGTCATCCTCGGCGGCCTCCTGCAGGTTGTCACCGGCGTGAACATCTTCAAGTTGATGAGGTACCTGGCCCGCGAATACCTGCTGATTTTCTCGACGTCGTCCTCCGAAGCCGCCCTGCCCCGCCTCATCGCCAAGATGGAGCACCTGGGCGTCTCCAAGCCGGTGGTCGGCGTGACGGTGCCGACCGGCTACTCCTTCAACCTGGACGGCACGGCCATCTACCTGACTATGGCCTCGCTCTTCGTGGCCAACGCCATGGGAACGCCGCTGGACCTCGGCGCCCAGATTTCCCTGCTGGTCTTCATGATCATCGCCTCCAAGGGTGCGGCCGGCGTCACCGGCGCCGGACTGGCCACCCTCGCTGCCGGCCTGCAGGCACACCGGCCCGAACTCCTCGGCGGCGTCGGCATGATCGTGGGCATCGACCGCTTCATGTCCGAGGCCCGAGCGCTGACCAACTTCACCGGCAACGCCGTCGCCACGCTGCTGATCGGTACGTGGGTCAGGGAGGTCGACGGCGAGCAGGTGAACCGGGTGCTGTCCGGCGAGGAGCCGTTTGACGAGCAGACAATGGTGGCACACCACCACGGTGTGGCAGAAACGCCGGAGAGTGCAGTGCCTGCCAAGGCCTAAGGCCTGCGCGATACAACTACAGTGAAACCGCCCGCACAGGCCGCGCCTGTGCGGGCGGTTTTTTCTTTGCTGCCGGACACCAACCTTCGACCTCAGGTACAAGGTAAAGGCTCAAACGCCATCAAAAGTCAAGGTCCAAGGAATGCCGTGTCGGGCGCTGTAGCCTTGGGGTGGAAGAAGCAGGGGCGCTGGCAGACAGCGGCAGAAAAATCACCGTCATCGAAAGTGTGGATTGATACGTGAGCAGCGAACAGGGTTCAGCAACTCTGGAAGGCACGGAACTCGACCTGGAAGACGCCGTCATGGGTCCCACCGGCCGCCCCCACCGCGATTTTCCGGAGCCCGCGCCGCTGTCCTCCCATGGACCGGCCCGCGTCATAGCCATGGTTAACCAGAAGGGCGGGGTGGGCAAGACCACCTCCACCATCAACCTTGCTGCAGCGCTGGCCGAATACGGCCGACGCGTGCTCCTGGTGGACTTCGACCCACAGGGCGCACTGTCCGCCGGGCTCGGCATCAACCCCCACGAACTCGACCTGACCGTCTACAACGTCCTGATGGACCGTAAGATCGACATCCACGAAGCCATCCACCAGACCGGCGTGGAGAACGTGGACCTGCTGCCGGCCAACATCGACCTATCCGCGGCCGAAGTCCAGCTGGTCAATGAGGTCGCCCGAGAGCAGGTCCTCGACCGTGCGCTGAAGAAGGTCGAGGACGAGTACGACGTCGTGCTCATCGACTGCCAGCCTTCCCTCGGCCTGCTCACGGTCAACGCCCTGACCGCGGCGCATGGTGTGATCATTCCGCTCATCTGCGAATTCTTTGCCCTGCGCGCGGTGGCCCTCCTGGTCGAAACCATCGACAAGGTCCAGGACCGCCTCAACCCGCGGCTGCAGGTGGACGGCGTGCTGGCCACGATGTACGACGCCCGCACGCTGCACAGCCGCGAGGTTATCAGCCGCCTGGTGGAAGCCTTCGGGGACAAGGTCTTCGAAACCGTCATCAAGCGCTCCATCAAGTTCGCCGACGCCACCGTGGCCGCCGAGCCCATCACGAGCTACGCCGGAAACCATGTGGGTGCCGATGCCTATCGCCGCCTCGCCAAGGAACTGATTTCGCGCGGCGGCGCGCCCTAGCCCGCATGACCGCAGAGCCGGCAACGCCCCCCGTCGAGGCCAGGCGGTCCGGCTTCGAAGTACGCCTGGCCAACTTCAGCGGGCCCTTCGACCTCCTGCTGGGGCTGATCTCCAAACACCAACTGGACATCACCGAGGTGGCGCTTGCCACGGTCACCGACGAGTTCATTCGGTACATTCGGAACCTCCAGGAGCTGGGGGAGGAGTGGGCCCTTGACGAGGCGAGTGAGTTCCTTGTCATCGCGGCCACGCTGCTGGACCTGAAGGCAGCGCGCTTGCTGCCCGCAGGCGAGGTGGAGGACGACGACGACATAGCCCTCCTCGAGGCACGTGACCTGCTCTTTGCCCGGCTGCTGCAGTACAAGGCCTTCAAGCGGGTCGCCGCGTTGATGGACGCCACACTGGAACTGGAGTCCCGGCGCTATCCACGGCAGGTCGCCCTCGAGGAACACTTCGCCGCGATGCTGCCGGAGCTCGTCTGGAAGCACACCCCCGAGCAGTTCGCGGCGCTGGCCGAGGCCGCGCTCAAGCCAAAGGCCCCGGCGCCGACGGAGGTCGGTGTGGCCCACCTGCACGGCGGCACGGTGAGCGTTCGCGAGCAGGCGGAGTTGATCGGCCTGCGGCTGCAGGACGGCCGGCCCCTGACATTCCGGGCATTGATAGCCGACGCCGAATCCACCCTGGTGGTGGTGGCGCGCTTCCTGGCGCTCCTGGAGCTGTTCAGGGACCAGGTGGTGGCCTTCGACCAGGTGGCGCCGCTTGGCGACCTGACCGTGCGCTGGACAGCGGCCGGCACCGGATGGACAGGGGAGCACCTGAGCGAGGAATACGAGGAGCAGTAATGACGGATCCAATTGCGGGCCGGGAACGCGCCGCGCTTGAGGCGGTACTGATGGTGCTGGACGAGCCCACCTCTGCCACCGACCTCGCGGCGGGGCTCAACCTGACGGTGGCCGCCGTCGAGGCTCTGCTGCTGGACCTGCAGCGCGACTATGACGGCTATACTGTTAAAGCCCCGGATATGGAAACTGGCAGTGATGGACCTGAGCATGAAGTCGCTTCCAGCCCCCGGGGTTTTGAATTGCGGAAGGTCGCCGGCGGCTGGCGCATCTACTCCCGGGCTGAATTCGCCGACGTCGTTGGTACTTTCGTCCTGGAAGGTCAGACAGCCAGGCTGACCCAGGCGGCGCTCGAGACACTCGCCGTCATCGCTTACCGGCAGCCGGTGTCCAGGGCAAGGGTGTCTGCAATTCGTGGAGTCAACGTTGACTCTGTTGTGCGGACGCTGACCCAGCGCGGGCTGATCGAGGATGCCGGAACAGATCCGGAATCGGGCGCTGTCCTGTACCGCACGACGTCGTATTTCCTTGAGCGCATGGGAATCGGCTCGGTGGCTGAGTTGCCTCAGCTTTCACCGCACCTTCCGGGGCTTGAAGGAATTGAAGAGTTCTACGACGCCGGAAGAATGTAGGCGGCACGCCTGCGAAGCAGTTTTTACCAGGGCAGATTTAATCTGCACGGCTGGCTAGTGTTGTCTTTGGACAACCTTTGCCGGTCAAAATCACAGAGGACGGGTCATGACACAGGCGGGACGCCAGGGTTCACCACGTAACAGCTCCGGACGTAAAGGTCCGGACAGCAACGCCGCGCGCGGCGCGGCACAAGGCCGCGGGGCAGTACAAAACCGGGGCGCGGGCGCCGGGAAGCGCGACTTCCCCAAGGGCGGTGACCGCCCCTTCGGCGACCGCACCTACAAGGCCAAGCCACGCGAGGAGCGGTTCGTCGATCCGGACGAGACGCCCGCCGGCCGCCGGCCCACAGGCGACTGGAAGCCGGGCGCCAAGGCCCCCGCGCCCAGGACTGGTGCACCCAAGGCCGGCGCACGCAAGGCCGCCGCTGCCCGGAAGCCCGGAGCGAACAAGGCCCCCGGCACGCCGGGAGCGCTGAAGCCCAAGTCGGGCGCCCCAAAGGCAGCGGGTTCGCGCGCCTTCGGCAGCGAACGCTTCGGCCAGAGCCTAGGTCCGGTACGCCGGCCATCCCGCACACGCGGTCCCCGCGCCGAGGTGCCGCAGTCGGAAGTCCACGACGCCGACGGCGTCCGCCTGCAGAAGGTCATGGCCTCCGCCGGCGTCGCCTCGCGCCGCGTCTGCGAAGAGATGATCGCCGAGGGCCGCGTGGAGGTCGACGGCAAGGTTGTCACCGAGCTCGGCGTCCGCGTCGACCCCAAGACCGCCGTCATCCACGTGGACGGCCTGCGCATCCAGCTCGATGACACGCTGGTCTACATGGTGTTCAACAAGCCCAAGGGCGTGGTGTCCACCATGGAGGACCCCGAAGGCCGGCCGTGCATCAGCGACTACGTCCGCAACAACCAGGGCGAACGGCTCTTCCACGTCGGACGCCTGGACGTCGCCACCGAAGGCCTGCTCCTGCTGACCAACGACGGCGAGCTGGCCAACCGGCTGACCCACCCGTCCTACGAG
This sequence comes from Arthrobacter globiformis, assembly GCF_030818015.1. NCBI lineage: Bacteria > Bacillati > Actinomycetota > Actinomycetes > Micrococcales > Micrococcaceae > Arthrobacter > Arthrobacter globiformis. The sequence continues at coordinate 1,940,352 of NZ_JAUSZX010000001.1, forward strand.
GTCCCCAAGACCTACCTGGTACAGGTCCGCGGACCGTTCCCGCAGGGCATCGGCGCGCAGCTCAAGGACGGCATCGAACTCGAGGACGGCTTTGCGTCGGTCGACTCCTTCCGGCTGGTCGACTCAACCCCCGGCCACGTGCTGATCGAGGTGGTGCTGCACTCCGGCAAGAACCGCATTGTCCGGCGCCTGTTCGACGCCGTCGGGTTCCCGGTGCTGCGCCTGGTGCGCGTCAAGGTCGGCCCCATCGGCCTGGGCGACCAGCGCCAGGGAAGCATCCGCAACCTCGGCAAGCAGGAAGTCGGCCACCTGCTGGCATCCGTGGGGCTGTAAGGGATGTCGGCTTTCCGTACGCACGGCCGGGGACACCTGAACGGCCCGGTCGTCGTTATTGGCACAGGCCTGCTCGGCACCAGCATCGGCCTCGGCCTGCGCGGCCGTGGCGTTGCCGTCTACCTGTCCGATCCCTCGCCCACCAACCAGGCGGTCGCCGTTGACATCGGCGCCGGCCTCCCGTTGGCCGCCATGGGGGACGAAAGTCCTGAACTCGTGGTTGTCGCATCGCCGCCGGACGTAACCGCGGACGTTGTGGACCGTGCGCTGGCAGACTATCCGGACGCCACCGTCGTCGACATCGCCAGCGTCAAGGCGGCGATCCTGCATGACCTGCGCAGCCGCGGCGCGGACCTCAGCCGTTACGTCGGTACCCATCCCATGGCCGGACGCGAGAAATCCGGGCCCGTCGCCGCCCGGGGCGAGCTCTTCACCTCCATGCCGTGGGTTGTCTGCCCCACCGAGGAATCCTCGGCCGGGGCGCTCCAGGCTGCGCGGGCGCTGGCCACCGACCTCGGTGCCCTGGTTTCGCAGTTCACGGCCGAAGAACATGACAGGGCCGTGGCCCTGGTGTCCCATCTGCCGCAGGTGATGTCCTCGCTGCTGGCGACCCGTCTGCAGGACACGCCGCTGCACGCCCTCTCCCTCGCGGGGAACGGGCTCCGCGACACCACCCGCATCGCAGCCAGCGACCCTACGCTGTGGGTCCAGATCCTAGGTGCGAATGCCGGCAAGGTGGTCGAGATCCTTTACGGTGTGCGTGAAGACCTCAACCGGCTGATCGGAACTCTGGAAGACCCCGCGGCCGCCGGAGCCCGTCTCGACCTGGCCCAGCTGATGAGCGAAGGCAACGCCGGGCAGGCACGGATTCCGGGTAAGCACGGCGGACCGCCGCAGGCATATTCCTGGCTCACTGTGCTCGTAGACGACCGGCCCGGCCAGATCGCCAGGCTGCTGACCGAAATCGGTGAGATTGGCGTCAACCTCGAAGATCTCCGCCTGGACCACTCCTCAGGGCAGAATGTGGGCATGGTGGAGATCTCCGTGCTGCCGAGCGCGCATGACCTCCTTGTAGAAGCACTAAGCGACCGTGGATGGCGGGTACTGCAGTAATGACACAGGAACTGACCGAAACTTTGCCTGCCCTCCGGCTGGGCCGCCCGCTCGTGGTGGCCATCGACGGGCCGTCCGGCTCCGGAAAGTCCAGCGTCAGCAAGGAAGTGGCCCGGCGCCTCAGCCTTGCCTATCTGGACACGGGCGCCATGTACCGGGCCCTCACCTGGTACTGCCTCGACCGCGGAACAGACCTCGCTGATGCCTCCGCCGTCGAGCTGGCTGCCGAGGAACTGCCGCTGGACATCAGCACCAGCCCGCACACCGAGTATGTGCGGGTCGACGGCACCGACGTTACCGACGCCATCAGGGAACCGGCCATCTCCTCGGCCGTCAGTGCCGTCGCCACCACGCTCGGTGCCCGGACGGAACTCATCCGCCGCCAGCGCGCCCTGATCGAAAAGCACAACCGCCGCATGGTGGTGGAGGGCCGGGACATCACCACCGTCGTCGCCCCCGCTGCCCAGGTCCGCATGCTTCTGACCGCCAGCGAGGAGGCGCGGCTCCGCCGCCGCGGCATCCAGCTCGGCGGAACGCAAAGCGCCGAGCAGCTGGCTGCCCAGGTGACCCAGCGGGACGCGAAGGACTCCACGGTGGTGAACTTCACCCAGGCGGCGGACGGCGTGGTGACACTGGATTCGTCGGAACTGGATTTCGAGGAAACCGTGTCCGCCGCGCTGCGCATCGTCACCAAGGTCATCAACCATGAGTGATTCCGCCAGGATGCCGGGGACTGGAGTCCCCGGCAGCTGGACCATGGCCTGGAGCCGGCCCGTCGGCCGGTTCCTGAACAACATCGTCTACCGCACATCCGTGACCGGACGTTCCAACGTTCCGGCCGCGGGGCCGGTGATTTTCGCAGGAAACCACATCAGCTTCCTCGACGGACCCGTCATGTTCGGTGCCTCGCCCCGGCCCATGCACATCCTCGTTAAGAAGGAGATGTTCAAGGGCTTCCTTGGCCGCGTGCTGAAGGCGTCGGGCCAGCTTCCGGTTGACCGGACCGGGGACCGCTCGGTTCTGCAACTCAGCAAGGACGTGCTCGACGCCGGCCGCTGCGTCGGCATCCTGCCCGAGGGAACCCGGGGGAGCGGCACTGCAGCCGGCATCAGCAACGGGGTGGCGTGGCTCGCCCTGAATTCCGACGCCGTCGTGGTGCCCGTGGCCATCCTGGGCACGCGGCAGGGCGGCGAACACCTGGACAGCATCCCGAAACCGGGCCGCCGGCTGCACGTCAGCTTCGGCCAACCCCTCGCGCTGGGCCGGAAACCGGATGAAACCGGGCGTGCTTCAATGGACAGGGCGGCTACGGAAATCCGTGACCTTCTTGCCGCGCACGTCCGTGACACTGTCCGGCTCAGCGGGCTGTCATTGCCCTCCGCGGACCATCCGCACCAACGTTCCACCGCAGTAGCCGGGCCGCCGGCAGACCACCATTAAGGAAAGTGCAATGAGCGATACGACTCAAACTTCCGGCCACTCCGGCGCCGGCGAAGACGAATACACGCCCACCGGCACCGACCAGGTGGCTGAACATCTGGCAGCCTTGGACGATGAAGAGGCGGAGCTTCGCGCCGCTTCCCTCCGCGCCGGACTGGACGACTACGAACTCGACGAGGAAGACGCCGCGCTCCTGAGCGGCCTGCACGACGAGGACGAGCTTGAGGGCCCGCTCAAGCTGGACCCCGTGCTCGCCATCATCGGCCGCCCTAACGTCGGCAAGTCAACCCTCGTCAACCGCATCCTCGGCCGCCGCGAGGCGGTCGTGGAGGACACCCCCGGAGTGACGCGCGACCGCGTGATGTATTCGGCCAACTGGAACGGACGGAACTTCACCCTGGTGGACACCGGCGGCTGGGAGCACGACGCCCGGGGCATCCATGCCCGGGTGGCGGAGCAGGCGGAAATGGCAGTGGAACTGGCTGACGCCGTGCTGTTCGTCGTCGACTCGGCCGTCGGGGCAACCGCCACCGACGAGGCCGTCGTGAAGATGCTCCGCCGGAGCAAGAAGCCTGTCATCCTCGTGGCCAACAAGGTGGACGACTTCGCGCAGGAAGCCGACTCGGCCGTCCTGTGGGGCCTGGGCTTCGGCGAGCCGTACCCTGTCTCCGCGCTGCACGGCCGCGGGGTCGCCGACCTGCTGGACCACGTCATGGACACCCTGCCGGAGTTCTCCACCGTCGAGGGCGTTGAACGCTCCGGCGGCCCGCGCCGGATCGCCCTGATCGGACGCCCCAACGTCGGCAAGTCCTCCCTGCTGAACAAGCTGGCCGGCTCCGAGCGTGTGGTGGTGGACAACACCGCCGGCACCACGCGCGACCCGGTTGACGAATTCATCGAGCTCGGCGGCCAGACCTGGCGGTTCGTGGACACCGCCGGCATCCGCCGGCGCCAGCACATGGCGCAGGGCGCCGATTTCTATGCCTCCCTCCGGACCCAGAGTGCGCTGGAAAAAGCCGAGGTCGCCGTCGTTCTTCTTGCTGTTGACGAGGTGCTCAGCGAACAGGACGTCCGCATCCTGCAGCTGGCCATCGAATCGGGGCGTGCCCTGGTGCTCGCGTTTAACAAGTGGGACCTGCTGGACGACGAACGCCGCCGGTACCTGGAACGCGAAATCGAGCAGGACCTGGCGCATGTGGAATGGGCGCCGCGCGTCAACATCTCCGCCAAGACGGGCTGGCACAAGGACCGCCTGGTGCCGGCGCTGGAACTGGCGCTGGAAAACTGGGACAGGCGCATTCCGACCGGACGGCTCAACGCCTTCCTGGGCGAGCTGGTAGCGGCCCACCCGCACCCGGTCCGCGGCGGCAAGCAGCCCCGCATCCTCTTCGGCACGCAGGCCTCCAGCCGGCCCCCGAAGTTCGTCCTGTTCACCACGGGATTCCTGGACCCGGGCTACCGCCGGTTCATCACCCGCCGCCTGCGGGAAACCTTTGGCTTCGAGGGCACGCCCATCGAAGTCAGCATGCGTGTGCGCGAAAAGCGTGGCAAGAAGCGTTAATTACGACACACCGGGCGGCGAATGCCGGAAAGTGTCACTGGCACCCTCCGGAATCGTGTAAGCTCTTCTAGGTGGTTCGGCCGGACTGCTTAGGTGAAATTCTCCGGAATAATCACCGAAGCGGAGAACGGCGGAACTGACGGGCTGTAGCGCAGCTTGGTAGCGCACTTGACTGGGGGTCAAGGGGTCGCAGGTTCAAATCCTGTCAGCCCGACAACAAAACCCCGCCAACCCAACTGGGTTGGCGGGGTTTTTTGTTGCCCGTTCGACGGCGGCACGTGCTACTTCAGGAAGCGGGACGTTCTGCGGTCGGCCAGGATCTTGCCGTTGGTCTGGCAGGTGGGGCAGTACTGCAGCGCAGTGTCCGCGAAGGACACCTCCCGGACTGTGTCCCCGCAAACCGGGCAGGGCTGGCCGGCACGGCCATGCACATTCATGCCGCTCCGTTTCGCATCCTTGAGGTCGGCGGGCGCCTTCCCCTGGGCCTGGGCCACTGCGGCTCCCAGGACGGTGTGGATGGCGTCGAACAGGATCCCGACCTTCGCCGGCTCCAATGAATTGGCCATGGCGAACGGGGAGATCTTCGCTGCGTGCAGGATTTCGTCGCTGTACGCATTGCCGATGCCGGCAATGACACTCTGGCTCCGCAGGACGCCCTTGATCTGGTGCGGGTGCCCGGCGAGGATCTCGGCGAACATCTCCCGGGTGAACGCGGGGACCAGCGGATCCGGGCCGAGCTCGGCGATGCCGGGAACATCGCCCGGCTTTGACACCACGTAGATCGCCAGGCCCTTCTTGGTGCCGGCCTCGGTCAGGTCGATGCCCATCTTGTTACCGTCCGCCCCGGCGAGGTGCAGGCGGGCCGCGATGGGACCCTTGCCGGGCCGGAGCGGATCTGGCGAGGGTTTTTCGGTGTAGCGGACCCAGCCCGCCCTTGCGAGGTGGAAGACGAAATGCAGGCCGTCGGCGTCGATGCTGACGAACTTCCCGAACCGCTCCACGCCGGTGATGGTTCGGCCCGCCAGCGCCGTGTAGGGCGGGTCGGCTGTCTTGAGTACCGCCACGGACAGGATCTGCAGCTTCTCCAGCACTGCGCCGCGCAGCCGCGTGTCGAGGAACGTGCTCAGTGCGGCCACCTCGGGTAGTTCCGGCATGGCACCACTTTGCCACAAGGAATGCGCGATTGGGCGGTTCCCGCAGGGGCACCATGGCACATCCGGCGGCCAGGGAGTTGTGCATATACTTTCAACCGGTGGCTGTTCCCTACGCCTCCGTTGACATTGGTGATTGACCCGATGAAAGGCCCCTGATGAGCAACATTCCCTCTGATCTGTCCTACACCGCCGAACACGAATGGGTGTCCGCACCGAATGCCGATGGTGTGGTCCGCGTGGGGATCACCGACTTCGCCCAGGACGCCCTCGGGGATGTCGTCTACGCCCAGATGCCCGAAGTCGGCACCACTGTTAAGGCAAACGACGTCGTGGGCGAGGTTGAGTCCACCAAGAGCGTCAGCGACATTTACGCGCCTGTCTCCGGCGAGATCGTGGCCCGCAACGAGGCACTGGACAGCGATTCCGCACTCATCAACTCCGATCCGTACGGCGACGGCTGGCTTATCGAAGTCAAGCTCGCCGAACCTGACGCAGTGGATTCCCTGCTCAGTGCATCGGAGTACGAACAACAGGTAGGCTAAAGCTAACCGGTCCCGCTGCCCGGCCACCAGAGTCCAGCAATGGAGTCCAACGGCCGGACGGCGGGCGGCATACCGGAGCTGCCCGGCAGTTCCGGACGGTACGCGTTGATTGCAGGGGGACATCTGCAACGAAGGAGGAGGAATCCATGGTTGGCGGCGAACAGAACCACACCAACGGCGATTACGGCACAGGTGCGGGCAGGGCCTCGGAAACCACCTCGATCAACCTCACTCCGGTTCGTGAAGAGCCAACGATCGTACCCAAGCTCTCCCCGGAGGAACGCTCTGCCGTCGAGGCACTGCCCTCCGGCTCCGCCCTGCTCGTGGCCCACAGCGGGCCGAACTCGGGTGCCCGATTCCTTCTTGATTCCGATGTCACCACCGCCGGGCGGCACCCGGATGCTGACATTTTCCTCGACGACGTGACGGTCTCCCGCCGCCACGTCGAGTTCCGGCGCACACCGCGGAGCTTCGAGGTGGTGGACACCGGAAGCCTGAACGGCACCTATGTCAACCATGACCGCGTGGACAGCGTGGAACTGAGGTCCGGAAACGAAGTCCAGATTGGCAAGTTCCGTCTCACCTTCTACCTGAGCCCTGCCCGCGCAGCAGGACGCGTCTGATTCGGAGCGGCTGCCTGTGGCAATGGCACAACCGGAACGCCGGGGACCACTGGTCCTGAACATCGGGGAAGTGCTCGCTCAGCTGAGCGATGACTTTCCGAGCATGACGGCGTCGAAAATCAGGTTCCTTGAGGAAAAGGGGCTCATCAATCCCCGGCGTACACCCGCGGGCTACCGGCAGTACTCGGACAGTGACGTCGAACGGCTCCGCTTTGTCCTGTCCCTTCAGCGGGACCAGTACCTGCCGCTGAAGGTCATCAAGGACTACCTTGACGCCATCGACAGGGGCGAACGGCCCGAGAACCTTCCGCCCGGGGTTACCGTCTCCCCGCGGATCGTCTCGGACGAGCTCGCCGCGGAACTGCAGAACAAAGCACGCAGGCTCAGCGAGGAGCAGCTGCGCGCGGAGTCGGGGGCGAGCGTGCCGCTCCTGCAGTCCCTGCTCAGCTTCGGCCTCATCGGGCACACCGACGGCAAATTTGACGAGCACGCCCTCCAGGTGGCACGCGCCTGCGTCCAGCTGGAGAGCCACGGACTGGAGCCACGGCACCTCCGGCCCTTCCAGGCGGCCGCGGAGCGCGAATTCGGACTCGTGGAACGTGCCGTGGCCACCCTGACCTCGCGCAGGGACGCTGCGTCGCAGGCCCGCGCGGCGGAAGCCGCCCGGGAAATCAGCGACCTTTGCCTTACCCTGCACCGGGCCCTTGTCCAGGACCGTATCTCGCGGATGGAAATCTGATGATCGAAGTCGAGATTGTGGGCGTCCGCATCGAACTGCCTTCAAACCAGCCCCTGGTTCTGCTCCGCGAGATGCACGGCGAACGGCACGTTCCCATCTGGATCGGGACACCCGAGGCAAGTGCCATCGCGCTGGCCCAGCAGGGCGTGGTGCCGCCGCGGCCCATGACCCACGACCTCCTGGTTGACGTCGTGGAGACGCTCGGCCATTCCGTGGTCAGCGTGAACATCGTGGCCGTGGAAGACAACATCTTCTACGGCCAGCTCCAGTTCGAGAACGGGGCCACGGTGAGCTCAAGGGCATCCGACGCGCTGGCCATCGCACTGCGCGCCAAGTGCCGGATCTGGTGCGCTGACTCTGTCATGGACGAGGCCGGCGTGCGTATCACCGAACATGACGAGGGCGAGGACACCGAGCCCGGCCCCACTGTGGAGGAAGAGCGCGAGCTGCGCAGGTTCCGGGAGTTCCTTGACGACGTCGAGCCCGAGGATTTCGACGGCTAAGGTCACGTTAAGGTTAAAGTTAAGGCTGAAACTTTCGACACGCCCCACTAATCATGCGAACGTCTTTGACCTTGGGCCGTGGCAGGCCTAACGTCGAAGGTACCAAGTTCCCATTGCATACGACAGCGGCGCAAGTCACACTGGAAAGTGCTACTCCGGCCGAATTACACGCATGAATTTCATGCGCGTGGCAGCTGTTGAGGCAACTTCCTCAGGGGAGCTCATGACAAGGAGGATCCACGTGAGTCCGAAAGGCGAAGCAGGCGAGCTGAAGCGACCCTCGACGGCCGGCGTTGCCGTGCCCGCAAGCGGTGCTCAGGGTCTTCTCTTCACTGAGGATCTCCCCGTTCTGGACGAGGACGCCGGCTACCGCGGGCCCACGGCCTGCAAAGCTGCCGGCATCACCTACCGGCAGCTCGACTACTGGGCCCGCACCGGCCTGGTGGAGCCTGCAGTCCGCGGCGCAGCAGGTTCCGGTTCCCAGCGGCTCTACGGTTTCCGCGACATCCTGGTCCTGAAGGTGGTCAAGCGGCTGCTGGACACCGGGGTATCGCTGCAGCAGATCCGCAGTGCCGTGGAGCACCTCCGTGAACGCGGTGTCGAGGACCTGGCCCAGATCACGCTCATGAGCGACGGCGCCAGCGTCTACGAATGCACGTCCGCGGACGAGGTCATCGACCTCGTGCAGGGCGGCCAGGGCGTGTTCGGCATTGCCGTGGGCCGCGTGTGGCGCGAAGTCGAGGGAAGCCTCGCCTCCCTGCCCAGCGAGCACGCCGGCGACCAGACGTTCCCGGACGACGAACTCAGCAAGCGCCGCGCCGCGCGCAAGATTGGCTAGCGGCGCGCAAGATCGGCTAGCGGCGCCAGCCACGAGATTTACGCAGAAGGCCGCCTCCCGTGGGGAGGCGGCCTTCATGCATTCAGCGTGATCCTGGATGGCAGCAAAGCGCGCTGCTAGCGGGCGCTCCGGCTGCGGCTGGTCTTGGTGGTGGCCATGAGGTTTCCGAGCAGCGTGTCGTAGAGCCCGGCCGCGGCCTTGGCGGAGTCGCCGGGCCAGTGGTGGACGGAATGCGCTGCGCCCTGGATTTGCTGCCAGTTGGCCTGCTCCGGGATGTGCGGAGCCAGCAGGAGGTCGCCGAACATGGCCTGCATCTCGGCTAGCCGGAAAGCGTGCTCGGAGGATCCGGAGCGCACCCGGTTGGCCACGATGCCGGCGGGGGAGAGGTTCGGTGCGAATTCCTGCCGGAACAGCTGGATGGCCCGCATGGTGCGTTCGGTGCCGGCCACGGAGAAGAGCCCGGGCTCGGCCACCAGGGCCACCTTGTTGCTGGCGGACCAAGCCATGCGGGTGAGGCCGTTCAGGGACGGCGGGCAGTCCACCAGAATGAGTTCGTAGGCATCCGCACCGGCGAGCACCGCGGACAGTCTGCGCAGATCGCGCTTGCCAAGGTCGGGCCGGTCGTAGATGCCGGTGTACGCGGACCCGACGGCGACATCGAGCACCGCGGGGCCGGAACCGTTAACGGTTACCCGGCTGATCCAGCCGCTGGGCACGACGTTCTCTGCGATCTTGGCCTTGCGCGGATTCTTCAGCATCCTGCCGATGTCCAGCTTGTCGCTGGGCTGCACCCCGAGGGCTGTGCTGGCATCGGCATGGGGATCGAGGTCAACTACGAGGGTTGGGATGCCTGCGGCCAGTGCCGCAGACGCCAGTCCGGTTGTAACGGATGTCTTGCCGACACCGCCCTTGAGGCTGCTGATGCTGACTACTTGCACTTGATAAACCAATACCTAACGCCGGTTGCCGTGTTGGGGTACGTTCCGTTCCGGTGCTGCCGGAACCGGGGCAGGCTTCCGCCGCCCCATTCATCATATGTTGACCTCGGCCGGAATCCCTTCTTATCGGGATCCGGGCATGCCTCCCCGTCTGGACCGTCCGGCGTCGTCGTTCAGGAGAAGCAAAGCGGTTCAGTAGAAGCAAAGGCGGCAGTGCAGCGGAAGCAAACGGTGGCAGCACAGCGGCAGTAAATACGGGCCGGCAGTGAATATGGCCGGGACATGACGGATAATTCTGTGATGGTAGACACAATGATTTGTGTTTCATCGGGCCCGTCTTACACACTGTGACCACTTACCGATACACCCGCAATGATGCAGGAGAAGTATGTTTTCCAAGATTCTGGTGGCCAACCGCGGAGAAATCGCAATCCGTGCTTTCCGCGCTGGCTACGAACTGGGCGCCAAGACAGTCGCCGTGTTCCCCAATGAGGACCGTAGCTCGATCCACCGCCAGAAGGCCGACGAGGCGTATCTGATCGGCGAAGAGGGCCACCCTGTCCGCGCCTACCTGGACGTTGACGAGGTGGTTCGCGTTGCCAAGGAGTCCGGTGCGGACGCCATCTACCCCGGTTACGGCTTCCTCTCCGAGAATCCGGACCTTGCGCGTGCCGCGAAGGCCGCAGGGATCACCTTCGTGGGCCCGCCCGCGGAGGTCCTGGAACTCGCCGGCAACAAGGTGGCCGCGCTGGAGGCCGCCCGCAAGGCTGGTGTCCCCGTGCTGAAGTCGAGCGCGCCGTCGAAGGACCTCGACGAACTGATCGCTGCTGCGGATGAGATCGGCTTCCCCATCTTTGCCAAGGCCGTGGCAGGCGGCGGCGGGCGCGGCATGCGCCGCGTCGACACCCGCGAAGCCCTGCCGGAGGCGCTGCAGTCCGCCATGCGCGAGGCCGACGCAGCCTTCGGTGACCCCACCATGTTCCTTGAGCAGGCCGTGCTGCGCCCGCGCCACATCGAGGTCCAGATCCTGGCCGACGCCGAGGGCAACGTCATGCACCTCTTCGAGCGTGACTGTTCCATCCAGCGCCGCCACCAGAAAGTCATCGAGATCGCCCCGGCCCCCAACCTGGACGAAGGCATCCGCCAGGCCCTGTACCGGGACGCCGTGAAGTTCGCCAAGGCCCTGAACTACGTCAACGCCGGAACGGTCGAGTTCCTGGTGGACACTGTGGGCGAACGCGCCGGCCAGCACGTTTTCATCGAAATGAATCCCCGCATCCAGGTGGAGCACACCGTCACGGAAGAGGTCACCGACGTCGACCTCGTCCAGGCGCAGATGCGTATCGCCGCCGGCGAGACCTTGGCCGACCTGGGCCTGTCCCAAGAGACGGTCTTCCTCAAGGGCGCCGCGCTGCAGAGCCGCATCACCACCGAGGACCCGGCCAACGGCTTCCGGCCCGACGTTGGAAAGATCACCGGTTACCGCTCCGCCGGCGGTGCCGGCGTAAGGCTCGACGGCGGTACCGTCTACTCGGGTGCCGAGATCAGCCCGCACTTCGACTCCATGCTTGTGAAGCTCACCTGCCGCGGCCGGGACTACCCCGCCGCTGTTGCCAGGGCCCGCCGGGCGCTGGCGGAGTTCCGTATCCGCGGTGTCTCCACCAACATCTCCTTCCTCCAGGCCGTGCTTGACGATCCGGACTTCATCGCCGGCAACGTGGCCACGTCATTCATCGACGAACGGCCCGAACTGCTCAAGGCGCGCGTCTCCGCCGACCGCGGAACCAAGCTGCTGACGTGGCTCGCCGAGGTCACCGTGAACAAGCCGAACGGCGAGCTTCCGGTCCGCAGCAACCCCGCGGACAAGCTCCCCGCAGTCTCCAGCGCTGAGGCCCGCCCCGGCTCCCGCCAGCGGCTCCTGGAACTCGGACCGGAGGGATTCGCCAAGGCCCTGCGCGAGCAGACGGCCGTCGCCGTAACCGACACCACCTTCCGCGACGCCCACCAGTCCCTGCTGGCCACCCGCGTCCGCACCAGGGACCTGGTGGCAGCCGGACCCGCGGTCGCCTCCCTCCTGCCGGACCTGCTGTCCGTCGAAGCCTGGGGAGGCGCCACCTACGACGTCGCCCTGCGGTTCCTCGGAGAGGATCCCTGGGACCGGCTGGCGGCGCTGCGCAAGGCCCTGCCGAACATCTGCCTGCAGATGCTGCTCCGCGGCCGGAACACCGTGGGCTACACCCCGTACCCCGAGGAAGTGACCGAGGCCTTCGTCAACGAGGCAGCGGCCACGGGCATCGACATCTTCCGCATCTTCGATGCACTGAACGACGTCAGCCAGATGGCACCTGCCATCCGCGCCGTCCGGGCCACCGGCACCGCCGTCGCCGAGGTGGCGCTGTGCTACACGGGCGACCTGCTGGACCCGGAAGAGAAGCTCTACACGCTGGACTACTACCTGGGCCTGGCGGACAAGATCGTCGAAGCCGGCGCCCACATCCTGGCCATCAAGGACATGGCAGGCCTGCTGCGTCCGGCAGCCGCCGCGAAGCTCGTCTCGGCACTGCGGGAACGCTTTGACCTCCCGGTCCACCTGCACACCCACGACACCGCAGGCGGCCAGCTCGCCACCCTGCTCTCGGCAGTCGATGCCGGCGTCGACGCTGTGGATGTCGCCTCGGCATCCCTCGCCGGCACCACGAGCCAGCCGTCGGCGTCGGCCCTGGTTGCTGCCCTGGCCCACACGGAACGTGACACCGGGCTCAGCCTGGCAGCGGTCAGCTCGCTCGAGCCCTACTGGGAGGCCGTGCGCAGGGTTTACGCCCCCTTCGAATCGGGCCTGCCGGGTCCGACCGGCCGCGTGTACCAGCACGAAATCCCGGGCGGGCAGCTGTCCAACCTTCGCCAGCAGGCCATCGCGCTGGGCCTGGGCGAGCGCTTCGAGGCGATCGAGGACATGTACACGGCCGCCGACCGGATCCTGGGCCACCTGGTCAAGGTCACCCCGTCATCGAAGGTGGTGGGCGACCTCGCCCTGCACCTTGTGGGCCTGAACGCAGACCCGGCCGACTTCAACGAGAACCCGCAGAACTACGACATCCCGGACTCCGTCATCGGCTTCCTGTCCGGCGAACTGGGCGATCCTCCGGGAGGCTGGCCGGAACCGTTCCGCACCAAGGCCCTCCAGGGCCGGAGCATCAAGGTCCGCGACGCCGAACTGAGCGCCGAGGACAGTGCGGCTCTCCGCGGCGACTCGAAGACCCGCCAGCAGACGCTGAACCGGCTGCTGTTCGCCGGGCCGACCAAGGACTACCTCAAGAGCCGGGAGACGTACGGCGACGTTTCGGTCCTGGACACCCGCGACTACCTTTACGGTCTGCAGCGCGGCGAGGAGCACGTGATCCAGCTCGAAAAGGGTGTGCGCCTCATCGCGTCCCTGGAAGCTGTGTCGGAGCCGGACGAGAAGGGCATGCGCACGGTCATGTGCACGCTGAACGGGCAGTCCCGCCCGGTCTCGGTGCGCGATAAGTCCGTGGTCAGCAATGTGAAGACGGCAGAGAAGGCGGACGCGTCCGTGCCGGGTCACGTCGCAGCTCCCTTCGCAGGCGCAGTGACGGTCACCGTCAAGGCGGGCGACACCGTCAAAGCAGGCGACACCGTTGCCACCATCGAAGCGATGAAGATGGAGGCATCCATCACGACGCCGGTGGGCGGCAAGGTGACGCGGCTGGCCATTTCCGCTGTGGAACAGGTGCAGGGCGGTGACCTGCTGATCGTCGTCGACTAGGCGACTGTTGAGCAGGTGCCCGGCGGGCAGAATGACCGCTGACTAGCCTGCAGGGTGGCCAGCGGCCGCCCTGCAGGTAGGGTGGAAAACAGAAAAAAGTTGTGGGGACGGCGCCAAGCCGCCCCCACAGCCATTTCCGAACCACACCGGCAGCCTGGAACTCCACCGGCAGCCGGTACAAGACAGAGCGGAAGCCATGACGCAGACCAATACGCCCAAGCCCGGGCCGCGCCCCGACAGGCCCCCCGTCATCGATGTTGCGGGGGAGGCTGGAACCCGTCCCCGCGGCCCCTCTCCGGCGGACACTGCAGACGTGTCACCGTCAGAGGCCACCGGCGTGGTGCCGACAGGGGACATCAGCGTGGTGACCGTTTCCGACGCCCAGGACCGCACGTCCGCCGGGTCGCTCTCCGCAGTCGGTGGCGTGGTGCAGCAGGGAACGGCGTCGGCGGCCATGCCCGTCGTGACGGCGGGTGCCGGCGGGGTCAACGCTGCGGATGTCAGTGCAGGCGATAAGGACCAAGCCGGCACAGCCGCCGCGGGCACGGAGCCAGCCGGCACAGATTCGGCAGCCGACTTGGCTGCCGCCGAACAGGCGCCGGCTGAAGAAGCCAGGGAGCTCCCCGGGCGCCGCGAGCGTCCCGAGGGACCTGAGCCCGCTGCCGCCCTGACCGCCGACCGTCTCCTCACCAGGTCCGCAGCCGCACCGGTCTCGGGCTGGCGCCGGTGGCTGTACCAGGCAACCCTGGGCCACGTGAACCTGGGCGACTCGGACCAGGTCCGCATCCAGCGGGCAATGGAGCACCGCATCGCCCTGCGGCTGGGGGAGCGGACCCGGTACGTGCCGGTGCTCTCGCGCAAGGGCGGAGTGGGCAAGACCACCGTCACCACGCTGCTCGGCATGGTACTGGCGGAGCTGCGTGAGGACCGGGTCATCGCAATGGATGCGAATCCGGACCGGGGCACGCTCTCGGACCGTTCCCCGGGTAGGGCTGATTTCACGGCGCGCCAGCTGGTTAAGGACAGGTTCACCGTGAACTCGTTCGCACAGCTGTCCAACTACACCGCGCGCGACGGTTCGCGCCTCGATGTTCTTGCCTCGGACACAGATCCCATGGTGGCCCACGCCTTCGACGACGCCGACTACCGCGCAGTCACCGACATTCTGGGCCGGTACTACTCGATCGTGCTCACCGACTCAGGCACCGGCATGGTGCACTCGGTCATGAAGGGCACGCTGGAAAAGGCCGACGCCGTGGTTCTCGTTTCGGGCGGCAGCGTGGATGAGGCCCGGCTGGCGTCCGAAACGCTGTCCTGGCTTGAAGCCCACGGCCGCCAGGATCTCGTCTCCAAAGCCACGGTGGTCATCAACATGGCCGCCGGCAACCGCACCCTGGTCAACATCGACGAAATCGAGCAGCACTTTCTGTCCCGGGTCAAGAATGTGGTGCGGATTCCGCACGACCGGCATCTGGCGGAAGGTTCGCGGATCCGCCTCGGCCAGTTGAAGCCGGCCACCCGCGCCGCGGCTGTGGAGCTGGCCGCGCTGGTGGTGGACGAGCTGCAGCAGGCCTGAGCCGGTGGATAAAACTCCCGTCTAGGCGCGGGTGGGCTTCGGCGACTTGTACATTTCGTCGATAACCCCTTCGAAGTCCTTCATGACCTGGGCGCGCTTGACCTTCATGGACGGGGTCAGGTGGCCGGAGGCTTCGGTGAAGTCGCTTGGCACGATCCGGAAGGACTTGATGGCCTCCGCCTGCGACACCGACTGGTTGGCCTGGTTGATGAGCTCCTGCACCGCCGCCTTCACCTCGGCATGCCCGGCGGCGTCGCCCAGGGGCGTGTCGGCCGGCAGGCCATGGCGCTGCAGCCAGCCCGGAAGGGCTTCCTCATCGAGTGTCACGAGGGCGCCGATGAAGGGGCGGTTGTCACCCACGACGAGTACTTGTGACACCAGCGCATCTGCCCGGATCTGGTCCTCGAGCAGTGCGGGAACCACATTCTTGCCGCCGGCGGTAACGATGATTTCCTTCTTTCGGCCAGTGATCAGCAGGTAGCCGTCCTCGTCCAGCTGGCCGAGGTCCCCGGTGCGGAACCAGCCATCAACGAACGACTCCTCCGTCAGGTCGGGGCGCTGGTAGTATCCCCGCATGACGCAGGTGCCCTTGACGAGGATCTCGCCGTCGTCGGCAATCCTCACGCTGTTGCCGGGAATCGGGACGCCGACCGTGCCGATCTTGATCCGTTCCGGCGTGTTGACGCTGACGGGCGCCGTGGTTTCGGTGAGGCCGTAGCCTTCCAGGATCTGCAGGCCGATGCCCTGGAAGAAGTGGCCCAGACGCTCGCCCAGCGGGCCTCCGCCGGATACCGCATGGGCCACCTCGCCGCCCATGGCGGCGCGGAGCTTGGCGTAGACGAGCTTGTCGAAGATGGCGTGCCTGAGCTTCAGGCCCAGGCCGACGCGGCCGCCTTGCCTTGCCCGCGAGTACGCGATGGCCGTTTCGGCAGCCTTGTGGAAGATCGGGCCCTTGCCGCCGTCCTCGGCCTTGGTGAGGGCCGAGTTGTACACCTTTTCGAACACCCGCGGCACGGCAAGGATGAACGTCGGCTTGTAGCTCTGCAGGTCGGGCAGCAGGTGTTTGATGTCAGGGGTGTGGGCCACGGTCACGCCGGCGGCCACGGCCAGGACCGAGATGAAGCGCGCGAAGACATGCGCCAGCGGCAGGAACATGATGGTGCGGGCCTGCTCATTGACGATGCGGCTCAGCGAGGTGGCCAGGGCGTCCTCGGACAGCTCAGCGAAGTTTCCGTGGGTCAATTCGCAGCCCTTGGGCCGGCCGGTGGTGCCAGAGGTGTAGATGATGGTGGCGAGGTCGCGAAGTCCCGCCGAGCTCCGGCGGGCTTCGAGTTCAACGTCGCTGACAGCGGCGCCGGCCGAACGCACGGCGTCGAGGCCGTCCCCCTCCAGTTGCCACACGTGGGCGAGTTCCGTCAGCCCCTCGGTGGCCGCGGCCTGCCGGATGATGTTTTCGTGGTGGCCCGATTCGCCAAATGCAGCGACGGCACCGGAATCGCCCAGGTTCCAGGCAACCTGGGAAGGCGACGACGTTTCGTAGATGGGAACAGAAACGCCACCTGCGAACCAGATGGCGAAGTCGATGAGTGCCCACTCGTAGCGGGTCCGGGACATGATGCCCACGCGGTCGCCCGCGCCGACGCCACTGGCGATGAGCCCTTTGGCGAGGGCTGACACGTCGGCCAAAAACTCCTTGGCCCGGATGTCCTGCCATTGGCCGGCGGAATCCAGACGCGAAAACAGGGCAGGGTTGGACGCCTTCGCCGCCTGGCGCAGTACAAGGTCCGTGATATTGCTGTCCAGGGGGACGTTCGCCAAGGGCGGAACGCTGAATTCGCGCACGTTAGCTCCTTTGATATCCGTTGGCCGCAACGGGTAACCCTAACCTTAGTACGTCATGTGGCGGTGGCCGGCAGATCTTGGTTACCCGCCGGTAACTTTACGCCGGAGGGCAACGCGCCGCCAGTTTCCCGGACGTACCGTTTGCGTGTCGTGGCTGCGAAGACGCTCCACGGCGACACCTAGAATGGGGGATTATGCAGCCCTCTCCGCCCAACGAGCAGCCAGTCCCGCCCCTTGACTCCAGTCGGAGCGGCCTGCCCGGGGGATGGGCGTTCCGGCGCGCGGTGTCACGGCACTCAATGTCGCGGCGCCCGGTATCGGGGTACGGCGGCCGGCTGGACGGCCACCGACTGTTCCGCCAGCAGCTGCGGCTGGGCCGGCGGGGACTTGCCATCGGCATCGACATTGGCGGCACCAAGGTTGCGGCCGGCGTGGTGGACGCCGAGGGCCGCATCCTGCGCGAGGCGCGGCGGTCCACGCCGGGAAGCGATCCGCGTGCAGTGGAGCGCGTCATCGTGGAACTGGTTGAGGAATTGAGCGCCGGCGCCCGGATCAGGTCCGTGGGCATTGGCGCCGCCGGCTGGATGGATCTCGACGGCGGCACGGTGCTGTTCAGCCCGCACCTCGCCTGGCGGAACGAACCGCTCCGGGAAAACCTGCAGCACCTGCTGCGCCGCCCCGTCATGCTGGTTAACGACGCCGACGCTGCGGCCTGGGCCGAGTGGCGCTTTGGCGCTGGCCGGGGGCAGGACCGGCTGGTCTGCATCACCCTTGGCACCGGCATCGGCGGAGCCATGGTGATGGACGGGCACGTTGAACGCGGCAGGTTCGGCGTGGCGGGGGAGTTCGGCCACCAGATCATTATGCCCGGTGGCCACCGGTGCGAGTGCGGCAACCGCGGCTGCTGGGAACAGTACGCCTCAGGCAACGCCCTTGGCCGGGAAGCGCGGGAACTGGCCCTGGCGAATTCGCCCGTGGCGCAGGAACTTCTCAAGGCCGTGGACGGAAGCGCCGAGCGCATCACCGGGGCGACTGTGACGGAACTGGCGGTCGCTGGCGACGCCGCCTCCCGGGAGCTGCTGGAGGACGTCGGGAACTGGCTCGGGCTGGGGCTGGCGAACCTTGCCGCCGCCCTTGATCCCGGGAAGTTCGTGATTGGCGGCGGTCTGTGCGCGGCCGGCGAACTGCTGGTGGCTCCGGCGCGCAAGGCCTTTGCCCGTAACCTCACCGGCCGCGGATTCCGTCCGGCCGCAGAAATCGACTTGGCCGCCCTGGGGCCCAACGCCGGCCTGATCGGAGCTGCCGACCTGTCGCGGGTCAGCAGCCGTACGCACCGCTGACCCCGGTCCGCCGCTGACGGAGGCGTCAGACCCGGGCGCCGTCGTCGTTCTCGTCCTTCTCCTGCGGCAGCTTCATGATCAGATACACCACAGCCCCGATGAAGACGGCCACCATGCCGAGGATTGCCAGCAGCGGCGCGGAGCGCCAGAACATTGACGACAGGACGAGGGCAACCGGGGCACCCACGGCGCCCAGCCACGCCAGCATCGTCAGCGGATCCGTCGCCGAAAGCTTGGGAGGCTCCTCCGGGACGAACTCGCCGTCGTCGTCCTCGACGCTGTAGTCGCGCGGATCCCCGGCGCTGGAGGGAACGTCAGCCTGGCCGGACCGGGTGGCCTCCTGCTGCCCGGCTGCTTTCTCCCGGTCTGCAGCCTGCTGCCGCTCGGCCGCTGACAGTTCCCGTGGGGCCCGGGGCGCCAGGCCCAGCGGATCGAAGTCCGTGAAGCGCTTTGCAGCGCTTTCCGGACCGGAAGCGTCCGCCTGTTCTGCCGGTGCAGGGCCGGTGTCGTCGCTGGTAGCCATGCTGTGCCGGGGACCGCCGTGATGGCGCGGAGACCCGGGGGCTGGGGAGTCCCCGTCGCCGGGGACGACGTCCGGATCGGGAGCCGGGGTGTCGCCCTGGAGCCTTGCCACCAGGTCGAGCCAGACGGCGTCGTCCTGGTTGGCACTCGGATCGGACGAATTCGAATCGGGCCTATTCATCGGTCGCGCCCTTCTGGCTGGCTGTCGCGGATCCGGCGGATCCCTGGCGGATGTCCGCCACCACGGAGCGGATGAAGTCCACCGAGCCGCTGAAGATCTGGCCGGCGTCGTGGTCCAGCGTGGCCACGTGGTAACTGTTGTCGAGTCGCGTGAGCTGCAGCGGGGCGTGGGTAAGCCCGCGCCGCAGGGCCGTGATGCTGGAATCGGAAACAACGTGATCCACAGTGGAACGGAACACGCGCACGGGCGCTGTGATGCGTGGCAGCAGCCGGGCCGTGTCCTTGAACATTTTATTCAGTTCGTGGGCGGCTGCCACGGGGATGCGGGAATATGCGCCTTCGTCGACGCCCTGCTTCCGGATGTCGTTGGCGATGGCCGGCGTGCTCTTGAGTACCAGCTTGAGGATGCCGGCCAGCGGCGCGCGGCGGTCATCGATGACAAGTCCGGGGTTGACCACGACGGATCCGGCCACAGGCCTGGTCGCGGCGATTCGCAGTGCCAGGGCGCCGCCCATGGACAGGCCCGCGGCGAACACGAGGTCGCACTCGGACTCAAGCTCAAGGTAGGCGGCGTCCATCGCGTCATGCCACTGCTGCCAGCGGCTGCGGGAAAGCTCCTGCCAGGTGGTGCCGTGGCCCGGCAACAGCGGCATCCTGACGGCAAAGCCGGCATCGGCAAAGGACTGGGCCCACGAACGCAGGCTGTGCGGACTGCCCGTGAACCCATGGGACAGGGCGATGCCGATGGACGGCCCCTCGCCGGAGAAGGCGCTGCTGAATGGGCTGTGATCGGGAACTGTGGTCATGACTTCTCCGACGGTATGTGGCTTCGGGAATGCAGCTGGAAAAACCGCGCCGAGGACTCGAAAATTTCCTGGGCATCCGTGTCCAGCGTAGCCACGTGACCGCTGTTCCTGAGCGGCACCACGTCCAGGGCTGCCGAGGTGAGGCGCTTCCGGATCAGGCTGAGCGAGCTCGGGGGTACTACTGCGTCATTGACCGACCTGAAGACCAGCACCGGGGCGGTGATCCGCGGCAGTCCGCGGGCGGCGGCAGCGAAGAGCCTCTTCAACTGGTGAACGGCCGCCAGCGGCGTCAGGGAGTAGTCGCCGTCGTCGGTGGTGGCCGCCGTCGGATTTTCCTCCGCTATGGGCACGGTGGTTCTTTGGATGTACTTCAGCAGGCCAATGATCCGGACGCGCCGATCGTAGAAGCTCAGGCCGGGATTGACGACGGCGACGCCCGCCACGCTGTGGCGGGCTGCGGTGAGCAGGGCGATCGCACCGCCCATTGAGAGGCCGGCCACGTAGCATTCGTCCGTCCTGGCGGCCAGGTCCAGATAAGCCTGTTCGAAAGCGCCGTGCCACTCCCTCCATCCGGTGCCGGCCAGATCCTGCCAGGTGGTGCCGTGCCCCGGGAGCAGCGGAACAGTGACGGCGAAGCCGCGCCCGGCCAGGTATTCGGCCCACGGCAGGATGCTCAGAGGGCTGCCGGTGAAGCCGTGGGAAATCGCGATTCCGATCCGCGCATTGGGTCCGTGTCCCGCGTAGCTGAAAGCGGCGGGCCCTATGCGGTCGCTGCTTTCTGTCATGGATCCATCGTGTCACTGTTCCGGACAATTCTCACTAGAGTAGGGTTGCATTGCAGTGCCGCCGGGCCCTTTGAACGCCTCGGCGGTAGCCTTCCGGAGAGGTAAGACACGTGTTCTATTGGGTCATGAAACGGATCTTCCTGGGGCCGGTGGTCCGCACTCTTTTCCGGCCATGGGTCAAAGGGCTGGACAACATCCCGTCCGAGGGCGCTGCCATTATTGCCTCCAACCACCTCTCTTTTTCGGACTCGATCTTCATGCCGCTGATGGTGCCGCGGCCTGTCGTTTTCCTGGCCAAATCCGAGTACTTCACGGGCACCGGACTCAAGGGCCGGCTGACCGCCGTGTTCTTCCGGCTGACCAACCAGCTGCCCATGGACCGTTCCGGCGGGGCGGCCTCGGCGGCCTCCCTCGAGGCGGGCATGGACGTGCTGACGCACGGCGGGCTGCTGGGCATCTATCCCGAGGGCACGCGCAGCCCCGACTCGCGGCTTTACCGCGGGAAGGTGGGGGTGGCGCGGCTGGCGCTCCAGGCCGGCGTCCCGGTCATCCCGGTGGCGATGATCGGAACGGACAAGGTCCAGCCCATCGGCAAGCGGCTGCCGAACATCCGCCGGATCGGCATGATCTTCGGAAAGCCGCTGGACTTCAGCAGATATGAAGGCTTGGCTGATGACCGGCTGATCCAGCGGTCCGTTACGGACGAGGTCATGTACGAGCTCATGCGGCTCTCCGGGCAGGAATACGTGGACGAGTACGCCTCGGTGGTCAAGCTCAGGCTGGCGGGGAAGTCGGCCGAAGATCCGGGGAAGGGCGGCCAAGGGCCAGGGAAGGGCGGCGAAGAGCCCGGGGAGACCGGTTCGTCCCGGTCAGCTTAGGCCGCTGTGACCTGTGACGGTTGGCGCTGTGCATCTGTGACGCCCTGGCCGGGCGCATGACAGTCCGGGTGTCCCGAGCCGGTCCGGCCAACTACTCTTAGTAATGTGACTGAGCTATCTGCAAAACCTGCCTCTTCCCTGACCAGCACTGCACAGAGCGGTGCGGCCAACTATCCGGGACTCGACAACTGGCGGGACCTTCCCATCTCCCAGCAGCCGAGCTGGCAGGACTCCGGGGTCTTCAACGCATCCGTCAAGGAACTGTCGGTGCTCCCGCCGCTCGTTTTTGCCGGCGAGGTGGACATCCTGCGCGAGCGTCTCGCCGCCGCAGCCCAGGGCAAGGCCTTCCTGCTCCAGGGCGGTGACTGCGCCGAGACCTTTGAGGGTGCTACCGCGGACAAGATCAGCGCACGTGTGAAGACGATCCTGCAGATGGCGGTGGTCCTGACCTATGGTGCGGCGATGCCCGTCATCAAGATGGGGCGCATGGCCGGACAGTTCGCCAAGCCGCGTTCCTCCAACGACGAGACCCGGGACGGCGTGACGCTGCCCGCATACCGGGGCGACATCGTGAACGGATACGACTTCACCCCCGAATCCCGGGCCCACGACGCCAACCGCATGCTGCGCGCGTACCACACGTCCGCTTCCACGCTGAACCTCATCCGGGCCTTCACCCAGGGCGGCTTCGCGGACCTCCGCCTGGTGCACACCTGGAACAAGGGGTTCACCGAGAACCCCGCCCATGCCCGCTACGAGTCGCTCGCGCGCGACATCGACCGCGCCATCAAGTTCATGGCATCCTGCGGCGCAGACTTCGAAGCCCTCAAGCGGGTTGAATTCTTTGCCAGCCATGAGGCGCTCCTGCTCGACTACGAGCGTGCGCTGACCCGCATCGACTCCCGCACCGGCCTGCCCTACGGCACCTCCGGCCACTTCCTGTGGATCGGTGAGCGTACCCGCGAGCTGGACCACGCCCACGTGGACTTCCTGTCCCGCGTCCGCAACCCGATTGGCGTCAAGCTGGGCCCGTCTACGTCCGGTGACGATGCCCTGCGCCTCATCGACAAGCTGGATCCGGAGCGCGAACCCGGCAGGCTCACGTTCATCACCCGCATGGGTGCCGGCAACATCCGCGAGAAGCTCCCGTCCCTCGTGGAGAAGGTCACCGCCTCCGGCGCCCAGGTCCTGTGGGTCACGGACCCGATGCACGGCAACACCGTAACCTCGCCCAACGGCTACAAGACCCGCAATTTCGACGACGTCATTGACGAGGTGCGCGGGTTCTTCGAAGTGCACCATGCCCTGGGGACGGTTCCGGGTGGCCTGCACGTCGAGATGACCGGGGATGACGTGGCCGAATGCCTCGGCGGCGCCGATCCCGTCGACCAGGAAGCGTTCCTTGACCGCTATGAGTCGGTCTGCGACCCCCGGCTGAACCACATGCAGTCGCTGGAGATGGCTTTCCTCGTGGCTGGCGCGCTCACCCGCCGCTAAACGCCCCAGGCCAGATCCACAGCAGGCCAGATACAACAGCACACAGATCCACAGCACGCAGATCCAACAGCATAGAAGAAGGACCGGCGCCGGGAGCAGTTCAGACTCCCCGGCGCCGGTCTTTCGTTTGTCGTCCTGGCTACACCACGGTGAGGGTGATGACGGAGCCTTCGGGGACCTCGGTGTCTACGGGATCCTGGTCCCGCACCGTGCCGAAGAAGCCGCCGAGAATTTCGTTGACGCGGACTTGGAAACCGCGCTTCCTCAGCGCCTCAGTTGCGTCTTCCACCTGTTTGCCGATGTAGGTGGGCACCTTCACGAGCTTGGGCCCCTCGGAAATCGTCAGGGTGACCGTTTGGCCCCTTGTCAGGGTTCCCGAAGCAGGCTCCTGGCTGACCACGGCGCCCTTCGGAACGTTCCGGTCATGCACCGTTTCGTGGGCGAAGACGGCTTTAAGGCCGGCAGATTCGATGGCACGGAAGGCTGCGTCCTGATCCTGTCCTCGTACATCCGGCACCGGAATGGGCTGCGGGCCCTTCGAGACAGTGAGGCTTACCGGTGTCCCATGTCGCACGGGGGTTCCCGACGCCGGAGCCTGGCCCAGCACCGTGCCGGCGGGCACCTCCTCGTCGAACTTTTCGGTGACCTTGCCCAGCGCCATCTCGGCCCCGTTGAGTGCTTCCTTGGACGCATCGAGCGTCTTGCCCGTCAGTTGCGGCAGTGGAAACAGCTGCGGACCCTTGGACACGAACAGCGAGACCTGCTGGAATTTGCGGATTTCCGTTCCGGCATCCGGCTCCGACCCCACCACGAGTCCGGCCTTGACGTCGTCGTCGAAGACGTCCTTGGTACTGGATTGGAATCCGGCGTCCCGGAGCAGCTGCTGCGCCTCCGCCACGGTCCTGTTCGCCACGGCCGGCACGGTACCGGGGGAGCCGGGTCCCATGCCGAAGAACCAACCAGCCCCTGTCGCCAGAAGGGCCAGAATGACCAGGACCACAATCCAGAGCGCGCCCCGGCGCCGGGAATTCCCCTCCCGGAGCGTTCGGACGGGAGTGGCCGCCGCGCGCGACCGTTCCCTTTGTTCGTGGCGGTCCAGCTTCCGCTGTTCCCGCTTGCTCAGGGGGAGCGGGGCGGCCTCCCTGTCGTCGTCGTCGAATCCATAGGGCGGGAGGACCGGCCGGGGAGTTGAAGAGACAGGAGTTGAAGAGACAGGGGTTGAAGCGCTGGGGGTTGAAGCGCCGGGGGCGGAAAACACGGCGGTCGGGTTGCTGGTGCGTGAAATGACTTCCGTGGGGCGGCCCCGGGGGACTTCATCGCCGTGAATGGGTGCCAGCAGCTCGGTGTGGTTTCCCTGGCCCCCCTGGACAGGCGGGCTCTTCGGCATCGGGGACGGCATCCGGGCAGGTGCGGGGGGAGCGTTCATGCCTCGCGGGCCGGCGTCGGGGCCCGTGCCTGCCGCCGCGGCCGCCTGGATGGCCGCAGGGGGTTGCAGATCCAGTTCAGAGTCGGTGAGGTTGGTCCGGATATGACGGAGCTCCGCGAGCAGGGCGTTGCCGTCCACCGGCCGTTGCTCGGGGTCGCTGGCGGTACACCACTGGACGAGTTCGTCCACTTCCCCCGCGAGGCCCGGAACCAAGCCTGAGGGAGCACCCACAGTGGAATTCACGTGCTGGTAGGCCACCTGGATGGGGACCTCGCCGTCGAACGGCTGGCGTCCGGTGAGCATCTCGAACAGCATGATGCCCGTGGAGTAGATGTCGCTTCGTGCGTCGGCCGGCTTGCCAAGGACCAGTTCCGGCGAGAGGTACGCGATGGTGCCGATCAGGGCACCCGTGCTGGTTGTTGTCGTCACGGCGCGCGCGAGGCCGAAGTCGCCGATCTTGATCCGGCCGTCGTCGGCGATCAGGACGTTCTCCGGCTTGACGTCGCGGTGGATCATGCCGGCGGCATGGGCAGCCCCCAGGCCTTCCACCACCGGATCGATGAGTGCCAGGGCCAGCCGGGGGGACAAGGCGCCCTTGCTGTTGATGACGTCGCGGAGGGTGTGCCCCTTGATGTACTCCATCACGAGGTATGCGGTGTCTCCGTCGTGCCCCTGGTCGAGGACGCCCACCACATGCGGGTGTGAGAGCTTTGCGGCTGCCCGT
This sequence comes from Arthrobacter globiformis, assembly GCF_030818015.1. NCBI lineage: Bacteria > Bacillati > Actinomycetota > Actinomycetes > Micrococcales > Micrococcaceae > Arthrobacter > Arthrobacter globiformis. Next base: position 1,965,496 of record NZ_JAUSZX010000001.1, read on the forward strand.
GCTTCGCGGGCCAGGCGATCGAGGAAATTGCCGTCGTTGGCCAGGTGGGGATGCAGGACTTTCAGGGCGACATCACGGTCCAGCCTCTGGTCCGTGGCCACATAAACGGTGGACATCCCGCCCCGCGCCAACCGGGACTTCACCTGGTAGCGGTTGTCCACGAGCGACCCGACGAGACTGCCTAAAGCGTTTTCCTGCACTCTTCGATACTAAGTGCTGCACGGAAACGGGTCCGAATCAACATGCGATCCGGACCCGTATCGGTATGCTCCCGGCGGCCGGGGTCGCCGGCCCGGAGGTCAGTTGAGGGAGTCAGCTGAAGCTCTTGCGGTGTGCCTTGATGGCTGCGACGTAGTGCTTGGTGTCGGTGTACATTCCGTGCTTGTTGACCGAGTACTGGCCCTGGTAGTAGCCGGCGATGGCGTAGTCCAGGTTCTTGCTGGTCCGGATCAGCTGGCGGATGATTGCGATTCCGGCTGTGGCGTTGTCATACGGATCAAGAAGGTTCAGCTTCCGGCCCACCAGGTCGGATGCCCACTCGCCCGAGGAGGGGATGACCTGCATGGTGCCGATGGCGTTGGCCGGCGACACTGCCCGCTGGTTGAACCCGGATTCCTGGTACGCGAAGGCCTGTGCCAGCGCCGGATCCACGCCCATCCGCCGTGCCGTGTCGGCCACGATGGACTGCATCTGGGCAAGCGAGGGAACCGGCGAGGAGTTGAGCAGGGCCTTGTTCTTGTTGGCCGAGCTGACCACGGCTGCCGGGTAGGTGTAGCCGAGGAAGGAGCTGGGCACGAGCGGCGTGACGCTGGATGCCGGCTGGACGGCGCTGGCCTTCCCGGGAATGGCGAGCTTCTGGCCGGGGTAGATGACGCTGGTGACCTTCAGCCGGTTCGCCGACAGGACGTCCGCGAGCTTGACGCCGTGCCTGGCTGCGATGCCGGACAGCGTGTCCCCGGACTTGATGACGTAGGAGGCGGAGCGGGCGGCGGCCGGTGCTGCCGCCTTGGCCGGGGCCGCCGCAACAGCCGTGCCGGCACCGAGGCGGATCTTCTGACCGGGGTAGATGATCGACGTCACCTTGAGCCCGTTCCAGCTGAGCACCTGGGAGAGCCTGACGCCGTGCCGACCGGCGATGCCGCCCAGCGTGTCGCCGGACTTGACCGTGTACGTCCTGGCAGCGGTGCTGGCAGGCGCCGCAGCAGTCCTGGCCGCCGGAGCCGCGGCAGCCTTCAGCCTGATCCGCTGCCCCGGGTAGATCACGGAGTTCGACTTCAGGTTGTTGAGCTTCAGCACGGCAGTGGTGCTCAGCCCGTACCGGCCGGCGATGCCGCTGACCGTGTCCCCGCGGACCACCGTGTGGGCCGTCGGGGTGACGCGGGTGGGCTGAAGGCCCGACGGGAGCGCGGCCGGCACGGAGGCTGCGGGGATGATGCCAGCTTTGACTGCTGCTGCCTGGGCCTCGATGGCGGCGGCGAGTGTCGCGGGCACCGTGCTGGTCCCGGGCGTCGGCCGCTGCGGGCTGGGCGACCGCAAGGGAGGAAAGCATGACGGCGGGGAGCGTGGCCGTCGTGGCCGCGATCAGGGGCAGGCCCGGCCGGGGTGACTGCTTGGTGGAGCGGGTCGTCGTCATGGGAAAGATCCTCTTCTCAGCGGCGAATGCTGTCGGTCATGCCAGTTGCTCGTGATACCAATGTTACTGATGTTAATTGTGTTGCGAATGTTATCTATGTGAATCTCTCACGATTTTTCGGTTAGCACAAGAATCGGCTTTCAGCCGGAAAATCTGCCCGGCTGGGAGTGTCGCGCGCGAAAATGGAGCGGGCGCACGCGTGCGCTGCTTCGACTAGGCTTGCGGGCGCCCGCCATGGCAACCTTGACCCGTGAGTACTGTAGAAACCCTTGTAGGCGACTGGCTGCCCCTGCCCGATGTTGCCCAGTTGCTGGATGTGTCCATTACCAAAGTCCACGGGCTCCTTGACGAGCGCGCGCTGGCGGCCCTGCGGATCGGGGAACGGCGGATCCGTTCGGTGCCCGCGGCTTTCCTCCAGGACGGTCACGTCGTGGACAGCCTCAAGGGCACGATTGTGGTGCTGTCGGACGCCGGCTTCTCGGACGAGGAGCTTATCGGCTGGCTTTTTACCCCTGACGAGTCACTGCGCGGGCGCCCCATCGATGCCCTCCGCGAGGGGCGCAAGACGGAAATCCGACGTCGGGCGCAGTCCCTGGCCTGGTAACTACCCCGGCCTGGTAACTACCCAGCCTGGTAAACGGGCCGGGCCAGCCGATTAGGCGGCCCGGCTCACTGTCGCCTCAGCCAGCCGCCGCAGCGCGGTCTTGGGGAGGTCTTCCAGCGGCAGGAGCTCCAGTGCTGCGTATGCCGCTGCGCCGAATTCCTCGATCAACACTTCCGTGGCCTGCAGCGCCCCGCAGTCCGCGATGATCCGGCGGATCTCGGCCACGTCTTCCTCGCTCAGTTCGGGGCTGCCAAGCTTTGAGTCGATGAACGCGGACTCCTCAGGGGTGGCCAGGTCCAGGGCGAAGGCCACGAGGACGGTCCGCTTGCCTTCCCGGAGGTCGTCTCCCGCGGGCTTTCCGGTGGTGACCGGGTCCCCGAAAACGCCCAGGACGTCGTCGCGAAGCTGGAAGGCCTCGCCCAGGGGGAGGGCGAAGGCGGAGTAGCCCCGGAGCAGTTCGTCCGAGGCTCCGCCGAGCGCACCGCCCAGGGCGAGCGGATGTTCCGTCGAGTACTTGGCCGACTTGAAGCGGATGATCGACTGGGCGCGGCTGACGGCCCCGGCGCGGTCCCGGACCGGCCCGGCCACCTCTTCGAGGATGTCCAGGTACTGGCCGGCCATGACCTCCGAACGCATAAGGTTGAAGATTAGCCTTGCCCTGCTTCCAGAGGCTGCCGTTTCGCCGATGTCGGTGAAGGCTTCCTCGCTGAAGGACAGGCAGAGGTCGCCGGCCAGAATGGCCGCGGCGTGGCCGAAGCGTTCGCTGTCCAGGGCCCAGCCCTGGGACTCGTGGAGCTGGCTGAACCGGCGGTGTACGCTAGGTCCGCCGCGGCGGGTGTCCGACCGGTCGATGATGTCGTCGTGGATCAGGGCTGCCGCCTGGAACAGCTCAAGCGCGGCGCCTGCTGTGACGATGTCCTCTGCCGCGGCGGGGCCGCCCGCTCCGCGCCACCCCCAGTAGCACATGAGGGCACGCAGCCGCTTTCCGCCGGTGACCAGGTTGGAGATGGACCCCATGATGGGATCGATGTCCGGCGAGATTGCCGTCATGATCGACTGCCGGGTCGTCAAAAAGTCTGTGAGCTTTCCCGCGACGGCGGCCACGAAGTCCGCCTGCTCCACGCGAAGCTGCTCGGCCAGCATCACTTGACGGACTCGGGCGTCACGTTGGCGCCGATAGTGAAGGTGGAAACTCCTCCGGTTGCGGGGACGGCGATGTTAACCGTCTCGTTGCCCGCCCGCACGAAGTCCTTGGACGCCACACTGCCCACCGTGCTGCCGGGAACGGCCTTGAAGCCCTGTGCCTCCAGGGCTTTGGTGTAGTAGGCGACGACGGCGGCCGGCTTGGCGGCGGTTGAGCCCACCAGTGCGGCGGTGGCCGGGGATGCTGACTTGTCGAAGCTGCTGGCCACCACCTTGGTCCCGGGCATCACGGGAAGAAGCTTTGACGGGAAGCCTGCGACAAGCGCTCCCACGGTGGCCGACGTGCCAGGTGATGCACTCGGGCTGGCGGCTGCGGCCGCTGAGGCCGTGGCAGTCGCCACTGCGGACGAGGGGGCCGGTGCCGTTGCCGCGGGCGTTGCGGAACCAGGGGCCTGTGGCGTGCACGCTGACGCCGCCGCCACTACGGCCGCTCCAGCGGCGAGCAGCCCAAGGCGGGCAGGCATGAGCGTTCCAATGACCTTCACAGGTGTGGTCCTCCTGGGTGTTGATGCCGGATTCAGCCTCCAGTTTAGTCAGGTGCAGGGCATAGGATTGCAGTTGTGGGGCCGGACGAAGACAGAGAGCAGGCGGAAGCGCGGCTGCGGGACCTTCGGCGGGCAAGCATTATGCACGTCGATATGGATGCGTTTTTTGTCTCGGTTGAACTGCGCGCCCGCCCTGACCTGCGCGGCCAGCCGGTCATCGTGGGCTTTCCGGCGGAGCGCTCCGTTGTGCTGTCTGCGTCGTACGAGGCACGCAAGTTCGGCGTGAAATCGGCGATGCCCATGGCTGTGGCGCACCGGCTGTGTCCGCAGGCCACCATCATCGAGCCCAGGCACAAGCTGTACTACGAGGTATCCGGCCAGTTGATGGCCATATTTGAGTCCATCACGGAGCTCGTTGAACCGCTCAGTGTTGACGAGGCATTCCTGGACGTCGGAGGCGCGATCCGCAGGCTCGGTCCGCCGTTGGAAATCGGGCAGTTGATCCGGCGGAGGGTTGCCGGCGAGCTGGGCATCACGGCGTCCGTGGGGATCGCCGCCAGCAAGTTCGTGGCAAAGATCGCCTCCACCCGGTGCAAGCCGGACGGCCTGCTGCTCATACGGCCGGAGCAGACCGTACCGTATCTTCACAGCCTTCCCGTCAATGCCCTGTGGGGTGTCGGGGGAAAGACGGCGGAGGTGCTGGCCCGCATGGGCATCCGTACCGTGGCGGACGTCGCCGCGACGCCGGTCTCCTCGCTCAAGAAGGTGCTGGGCGCCACCGGTGAGCACGTCCACCGGCTCTCCTGGGGCATCGACAGCCGGACGGTCACGCCGGTGCGGGTTGAGAAAAGCATCGGAGCGGAGGAAACGTTCGCCGCGGACACGGCGGACGATGCCCTGCTGCACAGGGAGCTGCTGCGGCTGTCCCACCGCACTGCGGAGCGGCTCCGCGCTTCCGGGCTGGTGGCCCGGACGGTGGCGCTCAAGCTGCGGTACGCCGATTTCTCCACCGTGACCCGAAGCCGCACCGTCCACACGCCGCTGGACAGCGCGCAGCTCATCTATGCCGTGGCCATCCAGTTGCTGGAGTCACTGGGCAGCCGGCCCCTGACGGTCCGGCTGGTGGGCGTCCGTGCGGAGCAGCTGGAAGCGGCCGCCCAGACATCCCTACAGCTGAGCCTGGACAGGCGCGATGACAACTGGCGGGCCGCCGAACAGGCGCTGGACAAGGTGACAGGGAAATTCGGCAGCAAGTCCGTGCTTCCGGCCCGGCTGCTTGAGCCGGGAAGCGGCAACTCCTGATGCGATTCCGGCTGAGTGATTCCCGCGACATCCGCGGACGCGGGAAACCGTGTTCGTGACCGCAGATCCGTGTCAGTTCAAGGTCCAGGGAGTGTTGCCGCCCGTGAACAGCGTCTTTCAGAACAGCGCCTAACAAACTATCCTTATAGATACAAAGATTTCGAACGTCTGGACATGTGTGGATCACCTGACCCGCCGCGTCAGTATGCTTGAATCGCTGGATCTGCCGAGGTTGGCAGGCCGGGAACCTGGATGGCATGCCGGTCGTTGACGAGGCAGGAACAACCGGTTCTGACCTGTCCGGACGTTGGCCTACTTAAGGAGGTCGTGATGCCGCTCTCGGAGCACGAACAGAAGCTGCTCGAGCAACTCGAGAGGCAACTGCATGAGGACGATCCAAAGTTCGCCAATTCCATGGGCTCGGATCCCGGCCGCAGCTGGTCCACCCGGCACATCGTGATTGGCGTACTGGCCACGCTGGCCGGGGTGCTGCTCCTCCTGGTGGGGGTCTCCCTCCAGAACATATTTGTCGGGGTCCTCGGGTTCGTCGTCATGGGTGCCGGAGTTTACTTTGCCACGATGCGCAGCGTTGCGGCAGGCAAAGCAAAGGCCGGCGGGCATGGCCGAAAGTCGAAGAGCAAGAGCTCCTTTATGAACAGCCTCGAAGAGCGATGGGATGAAAGGCGCCGCGGGGAGTCCTGAGCCCGCCGCTCCACTTCCCACCACCTCCACTTCGTACCATCCTCCACATCGCACCACCGGGGCCATCCCGGATGGGCGCCAATAGTCCAGGAATGACCCGCCGCGGCGGGTCATTCCGCTTTAAGCCCCGGAACTGGTGCCGGGACCGGTGTTCCAGGGCCCGATCTCACCGTGGCCGCCGTCAGTGGACCGGGCAATTTCCCTCCACTTTCCACCCCCGCCCAAAATCCCCGCCATTCCGCCGAAAAATGTTTGTCCAAGCTGCAGAGAAATACACGCGTCGCGTTGACTGTGGGGAGAAGTGGAGTAAAGTGGAGCGGGTAAGAGGGTAGTGGCAGCGCGGGGGTTGTTCGGCTTCTGACGGCAGACGGGCGGTGGGACGTGTTCCTTGGGACACACTCACCGCGTCTTGACGAAAAGGGCAGGATCATTCTTCCCGCCAAGTTCCGTGAGGAGCTTGCCGGCGGACTTGTTCTCACGCGAGGCCAGGAGCGCTGCATCTACGTCTTCAGCGAGCAGGAATTCGCGAGGGTACACGAGCAGATCCGGGAGGCTCCGATCTCCAACAAGCAGGCTCGTGACTACATCCGGGTTTTTCTCTCTGGAGCCTCGGACGAGGTACCTGACAAGCAGGGGCGCGTGACCATACCTCCCGCGCTCCGGGAGTACGCAGGGCTCGGAAGGGAGCTGGCAGTTATTGGGGCCGGCACCCGGGCTGAGATCTGGGACGCCCAAGCTTGGAATACGTATCTGGCGGAGAAGGAAACCTCCTTCTCTGAAACCGACAACCCCATCGCCGGCATCCTTTAGGCCGGCCCGAATCCGTTTCTTGGACGAGATCTCCAGCCGCCCATCCTTTCGACTACCTGGCTCACTTCCCCGGAGCCAGGCAGCCAAGGGGATAGGGGCGGATGGGGATCTGGCCCAAGAAACCACCCGAGGCGCTCAAGGAAGGACGACGGCGTGACAGAACCTGACCAGCCGAAGCCTACGTCCGAACGCCATGTGCCGGTCCTCAAGGACCGGTGCATCAATCTTTTGGCGCCCGGATTCGAGGCGGCACGACTGCGCGGTGAGACGCCGGTGGCCATCGACGCCACGCTCGGCATGGGCGGGCACTCCGAAGCCATGCTCCAGCGCTTTCCGGACCTGCACCTCGTGGGCATCGACCGTGACGAGGAAGCCCTGGCGCTGGCAGGTGAGCGGCTCAAGTCCTTCGCGGCCCGCACGGACCTGGTCCACGCTGTGTACGACGAAATCGCCGAGGTGCTGGAGGACCTTGGCATTCCCGAGGTGCACGGCATCCTGATGGACCTCGGGGTCTCGTCCCTGCAGCTCGACGAGCGCGAACGCGGTTTCGCCTATTCCTTTGACGCACCCCTGGACATGCGCATGGACACCAGCCGCGGCCAGACGGCGGCGGACGTCGTTAACACTTACAGCGAAGAGGAACTGGTCAGGATCATCCGCAAGTGGGGTGAGGAAAAGTTCGCGGGGCGCATCGCCAACAGGATCGTAAACGCCCGGGCAGCGAAGCCGTTCACCACCACAGGGGAACTCGTCGAACAGATCCGGGCGGTGGTTCCGGCTGCCGCCGCCAAGTCCGGCGGACACCCGGCCAAACGCACCTTCCAGGCGCTGCGCATCGAAGTCAACGAGGAACTCGAAGTCCTTGAGCGGGCGGTTCCGGCAGCGGTGGATGCCATCGCGCTTGGCGGCCGGATCGTCGTGATGTCCTACCACTCCCTGGAAGACAAGATCGTCAAGGGCGTCTTCCAGGCCCGCTCTAAATCATCAGCTCCGCTCGGGTTCCCGGTGGAGCTTGAAGAACACAAGGCCGAACTCAAAACCCTGACCAAAGGCACCGAAGTGCCCACCGCCGTCGAGATCGCAGAGAATTCGCGTGCAGCATCAGCCCGGCTGCGCGCAGTGGAACGCATCAGAGCCAGGAGAGCAACATGAGCGCAGCAGCTGCCAAGAACCTCGCCCTTCCGTCCGGCCCGAGCGTCCAGGATGTAGAGGCCGGCCTTCCGGGTTCGGCCCGCAAGGCGCGCACCCCGCTGTCCCTAGTCCGGTCCGCACCGAGGAAGCGCCGTGCGCCCTTTGTTGTTCTCTGCTTCGGCATGCTGGCCGCTGCGCTGGTCGCGGTGCTGGTGCTCAACATCTCTGTGTCCACGGCCCAGTACCAGCTGGTCAAGCTCCGTGCCGAACAGACGTCGCTCACCAAGCAGAACCAGGATCTGACACAGCAGGTGCAAAACTTCGAAGCTCCCCAGAATCTGGCTGCCAAGGCCGCAGAATTGGGAATGGTAGCTTCCAACGGCAAGGGACAGATTGATCTTTCCACGCTGACGGTGAGCGGGGATGCCAAGCCGGCGGTCAAGGGAGACTCGGCGGGAGCGGTGATCGCTGCCCCTGCGGTCCCGGGTCAGCTGAATGTGGTTCCGCCCGCCAGCGCGGGCGAGCCGCTGGCAAGCAGGGCGCCTGCTGCCGGCGAAACGGCAGCTGCCCAGCCGGAGACCTCGGCGGCTGCGAAGCCGGCCGCTGCCGCCAAGCCGGCCGCCCTTAACGGGGGCACCATTCCGGCGCCGGAGCAAAGGACGCCGGGGCAGTAGGGCAGGAACAGGCGGCTGGTAGCCCGCATGGCAAGCAGTAGGGGATGAGCGTGGCGCAAGGCAAGAGCAAGGCAAGCAAGAAGAAGGCTGCTAACGCCACGAAGAGGCTCCGCCTTGGACTCAGCATTATGCTTGCGCTGCTGGTGGTTGTCGGCGGGAAGCTGTTCCTGGTGCAGGGGCTGGACGTCGGCGGCATGGCTGAAGCTGCGCTTGACAACCGGCTGCGCCCCACCGTGCTGCCGGCCGAACGCGGCAGCATCCTGGACGCGAATGGAACGGTGCTGGCCAACAGCGTTATCCGCTACAACATCACTGTTGACCAGTCTGTAAATACCAAGACCGAATCCTTCAAGCGGCTTGAAAAGGTGAACGGCAAGGACGAGCTGGTCACCGTGTCACGTGACCAGGGGATCGCCGAGCTCGCTGCCGTCCTGGGCATGGACACCGAGGACGTGCGCAAATCCGTCACCGGCACCAGGACGTACTACATCGTGGCCAAGGACCTCCGGCCTGACGTCGAAAACCGGGTGTCGGAACTGCAGATCCCGGGTATCTTCTCCGAAGGCACCAGCAAGCGCGTCTACCCGAACGGCTCGGTGGCCGGCGGCATTGTGGGCTTCCTGGAGAACGGAACCACCGGCCAGGCCGGCCTCGAACAGACCCAGGACGCGATACTGCGTGGCACTCCGGGCAAGCGGGTGTTCGAAATCGGCGCTGACGGCCTCCGCATTCCCGTGGGCATCGACGAACTGACGCCCGCGCAGGACGGCAAGGACGTCAAGCTCACCCTGAACTCCGACCTCCAGTACTTCGCCCAGCAGGCCATCCAGACCCAGGCGGACAAGCTCAGCGCCGAGTGGGGGGTCATCATCGTCTCGGACGTGAAGACCGGCAACATCATCGCCATGGCCGACACCAACACGCCTGACCCCAACGACCCCGGCAAGGTGGCGGCCAAGGACCGGGGCGTCCGTTCCGTCACCGCGGCGTACGAGCCCGGATCGGTGGAAAAGATGATCACCGCCGCCGCGGTCATCGAAGAAGGCAAGGCCAAACCGCTGGACACCTTCGTTATCCCGCCGTCCCTGGTGGTGGACGGCCAGCAGTTTGACGACTCGTTTTCCCACGGGACCGAGAAGCGGACCCTGGCGGGCATCCTGGGCTGGTCCATGAACACGGGCACCGTGATGGCGGGCCAGCGCCTCACCAAGGATCAGCGCCATGACTGGCTGCAGAAATTCGGCATCGGCGAGGCGCCGGAGATCGGGTTGCCGGCGGAGGCAAAGGGCATCCTGACACCGGCCGACCAGTGGGACGGCCGCCAGCAGTACACGGTGCTGTTCGGGCAGGGTGTCTCGCAGTCGACACTCCAGACGGTCCGCGCCTACCAGTCCATCGCCAACGACGGGGTGATGCTGCAGCCGCGGCTTATCGACAGCTACATCAGCCCGGACGGAACCGAGGAAAAGGTCGCGGCCAAGCCGTCCCGCAGGGTGGTCTCGGAGGGGACGGCGAAGCAGGTGAGGGACATCCTCGAAAGTGCCGTTACGGAGGGCCAGATCAAGGAGGCCGCAATCGACGGCTACCGGGTGGGCGCCAAGACCGGTACCTCACAATCGCCCTGCGACGACGGGACCGCAGGCTTCTGCGGGTACACCGCCTCGATGGTGGGGATGGCGCCGATGGACGATCCGCGGTTTATTGTGGAGGTGGTCCTGCAGCGTCCCAAGGGGTCCATTTACGGGATTACCAACGGGCCCGTGTTCCGCTCGGTCATGAGCCAGGCGCTGCGGACGTACAACGTTCCGCCGTCCAAGGGCACGCCCGCCAGGCTGCCGCAGTTCGCCAAGTGACCAGTACGCCACATAACGCAGCACGCCAAGTAACGCCCGCCATGAAAGACCGCGGTACACCTGAACAAACAGTTCTGTCGTGTCCGTTGGTCCACTAGCACCAACGGAGATTCAGTTGTCACAGCACCATGACCCCGGCACTGCCGATGCCCCGGAGGGGCAGGCATCCAAGAGCGGCTTCCGGCCCACCGCCGTCGCCGCCGTCGAACTGGGTGTCATCGGCCAATCAGTGGGCGTCACCGTACCTGGAGCCTCTGAGTCCGTTCAGGTCACCGGCATTTCGCTCGACTCCCGGTCCGTGGAACGCGGGGACCTGTATGTTGCCCTGCCGGGGGCGGCCTGGCACGGCGCGGACTTCGCACCGACGGCGATCGAGTCCGGTGCGGTGGCGGTGCTGACGGATGAAACCGGCGGAAAACTTCTTGCCCTGGGGTCGGACATCGCCGTGCCCGTGCTGGTGGTGGCGGAGCCCCGCAGCGTCGTGGGCCGGCTGTCCAGGCTGATCTACCGGAGCCAGGACGCCGACCTCCCGGGCCCCTCGATGTTCGGCGTGACGGGCACGAACGGAAAAACCACCACCACGTACTTCATCAACGCCCTGCTGCAGGCGATGGGCAAGAAGACCGGACTCATCGGCACCATCGAGATCCTGGCCGGCGGGGACCCGATTCCCAGCCTCCTGACCACCCCGGAATCCACCGATGTCCACGCCCTGCTGGCCCTCATGCGGGAACGCGGGCTGGACGCCGCATCCATGGAAGTCTCCTCGCACGCGGTGTCCTTCCGACGGGTGGACGGCGTGGTCTTCGACGTCGTCGGTTTCACCAACCTCACCCAGGACCACCTGGACCTGCACGGCACCATGGAGGAGTACTACCGGACCAAAGCGGCGCTGTTCACCGCCGAACGCGCCCGTGCCGCCGTCGTGACGGTCGACGACGAGTGGGGACGGCGGCTTGCCGCCGAGACTGAGCTTCCGGTCACCACGCTGGGAACTCTCCAGCCCGGCAGCGGGCCGGAAGCGGACCCGGCGGCCGAATCGGCAGCGGCCGAATCAGCAGGGGCCGACTGGACGGTCATCGATCCGAAGCCCCGCGGCCTCGGCACGGAATTCACCCTCCGCGGCCGGAACGGAACGGAACTGCGCGTGCACACCGGGCTGCCTGGGGCCTTCAATGTCTCCAACGCGGCACTGGCCCTGACCATGGTGCTCGCCGGCGGTGCAGACCCCGCCCAAGTGCAGGCAACACTCGATGCCAAGGATCCGTTCACGGTGGCAGTGCCAGGCCGCATGCAGCTCGTCTCCACCCGGCCGGCCGCCGTCGTCGACTTCGCGCACAACACCGATGCACTGGCACGCGCCCTGGAGGCCGTCCGGTCCCCGGAGCCCGCGTCCAAGGTGATCGTGGTCTTCGGCGCCACGGGCCAGCGCGACCAGGGCAAACGCCCCTCCATGGGCGCGACCGCGGCCCGGCTTGCCGACGTCGTGATCGTCAGCGATGACGACCCCCACGATGAGGACGCCGCGGCGATCCGCGCAGAGGTGCTGGTAGGTGCCACGGACGCCAAGGAAGCCGAGCAGCTGGACTGCAAAATCATGGAGGTTTTTCCGCGGGAAGCTGCCATCCGGGAGGCCGTCAACCTGGCGGCACCGGAGGACACCATCCTCATTGCGGGTCGCGGGCACGAAGTGTGGCAGGAGGTCAAGGGAGTGAACCTTGCCCTCGACGACAGGGTGGAACTACGGAACGCCTTGACGGCACGAGGATTCACCGTTCTCCAAGACGACGGGATAGAGTCCTAGACCGACATGATTGAACTAACTGCGGCGGAAATCGCCGAAATCACCAACGGCCGGCTGCTTGCCGACCCCGACGTCACCCCGGGATCCGTGGTGACCGACTCGCGGGAGGCCGTTGCCGGCTCCCTCTATGTCGCCAAACCGGGCGAGAGCGCAGACGGGCACAGCTTCGTGGGGGCGGCCTTTGACCGCGGCGCGGTGCTGGCCCTCACCGAACGCGAAATCAAGGACGACGCCGGCCGGAACTATCCGTCGATCGTGGTCGAGGATGCGGTGCTGGCCATGGGCGCCCTTGCGGCAGAGGCTGTCCGGCGGATCAGGCACCACCGCGAGGCTGCCGGCGAGCAGCTGACGGTCATCGGCATCACGGGTTCGGCCGGCAAGACCACCACCAAGGACCTCCTCGCCGGCATTCTGTCGGCTGAAGGGCCGACCGTTGCACCCCAGGGTTCCTACAACGGCGAGGTCGGCGTGCCCCTCACCGTCTTCCAGGCGGGCTTTGACACCCGGTTCCTGGTCATCGAGATGGGCGCCACCGGCATCGGGCACATCCGCTACCTGGCCGATATGGTCCGGCCCGAGATCGGCGTGGTGCTCGGCGTGGGAACAGCCCACGCCGGGGAATTCGGCGGCGTGGAGAACATCGCGGCCGCCAAGGGCGAACTCGCCGAGGCCCTGCCCGTTGGCGGCACCGCCGTGCTGAACCTCGACGATTTGCGCGTTGCTCCCATGGCCGCGCGGACCCAGGCGACTGTCCTGGGCTTCTCGTCCCGGGATGCCGACCCCGACGCTCCTGCCGTCCGGGCCGCCAACCTGGACACCAACGCCTCGGGCAACCCGGAGTTCGACCTCGAAGTGCCGGGGGAGCCCACGGTCAGGGTCACCAGCAAACTCATCGGCGAACACCACGTGGCGAACCTCCTCGCCGCCGCAGCGGCCGCGCACGCGGCCGGCGTACCGGCTGACCGGATCAGCGCATCACTGAGCTCCCAGTCCGCGGCCAGCCGCTGGCGCATGGAGCGGACCGAACGGCCCGACGGCGTCACGGTCATCAACGACGCGTACAACGCCAACCCGGAATCTATGCGGGCTGCCTTGCGCACGCTGGCGGACCTCGGCCGCGGCCGCCGGACCTGGGCCGTGCTCGGGGCCATGCTGGAACTGGGCGACGATTCCATCCGCGAGCACACCGCCGTCGGCACGCAGGTGGTGCGGCTGAACATCTCCCGCCTCCTGGTGGTGGGCCGGGAGGCGCGTTCGCTGTACGTTTCCGCCGTGCAGGAAGGGTCGTGGGGAGATGAATGCATCTTCGCTGAGACCGTTGACGAAGCGTACGAACTGCTCCAGGAGCAGCTCGAGCCCGGCGACCTGGTGCTCTTCAAGTCCTCGAACAGCGTGGGACTGCGCCATTTGGGCGATCGGATAGCATTACCCCCACGTGCCACCCCCACAACTGCCACTGAAGGGAGCGAGCTGCTGTGATTGCACTTCTGATCGGCGCTGGCCTCGCCCTGCTGCTGGCACTGGTGGGCACGCCGCTGTTCATCCGTCTGTTGGTCCGCAGGAGCTATGGCCAGTTCATCCGCGATGACGGACCGACCTCGCACCACACCAAACGCGGCACGCCCACGATGGGTGGCACTGTGGTGGTGGGCGCGGTCCTGCTGAGCTACGGACTGACCCACCTGATCATGTGGCTCATGAACCCGCGTTCGGCCGGGCCGTCCGCCTCGGCGCTGCTCCTGCTGTTCCTGATGGTGGGGATGGGCCTGGTGGGCTTCCTCGATGACTTCATAAAGATTTCCCGGCAGCGCAGCCTGGGCCTGAACGCCAAGGCCAAGCTCATCCTCCAGGCGGCCGTCGGCATCATCTTCGCCGTCATGGCCCTCTACTTCCCGGACGCCGACGGCCTCACCCCGGCGTCCACCAAAATCTCGATGGTCCGTGACATCCCGTGGCTGGACCTGGCGTTCGGCGGCACCGTACTTGGTGCGATCCTCTTTGTGCTGTGGTCGAACCTGATCGTCACGGCGGCGACGAACGGGGTCAACCTCACCGACGGCCTGGACGGACTGGCCGCCGGCGCCGCGGTCATGGTGTTTGGCGCCTACACGCTGATGGGCATCTGGCAGAGTAACCAGGCCTGTGGCTCTCCCCGTCAGGCAGGCAGCGGCTGCTATTCCGTCCGGGATCCCCTTGACCTCGCGCTCCTTGCGGCCATCATGAGCGCCGCGCTGGTGGGCTTCCTGTGGTGGAACACCTCACCGGCCAAAATCTTTATGGGCGACACGGGCTCCCTCGCGATCGGCGGCGCCATCGCGGGGTTCGCCATCCTCTCCCGCACCGAACTGCTGCTTGCCTTCATCGGCGGCCTGTTCGTCCTCATCACGCTCTCCGTCATCATCCAAGTGGGCTACTTCAAGGTGACCAAGGGCAAGCGCTTCTTCAAGATGGCGCCGCTGCAGCACCACTTCGAACTCAAGGGCTGGGCGGAAGTCACCGTGGTGGTCCGGTTCTGGATCCTCGCCGGCCTGTTTGTCGCGGCGGGTCTTGGCATCTTCTACGCAGAATGGGTGGTCCTGCTATGAACGGCTCCGAATCCCACGCCGAGGCAACGGGTCCGGCCAGGCTCAGCGGCCTGGTCAGCTGGGACTCCGACTGGGCCGGGCTGCGCGTCGTGGTCACCGGGATCGGCGTCTCGGGCTTCGCAGCCGCGGACACTTTGATCGAACTCGGCGCCCGCGTGGTGGTGGTTGACGGTGCCACCACGGAAACAGCCCAGGCCAAGGCGGACACGCTGCGGATCGTGGGCGCGGCCGACGTTCTCCTGGGAGAGGAGGCCGTCCGCACGCTGCCAAAGATCGACGGCCTGAAGCCGGAGCTCGTGGTCACTTCGCCGGGCTGGCGCCCGGACCAGGCTTTGCTCGCGGCCGCGGCCCGCGCCCACATCCCTGTCTGGGGCGACGTCGAACTCGCCTGGCGCCTCCGCGTCCGCGAAGGCCGGAAAACAGCTGACTGGCTAACCATCACCGGCACGAACGGCAAAACGACGACGGTCGGCCTGACCGAGTCCATGCTGCGCGCCGCAGGCCTGAAGGCGATCGCGGTGGGCAACGTCGGCACGCCCATCCTCGATGCCCTGCGTGACCCGGTGGAGTACGACGTCTTCGCGGTGGAGCTCTCCAGCTTCCAGCTGCACTGGTCCGACTCCGTCTCGGCAGTCGCCAGCGTATGCCTCAACGTCGCCGAAGACCACGTCGACTGGCACGGCTCCTACGAGTCCTACCTCGCCGACAAGGCCAAGATCTACGCAAACACGCAAAAGGCCTGCATCTACAACGACGAGCAGATCGAAACCGAACGCATGGTGGAGGACGCGGACGTGGTGGAAGGCTGCCGCGCGGTGGCCTTCACCACCCTCACGCCCGCCATCAGCATGCTCGGCGTCGTGGAGGGCCTGCTCGTGGACCGGGCCTTCATCGCCGAACGGAAGGACAGCGCCGTCGAACTGGCGTCCATGTCCGACCTGGGCCCGGTGGCACCCCGCCACATGGTGGCCAACGCCCTGGCCGCAGCAGGCCTGGTGCGGGCCTACGGCGTCAGCCCTGAGCACGTGCGCGAAGGACTGCAGGCCTACATCCCCGGAAGCCACCGCATCCAGCCCGTCGCCAAACAGAACGGCGTTCTCTGGATCAACGACTCCAAAGCCACCAACCCGCATGCCGCCTCCGCCTCCCTGGCCGCCTTCGACCCGGTGGTGTGGATTGCCGGCGGTCTGTCCAAGGGCGTCAGCTACGACGACCTGGTCCGCGAGCATGCGCGCCGCCTGAAGGCCGTGGTGCTGATCGGCAAGGACACGGCATCGCTGGAAGAGTCCCTGCAGCGACACGCACCGGATGTCCCGGTCATCCGGCAGGCGGCAGGCCACACTGAAATTGTGCAGTCAGCCGGAACCGGACATGACGCCGCACCGGATTCAGCCGAAACCGGGGAGGCAGTGATGGCACGGGCCGTCGCATCGGCGGCACAGCTCGCCGCGTCCGGTGACACTGTGCTGATGGCCCCGGCTGCTGCATCCATGGATCAGTTCTCTTCCTATGCTCACCGTGGCGACGCCTTCATTGCAGCGGTCCGCGAGCTCGTGGAAGGGGAGGCCCGGACCGGCAAGGAGTAAGAATGGTCAGCACACCCACACGTCCCGCGGCCGCCCGGCAGCGGGCGGGGGAGACCTCCCGTGGGGCCGCCCCCCGGAAGACGGGACCGGGTGCTGCATCGACTCCCGCCAGGGGCCGGCTGCTCCGGTGGTACCGGCGCTTCTGGTCCGCCCTCGAGGGAAACGGCAAGTCGCGCAACGGCTCCACCTACTACCTCATCCTCGGCACAACGCTGGCACTGACCGCCATCGGCATCATGATGGTGCTCTCGGCGTCCAGCGTGGAGGCCATTGCCGCGGGCGAGTCGCCCTACACCGCAGCCCTCAAACAGGGGCTGTTCGCCGGAATCGGCACCTTCTGCATGTTCATGCTGTCGCGCATCAACGTCGTATGGCTGAAGCGGCTCGCGTGGCTCGGCATCATCATTGCCTATGCCCTGCTGGGGCTCGTGCTGGTCATTGGCACCAGCGTCAACGGCAACAAGAACTGGATCGACATCGGCGGGTTCTTCACCCTGCAGCCGTCCGAGGCGGCCAAGCTTGCCCTGGCACTGTGGATGGCCACCGTGCTGGCCAAGAAGGCGTCCCTCCTGCACCAGTGGGGGCACGCCGTGGTCCCCGTGGTACCCATAGCCGGCGGGATCATCGGACTGGTCCTGATCGGAAACGACCTCGGCACCGGCATGATCATCATGCTCATCACGGCCGCCGCCCTGTTCTTCGCCGGCGTGCGCCTGTACCTGTTCGGGTTCGCGGCCGTGGGCCTCGGCGCCGTCATAGCGTTCATGGCAATGACCAGCTCCAACCGGGTCTGCCGGATCACCTCGTGGTGGACCGGCCAGAGCTGCGGCGACGGCATCGACGCCAACTACCAGTCCACCAACGGCCTCTATGGGCTGGCGTCGGGCGGCTGGTTCGGCGTCGGGCTCGGGCAGAGCCGGCAGAAATACAGCTGGATCCCCGAGGCCCACAACGACTTCATCTTCGCCATCATCGGCGAGGAACTCGGGTTAGTGGGGACCGTCGTCGTGCTTGTCCTTTTCGCCATCCTCGGCGCCGCCATCTACCGCGTGGTGGTGGCACAGGAGGACCTGTTCCACCGGGTCCTGGCCGGAACCATCATGGTGTGGCTCCTGGGCCAGGGAACGGTCAACATGGCCGTGGTCACCGGCCTGATGCCGGTGATCGGCGTTCCGCTGCCGTTCATCTCCTACGGCGGCTCGGCACTGCTGATGTCACTCTGCGCGATCGGCGTAGTGTTGTCACTGGCCCGCGAACAGATGGCGCCCAACATCCGGCCCCGCAAACTGCTCGGCCCGTGGCGGTTGCCCGGGCGCAAGAAATCCCGTACGAAAGCGTAAACCAGCACCTGATGAAAACCGAGTCATTGTCCGTGGTCCTCGCCGGCGGTGGAACAGCAGGCCATATCAACCCGCTGCTGGCCATCGCCGCCGCCATCCGCGATGCCCGCCCCGACGCACGACTGCTCGCCGTCGGAACGGCCGCCGGCATGGAAACCAGGCTGGTCCCGGCCGCCGGGCTCGAACTGGCCACCATCGACCGTGTTCCGTTCCCGCGAAAGCCCTCCGCAGACCTGCTCCGCCTTCCGGGACGCCTCGCCGGCGCCGTACGGCAGGCCGGGCGCATCCTCGACGACGCCGGCGCGGACGTCCTCGTGGGCGTGGGCGGGTACGTCTGCACGCCCATGTACCTCGCTGCCTGGCGGCGGAAGATCCCCATCGTCATCCACGAAGCCAACACCCGGCCGGGCCTGGCCAATCGGGTCGGGGCGCGGCTGAGCCGGCACGTGGCCGTGGCCTTCGCCGGCACCCCGCTGCGCAACGCCCGCCACGTGGGCATGCCCATGCGCCGGGAAGTGTCAGCCATGGTCAGGGCAACGGCGCGGAACGGTGCCCTGCGCAGCCTGGACCTGCAGCCTGAGAAGCCGGTGCTCATCGTCACCGGAGGCTCGTCCGGGGCGCAGAGCATTAACCGCACTGTGGCGGCGTCGCTCGAAGCGCTTTCCCGGGCCGGCGTCCAGACCGTCCACATCACCGGCCGCGGCAAGTCCGTGGTGGACTCAGACGGCAACGCGCTGAGCGCCGACGGCTACCGGCAGCTTGAGTACGTGGACGGCATGGAGACCGTGTACGCCGCGGCTGACCTGCTGCTCGCCCGTTCCGGCGCGGCTACCGTGAGCGAGGTCGCCGCCGTCGGCGTTCCCGCGGTCTTCGTGCCGCTGCCCATCGGCAACGGTGAGCAGGCGCTGAACGCCCGCGGACTTGTGGATGCGGGTGGGGCCCTCCTGGTGGCGGACCGGGACTTCACTCCCGAATGGGTCCGCACCAGCCTCATCCCGCTGTTGACCGACCGTTCCCGGCTCGATGCGATGGCGGCTAACGCGGAGAACCTTGGCATCCGAAATGCCGACCAGCTCATGGCCGACCTCGTACTGGAAGCGGTATCCAAATGACCACCAACGCAGCACCCACCCAGGAAGCACTCGGCCGCGTGCACTTCATCGGGATCGGGGGCGTGGGCATGTCTGCTGTCGCCAGGATCATGGTGGCGCGCGGGATTCCAGTCAGCGGTTCGGACGCGAAGGACCTGCCGGTCATGACGGAGCTCGCCGCGGCGGGCGCCCGGATCTGCGTGGGTTACGACGCCGGCAACCTCGGCGACGCCCAGACTGTGGTGGCAGGATCGGCCATCCGCGCCGACAACCCCGAACTCGAGGCCGCACGTACCGCCGGCCTGCCCGTGCTGCACCGCTCCGAAGCCCTTGCGGCCACCATGGGCGAGGACCTCGTCGTGACGGTGGCCGGCACCCATGGGAAGTCCACCACCACCTCCATGATCACCGTCCTGCTGCAGGGCGCGGGCCTGGACCCGTCGTTCGCGATCGGGGCCAACGTTCCGGCGCTCGGCGTCAATGCGGCAAACGGCAGCTCCAAGGTGTTTGTGGCCGAGGCGGATGAATCTGACGGTTCGTTCCTGAACTACCGTCCGCAGATCGCCGTCGTCACCAACGTGGAACCGGACCACCTCGACCACTACGGCACCGCTGAGGCGGTGTACGAATCCTTCGACCGGTTCACGGAACTGCTGCCCGCCGACGGCGTGCTGGTGGCCTGTGCGGACGACGCCGGCGCGCACGCGCTGGCGCTGCGCACCCGCGAGCGGGGCAATGCCCGTGTTGTTCTGTACGGCACCTCTGAGGCTGCCGACCTCCGGCTCGACGACGGCGGCCCGGGCAGGGTGGCAATCACGACAGCGGGGGGCCGGTTCCCGCTGGCACTGCAGGTCCCCGGACGGCACAATGCGCTGAACGCTGCCGCCGCCATGGCGGTGGCGCTCGAACTCGGCGTGGACGCCCAGGCCGCCGCCTCCGCCCTGGCGGGCTTCTCCGGTGCGTCGCGGCGGTTCGAATACAAGGGTGAGGGCAGGGGCGTGCGGGTCTACGACGACTACGCCCACCACCCGACGGAGGTGCGCGCCGCCCTGTCGGCGGCCCGGTCCGTGGCTGGCGACCACAAGGTGCATGTCCTTTTCCAGCCGCACCTGTTCTCCCGGACCCGGGAGTTTGCCGCTGAGTTCGCCGACGCGCTCAATGCTGCGGACACTGCCCTGGTGCTCGACATCTACCCGGCCCGCGAGGATCCCATCCCCGGCGTCACCAGCGCGCTCATCACCGAGCACCTCGGCGCCGGCGGCAGCCTGGTCGGGGCGGGCGACGAGGCCGTAGCCGTCCTGGCCGCAGCCGCGCAGCCGGGGGACATCATCCTCACGGCAGGCGCCGGGGACGTCACCGCTTACGGGCCGCTCATCGTGGAGTCCCTCGGTGGGTAGCACCCGGCGCCCCACCTACCGTCCGGCCAAGCCCGCTGCCCGGGACAACGGTGCCGGCCGCGAAACTGGTGCTGCCCGGGCCACGGACACCGGTGCCGGCCGCGCTACTGGTGCTGCCCGGGACACCGGTGCCAGGCCCGACGGCGGCCAGCCGGCCGTGATCACCGCCTCCAAGGGCGTCCCGGAAGGTAGCACGCAGGAGACGGCACAGGGCAGCAGGCCGAAGGACAAGGTGCAGGACAAGCCGACGAAAGCGCCCTGGCCCCGGCTGAAAAGCCCGGGACCTGCCAAACCGGGATCTGCCAAACCGGGAGCCACTGCCAGGAAGCCAGAATCAAAGAAGCAACGCACCACGGCGACCGATGCTGCAGGGCCGGACAAATCCGGGCCGGAGAGCGCCGGGCCGGACAATGTGCTGGCCTTTCCCGAACCGCGGGGCCGGCGCATCAGGCGCAACCTCATCGTTGCGGTGTGTGTCACTGCTGCCCTCGTGGCGGGGCTCATCGTCGCTGCCATCTATTCCCCCGTGCTGGCTGTCCACAGCGTGAGCGTCACAGGCACCAAGCTCCTCAAACCGGCCCAGGTGCAGGCGGCGCTCAAGCCGCTGCTGGGCACGCCGCTGCCGCAGGTCAGCGACGATGACGTCAACTCGCTGCTGAAGCCGCTCGTCCAGATCAAATCGGTCACAACGCAGGCCCACCCGCCGTCAGTCCTCGTCGTGCAGATCCAGGAACGCGTGCCCGTTGCCCTCGTGAAGCGCGGCAACGAGTACATGCTTGTGGACGTCGACGGCGTGCGGCTCGGCACCACCGCAGATGCCGCTTCCGTGAAGCTGCCGGTGATTGACGGCGGCGCAGGCACGATCGGCAAGGACCTGTTCCAGGCCACGGCCGATGTCCTCGGCGCGCTTCCGGCCAATGTGCTCGCCAAGCTCTCCAACGCTTCCGCTAAATCGGTGGACGCGGTGGAACTGAAGCTGCTGGACGGCCAGACCGTCATCTGGGGCAACGCGGGGGAGAAGGAGCTCAAAGCACGGGTGCTAGAGGCGCTGCTCAAGGTGCCGGCCGATCCCGCGAATCCGGTCAGCACCTACGACGTGAGCGCGCCGCGGCATCCGGTGACGCGCTGAGCCGCTGTATTTCACGGGGATTAGGACGACACGCGGCGGCGGTTATTGAATGTAGCCAGCATAGGAAATAGCGTCACAGACGTGAGTTACTTGACATAACTATAACCTTCAACTGGAAGGTTAAGGTTCAGGGCTTCAAGCTCGACTCCATCAGTTTTCGCAATAGGACACTAACAAGGGACACGTAACGTGGCAGCTCCGCAGAATTACTTGGCCGTCATCAAGGTCGTCGGCATCGGCGGCGGTGGCGTGAACGCAGTCAACCGCATGATCGAGGTGGGTCTCCGCGGTGTCGAATTCATAGCTATTAACACCGATGCCCAGGCCCTGCTGATGAGTGACGCCGACGTTAAGCTCGATGTCGGACGGGAACTGACGCGCGGCCTGGGTGCCGGGGCCAACCCCGAAGTCGGCAAGCAGGCTGCCGAGGACCACGCCGACGAGATCGAGGAAGTGCTCCGCGGTGCCGACATGGTCTTCGTGACCGCAGGTGAAGGCGGTGGCACCGGAACCGGCGGCGCACCTGTTGTCGCCCGCATTGCGCGCTCCCTTGGCGCTCTGACCATCGGCGTTGTCACGCGTCCGTTCACCTTCGAAGGCCGGCGCCGTGCAGGCTCCGCCGAGGCGGGCATCGACGCCCTCCGCGACGAGGTGGACACCCTGATCGTGATCCCCAACGACCGCCTGTTGTCCATCAGCGACCGCAACGTCTCCGTCCTGGACGCCTTCCGCTCCGCTGACCAGGTCCTGCTGTCCGGTGTCCAGGGCATCACGGACCTCATCACCACGCCCGGCTTGATCAACCTTGACTTCGCCGACGTGAAATCCGTCATGCAGGGCGCAGGCTCGGCCCTGATGGGCATCGGGTCCGCCCGCGGCGAGGACCGCGCGGTCAAGGCAGCC
This sequence comes from Arthrobacter globiformis, assembly GCF_030818015.1. NCBI lineage: Bacteria > Bacillati > Actinomycetota > Actinomycetes > Micrococcales > Micrococcaceae > Arthrobacter > Arthrobacter globiformis. The sequence goes on from NZ_JAUSZX010000001.1 coordinate 1,987,728, forward strand.
GAGCTTGCCATCGCCTCCCCGCTCCTGGAAGCCAGCATTGACGGCGCCCACGGTGTCCTGCTGTCCATCCAGGGCGGCTCCGACCTCGGCCTGTTCGAGATCAACGAGGCTGCGCGCCTGGTGCAGGAAGTTGCCCACCCCGAGGCCAACATCATCTTCGGTGCGGTCATCGACGACGCCCTGGGTGACGAAGCCCGCGTCACCGTCATCGCGGCAGGCTTCGACGACGTCAAGGCCACGTCGCCGTCCATGGACCAGTCGCAGCCGCAGGTTGCACCGCAGCGCCCTGCCGTGCCGGCGGCCGCCCCGCAGAGCCAGCCGTCCTCAGGCGGCCAGCAGGTCCACGTCCAGCCCGTGCATGCCGGCGTCGGTGCAGGTCTCAGCAGCTGGGGGCAGCAGCGCCCGACCGCTGTCCCCGCTGACTCCGGGTTCGACGTCGACCTTCCGTCGGTGGTTGAGCCTGACCTCACCGGCAGCCGGTCTGACGACCTGGACGTCCCCGATTTCCTGAAGTAGGAGGTAGCCGGGCGGACATCCGCCCGGCCGCTGTCCCGTTTCCTGACCCTGATAGCCGGAGTTTCGATTGTTTTTGTGGCGTGCTGAAGTCCAGCCTGGCGTGTCCGTGGCTTTCACCGACACGAATGCCGGCAACATCGCCCTGCACGTGGGTGACGACGCCGGCGCGGTACTTCGCCGCCGGGCCCAGGTGGAGCACGCCGCCGGCGTCGCGCCCCGCAGGTTCCAGTACATGAACCAGGTCCACGGCAACGAGGTGTCCCTTGTCGCTGAATCCGGTGCAGTCACTGAATCTGGTGCAAGTTTTGAATCTGACCCGGCTGCGGGTGCTCCGCAGGCGCCGACGGCGGATGCATTGGTGTCCCTCGGCAAGCCTCTTGCGGTGATGGTGGCGGACTGCATTCCGCTGGTCCTGGTGGGCGCCGGGGCTTCCGGTCCCGTGCTGGCTGCCGTTCATGCCGGGCGCCCCGGCTTGTTCTCCGGGGTCATTCCGGCTGCGGTGGGACAGATGCGCGCCTCCGGCGCCACGGACATCCGGGCCTGGCTTGGCCCGTCCGTCTGTGGGAAGTGTTATGAGGTGCCCGCCGAACTCCGGAACGAGGTCGCCGCCGCCCTGCCGTCCGCATGGTCAACAACAACATGGGGAACGCCGGCGCTGGACCTGCCCGGCGGCGCCGCCAGCCAGCTTGACGCCCTCGGCGTTCCCATCGAATACCGGGGGCCCTGCACGCTTGAAAACGAATCCCTGTTTTCCCACCGCCGCGACTCCCGGTCCGGCAGATTCGCCGGACTGGTGTGGACCCATGACTGAAAGCCCGGCGTCCGGAGATGCCCGGACCGTGGAGCTGCAGGAGCGCCTCGACGCCGTCCGGCAGCGCATCGACCGTGCTGCCGCGGCGGCCGGCCGCGGAGAAAACCCGCCGCGCCTGATAGTGGTCAGCAAGTTCCACCCGGCCGACGACGTCCGCCGGCTGGCAGCGCTTGGCGTCAAGGATTTCGGGGAGAACCGGGACCAGGAGGCCTCCGCAAAAGCCGAGGAACTCGAGGCCCTGGACCTCACCTGGCATTTCGTGGGCCAGCTCCAGAGCAAGAAGTCCAAGACGGTGGTCCGGTACGCAACTGCCGTGCACTCGGTGGACCGCTCCCAGCTCGTGACGGCCCTGGAGCGGGCCATGGCCGGCCAGCAGGAGCTGACCGGCCGTGCCGACCTGGACTGTTTCATCCAAGTGAGCCTGGAAGACGACGCCGCTGCCCACCGCGGCGGGGCGGCTCCCGCCGAGGTGCCGCAACTGGCGGAGCAGCTCGAAGCCGCTGGCGGTCTGCGCCTGGCAGGTGTCATGGCGGTGGCGCCGCTCGGGGCGGATCCTGACCGGGCCTTTGAAAAACTTCTGGGTATTTCAACCGGCCTGCAGCGGGATTTCCCCGGCGCCACGGGAATTTCCGCCGGCATGAGCCAGGACCTGGAAGCAGCTGTCCGATTCGGTGCGACACACCTCCGAATTGGCTCAGATATTCTCGGTTCGCGCCCGGCCGTGCGGTAGCGTCTGTCGTATTGGAAGTGAATGGCGGGGATTCCAATGCTGTCTTCACCTTTGGGCGGCCCGCTTCCGGACACGATTAGGAGTCGACCATGGCTGGCGCTCTGCGCAAGACAATGATCTATCTTGGGCTCGCCGATGGCGATGAACACTACGAGTCTGAGCTTTCCACCCAGCAAAAGGATGAGGACAACTCAATGGAGCATGACCGTGAAGAGCGCCGCGCGCCGGCGCCGCTCCGAGAGGTCACCCGTGAAGTGCCACCAGCTGCCGAAGAGGAATACCGCGCACCCGTGACACCCATCAAGCGTGCGGCATCGAGCCGCGAAGAGACCACCGGACTGCGGCAGATCACCACGATCCACCCGCGCTCCTACAACGACGCCAAGCTCATCGGCGAAAGCTTCCGTGACGGTATCCCCGTCATCATGAACGTGACGGACATGGGGGAGGCGGACGCAAAGCGGCTTGTCGACTTTTCCGCCGGCCTCGTCTTCGGGCTGCGCGGAAGCATCGAGCGCGTGACGAACAAGGTCTTCCTGCTGTCGCCGTCGTATGTTGAAGTCATCGGAGACGACAAGAAAGCCAGCGAGGCCACCGCCAGCTTCTTCAACCAAAGCTAAAAAACGGCTCTCCGGATGCCAGGCAGGGACGCACCTGCCTGGCATCCGTGCTGAAATAGGGGAGCAGCACAATCCGGCAGGAACCCCAGGGCATGGAAGTGCCCGCGATGAACATGGAGACAATGGGTTAGCTCATGGGAATACTATTCGGGCTCGTCTATATCGTTCTGCTGTTCATTTTCGTCGCTCTGATTGTCCGCCTCGTCTATGACTGGGTTCAGATGTTCGCGCGGGAATGGCGTCCCCGCGGGGTAGCATTGGTGGCGGCTCATGCGGTCTACTCGGTGACTGATCCGCCGCTGAAGGTTCTGCGGCGCCTCATCCCGCCGCTGCGGCTGGGCGGCGTCTCACTGGACCTCGGGTTTCTGGTGCTGTTCATCGGCCTGAGCATTGCCATGGCGATCACCAAGTCATTTGCATAACTTCATATCAGCTTGCCGCGCCGGGGCCGATCCGCATGGATCCCCGGGCGCATAAAACCTTTTGTTTGACGCAACGGTGTTGAATTAGAGGAACCAGACCATATTTAGGTACCGTAGTTTTGACGGCCGGAAGGCCTCCTGACGAACTAGACCAACGAGGTGACCAGATGGCTTTGACGCCAGAAGACGTTGTCAACAAGCGCTTTCAGCCGACCAAGTTCCGCGAAGGCTATGACCAGGATGAAGTTGACGACTTCCTGGACGAGATCGTCGTTGAACTGCGGCGCCTGAACCAGGAGAACGAAGAACTTCGCAAGAAGCTCGCCGAAGGCGGCCCCGGATCGCCGGCTGCCACCTCCGCCGTCGCCCCTGTTGTTGAGAAGGTCCCCGCGCCGTCCAAGTCCGAGAAGGACGAAGCGCGCGCGAAGGCCGAAGCTGAGGCCAAGGCCGCCGAAGCTGCCAAGAAGAAGGAAGCCGAGCAGGCCGCACCGGTTGCAGCCCCGGCACCCGCCGTCACCAGCAGCAACATCTCCGAGTCCGCTGCCGGCCTGCTGGCCATGGCACAGCAGATGCACGACCGCCACGTGGCCGAGGGCCAGCAGCAGCGCGACAAGATCATCGCAGAAGCACAGATCGAAGCCAGCAGCCTGGTCAACGACGCGCAGGAGAAGTCCCGCAAGATCCTCGGCGCCCTGGAGCAGCAGCGTTCCGTCCTCGAGCGCAAGGTGGAGCAGCTGCGCGGCTTCGAACGCGACTACCGCTCACGCCTGAAGGCCTACATCGAAGGCCAGCTGCGCGACCTGGACGCCCGTGGTTCCGTTGCCGCCCCTGAGGTTGGCGAAAGCAGCAGCGCCGCCGTTTAGCACGTATTCTGAAGGCCGGTGGCTGAGGATTCCTCGGCCACCGGCCTTTGCCATTAACGACGGTTCCCGAATGAAAGCACCATGACTGACGACCTTGCCGCTGACGCAGCGCACCCAGCTTCATCATCACCGCGGCGCCGGCGCGGCGTCCTGCTGTCCGTGTTCGCCGGACTGGCAGTTTTCGCCTACGTCTTCGACCAGCTGACCAAACTGTGGGTGACCAACACCATGGTGGAGGGCGAACGGATTCCGGTACTGCCCCCGTTGCTGCACTGGTACTACATCCGGAACTCCGGCGCCGCGTTCTCCATCGGCGAGAACGTGACCTGGGTGTTCACGATCATCATGGTGGTGGTCGCCGCCGCCATCCTGTTCCAGCTCCGCAAGCTCGGATCCGCGTGGTGGGCGCTGGCACTGGGGCTGCTGTTCGGCGGCGCCCTGGGAAACCTGACGGACCGCCTGTTCCGGGACCCGTCGTTCGGAATGGGCCACGTGGTGGACTTCATCCAGCTGCCCAACTTTGCGATCTTCAACATCGCCGACTCCGCCGTCGTGTCATCCGTGGTCATCATCTGCCTGCTGACACTGCGGGGGATCGCCCTTGACGGGTCGCACCACAGTGTCGAAAAGCGCAACGGGACCGACAATGTCTGAGCGGGTGGTGGTGCCCGAGGAGCTGGACGGGACCCGCGTGGACGCCGGCCTGGCCAAGCTGATGGGCATGTCCCGTTCGTCCGCCGCCACCCTGATAGCCGAGGGCAACGTCGTCAGCGGCGGCAAACCGGTGGGCAAGTCTGCCAAGCTCGCGTCCGGCACCGTGCTGCACGTGACGGTCCCCGAGCGCCGGGATCCCCTTGAAGTCGTGGAGGAAGTTGTGGAAGGCCTGAAGATCCTGCTGGATGACGACGACTTTGTGGTGGTCGACAAGCCGGTGGGGGTCGCGGCGCACCCGTCCCCGGGCTGGGTAGGACCCACCGTCGTCGGCGGACTCGCCGGGGCCGGTTACCGCATTTCCACCTCCGGCTCCGCCGAGCGCGCCGGCATCGTCCACCGCCTCGACGTCGGGACCTCCGGGGTCATGGTGGTGGCCAAGACAGAACCCGCCTACACCGCCCTGAAGCGGGCGTTCAAGGAACGCACCGTGGACAAGGTCTACCATGCGGTGGTCCAGGGCCTTCCGGATCCCCTGCAGGGCACCATCGACGCCCCGATCGGCCGGCATCCCGGCCACGACTGGCGCTTCGCCGTCATCGAGGACGGCCGGCCATCGGTGACGCACTACGAGGTCCTCGAGGCTTTCGGAAAGGCCACCCTGGTGGAGGTGCACCTGGAGACCGGCAGGACCCACCAGATCAGGGTCCATTTCGCGGCGCTCCGCCATCCGTGTGCCGGAGACCTCACCTACGGGGCCGACCCGCGGCTCGCCGCTACCCTAGGGCTCACCCGGCAGTGGCTGCACGCCCGTGAACTTGGCTTTGACCACCCGCGTACCGGGGAACGCGTCACCGTGACCAGCGAGTATCCCGAGGACCTCGCCTACGCATTGGAAGTCCTGGGTACGGGCAAGGCCTGAGCCCGCGGCACGCCGACATTAATTGTCAGGGGGTCGGCACTAGAATGGTCCGGTGACTTCCAGCAATGACTCGTTCGTACATCTCCACACCCACACCGAGTACTCGATGCTGGACGGCGCCGCCAGGCTCGGTGAGCTGTTCGACGAAACCGAGCGGCTGGGGATGCCCGCCCTGGCGACGACCGACCACGGCTACCTCTTCGGTGCCTTCGACTTCTGGAAGAAGGCCACAGACAAAGGCATCAAGCCCATCATCGGCGTCGAAGCGTATGTGACTCCCGGAACGGCGCGCGGGGACAAGAGCCGGGTCCGCTGGGGCGATGAGAGCCAGCGCAAGGACGACGTCTCCGGCGGCGGCTCCTACACCCACATGACCCTGCTGAGCTACAACAACGTGGGCATGCGTAACCTGTTCCGCGCCTCGTCGATCGCCTCCCTGGATTCGGTCTTCGGCAAGTGGCCACGGCTGGACCGCGAGCTGCTGAACACCTATTCCGAAGGTCTCATCGCCACTACGGGCTGCCCTTCCGGCGAGGTCCAGACCCGGCTGCGGCTCGGCCAGTACCGCGAAGCCCTGGAAGCCGCTGCGGAGTTCCGGGACATCTTCGGCGCGGAGAACTACTTCTGCGAACTCATGGACCACGGCCTGGACATTGAACGCCGTGTCACCGGTGACCTCCTGCGGCTGGCCAAGGAACTGAACCTCCCGCTCGTTGCCACCAACGACCTGCACTACACCCACGAGCATGACGCCAAGGCGCACGAGGCCCTGCTGGCCATCCAGTCCGGCTCGACGCTCCTCGAACCCACCTACGACAACGGCGGCTCCCGGTTCGCGTTCTCCGGCAGCGGCTACTACCTGAAGTCGCCGCAGGAAATGCGCGAGCTGTTCCGCGACCACCCCGAGGCGTGCGACAACACTCTCCTGATCGCCGAGCGGTGCGAGGTGTCCTTCAACACCGGTGCCAACTACATGCCCCGGTTCCCCTGCCCCGAGGGCGAGGACGAAACGTCCTGGCTGGTCAAGGAGGTCGACAAGGGACTCCATTACCGCTACCCCCAGGGCATACCGGACAAGGTTCGCAAGCAGGCCGACTACGAGCTGGAAGTCATCACCTCGATGGGCTTCCCGGGCTACTTCCTCGTGGTGGCCGACTTCATCAACTGGGCCAAGAACAACGGCATCCGGGTGGGGCCCGGACGTGGCTCGGGCGCAGGCTCCATGGTGGCCTACGCCATGCGCATCACCGACCTTGATCCGCTGCACCACGGCCTGATCTTCGAGCGCTTCCTGAACCCTGACCGCGTCTCCATGCCTGACTTCGACGTCGACTTCGATGACCGGCGCCGTCCCGAAGTCATCGACTATGTGACCCGGAAGTACGGCGACGAGCGCGTGGCCATGATCGTCACGTACGGGACCATCAAGACCAAGCAGGCGCTGAAGGACTCCTCCCGTGTCCTTGGCTATCCCTTCAGCATGGGTGAACAGCTGACCAAGGCACTGCCGCCTGCCGTGATGGCGAAGGATATTCCACTTGCCGACATTCAGAACAAGGATGCCAAGCGCTACAGCGAGGCAGCGGATTTCCGGCAACTGATCAGCACGGATCCCGAGGCCGCCAAGGTTTTCGAGACCGCACTGGGCATTGAGGGCCTGAAGCGGCAATGGGGCGTGCACGCGGCCGGCGTGATCATGTCCTCGGACCCCATCATCGACGTCATTCCGATCATGCGCCGCTTCCAGGACGGCCAGGTCATCACCCAGTTCGACTATCCGACGTCCGAAGGCCTCGGCCTGATCAAGATGGACTTCCTCGGGCTGCGGAACCTGACGATCATTTCCGACGCCCTGGAAAACATCAAGATGAACCGCGGCATCGACCTGGACCTCGAAACCCTCGCCCTGGATGACGCGGCGTCCTACGAGCTGCTGGCCCGCGGTGACACGCTGGGCGTTTTCCAGCTCGACGGCGGCCCCATGCGCTCCCTCCTGAAGCTCATGAAGCCCGATAACTTCGAGGACATCTCCGCCGTGCTGGCGCTGTACCGGCCGGGTCCCATGGGTGCCAACGCGCACACCGACTACGCCCTGCGCAAGAACAAGATCCAGGAGGTCATCCCGATCCACCCGGAGCTTGAGGAACCCCTCGCCGAGATCCTTGGCGGCACCTACGGCCTGATCGTGTACCAGGAGCAGGTTATGGCCGTGGCGCAGAAGCTTGCCGGCTATACCCTGGGCCAGGCCGACATTCTGCGCCGCGCCATGGGTAAGAAGAAGAAGTCCGAGCTGGACAAGCAGTTTGCCGGCTTCTCCCAGGGCATGCAGGACAACGGCTACTCCATGGAGGCGGTCAAGACCCTGTGGGATATCCTGCTGCCCTTCTCCGACTACGCCTTCAACAAGGCGCACTCGGCGGCGTACGGCGTGATTTCGTACTGGACGGCGTACCTGAAGGCGCACTACGCGCCGGAGTACATGGCCGCGCTGCTGACCTCGGTTGGCGACGACAAGGACAAGTCCGCGATCTACCTCAACGAATGCCGGCGCATGGGCATCACGGTGCTGCCGCCGGACGTCAACGAGTCGGCCCTGAACTTCACCCCGGTGGGGGAGGACATCCGCTTCGGCATGGGCGCCATCCGCAATGTCGGCGTCAACGTGGTCGAGGCCATGGTGGCCGCCCGCGAAAAAGAAGGTGCCTACAGTTCCTTCAAGGACTACCTCATGAAGGTGCCGGCAGTGGTGTGCAACAAGCGCACCATCGAATCGCTGATCAAGGCCGGAGCCTTTGACTCGCTGGGCCACCACCGCCGCGCGCTGGCCATGGTTCACGAAGAAGCCATCGACTCCGTCATCACCCTCAAGCGCAACGAGGCCATCGGCCAGTTCGATCTCTTTGCCGGCTTCGACGAGGCCGAGTCCGAGTCGTCGCTCAGCATCGAGATCCCCGACCTGCCGGAATGGGAGAAGAAGGACAAGCTCGCGTTCGAGCGGGACATGCTGGGCCTCTACGTCTCAGACCACCCGCTGCAGGGCCTGGAAGGCGTCCTGAGCCAGCACGCCGACCAGTCCATCACCTCGATCATCGCGGAGGACGGACCGCACGACGGCGCCATCGTTACGATCGCGGGCATGATCACCTCACTGAGCCGCCGGATCGCGAAGGCCAGCGGCAACGCCTATGCCCGGGCGGAGATCGAGGACCTCGGCGGTTCCATGGAGGTTATGTTCTTTGGCCAGGTCTACGGGCCGATCGCCTCGGTTCTCGCCGAGGACCTGATCGTGGTGGTCAAGGGCCGGCTGCAGCGGCGGGACGACGGTGCCGTGACCCTGAACTGCATGGAGCTCTCCGTCCCGGACCTCAGCCAGGGCACCAGCGGACCGCTGGTGATCACCATGCCCACGCACAAGGCCACCGAGGCCGTGGTCACGGAACTGGGGGACGTGCTGCGCAACCACCGGGGCAACTCCGAGGTCCGGGTGAACCTGCAGGGCGACAGCCGGATCGAGGTCATGGCGCTTCCCGTTCACCTGCGGGTGAATCCGAACCCGTCACTGTTCGGGGACCTGAAGGTGCTGCTGGGGCCGGCCTGCCTGGACGCCTAGGTTTCCCTGCCTGGACACCTGGATCCCGCAGCCGTTCAGATTTCGTAGTCGAGGGGAACGGGCTGTCCGTAGGTTCCGGAGTGGTACAGCAGCGGTGAGCCGTCCTCGCCAACCTGACCCTCCACCACTTCGACCACCACGACGGCGTTGTTCTCGAAGGACAGGCGCATCTGGATCTTGCCGATCAGCCAGCCGGAAACGTCCTTGAGCACAGGCACGTCATAGGGTCCGTGGGCCCAGTGGTCGCCGGCGAAGCGTTCCTTGGTGCGGGCGAACCGGTCGGCCAGCTCCTGGTTCTCGAGCCCCAGCATGTGCACGCCGATATACGCTGTGTTGGCCACCGCCGGCCACGAGCTGGAACTGCGTGCCATGTTGAAGGTGAAGCGCGGCGGTTTGGCGGAAAGCGAGGCAACAGAGGTTGCCGTGAAGCCGTAGGGGACCCCGTCGTAGTTCACGGTGATGATTGCCACGCCCGCTGCGTGCCGGCGGAACATCTCCTTGAATGTGCCCTCGAAGGCGTCATCATCTGAGGTCACTGGAATCGATCTCCCTACTGCATCCGTGCCGATTGAGTCCCTAGTACAAGACTATGGGCCTTCCGGGCGGATGGGACATTCCCTTGGCGGGCAGGCACGTGGCGCGGAATGCCGGCCAACATTTGTTAGCGTTTCCTCATGACCCAGCCTGCACCCGTCCCTCCGGTCCGCTCCTCCGACGAGGCCCAAGGCGCCCGGCGGCGACCCGGCAAGGGCTGGGCGTGGGCCGCTGGAATCATCGGCGCGGGCATCCCGGCCGGGCTCCTCTGGTGGCTCCTGGCCCCCGGCGGGCAAAACCTCATTTCGGGAAACTCCGCGCTCTCCTCCGGGACAAACAGCGAGGGCTGGCTCCCCCGGGACCTGGTGCTGGCGGGACTGTTTGTCTTTTTGGGCTGCCTGGTGGCTGTGCTGTTGTCCGGCCGGCGGAACGGCGGGACGCGTCGGATGCTGCTGCTGTCCGTCGCGGCAAGCGCTGCGGCGGCTGTCCTGGCATGGCAGACCGGTGTGCTGGCGGGTCGCTGGCTGGGAGGTCCGCAGGACACGACCGGGAATGCCAGCGTAGCCTTCTCACTGCGGTCCCTGACTGTCCTTGTCCTGTGGCCCGCGGCTGTCGCCGCCGGCTTCTTCGTGCTGCGCATCATCGGCCTCCTGCGTGCCTCCGTGGACCAGGATCCGGCGGGCAACAGCGGCGACGGCCGCCCGTGGCAGTAGGGAGTGGCGGTAACAGACGTCCGGGCGCGGGGCCGCGGCGCGTAAAATGTACGGGTGACCACTTCTCCGGACAGCCCCCTGCGCTCGAATTCCCAGGTACGCCCGAACACCCCCGCCGTCGACTTCCGCACCGTTGACCTGCGCGGCCGCAGCCTCAGCCTGGCCGAACTCCGCGAGGCGGTGCCCCGGGCACGGCAGCAGACAGTCGCTGACGCCGAACAGAAGGTCAGCGACATCATCACGGCCGTCCGCCAGCGCGGCTTCGCCGCCCTTGCCGAGTTCGCCCTGGCGTTCGACGGCGTTGAGCAGGCGCATCCGCGCGTTCCGGCAGAGGCACTCCAGTCAGCTCTGGACGGCCTGGACCCTGCCGTTCGCTCGGCCCTGGAAGAGTCCATCAGCCGTGCGCGGCGGTTTGCGGACGGGCAGCGCCCGGCCGACGTCGACATCTCCCTGGGCGACGGCGCAGTGGTGAGCCAGAAGTGGGTACCCGTGGCGCGCGTGGGCCTGTACGTCCCGGGCGGACTGGCGGTCTACCCGTCCTCGGTGATCATGAACGTGGTTCCGGCGCTGGCGGCAGGGGTGGAGTCGATCGCACTCGCCTCGCCGCCGCAGAAGGACTTTGGCGGCCTCCCGCACCCCACCATCCTGGCCGCTGCGGCGCTGCTGGGAATTGACGAGGTGTATGCCATCGGCGGAGCCCAGGCCATCGCCGCCTTCGCCTACGGCGTGCCCGGCGAACCAGGGACTCCCGCCCTGGAACCTGTCGATGTCGTGACGGGGCCCGGCAACATCTTCGTGGCCACGGCCAAGCGCCTCGTCAAGGGCGTGGTGGGGATCGACTCCGAGGCGGGCACCACGGAGATTGCCATCCTCGCGGACTCCACGGCCCGCCCGGCATTCGTTGCCGCCGACCTGATCAGCCAGGCCGAACACGATCCGAAGGCCGCCTCCGTCCTGATCACGGATTCCGTCCAGCTCGCCGCGGAGGTCCGTGAGGAACTGGAACTGCAGGCTGCAACCACCAAGCACAGCCAGCGTGTCCGCGAGGCATTGTCCGGCCCGCAGTCCGGCGTCGTGCTCGTCGACGACCTCGGCCAGGGCATCGCGGCATGCGACGCCTACGCGGCCGAACACCTGGAGATCATGACGGCTGATGCCCCCGCTGTGGCGGCGCGGATCCGGAACGCGGGCGCCATTTTCGTCGGCGACTACAGCCCCGTAAGCCTCGGCGACTACTGCGCCGGTTCCAACCACGTGCTTCCCACGAGCGGCACGGCGGCGTTCTCGTCCGGGCTGAACGTGACCACGTTCCTGCGCGCCATCCAGGTGATCAACTACTCGGCGGCGGCGCTGGGGCAGGTCAGCGGACACATCGTCAGCCTGTCCGGCGCGGAGGACCTCCCGGCGCACGGCGACGCGGTCACTGTGCGGTTCCAAACCGGCCGCTGACCACTACATGTAGTAATCACCCACTACATGTAGTAATTACAGGCTTGTTATTCGGCTATATGTAGCCGTAAACTGGAGCCGGAAGAAGCTTCGGCAAGGGTACGGAAGGCTAGGAAGAACGTGTATTGTCCGTTTTGCCGCAACCCTGATTCACGTGTGGTGGACAGCCGGATGGCCGACGACGGCTCGGCCATCCGCCGCCGCCGGCAGTGCCCCGAGTGTGGCCGCCGCTTCACCACCGTGGAAACGACCAGCCTGTCCGTGATCAAGCGGTCCGGCGTGGGCGAGCCCTTCAGCCGCAGCAAGGTCATCAACGGCGTCCGCAAGGCCTGCCAGGGCCGGCCCGTCAGCGAGGACGACCTCGCGATGCTGGCGCAGGAAGTCGAGGAGAATATCCGGGCGTCCGGTGCGGCGGAAATCGATGCCCACGAGGTTGGCCTGATCATCCTCGGGCCCCTGCAGAAGCTGGACAAGGTGGCGTACCTCCGGTTCGCCAGCGTCTACCAGGCCTTTGAATCACTCGAAGATTTCGAATCCGCCATTGCGCTGCTCCGGCACGAGTCCGACGTCGAGGCCAAAGGGGCGGCGACCCCCAGGGCCGACGGCAAGGGCTCCGAAGCCAAGAACCCCGAAGACAAGGGCTCCGAGGCTAAGAACGCGGCAGACAAGAACACAGCAGAAAAGAACACCGTAGAAAAGAACACCGCAGAAAAGAACACCGCGAAGAGCACGCTCTAAAGACTCCGGTGGCAGCAGCGGAGGGGAAGCCGCAGCCGCCACCGGCTCCAGTGCAAGACGCCGAAGGCGGCAGACCTCATGTCTGCCGCCTTCGGCGTTTCTGCGGGCCGCGGACCGTGCCCTGCCCGGCTACTTGGCCAGTTCGTGCTTGACGGCGATCTCCAGGGCAGCGCCCACGATGCCGGCCTCGTTCTTCAGCTCAGCGGGAACGATCGGGGTGCGCAACTTCATGTGCGGCAGGTACTCGTCGGCGCGCTTGGAGATGCCGCCGCCGACGATGAAGAGCTCGGGGGAGAACAGGAATTCGACGTGGGAGAAGTAACGCTGCAGCAGGACGCTGTACTCCTCCCAGCTGAGGCCGTCCCGTTCACGGGCCACCGCAGAGGCCTTGCTTTCGGCGTCGAAGCCGTCGATCTCCAGGTGGCCGAGTTCGGCGTTGGGCACCAGGTGGCCGTTGAAGATGAACGCGGACCCGATGCCGGTGCCGAGGGTGATGACCAGGACGGTGCCGCCGATTCCGGCGCCCGCACCGTACCGGGCTTCGGCCAGGCCGGCCGCGTCGGCGTCGTTGATGACCTCCACGGGGCGGCCCAGGCGGGCCGTGAGCAGTGCATCAATGTCCGTGTTGAGCCAGCTCTTGTCCACGTTGGCGGCAGAGTGGACCACGCCGTGCTGGATGATGCCGGGGAACGTCACGCCGATGGGGCTGTCAGCCTCGGGTGCGTCGGGACGTGCCGAGAGCTCCTCAACGACCTTGGCAACCACCTCGACCACCGCTTCCGGCGTGGCCGGCTGCGGGGTTGCGAGGCGGAAGCGATCGCCGATCAGTTTGCCCTTCTTCAGGTCGACGATGCCGCCCTTGATTCCGGTTCCGCCAATGTCGATGCCGATCAGCGGGGCGTGCTTGCGGGTCTTTTCGTCCTTCTTGGCCAATGGGATTCCGTTCGTGGCAGGGTAGGGGCTCGGGCTGGGCAAGGATGACTTGCCGGAATGACGCGGGCGGTTGCCTGGCGTCAGGGAAGGGTGAGGATCTCGGCACCCGATTCGGTGACGAGGAGCGTGTGTTCGAACTGTGCAGTGCGCTTGCGGTCCCTGGTGACCACGGTCCAGTCGTCGGCCCACATGTCCCACTCGATGGTGCCGAGGGTCAGCATGGGCTCGATGGTGAACACCATGCCCGGTTCAATAACGGTGTTGTAGGCCGGCGCGGCGTCATAGTGCGGGATGATCAGCCCGGTGTGGAAGGCCTCGCCCACACCGTGTCCGGTGAAGTCACGGACCACGCCGTAGCCGAAGCGCCTGGCGTAAGACTCGATGGCGCGGCCGATCACGTTGATCTGGCGTCCGGGGGCGACGGCCTTGATGGCTCGGTTGAGGGACTCCCTGGTCCGCTCAACCAGCAGCCGCGACTCCTCGTCAACGTCACCCACCAGGAAGGTGTAATTGGTGTCGCCGTGCACCCCGCCGGTGAAGGCAGTGATGTCGATGTTGAGGATGTCGCCGTCCTGCACCACCGTACTGTCCGGGATGCCGTGGCAGATGACCTCATTAAGCGACGAGCAGAGGGACTTGGGGAAGCCGCGGTACCCCAGCGTGGACGGGTAGGCGTTGTGGTCCAGCAGGAACTCGTGGCCGATGCGGTCCAGCTCGTCGGTGGTGATGCCCGCCCGGATGTGCTTGCCCACCTCCACGATGGCCTGCGCGGCGATCCTGCTGGCCACCCGGATCTTCTCGATGGTTTCCGGTGACTTGACCTCTGACCCGGTGAATTTGGCCGGGCCTGGCTTGCCTACATACTCCGGCCGCGGGATCGACGCGGGTACGGGCCGCTGCGGGCTGATGGTTCCCGGGGTAAGCGTGCCGGTGGGTGCGGTCGAGGCTAAGGAAGGCATAGATTGATCATATAAGGCAGTACAGAACGCCATGTAAATTAATGCGCCCGGCGGCTTCCGTTGCGGGTTACGTTACGTGGATCACGGCGGCAGTGTGCTGTTAACCGGAAAGCGAGGAACACCGATGCCCGAGTACTGGTACAACGTCAAGACCCACATGGTGGAGGAAGACGCGATGTCGGACTGGACCCAGCTGATCGGTCCCTACAAGACCCGGGAAGAAGCGGAACACGCACTCGAGAAGGTCAAGGCGCGCAACGAATCCTGGGAAAAGGGCGAGGACGACTGACCCGTCCGCTCCCAAAGTCACGTAGCGCTTCTGGAAAGAAAGCTCCGGTTTAGAACGAATGCTCCGGGCCGGGGAACTGTCCCGACCGAACGTCGTCGCCATATGCCTTGGCCGCGTCGCTCAGGACGGACCGGAGGTCCGCGTACTGCTTGACGAACTTGGCCATTCTGCCCCCGCGGAGGCCGGCCATGTCCTGCCAGACCAGAACCTGCCCCGTGGTCGCATTGCCTGCGCCGATGCCGATGGTGGGTACTGAAATGGCAGCGTCCACGGCCTTTGCCGTCTCCGCGGGAACCATTTCCATCAGCATGCAGAACGCGCCGGCGTCGGTCAGCGCCGCGGCGTCCTCGACAAGCCGCGCGGCGTCGTCGCCCCGTCCCTGCACGCGGTAGCCGCCCAGGGAATGCTCACTCTGGGGCGTGAATCCGATGTGGCCCATGACCGGGATGCCGGCCTGGACCATCGCCCTGACCGTGTCGGCGTAGAACTTGCCGCCCTCGAGCTTCACTGCGTGCGCCAGGCCCTCCTTGAGGAAGCGAACGCCCGTGGCCACAGCCTGCTGCGGCGAAACCTCGTAGCTGCCGAAGGGGAGATCCGCCACCACCAGGGCGCGCTTCGAGGAGCGTGTGACCGCCCGGCAAAGGGGCAGCAACTCATCGACGGTGACGGGAAGGCTGGTTTCGTTGCCAAATACATTGTTGGATGCCGAGTCGCCCACCAGCAGGACCTCGATGCCTGCCTGGTCGAAGATCTCTGCCGTGTACTGGTCATAGGCCGTGAGCATGGCGAAGTGTTCGCCGCTGGTCTTCGCCTGCTGCAGGTGGTGCGTGCGGATCCGGGGGAGCGGCTTCCGTGCGGTCTCCGACGGCGGCGCTGCTGCTGCCATGGGGCCGTTCCCGTAGGGAGCAGGTACTTCAGCGGACGTGCTTGGATCGGGACTGCTGCTTGAGGCCATGGCAAGAGCGTAGTCCGGGACCCGACGTGCTAGCCACCGGCCGCCATGGGATGCCGGGTGATTCGCGTCATAGCGGGTTTGCCCGGGCGGGGCTGCCCGGTCTCCGGCTGAGTGTTAACGCTGTGTTACGCGCTGCAGCCGCGCCAGCATCATGGGTAAATGCTTAGTAAAGTGATTCGTGAGCTGCCGCTGCTCCGTCGTGGACGGACCGGGGCAAGAACGTAGACCGGAGAAGAGGCCTTCATGGACCGCCAGCAAGAGTTTGTCCTGCGCACGATCGAAGAGCGCGACGTACGCTTTGTGCGCCTGTGGTTCACCGACGTCGTGGGCTCGCTCAAGTCGGTGGCGCTGGCCCCCGCCGAGGTCGAAGGCGCCTTCGAGGAGGGCCTCGGCTTCGACGGCTCGGCCATTGAAGGCCTTGCCCGTGTCTTCGAGTCGGACATGCTGGCCCAGCCGGACCCGTCCACCTTCCAGATCCTTCCATGGCGCGGCGAGACGGAGCAGACATCCCGCATGTTCTGCGACATCTTGACTCCCGACGGCGAGCCCTCGGCAGCGGATCCGCGCAACGTCCTCAAGCGCACCCTGGCCAAGGCCGCCGACATGGGGTTCACGTGCTACACGCACCCTGAGATCGAGTTCTACCTGCTCAAGTCGCAGGAGCCCGGCCCCGACGGTTCACCCATTCCGGTGGACGAGGGCGGCTACTTTGACCACGTCCCCGGCGGCGTGGCCCAGGACTTCCGCCGCACCGCCGTGACCATGCTGGAATCCGTGGGTATCTCCGTGGAGTTCAGCCATCACGAGGCCGGCCCGGGCCAGAACGAAATCGACCTGCGCTACGCGGACGCCCTGCAGACGGCGGACAACATCATGACCTTCCGGACCGTCATCAAGGAGGTGGCGCTGCAGCAGGGCACGTACGCCACCTTCATGCCCAAGCCCTTCACGGCCCACCCGGGTTCGGGCATGCACACGCACTTCTCGCTCTTCGAAGGTGACACCAACGCCTTCTTCGAGGCAGGCGCGGAGTTCCAGCTCTCCAAGACGGCGCGCCAGTTCATTGCCGGCGTTCTCAAGCACGCCCCCGAATTCACCGCGGTCACCAACCAGTTCGTCAACTCCTACAAGCGCCTCTGGGGCGGGGGAGAGGCGCCCAGTTACCTGAGCTGGGGGCACAACAACCGCTCTGCCCTCGTCCGCGTCCCGCTGTACAAGCCAGGCAAGGGACAATCAGCCCGGATCGAATACCGCGGCATCGACTCGGCCGCCAACCCCTACCTTGCCTACGCCGTGCTCCTGGGCGCCGGGCTCAAGGGCATCGAGGAGGGCTACGAACTGCCTGCGGCGGCGGAGGACGACATCTGGTCGCTGAGCTCCGCGGAGCGCCGGGCGATGGGCCACGACCCCCTTCCGGCAAGCCTGCACGACGCCATCCGGGCCATGGAGGACTCGGAACTGATGCCGCAGATCCTGGGCGAGCAGGTCTTCGAGCACTTCCTGCGCAACAAGCGGGCGGAGTGGCAGGACTACCGCCTGCAGGTGACCCCCTATGAGCTGCAGCGCAACCTCGCCATCCTTTAGGCGGCTGCGGTGAGCTTGGCCCGCCGGCTCATTACCGCCGGCTTCAGCGACCTCGAGAAGGGCGAACGGTTCCTTGCTGCCCCCGAGCTGGAGGGCATTGACCAGGACATCCTGTTTGCCGGACTGCAGCTGGCGGCGAACCCGGATGCCGCGCTGCAATCCCTGGTCCGGCTGATCGAGAAGCACCCGGACCTGCGGAAGCTGGCAGCGGCGGACACCGAGGTGAGCGAACCGCTCTACCGGGTCCTGGGCGCCAGCGAGGCACTGGGTGAATTCTTGATCAGGCACCCGGAGCACCTCGACGCGTTCAGCGTGACCGCCAGCCCGGAACCGCTCCAGGCCGATCCAGCCGAGCTGCGTGCCCAGCTGCTCAGGTCGGTGCGCGCAGACCCCACTGCAGCCCGGCCGGTGGCGGGCATCTCTGGCCCCGAGGCCTATGAGGCGCTCCGCACCGCCTACCGCAGGGGCGTGGTGGACCTCGCCGTCAAGGATCTCTGCGCCGCTGATCCGCTGGACTTCATGCCCGCCGTCGGCGCCGAACTCGCGGACCTGGCCGGGGCAGCCATCGAGGCCGCCCTTGCGGTCTCCCGCGCAGAAGCAGCGGTGAAGTTCGACGACGGGGAGGTCGCCGATGTCGCACTGTCAGTGATCGGGATGGGCAAGTGCGGAGCCCGCGAACTGAACTACATTTCCGACGTCGATGTCATCTACGTGGTGGAGGCAGGCGAGCTGGACGACGCCCGGGCCAACACCATCGGCACGGCGCTGGCGTCCGGCATCTCGCGCGCCATTTCGTCCCCGGCCCGCGAGCCCGGTCTCTGGGAGGTGGACGCCAACCTCCGTCCGGAGGGAAAGTCCGGCCCGCTGGTCCGGACATTGGCTTCGCACCAGAGCTACTACGCCCGTTGGGCAGAGAGCTGGGAGTTCCAGGCCCTCCTGAAGGCGCGGACCATCGCGGGCGACGCGGCGCTGGGTGCCCGCTACGAGGAGGCCGTCTCGCCGCTCGTGTGGACCTCGGCGAACCGCGACGGATTCGTTGAATCCGTGCAGGCCATGCGCCGCCGGGTGACCGAACACATCCCGCCAGCCGAGGAACAGCGGCAGATCAAGCTGGGCCGGGGCGGGCTGCGCGACGTCGAATTCACCGTCCAGCTCCTCCAGCTCGTGCACGGCAAATCAGATGAATCCCTCCGCCGCCGCGACACGACGTCAGCCATTGCCGCACTGTCCGCCGGCGGCTACATCGGCCGGGCAGACGCAGCCGCGTTCGACCACGCCTACCGGTACCTCCGGCTGCTCGAGCACCGCATCCAGCTTTTCCAGCTGCGCCGCACCCACCTCATGCCGGTCAAGGAGGAGCCCCTCCGCACCCTGGCCAAGGCTGTGCTGGGCCCCTTCTCAACGGACCGGCCACACCCGGACGCCCTCCTGGCCGCCTGGCAGCGGACAAAACGCTCCGTCCGCGAACTCCACGACCGGATCTTCTACCGTCCGCTCCTGAACACGGCCGCCAAGCTGAGCAGCGAAGACGCGCGACTGACTCCGGAAGCCGCGCAGGGCCGGCTCGCGGCACTCGGTTACCGGGATCCGCAGGGCGCACTCCGCCACATCGAGGCGCTGACAGCGGGGGTCAGCAGGCGTGCGGCCCTGCAACGGCAGCTGCTGCCCATCCTCCTGGGCTGGCTGGCTGAGGGGGTGGACCCCGACGCGGGGCTGCTCGCCTTCCGCAGGATCAGCGAGGCCCTTGGCACCACGCACTGGTACCTGGGCATGCTGCGCGATTCCGCTGCGGCGGCCGAGCGGCTGTGCCACATGCTGTCCAACTCCCGCCTCATCGCCGACCTCCTCGAAGTGTCGCCGGAATCGGTGTCCTGGCTGGGGACGGACAAGGAACTGGCGCCACTCAGCTTTGAGACGCAGTGGCAGGAGATCGCCTCCAAGATGTCCCGGCACGCGGACCCGGAAAGCGCCATGCGCCTCATCCGGCTCATCCGGCGCCGTGAAATCCTTCGGATCGCCATCGCGGACAGCGCCGGGCTGCTCCGCCAGGACCAGGTGGGGGAGGCGCTGGCCGAGACGGACCGCGCCGCCATCCTTGGCGCCCTGCGGGTGGCGGAAAACATTGTCTCCGCCGCCGGCCCGCTGAAGACATCGGTGCTGGTGGTGGCCATGGGGCGGCAGGGCGGACTGGAGATCGGCTACGGGTCCGACGCCGACGTCCTGTACGTCCACCGTGCGCTGCCCGGTGCCTCGGACGATGAAGCACAGCAGCAGGCCGCGAAGATCGTGGGCCACCTATCAACCCTTCTGACGCAGCCGCTCAAGCCGGCGATCATGGCCGAGCGGGTTCTTGCCGTGGACGCTGACCTTCGCCCGGAGGGAAAGAACGGGGCGATGGTGCGGTCGCTGGAGTCCTACGGCGAGTACTACCGCCGCTGGTCGCTCATCTGGGAGGCGCAGGCACTGCTCCGTGCCCGGCCGATCGCGGGTGACGACGGGCTTGCCGCCGACTTCGTGAAGCTGATCGATCCCATCCGCTACCCGGCCGCCGTCGCCGACGCTGACGTCCGCGAGATACGTCGCATCAAGGCGCGGGTGGAGTCCGAGCGGCTGCCCCGCGGCGCCGATCCTGCCAGGCATCTCAAGCTGGGGCGCGGCGGCCTTAGCGACGTGGAATGGCTCGTGCAGCTGCTGCAGCTCCAGCACGCCGGAAGCAACCCGGAACTGCGCACCACGTCCACCCTGAAGGCTCTTAATGCGGCGGCCTCGCTGGGGCTGCTGGAAGATGACGACGCCCGCCTGCTGGCCGACGCCTGGCGGCTCGCCAGCCGGATCCGTTCCGCGAACGTGATCTGGACGGGCCGCGCTTCGGACCTGCTGCCCTCGTCCCGGCGCGACCTGGAGGCCGTGGCCAGGTGGTGCGGCTACGAGGAAGGGATGGCCACGGCGTTCGAGGAGGACTACCTGAGGGTGAGCCGACGCGCCCGTGCGGTGTTCGAGAAGGTCTTCTACGGTCACTGAACCGGTGCTAGGTTTGGGCGCATGGCTACCCAAATCTTCATGAACCTACCCGTCAGGGACCTCGACAGATCCGTGCAGTTCTTCAATGCGCTGGGCTTTACATTCAACCAGGACTATACGGATGAGAACGCCACCTGCATGGTGATCAACGACGACGCCTTCGTGATGCTCCTCGTAGAGAAGTTCTTCAAGACGTTCACCGCCAAGGAGATCGTGGACGCGACCTCGGCCACCGAGGCCATCATGGCCTTCTCGGTGGACAGCCGGGATGCCGTTGACCAGATGGTGAGCAAGGCCCTGGCCGCCGGCGGAACTGAATCGCAGCCGGTGCAGGATTACGGCTTCATGTACAGCCACAGCTTCCAGGATCCGGACGGGCACCTGTGGGAGGTCATGTGGATGGACCCCGCGGGTCCGCCCGCCGACGGGGCGGCACCTGCTTCCTGACGGATCATGCGTCCGGACGTATGGCTCATTCCGTTGCGGGACCTGGATGCCGATGCCCGGGCCATCCAGCTGGGTGCGGTGGCGGAACTGGAACTCGCACCGGGCCAGCAGGAGTTTGTGGGCGATCCCCTGCGCATGATGCTGGCAGGGCTCGAGGACGGGTCCCGCAGGCCCTATGTCATCGAGGCAGGCGGCAGGGCTGCCGGGGTGCTGACGCTGCAGTCGGGGGCAGCCCGGCTCGCCGGCTGGCCCGACGACGACTCCGCCTGGCTGCTTCGCGGGTTCCTGATCGACAGGCGGCGGCAGGGCCAGGGCCTGGGCCAGGCGGCAGCATCTGCGGCAGTGGCGGCGGCCGCCAAACTAACGGTCAGGCTGGGAGGCGGCCAGGCCGGCGTCGTGCTTTCAGTCAACGAGCGCAACCCCGCCGGGCGGGGAGCCTACCTGAAGGCGGGTTTTGCGGACAAGGGCGTCTATCTGGGCGGCGAGGCCGGACCGCAGCGGACCATGTACGCCGCCTTCTGAACGCTCATGCAGCCCGGAAACACCGCCGGACCGTTGCGCCGTCACCCGGGTGTGCCTACGCTGTGTCTTGGCAGTGCACTTCAAACCTTGTTGGGGGGAAGGCTTGAAAGGGTCTTCGTCTCGGAGGCACTCGCCGGAACAGGCTGGCTCCCGGTCTCAGCACGCCTGGAGCCAGCTTTCGGCGTCTGAGCTTCCGCAGCATCAAAGGCGCCAGGATTTGGCACGCCAGGATGCGGACCATGCCCGCGCGCAGGCGAAGGGCAGCCGTGCCAGGAGGCTCAGGAGGGCCGAGCTGCTGCTCATCGGGGCGGGCGTTGCTGCCACGCTCATCGCGGCGGCGTACCAGTACGCCGGGATCAGGAGCACTTTGGAAAGCAGCACCGCTTCCTCGCTCTATGCCCAGCAGCAGGAGATCGACAGGATCTTCGTGGATAACGTCGACCTGCAGCCGTACTTCTGGCACCGCGAGGAACTGCCCGACGCATCGGCGATCTCGGATCCTGCGTCGAAGCGGGAGGCAAAGCGGCTGGCGGCCCGGGCCGAAGCGGCGGCCCACCGGATCCTGGATCATTTCGCCCACCTCAGGTACCAGATGGGCACGCAGGCGTTCACCTCCGAACGGGCCGACTGGGAGGCCTACATGCGGCGGAGTTTCGCTGACTCCCTCATTCTGTGCCGGGCTTTGCGGGGAGACCTGGAAGCCTTTGGCGGCACGGGTGCAGAGTCCCTCTGGGGGAGGTACGCGGAGGAACCCTGCCGGGGGACTTAACCGGTGGCGGCCCTTGGCGGTTTGAGGAGTCTCCCGGGGCAGACTAGTAAGCAACCTCCGCAGCTGGGGGACAATTGCGGAGGTTGCCATTTATGACGCTACGCGCACCTGGGTTAGTCACTCAACTTGATAAGCCTGCTGGCCAGTTACAAGCAGTTCACTTGCCTGCCGTATTATCCCGTCTACCGGCACCGTAACGGCCCATCGGGATCTACGGCGACGGTAGGTGGCCCGCTCCGCGCGTGGGGGACGGGACGGGCCACCGCTGAAGCCGATGAACCTCTTCGGGCAGGAGTCCGGCGAACCGCCTACCCCAGCGGACAGAGCGCGCCCGTGTCGGTTAGCCTTTTCGCATGGCTGATGACGAATTCAAGAGGCGCCTCGTCCGTGTAGAGGAGCTGTACCGCGAACTTGTGGCCTTGCGGGAAGGCGCCAAGGGTGGCGTTGGATCGGGTAAAGAGGCGCTTGTTCTAGCAGAGCTGCAACTAGATAACGCATGGCGGGAGCTGTACGAGTTTATGGAGCTTCCGCTTACTCCTGAAGGTGGGACGACCGGGGAGCGGGCATAGTCGGATTCCGGCACGACAAAGGGCCGGCTCCAGGGGTGAAACCTGGAACCGGCCCTTGCTGTAGCGAGATTCTTGCGAACTACCTGCGGACTAGGTCCGCGTTAGCCGCATGAACTGGCTAGACGCCGTAGTAGAGCTCGAACTCGTAGGGGTTCGGGCGCAGGGACAGCGGCCGGATCTCGTTCTCGTACTTGTACTCGATCCAGGTGTCGATCAGGTCCTGGGTGAACACGCCGCCGGCCTGAAGGAACTCGTTGTCCTCAGCCAGTGCCTGCAGTGCTTCCTCGAGGGTGCCCGGAGCCTTGGGGATGTCCTTGGCTTCCTCGGCGGGGAGCTCGTAGAGGTCCTTGTCGATCGGAGCCGGCGGCTCGATGCGGTTGCGGATGCCGTCGATGCCGGCCATCAGCTGGGCAGCGAAGGCCAGGTACGGGTTGGAGGAGGGGTCCGGAGCGCGGAACTCGATGCGCTTGGCCTTCGGGTTGGAGCCCGTGATCGGGATACGGATACCGGCGGAGCGGTTGCCCTGCGAGTAAACCATGTTGACCGGGGCTTCGAAACCCTTGACCAGGCGGCGGTAGGAGTTGACCGTCGGGTTGGTGAACGCGAGGACGGCGTCGGCGTGCTTCAGCAGGCCGCCGATGTACCAGCGGGCGGTGTCGGACAGGCCGGCGTAGCCCTTCTCGTCGTAGAACAGCGGCTCGCCGTTGCTCCACAGCGACTGGTGGCAGTGCATGCCCGAGCCGTTGTCACCGAAGACCGGCTTCGGCATGAAGGTGACGGACTTGCCCCAGGCGTCAGCGGTGTTCTTGATGACGTACTTGAACTTCTGCAGGTCATCAGCCGCGTGGGTCAGCGTGGTGAACTTGTAGTTGATCTCGGCCTGGCCGGCGGAGCCAACTTCGTGGTGGCTGCGCTCGACCTCAAGCCCGGCCTCGTCCAGGGCAACACACATGGCGTCGCGCAGGTCGACCTGCTTGTCGGTCGGGGAAACAGGGAAGTAACCGCCCTTGACCGGGGTCTTGTAGCCGAGGTTTCCGCCCTCTTCTTCACGTCCGGTGTTCCAGTGGGCTTCTTCGGAGTCGATCTTGTAGAAGCTGCCCTCGGGGGAGGACTGGTACTGGACGTTGTCGAACACGAAGAACTCTGCTTCGGGAGCGAAGAACGCGGTGTCGGCGATGCCGGTGGAGGCGAGGTAGGCCTCAGCCTTCTCTGCCACGCCACGGGGGTCGCGGTGGTAAGGATCGCCCGTGCGGGGGTTCACGATGGAGAAGTTCAGTGCAAGGGTCTTCTCCATGCGGAACGTGTCCAGGAACGCGGTGGTGACGTCCGGAATGAGCTGCATGTCAGACTCGGCGATGCCCTGGAAACCGCGGATGGAAGAACCATCGAAAAGCTGGCCGTTGACGAAGAAGTCGGCGTCCACGCTCTTGGCGGGCACGTTGAAGTGCTGCTGAACGCCGGGGAGGTCGGTGAAGCGGATATCGATAAACCGAATGTCTTCATCTTTGATGAACTTGAGGACTTCGTCCGCAGTCTTGAACATCTATGCTCCTTACGCATATTTAATAACTGGCTGTAAAGCCAAGTGGTCCAGCGCAATCCAATGGGCGGAAACACAAAAGTGCCCCGCTCCAGGCTCGCTAGCAACTGTTACCACCCTAGGGATTCGGGATTTCCCGTCCGTGTCCGCTTTGTTTCCGGCAGGTTACGGAACCTACTGATATGTAAACGCTATACGGTGTCCACACTGTGGTCCACGTCCATCCAGAGTGTGAACGTCCACGGTGCTGCTTACGGCTCGGTAAACTTAGTGGGTGGTAGATCGCAAAGACATCGGTTCGTGGCTCAGCGGGCCGGACACTTCCGGCATTTCCAAGTACCCGGGCGAACGCCTGGGCTTTCCCGAGTCGGGCAGCGGATCCATGGCCCGCGCCGGCCGGCGGATCCTGGCGATCACCATCGACTGGACCATCGCGCTGCTGATCAGCAACGTGTTCCTCGCAGGCAATTCCATGGCCACGCTTGCCGTCTTTGCCGCCGAGCAGATCCTGCTGATCGGAACTCTGGGCTACAGCATCGGCCACCGGGTGATGGGCATCCACGTGGTGAAGCCGGACGGCTCAGCGGCCGGTCCGCTGGCCGCCCTGGTCCGCACTGTCCTGCTGTGCCTGGTGATCCCGGCGGTCATCTTCGACCCCGACCAGCGCGGACTCCATGACAAGGCCATGAACACGGTCCTCGTCCGCAAGTAGCCACCCGCCCGAGAGGTACCCCCGGCGGAGCGCCCACCGCTCAAACAGAACGGTGGCAAAGGGGAAAACCGCCGAGAGGCCTGCGAACAGCGCCACTTTGAACGGCCAGCGCTGCAGCCGCCACAGGACAAGGGCAGCCACTCCGTAGCCGATGAACAGTGCGCCGTGCACCGGTCCGGCAATCTCCACGCCGAGTTCGGTGGTCCCGGCGATCCACTTGAAGTACATGCCAGTCAGGAGCGCGGCCCAGCTGAAGGCTTCGGCCACGGCCAGCAGGCGGAAGGCACGGACGACGGCGGACGCGGACGGGAATTTCACAGGAGGCTCCGGCTTCTGTAGGTGCTGGGGTCTGGCTGGTGCTATGTGCCGCTCAAACGGGCAACGCGGTTTAAGCGGGCAGCGCCATTTAAACGGAAGATGCCGCTCAAAATGAAGACGCCCCGGGGCCGACGCAGATGCGGCGGCCACCGGGGCGGATCAGGCTGATTAGCGTCCGCGCTGCGGGCGGGCCTTGTAGGGGTCCACGCCCTTGGGGATCGGGAGCCGGGTGCCCAGCGATGAGATGCGCTTGGACACGGCGCTGACCTCGGTCTTGGTGAGCTCGTTGTTGAGCTTGTTCATCTTCTTCGCCACCTGGCTGATGGGCACCTGACCCTCGCCGCGCCCGGTTTCGATGACGTGGACGGTGACGTTGGGAAGGATGCGCGCCAGCTTCTTCCGTTCGCCTTCGACCAGCGGGCGCACGCGGTGCGTGGGCCCTTCAGCAACGAGCACGACGCCGGGACGACCGACAGCGCGGAAAACGGCGTCCTGGGTCCGCGGGTTCACAGCCACGGGCTGCTCCTCGGTGATCCAGCCGCGCTTCAGAGTGCTGAGGGCAGCCCCGGACGCTCCCGGCTGGTTTTCGATCTGGGCGAAGGCAGCCCCCTCGGCGCGGCGCGAAAGGATGAACGTTGCCGCAAGGAAACCCAGCGGGATGCCGATGATCAGGCCTGTAATCCAGTTGTTCAGCAACAGGCCAACCACGAGGCTGACGGCCACGACGCCCAGGAACGCCAGCAGCATGAGCCACGGAACCATGGGGTCGTGGCGGCGGGTCATATTGAAGACCTCGCGGATCTGCTTGAGCCGGCTGGGCTTCTTTTCCTTCACGGCTTTGGGTTTGCGCCCAAAGAGGCCGCGCTTGGAGGCATCAGCGGCCGCAGGAGTGTTGTTGCTGGAGTCAGGGGATTTCGCCATAGTGCCTTAATTCTACGTGATCCACGACAAAGGGCCGGACGCCGGAAAGTTCCGGTGTCCGGCCCTTTGCCGTGGAAATGCCTGGTGCTACTGGTGCGCCGCCAGCAGGGAGCTGGCTTCCTGGCGGGTGGATCCGGAGGATTCGATGTGGGCGAGTTCGGCGGGGATTTCCCAGCCCTTTTTGCGCATGGCGGTGGCCCAGAGCCGGCCGGCGCGATAGGAGGAGCGGACCAGGGGTCCGGACATGACGCCGAGGAAGCCGATCTCCTCGGCTTCGTGCTGCAGGTCCACAAATTCCTGCGGCTTGACCCAGCGGTCCACGGGGAGGTGGCGTTCGGAGGGGCGCAGGTACTGGGTGATGGTGATCAGGTCGCAGCCTGCCTGGTGGAGGTCGCGGAGGGCTTCGGAGATCTCTTCGCGGGTTTCGCCCATGCCCAGGATGAGGTTGGACTTGGTGACCATGCCCAGGTTCCGGCCCTGGGTGATGACGTCCAGGGAGCGTTCGTAGCGGAACGCGGGCCGGATCCGCTTGAAGATCCTTGGCACGGTTTCGACGTTGTGCGCGAACACCTCGGGTTTGGAGTCGCAGATCGCGGCGATGTGTTCGGGTTTGCCGGAGAAGTCCGGGATCAGGAGTTCGACGCCGGTGCCGGGGTTGAGTTCGTGGATCTTGCGGACCGTTTCGGCGTAGAGCCAGACGCCTTCGTCTTCGAGGTCGTCACGGGCGACGCCGGTGACGGTGGCGTAGCGCAGGGCCATTGCCTGCACGGAGCGGGCCACCTTGGTGGGTTCGAACCTGTCCACGGGTGAGGGTTTGCCGGTGTCGATCTGGCAGAAGTCGCAGCGGCGTGTGCATTCGGAGCCGCCGATCAGGAAGGTGGCTTCCTTGTCTTCCCAGCATTCGAAGATGTTGGGGCAGCCGGCCTCTTCGCAGACGGTGTGCAGGCCTTCCTTCTTGACCAGGTTCTTCAGGCCGACGAATTCCGGGCCCATCTGGACCTTGGCCTTGATCCAGTCCGGTTTCCGTTCCACCGGGGTGGCCGCATTGCGCTGCTCGATCCGCAGCATTTTCCGGCCTTCTGGTGCCAGTGTCACAGGAGAGCTCCTTCGGGGGTTGCAACTAGGGCGTCTTCATTGTTGCGCAGTTCCTCGGTGATCCGCGAAACGAGATCGGCAGGAGACACATCGCGGCCCGTTTCCTGGGCGATCGTGGTCACACCCGCATCGTTGATCCCGCAGGCGATGATCTGGCCATACGGTGCGAGGTCGTTGTTGCAGTTAATCGCGAAGCCGTGCATGGTCACGCCCTGACTGACCCTGATGCCGATAGCGGCGATCTTGCGGGCCGGGCCCTTGGCATCCTCCTCGATCCAGACACCCGCACGCCCCTTGATCCGGACCGGTTTGATGCCATAGTCCGCGAGCACCGCGATGATCACGGCCTCCAGACGCTCAACGTAGTCCCGGATGCCGGCTTTGTTCTTCAGCTTGATGATCGGGTATCCGATGAGCTGGCCGGGACCGTGCCAGGTGAGCTTGCCACCGCGGTCCACGGGAACGACGGGGGTGCCGTCGAAGGGCCGCTCGTGATCCTCTGTCAGCTTTCCGGCCGTGTAGACGGCGGCATGTTCAAGGAGGAGTACCGTGCTGGGGGCCTTGCCGGCCAGGACATTTTCATGGATTTCGCGCTGGATGTCCCAGGCGTGGGTGTAATCGACGAAATCCGGGGCAAGACCGAGCGTTGTGAACTCAAGAGTCATGCGTTCCAGCTTAGACCTCAGCCGGCGTCCTGCCCGATAGTGTGCCCAAGCTCTCATGCCTCCGCGGTCACATTCTGCGCCATTCCCGATGACGGCGGACCGTACGCCTGCCTGTGGATAACTTCTGCAGGAATTGCCGGTTTCCGGTACTCCTTAAGCCATGGACCAGCACAGCTTGGAAAACTACAGCTCGGAAAACCACAGCTCGAAGTCGCACAGCCCGGAAGGCCGCCGCAGCGCCACTACGCACGGTTCCGCCGGGGGAGCGCCCGCCATCGCGGGCTACTCGGTATGCCGCCGGTTGGGCCGAGGCGGCAGTGCCGAAGTGTGGCTGGTTTCGCAGGACTCCACCGGTGTGAAGCTTGCCCTGAAGTGCTTCGGCCGGCCGTGGGGCAGCGGCGAATCAAGCAGTACCGGGCCGGGCGCCGCGGACACCCACCTTGCCGAGGCGCGGGAGCAGGATGTCCGCCGTGAACTCCTGGTCATGTCAGTGCTGGACCACGAGCACCTGGTGAAGGCTTACGGCGTGGTCAGGACGGATGAGGCTGGAGGGGGCAGCTTTGGTCTCCTGATGGACTACGCGGCCGGGGGTTCCCTCCAGCAACTGGTCACGGCGCGAGGCGCACTGAGCGTCGGCGAGACGGTCACGGTCCTGACCCCGATCGCGCAGGTCCTGGGCTACCTGCACGGCAAGGGCTTCACTCACTCCGACGTCGCACCCGGCAACGTACTCTTCACCGCCCATGGAAAGCCGCTGCTGTCCGACCTCGGCGTGGCCCGGATGGTGGGGGACACTTCCGGCGTTTCCGATTGTCACACCGACGGCTTTGCGGATCCGGCCCCGGTGGACGCAGTCCGGGCCGGACTCCAGCCCGAACGCGACGTCTATGCGGCCGCCGCCTTGGGCTGGTACTGCCTCACCGGACAGCCCCCTCCGCCGTCAGCGGCCAGGCCACCGCTCTCCCTGCTTGTTCCGGACGTGCCGGCCGAGCTGGCGGCGTTGCTGGAGGCGGGGCTCAGTGACGACCGGCGGCAACGTCCCGCCGCCGCCGGGTTTGCCACGGCTGTGTACCGCAGCGCGGCCGCACTCCCTGTGGATCTGTCCCGCTCCGTGCATGACACGGTGCTGCCCGAGTTGCTGACGCGCAGGCCCGTCCCGCCGTCGGGCGGGCGCCTGAGGAGGCACCTGCTCGCCTGGGGAAGGCGGCTGAAGACGACCGGATGGGTGAGGGCCTTGGGCCGGCTGTCGTCGTGTGGGGCACCGACAGCCCACGCCCTGTCACTGCAGCAACCCGCTGTCAGGGGTACCGGGGCCAGGCACGCGGCGGTCCGGCATGCCGTGGTCAGTCACGCGGCTGACGGGCAGCACCCTGCGGACGCACGTCCCGTGGTCAGGCACAGGGCGGAGAGGCGGACCGCAGACAGACAAACCGCAAACAGGCCAGCCACAGGCAGGCAAACCGCAAACAGGCCAGCCACAGGCAGGCGAACCACGGACCACGCGGCTTCCAAGGCGCTGCCGACGCGGGTCCGCAGGGTCGCCGGAGCCGGCGCGGGCGGCAGCCGCCCTCTGGCAGTGGCAGGCGGTGTGCTCACGGCAGCGGTGCTTGCCGGCGCCGCGCTTCTGGGGTTGCCCGGGGCTGCGGAGGTGCCAGGCCAGGAGGCCCTGGACTCGACTCCAGCGGCGCGGGAGTCAGGCCAAGTGGCGCTGGAGGCAGTCCTTCCGGCGGGCAGCCCAGGATCCTCGCCAGCTGCTGCAGCACAGGAGGCCAGCCTGCCGAGTGATGTCAGGCGCCGGCTGGCGGCGAAGGATCCCGTGGAGGCGGTCCTCGGACTGGCGCAGCTGCGTTCACTGGCGCTGCGGGAGGGCAGGCTGGACTTGCTCGACGATGTGAATGCCCCGAACACCCCAGCTCATGCCGCGGACCGGCAGATCCGCGCCGGGCTGGAGAAATCCGGGACGGTGCTGGCCGGGTTCACCACGAGTCTCTCCGGCGTGCGTCGCCTGCCCGGAAGCACGCCGGCGAGGGCAGTAGTGGCGGTGACGTCATCGACCTCGGCTTATCAGGAGCGATCGCTTGCAGGCGCCGTCGTGGCCACCGGAGCGCGGCAGCAGGATATGAGGCTGCGGCTTGTCCTGGTCCAGGCTGAGGGACGCTGGCGCATCGCGGACATCCTGCCTGCGGCTGAACACCAATAGCGGGCTGAACACGAACAACACGGACCTGAACACCAACAGAACGGCCCTGAACACCAACAGAAAGGAGCGACTACTTGTCGCCGGCGACCCATGCGGCGGCAAGCGCCACCGAGGGATGCTGCCAGGTGAACCCGCTGTCCCGGAGCAGTGTCGGCTCGATCCGCTGGCTTGCGAGCAGAAGTTCGTCGGCCAGCTTGCCCATGACGAGGCGCAGCGCCGGGGCCGGCGCACGCAGCAGGGCGGGGCGGTGAAGGGCCCTTGCCAGCCCGGCAACGAGGGTGTTGAGGTCGGCGGTTTCCGGCGCCGCAACATTCACGGGACCCGAATTCCCGGACGTGAGGAGGAATCCGAACGCGGAGGTGAGGTCGGGGAGGGTGATCCACGGCCAGTACTGCCGGCCGTTGCCCAGCGGACCGCCGATGCCTGCCCGCAGCAGAGGCAGCAGGCGTCCCATGGCACCGCCTGACCTGCTCAGCACCACCGCGGTCCGCGGCGTCACAACCCGGACTCCGGACGGGGCCTCGTGGGCTGCCGCTTCCCACTCGACGCAGATGCGGGCCATGATGCCCTGCCCGGCGGGGGATTCCTCCGTCAGCATGGCGTGCCCGGCGTCGCCGTAGTAGCCGGCCCCGGACTGGCTGATGAACGTCGGGGGCGGGGAGTCGAGGTGGCGCATCGCCGAGGTAAGAGTCCGCGTGGGATCGAGGCGCGACTGGAACAGCTCATCGATCCGGTGCGGTGTCCATGGCCTGGCGCCGATGTTGGCGCCCGACAGATTGATGACGGCGTCGGCGCCCTCAAGGCAGCCCGGGTTCAGGGTTCCGGTGGCGGGATCCCAGGGGGTCTCCGACGGCGACGACGGCGGCCGCCTAACCAGCCTGACGACGTCGTGCCCGTCGGAGGCGAGGCGGGAGGAGAGTGCGGTTCCGATGAGCCCGGAGGCGCCGGCCATGACGATACGCATGATCCATCTCACCATGCCCGGCACGGCAGGGCACCTCCCCGATGGCTCATGTCACGTTGACTATGATCGAACGATGACCTCTTCGAGTTACCTCCGGTTCCCTCATGTTCACGGCGATCTGGTCACGTTTGTGGCCGAGGACGACGTCTGGATTGCCCCCCTCAGCGGCGGCCGCGCCTGGCGTGTTTCCTCGCTCCAGCTGCCGGCCCGCAACCCGCGCTTTACGCCGGACGGTAAAAAGCTGGTCTGGACGGTCGTGCAGGGGACGGCTCCCGAGGTGGTCATCGCTGATGTCGACGGCGGGGGATACCGCCAGCTGACCTTCTTCGGACACAGCACCACTCGGGTCAAGGGCTTCACCCCTTCCGGGGACATCGTGGTCACCAGTGCGTTCCGCCAGGCCGAGAGCCGCCACACGCACGCCTACCGGCTGTCCACCGAGGGCGGCTGGGCCGAGGAGCTCCCGCTGGGACCGGTCGAGTCCGTGGCCTTCGGCCCGGAACTCGGGGACGAAAAGCCGGTGGTGGTGGGCAGTGTGTTGTCCCGCGAACCGGCCTGGTGGAAGCGCTACCGTGGCGGAACTGCCGGAAAGCTCTGGATCGACAGCGACGGAAACGGTGAGTTTGAGCGGCTCCTGCCGGAGCTGGACGGCAATCTCGCCGATCCCATGTGGGTGGACGGGCGCATCGCCTTCCTCTCAGACCACGAAGGCTACGGCAACCTGTACTCGGTCCTGCCCGGCGGCGGGGACCTGCGGCGCCACACCGACCACGAGGACTTCTACGTCCGCCACGCCTCCACCGACGGCAAGCGCGTGATCTTCGAATCGGCCGGTGAGCTATGGCTCCTGCATGACCTTGGCTCCGAGGCCGTCCGGCTGGATGTAACGCTCGGATCGGCGTCCCAGGGCCGCCGCGCCTCGCTCCTCAAGGTCGCCAAGCACCTGGGTGACGTCCGGCCGGACACCACGGGGGAAGCAAGCGCCGTGGAGGCCCACGGAACAATCCACTGGCTGCGGCACAAGGACGGGCCGTCCCGCGTTGTGGAGGCGACGGCCGGCGTTCGTGCCCGCCTGCCGCGTCCTCTTCCCGCCGGCCGCATCGCCTACGTGGCAGATCACGACGGCGAGGAGGCCCTGTTCATCAGGGAAATCGTGCCGCAGGTTCCGGCACACGATGGAGCAGCCCGAGCAGCAAAGGCCGCGCCAGCAGCCAACGGCAACGGCAACGGCAAGCCCAGCGCTCTCCCGGACACCGAACCTGCCGGGGATCAGCAGGAAGCCGTGTCTTCGGCCATGCCACTGCCCAGGCCAGTTTCCGCCGCCGGGGTAGCGGGACCCCGCGCCACCCACCCGGTGGCCGACGACGCTGCGGCCGACCTCGCCCCTGCGGAGGCAGCAACCGAAACGACGGCTGGCCAGGCCACCGGCACTGTTGCGGCCGAATCAAGCCCGCTCACGGTGCGGTTCCCCAAGCCTTCACGTGCCAGCGCCATTGAAGCCAGCCCCGACGGCCGCTGGATCGCCATCGGAACCGCCTTTGGCGACCTGTACATTGCCGACACGCAGGACGGCACGCTGACGGCGGTAACCAGCATCGGCGAGGGCAGCATTGAGGACCTCGCCTGGTCGCCGGACTCCGCATGGCTCGCCTGGTCCGAACCGGTGACATCCTTCGGCTCACGCAGCCGCCTGCGGCTGGTCCGCGCCAACGCCCGGAAAACCAACCCCGGGGAGACCACTCCCGGGGAGACCAACGCCCCGGAGGTCACGGCCGGAGAGGCCGCCATCGTGGAGGTGACGGACGGCCGCTTCCGGGACGAATCGCCGTCGTTCTCCCCGGACGGCAAATTCCTTGCCTTCCTTTCCAACCGCAGTTTCGATCCGGTCTACGACGGCCATTCCTTTGACCTGTCCTTCCCGAGCCCGATCAAGCCCTACCTCGTGGCACTGGCGGCGGACACCGCCTCGCCGTTCGGCCCCAGCGTGGCCCTGGCAGACGGATCCAACGAACAGGACGGCACCGCAGCCGAGTCCGCAGCCGCCGAGGGCAAGCCCGCACCGGCCGCCGTCCGGGTGGACGCCCAAGGACTCGCCCACCGGGTCATCAGCGTCCCGGTTCCGCAGGGCAACTACTCGGACCTGACCGCCGCCGACGGCGCTCTGCTGTGGCTCGACAGCGCCCTTGCCGGCGTCACCGGGGAGGGCAGGGCAAGCCTGGAGGACAAGAACGAGGCGCCGAGCCTGGTCCGCTTCGACCTGGCCAAGCGCAAGAGCACCACCCTCGTGGACGCCCTGGACAGCTACCGCCTGTCCGGTGACGGCAGGAAGGTGGTCCTGGTCCACGACAAGCAGGTCCGCGTGGTGCCCTCCGACGCCAAGGCCGACGAGGATTCCGGCCAGCTGGTCAAGGTGGACCTCACCCGCATCCGCGTCCTGATGGATCCGTTGAGCGTGTGGGGCCAGGCGTTCGACGAGGCGTGGCGGCTGCAGCGCGACTTCTTTTGGACCGAGGACATGGCCGGCCAGGACTGGGACTCCATCCACGCCCGCTACCGTCCTCTCGTGGAGCGGCTCGGATCGCACGACGACCTGGTGGACCTGCTGTGGGAGCTGCACGGCGAGCTCGGCACATCGCACGCCTACGTGCGCCCGGCGGCGGCCACGGAAAACGGCAGCAACGGCCAGGGCCGGCTGGGTGCCGACCTCGCCTTCACCGGCGAGGGCTGGGAAATCGAGCGCATCCTGGCCGGCGAATCGTCGGATCCGCTGGCCACCTCGCCGCTGACGCGGCCGGGCGCAGACGCCAAGGCCGGGGACGTCCTGCTGGCCATTGACGGTGTGCGCCTGACGGAGTCGCTGACGCCGGCCATGCAACTGGTGGGCGCGGCCGGCCGGGCGGTGGAACTGACCATCCGCAACGGCGCCGGCCACGGACAGGCAGCCGGAGTCCAGCGCCGGATCGCCGTCGTCCCCATCAAGGATGAGGAACGGCTCCGGTACCAGGACTGGGTGAATGCCAACCGCCGCACAGTACGCGAGGCATCGGACGGCAAATTCGGCTACCTGCATATTCCGGACATGCTGGCCAACGGCTGGGCGCAGCTCCACCGCGACCTGGACACCGAGACGGCGCTTGACGGCCTGATCGTGGACGTGCGCCGCAACCGCGGCGGGCACACGTCCCAGCTCGTGGCAGAACTGATCGGGCGGAAGGTGACGGGCTGGAGCATGCCCCGCGGCGAAAAGCCGCGGACGTATCCGCACCACGCGCCGCGCGGTCCGGTCATCATCCTGGCCGACGAATTCGCCGGTTCCGACGGCGACATCATCACGCAGGTCTCGAAGCTGCGTGGCATCGGCCCGGTGATCGGCACGCGCACCTGGGGTGGCGTCGTCGGCATCGACAACCGCTTCACGCTGGCCGACGGAACAGGGGTTACCCAGCCCCGCTACGCCACCTGGTTCGGCGGCGGCGTGGGCTGGAGCGTCGAAAACCACGGAGTGGCTCCGGACATCGAGGTGACGTTCCCGCCGCACGCCTACGCTGCCCGCCGGGACCCGCAGCTGGAGTCCGGCATCACGGCGCTGAAGGAGATGGTGCAGGAGCTGCCCACGGACCGGCCGCCGGCCCGCGAGGGCTACCGCCGGCTGCGTCCGGAGCCGCTGCCGGGCCGGCAGCCCGCGAAGGGCTGACGCCGCACGGAGAGGGCCCCACAGAAAGGCCCTGTTCCCGACTGGATTTCTCCAGACCGGAACAGGGCCTTAGCCGTTGCCGCACCTGCAATTCAGCAGGCGGGGCGGAACATCAGGAAGCGGCGAGCGTGGCGTCCAGGGTGATGTCGATGCTGGCGAGGGCACCAGATACAGGGCAGCCGACCTTGGCTTCCGCCGCGATCTTCTGGAATTCATCTTCGGTAATGCCCGGGACCTTGGCGTTGAGGGTCAGGTGGCTGCCGGTGATGCCGGTGCCCGGCTGGAACGTGACGTCCGCCTTGGTGTGCACCTCCTCCGGCGTGTGGCCAGCCTGCGCCAGCGCGTGGCTGAAGGCCATGGAGAAGCAGGCGGAGTGGGCTGCGGCGATCAGCTCTTCGGGGCTGGTCTTGCCTTCTGAGGCCTCCGTGCGGGCCTTCCAGGTGACCTCGTAGGTGCCCAGTCCGGAGCTGTCGAGTGTGGTGTTGCCGGCGCCCGTCATCAGGTCGCCGTTCCATACAGTGTGTGCGGTGCGTGTTGCTGCCATTTCCACTCCTTAGCTTGGGATCAATCATGGCCGGGCTGGCGCCCGGACCGTCCTGCACAATCCTATGGATTAGCGGGCGCGGGCGCACGGGTTGTCCGCTGTCAGAGGATTATGACCGAACTGCCGGTTTCCGGGATTAGTTCCACAGAGTGGCGATGCCGATATTGATCAGTGCCAGCCCGCCAACGCCGTGTGCGAGACCGGTTGAGACGGGCTGCCCGTTTTTGACCTTGCGCGCTCCAATAACTGCCAGGACGGCAACGACAATGCCGATGACGAGCTTGATGCCCAGCTTGACATAGTTCGGATGGGCGTCGGGCAGAAGCGGAAGGAGACCCATCATGGCGATGCCCGTGAGCAGCTGCAGGAAGGCTCCGTCGCGCTGGCGGGGGTGCACGGTGGGCTGCTTCATCGTGGCGATCCAGTAGCCCACGATCATGGCGGCTCCGACAATGTGCAGGAACACCAGAATGCTAAAGAGAATAGTCATGGCCCCAGCTTAGCCAGTTTGTTCTACGTCCTGTAGCAAATCCACGCGTGCCCCCGGTTAACACCGCGCCCCTACATTTACGGCTCAGACAATGCGGACGGCTTAAACAACGACGGCGGTGCAGCCTTCCGGTGGCAATCCACCGGCGCCCGCACCGCCGTCGTTATTGGCTGTTTGGTTACAGTCCCAGGTCCGCTTCGAACGCGCCTTCTTCGAGGCGGGCCTTCAGCGTCTGCAGGAAGCGTCCCGCGTCCGCACCATCCACCAGGCGGTGGTCGTAGGTGAGGGACAGGTACATCATGGAGCGGATGGCGATCGAGTCGTCACCGTTCTCGTCCTGGACCACCACGGGGCGCTTGACGATCGCCCCGGTGCCGAGGATGCCGACCTGCGGCTGGTTGATGATCGGGGTGTCGAACAGCGCACCGACAGAACCGATGTTGGTGATGCTGAATGTACCGCCGGACAGTTCGTCCGGGCCGATCTTGCCGCTGCGGGTGCGGTCTGCGACATCGGCGATCTTGCCGGCGAGGCCGGCGAGGTTCAGGTTGCCGGCGTCGGAGATGACCGGAACCAGCAGGCCCTTGTCAGTGTCGACGGCGATCGCCAGGTGCTCGGCGTTGTGGTAGGTGATTTCCTGCTTGTCCTCGTCGTACGCAGCGTTGAGCTTGGGGTGCTGCTTGAGGGCCTCGGCCACGGCCTTGGCGATGAAGGGCAGGAAGGTGAGCTTGACGCCGTTCTGGGCCTGGAACGAGTTCTTGGCCTTGAGGCGAAGCTTGGCCACCTTGGTCATGTCCACTTCGTGCACCTGGGTCAGCTGGGTGGAGACATCCAGCGACTCACGCATGCGGCGGGCGATGACCTGGCGGATCCGCGGAGCCTTCTGCACGGTGCCGCGCAGCGAGGACGCTGCGGCCGACGGAGCAGCGGAAGCTGCGGCAGGGGCTGCCTGTGCTGCGGCTGCCGGAGCGCCCTTGGATTCAGCAGCGGCCAGGACGTCCTGCTTGCGGATGCGGCCACCAACGCCCGTGCCGGACACAGAGGCGATGTCCACGCCGTGCTGGTTGGCGAGCTTGCGGACCAGGGGAGTGACGTAGCCGGACTCGGCGCCTGCGGCAGGGGCTGCCTGCGGTGCGGGTGCAGCCTGGGGTGCGGGTGCTGCCTGGGGTGCGGGTGCGGGTGCTGCCTGGGGTGCGGGTGCTGCCTGGGGAGCAGGCGCGGGGGCGGGCTTCTCAGCTGCCGGTGCGGGCTGTTCGGCAGCGGGGGCGGCGGGCTGCTCGGGAGCAGCAGCAGGAGCAGCGGCGCCGGAGCCAATGACGGCGAGGACAGAGCCAACCTCGGCGGTCTCGTCCTCGTTGACGCGGATTTCCTGCAGCGTGCCGGCCACGGGGGACGGGATTTCGGTGTCCACCTTGTCGGTGGAAACCTCGAGCAGCGGCTCGTCAACTTCCACGGAGTCGCCAACAGCCTTGAGCCAGCGGGTGACGGTGCCTTCGGTGACGCTCTCGCCAAGGGCCGGCAGGGTGACTTCGTGGCCTTCACCGGAGGAGGCGGGTGCTGCCTCTGCGGCAGGTGCTTCCTGGGCCGGTGCCTCTTCGGCGGGTGCCGCGGGTGCCTCTTCGGCAGGTGCTGCAGCCGGTGCTTCCTCGGCGGGGGCTGCTGCGGGGGCTTCGGCAGCGCCGCCGGCGGAACCGTCACCGATGCGCACCAGGGGGGCGCCAACTTCAGCGGTCTCGTCTTCGGCGACGAGGATTTCCTCGATGACGCCAGCGATCGGAGAGGGGATTTCAGTGTCTACTTTGTCGGTGGAAACCTCGAGCAGCGGTTCGTCCACCTCTACCCGGTCACCTACCTGCTTGAGCCAGCGGGTGACGGTTCCTTCGGTGACGCTCTCACCGAGGGCGGGCAAGTTAACGGATTCAGACATGTCGTCCCCGTTCTCCTTATTTATCTAAAGTGCGGATGATTGCTGCATTATTCGGGCCTGGTGCACGCTGCTGTTCGAGCCGGGTGCACCAGGCCCTGTTGTCTTGCGGAACGAATTAGCCGTGAAGGGCTTTGCCGGCCAGGGCAAGGTTGGCCTCGCCGAGTGCCTCGTTCTGGGTCGGGTGGGCGTGCAGCAGCTGGGCCACATCCTCCGGGTAGGCTTCCCAGTTCACGATCAGCTGGGCTTCGCCGATCTGCTCACCCATGCGGGAGCCGAGCATGTGGACGCCCACCACCGGGCCGTCCTTCTGGCGGACCAGCTTCACAATGCCGCCGGTGCCGAGGATGGAGCTCTTGCCGTTGCCGGCCAGGTTGTACTCCTGGGTCTCGACCTGGTCGTCGCCGAACTTCTCCTTCGCACCCTTTTCGGTGTAGCCGACGGTGGCGATCTCGGGCTCGGAGTAGGTGACCTTGGGGATGTTGACATCCTCGACGATGACGGGCTTCAGGCCGGCAATTTCCTCGGCCACGAAGATGCCCTGCTGGTAACCGCGGTGCGCGAGCTGGACGCCGGGGACGATGTCGCCGACGGCGTAGATGTTGCCCACGCCGGTGTGCAGGCGCTCGTTGGTGATGACGAAGCCGCGGTCGATGGTGAGGCCGGCCTCTTCGTAGCCAAGGTTTGCGGTGACGGGACCGCGGCCCACGGCGACGAGGAGCAGGTCGGCTTCGAAAGTCTTGCCGTCAACAAGGGTGACCTTGACGCCGTCGTTGTTCTGTTCAACGCCCTGGAAGAAGACACCGGTGGAGAACTTGATGCCGCGCTTCTTGAAGGCACGCTCGAAGTTCTTGACGATCGCTGCGTCCTCGTTGGGGACCAGCGAAGGCAGGCCCTCAACGATGGTGACGTCGACGCCGAAGGACTTCCAGACCGAAGCGAATTCGACGCCGATCACGCCGCCGCCCAGGATGATGGCGCTCTTGGGGATGTAGTCCATGGTGAGCGCTTCATCGGACGTGATGACCTTGCCGCCGATTTCCAGGCCCGGCAGCGTACGGGAGTAGGAACCCGTGGCGAGGACGATGTTCTTGCCCTTGTAGGCCGTGCCGTTCACGACGACGGTGTCGGTGCCCTGCAGCTTGCCTTCACCCTCGATGACGGTGATGCCCTTGGACTTGATCAGGCCCTGCAGGCCCTTGAACTTGCCAGCGACGATGCCGTCTTTGTAGGCGTTGACAGCGCTGATGTCGATGCTGTCGAGCGTCACGTTCACGCCGTACTTGGCGGAGTCGCGGGCGTGGTCAGCCAGTTCGGCCGAGTGGAGCAGAGCCTTCGTGGGAATGCAGCCGTTGTGGAGGCAGGTTCCGCCGAGCTTGCCCTTCTCCAC
Organism: Arthrobacter globiformis; assembly: GCF_030818015.1. Classification (NCBI taxonomy): domain Bacteria; kingdom Bacillati; phylum Actinomycetota; class Actinomycetes; order Micrococcales; family Micrococcaceae; genus Arthrobacter; species Arthrobacter globiformis. The sequence continues at coordinate 2,026,812 of NZ_JAUSZX010000001.1, forward strand.
GAGGCCAACGGTGAAGCCAAGCTGAACGGCCCGGAGGGCCGTGGCGTACCCGCCGCTGCCACCACCGAGTACCAGGATGTCGAATTCTTGCGCAGTTGCCTGATCGGCCACTTAGACGCTCCCTCGCGTGAACGATGACACGAGAGTACGCATCATCTGGTCTTGGAAATTGCTCTGCCGTGATTATGCCAGCAGGCCTTTTCCCTTTCATTTGTGACTACCGTGGTTCACCTTAGCGAACCACTTATCCATGCTCCACCTTGCCGGTCCTTTTGTGGAGCGCTTGTGTCGAGTGTCACGCGGCTGTGTGGCGAGCGGATCACTCCGGCCACACAGCCGCGTGGCGCGCCGGCTCAGGCCAGTAGATCCTCGATGTAGGCCACCAGCGTGCGGACCGTGCAGCCGGTGCCCTGCTTCGGCGTGTAGCCGTAGGGCGCCCCGTTGTTGAAGGACGGGCCGGCGATGTCGATGTGTGCCCACGGGATGGTCTGGCCGTCTTTGTCCTTGCCAACGAACTCGCGCAGGAACACGGCCGCCGTCATCATGCCGCCGTGGCGCTCACCGATGTTGGCGATGTCCGCCACCTGGGAGTCGAGGCTGGGCCGCAGTTCTTCCGGCAGGGGCATGGGCCAGACGAGCTCGCCGGCCCGGTCGGCGGCAGCCTTCAGCGGGCCGGTCACGCTGTCCGCACCCATGATGCCGGCAGTCCGGTTTCCGAGCGCGATCAGCTGCGCACCGGTCAGGGTGGCGACGTCGATGATGGCGTCCGGGTACTCCTGGCTGGCCGCGACGATGCCGTCGGCCATGACCAGCCGGCCTTCGGCGTCGGTGTTCAGGACCTCGACCGTCTTGCCGCCGAACATGGTCAGCACGTCGGCGGGACGCGAGGCGGCCCCGGAGGGCATGTTCTCGGCGATGCACAGCCAGGCGGTCGCCTTGACGGGCAGCCCCAGGCCTGCAATGGCCAGCACGGTATTAAGCACGACGGCGGCGCCCGCCATGTCGCTCTTCATGTCACCCATGCCGAGGGCCGGCTTAATGGAGATGCCGCCGGTGTCAAAGGTGATGCCCTTGCCGACCAGCGCGATTTTCCGGGTGGCCTTGGCGGGGGAGTACTCCACCTTGACGAGGCGCGGCTGCCGGGCGGAGCCTTTGCCGACGCCCATGATGCCGCCGAAGCCTTCCTTTTCCAGGCGCTTTTCGTCCCACACGGTGACCTTAACGGGCAGTCCCTTGGACAGTTCCTTGGCGGCGTCGGCGAACGACTCGGGGTAGAGGTGGCTCGGCGGCTGGTTCACGAGCGAGCGGGTGGCGTTGACAGCCTTGCCCAGCAGACGCGCACGGTCCAGTGCCGACTGCAGTTCCTTGTCGCCGGCCAGTTCAGTGAAGATCGCGACGTCGGCCACGGGATCCTTGAGGCCGTCCTTGGACGAGCGGAACTCCGTGAACGAGTAGGCTCCCAGCGCGGCGCCCTCGGCGATGGCGGCAACGTCGGCGACATTCGCCGTCGGGAAGGCCAACGTGACCGAGGACAGCCCGGCAAGCTGGCGGACGGCGGAGCCGGCAGCGCGGCGCAGCACCTCGCCCGAGACCTTTCCTCCGGCGTCGACCTTGCCCACGCCGGCCAGCACCAGGATTCCGGAGCCCGTTTCCGGAAGCCCGGGAAGGCGAACCGCCTGGTCCGGCGCGCCGGTGATGCCGAGGACCTTCAGGGAGTCGGTCAGGGCCTCGACGGATTTCGCGGTCAACGGGTTTTCCAGCAGGAACGGGCCGTCCGTGCCCTGTCCGACGCCGATGACCACTGCGTCACTTGCCGCCTTCTTCAGGTCCCTTGCAATGGCACTAAGGTTGGTTTCAGTATTCTTGACCACGAGGATCGGTCCTCAATTCTCTGTGATTGTTCGGGCAGGGAGCGCAGCAAGGCGCCCTCTCGCGGGTGCCGGCCGCCGTCCACGCGGGGCAGCGGCGCCAGCTTCCAAGGAAGCCAATTCCGATCGTAGTCTCTCGTTCCGAAACTGCGGGGGAGCGCCGGGGAAACGGGCCGGTTGAGAGCCGTGCCACAACGCCCCGAGGAATGACGCCGCTCTTCCGGGTGTTATGAAGATTAACCCCGACCACGAAAGGAACTCGCCGTGTTTGAAAGGATTTCCGGCTCGCTGCTGGACCCCGACGCGCTCTATGCCAAGAACATTGGGCTGTTCCATAACCCTGAGCTCCGCGGGCTGAACCTGGTGATGGGCTTTACCGGTTTCGCCGATGCCGGCCACGTGGTCCGGCAGATCACGGACGAGCTGCTGGACACACTCGACTCCGAACGAGTGGCCGTGTTCGACGCCGACCAGCTGATGGACTACCGGTCCCGGCGCCCGCATGTGACCTTTGTCGAGGACCATCTGCAGGACTACCAGCCGCCCACCCTGGCCCTGTACAGGCTGGTTGACGGGCTGGGCAAGCCCTTCCTGTTCCTCGCCGGCTTCGAGCCGGACCTGCAGTGGGAACGCTTCGCCCGTGCCGTGGTGCAGATCGTCGAAGCCCTGGACGTCAACCTGGTGACCTGGATCCACTCGATTCCCATGCCCGTGCCCCACACCCGTCCGGTCGGGGTGACCGTGCACGGCAACCGGCCCGAGCTTATTGAAGGCATCTCCTCCTGGAAGCCCACCGTGGAAGTGCCGGCCGCCGTCGGGCATGTCCTGGAACTCCGCCTAAGCGACGCCGGCCGCAACGTTGCCGGGTACGTGATCCACGTGCCGCACTACCTCGCCGAGGCGGAGTACCCCACGGCTGCTGTGGCCGGCCTGGAGTACCTGGGGGCCGCCACCTCGCTGATGCTGCCGACCGACCGGCTGCGCGAGTCCGGCCGTGAAGTGGGCCGGCAGATTGCCGAGCAGATCGAGGCGTCGGAGGAAGTCCAGCAGGTGGTGGCCCGGCTCGAGGCCCGCTATGACGAAAAGGCAGAGGGCACGGTGCGCCGGTCCCTGCTTGCCAACGAAAATGATGAACTGCCCGACGGCGACGCGCTGGGCGCCGCTGTGGAGGCCTACCTGGCGCGGGAGAACCCCGCGCCGTAAGCTCCATCACTGGGTGGCATTAGGCTCGTCACTGAAAGGCCAAAACCCGGCAAATAAAATAGGATTTTTGCCCCCGCTGAGGATAATGAGAGGGTGACTGCACCCCGCGCCTGGCTTATTTGGTCCATTGGCATCTTTTCGTACCTCGTGGCTGTGACGCAGCGTACGTCGTTCGGTGTGGTCGGACTCGAGGCCACCGAGAGGTTCCATGCCAGCGCCTCGGCCATTTCCTTTTTCACGGTGCTGCAGCTGCTGGTGTACGCCGGACTTCAGATTCCGGTGGGCGTGCTGGTGGACAGGTTCGGTTCCCGGGCCATGATTGCCGGGGGCGCCCTGCTGATGGGCCTGGGCCAGCTGCAGCTGGCCTTTGCGGACAGCGTCCCGGCCGGAGTGCTGGGTCGCGTGCTCGTGGGTGCCGGCGATGCCATGACCTTCATCTCCGTCATCCGGCTGATTCCGCTGTGGTTCGCGCCCGCCCGGGTTCCGCTGCTGACCCAGCTGACCGGCATGTCCGGACAGCTGGGCCAGTTGCTGAGCGTGGTGCCGTTCGCCTTCATCCTGCACAGTGCGGGCTGGACCCCGGCGTTCCTGGCGCTGGCGGGATTCTCGGGAGTCGCCGTCGTGCTGGTGGTCCTAATGCTGCAGGACGTCCCGTCCGGCACGCCCAAGCAGGAGGCTGCCAAGGGGCTGCGCGCCACCGGCGTGTCCCTGTCGCGCGCATGGAAGCAGCCGGGGACACGGCTGGGGATGTGGAGCCACTTCACCATCCAGTTCAGTGGAACAGTGTTCGCAATGACCTGGGGCTACCCGTTCCTGATTTCGGCGCAGGGTCTCAATGCCGGCACAGTCGCGTCGCTCATGTCCCTGTACGTGGCCGGTGCCATCGGAGCCGGGCCGCTGATCGGGCGCTTTGTTGCACGGCACCCCCTCCGGCGCTCCACCATGGTCCTCCTCCTCGTCGCTGCCACCGCGGCAGCCTGGGGGGCCGTGCTGCTGTATCCCGGCCGCTCACCGCTGTGGCTGCTGGCGGTTCTCATCGTGGTGCTGGCCATCGGCGGCCCGGGCTCCATGATCGGCTTCGACTTCGCCCGCACCTTCAACCCGGCGCACCGGATCGGAACCGCCACCGGCATCGTCAACGTGGGCGGCTTCTTCGCGGCGCTCATGGCCATCTACCTGATCGGCGCAGTACTGGACATCCTTAACTCCACGGGCTTTTCCCGCGGGGAGCTCTATGGCCTGGAGCCCTTCCGCATCGCGCTTTGCGTGCACTTCCTGCTCCTCGGAGTCGGGTCCGTCGCCATGCTGGTGGTCCGACGCAAGGTCCGCCGGCAGATGGCTGCCCAGGGAGTGGTGGTGCCGCCGCTGCTGCAGGCAATGGCCCAGCAGCGGCGGGAACGGATTGCCCGCCGCAAGACCCCTTCCCGCGACTAGGATTCATACCCGCTGACGGCGCCGTTGCCTGCTTGCGCGCACTGGTCCTCAACAGGCGCCCGTTGTCCACATAGCTCAGGCTGCCTGTCGCGCCGGCGGTGACCGCCGTCGGAAGCTGTTTCCATGACACCGGAGCATCTCACTATCAGCGGTCCCGAAGACATTCTTGGCTACATTCCGCACAGCCTGGGCTATTGGCCGTCGCAGAGCCTCGTGGCCATGACCATGCAGGGCAAGCGCCTCGGAGCGACTCTTCGGGTCGACCTCCCGGAGAGCGGTCGCGGCCGCAGCCGGGAGGCGTTCGCGAGGACGGTGGCGGAGTACCTTCTGGCGGACAAGGAAGCCGACGGGACGCTGCTGGTCTTCTTTACCGACGGCTTTACCGACGGCGGTAATGACAGCGGTTTTAACGACGGCGGCCCGGAAGGGGCGGCGGCGTTGTCCTTTCGGCCCTTGCTCGCCGATCTGGAATGCGCGCTCGGACTGGCTGGCATGCCGGTGCGGGATGCCTGGCGCGTCGGCGAAGAGTACTGGCGCAACCTGTACTGCACTGACGGCAGCTGCTGCCCGATGGCGGGCCGCCCCGTGGCCGAGATCCGGGACAGCCGGCTCAATGCGGAGATGGTGTATCTGGGCAGCAGCATCGGTGCGCCTCCCGGGGCTCCTTCACCCGGCAATGCCAGTACGACTCCAGCGGACGACGCCGCTGTCATGGCAGCCGAACGCGAGTGGAGTCTGGCCCTGGCCGGCAAGCGGACTCACCGGGCGCAATTTGATGCGGTCCTCGATGCCTGGGCAGCTGCGCTGGAAGCCGTTTCGTCTGGGGTCGTTTCGTCTGGGGTCGTTTCGGGTGACGCCGTTCCGCCTGGAGCCGTTCAGGGGCGAGGCGGTCAACTTGCGCGCGCTTCACTTGCAGCTGGCCCGGGACTCGGGATTGAACCGCAACTCGCCGGGTTCCTGCGCGCGTCCCTGCATGTTCCGGCCTGGCGCGACGCGGTCCTGGTCATGGCCGCCGCCGGACGCGCCGCGGCCGCATCCGGAGCCGAAGCCTTCGGGATCTTCTCTGCCGGGACTGGACTCCCTGTGTCCTGCCCGCCGTTGCCGGAGGCGCGGCTGTCCTCGAGCGGATTTCCTGGCCCGGCCACCGACGGCGGGGTGGCACCTTCGGTACCCGGAACAGACTCGGTCTCCGAAACAGAACCGGCGCCCGAAACAGAACCGGCGCCCGGAACAGAACAGAGCGGCGATCGTCCGGACCAGGGGATGGACAAGGGCCGTCCTGACCTGGCGCCTGTTTCCAGCTGCGGCCCGGATGTCCTGCCCGGTTATGGCGAAGTCCTGTTGGGCCTATGTCCGCCGGTGCCGGACTGGGACACTCTGAAACGCCTGGAGGAGCTGATGGCGGCCCTGTCGTCGAGTGGCGGGGGTGAGGCTCAGGCTGCAGCGCTGACGGCCACCGGCTGGATCGAATGGTGCCGGGGGAGGGGTTCCTTCGCGCACGCATCATTGACCCGGGCCCTGGAGGCCAGCCCGGGATACCGGCTGGCCGAACTCCTGTCTGAAGTGGTCCGGCGCGGAACAATCTGCGGCTGGGCCGGGCGACGCGAGGCTGCTTGGCAGAAATTCGGATCGGACGCCGCCTAGAGATTGACCCCGTCCAGAGCAGGGGCCCGGGCTGAATGCGGATACCAGACGTGGCCCTGGCTCCGGGCCCCTTAGACCGGCCGGACTAACCCGCCGGACTAAGGGGCCTGCAACCACGACGTCCGGCGGGACCGAGGGGCCCTGCCGAAGCCGACATCGTCACGTAGCCGGCGGGTATTACGGTCCTGACGGCCCCCGGAGTGGAAAATCATGAGACAATGGAGGCCGAGACCCGGTTGGGTCCGTGAATCAATGCTTGCAGTGGATCCCATTCGGGAACATTGCGGCCGTCCCGGCAGTTCTACTTAGTGGCCCTGTCGGTCGGTTGCATCTGATGTCAATCACGGACTTGACAGGGTCATAGTGGTGTTGCCCGAAGGTGACTCCACAGACCGCCGCTAGAAAGGTTTTCTGTGACCCCGTCTTCCGCGAAGAAGGAACCCGCCGCCCTGGCCGTTGAAACTGCCGAGGAGAAGCCGGCGGCATCCAGCGCCAAGCGTGCCGCCACCCGTGCCGCTGGGAAGCCCGAGCCCAAGAAGCGCGGACCCAAGCCCGGAGCCAAGGCTGCAGCCGAAGCTGCCGGAAGCCGCTCAACCGATGACGATGCCGACGTGGAAGTCGAGGAGGACCTCGACGACGCGCAGCCGGACACCGCTGATCTGGTCGATGAACCCGACGAGGCCGGCAAGGAAGCCGCAGCGCCTACCGGTTCGGGATTCGTTTACTCTGACGCCGACGACGACGACGCACCTGTCCAGCAGGTCATGTCTGCCGGCGCCACCGCCGACCCCGTCAAGGACTACCTGAAGCAGATCGGCAAGGTAGCCCTCCTCAACGCCGAACAGGAAGTTGACCTCGCGCTCCGCATCGAGGCCGGCCTGTTCGCCGAAGAGAAGATTGCCGCCGATGACGGCTCCATGGATCCGAAGTACAAGCGTGAGCTTGAGTTCATCATCCATGACGGCAAGCGCGCCAAGAACCACCTTCTCGAGGCCAACCTCCGCCTCGTTGTGTCGCTGGCCAAGCGCTACACCGGTCGCGGCATGCTGTTCCTGGACCTCATCCAGGAAGGCAACCTCGGCCTCATCCGTGCCGTCGAGAAGTTCGACTACACCAAGGGCTTCAAGTTCTCCACGTACGCCACCTGGTGGATCCGTCAGGCCATCACCCGTGCCATGGCGGACCAGGCCCGCACCATCCGTATCCCGGTGCACATGGTGGAAGTCATCAACAAGCTGGCTCGTGTCCAGCGCCAGATGCTGCAGGACCTGGGCCGCGAACCCACGCCCGAAGAGCTGGCGCTCGAGCTGGACATGACCCCCGAGAAGGTCGTCGAAGTCCAGAAGTACGGTCGCGAGCCCATTTCGCTCCACACGCCGCTCGGCGAGGACGGCGACTCCGAATTCGGTGACCTCATTGAGGACTCTGAAGCAGTGGTTCCGGCCGATGCTGTGAGCTTCACCCTTCTGCAGGAACAGCTGCACTCCGTGCTGGACACCCTGTCCGAGCGCGAAGCCGGCGTCGTTGCCATGCGGTTCGGCCTCACGGATGGCCAGCCCAAGACTTTAGACGAAATCGGCAAGGTCTACGGCGTTACCCGCGAGCGTATCCGTCAGATTGAATCCAAGACAATGTCCAAGCTCCGCCACCCGTCCCGGTCGCAGGTGCTGCGGGACTACCTGGACTAGAAACACTGGACCAGTAAAACTGGACTGGGAAACGCGAACACGGGCCAGGCCTTTCGTCGGAAATCGGCGGCAGGCCTGGCCCTTGTCGTACCGCTACGACATAACCATGTGCACGAGCAGGTTTGGCCGCCCACTGCCTGGCGGCCCTTCGAATATTTTCGCCGCGGACCACACCGCGGGGCCCGTCCGGGTGGACGCGGACGGGGCGACGCTGCGCGCTGGCCCGCGACCCTTGGTTTCACTCCTGCCGGTTTCGCGCGCCCAGGTTCAGGTCGGTCCAGCGCCGGGTAGCGGTGGTGCGGTGGAGTGGTAGGTGTGGCCAGTGGGTGTGGTGAGTTCGATGGTGTGCCGTGGGCCGGGTCTGGGTTGGGCTTTCCAGCCGGGCAGTTCCTTGGTGTGGTTGCAGGCTTCGCAGAGCCCAGTGCCGTTGGCCAGGGATGTTGGGCCGTTCTCGTGCCAGGGGACGATGTGGTCAAGGTGGCGGATCGGGGCGTCGCAGTAGGGTGTGCGGCAGGTGTCGTCGCGGATTTGGATGACGCGGCGCAGCTTTGGCGGGAACAGGCGCCGCCGCGAATCCATGGCCACCAGGTCGCCGGTCCCGGGGGCGGTGTAGAGCCGCCGGACCCAGGTTTTGAACTCCTTCATATCGGCGGTGGAGCCACTCGCCGCGGGCTGGAGGCGATCCGGCCAGCCAGGATCCTGGAACTGGGTCGGATCTTGTCTCCGCCCCGCTCCCTGCTCCTGCGTTGCCAGGTCCCGGGCCCAGGCGGCGGGGACGATGCCGTAGCTGGGTATCCGGGCGGGTTCGGTGTCGCCTTGGAGGAGGGTGCGGTCGGTCATGACGAGGTTGATGTCTATGCCGGTGATGCCGCCTCGGGTTCCGGTGGTCCGTTCGACGAGGGTGTCGGCCTTGATCTGCCCCAGGCTGCGCGGGTCTCCGGCGGCGTGGAGGGTGTCGGCGTGCCGGGTCAGTGCTGCCCAGACCGCGATGCCCTGTTGGGCGGGGAGCAGCGCCGTCAGGTAGGTCATGCAGTCCGGGGCCGGGCGCAGGCTCACGGTCCGCTCCGACGCTGCATGGCTGGCGTGTTGGGCCACGGAACGGGGGTCCCTGCGGGTGGCCGCGGCCCGGGCCGCGGCGATGACAGCCCTGGTCCCGGCGCCCGTGAAGGTTCCGGTGTCCGCGGACAGCTCCTCATCGACGGCGGCCCGGTCCGCGACGGTCAGGCAGGCGGTCTCTTTCACGACGTGCATGACGCGCTCTTCGTTCAGTTGGCCGGTGTCCAGGGCGGCTAGGCTGTGGGGCATCTCGGTGACCAGTGCCTTCGCTGTGCCGAGCAGACGGCCGCCGCGGTGCGGGGACTCGCCCCGGGCCAGGGCGATGTGCTCGGCTGCGCCCATGCTGTGTTCTTTGGGGCGTTTCTTGCCCAGATCCTCGACAGTTAAAGTGCTGCCCCTGGCCTGCCCGGGATCAGCCTGCGTCCCGGGTTCGGCGTGTTCCTGGCGGTGCCGGATCTCGAAGACGACGGCAAGCCTCGCCTGTTGCCCCGCAATCAGGCACTTGATCTTCTCCCATGCCTGCATCTGGTCGATCAAACCCGCACCGTCCGCGGTGAGGTCCGCCCGCAAAAGGACCCTTGCCGCAGCGACCCGGTCCGCCACGCCCAGCCACGGCGTACAGGCATTGGAGACACCGCCGCCGGCGAACAGGACATCGGCAAACAGCGCCTCGGGAAACGGGTCCTCCGGAAAACCATCCTAAGCAAAGAGGGCACCTGGGAAAGGTCCTCCAGAACGACGTCGTCCGGGTACACGAAGTTGGGGTCCTCGTCATAGGGAAACCCGTAGACCGGAAACTCCGCGAAGGGACAAGCTTCGCCCAGCAAGCCGTGCGCGGGAAACGCATCCAAAGGAAAGGATCGGCTGGCAGGATCGGCGCCGGGGAAGGCGGCAGCGTGCAGAGTGTCGTCGCCCACTACCGCCAGATCCTGCTCCGACGCCCCAGTGCTATCCATAAACACAGTCTGGCAAGGGTCACTGACAATTTAGCGCCGCGGGAACATCCGCGGGCAGCGGAGCTGGAGAAAGAAAAAGCCAGGACCCCCGCACGGGGGCCCTGGCTTCGAGTCTGGTTGTCTAGTCGACCGGAACCGGTGCCTTTTCGTGCAGCCGGTTCGTCTCATCGTGCCAATCGGAGCTAAGCGGCCTGAGGGTCGCTTCGACGGCGCGTGAATGGTGGGCGCAGAAGAGCAGCTCACCACCGGAGGACTCGAGTACAACCCGGACGTATGCCTGCGCTCCGCAACGGTCACACCGGTCAGCTGCGGTGAGTGTGCGGTCGGCAACTGCTGTTGTCATGTCGGCCTCCTTAGTAGATCTGTACATCTATATAACCAGCATTCGCCGCTAAACCATGGCAAGGATGGGTCACTTTCGCTGTCCGCGTATCACGTCTGCGTAACGAACACCCGGAGCCTGGTGCTGTGTCGGGAGTGGCAGTCAGGCGTTCGGCGGCAGCAGGACTAGGCTAGAGGGAGCCATTTAACGCCTAGCCGGCCCAATTCCTGAAGGAGTTCACAACCTGTGGCACCGAGTTCTGATTACACCGCCCGCCACCTTTCGGTGCTGGAGGGGCTGGAGGCCGTGCGCAAACGCCCCGGCATGTACATCGGATCCACGGACTCCCGCGGCCTCATGCACTGCCTCTGGGAAATCATCGACAACTCCGTCGACGAGGCGCTGGCCGGCTTTGGCCACGACATCAAGATCATCCTGCACGCGGACAACTCTGTAGAGATCCACGACGACGGCCGCGGCATTCCCGTCGACGTCGAACCAAAGACTGGCCTCACCGGCGTCGAGGTGGTCTTCACCAAGCTGCACGCGGGCGGTAAGTTTGGCGGCGGCTCCTACACGGCCTCCGGCGGCCTGCACGGCGTCGGCGCGTCCGTCGTCAACGCGCTCTCGGCACGTCTCGACGCCGAGGTGGACCGGGGCGGCAAGACGTACAGGATGTCCTTCCGCCGGGGTGAACCCGGCCGCTTCAACGACAATGGCCGTCCCAACCCGACCGCCACATTCGCTCCGTTCGTCGAAGACTCTGTCCTCGACGTGGTCGGCAAGGCCAAGCGCGGCGTGACCGGCACGCGCATCCGCTACTGGGCAGACACCCAGATCTTTACGCAGGATGCCCGGTTCTCCTACGAGGAACTGACCGCACGGGCCCGTCAGACCTCCTTCCTGGTCCCTGGCCTGAAGATCACCGTCCGCGATGAGCGCAAGCTTCCCGGCACTCCCGGCGAACTGGGGCCGCACGAGGAAGTGTTCCACCACGACGGCGGCATCTCCGAGTTCGTGGAATTCCTCGCCGCAGACTCCGCGGTCACGGACGTCTGGCGCCTGCACGGCGCCGGCAAGTTCAAGGAAACCGTGCCTGTGCTGGATGAGAAGGGCCACAGCAAGATCGCGGAAGTGGAACGCGACTGCGAAGTGGACGTCGCACTGCGCTGGGGGATCGGCTACGACACCTCTGTCCGCAGCTTCGTGAACATCATCTCCACGCCGAAGGGCGGTACCCACCAGGCCGGCTTCGAGCAGGCCCTCGTGAAGACGTTCCGGAAAGCCGTGGAAGCCAACGCGCGGAAACTCAAGGCCGGCAACGACAAGATCGAGAAGGACGACATCTTCGCCGGGCTCACCGCAGTCCTGACCGTGCGGCTGGCCGAGCCGCAGTTTGAGGGCCAGACGAAGGAAATCCTCGGCACCTCGGCGGTCAGGGCCATCGTGGCCAAGGTGGTGGAGAAGGAGATCGCGGCCAAGCTCAACTCCTCCAACCGCAACGACAAGGCACAGTCTGCGTTGCTGCTGGAAAAAATCGTCAGCGAGATGAAGTCGCGGATCTCGGCGCGCGTCCACAAGGAGACGCAGCGCCGCAAGACCGCGCTCGAGTCGTCGTCGATGCCCACCAAGCTCGCAGACTGCCGCACCGACGACGTCGCCCGCTCCGAACTGTTCATCGTGGAAGGCGACTCGGCACTCGGTACGGCCAAACTGGCGCGCTCCTCCGACTTCCAGGCTTTACTGCCGATCCGCGGCAAGATCCTCAACGTCCAGAAGGCCTCCGTCGGGGACATGCTCTCGAACGCAGAGTGCGCGGCCCTCATCCAGGTGGTCGGGGCCGGCTCCGGACGCAGCTTCGCGATCGAGGCCGCCCGCTACGGCAAGGTCATCCTGATGACCGACGCCGACGTCGACGGCGCCCACATCCGCACGCTGCTGCTCACCCTGTTCTTCCGCTACATGCGGCCCATGGTGGAGGAAGGCCGGGTCTTCGCTGCCGTGCCGCCGCTGCACCGGGTGGAAGTCATCAACCCCGGCCAGAAGGCCAACGAGATGATCTACACCTATTCCGAGGCCGAGCTCCACGCCCTGCTGGCGAAGCTCGCAGCCGAAGGCAGGAAGTACAAGGAACCCATCCAGCGCTACAAGGGCCTGGGCGAGATGGACGCTGAGCAGCTGGCCGAGACCACCATGGACCCCCGGCACCGCATGCTCCGCAAGGTGAACATCGAGAACGCCCAGCAGGCGGAAGCCACGTTCGACCTGCTGATGGGATCGGACGTCGCGCCGCGCAAGGATTTCATCATCGCCGGTGCCTCCAGCCTGGACCGCGAACGCATCGACGCCTAAGAGCCGGCCCCTAAAAGCCGCGGCCGAACGAGTCGCCCTGAGCCGAGGCCGCGCGGGCCGGCTCAGCCCAGCAGACCGGGAACGATCAGCAGGGCAGTAGGCATCGCCAGCAGCAGCGTGCACACGGCCAGGACGGCGGTGCGGAGGCCGCCGGCGAGCGGAGGCTGGGGCGAGAGAAGGCGGCTGACGCGTGACGCTGTCGTGCTCGCCGGACCGGCGCCGCCGGCACCGTCCGGCAGCTGCAGTCCTGCCCCGGCCAGGCCGGCCGGTTCCACGACCGCGCCCTGCGGGGCCGCCGAGCCGCTGGCGACAATGGCTATCGCCTTGATCAGCGTGACCTTGCTCTCCGTCTTGAGGGCAACATCGTCCGCAAGCATTTCAATGAGGGAGTTCACGGCTTCCTGGGCCAGCCGCGTGGTGGGCAGCCATGGCAGTGCCTGGCGCCAGGCGGCAAAGGCCCACAGCAGCAGGTGGTGGCGCTGGGTGAGGTGCGCGTTTTCGTGAATCAGGACGGCGCGCAGCTCCGCCGGTTCGAGGGCGGCCATGAGTCCGTCGGAGAGGACCGTGACGGAGCGGGCGCCGCCGGGCAGGCAGTACGCCACCGGGGAATCGTGGCTGATGACCACCGTGCCGGGCCCGTCGTCGGATGGCGAGGCCAGGAGGGTTAGCAGTTCGCGGTGGCGCCTGCGCTGGCGCTCGATCTTGTAATAGGTCAGCAGCAGCGTGAAGACGAGGTGCGCTGTCAGCAGCGCGGCCGCCGAGAGCGCGAAGAGATGCCAGAAACCCAGCGCCGTGGTGGGCGCTGCAAACAGCACCATGCCTGCCAGCGCGCGCAGGCCGGCAATCAGGTTGTCGCCGACGGGTTCGAGGCCGTAGACCAGCATGGCACCGATCATGGACAGGCCACCGGCGAGGGCGATGGCCTGCCACAGCACCATCGCCGTAAAGGGGTCGCGCGCCGGCCAGTGGGCGCGCGAAAGAAGGATAGGTACCGGCCAGGCCAGTACTATCGCCAGGACCGCCAGGAAATATGAGGTCCAGAACATCAGGTGCTAGCTGTGGCCAAGCAGTTTACGCAGCGTCTCGGCTTCACTTTCCGTCACCGAACCGATGAACCGGGCCAGCACGGCCTCGCGGTCCGGAGCGGATCCCAGCACTTCGTGCATGAGTTCGGCGGTGTGGTCTTCGCGGCTGGATACAGCCTGGTAGCGGTGCGGCCGGGTGCCGCGTTCGCGTTCCACGAGGCCCTTCTTCTCGAGACGCGAAAGGACCGTCAGGACGGTGGTCACCGCCAGATCCTTGCCCTCATGCCCTGCTGCTCCGCCATGCGCTGCCGTGCTCTGCGCAAGCAGGTCCCGCAGCGTGTTGGCCGTGGCTGCTTCGTGGCCCGCCCAGAGCAGGTCCATGACTGCGCGTTCCAGTTCCCCAAGACTTGCCATCTGTACATCCTTTTGACAACGCACTGCCAGGAGCCGATCGCCCGGCCCGTGCCGTGATTCCAATACTGCAACTCCAAATCTATCGCGTTTAGCCGCTTGTTTCTACATGAGGTAGAACGTTCGGCGCGTCGCGGGTGATTGCGTTCCTCCGATGTGCATGCAACCGTGTTTACAGTGTTCGACCTGTGTTCTACACTCTGTAGAAGTTGAAGTTCTACGTTGCGTAGAAAACAACGCTGGAGAGCTAGACCCAACCGTAAGTAGGGACCCGCCTTGGACGCCTTGGAAATCGCACGCTGGCAATTCGGAATCACCACCGTCTACCACTTCATGATGGTGCCGCTGACAATCGGCCTGGGTCTGGTCGTCGCGGTGATGCAGACTGTCTGGTACCGCACCGCGAATCCGGCCTATCTGCGGATGACCAAGTTCTGGGGAAAGCTCTTCCTCATCAACTTCATCATGGGCGTGGCCACAGGTATCGTCCAGGAGTTCCAGTTCGGCATGGCTTGGAGCGAATACAGCCGCTTCGTGGGTGACGTCTTCGGCGCTCCGCTGGCCCTTGAGGCACTGCTGGCGTTTTTTGTGGAGTCAACCTTCCTGGGCCTGTGGATCTTCGGCTGGAAGCAGCTGAAGAAGGGCGTGCATCTCGCGTGCCTCTGGATCGCCGTGATCGGCTCGTTCTTCTCCGCGTACTTCATCATCGTGGCCAACAGCTGGATGCAGCACCCCGTCGGCGTCACGATGGTTGACGGGCGCCCGGTCATGACCGACGCCTGGGCCGTCTTCACCAACAACACCGCCCTGGTGGCCGTGCCGCACACCCTCTTCGGTGCCCTTGCCGTGGCTGGCGGGTTCCTGCTGGGCATCGCCTGGTACCACCTCTGGCGCAGGCGCCGCGACGGCATCGACACCATCGGCGCGGACGGCAAGGTGGTTGCCGGGGAGGCCGAGATCCCGGGTCGCGACCGCACCGACTACTCAGTCTGGATCAAGTCGCTGCGGATCGGCGCCGTCGTCGCAATGATCTCCTTTGCCGGAACCGCCCTTACTGGTGACCTGCAGGGCAAGCTGATGTTCGAACAGCAGCCCATGAAGATGGCCGCAGCCGAGGCCGCATGCCACGACGGGACGGGTTTCTCCGTCCTGAGCGTGGGCAACGTCGGCTCACGCAACTGCGACGACATCGTGGCGCTGATCGAGGTCCCGGGCATTCTCTCCTACCTTGCCAAGGGCGACTTCACCACCGAGGTCAAGGGTGTTAACAGCCTGATCGACGAGTACAAGGCGAACTATGGCACGCACGTCCCGGACAACCCCATCTACGGGGACCGCGCCGGCCAGGAGATCCAGTACGTTCCGGTCATGGAGGTCACCTACTGGGGCTTCCGCTCCATGATCGGATTTGGCGGACTCGCGGCCCTCGCCGCTTTGGTGGCACTCTGGCTGACCCGCAAGGGGACCGTGCCCGAGTCGCGCTGGCTGATGCGGCTGGCCGTGTTCGGTATCCTGGCACCCTTCGGTGCCAACGCCGCGGGCTGGATCTTCACGGAAATGGGCCGGCAGCCGTTCGTCGTGGCCCCCAACCCCGACCTCAACGGCATCGACCAGGTCTTCATGTTCACCGCCGCGGCCGTTTCGCCAGGGGTGTCCGCCGGTGAGATCCTGACCTCCCTCGTTGTGCTCACCCTGATCTACGCAGTGCTCCTGGTGGTGGAAGTGAAGCTCCTCGTGAAATACGTGCGCGGCGGCGTCGTCTCGGCCATGCCAGAACTGGTGCACGCGCCGGTCGACGAGAACGAGGACGCCACACCCCGCGACGGCGGACCGGACAAGCCCGGCACCTCCGACGACGTCCTGGCCTTCGCCTACTAAGACCCGAGGATACAAAGCATGGAACTGCTGCCGACCATCTGGTTCATTGCCATCGCCGTCCTGTGGACCGGCTACCTCTTCCTGGAGGGATTCGACCTGGGCGTCGGGATGCTGATGAAGCTCTTTGCCCGCAACAACACCGAACGCCGCGTGCTCCTCAACACCATCGGGCCGGTCTGGGACGGCAATGAGGTCTGGCTCCTGACCGCCGGCGGCGCCACCTTCGCCGCCTTCCCGTTCTGGTACGCCTCCCTGTTCTCCGCCCTGTACCTGCCGCTGCTGCTGGTCCTGGTCGCGCTGATTTTCCGGGCGGTCGCGTTCGAATACCGCGGGAAAGTGGACACCGACCGCTGGCGGAACACCTGGGACTGGGCGATCGCCGTCGGCTCCTTCCTTGCCGCCTTCGGCGTGGGTGCCGCGCTGGGTCTGACCACCACAGGACTGCCGCTCGACGCCAACGGCGACCGCGACGGAGGGCCGTTCGCCTGGTTCAGCTGGTACGCCGTGCTGGGAGGCCTGGCAGTGGTTTGCTTCGCCCTGCTGCACGCCCTGGCATTCCTGGCACTGAAGACCGACGGCGACGTCCGGCACCGTGCGCTGCAGTGGTTCGTTAGGCTGCTCCCCGTGCTGCTCCTCCCGATGGCCGGCTGGGCCATCGGCGTGCAGGTCCTCAGCGGTGAAGCCTGGACGCTGGTTGTCCTCGCGGTGGCCGTGGTCGCCGCGGCCGTGGCCTGGGGCCAGGCCCGGAAGGGAAACGAAGGCCGGGCGTTCCTGGCAACCGGCGTGTTCCTGCTGGGCGGCTCCGCCTCCATCTTCGGCGCGGTGTTCCCGGTGGTCCTGCCGTCCACCATCGACCCCGCCTACAACCTCACCATCACCAACGCCTCATCTTCCGACTACACCCTCGGCCTGATGAGTATCGCGGCGTGCGTCGGCCTGCCGCTGGTGATCGCTTACCAGGCCTGGACGTACTGGGTGTTCCGCCGCCGTGTCAGCGCCGCCCACATCCCGGAGGCACACAGCTTCCTGCCCGCGGTCGCGGCGAAAGCCCTCATCAGGAAAGACTGACCCGCATTGAAACCCCAGTTCCCGTCCGGACCCTCCACCCGCCGCGCGCTTTACGGACTTGGCCTGCTGGCCGCGCTGAAGGCCCTGTCCCTGGTGCTCATGGGACAGGCCGTCGCGTCCGTGCTCGCAGGCCTCATGACCCAGGACGCCACGTGGGGTGACCAGCTGGGCTGGGGTGCGGCCGGCGTAGTGCTGCGGTCCGTCACGGTCTGGGCGCAGGGCGTCGCCGCGAGGCGCGCCGCCCTGGGGGTCAAGGAGGAGCTGCGGGCGCAACTCCTGGAGACCGCACTGCGCAACGGAGTCCGGGCCGCCGGCCCTTCCGACGGCGGCCTGGCCGTGCTTGCGACGCGCGGCCTGGATGCCCTGGACAGCTACTACACGCAGTACCTCCCCGCGCTGGTGAACTGCGCGGCCATACCGCTGCTGCTTGGCGCCCGAATCCTTTTCGCCGACTGGGTCAGCGCGGTGGTCATCGTGCTGACGGTGCCCCTGGTTCCGGTGTTCATGGTGCTGATCGGCCGCTACACCGAGGACAAGGTGCGCGACGCCCAGGCCGCGCTCTCCCGGCTGTCCGGGCACATGCTCGAACTCGCCAAGGGGCTGCCGGTGCTGGTGGGGCTCGGCCGGGCCGCCGCCCAGCGCCGCGCTTTGGAGAACATCTCCGAGGACTACCGGCAGCGGACCATGGGCACCCTGCGGACGGCGTTCCTCTCCGCGCTCGCCCTGGAACTGATCGCCACCATCTCCGTGGCGGTGGTGGCGGTGTTCATTGGCGTCCGGCTCGTCCACGGCGACATGGCATTGGAGGCCGGGCTGCTGGCGCTCATCCTCGCTCCGGACTGCTACCTTCCGCTCCGTGAGCTGGGGGCCGCCCACCACGCGAGCGACGACGGCCGGGCAGCACTTGCCGAAACTACGGCGCTGCTGGATGCCCCGGAGCTCCGGCGCCTCGTGCCGGGTCCGGCCCCGGCGGACGAGCCTGCCGGTGTGGAGACTGCCGGTGCGGATGGGCCGGCCAGCCTGACAGTCCGGGATCTCACGGTCAGTTATCCGGGAAGGCAGGGCCCCGCCGTCGGGCCACTCAGTTTTTCGGCGCCTGCCGGACTGGTCACCGCGCTCGACGGTCCCAGCGGGGCGGGCAAGAGCACCGTGCTGGGCGTTCTCGCGGGAACTGTCGGAAGCGGCGGCGGCACAGCAGTGTCCGGAACGATCGAAGGATTCGCGGCGGGCGAGGTGGCCTGGGTGCCACAGCATCCGGTGATGGTGGCGGACACCGTACGCGGGGAAGTGCTGCTGTACCTGACAGCTGGCACGGCAGCAGCCAGCGCCGCCGTCGGCGGCGGACCATATGCCGGGGGAGTGCTGCGTTGCCTGGCAGCTGTGGGTGCGGACCACCTTGCGGACAAGCATCCGGCCGAACTGAGCCCCGGCGAGCTGCGCCGCGTCGCCCTTGCCCGTGGCCTGGCCCGCATCGAGGCAGGAGCCACGGTAATGCTCCTGGACGAGCCCACCGCGCACCTCGACCGGGACTCGGCCAACCGTGTCCATGATGCGATCCGTGCGCTGCGCGGCCGAGCGACCATCATCCTGGTGGCCCATGACCGCCAGACGAGGGAGCTGGCCGACCGGATCGTGCCGCTGTCCGGCCAACGAGCTGAGGCCACTGCTGCGTCCACTGCTGCGTCCACGACTGGTGGAAATTTGGCCACTGCTCAGGTTTCGGCCAGCGCCGTTGATCGCAGCGCGTCGGCCGACGGCGGGGGCGCCCTCTCTGCGGTGGCCGGTAGCGTGACGGCCGGCGTCCCAGTCACCGAGGCACAAGACAGTTCCGCCCAGACCGCCGCGATGCTCGCCCGGCTGCTCGCGCCCGTCCGTGGACGGTTCGCAGCATCCGGGATCGTCGGGGCCCTGGCCGCCCTTTTCGCCGTCGCGCTTTCCGGGCTGTCCGGGTGGCTCATCCTGCGCGCCAGTGAGCAGCCGCCGATCATGTACCTCCTGACCGCCATTGTGGGTGTCCGCTTCTTCGGCATTGGCCGGGCCGTTCTGCGGTACTGCGAGCGGCTGCTCCTGCATGAAGCCGTATTTGCCTCCCTGACGAAGCTGCGCGGGGGGCTCTGGGCATCCCTCAGCCAGCGGGCACTGTCCCTGCGCCGGCTGCTGCAGGGCGGCAATGTCCTGGGCGCCGTCATCGAGGACGTCGATACCGTCCGGGACCTGCTCCCGCGGGTGGTGCTGCCTCCGGTTACCGCAGTGGCGGTGGCGGCAGCTGCTGCCGGCACGGTGGGCTGGCTGCTTCCGGCGGCCCTGCCGGCCGTGCTCGCCGCCGCCCTGGTGAGCCTGGTGGCCGCGCCCGCCGCGGCGCTGCTTGCCGACCGGATGTCGGCAAAGGCCGAGCAGCGTCTGCGCTCCGGGGTCCTCCGGCGGGTCGCCGCCGCGCTTGACGCCAGGGCGGAACTGCACGCGAATGGCGCGAAGCAGCCGGTTCTGGGCGGCATCCGTGCGCTGGACCGGG
Source organism: Arthrobacter globiformis (assembly GCF_030818015.1). Lineage (NCBI taxonomy): Bacteria > Bacillati > Actinomycetota > Actinomycetes > Micrococcales > Micrococcaceae > Arthrobacter > Arthrobacter globiformis. The sequence goes on from NZ_JAUSZX010000001.1 coordinate 2,046,229, forward strand.
ACGCCACCGGCGCGGCACGGCGTTCGGCCTGGGCTGAAGGACTCGGCCAAGCCCTTACCGTGGCAGCGTGCGGCGCGGGCGCCCTCTACAGCGCCGTGCTGGCGGCGCCGCAGGTGCTGTCCGGTTCCCTTCCGGCGACCACGGTCGGCGTCGTGGTCCTTCTGCAGTTGGCGCTCGCGGAACCGTTCGGGGCCATGACGACGGCGGTCCGGCAGTTTCCGGCCCTGCGTGCGGTCCTGCGCCGCATCGGCGAGACGGGCGTCCTGCAGCCGGGAGAATTCAGCGTTGATTGCAAGGACACCGGGCAGGCTTCCCGGCCGGTTTCCCGTGAGCTTGGGCAGCCGGGCGTTGAACTGGACGGGTTGTCGGCCGCGTGGCCGGGGGGCGGTGTTGTCTTCAGTGGCCTGTCTGCCGTGGCTGAGCCAGGCCGCTGGCTGGCGGTGACCGGCCCGTCCGGCGCCGGCAAGTCCACGCTGCTGGCGGTGATGCTGGGATTTCTCCCTGCACGGGCAGGCCGCATCGCGGTGACGGGCACCGCGGCGTGGTGCCCTCAGGAGGCGCACCTCTTCGACTCCACCGTCCGCGGGAACCTGCTGCTCGGCAGCCAGCGGCAGGAGTCCGGCGCGGGGTCTGCGGAGGAGACCGAGCTGGCGATGCGGGAAGCGGTGGCCGCGGTTGGACTGGCGCCCCTGCTGGCGCGCCTGGAAGACGGCCTGGATACCCGCATTGGCCCGGGTGGAGCGTTTCTCAGCGGTGGCGAGCGGCAGCGGCTGGCAGTGGCGCGCACCCTCATGACGCAGGCCAACGTGATCCTCCTGGACGAGCCCACAGCGCACCTCGACGCCGAATCCGGCCGGGCCCTGATCGCGGATCTGCGTGCCGGACTTGCGTCGCGCACCGTGGTGCTGGTGACCCATAACCCGGCCGACATCAGCCCCGACGATGCACTCCTGGACCTTCGCCCCGAAAACCGGCTGGCCGCCTCCGCAGTGATGGCGTCCGGGCGGAATTAACCCACCAGTGCCTGCTTCTGGCGGCCGTTGACCACTGACGAGGCGCCGCAGTTGGAGCAGGTGATCCGGTAGGAGCGTGAGGTCGTGAAGACCGGAATGAAGAACAGCGTGAACTTGGTGGCGCGCTCCTCAAGGTGCTGGTGGGCAAACACGCGGCAGTACTGACAGGTGGCCGACCGGCCGGGCAGCAGCTTCTGAATAGTCTTGAATCCGAAGAGTAGAAGCATTCTGCGCCTTTCAGGAAACGCCGGCAGCTATTGCCCCAGCCCGGTGATCTCCCCAGCCTACGGCTTGCCGCCCCGCCGCGTCAGGAACAGCCGAGCAGCGTTCAGGAACAGCAGCGCCGCTCAAACATGATGGCGCGGCCAGTTCCCGGCGGCTAGCCTGTTTCCCATGACGCACAACGACGCCTCCGGCCTGCCCGCGGTCGGCTCCCGGGAGCTGCCCGCCGTCGACTTCCCGGAACTGCGGACCTGGAGCAAATCATGGAGTCCAGAAACAACCCTGTGGGGCCAAACACAGTCCTCGGCCTGGACTCCGGCGGTGTTCCCAGGGCCTACGCCCGCCTGACCAAAAACAAGGACGGGGCAAAAGCCCATGGATTCTGTGCCGTGGACCCGCAGTGGCAGCGCCGCGGCATCGGCTCCGCCCTCCTGTCCTGGCTGGAGGCGCGGACCAGACAGCGGTTCGCGGAGGATGCCAGTGCCGAGGACGCCGGCGCAGGTTCAGGCAGTGCAGGTTCAGGCGGTGCAGAGCCAGTACCGCGGCTGCGGATATTCGTCGAACAGAAGCAGCGGCACCAGTGCGCACTCCTGGAGGAGTCCGGGTACGGGGTGGTCCGGTACTACAACGAGATGCACCGTCCGCTCTCGGCTCCGCCGCCCGAAGCACCACTGGACCACGGCCTGGAGCTGGTGCCGATGGAACCAGGGCTGAGCGAAGCCGTGCGCCTGGCGCACAATCAGGTCTTCGCCGACCACTGGGGAAGCGAACCACGGGACGAGGAGTCATGGGGCTTCGTGGTCAACGACCCCCTGGCCCGGCCCGATCTCAGCGCCGTCGTGCTGGCGAGGAGCACGGGTGAGGTTGTTGGCTACCAGCTGGCCAGCCACGACCCGGACGCCGCCGCGACCCGCGGGTTCACCGAGGGCTATACGGACCTGCTCGGTGTCCGCCGGGAATTCCGAGGTCGCGGCGTCGCGCAGGCACTCCTGGCCGATGCCATGCGGCGTTTCGCCGCCGCGGGCATGGACAAGGCGTCGCTGGATGTGGATTCCGAGAACCCCACCGGCGCCATGGCGCTCTACCGCAAGATGGGCTACGCCCCGGTTAACACAAGCCTGGCCTGGGACAAGGTCCTCCAGCTCTGACGGACCTGGGTTAACTGTCCACCGCCGGCTAGCCGTCCACATCCGCCAGGTGATGGACGACGTCGTGCAGGAAATACTGCGCGAGCGTCAGGACGGTGAACTCGGAGCCGTTGCTGCGCAGCCCGGTCCGGTCCCACTGCGGCTCCTGCACGCTGGCAAAGGAGGCCGCCACCTGCTCGCCCTCCGCGGTGAGCTCGGCGCTCACCACGGCAGGGTCGGCGTTCGCATAATCGCTCTCCACCGCAGTCCGGTCCTGGTCCCAGTTCTCAAACCGGGCATTGTCCTCGGTGAGCATCAGGTTGAGGCGGCGGTCGAAGAGGTTGAACACATCCCTGACATGGCAGGCGTACTCCAGCGCGGACCAGGTGCTGTCGTCCGGCCGCTCGCTGGCGTCCGGGCGCCGGAGCACGGCCCGCCAGCGCGGCAGCATGTTTTCGACACTGCCAGGAACCGTGGACGGCGTCACGGTGGACGCGTCGAAGCCGCACTGGGTGCAGGGGCGGGACAGGACCCAGGTCCAGTCCTTTTCATCCGGGATGATAGGCATGGCAGTAGTCTAGGCGGATTCCGGCCATGCCATGCTTGGGCCGATCACATCCACGGCCTGGGAGAGCGGAATGCCTGAACCGTCGCGCCGGCCGTGCTCCTGGGGCAGCGAGCGGGCCACCCCTGCCGACGACGACGCCTTCGCAGGGCCGTGCCCGGCCCACGCCAGCAGCAGCGTGTCCTCGCCCTTCAGGAACCGGTGCGCCCGGACCCCGGCGGTGGCGCGGCCCTTGGCCGGGTATTCGGCAAAGGCCGTCACCTTGGCGGCCCCAGGGGCGGTGCCCGGCAGGGCACCTTCCGTGCCGGAAATGGTGACGACGACGGCGGCCTCGTCGCCGGGGGCGACCGCACCGAAGAACACCACCTGGTCGCCGTCGGCGAGCTTGATGCCGGCCATGCCCCCGGCCGTCCTGCCCTGCGGGCGGACGACGGCGGCGCTAAACCGCAGCAGCTGTGCCTGCCGCGTCAGGAACACCAGGTCGGCGTCGTCGGACCCTGCCGGTCCCACGCCTACCACGGTGTCCTTGTCCTTCAGGGTGATCACTTCCCAGTCCTCGCGGTTCAGTGGGTAGTCCGGCTGCACCCGCTTCACGATGCCCTGCGCCGTGCCGAGCGCCAGCACCTCATCGAGCGGAGCGAAGGCCACGAGTGACTCACCCTTCAGAAGGGTGATGAAGTCCTTGGCCGGAACGCCGCCGGCCAGGTTCGGCAGGCCGGAGACCGGCGGGAGGACGGGCATGTCCATGACCTGAACCCGCAGCATGCGCCCCTGGGAGGTGATTGCGGCGATCTCGCCCCGGGCCGACGTCTTGATCACCGAGCGGAACACGTCGTGCTTGGAGCGGGGTCCGGTCTCGGCCAGGCTGTCCTGGTTAGCGGTTCGGGCGATCTGGCCGGAGGCCGTGAGGATCGCCCAGCACGGGTCGTCCGCAATCTCGAGTGCCAGGGGAGCTGGCTTGCCCTTGACGCCTGCCTTGACCTCGACGCCGGCGGCGCTGGCCACCGTGGGGGACACGGCCTCGGACTCCAGGAGCACCGTACGCCGCGGCGTGCCATACTTCTCGGCGATCTCGCCGAGTTCGGAAGACACCAGGTCCCGCAGCAGCTGATCGGATTCGAGGATGGCCTCCAGTTCGGCGATCTCCTTGCGAAGCTCGTCCTGTTCCTTCTCCAGTTCGATCCTGCTGTACTTGGTCAGCTGGCGGAGCCGGAGCTCAAGGATGTAATTGGCCTGGATCTCGGAGAGGTCGTAGATGGACATCAGCCGTTCGCGGGCCGCGGAGGCCTCGTCCGAGGACCGGATGATCTGGATGACCTCGTCGATGTCCACGATGGCGATGAGCAGGCCCTCCACCAGGTGGAGGCGGTCCTTCTTCTTGCCAAGCCGGAACACCGTCCGGCGCCGCACCACCGAGATGCGGTGATCCACGTAGACGGTTAGCAGCTGCAGCAGACCCAGGGTCTGCGGCTGCCCCTCCACGAGGGTCACGTTGTTGATGCCGAAGGAATCCTCCATCGGCGAGTAGCGGTAGAGCTGCTGGAGAACGGCGTTGGGGTTGAAACCGTTCTTCAGCTCGATGACCAGCCGCAGGCCGTGCTTGCGGTCGGTCAGGTCCACGACGTCGCTGATGCCCGCCAGCTTCTTGCCGTTGACCGCGTCCTTGATCTTCTCGATCACCTTTTCCGGACCTACCATGTACGGCAGTTCGGTGACCACGAGGCCCGTCCGGCGGGCCGAGAGCTGCTCCACCTCCACCTTGGCGCGGGTCTTGAAGGAGCCGCGGCCCGTGGCGTAGGCGTCCCGGATGCCATCCAGGCCCACGATGCGCCCGCCGGTGGGCAGGTCGGGGCCGGGGACGAACCGCATGATGTCTTCCAGTGTGGCGTCCGGGTTCGCGATGAGGTGCCGGGCTGCGGAGATGACCTCGACGAGGTTGTGCGGCGCCATGTTCGTGGCCATGCCGACGGCGATGCCGGTGGTGCCATTGACCAGCAGGTTGGGGAACGCTGCGGGCAGGACCTCCGGCTGGGTGAGCTGGTTGTCGTAGTTGGGGACGAAGTCCACCACGTCTTCGTCGAGGTGGTCCGTCATGGTGAGTGCTGCCGCCGCCAGGCGGGCCTCGGTGTACCGCGGTGCCGCGGGACCGTCGTCGAGCGAGCCGAAGTTTCCATGGCCGTCGATCAGGGGGAGCCGGAGCGAGAAGTCCTGGGCCATGCGCACCATGGCGTCGTAGATGGCGGTGTCGCCGTGCGGGTGGAGCTTGCCCATGACCTCACCCACCACCCGGGCGCTCTTGACGTGGCCCCGGTCCGGACGGAGGCCCATGTCGCTCATCATGTAGAGGATGCGTCGCTGGACGGGCTTGAGGCCGTCCCGGGCGTCGGGCAGGGCCCGGGAATAGATGACCGAGTACGCGTACTCCAGAAAGGAGCCTTCCATCTCGGAAGTCACGTCGATATCAACGATGTTTTCAGTGTAGTCCTGGACTGTTTCCCCTGCGGGGGTGCGTGTTTGGCGGCGTGCCATGGGGCTGGTGGATCCTTTTTGGGGTGCACTTCGGGAGGTTTAGCTAGGCTAAGCCTATGGTGGATCAGCCCGGGGACGGCGAATATCCGGAATATTGGGAGGCCGATGTCGTTCTGAGGGACGGCGGCACAGCGCATTTGCGCCCCATCCACCCCACCGACGCGGACGCCGTTCAGACCTTCCACACGCGGCAGTCGCAGGATTCCATCTACATGCGGTTCTTCGCCTTCAAGGAGCGGCTCTCCAGCCGCGAGCTCAAGCGTTTCACCGAGGTGGACTACCGGGACCGGGTGGCCTTCGTGATCACCATCGGCGGGGACATCATCGGCATCGGCCGGTACGACCGGCTTGACGACCCCGCGGAGGCCGAGGTGGCCTTCAACATCGCCGACGCGCACCAGGGCCGGGGCATCGGCTCGATCCTGCTGGAGCACCTCGCGGCGGCGGCCCGCGAAAACGGGATCCGCCGGTTCAGTGCCGAGGTCCTGCCCGAGAACCGCAAGATGCTCATGGTCTTCTCCGACGCCGGCTACGACGTCAAACGCCACTTCGACGACGGAGTGGTGAGCCTTGAGTTCAACATCGACCCCACGGACAAATCGCGCGCCGTGATGGAAGCCCGGGAGCACCGCGCGGAGGCGAGAAGCGTGCAGGACCTGCTGGCACCGTCGTCGGTGGCGGTGATCGGTGCGAGCCGCAGGTGGGGAACAGTGGGGTACCAGCTCCTGGAACACATCATCGAAGGCGGCTTTACCGGTCCCGTCTACGCCATCAACCCCGAAGCCTTTGAACTGGCCGGCATGCTGTCCTTCGGCAAGCTCTCCGAGGTGCCCGGGCCGGTGCAGCTGGCCATCGTGGCGGTACCCTATGAGGAAGTCCCCAAGGTGGTGGATGAGTGCGCGGCCGCCGGCGTGAAGGGGGTCCTGGTGGCCTCCGCGGGATTCACCGAGGACGGGGAGCGGGGCCTCGCCCGGCAGCGGGAGCTGGTGCGGCAGGCGCGGGCCAACGGGATGCGGGTCATCGGACCGGCCTCGCTCGGCATCGTGAATACCAACTCCGCGGTGTCGCTGAACGCCTCCATGGCACCAAGCCTGGCCCGCGGCGGCGGCCTGGGGCTGTTCAGCCAGTCCGCGGCGATCGGGGTGGCGCTGTACGCGGCGTCCAGCCGGCGCCGCGCCGGCATCTCCACTTTCCTGTCGGCCGGAAACCGGGCCGATGTGTCCGGCAACGACATGATGCAGTTTTGGGAGGACGACGCCGACACCACCGCCGTAGGCCTGTATCTGGAGTCGATCGGCAACCCGCGCAAATTCTCCCGCATCGCCCGGCGGCTCGCGCGGACCAAGCCGGTGATCGTGGCCAAGTCCACTTCCATGGGGCTGCAGCTGCCGCCCGGACATGCCGTCCGCACCACCCAGGCTCCCGCTGATGCGCTGGACTCGATGATGCGCCAGTCCGGCGTGATCCGCGTGGAGACCATCGAACAGCTCATGGACGTGGCGCAGATCGTGTCCGCCCAGCCGATCCCCAAGGGGGCCGGGGTGGCGGTCTTCAGCAACTCCGGGGCACTGGGGAAAGTGGTGGCGGACAGCGCCGCGTCCCACGGCCTGGGCGTCGAGGAGCTCGTGACGGAGTTGGACCTGGACGCCGGCATGTCCCGTGCCCTGCCGGCCCTGCGTGAGCGGCTCCGCGAAGTGCTCGCCAAAGAGGCAATCCACGCGGCCGTGGTTGCCTTCCTTCCTGCCCGCGGGTTGACCGTGGAGAAGATTGCCGCGGCGCTCGCAGAAGCCTCCGCGGAGGCCGGAAAGCCGGTGGTGGCAGCCTTCACCGGCATCCTCGATCCGTCGGTGTACGTCGAAGGCATGGTGGGGGAGGACTCCGGCGCGGCGCCGGTGCCGTGCTACTCGAATCCCGGGGCCGCCGTTGCCGCCCTCTCCGCCGTGGTGCGGTATGCCGAGTGGGCGGAGCGGGACCAGGGCCTCTTTGTGGATCCTGACGGGTGCGATCCCGACGCGGCCCACGCCGACCTCGAGCAGCTGCTGGCCGATGTCCGCGGCGAGCAGCTCAAGCAACTTGAGCCAGCAGACGCCGCCCGTCTGCTGGGGCATTACGGGATCAGGGTGATGCGCTCGGAAGGCTTCGACACGGAGGATGAAGCCGTGGCGGCGGCCGGCAGGCTCGGCTGGCCCGTGGCACTGAAGACCACCGATCCCACGCTGCGCCACCGCCTTGACCTGGGCGGGGTGCGGCTGGATATCCAGGACGCGGACTCCCTCCGGCTGAACATCATCCAGATGCGCCGGGCGCTGGAGCCTTACGGCTCGGCGTCGCTGGAGGTCCAGACCATGGCCCCGGTGGGCCAGGCCTGCACCCTGCGCGCCATCGAGGACCCCCTGCTGGGGCCCGTGGTGTCCTTCGGGCTGGCCGGCGACGCCGTCAACCTGCTGGACGACTGGGCGCACCGGGCGCCGCCGCTGTCCACCGCCGACCTCCGCGACCTGATCCGGAGCCCCCGCGCGTCCCGGAAGCTGTTCGGCTACCAGGGCCTTCCCGCCGTCGATGTTTCCGCCCTGGAGGAGGTGGCCGCGCGGCTGGCACGGCTCAAGGATGCGCACCCGGAGATAGCCCTGGTGGAATTCAACCCGGTCTTGGCCACGCCGCAGGGGGCGTTCATCCTGGCTGCCGACGTGCGGATCGGCAACGCGGCCCAGCGCACCGACAGCGCACGGCGGGCGATGCGGAGCTAGACGGCAGGGGCAGCTGCAGGGCAGGCGGAGCTGGCCTCCTGGTTAGCATGTGCCACACCGATCTGTGAAAATGGGGAAATGAGCTCCCAGCCTCCCACCTCGAAGCCTCAAGCGCCCGACCACAGCCCGCAGGCTTTCCAGCACGGCTCACATAATCACAGTGTGCAGGGCCAGAGCCTCGATGGCGCCCTGCAGCAGGCCGGCTTTTACCCGCTGCTGGTGGCCGACGTGGTGGATGACGCCCTGGGCGGCCGGGACTGCCTCGCACACCTGGTCCACCTCGAAACGCACTTCGACCGTGCCGAGGTCCGCCGGCACATCACCGTCCTGGTCCTCACCGAGGACATGCTGGTGATCACGCACGTGGACGACCAGCAGCTCGACGAGGCGGGCGAACAGATCGTGGCGCAGATTTCCACGGAATCCGTCCCGGTGGCGCAGATCCGCTCGGTGGTCCTGAGCTACATGTACGCCCAGCCCCAGAACTACAAGCCTTCGGACCCCGTCCGCGAGGTCACCCTGTCCATCGCCTGGTCCGGCGGCCAGCGCCTGGACGTGGGTCCGGCCAGCTGCGGCGACCCGCAGTGCGAGGCCGACCACGGCTACAGCGGCACCATCGCCCAGGAAGACATCGTCCTGCGCATCAGCGCCGAAGCGGACGGCCTGCAGGCGGTCCAGGATGCCAAGCTTTTTGCCCGTGCCCTGCGAGCGGTGAACACCGGATCCCCCGCCCCGGTGCGGCATGCGCCGTCCGCGACCCACCCGCGTCCCCGCATGGGGGTTTTTGCCAACCGGCTCAGCCGCGGGCACAAGCGCTGAGATGCGGGAGCAGGAAAACCATACTTCAGACTCCGCAACACGTACGACGCAAACCCGGCCTGCCGTAAGCGGCTTGCCGGCTGCACCGGCCTACGGCCGCCGCTCCGTGGCCGAGGTGCTGGGCAGCGCGGCAGCCAGCCTAGGTGTACCGGGCTTCGAGAACGTGCTGGACCTTCCGCAGGCCAAGCGCGTATGCGTGGTCCTGGCCGACGGGCTGGGACGCAGCCTGCTTAAGCAGAAGACCGCGCACACTCCCTTCCTCCGGGGCGTCCTGCAGCAGGGCCAGGGGGCTGTGCCCGTATGGCTGGATGCCGCCTTCCCTTCAACCACCGCAGCCTCCCTCGCCAGCCTCGGCACCGGACTCGCGCCCGGCCAGCACGGACTGGTGGGCTATGACGTCCTGGATCCGGCCCAGGACAAGGTGGTCAACATGCTGGGCAACTGGGATGCCGCCGTGGACCCGCAGCAGTGGCAGCCGTTCCCCACTGTGTTCGAGCGTGCCTCCGAACACGTCGCGGTCACCACCGTCAGCCTGCCGCAGTTTGGCGGGTCGCCCATGACCCAGGCGGCGCTGCGCGGCGGCACGTTCGTCTCCGGCACCACCTCGCACGCCCGCACGGCGGCGGCTGCCGAGGCCATGGCTGAGGCGGAGTCCGCCCTTATGTACTTCTACGTGAACGACCTGGACAAGGCCGGCCACCGGTACGGCGCGCAGTCGCCGCAGTGGGAGCACCAGCTCGAGGAGCTGGACGCCACGGTCAAGCGGCTGGATGCGTCCCTCCCGGCCGGAACCACTGTGCTGGTCACGGCCGACCACGGGATGCTGGACGTTGCTGAGTCACAGCGTCTCGACTACGCTGCGGATGCCGCCCTCGTGGACGGTGTCCGGCACACCGCCGGGGAACCGCGCATGGTGCACCTGTATCTTGAGGACGACGCCGGCGATGCCGCGACGGAGCGGCTCCTGGCGGCCTGGCGTGCCCGCTTCGGCGAGCGGATCTGGGCGTTCACCCGGGAGGAAGCCGTGGCTGCAGGGCTCTTCGGTACGGTGCGGCCCGAGGTCACGGGACGGCTGGGCGATGTGATGGTGGCCGCCCGGGACGCGCTGGCGTTCTACGACACGCGCCGGGTGCGTCCGACGGCCATGGAGGTTGTGGGCCAGCATGGTTCCCTGACCAAGGCCGAACGGGAAGTCCCGCTGCTCAGTTTCCAGGCTTCCGGCAGGACGGGCTCCGGCAAGACAGCAGGCCGCTGGGGATCCCGTGGCTGAGCTCGTCTTTTTCTCCGGAACCATGGACTCCGGCAAGTCCACCCTCGCCCTGCAGATGGACCACAACCACCGCGCCAGCGGTCGCGGCGGGGTGCGGTTCAGCCGCAACGACCGGGCCGGCGACTCCCGGATCTCCAGCCGCTTGGGGCTGCAGACCGAGGCCGTGGAAGTCCTCGACACCACGGACTTCTGGGACGAAGTGGTGCTCCGCCGCACCCAGGGGATTCGCGTGGACTACCTCATCTGCGACGAGGCACAGTTCTATTCAGCCGCCCAGGTGGAGCAGCTGGCACGCGTAGTGGACGAGATCGAGGTGGACGTCTTTGCCTTTGGCATTACCGCGGACTTCCGGACCCGCCTCTTCCCGGGTTCGCAGCGCCTGATTGAACTCGCGGATCGGGTGCAGGTCCTGCAGGTTGAATCGTTGTGCTGGTGCGGCCGGCGCGCCACCCATAACGCCAGGACGGTCGACGGCGTGATGGTCACCGAAGGCGCCCAGGTGGTGGTCGGCGATGTGGACATGGCCATTGATCCTGCGGCCGGCGATCCCGATGGCGACGCAGGCCATGTGCCGGTGGTGGGCTACGAAACGCTGTGCCGGCGGCACTTCATGCGCCGGGTCACCGCTCACGGCGCCAGCATTATCGCCCAGCAGGACCAACTGCTCCCGTTCGAGGTGGACGCCTGCCTGTGGCACGGTGCCACCGGAAGAGCCAGCGCCAGCGGAAGAGCCAGCGCCAGTGGAAGTGCCTGCAGCTAGTCCTCAGTCGCCGCGGGTGCCGAAGACGATTTCGTCCCAGCTGGGAACACTTGAGCGTTTCGGCCGGGATGGCTGCCGTTCCGGTTCGTCCCGGTCCTGATCGGCGCGGGACGTCCCCTGGCCGGGCTGTGGCCGTGTGCCTTCGGGGCGGTTCCCCTCCAAGCGGTTCCCTTCAAGGCGGCGGCGGGCATTGCCGCGGCCCAGGAGTTCGTCCAGCCCCGGGTTGGCAGGCGCCGTGCGGCCGGTAACCGGGGCGGGGGACTGCGCTGCCGGTGAGGCGGGCTCCTCAGGCTTGGCGGGACCGTGTTTTCCGGGGACGGGGTGACCCGGGACTATGGTGATTTCGCGCGTATGGGTGCTGACGCCGTCGTGAAGCTTCAGCGACTCGTCGTCGGTGTCCTCATGCCGGGGCACCAGGTTGAGGCGGGAAACCATCGAAGGCCGGCCGTCGCGGCGCCGGGCCAGCGTGAACTCCGCCGCCGGAGCCCCGGCGGCGCCGTCGTCGTTATTCTCCTGCAGTCCGGACTCCGGATCCTGTTCCACACCGTCCTGCTCAACAGAACCATCTGGATACGCAGAGCCGTCTGGATACGCAGAGCCGTCCGAAGGCGATTCGGCCTCTGTGCCTGCAGGCGCTTCCTCTGCCCGGGGGTGGGCGGCCGGGACACCGTTTGCCAGCAGCAGCGCCAGGGCGTCGTCGCTGTCCTCATCCACGCCAAGCCGCTGGCCGCGCCGCGAACGCAGCATGTCCAGCAGGCCGTCCGGGTCTTTCTGCTGCTCCAGGCCGGCGCCGATGCCGGTGCGGGCCGCCGCGTCCGCGTCGGTTTCGAAGTCGAACGGCCTGTCGGACACCGCGGAAAGCCGGCGGGCCGGCACAGGTCCGTCCAGCGGCTCCAGTTCGCTGAGCTGCTGGGCCCAGCGGTTCGCGTTCTGCAGGGATTTCCGGGTGGGGTTGAACGTCCACATCGCGGGAGGTTCCTCGCCAATGCTCGCGTGGCCACCGGGGGCAGCTTCAAACTTGGCCACCACGGTCCAGGTGCCGTCCGGCCGGCGCCATGAATCCCACTCCAGTGTGGAGGACTGGATGCCGTGGGCGGTGAGTCGGTGGGCCACCATGTCGCCGAGGGTGGCGGCGTTGTCGCCGAAAGCCGACCGGTAGACGTCGTGCCCCGGGGCCGGGGAGGCGACTTCCACCTTCTGGGCCTGCTGCGCAATGTACGCGCGTTCGGCCAGGACCGGCCCTTCGTAACGCTCGACCTTTTCCTGCGGCATGCCTGAGGCGGCGGCAACCTCGGCAGCGGTGGAACCGCTGCGGATTTTCGCCTGGATGTCGCGTGGAGACATGGCCACGGGGGCACCCGCGGACGGGCGCACAGAGGGCCGGCTGGCAGCCAGTCTGAGCGCCTCATTGATCGGCAGCCGGAACATTGCGCCGGCGGTGCCGCTTAACAGGAGATGCTCCCCGTCGTCGTGGACGCCTACAAGCCGTAGATCCTGCATACAATCCTCCACCCTGGCATTACTATCATTCGAAACTCTGCCACCCCGCGCTGTCTTTTCCCGTTAGGGCAGAGGGCGCGCCGCGAAATTCCGGGAGTTTTGGGCGGCTGGTGGGGGCCCGGGGGAGGCGTTTGTTCCGGCTATGGCTTTTCCGCGCAGCTTGGAGAAAAATGTGCCCACCGGGCACAAACCAGGTTCGTCCGGCGTTGTCCCGGATGAATCATTCGAGCGATTCGACGGAGTGTGAGCAGCAGGCCATGGCGACTGATTATGATGCGCCGCGGAAGTCCGAAGAGGACCTCAACGAGGACTCGATTGAGGAGCTGAAGACCCGCCGTGCCGAGAAACCCACGGCGGTGGTGGAGGAGGACGAGTCCGACCTCGCCGAAGGCTACGAGCTGCCGGGAGCCGACCTGTCCGGTGAGGAGCTGCTGGTCCGTGTCCTGCCCGCCCAGGCCGACGAGTTCACGTGTGCCTCGTGCTTCCTGGTCCGGCACCGCTCCCAGATCGCCCGCGAAAAGAACGGGCTGCTGTACTGCCGCGATTGTGAAGGCTAGCGCGATTGTGAAGGGTGACTGAGGCTACTTGCCGGCCAGCGCGGCGACGAGTTCTTCCGGACGCCGCGTGGAGGTCAGCCAGTACGGCGTGGGGTCCGACGGGTCGGCGATCTCGATCCTGACCACCGGGTCAATCCACCCCCGGATGCAGAGATAGGCCAGGCCGTTCAGGCGCGTGCCGCGCTCCGCCGTCGCTTCTTTGCCGCGGTACGCCGCTGCCGCGCCAATCAGGCTGCGTTCGATGCTGGCCCGGCCCACCTGAAGGGTGCGCGTGGTCACCGCCAGTGACGGCGTGGACAGGACCAGCAATACGGCTTCGATGGCGAACAGCACAGCGGCTGCCGTGAAACCGGCCGCCAGGCTGATGGGGGCGAAGACCAGGATGCCGGCTGATGCGATGCCCCCTGCAACCACCCAGATCCACGCGCCGGGCCACAGCTTTTCGGAGAAAATTACTGTCTCATCCGGTGAAGACGGGTTGCGGGCAGGGACGGCAGCGCTTGATTCGGGCATGCCCCCAAGCTTAGTGGCCAGTATGAGGAGAAGCCGCGCGGGCGATAGAGTGTGGGACTGTGACTGACGAATCTACGGCCATGACATCCCTTGCGCAGCAAGTCCCCACGGCGCAGCAGGCCCCCGCCACTGCCGCCGCGCAGCCGCCCAGGGCGGAGTTCGGAGCACCCACGGTGCAGGTGCAGCTGAAAATGCTTGACGACGGCCTGGAAGCTCCGTCGTACGCCCACCCCGGTGACGCCGGTGCGGACCTGCGGGCCCGCGAGGACGTGGTGCTCGAGCCGGGCGAGCGGCGGCTCGTTCCCACCGGTGTATCCATCGCCCTGCCGGATGGCTTTGTAGCCCTTATCCACCCCCGCTCGGGCCTGGCCACCAAGCACGGGCTCACGGTTGTGAACGCCCCGGGAACCGTCGACGCCGGATACCGGGGGGAGATCGCGGTGACCCTGCTCAACACCGACCGGGACCAGGCCATAGAACTGCGGCGCGGCGATAGAATTGCACAGATGGTGATCCAGCGCGTGGAGCACGCGCAGTTCATCGCCGTGGGGGAGCTGAACGACTCTGTCCGCGGTGCTGGCGGGTTCGGCTCCACGGGCGGGTTTGCCGTTCCGGGCACGTAGCGGCTCAACACCGGCTGGGCTGCACACCCGCCTTTCGGGGCGCGCGACATCATCACAACTAAGGAGACAACGCATGGTTTTTGGGCGGGGCAAGAAAGCCAAGAAGCAGGAATCGGCAGAACCGGAGGACGTCCAGGAGGACGCCACCCCGGATCCGGCCGGGAATGCTGCGGATGACCGCAGGGCCAACGGCCCCTTCGACGTCTCCGAGATCAGCAGCCGCGACGGCTATGTGGACCTCGGCGCCCTGCTCATTGCCCCTCGCGACGGACTGCAGCTCCGGCTTGAAGTCGAGGAAGCAACCCAGCGCGTCGTCGCCGTGACCATGGACCTTGAGGGGTCGAGCCTGCAGCTGCAGGCGTTTGCCGCGCCCCGCTCCGAAGGGCTCTGGGACGAGATCCGGGAACAGATCGGCCAGTCTGTCGGCGGCCAGGGCGGCCAGGTTGAGGAGATCCCGGGGGACTACGGCGTCGAACTCGTGGCCAAGCTGCCGGCGGGCGCCCCGGACGGCAGCCAGGGTTACCGCGTCGCCCGCTTCGTCGGCGTCGACGGCCCCCGCTGGTTCCTTCGCGGCGTATTCGGCGGCGAGGCCGCGGTGGACCGTGAAGCGGCTGCCGGCCTCGAAGACCTGTTCCGGAAGATCGTGGTCATCCGGGGCGAGAACCCCATGCCGCCGAGGGACCTGCTGCAGCTGCGCCTGCCCAAGGACGCCGCCGGATCCGTGCCCCCCGCAGCGCCGGACCTCCAGCAGCCCGAGCGCGGGCCGGAGATCACCCAGATTGGTTGATGCAGGCGGCCCGCAGGACCACGCGGTACCCATCCGCGGGCTGCCGGAGCGCGGGCGCGTCCTGTGCCACGGATTTATCGAGTCGGTGACCTACGCGCCCCCGTCAGAGGTGGCAGCCTTCACGGCCATCGTCTCGGACCACGACGCCCCGGTCACGGAACGGCGCGGGCGGCTGCGCGTCATCTGGCTGGGCCGCCGCCGCATTCCGGGGATCGACGCCGGGACGGAACTCAGGCTCGAAGGCATGCTGACCGTTAAGGAAGGCATGCCCACCATGTTCAACCCCCGCTACGAGACACTGTCTCGCCAGGAGAACCAATGACTTTGCCTGAGAACTCCGATTCGGGACCGGGCCGCGAGGAACCCAAGCCCACGCCCGAGAACCCGGGTTTTGCCGGGCTGACCGAGGACTACGCGTCCAAGGCAGGGCTGCACCGCACACACGACGGCCGCATCGACGTCCTGAAGAGCGCTGGCGGTTACCAGGGAATCGCCGAGAGCATCCTTCCCGGCCTGGTCTTCCTGGTCGCCTTCACCGCCACCACCGCACTGACGCCGTCGCTCATTGCCGCGCTGGGCACCGCCGCCGTCTTCACCGTGGTCCGGCTCGTGCAGCGCCGCCCGCTGACCCAGGCGCTGGCCGGCGTCGTCGGCGTGGGCATCTCAGCCTGGCTCGCCAACACCACGGGCAAGGCGGAGGATTTCTACCTTCCGGGTTTCCTGACGAACACTGCCTACATTGTGGCGATGGTCATCTCCATCGCCGTCCGCTGGCCGATCGCCGGACTGCTGTTCGGGTTCATCCGGAATGAAGGCCTGGACTGGCGCAAGGACCCGGTTCGGGTCCGCGCGTACCGGCTGGGCACGTGGATCATCGTCGGTGTGCTGGTGCTGCGCCTGTTGGTTCAGGTTCCCCTGTACCTGATGGGTCCGGACGGGTTGGCGGCGCTGGCCACCACCAGGCTCATCATGGGTGCGCCGCTGTACATCCTCGGCCTATGGATCGCCTGGCTCATCACGCGGCCGGCGGCAACGCCTGACGGTCAGCCGTCGAAGCCGTCGTCATCCAGCTGATCTGCGGTTGCCGGGCCTCCAGTCGCCCGGGCCGGGGTGGCCGGGGCGCCTTCCTCTGGCGAAAGGTCCGACGCCGGGACCTCGCCCCGTGCGCGCGCGTCGCCTGAGGCCTGCCCGTCGCCTGGGGCCTGCCCCTCGCCGGACCCGTGCCCGTCGCCTGAGCCCGGCGACAGCAGTTCGCGCAGCTGGTCCTCTGCTGCGATGGTGGTGACGAAAAACAGTTCGTCGCCACCGTCGATGACGTCGTCCCGGCTGGGCGTGATCGGTGCCTGGTCCCGCAGGATGGCCACCAGCGTGGAGTCCTCCGGCCAGTCGATGTCACCCACCGTCAGTCCGATGGCGTGGGAGTCATGCGGCACCGTGAATTCGACGAGGGATGACACGCCCGTCTGCAGGGTCAGGAGCCGCACGAGGTCACCGATCTCCACGGCTTCCTCCACCAGCGCCGTCATTAGCTGAGGGGTGTTCACGGCAACGTCCACGCCCCAGGAGTCGTTGAACATCCAGTCGTTCTTCGGGTTGTTCACGCGCCCCACCGTGCGCCCGATGCCGAACTCGGTCTTAGCCAGCAGCGAAACGACGAGGTTCACCTTGTCATCGCCCGTCGCCGAAACCACTACGTCCGCGTCCTCGAGCTTCGCGTCCTGCAGGGTGCTCAGCTCGCAGGCATCGCCCACCAGCCAGTGCGCCCCGCGCAGGCCGCTGCGCCCGATCACTTCGGGCTTGAGGTCAATGAGCAGGATCTCGTGCTTGTGGGACAGCAGCTCACGGGCAATCGAGGAGCCGACGCTTCCGGCCCCGACGATGACGACTTTCACTTAGGACTCCTTGGCGGGTGCTTTGGCGAGGATGTGGGCGACTTCGGACGACCGGTCCACCCGCAGCATGGCATGCACCGTATCGCCGTCCTGGTAGGAGGTGCCCGCGGCGGGCAGCATCCCCTCGCCGAACCTGGTCAGGTAGGCAACCCGGACGTCGGCCACCTTTTCGATGGAGGAGACCGGATGGCCCACCCATTCCGGGTGGAGGTCGAGTTCGGCCAGCACGAGGCGGCCGGACGGGTCGCGGAAGTCCCCGGCAAGGTGCTGTTCGGGAAGGATGCGGCGCAGGACCTGGTCGGCGCTCCAGCGCACCGCGGCCACTGTGGGGATGCCCAGGCGCTGGTAGATCTCGGCGCGGCCGGGATCGTAGATGCGGGCCACCACGTGCGGCACGTGGAACGTCTCGCGAGCCACCCTGGTTGCCAGGATGTTGGAGTTGTCGCCGCTGGACACGGCCGCAAAGGCGTAGGCATCTGCGACGCCCGCCTGCTTCAGGGTGTCGCGGTCAAAGCCGACGCCGGTGACTTTCCGGCCGGTGAAGCCCGAGCGGAGGCGGCGGAAGGCGCGGTCGTCCTGGTCGATGATGGCCACGGAATGGCCGGCGTCCTCAAGCGTGTGCGCCAAGGTGGCCCCGACGCGTCCACAACCCATGATCACGAAGTGCGCCACGCGTTCTCTCCTCAACTCTCGCCGACTGCTCCGTAAGACTCTACCGCCGGAAACCTGCCATGACATCGCGTGCGAATCAGACTAACTTTGTGTGGTGCTGACAATTCTGAATGCCGTGAAGCGCGTGCTGGTGGGAAGGCCCTTCCGGAACGACAGGATGGCCCACACCCTCCTGCCGAAGAGGATCGCGTTGCCCATCTTCGCCTCGGATGCGTTGTCCTCCGTGGCCTATGCCCCTGATGAGATTCTCCTCACGCTGGCACTGGCCGGCGTGAGCGCGGTGGCCATTTCCCCGCTCGTGGGCCTCGCCGTCATGGTGGTGCTGCTCACGGTGGTGGCGTCCTACCGGCAAAACGTCCACGCCTACCCTTCCGGTGGCGGGGACTACGAGATCGCCAACGAAAACCTGGGCAAGTACGCGGGGCTGACCGTGGCCTCCGCGCTGCTGGTGGACTATGTCCTGACCGTCGCCGTGTCCATGTCCTCCGCAGCCACCTACCTCACCACTGCCATCCCTTCGCTCCATGGGCAGCAGGCCATGATCGCCACCATCGGCGTCGTGATCCTGGCGCTCGTCAACCTGCGCGGCATCAAGGAAGCCGGCAGCGTTTTCGCGGTCCCGACGTACATCTTCATGGCCTCTATCCTGGGCATGACCGTCGTCGGAATTTTCCAGGCCGTGACGGGCCAGCTGGGCCAGGCGCCGTCGGCCGCGTTCACAATTGTCCCCTCACCCGATTTCGACCAGGGACTCGTGGGCCTGGCCGGTGCGTTCCTGCTCCTGCGCGCCTTTTCCTCCGGTGCCGCCGCCCTGACCGGTGTGGAAGCCATCAGCAACGGCGTGCCGAACTTCCAGAAGCCCAAGAGCAAGAACGCGGCAACCACGCTGCTGCTGCTCGGGATCATCGCCTCGGCCATGCTGGCGGGGATCATCTACCTGGCCAACGCCACCAAGGTGCACATCGTGCTGGACCCGGCCACCGAGTTCCTGCTCAACGGGCGGCCGCTGCCCGAGGGTTACATCCAGAATCCGGCCATCAGCCAGATCGCCCAGACCATCTTCGGCCCCGGGTCCATTCCGTTCTACATCGTGGTCGCGGCCACCGGCGTCATCCTCGTGTTTGCCTCCAACACTGCCTTCAACGGCTTTCCGGTGCTGGGCTCCATCCTCGCCCAGGACGGTTACCTGCCCCGGCAGCTGCGCACCCGCGGCGACAGGCTCGCCTTCAGCAACGGCGTGCTTGCCCTGGCCGCCGGGGCGCTGGTGCTCATCCTTTCGTTCAACGCGGACGTGACCAAGCTCATCCAGCTGTACATTGTGGGCGTTTTCATTTCGTTCACGGCCAGCCAGCTCGGCATGATCCGGCACTGGGGCCGTGAACTGAAACTGGCAAAGGACAAGGCCGTCCGACGCCGGATGATCAAGTCGCGCACCATCAACATGATCGGCTTCGGCATGACCGCCCTGGTGCTGGTGATCGTGCTCATCACCAAGTTTGAGCAGGGTGCCTGGATTGCCCTGCTCGCCATGTTCATCCTGTTCCTCATCATGTGGAGCATCCGCGCCCACTATGACAATGTGGCCAAGGAACTGGCGGTCGACGAGGATTCCTCGCCGCGCGCCCTGCCCACCCGCGTGCACGCCGTGCTGCTGGTGTCCCATGTGCGCAAGCCCGTGCTCCGGGCACTGGCCTACGCTCGTGCCTCCCGGCCGTCGCGGCTGGATGCCATCACGGTGGACATCAACGCCGAGGAAACAGCGCACACCCTCGCTGACTGGGAGAAACTGGAGATCCCGGTACCGCTGACCATCCTGGCCAGCCCCTACCGCGAGACGGTCACACCGATCATGGACTACATCAAGAACATGCGCAGGGACTCACCCCGGGACCTGATTGTGGTCTACATCCCCGAGTACGTAGTGGGTAAATGGTGGGAGCAGCTGGTGCACAACCAGACAGCCCTCCGCATCAAGACCCGGCTCCACTTTGAGCCGGGCGTCATGGTTGCCAGCGTTCCCTGGCAGCTCAAATCATCCGAAGAAGCCAAGAGACTGCAGGACATTCAATGAGCCCGGACACCCAGACCACTTCCACCGGACTCGAACTGGTTGTCGACGTCGGCCCCGTGGCCCATGGCGGTCACTGCGTGGCCCGCCACGAGGGCCGTGTGGTCTTCGTCCGCCATGGCATTCCGGGGGAGCGGGTGCGGGTCCGGCTCACCGACGCCGAGGAGCAGGCAAAGTTCTGGCGCGCGGACGTCGTGGAAGTCCTGGATGCTTCGCCGGACCGGGTGCCGCACTTCTGGCGGACCGCCGACTCGGCCAGCTCCTGGTCGCACGGGCGCCCGCCGGTCGGCGGCGCCGAACTTGGCCACGTGTCGCTGCAGCGCCAACGGAGCCTCAAATCGGAGGTGCTGGCCGAACAGCTCAGGCGGCTGGCCGCCGTCGAACTCTCCCCGGAGGTGGAAGCGGTCGGACCAGCAAACGCCGAAAAAACGGACGACGGCGGGGCCGGCCTTGCGTGGCGCACGCGCGCCAGCTTTGGCGTCACCCGGAGCGGCCGGCTCGGCATGCACGCCCACCGCTCCGACCAGGTGATTCCCGTCCAGGAAATGCCGCTGGCCGTCGACGGGATCAACGCCCTGCGGCTGTGGGACGTGGACCTTCAGGGCATCGAGCGGGTGGAGGTGGCCGCGCCCGCCAACGGCTCGCGGCCGCTCGTGCTGCTGGTCCCTGCCCCCGGGACCCGCGCCAAACGGCTGAACTCCATCCTGTCCCAGCTTCCCGCGGACGTGTCCGTGGCCAGTTACGATCCACTCAAGAATGAGACCCTGCAGCTCCGTGGCCGGACCTGGGTGCAGGAGTCTGCGGCCGGCCACGACTACCGGGTCACGGGTGCCGGGTTCTGGCAGATCCACCGCGATGCGCCGGAAACCCTGGTGTGTGCCGTCACCGGATTCCTGCACGACGGCGGGTTCCTGGAACCCGGCGCTGCGGTGGCGGATCTCTATGCTGGCGCGGGCCTGTTCACTGCCCCGCTGGCCGACGCGGTGGGGGAGACCGGGTCCGTCCTGTCGGTGGAGGGAGCCCCTGGCACCAGCCGGGACGCCCGGAAAAACCTGCACGGTTCGCCGCAGGTGGAGATTGTGCAGGGCAAGGTGGAACGGGTGCTGCGGCAGCGGCCGCGCCAGTTCGACGCCCTCATTCTCGACCCGCCGCGCGCCGGCGCGGGCAAGGCCGTGGTCAGCCAGCTGATTGACTCGAAACCCCGGGCAATCGCCTACGTTTCCTGCGACCCGTCGTCGTTCGCACGCGACATTGGTTACTTCCAGCAGGGCGGCTGGCAGCTGGCCGGGCTGCGGGCCTTCGACCTGTACCCGCACACGCACCATCTGGAGACCGTCGCACTGCTGACTCCCCGCGGGTGATGCCACTACTATGGGCCCTGTAGCCCCCGTCGCGCCCGTGTTCCCGGCTGACCATGCAGTTTGTTGCGACAGGCACTAATTAGGGTGCCCTAACTAGCAAGCGGTCAACCGCGCGACAAAGATGAAACTGTTGCGAGAGGAGTCCTGCGATGAGCACTGTGGACAGCTTCGGTTCAAAAGGCAAACTTGATGTTGCCGGAACCGAATACGAAATTTTCCGGTTGAACTCCGTTGAAGGTTCAGAAACCCTTCCGTTCAGCCTTAAGGTACTGCTTGAAAACCTGCTAAGGACCGAGGACGGCGCGAACATCACCGCCGATCACGTTCGCGCCCTGGCAGGATGGGACCCGAATGCCCAGCCCGACACCGAAATCCAGTTCACGCCCGCCCGCGTGATCATGCAGGACTTCACGGGTGTCCCCTGCGTGGTGGACCTTGCCACCATGCGCGAGGCAGTCAAGGAGCTCGGCGGCGATCCGAAGAGGGTGAACCCGCTTGCTCCGGCCGAGATGGTCATTGACCACTCCGTCCAGATCGATGTTTTCGGTAACTCCGGCGCACTGGAGCGCAACATGGAGATCGAATACCAGCGCAATGGTGAGCGCTACCAGTTCCTGCGCTGGGGCCAGACCGCGTTCGACGACTTCAAGGTTGTCCCGCCGGGAACCGGCATCGTGCACCAGGTCAACATTGAATACCTGGCCCGCACCATCATGACCCGCACCGTTGACGGCGCCCTGCGCGCCTACCCCGACACCTGCGTCGGCACCGACTCGCACACCACCATGGTGAACGGCATGGGTGTGCTCGGCTGGGGCGTCGGCGGCATCGAAGCCGAGGCGGCCATGCTCGGCCAGCCGGTTTCCATGCTTATCCCGCGCGTGGTTGGCTTCAAGCTCAGCGGCAGCATCCCTGCCGGTGCCACCGCCACCGACGTGGTGCTCACCATCACCGAGATGCTGCGCAAGCACGGTGTTGTGGGCAAGTTCGTGGAGTTCTACGGCGAAGGTGTTGCCGCGGTGCCGCTGGCCAACCGCGCTACCATCGGCAACATGAGCCCGGAGTTCGGCTCCACGGCTGCCATGTTCCCGATCGACGACGTCACCCTCGACTACCTGCGCCTCACCGGCCGGCCCGACGAGAACGTCGCCCTGGTGGAGGCCTACGCCAAGGAGCAGGGCCTCTGGCACGATCCGTCCCGCGAGCTGCGCTTCTCCGAGTACCTCGAGCTGGACCTCTCCACGGTGGTTCCCTCGATCGCCGGCCCGAAGCGCCCGCAGGACCGCATCGAGCTGACCGAGGCCAAGGACGAGTTCCGCCACGACCTCAAGAACTACGTCACCCATGACGCCGACGCCGGCTCGCTGGATGAGTCGCTGGAGGAATCCTTCCCGGCTTCCGACCCGCCCTCCTTCACCTCCGGCGCCACGCACGTGACCGACAGCGACCGCGTTCCGCCGAAGTACTCGGCCGCGCACGGTGCCGAAGGCCGCATCTCCACCCCCGTTGCCGTGAAGATGGAGGACGGCCGCGAGTTCGACCTGGACCACGGAGCGGTGACCATCGCGTCGATCACCTCGTGCACCAACACGTCCAACCCGTCCGTCATGCTTGCCGCCGCCGTGCTGGCACGCAATGCCGTGAACAAGGGCCTGACCGCCAAGCCGTGGGTCAAGACCTCCGTCGCCCCCGGTTCCAAGGTGGTCACCGACTACTACGAGAAGTCCGGCCTCACCCCGTACCTGGAGAAGCTCGGCTTCTACATCGTGGGCTACGGCTGCGCCACCTGCATCGGCAACTCCGGCCCGCTGGAAGCCGAGATCTCCGAGGCCATCCAGGCCAACGACCTCGCCGTCAGCGCCGTGCTCTCGGGCAACCGAAACTTCGAAGGCCGCATCAACCCGGACGTCAAGATGAACTACCTGGCCTCCCCGCCGCTGGTCATCGCCTACGCCCTGGCCGGTTCCATGGACTTCGACTTCGAGACCGACCCCCTGGGCAAGGACGAAGCAGGCAACGACGTCTTCCTGAAGGACATCTGGCCCAACCCGGTCGAGGTCCAGGAAGTCATCGACTCCTCCATCGACAAGGAGATGTTCGCCAAGGGCTACGAGGGCGTCTTCGAGGGCGACGACCGCTGGAAGGCGCTCGACACCCCCGCCGGTGACACCTTCGCCTGGGATGAGAAGTCCACGTACGTCCGGAAGCCCCCGTACTTCGAGGGCATGAAGGCCCAGCCGGAGCCCGTCCAGGACATCGCCGGTGCCCGCGTGCTGCTCAAGCTCGGCGACTCCGTCACCACGGACCACATCTCCCCGGCCGGTTCGTTCAAGTCCGACACCCCCGCCGGCCAGTACCTGCTGGCCAACGGCGTGGACCGCAAGGACTTCAACTCCTACGGCTCGCGCCGTGGCAACCACGAGGTCATGATCCGCGGCACGTTCGCGAACATCCGCATCAAGAACCAGCTCCTGGACGGCGTGGAGGGCGGCTTCACCCGCGACTTCACCCAGGCTGACGGCCCGCAGGCCTACGTCTACGACGCCGCACAGAACTACCAGGCAGCCGGCACCCCGCTGGTGGTCCTGGCCGGCAAGGAGTACGGCTCCGGTTCGTCCCGTGACTGGGCAGCCAAGGGCACGGCACTGCTGGGCGTCAAGGCCGTCGTCGCCGAGAGCTACGAGCGCATCCACCGCTCCAACCTCATCGGCATGGGCGTTCTTCCGCTGCAGTTCCCGGCCGGCGAGTCCGCTGCCACGCTGGGCCTGACGGGCACGGAAACCTTCGCTGTGGAGGGCGTCACCGCCCTGAACGAAGGCACCACGCCCAAGACCCTCAAGGTCACCGCCACCGCCGAGGACGGCTCCACCAAGTCCTTCGACGCAGTGCTCCGCATTGACACCCCGGGTGAAGCGGACTACTACCGCAACGGCGGCATCCTGCAGTACGTTCTGCGCCAGATCTCCGCCAACTAGCGGGGTTTAGCCGGGCCAGCCCCGGTAAGCAGTGCGATGAGGCCCCGGCCGGTCAGCAGACCGGCCGGGGCCTCTGCATTGCTGCCAGCGCGGAGGCGCTACAGTTAATAGGCATGTCTACAGCCGAAGGAGGGGCCGTTGGGAATCTTGGAGACCATCCGGAATCCGCAGGACCTGAGCAAGTTGTCCGCGGCGCAGCTGGATCAGCTGGCCGCCGAGATCAGGGAGTTCCTGATCGGCAACGTCTCCCAGACGGGAGGGCACCTGGGTCCCAACCTCGGCGTCGTCGAACTGACCATGGCGGTGCACCGGATCTTCGATTCGCCCCGCGACAGCATCGTCTTCGACACCGGCCACCAGTCGTACGTGCACAAGCTCCTCACCGGGCGGCACGACTTCAGCACCCTCCGCCAGCAGGGTGGCCTGTCCGGCTACCCGGACCGCGCTGAATCGGAGCACGACATCGTCGAGAGCTCCCACGCCTCATCCTCGCTGTCCTGGGCCGACGGCATTTCCCGCGCCCGCCAACTGACGGGTGACGGCGACCGGTACGTCGTCGCCGTCGTCGGGGACGGTGCCCTCACCGGCGGCATGGCCTGGGAAGCCATCAACAACATCGCTGCGGACAAGAAGCGCCGCGTCGTGATTGTCGTGAACGACAACGGCCGCTCCTACGCACCCACCGTCGGCGGCTTTGCCGACTACCTGGCGTCCCTTCGCCCCACCATCGATTCACTCCGTGCCGCCCCCGCCTACGAAGGCGCCCTGGACTGGTGGAAGAAGAAGCTCCAGAACGGCGGCCCCGCCGGCCAGTTCACCTATAAGAGCCTGCACGCCATGAAAAAGGGCATCAAGGACTGGTGGGCACCGCAGGGCATGTTCGAGGACCTGGGCATGAAGTATATCGGCCCGGTGGACGGCCACAACCTCCAGGCCATGGAACACGCACTGTCCACCGCCAGGAACTACGCCGGCCCGGTCATCGTGCACGCCATGACGGAGAAGGGCCACGGCTACGCGCCGGCCCGCGCGCACGAAGCGGACCAGTTCCACGCCGTCGGAATCATCGATCCCGAAACCGGCGAGCCGGCCGAAGCCGGCGGCGCCAAATCCTGGACGTCGGTCTTCGCCGATGAAATCGCCGACATCGCCGATGAGCGCAAGGACATTGTCGGCATCACCGGCGCCATGCTCATTCCCGTTGGGCTGCACAAGTTCGCGGCACGGCACCCGGAACGCGTGTTCGACGTCGGCATCGCCGAACAGCACGCCCTCACCTCCGCGGCGGGCATGGCTTTCGGCGGGCTGCACCCGGTGGTCGCCGTCTACGCCACCTTCCTCAACCGCGCCTTCGACCAGCTCCTGATGGACGTTGCCCTGCACAAGGCCGGCGTGACGGTTGTCCTGGACCGCGCCGGCGTCACCGGTCCGGACGGTGCAAGCCACCACGGGATGTGGGACATGGCCATGGTGCAGATCGTTCCCGGGCTCCACCTGGCCGCGCCACGCGACGCCACAAGGCTGCGCGAGGAGCTCCGCGAAGCCGTTGCCATCGAGGACGCCCCCACTGTCATCCGCTATTCCAAGGGAACCGTCGGCGCCGAGGTCGAGGCCATCGAGCGGCTGGCCGACGGCGTGGACGTGCTGTCCCGCCGCCCGGCCGGATCCACCGAGAACGATGTCCTGATCGTCAGCGTGGGCGCCATGTCCGAGCTGGCCCTGAACGTCGCCAACCGGCTGGGCGCCCAGGGCATCAGCTCCACTGTCGTGGACCCGCGCTGGGTGCTCCCGGTCAGGAAGTCGATCATCGCCCTGGCCGCCAGGCACCGCCTGGTCATCTGCATCGAGGACGGCGTCCGGGCCGGGGGAGTCGGGTCCAGGATCCGGCAGGAGATGCGCGCCGCCGGCGTGGATACCGCCCTGAACGAGGTTGGCCTGCCGGTCGAGTTCCTGGACCACGGCAGCCGGAGCCAGGTGCTGGAGCGGGTGGGCCTCACCGCCCAGCAGATCACCCATGACGTCGTCGCCCAGGTTCTCGGGACCAAGGTTCCGTTCGCCCGTCCGCTGCCCGGTCAGGAACACCCCACCACGGGAAGCCTGCCGAAACTGTGAGGGAGCCCGATTCCCTTCAGCCAGGCGAACTGGTGGTGTCCCGGAACCGCAAATGGGACGGCTCGGCACACTGGGTGGTTCCCGGCAGGTACCTCGGCGAGGACCAGCATGGCTGGTGGATTTTCCAGCCGGCCAATGAGTTCTGCTCCCGCCCCGGGGCCGCCTTCTACACGGCATCCGACGTCGTGCTCCTGGTTCCGCGGACCGGGGAGTTCGTGGTCACCTTCTACGACGACACCTACCCGGGCGACTTCCGCGTCTACGTCGATCTGGCCACCGGCCACGAGTGGCGCAGGATCAAGCCAGGCGTGACGGAATTCCATGTCATCGACATGGACCTCGACGTGATCCGCTCGGTGAAGCGCGGCGTGTTCGTCGACGACGAGGACGAGTTCGCCGCGCACCGGCTCCGCATGGAGTATCCTGAGACGCTGGTGCGCGCCATGCAGGCTGAGCGCGACGCCCTGTTCCTTGCCGTCAAGGGCCAGGATGCTCCCTTCGACGGCATCGACACCAGCTGGTTTACGAGAGGACGGGCATGAGCGGAATTATCCGGGTCTACAAGCGCGACGACGAAGGGGCCCTGCTGTTCCGGGAAGCCTGGTACGACGAGGACTACAGCCAGTTCGTAATGAACCACGGCGCCGTGGGCCACCAGAGCAAGACCCAGGAAACGGACGTGCCGGATGCCGAGGCCGCCGAACGCCTGATGGACGCCTTCGAGATGGCATGCACCGAGGACGGCTACGCCGAGATTCCGGATGAGGAGCAGTACTGGGTGGTTGCCCAGTACGCACTCAAGACCAGGGAAGGCACCAGCCGCGACCGATACCTGGAGGAAAAGGCGAAGGATGCACTTTCCGGCCACCTGGCCTGGCGCGGCCTGGGCATTGTGGACCGCTCGGAATTCAGCGACGCCAAGCTCAACATCTTCTGCCTTTGCCCGGACGTGAACAAGGCCGTGAACGCGATCAAGGTCTGCATCCGCGGCGAGGACCTGGACTTCACCAAGCTGAGCATTGGAGCCGCCCCTTTCAGCGACCCCTCGGCCCTCAAGCTCAAGCATTCACCCAAGCAGGCGACCAGCTTCACCCTCTAAAGCAGTTCAGCACCTCAAGCAGTCACAGCACAGGAAGGCAGAACGTCATGACGAAGAAGTCAGCCCAGCCGGGACGCACGCCGCTTCCGCGGGGCCTCGCCTCGCCCGACCGCAGAATCCTCGCCCATTCCGGGGTGGAGTCCCTTGAGCAGCTGGCGCAGT
Source organism: Arthrobacter globiformis (assembly GCF_030818015.1). NCBI lineage: Bacteria > Bacillati > Actinomycetota > Actinomycetes > Micrococcales > Micrococcaceae > Arthrobacter > Arthrobacter globiformis. The sequence goes on from NZ_JAUSZX010000001.1 coordinate 2,073,602, forward strand.
TCGGCCGGCGCCAGCTGGCAGCGCTGCCGGGCATCTGCCCGCGAACCCTGGCCCAGCTCCAGGATGCGCTGGAGGAGCACGGACTGGAGTTCGCCTCAGCCTGAGCAGATTCCGAGGAGACGGCCGGAATGACCGGCCGCGAAGGGTGGCCTCTGCGCCGTTATAGGGTGATTCCATGACTGAATACCGCCGTCTTGGAAAATCCGGACTGACCGTCTCCGTCGTGGGCCTCGGCTGCAACAACCTGGGCCGGGCAAACACGGTGACCGAAACGCAGGAGGGCACGGATGCCGTCGTGCATGCCGCCCTCGACGCCGGGGTGACGCTCTTCGACGTCGCCGACACCTACGGCCGCGAACCGGGACTCAGCGAAACGATGCTCGGCAAGGCACTGGGGGCCAGGCGGGACGACGTCGTGGTGGCCACCAAGTTCGGCATGGACATGCGCGGAGCCAACGGCGAAGACTTCGGCGCCCGCGGTTCGCGCCGCTACGTCATCCGTGCCGCGGAGGCCTCGCTGCGCCGGCTCGGCACCGACTATATTGACCTGTACCAGTTCCACACGCCCGACCCCCTGACGCCGATCGAGGAGACCCTCGACGCGCTAAATGACCTCGTCACCAGCGGCAAGGTGCGCTACATCGGCCACTCGAACCGCGCCGGCTGGCAGATCGCCGAGGCCGAATTCGTGGCCCGCGCCCGCGGCGGTGCCCGGTTTGTCTCCGCGCAGAACCACTACAACCTCCTGGACCGCCGCGCTGAGCAGGAGGTCACCCCGGCGGCGGAGGCCTACGGGCTGGGTGTGCTGCCCTACTTCCCATTGGCCAACGGCCTCCTGACCGGCAAGTACGCGCAGGACCAGGCCCCGGAAGGTTCACGGCTCAGCCACACGCGGACCAACCTGGTGCACGACGCCGACTGGCAGCAGTTGAAGGCGTTCAGCGCCTTCGCTGCCGCCCGCGACCTGACAGAAGTGCAGGTGGCCTTCTCCTGGCTTGCGGCGCAGCCGTCGGTCAGCAGCGTGATTGCCGGCGCCACCCGTCCGGAGCAGGTCCGGCAGAACGCCGGGGCGGTGGCCTGGGTGCCGGACCGGTCCGAGCTTGACGAACTGGATGCCATCTTTCCACAGACCCCCAAGGTGGCCCTGTTCTGATGCCGTCCATCCTCATGGATGTTGACACCGGGATCGACGACGCCCTCGCGCTGGTCTACCTGCTGTCCCGGCCGGAGGTCCGGATCGAGGCCATCACATGCACTGCCGGCAATGTGGGTGCCCGCCAGGTGGCACTGAACAACCTCGCCCTGCTGGAACTCTGCGGCCGGGCAGGGATTGAAGTTGCCGTGGGCGCGGAAGTGCCGCTGGAGATCCCGCTGGTCACCACCGAGGAAACCCACGGCCCGCAGGGGATCGGCTATGCCGAGCTGCCGCTGCCGAAGCAGGAGATTTCACCGCGGCATGCCGTGGACGTCTGGGTGGAAACGGTCCGTTCACGCCCTGGTGAGATCACCGGGCTCATCACCGGGCCCCTGACGAACTTCGCCCTTGCCCTGCGGGCGGAACCCGACCTTCCCAAACTGCTCAAGCGGCTGGTCATCATGGGCGGCTGCTTCAACTACCAGGGCAACACAACGCCGACGGCGGAGTGGAACGTTTCCGTGGATCCGCACGCGGCCGCGGAAGTCTTCGCCGCTTACAGCGGCCTTCCGGAGGAGAGCCTTCCGGTGGTGTGTGCGCTCGAGACCACGGAACGCATCGAGCTGCGGCCCGAGCACTTGCAGCGGCTCGCGGAGGCTGCCGGAACTGAACCCGAACTGGTGCTGCCCGAACAGCCGGAGGGCCAGCGCAGCCGCTCCAGCAACCCGCTGGTCGCGTGCCTCTCGAATGCCATCCGGTTCTACATGGAGTTCCACCGGCTGTACGACCAGGGCTTCATCGCACATATGCATGACGCCTTCGCCGCCGCTGCGGCCATCGGGCGGACGCCGTACGGCACGCGGCCGGCCACGGTGCACGTGGAAACGGAGGCGCCCCGCCTCGTCGGGACCACTGTCGCCGACTTCCGGGGCATCTGGAAGGAGCCGTCCAATGCCAGGATCGTCACCTCGAACGACCCTGCGCAGTGCTTCGACGAACTGATCTCCTCGGTGGGCGCGCTGGCCTCCGCGGTGGGGAAGCGGCCGTAGCACGCCGTGCCCGCGGGTCGGTAGGATGGTAGCCGCGCCAAGGTGACATAGGCGCCTGCTTCCGCCCACGCGGAAGATCACGCCACGGGTGCGGGACCCGCCGTTTTCAGCCTAAGGATCCACCATGTCACAGCCGTCCCTGACCCTTCCTCCCACAGACCGGAAGGCTGTCCGCCGCCGGAGGCTCCTCGAACTGCTCGGCGCTGTTGCCATCGCCGCCACGTTCATCTTCCTGGTCCTCACCCAGCCTGCCGACATTGCGGGCGGGCTCGGCAGCGTTTCCTCGCTCGTCGCGCTGGGCGGCTTTCTCCTCGGTGCCCTGCTGCTGATCGTGGGCGTGCTCCCCACCCTGCCCACGTCCACCGTGGTGCTCATCCCGGTGGCCCTGGTCCTCAACATCGTGCTGGGACAGCTCATGGGCACCAGCGGACTGCCGTTCTACCTCGACTCCATCGGCACCGTGCTCATCGCCGTCCTGGCCGGACCTGCGGCCGGTGCCGCCACCGGTGCCCTGAGCAGCATCGTGTGGTCGTTCTTCAACCCGACGGTCCTGCCCTTCGCAGCCGGCGCAGCGCTGATCGGCTTCCTGGCCGGCGTGGCCGCACGGTACGGGCTGTTCCGCCGGTTCTACCTCGCTCCGGTAGCCGGCTTCGTCACGGGCATTGTCGCCGGCGTGGTGTCCGCGCCGATCGCCGCGTTCGTGTTCGGCGGCACCTCCGGGGCTGGCACCGGTGCGATCGTCAGCGCCTTCCGGGCCATGGGCGACACCCTGCTGGCCGCCATCACCAAGCAGGCCCTGATCTCCGATCCCATGGACAAGGCCATAGTCTTCGCCATCGCCGCCATGCTGGTCTACGCCCTGCCCCGGCGCACCACGTTCCAGTTCCCGTTCGTCCGCCGCTTCCGCGTCCTGGCCGGCAAGGAACCGGCCGCGCGGAATTCCTGACTCCGGAACCGCCGGTCAGGTGTCCCCGCGCCTCAACCCGCTGACCACGCTGACGGCCGCCGTCGCCGTCCTTGTCATTACGACGGCGGCCGCCAGTTGGGCGGTATCCCTCACCGTGGCGGTTAGTGCAGTTCTGCTTTCCGCCGCCGCGGGCACTTTGCCGCGGGTCCTTCTGGCCGCGGCCGCCATCATTGTGCCGTTCTGGCTTTCGCTGCTGGTGGTCCATGGCCTCTTCTTCCCGGAGGGGCGTACGGTGCTGGCCAGCTGGGGCCCTGCCAGGGTCACGGCGGAGGGGCTGTCCTTCGCGTTGGAGATGGGGCTCCGCACCGCGGCCTTCGTCCTGGTGCTGATGGTGTTTTCCTTCAGCGTCAGGGTCCCCGAACTGGTTGCCGCCCTGGCTGCCCGCCGAGTCCCGCCGCAGGTCGGATACGTGCTGGCGTCCACGCTGCTGCTTGCCCCGTTGGTCGCCGCACGGCTGGACAAGGTCCGCCAGGCGCAGGAGTCGCGCGGGCTTGTGGTGGGCCGGGGGATTGGCAGCCGGGCTGCGGCCATCCGGATGCAGATGGTCCCGCTGGTGCTGGGCCTGGTTCACGACGCCGGCATCAGGGCACAGTCCCTGGACGCCAGGGGGTTCAGGAGCGCCGGTCCCCGGACCAGCTACACGGAGGTCCGCGATTCAGCCGCGCAAGCGGCCTTCCGCATTGTGGCTATCCTGCTTGCCCTGGCGGCCGTGGGCTGGCGCATCGTTGAAGCGCTTTCGGCCGGGTCGCTGTCCGCATTATCCCTTTCCGGGGCTGGCCCGGGATGATCGCGGACAGGACTGCCGCAACCACGTTGCTGGCCTCCATTACCTCGTTTTCGTACCACGGCGATGCCAGCCCCGCGCTGCGCGGGGTGGAGGTGGCCGCCGCGCCCGGCACGCTGACGGCGGTGCTTGGCGGATCCGGCAGCGGAAAATCCACGCTGGGACGACTCCTTGGTGCCTGGCTGCTCGGTGGGCGGGACGGAGCGCTGGCCGGGAGCCTGCAGCTGGAGGTGGCCGGGCATCCGGCCAGCAGCCGTCCGCTGTCCTTTACCGGAGCGCCGGATGATCCGCGGATCGATCCCGGGGCGTGGGCACGGCACGTCGGCTACGTGCCGCAGGACGCAGCGTCCATGCTGTCGGCGGTTCGCGGAACCGTTGAGGAAGAACTCGCCTTCAGCCTGGAAAACCGCGGAGTTGCGCGCGTGGACATGGTGCGCACCGTCGCCGATATTGCCCGCCGGACCGGACTCGAAAGACTCCTGCAGCGGGATCCCGCCACACTGTCCGGCGGCGAGCTCCGCCGCTTGGCCGTGGGCTGCGCGGTGGTGGACGGTCCTGGCATCCTGATCCTCGACGAGCCGCTCGAGTCCCTGGACCAGGCCGGGATCCGGACGGTGATGGAGCTGGTCCATGCCGAGCTGGCCCAGGGTACCGCCATTGTGGTGCTGAGCCAGCACGCCGATGCGCTGACCCGCGCCTCAGAGCGCTGGCTGGTGCTGAAAGATGGGGAGGTGACGGCGGCGGGACTGCCAGGCCGGATCCTGCAGGGTGAGACGCCGGCCGAGTCCGGCGTCGTCATCTCGTCCCCGGAGCCGGAACCGGAGCCGGAGCTCGGCGCGCAGCCCGAACCGGCGCTGCCCGCGGCGTCGACGCTTCCTGTGGCGGAGGCTGGGGCCGGAACCACTGCGGTTTTGGAGCTGGCGAACGTGGTCTTCGGTTTCGGGGCAGGCCAAACGGATTCGGAGGACAGCATTGTCTTGGCGGGTGTGGACCTGCAGGTGATGCCCGGGGAAGTCGTGGCAGTGACCGGGCCCAACGGCGCCGGCAAGTCCACACTGCTCCGGCTCCTCAACGGCCTGTACCGGCCGCTTCGCGGTGACGTCCGCGTGGCCGGCGAGTCCATTGCGGGGGTTCCCACGGGTCTGGTGGCCCGCCGGCTGGGGCTCCTGTTCCAGCACCCCCATGACCAGCTGTTCGAGCGGACCGTGCTGCGGGAGGTGCTGTTCGGGCTGGACCGCCTTTTCGGTGCCGAGACGCCGGAACGGGCAAGGGCAGCCCTGGCCGCCGTTGGCCTTGGAGCCAGCGAAAACGCCCACCCGCATGAGCTGCCGGCGTCCGGTCAGCGGCTGCTGGCCCTCGCCACAGTCCTGGCGCGTGATCCGTCGGTGCTCGCGCTCGACGAACCAACGGTGGCCCTTGACGCCCACGGCTTGAAGCGGCTCACCGCCGCCGTCTCAGCGGCGGCCGGCCGCGGCGCCGCCGTCGTGATGGTCACCCACGACCTCGGGTTCGCCAAGGCCCACGCCCACCGGCTGCTCAGACTCGACGGCGGCCGGCTCCGGCCGCACTAATGCGCCCCCTGCAGTCCGGGCAGCTCTGTCAGGAAATGCCAGTCAGGAAATGCCCGTCCGGAAATGCCCGTCAGGAACGGGAAGCCACGCCCGGCGGCAGGAACCGCTTGCCGTTGACGCGCTCCGAGGCCCCCACCCTGTCGAGGTAGGGGGTGATCCCGCCCAGGAACATCGGCCAGCCGGCACCCAGAATCATGCAGAGGTCGATGTCCTGGGGCGCTGCCACCACACCCTCTTCGAGCATCAGCCCGATCTCCTCGGCCAAGGCGTCCTGAGTCCGGCGCAGCACTTCGTCCGCGGTTGATGGTGTGCTGCCAAAGGACATCAGGGCCGTGGTTGCCTCGGGTATCTCGTGCCTGCCGTCCGGCGCCGCGGACCACAGTGACCTGACATTGTTGTCCACCAGCTTCTGGAGGTTCTGCGAGACCGGAAAACGGTCGCCGAAGGCCGCGTGGAGGGATTCCTGAACGTGCTGGGCCACCGGCAGTCCCACCATGGCGAGGAGGGTGAACGGCGTCATGGGAAGACCCATGGGGCGCAGCGCGGCATCCGCAACCCGGGCCGGCGTGCCTTCGTCGAAGGCTGCCGTGACTTCGCCCATGAGCCGCAGCAGGATGCGGTTGACCACGAACGCGGGAGCGTCCTTGACCAGAACGGCCGTCTTTTTCAGGCCCCGGGCGAGTTCGAATGCCGTGGCGAGCACGGCGTCGTCGGTCTTCGGTGCCCGGACGATTTCCAGCAGCGGCATGACGGCCACGGGATTGAAGAAGTGGAAGCCCACCAGGCGCCCGGGGTGCTGCATGTCCGCGGCCATGGCCGTCACGGACAGCGAGGAGGTGTTGGTGGCGAGGATGCACTCCGGTGAGACAACGGCCTCAAGCTCGGCGAACACCTGCTTCTTGACGCTCAGTTCCTCGAACACCGCCTCAATGACGAAGTCTGCGTCCGCGAACGGCTCCTTGGAAACTGACCCTGTCACCAGCGCCTTGGTCTTCGTGGCAACATCGGTGGCCAGCCGGCCCTTCGCCACCAGCTTGTCCACTTCGTTGTGGACATAGCCGACTCCCTTGTCCACCCGCTCCTGGTCGATGTCGGTCAGGACCACGGGAACCCCGAGCTGGCGGGCGAACAGCAGGGCGAGCTGGCTGGCCATCAAGCCGGCGCCCACCACGCCGATCTTCGTGACGGACCGGGCGAGCTCGCGGCCGGGGGCGCCGGCGGGCCGCTTGGCCCGTTTCTGCACGAGGTCAAGGAAGGCATAAACCGTGGCACGGAACTCGTCGGTCTGCATGAGGCTTGCCAGCGTCTCGCATTCGAGCGCGGCAGACTCGGCCTGGGTCAGGGTGCGGTTCGCCGCCATGATGTTCAGCACCTCGGCCGGCGCGGGGGAGGCATTGGACGTTTTGGTTTCGACGACGGCGCGGCCCGCAGCCACGGCGTCCGTCCAGCGCGCGGCAACCGCTGGGTCGGCGGGATCGACGGCGACGGGCCGTTCCGGTGCTGTGCCTGAAACAACGCCAGCAGCCCAGGCGACCGACTGCGCCAGGAAATCCTCCGGCTCGAACAGCGCATCCGCGATGCCGAGCTTGAAGGCTTCGGCGCCGGACAGCGTGCGGTTGTTGTTCAGCGCGTTCTCGATCATCACCTTCACCGCATTCTCCGGCCCGATCAGCCGCGGCAGTAGGTACACGCCGCCCCACCCGGGTACCAGCCCCAGGAAGGCCTCGGGAAGTGCCAGCGCCCCGGCGCGGGTGGACACGGTCCGGTAGGTGGAGTGCAGGGCGATTTCCAGGCCGCCGCCAAGTGCCACGCCGTTGATGAAGGCGAAGCTGGGAACGCCGAGGTTGGCCAGCGTGGCGTAGACCTCGTGGCCGAGCTGGGCCATCCAGAGGCCATGCTCCCGCTCATGCAGGGACGTGACCGCGGAGAGGTCGGCGCCGGCCACGAAGAAGTTCGGCTTCCCCGTTACACCGACGGCCGCGATCTCGCCCGCAGCCGCCCGTCCGCGCAGCCCTTCGAGGACGGTGCCCAGTTCAACGAGCGTATTGGGGCCAAGCGTCGTGGGCTTGGAAGGGCCCAAGCCGTTGTCCAGGGTGATAAGGGCCAGGACGCCCGGACTGGCCTGGCCGTCCGCGGCCGGGAGTTCGATGTCCTGCACTGACGAATGAGTGACCGACTCATCCGGGAAGAGATCGGCAAGCTTGCGGAAATCTGCGGCGCTCATTCTGTGGCTCCTCATTGAGACGGGCGGGCCGTCCGGGCCTGGACAGCCGGGGCGGGCATCAGTGGTCCCAACGTTACTCGTGAGTAACATTGGCTGCAACCGGTGCGGTGGCTGCCTGTGGGGCCAAGCCTAGAGCGTTTCCCGGTGTAGGGGTTTAGGAGTGCACCCAATCCCCGCCTGCCCGGTCGGCGGTGTGGCTGCGTGAAGGCGACCACGGTGTTCGGGCAGGTGTCTTCCTACGCTGCCCTGAATGATGTCCAGTCGGGCCATGGATCCACTGGCAGCGGCGGTTCAGGGCCGTCGAGACCCACCGGGCTCTCAACATCGTCCAGGTCGTCGGGAGCTTCCGAAGATTCGGGCGGCGGCTCCGGATATTCCTGGCCGGGTGGCGGCTCCGGCCAGGATGGTGGTTCCCAGTCCTGCTGTTCGCTGGGGTAGTGGCGGCCCGTGGGCGAGACCCAGCCCGGTGGCGTGTCCCGGGTGGCGCCGACCGGTCTCCATGTTGTGCTGTGTTTAAGTCGGTGGTGTTTGGGACAGGGCTGGCCAAGGTTGCTGATCCCGGTGGTCCCCCCGTCGGCCCAGGCCAGCAGGTGGTCGGCGTCGTTGTCCAGGGAGTGGTTGTTGCAGCCGGGAAACGTGCATCGTCCGTCCCTCAGCCGCAGCCATTGGCGCATGTGCTTTGGGATCCTGTAGCTGGTGCGGCCGATCTCCAGCGGCGCCCCATCCCGCGGATCGGTCAACACCCGAAGGAACGACGAGCCCCCGTCGGCGACGAGCCGGCGGGCCATGGACGGCGGGATCGGCCCATACCCGTCCAGCGTGGCCGGTTCGTGGGTCAGGCCGAGCAGCGAGAACACCGGAACCGTGACCAGCACCTGCGCCGCCGGAGACGGCACATCACCAGCCGGCACAGGACCGCCTGGCGCGGACCCCGCCGGTAGGGAACCTGCGGGAAAGGATCCCGTCGCCCGGTCGCCAGGCGCACCGTCAACCCGCTGAACCGGGCCCAGCAGCCACCCGGCGGCAGCGTCCAAGCGCAACTGCGTGAGGGTCCGGGACTCGGACGGACCCTGCAGGGCGCGGGCGGCGGCGGTGGCGCGGTCCCAGATCCCGGCAGCCTGGTCCGCGGGCAGATACGCCGACAGCCAGGCCATGCCGTCCCGGTCCGGCACATACTCCAGCCGGCGGTCCTTCGCACAGTTGCGGTGCCGGGTTTCGATGCTCACCGGGTGATGCCGTTCCCGCCAATAGCGTGCCCTGGCCCGGAACCTGGACGGTGTCAGCTCCCCGGCGGGACACCCCCTGGCAGCATGCGGCGCGTCAGGGTCCAGGAAATGCGCCTCCAACGCCGCAGCGGCCGCCCGATCCAGCCCGTCCGTTTCATCGCACATCACCCGAGCATGCTGCCAGGAGAGGGTTCCCGCCTGCAGCGCGGCCAGCGTCAACGGCAGGTCCGTGCTCAGCATGGCGGATTCAGCCAGAAACCGTGCCGCCGACCCTTCGCTCACGGTCAGGGCACAGGCAACCTGCGCGGTTACAGACATCTGCAGGACGGCTTGTTCCCGTGGGGACGTGTCAGGCGATGCCATCGCCGCCTCCGCAGTAGCGTATCCGGCGGTGAGGTGCACCTTCACGGCCGCAAACCGGGCTTCCATGCCGGCCAACTCAGCCAGGCCGTCCAGGAACGCATCCGCCTGTTCTTGCAAAGAATCCGCGGCCGCCGTGTCCGGATCAGCCGTCCCGCGGAGCGCGGCAGCCAGCGCTGCGGCAGAGGCACTGATAGCCTCCAACGTCTCCACAGCAGCCATGCCATCCATACCCACAGCATGACAGCAGGGTCCGACAAAAACGCCCGCCACACAGAATCGGTCCGGATGCATCATGCCCTACTTGGCACCAGGCCCCCGTTACCCACACCGTGGCGCGGACCTAGGGGACTGTCCTCTGCGCTGCAGTAAGCTTGCAACGCCGATTCGACAAGCCTACGCCGAGGCTTCCTTTGTCTCCCTGGCTTCCTTGGGCGGAAGGGGCTGGGGGTTGAGGAATGCCGCGGTGATCAGCGGTGCTGCCAGCCCTACCTGCCACGGCCGGGCGCCTAGCTCGCGCAGTTCCTCGGCGATGGCGGTTTCACTGATGTCCGCCGGTGGCCGCCACGCGACGCGGCGGAGGTAGTCCGGGGTCAGCAGGTTTTCGAGCGGCAGCTTGAGTTCGTCCGCCTTTTCCTGCAGCAGCGGCCTGGCGGTTTGCAGCCGCTCGGCCGCGGGAAGGTCGCGGTCGGCCCAGACCCGCGGGGGCGGCGGGGCGTTCGTGGGCAGGTGGAGCGGCGGAAGGTCTTCGAGTGCCCGGGCCGCTGCGATGCACCGCAGCCAGCGCGGGGCCTCCCGCTGGGCCGCCCTGCCGTGGAACCCCTTGGTGCCGAGCAATTGCGGCACGGTCGTGGGCATCGCCTTGGCGGCGGCGACGAGGGCAGAGTCGGGGATGAGCCGGCCGGGGGCGACATCGCGCTTCTGGGCCAGGGCATCGCGTTCGAGCCACAGCTCCCGCACCGCGGCCAGCTGGCGGCGGTCCCTTATCTGGTGGAGCCCGGATGTCTTGCGCCAAGGGTCCACTCTGGGCGCGGCGAGCCCGGCGGACAGGATCGCGGCGAACTCCTCCTCGGCGTATTCGAGTTTTCCGTCCGCTTCGAGCAGTTCGATGAGTTCCTCGCGAAGTTCCGTCAGAACTTCGACGTCGAGCGCTGCGTACCGAAGCCAGGGTTCCGGCAGGGGACGGGTGGACCAGTCGGCCGCCGAGTGCTCCTTGGCGAGCCCAAAACCAAGCAATTGCTCGATCACGGCCGCGAGGCCGACACGGGGAAGGCCTGCCAGACGGGCTGCCAGTTCAGTGTCGAAGAGCCTGTCCGGCCACATGCCCAGTTCCGACAGGCAGGGCAGGTCCTGGCTGGCGGCGTGCAGGATCCATTCGACGCCCCGCAGGGCATCATTGATGATCCGCAGGTCCCCGAACGGCTCGGGGTCGATCAGCCAGGTTCCCGAGCCTTCCCGACGGATCTGGACAAGGAAGGCGCGCTGCCCGTAGCGGAAGCCCGAGGCGCGCTCCGCATCAACGCCGGCCGGTCCTGTGCCAGCGGCGATCGCGGCAGCGCAACGTTCCAGCCCGGCCTGGGTTTCGATGACCAGAGGCACGCCGTCGCGGGGGGAATCAAGGTCGATGACAACGGGGACCCGGCTGTCAAAGCCTTCCACCGTTATGTGGGGTGTGGTTTCAGCAGCCGGAGCGCCGGCTGTGGTGTTATCCGGATTTTGAGGGGTCATGATGACCCTAGTTTACCGGCAGCAGGCGCAAGGGCGGTTCCGGGACGGCACGCGCCGCCGTCGGAAGCGACGGCGGCGCGGTGTTCATGTCACTGCGCACAGGCGAACCTGTGCATAGACGAAACAGTGCATAGACGAAACAGTGCATAGACGAAACTGTGCTCGGGCGACCACAGCTCAGGCGAAGAGGCCTTCCCCGACAAAGCCGCCCTGCTTGACGCCCGGCGGCACGGCGAAGAGGCCGGACCCTGTGTGCTTGAGGTATTCCAGGGCGAGCACGTCCTCCTTGGCCATGGTCATCTGCATCGGAACGTAGTGCGTCCGCGGGTCCTTGACGAAGGCAATGAAGAACAGCCCGGCGTCGAGGTGTCCCAGCCCGTCCGAGCCATCGGTGTAGTTGTAGCCGCGGCGGAGCATCCGCACGCCGTCGTTCTGGTCCGCGTGGGCCAGGCGGACATGGGAGTCCATGGCAATGAGCGGCTCGCCGTCGTTGCCCTTGATGCCGAAGTCGGGGGCGGTGAATTCCTTGCCGCCGGACAGGGGAGCACCTTCTCCCTTGGTCCGGCCGATCAGGCCTTCCTGTTCGCGGAGCGAGGTGCGGTCCCAGATCTCGATGTGCATCCGGATGCGGCGCGACACCAGATAGCTCCCGCCCTCCATCCAGGCTTCGCCTGCGCGGGATCCGGCGCCGGCCCACACGTGCTCGTCCAGCAGGGCGGTGTCCTCGGCCTTGAGGTTGTTGGTCCCGTCCTTGAAGCCGAAGAGGTTGCGCGCGGTCTGCTGCGCCCGCGACGTCGACGACGTGCGGCCGAAGCCCAGTTGGGACCAGCGGACGCGGGTCTTGCCGAAGCCGATGCGGGCCAGGTTGCGGATGGCGTGCACCGCCACCTGGGGATCGTCGGCGCACGCCTGCACCACGATGTCGCCGCCTGTGCGGGCCGACTCCAGCGCGTCGCCGGGGAAGTGCGGCAGATCGATCAGGGCATCGGGCCGCTTTCCGTCGAGGCCAAAGCGGGCCTTGCCGTCCTTTTCGAACAGCGAGCCGCCGAAGCCAAACGTGATGGTGAGCCGGCCAGCGTCGAGGTCCAGCGCCTCGCCGGTGTCCTCCGGCGGGGCATCGTACGGGCCGTCAACGGCGCCGGTGGTCCCGGTGGTCCGGCCGGCGGTCATGGCCGCCGCGGCGGCGGTCCAGTCCTTGAGGAGGTCGATGAGCGCCGCGCGGTCTTCGGTGGTGACGTCGAAGGCTGCCATGTGGAGGCGGTCCTGCGCAGCGGTGGTGATCCCCGCCTGCCGGTCGCCGAAGAAGGGGATGACGGAATCGTTGGCAGCCGGGGGCGCTGCGGCGGCGGCCAGGGCGTCGTGGCCGAGCAGGCCGGCGGCGATTCCAGCCACCGCTCCCGCGCCGCCCACGCCGGCCAGTCCCAGAAGTCCGCGCCGTGACAGGCGGCGGGTACCGCCGTCGGACGTCTCCGGCGACGCTTCGGAAGCGTCGGAGTGCGTGCCGGCAGGCGGCTGCTGGCCGCCGCCGAAGGGGCAGCCGCTCACAGCACCACTGCCGCGGTGAGCTTGGACAGCGGCTCGCCGAGGGCGTCGACCAGGGCGCTGAGCTGCTGGACCTCGTCCTTGCTCAGCTCGTTGTAGTAGGCAAAGCCGTCGCCCTTGGCGTGGTTCTTCAGCTCAGCCTGCAGGGCGCTGAACTTGGCGTCGAGGTCCTTAGCCAGCGCGGCGTCCTTCTGCTGCAGGGCGGGCTTGAGATTCTCGAACGCAATCCGGGCGCCGTCCACGTTGGCCTGGAAATCCCAGAGATCAGTGTGCGACCAGATTTCCTCCTCGCCCGTGACCTTGCCGCGGGCCACTTCATCCAGGAGTTCCTTGGCGCCGTTGCCCAGCTTGTCCGCGCTGAGCTTTACGGTGCGGGTGCGGGTGCTGAGTTCCTCCGTGTCGGCCACCAGCTGCTTGGAGATTGCGGCGCGCTCAGCTGCGGTCAGCTCCTTGTATCCTGCCGGCGGGAACAGGTCCTTCTCGGCCCGGTGCCAGCCTGTCCACTTCTGTCCCGGTTCAAGGTCCGCCTCACGGGCATCGAGCTTGGGATCGAGATCCCCGAAGGATTCGGCCACGGGTTCGATCCGTTCCCAGTGCATGCGGGTGGCGGCGTACAGGCTCTTGGCCTTGGCTGCGTCGCCTGCAGCGTAGGCTGCGGCGAATTCCTTGGTTCCGGCTACCAGCTGCTCGGTTTGGTCCTTGACGTAGGCCGTGTACTGGGTGACCCCGGTGTCCACGAGTTTCTGGAGGTCGGCGTCAGCGGTGGCCTGCTTGCCCGAGTCCTTGACGGTGAAGTCCGCGCGGATGCCGTCACCCTTCATTCCCGGCTTGCAGGCGGTGATGTACTTTCCTGCCGGCGCGGTGAGCACCAGGTTTCGGGTGATCCCGGGGCCGATGTTCTCCACTTCGGCCACGATCCGCAGGCCGTCTTCGGCGAGCACGTAGAACTCGGTGACTTCGGCGCCGTCGTTCTTCACGGCAAAGGTCAGGTTTCCGCTCGGGGCTTCAGCGGCGGAGACCTTGCAGTCGGCATCTGTGCTGGTCACCTGGATGGGCCCGTCGGTGGTACCGGACGGGTTGGCGCTGGCGTTGTCGGTGCAGGAGGCGAGTGCCAGCGGGAGGACTGCGGTGGCTGCCACTACGGCGAGGCGGGCACCGGCAGTCCGGCGGATTTTGGGCGAGGTCAAGCCTGGCATGTGGATTCCTTGGGGGTGTGGGGTGCAAGGGTGTTGGGGTGCAAGGGTGTTGGGGTGCAGGGGTGTTGGGGATACAGCGGGGTTTGTTGGGGTGTGGTGGTGGTTGGAGGCAGGCGCTGCCGGTCAGGAGGCGACGGCTGCCGCTGTGGCAGGAGCTTCTGCCCGCCGGAGCGGCGGGCGGAAGTTGGCCCGCAGGTAGAAGAACATGACGGGGACGGCGTACAGGACCCAGGCGGCTGCTTCGAGCCACGTCGTAGCAGGGGAGAAGTTCAGGGTCCCCTTCAGCAGGGTGCCGTACCAGGATGACGGCGGGACGGCGGTTGAGACGTCGAAGGCAAGGCTGTGCAGCCCCGGCAGGATGCCGGCCTCCTGCAGGTCGTGGACGCCGTAGGCGAGGACGCCGCCGGCGATGACCACCAGGGCCACGCCCGTCCAGGTGAAGAAGAGGGACAGGTTGACCTTCAGGACGCCGCGGTGCAGCAGATAGCCGAGACCGGCTGCCACGGCGAGGCCCAGCAGGGCGCCGAACAGAGGGGTTCCGGATTCGCCGCTGGCCTGGGCTGCGGCCCACAGGAAGAGTGCCGTCTCCAGGCCTTCCCGTCCGACGGCCAGAGCCGCGACAAGCACCAGGCCCCAGGCGGCGCCGTCGGCCACGCCATCAACCCGGGAGCGCAGTTCGCTGCCGAGCGAGCGGGCGGTGCGCGCCATCCAGAAGACCATCCAGGTGACCAGTCCGACGGCGACGATGGACAGGCCGCCGCCGATGGCTTCCTGCGCTTCGAAGGTCAGTCCCCGCGGGCCGAAGGTCAACAGGGCGCCGAATCCGACGGACACGGCAACAGCAATTCCCACGCCCGCCCACAACCGGGGGAGCAGCGCCCGGCGGCCGCTCTTGGTCAGGTACGCCATCAGCAGGACGACGATGAGCGTCGCCTCGAGGCCCTCCCGTAGGCCGATGAGGAAGTTGGCTGTCATGTAAAGCACCTTCTGCCGGGGGAGCCCGTCTTAGGCTCACCTAAGCACGGGACTTTACACGGCCAAGGCGATTAGGCAAAAGAATCGTGCCGTAATTGCCGGAGAAATTACTCCACCGGTTTGGGCAGCTCTGATTGGGCAGGGCAGTTTTAGGCAGGGCCGGTTTGGGCGGAGCAGTCCCTAGTTGCGGCGTCTGCGGGGGAGCGCGGAGACACCGTCGGGCAACGGCGGCAGCCCGGCGAAGGTGCACACCATGTCCGACCACGCCTCGAGGTGGGCCTGGACGTCGGCGCCGGCCGGAGTCCATGAGGCGCGCAGTTCAATGTCGATCGAGGCTGGCCGGTCCGCCAGCGTTCCGAAGCTTTCGGACAGCACGCGGGTGGCCGTCCCCCCGGCCGCGCGGTACGGGGCACGGTGGGTTTCGAGGGCTTCCACGAGCCATGTCCAGGCCACCGAGCCGAGCATCTCGTCGTTGCCCATCTCGGCGTCGAGCTGCGCCCGGATGTAGGTGACGATCCGGAACTCGCCGTCCCAGACGGCGGAGCCGTCGGGGTCATGCAGCAGGATGAAGCGCCCGGTGGCGAGTTCCTCGCCGTCGTCGTCATCATCTCCGGGGGAGGCTCCGGCGGCGGCCGACCGGGCCAGCGCCATCGCCGCCGGCCCGTGGACCGGCGAACGGTCCTTGCCGCCGCTGGGAACTATGACCTCGGCGCCGAGGGCGACGGCGAACGGCGCCAGCCGGGCGGGCGCCGGGATCTCGTCGAGGCGCAGTTCGCTGCGGCAGCGTGCTTTGCGGAGCGTTCCCAGCGCATACAGGAAGTTCGCGGGAACCTGGGCAAGTGCGTTCACAATGGCAGGGTACGCATTGGAAACCGCCGGTTCCGGCAGGCTCGCCGCCTGCTCACGCAATCCCGCGCATGTTACTGCGCCGCCGCCGGTGAGGACCCGTGCCGGGCCAGTTCGGCTTTGATGGCTACCACGAAGGCGTCGACGTCCTCCTCGCTGGTGTCGAAGGAGCACATCCAGCGGACCTCTCGGGTGGCCTCGTTCCAGTCGTAGAAGCGGAAGGACTCCCGGAGCCTGTCCGCCACCCCGTCAGGAAGGACCGCAAAGACGCCGTTGGATTCCGTCTTCTGCGTGGGTTCGACGCCGTCGAGGTCGTCCACCGCTGCCCGCAGCCTCGCGGCCATGGCGTTGGCGTGGGCGGCCGAACGAAGCCACAGGTCACCTTCGAGCAGGGCGATGAACTGCGCAGACATGAACCGCATCTTGGAGGCCAGCTGCATGTTCATCTTGCGCAGGAAAAGCAGCCCCTGGGCGGCGTCGGGGTTCAGCGCCACCACCACCTCGCCGAACAGCAGCCCGTTCTTGGTTCCCCCGAAGGACAGGATGTCCACGCCGGCGTCGCGCGTGAAAGCCCGGAGGGGAACGCCCAGGTGCGCCGCCGCGTTGGCCAGCCGGGCCCCGTCCATGTGCAGCTTCATGCCCTTGGCGTGGACGTGCTCGGCGATCGCCCTGACTTCATCCGGCGTGTAGCAGGTGCCCAGTTCGGTGGTCTGGGTGATGGATACCGCCAACGGCTGGGCGCGATGCTCGTCACCCCAGCCCCACGCTTCGCGGTCGATGAGTTCCGGAGTGAGTTTGCCGTCCGGGGTGTGCACCTGCAGCAGCTTCATGCCGCCCACGCGCTCCGGGGCGCCGTTCTCATCCATGTTGATGTGTGCCGTCGATGCGCAGACCACAGCACCCCAGCGCGGGAGGAGGGACTGCAGGGAGAGCACGTTGGCGCCTGTGCCGTTGAAGACCGGGAAGCACTCAATGCCCGGCCCGAAGTGCTCCTCCAACAGCTCCTGCAGGCGGGCCGTGTAGGCGTCTTCGCCGTAGGAAACCAGGTGCCCCTCATTGGCGGCGGCCAGCGCGGCCAGCACCTCGGGGTGCACCCCTGAGTAGTTGTCCGAGGCAAAGCCGCGCACCGAGGCGTCGTGCAGCCTGGACATGGTGCCGCTGCCGGCAGTTTCAACAGTTGTTGTCATCTCTTTGGTCACGCTTTCAGTCTAGGTAGTTGCGGCGCCGGCGGGCACCGGGGCCAGCACCAGCCGCTGCCCGTTCAGCTCCGCGGCGGGCTGGCTGAAGAGCCCGACGGCGGCCGCCGCCAGCTGCTCGACGTCCGTGTAGCCGGGGAACTTCCGTTCGGGCTGCCTGCTGCGCATGCCTGCGTCCACCAGCGCCTTCACCACGAAGACGACGGCGGCGCTGTGCTGGGGTCCGTCGGCTGGGCCGTCCTGGCGGAACCCCTCCGCCATGGCCATGGTCCACGCTTCCGCGGCCGCCTTGGCCGCCACGTAGCTGGCGACGCCGGCGGCCGGGCTGCCCACCGCCGTCGAGGACACCATGGCAAACCGTCCGCAGGGCGAGGCGGCGAGGTCGTCGTAGAAGACGCGGGTCACGTTCCGGAGCGTTGTGACAGCGCTGCGTTCCAGGAAGTCCCAGTCCTCATCAGACTGGTCCGCGATGCCTTGCGCGCCGCGCCAGCCGCCCACCAGGTGGATGATGCCGTCGATCTTTCCGGCGGTGCGCGCGAGCTCTTGCTGCAGTTCGCGGACGGCGGCGAGGTCGCCGAGGTCGCAGACGAGTGGCGTGGCGCCGCCCGCGGTTTCCGCGGCGGCCTCGATGCGCGCCGTGTCCGAACCCACGGTGAAGACGTCAAAGCCGGCCTGCAGCAGGGCGTGGGCGGCCGCGACCCCTGACGGTCCGCTGCCGCCCGTGACCAGCACGCGCAGTGGCCTGCCGTCGGTCAGGCTGGAGCCGGTCATGCTGCCCTCAGTCATGCTGCGGCAGCCGCCGGGTCGCCTGCCGGCAGGGCAGCGTCCGTGGAACCGGTAATGCCTGCGGTGGATTCGATGACGGGGCGCATTTTCTTTTCCAGGGCCTCGTAGAACATGGACAGCGGGAACTCGTCGTCCAGGACCTGGTCGGTGAGGCCCCGCGGCGGCCCGTCGAGCGGGAGGGCGCCCGGCCCTTTGGCCCAGACAGAAGCCGGGTTCGGCGTGACGGTGCCCGAGATCAGCTCGTAGGCCGCCAGCCAGTGGGCGGTCTTGGGCCGGTCGATGGAGCGCCAGTAGAGTTCCTCGATCCGGGCGCCCAGCTCCACCACCACTCCGGCGACGTGTTCCCAGTCGATGGTCAGCCGGCTGTCGGTCCAGTGGAGGACACGGTGCTGGTGCAGCCACGCGAACAGCAGCTGGCCGCCGAGCCCGTCGTAGTTGCGCACCCGGCTGCCGGCGATGGCGAACCGGAAGATGCGGTCGAAAATGACGGCGTACTGCACGAGCTTGGCATGCCGGCGGGCTTCCGGGTCCGCAGCTTCGTCCTTCTCGATCTTCACGGATTCCCGGAAGGCTGTCAGGTCGCAGCGCAGTTCCTCGAGGGAGTACAGGAAGAATGGCATCCGCTGCTTGATCATGAAGGGATCGAAGGGCAGGTCCCCGCGCATGTGCGTGCGGTCATGGATCAGGTCCCACATGACGAAGGTCTTTTCGGTGAGCTCCTGGTCCTCGAGGAGTTCCGCGGTCCCCGCCGGCAGCTCAAGTGAAGTGATATCAGCGGCGGCCCGCAGGACTCGGCGGAAGCGTGCCGCTTCCCGGTCGGCGAAAATGGCGCCCCAGGTGAACCTGGGTGTCGCGCGCACGCCGACGGTTTCGGGGAACAGCACGGCGGAGTTGGTGTCGTACCCGGGAGTGAAGTCGATGAACCGGATGGGCACGAACAGGGGGTTTGAGTAGTCGCCCTGTTCCAGGCCAGCAATGAAGTCGGGCCACACGACGTCGATGAGGACAGCCTCCACGAGCCGGCTGCTGCTGCCGTTCTGCGTGTACATGGGGAAGACTACCAGGTGCTGCAGGCCGTTCTCGCGGTCCGCCTGCGGCTGGAACGCCAGCAGGGAGTCCAGGAAGTCCGGTACGCCGAACCCGTCCCCGGCCCAGCGACCAAAGTCGCGGCACACCAGGTCCAGGTACAGGGAATCGTGGGGGAATGCCGGTGCCAGCGCCTCGACGGCGCTGACAAGGGCTTCGACGTGGCCGTGGGCTGCCGCATGATCGGCCTGGTCCGGGATGGAGCCGTCCTGCACCTGCAGTTCCCGCAGGGCAATGGCCGCCGCCTTGAGACACTGCCATTCCGGGTGTTCCGCGGATATTCGGGCTGGTGCTGTGTGTACGGTTACGGTCATCGCTGGCCTCGCCTTTCGGGTTATCTGAGCTTCTTACGGCGAGCGTAGCAAGCAGACAGCCTTCCTAATCGTTCATAGGCTTGAGCATAAGAAACTGTAGTGCTCGAGGCTGCCCAAATAACCGCTAGGCGCAGCGCCCGGCAACCTCAGCTCTGCGGGTCGTCGACGGCCGGAACCAGCTTCAGTGAGATGGAGTTGATGCAATAACGCTGGTCGGTCGGCGTTCCGTAGCCCTCGCCCTCGAATACGTGCCCGAGGTGCGAGTCGCAGTTGGCGCACCGCACCTCGATGCGGTCCATGCCCAGGGTGCGGTCGTGGATGTAGCGCACACGCCCTTCGGCCAGCGGGGCCCAGAATGACGGCCAGCCGCAGTGCGAATCGAACTTCTCCTTGCTGGTGAACAGCTCGGTCCCGCACGCGCGGCAGTTGTAGACGCCGGCGGTGTGGGTGTCCCAGTATTCGCCGGTGTACGGGCGTTCCGTGCCGGCTTGGCGCAGCACGTGGTACTCCTCCGGTGTCAGTTCCTGCTGCCAGGCTTCGTCGGATCGGCCGGCGGCAGGGGTTGTGGAGGTATTCGTGAGGTCGGACTTCTCAGGAGTGCTCATAGTCGGACCAACGCTCAGGAGTCCCCGATAAATCCCGAGCCCGCGTAAAGATGCAGTACGGGGAGCCCCAGCTTGTCCTGCGCCCTGTTGGCCCAATCGGTATGGAAGGTGTCCGACACGGCATGCGGCCTGGTGATGACGACGGCCTGGGCAGCCCCAAGCTCCTTGACCTTGGCCACGAGGCCGTTGACGGCCCCGCCGGCCACCACCTCGCCGGCAACGCCGCCGCCGAGTCCTTCCAGCGCGCTGACCGAGGTGGCCAGCGTCGCGTCCGCCGCTGCCCGTTCCTCGGCAGGGTCCGGCGCGTGGGAGGTCAGCTCCCGGAAGGCCTTGGCAATGTCCAGCATCGACAGGTTCTCGAGGAAGTCCACCAGCAGATGCCGTTCCGTATTGGCAGGTACCAGCACAACCAGGGGCGCGTCACCCCCGTCCACCAGGCGTTCGATGTTCACGCGGTCGTCCGCACCCAGCGGCTCTTCAGTGAGAATGACGATTGGATCGCTCATGGCATCAGCCTAGTCCCGCCCGCCAATGCCCGCATGTATTTGGCCCGCCTGCGTTTGGTCCTCAGTGATTTGGCCGTGAATGTGCCGGAAGGCGCCGGATCCGTCAAGATGGGTGGCATGGATTCCGCGCAGGCTGCTTTGACAACCCCGTCTACTACCCAGGGCAATGCGATGACCCTGAGGGCGAAGTGGACACTCGGGGGAATCATTGCCGGCGGCAGCGCGGCTGCCCTGCTCGGTGCCGGATCGTCTGCCCTCGCGCTCTACTTTGCCCGCCGAGTCCTCACCCCCGCCCGCGTGCGGGCGGCGGACCAGGAAGTCCTGGCAGTCATCAGGGACGGCAGGGACCTGCAGGTCATCCTCGCGGCCACGCCGGAGACAACACACAATGGCGTGTACAGCCTCTTCTTCGACGCCGGTGCCGGGCACGCCCGGATCGGCAGAATCCTTTCCTATTCCCCGGCCGAGCGCACCGTGCTGCGGGAAGTTGAGGCCGTCTACAGCGGCAACCTGGAAACTGCAGGCCGGGGCTGGTGGGGAGGGGCCACGTACCAGCATCCCTCCGACGTCGGGCTGGCCTCCGAAGATGTCGCCATTGAGGTTGAGGGCGGAACTGCCCCGGGCTGGCTGATCCCGGGTGAAGCCGGGGCCGAGACCTGGGCCATCATGGTCCACGGGCGCGGGGCCACCCGGCAGGAGTGCCTGCGTGGAGCGCGGGTGGCCCACGAACTTGGGCTGCCGAATTTGCTGGTTTCCTACCGGAACGACGGCCTGGCGCCGGCAGCATTCGACGGCCGGTACGGGCTGGGGTCGACGGAGTGGCGGGACATCGACGCTGCCATCTCCTTTGCCCTGGCCCGCGGCGCCCGGGAGGTTGTTCTCTTCGGCTGGTCGATGGGCGGCGCCATCTGCCTGCAGACCGCGGACCTGTCGGAGCACAGGCATGTCATCCGGGCCATGGTCCTGGACGCGCCCGTTATCGACTGGGTGAACGTGCTGGCCCACCACGCCGAGCTGAACCGGATCCCGTCGGCCGTTGGCCGGTACGGCCAGCTGATGATGGGCCACAAGGTGGGCCGCCGGCTCACGGGACTGGCTGCGCCTGTGGACCTGAAATCAATGGACTGGGTGTCGCGGGCCGTCGAACTCCGGACGCCGACGCTCATCATCCACAGCGTGGACGACGAATACGTTCCCTACCAGCCGTCGGCCCTGCTCGCCGAAAAGAACCCGGAAATGGTCACGTTCGAGCCGTTCGAGGGGGCGCGGCATGCCAAGGAGTGGAACGCCGATCCGGTCCGCTGGGAAGGGCTCGTCCGGGCGTGGCTGCAGCAGCAACTGGCGCCGCGTGTAAATCCGGGTTCGGGTCCTGTTCAGCCCGCCTGAGCGCCAGTTCCGATCGCGGCCGTGACGGCTTTGGTGAGGCGCACGAGGTCGCGGGGATCCAATTCGATGTCCAGGCCCCGCCGGCCGCCGGAGACCAGGATGGTGTCCAGGATGAGGGCGCTTTCGTCGATGACCGTGGGGGAGGGCTGCCGCTGTCCCAGGGGCGAAATTCCGCCAAGCACGTAGCCGGTGCGCCGTTCAGCCGCCGCGGGGTCAGCCATGGCGGCCTTCTTGCTGCCCAGTGCCGCAGCTATCGCCTTCAGGTCCAGGCTTCCGCTGACGGGAACGACGCCGACCGCCAGTCTGCCGTCGACCTCCACCATGAGCGTCTTGAAGACCTTTGCAGGATCGATCCCCAGGACTTCGGCTGCCTCCATGCCGTAACTGGCCGCGGCTGGATCATGGCTGTACGGGTGCAAGTTAAATGAAACGCCCGCCGCAGCCAGTACGGCTGTGGCAGGCGTTCCCAGCGACGTGTTTTTTCGCGCCATGCGGGGTCCGGCTTCTAGGCGTAGAGCCGGGCCGCGGCGGCCACCTTGCGCTTGATGCGCCCGAGCATCGCAGTCATGCCGCGCATGCGCAACGGCGTGATAGCGCGGGTCAGGCCGAGCAATTCCGGCATGTCATCGGGTACAGCCAGGATCTCCTCGGCGGTGAGGCCGTCCAGTCCTTCATGGAGCACTCCGGCGAAACCACGGGTGGTGGGGGCCTCCGGCGGCGCCTTGAAGAACAACCGGAAGGCGGGGGATCCGCCGTCGTTCTTTTCCGTCTCAATGGTGAGGAAAAGAGGCGACTGGCATTCCACCACCTGCTCCAGCAGCTCAGGGTGGTCGTTCAGGCGCGCCGGCAGCTCCGGCAGGCCGCGGGAGAACTCCAGCAGGAGCTGCAGCCGCTCGGGCTCGCTCAGTGCCTGGAAGTCGTCGACAATCTCCGCCAGGGCGGTGGGAAGTGCTTGAGTACTCATCACTTCCAGCTTACGCAGGTTGTCCCCGTCCGCCGCTTTTTTACGCTTGCTTACCTCGCGGCAACTGCCGGTACTGAGCCGCGTTCCGCGCCCTTGGCAATCGGCACGCGCACAGCGTTGCCCCATTCCGTCCAGGAGCCGTCGTAGTTGCGGACGGTTTCAAAGCCGAGGAGGAACTTCAGCGCGAACCAGGTGTGGCTGGAGCGTTCGCCAATGCGGCAGTAAGCCACGACGTCGTCGCCTTCGGTGAGTCCGGCCTCGCCCAGGTACAGGGCCTCAAGCTCGGCGCGGCTGCGGTAGGTGCCGTCCTCTGCTGCTGCCCGTGCCCACGGGATCGACGCCGCGGTGGGAATGTGGCCGCCGCGGAGCGCGCCTTCTTCCGGGTAGGCAGGCATGTGGGTGCGCTGGCCCGTGTATTCCTCAGGGGAGCGTACGTCGATCAGTGGCTTGCCGAGGTGGGCCAGGACGTCTTCCTTGAAGGCGCGGATCGGGGTGTCGTTGCGCTCCACCACGGGGTAATCCGCTACGGCCGGCGAGGGGATGTCGGTGGTCAGCGCACGGCCTTCGGCGATCCACTTGTCGCGGCCGCCGTCGAGCAGACGGACGTCCTCGTGGCCGAACAGGCTGAAGACCCAGAGGGCGTAGGCGGCCCACCAGTTGGACTTGTCGCCGTAGATGACAACGGTGGCGTCGCGGGAAATGCCCTTCGCGGCGGCCAAGGCGGCGAACGCCTCGCCCTCCACGTAGTCACGGGTCACTTCGTCGTTCAGGTCGGTGTGCCAGTCGATCTTGACCGCGCCGGGAATGTGGCCGGTTTCGTAGAGCAGGACGTCTTCATCGGACTCCACCACAACGAGCTTGCCGTCGTTAAGGGCGCCGGCGTCGATCGCCGCAGCCAGCCACTCGGTGGAAACCAGCCGTTCCGGGTGCGCGTAGGCGGCGAACTTCTCATTCTGTTCAACGGGGTAGGACATGCGTATGGCCTTTCACTGAAACGGTCAGGTCAGACCGCCGGGGGACGGCGGGTCACTGGTCCAACACTAGCCATGGGCCGGTTCGAATGCTCCTGTGTGTTAACAGGACGAAATGTGTGCTTGCTCACGGCATCGCGGGTAGCGAGGGGTTGCCCGCAGGGCGGGCGGCTGATGCCGGTATTCTTGCTGGGGACAAATCACCAGCAGAATGGACCACCTTGGTACAGATCGAAAAGCTCGCCACCCGGACGCCGGCGGTGTCGGTGGATGAGCTCCTCAAAGGTTTCTACCCATCGCCCAGGTTCGGGCAGGTGTCCTTTGCAAGCTACCGGCCCGACCCGAAGCAGCCAAGCCAGTCGGCGGCAGTGAACGCGCTGCAGGCTTTCGCCGGAGGAATCGGCGCCGGGGACGGCGGGGGACTGTTCAAGAAACTCTTTGGCAAGAAGGACGCGACCCGCGCCGGCATTTACCTCGACGGCGGATTCGGCGTGGGAAAAACCCACCTGCTGGCATCGCTCTGGCACGCTGCCCCCGGCCCAAAGGCCTTCGGCACCTTCGTGGAATACACCAACCTGGTGGGTGCCCTGTCCTTTCGGAAGACCGTCGACGCGTTGAGCTCCTACAAGCTTGTGTGCATTGACGAGTTTGAACTTGACGATCCAGGCGATACGGTCCTGATGTCCCGCCTTATGCGGGAACTGGCCGACGCCGGCGTGAAGCTCGCGGCCACCTCCAACACCCTGCCCGGATCGCTGGGCGACGGCCGGTTTGCCGCCGTGGATTTCCAGCGTGAAATCCAGGTCCTGGCTGACCAGTTCGATGTCATCAGGGTTGACGGCGAGGACTTCCGCCATCGCGGCCTCCCGGCCGCGCCGGCGCCGCTGCGGAACAGCGAGCTCCACGCCCACATGAAGGCGGAGTTCGACGGCAAGACCGTTGCCGAGGATGACTTCGGCACCCTCATCTCACACCTCGCGGGCGTCCACCCGAGCCGTTATCGCAAGCTGATTGACGGCGTGGACGGCGTTGTCTGGCGGGACGTGGAAACCATCACCGAGCAGGCGGTGGCGCTGAGGTTTGTGGTGCTTGCCGACCGCCTCTACGACAAGGACGTTCCGATCCTTGCCAGCGGCGTTCCGTTCGACAAGCTGTTCACCGAGGAAATGATGAACGGTGGCTACATGAAGAAGTACTTCAGGGCGGTCTCCAGGCTTACAGCGCTGGCCCGCGAAGGCCAGAACCACGAGCCCTCGTAGGCACGGGCTTTTGTAGACAGGCGAGTCTTCTTTCGGGAAAACGAAAGGTGCCGGCGCCGCCTCTCGGCGGGACCGGCACCTTTTGACGTTCAGGGGCGAAGCCCGGTAAGTCCTGGCTACGGAGCCTTCTCAGCCGGCGGCACGTTGTCCGCCGGTCCCTGGGTAGGCCTCTCATTGGCTTTGTCAACGAGAGTGGAAGCGCCAGTCTGGACCTTATCTACTTGGCTGGTGTGCTTGCCGCCCGTCTTGGAGTCGACAAAATCACCTGCTTTGGTGATGCCGTCCTTGATGGCCTGCTCGTTGCCGCGGATCAGACCCTGAGCCTTGCCCTTTAGATCGTCAAGTAAACCCACGAGCACCTCCCTTCAATCGCCGGAGCCAGTTCGCTCCTCCGCATTCGATCCTAGCCCGGAAGGCAGTGCCTGCCAAGGAGTTCTTGACAAACTTTGTCAAACTGCATGAGGGCAAGAAAAAAGCAGCTCCGGGGAGCTGCCTTGTTTCGTGGGCGATACTGGGATCGAACCAGTGACCTCTTCCGTGTCAGGGAAGCGCGCTACCGCTGCGCCAATCGCCCGGAGCCGGTGACGCCGGCGGTTTCCTGGGTTCGGATCCTAGGGATCAAGAGAGCGGACGACGAGATTCGAACTCGCGACATCCACCTTGGCAAGGTGGTGCTCTACCAGCTGAGCTACGTCCGCATTTTTGAAGTTCAGCCGTGTGGCCGAACGTTCAACTACAAGCAAGTTTCCTTGCTCTGGTGGGCGATACTGGGATCGAACCAGTGACCTCTTCCGTGTCAGGGAAGCGCGCTACCGCTGCGCCAATCGCCCATTGCATCCGGTATTACCGGAAACCATGGTTTTCACCGAGGTGGGTACGGGATTCGAACCCGTGTATACGGCTTTGCAGGCCGCTGCCTCGCCTCTCGGCCAACCCACCGTGTAGGCGTCGATTCCGGGGAACCAGTGCCGTGACAGTGTCCTGCGAGCGGACGACGAGATTCGAACTCGCGACATCCACCTTGGCAAGGTGGTGCTCTACCAGCTGAGCTACGTCCGCATTTCGGAGCCGCGATTCCTTGCCGTATTCGGCAGTTCGTCGCGTTCCAACGAGTAAGAACTCTATAGGAGGTTCCGGGAAACTCCAAATCGAGCACAGCCGGCGTGGCCAGGGAAGCCGCACTTCCTTGAATTCTAGGGAAATTTTCGAATTACAGAGGTGTAGTTTCGGATGCCTGGACGGGCCGGCTCCGTCACAGGTCCCAGCCTTGGGCGTTCCTTGGACACCTTGCTCGGCTGACCTTTTCCAGGGGTCAACGCGCCGATTTCCGTTAACCCGCGATTGTCCGCTAGCATTCAAATGCATCGGGGCGATTGGCGCAGTGGTAGCGCGCTTCGTTCACACCGAAGAGGTCACTGGTTCGAACCCAGTATCGCCCACCGATGGAAAGTCCGTTCAGCCCAGGAAAACAACTGGGAGGAGCGGGCTTTTCTGTTTCCGCAACAATGTCTGACCCCCGTGAAAGAGTCTCACCATGACCGCTCCACTCCTCGCCCACGCCACGGAATATGGCCGAATGTACGCCCGCTCCACCACGGAGCAGTTCACGGTTCCCTCCATCACCACCGTCATTGGGCAGCAGGCCCACGGACTGGACGGCTGGTTCGGCTACATGGGTGCCAGCAGCCTGGCCAAGGATCCCTCGCTGCCGGAGATCCTTGGCAGCCCTGCGCGGGTGCGGCAGGCGGTGAACCGCGCGGCCAAGGCGGCCGAAACCTACCGGGACGAGGCTGCGCAGCGCGGGGACCGGGTGCACTACTACTGCGAGCAGGTGGCACTGCGTGCCCTCGGCCGGCCGCACCAGATGAAGGAAGCCCGTGAAGCGCTGGCCTCCAACGGCGAGGAAGCCTTCGCCGCCCGCTTCGATGAGTGGTGGGAGCTGTTCCGGGTGGAGCCGATCGCCCCGGAGATCACCGTGTGGAACAAGGCGGTGGGATATGCAGGAACACTGGACCTCGTCGCGAAGATCAACGGACGCACCTGCCTCATCGACTACAAGACCAAGGGAACGACTCGCGACGGCCAAGTCAAGCCCCTGGACGACAAGGTCGTCATGCAGCTTGTTGCCGGCATGAAGGCGGAGGAAAGCCTGGTGGATCCCGTGGCTGGGGAGTGGGAACCGTGGCAGCACGGCGATACCCCCGTCCTGCTCGCCGTCGCGATCGGTGAAACCGAGGTGCGGCCCGTCCGCGCTAACCCGGAAGTCCTGAAGCACCACTGGTGGAAGTTCTGTGCCCTGCGCCGGGTGTGGGAAATGTCAGCGGACACCGTCAGCGCCGGACCCGCGCTGCTGCCGTTGGCGCCGCCGGTGTTCTCCTGACCCTTCCTGCACCCGGCCGGCCGGGCCCGCTCCCGCCGTCATCTGCGCCGGCCAGGCGGCAGCTACTAAACTGGACTGGATCCCGTTACCCGTTCACCGTGAGGAAATGACTGCACATGGCAATTCTGAATATCCGTATCATCGGCGATCCCGTGCTTCGCACGGTTGCCGACCCTGTCACGGATTTCGGGCCGGAGCTGGCCAGGCTCATTGCCGACATGACCGAAACGATGGAGGACGTGGAGGGCGCAGGCCTGGCCGCGCCCCAGATCGGAGTCAGCCTCCGGGTCTTCACCTACCGGATCGGCGGCGTCGAAGGCCATGTCATCAACCCGGTGCTGGAAAACAGTGAGGATTTCCAGCCGGATGAGGTGGAGGGGTGCCTCTCCATCCCCGGCCTGGGCTTCCCGGTCCGCCGCTACCGCAGCACCCGTGTGACCGGCGTCGATGTGAACGGCAACCCCGTCTCGGTGGAGGCGGAGGGCATGCTTGCCCGCTGCTTCCAGCATGAGACCGACCATCTGGACGGCATCCTCTTCACCGACCGGCTCGAGGGTGAGGACCGCAAGGCCGCCCTGCGCTCCATCCGCAACGCCAACTACGACTCCATCACCGAACAGACCACCGCCAAGCGCGCCAAGACCGTCGGCTCCAGTTTCGGCGGCGGCAGCTTCGGGGCGGCAACGTCGGGAACCGGCAGTTTCGGCGCTGCCGGATGAGGGTCCTCTTCGCCGGAACACCGTCCGTAGCTGTCCCCTCGCTGGATGCGCTGGTGGCAGCCGGCTTCGAGATCGTCGCGGTGCTGACCCGGCCGGACGCGCCGGTGGGACGCAAGCGTGTGCTCACGCCGTCGCCCGTTGCTGCCCGGGCCGCCGAGCTCGGCATCGATGTCATCCACGCGTCCCGGGTGGACGCAGCCGTCACCGACCGGATCGCCGAAGCCCGCCCCGACGTAGCCGCGATTGTCGCCTACGGCGGTCTTGTGCCCCGCGCGGCCCTCGACATTCCGCCGCATGGCTGGATCAACCTGCACTTCTCCCTGCTGCCGGCCTGGCGCGGCGCGGCCCCTGTGCAGCGGGCCGTCATTGCCGGAGACGACGTCACCGGTGCCGTGACATTCCAGCTCGAGGAGGGACTCGACACGGGCCCTGTCATCGGCACGCTCACCGAAGCCGTCGGGCCGGAGGACACTTCCGGGGCACTGCTGGAACGGCTGTCCCACAGCGGCGCCGTCCTGCTCGCCCAGACGCTGTCCGCCGTCGGGTCCGGCGCGGCGTCGCCGCTTCCCCAGCAGGGGGAAGTGAGCCTGGCGCCCAAGCTGACCATCGACGACGGCCGCATCGACTGGTCGGAGCCGGCACTGTCCGTGGGCCGGCGGGCTCGCGGCGTGACACCCGAACCGGGAGCCTGGACCACCCTTGACGGCCAGCGGCTGAAGCTTGAGCCGGTGCGGCTCCGTCCCGACGTCACCGATGTTCAGCCGGGACAGCTGGCTGTGGCCGGCAAGAGCGTACTGGTGGGCACGGGTTCGCATGCCGTCGAACTCACCAAGGTGCAGCCTGCAGGCAAGAAAATGATGGCCGCGGCCGACTGGGCGCGCGGCCAGGCATCCCTCGAAAGCGTGGTATTCCAATGAGTGACTCCGGCAGAAGCGGGTCCGGGCAGGGCCGACCCAGCCGCGGCGGCCAGCGCGGTTCAGGCGCCGGCGGTTCGGGCACCGGCGGTTCGGGTAGCGGAAGTTCGGGCGAGCGCCGGGGCGGGGGCGGAACCAGCCGTCGCAATGCGCAGGGCAGGGAGCGCAACCGCGGCCCCCAGCGCAACTTCACCGAGAGCGCACCGTCGCAGCGCACCCGCAGGGCAGACCCCGCCAGGCTGGTGGCGTTTGAAGTTCTGCGCGCGGTCGCGGCCGAGGACGCCTATGCCAATCTCGTGCTTCCGGCGCGCATCCGGCAGCACGGCCTCGACCGGCGCGACGCCGGATTCGCTACCGAACTGAGCTACGGGGCGCTGCGGAACCAGGGCACGTACGACGCCATCCTCGCCCGCTGCGTGGACCGGCCCCTGGACAAGCTGGATCCGGCTGTCCTGGATGCCCTGCGCATCGGGGTCCACCAGCTGGTGGCAATGCGTGTACCTGCACACGCGGCCCTTGACCAGACGGTCGGCCTGGCCCGTGCGGTCATCGGCGCCGGTCCGTCGGCATTGATCAATGCCGTGCTCCGCAAGGTAGCGGCCCGCAGCCTGGACGAGTGGCTGGACGAGCTGGTTGCCGGCGAGCAGGACGAGAACAAAGTTGCTTCCGTCCGGTACGCCCATCCCGAGTGGATTGTCCGTGCCCTGCGGCAGTCCCTGGTGGCACACGGGCGCCCGGTCGGTGAAATCAATGACCTCCTGGAAGCCGACAACGCCGCGCCCGTGGTCAACCTGGTGGCCCTTCCCGGGCTGGGGAGCCTGGACGAGGCACTGGAGAACGGTGCCGTCCCCGGCGAACTGGTGGAAGGATCCGCCCTTTCCAGCGGCGGTGACCTTGGCCGGCTGGAGTCCGTCCGGTCCGGCACTACGCGCGTACAGGACGTCGGCTCCCAGCTGGTGGCCAGGGCTCTGGCGGCTGCCAGCCTCGACGCAGGGCTTGATGAAAACGCGGCGGACGCGGAAAGCGCAACAGGAGAAAGCACCGCCGGTGAAGCCTGGCTCGATCTCTGCGCCGGACCCGGCGGCAAGGCAGCCCTGCTGGGCGCGCTGGCGAACGAACGCGGAGCCACGCTCCTCGCCAACGAGCCCGCCCCGCACCGGGCCAAACTGGTCAGCCAGGCGCTGTCCGCTGTTCCTTCGGACGTCTGGACCGTCAGGACCGGCGACGGCCGGGAGGTTGGGTCGGAACGGCCTGCCGCTTTTGACCGCGTGCTCGTGGACGTGCCCTGCAGCGGACTTGGAGCCCTGCGCCGCCGGCCCGAATCCCGCTGGCGCCGCACGCCCAAGGACCTTGCCGACCTGGGGCCGCTGCAGCGCGAACTGCTGAACTCTGCCTTGGCCGCCGTGCGGCCCGGCGGCGTGGTGGCCTACGTGACCTGCTCGCCGCACCCGGCCGAAACCACAGCGGTGGTCAGCGACGCCCTGCGCAAACGCGACGACCTGGAGCTCCTGGACGCCGGCAGCGTGCTGGACGCCGTCAGCCTGGGCGGCGGCCTGGGCGCGGGTCATGAGAAGACCGCACAGCTGTGGCCACACGTCCACAGCACGGACGCAATGTTCCTCGCCCTTATTCGCCGCAAGTCCTGACTACTCAGGAAGCGCTGACTTCAGACTGATCCCACACCCCCGGACTTCCGTCCCGCGAAAGGACCCCGCATGACGCAGTGCTGCATCAACCCCAGCATCCTCTCCGCCGACTTCGTGAACCTCGAAGCCGAGCTGCAGAAAATCAGCAACGCTGATTCCGTGCACGTGGATGTGATGGACAACCACTTTGTCCCCAACCTCACCCTGGGGCTTCCCGTGGTCCAGCGGATCCAGGCGGTCAGCCCGGTTCCGCTGGACGCCCACCTCATGATTTCCGACGCCGACCGCTGGGCACCCGGCTACGCAGACGCCGGCGTCGCTTCCGTGACGTTCCACGCCGAGGCGTCCATCGCGCCGGTGAAGCTGGCCCGGGAGCTGCGGGCCAGGGGTTCGAAGGCCGGGATGGCGCTTCGTCCCGCTACCGCGGTGGAGCCGTACCTGGACATGCTCCCGGAACTGGACATGCTGCTGATCATGACCGTGGAGCCCGGCTTTGGCGGCCAGGCGTTCCTTGACCTCACGCTGCCCAAGATCCGCCGCGCCCGCGCCGCCATCGAGGGATCCGGCGTGAACGTCGCCATCCAGGTTGATGGCGGAATTACCGAGGAAACCATCGTCCGTGCCGCGGAAGCCGGAGCGAACGTCTTCGTCGCCGGGTCCGCGGTGTATGGCGCCCCGGATCCGTCCGGCGCCATCGACCGGCTGCGCAAGGCCGGCAGCCTCTAGCCCCCGGCCCCCACGAGCCCAGTCAAGAGCCCGGCCATGGAGGCAGCAACCCGGCCTCCATGACGGCCTCATGACGGTTTGTAGCGGGAATAGCCTGGGCACCCGCCAAGTTGTGTCAGAATAGCAACACACAATACGTGCTCCGGGGTCGGTGTAAGTCCGAACCGGCGGTGATAGTCCGCGACCCGCGAGCCGGTGTTTCCCTATACGGAAGCCCGGCGGACGGTTGAACTGGTGAAATTCCGGTACCGACAGTTAAAGTCTGGATGAGAGAAGCACGTACAGCTGTACTTGTGGCGTTCCAGAACGCCGCTGCGTTTCGCTGTCGTATACCCCGGAGCTGTCTCGGCTCTTGAGGGAAGGAACGACACGCACGCATGGACATCCTGCGTTGGCTCTTCGAAGCACAGATTCCCGTGGGCGGATCAGTGCTCATTCTCCGCGAAGTGCTGGGAAACATTTTTGGCCTTGCCAGTGCCCTCGGCGGCATGCGGCGCAAGGTCTGGGCATGGCCGGCCGGCATCGCGGGCAACCTTCTGCTCCTGACGGTCTTCCTGGGCAACGTCTTCGGCTCCGCCACGCCTGCCACGCTCTGGGGCCAGGCCGGGCGGCAGGTCATGTTCATCATCGTGGCCGTCTACGGCTGGCAGCGCTGGCGGCAAAGCCGCCGGGCGGCAGGAACCTCGACGGCGATCGCGCCGGCCTGGGCCAGTGCCAGGACCCGCGTGGCGCTGGTACTCGCGCTGGTGGCCGGAACCGCCGCCCTCACTCCCCTCTTTGACTCCCTGGGCTCCTACCCGCCGGTGTGGGCCGACGCCTGGACCTTCATGGGCTCGCTCCTGGCCACCTACGGCATGGCCCGCGGCTGGACAGAGTTTTGGCTGATCTGGGTTGCCGTGGACGTGGTGGGCGTTCCGCTGCTCTTCAGCGCCGGATACTTCGCCAGCGCCTTCATGTACCTGTTCTACGGCTTCTTTACCCTGGCCGGCTTCATCGTCTGGTGGCGGGCGTCCCGGACGCAGGCCCAGACGGACCCCTCCAACGTCAAGGTTGAGACCGCCTTCCCGGACCCGGCGGTGTCCAAGTGACTGCTACCCAGAAGCCGGTATCTGCCTTCACCGCCGCTGAAACAGCCGCCATGGACACAGCCCTGGAAGCCGCCCTGCAGGGCCCCCGAGGGGCCAATCCGCTGGTGGGCGCCGTCGTCGTCGGCCCTGACGGGCGTCAGCTGGCGACGGGATACCACCGCGGTGCCGGCACCGCGCACGCAGAAGCCGACGCGATAGCGGCGGCGGTCAGCGCCGACGTCGACCTTCACGGGTCCACCATGGTGGTCACCCTGGAGCCGTGCAACCATGTGGGCCGCACGGGACCGTGCGCCCAGGCCATCATCGACGCCGGGATAGCGAACGTCGTGTACGCCGTCGACGACCCCCATGATCCCGCCGCCGGCGGGGCCGCCACCCTGCGGAGGGCGGGGGTCAGCGTGCGCAGCGGACTGGCCGCCGAGCGTGCGCTGGAGCTGAACCGGCGCTGGTTCCAGGCCGTCGACGCCAAGCGCCCCTTTGTCACCCTGCACATCGCCCAGACCCTGGACAGCCGGATCGCGGCCGAGGACGGCACCAGCCAGTGGATTTCCAGCCCGGAGTCGCTGGCCGATAACCACGGCATCCGGAACCGCATCGACGCCATCCTCGTGGGAACGCAGACCGTGCTGGTGGACAATCCCCGCCTGACAGCCCGCGACGCCAACGGCGACACCACCGGAAAGCAGCCGCTGCGCGCGGTCATGGGACTTCGTGACGTGCCGGAAGACGCCGCGGTGCGAGGCGACGACGGCAAGGTCCTGCACCTTCCGACGCGGGACCCGCGCGAGGCCCTGGCCATGCTGTTCGCCGCGGGCACCAGGCACGTCATGGTGGAGGGCGGATCGAGGATCCTCAGCGCCTTCCTGGCCGAAGGACTCGTGGACGAACTCATCGTCTACCTGGCGCCCACACTGCTGGGCTCGGGAACGCCGGCCCTGAACGGCCTCGGCATCGGAACGCTCGCCGAGGCGCAGCGCTGGGAATGGGATGCCGCGTCCGGCGGCGCGGTCCAGTTCCTCGGCAGGGACCTTCGCCTGCACCTGCTCCCGGAGGAAGCCACCGTGCCCCACCGGACCCAGGACCCGCCCGCAGCGGCACAGTCAACAGCAACACAATCAACGTCAACCGATTCACTACCTGTCCGCACAGGAGCGGGCACAGCCATGGGAGGCTACTGATGTTCACCGGAATTATCGCCGAACAGGGAAAGGTCCTCTCCGTGGACCGGAACGGGGACACAAGCGCAACGCTGCGCCTGCACGCCCCCGGCACCGCTGAAGCGCTGTCGCTGGGCGGCTCCATCGCCGTCAACGGCGTCTGCCTCACCGCCACGGCCATCGACGGCAAGGACTTCAGCGTCGACGTCATGGGCGAGACACTCATCCGCAGCACCATTGGCGAGCTTGCGGCGGGCGACCCCGTCAACCTGGAACGCTGCGTCCCCGCCGGCGGGCGCCTTGACGGCCACGTGGTCCAGGGCCACG
The DNA here is from genome assembly GCF_030818015.1 of Arthrobacter globiformis. Taxonomy (NCBI): domain Bacteria; kingdom Bacillati; phylum Actinomycetota; class Actinomycetes; order Micrococcales; family Micrococcaceae; genus Arthrobacter; species Arthrobacter globiformis. Next base: position 2,107,235 of record NZ_JAUSZX010000001.1, read on the forward strand.
TGGACGGCGTCGGCGAACTGCTCGAACGCGAGCCGCAGGGAAACTGGGAACGGCTCCGGTTCGGAGTGCCACAGCGGCTTGCACGCTACATCGCGGAAAAGGGGTCTATCGCCATCGACGGCGTCTCCCTCACCGTCACCGCGGTCAGCCCGGCAGCCGAGGCGGCGCCGTGGTTCGAGGTGGGGCTTATCCCCACAACCCTGGCCGACACCGGCCTCGGGGCCAAGCCGGCCGGCGCCAGGGTCAACCTTGAGGTGGACGTGCTGGCCAAGTACACCGAGCGGTTGCTCGCCTTCCGGAGCGCAGGCTTGGAATTCACGGACGCCTCGAAGTTCGGCACGGAAGGCTCAGTTGTCACTGAAGGCGGGGTTCAGCTGTGAACGGCACGGCAAAGCTTGACGCCGAGGTGTCCGGCGAGCTGACCTCTGTTCCCCTGAGGCTGGACCCGATTGAGGACGCTGTCCGCGCCATGGCGGCCGGCCGGCCGGTGCTGGTGGTGGACAACGAGGACCGGGAAAACGAAGGCGACATCATCTTCGCCGCCCAGCACGCCACGCCGGCGCTCATGGGCTGGACCATCCGGTACAGCTCCGGCGTCATCTGCGTGCCGCTCGACGGCGCCCGGGCCGACGCGCTGGAACTGCCGCCCATGGTGGAGGTCAACCAGGACTCGAAGGGCACCGCCTACACCGTCTCCTGCGACGCCGCCGCCGGCGTAAGCACGGGCATCTCGGCCACCGACCGGGCCCTCACCGCCCGCGTCATTGCCGATCCGGCCAGCGGCCCGGACACGCTGACCCGCCCCGGGCATATTTTCCCGCTGCGTGCCGTTAATGGGGGAGTGCGTGAACGCCCCGGCCACACCGAAGCGGCCGTGGACCTCTGCCGGCTCGCCGGCCTGGAGCCGGTGGGCGTGATCGCCGAAGTTGTGTATGACGACGGGGAGATGATGCGGCTGGACGGCCTTCGGGTTTTCGCTGCCGAGCACGGCTGCCCCTTGATCTCGATCGAGGACCTGGTTGCCTATCTGGGAGCTGGCAACCGTGTATCTTCACAGGAGAGCACTTTGGAAGCCAGTCCGGCCGGAGAAGGGGAAACACGATGACGGCATCTCAAACAGCGGAACCGAGCAGCAACGGCCGGCAGCCGCATCCGGTGAGCAGCGGCCCTGTGGTCCAGCTGCCCACGGCGTTCGGAAACTTCGTGTCGCAGGCCTGGACCGATCTGGTGACCGGCGCCGAACACCTGGCGGTCAGCTCCCCGAACCCGGCCAAGGACGGCAAGGCGCCGCTGGTGCGCCTGCACTCGGAATGCCTCACCGGCGATGTTTTTGGCTCCTACCGGTGCGACTGCGGCGAGCAGCTCGCCTACGCCCTGGAGCTGATCGCTGAGAACGGCGGGACGCTGCTGTACCTTCGCGGCCAGGAAGGCCGGGGCATCGGGCTGGCCAACAAAATCAAGGCCTACGCCCTGCAGGAGGCCGGGTTCGACACCGTCGAGGCCAATGAGCAGCTCGGACTGCCCGTGGACGCCCGCTGCTACAAGGCTGCGGCGCAGATCCTGGCCGAGATGGGCCTGCACGAGATCCGGCTGCTGAGCAACAACCCGGACAAGCAGAACCGCCTGGCTACCGCGGGTGTCAGGGTCGTCGAGATGGTGCCCACCGAGGTGCCGTCGCGGGAGCAGAACCTCCGGTACCTGCAGACCAAGAAGGACCGCATGGACCACCTCCTGACCCTTGACACCGAGACTGCGGGCCTGCCCCGCACCGGCACTGACACCTTTGACCACGAACAAGACTGAACGGATCACGAAGACTTCATGAGCGGACATGGCGCACCCCAGATTGACCTCACCACCCTCGACCCCGCGGAAACCTCGCAGCTGAAGCTGGCGATCGTGGCGGCAAGCTGGCACACGCAGATCATGGACGGCCTCCTGGACGGCGCCCTGCGCGCGGCCAAGGATGCCGGCATCAACGAGCCGACGGTGCTGCGTGTCCCGGGCAGCTTCGAGCTTCCGGTCGCCGCCGCGCGGCTGGCATCGCACTTTGACGCCGTCGTCGCCCTCGGCGTCGTCATCCGTGGCGGAACGCCGCACTTTGACTACGTCTGCCAGGCCGCGACGTCGGGACTCACCAATGTCAGCGTCAGCACCGGCGTGCCGGTCGGGTTCGGCGTGCTGACCTGCGACACCGAAGAGCAGGGCCTGGACCGGGCCGGACTGCCCGGATCGTCGGAGGACAAGGGACACGAGGCCGTCACAGCTGCGCTGGCCACGGCACTGCTGCTCAGGCAGTACTAAAACATTTCCCTCGGTTCCGGGCGCCGCGGGGATGCGGGCGCAAGCATGCAACGTGTGCAATCGCTCACATCCCCGCCGTCATGGAACTGCCCGACAGGCGGGCCCCGGCCCCGAGCAAGTAGGCTGGAGGGCGTGAAGAATTTCGAGACGCTGTTCGCAGAACTGAGCGAGAAGGCAGCGACCCGCCCCGAGGGCTCCCGCACCGTCGCCGAACTGGAGTCGGGAATCCACGGCATCGGCAAGAAAGTCGTGGAGGAAGCGGCTGAAGTCTGGATGGCAGCCGAATACGAATCCGACGAAGCCGCCGCCGAGGAGATCTCGCAGCTCCTGTACCACCTGCAGGTCCTGATGCTCGCCAAAGGACTCAGTCTGGAAGACGTCTACAAGCATCTCTAGCCGCCTCTGCGTGGCCCCGCTTGCCTGACACAACCTTCCAAACCAGAAAGACCTCCTAATGCTGCGTGTAGCCGTACCCAACAAGGGATCCCTGTCCGAAGCCGCCTCCGCCATGCTGTCCGAGGCTGGCTACCGCCAGCGCCGTGACAGCCGTGAGCTGGTCATGGTGGACCCCGACAACGACATCGAGTTCTTCTTCCTCCGCCCCCGGGACATCGCCGTTTACGTCGGGCAGGGAACGCTCGACGTCGGAATCACCGGCCGTGACCTCCTGCTGGACGCGCAGGTGGAGGCGGAGGAACTGCTTCCGCTGGGCTTTGCCGCCTCTACGTTCCGCTTCGCCGGACCGATCGGCGACTTCAGCGCCGTGGAGGAACTCGAGGGCAAGCGCCTTGCCACCAGCTACGACGGTCTCCTGCGCGACTACCTGGCGGAGCGCGGCATCAAGGCGAAGGTGGTCCGGCTGGACGGCGCGGTGGAATCCTCCGTGCGACTCGGCGTCGCGGACGCCATCGCCGACGTCGTCGAAACAGGCAACACGCTCAAGGCCGCCGGCATGGAGATCTTCGGTGAGCCGATCCTCAAGTCCGAGGCAGTGCTCATCCGCCGTACCGGCGAGGGCGGCGCGGCCAACGGCACGGCCAGGGAAATCGATGTCCTGATCCGGCGCCTGCAGGGTGTCCTGGTGGCGCGCCAGTACGTGCTGATGGATTACGACATCCGCAAGGAGCTGGTGGAGCAGGCTGCCGGCCTCACGCCCGGCCTGGAATCACCCACCGTCTCACCGTTGCGAGATTCCGACTGGGTGGCCGTCCGCTCCATGGTGCCCAAGAAGGAAACCAACCGGATCATGGACGAGCTGTACGACCTCGGCGCGCGCGCCATCCTGGTCAGCAGCATCCACGCCTGCCGGATCTGACCCGGTTTCCTTCAACAGCACCCCCAGCAGCACAACAGGAGAAGTCATGGCTGTAGCCGTCCGCGTTATTCCCTGCCTGGACGTTGACGCCGGCCGCGTGGTCAAGGGCATCAATTTCGAAGGCCTCCGCGACGCCGGGGACCCCGTGGAACTGGCCCACCGCTACGATAACGCCGGCGCCGATGAACTCACCTTCCTGGACGTGACCGCCTCCTCCGGCAACCGGGAAACGACGTTCGACGTCGTCCGCCGCACCGCCGAGGAAGTGTTCATTCCGCTCACGGTCGGCGGCGGGGTCCGCGGCGTGGCCGAGGTGGACAAGCTGCTGCGCTTCGGTGCCGACAAGGCATCCATCAACACCGCTGCCGTGGCCCGCCCCGACGTCATCGACGAAATCACCCGGCACTTTGGTTCCCAGGTCCTGGTGCTGTCCGTGGACGCACGGCGTGTCCGCCCCGGATCCCAGCCCACGCCGTCGGGGTTTGAAGTGACCACCCACGGTGGCCGCCAGGGCACCGGAATAGACGCCATCGCCTGGGCCAGGGAAGCGGCGGACCGCGGGGTCGGCGAAATCCTGCTGAACTCCATCGACGCCGACGGCACCAAGGACGGCTTCGACCTCGAGCTCATCCGGCTGGTCCGGTCCGCGGTCAAGGTTCCGATCATCGCCTCCGGCGGTGCCGGGGAGCCTGCGCACTTCCCACCCGCCGTTCAGGCCGGAGCGGACGCCGTCCTCGCCGCCTCCATCTTCCACTGGGGCCCGGACGACATGATGTCGCAGGTCAAGACCGCAATCCGCGATGCCGGCTTCGAGGTCCGTTAAAACAAGCGAGCGGCCAGGGAACACTGCAGGCGTGGGCCCACATTGCTTCTGTTACAGCCCGACTTCGGCTGACTGGAGGAGGGCGACGGCGTCTGGCTGGCCTTCGAAGGTTACCAGTGCATGGCGCGTGCGGCCGTGGGCGTGCATCAGCAGTTCACCTGGCTCCCCGACGATGGCCACCGATACCGGGGCGCGCTTGGCAACGTGCCGGGGGCCGGAGGGGCTGACCAGGACGATGCCCAGGTCCACGCCGCGGTAGAGGATGGCTGCCCGTTTGACGAGCTCATCCCACAGGGCGTCCGAGTACTCCTCGTCGAGGGCACGTGGTGCCCAGCGGTCAACGGCCCGCCTGACATCCTCCGTATGGACGAAGTATTCGATCAGGTTGGAGCTCTCATCCAGTGCCTTGATCTTCATGGGCGAGAGCGCGGGCGGTCCCGCGCGGAAGGAGTTCACGAGCTTGGCGTAGTCGTCGGCCGTCGTGAGCTTTCCGGCCAGCCGGGCGGTCGCCTTGTCCGAGGCCTTGGACAGGCCCTTGATGATCAGGCCCAGCCCGACGGCAGCCTTCCGCTCGCGCAGGTAAAGGTGAGCTGCGAGGTCCCTGGTCTTCCAGCCCTTGCAGAGCGTGGGAGAGTCAGGACCGGCCGCCAGCAGGGTCTCGGCCAGGACTTCTCGGGACGGATCGACGAAATGCATCACTTGGAAAACTAGCACGTCCCCGGTGGAGTTGCGCAGCCGACTTTCTCCAGCCGACTGCACGGCCCGCAGGTGGCCCAATGCCCCTGCGGCCCGGGCGGTGTTCCGGGGGAGGTGTTCCGGGGGAGCGGGGGACGTGAGGGCGTTTGTGCCAGGGTCCTGTGATGGGCACTAGACTTGACGTGATGTCTGAGCAGCCCGCCCCCAGCCCCGCCCCCGCCTCACTCGCCGGTGCCCCTTCCTTCGGCGCCGGCGAAAGCCGTCTGCCGGGAAACCCCCTTCCAGCCGAAATTGCGTCGGCCCTGAAGCGGGATGGCGCCGGACTCGTTGCTGCCATCGTGCAGCAGTTCGACACCAACGAGGTCCTCATGCTCGGCTGGATGGACGACGAGGCGTTGTACCGGACCATGACCACCGGCCGCGTGACGTTCTACTCGCGCTCCCGGCAGGAGTACTGGCGCAAGGGTGACACTTCCGGTCACGTGCAGTGGGTCAAGTCGGTGGCCCTGGACTGCGACGGCGACGCCCTCCTCGTGCGGGTGGACCAGGTGGGGGCCGCATGCCACACCGGTACACGGACCTGCTTTGACGGCCGGGCCCTCGACGTTGTGGCGGGTCCGGCCAACTAGCGGCCCGCCTCTGCCACCCAGCAGGCCCCTGCACCCAGCAGGGCCCCTACGCCGAACAGGCCTTACACCCAGGCATTAACCAAGAACAGACGGAGAACCAATAGCGATGCAGGACCTCGGAATCATCAGCCCTGGCCTGGAAGAGTTCCGGGAACTCGCCGCCCACAGCCGCGTCATCCCTGTCCGGCTCAAGGTGTTGGCGGATGCCGAAACGCCGATCGGGCTGTACCGGAAGCTGGCGCAGGGCCAGCCGGGCACGTTTCTCATGGAGTCGGCGGCTGTCGGAGGTGCCTGGTCCCGATACTCCTTCATTGGTTCCCGGTCCCGCGCCACGCTGACCACCAAGGACGGACAGGCGCACTGGCTGGGCGAGCCGCCGGCGGGTGTGCCCGTGGACGGAAACCCTGTTGATGCCATCCGCGACACCATCGAGGCGCTGCGCACCGACCGGTTTGACGGGCTCCCGCCGTTCACCTCCGGCCTGGTGGGCTTCCTTGGCTGGGAAACGGTCCGGCATTGGGAGAAGCTGACCAGCCCGCCCGAGGACGACCTGCAGTTGCCCGAACTGGCCCTGAACCTCGTCACGGACATGGCCGTCCACGACAACATGGACGGCACGGTGCTGCTCATCGCCAACGCCATCAACTTCGACAACAGCTCCGAACGCGTCGACGAGGCCTGGCATGACGCCGTCGCCCGCGTTAAGGAACTGCTGGCACGCATCAGCACCCCGGTGCTCCAGCCGGTGTCCGTGCTGGAGCCGGCGGCCCTCGATTTTGCCGCCAGCGTCCAGGAGCGCTGGCACGAGCCCGAGTACCTCGCCGCCCTCGACCGGGGCAAGGAGGCGATCGTGGACGGCGAAGTCTTCCAGGTGGTCATCTCCCGCCGCTTCGAGATGGAGTGCGGGGCGTCGCCGCTGGACGTTTACCGGGTGCTGCGCAACACCAACCCGAGCCCCTACATGTACATCTTCAGCCTCGAGGACGCCGCCGGCCGGCAGTACTCGATCGTCGGCTCATCGCCGGAGGCGCTGGTGACCGTGACCGGCGAGGATGTCATCACCCACCCCATTGCCGGTTCCCGGCCGCGCGGCAAGACCGTCGACGCGGACAAGGCACTCGCCGAGGAGCTCCTCGCGGACCAGAAGGAACGGGCGGAGCACCTCATGCTGGTGGACCTGTCCCGGAACGACCTGTCGAAGGTCTGCGTGGCGGGTTCCGTGGACGTCACCCAGTTCATGGAGGTGGAGCGCTTCAGCCACATCATGCACCTGGTCTCAACCGTCGTCGGACGCCTGGCTCCGACGGCGAAGGCCTACGATGTCCTGAAGGCCACCTTCCCGGCCGGAACCCTTTCCGGCGCCCCGAAGCCCCGGGCACTGCGCCTCCTGGATGAACTCGAGCCGCACCGGCGCGGCATCTACGGCGGTGTGGTGGGCTACCTGGACTTCGCCGGCGACATGGACATGGCCATCGCCATCCGCTCCGCATTGCTGCGCGAAGGGCGTGCCTACGTCCAGGCGGGCGGCGGCATCGTGGCGGACTCGAGCAACCCGGCCGAGGCGCAGGAAACCGTCAACAAGGCGGCGGCCCCGCTGCGGGCCGTGCACACGGCCGGCTCGCTGCACAACATCACGCCGGATTCCGTAAGCGCTCCCGATTCGGCCACAGAGGCAAAGTCCTGATGCCGGTTCCCGCAGGATCCTCCGTGCCGGGCAAAACGCGCAGCACCGCACCGGGCTGGGCGCGCAAGTCCACGGTGGTGCTGCTGATCGCAGCCCTGGCGCTGGCGGTCTTCGGTACCACCACCCAGACCTGGCTGACGGTCCACCTGGACCCCCAGCAGCTGGGCCAGGCCTCCGGGGGCGAAGGCGGCCTCCAGGTCCAGGGCAGCAAAGCCGCCACCACTGTCACCGCCCTGGCCCTCGTGGCGCTGGCAGGCGGGCTCGCGGCCTCCATCGCCGGAAAGATCGCACGCTGGGTCATCACGGCCATCATCGTGTTGGCGGCGGCGGGCATCATCGCCGCGGCCGCCACCGTCCTCGCTGATCCGCTGGCCGCGGCCCAGGGCTCCATCGCCGCCGCCACCGGGGTTTCGGGAGGCGCCGCGGACGTGACCGTCAGTGCGTTCCCGGTGCTGGCCGTCGTCGCAGGTTCCCTGCTGGCCGTATGCGGCCTGCTGGTGGTTCCGGCGGGGCGGTACTGGAAATCCCGGACCAAATACGACGCCGCGGCGGCGGGTCCCGCGGGCGAGCAGACGGGCCCGGTGGACGAGATCGACAGCTGGGACAGGCTCTCCCGGGGCGAGGACCCCACCTGAGCCGGCGGGTCACGCAGCCACGCACCCCAGCCGCGATGCCGAAGGCCGCGGCAAAAAATGGCAGAATGTAAGCAGTATTGATCCTGAGGAGATTCACATGAGCAAAGCCACTGTTTCCGGTACAAAGCCCGCGGCCCCCAAGGAGCACCACGGCATCGACCACAGCATCGACCTGGGCCACGGCAACAGCCCGGCCGCCTGGACCTGCGTGATCGTCATGCTCATCGGCGCCCTCATCGCCTCCATCGCGTTCGTCATTGCGAACACCCCGATCTTCTGGGCCGGCATCGCCGTCATGTTCGTCGGCCTGCTGGCCGGCTTCATCATGCGCAAGGCCGGCTACGGCGTGGGCGGCAGCAAGATCAAGAACACCGGCCACTAATCGTGACTGTTCTCGATGACATCAACGCCGGTGTCAGGGAGGACATGGAGGACCGGAAGCGCCTCGTGTCCCTCGCGGAACTGAAGGACCGTGCCCTGGCGGCGGCTCCTGCCCGGGACGCGTGGGCTGCCCTTGGCGGCACGTCCGCGGACCGCGGCGAGCTTAAGGTCATCGCCGAGATCAAGCGCCGCAGCCCCTCCAAGGGCGACCTCGCCAGCATCGCGGACCCCGCGTCGCTGGCCGTGCAGTACGCCGATGGAGGAGCCGCGGTGATCAGCGTGCTCACCGAGCAGCGCCGTTTCAACGGTTCGCTGGCTGACCTGGACGCCGTCCGCGCCCGGGTGGACGTCCCGCTGCTGCGCAAGGACTTCACGCTGGACGAGTACCAGATCTGGGAAGCCCGCGCCCACGGTGCGGACCTCATCCTCCTGATCGTGGCCGCCCTGTCTGACCAGCAGCTGCGCGAATTCAGCGCCCTGAGCCGCGAGCTCGGCATGAACGTGCTGGTGGAAACGCACACGCCGGAGGAAGTCGAGCGCGCCGTGGCCGCCGACGCCCGGATCATCGGCGTCAACGTCCGCAACCTCAAGACGCTCGACGTCGACCGTTCCGTTTTCGCCTCGCTCGCCGGCAGCATTCCCTCCGGTGCTGTGGTGGTGGCGGAGTCGGGCGTTCGGAATGCCGACGACGTCGCGCACTACGCGGTGCACGGCGCCAACGCCATCCTCGTGGGAGAGGCGCTCGTCAGTGACGCCACCCCCCGTGAACGCATCGCGGAGTTCACAGCGGCCGGGGCCGCGGCCATCGCCGCCCGGGCCTGAGCTCCCACCCAACCGTGGACCCATCTGTCCGCACGCCGTGCGGACAGATGGTGCCTGACATCAATAAGAAAAAGTGAACAGGATGGTGAGACTGATGGCCGATGCGCCAACAGCCGGCTCTGACCAGGGCTCGGTGGATGCATTCCTGCAGGGAGGCACCTCGCTGCGCCACGCCCCGGGACCCTACTTCGGCGCCTACGGCGGCCGCTGGATGCCTGAGTCACTGATCGCCGCCCTGGACGAGCTCGAGGACACGTTCGAGAAGGCCAAGGCCGATCCCGAGTTCACCGCCCAGATCGCCGACCTGAACAAGAACTACTCCGGCCGGCCCTCGCTGCTGACAGAGGCCAAGCGCTTTGCCGAGCACGCAGGCGGCGTCCGGATCTTCCTCAAGCGCGAGGACCTGAACCACACCGGCTCGCACAAAATCAACAACGTGCTGGGCCAGGCACTCCTTGCCAAGCGGATGGGCAAGACCCGCGTCATCGCCGAGACGGGCGCCGGCCAGCACGGCGTGGCCAGCGCCACTGCCGCTGCGCTGCTGGGCCTGGAATGCGTCGTCTACATGGGCGCCGAAGACTGCCGCCGGCAGGCGCTGAACGTGGCCCGGATGGAACTCCTGGGCGCCACGGTCATCCCCGTCACCAACGGTTCGCAGACCCTCAAGGACGCCATCAACGAAGCCCTCCGGGACTGGGTGGCCAACGTCGGCAACACCCACTACCTGCTGGGCACGGCAGCGGGCGCCCACCCGTTCCCCGCGATGGTCCGGTATTTCCATGAAGTCATCGGCGAGGAGGCACGGGCCCAGATCCTCGAGCAGGCCGGGCGCCTGCCGGACGCCGTATGCGCCTGCATCGGCGGGGGTTCGAACGCCATCGGCATCTTCCACGGCTTCCTCGATGACCCGTCCGTGAAGATCTACGGCTTCGAAGCCGGCGGCGACGGCGTCGAGACCGGCCGCCATGCGGCGACCATCACGCTCGGCCGGCCCGGGGTGCTGCACGGCGCCCGGTCCTACCTGATGCAGGACGACGACGGCCAGACCATCGAGTCGCATTCCATTTCGGCCGGACTGGACTACCCCGGGGTCGGGCCGGAGCACTCCTACCTCGCCGACATCGGGCGGGTCAGCTACGAGCCCATCACGGACAGCGAGGCCATGGAAGCGTTCCGGCTCCTGTGCCGCACCGAGGGGATCATTCCCGCGATCGAGTCCTCCCACGCCCTCGCCGGCGCCATCAAGGTGGGCCGGCGGCTGGCAGCGGAAGGCTCGGCCGCAGGTGACGCATCGGACAAGATCGTGATCGTGAACCTGTCCGGCAGGGGAGACAAGGACGTTGCCACCGCAGCGGAGTGGTTCGACCTTCTGGATAAGGACTCGGCCGAGGCCACCATCGGCAAGGAAGGGGAGCAGCTGTGACCACGGCGCATTCCACCAGCAAGCCGGCCACCAGCAAGTCGGCCATTGCCATCGACAAGGCCCGAGCGGAAGGCCGTGCGGCCCTGATCGGCTACCTGCCCGCCGGGTACCCCAGCGTCGAGGAGACCGTCGCCGCCGGCATCGCCCTGGCGCGCAACGGCGCCGACCTGATCGAGATCGGCATCCCGTACTCGGACCCGGTCATGGACGGTCCGGTCATCCAGGCAGCCACCACCGAGGCGCTGGCCAAGGGGTTCTCCGTCCGCCAGGTCTTCGACGTCGTCGCCGGCATCACCAGCCAGACCGACGCCGCCGTGCTGGTCATGACGTACTGGAACCCTGTGGTCCGCATGGGCGTGGACGAATTCGCGCGGCGCCTGGCCGAGGCCGGGGGAGCTGGGCTCATCACCCCGGACCTGATCCCGGACGAGGCAGCCGAATGGATGGACGCGTCGGAGAAGTACGGCCTGGACCGGGTCTTCCTGGTGGCACCCTCCTCCACGCCTGAGCGCATGCGCCGGACCGTGGACGCAAGCCGCGGTTTTGTGTACGCGGTCTCCATCATGGGTGTTACCGGTGCCCGCACGGCGGTGAGCGACGCAGCCACCGGCGTCGTGGCGGCGGCCAGGGCAGCCGGCGCGGAGCGGGTGTGCGTGGGCCTCGGCGTCTCCACCGCCGAGCAGGTCGCAGAGATCGCGGCCTACGCGGACGGCGTGATCGTCGGTTCGGCACTTGTCGCGGCCGTGCGCGACGGCGGCGTGGACGCTGTCGCACAGCTCACCAAAGACCTCAGTACCGGACTGACCAGGAAGTAACGCAACCATGCAGACGCTCCTCACCGCAGCCGCACTGGTTCCAGCCGGCATGGTGCCCGCAAGCATCCCGAGCCCGGACTGGTCCGGGTTCGATATTCCGCTGCCGTGGGGATCGCTCCGCATCCATGCCTACGCCCTGTGCATCCTGGCCGGCATTGTGGTTGGCCTGTGGCTGACCTCCGTCCGCTGGGCCAAGCGCGGAGCGCCTGAAGGCAGCGTCTGGGACATCGCCATCTGGGCCATCCCCTTCGGCATCATCGGCGGCCGGCTCTACCACGTGTTCTCGTCGCCGGACGCGTACTTTGGTCCCGGCTTCGACGGCACCGGGGACCTGTCCCTGATTCCGCAGATCCAGCGCGGCGGCCTCGGAATCTGGGGAGCCGTGGTTCTGGGTGCCTTCGGCGCCTGGATCGGCTGCCGCCGTGCAGGGGTCAAGCTCACGGCCTTCATTGACGCGGCGGCCCCGGGACTTCTGCTGGCACAGGCCCTCGGCCGGTGGGGAAACTACTTCAACCAGGAGCTCTTCGGCGGCCCCACCACGCTGCCGTGGGGACTCCAGGTGGACGCGGACAACGCCAACTTCCCGGTCGGCTACCCGGCCGACACCCTCTTCCACCCCACGTTCCTCTATGAGTCACTGTGGAACATCGCGGGTGTGCTGATCCTCCTGGCCCTCGACCGCCGGTTCCACTTCCGCCGCGGCCGGCTCTTCTGGCTGTACGCCATGTACTACACGCTGGGCCGGGTCTGGATTGAGGCCATGCGGATCGACGACGCCGAACAGATCAGCCTGTTCGGCATCACCACCCGCCTGAACGTCTGGACCAGCATCTTCGTGTTCGTCGCCGCACTGGCGGTGTTCATCGTGCTGGGCCGGCGCAAGGACGGCAGCGCGGACACTGTCTACCTGCCGGGCCGGGAGCCCGCCGCTGTAGCGGCCGCTCCAAATGTGACCGCCCAACCGGTCCGTGATACGGACCATGTTGTCTCAGATAGTGAATCGCGTGATAATCTCCCTGATAACCAAAACGGTTCCGGTCTAGCTTCTGCCCAAACAGAAGCAGTCCCGGCATCCACCGGCGGCACCCCAACCGCCGCGGAGTCGCGGAACACCGGAAAGCCCGGTGGCACAGACACCGGAGCCGCACCGGAGGCCGACAGCTCACGCTAGAAGGCACCGGTACCCAGGGCAGCAGAGAGTTACCGCTCGGAGCGCCCACCACCACAGCGTCGTGGCAGGGGCCAACTCCGGTCAGCATAGAGCTGCTGGCCGGTCAAGCCCGGGGCGGGAGTCTGCGTAACTGTTAGTTCAGCACGCATGCCTGCCCTACAATTTCCAGTAAGCAGTAACACTTTGTTGTGCCCGTCACAGTGGCGCTCTGAGTGGGGCCAACGTTGTCCCTTCCATACGCACGATCAGGAGGAAGGACGTCTCCCATGACCCAAACTCTTTCAAGCCCCAGCTGGTCCGAACCGAACCAGCCGGACGCCGCCATGTCGCCGTTCAAGCGGTTCGCGGCGCTCCCCGAGGCATCCGGGCTCTACAACCCTGAGCAGGAGAAGGACGCCTGCGGTCTTGCGATCATTGCCACCCTGCGCGGTGAGCCCGGCTACGACATTGTCGACGCCGCCCTTACTGCCCTGCGCAATCTCGAGCACCGCGGTGCCGTCGGTGCTGATGAGGGTACCGGTGATGGCGCCGGCCTCCTGATGCAGGTGCCGGACGAGTTCTTCCGTGCCGTCACCGAATTCGAACTTCCGGCCCCCGGCCAGTACGTGGTGGGCACCGCCTTCCTGCCCGCTGAGCAGCGCGAGGCCGACGCCGCCAAGGCCGGCATCGAGGGCCTGGCCGCCGACGAAGGACTCACCGTCCTGGGCTGGCGCGAGGTTCCCGTGGTCGCCGATCTGGTGGGTGCCATGGCGCGCGCGTGCATGCCGTACTTCTCCCAGCCGTTCTTCGCCTCGGCAACCGGCGAGCAGCTGGACCCCAGCGACCTGGACGGCCGCGCCTGGCGCATCCGCAAGCGCGCCCAGAACAAGTTCGGTGTCTACTTCCCGTCGCTGTCCTCCCGGACCATCGTCTACAAGGGCATGCTGACCACGGCCCAGCTGGAACCGTTCTACCCGGACCTTTCGGACAAGCGCTTCAAGACCAAGCTGGCGATCGTCCACTCGCGCTTCTCCACCAACACCTTCCCGTCCTGGCCGCTGGCCCAGCCGTTCCGCACCATCGCCCACAACGGTGAAATCAACACCGTCAAGGGCAACCGGAACTGGATGCGGGCACGCCAGTCCCAGCTCGCCAACCCGCTGCTGGGCGACTCGCCGGAAGAGCTGTTCCCGATCTGCACGCCCGGCGCGTCCGACTCCGCGTCCTTCGACGAAGTTGCCGAACTGCTGTGGCTGTCCGGCCGCCCCATCACGCACGCGATCATGATGATGATCCCCGAGGCCTGGGAAAACCACGCCACGATGGATCCGGCGCGCCGTGCGTTCTATGAGTACCACTCCCTCCTGATGGAACCCTGGGACGGCCCCGCCGCCGTCTCGTTCACCGACGGCGCCCTCGTGGGCGCCACCCTGGACCGCAACGGCTTGCGCCCCGGCCGGTACTGGATCACCGAAGACGGCCTGGTCGTCTTCGCCTCCGAGGTTGGCGTCATCGACGTCGAACCCTCCAAGGTGGTCAAGAAGGGCCGCGTCTCGCCGGGCAAGATGTTCCTGGTGGACACCGAGGCCGGCCGCATCATCGGTGATGAAGAGGTCAAGGCGGAGGTTGCCGCGGCGAACCCCTGGGCCGAGTGGGTCAAGGACAACCTGATCGACCTCAACGAGCTGCCGGAACGCGAGCACGTGGTGCACACCGCCGCGTCCGTGAACATCCGCCAGCGCACCTTCGGTTACACCACCGAAGAGCTGAAGATCCTGCTGGGCCCGATGGCCCGCACGGGCGCGGAACCGCTGGGCGCCATGGGCTCGGACACGCCGGTGGCCGTGCTGTCCAAGCGCCCCCGCCTGCTCTTCGACTACTTCGTGCAGTCCTTTGCGCAGGTCACCAACCCGCCGCTGGACGCCATCCGTGAAGAGCTGGTCACCTCCCTGACCTGCGCCATCGGCCCCAACGGCAACCTCCTGGACACCAAGCAGGTGCGCCAGCCCCAGGTCTCCCTGCCGTTCCCGGTGATCAACAACGACCAGCTCGCCAAGATCGCCAACATCGAGGACGCCGAAGGCAACCGTGTCGCGATGAAGGTCCGCGGCCTCTACCGCCCCGAAGGCGGCGAGAACGCGCTGCGTGCCCGGCTCACCGAAATCTGCGAGCAGGTGTCCGGTGCCATCAACCGCGGTGTGCAGTACGTGGTTCTCTCCGACCGCGACTCCAACGCCCAGTGGGCCCCGATCCCGTCCCTGCTGCTGGTCAGCGCCGTGCACCACCACCTGCTGCGCAGCGCCAACCGCACCAAGACCGCCCTGGTGGTCGAGGCCGGCGACGTCCGCGAGACGCACCATGTGGCTGTCCTCGTGGGCTACGGCGCGTCCGCCGTGAACCCGTATCTGGCCATGGAATCCGTCGAGCAGCTCATCGCTGCCGGCGACGTCGTGGGCGTGACCCCCCAGGACGGCGTCTACAACCTGATCAAGGGCCTCGGCAAGGGTGTCCTGAAGATCATGTCCAAGATGGGCATCTCCACCGTGGCGTCCTACACCGGCGCCCAGACGTTCGAAGCGCTGGGCCTGGGCCAGGAGCTCGTGGATGAATTCTTCGCCGGAACGCATTCCCAGCTCGGTGGCGTGGGCCTGGACGTCATCGCGGCCGAGGTTTCCGCACGGCACCAGATGGCCTACCCGGAGGGCGGCATCGAACAGCCGCACCGGCCCCTGCTGGGCGGCGGCGAGTACCAGTGGCGCCGCGACGGTGAACCGCACCTCTTCAACCCGGAGACGGTCTTCCGGCTGCAGCACGCCACGCGTGAGCGCCGCTACGACATTTTCAAGGCCTACACCAAGGGCGTGGACGACCAGTCCGAGAACCTGATGACCCTCCGCGGTCTGCTCAAGTTCAAGGACGGCGTGCGCCCTGCCGTGCCGCTCGAGGAAGTCGAACCGGTCTCCAGCATCGTCAAGCGCTTCTCCACGGGTGCCATGAGCTACGGCTCAATTTCCAAGGAAGCCCACGAGACGCTCGCAATCGCCATGAACCGGCTGGGCGGCAAGTCCAACACCGGTGAAGGCGGCGAGGACGTGGACCGCCTGCTGGATCCGGAGCGCCGGTCCGCCGTCAAGCAGATTGCCTCGGGGCGCTTCGGCGTCACGAGCCTGTACCTGACCAACGCGGACGACATCCAGATCAAGATGGCCCAGGGCGCCAAGCCCGGCGAAGGCGGCCAGCTGATGGCCCAGAAGGTGTACCCCTGGGTTGCCCGGACGCGCCACTCGACCCCCGGCGTCGGACTGATCTCCCCGCCCCCGCACCACGACATCTACTCGATCGAGGACCTCGCGCAGCTCATCTACGATGCCAAGCGCGCGAACCCCTCAGCCCGGGTGCACGTCAAGCTCGTCTCCGAGGTGGGCATCGGCACAGTTGCCGCCGGTGTTACCAAGGCCAAGGCCGACGTCGTGCTTGTTTCCGGGCACGACGGCGGTACCGGCGCCTCGCCGCTGAACTCGCTCAAGCACGCCGGTGTGCCGTGGGAACTGGGTCTCGCAGAGACCCAACAGACCCTCATGCTCAACGGCCTGCGCGACCGCGTGGTGGTGCAGGTGGACGGCCAGCTCAAGACCGGCCGCGACGTCGTCATTGCCGCGCTGCTCGGCGGCGAGGAATTTGGCTTTGCCACGGCACCGCTGGTGGTTGAGGGCTGCATCATGATGCGCGTCTGCCACCTGGACACCTGCCCGGTGGGCGTTGCCACGCAGAACCCCGAGCTGCGCGCCCGCTTCAGCGGCAAGCCGGAGTTCGTGGTTAACTTCTTCGAGTTCCTGGCCGAGGAAGTCCGCGAGATCCTTGCGGAGCTCGGTTTCCGGAGCATCGAGGAAGCGATCGGCCACGCCGAAATGCTGGACACCCAGGAGGCCATCAGCCACTGGAAGGCCGAAGGCCTGGACCTGGATCCGATCCTGCACGGCCTCGAGTTCGACGACGACGCCCCGCTGCGGAACCTGACCGGCCAGAACCACGAGCTGGACAAGCACTTCGACCAGCGGCTCATCACCATGGCCGCCGAGGCGCTGACCGACCGTGCGCCGGTGAAGATCACGGTTGACGTCATCAACACCGACCGCTCGGTGGGCACCATGCTGGGCCACGTCGTGACCAAGACGTTCGGCACGGACGTGCTGGCCACGGACACCATCGACATCACGCTGAACGGCACCGCCGGTCAGTCGCTGGGTGCCTTCCTGCCCGCCGGCATCACGCTGCGCATGTACGGCGACTCCAACGACTACGTCGGCAAGGGCCTTTCCGGTGGCCGGATCATCGTCCGCCCGGACCGCTCCAACGTGTTCCAGGCAGAGCGGAACGTCGTGGCCGGCAACGTGATCGGCTACGGCGCGACGAGCGGCGAGCTGTTCCTGCGCGGCCAGGTGGGCGAACGCTTCCTGGTCCGCAACTCGGGCGCCACCGCGGTTGTTGAAGGCATCGGCGACCACGGCTGTGAGTACATGACCGGTGGCCAGACGCTGATCATCGGCCGCACGGGCCGCAACTTCGGCGCGGGCATGTCCGGCGGTACGGCCTACGTGCTGGACCTGGACACCGCCCGGGTCAACAAGGAAGCCCTGCAGTCCGGCGAACTCCAGCTCCTTGAGCTGGACGCCGAGGACCGCGACATCGTCCACGGGCTGCTGGTCAAGCACGTGGAGGAAACCGAATCCCAGCTGGCTGCGCGTCTGCTCGACAACTTCGATGACACCGCTGCCCGCATTACCAAGGTGCTGCCGCGCGACTACGCCGCAGTGCTGCAAACCCGTCTTGACGCCATCGAAGAGGGCCTTGACCCCGACGGCGAAGAAGTTTGGTCTCGAATCCTGGAGGTGACCGGTGGCTGATCCACGCGGATTTCTGAAAGTACGTCAGCGTGAAACCCAGCCGCGCCGTCCCGTTCCCGTCCGCATCATGGACTGGAAGGAAGTCTACGAGGCCCAGGAAAAGGGTGTCCTGAGGAGCCAGGCCGGCCGCTGCATGGACTGCGGCGTGCCGTTCTGCCACCAGGGCTGCCCGCTGGGGAACCTGATTCCCGAGTGGAACGACCTCATGTGGCGGGACAAAGGCGAGGAAGCGATTGAGCGGCTGCACGCCACCAACAACTTCCCCGAATGGACCGGCCGGCTCTGCCCCGCCCCCTGCGAGGCGTCCTGCGTACTGGGCATCAACCAGCCCGCGGTGACCATCAAGCAGGTCGAGGTGTCCATCATTGATGAGGCCTTCGACCATGGCTGGGTCAACCCTCTGCCGCCGCACCGCCTCACCGGCAAGACGGTCGCCGTCGTCGGTTCCGGCCCTGCCGGCCTGGCGGCTGCACAGCAGCTGACCCGCGTGGGCCACACCGTGGCCGTCTACGAACGGGACGACAAGATCGGCGGCCTGCTGCGTTACGGCATCCCCGACTTCAAGATGGAAAAAGAGCAGGTGGACCGCCGGCTCGAGCAGATGAAGGCCGAAGGCACCCGCTTCCGCACCGGCGTCGCCGTCGGTACGGACGTCACCTGGGAGCAGCTGCGCCGCCGCTACGACGCCGTGGTCATCGCCACTGGCGCCACGGTGCCGCGGGACCTGCCCATCCCGGGCCGAGAACTTGCCGGCGTGCACTTCGCCATGGATTACCTCGTCCCCTCCAACCGCGTGGTGGCGGGGGAGTCCCCGGAGAACCACATCGACGCCCGCGGCAAGCACGTCGTCATCCTCGGCGGCGGCGACACCGGCGCGGACTGCATCGGCACGGCACACCGCCAGCAGGCAGCCTCGGTGACCACCCTGGCCATCGGCAAGCAGCCGCCGCTGGAGCGCGCCGGCCACCAGCCGTGGCCTACGTTCCCCACCCTCTTCGAGGTGGCCAGCGCCCACGAGGAGGGCGGTGAGCGCACGTACCTCGCCTCCACCGTTGAGTTCGTTGGCGAGGACGGCAAGTTGACCGGCGTCAAGGTTGCAGAGACCGAATTCGTGGACGGCAAGCGCCTGCCCAAGGCGGGCACCGAACGGATCATTCCTGCCGATCTGGTTTTCCTGTCCTTGGGCTTCACCGGAGCGGAGCCGGCCGGCATCACCGAGCAGGTCAGCGCCGAGTTCGACGGCCGCGGCAACGTGGCCCGCGACGGTTACTACATGACCAACACCGAGGGTGTCTTCGTGGCCGGCGACGCGGGCCGCGGACAGTCCCTGATCGTGTGGGCCATCGCCGAAGGGCGTGCCGCCGCTGCGGCGGTGGACAAGTACCTGATGGGAAGCACCATTCTTCCTGCACCCGTGGCTCCGACGGACCGCGCCATAGCCGTCCTGTAGCGAGTCGTCGTATAGCGCCAAAGGCGGGGATGGAATTCATCTCCGCGACAACTTAACCAATGCAAGTGACAAATAGGGTAGGTATATGAGACGCGCAAAGATTGTGGCCACCTTCGGACCGGCCATTGCCAGCTATGAAAACACCCTCGCGGTGCTGGAAGCCGGCGTTGATGTAGCCCGCATGAACATGAGTCACGGCGACTACTCCGTGCATGACAACACCTATGAGAATGTCCGCAAGGCTGCGTCCGACCTGGGCAAGGCCGTCGCCATCATGGCCGACCTGCAGGGACCCAAGATCCGCCTGGGCCGCTTCGTTGACGGTCCGCACCAGCTGGCCGTGGGGGATATCTTCACGATCACCACTGAAGACGTACCCGGCACCAAGGACATCTGCTCCACCACGCTCAAGAGCCTCACCGAGGACGTCAACCCGGGCGACGCCCTGCTGATCGACGACGGCAAGGTGGCGCTGCGCGCCATCGAGGTGGACGACGTCAAGGTTGTCGCCAAGGTGACCGTGGGCGGTTTCGTGTCCAACAACAAGGGCATCAACCTCCCGGGCGTTGCCGTCAACGTCCCCGCACTGAGCGAAAAGGACGAGGACGACCTGCGCTGGGCCATCCGCCGCGGCGTCGACCTCGTCGCCCTGTCGTTCGTCCGTGACGCTTCCGACATCAAGCGCGTCCACGAGATCATGGACGAAGAAGGCCGCCGCGTTCCGGTGATCGCCAAGATTGAGAAGCCGCAGGCCGTGGAGCAGCTCCACGAAATCATCGATGCGTTTGACGCGATCATGGTGGCCCGTGGCGACCTCGGCGTGGAGCTTCCGCTGGAGGAAGTGCCGATCGTGCAGAAGCGTGCCATCGAACTGGCACGCCGCTGGGCCAAGCCGGTCATCGTGGCCACCCAGGTGCTCGAGTCGATGATCGACAACCCGCGCCCCACCCGTGCTGAGGCCTCCGACTGCGCCAACGCCGTGCTCGACGGCGCCGACGCAGTCATGCTCTCCGGCGAAACCAGCGTGGGCAAGTACCCGATCGAGACGGTCAAGACCATGGCCCGGATCATCGAGTCCACCGAGGAGCACGGCCTGGAGCGCGTCCCCCCGCTGGGCACCAAGCCCAAGACCCGCGGTGGCGCCATCACCCGTGCCGCCGTCGAAATCGCAGACCAGCTGGACGCCAAGTACATCTGTACGTTCACGCAGTCCGGTGACTCGGCACGCCGCCTGTCCCGCCTCCGCCCGATCAAGCCGGTTTTCGCGTTCACTCCGGTGGAGCACGTGTGGAACCAGCTGGCACTGACCTGGGGAATCCAGCCGCAGCTGGTTGCCATGGTGGGGCACACGGATGAAATGACCGCACAGGTTGACCGCAGCCTGCTGGACATGGGACTGGTGGAAGACGGCGACCTCGTGGTCATCGCTGCCGGTTCCCCTCCGGGAAAGGCCGGTTCGACCAACTCGCTGAAGGTCCACAAGGTGGGCGACCTCGCCGACACGCCTCGCATGGGCGAGGCCACCGAGAAGAAGGAAAAGCTCGGCCCCTGGCCGGAAAAGAAGAAGAAGAACAAGGACAGGGCTGTAGCAGCTCCCGCTGAGTAGCTCGCACTGAAGGGAGGATCCCCGCCTGGTGAACGCGTTCACCGGTGGCGGGGATCCTCCCTTTTTGTTTCTAGGTTTCCGGTCCGGTTTTGGGGAAACGGAAGGACCCCGGCGCTGTGTGCCGGGGTCCTTCCGCTTTGGTGTAGCTTCTTGGCTAGTTGACCTGGTTGATGATGGTCTCGGCCACTTCGCGCATGCTGAGGCGGCGGTCCATCGAGGTCTTCTGGATCCAGCGGAAAGCTTCCGGCTCCGTCAGGCCCATCTTGGTGGTCAGCAGGCTCTTCGCGCGTTCCACGAGCTTGCGGGTGGCGAACTGCTCCTGCAGGTCGGTGACCTCGGCTTCGAGGGCCTTGATCTCCTCGTGGCGGGACAGGGCGATCTCCAGGGCGGGGATCAGGTCGGCGGGCGTGAACGGCTTCACCACGTAGGCCATGGCGCCGGCGTCGCGGGCGCGCTCCACGAGTTCCTTCTGGCTGAAGGCGGTCAGCAGCACCACGGGGGCGATGCGTGCCTTGACGATCTTCTCGGCCGCGGAGATGCCGTCCATGACGGGCATCTTGACGTCCATGAGGACAAGGTCCGGCTTGAGCTCCTCGGCCAGCTGCACGGCCTTCTCACCGTTGTCGGCCTCGCCGATGACGTCGTAGCCTTCGCCGCGCAGGATTTCGATGATGTCCAGGCGGATGAGGGTTTCGTCTTCGGCCACAACTACGCGGCGCGCCGGCTGGGACGTTTTGTTTGACTCCGTCGGTTCTGACACGGGATCTCCTTGAAAAGGTACGGCGGGACTATGACTATCTTAGTTGGGCCCCGCGCTTGTACTTGGATCGGCATGGCTTGTTGCGACGGCGGTGGCGC
Source organism: Arthrobacter globiformis (assembly GCF_030818015.1). Classification (NCBI taxonomy): domain Bacteria; kingdom Bacillati; phylum Actinomycetota; class Actinomycetes; order Micrococcales; family Micrococcaceae; genus Arthrobacter; species Arthrobacter globiformis. The sequence continues at coordinate 2,128,730 of NZ_JAUSZX010000001.1, forward strand.
GATTCTGGTTTTAGCCTATCTGCATGTAGAGTAAATCCGCGCACTGGTAGTAGCTGCGTTGATCACACTTCGCTGTGAGCCTACGATTGTTACTCCGTGTACTCCGCGCCCGAGTGGCGGAATTGGCAGACGCGCCGCACTCAAAATGCGGTATCGAAAGGTGTGTGGGTTCGAGTCCCACCTCGGGCACGTGTTTTCCCTGTTCAGGGGCTTTCTAGCCTCTGAGTGTGGACATATTGAGTTGTGAAGGGCCCCTTCGGGGGCCTTTTTCATTGGTGACCGGCTGCCTCCTGGCTTACATGGATCGACCGTGTATCGTTCGCTACCTGTTCATCGACGTTCATGGCCTGGTCAACATGACTTCAGGAAAATTCTGTGCATTTTTCTTTGCTGCCTCGTTGGGTGTTCACTTGGGTCCTCCTGCTCGGCCTCTGGTGGCTGTTCTGCTTATTCATGGTGCGACTGGGGGAGTGCGGCATGACTTGGGACCAACTGGTAGAGGATTTAGGCCGTGAGACACAAGTACCGGCCGTCGGTTACTCCCTGGTGTTGTGCCAGCATTGCCCCGCGTTGGTGCCCATGGTGCTCACCGCCTTTCGGATCCGGACCCGGGAATCTTTCTGTCTATTGCTGTTCATGGCCATCGTCGGACTCGACTGCATGACGCTGTTGTTTTTCACCGTACTGTCCTGAACTGAGGCACTGCTGCATGGTTCGTCTTTTACGCCTGTTCATTGCCAACCTCTTGGGTAGCTGCATGACCGAACGGTGAGACGCCGTAGCACCCTTAGCGGATAAGAACCTATTCACCAGGCCCTGGTGGGGCTCTGTCCCTTAGAGGGTTTGGGACGGACGTGGCGAGGATTTCGGGGGACAGGGCAAACCATGACCACTATAGGCAACTGGCCAGACCAAAGTTATGTAAGCAAGTGCCGTGTCCTGGGTGGCATACACGTCAAGCTCAGAGAATGTGCAATGACGGGCGGTCCAGCCAATGGCCTAAAACGCCGAGAGCCATTGCAACGCGGACGGCGGCGAACACCCGCGAGGGACAGCGTGGGGGACCAGTGTCAGGATGGCTCTGAGGAAGGATGGAGGGCCAAGACTATGACGGGGCGAGGGGCTGGCAGCGAGATGGGAGGTGCTGTGCTCTGATTCGTTGAAGGTGCTGCGTGTATCGCCCGCTCATGGGACGAGTTTGGCGTAGACCACGTAGTTGTCATCGAACTCGCCGGTTGCGGGGTCATATCCATCGCACGTGATCAGACGAAGTTCCGCCCCTTGGGTGTTTCCGTAAACAGCGTACGTAGGAAAAGTGTTCTTGGGGTACCGTTCCCCCCGATCGAACAGAAAAGTAGCGGTCCTGCCGTCTTGGCGACTCACCTCAATGGTGTCCCCCGCTTTCAGCCTTCGTAGCTCAGCGAAGACTCCTGGCCCTCCGCCAGTGGCGTTGACATGACCAAAAAGCACAGCGGGCCCACGGGCACCCGGAGTCGCAGATCCGTTATACCAGGCAGCGGGAGACCCTGGTCCCTCCGGCGGCACTTCCAGGGAACCATCGCCCCGCAGGCCAAGACTGAGCAGCCTTGATTCTGTCCCAAGGGCCGGAATACGCAACGCTACGGGGGTCGAGGCCGGCATGACCGGCAGTTGGGGGGCCTTAGTGGCATTCGGCAGCACCTGTCCCGCCCTGGCACTGGGTCTCGGGTTGGCCGGGCCACTGGCTGTAGGGCTGGCCATCCAACTGGCTGTTGGGCTGGACGGAACTGTTGTTACCGTGCGTAAGGGACTCGCCTCGGTAGCCGTGACGGAACAGCCGGTGAGCATGGAAAGCGCGACTACCGCAGAAGCAATTCTGTTTCTGCGGTAGTCGCGGATTGAATGGTTCATCAGTGAAAGTGGATCACGTAGTCCTTTGTGGTGCAGTGGCTATGCGTTGCTGGCGGTGCGGCGGCGGACCAGGAAGACACCACCAATTGCTGCCAGCACCAGGCCACCTCCAAGAGCGACAACGCCCGTGTTGTCGCTAGTATCCTGCCTGACACCGGTGGGAGCCCCGCCTACCGGCATATTGGGTACCTGGGGAGGCGCCGCTGTTAGTCGGGCCACTAACGAGGCATCATACGCAGGCGTTCCGGGTGCATCGCAACCTACACCGTCGCGGTCCCGGTCCAAATGAGTGCCGTAGCCAGGAGTACCTGCGGGAATGTTGTACACCCCTACAGCTGCTGCTGCATCACAGTTCGGGAATGGGAGCGTTACTGCCGCTGCGGGCGTTGCGGACAAGGCTGAAAGGCCAACCACTGCCGCGAACGAGAGACCTGCTGCGCTTTTTTTCATCATGTTTCCCCCTATGGAACATCTGACGGCCGGCAGATGCGATCTGCCAGACAAGCCGCGTCTAACGCTTTGTTTCTATCGCATCGGAGGAGCCGGAAGGAAGTCCTTCGTGCCAGATTTCTCCCCAGACCGGGGTGTCATCCTGCCAAGCCGGCGGGCGAAGGGTCCGGCGCCGGCCTTGCTACCAGCTCCCACCGGACGCCTCCCTTGCCCACCCGGTTTTTCACTTCCAGATCGGATCCGCTGGCATGGCTTGGAGAATTGGAACCGGCAGCCGGCACACCAACTCCGCTTGGCTCCTAACCTCAGGGCAACCTCGCGACGAGGACAGACCGCAGCAACCTTTCCGCGGCCTTGGCATCCGGGTCCCAACGAAACGGAACATCTCTCCGTGCCAGTTTTGCCGCGTTCGAGACCGGTCATTGCGTGGCGATGGCTACCTCCGTGGTCACGTAGCGTGTCCTGCCACCTGCCCGTGAAAGATTCCAGACGCTCGTGCCCGGCGACATTGCCGGTGACCGGCATGCCAGCGAGTCTTTCCACCGGCACCTGCGGAAGCAGCCGAAACCTTGAAGGGTTCCGGGCGACACGACGTCTTGGCGGACGGCTGGGAGGGATGTATCCGTTGGGATCACTTTCAAAGACCACTGGGACAGGCCGATCAGGACAGGAAGAAGTGGCTTGGCTCCTGGACGCCCGATCCTGCCGCACCCCATTATTGCAACCATCCTTGAACAGTCTGGCCGGGACGTCGAGTGCGACCAGCACGGCCGATGGTGCTGTCGCAGGAGGCCGCGGCTTGATTCGCTCAGCGGCCGGCGGCCCAACCGCACGCCCCCTGGCATGTCGTCTTCAGGGGGATCGCCCTGTACAGCGTCAGGGCTTTTTGGTTCGGCCAGCTTTCAGCGCGCTCCATAAGTTGTCCGACGGCGGGGAGGCCCTAAAAAATTCTCGAACTTGTCCGGCGCCTTTCCCCCCGCCGGCTGTTAGCGTGGAGGCCGAGCCAATGAAGGAGGAGCGATGACGACCAACTCACCTGCCTCGCCGCCCGAGGACGAACCCCAAAAGGATGCACAGGGCAAGGACGACGGCGCGATCCCTCAGGGCGGGGACGGCATTGGTATCACTGCCGATGCGGAGCCCAACACATTCGAACCCGAAGAGGACCCTGACGCCACGGAGGAGCCAAGCCGCTGAGGCTCCCTGCCCGTTCAGGGAGTCTGCGATGGCCGTTGCAATTGAATACTGCGGCCTGACCGATTCCGACGATTTGCTGTCCTGTAACCCACAGCGGGCGAAAGGGCCGGGTATAGCTCTAGCCCTGCCATTCAGGTCTTGAGGTTCGAGACACCCCAGTCACGCTGAATGTAGCCGGCCACCCGTGCTGCGACATCGGTTGAAGGCAGCCCGTTAACCAGCCACGACATGGCCAAGCGCCTCCGTGTCATATTCGTATTCGGGGTAAGACAACACTGCCGAATCCCAAGCCAGCCAAATCTGCATCAACAAAGACGCGTCGTACGGCCCAGCGCCGATCCTTGTCCCGTTGATTCATATCGAAAGTCTCCTTGGACCACTGGCAGAATCCTGACAATAACCTGTTCCCCGAACCAGTCCCTTCTTGAACTAGGAACTCCCTGAGCCCATCCCCCTTTGAGAACTGATCCCTTCTCGCGATGAGCGCATTCGAAGATACCTCGTTCGGCGTCCAGTGTTATGCGCCGCTTTTTGGCCGCACCTAAGGGCATGTGAGGAAGACCGGCGCGCCAGCAGGTGGCTGACCGCCAGCAGTTCAATGGCTATGGATTGGCAATGTGCGGTGAAGGAAGCCATCCCACTTGGGCTCATACAGACTTCCAGCGGGCATGTCGCCCCGGCCTGGCACCCGGTTCACCGCCTTGGCCGTCGCCAGGGACAGCGGCGGCCGGAGACCCTGCGGCAGGGCAGGCATCAGCCTTTAATCCTGGAAGTTGGCGAGGTGTTCGCGCAGGCCGGGGTAGGCGCTGTTCTCGGCGAGGACCTTCTCGAAGTCTTTCCCGGCCAGGGACCGCTTGCCTTCCTTCAGGTAGGTCAGACCCCGCTCGATGAGTGCCCGCTGGCGCAGTTCGGCCGGGCGGGAGCGGACGCGCAAGGCTTCCTTGAATGATTCCCGGGCCGCGTCCGGGTAGCCCTGCTCGCGGAAGGCGATGCCGCGCTGGATCAGCAGGTACGTGGCCGCCTCGTCATCGTTGGTCAGCCCCTCGGTGAGGTCCACAACGTCCGCCCACCGCTTCTGTTCGATGTAGAGCTCGGCCAGGGACACCGCAGTGATGGTGCTCGGTTCCAGCTGGTCGACGACGTCCACGGCGGCGGGGAGGTTGCCGGCTTCCTGGTGAAGTTCGGCGAGCATGAGTCCGATGAAGTCCCGGTCCGGCGGGAGGACCACGTCGACGCCGTCCGCGATGGACAGGTTGAACCCGGCGGCGGGCAGGTACTTGGTGATGAACTCGTCCTTGGCCGGGTCGTAGCCTGTGCTGAACAGCCAGGACAGCAGGTCAATGGCGCGCTGGACGTCGCCGGAGGGAACAGCGGCCAGCGTCGCCTCAAACAGGGCTGCAAGCGGCCGGGCAGGTTCGTAGTCGTTGCCGATCCGGGCCAGGGCTGCGGGGTCGCGCTGGGCGATGACTGCCTTGTGCAGTTCCTTCTCCCACTTGGGGGCAAACAAGCCGGGCGTCGCCGCCTTGGGCGCCGGTGCCGGCCGCGACGCAGCTGCGGCGCGGGCGGGAGCCGCCGACCGGCCCGATGGTGAGGAGAGGGTCTTGGTGTGGGAGATGCCGGAGCCGGGGATGCTCAGCGTGCGGGTGACCCGGCCGGAAGAGTTGGCGGAGATGCGGGCGCCTTTGACGCCGGCGCTGAGGCTGATGCTTTTCGGGGTGACGGTCATTCTGACCCCGGGCGCGATCTTGAACGACTTGCGTACCCTGAACCCCATGCTGGCCCCCATTTTCAATGCTCTTGCAGCTACCCAGCGCAGCCCGGATTCAGTATAGGTTCAGGCCGGTTCACCGGCCGCCGGCAGTGTGAAAATCGGGTCCCTGGTGGTCTTCAAGTGTTTTCTCCCGAGGCCTTCTTGGCCCGACGGCGGTCTTCCCGGGCGACCCGGCGTGCGACAGGGGCCAGGACGTTCACGGCCGGTACTTCTTCGAGTCCGGCCCGGTGTCGGCGGATTGCTTTACGGTGGGATTCGATACGGATTTCGGCGATCTCTGGGGCGACCGGTTCCAGCTTTGATTCGCCAGGCGTTTCTCGATGGCGGCGATGGCCTGCTCGTGGCGTTCGGTGTCATGGTCAGCCCCGCGTAGTGGCGGCGGACGGATTGCCGCTGCCGCTCATGTGTGGGGCAGGCAGGGGAAGTCTCACCGGACAGGACTCCTGTATTGAAGCTATGGGGCCACTTGAAAGTGATGGTAATCCGGGCGTTCCCAGCTTCCGCCCCATTCAAAGCCATGCTCTTCAAACGCAGCCACGATCGGATGGCCGGGGGTGAACATGCCGGGGACCGGCTTGGACCTATCGAGGTGTCGTACACCCTCGGGCGGGGACCACCGCAAGTCGTGCTCCTGGTACGGGTTGAGCACGGGGTTGATGTCCACAGCCCTTCCCAGCGAATGCAGGGATAGTTCGCTGGTGCCTGCTATCGGTCTAAAGTTGAAGCCGGACGAGTTGTTGGCGGACATCGAGGCGTCATCATCGCCAAAGAAGGCGTCTATGGGAACTGCGCTGTGGATGGGGAAGCGGAGCGTGAGCGCGAGGTTCATGATCTCCAAAACGGCCGGGGCCAGCTCGGCGAGGACCACCAAGGAGCCCTCGCCAAGTCTGCCCTGGAAGTCCACGTGGGTGAACTGGACCAGTGCCAGCTCCCTCCAGGACACCGGGCATGCAGGGTTCCAGCTGTAGGGCAGATCATCTGCGGTGACAGCAAGTATTCTCTCCATCAGCGCAGGCTCTTCCAGAACATGTTCGTCCCTCCAGTGGATGCAACCGTGTCGTGTCCGTAGCTGTTTGTAAGCATGACCCCTGCGGTGGTCACGCTCAACCCGTCCTACCGGTGGCAGGCGGGGCCATGAGGCTGCCTTCAAGGTCTTGGCTTCCGCGACCGCACGCTGTTGGCGGATGGAGCAGGGCGAGGGTGTGTTCCAAAGCCCGCAGTAGTGAGGGGCCCACCGGCGGCGGTTTGGAGCCGACAACGTCGAGGTGTTCTTTCCAGCTATGTCCGGGTTCTGGATCCAGGATGGCTTGAACCCGAGCTTTTGGGCGAACTCGGGCAGTTCCTCAGTCGTGTGTGCGGTGAGGTGCGACCAGCGGGCCCTGATCCGGCCGAGCGTCGCCGGGGTCCGGAAGTTATCAACATAAACCGCCATGGTCGTTCACCGCGCCCGTCACACCGGGAGGTCCTGCCGCGGAAGTCGCTGGATGAAGAAGGAGCCTGGGTTGCCCCCGGCTCCTTCTTGTCGTCTAGCTTCTATTCGCTTGTTACGAGGCTTCGCCCAGGTACATCTTTACGCTGGAGCGCAAGGTATCCGCGTGCTCGTAGATCTCATCGAGCGCGGTGATCGGATTCTGGTCTCGATCTTGTTCTCGTCGAACACACCGAGGTACTTCTGGGCGCGGTTGAAGTGCAGCCGCCCGATCGGCTTACGGTTGTTGTCGTCCAGGAGGATGGCGAAGTAGGACTTGGCGTCACGCTGGACAACCCGTGCCGGCTTCACCTCGCCGCACACAATGGCACGGACGATGTGGTACCCCTCCAGCTCTTCGAGGGTCGTCTCGATGCCGTTCTCGATGAGGTCGTCTTCGGCCGGCTTTTCGCTGGTTACGGTGGCGGCGATCTCTGCGTCGGCAGCCATCGGGAAATTGGGCTGGCCGAGGGCGGCCTTGAGCCGCTCATTGACCTGGTCGTTGAGGAACTGCTTGGTCGCCTTCGTGACAAGGCTCGTGAACTGCTCGCGCACCTTCTGTGTGTAGGCCCCCTCGTAGACCTTGGACGTCAGGAACTTCACCCAGTCGTCCTCGGGCTGCTTGAACTCGGCGGCAAGGGCACGCTTGATGGCGCCGATGTACTTCAGCTCGCCGGCGGCGCTGATGATCGAGTCCAAGGAAACGTAGCTTGCGATGCCAGATGTGCGCCTAGACACCAGCGTCTACCCGGCCGGGGTCACAATAGGGTGAGCCCCCTGGCTCTCAGGAGCATCCCGGCGAACGCAGTGACCGCCGCTGCGACGGGCCCGCCGCGAGGCTGGCCCAGTGGAGCGTGGGAAGCTTGCTAACCACAAAGGGCAGGTTCGAAACGGCGGGGATGTCAGTCAGGATTGTGACGGTCAAGACCCGGTTCGGGGCTCCTGCTGCTCGGTCTTCCACCGTCGGAGCAGGTACAGCAGCCAGATCGTGGACGCGACTGCCAGCAGCGGAAATACGGGCTGGCCACTGATCACGAGGACGGCGAAGAGGACCCAGAGGATGCCGGTGATGACCGCATTGGAGATCAGGGTTTTGCGGGTGACCGGGTAGGAGGGGAGGGTAATTCCTTCAGCGCGCAGCTGTCGGGTCTCCAATACGGCTCCGCGAATCAGCGGTGCGAAGAGGGCAGCCGCTCCTGTCAGGGTCAGCAGTGAGCGCCAGGGCTGGGAAACGCCGGCGACCTCCAGGATGACCCCGACCAGCCAGCCCACGAGGAGGAACCACAGGAGCCCCCAGGCAACGAGTCGCCGGCGCTTCGGCGGCATGCCCTCGAGCGAGTCCGGAGGCCAGGACTGCCACTCGTACTTGTTGCCGTTCGCGCCTTGCCCGGTGACCATGACCCGCCCCTACCTGCTCTGCAATTCGAGCAGCTGCATCCCGGCCTCTCCGGCAGCGATCTCCAGCGGCCCCTGGTCCGTGATCATGGCGAGGATCTTCCATTTCCGCTTCGCGTCCGCGGGGCGCTTTTGGGGCCGCGGCAGCTCGTGCAGCGCCGTAATGCCGGAGAAGGTGCTGATCGGACCGGAGGGTTCTTCGATGTCGCCGTACAGGGCCTGGAACCTGATGGTGCCGTGACGTATTTCCGCGTAGCCGGGCTTCCACCGGTCCTGGAGCGTCCCGGGAGGAGCGTCGGGGCTTCGGATAGCGCATTCGATGAGGCCGCGTTTCCTGTCGCTGTCCAGTCGTACTTTCCGCAGTGGAACGGTCAGCCACACGAAGACCAGTGCTCCGGACAGCACGAGGGCAACGGCAGCCAGGGCTGACGGCCAGAAACCCAGGTTGCTGCCGATGATGCTTCGTATCAGGAAGCCGAAATAGCAGAGCGCGGCGGACAGCTTGCCGTAGACCGTCTCGCGCCGGCTGCGCTGCGCCGGCCTGAGCGTCTCGGCTGCCATGGGCGCATCCTACTCCTGCAGGGGTCGCCGCAGGTGGTGTCCGCCGGGCCCGGGGGTACAGGGGGGTGCATTCCGGACCCGGCGATCTGAAGCTACGGTTCGCGGCTACCTCTGCTCCAGTGACAGGACCAATATGCATCCACCAGACTGTAAAACCCGTGGTCTACCTGATAGCCGGGGCTCGTTTTCTCCCCCCAGGTGAGGGGTCTGGGAGAATTTCTTGAAGACTTTTTCCCAAGCTTTACGGACAGGATTCCGTGCCCGTCAGGGGCTTGCGGCCGCGCTGCCGCTGTCACCACTGGTGGGCGACGTCGATCACGAGCCGGGATCCGTTGCCGGGACCTGCGAGGGTGAAGACCCTGAAGGGCAGCCGGGCGCGGACGCCGAGGCCCAGGGTGGTGCGGCCCTCGAAGCTGCCCGCCCAGGCAACCTGCCTGAACGTCTTGTACGTCGAGACGTTGACCACCTCGGAGCGGTTGCCCGGCACGAAGGTAGCCTTGCCGGTGGCGCTGACATAGCTGGGTGCGTGGACGGTGACTTGCAGGAATGCACGGCCTCTCAGCTTGATGGGCAGTCCGGACCCGTCCTGGACAACCTTTGGGACGTAGCGGACGTTGTAGCCGGTTGCCTTCCCCTTGAGGTCGATCACCAGGCGGTCGAAGCAGTAGTACTTCCCCGAGCGCACATTAGTTACTGATGCAGCGCTCATGGTCTGGTTGGTCTTGGCCAGCGAGCCCCATGCCAGTCGGCAGTGGGAAGGGGTTGCGGAAGCAGCCCCCGGAGCCATTAGGCCCAGCCCGAGAGCCATCATGATGACTGCCAGCCAGGCGCTTACTTTTTTCATGCGGGCACCCCTTTCGGGTGTGAGTGATTTGGACGACACCAGAGTAGGAGCGGCAAAAGCCCGAAACGAGGGATGTTTTCGGTTCTTCGTACAACCGTTAAACGGGAGGGAAAACGATCACGGGAGCGTAAATCCGGGGGCCCGTTTCGGCACCCCCGAAAGACGTTCGTGGCCGTTTCTCAACTCTCCTGTTATCGCCGGTAACGGCCGATACGGCGCCGGAAGCAAGGGCAGGCGACTCCGGTCCCTAGCTGGCCACCCGAAAACCATCCGGGCGCACTTCGGCCTCCTAGAGTGCCGATGGTTGATGGATTCAGCGGCGGGGCCGAGCTTCGTGTCACCGCTCTGACGGCCGGTCCGGTGCCCGTCTCGATGATGGTCCTGTTCGGCGCTGACCTGGGCTGCTGGCAGCTGGCTCATTCTTGGCAGCGGCTACACTAGTCGCGCCTCCGAAGCGGCAGCGGCAGCTTCCCGAACGGATGGCTGAGGATCTCAACGGGCAAGGATAGCGGGCTCCTAGGCCTCACCTGATGCCTTGATGCTGGCCTTGATGTCCTCCAGAACTGCCAGGTCCTCGGCGTCCGGCTCTGTACGGACAATGGCGAGCGTCTGCACCATGTGTCCAGGTCGACCGACGTGATCGTGTAGGTGTCCGTGCTGACTGTAAGCATGCCGCTGTATTCGGGATCCTCCAGATTCGTTAGCGCAGCGGTCAGCGAGCCGTTGTCCTCCAGGATTGGCCGGCTGGCGTCCAGCTGCCAATCATCATGTTCTCGGCCCAGGAATGTCGAGTACCGCGGCAGCACGAGGGACCACGGTGGATAACGCGGCGGCAGTGTGCCCCTGCCCGGGGCTTCCTCGACACGGCCTGATGCCAGCTCAACCCGCAGGCCCCACGGAGCCCTCAGTGACCGGCCTGGCGCCGTCGATGCTGACCTCCCAGAAACCGCCCCGAATGTACCGGAAAAAGCCCGCCTCGCCCTCCGGCCCGGACGCACTCCTGAAGCGGGTGGCAAAGTCCCCGGCGACAAACCCCGGATCGGCGCGGGCCAGAAGTCCGATCAGCTGCTGAATGGGCGTCACCTGACTGAGGGTCGGTAGTCAGGCCAATGGTCCCGGTTGTACCCGGACGAAGCCTCGGGCCGTGCAGGACGCTTCCACCCCCCGGAGAAGAACCCCTGTTCCTGGGACGACGCCTCCTCCGAGGCTGTCCCGTCTGGCTGAATCTGCGCATCACTCATTGGCTCCCCCTGCCTTTGTCCGGCCGCGGATTAGCTGCCGTATCCCGCCCGCAGTCTACTTGCGGGGCCAGTATGCGGAGAAGGGGCATGAACCAAGTTTGATCAGCCGTCGCCGCGTGCCTGACGGACGGAGTATCCCGGGCACATCATCTGCCTGCGTCGGGACTGCCATCGCCGAGAAGGGCGCAGAGCTGATGCCCTTGACCAGCCGGACCCAGGGGAGGAAATGCTCGCGGCTAACCTTGTTGTGACCGAGCAGGGTGCTCAGTGTTCGTGTCTAGAGCTCGAAGAAAGAGTCCGCTCCCAAGACGGGCGGCGGATGGATAAGGTAGCTCGATGGAACATGCGTGGGCGCAGCACATGCTCTTCGTAATCGAACACGCCATTGATGCTTTGGCGACCGGGCCGGAGCGCATCCAACAGCGGCTCGCGGATGCCTACCAGTACAGCGGACTGGCGGAACAAGTCGCCCCCGATTCGGAACTGCCGCCCACGATTTTGGCCCTCCAACTTGACCTGCAGGCAGCGATGGAGACGGTGCATGACGCCGAACGGGGCCAGGCAGTCGCCAGTGCCTTCAGTCTCAGCGATGATCAGTGCATCATCTTCGTCCGCAGAATCCTTGCCGCGGAGCGCGAGCTGCGCGAACTGTGGGCCCAGCACGAGCAGCGCTGACTCGGCGAGAAGCCACGGCCCGGAATTTTTCTCTGGCGGCCAGCGCGCCCGGTTCCCGAGCCGAAGAAGTTACACGAGTGGAGGACCCGCCGGGGGACCAGCCACTCGGCAAAATCTCTGGCATAAATCCGGGACTGGGCCGCTCCTTCCTCCTGGCGTCCCGTCGGGAGCTGTCCTCGCAGGCCAGACCTGAAGCAGACTTACGCCTGACTGGCGGTGATAGTCCTGAGGCAGCGCCAAGCGCGGGTGAGCTTCCGGGTTATCCCGCAGCCCTGCGACGGGCTTCCTGCTGATGCTGCTCCAGCTTTGCCTCCGCTTCCCTTCGTCGCTGGAGGATGCCACGGGCCTGGGTGATCGTGGGGTGGCGGTGCTCGCGTTCCCAGGAGTGGTCGTTGGCTCCGGTGCGGGCAGCGGCTGCTCCACCGTGGGGGCTGTTGTCTTCATTCATGGCGGAATCTCTCTTGATGGGGTGAAAGCGCAGATGCAGAAACGGCGGGCGGGATAATCCTGGCTGCTGCCTGTAATGCGGGTGTGTCGCCTGCAGCGGGTGGGTCATTCCGGCAGTTCCATCTGGAAGCCGCAGTCGCATCTGAGAACACGAGTGGAGAGGTAGACGCCCAAGGCGTCCTTGGCTCCTTCCTCGGTGGAGACCGGCACGGAGAGCTTGCGCAGCTCTGAACCTGCCTGTTCCATGGGCTGTCTGCAGTGCATGTAGTTGCTGCCTAATATGAGCACGTCCGCTGCCTGTTCCGGACGGGCCAGGACCTGGTTCAGGTCGACGGCCTGGGCCGGGTGCTCATCGAAGGTCCCGCATCGGCTGCATGTGTAGGACACGAGGACGACCTCGGGCGGCTGGGCCGGCATATCGGTGACGGATCTGATGATGAGATAGCGGTCTGTACCGCAGTTGCCGCACATCACCGGCGGTACACGGTGCCGCCCGGCGCCGTCACCGCGGAAGTGAAAACCGGAAACCATGATCAACCTGCCTGCGGGTAGCTGGTGAGTGTGTCATTTGCTGCGGCGGGACCCTTCGCAGCCGGTCGTGATGCAGGGCGGTGCGGCACATTCGCGTATCGTTCCAGAAGGCCGTTCCGGGCTGGGGTCGGGCCGGCCGCAAGGGATTGCCGTGTCCGGAGCAGATGCGCGGCGTAGGAAAGGAACAGCCGGAAATATGGGGTAGCCATGGCAGGCTCTCTGCTCCGAGTGCGTGATGGGCCACCATGCGGCTACAGCGGCTGTTCCCGAGGGAGTGCACAATCCCTGGACGGGTGGTGCCCGCGGAAGAACTTCGACAGGCAGGCTCCTCCTATTGAAGCTACCCTGCGCTGCCCTGTCTGCATAGGCCTCACTTTTGGCGGGCACGCAGGATGATGAGCCAGCGCTGCGGCCCCCGTAGGGATTCGTGGGTGCTGAGCGCAGCCCGAGCCCCGCCGGGTGCACATTTCTTGTTTATTCCAGTGGGCTTGGCGGCACTGCTCGCTTCCTTTCGGGCTTTCTCGACGGCGCCGGGCGGGTCGACTCTCGGACGGCGGGACCGGATGCCGCACGGTCCTGAGCTTTTGCTCACCACCGGAGACGATTCCCGCCAGGGATCAGAATCGATCCTCCCTGCCCTTTTTCGGTTCAGCTCGCCGGGGACTGGGTACGAGCACTGTGAAAAAGAGTGAAGTACGCGGCGCCGGCAGCGCAGGGGTTAAGGCCCGGAGGAGGAAGACATGCAGACTGTCGAGGAAACCATCGAGGTGGCTGTTCCAGTGCGCGAGGCGTATGAGCAGTGGTGGCTGTTTGAATCCTTTCCGCAGTTCATGTCGGGCGTTCAGTCGGTAAGGCGGGTCAGTGACAGGATCACGCACTGGGTGACGAACATCGGCGGGGCGGAACGGGAATTCGATGCAGAAATAGTGGAAGACCGCCCGGACGAGCGGATGGCGTGGCGCAGCACCGACGGCATCACGCACGCTGGTGCCGTGGCGTTCACGCAGCTGGGCCCCCGCACGACGCGCGTCTGGGTCCGGTTGGAATGGTCGCCGGAAAACCTGGCAGAGAAGGTCGGGGCAGCCCTGGGCTTTGACAACATGCAGGTTCGGGCAGACCTGCTCCGGTTTAAGGAATTCATCGAATCCCGCCCCGCCGGCACCGACGCCTAGCAAGGAACGCTAAACGGCCCTGCAGGACAGTGGCGGCCGGCTCGGAGGGTTCCGGGGTTGGGTCGGACCGGCGGCGAACCGGGATTTGAAGCTGCCGATTACCGCCCGCATTGAGCACAGCCGGCTAGCGGATCGACTGGCCGGAATCTGATCGCCGATGGGCTCAGCAGCGCGCCCGTGAGCGTCACCGGTCCGTTCCTCCTAACGCGCTGCTGACCGTCATCCGGCATTGCTGGACAGGTGGCAGGGCAAAGCCGACAATGAGGTTGACGTCCCGATCCTCGTTCAGGGCGGGCACGGCCGGAACGGGAAGACCCAGTGCTGGGGAGATCTTATGCGATGGACATGGTTGGGAGTGTTCGTGGCTCTTACCATCATTGGCAGCGCGTACATGGTTGGCGCGTCGGCCAGTGCTCTGGGTGACCGCGCAGCTCCTGTAGCGGAAGTTTCCTCAGCCTACGGTGTACGGCTGCAGCAGCCTTCTCCTACGGAGGCCCCCACGGGCGTGACCCCGGCGCCGACAGGAACAGCAACACCTACCGAATCCTCGCCTCCTGTACCCGGCAACACTGGCACGCAGCAGCAACCCGATGGTGGTATTGCGCCGCTGTTAATCGCGGGCATTCTGCTTCTTGTTGTTCTGCTCATCGTTTCGTATTTGTGGAGACGGCGGGGCAAAGTCCGTGACCTATGACAGCAAGCTACCTACCGTCCGCGATTGACATGTGATGTGGCCTTGGTGCAGATGAGATCAGGAAGGCGCCGCTCCTGGCTCTTTGGTTTGGCTTGTGACCATCGCGGATGGATACGGCGAGGAGCTATTCGCAGCCTCCAGTTGACCGTAGAAGTGACGGATCGGCCGTGGGCGGCGATCCCGACCGGCTCCCGCGCGTAACGGGGGAGTCTGAGGAATGCGATAGGCCGCGGACATCTGCCCCTAGCGTCCTCACCACGTTTTGCGGGGACGGCGAGGGCCAGCAGCACGCTGAAGGTGGCAAGCCGGCAGAGGTACATCAAGAGGGCCACAGCGAGAGCCCTGCAAAGGCCAGGTTGTAAACCAAAGGTGGAGGACTCGGACGTTGAGAACCCCATGGAGAGGCAGACACCTAGGAAGGCCTCGACTGCGCCTTCGGTGGGCAGCGGTGGCCTAGGGAGTCTTCGCCAGCCGTCCATCACTTGGGACGCAGCCTGTTAAGCCTCCATCAGGTCGGCTAGGGGTGGTCGTGTTCCCCGGCGGAACACCATGCCTGGGGGCAGTCCCTCCACGGTCACATGGGATGCCGACACATCGAGCGTGACGCGTGCCCCGCCCACCGGCAGGTTGGTGGTGTGCATGCTTCCCCACCTTTCGGGCAATGCGGGATCGATCCAGAGTACGCCCAAGGGGACGTCGGGCTCGTAGCGCAGGAGGCTGCGTACCAGCATCACGGGTGTCGCCGAGGCCCATGCCTGGGGTGAGCAAGCAGTTGGATAGGGGAGGGGCTGGGGGCAATCCGAACGGCTGAATCCGCAGAACAGTTCGGGCAGCCGGTTGTCGGTGTATTCGGCGGCTTCCATCAGTGAGGTGGACAGCTGCCGTGCTTCCTTCACGAAGCCGTACCGCATGAGACCTGCGACTATGAGCGCATTGTCGTGAGGCCAGACAGAGCCGTTGTGGTAGCTGACCGGGTTATACGCCCCCATGTCCGTTGCCAGGGTGCGCACGCCCCAGCCGCTGAACATTTCCGGGGACATCAGCCGGCGGGCAACTTGTTGTGCCTTATCCTCGTCCACGATGCCTGACCACAGGCAATGGCCCATGTTGGAGGCGCACGCGTCGACGGGCCGCTTATCCCGGTCGAGTGCGATTGCGTAGTACCCGCGGTCCGGCATCCAGAACTGTTCGTTGAACTGTTTTTTCAGCTGTTCCGCACGTTCCCGGAGGTCCTTGGCGAGAGCCTCGTCACCGGCGTCGTAGGCAATCCAGGCCCGTGCCATGTAGGCGCTGTAGACATAGCCTTGAACCTCGCAGAGCGCAATGGGCGGCTCGGCAAGCCTGCCATCGGCGAAGCTGATCCCGTCCCAGGAGTCCTTCCAGCCCTGGTTGGCGAGGCCCTGGTCGGTGAGGCGCTTGTACTCAACGAAGCCGTCGCCGTCGCGGTCTCCGTAGTCCCGGATCCACTTAAGGGCACGGTCTGCATGGGGTACCAGCGCTGCGATGTCGTGGGCAGCAAGTCCCCAGCGGCTTGCTTCGCCGAGCAGGGTGACGAACAGGGGAGTGGCGTCGGCAGTGCCGTAGTAGGCTGATCTGCCGCCGAGGGCCAGGCTCGTTCCGACGTCGAGCCGCACCTCGTGCAGAATTCGGCCGGGTTGCTCTTCGGTCAGCGGATCCACTTTCGTGCCTTGCCGGTCGGCCAGCGTCTGCAGAGTGCCCAACGCCAGTGTTGCGTCGACGGGCAGGACCATAAAGGAGGACAGGAGGGAGTCCCGCCCGAACAGTGCCATGAACCATGGTGCGCCGGCGGCGACGACCATGCGGTCGGGATGGTCGGGGTCAACGATGCGCAGGGCCCCGATGTCGTCGTGGCTGCGCAGGAGGCTTCGTTCTACGGTTGGATTGCCCACACGGGGAAGTGGAATATGTGCATCCCATGCTTTCTGGCGCCGCTCCTGTGCTGAGATCATCTCGGCTGAGAGGACGAGGGTCGGCAGGCCCGCGTCGATTTCGGTTTCAGCTGTCAGCGGCAGCACGGTCGCCCGGGCACTCCACTTTCCGTGCGCCGGGACGATCATGTGCAGGAGGAGACCTTCCTCGCTGGCTTCGGCGTCGCGCATCCGCACGACGATTCCTTTCCGTGTTTCCTGCCATGCCGCTTCTATCGTCACGGACCCGGCTCTCGTCCGCCGGGTCTGTTCCCACAGTCGGTGGAACCGGCCCTCTTTGACTTCGAAAAGGTCCGCGAAGTCGGCGTCCACGGCCAAGGCGATCTCGCAGGAGGCGGGCTGTAGGGAATAGTTGTGAATTGTGATGTCTTCCACGATGCCGTTACCCAGCTCGCGGTTCCGCTCGACCGTCAGCGGGGTGTCGGTGAGTCCATCGCTCCGCGCTGCCCTCCCCATGTACGTGCCCTGGTAGGGCGAAGGGGTCCACGCTCCCAGTGGCTCCACAGGCTGTCCATTTACGGTGAGCGACCATCGTGACACGATCCTGGTGTCCCGATGGAAAACGCCGTGAGGATGATGGGGGAAGATGTCACCGTTCTGCAGCGATATACAGAAGGATGATCCTGCCACCAACGTCAGGGCTCCCTGCCCGATCGGCCCGGCCGCGTTGTCTGCATTCCATCCAGCCATCTCAGGCTCCTTGCGAAGACGCCACACCAACCTGAGCCGAATCTACGCCCATCGCAGAACGCCTGCCAGATGGGGGCCCAAGCGCTGTGGTCAGCGCGCGCTGTTCGTGACGATGAAGGAACCAGGGGGAAAAGGATAGAGCCGAATCCATTCGTGTTCATGATCGCGCGGCTGTATTCGGGGGCGCTTCCGGGCCGTAGCCGGGCGCAGCCCCCTGCCGCACATGATCGAGCTGGCGCACGGAATAGGGGCAGTACTGTTCGCCAAAGGCATCGAAAACCACGAAGAACTGGCCGCCGTCACACGAGCGGGCATGGCCGCCCGGACAGGGCTACCTGCTCGGCTGGCCCTCCCTGCATTCTCTGGGCTGGAGCATTCCGGTGGGAAGCAGGACAAAAAACCCGGCCTGCTTGCCACAGGAAAATTCCAAGGCTCTTGCACCCATGGTCAAACGCCCGCCTCGAGCACCATGGGCCAGGAACTGCGGCCCGAGTGATGCCGGGCCTCTCTGGCACAAGGAGTTGATATGGGCGCGGTCGGGGTGTGGCTTGGTATGAACAGCGAGAATGCCGAGGCCATCCGGTTTCATGAGAAGAGCGGCTTCGAGCGCGTCGGCATCAAGACGTTTACGTTAGGCAACCCTGGTGAACACGAATTCGTCAAGGAGTACTCCCTGCAGCCAGCGCCGCAGCCGCTCGCTCCGGCGCGGCGTCGTAGGGGTGCCGTCGAGACTAAAAGGGGAGGGGTGCGGTGGCGACTCCGATGAGAGTCGCATGCTCCCCGTCCTGGGTTTCAAGTTCCAGCTCGATGGTGCGGCTCCGGTGTGCTGTGGCCGTGACTCTGAACTCCGCCCCGCCGGCCCGGACAGTATCGTCCACCTGTACATGCTGCAGTTGGGGTGGGGCGTCTTGCTGGTTCTCGGCAGCATGGCGTGCAGTCCTGGTCGTGATGCCGGGTGCGGTGCAAGTGGCTGCCATCGGTTCCGGTACCGGCGGAAACGGTCCCCCCGGCCACCTGCGTGGCCGGGGGCCGCCGGGCGGGATGTGCCGTGCGCTGCTGCTGCATGTGCGCTATCAAGGCGCGGTGGCGCGTGTAGTTATACCAACCGCCCAATAGGCAGCGTTAGCGTGTAACGGCCATCCCGTCCGGGTCTGTTAGGCGCGGATCTGCTGCTGGCCGCCCTTGGTCTCGATTTCGATCTTGCGCGGAGCTGCCTGGGCTGCCACCGGGATCCGGAGCGTCAGGACGCCCGCGTCGTAATTGGCTTTGACGTTCTCCGTTTCCAGTGCGTCACCGAGGACCAGCTGCCGGCTAAAAACGCCGCGGGGCCGCTCGGACGCAAGGAGTTCGGTGCCCTCGCCCACGGGTGCCTTCCGTTCAGCGCGAACGGTCAGGGCATTCTGTTCCACGCCCAGATCGATCGAATCGACCTCCACGCCGGGCAGATCAAACGCGACGACATATTCATCACCTTCCCGCCAGGCGTCCATCGGCATCGTTGCCGGACGGGCCACGGTGCCCAGGACCTGCTCGGCGAGACGGTCCAGCTGGCGGAACGGATCTAACATCAACATGACATACCTCCTCAGTCAACGATGACCGGATCTATATCCGCTGACATAGATCTATATAGCACCGGTCACTTGGTGTGACAAGAGGTTTTCCCTCGTCGGAATCGGTTTTCCCGGAAAATTTGGGGCTGCGCAGAAGGTGACGTGGTCCCCTTCTTCAGCGCGCTGTAGGCGACGGGCCCCTCTTCCTCGATCACGTCATACCCAGTCGCGCTGCCGTCGAAGTGGCGCCAAGCGCACGTCCTAGACCGAGGACAGTCTGTTCCGCACCGGTCTCCGCCGAGCGGGGCTGCCCGTCTGCAGCTGGCAGTGAGCTGCCACGTCCATAGGGCTTTCCTCTCCTGATCTGTCAGGGCGCGCCGTACAACACTTGGCACGCGGGGAGCGCTGATCCCGCTCGGCTGCGTGAATGCGTAGTCGCCCGGGTGGAAAGACGGGTACCTGCCACTGATGCTTGGGATACCGCCGATGCAATTCGCAGAGGGGGAACTCCAGAATCCCGCCCTCGGGCTGCCCTGACAGCGCTTAGCGTTCCCCCCATTACTCCCAGCCCAGCCATTCAATTGCCTCCTGTGTTATTTCGGGGGGAACCGCATGGCCGCCCCGGAACTCCCGGTAGGTGACGTTGTAGCCCTCTCTGTTTAGGAGCGGCACCAACCGGCGGCTGGTGCGGTCAATGGGCAGGACGTTGTCCCGGTCTCCGTGGGAAACGAAAATGTGGGGTCTGCCGGTCCGAGGCGCGGGAGGGATAAACCCGGGGGAGAAGGCAATGATCTTGGCAAAGAGGCCGCCGTTCGCCAGGCCCAGCCCCAACGCGTAGGAAGCTCCATCGGAGAACCCGCCGATCGCGATACGGTTCGGGTCAACGAAGACCAGTTGGAAGATCTGTTCAAGCGCCCGGTTTATCGCCTTGACGTCGGTGCCGAATACGCCGCGGACACCGTCCCAGGTTGAGGTTCTGGACGAGGGTGCGGCAAGGACGAGTCTGTGTTCTTCGGCATAGCCGGACAGCAGCCCCAGCCCTCCTGCCGCATCGCCTCCCGCTCCGTGAAGCAAGAGAGTAAGCGGTGCCGGCCGTCCTTGGCGCAACGCTGCGGGCACGTAGAGCAGGGTGTCCCGTGCCCGTTCAATACCTAGGTCATACTGTCCCGGGGCAGGTGCAGGGCCTGGTTCCTTGCCTGGCGCCGCGGTCAAGGCAGCGAGATTCCATGAGGCTTGCAACGGGGGGATCCATGGTTACTTGGGGGCAACGGTGAGGGCACCCGCCGTTGGTGCAGCTACCCTCCCGAGATGGTTGGCAGGGCAACAGGCCTCTAATAGAAGGAAATGAGCTCTACAAGTTCTCCGACCCGGTCTTCCGGGTAGTTCCGGGCGATGTCGGCCTGACTGATGATGCCAATCAGGTCGTGGCCGTCGATGACGGGCAGCCGGCGGACCTGGTGCTCTCCCATGGTCCTGATTGCTTCCTCGATTGAGTCGTCGGCGCCAATGGTGACCGGCTTGCCCTGCCCAAAGTCCCCCGCCTTGGCCGTGCGTGGATCGCCGCCTTCGGCGAAGCATTTGATGACGATGTCGCGGTCCGTGATCATGCCCTTGAGCCTGTTGTCCTCCCCGCAGATCGGCAGGGCGCCGACGTCCAGCTCTTTCATCTTCCGGGCCGCGGCTTCCAGGGTTTCATTTTCACCGACGCATTCGACGCCGCCGGTCATGATTTCACGTGCTGTCGTCATGGCGCTCTCCTCAAACTGGATGGCTGGTTCCGGACCGCGCCCGTGCCGCTGTCCTCTTTTGGCTCGGGCACGCCTTAACGCTAAGTATGCTGAGCGTCGGTGTCCAGAGCAGGAACGATGGCCGCCTTGGGCCAGCTGGCGACACGCGGGATGCCGTCCGCAACATCGTCACACCCCCGGAGGAGCATGGATGCATGACAGCTCCAACGGTGGAAGTGGCTATCCACGAACTGATGGATCTCGCCTGGAATCTTGTCTACGGACTGCTTTCGGAGCGGGGCCTGCTCGGTGACGGGCTGGACGTCGAGGAGTACACGGGGATCCATTCCTGGGTGGAGGGCCTCACCCGCTATACCGTCGTCCACTCCCGGACCGTGGCGGTGCTTTTCGATAACACACGCCCGGTGGACGCCATCCCGTTCCACCACGACCTGCTTGGCGCCGACGATCCGAAGAGCTTCTTCACCCTTCCGGAGTCGCGGCATCCCGATTAAGCTCCACAGTTGAACGGCTACCGAAAGGGCTAACAGATGGGCGCGTGGGGCTTTTTGCCTTTCGAGAATGACGATGCACTGGACTGGCTAGATGAGCTCGAGACCGGGGGTGCTGAGGTGGTGCGGGGTGCGCTGACGAACGCGTGCACTGGTTATCTGGAAGCACCAGAGGGCAGCGTCGCAGTTGCCGCTGCTGAAATCACCTCGGCCTGCCAAGGAAGCCCGGTAGACGATCTGCCGGAAAACGTGGCGTCATGGGTCACTGCTCACGGCGCGGAGCTTGGTCCCGAGGATGTGGAGCTCGCGCTGCAGGCGATTGCACGGGTAACCGGGGATGAGTCGGAGTTGGCCGAGCTCTGGGACGACGCCGACGAACCGGAGTGGCGGGAATCCCTCACCGAACTTTCCGAGAGACTGCAAGCAGCACTGCGGTAGGTCGAGTTCACCGTGCTGTCAGGTGCCCGTCATCCTGCACTGGTTGGGTCCGGTCATGGATGAACTGCTGACTAACCTGACGGCGACCCCTGCCGCAAGGGTGACGGATTACGCCGGCCGGAAAGGCTTCGACGAGAACTTCCTGGGCTTGCCCGTTCCGTTGCCAGTCCTGGCCGGCGTGAATACGGCCCTGCTGCCCTACACACACTTCTCGGTGCTGATGCGCCTGAACAAGCGGCTGGCCGCTGTCACGGGCGTGGGTATCGACGGCGAGAAGTTGATGGACCTGGACCGGGCTGGAATACCTTGGAAGTTGGATCCCCGGCTTCCCGCAGGCCAGCAGACGGGGGAGCGGGTCTACGCCCGCAACGACATCGACCGCGGCCACCTGGTGCGCAGGTCCTCCGCCGTCTGGGGCGACAGCGTGGCCGAGGCGCAGCTCGCCAACGAGGACACCTTCCACTACACGAACGCCGCCCCGCAGGCAGCCCAGTTCAACCAGGGCATCGAACTGTGGCTGGGCATCGAGGACTACCTTCAGGAACACGCCGCCCAGTACCGCAGCCGGGTCGTGGTCTTCACCGGCCCCATCTTCAGCGACACCGACCCGGTCTACCGGGGCGTGGACATTCCGCTGCGCTTTTTCAAGGTCGCCGCCTTCATCCACGAGGGGGAGCTGGCGGCCACCGGGTACGTGGTGGACCAGACACCGCAGCTGGCCGAACTGCCGGACGTACCGCGGCCCGGGGTCACCGAGGACGTCCCGCCACTGGGCCCGTTCCGAACCTTCCAGGTGCCCATCCGGGACATCGCGGTGCTGACCGAGCTGGACGTGGACCAGCTGATCGAGGTAGATCGGATGCCGATCGCCGCGACCCTCGGCGCCGCCCCGGTCGGGTCCACCTGGCGGACGCTGGGCAACGTCGAAGACCTCGACCTGGACTTCGACCTGGAGGACTGAGGGGTACAGGAGAGGACGCCCGAGCCACCGCCTTTTTGCCACTGCAGGATGCCGCCACTGCAGGACAAGAACCCGCAATCTCTATAGCCTTGGGATGTGGAGGGCCTATGACAGTTCGCAGCGCAGGCATTCTCCTGTACCGGCGGAGCCCGGATGGGCACTTGGAGGTTTGGATCGCCCATAATGGTGGCCCTCACTGGACCGGCATGGACACCCGCGCCTGGTCAATTCCAAAGGGACTATACCTCGACGGGGAGGACCCGCTGGTGGCCGCGCTGCGGGAGTTCGCCGAAGAAATCGGGACGCCGGCGCCTCAGGCGTACTACCTTGAGCTGGGCGCTTTCCGGCAGCCTTCGGGGAAGGTCATCACCGCCTTTGCCGCCGAAGCGGATTTCCAGCCAGAGCAGATCACCAGCAACACGTTCCCGCTGGAATGGCCGAAGGGTTCCGGTGTTGTCCGGGAATATCCCGAAATCGACGATGCCAGATGGTTCAGAGAGTCCGAGGCGCGCAGCAAACTGGCGAAGGGGCAGGTACCGATCCTCGATGCCCTCGGCGAGTACCTCGGGAAGCTGGACGGGTCCTGAAGTGGGGAGCTCTCAGGCAACCTTGTTCTCCGCCGCTGGGTAGAAGCTACGAGCGCATGGCGCCGGTGTACAGCCTCGCTGTGCCGTTGAGCCCGGCGATGGCATCGTCGATCGTGCTGCGGATCATCTCGTACTGCACGTCATCCGGGACGGCCTCCACCTCTTTCCTGGCGTCCACGAAGTCGATGGCTTCCTGGGCCCGGGCCTCCAGGATGGCCCCTGCCAGGTGCACCATCTCGTGAAGGTGAGTGATGGCGTGCCGAATGTGCTCGCGCCCAGCTTCAGGGACGCCGGCCAGCAGCTCAGGGTACTCAGGGTCAACATCGTGGGCCGGGCCCGTCGCGGTGCCGACCGCGAGCCAGTGCTCCGCAGTGTCGTCCTCGTCATCCTGCTTCCAGTAAACCTGCAGGTCCGTAATGGCGCGTGTGACCGGGTCCAGGGTTGTGGCCCTGATGTTCAGGTTACCGAACGGGCTCTCCTCCAGCATGACCCCGGCTAGGAACCCCAGACGGCAGTGGGCGCTGAACAGGTCAGCCCAATCAAACCAGGGCTCGGCGCTGGGGCTCGGCTTCTCCATCGCACCGTTCATGGCCATGTAGGCCACCGTGTTGAGCAGCTCGAAGGCAGGGTCAGGGTCGGCCGGGTCCAGGTCCCGGAAGATAGTTTCAGCGGCTCCATGGATCACAGTCAGCTGCGCGGCGAGTTCTGCAATGGTGTCTGCTTCGTCCTGATCCTCGGCAGGTACCTCCAAGTGCGGCGCATCCATCCGCTGCACCCGCCCTCCAACCTCAATCCAGTTCATGCCCTCATGATCGGACCACACGGTTCGCTGGAGCTGGTCCGTGACGTCCAGGGTGGTGCTGGCTGCGAACGGCTTGTCACCGGGCGCCTTGTAAGGACCGAAGTCAACGGACTCCAAGCCGCTCTCAGAGCACAGCTGCACCAGCTCGGCCACCGGGTCTTCGTCCTCATCGGGCGGATTCACGTCACTGTCCCCGCCACGTGCGACGCCTTCACGCAGCATGTCATCCAGGGCCCGAAAAACCAGGTCCGTGTCACTGTTGCTCCCGTGGACCGGCGCCGCGGTTTCGAGCAGCTTCACCATTCCGGCAACGCCCTTCAGAAGGCTGTCGCTGCCGCCAGCCATCTCTCCCAGTTCCAGTCCGAAACCGGGGGCCTCCGGATCAACGGGCTGGATCCAGTCATCGGCCCGGCGGTCGCCCAGCCTGTCGATCCGCAGCCACAGCCGCTGTCCGCCCTCGTCCCGGCCGCCGCCCTCACGGTGACCCCGCCACACGGTCAGCCACGCATCCTGCTCGCCGGCGAGGCAATTCCCCGGGAGCAACGCCACAACAGAAACAGTGCCGGGGTCGCGCTGGAAGAGCGGCTCGAAGCGGAGGTCTTCGAAGACATCTGCCAAGCCTGATGCCAGGTCCCGGATGATGAAGTACGCACGCGGATCCTGGGAGTCATGGCTCGGGCTGGTCACTAGCGTCTCCTCGTCGTCTTACTTCTGTCCTCCAAGGCTAGTCGTCGCCGGTGGCGGGGGCTGTGGGGTCCGATGCATTACCCGAGAGGGGTCCGGGGAAGAAGGGAGCCCACGTCAGGGTGACTCAGTGTTCTGCACAGAGCGACTTCCAATGGGTAGCGTCCCGGGGTTTCGTTTCGAGGACGAGGAAGAGCTTCGGGCGGAAGCCCCGGTCCTTCATCCGTTGGCCGTAGTCCAGCACCTGGCCCAGCCCGTGCCTGACCTGAAACACTTCGTTTCCCTCGGTATTGCTCTTGACCTCAGCAAGACCGACCGTGCCGTCGGCCGAGTGCCAGGCCAGGTCGAAGTTGCATTTCTTATCGAATGGGGACAGTGGCGTCAGTCCATGCCTGCCCAGAAGGTCTGCCAGCTTATCCTGCGTCGCCGAATGGGCCTTTAGCCCTCGCTCCATAATGTCCGGATCGCGGTAGTGCTCGCCGTCTCCCTGCAGCGGGCCGGCGAAAGTACCCGCCCGGTACGGGGCGCCGGCCAGTCCTCCTGCCGCTGCGTGCGCCCGCGCGGGTGCATCGGGGACGTTGGGCTTTAGCGCCGGGGCAGGGAGGCTCGAGCGGAGGCCAAAAAAGCCGTCCGTGTCGATAATCTGGATATGGTGACCGGCCTTTTGCAACTCGGCGGTCTGCTTTTCCTTCTTGCCGAAGTTTCCGTACTTCCAGTGGGAGCTCCAGCCGCGGACCAGGACGTCGGTGCTGGACTTGTTGACCCAGTCCTTCACACGGGCGGCCCCCATCTTCAGGTCGATCTCCGTCAACTCGGCCTCGCTGTAGCCTTCGATCTTACCGGTGAAGACAACTTCCTTGCCCCGCAGGTCATAAACCCATTCGCTTGCCATGCAGTGATCAAACGGTAAGGGCTCGGTGAGGTGCAAGCAGCCCCGCCGCGGGGGGAAGATGTTACGCCACTGAGGTGAGGAGCCTCCTCTGGCGGTCATTCACAGGTATTTCTCATCGTCGTAGTCCTCGTCGCCGTTCATCATGTCGATCGCACGGCCGACGTTGATCTCGGAATCGAACCGCGAAATGGAGCAGTCCCCGCAGAGTTCTCCCTCCGTCGTTTCGTCATAGTCGATGTCTCCGTCGTATTCGGTGTTGACAGCCTCCCGCGCATCATCGACATCAAACTCCGCGTTGCACTCAATGCATGTAGCCACGGCTGCACTTTACCGGGAAATGAGTTGTACGCCCGGGCAGGGCCACCGCGCAGGGCCGACATTCCGGCAATGGACGAGATTTCGCCAGAAGCGCCGGTCCGTAGGCATGGACAGCACCGACACCGCCACGGCGTCTCATGAACTCTAGTTCTCAGGAATGTCCGCCTCGGTCGAGACCGCGCACCCTCCCACTGTCAATGCTGTCTCATAATCTATGTCTCACCGCAGTGTCGCAGAACGCCTTAAGGAGGCACGAGACAGACGGAAGGTTGGCCCATAAAGCGCGGCCATGTCCGGATCAGCACCATCGATCAGAACGCCTCGATGCAGATCGCAGTGCTCTTCGAAGCCGGCGTAACCGGAGTCATGCTGGGAACGTGCTGAGCACCTTGGCTGTCCCATGCCCTCTTGGGGGGGTGAGGTTCGGGTCATGTTTTCTTCGATTGTCTCGCCCATGAGATGTTCGAAGGAGGCCGCGACGCTATGACGTCGATTGAATCCCATCCCTCGGCTTGCTCGGGACAGAAGTGCCCGGCCAAGGCCGTGCATCGGATTCCGGCTCAGCCCGGGAATGTTGTCACAGTCGGCGGAGTAACGGCTGGCGGTGGAGTGCGATTCTCCACGTCCGGAGGGACCGTCCCAACGGATGCGTTGTGGCTCAAAATGCTCACAAAAGTGGTGTGCACAATGTGCACACCCTGGGCTTTGGATTCGGTTGTTTTGGCCTCGGACTGGGCCGAATCGGGGAGGTTTTCGGGGGAGTGGCGGGTTTTCAAGGGTTGGCGCCCGGTTCGAGTCCCATCTCGGGCACGTGTTTTCCCTGTTCAAGGGCTTTTTAGCCTCTGAGTGTGGACAATTTGTGTTGTGAAGGGCCCCTTCGGGGGCCTTTTCATTGGTGGCCGGTGCTGTGGCCCGGTGCCTCCCTTGTTCCCTGGTCGGCGGTTTTGGTGCTTGTTAACTGTTCATGGGCGTGACTGGCTGGGGCAACATGACCTGAGAAAATTTCCGGCCGCGCTTCTTTTCTGGATCGTTCGGTGTTCACCAGGCTTCTCCCTATCGGTTCGTGCTTGCTGTTCTGCCTGTTCATGGTGGGTCTGGGGGAGGGCGACATGACTTGTGCCCAGCTGTTCGAGAATCGCTTCTGCCGGACTCCCGACGCTGCTCTGACACCGGTTACCGCGCCTGACTTGGAGCCGGCATCGCCGTATATGTGGCCCATGAAAGTCACACCGCCTTTCATCCTGCACCCTGTGTTTTGGGGACGTTACCTGTTCATAGCTACGTTGGGCGTCTACTGCATGACGCTGTACTCTCTTTGCGCGACGTCCAGTCTTTGGTCCGCTGCTGGATGGAGACGCCAGTACGGTTGAGTTGGGGGACCTTCGCCCCGACTTCAGCCCTCATCTGGGCGAGAGCATCGAGGAGGATGCCGCCGTTCCGTCGACCGGCTTACGGACGCCCGTCCATGTGTGATTCCCTGCTGTTCCCCGGCAATTAGGCTCGTCAAAATGGGGAATGAATCTATCCGGGCCGCATACGGGGCACGTGCCGCCGAGTACACGCGCATTCTTGGTTCCATTGAGGACACGCACGAGCTGGATCGGCAACGCATCCGACGTTGGGCAACGGGTTGTGACGGCACACTCATCGACGCCGGGTGTGGTCCCGGTCATTGGACCAACTTTCTGTACCAACATGGCGCGACTGTGGAAGGGGTTGACCTTGTTCCCGAATTCATAGAGAACGCCCGAGTACGCTTTCCCGATGTGCCTTTTCGCGTTGCCTCCTTCCACAACCTAGGCGTGCCAAATGGTTCACTGCACGGATTGCTGGCCTGGCACTCCCTAATTCATATGCCACCGAATGAGTTGTCCATGGCGCTCAGAGAGATCGCTCGTGGTCTCGCAGGAGGCGGGCGGCTACTCGTTGGTTTCTTCGAGGGTCCCCCGGCGGAACCTTTTTCACACGCGGTTACAACGGCGGCCTGTCGAACAGGCGCGGCATCTGCTGAATGAAGCAGGCTTCGATGTGCTCGAAGTGGAGAGCCGCCAAGACCCCGGCAACCGGCCCCATGCCGCGACAGCGGCTACCCTTCGGTAAGGGATCCCCTCCCGGCGTCCTTGGAGGTCCGATGAGCCACCTTTGAGTGAACACTTCGAAAGGATCCCTCGCGGCCGCAATGTCGCACTTTTATGGAGGCGTCCATCAACAAGTACAGCCCCGCCCGGAGGAACCGGCAGTTCCGGTGTCTGCCGCGCCGACGGCTAATCCCTGGGTCACGGGGGAGGAGGTTCTGAGATGACGAATGACATCGGGCGAATCAGCCCAGCTCCCGGCGTCAGCGATGCAGAGGAGCCTGCCGACAAGGCCGGGGAGGAGCAGCCGCCTGGACTGGTCTACGGCTCAGCAGAAGAATTCCTGCACGAACAGCTGCTGCCCACCTACGTCCGCGACGTCGACGGCCGCTCCGCCCGGTGGTGCATCGAGTGGTACTTCCACCCCGAAGCAGTCTCGCGAATAGAAGCGCTGTGGCGGGCCTGGGAACACCTCAGACTGGACGGAGTCACAGGAATGAGTGTCTGGTGACGGGACCACGCCGACCGCCACATGAGCGTGCTGTTGGACCCCCGAGGCCCGTTCCACAAGTGCGATATGCAAAAGCACCGCGACCCCGATCACCTTGAACCAAAAAAGGCCCCGGAAGGCTGGTTCCTCGACATGAAAATTCAAGGCCAGCACTCGGCTTAGGAAACCGGGCAGTCGGCAAGGCCGGGGAGCACGACCGATGACCTCTCCGGGCGACGGAACCGATACCGGTAATCGAGGTCATAGCCATATGCGTGAGACATCGTCTCCTAATTCGCGGGTTTCAGGACAGACATACTAGATGGGGCTTATGTCGCGCAAGTTCGCGGCCGAGCGCGTTGTGTTGCCTTGTCTCTCGATCTCAAGCTGTTGACGCCCTGAGTCAACAAACGGAATTGCAGGACAAAACTGCTGCCGTTGCTAGTGGGGCCAGGGCCTGGTCGTGTGCCTGGCAATCCTTTGGCCAGCAGCTTGGTGTTCACCATCTCTGACCACAATCTTCTCAAGAACGGATTGGCTCAGTCCGTCCGCTGGGCCAGCTCCCCGGCCGTTACCCAGTTGCCGTGAAGGCCCTTGGGGATACGCAGTGGGACTTTCAGGGTGCAGACGGGTTCCTTGTCGACGTTCTGGGCGTCCAAGACAACCAGTTCGCTGTGCATCAGATCACGCCGGGACACGATGACAAACACGTAGCCATGGCCTTCCGGTGCTTCCTCGGTGCCCTGGACGAAGACCGGCTCGCCAATGGTTGACTCTTGGCCCGGGTAGTAGATCTTTTGCTTCCCGCTTCGGACATCCACGGTGGCCACCCACCGGAAGCCGGCGCCCGACGTCTGCTGTTCCGGCACGTCGGACAATCCCATGACACCCCAGCTGTACTTAAGCGTCTCGTACCGGTCATCCATGCGCGGGAATTCCGAGGCGTAACGGTTGATCCTTTTCTCCGAGAACGTCCGCGTCTGGCTCTGGGTATCGATGGTCCACCGGGACAGGTAACCCTTGGCCTTTTCCGGGTCAAAAGGCCGCCCGTCGATGATAGGGAACCACGGGAAGTAAGCCGATTCGCTGACGGGCGCGTCCAGGTGGATGTACCGGCCGTCGTCGTACGCGCCCATGATATGACTGGCGAAACGGTTTGGCCCTTCAAACCACTGGATATTCTCGCCTTTGCCCTTGCGCGGAATCACACCCAAGTAGACTTTTTCATTGGGGTCCCATTGGAAGTGTGACTCACCCTTCCGCAGCCAGTCGGCCTCGCTGCGCAACGGGATGATCGGGAAAATCACGTAGTTCTGAGTGACTGCGAAGTCGTGGACCATGCTGGAATAGGGTGCCTTGAACCAGGTTTCGTGAATGATCCGGCCGCTTGCATCGGCCTCGTAGTACGCGATGTCCCTTGAAGTCTCCCCCTTGGCGGCATAACCGAAAAACACCATCTCTCCGGTTTTCGGATCAACCTTGGGGTGGGCGGTTGCGGTTTTGGAGGTCAGGGAACCCTCAAAGTCGTAGTCCCCCACGGTTTCCAAGGTGTCCGGGTCCAGGATCAAAGGCGGGCTGTCCTCCTTGGCAGCGTAGAGCTTACCGCCATGGAAGAAGACATTGGTGTTGGCAATTCCGCGGACCATGCCTTCGACCGCCGCATCATCGGTATAGGGGTTGCGATAGCCGCCGAACAAAGCCCTGCCGGCGTCACGCTCCGCATTGAACCGCGGCGTTTTGATGTAGCGGCTCTTGTAGTCCACCCGTCCGTTGTGGAAGCGGAACGACAGCGCCATGCCATCCCCGTTGAAGAGGTCGATGTCCCCCTTTATGAAGGATGGGAACTGTCGGTCGCAGACAACCTTGTAGAACGTACCATCAAGGTGCGCGGGTATTTCGCCCTGAATACATTCCAAGCCGACGATGTCGGCTTCGATCCGGCTGGGTGCATCGAACGGATGCGCAGCCTCGGGGAAGCGGACAATGGGATACGGATCAGGCGCCGGAATAGGCTCCTTGGGTTCTTTCCGCTGCCACGCCAACGTATTGGTGTCGGCGGACTGCAGATCTGGATAGGTAGTCATGGGTGTTCCTTCCCTGAAAGTTGTCGGTCAGCGGACTGCTCAGCCTGCAGTTGGCTGGCTTGGCTCCAGCCGGAGGTCTTGCGCTGGCTGATCCTCTGTCAGCGGTGCGTCGGTGTGTCCCGTCTTGCGCATCAGGACCAGTACCAGGCAGAAGGCTGCAGAGAGGACCAGCAGTCCGGCAGCGGCCCAGAACAGGCCGCCGCCGGTCCAGCCGGCGGCCAGCAGGTAGCCGGCTGCGATCGGGGTGAAGATGGCTACAATCCTGCCGAAGCCAATGATCCAGCCGAAGGCGGACGATCGGATCTGCGCCGGATACATCAGCGGCACCACCGCGTAATAGCCGCCGATACTGGCGCCGATGCACGTGGCCATGATGACCGGAACCAGCAGTGCCACGCTCCCGCCGTCCAGCGAAACTGCCAGCCAGGCGGCTCCTACTCCAGCCAGCACCAGAGACACCGCAGTCAGAATGCGGTTGCCGATCTTCAGTGAGACGAGTCCGAACAGGATGCCGCCGATCATGCCGCCGAAGGGCAGCATTGTTCCAACACTCAGGCCCAGCTGTTTGTCCTGGGTTGCGTCCACCACGAGCTTGGTTGTCCAACCCATATTGAAGTAAAAGGCGGCCATTAGGGCGCCAAAGCCGAGCATGAGAATGACCGAAGTCATCAAGAGGGCCGGGTTAAAGAGGCTGCGAAGGTTGGCTGTCGGTGTGCCGGTCCGTTCCGTAACGGCGGGCAGGTCCGCAATCGGTTCCCGACCCATCCGGTGCAGGATCACATTGAGTTTCTGCAGGGACTTGTTGTTGCGCTTCGCTGCCAGGTGGTCAATGGACTCCGGCAGGAACGCTACGGCCACTAGGAACAGCAAGGCGCTGGCTACCGCCCCAATAATGAATGTCATCTTCCAGCCGGAAGCAGGGATGACGACGCCGGCCACTAGGCCGCCGATGAAACCGCCGACTCCGTTGCCTGCGGAGAACAGTGCCATGGTCAAGCCGAGGGACTTCTTCGAGGAATACTCGGCGGTGATGACACCGACGATGGCGATCACCGCACCGATCCCGACGCCGGTCACTGCCCGGGAGACCAGCAGGTTGGCCACATCTTGCGAAAGGCTGGAGTAAATCATGCCGACAGAAACGATGCCCAGGCTGAGCAGGGTGACGTTCCTGCGTCCGAAACGGTCGCCCAGTGGGGCGAGCAGGAGCGATCCGGCGGCCATGCCGGCCGTGGCGGCGCTAATCAAGTAGCCGAGGTTAATGGAATCCACACCCCATTCCTGGGCAATGAAGGGTGCGGCGAGGGCCATGACGATGATGTCGTAACCGTCGATGATGACAATCAGCATGCAGACACCGATGGTGAGCTTCTGGAATCGGGTCATTGGACCGTTTTTGATTTGGCTTACAACGTCCATGTTGCAGCTCCTTATTGAGAAGGATTAATGCAGAAAGATGAAACGGACGACGGTGATGCTCAACTGGCGATGCCAGACCAAGTGGGGATCCACCGTCATATTTCAAAAAGTGAGGTTGAAGACCTCTCTGGCGGTTCCTTCGAAGAACCGCTTTTTTTCGTCCAGGGAAATAGGCAGGTTGTCCTGGTCGATGACTTCCTGGATGTCGTACTGGTACGGGTAATCCATGGCGTACATGACGCGATCCGCGCCAACCACGTCCCGGGTGAACATGATGGCCGGCTGCCACGGTATGCCGCTGGTGGTGATGAAGATGTTCCGTCGGAAGTACTCGGACGGTTTCAGTTTCAGTGCACTGATGGCCTCATAGCGGCCAGCGGCCACCTGCTTGGCGTGCATATGGTCAATCCGGTGCAGCCAGAACGGTAGGGCCTCGCCAAGGTGGCCCACCACGACTTTTAGGTTGGGGAACCGGTCCAGCAGCCCCGAGGTGACGATGCGCAGAAGATGCATGCCGGTTTCCACCCCGAACCCGTACACGGCGCCGTCCAGCCCTGCCTCGAGCAGCGGTTCGATCATCCGATTGGAAGGTGTAGACGGGTGCAGGTAGAGCGGTGCGCCCAGGTCATTCAGCTCTTCGAGCACCGGGAGAAATTTGGGATTGTCGATGTACTCGCCCTGAATATGCGAATTGAGGATGAGTCCCTTCAGGCCGAGATCCCCGATGGCCCGGCGCAGTTCCTTCGCAGCGGAGCCCGGTTCCTGGTATGCCACCGCAGCGAGAGCGGATAGCCGGTCCGGGTGAGCCGCGCAGGCTTCGGCCAGCCGGTCGTTGGACATCGCGGCGATACTCTTGGCGTCCCCGGCTTCCAGCACCTGGGTTCCGGGAGCAGTCAGGGCCATGACCTGATGGTCAATTCCAGCCGCGTCCATGTCGGCGATACGGCGTTCTCCGGCGTTCTGGAGACGCTCGACGACGGAGCGCGGCTGCGGGTGCTTACTGCCTAGAAAGTATCCGAGCAGGCTGTTGAAGCCTAAGTCGTCGTTGCTCTTCTCTGCCAATTGTTTGCGGTAGAGCTCGAACATTTCGGGTAGTGCATAGGCCTCCTCTGTAGCAACGCGGAGGTAGCCATTGCCGCCGCCAGTACGGGGGCCGTCAGGAGTGCGTTGTGTCATGATCACCTTTCTGGAGTTTCGTCCAGGGCGGGCCGGCCAGCCGGAGCGTGGACCAGTGCTGGATGCCCGGGATTTCCTCACCAAAGTTCCCGTAGCGCACTATGGCGTGCTCTTCCATGCACGCCTCAACCGAATACATGAGGTGGTTGCGTCCGAGCCCTGAATGTTTCATTCCGCCGAATGGCACCGCAGGGACGGAGGCGCCCACCCGGTGGGCGTTGATGAATGTGTTACCTGCTTCGATGCGCAGTGCCACACGCTGCGCGTGTTCGGAGTCGGCGCTCCAGACTGAGGAGGCCAGGCCAAATTCGGTCCGGTTGGCTTCCCGGATGGCCTGTTCGTCGTCGTCGAACGGAAGGATCGGGATGACCGGGGCAAACTGCTCGGTGAGTACCAGCTCTGCTCCGGCACTGAGGTTGGTGACAACTGTTGGCCGGATGAAATAGCCAGCCTCCCAGTCGATGCCATCCCCTAGCTGTCCGCCTTCATGCACGAGGGCACCGTTTGCTTTGGCATCAGAGATGAGCTGAAGAGCATTCTCATACCCGTCCTTCGTGGTAAGCGGCCCGATGTGTGCGGCCCGATCAAAACCGTCTCCCACCACCAGTTGGTCCACCATTGCAGTGAACTTCGCCACGAACTCGTCATACCGGGACCGGTGGACGTAGATCCGTTTGATGTTGAAGCACACCTGGCCGGAGACGCTGAAAGAACCGGCGATCATTTCGCGCAGCATGGCCTCATCGATAACAGCGCTCTCCAGCACCAGTGCCGGGTCATTGCCGCCCAGCTCCACCGAGACCTTCTTGATGGTGCCTGCCGCCGCGGCCAGAACTTTGCTGCCTGCCTCGGTGCCGCCGGTGAACAGGACCGAGCGGATCCCCGGATGAACGGCGAGAGCATCACCTACTACCGAGCCGCGGCCAGGCGTCACGTTCAGCACCCCCGACGGCAGCAGGGAAGCCACTTCCGCCAGCGCCGCAGTCAGCGCCAGCGGAGCGATTTCCGGTGGTTTGACGACGACCGTGCACCCTGCGATCAACGCGGGGGCTACGGAGTTGAAGGTCAGATAGACAGGCGTGTTCCACGGCGAGATCACGGCTACTGGGCCCACTGGAACCTTGTGCAACAGCACAGTTCTGGCGTTGCCCGTGCCGGGACCACCGGTCAGGTCCTCCACCTTTTCCACGGCCGGGGCCAGGTCAGCGAAGCTACGCAGGAGGGCAATGGCACCGGCCACGTCCCCACGGGCGTCGTTGACTACCTTGCCTACTTCCAGGACCAGGGTTTCAGTCAGCTCCTGCAGCCTTTCAGCAAGCCGATCCGCGGCCAGGCGCATCAACTCGGCACGCTGGGCAGCCGTGGTGCCGGACCAGGAGGGGAAGGCTTCTTCGGCTGCAAGGACAGCACGGTCAACGTCCTCCGCGGTGCACCGGGCCACGGTTCCGACCGCTTCGGCCGGTCGTGCGGGGTTCTCGACGTCAATAAACTCAAGATCCTCGGCTCTTTCCTCCATTCCGCGGATGAACGGCCGTGCCGTGGCGGATGAAGCCGCTGCCACCCGCGGTCCGACCAGATTCAAGGCCTCCACGGTGCCCCCGTGACCGGGTGGTCGTAGTGGAACGGAAAAACATCGGTGTTCGGGTAGAGCTCGTAGCCGGCGCTGATGATCTCGTCCGGGCCCACCGGATCTTCCGGAAAGGTGACCTTCGGCAGCACATCCATCGGGTCGCTTTGGGCCCAACCGGTGCCGTACTCGCTGTGCCAGAACGGACGGTAGTTCAGCCGCTTGATCTTCCAGACGCCGTCTTCCTTGACGTACTCGTTCTCATACATGCCGCCTTCCCACCACTGGTCGTGAGTTACCCGGCCGAGGAAGCCCTCCGTGGCGTCCTTATGGATGCCGGCCTGCATGGTGCAGCGGAAACGGCCCTTGGCGCTGAGGCCGTCCTCGGAAACCGTAACGACGTCCTGGTGCTGCGGGTGATCCAGCAGGAAGCCAAACACCGGGCCATTGACGCCTCCGGCGAAGCGGTTGCTGAACCGGTCGATGTAGAGGCGACGAACGCCTGCCTTGCCCTTGAACACACCACCGCAAAACACCGCTTCGCTGTCCTCCGCGAACAGGTCGACCACTTCGCGGTACAGGGTCTTGTCCAGGTAGTAGCCGTACTGGTGCTGCAGTGTCCGCACGGCTTGTTGGGCCTCGAGTACATCAACGCGGCGTTGGAGTTCGAACAGCATCGATGCAAGATCCGTTTCCAGTGACAACTCTGTCATGGTTTTCTCCTCTGTAGGCAGGCGTAACAGCAGCGTCCGTGCCGCTGTTCAAGTAATGGGGTGTGGGTGATGCGACTCAGAGTCAAGCAGGGTGCTGTGGAGCAAACAATGGAAAGCCTCAACGTTTCCTTCATGCGGAAACGTTGAGTAATAGAACCAAAAACTCTAGTCATTTTTGCGATTGCGTCTCCGTACGGAAACCCAGCCGATAGGTTTCTGCTATGCGGGAATACGGACCAACGGTTTTGCAGTCAGCCGATAGGGTACTGCGTCTTGTGTCGCTCGTCGGTCAGCGGGGGAGGGTCACACTGAAAGAAGTGGCGGAAGAACTTGGCGTCGGCGATTCGACCGCGCACCGGTTGCTCTCAACCTGCCGGCACGTTGGTTTTGTCCGACAGGACCAGCCGGGAGCAGCGTATGAGGCGGGACCAGCACTTCACGAACTCGCGCTAGGCGCCACTCGAGCCGTCAGCCTCAGAGATGCTGCAGGTCCACTACTCAGCGAGGCTGCCAAAGAGCTCAATGAGACCGTGAGCCTAGTGATCCTAGAGGGCGCCAGATCCCGGTTCGTCGAGTCCATCGAAGGCCGCCAGTCCGTACGTGTGGCGTCACCGCTGGGGCAGGTTTTTCCGGCGCACGCCACGGCAGGAGGAAAGGCGATCCTGGCTCACCTGAGCGCTTTCGAGCTCGACCGGCGCTACCCGACCAAAAGACTCCCACCGGTAACGAGCCATTCCGTCACAGAATGGCAGGATTTGTTGGCTGATCTTGACAGAATCGAGCGTCGCGGGTGGGCGGTCGAGTTCGGGGAAACGGATCTGGCTTTGGCCGGCGTTGGCGTGCCCATCATCGACAGCACGGGCACGCCACGGGCCGCAATCTGCGTCTCTGTTCCGCTCATCAGGCTCAGCAACGCAAAGGAGGCCGCCGCGTTTGCCGAAACCTTGGACGGTCACGCGGAGCAGATCCAGCGCCGGCTGCGCGGCAGTAACTGAGGTACCTGATCGGCACCGGATCCTCTCTGAGCAGTAGCTGCCTAAGGCTGCAACGCCGTATGCCCAGTTACAGCTTCCCCTACGCCCTCAGTGGACTTCAAAGCCACCGGTGTTGATCCCGATGCTCCGCGTATCCATGAACTCGCGGAGGCCTTCAATACCCATCTCGCGCCCCATGCCGGAGGACTTCAGGCCCCCGAACGGAGCCCTCTGGTCCAGCCACGCCGGACCATGGGCATTGTGGAAGATGTACCCGGCTTCCAAGCGGGCAGCCACGCTGCGTGCTTTTGTCTCATCCCTTGTCCATACGGAAGCACAAAGGCCCGCCCATGTGTTGTTGGCGGCAGTAACTGCGTCGTCAATCTCGTCAAAGGCCATCACGGGTAACGCCGGGCCAAACTGCTCGGCAGTGACGATCCGTAATTCCGGGTCCGGGTTCAGGACCAGGGACGGGCGAACAAAGTTGCCGGCGATCAAGTCTCCCTCTGGAAGAGTACCGAACTCAAGCACTTCTGCCCCGGATGCCCGCGCTTCCTCAACCAACTCATTGACCAAGGATTTCTGCAACGGCGAGTGCAGAGGTCCCATGGTGGTTCCGACATCGGTGCCGCGGCCCAGCACAGTGTTTTCCAACCGTGATTTCAGGCCGTCTACCACTTCTTGGTAGCGGGACCGATGGACGTACAATCGCTTCACCGCCATGCAGACCTGCCCCGTGGTGTCGTACGTGCCGTGGAACAGGCGGTCCAGCGAGGCATCGTCCAGTTCGGCGTCCGGAAGAATGAGCGCTGGGTCATTTCCGCCCAATTCCAGCGCCACACGGGTCAAAGTCCGAGAGGCCATCTCCATGATGCGCTTGCCCCCGCCGACACTTCCGGTGAAGCAGACCTTGGCCACGTCCTCGTTGGCGATAAGAGCGTCTCCGATCTCGGTATCCTCGCCCGTGATGACGTTCAGGACACCGGGCGGCAGCGTCTGCGCCAAACGCTGTACAACGCGTGTGGTGGCCAGCGGAGCAGAGGGAGGCGGCTTGACCACCACGGTGTTACCAGTGACCAATGCATAGGGGAGGGATGCGGCCAGGATGGCTAGCGGCCAATTGAAGGGCACAATCAAAGTGACCACGCCGAGCGGCTTGTACTCCACGACCGTCTCTGTAGGAGGCCCGGCCAGTACGGACGTCTGGTTTACCTTGTCCGCCAGCCCGCAGGCCAGTTGGACCCGGATGTTGAAGACGATCAGGTCCACAAGGCCTTCCTGCAGGACCTTTCCGTTTTCACGGGACAACAAGTGCGCGTCTTCCTTCTGAAAGGCGTCTAAAGCTTTAATACCTTCGCTTAGCTGCCGTGCGCGCTCGGCCGGTTCCAGCGCTGACCAGGCCGGGAACGCTGCCTTAGCGGCCGCAACTGCATCCAGCGCCTGTCCCCTGGACGCCGCAGCCGCCACCCCTACCGTCTCCAGCGGATTCGCTGGATTATTAATGTTCAGTTCGCCTGTTGCCGACTCTTTTGCGCCATTGATGTAAAGATCCGTACGGATCATTTGGTCCGTCAGCTGCTGTGTCATTACAACTCCATTGTTGGTCTCATAATTCGGCCCCCACTTGATTACTGTTCGTAGGAGGTTGTCCCTCACCAAAGCAGCTTTCCCGAAAGCCGACAATGGAGCCGGGCTCCGCTTCCTACATCCGGAAACTGCTGCCGACGGACGCGTTCGCCTGCGGGCTGCGCCGTGTGCAGTTTCCCGTGCGGATTTGTTTCACCGGGTGGGATCTCCTATCAGTTCGTCGCGCACCGACGCGCTGGTATGGCATCGGACCGAACCCAAGGATTCCATCCCGCCGCCTGATCCGTATCCCATTGTCCGCTTCCCCGAGGCTGCGCATCCGTTCGATGCACCCAGCCGGATCGAAGCCGACATCGTCGGCTTGGAATGTATTCAGGGCGAAATACCCGCGCACCTTGATGGTACGTTCTACAAGGTTGTCTGCGACCGACAGTTCCCATCCTTCATAAAGGGGGACATCGACCTCTTCAACGGGGATGGCATGGCGCTGTCGTTCCGCTTCCACAACGGACGGGTGGACTACAAGAGCCGCTACATCAAAACGCCGCGGTTCAATGCGGAGCGTGACGCCGGCAGGGCTTTGTTCGGCGGCTATCGCAACCCCTATACCGATGATGCGGCGGTCGAAGGCATGGTCCGCGGAATTGCCAACACCAATGTCTTCTTCCATGGCGGTAAGCTCTACGCTGCCAAGGAGGACAGCCCGCCTTTGATCCTGGACCCGGACACCTTGGAAACCGTGGGGGACTACGACTTTGAGGGTTCCCTGACCTCCAAAACCGCAACCGCCCACCCCAAGGTTGATCCGAAAACCGGAGAGATGGTGTTTTTCGGTTATGCCGCCAAGGGGGAGACTTCAAGGGACATCGCGTACTACGAGGCCGATGCAAGCGGCCGGATCATTCACGAAACCTGGTTCAAGGCACCCTATTCCAGCATGGTCCACGACTTCGCAGTCACTTGGACCATTCTGCGATGGGTGGTCCTGATGGAAGCGTCGTGTGAGGAGGAGGTCAGCGGGGAGGTTCCGTGAAGGTGTACCCGGTGACCTCCGGGCGGGCGGTCGTAACTTCAAGCCGGAGGGTTGCTGTACCGGTGGAATCCAGGTGCAGTACTACTGGCTCGGATCCGGTGACCGACACTCTTAGGGTTTTGTCGTTTGTACTGAATTCAGTCATGCGCTTTTCCTTCGGGATTCGGTTCCGGCACCTTTTGCGGTCCTCGGCCGGGATTGAGGGGAGTGGCTAAGAAGGGATGGCCTTGACGGGGCAGGGAGCTCCGGCCAAGGCCCCCTGGAGACGTTAGCTGCGCGTCCCGATGCCGGTCAGTGCCTTGACGCCTGCTTCTGCAACGGTCTGGTTCTGTTCGCCGGAACCGCCGCTGACGCCAGTGGCGCCATTGACTTTGGTGCGACGTCGACCATTGCAATGTTCATTGGCTGGCCAATTTCCTGGGCTCGTTCTTCGGCGGCCGCGATCAGGTCGCGTGCTTCGGCAAGGGTGGGTGAGGTCATTTTGGACTTGCTCCTTTTATGCCTTGACGTATCCGTTGGGGTTCAGGACGTATTTGGTCGCTGCGCCGGCGTCGAACTCGGCGTATCCGCGCGGTGCGTCTTCGAGGGACATTGCTTGGGCATTGACTGCCTTGGCGATTTGGACCTTGTCATGGAGGATGGCCATCATCAGCTGGCGGTTGTATTTCATGACGGGGCACTGGCCGGTGGCGAATGAGAGGGACTTGGCCCAGCCAGTGCCGAGACTCAGCGAAAGGGAGCCCTTCTTGGCTGCGTCATCGACAGCGCCTGGGTCTCCTGTGACATAAAGGCCTGGGATACCAAGCGCCCCTCCGGCCGCCGTGATGTCCATGAGGGAGTTGAGGACGGTTGCCGGGGCTTCTTCGGCCTGGGCCCCGTGTCCGTGGCCGCGGGCTTCGAAGCCCACCGCATCGATACCGGCGTCCACTTCTCGGACGCCGAGTATCTGTTCGATTCGGTCGGCCGGGTCACCGGCGGCGACGTTGATCGTTTCGCATCCGAAGCTTCGCGCCTGTGCGAGCCGGTCTTCATTCAGATCTCCGACGATGACCACTGCGGCGCCGAGCAGCTGCGCGCTGGCGGCGGCGGCCAGCCCCACCGGGCCTGCGCCGGCGACGTAGACCGTGGAACCGACGCCCACTCCGGCGGTGACTGCTCCATGGAATCCGGTGGGAAAGATGTCCGAGAGCATGGTCAGGTCCATGATCTTTTCCAGAGCCTGATCTCGGTCGGGGAATTTTAGGAGATTCCAGTCTGCGTACGGGACCAGGACGAACTCAGACTGACCACCGACCCAGCCACCCATGTCGACGTAGCCGTAGGCGCTGCCGGGCCTGTCCGGGTTGACGTTGAGGCAGATGCCGGTTTTGCGTTCCTTGCAGTTCCGGCAGCGGCCGCAGGAGATGTTGAAGGGGACCGAGACGACGTCGCCGACCTTGATGAACTCGACGTCAGGCCCGGTTTCGATGACTTCGCCGGTAATTTCGTGGCCGAGGACCAGGTTTGAGGGGGCGGTGGTGCGGCCGCGGACCATGTGTTGGTCAGATCCGCAGATGTTGGTGGTTATTGTGCGGAGAATAACGCCGTGGGGTACTTTCCTGCCCACATTGGCCGGGTTAACACCCGGTCCGTCTTTCAACTCGAAGGTCGGGTAATCGGTGTCGATGACTTCGACTTTCCCGGGTCCTTTGTAGGCGACCGCTCTGTTCGCTGCCAATGGGCTCTCTTCTCAATTTGGGCGCTCGATCACGGAGTGATCTGGGCGCAGGTGAACGGCTCTCTAGATGCTGCGGAGTCAATCAGGGCGGGGGCCTTGGCTAACCCTTCGATTCAGGCAGCAGCGGGATGGTTTGTCAGGGTCACTTCCGCGTCAACAAGGGTTTCAGCTTCGCAGGTGCCTTCTTTGGCTTCTTCTTGCGTTCCTATTTCGACGTGCTCTGCGATTTTCGAGAGGGTGTAATCAAGGATGATGAAGATCGCCGCGATCAACTGGTATATCTGCAGGGATTGAGCCGCGTCCTGTCCGCGTCGCAGAAGCTCTTCGAAGCTGATGATAAAGCCGCGTGAAGTGTCCTTGATCACGACGAGTTGACCGGCAGCATCAGGCGGAAAGCCTGGGGCGGGCTGAGGCCGCCCTCATTCCGGAGCGTGGATTCGTACATGTACCCGCGGAGGCTTTTCTATCAGACGTCGCGGTGATGTGCCATCCTGGCGTAACCAGAGAATGCTCCCGTCGGCAGTAATGACTTCAACTTGGCCCCGATCAACGATATCTCCGTGGTCGTGGACCACGATCTTCCGCCCTTCGAGCGTGGTCCGGTCGTCTGTTGGGTGCCATACACCTGGACCGTCTTGGGCCATGAGCTGCAAATTTCGGGTTTTGTACATTTACTGCGTCTCCGTTCAGATCTTTTGGCGATGCCGTCGACGCAGCCCGCAAGCGTAAAGTGACTTGAGGAGATTTGACGGAATCCAGGTTTCTAAGGGTCTTGGTGACACGCCGTGACGTTCGACGGCCTCGACGATGTCTTCGAGTCGCGGATGCTTGTCCCAACCGTGTTGAATAGCGGTTCTCAGGCCTCATAGAAAGCGTCGGTGCCCAATAGTGTTGCCGGGCAGATCATCTTGGGCTGACGGCACAGCAAGATTGACCGGCTTCCCGAACGCGGGTTCCGCCAAGCTCCAAGTTTCGCTGTCTGGTTCTTCATACCACCAGCCGCTCCAGGCGGAAGAGGTGAGCTGACCGCCAAGGAAGGTGCCAGATTCTTCGTACACGACCGGGCGACGCACATGGGCGCCCGCGCCAGTGTTGACGCCTGCATGCCCGGAGTTTTGTGTTGCATTTATTTCCCCACTGATCATGTTTCTCTCCTCTGAAACCCGAGCTCACTGAACTGGATCCGAGGGGCACCGTGCCCTCTTGCCCTGCCCCACCAGTCGGCCACTTGTGTGCCAACGCCGCGTTTATGCAGCACCGCGGGGTTAGACCGAATTTCAGCTGATGAGGGCCCCTTCCGGGAAACGTTGGCTGTAATCCAGATCACCACGGAATGTTGTTCGTACTAAGCTATCCGGGGCTACAGTGCCCGGGCGTCTCATTGTGAGACCGTCAATTCGTCAGGCCGTCCCGGTGCCGGGCAGTGCTCCATGGGGCTCGATCCGACTTCCGAAGCATTTCCCGACCGCATGCAGCAACGTGCCACGCCTGCACCTGCATGTGCGGCTGTCATCCCCCAATGGCAAGTAATGTTCAGCAGGCACCGGAAAATTAGCTGCGGGCGCTACCGGTCAAAAGCGCAGAGGCGACACCTTGGGCACGCGACCAGCAATGTCTTCCGCCTGCCGTCAGTGGATCAACGCTCAATAACCCTGCGATTTCGCCTGATTTGATGCCTTGAAATTTGGGCCCAGTCGAGTCTCAGAATGAGACGCAGCCCCTATGACCGCACCTGTATGGTTCTGTGAGGGGAATCACGCCGCATGCGGCTTGTGACGTGTTCAACGACGAAGGCAAGCAATCAGGAAGAAAAAACATGCGCAACGAACTGACCGTCACTGATCCCGGCGGGTCTCCTGCCAGCATCGTGGCGGCACGCAAAGAGATGAGCGGAAAGTCTTCACTGGTGGTTGCTGGGTCGGCGCTGGCGCTGTCCGTCTCCACCGCCCCGCTGGTCCTCAGCACGATGGGCGTCTTCATGGTTCCGGTCAGCAAGGAGTTCGGCTGGGACCGGGGCCCGATCAGTGCCGGGCTGCTGGTCGGCGGCTTGATGTCAGCGATCTTCCTTCCCCTGGTCGGTCTAGCGGTCGACAGATGGGGAATCCGCCGCGTGCTGCCCGTCGGGGTCGTGCTGCTGGCACTGAATATTGCGGCGATCTCCTTGGTTCCGCCGGTTCTGGCCGTGTATATCGTGCTGGTCGGTTTAACAGGTATCGCGGGGGCGCCGCAGAACGTGGCCTCGTACATCAAAACCGTTTCACGGTGGTTTGACCGCAACCGCGGGCTGGCCATTGGCGCCACGGTCATGGGGCTGGCGGTAGGCCAATCGCTGGCTCCCCAGTTGGCGCAGTACATGGTGTCTAACTGGGGATGGCGCAACGCCTATGTCGGTCTGGCCGGGCTGCTCCTCGTCGTCGCTCTGCCAGCGCTGTTCTTCATGATCCGTGACCCGCGTCCCGGTGAAGGAGTGCCGGCCAACCGCGCCCTGGGCTCCGAAACCGCAAGTACGGAACTTCCAGGCATATCCGTCCGCTCCGCTTTGCGCACCCGCACGTTTTGGCGGCTGGCACTCTCGATCGTATTGGTCGCCATGACCATTCAAGGGGCCTTGATCCACGTGGTTCCGCTGCTGACCGACCAGGGATGGCAGCCCGCTGCCGCAGCCGGCATGCTGGGCCTCGCTGGTGTTGCCTCGATCGTGGGCAGACTCGGCGGGGGATACCTTTACGACCGCTTCCACGCTCCGTACATCGGGGCGCTGGCCTTCCTTGTCGGCGGCCTCGGGGTGGCGCTGCTTGCGACCGGAACCGCTCCTGTCCTCGGCATAATGGCGCTCGGAGTCGCTGCGGGGGCCGAAACAGACCTCATCGCCTTCCTGGGGTCCCGGTACTTTGGTCTGCGGTCGTTCGGCCAGCTCAGCGGCTACTTCTTCGGCGCATTCGGTCTCGGAGCGGCCTTCGGGCCTATGGCCCTTGGCTTCGGTTTCGACGCCGTCGGGTCCTATACTCCGATGCTCTTTGTCTTTACCGGGCTGCTGGCCCTCGCCGCGCTGCTCGTCGTGGCTTTGCCGAGGAAGTACACGTACCCGGTCGAGTAGGACGGCTCGGAGGGGCCTGAAGCAGAACATGTCGGCTGGTGCAGTTCAACAGGTCTGGGGGCACGTGGGGTGTCCGCCAATCCGGCAAGCACGATCTCTGAAGATTCTTGACCGGCAGGGGAGTGGCCGGGAAAGTGTCGCGGGAGGACTGGGGAAGGGGCTTTCGCAGAGAGAGGTTCCTCTCACGAAATAGGCCAGCAGGCGAGTCCGCGGGACATCCACTGCGCGGCGTCCCGTAGGCCGCGTCCGCGGTTGGTATGACATGCTGTGCCACTTCTGGACCCTAGGGTGTGGCAGCAGCCAGGTATGGCAGGTGTCTTCCGAGGAGGTCTGTGAAGTGAGAGCCAGCCGGTATCGAGGACGCCAGTTCGTCGTCACCGTTTACCCAGGAGCGCTGGCCTGGTCTGTCGGAGTGAATGCAGTCCTGCGAAGCAGGCTCCGGAGCTGGTTGCGTTCCTCGGCAGTCAGTGCCTGGAGAGAGATGTCCTCCGCTTCTCGAACAGTTTCGGAGGCGCGCTTGTAAAGCCTCTTGCCGGACGCCGTCGCGCGGATGATTTTGGAGCGCCTGTCGCCCGGATCATTGAGGCGCTCCACCAGGCCGCGCCGTTCCAAGCCATCCACGAGGGCGACGATTTGACTGGGCACGAGGCACAGGAAGTCAGCCAGTTCCCGCTGGGAAGGGGCGTCTGCGGTGCAGGCAAGGGCGAGCACGGAATAGGACCTGACCTTCAGATCCAACGGGCCCAACATGGCGTTGGCCCTTGCCGTTCCGATGCTGATTGTCCGGGCCGCGAGGAACTCTGTTTCCTTGGCCAGGTCACTGGCGAGCAAACGGTCGGTCGACCCGGGTACTAGCGGTGCACGGAACCGCTCGATGCTTTCCATAATTGCTCCGGTCATGGGCCCTCATGCGTCCGATGGTAGGGGAATTATCGAAATGACTTACTCAACGATACTGCAGGACGATCGAAGCAGAATAGTTTCAAACAGAATGATTGACATTGTTAACTAGATGGGTTGTCATTGAGGCGAACCCTCATGCGCCGGGAGCCAGAACGGCAGCACCACGCATAGTTGAACCGAAGGAGAGAGCCATGAACCTTGAAGGAAAAGTAGCAATCGTTACCGGCAGTGGACGTGGACTGGGCCTGGCATATGCACAGGAACTCGCCCGGCAAGGTGCCGCAGTGGTCATCAACGATGTTGACGCGGCCGTTGCTGCGGAAGCCGCGGACAGCATCACCTCGGCCGGCGGCAGGGCAGTAGCCGTCGCCGCCCCGGTGGGATCCTCCGAAACCGCAAGGCAGCTCGTGAACGCCGCTGTCGAGACGTTTGGCCGGCTGGACATCCTGGTCACCAATGCCGGCGTCCTGCGGGACAAGTCCCTGCTGAAGATGACGGACGAAGACTTCGACCTGGTAATCGACGTCCATCTGCGCGGAACCTTTACTTGCGTCCGCGAGGCCTTCGCCTACTTCAAGGAAAACAATGTGACCGGGCGGATCATCGCCGTCGGATCGCCCACGGGACAGCGCGGCAACTTCGGCCAGACCAACTACGCCGCCGCCAA
The DNA here is from genome assembly GCF_030818015.1 of Arthrobacter globiformis. Lineage (NCBI taxonomy): Bacteria > Bacillati > Actinomycetota > Actinomycetes > Micrococcales > Micrococcaceae > Arthrobacter > Arthrobacter globiformis. The sequence goes on from NZ_JAUSZX010000001.1 coordinate 2,173,681, forward strand.
GGCAGGCATCGTGGGCATGGTGCGGACGTGGGCGCTGGAGATGAAGCGGGCCGGCGTGACCGCCAACGTGGTGATACCGGTGGCTGCCACCGCCATGACCGAAACCCTCCCCTTCTTCGAAAAGGCCGTCCAGGCTTCCGCCCGTGGCGAAGCGATGCCGGACTTCTTCCGGAAAGACCTTGGCTTTGGCACGGCCGGAGACGTTGCCGGACTGGTGGCGTTCCTCGCCTCTGATGAGGCCGGTACCATCACGGGCCAGGCCATCGGCGTGGGCGGAGACCGCCTGCAGCTCTGGTCCCATCCCGAGGCCGTGGCCACTGAATACCACGACGGGGGCTGGAGCTACGAGGAACTCATCTCCAACTTTGAGGGACTTCTCGGGAACAAGCTGCAGAGCGTCGGCGAGGAGTTCCCCGAGCTGCCCGCGGAGCTGCGTCCCGAGCCGACCCCCGCCAAGTAAGCGCCATGAGCTACGTATCGGCAGTTGATGTTGACGCTCTGACGGCCATCGACATGCATGTCCACGTCGAGGTGGACGATCATGGGCACAACGCTTTGCCCCAGGAACTTGTGGACGCGGCGAGCAAGTATTTCAAGACGGACGGTCCCCGTCCCGGCCTGGACGACATTGCGGAGATTTACCGTGAACGGAAGATGGCCGCCGTCGTCTTCACGGTGGACGCCCGCCGGGCGCTGGGCCACCGGCCCAACAGCAGCGAGGAAATCGCACTCGGTGCGGCCCGTAACAACGATGTGCTGATTCCCTTCGGTTCCGTGGACCCCACCACCAATACGGAAGCCCTTGAAAGGGCCCGGCTGCTGGCAGGGGACTTCGGCGTCCGCGGGTTCAAGTTCCACCCCACGGTGCAGAACTTTGATCCCTCCGATCAGCAGTTCTACCCGCTGTGGGAGCTCCTGCAGTCCTTTGGGCTTCCGGTCATCTTCCATACCGGACAGACGGGGATCGGCTCCGGACTGCCGGGAGGATTCGGGCTGAAGCTGGCGCTCTCCAACCCCATCCTGCTCGACGCCGTGGCGGCGGACTTCCCGGAACTGCAGATCATCATGGCGCACCCCTCGGTGCCGTGGCAGGAAGAAGCCATTGCGGTGGCCACGCACAAGGCCAACGTGTGGATCGATCTCTCCGGCTGGTCGCCCAGGTACTTCCCGGAGATCCTGGTCCGGCAGGCCAACTCGGTCCTGCAGAACAAGGTGCTGTTCGGCTCGGACTTCCCGCTGATCACACCGGACCGCTGGATGAACGACTTCGCCGACCTCACGTTCAAGGAAGAGGTGCGGCCCAAGATCCTCAAGGACAACGCCGTCCGGCTGCTGGGGCTGAACACCCAGGCCGCATCATGAGCGCGTTCTACCCTTCTGACCAGTATGGCTACTCCACCCTCCTCAGCGAGGACGAACGGCAGGTGCTGGGCCGGCTGCGCACCGTCCTGGATGATGACGTCCAGCCACTCCTGGCCGACTACTGGGAACGGGGCGAATTCCCGGAACAGATCATCAAACCGCTGGTCGGCCTGAACCTGATGGAACCCTCGGAACTGACCCGGGACGGTGCCGTTCCGGGGGCACTGTACGGAGGGTTCAGAAATTTTGAACTCGCCCGCACGGACGCCTCCGTGGCCACCTTCTATAACGCCCAGTCCGGGCTGTTCCGCACAGCGGTCAACCTGGGTGGCAGCCCGGAACAGGCAGCGGCGTGGGATCCGTTCATCCGCAGCTTTGAGATGACCGGAGTTTTTGCCCTGACCGAACCCGCCCACGGCTCAGACATTGCGGGCGGCCTGGAAACCAGTGCCCGCCGGAACGGCGGCACCTGGGTGATCAACGGCGTCAAACGTTGGATCGGGGGTGCCGCTACGGCCGACTATCTGGCTGTTTTTGCCCGCGACGAGGCAGACCGTCAGATCAAGGCGTTCCTGGTCCGGACGGACGACCCCGGCGTCGCGCTCCGCAAGATCGAAGGCAAGATGTCCCTGCGCATCATGCAGAACGCGGACATCACGCTCACCGATGTTGTGGTGCAGGAAGACCACCGGCTACAGAACGTGAACGGTTTCGGTGACGTTGCCGGGCTGCTGCGGAACTTGCGTTCAGACGTAGCCTGGATCGCCACCGGGCTCCAGGCCGGCGCTTACGAGGCCGCCCTGCGCTATGTCAAGGAACGTGAACAGTTCGGCCGGCCGTTGGGCGGGTTCCAGCTCATCCAGGAAAAGCTCGCCGCGATGCTGGGCAACGTCACCGCGTGCCTGGGCATGGTGGTCCGCCTGACCCAGCAGCAGGCAGCAGGCATCTACAAGGACGAAAACTCGGCCATGGCCAAGATGTGGTGCGCTGCCCGGGCGCGGGAAACCACGGCCCTGGCCCGCGAAATTTGTGGCGGTAACGGCATCATCCTGGACAACAGGGTGGGCAGGTTCTTCGCTGACGCCGAGGCCGTCTACTCCTACGAAGGCACCCACGAAATCAACTCACTCATAGTGGGCCGGGCCCTCACCGGCCTTGGCGCATTCCGCTGATCGTCATCGACAACATCCAAGGAGCATCATGAGCATCACCACGGTAACTTTCGAAGAACTGGCCGGTATGGAAGGCCACGACCTGGGCTACACCGACTACATCGAGGTGTCCCAGGATCAGATCAACACCTTCGCCGACGCCACGGGCGACCACCAGTGGATCCACACGGACCCGGAAAAGGCCAAGGAGGGCCCCTTCGGCGCGCCCATCGCGCACGGTTTCCTCACCCTGTCCCTGGCCATCCCGTTCTGGACCGAACTGCTGGATGTCACGGGTGTAAAGACCAGGGTCAACTACGGGCTGGAAAAGGTCCGCTTCCCGTCCCCGGTCAAGGCAGGCTCCAAGATCCGCATGTCTGCGAAGATCGCCACCGTCACCGAAATTGCCGGCGGCGTGCAGATCGGCGTGGACCAGAGCATCGAGGTTGAAGGCGGCACCAAGCCCGCCGTCGTCGCGCACTCCCTTTACCGCTTCTACGCCTAGCAGGCGAAGACGGCGGCCCGGCTGGCAATGTTGCCCGCGCGCCGCCGCCGTCGCCCGTTCCCTATGACAGGAAGGTTCCGCTCACATGTACAACCAAGGAGTGGGTTCGTGGCTGCAACGCCGCAGAACGAAATCCGCCACCAAGACCGCGCTGATCTACCGCGACACCCGCACCAGCTACGGCGAACTGGCCGACCGCGTGGACCGGCTGGCCAATGCCCTGCGTGACCGCGGCGTGCAGCAGGGGGACCGCGTGGCCTACCTGGGCGAAAATGATCCCTCGTTCCTGGAGACGTTCTTCGCGGCCGGCACCCTGGGCGCCATCTTTGTTCCGCTGAACACGCGCCTCGCCCCGCCGGAAATCCAGTTCGCCCTGCAGGACTCGGGCTCCACAGTGCTGATCAACGCCGCAGCCCTGGACGGCCTGGCCGTCGCGGGATCACGGGACACGGCCGTCCGCCACCGCCTTGTGGTCCGTGATACGCGTTCCACCGACGTCTCCGATGGCGCCGAGGACTACGCCGAGGCACGGACCGCTGCTTCCGCTGACCGCATCGATGTCCGGGTCACCCTGGACGACACGGCCATCATCCTTTACACCTCGGGCACCACCGGCCGTCCCAAGGGAGCCGTGCTGACCCACGGCAACATCACCTGGAACTCCTACAACGTGCTGGTGGACTACGACGTGGTCAGCAGTGACGTGGCCCTGGTCATCTCGCCCATGTTCCATGTAGCCTCGCTCGGCATGGCTATCATGCCGGTTTTCCTCAAGGGCGGCACCCTGCTACTGGAACCGGGCTTCGTTCCCGGCCGGGCGCTGTCCCTGATCGAGCATTACAAGGCCACGATGATCAGCGGCGTTCCCACCACCTACCAGATGCTCGCCGAGCACGAGGCCTGGGAATGTACGGACCTCAGTTCGCTGAAAAAGCTCACCTGCGGCGGTTCGGCCGTGCCCGTCCGCGTGATGGAAGCCTACGAGAGCCGGGGGCTGTCCTTCTCCGGCGGCTACGGCATGACCGAAACCGCGCCGGGGGCCACCAGCCTGCAGCCGGACCGGAGCCGGGACAAGATGGGCTCGGTGGGTCTGCCGCATTTCTTCACCGAGGTGCGCATTGTTGATCCGCTAGGGGACGTCCAGGGATCCCACGCGGTGGGGGAAATCGAGGTAAAAGGCCCCAACGTCATCCGCGAATACTGGAACCGGCCGGACGCCACCGAAAACAGCTTTGCCGACGACGAGTGGTTCCGATCCGGGGACATGGGCTACGCCGACGACGAAGGCTTTGTATACATCTCGGACAGGCTCAAGGACATGATCATTTCCGGAGGCGAGAACATCTACCCGGCCGAGGTCGAGCAGATCGTCATCGAGTTGGAGGCTGTCGGAAGCGTGGCCCTCATCGGCGTGCCGGACGAGAAATGGGGCGAAGTGCCCAAGGCCATCATCACCGTCCGGAAGGGACACACCGTGACAGAGGAAGAAGTCCGTGCCCATCTGGAGGGCCGCCTGGCGCGGTACAAGATTCCCAAGTCCGTGGTGATTGTGGACGAGCTGCCGCGGACTGCCAGCGGCAAGATCCGCAAGGCCGAGCTGCGCCAGATGTACGCGGAAAGCCAGGCCCCCCGCCGTACGCCCGTCGTGGTCAGGAACCATCCTCGAGGGAATCGATGAGCTCCAGGCCGCGGCGGCCCCACGCTATTTCTGTCTCGGCACGGGCGATCAGGCCCTCATAAGTGAAGATCTTGTACTCGGTGGTGCGCCGGTGTTCCGCCGCCGGAGTCACGGCAAGCCGGCGGCCCAGCATGACGCTGGTGCCGCTGCGCAGTTCCTGGACCATGCCTTCCCACTGGTTACGCCGCAGCATGTGGTAGGCAATGTGGGCTTCCATCTGTGCCCTCGCCGAGTCCGGCTCCGCCCATTCCAGGTAGGCGGCCTTCAGGTGAACCGGATCGCGCTCCCGGGAGTATTCCAACGGGGTGTTCATCCATTCCCGGAACGCTGCAATGCCGGCCTCCGTTATCCGGTACTGCGTCTTCTTGCTGTTCGGACCCCAGGGCACCTCTTCCCCGATTAAAAGCCCGTCTTTTTCCATTCGACGCAGCTCGGGGTAGATCTGCGAATCGGGGGCATGCCACACATAGGCAACGGAGGACTCGAACCGCTTGGACAGGTCATAGCCCGTCATGGGTTCGACCGTCAGCAATGCCAGCAGTGCGTAGCGAAGACTCACAGAACGACCTCTTTTCCTCCGGCTCTTGCCAATAACTATATCCATAGATAATCTGTGACCCACCGCACTAACTACGTAGATAGTTATTGGAGTGGGACAGACCACCGTTCCCCCTGCGCCCGATCGGTGGCGTCATTGTCGACGCCGCTGTTACATGGAAGGAAAACCATGACTGCTGTCAGTACCCAGAGCTCTACCACCAACAAGGTCCTCGGCTACCCCCTAAACGTCTGGTACGTCGCTGCTTGGGACAAGGAAGTAACGCGTAAGCCGATGTCCCGCAAAATCGCCGGCCGACAGCTTGCGCTTTACCGCACCGAGGACGGCAAGGCTGTGGCGCTGGCCGACGCCTGCTGGCACCGGCTGGCCCCTCTCTCCATGGGCAAAACACTCGAAAAGGACCAGATCCAGTGCCCGTACCACGGCATCGTCTACAACTCCGCGGGACGTTGCGTATCGATGCCGGCGCAGGAGACCATCAACCCCAGCGCCACGGTGCCGTCCTTCCCGGTAGTGGAACGCCACCGCTACGTCTGGGTCTGGCTCGGCGACCCGACCAAAGCCGACCCTCAGCTGGTTCCGGACATGCACCAGCTGGACTCCAACGAGTGGGCAGGCGACGGTGAGACCATCTACGCCCCCTGCAATTATCAGCTGGTCCTGGATAACCTCATGGACCTCACCCACGAGGAGTTTATCCACGCCTCCTCGATTGGACAGGATGAACTCAGCGAATCCGACTTCGTGGTCACCCATGACGACGACACCGTCACGGTTGCGCGCTGGATGTTCAACATCGACGCCCCCCCGTTCTGGCGCAAGAACATGCGCGACAAGTTCCCCGGCTTCGAGGGCAAGGTGGACCGCTGGCAGATCATCACCTTCCGCTCGCCATCCGTCATCAACATCGACGTGGGAGTGGCCAAGGCGGGCACCGGTGCCTTCGAAGGTGACCGCAGCCAGGGCGTCAACGGATTTGTGATGAACGCGATCACGCCCGAAAATGACAAGTCCTGCCACTATTTCTGGGCGTTCATGCGCAACTACCGCCTGGACAGCCAGCTCATCACCACCCAGTTGCGCGAGGGCGTGCACGGCGTCTTCGGGGAGGACGAGGCCATGCTCACAGCGCAGCAGGCCGCCATCGACGCCAACCCGGACTACGAGTTCTACAGCCTGAACATCGACGCCGGCGGCATGTGGGTGCGGCGCCTCATCGAACGCCAACTCGAATCCGAAGGCCGCCTGGTTCCCGTCGCCTAGCGCGGGAACAGGCAGCAACGAGAACAGGTCTGAAATAGCCATGGCAGCAACAAACATTGAAGTCTGGCAGCTGGGAACAGTTGTCGAAATCCGGAACGTCGCCACCGATATCCAGCGCATCGTGATTGAACCGTCCCTGCCCCGGAAGGCGGAACCGGGCTCACATATCGATGTCAGGGTCTGCATTGACGGCCACGAGGGCAAGCGCTCCTACTCCGTGGTCGAGGCCAGCGAGGACGGCGCCCGTCTGGTGATCAGCGTGCTGAAGGCGCCGCTGTCCCGCGGCGGCTCGGCCTTCATGCACGCTCTCCAGGCCGGGGACCTGCTGGACATTACCCAGCCGCTGCAGAACTTTCCGCTCCGGGTGGGGGCGGAACGATACATCCTGCTGGCCGGGGGCATTGGCATCACCGCCATGATCAACATGGCCAAGGTACTGAAAAACTTACGAGCCAATTACAGCTTCGTCTACGCCGGGCGTAACCGCGCGGCAATGGCCTACCTGGAGGAGCTTCAGGAGGTCCATGGCGAGAACCTCGTGGTCCATGTGGATGATGAGGGAACGTCCCTGGATGTGAACCGGCTGGTCGCCAGCGCAACGGAGGACACCGAACTATACATGTGCGGTCCCATTCGGCTCATGGACGCCGTGCGCCGCACCTGGACCGAGCGGGAGCTCAGCTACCCCAACCTGCGTTACGAAACGTTCGGCAACAGCGGCTGGTATGACGCCGAGGAATTCATCGTCAAGGTCCCAAGTCTGGGATTGGAGGTTCCAGTAAACCAGGGCCGCTCCATGCTCGAAGCCCTCGAGGATGCTGGAGCTGACCTGATGTTCGACTGCCGCAAGGGCGAATGCGGGCTCTGCGAGGTCAAAATACTCAGGCTTGAGGGGGCCATCGACCATCGTGATGTCTTCTACAGTGCCAGGCAGAAAAACGCCGCCGAGAAGATGGCCTGCTGCGTCTCCCGGGCCGTCACCTCAGGGACCGGCCTGATGGCCGAGGCGTCTGCCTCCGGACCGGCAGTGGTGACCATCGAGGTCTCCTGACCGCAACAGTGGTGACACATTGACAAGAAACGACGACGGCGGCGGCCAGTGCCGCCGTCGTCAACTTTGCCTGAGGCAAAGTCAACCGTTGAGTACTCCCATCGTTTCCTCTCCGGCCCGCGCTAAAGGCGGCGGCTCCGGCGGTCCCGCGTGCCCGGAATCAGCCAGATTGACAGTCTCAATTTGAGACAAATCATCCCGGACCGGACCCGTAGTGTATGTGAGACGCCTCACAGTGGGCCCAGTGGAGCAACGCTGCTCCGAGAGCGAAAGGTTGTTTGTCAGGCTATGACACAGACCACGGAAACCATCGAATCCCGGGTGATGGAAAAAGTCCGCATTCCAATGCGCGACGGAATCGCCCTCGTCGCTACGGCCTACCGCTCCGTGTCTGCAGAGCCCCAGCCGGTGGTTCTCGTCCGTACCCCGTATGCGGAGCCGATGGCGCGAACGTTGCCCGTGGCGCCGGCGCTTGCCGCCGGCTTCGCCGTCGTCGTCCAGAGCTGCCGCGGGACTGCGGAGTCCGAAGGTGTGCTCCAGGCCTTTGAAAACGAGACCAACGATGGCCTGGACACTATTGCCTGGCTCATCGACCAGCCCTGGACCAACGGTCAGGTGTGCATGTTCGGGGCCTCGTACCTTGGGATGGCGCAGCTTGCTGTCAGCGGGAAGAACCCCGCAGGACTGGCCGCCATCGTCCCGATCGTCGCGACGAACAACTACCGGGACGGACTGGTCTACAAGCAGGGGGCCATGCAGCTCGGGCAGGGCCTGGGCTGGCACATGCTCAAGACGGCCCAGACTCTGGGGGATCGCGCACAGCGCGGGGAGGACATTGCGGCGCAGATGGGCGCGTTCCTGAGCATGTCACGCGACATGGAGGCGACCTTCCGCACCTTGCCGCTGACTGACCTCACAGCGGTCAGCGACGTCCTGCCCAGTTGGACGACATGGCTGGAAAAGGAAGCAGACAGCGGTTACTGGGAGGGGATCAATTACACCAGGGACCGCACGTGCACGGCCGTTCCGGCGCTGCACGTCGGCGGCTGGTTCGATCTGTTCCTTGCGGGCACCCTGGACAACTACACCGCGATTGCCCGGGGAGCCGAGTCCGAGGAAGCCCGGGCCAATCAGCATCTAGTGATCGGGCCCTGGACGCACGCGGACCAGTCCGGGGCGGCCGGCGAGCTGCACTTTGCGACAGGCGCAGCACAGGCCATTCGCTTGGAAGAGCAGCAGATGCGCTTCCTTCGCGAAAGCGTGGATGGCGCCCCGAGTTCGATTCCGCCGGTCCAGATCTTCGTGATGGGGGCCGACCGCTGGCGGTCGGAACAGGAATGGCCGCTGGCGCGAACCGACTGGCAGAAGTGGTATCTGCAGCCGGACGGCTCGCTCGGCGCAGCGGTGCCGGCAGACAACGCGGACCCGCTGCGGTACGTCCATGATCCCCATGATCCAGTACCTACCGTTGGCGGCGGCACCCTGATCAACGGCGGGCCCGGCGGCGGCGCGGGCTACATGCCGGGGTCCCGGGACCAGCGTGTGCTGGACGGCCGCAGCGATGTTCTCCGGTTCTCCAGCCCTGTCCTGGACTGTGACATGGAGGTGACCGGCCCGCTGAGCGTCACGTTGTTCGCGGCCACTTCGGCCGAGGATGCGGATTTCACCGCAAAACTTGTCAACGTTTTCCCGGACGGACGAGCCATGGGAGTCGCGGACGGGATAGTGCGTGCGCGCTACCGCCATGGCATGGATGCCCCCGCCACCGTGGAACCCGGGGAAGTTTACGAATACGCCATCGATCTGGTCGCTACGAGCCAGGTGTTCAAGAAGGGGCATCGAATCCGTGTGGACATCGCGAGTTCGAATTTCCCGTGCTTTGACCGCAATTCCGGCACCGGCAAGCTGGCTGGACAAGTCACACAGGACGATTTGTCCCCTGCAACCCAATCGATCTTCTGCACTTCAGTTCACTCCAGCCATGTTTTATTACCCGTAATTCCTTCAAAGGAGAAGTAAAAATGACTGCAAGTCGACGCGCACTCGCCTTGGCGGCCACCGCCGCACTCATGCTGACCGGCTGCGCCGGCACGGCCGTATCCAACAACGACGCAGGTTCAGCAGGCCAGGGTGCCAAGACGCTGGTCAGCGTTCCCGGCTTTGATGCCGCGACTAAAACGATCACCGTTGGCTCCATGGTGCCGACATCCGGGATCTGGGCTCCGGCAGCCACGAACATCACCGGCGCGGAGGCCTACTTCCACAGGGCCACCCAGCCCGGCGGTCCCCTTGAAGGCTTCACCATCAAGGTCAAGAACGTAGACACCGAATACAACCCCTCGGTTGCAGTTCCGTTGTACAACTCCCTTAAGAGCAACGTCCTGATGTTCACCAATGTGCTGGGAAGCGCCATTACGTTGGCATTGCTTCCGCAGATGAAGACGGACAACATTCTCGCCGTTCCGGCCTCCTCGGACGAGAAGCTGATCTCCAATCCGAACCTGGTTCCCTTCGGACCGTTCTACGCCACCTATCACGCTGCGGGCCTCCAGTACCTGGCGGAAAAGGAAGGCCTCAAGGACGCGACGTACTGCGCACTGCTGCAGGACGATGACTTCGGAAGCCAGGTTGAAAACGGCTTTAACTTTGCCGCCAAAGAGCTCGGCCTGAAAACCGGTGCAGCCGTGCGCTACCCGAACGGACTCCAGGACTTCACACCGCAGGTTTCCAAGCTGAAGGAGGCCGGCTGCGCGGTTGTTGACCTCGGCGGCGCCGGTGCCACCATTCAGAACGCGGCCGTGCGGGCCGTGCAGCTGAATTTTGACGCCCGCTGGCTGGCCGGCAACACTGCCTACAACGCCAGCCTCGCCACAGGACCCGCCGCCGACTACATAAAGCAGAACGTCCGCTTCGTGGTCACCGGCACGGAATGGGGCGACGCCTCCGCTGAGGGCCAGAAGATGATGGAAGCGGACATCGCGGCCATTGACCCCCAGGCGAAGCCCATGGCCAACAGCTACCAGACCGGGTACATGGCCGCCCGCACCACGGTTGCCGTCCTCGAAAAGGCAGTCAAAGCCGGTGACCTCTCCCGCGAGAAGCTGCTGGAGGTTTCCAAATCGCTGGGCACCGTGGACGACATGGGCCTCGCCGGCGGCGCCTTCAACTACGGCCAGAGCCTGAACGAGCGCACGTCCGGCAACACCGTGTCGATCTTCACTGTCGACGAGTCCGCCAAGACCGGCCTGAAGCTGAAGGAATACGGCTTCCAGTCCGAGGTGGCGCAGAAATACAACGCCTCAGTTCTCAACAAGTAGTCCACGAGCCTGATATGGCACCACAAGGAGAAACCATGAACAGCGAGAGACGGACCGCACGGCAGAGTCCCGACCGCTCACACGCCACCAAGGTGCTGTCAGTGGAGGACCTCTCCGTCGCCTACAGCGGCGGCTCGATATCCGCCCTCGAGGGTGTGAGCCTCGACGTCTTCGAAGGAGAGATTGTTGCTCTCCTGGGCGTCAACGGGGCTGGGAAGACAACCTTGCTGCGTGCCATATCAGGGCTCCTGGGAATCCACGGCGGCACAATTGCGGGCGGCGCGATTCGGTACCGGGACAGCGATGTCTCGGGCGAAAGCGCCTGGGCCCGGGTTCGCAAGGGAATTTCCATCTCCCTTGAGGGAAGGCGGGTATTTACGGACCTGAGCGTGCGTGACAACCTCAAGGCCGGCGGCTATATCCAGTCCAAGCCAGCCGCCGCGCAGGCGTACGAGAATGTCGTGGAGCTTTTCCCTGTCCTGGCTCGTAAGAAAGACCTTCCCGCGGGACTGCTCTCCGGCGGCGAGCAGCAGATGCTGGCAGTAGGGCGTGCCCTCATGCAAGGTCCCAGGCTGCTCCTGCTCGACGAGCCGTCCCTGGGGCTGGCGCCGCTGATCGTCCAACAGATCAGGGACATCATCGTCGAAATCAATGGCCAGGGCTGCAGCGTCCTGCTCATTGAACAGAACGTGGCGACGGCGATTTCCATTGCCGACTACGCCTACGTCCTGGACAGCCGACGGGTCCAACACCAGGGCACCGCCGCAGCGTTGCTCGAAGACGACACCCTGCGCAATCTGTACCTCGGAATCGCCGCCCCGGCCGCCGGCCAAAAAATCGAGAACGGAGCACGTAACTGATGCTGAGCGTGGAAGCGGTGAGGCTCGAATTCGGCGGAGTCGTTGCACTGAAGGACGTGACCTTCGATGTGAAGAAGAATGAGCTCTTTGCCATCCTGGGCCCCAACGGTGCGGGCAAGACGTCGCTGTTCAACTGTCTGAGCGGACTGGTCAATCCGAGCGGATCAATCCAGATCAGCGGGCAGGAGCTCCTCGGCAAGAAACCGCATGAGATTGCCGGTATGGGCGTAGCGCGGACCTTCCAGAACCTTGGGCTGTTCGGGTCAATGACCGTTGCCGAGAATGTACTGGTCGGCGGTCACCTGCAGATCCATGGCGGCGCGGTGGCTGCTGCCCTCCGTTGGCCGAGCGCCTTCCGCTCAGAACGAGAAGCCCGGAATCGGGCCGACGAGCTCATGGAACTCATGGCACTGCAGGAGTACCGCGACACTGTCGTGGGCACCCTGCCGTATGGTATCCGGAAACGTGTGGAGATCGCCAAGGCCGTGGCCTCCCGGCCCGAGCTGTTGCTGTTGGATGAGCCGGTGGCCGGGATGAACCACGAAGAAACCGCAACGTTCGTCGACTATGTGCTGGAGCTTAAGGAACGGCTTGGCTTGACCGTTGTGCTGATCGAACACGATGTAGCCATGGTGATGAGAATAGCCGATCGCATCCTGGCCCTTGATTTCGGCGAGGTGATCGGTCTGGGCACCCCGGCGGAAATTCAGCAGAACGGGCGCGTGATCGCGGCCTATTTAGGCGCGACTGACGAGGCCGATGTGCAAACCAAGAAGCTCCTGGAAGGGGCCATCAGTGAATAGTTTCATCCAGCTGACGGCGTCCGGCGTCTCTCTGGGCATCCTGTATGCCTTGGTGGCCATCGGATTCGCTGTCCTACTCAAGGCCACAGGCCACTTCAACATGCTGCCGGGAGCATTGGTTCTCCTGGGCGCCTACCTGACGTACCAGTTTCACGTGCTGTGGGACCTGGATTTCGTTCTGGCCGTGGCGCTGGCAGCGCTGGGTTGCGCGGCACTGGGCGTGCTGGGAGAGCGGTTCCTTTTCTCACGGCTTAGCGGAAAGGGCCACAAGTCGATCGAGCACATGTCCGTGTTGCTGGTCAGCCTCGGCTTGATTTCCATTGCGCAGGCCGCAGTAGTGAGCGTCTGGGGCCCTTTGAACTATCTCATCGAGGATCCGTGGGGACTGGATATGGTCCGGCTGGGGGGCATTGCGATCGCTGTGCGGGACATCTGGTGTGTGCTGTTGAGTGTGATGCTGCTGGGCGTTTTCTACTACATCATCCAGCACACCAGGATCGGCGTAGGCATGCGTGCCGCGGCCAATGATCCCGAAGCGGCACGGGCACAGGGCATCAACCCGCATGTCATTTCGGCGACGGCCTGGGCCATGTGTGGCGCCGCCTCAGTTCTGGCAGGAATGATGCTTGCCACCGAGATGGGCGGAGGACTGGTGGCCAACCTGGACCAGGTGGCATTCACCGCGCTTCCGGCCCTCATTCTCGGCGGGCTCTCGTCGCTGCCGGGTTGCGTTTACGGCGGCCTCACACTCGGGCTGGCGCAGACGTATGCCGCAGGGTATGCGCCTGACAGCTTCGGACAGGGATTCGCCACCACCCTGCCCTGGGTGGGCCTCATTCTGCTGCTGGTGGTGAAGCCGGACGGCTTCGCGAAGAAACTCGAAACTAGGAAGGCGTGATCCCCGTGGCCGTTACCGAACTGGTCAAGCCGCTGACATCGGACAGAGCGGCATCCCGCGGCCGGCGTGATGAATCCCGCCTCTGCCGCTCCACCGGGCAGCGAATCATGCTGGGCCTGGCATTGCTGCTCATTTTCATCATTCCGCTGAGCGTCGGCAGCCCCTTCCTGCTCTCCCTCGGGGGGACCATCGGCGTTTATGCCATCGCCGCGATCGGGCTCAACGTCCTCTCCGGCCACGCCGGCCAGATCTCCCTGGCGCAGAGCGTGTTCGTCGGGATTGGTGCCTTCACGGGCGTCGCGCTCGGCAGCATCGCGGAGTTGCCGCTCCTTCTCTGGCTCCCTGCAACCGCTGTCGGGGGAGGACTGGCCGCAGCCATCGTTGCACCCCTGACGCTGCGGCTCAAAGGAGTCTTCCAGATTGTGCTCAGCTTGGGCCTGATCTTCGTGGGCAACTACATCTTCGTGAATACGCCCTTCATCACCGGCGGCAACGCCGGCATTTCCGCGGCCCCCAGCATGTCCCTGGGCTTCGTTGACTTCGGCAACCTCATGATCGGCGGGATGAAGTACACCTACGAGCAGGGCCTGTTCATCCTGGTCTGGCTCTGCGTGGCGGCCTGCATGGTGGCAGTGGTAAACATGCACCGAACCCGTTTCGGACGGTCGATGACAGCCATCCGCGAGGCGGAAACGGCCGCCCAGATCGCCGGTATCAATGCGGGCAGCGTCAAGATGAAGGCATTCATCATCGCCGGCGCTTTTGGCGGTCTCGCCGGCGGGCTCCTTCTGGCCCAGCTGCGCTTTGTCCAAACGGACCAGTTTGGCATCAGTATGGGTCTTGAACTGCTGATCATCGCTGTGGTGGGGGGTCTGGGCTCCACCTGGGGGCCTGTCATCGGAGCCGCCATCATTAGCTCGATCCCCGTCCTAGCCACGCAATATGCGGAGTACATCCCGTTTCTGCAGGAAGATTTCAGCCAGTCAGGGGCCATTGGAATCCCGGTCGGGCAAGTCGGTCTGCTCGTCTACGGTCTTGCCCTGGTACTCGTCATGGTCTTTGAACCGCGAGGTGTTTCCCATTTGCTCCGCAGCGGTGGCGGGCTCCGCTCACTGGCCGTCCCAAGGCGAAACGGCGGCTGACGGCTGTCCTCCGGCAGGGCAGCATCCTCAACATTCATTCCGACGCCGGGCGCCCATGCGCCACGGCGGCAACTCGAAAGGTCACCGTGATCAATATGAAGGCCGCCGTGGTGAACCAGGCCGGCGGGGAATTCGAACTCGAGGACGTGATACTGGACGAGCCGCGTGCCGACGAAGTTCTCGTCAAACTCGTGGGCACGGGTATTTGCCATACGGACTTGAGCGTCAGAAACGGAGTCCAGTCCCCTCAGGTTCTCGGGCACGAGGGTGCCGGCATCATCGAAGCTGTCGGTGAGGACGTCCGGGGCCTCGCACCGGGTGACAAGGTGATCATGTCCTTCGCTTCCTGCGGAGACTGCGACAAGTGCTTCACGGGCAGTCCGGCTCATTGCCGCCACTTTATTCCACTTAATATGTTCGGCACCCGCGCTGACGGAAGCCGCAGCATCCGGCGGGAGGACGGGCAGGAGATTGGCGGAAACTTCTTCGGGCAGTCCTCCTTCGCCGAATACTCGCTGGCGGGTCCACGCAACATAGTGAAGCTTCCAAACGATACACCGATTGAGCTATTGCGGCTTCTCGGACCGTTCGGATGCGGCATTCAGACCGGCGCCGGCGGCGTCCTCAACAGCCTGAATGCCCGGGCAGGGAGCTCCATCGCCATCTTCGGCGCCGGCGGTGTGGGCCTGAGTGCGCTGCTCGCTGCGGTTGTCAGCGGCTGCACCACCATAGTCGTCTGTGACGTGAACCAAAGCCGGCTCCAGCTGGCGATGGATCTTGGTGCCACCCATGTGGTCGACGCTCTCGCGGCGGACGCCCGGCAACAGATCATTGACATCACTGAAGGCGGTGCCCACTACTCGGTAGAGACCAGCGGGAACATGCACGCCGTCCGGAACGCCGTGGACGTGCTTGATGTCGGCGGGACGGCCGGACTCATAGGGCTGGGCCGCCCCGGCTCGGAAATCGTTCTGGACCACAGCGTGATGGGCTTCGGACGCCGCTTGGTGGGCATCGTCGAAGGAGACGCCGTGCCCCAAAAGTTCATTCCGGAGCTCATCGCCCTCCACAGGGCGGGGCGGTTCCCCTTCGAACGGTTCGTGGAACTGTACCCGTTCGACAAGATCCAGCAGGCCGCCGAGGACAGTGCGGCCGGACACACCGTCAAGGCAATTGTGACCTTTTGAGGAGAAACGGCATGAACCGAACGAAGATGTTCATCGGCGGCGCGTGGCAGGAAACCGCGCAGGGCGTGCAGCGTGATCTGGTGAATCCCGCCACAGAGGAAGTCTTCGGGCAGGCGGTGATCGCCACCGCGGCGGACGCCGGGCCAGTTGTCGAGGCAGCGGACGGCGCCCTCCAGACTTGGTCGATGACCTCCGGCGCAACACGGGCGGAACTGCTGGAACGAATAGCCGGCGCCTGGGAGGCCCGGGGCGAGGATGTCGCACTTCTAGTCACCCGGGAAATGGGGATGCCGCTCAGGGACTCAGCCTTCAATAACGTTGCGGGTCCCGTGGCCGTGTTGCGGTACTACGCCGGGATCGCCAGAGACGTTCAACGGGAGGAACGGCGTCCTCCCTTTGCCTTCAAGGGCGAGGTGATTGTGCGGAAGAGCCCGGTGGGGGTGGTTGCGGCCATCGTGCCGTGGAACTATCCGTTGATGCTTATGGCCACCAAGCTGGGACCTGCGCTGGCTGCCGGCTGCACCGTCGTCATCAAACCGGCGGAGGAAAATGCCCTCAGCGGTTACCTCGTCGCCGACATCATGACGGAAGCGGGAGTGCCGCCCGGTGTCGTGAACATCGTGGCGGGCGGACCTGACTTTGCACGGGCGCTCGTCGCGCACCCCAAGGTCGGGAAAGTCGCCTTCACCGGTTCGACTTTGGTGGGCCGGAGCATTGCCAAGGAAGTCGGTGAGCGGCTCGGCTCAGTGAACCTGGAACTTGGCGGCAAGTCCGCGGCGGTGGTCCTGGATGACGCAGACGTGGCGCACACCCTGTCGCAGTTGCCCCCGCTGTCCTTCCTCAACGCGGGGCAGACCTGCTTCGCGCAGACCCGCGTCATCGCCACCCCCAAAATTTACGAGGAAATCGTGGAGGGGTACCGGTGCTATGCAAAGTCCCAAGTCCTCGGTTCCCCGCTTGACGAGGGCACCACGATGGGGCCGGTGATATCCCGGAGACAAAGGCAGCGGATCAACGAGTACATTGAGCAGGGCGTCTCAGCCGGGGCCCGGCTGGTGAGCGGCGGTGTCACGGGCGAAGTTCCCGAACAGGGCTTCTACGTGAGGCCCACCGTTTTCGCCGATGTGGACAACGCGTGGGCCATCGCGCAGGAAGAGATCTTCGGCCCCGTCGTCTGCATCATCCCGGCACGGGACGAGGATGACGCAGTCCGCATTGCCAATGACTCCCCTTACGGCCTAGCCGGTTCGGTGTGGACGGGCGACGTGAAGCGCGGACTGGATGTGGCCCGCCGAATCGAGGCAGGATCCTTCGGCATCAACGGCTACCTCCCCGATATGGCTGCGCCCTGGGGAGGCACCAAGGCGAGTGGCTCGGGGCGCGAAAACGGACCCGAGGCCGTAGACGACTTCCTGCGCACCGACACCATCTACAAGTTCGCCGCCGGGGCCGGGCAATCCACCTGAAGCAACCCGTCCAGAACAAGGAAACGGCCGCCCAGCTACCGCAAGACGTATCGGCCGGCACGCGGCGTCCAGCCCTGGCCATTTCAGGCGGGGTCCGGCGCCGCGTGCGGATTTTCGCGTTTTTTCAGGCAATCGAAGCCGGAATGATTGACAGTCTCAAAGTGAGACACCAATGAACTTGCGCCGCCGATACTGTGATATCAAATACATCACCTAGTGATGTGGATTACAAATAATGCCACCCACTGAAAGGAATAGTGCGATGCTGAACATCGGGATCAACCTGGGCTTCGGAAAGCTGGACGAAAGCCTCACCGACGAGGAAATGTACGACGGCGAGATCGACCTCGCGGTGCGCGCCGAGGCTCTGGGCTACGACAGCGTGTGGGCCGTTGAGCACCACTTCAGCGACTACTCCATGTGCCCGGACAATCTCCTCCTGTTGGCCAACATCGCCGGACAGACCAAGGACATCAAGCTCGGAACCGGTGCCGTTATCGTGCCCTGGAACGACCCGCTGCGCGTGGCCGAGAAGGCGCTGATGGTGGACACCCTCTCCAAGGGCCGCCTTCTCTTGGGCGTGGGACGGGGCCTGTCCCGCAACGAGTACGTGCCGTTCCGCATCCCGCTGGAGGAAACCCGCGAACGCTTCGACGAGGCGTCCGCCATGATCTTCGACGCCGTCGAGTCCGGAATCATCGAAGGCGACGGCCGCTTCTACCCGCAGCCCAGGGCCGAGCTTCGCCCGGGACCGCGCGGCTCCTTCGCGGACCGCCGCTACTGCGTGGCCGGCTCCCCGGACTCCCTCGTCTCCGCCGTGAACCTGCGTGCCCGGCTGATGTCGTTCATCGTTCGTCCTGTCCCGGACCTCATGGGCAACTTCACCACGTACCGTGAGATGTACGAGGAAAAGCACGGTGCGGTGGCCCCTGCCATCTGCCTGAACGTGAACATGTACTGCCACGAGGACAACGAGGTGGCCCAGGAGCGCCACTTCGAATACATCTCCCGGTTCTTCCAGTCCAATGTGGACCACTACGAAATGGCCGGCGACCATTTCGCCACCACCAAGGGCTATGAACGCTACGCAGATACCGCGAAGCGTATCCAGGATGCCGGTCTGCAGGGCGCTGCCGACAAGTACGCCGAAGCGGCGCTCTGGGGAAACCCGGAGCACATCCTGGGCCAGATCGAAGAAATCCGGGACGTGCTCGGCGACTTTGAAATCATCATCGCCCCGTGCTTTGGCGGCATGCCCTACGATCAGGCACGCGCCAGCCTTGAGCTGTTTGCCCGCGAAGTCATGCCGAAGGCCCGCAGCCTGAACGGCCAGAAAGTCAGCGTCGCAGCCTAGGTCTGGGCAGGTGCGCAGTGCCGGCCGGCCGGCACCGCGCGCACTCCGCAATTCCACGGTGGGCACGTACGAACGAGAGGCAGCGAAATGACACAGGACGCCAGGGCAGCGCAGCCATGACTGAGCAGGCGCACACACCCGGACCTCCCGTTCCGTCCAAGCCGGAGCAGTGGGATCGGATCAGCGAAATCAAACTGAAAGTGATCCAAAAGGATCCGCTGCTGCTGGACCCGGATGACTATCCAGAGGTCCGCAGGGAAGTCCTGCTCTCCTGGAAACGGTCGCTGTTGGCCGGCGTGGATACCTGGTCCACGGCGATTCCGTTCGACGAGGACTTCACCCCGAAGAGCCGGCTCGCCCAGGTTGCCCAGCCCATTATGAACCGGCTTGAGGACCAGATCTCCGATTTAAGCTCCTGGGGCTTCCTCACGGACCGGGCGTGCAGGCTCCTCACAGCTGTGGTTGGAGATTCGCCGCAGGCAAAGCGAATGCGGCAGGTGGACCTGCGGCCTGGGCTGTGCTTCGCGGAGGACCAGATCGGCACCAACGGCATCGGCTGTGCGCAGGAACAACAGCAGTCCTTCATCATTTCCGGCACCGAGCATTTCCGGATGAACACGGGGATCATCACGACGACGGGCGTCAACATCCGGGACCCCTACACGAAACGGTTTGTCGGGACCCTGGGGGTGCACTGCCGCCGGGAGTACGGATCGACGGCGCTTCTGCCGCTGGTGGCCGAAATCGGCAGGTCCATCGAGACCCAGCTGCTTGCCAGCCGGGCCGATGGGGAGAGGGTCTTTTTCGACTTCTTCCTGCGGACGCAGCGGCGCTTCCGCGGCGCCGTCGTCGGCATCACGAAATCGTTGTTTATCACCAATACCCAGTCGCGAGAACTCGTCGGGGAGGCCGATGAGGACCTCCTACGCCGCCTGGCCGAAGAGGCATGCGCCCGGTCCAAGCCCCGCACAGTGCGGCGACGCCTGAGCTCCGGGATTGTCGCGTCGGTCCAGATCTCCCCTGTGGAACAAGCGCGGGGGGACTTTGCAGCAGTGCTGACGCTCGAGCTCGAAACCGCCCACCAATCGGTTCATTTTGACCAGGGTGACCGCGACCTCGCCGAGCAGGATCGCCCGGACGCGCGGCGCCAGCTCGGCCAGGCCCTTGCAGCGGGTCACGCCGTGCTGCTCACCGGCGAACGGGGAACCGGCAAGCGTTTCATCGGATCAGAGGCCCTGCGGCGGAAGTCGCCCCGCTCCGAAGTCGCCGAGATTGACGGATCTGTTGCTCACCTGGATGAGGACCGGTGGCTCAAAGCGCTGCAGCAGGCAGTGGAAGATGCGGGCTCCATCGTCCTGCTCAGCCACATTGAGGAAATCCCGCTGAGGCTGATGACCACCGTGTCCGACCTCGTTGCAAGGGCCACATGCGCGCTGGTCGGAACAACCTCGGAACAGGTGGACGACGACAGCCCGTCTGTGTTCGTTCGTGAAAGTTTTCCGGTTGTGGTGCCCGTTCCGCCGCTCAGGGACCGTGCCCACGAGTTCAGCGAGCTTTGCCGGGACATACTCCGCGAGCTCGAAGGATCCGATGGCAGAGCCACTTCCCTTGCCTCGAAGTCAGTCGCTGCCCTCGTGGCCAGCGACTGGCCGGGCAACATCCGCCAGCTGCGTCAGGTACTGGCCACGTCGCGGATTCGTGCCGCCGGTCGGGAGATCAAGCAGGCAGATCTCCCAGCCCGGTACGGCAGCGGCCAGGCCAGCCGCTTCTTCGGGGAGATGGAACGCGTGGAACGGCAGACCCTGATGGTAGCCCTGCGGGATGCCGACGGCAACCGAAACGTTGCGGCGGAAAGGCTCGGTATGTCCCGGGCGACAATCTACCGCAAGCTCAAGCGCTACGAGTTGCACTGATGCAGGCCGTATACAGGACAGAGGAGCAGTGGACATGAACAGAACCGTGGAATTTGTCGGAGCGACAGCGGTCATTACCGGAGGTGCCTCGGGCATCGGAAAGGGCATCGCTAAGTCCTTCTTGGCGAACGGCTCGAATGTGGTCATCGCCGACATAGATGCTGCGGCCCTGGCCGCTACGGCCCAGGAGCTTGGAGTCCTCGGCGTACGGACCGACGTCACTGATCCCGAGAGCGTGCAGGCGCTGGCGGACCGGGCGGTTGCCGAATACGGGGAGGTCCATGTTGTCTGCAACAACGCCGGCGTCGGGCCAATGTCCCCGATATCGAAGCTGTCGCTCGATGACTGGAAATGGATGCTGGACGTCAACCTTTACGGCGTCATTTACGGGGTGCACTCCTTCCTTCCGATTCTGAAAAAGAACCAAGACTGGGGACATATCGTCAACACATCCTCCATGTCGGTGATGGCGCCGCCGGCCAACCTGGGCGCATACGTGGCGGCGAAGGCGGCAGTCCTCGGCCTCACCGAGGTACTGGCCACGGAGCTGGAGCAAGAGCAGTCCGTCGTCGGAGCCACGGCACTCATTCCCGGCCCCGTACGGACGAACATCGCCACCAGTCTGCGCACCCGACCTGCAGCGGGCAACAGTTCACTCGTTGACGTCGACATTGCCGCCAGGAGCAGCGCCTTCCGCTTTCTGGAACCGGAGGAGGTCGGGGAAATGGTCCTCCACGCCATCCGGGACAACCGGCTCTATGTCGCTTCCCATGCTGAATGGCTGCAGCAGGCCGCCGCCCGACATGCCCGTATCCAAGCCGGATTTCCGGCCCCGCAGCCCGCCTGACCTGAAGGACCTCGCCATGACTGACACCGGCACCACCGCCATCACAGAAAATGAACGCGCCGCCGACCTGAGCAACCGCGTGCGGGCAGTACACCGCCAGTACCCTACGGGTGTGACGGTCGTGACGGCGGGCGTCGACGGCAAGCCGTATGGCCTGGCCGTGAACGCCTTCTCCAGCATCTCACTGGACCCTCCGCTGGTGCTGGTGTGCGTGAATGAGTCCTCGAACTCCTACGGTCCCGTCTTTGCCAGCGATTACATCGGTATCAACATCCTCGCGGCCGACCAGGTAGGCGTGGCCGGGACCTTCGCTAAGTCCGGCGGGGACAAATTCGCCGAATTGGACTGGGAGTTGAGCAGGCTGGGAGTTCCTGTTCTGGCCGGTGTTGCCGGCCACTTCGAGCTGGAAGTCAAGTACAAGATCCCGGCCTACTCACACACGATCTTCGTCGGCCAGGTGGTCGAGGCGGCCTCGGCGGACAAGGCGCCGCTGGTATACCAAGCCGGCAAATTCTTTGACGGAGCACGGCTGGAACCGGTCCAGTAGCGCGGGCCTCGATCGAATCAGCAATGGAGAAAATCATGAGCATTGACCATACGAACACCGAAGAGAACAACCGCCGGCAACTGCTGCTGGCCTTCGACCACGACGGGCCGCAGGAATCCATTGAGGCGCTGCAGAATTACTATTCCGCGGATTTCGTCCGTCACGGCGACAAAGGCGATTACGACAAGGAACGGCTGGCTGACGGCTTGAGCAAGCTCTACGCCGGCTTCCCGGATTTGAAGCGGACGCAGCATGACGTCATTGTCGACGGGGATCGTGTGGCCTACCGCTGGGAAGCCACCGGCACCCACCGCGGGGCGTACCTGGGGGTCCGCCCTACAGGCAGGCCGATCACGGCACGGGGCATCGTCATGTGCCGCTTTGAGAACGGACTGATCGCTGAAGAGTGGGCCTCATGGAACAGGGCGAGCCTGCTCCATGACCTCGGCATCATTCCATTGGGACGCTAGGGGACCGGCAATGAAAGACTTCAACGGCAAAGTCGCATTCATCACCGGCGGCGCATCGGGTGCGGGGTTCGGCCAGGCTCAGGTCTTCGGCAGGGCGGGTTGCAGGATCGTAATTGCTGATATCCGCCAGGATGCTCTGGATGACGCAACGTCACGGTTGAGGGCGGAAGGCATTGAGGTGCATTCGGTACGCCTGGACATCTCGGACCGTGCCGCCTACGCGGCCGCCGCAGATGAGGTGGAAGCCGTTTTCGGCGGACCGCCGCAGCTTCTTTTCAACACCGCCGGGGTCAACAGCTTCGGGCCCTTGGAGAACGCCACCTACGAGGACTTCGACTGGATCTTCGGGGTGAACCTGAACGGTGTCATCAACGGGATCCAGACCTTCCTGCCTCGCATGATCGCCAGCGGCAGAGACGGGCACATCGTCACCACATCCTCGATGGGGGGATTTGCGGGAAGCGCGACAGCTGCCATCTACAACGCCACCAAGGCGGCACTCATCAACCTGATGGAAAGCTACGCAATCACGCTTCCCAAATACGGTATCGGCGCCTCAGTGCTCTGCCCGGCCAGCATCCGCTCCAACATCGCCGACGCCCAGGACACCCGCCCAGCCCATCTGGCCGCCAACAGCGGGTTCCGCTCCGATGAGGCCTTCATCGAACTCCAGCGGCGGCTCTACAGCGGCGGCATGGACCCTGTCGAACTGGCCGGCCACGTCAAGCGGGCCATCGAGAACAACGACCTCTACATCCTGCCGTACCCGGAGACCAAGGAGGCCGTGCGCGCCCACTTCGAGAAAATCCTGGACGCCTTCGCGGCCCGGGACAGCGATCCTGAAGGCGCGCAGCAGCGAGCCCAAGCCTTCGAAGAATACCGCGCCGAGGCCGCCAAAACCGCCGGTTCAACGAAATAGGCACCGCGATGACCACAACGACAAAGGAGTTTTCATGGCAGTTGTTTCACTGAAGGAAATCGTGGACCACGCCTTCAAGGAACGGTACGGTGTTCCGGCCATCAATGTTTTCAACGACCTCACGCTCGAATCCGTCCTGGCGGGCGCCGTGGAGGCCAACTCCCCGGTCATCGTCCAAACCTCAGTCAAGACCGTCCGGACGATCGGTGCAGATGTTCTGTTCCATATGTGGGAAGCCATGACTGCCGGAATCGAGGTTCCGGTGGCGTTGCATCTTGACCACTGTCCCGACAGGGCCGTCATCACCGAGTGCCTGCGCCGGGGCTGGAACTCGGTCCTCTTCGATGCCTCGGAACTCCCGGTTGAGGAAAACCTGCGCCAGACCATCGAGGTTGTCGCAGAAGCGCGCAGCTTCGGAGCACATGTGGAGGGCGAGATTGAATCCATCACCGGCGTCGAAGACGGCGTCGGCTCGGACGCGGAGTCCGCCCGCCAGCCCCTCCAGGTAGCGCTGGATTTCATTCGCCGGACCGGCGTGGACGTCTTCGCTCCGGCCATCGGCAACGCCCACGGCAAGTACAAGACCGAGCCTGTGCTGGACTACCAGCGGGTGAGCGACATCGTAGCGGCGGTACCACTCCCCATAGCCCTGCACGGAGGCAGCGGTCTCACCGATGCACAGTTCAGTGACCTCATCGCCCGCGGCTGCGCCAAGGTCAACATCTCCACTGCACTCAAAGTCGACTACATGCGCTCCAGCCTGGAATTCCTTAAAAGCGCCGAGCAGGCCGACAAATGGGACCCGCCGTCGTTGTTCAAAAAGGTCGGCGCAGACGTGAAGGACATGACCATCGGGCTGGCCAAGCAGTTCGGCAGCGCCGGACGGGCGTGGTGAGCATGCCCGCATTGATCTTTGACTGCGATGGCGTCCTGGCGGACACCGAGCGCTTTGGCCATCTGCCGGCCTTCAACCGGGCTTTCGCCGAATTCGGGCTGCCGGTCCGCTGGACCGAGTCCGACTACGCGGAAAAATTGACCATCGGGGGAGGCAAGGAACGCATGGCGAGCCTCCTGACGCCGCAATTCGTGGCGGCGAACTCCCTGCCATCCGATGCCGACGGTCAGAAGTCATTACTGGCTGCCTGGCATCAGGCCAAGACCGCTTACTACACAGAGGCCGTCGAACAAGGGCTGATGCCTGGCCGGCCCGGCATCGTACGCATAGTTGACGCAGCGCACGCGGCCGGCTGGCAACTTGCTGTCGCTTCGACATCGGCAGAGCCCGCCGTCCGGGCCGTGCTGGAGCATGTTGTCGGCGCGGATCGTACCTCCTGGTTTTCAGTCTTTGCCGGCGACGTTGTGCCGCGCAAGAAACCGGCACCGGACATTTACGATATGGCGGTCACGGAGCTGGGTGCCGACGCGGCAGAAACCGTGGTGATTGAAGACAGCCGGAACGGGCTGTTGGCCGCTCTGGCCGCGGGCCTTAAAACCGTCGTAACCGTCAGCAGCTACACCGCAAACGAGGATTTCGAAGGGGCCGCCCTGGTGGTTTCGTCACTGGGTGACCCCACCGAACCGGCGCGGTCGCTCAGCGACCCATGGCGCATCATGCCCCCAGGTGAAGTGAACCTCGAAACGCTCAAAGCAATTCTCTATTCCACGGAGGTACCCGCACCATGACGACCCAAAGTTTCGCCGACACCGAATACATCGTCAAAACCATAGCCACGACGGCCGTCGCCAAGGAGAAAGAGTTCTGCGACCTGGATGCGGCGGCCGGTGACGGCGACTTCGGCTATTCCTTGGCCCGGGGCTTCGAGACTGTCCTTGCCGAGTGGGACACCTTCGACCGGTCGGACATCGGCACGTTCCTGCAGAAAATCGCCATGTTGATGTCCGCCCGCATCGGCGGAACATCCGGCCCCATCTGGGGCACCGCCTTCTTGCGGGCCGCCTCAGTCGCCAAGGGCCGGGACACCCTTACCGGCGACGTCGTGGTAGCCATGCTGCGCGCCTCAATTGAAGGGATCATGGCCCGAGGCGGAGCCGCAGTCGGTGACAAGACGCTACTGGACGCCATGGTCCCCGTCGCCGATGCCCTCGAACAGGCCAGCCATGACCGCGCCGACGCGGCAACCGCAGTGGAAATCGCCGCAAAAACCGCCCGCGCCGCCGCCGAAGCCACCAGCACGCTCATCGCCCGCCGCGGCCGCGCCAGCTACAGCGGGGAGCGCAGCATCGGCTCCCCTGACGCGGGAGCGATGGCCATAGCCATCATTCTGGAAAACATCAACACCGGATTCCGGGACCGTTAGTCCCCAACCTCACAACGAAGTGGAGCATGCCTTGAAAAAATTCGTCAACGACCCCAAGAACTTTGTCCCGGAAATGCTCAAGGGCATCGCCCTGGCAAACCCAGATACCCTCAGCTATGTTCCCGAATATAACCTCATCATGCGCAAGGATGCGCCCAGTCAGGACAAAGTCACCATCATCCAAGGCTCCGGCTCCGGACACGAACCCGCCCATGTGATGACCGTCGGTAAAGGGATGCTGGACGGCGCCTGCCCCGGCGATGTCTTTGCCGCCCCGCCGGCCCACTATGTGTACGAGACCACCAAGATGCTGGCCTCATCCAAGGGCGTGCTGCTGCTGGTGAACAACTACACCGGCGACAAGATGGCGTTCGAGATGGCCCAGGAAATGGCCGAATCAGACGGTCTCCGGGTCAAGACCCTGTTCATCAACGATGATGTCGCGGTAGAAGATTCCACCTACACCGTGGGACGCCGCGGCGTGGCCGGTAACTTTTTCGTCATGAAGGCAGTAGGCGCCGCCGCCGAAGCGGGGGCCGAACTGGAAGAGCTAATCCGGATTGGCAAAAAAGTCAACGCCAGAACCCGCACCATGGGGGTTGCCCTGACCTCCTGCACCCCACCGTCCAAAGGCTCGCCTCTATTTGAACTGGGCGAGGATGAAATCGAAGTCGGTGTCGGGATCCACGGTGAACCCGGACGCCGTCGCGCACAGCTTACGGCGGCCGATGACATCATTGACGAGCTGCTCGACACGGTAATCAGGGACCTTCCCTTCAGAGCCGGCGACAAGGTGGCGCTGATGATCAACGGGCTCGGTGGTACGCCCGTCAGCGAGCTTTACGTACTTTACGGCCGGGCGCATAAACGGCTGGCTGACCAGGGCATGACCGTCGGCCGTAGCTACGTAGGAGAATACTGCACATCCCTGGACATGGCAGGCGCATCCCTGACCCTCGTACATCTCGACAAGGAGATCGAGGAACTACTGGCAGCGCCGGCGGAAATCGCCGCCCGGATTTTCTAGCCAAAGTGATAACCGACTCGGAAACGCCTTAGTTCGTGGCCTTACAAGCCGACCCCGTGACGCTCAAGTAGCAGCCAAAACGCACGCTGATGAGCGGTGTTGCTGCGGGTTGCCCGCTTCGCCGCCAGGACGGCCAAGGCAGCAGGCCGAGTGCTGCCATGATGGCGCCCACGAGAAAGTTCCGGTGGTGCCGAGAGGGGATTCGAGTACTTCGCCGGCGACCGAGGACGCGACGGCGATCCCGCCGTTGAACGCGGCGACCGCCAGTGCAGCGGCGAATGGAATAGAGGAGATGTTGGCTGCGCCCCGCGAGAGCAGAGCTACTGCTTGGGGGCGCTCCGTTCCACTCCGCCCTGTCTCGCACATTTCTGAGTGTCCGACGGGCCGTCCTGAACACCGGCATAAGCTACCGCCGGGTCGGCTGTGACCGGCATGCTGGCCCGATTGTCTTTGGCACTTCCAAAGGCCGACGCACAAACCGGTAAGGTATCTATCCGGAATCGGGACTCAAGTGTCCTAATCCCATCTAAGTTGGCCCACGAAACCCCGAAAACTCGCGGTTAGGCCAACTGTAGATTTTCCCCGATTTGTCTCACTACAGTTGGCCCAAAACGTAGAATCGCAGCAAGTGCCGATCACGCCAGGTCTCCGGAAATACGCGGGTTACGGGTGGTCCACCTGAAGTGAGACAGAAACTATTAATGGTCCATCTGTAATGAGACTGGGCCACTCTAGATGAGACAGGACATCAAGGCCGGATCTAGCGGTATCTGGCTGAGAATGTCCGGTCTCATTCAACCTGTCAGTCCTGACGTGGGAACTGACAGGTTGGATGAGACGAAGAATGGCCTGGTCTGTCTCATCGAAGGTGTCAGTTCCGTATTGATGCCGGTGGCCGAGCCAAGGTCCTCTAAACCCGCAATTCTCGCAGCCGTTCAGCCGCTTCGCGCGATGCCATCGGCCCACGCCTGCCGGATTCCGGCCTGACCCACCGCAAAACTGCCCAACGAGGTGCCTCAAAACAGCCAATGCCGGTCTATCTGCACTGACACCTGCGTAAGACTCACGTCACGAATCCGTAGGCTGACAGGTTCGATGAGAAAACTGACAATAAATTGAGACCGGACAGAGAACCAGACGCCAATAATCGACCCTCCATCAACTCAGGTTGACGGAATATCCGCTATCAGCCCTCGTTGGGGGCGATGTAGAAGGCCACCGATACAACGACGGCTGAAGACGGCGAGCCCGCCCGGCCAGCCGCGCTGATAAAGATACCGGCCGCCACCCCCGAGGCAATAGCGTCTTGGCGAGTTTGGTCGGAAAAACGGTAGCGGATGGCATCGGGGGAGTAACGCCAAGAGTCGCGCAGGGACTAGCCCCAAATCGAGGGTAATGCACAGGTTACTTTCGCTTATCGCGCGTGGCAGCTTCGGATAACGTGCTGCAGCAAAAAAATCAGGCTCGGAGATCCATTTGGATTCCGAGCCTGATTGTACGTCTATGGGGCTAATGCGCAGCCAGGTACTTCTCGACGATGTCGGCCTGGATTCGGCCACGAGTATTGACCTGGAGGCCGTTATCTATTGCCCACATCCGAATAGCTTTGGCGTCAGTACCGGTACCGCTGGATTTGCGAGCCACCGGCCGGCTGCGGCCGCCAGTAACTTTGCGGGCCGCATTGGTGTAGCGGCTTAGAGCGCTACGGAGTTCGTTAGCGTGGTCGGCGTTAAGGTCTATCTCATATTCCGTGCCGTCGACGGAGAAGTTTAGGGTCTCGCTCGCTTCTGAGCCGTCGAGATCATCTTCAAGTACCACTACTGTTTTCCGCATGATAGTAGGTTATCAGCTTACTTAGCACCTACGAGAAGGTAGCCCCTTACAAGCCACCGCCGACCAGCGTGGCTAAAAACAAGACGTGCCCACTAGTTGTTATTGCGCTGATTCGGTTGCGCTGAGCGCGCCTTGCGTAGAAGCGAAAATTCGCTGGTGCGGCGATGGGAGCCCGGCGGTTAGTAGCCGTCTGGTGCTCGCATGAGATCGGTCCCTTCCTGCCCTCGGCGCCCTACACGCGAAGCCCTTGGACGACACCGGCGCAACAGCACTCATCGTGTTTGGACGCTGATAACCACTCTTTCGTCAAGCTATTGTCCGCGGCGGGGGAGGTCACGCCGTCTTCCCGTAAGACAGCGAGGCCTGAAGGGGCGGGTTGCGTGGAAGAATCCGAGGCTGGGATCGCGGTTGGACAGGAGTGGATCCCAGAGGCTCGCGTGGAGCGGTTGACTACGCCGTGGGCAGTGGGGCAGACCGCTTCATCCAGGTTCCGCTTTGACCGATCTGTTGCCCGCACCGGCACTGACACATAGGCTCAACATGTGAGTGGCGGGGACGGCAGTCCGACAAGCGGATCCGGCCCGCGACCCGTGAAGGAAAAAAGCATGGCAACAGGTACGGTCAAGTGGTTCAACGCCGAAAAGGGCTTCGGATTCATCGCCCCCGACGACGGAAGCGCTGACGTGTTCGCACACTTTTCAGCAATCGCATCCAGCGGTTACCGCTCCCTGGACGAGAACCAGAAGGTTCAGTTCGACGTCACCCAGGGCCCTAAGGGTCCGCAGGCGGAGAACATCCAGCCGCTCTAAGTGGTTCTCAGGAAGCTGGCCGGCTGCAAACCGGCCAGCTTCTCTGTTTTCACGCAGCCCCGTTGCCGCACGCATAGCGGCACGACCACAAGGGAGGCCCGCCAGCCAAACGGCAACCGTTCTGAATGTCCAGCAATTCCATAACGGCAGCAGCGGCGGGTCTGGGCACCCACATCCAGACCCACTGTCGCCCCTACCTCCTGAGTTCGGACTCCTTGCCTGCCTCGGGGGAACAGCACAGGACAGCGAAATGCTCTATCAGGTTCAGTAACCGCTTCGAGCCCTTCAACGGCTCACACGTTTCGGCCTTTGCACGGCCCGGAGCCCCTACTCCCGAGTGATTTCGGAACGCCGATAGTGAAGATTCCGTCGTGCTGGAAGGCGCGGGGCTGTTCCGTGCTAAATAGAGCGGAGTCTTGGTCATGCTCTCTTCTCCTGTCTGCGCCCATGAGATGGTCGAAGGGAGGTCGCAACGCTATGAGGTTCACTGCATCCGAGTCCTCGGCTTGGTCCGCACATTACTGCTCGGCGCATTTCGTGAGTCGGATTCCGGCTGAGCCTGGGAACGTCGTCTCGTCGCAGTTGGCCTGCGCGGCTGCTGGTGGTGGAGAGGGATTCCCAGTGCCGCAAAAGGATCGTCACACTCGGATGCGGTGGGGCTCAAAATGCTCACAAAAGAGGGTGTGGACAGTGTCCACACCCTGGGCTTCGGATTCGGTTGTACCGACCTCGGACTGGGCCGGATTCGGGATGTTTTCGGGGAAGTGGCGGATTATCAGGGGGAGCGGCTGGTTCGAGTCCCACCTCGGGCACGTGTTTTCCCTGTTCAGGGGCATTTAGGCCTCTGAGTGTGGACATTTTGTTCACTTGTGGCCCCTTCGGGGGCCTTTTTCATTGGTGGCCGTTGGTGTGGCCGGGTGCCTCCTTTTGTGCTTGGAGCGACGGTTCGTTGCTCGCTACCAGTTCATGGACGCAGCTGGTTGGGGCAACATGACCTGAGAAGAATTCCGGTTGGGTTTCTTTTCTGGGTCGTTGGTTGTCCACTGGATTCTCCTTCGCGGCTGGTTTTGGCTGATCTGCTTCTTCATGGTGGGTCCGGGGGAGTGCGACATGACTTGTGCCGTGTTGTTTGGGATCGGTTCTCCCGGACGGCCCGGGGGCTGTCCGAGACGACAGGTCGGCCAGCGAATGTTGCCTTACGCTGGAGCGCATGATGCTCACCCCTCTTCTTCCCTGGATCCAGGGATTTTTCCGTTCATAGCTGTTCATGATTGCCGTCGGCGCCGAGTGCATGACGTAGTGGACTTGTCCCGACTCTCCTGAACTGGGGGGGCCGCTGTTCGGCTGGTCTTTCATTCCTGTTCATGGCCAGCTTGCTGAATGGCTGCATGACCGGATGAGGAGACGCCGAACCCAACTGGCCATGAGCTGTGACGGCGGTAGGCTCGAACCCATGAGGTCCGAATCTACGATCCTGCTCACCGTGGGGCACGGGGCCTCCAGCGAGGAGGGCTTCCGGAACTTGCTGCAGGCAGCGGATGTTGCTTCCGTCGTCGATGTGCGGATCGGCCCCGGGCAGTCGGAAGCATCCGCACTTTGGCAAAGATCGGTTGGCGCTGGCCGAGGTGCTGGCGGAAGCAGCAGAACGGCGGACGGCCATCATGTGCAGCGAAACGGTCTGGTGGCGCTGTCACCGGCGGCTGATTGCCGACCACGCGCTGCTTCTCGATGGAGCGAAACCCGTGCACTTGGCCGGCCGAATGTCGACCCATCAGCCGACCGGCGGCGTGCGGGCTGCGGGGGACCGGCTCATCTATGACGTTGTTACCTGCTGACCGCCGATCCCGTGGTGAGTATGCAGACAGTCGCCGGCAATAGTGCCCTGTCATGTTGAGACCGAGGAGGTTCCCTAGCCGCCGTCAGAATAGAGACGGATCGACCCTACTCAGCCCTGCAGGTTCATGCCTGACGTCAGGTTGGGGTTCATTCCAACCGGATAGGAGGGTCCGCCGCACTACGCCTGTTCCCGGTCTGTACATAGTGTCGGGCCTTCGGCGTGATTGCGGGATATCTCTTTGCGAAGCTTACTGATGGGCAGTGGCACCCCCGCAGCCAATGATGCCGGGCCAAAAGCCAGGGCGGCCTGTCCCCCATGCGTGCCGTACTTGCAGTTTCAACACGACCTAGGGTCGACTACTGACCGTTTCACATTTGTAGTGGAGTCCAATCCAGGGTGATGCGGTCAGCTCGTAGTCGGGGGAGTGTTCTGGAGCTTCTTCATTCCTGGTCTCACTCGTCGTCTCAGTAGACACTTCATTGCCTTCCGTCGGAGGAGTGAGGCCTGGGCTGGGACTCCTCAATTGGTGTTGATTCCATCGTCTGTCGGCGGTGGGCTTTCAGGAGGGCCATGTTCGTTGAACGAACATCACTGCTTTGGGGTCAATCACGTCTCGCGACGGTGCACCCGTGGGCTGCCATTACGGCTCTCCGCTGAAGGCGGCGATTGGCGATCTTGCTCGCCGCCCTTTAGGGCCGTAGTTACGGCGCCGCATAGCCCCACGGGCCGAAGACGGGAGGTTCAATGGGTTGGGGCGGAACCGACACCCGAATTTCGGGTTGGTTATTGCGATTGGCCGCTTGGGCTGAAGAGCGGGGATCCTCCGCAGATGTCACCCATGGCTAGCTGAAGGCGGACCCGAACGTGGACACCTGCTGGCGCATCTGGGCGGATCGCTTCTGATCGGATCGCGCTGCAGGTCCTCACCAGTTGCAGCTGGTACGGCTGGATCCAAACTTCGTAACCGTCCTGTTTGTCGAGCAAAACGCGGCTGTCCACACCCTCGGGTGATAACCAAAGCATTTGCGAATCAGGGGTGGCTGCGTCGACAATTCCGTTTCGGACAAAGGCACCATATCGGCGGACTTCTACGGTGGCAGAGGGCAATCGGTACCAATCGTCAACTCTGAATCTCGTCACCGTGATTCCCTTTCTCTGTGAGAGTTTGCGGCAATATGTTCATTGATACGTCGGCGATTGTGTTCGCCTCGCTGTCACGGGCCTCGTCGCCGTGCGGCTGCGGACGGTCTCCTGTGCGGCTTGTTATCGTGTGAATGCGCTGCGGCCGGTGATGGCTCTGCCGACGACCAGGGTGTTGATTTCCTTTGTGCCCTCGTAGGTGTAGATGGCTTCGGCGTCGGCGAAGAATCGACCGACGTCGTTTGACAGGAGGATGCCGTTGCCTCCGGCGATTTCCCTGGCCGAGGCTACGGTTTCGCGCATACGCGAGCAGGCCCAGGCCTTGGCCATCGCGGAGTCCTGGTCCCGGTAGACGCCCTGGTCCTGCTGCTGGGAGAGTCTGACAACCATGCCGAGTGAGGCGATGGTGTTGCCGAGCATGCCGACGAGTTTGTCCTGGACCATCTGGAATCCGGAGATGGGCCTGCCGAACTGTTCGCGGTCCCCGGCATACTTCAGTGCTGCTTCGTAGGCTCCTGCCTGCACACCGGCGGCGAACCATGCCACGCCGGAACGCATGGAGCGGAGCAGGTCGGCGACGTCGGCGAAGGAATTGATGCGCGCCAGCCTGAACTCTTCGGTTATCTCCACGTTGTCCAGTGAGATGTCTGAGTTCTGGACCATGCGCAGCGACATCTTGCCGCCGATGGTTTTCATGGTGACACCGGGGGCATCTGTTTTCACGAGGAAGGCTTTGATTTGGCCGTCGGCGACATCGCGGGCTAGGACGGCGAGGTAGTCGGCGAAGACAGCGTTTCCGATCCAGCGCTTTTCCCCGTTGATGACCCAGTTGTTCCCGCTTCTGCGGGCGGACGTTGTTAGTCCGCCGGCGATATCGGATCCGTGCTCTGGCTCGGTGAGGGCGAACACGCCGGTCATTTCGAAGGAATCGATGAGTGGCAGCCAGGTCTGGGCCTGGTCCTCGCTGCCGCCACGCAGCACGGTTGTCCGGAAGAGCCCGGACTGGCCGTTGTAGTACGTTGCCAGCGAGGCGTCCGTGCGGGCCAGTTCAAAGTTGCGGAAGCCTTCGTACAGTGACCGTGGTTTTGTGCCGCCGACGGTGAGGGATGCCGGGGTGATGAGGTCCAGCGCCGCCAGGGGCTTGATGAGTTGGGCGGGGAACTCGCCCCGCTCCCAGTAGTCGGCAAGCAGGGGTTTGGCTTCTGTTTCGAGGAATGCACGAAGTTTGAGGAGTTCTCCTTGCTCGGCATCGGTGAGCAGCGCTTCGTAGTTCATGGGATCGCACTCGCCGTAAAGGCGGGTCCGGAGAGTTGTTTTCTCGGACTGCGCGGTTTCGTGGGTGGCTGCGGTCATCGTGTTTCCTTCTGCATTCCTGGTTGGTTTGTGGTTAGGGGTTGTCCGGCGGGAGGATGCGCAGTTCGCGCCGGAGTAGTTTTCCGACAGGGCTGCGGGGCAGTTCTTCCCTTCGTTCAATCTGGCGCGGGAGTTTGAACCTGGCCAGATGAGGGCGGAGGTATTCCTGGAGCTCCTTGAGTTCAACGTTGGACTCGGAGACGATCACGGCGGTGATGACTTCACCCCACAACGGGTCGGGTCGGCCAATCACCGCAGCGTCCAGAATGCCGGGGTAGCTGGCAATCAGGTGTTCAATTTCTGCCGGGTCAACGTTCTCTCCGCCGGTAATAATGATTTCCTTCGAGCGGCCGGTGATGCAGAGATCACCGTCGGCATCAATCAGGCCCCTGTCGCCGGTAATGAGCCAGCCATCGACGAAGGCTGCGTCGGTTGCTTTGGCGTCCCGCCAGTAAGTCGATGCCGTGTGTGGTCCGCGGACCAGGATTTCGCCGATTTCCCCTGGCGGGAGGTCGGTTCCGTCCGAGGAGACAATGCGGACGTCCGTCAGCAGGGCTGGCGTTCCGGATGATTCTGCTTTGCCGGAGGCGTCGGTCCGCCGCCTGAAGCTGATGGAGGGCCCAGCCTCGGTCATTCCATAGGAGGCCAGCACGGGGACGTTCCGCGCAGACCAGAGGGCGACGAGTTCCGGTGGTATAGGTGCCCCGCCGCCGAGGATCCAGCGGAGGCTGGAGGTATCCGCTTGGGCGAAGCCGGGACTTTGAGCCATCAGGGTCAGCATTGAGGGAACGGCGAACATGGTGGTAATTCCGTATTCGCTGATCTGTTCGAGGCAGCGGGTTGCGTCGAACTTGCTGTCAATGATTACGCTGCCGCCCTTGTGCAGGGTCGCGACGGCAATCGTGTTCAGTGCGGCAATGTGGGAGAGCGGGGTGTTCACCAGTGTCACGTCGTCGCTGGCGATGTCCAGCCCCAGGAGGGTGTTGACACCGTTGAAGAACAGCGCGCTGTGGGTGAGGACGACGCCCTTGGGGTGCCCGGCGGTGCCTGATGTGTAGATGATGATGGCGGGGCTGTCGGCCTCCGGCCGGATTTCTCCGGCTTCCGCGCCGGTGTTGAGTGGAAGGGATGGAAGCCCGTGGCGGGATTGGGCTTCGAGTTGGATGATGCTGACGGCGGTGTCCGTTCCGACGGCTTCCAGAACCGTCGGAACGGAGCGTTCCGATACCAGGATTGTTGTTGCGGAGAGATCGCGGAGGATGAACTTCACATCCGCGGCGGGAGCTGCAATCCCTATCGGGGTGAAGACTGCGCCGATGCGTGAACATGCATAGAGCGCGATGAGTATTTCGGGGCGGTTCTCGCTGACGCAGACCACTCTGTCGCCTGGTCGGACGCCTTGGGACGTCAGGAACGCGGCTGCCGCATGGATCCGTTCGAGCAGTTCCCCGTAGGTGATGCGCGCCCCGTCGTGGATGATGGCGGTGCGCAGGGGCTGTCGGAGCGCCCGGCGCTCCACCAGCTCCCCGTATCTCAGCCCGGGGAACTGGCCCGTTTCCTGCCCGTGCAGGGCAGGGCTGTCGGAAGCTCCGGCAATACTCACAAGTGTCTCCATTGACTAGATAGGGTAGTGGCGTTCTTCGGTTGAAACGGTGATCCACCGCAGTTCGGTGAATTCTTCCAGGGAAGCTGCGGAACCGAAGCGCCCGAAGCCGCTGGACTTTACTCCGCCGAAAGGCATCTGTGCCTCATCGTGGACGGTGGCTCCGTTGATGTGGCAAATGCCGGACTGAATGCGTCGCGCCAGCCCCATTCCGCGGCTGACGTCGCTGGTGAACAGGGCCGCGGCCAGACCGTACTCCGAGTCGTTTGCAACTTCAATGGCTTCGTCGGCGCCGTCAACCTCAATGATCGGCGCCAGCGGGCCGAAGGACTCCTCGGTGTAGATCCTGGCGGCCTTGGTGACACCTGTGAGGACTGTTGCGGGGAAGTACAGCCCGTCGGCTTCGCCGCCTGTAAGGACTGTTGCACCCTTTTCGACAGCGTCGCGAACCAGAGCGGTGACGTGTTCGACGGATGCCTCGTGAACCAGCGGGCCGAGCTGTGTTGCGGGTTCTCCGGGATCGCCTACGACCAGCTTGGCGGCCCGCTCGGCCAGCAACTGGCTGAACTCCGCTGCGACGGCCTTGTCCACGATGATCCGTTCGGTGGACATGCAGATTTGGCCCTGGTTCATGAACGCCCCGAAGGATGCGGCTGCAGCGGCGGCCTCCAGGTCTGCGTCTTTGAGCACGATGAACGGGGCTTTGCCGCCCAGCTCCATGACGGAGCGCTTCAGGTGCCTGCCGGCCTTTTCGGCAATGATCCGGCCAACCTTCGTGGACCCGGTGAAGTTGATGACCCGGACCGCTTTATGGGTGACCAGGGCGTCGACGACGTCGGCGGCGTCTTCGGGTGCGTTGGTGATCAGGTTGGCCACGCCGGCCGGCAGGCCGGCGTCGATCAGGCATTCGATGATCGCGGAGTGTGTCGCCGGAGTCTCTTCGGAGGCTTTCAGTACCACGGTGTTCCCGAACGCCAACGGCATGGCCACAGCGCGCACTCCAAGGATCAGCGGCGCGTTCCACGGGGCGATACCGACAACGACGCCGACGGGTTCACGTACAGCCGTCGCGGAGAGTCCTGGCACGTCTGAAGGGATAACCTGGCCGACCGTCGAGTAGACCTGGGCGGCGGCTTCGCGGAGCATGTTGGCGGCGAGCATGGCGTTGAAGTGGCACCATGCAGCTGCAGCTCCCATTTCCTTACCCATGACAGCAGCGATGTCGTGGCTGCGCTCGGTCAGCAGCGTTGCTGCTGCCTCCAGGATCTTTCGGCGCTGGGCTGGCGGGGTGGCGGCCCATACCGGAGCGGCGGCAGCTGCAGCGTCGACGGCACGCTCGGCATCGGCTCGTCCAGCCGCCGCGACGGTAGCCACCGTCGCCCCGGTCAAGCGCTGGATCTTGTTAAAGTAGCGTCCGCTGGCGGGATCGGCGGCCTCGCCGGCGATCCTGAGAGGGACTCTGACAATGTCTGTTGTTGTGGTCATCACGGGCTGCTTACTCTGCGGTCGCGGTGGTGTAGGTGCCCAGGCCGGGCCGGTAGGTCTTCTCGTCCAGGAACTGCGTCATGCCCTGTTCCCTGGCGTCGGTGTCGAACAGGATGGCCTGGTCGTGCTTGGCGTACAGGAAGTCTTCAGCAGTTTCCCAAGACATGAGCCGGGAGTGCCGGAAGCCCATCTTGGTACCGCGGACCACCCACTGGCTGAGGCTCGTCAGCTGCTTGGCCAGCGCAATGGTGCGTTCGCGCAGTTGATCGGCCGGGACGGCCTCGTTGACCAGCCGCATCTGGGAGGCCCGGCGGCCATCGAACTGTTCGCCGGTCATGATGTAGTACATCGCGTCCCGGGTCGGGATGGTCTCGGCCAGGGCCCGGGTCACCAGGTTGCCGGGAGTGACGCCCCAGTTCACTTCGGAAAGGCCGAAGGTTGCATCTTCGGCGGCAATGGCCAAGTCGCAGGAAACCAGGGGCACAAATGCGCCACCGAAGCACCAGCCGCTGACCATGGCGATGGTCGGCTTGGGGTAGCTGAGCAGTTTGCGGTACTGCCAGTTCGTCCCCTCGGTGCGGACCTTGTTCTGTATTGAACGGGGCTTGCCGTCCGTTTCGCGGAAATACTCCTTCAGGTCCATCCCCGCGGACCAGGACTCTTCGGTTCCGGTCAGGACTAGGACTGCGCACCTGTCGTCCGTTTCGAGGTATTCGAGCGTGGCGTACATTTCACGGTTCAGCGTCGGATTCATTGCATTGCGCTTTTCCGGGCGGTTGAAGCGGACCCAGGCGATGCGGTTCTCGTCGAACTCGACGAGAACGGTGTTGCCCCAAGGCTCCTGGGGCGTGGTGTTTTCAACTGTCATGACAATCCTTCAGCGGAATGAGTGGGTGGATGTGGTCCCGGATTCGGCCCATCACAGGATGCGTCGGGCTCCGGAATGAATATCAGTGTTTCTGATACAAGAGATATCAGTCATTCTGATAAGCTGTCAACCATGTCTGCAGAAGTTTCCGGCGCCGGCCGTCCCGGGGAGCACGTTACTGACGAACCGCACGCCCGTGTGACCTATCTGGTGAAGCGCCTGGAGTCGGCGGTCCGGCGGGACCTGGATGCGATCATGCAGGAACAGGGGCTGACCACGCCGCAATACGCCGCCCTGAGTATTTTGCGGAGAAGTCCGGGCCTTTCATCGGCTCAGCTGGCCCGCCGGTCTTTCGTCACAGCTCAGTCGATGCAGGTAATGGTCGCCTCTTTCGAGCGCAGTGGTTTCATCGAGCGGCGTGCCGATGCGGGGCATCAGCGGATTCTGCGTAACTTCCTCACGGCTGCGGGCGAGGCTGTCCTTGCACGCAGCGAGGAAGCCGCTGACCGAATCGAGAAGCAGATGCTCGCCGGGCTCAGTGATGCCCAGATCAGGCGCCTGCGCGAAACGATGGAGGCCTGCGTCCAGAATCTTTTGGCCGACGGCCCTGAACCGCTGCGGTAGGCGTGCTGCGGCGGCTATCCTGCCCTATACCGTCTAGCTCCCTGCCTGCCGGTGCAAACGGGGGCTGATGGTGGTGGCGGCGTGGCTGCCGGCGAGGGCGTGGGAGAGTCCGCGCGCGGCCATCTGCACGAGGAGTTTCATCTCTTTCAGGTCCCTGGCCCCTGGTGAACTCAGGAGTGACACCGCAGCGATGCCCACTTCCGGCGGACCGAACACGGGGGCCGCGCAGGAAACTGATCCCGGGGTCAATTCGTTCTCTGACGTGGCCACGCCATCGTTCCTGATGCGGTCCAGTTCCAGACGAAGGACCTCCGGGTCGGTATGTGTATTCGTTGTGTAACGGGCCAAGGGTGAAGCCAGCACGGCGTCCCGGATCTCAGGTTCGGCGTATGCCAGCAAGACCTTTCCGGAGGAGCTGGCGTGAAGCGGCAGCCTGCCCCCGGCCCGGCCGGCTGCGGGCACTCCGCGGGTTCCGGCGATCCGCTCTATCAAAAGAGCATCAGTGCCGTCCATGACGGCGATTAGCACATGCGCCTTCGTCGTTTCCCAGAGGCTTTGGAGGAATGGCATGGCCGCCTCCCTCAGGCCGTAGCTGCGGTTGGACCTTGCCGCTATCTCCCAGAGCCTGACTCCGATGGCATAGCCGCCGCCGGATGTGCGCTCGAGGCCGCCCCAGGTGACCATGTCCTGGATGAGGCGATGGACCGTGCTGGTGGGCAGGGCCGTGAAACGTGCGATGTCGGACATCGACAGCACCGTGCGCTCCCCGGCGAAGGCGTCCAGAACGAGAAAAATTTTTGCGGACACCGACTGCCCGGGAGTTGAGCTGTTGCCCGCCATTGGACGCTCCTTACATGTCAGAGGCTCTTATTCGCCTCTTGCAGACTAGTTTCCCACTGAGTGGGCATGCGTGTCACCCGTCACATCAGAGGCTCTTATATTGAAGTCAACGGCGTGAAGCCGGCCCTCAAACATCCCACAGGAGTGAATAGTGACCAGGACAATGATGTCAGCCCGTATGCACGAGGTCGGAGCACCGATGGTGCTGGAGGAAGTACCCCTTCCCGAGCCCGGCCCGGCGGATGTGCGGGTATCTGTGCAGGCCTGCAACATCGTGCCGAACCTCGCGAACATTCTCGCGAACTGGACGACCTGGTTTCCCCAGAACCCCCTTCCCGCCCTGCCGGCCATTTTCGGTCTCGACCCGGCGGGCGTCGTCGAAGCGGT
Organism: Arthrobacter globiformis; assembly: GCF_030818015.1. Lineage (NCBI taxonomy): Bacteria > Bacillati > Actinomycetota > Actinomycetes > Micrococcales > Micrococcaceae > Arthrobacter > Arthrobacter globiformis. The sequence continues at coordinate 2,213,097 of NZ_JAUSZX010000001.1, forward strand.
AGGCTCCGACGTCCACGGGTTCGCGCCGGGGGACCGGGTGTACGTCAACCCGGGTCGCCATTGCGGCGGATGCCTGGCCTGCCGCCGCGGAGACCATATCAACTGCACCAGCTACGCATTCTCCGGCTACTTCGGCTTCACGCCGACGGCCACCAAAATGCTGGACCGCTACCCTTACGGCGGACTGGCCGAGTACATGATCGCCCCGCAGTATGCGCTGGTTAAACTGCCGGATTCGGTCAGCTTCGAACACGCTGCCCGTTTCGGCTACCTTGGCACCGCGTACTCCGCCCTGCGTAAAGCCAACGTCGGGACCGACACCACCGTGCTCATCAACGGCATCAGCGGAACCCTCGGCCTCGGCGCCGCCCTGTACGCACTCGCCCTCGGCGCCACACAAATCCTGGGCATCGGACGTGACCGCGCCCTGCTCGAAAGGGTCCGCGCCCTGGCCCCCCAGCGGATCCAGACGTTCTCCAGCCTCGACGGACCGATCGATGAATGGGTACGCAGCGTCACGGACGGCGGAGTCGACGTCCACATCAGCGCCCTTGGCCCTGGCACACCCCACGAGCCCTTCATCCAGGGCATGAAATCCCTGCGCCGCGGCGGAAAGGCCGTCAACATCGGAGCCACTGCAGGGGACGTCCCCATCGATGTCCACCACATGATGGACCAGCAGCAGCAGCTGATCGGCTCCGTCTGGTTCACCGCAGGGGAGGGCCAGGACATGGCAGCCATGGCCGCCAACGGCATGGTCGACTTGTCCATCTTCGAAAACGTGGTCTACCCGCTGGCGAAGGTCAACGACGCGATCAACGGCATCGAGAACCGCCACGGCGGCTTCAGCAACTACATCATCAGCCCGAACGAAAAGTAGGACACTGCCATGACCACCAACGAGCTGCAGCTGGATCCCGCCCGCACGGCACTGGTAAACGTGCACTGGCAACAGGACATTGTCACCGCCCAGGGGGCGTTCGCCCCTTTCTTCGCCGAGGCCGTCCAGCGGCACGGCGTCATCGACAGGACCCGCATCCTGGTCGAGGCCGCCAGGGAATCCGGCGTTCCGGTCATCTGGGCGCGCGCCGCCTTCCGGCCCGGCTACCCCGAACTCGTCATGAACACCGGGCTCAGCCATGCCATCAAGGACCTGAACGCCCTCGTGGAGGGAAGCTCCGGAGCGCAGATCATTGAGGAGCTGGCTCCACTGGATTCTGAACCGGTGGTCAGCCACCCCGGTACTTCCGCGTTCCCGGTCACGCCCTTGGATTCGATCCTGCGCCGCCTCGGCATTGAGACGGTGCTCTTCACCGGTGTGGCCACCAACATCACGGTCGAAGGAACGGCCCGGGATGCCGTGAATCTCGGATACCGTGCGGTCATCGTCTCGGATGCCTGCGCTGCGGCAACGGATGCCGCCCACGAGGCGACGCTTGAGACCTTTTCGTTGCTCGGACAGACAGCCACAGTCGACGAGATCCGGGCTGCGCTGGAGGCCGTCGCGGCACAACCAGTTGGCTCGGCCTCTTAGCCCGTCCCTTTCACCCCCTGCCGTGTTCTACCGTGCGGTCCCCGGCTGGGGACCGCACACATCCGCTGCTTCACACCGTCGAAGGAAGAACATGCCCAAAAATAGAATCAGGTCCACAGCGCTGACGCTTGGGGCCTCCACCGCACTGATCCTCTCCCTGGCCGCCTGCGCAGGCTCCTCTACCGGCCAGTCAGACCAAGGCCTTGACAGCGCCGGCCAGCAGGCGTTAGCGCAGGCGAAGAACTTTGTCGAAAAGTCCGAGTCGAAAGTCACAGAGGCGACTCTGGCCTCCGACTCACCTGCCATCGCCAGGGACATCTCCATCGTCGTCATCCCCTGCACCTACGCGGCAGAAGGGTGCAAGCGCGTGGCCGACTCCGTGCAGGAGGCCGGCAAGACGCTGGGCTGGGACACCCGCATGATCGACCCGGCCGGGGACCCTGAAAAGATGCGTCAGGCCATCCGCACCGCCATGCAGCTCAAAGTCGACGGCATCGTGCTCGGGGCAATCCCGGAAATCCTGGTCAAGGACGACGTTGCCCTTGCCCGCGCCGCCGGAATCAAGGTGGTCAACGCCATGGAGCCTAACTCCAAGGAATTCGCTGATGCGCAAACAGGCACGGACAACGTCCAGGCCGGCCGCATGAACGCTGCCCTGCTCACCGTTGAAACAGGCGGCCTCGGCCGCGTCGTCACCATCAATGACCCGCAGTTCCCTGCCGTCATCGGCTGGCACAAAGGCTTCACAGAAGGACTAAAGGAATTCTGCCCCTCCTGCACCATCGTCAAGGAAATGGAATTCCAGTTGTCCGGACTGCAGACCACCCTGCCCCAGGAGTTCCAGGCCACACTGACAGCCAACCCAGACGTCAACGCTGTCTGGGCAGCCTACGATCCTGTCGTCACGGCGATCACCCCCGTCATCGAACGCTCGTCCAGTCCCGACATCAAGATCGTGTCCCACAACGCGGACCCTTCCTCCCTGAAAGACCTGCAGGCAGGAGACAAGCCGGTGTCCGGTTCAGTCGGGTACTCGATCGAATGGATCGCCTACAGCGCAGTGGATCAGATGAACCGCTTGTTCAGCGGTTCCCTTGCAGAGGCCGAACGCCAGCGGACGGTGCCGAACAAGCTGATCACCTCCTCGAATGTCACTACGGTGCCATGGGATGGGGACGCTGACTGGAAAAACGCGTTCCTCACCGCCTGGAAATCGGCCAAGTAGCAGCTGGCCCCGGATCCAGGACACCAAGATGACCAACTACGCCATCGCATGCGAAGACCTGAGTATCTCCTTCGGCGCCACTAAAGCACTCAAGTCCGTGACCACCGGCTTTGAACGCGGAAAGATCACCGCACTGCTGGGCATGAACGGTTCCGGCAAATCGACGCTGATCAAGATCCTCGCGGGAATATACCGACCCGATCCCGGATCCCGGATCACCATCGCGGGCTCCCCGATCGCTGGGCACCTGACACCGAAGCACGCCCATACCTTGGGGCTGCGGTTCCTCCACCAGGAAGTCGGGCTGGTGGGGCCCTTAACCATATCGGACAACTTCGCCATGGTCGGGCGCTTCAGAGCCCCCTCCGCACTGGGTCCCATCGCCCAGCGGGAGCAGGACGAATATGTCGCCCAGGTCCTGCAGCGTTTCGACCTGCCGGTTCACCCGCAAACCAAAGTCGCTGACCTCAGCCCGACGCTGCGGACCATGGTCGGGATGGCCCGGGCGTTCCAGCACGACGGCGAAGACGAGGACGTGTTCGCCAGGAACGTTCTGGTCCTGGATGAACCCACGGCATCACTTCCCGCCGATGAAGTCCACGCAGTCATGGCCACCGTTGAGCGACTGCGCGACCACGGCGGTACGGTCATCTACGTCAGCCACCGCACAGAAGAAGTCAAGCGGCTGGCAGACAACCTCATCGTCCTTCGGGACGGGGAACTCGTCGTGGAAGAGGCTGTAGCACAACTGCAGATCCCGGACATCGTCTCCAGGGTCGTAGGACAAACCATCGCAGCCAAAGAACCACGCCGGACCGACCTCAGCGGGACACCCGTCGTGCTCGAGGTCAACAACCTCCAAGGAACCACGCTCCAGGACGTGAACCTGCAAATCCGGGCAGGTGAAATCCTCGGCGTGGCAGGGCTCGTCGGGTGCGGGCGGAGCGAGCTAATCCGCCTGCTCTCCGGCGCGCAACGCCCACACCAAGGAACAATGAAACTCAACGGCCAGCCGTACCACCCCACCCACCCGGGAACCGCAGTAAAACGGGGTGTCGTCTCCGTGCCACAGGACCGCCGGGCCGAAGGATGCATTCTCGGCATGGCAACCACCGATAACCTGACCATGGGCAGCCTGGACACCTTCTTCAAAGGCGGACTCCTGCGCCTGAAATCCGAATCGCTTTCGGCCCAAGGACTTGCCGAAACCTACCAGGTCAAGACCGGAGACATCCGGTCCCCCATCAGCACCCTCTCCGGCGGTAACCAACAGAAGGTCGTTATCGCCAGAGCAGCCAGCCGGGCAACAGAAGTGCTCCTGCTCGACGAGCCAACGCAGGGTGTCGACGCCTTGGCCAAGCAGGAAATCTGGAACATCATCCGCGGCTTCGCAGCCACCGGAAAAGCCGTCGTCGTCGCATCGACGGACTTTGACGAGTTCGTTGGCCTGTGCGACCGCGTCATCGTCCTTGACCGCGGAGCCATAGCCGCCTCCGCCGCCGGCCCCGACGAAATCACCGAAAAACAGCTTGCACTCCTCTGTGCCGGCGCGGACCAATGACGTCCCGCAGCCCGTCACCCTCCACGAAAAGGATCACCACAGCAATGGTTTCCACCATCACGAAAGCCCGGCCGAAGCCGGGCCCGGCTCGTAGCCGACCAGGACCGGCCGCATTTCTCACCCGCTACGGCGTTATCGTGTTCCTGATTCTCCTCGTCACCATTTTTGCGCTGCTGATGCCCCGGACCTTTCCGACGGCGGGGAACCTCATGGCAATCGTCGCCGACCAGTCCATCCCCATCATCCTGGCCCTGGCTGCCATCCTTCCCCTGGCCGCCGGGGAATTTGACCTCTCCATCGCAGCGGTCCTGGGCTTTTCCTCAATTCTCTCCATCGCCCTATCGAACGCCGGGATGCCCCTGCCGCTGGTACTGGCAGGAACGCTCATTTTCGGCCTGCTGGTCGGAGCCGTGAACGCCTTCTTCGTCGTCAAAATCGGCATCAATGCCTTCATCGGAACCTTGGCAATGGCCACCATCCTTGCCGGCCTGAACTTGCTGCTCACCCGCGGATCACTGATGACCCTTGAATCCGAAGAGTTCGCCAGGCTCACCAGCGTGCCCGGCTCCCGCATCCAGATCGTCATCACGTACGCCCTCGTTCTCGTCCTTGTCATCTGGTATCTGCTGGAGCGCACACCTTTCGGCCGGTATCTGCGGGCCACGGGCATGGGTCGCCCGGCAGCCCGCCTCAGCGGCGTGCGAACAGAGCGCTATCTCACCTCATCCTTCGTGCTGGCAGCGCTGCTGGCCTCGTTCGCCGGATTCCTCCTGGCATCCCGGTCCGGAAGTGCACCGCCCACCCTGGGACCGGAGTTTTTGCTGCCGGCCTACGCAGCAGCATTCCTGGGGGCAGCGACCATACGGCCGGGCTTCTTCAACGTATGGGGCACAGTCGTCGGAGCATTTCTACTTGCCGTGGGCAGCAACGGCCTGACTCTAATGGGCGCCCAAACCTGGGTGGCGAACGTCTTCAACGGAGTAGCCTTGCTCGCGGCAGTGTCCGCCTGGGTGATCGTAGCCCGCAGAGGGGTCAACGGCCGGACATAAACGATGCGTTTCAGGTGCATGGGGCAGCGGTCCCGGGCTTGTAGCCCCGGGACCGCTGCCTGTCTGCTCTGGGGGTCCCCGGGTTCCTCCCCACAGATCCCGCGCGGGAGCAACCGCCTCGCACGAAGAGGCGGCCCACGGGTATGACCGGCTTTGATGGCAAGACCGAAGCTGGGCCCGGCGGCTTCGATAAGGACGTCATGGGGCAAAAAGTACCTGGCTCAAAGGCACCGCCGCCATTCATGCTGCTGCGATTGACGGCATGGGTTTCGGATGCCGTCCGTTGCAGCATCCAGCATCCGCAAGTGAGGCCAGCAGGCCGCGCGCAGGAGATCAGCTGGCGGAGGGGTTCGGGAAAGAAATGCCCATTAGGAAATTCGACGTTGGTGGAAACGGGAGGATTTATCCCTGGTTCACCGGGTCTCTGGGCACCGCGCGCTGCTCCCCGGCCAACAGATCACTGCACGGCGTACTAGGGGGACTGCAGGCCAGTCTCACGGTAGGCGCGTGCAGCCAACGGGCCGGTCATAAAGTCAAAGAGGGAAGAGGCCAGGGCGTCGTTACGGGCCTTACGCGACAATGTCGCGGAGAACTCGGTGTAATGCTGGACGGCGTCCGGGAGTGGGCCGATGACCGTCGCCTCGGGAACGAGCATCAGTTCACTCAACTGATGGATGGCCATGTCCGCCCGCCCGTCGAGGAGTGCGTACGCGGTGGGCCCCTGGTCAACGATTGTGGACCGGGAATCCACCTGCTCGGCTATGCCCAGTTCCCAAAGCACACGGGAAAAGTAGATCCCGCTCGGTCCGTTCCGCGAATACGCGACAGAGCGCGCGGCCGACAGCGCACTGATGAGCCCGTCAACTGAACGAATATCCGGGCTGTTGGCGTCCGGTGGCACTGCAACCCCTATTCCGGACTTCGCGACCGGCAGGCACATTGGCAGGTCGAAGACCTCAGTGAAAGCAGAGGCCTCCAGGGACCCTGTTATTCCTACGAAGATCCCGGGCCGCGCACCGGCTTCAATCCGCTGCAGAAGCAGACCCGTTGGTTCGAAGACGACGTCTACGACCGCTCCTGTCGCCTCCGTGAAGGCGGGAAGGATTTGCCCTTCCACGGCCTTTCTCAGGGCCACGGCACAGAACAGCGATAGGGCGGCGCCGGACACCGGATCCGACCCCGCCCTATCGGACGGTGAACTAGCAGCTCTCATCTCAAAAGAGAACCGGGGCGAGGACAATGTCAAAGCGCGTGCGGGCCCAGGACTGGTTGTCCAGGTCGCGGCCGTCGGGAGTGGGGGTCCCGGGGGGTTGCGTTTCGAATTTCTTGATCAGCGAGTCTTTGACGCCGAACACTGAGTCACCAATCTCGATCTGTGGGTCTCCTTCGACAAAGATGTGCGTCACGAGGGGGCGCAGGCCGTCAGCGGTGACCATGAAATGCAGATGGGACGCGCGCACGGGGGAGCGGCCCACGGCTGCCAGCATTTTACCGACAGGCCCATCGTGGGGGATCGGGTAGGGGGTCGGGCGGAGGCCCCAGAACGCGTACTTCCCGTCCTGATCAGCATTCAGGTGTGCGCGCCCGGCCACACGCTGGTCCGTGTACTGGACGTCGTAGAACCCGTCTTCATCTGCTTCCCAGACTTCAATGCGGGCGCCAGGGACGGGGCGCCCCTCGGTGTCCGTAACGGTGCCTTCGACCCAGCATGGCTGGCCGTTGGCACCTCCGGCGATGTCCCCACCGATCGGGATTTCCGGTGCGTCGGCGACAAAGAACGGGCCGAAGACCGTGGCTTCGGTGGCTCCCTTGTATGCCTGGTTGTTGATGGCGATGGTCTGCATGGAGGCGCCGAGGACATCGGAGAGGAGCACGAACTCCTGGCGTTTGTCATCGGTGATATGACCGGCAGCGGTGAGAAACTCGATCGCTGCATTCCATTCCTCCTCGGTGAGGCGCACTTCGCGGAGAAAATTATGCAGGTGCCGGGTCAGGGACTGCATAAGCTGCTTCAGGCGCTGGTCCTCGGCCTTGCTGAAGGATGCGACGACGGTGTCCACGAGCTGTTGCTCGACGGCAACCTGCTCGGCGGAGATCTGCGGTGTTGAGGACTGGATGCTCATGGCGGGTTCCTTAGAGTCCGGGGGTGGTGCCCGAGTAGGCGGAGCGGAGGAGTTCCTCGAGGTTTTCCTCCGTGACCGGGCGCGGGTTGGAGGCGGGGATTGCCGGCAGGATCAGCCCGACCGCTTCGGGAATGTTTTCCTCGGCCAGGCCGTGGTCTTTCAGGGCCTTGGGCGCGTTAAGGGTCTCGCGCAGGGCGTTGAGTCCCTTGATGGCGCTGTCGGTTCGGAAGGCGGCGGCGATTCTTGCCTCCGCATCCGCCGCGAAGGGTGCGTTGAATGCCAGGACGTAGGGCAGGACAGTGGCGTGTGTTTGGGCATGGGGCATGTTGTAGGCGCCGCCCAGGACGTGGCAGATCTTGTGGTGCATCCCTGAGCCGGCGGAAGCGAACGCGACCGCGGAAAGGTACGCCCCGTACAGGGCCTGTTCCCGGCCAGGGACGCTTGACGGGTCATCCTTGATCAGCGGAAGACCCTGGTTCAGCGCGCGGATACCTTCGGCTGCCAGGGCCTGGTTAATCGGGTCAGCACGTGGAGCCCACATCGAATCAACACAGTGGGCCAATGCGTTCAGGCCTGAAGCGACCGAGAGGTCCACCGGAAGGGAGAGCGTCAGGGCTGCGTCGTAAATTACCGTGACAGGCAGTACCCTGTCGTCCACACCGGTGGTTTTCCGGGACGCTTCCGTCAGCCCCCAGACGTTGGTGGCTTCAGATCCGGCATAGGTGGTGGGGACGGCGATGATGGGCAGCCCAGTGGTCATGGCGACCGCTTTGGCCAAGCCCGTGGTTGAGCCGCCGCCGACACAGACCAGCAAGTCAATGCCCAGCTCCGCAGCCGTCGAGCGCGCTTTTTCTGCCTTCTCGATGGGTACATGGGGTGCAACGTCGTCATAGAAGGACGCGACGTCAATTCCGGTCGTCACGTCGGCAGCGATCTGCGCTTCGAACTCGGAGGCAATCACCATGACGCGCGTGGACCCCAGCCGGGATACCTCTGCGGCGAGGTTTTCAGCTGCCTTGCCGGAGCCGAACAGTACACGCTGACCCAGGGTCACATGTTCAAAAGTAGGCATCAGACCAACGCCTCCTTGGCTGCGAGTTCCGCGTCGTGACCGTAGAGCCAACCGTTGCTGACCAGGGGGTCGCCCTGGGCCAAGGTGTCGTCGCGCTCTCGCTGGTCGGGGCCGTCGGGCAGATGGTTTATGTGTTTTCGGGCGCGGCTGAGCTGCTGGATCTTCGTAGTCCGGCTGATACGGACCTTTTCATAGGTCCGCAGGGCGCGGGCCGGGTCCTCCGGGTCATCGGCCAAGCATTGTGCTAGGGCGGCTCCGTCTTCGATGGCCTGGGCGGCGCCCTGGGCGAAGAAAGGGAACATGGGATGGGCTGCGTCGCCGAGCAGAGTGAGCCGGCCATAGGACCATTGCGTCAACGGTTCACGGTCCAGGAGTGCCCAGCGTCCCGGGGTTCCGGCTGCCCGGATCAGTTCCGTGAGCCGGGGATCCCAGCCGTCAAATTCGGCGAGCAGTTCATCGACAGTCGATTTCGTGCTCCAGGATTCCGCAGTGAAATCGCCGGCGGGACCGAAAGCCACGATGTTTACGGCGCTGCCGCCAGAAATGGGATAGTGCACCAGGTGATGGTCCGGGCCGATCCACAAGGTCTGAGCTGCCCGACGTGCGAATTCGGGGGCATCTTCCATGGGCACGATGGCGCGGTAGGCGCACAGGCCAGAATATTCTGCGGGGCCGGAGCCGGCAATCGCGTTTCTCACCACCGAGTGGACTCCGTCGGCGCCGATGAGGACGTCTGCATCGGCGGTGCTGCCATCATCAAATGTTAGCCTCGCGCCGTTGTCATGTGGCTGAACTTCCACGCAGCGTTTGCCCAGGCGTAGCCACTCGGACGGGACCGCCGCTTTAACGGCATCCAGCAAATCTGCGCGGTGGGCCACATAGGTTCGTTCGCCGTAGAGTTCCTCGCACCTGCCCGTGAGCTGCTCGGACGACAGGACTGCGCCGTCCTCCCAGCGGCGGAATTCCCATCCGACATCCAGGGGCACGGCCTTTTCCAGGAACGCATTGATATGGCCGAGGCGGCGGATCAGGCGTACGGCGTTGGGGGAGACAACCAGGCCAGCTCCAACGGCGCCCAACTCGGGGGCCTGCTCGTAAACGGTCGCGGTAAGACCGGCACGGTGCAGGAAGCCTGCTGCTGCCAGCCCGCCGATCCCGCCGCCCAGGATGACGATGCGCGGACCTTGCGGCTCCGCTGTCCTGTTCGTTTCGTAAGTCATGTTTATGCCTTTCGGGAAAGAGTGTCACATCGCCGACACTCGGTGCTGTGGGGTTGGATCCATAGTCCGTTCCCCTTTCCCGCATGGGAGGATAATGTTCACTGAACGAACAACTGGTTCGTGGATTGCCAAACCCGACAGGAGGTCGGATGCCGCTTAATACCGAACCTGGGCGCAGCGTGGCCTCCCGCCTCAGCGCCCTACTCTTTGCCTTCAAGGCCGGCGGCGGCAGCCTGACGCTCGCCGATCTCACCCGCCGCACTGGCATGCCCCATCCCACCGTGCGGCGACTGGCACTGGAGTTACTCTCCGAAGGCCTACTGGAGCGTACCGACGACGGTAAGTACGTCATCGGGATCCGGGTCTGGGAACTGGGCACACTTGCCCCCCGAAGTCTCCCCCTCCGCACAGTCGCCTTGCCGTTCATGGAGGATCTTCACGCTGCCTTGCGGCAACACGTCCAACTGGCGGTGCTCGACGGCCTGGAAGCTGTAGTCATCGAGCGGATGTCCGCATCCAAGGCACTCGGGCTGGTTTCCCAGGTAGGGGGTCGCCTGCCGCTGCACAGTTCCGGCGTAGGGAAAGTCCTACTGGCGCACGGCGGTGAGAGCCTGTTTCAGCAAGTCACCTCGGCGGGCTTAAAGGCCTACACGCCCACTACAATCACCGACCCCGAGAAGCTTCGAACTGACTTGGGCGAATACAGGCGGACAGGATTTGCACTGGTGAACCAGGAGACGAGTCCGGACGCACAATCCGTGGCAACGGCCATCTTTGGCACCTCCGGAGAGTGCGTTGCTGCGCTCTCGGTTGTTGTGGCAGCCGGAACAGTGAACCTGAACTCCGTTGTGCCCGCAGTAGTGGCGGCCGGCAGAGGAATCTCCCGCGGACTCGGAGCTGCAATGTCCCGACGCACCCCCTAGTAAGACCTTCAGACGCGGGAGCGGCGAAGCCGAAGCCGCACCCGGTCGCTCGCCGCGTTCCCAGGCCAATATGTGATCGCGGTCGATACAAAATGGTGGCAGGACTAGCCCTTTCAGCCGCGTGGCCGTTTTCCCGGCGCGGGATCAGAACATGCTGTGCGCGCGGCAACTCAGGTGCAGCCCAGGGAACCAGGATTCTCCTCTGGGACCAGTAAGGGACCTGCAGTTCAAAGAAAATTGTTCGATCAATGAACATGTGCACTTCGCTTGTGAAATATGGCAGCACGCTGGACGGACCCATCGCTTGCACCGCCGCGATCGAGGAGATCACAGGTTGCACGCTGGACGCCCCCGGGTACGGGGCTCCCTTCCATGTCCTATCTCAGTTCTAAGGAACCCCATGTCAGCGAAGACATCCCCAGCTCGCGAAGGCCGCACCGGCCCGATGAAGGTTGCCATGGCAAGCTTCATCGGAACCAGCGTCGAATACTACGATTTCTTTATCTACGGCACAGCAGCAGCATTGGTCTTTCCTAATCTGTTTTTCCCCGACGCCAGCCCGCTCATGGGCACATTGCTCTCCTTCGCCACCTTCGGCGTCGGATTCCTCGCCCGGCCCCTGGGTGGCATTGTTTTCGGGCACTTCGGTGACCGGGTCGGCCGGAAGAAGATGCTCATCATCTCCCTCGTTGGCATGGGCGCCGCGACATTCCTGATGGGCCTTCTGCCCGGCTACGCCCAGATCGGGATGGCCGCGCCAATTCTGCTGACCGTCCTGCGCATTTTCCAGGGCTTCATGGTCGGCGGTGAATGGGGCGGAGCCACGCTCATGGCCGTCGAACACGCGCCCAAGGGTAAAAAGGGCTTTTACGGAGCATTCCCCCAGATGGGCGCCCCCGCCGGCACCAGCCTCGCCACCATCGCCTTCCTCGGAGCCACCCAGCTCCCCGGTGACCAATTCATCACATGGGGCTGGCGGCTCCCCTTCCTCGTTAGCGCCGTCCTGGTCATTGTCGGACTGGTTATCCGACTTGCCATCGCTGAAAGCCCGGCCTTCGCAGCCGCCCGCGAGAAGCAGGAACTCGTCAAACTCCCCATCAAGGAAGCCTTCCGCCGCCACCCCAAGGAGATCTTCCTCGTCGCCGGGACCTACCTCAGCCAGGGCGTCTTCGCCTACATCACCATGTCCTACCTGGTGAACTACTCAACCTCCATCGTGAAAATCGACCGAACGACCGTCTTGCTCGGAATCTTCGTCGCCGGACTAGTGGCCGTCATCCTCTTGCCGGTCTTCGGCGCCCTCTCCGACACGTACGGTCGCAAAACGATGTACCTCACCGGCGCGGTGGCCATGGGCGTACTCATCGGACCGGCCTTCATGCTCATCAATACCGGTGTCGCCGCCAACTTCATCCTGGCCGTGGTGCTGATCTTCGGTATCGCGATGTCGCCCGCCTCAGGTGTAACCGGCTCTTTGTTTTCCATGGTCTTTTCCAGGGAGGTTCGCTACACAGGAGCCTCGGTCGGATACACCATCTCCCAGATCTGCGGATCCGCATTCGCCCCAACAATTGCAACTGCCCTGTTCGCAGCCACCCAGTCCAGCGACTCGATCGTTATCTACCTCCTTATCGTCTCGGCCATCTCCATCATCTCCGTGGCACTGCTGCCCGGCGGCTGGGGACGAAAAGAAGCAGCACGGCAGAACGGCGAGCATCCGGACACCAAGCGGACCGCGGAACACAGCGTGGGCGCGGAGGCCTGACAGGACCGCAGGACGGGCGGCCTCCCGTCCGTCCTGCCAATCCGCGGCTGGGCCGTTCGCGCCCGGCATGCGGCACGAGAAATGAACAGGCAGGAAATTGCCTTATCAAAGGCCTACGGGGGCGCACCAGATCCAAGGAGAGGTCCCTACAGTTCCGCACCCACAACCCGCCTGAGGCTCTGGCCCAAGCTTTCAGACCACGTGCCTCATCGGTGCCTTGCCATGAACAAAGGCCTGGACACCAGTGTCGCGGACGCGAAAATACCCCTTCCAGCGGCCAATTCTTGAAAGCCGATAATGGGCCTTTCGTCAAGCTATTGTCCGCGGCGGGGGAGCGGCCGGGGGAGAGGTCACCTTCTTTCCCGTAAGGCGGTGAGGCCTGGAGGGGCGGGGTGTGTGGAAGAATCCGCGGCTGGGATCGCGGTTGGACAGGACTGGATCCCAGAGGCGCGCGTGGAGCGGTCGACTACGCCGTGGGCAGTGGGGCAGACCGCTTCATCCAGGTTCCGCTTTTTGACTAATCTGTTGCCCGTACCGGTACTGGCACATAGGCTCAGCATGTGAGTGGCGGGGACGGCAATCCGACAAGTGGATCCGGCCCGCGACCCGTGAAGGAAAAAAGCATGGCAACAGGTACGGTCAAGTGGTTCAACGCCGAAAAGGGCTTCGGTTTCATCGCCCCCGACGACGGAAGCGCTGACGTGTTCGCACACTTTTCAGCAATCGCATCCAGCGGTTACCGCTCCCTGGACGAGAACCAGAAGGTGCAGTTCGACGTCACCCAGGGCCCTAAGGGTCCGCAGGCGGAGAACATCCAGCCGCTCTAAGTGGTTCTCAGGAAGCTGGCCGGCGGCAAACCGGCCGGCTTCTCTGTTTTCATCCGGCCCGATTGCCGCACGCATAGCGGCACGACCACAACGGAGGCCCGCCAGCCAAACGGCAACCGTTCTGAATGTCCAACAATTCCATAACAGCAGCGGCGGGTCTGGGCAGCCATAGCCGACGCATCCAGAAACATTGTCGCCCCTACTTCGTGAGTTCGGACTCCTTGCCTGCCTCGGCGGAACAGCACAGGACAGCAAAATGCTCTCTATCAGGTTCAGTAACCGCTTCGAGCCCTTCAACGGCTCACACGTTTCGGCCTTCGTGCACGGCCCGGAGCCCCTACTCCCGAGTGATTTCGGAACGCCGATAGTGAAGATTCCGTCGTGCTGGAAGGCGCGGGGCTGTTCCGTGCTAAATAGAGCGGAGTCTTGGTCATGCTCTCTTCTCCTGTCTGCGCCCATGAGATGGTCGAAGGGAGGTCGCAACGCTATGACGTTCAATGAATCCGAGTCCCCGGCTTGCTCAGTACATCACTGCTCGGCCCATTTCGTGAGTCGGATTCCGGCTGAGCCTGGGAACGTCGTCTCGTCTCAGTTGGCCTGCGCGGCAGCTGGTGGTGGAGAGGGATTCCCAGCGCCGCAAAAGGATCGTCAAGCTCGGATGGGTTGGGGCTCAAAGTGCTCACAAAAGAGGGTGTGGACAGTGTCCACACCCTGGGCTTCGGATTCGGTTGTACCGGCGTCGGACTGGCTTGGATTGCAGATGTTTTCGGGGGAGGGGCGGATTTGCGGGGGAAGAGGCCCGGTTCGAGTCCCACCTCGGGCACGTGTTTTCCCTGTTCAGAGGCTTTTTAGCCTCTGACTGTGGACAATTTGTTCACTTGTGGGCCCCTTCGGGGGCCTTTTTCATTGGTGGCCGGTGCTGTGGCCCGGGACCTCCTTGCCTAGCTGGAGCGACGGTTTGTCGTTCGATACCAGTTCATGGGCGTTCATGGCTCGGCCAACATGACTTGAGAAGAATTCCGGTTGGGATTCTTTTCTGGGTCGTTGGCTGTCCACTGGATTCTCCTTCGCGGCTGGTTTTGGCTGATCTGCTTCTTCATGGTGGGTCCGGGGGAGTGCGACACGATTTGTGCCGTGTTGTTTGGGGATCGGTTCTCCCGGACGGCCGCGGGCTGTCCGATACGACCCGACGGCCAGCGAATGTTGCCTTACGCTGTAGCCCATGATGCTCACCCCTCTTCTTTCCTGGATCCAGGGATTTTTCCGTTCATAGCTGTTCATGCTTGCCGTCGGCGCCGAGTGCATGACGTAGTGGACTTTTCCCGACTCTCCTGAACTGGGGGGAGCCGCTGTTCGGCTGGTCTTTCATTCCTGTTCATGGCCAGCTTGCTGAATGGCTGCATGACCGAATGAGGAGACGCCGAACCCAACTGGCCATGAGCTGTGACGGCAGTAGGCTCGGTCCCATGAGGTCCGAACCTACGATCCTGCTCACCGTGGGGCACGGTGCCTCCGACGAGGAGGACTTCCGGAACTTGCTGGAGGCAGCGGAGGTTGCTTCCGTCGTCGATGTGCGGATCGGGCCGGGCAGCCGGAAGCATCCACACTTTGGCAAAGATCGGTTGGAAGAATGGCTGCCAGCGGCGGGGATCGCCTACCGCTGGGAGCAGCGGCTGGGCGGCTTCCGTAAGCTACCGCCGGATTCGCCCGACACTGCCCTGCGCAATGAGTCCTTCGGGCCTACGCGGCCTACATGCGCACACCGGGCTTTGCCGCTGCGCTGGCCGAGGTGCTGGCGGAAGCAGCAGAACGGCGGACGGCCATCATGTGCAGCGAAACGGTTTGGTGGCGCTGTCACCGGCGGCTAATCGCTGACCACGCGCTGCTGCTCGACGGAGCGAAACCCGTGCACCTGATGCCGGCCGGCCGAATGTCGACCCATCAGCCGACCGGCGGCGTGCGGGCTGCGGGGGACCTGCTCATCTATGACGTTGTTACCTGCTGACCGCCAATCCCGTCGTGAGCACGCAGACAAGCGCCGGCAACAGTGCCCTGTCACGTTGAGACCGAGGACGTTCTCCAGCCGCCGTCAGAATAGAGACGGATCGACCCTACTCTGACAGCCCTGCAGGTTCATGCCCGACGTCAGGTTGAGGTGTGCTTGCGTTGACGCCCCTAAGGGGCTTCCTGAAATTTACGGGCCGGACACCGGGCGCGAGCTGTTCCCCTTGCCGTCGCTGAAGCGACGGATTGCAGTAGTAGTCAAACTTGTGTTTTTGAAGGCGTACGGCGGCGTTATGCCACACCAATTCAGAGGATTGAAAGGGTACGCGTCACCTGTTGGGCAGCTCGTTGGACCATGTGGGCAAGTGCCTGGACGTCGATTTCGGGTAAGCGGAGTCTGGTAACGGTGGCGGTGATGGATCCTGCGATGGTTCCGTTGATGAAGTAGGGGGCGCTGACGCCGAATGCGTCTGGGATGCGTTCACCCTCGCCGATCGCCCATCCACGTTCGCGGATGTCTTCGAGGTCTTTTTCGAGGCTTTGTAGATTGGTTTGCGTGCGTTCGGTCAGAGGTTCGAGCTTAAGCGCCCGGACGTCGTCGGGGGGACAGTGGGCGAGGATGGCTTTACCGCCTGCGCCGGCGTAAAGGGGGATGGGCACCCCGGAGGCCAGGCCGTAGTGCAAGGGCTTGACCCCGTCTACTACCGTGGTCATCACGGCTTCTTTGGAGTGGTGATGGAACTGAATGAGGCCGATGGTTTCACCTGATTCTTCGGCGAGTTTCCGGAGAATTGGACGCGCAATCTGGGCGGGGTCGATGTCAGGGCCGAGTAGGGCGGCCCAGTGAAACAGACGCGGGCCTGGGTGCAGTGTGCCCTGGTGTTGCAGGGCCAAGCCGGAGGCCAGAGCGGTCGAAACCAGTCGGTTTGTGGTGGCTATGTTGGCTCCGATGCCGCGAGCGAGATCGTTGCCGGTGGGCAAGCCATCAGGGTTGGCCACCAGGGCGGTGACGAGGCGGGCGATGCGCTCCACGGCGGTGGATCCTGCCGGGAAAGTGATGGGGTCCAATTTCCGTGGCAACGTGTGCTCCGCACAGGCGGCTTCAATCGCTTGTGCGGCTTGCCTGGCCATGGGACCGAAGCGGACCAGATCCTCGTCGGGGGTGAGGAAGCGGGGTCGGGTGATCGAGACGGATCCGGTGAGACCGTGACATTGGAACGACGCTGCGGCGCCCGCGGCCAGGGGGAATTGTTGTCCAACGCTGATCGTGTACCCGGCGCGGGCGTCCTCGGCGAGCAGCCTTTCCAGTTCGGCACGTTCAGTCACGGTTTCCGGGGTGTGCGCCTCCAGCGGCTCATCTCCCAAGGCATTGATTCCTAACCTGCCAAGTATCGACCGGCCCGTGGCCCCGGCGTGGAGGGGCAGGACGGTACCGGGCTCCAGAAGATACTTGATGGGTCCAGGCCGCCGGCGGCAAGAGACAACGACGACGCGGGGCCGGGGTGCGTCGTGAAGAGCGACCAGCACGGTGGCGTCAGACTGCTCTCCAAGGCGTTCCAAAACCGCCCCGGCATGCCGCAGCATCGGGTGGCGATCGTGCAGTGCTGCCCCCAGCACGTGCAGCCGCGGGCCGACCTGATAATTCCCGCTGCCACTGACAGATGCCAGCCCATGGTCTTCGAAGGACAGCAGGACACGGTTGACGGTGCTGCGGCTGGCACCAAGGGCCTGCGCTAGTTCACGCACGCCCTTCGCCTCAGCCTGGGTGACCAGGGCATGCAGGACTTCGACGATGCGCTCGTTCCCTGCCACGGCACTGTCGCTCACTTGACCCCACCAACTCTTGATTCTCCAGCTCCTCCTGGGAACTGCGACTGCTGTCACCACGCTACCGTCAGGCACCGCCTGCACGTGCCGCCGAAGACCAAGGCGCCCGCTTGACAGGAGAAATGGCCTACATCACACTTTAACCACATATTAGGACACTGTCCCATTTTTTATAGGAGCAAAGATGCCCCCAGTTAGTCAGTCCGCTCCACCAGCTGCGGATGCCCTCCATTTGAAAAAGGCGAAGAAGGCCACCGGTGTTGCCGCCTTCGGAACCTTCATCGAGTACTACGACTTCAGCGTCTTCGGCTATGTGGCCGCGACCATCGCCGTGGTGTTCTTCCCCAGCGGTGATCCCGTAGCGGGGCTTCTGAACACCTTCCTGGTTTTCGGTACGGCCTTCCTGGTCCGGCCGCTGGGCGCGATCTTCTTCGGGCGCATCGGGGACCGCTACGGCCGGCGCGCCAGCCTCATCGGTTCAGTGATCCTGATGAGCGGCGCGGCAGGGCTTACCGCGCTGCTGCCGACATACGCGCAGATCGGTATCTGGGCACCCATCCTGCTGGGCCTGCTCAGGATGCTGCAAGGCCTCTCCGCAGGCGGAGAAATCGGGGGAGCTGCCACCTACATCCGCGAATGGGCCCCAGTGGAACGCCGCAACCTCTACATCTCCTTCATCCCCAGCGTCGGCGTGCTGGGTAAGGCCGGAGCCGCAGGAATTGCTGCACTGGCTGCGTCTTTTGTGCCCGCTGCCGAAATGGAGTCCTGGGGCTGGCGGATCCCGTTCCTCCTCGCGATCCCGCTGGGCATCCTGTGCCTGGTGATGCGGTTGAAGATCGAAGACAGCCCGGAGTTCACACAGAGCGCGACCAAAGGTGAGACGACCAAGGCTCCGATCGTTGAACTGTTCCGCAACCACCGCTCACGGCTGACAAAGGTCTTCTTTATCGCCCTCGTGCAGAACATCGGAACCTACATTGGCACCGTCTACGTCGCCGTCTACTTCAGCACGGTCCTGGACTTCACCAAGGCCGAAGCCGCGACCATTGTGCTCATTGCCGTCACCGCCGCGGCCCTGCTGATCCCACTGGCCGGCCAACTGGGCAGCCGCATCGGCAGCAAGAAACTTCTGACCGCCTCCTACATCGCCTACATCGCGCTCACGTTCCCCTCATTCATGCTCATGAACGCCGGCTCATTGTCGCTGGCTATCTTCGGCCTGCTCCTTGGCATGGTGCCGTACGCCCTCTGCCAGGCCGGCACCTACGCCGCCATGCCCGAGTTCTTCCCCGTCGAGGTCCGGCACAGCGGAGTCGCATTCGGCCACAGCGTCGGAGCAGTGCTCGGCGGCGCCGGCGCCCCCTATGTCGCCACCTGGCTCATCGAGAACACCGGCAACACCATGATTCCCGCCTACATGCTGATGATCTTCGGTGTCCTGGGCCTGGGCGTGCTGCTGGGCACGGTCCGCAAAAACACCCTCACCGCCGCTTCCCATCTCTACCGCTAGGATCACCATGCCAACCTTCTACGTCTCCGACGAGATCCACGCCGACGTACTGGCAGAACTGAACACCCTGGGACAGGTTCACCTGGGCTACGGCCCGGAGGCCGTGCGCTACGAAGACGTCCGGACCGATGTCGACGCTGTCCTGCTGCGGGCCGAACGGTTCGACCGGGAAAAGATTGACTCTTCCCCCCGGCTGCGCATCATCGCCCGCCACGGTGTAGGGACCGATAACGTTGACATCGAGGCAGCTACCGACGCAAGTGTCTGGGTGACCACAACCCCGGGCAGCAACAGCCGAGCCGTGGCCGAGCACGTTTTTGCCCTCCTGCTATCCCTGGCCAGGAAAGTGCCCTACGGCGCTGCGCAGACCACAGCCGGGCAATGGGCTGCAGCCAAACCACAGATGAACGGCTTTGAACTGCATAGCCGCACCCTGGGACTCCTCGGCTTCGGCAACATCGCCCGCATGGTCGCCACCATCGCCCAAGGCTTCGGCATGCACGTGCTGGTCCATGACCCCTTCGTGCAGGAATCCGCGATCAAGGCCGCAGGTGCCGTTCCGGCAACAGTCGATGAGGTTATTGCCGGCTCGGACGTCCTAAGCCTGCACATGCCGCTGACCGAGCAAACCGCGCGGATCATCGGTACGGCCACCCTGGCCAGGATGAAGTCGGGGTCGGTGCTGATCAACACCTCCCGTGGTGGTCTCGTCGACGAGCCCGCACTGGCCAAGGCCCTGCAGGCCGGGCATCTGGGAGGGGCCGGGCTTGATGTCCTCGAAGGAGAGTCGGTGGATATGAAAGACCCCATCGCCTACTCCAAGATTCAGATCGCGGAGGTGCCGAACCTGATCGTGACCCCACATGTGGCAGGGCAAAGCAAAGAGGCCTTCCTCGCCGCCGGGACCGGTGCCTTGCGGGCCATCCAACAGGCCCTTGCCGGTCAGTGCCCGGAGCATGCCGTGAACAACGTTGCGGCACCCGCTCCCGCGTAACCAGCCCCAAGACCGCCGTATCCCCGCCCAGTTGGCGCGCCGCGAGCAGCAACACAGAGACAACACCCGCAGATGGTGTAAAGCGGCCAGAATCTACCCCATACGAGTCATTGAGAGACAACATGTATATCGACGCAGCAACTACTTCACTCACGGTCAGCCCCCGTCCCACGAACCCGGTCACTGAGCTTGTTGAGGGCCTTAAGCCGTATCCCACAGCCAACGTCGGCGACGCCATGGACCGGCTCAACCTCATGGACACCGGCATTGCGTCACAGTGGGCCACCGGCCGCTGTGTTGGTCCGGCACTGACGGTACTGACCCGGGAAGGCGACAACCTTGCCGTCCACCGTGCCCTCGATGACGCTGAACCCGGGGATGTCCTGGTCATCAACGCGCTCGGGGGAACAACCAGGGCCGTATTCGGTGACCTTTTGGCAGAAATTTGCCTCGCTGCCGGCATCGCCGGCGTCGTCATTGACGGGCTAACAAGGGACCGTGCCGCCATCAAAGACCTCGGCCTGCCCGTTTGGGCCCGCGGCGTATCACCTGCCGGGCCGGCGAAATACGGTCCCGGAGCCGTCTCAGTGCCCGTTGCCTGCGGCGGCACCGTCGTCAATCCCGGTGACCTCATTACCGCCGATGATGATGGCGTCGCCGTCATACCCCTTGAGCGCGCTGAAGGCGTACTACGCAGGCTGGAGGAGATCGACAAATTCGAAGAAGACCTCCGGGTAAGGATCAGAAACTCGGTCGCACCCGCCCTGGCCAGCACCACCTAATCCAGGCAAAAACCCGAGCGTTCCAACCCCGCTGCATCACCACCTCGAACTTCGGGCAGACGTCACCGAAAACCCAAGTGCCTCTGGGGCATCAATCCCAGAGGCACTTGGCTTAAGCCAGCGAAAGGCCCGCCTTTCCACACCCCCAACAGTCACAACCTGAGGAAACGAAAATGACCTCATACCGCCATCACGAATGGGCCCGGCTCATCGGCGCCCCGGTCGACATAAAGAAACATGGCGAAGTCATCCGCACTGGCATCGTCGACGACGCCATGCCCGATTCCACCATGATCTGGATTGCATCCGACGATCAATCCTCAAGAACCCTTTATGAAGCTTCAGAGGGCTTCCAAATCTGGGTTGAGCCCAAACAGCTCGAAGGAACCGTCACCTACCGCCTGACCGGCAAGGCGCTTCACGGATAAGAAGCTCCGGATGACAAGCGGCGATTCTTGTCCGGACATGGAGGGCGGCGATGACTGTATAACCAGCATGCCGCCCCTGAGAGGAGCGGGCATGCTGAATTTCTCCGCGGTTAGTGGCCGGGGTGGCCTACCTCCGCGAGGACAGGTGATTCATCCGTCTGCGCCGTGGGTTTGGAAGGCAAGGTGCTGACGGCCAGTATGCCGGCGACTATGAGCAGGCCCGCGGCGATGGTGAGCGCGCTGCCGTATCCGGTGACCAACTGGGCACTCTCGGTAAGGTTTGCATGCGCGGGACTGCTGGTGACGGTCGCGGCGATTCCGGCCAGAACGGCCAAACCAAGAGCGACACCTATCTGTTGGGCAGAGTTCAAGACAGCAGACGCGATCCCAGCTTCATGCGATTGCGTGTGGTAAACCGCCGCTTGGGTCAGTGCGATGACACTGAGGCCGAACCCCAGAGCAAGGACGAACATGGCCGGTCCAAGGTGCAGCCAATAATTTGAGTCAATCTGGATGAAGGAGAACCACAATGCGGCCAAGGCACTAAGCAGAGCGCCCGCCGCGGCGACAAAGCGCGGCGCGACCCGGCGAAGCAGTTTGGGAGCAGAACCTGCACCAAGCGCCAGTCCCGCAGCAAACGGCAGCCAGCTCACCCCGGTCTGCAGGGCGCTGTAGTGCTGGACCTGCTGGAGGTAGAGGGTGATCACGTAGAAGGTGCCCATGGGCCCGATAGCCAGGAGCAGCATTGACGCGTAGGCTCCGGCGCGGCCGCGGTCCCGGAACAAGCTCAGGGGTACCAGCGGTGTGCGGCTGCGCGCTTGCGTGGCGATGAATGCTGCAAGCAGCACGACTGCTGCGCCGATGAGCCCAAGCCCGAACGGGTCGGTGAAGCCGCCCTCACCAAAACGGGTAATAGCGTAAACCAGGGCGACCATGCCGCTTGTTCCCAGCACCGCGCCCCTGAGATCGAGGCTCCCGGGGTGGCGGTCAGCTTCGACGAGGTTTCGGCTGCCAACGAGAACGAGTACCCCAATAGGGACGTTGATGAAGAAGACCCACCGCCAGCCGAGCGTGCCGGTGAGGAAGCCGCCGAGCAGCAGTCCAACTACGATCCCAAGGCCGGACATCGCACCGTAGAGGGACAATGCCGTGTCCCGGGTTTTGCGCTCAGAAAAGGTCGTGGCAATCAGTGCCAGCGCGTTCGGCGCGACCAGCGCCGCTCCCAGCCCCTGAATGGCGCGGGCGGCGATAAGCATTTCGCTGCTGAAGCCGATTCCGCCGGCCAGTGATGCGAGCACGAAGATGGCGAGGCCTGCCCGCAAAGCGCGTCGACGTCCGTAAAGGTCGCCCAGCCGCCCGCCCAGGAGCAGCAGGGCGCCGAACGCGAGGATGTAAGCATTCACGATCCAGGGCAGAAGCACCGGATGCACCCGAAGCTCCTGCTGGATGCTTGGCAACGCGATGTTCACGATCGAGTCGTCCAGTACCAGCATCAGCTGCGCGGTTGCGATCACGAGCAGTGGTATCAGCGCCCGCTGCTGTGGAGCCGACGAGGCGGGTGAAGTTCGGGCGGGATTCTTACATTTAGGCATGTCAGTTATTGCATTCCTTGACGGAGGATCAATGGGTGCGGGAGTTGACGGCTGTGAGGGCACAGGTGCAAGGCACCGGCCGGGACATACCATGTCACTGACAGAATTAAACTATACCCCCCTGGGGTATCACGGCCAATGTGAGATGGCTCGCGTGGGTTGAGGCTGTGAAGGCAGGTCAATAACGACACGTCTGTTGGTGACTTACTAGTCCGGAGAAGCTACACCGCATCCGAGACCGACAGATCATCATCGACAGCGGCAAAGAAGCGACCACCGACGCCGCCTAGAACACCCTTGCCGGGCGGCCACAGAAACCGCCCGGCATTGCGGGTGAAAGGCATCCAGCGATTCTACCCATCCCTCACACGCCGGGACTTATGCCCGGGTTTTGTCACTTCTGTGCCGGCGCGGCGTCCTGGCCGTTTTCCGGTTGGGTTTTATCCCGGGCGTCCTGCTGGTGCTGTTCGAGTTTCTCTTCGGCGTCCCGGCGCCTTCGGCCCACGGCGCGCAGTTGTTGGGTGGACAGTATTCCGTGATTCCCGGCATGGGCCGGGTGCTCGTGATTTCCTGCGCCGCTCGGGGACGGCGACGGTGCCGGCGCCGTCAAAGCCCGGGGCCATTTCCCCACCGAGCAGGCCGCGCTAAAGTGCCTCTATCTGGTCACCCGATCACTTGATCCGACCGGTGCCGGCAAGACCCGATGGGGCCGTGCGTTGGAAGCCCGCTTTGAAAGCCTTCGCCATCACCTCCAGCGACCGATTCCCGGCAGCTGAAAACTACTGAAAGAAACCGCCGGATACACCGCTAATGAGATTGTCCCGTCAGCCATGCAAGATCCGGGCTAAGGTCCGCGGGGCGGACGAACAGAGTAGGAGAAGAAGCGATGGGGAAAGTTCGTACGGGGCACGCAACGTCACTGGATGGGTTTATTGCTGGGCCGAACGACGGTCCGGAAGCATCGATGGGTGAGGGCGGCGAGCGGCTTTTGGCTTGGTATTTCGGCGGCGACACCGAATATCGACTGCCGGGCACGGAGATGGTGTTCAAGGTCTCGCCGCGAACCGCCGAATACCTTCGGGAGACGAGTACAACGACAGGAGCCTTGGTGACGGGACGGAGGACATTCGACCTTACCCATGGGTGGGGTGGCGGACATCCTTTGGGGGTACCGGTGTTTGTTCTTACCCATTCGGTTCCGCAAGAGTGGGTTTACGAAGGATCGCCCTTTACGTTCGTCACCGACGGCCTCGAAAGCGCTGTAGCGCAAGCGAAAGCGGTCGCCGGTGACAAAGACGTCGGCGTGATCGGGGCGAACCTGGTGCAGCAGTGCATCCGATCGGGACTTCTCGACGAGATACACCTAGACCTGGTGCCGGTCCTCCTCGGGGATGGTGTCCGGTTGTTCGACCAAACAGCGGAGCCGATCGAGCTAGAGAGCACCCGGGTGATCGAGGGCGCCGGTGTCACACATCTGACATTCCGCATCGTGAAGTGATGGCAGAGCGAATGTCACTCAGTGGCTCGCCAGAAACGATGCGCTCCTCGGTACGTCAGGACTCTGATTCGTCCCACCTTGATGCCCGCGTGAGGGCATGGATTATGAATGCGGAACGGGTTGCTGCCCTGTGGCACGCGTACGTCCGTATTTGGTGATACCGAGGGGTTTGTACAGCGAGAGCACGGTGGTCACGACCAGTGCGAGGACGGCGGCGGCGGCGTCTGCGATGAGCTGGGTGCGCATTCCGGTCATGTCGGTGGGGGAGAGGTCGGAGACCGAGGCGATGCCGGCCATGTGGGTGACGGGCTGGAGGTGGAGGAGCAGCAGTGCCGTGGCGAGGGTGGTGATGATCAGTTTGATCAGGACCCAGTAGTGGCGGAAGAGTCCCCAGACGGTACCCAGGGCCTGGAGGATGCCGGAGATCAGGGATGCCAGGCTCAGCGGGAAGATGATGGACCAGCCGATCAGGTCCATGGCCAGGTAGGCGGCGCGCACCTGCTGCGGGTTGGTGCTGGTGAGCCCTGTGATTGCGAGGAGCAGAAAGGATGCGACCGCGCCCAGCCAGCCGACCGAGCTGGCAATGTGAATGGTCAGGGCGAGCTTGCGGGGTCCCGGTGCCATGAGCTTCACGGCTGATGGAGTCCCATGCCGCCTCCGGTCAGGTGCAGGATCACGAACGCGACGACCAGGACCACGCCAACCGCGATGAACGCTTTCACCCACCGCGGGGTCGAGGGCTCTGGCCTCTCGGTCTGCCCCGGTCGGGCGCTCTTTCTTGCCGGCCGTCCTGGTCCTTCACTCATGCCTGCCCTAACTCCTCGGTTTGGAACGCGTGGTTTACTGCGAGTTTTGTAAGACAGTATGTATCGTTCCCGTCGGTATGTCCATTGGGACGTCAGGTTGTACGATTTCCCCATGCCGAAGCTGTGGAACGAGACGATCGAGACGCACCGGAGTGCGGTGCGGGTGGCGGTTCTGGACGCAGCTGCTGCGCTGGTCGGGGAGCATGGGCTGTCCTCGGTGACGATGTCGCAGATTGCGCAGGCGGCCGGCATCGGGCGGGCCACGCTGTACAAGTATTTTTCTGATGTCGATGCCATCCTCGCTGCCTGGCACGAGCGCCAAGTCCATGAGCACCTGCAGCAGCTGGCGCAGGCGCGGCTCAGCGCGGACGGACCCGTGCGTCAGCTGGCAGCGGTTCTGGAGGCGTATGCGGTGATGGCGTACTCCCGCCGGGGCGGCGCCTTGGCTGCCCGGCTCCACCAAAGTCCGCACGTCAGTCACGCCCAGCAGCACCTCAATGATTTCCTCACGGACCTGCTCCGCAGTGGTGCTGAGGGCGGGGCCTTCCGGGACGATGTCGCTCCTGAGGAACTCGCCGCCTATTGCCTGCACGCACTGGACGCCGCTTCGGGGCTGCCGTCCCGCGACGCCGTGCACCGGCTGGTGAATGTCACCATGACCGGTCTGCATCCGGTCGCTGCAGCCGGAGCAACGGAAAATTCAAGGCATGAAAATGGCTCCTGAGCCGCCAGGGCGCAGCTCATGTGGGGGTGGTCAGGCCGGGGCGCTGAGGAGTGCAGTGCAGGCGGCTTCGCAGCGGCGGCAGGCTTCGGCGCAGATCCTGCAGTGCTCGTGCATGTCGGAGTGCTGCTCGCATTCATCGGCGGAGACTGCACAGGCTGCCCGGCAGGCCTCGAGTACCGGCCGGGTGATGGCTGTGTTGGTGGCGGTCTGACGGGTCAGGATGTTACCTGTGGCGGCGCAGATGTCAGCACAGTCCAGGTCGGTGCGGATGCACGCGGCGAGGTCAGCGACCATCTTTTCGCCCAGGCAGGCATCGGCGCAGGCGGTACAGGCCTGGGAGCATTCGAAGCAGGCGGCGATGCATTCAGCGAGGCTTTCCTTCCGGGCGGCATCGACGCCTTGCGGGTGTGAGTTCAGCATGGCGCTGATGTGGTGAGTCATGATGCAGCTCCTGTCATTAGGGTGGCCGTGGCGGCCGGCCCGGCCGTCACGGCCACCCTAGACTTGTGCGAGCGGACCGTCAGCCCCGTTCCGGCCAGCTCCGTTGCGCGTGCACCTGCCGGGAGCGCAGGGCCGCCTGCCGGGACGCCTCTGCCTGGCGGGCGCGGCCGCACGTCCGGTACAGGTCGCTGGCCCATTCGAACTCCGCTGCTGCGTCCCGGTACCGTGCTTCGTCGAAGAGGCGCCTGCCGATATGGTGACGGACCAGCGCTTCCCTGGGCCGGGTGAAGGCCAGGCGGAGCGCCTGCTCCTGGAGGGCCCCCGCCTCAGCCCACCGGTACTGGCGCTGGTAGGCGTGCGCGAGTACCAGCAGGGGTTTGAAGCGGTCCTGGGAGCAGTTCAGCAGCTGTTGGCCTTCCTTCACGGCTTCGTCGTGGCGTCCGAGCAGGGACAGGATCCAGACACGCTCCAGCGGCGGGCACTCACCGAGCCGTGCCTCGACCGCGGGCCGGTCGAGGATCACATCCTGCAGCGTATTCGGGTCCGTCCGCCAGATCTCTTCGGCTTCGGTCACGGCATGCCGCCCTCGACGGTTCCCGGGGCAGGATGAGCAGGAGCCGGCACTCCCGGGCTGCGCCTCACCCGTTCCCTCCGGTGCACGGGGCTCCGGGTTCGGGCGCTTTCGGGGACTGGGCGTAGGAGTTGGTGACGGCGGGAATGCGCGATGCTCCGATGTCCATGGCCTCAGGCGGCGTCGGATGGCCGGAAGGTCGTTCCGCCGTCGGTGGAGACGAGGATGCTTTCCGTGGTGGCGGCCCAGATCCACGGTTTGCCGTTGGCGCCCTTGACCGCTGCTATGGACATGACCTGGCCGTCGATCCGGCCCTTCTTCGCCCAGGTCGCACCGCCGTCGGTTGAGAGGTGGACTGTCCCGTCGGGTTCGACTCCCACCGCGTCACCAGGGTCGGCGAACGCGGCGAACATGATGACAGGACTGGACTTCAACAGGTTCCAGGTGGCGCCACCGTCCGTGGAGCGCTGGACCCCTCGGGGGGTGGTGGCCAGAACGGTGTCGCTGTCAGGGTGTCCGGCGAGGAAGGCCGGGGCAAAGTCTGCTGTCGCTTTTTTCCAGGCCTTGCCGTCGGGGCTCGTCCACAAGGTTCCGTCGAAGGCCACGATGCCGGATTTGGTGGTGGTCAGGGCGTGGAAGTCCGAGACGCCCTGTCGGGAGAGCTGTTCCCAGGTCTTGCCGCCGTCGACGGATTTGATCAGCCCGAGCGGGTTGGGAAGGTCGGAGCCTTCCCCGGGATGGCCCGAGGCGTAGAAGACGCCCGGGTCTTTGCCGGCGGTGAACCCCATCAGGTCGTTGGTGCCGCCGATTTTGCTGGCGGGCTGTTTTGTCACGTCGAACAGCCCCTTGTGGGTGGCCAGCAGGACCTTGCTGGTGTCGCCGCTGACGGTCAGGCCGTGGATGTGGGCGCTGGGCAGGCCACTGCCGGTCTGCCCGGTGGTCGATGCGCCGGCTGATGGTTCGGGCGCCGGTGTGCAGGCCGCGAGGGCGAGGATGAGGGCGGCGGTGCTGGCGCTGAGGGCCGCGGCCCGCCGGACGGTTTTGGGGGAGATGGGCATGGGAAGCTCCGGGAGATCGAGGGAATGAAGGGACGCGGTGTCCGGCACCGGCCCCGCAGCAAGGGGCGGAGGGCCGGTGCCGTTTGCGGGCTAGAGGGTGGCCAGCAGCTTCTGCATCTCCTGGATTTCGGTTTCCTGGGCCGTGACGATGTCCTTGCTGAGCTTGACCGCGTCGGCATTCTTGCCGGCGGTGTTTTCTGTCTTGGCCATCATGATCGCCCCTTCGTGGTGGGCGATCATCTGCTTCAGGAAGAGCCGGGCCGCTTCGGCGCCCTGGGCGGACTCGAGGTTCTTCATGTCCGCGTCGCTCATCATGCCGTCCATGCTGTGGCCAGAGGGCATCTGTGTGGATTCGTTCCAGCCTTTCAGCCAGCCGGTCATGGTCTCGATCTCCGGGCCTTGGGCGGCCTTGATCTTGGTGGCCAGGGCCGTGACCTCGGCCGGCGCGTTCTGCTTCTTCAGCATCATGTCGTTCATCTGAACGGCCTGTGCGTGGTGGGGGATCATCATCTGTGCGAAGGTGACGTCCGCGGCGTTGTGGTCCGCGGCCGCAGCCGGGGCGCTGCTCGAAGGTGCGCTGGCGGAGGTGCTGCCGTGGTTCATCGGCATGGTGGTACCGGAGGAGCCGGTGCCGGATCCGGAGGCGCAGCCTGCCAGGGCGATGGCCGCGGCGATGCCGGTTGCGGAAAGGGTCAGAAACTTCTTGTTCATGGGAAAACAGGTCCTTCAAACATCAGCTGGCGCAAGGGCGCCGCAGGGACAGGATGCATCGGTGATGCGCCTAACGGGCCCGCGGGACGGGACCGGCCAGGATAAAGGGGGCGTGCGCCGGGCGGGGCCGCGGCGCTGGGCCCTTTTTACGTCCTGCTGATGGACAGCTCGCAGGGTGACGGGCTGCCGGGAAGATAGGACCACTGGCCGGTAACAGCGCCGACCGGCGCGGTGTTCTTGCTGATCCCGAGCACGAGCGTGCCCGGTGGCGGTGCCGCCATGGACTCGGTTTTCGCCGACGGGGTGCAGGCCACAGTCATGGCGTGCATGCCCGTGCAGTCGCCTGATTCTGAACACTGCCCCACGACAGCCCCGGGCCGGTCCTGCTCCAGGGATCGTCCTGGGTGAGAGAACGCCACGGAGTGTCCTGCATGGTCAGGGGGTACTGCCGTGGCATGCGGCTCGGCGGCTGCCGTGGCTGAGGCCGGGGAGTGCATGGCGTGAGTGGCGGTCAGAACGTGCATGCCGAAAATGCCGGCGATGATGGCCAACACCGCGGCAACCAGGCCCGCACGGCGGAGGAACGCGGGCGCGCGGCGGTGATCCGTTGCGCTCATGGTGTTCCTCCTTGCTGTGCGGGATTTGCTGTGACTTCTAGGCTACCGGCCTGCGGAGCGCTGCCGTGTTCGTGATGCCCGGTGGCGCCACTTGTGTCACCGAACCTCGGACGGGTTGAGTTTCACCCGGCGCAGCAGCTGGGCGTTCAGGGCGACCACGATCGTGGAGGCGGACATCAGGACCGCGCCGGCTGCAGGAGAGAGCACGACCCCGGCGAAGGCGAGCACGCCGGCGGCCAGCGGGACGGAAATGACGTTGTAGCCGGTGGCCCAGACCAAGTTCTGCCACATCTTCCGGTAGCTGGCCCGGGACAAATCCACCATGGACAAGACGGCTCTTGGATCGTTGCCGGCCAGGACCACACCGGCCGATTCCATCGCCACGTCGGTGCCGGCACCGATGGCGATGCCCACCTCGGCCCTGGCCAGCGCCGGGGAATCGTTCACACCGTCTCCGACCATGGCCACCTTCAGGCCGCGGGCCTGCAGCTCGGCGACCTTCTTGTCCTTGTCAGCGGGAAGGACCTCGGCGAAGACCTCATCGATCTTCAGCTCCGATGCCACGGCCGCGGCGCCCTGGCGGGCGTCGCCGGTGATCATGGCGACCTTGACGCCCCGGTGCTGCAGGGCGGCGACAGCCTGGCGGGACTCTTCGCGGACGGCGTCCTCCAGGCTGACCGCGCCGAGGATCCGGTTCCCATCAACGATGTGCAGCACGGCTGCGCCGCGGTCCATCCAAGCCCGGGTGGTCGCTGCCAGGGATTCGGGCTCGGTGAGGCCGAGTTCGCGCAGCAGCGCCGGGCCGCCCACGGAGGCTGTCCGGCCATCGACGGTCGCGCGGACACCCCGGCCGGTCATGGAGGTGAAGCCGCTGGCGTGTGAAAGGTCCAGGTTTTGCTGGTGGGCGGCCCGGACAATGGCGCGTGCCACGGGGTGTTCGCTGTCGGATTCGACGGCGGCGGCCAGGGCCAGGAGCTCGTCCCGGGCAACGCCGTCGGCAGTGGCGATGTCTTTGAGTTCGGGTTCGCCCTTGGTCAGGGTTCCGGTCTTGTCGAACAGGACGACGTCGATGGTGCGCATCCGCTCCAGTGCCATCCGGTTCTTGATCAGCACGCCGGCGCGGGCTGCCTGCTCGGTGGAGATGGCGATGACCAGCGGGATGGCCAGGCCCAGGGCGTGCGGGCAGGCGATCACCAGGACGGTGACGGTGCGGGTGACGGCGTCGGGGACGCTGCCCAGCAGCGTCCAGGCGATGAAGGTAATCACGCCGGCGCCCGTGGCGAAGTAGAACAGGAACGCCGCGGCCCGGTCGGCCAGCGCCTGTGCCCGTGAGGAGGACGCCTGGGCTTCGGCGACCAGCCGCTGGATCCCGGCCAGGGCGGTGTCGTCCCCGACGGCCGTGATCCGGACCCGGACCGTGTTGTCGGTGGCGACGGTTCCGGCGACCACAGAGTCTCCGGCGGAGCGGAGGACGGTCTTGGATTCGCCGGTGATCATGGATTCGTCGAACTCCGCCTGGCCGTCGATGACGTTGCCGTCTGCCGGCATCCGGGCCCCGGACCGGACCAGCACGGTGTCCCCGGCCCTGAGCTCGGCAACGCTGATGGTTTCCGTTCCCGTGTCGGTGATGCGCTCGGCCTCATCGGGCAGCAGGGCCGCGAGGGCGTCGAGCGCGCCTTGGGCGGAGCCGAGGGCGCGCATTTCGATCCAGTGGCCCAGGAGCATGATGGCCACCAGCAGGGCCAGTTCCCACCAGAAGTCCAAATCGAAGCCGCCGATACCCAGGCTGGTCACCCAGGAGGCGGCGAAGGCGACGCTGATGGCCATGCCGATCAGCAGCATCATGCCCGGCTGCCGGGACTTGAGTTCGTTCAGGCCGCCCTTCAGGAACGGCTGGCCTCCGTAGAGGAAGATCACGGTTCCCAGCAGCGGAGGGATCCAGGTTGAGCTGGGGAACTCCGGTGGCATGTAGCCGAGCAGATGGCCGAACATCGGGCTGAAGTACACCACCGGCACCGACAGGACCAGGGTCAGCCAGAACTTGTCCTTGAACATCGCCGTGCTGTGCCCGGCGTGCTGGCCATGGCTGTGCACAATATGATCGTCGTCCATCCGGTGCCCGTCATGGCCGCCCTGCGACTCCCGGGTGTGGGCGGGCGCGCGAGGCGCGGCTTCCCTGACCGGGCCGGCATGGTGGTTATGGTGTTGCGTGTGGTCTTCCATGGTTCCTCCTCGAGAGGGGATCCGGGCCTGTGCGCTGATAGGAATCCGGGTGACGCACTGGCGAATCCTTGCTAAGTGGTGAGCAGGCTGTACCCGGCGGAGGCAACAGCGTCACGGAGCTCTGCCTCAGCGACGGCTCCGGAAACAACCAAGCGTGAGCGGCCGCCGGGAACGAGCTCGACGGATGCCGCATCAACACCGGCCACGGCGGTGACAGCCTTCTCGACTGTTTGTACGCAGTGGCCGCAGGTGAGTCCTTCGAGGGCGTATTCGGCGTCCCCGGCCACGGTCACCTCGTTGGCGGTTTCGTTTGAGCAGCAGCTGCAGCCGGACGCGGCCGATACCAGCGGCAGTTCCTTGCGGGATTCGGTTCCACACATGTCAGTTCCATTCCTTCAAAACGGTTCGATTCGATGGCTGCTGGGGTTGAACGGCTGTGACGGCCGGCGGATCGCCCGACCTGGACATACCACTTCACTGACAACACCCTCAATATACCCCCGGGGGGTATATTGGCAAGCATTCGGGATGAAAGTCACAACTCACCGACGTGTGAACCGATTGAGCAACGCGTGACCGGGCCGCTGGGCGATTAGCTTGCCCGAATCGCGCCCGCTACGGACTGCTGGATCTATTTACTTTGACGTCTCTTGGCCAGGATGAATCCGATAACCCCAACTACGCCCAGCAAAATCCCCAGGATGTTGGAAACGGCGTCGGCGGCGGAAACAGCAAGGGCTACCCCGCATAGAGCCAGCAGGGCCCATACAGCTGCAGCAGCGTTCATCCCTCCTCCTTCGGATGGGCGCGCCTTAAGTTTCGGGCTTCTTCGGAGCGTACAACCGGTTGACTCGCATTGTCGCCGTCGCGGAGCCACTCGTTGCTGCAACAGCGAAGACGACTTCGGAACGTTCGGACACCACCAGAGGCCCTCGCGCCGGCTTCATCATCTTGATGCACCAAGAGCCCGCGGGGTCTCAGAACGCTATGGTTTCGAGGCGCAGAGGGTTCGAGACGCCGAATCGGATTAGGAGAAGGGTTTCATGCGGCTCACCGCCAGCGGTTCGACGGCGTTTAGAGCATCGCTCCGTTTCCGTGCAGTATTCGTTTCCGCATGTACTGGTTGGATTGCGGGAGCCACATCATTGCCGCACCGATCATGACGAGGACGTACGCCCACACGGATTCCAACGCGGGAGCCGCGAGGACTGCCACTGTGAAACAGATGGCCGCCACACTGAGCGCGATCCTCGCTGTCCGGACCCGGTACAGCATCAGGATTGGGACGCTCATGACGAGTGCTGTGTAGGTGGCGAGGATGGCTAGTGTGCTGGATCCGAACCAGCCTGAGTCTCTAATCTCCGCCGGAACGAAAAGGGACGGGACGAGCGTGCCACGTCCGGACCAGGCACCGGGTGCGAGCCAGCGCAGCGCACTAATTCCGCCGAAGGCCCTCAGCAAAGGGCGGGCTTCGCGGGAGTCTGGAACGCCTGAAGGCCAGGCGCTCCGAGAACCCCTGATCATTCCTCGAAGTCGGTCGTCTGCACCCTGACCTAATAGGGTGGCAGATCGTTCGGATCTTGGATGTCGCGCAGATGGGCCAGCAGAACCAGCTCAGGGCGGTCGGGGCTTATGGCCAAATGTCGCAGCAGTGACGCCCGCACGTCGGGATTGAGGTCGCCTTGGACCAGGAGCTCGCCTATCAAGCGCTTGAGCTGGAACTGCAGAAGCCCGCCCTGTACGGACCGTGCCGGCAGAGTATCTGCCGCGGGAAGGTGCATTTCGGATGGGGCGGCACGCTTGCGATTGGGCTTGGTCATGAGAGGAAGTTCGAGAAGGGTCATCGATCCTGCCCTTTCGCCTGCCGGGAACCGCGGAATGGACTCTGCTTGTCATCTGCCTTCACGAGCACGGGGACGGCTCCCGTGACCAGTGTGCCCAAGCGTGCCGCAGCGCCCAGTTCCAGACCAGTGTCCGTGAATCCGAGGTTGTCACCGCTGATGACGAGGACGTGCCCTGCCCTGGCTCCTTCGAGCCATATGGCGTCGCCGGGGTCTGTTCGGTCCAGCTGTTGGGAATGCATCAGTGCACCGTCAACGTGCAGTTCAATAGCTCCGTCGCCGCTAACGGTGCAGGCACATGTGCCCCCCACCGGGACAGCTTGCCGCACGATCTCGCCATAACTGTCGCTCAGGGCCATTTGGAACCCGTGGTTGAGCAGTGCTGAAACCAGTGCGGATGTCATCTCACCTCCGGGCTCACCGAAGACCAGGCTGGGCACCATGGTGTAGGCCAGCACGGGAATTTTCGTTTGCCCGGTCCCGCCCCAGTTGAGGACCAGCCGGGCACCAACGGAGGCCAGATCATCCCCGATACAATCGGTCGCCTGGCTCACGTTCAGCCCGGGTTGCTGGCACTGCAGGTGATAGACGGCAGGATCGAAGGTAAGGGACACCGTGCCCTCCGTATCGCAGCCTTCGGTGATTTCCACCGCCAGGGCCAAGGCAGTGCCGGGACCAAAAGGGAGCCCGCACGCGGCACAGCGGCGGGCCACAGCTATCACCGACTCAATGTATTGGGCGGTGTCCCTGCCCTTGAAAGTTTCCAGTCGTGCGTCCCACGCGACATTGCTGATGATGGGCATTTCCGCCGTCCAATCCGTGATGCCACTCCGGTGACGCGGTCATTGCGCGGCAATCACGTCCTGGAGCGGGAGTTGGCCGCCGGGCTGGCATGACGCGAGGCGTGCGCTGCCAGACCCGGCGCACTGACCGGAACGAGTCTGAGGTCTAACTCCCCAGCCAGATGACACAGTCTGACACCGCGACCCTGCAGAATCCCCTGTCCACCCTATGTACCTAGGCACTCAAGATGCCCCCTAACCGCTGAGGGCCGGCCACGGTGAGGATATTTTCAGGACCTTGGTACAACGACTATGGAGAACGAGCCAAGGTTTGACGGCTTTTCCCAAGGCGATGCAGCCACTAGGAACCCTGGCCGCCTGTATGCCGCGGACCTGGCGAAGTCGTGCGGAGCCTGCCGCATGCCGTTGACGCCCGACGTAGAGCTTTCCCTGCTCGTGAACATCAGGCAAAGTACCGCGCCGGATGGAACCGAGTACCTCACCTTCGCCGACTGCGTCTGCCACCCGTCGTTGCAGCGGGCCGGTCCTGAAGGTTCAGGAGACTATCTGGAGGCCGGACGAACTTTCGCCGGTGGCCGCCCGGGTGGTCCTCTCACACAGAAATCCAGGGCCGACCGGGAAAGGATAGTTCCTGTGCTGGCCTACACCCTGGTCCTGGTGCTTGGCTTCCGGGAAAACGGCCGCAAACTGACCTCAGCCCTGGTCTCTCTCCTGCTCAACCATGGTTTCCAGATGGCCATGAGCCCGAACTACCCGGACATCCTGGAACAGGCCGGCCAACGGCCGCCGGCGGCAGCTTCACCCTGACGCCTCAAGGCCTCATCCGGCTCACCATTGACGGGGAAAACCTCTACCGCGAACAGCTTGACCCTGAAGACGCCGACGACGCGGAGTGGCTCCGGGCAGTCCGTCAGGCCAGATCTTGGTCATCAGCGGAGACAACCTCGACATAACGGCAACGACCCTCGACCTTTACGTCGCCGCCCGGCACGGAACACTCGTGATCGGGACCGTCCCCGTCCAAGCTGCGCCCGCATTGTCCCCATTTCCTCTTGCGACCTCGCTGAAGGGCAGCGCGCATCCGGTCGCAGCTCCGGGCACAGAGTGAAGCGGTGGCAAGCCAGCGGGCCGGACCGCTAATGCGGTACCGGGCCCGGGGTTCCAAGACTCAGCCGAGGTCATCACACGAACTGCCCAGCCCAGAACGTTCCCAGTATGAACCATCGCCCGGGACGAACGCACCCCTTTTCTACTGGTGGCAGAAGTAATGTCCGCTTGAGCAGCCCGGCAGCACCGAAGTCTGCCGGGGACAGCGCCCTACTGGCTTTCTTGATCTGTGCAGTGAGACTCATGTCTTCCCCTCCGGGTGTCAGGTTACTGCTCCATGCACCTGGATGCGTCGGCTGTCGGCTCGGACGTGGTGCCGGGATCAGGGCGAGGATGAGGGCTGCGGACCGCCGCGAATCCTGCGGATCGGCCTCAGACCCCTCGGATGCGGGGCCCTGTCTTGAATCGCTGACAGTCAGCAGGCCTGGCCACGGGCTCTGGTTACATGAGCGGAAAAACGGCCAGCAATAGTGGGGCGACGGCTGCTGAGGCGACGAGGGCTTTCTTCACTATGCGATAGAGGGTCCCCCCAAATGGGCGGCCCGGGCGGACTTCCCGCCGGCGAGGCGGATTCAGTCGCGATGCGTGGTGCCCAAGCTCCATCAAGGATGTTTGCAAGATCTCCCTGTTAGTCCTTGACCTCAGCGCGACACCACAGCTCGCGCTTCTGAGGCCCCGGTCTCTGGAGAAAATACTCAACAGGGGATGAGAGCATGATCAAGAATTTCGATGCCAAACGCGCCACCCGCGCCAAGAGCTCTGGCGGGCGGGACCCGGTGCCCCGGCCCGGGGCCTCAGGGCTGCGCCGGTGGTTGGCGACCGCAGTGTCCACAACCATGCTGGCGGCTGCGCTGGCACCGCTGGGCATTGCCCCGGTGCAGGCGGCAGTGGCCGGAATGGGTGCCGTAGACCCACAGAACGGCTTTCCCACCTGGTATTCGGACGGCAACGTCAAACTGCAGCTGTGCTACATGGCTGGTGCCGGGTGCCTCTCCGAGCCCCCGGACGCGGCAAAGCCGGCATCCTATCCGGACAATTTCCCGGAGGAGGCCTTCTGGTTCCAGGCCAGCGCCACGAGCGGGAACCTCCTCTACGAAGCGGCCCTGGAAGGAGCCCACCTCAACGGAGCCGTCGTCCCCGGGGAGCAGATGGGCTTTGGCCGGCTCCGCTTCATCGTGGATAACCTCAAAGCCGGGGCATCGTACAAAATCACACACCCTTACGGCGTTAACACCTTCGTTGCCGCTCCCGACAAAAAAGTCCCCACCCTCGGCCGGATCAAGCAAACCATTGACGCCGGAGTCTGCGCTCCCAGCGCCACGACGCCTTGTGACTGGGCGGGGGTCGGCGAAGCCTTCCTCGGTGACTACAAAGTAGGTACCACAGCGAGCTTCCTCAAACAGGTCGGAGCCGCCCCTGGCACCCTGGGTGACATCAACACGGCCCGCCCGGTAACTGGAGCCCCATCCGGGAACAACTTCGTCACCGTGGAAGGACCCGACGCCGGAGGCCCCGGTGTTGACGTCCTGACCGTCAGTACGTTCACTGTGCAGGGCCTGATCTACGATGGCGCCGATGCCGCTCCGTCCGTTCCCGATCTGACCGCAGCCGGTGACAGCGGCCGGTCCGGCACCGACAACATCACCAACGCCACCACGCCAACGTTCACCGGCACCGTTCCGGGCACCGGCCCGGCCGGTACCACCGTAGAGCTGCTCGTGGACGGGGCCGCGGTAGCGTCAGCCGTCTCGGACGGCACTGCATACTCCCTCTCGCCCGCGTCCCCCATGGCACCGGGGTCCCACAAGATCCAGACACGCACACCCAATCCCGCCTACACGCTGGATCCGAACGGAATTCCCGTCGACCCCGCCGCACCCCAGTACCTGGTCTCACTGGCACTGACAATCACCGTGGATACGACCGCGCCTTCGACGACCGTCTCGGCACCGTTTCCATCAAACCCCACACTGGACAACACACCAACGTTGAACTTCACCCGGGAAGCCGGAGCAACGTCCGAATGCCAGCTGATGCCGACCAACACGTCCTGGGATCCTACCTGCAGCTCCCCGCAAACCTACGATGCCCAGGTCGACGGCAACTACACCTTCAACGTCCGCTCCACCGATGCAGCCGGCAATGTCGGCGCGCCCGCGACATATTCATGGCGCATCGGCCCGGCAGACACCCTGGCGCCCACCGTCGCGGGGCACACGCCTGCCGACACCGCCCTAAATGTGAGCACCACGGCCACCGTCACAGCCACCTTCAGCGAAGACGTCCAAGGCGTCAGCAACACCACGATGACCCTCCAGGACGCTTCCGGCACCCCGGTAATAGCCGACGTCACCCGCAACGGAGCCACAAATCAGTGGATCCTGGACCCGACAGCGAACCTTGCCGCAGGCACCACATACACGGCCACGCTCACCGGCGGCCCGGCCGCCATCAGGGACGCCACGAACAACCAGCTCACGACCACCAGCTGGACCTTCACCACCGCGCCCCCGCCCGACACCACCGCGCCCACCCTAACCGCATGGACACCATCAACGGCGGCCACCAACGTCGACACCACAGCCAACGTCACCGCCACCTTCAGCGAAGCCGTCCAAGGCGTCAGCGCCGCCACCTTCACCCTCAAGGACGCAGCAGGAACCGCCATACCCGCCACGGTCACCTACGACTCCGCAACCCGCGTGGCCACTCTTGACCCGACTGCCAGCCTCGCAGCCAACAACACCTACACAGCCGCACTTACCGGCGGAGCCTCCGGAATCCGGGACGCCGCCAACAACGCGCTGACAACATCAACCTGGACCTTCACCACCGCCCCACCGCCCGACACGGCCGCACCCACCCTGACAACACGGGCACCGGCCCCGGCGGAGACCACCGTCAGCACCACCGCCAACATCACCGCCACGTTCAACGAAACAGTCCAGGGTGTCAGCGGCACCACCTTCACCTTGAAGAACACCGCCGGAACAGCCGTAGCAGCCACGATCACCCGCAACGGAACCACCAACCAGTGGATTCTTGACCCAACCGCTGCCCTGGTCCCGGACACGAAATACACCGCCACCCTGACCGGCAGCCCCTCGGCCATCAGGGACGGAGCCAACAACCCGCTGGCAACAACCAGTTGGACCTTCATCACCGGACCCGCACCCACCATCACCACCCGCACCCCCGGGACAGGAGCCTTCGCCGCCTCCACCACCGCCAACATCACCGCCACCTTCAACGAAAACGTGACCGGTGTCAGCGGCACCACATTCACCCTGAAGAACGCGGCAGGAACAGCAATAACGGCAGCAGTCTCCTACAACGCCACCACCCGGGTCGCGACCCTTAACCCGTCAGCCAACCTCACAGCCGATACCAAATACACCGCTACCCTGACCGGCGGTACCGCCGCGATCCGCGACACGGCCGGCAACCCGGCTGCGACCTCAAGCTGGACCTTCACCACCGGTCCAGCCCCCACCATCACCAGCCGCACCGCCGCCTCCGGCGCGACCGGCGTTTCCCGCACAGCAAACATCACCGCCACCTTCAGCGAAAACGTCACCGGTGTCAGCGGCACCACGTTCACCCTGAAGAACGGCACCACCTCCATCACCGCGGTCGTGACCTACAACGCCACCACCCGGGTAGCCACGCTCAACCCCTCAGCGACCCTGGCGGCAAGTACCCGCTACACCGCCGCGCTGACCGGCGGGGCTGCAGCAATCCGGGACGCCGGCGGCAACCCACTGGCCAGCACAACCTGGACCTTCACCACCGGGAGGTAACGGACGGCTGCACGCCTGCAACACATGGCCGGGCCCCTGAACAATGACAAATCGGTTCATGGGCCCGGCCCTGGCAACGGACGTCTGGATGTTCGGCATCGATGTCGCCCTCGTGCTGGACCGCTAGCCCAAATCCGGAAACACCCGTTAGCGAACTCCGCACAGCGGGCCTTGCCGGATACCTGCAGGCGGCTGGCCACGGAACGTCGGAGTGAAAGCGGAAGCCCCCGCATCCAACCAAGTGGATGCGGGGGCTTCCCAGCGACAGGAACCGCCACGGCTGAGCCGCAGTGAGCCTAGAGACAGGCTAGACCCGCTTACCTCGCAAATCCACCGAAGCTCGGTCGGGTCACTAATCGCAGCCGCAAGGTTCTGATGGACAAGGCGCCCGTAGAACTGGACGAAACCTTGGGTCGCGGCGTACTTAAGTGGTCTGGCTTGGTTCAGTCGCCACTGCCATGTCACCGTCCGGTCTGCCGGCTGAGCGGGCATCTTCCGGCAACTGGCCGACAGATTGCCATCGCAAGTCCTAAGCTCCTCCCCTTTGCCCGGTAAGTCCCCGAACTGGAGCACTACGGCAGTCTCACAACCGGGACTGTCGGAATAACGGTGGATTCATGGTTG
The DNA here is from genome assembly GCF_030818015.1 of Arthrobacter globiformis. NCBI lineage: Bacteria > Bacillati > Actinomycetota > Actinomycetes > Micrococcales > Micrococcaceae > Arthrobacter > Arthrobacter globiformis. The sequence goes on from NZ_JAUSZX010000001.1 coordinate 2,252,357, forward strand.
GCCTGACACGCCGGGCGTTGCCTGGCGGGGAGGACTGATCATGAGCGACACCATGGATCCCATGGCGACTGATGTGGATCAGCAAGAGTTAGCGCAGCAGCTCCTGGCCCAGGCGAGGGAGCAGGGCATCGACCTCGTCGGCCCGGACGGGCTGTTGAACCGGCTCACCAAAAACGTCCTGGAGACCGCTTTGGAAGCCGAAATGGACGAACACCTCGGATACGAAAAGCACGATGTGTCCGGGCGCGGGAGCGGGAACTCCCGCAACGGCACACGCACGAAGACCGCGCTGACGGAGATCGGGCCCGTGGAGATCGACGTGCCGCGGGACACCGGCTCGACGTTTGATCCGCAGATCGTCAAGAAGCGGCAGCGCCGGCTGACCGGTGTTGACGAGATCGTGTTGTCACTGAGCGCGAAAGGGCTCACGACCGGTGAGATCGCGGCCCATTTCGCGGAAGTGTTCGGCGCCAGGGTCTCCAAGGACACCATCTCGCGGATCACGGAGAAGGTCATTGGGGAGATGACTGAGTGGCAGAACCGGCCGCTGGACCGGGTCTACCCGGTGGTGTTCATCGACGCGATCCACGTCAAGGTCCGCGACGGGCAGGTCACGAACCGGCCCGTTTACGTGGCTATCGGTGTCAGCGTCAACGGGGAACGGGACATCCTGGGGCTGTGGGCCGGGGACGGCGGCGAAGGGGCAAAGTTCTGGCTCTCGGTGCTGACCGAGATCAAGAACCGCGGCGTCGAGGACGTCTGCATCACGGTCTGCGACGGGCTCAAGGGCCTGCCCGAGGCGATCACCACGGTCTGGGCCCTGGCGGTGGTCCAGACCTGCATCGTGCACCTGATCCGGAACACCTTCCGCTACGCGGCCCGGCAGTACTGGGACGAGATGTCCCGTGACCTCCGTCCGGTCTACACGGCACCCTCCGAGGCCGCGGCGAAGGAGCGATTCGTGGAGTTCTCGACCAAATGGGGCCGGCAGTACCCGGCGATCACCCGGCTGTGGGAGAACGCCTGGAGCGAGTTCGTGCCGTTCCTGGACTACGACGTCGAAATCCGGCGGGTCATCTGCAGCACCAATGCCATCGAATCCCTCAACGCCCGCTACCGGCGCGCGGTCAGGGCCCGGGGGCATTTCCCCACCGAGCAGGCGGCCCTGAAATGCCTCTACCTCGCCACCCGGGCACTGGACCCCACCGGCAAAGGCAGGGCACGATGCGCCACACGATGGAAGCCGGCCCTGAACGCCTTCGCCATCAGCTTCGACGGAAGAATCAACTAAATGCCAACCATGGATCCACCGAAAATCGGACAGTCCCCACAACCATAGGGTTTCGAGGCGCAGAGGTTTCGAGACACCGAATGGGTTAGCTGAAGGAGTCGGCCGCCCCTCAGACGGGACCCCAAGGGACGCGAATGACGGCCTATCGGTAGGCTGGGCCCATGGCGTTGGGGGACGCGGCGCAGCCGCAGGCAGTTCGATCAAACAGGGTGGTTCTGGATGCCTACGGGTTCATCAAGGCCTGGCTGATCGCAACTTCGCTCTGGGTAGGTGTACTGCTGTTGGTGGTAGCGGCATACTTTGGCGTGCCCGCCGTCCGGAATGGGAATGACGCCGGCCACGTGTGGGGCTTATTGGGTATGGCGACTTTTTATGGCTTCGGAGTTGCCTTGGTGTTCGCGGCGCCACTGGGCTGGGTGTTGGCCTACCTTTTGCGCCCGGTCCGGAATCAATGGGTCCACATCGGAGCCTTTTCCGTTGTACCAACTCTTGCGTTCTGGCTGTTGGGCAGTGTCTTGGGTTTTGGCTGGCAGCCCGTAATGCTAATCCCGTGGGCCACCGTTGGCGTAGCGGCAGCCATCGGCCGTTGGGCGGTCCGCAAGGACGTCCTCTTCACTAATTCTGCAGATCTCCCATTTGAGCATCCTGCAAGCTGATCGTGAGACGAAGGGCGAACGGCACTCATAACCCCTTACGCCTCCACCGCCAGTCCGATATCCATGCGATGATTTGTTCTACAAATCTGGGATAGACCGGATGCGCCGGAAATGCTTTCCGTAATGCATCCTGCGCTTCCTGATCCGCAAACCAGGAGACGTCTAGATTATTGAGGTAGTCGTCTAGCTCGGCCACATCGTCGAAGTCCATTTCTGCGTCCGGGTCAGTAATTCCCCGGCCGTCACCGAATTCGACCATGTACCAGTCCGGCACGTTCGGAGTGACCTACCTTAAGCAGGCAACATAGCACCCGGCCTGAGGACCTGCTTTGCATATGCCGACTGAGACGCGATGGCCTGAAAGGCCATATGGAATGTCAGGCCTCACCATGGAATGAATCTCTGATGCCGGACATGGACGTCGAACTTGGCTCTGGGCTTAGCGGCAAGCATGAGTTGAATCCTAGTTCAGACATCTAAGCCAATAGCCGAACCCGGAGCGTTAGTAACGTCGGTAAGCCGCCCGTCCGCATAACATCCCGAGAGGGGGTACCCACACCTACCCTTTCGCCCCTTCAGGAACCTCTACCGGGTGTGATTCCTCTTAGAATGACCGCATGGATGCCAGAACTCAGGAGTACCGACGCCTGCGCCGTGAGGTAACCGCGTGCGTCAACGCTCATGACCTTCTCGGAGTCTTGGACGATGCGCCGCCCGACGAATACGACCCCGAAATCGAAGACTTCACGCGCCTCATCGCCAAAGGCGAACCCGTCACTCCAGAGCTAGTCGCCGCTGTCTGCCAGAAATGGTTCGGCGACAGCAAGGAAGCGCCAGAACCACCCACGCCACGAATCACGGCACTCGCCAACGACCTCACAACCATCCAGCGCGAATATGCTTCCCGGCCGCCAGGTACACGATTGACCGACTGAGACGGGTGGGCGTGAGAAAGTGTCGGTATGGGGATTGCTGACCGCCCGGAGGCCATGTCGCTGGCACACCGAGGTTTGGCTGGGGCAGCCTGGCGCACGCTTGACTCAGCCCGTCGCAAGCATCTGCCTTCCTGCGCCGTTGCCGCAACCGAAGCGCTGCACTGGGCATGTGCCCTCGACGAGCAGTTGAGAGGTGAAGAACCGGGCTATGAGTCTCGTCGAGATCAGGACCAAGAAGGACGGGTCCTGCCAGGGCTGCGCCATGTTCGGGACAGGGCGATGCACCAGTCATCATAGGGACTGCTGAGGACAATCGGTCATTCTTCAAGCCTCGCAGCGGGGTTTTGCACATAGCATCCTCGGCCCCGATTTGGGCTCCGACAGAAACACTTCCGAAAGCAGACAAGCGCCACCGTTGGCCAGTTCGGGAAGCGGCCTATGAGGAATACGTTGTTGAACGCGGAGCTTGGAAGCCTCTATTTGCTGCTCTACGGTTCCTCACGCGTGAGTTAGAAGGCAAGATTTCCCTTGTGCCTATCGATGAGCCGGAGTGGTATCAGGAACTTTCAGTCGAGGAGCGGACCACGATCAGCCAACTGCCGATGATGTTCAAGTAGGACGTTTGGTGTCGCGCTATCCAAGAGGACGGCAAAGTATTGGATTCGCCCTAAAGGTCTCGGATATGAAAAACAGACTTGAGGTTCAGCTGACGCCTCGGCTGGCTCTCCTTGAGATTGTCGATCAGGACCGATGCCCCGACCCATGCCGCTCCAATTTCAGCAATGAGTCGTTGCAGCGCCATGAGCTGACCACCACTGTCGATCAGATCGTCTACGGCGAGTACCCGGTCCCCGGAGCGGATGAGGCCCTTCGGCAGCCCCAGCTCGAGGTGGCGGTCTTTGTAATCGGGCGGGCTAGTGACCGTGACCCAAGGATCGCTGTCGAAGGATTGGGCAGCGTCCTTACGGATTGGGCAAAAGCCGACGCCCAAGCTCGCCGCGGCGAGGATACCTGTGAGGTATCCGCTGGCGGAGGGGCCGATGACAACGGTGGGACTGGCCGTGCGGAAGGATTCAGCGAGCAGATCCCCTACGCCGGCTACAACTTCCGGGTCCCGCCACCAGGTGTACAGATTGAAGAATTTGCTGCCGGTTTCGGGACTAGTTTTCCAGTCGAATATCTCTGCCATGTGTTGGCGGAGTTCTTTGGGGTTGGCGGCAGGCATGAGTTGAATCCTAGTTCAGACATCTAAAGCCGAGAGCCGAAACCCGGGGCGTCAAAAAACGTCCCGAAAGAGGGCGGCCCGTATATCGTCCCGCAAGCCGGTCCTGAGCCGGGATGAAAGTTCCCTGGCATGCGGGTCTGCTGCTTTTCGGAAGCGGTGTCCCGTAAGACTGGTCCGGTGGACTGTCCAGCGAAGGAGCGCCAAACGCCACGATCTCCTTGGTTGAACTGTATCTTTGAAAGCCCCACAGATAAGTGCTTCTTAGGCCGAGATTGTCTTGTCATTGAGCGAACTGGCCCGCGAGTACAGACCCAGCCGAGCTGCCTATGAGGCAGGTCAGATGACGTTTGTTGGACTTGTGGTTGGCGGCCCATACGAGGACTGTTTCGTTCACGTCGGCACATGGCGAATCGTGCCAAAACGCCGGTTTCTGCTGCTTCCTGTACGGACTGAAGGCGACAACTTCGGAGGGTACTTCGCGGACTTTAGCGGAACTGCAAAGCATCACGACGAGTCACTCGAGTACACAGAGAACCCGCTGAACTTTGACCAGATCGACGATTTCCTGCGGCAGCACGACATACTCTGGGCAGCTCCGGACGACGTAGATGTTTTCGCTCGCGCGTATATCCCGCACATAACCAGCAGATTCCGAACGCCTAAGCCACGCAAGCCAGACGAACCTCTTCCGCTCAACTGGCCGAATCCGCCCGACGGGTGGGGTAGCGATAACGGTCCGTTCATTCTGAGGCGCCAGCGCTACCAAGACCGTAGTAGCGCTAAGGCACCTCGACTAGAACTGAATGATGTCTCACAACCCTTGGGATACGAGACGTCTCACCCGCTGAGCGCGCTCCGCACCTATGGAGGCGGATCTCAGGGCCCAAGGGCTTCTTACATCTATGTGTCGTAACTACGTTCTTCAATATCGCTGCTCACCATTAGTTGCGAGACAGAGAGCTCCGCTTAGGGAATGTCAGCGGCATACTTGGCTTCGCAGTACGCCGGTTGGACTTCTTAGTCGCTCGTTGGCTGGATGCAGGTTAGAAACGACCGTTTCTGGATGCACTCCCGGGGGGCAATGGGGGAGAGGCCGATTCCGTCCTTGTTCTCTGGCTGCTCGGAGGCCGATTAGGGGCTAGTCAATAACGACCGTTTCTGAGCTGCTCCCGGCACGCCTCCGAAAAATCTTCAAAAAGCACTCTTATCGTGGTCAAAACTGTTTTTCGAAATGAAAGCTGGTCAAAACCTGAACTGGAGGCTTTTTGACGTGGCTGGCAACGTGATTGGTTATGCGAGGGTAAGCACCAGAGGGCAGTCCTTAGACTCCCAGGTGGATGCACTCGTAGCTGCTGGAGCCGTCCGCGTATTTCAGGAGTACGCGTCTGGCGCTACTCAGACCAGAACCCGCTGGAAAGAATGCCTGGACTACCTGCAGCCCGGCAATGTTCTGACGGTTGCAGATCTCACCAGGCTGGGCCGCAGCACCGCGGACCTGGCTGACATTGTGACGGTACTGGGACAGCGGGGGATAGGTTTCCGTTCCCTGGCAGAACCGTGGTTGGATACCACCAGCGCACACGGCAAGTTGATCTTTGACATGTTCGCATCCCTTGCGGAGTACGAACGGTCGCGGTTGTCCGAACGGACCAAGGCCGGCCTGGCAGCGGCCAAAGCACGCGGCCGACTCGGCGGACGCCCTCGAACGATGACTCCCTCCAAGACAGAGGCCGCCCGGCAACTGCGCAGCCAAGGAAAAACCCTGAAGGAGACAGCCCAGATACTCAGCGTCAGCGTCTCATCACTGACCCGGGCCCTGAGCCGGAACGACGTCCCAGAAGCTGCAACTGCAGCCGCATAGCGCGCTTCTAGTTTTGGCATAGCTTCCGGAGGACATTCCAGACGCCGTCAGGGATGCCGCATGTCATTTTCAGAAGTCGTCTGCAGCGAACTGTCGCTCAGGAAAACCTCAGAGGTTGTGATGACAAGCCACGCAGACCCTTCGATCCGTCCTGCCAAGATTGGAGAGCCTTAGACAGATGCCCGCTTAACCAGTTTTCCTTCGATGCGCTTCAGGAAGCTGTGGATGAGTCTTTCTAAGTGGGGCTTTTCTTCTGGCGTGTAGGCGTCGATAGGAACACCAAGTCGCACAAAGGTCTGGTTCTTGAGTTCAAGTTTAATTATTAGATTGGTCTGAGGTGCGCTTATCAGCGTCACTTGGCCAAACAATTCGAGTGAAAAGCTCTCTGGCTTTACCACTGTGCATCCGGACAGATCCTTAAGCTTGAAAATTACTGGGCTGCCTGTAGAGGTGTCTTCGACAAGGCACTCGTCGTACTCAAAGAATCCGAAGCCTTTCTTGGAGAGGATGGCGAGACCTGCCCAAGAGGTGTCGCTTCCAACCATGACGCATTCAAGGGTACGGACTTCATCTAGGTCCACCGTAGATGGGAAATACCTCAGTGCGCCTTGGACAAGGTCCCGGAATCCAGAAGGCTCTGCGACGGGCGGCCGGCGTCGATCCATGACCTACGAGAATCTTCCGTGGCCAGTAAGCCGGTCGCTCCACGGGCGCAATAGGTCGAAGGCTTGCCTACGTCAGGGCGGGCGTCGGCTTTCACGTATACCCGGTCGATTCATTGCACGATGCAGGTCCCCCAACTGCAGCGCCCGGCGAAAACGAACGGCGGTATCCCGCTTCCCTCACCTTCCCGGGCGCAATTTGGTCAGCATGCCAGGCGGCTACCTGTGCTGCCATCTCCGCCTGGTGGTTTCGGTTGCGATGGGGAAGGATGAGGCCACACGAGACCAATCGGCCGGCCCCCGATCAGGGGCGCGGTCTAGCGACGTCGCCCCCATAAGCATAAGCACCGGTTACGGGCACTTCGTTCGCCATCAAGACTGATGGTTCCCTCTGGGCGTGGTGGTGGCTGGTTTGCCCGTTGCCCAATTCTGCAGAAACGCTTCACATAATGACTGTGCGAACCGCTAGGGGAAGTGGTGCCTATTTGTATTCCAGGCTGAGCAAGAGGGCCTTGAGTTGACGGAACTTCTCCGTTGCCGTCCAGGCTTTGGCTGCCTCGGGGGTTGCGAAGGCGGGCTTCTTCTCGTCCTGGAAGACCACGAAGGCAGACAGGACCCCGTTGGGCAGGCGCACCTGGTTTGTTCCGGAATTGTCCTGGGACGGCAGGAACTCGTCGGCGATCCTGACGTCCATGAAATAGAACGGGCGGCCAGCGATGATGTCATAGCCGAAACCGAACTCCGTGGGCTTCCCGGCCTTATCGGTGATGCCGGGCACGGGCGCGTGATCCAGGACGGTCCGCTTGGCTGGGCCGGCAGCGGCATCGCCGTACATGCCGCTGAGGACGCGGGCAACTTCTGACCCGGAGCTGTCCGTCACGACAGCAATCACGGAACCGGCCTTATCCTCCTCGGTCAGGTATGGGCCCTGTTCGGTCTTGACCGCCCAGCCGGCCGGGTACCTGAACGAGATGTGCCCGTCAGGGAAAGTGAAACTGTGCCCTTGCAGGGTCTCCGCGTTGGGAGCAGATGAGGACGTGGTTGTTGCCGGTGTCGGTCCAGCTGTGGACGTCGGGGTAGCCACTGGCGGTGTGACGGACCGCTGCGGACCATCCGGTTGCGCGGTACAGGCCGTGCCGGTGAGCACGACGCCTGCCAGAGCGGCTGCTGCCAGTGAGTGGTGCATGCTGCGTGTCTTCAATTTGCTCTCCGAACGGAAGAGGTGGAAGGACAGGTGACCCCTGGACAGAGAATACCGCTCGCAGCCGATGCTGAATACGCCCGCATCAGACGGACGGACCCGAGAAGTCCGACGAGCAGCAAAGGAGAGTCGGCTCACCTCGCTCGGACGGAGAGTTGCGCGGTCCTGCGCCACCTTCCAGACGGTCTATGCCGACTTCCCATGGCCAGCAGCGAGCAGGCGGGTATCGTTCGGGCCGTCCTAATGGGCTCCGATCAGACTGACATGCTCAGGAGGCGTTGGTGAACTCGTCAAAGGAGACGTAGTACTGCCGGTGGTTGAGATCAGCGTCTGTAGGGGATGTGACGGACGAACCACAGAGTTCTTACCCAGGGGAACAGGAAGGGCCGGCATGTGCCGGCCCTTCCGAGATCAGTACCAGAAACATGCAGCTTGCTCATCACAGGTTCATAAGGTGATAAAGGAAATTCCTTACACGGCTTCGCCTAGACTCTCGTTCTCTGCGTTCGGCAGCGTCGCGGTACTTGCGGAAGATCCCCTCGTCATTCCAGTCCGGCAAGATCACTGGCTCCGGAAGGGAGTAGGGCACAAGCTTCACCGGCGCCTTAGAAGCGCGCCTGCGGGCCAACTTCTGCTTGGCTATCCTGCGCTTCGCTACTGTCTCCATTCTTGCCACCTCCGCTGGGTTCTTCCAGTGTATTCATTGGGTCGGACAATTTGACCCGCCCCTTTATCGAAGCCTTAGCAATTCCGATTAGGCTGGCAGCCAGTTGAACAACGAGTTCGTCTTCGGGGGTTAGGGCATATGGCGCCTTGGCATCGATCGTAAGCATCCCGTAGCGGTCACCAGCACTGAGGATTGGGGCGGCAATGAAGCAGCGGTAACCGTCTCCGCTTCCTCTCCATCCCTCAGCTCCTTTCCTGGTGTCCTCCTGAAGCCAAGCCTTTTCACTTTTGTGCGCGAAGTCGATTGCGGCCTTTCCTCGTTGGTCAGTGATGAGGAAAGGGCCAGACGGCCGTCGTGTGCCAGCGTCGTATGCCGGGATCAACTTTGTATGTTCCCTATTGAAGAGATAGGCAATGGCGCGCACATCCTCCACGGCCGGATAGGCGCGGACCAGAGCGCCAACTAAGTGGGTGCACAGGGCCCCGAGATCAGATTTCTTGTCACGCTCTGTCTTGTGTTCGGTGTCCGCAATCCGTCGCGCAGCAACAGCGAGAGCATCGAGCAGCAGTTTCGTCTGCACGCCAGGCTGTTCCCGAAGATGCTTGCGATTGAATGCAAGCACGACGATAGCCACCAGAAGGACTCCGACAGCGATAATCCAACCCCAGTAGCCCTCCCATAGCTGTGTCAATACGACGGTAGCCTGATCCTCGGGCGTGGACTGAGGACTGGACTTCTTGGCATCTGCTGATAAGGCAAAGAACTGGCCCAACAATGCGCCAGCAATCAGTGGGCAAGTCACTGTAGCCACATGCCAGACAGCTTTTAGTAGGAGCCTGCGGGTGCGGATCAACTTTGGGGACACCTGCGAATTCTAGGCGACCGCTACGAGGCCTCAAATACGACCGATATCTTTAGTCCCTCTCAGTCGATCCGTATATTGCGGGGGCGCCTGCGATGTGGAAAGTGTCCAGGACGCATCTCCAACGGCACAGGTCCCCGAAGGATCGGAAATGGGAATCGTGATGCACTCGAGATGCTTCCGATGACGCTGCCTGGTTGTGAATGGCTGCAGCTTTAGTGTCGTTTACAGAAGTCACAGCGCTAGGTGACGTTCTTAGTGGTTGGCGCCGGCGATCGTCCTTGGAGCTCGCGGTAGACCGTCGTCCGAGACACCCGGAACAGCTCCGCCAGTTCAGCCTGCGGAGGATCTCAAATATTCATCCAACCGGAGGGTGTGGCATTACACGAGTGGCTGGGTGCTGATGCAGGTGCTGAATAATCACCTTTTCTGGGCGTCCTCACCCCAGCACCTTAACGATGCTTCAGAAGTCAAACACGGCATTGGCATCATCCGAGATGCTTTCAAGCGAGCAATGGAAGCACTACGGCAGGAAGGCGATCTCACGCAACAGAGGGTGCGGGTAATCGAGGAAGGGGACTGCCCCGGGTTTTGTTGACTCTCGGGGTTGATAGTTTTTAGGCGGCTTGAAGGCCGGGTTCGATTGTCTCGAACTCTATGGGCGTGAGACGACCGAGGCTGCGTTGGCGGCGCCGGCGGTGGTAGGTTTTCTCGATCCAGGTCACGATGGCCAGACGCAATTCCTGCCGTGAGGTCCACCGTTGCCGGTCCAGCACGTTCTTCTGGAGCAGAGCATACAACGATTCCATGGCGGCGTTGTCACCGCACGCTCCGACGCGGCCCATCGAGCCGGTCAGCCCGTGGCTCTTGAGCGTCCTGACAAACGCGGTGGAGCGGAACTGGGATCCGCGGTCCGAATGCACCACAGTTCCTTCCGGCGGCCTGAGGGCGGCCGCGTTGCGAAGTGCAGCGACGGCCAGCGCCGCCTTCATTCGGGAATCAATGGAATAGCCAACGATCCTGTTCGAATAGACGTCCTTGATCGCGTACAGGTACAGCTTGCCCTCGTCGGTTCGGTGCTCGGTGATGTCAGTGAGCCACAGCTCATTCGGCGCCGCGGCGGTGAAGTCCCGGCCGACCAGATCATCATGGACCGGCGGACCTGCTTTACGGTTCAGGCCCCGCTTCTTGGCAAAAACGGACCAGATACGCTGGCTGCTGCACAGCCGCTGCACCGGTTCTCCCCGGCCCTGATGCCTTGGGACGGCAGTTCATCGGCGATAAACCGGTACCCGAAGGCTGGGTCGTCGCGGTGGATGCGCCCAGGGCTGCGTTGATCAGGTGCGCATCAGCCCTGTCCCGGTCGGAGACGGGGTTGGCCTTCCATTTGTAGAACGCCTGCTTGGAGAAGCCAAGCACCCGGCAGGTCACCGCCACGGGGATTCCGGCTGCGGCAAGGTTAAGGACCAGCGGGAAGCTCATTTTGGGGGCAGCTCCCCTGGCGAAGAACGCCGCGGCCCGGCGCAGGATCTCGTTCTCCTGCTCAAGAAGACGGATCCGCTTCTTTGCCTCCCGCAACTCGGCAGCTTCCTTCTCGGTGACGCCGGAACTGACGCCGTCCTCGATGTCGGCTTTATTCAGCCAGTTATGCAGGGTTGCTTCGGAAATCCCGAAGTCCTTGGCGATCTGCGCCAGCGGGGCTTCATGCTTCCGAGCGACCGCAACGACATCGCGGCGGAACTCGGCGGGGTAGGGCTTGGGCACAGGAACATCCTTCCTGCAAGGACAGAATCCTCACAAGTCAGGAGTCAACCAAACCGGGGGCAGTCCCAAGTGATGCTGTCTGAGGTTCTCGATGACCGCTACATCAACACTGTTATCAAGGAGATTTACTAGATCTCGGCGTCGGCTGACGATGACAGTCTTACGTTGTGGAGGAACTATGCCAATAGTGACGGCTTCGCCATTGGCATCGATGCTGGCGTTGAGTTGTCTGCTGATGGTTATGTCCTCGACCCTGACGATGAGGACACGGATCCAAGGGAAGATGTGCCTCCTATCAACGGCTGGTATCAGGTGCATTACACCGACCAGAAGAAGAGAATGCCTGCTGACGACTTCGTTGCCAGTGCCATCAAGGACATCAGGAAGACGAGTGCTATTCACCTGCCAGAACTAGTTAGCGAACTTCGGAAGCAGACACTCATCTTGGCTTCGACAATGAAACACAAGGCTTTCAGGGACGAGAAAGAGGTGCGTGCTAGGGCGCAAGAGGGACGACATGTCTTTATGAAGTGGTTGCTTCGCGCAAAAAGTTCCCTCAAATCCAAATTATTTCAGGGGAACTTTTCAATGGACTCAGTTCTCTAAGCATGCACCAACAATTCAGGACGTCCCTTCACGACGAAGGGAACCGCCTCAAAAGCGGCACCTGAAACCCAAAATAAAGGGATACACCATGCTTTCAATTAAGAACTACCGCTATACCGCTGCAGCCCTCGGCATAGTACTTATGATGACGGCGTGTGCGCCGGGAACGCAGCAGGGCTCGCAGCAGGCTACGACGTCGGCCCCGGCAGCTCTACAAACGCGTGGAGCTAGCGAGGGACTCCAGGGAAGTGGCCAGGGTCTCGCGGAGAGCGGACTCCCAACGGACAGCTCGACCGAGGACCCGGCAGTTGTAAAGGCCTACACCGATTACGCCAATTACATCGGTCAGAACCTCATCGACACCTGGAACAGCTGGTTCCAGCAGCGAGGAATCCCACAACAAGACGTGGCCTTCATCATCGTTCCAAAGGGCGCCCAAGGAACAACAACATGCACCGACGCCGGAGGCGGGACGCACAAGCCGGTTACCGACGAGGGCAGTGCTTTCTTCTGCGCTACCGACAAGATGGCAGACGGCCGCACAGGAGTTATCTGGCTGCCCCTCACATCGATGATCGGAATTGTGAACGGTGACGTATACGGCAACGGCCAGTCACAGTGGCCAGGCGACTTCGCTTTCGCGGAGACAATTGCTCACGAGTTCGGGCATCACGTTGAGTCCAGTCTGGAGGACTGGTACACAAAGAATCAGCCTTCAGCGGGAGTCAAACCCCCGCGTGGTGCATGGAACGAACTGCTCGCAGACTGCTTCGCAGGCAACTGGACAGAGGCCGCTTATACCCAAGGAGCACTCCAAAACGGTGACTATGATGAGGCCATTGCCAAGATTGGGCTTACGGGGGACAGCTACTCCTTCGGCCCCGATGGTTCGATCATCTTCGATCCGTCGAGTGACCCCCATGGGGCTCCCAACCATCGCGTTGGTGCCTACAAGGTAGGTGTAGAGGGTGTGCCGGCAGGCAACTACCAACCCGGTGACCCTCAGACATGCATTAGCTATTACTGGCAGGCCGACAAGGACTACACCTATGACATGGTGCTTCCGGCGGGTTAACACAGTAAAGGAGCCCTGCGGGATATCGGCTTGATACCGAGTTACTGGACGTGCTTTTGGAGGGCCGTTGTCACCGCAGGGGATGTCTGGACAATTGGATGGCGGGAGAAACGGCCTCGCCGTCTGGAATTTCCGGATATCACCGTTGGCGAACAGTTGGAAAACAAGAGAGGTAGGAAAGGCGCGCACCATTCGCGGTGCGCGCCTTTCCCTTGCCTTGCTGTGACCGTGACGGATCGCCACCCACTGCGCCGGCGTCCGCCGGCTTCGGTAAACCGCATCTCATCCAGAAAGACAGCCGCTTTACCCGCCTAGTTTTAAGCTATGCCGGACGCCGATAATAAAGATTCCGTCGTGCTGGAAGGCGCGGGGCTGTTCCGTGCTAAATAGAGCGGAGTCTTGGTCATGCTCTCTTCTCCTGTCTGCGCCCATGAGATGGTCGGAGGGAGGTCGCAACGCTATGACGTTCAATGAATCCGAGTCCTCGGCTTGCTCAGTACATCACTGCTCGGCCCATTTCGTGAGTCGGATTCCGGCTGAGCCTGGGAACGTCGTCTCGTCTCAGTTGGCCTGCGCGGCAGCTGGTGGTGGAGAGGGATTCCCAGCGCCGCAAAAGGATCGTCAAGCTCGGATGGGTTGGGGCTCAAAGTGCTCACAAAAGAGGGTGTGGACAGTGTCCACATCCTGGGCTTCGGATTCGGTTGTACCGGCCTCGGACTGGGCCGGACTGGGGATGTTTTCGAAAGAGTGGCGGATTTGCGGGGGAAGAGGCTGGTTCGAGTCCCACCTCGGGCACGTGTTTCCCCTGATTAGGGGCTTTTTAGCCTCTGACTGTGGACAATTTGTGCTGTGAAGGGCCCCTTCGGGGGCCTTTTCATTGGTGGCCGGTGCTGTGGCCCGGTGCCTCCTTCGTTGCCTGGTCGGCGGTCTTGGTGCTGGTTACTTGTTCATGGGCGTGACTGGCTGGGGCAACATGACCTGAGAAAAATTCTGGTGGGATTTCTTTTCTTGGTTGTTGGGTGTTCACCAGGCTTCTCCTTATCGGTTCGTGGTTGCTGTTCTGCCTGTTCATGGTGGGTCTGGGGGAGTGCGACATGACTTGTGCCCAGCTGTTCGAGAATCGGTTCCGCCGGACTCCCGACACTGCTCTGACACCGGTTACGTGCCCGACTTGGAGCCGGCATCGCCGTACATTTGGCCCATGAAAGTCACACCACCTTTCATCCTGCACCCTGTGTTTTGGGGACTTTACCTGTTCATGGCTACGTTTGGCGTCTACTGCATGACGTCTGCACTCTCTTTGCGCGACGTCCAGTCTTTGGTCCGCTGCTGGATGGATGCGCTTTTCATATCCGTTCATGGCCAGCCTGCTAAGTGACTACCTGACGGCGGTGAACTGTGCCGCATCGAGACGCGTGGTCAAGCCGATTAGCTTCGTCCTGGCGCTGTAACGTGTCTCACAACTACCGATGAATACGCCGATTCAAGCAGAAGGTTTCGATACGGCAGAAGGTTTTGATACATAGTTACGAGAATCGGCTGGTCGCGGGCGAACGCTTATGATTCCAGGAAAATTGAACCGCTGCAGTCGAGGTGACTGCTCGGTCGGTGAGACGTCTCGTATCCCAAGCGTTTCAAGACAGCCGGCAGGAGCAGACAGCTCATGTGTCTGCCGGGGCAGGCCCGAATGACGACGGTGTTGGCATAGCCGACGATGTCCAGGGTCTCGGCCGTCTGGTCGGTCAGCGCCGCGGAGAGAACCCTCCGGCCCACATCCAGCCACTCGATGGAGTCGCCAGCCCTGCCGTCCACGCACTGACACGACGTGAGGATAAGTGACCGCCGGTCCCTTCATCGAGAAGTGGGGCTGCGGGTACCTACAAACGGGAAAGCCCCTCGGAAGGGGCTTTCAACGAATGGGACAGATAGTGCGTGGTATTGGTCTGCGGTGATGTGCTCCTCCTCCCCGGGCACTGCGTGTGCCCATGCCGGTTTCAGTAACAAAGGACTTTAATAGTCGACCAGCCGTCCGTCCAGCGACACCGGCGTTCCGGCGCCAGTATTACGCATCCCGTGGAGACGGTACGGACGGGGGCTTAACTCGGCTCCACTACGGGCAATTTGTACCGAGGTCCTCTGCGCCAAACGTGCATTTAGCTCGTTGTGGCCTTGCTTGTCCCTGTTGCGGGGACCCAGCCGTAGAGCGCCAGCACGGAAGGTCCACGAGATCTGCCAGCGCTACAGGCTGATTTACACCACCGGCCGCCCTGGAAACAGCTCGGCTCCACCTGGGCCAAGCCCTTCGACCCCTAGCTCGTCCAGGTTGTCGTGGTCTGGCGCCGTATCGTGTGCTGGTCAAGAATGGCCAGGTGGGTGTGTTGAGTCCGACTGGCCGTTCCTCCGGATGGCCCCATGTTCCGTCAGGGTCTTGGCGGCGGGCGGCCGGGCCGGCGTCTGGCCGCGAAGTAGGCCAGAGCGGCCATGGCGGCGAAGAAGAACACGGTGGCGGGAAGGTAGTTGGCAATCAGCAGCATCCAGACGCCGCATAGCAGCAGCGCCGGTGGGAGGAGGATGGCCGTTGCCCAGAATGTCTTGCCTTGGTGCCGGCCGGTTCCGTTCGTGTTTCCTTCGGGCGGGTTTTCCTGGTTGTCGGGTTCAGAGTTCATGCCGGTTCCAATGCCGAGGGGGTAGCGCCCGGGAGTCCGGGTGCGGTGCCGTGGTTCGGAATCGTCAAACGGATTCGTAACGATGTTGGCGGGGTGGCTGTCATGTTGGTGTTCGGGTCAGAGGGGCGTGGGGGGACGGGCCGCTCGGGCAGTGGCTGGGTGCTCTATGGCCAAGACCGAGATGTCGATGCGCCCGGGGATGAGGCCGGTGTAGCTGATGGTCCGGGTGATCTGCTCCCGCACGGCCTGGGCGACGTTCAGGGCTGGGAAGGCGATGTCGGTGGCGATGTCGAGCTGGACGTCGGCGATGCCGTTGTGGACGGTGACGAAGACGCCATCGTGCCGGGCGGGGGTGGTGCCGGTGTCTGTCCTGCGGAGATTTTGGACTGTTCCTTTTCCCAGGTGGGTGAGAAAGTTTTTCAGGGTCGGTTCGAGCCGGAGGACACCTGGTGTATCGAGGGCGGTGCGGGCAGCAAGGTCGGCAATGAGGTGGCGGCTGATCAGCCGGGCTTCGAGGGGACGCTCAGACATCGTAGAAATCCTCCACGGTGATGTTGACGGCTCCGGCGTTGAGTCCGACGTGCGTGGTGATCATGCCGATGATCCGCTGACGCAGCAGCTCGGCGGTTCCGGGGATGTCGGTGCCGGAGGCCACGGCGATTCGAAGGTGCACCGAGATGCCGGCGGTCCCAGCGGGGCGGGGGGCGTCCGCGGTATCCGGGTCAGGATGGACTCGGCAGCGACGGGCCCGTACTCCCGGAAGGGCATCGGCGCCGAACCAGATGACTGAAGTGATGGCTTGCTCGCTGATCGTGATGTTCCCCTGGTCGGCCCGGTAGACGGGCAGCCGGCTGCCCCTTCGGACTTCGGCGCGGGCCACGTTCATGATGGCGTCCTTGACGGCGTGATGGGGCTGCAGGGAGGCGTCTTCTGCATCATTGTCCCGGAGCGTGCGGGCGGCCTGCGCGAGCTTTGCCAGGCTGGCCCGTGCCGTCCGGCACTGGACGCAGCCGCTTTCGTGGGCGGTGGGGGGCTGGTTGATGGTTGCCCAGACCTCGTCGATGCTGCGGCCACAGCCCAGGAGGGGGATGGTTTCGTCTATTGCCATTGACTCATCTTTTCCGCGAGTTGTGCGCGTGCTCTGGCGAGGCGGCCTCTGACCGTTTGTTCACTGACCTTTAGCGTTGCGGCTATTTCAGCGTAGCTGCGTTCGTGGATTTCCCGCAGGAGCCAGCAGGCGCGCTGCCCGGGCGGGAGGGTCAACAGCGCTGTGGCCAGGCCGTCGATCTCGCAGGAGATTTCCGCTTCGCGGGCGGGATCGCCTCCGGCTCGCGGTCCGGCGAAGGAATCGGCGGTTGTTTGCAGAGTCACCGGTTCCTGGACGAGCTCCGCCCGGCTGGACCGTCGACGCAGCCTGTCCAGGCAGCGGTTGGTGGCCATTTGGTAGAGCCATCCGCTGAAAGCCTGCACGCTTGTCAGCAGCGGCAGCTTTCTCCAGCAGGCCACGAGGGTGTCCTGCACGACGTCTTCGGCCTCGCCGCGGTCATGGAGCATTCGGAAAGCGAGACGGAATAGTCTGCCCTGATACGCCTCGACGAGGTATTCGAAGGCGTCCAGGTTGCCGTCCTGGGCCCGGGCGACGACGGTCGCCTCGTCAAGATCCTCGGGCCGGGTCAGGACAACGGGTTCGCGCTCGTCCATCGTCACCGCTATCCCCTTTGGCCCCGGAACCGCGCCATCCTGGTTCCGGGATTTAAGAACAATATTTTCAGACGGAGCCGGCCATGGGAATGCCCAGTCCGGGGGAAGCAGGGACAAAACAGTTTGCCTTTCCGCGTGACGTTTAGTGGTGACGTGCGTCTTTAACCATGTAGGCAAAATCGCATCGGTTGATTTAGGAGATGGTTCCCGTGACAGAAGCCCCGCAGCTTCCAGGACAGTACGGAGGCATGGCGGCAACGCAGGAGGAGCAGATACGGAACGCCGCCGTTGAGACTCGCCGCAGCACTGACCTGCTGCACACGGACCGGGGGGATACCACGATTGAGGAAACTGTGGTCCAGAAGCTGGCCGGCATGGCCACGCGTGAGGTTCCCGGCGTGTATGCGATGGGCAGCGCTGCCCGGCGCGCGTTCGGCGCGATGACCGAGCGCATTCCCGGTTCCCAGACGAATGTGAGCGGCGGGGTGAGCGTGGAGAAGGGCGAACGCCAGACCGCCATCGACTTAAGCATCGTCGTGGAGTACGGAACGTCCATTGTCGAGGTGAGCCAAGGTATCCGGCGCAATGTCATCCAGTCGGTGGAGCGCGCAACCGGTCTGGAGGTACTGGAAGTGAATGTCCACGTCACCGATGTTCATCTGCCCGAGGATGAGCGGCCCCAAGAAGACACCAAGAAGCCCCTGGAGTAACCACCACCCGCCCGGCCTGGTTTTCGGGCGGGTAACCGATTCTGGAAGGAGTGCCGCATGTCCACTACACGATGGTGTCTGGCCATCGGTCTGGTATTAGGAATCGTTTTGGCCTTCGGAGGTTTTACAGCCCTGGTGATAGCGGTCCTCTTTGGCCTGATCGGGCTGCTGGTGGGCCGTATTGCGGAAGGGAAACTGGATCTGCAGGCCCTGTTCGGCAAAGCATCCAGCCGATGAATGCCACTGCAGCACATGCCGGTTCCCGGGACCTGAATTCGCGGGGGCGCACTGTCCTTGACCGGAAGGTGGTGGAGAAGATCGCCAGTCAGGTCGCCAGCGAAGAGTCCTTTGCCGGCGGGTCCTCCGGAGGGTTTCTGGGTATCGGAGCACATTCGGACTTTTCCGCCCGGCCCGAAGTCACGGTGGAGCTGGCCGGTAATATCGCCGCCCTCAGCATGGAAATAGGGCTGCTCTACCCGGTACCGCTGCGCCAGGTCACCGAACAGTTGCGCCGCCGGATCAGCGAACGCGTCACCGCCCTGACCGGGGTGGAGGTACGCCAGATCGACATCACCGTGTCCTGGCTGAAACCTGCCGATGAAACCACGGGCCGCCGGAGGCTGTTATGAGCCGGCACGATGGGAAGGCTACGCCCCTGCGGCACCGTCCCAGCCGGGCTGTTCCTGCCCTGATCCTGGGAACGCTGCTTCTGGCCGCCGGCGTGGCGCTGGTATGGGCGGCAGTCGCCCGGCTGCTCACGGGATCCTGGCCGGTGTATCTGGCCGGCCCCCGGGACTGGCTGACCGGTTTGACGTGGAACGATCCGGGAGTCTGGGCCGTGGGGGCTGCGGCGGCGGTCGTGGGGGTCGTCCTGTTAGTGGCAGCACTGGTTCCAGGCCGCTTTAACGCCCTGCGGCTGCAGGCGCCCGGGGACGGGCGCCTGGTCCCGGTGGCGGGCGCGCAGGAGATTGTCATGACGCGGCGGGCCGTTGCGCGGTACGCGGCGGCGCACTGTGAACTCGTCGACGGCGTCCGTTCAGCATCGGCCACGGCCTCCGCACGCGAGGTCCACCTGAACGTGACAACGGCCCTGCACGAAACAGGGGAGCTGCGCGGGCGTGTCATTGCCGTGGTCAGGGAACGCCTTACCGGCGCCGGGCTCAACCCGGTCCCAAAGGTCACCGCGTCCGTCCGGTCCAAGGAATGACCCGCGGCAACCATCCTCCCGCATTCCGGAAAGTAGGCACCCCATGCGACAACACGCCGGAGCGTTGAACCGCACCTGGCTGGTCATCCTTGGCATTCTCGCCCTGGCCGGCGGCGTCCTGATACTGCTGGCCGCCAGCGGAACGCTGCACGCCATGAGCCCTGCAACGGTCGCTGCAGAGAATCCCGTCGTGACAGGGGACCTGCACACAGTCTTCGAGCCGGCCTCTGTTACGGCCATTGTCCTGGTGGCCGGGATTCTCCTGGGCGCCCTGGGGTTGTTGTGGATCCTGGCACAGATTCCACGAAGGAATCCCGCCGACAGGTACCGGCTGCATCAGGACCCCGCCTCCGGAACCACACTATGTGAAGCCTCGGTACTGGGCTCCGCCGTGGAAAACCAGATCAATACCCTGCCCGGTGTTGTGGGTTCCTCGGCGCTGCTGCGCGGCAGCGCCAGGGAACCGGATCTCACGATGAAAGTCACGGTCAACAACCGCGCCGACATCCAGGACATCCTCCACAGCATTAACGCCAGGGTCATTCCGGACCTCTCCACGGCCTTGGAAACACCGCTGCGGCGGACAGGAATCCAGCTCGAGGTCAGCGGCCGCAACCCCGTTTCCGGCTCCACCGTGGCGACCACCGGCACCGTCATCTACTAAAGAACAAGTCACACCGGCTGATGCCCGTGGCCGAGGCCGTCCGTTCGCCCGGGGAAGAGTCAAACGCCCCCGTCGTAAGGAATAACGGACACCCTACATGCGAACCCTCAAGCAACAGCTGCATGTCTGGCCCCGCTGGAAACCCCGCCCTCTTGCAGGCCTGAAAACCCCCGTTACGACGCCCCCGCTGGGCGGAAAAGCCGCATCGATCTCGGTCCACCAGTAGCCTTTCTTTCGCAGGTCGACGGCAAACCCGGACGATTCGATAAGCGCGTTGACGCCGACATCCCGGATACAGCCCCGGGAGAACAGTTCGTACGCGCTATTGAGGATATGTTCCGTAACACCAAGCAGGGCCTCGATGGATGGCCCGGCAGCGGATCGACGTGCCAAGCCCCGCGCACCGGTCACGGTACGGAAGTCCTAGGTCCGCGGTGTTGTCGATGCAGGACCGGAAAAACGGACCTCCGGCCCTTCCGGCGTGGCGTGGCGGGCTTTGTCCAGGATGAAGTCCCGGTCCTCCTGTGACAACAGAGTGCCGCCGTGCAGGTCCCGGTCCGCTGGTTTGCCGATCTCCTTGCAGATAATGGCGGCTATCGTCCGCGGCAGGATCGCGGAACCCGGGTTTTCAGTGAGCCATTGCTGCGTGGAGGGGCTGAGCCTGTCCCAGTTCCCCCTGATGTCCATCTCCATTGATGTGCCTTCCTGGGCAGAGAGCGCCACCCCGCCCAATACAGGCGAGTGGATCGCGCCCAGCCTACGTCCAGCGACGGGTTTCCGAAAGAGACCGCCGGTTGAATCACAACGACAGGAAGGTCACGAGTTCCCCGACCCGGCCCTCCGGCCAGTGCTGGGCAATGTCCGCCTGGCTGCGGATGCCCATGAGGTAATGCCCGTCAATGACCGGCAGCCTTCGCATCGCTGAAGGGTCCGGCAAACTGGAGCCGATTGACCAGTGTGTGGAGGGTCTGATTTGGGGGCGCCTGATTTGTGGGGGCATTGGGTTCATAGGGTTCGTCAGGTATTCCCTAGGGGAGCGCGAAAGGATCGGACAACAGGCCGATACGGTGACTCCTCGACCAGTCCGCCGGGCCGGGAATGCACCCCCCTGTACGCCGGGCCCGGCGGGAACCACGCCCCTTGCAGCCAGAAGTCCGGGTTACAGCGCGCCCGCTGGTCGGAAAAGCCGCATAGATCTCTGTCAGGCGGCCGGCCTGTCGAAGTGAAGCGACCATGCCAATGGCTCGGCGGAGCGGGATGTTGATCCTCGACGGGTAGATGGAGACCGATCAGCCCGAAGGTCAGCTCCGAACGCGGCCGGGCCCATAGACTGCCCATTTGGCCATACCCACCTCTACCGAACGGATCCCGATGACCACTCTTGATCCCGACACCATGACGTTCACCTACCGCTGCGAGTACAGGAGTATTCCCGGACCGGGTCACGATCCGGAAGACTATCCCATGGGCTGGACCGCCCCGGCGCAACTGTCGGGGACTATGAGGATTCCGGCAACTCGGGCACGTGCAAGTCGAGACAACCGTTTGTCGCTTTCCTGTGACACACAGCCATGTTCAGCCAGCCTTGGTTTTGAGTTTCGCGTAGACCACGTAGTTGTCGTCGAACAGGCCCGTTGAGGGGTTGTACCCGTCGCAGGTGATGAGCCGCAGTTCCGGGCCCTTGGTGTTGCCGTAGACCTCGAGCGTGGGGAAGCTGTTCTTTTGGTATGCCGCTGCCCTGGTGACCGTGAAGACGGCCCTGCTGCCGTCGGTGCGCTGCACGGTGATCCCGGCGCCGGTCTTAAGGGCCCGGAGGTCCGCGAACACCCCCGGGCCGCCGTCGGTAGCGTTGACGTGGCCCAGCATCACGGCCGGGCCGGTCTCGCCCGGCGATGGCGAACCTGAGTACCAGCCCGCCGGAGCACCAGGTCCGTCCGGCGGCACCTCCAGGGACCTGTTCTGCCGCAGACCCAGCTTCACCAGCGGCGACTGCACGTCAATCGCTGGAATGGTCAAAGTCACGGGAGCGGGGGCCGGCCGGGCAGGAGAGGGCACAAGTGCTGATCGGCCGGCTGAGGCGGGTGTGCTTTGAGCCGGCTTCGGTGGCGGTGGCGTCGTCGCGGGGGCAGCGGGCCGGTTCGCTGCGCCGGCCGTTGAGGAGGCTGTGGCGCCCGGGGAAGGCGCGGTTGATGGGGCTGCGGTTCCGCAGCCGCTCAGGACCAAGCCGGTCAGGATCAGGAGGGCGGCTGCCGCGAACGGGGCACTGCGGCTGTGTGGGGATGCTGTGGCCATGGCGTTAGTGGTGCTCCTTCCAGCAGGCCAGGATCGTGGTGGACACCTGGTAGGCGAATGCGGCGGGTGTCACCTGGCCGGGCCCCACGGCGGCGGGCAGCTGTGTGGCGTCCACGTACAGGGTGCTGTTGTCCTTCAGGAAGACCACCGCCCCGCCGCTGGTTTGGTACGCGGGAAACCCGAGGTTGGCGAGCCCTTTAATGGGTGCCGCGCCTTGGAGCTTCCTCCGCAGGGCGTCGAAGTGTGTCCGGGCCGAGGCCGGGTCCGCCGATTCCTTCACGGAGATGACCAGTGGTCCGTCAGTGAGGTGGTAGGTGCACGTGTACGTGCTATCTGCCCAGTTGCTCGTGGTGCGGGGCGCTGCTTGGAGGGCCAGGATGGAGGAAATGTCTTCCTTGGTTTCCTGGCCGCAGATCATCTTGGTGGCATCTGAAGGGCCACTGGCTGTGGATGGGGTGGCGGGGACAGTGTCCGGGCGGCCGCCTGCAGGCTGGTTCTCCGGCGGTGCGGCTGGGGGGCTTTCTGGCGCGTGGGGTGCTGACGGTGACGCTGGCCCTGTGCTTCCTGCGGCTGCGGAGCAGCCGGTGAGCAGCAGCGACGCCATGGCCAGGGCGGCCATCGTGTGCTTGCGGTTTCTCATTGCTGTGGTCATCCTCGCGTCCTCTCCTTCAGCATGGCCCGATGTTGTGGGCGGAACTGGCCGGTTCCGCGGCCGGGAATTCTGGCTGCCGCGGGCGCCCCCAAGGCGTCCGCGGCAGCCGGAAATTTCGTGTCCCCTGCCGGCCCTGCTCTGGGCTGTCAGGGACGACAACCGCCAGGGCCTGGCGCAACGAAGCCTAGGCGGCTTCGGCTGCCTTGCGGCGGCGGACGATGTAGGTTCCGCCCGCAGCGGCAGCGAGCACCAGGCCACCGCCCAGAGCCAGCACGCCGACGTCGTTGTTCTGCGGAGCTTGCGCAACGCCGGTGTCAGCGCCGCCGACCGGCATGCTCATCTGGCCAGCGGTGAGCGTTCCGCAGAGGGCCGGGGAGGTTGCCGCCAGCGGGAGGCTGGGCACGAGGTCGCTTTTGGCGGCCTGCCCTGCAGCGCTCAGCGTTGCGGGATCCAGGCCGTGGACCACGACGACGGCCGTGCCGTTGTGCAGGGCCTCCTTGGTTTCGGCGTTGAGCTCGAAGGTGCGGTCGATGGTGTAGGCGCCGCCCTGGCCGGCGAGCTTGAGGTCCAGTCCGGCAGCAGGGCTGGTGTCCCCGCTGGTGGAGAGCGTGGTTCCGATCTTGCCGTAGGACGGGCCGCCTTCGGTGGTGGAGACGACCCCGTCACCGTTGGTGTCCGCGGCCGGAGAAGGGCACTGGCCCTTGGCGCCCACGTGGATGTGCTGCACGTGCGGGTACGGGGCATCTTGGAAGGTCGGGGCGAGGCCGGAGACGTTCAGGAGCACGTGGGCCTGGTTGCCCGTGACGTGCACGGCAGCGCTGCCCGACGCGGAGCTGCCATTGAGCTGGCCAAGGGTGGCCTGGTACGAGTGGTCGCCATCGTGGGCCATGGCAGGGGCACCGGAGAGGGCCAGCGCTCCAAGCGCCAGCGTGGGCACGGCCAAAAGTCGCAGAGTCTTATTCATCGGAAGCTTTCTCCTCATGCAAGTGGTGGTGGTTCTCCCGTGAACGGGACACAGACAGTTCGGAGCGGTGCAAGGACCGGATGGGCCCAAAAGTGAGATCGCTGACTTTTCTTTAGGAACATCGGTATTGCCAGCAGCCAAGGTGGGGGCGAATCCCCGCGCGGCGATTGGCTTGGGGAACTTCCAAGCGGCGACGACTCCGACGGCAGCCACGGGGCTTGTTGAAGGTCATGCTGGCCTCTCGGGCGACCCGAATCTGCAGACCGGGGTGGTGCTTAGTGGCGCAGCGCAGCAGGTCAGGATGTCGCGGACGTTGCCTGCTTCCTGGCGGGCATTACGGACGGCGTGCCCGTCATGTAAAAATCCCCTGGCCGGGTGCCATCCTGGTGGAACCTTGCTTCGAATTACTGACATGAGCAAGGTGGAGAAGCAGAATCTGCGGTACTGCGATTTCTACTGCTTTATGTCGCTGGCGGACTTTACAACATGGGTAGAAGCAGAGGACGTAGCCGAGCCGGAAATCTCCTTTATGTGACATGAACCGTCCCCGAGTCAACATCTTGTCGAATTCCTTCGTTTGAGGGAGCGATAACCGCCGCCGCACAATAAGCCGGGCCAAGTTCTCAAGGCTGCAGCAGGCCGGGTCTTCAGCCCGGGAGCGAAGGGAATACTGGATGAAGGCACGCCGTCTTCACGCTGCCGCTGCCTCCGCACCCAGGCTCGACGTGCTGACGTGCTGCAGCGCGCACTACAACAGGCTGAACAGTCTTCGGCGTGGAGAGGTCGAGAGAGGTTGTGCAGCGTGGCGGGTGGAAGTGATCCGCGATAGAAGGCAGTTCAATGTCAAAGGGGGACATCGAGACCTATATCGAAGACCGCCAGTGGAAGAACCGCCGCGAAGGAACGGACCGGGCATTTTCCGCCGGCGCCTCGACAAGGACGAAGCCATCGCCGAAGGCCGGGCAGCGGCGAGTCGGCACGGTGCTGAACCCATCATCAAAAACCAGGACGGAAAGATCGCAGAGAAGGACAGCCACGGCAGCGATCCGAGGAACATCCCGGGTTGAGCATGGCCCACGGTGGCCGCCCGGATATGCTCCACGTGATTTGGCCAGTTGTCTGTGGTGAGGTGAAGAAGCTGTGAGGCGCTTCACTGCCGAAGGCCGGCGTCGGGTGAGGTCTTTAGGACCTGCCTCATCTGTCAGGTCTCGACTGTCGCCAATGCATAAGGGCGGCTCCTCTGCATGACTGGAGCCCCGGCCGCCAACTCTTGGTCAGCAACGCTGCGCCGATACCCAGTGTGGAGCCCAGGACGACATCGGAGGGCCAGTGCGCGCCGGTGTGGACGGGGGAATACGCGACGCCCGCGGCGACGGGAATGACGGCGGCGCCCAGTCCCGGACTCACCAGGGCGACACCGGTGGCAAAAGCCGCCGCGGACGCCGAATGACCCGACGGCAGGGAGGAACTGCCGGACTCCGGAGGCCCGAATCGCCGGAACGATAATTGCTCGGGTCGCGGCCGGGACGGCAGCAGTGCCTTGAACACCGCGTTCGTGCCCGAAGCGAGAGCAAGCGCGGTCAGGCCATGGGCAGCAGCCCGCCGTGGCCGGCCGTTTCGCAGCGCCATCGCCCCTGCTACCGCAAACCAGAGCTTGCTGTAACTTGCGGCCCAAGACAACCCCTGAACCGCACCGTCGGCGCTGCTGGGCGGGAGATGGCTGACGCGCTCGACCAAGGTCCGGTCCAGCCGCCCAACAGTTTTCCCGACTTCCCGGAGGGTTCCGGCCATGTGACCAGCACACTTACGTTTACGTTTCAGCACGGCGGTCTCACCCCGGGGACTCCTTAAGAATAGAAAGCTCGCTTATTATTTAACGGTAAGCGTCTCCTGCCGGAAAGGACGCGTTGCGTGCCCGAGAAAGAAGCCCCTGATACCAGCAGGGAAAAGGCGTCCACAGCGCCTGCCCCGGATGACGGACGCAAACCCGACAGCCCCACGGATCTGACCAAGCCGTCCTGGAAGTACATCGCCAAGAAAACACTCCGGGAATTCAGCCAGGACCAGTGCCCCGACCTCGCCGCGGCGCTGACGTATTACGCCATCTTCTCGCTTTTCCCGGCGCTGCTCGCACTGGTGTCGCTGCTCGGCATCTTTGGCCAGGCGGAAAAAACCACGGCAGCCCTCTTGGAAATCGTGCAGGGCGTGGCGCCCGGATCCACAGTGGACATGATTAAAGGACCGATCCAGGAACTCACCACATCACCGGCGGCAGGCTTCACCCTGGTCATCGGCCTGGCAATGGCCCTGTGGTCCGCGTCGGGCTACGTGAACGGATTCGGCCGGGCCATGAACCGGGTCTATGAAGTCGATGAGGGCCGCGGGTTCATCAAGCTTCGCGGAACCATGCTCGGCGTGACGGTGCTTGCCGTGGTCATCGTGGCGCTGCTCGCGGCCATGCTGGTGCTCAGCGGCCCTGTCGCCGAAGCGGTCGGCGGCGTCCTGGGACTGGGCGGGGTATTCCTTACCGTCTGGAACATCGCCAAATGGCCGGTCATCATCCTGCTGGTCATTGTGGTCATCGCCATCCTCTACTACGCCACCCCTAACGTCCGGCAGCCGAAGTTCCGCTGGATGAGCATCGGGTCCTTCATCGCCCTGGTGGCCTTCGTGCTGGCCTCACTGGGCTTTGGCTTCTACGTTGCCAACTTCAGCAACTACAACAAGACCTACGGGGCCATCGGCGGCGTGATCGTCATGCTCCTGTGGCTTTGGATCCTGAACATGTCGCTACTGTTCGGAGCCGAATTCGACGCCGAGATGGAGCGCGGCCGGGAACTCCAGTCAGGCATCGAAGCCGAGGAAAGCATCCAACTGCCACCCCGCGGCACGAAGAAGAGCGACAAACTCCACAAGCAGGAAGAGGAAGACATCCAGCGCGGCCGCGAGCTCCGCGAGCAGCACACTGACGACACAGACAAATCCGGCGGGTCGAGCCCGCGGCAATGACCACGGAACAGCCAGGTCCCGTAACCTGCACCGGCCGTCATCTCCATGGCAAGAGACCCGTATCAGGAGGACTGCAATGTACCCCGAGGCACGGGAAATCCGTAGGGGACGAAGGAAAGGGTGCAACTCCCCCGCGGGGTTGCACCCATCCAGTATGGATCGTCATTCTTTTGTGCAGGCGGTCAAACGCGGTCAGTCCTTCTTGAAGACGTCCTTGACCTTTTCCCCGGCCTGCTTCAGGTCCGACTTTGCCTGGTCACCTTTACCCTCGGCCTTCAGGCTCTCATCGCCGCTAGCCTCGCCGGCGGCTTCTTTGCCCTTGCCGCCCAGCTTGTCGGCGGCGTTCTTAATCTTGTCATCCAAACCCATGGTGTCTCTCCCTACGGTTCGCGCGCGCCGGCTGGCCGCCGGCGGCTAACAATTCCATCGTAACCACCACACCCGGAGGATAGTAAGTATACTTATGAGATAACTGTTGAAGGCCGCCCGACGGGTCTCGGTCGCGGGTTCGGCGCCTCTCTTGCCCCGAATCTAAAAGCCGTGAGGTCAAGCCTCACGCCGGCGGCGCTCCCGCCGGCGCTGGCGCAGTCACCGACGCCTGCGCCTCCGCCTTACTTATAGAACCCAACACCTGAATCAACACCACCCACAACCAGATCGAAGGAGAGACATCATGTTCAGCAGGGAACACATTGACCGTGTGCTTAATGCCGGCGGTAACGTCCTGACTACCGACGGGGACAAGATCGGTTCCATCGGCCAGGTCTACGCCGACGACAACAGCGGCGAGCCCACCTTCGTCACGGTCAAGACCGGGCTGTTCGGCACCTCCGAGTCGTTCGTCCCGCTCGAGGGCGCACGCGTCGAAGGCAACGACATCCTCGTCCCGTACACCAAGGACCAGGTCAAGGACGCCCCGCGGGTCGCCGAGGACGGCCACCTGGAACCCGGCGAGGAAGAGCGTCTCTACGCCCACTACGGCATGGGCGGAGGCACCACCTACACCGACACTGACATGTCAAGGGAAACGATCGGAACGACGGACAGGGACACCTCCGCCCGCGGTGCCGATGATGCGATGACCCGTTCGGAGGAGCGACTGCGGGTCGACACCGAGAAGCAGGCCGCCGGCAGGGCGCGGCTGCGCAAATATGTCACCACCGAAAACGTCAGCCAGACAGTTCCGGTGCAGCGGGAGGAAGTCAGGCTCGAACGCGAACCGATCACTGAGGAGAACCGCGGCGCGGCGATGTCCGGCCCGGACATCACCGAGGACGAACACGAGGTCACCCTGCATGAGGAACGCCCCGTGGTGGAGAAGGAAACCGTCCCGGTCGAACGCGTCCGCCTCGACAAAGACACCGTGACCGATGATGTCACCGTCCAGGAGGAAGTCCGCAAAGAAAACATCGATACCGATACCGACACCGGCGAAACCCGCCGATAACAGCAGAACGCGATCCCGCGGCACCGGGCCCGGCCCCGGCCGGCACCGGTGCCCGCAAGGGATCCCTCCCAGCCACGTCCAGTACCGCAATCGTTCGGCGCCCGCCTGCCACATCTCTGCAAAACAACACTGGTTTTGCGGAGGACCCCTTAGCTTTTGCGTTGACATCCCCACACCCCATATGGAGTAACCAGTGCGTACATCACAAGCCACCGTCCCCACCGCCCGGACCCATCATCTCCAGGAAAACCTCCGCACCCGGCTGACCAAGGGCAGGGAGTGGGCCACCCCCGGAATTGAAGCCGCCTTACATCGGGCACTGACCGGGATCGACAGCGGCCTGGAGGCCGCATCTCCGCGGATACAGGCCAGCCTGCGCACTATTGCGGACGAGCTGGCCGGCGGAGTGGACGCTGTCACTCCCCGCGTTCACGAGCGGATCACGCAGATCACCCAGAAGACCACCCCTCCCGCCCCGGACCTGAGCGCAGAGCTGACCCCCTCTGGCCGGCCATCCCGGAAGCCGTGGTTGATTGCCGGAATCGTGGCAGCCGCGGCGCTCTGCGGTGCCGCACTCCGGCGCACCCTGCGCCCAGGCGGGGAACCGCCTGTCTCGGAAGCCTCTGTCGAGCCTGCACCGGACCCGGCACCTGTCAGCGGAATGATCCCCAACGATCCTGCCGCCACCTCGTCCACTACCTAGGCGGACCACCTCATTCCCGCCGGCACGGACCTGGAGGGACGGGCGCAACGTCCCGCCAGATCTTCGACGCCACTTACCAAGCACCAATCCCAGTAGAACCGCAAGAGCACCGGTGACTCACCGGCGTTCTTAGGGCCATCGCCGGTGCCGTTCTGGGCCTATTGGCCGCCGATCACTGGGAAGGTCTTGAGGACCGCGTGCAGGCGCGCCATATCAGGGGGACGATTACCGCTGCTGCAATACCGGACGCGGCCACCATCAGCTGCGTCCGTTGCGTACCGTCCTTGGGAACGTTCTCTGATGCTTTGCGCGATATTTCGCTGAGCCGCCCGCTTGCCAAGGCCGCGGTGTCCGTCACCTGCTTTCGGGCAGCGGCAGCGGCGCTGCCGGCGCGTGCCTTGACGGCATCAGCCTTGTTCCTGGCCTGCGCCTTGAAGTCAAGCTTGGCTGCCAGGGCTTCCACGGTGTCCCCCAGCTCCTCGCGGGTACGCTCGATATCACGCTGAATCTCCTCAGGTCCGGCATCCTTCGGTGGTTCCGGGCTCGGGGGTGCGGCCGGGTTCTGGGGTGTGATCGGAGTGCTCATGCGTGTCTGTGCTCCTTGACTTCGTTGATATCGCGCTTCACGTTCTTAACCGTCGCCTCCGGTGCCGGGGGGCCCACCTGGTTGACTTCCTTCTTCCCGACCAGTGCCGCGATGCCTGCTGCAATCAACAGCACGACGGAAACGATTAGGGCGCTTAGCCAGGCCGGCAGGAGCAGGGACAGGGCCAGGATGATCGTGGTGATCAGGGCCGCGGCGCCGAAAAAGGCCAGAAACCCTGCCGCGCCGAAAAGCCCGGCACCCCGTCCGGCGTGCCTGCCCTTTTCCTTGAGTTCGGCCTGGGCGAGGCGCAGCTCATCGCGGACCAGCCGGGAGGTCTGTTGCGAGAGTTGGGTGAGCAGCTCCGCCACCGGCTGCTCTTTCGCGTCGTTGGATTTCGCGGGATCGTCCATCAGATCTCCTCTAATCGATCATTACTCCCGGCCCCCCGGGGTTCCCGAAGAGCTCTCGGCTCCATTCAGCCACTCCGGTCAGTCGAGCCCGTTTCCTTCGAACGACGGGGCAACCGCCGGCTAGGTCGCGGCTACACGTTCTTGGCGCTCCTCCGGTGCACACGTTTGCAGCAGCACACCTGCTTAGCCCGAATCTAACGCTGAATTCCGGCCATGTCACCCTTTCTCGGGAATCCCTCATCTATCCAGACTGGGCCGGGTACGGGTTACGCCTGATGCCCCCGCGGAGTAGCTTTGAAAACACCGGCAGGAAGCTCCAGTACCTCTTGGAGGACACCGTGTCCCAGAAACAGACCAGCAAGTCAGCGAAAATCCTCTACCGCCCCGTCGGTCTAATATCCGGTCTGGTCGGCGGGCTCATTGCAGCTCAGGTGTACAGACAGGTGTGGAAACGGGTCTCTCCCAGTGACCGGGACGAAGCCCCCAAAGCCCTCAGCACCGGGTACCCGCTGAAGGAAATCCTCATTTCCAGCGTCATTCAGGGCGCGATCTACGCCCTCGTCAAGGCAATCATCGATCGGGGAGGCGCACGCCTCTTCGAGCGGATGACAGGCGAATGGCCAGGCGACTAATAACTGAACCAAAACGCCCGACAGGGCGTGAAAGCGGATGATGCACCGGACCCGCTACTCATGCCTTACTCGGTCTTCCGGACCGGTCTTCGGGTCGGCTTTGCGCCGGGCGTCCTGCTGGTGCTGTTCAAGCTTCATTTCGGCGTCCCGGTGCCGCCGGCCACGGTCCACTGCTTCTGGGCGGGCACCGGATAATTGAGAACTGTTCCTGGTGGGGTCCGGTGCACGCACTCTCTCTCCTGGCGATCACGAGCCTGGGCCGTGCCTGTAAAGGCCGTAAACGCTGGAGCAACCGCTGGAAGGCCGCCCTAAACGCTTTCGAGATCACCTTCGACGGACATCTGTCCGCTGGCGGGAATTAGAACAAGAAACACGGACATTTCCTGCGTTTGGGACCTGCGGTCATGTGAGTGGGCTGATCAGAGTCCATCCGGGGTCGTGGGTGTGGGTCACTTCGACATCGGGCCGGGTTCCCGCGAAGCGGTCCATGGTGTCCCGGCCGTTCTGGTCTTCAGGGTCGGTGTAGTAGTGCAGGACACGCCGGCCATTTGATGTCTGGGTAGCGACCAGCAGGCCCCGGGTCCAAGGGCTGCTGCCAGGTCCTCTTCGAGCCAGTGCAGGTCTATCGCTTCGTCGTAGTCCGGTAGCCCGTCGGGCGAGTCTGCGGGTAACCGACTTCGAGGGCTGTGTGCAGGTCCAGCAGAGGGTGGTCGATCCACCGGAGAGGACGCAAGGCTCTGATGATCGTGCGCGGTCTGTTCCGGCGTCCTTCAGTGGCCAGCCGATGCGCGCGTGCCGGGCCGTCATGGCGTTGATGATCTCGGGAAGGTCTGTTGCCGGCAGGCTGTCCGGGGGTTCGGTCTCGGCGGCGTTGATGGTGCCGATCCATCCCTGGACGTGGTCTTCTCCGAGCAGCCAATCCAGCAGCAGGCAGGAGAGCTGGTACTGGTAGCCGGGGCTCAGCGCGGTGAAGGCCGGGTGGTGGAGGCTGACGTGGGCCCGGGCCCGTTCCTCGTCCAGGGTCACTGAAACCCGGGCCAGGCCAAGATTGATCGGCTTCCCGGCAGCTTCGATGGTGACGGCGAGCATGCCGGGTTGCGGCTGCCTGGCTCCGGCGAATTCCCACATCGGCGTCGACGGCGGAGCGGCCCGCCGCCACCGTTCGGCCAGGACCCGCAGTCCCGGGTCCCCACCGCCTGAGACGCAGAACTGGTGCCGTGCACGCACGCCCGGTCCGGTCTCCCAGCCGAGCCCCGGGCCGATTGCCTTGACCATGCCATCGAGCATGTCCGGAAGGTCCCGGTAGTCACCTGTCGTGACGGCGCCGCTGAGGAGCCCGACGCCTTCTGCTGACCACCACCGCCAGAACGCGGAAATGGCGCGCGTCTGAACCGTGGCGTTCTGTCGTTGAATGCTCACTGGGGCCTCCTGCCGTCCCGGCCACAGAAGTGGCAGCTCGCCGCGGCTTTGGGCTCCACCCAGTCCCCGATGGACTACCTGACAGGACCGGCCGTCTGGACGGGATTCGCGGCCTCCCTCGACCAGATGTCCAAAGCCTGCCAGCGTCTGCCTAGGAAATAACGGGGTTTCCCGGTCCTTCCCAAACCCCCTGCCCCGCAAAAGAGCGCCCCAATGAATCCTCACTGGATGCAGTCGCGACCCTGGAGGCGTTGGTGATCGTACAGTCCCGTCCGATCAGCGGCGCGGGAGGTTACAGCGGGTTGATGTTCTCCGCTTGGGGGCCCTTCTGACCCTGAACTACGTCGAACTGGACCTTTTGGTTCTCCTCCAGGGAGCGGTATCCGCTGGACGCGATCGCCGAGTAATGGGCAAAGACATCTGCTGATCCGTCATCAGGGGCGATGAAACCAAAGCCTTTTTCCGTGTTGAACCATTTCACAGTACCTGTCGCCATGCCCGCTGCCCCTTTGGGAAGTCATCATCTCACCGCACACACCGTAGTGGCGGCGGAGGCGGAAGTCCTCCTCCGCTGGTGTCCAACCTAGGGCCCACCGCTCCCCTGACACAAGAGTCAACAGCGGCGGGATTCTTAGGACCGACGACGGAGCTGGGTGCCGGCTGGCATGGGGACACCAGCGGCCGTCCGCCGCCGGCCGCTTCCAATTTTACGCCGCGACCAAGGTGCAGAACTGGTTCGTCTCCTGGAACAGCCGCGGCTGCTCTTCCCCGGCAAAAACATCCCCGGGACAGGGGCCAGCCGCGCCGCCGGAAAGGCAGACTACGAACCAGAGGACTGCATCGTAGGTTTCCGGCAGGCCCTGAACGGTGGCAGATCCTCCGGCTCCTGGACGCAGCAGAGGTGGGCGCGCAGAGCCTGCTCGGATGCCCGGGGTTCTGGGACAGGTGCCGGAGCAGCGCCAGACGTATGCCAGGATCGAGGTCCGGCTGAGCGAGGATCCCGCCGATCAGCTGCTTGAGCTGAAACTGCAGAAGCCCGCCCGGTCCTGCGAGCCAGGGCCGCCACTGCGGGCGTAGCGGCGTACCACTGCTGAGGGGCAGCCGTTGGACCGTCCGCGCCAGCAGCGTCGCCGGTCATCTCGACGTCCACGGGAACCCACCTCCTTTTGTCTGTCCTGACTGGCAGCACTCTCCGCGAGTACTTCCCGAAAAGCACCGACCTGTCCTTCCACGGACCCGGAATCCTGGAAAGCGTCGCCGCGGAACTCAACCGCCGGCCACGCAAACGACACGGCTACCGAACGCCCGCAGAAGTCCTCACCGAGCTAGTCTCGAACCCAACAAATAAATCCGGTGTTGCAAGCACCACTTGCATCCGCCACTCCGTGACTCAATGGTCCGAGGCAACGATGCCCAAGCAGGGAGACAACGGTGGTGGCTGGCACGTTCGAAATCATCCAAGATGGCGAGGGGACACTCCTTTTTCGGCTGACTGCAGCAGATGGAACAGTCGTGGCCGTCTCACCGAGGTTCACGACTATTAAGGAAGTCGTGGACGGCATTGAGGCTGTGTGTAAAACGCTGCAGCGGGGTTTGTTGTGGATCGTTCCTCCTGTACCGCTGATCCAGACCAGGGCTGCTCCTCCCGCACTGATAGCCAGTTGCTCGACGAGCCACCGTTTTCGATATAGCCTGACGGGAAACCCAGCCGCCACGTGGCCGGGACGATCCAGCCGGCGGCGATGCTGCAGGTGACGCAATGACTTGGGGGAGTCAATGACAACAGTTCAGCCTCTCACCGAAAACCGGGTGCCGCTTCCGGAGCCCACAATCCTGTCCCGGACTCCTCCCAAAGCCCGGACCAGGCTCTCGCCGGATCTGCTTCTTACCGAGAGCTACTCAGACTTCTCCGTCGACCGCGTAAGTCCGGGAGTAGCCCGGATCATCCTGCGGCCCAACACCCGCATCACCGACGATGACTGTATCCGGACAGGTGCAGAACTGCTGGCGCTCACCGGAGGAAAGCCCGGAGCCGTGCTGCTACAGGTCAGCGGCGTCGGCTCCGTCAGTCGGACAGCAATCAGCCTTTATTGTGAAGCAGCCGCCGTCACGGCGTTCGCCATCCTCGGCAGTACACCGGTCGACCGCGTCATCGCCCACACCCTTCTGCGACTGGCGCCACCCAAGTGCCCAACCGAATACTTCACGGATGAAGAAGAAGCCCTCATCTGGCTCCGAACCACCCCGTGACCCTCGACGAACTCCCTGATGTGGACTGGACGTCGGTTCCCAGCACAGCCCGGTACAGAGGACACCACCGCCAACCCGGCATGATCCGAGCGGCATTGAGTATCTCAACCTGAGTCAGGACCACAGAGACGGCGGCGTGATCCAGAACCACCTCTGCTGGGCATAGGATGCTCGTATCATGGACCGTTCATCCAACCACTCATTGGCCGGATCCGCGGTAGCGACCACGGCTTGGCCCGGGCCCGCGGAGCGGATCCTGCAGGTGGCCCTCGAGCTGTTTTCACGCCGGGGGATCCGGGACGTCTGCGTCGATGAACTGATCGCCCTATACGGTGTGGCCAAGTCGACCTTCTACCGCCACTTCGGTTCCAAGGACGCAGGACGTCTGCCTTGGTCGGCCCACGTCGCGTCCCTCTGTCCGAGCCCTGGCCAGCCGCGGGCCGGGCGGGCGCGCATTCCTTCTGCTTGGCCTCATAATCCCCGTGACCGCACCGGCTGACAGTAATAGCAATGACAGTAGTTTTCCCCAACCCCCGTTAGCCGCCTGACAGCTCCATGCGGCTTTTCCGACCATCGGGCGCGCCGTAACCCGGACTTCTGCCGGCAAGGGGCATGGTTCCCGCCGGGCCAGGCGCTACAGGGGGGTGCATTTGCCGGGCCCGGCAGACTGGTCGAGGAGTCACCGTTTCGGCCAGTTGTCCGATCCTTTCGCCGTCCCCAAGGAAATACCCGACGAACCCTATGAAGCCAATGCCCCCACACATCAGGTACCCCCACACATCGGCCCTCCACCAGGGTCAATCCGCTCCACGTTTGCCCTACCCGTTCCTTCCATGACCCCCTCATCTCTCTTTCCCAAACCATTCGTTGGACGTAAGCTGGGCGCGATCCACCCGCCGGTAGTGGCGCCGTGCATGCCAAGCCCAGGAAGGCAACATCAATGGAGATGGACATCAGAGGGAACTGGGACAGGCTCAGCCCCTCCACGCAGCAATGGCTCACTGAGAACCCAGGATCCGCGATCCTGCCGCGCACGATCGTCGCCCGTATCTGCAAGGAAATCGACAAACCGGCAGACCGGGACCTGCACGGCGGCTCGCTGTTGTCACAGGAGGACCGTGACTTCATTCTGGACAAAGCCCGCCACACCACCTGAGCAGGGCCAGAGCACCGCGGACCGAAGACTTCCGTACCGTGACCGGTGCGCGGGGCTTGGCACGTCGATCCGCTGCCGGGCCATCCATCGGGGCCCGGCTTGGTGTTACGGAACATATCCTTAATAGCGCGTACGAACTGTTCTCCCGGGGCAGTATCCGGAATGTGGGCGTCAAGAGCTGAGCTGTCCGGGCTGGCAAGTCGACCTTCTACCGGCACTTCCCGTCTAAGGACGACCTGGTCCTGGCAGTTGAGGGCACTTCGGCACCTAGGTTGGTACGGGGAAGTCGTTCACTACGGGACGTCTCGCAACCCTAGGGATATGAGACGTCTCAGCCCTTCGCTGAGGGCGGTCGTGACTCCGCTGGTGAGATCGCTCTAGGCGTGCCGAGGTAAAACGAACTTGATTTTTCCGGAGTGGTCCGGCGATAGACGGGACCAGTTCATGGTAGAAAGAACAAACCATGAACACGGGGGACGTTGTGATGGAGCCGGTTAGATTTATTGATCCGTTTGAGGTTGAGGAACCGGCTTCGGTGGCGCTTGTCCCAAAACCAGCCCCCGCCCCTGGTCCTCCCGCCGGACCACCGGCGGCCCTTCTCTTTTCTTCCCAGGGCCGTGAACGTGAAGTGCAACGGCTCATCCCCGGGAACGTCCAAGCCGTCCGCAATGCGCGATGAGACTGCGGAGGGCTTCGGGCGCGATGCGCTCAATGTGGGGGAGGTCCGCCGGGATTTTAGAAGGCGGGGGCAGACTGGGTTCCATGGTCCAAGGGAAATCGAAATGTCCACCCAATGCCGCGAAACCCAACGGGACCGGTTCGGAAGCGGCCGGGCAGGTCGAAGGCTCCTTGAAACGTGACCTGATCGAGGAAGCGCTGACGAGGCTGGACCGGGAACAGCGTGAGGTACTGGTGGCGCTGCATTATCGCAAGATCCCGGTAAGCGAACTGGCCGTGCACCTGAACATCCCAACCGACACGGTAAATACCTGTGCGCTCTCCGCGCTGAGGGCCATCCACAAATTCCTCAAGGACAGCCCCCAGCAATAGCTGGCCGCGGGCATGCAGCTGGTCAGCTGCTGCTTCGGCTTTGATGGCCCGGACCCTGTAGTTGCTCTTGTCGTGCCCGCCGGGCCCGCTGAACGAGCTGGCGGGCGGACTCCTGTCATGAGCGGACGGGGACCTTCCCGATGACCAGGGTGCCAGCACTACGGCTGCGTCCACGTCCAAGACCCTGTCGGTGATGACCAGGTTGTCCCCTGCGATGACCAGGACGCTGCCTTGGGCTGCCGCCTGCTCCAGCCATTGGGCATCGTCTGGCTTCATCGGGTCAAGCTGTTCGGAATAGATGGTTTCCCCGCCAATATCCAGAGTGATAAACCCGGTCCTGGTCGCGGTCAGGCGGCAGCTTGCCGCCACATCGGCTGCCTGTTCCAGGATGGCGGTGTAATCCGGGCTCAGGGCCAACTGGAAGCCGTGGGAGAGCAGCATCGACACCAGGGCGGAGGTCAGTTCCCCGCCCGGTTCACGGAAGGATACGACCGGGACCAGCGTGTACGCCAGGGCCGGGACAACGATCCCGGGATTGCCGGCGCCGGCCGTTTGTGTGAGGACCAGCCGGGCTGCGAGAGGCGTCAGATCCGCCGGTCTCCACGGCGCCGTGTGCACGGTCAGACCCGGTGCGCTGCAGTGCCGGTGGCAGACGTAGTCACGGAACGTGACGTACTCCGTCCCGTCCGGTGCGGTGCTTTCGGTGATGTCCACGCTCAGTGACAGCGGTTCGTTGGGCTGCAGCGGGTGCCGGCAAACAGGGCACGTGGTGGCGATGGCTGCGGCCGTGCTCACGTAGTGCGTGGTGTCCCTGCCGTTGAAGGATTCCAGACGGCTGTCCCAGGCGACATTGCGTGTGACAGGCATGCGAGCGAGGCTACCTGCGTGTCGCACCCCCGGACCCTGCCCACACTTGCCACTGCCGGGCCGGGGCGTCGTCCGCACCGTTTTCCGGTTCAGCTTTATGCCGGGCGTTCCGCTGGTGCTGTTCAAGTTTCTTTTCGGCGTCCCGGCGCCTGCGGCCGACGGCCCGCAGTTGCCGGGCGGACAGTGTTCCGTGATTACCTGCGTGCACTGCGCGGGCGTGTCCTGCGCCGCCCGGGGACGGCGCACCCTGCAGCGGGCTCTCGTTCATGCATGGATCCTCCCATAACCCTGGCGAGGGAGAAGGGTGACAGGGGTCCAGGCACCACGGCCCTTGTTTTCCCGTCCCACAAACCCATCTGACAGACCCCGGCGGCCTGATTATCGGTAACGGTTGAGACAGTCGCGCGCCTGGCTAGCGGAGAGATCCAGGCCAGCCGATCCGATGGCCTGTACGGGGCCGGTCCCAGCGGCAGATGCTTGCCCCGGTCGCAGATCCGGGGCTAGCCTGAACCGGGAGTAAGGCTCCAGCAGACGGGCGGAACCTCCCTTTCAAAGGAAGCAGTCGATGTCGACCATCTCCTATCCACACCTCCCGGCCGGCGCGCATCAGCCGGACGGAGAGGACCTGCAGTGTCCGGAGTGCCACACCGACAGGCACCTGATCATCCACTCCATCGAGGAATGGACAACCGGTACGCCGGGAAAGGTTGATGTCACTTACACCTGCGCCGCATGCGGTCAGTACTACCGCCACCCGGCCACCTTCCCGCAGACCGCCGCGGTGCTGAACCGGCCCGGGCCGCGTCATGCTGCGGAGGTACTGCAGTTCGGATCCGAATACATTCACTGCGGCGAACCGATGCACGCCGCCGGCTCCGAACTGCGCAGCGTCTACGCCCCGGTGACCACCGAGCAGGTGCGGACAGAGCAGACCTCCCAAGGAGCGCTGGAGGTCTATCTCCATACACGGGTCCTGCGCTGCGCCTGCGGCTTCCAAATGGAGCTGCCCCAATAAGCACCCGACCCGGGTGGCGGTGGCGGACACGCCCATCGGACCCGGGCCCAATTCCCGCCAACGTCCGCTTCTGGCAGCCCGCCCCTTCATCAGGAGGAGAGCATGCAAACAGTCGAAGAAACCATTGACGTCGAGGTCCCGGTGCGCACCGCGTATGACCAGTGGACACAGTTCGAGTCTTTCCCCAATTTCATGTCAGGGGTGGACTCGGTCAGCCAGCTTACCGACCGGACGAATCACTGGGTGGTGAACATCGGCGGGGTGAAACGGGAATTCGATACCGAAATCATCGAACAACGCCCCGATGAGCGGATTGCCTGGCGCAGCACCGACGGTGAGTCGCACGCCGGCGCCGTGGCCTTCACACAGCTAAAGACCGGGATGACACGGTGTGGGTCCGGTTGGAACGGGCACCGGACACCTTCACCGAGAAGGCCGGGGCCGCGCTGGGGTTCGACAACATGCAGGTCAGGGCGGACCTGGGCCGCTTCAAGGACTTCATCGAAGCCAGAGGCACCGAAACCGGCGCCTGGCGCGGAGAGGTCTACTAGAACCAACCCACCCAACAGGACAGAGGAGCATACGATGACCACCGCACGCGAGATCATGACCGGCGGCGCTGAATGCGTCGGCGAAAACGAAACCCTGGAACAGGCTGCACGGAAAATGAAGGACCTGGACGTCGGATCCCTGCCGATCTGCGGGCACCACCTGGTGGGGATGCTCAGCCAGGCCGACATCGCCCGGAATTACCCCGAGGACCGCGTCGGGGAACTCGTCGCCTTCATCTCCTACTAACAACCCACTCGACGGCGAGACTCTGAAGGTGATCAGGGGCGGAAGGGGTTTTTATCGTGTCCCGGCTGGGCGGGCTGTCGAGTGTGTCCAGGTGGGGCATGACGCGTGAGCGATGAAGCAACACCAGGTCCGAAGTTCACGTCCGCTGCATGGACCGGCAAGGCCACAGCCAGCACCGTGTGGTGCTGACGCCGCAGGCGGCGGACTTCAGGCCCGGAATGAAGGAGGTTCGATGGCAACTACTGATTATGATGCCCCTCGCCGAAGCGAGGAGGACGCTGCTTCCGAGTCTTTGGAGGGGCTGGACCCAACACGTGCGGTGACAGCGCAGCCCTCGTCCATTGACGTGGATGAAAGCGACACGGCCGAAGGGATCGAACTCCCAGGTGCTGATCTTTCCGGTGAAGAGCTCAATATTGTCGTCGTTCCGGTCAGGGCCGATGAGTTTACGTGCGGATCCTGCTTTTTGGTCCATCACCGTTCACAGCTGGCCAGGGAAGCCAACGGCCTGAAGTTCTGCCGGGAATGCGAGGGATAGGGGCGGTAGGGGGAGAGCGGCCACTGGCAGATGAGCCGGAAGTGGTTCCTCTTGTCTCAGTGCCCCTCGAAGAGTGGGACGGTGCCGATCACCAGCGTTCCCTGCCGGGCGGCGCCGTGGATATCGAGGATTGCCTCGGTGATATCCAGGTTGTCTCCGCTGATGACAAGGATGTAGGCCGCG
Source organism: Arthrobacter globiformis (assembly GCF_030818015.1). Classification (NCBI taxonomy): domain Bacteria; kingdom Bacillati; phylum Actinomycetota; class Actinomycetes; order Micrococcales; family Micrococcaceae; genus Arthrobacter; species Arthrobacter globiformis. The sequence continues at coordinate 2,292,081 of NZ_JAUSZX010000001.1, forward strand.
GTGCGTGCTGCCTGGAGCCAGGGCGCGTCATGGGGATTGTCCGGGTCAAGCTCGAGCTGGTCACGGTAAAGGATTTCCCCATCAATGCTGAACAGTAGGACGCCCTCGGGTGTCACCGTGAAGCTGCAGCCTGCGGCCACCGGGCCAGCATGGTCCAGGAGGTCGTCGTATTCCGCGCTCATCGCCAGCTGAAAACCATGCGAGAGCAGGAGGGTGACCAGCGCTGAGGTCCGCTCCCCGCCGTTTTCCCGGAAGGTTACGACGGGGACCAGGGTGTAGGCGAGCACCGGGACCACTCTTATCCGACCGGCACCGGATGCCTGGGTGAGGATGACCCTCGCGGCCAGAGGGGAGAGCTCTTCGAGATGCCAGGCAACGTGCTTGACGGTCAGTGCCGGCCCGCTGCACCGGCGGTGGCAGACGTTGTCGATGAAGGTGAAGTATTCGGTCCCGTCCGGGGCGGTGCTTTGCGTGATGTTCACCAACAAGGAGAGCGGCTCATCGGGCTTCAACGGTTCCCGGCAGGCGGCGCAGGTCTTGGCCAGGTCCGCTGCCGTGAGCACGTAGTGTGCCGTGTCAGGGCCCTTAAAAGATTCGAGGCGGCCGTCCCAGGCAACATTGCGTGTGACTGGCATGACAATGAGTCTAGTCACGCCCCCTCCCTCGGACGCGGGAACAGAGGCAAATAGTGCCATGATTCCTGAAGGGACCGGCGGCAGGGTGAGCATCCCCGTGAGGGTGGCTACTGCCTTGCCGATGCCGCGGTTCTTCGCACCTCACCTGGGCCCGGATGTCAGCTCAAAGGCTTTGGCCCGCTTGCCCTCCCGGTGGTAGTGCCCGTAGGTTGTGGGATGCGGACGAGGGTGTCCGCCCTGCCGAGGATCAGGATGCCGGCCCGGGCCGCACGGACGACGGTACGGAGGACAGAGCATCCCGCGGGGCTGAACCGATAGAAACCCGAGCAGATAGAAATTTGATTCGCCGTGGAGGGCCCTCCTTCATATGCCCTTGTCCGTGCGCCTTCTGACCGGCGTTCCGGCCAACGCAGGGGAGAAGCGTCCACATGTATGAATGCCTCATGATCGGGACTGGTTCTCGTCCTCGAGCTCGACTTAGGAACGTCTGATTGCCGGCATGGCCGTACGGGGAGCACCAGTGAGGGTCTCCTTATAGAGCTGAAGGTGTTCAAAGGTCATTCGTTCGGCGCTGAAGCGTGTTTCGGTGGCGTGGCGGCAGATGCGCCGGTCCAGGGTTCCGGCGTCGTGCAGGGCGAGAACGAGTTCGTGGATTCCGGAGCGCAGGAAGCCGGTTGCGCCGTCGTCGATGATTTCCGGGGCCGAGCCCTGGGGAGTGGCGATGACGGGGGTCCCGGCGGCGAGGGCCTCGATCATGACCATGCCGAACGGTTCGGGCCATTGAATAGGATTCAGCAGGGCCACGGCGTCTCCCAGCAGGGCGTATTTGTCCTGGGTGTTCAGCTCGCCGAGATACTCCACGTCGGGCCCGAGCAGTGGCGCGATGACGGCGCGGAAATACTCGTGTTCGTCCCGGCTGGTCATTTTCGCCCCAATCCGCAGCGGCATCTCTGCCAGCCGTGCGGCCTCGATGGCCTGGAGCAGGCCCTTGTCCGGATTCATCCGGCCCAGAAAGCACGCGTAGCCGCCCCCGCCGCTTCCGACCGGTACCTCGGCGGCGTCGATGCCGTGGTGGATGACACCGCTGATCCTTAGTTCCGGGGCGGCGCTGGCCTGGTGGTGTGAGATGGCGATGAGAGATGCGTCGGCGGTTATCGCCTGATAGACCCGGCCCAGCTCGCCGGTGAGAGGTCCGTGCGCTGTGGTCATGATGGGTGCCTGGTTCGGCCGGTGCCGGTACAGCGGCCCGGCGAGGGTGTGGTCGTGGACCAGGTCGACGCCGTCCATCCCTTCGTAGGCGGACACAATGTGCCGGAGCTCATCTGATCCCGTCCCGACTCTGGCCAGGTCTGCAACGAAGTCCCCTGGAAGTTGGGGGACCGGGCAGGTGCTGCCTGCCGCTGCGGCGAGCAGGACCTCGTGTCCAGCAGCGGTCAGACCTCGGGCCAGTGAGTCAACTATGGCCTCGATGCCGCCATAGGCCGGCGGAGGCACGGGTATCCAGGGCGGAGCGATCAGACCTATGCGCATCCTGGCCCTCCCGTGGGCAAACACAGGGCGGCCCTTGCCCCGCTGGTGCTCGGGTCGTGAAGCTCAACGACAGATTGCTGGCCCGCTGGGTTGGTCATGCCTCAATGTAGAGGCCGGCTGGGCGGCCGCACAACCCGTGGCCCCCGGGCTCCGTGCCCAGATGGAACGCGAGCTCGGGCACCCCCGGAACTGTGATCTCAGCGTCAGAACCCGCAGTTGGGCCCGCGCCGGGGAGGACGAGCCCGGCCGTGAAGAGCGCTTTTTCAGTTTCGCGTTTCATGGCTGCCCCCCGGACCTGTCCCGCGCGGGCAGAGGCCGCTGAGGAACCCGTGAGCGCCTGCAACCATCAGCAGGAAGCCGATGGCACCGAGGACCGTCAGCCGCGTGATACTCCCCGCGATGATCACTGCGAGACCGGCTAAAGCGGCCAGGACACCGTAGACAATACGTGCCGCCGCCCTGCTGCGGGACAATCCGGCCTTCAGTTCCCTGTCCAGATCCGGATCGGTGGCGGTCAGTTCCTGTTCCAGCTCTTCAAGGCGCCTGCGCTCTTCATCCGACAGCGCCATAGGAACCTTCCTGCTCACGGAGGTACGGCCGGGAGCCAAAGGACTGGGAATACCACGCCGTTTTCCACACCCTGAGCGCCGGCGGCACGGGACGTACCGTGCATTCATTATCTGTCTGTTCCCGGACCCGATCCATAACCCCTCCCCGCGGGAGGGCGGGGACAGGAAGGAATCCGACCCTGGAGGCAAAGGGCAAGCCCACCTTACACGGCCAGCTCGTAAAACGTGTGGTGACCGGCCCCGATCAAACGCGGGGCACCTGCCCCGATCGCTCCGATCTGCGTCCAGCGTCTGCAGTGGGGAGGAACAATTCGGCTCTTCCCCCGTTTCGTGGTTGGCGCACCATTCAGGAATGGAAACTGCCCCAGTGAGGGGTGGGGAATAGATTCTGCCCGGGTCTTGCTTTTGACTGGCTCGCGTCCGGGTGGGCGTCTGCTCTCAAAGGTAGGCTTACGGTGTCCCGGGGTAGCTGGCAAGGATGTAGTCGGCCGCGGCGGGACCGGCCATTTCGAGCCGGACGTGATAAATATCGATGCCCAAGCGGCGCATGGCGGCCCGGAAGGCGATGTCGGACACCGGACCGATCCGGTGGAGCAGGCACCAGCTGGTGTACAGGCCGTAGAGGCAGTCCGGCCCAAGCGGGTGGTCCGACTCGGGATCGGGGATGGTGGCTTCATCGAGGAACCGTTGAAAGTGCGAGATCATCATGGTCACTTCTTTCTCGGCGTGCATCCGGTTTTGCCGCCACACTGCTCCAGCGGCCGCCTTGGCGGCCGTGCGCAAAGGCAGGGAAGGGTTCCCGCCTGGACGGGGTACCGGGTTCCGTTCCTGAATTTACGGAGTTCACCCTCACCTGTCCAGATCTCCGGCACCTGAGGGCGTTGCCGGATACAACCGATGGGCACAGCGCGAGACCGCTCCCGGACACTGGAAGGCACATGTGGGCCTGTGTCAATCCCTGATCCCGCCTAAATGCGGCGCAGGCCGGCGGCGGTCCCGAGACGAGCCGTACCCCATGCCTACAGGCACACCGGCCCGTCGCCGGTCCTCAACCTGGCTCTGCGGCTTCTAGCCAGCTTCATTGCCTAAGCACACTTTGTGAGCTGCCCGAGCGCGGGACGACTTGGAAAAGGTACGGGCCTGCATGGGCTGGTTGGAGGAAGCGCGGCGTAAAAAGCAGCTCGGCGAGCTCGCAGCCCTGAGACCCGTCCCCTGCGCGGACACCACCGACACAGGCCTGCACAGCTGATCCCGGCAGCAGTCCGACCTGAGACTGGCCGCGGGGTCTGGCATGGCAGGCAGGCCGTGGTCTGGGTCACAGCCCCGCCGCGCCTGGGCCCAGCATCAAGAACCGGTGTTGCCCGGAGCATCCGGGGTGGCGTTGGCCTTGACTGCGATAAAGGCGCGGTCCTCCGGAGTCAGCACCATCTGCCCGTGTTGGTCACAATCAATGTTTCCGCCCCCAGCGCTGCTGATCTTCGCCGACATCGTCCACGGCAGGATCTGGCATCCGGGATTGTCCGTGAGCCAGTTCTTCGTCGTGGAATCCAGCCTGTCCCACAACTCACTGATACACACCTGTCAACGCCGCCTTCCCCTGGACTCCGCAGGACGGGCCGGATACCGCCTCTTACCGGATGTCGCCCACGCTACCCCGGTGAGCGCGAACGACAGAGACCGCCATGCTAAGCCCAAGCACCGCCGTGAGGGAAAAATGCCTCAAAGACAACGCTCAGCGTCAGCGTTTCATCACTGACCTGAGCACTTGCCCCGCCTGGAGGTCCGGGCAGGTCGCATGCCGAGGCTGCACGCACTGCGGCTTGGAAAAATGCCACGTGTATCGTGCCGAGGGGAGTAGGAGACGATGCGGGCAGCAGTAGTCTTTACTGATGGCAAAAAGACAGTGGTGCTGCTCGAGGATGATCTCGACGGTTCTGCGGCAGTCGAGACAGTTTCCTTCGCGATCGACGGCGTTGAGTGCGAGATTGATCTGAATGAAGCTCATGCAAATGAGCTCCGCGACGCGATGAAGCGATACCTTTCAGCCGCTCGTAAGTCCGCTGGCCGGGGCAGTCAGCGTAGATCTGTCGGCGATACGGGCACTAAGGCCGTTCGGGAGTGGGCCAAACAGAACGGTATCCAGGTCAGTAGCCGCGGGCGCATTCCCGCTGACGTGATGGATAAATACAAAGCCGCTCATTTAACCTCACTCGGGACGACAGAGACCACCGGTTCACCCACCACTGTTCATCGCCAGCAGCGGCATCGTCTTCTTGGAGGAGAGCCAGAAAGTTCAGTCCCAACTCGCGGTCCGAACGGCCCCCGCAGGTGGAGAACATCCCACCCCGTGTGACGGCGGTCCCCGAAGCGGCTAGGTGCCTTCTCCGGGCTGGATTGCGTCAAAGAACCGGTGCTCTCGGTCACCGGCAACGTCTCCATCGCGACCTGAGACGGGAGTCCCACTTCCGGGGAAGTGGCCAGGGGTCTGGGATCTGCAGGAGCCCGATAACGGGGTGGTGGGCACATTGCGTGTGCTTCAGCATTACCGTGGCCGGCATGAAGCGGTCCCCGGGTCGCGGGGACCGGGGACCGCTGTCTGGGGGAGGGGTGCCTCCGCCCTGATGGGCGAATTCAAGTGGTGCCTGCAACACCGGATTTAGTTGATGGGTTCGAGACTAGCTCGGCGAGGACTTCTGCTGGCGTTCGGTAGCCGTGTCGTTTGCGTGGCCGGCGGTTGAGTTCCGCGGCGACGTTCTCGAGGATTCCGGGCCCGTGGAAGGACAGGTCGGTGCTTTTCGGGAAGTACTCGCGGAGGAGCCCGTTGGTGTTTTCGTTGCTGCCGCGCTGCCAGGGCGAATGTGGGTCGCAGAAGTAGATCGGCATGCCGGTTGCCATTGTGATCTCCTGATGCAGGAACATCTCCGCTCCTTGATCCCAGGTCGTCGAACGGCGCAGCTGCTCGGGCAAGGTCTTCATCGCGGTGATCATGGCGTCGGCGAGGGTGCGGGCGGTGTGGTCCTCAGGCAGATGCAGCAACATCACGTATCCCGTGGTGCGTTCGATGAGGGTCCCGATCGCGGACTTCGATGCCGTCGAACCGATGATTAAATCCCTTCCTTACGTTTTTGTTGTGGGTGATTTCGGGGCTGTCGTAGTGTTTCGATCACCCTCGGGTGGCGGGTATGGCACAAGTCTCCCTGCCGCTTGGACGGCTCACTGGGAATGGCCGCCCGCTGCCCGCCGATGACTCGACCGCTGATTGAGAATTACGACATTGATCGTTGGGTAAGGACGTGCCGGCGTAGTTATCGACAGGGCCACGAAAAGTTGAAGCTGATCGAAGGGGGATAAGCATGCCGGCGGTTTGGGTGGGAATCGACTCGGGCAAGCGGGCTCATCATTGCGTGGTGATCGATCAGGCCGGGAAGGTCCTGCTCTCGATGAGGGTTGAAAACGACGAGGGCGTGCTCCTCGAGTTAATCGCAAAGGTCGTCGAGATCGCGGCCGGTGGCGATGTCTGTTGGGCCACGGACCTGAACGCCGGCGGCGCCGCGCTGCTGATCGAGCTATTGGCAGCGCATGAACAGAAGCTGCTTTATATCCCCGGACGGATCGTGCACCACGCCGCAGCAACATACCGCGGCGACGGCAAGACCGACGCGAAGGACGCCAGGATCATCGCGGACCAGGCGCGGAGGATGCGCACCGACCTCCAACCCGTCCGTGGTGGAGACCAGATCAGCGTGGACCTGCGGCTCCTGACCGCCCGTCGCAACGATCTGATCTGCGACCGTGTCAGGGCAATTAACAGGCTCCGTGCCACCTTGTTGGAGTACTTCCCTGCGCTCGAGCGGGCGTTCGATTACTCGAAGAAGGCGCCCCTCATCCTTCTCGGTCGCTACCAGACCCCCGAGAGTATCCGGCGGACAGGTCTAACCCGGCTCGCCGGCTGGCTGAAGAAACACGGCTGCCGGAACAGTGCCAAGATGGCCGAGAAGGCCCTAGTAGCCGCGAACTCCCAGCACACCGTCCTGCCAACACAGACCACAGGCTCAGCCCTGGTCGCCCGGCTGACCGCACAAATCAACACTCTCGATGCAGAGATCGACGACGTCGATGCCCAGATCACCGACCTGTTCCGGCAGCACGAAAGCGCCGATGTTCTGCTGAGCATGCCGGGTTTCGGGCCCGTGCTTGCGGCGACTTTCCTCGCCAACATCGGTGGCAATCTGGAGGCGTTCGACTCTGTCGACCGGCTCGCCAGCGTCGCAGGCCTGTCTCCCGTCCCACGTGATTCCGGACGAATCAGCGGTAACCTGCACCGGCCGCGTCGCTTCAACCGCAGACTCCTGCGAACCTGTTACCTCGCAGCCCTCTCCAGCCTCAAAAACAGCCCGGCCTCAAGAATCTACTACGACCGGAAGCGCGGAGAAGGAAGTCCCATAAACAGGCCCTCATCGCCCTCGCCCGCCGCCGCATCAATGTCCTCTGGGCCATGCTCCGTGACCACACCCTCTACCAGGAGACAATGCCAAGCAGCAGAGCTCAGGCGGCTTGACAGAAACATTGAGATTCCCAATGGCCGGGAACGGCGCGGTCCTCGACCTCGGCCGGCCGGTCAGAGATCATCACCATCTCCCGGAACCGCTGCGGGCGAGGACCCTCCGGTCTTTGCGGGCGCCGACTCACCCGTCCGGACCGCAGCGCCGTCGCAACTTCCAGGCGCAAGGATCCGCGGCCCTGGACGTAGAGGGTCTGATAGATCGTTTCGTGTGACACCTGCATCTCCGGATTCTCCGGATGCTCCACCTTCAGTCGGCCAGCGACCTGTTCCGGGCTGAACCGGTCGGTGAGCATCGTGGTGACCTGTTCCCGTAACGCTAACCCGTCCAACTTCCGCGGCTTCGGCCTACGGGCACGGAGCCCACGTCTGCTCCTGCGCGAGCGATGGCGAATACCTATCACCGACCCGATTCCTTGCGACCTCCCGGCTGATCGTCGACGGAGCCCGGCCCAGAACGGCGGCAATACGACGCACTCCAAGGCCTTGGGCGAGCTGGAAACCGATCTCTTCCCGCTCACGCAACGACAAAAGCCCTGCACGGGGCACAGTGAAATCCGGAACCGGCGATGGCAACACCTTCTGATGGTCGCTCAACCACCGGTACGCGGTCGGACGCGACACCCCGGCGGCCTGCGCCGCTAAGGCTACCGACAGCCCGGCATCCAGCCCTTCCCAGAACGCTAAACGAACACCCACGACCACGGTCTGCCCATCGACGACACCCCACAGAATTCAGGGTGTTGCACTCACCACCTGAACTCGCCCATCGTTAGTTACGAGACAGGTGACGCCGGCGCTCGAAGGAGCTCATCGGCGCCCCGCCGTTTCGACGCGATGACCTTGAGGGGCGACGGTCTATTCAGGCATGAGCCCCACGAACGCCCAAGCGAAGGTGCCTGCATTTCTCCTCGCAGATCGGACCACGGGTTGACAGGATGCAGTGAATGTACCCGTCCCATTTGGGCTCAAAGGTTAAAGTTCCGGGCAGTGCGCCGACCCGGGGCATCTTGGTGACGGCCCGGGCCAAGGCGACTTTCACCGGCGGGGCAAGCCCCGCCGGCAACCCGGCAGCGACCCGCGGGTCAGGCGCCGTCATCAAGACCTTCCAGCGCCTCGACTTCCACTGCATCCAGCAGCTCTGCCGTGCTGGGCCCGGTGGCCCGGGCCAGCTCATCGAGGGCGATAAACCTGGCCCGGGCCAAGGCGATGACCAGCTCCGCCAGGTACCCGGCACCGTTGCGCTGCGCGTCAGTGTCAGCGCGGCCAGCCGCATCGTCGTAGATCAGTCCCATGGGCCCACGCTACGCAAGGGCTGGATCAGTTGTCAGCGATGGATTCCAGCAGCCACTGCTCCGACAGCGGATCGCGGCGCAGCTCGAAGGTCCGCAGCGCCGACGTTGAGGACCCGAGGCGTACCTGCACGCGCCAACGTTCGATGTCCACGACGTTCCCGACACCGACCGGTGCGCTGCGCCGGGTCGGCCACCAGGAGTCCCGGTCGAACCAGTGCACTGGTTCCGCTGCCACGACCCACACCCGCCCGTCGTAGCGGACGGCCAGGGGAATACCGGTGGCGGTGAACCGGACATCCACCGGGGCGTCCAGCGTTGTTTCATTCAGTGTTGCTGTCACGGTTAGTCCGCTCTCCCAAGTTTCTGTTCATTATTGCCCCCAACCATGGACAGCCGAAGTGGGTGCGGTGCATAGTCGCGTTTGAGGAACCCTCACCGGGCACTGGTTCTTTATTTTGCCTGGTAGAGCGGCCGACCGTAGGGATAGTCCACCCATAGCCCGGTGCCTTCTTCTGGGCATGCCAGGTCGGCGCCGTTTCGCGTGGACCAGTAGTCCGCAGGGAAGCGGGCTCCCTGAAGAACGGCGTTCAAATCGACGCCGTTCTCCTCGCGTCCGTCGGCGAATCGCGCGTCATACCGAATGCTGCGGTAACGACTCTTCAACCAGCAGGTGCTGCGGGACACCCAGTGCCTGCCGCAGGAAATCGCGGGAATAGCCGTCTCCAGCGCCTTGCCGTCCATGGTGCTGGTCGATGACCAGGGGCGTCCGGTGGCCCCTGCCATGAATCTCATGGACCGTCGCGCCCTGGAAGAAGTTACCGTCATCAGGAACGTCGTGGGGGAGTCCGTCATCGAGGACGTGACGGCCAACCGCATCGAGGACCATCCCAACCTGGTCAACCTTTTCTGGTATCAGCGCAACAAACCGCAGATCTATGACAAGGTCTACAAAGCCCTCACCATCGACGGCTTCACTGTGTCCCGGCTCACCGGCGAGTTCACCCTCAACACAAGCTCGGCCGTTTTCTACGGGGTCGCCTTCGACATCCGAAAAGGCGTCTTCCACGACGACATCCTGGAAAAGCTCCACATTGACCCGAACATCCTGCCCCGCCTCTGCGACAGCACCGACGTGGTGGGAAGCATCACGGCCGAGGCTGCCGGCGCCACCGGCCTCCACGCCGGCACTCGCGTCGTTGGAGGACAGGTCGACTGCAACGCGGGCTGGATCGCCGGCGGAGCGGTCGAAGCCGGGGACATGCAGCTGAACCTCGGGACCAGCGGCGTCCTCGGCGTCGTGCACCAGAACATGGACTACCTCAGCTCCCCGGACGGTCTCCGGATGGTGAACATCCCGTACACCACCTCGCCCCGGGACACGTTTTCTGCCGTCGCAGTCACGACCACCGGCGGGCAGGCCCTGCGGTACCTCCGCGACACCTTCGGCGAGGGCGAGGCCGACGTTGAACGGCTCCTCAAGGTCAGCTCCTACGACCTGATCACCCTCCAGGCCCGCGACGTCCCGCCTGGCAGCGAAGGGTTGCTGGTGCTGCCCTACCTGATGGGTGAGCGTTCTCCTATTTGGGATACGTCAGCCCGCGCCGTCATGTTCGGCCTCTCACTGCATCATCACCGAGGCCACGTTTTCCGGGCTTTCATGGAAGGCGTCGCATACGCGCTCTTTGACTCGTTCTCGGTTTTGCAGCGAACGGGACTGAAGATCAACCACCCTCTCATCTTCAACGAGGGTGGGGCGAAAAGCGAAGTCTGGCGCCGGATCATCACGGACGTTTTCGGCATCCCGACGGCAATGCTCAAGGGCCGCACCGGGGCGCCCCTCGGGGACGCCATCCTGGCCGGCGTGGGCGTCGGAGTATTCGATGACTTCAGTGTCGCCAAGGAATGGTGCACCTATAGGGAGCACCTTGAGCCCGATCAGCAGAACCACGACATGTACATGGAGTACTTCCAGCTGTACAAAAACATCTACGCCAACGTGCAGGGCAACTTCCAAGACCTCCAATCAATCGTCCGCCGCCACCAAAACTGACCGGAACCGACACGTCTTCGCCCTGCTGCCAGTGACCAGTCCCTCCCGGACCGACAAGGTCCCTCGCAAACACCGTCCCGCCGGGACACATCCGCCCCCTTCAACGAGGAGAACACAGTGAGTGCCCCAAAGTTCACGCTGGAAAACAAGACCGCCGTCGTCACAGGAGCAAGCAGCGGCATCGGCCGGGCCATTGCCGTGGCCATCGCTGAACTGGGAGCCGCAGTAGGCTGCGTCGACCTGCCCGGCAGCGACCTGGAAGGCGTCACCGCCGAGATCAAGAACTCCGGGGGTCGCGCCGCGTACTTCGCGGCCGACGTCACCCAGTCCCAGGACATGATCAACGCCGTAACCAGCATTGAACAGGAACTGGGAGCCATCTCCCTGGCAGTCAACGCCGCAGGCATCGCTAACGCAGCCCCCGCAGAAGACATGCCGCTTGCACAATGGCAGAAGGTTCTGGACGTCGACCTGACCGGGGTGTTCCTGTCTTGCCAGGCAGAAGGCAACGCCATGCTCCGCAACGGCGGCGGATCCATCGTTAACATCGCCTCGATGTCCGCCACCATCGCCAATAGAGGACTGCTCCAAGCCCACTACAACACCGCCAAAGCAGGTGTCGTCCACCTGGGCAAGAGCCTCGCCTGGGAGTGGGCCTCCCGCGGCATCCGCGTCAGCCCGGGCTACACCAACACGCCCATGACCAAGCGCCCCGAACAGGCCAGCGCCATGGCCGGCTACGCACAAGACACCCCTCTGGGCAGAAACGCCGAACCCGAAGACATCGCCGGACCCGTGGCATTCCTCCTCAGCGACGCAGCAGCATTTGTGACAGGAGTTGACCTGCTGGTCGATGGCGGATTCGTCATCTGGTGAGTCTTGCGTCAGCTCGAAAGAAACCTCCAACGACCTCCCAAAGAAAGGAACACACCTTGTCACCTCCTGCCACTTCCTCCTTCCGGGTAGCGATCGTTAGTGCCCGATGGCATGCCGACATCGTTGATCATGCGGTCGACAGCTTCCAGACGCGACTCAAGGAACTCGGCATCGTCAACGTGGATGTCCGCCAAGTGCCCGGGGCCTTCGAAATTCCTCTACTCGTCCGACGGCTCGCAGCGTCCGGTCAGTACGACGGTATCGCCACCTCTGCCCTGGTGGTTGACGGAGGTATTTATCGCCACGAATTTGTCGCACAAAGCGTCGTGGACGCCCTCATGAGAGTGCAGTTGGAAACGGACGTACCAGTATTCTCCGGGGTCCTAACTCCTCACCATTTCCACGAGCACGAAGAGCACCGCAGCCAGTTTTCCCAGCATTTCGTGACCAAGGGGAAGGAGCGGGCAGACGCTCTCGCCTCAACTCTCACAACATTGGCGTCCCTCTAGGTCCAACCAGACCTGGTGGATGAGCTCCCTGGAGCTCCAGCCCTGCTTCGTGGCGTCACTGCAGGTACGAGATCAACCGTCACCGGCCCCGGCGGCGCCCCAACTCATCCAGTTATCACTCTGCCCCTGGTGGGAATGACCGGTTCCGGCAACAGGCTCTGAGCGCAGGCATGTGGCAACAACTAGTTAAGCGGGACGTTTCTGACTGAATTGTTATGGTCGAAAGCGAGCCTCGCCCCTCTGGCCAGATCGGCCAGAGGGCATCAGGCACTACAGATCTGCCCCTTCTAATCGGAGCTTGAGGTAACGCCGATAATCGGGATTCCGTAACCCTGACCGCTACCAGCGGGTTGGTCAGCCAGCATTGGTCCACTGTGCTCACATCGCCCTTCACCGCAGATGTGCCACCGCTTATGGCACAGGCAAATTGGGTCCAGCCCTCTGGGCCTTGGATTGATTCGTCCCCGGCCAGCAGATCCGCGGTGGTTTTCCCAGCCCAGCGGGGTCCGCAGCCGTTGCCAGCTCGATCCGGGAGGTGCGCTGGCTGGCGGCCATCAGCGCGATGGGGGAGGAGATTTCGAACTGCAGATGGCGGTGGCGCAGCCAGGCACTGCCGAATCCAAGCCGCTCGCCAGGTTCGGTGATCTGCAAAGTGGAATGGTGACCCCCTGAGCGGGATCCTCCGGATCGAGCGGCCAGATGGGGAGGAATCAAAGCTTGCGCACCGGCCGTGAGGAGCCGGGCCGGGGCTCCCCCTAGGGCGTGGCTTTGGATACCAAGAGGTAATCGGAGATCGTCTGTTGCCTCATGTCATTAGGTCCGGGAAGGGGGTAGATCTCGGCACCCCGCTGGGGTAGGTTGAGCGCAATTATCAGCGTCGCCGGGGAGTCAACCGTGACCAGTAGCAGGCACAATCACCATTGGCATGTCCCCTCCCGCCTCCTCATCGCATTCGGCATCGCAACCGCAACTGCGTTGGCGATCTCCGGGTGCACATCCACGCCAACGCAGGCCCCGGCGTCGTCCACGGGACCGCCGTCGGGGGCCGCTTCAACTACCGGCACGACGGAGGGAGGAAAGACAGGATCGGCGACTCTGGGCGCACTGGACAAAGCCAGGGTCCAGGACACATTCCGGACTCTGGCCAAGGAGCTGCTCGTACCGGGAGCGGCCATGATGCTCCGCACCCCCCAGGGAGACGTCAGCCTCACCTACGGCGTGACGAGCGCCGGAGGGTCAACATCTGTCTCACTCGATGACCACATCCGCATCGGCTCCGTCACAAAGACGTGGACTGGGACCGTCATCCTGCAGCTCGTGCAGGAAGGCAAACTCAAGCTTGAGGATCCCGTTTCGAAGTACCGCTCTGACGTACCGAACGGCGACAACATCACCATCGAACAACTCCTGACCATGCGTAGCGGAATCTACAACTACTCGGAGTCGTACGAGCTCAGCAACGCCCTCGATACCACGCCGCAACGGGTCTGGACGCCTGAGCAACTGGTGGCCATCGCCTTGCCGTTGCCCGCATATTTCGGCCCCGGCGAAGGCTTTCACTATTCGAACACCAACACGGTTCTGCTGGGGCTCATAGCCGAGAAGCTGGAGGGCAAGGGCTTCGGGCAGATCGTGCGCGATCGGATCTTCGGACCACTCGGCCTGAAACAAACATCGCTTCCGGCGTCGGACACTTCGGGCCTTCCCAAGCCTTTCTCCCGCGGTTACATGTACATGGACAATCTCCTCACCCTGTCCACGCCCAGGCTTCCGGCGGACTTGATCGCCAAGGCACAGGACGGCTCATTGAAACCGAATGACTACACAAACGCCAACCCTTCGTGGACATGGGCTGCCGGGCAGGGCGTCTCCACGGCGGGCGACCTCATGACCTTGGCCGAGGGCCTCACCGATGGCAAGCTGCTCAACCCGGACCTTCAAAAGAAGCGGATGGACAGCCTTGCGCCGATCGACCCGGACAACCCAGACGCGGCGCTGTATGGCATGGCACTGGCCCAGTTCGGCCCGCTCTACGGACACACCGGCGAACTCCCCGGCTACAACACCTTCATGGGAAGGGATCCGCAGGACAAAGTGACCTTGGTGGTGTGGACCAACCTTGCCCCGTCACCGGACGGACGGGACCCGGCGTCGACCATCGCCAAGGCCATCATCGGGGACCTCTACGGCGCAGCGCCGACAGGCCCAGCCACGCGGTGAACCTCAGACTCGGCGTCGCCTGGCGGGCCCGAGGGCCTGGCACCCAGAGGGAAAACCAGGCAAGCCCGGCTCAACCTGGCCCTGCCTCCTCTAACGCACAGATCCCTCAGATCGGGAATCCGGTCAGTCGTTCCACGTGATCAACCAGGATGCAGCCGATCCTGCCCGGCCTCCGTTGCGGGGGAACCATCGGAAGCGGGAACCTTGGCTGAGCGACGATCCCAAAATGCATCGTCAGACGTGACGGACGCCCGACCGCGATCTGCTTGTCAGGAGCGGATGGCGACCAGGCGTCCGTTGACTTCGCCACGCTCGAAGCGTCGGATGGAGTCGTAGATTTCGTCGAAGCCTATTGTCTCGACGTGCGAGGACACAGTGCCTTGGGCGATGAGGTTGAGAACTTCTGCGCAGTCCTCGTTGGTGCCTCCATTCGAACCGAGATAGCGCAGCTGTTTGAGGATCATCGTCGTGGTCGAGATATTCGTCCGCTCCGTTCCCATGCCGACCTGAACGACAGCACCCCGGAACCCGACCGTTTCGATAGCGTCATCGGTCGTGGTATCGAACCCCGCGTAGTCAACAATCACGTCGAGGTCCTCATCGGCGAAGTCGCGAATGTTCTCAGCGAGCCCATCGATCCCGAAGCCGGAGATGCGTTCCCAAGCGACCGCGGTTCACCTCCGCCACGTAGATCTTCGCACCGAGCGCCTTGGCGAACTGGATCGCCAGGCTGCCCAGCCCGCCAGCACCTATGATCCCCAGCTTGGTCCCCGACTGAACACCGCCTACCTTGAGCGCATGGTAGGACGTCATGCCCGCATCGGTGGCCGGCGCAGCCTGCTCCCACGCCACACCGTCCGGAACCGGGATGACCTGATAGTCGAAGGCCTTAACCTTGTCCGCGAAGCCGCCGTCGGTGCCCGTCCCGGGGCCTTGGATGGTTGCAGGGATGGCTACTCGCTGGCCTAAGGACAGGCCGGTGACTGCGTCTCCCAGTTGTGCCACGATCCCTGCGATTTCGTGTCCGAGAGTGATGGGGGTGAAGCCCAGAATGCCAGTGAGCGTGCCGTCCAGGTATCCCACGTCGGTGTGGCAGATTCCCGCGGCCTTGACATCGATCACCACCTCGTTGGGCCCTGCCACGGGGTCAGGTACGTCCATGAGCTTGAGTGGTTCGTTCGCAGCAGTCAGCCGCCATGCTTGCATGAAAAGCTCCCATCGTTGAAAACCCGTGTTTTGCGTGCCGCCTCGTGTTGGTGACCCGATCTGCGCGATTTCCTAAGCGGCGACGGCGGCGAAGCCGAGGCAATCGATAAGTTCCATGGCCTCGATATTAGCGGTAGAGCCATAGGCCCGAGCCTGAGTAATCAGGGTGTCGTCCGTTAGCTATGTGTGATTTCGCAGGATGCACAGCACGTTATGCGGTCCGGAAGCCCCAGACGACCCCTTTTGATGTCGTTGGATCCGTGACGATGCTTTGGTCTTGGCGATGAACGATTGAGACGCCTTCGTGTTCGAGGTGTGCTGCTGCTGCTTTGACGTCCAGGACGTCAAAGGTGATGCCGAGATACTGATCGGTGTGGGTCGGTTCGCCGGTGAGCACGTCCATGATGGGCTCGGTGCGGGGTGTTGCGAAACGGAGCACGGACTTTGCGTAGGCTATTTCGACACAGTCGGCGTCCATCTCCGGGTCGTGGAATTCGTCGACGACTTTGCCGTCCAGGACATCGGCAAAAAGCTTCTTCGCTCGGGCGCGGTCCTTCGTCAATATGGTGTGATAGGCGGTGCGCACGATCCCGAGAGGATCGTCTTCAACGACCCGATCCGGCCTCCAGTTTGGGCTCAGACGGGGATCGGCATGTTCGGAGTATTTGTCCCAGTGGCGTCGGGCCATGTCGTAGAACTCGTATGTTAGGCCTGTATCTTCTGGAAGGGACCAGATCATGGGGCAATCGGCGACGAGGTTGGACTCTGGGACCACGCCGTCGTGGATGATGTTGCCTTCCTGGTCCCGCGTCCGGAAGCCGTGTGTTTCAAGTTGCCGGGAGACTTCCTCGATGCGGTCGGTGTACCAGGCGATGTCGGAGAGGCCCTCACCTTCGGGGTATACGGCTTTTTTCCCGCCGGGGAGAACCAGGAGGGAGGGGCACAGGACATCCAGGCTGACATCGCCCAGGACATAGAAGTATGAGTAGTTAATAGGGTAGGTCGGGTTGAGCAAGGTCAGATCCCACTTGTTTTCCCAACGCACCTCGGGCCGGCCAAAGACCCGGCTGAACCAGGCGGACGACTGTTCAAGGTCTTCGACGATCAGTGTCGGGTGGAACATCATGGGAAACGGGTTCCACATGGGCGGTACTCCTTCATGTCGGGGCGGGTTGCTTTCGCAACAGGTACGTTCGGTTCTGTCGGTATGCGCATTTCTGGCTGGTGGAAACCGGTGCCGGTGCCGGTGCACGCGGCACGGCGCGCGGGAATGAGGCCGTGGCTTGCCGTCCGTACGTTCGCCGGGGGCTCGGGCCTTAGCTCCTCGGCGGTCGTTCAGGGGGCTGGGCCCGAGCGCCCCTCATCTGTGCTCGTCGGCAGGCCATGTTTGATTCAGGGTTCTGGTCACAAGTCGGACGGCTGTTGCGAACCCTGCTCAGGCATTCATAAGTGCGGGGGACATGACGGTGTCCATGGACTGCCGCTACTTTGGGTGCGGCCGGTGGGCCTTCTAGGCGCCGAGGTCCGCGGGATTCATGTTCTTGAAAGCCTCGGCAACGGAAGGATTTGCCGCAATCATCTCGTCAGCGAACTGTTGGCCGGTGACACGGTACTGGGTGAGGTCCTCGGAGTCCGCGCTCAATTGGTCAGCGACTGCGATCCATCCCTCGGGGGCGTTCTCGGTGGACTGGACCCGTGGCAGGCCCGTCAGAACCATCCGACTTGCTCGGCCGCCGCTGACCTGGAACATGTCCCCGTGCACCGTGGTGTCCTGGTGCGAGAGGTAGGCAACGAAATTTGCGACGTGCTCGGGACCGAGCCCGTCGCGTAGTGTACGGATGATGTTCGGGTCGCTATAGGCGCTCTCCGTCATGGGTGTCCACGCCGTGGGCATCAGCGTTGAAACCTGTACACCAACCCGGTCTCCCTCCTGGGCGAGCGTGTTGCCCAGCGCCCAGATCGCGCCCTTGGCGGCGCCGTAGGCCGCGGCGCCGGGATTGGCCAGAATGCCGCTGGAGGAGACGAGGATCAGGCGGCCGGAACCGGACTTCACCAGGTGTGGCCATGCAGCTTGGGAAAGCTCCACCGTGCCCCTGAAGGAGACATCGAAGACCTTCCAGAATTCCTCCATGGGTTGCTCTCCAAAGAGCCCGACGCGGATGATACCTGCGTTGTTGACCACGATGTCCAGTTGCCCGAAAGCGTCAAGGGCGGTTTGGACGATCCGGGAGGCCTCGTTGGCAACATCATGTACGTCGATGACAGCGGTTCCACCAGCGCCTTCGATCTCCTTCACAACCTGCTCGGCGTGCTCGCGGGAAACATCGTTGACCACTACCCGGGCACCACGTGACGCGAGAGTGACGGCGTGGGCCTTGCCCATTCCTTGACCGGCACCGGTAACAATGGCAACGCGCCCTTCGAACTTCAACAATTCCTTCATCTCCTTCTGCTTAGGCTTCCGCTGTCCTATGAGAATCATCGGCTCCTGGCCAGGGACCGACAAGGTCATCACGGGTTCCGGGCCGGAGCCACACACGAAGGCGCGACCCCGGCCCAGCGTCGTCTACTTCAAGCCCCGACGTGGGCTACCAGTCACACGGACGCTGCCTCCTGGGCATGGAAAGGTTCCCGCAAAGTGGCTTCGGGGATCCAGGTGAAGCGGTCCACTTCGAAGATTTCGAAGTGGCTGCAGAACCCGATATCGTCTGCCGCAGCTTCCGTCCATGCTTCCGACTCAGCGATTTTGGCCTTGGATTCTTCGGAATCGAACATCATCACGACGATTGCGTCGGGCTTGGCGGCTCCTCCGATCACGGGCCAGCCCTCCTGCGAGTTCTTGTTCATGAACGATTCGTACCAAACAAGACCCGGGATACGCATTCCAATCTTCGCGTGTACGTCCTTGTAGTGCGTTTGGAACTCTTCGGCGCTTGTGCCGGCCCAGCGGTATACCTCGAAGGCGAGGACGGGTCCGTTGTTTGCCATGGTTGTGTTTCCTTTCGGTGGTTTACTTGTTTCGGAGCGGTGTCATGGTGGGGCGTCTTGCATCCTGGCGGACTATGCAGGTGTGATCCGAACCGGCAGGGTTTTGGGGCCGGACAGGAAATTCGCGGCCACGAACAGCGGTTCCCCGAGTAGCTCGACCTTCGCCAGGCGGGGGAGGAGTTCCTCGAGGACGATTCGCATCTCGAGCTTGGCCACGTGCTGGCCGATGCACTGGTGCGGGCCAAAACCGAAGGCGAGGTGTTTGTTCGGCTTGCGGGTGATGTCAAACTCGTTCGGGTTCTCGAAGACTTCCTCGTCGCGGTTCGCGGACGGGTACAGCAGCATGACCCCGTCGCCGGCGGACAGCTTGCGGCCGCGGAACTCGGTGTCCTCCGCCACGATCCTGAAGAAGTGCTTGACGGGCGATGCCCAGCGAAGGGCCTCGTCGACGACGCCGGGGATCAGGCTCGGGTCGGCGTGCACCGCGTCGAGCAGTTCGGGATGGCGCGCGAATTGCTCGATGGCGCCCGAGATCGTCGACGAGGTGGTGTCGTGTCCGGCCGTGGCGATCGCGACGTAGTAGCCGTTGACGAAAGACTCTGGCAGATACTCTCCGTCGACCTTGGCGTTGGCGATGAGGGAGGCGAGGTCGTCGGTCGGGTTCTTCCGGCGGTCGGCCGACAGTTCGTTGAAGTAGCGGAAGAAGTCCTGCAGCGTTGCCTTCCACGCTTTCGCGCTAGCGCCCTCGCCATCGTCGGCGTCGCTGCGTTTGGAGTCTTCATCGGTCGTACCGAACAGTGCCTGTGTGAGGGTGAGCATCATTGGTTCATCCTCGGGCGGAACGCCGAAGAGGGTCATGATGACCCGCAGCGGGTAGTACAGCGAGAAGTCCTTGACGATGTCGACCTCGCGATCGCCCGTCAGGAGCTTGTTCACGGATGCGCGGGCGAGTTCGCGGATCGCTTCTTCGCGTTTGCGGACGTTGGCCGGCATGAACCAGGCGCTCGTCACGTTCTTGATCTTCGTGTGTTCCGGGGCGTCCATGTAGGCGAGGGTGTCCTGCGTCCGCGCACCGTTGTTCGCGGCCTTCAGGTATTCGCGCCCGGCCCGGTCGACGAGGAACGGGTCGGCCTTCGCGCTAGAGAAGATCTTGGGATTGCGTTCGATCTCCATGATGTCAGCGTGCTTCGTTGCCAGCCAGACGGGATCGTAGCCGTCGATCTTGGCCAAGCCGAAGGGGTTGTTGGCTCTGAGCCACGCGAGTGCCGGATAGGTGCGCGTCTGCTCTTCGGCGTAGGAGGCAGGCAGCATCACTGCTTCGGCTATGTGGTTTGGGACTATTGCTGTGTCAGTCACGGTCTCGGTCATGGTGTCCTTCCGGTGGTCGGAATATCGGTTCTCGCGGGACAGGTGCGGGCGGGAGGCCCGCCCGCACCCGCTGACGCGGTCAGGCGGGGGCGCCGGAGGTCGCGGCCAGGTAGGGGCAGCCCGAGGCTGCAGCCTCGTCCTGCGCTGAGGTGACGCCGCGGAGCAGGTCAGCGGCTTTCTCTCCGATCATGATCGAGGGCGCGTTGGTGTTGCCGCTGGTGATTTGCGGCATGATCGAGGCGTCCGCGATGCGGAGCCCTGCTATGCCGTGCACGCGCAGCTCAGCGTCGACGACGCCTGTCTCCGGCGTGCCGATCCGGCAGGACCCGGCGGCGTGATACATGTGCTGCGTGTCGGCGCGTACCCACTGCTCCCGCAGGGCGCCGGTGACCGAAGTGCCGGGGTTTACCTGCTCCCGCAGAATCGACCGGAGCGGTGATTGCTGGGTAAGCTCCGAGACGAAGTCGAGTGCCCGGAGGACAGCATCGACCTCATGCTGCTGGCTGAGCAGGTTGCTGACAATGCGCGGGGGAGCCGCTGGGTCTGCTGAGCGAAGCGTGACGGCGCCTCGCGAGCTCGGGCCGTTGTAAGACAGCCCGATGGACATTCCGAGGGTGTTGGGGGACCGGAATCCATGCTCCCAGAACCAGCCCGGGACGAAGATCATCTGAAAGTCCGGGCTGGCAAGGGCAGGGTCGGAACGCCAGAAGATCGCGGCTTCGCCGGCGTTGGATGTAAGCACGCCCGTGCGGGAAGTGCGCCACTCTTCTGCTGCGGCGGGATCGCCGGCGACGGCGAGAGTGTTATCGGCATCCGTCGCGTAGTGGGTCAAGGTGAATGGATGGTCCTGAAGGTTTCGGCCGACCTGGGGGGAGTCGAGCACGACGTCGATTCCGAGGGCGCGGAGTTCGTCTGCCGGTCCGATGCCCGAGAGCATCAGGAGTTTAGGGGTGTTGTAGGCGCCGGCAGAGAGCACGATTTCACGTCCTGCCCGGGCGGTGACAACGTCGCCGTCGTGCTCGAACTGGACGCCGACGGCGCGTCCGGACTCGACGAGGATGCGCTGCACGTAGGCGTTGGTCACCAGCACGAAGTTCTGCCGGGCCAGTGCCGGGCGCAGGAAGGCGTCCGCCGAAGAGCAGCGCTGTCCGTCGCGGCCGGTCACCTGGAGCCGGCCGACGCCGGCCTGCTGTGCACCGTTGATGTCGTCGTTCCGCTCGATGCCGAGCTGGACCGCCGCGTCGATGTAGTTCTGCTCGTACCCGGAGAACCAGCGCTTTGTCGTGACACCCATCGGTCCGTCGGTACCGTGAAATTCGTCCTGGAGGTCCGTGTTCGCTTCGGAGCGCTTGAAGTAAGGCAGGACCTGGTCATAGGACCATCCCGTGGCCCCGTGTTCGTTCTCCCAGGCATCGAAGTCCCCGCGGGCGCCGCGTACGTAGAACATGGCATTAAGGGAGGAGCTGCCGCCGAGCACCTTGCCGCGCGGCAGGAACAGCCTTCGACCTGCAAGACCGGGTTCCGGGTCGGAGTTGTAGTTCCAGTCTTTTTCACCTTGGAAGAGGCCGGCGAACAGAAGTGGGGTGCGGATCAGGTCGTCGTCGTCGCTTCCGCCAGCCTCAAGGAGCAGGACGCTGTAGCCGTCCTCACTCAAGCGTCCGGCGACGGCACAGCCGGCAGACCCGGCGCCGACGATGATGTAGTCGTAGTCATAATCTTTCATGATGGTCTCCTCAATTCCTGAATCGTGGACGATCGTCTGTCGTTAGGCCGGTTCACGGCGCGTTGTAGATCGTCTTGAGGCTCTGGTATGCGGCCAGTCCCTCCGGACCTTGTTCCCGGCCCAGTCCGCTGGCCTTGACGCCGCCGAACGGCGAACCGATGTCGTGGCTGTAGAAGTTGATGCCAACGCCGCCGGTCTGGATACGGCGTGCGACGTCGAGGGCGCGATCGGTGTCCTGTCCCCAGACAGAACCACCGAGGCCGAATTCGCTGTCGTTGGCCATCGCGATGGCGTCATCGATTGTGTCGTAGGGAATGACGGCCAGGACCGGGCCGAAGATCTCTTCCCGTGCAATCGTTGAGTCGTTGGTGACGTCGGCGAAGACCGTGGGCTCGATGAAGTAGCCCCGGTCGAGGTGGGCAGGGCGCTTGCCGCCGGTGGTGATTCGGCCACCTTCGGCCAGCCCCACCTCGATGTACCTCTCGACGCGGGCACGTTGCCGTTCCGAGACGAGCGGTCCCACCTGTGTGGCCGGGTCGAGGGCGTCACCGACCCTGAGTGAGCCCACGATGTCAGTGATCTGGTCGACGAATTCGTTGTATTTGGCACGTGGGGCGAAAATACGCGTGCACAGGTAGCAGGTCTGGCCGTTGTTCTGCAGCGTGGCATCGACGAACTCCGCCGCCAGCGCGGGAAGATCTGCGTCGTCGAGAAGGATGGCTGCGGACTTGCCTCCGAGTTCGAGCGTCACGGGGCGAAGCAGCTGGCCGCAGGTAGCGCCGATGCTGCGGCCAGCCTCGGTTGAGCCCGTAAAGCCTACTTTGTCCACGCCGGGGTGGCCTACGAGGTAGGCTCCCACTTCACGGCCCGCAGGGACGATGTTCAGGACTCCTGCGGGAATGCCCGCCGCCTGGGCGGCCTCAGCCAGGGTGTAGGAGTCGAGGACTGTCTCGGGCGACGGCTTGATGACCATCGTGCAGCCTGCTGCCAGGGCGGGAGCGATCTTGACGAACGCGAGAGCCTGGGGAAAGTTCCACGGGACGATTGCTGCGACAACGCCGACCGGCTCGTGCCGCACGCGGGTCGGGCGGCCGAAGATGCCGGCACGCTGCTCCTCGATGCCCCTTTCGCGGATGAGACCGGCGTAATAGCGCAGTGCAACGGCTGGGAAGCCGCCCTCAACGGGCCCGGACATCGAGATGGGCATGCCGTTCTGGCTGCTGACCTGACGCGCGATTTCGCCGCCCCGCTTTTCGAGTTCGTCCGCGAAGCGTTCGATGATCTCGGCTCGGCGGTCGGCGTCCCATGAGGCCCACCCCTGGGGATCGTCGAATGCTGCGCGGGCTGCCTCGACTGCCCGGTCGACGTCTTTCTCGTGGGCTTCGGGGACCTGCCCGACGGGCTCCTCCGTCGATGGATTGACGGGCCGAATCACGCTGTTGGTTGAGGGGTCGACCCATTCCCCGCCAATGTACAGCTGGGTTTGAGTGGTCGTTTCGTCAGTGACAATCATGGCATTTCTCCTCAAGGTGGTGCTTAGTGGTGGGTTGATGGAAGCTGCGGATGTGCGGTTCAGCCTTGGGAGGGTGGGGTCCGGACGCAGAGGCCGTCGTGTTCGGCGCCGAGCAGGAGCTGGCAGGAAAGGCGGGATGTCGGCCGGGCTTCGTCCAGGAATTCGATGAGGGCTTCCTCCTCCGGTGCCGGTTCTTCGAAGGTGTTGTGCCAGGGTGCGTCGACGTATACGTGGCAGGTGGCGCAGGAGCAGCCGCCGCCGCATTCGGCGACGATGCCGTCGATGCCGCGCAGCGTTGCGACTTCCATGAGGCTCATGCCGGGTTCGACTTCAACGGGCTGTTCTTTTCCGTCAGCGGTGACGTAGGTGATCTTGATCAAGGGGTTTCCTCGGTGGATCAGGCGGGAACGAGGTCCCGCAGGGGAATGGAAATGTCGGGGAGGAGATCGATGGAAGGGGAGGCGCCGGAAGCGATCCATTTCTTTCCTGCCATGAAATCTCCGGGTGCGTTGACTGCCTCCACCGCGAGAAGCCGATCGGCGGCGTCCAGGTGGTAGATTGCGAACGAGGCCGAGGAAGGGTTGCCGCGCAGTATCGTGCGGGATGACCCTGCGAGCAGCCCGGCGATCTTGAGGTTTACGTCGTACTGATCGGACCAGAACCAGGGCACCTCGGCGCGGGGTACAGCCCGGCCGGTGATGGCCGCCGCGGCCTGCTTTGCCTGCTCCGTGGCATTCGGTATGCTCTCCAGCCTGATCCGCCCTGGATAGCCCGGCACTTCCCGGCGCGTTACGTCCCCCACTGCGTAGACACGGGGCAGGCTCGAGCGGGCGGATGCGTCGACGACGACGCCGCCGTCGCACTCTGCCCCCAGTTGCCGCAGCAACTCGTCCCGGGGCTCGGCTCCGACTCCGATGACTATGGCGTCGCAGGGAAGCCGTCTACCATCTTCGAGAATGACAGCCTCGACCGCGCCGTCCTCGCCGGCCACGACCTCCTTCAGTGCCGCGTTGACGAGGATATCGACGCCCTTGTCCCGGTGGAGCGCGGTCAATGCCTCCGAGAGGAGCGGGCTCGCCACGCGCTGCAGGAGGCGCTCCTCGCGTTCGATGACAGTGACCTCGCACCCGCGGCTCCGTCCCGCGGCAGCGACCTCGAGTCCGACGAAGCCGCCGCCGATGATGACGACACGTGAGCGTGACTGAAGCACAGAGCGGAATCCGATGGCGTCGCGGTAGGTCCTCAACCACCAGCAGCCGCGTTCGGGTAGCGCATGCGGCAACGTGCGGGCTCGTGCACCAGTCGCCAGAACCAGCTCGTCAAAACCAAGCTCCGTCCTGTCATCTAGCGTCGCAGTACGGGTGGGCAGGTCCACGGACTCAACCCGGCGGCCGAGCTTCAGTTCGATGTTCTGGTCCGTGTAGTAGGACGGGGCACGGAGCAGATCGGCGTCGGCCTCCCCATGGAGGTACGCCTTGGAGATCGGCGGGCGGTGGTACGGGTACTCGTCCTCGTCGCCGACTATAGTGATGGTGCCTGAGTGCCCGTACTGGCGCAGTGTTGCGGCTGTGGCGGCCCCGGCGTGGCCGGCACCCACGATGAGGACGCGTGATTGCAGGGAATCAGACTGTGTTGCCGTGTCGTTGGCACTCATCTTCAGGCTGCCTCGAACCGGATCGGAAGGGTCTTGGGGCCGGACAGGAAGTTGGCCTGGACGTAGCTGACAGGACCAGCCAGCTCGATCGACTTCAGGCGCGGCAGCAGCTCCTCGAAGAGGATACGCATTTCGAGTTTCGCCACGTGCTGTCCGATGCACTGGTGGGGGCCGTATCCAAAGGCGATGTGCCTGTTCGGTTTGCGCGTGATGTCAAAGGAGAACGGATCGGTGAAGATGTCCTCGTCACGGTTGGCCGACGGGTACATCAGCATGAGGCTGTCGCCTTCGCGCAGCTGGCGGCCACGGAACTCCATGTCTTCGCCCACGATGCGGTGGAAATGCTTGACGGGGGAAGCCCAGCGGAGAGCCTCGTCCACCAGTCCCGGAATGAGGGAGACATCATCGCGTACCGCCCTCAGCTGCTCCGGGTGGGCCGCCAGCTGCTGGATCGCTGTTGCCGTCGTTGCCGAGGTCGTATCGTGGCCAGCGGTGGCGATGGCAATGTAGTAACCGTTGACGAACGAGTCGGGCAGTGGCGCCCCATCGACCTCTGCGTTCGCGACAATCGAGGCGAGATCGTGGGTAGGGTTCGCCCGCCGTTCGGCAGAGAGCTTGTCGAAGTACTGATGGAACTCGAGAACCGCTTCGCGCCAGGCACGCGCCGCAGCCTCCGGCGTGGCGGGAACGTCCGTGCGCTGGTGCTCCGGGTCCGAGTTGCCGAACATCTCCTGGGTCAGCTTGAGCATCGTCGGTTCGTCCTCTTGCGGAACACCGAACAGGCTCATGATCACGCGCAGTGGGTAGTGGAGCGCGATGTCTTTGACGAAGTCGACCTCCCCGTCGTAAGAGAGCAATTTTTCCACCGACTGCCGTGCAATAGCCCGGATCGCCTCTTCCCGCTTACGGACATTCGCGGGCATGAACCAGGACGCAGTGACGTTCTTGATCTTGGTGTGTTCGGGGGCGTCCATGTTGGCCAGCGTGTCCAGGCCCCGCCTGCCCTCGTTCATGGTTTTGAGGAATTCGGTGTCAACCACTGAATTGATGTAGGGCTCGCCGAGACCACTGCGGAAGACCGTCGGGGTCCGTTCGATCTCCATGATGTCGGCATGCTTAGTGGCCAGCCAGATGGGAGCATAGCCTTCGACCTCGGCGCGGGCGAAGGGCATGTTTTCGCGCAGCCACGTCAGTGCCGGGTGCACGATGCCGGCCTCATCGCGGTAGGAGGCTGGAAGGATCACGGATTTGGCGACGTCGTCCGGGATGATGGCCTGGTCTTGGGTGACGGCAGTAGACATGAGGGATCTCCTGGTGATGGGTCCCCACGAGTGTGGGGCGAACGGGGTGGGGTGGGAGCTGAAGATGGCGCCTGGCGTGATCAGCCGAAGACGCTCTGTTCCTGGTCGCCTTGGGTCCAGACGACGCGCAGGTGCATGCGGGACAAACGCCAACCTTCGGGAGTGCGGCGGAAAGTCCATTCGTAGGGGCCGCCGATGTCGTAATGCTTTGAGGGATTTTCTGGGTCCTGTACTCCGGCGAACCAAAGGTAGGCGGTGCCGGTGGCAGTATCCCCGTCGACCTCGAACTGCATGTTTGTCATTGAATGCTGCATGGAGAGGTAGGGTTCTTCCGCGGCCTCGCATACCTCACGGATCTTCTGCCGGCCGTGGTGTGTACCGAAAGGCCCGAATTCGAATTCAGCGTCCTCGACGAAGCAAAGGCTCCAGGCGTACCAATCCTTCGCGTCGGAGGTGCGGCAATAGCGATTCATGAGAGCCCCGAGGGCTTCCTTATCTTCAAGGACCCTGAGGCGGGCTTCGAGTTGCTGGACATAGTCGGTCAGCGCAGTGTCAGTTCCTGTGGTTGGGTTCACTTCTTGAGTAGTCATGGCATACCTTCCGTTTCTCCCCCTTGCAGACGTCGATGTTTGCGATGGGGTGCTGTTCTCGTTTTCCGGTGTAGCTACAGCGCCATAGTGGATTGGGGGAGCATCACCGGATGGAAAAAGGCTATTGTTGTGATTCGGCTCACGGTAGGGCTCAGTTCGCTATTAGATGATGCTTCCTTGGCATCACCCCCTGCGAGGGTTCAGACACGATCCGAACTTCTCATCGTCGTGTCAGGATTTTTCGAAGGGTTACTCAATGAGTGAGCGCGAAGAAACCTGGAGCTTGGATTTCAAGGACGCTGAGGCGAATGGCTGTTAGCCAAGTAATTCTGCCGCGGTTGCGGGATCAAGAAGGGCGAAGCTGTCGCCTTAGGGAGCCAGTCTCGTGGCATGTAGTTCGAACGCTTGATTGCCGATGATTGGGCTCTGCGGCAGAAGACACATGCCTGTCGAGGCCTTCCAGGTCGGGGCTAAAGCCTGCTGCGGAGCCTGTCGGGTGAGCAAACGAAGAACGTCGGCTGCTCCACCTGGGCGAACGGCACCACGAGCCATCGGCCGCCGTAAAATTCGACATACGAGTCAGGGGAGCATTTTGCGAAGGCTTCTTCACGTGTCATCCGCCTGTCCTTTCAGAATCCAGCGAGCGGGAATGTCCATCGTTGTCATAACTGGGTTTTTTATTCATAGTGCAGCCCCGACCAGGGAAGGGCAGCTAAAGTGCTGCCCACCTCGGCAGGCTGGTGGTCGTCCTCAAGCCGACTGGCTTGAGCCGCTGCCTCCAACGAGTCGGCACAGGGGCATTGGAATTGGTCCGTCATGCATGCTCCTTGAATGTTCAGCGGCGGTTCAGCCTTGGGAGGGTGGGGTCCGGACGCAGAGGCCGTCGTGTTCGGCGCCGAGCAGGAGCTGGCAGGAAAGGCGGGATGTCGGCCGGGCTTCGTCCAGGAATTCGATGAGGGCTTCCTCCTCCGGTGCCGGTTCTTCGAAGGTGTTGTGCCAGGGTGCGTCGACGTATACGTGGCAGGTGGCGCAGGAGCAGCCGCCGCCGCATTCGGCGACGATGCCGTCGATGCCGCGCAGCGTTGCGACTTCCATGAGGCTCATGCCGGGTTCGACTTCAACGGGCTGTTCTTTTCCGTCAGCGGTGACGTAGGTGATCTTGATCATGGGGGTTTCCTCGGTGGATTAGGCGGGAACGAGGTCCCGCAGGGGAATGGAAAGGTCGGGAAGGAGATCGATGGAAGGGCGCGCCGGGAGGGCGTTGGCCACTGACGAAAGCTGTCCGCGGTCGCCGGTGCGCTTTCCCGGACCTCCCGATCGATGCCTTGGCTTGCTTGGTATTAAACTTATGGGGGTGATCTGGGTCACGGTAGGCGCCGCTTTGTTATCAGGTGATGTGTCCGGGAGATCACCCCTGTGGGGCAATTCGGCGCATCCGCCGCGGCCATGCCTCTGGTGCTGCCCCTTGAGGACGCGGATGGCGGTGGTTCTGTGCCACGCTGGACAGTGCATTCCCGACTTCTCTTAGCAGGGAGGGGAACATAGACTGGATGGAATCATGTGTTCCATCGCACACCGTTGTGCGAGAAGGAGATCGCCCATGGATGTGCGGCAACTTCAACTGTTTATCGCTGTGGCCGAAGAAGGCAGCATTCACGGCGGTGCCCGCCGGATGATGCTGGCGCAGCCGGCCGTGTCAAAGTTGTTGCGCGCTCTCGAAAGACAACTTCAAACACAGCTGGTCCAGCGTTCGCCCCGAGGTATTGAACTGACGGTGGCGGGGAAGCTGCTGCTCGAACAGGCTTACGAGATTGTCCGCTCGTTGGAGCGGACCGTCGACATCGTCCAACAGGCCGGTAGGAGCCAGAAAACCCTGACCGTAGGGTTGATTTCCGGGGCGGCTTCGGCGTCGGAGTTGACTGCCGACATTATCCGGGGCTTTCAGCGTCTCTGTCCGGATGTCACGGTCGGGGTGCGGGAGCTGGACTTCGCCGACCAATTTACGGCGGTCGTGGACGGGCATGTCGATGTTGCCCTCGTCCGCGCTCCTTGTGGAGACGAACGGGTGAGCACAACGCCGCTTTTTGGCGAGCCGTTAGTTTTGGCGCTCAGGTCAGATCACAAACTGGCAGAGGCATCGATGGTGTCTGCTGATGCAATCATGGACGAAACGATGCTGGCCATGGGCGACGCTCCGCCGTCGTGGACGAGTTTCTGGCATCTGGATGACCTTCGCAGGTCTGCCCCGAGAACGGGCCAATCCGTACGCACGCTCGCGGAGCTGCAATTTGCGTTGATGAGCAGCAGAGAGGTGGTCATGCCGATGACGCTCACCGCCTGGCGGATGAGTGCCCAGTATTCCGATTTGCGGGCACTGCGAATCGATGGGGCACCTTCCTCAACCGCGGTTGCCATGACGCGTCAAAATGACGACCGCGAGCATGTCTTGGCCTTTACTGCTCACGCCCGTGAAGTCTCGCGCCAACTTCTGACAAAGGTCCCTGAAGCTGTGTTGCCAACGTAGTCGGAGTCAAGGTGATAGGGGCGCGTGATCCCGCCTGGTGCCTGCCCTGGTCCGGCCTATTGTCGTTGTTTCGGTGCAGGCGTACCAAAATGGTCGAATGGGGCTAGCTGCCGAGTACCGCGGGGTTTGGCCCCGGCGCCGGAAGCCGGGCAACTGCTGGTCGGGAAGGCGGGAGCTGGCTTATGCCACACGGAGCTGACCATCATCCACGGCCCGCGCCGGATTTTGACCGGACCCGCCTTTTAGTCTCGTCCGGAGAGCCCTAGCTGGGCGGCCAGTTTAGACGCCAACGTCTCCCGTTCGAAAGTGGGACCACGCGTCCTCATTCCCGCTGCGTACTTCTGCAACTACTGCGGCAAGTGCGCCTGGGATTTTGCGATAGCAGCGCGGCAACATTGGGCTGCCGGGCTGCGGCGTAGGGCACGACGGCGGCCTCGCCCCACGTGTGCGCCTTGAGGCGGAGCACCCCGCCCAGCTCTGCAGATTCGTTTGCTTAGCGGCAGCCCGTGTCGCGGACGCTGCGGCCGGCCGCTTCGTTCATGCCGACCGCCTCACCATTGCCGAGCGGCTGGGGGCAGAATCGGCCTTCATTTTTGATGGGGAACCGCCGGGAAGATGCGGGGATTGGCGCGCGGCGTGCAAATACCGTTTGCGAGATTGTCGGCGATATGCCACTGGTGGGGAGTTCTCTCGAGTGGAAAAGGACGTTTCATGAACGCGGGCTTCCATACCTGTGAATTCGGCGGCCGGTGCATCGCCACGCTGAGGTGATGCACCGGCCGCCGCGCCGCGTTCGGGGACCGAGGGGTCCGCGGTGCGGCTCACGCGGCCGCGGCCCCACGGAACGGATCTCGGCGCTGCCGTCCTAGAATCGTGCTGGCCGGCGTTCTGCCGCCGGGTATGGCAGCTCCGGGATAAAGCGCCATTGCGCCCCGAACCCGTTGGCTGGTTCGATGACCACTGACCCGTCGTCGTGCGTGAAGGGAACATCGACCTCCGCCAGGTGCGTGCGTACTCTCTCGGGGTCCGTCACTAGGAAACTGACGCCGTAGTACAGGTCGCGGTCGTCCGAAAGTTTGGCCGAGTAGGGGCTTTCCGGGTTGGGAACGGCGCATTCGAGGACAGTGTCCGCAAGCCGGATGAATGTGCTTTCCGCGTTCAGCGCGGCGTTGTGGGCCCCGGCAATTACCTGCCCGTCCAGTAGGTCGACGTACAGCTTTGTCAAGCGTTCGGGGTTCAGCGTGAGGATCGTGTGGTGTGACGTCAGCTCGATGGAGAGCGGGTCGTCAGGGTCCGGCGACGGACCGGTCCAGTCGGGGCGCAGACGCGGATCCGCCTGCCTCGAGTAGTACTCCCAGTGCCGTTTGCCTGTTTCCTGGAATTCGTACCGGATGCCCGTGTCCTCGGGCATTGTGAAACCGGTGAATACGTCCGAAGCGAATGAGGAGGTGGGGGGTTTGGCGCTGGTGATGATCTGTCCCTGCTGGTCGTGGGCCCGAACGCCGGCATCTGCCAGTTTTTCGAACATTCCAACGGCGTCGTCGGTGTACCAACCCATCCCGATCATCCCGTCGGAAACGCCCTTGTACCGGGTTTGGCCTGCGAGGGCACCTTGCGCGTGGAGCGCAGGGCATAGGAAAACCCAGTGAACGTCGGTGATGAAGGCGAAGAACGAATAGTTCACCGGGTAGTCGGGGTTAAGCAGGCCAAGATCGAGTGTTTCTTCCCAGCGCAGAGCTGGACGGGCGAAGACCTTGCGGAACCAGGCGCGGGCCTCTTCAAGATCGGGAACGGCCAAGGTCGGGTGGTACAGGGCTGGAACATTCGGGGCCATGGTTAAACCTTTCGTTTTCAAGCTTGTGGGGTAGCTTTGTCAGATGCCGCGTGGGCGGTGTTGGGGGAGTGTCAGGACTTGAGGGCCAACTGGGTGGCTGCTTGACGTGCGACGACACGGCCGAAGACTGCTCCCTTGCCCAGCGATGTGCCGGTCATGTAGGCGGCGCCATGGAACCCGCCGGTGACCTCGCCGGCCGCGTAGAGGCCTTCTATGACCTGCCCGTCGACGTCGGTCACTGCACCGCTGGTGTTGATGGTGACCCCGCAGTAAGTCGTGGTCATCAGCGACTTGGCAGGGTAGGCGTAGAACGGCGCCTGATCGATTGGCTGCAGCTCACCCACCCCGTTGCACAGGCTGGTCCGGCCTACCTCGTCCTCCTGCCGCCCGATGGCGGCAGCGTTGTACCGTGCCACGGTTTCAACGAGCGCGGTTGGGTCTATTCCGGCGACCTCCGCCAGTTCTTCAAGGGTGTCGGCGCGGTGGACGTGGCCGATGTCCTCCAGCGTGTCGATGTCCTTCAGCGGGATGCCCCGGTGTGACATGGCGCGGACCTTGGCGTCGAAAATCTCGAAGCCGAGGCCCTCGGGTTGGTCAAGCACTTCCCGTCCTAGGGTCTTGTAGTCCTGTGACTCGTCCATAAAACGTCGGCCGTGCTTATTCACAATGATGGCGCCCATGTAATAGGCAGTGAGTAGTTCGTGGAACTCCTCACCTGTCTCGGGATGCGAGCCGTAAGTGCCGGAGATGAACGACATGTCCGCCATGCCGGCACCGAGCTTCCACGCCATTTTCAGCCCGTCACCTGTGTTTCCCTTGCCGCCGTAAGGGATGGCGGCGAGCTGTTCAGGGGCGAAGATCTTCAGCAGATCGGTACCCCGACTGAACCCGCCGGTTGCCAAAACGACTCCCGCACGCCCTGCGAATAGCTGCTTTCCTTCGGGGGTCTCAGCCACCACGGCGGTTACCCGGCCGTCGGTGTTGCGGATCAGCTTCTGCGCGCTGCTGTACAGCCGGGTCTGCCCACCCAAGGCGGTGTAGTCCCGGTGCAGCGTGGCCAGGACTTCTTTGATTGAGGAGTTGTGGCTGCGCCGGGCGGACTGGCCGGAGCTGATCTCAACTTCCCGGAAGACCACCCCGTGCGCCTTGAGCCAGCGGTAGGTTTCTGTCTGTTGGGCCAGGTACGCATCCAGCAGCGACCGGTCGTTGCGGTGTTCTCCCACCTCAAGCAGGTCCTGGAGGAATAATTCAGGGGAGTCGTCGATGCCTTCCGCGGCCTGCTCCTCGGTGCCTGTGAACGCGAACCAGCCGCCGCTCATGGCCGAGGAGCCGCCCAGTTGCCCGGTCTTCTCCAGCAGCATCACGGACAGGCCTGCCTCCGCTGCGGAAGTCGCGGTGGATTGCCCGGCGATGCCGGAGCCGATAACCACCAGGTCATAAGTGTATTCAGGAACAGTCATTCTCGACTCTCGCTTTCAGATGTTTCGGGGGCGGGACGGCTCGGATCTTCGCGAGGTGTCCCTGATCGACCTGCATCCCAATGGGGGCGCATGGGTCTGTCGCGGTTAGTTCGTCGGTTCCGCGACCGCCATCTGGGCGGGACCATCTTCGCCCGTGGTCACATTGTCCGCGGGCAGCCGATCCGTTTGTGGCAGCCCGAGCTCTTCCAAGGGAGTGCGGTACGTTTCGCGGGCGGTGAGCGCGGCAACCGCGGCGATAATGAGTGCACCTGCCACCATGCAGGCGACGGGCATCCAATTGGTGGGGACACCTTGGGTCAGGACGGTTGCGATTGAAGGTGCAAACCCGGATACGACTGACCCGATCTGGAGGCCGACCGCCATCGAGGTGTACCGGACCCGCGCCGTGAACATCTCTGCGTAGAAAGCTGGATAGATTGCACCGCAGAACGCCAGGAACAAGCCAACCATCAGCGCGTTGGTGACAAACATCAGCGCAATGTTGCCTGCCGATACTGCCGCGAAGAACCCGAACGTCATGACCCCGGTGCCGAGTGCACCGATCACGAATACAGGCCGGCGTCCGATCCTGTCAGCGAATATCCCCGCCAAGGGGCGAACAATCAGCGCAACGATCTGCGTCACGACGGCGGACCACAGGACTGTGGTCCGGTCGATCCCCATCGAGATGGCGAACGCGACACCGAAAACATTCATGATGGAATCGGGGACGAAGTAGAGAGTCGCCAACGCC
Source organism: Arthrobacter globiformis (assembly GCF_030818015.1). Taxonomy (NCBI): domain Bacteria; kingdom Bacillati; phylum Actinomycetota; class Actinomycetes; order Micrococcales; family Micrococcaceae; genus Arthrobacter; species Arthrobacter globiformis. The sequence goes on from NZ_JAUSZX010000001.1 coordinate 2,325,241, forward strand.
ACCCGGCTGATACCCCGCCAGCTGCTGCGGAGTGCGTCGAAGAGCGGCACCTTCGCCGTCTCGCCCTTCTGTTTGACGTGCTCGAACACCTCGGGCTCCTCAAGGGTCCGGCGGACAAAGAACGCGATAAGGAGGACGATGATGCTGGCCAGGAATGGCAGCCGCCAACCCCATGAGAAGAGGATCTCGTCGGGCATCGCTGCGACGGGAATGAGGATGAGGGTAGCTAGAAGCATGCCGGCACCCACGCCCTCGACAGTCCAGCTGCCCCAGAACGCCCGGCTGCGGTCGGGTGCGTGTTCGATGGTCAGCGAGCTGGCGCCTGCCACTTCTCCACCGGCAGAAAAGCCCTGCAGGAGCCGCATGGCGACCAAAAGCAGTGGCGCCCAGGGGCCGATCTGGTCGTAGCCGGGAAGAAGCCCTATGACGAATGTTGCCAGCCCCATGATGAGCAGCGTGGCCAGTAGGGCGCTCTTGCGCCCAAACTTGTCACCGAAATGACCGATCACGACGGCACCCAGGGGGCGGGCGAGGTAGGCGACTCCGAAGGTGGCGAATGACATCAAGGTCGCGGCCTGCGAGCCGGGGAAGAAAACGACAGGGAAGATAAATGCGGCAGCAGAAGCGAACAGGACGAAGTCGTAGTACTCGAGTGCGCCGCCGAGGAATGCGGAGAGGGCTGCCTTTCTGGTCTGAGCGGTTGCTCCGGTCTTGATCATTGGTGAAGACTCCTAGTTTGCGGACGCCCGGCGGACAGTGCGTGCTGGTGTGGTTATGGGTTGGCGCCGCAGTCTTGTTGTCGCACCGTCCCCTCCGGTTCGATCCCAATCTGGCGCTCCCTCGAGAATGGTCGTGAGCAGGGTCACGGTCGAGAGCATTTCTCGCTGAGTGAGAAGGAAGAATTCGCCTGCCCGTGGCGGTTGCGGGGATATGATCTGCTGTGCTGGCAAAAAAGTTGGCTCGTTGGGCAGCCAGCGAACCGGGCCGGACACGGAGGTCGGAGGCGAATGCCAACGCAGAACGAGACGATGATTGAACGGGTCATACGCATCCTCGAGGTTTTCGGCGCCGGCGAGTATGCCTTGACAGCATCAGAGATCGCCAGAAGATCCAAACTTCCGCAGGCAACCGCTCACCGCATCGTCCGGGAACTCGTGGCCGCAAGGGTGCTGGAACGTGAACCGGACCGCCGAGTCCGCATCGGCTTGCGTCTGTGGGAACTCGCAACCCGGGCTTCAAGCGCAATGTCGCTGCGGGACATTGCTCTCCCGTACATGGAGGATCTCCACGCAGTGGTCAGACAACACGCCCAGCTGTCGGTTCTGGACCGATACGACGTGCTCTACCTCGAACGGCTCTCATCCACGGACGCCACGTCCGCCAATACCGCAACGGCAGGGTCCCGCCTGCCCGCGTTGCAGTGCGCACCAGGCATCGTCCTTGCTGCGTACTCATCGCCGCCTGTTCGGGACGAACTACTCGCCTGGGGCCGGCTCACAGCGTTCAACAATCAAACCGTCATGGACCGCGACGAGCTGAGGAAGATCATCGCTGAAGCGCGCCGGGCGGGCTATGCTGTGGCTGCGGGCTGGATCCACGCCGACGTCTCTGGAATTGCTGTTCCGATCCTGGCGGCAGACGGCGGGGTTATCGCAGCTCTCTCCATCACGATAAAACGCGGCGGTGCTGATGAACTCACCTACCTCCATGCGTTGCACACCACGGCACGTGCCATCTCCCGGGCCATGAACGTCGAGAACCTTGTGGCAGACCCGCGCCTGAACCTGCTTAAACAACAGATCCGCAGAGCCACCGACGGCGACTGAGCTGACCCGGGGAGACCGGCATTTCAGATCAATGACTTTTCGCTCAACGGGACGGGGCACCGTGGCCGATATGCGCTGCCGAGAACGTCTCACTAGTCTCGGCGCGGCCTCGCCACCCGGTGGTAACTCGCCACCACAACCAGCTTGGGAAAGTTGTGAAAGCTACGGCCCTGATAAGTACCGCTGGCCCGGTAGCCACACAAAACATCGGGGGGAGTTCGCGGACAGTCCCTAGAAGTTGCACCATCGCACTAACGGCAGAAGATGCTTCATTCCCATCGTCTGATGACAGCATTGGGGAAATGCCGTTACTGGGCCTTTCGCCATTTCTGACGGAAGCCATAAGCGCCTGCGGTCGAGGTTTAGGTTCTCGTAGAGGACCAAGTTTCGGGTTCAGTGTTGTGCACGGACTCGTGAATCCCATGATGCTCTGGGTCCTCTGGATCCGAGCTTAAGTCGCGCTGCGCGCGTCAGCGCTGGACTGGGACTGTTTGCGGACTCCTGGCCACCCGCCGGTGCTTGGTGCCAGCGTGCGGAATGAAGACGACGGGCGTCGACAGCGTCAAAAAAGAGGGTGTGGACAGTGCCCACACCCTGGGCTTCGGATTCGTTTGTACTGGCGCCGGACTGCGGATGTTTTCAGGAGAGGGCGCATTTTTCGGGCGAAGAAGCTGGTTCCGTTCCGGGGGCGGCATGACTTGCGCCTAACCCCTTGGAAAGCGCTGTCGCCGGATATCCACAAGCGATCTGACATTGGGTACCGTGCTCGAGGGTGAGCTGACGTCGCCGCACGTGAAAACCATCAAGCTCACCGTATCTCTTCCTGAAATCAAGGGTTTTTCCTCGATAGCTTGTTCATGGTTACCTTCGGGGCCTCCTACCTGACGCCGCTGTGAGCTGCAGCGCACCTGCACAGTGTTTCTCTCCGTTCCACGACAAAGGCCACAAAGCAATAGAAGGGGGGCAGTGCCTGCCGGCCCCCTTCCACACGTTGCAGATCGAAGCGGCCGTGGGGTGCTACCAGTAGCCGCTGTGCCTCCGTGGCCCCAGAGGCGGTGTACAACTCTTTCGAGCTGGTTTTGGGCCACGTCAGGCCGGGAGCTCCTGCTTCTTGAATTCAGCGGCCGTTTCGAGCAGTTGGGCGGAAAGGCGTTTTGCGTCCTGCCGGGCGAAGCGACCGATTGGCATGGCGATGCTTAGGGCGGCATGCTGGCCGTCAACCACTCCTAGGGACACGGCCATGGCAGCCACGTCGTCCTCGCTCTCTTCGAAGTTCATGCCGATCTTCTGCCGGCGTGCCTGGTCCACATCCCGGTACAGCTTGGGGAAATCGATGCTGGCGTTGACGGCGGAGGCCGTGTCGTCGAGGACGCGGTAGCGCCTCTCAATGTCCTCCCGCGGCAGGTCCGCCAGCATGGCCTTGCCGGCCGACGTGACATGGGCTGGAAGGACGACGCCGGTGCGGAGGCCAAAACGGAGCGCATGTGTGGTGGCCTCGATGCCGTCCAGGTGGTGGATTTCCGCACCGATGAGCACTGCAAGGTGGCTCGTTTCTCCAACGCGGGTGAATAGCCGCTCCAAATAGGGGCGCACACGCACGGGCAGCGACGGCGGGGCGTGGTCGATGGCCGGCCTCCGGTAGTCCGGGCCCGGGGCATAGCGCCGCTGGGCCACTTGCTCAGCGAAGCCGTCTCCGACCAGCGTCACCAGCAGGCGCTGGGCCGTTGACGGGTTCACCTCGAGGATGCTGGAGGCCTCAGTCACGCTGATCGAACCCTGCTCCGCCATGTGCTTGAGCAGCACCAGCGCTCGGTGAACGGACTCTACCCGCGGTGCATCTTCTTTGCGTATCACGCAATTTACGGTAGCAGCCATTGCGTTTGACGCATAGGGCTGGCTAGCCTCAGATCACAACCTACGCAACGAATCCCGCGAAAAGCCGGGCCGCGCATCGTTCACTCCCCAGCTGAACTCCCTAACTGAATCTCCCCAAAATGAAGGCGCAACAGGCGCCGCTGCTCACCCGACGAAGGAGTCTTGATGAGTCTGTCCCAGCCGTCACGAGCCGTAAAGCGCTCGCTCAAGCCCGCAGCACCCGCCTCCCGGCAGGCCAAGCGCGCCGTCCTCAGCGGTACCTTCGGGTCCGCCCTCGAATGGTTCGACTTCGCCGTCTACGGCGCCATGGCCGCAACCGTCTTCCCCAAGCTGTTCTTCAACGACATGAATCCAGCAATCGCGCTGCTTGCATCCTTCGCAACATTCGGCGTCGGATTCGTGGCCCGCCCGCTCGGCGGAATCGTGTTCGGCCATCTGGGGGACCGCCTGGGACGCCGCAAGATCCTACTTACTACTTTCATCATGATGGGCGTCGCGTCGATGGTCATCGGCCTGCTTCCGCCGCAGTCAGCGATCGGCATCGCCGCCCCTGCCCTGCTGGTTCTCATGCGCTTCATCCAGGGCATCGCGCTCGGCGGCGAAGCTACGGGAGCCCAGCTGATGACCATGGAACACGCACCCGCGGACCGCCGCGCCTTCTACGGTGGGCTCATGGCGATGGGTTCGCCGATCAGCCAAGTGGCTGCGAACCTGGTGCTGGCAGTCCTTTCCGGCGTACTGAGCCCGGAAGCGTTCCTCGCCTGGGGCTGGCGCGTGCCGTTCCTGCTGAGCATCCTGCTGGTGGCCGTGGGCATCTACATCCGGCTCAAGGTTGAAGAGACGCCCGTGTTCAAGGAAGGCATGCAGGAGGTCGCCCAGGAATCCACCACTCCGGCCACCGTGATCAAGACGCACGGCATCACCATCCTGCGGCTCATTCTCGCCTTCGCCCCGATCGTCGTGACGTTCTACATCGTCTCGGTGTTCGGCATCAGCTACCTCACCACCCACGGCTTCTCGCAGAGCCAGACGTTCACGATCATCATGATCTCCAACTTCCTCTCCGTGATCGCGATCTGGTGGGGCGGGCGTCTCGCGGATGTCTACGGCCGCCGTCGGATCCTGATGATCGGATCGGCAGGCACCCTGCTCGCCGCCGTCCTGTTCTTCCCGGTGGTGAACCTGGGCAGCTTCCCGCTGACGCTGGGCATGGTGGCGTTCTCCCTGGTGACCGCGCAGTTCGGAAACGCCGGCCAGGGGGCGCTCTTTGCCGAGGCGTTCCCCACCCACATGCGGTACACGGGATCAGCACTCGCCCTCACCGGTTCCAATCTGATCTTCGCGGCCCCTGCGCCGTTCCTGGCCTCCTGGCTGATGAGCATCAGCGGCGGCAGCACCGTCTCCATCACCATTGCCTGGATCGTGATCATCGCCGCCGCGCTGATCAACATGGTGATGATGGGCGACGGTAAGACCCTCGAGGGCGGCCAGCACCGCTTCGGCCGCTATGTTCCCGTTGAGGAAACGACGACGACGGCGCCCGCCGTCACCGGGCTGGCCGGCTCCGCAGATGCCGAAGAGGCCGTGACCCGATGATCGTTGAACAGCGCACCTACGTCCTGCACACCGGCGCCCGGCTCAACGAGTACCTCGAATCGTACGAAAGCATCGGCCTGCCCGCGCAGAAGCCGATCCTGGGCGGCTTCCTCGGCTACTTCGTCACCGAATTCGGGCGGCAGAACGAGCTCAACCACTTCTGGGCGTATGCGGACCTGGAGGACCGCCGGACCCGCCGTGCCGAGCTCGCCAAGAACGGGCAGTGGCAGGAATGCCTGGCCATCATCCGACCGATGATCATGACGATGGAGAACCGGATCATGTACCCGACGTCCTTCTCGCCGATCCGTACTCTACCCGTTGCCATCACCGATTCCCACACGGCGTTCAGCCGGAACCAGGAGCCCGGCCATGACCAGTAATCCCACAGCCACACTCGACGCTGAGGCAATCAAGCAACCGGTGCTGCTGCAGACGGCGATCGTGACCGGCGGCGCCGGCGGCATCGGCCAGGCCATCAGCCGGCGCCTCGCGGCGGAAGGCTACGCCGTCGTCGTCGCGGACCTCGACCAGGACGCGGCGGATCGGACGGCCGCCTCACTCCCCGACGTGGGCTGGGCAGAACACCGCGGCTTCGCCGGCAACCTGGCCGACGGAGCAGCCAACCGGGAACTTGCCGCGTTCGCCGCTCAAACCGGTCCGGTGGGGGTGGTGGTCAACGCGGTCGGCATTTCCCCCAAGCGCAACGGCCACAAGATCCGCTTCTTCGAACTCAGCGACGAGGAGTGGAACACCGTCATGGCGGTCAACGTCGCAGCGCCCTTCTTCCTCATCCGCGAGGTCTACCCGCACATGCCCACTGACGGTTCCGCCAGCATCGTGAACCTGCTGTCCATCACGGCCAAGACCGGCACCGGCGGCGGCCCGGACGCGGACTTCGCCCCGTTCTTCCCCAGCTCCGTGGCCTACGGGGCGTCCAAGGCGGCGCTGCAGAACCTGACCGCCAGCCTCGCCCACGAACTCGCCGACCTGAAGATCCGCGTCAACGGCGTGGCCCCGGGATTCGTGCAGACACCGATGATGGGCGATGTAACCCAGGACGCCCGACTCCTGGGACAGGTCCCGATGAAGCGCTTCGCGAGGCCGGAGGAAATCGCCGACGCGGTGGCCTTCCTCACCGGCAACCAGTCCACCTACATCACCGGCATCAGCCTGGACGTCAACGGCGGCTGGCTCACCTGCTGAAACGCCCAGCCGCCGCGCACGCAACCCGCCTCACAAGGGGGTGCAGAACCAATGACAGCAACACACCTGAAAGGGACAGCACCATGACCATGCCCGAACACGACTACGACGTGGTGGTCCTCGGATCCGGCATCGCGGGACAGTCCGCAGCCACCAGCGCGGCGCAGGCCGGCCTCAAGGTGGTCCTCCTGGAAAAGACCGGCAAGCTCGGCGGCTCCTCGGCCATGAGCGGCGGATTCTTCGCCTTCTCCGGGACCGAAGAGCAGGCAGCCGAAGGCGTGGAGGACTCCGCGGACCTGTTCCTGCAGGACCTGCTCTCCACCGGCGGCGGCGTCAACGACCATGCCCTGCTGGACGGGTACCTGGACCACCAGGATGAGACATACCAGTGGCTCAAGGACCAGGGCGCGAAGTTCCGGGCCCTGGAGATCAGCTCCGGACAGTCGGCGCCGCGCAGCCATAACACCGTGATCACCGAACTGCTCGCCAACCTGCACCGGACCTTCACCGACAACGGCGGCGAAACCCTTTTGGGACACCGCGCGGTCCGGCTGGTGCGCAGCACCGAAGGCCGGGTGACCGGCGTCGTCGTCGAATCCGAAGGCATCGAGTCCCTGTTCACCGCACGCGCCGGCGTGATCCTCGCGACCGGCGGCTTCAGCCGCAGCACCGATCTGCTGCGCACTTTCGCGCCGGAACAGCTGGCGGCCATCCCCTACGGCGGGGCGGGCAACACCGGTGACGGCCTCAAGATGGCCTGGAAACTCGGTGCCGGCGTGGCGGACATGTCCTACATCACCGCCACCTACGGCTCCCACCCGGAAACCGGCGAGGAGTTCCACGAACTGCTCACCGCGTATTATATGGGCGCGATCATCGTGAACAAGGACGGCCGGCGCTTCGTCGACGAGTCCAAGTCCTACAAGACCCTTGGCCGCGAGGTGCTCAAGCAGCCCGAAGGACTGGGCTTCGAGATCTTCGACGCGAAGGTCAGGGCCAAATCGCACCCCGGCATCCCGCTCAACGACATTGGCATGATCGAGGACCTGGGCCACCTCTTCAAGGCGGACACCCTCGAGGAATTGGCCGAGGCCGCCGGCATCGATGCCGCCGGCCTGGGGGCGACCGTGGCACGGTACAACGTTACGGTGGCCGGCCGCGGCGGGGACGAGGTGGGCCGCACCCACCTGTGCAACGGCGTCGGCGACCTCCTGCCGCTGGACCAGGGACCGTTCTACGCCTACCCGGCCAAGGCCCTGATGACCACCACCTACTGTGGCCTGACCATCAATCCCAGCGCCGAGGTGCTTGACGTCGACGGCGAAGTGATCCGCGGCCTGTATGCGGTCGGGGAGCTGACCGGCGGATTCCACGGCGCCGCCTACATGACCGGCACCTCACTGGGCAAGGGAGTCGTCTTCGGCCGCATTGCAGCGGAGCACGCAGCCGCCAAGCTGGCATCGGGCGTGGCGCAATGAGCATGGGCGCGCCGCAGCAGAAGGAAAGTATTACGGCAACAGACCACGGCGAGGACAGCGTGGACGAGGTCCGCCGGGTGGATGTAGTGGTGGTCGGATCCGGTGTCAGCGGTTCCGCCGCGGCCATGACAGCCGCCCGGCGCGGCGCCACAGTGGCGCTGCTGGAGAAACAGACGGCCTTCGGCGGTTCGGCCGCGCTCTCGGCGGGCATGTTCTGGACCGCGCCCAGCGTGGAGGCCTACCGGAAACGGATTCCGCTGGGCAACGTGGAGCTCGGCAGCCGCTTGGTGGCCGACTATGAAGACGCACTCGCCGAGCTGCGGGCCGCCGGCCTCCGGGTTGCCGACGAGCCGAAGCGGGACATCATGACCTTCGGCATCGGCTACTCCACGGACATCCACGGCATCCTGGCGTGGTGCCGGGACCGGATCGTCGCGGCCGGGGGAGAGGCCACCGCCGGAGCCGTCGTCACCGGACTGGTGCGGAACGGCTGCGCCGTCACGGGAGTTCTGGTGCGCACCGCGGACGGCCGCCGCATCCGCTACGAGGCTGCCGCCGTCGTTTTGGCCAGCGGCGGCTTCCAGGGCGACCGCGCCGAACTGACCCGATCCGTCGGACCTAACGCGGACCGGCTGGTGCTGCGCTCCAACCCCGGCAGCGTCGGCGACGGGCTGCGCCTCGCGCGCGCCGCCGGCACCGGAGGCACGACGGCGATGAGCACCTTCTACGGGCACCTGCTGCCGTATCCGCTCCCCAGGTTCGAGACCGAACACTACCTGCCCTATTCGCAGTACTACTCCGGCTCCACTGTGCTGGTGAACCTGCAGGGCAAGCGCTTCGCGGACGAGACCGACGGCGACGAGCTGCTCAACCAGGCCGTCACCTTCCAGCCTGAAGCGCGCGGGATCCTCATCTTCGACGAGTTCGTCCGAAGCACGGAGGTGCTCGAAGAACCGTTCCCGGGCCTGGGCAGGATCGACCGCCTCGGCATCGCCATCGAAGCCGGCGGCCAGCACGCCGTGGCGCAGACCCTCCCGGAGCTAGTGAACCTGGTCGCCGGCTGGGGCGTGGAGCGCGATCAGCTCTCCCCCACCCTGGACCGGTATGCGGAAGTTGCCGGCCAGGGCGGCGGCACCGCCGACGGCGTAACAGTGTCCGCCTCCGCGCGGGCGCCGCAGGATGGCCCCTTCTACGCGCTCATGGTCCAACCGTCCATCACGTTCACCTTCGGCGGGGTCCGCACCAATACGCGCGGCGAAGCCCTGGATCACGACGGCGCAGCCGTGCCGGGGCTGTTTGCCGCCGGTGCCGATATCGGCGGGCTGTCCAACTACGGCTACGCCGGCGGCCTAGCCCCCGGCTACATCACCGGCCGCTGGGCCGGGACCTCGGCCGCCGAGCGGGCGGCCTCGTTCGTACGGAACGCAAGCCTCGCCGTCGTCGGTGTCGACGGGCGCGGCAGTGAAAGGAACGCACAGTGAGATCAGCAGCAGTGAAATCAACAGCAGGAAGTTCAACGGCGGACGTCCTGGTGATCGGCGGCGGAGGGTCCGGCATGAGTGCCGCGATCTCGGCGGCCACCAGCGGAGCCACCGTGATTGTGCTGGAAAAGTGCGCGACCGTGGGCGGAAGCACGGCGATGTCCGTGGGCTCCTTTACCGCCGCCAACACCGCGTACCAGTACCGTGCGGGAGTCAATGACAGCATCGAGCTGTTCGTCGAGGACATGAAGGTGGCCAACGGCGAATTTGAACAGCGCGAAAACAAGGAACTGCGCCGGATCCTCGCCGAGAACGCGGGCCCCACGGTGGAGTGGCTCGGCAGCATCGGCGTGCAATTCCTCGGCCCCACCCCCGAGCCGCCCTACGAAAAGCCACGAATGCATAACGTCCTGCCCAACTCCGGGGCCTACGCCGAAGCGCTGCTGCGGGAGTGCAGGAAGCACGGAGTGGTCATCCACACATCCATGCGCGTGGAGGAACTGCTGCGCAACGCGGGTGGCGAGATCATCGGCGCGCGGGCCAACGGAGTGGAGTACTTCGGCCGCCAGGGTGTCATCCTGGCCACCGGCGACTACTCGGCTTCTACAGAAATGAAGGCCAAGTACGTGGGGGAGGACGCGGCGAAGATCCCTCCCGTCAACCCCAACAACACCGGCGACGGTCTCAAGCTGGGAGCCGACGCGGGCGGGGTCATGATGCAGATGGACCGCCTGTATGAGGGGCTTCGTTTCGCCCCCTCTACCCGGGTGGACCCGATCAAGATGCTCCCGTCCCATCCACTCATTTCCAAGGCCATGCGCCTGGTGGTCGAGCGTCTGCCGCGGAAGATCCTGGCCTACGTCATCCGCGGCGCACTGACCAGCTGGGTTGGCCCCAACAACACCATGTACCGGGCCGGGGCGGTCCTTGTGGGCCACGCCGGGAAGCGCATCGCCAACGAGGACTCGGACAAGGCCATGGCACGGGCCACCGCCGCCGATGCCAAAAATACCGCGTACATGATCTTCGACGAGCGGGTGGCCCGGAAGTTCTCGGCCTGGCCCAACCCGGTGTCCACGTTCCCCGGAGTGGCCTATGCCTACGTCGACGACTACAAGCGGTATCGCCCGGACGTCTATCACCGGGCCGGCACCATCGCGGAACTGGCCGCGAGCACCGGCCTCGATCCCGCGGTGTTGACCGCAAGCGTTGAGGAGTGGAACGTGAAGGTGGCCAGCGGTACCGACGGTGAATTCGGGCGACGGCATCTTGGCCAGGGCGTGACGGAGGGGCCCTTTTATGCCCTCGGCCCAATGAACGCCTACATCACCTTGGCCGACGGCGGACTGGCCGTCGACACCGAACTGAGGGTGACCACGGCCGAAGGGGAAGCCATCCCCGGCCTGTGGGCGGCCGGATCAACGGGGCAGGGCGGGCTCCAGCTTCTCAACCACGGGCTGCACATTGGCTGGGCAATGGTTTCGGGACGCATCGCCGGCCGCAACGTGGCACAGGCCCCGAGCCGGCGCGACATGACGGCCGCCACGGACGTCGCCGTCGGCTGAAACCAGCGGTGACATGCCAGCGGGCGGCCAGCTCCGGGACTTAGTCTGCCCGGCCGCGCGCTCCACACCGCGACCACGTCAAGGACTTGACCATGAATACCCACTGCAACGCCCTCGTTGTCCCGGCCCGCCTCGCCCACCCGGTGCACATCAAAGCTGTTGAACTAGGACACGACAGCACTTCAATGTCGAGGAAACCCTCCACGGCACCTCGTTGTTCTAAGGCCACGGACGTCCGGGTGAAGAGGCCCACGTGCCCCGCCACCTGATCAGGCTTGCTGAGCAACTGTTCGACCTGCTGCTCGCCGCCTAAGCACCGTGGCACACAGGGGCACGATGGAGGGCCCTGCCAAAGGCAACGGACGACGGCGAGAAGTCCCGCCGTCGTCCGCTTGCCTTATGTACGTCACTCCTGAGGTGGGGACCTGCCAGTCGTCGATGGCGACATCGCGCCGCTCCCGCGCCCCGGACACGTCGTGCTTTTCGTATCCGAGGTGTTCGTCCATTTCACTATCAGTTCTCCCCGCCAGGCGACGCCCGGCGTGTCAGGCCATCCGGCCGATCTACCGTTATTCAGACAGTCCCGTCATGCCTTCTTCTGTGTCTCCGCCCATGAGAGATGTTCGAAGGAGGTCACAACGCTATGACGTTCATTGAATCCCTGCCATTGGCTTGCTCTGGACAGAGGCCCCGGGCCGCGGTCGCGGATTGGATACCGGCTATGCCTGGAAGAAGGGTGCCACGCGTCCGAGCGGCGGGGCGGGCCGTTGAGAGGGAACCTTTGCCCTGAAGTGATGCACCTCGTTGAGTGGCGGCCTCAAAACGGGCACAAAGAGGGTGTGGACAGTGTCCACACCCTAGGCTTCGGATTCGGTTGTACCGGTATCGGACTGGGCCGGATTGGAGATGTTTTCGGGAAAGTGGCGGATTTTCAGGGGGATCGGCTGGTTCGAGTCCCACCTCGGGCACGTGTTTTCCCTGTTCAGAGGCTTGTAGGTCTCTGACTGTGGACAATTTGTTCACTTGTCGGCCCCTTCGGGGGCCTTTTCTATTGGTGGCCGGTGCTGTGGCCGGTTGCCTCCTTCCCTAGTTGGAGCGACGGTTTGTCGTTCTATACCAGTTCATGGGCGTTCATCGTTCTTCGGACATGACCTGAGAACAATCTGGCGCGAGTTTCTTTATCGCATCGCTGGGTGTTCACCAGGTTCCTCCTTAGCGGCTGTTGGTGGCTGTTCTGCTTCTTCATGGTCGGTGCGGGGGAGGGCGGCATGACGTGCGCCCAACCCGTTGGGAACCGGTGTCGCCGGCGCCCACAGGCCGTCCGATACTGCCTGACGGTGAGGCAGCACTGCTCTAGGTTGTTGCCCATGATTCTCACCGCCCTTCTTCCGTGGATTGAGGGTTTTCCGTCGATAGCTGTTCATGGTTGCCGTCGGGGTCCACTGCATGACGCTGTGGATTTTTACCGCAATGTCCCGAACCGAGGTACGGCTGCCTGGCTGGTCTCTCATGGTTGTTCATTGCCGGCCTGCTGGATCACCGCATGACGGAATGATGAGCCGCGGAAGCACCCTTAGCGGCGCCCATACGTCACGCTGTGGGGTGCGGCTCTGTCTTCTTGGGCGACTCGTCTGCCGACGTCCGGAAAGCCCGCCCGCCAGGCATGGCCTCTCTTGCCCAACCTGTCTCGACCTCTGTGGCGATGCATCAGGGTGTCCCTGTCGTGTTGGCATCCAAGAGTTCCGGGAGCCGCCGTCAGAAACGAAGGAAACGAACCCTACCTCGACACCCGGCGGCTCCCCTGCCCGACTGTCAGGTTGAGGGGTGGTTCAACCTGATGGCAGCCCCGTGGGTACCCGCTCTACGCAACCTGTGTGATCTGCAGGTAGTTCACGGTTGCTGTTCCGCCGGTTGCGTAGACGGCCACGTCGGTACTGGTGTCGGCCGGAAAGATTAGCTCGGTCATGGTGACCTGACCGCCTTGGGCGAATATTTCAACAGAGCAGTGGTCCACGAAGATTGTGAGGTGATAGCCCCCGTCCAACGGTTGAATGGGAGCGGAGTCGCAAGAGGGGAAGGTCTCATGGAAATCTGTAATCCCTGATTCCCGGCGGTCCACAACCAAGGAGTCTTCTCCGGGCCGGATGCCCACCCGCGTCCCCTGCACGCCATCTCCCCGGACGATAAGACCGAATTCCTCCCCGCTTCCGGGCGCGAAAGTAGCGTCAATGCGCTGGACCGTTCCGGCCGCGCCGTCCAAAACCAGCGTCGTATCGGAAATGGTAGTTTCTGAAAGGGTGAAGGATTTGGACGGGTCGGCCAGCGCTGCCCAATCACCCACGGGCTGCTGCATCAGGCTCAAATTGCCGTCGCTGGCAGTGAGTGTGATTTCGCGGGCGAGGCTCATGGGGCTGCGCCAGGGTGTGGTGGGGATGTGGTTGGCGTATTCCCAGTTATTCATCCAGGCGATCATGAGGCGGCGGTTATCCGGGGCGTCGTAAAAGGAGACGGCGGCGTAGTAGTCCCGGCCCCAGTCCAGCCACTGGTATTCGCCCAGCCGGTCAGGGTCCTGGAGGCCTTCGCTGACAGTGCTGGCCGAGATGAATGATTTCCCGTCGAAGTCGCCAACGAAGTATTGGCCGGCTGAGCCGTTGTTGGGTCCGCCGGGGTTGAGGTTGACGGTTAGGACCCACTTGAGGTTTTCCGGGTCGCCGTCCACAGGAAGGGGGATCAGGTCCGGGCATTCCCAGATGCCGCCGGTGGCGTTCGCCGGGCCGAAGGTACTCAGCAGTTCCCAGTTCTTCAGGTTGTCGGATTTGTAGAAGACCACCTGGAAGTCTTTGGCTTCGACAGCGACCATCACCCAGTAGGTGCCCGCGTCGCCGTCATACCGGATGACTTTGGGGTCGCGGAAGTCGGCGGACCCGCGGTTGAGCACGGGGTTGCCTGTGTGTTTGGTCCAGGTGTAGCCCCCGTCCAGGCTATGAGCAAGGGACTGGGCCTGGACGCCCTCATGCTCGGAGCCAGGTTTGTAGGCGCTGGTGTAAATGGCCACAAGGGGGGCAACGGATTCGGTGCCGAAGCCGCTGGTGTTGTCCCGGTCATAGACGATGCTGCCGGAGAAGATCTCTTCGTTCTCATCACAGGCGATGGCGACAGGGTGTTCGGTCCAGGTCAGCAGGTCCGTGGAAGTGGCGTGTCCCCAGGACATGTTTCCCCAGACGTTTCCCTGCGGGTTGTTCTGGTAGTAGAGGTGGTAGACGCCGTCATGAAAAATCAGGCCGTTTGGGTCATTGAGCCAGGTATTCCCGGCTGCGTAGTGCAGGGCCGGCCGGAAGGTCTCAGTTATCGTGTCGGTCGCGGCAGTCATGAAGGTGAGGTCTCATTTCTTGGGCAGGAGTGGTCTCTGCAGGTCCCGTAGGAATGCCGGCAGGTGGATGAGTGGAGCTGGTGGGCGGATGGGGGAGACGCCGACTCACCGCTGAGGAGAGTTAGGGGGCACTTTTTGTCGTTGTCGTGGGCCGCTGGTAGTCCTCGACAATGTCGACGCCGACCTTCTCGGGCTGGGAGACGTAGCCGTCCCATTCCTGATCGACTCGCTCCGGTGGGCGAAGGTGCCCTCCGGGTTGTACTGGTAGAAGAGGTGATAGGGGCCGTTCCACTGGCATACGCCGTAGTGACCTTGGAGCCAACCGGCAGCGGAAACCAAGTAGAAGCGGTAGCGAGCGGGTGGGTCTGTTCTGTCATGGGGTTTGCTTGGCTGTAGGTTCAGTTGCCAGCGTGGGTTCAGCTGCCAGTGCATGGCCGCCGGCACCAGCACGTGGGCGGTAGAGGTGGCAGCGCACCCAGTGGCGGTTTTCGGGGTCGCCCACGCGATGGCGAACGGGTTCCTCGGCCGAGCAGGTCTGGTTTGGGTCGCCGTCGAAAGCGCAGCTGGTCGACGCCATCACAGCCTGCCGCAGCTCGGCACGGCGGACAGGATCGTAAGAGCCCGCCCGGGCCGGATCCGGGACGGCCGAGACCAGCAGCTGCGTGTACGGGTGGGCCGGGTTGGCCAGGAGATCCAAGGACTCGCCCTCTTCAACGAGCTCTCCCGCGAACATGACCGCCGTCCGGTCCGCCAGGTATCGGGCCGAGGCGAGGTCGTGGGTGATGTAGAGCATGGAGATTCCCTGCTCATCGCGGAGCTTTCGCATCAGGTTCAGCACGCCGATCCGGACCGAAACATCCAGCATGGAGGTGGGTTCGTCGGCGAGGATGACCCGTGGTTCCACGGCAAGGGCCCGGGCAACCGCGACTCGTTGGCGCTGCCCGCCGGAGAGCTCGTGCGGGTAGGAGTTCAGCATGTCGGCCTGCAGGCCCACGGTGGTCATGAGCTCCTCGAGTCGCTGCTGCGTCGCTGTCTCGGAGCTGCCGCCCTTCCGGTGGATCGCCAGCGACCTCCGCAGGAAGTGCTCCACTCTGTGGGCAGGATTCAGCGAGCCGAAGGGATCCTGGAAGACCATCTGCAGTTGCGAGCGGAAGGCTCGCGATGCCTGGACACGGTCGCGCTTGAGGACGTCGACGCCGTCGAGCAGGATCGCGCCGGAGCTCGGCTTCTCGAGCCGGGCAACGCAGCGGGCCAGGGTGCTCTTACCCGACCCAGACTCTCCCACGAGGGCCACGATTTCGCCGCGGCCGATGGTCAGGTCGACGCGGTGCAGTGCCCGGACCGACTGACGGGAGAACAGACCGCCAATGGGGAACGACTTACCCAGTCCGCGGACCTCGAGGGCGGGGGTTTGGGTGGAAACGTCTGGACGTGAGGAAGACAGTACAGCGTGGCTCATCGTGCGGCTCCTTCCAGGACGGCTGCTTCAGCGTCGGCACTGACAGATGCCACGAAATGGCCGGGTGCTGCTTCGGTGAGGTCCGGGATGTTCCGGAACTTCACGCCGTCGGGCAGTCCGGTCAGCGAAACCCTCGGACCGGTGAGCGGCGGGAATGCACCCATCAGGGCCTGCGTGTAGGGGTGGCGGGGGTTGGTGTAGACGTCATGGGCTTTCGCGGTCTCCACGATCCGGCCTCCGTACATCACGGCCATGCGGTGCGAGAGCTCCACCATGAGGGACATGTCGTGGGTGATGAAGAGGACGGAGAAGCCCAGTTCGCGTTGGAGTTCCTTGATTTGGGCCATGATTTCCTGCTGCACCACCACGTCCAGCGCGGTGGTAGGTTCGTCGAGGATCAACAGGGACGGCTTGAGCGCCACGGCCATGGCGATCACGGCGCGCTGCCGCATGCCGCCCGAGAGCTGGTGCGGGTAGGACTTGAGGCGTGCGGGGTCGATCCTCACCAATTCGAGCAACTCACCGGCACGCCGCAGCGAGTCCTTACGCGAGTAGCCCGCATGAGTGGTGAAAATATCCATGATCTGCTCGCCGATGGTCAGCACCGGGTTCAGCGAGTTCATGGCCGACTGGAACACCATGGCCACGTCCTGCCAGCGGAAACGCCGCAGCTCCTCCGGGCTCATGGCCAGGACGTCCTTGCCGCCAAAGGAGATGCTGCCGCCGGCGATCTTCGCGGGATCCTTAAGGAGCCGCATGATCGAGTTGGCGATGGTCGACTTCCCACAGCCGGACTCGCCCGCCAGCCCGAACACCTCACCGGTGCCGATGCTGAAGGAAACACGGTCGACGGCGGTGGTGGAGCGGGTGTCGCCGACGTACTTTACGGTGAGGTTCCTGACCTCCAGGACGGGCTCGTGGGAGCCGAAGGAAACTTGGGAGACAGTCACTTGGCGGCGCTCCTTTCGGTAATTTTTGGGGTTTTGATCTTCCGCAGCCGCGGATTAGTGACTTCGTCCACGGCGTAGTTGATGAGCGACAGTGCGAACGCGACCAGCGCGATGCAAACACCCGAGGGAACAAAGACCCACCAGCTGCCGGTCAGTAGGGCGCCCTCATTGCCGGCCCAGAAGAGGTTGTTGCCCCAGGAAACGGTGCTCACGTCACCCAGGCCAAGGAACTCCAGGCCTGCCTGGGCGCCGATGCCGTAGATCACGCAGGCCAGCAGGGTACCCATGACGATCGAGGCCATGTTCGGCAGGATCTCGCGGAACATGATCCGGCCCGCCCGTTCGCCGGAAACCACGGCCGCGGCCACAAAGTCCTTTGAGCGGATGGACAGCGCCTGAGAGCGCAATACACGTGCCGACCCAGCCCAGCCAGTGACCACGAGGACCAGGATCACGGTTCCCAAACCCGGCGGCAGGAACGCGGCCAGGATGACAAGGAGCGGCAGTCCGGGCAGGAGCAGGAAGACGTTGGTCACCAGGGACAGTGCTTCGTCAATGAACTTGCCAAAGTACGCCGAGGCCAGGCCCACCAAAATGCCAATGAAGGTGGATGCGAAGCCCACAGTCAACCCGACGAACAGGGAACTGCGGGAGCCGTGGACAGTCAGGGCAAGCACGTCCTGACCTTTAGCCGTGGTGCCGAGCCAGTGCTCGGGAGACGGTTCCAGCGAGGCCATCGCGGTGATCCTGGACGGGTCGCCGGGGAACAGCACGGGGGCCAGCAACGCAAGCGCGATGAACACGAGCATCACGATCATGCCCCCCAGGGCCTTCTTGTTGGTGATAAGTCCGTGGACGAAACTGCGGTTGGGCTTGCGGGCAGCTGTGGGCTCAGTGGGCTCACTGGGCTGCTTCAGAATTGCGGTTGTCATGATGGGTCCCTCAGTTGCTGCGCACGCGCGGGTCGAGGCGGACGTAGAGGATGTCCACCAGGAAGTTGGCCAGCAGCACGGCGGCGGTGATGGTCAGGAACAGGCCCTGCATAAGCGGGTAGTCGAGGCCTTGGACGGCGTTGAGGAGCTGGTAGCCGACGCCGGGATACGCGAACACCACCTCGGTCAGCATGGCACCGCCCACCACGAAGCCCAGGCCCATGCCGAAACTTGTCACGGAGGGGAGCATGGCGTTGCGTGCGGCGTAGCGGAACATGATGCGTCCCGGACGTAGTCCCTTGGCCCCGGCCATGGTGATGTAGTCCTCGGAGTTGGTTGCGATCATCGTGTTGCGCATGCCCAGCATCCACCCGCCGATCGACACCAGCACGATTGTCAGCGCCGGAAGCACCAAGTGGGCGCCGACGTCGGAAAGGAACTCCCAGGTGAAGCCGGGTTCCACACCGTCCGTGAACGCGTGGCGCAGCGGCGACCAGCCCAGCACTACGCCGAACAGGTACAGCGCGCCCATAGCTAGCCAGAAGTATGGGAAGGAGCCGATGAAGATCAACACTGGCGGCAGTGCGGAGTCGATCGCGCCGCCTCGCCGCCAGGCGGCCAGGATGCCGAGCAAGTTACCTGCGACGGCGGCAATCACCAGTGCGGTGCCGCCGAGCAGGAGGGTCCAGCCGATCTGGGCGGCGATGACCTCGGTGACCGGGGCGGGGAAGCGGGAAATCGAAATGCCCATGTTGCCCGTGACAATGTTGTGCAGATAGTCGATGTACTGCTCCCAGATGGGACGGTCGTCCACACCGAGCAGCTTACGCAGTGCGTCGATCTGTTCAGGCTGCATCTTGCCCTGGGTACGGGCAAACATGCGCGAGACGGGGTCACCGGGCATGAAGCGCGGGAGCAGGAAGTTCAAGGTGATGGACGCCCAGAAGGCGATCAGGTAGAAACCCAGTCGGCGCAGGATAAAGCGCACGGTTTCCTCCATTCAGGTATTGCGGTAATGGGGAGGGGGCGGCATGCCCGGCGCGGTGATCCGGCGCCGGGCATGCCGGGCTGCTGGGCCTGCGGGGCCCAGCTGTTACTTGCGCGGTTCCAAAGTGGTGAGAATCAGCACCGTGGTAGGAGAACGATCGGAAAGTGTGGCATAAGGATTGTCCTGCGACGGCCATCCCGTGAAGTGGACGTCCGTGTAGTCGCCCCATTCAGGTCCTGAGAACAGCGGCACCAGCGGGGCGGCGTCGTTGTATTCTTCCTGGAGCTTGTACGCGACGTCCTTCTGCTTGGCTTCATCGCCGGCGGCAACGAAATCCTGCAGGAGCGCATCGGCTTTGGGGTCACCAAAGCGGTGGTAGTTGTCGAACGTCTTGGTGCCGACCGGCTTCACTGTGGCGCTGCCCATGGCATTGTTGAGGTACTTGAACGGGCTGGGATCGTTGGCGCTCCAGACAATGCCGGAGTCAAACGTGCCCTGTTCGTATCCGGCCACCACGGAGGCCCAGTCCGGAGAGTCCACCTTGGCCGTGACTCCCACTGCTTGGAGGTTCTGTGAGATCACGTTGGCTACGGACAGCCAGTCGGAGGAGCTGGCGCCCACGGAGATCTTGAACTCGAAAGGCGTTCCATCCTTCAAGGTGCGCTTGCCGTCGGCCCCCTTGGGGTAGCCGGCTTCGTCCAAGACTTTGTTGGCTTCGTCCACGTTGAGCTTGGTCCAGCTGCAGTTGTCCTTGACGGCCGGGTTCTTCCACTTCTCGTAGTTGCCGGAAAGGCCGGTGCAGTCGGCGGGCTGGGCGTAGCCGCTCATCCCGATCTTGGTCACTTGGTCGCGGTCCACGGCCATGCTGAGCGCCTTGCGCACCTTTGGGTCGTTAAACGGAGCCTTGGTGGTGTTGAGCTGCCAATTGATCATGGCACCCGTGGGCGGGAACCAGTAGTGGCGGTGCTCCTTATCTTTGGAGATGAAGGTCTTCTCGATGTTTGGGATGAACTGGGTGGACCAGTCGACATCCCCGTTGACGCTGGCCAGATTGGCTGCGTCGTTGCCGGACATTGCAAGCATCTTGATGCCAGCAATCTTCTGTTTTTCCGGCTGCCAGTAGTTGGGGTTTTTCTTGAGTGCGTAGGACTGAGCCTGGAAGGAATCGACCTCCGTGTAAGGTCCTGTTCCCACGGGCGTGGCGTTGGGGTACTTCGCCGGGTCGGCGATCGCAGACCAGATGTGCTTGGGCAGAATGGGTAGCTGGCCCACTTCGTAGAGCGCCGGAGACCAAGGCTTGTTGAAGGTGAAGGTCACCTTGTTGGTTCCCTCGGCGGTGGCGCCGACGAGGTACTCGTAGCCGCCCTTGAGCTTCTTCTGCAGCTCGAACGTGTAGGCGACGTCGTCGGCCACGAGTGGCTTGCCATCGGACCACTTCACACCGTCGCGCAGGGTGAACGTGATGGATTTGCCGTCAGCAGCAGTCTTCCATTCGGTGGCGAGCCACGGCGTCGTGTCTCCCTTGGCCGGGTTGAAGACCAACAGGGGTTCGTAGATCGCCTGGTTGACCATGGGATTCACCGCGGGCGCAAAGGGATTGAAGTTGCGGTCGAAGGTGCTCATGTCTTCCCGTGGGATGGTGAGCATGGCGTTCGCGTTCGCTCCGGCGTCGGTGCCGGCGGACTTGTTGACGGTGGCTGCACAGCCTGTTGCAGCATTGCGCCTACCGCCAGCCCGGCCGCGGTGATGCGGGCAGACCTCAGGTATCGGGGTTGTGTCATGATGGGTATCTCTTTCCTATCTTCATCAGCAAGGTGAAGGGGTGGGTAAGGGGTTTGCTCTTCGAAACTTGATTTCGCGGTCAGACGGAAGAGCGTTCTAGCAGCGGACAGTCGACCATTTGCTGGTCGGCAGTGATCGGCTGTCCTGCTGTCAGAGCGGCGAGCGTCTGGACTCCCAGAGCGCCCATTTTTTCGAATGGCAACGCAACCGTGGTCAGCTTTGGCCTGAGGTAGGCCGCAATGAGTTCCTGGTTGTCGAAGCCGATCACGGCGATGTCTGCGGGGATGGTCAGTCCCCGTTCCTTGATGGCGTCGTAAGCGCCCATCGCCATGCGGTCGTTGAGGCAGAACAGTGCGGTTGGCCTGTCCTGCTTGGGGTAACGGTCCAGGATTTCGCACGCCGCCTCGTAGCCGCCGTCCGCCGTCGCATGCCCGGATACCACCAGTTCCGGATCCAGTTCCAGCCCGGCGCCGGCGAGTGCGTCGCGTGCACCCTTCAAACGCCCGACGGCCGCGGGAATGTGCGGGTCCAGGTTGATGACTCCGATCCTGCTGTGGCCGGCTTGGAGCAACCGCTCGACGGCGACCCGGCCGCCGGCGCGCTCGTCCGGGACGATCGAGGGCAGCTTCCCGTCCGCGTCGAAGCAGTTGATGAGGACCGTGGGCACCTCGTGGGCGCTTTCCGGAACATGCACGCCGCGGTGGTATGTTGCCGCGTACAGAAGTCCTTCCACTCGTTGTTCCAGCAGCTTTTCGGTGGCTGCGTCTTCCAGGCCCTGGTTGGGCCCTACGGCATCGGCCTGGTCGGAAGGCGCGATGAGCAGGAACCGGTGGTCAAGCCAGGCTTGGTCCTGGGCGCCCTTGATGATGTCCACTGCGAACGGGGCCGTAACGATCTCGGTGACGATTCCGTACCAATCACTGCGCTGGGAAGCCAGTGCGCGTGCTCCGGCATTCGGGCGGTAACCCAGTGCCTGCACGGCGTCGTTGATGCGGGTGCGCGTTTCCTCGGAAATGCTGGCGTTTTCGCGGTTGCTCAGCACGAACGAGACCGCTGTCCGGGAGACGCCGGCGTGCTTGGCGACATCACTCATGGTGACACCCCGCTGCCGCACAGCCGCGGCTTTGTTGGGGGTCGTGGTCTTCGCCATTGAATGCTCCGGTGGTCTTCGTCGATCCTGGGTGTGTAGTGCCAGGGTGGGGCTGAGTTGTCCCGCGTTTGCGGTGAGTAACGCGGGTTACCAACAAGATGTGAGCAAGATTACTCGCGTTACTAGAAGGCTGTCAAGGACTTGAACGGCAGGACGCCCTGTCATTGCCATAGTCGTCTGGAGCCGTTGGCGTCTGCAGCAGAGCGGACACCCACCCACGTCTCCCTGGCGACTTGTTCGACGAGGCCGTGGCCCTTGTCATCGGGCACCTCCACGGCCCGTGGTGCGCAGAAGCCGCTCGACTACCGGTCACGGTGGTCGAAGAACTGAGATCCTTTATCGCTGAATTAGCGACCTCAGGCGTCGGCGTGCAGCTCGGCAAGCAGGGGAGATTCTGCCTAGGTAGACACCTCCTAAGTCAACATTCACTGGCGAGAAAATCTGGAAGTTTATATGGATTCAAAACAGGGCGATTTCGTGCATTTCCGGAGGTCAAAGCCATTTCTGCTACCCATCTCCGGCTAATAGTTTGTGACCCATAATCACTTTTTGAGGTATTCGATGCGCCGATGAGACTTCAATCGGCCGCGAACTTGAATTGACCAGCATCGGGCCGCGGTACTTGAGAGTCGCATCTTGGGGGGAGAGCAGCCCACCGTCGGTACATATGCTGTTCCACGAACCTGCAGTTGCTCACCGGCTGATATCAAGCTGGTCGGAGCAAGGCTCCCTTGAAGCTCCCTGGGGCAGAGAAGATCCCCAAAGTGGGCATCGTTGAGCGGCATTGGGCTTCCCGTCCGGAACCTGTTTATCTCGGATCCCGGAAGTCTCCGCACCTTCTTCTGCCATCTCATCCGTAGCGGGTGATCGGACCGGGTTGTCGCTCGAACAGCTCGGGAAAGAAAGCCCCGTAGTAAGGAACCACCTCCAAAGTCAACAATTACTGGCGAATTTTGGGGGATGGGTGTCGCAGGACTCCGCGCCGCCTGACTAAGTACAGCGGCTGTTCAGGTGGAATTTTCGCCACCCATCCCGGACTTGGGAGTTGGTGCGGACTCTGACTGTCCTCAGGTTATGCTTATGCGTCGCGGGGGTGAGGAGTTCACGACTCCAGGCACAGCGGGTCACGAGGTCGCGGCCAAACATGTGTCCGTCTACGACGTCGCGAATGCCGTCGGCCCGTGCCTGTACAGCGATCCAGGCTTCCGTCCGAAAGCGTGCGGAAGGTCGAGACACCGTGCCGGCTCCTGCTGTCTAGGCACTGAACTTCAACCTGGGCACCAGCGGTGCTGATGTGGTTCCGGGCCTGGAACCGGTCAGAGGCATTCCGCACGGTTCAGCGGCTTGCCCGCAAAGCCGGCGTAGAAGGACATCAGCCCGCACGGTCTGCGGCACATTGTCTGCGCTTAGTTCCCCTGTTGCGATAAGCCTTTGAGGTGGGCGGCCCCTCGGTGTCTGGGCTTTGCGTGACAGTAGTGTGGTGTTTCTATTGTCAGAGCTCGTGATTATGAGTTTCTTCTCGTCGCAACGCTGGCAGTCCTGGGATCTCGAGTACAGGCCGGTGATCCCGGAGGGTATGCCGGTGCTGGTCGATGACGACTTGCTGTTCGAGGACGGTCCGGCTGCACCGCGGCCCGCGACACTGGTGAACAGATGGAAGGCCGGGTTGAGCCGGTACGCCGAGCGCCGGGCGGCCGGACCCGTGAAGGGCAGGTTCGCGGCGACGACGTGGGGCCAGCACATGAGCATCCTGTCGCTGTTCTACCGGTGGGCGATTGATGAGGAGTATGCGTCCGCCGAGCCGTTCACCTACCGGTCGGCGCGGGCTCTGTTCGCCGGCACCGGACGGAAGGTAAAGGTGAACCTGGCGGTGCGTGTATGCCGCGCTAAAAAAGGACGGTGCTGGGACGGACATCTGTTCCACTCCACAACCCGGTGTGGTACGAATGGGACGAGCGCACGGAACCGGCTTGCAACTTAGTGTTGGTCCGAATATTTGGAAAGGTAAGGACTAAAGTGCTTTCACTCGGAGTTGTTCTACTAATCCTTGGTTATATTTTCAACATTGGAATCCTGATAACTATTGGGTGGATTCTGGCTGTTGTCGGCCTCGTGCTTTTCGTGCTCGGTGCAATCGGACGCCCTCTTGCCGGAAGACGGTACTGGTACTAATCGCGCCCCGCGCCGCTACAGGGACCGCGCCAGTCCTCCCCGTATACATATTGCCTGGAATGTAATGGGCTGGGGACGTCCCTGGGGGTCCACCAGCCGCTGTTTAGCGCGACGTGGCGATCCCGCCACAGTCTGGGCACTCGTAAATAAGCCACGCAACACCGACCGGGTGTGGGTCCATATGTACGGGATCTGCACGGTCGACTTGATCGCCGTGCCAGGGGCCGATTGAAAGCCGAGAACCTTGCCTGAACAGGGGAAACGTGGGCCTGAACCGACCCACCTCGGTTGAGGCGGCGATCCATGAACTGGTGGATCTTGCTTGGAATCTTGTCTACGACCTGCTTCAAGAGCGGGGCTTGCTGGGCGACGGGCTGGACCTCGAGGAATACACCGGGATCCACTCCTGGGTGGACGGCCTCACCCGATGCACCGTGGTCCACTCGAGGTCGGTGGCCGTCCTGTTCCTGGACACCCGGCCTGTGGACGCCATCGTGTTCCATCACGACCTGCTCGGCGCCGACGACCCGAAAAGCTTCCTTACTCTGTAGGTCTACGTGCCTCACTGGGAGCGTCCGGCGACATGCTGGCGCATAATATGCAATGGGTGGCCGGTCAGTTCCCGGGCCATTCTCCGGTCCAACGTTCGAAGAGCCGCGCTCCGCCGCGGTCGATGAGCGTCTTTATCACAGCGTAAATAGCGCCCTGTATGGCGGCGGTGATGAGGATCTCTTTCAGCGCATAATCGGTGGACAGGGGGTTGGGTGCCTCGCCCCGGTCGCCTGGGGCGGCGTGCTTCCACACCTGTTTGAAGATTTGGCCAGCGATGATGCCGCCGATCATTCCTGAAGCCAGCCCGATCGGCCGATACAGTTTCGCTGGCTTGCTGGTGGGTATCTTGACCATGACATCCCTCGGGTACAACAGGGGCCGGCCGCTCGAACGCGGCGCCGGGTGGCTACCCAAATTACTCCAAACACCGCCACGGCGTAACCCGTTCAGGCGTGGTCGTGGTCCATTCCAGCGAAATTGCGTCCTGTTCGTGGACAGCCGTCCGGTGGACGCGATCGTCTTCCGCCACGACCTGCTAGGCGCCGACGACCCGAAATAATTCTTCACCGTTCCGGGGTGAAGTCGGAATCTCGTTTTAGTCCGTCGTTCATGTGCCCGCTACTGCCCGCTGGTAGTGTCCGGTCATGGACGAACTACTGATAACTCCAACCGCGACCGCCGAATCCCTTGCCGGCCGCAAGGGATTCGACGAGAACTTCCTTGGCCATCCCGTCCCGCTGCCTGCTCTGGCCGGAACGGAGACAAGCCTGCTTCCCTACACGCACTTCTCAGTGCTGATGCGCCCGGACAAGCGCCTCGCAGCCGTCACCGGCGTGGGCATCGACGGCAGCACGCTGATGGACCTCGACCGCGCAGGAATCCCCTGGAAGCTCGATCCCCGTCTTGCCGCGGACCAGCAGACCAACACTGGTCCTTCCTGAGAACTTCTCTACAAGAACAAGAACGCTCCGTGGGCTCGTTGGGAACGGAAACAGTTCGCCGTTTAGCGTCATGCCCCTTGCCCCCTGATTACGACTTCTTGGCCGTATTTGGCCAGTCTTGGTGGAGAGCCGATTTTCCGCCCGGTCAGGGTTCCCGTGGGGGCCACTGCCTAGGCCCGACGTTATGTAGGTCTTACTCATGACATTTATCCCGGGTACCTTGAACCATGAAGAGTTGGAGCGTTGGGGCAAGGACATTGTTCTTGCTAGTTATTTTCGGGCCTCTCGATTCTTTTGCGGGTGTTACTTCCCGACGACGTAGGTACGACGGGGGTCACGGTTCTTGGGCTGACTTTTGCTGCGTATTTGGTCACTATCGTTCTTCTGCACCGCAGGAGATCAGCTCCTCCGCAAGATTAGTGGCTTAAGGTCCGTAGAAGGTTGGCCTTATGAGGACAGCCCCGTACTCGAGACAACTTCCCCCACGAAAGCTCGAGAGCTGCGGAGTATGCTCGGGCCATGCTGCGAGCTCTAGCAAGGGCCAAGAAGACGAATTGGCAGTGGATTATTGGGATAAGTGTTTCTCCACTTGCCTTAGGAAGCTGCGCGATGATCCCAGGAGAGGCAAACGTCACCCCCGGCAAATCTGACCGCTGGGTCGTAGGCGTGGCCGGCCCGAGGAGCGGCGTGATAGACCCGTGCCTCGAATACCCGATTATCGAGGAGTCAATTCAAAGTGCAAATCTGCCGTCGACGCACTTGAGCATCAAACTTCGCGAAGCGGCGAAAGAAGAAGATGCTGAGCGTATCGCAGACTGCCTTCGACGCCGCCTAAAAAGCGGCGACGTATCCATCATTAGCCCCAAGACCTGAAGCAGCCGGCGGGACTGACCCAACTGCCCGGTCAGCGTTCTTGAAATGAGGACTTGGCGGGCCGTCATGGACTAGACCTCTGCAACTGTTCCAGCTGGGGTTCGACCAACGGGCACCAAGGGCACGCTGATCGACCGTCTAACGGGCGGTCGCAACCTGGGGCCGGCCCACCGATGTCATTTTCCGAAGTCGTCTGCACGGAACGTCAGGAGTCCTCTGCACTACAGGAACAGCTCATCTGGGGCGGGGCGGGTCGAGCAAGGATCCAGCGGGCCCGCCTGATTGGTGGTGCGGCTTGGCTAATTCGTTGGTGAGGCGTGCATGCCACAATGAGGCCCATGACTCGAATCCTCATGATCGGCATCCACGCGCGAGCCCTCGACTATAGCAAGCTGCCTCCTGGCCTCGACGAGGCCACGATGACCGAACGGATCGAAGCGGGGTTCGGGGCCACTACGGCCGCCGGCTTCGACGCCGTCAACTGCCTGATCGGCACCTCCCCGGACGAGGCCGAAGCAGAGATTCGCTCGGCGTTCGGTCGTGATAGTTTCGGCCTCGTGATGATCGGGGGCGGCATCAGGATGATCCCGGAGTACACCGAGCTCTTCGAACGGATCATCAACGTGTGCAATGCGGTATCGCCCGGAATCACCTTCTGCTTCAACACATCGCCCGAGACGACTCTGGACGCGTTGGAGCGTCACGCCCAGCCGTGAACGTCTGCGACGCGATCCGGTGCGTCGACTAGCCTCGGCGTTTCGTGTCGGCGGTCATGAGATGCGCCTCTGCTCACGTGCGGCTGCGATGTATTGGGAATAGGTGCTCGCCTTACGGGCACTGTTGCGACAGGGAGCGACCAAAAAACGCCGCCACAGAGCGACCAACTCCACACGTGCAGTGTTTCGTGCAAAGGTCAGTGTCGGCGTTCCGCGAATTGGCGCGGCGTCAGGAGCCGCGGACGATGCGGTGTGGCCAGCGCACGAATACGACCGTTACTGGTCACGCTCACTCGCGGCGGCGCCCGGTAAAGGATCCCTCTGCGGGCTGCCGGGTGACAAATAGCGCCGCGAAAAGAACGCCATTTATCGCTGCGATTCACAGACTTTTTTCGGAGGCTTGCCGAATGCAGGTCAGAAACGGTCGTTTTTGACCCGGAAGCCGCCTCTGCTGGGTTGTCCCGGCATGATGGTGGTTGACGGACCGGACAGGTATAGGTATGGGGACACCGCAAACACGAGAGAAACGCGAGGGCCGATTCGCGGCCCTCTACACCGATGCCTATACAGATGTGCTGCGGTTTGTGCAGAGACGGGCCGGGCCACACCGCGCAGAAGACGTCGTCCACAAAGCATTCTTGGTTGCCTGGCGGCGATTCGACGATGTGCCGGCGGGTAGGGATGACGCACGTGCCTGGTTGTTTGGCACAGCCAGACACTGCCTGCTCAACGACCAGCGAAGCCAATTCAGACAGGGCGCCCTCGAAGTGAGAATCGCTGAAGTGACGAAGGGAATCACCGAATCAGAGGATGATCTGGTTGCCTTCCACGTGGATCTGTCCCGTGCCTGGCAGCAACTACGCCCGGAAGACCAGGAAGTCCTCTCTCTTGCCATTTGGGAGAATCTTTCCTCCCCGCAAGCCGGCAGGGTGCTCGGGATTACCGCAGCCACCTACAGGATCCGCCTCTACCGGGCCCGGCTCGTACTGCGCCGGATCCTCAAACACACGACCTCCACGGCGTTCGACCCAGACTATTCAGTTACGGAGCAACTGACATGAAGACTGACACGCACCTCAACGCACTGCGCGCCCTCGATCCGGCCCCGCTTGTAGCAACCGACCCGACCGCCCGGCTTCGGTCCGAGGCCAGACTGCAGCAAATCCTGGCCACTGACACCATGTCCGGCCCCCATCGCCAGTCCCGTCCGGTCCGGCGCCGTGTCCTGATCGCTTCGGCAGCTGCGGCTCTGCTCGTGGGCGGAATCGTATTGGCGGACATTGTAAGGCCTAGTGGTCCGGGAGCAACCGCTGAAGCAGCCGAGGTCCTGAACAACGCGGCGGCAGCAACCATCCAGACCTCCGACCCGGTGGTGGGACCCGGCCAGTACCTGAAAATCGAGACGACGGAGCTCACCGGCGGAGGCATGCAAGCGGCCGATGGAAGTGACATTTCCTGGCAGGAAACGACGGGCGGGCACGTCTATGTTCCGGCAGACAGGGAAGGGGAATGGGTCTGGAACCGTGAAGAGCGTGTCCCCCTTGAGTCCTCCAGTGAAGCCGCTAAGGCCGCAGCAGCCGAGATACGAAAACGGAATGCCTCATCACTGTGGCCGGAAGGGCAGCCCCGCCCGGTCGGGATTCAGCGTGCCCCAGGAGGTGCCTTCTACGGGAACCAGCCAACACTCATTATCGGCACACCTCTCAAGGAAGCCGGCAGTCTGCCCAGGGATCCACAGGCTCTGCTGGACATCATCTACGACCGGACAAAAGGCGCCGGAAAGTCTCCCGAAGCAGAGGCATTCGTCACGATCGCTGACGGTCTGCGCACCGGAGTCGTCCCAGCCGACCTGCGCGCCGCCCTATACAAGGCCGCTGCCCTTATCCCCGGCGTAACCGTCGGGACAGGCAGGCAACAGTCGACGGCAGAACCGGCATCGCTATCGGCATCCCCTCCCGACGGCGGAACGAGGCGCGACATCATCATCGATCCCACCTCGGGACTGGTGATCGGGGAACAGGACGTACTGCTGAAGGACTACCCTGGCGCCCCCGCCGGAACCGTCTCGACCTGGACATCCGTAAAGACATCCGTGGTGAACGCCGCCCCCTAAGCTAAAAACCGAGGGATGACCGCCAAAGGGGCGGCCATCCCTCGGCTACATCAAGGGGTCGTTTTTGAAGGCCCGGAACGGCGCCCTTCGGGCGTTCCAGCTAGGGTTCACCCCTGAGGCAGGTCAGCGAAGTACCTCGCGTGCTGATCGATGATGCCCTGAAGGGCCGGAGCGAAGTGTGCCTCGAGGCCGGTCACGCGCGAGTACCCGTAAGCGGCGCCGATGAGCGCCAGACTGGACACCGCCGCGCAGTCTGCGGCCGGTCGTGGTCGAGCTTGTCAGCGATGGTCGAAAAGTGAGCCATTTCGCGGGTTGAAAACTGAGCCACGTTGACGTTGGTTATTCTGCCGTATTTTCTGGCCGTGTCGAGGGCAACGAGTCCGCTTGCGTGTGTTTGAGCCGGTAGCTGGAGCCCTTGAGGGTAATGACTTCGGCGTGGTGGACGATCCGGTCAATCATGGCCGAGGCCACGACCTGGTCTCCGAAGACGTCACCCCAGCGGGCGAAGGGCAGGTTCGAGGTCAGGATCAGCGAGGCGTGTTCGTAGCGCGATGAGACGAGTTGGAAGAACAGGTTCGCCGCGTCCTGCTCGAACGGGATGTAGCCGACCTCGTCGACGATGATCAGCCCGTAGCGGCGCAGCCTGACCAGTTCCTGTGGCAGCCGCCCATTTTGATGAGCAGCCTGGAGCCGGGCGACCCAGTCGATGGCGGTGGCGAACAGGACCCGGTGGCCGAGCAGGGTGGCCCGGAGGCCGAGCCCGGTAGCGAGATGTGTCTTGCCGGTCCCGGGCGGGCCGAGCAGGACAATGTTGGACGCTTCGCTGAGGAATGCGCCCGTGGCCAGGTGCGCGATGGTGTCGCGTTTGAGGCCGGGCTGGTGGTCGAAGCTGAAGTCCTCGAGCGATTTTCGGGCCGGGAATCCTGCGGCCCTGGCCCGGGCTTCAGCTCCGGAGGCCTCCCTGGCGGCGACTTCCCGGGACAGGACCGCGGCGAGGTATTCCTCGTGGGTCCAGCCGCCGTCTCTTGCCTGGTCAGCGAGCCGGGCCGCTGCTTCCCGGATACGGGGTGCCTTCATGGCCCGGGAGTAGTACTCGATCTGTCCTGCGGTTTCTTTGGCCTCGGGCATCAGGCGACCTGCCCATCATCGAGAACGACGCCGAATGCGCGGTCGTAGTCGGCCAGGTCCCGCACTCCGGCGCGCTCCGCGGGCACCGGGTTTTGGAAGGCTTTCCGCAGCGTCCGGGCAGCGTCGACGTGGACCGGATCGGTGATCGTCAGGCCAGTGCCCCAAGAGCGGGAGTGGTCTCCGACGCTTCTGCCATCCAGGCTGACGCGGACAGTGGCCAGGTCTGCGGTGACGTCGACGAACCTACCGATAGCCTGCGGGTGCACGGAGTAGTCGTTGGATCCCATCCTGACGTAGTAATCCCGTGGGAGCCTGACCCTCGCGGCGAACCCTGTCACCGGCGGAACCGGCGGCAATCCAAGCATCGCCGCCTTGTCCTGAGGGAGAAGTTCCGTGGGCCGGGCACCAATCCGGCGGACCAGCCGGGTATTGGCCTTGAGCAGCCACTCCGCGAGCTGGGCGTTGAAGTCCTCCGGCGAAGCGAAGGACCGTCCCGGCAGGAACGAGGTCTCCAGGAACTGGTTCGTCCGCTCCACGACTCCCTTGCTCTCCGGGTCGTAGGGCCTGACCTGCACGATCCTGGTCGCGAGCACTCCAGCGAACGCCGGTACTCCGGCCGCGAAGCTGTTCCGTCGCCCGATCCCGGTTTCGTTGTCCCAGATCAGCCGCCTCGGAACCGCCCCCAAACCACCGATCAGCTCCCACATCCCGGCCAGCAAATCCCCGGTCATGCGGGACGGAATCATCCGCGCCATGACGAACCGCGAATGCGAGGACACCATGACCAGCACCGGCAGGATCCTTGGCTTTCCCGCCCCAACCGGGATTCGCACCTCCGGGAACCACAGGTCGCACTGCGCCTGATCCCCGGGTTCGTAAGTGATCCGGTCAGCAGGGTCAGCCGGGGCATACTCCGGCCGGATCCTGGCCACGTTTTCCCTGAACCAGGCCGGCGACCCGGACCAGCCCACGCGTTCTGCAAGCACCGTGGCCGGCATCCGCGGGTTCTCCCTCAGCAGCGCCCGTATGGCCGGCTCGACCGCTTTGATCCCGGAGTCCCGAGGCGCCCGAACATACGTCGGCGGGCTCTCAGCGCTGACCGCTTTCGCGACCGTGTTCCGGGAAATGCCCAGCCGCGCCGCTATCGACCTCATCGACTCACCCTCGGCAAGATGCAACCGCCGAATAAGCGCCCAATCCTCCACTGTGATCACCCACCCAATCGTTTGGAACGGGTGGCTCAGTTTTCAACCGGCACAATGGCTCAATTTTCGACCGTCACCGACAGAGCTACCGAGAGCAGGGCCATGTAGTGGCTGCCCGGCTTCTTATCAATGTATGGCTCCGCGGAGTCGATCGATGGGTGGCTGGCCGCAGTGTAGGCGAGCCACGCCAGATACATGCTCTTGAGCCGGTCCTTGATCTCCTCCGGACTCTTGTCGATCGCATTCTTCAGATGGGTGAAAGTCTCCATGCTCTTGAACTCGTCGGTAGTGGCATCTGCGTACTGCTGGAGCTGGTCGGCCATATGCATATCGAATCGCCAACCGTCATGCTGGGCCTCGAGCATCTTCTTGCTCGTATTCTTCTTGGCCAGCATGGCCACCTCGACGAACTTCCCTTCGCCTGAGTCCGCCCAGACAAGGCGCATTGCGTGCCCGAGGGCGGAGCGAAGAAGCGGCGCGGATTCGCTCCCGTAGCCACTCTTCTCGAGCTTGATCGCGGCCTCGCCGTTGCTCAGCGTGCGCTGGAGCCAGCCCCAAGCAAGGCCAGGTGCGGCTGCCCTACGCTGCTCCTCGTCGGACTCATTGTCGAGCCACAGCGGTTGTGGCTTAGGCGCTTGATTGACCATGCGCGCGAGGCTCCGGTAGATCGCGTACCCGGGATCCTTCTCGGTGGGGCAGATTCTATCGGCCAGCTTACGGGACTTCTTTCTAGTACTCATGCAGGCAGCCTTTCAAGGGACCCGAGCCAGTTGGGGGACGAGGCCCGCGTCGCGCTAACGTTGCCACTCGCACCGCGGGACACTAGTGCACGGTGAGGGATCCCACTGGCGGAGCAGGCTTTTGCCGCCGAGCGGCGCGAGCATCCGGTCGCCGCCCTTGAAGCCTTCGGCTTCTACGCTTCCGGCGTCAGCACTCTGGGAATCAAGCCAAGCGGCCTGATCGCACCCATGCCACGACCGGCGGGCGGTGAAACGGTCATCGCACGCTTCGCCATTGCATCCGGCCCTGGAGCCGGAGCCACGGCATCCGAGTGCTTAGCGACCTTCAAGCCCGATCGGCCCGGTCCCTATCACGCCTCATTCCTAGTAACAGTCCTGGCCGATGAATTGACCGAGTTCGCCAGGACGCGGATGCTTTCGGGTTTCGCCCACACCGCTAGGTCTATCAGAATTGCAAAGGCACCGCGCACAGTGTGCGCGTCGATGGCCACCATGCCCTCGGGTGGGCACTCGTTACGAACGGCGTGGCGGGAATGGTCGTCGAGCACCGTGACCGCGTACTGATGTGGCTTGGGACGGATCGAGCGGAAATTCCGGAGACGATCTACACAAGCGAGATCGGCAGCCTTATGGGGCCTAAAGATCTGCAGGCTCCACGGCAGCCATCGCAAATGGCCACGCCGACCGAATTCGAGGCGGTCCACTACGCGCCCCCGCAACTCGTATGACTGCGGCACGGAACCTGCGCCGGTTCAGACAGACCCCCGTGAGTCGACGGATACAACCAATTAATGTGAGCCGACGGATACAACCAATTAACACATCAAACTCTTGACCGGGTGAGGATCGCACCTTTAGAGTTCTCTGATATATGAGTCATATATGTCATACTTTGCCGACCCGGTCTCGAGGTTTTGATCTCGATGGTTCGGCGCGAGGGTGGAAACCAAGGCCTTCCCGTATCCATCTCGAAGAGCAGTGATACATGACGACGCCGAAATCATCTCGCGAGTCCTGCGCGGCCATATCGGCTGGCGTCAAGCCAGTCGGCATCGTCCACCGGTCGCTAAGGGCAGGCGGCTGTCCGTGCGTCTAGGAAACGGCGTCAGCGGTTTGCGCTGAAGTCAGAAGGGAACAAATCTCAATGATCTATCCGACCGGGACGACGGCCTCCGTCGACACCTCCATATCAAGAGAGACCAGCTCCAAGTTCAAACGCCGCTTCATGGTGCGGCTTGTCGCTGTCTTCATCGGCGGCATGTTCCTCGACGGTTACATCCTCGGAATCATCGGCCCCGTCACCGGACCCATGCGGTCAGATCTCCAGCTCGACGCACTATCTCTGGGCATGATCGCTGCAGGCCCGCTGGCTGGTATCTTCGTCGGCTCCCCGCTGGCCGGCTGGGCTACTGACAAGTTCGGACGCAAGCCTATGTTCCTCGTGGACATGGGCCTGTTCCTGGTCGCCTCAGCGGCCCAGTTCTTCGTAACCTCCGGAGACGGGGCCGTGATTCAGCTCGCCATCATCCGGTTCTTCATGGGCGTCGCGATCGGCGGCGAGTACTCAATCGGTGGGCCATTGCTATCAGAGTTCTCCCCTCCAAAGCTCCGCGGGCGATTGCTCGGGCTGACTCTGATCGCCTGGTACGTCGGTTTCATGATGGCATTCATCATCGGCACGCTCCTGCACGACGCCGGCACCCCATGGCGCCTCGTAATCGGCACGAGCACGATACTCGCATTCGTCCTGTTCCTCGCCCGCTTGGGCCTCCCCGAATCGCCGAGCTGGCTCATTACGAAGGGACGGCGTGAGGAAGCACTCGCGATCGCACGCAGATACGTCGAATCGCCCCAGATGCACAACAGCATCACCGAAGAGATCGATCTGAGGATGATCCAGGAGGCCCAAGCCGCGCAGAGTAGGACCAAAATCAAGGGCGCCTCCTTCGGAATGCTGTTCTCGAGGCAGTACTGGCGCACCACCCTCTTCACCTCAGGTTTTTGGTTCTGCGCGGTCACTCCGTACTTCGCGATCGCGACCTTCGCCGACGACGTGCTCAACCAATTCGGCTTCGGCGGCGGCTGGGCCGGTGGAGTCGGCCTGTCCGCACTTGCGGCCGCGGGTGTTGTCACCACCGTGCTTCTGATTGACAAGCTCGGCCGCCGAATCCTCACCGTGCCCGGGCAGTGGCTCTGCGCAGGCATCCTGTTGATCATCGGAGTCTGGGCGAACGCACCAGCGATCCTCGTGCTCGGCCTGTTTCTCGCCTTCTCCTTCTTCAATGCCGGCTACACCACGATGACCCAGGTCTATCCGGCCGAGGTATTCCCCGGCCACCTGCGCGGCATCGGCATGGGCTTCGCCGCGGCCTTCAGCCGCATCGGAGCCGCACTCGGCACCTTCGCCCTGCCATGGGCGATCAGCAACATCGGCATGGGCCCAAGCATGGTCGTAGCCGCGGCCGTCGCATTACTCGGTGCAGTCCTCTCGCAATGGCTCGCGCCTGAGACGAAGGGGCGCACCCTCGCCGAGATCTCAGCAAACTTCTCCCACTGACACCGGGACTGCACGGTGACTTCGAATCAGAGCTAAGGCCCTCGGGCGGAAAAGGGGCGTCAGTGGTTGGGGG
This sequence comes from Arthrobacter globiformis, assembly GCF_030818015.1. Lineage (NCBI taxonomy): Bacteria > Bacillati > Actinomycetota > Actinomycetes > Micrococcales > Micrococcaceae > Arthrobacter > Arthrobacter globiformis. The sequence continues at coordinate 2,359,969 of NZ_JAUSZX010000001.1, forward strand.
CCCGCCAGTCGATCCGGCCCGTGCCCCACTCCGGAGCCGAGAAACTCATTGACGTCAACGTCCATGACGGTGTTATCGACTTGCTCGGCCAGGTCGATCGTGACGTCGTCTCCCTCCGGGCATTGATCGGCGACAGCCAAGTGGGTTATGAGTGGTTTTAGGCCAGCTACTTTGGTGCCAGCCTCTCTGTTGTTGAGGCGGGTTTCGGCGAGGCCGGCACCGCGGTCGAGGTGCTCGGCGACGAACTGAAGATCCAGGATCAGTCTTTCGTTCACAGCGTGATCACGTGGCCGCGAGGCGAATTCGACATTGAGTTCGCTGCCGTGGAGCTCACATTCACCCTGCTAGTGGTGAGGATCGTACGGGGGCTCTTCGCACGCGAAGAGCCGCCCGCGGCGTCTATCAACCGGTGAAGGACACTGAATCCGGACGCAAGTGTCCGGTAAAGGATCCGTTAGCGGGCAGTGCGGCGCCTCAAACCGGGTGGCGCATTCAAACCCTAGTCCAGCGGCCTATCCAAGAGGTCGCCTGCTAAACGAGAATCCTTGGTGCCCGGTGTCTGGGCGGGGCTGGTGTCGGATGCAACTGCTAAGGTCCGTCTAAACCGAGCAGGGAGTATCGATGTCGTCAAGTGAATACCCGTTTCCAGTTGCGTGTCCCAACTGGGCGCTCATGACTCCCGTGAAGCGCAAGATGCCCGCGCGGTCGCGTGGCTCTCGCAACAACCTGGCGGCCCAATTGCCGTTGTAACGCCACAGCGTCGGTTCGAGAGCGAAACCCTCAAGCGGTTGGTGGGAAGACTTGATACGGTGCACCTCACCTGGCGCGGTTTCTCTGCCGGGTCCCTTACCCACCGGCGTGTCGTCTACGCATGGCCCGACCGGCAACATCTGAACGATCTGTGGGGCTCACAAGCTGACGCTATCGTCGTCATCGAGTGGGGAACTGCCGAAACAGCCACTTGGTTGGAAGTCGCTCAGCCGGTACGACTCCTTCCGGAACAGACTCCGCAGCCTGCGTCAGGACCACAAGCCGCTCTGTCAGCCGTCGGCGAACCCCTACCGGAAGACGTGATCCGGATCCTCAAAAGCCTTGCACAGTGGGCGGCCGGATATGACTCCGGACTCAAATGGAATGAAGAAGACAAGCTCAAGGCCGACATGATGAACCGCCTCGAGCGGTGGGCCTCCGTCACAGTTGAGCAGGTCAGAGGCAAATGCCGTGAACTGAAGATGCGGCCAAACGACATAGAGACGAGCGTCGGTTTCCTGGAACGCAGGAAGCAGGGCTGGCGGTTCAACGTGAGGAGCAGCTACCGCGGTTTCCAGTTCTGATCACGCTTCAATGCCCGTTATCTGGTCGCGTTCTGCTGGTGTAGGACGACGGCCGTCCTTCACGAATGATGTAGCCGTCTTACCGCGTTGCATCTCCGCAACGCCGATCAACACAGTGTGTTGAAGAGCTCCTCGCCGACCCAAACATCGAAGCCGTCTACCTTCCGTTTCCCAATGGTCTGCACGCAGAGTGGATCATCGCCGCGGCAGATGCCGGCAAAGACATCCTCTGCGAGAAGCCTCTGGTGTGCAGCCTGCAGGACTATCGACGGGTAGTGGAAGCCTGCGAACGGAACGAAGTAACGCTCATGGAGGCGTTCATGTACCGCTTCCACCCACAGCACCATAAAGTCCGGGAGCTCCTGGATGCAGGCAGGATAGGCGACGTCGTCTCCATGCACGCCCGCTTCCACTTCAACATGGACCGGGCCCCCAGCGAGGTCCGGCTCCAGCCCAACCTGGAAGGCGGGGCAGTCAACGACGTCGGCTGCTACGCCATCGACATCATGAACATGGTCATGGGCGGCCCTCCGACTAACGTCTACGCCAAAGGAACAAGCCCCTCGGATCCCGTTGAAACAACCGTGGCAGCTATCCTCGACTACAACGGAGTCCTGGGAACGTTCGACTGCGGCTTTGAAGGGCCCCGGACCAACACCTTCCAGATCATAGGAACAGAAGGGCAAATCACCCTGGATAAGGCCTTCGACCCCGACCCCGGGGAATCCGAGCGGGTAACGGTCTCCCTGCGGACCGGACAAACGGAGATCTTAGACATTACGGAAGACCATTTCAAGGTCGAGATTGAACGCTTCAGCAGCGTCTTGGCATGCGGCCATGCAGCAGGCATCGTAAACAGGGAATTAACCGAACAAAACCTCGCTGTGCGCCTCGCCGTCCACGAATCGCTCGCTACCCGCCTGCCATGCAAGGTCGGAGCCAACGAAGGTGGCTGAACACATCTATGCCGGAAGCAGTTCACGCGGATCGCGACACGTCGCAACTCACAGTTCTAAGTTCGAGCTTGGCGACCGGTCCTTCCTGGCTCCCGCCTCGGTTTCCCAGGCAGCGGGGAGTACCCCTTAACACAAACGGACGACGGCTGCGCTCCCGCCGTCGTCCGTTTGTGCGGCGACCAAAACGCCTTCGGGCCGCCAACTAGGGCTTATGCGACTCGTCGCCCGGGACCCGGCGCACATCTCAATCCGCGCCGCCAACCACATTCTGGTCCCAGTCGATGACGGAACCGGTCACTATGCCGCTGCGGGCAGAGAGCAGGAACACGACAAATTCGGCAATCTCATCGACCTGGCCGAGCTTGCCCATCGGGACGGAGGCGTTGGCTTTTTCGAGCCAGTCGTCGCCGGCGCCGTGGAACCGGCGCTGAATGAGGTCTTCGCCCTCCGTTGCCGTCCAACCGATGTTGACCCCGTTGATTCGGATCCTGTCCCACCGGTGGGCGTGGGCCGCATTCCGGGTCAGTCCGGCGAGCCCGGCCTTGGACGCGACGTATGGCGCCAGGTAGGGCTGGCCTCCGTGTGAGGACATGCTGATGATGTTGACGATATTCCCCGGAGCTTCACGTTCCTTGAAGTGCTTGATGGCCTCGGACATGATGAAGAACGGCGCCTTGAGGTTGACGGCAATATGTTCATCGAACAGTTCAGGGGTTGTGTCGGTCATGCTGCCCCGGGTTGTCAGGCCCGCGGCATTGACCACCGCATCTAGACGGCCGAAGTGCTCGATGGTCCTGGTGACCGTGCTGCTTGCCTGCGGCGTGTCCCCGAGGTCTGCCTGCAGGAATACCGAAGGCACACCAATTCCGGTGAGGTCCTCGGCGATTTTCCCGCCGGCCTCCGCGGAGCGTCCGGTGACGGCGATGCCCGCGGCTCCCTCGGCCGCGGCCTGCCGGGCAATGGGGGCGCCGAGGCCCTGGGTGCCCCCGCTGATTAGTACGACGGTGTCCTTGAGCAGCCCTGGTGCTGTCATGTCTGCAATGTTCCTTCAACGGTGATGGTCCTGCCTGTTGCTGCCGATTCAGCTGCCGTATCGGCCAGGATCAGCGCGGATATGCCGTCGTCGAATCCGGGCGAACAAGGGGTGCCGGTGTTGACGGTCTCGACGAAATGGTCGAGCTCGCGCCGGTACGCGGCAGCGTAGCGCTCCAGGAAGAACGGCTCGTACGGGTCTGCCGCCTCCACAGCGCGGCTTCCGAAACTGCGAACGGTAGTGGGTGAAATGTTGTCGGCCCGCAGCATCCCCCCGCTTCCAAAGGCTTCAAGCCTCTGGTCATACCCGTAGGCGCTGTGCCGGGAGTTCGTGATGCTGACGAGTTCCCCGTTCCGGCCTCGGAGGGTCACGACGGCGGAGTCGAAGTCTCCCGCCTTGGCGATGTAGTCGCTGAAGACGTTCGCACCGTGCGCGGCGACCTCCACAATGTCCGGAATGAAGAACCGGGCCATGTCGAGGTCGTGGATGGTCATGTCCCTGAAGATTCCTCCGGATGCGGCGATATAGGCCGCAGGGGCCGGCGCCGGGTCCCGGCTGATTATGGACAGGTGCTCGAGCCGTCCGATCTCTCCCGCCGTTACGCGCTGACGAATCGCTGCGAAGGCGGGATCAAACCGCCGGTTGAAGCCCATCATGAGCGGAATGCCGGCGGCGGCCAGCGTCTCCCGGCAGCTTCGCACCCGCTCAATGTCGAGATCGATCGGTTTTTCACACAGCACAGCGATGCCTCTCGCGGCCGCCGCCTCAATCAGCTGGACGTGTGTTGGGGTCGGCGAACAGATTACGACGGCGTCCAGTGATGCGTCGGCGAAGACGTCAGCAGTGGAGCCGGTAGGGCGGGCCCCGTACTGCGTGGCGACTTCTTCCGCGCTCTCGGTCGCAGGATCGGCAACCCAGGTCAGGTTGATCCCCGGATGGGCCGCGAGGTTGGCAGCATGCACCCGGCCGATGCGGCCCGACCCGCACAAGGCGACGTTCAGCTTCTTCATGGCGATCCCTGCGGTCTCACAGGCCATCCGTGAGGCGGCGCTGGGCGGCGGCCTCCAGATCACGAAGCAGGGCATCAGGTGCGGCGTCTTCCTGGAGGCTCCGCCAGACCAGCTCAGCCTGCGATTCAGGGGCGATGCCTCCCACCGGCTGGTCGCGGTCAAGATTAGTGGGGAAGCCGTAGCCTTCGGCTGATGCGGCGATGACGTTGCGCAGGAACCTGTCGCTGGCGCCTTCCGCCTTGAGCTGCCGAAGGGTCGGGTACAGGGCAGCGGACATGGCCGTGCGGTCCACGGATTCCATGGCTCGGCCGAATGCGGAGGAGACCTGCAGCAGGTTGGCCATGCGGCGGATGTCGGTGGACTTGTTGTGGCCGGCGCCGTGGAACAGGGCGGGGTTGAAGAATGCAGCATCGCCTTTCTCAAGCGGCAGCTGCACGTAGTTCTCCTCGAAGTAGCGGGTGAACTCGGGACGGTGGAAGGCGAGATACCCGGCGTCGTACTTGTGGGAGTGCGGTAGGTAAAGGGTGGGGCCCGACTCTACCGGCATGTCGCAGTGGGCGACGGCGCCCTGCAGTGTCAGCGCAGGGGAGAGCAGGTGGATGTGGGCCGGGTAGCGGGCGGCCTGCTCGCTGGACATGAAGCCGAGGTGGTAGTCGCGGTGGGCGGTCTGTGCGGAACCACCGGGGTTCACGACGTTGACCTGTGAGGTGACCTGGTAGTTGGGGCCGAGCCAGGCCTCGGAAATGAGGGCCAGAATGTCGCTGGAGTAGTACTCGGCGAACACCTGCGGGTCGCGAACGGCCAGCTTGTCCAGCGCGCCCCAGATGCGGTCGTTTGCGCCCGGTTTGGCGAAGTGGTCGCCGGCGGCGGCGCCGGAGGCTTTCTGCTCGGCGATGATGCTGTTGAACGCTTCGGTGGCGCGGTCCACGATGGCGGTGTCGGCGAAGGCGCGCTTGAAAACGACGATGCCCGGCCCGGCAGTCAGGGCACGGATGAGTTCAGCCTGAACGTCAGCGCGCTCTTCGGGAGACTCCAGATAGCTGTGTAGGCGCTTGCCGTAAATGAGCGCGTTCTGCTCGACGGCGTCAGCGTACGCGTAGTCCTCCAGCTTCGTCTTTTCGCCGACGATGACAACGAAATCCTCGAGCCTGCAGCTGTCATGGCCGAACCACTGTGGAGCGTGGGTTCCGGGTGCGTGTGACGATGCGGTGGTGGTCATGGCGTTTCCTCCTTGAAACAGTGATGCGGCTTGAAACAGTGTTCGCATGAGCGCCGGTGCGGTTTCCAGCTTCTTGCATCCGATGAGTCCAGCGCAACGCTGAAATCCCTCAAGAATCCATCATGTCCAAATTCGGATTCGGCGCTTTTTACACAGGGGATCGGATCTCTTGCCAGGTTGCGGGAACCGGTGCGAGAGTCTTGGTAGCCCTGAAACACCTCAGGAAAACTTCATTGACCAATCGCAAGGACCCCGATGGCGCACCCGTACTCGGTTAGGGAAATCGCCCGCCAGGCAGGGGTCAGTGACGCGACCGTGGACCGCGTCCTTCACAATCGTCCGGGCGTGCGGCAAAGCACCGCCGGGCAGGTACGCCAGGCCATCAGGGATCTGGAGGCCCAGCGGCTCCAACTGGAGCTGACGGGGCGGCGGTTTATGATCGACGTAGTTGCTGACGCCCCCGTCAGGTTCACCACCTCGGTGAAAGACGCACTGGAATCGGTGCTGCCGCTGCTGCGGCCTGCAGTGTTCAGGGCCCGGTTCCACCTGCACGAGCAATGGAACGCCGAGGAATGTGCGGCCGAGCTGGACAGGATCGGCAAACGGGGCAGCCACGGCGTCATCCTCAAGGCTCCGGACGTACCGGTGGTTAGAGCTGCCGTGAGCCGGCTTGCCGAGGGCGGGATCCCCGTCGTCACTCTGGTCACCGACCTCCCCGCCAGCAGCAGGGTGGCTTATGTAGGCATGGACAACCGGTCCGCGGGGGCCACGGCGGCTTACCTGATCCACCAGTGGTTAGGGATGAACCCGGGAGCGGTTGCCGTCACGGTGAGTAACGACTTCTTCCGCGGGGAGGAGGAACGGGAGATGGGTTTCCGTTCGGCCATGCGTTCCGTGGATCCCGGGCGGGCGGTCCTGTATCTGCCCGCCAGCGACGGACTGGATCAGACGGCGCTACGGCTGATGGGCGAAGCCCTGGACGCGCACCCTGACGTCAGCGCCGTCTACTCTATCGGCGGCGGCAACGCCGGCATCATTCAAGCATTCGAAGCGGCGGGACGGAAACCGCATGTGTTCATCGGCCACGACCTGGCCCCCGACAACATCGCCCTGCTGCGCTCAGGCACCATGTCGGCCCTGCTCCATCACGATCTCAAGCAGGACATCCAGCGCTGCTGTCGAATCCTCATGCACGCACACGGTGCCCTACCGGAGGCCGACGCCGGCCACGCCTCCCAAATCGAAGTCATCACGCCCTTCAACATTCCCCACGGAGTCTGAGCCCGCCGTTCAGCCGCGATTTGCAGGAGGCGTCGCAGAAGACACGGTCAGGTGCAGGGCGGGTCAAAGAGGTCTAGCAACGGCATACGGCCCGGTTTCCTGACGGACGTTTCCGCGGGTCAGAGACGGAGGAGTGTCGTACTAAGCTCAACCTGACGTTTGTTGCCCTATTTCTTTTCTTGTCGGCGCCTTCTGTCATCTGCTTTGAACGCTTCCCAATTGAACGCCTGTGAGGATTGGGGTGGCTGGTCTGGGATTGGCTGGCAGAGTAAGTGCAGGCCGTTCCACCCTGGCGGTCGTGACTCATTAAACGCTTGGCCCCGGCTCTTTCTGGGTGTCCTGTTATCGACATGTCCGTCTGCTGGGTGGGGCGGCCGGCACCTGCCCGGCCCACCTCGGTGACTTGATCAGAAGATTGTCCGCTCCGCACGGGGCGTGGCTCGTCACAGTGCTGTTCCGAAGTGACCTCTACCCGGACTGGTACCGGCCCGTAACGGCCCTGACCATGTCCGCGAAATGAGGAAGGTGCCAGAACCGCTATGACTATCGTTGCCTATTCCCACCCGTTTGTCGTGGGTGTCGACACCCATGCCCGGAAGCACGTCTTCGCCATCATCGCCGTGCCAAGCGGCGAACGGATCGACAACAGGGATTTCCCGGCGACTGGTGCCGGGATCAGTCGCGCTATAGCTTGGGTCGCTCGTCGCACCGAAGCCGATCTAGCCACTCTGTGGGTGATCGAGGGCGCCGCTTCCTATGGTGCCGTGCTGGCCGGGGCTGTTGCAGCCGCCGGTTACCAGGTCGCCGAAGCCACGCGCATGGATGCCCTGCCGCGTCGTGGGGTTGGAAAGTCGGATCCGTTGGACGCGCACCGGATCGCTTCTGCTGTCCTTTCCTTGGAAGAGGATAAGTTGCGCCGGCCACGGTTGAACGACGGGGTCCGCGCGGCCTTGCGGGTCCTGGTCTGTGCACGTCAGTCGATGACAACCGACCGGACCAGGACCGTGAATGCGTTGACCGCACTGCTCCGGACGAATGATTTGGGGTTGGATGCGCGCAGCTCGTTGACCGGGAGCCAGATACTGGAGGTGTCGCGCTGGCGGGCCCGTGAAGAACCTCTTGCGGTGTCGGTAGCCCGTTCCGAAGCCGTTAGGCTGGCTAAGCGCATCGGCGACCTTGATGCTGAAATCAAAGCAAAGGGCTACCGGATCACTGAACTGGTTGAGGTAAGCGAAGCCGCGCCCCTGCTGCAGGAAGCCGGCTTCGGACCTGTCACGACAGCCATTTGCCTCACCGCTTGGTCTCATCAGGGCCGGGTACGTTCCGAGGCAGCTTTCGCCTCCCTGGCCGGAGTCAACCCCATTCCCGCTTCATCCGGAAATACCGTCCGTCACAGGCTCAACCGCGGAGGCGACAGGACCCTCAATAAAGCACTGCACATGATTGCTCTAACAAGGATGGCATTCGATCCAGAAACCATCGCATACGTAGCCAAACGGAAGGCAGAAGGTCTAACCAAAAAGGAGATCCGTCGGTGCGTGAAACGCTACCTCGCCCGACGGATCTACCGCACGCTCAATGCCAACTGCCTCAAGCCATCGCTACGTTGACAACCATAGAAGAGTCTGTGACCGGCCTTTCGTCAACTTGAACGATGAGGAGTCCGGCGACCGGGGTTTGCCAGTGGCCCACGGCGCGGGCAATTCGGCTGGTGCTGCTACTGTCGACCAGTCGCGGCCGGGCCATGCCCGTCTTTCGCTGGCTGCGAGCGGGACATTCACCCCTCGTGGACCGGACAGGAGTCAGTGCTCAAGGTCCTCCGGATCGAATTGGCTCAGCGGAGACCCTCCGAAGTCTGCCTGGTCGTTCCTGCCCTCGGCCTCTTCGCCGGTGGGCATTTCGCCCAGTTCTGTGTCGGCGGCAGCCTCCTCCAGCGTCGGCACGTCCGTGGCGTGCTGGGTTTCGTCGTGCAGAGGCTGTTCGCTCAGGAAATCCTCTTCCTCTCCGGACACCGTATCGTCCTGCAGAAGAGGGTCCTCCTGTCCCCGGCCGGGGTTGGTCTCCGCGGTGCCAGGGTAATTGTCCGGTCCTCCGGAAACAGGGCGTTCCAAAGCGGAAGCAGCATCTGGGCTCTGGTCAGTCGGGACGTCATCCCGGCGGGTATAGGGTGCTTGGTCGGGAAGCTGCTCTTCAGTCATTTCTGGCGCCTTTCTTATCACCGGCTGTATAACAGGACAGCAAAGCAGGGGAGGCCCGGGGCCGGCCGTGAGCCTGACACCAGGATCTGGACGCACAATCTTCAGTCCGCAAGATCCCCAACCGTGCCTTGGGCGATCTTCCCAGAGGGAGGTGCGCGCCGGAAGACCCAGTCATGATCCTGCCTCGTTCCAGCGATAAGGATTGATGCTGGACCTGCCCGCTTGGTGGCTGTTGTAGCCCTGCTGCCAGGCATCTTGGATTGCCGAAACCAGGTCCGACAACAATGGGTAGTACGGGTGGTCAGGCCCGATGTAAATCATCTCTTCCCTGGCCCGGTCAATGATGGCAAGGACGTCCTTCTCACTTCTCATTGCCGCATGGTTGCATGAAAGACCAACACCGGCCATAGTCCTCCGAGATTCGCGAGCAGTTCGGCCAGTAATGGGGCAACGCCCCCGCGTTTCCGGAGAACTTATAACGCCTGTGAGGGTTGGGGTGGCTGGTCTGGGATTGGCTGGCAGAGTAGTTGCAGGCCGTTCCGCCCCGCGGACGTGACTCATTAAACGCTTGGCCCCGTCCGGGTGTCCTGTTATCGACATGTCCGTCCGTTGGGTGGGCGGCCGGCACCTGCCCGGCCCACCTCGGTGACTTGATCAGAAGTTTGTCCGCCCCCGTGCGGGGCGTGGCTCGTCACGGTGCTGTTCCGAAGTGACCTCTACCCGGACTGGTACCGGCCCGTTACGGGCCTGAGCATGTCCGCGAAATGAGGAAGGTGCCAGTGCCGCTATGACTATCGTTGCGTATTCCCACCCGTTTGTCGTGGGCGTCGACACCCACGCCCGGAAGCACGTGTATGCCATCATTGCCACGGCCGGCGGTGAGCGCCTCGAAACCCGGGAGTTCCCCACAACGGGCGCCGGAATCAGCCGCGCCATCGCTTGGGTCGCTCGTCGCACCGAAGCCGATCTGGCCACCTTGTGGGTGATCGAGGGCGCGGCTTCCTATGGTGCCGTGCTGGCCGGGGCTGTCGCAGCTGCCGGCTACCAGGTCGCCGAAGCCACGCGCATGGACGCCCTGCCGCGTCGTGGGATTGGCAAGTCGGATCCGTTGGACGCGAATCGAATCGCTTCTGCCGTCCTTGCCTTGGAAGAGAAGCAGTTGCGCCGGCCACGGCTGAACGAAGGGGTCCGCGCAGCGCTGCGGGTCCTGGTCACTGCGCGTCATTCAATGACCACCGACAGGACCAGGACCGTGAACGCCTTGACGGCCCTGCTCCGGATCAATGATTTGGGATTGGACGCGCGCAGCTCGTTGACCGGAAGCCAGATACTGGAGGTGTCCCGATGGCGGGTCCGTGAAGAACCTCTTGCCGTCTCGGTGGCCCGCTCTGAAGCGGTCAGACTGGCCAAGCGCATCGGCGACCTTGACGCTGAGATCAAAGCCAACGGCTCCCGGATCACCGAACTGGTCGAGGTAAGCGAAGCCGCGCCGCTGCTGCAGGAATCCGGCTTCGGACCCGTCACGGCAGCCATATGTCTGACCGCCTGGTCTCATCAGGGCAGGGTACGTTCCGAGGCGGCCTTCGCATCCCTGGCCGGGGTCAACCCCATTCCCGCTTCATCGGGAAATACCGTCCGCCACAGGCTCAACCGCGGCGGCGACAGGACCCTGAATAAAGCCCTTCACATGGTTGCTCTAACCAGGATGGCATTCGACCCAGAGACCATCGAATACGTAGCAAAACGGCGAGCAGAAGGGCGAACCAAGAAGGAGATCCGCCGGTGTGTGAAACGCTACCTCGCCCGAAGGATCTACCGCACACTCAATGCCAACAGTCCCCAGCCATTACTGCATTGACAACCATAGAAGAGTCGATAACCATGATTCAGTCATGCTGAGGCGCTGGCCCTATGGCTATCCTGGGCGAAGGTTCTAGTCATGGCCTCGTTGATTGTTTTGACTATGAGATGTTCGAAGGAGGCCGCAACGCTATGACGTTCGTTGATTCCCAGCCCTTGGCTTGCCCCGCACAGAAATGCTCAGCCAACGTCGTGCGTCGCATTCCGGCTGAGCTCGGAAGCATCGGTGGAAGGCTGAATGATGGAGGGCGAGGAGAAGGATTCCCCACGCCCTCCGGACTGTGCACGTCGCTGCCTGGTGCTCCAAAAGACTCAAAAAGAGGGTGTGCACAATGTGCACACCCTGGGCTTCGGATTCGGTTGTACCGGCGTCGGACCGGGCCGGATTGGGGATGTTTTCGGGGGAGCGGCGGATTTTCAGGGGGAGCGGCTGGTTCGAGTCCCACCTCGGGCACGTGTTTTCCCTGTTCAGAGGCTTTTTAGCCTCTAAGCGTGGACAATTTGTGCTGTGAAGGGCCCCTTCGGGGGCCTTTTCATTGGTGGCCGGTGCTGTGGCCTGGTGGCTCCTTCGTTGCCTGGTCGGCGGTCTTGGTGCTGGTTACTTGTTCATGGGCGTGACTGGCTGGGGCAACATGACCTGAGAAAAATTCTGGTGGGTTTTCTTTTCTTGGTTGTTGGGTGTTCACCAGGCTTCTCCTTATCGGTTCGTGGTTGCTGTTCTGCCTGTTCATGGTGGGTCTGGGGGAGTGCGGCATGACTTGTGCCCAGCTGTTCGAGAATCGCTTCTGCCGGACTCCCGACGCTGCTCTGACACCGGTTACGTGCCCGACTTGGAGCCGGCATCGCCGTACATTTGGCCCATGAAAGTCACACCACCTTTCATCCTGCACCCTGTGTTTTGGGGACTTTACCTGTTCATGGCTACGTTTGGCGTCTACTGCATGACGTCTGCACTCTCTTTGCGCGACGTCCAGTCTTTGGTCCGCTGCTGGATGGATGCTCTTTTCATATCCGTTCATGGCCAGCCTGCTAAGTGACTACCTGACGGCGGTGAACTGTTGCCGCATCGAGACGCCAGCGTAAGCCGATTAGCTTCGTCATGGCGCTCTAACGTGTCTCACAATTACCGATGAACACACCGATTCAACCAGAAGGTTATGCGACATAGTTACGAGCTGTGTAGCACCTTCGCTGCGCTGTGGTTTTGAGAAAACGGCCTTGTGGCTGGGTTGGGTAGCGGCGGATGATGGCGGTGCCGCGGTCGACGCCGGTGATTCTTAGTGCTTAGAGCCTGTTTATGAGCGTGGTGTGGAGGGCTTCCACGGGAACCGTGGATTGGTGCCGCAAGCCCAGCAGCAGCGGGTTTGAAGAGCCCGTTTAGTAGATTCCTGAATCATTTCCCCGCCCTTCCCGCGGCACCCGGCACCACCAGCCGGTGGTGTTGTTGCACCGGATGCGAGGAGTAGATGATGGACATCGTGCACGAGCGTGCCGCCGGGATGGATATTTCCAAACGCGATGCGAAGGTCTGCATCCGGATACCAGGAGCGCGGGCAGGAACGTCCAGTAGGACAGTGACCACATATGGGTCGACGACGAATGAGATCATGCGCCTGCGCCGTGATCTGGAGGCCGCCGCGGTGACCGTGGTGGTGATGGAGGCCACCGGCGACTACTGGAGACCGTTCTACTTCCTGCTGTCGGAGTCGCTAAATGTGCAACTGGTCAACGCTAAAGCTGCGCGGAATATCCCGGGACGGAAGAGCGATGTTGCAGACGCGACATGGCTGGCGGAGCTTGCCGCCCACAATCTGCTGCGGGCCAGTTTCGTGCCGCCCGAGCCGATCCGCCAGTTGCGGGATTTGACCCGGACGAGGTCGAACCTGACTCATGAGCGCACCCGCGAATATCCACGGCTGGAAAAGGGGCTGGAGGACTCCAGCATCAAGTTGTCCTCGGTTGTCAGCACGCTGAGCACCCGATCCGCCCGCAGCATCCTCGACGCTCTCATATCCGGAGAACGTGACCCGCAGACCTTGGCTTCGCTGGCGCACGCTCGATGGGCCGCAAATCCGCGGCGCTCGTCGAAGCCCTCACGGGGCGCTTCACCGACCACCACGCATTCATGGCGCGGCTGCACGTGGACCGCATCGACCAGCTCGAGGCGACCTCGAAGCCCTCGACGCCTGCATCGACACGGTGATGCAACCTTTCGCCTTGGCCCGGGAGAGGTGACCGTCCCCGGGATATCGAAGAATGTCGCTAACGTCATCATCGCCGAAGCTGGCGTCGACATGACCGTGTTCGACACCGCGGGCCACCTGGCATCGTGGGCGGGAGTGTGTCCGAGCCAGAACGAGTCCCCTAGACGAATCAAATCCACCCAAACCAGACCCGGCGACCATTACCTCAAAGCCGCATTGGGTATCGCGGCGCTGGCCGTCTCCCGATCAAAAACAACCTATCTCGCCGTGAAATACCGCCGCGTTCAATCCCATGCCGGTGCCCTTCGTGCCGTAGTCGCTCTCCAACACACGCTGCTTGTCATCGTCTGGAACATGCTCCACGACGGAGTCGCCTATGACGAACTCGGCGTCGATCATTACGACAAAACGAACCCCGACGCGCCAGGAAACGCCTCTAACGCCGCATGCTCTCGCTCGGATTCGAGCCCAACCTCACCCCACTTTCCGCAGGGAGGTCACCTTCGTTTTCTTAGTAGAATCGCCCGGTCGCGGGCGAACGCTTATGATTCCACGAAAATTGAGCCACTGCAGTCGAGGTGACTGCTCGGTCGGTGAGACGTCTCGTATCCCAAGGGATACGAGACGTGGGCAAAGGATTGAGCAGGTGTAGGGTCGCGGCGATTGCTGGAGTTTCGTCGGCCTCAACCCAAGAGGGACGGTCCCCGACGGCAGCAAGGTGGGGGCATCAGGAGGTGCCTGCGCTGCGTCTTGGATAACTTTGGCTGTTTGCCTTCCAGCCGCCCGCCATTCCCTCACGGGTGCGCATCCGGATCAGGTCCCCGTCATTTCAGAAGTCCTCTGCACGGATTGTCAGAAGTCGTCGGCGCGGGCTCCTCGCGGTGCGGACGGTCGGATGTTCCTTTCCTCCCCGCGTTCGTCGATCTGTCCTAGGGACTTGCGGCCAGCCCCACTCGGACGGGGTTGGGCGGAAGGGTGAAGGGGTAGCTGCCGGTGAACGTTTCGGTGGCGGTGTTCAGGGTGAACTGTTCGGCGCCGCGGGCCTTACAGCTGGTTTGGGCGTTGGACGCGCTGACCTGGATCAGTTTGGTGTGTACCCGGGCCGGGTTGGGCGGGAGGACGATGTGGACGGTGCCGGTCAGGGATGCGAGGTTAATTGCCCCTGCAGCGTGAGAGGGTGCGGCCAACGTGCCGCTCAGGAGGGCAGCGCGTGCCTTTCAGGTACGGGACGGGCCCTGACAGCGGCTTCCGCGCGGACCGCTCACGTGCTGGTGGTCGACGCTGACCACCCGCGCTGAGCATAACCCGGGCACCATCCCCCGCGCCACAAAACTATTCGTTCCCTTCCCGGGTGGAAACCACGGGCCGGCGTGTCCGTCCAGCCCCGGATGCGCCGGTGGTCAGACAGTCCCCGGCGGGCCGGTTAGGGGATTTGCCGGTGAAGGCGCCCCGACTCCCACACCCTGGCGTCTCGCAATCCTTGGGATATGAGAGGTCTCACCGACTGAACGACCGCGACGACGGCGATTGTGCATTGCACCCGGCCCGGAGAGAAACCGGGCGGAGATCACGGCCGACCTCTGATGGGTGGCCTCAGGCAACGCGGCGTCCCAAGGTTTTTCCAAGGTCGCAGCATGACTGTGGGGCCTTGAAGCATCCGGCTCCCGCGTTTGGAACCACAAGATTCCGTTCCTAACGAAAGAATTCCGGAGTAGCCCGACGCCTCAGCCGCCGTAAAGAGAAGACGGGGCCGTGCATCCAAAGCGCAGCGATTCCTGCGCATCCCTCCCACATAGGATTTCCTGGCCTGCTCTGGCCGTAGACGTTTGGAGACACCCATGCAAAAAAGGAACAACAATCGTGTCCGTGCTGCCGCCGCGTTTTCATTGGCGCTCTTAGGCGTAGGCGTATCGGCTCTCCCCGCAACGGCAGCACCGCCTCACGAAAATCCGAACGCGGGGACCCTAGTCTTCGATCCTGGGGTTCTGTGCGATTTCGGTGTTCAGCTCGTCGTGACCGGCAAGGAGAAGGTCAACGGGCCGGCGCTCGGTAATCACACGGTCATCTCTCCCAACCTGAAGTTCACGGCCACGGCATTGGACGGCGACGGCAACCCAGTTGGTGCCTCCGTAAAATACGTAGCCACGGGAACGGTTTTCTTCACGAGGACCGAAAGGCCCGGCCAGGATGACTACTTTGAAGTCAAGGCCACCGGAAACAACCTGTTGTTCGTCCCCAATGATCCAGGAGACTCAACGCTTTTCGATCCCGTATTCGTGACTGGAAACGTCAACTACGCCGTATCGCTCGACACGAATACGGAGGTCCGCAAATTCAGCGGAGCCGCCCGGCAAGTGAACATCTGCGACTCACTGGGCTAATTCGAGTCCCGTGCCCCTCAAAGGAAGGTATGGAGCACCAGCGGTTTGGAGGCGCATAAGCGGTGGTTGGAGGAATGAAGTGTATTCAAGCCACTGGTTGCCCGTACTGCCTGTGCCGATGAGGAGCGCAAGGTCCGCAGACTCGCCGACGCGGGCCAAACCCCCGGCTGGCTGTGTTCTGCGGGCCTGGATGCTGATACCATCTCATCCAGTCCCCCGGTGCGGCGGGAGCCACTTGCGGCGTGAACCAACCGTCGCGGTCCCTCGGAATGGCCAGCCCCACGTCACCGACCCAGCTCACCGCCCGCCTGGTCCTCCGGCGTCCCTGTTCGATGACGGATCCACGCGCGAGCGGCCGACTCCTTGTCGTCATCCAACTCGGTGTCTCGAAACCCCTGTGTCCCGAATCCCTAGGGATTCGGTACACAGGACATGAGACGAATCCGGCCGGACCGCGGGGACAGGCCGCCGCCAGAGGACCGCCTTACGGGCAGTCACGGACGGGTGGAGGTGTCTCTGGTAGCTCAGTGCCTAGTGACTGCTCTGGACCCGCGGATCGCTCGGTTGAATATGGACCCGCGGGTCGCTCGGTTGAAACTGTGAACAGCAGCACCAGACCGAGGCAGCGGGTCATCTGTGGCCTGTGGGCCACATAGCTGCTGTCCACATCAACCGTCGTGACCAGGCGGCTGCCGACCCACAGGGTGTCGTAGTCAAGGTCCTCGAGTCCGCCGACTGCTCTGCCCCCGGAGCTCAGCCGGTAAATTCGTTGACGCCGAGGGCGAAGTCCCAGTGGCCAACCCCGTTGCTGGCGAGGCCCACCGTGACCACGCCCACTCCTTCCAGCCAGTGCGCCATTTTCAGGCCGCCAACGTCCAGCGGGCGCAGCCCGAGACTCTCGATGAATGCGGCCACGCCTGCCTTGGCCTGCGCATTGTCGCCAGCGATAAAGACGTTGGGCCGGCCCTTCTCCAGGACACCACGGAAGACGGTGTTGAATGCCTTCACCACCCTGGCGCTGGCCGGGGCCACCTTGGCGACTTCCTGCGCGATCGAGGTCTCCTCGCTGTGGGCCAGTCCGTCAAACGCGGCGTTGAAGGGGTTGCTGATGTCGACGATGACCTTGCCCGCGAGGGCGTCTCCGTATTCGGCGACGACCGGAACGACACCGTCGTACAACAGGGCCGTGATGACGATGTCCCCGGCCGGGACGGCGCCCCACTTACCCGTCGTCGCGCCGCCGCCCAGGGCCTTGGCCAGGTCATCGGCTTTGGGCTGATCGCGTCCCATGATCTCGACGGTGTTGCCGCCTGCCACCGCGAGGGTGCCGATGGTACAGGCCATGTTCCCCGTACCGATGAAGGTGATGCTGCTCATGAGGTGTGCTCTTTTCCTGTTCTGGAGGTGTCGCTCTGTCTCGTTCGTGCGCCTTCGAGATAAGGTCGTTGTGGCGACTGGCTGTTGCGGAATGTGCCCGCGGCATTCCTGGTGTGCGGTTCAGATCACTGTGGTGCCGCCGTCGGCGACCAGCTCCATGCCGTTGACGTAGCTCGAGTCGTCCGAGGCGAGGAACAACGCGACCGACGCGATCTCTTCAGTGCGGCCCATCTCTCGCCGCGGGATCACAGACTCGAATTGCGCCTTCATCTCCGCGTCCATCACCGCCATCATCATCGGCGTGCCGACCTGGCCGGGGGTCAGCACGTTCACCCGGATCTTCCTATCCCTCAGCTCGGACACCCACACCCGTGCGTAGGCGGGCAGCACGGCCTTGCTGGCTGCGTACACACTCCAATCGGGGTAGCCCCGAAGCGAGGCGTTTGACCCGGTCATGAAGATCGAGCCCCCGTCGTTGAACAGAGGCAGTGCCTTCTGAACCGTGAACAGCGTGCCGCGCGCGTTCAGCGAGAAGGCGGCGTCGAACTGCTCTGCGGTGATCTCGCCGAGCCTGCCCTGCCCGCCCGTCCCAGCGCTTGCCCACAGCACGTCGATCGCGCCCTTTTCCTGCTTGACCGTGTCCACTCGCCCCTGTGTCCGTTCATCGGGGCGGCCGTCGAAATCCAGGACCCGGGCCATCCAGCACGCGTACTCGCTCACGACTACAAGAAGGCATTTGCGGCGCGGCTCACCGAAACGGCCCGCGAGGCCGGCGCCAAGGACCCCGAGCGGCTCGGCGAGCAACTGGCGCTGCTCCTGGATGGCGCCTCGGCCCGCAGCCGAGTCCTCGACGCCGACACCTTCGCCACCGCCGCCGCCATCGCAGCCGTCCTCGTCGACAACGCCATCCCCACGGCAGCGGCACCGGCCGGCGCAAGCGCTGTCCAGCACCCTGGCCAGGGCCACATCATTGACCGCAACACAGAGCAGATGTGATCGGAAAGCTTCGTCGAGCCGAATAACGCGCGCAAAGATGTCAGCATCGACTCGCACGGCGGCCTTTTGGCAGGCTGCGCGAAAGGCGATGAGGAAATCGCTCACTGTTTGAGCGACAAGGGGCAGGAAGCCACGGTCAGCCAGTCGAGCCAACGCGACGTCGAATGGGAGGGCCAACCGAGGATGATGCCGCATAGTCAGGAAGCAGCTCTGGGCTGCCGGTAGGCCAATCTCACCCTGGCCGAAAAGCACAAAGGGCCCGAGAAAGCGCCCGTTTGAGGTTCCCCATCCAAACTCGGTGTCTACTAACCCCTGTATCCCGAATCCCTAGGGTTGTGAGACGCCAGGGTGTTGCAGCTTCAACCACAACATCGCTCCCCGCATTGTGGGGTCTAGATAGGCGACTCTCCTCCTAAGGAAGACCCGGGCCAGTCACTGGGCCTGCTGGATTACCGGGCCACTGCTTCCCCCATCACGGGAGCCCGCCTTATTATTGAGGTGCTGGGGCGACGGCGCCGTCGCAGGTCTGGCCGGACGTGGTGTCGCAGGCGGCCAAGACCCTGTCGTCATCTAGGCCCGAGCAGATGGCCCGCAATGAGCACGAAGAATCACGTCTGGAGGCGAGTGGCCTTCGCCATCGTCCTCGCTGTCTCTGGCTGTACCTACACGACAAACGACACCACACCGTCGCCAACCTCACCGAATCCCTTGGCTCCCTTGGAGAAACAGGTTCAGATGTTCATGGACCAAGGCGCGGTGGCCGCCGTCGTACAGATCCGGTGGCCGGAGGGGGAGTGGTCCAAGGCCTACGGCGTGCGCGACCTCGAGTCCATGACCCCGGCTCAGCCGACGGGCCGGGTGGGGATCGCAAGCGTCACTAAAACGATGACGGCCGTGGCGGTGCTGAAGCTCGTGGACGACCGCCTCATCGGCCTCGACGATCCCGTCAATGACGTCATTCCCGGGTTCACGTCCGCACTCAAGCCTCCCGCTCCGATCACCGTGAGGCAACTGCTCAGCCACACATCCGGGATGCCTGAGGTCAACGATGCCCTGCCACGCGATGTTGACTTCCGTCCCGTGCTCTCCAGGACGCTCACGATGGAGCGGGGCTTGCAGTTAGCCGGGACCCTCCCCTGGGGCTCGGCCAATGTTGGGTCCTTCGCGTACTCGAACACGAACTACCTCGCACTCGGCCTCCTGATCCAGACACTGCGGCACAAGCCCTTCGTCCAAGTCATGCGCGAGCAGGTCTTTGACCCCCTCGGTTTGAAGAACACCAGCCTGGACCGCATCGACCCGCACGAGGCCGGACTTTTGCACGGCTACGTTACCCTCCGCGGTGAACGCGTCGACACCACAGACAACACCTTCGCGGTCGGCAATCCGGCAGGGGGAGCGGTGTCGACCGTGGAAGACCTGAACTTCTTCATGGCTGGCCTCTTCCAGGGACGGGCGCTCTCTGCGGCGTCGTTGCGGGAGATGAAGACTAGCCCCGGCTTCGCCCCGTACGGGCTGGGTGTGTGGGAGCACGCGGACGGATGCTCGATCGAGTCGCGGCACGAAGGCCGGGGCTCCTTCTGGGACTACCAGACGGTAGCGGTCAGCAGCGACGACGGGCGCTACCAGGCCGCGATGACCGTCACTACGCCGCCGATGCCCACCGAGTTCGAGGACCCGTCCAGCCAGAACAAGCGGGACCTCATGAACGGCCAGATCGAGTCGACCCTCAACGAGACCCTGGACAGGCTCTGCGAGCCAGCCAGTTGAGAAAGCGCCTGTCGTCCCCGGCCAGAAGGACACGCAGCACGCATGGATGAGCGGGGGACTGCTCGGTGACGGGCCGGACGTCGGGGAATGTAGAGATACTTGCTGAGAATGCCCACTACCAGGACCCCGCCATCGAGGTAGGGGCTGAAGCGCGTCCTTATCCGACGGGATGCCCGTGCGAGCAGTGATCCTGCCCCGGCGGGATCTCATGCCCCTGAATGCAAGTCCTCTCCGGTGGAAGCGGCCGGTCATGGTAGCTGAGGAAGATGCTGCTGTAGCTGCGTTCCATTCCCTCGTCCTCTCGCCTCAGCCACTCGGTCAGATGCAGCCCGTGATGCTCCTCAGGCTTCTTCGGCTTGTCCGATTCATGCGTCCGATGCCTGAAAGGATTCTTCGCCATGGCACTCGCGACCCTTAAAAAGCGTCCCTGCTCGGGTACAGGGAGGAAACGGTGCAACCATGATAGGACCGCTCCCACGCTACGGCAATCGGCCGCGGTGACTCATAAAGATGCCGGCGTAGCTTCACGATTCACCAAATGTCTATGTCATTGGCAGGCCGTAACGGCCGTAAGTCTTCCGCTTTCAAAAGCGGAGGCCCACTGATGGCTCGGTGTTCATGTCAGGAGCCTCCTCCCCTCACGTAACCTCCGTGCAGACGACTTCGGAAATTAACAGCTTAAACTTGGGTACTCGTTCCGCGAAAGGTGAATGTGAGGCGACTGCCCAATCGGTGAGACATCTCGTATCCCAAGGCTTACAAGACGTGACACCGGACGGGAGACGCCTGTGGCCTACGGATTCTCCTATGTCAGGACATGCGTGTCGAATAGTCGCGCCACAAGCTTTCCCTAGGCTGCGGCCCGCGCAGCAGATAGTCAACTGCCCTGCGGACCTGTGCCGCTCTGGCCTCGGCTCCCATTTCATTTCATGCCTCGTTGAACACGGACATGTTCCCCGGGTTGGCGCCGACGTTCGAGTTTGCGAAGCCCTTGAGGTCCAACGGGTCGGCTTTGGGCAGGCCATCGGAGCCCATAGGGAACGACTAGAACTGTAAGAAGAACGGTGGAACGGCGTGGCCTGACCGAAAGGCAAGGCTATGACCGAGACTGCAGTGATGATCGGTCCCATGACCGGAGAGATCATCGATCAGAAGGAGCTCGCGGAGGCGCTGCTGGAGCAGGCCCGCGAGCAGGGCGTTAGCCTGTCGGGCGCGGGTGGGCTGCTTGGGTCAGACGGCGGAAGTCTCGGGACAGGTAGAGAGCGATGGCGGCCGCGTTGCCGCTGTTTACGGTCACCGCAAGGGTTTTGTGTCCCAAATCGTGGAGGGCCTGCATGGCATGGCTGAGCAGGTCTTCGGCGATGCCCTGCCTGCGGTGATCGGGGTGGGTGAAAAGTTCGGCGATGAAAGCCGTTCTGGATTCATCGCTTCCGAGGGCGCGCTCGGTAGTAACGATGGCGGCGGTGATGTGGCCATCGGCGTCAGCGGTCAACAGGGAAGCTTGCGGGATGGGGGTTCCGTGGATACCGTCGAAGACCGCCCTGATCCTGCCGGCCGCTTTTTCACTGTCCGGACGGGATGTTCCGTCCGCATAGGCATACTGATAGAGGTCTGCAAGTTTCGGCAGGTCCACGGGCGTAATGCTCCGGGGAGCCGGGACGGTGGGTTTGAGGTCCTGCGGTCCAATGATCGCTGCCAGGGAGATTAGAGAGACCATGACGTGCCTTTCTCCGACGCGGGGACAAAACTCCTTGCGAAAAGTGTGGGTCATCCCGGTGCCAGGGGGAAGGCCCACATGCTTGCATATTCGTGCTGGCATTGAACACCAGAATGATCTCAATGTAGATCAGTCAAATGAGCTCGTGAAGCGATGAAGCGACTCATTTGAGCGGGCCGTGAGTCCGGCGGCCGGGAGACAACGGCACGTAGATCTTCCAGTGATACGGACACTAAGGCCCCTCGAGAGTGGGCCAGTCAGAACGGCATCTAGGTCAACAACGGCGGGCGCATTCATGGTGAGGTGATGAACAGTATGAGTATGTCAACTTGGTTGAAGCCCGCCAGGACGGCCCGAACGGTACCCACCTGAGCCACTTGCCGTCCACCTTTGTCGGCAGGAACAGGGGTTTGCGGTCTGGCGATTCGTGTTGGGGAATAGACTCCGTTCATGCGTTTGGCGATCATTGGAGCGGTTCTGCTGGTGGCTGGCGCCGTGGCGGTGGTCACCGGGGCGCTGCCCTTGGCCGATCTGGCGGCGCTGATTGACCGGGTGGCTCCGATCCTGTTGTTTGTCGTCGCGATGACCGTGGTGACGGAGCTGGCGAGCGAGGGCGGCGTCTTCCTTTGGACTGCGCGCCGGCTCCGGCATTGGGGCCGCGGATACAGCGTTGTTTTGTGGTTGTTCCTCGCTGTGTTCGCAACGTTGAGCACCATCTTTCTGTCCCTGGACACGACCGCGGTGCTCTTGACCCCGGTTGTGGTGGGCGTGACCAGGCAGGCTGGCTTGCCGCCGCTCCCTTTTGCCCTGATGACTGTGTGGCTGGCCAACACCGCGAGCCTGCTGCTGCCCATTTCCAATCTGACCAACCTGCTCGCGCAGCACAGCCTGAACGGTATCAGTCCTGCCGGTTTCGCGGCCCTGATGTGGGCCCCGTCCCTTGCGGCCATTCTGGTGCCAGTGGTGTTCGTGGGCATCGTCTTCCGCCGCGATCTGCGTAAGCGCTATTCACGGATCCCGGTCGTGCGGATACGACCGGATCAGGAATTCGGCGAAGGATCGATGCCTGCAACGGCTGACCGGGTCCTGCTCGGCGCCACCGCCCTCGTGCTGGCATTGCTGCTGCCGGCTCTGGTGTCCGGGGCTCCGGTCTGGATTCCCGCCCTGGCTGCCGCTGTTGTGCTGGGTGTGGTGTTCGCGCTCCGGCGGCCGCGGGTGCTCAGGGTCTCGCTGGTTCCGTGGTCCCTGCTGCTTTTCGCCTCCGGACTCTTTCTAGTGATGGAAACCGCCCGGCATCTGGGCGCTTCTGTATTGGTGGGCCAGCTCGCCGGGCAAGGCCAGGGCTTCCTGGATCTTGTCAGGCTGGCCGCAACGGGCGCCGCCGGTTCCAATGTGCTGAACAACTTGCCTGCCTACCTGCTGGCCGAGCCACTGGCGCAGACGCCGCAGCGCATGGCGGCCCTGCTGATCGGAGTCAACGCCGGTCCGCTCATCACGCCGTGGGCGTCCCTTGCCACGCTGCTCTGGCACGACCGACTTGTCCGGATGAATGTGCTGATTACCTGGAAGGGCTACGCGCTCTTCGGTTTGATCGTCGCACCCCTGACCGTGCTCGCGGCGGTGGCGGCACTGGCAGCCACCGGGACGTAAATCTCTGGGCAGTGGGCTCTGGGCAGTGGGTCAGTTCAGTGGCCGGCGCCTGGAACGAACCCTGTCGCCGGAAGCGACGAATCAGGACAAAATATAGGACGGGTCGGCCGGTATCACCGGAATCCCTCACGAAAGGATGTGCCTCATCCTCAGTCTGCAGGACATTGACAATATCGTCCTCAACGGAGGCATCGTTGTGGACGTGACCAGGGAGAAAATTGGCTCCGTGGAACAAGTCTTCACCAGCGGCGATTCCGCGGAGCCAGTCTTCGTCACCGTGCGGACAGGCCTGTTCGGTATGTCCGAATCCTTCGCCCCGCTCTCCGGTGCCAGCCTCGAGGAATCCGTGATCAGGGTCGCCTTCGCCAAAGACACGGTGAAGAACGGCCCCCGCATCGACAGCGACCGCGGCGCTATCACGGAGACGCAGGAACAGGAGCTCTACAGCTACTACGGTCTCGACGCCGGCGCATCCAATGAAGGATCCTCCACAGGATCGGGGCCGGACGACTCAACGGCGGCAGCCGGGGACGCAATGCTGACCGAAACTACGGCCGATTCCGTGGGCGAGGAAGGACGGATCGAGGCCACCAGGTTGCGGGCTGCAGTGCAACGGCCCCCGCATCCGTTGCAGCATGGCGGCCCGCCGGCCCCGCCACCGCATCTACGTAAGCACGTACCCCGGCCGCCGGGCCCGCATCCCGGCCCTCACCCTCCGCACCGGCCACCGCGCCGCCCGGGGGGTCCCATTCAATAGTCGCGGCGGTTCCCCGAGGAGATCAGCCGGCCGTGGATTGTGGCATCGTTTCTGGCGGCCTGCCAGTCAAGTTCTTGTTACCGGTCTCGCCCGAGCCTATCGCTGCTTGGGCTCGCCGCGCTTACCGTGCTGACAGCTTGTGCCGGTACGGCGACCACGGTCACCGCGTACCCGGCAATGGTCAACGACCAGTACTTGCGGGTCCTGTCCGCCAGGGGGCCGGTGCCCAGGCGCAGGACCAGGGCCACGGCCTCCCCGAACCCGGTGATGAAACCGACCATGACCGCGGACGCGCCAAGGGTGGCCAGGAACGGTCCCGTGATGGACCGGGCACCTTCGTAGACGACGTCGGCGAGCATGCCGACCACGCCGAAGGCCAGCACGAACCCCATGGGCCCGAGCCTGTTCCGCCGGGCTTTCCCTGTGCCGTCCGTCGTGACCTGCTCTCGATTCATTTCCGGCACTTCCGCTCCCTGGTCTGATTCGTGGGTGTGGTTCGGTGGCTGGCCGGTCTCATAGGAGGCTTGCCAGGGCCAGGCCTGCCGCTGCGGCCCCAATCGCGGCTGCGGCGGTGCCGATGCCGTTCAGGAGGGCCAGCCGGGTACGGCGGGACTGGATGAGCCGGACGGTCTCGAAGCTGGCTGTGCTGAAGGTCGTGTCTCCGCCCAGGAACCCGGTACCGGCGATGGCCTGCAGCTCGACCGGGGCGGCGTGGGCGATCACGGCACCGGCGACGAGTCCCAGGAGGAAGGATCCGGTGACGTTGGTGGCGACGGTGCCGATTGGCAGGGTGGTGCGGATTTTGGAGCGGACCAGCCCGTCGACGACGAAGCGCGTTCCGGCGCCGAGGCCGCCGGCGAGGCCCAGCAGGAGAATGGTCAGCGCGTTCACCGGCTGCCCTCGTGCCGGTCGGGGCGGAGGGTCGCATCCCGGCGCCGGGTGGTCATCCGGGCGTGGTGTCCGACGGCAGCCCGGATCCCCGCCACCGTTGCTATGGCGCCGCCCAGCAGCGTGGCAGCCACATAGAGCAAAGCGTCGGTGGTCCTTCCGGAGCCGAGCAGGGTGTTCGTTTCCAGGGCCAGCGTGCTGTACGTGGTGAAGGCGCCCATGAACCCGGTCCCGGCGAGCAGACGAATCACCCTTGGCCTGCCGGTGTCAGGGCCGCGGCGGACCAGCGCCTCGAGCAGCACGCCCAGCAGGAAAGCCCCGGCCAGGTTGATCATCAGCGCGGGCAGCGGCCACCCGCCCGGGGACGGCAGAACGGTGCTGAGCCCAAAACGGGCCAGGGCACCGAACACGCCTCCGGTGATGACGACCAGCACAAAGCCGGGGTGCAGGTGCGCCGGTCGGTGCGCGCGCGCCTCGCCGAGCGTCCCCGCGTCCGTTTCGTCCGCCGTGGCCTCGTTCGGGTCGCTATCGATGGGCAGCCGGTTCGTGACCGCGGTGTCTGCTGTGCAGCGGCTGGCCAGGGCAATAACCGTTGCGATGTACTGGGCGGTGTCCCTGCCCTTGAAGGCCTCTAATCTTCTGTCCCAGGCAACGTTGTTGGTGAGAGGGATTTCCAGTCCAATCCGTGACGCCGCTTCGGTGACGTGGGGCCCGGTGGGCGTCGGCGCTCCGGAAGCGGAAGGGGGGGGCGCCGGGCTTGGCATGGACGGAGGGTGTGCCCTGCCTCGCCCGGCGCACTGACCGGAACCTGATACGGCTTTTAACTTCCCGGCCAGATACCGGCAGCTTGACGCCAGCGGGTTCCGGAAACCCGGTGAACCCTATGATGTCCGGGCTGCGGAGGCAGGTGATCGCCCCGCAACGGTGGTGTGCTGATCGGAACAAGGGGGACACTTTACAGGCCTGCGCTGCCTTCTGCCGCCAAGGGGATTATTGGCTATTCACAGCGTTTTCCGGAAGAACGTGTTTCCATGGCCCGAAAGCACGGAGCCCGGTCTAAGACGGACTGACAGTGATAGGTGCGCCAGCCGGCCAGCGGATGGCATGGCTAGGTAACGCCCCATGTTCCAGGCCTTCCTTTCATCCGCAACGCTGCTTCGGCTCAACGTCCAGTATGTAGCGGCCCACCCCAAGTCGGCGTAGTGCTGCTGTTGAGCTTTTTTGATCGAGGGCAGCGGGTCAGGTGGCGGTGATCGTGACGGTTTTGGTTGCGAGCCTCTGCCCGGTGATCCAGTGCAGGAAGTCAACAGAAATGGTGTATTTTCCCGCGGCGGGGGGCCGGAGCAGGAAGTCGTACTTCTCGGCTGCACTGGCTTTGATGAGGCTGGTGAGCAGGGCCTGGCCGGCCGCTGACGGGTGCACCGCGGGCCCGTTCGGGTTGGGGGTGTTCCAGAAGGGGCGGCCGTCGTGGGCGATCAGTTCCGCGATGGGGGCCGGCCGGCCTGCTGCGTCGGTAAAGCGCGTGAGCGTGGGGAAGTAGTCGATGTTGACCATCCGCACCAGCGTGGGGTGCTTGCTTCCCCTGGCGACGTTTGCCCGCATGGAGGAGATGCTCCAGACAATGTCATCACCGACCGGCCTGCTGGCCAGTGCCCCGCCGAGGAGGAAGAAGTGCCTGGGCTCGAAGCGGTTCAGGCCCACGTCTTCGCCCGAGAGCCCTGCGGCGTGGTTCAGTTCATGCCACCGCGGATCGAGGGAGTAGGGCCCGATCAGGGTCTCCGTGGCGATGTCATACAGGGGACCGTTCACAGAATGACGCCGTGTCCCGGCCGGCCAGGGAGAGGCGATGCTGGGGGGTGGATCGACGATGACCGCCCCGAACATGCCCATCTGGACGTGCAGCGGGGTGTTGACATGGCAGTGATAGAAATAGGTTCCCGCGGCCCCGCGGTTGGGGTTGCCGGGCACGCCCACCTCCGGCCGCCATTGATAGGTGTAATGCCCGGTGACCTCGAAGGAGGTGTGGCCCACGCCGTCGTTGCGGGGATCGGGTTCGAGACCGTGCCAGTGGATGGTGTGGACCCTTTTGCCCGGCTTGACCGTGCCGTGGAAGATCTGGCCCTCCGTTAGCCGCAGCGACGGGCCCGGTAGCTGGCGCCCCAGTTTGTCGGACTCAAAGCTCCACACCTCGTGCTCGGAGCCGTCCGGGAACGGCATTTTCCGGTTGAAGAAGTCGAACTCCACGGCAACGTCCGGCGGCAGGGCATGCTCCGTCTGCGGAGCGCCCTCATGGGGCTGGTCCGAAGCGAAGTCCACCTGGCTGCGGAACAACTCATGGGGATCCGCGGCGGTGGGCGGCGTGCCCGGGTCGGGGATGGTTTCGGCGGCCAGCGCCCAGTCCGCGACCAGCCCGCCGGGGTAGAGCCCTCCGGCGGCGGTCTGGGACGGTTCCGCATGGCAGTGCATCGGGTATTTCCAGTCCTCGTCCCGCGCTTCCCAGACGGCGTCCACCACCTCGGGCGGACGGCGAACGGGAAGCATGGCTTCCTTCCGCTCCAGCGGCTGCAGCTGGACGGTGTCCTCCCACTGCTGCAGGACGACGTCACCGCCGGTAACACGGCCGCCGGAGCGGGGGAAATCGACCCCGTTGGCGCGCACCGTCCACACGTGGTTGCCGTGGTAGTGCAGCGAATGGACCACGATCCCGGCGTTGACCATTCTCATCAGCTGCCCGGTGCGGATGGCACCGGGAGCAGGGGAGGCGCTGAAATTCCGTACATCGGTTTCCCGGGGAAACCCGGAGGCCAACGTGTCCTCCTCGCGCCGTTCGTTCAGTTCCTTGTCGGTGCTGACCGCCAGCGCCTCAAAACCTGAATGCCCGTTGATGGTGAAGTACCGGGGAACGGCCGGTGTCGTGGCCGGATTAACGGTCTGTCCCCGTGAGGCGATCCGTGCCCACTCGGAGTCGACGTCGTGGCAGATCCACAGCCACTGCCGTTCGAACTCGGCCGCTCCGGGGGCGAGGCGCCAGGCGTTGCGGGGGTCTATCACCACCAGGGCACCGAACAGGCCCAAAGTTCGTTCCACGGGCTCGTTGCCCGGGTCGGTGAACAGATAGGTTCCAGGTGCCGGGGCGCTGAACTGAAAGAGCTTGGTCTTCCCCGGCGCGACCGGTCCCGAGCTGACGTCCGCGCCCGCGGTACCGGCACGGTGGAACCGGAGTTCGTGCGGTTGGGCCAGATGATTGTGCAGCAGTATCTGGATGGTGCTGCCTGTTTCGGCGATCAGCGTCTGGTCCGGGAAGAAGCTGGCCCAGTACCCCCGCCGCACCAGGAACTCCTTGCGGTTCACCGGATCAGGGCCCAACGCCCTGGGCCTGCCCGCCGGGGGTACCGGGGCGCCGAGCGGGTAGGTCCTGCTGGCGACCACCCGTCCGGCAGCGGTGATCACCCGGGGGCTCATCACCAGTGCAGGCCGGGGATCGTTGACAGGCGTGGGCCGGTCGCCGAAGCCACGGTGATACACCAGTGACCCGTCCACCATCCGTACGAAACCCTCGTTGATGTGGATATCAAGGGTGCTCATGACAGGGCCTCGCTCGTGTTCAGTGGCGGCAGGGCCAAGCGCACAGGCTGGTCCCTCTGTGAGTCCGAATGCTCCAGCTCCAAGCCCCCGGAATCGCGCGGTGCGAGGGAGCTGATCAGCATGTGCTCGGTCGTCTGTGGCTCCACAACGCCCAGGCTGCGGTCGGAGTCCTGGGCGGTGACCGTCGTACCCGAGGGTGCCAGCCTCAGACGCAACTCGCCCGGGCTGAACAGAACAGGCTGCGGTCCCCCGTTATGTACCTCCACCTCCACCACGACAACATCGCCCCAGGTGAGGTTCGCCGGCTGTGGCCAGCCGCCCTGGTCCAGGAGCGCGCCACCATGACCGTGCCCGCCGGTGCCGGCCGTGCCCCCGGCAGCCCGGGCTAAACCGGCGTCGCCCGCGGTGGTCTGCGACGCTCCGGCCACCAGGTTGCTGGCCGCCGTTCGACCCGCGGCATCCAGGCGCGCAACGCGATCCGCACGAATAACAGACACCCTCCCGAATGCCGTGTCAGCGCCGGTTACCGCACCAAGTCCACTGCGTGAAACAACGCCGTATGTCCCTCCGGCTACTAACAGGAAAGCCCCACCGCCGACCACCCAGCCAAACTGGCGGCGGGTCAATGCGCCTGCCGGAACTACGCCGGTATGAGAATCCATGACCACCCCCAATGCGTTCGCGGAATGGGTCAATGCTCGTGGCCGAAACCTACAAAAACCTTGAGGTTTGCACGGAAAGAAGGCGAACCGAGACCGGTCCGGCGACGGCCGAAGTTCCTGGCAGTTTCCGGGTGCCGCTGAAGGGTCCTTCTGAGGCGGCCGATTCCTTCTCCAATCCGGTTCGGTGTCTCGAAAATCGCCCGGGGCGGATTCAAGTGGTGCCTGCAACACCGGGTTTAGTTGATGGCTTCGAGACTAGCTCGGCGAGGACTTCTGCGGGCGTTCGGTAGCCGTGTCGTTTGTGTGGCCAGCGGCTGCGTTCCGCGGCGACGTTCTCGAGGATTCCGGGCCCGTGGAAGGACAGGTCGGTGCTTTTCGGGAAGTACCCGCGGAGGAGCCTGGGTGTTTTCGTTGCTGCCGCGCTGCCAGGGCGAATGTGGGTCGCAGAAGTAGACTGGCATACCGGTTGCCATCGTGATCTCCTGATGCCGGGAACATCTCCGCTCCTTGATCCCAGGTCGTCGAACGGCGCAGCTGCTCGGGGAGGGTATTCATCGCGGTGATCATGGCCTCGGCGACGGTGCGGGCGGTGTGGTCCTCGGGCAGATGCAGCAACATCACGTATCCCGTGGTGCGTTCGACGAGGGTCCGGATCGCGGACTTCGATGCTGTCGAACCGATGATTAAGTCCCCTTCCCGGCCACTGGGAAGGGAACTTAATCAAGCTCAGCTTTGCCGACGAGGTCCAGTACCGTCTTGCTAGGATCGAAACCAGGACACTTGTGACGTTGCCTTCAGCGCCTGGGCGGGTCCGGCGTCCGACCTAACCGCTGGCTCCGCTCAGAAACCCTCGCCCGCACTGGCGCTGGCGCCCCGAAGGCGGAGTGAGCGTCCTGGAAACATGCCTCTGACTAGAGTTGAGGGTTTATTGATGGTCCTTCAGGATCGCGCAAAGGCAACCCGTGAGGCCATCATTGCCGGGGCTGCAACAGTCTTTGAGGAGCGAGGCTATGGCAATGCCAGCCTGAGCCAAGTCTCTGACGCGGCCAGGGTGACCAAAGGTGCCCTCTACTTCCATTTCAAATCCAAGGAGGAGCTGGCCAAGGCCGTGATTGACGAGCAGCACCGCATCGTCGTCGCGGAGAGCGAGGGCATCCTCGGTGAGCGCCAACCTGCCCTGACAACGATGATCCTGATGTGCCGCGCGTTCGGGCTCAAGCTCGTCCACGAACCGATTGTCAGGGCGGGTATCCGCCTGACGCTTGAAGCGACCGCGTTCGGCGATCCAGTGACCGGACCGTACGAAGACTGGATCGCCACGATGGAAAAGCTGGCCGATCAGGGCCAGAAGGAACGGCAGATCCGGTCTTCCGTGGCCCCGGCTGAGCTTGCGCGATTTCTGGTCGCATCGTTCACGGGAGTTCAGATGGTATCGGGCATTCTGACTCGCCGTGCAGACGTACTGCAGCGCATCGAAGAAATGTGGGCCATCCTGCTGCCCGGGATCATGCATGAGGACTTCCCGACGGACCCCGAGGTCCTGTCCGCATTGGTATCCGCTGACTTCCCTGTCGGCAACGGGTAAAGCGCTGCTTCAGCAGATGCCGCCACGTTTCTCTCCTCACGGAAAGTGAAGGCCATTCGAGCCATAACCGGTCGACCGTATTGTTTCACCCGCCTTTTTCAGTTAGACTGGTCCCGGTGGGGGGCTCTTTCGCCTGGAATAGTGTTCTGCAATGGAGCGAGGACCGTGCCGGTGTGAGTGCTTGGGGGGCGCCGGTACGGTTCTTCTCTCACCTGCCCGTTCCACTCCTATCTACTGTTCGTGGAGTGGTGAAACCGGAGGGCGACAAGATCCCGCCAAGCCTTGCTGAGTTAGCTACTTGAGGTAGGCAATTATCATTTTGGATACACATGGCCGGCACCATTGAACTGTTCGTCGATGCGCAGTCGCACTTCAGATTCCGGATCAAGGCACCCGACGGAACCGTGATGGCCGTCTCCAGGGACTTTGGCGATAAGCCAGCAGCTATCGCAGGCATTGTCGCGGTACGCGAGTACGCCGGAATGGGACTTATCGCCGATCTTTGCCAGCCGCAGGGGTCTAACTCGTAGACCCACTAACCACTAGCCTCCTCCCACGGTTCGGGTAGGCCCCCAGCCCATGCCTCCACCATATTTTGAGTGTGCCGGGACGCCGGCGGCGTAGTTTCCGTCGTCAAGGACCTGTTCGCGGAGCCACTCGGCGATGGCGGTGGTTGCTTCACGGTCTTCTCCCGCAAGGGTGGCCAACGTGATGGCGGGGATGCCGTCGGCTTCGTCCAGTTGCTGCCCGAGGTGCCGGTTCAGTGAAGCGATCGACTCGGCTGCCGTCAGGTCGATCCACCGCGTCGGCGTGTTGATGGGCAGGGCATAGATCAGGCGGCCGTCCCTCCAGTTGGGCGGCAGCCAGCCCGGGACAGCTGCTTGCATACGCTGCAAGTTTTCTTGCCGTCCACCACGACCTGCCCCGGGACTCTCATCGTCTCCTCGTCTCCAGGAGGAACGCCTCCACATGCTCCTTTTCGGGTGAAGATTACCTGAAGGGGCATGCCTGACCCGGGAGGCGTACCGGGGACTCTGATCAGTGTCCGGCGGTTTCGTTCTCCCGCAGGGCGTGGACCATGGCGGTGTCGGCCAGCTCCGCTCAGGCGTCGGCGTTGGCCAGGATCCGCGGGCATGTCCAGGACCTGGCCGAAGACGCCGGACTAGAGGACTCCGAGATGTTTGCCCGGGCATGGCACCTCCTCCTGAAAGGCTCCATCATCTCCGCCATGGAAGGCGATCGAGAGGCGGCCAAAATAGCCCGGGAGTTAGCCCAATCCCTCATCGAGCGCCATGGTCGGTTGCGCTTCGCAGAAGCTGCGTCGCACAGCCCCGGCACGGGAGATGTATCTCCCAACTCTTCAAGAAGGCTGCAGCTTATGCGGATCGGACATGCGACCGCTGGTACATCCTGTCCGCCAAACACCACCTGGTGCATCCGGACACCGTCATCGATCCTTAGACATGAAGCTGGGGACGAACTACCGCACCAGCCCGCCGATCCACCAGTGGTGCGACACGGTCCAAGCCCAGCTTGAGGTCGAACTCGCCCGGCTGGAGAACGTGAAGCTGGTCGTTCTGGCTGGAGAGCGGTACCGGTACGCGGTGTACAACAGCCCGTGGGAGCACGAATCCCCATGAAGGCCTCGGGCACCGGCCAGCAGCTCGGCTGGCTAACCGCACAGATCTCCGGCCACATACGGCAGGCAGGATAGGCGGAGCAAGCCGTAGGATTCTGGCATGGCAGGGGAGAGGCTCAACATCCCACCTCGGGGCAGGTGGGAAAAGATCGCGGCAGGGTCGTATTGGTAGCTGATCCTTCTGCCTGTGTTCACGTCGAGCCTGCTCCGTGATGCTCTCGGTTTCTGGGGTTTCCATGCGCATAACCATTAGAGGGGGGCTTGGCCGCTCTCCTGGTTGTCCGGCTCGCGGTGCCTGAGAGGAAGGAGCGCGTGGCACGTGATGCAGAACGTGGCATCATCCAATGCGCGGTCCGCTATCCCAATTCCCAACCGGGTTCCCTCCGCAGCCGCTGGTTGCCTGGGCTTGCCGAAGTGAGCCGAGGGGCGGTCAGGTTCCAGCCGGATTTTGGCGCCGAAGGCAGGCCAGCCGGCGCGATCAGAACGTTCTCCGATGTCATCCTCGAAGGCCCGGTCCAACCGCCGGCCAAGAGACCCCCGGAGTTGAAATGGGGCCGGAGCTTCATTGCCCTCGAAACGGATGAGCGGCCGCTCCATGTGGCGGCCGGTGATACCGGCCTAAAGTTGCTCGAGGACCGGCTAGGGGACCATGAGACCTGATGCTGGGCGGTGGATGATGCGCGCGCACCTGAAACCGTGTCTGGCTAGGCTGACGGCATGAAGCCACCCACTGATGTGCAGCAGGCCTTGTTCCGCCAGATCGTCGAGTACACCGGGGGTGGAGCCTCGCCCTGGCGCTGCTCCGCAGGGTCTTCGATGTCCTCGAAGTGAAGGGACGGTGAAGGCCGTTCCTAGCCCCTAGCTTGTCCAATGATGCGTCGCCGCACCGTACAGGCAAAGCGGGCCCCGCCTCCCTTCTGGGAGCGGGGCACCGCTACTTATCTGGCTTTAGCTGTCACCATTGGTGGGCGACGTCGATCACGAGCCGGGATCCGTTGCCGGGACCTGCAAGGGTGAAGACCTTGAAGGGCAGCCGGGCACGGACGCCGAGGCCCAGGGTGGTGTGGCCCTCGAAGCTGCCTGCCCAGGCAACCTGCCTGAACGTCTTGTACGTCGAAACGTTGGTGACCTCGGAGCGGTTGGCCGGCACGAAAGTGGCCTTGCCCGTGGCGTTGTCATAGCTGGGTGAGTGGGCGGTGACCTGCAGGAATGCACCGCCCCGCAGCTTGATGGGCCGCCCGGACCCGTCCTGTACAACATTTGAGACGTAGCGGACGTTGTAGCCGGTTCCCTTCCCGTTGATGTCGACCACCAGGCGGTCGAAGCAGGAGTACTTTCCTGAGCGAACGTTGGTTACCGATGCGGCGCTCATGGCCGGGTTGGACTTGGCCAGCGAGCCCCAGGCCAGCGCGCAGGTAGAGGCTGCGGAGGAGGATCCCGGAGCCAGCAGGCCCAGCCCGAGGGCTATGACGATGGCTGTCAACCAGGCGCTTAGTTTTTTCATGTGGGTACCCCTTACGGGTGTGAGTGATTGGATGACTCAAGCGTAGGAGCGCCAAAAGCCGGAAACGAGGGTTGTTTCCGGTTCTTCGTGCAACCGTTAAGCGGCTGGGAATCCGATCACGGGAGCGTAATTCCGGGGCCCATTTCGGGGGTGCCGAAAGACGTTTGTGGCCTTTTCTCCACACGCCTGTTATCGCCGGTAACGGCCGATACAGCGCCGGAAGCAAGGGCAGGAGACTCCGGTCCCTGCAGCCGGCCGCCCGAAAACCATCAGGGCGAACTTCAGCCTCCTAGAGTGCCGATTGTTAATGGATTCAGCGGCGGGGCCGAACTTCGTGTCACCGCCCTGACGGCCGGTCCGGAGCCCGTCTCGATGATGGTCCTGTTCCGCGCTCACCTCGGCTGCTGGCTCATTCTTGGCAGCGGCTACACTGGTCGCACCTCCGAAGCCATCGGTATGCTTAACGATGCCGTCCAGGCGTGCAGTGAGGAGGGCTTCAGTGACAGCACGGACGCCGTCGCCGTCGCAGTCTGGGCAGGAGTTCATGGCTACACGACCCTCCAGGCGAGCCTTCCGGTGTTCCCGTGGCCCGAGGGACTGCTGTCATCCATGGTGGGTAGCCCCCCAAGACGCACAGGCACGCAGCAGCGGCAGCTTCCCGAACGGATGACTGAGGATCTCAACGGGCAAGGATAGCGGGCTCCTAGGCCTCACCTGATGCCTTGATGCTGGCCTTGATGTCCTCCAGAACTGCCAGGTCCTCGGCGTCCGGCTCTGTACGGACAATGGCGAGCGTCTGCACCATGTGTCCAGGTCGACCGACGTGATCGTGTAGGTGTCCGTGGTGACTGTAAGCATGCCGCTGTATTGGGGATCTCCAGATTCGTTAGCGCAGCGATCAGCGAGCGGTTGTCCTCCAGGATTGGCCGGCTGGCGTCCAGCTTCCAGTCATCATGTTCCCGGCCCAGGAATGTCGAGTACCGCGGCAGCACGAGGGACCACGGGGGATAACGCGGCGGCAGTGTGCCCTTCCCGGGGCTTCCTCGACACGGCCTGATGCCAGCTCAATACGCAGGCCCCACGGAGCCCTCAGTGACCGGCCTGGCGCCGTCGATGCTGACCTCCCAGAAACCGCCCTGGAAGTACCGGAAAAAGCCCGCCTCGCCCTCCGGCCCGGACGCACTCCTGAAGCGGGTGGCAAAGTCCCCGGCGACAAACCCCGGATCGGCGCGGGCCAGAAGTCCGATCAGCTGCTGAATGGGCGTCACCTGACTGAGGGTCGGTAGTCAGGCCAATGGTCCCGGTTGTACCCGGACGAAGCCTCGGGCCGTACAGGATGCTTCCACCCCCCGGAGAAGAACCCCTGTTCCTGGGACGACGCCTCCTCCGAGGCTGTCCCGTCTGGCTGAATCTGCGCATCACTCATTGGCTCCCCCTGCCTTTGCCCGGCCGCGGATTAGCTGCCGTATCCCGCCCGCAGTCTACTTGCGGGGCCAGTATGGGGAGAAGGGGCATGAGCGAACTTTGATCAGCCGTCGCCGCGTGCCTGACGGACGGAGTATCCCGGGCACATCATCTGCCTGCGTCGGGACTGCCATCGCCGAGAAGGGCGCAGAGTTGATGCCCTCGGCCAGCCGGACCGCGGCGAGGAAGCGCTCGCGGGCTACCTTGCTGTGACGAGCAGGGCTGCCAACTGGCCAAGTGGATGGCCGGGCCGAGAGATTATGATTTCCGCAGCCGGGCCATTCCCGCCATTTTCAATGGGGGATTCATGCGCTTGAAAATTCTTTCCGCCGTGCTCGGTCTCGGCCTCCTCAGCAGCTCCATCCTGGCCATCGCACCGGCCCACGCTGCCGAGGGGTGCCAAACTGCGCCCAACGGTACAACCTCCTGCTGTGGGGACGGCTACGGCGGCGTGACGCCTGGCGGCGGTAGCGGGGATAACACCACACCCGCCCCGGCTCCCAGTCCTACGATCCCTAGACGAGGAGATCTGCAGAGTCGCCGCCGGTAACAACCTCGGCTCTGCATTGGGCCCGGTCCGGACCGGCCTGAAGGAGGGCGGCGCGTACCGGCAGTATCAGCGCGGTTTTGTGGTCTAT
This sequence comes from Arthrobacter globiformis, assembly GCF_030818015.1. Lineage (NCBI taxonomy): Bacteria > Bacillati > Actinomycetota > Actinomycetes > Micrococcales > Micrococcaceae > Arthrobacter > Arthrobacter globiformis. Next base: position 2,395,677 of record NZ_JAUSZX010000001.1, read on the forward strand.
TCGCCGTCGACCGGCGCGCAGGTCTCTCGGGGTGCGATCCGCACGGCCTACGGCAAGCTCGGCTACGAGAAGGGCCGACTCGGATACCCGACGATGCTGGAGGCAGGCATCGCCGGCGTCACCTTCCAGAAGTACCAGGGTGAAACCATTTCCCTGGACTTCCACAGGCGGCGCGCATGCCCTTGTCGGAGCCATCCGGGCCAAATGGGAGGGTGGACTTGGGACGCCCGGGTCTCTGGGCGCGCCTGTTTCTGATGAAGTGACCGGGCCGGCGGCGCAACGCAGTCGTTCCGCGGAGGAGCGATCGTCTGGTCGCCTTGGACCGGCGCCCAGGTGTCCAAGGGTGCCATCCGCACAGCCTGGCTGAAATCCGCAGCCCAGAACGGCGTTCTCGGCTACCCGACGACCGGCGAACTCATCGACCCCGACGGCAGGATGATGCAGAAGTTCCAGGGTGGCCAGATCATCTGGAGCGCCAAGGGCGGCGCCGTTGTATTCACCAGTACGCCGCACTCCAGCATCTGAGCGATCACATTCAGAGTGAGCAATAAGGTGCCCGCGGTCATTCCGTGAGCACCTCTGTGCTTCTGCAGGATGCGTCGTGTTTCGCGGCCGCGCGGGAGGGGGCTGTCGTATTGTTTGTACCCAGGGGTGCCGTGCAGTGCGGTCCTGTGTCGTTCCTGCTGAAGAAGACCTAGTGGCCTTTGAAGTGCCACGGCAGCGCATGGTGTGGACCATGGGGAAGGCGTCCGCGGGGGCTCTGTGACTTGCGACGCTGTGAATATTGGCCGGGCCCGGCGGTGACGTTCCTTCTCGTGGTGATCTGGCGTTTGGTGCAACCGGCCAGGTGGGTCCGTCGTGCACTTCCCGGCACCCGGGGTGACTTTTGAACTGTCCACGGATGCGGTCAGTTCCCGGAGCTGAGGGTTTGCTCGTGGACCGTCGTCCTTCCTGGCGGTGCCTCCTGACTGCGAGAATGGGCCATGGATCAGAAACACTCCTACGATCCGGCGGACGGGTTCCCGCGGATCATGCCTTCCCGGTACGACGATGTGGAACGCGCGCTGGTATGGCTTAAAGAGGTCTTTGGTCTTCGCGAGCATCTTCGCTGGACGTCGCCCGAGGGCGTTGTGCGGCATGCAGAAATGATGTTGGGTGATGCCTTTGTGGAACTGGCTCAGTCCTCCAAGGACCAGCCCAGTCCCCGAACGCTTGGAGCAACCAGTTCAGTAATCATCGCGATAGTTGACGACATAGACAGCCGCTACCAGCGGACCAAGGCCGCCGGCGCAAAGACTATCGCGCCGATCGAGGACAAACCCTGGGGTCTTCGCCAATTCACCGTCGAGGACCTGGAAGGACATCGTTGGGAGTTCTCCCAACAGACGAGGGTTGTTCCACCGCAGGAGTGGGGCGCCAAGCTCAGCCCATGATCGTACTAACCGGCGACCGAAAGGGCGACGAATAGATGGGCGCATGGGGCTTCTTGCCTTTCGAGAATGACGATGCACTGGATTGGCTGGATGAACTCGAAGCCGGCGGGGCAGAGGTAGTACGCGGGGCTCTGGCGAAAGCAGATGCCGGCTACGTGGAGGCGCCGGAGGGCAGCGTCGCCATCGCCGCCGCGGAGGTCATCTCGGCCTGCCAGGGAAACCCACCAGGTGACTTACCGGAGAATGTGGCGACATGGGGGACCGCTCATGGGGCGGAGCTCGGCCCCGAGGACGTGGAACTCGCGCTGCAGGCGGTCGACTGCGTGGCAGGGGAAGAATCCGACGTCGCCGAGCTGTGGGACGACGCTGATGAACCGGAATGGCGGGAATCCCTCGGGGAGCTCTCGGAAAGGCTGCGCGCGGCCCTGCGGTAGATCTGCCCCTGTGGACCCATGTGACAGGAACGGGTCATGCTTGGGGTGTGGCGACCCTGGCGAGGACTTGGTCGGTGTCTGCGCCGACGGAGCGTAGTTCGTCTATGGTGCCGGGACCAGCCAGAAGCCGGCGACGGCTGCGGTGCCCGGCTCGGTGGTCATGGGCACCAGATGAGCGAAGACCTGGCCTGCCTCGAGGTTCACGGTCATGCTCCTGGCTGTTCCGCACTTGAGGGCGAGCTCGTGGCTTGATCCGCCTCTGCGGTCAGGCTGCGCGATGAGAAGGGCTGCATCCGTGACGCCGACGCATGCAGAGGTCACCTTGTAGCGGCCCTCAGGTATGCCCGGCAGCGAGGTGCGGTGCCCATCGCCGCCAAGCCCGCCCGAGCTGCCCAGAACGAGGTCAGAAGGTCTCGGGCCGAGGAGCTGGTCCAGCTGCGTCTGGTTGCTTGCCTGTTCCTTGGCAAGGGCGGGATCAGCTGTGGGCGGGGGAGGTGGGGCCGGCCGGGAAGGTACGGGCGGTGAGGCGGTCGCCGGTGCCGCCTCGTCGTCCGTGTATGCGCAGGCGCTCAAGACCCCTGCCAAGCTGGCCATGACCAGTAAGAGTGTCATGCCGCGGACGTGTTTTCCCCCAATGAACCACATGCCCGCAGCGTATCGGCATCCGTATCTGTCAGCTACCCGCCGAACCGTGCCTTGGGGGCTGAACCGGCTGTTTCTGCCGGCCAAGCCCACTTCAACGCCAACTCAAAGGGATTGGATCCCTAGCGTGACAGTCCGTGGCACTGCCATCGTTGGGTCAAAGGCACGCGCAACGCGGCCGGCAAGGAGTGACCAGTGGAGCGACGTACAGCAGCCCGCGCCGTCAGCATCATGGCTGGAACTGGCAGAGAACGGCTGGGGAGCCCTGATGGGATGGGCAGCCGGCGAAGAGAACCTGCGTCGCTACCCGACCTCGGACGCCGGCAGGACGGTGACAGGCTACATCGAGCAGGCAGGGGAGCGGGAACCCTTTATGGAGCCCTTCACATCAGATGACCGGGACATAATCGATGACGAAATCGATGCCTACCTCCGGGACGCCGACCTTCCGCCCCGGCCCAGAGGCTACGTCTGGATGATCCGCGTGCCGGACGGGTATCCATCACCCGGCGCTTTCCTGGCAGACGCGGACGCCGCCATCCAGCGGGCTGCCAACGGCACCGTCGATCCGAAACAGCTGCGCCCCGTATTCGTGCAGGTTTTCCGCGACTTCTACGCCACGGGCAACTAAACAACATGAGCAGCGCCGGCCTTTGCAGTCCGAGGCCGCCGCTTCTGCCGGCCGCCATGCAAGTGAGGAGCCCCGCGGAGGGCTGTGCGGGGCTCCTCTGTGGGCGCACCGGGCGTTTCGGTCTCTCAGGTGCGCCGCCACTGAAGATGCTGGTGTCGTTGACGCCGCAGCTTCAGGAACCGGTAGCATCGCTGCTGCCCGGCGGCCGGTCCGGTAGACGTGAAGGCGACCGTGCGGCCGGATACAAGCTTCTCGCCGGGACCTTGCGGATAGCTGGTTAACCCTATGACTGAAACACGTAACCGGTGGCTGGCCGATAAAGGGCTGATCATCCGGCCGAAACTTGAGGTGGGAGCCATATACTGACCCCGATACGTGCACACGTATCACAGCACCACCAAGGGGGAACATCGCGATGAAAAAACTTGCCGCCACACTTCTGATGACCGGCATTCTCGCTGTAGCAGGGTTTGCCGCTCCGGCTAACGCCGCACCGAAGGATCAGGACAGCACCACTTCCTCTTCGACTACCTCGACCAACTACGCAACGATCGGCTGGTGGCCGAACTAAATTCGGCGGAATCTGGCTAGCCAAAGGACCGCCCCTACCTCCCGGTTGGGGCGGCTTTTTGCCGCAGCGGCGCCGCTGGATTCCACCAGTTCCGCCGAAGAATGATGGGCCCACCTTGGACGCCGGCTCCGCTGCTCGCCGAAAGGGTGCCCAAGGAACCGCGGTTGGCGTTCCGGCCCGTCAAGGGTTGGGTGCCTGCCGGGGATGGCAGGTACCCTCGCCGTGACGCTTCACGGATTACCAGCCGGATGTTGGCAAAGAGGACAGCCCGAACGGCCAAGGTGTCCGGGTCGTGGCCGTCCTTGAGCGCGTTCTCCAAGGCGCGTCAGTACTCTTCAAGCCGCAAAGCGCCTGCCATCGCGGAGCTGAGCTTCAGGCTGATGAGTGCTTCCAGGGTCGGCTCAACGTCCCTGCCGGACAGCCTTTGAAGATCTTCGCGGCGCGGACGGGCAGCATCCGGAAGTACTCCTCCATAAATAATCCGGCGACAGCCTCTCCGGCGTCTTCCGTCAACTCCTGAAACAGGCCGTCGGCCAGGACAGGAAGATCCTGGTCATCGGTCACCTTAGGGAACCCCTCATTTTCACATCGTCAACAGGTGGTTTTCGTTGATAATGCTCCGATACTGGCCTCAAGGACCGACCACCATCACCGCAGATTTCAATCAAGGGTTCACTGGCCCTTCTTTGCGCCGCAGGATTGGTAGCTCCGCAAAGCCCTTGTTTTGCGGAGGGGCGAAGATACTCTGACCGGCGCTTGGCTCAGCCGAGGCGGGGACCGCAACGCCAAGCGTGCCCTGCGTCAGGTCGACCTGGTCCGCATGGCATCGTCCCCGTGAACCAGGGGCTGCGTGGACAAACGCACCGCGGAAGGTAGGAGCAAACGAGGAATCATCCGCTCTCTTAGAAGCTATGGCGCCCGGGAAGTCTACCGCCGATGACCGAACAAGCAACCAGCACCAGTCGTTCTCATGGTTAGCCTTGTCGCTCTCACCTAGCTGTGTTCAGGCGGGTTGAGTGTGGGTTGCCTTTTTCTGCGTTCGGAGCGGACGCGCCAGACCGCCACGGCGACGATCGCGATGACGACGGCGACAGCGGTGACGTCCCTGCCGACGGTTTGGCCACAGCTTCGTACGAATTGCCGGCCAGGTAGCCGAGCAGCACAAAGCCCGTACCCCAAGTCAGTCCGCCGACGGCGCTGAAGGCCAGATACCGCGGATAGTGCATGCGGGAAATGCTGGGGCCTTATGGATGTGCCGTGCTCTATGGAGCGAAGTCCTGGTCATGCTCTCTTCTACTGTCTGCGCCCATGAGATGGTCGAAGGGAGGTCGCAACGCTATGACGTTCAATGAATCCGAGTCCTCGGCTTGCTCAGTACATCACTGCTCGGCCCATTTCGTGAGTCGGATTCCGGCTGAGCCTGGGAACGTCGTCTCGTCTCAGTTGGCCTGCGCGGCAGCTGGTGGTGGAGAGGGATTCCCAGCGCCGCAAAAGGATCGTCAAGCTCGGATGGGTTGGGGCTCAAAGTGCTCACAAAAGAGGGTGTGGACAGTGTCCACATCCTGGGCTTCGGATTCGGTTGTACCGGCCTCGGACTGGGCCGGACTGGGGATGTTTTCGAAAGAGTGGCGGATTTGCGGGGGAAGAGGCTGGTTCGAGTCCCACCTCGGGCACGTGTTTCCCCTGTTTAGGGGCTTTTTAGCCTCTGACTGTGGACAATTTGTGTTGTGAAGGGCCCCGTCGGGGGCCTTTTCATTGGTGGCCGATGGTGTGGCCCGGCGCCTCCTTGCCTTTCTGGATGGACGGGTTGTTGTTCGTTACCAGTTCATGGGCTTCCTTGGCTTGGGCAACATGACCTGAGAAGAATTCGGTGCCGGTTTCTTTTCTAGGTCGTTGGGTGTTCACAACGCTTCTCCCTCTCGGTTGTTGTTGGCGTTGTTGCTTATTCATGGTGGGTGCGGGGGAGGGCGGCATGACTTGTGCCCAGCTGTTAGGGAACCGGTTCCGGCGGACTCCCGACGCTGCTTTGACACCGGTTACCGTGCCTGACTTGGAGCCGGCATCGCCGTATATGTGGCCCATCAAGGTCACACCACCTTTCATCCTGCACCCTGTGTTTTGGGGACGTTACCTGTTCATGGCTAACGTTCGGCGTCTACTTCATCACGCTGTACTCTCGTTGCGCGCCGTCTTTGATCCGCTGCTGGATGGATGCTCTTTCATATCCGTTCATGGCCAGCCTGCTAAATGACTACCTGACGCCGGTGGACTGTTGCCGCGTCGAGAGGCGTGGGTAGCCGATTAGCTTCGGCATGGCGCTCTCACGTGTCTCACAACCAACGATGAATCCGCCACACATCGTTTATGCGACACAGCAAGTGGGACATTTGACCTGGTTCGCCGTATAAAGGGTCTCCAGCGGGTGTCGTGTTTAGGAGTCGTCCCAACAGAGGTCAGAAGTCGTTTGCAGTGGGTCCTCGCTTTTAGCCTGCTCCTCGTTCAAGATCAGCGAGTTCTGATTCGAGTTGCTGGGTCAGGTTTCGTAGGCGCCGGAGGTGCTCTTGGGAGACGCGTCCCGGTTGGGTTGTGACTTGTGCGTCGACGTCGAAGACGGTGTTGGGGCTGTGCCAGACATTGAACCATTCGAGACCATGGCCGAGAGCGTCCCGGGTTACGCCTTGGAGCAGGAGCAGTGGTTCGCGGGTGTTGATGTTCAGTTTCCGCGCCAGGTCAGGATCTGAGGACACGGCCTGGACCTGACGGGGTCCTCCGGCGGGGTGGTAACCGTGGTCGCGCATCAGGCTGAGGAGTGACGCGTTTTCGAGCAGTTCCACGGTGAAGTGCGGGAAGAAGTCGCGCGGGACCCAGGTCCGCATGAAAGCAACGGGAAGATCATCGAGGTAGCGGACCCGCTCGATTTTCCAGGTGTTGGTGGTATTGAGGGCCTCGATGCCTGCCTGGGGCGGCTCGGATGGTTCTACGGTGAGGACGTGAGTGCGCAGGCGCTGGCCGTGTGCGGCTGCCTGTTCATCCAGGCCGCCCGCGCGCTGAACGTGCCGGCGGAGGACGGGCGTTGCGGCTACTACGCTGCCGCGGCCGCGCTGGCGTCGGATCAGGCCGAGGTCGGCAAGGCCTGACAGGGCCTGACGCACAACGCTGCGGGAGACACCGAACTGCCTTTGCAGTTCCTCTTCAGTGGGCAGCGAGGAGCCCGGGGACAGTGCAAGGTCCACGATCTGCCGGTGCAGGATGTCCCGAATTTGAGCATGGAGCGGGCCTCCGGCTTCCCGGTTTAAACCACCGCTGCGTCCCGCCGGCTCCGACGCTGTTTCTGCTGGTTCCAAACTCACGCTAACTCCTCTGCCGCTGTGCAAATCTTAGCCCTCCCGCCGCCTGCCTAGCCCGTGTAGTGGCATAGCCGGCCTTGACGTGACCCACACCACCCATTATTGTACGTATCAAAGGTACGTACAACTTCGGCTAGGAATCACAGGAGATGCCGTGGACCCGAAGTGCGAGTCACCTACTTGAGCCCGCATCGGCGCGTGAGCGACGTGAAAGTACCTGCAAGTGACAGCCGGATACGTGAGTTTCAAAAACCCCTCGAATTGGAGAATCCATGCGCGACCCGCGCTCGGTGCGTTGCACCTACTACCTAGAGTCCGAGATTGACCCCGGGAAGGCCGCCGCCATCATGGCGGGCGAGCAGTCCAGCGGCACCTTCCTGCCGGTCCCGGGCGAATCGGCCCGGATCCGGGAACGGCACGCCGCCCGGATATCCGATGTGCAGGAGCTTGGTTTTTGCCGGCCTTCCTTGCCGTCACGGGCTAACCCGGAAAAAGTCCGCGCAGCATTGGTGACCGTTGATTTCCCGATGGAGAACGTCGGAACCGACCTGGCGACCCTGCAGACCGCCATTGCAGGCAACCTCTTCGAACTGGGCGACCTCTACGCGTGCCGGTTGCAGGACATTGAGCTGCCAGAGGACTTCGTGGCCGCCCACCCTGGCCCGGCCTTCGGCATCGAGGGGACGCGCAAGCTCATCAGTGACGTTCAGGGCGTGATGGTCGGCACCATCGTCAAACCCAATGTCGGGCTCTCGGAAGAGGAGTTCCGGCTGGTGGTCCGGGACTTGGCGATGGCGTCCATTGACCTGATCAAAGACGACGAGCTCATGACCGATCCGGCGTATCTGCCCTTGGAACGCCGGGTCGCAGTCGCCACCGAAGAAATCCGCGCCGCCGAGCAGGTCACGGGCCACTCGACCATGTATGCCTTCAACATCACCGGTGACCTCGCCAGCCTGCAGAAGCGCCACGACCTGGTTGTTGAAGCCGGTGGCCGCTGCGTGATGCTGAACATCCCGGTAATGGGGCTCCCAGCCCTGGCCCTGCTGCGCAGCTTCGCCGAGGTACCGATCCACGGCCACCGCGCCGGCCTCGCCGCCTCCATGCGGTCCAAGGCCCTGGGCATGGACTACCGGGTCTGGCAGCAAATGGCCCGCCTTGCCGGTGCTGACCACCTGCATGCCAGTGGACTGGGCAGCAAGTTCTACGAACTGGACGAAGAGGTCGCGGCCAACATCCGCAGCCTGCTCGAACCCCTCGGACAGACCATTGCACCACTTCCAGTGTTGTCCTCCGGGCAGAACGTCACCACTCCCGGCCCCACCTTCGACGCGGTGGGGTCCACCGACCTGATGATGCTCGCCGGCGGCGGCGTCGCAGCCCACCCGGACGGCCCCGGCGCCGGAGTGCGGAGCCTGCGCCAGGCGTGGAAAGCGGCCGTGAACGGAGTTCCGCTGCAGACGGCAGCCGACAAACTCGCCTCAACGGGGGACGATGCTCTCCTGCACGCAGTCCAGACTTTTGGGAAAGGTGCCTGACATGCCAGCTTTCGGTTTCGTCGCAGACGACCTCACCGGAGCCGCCGACGTCCTGGCCCAGTCCCACCGCTACGGCCTGGAAGCTGCGCTGGTCATCGGGGACGCGCCGCTGCCCACGGACACCGACGTCGTCGGGTTCGCAGGACCGGCCCGCTCCCTGTCCGGAACAGCGTTCGACACCCTGGTAACCCGTGACCTCGCCGGGATTGCGGCCCTGAATCTGGACGTGCTGCTGTACAAGGTCTGCTCCACCTTCGACAGCTCCGTCACTGTCGGGAGCATCGGCCGCGGGATCCAGCTGCTCCATCAGCAATTCCCCCTGCACGGCCCCGTTCCCGTGGTGCCCGCCCAGCCGGGCTTCGGCCGGTACACCGCCTTCAGCAACCACTACGCCACCTACGCCGGCAAAATCTACCGGCTGGACCGCCACCCGGTCATGTCCCGGCACCCCTCCACCCCCATGTCCGAGGCGGACCTGCGCCAGGTCCTGGCCGAACAACTCGGCGGCACCCAGGTGCCCGAGGCGATCCACCTGCCCGCCTTTGACGACGGCACCTTCAAGGACTCCTGGGCGGACCGGCGCCGGGAACCCGGGGCACAGGCCTTTGTCGTCGACGCCGTGGACGAACACCAGATGGACGCCATCGCAGAAGCACTCACTCGGGAAGAACACGGCCACGGACCCTCGATCGTCGTGGGATCCGGCGGCATCATGGCAGCACTGGCACGGTCCCTCTCGGACCAGCCTCCGCGCACACCCGGCCCGCAACGCCCGTCCGGACCGGTTCTCGCCGTCAGCGCTTCAGCGTCCAGCACCACAGCCGAGCAAATCAACGACGCCATCTCAAACGGCTGGGAGGACGTTCCCGTCCCTGCCGAACTGCTGCAACGCGATGACACCACCCTCGTGGCAGCCCTCGATGAACGGGTGTCCGCTGCCCTTCGGGCAGGCAGGAACGTCGTCGTGCACACCACCCGCGGATCGGCAGACCCCCGCTACGACGCCGGCAAACCGGTGGACGCAGGCTACGTCGGCGCACTGATCGGCGGCATCGCCGCCCGGATGGCCGACGCCGGGCTCACCCGCGACATCGCCGTGTGCGGCGGCGACACCTCCAGCCACGCACTCATCGCCATGGGTGTACGCCAGCTGCGCGTTTCTGACCAGTTCGTCACAGCCGGCCCAATCCTGCGGGCCGACGGCGCCTCCGCTGTCGGCGGGTGCCGCCTGCTGCTCAAGGGCGGACAGGTCGGCCCGACCGACATCCTGCGCCGCTTCGCCGGCCAACTCCCCAGCTGATCCCCCCAACACAATTCCTCCACGCATCACCAGAACCAACGAAAGGCGGCCCCCATGCGGGCAGTAGTTAAGAACGCAGCCGAGCGAGGCGTAACCTACATCACCGACGCCGGCGACCCCAAGGCCACAGAAGGCTCCGTCGTCATCGAAGTCGGCGCCGCGTCCCTGTGCGGCACCGACCGTGAACTCTACGAATGGACCCCCTCTGCCCAGGCGTTCAACCTCAACCTCCCGGTCATCCTCGGCCACGAAGGCGCAGGAACCATCGTCGAGGTCGGTCCCGGAGTGACCGGACTGCAGGTTGGCGACCAGGTCGCCCTCGAAAGTCACCTGACCTGCGGCCAGTGCTTCCCCTGCCGCACCGGAGACGCCCACACCTGCGAACGCACCGGGATCTTGGGCATGCACATCGACGGCGTCTTCGCCGAATACGCTGCCGTGCCGCAGGACATCTGCGTCAAGCTCCCCACCGGCCTGTCCCTCGAATCCGGAGCTTTGCTCGAGGCAGCCGGTGTGGCCGTGCATGCCATCCAGCGCGCCAATTACTCCGTCGCAGGCCGGGCCGTGCTCGTCAGCGGCGCAGGCCCGGTCGGCCTCGTCGTCGTGAACCTGGCACTGCTCATGGGCGCCAGCCATGTCATCGCCGTCGACCCCAACCCCTACCGGCGCGCCCAAGCCGAAAAGCTCGGTGCGACCGCCCTGCACCCCAACGACGGCATCATCGAACGCTGCCGCGAACTGACCGGCCGCCGCGGCGGCTTCGACGTCGCCTTCGAATGCTCAGGAGCGCCCGGCACCCTGACGACCCTCTTCGAGGCCGTCCGCCGCGAAGCCACCGTCATCACCGTCGGACATCCCAGCCGCCCCGCGGAAGTCGACATCGCCGCATACATCAACAAAAAAGGCATCACCCTTCGCGGTATCTTCGGTCGCCGTCTCTGGGAAACCTGGGAACAAAGCCTGCTGCTGCTGGACTCCGGGAAGCTGGAGCTGGACTGGCTCATCACCCACCGCAAGAAGCTCAGCGAAATCGACGAAGCCGTCGAACTGCTCACCGGAGACGCCTGCAAAGTCCTGCTCATCCCGGGCCTGGGCTAACCCCAGCCCTCACCGGAACTGACGGTCCGACCCGTGCAGCTCCCAACCACCCAGTTATTCAGAGGAGAAATCAATGTCGATTCCCATCAAGAAAGCCCTGGAAAGAATCCCCGGCGGAATGATGCTGGTGCCCCTTGGCATCGGCGCCGTCATCCACACCCTCGCCCCAGACGCCGGAAAATTCTTCGGGTCCTTCACCGGAGCCTTCTTCACCGGCCTTCCGCCCCTCCTTGCCGTGTTCTTCGTATGCCTCGGTGCGACACTCGAAGTCAAATCAACGCCGTACATCCTCAAAAAGGGCGGCGTGCTCCTCGGCTCCAAAATCCTCTTCGCAATCCTGATCGGCGTCATCGCCGGACGCTTCCTCGGCGAAGCGCCCATCGAAACCGGGATCCTTGCCGGCCTCTCAACCCTCGCACTCGTCGCCGCCCTGAACGACACCAACGGCGGCCTCTACATCTCCCTGATGGGACAGTTCGGCCGCAAACGCGACGCCGGAGCCTACTCCATCCTCTCGCTCGAATCCGGCCCCTTCCTGACCATGGTCACCCTCGGCATCGCCGGCCTCGCCGCCTTCCCCTGGCAGGCACTCGTCGGCGCCATCCTCCCACTGGCACTGGGCATGCTCCTCGGAAACCTGGACAAGAACATGCGGCATCTCCTGGCCCCGCTGGTACCGGCAATGGTTCCGTTCCTGGGCCTGGCCCTCGGCCTGACCATCAACCTCAACGCCGTCGTCGAAGCAGGACTGCTCGGCATCGCACTCGGCCTGTTCGTGGTCTTCATCGGCGGCGCCGTGCTGCTACTCGCCGACAAACTCACCGGCGGCGACGGCGTGGCCGGCCTCGCCGCAGCAACCACAGCCGGCAACGCGGCCCTCGTCCCGGCCATCGTCGCCGCGGCCAACCCCGTCTACGCGCCGGCGGCAGACCACGCCACCGTCCTGGTCGCAGCCTCGGTCGTCGTCTCCGCAGTGCTCTGCCCGATCGTGACTGCCGCCTGGGCGCGCAGGGTGCAGAAGAAACTGGTCGCAGCAGAGATGAACAAGAGCCCAGCCGAGGTGGCAGCCGTACCCAAGCACGCGGTAGAACCTCAAAACTGACCCACCTAGTACCAAAGGCAACCGGGCGGGGCATGCACACAAATGCATGCCCCGCCCGCTCTCTACACAGAAGCTTGATTAAAGCCGGGAAGGAGCAACATGAACGCGGACACTCAGATGCCGAACGTCCTGACGCTTGAGACCAAAGCCCGCCCGCTCAGCTACCACAGCTGGGTCCACCTAAACCCGGGGGACCGAGTCACCGTCAAACGGAGCGGGTTCGCGCAAGAGCACGGCACCGTGGACGACGTTGGCGAGGACGCCACATACTTTTGGGTCTGGATCGACGGGCAAAGCCGAAGCCTAATCTTTCACGGTGACGGCTCAGTCATCCACAAAATCCTCCCCTAGCGATCACAGCAAGAAGAGACCAAGGCGGCCAGTAGAAGAACAACCTGCTGGACCAGGCCGCTTGGACCAAGATGGCGGCTACGGTAGTAGCAGCTTTTTCGCCATCAGGGCGCAGCTCTCCAGTCGGCGACTGGGCCGGATTGGGGGACTGTAAGAATAACGGTGTGTGGGGTCCGGCCGGATCCGAAAGGAGACGGCCGTGTCAGAGTCCACGACCGAGATGGCAGGGGTGATGATCGATCCTGTGACGGGAGAGATCATCGATCAGAAGGAGCTTGCGGAGCGGCTGCTCACGCAGGCCAAGGAGCAGGGCGTGAGCCTCGTAGGCCCGGGCGGGCTGCTGAACCAGCTCACGAGGAATGTGCTCGAGACCGCGCTGGAAGCGGAACTGACCGAGCACCTGGGCCACGAGCATGGCCAGACGCCGATCGCAGCCAACATGCGCAACGGCACCAGGCCGAAGACCCTGCTGACCGAGATCGGCCCGGTCGAGATTGAGGTGCCCCGGGATCGGGACGGCTCTTTCGAGCCGGTGATCGTACCCAATCGGAAACGGCGTCTGGACGGGATCGACCATATCGTGCTCTCACTCTCTGCCCGTGGGCTGACCACTGGGGAAATCGCCGCGCACTTCGAGGAGATCTACGGGGCCAAGGTCTCCAAAGACACCATCAGCCGCATCACGGAGAAGGTTGTTGGCGAACTCGCGGAGTGGTCTGCCCGTCCACTGGATCCGATCTATCCGGTGCTCTTCGTTGACGCGATCGTAGTCAAGGTCCGTGACGGGCAGGTGCGCAACACCCCGTTCTACGTCGTCATGGGCGTCACCGTGAACGGGGAGCGGGAGAACCTGGGCATCTGGGCCGGCAACGGCGGCGAGGGCGCCCGGTTCTGGCTGCAGGTATTCTCCGAGCTAAAGAACCGCGGCGTGGAAGACGTATTCATCGCTGTCTGCGATGGGCTCAAGGGCCTGCCGGAGGCGATCACCGCGACGGCATCGTCAAGGCGCTCAAGCCCGTCTACACGGCCCCGTCCGAGCAGGCCGCGAAGGACCGGTTCGCCGAGTTCACGACCGAATGGGGCCAGCGATATCCGGCCATCATGCGGCTCTGGGAGTCCTCCTGGGCGGAATTCGTGCCGTTCATGGAGTACGACGTGGAAATCCGACGAGTGATCTGCACGACGAACGCAATCGAGTCGATCAACGCACGCTACCGAAGAGCAGTAAGGGCCCGCGGGCACTTTCCGAACGAAACCGCTGCGCTGAAATGCCTGTACCTGGTCACCAGATCTCTTGATCCCACCGGCGGCGGTCGGGCACGCTGGGTGACGAGGTGGAAGCCCTCACTAAACGCGTTCGCGATTACCTTCGCCGGCCGGTTCGAAAGAAGCATTCACTAATGAAAACCGGCCGGACCCACAAACCGTTTATCGGACAGTCCCTCGAACTAGGCCGGTGAATGGTCGGGGGAGTGGCCTACTCTTCTTCCAAGCCAGGCCGAGCCTTGCGAAGGCGTGCTTGGAAGTGTGGCTGTCGCTCCCGGGCAGAAGGTGTTCTCGCCTATGAACACCCGTGGGGCCGCTGCATGGCGTGCTCACCGAGCGTTTCGAAGTGCAGGGTGAGCTCAGCGCGCGGTCGGGAGGGTGAACTGTTTGCGGATGCGGTCCCTGATGTGCTCCGGACTGTCGGCCAGAACCGCTCAGCCTTCACATTCGATGCAGTAGCCATGGCCGTCCTTCTCCCGCACCTTCTGGGAGCGGTGGCGGACCAGGAAGCAGGAATAGCAGGTGAACTCGTCATCGGCTTGGGGGATGACCTGAACGACGAGCTCTTCGGCGATGAACTCGCCGCCGGGGGTCAGGCCGTCCAGGACGTCGGCTTCATCGAGTTCCAGAACCACAGATTTCGCGTCCGGAGCCTTAGCGGTTTTGAGGGCCTCCAGGGAGTCGTTCTGGGATTCCTTGACATCGGTCCGAAGTTCGTCGTAATCGGTTGCCACTGTGGCGCTTCTCATTTCTCTTGTTCTGGGTTTGTCGCGATAGCAACATACAGCATCCACCCCTTATTCCCCTGGGCGGGCAGAAAGGTGCACGACCGGTCTCCGGTGATCATTCCGCGGGACCGCTTCGCCGAGTGACTGGATTCTGACCTGACCCACAAGGGTGACATCCAGCACTTGTTGGACTCCCTCCCGGAGCCAGGCCTGATCCGGCGGTCTGCCCGCGTGTGAACAGCGTCAGGAAACCCGGGCCTGAATTTGATCGAGCCGGGCAAGGGCGGTTAACGAGTAGGTATTATCGGTCAGCGCGCCCGGATCCAGCTTCTCCCGGCATTCACCCCCATCTGGACAATTGGGGCTGGGTGGGCACCGAACACATCCAGGCTAATTGGACAACGGCGTCCTCCGGTTTCAAGAGGGTTCAGGTGTAGAGGTGGCTATCGAAGACCGATCGGGGCTTTTCTGAGGGATCGGGGTGGGCGACCATGACGGGAATTCCATCAGGGTCGCGGCCTTCCACCACAGTGATTCCTCCGGCTGTGCGGGTCTCCGTGTATCGCCCCATCTCTTTCAGAGTCTGCTCGAAATATTTCAAGCCTTCGGCGGTGTCTGTCGCCCACATCAGCAGGTGATGTCCGAGGCCACCGGAGTGGCGCTCCTCCCGCTTGCCACGCTCGATGAGGTAGAGCTGGAAGCCTCCGGGTGCGAGGAGGAGGGCCGCCTCGCCCGAGCGGATGGTCTCCTCACACCTGAACAGGTCCCGGTAGAAGTTCACGGACCTGTCCAGTTCTGCCACGAACTGGACAGATGACGCGACCCTTGCTGAATACCCCATCCAGTCATTGTTGACCTGCCCGCGGGATATGGCCAGTGTTCCGGACGGCACTTCAGCTTCCGCTGCCCCGCCCCTGCTGACGGCCGTGACGGGTGAACGCGCCCGCGGTATGCCAAGAACACCACCGACGTCATCGTTGGGTACTCCGTAGCGGAACGCCCCATGCAAGGGGAGCGCCCGTTCTGGTTCGGCGGCGGCATGCTCGCCTCCGATTTGAAGCTCGGTGCCCTGCGTGAAGAATGGACGGACTCACCGCACCTGGCCACCGAGGCCGCAGCGGAAATGGAACGCCTCCGCGCGCAACAAACGCAAGGTCTCCAGAACCGGGCCCGCGAACGCAACACCTTCAGCAAATGTGTGGGTGGAGTACACCCGCAACGCAACAGCGCTGGTTGAAAAGCTGCGCGTACTACCGCCGGAATAAGAACCGCCGCCACAATGTTCGTTTCCGGTGTGAAGAACATCGGGTTCCTGTCCTTCGGCCATTGGACCGACCACCCGGAGTCGGGCACGCGCACCGCGTCGGACGCGCTGTTGCAGGCGATCGACCTCGCGGTCGCGGCCGAGGAGCTGGGGGCGGACGGCGCTTACTTCCGCGTCCACCACTTCGCCCAGCAGTATGCCTCCCCGTTCCCGCTGCTTGCTGCGATTGGGGCACGGACAAGTCGCATTGAGATTGGTACCGCTGTGATCGACATGCGCTACGAGAACCCGCTTTACATGGCGGAGGATGCCGGCGCGGCCGACCTGATCTCGGGTGGCCGGCTGCAGCTGGGTATTAGCAGGGGTTCACCCGAGCAGGTCATCGAGGGGTGGCGTCACTTCGGCTTCGTCCCCGGCGAGGGCGAGTCGGACGCGGACATGGGCCGCAGGCACACCGAGCGTCTGCTCGAGGTGCTCACCGGTGAGGGCTTCGCGGCGCCTAATCCCCGCCCGATGTTCCCGAACCCGCCGGGGCTGTTGCGCGTGGAGCCGCACTCTGAGGGCCTGCGTGATCGTATCTGGTGGGGTTCGGGCTCGAACGCCACGGCCATCTGGGCCGCGAAGCTCGGGATGAACCTGCAGAGCTCCACGCTCAAGGATGACGAGAGCGGTAAGCCGTTCCACGTCCAGCAGGCTGAGCAGATCGAGCTCTACCGGCTGGCCAGGAAGGAGGCCGGGCACGAGCGGGAGCCGCGCGTCTCGGTCAGCCGCAGCATCTTCGCGCTGACGGACGAGCGCGACTGGCAGTACTTCGGCCGCGACCGCAACAGCTCTGACCAAGTGGGCAACATCGACGAGAAAACGCGCGCGGTTTTTGGCCGGTCCTATGCGGGTGCCCCGGACGAGCTGGCCGCGAAGCTGGCCGAGGATGAGGCGATCGCCACGGCAGACACACTGCTGCTCACGGTCCCGAACCAGCTCGGCGTTGACTACAACGCTCACGTCATCGAGTCGATCCTGAAGTATGTGGCGCCACAGCTGGGCTGGCGCTGACCCCTCGCGGCAGATTCCCCCAGTACGGAAGTTGCGGTTAATTTGGCTGTGTTGACGCTCCACAAACATCGCGACCCGGCCGGCATCCCCTACGTCCCGCGCCAGCAGTACTTCGGCAAGGCCAACGCTGCCGAACGCATCCCCGGCCAAGTACAACAGGGGAATTAGTTAGGCCGATGAGTAGGCAAGCTGCCGCGCAGGCCCGCCCCGGAGAGTTCGTGGGGGCGGCCCTGCAATCTGGCGCGGGTCTCGGAAAGCTGGTGGCTTACTTGCGCGAGTCGGGGTGCTCATCGCCGATGTGCCCGGCTGACGTCGCGTCAAGGACCGGGGCGATGAAGGCGGCGTATTCGTCCATGTAGTGGCGCAGGAACTCCCTCGTCCCCTCGTTTTTGACCTCGCCGTCCTCTCCGCAGGCTGCCGGGTCAACTGATGTAGGCCTCCGGGGAGTTTAGTTGTGCGGCGTTCAGGAAGCTCAGCGCACTGCGCCTGGAGGACTGCTGTCGGCCCGCTGCACCAGCTCGGCCTCCCGTTCCGGTGTGAGGGTCTTTTTCCGCCCGCGGTAGGCACCGCGTTGCTGGGCCAGAGCGATGCCTTCCCTCTGCCGCTCCCTGATCAGGGAGCGTTCGAATTCGGCGAAGGCACCCATTACCGAGAGCATGAGGTTGGCCATGAGGGAGTCCTCCCCGGTGAAGACCAGACTCTCTTTTTGACGAACTCCACCTGCACGCCCTTACGGGTCAGAGTCTGGCCCAAGGAACGCAGGTCATCCATATTGCGTGCAAGCCGGTCCATGCTGTGCACGGTGACGGTGTCCCCGTCACGGGCGAATCGCAGCAACTCAGCCAGCTCCGGTCTGGCCGTGTCCCCGCCGAGGCTTTGTCCGTGAAGACCCGGTCCAGAACCTGGCCGTCGAGCTGGGGTTTCTCGTTCTGGTCCAGCGTGCTGACGCGCACGTACCCGGTCCGCTGACCAGCCACCTGAGCCTCCAAACCCTCAACCTGTCAGATTGAGTTCTACGGCCTTTTTTGGAGCAGGTCAGGATACCTGGATCGTTTGATGTCAGTGTGGGGTGTGCCCCAAATTTAGCGAACTCCGCGACGGCGTTCTTCAAAAGCACGAATAATCCGAAATCTAATATGCACCGGATACCAGTAGGCCGAGCTGACGGGCCAAGAGGGGAGTGGCGGCAGCAACTGGCCGGCTTTGGGCTTCGGAGGGCGTACCAGACCAGACCCGGGCGCAGGCCGCGGACGTCGCGGCGCGCAGTGTCCGCGGTCGCAACAGGTCCTCAGAAGGCAGGGTTGACGCCGGACTGGTTCGGGTCGGCTAGGTGAGCCTGTAGCAGCGCTCCGGGCCATGAGGCCGGCGGTGCTTTGGCGGGGTTTCGTGCTGCCTGTTTGACCACGGCATTCCCAAGTTCCTGCTCGATCATGAGTCGGGGGTGCAGTGCTTCGGCCGTGGAGCGGTAACGGGCTGTGTGCGGCAGCAGCGTTTCATCACCGAAATCAACGCGGACGCCGAGCCGGAGGTAACGAGTTAAGGGGCCCCGGCGTTCGGCGATCTGTGGCGAGGTGTGCAGGGCGATTGCTTCCCACACTGCATCGACGCGGGACGCGTCCCACCCACGTTCACCGAGAAAACCTGCGGCCGCATCGGCGCCTTCGATCTCGAACCGGTGGGGCCCGTCGTATTCCTTGGCAGTCCCTGCGTCATGGAAAAGCGCAGCTACCTGCAGTGCCTGCAAGTCCACGGCACACCCTTCATGCTCAGCGATGGCCTGCGCGAACCCGAAGACCCTGATGCTGTGGTTGATGATGGCTGGGTGGAGGCGGCTGGAAATCAGGTCCTTCCCTGCTTGGATCAATGGATCATCGGCGCTCATGGAGGGAGCCTAGCAAGGACAGGGGCACCATGAAACCACGGTGCTCGCAGCGCTTCTGCAGGGGGTGCTCAAGCCCGTGTGCACTCTGGAACGGCGCAGCTGTGTCAGTCCGTGTTTGAGAGGAAGGCCGGGCTTGGCCAAGCGGCTGCCTGACCGGTGCTGCTTCAGTGACGAGTTCCTCGGTAGATCCCACACTGTCGGCCGATGGCTTCGCGTCCTCGAGTGCGTTAGGACGGCTGATGTCACCTGCCCGGCGTTCATGCGGACACCATGGGCGGGGAGGTGCCGTTGATGGCGCCAGCCCTCGGGGAGCCGGCCTCAGCTTTCTTGGTGGGAATGACGAGCGGCGTCGTTTGGTGACGGTACTGAACCTTGGGCCGGCGCGATGCGCTCGAAGGCTTCCCGTAGCTGAAATCGACTGGTGATACCGAGTTTGGGGAAAACACGGTACAGATGTGTGCTTACCGTCCGATGTGACAGGTAGATCTGATCTGCGATCTCCTTATTGGACAGGCCGCGGCTGGCGAGTGTGGCGATCTGCAGTTCCTGAGGTGTGAGCATATCCAGTTCTGAGGGTGCGGCCGCGGTTAATGTCCGCGGCACTTCTCCGGCCGCCCGCAGTTCCTTGGCAGCACGATCGGCAAACTGGGCGGCGCCTGCGGCGTTGAAGGCCTGCAGCGCTGCCGACAGATGAATTCGCGCCTCCGCCGGTTGCCGGTCCCGGCGCAACCATTCACCGTAAAGGAGCTGGGTGCGTGCAAGCTCGAGCGCTGACTCACTGAGCTCACCGTGCTGTATGGCCCGTTCGAAGTGCCCGACCGCGGTGGAGGGGGCGGCGAGGAGAGCTTTGCTTCGTTCCACGAGTGAGGCTAGAAGTGGGGAGCGATACGCCCTGGCGATGGTGTCAGCCTGCGCTACGTTCTCGAGTATGCTCTCGGGCCGGCCCGCCCGCACTGCCGCCTCGGCACGATCCGCGATCGCCCACAGGGCACGTGTTGGATGGACACTCATGTGGGTGAATTCGATGAGGGCGTCACGAAAACGCTGCTGCCCAAGTGCGATGAGACCAGCTGCCCACCGCGTGTCTGCACTGGTCACCGCAAGCGGTGAAGTCTTCATCAGTTCGCGACTATGGGCGAGGGCGGCTTGTGCCTTGGAGAAGTCTCCGAGGAGGGCGTTGGCGCGTGCGACCGTGGCTGCGGCGGTGCTTTCCAGCATTGGCTGGGAGGTATCCCGGGCCATCCGCATGGCGTACTCTGCATCGGCCAAGCCTTCCCGGACCTGGCCCCAGAGGAGTCGGACGCCGGCTCGCCCTCGCAGCGCCTGCACCTCGTCAGCGGCGGCCCCTCGGGCCGCGAAGCGCTCGTATGCGAGACTCCATGCGGTGAGGGCGGTTTCGGTGTCCTGAAGGGATTCTGCCGCTATCGCAAGAGATACTAGTCCGAGGGGCTGGTCAACGAGCTGGGACACAAGTTGTGGCAGTTCTGTTCGGAGCTCGGGGATGCCGCCGAGCGGTTCCAGGACTGCCAGGGCCACTGTCTTTAGCGGATTGGGTGTTTTGGTGGAGCAGAGTTGGTCCTGCAGCCAGTGCCGGTCTTCTTTTGGAGAATTCCGGCCTCGAGCGGACAGAGCAGCACACCACAAGACAGTGGTTCGGTGTTCGACGTTTTCAGGGCCGGTAAGTTTCCCCAGGATGAGGTCCAGGTCACTTCGTGTGAGTCCGCGAACTCCCGCGGTGAGGCTCAGGATGCTCCGAATCATTGCCAGGCGTGAGACGGTGTCGGCATCCTCAGCGATCAGTTCAGCGTGTTCCAGGCTTTCGAGTGCTTCGCTCGTTTTTCCCGCTGAACGTGCTATCGAGGCTGCTGAAGCCAAGCGTGAGGCTTTCTTGGCTGGTTTGGGGGAGAGCATTGCGGATTTGCGGAAGGTCACTGCGGCTTCAATGAGGGCTCCACGGCCTTCGGCCCGTCTGGCCACGTTGTCCAACTCGGCAGCTATGGTTTCGTCCTGTCCCAGTGTTGCCGCCGCCCGATGCCACGTGGCGCGGTCAGGGTCGGAATTTGATAGTGCCAGAGCCTCGTGGGCTCGGCGGATCTCATCGCTTGTCGCTGCACCCTGGATAGCTGACCGGAGGACGGGATGGCGAAATGTCAGGATGCCGTCTGCTATCCGGATCAGACCGGCACGTTCAAGCGGTGCAAAGTCTGCAAAGGTGAGATCGAACGTACGTGCCGCGTCGAGTAGATCCGAAAGGTTCGCATCATCCGCGACCGCTGCCAGCAGCAACATTTTTTGGCTTCGTTCCGGCAGGGTGCGGTTATGGCTGAGGAAGGTATGCTCCAGCCGTTTTGTTGTAGGAAGTGTCGCGTGAAGTGCCGTGTCCGCTACTCCGTCACGACGGAGCGCTACCGATAGTTCGCAAAGCGCCAACGGGTTGCCTTCGGCTTCCCGCAGCACCCGTGCCCGTTCGCTGGGTGAGAATGCGGCACCAAGAACGGTAATGAGTTCCTCGGATGATTGGGAATTGAGGGGCCCAAGCAGGAGCCGTTCCAAACGCATGTCAGTGATTGCTGTCCGGTCCCATCGTGGTCGGGTCGAGGCCAGCAAGGCGATTGGGGAGTTTTCCAAGCGGAGGCTGACGAATGTGATGACGTCAGTGCTGGAGTGGTCTACCCAGTGCAAATCATCCACGCCGATGAAGATCGGTTTATCAGCAGCAGCCTCTTCGAGCAGGCTCAACGCCGCTACGCATACCTGCAGTTTGCCGGGGGGAGGGCCTTCCAGCATCGCCAGCGCTGTCATCAGTGCTTCGCGTTGACGGGGAGGGATGGCGTCGATGTAGTGCAGTATCGGATACAGCATCTCGTGCAGACCGTTGAATCCGATCGCAGCAGCGCCTTGCATGCCGGTGCAGCGGAGGGTCCGGAAACCTGCCTTTCTTGCCTGCCGCTCAGCATGGTTTAAGAGGATGGATTTCCCGGTGCCTGGGTCACCTTCGATGATCAGAGCCCGGGCGGCCTTGCCTGCTCCAGCGATCAGAGCGGTCAACCGGCTAAGCTCCTCATCGCGACCAACGACTCGGTCGTGTGCAGCCTCCTCAACGGCTTTGTTACTGTTAGCCTCCCACAGAGGTCTGGACATGGCCTTCTTCCGGATTTGCGTGAAATATCACACAAATCTATACGCGGGGTGTGATTCGTAGTCAAGGAGCAGGGCCCTAACCAAGGGCCGATCCTCTGGGTTGGTGCGGTGTCTGTTGGTCGCCGTTTCGTGGGGACCAGGGTTAGGAGAGGACGATGACGGTGCCTGGCGAGTATGAAATTGCGGAGGAGTCTCCCTATGCCCTTCTGTCCACTAAGGAAACCAGGGCGTGGTACGCCTACATGAAGGTTCAGCTTCGGCTTCGTTATGAGATGAACCGCCAACTTCGGGAAGACCACGGCCTCTCGCTGGCTGACTACGACATACTTGTTGCTCTCATCAGCGACGATGACGCCACACTCTCCGTATCAAGCCTTGCAACCAGGATTGGGTGGGAGCGTAGCCGGGTCAGTCACCATGCACGGCGTATGTCTGGGCGTGGGCTTGTCCATCTGCAGCCCAGTGCGACAGATAAGCGGTCGACCGCAGTCTCGCTGACCAAACTGGGTAGAACATCCTTGGCTGCGGCCTCTCCCGGTCACATCGCGTTGGTCAAAGGGATGTTTCTCAGCGTTCTTGATGATCAGCGTATGGACTTGCTCGCGGAGACTTTCGAGATGGTTTATGAGGAATTGATACGCTCCGGGACACTCCCGCGTCCTGTCGATCATCCCTAGGGTCGAAGCGTGATCGACGGTGGTTTCAGCACGGATACGTCAGTTGACGGATGCACGGCCACAAGTGTTCGGCAAAGGTGGAAGGGAGATAAGGATCCCTCACCCCCCCTTTCCTAGCAAGGAGCCGTCATGCCCGGAAACCCGAAAGCTTATGCGCTGGAACCTGCGGCGCAGGACTTTGTGGAAGCGACGTCCAACCCTCCCTTCCTGTACGAGCTGCCGGCGGCCGAGGGGCGGAAGGCTGTCGATGGAGTCCAGGATTCGCCCATCGCGAAGCCGGATGTCGATGAGGAGTGGATAGAGGTCCAGGGCGGGCCGACAGGATTAGTGAAGGCCCGTATCGTCAAGCCTCTGAACAGCACCGGGAATTTGCCGGTGATCCTGTATATCCATGGCGCAGGGTGGGTATTTGGCAATGCCCATACCCACGACCGGCTCGTCCGTGACCTCGCTATCGGGACGCATGCGGCCGTGGTGTTCCCCGAGTACGACCGCTCACCGGAAGTTAGATACCCGGTTGCGATCGAACAGAGCTACGCAGTGGCGCAGTGGGTTGCGGCGAACGGCAGCGAAAAAGGTCTGGATGCCAGCAGGCTGGCAATCGCCGGCGACTCCGTCGGCGGCAACATGACCATCGCGGTATCGCTCCTGGCCAAGGAACGCGGCGACCTGAAGTTCGCGAAGCAAATCCTGTTCTACCCCGTAACAGATGCTTCCTTCGATACCGGCTCGTACATCGAGTTTGCCGAGGGCTACTTCCTGACCCGCGATGGCATGAAGTGGTACTGGGACCAATACACCCAGGACGGAGAGCGCACCAAGTCAACGGCCTCGCCATTGCGGGCCTCCCTCCAGGAGCTGGCGGGCCTGCCCGAGACCCTGATCATCACCGCTGAGGCCGACGTTCTGCGTGACGAGGGCGAGGTTTTCGCAGCCCGGCTGCGTCAGGCTGGAGTCAAGGCAACCAACGCCCGGTTTGGCGGCATCGTCCATGACTTCGTCATGCTCAACTCGCTTCACGACACCGAGGCCGCGAAACACGCCATCCTGCTCGCTGTTGCGTCACTGAAAGCAGCACTGGCCTGATCACGGAGCGGGACAGGAATGCAAAGGTGCGTGCAGTCCCATCACTTTTTCACCCTGTCCATCCCGCCACTGCGTACCTTACCGACGTCAAAAGGAGAAAGACATGGCCGAATCCATCGCTGCCATCGCCGCTGAACACCTGAGAATATGGAACTCCCAACCGGGCCCGGAACGCACATCGGCGGTGGCTGGAACTTATGCATCGGACGCTGTCGTAGCCGAGTCAGAGGCCACCTACCGTGGACGATCGGGAGTGGAGCAAGCCATCGACGGTCTGCACGCTGCCCTTCCCGGCATGCAGCTGAAGCTCACCGGTCCAATCCAGACCGCACAGGAACTCACCACATACACGTGGACCCTCGGTCCTAAGGGCCAACCTGCAGTCGTGACAGGCCGGGACGCCCTGACGATTAAAGACGGCGCTATCACCGCTGTGTATGTGTTCATCGATGCTCCGAGTGAACCAGCGGTGAACTGATTCCTGAGACGGTAACGCAATCGGTGCTGTGGGTGGCCGCGGTACCGATTGCTGTCCGCACCGTCTACACATACGGCGGATTATTGAGTTAGGGGCGGCAGTCGTTGCTGGCAACAGCCTTCATGAGGCCTTTTGAAGTGCCGGGAGTCGATCAGGCAGCGCATCTCCTCCCGGTCAGCAGCGCACAGTGCACGGAGGCGAAAAGGAGCCAACATGGGAATTGACAGCGGGATCAACGAATCGGTCCCTCCGAGCGGGGAAGGATGTGTCGAATGCGATGCCATTGGTAGTTGGTGGGTGCATTTACGCCGTTGCGCGGCGTGCGGGCACGTTGGATGTTGTGATGATTCCCTGAACAAGCACGCCACTGCTCACTACAGGCAAACGGGCCATCCCTACGTCCAAAGTTTCGAACCCGGAGAAACCTGGTTTTGGAGCTACCCGGAGCAACAGGTGGTTGCAGGAGCCCAGCTGGCGCCACCTACCAGCCACCCTGAATCCCAGGGTGTACCAGGACCTCGGGGCAGGGTGCCGGGGGAGTGGAGGAGCATCTTGTTGGGACCTCGCGCATGAACGATGCACACAAACCAGGGCTTGTGCGGGTGCTGGGGCTCGGGGGAAGCCCGGAAGCTTTCGCCATCCGCGACTTTCTCACCCGAAGCGGAGTCAGCTACGCCTGGGAAGACGTTACTTCCACTGACCTTTCCCGCTCACCACTGCTGCCCATTGTGGAGTTCCCCGAGGGCAGGCGTGTCACCAATGCCATCGTATCGACCGTGGCTGGCGCGCTTGGCTGGTTATCGCAACCCAAGCTTCATGAATACGACCTGTCGATCTATGGTGCTGGTCCTGCAGGTCTATCTGCCGCTGTCTACGCAGCTTCCGAAGGACTACGGGTTGTCGTTCTCGAACGTGACGCCGTGGGAGGCCAGGCCGGGTCCAGCAGTTTGATTGAAAACTACCTGGGATTCCCCCAGGGAATCGCAGGCGCCCAGCTCGCCGAGCGTGCCCGCCAGCAAGCCCTCGACTTCGGAGCAGAAATCCTCATTATGAGAGAGGGAATTAAGGGGAACTTCCGCGACGGCCTGATGTACGCGACCCTCGCCGACGGTTCGACGATGGTGTCCCGATCGAATGTCTGTGCAACAGGGGTCCGATGGCGCCGCCTTGGCCTGCCACACGAGGAGGAGCTCATCGGGCGAGGCGTCTACTACGGTGCCGGAACGAGCGAGGCAGGAAACTGCGTCGACACAGAGGTCGTGGTGGTGGGCGGAGGCAATTCAGCCGGCCAAGCCGTCATGAATCTCGCGGCCTATGCAACGCGCGTAATTATGGTTGTGCGGGGTGATTCCCTTGCAGCCACACTCTCAAGCTACTTGTCAGAGCGCATCGCGACCCAGCCGAACGTCGAAGTCAGGCTCAACACCCGGGTCTCGCACCTGCAGGCCCACGATGGAATCCTTGCTGGCGTCACTCTCGTGGACGCAACCGACGTGCACGAGACCCATAACGCGAGCAGCCTCTTCATCTGCATTGGAGGGGAACCGGAAACCGAATGGGCGGCCGGAACCCCAATTATCCGGGACCAGCTGGGCTACCTGGTGACAGGCCCGGACCTGCAGAACAAGGACCTCGACGGCGTTTGGCCTTTGGAGCGACCCCCGTTTTACTTGGAGACGAGCGTGCCTGGATCATTCGCGGCCGGAGACGTGCGGCACAACTCCATCAAAAGAGTGGCCTCAGCGGTAGGAGAGGGAGCGATGGCCGTGACTTTCGCCCACCGCTTCCTTGCCGAGTCCTTCTGAATCTAAAACAAATACCCTGCGGTCAAGGACACCGCCGCGAACGTAGGAGTGGGCATCTGGTTGCGCTGTGAGCTGGGCAATTCGAACATTGCAACGCCGGAGGATCAATCAAGTGCTCCGCCAAGTCCGGCGCACTTCCGTGGTTTTGCCCCTGGTTGGTGTAAGTGGGGGCGGCAAGGAATAGCGACACGCTACGCCCAGTTGAACAAACGGAACGAATGTCCAACGCAGATCCATAGAGGGGATACCGGTGAAGGTCCGTAATTCGCTCCGCGCTTTCAAGACCAATCCAGGCAGCCAAGTGGTCCGCCGTAAAGGTCGGACGCTCGTGCTCAACAAGAAAAACCCAAGGAGCAAGGCACGTCAAGGGTGAAGTTTTTCGATACCCGGATTACCCCTTCGGCGTGTCGGGGGCGCCGGGAGCCAAGACGGCGCCCCAAAAGCGCTTCATAATGCCCACATATGGTTGCGGTCCGCCTAGGCAGGCGCGGAATGGTGGCGACCAACGCTAAGAAGGCGTTATTTGACGTACCGCTAAGAAAACTGAGCGGCACTGTCTTACCTCCAGGTGCGCCGGCGGGTGTGCAGGAATACTCACCAGTGGTTGTGTGTCGCGAGCCTTCGAGTTCTTCTTCCAGCGACTCGGCGTCCAGATGCTCACCGGCCTTCGGGGTACGGAACAGGGTTTCAGTTAGGCGATCTCGCTGACTATGAGCGGCGAGTTCGGCATCAGGATGGTCGCCGCTTGTTTCCAGGAAAACATCGACATCGATATCGCGATCAGCGGGATTTGTTGATGCGCGCCGGGCCAGGGGAGAAGTGGGCTCGAAAGCTGACATGCGGCTATTATGGCAGCCCGGATCCGGTTCCACTCGCCCGTCGGTAGAGACCCGGAATTTCCAGCAAGGTGATCTCTGGCCTTTATCCTTTGTGTCATGCGAAGCCAGCGCCGAACACTTCCCACAGTACGCGTATCCGACGAGTCACATCGCGTCACCACGTTTGAGCTCTTCTTCGACCTGGTCTTCGTCTTTGCGTTTACCCAGGTAACGGGGTTCATGACGCACGAGCACTCATTCTTCGGTGTCTTTCAAGGCCTGATCATCCTCTCGATGCTGTGGTGGTCCTGGGTTTGCTACTCCTGGCTGGCTAACCAGACCCACGCGGACGAAGGCCTGATGCGACTCGGACTGGCGCCGCCATGATCTCAATGTTTATCGCCGCACTTGCCATCCCCGAATCATTCACTGATCTCGAGGGAGGGCTCAACGGACCGCTCGTTCTGGCGTTGGCCTACGTTGTCGTCCGCGTCCTGCACCTCAGTCTTTACGCCTATGCAGCAGGTGATGCATTGATTGTCACAGGGGCACTGGTTGAAGGGTTGGCACAAACGTGGTTCTGGGCGGCAGGGGTCGCCACCGATGCCGGCATCACCTACGTCACCTCCGCACGCGGCAACTGGCGTGTCCACTCAGCAGCACACTGGACTGAGCGCTACGGCCTCGTTGTGATCCTGGCACTTGGCGAATCCATCGTCGCTATCGGCGTGGGTGCCTCGGCTGAACCCGTCAGCGTACCCATCCTCCTGGGAGCCTTCGCGGGCGTCGCTCTGTCCATCTGCCTATGGTGGCTCCACTTCGACGTCACAGCCATAGCCGCCGAACACCGATTTGCCGCACTGCGCGGAAGCGCACGAACAGCAATGGCTGTCGATGCTTACACCTACCTGCACCTGCCCCTCGTTGCCGGTATCGTGCTCTCAGCGTTCGGCGTGGAAGACGTCCTCGCCCACGCCGCCGAGACCGAGGGCTTCGGCACACTCGGGGCGTCCGTACTGTTCGGCGGTACGGCCCTCTACCTGCTCGGCAGCGCGGCATTCTGGCGGCGCGTAGGAGGTGGTTGGAAGAAGTGGCGGCTCGGTGGCAGCGCCGTGTTGCTCCTGCTCATTCCGGTAGCGGCTCCGCTGGCACCGCTGGCGGCACTCGTCCTCGTGGCCGTCGTCACCGGCCTGCTCGTGGCCGCTGAAAGCACCCTGTACGCCGAAACAAGGGCCGCGGTCCGCGCTCACCTATAACATCATGGAACAAGACCACCGCGCTACTACTTCCTGGCAGAAGCCAGCAGCCCGGTAGTGCCCGGCCTTGACGTTTTCGGCAATGCCGAAGGCTCGACGCCTACCCGACTGTCGCAGCAGAAAGACCACACCCCGCCGCAGGACAATCGGCTGGCCAATCTGCTCCCGGGAGTCTTGACTAGGTGCTTATCAACCAAGGTCTCCTCAAGCCAAAGGCACATGCGGGCGTCGCCACCTTGAGGTTCCTAGCCGCGGATTAGGGCGCCTGCCCGGAAAATCGCGGCCGATTCCGCAGCGAAGTGTGCAAAGTCGAGCGGATCCCGGTGCAGCAATTTCTGCACATCGCTGGAAACAGCACCCGCGTAGCCCGCGCGAATGACTTGGTCGTACAGGATCGTCATATCCCGTGCGTACTGCTCGTCATTGCCTGCAGCGAGCATTTGAGCAAAATACGCATCCGGGTCACCGTCTATGTAACGGATTTGCCTCCCACTGGCCAGACTGATGGCTGTCGCGGCCTGAGCCATGGTTAGAGGGGCGCCACCTGTAACGCTCACTTCGTAAGCAGGCGGTTCAGAGTGCACAACTGAGGCGATTACCTGTGCCACGTCATTGGCGTGAACCATCGCAATCGGGGATTCTCCCATCGGGAGGCGCCATGCGCCGTCCGCTTCAATCCACGAAGCGTACTGCAGCAAGTTCTGCATGAAGAATCCCGGACGGACGATTGTGAAAGGCACCGCGCTCTCTTGTAGTTGCATCTCAGCGGCCCAGTGTGCGCGCGCCAGAGCCAACCCCGCATCAGGGCTGGCCCCACCTACCGATAGCTTAACCAGATGCTCTACGCCTACTCGACGAGCAGCCTCAATCACATTGCCTTCCTGCTCAGCCTGTCTAGGTGAGTTGGCGGCGATAAGAACCACACGATCAATGCCCTCCATTGCCTTGTTGACCGCGCTGGCATCATCTAGGTCAGCAATCGCTGGTTTTACTCCCACCGGAAGGGCTGTCACCCGTGAGGCGTCCCGAACGGTCCCGCGAACACCGTCCCCCTGTTCGAGCAGCTCTTGAGCTACACGGCTTGCAATAGTGCCGGTGGCACCGATAACTAAGACTGCCATTTGTTTTCTCCTCGTCTTGAGCATCACTCTTCCAGTGACCGGCTATCCGAGCCGTGACTTCTGAAGCTCCGCTTGGAGCACTATGTTGAGCAATACCAACTCACTCTAAGTGCGTGATACGTCACGTTATTCCCCTGAGTTGAACTTGCCTGCTGGCGCGTATCTTTCGTGCTGATCGTCTGGCCAGCCCCACGCCTAGCCACAGCCACTAGGCGTACTCTCTTCTGTGGACCGCTTGACGCTTTCAGGGTCGTTGAGGCTGCCGAGCATCACGAATACTTGGCCCGGGAATCCTGAGAGCTTGTCGGTATAGACCCGGGCACCGCAATCAGGACAGAAGCTGCGCTCCAGCGTGTTTCCGCTGTCGACCACATAGGGATAGGAACGCGGGCTGCCACGAGGAGCTTGAAGTCGTCCTGGGCCACACTGAAATAGGTAGCCATTACGCCCCCGGACGATCGCTGACAATCCTTGCAATAACAGTTCGCAATGACGTCGGGTGTGTTGCTGAACTCGTACGTGAGGGCGCCGCACTCACAACGACCCGTGAACTTCTCCGACATGTCTTACTCCTATTCGTATATGCCGATGCCACCCATGGGCCACCCGGGCCGGCCTCCGCCCGCTGCGAGCAGGGCTCAGGCCCCCGGATTGGACTTGTCCATCATGACCGTGCAGCAAGGCCCGGACATCCGTCATCTGACTGAGCTCTTCCTTGTACGCCACCAACTATGCGGCCGCGCTCAAGGTACCCGACGACCAGGACGCGGCTGTGATCGCACCTCATCCTCCCGCGTTTCACCAAGGCCGTCCCGTCACCGCTGGTGGCGATAGTCGTCGTCACGGCGATCATCATCATCGCCCACCTCGTTGTTCCGAACGTCGCCGACGAGGGTCCCCTGACCGGGAAGATGCCCGGGATCACCCCGTTCCTCGTTCCGTTGGACCTGGCAACCTTCCAACTGATTTTGCCAACTGCGCTGAGCGTGGCGTTCGTCGGTCTCATGGAAACCCTCCTTACCGCGAAACTCGTCGACGACATCACCGAAACCCCCTCACACAAGGGCCGCGAGTCCTGGGCGCTGGGCGTCTCGAACATCCTCGCCGGCTTCTACGGCGGCATTGCCGGCTGCGCAATGATCGGCGAGACCGTCCTTAACGTGAAGACCGGCCAGGCCCGCACCCGCATTTCGACGATCGTGGCCGGGCTGCGATGGTGCTTTTCGCACGGCGAGTGGCCCACGTCATCAGCGTCGACCGGACCCTCGCCGGCGACGGCGAGAGTGTCCGCTACGAGGTAGCGGACCGCTGTTCTTCGGGAGCAGCAATGACCTCGTCGAGCATTTCGCTTACACCGACGACCCGACCTCCGTGACCATTGATCTCAGCCGCGCCCAGATCTGGGACGCCTCAACCGTTGCCGCCCTCGACTCCATCGAAACGAAATACGGCGACCACGGCGCCACCGTGACGATTCAAGGTCTCGACGAGCGCAGCACCGGCTTCCCCGTGCCAGTCCCCCACCTGCTCCGTCGTCGAGCCTTACAACCCGCTGTTGACCCTCGTGTCTGGTATGCGGCGGCTACGCTGCGGAATACACGCTCGCGTCTCGTAACCAAAGTGTGTCTCAAAAGTCTAGGGTTATGAGACGGCCGCTGTGCTCCAGTCGGGCATCATCAGATGAGAGATCGGGCCGAGCATGCGGGCATCCCAACACCGGCCCTTTGAGCTTTGGACGGGCGTATAGGTTGTTAGACGTCTGACTGTTTACAGTAGGCGTGTAGCCTGGAACGGCCCCCAATGTCCCGGGCTACATCCTTTTAACCCGGAAGGGCGCCGGGATGAGCGTGCGCATGGCGCAACCGCCAGGTTTGCGTTACATCAAGCGGCAGCGGTGAAGCCCAGGTGAGACGCTGAGCGCCACCCATCTGGGCGGTGCCGGGCACGAAGGCCTGTTGCCGTTCAGAATTTTTCCATGCTTCCCGCTTACGCTTACGTCGGAGCTGTTCCACCGGTCTGATGAGCAGCGGGCAAGGATTCAGGCTGCGGTGACGGTGACGGTCTTAGTGGCGAGGACCTCCGAGGTGATCCAGTGCAGGAATTGGATGCTGATGGTGTACTTTCCGGGTGTCAGCGGCCGCAGCAAGAAGTCGAACTTCTCGGCGGCCTTAGCCCTGCACAGCGGGCTTCGTGACCAACGTGGCCCTGCTCCTGGATTACGCAGATAGGATGCTTAAATCCCAACTTGCTGAGTTTGGAGCCGACTGCCTGCCCGGCTAGCTGTTCATTGGACCCGAAGTGGGTAAAGGCGCCAAGCTGTGCGGAGACTGATTCACCGGCGTTGATGCTGACTACCGGTATGCCCGCGTCCACTGCTTTTTTCAAAGCGCCCTTGACGGCGTCCGGCTTAGCAAGCGTGACGGCAATCCCATCAACCTTCTGGTCCACCGCTTGCTGGATGAGCTGTGCCTGCCGGCCTCCCTGCGGGTCTGAAGTGCAGAGAACCTCGACGTTATCCTTTGCTGCGGCTTCGTCAGATGTCCCGTCGCCGGGTGCCGCATGGGTGATTAGGGCGACCTTCATACGCGGCGTGGCGGCAACCTGCCCACCCCCTCCGCCATTTACGACGCTGTCCGGCCTGCCATGCTGCTGTGGCGGCGATCCGCCGCAGAGACGCTTTCTTCAAAATGAAATCTCCTTCGGTTCCAGTGGGGTCGGGAACCTGATGCTTCCGACTTGATTGAGGATGGCTGGCCGTTCATGGCCGGATGAGCGGTACCTGCCTAGCTAGTGAAGCGACGCTGAAGTTCCTCCTCTACCTTTTCCAAGCTGCGGCCTTTGGTTTCGGGAATTGATCGGATGTAGAAGATGAGTGTTCCGATATTGATCACGGCGAAGAGGAAGAATGTAGAGCCTTGGATCGAGTCGATAAGGATGGGGAAGACCAAGGATACGATCGTGTTGGCGATCCAGACGAAGGAGATCGCGAGTCCGGTAGCGAATCCACGGATCCTCAACGGGAAGATCTCGGCCAGCAGGAGCCAGAAGATCGGCCCGATGCAGGCCTGCATGAACAGGAGGAATAGCAACATGCCTGCCAGGACGAGGTAGGAGCGAAGTGAAGACTCCGGCAAAAGGAAGAAGATGCCGATGAGAGCCAGTGCCGCGGTCAGTCCGGCTTGGCCAGTAATGATGATTGGACGCCGGCCAACTCCACGATGCAGCAGATAGATGCCCAGCAGGGTTGCGAGCACGGACACCACGCCGTTGCAGATGGTTGCCACCAGGGACGCTTGCGTATCCAGCCCCGTTGAAATCAGGACCGAAGGCGCGAAATACATGATGCTGTTGACGCCTGTTGTCTGTGAAAGGAATGCAATAGCAATCCCGAGGAAGACAAGTTTACGAATCCATGGTGTTTTGAGGTCCAGGATGCTGCCCGTTCTGCTCCCGGCGTCTTTTGCCGCCGATGCCTGCATCTCCTGAAGTTCGTCGTCGATAATGTCCGCCGGTCGCGTCCGGAGCAACGACTTTCGAGCTTCCTCAATGCGTCCTTTGCTGACCAGCCACCGCGCGGATTCCGGGACGAACAGCATGCCCAGCCAGAGGAGTACCGCGGGGACGGATGCCAGCATCAGCATTCCGCGCCAGATGTGTCCGTCGTCGGATATCGAACCGAGATATGCGTTCGAGCTGTAAGCGATGAGCTGGCCGGTAACGATCATCAGTTCGTTCACCGTGACAATCTGCCCGCGTCGTGAGGCTGGGGCGAGCTCGGCGAGGAAGACCGGCACAGTAGCCGAGGCTCCGCCCACGGCCAGACCGAGAATGAAGCGGGCAACTATGATTATGGCAGTGTTCGGAGCGATGGCACACCCGATGGCACCAATGAAGAAGATCACCGCGAGCAACATGATGTTGCGTTTGCGGCCCTGTCGATCCGAGAGGCGTCCGCCAAACAGCGCCCCAAACGCCGCCCCGAAAACGAGGGAAGCGGTCACAACGCCTTCTTGGGCGGCGGTGAGCTCCAGCCCGCCTGCGCTTCCAGGTAGTGTCATGAATGGGAGGGCGCCGCTGATGACGCCGGTGTCATAGCCGAACAGCAAGCCGCCAAGGGTCGCGATCGCAGTGATCAATCCCAGCTTCGGGCCAGTGGATTCGGTAATGCGGGGTTTTCCAAGTACAGGAGACGTCTGCGTCTGCATATTGGTCCTTTGTTTGGGAGGGTCAGATGCGGGCGGGAGCCCAGTCCGGGGCATCACGGAGCAGCACGGAACTCAGGAGTTCGGCAGACTTGCGGACGCCTTCGCCGGAGTTCACAAGGACGTCCTCGTGCTCGATGTTAAGCGGGCCGTTGTAGCCGACTGACCGCAGGCTGTAGACGAAGTCTGCCCAGAATGCGGCACCGCCGGGATGGCCTAGACCAAGGGTCACGTAGTTCCAGGATCGGTCCGTGGCACGGGCCGGGGGCAACGTGTCGAGAATGCCGTTGACTGCCGTGTTGGGCGTCTCAACGCGGGCGTCTTTGGCATGTACGTGGAAAATTGAGGAGCCCAGCGCGCGTATGACCGCAAGAATGTCCGCGCCCATCCACATGAGATGGGACGGATCGAGGTTTGCACCAACGACGTCGTCACCGACAATGCCCTGCAGCCGCTTCATTGTGGCCACATTGAAGACGAGTTGCCGCCCGTGCATTTCAACCGCCAGGCGAACGTTATGGCTTCTTGCGAATTCAGCGAGCTGAACCCAGTAGGGCTCTGCTACTTCTGACCATTGGTATTCGAGGATCTCAAGCGTCTCCGGCGGCCACGATGTAGTGATCCAGTTAGGCGCCTTCTCACCCCGCGCGCCGGGAAGCCCGGACATCAGAACAACCGTGGGCACGCCCATCTCGGAGGCCACCCTAATGGTGTCGCGCACGACCCTGTCGTGGGCAGGTCCGGTCACGGGATGGAGCTGATTTCCATTCGCGTTCAGTGCGCTGAGGGTGAGCCCGCGGGAGCGGATGGCTTCAGCTAGTGCCTTGCGTGCTGAGGTGCTGGAAACGAGCTGGTCGAGGTTTGCATGGGGGGAATCGGACCAGTTGCCGGTGGCGATCTCCACAGTGTCCATGCCAAGTTCGGCTGCAATATCGAGCACCTGCTCGAGCGGACGCGAACCCAGCGAGTCGGTAATTAGTCCGAGCTGCATGAGTGTTCCTTTCGTACGTCTTTGTGCGGAAATGAGGACGACCAGGCTATCTAAAGCTTTAGATCCCGATGTTAGTCTTAATGTCCTTACATATCAATAGCCTTGGAGCGTGGTACTCAGAGCATGGGGGAGGGGTCCGGGGGGAGGACGATGTCCTGTTCGTCGCCCCTTAGATGTCGAGGCGATGCCTGTCACGGTGCTGCCGATGACGTCCGATTGCGGCTCAACGTAGGCAGTGAGGCCTTTCGGTCACCCGCGCGGATCCTGTTGAAACCGCGAAGGGCTATGCCGTCGGGAACGCGGATACTGGCAGGCTGCAGTTCGAAAGCCACGCTCACGGTGTTGGACGTATCGGACCCGTGTGGGCTGAATGCCGCCAATGGCGGCGGGTTGCCTATGCGGGCGTTCATAGAACCAGGCGAGCCAAAGACCGGAGAACTTAGTTCCCATGTCCGCGCTGTCAGAAGCGGGAGGCGCTAGGATCATTCCATAGTGCCTAGTCATCATAAGAACGCCAGGCGAGTCGGAATCATTGACGTCGCGCGCGAAGCAGGCGTGTCAACGGCAACAGTCAGCTTCGTTCTCGCAGGAAAGGCGCCGGTGGCGGACGCCACGCGTGAACGGGTCCTGGAAGTGGTTCGCCAACTGGGCTACCAGCGCAACCGGCACGCCCGCGCACTGCGCCGCGGCGCGCCGAAGTCGCTATCAGCCGTGGTGCCGGACGTCACCAACCCTTTCTATGCGGAGCTCATCGCCGCCATCGAGAATGCGGCGAGCGGCAGGGGTTTCCTGCTCTCACTTATGAACTGCCAGCTGGATCGCGCCCGCGAGGTGTCTTATTTAGGCGCCGTATTCGACGAGGTGCCGGATGGGATTATCTATGTCCCCATGACAAGCGACGCTGTGCATGAAGTAGAGTCCCGCTTCAATTCCGGTCCGCCGATTGTCATCGTGGATGAGATAACGTCCCATGCGGGCGCCGGCGCGGTGTCCGTTGACAACGAAGCGGGGGCCCGCATGGTGGCGCGCCATTTTCGTTCACTCGGACGCCGGCGCGCGCTGGTAACCGGCCCGCCGCGGGGACTGCCGACGTCGGCAAGCCGAGCCGCAGGATTCATCGACGAAGCCGCGAAGGTAGGCCTTGAGGTAGCGCAGGCGGCGTTCGGTCAGGTCCGTACGTCCGACGCTGGTACCGTCGCAGCCGACATACTTATCGGTGATCGAACCATCGACGCCTACTTTGCCGGCAACGACGTCCTCGCCATCCAGGTTCTCTTCGAACTGCAGCGAGCCGGCATACGCGTGCCCGAGGATATCGCCATTTGCGGCTTCGACGGCATCGGCTGGGGGCAAATGATTACACCGCGGCTAACTACCGTGCGGCAACCGATCGAACAGATCGCGAATGCTGTCATGGATCTCATCTCAATACGGCAAGGCGAACACCAAGACATCGTCCTGCCCGTCGAGTTCATGCGTGGCCAGACAACGTAGCCTGGCGGTTTCGCTGTCGGCAGGATGACGATCGAACACCCACGTCAGAAATCAGCTCCCTCTTAAGCGAGTTCGCCGCAGCCAAGACCCCGTGGAATCATCGCAGAACCCGAGAACCCCGCCCGTATCTCGGGTAACCAAGGCCTGAACCGGCGCCTCCCGGGGCTCCGCCTGACTGCAGGGGCACTATGGCGGGCTGCGTAGCGCCTCTTCTGATTACGCACTGGTAACTGGCTGTAACCGAGCATTTCTGCCACGATCTGCGGGAACTTCGGTGACGGGTGCGCGGAGGGTTACGTTCCGTGGTCCCAGACAGTCTGGCGCCATGACCGAGTTGGGGTGGTGTGCCGCTTGTTGCGGCAGACGGGGAATAGCCTTTCCCTGTCGGAGCGGCCTGGCGGTTGCCGATTTGATCGTGAGCTTCTTGCGCAGGATACCTCCAAGCCCTCGCAAGCTACCAGCCCGGTATCACTCAGCCGCACAAAGAAGTCCGGCACATGTCCGCGGGCACGCTCGGTCCCTTTAGGCCACAGCACAGCAAAGGGCCGGGACGCGATGCCGACAACGTCCCTGTCGTGATCGGCAAGCATCGGGAAATCCCGCTCCAGCAAACTCTCAAAGCCCACATGCGAGCACGGCGTGTTGGACCACCACGAACCCCCATAATTACGCTTGCCAAGCCAAGGAAAAGAAGGAACGGACAGGCAGCGCAGACTCCAACCGCAGCGACGCCAAAGCCGAGAACACCGGCTCATCCAGCACGCGCCCTGACATCTGGACTGAAAACGGACAAACAAAGAAGTCAACCTCCCCTATCCCCCTGTGCTTTGAAGGCCGATATCCGGCCTTCCGTCGACCTAAGTGGTTTCCGCTGTCAGCTTGGGGTGTATTTCAACCTGATATGAGGATCCGCCCCACTACGCCTGTTCCCGGTGTCGCGACGCTTAAAGGCGGCCGCCGACTCGCTTGTGCTTGTCTACAAGGACATCCAGCCCATTGCTGGCCTTGGGCCGCAAAGAGGATCGCCCTCGACCGAGCCTCGGTCGAGGGCGATCCCCGAAGTGCGGGGCGTTACGCCAGCAGAGCAGCAGTGCCGTCGGAGAGCAGCCTCTAACGCTTATTGAGGCAGTTCCAGAGAACCGGTCCTCCGCCGAGGAGAAGGACCCCTACGGCTTGGA
Source organism: Arthrobacter globiformis (assembly GCF_030818015.1). NCBI lineage: Bacteria > Bacillati > Actinomycetota > Actinomycetes > Micrococcales > Micrococcaceae > Arthrobacter > Arthrobacter globiformis. Next base: position 2,432,564 of record NZ_JAUSZX010000001.1, read on the forward strand.
ACCCTTCGCCTGGATCCCGCCGGGTGCAGTCCCGGAGAGCAGGTGCTCACCCTCCAGTACCTCGGGGTCGGCCGGAGCTACGGTGACACGCCCGGCCCGGCTGCCAGTCTCCGGGAGCGTGAAGTAGACGATGAGACTGAGGGAGACAATGGCGATCATGTAGACCGCGACGTACATGGGTTGTCCCGCGCCGACGAATGCGGCGGCGATCAGTGGTGCGGTGCCACCGAAGACGGCGATCACAATCTGATGCGCGAAACCAATGCCGGATACCCGGACTGAGGCCGGAAACAGCTCGGCCTGAATGGTCGGGTAAACGGACTGCCAGATACCGAGAACCACCCATCCGGATGCCGAAACCAGAACGTACGCCGAAGCCCGGCTGGTTCAGCAGCAGGAGCAAGGGGTAGAAGAGCACGATCATGCCGATGGCACCGATGATGGGGAAGATCTTGCGGCGGCCGAGTCGATCTGACAGCGCGCCGCAGACTGGCACGATGACGACGAGCAAGGCCAGCCCGATGACGCTCCCGGCCAGGGTGGAGGACAGGTCCCGGCCGGTGGTCAGCTTGGCGTAGGTGGGGAGGAAGGTGGCCCAGGTGTAGTAGGCCACTGCCGGGGCAGAGAGCGCCGCTGCCTGCAGCAGCGCCTTCGGGTGTTCGCGGAGCAGGTCCATCAGGCGCGCCCAGGCGGACTTTTGATCGACGAGGGTACTTGCCTCAAACTCAGGGGTCTCGTCTGCGCGGGCCCGCAGGATGAGACCGACGACGCCGAGGACGCCACCTACGAGGAAGGGAATGCGCCAGCCAAAGGAGGCGAGGTCGGCGGGAGCAAAGGATGAGGTCACCATCGCCGCGCCGCCGGTCGCTGCAAGGGTCGCGAGGCCGCTTGCCATGTTGGAGAACGAGCCGAACAGGCCCCTCCGGTTCGCGGGAGCGTGTTCGACCATGAACGCGATGGCGCTCTGCTGCTCAGTGCCGGCCGAGATTCCCTGGAGGATGCGTGCAACCAGAAAGAGCACCGGTGCTGCGTAGCCGATCGTCGCAAAAGGAGGTGTGAGGCCGATGATCAGAGCGCCGAGGGCCATCCCGGAGATGGACAGCGTCAGGATCAGCCGTCGGCCGAAGCGGTCGGCCAGGGGAGATGATAATGCCGCTGAGTGGGCGTACAACAAACCCGACAGCGTAAGTGAGCAGTGCTGCGACAAGGGATGCGAAGGGGGACTCGCTGGGGAAAATCTGTGTCGAGAACACCGCGGCCAGCAGCCCGTAGATGTACCAGTCGTACCATTCCACGAAGTGGCCGATGGTGCCTGCCACCATGTTGACGGGGCGGTGAGGGCGTTCGGACACTTCGGGAAGCTCCGAAGGGTCCGGGCTGCCGAAGGCTTCTTTTGAGGTCTTCATTGAACTCTCCATATTTTCACGTTTGCTGGGGGAGGGGTATTGGAATTTTCGGGAGAACCGCAACGACGTGGTGGGTCGGTCTTGCCCGCCTGTACCTCGCTCATGGGTATTGCCGAGGGCAAACTCCAGGGAGCCTATGCATCTGGCTGGTAATGAGATCGGATGCAGTGATCGCGTCGCTGAGATCGGTTGCAAGAAACAATACGTAGGGTAGGCGGGTCTGTGAACGAATTTTTTCGATTCGGAAACGAGGTCTCGATCTTGCGTCAGCGGCTGATAGGAGTACCTGCTGACGCCCTTGTTCGACGGCTCGGCGCGGACCGGGCTGGGCGAAGGGGCCGTGGCAAAGCCCGGGATGGCAGCCCGGGTGTTCGGTGTCAGGGGCTGCCTCTGGTGCTTAACGGCAAAGGCTATTCCGTCGAAGAGGAGACGCTCCGGGTTGGATCGACCTAATGCGGTGGCCGGCCCCGACCCTCAGGGGCCAAGGTGCGCGACGCCATCGGAAGCCTGCCGATTAATCGACCGCTGTTGGCCGGGGGAGGTCAGCGACCGGGGCAGGAACGACGTGGAACGTGCCTTGGCAAGCTTTAGCGGCGCCGCGGTATCACGCTGCGGTGAAAGGGCCCGCCGGAAGCTCACGCGCTATGGAACTTGCCGTCGCGCTGAGAGCGGAGCACAGCCGGCTTGACCCGCACGCCCCGGACTGAGCCGTTATCCCTCAATTGGCAGGGGCTTTTCGTTGTTGAGATCAAGGAATTGGACGCCGGACCAGGCGCAGTCCAGGCTGCCGTGCGCTGCCCAGTACTCGTCCCAATGCGCAAGTTTCCATCGGTCTCTTTCCAGGCCCCTTCGAATAAGTCGTTCCCGGAGAACGTCCTGGGGGACCTGTACCCGCACCACCGTGGTCTGCGAGGGGGGCCAGTGGAACTCTTCTGCGGCGCGCGCCAGGTAGTCCGGTACGGCGAAGTAAGCGCCGAAGGGTGCGTCAAGTACGACGGATCTTCCCAGCCGCAGGTTCACTCCTGCGACATCCATGAGTGTCTGGTACTCCAGGGGCAGCAGGTTTTCCCTCCGGGAGATTGCCCACCCGGCCATTCGTGTTCTCTACGACCAGGCCAACCTCACGTTCACCCACGACGAGACGTTCGAGGAGGCCTTTGCCGTCCAGGGCGACCTGATCGGTCACGTCCACGTGAAAGATCTCGTGTTCACCGATCCCAACGCGGCCTTCCGCGCCACGGAAACGGCCCGCGTCGACGCGTCCGAGCGCGCCGTCCGGTCACGTGTCATCGGCACCGGCGTCCTTCCCTGGCCCCAGATCCTCGCGGCGCTGCTGCGCCACGGCTACGATGACCTGCTGAGCATCGAGTACGAGTACCGCTGGCACCCGCAAGACCTCCCCACCCCCGAGGACGGATTCCGGGAATCCGCGACCACACTGCGCGGAATGCTCACTGATCTCGCTGAGATGGAGAACGCCCGATGAACGCCCAGCGTCTCCGCGTCGGCGTCATCGGCGCAGGCAATATCGCCACCATCGCCCAACTGCCCACACTCGTACAGCGCGACGATGTCGAGTTGGCAGCCCTGGTATCCTGCCGCGAGGACCCGGGAAACCTGGTCCGGCGCTGGGGCTTCGGCGCCGCCTACCGGTCCGTCGAGGACATGCTGGACGCGCAGGACCTGGACGCCGTCTTCGTCCTCACACCCCGGTCCGAACACGCCCACGCCGTCCAGCTGTGCCTTAACAATGACGTCGACGTGTTCTGCGAAAAACCCCTGGCGCCGGCCACCGAGGAGGCAGAACGTCTGGCGGACCTCGCCGACGAGCGCGGCCGCATCCTGATGGTCGACTTCAACCGCCGCTACGCACCTGTCTACACGGCAGGGCGTGAGGCGTTCGGTGAGAAAGGCGCTACCTTCTGCGTCGCGCAAAAGAACCGCCCCGGATCGGAATACCGCGCCACGTTCGAGAACGCCATCCACATGGTCGACCTGCTCCGCTGGTACTGCGGCGGCGAACCCGTGGACGTGGCCGCACACGCAGCCGGCGACGACCCCTGGGAAGAAGACGGCGTCGCAGCCATGATGCGATTCAGCACCGGCAACACCGGAGTGCTCATGGCAGCCCGAACAGCAGGTGCCTGGAACGAGAAACTCGACGCCTACGGCGACGGAAAGACCGTCGAAGTCAGGGCACCGGAAACCGTCTCGACCACCGTCTAGGGAGTCACCACCTCACGGGAGCTCAGCGCCGAGGCCTACGGCTGGGCCACAGCGACCGATACGCTCGGATTCTCCGCCGCCGTCCACCATTTCCTGGACCGGGTCGCCGACCGGGGCCCAGCCACTGACCTCCGGCCGCGAAGCCGTCCATACCCAGCGGCTGCTCGACCGGATCCTCGCCGCCTCCGGACTGCCCACAGAAGGACAAGAAGGCCGGCAATGGGCCAGCCACGCCACCAGCGCGAACAACAGCTAGTCAGCACGGGCACGTACGCCACCCTGGACCGGGGATGGCAGACAACAGGGCGTCAACAGTGCAGCAGAAGGTCAGGGCACGGAGCGACGCCCACTGAAGCAGCCGCGCCCGGAGCGATGGCACACTCTTTGAAAACACCTCAAGTAAGGACCTGGAAAGATGAAACGAGCAGCCCACCAGCCAGCCGCTGGGCAGCAACGGACAAGCGTCACGGACGGACGAGATCCTAGATTGAGCGCGCCGTCAGCGCAAATAATCCAGCCAGCGCAACTGAGGCAAAGTTCACGCCCCGGCGTAAGTGTTTGCACCGCGAGGACGCGCAGGGGAATTATGAGCGGTCTGGATGTTTCCTTTAGCCCCTTTTGAGCCACTCCCCCCAGCCGTTTTCGAACGCCGATAATGGAGATTCCGTCAAGCTAGCACGGGTCCAGTTGGTGCGTAGCGGCTTCCCGATATGGGCTTCAGGAGTGTGGTCGGGCCCAGGTGCTAGTACAGGGTTTCCCGGCTGATGCCGTAGTCACGGACAGGGCGGTTCCAGAACATCCCCGAGGGGTGCGCTGGAGCATCTGGCGGTGGCCCTTCCGGAGGCCTCGTCAGTGAAGGCCCGGAAAATCGAAGGTTAAGGGCGGGGAATGTGACCGCCGTGACGTGGTGCGCTGGTTAGCTCTTAGGCGGAGCCACCGAACCGCGGACTTGAAGCCGCGCTTCCAGGACATTGTGTTTCGGGACGGAAGTATCGCCTGCGATCCTCGCAAGGAGAAGCTCTGCGGCCATGGAGCCAATTCGGTGTACGGGTTGGTGGATCGTTGTGATGGCCGGTCGGGTGAACGTCATCCAGTCGAGGTCGTCGAAGCAGATGAGTGAGAGTTGGTCCGGGATTTGGAAGGTTGAATCGGCTATTGCCTGCATTGCTCCGATGGACATCGTTCCGTCGGCGGTGAATAGAGCCGTTGGTCGGTCGGCGGCTTGGAGCAGGAGAGCGGCCTCTTGGCGTGCGGCTTCAGAGGAGTAGGATCCGGCACGGCGGATAAGGCTTGGGTCGACAGGTATGCCGAAGTCTCGGTGGGCATCGAGGTATCCCTGGAGGCGCTGCCAGCTCGGATAGAGGGTTTCTCCGCTGGCTGAGAAGTGGGAAGCCTGTCGGATGAATTCGTCAAGGCTCCCGTTGTGACGTTGTTCGAGTTCGGCGATGATCGCTATTCGGCGATGTCCGGCGTTCAGCAGGTGGTTGACTGCTTCCCGGGCGGATCCCCTGTTGTCGACGGTCACTGAGTCGGCCGCCAGATTGTACGCCGCACGGTCAATCTGTACCGTGGGACAACCACCGGCTATGAGGTTGTGGAGGTGCTCGGAGCCTTGAACATCGCTTGGGGCAACAATGAGGCCATCTACGCGTTTTTCGAGCAGGAGTTGTACAGCTTCTCTTTCACGCTCAAGATCTTCATCGCTGTTGGTCAAGATAACGCCGAACCCGCGTGACCGTGCGACGTCGCCGATGCCGCGCAGGACCCTGGCGTAGAAGGCGTTATCGATGTCCGCGGCCACTACTCCTATGGTGTGGCTCTTGCCGGTGACGAGGCTGCGGGCAAGCGAGTTGGGCTTGTAGCCGAGTTTCTGGGCTGCAGTTCGTACCTTTGCCGCGACGTCGTCGCTGGTGTAGCCATAGTTGCCGAGAACCCGCCCCGCAGTGGCTGTGCTGACCCCGGCTTCAGCTGCGACCTGGGTGATGGTGATTCTCGCGGAGGTGGGCATTGGTATCTTTCCGTGGCTGTTTCGGCGTCGGGTTGTGGAAGTCTTGTCGCAAGCCGCAGGTCAGTAGCTTACCTGCCACATGCAGCAACGGCACGCTCCATTGTATGAGAACGTTCGCACATTTTCCAGTATCTTCCTGACGGTCTTTCTGCACCTACCCGCGCGCAGACAGCAGCGTCACGGTGCCCGCAAATGCAGGGCTCTGCGCCGTTGTCGCGGCTTGTCAAGGCGGATGAGGAAGCTCCTTGACGCGTGCCGAGAAAGAGATGTAGCTTACACATGACCTGATAACGCTCTCAGCTCAAAGGTGAGCAAGTAACCCCCTCTACAGATTGGAATGGAATGCGTATCCCTATTTCCCGGACGTTTCGCTTTGGCGCGATTGCGGCCTCCGCCGCCTTGGCGGTGAGCGTGCTGTCGGCGTGCGGCGGAGCTCCTGCATCCTCGTCAACGCAAGAGAATCCGTACGGCCTGATAGAGAAGGGCACGGTACGTGTTGCCAGCGTGGGGGACCTTAAGCCCTATACGTTCGCGGACGCGCAGGGTAATTTCACCGGCTTCGACGTCGAACTGTTCAAGGACGTGGCCCACCGCGCCGGCGTGGACAACGTGGTCTTCACCGGCCAGGACTTCTCCGCCATTCTTCCGGCCGTCGCCAACGGCCAGTTCGACGTCGGCGTAGCCGCCATCGGCATAACGGACAAGCGCAAGGAAACGGTGGACTTCTCCAACGGCTACCTGGCCGGCTACCTGACGGTCATCACCACCAAGGCCTCGGGCATCAAGAATGTGGACGGCCTTGCCGGCAAGCGCTTGGGCGTGGTTCAAGGGACGCTGCAGGAAGCGTATGCCGTGAAGAACTTTCCCTCCGCGAACCTGGTGCGCTTCCCGGACAACAACTCTGCCGTCGCTGCTGTGAACAGTGGCACCGCCGACGCCCACTTCCTGGACTATGAGTCTGCCAAGGCCTACGAGAAGCAGCACGGCCTGGTCAGCGCGGCGGACATCCCCTCCTTCGACGCCCCCGCAGGGTTCGCAGTCGCCAAGGACAAGCCCGCCTTCAAGGAAGCGCTGAACAAGGGCCTGGCCGAGGCGATGGAGGACGGCACCTGGAAGAAGCTCTACCAGAAGTGGTTCCCGGGCTCGCCGATGCCTGAGCAGTACCTGCCCAAGACAGAGCAGACTGCCATCCCGGCTCCGACCGCAAGCAAGTAAGCGGCGGCCGGACCGGCATAGCGCCGTTCCGGTCGGGCGGGCCGCACCCCGGCCCGCCCGGCACGGGAACCACTCGCCTGGCATCCGAATAGAACACTAACGTCTGAGAGCAATCAATGGACTGGTTCAACACCATCATCCGTACTTTCTTTGATTTCGGCGCAATGGCCGAAGTCCTGCCCCAACTCCTCGGAGTCGGGCTCCTGAACACCCTTATCATTTCCGTCGCCGCCACCATCATCGGCGTCGCGCTCGGCATGGTCGTCGCGGTCATGGGCATCTCACCGTCCAAATGGCTGCGGGTCCCTGCCCGGATCTACACAGACCTCTTCCGCGGCCTGCCCGCGATCCTCACCATCCTGCTGATTGGCCAGGGCTTCGCCCGGTTCAGCCAGTCGGTCTTCGGTCCCTCTCCATACCCGCTGGGGATCATCGCGCTGAGCCTGATCGCCAGTGCCTACATCGGCGAAATCTTCCGCGCCGGCATCCAAAGCGTCGACAAGGGCCAGGGTGAAGCCTGCCGTGCCCTGGGTATGAGCTACGCCAAATCGATGCGGCTCGTGGTGGTGCCGCAGGGTGTCCGCCGCGTCCTGCCGGCCCTGGTGAACCAGTTCATCGCCATCGTCAAGGACTCCTCCCTGGTCTACTTCCTGGGCCTGCTGGTCAGCGAACGCGAACTCTTCCGGGTAGGTCAGGACGCCGCCGTGCTCTCCGGGAACCTCTCGCCCCTGGTCATGGCCGGCATCTTCTACCTCGTCATCACCGTGCCCCTCACGCACCTGGTGAATTACTTTGACAGCCGCTTCCGCACCGGACGCCGCCGCCCCACCGCGCCCACGTCCGGCCTGAAGGAAGTCACCGAACTCGACGCGGCCTCGCCGCTGATCACCGGGAGCAACACATGAACCTCACAAGCGCCAGCACCAGCAAGCCGACCCCAAATAAGACGCCCGCACACAAAGCCCCGGACATCGAGACGTTCCACGGCTCCAGCCTGGAGCTGAAGAACCTGACCATGGCCTACGGGGACGTCGAAGTCCTCCGGAACGTCAGCCTCACGGTCGCCCCGGGCACCACCACCTGCATCATCGGCCCCTCGGGCTCGGGCAAGTCCACCCTGCTGCGGGGGGTCAACCGGCTGCATGAACCCAAGAGCGGCGACGTGCTGCTCGCCGGCGAAAGCGCACTGCAGGTCAAACCCGACATCCTGCGCGCCCGGATCGGCATGGTCTTCCAGCACTTCAACCTCTTCCCTGACCACACCGCACTCGAGAACGTGGCACTGGCCCTCTGGAGCGTCAAGGGCATGCCCAAGGCCGAGGCCAGGGAACGCGCCCGCCGCCGCCTCGCCGAAGTGGGCCTGGCCGAACGGGCCGACCACCGCCCCAGAGACCTCTCCGGCGGCCAGCAGCAGCGCGTCGCGATCGCCCGCGCACTGGCCATGGAACCGGAAGTGATGCTCTTCGATGAAGCCACTAGCGCCCTGGACCCGGAACTGGTCAAAGGCGTCCTGAACCTCATGGCAGGACTGGGCAAACGCGGCATGACCATGCTGGTGGTCACGCACGAGATGGGCTTCGCCCGCAAGGTCGCCGACCAGGTGGTCTTCATGGACGAAGGTGAAGTCGTTGAAGCCGGAACACCGTCCCAACTCTTCGACTACCCGCGCAGCGAACGCCTCCAGCGCTTCCTCTCCGAGGTGCTGTGATGGTGCAGCCCCGCATCGCTGCCGCCGGGGACAATGTTGTCGACTGCTATCGGGAACTGGGCACGATGTTCCCGGGAGGAAACACTCTCAATGTCTCAGTCTTCGCCGCCCGCTTCGGCGCTTCCTCGGCCTACCTGGGCCAAATAGCCGCTGACGCCGCTGGAGACGCCATAGCCACAGCTCTGCAGGATGAGGGAGTGGACACCTCCGGTCTGCGGCGCGTCCGGGGCTCCACGGCACACTGCGTGATTGGACATGATGCCCAGGGCGACAGGGTTTTTGTCTCCTCAGACTTGGGGGTATCCGTCTTCACTCCGTCAGCGGAGGACCTAGCACGCCTGAAGTCGTTCGACGCCATTCACGTGGGAGCTACCAGTGGACTGGACCCTTGGGTTCCAGCGTTTGCGGCAGAGACACGGCTCTCGTATGACTTGGGAACCCGCCATGACGCAGACCACATCAAACGTGTCGGCCGTTCGTGTTACCTCATCATCTTGTCCGGTGGGGGACTGGACGACGCCGCTTTCGAATCTCTCCTGGAGCAGGGCGAAGGCTCCGGAGCCACCTGGACACTGGTGACCCGTGGAACCGAAGGAGCGACACTCAGCAACGGCGGGCGACGCCGCTGGAAGAGCCAGGCGCACCGCGCGGATGGGGTCATCGACACCCTCGGCGCCGGTGACACGTTCTGCGCGCGGGTCCTGGTGGGCCTCCTTCGGAACGAAGATCCCAGCCACTTCCTACCCAAGGCAGCAGCTGCAGCTGCCCTGACGTGCACGCAATTTGGCGCCTTCGGCCACGGCGTACCCATCGCCTCCGAAATCGGAGCATCTACGACCTGCTGACCACTCAGCGTTCCAGGGCGAATGCCCATTCATCGAATCAGGAAAAGTAAGGAATAACATGACCGACGGCACCTTTATCGGAGTACAACCTGTCAAGGAAATCCCCGACAACCTGCGCAGCTCGCAGGAACATGCGCTCACCCTATGGCCCGAGATCGAATCCTTTGTAGCGGGGATCCCCGACCTTAAGCGCGTGTATCTCGTCGGAGCCGGAGGCTCCCTCTCCGGGCTGAACGCTGTGCAGTACCTCCTCGACAGGCGGAGCAAAATCCCTGCGACCTCCGTAAACTCCGGTGAGTTCTACCACCGCGGGTCTCCAGGAGTGGGTTCTGGCGCGTTCGTCATGGCGCTTTCCGCGGCTGGCACGACCCCTGAGACTGTTCGGGCAGCGTCTTGGGCCCAGGAGCGGGGGGCCGCTGTGGCAGCAGTGACATTGAATGCCGAGGGTGACCTGGCCAAGGCGGTCAACACCGCCTTCGTCGCGGAGACCGGGGACGGCAACCAGCTCCTCCTTCAGCTGGTGGCTCTTGCCATCCTGAAGCGTGAGGGCCAGGACGTGGCCGATGAACTTTCCGCACTTTCCGCGCTTCCTGCCGCCGCCGAAAAGGCCGTGCGGGCATTCGAACCCTTCGCCGCCAAGATCGCCGAAAACATGAAGGACGTTCCTGTCACCTACCTCATTGCTTCAGGGTCGCTGCAGGGGATGGGAACTACGTTTACGAGCTGCTTCCTTCAGGAAATGCAGTGGATGCACGCTGCAACCATCAACGCGAACGAGTTCTTCCAGGGCCCGTTTGAGGTCTTTGATAAGGAAACGAAGAGCATCCTGTACCTAAGCGAGGACGAAACGCGGCCCATGGCTGAGCGTGCGGAGCGCTTCCTCCAGAAGTACAGCGGAGAGACCTTCGTCATCGACAGCCGGGACCTGGAGCTGCCAGGCATCCCCGAAAACCAGCGCTCTTTCATAGCCCCGCTGGTCTTCTACACAATCGCCTTCCGCCTAGCGGCCCACTACGCGGCAGTGCGCGGATACTCCTTGGAAGGCCGCCGCTACATGTGGCAGTTCGCCTACTAACAACTTCGCGGACACCGAACAGAATACGCGAATTCGGTGTCCGCGAAGAAGCGCTTGGCCGTTCGTCAATCTAGGCCGCTGGGGGCGGGGATGTCCTATTCGTCCTTACAACGTAGGCCGAGCATTCCAAAGGCGCGCGTGATCTCATCCCGTGCCGCGTCCTCAACGTTTCCTTCGCGCAGCAGCCGCGCCGGCGGCACGTCTTCCAACTGATGCCCTGGAACCAGGCCTGGACGGGAGTCTGTGGAGAAAACGCTGCGACATAGACGCAGAAAGCAGCCCTTCTGGAGGCACTCCCCTGCCGATTTTCGAACGCGATAACCGGTGTTTCGTCAACCTAGGGGAGTTGGCCGGACGAGTCCTTCTCCACCTGCAGGCGATGCTGAGTACAGGAGCCCTGGCTAGTCTTCCTTGGCTTCTTCCAAGACCGCCCGCGCGGCTGCCGCGTCGTGAAGGTCCGGCAGGTACTTCTCCTGTTCTTCAATCTTGCGGCGGTAGAAGTCATAGGCGGCTTGTTTCGTGATCCCAGTGCTTCGCCGATCTGGGCCCACGTCGCGCCGGCCTCACACGCGGATTTCATGACGTACCAGCGCCTGCCCGTGAGCAGCTCGCGGCCTTTTTGCGTTCGCCAGCAGCGCCTCGAGGGCTGCGACTTCCGATACCTCCGCAAGGAAGTGTGCTGCGGCGGATTAAAGTAGGCACAATTCCAGAGTAAGCTGCGAAAGAACCAAACTATTGTTACCTCTGTTGCCTTCTGATATGTTCATCGCTGTGAAAACGATGATGTTTGGCACTGGTAACGATGTTCAACTCGAAATGCTTGCCGCGGCTCCTGCTGGCGTAGCCGGGCCCCGTCCTGCGCTGCTCTTTGTGCATGGGCTCGGCCATGACGCCGCATGCTGGCGCAACTGGATGCGAGCAGCTTCCGCTGACGGCCATGCGGCGTACTCTATCTCCCTCAGGGGCCACGGCGCGAGTGGTGGAAGCCTGCGCTCGGCGTGGCTGAAGGACTATGTTGCTGATGTCCTTCGTGCAGTCGAAGCTGTCGATGCTGATGAGCTCGTCCTGGTTGGGCACTCACTTGGTGGCTTGGTTGTGCAGCGGGTGTTGGCATTGCGGCCGGCGAAGGTGAGCGCGGGCGTGCTCGTTGGCTCCATCACTTCCGGTCCGGCCTTCGGGACGGTTATTTCGGTGCTGCGAAACCATCCCTGGCAGGCGATGCGGTTTCTTGCGGGTCGAAGCCTTCGGCTGCCCCCGGACATGCTGTTCGAGCGGATGGGCACCGAGGAGGCGGCGGAGATTTCTCGATCTCTTTGTGGCGAGTCACCCTGGGTCCAGTACCAGCTGCTTTTCCACCTCCCGTCGAAGGTGAAGTCTGCATATCCGCTGCTGTCCGTCTATAGCACGCACGACCGAATGGTGCCCGTGCGGTCGGCGCGCGCAACCGCACGGCGCTATGGCGCCGATGTGCGGGAGCTCGCCGGGATCGGGCATGACATGATGCTCGACGGCGGCTGGGAACAGCCCTGGAGCGTGATCAGTGACTGGTTGAAGGCGCTGCGGGTCGAGGCGATCTCCCATAAAGGGAGGCAAAGTGGTTGAGTGCCAAGACATCGGATTCTCGGTCTACGGGGGAGCGGTGTTGCGTGGCGGGCTGTACGTTCGACCGCCGTTAGTTAGTTACATCAGGGATTCCCTGGCCGTGCGCATACTATGTCTCATCTGGTAGCGGGGGCCTAATTGGATACGCCGAAAACCATTGCTTGAAAGAGCTGTATGGCCTATGCTTCTTTCAATCGCAGAGTTCACCTTTGTGTCCCCGAACACACTTGAGGGTTCGGTTGTCATGAGCAAGGCGCTGGGGAACAACCTAGACGGCAACCGCTCACAGAAGGCTGCGTGCCCCGATCCAAGAGCACTACGAGCTTCGAATCAGCTCAAGCACGCCAACGACGGCGTGCATCAGAAAGGCGAACAACATGGCAATAGGCAACGAGGCGTCAAAGACGACCGACCTCCGGACCTCGGCGTCCTCCCGCTTGACCGTTCAGGAATTACTCAACCAAGCGCCGCTGGGCAACAGGCGCCGCGCGATCATCCTTCTCGGGTTCCTGACCATGACCCTCGAAGGAGTTGAAATCGGCCTGTGGGGATTTATCTACCCCCAAATAGTCACCCAGTGGGGTACCTCGCTGGCAACAGTTACCACCATGGTGACACTGGGAGTTGTGGGGCTTACTGTCGGTTCGATGGTTGCCGGCCCGCTGTCCGACCAAATTGGGCGAAGGCTCCCCATCATCGTGGGTACGGCAGGATTCGGGCTCGCCACCCTAGGGGGCGCGCTGGCACAAAACGACCAGACGTTAGGAATCTTCCGGGTGGTGGCATGCCTGTTCCTCGGAGCGGTTATGCCCCTGGTCATCACGCTCGTGGCTGAGTTCGCGCCTGAAAAGCGGAAGGCCGCCATTGTGGCCATCACGTTCACCGGCTTCCCACTGGGAACAATAGTCACTGGCCTCCTGGCATCAACCATCATTCCCACCCTGGGCTGGCAGTGGCTGCTCGGGACCGGAACACTCCTCGCCTTGATCCTTCTGCCAGCACTGCTGTGGGGCCTGCCGGAATCCACCGTATTCATGATTCGACGGGGAGGCCGGACAGAAAACGTGACGAAGGTGCTGAGTGCCATCATTCCCGGTTTCGACATGAAGAGGGTGGATCTGACAGGCGCAGTCCGCAGCGGCGGTGCCAAGCCGGTTGGCGGCGTCAGGGCGGTACTGTCCAAGAAACTTGTGCTGGTATCGCTGCTAATCTGGCTTTGCTACTTCATCTGCGCCGCAGTGGTTTATATGTTCCTGAACTACCTGCCGCTAATCGTCAAGCAACTTAATATCGACGCCGCCGGCACAGGCAATGTGGTGTCGCTGTTCGGCCTCGGCGGTGTGATCGGAGCTTTGGCCATTGGTTTTGCCATGGAGAAGCTGGGCAAATATGTATCCCTCGGTGCGGCCTTCACGCTGGCCGCCGGAGCGGCCTGGATCCTTGCGTCAGTCAACCTGACCTTGCCCCTGCTGCTGGTTCTGGGCTTCACCATCGGCGTTGTGCTGGTGGGTGCCAACAGCGGCATGAACGCCCTGAGCACATCGGTTTTCCCCACTGAAGCCCGCGCAACCGGTGTGTCATGGATGCACAGCTTCGGCAAGGCCGGTTCCATCGTCAGCGGTCTGCTGGGTGGCGTGATGCTGGGCGCAGGATGGGGCGTGGACCAGATCTTCTTCGCCCTGGCCATTCCGCTGCTGGCGGGAGCTGGGGCCGTGGGTGCAGTCAGGGCGATGACCACACGCCGTTCACGTGCAGACTCGTAAGGCGGCCTGCATTTACCGACCCTGATCGTCGCATGGTCACCGGACCGCAGCGATACAGAGTCCAATTCGAGCCACCTTGCTCCTGCTCCAGAGCAAGGTGGCTCGGCTGTTTGCGGAGCCAGCCGGAGAGCAGTTTCGGTGAACACAAACTTCCGGACGGGATACCGGCGGGCATGCAAGCTGAGTTTTAGGGGCGGTGAACCGTCTGGGGAACCCTTCTTCTCCTGCCTCATCTTGTTTGCCTTAGGCTGACGTGATGGGCACGAGCATGTGGGTGAGCCTCTCGGGGATGGAGGCGGCCAGGGGCGCAGGTCCTTCGTGGAGCTGGGATCTGACTGTGAGGTTCTCCGGCAGCCAGGTAGTGCCTGCAGGAAGGGATTCACGGATCTGTTCCTCCAGTACCGGGGTCTCGCTGAAGCTGTGCAGGATGCCGGTGGTATATTCCTGGATCTGGCCGGTCAGGTGAGGTCGGACTACGTCCTTGTAGTGGGCTGAGAACCGTGTCCACCATGCCGCCCGCCCGGGCAGCCCCAGCCATTTTCCGGAACTGGCCTTTTGGTAATAAGCGGGGTCCCAAGAACGCTTGGGCGATGCTATTGCCTTTCGACCGTTCCATACGTAGCCTCTTCGTCCGCCACTCCAGCCGTAGTTCGCTGGCAGCGCCTCCGGCAGGTGCCGGCGGGAGAGGCGAGTGGCGTCCCGCACCGATGATTCCGTAGTGTCATGAACGACGACCTGGAACAAGGACCCCAGGCTGGAGTTCACAGCCGGGACCTCATCGGGGAGATCCTCCGGATCAAGAGGCTGTGGACCTTCCACCGTATAGCTGCTCCGGGCTCGCTTACCCCGTGAGACCAATCCCCGGGCAGCCCGCAGTACCTTGCGCCTGCCCCGCTCGGCGAGAACAGCGTTAGGCAGACACAAGGACCTCCGAGTGGAGTTGGACTCTCAGCAAGTCCCGCTCCACCCGGAGGTCCTTCTTTGTCACTCCTGCACGCTCCAACTGTTTCCCACAACTCAAGCCCCGACGTCGGACATCGAGTTAGGCGCCTCCGCGCGGACTTTGCTTTGGTTACGGGTGCGCCGAAGCGTCAGCGCCGTGTCTTGGCCGGCGAACCCTGGACGAGCGTCTGTATTCCGATACCAAGGACAAAAGCCGTGGCAAGGCCTAAGAGGGCCCAGGAGATGAGTTCCGAGCCGGCGACGCCGAGGGTTCCGAGCCATCTGATGCCGTAGTTCGCCGACGTTGACACCGGGAAGGTGAAGATCCAGAACGTCAGCGAAAACGGCAGGCTGGCGTAGTGGGGGAGGAGAACCACCTGCATCAGAATCATCATGAGGAGGATTCCCGTGAGTCCTAACTGGATGATTCCGGAGCCCTCCGGGCGGATGACTATCCAGGCAACGCAGGCCGTTGCGGGGGCGGCCAGGTACCCGGCCAAGACGGGCTTCAAGTCGTCCGGCATTTCAATCCCCGCCATGAAGCGCACCGTCACCACCGTTCCGATCATCAGCCAGAAAAAACCACCGGTTCCCCAGGCAGCGATCGCCGCTTGAGTCCAACCCATGGTGCAGAAGCCGATGCTGGCGATGAAGGGACCTGCAGCGACGGGAAGCAGGTAACCCGGGTGAACCCATTCCAGGGTCACTCCGCCGGTCACCCAGTGGACCAGAAGTCTTGCTCCGAGGAGCGTGAGAGCGATGATGAAGAACAGGCACAGCGCGGACCAGAACACCTTGTTGTATTCGATGTAGTGACTGCTCAGGAGGATGCCCACCAGGGGAATGAAGGACGCCGACGGGCCGTTTCCGGGGTGTCTCAGTTCTTTGTCGAAGTGTCCCTTGGACGTGTACCGGAAACTTTTCGCCAGGTACCAGACAAGCAGGACGGACCAGATACCGGCACTGATCCCGTAGAAGACTTCCGCTGGCCACGCGGGGGCATGAAGTGTCAGACGGGCTGCCTGCCAGGCGCCTCCCAACCCGGTGATGCCCAGGGGAACGGCAAACACGTTGAAGGGGTGCGTCGCAGGCTTTGGCGGAGGTTCCGTGAGGAGATCGGGCTCCCGTGCTTCCGAAGCCGTCGCAACGGGCCCCATCGTGGGCACCTGGCTGCTGGTCAACTGAGCAGTTTCAGGGCCGCACCCCACAACGCGCCGGGGTTTATCCGGTCAGGATGAAGCGCAAGCATTGCCGAGAAGAACTCCTCCGGCGCTGGTTCCTCTGCCAGGAGCTTTGATGCGTCCAATAGGTACCCGCGGGTCTCTTGGATCTGTCCGGGCAGATCGGGCAATGCGGGGTTCTTGTGCCCGGCCACCACGAACTTTGGCTCGAGGCTCTCCGCGATATCAAGCGCTCCCAGCCAGGCTTCGAGACCCCCGTCCTGCGACTCGGTCAGGTAGGGGTGGACCCCGTTATAGACGGCGTCCCCGGCTACCAGGAGCCCGATGGATGGAACGAACAGCATGGTGGTGTTGTCAGTGTCGGTGTGGCCCACTTCAATGATCTGCAGTTCATGACCCTCAAGTTCAAAGGACCCACTGTCGATTTGCTGGGTGACTGTGGTTGTGGGCGGAATCTGGTCCGGGAAAATCGAGTCCCAGAAGGAGGAGCGGAACCCGGGGGAGCCGTGCATGGCCATCTCCTGGAGCGTGCCCGGGGTTGCCAGTACTATGACGCCCGGAAACCGCTCTGCGAGGGGACCTGCACCGAACCAGTGGTCACCGTGGCCGTGGGTGATGTAGATGTGGCTGAGTGTCTTTCCCGATGCCTCGATCCAGTCCCCGACCTTCGTTGTCTGTTCCACCGTCATGGGCGGGTCAACCAGCACCGCGTTCTCCCGTCCGGAAATCAGTGTGGAGGACAGCGGGGACCAGATGCGCGGATCCCCGTTCGGGAGTGTTCCTCTACCCGTTTGAGGCAGGGTGCCGGAGACGAAGACGTCGTAAGCGAGTTCGGTTGTGGGTGCCATAGTATGTGTCACTTTCCCTGAAGTTCGTGGTGTTTAGAGATGCTGCAGAAACCAGTCGAGGGCGGCGGAACTTGAGTCTTCGAAGTTCTCGACGTAGGGCTCGAAGTGGCCGCCCGGAAGCATCACCAGGGATTTGGGCTCCTGGGCCTGTTCGTAGGCTTCCAGGGCCAGGTCCGTGCCTGTCAGTTCATCGTCAGCGGCCACGATGAAGAGCAGCGGCTTCGGCGAGACCCGTGAGGCCCAGACCCCGGGTTCGTAGAGGCGCGCTGCGCGGGTGGACTGCAACGTGACGGTGTTGTCCCAGCCGTATTCTTCCGGGCCGGGCTGCGTGTAGAAGCGCAGGGCGGAGGGTAGCCGGTATGCAGCAGGCTGGCTTGGATCACTGCTCACCACTGCGATCATCCTGGGTGCCTTACCAGCGGCCTGGTCCCTTTCGTCGTCGACGAAGGACTGTTCCAGCGCCGTCTTGGCGTCGCCTACCGTGCGCCGGGAACCAGCCACATAGCCGTTGATGGCGGGCACTTGGGACACGACTGCTTTGAGCCGCTGTTCCGTTGCTCCAAGAACCAGGGCGTGCCCGCCAGAGTAGCTGGAGCCCCACAGGCCTATGCGGGAGGCGTCTACCTCGGGCCTGTCCTCCAGATAGGTCACCGCGCGGCGCCAGTCCTTGATCTGCTGCCAGGGATTGATGTCGTGGCGAAGTTCCCCCTCGCTGGCGCCGAAATTCCGGTGGTCGTGGACCAGGACCACGAATCCGTTGTCGGCAAAGCGGGAGGCATAGGCGGCGAGCCCGTGGGCGCGTGTGCCGGCATAGCCGTGGGCCATGGTGATGGCGGGATGGGGTCCCGGGCCATCCGGAATGTAGAGCCAAGCGCGGAGCTTGATGCCACCCTCGGCGGTAAATTCAACATCCAGTCGTTCTGCCATGAGTCTCTCTTTTCTCTCCGGCGCTCGTGGCCGGGTGGACGTGAAAACCCGCGGGAGCCACGCCGCCCGCCGTGGGGAATCTTGGAACGAATCAGTTGCGTGGTGGTTAAGGGCCTGAGCCCCGGTTTCAGCGGGAAGCTTCAGCCGTACGGGTGCAAGACGTGAAATAAGCGTACAGGATTAGGCTATGTCCTGCAACGATATTTTGGCGTATGCTCCTTTCACGGCCGCGGGCCGGCCCCCATTCCAGATTTCTTCACCTATGCACGGCGAAAGGCAGAACGATGGCAGGCAGCTTCATTTACGACGGGATCCGGACCCCCTTCGGAAAATTCGGGAAGTCGTTGGCGGGCATCCGCCCCGACGATCTGGCCTCCCATGTCATCCGCGAGGTGGTGGACAGGCAGCCGGGGCTGGAAACGCAAAGGATTGATGAGGTGATTCTGGGCAACGCGAACGGCGCGGGAGAAGATAACCGCAACGTGGCGCGCATGTCTGCGCTGCTCGCCGGGCTTCCGACGTCGGTGCCTGGCGTTACGGTCAATCGGCTGTGCGGTTCCGGCCTCGAGGCTGCCATCCAGGCCAGCCGAGCGGTGGAAATCGGCGATGCCGACCTGGTTGTCGCCGGGGGCGTCGAATCCATGAGCAGGGCGCCCTGGATCCTTGCAAAACCCGAGCGGGCCTTTCCTGCCGGCCCGGAAACTCTCCACAGTTCAACGCTGGGCTGGCGCATGGTCAACCCCAGGATGAACCAGGCCTGGACCATCTCCAATGGAGAAACGGCAGAAAACCTCGCCGACAAGTTCGACATCTCAAGGACAGAACAGGACCAGTTTGCCGTTCGCAGCCACCGGCTGGCCGCGAAGGCCTGGTCCGAGGGCATCTACGACGACGAGGTGGTGCCCCATCCGGATTCACAGCTCCTCACCGACGAGGGTGTCCGGCCCACTACCTCTGAGGAGGCCTTGGCCGGTCTGGCTCCGGCATTCCGCGACGGCGGTTCAGTCACTGCAGGCAATTCATCTCCGCTCAATGACGGGGCAGCAGCCATGCTTATCGGCCGCGAGGGCGCCCTGGAAACGGAACCCCTGGCACGCATCGTTTCACGCGGGGTGGCCGGCAACGATCCAGACATCTTCGGCATTGCGCCCGTGGAGGCCGCCAACCAGGCCCTGGCCCGGGCAGGGAAGACCTGGGCCGACGTCGATGTCGTGGAGCTCAATGAAGCCTTCGCGGCCCAAAGCCTGGCATGCCTGCGGCTGTGGCCTGACCTGGATCCGGAGAAGGTGAACATTCACGGTGGCGCGCTGGCCGTGGGGCACCCGCTGGGCGCGTCCGGCTCCCGCGTCCTGATCCACCTGGCGCGGGAGCTGAAACGCCGCGGGGGAGGGGTTGGAGTTGCCGCCATTTGCATCGGGGTGGGGCAAGGCCTCGCCGTTGTGCTGGAGCGCTAAGCTGCGGTCCTGCCCTGCCTGCGGCCCTCCTTGAGGCTTTTTCGGATTCTGTACCCATAGTCTTGAATGACATAGGTAAAATAGGTACGCTTACTTCAGACTGATTCCACAGAAGCTCCAACACTTCCTTCGCCGGCTGCGCCGATGCAGCCTCAGGTCGCATTTCCTCTTGGGAACGCCAACACACACTCACAGGGAAAGATACAGGCCTCCATGATCATCAACAGCGCTGACCTCGACGCCACACACTCCTACAAACTCCTCATCGGGAGCATCATTCCCCGGGCGATCGCTTGGGTGAGCACCATCTCTGAAGAGGGTGTGGCCAATCTTGCGCCCATCTCCTTCTTCACCGCGGTGGGACGAAAGCCGCCCATGGTGTCCATCTCGCTGCAGCCACGCTCAGACGGCACGACACTCAAGGACACGTTCGTCAACATTCGCGAAACGGGCAACTTTGTGGTCAACGTGGCCACACTTCCGCAGGCTCACGCCCTGCACTCCTCCGCCTTCGAATTCCCCTCGGGAATCGACGAGTTTGAGGCGGTGGGGCTCGAAAAAGAGGCTTCGCAGGCCGTGACAGCACCCAGGATCAAAGATGCCCCTATTGCGATGGAATGCATCGTTAACCGCATCATTCCCGTGGGCGACATGAACGACCACGTCGTCTGGGGCGAAGTGGTCCGTTTCCACATCAAGGACGAGCTGTACCTGGAACGGGGCCGGATTGACACTGCGGCGGTCACGGCTGTGGGCCGGCTGGCGGCTGAATACACCCTGGTGGAAAACGTGTTCACCACACCCCTTGAGGACGACCTCCTCAAGTCCAAACACAAGCAGCGCATGGCACGCCTGGACGGTCAGCCGGATGACTGGTCGCCAATTAATACAGCAGCCTGGTCGGCGTCCGGGTCCACCCTCGCCAAGGAGCAGTAAGTGACTACCGTAATGGAGCAGTTGCAGGAGCAGGATCCCTCCCTAACGGTGACTGGCAGCGGCGATGTGGCCGTGCTTTTCATCCACGGTTTCCTGGACGATCAGAGTGTCTGGGACGACGTCGTCTCCGAACTCGCCACCGCGGACGCCCAACTGCTGAGGCTGGACTTGGCAGGGATGGGGGACCGGAGCGGGGATGAGGGCCCCTACAGTCTGCAGCGGTATGCCGACGACGTCGCCCGCGTCGTGGATGGGCTGGACAAGCCCGTAGTGATCGTCGCGCAAAGCATGGGAACGCTCGTGGCCGAGCTCGTGGGTGTCCGCCACCCGGACAAGGTGGTGGGCGCAGTATTCGTTACGCCCGTGCCGTTGGCGGGGACGCACCTTCCCGAGGAAGCTGTTGGTTCCTTCCGGCAGCTCGGTGGGGATGTAGAAGCGCAGCGCGGGGTTCGGATGTACCTGGGCGGCGGGTTGAACGAATTCGGCTTGGACAAGCTCACCTATATAGGCAGCCGCATCCGCCCGGAAGTGGTGACCCACCTTGTTGACTGCTGGAACGAGGGGATCCCGGACGCCCCTGAGAAGAGTGAATTTAGCTCACCTGTATTAATAATCCGCGGTGAAGCCGACGGTTTCGCCACCGCTGAGCTGGTGTCTTCAGCGGTCGCCCCACGATTCCAGTACGTGAAGGAGGAAATACTCAGCGGGGCGGGCCACTGGCCTCACGTTCAGCAGCCCCAGAACGTGGCCGGACTCATCGGCCGCTTCCTCAAAGAAATTTCTGAAGGATCTGCCACTGCGCCCGGCGGGGCCGGCGCTCAAGGCTGGATCAACGCCTTTGCCAGCAAGTCCGCGGACGACTTTGGCGAGGCCTTCCACCGCGACGTTGTCCTTGAGGCTTCTGTCATCCGGTCTCCGATCACCGGCCGGGAGAACGTCAAAACGGTGATGAGCTCAGCCAGCTCCATTTACGAGTCCCTCGAGTTCACGCAGCAAACCGTTAATGGTCCGCGCACCTATCTTGAGTGGCAGGCGACGGCGTTCGGCGGGCTCAAGCTCTACGGAGTCACCGTCCTCACCAAGGACGAAGCCGGTCAGATCATCTCCGCCGCCATCCACCACCGTCCGCTTGACGCAGCACTCCGCTTTTCGGCTGAACTCGGCAAGCGGATCGGGAAGGCCGTGGGTGAATCCCGGTTCTACTCCGCCGACTGAATCGTGCGGCCCTCAGCCGGTTTGCAAACCACTTCCTCAACGAAAGGGCCTAAGCCAATGACCCACCTTACGTTCACTGTCCAGGACCAGATTGCCACCATCGTCCTGGACAATCCGCCCCAGAACCGAATCGACCTGCAGATGGCCGACGAGCTTTCCGAAGCCATCACCGCCATCGGCAGCAGTGACGCCCGTGCGGTCATCATCCGGTCGGAAGGCCCGGACTTCAGCTTCGGAGGTGACATCATGACGTGGCCGGGCGCCGAAACCCGGGAACTGCGTGCCCTGTTTGAGCGCTACATGTCAGTCTTCAACCAGCTCGAATTGCTGCCCATGCCGGTCATTGCCGAAGTCCAGGGTCTTTGCTTCGGAGGTGGATTTGAACTCGCCCTGCGGGCCGACCTCATCTTTGCGGCCGAGTCAGCGGAGTTCGGGCATCCGGAGCAAACTCTTGGCATCGTTACCCTCCTGGGCGGCATCTACCGGGTCGCAGAAAGGGCAGGCAAGGCACGGGCAGCAGAATGGGCCATGACCTCGGAAAAAGTACCGGCGTCGGAAATGAGCCGCGCCGGAGTAGTGAACCGCGTCGTTTCCGACGACAAGCTCCGGGAGGAAGTCTTGGCGTTTGCGCAGCGAATCGCTACCGGAGCCACGCGGGCATACGCCGCGCACAAGGCACTGCTGAGGACCTGGTCGCTGGGCGGTGTCGCTGCGGCCGACCAGGCCATGTTTGACATCGCCATGCCCTTGTTTGAACGCGAAGACACCCAAGTGGGGCTGAACTCGGCAGTGGAAGCCCTCAAAGCTGGACGGCCGCGGCCTGTATTGGAATTTCAAGGCCGCTGAGGCCTTTAAGCTAGTGGTTGGCCAAGTGCCCTAGAAGTTGGCGAAAGAGGATGCAGTGAGCGACTGGAACGCGACGCAGCGCTATGACATGGAAAGTGCTCCTGGCGGGCTCGGTTTTGTGCATGACCTGCTCAACACGAAATCCGCTGGAAAGCCGCGAAGGTCCGACTTATTGCTTGACCTTGGGCTCGCCCAAGTCTGGGTGGATGCGGGGCTGAAACAGTGGGCCCTGGCCACCGGCAGGCGCTATGTCGAAGTCAAGCTTACGGAACGCGACCTGGAACATCTGCGGTACTTTCGCGACGAACTTGCCAGCACGCTCAACGCCGAAGGGGACCCTGACGCCGTCGTGCGTTCCGACGTCGACGCCCTGCCCACAGTCTGGACAACCGCCACGTCCCTGAAGCTCAAATCCAATGGAATAGTCCAGGCAGAACCGCAGGGAGCGGGAGCCGGGCACATTGAATCCCTGGCCATGACGGAGATTTTCCAGGCCCAGCTCGCGGGAACCTGGCACCGGCTCAAACTATGCCGCAGCGAAAAATGCAGGGTTGCGTTCTTTGACCGTTCACGCAACAACAGCGGCGTTTGGCATGACGTGAAAATCTGCGGAAACCCGGCGAATCTTCGAGCTCACCGGGCGCGAAAACATGAATCAAAGCTCGTGGATTGAGTCCTGTCCCTGTTCCTGGCTGAACAAAGTGAGCAGGGGAGGCCTTTTTCGCTGACGGGCTATCAATCCATTAAGGACCCCAATGCAAGCCTTACCTCCGGACACTTCTGACCGAATCGCAGAATACGCACATCCCGACAGGCTGGTCACCGCCGAATGGCTGGTGCAGCACATGGCTGACCGCAGGCTGGTCATCGTGGAGTCTGACGAGGATCCGCTGCTGTATGACGTGGGCCATATACCGTCGGCCGTGAAAATTGATTGGAATAAAGACCTGAACAACCAGGTGATGCGCGACTACTTGACGGGGCAGGAATTTGCCAACCTGATGACCTCCCGCGGTATTTCACGGGACAGCACCGTTGTCATTTATGGTGACAAGCACAACTGGTGGGCGGCCTATACCCTCTGGGTGTTCAGTCTGTTTGGCCATCCTGACGTCCGCTTGCTAGACGGCGGACGTGAAAAGTGGATTGCCGAAGGGCGTCCTCTCGAGATGTCGCCTGCGCTGGCCAGGAGCGCGCCACCGTATCCGGTGATCACACGGGACGACGCGTCCATCCGGGCGTTTAAGAATGACGTCCAGGAACACATCGGCCTACCCCTGATAGACATCCGCAGCCCTGAGGAATACACGGGTGAGCGCACGTCAATTCCCGATTACCCGCAGGAGGGGGTCCTCCGCGGCGGGCATATCCCCGGGGCGCGCAATGTCCCGTGGGCGCAGGCTGTTTCCGACGACGGGACGTTCCGGCCGCGGAGGGACCTCGAGGAGATCTACTTCAACGAAGTAGGCCTGCGAGCCGGCGATGAAGTCATCACCTACTGCCGCATTGGCGAGCGTTCAAGCCATTCGTGGTTCGCCCTGACTTTCCTGCTGGGCATGGACAGGGTGAGGAACTACGACGGCTCATGGACCGAATGGGGCAACGCTGTTCGGGCTCCCATAGCGGTAGGTAATTGAAGTTCCTGTTTGGGTGAGTAGTCCGGCTAGTGTCTCTCCGGAGCCATAGATGGCCGGTCTACCCCGGCACCTCGAGCCTCGGCACCGTAACTGGCTAAGTAGTCTGGTGCACGATAAGGGTGTGTTGGCCGGTCGGTCCCGGCATGATTTCTGTCCCCAGCCGTTCGTGATCCGGGGGTGTTGTCACCGGACCGGCTTTGCGGCAGTTGATCGCTGATGGAGCACGACGATTGGTCCTTCGTAACGTCGATGCCGACACCTTCCGCCGTTGACCAGCCAGCACAGACAGTGACGTGCGAACAAGAGAGCGAGTGTGGCTGTGGCTTGCAACAACCGGCCTCCCCGGCCGGGAAATTTACGCGTGGACGATTCTCGGCCTCGCAACGGCCTTCACGTTGGTCATTGCCGCTCGCACCGTCCCAACAGCCATCGCCCCAAAGTCAGCGAGACTCGACGCACCACAGAGCACGGAATGCGCGAAGCTCCTGCTTCCTGAAACCCCGCGCTTTTGAAACGGGCAGATGGACCGAAAGTTTCGGGGCCGGCGCAGATCTGTTGTGAGCGGATGGGATAGTTCGCGGTGGCACCAACCGGAAAGGTGAACACCCAAAACATCTGCGTGAAGGGAAGCTTGCGGTACTCGGGGAGGAGCATGACCTGCGTCAGTGCCATGATCACCAGCACGCCTGTTAGACCAAGCTGGACGGCCGCCAATGCCAAACGCGGCCATGGCTGCATCTCGGGCGTGGATGCTTGAGAATCCGATGCTGGCAACGAAGAATCCGGGCACGACGGGCAGCAGGTAGCCGGGATGGATGGACTGGATGGAGACCCCGCTCGTGACCCAGTGGGCGAGGAGCTGGGCGGCGACGATGGCAAGGGCGGCAATGAAACCCATGCACAGCCAGGCGCCCCATGGCGGAAGATACCGGCTGTAGTGGGACGAAAGCAGGATCGCCACTAGCAGGATAAAGGACGCGAAAGGCCCGCCACTTCGTGTCGCAGGTCGGCCCGGAATGCTCTTTTCCGGCGAAGGTCCCGAAACACGTAGACAGCGGTCAGGATCAGCCACAGCGAGCTGGCTGCCCCGTAGTGAATTTCCTCCGGCCACTCGGGGACCCGAGAGAGCTCCTCGCGGCGGACCAGCCGCCGCCAAGGCCGGCAAGCCTCAAGGGCATGCCGAAGCGGCTCAACGCGGGCATTCCCGAACGCGGGGCGGAGGCAAGGCGCGATCCTGAGCGGCAGGCGTTAGGGCACCGGCGGTGCCGGTATCAGTCATGTTGTCAGAGCGCCCGGTTGATGGGGGAAGATGAGCAGCGTGCTCGTGGCGGTGGCGAGGAGTTCTCCTGCGGCGGTGCTGAGGCGGCCTTCGGTGAAGATCACCCGCGGGCCGGTTTTCACGACTGACCCCTCTGCGCGCAGAGCACCCTTCTGAAGCGTGATGGGTCGCAGGTACTTTACCGCCAGGTCGATAGAGGTGTAGCCGATCCCTGCTTCCAAGGTACTGTGTGCTGCGCAGCCGAGCACCGTGTCGAGGAGCGTGCAGGCCAGGCCGCCGTGCACCATTCCGAGGGGGTTGTAGTGTGCTTCTCCCGGCCAGCACTGGAACTCGACGTGTCCGTACCTCGCATCGACGACATCGAAATTCATAAGGGAAGCGATCGGCGGCGGCGCAATGCTGCCGTCGCGGAGGCCGGAAAAGTACTCCAGACCCGACAGCCGTGGCAGCTGTTCGAGCGCGACTGCCGGATCAATCCAGGTGAAGGTTTCCGAGCGTTGCGCCGAGCTGTTGGTTGACACCGGGGTTTCCTCCTTAGAGCTCTGCAGGTCTTCAGGGTTTGTCGCGGTCATACCGGGGTGTTGGCTGCCAGTACAGGGTACAGATCCGAGATCGAGCCAGACAGGCCGCGCTTCACTCCGGCGCTGATTTCGTCCACGATGACCTCGTAATCGCCCTGTTCGAGCCCATCGAACGACTTCCGCGCGACTTCCTCGGGGGAGGTCTTCGGGGCATTCACGCCCTTGGCCATGGCTGTGTCCATGTAGCCGACGTGAACACCCGTGACCTGCGTGCCTTGGGGGGCCAGTTCCACGCGGAAGGAGTTGGTCGCCGACCACAGCCCGGCCTTTGATGCACTGTAGGCGC
Source organism: Arthrobacter globiformis (assembly GCF_030818015.1). Classification (NCBI taxonomy): domain Bacteria; kingdom Bacillati; phylum Actinomycetota; class Actinomycetes; order Micrococcales; family Micrococcaceae; genus Arthrobacter; species Arthrobacter globiformis. The sequence goes on from NZ_JAUSZX010000001.1 coordinate 2,458,544, forward strand.
CGGTGAGTGCGATCCAGCTGAGCGCCGAGTGGATGTTGAGGACCGCTGATGTCCCGCTGGCGGCGAGCACCGGTGCGAATGCCCTGGTTAAGGCGACCGGTCCGAAGAAGTTGGTCTCCATGACCTCGCGGATCTTCTCGTCGGGGAGTGCCAAGAACGTGTCCGATTCGACGCTCATGCCGGCGTTGTTGATCAGAACGGTGACGTCCTGGGCCTGGGTAACGGCGGCCCGGATCGAGTCAGGGTTGGTGACATCGAGGGCGAGGGCGACCACCCGGGAGTCGTTCCACTTTTGCGGGCGGCGGGCCGTCGCGTACACCTTCGCAGCACCCCGGGCGAGGGCCTGTTCCACGAGCTCGCGGCCCAGGCCTCCATTTGCACCGGTAACGAGGACGACGGCGCCAGATAGCAGTGGCATGGATTCTCCTGATCTCAGAAAGGCGACGATGCGGTTGTCGTGACCTCAGAGCATCAGAATAGCCGAGTGAGTTTGATTTTCCAACTGACTTGTATACTTGAAGAAAGGACCGAAAGCAGGTGAACGATGAATCGGCCGACCGACAAGGCAGTAGATGCGCCCAGGGCGTGTTTCATCGCGGCGGGGCTCGACGTGCTCGGGGAGCGGTGGGCGCTGCTGGCGCTTCGCGAGATGTCCTTGGGCGTTCACCGGTTCGATCAGATCGCGCGTAATACCGGCGCGTCCCGCGACATCCTGGTGGGCCGACTGCGCACACTCGAAAGCCAAGGCGTGATCGAGCGCGTCCAGTACTCCGAGCGCCCCCCGCGCTACGAGTACCACCTCACAACTTCCGGGGCCGAAGTCGCGCCCATCCTCATTTCACTCGCAGCGTGGAGCAGTACATGGATGCGCGACGAGACACCCCGTGCCTCCTTCCGGCACAGTTGCGGGGCCGACCTGAAACCGGTCGTGTCGTGTGCGGAATGCGGTGAGGAGTTCACCCCAGGAAGTCTGATGCTGGGACCGCTTGTGTCAGCGGCCGGTACGGACCCGGCGCCCGACCAGTGAGAACAACTGGCATAACCTGGGGGCGCGCAACGTGTGTCTGAGTCCGGCATTTCAGCCATTCCTTGCTGCCCGGGGCATTGCATGCGCTTCTTCTTCCGTAGTGAGCGCCGATATTTGACCTTTCGTCGTTTGGAAGGTGCCGGGCCTTGTGGCAATCCGGTGCTCGATAGGACGAGGTCGGGTCATGTCTTCTTCTGTGGTCTCCACCCATGAGATGTTCGAAGGAGGTCGCAACCCCCATGACGCTCGTTGAACCCCAGCCCTCGGCTTGCTCCGCACACCACTGCTCCGCCGTTATCGTGGGTCGGATTCCGGCTGAGCCCGTAAGCGTCGTCACAGTGGGCGGCGCGGCGGCCGGTGCCGGCGAGGGACTCCAAGTCCAGAAGAGCAGTCACATGCGGATGGGTTGTGGGCCTCAAAATGCTCACAAAAGAGGGTGTGGACAGTGTCCACGCCCTGGGCTTCGGATTCGGTGGTTCCGGCCTCGGAGTGGGCCGGACCGAGGATGTTTTCGAAAGAGTGGCGGATTTTCAGGGGGAGCGGCTGGTTCGAGTCCCGCCTCGGGCACAGTGTTTTCCCTGTTCAGGGGCGTTTTTTAGCCTCTGCGTGTGCACAATTTGTGTTGTGAAGGGCCCCTCCGGGGGCCTTTTTCATTGGCGGCCGGTGCTGTGGCCCGGTGCCTCCTTCGTTCCCTGGTCGGTGGTTTTGATGCTTGTTACCTGTTCATGGACGTGACTGGCTGGGGCAACATGACCTGAGAAAATTTCTGGCCGCGCTTCTTTTCTTGGCCGTTGGGTCACAGGCTTCTCCTTCTCAATTCGCGGTGGCTGTTCTGCCTGTTCATGGTGGGTCTGGGGGAGTGCGACATGACTTGTGCCCAGCTGTTCGAGAATCGGTTCCGCCGGACTCCCGACACTGCTCTGACACCGGTTACGTGCCCGACTTGGAGCCGGTATCGCCGTACATTTGGCCCATGAAAGTCACACCGCCTTTCATCCTGCACCCTGTGTTTTGGGGACTTTACCTGTTCATGGCTACGTTTGGCGTCTACTGCATGACGTCTGCACTCTCTTTGCGCGACGTCCAGTCTTTGGTCTGCTGCTGGATGGATGCGCTTTTCATATCCGTTCATGGCCAGCCTGCTAAGTGACTACCTGACGGCGGTGAACTGTTGCCGCACCGAGGCGCGTGGGTAAGCCGATTAGCTTCGTCATGGCGCTCTAACGTGTCTCACAACTACCGATGAATACGCCGATTCAAGCAGAAGGTTTCGATGCGGCAGAAGGTTTCGATACATAGTTACGAGAATCGGCTGGTCGCGGGCGAACGCTTATGATTCCACGAAAATTGAACCGCCGCAGTCGAGGTGACTGCTCGGTCGGTGAGACGTCTCGTATCCCAAGGGGTATGAGACTTCGATCTGTAGCGTTTCTCCCTGTAGCGTGACAGCGTCCCCCGGCTTCACCGGTGACTCCAATAGCGAAGGGGGAACGACCGCAGTGGGCTACGCGAGCAAGAGCGAATGGATGTGCAATGGCGCCCGATATACATAGACCTGCCGGACGGGACAGTAGCCGTTGATGCTCTGCAAGATCGGTGAAGCGCAACCTATTCTCCGGCCGGACGAAGATGCCGTATCCACGTCCAAAAGTTTCTGCGGAGGCACCAGGGATCGACTGCCAGAAGGCGATTCCGCTAGGAACGCCACTGGCCCCGAGATGGAGACGGCCCGCGTCCCCGAGTGTCCTGTCCCCACCCTACAAAGCAAGGCGGCACGGACCGTGTGGAGTCCGTGCCGCTGGCCCTTTCGGCTGTTTGTGCGCGCTTGCTTAGGGTGAGAGTTCTTCGAGGACGCGGCCCTTGGTCTCGATGGCGAAGAAGATGGTGATAAGGCCTCCGATAAGGGCGACGGCTGCGAACACGGTGAAGACAACGCTGACGCCGTAGCTGTCGACGATCCATCCGACGAGGAGCGGCCCGATCGCGGATCCTGCCCGGAGCCAGGCACTGCCGAATCCGGTACCGATGGCGCGCAGCCGGGTTGGGTAGAGCTCTGCAGAGTAGAGGTAAAGCGAGAACGAGATGGTTTGCAGGATGGCGTACGCGACGCTGGCGAACACGACGACTTGTGTCGCGGAGACCGCGCCGAGTGCTGTGAGGATGACGAGAGGAACCGTAGAGGCAAGGAAGGCTACTGAATACCAGCGCTTGCGACCGACCCGGTCGATGAGCAGGGCGCAGAGGATGGACGCGATCACGCCGACGGCGGATGTCACCCAGCCGTAGGCGAGGCTGGTCTGCAGGGGAAGGTTGAAGGCCTGCTTATACAGGGTCGGCAACCAGGTGATGAGGCCGTTGTTGACCATGTAGACGCAGATCCACAGGAACCAGATGGTGAAGGTGCGTTTGCGGTAGATGCCCTTGAAGAGTTCGCGCCAGTCGGACCGGGCCGTGGCCTTGGAGTCCACTGGCCGTACGACGGGTTCGGAAAGTGTGGCCCCGGCTTTGACTGCTTCGTTTTCGAGCATGCTGACGACTGCGTCGGCTTTTTTGACGCGTCCGGTAGAGGCGAGCCACCGTGGTGACTCGGGCATCAGTGCCCGCATGGGGATGGTGAGTACCGCGGGGATGAGTCCGACGATGAACATGGCTTTCCAGCCGAAGACCGGGACCAGGAAGTAGCCGGCGATGCCTGCGAACATGAGGCCGACGGGGAAGATCACTTCGTAGAGGAGGAAGAAGCGTCCGCGTTTTTTGGCCCCGATGAATTCGTTGATGTAGGCGCTGGCGACCGGGACTTCGCCGCCGGTGCCGATGCCTTGAAGGAAGCGGAGGATGATCATGGACCAGGCTCCCCAGGCGAACAGGCAGCCGATGTCCATGGACACGAATAGCAGGATGGTGATGAGCAGGACGGGCAGCCGGCCGATCCTCTCCGCTAGGTGTCCGAAGAAGAGCGCCCCGAAGATTTGTCCGACGTAGCCGGCGGAAAGGATCATTCCGATCTCGCCTGCGCTCAGGTGCCATTCCGTTACCAGTTGGGGCATCGCGAAGGCGATGGCCAGGACGGTGTAGGCGTCGAAAAAGGTTGCGGATCCGATGATGATGCGGATGAGGCTCAGACGTCGGGTGACCGGGAGCCGTTCGAGCCTGGCTACCAGCTCGGCGTTGATTCTGGCGGCCTCGGGGCCACTGGCCATTGTTGCGGTGTTCGGCTCGCGCATTGCGAGTCCTCCTTCTCCAGCGTTGATGCTGGGGTCCTCATTGACCAAGAGTGGAGTGTTAAAGGCTTTTTGGGGAGGGTGGCAGGTAATTTTACCTGCCACCCTCGGATCCAGGGAGTTGTGGATCAGACGGTAGCGGTGACGCTGCCCAGGTTCGCGGACTTCAGTGCCAGGGCGATTTCCTGGTCGGCTCCTTCGGCCAGGGGAAGCAGTGGCGGGCGGACGGTGGCGTGCTCGAGGATGCCGCGGGCGACGAGGCCTTCCTTGAGGGCGACGGTGCCTTCCATGTGGGAGCCGCGGTGGTAGACGTTCTTGGTGACCGGCAGGAGGCGGTCGTGGATGGCGCGTGCGGCGGTGTAGTCCTTGGCCTTGCCGGCGGCGATCAGTTCCACCAGCGGCTCGGGGGCGAGTCCGCCGTAGCCGACCAGTGCGCCGTCGACGTCGAACATGGTGTGCAGCAGGTACTCGTCGTGGCAGGTCAGGATCTGCAGGTCCGGGTAGGTTGCGCGCAGGACGGGGATTTCGGTGTCCCAGCGCTTCATGTTCCGGACGCCGTTCTTGGTGGCGAACACGCCTTCCTGGCCTGCGATTTCGAGCTGTGTTTCCAGGTCGTAGGTGGCCTTGGTGGCGTCGGGGTACTGGAAGAGGATCAGCGGCAGGCCGGAGGTTTCGTAGATTTCCTTGTAGCGGGTCTGCGGGGCGCCCTTCTGGTACCCGAACCGGAGCCAGCCGTGGGAGGGGTAGACCAGTCCGGCCGATGCGCCGGCTTCAACGGCCCGCTTGGCTTCCAGGGCCGCGACGGTGTTTCCTTCACCGGTGATGCCGGCGATGATCGGGATCTCGCCGTTGACGGCGTTCTTGAACTCGCGGATGACCAGGGCTTGCTCGTCCTGGGTGAGGAAGGTGCCTTCGCCTGCATGGCCGAGGACCACCAGGCCCTTGACGCCTTCGACGCTGGCCAGCCAGCCGCCGAGCCGGTGGATCGCGTCGACGTCGACGCTGCCGTCGCGGTTGAAGGGGGTGACGGGGGCGGGAACGAGTCCGCGGAGATCGATGGTCATTTTCAGCTACCTCATGTCTTCTTTGATGGTCGGCAGTCCCGCTATGATGAGAACGTTTGCGGGAACGTTTTCAAGTTTGCACGTGTCTCAACTCACTGTCAAGAGAACGTTTGCAAGTTGGAGGAATAGAGTGTCTGTTACAACCCCTGCTGAAGAGGAGAACCGCCATGGAACCGGCAGCACCGGGCACTATCGTCACGCTGAAGGACGTCGCCGCGGCCAGCGGCGTGAGCATCTCGACTGCCAGCCGTGCCCTGGATGAACGGACGACGTCACGTTCCGCTGCCGCCGCGCACGTCAGGAAAATAGCCGAGGAACTGGGCTACCGCCGCAACTCCTTCGCATCCAGCCTCCGACGGGGCGAAACCAGGACCCTAGGCGTGTTGGTGCCTCGTCTCAGTGACACCGTGATGGCGCTGATGTTCGAGGCGGTCGAACGGGCCGCTTCCGGCAGGGGCTACTTTGCCATGGTCGCCAGCAGCGGGGACGACCCCGAAGACGAGCGTCGGGCGGCCGAAACACTCCTGGACAGAAACGTGGACGGCCTGATCCTCGCCACCGCCCGGCTCGACGATGAACTGCCCCGGCTCCTCCGCCAACGCGGAGTAGCCCACGCGCTGGTTCTGCGTACCGACGGCGAGAGCCCCTCCGCTATAGGGGATGACGAGGTCGGTGGATATCTCGCCGTACGCCACCTCATCGATCTGGGACACCGCGAGATCGCGGTCGTCACCGGGCCGAACTTCACCTCCACCGGAACCGCACGTCTGGCAGGAGCCCGCAGAGCTCTGGACGAAGCAGGAATCAAATCGCGGGAAGAGTGGCTGATCGCCGCCGGCTATGGCATCGAAAACGGCTTCACTGCAGGCGAAACACTCTTCGCTGGAAAACCACGGGTGCGTCCCACAGCCATCTTTGCCGCCAACGACAACATCGCCATGGGTGTCATGGCAGCGGCCCACCGCAACGGCATCACCATCCCTGATGATCTCGCGCTGGTCGGATACAACGACATCCCCCTCGCTGCACGGCTTCCCACCCCATTGAGCTCCGTGCGAGTTCCGCTGGACCAGATTGCGGCCACCGCCATCGACCTCATTATTAACCCAGGCGCGGAGCCCCATATTCGGCGGTCCATGCCGACCCTCATCCCGCGCCAGTCCAGCGGAGCACCCAAGCACTTTGCTAGTCAGGCCGATACGTAGACGAACACGATCACGCCCTCCCTGACGAGGCACGTCGAATCGCGAACGCGCTGTCGGACGGGTGACTCCTTCTCCTAATCCGACTCGCTGTCCCGAAACCTCCGCGTGTCCAAACGCTAGAGTTCAGAGACATAGGTGCTCGCCCCTGTGGCAAACCGCCATTTTAAACTGCGACTTAAACGCCATTCTGGGCTAACAGTCGCACGCATGGCGCCCCTGCGCGGCCGCTCGGGCAGGCACAACGATTCTCGAATCACCTGTTCTTGGATTCCTTCGTTATTGAGAAGCGGCTGGGGATGCAGGGGTTTCGGCGGCTCCCTGCGACTTGCATGACCCTTCTCCATCACCCAGGGCGGTGGGACGATGAATTCCATGAACGAGAGCCAGCTACCGGGTGCGCCGCCGGCGTCTCCTAGCGGGGCAGGAAATCACGAGCACCCGGCGCATGCAGGGAATCACGGAATACTGTCCACACAACAACTGCCTGCCGTGGGCCGAAGGCGACGGGACGCTGAAGAGAAACTCGAGCAGCACCAGCAAGACGCCCGGCATAAAACCGGACCGGAAAACGGCGCCGACGACGCGACGGCCCAGCAGTGACAATTGCGGCAGGTTCCCGCCGTGTGACCGGTGGGTAGAATCGCTGGATGCCTGTCACACGCAATGTCGCCTGGGACGGGCGTCTGGAGTCCTTCAAGGGCAGGGATGCGACGCATTATGTGACCACGGCGGCAGCGATCGCCACCACATGCGCTGTATGCCGCCGGCCGCTGCAGCCCGACGAACCTCTGTCATTGAGCGTGGATATCATCGAGAGCACGGCCCCGGACGGGACGGAGTACGTCACGTTCGTTGACTATGTCTGCCACCGGCAGTGCAGCGAACCTGGCTTGACCGTGCGCAGGGCACCGTGGAAGCCGGCAGATCTGACCCCTCTCGCCGCCCGGATGCTACTCACCCAGCAGCCCGATCCCGGCAATCCCGGGATCGTCGTCCCGGTGCTGGCTTACACGCTGGTCCCGGTCGTCGCCTTCCGCGAACACGACGGGGAACTGACCTCAGCCCTGGTCTCGATTCTGCTCTCCCACGGCTTCCAGCTGGCCATGAACCCGGACTACACCGACGTCCTGGACCAGGCCACCGAGGTAGCCGGCAGCTGCAGCCTGACCGTGACGGGCGGCAACCTTGTCACCCTCAACATCGACGGGGAAACCGTCTACGCGGAGCAGCTTGACCCGGCGGAGCCGGACGACGCTGAGTGGTTGGAGCAGGCGACAGGAGAGGGCAGCGTCCTGGTCATCGGCGGTGACAACCTGGTCATCACCGAAACCGTGCTGGACGTTGATGCCGCCGCATCGCTGGGGACGCTGGTCATCGGAAAAGTCACCGTCCGGTTCTGACAGGAGCCGTGCCACCATCCCGGCCAGTCAATGGGGTTGACCGTGAGCCTGCGTGGGCGGTTACAACGGACGGATGTTCTCCGCCTGGGGACCCCTTGGGCCCTGGGTTACCTCGAACTGGACTTTCTGGTTCTCTTCCAGCGAGCGGTAGCCGCTGGAAGCGATCGCTGAGTAATGGGCAAAGACGTCTTTGGATCCGTCGTCAGGGGCTATGAAGCCAAAGCCTGAACCATTTCACTGTGCCTGTTGCCATGCCGGCTGCCCCTAGTAACTCTGCCTCACCGGGGGCTGTGCTTTACCCGCGGAGCGGGAGCCTTCTCCCGCTGGTCCCATAACTACGGTTCCCTGCCTGCGGGCACAAGGGCGGGCACAGCGGAGTGCAGGGATTTTTGGATCGGCGGCCTGCTGGGCCCACTGCCATGGGGAAACCAGCGGCGTTTCCGGCGTCGGCCTGTACCAGGCCTGGGCCGGTGAGGATTGACCGCTCCAGCAGGCTTCACGGTTGTCCCGGCTCTGGCCGTTATGGATGGTCATGCGATGAAAATGCGACCGGTCCCGGCGTCAAAGGGGGTGCGTTTTGCCGGAACCGGTGGTCTGGCCGACGGTATCGGCGGGGTACCTGCCGACCAGATACCCCATAGCCTGACAAGGGTGTCCTGCAAAAAACATGGACGAGCCCACGGCCCCAAGACCCCCACTCCCGCAGGTGCAGGCCCCCATTTCCCGTGCTCTTGAAACCCCCCGCTCACTTGGGTCCCCCCGCATCCTCGCCGGTTCCTGCCGGTCCCGGCTGACTGCAACGTCGCCAAAAGACAATGCTGACAGCCGACGAAGGAGTGCGAGGAACATGCTGGACCATGAATTCCCGGCAACGATGCCGGCAGACGGCGACACCACGCCCAGCAACAGCGGTGCCGAAGCGATTCCGGTAACACCGCGTGAACCGCCCCCGAACCTCTGGCCTGACCACTTGGGCGGACAAGTCCCTGCACGGCTACCCGCGGCCCGGACACCGGTCGGCAGTACTGCAGGCGGAGAGATTATCCGCTGCCAGGTCCATCACCTCATCCGCGAGATCCTGAACGACAGTACGGTCAAGGAGGATGTCCGCCTCGGATTGCTCCGGAACCTGGCGGAGCATCCTGGAAATCCCGAACAGACACGTGAAGGACTGGGAAGGGCGAGAGGACGCAGAGGACCGGGAACCGGATGGACTGGAGTCCATCCGCCCTCGGACGCAGGACTTTGACCCCGGACGGGACTTTGGACAGCGGGCCGGCTAGGTGTGCTGATCCTGGAAATGGGCGGTCAGGGGGCCTGTGGGGCAGAGCCGGTTCACTGCCTCGATGAGCTGCCGGGGGCGGAAGGGCTTAGTCAGATAGGCCGCCGCTCCCGAGGCCATGCCTGCCATTTCGTCGTCAACCTCTGCCCGGGCAGTAATGAACAGCAAGGGCGCCTCGGACCTTTTCCGGATATACCCGGCAACGTCCAAGCCGTCCATGTCCGGCAGATTCAGGTCCACCGTCACCAGGACGGGATGGTGTTCCCACGCCGCGGCGACACCCTCAATGCCGTTGGCGACCGCATGAACATCAAAGCCAACCCGCGTCAGGATCAGCGTCAGCAGATCACGAATATCCTGGTCGTCCTCGATGACCAGGCAAAGCCCGCGTGAACCCACAGTAGCCCCCCGACCGTAGTGCCTGCTGCATAGTCTACGACCGCAACCTCAAGGGACCGGCCAATCATTGGTGCAGACGACTGTGGACAGGTGAATGACTGGCAGGATCGCGAGGAACGGAAGGCCGGCGCAACTGCGGGAAGCCTGATGGGATGCAGTGTGACGCTGCGCTGGGCATTTACGGCTGAGCGTATTCGGCGATCGGGAGGTGGGGCGGGGAGGCCCGGCCCGGGCCACACGGCAACAGGTAGGGGACTCCCCGGATAGGGCAGCTCTTGGTGGAAAGCCGCACCGCCAGCGATAAACCTACCGTGCATGACAGGACGTCGTTTGCTCCAGACAGGGGTTTCCAGTCATTCTTGAGCCAATCTTGAGCGCGGAAACCGTCGCTGCCCGGGCCTCCGGGCCGGCCCGGATATCCGACCCCGCCATTGGTCGGTGGCTCGTGCATGGCAGCGGAGCCGTACTGAGAGTCTTTTACCGGACACCATGAGGCCAACAGCCCGCCCAGCCGGGACACGATAAAACCCCTCCCGCCCCTTATCACCTCCAGAGTCTCGCGGTCGGGTGGTTTTCTTAGTAGGAGATGAAGGCGACGAGTTCCCCGACGCGGTCCTCGGGGTAATTCCGGGCGATGTCGGCCTGGCTGAGCATCCCCACCAGATCGTGTCCGTCAATCACGGGCAGCCGGCGCACCTTATGGTCCTGCATCGTCTTGATCGCCTCTTCGATCAAGTCGTCAGCGCCGATGGTCACCGGCTTGCCCTGGCCAAATTCCCCGGCGGTGGCGGTGCGCGGGTCTCCGCCGTCGGCCAGGCAGCGGATGACAATGTCCCGGTCGGTCAGCATGCCCTTGAGCCGGTTGTCTTCCCCGCAGATCGGCAGGGATCCGACGTCCAGGTCTTTCATTTTCCGTGCGGCCTGTTCCAGGGTTTCGTTTTCGCCGACGCACTCAGCGCCGCCGGTCATGATCTCGCGTGCGGTGGTCATCGTATGCTCCTCTGTCCTGTTGGGTGGGTTGGTTCTAGTAGACCTCTCCGCGCCAGGTGCCGGTTTCGGTGCCTCTGGCTTCGATGAAGTCCTTGAAGCGGCGCAGGTCCGCCCTGACCTGCATGTTGTCGAACCCCAGCGCGGCCCCGGCCTTCTCGGTGAAGGTGTCGGGTGCCCATTCCAACCGGACCCACACCCGTGTCATCCCGGTCTTTAGCGGTGTGAAGGCCACGGCGCCGGCGTGCGACTCACCGTCAGTGCTGCGCCAGGCAATCCGCTCATAGGGGCGTTGTTCGATGATTTCGGTATCGAATTCCCGCTTCACCCCGCCGATGTTCACCACCCAGTGATTCGTCCGGTCGGTGAGCTGGGTGACCGAGTCCACTCCGGACATGAAATTGGGGAAAGACTCGAACTGGGTCCACTGGTCATACGCGGTGCGCACCGGGACCTCGACGTCAATGGTTTCTTCGACTGTTTGCATGCTCTCCTCCTGATGAAGGGGCGGGCTGCCAGAAGCGGACGGCGGCAGCCCCTAACGCAAGAGTCCGGTTGCCACCGTTTCTACCGACGGTAGGCCCGCGGATTACCTATGTCCATACCTGCTCGGCCAGGACCAGGTCTCAGGCTTGGCGCAGTGTCTACTAGCCCTTGTGTCCCGAATCCCTTAGGTTGCGAGACGGCCTAGCGCTCAAGTTGGGGGACCGACAGTCGTCGCCTGCCTTGACGGGATCTTGACCGAGCAGAGTTAGATTGCGATGGTTGCCGTTTAGAAGCGCGATGTTCGGATTGGTACATGCTCAGGGGGCATGGGGACCGCGTGGAAGGGTCGGTAGACATGGGTGGGTTACTCATTCGGCAGGGCGACGGGTCTTGGCTGGAGCCAGCCGATGCCGGCTACGCGTTAGAGTCTGAGCTGCAGGAGATCTTGGCATCACATCCAGAGCTCATTCCCGGAGGTCGAAGGCTCCTTGAAACGTGACCTGATCGAGGAAGCGCTGACGAGGCTGGACCGGGAACAGCGTGAGGTACTGGTGGCGCTGCATTATCGCAAGATCCCGGTAAGCGAACTGGCCGTGCACCTGAACATCCCAACCGACACGGTAAATACCTGTGCGCTCTCCGCGCTGAGGGCCATCCACAAATTCCTCAAGGACAGCCCCCAGCAATAGCTGGCCGGGGGCATGCAGCTGGTCAGCTGCTGCTTCGGCTTTGATGGCCCGGACCCTGTAGTTGCTCTTGTCGTGCCCGCCGGGCCCGCTGAACGAGCTGGCGGGCAGACTCCGGTCAGAACCGGACGGTGACTTTTCCGATGACCAGCGTCCCCAGCGATGCGGCGGCATCAACGTCCAGCACGGTTTCGGTGATGACCAGGTTGTCACCGCCGATGACCAGGACGCTGCCCTCTCCTGTCGCCTGCTCCAACCACTCAGCGTCGTCCGGCTCCGCCGGGTCAAGCTGCTCCGCGTAGACGGTTTCCCCGTCGATGTTGAGGGTGACAAGGTTGCCGCCCGTCACGGTCAGGCTGCAGCTGCCGGCTACCTCGGTGGCCTGGTCCAGGACGTCGGTGTAGTCCGGGTTCATGGCCAGCTGGAAGCCGTGGGAGAGCAGAATCGAGACCAGGGCTGAGGTCAGTTCCCCGTCGTGTTCGCGGAAGGCGACGACCGGGACCAGCGTGTAAGCCAGCACCGGGACGACGATCCCGGGATTGCCGGGATCGGGCTGCTGGGTGAGTAGCATCCGGGCGGCGAGAGGGGTCAGATCTGCCGGCTTCCACGGTGCCCTGCGCACGGTCAAGCCAGGTTCGCTGCACTGCCGGTGGCAGACATAGTCAACGAACGTGACGTACTCCGTCCCGTCCGGGGCCGTGCTCTCGATGATATCCACGCTCAATGACAGAGGTTCGTCGGGCTGCAGCGGCCGGCGGCATACAGCGCATGTGGTGGCGATCGCTGCCGCCGTGGTCACATAATGCGTCGCATCCCTGCCCTTGAAGGACTCCAGACGCCCGTCCCAGGCGACATTGCGTGTGACAGGCATCCAGCGATTCTACCCACCGGTCACACGGCGGGAACCTGCCGCAATTGTCACTGCTGGGCCGTCGCGTCGTCGGCGCCGTTTTCCGGTCCGGTTTTATGCCGGGCGTCTTGCTGGTGCTGCTCGAGTTTCTCTTCAGCGTCCCGTCGCCTTCGGCCCACGGCAGGCAGTTGTTGTGTGGACAGTATTCCGTGATTCCCTGCATGCGCCGGGTGCTCGTGATTTCCTGCCCCGCTAGGAGACGCCGGCGGCGCACCCGGTAGCTGGCTCTCGTTCATGGAATTCATCGTCCCACCGCCCTGGGTGATGGAGAAGGGTCATGCAAGTCGCAGGGAGCCGCCGAAACCCCTGCATCCCCAGCCGCTTCTCAATAACGAAGGAACTGAGACGAGGCCCGCCGTGGTTCGATCCGGGCATTCAGAGGTATCCAGACGCCCTGAATTGCCGGCCGGTGGCGCGTCTCCTAGCTCCATCGAACCTCTGCCGCAAGAGGCCGATATGGGAGTGCTTCCGCGATGTCATGTCGGCTCTCCGGACCTGTCCTGTGGGCCGAGGCCGCTGAGGAACAAGTGAGCACCTGCAACCATCAGGAGGAAGGCGATGGCTCCGATGGCCGTGAGCTGCGTGTTAATTCCCGCGATGACCAGGGCGAAGCCGGCTAAGGCGCCAGGACACCGTAAACAATACGCGCCGTTGCTCTGTTGCGCCGTAATCCCGACTGAAGTATCCGGTTTAGATCCGGATCGGCGGCGGCCAGTTCCTGTTCGAGATTTTCAAGGTGCCTGCGTTCTTCATCTGACAGCGCCATGGGAACCTTCATATTCACGGACGTACAACCGGGAAGGGACGGGTGGAACATTGCAAACCTGAGCGGGAGCTTTGGCTGATCTCGATCTTGCAGGCTTCCCCCTTGACAGGACCTGCCCACCCTCTGGGAACCCGCCTGCGCCTGAGAAGTCCGACGCCTCCTGGCCTCGGGGAACCGGGCGGCACCTCAAGCTAAGCATGCTTACTATTGCCCTTCAAGAGGGAGATCGGCACCTACAGGAATGGCAGACTGCGGGCCCCTTGGGGCTTCCTGTTCGCCGGCGCTGTACCTAAACTGCATCCACTGAAGGTTGCGGGAGGGGCGGGCGCTTCCGTTGCCCATCTCCCCTGCCGGGCCCGGGCACAGGGCGGCCATCCCGGTGGACATCCAGCCCGCCGCCGGTTTCAAACTCGCTCAACTGCTCTGGCGCGTCGGGACGCAGGGAACCGTAGTTTTGGGACCAGCGGGAGAGTACTTCCGGTCCGCCGGTGCCGTAAAGCCCGCGGGTGAGATGAAGAGTTGCTAGGGGCAGCGGGCAGGGCAACAGGCACGGTTAAATGGTCCAACTCGGAAAAGGGCTTCAGTTTCATAGCCCCTGATGACGGCTCAGCCGACGTGTTCGCCCATTACTCCGCGATCGCTTCCAGCGGTTACCGTTCCCTGGAGGAGAACCAGAAAGTCCAGTTCGACGTTGTCGGCGGTCCGAAAGGCCGGCAGGCGGAGAACATCCACCCGATGTGACCGCTTCCGGAGCGGAAGCGGCTAGGTGCCTTCCCCGGGCTGGACTGCGTCGAAGAACCGGTGCTCCGGTGGGGCTGTTTGGGTTCCGGTTCCTTCCGCCTTGGCCCGGATGAAATCCAGGTCCTTCTGGGAGAGCATCGCCTGGCCGTGCTCGTCACAGTCAAGCCTTACGCCGGTTTCCTGGCAGAGCTCTTCCGTCATGGTGCGCGGCAGGATCAGGCATCCGGGGTTGTTGGTTAGCCACTGCTGCGTGGCGGGGCTGAGCCGGTCCCAGTTGTCCTTTATCTTCATCTCCATTGATGATGCCTTTCTGAGCTTCTGAGTGTTCCCGGATGGACGAGGGCGATCCCGGGTCCGGTACTCGGAGTTTGCTCAGGATATGCCAGACAAGCGGCGGGGTATTAGTCGAGGTTTTTCATAAGGTTCGCCGGTAACGCTGGGGGTGGCCGGCGATGGCTTGAGCCCTCTGAGACCTTTGCTTATCCCCCCACCGTCGCCGGCACCCAAAGGTTCCGGTGCCGTGGGGTGTGACCGCCGCTAGGAACAGCCCGCGGCGCGGGGCGGTAGTCTGGCAAGCATGCCGGTCACACGCAATGTCGCCTGGGACGGACGCCTGGAAGCCTTCAAGGGCAGGGACACGGGAGAGTTCGTGGCCCTGGTCGCGGCAGTAGCGAGTGCGTGCGCGGAGTGCGGGCTGCCCGTGCGGCCGGAGGAGCAACTTTCGCTGATCGTGGACATTACCGAGGGCGCGGACGGCGGCGGGATCGAGTTCCTGGCCTTTGACACCTGCATCTGCCACCGGCGCTGCCGGGAACCGGACCTGACGCTGCGGACGGCTGCCGGTGCACCTGATGAGCTCAAGACCATCGGGGCGCGGCTCATCCTTGGACATCCGGACAGGTCAGGCATTCGGGCGGTTCCGGTGCTGGCCTACACGCTGGCCCCGGTCCTGACGTTCCGTGAGCCCGGCGGTGAACTCACCTCCGTTCTTGTCTCGGTGCTGATCTCCCACGGCTTCCGGCTGACCATGAGCAGCGACTACGCCGAGATGCTCCGGCATGCCCGGGATGTGCACACCAGTGTCAGCTGCACCGCCACGGAGGAGGGCCGGGTCTCCCTCCACATCAACGGGGAGCGGATACATTCCCAGCAACTCGATCCGGCGGCTGCGGGGGATGCCGCATGGCTGGAAGCGGCCGGGCGTGAAGGCAAGATCCTGGTGATCAGCGGTGACTATCTGAAGATCACAAGCACCGGAGTGAACATCGACGCCGCGGCCCGGCTCGGCACCCTGGTCACCGGCAACGTCTCCACCGCGACCTGAAACGGGAGTCTCATTTCCAGTTTTAAGCTGTGCGGGGCTCTACCTGCCCGCAAGCGGACAGAACCCCTTAGCTCAAGCTCTGCGTTCCGCTGCGCTCCGTCGAGGAACCAGTGCTCCTGGCAGTGAAACGTCAGACACGAGACTGCCAGTTGCCCGATCTGCGACACTTGGTAAGTTTACTGATTATTACCAGATGCCACGGACTTTGGTCCTCGGCCAACCAGATCATCGAGACCAGCAATATCAGCAATGCTAAACAGGAGGAAGCATGACACAGGAAAACCACGAGCAGGCTGAACCCGAGATGATTCTCGGCGGCGATTCCGAGGAGTCTGTGCCTGCTTCCTCGGGTTCCGGCCAGGAAGCCGCAGGCATCCCGAACGGCAGTGGCAACGACCTTCCTCAGGAGAAATCGCCCAATGACGAGGACGAAAGCTTCGACGCCGGATAAGGCGCATCATCAGAGTGCCGCAACCAGGGAAGCAGCCGGGAACTTCCAATCCTGCGATCAACTCGACTCGGTCGCGAAGCTCTGACACAGCCCGCGGGCCTGCCCTAGTTACCAGAGCACGTGTCCTCAGTACCGCGTACGAACTGTTTTCCCGGCGGAGTATCCGGGATGTCGGCGTTAACGAGCTGATCGAGACCTCTGGGGTTGCGAAGTCGACCTTCTACCGGCACTTCCCGTCGAAGGACGACAGCGCGGTCCGCGTGTTCCAGGAATACGCATCTGGGGCTTTTCAAGCCAGGACCCGGTGGAAAGAATGCCTTGACTACCTGCAACCAGGCAATGTCCTGATGGTTGCAGATCTGACCAGATTGCGCCGCAGCACCGCAGACCTGGCTGACATCGTCACCGTACTGGGACAGCGGGGGATAGGTTTCCGTTCTCTCGCTGAACCCTGGCTAGACACGACCAGTGCGCACGGCAAATTCATCTTCGACATGTTCGCTTCCCTAGCAGAATATGAACGGTCCCGACTGTCTGAAAGGACGAAAGCCGGCCTGGCCGCAGCAAAGGCACGTGGGCGGCTCGGCGGCAGGCCACGGTCCATGACCCCAGGGAAGCTGGAAACCGCCCGGCAGTTGCGCAACGAGGGAAAGACTTTGAAGGAAACGGCTCAGCGGCTCAGCGTTAGCGTTTCATCGCAAACGCGGGCTCTCTCGCTGCCGGAGACTTAGGCGCTTCTGTGCACGCGTAGACCGTTCTGGACGGCTTGCGTACGGTTTCCGAACGGTTCCACGCCGTACGGCACTGGCGGGCGTACGATTCTGCTGCCTTCTCTAGCTAGGACAACTGCGTAGCTGCAACCACAACCAACGCTGGTCACCGAAGTTAGGCACCGGCTTCTAGTCGGTAGTTTCCAGCACGGCCAGCATTTGCCTGGCCACGTCCAGATTATGCACCACCAAGCCCACGGCATTACGTGCCGTTCCGTGCAACTGCTCAGCATCCCTTGCCAACTTCAGTCGGTCGTCTGCCACCAGCTCGTTGAGCTGGTCCTGGACGTCCAACAGCAGGCGGTAAAGCTCGTCAGCTGTAGCTCTCTCAATGTTCATTGGTTCCCTTCAATTTCCCCCCGTGCGCCACCCTGGGACGACGCATCTCTCATCGCCATCTCACACCACCAGGCCCACTCTGCCCCGGAACTCAGGATCAGCCGTATCATCCACCACGGCATCGACACCGGCGAGGTACCGGTCGGACAGCGGAAAGGGACGGAGCCCTGCCCGTGGCCGGCGACCATTCGGCCTCACACTTCCGCAATTTCTCAGTCAAAGGGCTTGCGGAATCTGAAACGCGCTGCGGGGACGTCGCCACAGGGTCGGCTATGTGTTCAGCAGCGTCTGGCTTAGGCATAGTTGCTCGTTCTCAGGTGAGTTCAGTTCGGGGACCGCGCGGAATGCCGTTGTCCCACAACGGCACAGAACATTCCTCTTGCCTCTTTCGTCACAATATTCACACCACAATGCGGAGAAGTTCCTTGTTCCGGCCAGAAACTTTCCCATAAAACTTGACGGTGCGATATGCTTTTCTCCACGGATTAAATGCCGAGGTGTTGCATGCAGATATCTGCCCAGTGGGCTTAAAGGAAATCCTGATATTTTCCATCGCGGAAGTAAGCCTCTCGGCTGATGGCGTAGTGGGAGTTCGCGAGGTCATCATGAGTAGGAATAAGTCATTTTTTGTTGGCGTGGATGACAGCGGGCTACAACGACGCAGCCGTTGTCCTCCCCCTCGGGGCCCAGCTGGATGACTCGATTTTTCTGGCGGATGGTTTTACATTTCAGCTGGAGCCAGCTTTGGCAGTGCTTGGACGAGTGTCATTCTGTCCGTTGACGGCAAATGTCAAGCCTGTTAGACCTTCAGGCATGCCGTGGCGTATTGCGAGTTTACTAAGTGGACTCTTATTTGCTGCCAATGAAGGCCAATGTTCAAAGGCGCCACGGCCAGTAGAAGCCCTCCCCTTGGGGGTTTCTTTTGTAGTTCTTAGGACCTAGCTCTTGTCCCAGACGGACAATCCCGCGTTTAAGCGCATCCAACTGTCCGTGCGTCCCTGGTTGCTGGAGGCGCATGCTTGTCACCTGACTGCACAAGCAATACACCCCGTGTAGCGACCGCCCCTCCCGGGCGCGTGATACGTGGTCACGGCAGAGTGCAGGTCAGGAGGAGGAAATCATGGAACTGGAAAAATACGCTCACTCGCTACCCCGTTGCGCGGTCGTGCTCGGGGCTGTGACGTTACTAGTTGCGGGCTGCCAGCAGGGAAGTTCCACGCCAAGCCAATCGTCCTCGCAGCCGGCTTCAACCTCGGCCAGCACATCGGAGGGCTCATCCGGGGCCTCCCATCATATGGAGGGCGGTATCTCACAGGCTGATCCACTGCCTCAAGGTGACCAGCATCCTGCTGAGTTGAGGCCCCAAGAGTTGTATGCACTTGGTGAAAAGTCGGTGTTCGCGATTGAGGGGCAGCGGCCGGATGACTTCGTAGTGTCTGCCACCGGTTTCCTGGTGGACAAGGAAGGGGGGATGGGTGTCACGAATGCCCATGTAGTGGAGGGTCTCTCGGCGATTTCTGGCCGATTCAACACCGGCGAGAAGGGGGCTCTTCACGTGATCGCATCGGATCCATGTACGGATCTTGCCGTCGTGCACTTCTCCTCCGCGCTGCCAAAGCAAACCGAGGCTCTCATCTTCGGCAATTCCGCTGACGTGAAGCCGGGCGATTCTGTGACTGTGCTCGGTTTCCCGGGTACCGCCACCCAGAACTCTGCGGAACAGAAATTGCTCATCACCTCGGGTCTGGTAAACGCGATAAAGGTGCCGGCCCGGGGTCCTGGCCTGCCTGAATATAAGGACACAATCCAGCACGGGGCGACCGTCAATCCCGGGAACTCCGGGGGTCCCTTGCTGGATCACCATGGCCGTATCGTAGGGATAAATACCTTGACCTACTTGGGCTCGCAGAATGCGCCAGCTCAGGGTCAGTTCTATTCCATATCGAGCGATTCGGCCAAGCGCGAGATCGTCGACAAGCTCCTCAAAGGTGACTCGCCGAACAACATGGGGTGGGCAGTCGAGGAATATTACCCCGGCTATTTTGCGGCTTTGGACAGCACACGGGGTCCTGCTCTGGACGCCCAGCTGGCGCGGCAAGGGGTTAAAGGCGGGCTTTACGTCAAGGGGGTCACTGCAGGTGCGGGCGCCAGCAAAGCGGGGATCAAGCCGGGCATGCTGCTGACGCGGTTACAGAATACGTCTGTGGCCACTATCGCAAAGATGTGTGACATCACCGAATCCATACTCCCCGGCGCGACTGCCGTGGTTGACGGGCTCAACCTCCTCTCAGACCCTGCCAAATTTGACCAGCAGTTCCATGTGGAGTTCGTGGTGCCCGGCAAGCACTGATATCAGGCATCGTCCTTATTTGTGCCACCACGAGTACAGTTTGTCCACGTCAGCGGCATCGGATTCTGCCCTGATCATCATGAGTGACTCGTCTTCGGTCCAGACGAGGTAGTTGGTGCCGTTCTCTGATGCGCCGAGGACTCGTCCCCTAACCTTCTGCGATTGATCGTCCCGCAGGTGCCATGTTTCCCAACCGGGTGGCTTCGTCGCCGAGCGCGGGCTCGCGTTGAATCGTTTGATGCTGTCGTCAAAGGCACTGCTCAATGACTGGGCGGATGCGTAGCCGTAGACGTACACCGACGGCCGTTCAATTGAGCTGAAGTTGCTGGTAACGGACGGGCCGCAGATCAGTCCGCTGCTGGCTCCTGAAAGGTCGTTGTTGCCGACACAACTGTCCGGGGCGATCAGCCCGAGACTGTTGACGCTGGTCAACAGATAGCACTCGCCCTCCCTCAGGTCCGGTCGTTCCTTGCCTGCGCACTTGCCAGTCGATGCCTCTGTCCGCCCGAATGACGAGGCGTTTACGGCCGGGGGCGGTATCGGTGTCCCTCCGGAAGACAGCATGACCGCTGCAACAACCAAAGCGGCGGAAGCAGCTGCCCCGGCAGCTAGAAGCACCTTCTTAGGCAGGTGAGGCGTTCGCGGACGGCCCTTCGTTCCAGAGAAGCGGTGCTGGTACCGGGCTGACAGACGGTGGTGAAGCCTGAAGGGGCCCGTTCGGCCTGATTCCCGTGGTTGGCCTGGTCCCGTTGTCCCGGCTTCAGGCTCGGGGACCTGGCGGACTTCCGTGCCGGCGGGGTCTCCCCGGGAGGCGGGCGCTTCCAGCGCACCGATGCTGGTGACTTGTTTCGGATCGCCCATCAGTCCGAGTTTCAGCGGCAGGATTTCGCTGAGTTGGGCTTGCAGGGCCGGGATGTGGCTGGATCCCCCTGTGAGGTAAACACGGTGGAGTTGCTGCACGGACGGAAGCGCTTCCTCGATGACGTGCTGCACCAATTCCACGGCGCGGCGCAAATGCGGTTCGATGAGGTGCTCAAACTCCCCGCGCGTCACAGTGCAGACCCATTCGTGGTCCCCGGAATGTATTCCGATTGGGGCTGAACTGTGGAAGCTAAGAGCGTGTTTAGCCTCCCGGATCTGGTCCCGCAACACCGCCCTGTCAGCCGCCGAACGCTCCGACTTCAGCCCTTCCAGCAGCTCGTTTTTGCTTTCAGCCGCGAGTTGGGAGTACACCCAGCCCTCTAGCAGGGCGTCGAAGTCATGGCCGCCCAGCGGGTCGATACCGTCTGCTTTTACGACATGGAAAGCAGGCCCTTCCGGTGTATGGGCAAGTTCCAGCACGGCAGCGTCACAGGTGCCGCCGCCGAAATCCAGTACGGCTACGTGGGCCCCGGGATCGACGTCGGACGTTGCGGCGTAATGCCATCCGGCCGCGACGGGTTCGGGCATCAGAACAAGGCTCTCCTCCAAGATGCCGGCTTTGAGTGCTGCGGCAGTCAGACGTCGCTTCATGTATTCATCCCAAGCTTCGGGGTGGGTCAGGACAACGCGTGCCGGTGTCCCGCCGCCGACGTACCGCTTGGCTTGGCCGAAAACGTAAGTCAATACCGCAGCGACAAGCTCGACTGGGTCCCAAATTTGGCTGCCCAGGACCACCGCTTCCTCGGCCAGTCGGCGCTTTGGTGTCGGCTCGAAGGCCGCCGGATAGATACCCGCGATTCGGAGGGCGGCTTCACCCGTGACGATTTCGCCGTTGTAAGCCGCTACGCAGGAGGGAATGGCGTCCGAACGTGCTCCCAAACGCAGAACAACTACGCCTCCTCCGTCCTGGGCGACGGCGGCCGCTGTGTTTGAGGTGCCAAAGTCGATGGCCAAGCGCCAAGGGATTCCTTCCGTCATGGCTTCGTCCTTCACTCGTTGTCGGCAGGGATACGGGCTTCGGTGTCTAGGTCGTCTCCCGCTTGTAAACTTCGACGTCGGCCAAGCGCAGGACCGCGTCGTCGGTGCGCCATCCTGGCCGCAGGACCCGGGCTACCCGGAACACGAGGTACGGGGACGGGGCCGTTACCCCGGCAACACCGTTATGCAGTTCGAGATCAAAAGGCTCCCCTAAGGTCGGAGTGATGGGTGTAACCCCGACCGTTCGGAGTGACTTTTGCACGTGTGCCCGGACGATTTCACTTGAGGACAGGTCATAGGTTCCCATAAGTGCCTGCAGCAGGACGTTGTACCGCTGCGTGCTCAGAACTTTGGCCCCGCAGTCCACGCCGGACGATGCTGGGGCTGGTATCGGGGCCGGATCCCCCCGCACTGCACCTCGCCTCAGTACCTTTGCCGCAGTGAAACCAAGGATGAGCGTTGCCAGCGCTGCAGCGGCGATTGCGGCCAGGACCCAGTAGGGAGGGCCGATGGCGAGTTCTGCGCGTGGGTCCATGTGTTCCTCCTTGAGCTGCAGGTGGCAGTGCGAAGCTTGTTGCAGAAGGACTTGTTCAGGGGTGCCGGAGCTTGGCCAGGCTCGCGTCGATGTCCTCGAGTTGCTTTTCAACGACGGCTACCTCGTGCTTAAGGGCATCGATCCGCTGCTCGGACGCACGGGCAGAGAGCTGTTCCTGGGCCTGGCTCTCCTGGATCAGCTGCTGCAGCCGGGTGGAGGATTCCTGCAGCTGGGCGCGATAAGTCACGACAATTTCCGGTTTCAACCGGCGCAACCGCGAGTCCAAGTAGTCCCCTATGGTGGCGCGCTCCGCCTGCGCGAGTTTGGGAATTTCGGCCAAGAGGCGGCTCTTCTCCAGCATGTTCTGCCGGTAAAACCTGTTAACGGCGAACCATCCTCCCGCTCCCGCCACGGCAAACGGGACAGTTAAGGCAGCCACCGGCAAGCCAAGCACGGTGGCGCCCACGCCCAGAGCAGGAAGAATGCCGGCGACGGACCTTCCCATGGTCGATCCCATGACAAAAGACATGGCTACTGTGGGGTCGAATCCCGTGTGATGCTTTTCGCTGCCCATATGGGGCGTGTCCGCGGGCCGCTCCCCACGGCTCAGGAGTTCGTTGAGTACGTCGGGCAGAGGGATTTCCCGGAACAACCCGTGCAGCAGCTGCCCAAGCTGTTCCTCGGCTTCATCGATAAGCTCTGCGCGGAGTACCAGGAGTTCGGCGAAGACGTCGCTTGTGAACTGTTGCGTGATCCTGCCCATCCGTAAAGTTCGCATCGCCTGGATACGGTTTCTCCATTGCGTGGCCCAGCCGTCAAGCTCTGAGGCTGCTTTGCGCATAACACCGGCCCGCAACTCCCCGAGGTCCCGCTCCAGATCCAAGGTCCACCGCTGCTGTTGTTCTTTCAGTTCGGAAAGCCTTTGACGTTGCGTCACCATTTCGGCCCGGGCCTCAGCAGGAGCATTGGCGATGGCGAGTCGGGTCAGTAAGGAGGTGCGGTGAGTGTCCAAGGCAGTGCGCGCGATACGGAGGGCGTTGGCCGTGGGGGCGGCACCAGCGCGGGCAAGGTCCTGTTTCAGGGATTTCAGCAACCCTGGCAGTCCGGAGGCACTCAGGAGTTCCTCGCGCTTGGACGGATCCGGCACGGAGTTCGCTGCATTGGCGATAACGGTCGAGACGCCGATGACAAATGATGGGGCCAACCTTGGAATACGGGCACTGAGTAGTGCGGCGTTTCCTGCCACAACTTCCCGCCAGGAACTTGGGTATAGATCGGTTTTGGTGACGACCACCCCGATGGTTTCGACCCGGGTGGAGCACTGCTCCAGGTACTCAATCTCGGCGCTGGAGAGCAGCGCACCGGCATCGGTGACAAATGTGGCGATGGCTGCGGCTTCGAGAATCCTGAGGTTCAACACTGACGGGGGTGCCGTCAAGCCTCCTGGACTGGGGGCGTCAAGGAGTACCACGTCCGCCAGCAACCCCTGGCGTGTTTCTAATTCAACGCCTATGGGGTCTACCGCGTCCGTTCCTGATCCCGAACGTGAGCCATCAGGGTAGATCCATACGGGACCAGATTTAGTGCCTTCCTTCTTGGGTGGAACTACCCACCTGTAGAGTAGCTGCCCTGATCCGCTTGCGTGGATGTCGGGCAGGTCACCGGCCAGCAAATCGACTAATGAGGATTTGCCTCGCCCGCTTTCGCCGACAAAGACGACGACGGGGGTGCCTGTCGAACCGGTAGCCTGACGGATGACCTGGTCGGCAGCTTCCGCATGTCCTGCCGTCCGAAGCAAGCGGGTGGCGGTGCTGAGCACAGTTCTTGCCGAGTTCAGGGTGGCAAGCTGGCCCGTTTCATAAGAGGTCATCGCCGCCGCCTGGAATGCCATCGCCGTCGTCATCGCCGCCCTCGACTGCGTCGCGGTCGTGTCCTTGCCTGTTGTCCCAGTCAGGGGTCCCCGAGTCGTTGTCGTGGGTTGCGTCGGAATGGTCCTCATCACCGCTCATAGCCAGAATGCCTGCATCTTCTGGCCCTGACACGACAGCTCCGGCGGATGGGTCGTCCTGGGCGCTGTCCTGTTCCGCTGCGGCATAGACGGCGTCAACGGCGCGTTCCCAAACCGACTCCGGGGGACCATCGGGAACCAGGAACATCTCTTTGAAGTTTATTTCAGGCATGGCGTGACTCATTTCCAAGAATTTGTTGCGTATGGGTGGTTTGGCACTGCGGTCAGGTTTAAAGTGGGCGTACTATCGGCTAGTGCGGGGGGCACTGCGATCTGGACCCAAATGGGGGAATTATGGACGCAGACCCGGCCCGGATGCTGCTTATGGACGCGGCGATCGGGGGAGACGCCCGAGCATTTGAAAGATTGGCGGAGCAGCACAGGACCATGATCTGGTCCGTTTGCCTGCGGATCACCGGCAATACCTACGACGCCGAAGATGCCCTTCAGGACACGCTGCTGGCGGCTTGGCGCGGCATTGGACGATTTCGGCGCGATTCCAGCTTCGGGACGTGGATTTACCGGATCGCGGCCAACGCGGCACTGGCAATCATTCGCGCGAGACGGAGCACCGACGAGATCTCCGAAGCGTTCGCTCCGGAACGGGACTTCGCCGAGAAACTCGCGGACGCCGATCTCGTACAGCGGACGATGAAGTCCATCCCGGAAGATCTCCGAGTGGCTCTGATACTGCGCGAATTGTGCGACTTCACGTATGAGCAGGTCGCAGAGTACCAGGGCGTGGGCCTGGCCACTGTGAAGACAAGAATTAACCGCGCCCGTCACGCCTTCGAGCAGGCGCTTACCACGGGCATTCTCTGATTCAGGGCCACTCATGCCAGAGTCCTCGCCGCGCCAGAGCGAATGAGCAGTGATCGGGCGATCACCCTGGCGGCACGCGCCTCAGCCCCCGTGGATGCCGTACCGGCCATAGCCTGGTAACGCGATGCCAGTTCCAGGAAGTTTTTCACTTCCGGTGCTTCCGCAGAAGCAGCCGGCGCCCACGAATCTGAGCGCCGCAGCCCCTCTAATACCGGGATCAGGTCGTGCTTCGGATCGGACGCACGCAGCAAAGCCAGCGCAGCTTCTTCCTGCAATGGGTGAAAAGCAGGCGCGTGCCTTGCCGCTTCAACCAGGCGACGCACCTCCGGCGGCCAGGACTGGCCGCGTGCCGCGGCCATCAGCCCGGAAAGCATGTCCTCGACCCTCTCACTTTCGACAGGCCCGGTGACCGAGGCTTGCAGGGCACGCTCAAGCTGGGCAAGCCCTGACCGCTCGTACAGCCAGTCAGCAAGATGGCCGGCAGAACTGCACTGTTCCCTTCCGTGCCGTACCCCGTAGGGTCCGATCAGCTCCGTGAGGCGCCGAAAGTCTTCCATGGCCACGCCCCGGGGAGGACCAAGGTGTTCGGCGAACTGCAGCTGAGTTTCATCGGCGCCTTGAAGCAGACGAAGGTTCCGCACATCCTGTTCCCGCAGCGCCCCTGTCCTCACGGTTT
The DNA here is from genome assembly GCF_030818015.1 of Arthrobacter globiformis. NCBI lineage: Bacteria > Bacillati > Actinomycetota > Actinomycetes > Micrococcales > Micrococcaceae > Arthrobacter > Arthrobacter globiformis. The sequence goes on from NZ_JAUSZX010000001.1 coordinate 2,483,892, forward strand.
CGGCGAGCAATCCGGAGACCGGAAGCACCGTTTCGAGCTGAGGCATCGTCCGGGCGAGCTCGGCTGCCGCCTTCTTAGCTGTCTCCACCGGTTCCGCGTTGCTCCAGGGACCTCCTCCGTGATTGTCAGCATGCGCGATGATACCGATGACAGGCAGCGATCCACGCGCCGCCAGGTTGCCGTGGCGCTCCCTGAACCTGGCAATAAAGTCTTCATCGTCCGGGCGGAACGAGTCCCGGACGAGATACAGCAGAGCATCTGGGCTGTCCTGCCAATCCCGGTCGCCCAGCAACCACGACTCGGTCCTGCCGGAGTTCTCTGTCGCCGCCGAGGCGAGGCCGGGCGTGTCGACGACGGTAGCAAACCGCAGGGTGGCGGCCTGCAAATAGAGCCTCAGGCAATCAACGGCTTCCTGCCGGAGATCTTCAAGGACTGGCCCCGTGCGGCCGAACGGAATAGGCACCACTTCACCGGCATCCAGCACAGCTTCCGCCCGGGCCGGTGCACCATATGCATAGCAACAAACCAGGGCCGTGGTTTCTTGGGCGGAGGTCGGTGCCCACTTTTCACCAATCAGACTGTTCACCAAGGTTGACTTGCCAGTATTCACCCGGCCAGTCACCGCAATGATGGCCGGCCTCCTGAGCGCCCTTCTGAATACGTCAATCGTTTGCGCCCCGGACGGGCCTAGCAGCACGGTGATCTCGTCCAACAACTGCTCCGCGCTGGACCGCAGGCCGGGATAACTGGCCGGAGCTTCCATTGCCAATCCTCCTTCCGGACTGAACCCCATGCCAATTTGATGCTGCGGTCATCGAGAATGTTCCCCAAAGATCCAACTTTTTGGGAGGAACTTTTCAGAGGTCCTTGGCCTCTAATGCACATCAACAAATTCCGGAAGCCCCCTTCCGCCTAAGCAAGGAGACCATCATGAGCACAGAAACCATCATTGGCTACGTCGTATACACCGCAGACTCCAGCGGCAATGGCAAGACCGATACCTATGCCGTGGACACCGACGGCAACGGGCTGCCCGACACCTACTGGTTCGACCTGAACGAGAACAACTACTACGAAACCATCGGTTACGACCCCAACGAGGACGGCTGGATCGATGGGTACGACGTGGGGCTAGGCCTTGCCTAACTAAAAACCCGACCCCTTGGCATAAGCGAACGGCGGGCACACCATTCCCACCCTTCTTCGCGGCCCCTCCGGTGCTTCCAATCGGAGGGGCCATTTGCCGCCACGACGGCCCAGCGCTGAAGCAGTCCCTCACATCTCGAACAGTCACCGAAACGGGGGGGTGAGTGACTTGATCGCAATGCGCATCCGTCCCGCAGGAGGTGGCTCCGATGATGTCGCGAGAAGGAGGCAGAAACGTCTCACCTCCAAATTAGGCGCGGGCCCGGCCTGTGCGCGCATGCGGAAAGAAAAGGGGCCCTCATCGGGGCGGCATGGTCCTCTGGCGTGGGCAAGGCTTCCGGACCAAATGCCGGGTTCCGCTAAGCGGGATGCAGGAGCTTTACCGACCTGATCGTCTCTGGGCTTGAAGGAACCCAATCACTCTGACCCGGCCGAGTAAAATGTCCAGGACGTTGGAAACAGTGTCCATGGCAAAAATGGCGAGGGCGATACCACCCGCGGCAAGCAGCGCCCAAACAACCAGTGACACTTTTACATCCTCCAAGTGGCTCGGTCCCATGGGGCCGGCCAGAAAAGTCAACCAATTCTCTGCCCTCATCGTCTCGGGCCCGGAGGGCGCGGCCTATTCCCCGTGTTGCAAGTGTGGTCGAGCATTTCGCCAGGGTCTATAGTGGCCGTAATACCGGCTAGTGCGGGGGGCACGGCGACCTTACCCAGGTGGGGGACGCATGGACGCGACCGTAGCCCAGAGGCGCCAGCTTGAGGCGGCAATAAGCGGTGATGTGAGTGCCTTTGAGGCTCTAACCAGGGAGTCTCGGGCCATGATCTGGTCTGTATGCCTGAGGATCACCGGGAACACCTACGATGCCGAAGACGCCCTTCAGGACACCCTGGTGGCCGCGTGGCGGGGCATACAGCAATTTCGCCGCGAATACGGTTTCGGGACCTGGATCTACAGGATTGCGGCAGACTCGGCGTTGGCTATCCTCCGAGCCAGGCGGCCAACGGAGGTCGAGGTTGATGAAACTTACTCTCCTGAACGTAACTTCGCGGAACAGCTCGCCGAAGCTGATCTCGTCCAGCGGGCGCTGAACACTATGCCGACGGATCTCCGTGTGGCCCTTGTGCTGCGGGAGCTGTGTGACTACACGTATGCTCAGATCGGTGACTATCAGGGCGTGGGCGTGCCCACAGTGAAGAGCAGGATTGCCAGGGGCAGGCAGGCTTTCGAGGCCATCGTGACCTCTGGTACTTCCTGATGCGTGCGCCGACCATACCTGGCTCTTCTGAGCTGCCCGCAACCAGCAGGCACCCTTGCGCCTAAAGGGTCCGCCCCGCCCCGACGACCTCGCGCGGTGACCCATCTCTCCAGTTTGTCCCGCAACCTCTGGGACAAAATGCCGATGCTAGGTCCTCTCCGTGCTTGGCAGATTCTGCTCACACGCCGTTGCGAGACATAGAGGCTGTCATGGCGCGCAAGCTCATCGGATACACCCGGGTCTTAACCAAGAGATGAGAGAACAACCCGCAGATCCAAGATCTGCCGGTCTTTGCGGCCAAAGGCTAGATTCGGGTGCAGTTGGATACTAGCGGTCAAGCTTCCCGCTCATCCCTGCACCCAGGAATGCCAAAGCCAATCAAGGGCAGGCCGTAAACAAGCACGGCTGTCCTTTCCATCCAACTGGACGCAGCCCAAGGCCCTGAATAATGGTCGGGCCACGCGCTACTAGCAACTTCATGGTCAAAAACGGCGTGGCATGGTGACCATTCACGTGTTCGACAAGAATCATCCCTTCGTTCCGACCACCCATGGTTGACGCGCAGCTCGTCTCACAACCACTTCGGGCGGCGTCCGCGTCGGAGTCGGAGATAGTTCTGCACTCCGACAAAGCCGCGCAGGCACTGGAAGAACTGCGCGGCAAGGGATTCAACCAGTTCGGCTGGGAGGGGCGGCCCGGAGATGAGGAACGTCCTCTCGGAACGTCATCCGGATCTTGGCCACGACCACCGACTTTCACTGTTGATCTGGGCGCGCGGCGCCAGGTTGTCCTGCCGTGGCCGGAGGTCGTGTGGTGAGTGGGTTGGAGCAGGATTGCACTACCTGTAACTGCACACGCTGACCACATAAGTTCCAGTCAGTATTACCGGTGTAGTGCCGACTCAGAGATTGACTTACTTTTTTGACGAGCCCCGTGTAGTTAGCGACGGCCGCCAGAAAACGTGGACCGGGGAAATCACGGAGTAAATCTCTATCTAGGCACAAGACAAACGGCCAACCCACTTGGAGCTGGCCGTCGATCCCTTTGACTGAAAGACTCAATTAGCGCCATTGCTAGCCCATTCGTGCCGGGCCAGCGACCTAGTGCCTGGCTAGTTCAGTGCGCTTCTATACAACGATCGGACCGTTATCGAGGACGCAGGTGTCCTGGCCGGTGGCAGTGCCATCAAGAGTGGAAAACCAGCCGTCGTTGACGTAGACCCATTGCCCTTGGTCTGCGCGCCAGAAGTGGTTATATACCCTGATCTGGAGTCGCCCGGTCCCATTCATGGCCGCCACTGTGGAGTACTGCGTGTTGCCATCGGAGTCGTACCAGGGGCCAGCCGTGACGAAGACGCTGTCTGCAACGTTCTTGAGGTAGGGGCTCCGGAAAGCAGCCTCCCATTGGCTCGTAGCTGTGTTGTAGGACTGCACTTCGGCTTGCCAAAGAACCTCACCTGAGATGGGCACATTGGTGGGTGCATCAATGATGACGCCATGGGCGACGCAGGTCATGGCGTTTGGCCGGCCATAGGGTGAGACGGCCAGAGCCTGGGAGGATGCAACCGTAGACATTATCAAGGCAAAGGCAACGGCAGCGAAGAATGCAAACATTTTTTTAATCCAATTGCGCATGGGATGAACTTTTCGTGTAGAGGTGGAGAAGAGTTGCGCACATTTCAGAGTTCAGTGAAGTTAGGGGTCATGCGACCTGGATCAGCTGGCCTCAGTAGTGAGAAACTGACTCCCTGATTCCGTTTATGCTTACTTACCAGAGGGTGGGATCCCTCGGATAGTTCCTTGAGGAGCTTGGAATACTGCAGAACATTTCTGTGCTGGTTGGCACAGGCCAGCCCTAGCCCCTATACGCTCGCGGCTGGTCGAACCGTTGGGCGTCCGGCTTGGGGCCTATCAGGACGAGGACGAGTAGGATGATGCCGCCTATGAGCGGAATCAGCCCGAGGAGCGCCATCCAGCCGCTAAGGTTGGCGTCATGCAGGCGGCGGACGAGCAGCGCCACTCCCGGGACGATGGTCACCAGTACCCAGACGCTCAGGAGGATCAGGGCGATGAGAAGCCCCGGGCTGGCCTCACCGGTGCCGTTGGGGCTGGTAAGCCCAAGGACGAGGTAGAACAGTATGGTGACGATGCTGTTTACGAGCACCCACCACCAGTATTCGCTGCGGCTGGCCCGCCCCGAGAAGGTTGCGTACTTCTTGAAGAACCGGATGAAGGCGTCTGGGGCGGAGGCGCCGTAGAGCGGCGCCGAAAGCGGCGTGTAACTCGCCGGCCGGGAGTGCTGCTGTTGCTGTGTGTAGGTCATGATGGTCTCCTTGCGTTTTGGCGTGATGCGTGCAGTTGGTCAGTTACGTCCAAGCTGAGTGGCCTGAGGCGCTGTGAGGCTGTAGGTGTGGGGCCAGTTTCCTTTTCGTTGGGGACGAGGGTCTTAGTACGACTCCGTCAGCCAGGGGTCACAGCTGGCTGGGACGCCGGACTTGTATCCGGTCATGAAGGCCTTGGACCTTTGCTCTGGCGTGCCATGATGTGCCGGGTCGTTGAAGGCGTAATCGCCCATCAACATCGTGGCCTGGATACCTTCTTCGATGTCCCCCGCCTCGAGGATGCCCTCGTGAAGGGCCGAGTTGGCCCAGACTCCGGCCCAACAATCGGCGTGGAGTTCAGTTTTGTAGACGGCGTAGGTCAGCGAAGCCGGAGCAGTGGGAAGAATACCCAGTTCCGTCTGGAGGTTGTGGGCGTATTCATGGGCCACAGCGAAGGCAACTGAGAAGTCCCCGGAGGGATTTCCGGTGGCGGGGTCGGTGTTGGCTTTGACCCGGCCGTTCCAGATTTCGGTGGCCATGACTTGAGAAATGACGATGGTGTCATTGGCGCCGCAGTAGAACACGTCCTGGTCGGTGGTCATCCTGTTGCCGCAGGGGTCCATCATCTTTTCGCCGGGGCCGGGATAGATCGCGTTCACGTACGGCACTGGGTAGCCAGCTTCTTGCCAAACCGCGGTCCAGTACCTGGCGACGTCGGTCATGACCCCGGCCAGGAACGAGGACATGGTTGGCGCCATGGCATCGGCGTAGGCCAGTTTGCTCCTGAGTGCGTTGGGCTGGGTCTTAGCGGGCGAAAGCGGCGCGGGACCAGGAGCGGTCGACGATGGCGCGACGGCGTTGTACGAGGGGGAGGCCGTTGGCTCCTCCGCTGTCGCGGACAAGATGGCCGGATCCGGCAGGGGATCAACCGAATCTGCGGACGACTGACTTGACGCCGGACTCAGGTTTTGACCGGCCGGAGCCGCAGAGCATGCCGTGCAGACCAACAGCAAGGAAAAGACGACGGCAGAGACAAATCGAGGTTTTTTCACGGTGACCCTTTACTGGGGAAATGACGCCTGAATAGGATGTAAACTGCTTTTCCGGCGGTGCGGAAAGTTTGCGACCTGGGGGGAGACTGCCCAACGTCTTGGGATACCGGGGCGATCATTGTTTGAGATCGTCCAGGTAGAGCGTGGAGGATGTCCTACTGTGGTAACAGATTCCGGTCTTGCCGGGTGATGAGGCACTTATTAGCGAAGACCGCTTTAACGCCCTGGCGTTCCCCCCGCGAACAGTTTACTGCTGGTAATTGAAAAGCCATTTCCCGTATCAAGGTCATCACATTCGATATAGGCAGTGAAGTCCGCAAGGGACATGTAGCAGTAAAAGTCGCTGTAGCGGTAGTTCGATTTCTCCGCCTTTGTTGCCATTTTAGTTACCTCTACTTCTATCGTTTGTTGGACTTCTTTTCGGGTTGGACAATAATTCGAGTGCTTTGCGGTTCTGTCTATATTCATTAGAGGCCCGGCCGACCACGAAAGTTCCCTAAAGAAAATTGGGATTTCCGGGAACTTTCCTGCCCCCGGCAGCATCAACGAATTATTCGCCGGGACGGCAAACGGCTCTCCTCCGCTGCTTCGCCTTGGGTTCGCCGTATCTTCAGCGGATCCTGACCGACAACGAGGCCTATTACCGCTCCCATGCCTTGAGGACGCTGGAACATCCTCGGGACCGCGCACGATCATCAGAGCCCTGCGTCCCCATCGGTGGATCGACCACCCCCTGCTGGACCTGCAACAGCCCTCGAAGTCGGTTACCCGCAAACCCGCCCTGACGGGCTACCGGACTACGACGAAGCGATAGACCTGCACCGGCTCGAAGAGGACCTGTCGGCAGCCCTTGGACCCGGGGCCTGCTGGTCGCTACCCAGACATCAAATGGCCGGCGTGTCCTGCACTACTACACCGACTCCGAAGACCAGAACGGCCGGGACATCGTCGACCGATTCGCGGGAACCCGGCCCGATTGTCAAAGTGAGCCACACCCACGACCGCGAATGGACCCTGATCACCCCATTCACTTGACCTCAGGTCCCAAGGGGGATGTCCACCCAGCGGGTCGTAGTCTGAAATTTCCTTCCGATGCCGGAGCAGGATTAGGGGAGCCCGTGACTATTCCGCCGCTGCCAGAACCCGAGCCGTTTCCGCCTGAGCCGGGGCCCACCGGCCCTGACTCGCCGGATCCGACATCTCCAGGCCCTGCACCGGGATTTCCGGACCCTTGAGGCTCCCACAAATGTGTGTGGCAGTGTGCCGCATTCATGTGTAGTCCGAGCGCTACGGCTTTTCAAGGGGCAGCGGCTGACCATCGGTCCGGAATGGTACGTGCAGGGGCCAAGAGCTGGCGGTTAATCTCTTCACTGAGTTGCGGCATATCTTCCATGCATAAAGACGAGGCTCGCGCCGGAGACTGGGTCCAGGGCGATCGACAATCTGGCACAGCCAGTTTCGGATGAGGAGACGCCGGGCCGCGCCGTCGTCCTCAACAGCTCTTCCCAATTCTTCCCTGACCAGCAGCCACAAATCGTGGGCTCCTGCCGGATCATTCCCGGTGTATCCGGCCAGTTGGCGAAGGGCCGGAGTATCGTAGCCGTGAAGGAGCAGATCGGCAGCCACGTCGGGCAATGGTCGCTGCGAAACAGGCCGATTTGGTCCTGTAGAAATGTCAGCCGTCCGCTGTCGACGTCTTTACAGCTCATGGAGCAGGCTTGCTGCTGTCGCTGATTGAAAAGCCGCTTTCCCCGCCGGCGTCATCACGTGAGACATAGGCAGTGAAGTCCGCAAGGGACATGAAGCAGTAAAAGTCGCTGTAGCGGTACTTTAGTTTCTCTGACCTCGTTGCCACTTTGGCTACCTTTCCTTCCACAGTCTGCCAAACTTCGCTGCCTTGGGCCCATGATCCGTTGTCCCGATCAAGCTTCTTGATGTTCAGTAGAGGTCCCGGCACCCCGGAAAGTTCCCTCCAAATAGCTGAAATTCCCGGGAACATTCCCGCCCGCGACCCGCGCATCGTCAGGCTCCGGCTTGCCGCCAGGCTGCATTGGCGTCAACGTTGATGGGCTCGCCGATGATCCTTTCATAGCCGCGGGCTTCCCCATCTGAAGGGTGCATGGATAACTGACACACGACGGCCCGGAAAAGCGGATTGATTCGGGGAACATTCCCGCACCCTTTCGCCTCTAATCATCACCAAGACAAAAAGGAAGATCGGTCCTTTCGTGGACCAGGAACGCCGTTCGGGGACGTCCTGGTCGGACATCGGAAGGAGCAGGGGGCAGCAAGCTAGCAGCCTAGAAGCCCCGCTCTAATAGACGGCAAAAACCAGTACTTCTACACAACAAGGAGCAGTTATGCACGAGATGCACAGTATGGTGACGAGGGTGCTGATCACGGCAGCCGTGGCGCTGGTCGGGCTGACCGGCTGCAGCGGCGGAACCAGCACCGCCGACAGCCCAGCGCCCAGTACCGCTGCCAGCGTCCCGGCAGTCGATACCTCCCACCCGGCCATCAGGCAGGCCCAGAGCGACTACCTCACTGCCGCAGGCAAAGTGAGAGCGGCGTATGACACCTTCTACAACCGCTATGACTCAGGCAGCACCGACCTGCCGGCACTGCAGAAGGCCGCAGCCGGGGTGGCGGACGCGCTGGGCGAGTTCGGCAACTTCGTGCGGGACTACGACTGGCCGCCCAGCGTGCCCTCGGACCTGCCCGCCACCATCCGCGTGGACTACACCACCGATGAAGGCGGGATGGACACATGGGTTAAGGTGGCCGCCGCTGGCTCGCTGGCCGAGATGAAGGAGCGCCTCAAGGAAACTGACTCCCCTGAGGCCACCTCCGATACCGATACAGATGCGCTGCGAAAGGCCATCGGGCTGCCGCCCTCCGTCAAGCCCTCCGACTGACGCGATTGCGGCTGTCGTGCTGGAAGCGAGCAAACTACCTGTCTGCGAGCAACACTGGAGCAGGGCAGGGAACGAAGGGGTGACCATGCAGGTCGCTCTGGCGCGGACGTCGGCGGGGGCAGTCGTGGTGCGGCAGCGCTGGGCGGGTGCGGCAGCGGGGACACCGGCGGGGGAGGCACAGCTGCCCCGACACCTCCGTGGTCACCGAAGACAGCACAGTTGACGACTCGGGCAGCAGCTCCGCCGCTTGACATAGGAGAAACTCATGCAAACATCTGAGATGCTAGCCCTACTGGCGCTGATAGTTTCGGTGGTAGCTGTTGGCTTCAGTATCAGGCAGGGTGTTGTCGCCGGAAAGGCGAACAAGCACGCGGCGGCAGCTGCGTCGGGTGCCTACCGGCATCAGCCCGCCCCCGAACATCTCTGGGAGCTGGGACGCTACGGGGAGGCCATCGAATTGGTGGTCACCGGGCTCGGGCACCGGGCGGCCGACAACCGTGACCTCCTAGAGTCCTGGGCAAATCGGGCCGAAGACTTTTTGTCTGCCGACAGTCTCGATCGGATGAATCTCCAACAGGCTCTGGCCGCCTGGACCGGGGAGGCCGGGGACACTGCCGGGGCCATTGCCTTGTTCCGTGAGCTGCTCCAGGACCAGATCCGCATTCAGGGTCCGGATAACCCCGCCACCCTGGTTGCCCGAAACAACCTGGCCTACTGGACCGGGGAGGCCGGGGACCCTGTCGGGGCCCTCGCCTTGGGCCGCGAGCTGCTCCAGGACCAGATCCGCATCCTGGGCCCGGATAACCCCGACACCCTGAGAACCCGCAGCAACCTGGCCTCCTGGACCGGGCAGGCCGGGGACACTGCCGGGGCCCTCGCCTTTTTCCGTGAGCTGCTCCAGGACCAGATCCGGATTCTGGGCCCGGATAACCCCGACACCCTGGCCACCCGCGGCAACCTGGCCTACTGGACCGGGCAGGCCGGGGACACCCCCGGGGCCATCGCCTTGTGCCTCGACCTGCTCCAGGACCAGGTCCGGATCCTGGGCCCGGATAACCCCGCCACCCTGGCCACCCGCAGCCGGTTAAACCGATTGCTAAGCTGAAAACAACCGGTCGGACAGGCATGCAGGTTGCAACTGGCTTTGGATACTGCTGTTTCTAAAACACGCCCTCATAGTGCGCCCCCTCGCTAGCTCTTAACAAAAAGAGACAGAGAACAGGAACCGGAATTTCGAACGGTTCTGCATCAGTGGCTCGGGGATGCGAGCCGTTGAATTGTCAGACGAGGCTTCCCCACGGCGGCTTCGGCCTCACCAAGGCCAACGCTAAACACTGTGAGGATTGCGGTGGCTGGTCCGGGACTGGCTGGCAGAGTAGGTGCTGGCCGTTCCTCCTGTGTGTGCTGCCGTCGGGCATCTGGATCGTTCCGGTGATTTCCACCGCACAATCCTATGTTCCAAAGAGGGGAGTGCGAACTTAGCGCTGAGGGCGTCCCATCAAGACTTAGATGAGACCCCACTTCGGCCGGAATATCGCGTGCGCCCTGTCTTCCTACCTTGTCCCCCAATCCGTTGCGCTTCGCGTGTAAGCGATGAAGCTTGCGAGACACGAATGAGGCGGACCCCGGTAAGCAGAAGACCGGCAGCGACACCGGCTGCAGCGACCGCTAGACCCCCATGGCTGAGTCGGGGTCGCGGGAAGCTTTTCCATGCCGCGGCGAGGCTGTCCCGCGCCGCCCGTGACATGATGCAGAATGCCGACAGCCTGGACCGCGCTGCCGACAGCTATTCCAACCTGGCAACCTGCTGGACACCATCCGGTCCCTTGAAGTCGTCCTGGGGCAGCTGGCGGAATGGCACCGTTCCGCGGAGCCCGGCCGGCCTTTCCATCAGGGCCACGATAATAGCACCATCGGAATCATGACGACGATTGCGGAACTAGACCTCGCTGTGCAGCAGGCAGACAGGCTGCAGGAGACCACCAGCCGCGCTAACGGTGGCAACGCCGTCGTGCAGTGGTTTGATGAGGTGACCCACCGGAATCGGCTGAATGACTGATGTCAGTGGTGTGCCAGCCTGCTGCCGCTCCCGGGGCGATGGAGCTTTTCGATCAGCCCCCCGGTCAGCGCCTTCACGCTTCTGAATAGCCCGATGGCAGTAAGCCTCAGGACGAGAATCACCAGATGGACGGCCCCACCTACGAGGAGGAGCAGGACCAGGCTGAGGATGGCGGGCAAGAACATGACAAAAACGGTGCCCATGGTCGCTAAGTACGCGAGGGCGTAGGCCATGATGGTGGAGGGGTCCACTGGGTATCCCTTTGAAACGGCCGGATCGGCTCCGGTGCCAGCTGCGGACGCCCTTGCAGCTAAGGGTGGCGTGGTCCGGCGCCTTTGCCGGGCCACAGTAGGCGCGCGACCATGCATTTCTCAGTGGGCCGGGGACCACCTCCAGGCATGGACGCGCGGAGAGGTCATACCAAGTGGGCGCCGTTCCGAGCCCTGCCGAATGGGTCGGACGTATTCAGGGCCAGATGTCTTCGCCTCATCGCCGCACATGTCGCTGACCAGGCCGGTTCCGGCGATCTCCCGTACGGTGAATATTCCTGCCGCCGCTGCCTGTTTCGTCGGAAACACCCCGGACGTTGCCAGGTGATTCCCTGCGGCATCCACCAGCCGAAAGCGGTAGCCCCCTTCAGGGGAATCGAAGACTTCAAAGTGGCCGGACATGTTGCTCCATCGCGTTGTCCAATGTACGACAACGACGGAGTCTGCATACCGCCTGAGACCACTCACTTTATCGGCTGCCGAGGGAGCTTGAAAAGGTTTTGGGTCACCAAAAGGTCCCGAGCGACCCTACCTAGCGCCGTGTCCCAGGCGCCACGCGAAGGCACGATGATTGCCGAAGAGCAAAATGTCTTCGCCGGTCCTCAGTCAGACGGCCGGCCCTCGAACAGCGGATAGACCCCGCCCGCCGAAGCGTAGCTGGACGCGCTCGAGCGGTAGGGCGCCCATACTGCGGAGCAGCTGCGCCAAGGCCGCGGGGACCGACCGGGATCTGCAGGCGGCATCCACCCTCAGGGAAGCAGAGCACTAGGGGAGCGTTCGGCCGGCGTGAGCAGCCACTGGTGACCGAAATCTTGTGGCGGGCTCTGGGGAGTAAGGCGTTTCGCCTTGATGTTTCCTGGACGGTGGTTCGTTTAAACCGTCAGAGGGCTGCTGCTGATCGCGAAGCTACTCTCGATGTCGTCGTCATCACGCGAGATGTATGCGGTGAAGTCCGCCAGTGACATGAAGCAGTAAAAGTCGCCGTATCGGTAGTTGGCCTTGTCTGCTCTTGTTGCCACTCCGGCCACCTCCATTCATTGTCGTTGCATTTTCCTGTGGATTGATAGTGCACCGCCAGGTGCAGTGTTTCACGCGGTTCTCTACACTGTTCGGGCAGGATCGGGACAGGGTTTGCACAGGACACGCTAACGCCGCCGAATTCCGCTGAACCGTCCTGCCCACGTGGTCAAGCACTCCCACGCCCGGTCGGCTGGCAGCTGTTGTTTGTGCGGCCAGCGGCACCGAGGCCCCCGGCCAGGGGAAATTCGCACGCTTCCTGGAAACATCTCTCCAAGAAGGCAGATACGGGAAATAGCCCGTGCAGAGGTGCTCCCGGACGCCTTCCCGGCGGAGGCCCGTCAGTGGGTTTCCCCGCAGGCCCTTTTGTACCGCCAAAGCCGGGGCGGGGCTTGTGGGGAAGGATCCCGCCACCCGAGAGGCTTGGTCACAGCGTCTGACCAGGTTTGCCGGCCGGCAGGGAACAGGGCGGTATCGGCATCGGGGAGCCTTGCGCTACGTCACGGTGCGGCCTGCGGTGCCATACTGGTTCCACGAGTATGACGGACCGGGGGCCCACCATGATGCTTGATACGACGACCCTGCGTGCCGCTTTCGGGGTGATCGCGCTTACCCTGCTGGTTCTTTTCTACCTCGTGACGTTCCGTCACACCCGTTCGGAGTACAGTGCCTGGTGGTGCACGGCGCTCGGCCTGTTCCTTTTCGGAGCCGCTTCGTTTCTTCTTGACGGAACCTCCCAGCAGGTATGGGCGAACCCGCTGGGAAACACCATGCTGGTTGCTGGCGCTGCGAGTGTCTGGTCCGCCGCCCGTTCTTTGAGGACGAGCCGGCCGCTGTGGTGGCAGCTGACCCTGGCCCCGGCCTCCACCGCGGTTGCCTCGGCACTGGATCATCCGGCCACCAACGACTGGTCAGGCGGGCCGGTTTTTCTGGCGTTGATGTCGTTGATGATTGGCCTTGCCGCCCGGGAACTGGGGCTGCTAAAACCCGACGACTCCCGAGTCCACCGGCCGTTGGCGGTGATGTCGGGGCTGCTCGCGGCATACTACTTCGGCCGGTTGCTGGTCTTCCTTGCTGAAGGTCCGACAGGGCCGGTTTTCCTCACTTACTTCGGTTCCGCGCCCACGACGCTTCTCACCATGGCCCTCCTTGTGGTTGTGTCCTTCAGCATGGCCGTGCTCAGTCACGAACAACTGACAAAAGACCTCAGTGCCCGCGCCACCCGGGACGGCCTGACAGGCGTCCTGAACCGCACAACCTTCCTGAACCTCGCCGCCGGAGACGTACGTCGGTTGCGCTTCACGAGAGCCTCAGCATCACTCGTTCTCGCTGACCTTGACCACTTCAAGGCAGTCAATGACAGCTATGGGCATCCTGCGGGAGACTCAGTTCTCCAGGCGTTCGCCGCGGCCTGCTTGGCATCGGTCCGGTCTACGGACCTCGTGGGCAGATACGGCGGTGAAGAATTCATTATTTTCCTTCCCGGAGCAGGTCCGGACCGGGCCGAGGCCATAGCAGGGGAAATAAGCCGCCGCTTTGCCGCGGTGGAGATCCCGGAGAACGTCCGGTTTCCGACCGTCAGCTACGGGATCGCCACAAACAATTCCGGCGCCGCCGATCTGAGAATGATGATCTCATCAGCCGACTCGGCCCTCTATCGGGCGAAGGCAACCGGGCGAAACCGCGCCGCCCGGAACCATCTGAACTGAGACGCCCCGGTACTTTGGTTGCAGTCACGCACACCTGGCTTCCGCGGCAAGGGTTCGAATTGTGGGCTGTCTGGTCCTTGTTGTCCCGGCTGATGAAGCCTGACCCGAGTTGCGGTTCCTCGGAAGAGACTTGAAGGAGGGCGGGCACGTCCGCCCCTTCTGTCGCTGCCCGCGGTTCGAAGTAGGCAATGCCTTCACCATCGACTCCCTGAGAGTGTCGCGGTGGTGCTGGCTAACAATGGCCCGGCAAGGTAGGCGTGCTTGCTCCAGACAATTTTCGCCCTGGCGCCCTGTGGACCACCTGTTCGCGCAGGCCTGATCCTCCTTGACCAGTTGCGGCCGGATCACCGCCCTTCCTCCGGATATTGTGAAAGCGAGGAGGTGCACGACCATGCTCGCCGTGGTTCCTCGAGGAATGCAATCCGTGTTCAGATACATGAGGTGGGCGATGAGGGGCGGCCCGAATTTTGTGTGGCTGTGCCGCGCGGAAGCACCGCCCGCAATCTGAACGGGGCGGTGCTTCCTGGGGTCGCTTTCGTTGGATGTGGATGGTTAGCGGGTGCCGGTGGTGAAGTTCCAGGCCGTGCTGGCCAGGGGAGTGCCGGCCACATCCCGTACCGCCGTGGGGTCGCCCGTGATGGTGACGGTGTACCTAGTGCTGGCCGCAAGCGTGGCTGCCGGGTTGAGGATCCACTGGTTGGTGGTCCCGTTACGGGTGACGGTGGCTGCCACCGCCGCACCGGTGGCCGCGTTCTTCAGGGTGAAGGTGGCGGTGCCGACGCCGTTGACGGGCTTACTGAAGGTAGCTGTGATGTTGGCTGTCCGGAGCATCCCGGTCGAGTTCACTCCCGGAGCCCTGGAGGTCACGGTCGGCGCGGCGCTTGTGGTGAACCGCCAGCTGGTTGAAGCCAGAGGGCCGATTGGCCAAGTCGCGGATGCCCGCCGCGCCGCCGGTCAGGGTGGCGGTGTAGGGGGTGCTAGGGGTGAGCAGGGCGGTGGGGTCGATGCCCGCCGGCTGGCCTGGTCGTAGGTCACCGTGGCGGGGATCGTGGCCCCGGCTGCGTTCTTCAGCGTGAACGCTCACCTGCCACGGCAGGCTGCGGCTGCAATCGCCTCGATGTTCGCCCTTCCGCGCCGACCCATCGGATCGTCGGGGGTGAGTGGTGCAGCTGGGCTGCCGCCGCTTGCCAGGCTCTATTCGATGGACACCCTCAGACAGTTCAGGGCGTCTGGGTCCAGATCGACAGGCCGTCAGGGACAGCTGCTGCCCCGAACTGGGCTAGGAGCAGGGCGGGGTCCTTTTCGGTGTCTGCGCACGCCTGCAGACGGGACGCCAACAAAGGGAGGATCGCTGTGATTGAGTTCGTATGGCTGCAGTCCTATTCTTCCGGAGACCCCTAGACGCCGATAATGGGGATTGGCGCGCGGGTAGGCCATGGCTTCGGCGGTGGCTGCCATGCCGGTGTCGCGGCGGAAGTCGCCGGAACCGAAGGCCAGCCGGAAGGCGCCCTGGGCTTTGACGATGTTGTTGGCTTCCTCAATGCCGACGGCGGACTCCACCAGCGGGATGACCGGGGTCTTGCCGTCCATTCGGTGGAAGCTCTCCGTGACCTGGTCGGCCGATTCGGTCTTGGCCAGCATGATGCCCAGCAGGCCGGGGGTGCCGCGCAGCCCGGCGAGGTCGTCGGCCCAGAACGGGCTGGTGGCATCGTTGATGCGGACCCAGGCCTGGCCGCCGGCGGTCAGCCAGTTCACGACGTTATTCCGGGCGGTGTCCTTCTGTGACGGGTCCACTGCGTCTTCGACGTCGAGGATGATCGCGTCGGCCCGGGAGACGGCAGACTGGTCGAAGAGGTCAGTCTTCATCGCGTCGACCAGCAGCCAGGAGCGGGCAATGTCTGCCGGGATGTTGCGTTCCGGGATAAAGGCCTGGGGTGCGTCACTGAGCGGCGGGGTGGCGAGGGTGGTGTCTTCGGGGCTTTTGGGGCATGTAGGTGTGCTGCGTCATGGGTCTCCGTGCTGGCTCAGTTGGGTGATGGTGTTGGGGATGCCATCCGGTGGTAGCAGAGCCCGTCTTCGGCTTCTTCCGGTTCTGTCCACACTTCGATCCCGAGCGCTGCGTCGTACATCGTACGTGGTTGGGCGGCGTCGCCTGCGATCCAGAGCGCTGTGGAGTCTGCCATGGCATCATCGACCGTTCCGGTGCGGATGATCTGGCCATGCTGGCGGATCTGGACGGTCGTTCCGATAAGCCGGCGCCAATGGATGTACTGGCGGAGCATGATCCGCTCTCCGAAGGCGGGTGCGTGCCGGTTGCTGGGGCCGGTCGAGGGGGTCATGGTGCGGTCAGAGCCGACGCCACTGCTTTGCCCAGTTCCTCTGTGGTGGCATTGCCGCCCATGTCGGGTGTGAGGTTGTGTGTTCCGCCGGCGAGCACGGTTTCCATGGCGGTGGTGATGGCGGCCGCGGCTTCGGGTTCTCCCAGATGGTCCAGCATCATCGCGGCACACCAGATTTGCCCTATGGGGTTGGCGATGCCTTTGCCTGCGATGTCCGGGGCGGAGCCGTGGTGGTTCGAAGAGGCTGGGGAACGTGCGTTCGGGGTTGATGTTGCCGCTGGGGGCGATGCCGACGGTCCCGGTGCAGGCCGGGCCGAGGTCGGAGAGGATATCGCCGAAGAGGTTGCTGGCGACGACAACATCGAACCAGTCGGGGTGCATGACAAAGTTAGCGGCCAGGATGTCGATGTGGTACTTGTCCACGTCGACCTCCGGGTAGTCCGCAGACATGGCCTGCACCCGTTCGTCCCAGTAGGGCATGGTGATGGAGATCCCGTTGCTCTTCGTGGCGGAGGTCAGGTGCTTTTTGGGCCTGCTCTGGGCAAGGTCGAAGGCGTATTTGAGGATGCGGTCCACGCCGGTACGGGTCATGACCGTTTCCTGGACTACGGTTTCGCGGTCGGTGCCTTCGAAGATCTTTCCTCCGATGCTGGAGTATTCGCCTTCGGTGTTTTCGCGCACGACGTAGAAGTCCACGTCGCCGGGGACACGGCCTGTCAGGGGGCTGGGGACGCCGGGGAGGAGTTTGACCGGGCGGAGGCTGACGTACTGGTCGAAGTGGCGGCGGAATTGCAGGAGGCTTCCCCACAGTGAGATGTGGTCGGGGACGACGTCGGGCCAGCCGACGGCGCCGAAGAAGATGGAATCGAACTGGTTCAGCTGGTCGAACCATCCGTCGGGGAGCATCTTCCCGTGCCGGGTGTAGTAGTCCGCGGAGGCGTAGTCGAAGTGCTCGTATTTGAGGTTGAGGTCGAAGGCTGAGGCTGCGGCGTCCAGGATGCGCAGTCCTTCGGGCACGACTTCGGTGCCGATTCCGTCGCCGGGAATGACTGCGATGCGGTGGGGTTTCGACATCAGGGTTCCTTCTTTGTCTCTGCTTGGTGTTCGGGTTAGCGGTCGACCGGGTGTGCCGGTTCGCGGTTTTCGAGGACGTCGATGACGGCGTGCGCGGCTGCCAGGCCGGCCCGGGTCCGGGCTTGGGCCGTCTGCCCGGCAAGGTGGTAAGTGATGAGGACATTGTCCAAGCCCCGGAGGGGGCTGTCGCCTGGCAGGGGTTCGGTCTCGAGCACGTCCAACGCGGCGCCGGCGATGGTGCCGTCGTACAGTGCTTTGGCGAGGGCTTCTTCGTCCACGAGTGAGCCGCGGGCTGCGTTGATGAGCACGGCGGTGGGTTTCATCATTTGCAGCCGGCCCGCGTCGATCAGCTTGCCGGTGGATTGGCCTCCGCGGGTATGCAGGGAGAGGTAGTCGGCCTCACGGATGACCGTGTCGAGATCCGTGAACCGAATGGCTCTGGTGTCAGGGTCGGGGTGGGCGGTGCTGACCAGGACGTTCATGCCGACGGCGGTCCCAGTTGTGCGGTGGCGCGTCCACTGGGTCCGTAGCCGATGATGCCCAGGGTGGATCCGCGGAGTTCATGGCCGGCTTCGCGGGGCCAGTGGCTTGGCGGACAGCTGTGGTGACCTCGGCGAGGCGGCGTGCGGCCATGATTATCAGTCCTATGGTCAGTTCGGCGACGGAGTGGTGGTTGGTTCCGGGGGCGTTGCAGACCCTGATCCCCCCTGCGGCGGCCGCCTGGACGTCGATGGAGTCGTACCCCACCCCGCTGCGTGCGATGACTTTGAGGGAGGCAGCGCCGGTGAGCATGTCGGCGGTGACGGGTTCGCTGGCGAGGATCGCCCCGGAAATGCTGTTGAATAACGAGCTGCGTTCCTTCGGGCTGCGTGGCCCCCGCGAGGGTGAGTAGACCGGTTCCAAGCCATGGTCCCGCAGGAGCTGGTCAACGGTATCTCCCGGGTGGAGGTAGTCGGTGGTGATCAGGATGCGGGCGGCCATGGTGTGGGTGGATTCCTCTTTTTATCTGGTGCGGATGCGCTGCCGTCAGCGGCTGTGGGTTTACGGTTCACGTGGGCAGGGCCGCCGCGATGTGCGGCGGCCCTGCGTGGTGCGGTGTTAGTAGACGTCAACCTTGTCCGCTTCCACGGCGGTCGGTGTCCTTGCTTCGATTTCGTTCTTCTTCTGGCCTGAGGCGTGGAGGGCTTTGCGGGCCTGTTCGGGGTCGTAGTCCTTTTCCCATTTGCCGACGACGACGGCTGCCATCACGTTGCCAAGGACGTTGATGAACACCCGGCCTTCGTTCAGGAGTCGGTCGATACCGACGATGAGGGCGAGAGCGGCCAGCGGGATGCCGCCGACTGAGCTCAAGGTGCTGGCCAGGACGATGAACGCGCCGCCGGCAATTCCAGCGGTGCCCTTGCTGGTGAGCATCATGACGCCGACCATGACGAGCTGCTGTTCCCAGGAGAGGTCCATACCGACGGCCTGGGCCAGGAAGACTGAGGCCATGGTCAGGTAGACGGCGGATCCGTCGAGGTTGAAGGAGAACCCGGATGGGATCACGATGCCTACGGTGGACTTGCCGACGCCCATGGCTTCGAGCTTCTTGATCAGCTGCGGGAGTACCGCTTCGCTGGAGCAGGTGCTCAGGGCGATCAGCAGCTCGGCCTTGAAGTAGCGCATCACCGTGAAGATGTTCAGTCCGCAGGCACCGGCGATGGTGCTCAGGACCACGAGGACATAGAGGATGCAGGTCACGGTGAACAACACGACGAGGTAGCCGAGTTGCTGCAGGCTTTGGGTGCCGTAGTTGGCCACCACTGCCGCCAGCGCGCCGAAGGTACCGATGGGAGCCAGGCGCATGACCCAGCTGACGATCTTGAAGATCACGGTGGACAGGGCCTGGATGCCCTTGATCAGGAACGCGCCGGATTCGCCGGAGACGTTCATGGCGGCGCCAAAGATGATGGAGACCATCAGCGCGGCGATGATGGTGTGGCCAGTCAGGGCACCGAACAGTGATTCGGGGATGATGTTGCTGACGAACTCGAGACCGTCGAAGCCCTTGCTAGCGGCCGCCGGCACCTTGCTGGAGTCCAGCTGTGACGGGTCGATGTTCATGCCGTCGCCGGGGCGGAATACGTTGGCGACGACCAGGCCGATCAGCATCGACACGAGCGAGAGGGCGAGGAAGTAGCCCAGTGCCTTCACGCCGATGCGGCCGGCTTTGCGAAGGCTGTCCATCGAGGCGATGCCAAGGGACACGACGCAGAACACCACGGGGATGACGATCATCTTCACCAGGGCGATGAACCAGTCGCTGAGCGGTGTGAGCTGTTTACCGACGGAGGGCAGGAGCAGTCCGACGGCGATGCCCAGGACGGCACCCAGAACGACTTGGAACCAGAGTTCGCGGATCAGCCGGCCGAACCGGGATCGCTGCTTGGGCGGGGCGGAATGCTGCGGGTCCTGCATGGTGTGGGACGACATCTTGGGTGCTCCTTTGCACGACAGACGGAGAAAACTTGAGAGGTGCGGTCCCGGGCAGTGATGCTGCCCGGGACCGGGCACTACCGGATTGCTTAGTTGTGCAGTTCGCGCAGGACTTTGTAGAACTCGGCTTTACCTTCGAGCCCGATCCCCGGCAGATCGCCCGGAGCCACGCGGCTGTTGACGATGACAGCGTCGTCGGTGAAGCCACCGGTGGGCTGGAACTCGCCCGGGTAGGACTCGTTGCCACCGAGCTTGAGGGCTGCTGCGATGTGCAGGGAGAACTGGTGTCCGCCGTGGGGGATGCAGCGGCGTGAGGACCAACCGT
Organism: Arthrobacter globiformis; assembly: GCF_030818015.1. Lineage (NCBI taxonomy): Bacteria > Bacillati > Actinomycetota > Actinomycetes > Micrococcales > Micrococcaceae > Arthrobacter > Arthrobacter globiformis. The sequence continues at coordinate 2,503,851 of NZ_JAUSZX010000001.1, forward strand.
GCTGGGCGAGCATGTCCTGGATCCGGCGGTATTCGGTCAGGCCGTAGCTCAGTGCCGGGTCGACCTGGATGAAGTCGCGGTCCGGGCGCATCCCGCCGTAACGGACGAGGTTCCGCGCGTCCTGGAGGGAGAACAGGTTTTCTCCGGCTGGCGATCGGGTTCCTGTAGTGCTCAGAGAGGGTGGCATTCAGGGCGTAGTCGAGCGGATCGCCGACTTCCTCGTACCAGAACAGCCCGTACTGGTCGATGGCTTTGCCGTATTCCAGCGCCGTCTCCAGGTCAAACTTGCCGTTGACGTCCACCATTAGGCGGGAAGCGTCGCCGTCCAGGACCTCGATGACGGCTTCGATGCGGCGGAGGTCTTCGGCGAGGTCGGCGCCGCCGATCTTCATTTTGACGACGTTGTAGCCCTTGGCGAGGAAGCCGCGCATTTCGTTCTGCAGGTCCTCGAGGGTCTTGCCGGGTGCGTAGTAGCCGCCGGCGGCGTAAACGAAGACGTCCTTGTCCGGGTTGCCGTCACCGTAGTGATCCGAGATCCACCGGTACAGCGGGACGCCGGCGATCTTCGCAGCCAGATCGTGCAGGGCCATGTCGGCCACGCCGACAGCGACAGAGCGTTCGCCGTGGCCGCCGGGCTTCTCGTTGGACATCATCAGGTCCCACGCCTTCTCCGGCGAGAGTTGGCCGTCCTCATCGAGAAGGTCCTCGGACGGGGCATCCATGATGCGCGGGAGAACGCGGTCTTTCAGGATGCCCGTCGCGTTGTAGCGGCCGTTGGAGTTGAAGCCGTAGCCAACCAGAGGCTTGCCATCGACGAACACATCGGAGACGAGCGCGATGATTGTGCAGTCCATCTTGGTGAAGTCAATGAAGGCGTTGCGGATCGAGGAACTGATGGGAATGGTGCCAACGTGGGCAGAAACGATTTTCATCTTTGAATCTCTCCTGATAGTGGTCTTATTTCTTATAAGACTTGGGTCGAGGACAATCCGAGGTACGAGGAACACGCAAGTCCTTCGAGCGAATATCTTATAAGACCTGCGATAAGGTTAGCGGCGAGTTAAGGGGCGCACAAGTCTTCGGATGGAATTTCTTATAAGATGTGTAAGGGGAGCGAGGTGGCCCCGTCTTCAGTAAGAGATTTGGAGCGTCAGATGAGCACCACGAACGTCTTTTCCAGTAAGGGCAGTCTGGCCTACAGCGAACTCCGCCAGCTGATCCTCTCGGGCGGCCTTGCCCCGGGCTCACGCGTCTCCCAGTACGAACTGGCGGACAACATGCAGATGAGCATCACCCCCCTGCGGGAAGCGATCCGCCGACTCTCAAGCGAGGGTCTGATCATCATGGACACCCACCGGGACTCCCGTGTGGCTGACGTGAGTGCTTCCGAGGCCCGCGAACTCCTTGAAGTCCGCCTCTCGCTGGAGCCGTCAGCGACCGGGTTGGCGGCACACCGCCGGACCGAAGCTGACATCGCCGCCATGCGGACCGCGGCGGAGAAACTGCTGCCGGTCACCCGGGTCTGGGGTGAGGAAGCCATCACGGCACACCGCGATTTCCACCGGGCCGTCTACGCCGCCTCCCACAACGCCAGCATGATCAAGCTCCTGGATGACCTGTGGGACAAGTCCGACCGCTACCGCCGCCTCGGTCTGGAACTTCCATCCGGTGATGAACCCCGGACCATCGACCTGAACCAGCACCACCAGATCCTTGAACTTGTAGCCTCCGGCGATGGTCCCGGCGCAGCTGAACTCGCACGGACCCACATCGCCAACAGCCTCACAGCCTCAGTAACCGGAGCCCTGGAGGAACGCGAGAACGTCTATCCGGTAACCATGGAGAAGACAGCCTAATATTCGCCGATCGTCAGGAACCGGCCACTGCCGCCGCCGCTTTTACCGCCGGATATTCAGCCAAGATGCAAATCCCCGCAGAGGAACCAGGTCCAAAATCTTCCCATTGCTGCTTGCCGTCAAGGTGGGGTGTACTCTATCCAGACTTATCTTGACCCGTGTGATCCGTTACGGGGGCTTTCTCCAAGTGCTTTGGTGTCGCTTCTGGCCGGATCGGAAAACGGCGCGTCTGCTACCGCCACCGCGGTTTGCGTCGCGGGGGAGCCCGCGTATCCATGGGGGCAAGCGAAACGCCACGGTTGGCATTCTCGCACTTGTATTCTTGCCGTGAAAACAATCCCTGATGCTGTCTGGCCTAGAGCAGCTGGAAGCGGTTAGGCATCGATCACCAAATCGGTCCGCGCGGTGGAGCAGCAGGGCAGGAACTTGCCTGCATCGATTTCCCGTGCCCGGATCCCGCCCTGGTGGTTCATCTCGACCTCCCCGGAAAGCTTGACGACCTTGCAGGAGCCGCACATCCCTTCCTTGCAGTTCGCGCCGATCCTGACGCCCGCACGCTGGGCTGCCCCGAGGATGTGTTGGTCGGGGTCGATGCGCACATTGATGCCGGTCCGCATGAAGGACAGGGTGAGGCTTCCCGTTCCGACCGTGTCGAAGCTAGAGGCATCAGGGGACACAGCCTCCGGCCCCACGTCCGAACTTTCGTCGGAGGCTTCGGAATAGGGTGCCGTGTCCATGATTTCCAGCGGCAGCCCCATGGCCTTCAGGGGTCCCTCGGCGTTGTAGCCGGGTTCGTAGAGCCCGAACGCTGTGGGCTGGCTTTCATAGTAGTCCTCGGCGGAATCTGCGATTTCCTCGGCGATTTCCTCGGCAATGTCCTCTGCAAGCGCGATCTCCGCCTGGTATTCTAGGATCGTCTGGCGATCTCCCGAGAAGAATTCCATGTTGATGGAGGTGTCGTCGACGCCGACCTTCCCCAGTAGCTCGGTGGCGGTGTTCAGGTAACCCTCGGGGCCGCAGGCATAGACCTGGCGGCCGTTGGCATCGGGGGCAACCTCGTCGAGCATGGCCGCCGTCAGCCTTCCGCTGAGCCATTCCCACCCTTCGGGTTTGCTGCGGTCACCCAGGGCGTAGAAGACCTTGACTCGCGAGTCCATGGAGGCGATGTAGGCAAGCTCCTGGTGGAAGGCATATCCTCCGGCCTCCGCTCCGTGGTAGAGCACCACGACATCGGCCTGTCCGGGCAGGGAGTGGATGGTCCGCACCATCGACATGATGGGGGTGATGCCTGCGCCGGCGGCCAGCAAGAGGTACCGTGCCCGGCGGTCGGCGTCAGGCAGGTGGAATGCCCCGACCGGTCCGAGCATCTCGAGGACGGTGCCGGGTTTGACGTTCTCGTGCACCCAGGGTGAGACGAGTCCAGTGGGGTCGCGTTTGACTGTGATGTTGAATGTCCACGGCTGGGTGGGCGAACTGGACAGCGAGTAGCTGCGGTCCACCGGATCCTGGTCCTCGCCGTTTACGGGAAAGGCGACGTTCACGTACTGGCCCGCACGGAACGCCAGGGGCGCACCGTCGCAGCGGCGGAACACGAAGGTCATCATGCCGCCCGCCTCGGGAACGGTCTCGACGCATTCCGCCGTGAACTCCTGCGGATGCCAGGGGCCCAATGCGTGGGCAGCGCGGGCGGGTCCCTCGGTGCTGCCCATCACCCTGTTCCACGGCATCTCAAGACCGCGAATGCGCTGTGGTTCCTGGATTGCCGTGTCGGTGCGGAGTTCAATCATGCCAAGTGCTCCTGCACGCGCTGTACGTACCAGTTGATGAACGCCTCGACCTGGTATTCGCTCTTCATGTAGGGGCCGGGCTCGTAGGCGGGGCTGCTGGCGCCCTTCTGGCACAGCTCCACGAACGCCTTGTCCTGCAGATTTGTCTGCTTCCAGGTGTAGGTGAGTTTCTCCAGATCGTAATCAACGCCTTCCTCGGCGTCGTCAGCCACCAGCCAGGTGGTGCGTACCAGTGTCTGGTGTTCGTTGACGGGGAAGACGGCGAACGTGATGACGTGGTCCCCGAGGAAATGGAACCAGCTGTTAGGCTGCAGGTGCATCGAGCAGCGGCCAAGGCGGAAGTCCCGCAAGTCACCGAGCAGCTTCTTGGAGAGCCTGCGCCCATCGGGCGAGAACGATTCGCCCTCACCGTCGAGCGATTCCCGTGAGATGCGGATTCCCGCTATGCGCGTGTCGAGCTCCTCGACGACCTCATAGGGAAGGCCATAGCGCCTGCAACGCTCCTCAAGCGAGGACTGCGCTTCCTTGTTGCGGTCCCACACTTCCTCGAGATGGGCCGGGACCAGGCCCTCCGTCAGGCCCCAGGTGGGAAAGAGGGAACAAGCGAGCTCCGGGTGGCCGTCGCAGTGGTAGCACTCACGGTTGTTCTCCATGACGAGCTTCCAGTTGCCCTCCTCGATGATGTTCTGCTGGTAGGCGATTTTCGTCTTCGACAGATCGTGGGGCGCGAGGTAAGGCTCGAAGATCTTTCCGGTTTCGTCGAAATCCGCCGGCGGTTCGTCCCCAATGCAGACGAAGATGAGTCCGGCGAACACGCGGCTGTGGGCGCGCTTGAGGCCGAAGCAGCCCTTGTCGAACTTCGTTTCCCCCGGTGCCGAGGCATGAATCAAATCGCCGTTGGGGGAGTAGGTCCAGGAGTGATAGCCGCATACAAGGTTTCCCGTTGACCCCGCGGGTTCGGTCAGGACGCGGGCGCCGCGGTGGCGGCACACATTGTGCAGGACGTTCACGCCGCCGTCGTCGTTGCGCAGAACGATTAGGGAGTAAGGCCCGTAGTCGACGGTGACGTAGTCGCCCGGCTCCGGGAGCTCGGCGATGCTGGCAGCAAAGATCCAGTGCTTGCCAAAAATGGCCTGCATGTCGATGTTGAAAATCGTCGGATCGGTGTAGAAGGGGGCATCGAGGGAATATCCCACGCGCCGGAGATCGAACAACTCGGTGATTTCCGCTAGCTGCTCGGCAGGCAATGATGAAGCGAGTTTTCCGCGTGAATTGAGGGGCAAGTTCACTGGAACAGACATGTGTTTCCTCCCGGGGGGGCCTGGGTAGTGTGCGATTCGTGGGGACCACGGGTGGGTGGGTGCAGCTGGCGTTGGCGAAAACGTTTCTAGTTACGAGATTAGGGAGGATTGACCTGCAACAAAAGCGCAAGATTTAGGAGATAATGGTGCACAATGGGTGCATGATTGATCCACGGCTCATAACACTTCGGGTGTTTGCCCGATGCGGCACCGTTGGCGCAACCGCGGAGCTCACGGGTTATTCTCCCTCCGCCGTCTCCGCACAATTGCGGGAGCTCCAGCGCGTGCTTGGAATGCAACTGCTGACGAAGGACGGCCGGGGTGTGCGACTTACTGCCACGGGCCGCTTTCTCGTGGCGGGCTCGGACACCCTGATTGCGGAATGGGAGAGCCTGCGCGCCGCGGCTATGGAGGCCGGCGACCAGGTCCAGTCCCGTTTTGGGCTCGGTGGATTCTCCACGGCGGCCGCCCAATTGCTCGCGCCGCTGGCCGCCACGCTGCGCTCGACACGCCCCCTACTGGAGGTGCAGGTACTCGAGGCTAACCCTGCCCGCTGCTTCGACTTGTTGGTTGCCGAGCGAATCGACCTCGCGGTCGTCGTCGCGATGCAGTCCGACACCTATGGTGAGGACGATCCGCGCTTCGAGCAGACCGTTCTGCTCGACGATCCTTTGGACGTGATCATTCCCTCCAACCATCCACTGGCATCGCGGGAAACGGTGACGCTCGAAGAGCTGGCGTCGGAACCCTGGATCACCGAGGCCACCGGTTCCACCTACCATGCCCTATTCACCGCGGCGTTCACGGCAGTCGGGGTGACGCCGCGGATTGCCCACGAGGCCGTTGAATGGGAAACCCAGATCGCCTTCGTTGGTGCGGGCCTGGGCGTGGGCCTGCTGCCGCGGCTGGCGCCCCTGCGTAGTGCCGAAAACGTGGTTCGACTGCGCATTACTGGCAAGGGGAAGCCCGCGCGCCGTATTGTCGCTGCGGTGCGCAGGGGCAGCATCGCATCGCCCCTGATCCAGGAGTCGCTCGGCATCCTGCAGGTCAGGGCCAATCATATCCTCGCCGCCCGACCCGAAGACGATCTCTGAAATCGCATGGCGCGATTCGTTGCCGACGGGCCAGCAGGTCCAGAAGGTGGCGACACGTCCGCACGGCCGCCCTTCTTCGCCGCACTAAACGGGCCGCCCGCTCTGGAATCACGCACCGGGTGGCGCTGAATGCCTCCGGCATAGCAGCGTCCGGTTGTGGAGCCGAGCCGGATGGCCACCTCAACTCCTTTGGCTGCGTCATGTGCCTGCCGAGCAGCCCATGAGATGGGAGAAGGAGGTGTCGCCAGAGCCAACCTCTACAGTGTTTGGCGGGCCTCTCGGTCCGTCGCAATCGGAGGCACTCAAGACGTTAGGACGGGGCATACTCGTTCATAACCGGGCACCCTTGCCAGCGCAAAAAGCCGCGTTCCCACAGTAGGGAATGCAATTTTCTCTTGGGTGATCAGTGGATGAATATGGGCATGGACAATGCCCACACTTCGGGCCTCGGACTGGGTAGTACCGGTGATGGTTCGGGCCGGCTTCCGCATATTTCCGGGACTTAGTCAGTAGTCTGCTGCAATGGCACCGCTAACCAAGGCTCCAAGTCGGGCACGTAACCGGTGTCAGAGCAGTGTCGGGAGTCCGGCGGAAGCGATTCTCGAACAGCTGGGCACAAGTCATGTCGCACTCCCCCGGGCCCACCGTGAAGAAGCAGAACAGCCACCGCGAAAAGGAGAAGCCTGTGACCCAACGGCCAAGAAAAGAAACCCGACCAGAAATTTTCTCAGGTCATGTTGCCCCAACCAGTCACGCCCATGAACAGGTAACAAGCATCAAAACCACCGACCAGGCAACGAAGGAGGCACCGGGCCACAGCACCGGCCACCAATGAAAAGGCCCCCGAAGGGGCCCTTCACAACACAAATTGTCCACACTCAGAGGCTAAAAAGCCCCTGAACAGGGAAACACGTGCCCGAGATGGGACTCGAACCAGCCGCTCCCCCTGATAATCCGCCAGTCCGCCGAAAACATCCCCAGTCCGGCCCGGTCCGATGCCGGTACAACTGAATCCGAAGCCCAGGGTGTGGACAGTGTCCACACCCTCTTTTTGTGACCATTTCTGCTGCTTTGCCAAGCGAGTTGCAGCCGCCTTTCGCAGAATGAGAGTCCCGCGTCATCGCGCACTGTCGTCCCTGGGTGGCACCGATTTCCGTGTTGAGCCGGAACCCGGCGCACGAGCTTGGCAGGGCATTGATGTGCGGAGCCCTTGGCCTGACCCCGAATTTGTCTCTGACGAGCCAGCCGACAACACTTCAATCAGTAATTGGGTCGAATCAAATCCGTAATTGGCAGGAACTCGACCTTGCGTCCCGGATCAAGCGGCGCTCAACTCCACTTCGGTCAAAATGGTGAGGTCACCAAGTGCGGCCATCTTCTCGATGATGCCTGTGGTGCGATTGATCACGGCGGTGGCTCGGAATGGGTCTTCTACATGCTCGAACGTGATCAGTAACGACCTTCGGCCGATCTCCTGGATGAGCATCGGGTAAAAGCTCTCGCCGCGACGACCCCACATTAGAAGCGCCTCGGGATGAAGCATTTGGACCTCGGTCGGCATGCCGCGAGGGAATGCAACTGCGTGCGGAGGGTCAGGTTCCAGCGAGAGCATTCCGTCAACCGCCGACCACCTCAGGCCCTGGTCGGTAATCATGTGCCATTCCTCTGCCTCCGCGTCCAGCTCGGCAACAAACTGAAAATGGCTCGCCCCGGACTGACTGACGCTTTTCGTCCGCACGGTGGCCTGTGTTCTCAAAGCCACGATCTCGCTGAGCAAACTGGAACTATCAGACCGGCCAAGGACTGTGTTGAACTTCATGGTCCATCCTGATCACAGAACACTGGCGGAAAGCCCAAAAACCACACCAAACAGGGAAATTCCCCCTAGACCCTCCCGTAAATGGTTCGTCTCACGACCGCTGTCACCATCCCCAACTGGACGCCATGCCCCAATGACTTCCGCCGTGGGGCCTGTCTGAATAACGGTGTGTGGGGTCCGGCCTGATCCGAAAGGAGACGGCCGTGTCAGAGTCCACGACCGAGATGGCAGGGGTGATGATCGATCCTGTGACGGGAGGGATCATCGATCAGAAGGAGCTTGCGGAGCGGTTGCTCGCGCAGGCCAAGGAGCAGGGCGTGAGCCTGGTGGGCCCGGGCGGGCTGCTGAACCAGCTTACGAGGAATGTGCTGGAGACCGCGCTGGAAGCGGAATTGACCGAGCACCTCGGGCACGAGCATGGCCAGACGCCGATCGCAGCCAACGTGCGCAACGGCACCAGGCCGAAGACCGTGCTGACCGAGATCGGCCCGGTCGAGATTGAGGTGCCCCGGGATCGGGACGGCTCGTTCGAGCCGGTGATCGTGCCCAAGCGGAAACGGCGTCTGGACGGGATCGACCATATCGTCCTCTCACTCTCTGCCCGTGGGCTGACCACTGGGGAAATCGCCGCGCACTTCGAGGAGGTCTACGGGGCCAAGGTCTCCAAGGACACCATCAGCCGGATCACGGAGAAGGTCGCCGGGGGGACTGGCCGAATGGTCGGCCCGACCTTTGGATCCGGTCTATCCGGTGCTCTTCGTTGACGCGATCGTGGTCAAGGTCCGTGACGGGCAGGTGCGCAACACCCCGTTCTACGTCGTCATGGGCGTCACCGTGAACGGGGAGCGGGAGAACCTGGGCATCTGGGCCGGCAACGGCGGCGAGGGTGCCCGGTTCTGGCTGCAGGTATTCTCCGAGCTGAAGAACCGGGGCGTTGAAGATGTGTTGATCGCTGTCTGCGATGGGCTCAAGGGCCTGCCGGAGGCGATCACGACCACGTGGGAGCGAACGGTGGTGCAGCAGTGCATGCATCGTGCACCTGATCCGCAACAGCTTCCGCTACGCCGGACGCCAGCACCGCGACGGCATCGTCAAGGCGCTCAAGCCGGTCTACACGGCCCCGTCCGAGCAAGCGGCGAAGGACCGGTTCGCCGAGTTCACGCCGAGTGGGGTCAGCCATTTCCGGCAATCGTGCGGCTCTGGGAGTCCTCCTGGGCGGAATTCGTGCCGTTCATGGAGTACGACGTGGAGATCCGACGGATGATTTCACTCCGACGTTCCATGGGCAGTCGCCTGTAGGTATCCGGCAAGGCCCCCCTTTACGGAGTTCGCTAACGGGTGTTTCCGGATTTGGGCTTACGGTCCAGCACGAGGGCGACAGCGATGCCGAACATCCAGACGTCCTTTGCCAGGGCCGTTCCCTGCTGGCTGGGACGGATACCATCCGCCTGGGTCATGCCGGGGATCCTCCGATACATGGTCAACAGGGACCCGGAGAAGATCCCGAGACCGACTCCGACCAGGCGGCTCGGCAGGAACGGTGCCAGCAGGGCCGCACCCAGGGTCATTTCCGCATAGCTGAGCACCTTGCCGAAAGTTTCGGGTTTCATCCGGGTGACCGGCGGAATGACCTTGGCCGCCATCGACTGGAGCCCGGCCGCGCTGTCCTTATCCAGGTGGCGCTTGCCGTAACCGGCATTCAGGATAAACGCCCCGGTCGTCAGGCGAAGAGGGATATGACTCATTCTTCTCATGTTCGATCCCTTCATAAAGCCCGGTTTCCTCCCGCAGCTGAGCCTAGTTTCACGGCCCCCGCCCCGCCAGACCCACTGCTGGCCACAAGCAGTCAGTTGCCTCGGAGTCTGACGAGCGGGCGCGACGCATCGTTCCAACGAAGGACTCCACGAACGCGAACGATACGATCGAGAATCGGGGGACCGCCGCGTCTGATGCCTCAGACGGTGAGGGTATGTCCTTCGCGGATCCACGTGAATAGTTCGGCATCAATCTCCTTGGGGTCGAGCAGGATGATCTCGTTGCGCCACCGGTTGGCGGATAGGCGCGATCGGCGCGGTTCACCCGTGGAGATTTGAGCTGCCTGGCGAGAACGATGTTGATCAGGATCCCGCCGCGACGGGGATGGATGCCGAGAAACGCACGTCTGCCTCGGGTGGAAAGAGGGCGTGTTCTCCTGAAGCTCACATTCGCCGAGCGTGAGATGCGGTCCATGAATGCATCGTAAACAGGGCCGGGCCCCTGAACCGGTTTGTCAGTGTTCAGGGGCCCGGCACCATGTGTTGCAGGCGTGCAGCCGTCCGTTACCTCCCGGTGGTGAAGGTCCAGGTTGTGCTGGCCAGTGGGTTGCCGCCGGCGTCCCGGATTGCTGCAGCCCCGCCGGTCAGCGCGGCGGTGTAGCGGGTACTTGCCGCCAGGGTCGCTGAGGGGTTGAGCGTGGCTACCCGGGTGGTGGCGTTGTAAGTCACGACCGCGGTGATGGAGGTGGTGCCGTTCTTCAGGGTGAACGTGGTGCCGCTGACACCGGTGACGTTTTCACTGAAGGTGGCGGTGATGTTTGCCGTGCGGGAAACGCCGGTCGCGCCGGAGGCGGCGGTGCGGCTGGTGATGGTGGGGGCTGGACCGGTGGTGAAGGTCCAGCTTGAGGTCGCAGCCGGGTTGCCGGCCGTGTCGCGGATCGCGGCGGTACCGCCGGTCAGGGTAGCGGTGTATTTGGTATCGGCTGTGAGGTTGGCTGACGGGTTAAGGGTCGCGACCCGGGTGGTGGCGTTGTAGGAGACTGCTGCCGTTATTGCTGTTCCTGCCGCGTTCTTCAGGGTGAATGTGGTGCCGCTGACACCGGTCACGTTTTCGTTGAAGGTGGCGGTGATGTTGGCGGTGGTGGAGGCGGCGAAGGCTCCTGTCCCGGGGGTGCGGGTGGTGATGGTGGGTGCGGGTCCGGTGATGAAGGTCCAACTGGTTGTTGCCAGCGGGTTGTTGGCTCCGTCCCTGATGGCCGAGGGGCTGCCGGTCAGGGTGGCGGTGTATTTCGTGTCCGGGACCAGGGCAGCGGTTGGGTCAAGAATCCACTGGTTGGTGGTTCCGTTGCGGGTGATCGTGGCTGCTACGGCTGTTCCGGCGGTGTTCTTCAAGGTGAAGGTGGTGCCGCTGACACCCTGGACTGTTTCGTTGAACGTGGCGGTGATGTTGGCGGTGGTGCTGACGGTGGTCTCCGCCGGGGCCGGTGCCCGTGTTGTCAGGGTGGGTGCGGCCGTGTCGGGCGGTGGGGCGGTGGTGAAGGTCCAGGTTGATGTTGTCAGCGCGTTGTTGGCGGCGTCCCGGATTCCGGAGGCTCCGCCGGTAAGTGCGGCTGTGTAGGTGTTGTTGGCTGCGAGGCTGGCAGTCGGGTCAAGAGTGGCCACGCGGGTTGCGGAGTCGTAGGTGACCGTGGCGGGTATGGCGGTTCCTGCTGCGTCCTTGAGGGTGAAGGTGGCGGCGCTGACGCCTTGGACGGCTTCGCTGAAGGTGGCGGTGACGTTGGCTGTGGTGTCGACGTTGGTGGCCGCCGTTGATGGTGTCCATGCGGTTAGGGTGGGCGCGGTGGTGTCGGGCGGGGGCGCGGTGGTGAAGGTCCAGCTGGTGGTCGTGAGCTGGTTGTTCGTGGCGTCCCTGATGGCGGCCGGGCCGCCGGTGAGCGTGGCCGTGTATGTGGTGCCTGCGGCAAGGTTCGCTGTCGGGTCCAGGATCCACTGATTTGTGGCTCCGTTGCGGGTGACGTCGGCTATTACCGGGGTGCCGGAAGCGTCCTGGAGGGTCATCGTGGTGTTGCTGACGCCTTGGACGTCTTCGCTGAAGGTGGCTGTGACGGTGGCCGTGGTGCTCACATTTAGGGCGGTGTCGGCAGGCGTGTGCCCCGCGACGGTGGGCGCCAGGGTGTCTGCCGGGCCGATGCGCCATGAATATGTCGCGGGCGCGCCGACATTGCCGGCTGCATCGGTGGAGCGGACGTTGAAGGTGTAGTTGCCGTCGACCTGGGCATCGTAGGTTTGCGGGGAGCTGCAGGTAGGATCCCAGGACGTGTTGGTCGGCATCAGCTGGCATTCGGACGTTGCTCCGGCTTCCCGGGTGAAGTTCAACGTTGGTGTGTTGTCCAGTGTGGGGTTTGATGGAAACGGTGCCGAGACGGTCGTCGAAGGCGCGGTCGTATCCACGGTGATTGTCAGTGCCAGTGAGACCAGGTACTGGGGTGCGGCGGGGTCGACGGGAATTCCGTTCGGATCCAGCGTGTAGGCGGGATTGGGTGTGCGTGTCTGGATCTTGTGGGACCCCGGTGCCATGGGGGACGCGGGCGAGAGGGAGTATGCAGTGCCGTCCGAGACGGCTGACGCTACCGCGGCCCCGTCCACGAGCAGCTCTACGGTGGTACCGGCCGGGCCGGTGCCCGGAACGGTGCCGGTGAACGTTGGCGTGGTGGCGTTGGTGATGTTGTCGGTGCCGGACCGGCCGCTGTCACCGGCTGCGGTCAGATCGGGAACGGACGGAGCGGCATCGGCGCCATCGTAGATCAGGCCCTGCACAGTGAACGTACTGACGGTCAGGACGTCAACACCGGGGCCTCCGGCGTCGGGTCCTTCCACGGTGACGAAGTTGTTCCCGGATGGGGCTCCAGTTACCGGGCGGGCCGTGTTGATGTCACCCAGGGTGCCAGGGGCGGCTCCGACCTGTTTGAGGAAGCTCGCTGTGGTACCTACTTTGTAGTCACCGAGGAAGGCTTCGCCGACCCCCGCCCAGTCACAAGGCGTCGTGGCGCTGGGAGCGCAGACTCCGGCGTCAATGGTTTGCTTGATCCGGCCGAGGGTGGGGACTTTTTTGTCGGGAGCGGCAACGAAGGTGTTAACGCCGTAAGGGTGTGTGATTTTGTACGATGCCCCGGCTTTGAGGTTATCCACGATGAAGCGGAGCCGGCCAAAGCCCATCTGCTCCCCGGGGACGACGGCTCCGTTGAGGTGGGCTCCTTCCAGGGCCGCTTCGTAGAGGAGGTTCCCGCTCGTGGCGCTGGCCTGGAACCAGAAGGCCTCCTCCGGGAAATTGTCCGGATAGGATGCCGGCTTTGCCGCGTCCGGGGGCTCGGAGAGGCACCCGGCACCAGCCATGTAGCACAGCTGCAGTTTGACGTTGCCGTCCGAATACCAGGTGGGAAAGCCGTTCTGTGGGTCTACGGCACCCATTCCGGCCACTGCCGCCTGCACCGGGGCAATGCCCAGCGGTGCCAGCGCAGCCGCCAGCATGGTTGTGGACACTGCGGTCGCCAACCACCGGCGCAGCCCTGAGGCCCCGGGCCGGGGCACCGGGTCCCGCCCGCCAGAGCTCTTGGCGCGGGTGGCGCGTTTGGCATCGAAATTCTTGATCATGCTCTCATCCCCTGTTGAGTATTTTCTCCAGAGACCGGGGCCTCAGAAGCGCGAGCTGTGGTGTCGCGCTGAGGTCAAGGACTAACAGGGAGATCTTGCAAACATCCTTGATGGAGCTTGGGCACCACGCATCGCGACTGAATCCGCCTCGCCGGCGGGAAGTCCGCCCGGGCCGCCCATTTGGGGGGACCCTCTATCGCATAGTGAAGAAAGCCCTCGTCGCCTCAACAGCCGTCGCCCCACTATTGCTGGCCGTTCCGCTCATGTAACCAGAGCCCGTGGCCCGGGCCTGCTGACTGTCAGCGATTCAAGACAGGGCCCCGCATCCGAGGGGTCTGAGGCCGGTCCGCAGGATTCGCGGCGGGTGCCGCCTACACCATGGGCGGACCCGACCTCGGAGCCAGGATCATCAAACTCACGAAATAGCCCGGCACACGACCCAATCGACCAGAGGGCCCCGCAAAAAAACCGACCGGTCCGGCCAAAGCCCGTACGCCTAGACAAGGGCATCGGCCGACCGCTCCGGAGAAACTGGCGTGACTCTTTCCCGGATCAAGACGCTCGAGGGCCGACCGGGGGACATGGAAGGTCTTCACCTGCGGCACAATGAACCAGGGAGCCAAAGGATGGAGAAGCGAAGGTGCACTCCGTCGCCGACGGAACAAACGCTGTCGCCGGCATCCGCAGCAGCCATCCTGACCTGATCGTGTTGGACCTGGGCATGCCGACAAGGCTCCCGTGTTCGGTGAGGGATCGGCCTGCCGGCAGCGACTCCTTCCCCCATCAACATGGTGTCTCAAAACCTCTGTGCCTCGAAACCTTAGTGTTGAGAGGCGTCTTTCCGGACACAAGAAAGTCCAACCACTCGCCGTCCTGGTCTGGGTCCCGCTCAACCCGCTAATCAGCGCCGGACGAGACGGGCGGCGGCTGCCATCCCTCCTGCTCCCGGATGGCTCGCTGGATCCGCAGACTGATCTCGCGCAGCTGACCCCGTTGGGCGTTTGTGAGAGGCTCGAGGACTAATTCGGTGACCGTCTGAGCTTGTACGGGAGTGGCCTCTTCGAGCATCTCCAGCCCGGCCTGGGTCAGGGTGGCCAGGGTTGACCGCCCGTCCAAAGGGTCTCGAGTGCGCTGTACCCAGCCCCGGCCTTCAATCCGCGACACGGCTCGAGAGAGCCGTGAGAGCGAGCTGTTCGCATAGCTGGCCAGGACGGTCATCCTGAGGGCGTGGTCCGGCGCGTCAGCCAATGCGAACAGGATGCCGTACTCGAAGTGTGTGAGATCGAAACACCGAACCAGAGGGGCGTCGAGGGCGGGCGGTAACCATTCCAGTACCGTCGCAAGGGCCGCCCACGTCGTTAGGTCATCTCCTGTGAGACTATTCGGGGCGCTGGAATCACTCATTCATACAGGTTACAAGGTTGCTTGACTGAGCAAGCAAAATGAGGCTAATTTTGCTTGACTGAGCAAGTAAAAGCTAAGAGGTGAAACGACCATGGATATGCAGCTGGCAAACAAACGCGCTTTCATAAGCGGCTCAACGCAGGGGATCGGGTATTCGATCGCGAAAGCTCTTCTCCGGGAGGGCGTGGCAGTCGTTATCAACGGCCGTGACGACAGCCGGGTCCAGCAAGCGGTGAAGAACCTCGAAGCCGAAGTTCCCGGCGGGAGCGTGACCGGTATTGCGGCGGACTTTGCGGTCGCCGCCCAAGTGCAGCGCCTGCTCGCTGCACTCGGCGGCGTCGACATCCTCGTCAACAACGTCGGTCTCTTCGAGCTAAAACCCTTCGCCGAAATACCCGACGAGAACTGGTCGCGTTATTTTGACGTCAATGTGATGAGCGGGGTCAGACTGTCGCGAGAGCTGATGCCGGGGATGATCGACGCAGGATGGGGCCGGATCATCTTTGTTGGGAGCGAATCAGGTGTAAACATACCCGCTGACATGACGCACTACGGCGTGACCAAAGCAGGGATGCTCGCTTTGAGTAACGGTCTCGCCAAGCTCACCCGAGGTACCGGCGTGACGGTCAACACGATCCTGGGCGGCCCGACCTATTCAGACGGCGTCGCCAATACCGTCCGCGACATCGCCGGGGCGCAGCGACTCTCCACGGAAGATTTGAAGGCGGTGATCATGGGCGAGAACCAAACGTCTCTGCTCGAGCGCTTCATCGAGCCGGACGAAATCGCGACTCTCGCCGTTTATCTCTCGAGCCCGCTTTCCTCTGCAACGAACGGGGCTGCCGTGCGGGCCGACGGCGGAGTACTGACCACAATGCTTTGACCGGCGCACGGTCGGCGCGCCAAATAACGGCGCGAAAACGCCGCCATTTACCGCTGCTATTCACTTCGAAAACCGCTATCTAGGTGCTCGTGGTGTCTTGTTCAGGGATCCTTTCCTTACGGAGCATCTGCTTTTCTGTACAACGAACACCGACTCACGGAAGACTGACGCCATGCGCAACCTGACCTTCGGCATGAACGTGAGCGTGGACGGCTACATCGCCGCGCCAGGCGACGACCTCGGCTGGAGTGTACCGAGCGACGAGCTGTTCCAATGGTGGTCCGAACGGGTAGGGGCGACGGGCCTGGCGCTGTACGGGCGCAAACTGTGGGAGACGATGAGCGCCCACTGGCCGACCGCCGACCAGCAGCCTGGCGCCTCACCGGCGCAGATCGAGTTCGCCCGCCGCTGGCGGGACATGCCGAAAATGGTGTTCTCCTCGACGACCAGCACGGTCGACTGGAACACCCGCCTGTTCACCGGCGACGCGGTCACCGAGATCACCCGGCTCAAGGCCGACGACGGCGGCTCCATGGACATCGGCGGTGCCACACTCGCCGCGGCGGCCATGCGGGCCGGGCTGATCGACGAGTACGCGATCGTCACCCATCCGGTCCTGGTGGGCGGCGGCACGCCGTTCTTCACAGCCCTGGACAACTGGGTGAACCTGAGCCTGGTGGAGACCCGGACGTTTCCCGACGGTGTGGTCCTGACCAGGTACGAGACCAGGCGCTGAGTGCCCGACGTCGGATCAGCGCGGGCTTCGGGCCACCCAAGGATTCGTGGCGCTGTGTTCCGAGGCGATCGTGACGTTCCTGCCGGATCCTGTTCTTCACCGCAGAGGATCCGGCAGGATAGGGATCCTCTTGCAGGCAGCCGAATCCTTCTCCTAATCCAACTTGACATGTCTCACAACCCATGGCCCTGACCCAGGTCAAGGTTTCGAGGTCCCCGCCGTCCCGGAGAATCCGCTGGAAGAGCTTGAAGTAGTCGTACTTGACCGAATCCGTGCGGGGTTCGCCGTCGGGGCCGGTGAGGTGGCGATATCCGTCCACGACCGCGTTCGTGTCCGCTCGGGTCAGTTGCTCGGGCCGGGGTCCGTGTGGCCGGCGTGCCAGGGCGTCCGAGGGGACCTGGACGGTGCGAATGACGTCGCGGACCTGATCGGCTGCGAGGTCGAATTGGCGGGAGTAATCCTGGGCTGCCTGACGCAGCCAGTCCACCGTGATGGGGCGGAAATCGAGAGTTCCTTTGGAGCACATTGTGTGGGTTGTCCGGTCCTCGCGGAGGCCGATGACCGCGGCGTCCCAGACGTCCTCGGAGCGCATGTCCAGGCCCGAGTGACGGTAGCGCCAGCGGGCGGTGAGCAGGCCGGCGTGCCGGAGAAAAGCCGACGACGCCGGCGTCGGGGCGTGGCCGGGCCTGTTCGGTGTCCAGCAGTCTGTGGATGGAGCGGGCGCGGGTGTCCATGGCAACGCGGACGATCCTGCGCATCGTGGCAGGCAGGATCCAGTATGAATTCCGGTCCCGTTCCTGGAGGACGAGCAGCAACTCAGTGCGAAGGATCGGTGGCAGATCGATGAAGGAGAACTCGTGACGGTGGTAGCGGATGTCCAGGGGACGTTCGACGGAGATGAAGGCTTCGTGGTCGACACCGAGTTTAGCGAGTTTCCGGAACATGGCGTGGTGCCACAGACACAGACCGGACGCGCGCTGGTTCGATTCCTCCCCGCATCCCCGGGATGCGCACGCCTTGCCGGGCGGAAACATCTCATTCTCCGCCGCGGCGAAGTCCTCGATGGTGGGCCGTTGCTGTCCGTTGTCCGAGCTGTGGTGCCAGCGTGCGTAATGCCGGTTGCAGAGTCCCTTGATCATGCCCATGGCCCGGCAGCCCTGCCCGGCTGAGCCGACTATGCAGCGCGGGTGGGTTCGGGTCCAAGTCCCGGCGCCGGGTCGGCACAGGTTCAGCACCTGGTTCGCCGCCGGTGCAGGAACGGCAGAGACGACCTGTGACGG
This sequence comes from Arthrobacter globiformis, assembly GCF_030818015.1. Taxonomy (NCBI): domain Bacteria; kingdom Bacillati; phylum Actinomycetota; class Actinomycetes; order Micrococcales; family Micrococcaceae; genus Arthrobacter; species Arthrobacter globiformis. Next base: position 2,521,416 of record NZ_JAUSZX010000001.1, read on the forward strand.
TAGCGACCCGGGGGCACCCCGGCGTCGGGCAGGCATAGATTCCGGTTAACGGATGGTCCGGGTCTGTAGCGAACAGCCATAACCGGGCGTCCCATTCCCCGGAACGCCAGGGGTGTTCCAGCATGGATTCCAGAAAGGCGAGGTATGAACCCGCCTCGGGCACCGGTGATTCACGGCGCAGGAAGTCGGCGGCGGCGGTCACTGCTGCGCCTCCCGGTTCGGCTGCGTTCCTTCCACCGCGCTTCGAAGCTCCTCCGGCGCGGGGTGAGATAAATGGACGCCGAGGCCAGGGGCCTGTGGCCCAGCAGTGCCATGATGACATCCGGGTCGACCTTGGCCCGCGCCCAGCCGGTGGCTGCGGTATTCCGGAACTGATGTGCCCTGACCGGCAGACCCGTGGCCTTCCCGATAGCCGTGAGCATGTTGTGAAGCCCCGAGTATCCCAGCGGCGCCGGGCTCTGACCGGTCGTAGACAGAAACACTGCGTCGGGCTGGTGGCGCCAAGGGAACTGTATCTCTGCGCCATGTAGGCCGAATGCACCTCGCAAACATCAGCTGGCACCGGGACATTTCGTTCATATGGTGACTTGGCCCAGGCACCGTTCGGGTTGCTGCGCCTTTCGATGTGGACGTGGGGTCCTGGGATTGTGCAGCCCAGATGGCCGGAGTCGGGCAGCATGTGCATGTCCTCCAGCCTCAGACCGAGCGCTTCACCGGCACGCAGACCGCAACGCAGCATTAGCAGCACCAGGAGCCTGTCCCTCGGGCGATCGACAGCATCCAAAATACGGTCGGCTTGTAACAGGGTGAGAACCACCGGTCGCCGCTTAATCTCGCGGGCCTTTGCCAGCCTTGCCGGAGCCATCTTCCACTGCCCCGCTAGTTTCAGAGAATCCGCTCCGGGGCGGCCTCCTTCGACGGTCGCCCAGAGGTCAGTCGCGAACCCGTGTGCCACGGCGTAGCGCAAGAACACCATCACGGCCGTCAAGTGGGCATTGACCGTCTTTCCTGAAAGCCGACCGCCGTTGGCATAGGGGCCTTCAAGACACGCCTTGTAAGCCGCTAGCTGATGGAAACGGAGCCCGGTCCAGGCCGTGCCCGTCTCCGCGCACCAGGACAGGAACCGCGCCAGCCTCAACTGGTAAGCCTTCTGAGTATTCACGGCACGCCCGAATGCGACAACCACAGCGCGTAACCACGGAATTCTTCCCTCAGAACGAAACGGCCATCCACCACTACCCACACGTTCGTGCCTTTGTCGACCGCACCCTGAACCGCTTGAAAAGTCACCACAAACGCAAGCTTTCCTGTCCGAATCAAGGCAAACAACAGCTAGGGCTGGACCAAGGGATTAACGATTACCAAACTGTGCTCACACGGAACGTACTCGTTGTGTTGCCGGCCAGCTAAGGCCGCGTCGCCTTACGAGCTGAGACCTTGTCGGGACTCGCCGCGAAGCTCCTCAAGCTGACTCTTAAGCACCAGAATGCGCCGGATTTTCCGACGCCCGAGAAGTACACCTGTTATCGCAAGGACTGCGTAAAAAACCGCGCTGATCCAGTAAAACCAAATACCTTCCGGGTCGAGGCAGGAATCAAAGACGTTCAGAGCGATAAGGACAGCCATCAAAATCAGCCCCAGCCAGCGGCCGGAAACCAAGTCTCGCCGCCTCTTTTCAAGTGCGGGACCCCAGTCAGCAAAAAGACTGACAAGAGGTGGCGCACCTGTGCGAAGCGCCCCTTCCATTGCAGCGGACTGCTCATCGCTGAGCCTGCCATCGTCCTTGCGGACAACTCTCTCGAGGAGCGGGGAAAAGATAATGGACGCTGTGATGGCAATGGCAACGACCGGCCCGAGCGGCCACAGGCGATCCCGGAAGGATGTTTCCGGACCGAAGGCGACACCCACGGCCACCGCGATCTGGGTTCCCATTGCAATCTGGAGCATAGCGACCGCCCAGAAGGACGGTCGGGTCAAAACAGCGGCCGCCAAGTCGCCTTCATCAGTTACAGGCCCCCGTAGGTCATCGACCATGCCACTGCTCGTTGAAAGGACTCTACGCCGAACCAGCCACCGCCAAAAGGACGTCCACCGAAACTTGGGCACTCATATGACACAGGGAGCGTCACCTGCAGGGAACCATCATCCCGAGCAGGTACATAACGGACGACCACGGCCATCCTCACACGCATGCGAAAAAGAGTGAGTATAAAAGAGGACCGTGCTTCAACACACGAGTCTCTCAACGACATTGAGGCAAGATACACGCGGAGTCTGGCGCATCGGAGCCAGCGACATCGAAGACTACATCGCCGAGGCCTATCGCCGCACTGCCGAGCGGATCGCCGCCGGCGAGCTCAAGGATGATGAGAGGGAACGTGGCGCCGTGCAGGAGTGACCCTCTTCAGCCGGCCCTGGTCACACGGACACCTCCGACCGCCCCTGTCCATGGCGTATCGCCCGGGCCGGGCAGCAAAAGATGTGCGAAAACGTAACCCTGCTCAAGCGCAATGACCTGTGAAGTGGCCCTGGTGCAATCCAGCGCGAGCTGCATCGGCCGGAAGGGGGCACCTGGATGCTCCTGCCCGACGGCGACCTTCGCACCGGAAGCACCGACACAGGCAGCGGTGACCGTGTACCGGCCGACCCCCGGCACCTTCTCGGTACTGCCAAAGCCCCTCCGTGGACCGTCCAGTGGCCCCACATCGTAAAGGATGACTGGCTCCGGCGCTGCCCGGAGGAGCCGGTCCAGCTCAGTGTAGTTCCGAGCCTCGCGTTCCAGTACCTGCTGATCCCTGTAGGGCTTTGTGGTCGCCGGTACAGGCGCCGGGCCGGCTGTTGCGGTGTACACAGGGGCAGGGACAGCTGCTGGCGAGTGCACGGGCTCAGGGTACTCGTAGACGCAACCCGCCGCTCCGCCTAGAAGGATCAGCAAACAGAGGACAAAGCCGAGCCCGCAACGGCCCTTCGTACCCACACTTCCATGGTGGGTACGCCCTCTGCTTAAGGCAACCACCGCCGATTCAGGTGGTCAGACTTCCTGGTTTGAGAGCTCACGAACCTTGCCTGAAGGATGAATTGTTCTAACCGCTGGGTGGAGATCGACCGAATATGGCCTCGTGTGCCTGATTGCCGCGGATATGGTGACAGGCATGGAACCAGTTTTGAAGTTTGCACGGCGTTGGGGCGCCCCTGTGGTGGCTGGCACTTTCTTTGCCCTGTGGTGTGTTGCCGAGGCGGGCCGGATGGGGCCCAATGGCGGTCATTGGGGTCCTGGAGGATTGCATACCTGGGCAGGGACATGGCCCCTGGTGCTGATGACCTTGGCCATCGCAGTGTCAGTCTGGCGGCCGCTGATCTCCCTGGCGCTCACTGGTCTGCTGCTCATTGGCCAGCTGACCTTCCTGATTCCTCCTATGTACGCCAACTACTGGGCGATCTATATCGGCTCGTTCATCGCGCTGGTCTTCATGGCGTGGACAACCCAGGGTCGGCTACGGCTCGTGGTAGCTGGCGTGAATCTGATTTTCGCCGCGGTCATGACTTTCCTGATGCTCTCGTGGCGGTATGGGGCGGGTGTGGGGTGGTTCAGCCAGTACGGCGGTGACTTGGGGATCCTTCTCAGGAACGGCTGGCAGCCGTTTGCCTTGCTGGTGTTGATCGCCGCGTCGTGTTTCAGCCTGGGTCTTCTGCTGGCCCTGTATCAGGAAAGAGGCAGCTTGTTCCGTGCACGGGAACTTGCACAAAGCACCCTGGAGGCGACCGAGGTCGATTTGATAGTGGAACAGGAGCGGACACGCATCGCCCGCGATCTTCACGACGTTCTCGCCCATTCCCTCGCTGTCATAGCTGCCCAGGCAGACGGAACCCGGTATCTGAGCAAGGATCAGCCGAAACCGGTCCTGAGTGCTCTGGAAAACATCGCCGGGTCGGCGAGGACTGCCCTGGTGGACGCCCAGCGTGTCATCGAAGGAGTGCGCGACGACGGGATGGCCGTTCCGCAGCCGCGGCTCAGCGATATCCAGCCGCTGGTCGAGGGGCTGCAGCGGGGCAGCCTGAAGATAGAGACCAGCGAATCCGGGGACCGTATTGAGCTCACGGGCGGACAGCAGGTGGCAGTCTTCCGCATCGTGCAGGAATGTCTGACGAACGCTCTCAAGCATGGCGGGAGGGGCGCTCCCGTCCACCTCCACCTCGATTGGAGCGGGCCCGGTCTGACAGTTCATGTCGCATCAAAAGCTGCCCCTGGTAAACGCGGACAATCAACGGACGCTGCCCCGCAACGCCTTGGCCGGGGTCTTCCCGGAATGCGCGAGCGTGCGCATCTCGCCGGCGGGTGGCTGACGGCAGGACCTGATGGTGAACAATTCTGCGTCACAGCTTTCATCCCTTATCTCACTGACGTCGAAGGCTCCGCTCAAACGGCAAAGCACGCTCATGGGCACGCTCTTTCAGCAGAGAGTCTTCAAATGGCGGCCGCAGGAGAAGCTGGTCGCAATGACTGATGCCGGGACGCGCATCAGCGTTGCCCTGGTCGATGACCAGCCGTTATTCCTGGCCGGTATCCGCATGCTCATAGAAAGCCAGATCGATATGAAGTTCTGCGGAGACGCAGCTAACGGGGAACAGGCTGTGGCACTGGCGTCCGAACGCCGTCCCGATGTGATGCTCATGGACCTGCGGATGCCGGTCATGGACGGAGTCGCCGTCACCCGCCGCATCATCAGCGAGGCGGACGCGTGCAACTCGGACAGGCCCAGGATCATCGCGCTGACTACCTTCAACCGCGATCACGCCGTCCTGGATGCCGTTCAGGCCGGCGCGAGCGGATACCTGCTCAAAAGCGCGGAACCCGAATTCCTGCTTGCAGCAATCAGAACTGTTCATTCCGGCTACTCAGTCATAGCCCCGGGATCCGTGCACTCACTGTTCGAACACGCCGCCAATCGCGGTCCAAGCATCGGGCCAGATCTCTCAGTCCTCGACGTCCTCTCCGTCCGTGAGCGGGATGTGTTCCTTCTCGTTGCCAAAGGACTCAGTAACAGGGATGTAGCGGAGGCTCTGTTCATTTCTGATGCCACGGTCAAAACCCACCTGAGAAGCGTCCTGGACAAGCTCTCTTTACGCACCAGACTCCAATTAATCGCCTATGCTCATGAACGCCGGCTTTTGGGCGACTGATGGAGCTTGGACCTACCCTTACCTTGAATCTGACGTTTCTTGCCACAGTGGGAATCGGGTTCGTTTTCTTCCTTTGCCACCTCGTCGTACTCGCGGCAGGCTTGGTGCTTGTAGGCGTTGGCAGACTGGCATTCCTCGCATTTTCCGCCGCTCTGCCCCCATCAGCGGAAGCAAAATCTGTGCCAGACAGAATGCACTTGGAGTAGTTCTTGCCCCAATTCTGGTTGTTAGACGGCGTGGGCTCTGCGGCTGGTCGGAAGGAAGCGGAGGTCTGGGGCGTGTCCCATAGCCAGAGCCAGCGCTCCGCCTGGTGAACAGACGGAATCCTGGACTTCAGAGCACTGCCTGGAACCTAGCCATTGACCTAGGGAAGCTATCTTCCTATTCTTTGGAGATGCCACGACGTAAAGCAGGAACGCTACTTCCACTGGAAGTCCGCATCCTTGAGGTCGCTCAAAAAGCACAGTCCGACGGCACGCCTGTGTACGGGTTTGCCTTAGCGAGTGCGTTGTCGGAGGACGGCGGGAAGTCACTGACCGCGCATGGCACCTTGTACAAAGCGCTGGGGCGTTTAGCCGATGCGGGCCTTCTGAAAACCGAGTGGGAAGATCCTGAAACAGCGGAGGCTGAGGGCAGGCCGCGGCGCCGCCTGTACCGCATCTCATCGAGGGGGAGCGCTGCGCTGACTGCGGCTCAGACCGCACCTGCTGAACGTGCCCGCCCGCTGCCGACGCTCCGGCAGGTTCAGCCATGAGCTGCGTGCGGGGACTTCCGGATTCGAGAACCATGACAGCCGTTCTCTGGTGGGTCACCTTCTACACGCGCTTCGTGCCTGCCCGCGTGGCACAGGAACGATATGACGAATTGCTATCAGACCTCTACGAGCAGGTCGCCAACGGTAAACGACGGGGGCTGTCTCGCGGGTCTATTGACCGGGCCATCGCCGGCCGGACCCTTCGCGGCATGGCCGCTGATCTGAGCTGGAGCAGAAAACAGCACCAACAAAAGGAAACGAAGATGAGCAACCCGCAGACAGCATCAGAACCCACCAACGGTCCTGTAACCATCCGGCTCAGTAGTCTTGCCTGGCTCGTCCTGGCACTTCTGGCAGTGATAGGGCTGGGCACCTCCATCACGGAACTTATTGAATACGGAGGCAACCGTTTCGGTTACGTCCCCTGGCCGGGGGCCGGCAACATCAACGTCACCCTCGTCCAGCGCGTTTGCAGCGCCGTTCTCCTCGTCCCGGCCACCGTCATCTCGGTCAAGAGACTGATCCAGCATCACGCCCGCAACGTCTAAAGGGTTGCAGACCTGCCCTAGCCAGGCTGCATGGACTCTAGACCGGGATCCTTGGTGTCTACTGGGGCAGCAAACGCCAAAGACGCATGAAAGACTCGCACAGTGAATGACGAGTCAGAGGGTGCCTTGCACCATATCGAGCTGTGGGTGCCGGATCTCAAAAGGGCCACCACCGAGTGGGGCTGGGTTCTATCTTCTCTGGGGTACGCGACCTATCAGAGCTGGCCACAGGGAATCAGTTGGCTGAAGAGATCAACGTACATAGTTCTGGAAAAATCTCCGGACCTGACCGGCCCGCATCATCTACGGACATTGCCAGTATTGAATCATCTGGCCTATTCAGTACGCAGCAGGGCACGTGTGGACGCACTGGCCAGAGAAGGCGCTGAGCACGGCTGGAAACCGTTGTTTACGGAAAAGTATCCCCACGCAGGCGGACGGGAGCATTACGCCGCCTACCTGGAAAATTCAGACGGATTCGAAATCGAGCTCGTGGCCGCGGGATAGGACGTGCCGCGAGGCGCGTCTGGGCGGTCTTGGGCGACGGTAGGCTGGACCAATGACGTTGGGGGACGCAGGGCAGCCACTGCACTGGTTGAGCGACACGGTGCGGGGCGAGTGATGAGCGTTTTCCTGCTGATACCCGCGATCACCCTGGTTCTCTGGCTTGGTCACGCGGGCTTGGCCATCGCTGGGAGCCCCGCTACCTGCTACACGCGCTGGTTCCTGTTCGGAGGGCTTCCTGTCGTGGCCGCTGTGATGCTTCTTTCGGCCGGAATATTCGGGTTCGTGTTCGCAATCATTGCCGTCCTGACCTGGCTCGGAATGATGCTCCTGGAAGTCGTCCTAACGATGGGGTCGATGGTTGCGAGGGATGCCCGGGCGAAGAAGGCAGTGTGAAACGCCGCGGGATCGGGGGTGTAGCCCTGCTGATTGTTGCTGCTCTGGCTGCCTGGGCAGACCATGCCATCAATGAGGCGTATTGGGCCGCTGCACGGGACGACCTGCTGCTCTACATCGGCATACCCGCGGACTCCATCGCGTCCTGGTTCCGAATTGCGGGTCTACTGTCGGCTGTCGCTGGGCTGCTGCTCCTGCTCCCGGCGCTGATAGGCCGCATTCCGCGGAAAATTCCACGGCGCATCATCGGGTGGACAGCAGTTGCAGCAGTTGCGGCCGCGGTGCCGTACTTCGGCCTTATGTTCCTCTTCGCGTATTTCGGCGCCTTTGGCATCGGGGACACCGTGAAGATCACAGCCGCGGACGGCCGCTCCGTGCTTATCACCCAGGACGGTTTCGACGGCGACAGCGTCGACATCTACACGGAGCAGGACGAGCACCGCTACAAACGGGTCCGCAGTGCACCGGAAATTTCCGGTTGGCCGCGCGTGACGGACCAGAATTGCCGGCTGGATACGGCCGGCGATCAGCTACGGGTAACTTGCGGGACCAAGACGCTGGTGCTCTAGGGTGAAGTCCCCAGCTCTGCGGGGCTAAGTCGGGAATAGGGGCGCCGCCTCTCGTGCTGAAGACTGAGACCACCCGTGAGAGGCTGGTCAGGCACGAAAGCTTGTAAAAGGGGGAACCATGCTTGGTGTCATTGCGGCCATAGTGACGTTCGTACTGCCCACAGCTGTCATTGCTGTGCTGCTCTACTGGATCATCCGGCTGGGAGTTAAGCACGGGTTGAGGTCCTACGAGGAGGAGAAGTCGCAGCGCTCCGACGCCGTTCCCGCAGCGAGACTGACGGAGTGAGTAGAGCGCTGGACAGTCGGGTGAAGTCTCCGGGGACGGGTTTCGGGGCTGCTTACATCGGAGCGCTGGTGCTCTTGGCTCCCTGGGCCTTGCTCTGGATCGTTGTGGCGGGAATCTCTGCGTTTTCCCCCGGCGCCTCAGGAAAGACCGCCTGGTTTGTTCTGCTCGCGGCGGCGTCGATCGCCTTGTCAGTTGTGGCCTACCTGAGAATTAGAAGGAGCACTACGCGATGCATGCGCTGGATGTGGTTCTTGATGGCCCTCGCGCTGCTCGCTGCGGCGTCTTATCCGGCTGCGCTTTCCTTCGGCAGCATGGCTGCGGAGGAGTGGTGTGAGAGTGAGCCCGGAGGAAGGGGCTAGGCAGGCATCAAACCGCCAGAAGCTGCGCCGATGATCTGCCGCTTATGATCCTGCCTTTGGCGCAGCCGGTCAGGAGAGCTGTCAGAAAAGCCGCGGTGGTCCGACGTGATGACACGCGGGCCGGTTCTCTAATTCTGTCAGTGGTCAGGAGCACCATTTTTCGTATGACGGCTCCAACAGTGGAGGCGGCGATTCACGAACTGATGGATCTCGCCTGGCTACGACCTGCTCACGACCTCCTGGGCGCCGACGACCCGAAGAGCTTCTTCACACCACCTGAATAGAGGTGCCAGCGTCAGTGTGGACCGGACTGGCCAGGCCGATCCCGACCGCCAGACCCTATGACAGATCACGGCACAAGCTGTTGAAGCCGGCCGGCTACGATATCGCGCGGGTGCTGGCGTAGGGCATGCCGCTCCCTATATACAGGGATCTTGTCTTGGGGCGGCAGCACTGATCATTTAGGGAATTCTTCCTGTGTCCGGTACGTTACAGTCGCCGACAAACCTCAACAGAGAAGAGATGCACTTTCGTGGCCACTGATTACGATGAACTGCGCACCGACGTCAAGGAATCCCAGGAAAGCTCCTTGGAGGCCCTGAAGTCCGCCAAAGCCCCGGACGCCAAGTCCGTGGTCCAAGAGCTCGACGAGGCTGACGCCCTGGACGGCCTGACCCCTGGTGGCGAGTTCATTGCCGAAGAGCTCGTCGTTCAGGTCATCCCGCAGGCTGACGATGAGTTCACCTGCTTTTCCTGCTTCCTGGTCCGCCACCGTTCACAGAAGGCGCGCGAGAAGGACGGCCATGCCTACTGCGTCGAGTGCGTTGGCTGAGCGGTTCTGGCCGGCTGTCCCGGAGCATATCTGGGACAGCATCCGCGAAGAAATTCACCCTGCCGACCGCGGCGGACCTGGAGACTCACTTCCAGTCCCTAAGCGACCCGGAGGCAATGCGCCGCGCAGTTCGGGTGTTCATCGGGGAGGACACCTTCTGCCCGGGCTTCCAGCTCATAGACGGGCACTTTCACGAACCGGTGCTGCGGCTTTTTGACCAGGCGATGAGCAGATTCCTCATAACGTGTTCGCCGCCTGGATGGTCAGCCCACTGCCGGCAGGATCCCGTTCCCGGCCCGTGGCATACTGCACAGCACGACGCTGCTCCAGAGCTCCCTGGTCGCCTTTGGTATCAGATACCGGCCGATGGCAAAGCGCCGCTGACCGTTTTTTGGAGTAGTGAAGTCCTTGACGCGCCGCCGCTCACGGCCCCGAGGAGCCTTCCGAGCCATCGCGTAGCATTGCTGCCAGTTGACCAGCAACGGGAGGAAGCAGCGTCATGCAGCAGTACGTCGTCATACAGGTAATCCTCAAAGAGAAACTGTGGGGAACAGGTTCGGGCAACCTGACCTCCCTGGAGAAGGCCATCAACGATCAGGCTGCGAAGGGCTACCGGCTCCACACCATCACCACCGCGAGCAGTGGGAGCAAGGGAATGATTGGCGGCGGTGACCGCATCCAGGCAACGATGGTGTTCGAGCGCCTCGGATAATTGCAGATGCGAAACGACGTGAGCATTGCTTCCTGACGACCCGAGGTGCATGCCGTCCGGGATTATGGGTTCAAAAGCCATGACCTAACTGTATTGGCGCCCGGGCCTAGCCGGCGGCTGCCGCGATGAGGTGTCGGAACGAGCCGTATGCGGACAGTCAGGCCCAGTCGATGGTGGCGCCGAACAGCAGCAGGCATACGGGGGAGGGGACAATGGGGCATTCGCAGCGTCGGGGTTTGCTGTCGGCATGGACGAAGTGGTGCACGTACTCGTCCATCGCAGGACAAATACTTTTGGCTATGGCCACAAGGTTTCAGGCACCGAGATCATCTACAAAGGGCGCAGCTCTGACGACGATTTTTCGCATGACGCCTTGAATCGCTGGCTGGACGAGTGCCGGGACCTGGCTTACAGGCCCGGACTCGGAACCTGGACTACCGCCGAGGTTCACGTCTTTCCCTATAAGCCAGGCCGAGTCGATTTTCTTGACGAAGAGCACCTGCAGCGGGACCCGGACGGGGACTGGTACCCGGCGGCCGCCCAGCTGGCGCTGATACTTGGGCGCAGCAGCTACTTGCATATCCCCGAACATTGGGCAATATCCCGCCGGGATGTGGGAGGTCTTCCGAGCTAAGGGCGTAACGCCCCCCGTTTACAAACCAGACTTAAAGTCCGTGGACTGGAACAACATTCGCCGCCCGCTGACTGACCGTGGAACAGACTTCTCGGTCCAACCCACAGTGATCGATGCGTCTCTCGAGCCGGGGGTCTTCGCGAAGATAGGGAAAAGCTGTTCGGCGGTTAGACCACTCGAAAGACCCCGGGCTGCCGGGCCGCCATGGAAGGACGGGACGGCGACGGTTCAGGCGTCGAAGGCGTCAGCCATTTCACCGAGCGCCAGGTACTCCCCGGCCGCACCATGTGGCCGGGCACGACACTGGAGAAAGCCTCCATCGCGATGTTTTCGATTCACGCCCAAGAGGCCGTCAACACTGCATCCGAACGCGCGACAACACTCAGGCTAATTAAAGGCGTGGTCGTGGCGGAGCAGAGTAAACCGGGCCGGATGCACCCCCTAAGTAAACCGGGCCCGGCATTTTTCTAGACAGTCTGGAGCCGGGGGCTACAAGTCCAACATGTTGATAAAGGTCCTAATGGAAATGGGCCCGGACGATCCGTTGGGCCGGGCCCGTCGAATACCTAGCCAGGATCCGGGGACACGCCCAGGCCGGGTCCGAAGACGCCGGGCTGGAGCACTGCGAGCTGTTCGCCGGTGCATGGCACCTCCCGCTGGAAGGCTCGATCATCTCTGCCATGGAAGGCGATCAGGAGGCCACCGAACTGGCCAAGCAGATGGCCGAGTACCTCATCGCCCGGCACCGCCGTGGGCAACCGACCCGCGGGTGCGATCAACCCGACGGTCGCCTCGGTGGGAAGAACAGCTAGCAGGCGATGACATCGAATCATCAGCATTTGATCGGGCTCCTGGCACACCGCGCACTCGCGTAGCTTAGCCGGGAGAGCAGGCCGGCCTTTCTCGGGTCGGTCCGGCTGCTGCTTCCGAGGCGTGTCCAAGAGCAGGTGGGAGCGGTATTCTCTGTCCGGGGGGGCGCCTGTCCGCGTACTTCTTTGGAGAGCAAATTGAAGACCCGCAGCATGCACCATTCGCTCGCAGCAGCCACCCTGGCAGTCATCGTGCTCACCAGCACGGCCTGCACCGCCCAACCGGGCGGTCCGCAACGGTCCGTCACAACACCAGGGGCCACCCCAACGTCCACAGCTGAACCGACAACGGCAGCAACCACGTCCTCATCCGCGCCCAACGCGGAGACCCGGCACGGGAAACATTTCACCTTCCCTGACGGGCACATCTCATTCAACTACCCGGCCGACTGGACGGTCAGGACCGAACAGGGCCCGTACCTGACCGAGAAGGACAAAGCCGGTTCCGTGATCGCTGTCCTGGCGGACAGCTCCGGATCGGAAGTTGCCCGCATCCACAGCGGCATGTACGGCGATGCCGCTGCCGGTCCAGCCAAGCGGACCGTCCTGGATCACGCCCCCGTGCGCGGGATCACCGATAAGGCCGGGGAGCCAACTGAGTTCGGATTCGGCTACGACATCATCGCTGGCCGCCCGGACTATTTCATGGACGTCAGGCTCGCCCACGAGTTCCTGCCGTCCCAGGACAGTTCCGGAACAAACCAGGTGCTCCTGGCCAACGGGGTCATGTCTGCCTTCGGGGTCTTCCACGACGAGAAGAAGCCCGCCTTCGCAACCCCCGAGGCAGCCAAAGCCTGGACGGCAACTGAGAAGTTCCATCAGCTCAAGGGCCTGCTGCTCAGCCTGGAATACAAATAGGCACCACTGCGCTGAGGGTGCGTAGGGTCACTGTGTGAACTGTGCTGAGGGCTGAAGGGGCGCATTGCGCAGGCGAACGCTGTACCAAGAGTTCTGTGAAGCCCTGTCTTCGAGGTCTACCATGCGTGATCGATGCGGCCCAAAGAAATGCCAGTGCGTGCGGGCCGGGGCGGTGGGTGTTCCCTCCGGGCCCCTTGATCCTGATGTGCGCGGCGGTTCTGACAGCCGTCACCGGCTGCCATGAACAGCAACAGGGGTACCCGCCGACAGGCCCTTGCAGGCAGGGTCCATCGCGATGTTCTCGATCCACGTGCAGGAGGCCATTGCCACCGCATCTGCCGGCGCAGGCGTACTCCGCCTGGTGCCATTCGGACTCGTCGCCGACCAGTTGTGAATGCGGGGCTGGCGTCTTCGCCGGGTCCGTATGCAAGGGGGAATGCGTTGCGGATCCGGCCATCTGAAGCGTCGGTTCGCGGCTACCTATGCTTCAGTGACAAGACCAGGGTCGGGTGCGCACATTGTGAAATGCAGGGCCTACCTGAGAGCGGTGGATCGCTTTTACCCCCTGTCTGAGGGGGACCGTGTGGTGTCTTTAGGGTTTCCTCAAGCTTCATCCGCCATCCGGGGACTGGCGCGGTTTCCTTCCCCGTTGCCTGCCGCTTTGCCAGCCAGGCAGAACCCGGTCCAGCGCCTGGATTTTGGACTCGTCCAGCTCGCCGTGGTGGAACTTTGAGCGTTGGGAGTGCGGCCAGACGCCCAGGTCGTGCTCGACACCTGTGATTGCTGCTTTGTGCCGCGGCCAGTCGTGCCCGGCTGCCCGGTAGGCGGTACGCGCTGCAAGCCGTTGATGCCACCTTGCCTCGTCCCCCTCTGCGCGCGGCCGGGTCTGCCAGCCCGGCAGCACGGCTAGACCTTACCGGTACTCCTCGGCAAGGGTCCCGGCCCGCGCGTCCTCCCGCCTCCGCTGCAGCCAGGCCGCGAGTGTCCGCTCGGTTTCGCTGGGGGACTGCCGGGACGGATAAGCGCCCGCTTTTTTGGACCCAGGAAACCAACTGGTGCATGCGTTCCAGGCCTTGGGGAGTGGCGGGGGCGGGTTTTGTTCCGGCGGTGGCCGCGTGTTCTGCCTCCAACCCCGGTTCGAGCTTGCGGGCAATCTTCAGGTGGTAGCCCACGGTTGAGCGTGCCGCTCTGACCAGACGCGCGATCTGGTCGCGGCTCAGGCCCTTCCGGTACATGAGGACCCACTCCTGGTTCGGAGCCTTGCCCCGCCTCGTTGTCGCCACGGGTCCATCCTTCCATTCGTCCCGCCACCCCCTCAGGGCGCGCGGGCCAGGGGGCTGGGCGGCTGGTCAGGAATCGGAAAGGGCCTTGATGCAGGATGCGAGCAAGTCCCGCAGTTGTCGTTGTTCGGTGGTGTTGAGCCGCTGCCGCATTTGAGTCTCCACCGCGCTGGCAGCGGCGCTGGCGGCCTGCAGCCGCTCTCGCCCCAGCGGGGTCAGCTCGACGGGGAGGGTCCGGCCAGCAGACGGCTGCTCAGACCGGGAGACGAGACGTTCCCGTTCGAGGGACTGCAAGAGGACGTTCATCGACTGCCGGGAGACGAAGGCTCCGCGGGCCAGCTCGGAATTGGAGAGACCCGGTCGCTGAGCGAGGAGCTCGAGGCAGGCGTACTGCGGCACCGTCATTCCCAGTGGTCGCAGCGCAGTATCCAGCGCTGACCGCAGCACGCTGTGCGCCTGCTTGAGGAGATAGCTCAGTGACGTGTCCAGGTCGATCTCCATGCTGTCTTGACTCATGTCAACATTCTGACATAGATTCCTCGATGTCAGTATACTGACATAAACAGGAGGTAATGCCATGACCGCTATTGGGCCCGATTTCATTTCCCTGCAGGTGCGTGATCTGGAACGCTCGGCGGCGTTCTACGAGCAGCAACTGGGGCTGGCGCGAGCGAAGGCCGGCCCGCCCCACGCCGTCGTCTTCGAAACGCAGCCCGTTTCCTTCGCGGTACGCGAACCGCTGCCAGGAACGAGCCTCGACACGGTCCCCCGGCCAGGAGAAGGCATCGCGCTCTGGCTCCGCGCCACGGACGCCCAACAGCTTCACGACGCTCTAGCCGCGGCCGGCACGCCGATCACCTCGGCGCCGTTCGACGGGCCGTTCGGACGCACCTTCACCTTCGCTGACCCGGACGGCTACAGGATCACGATCCATGACACCGTCTGAACAGGACCGCCTGAATGGGCCTCTGGGGGCGAGATGAGCGCGTGGTTGGGAGTTGTATCTGCTGAGCACGTTCGCCGCGCCGTCGCTCTGGGTATCGCACAAATCTGCCATGGAAAGCGGGGGAGCCTGGCGCGCATGCAGGCCGGCGACACGCTCATTTTCTACTCGCCGGTCCACCGGCTCGGAGACAAAACCCCGCTGCGGCACTTCACCGCCCTGGGTGAAATCGCCGACGACGAGATCTGGCAGGCAGATGAAGGCGGCTTCGGACCGTTCCGGCGGCGCGTTCATTACGCTGACGCTGCACCTGTGGACCTGCGGTCGGTTCATGACCAGCTGCACCTCACCGCGGCAGCGAACTGGGGATACCAGCTCCGACGCGGCCTCGTGCCACTGGATAGCCACGACGTCAACATACTCCAATCCGCTATGGGCCCGGTCACGATGAAAACAGGAAGGGCCCGGCGTTTGCCGGGCCCTTCCTGTTTGCTCGGCAATGGGGGCGCATGAGATAGGCGGCGTTGAGGGTGACGGCCTGATCCCGTGCGCAGGCCCTATCTTCCTGCTGGTGTTTACCCTCGGTTCCGCCCCCGCCGGGCAGCGGTTCGACCAGCCCGCAGGTTACTGACACCGCCAGCGAGCTGATCGCCTGAGAAGCCCGTTGTCACCTGACGGCGGGGCTTTCTTATGCACGTAGGATGGTCCGGTGTCCGATGAACCCAAGAAGCACTGATTCCTGATCATTGACCAGGCCGCTGAAGAGCTGAACGTGGAGCAAAGCCTCATCCGGTCACTGATCAAGTAGCGGTGAGCTTCGCGCCATCCAGGTCGGCGGCCGGGCCATCTGGCGCATCGGGGCCAACGACCTCGTGGACTATATCGCCGAGGCCTACCGGCGCACCGTTGAGCACGTCGCTGCCGGGGAACTCAAGGTGGACGGGGAGCCTGGCGCGGGGCAGGCGTGATGCACCTGACCGGTCACACGTACTCCGCCCACTGGCCCTGTCCACGGCGTATCGCCCGGGCTGGGGGGCAACAGATGTGCGAAAAGGTACCCCTGCTGAATTCCAATGACCCGGGAAGTGGTCCTGGCGCAATCCAGTGCGAGCTCCATCGGCCGGAAGGGGGCGCCGGGATGCTCCTGTCCAACGGCGACCTTCGCACCGGAAGCACCAACACAGGCTGCAGTGACGGTGTATAGCCCGGCTGCCGGCACCTTCGCCGTCGTGCCAAAGCCCCGGAGGGGGCCATCGAGTGGCCCTTCCTCAAAAAGGAGGCTTGGCCCCGGCACTGCCTTAAGGAGCCGGTCCAGCTCAGCGTAGTTTTTGACCTCACGCGCCAGGACCTGAGGATCCCTGTGGGGCTTCGGCGGCGCCTTGCTACCGGCGCCGGGGCAGGAGTGTGGGTGTGCGCGGGTTCGGGGTCAGTTGTTGGCGTGTGCACCGGCTCCGGGTAGTCATAGACGCACCCCGCAGTCCCGCTTAAAGGGATCAGCAGGCACAGGGCAAGTCCGATCTGGTGCCGCCTGTCCTTCATTCCCACGTTTCCATGGTGGGCAAGCCAGCAGTTCGAAACAACCACCGTGCCGATCAAGATGCATCATCTGGAAGACACTCCGCGCTGTACCCGCCATCCTGTCGGTGCCCGGGAGGACCATGAAGGCGTGACGGCTCCAACAGTGGAAGCGGTGATCAACGACCTGATGGATCGCGCCTGGAATGTTGTCTACGACCTGCTCTCGGAGCGGGGCCTGCTCGGTGACGGCTGGACGTCGAGGCGTACACCGGGATCCGTTCCTGGGTGGACGGCCTCACCCGCTACACCGTCGTCCACTCCCAGGCCGTGGCGGTGCTGTTCGCCGACACCCGTCCTGTGGACGCCATCGTGTTCCATCACGACCTGCTCGGCGCCGACGACCCGAAGGCCTTCTTCACGGCTCCGGGGTAGCCGCAACTGTCCATGGACAGTCGGAGCACCGACTGACTCCGCTTGAGCTGCCGGCAGGCAGTTTCAGCTCTCGCGCCGAGAGCTTCGGTCAGATTAGGCTCAATCCACAGTTAAACGGCTACCGAAAGGGCGAACAGATCGGCGCATGAGGCTTTTTGCCTTTCGAGAATGACGATGCACTGGACTGGCTGGACGACCTCGACGCGGGGGGGCGCAGAGGTTGTGCGCGGTAGTTGGCCATCAGCACGGTCCGGGCCCTGGCGGTGGTCCAGACCTGCATCGTGCACCTGATCCGCAACACCTTCCGCTACGCGGCCCGGCAGTACTGGGACGAGATGTCCCGTGACCTTCGCCCGGTCTACACGGCACCGTCCGAGGCCGCGGCGAAGGAGCGATTTGTGGAGTTCTCGGGCAAACGGGGCCGGCAGTACCCGGCGATCACCCGGCTGTGGGAAAACGCCTGGAGCGAGTTCGTGCCGTTCCTGGACTACGACGCCGAA
This sequence comes from Arthrobacter globiformis, assembly GCF_030818015.1. Taxonomy (NCBI): domain Bacteria; kingdom Bacillati; phylum Actinomycetota; class Actinomycetes; order Micrococcales; family Micrococcaceae; genus Arthrobacter; species Arthrobacter globiformis. The sequence goes on from NZ_JAUSZX010000001.1 coordinate 2,538,591, forward strand.
ATCCGGCGGGTCATCTGCAGCGCCAACGCCACCGAATACCTCAACGCCCGCTACCGGCGCGCGGCCAGGGCCCGGGGCCATTTCCCCAGCGAGCAGGCGGCCCTGAATGCCTCTACCTCGCCACCCGGGCACTGGACCCCACCGGCAAAGGCAGGGCACGATGGGCCACACGATGGAAGCCGGCCCTGAACGCCTTCGCCATCGGCTTCGACGGATGTCAGCGATGGTCGAAAAGTGAGCCATTTCGCGGGTTGAAAACTGAGCCACGTTGACGTTGGTTATTCTGCCGTATTTTCTGGCCGTGTCGAGGGCAACGAGTCCGCTTGCGTGTGTTTGAGCCGGTAGCTGGAGCCCTTGAGGGTAATGACTTCGGCGTGGTGGACGATCCGGTCAATCATGGCCGAGGCCACGACCTGGTCTCCGAAGACGTCACCCCAGCGGGCGAAGGGCAGGTTCGAGGTCAGGATCAGCGAGGCGTGTTCGTAGCGCGATGAGACGAGTTGGAAGAACAGGTTCGCCGCGTCCTGCTCGAACGGGATGTAGCCGACCTCGTCGACGATGATCAGCCCGTAGCGGCGCAGCCTGACCAGTTCCTGTGGCAGCCGCCCATTTTGATGAGCAGCCTGGAGCCGGGCGACCCAGTCGATGGCGGTGGCGAACAGGACCCGGTGGCCGAGCAGGGTGGCCCGGAGGCCGAGCCCGGTAGCGAGATGTGTCTTGCCGGTCCCGGGCGGGCCGAGCAGGACAATGTTGGACGCTTCGCTGAGGAATGCGCCCGTGGCCAGGTGCGCGATGGTGTCGCGTTTGAGGCCGGGCTGGTGGTCGAAGCTGAAGTCCTCGAGCGATTTTCGGGCCGGGAATCCTGCGGCCCTGGCCCGGGCTTCAGCTCCGGAGGCCTCCCTGGCGGCGACTTCCCGGGACAGGACCGCGGCGAGGTATTCCTCGTGGGTCCAGCCGCCGTCTCTTGCCTGGTCAGCGAGCCGGGCCGCTGCTTCCCGGATACGGGGTGCCTTCATGGCCCGGGAGTAGTACTCGATCTGTCCTGCGGTTTCTTTGGCCTCGGGCATCAGGCGACCTGCCCATCATCGAGAACGACGCCGAATGCGCGGTCGTAGTCGGCCAGGTCCCGCACTCCGGCGCGCTCCGCGGGCACCGGGTTTTGGAAGGCTTTCCGCAGCGTCCGGGCAGCGTCGACGTGGACCGGATCGGTGATCGTCAGGCCAGTGCCCCAAGAGCGGGAGTGGTCTCCGACGCTTCTGCCATCCAGGCTGACGCGGACAGTGGCCAGGTCTGCGGTGACGTCGACGAACCTACCGATAGCCTGCGGGTGCACGGAGTAGTCGTTGGATCCCATCCTGACGTAGTAATCCCGTGGGAGCCTGACCCTCGCGGCGAACCCTGTCACCGGCGGAACCGGCGGCAATCCAAGCATCGCCGCCTTGTCCTGAGGGAGAAGTTCCGTGGGCCGGGCACCAATCCGGCGGACCAGCCGGGTATTGGCCTTGAGCAGCCACTCCGCGAGCTGGGCGTTGAAGTCCTCCGGCGAAGCGAAGGACCGTCCCGGCAGGAACGAGGTCTCCAGGAACTGGTTCGTCCGCTCCACGACTCCCTTGCTCTCCGGGTCGTAGGGCCTGACCTGCACGATCCTGGTCGCGAGCACTCCAGCGAACGCCGGTACTCCGGCCGCGAAGCTGTTCCGTCGCCCGATCCCGGTTTCGTTGTCCCAGATCAGCCGCCTCGGAACCGCCCCCAAACCACCGATCAGCTCCCACATCCCGGCCAGCAAATCCCCGGTCATGCGGGACGGAATCATCCGCGCCATGACGAACCGCGAATGCGAGGACACCATGACCAGCACCGGCAGGATCCTTGGCTTTCCCGCCCCAACCGGGATTCGCACCTCCGGGAACCACAGGTCGCACTGCGCCTGATCCCCGGGTTCGTAAGTGATCCGGTCAGCAGGGTCAGCCGGGGCATACTCCGGCCGGATCCTGGCCACGTTTTCCCTGAACCAGGCCGGCGACCCGGACCAGCCCACGCGTTCTGCAAGCACCGTGGCCGGCATCCGCGGGTTCTCCCTCAGCAGCGCCCGTATGGCCGGCTCGACCGCTTTGATCCCGGAGTCCCGAGGCGCCCGAACATACGTCGGCGGGCTCTCAGCGCTGACCGCTTTCGCGACCGTGTTCCGGGAAATGCCCAGCCGCGCCGCTATCGACCTCATCGACTCACCCTCGGCAAGATGCAACCGCCGAATAAGCGCCCAATCCTCCACTGTGATCACCCACCCAATCGTTTGGAACGGGTGGCTCAGTTTTCAACCGGCACAATGGCTCAATTTTCGACCGTCACCGACAGACGGAAGAATCAACTAAACGCCAACCGGGGATCCACCGAAAATCGGACAGTCCCGCGCCGGCAGGTGAGCGATTCATCCCTCTGGGTGTGGCGCAGGTTCTGGTAGAGGGTCTCCCTGTTGATTCCGTCGTCACGAGCAAGGACGGTTTTTGGAACATGGCTGCCTGCGCGCTGGACCACCAGCTCTGCCGAATAATCGCCCAAGGGGGCCTGCCCTAGACAGTGCACCTTGTCGATGTTCTTACCGGAGGCGTTAGCGGGGTACGAGCAGGCTGGTTTGGGTGCGGATGTCGTGAGTGATTGCATCGGTACTCGAGGCAGCGTTCACGCTTGCTGCCATGCTGAGGAACATGATTGCCGAGACAATGTGTGCCGTTGTTGCGGCATCAGCGGCACCGGTCAGCCCATCTCTGGCCAGAACGGCAGCGATGGCCTCCTCGGTTTTCGCCACGATGGAGAGGGCCTCGCTGTGGTGCGGCTCCGTCGAGTCGCCGAAGACCATCTCGCGCAGGTAGGTGCGCCCGTTGTCGACTTGGGTTCGGTTGCACTCCACGATTGGCCGCACGATGGCCATCACTGCTTCCAGTGCATCGGGGATGCTTTCGGCATCTGCACGGCCCCGCTCGAGGGCTTCGGCGTAGTGGGCGTTCTGAACGAGCAGGAGGAGTTCTCCTTTGGTTTTGGCGTAGAGGAACAGGGTTCCGGTGCCGATGTCGGCCTTTTCGGCGATTTGCTGGGTTGTGACGTCCTCGATGCCGTGTTCCGCGAACAGTTCGCTGGCTGCGGCGGTGATGCGGTCGAGTTTATGCTGCTTGTTCCGCTCGCGCCGTCCGATCGGCTGGGACGTGACAGGCATGGGGGTTCCTCCGGACGTAAACTGACTGGACTCAGTATTGAGTATAACGAGCCCGAGCCCGATTCCTCCCGCGGGTGCTCTCCTGTTGGTGGTGGCCGTCTTGCCTGGCATAGGTGAGGGCGGCTTCGACGTCGTAGGCGTGGATCGCGGGGGCCAGCGGGGTCAGCTGGCGGGAAAGCTTTTCAACCGTGCTGCTGCTGAAGAAGGTGTCGCAGGCGGCGTTGTTGGCGAAGCCCAGGATGAGGGAGGCGCGAAAGTGCTGGTCGCTGGGGTTGCCGTGGGCGACGTTGGGTTTCTCCCACATCTTGTTGATCCATGGCATGAAGGACTGCGTGCGCAGTTCCTTCAGCAAGCCGGTTCGCCGAGGGCGTGGACGAGTTGCTTGTTTGTGAATTTGTGAAACGCGCTTCCGCGGACACCGTGGCGGCGGCGGAGGAAGATGCGGTGGAAGATGACCACGCGGGAGCCGACTGTCTCTGCCGGGGTGGCGCCGTCGTACCAGCGGGAAGACTTTCGCCGAGTGGCGTAGAGAACCGTGCGGCGGAATACGTTGACCTCGTCCTTATATGCCAGAGCGGTCTGCTTGCGCCCCTGCAGCGGGGAGAGCACGGATTGGAAGGTGACTTCCGCGACGCCGTCGATCTTCAGGTCATCCGGGATGGCGGTCTCCACGCCGGCCGTGGCGGGCCACAGGCCGGGTTTGTTTTCGGCGAGGTGGATCTGCCGGTATTCCGACAGGCCTGGGGTGGCGGCGATGATGTTGACGGTGAGGTGCCCATTCGTGCCTTCCTGTCGCGAGCGGGAATGGTCAGGGGGTGAGGAATTCGACGGCGGCGGGGGCGAACTTGGCGTGATACTGGAAGATGCCGCCGTGACCGGAGTCAGGGTAGATGATCAGTTCGGATCCCTCGATGCGTCGATGCAGGTCCTCGGAGAGGACGGAAGGCACCATGCGGTCGTTGTCACCGTTGGCGATAAGGGTTGGGTGCGTGAGCGTGGACAGGTCCGCTGGGGCGGAGCGGCCGAACTTCTGGATTGCCCTCAGCTGCGTCTGGAACGCAAGGGTGCTGATCGGCTTGTCACGGTCGACCGTGCGCTCCTTAAGGCGCTTGATGAACGCTTTCGCTGCGGGTTTGCCGGTGCTGTTGCGGTTGAAGAACAGGAATTCCTTGGGGTCCGACCTTGTCAGGGTTGCGCGGAAAATGTCCCGGTAGGTGGTGCCGACGACCCTGTCGATGTCTTTGCCTCCCCGCGGGCCGGTCCCGGTCAGCACGAGCTTGCGGACAAGGTTCGGATGCTTGAGGGCCAGGTCCTGGGCGATCATGCCGCCCAGTGAGAAGGCGAAGACATCGATTTTGTCGAACCCGAGGGCGTTAATGAAGGTGTAGGCGTCGTCGGCCATTGCCTCGATGCTGTCGGGAACATGCCCGGTGGACGCGCCAACGCCGGGCAGGTCGAAGGTGATGACGTGGCGGTTCTTGGCAATGGGGTCGATGATCCGGGGATCCCAGTTATCCATCGTGGCGGCGAGGTGCACGAAAAACACGACCGGGATGCCGCCCTTCGGCCCCAGCTCGCGGTAAGCATAGGTGATGCCTCTGGCGGTGATGGCGCTGGCAGGTGCTTTCGCGTACGAGGTGACGAGGAATTCCTTCGGGGTGTTGGTGTTGTCCATTACGGTACTTCTCCTGCGTGGTTTGTGATGACGAAAAGGATGGGGGGTCAGTGGGTAAGAGCGACGACTGCTTTGCCGCGGATGCCGCCCTCGGCCAGGGACTGCAGCGCCTCTGGGGTCTGGTCAAAGCTGAAGACCTTCCCTACGGTGGGGCGCAGCACGCCGTCGTCGACCAGCGATGCGATCTGGCGCAGTTGGTCGCCGCTGGCCCGCATGAAGAGGAACTCATAGCTGACGCCGAGCTTGCTCGCCTGCCGCCGAATCTTGCTGCTAAGCACGGTGACCGCCAGGCGCAGCACAGGATTCAGCCCGGCTTCGCGAGCGAACGCCGGATCCGGCGGTCCGGCGATTCCAATCACCTTTCCGCCGGGCTTCAGGACGCGCAGTGACTTCTGCAGGTTCTCCCCGCCGAGGCTATCGAGCACGAGGTCGTAACCGCTGAGGAGCTGCTCAAAGTCCTGGGTGCGGTAGTCGATCACGATGTCCGCGCCGAGGTCCCGCACGAAGCCGGCGTTGGAGCTGCTAGCGGTGGTGGCAACGGCCGCGCCGAGGTGCTTGGCGAGCTGGATGGCAACCGAGCCGACCCCGCCGGCACCTGCGTGAATGAGAACCTTCTGCCCGGCCCGCACGTTGCTCCGCTCGACGAGGGCCTGCCAAGCGGTCAGCGCCACGAGCGGCAGCGAGCCGGCCTCCTCCATGCTGGCCGATGCGGGCTTCAACGCAAGGTCCTCCTCGGCGACGGCGATGCGCTCGGCGAACGTGCCGATGCGGTCCTTGTCAGGGCGGCCGTAAACCTCATCACCGGGCTTAAAACCGCGCACCTTAGCCCCTACCTGCAGGACGGTGCCAGCCACGTCGTTGCCGAGGATCAGCTGGAGCCTGTAGGGGAGGATCTGTTTGAACTCACCCAGCCGGATCTTCTCGTCCAACGGGTTCAGGCCCGCCGCTTGAACCTGGACGAGCACGTCCAGTTCGCCGACGGCCGGCTCAGCGACCTCAACTTCGCGCAGAGGCTCCTTGTACTTGGTGACGACGAACGCTCGCATGCCGGGATGCTCCTTCTGTAATGAGGTTGGTTAGCAGTTGCTGCCACTAGGACAGCAATATCCGGGGCCATCCAGTCGCGCCGGACACGTTGTCCGGGCCGCTACTCGTGGAGCTGGACCATCAAATATTGATTTAACTCAATTATGACTGCACTCAGATACTTGTCAAGAGACGCCCAGCTGGCCCTGTCTGCCCCGATGCCACAGACGAGTTCTCTCTCTTGTGGCCAGGGAAGCGCTGGAGTTCCGTAGGTCTGCTGCTCGGGGTTGACCGCAGGGTTAAGGGCTGGTGTTAACTTTGGCGCAGGTTCCGATGTAGCCCGGTTTTGGCCGCGTCGCCGGCCACCGGTTGGCGCGTATTGCGATGGCTGTCGTAAGCGGCCGGCATGCGGGCCGCTTACGACTCTCCAGACGAGAGCCTTTCGGTTGCGGGTAGGAGCGAGTCGCGGAGCGCGCCCGTCTGCGCATATGAAGCGGGGTAATCTTCGTCTCCCCTGCTCGCAGTGCCCATGCCGGTTCGATGATCCCAGCTTGTAGGGCCGTGGTCGTGAACTTGAGTCATGACCACGGCACTATCGTTTTCCTAGGCTTTGTTGCGGGTAGGTTGTGGGTAGAGGGTCTCGAGGGGGCGCTGAGTTTGGCCTTGAGCTGCACGGATGTCTCGTCGGCGAGAACTTCGTACTCGCCTGCTTGGACGGCATCCATTACGGTGCGTACGAGATCGGCCGGGTCCATCTTAGGATCGGTGGCGTTGCAGCCATTACCGTGTCGACGTACACGACGTGCACGCCCACCACGTGCACCCCTTCCGGGGCGAGTTCCAGGCGCAGTGAGTTGGTGGCCGACCAGAGGGCGGCCCTGCCGGCGCTGTAAACGCCACCAATGGCGTACCAGCTCATTGCGGAGTGGATGTCGATGAATATCGACTCATCTTTCGCGTACAGGGTCGGTGCGAAGGCGCGGGCGAGGAACAGTGGGCCGAGGAAATTCGTCTCGACGTTGGTCCGGATTTCCGCGTCAGTGTGGGTGAGGATGCCTGGGCTTGCCACGGAGGCTCCGTCATTGTTGATCAGCACCGTGACGTCCCCGGCGGCGTCGACGGCTGCCTGGATGCTGGCGGGGTCGGTGACGTCGAGGGGGAGGGGGAGGACGCGCTCGTCCTCCCAGGTGTGGGAGTGCGGCCGGTGGCGTAGATCATGCTCGCGCCCCAGTTGCCGTGCCCGACGGGGTGCCCACATCGCTGCCATGTAGCCCATGAAGTTCGCATCGCCTTTCCTCCCCGGATCGATGGTTTCTCGCCGTTACCACTTCGTGGTTGCTTTCGGTGTCTACTACCTGACGCAGTGGATTTTTGGCACGATATCCCGACGTGAGGTATCTGCTGCCTGGCTGGTCTTTCGTGTCTGTTCATGGCCGGTCTGTTGGATGACTACATGACGGAGTGGTGGGAGGCCGAAGCACCCTCAGCCGATAAGAACCCATAATGTGGCTCCCGATGTCGCCCTGCCGTTGGGGAACGAGCCAGACGTGTCACGTTGCGATCCAACAGTTTCTCGGGTCAGTGTCAGAAGTAGATCAAGCGAGCCCTATTATGACGCTTTAGGCGCTTCGTCCTGACGTCAGGTTGGGCTGTAGTTCATTCGGACAGTGCTCCTGATAGTCGCTGTCCTACTGCCGTGTCCGAGTCAAAGTGCTGCTCAAGGCCTGCGGCATGCGGCGGCATGGGCCTTCGGAGGGCCGGTCCGCGATTAGCGCACGTTGCTGCGCTACGGCACCGCGCTCTCCCCACAACAGGGAAATGACCCTAGACCTTTATCGCACTGATCCAGCGGGACACCCGTAATACGGCAGGCCGACATAGATTGAAGTACACCAGCTATCCTTGGCCCCGAGAGGAGCTTGCGCTCAACACGGCAACTCTTGAGACTTCATACCAGGCAGCTTTGGACGGGACCGATAGTCGAAGTCGAGGTAACCATGGATCTGAAACCGGAAGTCGGCGAACCGGATGCGGGACCGTGGCAAGCCGAGTCACTGGAAGGCTTGGTGCGGCGGTTACTGCCGGCAGCAGGACAACGTCCGAACCGCCCCTGGATTGTAGCGGTAGATGGAAGGAGCGGCGCAGGCAAGACCACCCTGGTCGATCGTCTACTAGCTCAAGTGCCGGACTCAGATGTCGTTCACACGGACGATGTAGCGTGGCATCTTTCGTTTTTTGACTGGGCCGATGAACTCCGTGATGGTGTCCTCGAACCCCTGCTCCAAGGCGAGGCAGTCCATTACCGTCCGCCGGGTTGGGTGGCCCGAGAACGTCCAGGTGCCATAGCTCTACCCGCCGGGCGCTCCGTGGTGTGGGTGGAAGGGAGCGGATCATCACGGAAAGCACTCTCCGACCTAATCGACGCTTCGATCTGGGTGCAGTGCGAAAACCTTGAAGCCCGACGACGCCTCCGGGCACGAGATGGCCAGGAAGAAGAAGACCTGCACAGGGAGTGGGAAGAACAAGAAATTCCCTTCCTACTTGAAGACCGGCCATGGGAGCGCGCTACAGTGATCGTGGCCGGAAGGCCGGCCCTAGAGCACGATCCGAATACCCAAGTAGTAACCGCTCAGCCGGCATCATCATGCGCGGAGATCACCTAAGGCACGGATTTCCCATCTTCGCCTGCCACTGCCAATGCAACAAGATTGAGCGACTGACGCTGCTGGCGGGGCCAGTAGTCCAAGTAAGGTTCCAGCACTGCCGTCAAGCAGCCCGACAGGGCACATCTGAGCCGTGAAGGATGGGCTTCGAAGAAGAACCCCGGCGGTACGAGTCATTTGCGCGGCGTTCTTCTCGGTAGTTCGAAACACTTTCGCTTATTGGGGGGGCCAAGCGAAAGGGAGAGCACGCCCTAAACGCGTGTGAGGATTGGGGTGGCTGGTCTGGGATTGGCTGGCAGAGTAGTTGCAGGCCGTTCCGCCCCGCGGACGTGACTCATTAAACGCTTGGCCCCGTCCGGGTGTCCTGTTATCGACATGTCCGTCCGTTAGGTGGGCGGCCGGCACCTGCCCGGCCCACCTCGGTGACTTGATCAGAAGATTGTCCGCCCCGTGCGAGGCGCGGTGATGCTCCGCCATGAAGCTCACATGTGCCTTGAATCTGTGGTCTTTTGCCCAGATCCGGCGCTGGCGTTCGTGCTCCGCGGCCGAATGAGCCTGATCCCGGGCCCACTTCTCGGCTTCTCTTGCAGCGGCTTGTCTCTGGGTGTAGACAACACCGCATAGTGCGATCAGACCAGTAACTAGGCCAGTGATCAAGGCGGGAACAAGAATCAACTCCATCTCTGTGTGTTCACACACCCATTTGATTGTGAGCTGCGTGTCAAAAACGACCGTTTCTGGATGCACTCCCGGGGGGCAATGGGGGAGAGGCCGATTCAGTCCTTGTTCTCTGGCTGCTCGTGTGATTTTCAGCGATAAATGGCGGCGTTTTCACAGCGCTATTTGGCGCACGGCGCAGCCCTAAAGGGGATCCCCAAACGGGCGAACTCCCGCCCCGAATACGGCCGTCGCCAAGGCCCGGGTGACGTGCTCGAATTCTCGTGTGCCGAGTCTCTCCAGCTAATAGTCACTCATTGGATGCTCCTATGCGCGTCAAATGCGGATTGGGGGAGAACGTGGGGCATCGGGCTTTTCCCGGGAACCGTATGGCTCGGAGTTGGGCTCGGCGCGGCGGTTTGTGGTGGTTCCGTCGCAGCTCCGCGCGCCTCAGCTAATGTCGCTATATGGAGCCCATTCGTCGATTCCCACCTTCTCTTTACGCTGCTGCCCTCGAGTCGTGGTCGTTTCTAGACTTCGCAGGCAAAAGCCCTCTTTTCACTTCACCCTTCGGTGATGTCTTTTTCCAAGCGGACGACGGCTTCTGGTTCCTTGATGTGCTTGCGGGCGAACTGAACCATCAATGGTCGAATCAGGATGAGTTGAATGCTGAACTGAATTCTCGTTCAGGGCAGGATGAGTATTTGATGATCAGTTTGGCTGGAAAAGCGGAGAGCTCTGGTTTGCAACCAGGTGAGAGTGAGGTCTACAGCTTCCGCGTTCCACCCGTACTGGGAGGTGCAACTGAAGTCAGGAATGTCGAAGTCAGTGACTTCGTCGTGGCCCTAGATATCGCTGGCCAAATCCACAAACAAGTTTTGACGCTCCCGCCCGGCACTCCAGTGAGTGGCATATCGCTGTCGTAACTCGTTAAACCGGGATCGCGGCTGTTTGCTCCGTTAGCCATTGGCGGTAGGTCGTGGCGAGGTAGTCGTTCCGGATGAGGCCTCGCCCGGAGCCGGGAAATTACGGAGGGCCACTGGCCCAGAGCGCCGGCTGCACTGGCTAGGGTAACGCCCATTTCATTGCGCCTCTGGCGCAAGTCGGCGTTATTGGGCGCTGGTTGAGGGTTCATTATCTGCCGGTAAATTTCTCGTGCCACATATCGCTTGAGGCATCGAATGATCTCTCGTTTACTTTTGCCTTCAGCGGTGCGCTTGCTGACGTACGTCTTTGTCTGCCCGCACGTCGACATGCGGGTAAGAACTATCCGGTGCAGGGCAAGATTAGCGTCGCGGTCACCGCCCCGGCTTAGCCGATGTCGTGTTGTCTTTCCCGATGATGCTGGGATAGGCGCGACCCCGACCAGGGAGGCGAATTGTGCCTCATTGCCGACGCGCTCCGGGTTATCACCGACTGTTACGAGCATCTGGCTGGCTACCTCAGTTCCGACTCCGGGAAGGTCGCACAGCAGTGGTGCGTAGGCATCAAGGATGTCCTGCAACGCAGTGTCGGCCGCTGAAATCTCAGCTACTAGTGACTGGCAGCGAAGAGCCAGGGACTTCATGGTCAAGAGGCACACATACTCAGGATCAGCGAAGTGTCCCGAGGGCCTGGCACGACAAAGTGTCGTGATCAGTGCCGGGGTCCTCAAACCCCGGTACTTCGCCCTGAGGCTGTCCGGAGCTGAAACGAGAAGGCCTTTGATTTGATTGACGGCGGCAGTGTGGGCCTTTACCGCTGAAGAGCGCCCGGTGCGAAGGATCCGGAGGCATTCAACCGGGCCGTCCTTTGCCTTTGGTATCGAAGTCCCCTTGCCGGCTAGTACCGATTGAGCAGCCTGGTAGGCGTCCAGCGGATCAGACTTGCCTCTTAGCCTGCGTTCGGCCCGATTCGGACGGTTAACATCCAGCACGTTCATTCCCGCGTTGCGCAGGATCTTGGTGAGTTCAGCTCCATAAGAGCCAGTCCCTTCAACACCAACGGCCATAACCGTGCCATGGCTGATGATGAACTCTACGATCTTGCGGTATCCGGAACCTACTGCAAGAAACTCCCGATCAGCGATGGGTTTGCCGTGTTCATTAATGACGGCCACGTGATGCGTGTCCGCATGGGTGTCGATCCCGACGACGACACTTGTTTTGGTATCCAAAGTAGAAGCTGCCCCTCATTCGGTCACTGACTGACTGGTGGGAACGCAGGCCAGGTGGGCAGACAGAACGGTAATGGGAATGGTTGATTCAGGCTCCTATGAAGTCATGTCCGCCTGACTCAACACCCCCGACGAACCTTGAACCGGTGGACGAATCCAGGAGGACAGTACTCGAAGGCACGTCGGTTTCCGCTTGAGTCACACCGGTTCAAGTCCGTTTCCAGTATTACCGTTTCCGCTGCCAGGAACACATATCGCAGCTTCCGAACGGGTCGGTCCAACCGTGGCAGTCGCCCGTTACATTTGAAGATCGGGGCCAGGCCAGAGGTCTCGGCCCTGTAGGGATCTTCGCCACTTCCGCGACGGAAGCACTGGAGGGCTTGGCGCTCTGGGTCTGAGATAAGCAAGGGGAGACACCAGGAACCATTGAAGCAACCGACGGTTGTTAGGAGCGTCTATCTCGGCGGGCCTTACAACTGCAGGTGACGTTTTCTCACAAACGATCGGTTTTTGAGAATATCAGCGGTGGGGGAGCGGGCGGCTAGACGGGACACGTTTGTGGATGATTGCCGGTGACTACAAAGCCTGGGATCTTCGAATGGCGACCCCTGGAGTCCGGCGCCATGTTGTCGGTTTAGCCCTGCCTCGACGGCCCTTCGTCGGCTGCGCTGCCCTCTGTGATGGCCGCGATCGTGCGGACAATGTAGCGTCGCAACTCTGCCGGGGCGGGCTGTTGCTCGTCCGGTGCCATCCCGAAGGGAAAGGCTGGGGACCACGAGGTTGCCAGTGCCATGATCGTCGTCATGAGGTACGGGGCGGAAAACTCGGCGCTGATTTTCCCGTCCACCTGCGCCTGGGCGACCGCTGCGACTTTCGTATTGTGGGAGCCGGCGCGGCCGGCAGGGAGTTCGACCGATTCTTCAAGGGTAGACCAGGCCAGGAGCCTCAGGAGCTCCGGGTTTTCCATCGAGAAGTCGAACACCCGCCCGGCGAAGGCTGCCGGGTCCTCGGGCGTGAACGGCATGTCCTCGTACACGCGGGCCAGGTTCCGCTCCAGGACCGTCGTAAACAACGTCTCCTTGTTGTCGAAGTAGATGTAGATCAGGTTCTTGTTGCAGCCGGCCGCCTTCGCGATGCGGTCAACCCGCGCTCCGGCTACCCCGTGCGCGGAAAACTCGCCCAGTGCTGCTTTCAGGATGCGCTCCTTGGTGGCTTCTGCGTTCTGCATGGCATTTCCTCTCGTTCCCACCAGTCTAGTTGACTAACCGGTTAGACACAGTTCATACTTTAGCTAACCAGTTAGTTAGTCCTGCTGCTGGTACCCCTTTGAAAAGGAAAACAGTCATGACAACCACACCCGGTGGAACCCTTACTCTCGCCGACGACCTCACCATCAACCGGGTCGGCTACGGCTCCATGCAGCTGACCGGCCCGAATGTGTTCGGCCAGCCCAAAGACCGTGACCAGGCGCTTGCTGTGCTCCGCACTGCTCTAGAGCTCGGCGTGAACTACATCGACACCGCCGATTTCTATGGGCCTGGCGTGACCAACGGAATCATCAAGGAAGCCCTGAGCCCGTACGCCAAGGACCTGCACATCTTCACCAAGGTTGGCGCGCTTCGCGGCCAGGACGGCTCATGGATCCCCAATACGGAGCCGGAATCACTGAAAGAACAGGTCTACTCCAACCTCGAGAACCTTGGCCTGGACGTCCTGGACGTCGTTTACCTGCGGCTGGGCTCACACGATGGAACGACCGATGATTCCATCGCCCGCGAGTTCACAGCCCTGGCCGAACTGCGGCAGGCGGGCGTCATTAAGCACCTGGGCCTCAGCGGCATTTCCGATGCCCAGTTGACGGAGGCGCTGACCATCGCCCCGGTCGTTGCCATTCAGAATCTTTACAACCTCGTCAACCGTGAGGACGACGCACTCGTCGCCCGTGCCGCCCGCGAGAACATCGCCTTCGCGTCCTTCTTCCCGCTCGGCGGCTTCTCGCCCCTGCAGTCCGATGTCCTCACCGCCGTCGCAACCCGGCTCGGCGCTACCCCGCAGCAGACAGCCCTGGCCTGGCTCCTGCAGCGCTCCGCTACCTCCGTTGTGATCCCGGGAACTTCATCAGTTGCCCACCTGCGCGAGAACATGGCCGCTGCCGAGCTGGTGCTGCCGGCGGACGCTGTCGCCGAACTCGACGCAATCGCGCCGGTCGAGCTGGCCCGGGCCTAGGGGCCGGGGCACCTGCCCGATCATCACGGATGCCGCACGTGTGGGGTGCTTGCACCAGCAGCACCCCACACGCCCCGGCATTTCTGCTACTCGTCGACGTTGGGCGATCCGCCCCTCTATACAGACCTTCTTTTATTCCAGAACGGAACATCATGACCACAACGCAAAGATCAGCCCATCCAACCGTTGGGTTCGTTGGGCTCGGAGACCAGGGGGCGCCGATAGCCGCCGCCATCGCCGACGCGGGCTATCCGCTGCAGGTATGGGCGCGCCGTCCGGCCTCGCTCAAAGCACTCACCGGCGTCCCCTTCACCGCACATGCAACCGTTGCCGCACTGGCCGCCGCCAGCAACATCGTCGCCCTCTGCCTGCCTGAGGACTCGGACAACCTCGAAGTGGCCACAACAGGAGGCCTGCTCGCACACATGCGCCGCGGCTCAGTCCTCGTCAACCAAGGCACCGGCACCCCACGGGCAATGCAGCAGCTCGCTGAACTTGCCGCCCCCTACGGCATTGAAGTGGTCGATGCTCCCGTCAGTGGGGGCCGCGCCGTCGCCCTCGCGCGTCAACTCACAACGATCGTCGGCGGGCAGGAAGCCGTGGTCGATCGGCTGCGGCCAGTCTTCAACACGTTCTCCAAACGGGTGATCCATGTCGGAGCCATCGGTTCCGGCCAGTCCGGGAAACTCTTCAACAACACGCTCATGATGATGAACCACCAGAACCTCATCGAAATCCTCGCCCTCGCGGAGGAACTCGGGCTTCCCCTGACTCCTTTGCTTGATGTCTTCTGCTCGGGATCGGCCACGAGTTTCGCCCTTGAAGCGTTTGGGCCGGCGATCACCGTTGAGAACTCGGCGCACCTCACAGGACTCGAACTCATCGACATGGACCTGTTCTCCACGGCCACAGAAGCGCTTGGCAGTGCCCGCGCCAACGTCGTCCGTCGAGCCGTCGCCGGCGCTAACGGCCTCTCGGGGCTCGCCGCGCTCATCGAAGATAAACGCTAGAACCCGTCTCTGGCTAAGCGGGTTCTGACGAGGACCTGCGGATCACACCGCGAGGGCAGGGATCGTTACCGTGTCTGGACCAGCCGGGACGAGGTCTGCAACACTTCGGACCCCGCGCACGTACGCACCGGGCAGTCCCCCGGGAACAGCCCCTTCCCGCTCGACGCCGTAAGGGCCGGCATCCAGCTGTGAAACCGGGCCCCCGGCCCGGGCGCTGCCAGGCGGTGCCCGGGAGGACGAGCATCCCAAAACAGCCCACCCCGAAGGCGGGCTCCTTGGCCGCCCGAATACCGTCCATCAAAACGGGGAGCCAGAGCTCCACTCGAAATTGCAAGCCTAAAGACGATGCTGTGTCAGGCCCAGTGTGGTCCTGGATCAGGCCGTCTCAGTGGTCCTGAGTCATGTTGACATACTCACCCAGGGCGCTTCAGCCAGGCGTTGGATTCCGAATCTCCGTGCGCGACAGTCTCGACAACCACCGAGTCCCAGCGATAGGCGATTGTACCGGCGGCTGGATGTTGCGATGTGATGTAGAACAGTCCGGGCCAAGCGAGGGCTCCGATGGGCGGCCCATCCGGATCAGGATTCGCCAGGGTCACGCCGGCATCCTGTGCCACATCTCGGCCGACGTGAAATGGCAGCCCGACAACATCAGGCACCGTCACCCGATCGGCGAACCTCTCTCATTCCCCAAACCTAACTCCGAAAGTATCCGCTGTAACCGGTGCGAACCGTCCGGGGGAACCCTTAATGGCACGAAAAGCTATTCCCCGGTAGTTGCCGCCGCTCCTTCCCTGCAAGGGCTTAGCCTTGGCGCCCTGCAGTTCTGGTGTTCTGCCTGAACCGGAATGCGGCAAATGCTCCGACGATCGCTACAACGGCGAAGGTCACCAGTACGGCACCTGCCATCGTCATGCCCGTGACCAGAACGCCCGCCAGGTTCAGCACACCAACGTAGACCAGCACGACAACCAAACTGTTCAAGAGAGTTGGTTGCTTCGCCAGAAGGGCACCGACCCTCGTCGTAGGCCGCGGAGTGGATCTATGACGAGGAGGCTTGGGGAACTGTGACGACTCTTTTTCCATCTACGCATGAAGGCAAGGAGCCCGCCACCGGCGAGCAGCAGGATGACGATGGGCACTATTGCTCCACTCGTCTGGAACATCAGATCAGATAGGCCGATAAGACACAGGGCGGCCGTGAAGACTCCAAGGATTCGGAGGTCAGTTTTGGCGGCCGCGCTTCGGGATGGACGCCAGTGCAAAAATCCTTGGATCTGCATGTCAGCTCCCACCGTGGTTCAAAATTGCGGGCTGTCACTCTGGTCATCATCACAGCACGAATCCGTGAATGTGGCGATACCCCTACCGGCCAATCGTCAGAGCGGATTGCAGTCAGGTGCTTCAGTCGAAGGTCACTTGGACGGGCTTGAATCTGAAGGGTCGGCACACCCATTTGGCGTCGGTCGGATCACCGGGAGCCGAACCCTCATCGGTGCGTGTGTCAGAGATGGCGGCCGTACCGAAGGAGGACAACGATTCGGGGACGACTTTGAACTTTTCAAGGGTGGTCGCGCAAGCGGGACAACAATGGGTACATGAAGCTCCCAGGCAGGTTTCCAATGAAAAAGAATTCGTGGCAGTCATTCTTCGTGATCCTGTTTAGTGCTGCTTTAGTAGCTACAGCAGGTGCCTGCTCCTCATCCTCGGACGGAGAACCGCCTTGCTTCCCTCCTGCCTATTCGGTGAATCCCGCAAGCGCTAAACCGGGCGACAAGGTGACAGTCGCAGCGCCGGCGGCGGAATGTAACCCGCGCTACGGCAACAGTGCTCAGGTCCAAGTGAGTGTCACCGATAAAAGCGGCGCCAAAGTCGTCGACGCAATTGCCCCAATGACTGATGCCGGGGAATTCACGTACGTTTTCACCGTTCCTGCGAAAATAGCGGTTGGAGTAGCGACGGTGACTGCAATGCCGTACAGCATCGACTGGTGCGACGACACCGGTAGAAACAACCGCGCAGAAGGAACAGCGCAGTATGAGCTCGTCTCCTGTGCAATGCCACAGGAGTCACTCACAATAACGCGCTAGCGAGTTCACCCCACAGAGGACCCTCTACGGGACGAATGCTGGGATTGGTCCATTTAGGGCACAGTGTCGGTTTTCAGAGCGAGCCCCAGTGAACTGCACACGTTTTCGTCTCCGGGGATGACCGCGGCTCGGCCGTCATTGAGTACGCATACGGTCAAGGGATCCGGAATGGGGTAGGAGAAGCTGCGGTCATGCAAGCTGGGATGTGCGCTTCCGTCAGGATCGTTGGGGTCGAGGACATGTTGAGCCCACATATCCCGGCATACTGACAGTGCGTCTTCGATTATCACTCTGCGGTCCCGACGCTCGGCCGTGCTCGGGATTCCAACAGTCACGGTGGTGCCGGGGAAACGGTTGCCGTGGAGTTCAGCTCGTGCAAAGCAATCTATCGAGCTTTTGTCCGTGACAGGCAGTTGCATGACGATGGCACCTCCGGTTGCCGCCAGGGCGACGGCGACACCGGAGATCAGGATCCTCTTGCCTTTGGTGTTCTGGAAGTGCCGGTTCTCCGGGGTTCCCTCCTGCGCGACATTGGCCAGGAGCGCCTCGATGGCTGCGCTGCGTTCCGCGCTGAAGCGCTGTGAACGCGGAATCTCATTCATGGTGTTTCCTCTTCCGGCCTAAGTGGACGCGGTGCCGGCATGGATCCGGCCTGGGGGTTCATCAGCTGCGCCAGTTTCTCTTTGGCCCTTGAGAGCCGGGACTTTACGGTGCCCGGCGGAATGCCCAGCAACTCGCTCACCTCAGCCGTGCTCATGTCCTCCAGAACGCAGAGCCCAATAACTTCCTGATCGCGCGGGCGCAGCGAACGGTAGGCCCGGTGCAGGAGTTCAGACCGCCGCGCCTGGTCGAAGGTCTCAGCCACAGAGTCGCTGTGATCGGGCATCTCCTGGGACTGCGGAAGTTTCCGCAGGAGGCGTTCATAGCGCAGTCTGGACCTAATCTTGTTCCTTGCCACGTTCGTGGCTGTTATCAGCAGCCATCCAAGTATCGAATCGTTGACCAGCCGGATTCTGGATCTGCAGCGCCAGGCCTCAAGGAACACCATGGCGGTGACGTCTTCAGCTTCAAAGGGAGTTTTCACCAGCCGGAGACTGTGAACGAAGACCCGGTCCCGGTGCCGTAGGAAGAGGGAAGCGAACGCGGCACCGTCACCATCTATGACCTGCAGCCAAAGCTCCCTGTCCGTGGATGGCGTCTCTTTGTCCCCCATACCTATAAGTGTCCGGCAACACCCTAGTGGTTCCATCACGAATCACAGAAGGTACAAAAGCTCCGCCAGCCCCGCCGTCCCATGTGGGACAGATCCCCATACGCGGACCCCAGACACCGGTCTCTGGTTTTGCCCATTCCGGTCTCGTGCCTGTTTGGAGTTGGGTTCCGCAATGAACCTGTGACGCTGGCTGGCATTACTCACCTGCTCGAGCACGCCGTTCTCCGTATGGTCCAACCGGTGACTTGTGGCACGGCGGAGCGGTACAGATGGATTCGGTTGAGTTCTACGCCTGTGGCGATGCCGATGCCGGCTATCTCAATGCCATCGCGGCCGCGGTTTCTGGTTTTACGGCTGTAAGCGAGGAAGATCTCGCGCTGGAAAAATCAATCATGGAAGCGGAAAATCCCCAAGGGTTCAGTACAGTGTCCAGCGGCCTGCTGACCTGCCGGTTCGGAACGAACGGGCAGGGGGCCGGGCACTTTGGTTCCCCGACGATCACAGGCATCAGCCGGGCCGAGGCGATCGAATGGGCCCAGCGGTGGTTCACCGCCGAGAACGCGGCCGTCGCCTTCACCGGGCCGGTACCCGGCTCCCTGGACATTCGTCTTCCGCAGGGTACCCCCGTCACCCGGCACCAGCCCGATCCCGTCATCACAACGCCAACTCTTATCAGGTCACAGAAGAGCGGAGTGGCACTTTCCTTCATGGTCCCGTCGAGGAATTCCGCATTCCTTGGAGAGGCACTGAGATATGAGCTGCTCGCACGGCTTCGGCACCCCACCGGCCTCATCTACTCGGTCGTGATTCTCACAACGCAGCTCGATAATGACTGCTGCCAGCTCGACCTCATCCTTGACCCGGTCGCGGCCAACACCGCCGCAGCTTTGCGGGCCAGCGTCGCTGCTGTCCGTGACGTGGCAGCCGAGGGCTTCACCGATGACGCGGTTCAGGCCGCCCGCCACGCACTCCAAGCAGTGTTCACGTGGGACGATACTGTCGCTTCCGATCACCTCCCTCAGGTGGCAGTCAACGGCCTTCTCGGACGAACGACTCCGACCAGGCAGGCACTGCTCGACGCAGCCGCCTCGATAACCAGCGCTGAATTAAGGGCCACACTGACCGCATCCCTGGAATCACTCATCGTCGCTGTCGACGAGAATACCAAGGTCCGCAAAGCCGACGCGACCGCACTGGAACTCACCCTGGACCCCTATGAGATCTGGCAGCGCCACAACGGCACAGACGACCTAAAGCCACAAGAGTCCCCCGACGGGCATCAGAAATGGCGAAGCAAGACATCTAAGGCAGCCTTAACGCTCACAGAAACCCACCTGCTGAAGCTCGAATCAGGCAAAACGAAGTCGATCAAGCTGGCCGACGTCATCCTCGTAGGCGACCGCAGCTGCGGCTGCATCTGCCTGATGGATCGGCGCGGAAGAAGCACCGACGTCCACACCGATGACTGGAAAGACAGCAAGAAACTCAGACGCAAATTGCTGAACGCCTTTCCCATCGACATTGTCCGCCAGTTCCCGGAAGAGTAAAGAAAGCAGGAAAATCCGCTGCGGGCGCTGTCAATGCAGTCCAGACGGCGAACGCTAAATGGAAGATTTCTGCGCTGCGACCTATTTGTCGCGGTCCTAATTCCGCTCGACGTCCCTTTATATGGACGACGCCAGCATCGACTGGATTGTTACAACCAGCGCCCCGCCCGTCCAGTAGATACCCATGAGCATATAGAAGAAGCCCATTGCCTTTGCTGTCGGAACATCAAAGAAGGTGAAGCGATCTGGAGGAATTCCACGACTCTCTTTGTAGGTATTGGACCAGAAAGTCGCCGCCCCGTTCCAATCACGATAAATGCAGCGTCCAAAGAGGAAGGCGAAGACGTTTGCCACACCTATGCCGAGCAGCGCCACCCAAGAGATAGCGGTCGCTAATGCAAGGGCAAGGCAGACTAGAAGTGAGGCTCACAGTAACGCGTGATAGCGTCGCGCCGGCTGAGGTAGCTCCATGAGCAGGCGCTTAATTGACCGCAGAGTTGTCATGCCCTTTGCTTCAGTCCCTGGCCAGCCTGTCGACTTGTTCGAACAGCCTAACGCTTCAATGGAAGAGGGGGCCACAGGCGATTTATTCGCTTCAACGCCTTGTAGCAGCCCTGGGCTGGTGGAAGTTCCTAATAGGCCAGCGGCTGGCCTAGCGTCCCGAAAGAGGCCTGTCCGCATAACGTCCCGAAAGAGGCCTGTCCGCATAACGTCCCGAAAGAGGGTCGATCACCGGGCCAGGATCTTCGACTCGCTTCCCACACCCGGCTGCTGTCCTGGGAAGCCCCGTATACCCTGTCCGATTCAACGGCCGCTGAAGGTCCTCGAACTGGAGCACTTCGGCCGTTTCGTAACCCTAGGGTTTCGAGGCGACGAGGTTTCGAAACACCCAAAAGCAGGGCTGAAGCCGAATGGAATCAGAGGCAAATCGTCCCTTGCAGAGAGCACCTCGGTTTCCGGGTCTAGGATACAGCTAAGCAGTGATGGGGCGCTGCTCTAGGTGGGAGGATCGTCGTTCATGCGGGTAATCCGTAACGCGAAGCGGGTGTCTGTCCTGGGGGGTGGAGTTGTAGTGGTTGCCGCGGGCTTGAGCCTCTGGCGAGCCGCAATGTTTTGAATGAGAACGAACACGGCTGAGTAGCGGCGTTCACCGCAGGGTTCGCTGCAATGGCCTTTATCCAAGGCTGCATCATTCTTTTTTGGGACCGCCGATCAACGCCTACCGTTCTAATGCGGCCGCAGCCGGCAGATATGCTCTTAGCCCTCCTGCCCGCGGCCGTCATCGGATCCGTCTTCGCGGCCGTGGCCGAACTTTGGGATCCCGCTAGTCCCCCTATTTGGTCACTGGTCCTGTTTCTCAGTTCGCTGGCACTCTCGGTGAAGCCGGCAGAATCGGCTCTGCGCTCGGAAGTTCCGCCTTTAAACTCGATGAGTTTTTTAGACTGGATGCGATCCCAGAATTTCGGTATAGGAACTCTTCTGATCGCGATCTGGTTTACGGCGATGTACCTAACCACTCCGCTAACAATCGATGCCCTAACGCCCCTGATTATCACGCTCGCACTCGCCCAAGGGGCGGTGAGTATCTGGCGCATTGTAGAACAGCATCACATGTCCAAGAGAGGACTCCGCCTATCCGGCATGCATATCATCTGGTTGCGAGCCATCCACGTAAATCAAGGGCATGAGGCTGCCGTTATGGAGCTGCGCGCCATGTATCCCAAGATCGGTACAACTCATGCCGAGAGGGTCATCGAAAATCT
The DNA here is from genome assembly GCF_030818015.1 of Arthrobacter globiformis. Classification (NCBI taxonomy): domain Bacteria; kingdom Bacillati; phylum Actinomycetota; class Actinomycetes; order Micrococcales; family Micrococcaceae; genus Arthrobacter; species Arthrobacter globiformis. The sequence continues at coordinate 2,559,827 of NZ_JAUSZX010000001.1, forward strand.
CTATCAAACTGAGGAAAGAACGCTGAAAAGAAATGGGTGAATTTAAGACGGCAACGTGGGAACATGCGGGCCAGCAGCGTCCCGCATTGGCCCGGTTTCGAAGCCGTCCCGTTGCCGGCCCTTGAAGGGATAGTTCCGGACAACAGCAGGGTCTAGGCTCGGGCCATGGCGAGACGGAACGAAGGCCCAGTCAGTACCGGTGAGAATAAAAGGGAGCCACCCTTCGAGGTCCTCTTTGCTGTTTGGGCGTTACTGGGGGCGATAGCTTGCATTGACGTTCTTGGCGTTCTGGCCATTTTAGAAATGGTGAAAGAACCCCAGCCGGCGTGGGTTCCCTGGCTTTCTGGGTTTATTTTGCTTCTGCTCTCTGTCGTCGGTGCCAGTTTTATCCAGACCCTTAAAGATGGCGATCGAAACATGCGCTATTACCTGAGCTACACTGTCTTGCTGTGCGGATTCGGGTTCTCGTGGCCGCCATCCTGGAGATGGCTACTGTTCTTGGTTCCGGTGGTCCTCATCGGCCCCCTTTGGTTGCCACGAGCTCGACGCTTCTTCGGTGAGGCCCCGGATGACTCCCCAACGGGGTCTGCGGATCGGAATCCGCGCGGGCCTTTCTCTTAGAAGCTCGAGTCCGAGAATCTAACCGGCTAGTCTCCTAACGCCTCCTCAACTGGAGCACTACGGCCGTCTCACAACCCTTGGGATATGGAACGTCTCGCCGCCTGAACGAGCGCGATGACGGCATCGCCTTAATTTCCGTGGAATCGTATGGGTTCGTACGTGGCTGGCGACTCTCATAACTACGTCTCCTAACCTTCTGGTCGGATCGCTGGATATCCCGTTAGTTACGAGGCAGATCGGAGCATGGATCGCTACCGCTCGGACATTCGGTGTCCGGCAGTTCGTTGTCTTATCTATGGATCCCTTGCTAAGACGGCAGAAGGCCGCCCCAGCCCATTTTGGGTTTGATCGTTATTTGGCGGTTTCCCGCCGTCGGTGGGTGACGTCGGTCACGCATCATCGTCCAGCCAATGTGTCTCACTTTGAGATTCTCGACTTCACAGGTTTTTGTCCTTTGATAAGACTTGGGGAGTGAATGGCGCGTCTTAGATATGCCCGGGTCAGCTTGGCGGATCAGGCTACCGATCTGCAGATCCGTGAGCTGGAAACTGCGGGGTGCGAACGGATCTACGCGGATCACGGGATCAGTGGGACCCGGATAAGCCGTCCGGAGTTGGACCGGACATTGGATCGTCTCGGTAGAGGTGACGAGGTCGTGGTGTGGAAGCTGGACCGGCTGGGGCGTAACACTCGGCACCTGCTTGAGCTGTTGGATGACTTCAAATCCCGGGGCATCAAGTTCCGGTCGCTTCGGGACGGCATTGCAACTGATCCCGACAGTGACGTCGGGGGAGCGATGCCACAAGCCATGGTGACCATCATTTCTGCTTTCGCTCAACTCGAGCGAGACGAGCTCTCAGAGCGCACTAAGGCCGGCATGGCTGCCACAGCTGCCAATGGACGAAAGGCGGGACGACGGGAAGTCACTGCCGACCATGAGAAGGTATTGCGGGCGCACGAACTGAAGACAAGAGGACTCAAGCCGGCTGACATCGGAAAGATCATCGGGGCCAGCCGCGCCACCGTTTACCGCTACCTGAGCATGGAATCCCGAGGCGAATGAGAGTACCCATCCCGAAAGTTGCCTCTGTGACTGTCGTTCAGGCGCCAGGTTTTGGGACAACATCCGGGACGGTCAGATTACGAGGCGCGAACTCCAGCCGCGCAGGGGCCTGTCGCTGGTCCAAGATCCGGTCTTACTCACCTTCCGGGAACGCGAACGTGGAAGGCATTGGGGATGGCGGCGTGCCCTGGTAAAGCACGATTTGGTCGTGGGCCTTCAGGACGACCGAGGAGATGCTGCCGGGCCGCTTTTTGCCGTTCACGGTCGCGGACCAGCCGACAATAGCGGAGACCGGAAGGCGTTCTGACCGCCCTCGCTAAGTAGTGGGCGGGGCTGTGCCGGTTGGCTGAAGACACAATCAGCATCAGGTTAGGACCTCGCCAGGGACATAAATAAACTCGGTGGAGGAAATCGTTGACGCGTAGCGGTCCGACCTCTACGCTCGGGCATAGCGGATTCGAGCCGCGTTTGTATTTGGGGGGAATCCGCCATTCGTTTGGCTGTTCATGTAAACCACTCGCATCTGTAGGAAGGTATTTCCATGCTCGCACTCACCGATTATGCAATTGCTGCGCAGGTCTCGGCGCAAAACGCAGTTGCACGGGCAGTAAAGTCCGCACTCGACAAGAACAGCGAATTCCGCTGGGTCTGGCTTGTGCTGATTGGCATCTTGGTCATCGCCGCAGCGGTGGCCTGGATCTACTGCCGCAATTCGGGCTACCGTGGCTTCACCGGCCACATCGAGGCCGTCAAGGGTCCTTGGGGGATTAAGATCGGCGTCAAGCTCGGTTGCTACTAGCCTGACAACGTTTAAGGACCAATAATGGAAAACTTGCCTGACCCGCTGGCCGTCGCCGGACTCACCAAGGACTATGGAACCCGGCGTGGCGTTCAGGATCTCGACTTCACCGTGCGTGCAGGGGAAGTGACCGGGCTGCTTGGCCCCAACGGGTCAGGCAAGTCCACCACGATCCACTGCATTTCCGGCTTCATTTGCCCGACGTCCGGCGCAGTGAGCATCTGCGGCCTTCCGCACGACACCGTGGAGGCCAAGGACCGCTTTGGATTTTTCCCGGACGACCTGCCGGTCCCCGAAGCCCTGACGGCCCGCGAGCTCCTCGGTTTTCACCGGCGGCTGCGCCCGCTGTTCCATGAGGGGACGGCGTCCGGCCTGGCCGACCTCCTGGGGCTCGAGCCACACCTGGACAAATATGTGGGTGACTACTCCCACGGCATGAAGCGCAAGCTTCAGCTGGTGCTGGCGCTGTCCCACCGGCCGGACCTGCTGATTTTGGACGAGCCCATGCGCGGGCTCGATCCGGAGGCGGGACTGCTGATGAACTCGCTCCTGCGGACCTTCACACGGGAAGGCGGCGCCATCCTGATCGCAACGCACGATCTCCTTGCGGCCGAACGTTTTTGCGATTCCGTGGTGATTCTTGCCGATGGCCGGAAAGTCGCCGCAGGCCGTCCCGCGGAACTTATTCGGGAAAGCGGGTCAGCGTCATTGGAGGAATTGTTTGTCCACGCGACGGGGCTGCACCAGGCCATGGCTGGTAAAGAAGAAGAATTGCAGCGCCTGCTGTCCTACTGATATTCATGCGATAAAACCTACAGTGAAAGTGACATTGATGAACTTTATGAAAGCACTCGGCGTCGGAATCCTCGTCTCCCTGGTTGCCCTCGTCGCAATCTTTATCACGACGTTCGTCACTAACGGCAGCTTCTCCATCCCGGTCTTTATTTCCGTGGAGTCCACCACCAACGGCTCCGGGGCCCCCGAAACAAGCATGTTCTTTAACCCTCTCGGCCCGCTGGTGCTGGCCGTGGCCGCGGCCCTCGTGGTTTGGCTGGCCTCCAAGGCCAAGCGGACCACTCGACAGCAGTGAGCCGGGTGGCCGCACCGCGGCGCGTCGGCCCGCTCGCCGTCACGGCGGCCGTGCACCGCATCACGTGGCGGATGTGGTACAACGATCTGTCCCGCTCCCTTGGTTCAAAGGCCAAAGCGAAAACACTGGTCATCGCGATCCTTGCGGCCATTGCTGCGTGGACAGCCTGGTCCAGCGTGGAGCTGGGCAAACAACTGGGCCTAGACCCGGAGACCGGGCGCGAAATTGCGGTCCCCGTGGCGAGCGTCATGTTCGCGATGCCTGCCCTGGCCACACTCATGGCGGTCCTGTACGCACCGAGCCGCACTTTGCTGACCGAGCTGCTGTCCGTCCTTCCCGTGCGCGAGGCGCACGTCCGCGGTGCAACCCGCTGGCTGACAGTGGCCGTAGGGTTCTCTGGCGGATTGCTCGTCTCCGCTCCGCTCGCCCTGCAGTTTGTGTTCACCGGAAGTGCTGCCGTGGCCCTCGTGGGCGTCGGCTACGCCGTCTTCGCCGCATTGCTGGGCTGCCTGGCCACCCAGGTGCTGACGGAACTGGCCCAAGTGGCCGCCGGACGGATACTGGGCCGCAACGGCGTGATGGTCCAGGGCATCAGCGGCCTGCTCACCGCTGCGCTGCTCCTCTACTCGTTCATGACGTCGATGCCCATGAACGGCGGGGACGGCAGGGGAGTGCTCCTGCCGCTGGGCGAGGTGCTCGCCTGGCTGCTCGGTGCCACGGCACCTGCCTGGTGGGTGCTCGTCCTGGTGGCCGCGTCCCCTGTGATTCTGCTCGCGGCTCTCGGCTTGCTCGAGGCGGCGCCGCGTAAGGAGTTCGCGCCGTGGCGGCCACGTTTAGGGGGGACCCGAACAGCCAAGGCCGCGAGCAAGGGGCCCACCTTCATGGTGCTTGAACTGCGCCAGTGGCTGCGGTATCCGCCCAACGCTGTACTGCTGCTGTTCATCAACGGACTGTGCGCCGCGGCCGTTGTCTCCGCCGCCGCAACGGGCGGCGATGAGCTCGGTGTCTTCTACGTGGCGCTGGGCGTGGCCAGTGCGATCGGGATCGGCTGCTACGGACCCACCCGCCGGCACCACTGGATGTACCGGGTCACCGGCACCGCGACGGCGTGGATCGGGCCAAAGTTCAGGGCCGTCCTGCTGATCTGGGCGGGCATGATGGCGGTGTACGGGACGGCTTTCATGCTGGTTTCCGGTGCCGGGCCGGTGGAGTTTGCCCTGGCCCTGCCAATGCTGTTTGTGGAGCTGTGCGCCAGCTGTGCGCTGGGGCTGCTGCTCCCTGTCAGCCGGGACCAGTCCATCGGTGGCGCTGTGTCCGAGGCTGTTGCCGTGGTTGGCCTGCTGGGCCTGACCTTCGGCCTGCAGTCCATGCTCGCGGCATCCGCGAACCTCCTCATCAGCCTCGCCGTCCAGATAGCCATGATGGCGGCTGCCTATGCGTGGTACCTGCTGACCGCCCGCTGGCTGGCGCTGCACCGCACGGAAATGGCCAGCGCGTGAGTTCCGCGGCCCCTGGTCCGCCGCAAACAGATGGCAGCTTTGAGGAAGCAAAGGCGCGGAGCTGGGGCCATGGGAGCTGGAAACTTGGACGGGGCGCAGCCGGGGCGCTTCTCTCCGTCGCCAGGGCGGCGGTGTTGCCAGCAGCGGCCGTCGCCGTCCTGTTCTTCGGAGCTGGCGCGGCAGCAGCGCTGGCCACGGGCTTCTACGGTGAACCACTCTCCGCCGCCGGAACCGGATTCGCGACTTGCCTTTGCTCCCTGGTCGTTCATGAGGCCGCACATCTGATCGTCCTCCGCCTTGTGCTGCGCGACCAAACAGCCGGCGAAGCCAACCATTCACTGGCGTATGTGTGGATCACCGGACCGCAGATGCGGGGCGCCCAAAATGTGGCCACGGCCGCCGCCGGACCCCTTTCCGGGGCTGCGTGCTGCATAGTGTTTCTGCTGGCCGGCGCCCCGGGCTGGATCATCCTGCCGCTCGCTGCGGTCCATGCGGCCAATCTCCTTCCGGTGTTCCCGGACGGCCGGATGCTCCTGGTGGGGATCGGACAGATGTTAGTTAGCGTCCCGCCGGGCCGGCGCAGCAAGAGCCGCCTCGGTTCACTACCCGGAGGAGAATGACCCTGCCGGCCCTGGCTTCCGCCGGTCACTGCGGATCCAGCCCGCCCATGTGGGGGATAGGCGGTCAAGATGTCCCCAAGGTCTTTCAGCTGGCGTCTATTCATGGAAGACCCATTTTCGTCCGTCACGCCGCCCTAGGCAGTTGAAAGTCACTGCCCCGGGAGACCGTGTCGCCACGTCGCGCCTGATAACTATTTCGGGAAGGCCGGTCCCCTGATACCGTGCCCGAGGTCCCTGCCGCTAGACTCGACCCTGAACGCGGCGTGGGCCGCAGTGCCGGTAGTGGGGGCGGTTCCATCCAGGGCGCCCCATTCGGTCAGCAGCTGGCCCATGGTGTACGTGTCGCCGACGGGTGCCTCCACATGGATGATGCCGGAATCGTCGTGGGTGCGCAGAGATGCCCGCGGGCTTGCCGCCGGCGTTGAATTCGAAACCGATGTCGGCCGGGGACGATCATCGCCTTGCTGTTCACGAAGGTGTCCAGGTTGCGCGTGGAAGTGTTCGGCGACGCCTTCGGACTTCGGAACGTCAAGTCCGGCGGCCTTGATGCGTTCGGCCCCGCCCTGCTTATTCAGCTCCCACCCCGTGGCGTGGTTTGGTGCTTCGGTCTCGGCCGGCTGGGCTGAGTCGCCGGGTGCCGCGGCAGAGCACGCCGACGCGGTGACTGTAAGAAAAGCGGTGGGACTCTAGGCTAATGGACACGAGAACGTCCGCGTATTGCAGCGTGCCATCCGTGACACCATGACCGAGCATGCGGGTGTCGTACGGAACGAAGAAGGTCTTACGCAGGGCCTCGCCGAACTCGACGGGATTGAAGCCCGCATCACAGCGGTGGGTGTGCATGCCGACATCGCCGGATATCAGGATCTTGCTCACGCCTTCGATCTGAAGGCGGCCGCTCTTGCGGCGCGCGCGACGCTTGAAGCGGCCCGTGAACGCTGTGAAACCCGCGGCTGTCATAGCCGCAGCGACTATCCGGATCTTGATCCAACCTTGCAGGTGAACCTCGTTTGGTCTCCTGCTCGTGGCATCGAGCACGAAGGCATCGCGCCCGTATCGCACGAGATCGCGACACTCATGCGTCAACCGGTCACAACGGCGGACAAACTCGTCGAGTAAACCAGCATCGGATTCGGTTCGCCAAACTCGAAATGGAACGTGGCTTGCTCCCTTACGACTTTTACCGCCTCATCGACAGCACCGCCAGACTGTCCGATTTCGAATGCCATAATCGAGCCGCAATTCCGCGGCTGTGGTCCGCCCGGGGGACCAGTAACATAGGGGGCATGATTGCCGACACCGGGTCAGACGCCGAATTAGAAACCGCGTCGACGATATTCGCGGAGGTCCGTTCTCGGTTGTTCGGGATTGCCTACCGGATGCTCGGCAGTGTCAGCGAGGCGGAGGACATCGTCCAAGAGACGTGGGTTCGGTGGCAGACATGCGATCGCAGCACGGTTCGGAATGCGCCGGCGTTCCTGGCGACCACCGCCACCCGTCTTGCCATCAATGTCGGGCAGTCGGCACGTGTCCGTCGTGAGACTTATGTCGGTCCGTGGCTGCCCGAGCCGGTGGACACAAGCGCCGATCCTGAACTGGGCGCAGTACGTGGTGAAGCGCTCGAGCTGGCCGTGTTGCTGATACTGGAAAAGTTGTCGCCGACAGAACGGGCCGCGTACGTGTTGCGGCAAGCATTCGACTACCCGTATGAGCAGATCGCGGAGATCATCCAACAGACAGAAGCGAATGCCCGGCAGCTGGTAAGCCGGGCGCGCAAACGCCTTGCCGAGGAGAAACGCGCAACGGTGAGCGTGACCGAGCAGCGGCATCTGCTGGAAGCATTCCTGGTTGCTGCGCGAACCGGAAATCTGGCCGCGCTGGAGGCATTGTTCGCCGCGGACGTCGTCAGCTACTCCGACGGCGGCGGTAAGGTTCGGGCTTCCAAGTTCCCTGTTGTCGGACGGGAACGGGTCGCGAAGTACTATCGGGCATTCGCGGCGCGCTTCTGGGATGGTGTCGATACCGAGCCCTTCATGGCTAACGGGCGGCCCTCGGCACGGCTGGCACGGGACGGGGTGGTGTTTGCGGTGGTGACTCTCACGGCGTCTGCCGATGGTATTGATCGGCTGTTGTGGACGATGAATCCGGACAAGCTCTCCGGCGTGGCGAGGGTTGGCGGCTGACCTGTGGGCTTCCTGAACCGATCATGTGGCAGGGCTAATGTCTGAGATCGGCCCGGCGCAGTATGGTCCGCGTGTGCGTATGAGAGCCCGTGCGTCGGACGAACCCCACGCCATGCAAGCCAGCTGGAGCTGCTGTTCGACCTCACTTTCGTGGTCGCTGTCGCCAGCCTTACAGCGCAACTGGCGCACGGGATCGCTGAAGATCATCTAGCAGGGTCGATCCTGCCGTTCCTGCAGGTGTTCTTCGCGATCTAGTGGGCGTGGATGAACTTCACCTGGTTTGCGTCTGCGTTCGACACGGACGACGATGCGCTTTACCGGCTGCTGACGATGCTGCAAATGGGAGGCGTGCTGCTGCTGGGTGCAGGTGTGCCGGAGGCCTTCAACGACGGTGACTATCTGGGGGTCACCCTGGGCTTTATTGTGTCCTTCAACTGGGGTGGGTCCTGCGGTTGGTGTTGCAGGAGGCGGGGTAAAATAGCGAGCACCACGAACGCGACGAGCTGCAGCTGCCCCGGCAACAACCGCGAATCCGACCGCGTATCGTAAGGCCGTCCGGCGGCTGGCCGGATTCTGTTCGGCGAAAGCGTGTTGGCCGCATCGAATGGCGTGGCCGCTGCATTGAGATCCGGCGGCGTGAGCGCATACTTGGTTGCTGTCTCGGCCTCCAGCCTCGTGCTGTTGTTCGCCCTGTGGTGGTTGTACTTCCTCCAGCCGGCGGGTGAGACATTGTCCAAAAATCGTGACAAATCATACCTGTGGGGATACTGGCACTTCGCCATCTTTGCGGCCTTAGCCGCCCTCGGCGCAGGCCTCGAAGTTGCGATCACGCTCCCGCTGACCGGACCTCAGCCCCTGGCGCAGGCGTTTATCGCCGGGCACTGCGTCGCGATTCCGACCGCCGTTTTAATGGGATTGTTGTGGGCGATTCTCGCGCCGCTCACCGTCCGGCGAGTCATCCGCCCGTCGGTGATATTGCCAGCGGTGGGGACGGTGCTGGCGATTCCGGCTAGCGTCAGTGCGATCGGGGTTGCCGGAGTGGTGGGCGGAATCGCGGTTGTGAGTGCAGTGGTCGTCGTGGTGACGGTGTTGCAACCCGGACAGAAGCGGGAAGCAAGCTGATCGATCACGGATCCTGCCGCGTGGCACTTTTCGGCTGTTCCGAAAGTTGGCCCAGACAAGCCCCCGGAGTTACGAACTTTGGCGCTGAACTAGCGTGCAATTTTCCCAACGCTGTCACAGATTGATTTGGTTCCCGGTCATAGCTGGTGGACGGAATGTCACGACATTCCGCTAAGCCATTATCGAAGGGAAAATCATCATGAAGATCGTTGTTATCGGCGGCACTGGCCTGATCGGCAAGCAGGTTGTGGAGATCCTAAGCAGTCAGGGCCATGAGGCGAAAGCGGCGTCCCCTTCCACCGGGGTGGATTCGGTGACCGGCCAGGGATTGGATGAGGCGATGGCGGGGGCGGACGTAGTTGTCGACCTGACGAACACCGCCGATTTCGATGAGAAGGTAGTCGTTCCCTTCTTCTCCACTTCATCCCACAATCTTCTCGCCGCCGAGCAAAAGGCAGGCGTGCAACATCATGTGGCTCTGTCCGTCGTTGGAACCGACCGTATCGGGGCCGCCAGCTACTTTGCCGGAAAGACTGCGCAGGAGAAGGCTGTTAGAGAAGGCGGAGTGCCGTACACCATTCTGCGGGCCACTCAATTCTTCGAGTTCATCCCGATGATCGCTGACGCCGGAACACGCGGCGGGTCGGTTTATGTGACAAGTCACCTGATGCAGCCCATGGCTGCTGCAGACGTTGCTCGCATTGTGGCGGAGACGGCGGTCTCGCCTGCGATTGACGGCGTCCTTGAAATGGCGGGCCCTGAGCGCGCAGGACTTAATGAATTCGTGGGTCGGGTTCTCGCGGCCCGCAATGATTCCCGCCCAGTGGTCATTGATACCGAAGCCGGCTACTTCGGTATACCGATCGAAGAGACAAGCATCGTTCCCGTCGGTGAAACCCGCATCGGGGACATCACCCTCAAGGAGTGGCTGAACTTGACGTCATAGCACGGCCTGTAGCTACGTCTCCGCGACTATAGGAGATTTCGCCAGCAGCGTTTCTCCCGATTAACGGACGCTACCCAGCTCCGGACACCATAGCCAGGACATCGGCTAGCTCGGCAGCAGCATGACCGCAGGCTGGAATTCACCCGCGTTGAACCCGGACCATCTCTCCGGGCGTTACAAGGGTTGGCACCTGACCTATGGCGTCCCATTGTGAGCCTGTCTACGACACCCACTATGACGCAGTACCCGGACGCGGATGAAGCAATCTTCCTCAGGCTGTCACAGATTGCGTTGGCACACGGTCACAGCTGGTGGACGGATGTCACTGCATCCCTCTGCGTCACTTATCGGAAGGAAGATCATGAAGATCGTAGTTATCGGCGGAACCGGACTCATCGGGTCGAAACTGGTCAACAAGCTCGGCGAACACGGACACGAAGCAGTGGCCGCTTCCCCTGACTCGGGTGTGAACACCCTCACCGGCGAAGGCCTCGCGGACGTGCTGCAGGGCGCCGACACTGTAGTCGACGTGTCGAACTCGCCCTCGTTTGAAGATGCAGCTGTGCTGAACTTCTTCACTACGTCCACCCGCAACCAGCTCGCCGCGGAGAAGGAAGCCGGTGTCGGCCACCACGTCGCACTGTCGGTCGTCGGCACCGAGCGTTTGGCCGAGAGCGGCTACTTCCGGGCGAAAATCGCCCAGGAGAAGCTCATCAAGGAATCAGGTGTCCCGTACTCCATTGTCCATGCGACGCAGTTTTTCGAGTTCGTCAAGAGCATCGCACAGGCCGCGACCGACGGAAACACCGTTCGTCTGTCACCCGCGCTGATTCAGCCCATGGCCGCTGAGGACGTAGCCACCGCTGTTGCCCGCACCGCCGTCGGAAGTCCACAAAATGCCACCATCGAGGTCGCCGGCCCCGAGCAATTCGGTCTCGACGAGCTCATCCGCAAGCGCCTCAGCTTCCAAGGCGACCCCCGCGAGGTCGTCACCGACCCCAACGCACGCTACTTCAACGCCCTGCTCCAGGATCGCGAACTGCTCCCCGGCAACGAAGCGACCATTTATAACACCCGCTTCGAAGAATGGCTGAACCAGCAGTAGCCGGACAGCGCGGGGTGCCCTTCACAGAGGACGTTGAAGGGCACCCCGCTCCCCAGCTTTTTCGATAGAAGGCAATACTTTCTGAAAGCAGACCGCCATGGGCAATCACATTCGCTTGAACCAAGCCGTACCAGCGGCATACAAGACCTTGCTGCTCCTTAACGACGAATCCTCTACCGCGGCCGGTGTAGCAGGCCTGGAACCCCTCCTCATCGAGCTCGTCAAGATTCGCTGCTCCCAAATCAACGGCTGCGCGTTCTGCCTGAGGATGCACATCCGCGACGCCATCTCCCACGGCGAAACCCAGGACCGCCTCGCCATCCTGCCCGCCTGGCGGGATACCGGGTACTTCACCCCAGAAGAGAGACATGCCCTCGCCATCGCAGAGAGCACAACCCTGATCTCCGACCGGCTGACCCTGCCCCAAGACGAAGTGGCAGCACTCAACGACGACCAGATAGCCGCAGTGGAATGGGTGGCAATCACAATCAACGCGTTCAACCGGGTGGCAATCTCCAGCCACTACGACGTCCGCAACTGAACTCGGGCATCCAGCGGTACGCTCGGGGAGTCGTCAGGATAAACGCTGAGGCTGGCCCAGGCGTACGTGCGGGCACTTCGGGCAGACGACCGTCCCGGGCAGATCATCAACGTCGCCTCCACCGGCGGATTCAAGCCCAACATCGACTTCGAGGCCTACGACGCCTCCAAGGGCGGCGTCGTCATGCTGACCCGCTCGCTGGCGCTGAATCTCGCCAAGTTCGGCATCCGCGTCAACGGCATCGCTCCCGGACTCGTCAGGACGCCCGGTGTCGGTGCAATGGATGAGAACTCCACCGCGAGCGTCAACCAGGTCACCGGGCGTGTCCTCCTCAAGCGACTCGGCGGGCCCCGACGACATCGCCAAGGTCGCCCTGTTCCTGGCCAGCAACGCTGCCCTCATCTCCTAACGCGCACCCGCGCCCCCAAGCCCAGCCCCAACAACACCCCACCCCAAGGAGTCACGCCAAATGACCGACTACGAGCAGACCCCCATGCAGAGGATGATGGGCGACTTCGCCCCTACCTTCGTGTCTCTGACCGACGAGGTGCTCTTCGGTCAGGTGTGGTCCCGGCCCGAGCTATCCCGCCGCGACCGCAGCCTTGCCACGATCAGCAGCCTCGTCTCGACAGGAAACATCGAGCAGCTCGAAGCGCACATCCCCATGGGTATCGCCAACGGACTGACCAAGGAAGAGATCATCGAAGCGATCACTCATGTCGCGTTCTACGCCGGCTGGCCGCGCGCGGTCTCCGCCCTCACCCTCGCCCAGCGCATTCTCACCAAGTAGCACCCCCGAAAAGGAAAAATTATGATCATCGAACCCCAGCGCGAGACCATCCTGAACCCGGAAGCACAGTTCCCCGGCGGAGTGTGCCTCGACGTCATCGCAGCACCACACGGACCCAGCAGCGCTCGACAATGGCGAAAGTACGCTTCCAGCCCGGAGTCCGCACCGCCTGGCACTCCCACGCCCGCGGCCAGTACCTGCAAGTCACTGACGGCATCGTCCGGTTCGGCGACCGCGACGGCAACATCATCGAAGTCCACCCCGACCAGACCCTCTACAGACCCCCGGCGAAGAGCACTGGCACGCAGCAGCCCCCGGGATGTTTATGGAACATATCGTGCTCCTGGAAGCCGACGACGGCGCCGACATCGCCTCCTGGTGGGCGAGCAAATCACCGACGACGGGTTCGAAGGCCGCTAAACCGTCCCGCCCATCCCCTCCTGTACCGATCACTAACCCTGGAAGGCACTACCTCCTCATGCGCGCAACCACCTCCGCGCACCCGGCGACGTCGGCGTCGAAGACCGCGGCAAACCCACCATCCAGCACCCCACCGACGCGATCATCAAGGTCGCCGCAGCGTGTGTTGCGGATCCGATTTGTGGCCCTACCGCGGCACCGTTCCCACCGACGAGCCACATCCGATGGGGCACGAATACGTCAGCATCGTCGAGGAGATCGGCGACGACGTCCACACCATCCAGGTCGGCCAGTTCGTCGTCGGCGACAACACCTGTCAGATCTGCCGCTCCGGTTACCAGTCCAGCTGCATCCATCGCGAGGTGATATCCGTGGCCTCTTCATGCCTTCACCGTTAGAGCGTCATGCGCAGCAAGCTGGCCAAGTCAAGGAGTTTGTCGGGGGTCACCCGGTGGTTTGGAGCCAGAAGACGGCTTTTTCTTCCTCCGTGAAGTATTTCGTTGGGCACTTGGGCGGCGCCAGCCGCAGAAGGGTGTGGGCGATGACGCGGTCGACCGGGGTATCGCCCAGGATGGCGAACGCCGTGACGGCGGCTGCTTCACAATAAAGGCTGATTGCTGTCCGACTGACGGAGCCGACGCCGCTGACCTGTAGCAGCACGGCTCCGGGCTTTCCTCCGGTGAGCGCCAGCAGTTCTGCACCTGTCCGGATACAGTCATCGTCTGTGATGCGGGTGTTGGGCCGCAGGATGATCCGGGTACTCCCGGACTCAGGCGGTCGACGGCGAAGTCTGAGTAGCTCTCGGTAAGAAGGAGATCCGGCGAGGGCATGGTCAGGGCTTCCGCAGGAGTCCGGACCAGGATCGTGGGCTCCGGGAGCGGCTCCCGGTTTTCGGTGAGAGGTTGAATTGTCATTGACTCCCCCAAGTCGTTGCATCAACCGCAGCATCGCCGCCGGCTGGTCGTCCCGGGCACGTTGCGGCCGGGTTTCCGTCAGGCTATATCGAAAACGGTGGCTCGTCGAGCAACTGGCCGTCCGTACGGGAAGAGTAGCCCTGGCCGGGATCAGCGGTATAGGAGGAACGATCCACAACAAACCCCGCTGCAGCGTTTTACACACAGCCTCATTGCCGTCCACGACTTCCTTAATCGTCGTGAACCTCGGTGAGACGGCGGCCACGACTGTTCCGTCTGCTGCAGTCAGCCGAAAATATCTCTGAACGCTTCACACAATGATGCCGCTGCGTGTGCGTGCGCCGATCGAGCTGACGCTTACCCCTCACCCACGTCGCGGTGGACCTGATTCAAGAGATTGACATAGAAAGACGGCACCGCCTACATCGTGGTCAGGACGCCAGTGCCACACCTGCCTACCTCGAAGTCGACTGCGAGCTCGCAAAGGGGGGCTGAAACAGACCATGATCGTCACTGCTTAAACCGTCACGTTCAGGTGCGGCGGACGGAAGTTAGTCGCCGGGGCTGCATGGCTTGATGGCGGCCGGGGCAGGTTCGCCGGCTCTCAGCTCCCTGATCTTGGCTATACGTGTTTTTGTTTCCGGGTCCGCTTCGAGCTTCGCGTAGACAGGCGCGCCCGCCGACTTGAACGCGGCAAGCTCGTTTTCAGTCGCCGTGACAACGGTGCCACCGTCCTTACAGAAGTTGGCGGCGTCGTCCGCGGACGTGGTCATGGCGTCGGCCGCCCAGGTACGGGTAGCTGCCGCAGCGTCCTGGAGGGCCTGCCGCTGAGCCTCGCTCAGGGCTTGAAAGCTGTGGGTGTTGGCCACGAGGGAGTTCAACTTTGAATAAAGCACCACGTTAGCGGCCGCAGTCGTGGGCTGAGGCAAGGACTTGGCCCCCAAGAACGACGACTCCGCCGCGACAACTTCTCCGGCGGCAACGCCCTCTGGGAACGCATCACCCACAAGATCGTCGGGGGTGGCCCCGAACGCCTTCAGCAACGCATACGTGGTGTCGGAGCGGGGAGCCCGCACCGTCTTCCCGGCAAGATCTGAAGGCTTGAGTACCGGTCCGCGGAAGGAGAAGAGCATTCGCGTGCCTTCGGGGAACAGGGCCAGACCGGACACACCGACTTTGTCCAGTCCTCCCAGCATCTCGTCCGCAATGGCGGGCTCCGCCACTTTTGCCATGAGGGCATTTGATGTCACCAGGAACGGGGCGTGCAAGGCGGCGAACGAACTCACACCTTCGGTGTCCCAAGCCCGGGCGGGAATGAGACCCATATCGAAGTCGCCGGCAATCACTCCGCGTGCCACGGCTTGATCCCAGTCGTCCTTGTCCTCGCCTACGGCCTTCCAGACAGGTTCGATGAGGACTCTGCCGCCTGAGAGTTCCTTGACCTGGCGGGAGAATTCTTCGATCTGGGCGGCGGCCGGGCGGCCGGGTTCGTCATCGGTGGCAATCCGCAGGGTTTTGGTTTGTTCCGTGGCAGGCGGGCTGGCGGTGGGCGCACTGCACCCTGATGCGGCCAGAATCCCGATTAGACCCGCGGCCACCGTGCCGATGAATTTGAACCGTTGTTTCATGTCCACGCGCCTTCCGGATGATGAACCAGTGGGACAGACATCAGGGATAAGCGTGAAGCAGTGGTAGACGTAGCGTCGCCAGTAATGGGGGTCCCTGAGGAATGCTGCGCTTCCTCCCGCCATTGTTCAGCTGACAGCGAAGGAGTATCTTGCGGATAGCCACGTTGTGTAGCGTCGATGCACGGCTGATCGGGGCCTCGACGGCCAGCCGGGGAGGATGTGGAGATTGCTTTCCTTTTTCGGCCTATCCAGTCGAGGATGTCGTTCATTCTGTGGTGGCGGGCGGTGTGTTTATCGGTACCAGCCAGCCGACGGAGCGTTCAAAGTTGGAAGCGAGTGTCCGTGTTCTCGGTCCAGTGCTGCCAAGGGTGGAGAAGTAGATAACACCGGCGTGGGCACCTATGGCGTCGAGTCGTTCTCTGACCCATACCTTGGCGTCTTTCAGGCTCTTCATGGGAATGGTTTCCCTGGTTGTGTGGGAACCACTCAGGCGGATACCCAGCTGAAAGTCCCCTTCTTGCGGATGCTCGGGCTGGTGGACGGAATCGCTCTCGTCGCGCCTGCTGATTAGGACTTGCGCGGAGGCCTCAAGAATTTGAAGGGTCCACGTGGTAACTGCCATGCGTGTACTTCTCCATCCTGAGTCGCGAGATAACCGTCTCCACGGTGTCCTCATCGCTGACCACGCATGCAGGTCCGGTAACGTCAGCTAAACCACCCAGACTTTTCAGATACAGCATGAATTGTTCCGAGCTGGACTGTTTGGAGTTCTTGCACCCTCTCTAGGGTAGTTGCGGGATGTGCCGACACATCCAACACTAGCCCCGGCGGACCCCGTTGCACCTGAGCTCCAGAAATCGTTCCTGTGGCTTTGTTCGTCCCGCCGATACGCTGAAGGCAGTCGAAGGGCGGCATGGGGGCGCATAGTTAGACGATGGCAACTTTTGATTCCCGGAGTTTTTACACGCGTGGTGACTCTTTCAGCGTTGGGGCTTCACGGGAACATGTCGAGCGTGCGCTCCTGGACTTTGGGGCGACGGATGTTCGTTTCAGTCAGCGCGGGCGCCTCAGCGCCATCGCGTTCAGGGCCTGCGGAAGGCAGTTCCGCATTGTCATCTCATTGCCGCAGCCCGACGGAATCTCTGCTGTCCTGGGAGGCGCCGCGGATGTCCACGGCGAAGTTACAGCAAAAGTCCTGGAGCTCAATGCCCGCAGGGTTTGGCATGCCTTCGCCCTATCGACTGAGGCCAAACTCGCAGCGGTGGCAGCCGGGGTTGCCACTCTCGAATCGGAATTTCTCGCCCATGTGGTTCTCCCCGGGAACCGTACCGTGATCGACGAACTCGAACCAGTCATTGCGTCTGCCTATCAGTCCGGGCAACATCCCTCAATCAGCAATACCGCTACACCGCGGGCCGATTAGATGTATTGCCCATGGGTATCCGGTGGGTGGACGCGGTGTTTTGCGGGAGTTATTTCCGTAAAAGTGAGGACCTTCGTTTCCGCAGTCGAGTTACGGAGACAAAGGCAGCAACGACCCATGTCAAGGCCTGTGCCTGGTTCACCTGTCGGAATGCGTCAGCAATTTCGGGTCATGCGAGAGAGACATAACGACGGGTGCTTCATGCTGGCCTGTCAACCAATGACGGTAATTCTTCGCAAGGGTGTCGTTGCGGAGGAGGCCCCGTTCCAGGAGGGAAATGCTGGAGGGCCATTGGCCAAGCTCGCGGGCTGCGGTCGTGATGGTGAGACCGAGTGCGGTGCGCCTTTGGCGCAGATCGGTGTTGTCTGGAGTTGCTTGGGGTTTGGTGATCTGGCGATAGATTTCCCGGGCTGCGTAGCGTTTGAGGCAGCGCATGATTTCCCCTTTGCTCTCGCCCTCCGCGGTGCGTTTGGCCACGTAGTCCTTGGTCCGTTGGCACGATGCCATGCGGACCAGTACGACCGGATACAAGGCATGGTTGCCGTTGCGGTCACCGCCTCGGCTGAGCCGGTGACGGGTGGTTTTGCCCGAGGATGCGGATACGGGTGCAACCCCGACGAGGGCCGCGAACTGGGCCTCATTTCCGAGGCGGTCCGGGTTGTCTCCGACGGTCACCAGGAGCTGGCTGTCCACTTCCGTTCCGACATCCGGAAGGTCGCAAAGCATCGGCCCGTATGCGCCGAGTATTTCTTGGAGAGCGGCGTCCGCGGCTGCGATGTAGGCTGCCAGGGACTGGCAGCGGGTGGCTGGGGCTTCCAACGTCAGCATCATCACGTACTCGGGGTCAGCGATATGGCCGGTTGGTCTGGTGCGCTGCAGGGCGGTGATGAGCGCGGAGGTTCCGAGTGCCCGGTATTTGGGACGGAGTTTGTTCGGAGCTGAAACGAGGAGGCTTTTGATCTGATTGATGGCTGCGGTGCGCGCCTTAGCGCCGAAGTGCGCCCGGCGCGCAGGATCCGGAGGCATTCAACGGGACCGTCCTTGGCCTTCGGGATCGACTTGGTCCGGCCGTCGAGTACCGATTGAGCGGCCTGGTAGGCGTCCAAGGGGTCGGATTTGCCCTTTAGCCGTCGCGCGGCCCGGTTTGGGCGGTTCACTTCCAGCACGGTCAGGCCTTCACCACGCAGGGTCTGGGCGATTTCGGCCCCGTAGGAGCCTGTTTCCTTCGACCCCTACGGCAGTGACCACACCGTGGCTGGTGGACTCCACGATTTTCCGGCATCCGGAGCCCACGGCCAGGAATTCCCTGTCCGCGAGGGATTTGCCGTGTTCGTTGATGACGGCCACATGGTGTGTGTCGGCATGGGTGTCGATACCGGCGATTACGTTGGTTGTGTCGTTTGCCAAGATGGAAGTTGCCCCCAGTCGAGATCAATGGCGGATTGAACAGGGCGTAGGCCAGGTACACAGACAAAACGGTGATGGGACTGGTCGAATCAGGCTCCTATGAAGTTATGTCCGCCTGGCTCAACACCCCCTTTTTTGACGGACTGAGTTTGTTCCGGGACCGCGGCCGCGGCGGCGCTTACGCGTCCATGTTGCTGCTCGCCATCGGCCCCATGGGCACCTTTTACGTCATTACCCTCTACCTCCAGCAGGTTCAGCAGTACAGCCCGCTGCAGACCGGCGCTGGCTGGCTGCCATTCGCAGCAGGACTCGCGGTCGGTGCAGGATCCGCTTTCAAACTGCTGAACCGGGCCGCTCCACGCTTTGTTGCCGCGGCGGGTGCGCTGCTCAGCGCCTTGGCCGTTTTCTGGTTTTCCTTCATCCAGGTCGACACGAGCTACTGGCTGCATTTGGCGCCGGCCATGTTTGTCCTTGCCCTTGGGTTCGGGCTCGGTGTCATCGCCCTGACCCAGGCCGCGGTCTACCACACCGAATGGAAGGAGGCCGGGATTGCGTCAGCCCTGCTGACGCAATCCCGGCCTATCAGTGTCGCGCTTGGTTTGGCCGTTCTGGCCGGTATCGCCGCAACGGTCACCAGCAGCCCGGACCATGCCGACTTCTCCGAGGGTGGTCAACTTGCCGCTGGGTACGGCAGTGCACTCGCCGTCGCCGCCGGGCTGCTCATGGCTGTCGGAATGCTGGCCGCCACCACTTTGCCTTACAGACCAACGGCACAAGCGGATGGCAGGTCCGCTGTGGCTGCGGTAGACCAACCGGGCCGCTAGCTGCAGAGATGAAATGTCCATCCCCGCCCGATCAGGGCGGGCGTGTTGGTCATTTGAGTGGCTTCGGCAGCAGATGAATTATGCGCTGTGTATCGCTCCTTTGCGTGAGTAGGCGCGTGCGGCGCGGACTCGGTCGCCGCAGCGGGTTGAGCACCATTGCCGTCGTGCGTGGGTGCGGAGGAAGAATCGTTCGCACGCGTCCGCTTCGCAGGACGCGAGCAGCGATGCTTGGTCGCCGCTAAGCAGGGAGGCAGGCCACCGTACGATGAGCTCCTCTCATCACTCGGCATTCGGGGGAATCTTGAGCTATCCGCAATACCCGCAACAGCAGAATCCTTACCAGGACACCGCCGGCGAACCACCGCTGTGTGCCCCGTACTACGGGGCCCCGTTTCCCGTCGCCGACAGGCAGTTCTTCAAGAAGTACGCGACGTTCACCGGCAGCGCCAGCCGGAGCGAGTACTGGTGATGGACCCCTCGTGGCCGGCATCGTCAGCTTCATCCTGAACATTGTCGCCAATGCCGGCGCGGCAATGAGGTCATCGGGCCTCAGCAGCAGCCCGCAGCTGGGCCCAGGGGCCGCCTTCGGGCTGATTCTTGTTGTTATCTGGGCCTTGGCCACCATTGTCCCGTCGTTGACGCTGACGGTGCGCCGTCTCCACGACAGCAACAAGAGCGGATGGATGATCCTGCTCGGCCTGATCCCGTGCGCAGGCCCGATCTTCCTGCTGGTGTTTACCCTCGGTTCCGCCCCCGCCGGGCAGCGGTTCGACCAGCCCGCAGGTTACTGACACCGCCAGCGAGCTGATCGCCTGAGAAGCCCGTTGTCACCTGACAGCGGGGCTTTCTTATGCACGTAGGATGGTCCGGTGTCCGATGAACCCTAGAAGCACTGATTCCTGACCATTGACCAGGCCGCTGAAGAGCTGAACGTGAAGCAAAGCCTCATCCGGTCACTGATCAAGTAGCGGTGAGCTTCGCGCCATCCAGGTCGGCGGCCGGGCCATCTGGCGCATCGGGGCCAACGACCTCGAGGACTATGTCGCCGAGGCCTACCGGGGCACCGTTGAGCACGTCGCTGCCGGCGAACTCAAGGTGGACGGGGAGCTGGCGCGGAGCAGGCGTGATGCACCTGACCGGTCACACGTACTCCGCCCACTGGCCCTGTCCACGGCGTATCGCCCGGGCTGGGGAGCAACAGATGAGCGAAAAGGTACCCCTGCTGAATTCCAATGACCCGGGAAGTGGTCCTGGCGCAATCCAGTGCGAGCTCCATCGGCCGGAAGGGGGCGCCGGGATGCTCCTGTCCAACGGCGACCTTCGCACCGGAAGCACCAACACAGGCTGCAGTGACGGTGTATAGCCCGGCTGCCGGCACCTTCGCCGTCGTGCCAAAGCCCCGGAGGGGGCCATCGAGTGGCCCTTCCTCAAAAAGGAGGCTTGGCCCCGGCACTGCCTTAAGGAGCCGGTCCAGCTCAGCGTAGTTTTTGACCTCACGCGCCAGGACCTGAGGATCCCTGTGGGGCTTCGGGGGCCTTGCTACCGGCGCCGGGGCAGGAGTGTGGGTGTGCGCGGGTTCGGGGTCAGTTGTTGGCGTGTGCACCGGCTCCGGGTAGTCATAGACGCACCCCGCAGTCCCGCTTAAAGGGATCAGCAGGCACAGGGCAAGTCCGATCCGGTGCGGCCTGTCCTTCATTCCCACGCTTCCGTGGTGGGCAAGCCAGCAGTTCGAAACAACCACCGTGCCGATCAAGATGCATCATCTGGAAGACACGCCGCGCTGTACCCGCCATCCTGTCGGTGCCCGGGAGGACCATGAAGGGGTGACGGCTCCAACAGTGGAAGCGGTGATCAACGACCTGATGGATCGCGCCTGGAATGTTGTCTACGACCTGCTCTCGGAGCGGGGCCTGCTCCGTGACGGCCGGACGTCGAGGCGTACACCGGGATCCATTCCTGGGTGGACCGTCGTCCACTCCAGAACGTTGGCGGTGCAGTTCGTGGACACCCGTCCGGTGGACGCCATCGTATTCCATCACGACCTGCTCGGCGCCGACGACCCGAAGGCCTTCTTCACTGTTCCGGGGTAGAACGGGCGGGACGTCGCATGCTGGAAATGCCGCTTACCACTTTCGGTTCCTCTACCTCTGCCAGCCCAGCCAGTTGATAGCTTCCCGGGAGATGGCGGTGGGTACAGAATGGCCGCCCGGGAACTCTCGATAGGTGACGTCGTAGCCGTCCGTTTTTAGGAGAGGCACCAACCGTCGGCTGGTGCGGTCAATCGGCAAGACAGTATCCCCCTCTCCGTGGGAAACGAAAAGGCGGGGTTTGCCAGTACGAGGTACGGGAGGGACAAACCCTGGCGAGAATGCCATGACCCTGGAAAAGAGGCCCCCATTTGCCAGACCCAAACCCAGCGCGTAGGAAGCCCCGTCCGAGAAGCCGCCCACAGCGATCCGGTTCGGGTCAACGAAGACCAGTTGGAATATCCGCTCCAGTGCCTGTTTAATCATCTCGACATCGGGGCCGAAGGTTCCACGGACGCCATCCCACGTTGAGGTTCGCGACGACGGTGCTGCCAGGACGATCTTGTGTGACTTGGCAAAGGCGGACAGCAGCCCTAAACCTCCCGCTGCTTCACCCCCGGCGCCGTGAAGCAAAAGAATAAGCGGGGCCGGCTGTACGGCCCCTATGCCCGCCGGCACATAGAACAATGTGTTCGGCGCAGAGTCAAGGCCGAGAGCATGCTGCCCGGGAACAGGTATCGAGGCAGGTTCCTTTCCGGGCCTGGCAATCAAAGCAGCGAAATTCAGCGAAGTTTCCCGCGGACGGTCCATATTTACTCCAGAACGGCGGAGAGGGCAGCAGCCACTGTAAGGGCTCCTGCCCTAACCAGGAAGCTTCTACGTGTGGTCACCTTTTCCAGCAGTCATTACGACGTCAGCGAAGTTGAAAGTAGTGCTTGGAGGTGGTCGGCACTGCAAGCCAGAGACCGAGTCAGTTGCCGGGCCATTCTCCCGTCCAGCGCTCGAAGAGCCGCGCGCCGCCGCGGTCGATGACCGTCTTTATCACTGCGAAAATAGCGCCCTGGATGGCGGCGGCTATCAGGATCTCTTTCAGACCGTAGTCGGTTGCCAGGGGGGTTGGGGGCTCATCCCGGTCGCCCGGGGCGGCGTGCTTCCACACCTGTTTGAAAATTTGTCCAGCGATGGCGCCGCCGATCAGTCCTGAGGCCAGCCCGATCGGCCGGTACAGCGTTTTCGCTGGGTTGCTGGTGGGTTTCTTGGCCATAACGTCCCTCGTCTGCAACAGGGGCTGGACGCTCAGACGCCGGCGCCCGGTGGCTACCCAAATTACTCCAAACACCGCCACCGCGTAACCTGTTGCGGACGCCCGCGTGTTTCCAGCACGACCTGCTGGGCGCTCTGGAAGACCTCGACCTGGACTTCGACATGGAAGACTAGGCCTGCTCGGCGATGTCCTCCGCCCAAAGGTCCGGGTTGTTGTTCTGGAAGGTGCGCATCATGTCAACGCAGCGCTGATCATCCAGAACCACCACCTCAACGCCACGTGATCGCAGTAGCTCGAATTCGCCGTCGAAGGTGCGCGCTTCACCCACCACCACTCGGGGAATTTTGAATTGGATGATGGTTCCGGTGCACATGGCACACGGGGCGAGGGTGGTGTAGAGCGTGGTGTCCCGGTACCTCTTCTGCCGGCCGGCTGCGCGAAGTGCGGACATTTCGCCGTGCGCGATCGGATCGCCGTTTTGGACTCGTTCGTTGTGCCCGCTCGCGATGACCACGCCGTTACGGGCCAGCGCTGCTCCGATGGGGATCCCGCCTTCGCCGAGGCTCTTTTGGGCAGCCTGGTAGGCGGCTTCGAAGGCGGGGTCATGGGCTGTTTGTGGTTTCTGGGTGGCGGTTTGCTGCTGTTCGTGGGTCATGTGGTCATCTTCGCAAAGGCACTGGCCGGTGGACAGGAGGTGCCATCGCTCCCGAGGCTTTAGGCGGCCTCGAGGTAGAGATAGTCGCCGGCGGCTTCCTCGAAGCCGAAGTCCATCCAGTAGCGCCGTAATGCGGCCGTGGCCGCCACATGCTCCGGAGACCCTTCCTCCGGCGTCTCCTCCGCCAGCGGCGGCACCGCCTCCAGCATGACCAGGGCGGTGTTGCGCGCCACGGTTCCCAGGATCGCCTTCAGGATAGTGTGGCCAATCCGGTTGCCCCGGAACTTGGGCTCAACGGTCATAGAGGAGAGGAGGAGCAGGTCGCCTCCCAGGTCCATCCCCGCCGAATGCATAAGGTCAGGTCTTTCGTGGAAAAGCATCTCTGCGAGCAGCATCATCTCCTGGTCAACCACGTCCATGGAGTCCAGCAAGTGGATCGTACCGGCATCAGGGATGATCCTGAAGTTCGCCTCACCAACGTGCACGTCATCGCCGTCGGCCCCGTCCTTGTCGCCCGAGGCCGCGCCGCGAACCGAGACCGTCCAATCCATTGGATAGCCGGCCGGATCGTGATCCGGTCCAGGGACGCCCCGATACTCGCAGCTATACCGAAAGATCAGGTGCTCTGAATCAAGAGCAGGCATCCGGGTGTCCTTCATGGAGTGCAGGAATCTCTTCCCGTAGTCTATGCGCACGCCCAATTGCACGGACATACCCGTTGAAGTCCTGAGCCTGAGCAATCCGGATCGGACCTCTTCCTCGATGTCCGGGTCAGCCAGGACCTCGCGGATGAGGCGAAGAACCTAACGCCGGATAATCCTTCCGCCGGACGCTTCCAGCGCCAGCTTGCGATCCGCACGCAACCGCCACGCTTGACGGCGTACAGGAGAATCTCGCGCTGGGTGTCTCGCTCGGGGAGGGGAACTGGCGCTGCTCGCTGCGATCTTCGTCTCCAACCTGCCCGAGGCCCTGGTCGGGGCGGCCTCAATGCGCAGCCAAGGCATGTCCGCGCCTGCATCGTCCGACTCTGGGGATTGTCGGTCAAGGCAATAGTAATGGGCCGGCGCTGACCCAATCACGCCTTGTTCCATAGGGGTCGACACAGCGGTCACCTCTGCGGCAGTGTTAACCGGTGGCTGGCCGGGGGCGAGCCGCGCGCCATGATCGCAGGGAAGCCCGGGAAGACAAACCGTTCACCGCGCTCATGGCAGCCTTCGATCCCGGGACGGCACCCGGGGAGGTACTTTGGCGGATAAGTCATCCGGTACCGGCCAGGACGCGATCACGTAAGGCCACCTGTGATTCGGAACCAAGCGGAACAGGGCGGGTGTGAGGGTACCGAAAAGTGGCGTTCTGAGCCTGGTTACCGTTCGGGATCTGGCGCAGGTTTCAGCCGGCTTTGTTCCCGCTATTCCCGCCTTTGGGGACCACCTGGTTTGCGATCAGGTCCACGCGGTCAGCGGCGGTTAGCTCGTCATCGTTCTGGATGGCGGCGACGTCGCTGCCATCAACCGTTTCAACCTCCTGTGGAACGGACTCATCAGGTTCGGGATCATCTTTGTGGCGGGCTTCCTGGAGGTGGTGCTCCAGTTTCTCTTCTGCGTCACGGCGGCGTTGACCCACGGTGCGCATCTGCTGGGTTGCCGGTGCCGGTTGTGGCTGCTGGGCCGGTTCACTATTGGTCTGCTTCTCGCCATTTTTCTCGCTCATAACCGAATCGTCCCACCCGGAGGGGACATCAGGAAGATCGGTGTTCACGCAGTCGGGTTAGCACCGGCAAAAGCGGAGGACCGTCTTCCCGCATTGGCCCAATGGCACATGCTTCTGACGGCACTGCTCGCCACGACTCGCGGCGGGTGAGCAACCAAGCGCCAGTGACTGGCGTTCACCACGCTCAAGCCACTCCTCTACCAACTCGACGGAGAAGCGCAATCCATTCCGCGAAGGACCCTGTCCGGGTCGAATCCGTCCCGTCAGCCCTGCCGGTGCTGGTAGAAGGACCGGGCACGGCTCTGGGCGAACGACCATGCCCGCTTGCACAAGCGCACGTGAGCTTCGGGTTGCCTGGGGCCATTGCTGTGGAGAATGAACTGGTCCCCGGTGACATCACGGCCATGCGACCAATGAGCGAGCGGTCCGCCCTGATGACTCTCATTCCGTCCGGTCAAGCCGGTCGTGTAGCCGGCTCTCCAAGTCCTGCAAGGTTGGAAGCAACTGCGATCGACGCAGCCTGGCCGTTGGCCTGCCTGCCGCGGGTGCGTGCACCGCCGCTTCTTGATCCAACAGAACACCTTCTGGGATTGATCTCCTGGGCCTAACCATGAGATCTGTTGATTGTGCCCTGGCCAGCAGCAAAATAGGTACAGGCGCCACCGGCAACTAAGGAGCAGACATGAAAAAGCAACTGCGCATCAGCTTCTCGATGCTTACTCTGGCTGCGGCGCTTGGTGGCTGCGGCGGCAACCCCGGCTCCACAAGTCCTACCACAGGTACACCGCAGGCGTCTGCCACCGCTCCGGCACCGGGTATATCCACTACTGCGGCAGCGGACGTGGAGCTCAAGACCGCCACCTCAGCGGCGGGCCCGATCGTGGTGGACAAGGACGGGAAAAGCGTCTATTTCTTCACAAAGGACGTCAAGAATTCGTCCACCAGTGCCTGCAAGGACGCCTGTGCGGCGGCATGGCCGGCGGTCACGACAGACTCGGATGCACCCAAAGTGGAAGGGATCACAGGCACAGTCGGTACCATCAGCACAGCCGGCGGTTCGAAGCAGATCACGCTCAACGGCATGCCGGTTTACTTCTATGCCAAGGACACGAAGGCGGGGGACATCCTCGGCCAGGGCGTCAACAACGCGTGGTACTTGGTCAGCCCGTCCGGTCAAATGTTGAAGTAGCCGGAGACTGCCGTCCGGAAGCTAGATTCCGACATGGACGGCCCATTTCCAGGCACCAGTAGCGCCTTGTTCTAAAGCGGGAGTCGTCGGTTCGACCTAGAGACGACTTGCCGGAGCATGTGGATCCGGCGATGTCTGACGCCGGATCCATCCTCGATGCCCGTGGTGAGCTCTGGAGTTCCCGGGGTCACCACCCAGGCAGTGACAGCGTGCACGCTCCTCGGCGGCTCACGCCTCGTAGAACTCTGACTTCTCAAAAAGCCGGCGGCCTTCTACCAACGAGTGGATCCAAATGATCTTTCCATCCTCCGTTACCCGCCACCACAAGGTGGGCAAGACCAGTGGGGCCAGCACCCGCAACGCACAGCTCCGCGCTGTCCTGCGCACGAATACAGCTGATGGCCACAAGATCGGGCTGTACGTGGCCCGATCCACCATGCTCACCAGCCTGGGTGGCTAAGCTGCACACTTCTCCATCATGGGCGCCGGGGAATCACACTGACTGCCCCGCCGGTGGCGGGGGTGTGACGCACACATGGACGGCATGAGAACCCGCAAATCCCTCCAGATCCTGATCCTCGCTTCCGCACTTGCCATCGGCATCAGCCAGCCGGTCTTCAACGGACTGTCACTGCTGGCACTCCTGACGCTTCCGACCGTTTTCTTCTCCAGCCCGGCGCGATGCTCCGCTTCCGCCGTCCGGTACTTCGCATCGTCAAATTATCCTCCCAAAAAGGGGCGGCACTTCGGTGCCGCCCCTTTTGCGTGCCCGTATCGCTTTCAGGAAAGTCCACGTAAATTAGCCCTCTGAGCAGGGACTTTGCCCTCAAGCGGTCGTACGATGAGCGCGTCACTTCACTCTTAACCAATGGGGGGAAACCTTGAGTCAGCCGCAATACCCGTCCCAGCAGCCGTATCCACAGCAGCAGCAATCCTGGCAGGGTGAACCTCCGCTTTGGGCCCCCTATTACGGGGCGCCGTTCCCTGTGGCCGTCAAGCGGTTCTTCAAGAAGTACGCCACGTTCTCCGGCAGGGCCAGCCGCAGCGAATACTGGTGGTGGACGCTCGTGTCCATCGGCGTGAGCATCATCCTGAACATCATCATCAGCGCCGGATCAACCACTTCGAGCCTCACCGGCACGGCGACCGCCGGCCCCGGTTCCGTCTTCGGGACGGTCTTGCTCGTCATCTGGGGACTGGCGACTCTCGTTCCGTCCCTGGCACTGTCGGTCCGCCGCCTGCACGACGGAAACTTCAGCGGCTGGCTGCTGCTCCTCGTCCTGGTCCCGTTCCTGGGCGCCATCGCCGTGCTCGTTTTCATGATTTTGCCGTCCAACCCCGCCGGACAGCGATTCGACCAGCCTGGCGTGGATGTCGGTGCCGGGTCGTGAGCTAATCCTGCACGAACCACCAACAGAAAGACCCGCTGTCACTGACAGCTGGTCTTTCTGCTTCGCGGGTCCAGACTGGGAAGGGCGCCCATGTCGAGGCTGCCGGCTCGTCTACTTTACGCCCGAAACTCGTCGGTACAGGTGCCTTCTCCTGACGCCGCGGGCTTCCCGACACGGCACCGGATCACGGCCAGCGTCGAGCCCTACCGGGATGACGCCGGACGGCCTATCGTGGTTCTGACCTAGCACGAGGGAAAGGAACTACGATGTTCACCCTGCATACAAGCTATCCGGTCCGGGACTACGAGGCATGGAAAAAAGTCTTCGACACCGATCCCGCAGGCCGCGCCGCCTCGGGTGCCCGGTCTGTCCGGGTGTTCCGGGATACAGACGACCAAAACGGCGTGGCCGTACTCCTTGACTTCGACACCAAGGAAGCAGCGACCGCCTTTCTGGAAAAGCTGCGCAGCGAGGTGTGGGATAAGCCGGATGTGATGGGGCAACTGATGTCGGCGTCGCCGACAGCCAGGATTCTGGAGGAGGTGGCCCGCGAGGGTCAGGCCGCGGGCTGACCGCTTCGAATCCCGTGGCCCCCTCCTCGGGAGGAAGAGTTAGCCGCAACTTCCTACGGAAATCGCGCAAAGCAGCGGGCCTGCGATCCCCTCAGAGCCAGAAAGCCAACGGGCCCCACTCAAGGCGGGACGTGCGAACGACTGTGCCCGAGGGAGCGATGCGCACCCACGGGCCGGTCGAAGTCCGATGCGCACCCACGGGCCGGTCGAAGTCTGCGCCGCCGCAGGCCTGGTCTTCGAAGAAAACCAGACATGACCCAAACGCCTACTCGGCGGTCAGCGCGACGCGGACGCGGCGGCCAAGCTTGGCTTGCTTCATTCTGGTCGATTTCCGGATCCAGCAGCGCCGTTTCCCAGTCACCCTCATGGACCCATGTCATACTGCGCATGTTTCCATGGGGGCAGTAAAACCACAGCAGGGGGACTGATGGAACAACCTAACTTTGTGCCGGGCCAATACGACAATTACGTGCAACGAAATAGCTGTCAGCGGTGGCTCTGGTACACGCTCGGCGGCATCGGCGCTACGATCATGGCCCTCATCGTCGTATGGATGGTGAGTGCCAACCTCAGAGAATCAGCCGAGATCGAGAGAATGGTTTCTATCGCGGATGGCATTCCGTCCGCTGACTGGGAGCTGACGTCCTCCTCGAACCCGAAACACGACATCGGCTGCATCCCGTTTGACCAGTCCTGCCACAAATTGTCCCGGACATGGCCGGCTGCGGAGCCGGTCTACGTCGACGAGCTGGCCGCGGCCACGGGATACGACCTGGAAGTAGGGACGGTCTACCGGCCGGACTGCGCTGATGGCTGGGTGGACGGGGTGAGCATCCGGCTCTGCGTCGACGGGGCGGACATCGAACTCAGCATGCGCGACTGATGGGCCGGCGCTTGAATCCCGCTGCAGCTGCCTGCCTGCTGCTGGTGCTGACCCTGAGCTCGTGTGCCGGGCCGTCGACCGAGGAGATGGGACGCAACGCCATCTGGGAAAAGGCCGCCGAGGGCAAGGCCTGGTTCACCGAGTTCACGGCAGCCACTGACACGGCCAACAGGGTCCTGGTGACCTCGAAGCTCGAGGGCCTGGGTAATCCATACGACTTTGGCTGGGACGCCGAAGGGGACTTCTACACCGATCACTACTACCGGGAGCACCTGACGACCAGCGGCGGCTGGTGGGGAGAACAGCGCACCGTCGGCGCCTGCGTGCAGTTCGCGGTGGCATCCGGACAGGTGACTTCGGCATCGGTTGACTGCCCCGACAAACGGCCGTACTCGGATCATGTGGATGAGCGGGTAACAGTGCCATGAACAGGAAGAAGCGCATCCTCGCGTGGGCGGTGTCGGCAGCAGTCGCCGCCGCACTGGTCATCGTCCTCGTTCCGGTCGGGATCAGGTTGTGGGAGGTCCACCTCCTGACTTCGGATTGGACACTGACACCGAAAGAGGTGCCCTCGAAGGTCCAGTACGATGACCGCGAGTTCAACTGCGGGCCCGGCGCCCAGCCGAGGCCGGGGCGAACCTTGGACGGGCTAACCGTGCGCGGTAAGACCGCCGGCGGCGCCGACATCTACGCCGCCGACCCGCCGCCAGGGAACAGCGTGGTAACTTCCATTTCGGTCCGCACCGAGGATGGCGTCTTCGTCTGCGACCTCATGGGCGGTCCCTAGTCCCCGGATCTTCCGGAAGATTCAACCGATAGGTACCGTTGGGCCATGGAAGGGCAGCGGCGGGAGCTTCCGTTCCATGGCTGCTAATTCGGCGTTTCCGCAGGTTAGGTTGACGCCGGACTGGTTCGGGTCGGCTAGGTGAGCCTGTAGCAGCGCTCCGGGCCATGAGGCCGGCGGTGCTGGTGTCAGCCTGAGCTACATTCTCGAGTATGCTCTCGGGCCGGCCCGCACGCACTGCCGCCCCAGCACGATCCGCGATCGCCCACAGGGCACGTGAAGGATGGACACTCATGTGGGTGAATTCGATGAGGGCATCACGAAAACGCTGCTGCCCAACTGCGATGAGACCAGCTGCCCACCGCGTGTCTGGACTGGTCACAGCAAGCGGTGAAGTCTTCATCAGTTCGCGACTATGGGCGAGGGCGGCTTGTGCCTTGGAGAAGTCTCCGAGGAGGGCGTTGGCGCGTGCTACCGTGGCTGCGGCGTGGCTTCCCAGCATTGGCTGGGAGGTATCCCGGGCCATCCGCATGGCGTACTCTGCATCGGCCAAGCCCTCCCGAACCTGGCCCCACAGGAGACGCACGCTGTTGCCGCCGCCCGATGCCACGCGGCACGGTCAGGGTCGGAAATTGTCAGTGCCAGAGCCTCGTGGGCTCGGTGGATCTCCTCACTTGTCGCTGCACCGTGTATAGCTGACCGGAGGACGGGATGGCGAAACGTCAGGATGCCGTCTGCTACCCGGATCAAACCGGCACGTTCAAGCGGTCCAAAGTCTGGGAAGGTGAGATCGAACGTCCGTGCCGCACCGAGTAGATCCGAGAGGTTCGCATCTCCATGATCGGCGGCTGACGCTTTCAGGGTCGTTGAGGCTGCCGAGCATCACGAATACCTGGCCCGGGAATCCTGAGAGCTTGTCTGGTATAGACCCGGGCACCGCAATCAGGACAGAAGTTGCGTTCCAGCGTGTTTCCACTGTCGGCCCCATAAGGATAGGAACGCGGGCTGCCACTGAGGGGCTTGAAGTCGTCCTGGGCCACCCTGAAATAGCTAGCCAGTACGCCCCCGGACGATCTCTGACAATCCTTGCACTAACAGTTCGCAATGACGTCGGGTGTGTTGCTGAACTCGTACGTGAGGGCGCCACACTCGCAACGTCCCGTGAACTTCTCCGGCATGTCTTACTCCTATTCGTTTAAGCCGATGCCACCCACGGGCCACCCGAGCCGGCTTCCGCCCGCTGCGAGCAGGGCCCAGGCCCCCGGATTGGACTTGTCCATCATGACCATGGAGCAAGGCCCGGACATCCGTCATCTGACTGAGCTCTTCCCTGTACGCCGCCAACTATTACCTTGGGTCACGTTGTGGGGCCGCGCTCAAGGTGCCCGACGACCAGGACGCGGGGGAGGTCACGCCCTCTTTCCCGTAAGGCAGCGAGGCCTGAAGGGGCGGGTTGCGTGGAAGAATCCGCGGCTGGGATCGCGGTTGGACAGGACTGGATCCCAGAGGCCCGCGTGGAGCGGTCGACTACGCCGTGGGCAGTGGGGCAGACCGCTTCATCCAGGTTCCGCTTTGACCGATCTGTAGCCCGCACCGGCACTGACACATAGGCTCAACATGTGAGTGGCGGGGACGGCAATCCGACAAGCGGATCCGGCCCGCGACCCGTGAAGGAAAAAAGCATGGCAACAGGTACGGTCAAGTGGTTCAACGCCGAAAAGGGCTTCGGATTCATCGCCCCCGACGACGGAAGCGCTGACGTGTTCGCACACTTTTCAGCAATCGCATCCAGCGGTTACCGCTCCCTGGACGAGAACCAGAAGGTTCAGTTCGACGTCACCCAGGGCCCTAAGGGTCCGCAGGCGGAGAACATCCAGCCGCTCTAAGTGGTTCTCAGGAAGCTGGCCGGCTGCAAACCGGCCAGCTTCTCTGTTTTCACGCAGCCCCGTTGCCGCACGCATAGCGGCACGACCACAAGGGAGGCCCGCCAGCCAAACGGCAACCGTTCTGAATGTCCAACAATTCCATAACGGCAGCAGCGGCGGGTCTGGGCACCCACATCCAGACCCACTGTCGCCCCTACCTCCTGAGTTCGGACTCCTTGCCTGCCTCGGCGGAACAGCACAGGACAGCGAAATGCTCTATCAGGTTCAGTAACCGCTTCGAGCCCTTCAACGGCTCACACGTTTCGGCCTTCGTGCACGGCCCGGAGCCCCTACTCCTGAGTGATTTCGGAACGCCGATAACCGCCGTTTCGCCAACCTAAAGCGCACCGATCGGCTGACGAGGCGGGAAACGGTCCGGCCGTGTCTTCTTGGATTACGACGTCGTCGGGGAGAAGCGTGTCGGCCTGCGGTTCCCAGGCGGGGTTCCAGCCATGCCATGAGTGGGTCTTTGATGAGTTGGGTCGAGTTCAGTTCGACGAGTTGGTGGCTGTGATGACGCCGCGGTATCTGAGCCCACGTTGACGATTTAAATTAGGACAACGATCAGGTAGCGCTTTCTGCCGCGGCACTGGACACCGGAGACTATCGTTGCATCTTCCTTATTGCGGGCCCGTTCTGATGGGACAGGCAGCCGGCTACTCAAACATTTACAGGTAGCGGACTATATGCCGCCCGGGCGGGTCAGTCCGGGTGAGCACGGGTGACGAAGTGCTCAACCCGGCGGTCAGGAATTAGCCAGATCAGGGCCACAATGGTGTAGACCGCAACCCCAAGCAGTGGCTGGACAGCGGTCAGCCCAAGGCCTGCGAGGTAAATCAGTGGCGACGTTTTGCCTTTCCAGTCCCGGCCAATTGCCTGGGCGAGGGGGCCGTCCCGGCCCTGTTGGCGGATCAGTGCCCGTTCCAGGATGAAGTAGGCGATCGCGGCGCACAGTAAGTTGATCCCGTACGTCAGCACCGGGATCTGCACGAAGCCGGACTCATCCATCCAGCGGGTGGTGAACGGGATTAGTGAAAGCCAGAACAACAAGTGCAGATTGGCCCAGAGGATCGCCCCGTTGACCCTGCCTGCCAGGTGGATCATGTGGTGGTGATTGTTCCAGTAAATTCCGACGTAGACGAAGCTGAGCAGGTAGCTGAGGAACGTGGGCAGGACGGACCCCAAACCACGCCAGGTCGGTTCGTCCGGCACATGGAGTTCCAGCACCATGATTGTGATGATGATGGCGAGCACACCATCACTGAACGCCTCCAGACGGTTCTTGTTCACCGGCTTCCCTCCATCAAAGCAACATCCTAATTAAGGATCCTCAGCCAGGGCCCGGAGAGCTCGGCACGTGACGATCGTCGGCGCATCGAGACCTTCTCCGCTGCTAGGATCTGAAGCTCGTGCACGCGCCTGCACGGAAAACGCTAAACCATCAATTTTGCGGGTGTGGGACGTCTCTTCCCCAATCTGGCTCCGCCGGCGCGGGCGATACCTTTCTGCCCCGCGGGGGACGGAGCAGAGCGCGCAACGTCTGGATGGTGTCGGCCTCCGCGGCCGTCTTGTCGTCACGGTAGCGCTTGACGCGTGCGAACCGAAGGGCGATTCCACCCGGATAGCGGGGAGAGTGCTGGACGCCGTCGATGGCGATCTCGACCACGGTGACCGGCTCGGTCCACACCGTACCCGCCGTGCGCCGCACCTCCAACTCCTGGAACCTTTCAGTCTGCCATCGCAGCAGCGCGTCGGTGAGGCCCTTGAACGTCTTGCCCACCATCACGTAACCACCGGGTTCGCCGAACTCGCCAACAGGGTCCAGGGCTCCGAGGTGCAGGTTCGACAGCAGCCCGTTGCGCCGTCCTGACCCCCATTCGCAGGCGAGCACCACCAGGTCGTAGGTGAGCACCGGCTTCACCTTGATCCAGTTCGAACCCCGCCGCCCGGCGGCGTAGGCCGAGTCCACCGCCTTCACGACCACGCCCTCATGGCCGGCGGCCAGCGCATCGCGCGACACTCTCTCGGCAACAGCCGCATCCGCAGTGATTTTTCCCGGGATGCGGTGCCCGGGGGCGATGCGCTCGAGCACACCGATGCGTGTGGACAGCGGCTCGTCGAGCAGGTCGCGCCCGTCGATGTGCAGCACGTCGAAAAACCACGGATGCAGCAGCGTGGTGCGCGCCGCGTTCGCCCCGAACCGGGACATGGTCTCCTGGAACGGCCGCGGCCCGCCGTCCTCGTCGAGGGCTAAGGTCTCGCCGTCGAGGATCACATCGCGCACGGGCAGTCCTCGCACCACCTCCACCACCTCAGGCAGCCGGTGGGTCACTTCGGCCAGGGTGCGGGTGTAGATGCGCACGTCGTCGCCGGCACGGTGCACCTGGATGCGTGCGCCGTCGAGTTTGTATTCCACCGACGCTTCCCCCGTCGTCTCCAGCGCCTCGCCGGCACTGGCCGCGGTTGCGGCGAGCATGGGCTGCACGGGACGTCCGACGACGAGGCCGACGGCGTCAAGCTGGGCCGCGGTGCCCGTGACCGCCAGCAGGGCGGTCCCGCCGAGATCGCCGGAGAGCATCGCTGCGCGGCGTACGGCCTCGACCGGCCGGCCGGCGGCGCGGGCAACCGCATCCGTCAGTACGCCTTCGAGTGCACCGGTACGAAGTTCTCCGAGCAGCACGCCGGCGATGAAGGCCTGCTCTCGTTCGGTGGCTTCCGCCATCAGAGTCCGAAGGGTGGCGGCGCGTTCAACGGTCGAGCCAGCGCCTGCGGCTGCCAGCAGCCGGTCCAACGCAACGTCGAGGTGGGCGATAGTGAGATTCGGCTCAGGAGCTGGCTCGCCCCTGGCCGCCCGCATGCCGCTCCAGCCGATCCCGACTCGGCCCTGGCGAGGCTTGGCGGTGAGCAAGCCGACCGCCGTCGGGATGTCCGCGGGGTCGAGCCGGAGCAGCAGGCCTGCCAGTTCGTTGACCTTGGCGAGCCGGGAGCGGGTGGCCGCGACGGCTTCCGAGGTCCTCACGAGCTCGTCGAGTAGCATGGCACCAGTCTGTCACGGCCGCTGGCTATGGACAGCGATTAGGCCCTGTTCCAGAATGGGCGCGTGGGCATCATCGTCGCCAACCTGTTTGTCACCCTCGACGGCGTCTACCAGGCGCCGGGCGGCAGCGAAGAAGATACCGCGGGCGGATTCGCCTTCGGTGGCTGGCAGGCGCCGGTGTCCGATGACGAGGCCGGCGCTGCCATCGGCGAGGAGATTGGCCGCATCGACGCCCTGCTCCTCGGTCGGAAGACCTACGACATTTTCGCGGCCTACTGGCCGCACCAGTCCGACGAGATCGGCGGCACGCTCAACCGGGCGCCCAAGTTCGTCGTCTCCAATTCACTGGTTGCTCCGGCGTGGGCGGGCACCAAGGTGCTGCCAAATGCAGAGGCAGCGGGCCAGCTCCGTGAAGAGTTCGACGAGGTGCACATGTTCGGCAGCGGCGTCCTCATCCGGTCGCTACTGGCGGCGGACGTGCTCGACCGCCTCCACCTCTGGCTCTATCCGATCACCCTCGGGCAGGGCAAGCGCATCTTCGATACCGGGACCGTTCCCGCCTCCTTCCGCCTCGCCGAGCCGGCGCGCACCTTCCCGAAGGGGGCAGTGTCGCTGGTCTACGACCGAGCGGGCAGCGTGGCGACGCAGGACATGCGGGGCGCCTGATGGGCAAGGTTATCGCGTTCATCACCACGTCCCGTTGACGGCTTTATTACCGGCCCAGACGACTGGCCCGGCTGCGGCCTGGGCAAGGGCGGAGAGCGCCTGCGCTACTGGGTGATGGGCGACGCGATTCCGTAGTCTCAGCTGCCTAGATAGGCAGCGACAGTACCCATGAACTTTAGCTGCGCCTCGGCGACACCTTCTGGGGAGTGCAGCTCGGGCCATGTTTTCCGCCGGTCCGTCTGAAGCTCCTGAGA
Source organism: Arthrobacter globiformis (assembly GCF_030818015.1). NCBI lineage: Bacteria > Bacillati > Actinomycetota > Actinomycetes > Micrococcales > Micrococcaceae > Arthrobacter > Arthrobacter globiformis. The sequence goes on from NZ_JAUSZX010000001.1 coordinate 2,595,179, forward strand.
CACACAAAGGGCCGCTCGACTTACGGCCTTGCCTCTGGCACAACAACAGCTGGCCTCTGCTTTTGCGGCTTGCCCTTCCGCGGCTGATTCCGGCGTTCCGGCACGCGGCCCCATAGGAAGCTGTCCGGCCGAAGCGGGCCCCGGGCCGGTCACGCTACGCCGAGAGACAACCTCGCCGGACCGCCAATAATCCAGGGCCGCAGCCCGGACCGATCGCACGGCGATGTCTTGTTGTTAGTTCTCGTGTGAGGGAACCTTGGTGCGTCAGGTCAGTCACGTTCGACCGGGAGACCACGGTGTCATCCACGAGCACCAGCGCCGCGTTCCACGTCTCAGGGCAAGTGGCCGGAGCCGTTGCTGGAGGGCGCCCTGTCGTCGCTTTGGAATCGACCATTTTCACTCACGGCCTTCCGCGTCCGCGCAATCTCGAAATTGCTTTGGAAACAGAGGAACGCCTCCGCAGTCAGGGGGTCGTTCCTGCAACCATCGGTGTTTTCGCCGGCGTTCCGACGGTGGGGCTCAGCCGTGAGCAGATCACCTCGCTCTCCAATGACGCGGCAGTCAAGAAAGTCAGCCTCCGCGATCTTCCCGTGGCCGCTGCTCTTCGGTTCCATGGCGGCACCACTGTGGCAGCGACGGCGTTCCTGGCACACCGGGCCGGCATCAAAGTGTTCTCAACCGGTGGTTTGGGTGGAGTTCACCATGGTGCGGCAACATCCTTTGATGAATCTGCCGATATGACTACCTTGGCTACTACCCCGATCGTCGTCGTCAGCGCTGGCGTGAAGTCCATCCTGGACGTCGCGGCCACCCTCGAACGCTTCGAAACACTCAACATCCCGGTCGTCGGTTACAAGACCACGAAGTACCCTGGCTTCTACGTTGCCGACTCGGGGTTTGACATCGAGTACGCGGTCAACAGTCCGGACGAAGTCGCGGCAATCTGCAGGGCACGCGATGACTTGCACATCGCATCGGCCATCCTCTTGGCAAACCCGATCGCAGAGGACAAACAGTTCCCTCCGGCCGAGCTCGACGACATTCTCTCCCGGGCATGGGCGCAGGCAGAGAAGAACGGGATCACCGGCAAGGCCACCACACCGTTCCTTTTGGACTTCATTCAGCGCGAGACGAACGGCCGCAGCCTGAATGTAAATGTCGATGTGTACCGCAATAACGTGTCCCTCGGTGGGGAAGTCGCCATCGCGCTGACCCGCTAACCCGGGAAATGACAATATTAGGTGGGGTCAGGCGGACAATGCGGGCCACTCACGGTGGTCCTTTAACGAGCCCGGCGTGGTCAGCTTCGGCCTGTGCGACGTCAGCCGACTGGCAGTAGCCGCTACCCCGAGCCGCTGGCACTTGACCCTTCTCGCGTTTCCGACCTCACGCGTATCTCAATAGCCCTCGACGTCGATGAAGTAGTCGAGGCCAGGCAGCGGCAGAGCATTACCGACGTCTGACGCCGTTTTACTGGGAAACCGGTGAATTGAGATCTGGGAATTCACGTGGTTTGGCGCTTCTGCAAGGACTTGGGGCAGTAGCCAAGCGCCTGGGCTGCCACGGTTTGGGGGCATGGTGGAGCCGAGCGCGCGGAGGGGCGTTCCTGGCTCCAAGGAGGTGGATGCCGCTTCCGGAGCTTGCGCTGGGTTTTCGCGCAGCTGGAGGATGGGCAGTGTCTGGTTCTCGTGGCTGGTTTTGCCGATCCAGTTCTTGGCCCTTTGTTGACTGATTCCCGAACGCCGACAATGAAGGCTCCGTCAACCTGCCGACTCGAACGATCGACGGGTCTGGGATTGACTGGATGCCGGCAACTCGTCGCCAACGACAAAAGAGTCCCGCGCTGCCCTGAAGCAGCGCGTCACGGGGCATCCGAACCGTGAAGGAGCGACTGCAAAGAAGAACGCCGCGGCACGGGCCCAGTTGCGCGGGGTTCTTCTCGGTGACTAGAACACTTCGGTTGTTGGGGCAACGCGAAAGTGCTGACCCAGGCCTATAGGCAGTAGCCTTATTTTCAGAAATCGGGTGGTGCAGGACAGGTGAGTTGGTGCCCCTGCTCCGGGTGAAAGAGTGGCTGGGCTTTCGGGGTGAAGTCAGGGTGCTGGTTCAGTGGGCCCAGTGTACGGACCAAATCCTTGAACGTGTATTCCGCCGGCGAGGATCCACCAGTATGGATCACTGGCGTGGAGCCGTTCATTCAGGATTTGCTGCCCTGAATCATCTTGGGGAACGAGGGCAGCCAGACCCAATGGCCGCAGCCCTCGCCGGGCGAAAGACTGCAGCCACTCCACGACAACCACGGCTACGCCTCCCGCCGGCCGTCCACCAGGCGCGGCACTCGAAGGGGATTGTCCTCGTGGAGTGCTTCCGGCAGGAGGTGCTGCGGGAAGCCTTGGTAGGCGACGGGACGTAGGAAGCGTTCGATTGCGGCGGTTCCTACGGAGGTGCTTCCGACGGCGGTGGTCGCGGGGTAGGGTCCGCCGTGCTGTTGCGCGTGGGTTACCGACACACCTGTTGGCCATTGGTTCCAGACCACGCGTCCCGCCTTGCGGGCCAGAACCTCCACAAGTGCTGCTACCTGGCAGGTGTCTGTCCCTTGGATGCTGGCTGTCAGTTGCCCCTCGAAGGTCTCGGCGAGCTCGGGGAGCTGGGACTCGTCATCGTAGGTGACCACCACGGCGGTGGGGCCGAAGCATTCGGTTTGGAGGGCGTGTGGCTCGGCGAGCATGTCCGCGGCGGTTGTGAGGAGGAGCGTCGGGCCGGGCGGATCGGCCAGGGGGCCGGGTCCCTGGGCAAGGACCTCGAGGCGCCGGTTGGATAGCAGGTCCTGCAGGACGTCTTCGTAGCCGGACTGGATGCGTCCGTTGAGCAGGGGAGCGGCCTGCGGCAGTGCGGCATCGCGCAGTGCCTCCACCATTCCGGATCCCGCCGGAACGAAGAGCGTCCCGGGCTTGGTGCAGAATTGTCCGGCCCCTAGGGTGAAGGAGCTCACGAACCCTTCGGCAATCTCCGTTCTGCGCTCGCTGGCTGCAGCCTCCGTGACAAAGGCGGGATTGTTGCTGCCCAATTCGCCGTAGAAGGGGATGGGTTCGGGCCGGGAGCTTGCGATGTCGAAGAGTGCGCGCCCGCCTGGGATGGACCCGGTGAAGGCGCCGGCTTTGACCCGCCGGTCGCGCAGGGCGTCCGCCCCCGCAGCAGTCCCGGCGATGAGCGCGAACGTGCCGTCCGGAGCTCCGGCGGCGCGAAGCGCGGAGGTCACCACCTCAGCCGTGAGCCGGGACAGCCCGGGGTGGCCGGAGTGGGCTTTGAGAAGCACAGGGCAGCCTGCCGCCAGCGCCGAGGCGGTGTCGCCGCCGGCAACGGAGAACGCGAAAGGAAAGTTGCTGGCCGCGAACACCACCACGGGTCCCAAGGGCGCGCGCAGGCGCCGCAGATCCGGTCTCGGCGCGCCCATGGGCCACTCGGCGTCGGCATGGTCGATGCGGGCATCAAGGTAGCCGCCGTCGCGCAGTTCTTCCCCGAAGAGGCGCAGCTGGAAGGTGGTGCGCTTGAGCTCGTTGCGCAGGCGCGCCTCGGACAGACGGGTCTCCCTTTCAGCCACGGGGACAAGTTGGTCCGCTGCCTCATCCAAGGCGTCGGCGACGGCATCGAGCAGCTTCGCCCGGTCGGTGGGACGCAGGCCGGCGAGCGGTGTCGCCGCTGCGTGGGCTGCTGTTAGCAGCGTCTCAAGTTCGACGTCGGTAGTTGGCGGGGCTACGACGGCGGTGGTTTGGGTGGACGTGGTCATGCGCAGTCTCCTTTCAGGAGGCAGGTCAGATGGGCAAGTTCAGTCGTCTGTAGGTATAAGGTCGGCCAGTTCGCCGATCCCCACCGGCGCTGCCAGCGGCCGTTTTGCGGCGGCAGACAGGCTTGCAACGGTGGGAAGCGCACCCGGGCCGGAGCCCAGGCAGGCGGCAGCGAAACCGCAGACCCGCCCCTGGCACCAGCCCATTCCGGCACGGGTGAAGGATTTGAGTGTGCGGGCGTCGCGGGCTCCCAAATTCTCCCGGGCCTCGGTGATCTCGCCGGCCGTGACTTCTTCGCAGCGGCACACGGTGGTGTCCGGCGTCAGCCAGTCCTGCCAGACATCCGGTATGGGATGGGCGCGGTGCATGGCCTCCGCGAAGCGCCGGTGCCGCGCCATGGCACGGAAGCCCGGCGGCCCTGCCGCGGAATCCGGTTCGGCCGCGGCGGACGCGCCGGCAGTGAGGCCTTCCAGCACCGCCAGCGAGGCGCCTCCGACACCGGTCACCTCCCCGGCCAGGAACAGGCCGGGAATGCTGGATTCCTGTCGCTCAGTGACGACGCCGACTAGGGAGCTATCCGCATCCAGGCGGGTTTCAACTCCGAGGGACAGGGGCAACTCCATCTGCGGCGTGAAACCCCAGCCGAAACCGACGACGTCCACGTCCGTGTAAACGCGCTCCGTACCGGGACGGACCCGGCCGTCGGCGTCCACTTTGGCTGTGCGAACGCCCGAGGCGCGGGCGTCTCCCAGTACTTCCGTGGCTATGGTGCGAATACGGTACGGGATCCGGTGCCGGGCAAAGACGGCTGCGTACTCGACACCCTCGACGGCCTTCTCCGGCACACTCGCGGCTGCTTTGAGGTGCGGCAGCCAGGCCTTCGGTGAGGACGACTCCAGTACCGCGAGGACCTGGCCGCCGGCTTGGGCAATGCCAGCCGCCACCGGCAAAAGGAAAGGGCCGGTGCCGGCGATGACGAAGCGCTTCCCCGGCAAGGCACCGTTGGCCTTGATGAACGCCTGGATTCCGCCGGCGGCCATAACGCCGGGCAGGTCCCAACCGGGAACCGGCAACTGGCGGTCGTAGCCGCCGGGACACAAAACCAATCGGCGGGCAACGACCGTGCTGCCGCTGCCGGCCGTCCCGTACGCCGGGTCCGCGGTCACGGTAGGTGTCATGCGGACAACGAATCCGCCGTCGGTCTTTTCCGCCATCCAGACCTGTTGGCCGGGCAGATATTTGATCCGGCCGGTATGGCGGCCGGCGTCGAAACGGGCACGGAGGTCGCGGTAGGTCCGCCAGCCATGGTGGCCTTTACCATCGGGGTTGGGCTCGACGGTTTCGGGCCGGTGCCGCCAGAACTGGCCGCCAGGTTGGGGGCAGGCATCCACAACCACGACGGCGGCTCCGGCCTCGGCTGCCGAAACGGCCGCAGCCAGCCCCGCCGGCCCAGCACCCACGACGGCAACGCCCGTTTCGACGGTGCCCGGAACGGTGGCACTCATTCCCGTCCCCCTTCGGGCTCAGCCAGGGGATGCACAGAAGGCCCGCAGGAACCCTTGATCTCCATGCCTTCGCGCACTTCCACCAGGCAGGCACGCTGATTGGGTTCGCCGTCGACCGCGACAAGGCAGTCGAAGCAAACGCCGATGCCGCAGAACAGGCCGCGGGGACGTGCCTGCTTGCGCGTATCGCGCCAGGCGGTGATGCCGTTGGTGACCAGCGCCGAGCCAACGCTTTGGCCGGCAGCCGTTGTGATCTGACGGCCGTCAAAGCTGATGGTTACTTCGTCCGGCGTGCCGGAAAGGCTGGTTCCTGATGGGTAGGCGCTCATGCTGTGGCCTCCTCTCGCTGGGTTGTGATGTCGGGGGCTTGTTCGCCGAATCGGGCCGGGGCAAAGGATGCCAGGTCAAGATCCGGCGACTGGCCTGCCAGAGCCTGTGCCAGAAGCTTGCCCGTTCCTGCGGAGAGGCCAATGCCGGCACCCTCGTGGCCTGCCGCATGCCACAGGCCGGGGGCGCGGTCGTCGTGGCCTATTACCGGGAGGTGATCCGGGCAGTAGGGCCGGAAGCCGTGGTAGTGCCGGATGGCCTTGACGTGTTCGAGGAAGGGAAAGAGCGCCATGGCGTTGCCCGCCAGGAGCCGGAGGGCGTCGGTGCTCACGGTGCGGTCGAAGTCGACGCGTTCACGTGTGGAGCCGATGAGGATGGTGCCGCTGGGAGTTCCTTCGACCACTGGGGAGGCCTGGAGCCCGGCGTCGGAGCTGCCCACGTTGTCGATGTATTCGGCTGCGTAGACCTTGTGGTGGACCATGGGCGGCAGCGGCTCGGTGACCATAACGAAGCCGCGGCGGGGAAGGACGGGCACCCTGAGCCCGGCAAGGGCGGCGAGCTGGCCGGCCCACGTCCCGGTGCAGTTGACCACGGCGTCGGCGGAGAAGTCGCCGCGGGGTGTCCGGACGCCGGTGACGCGGTCTCCGCTCCTGAGGAAGCCGCTAACGGGCGTATCTCCAAGGAAACGTGCTCCGCTTTGGGCGGCCAGCCGGACCAGATGCGCGGCAACCAGCATGGGCTGCACCTGGCAGTCCTCCGGGTAGAACGCCCCGCCCAACGCGTCCGGCGTGATGTGCGGTTCGGCTTTCCGCAGCTCATCGGGGTCCAGCCTGTCCACAGTAACGCCGTATCCCGACTGGGAGGCCATCACCCGGTTGAGCGAGGCCAGGCTGCTTTCGCGGGAGGCCACGATGATGCCGCCCTTGGACTCGAATTCCCAGAGCCGCTTGTGCTCAGCGAGCTCGCCGTGCCAGACGTCCAGGGAGTAGCGCGTCAGTTCGAGCTCGGGGCCAAGCTCCTTGTCCGAGACGAGGATGTTTCCTTCGCAGGCGGACGAGGTTCCGCTGGCGGGAAGCCCCTTGTCAAGGACTGTCACGGTGAGGCCCTGTTGCGTTGCAAAATAGGCAGTGGCGGCCCCGACTACCCCTGCGCCGATGACGAGCACATCGCTCCCTGCGTTCATGTCTGCTGCTCCTGCGGTGTCTCGGTCTCTCCGGTAGCCCATAGGCCGCGGGCGTGGCTGATGTGTTGGCGCATCAATTCAGTGGCGGCGGCTCCGTCTCCGGCCTCGATGAGGTCCAGCAGAACGTGGTGTTCCTGGGCGGAATCGGCCAAGCGGTTGCTCTCGCTCAGGATCTTGAGGCCGTACAGGCGGGTTCGGGATCGGAGGCTGGTGGCCAGTTCAACGAGCTGGCCGTTGCCGGCATACCGCAAAAGCTCCGCGTGGAAGATTCGGTCCGCGGCAAGGTATGCGGTGAGGTCGCCCTGCCGCGCTGCATCCACAATGTCGTCGGCCATGGACCGCAGGACCTTCACCCCGGAGGGTGGAACAGTGCCGGCCACATCGCCAACAACTGGTGGCTCGAGCAGCAGGCGGATCTCCGTCAGCTCGTCCAGCTCCCGGTCGCTCATGGTGGTGATCCGGAAGCCTTTGTTTTTGACTGTCTCCACCAAGCCTTCGCGGGTGAGGTCCATCATCGCCTCGCGCACCGGCGTGGCTGAGACGCCAAAGGCGGCGGCAAGTGCCGGCGCGGAATAGAGGGTGCCCTCCACCAGCGTGCCGGCAATGATCGCTGTGCGCAGGGACTCCGTCACGGACTCGCGCAGGCTGTGCTGGCGGCCGAGCGGGGCGATCGGGAGCTGGTTGTTGGTTGGCACGGTGAGCACTCCTTGGACGGACTTCATGATCGAGTGCCTCCTTCATACACCAGGCTGGCGATCACAAGGTCTTCCCATGCCATACCCACCCCTGCGTACAGGCAGGGCTTCCCTGCCGCGCGCTCGAATTCGCCTTTCACGAGATCGCGGAGGTTGGCAGGACAGATCGCTTCCCATTCCTCCGCAGACCGTGCAGGTATCAGGTCCCCGGCTTCACGCAGCGCTGAGGCCCGTCCTTCGACAACCACATCGCTGCGGCGAACGAGTTCAGCATCAACCTCCCGGGCGCCCAGCCCGTGCTGCCCCACCGCCGCCACGACGGCACCGGGGGCAACCAGACCGCCGTCGAACAGCGGCGTGTGGGAGGAAGTTGCACAGATCACCACATCAGCCTCGGCCACGTCAGTGGATGTGGCTTGACGGACGTCCAGGCCCTCGGCTGTTAGCTGCCGGATGAGCGCAGCTATCCCCTCTGGGCGCCGGCCGACGACGGCGAGGCCTGCCTCCGGGAGCACGGAGTGCGTGGCACGCAGGTGGTTGAGCGCCTGCACTCCGGTGCCGAACACGATCACCCGGGGTGCGCGGGGGCGACGGGGATCGGCGGCGCGGGGCGCCGAGGCAAGAATGTATTTGACGGCCAGCAGCGTGGTGGCCGGTGTCCGGATGGCCGTGAGCTCGTTACCGTCCATCGTGGCCAAAGGGGCTGACGTGTCCGAATCGAAGAGAACATAGACCCCTTGGATCTTTTCCAGCCCCCGTGCCGGGTTGGTTGGGGACACAGTGAGCGCCTTGATCCCGCTATACTGCCGGTTCTTTGCAGGCATGAGCAGGAATTCACCGTTTGGAGCGGGGCTAAACAGCCGTGGGCTATCGTCCTCAGGGTCAACAACGTTCAGAAGCGCCTGCTCCAGGGCCTCGACGGCAGTCGTCCAAGGAGCTGCCGCGCGGACAGCCGTCGAATCAAAGTAGGGAATATTCACAGCAGGAACCCCGCAGGAAACGGATCGGTGGGATCGAGGAAATACTGTGCAGTCCCGGTAAGCCAGGCCCGTCCCGTGACGGTGGGGATCACCGCCGGCCGGCCGGCCACTTCCGTCTCCTCGACCAGACGGCCGACGAAACGCGAACCTATGTAGGACTCGTTGACGAAGTCCCTGTCCAGGCCAAGCTCGCCGCGGCCGTGCAGCTGGGCCATCCGCGCGCTCGTGCCCGTGCCGCAGGGGGAGCGGTCAAACCACCCCGGGTGGATCGCCATCGCATGCCGGGAATGCTCCGCCGTAGATCCCGGGGCCTTGAGGTACACGTGGTGGCAGCCGCGAATGTCGGCGCGCTCCGGGTGGACCGGTTCATCCGTGGCGTTGATCGCCTCCATGATGGCCAATCCAGCCTTGAGCAGGTCATCCTTACGCCCGCGCTCGAACGGTAAATCCAGTCCCTCCAGGTCCACGATCGCGTAGAAATTTCCGCCGAACGCCAGGTCGTAGGACACAGGACCGAACCCGGGCACTTCGACCTTGGCGTCCAGCCGCTCAACGAACGACGGAACGTTGCGGATGGTCACGGACGCGGCGTGCCCGTCCTTGACAGCCACCTCGGCGATCACCAGGCCGGCAGGTGTGTCGAGCCGTACGGTGGTAACCGGCTCCACAACCTCGACCATGCCCGTCTCTACCAGGACGGTTGCCACTCCGATGGTGCCGTGGCCGCACATCGGCAGCAGACCGGAAACTTCGATATACAGCACACCGAAGTCCGCGTCCGGCCGCGTGGATGGCTGGAGGATGGCCCCGCTCATCGAGGCGTGGCCGCGCGGCTCGGCCATCAGGAGGGTGCGGATCCAGTCGCTGTTCTCCATGAACCACAGGCGCCGTTCAGCCATTGTGGCGCCGGGGATCGTCCCGATTCCGCCGGTGATAACGCGCGTGGGCATGCCTTCAGTGTGCGAGTCCACGGCGTGGAAAATGCGGCTGGTTCTCATGGAATACTCCCTATTTGTTCGATCTGATGTTCGGTGACTGCCCCCTTAAACTCTTTCAAGGGGGCAGTCACGGAACTGGCGGTGACCTGGTTGATTATTTGTAGCCCTTAGCGAGGGCTGCTTCGGTGTCCCGAATGACGGCGTCGCGCATGGCCGCGGTCAGCGGACCGCGCGGCGGGCGGCAGGCGCCGCCGCGGAGGCCAACGACGTCCATGGACAGCTTGATGGCCTGAACGAACTCCGTCTTGCTGTCCCAGCGGAGCAGCGAATGCAGGTCGCGATAGATTTCGCGGGCCCGCTCAAGGTCTGCAACATCATCGGAGGTGGAGAGCCGGTACAGCTCGAGGGTGGCTTCCGGAATGGCGTTCGGGTAGCCCGCCACCCAACCCACAGCACCCGCCAGACCCATCTCCAACACGGTGTCATCCGTGCCGATCAGGAGGTCCGCTCCGGGAGCGAGCTCCTTGATCTCGTACGCGCGGCGGACGTCGCCGGTGAACTCCTTGACCCCGACGATCAGGCCTTCGCCGTGCAGCCGGGCGATAAGCTGCGGGGTCAGGTCCACCTTGGTGTCGATCGGGTTGTTGTACGCCACGATCGGCAGTCCGACGGCGGCCGCGAGGCGGTAGTGCTCCACGACCTCTTCATCGGTGGCCCGGTACGAGTTCGGGGGGAGCAGCATCAGGGCGCCGGCGCCGCCTTCGGCAGCCTGTTCGGCCCATTTCAGGGTTTGCAGGCCGCCGTACGCGCCCACGCCAGCCATCACAGTGAAGCCTTCAGGGGCGGCTTCAACCGCCGTGGTGATGACCCGGGCGCGTTCTTCTTCGCTCAGGGTCTGGTATTCACCCAGGGAACCGTTCGGGGCCACACCGTGGCAGCCTGCGTTTGCCAGGAAGCGGACGTGCTCGGCGTAGGCGTCGTAGTCCACGCTCAGGTCGTCGTTGAACGGCAGTGAGGTAGCGACGAGTACTCCATGCCACGGCTTACGGGTTTCGGTCATGATGGATGATCCTTTCGGTTGGCACGCTTGGCGCGTGTGCTGCGGCCGTGACGTACCTCACGGCCAAACTTACCATGTGACATTGCACAGGTGGATGAAAATCGGGGTGGTTGGCGTTGGGACCAGGTTTTGATGCAATCCGAGCCGTGGCTAACTGGCGGGGACTACATACTGTTCGGCCGCGACCTTGCCAAGCCCTTCGGACAGGCCGGCGCCGGTCAGGAGCTTCGCGATCGTTCCGTCTTCGCGCTGGGCGACAATGCCGGCGTCGAGTGCATCCTTAAGGCTTGTGTTGCCTTTGGTGATCGGGAAGGCAGCCTCCGGGGCATTTTTGATGGCGCCGACGCGCGGATCCGGCTTTTCGTTGGAAAGGGCCACGGTCACGCCCTTGGCGTCCTTGAACTGGAGCACCTGCACGCCATAGGCATCGACGTCGGCATCGAGGCGGCCGGCGTCGAAATCGGCCTTCAGCTCCACGCTGCTGGGATAGGTCACCAGTCGGTCGCCCAGGATCTTCTTGAGGTCCTCGACCCAGAGGTAGCCGTCGATGGTACCCACCTTGTTCATCTTCTCCAGGTCGGCCACCGTGGTGGCGCCGGATTTGGAGACGATGCCCATGCCGTCAAGGTACGTGGAAGCGGAGAAATCGACGACCTTGAGCCGCTTCTCGGTGGCGTCGATTGTGCCCACTGCGAGGTCAATGTTTCCACTCGCGATGGACTGGACGGCATCGGCATATGTGGCCTGCTGGTATGCCGGGGTGAGGCACTCATCTTTTGCGATCTTGTTGACGATCTCTATATCGATGCCCGTCGGGTTGCCCGAGCCGTAGCTGCTGAACGGCGGGATGTCGATGACTCCGATAGTGAGCTTGCCCGGGGCGACGGTCTGGATGTCAGAGTGCTTGGGGCTGCACCCTGAAGTCCCTGCATCCGAGGTCCCTCCGCAAGCGGACAGGCCGAGTACGAGTGCGAGTGCGCTGGACGTGAGAAGTCCTGCTGTCTTGAGGCGGGTGTTGATCATGGTTGCTCCTGTGGTGTTCAGAGGGGGACTGATGGAACGTTGGTAGGGTCTGGTGATCAGGCGTGGCGGGCCAGGCGTTTCTCGAAGAAGACGGTGATCCAGGTGGCCGGCATTGATATGGCGGCGTAGCAGAGGCCGGCGAGGGTGAAGATCTGCAGGTAGTTGAAGTCCTGGCTGCCGATGTTGTAGGCGGATTTCATCAGCTCGGGGACTGCGATGGCGTAGGCCAGGGAGGTGCCCTGGAACATCTGGATGGCCACTCCCATTAGTCCGGGGATTGCCGAGCGCATGCCCTGCGGCATGATGACCCGCCAGAAGGTGTGCGCCTGGGACAGGCCCAGGGCGTTGGAGGCCTCGAGCTGTCCGCGGCCAACGGACTGGATGCCGGCCCGCATGATCTCGGACGAGTACGCGGCCGAGTTCCAGATCAGTGCCAGGCATGCCGCGGTGATGCTTTCAAAGGCGATGCCGAACTTCGGCAGGCCGTAGTAGAAGAGGTAGAGGATCACCAGGGCCGGCGCCCCGCGACCGACTTCGACGACGGCAAGCGCCAGGGTTCGGAGGGCCGTGTTCTTCGCGCTCACCATGACGCTGAGGATCAGCCCCAGGGGATAGCCGGCGACAATTGACACCCCCGCGATCAGGAGGCTGACGCTCAGGCCGGACATCATCTGTGGCAGATATGCCGCCCATTCAGTAAGCCAGGTCATGCGTAAACAGCCTTCCTCATGCGGGAATCGAGTCTGCGGGACAGGTAGGCGACCGGCAGGCTGAGCACGATGTAGAGGATGCCCACCAGGATGTAGGGCAGGATCCCCTCGATTGTCGGGTGCTGCCGGGCGAAGGACTGCGACTGGAAGACCATTTCGGCAACGATGATCGTGGAGGCGATCGAGGAATCCTTGAGCAGGCCTGTCAGGTACGTGGCGATGGACGGGGACACAATGCGGAAGGCCTGGGGGACCATTACACCGTAGAACGTCGTGCCGCGGGTCAGGCCCAGTGCGTGGGCAGCTTCGCCTTGGCCACGCGGAACTGCTTGGAGTCCGCCACGATAGATTTCAGCGAGGTAGGCCACGGAGACCACGCCCAGTCCGACTATCGCCGCGCCAACGGGGTTGAACTTGAAGGTTCCGATCTGGATGCCGAACTTGAGCAGGAACAACCAGACGATGATCGGCACACCCCGGACCAAGTCCACGAAGAGTCGCGACGCCAGCCCGACAAGAATGTTCGACGACGACAGGCCCAAGGCCAGTGGGACGGCGCCTACGATGCCGATCGCGAATGCCGACAGCGTTAGCACGATGGTCATGGGCAAGCCTTGGAGTACTGCTGAAAAGGCGTCCATATCAGCGCTCCAGTACGGCCCGCAGGAAGCGGCGGGTGCGGGATTCCTGAGGGTCGCTCATGATGGCCCGTGGATCTCCTTGCTCAATGATCCTGCAATCTGCCATGACGACCAGGGTGTCCGAGACGTCCCGGGCGAACTGCATTTCATGAGTGACCACGATCATCGTCATGCCGTCGGCGGCCAGCTCGCGCATCACGGCCAGGACCTCAAGCCCCACCTCGGGGTCCAGGGCCGACGTCGGCTCGTCAAAAAGCATGATGCTCGGATCGAGCGCCAGCGCCCGGGCGATCGCGATTCGCTGCTGCTGGCCGCCCGAGCACCGTCCGGGGTGCTGGTCCGCCTTTTCTTTCAGGCCCACCCGCTCCAGCAGCTGCATCGAGCGTGCGTCGGCCTCCTCTTTGCTGCGACCGAGAACCTTCTGCTGCGGGAAGCTGATGTTCTTCAGCGCCGACATGTGCGGAAACAGGTTGAAGGACTGGAACACCATGCCTACCGTGCGGCGCAGAGCGGCAAGGTCGCGACTGTTGACGTCCTTGCCCGGCTCGATGATGTGCTGGTCTACCTGGATGGTGCCGGAATCGGGCCGCTCAAGGAGGTTGATGCACCTCAAGAAGGTGCTTTTACCGGCGCCTGAAGGGCCAATGAGCGCGGTGACCGTCCCGGGTTCAACGTGCAGGGACACGTCATCGAGGACCGTATGGTCGCCGTAGCGCTTCGAGATGTTGTCTAACTTGATGCCCAGACGGGGCGCGAGCTTACCGTCTGCGATTTCTGAAAGGGTCATATCGATCTTCCATGTGGGGACCAAAGGGCCGTCGGTCGATGTGGGCCATGTCACGTGATATGTGAAATTGTACATAGCACAGGTGGTTAGTGGAAGAGTTGTTTTTGGGCGGCGCACTCTGCCTTTTCGACGAAAACCTGTTCGGTGGTGCAAACTGCGGTGCGTTTGCCTAGGCAAGTCATGACTTTGTTGCATAAGTGGGAGACCAGAAATCTCCCGGGAAGACGCGGTTCTTGGGCTCCCCCTCTGGGGAGGCAGCCTCGGCTACCCACCTCTGAGAAGAAGGTTGGATCGGGCCCTGGTGCTCTTGGATGCCCCTGGGCCGGGGCCTTTATGGGTTTCGCTAACTGGTGGGTCGGGTCGACACATGCCAGGCGCGGGGCGACAGACAGTCAGGATGGCTGGTGACGATCTGCTCGACGCAGTCGCGGCCGCAGGCGAGTAGCCCTGGCGCATCGCGGGAAGGGCTGCTCGGCCGAGCCGACGCGGCGGGAGGCGCTACGCCACCCGGTAGTGCATGTGCGTGACGCCGGGTGCGTCGATTACACGCGTCAGCTCCAGTTCGGCGCGTTCTGCGCCGAACAGTCGCCGCCCGCCACCGAGCAGCACCGGGATCAGATGGATCTCCAGCTCATCGAGCAGGCCCTCGCGGAGAAGGGACTGGGCGAGCCCGGCCCCGTGCACCATCACGTCCCGGTCACCGGCGGCTGCCTTGGCCTCGCGGACCGCCGTGGCCGGGTCGTGCAGGTAGTGGACCCAGCCGCTCTGGGGCTCGGGCAAGGGGCCACGGGTGGGCACGAAGATGGGCACGCCGTGGTGGTCGCCGCCCCAGTGGCCGGCGTAGTCAAAGGTCTTGCGGCCGACGACGACCGCGCCGGTCGCCATTGACTCGGCGAGGACCTGCCCGCTGACTCCCGGCGGGTCGAAGTGGGGATAGTCGGATACGGGCTCGCCCAGCCACTCGTGAAGTCGGAGACCGCCGGTTCCGAGCCCGTTGTCCGGGCCATCGTCGGGACCTGCGATGTAGCCGTCGAGAGACATCGACATGTACAGGATGGCCTTGCTCATGGTGATTCTCCTCGCAGTGTTCTGTCAGTGATGCCGAGTGGGGAGGTAGAGGAGTTCTTGGGTGCGGCCGTCGAGCGTACGACTCTCGATCAGCTCCAGGTCGAAGTCGGCGGCACCGGCGAAGATCGGTGCGTCTCCGGTCTGGCCGCTGATCACCGGGAAGATCGTCACCTGGAGCCGGTCGACGAGGCCGGCGGCCATTGCTGGTCTCCTGATTCTCACCTGGTGGGGTCGGACGCGTACCGGGGGAGTCCGGCGGGCCGGTACGTCTGCAGAATGATTCCCTTCGGGAAGGCCCGTGTAGCTACCAGTTCGAGCGCCAGATCGGGGCCGTTTTCGGGGAACAGCCGCGCGCCCTGGCCGACGATCACGGGGCACACGAGCAGGGTGAGCTCGTCGACGAGGTCGTTTGCAAGCAACCAGCGGGCGAGTGCGCCACTGCCGTGCAGCTGCAGTTCGCCGCCGGGCGGCGTCTTGAGCTCGCGGATCGCGCTGGCGAGGTCCCCGGAGAGCACGGTCGTGTTCGCCCAGGCCGGGTCGGTGAGGATGGTGGATGCAACGTACTTCGGCCTGGTGTTCAAGGCCGTGGAGATCGGGTTGTCGCCTTGGTCGGAGCCCCAGGTGCCGGTTCCCCAGGACCAGGCGAACATCTCGTACGTGCGTCGGCCGAAAAGGAACGCGTCGGCGCGCTGGTAGTAGTCGCCGACGTAGGCCAGCGACTCGTCGTCGAACAGCGGCCTGGCCCAGCCGCCTCTCTCCATGCCCGGGTCGAAGTCGGGATGACGTCCGCCGTTGGACTGGTAGACGCCGTCGACGGACACCTGGATGTTGACCTTCAGCTCCATGGCAGTGGTTCCTCGTCTCATGGTGGCGGTCGCGTCGGGATGCGCGCCGACCGATTGCTCGATATGTACCTTAAGAAGTGAAGCACGCTTGACCTAAACTGAGTATGCATGGAACTGCGGCTGACTTGCTGCCAAGTAGGCGCTCGTCCTCGAGACCCTCCCTGACCTGATGTGACTGGCGAAAGTTAGCGTATGTGTCCCGCAGCCCTGCCGCGCCTCATGCTTAAGCAAAGGCTGTTCAGAGGGACATTCGCTACCACCCCTAAACGAAGAGTTGGTGCGGACTCTGGCTGTCCTCTGGCCGTGCCTATGCATCGCGGGGGAGAGGCGCCCTTGATTCCCGGGGAGTACTGAAGGAATCATGCCGCTGGTCGCTGGAGGAGCAGGCTACGCCCTGTGGTGGACCCAACGATGGGATCAAACATCGGAGACTGCATGTTGCGCCCGATGCTTCCCCCTCTGGGACGCCCAATTATCCTGTCCCGCCGAATGGCCCCCTCGCTCCAGCCCCGGAGGCCTTCCTGGAAATCGTGAGGCCGGGAAATGACCGGTAAAGGAATCAGCAACCCCGTCTGTTGTTCAGAATCGCAGCCGAGCCCGTGACACCGGCCTGGGCCGGTCTGCAATTGACCCCATAGGGGCATCGACGTGGACACAACAGGTGCGAGCCCTACGAGCATGCGCCTGTCTAGCTTGGAACTATTGCCATTGGCAGGCCGGGCGGCGCAGCCAGCGATGTCTGTATAGCCGGGCTGAACACGGCCTATGCCGCAGTCTTCCGGGTTTGGAGGGCCCGGACATCTTGAGGGGGCATTGGTACTCTGGGTTCGCTCAAGGTCAGAAGGGGGACACAGAAATGGGCCTTAGAAGTCTTTTTCAGCGCCAAGCAGCAAGTGCGGCACACGTGGTTCCTGTTGAGGCGGCCGCCCATGTGCAGGATGCACCCATGTCACCGGAGCTTCAGGAGGAACTGAGCGCAGCGTGGGCAGAACTCACTGAGGCTGCCAAAGACTCGAAAGTGACGAGCTTCCAGGCCTGCACCCGGACAGGCCTGCCCTGGACAAAAGACCCGGCGGCGGTCAGAGCCGTAGCGGCCACGCTCCGTGAATTCCCGAAGACGAACAGCCGGCGGACGACATAGCGGCCCGTTCTCTCAATGGGTAGGTTGAGAGCATTACCGCCAGCAGGAGCTCCACTATGATCCTCCCGAAGATCCGTGACCCTCGTTTCGTGACGATCCGCCGAGGTGGAACCCTTTCTGATTCCGATCATCACCTCCTCGTTCTCTGGGCGGCGTCCTGCGCCGAGCATGTCCTTGATCTGTTCGAGTCGGCCCGGCCGGGGGATCTGCGTCCGCGTCAGGCGATTGAGGGTGCCCGTGGTTGGGTGCGTGGCGAAGTCAGGATGATGGAGGCCCGCGCGATGGGCGGCCATGCAATGGGGGCGGCCCGAGACTTGCATGGGGCAGCACGCCATGCCGCGTATGCCGCTGGTCAGGCCGGGGCAGTGGCACATGTCGCTGCCCACGAACTTGGCGCGGCCGCGTATGCAATCAAGGCTGCACGTGCTGCAGCCCCTGCAGCTGAGGCCGCCGCCGCAGGACGACGTGAGGGTCAATGGCAGCGTGATCAGCTACCGGAGGCGATTAGAGGGCTGGTGATGGATGATCAGCGATTACGCAACGACATCTGTTGGTCGGTATTCGACTGCTGAGCGCGCCTCAAGACTCTGGCGTCCGCGCGCTCCGGCCCGGTGAATCGACCGCCGCAGTGGCCTGAAGCCCAGCAACGGCTTGGCGGATGCAAACCGAAGGGTTGCGCTGTCCCACCCGAGCGGCCCTCTCGTTCCGATTCAGAGTTCTGCTCGAGCAAACGCCGCGAGCCGAATCGTGTGGGATCAGAGGTGGCGGCGATGCTGCTTTACCCGGGGCTGCGAAATTACTCGGGCACCGCGTCGTTCAGTGAGGAGGGCCCCACGCCTCGCTCTTGGGCAGGGTCTCGTCGATTTCATGCCACCGCTCCCATACCGCTTGGCGCGTGACCACGAGAGCGGGGGGGTCGGCCCGCCACTGTATCTCGCCGTGGCCACCGTTGCCGGAGGGGTGAGATCGATCTCGCGGCTGACCATCTGCTGTCAGCGAAACCGTCTGGCCGCGTGGTGATTCCAGTGCTTGTGTGTCGGTATGGAGATCCTGGTTCTGGGCGGAACGGCATGGGTGGGTCGGGAGCTGTCGCGGCGGGCGATCAAGCGCGGCCATCGGGTGACCTGCCTCGCGCGTGGCGAGAGCGGAAAAGTGGCGGACCGAGCGACACTGGTCGCCGCCGACCGGCGCGATCCCTCGGCGTACGGGCCCCTGCTCGACCGCGTGTGGGACGCGATCGTCGAGGTGTCATGGCAGCCGGGCTTCGTTCGTGAGGCACTCGACGTGCTGGGCAGCAAGGCTGGGCACTGGGTGTATATCTCGTCCGGCAACGCCTACGCCTCCCACACCACGCCGGGGGCGGACGACTCCGCGGCCCTGCTCGCGCCGACCGACCGGAGCGAGGTCGATCGCGAGTTGTACGGCGAGGCGAAGGTCGCTTGCGAGCAGGCGTCGACGGCCGCTGTGGGCGACCGCCTCCTCATCGCACGAGCCGGGCTCATCGGCGGCCCGGGCGATCACAGAGGGCGCTCCGGCTACTGGGTCGCCCGCGCCGCACGCGATCCGCAAGGGCCCCTGCTGGTCCCCGACACACCGGCCATGCCGACCCAGGTAGTCGATGTGAGGGACCTCACCGCCTGGCTGCTCGACGCCGCGGAGACGGGAACCACCGGCACCTACAACGCGGTCGGTCCGGTCGTTCCGTTCGGAGAGTGGATCGAGCTGTGCCGCGCCATTGGCGGGCACACCGGTCCGGTGGTCAACGCCGAATCGGCGTGGCTGCTCGCCAACGGCGTGTCCCAGTACATGGGGTCCGAATCGCTCGCGATGTGGCTGGTCGAGCCGGGCCGGGAAGGGTGGTCGGCCCGGGACGGGGCCTCGGCGCGCGCCGCGGGGCTGCGTCACCGACCCCGGGCGGAGATGCTGGCCGACACGCTGCGCTGGGAACGCGAGCAGGGGCTGGACCGGGAAAGGCGCGCGGGCCTCAGCGCGCAGCGCGAGCGCGAGTTGCTCGATGCCCTCGGCTGACGGCGCTAGGAATTCGGCCAATGGGCACACGCATGCGTGTGTAGTTGAGGACGGGTGGCTGATGAAATCAGCTAAGGCGATGGGCGCCCTGACACTGGTGGCGATACTGTCCGGAATGGCAGGATGCAGCGTCGATAGCCGCACCCCCTCGGAGACGGCCGGCCCGTCGGCCTCGGCTACAGCGATCACGATCAGGGACTTCTCCTACCAAACGCCCACGGCCGTGCCTTCCGGGGCGACGGTAACTGTGACAAACATGGATACCGACGCACACTCCGTGACGGCCGACGAAGGATCGGCGTTCGACGTAAACGTCACCGGCAGCGGCGGGACAGCCACGTTCATCGCCCCGTCCAAACCCGGCAACTACCCTTTCCACTGCTTCTTCCACCCGGACATGCACGGAATGCTGACTGTCAAGTGAAAGGAATTTCCCGAGCTGGGTCCTGTGACTCACAGGCATCCGTCCGCACACATGGCTGGCTATGACGACGCTTGTCGGATCCTTCATGGCCCGACGGCCCGAACATCATCGCGTCACGGTTCTTGACTCCGCCACTGACATCGCCTTGTACCAGTTCGAGCACGAATGGTACGAGGCCGCCGAGCGCTACGCCGCTGGGGACATGGAACGTGAGTGCCTGGTCCTGCCGATGCCCCCACAGAGGCGCCGGGATCGGTGGGTGTTAGAACAGCTTCTCCAAAACCGCGTGGGTGAGTTCGTGGATGACCCGGTTCGCGCCGGGATGTCCGCCGTGCTCCTGCCCAGGGTGTGCACCACGAAGGCGTAGGCCCGGCCGCCCTGGACCAGGATGCTGGCGTCGTGCAGGTACCCGTTTTCCAACCATGAAAGCGTCCCGCGGACGGCCGCGCAGCCGATGGATTGGGGTTCGGCGCTGCGCTGATTTCCGCACCCAATCCATCCGCTGCTTGCCCTTCGGGTTACCCCGGCTCCGTCGGGCACAGCTACGCGAAGCTCCGCCAGCAGGCAAAAACATGCTGGGGGAGGGGGCACCGGTACAGGTGCCAGCCTCCGCACACGTCCGTTGACAACATCATTGCGATTCCTGCGGATCGTACGTGCCGCTCCACCGGCTCAACCGTCCTGCGGCCCGGCTCAACCGTCCTGCGGCCGGCTGCACGCCGTGTCTGGATTCTCCTCCCTTTGGGAATCGGTTTCTGGCGCAACCAGCGCAAGAAACCACACTAGTTTTGCCACGCAAACTAGACGATGTTCGCGTCTAGCCATGAGTGATGATCCTAGTGGCCCAGCGACTGGACGCGGCCGTTCTTGCACCATGCGTCTTGCAGCTGGTCAGGCAGGACGTCGTCATCCTGGACGGTATAGGGTTCTTTGTCGGGAAGCTGCTCTTCAGTCATTTCTGGCGCCTTTCCTATCACCGGCTGTACAACAGGACAGCAAAGCAGGGGAGGCCAGGGACCGGCCCACAGCCTGACACCAGGATCCGGACGCACAAGCTTCAGTCCGCAAGATCCCCAACCGTGCCGTGGGGCGATCTTCCCAGAAGGAGGTGCGCGGCCGGAAGCTCAGTCATGATCCTGCGTCGTTCCAGCGATAAGGATTGATGCTGGACCTGCCGGCTTGGTGGCTGTTGTACCCCTGCTGCCAGGCGTCCGGGATCGCCGAAACCAGGTCCGACAACAATGGGTAGTACGGGTGGTCAGGCCCGATGTAAATCATCTCTTCCCTCGCCCTGTCCATGATGACAAGGACGTCCTTCTCACTCCTCATTGCCGCATGGTCGCATGAAAGACCAACACCGGCATAGTCCTCCGAGATTCGCAAGCAGTTCGGCCAGTAATGGGGCAATTTTCCCGCGTTTCCGGGGAGCTTATAACGCCGAAAATGGGGATTCCGTCAGTTGGGGTGGGCGTGCAGTGGCGAAGGAGCGCCTTTTTATCATTGCCAAGTCAGCCGTAGTTTCGGGAGGCATCCCGAAACACGGCTCTTTCGTGGTGGAGTTGTTCAGACTTGGTGCCCCGAAAGTTTGAGCTGCCCTGATCCGTGCCGACAGCCAAATACTCGTACCAGGAACGCCAGGTGCTCACGCCCGTAGGCGCGGAATGCGTAGACAGACAAGCTATAGATTCGTTCCGGGGAAGCCTGCCAGTGTTAGTCTGGCAGGCTTCCCCGGACCCCGTAAGCATCCGGTATCTGGTCATGCGCCGCTCTCGGGCGCGGAAATAGAGGCCGTTTCCCGGCTTGTTGACTGCTCTCCGCCTAGCTTTGCTGGACCCGCTTGAGAAAGTGCCCCGTGCGGTTTTGGAGGCCCTCAATCTGGCGGAGGACGACGGCCGCAGGGTCCGGGTTGATCTCGTTGGCCGGAGGCTCCTTTCGCACGTTCTCGCTGCACAGGAAGTCTGCGCAGATCAACGTGCCAACGGTGTTCCCGTCACGACCGGACTGGCCAGCGCGTTTGGCCACCCAAAGGAGCACATCCTCCTTGGAGAACACATCCCGGCACAACTCACAAAGCACCGAGCGGTTCTTCTTGGCACCGCCCTCGGGTGCGCGGAGCATAATCCCGGTCAGGCCTTTTGGCCCGGGCACTACCAAATACCCCCGAAGCGGCATCTTTTCGTCCCGCCAGCCCAGGAAGTCCAGGGTGTCCCATTCCTGGGAATCGAGGTTTTTGGGCAGGGTGAGCCTTGCGGCCTCCGAACGGGTGGCGTTGATAAAGGATGAACGGATCTGTTGCGGCGTGATTGCCTGCATGACTGACTCCTTCGACGATGTGGCTTCCCCTTCCGGGGACGGTCATGGAATGTCAGCTTCCCGCGCGAAAGGGACCGCAATCTACGTCTTTTGTCAGTTGGTGACCTGAAGAACTAGGGACGGTTCCGCGTCGAGGGGAAGCTGGGTGCAGCAGCGGGCACACTGCAGGCCATGACGGCCACCTCGCTCACTATGGCCGCAGCGACCGGAAAGGTCCCCCGCGTACTCATTGCCCTCGTTCCCCCGTCTTTCTCACCAGATCATCCCGGTTCCCATATCCTGCCAAACCATATCCAAATTTGTCCAAAAGGTTGTTGCCACCATCCTTGGCAAGGGTTGCGCCTGTTGCGAGGATCAGGACGCAGAAATCAGGGACTGATGCACGATTCGGACATGGTCCTCCCGGGTGGTCCGTGAACGCCGCTATGCTCCCACCATGGGGAAAACAATAAAGGGCAGGACCTTCGCCGTCGTCACGGGTTTTTCGGTTGCGGCGGTTTCGCTGGTCGCCGCGTGGGTGAACGGAAACATCCCTTTGCCTGCTGTCCTCGCTACGTCCTTGGTTCTCGGAGTGGCGACATACCTGGCTAGGAGCAGGCAGAGTGCTAAGAATTCGAGCTAATGTCCGACCGACCCTGCCATGACCCGCGGTTTCGGGAGCTCCGGCCCCAAATTCTCGGTCAGGCCAGACGTTGGTCGGGCAGCTCCGACGGTGCGTGATTTGTCTATGGTGCCGGGACCATACAGAAGCCGGCGACGGCTGCGCTGCCCGGCTCGGTGGTCATGGGCACCAGATGAGCGAAGACCTGGCCGACCTCGAGGTTCACGGTCATGCTCCTGGCCGTTGCACATGTGAGGGCGAGTTCGTGGTTTGTTATTTGGTCCAGTTGCGTCTGGTTGCTTGCCTGTTCCTTGGCAAGCGCGGGATGAGCTGTGGACGGGGGAGGTGGGGCCGGCCGGGAAGTTACGGGCGGTGAAGCGGTCGCAGGCGCCTGCCATCGTTGTGCAGGGCACGCGCAACGCGGCCGGCAAGGAGTCGGTATGAGACGCCCTCGTGGCCGGCGGGATCGGATCCGGAAGGGCCGCTGCAGAGATGGCCTCCTCGTTCGGCGTAGCATCCTGTGCGTTGAATCCGGACAGATTGGGAAGCGACTGGGCATACAGTTCCGCATTCGCTGTGTAACGGTGC
Source organism: Arthrobacter globiformis (assembly GCF_030818015.1). Lineage (NCBI taxonomy): Bacteria > Bacillati > Actinomycetota > Actinomycetes > Micrococcales > Micrococcaceae > Arthrobacter > Arthrobacter globiformis. The sequence goes on from NZ_JAUSZX010000001.1 coordinate 2,617,821, forward strand.
TTGGGTGGGACCCTACAACTAGCCCTTGCGGTGCTCCTCTGCTTCTTTCACGAGTTCGGTCAGCCATGGCCGGTGCCCCTTGTGGAAAATCATTCCCTCGGGCAGGCCCTGGACCGTGGGTACCGAGTTGGCGATGTCAATCGTGATCCGGCCGCCGGCCATCGGCGCGTTGGTGATATGCAGGTCGCCGTAGGACTCTGGGAGGACGGGATCCATCCAAAAGCCGCCACGGGAAACATGCGTGTCATACCGCATCAATGTCGTCACGAGCTGGATCGGCGTTGTGGCTGCCCAGGCTTGTGGCGAACACGCCGTCGGGTAGGGGACGGGCTCAGCGAACTGGTCCCGGCTGAAGCCGCAAAACAGCTCCGGCAGCCGGCCGTCCGAATATTCGGCAGCCTCCAGGAGCGCCGTGGAGATGCGCTGCGCCTCTGCCACGAACCCGTAGCGCATCAGGCCTGCCGCAACCACGGCGTTGTCGTGCGGCCAGACGGAGCCGTTGTGGTAGCTCGCAGGGTTGTAGGCTCCCATGTCGCTGGCCAGGGTCCTCACTCCCCAGCCGCTGAACATCTCCGGCGACATAAGGTGTTCAGCCACCTGCGGCGCCTTATCCTCATCCACCAGGCCCACCCACAGGCAGTGGCCCATGTTCGACGCGCACGCATCGACCTGCCGCTTCTTGCCGTCCAGCGCGATCGCGTAATACCCGCGCTCCGGGATCCAGAACTGCTCGTTGAACCGCTTCTTCAGTTGCTTCGCGCGGTCGGCGAGTTCATCACCCAAAGGCGTGTCGCCGGCGTCGTACGCAATCCAGGCGCGAGCCATGTAGGCGTCGTAGACGTACGCCTGCACTTCGCAGAGCGCGATGGGAGGCTCGGCCAGGCGGCCATTGGCGAAGTTGATGCCGTCCCAGGAGTCCTTCCAGCCCTGATTAATCAGCCCCCGCGGATTGAGGCGCTCATACTCGACGAACCCGTCACCGTCCCTGTCGCCATAGTCGCGGATCCAGTCCAATGCACGGTCCGCGTGGGGCAGCAGCGCCGCGATGGTTTCCTTGCCGAAGCCCCAGCGGCTCACGGATCCAAGCACCGTCACGAAGAGCGGGGTGGCGTCGATGCTGCCGTAGTAGACGGACTTGCCGCCGAGCGCGAGTCCACTGGAGACGTCCAGCCTGACCTCGTGCAGGATCTTGCCCGGTTCCTCCTCGCTCATCTGGTCCACCACGCTGCCCTGGCGGTCGGCCAGCGTTTGCAGCGTGCCCAGTGCCAGGGAAGGGTCCACCGGCATTGCCATTTCCGACGCCCACAGCGAGTCGCGGCCGAAGAGAGTCATGAACCACGGCGCGCCGGCTGCCACCACAATCCGCTCCGGGTGGTTGGGGTCCTCGATGCGGAGCGCCCCCAAGTCGTCGTAGCTGCGCCGTAGGGTCCGTTCGATGGAGTGGTTGGCCATGTGGAGCTTGGGGATCTTGGCCACCCACTCCTGCCGGCGGCGGTCGCGGGGGGACAGTTTCTCGCCGTCTGTATGGATGAACGACGGCGGGGGAGGGCTCGCTGCCTCGGCGCTGGGCAACGCAGTCAGCATTGTGCTCCAATGGCTGTGCGGCGCGAGGGACACGCGGTACGTCAGGGCGTCCTGGCTGACTTCGGCTCCGGGAGCCTGGACCAGAAGCCCCTTCCGGACATCCCGCCATACAGCGCGGATGGTCAGAGTGTCAGCGTCCACTTCCCGGGTTTCTTCCCACCGCCCTTGGATCCGGGCCTCCTTGACCTCGAAAAGGTCCGCGAAGTCCGCCTCGGCCCGGACGGAAATGGTGCATTCGGCCGGATCCGGGGAGTAGTTGCGTATGGTGACCTGCTCCTGGATGCCTGCCCCCACTTCGCGCAGCCGCTCCACGATTAGGGGGCTGTCCGCATACCCGTCGGAACGGGTGACACGGCCGGCAAACAGTGCGCGGTACGGTTCCTTCGTCTCTGCGGCCAGCGGTTCCAGCGACTGGCCATTAACGGTCAGGCTCCAGCGGGAAAGGATGCGGGTGTCCTGGAAGAATACGCCGTGCGGATATTCGGGATGGATGTCTCCGTTCGGCAGGGAGATGCAGAAGGACGTGCCTTCCACCAGGGTGATCGTCCCTGCCCCCACAGGTCCGGCAGCAGTGTCAGCGTTCCATCCAGCCATCCTGGCCCCTTCAAGAAACCGACGCCACGGCGCCTGGAGGTTGTGTTGCAGGCGTCCGCCGTAGCCAATCTTTCACCGAAGATACTCCTGCTTGCCGGCGGAGGCCAGAGCTCCTGAAAGCCAAATTGTGTGCGGCGCGCTCGAGGTGGGCCGGCATGCGGGCCGCCTTCAGAAGGCCTTGAGTCCCTCCGCGGGCCGGGAGATGCCGAGCTCCGTCCGTTCGGGGGTTTGCGAGGCAAGGCACAGCCGCAGGGCATTGCCGAACTGTCCGCTCACCGAAAATGCGCGTCCCGGGATGAATGCCACACCGTTCCGGACAGCCAGATCAAAGAGTTTTGAAGTGTCGACGTGGTAAAGGTGAGCCACAGGAAGGATCCGCCTTGGGGATTCGTCCATGTCGCCAATCCGCTGAAGTGCTTTTCCAGCGACGACTGGCCCCTGCCTGCCCCGTTTCTGGCGAGAACGGAACTGTAGATCTCGCTGAAAGCCTCGGATGGGACCGCTCCAGCAGCGGGACTCCCCATGGCGAAGCTGACGATATCGTGCGTTTGCCGCTGCAGAAGGGACGTGCTCGAATCGGCCAAGCCCTTGGTGCGCGGGTTGCCCACGGGAGACCGGCGGCATTCATGGCTTTCCTCGGCGCTGGGCCAAGAGCTGCAGTTCCCGCGCAACAGCTTCGATTGCATCGGCTCGCGCGGCAAGCCTGCTCTTCTTTAGGCGTCTTGGTCCCGAGCGATTGGATGGGGACGAACGATGAGAAGACTCGAGGGGGCGGTGGGAGCGCAGCGCTTGCCCCTCGGGCAGCGAACCCGAGAGAGGGTCGTGGAAGACCACCGCCGCTGCTGTCGGTGAGGGGCCGCCGGCTGGCAACGACTGGGGGCTGTCCCCGAACGCAGCCATAGGAATACCGGGTGTTGGTTCGGTCATTGGAGCGCGCCCAGTTGAACATTAACAGCCAGGAGGACGGCGCCCAAGGCGAGGATTCCGGCGGAGATCTGCAATGGGACGTTGGCTTCGAATTTCCTCCGGCGGCGTTCACGTCTTGTTGACCGCGGTAGTCGCGAGACGGCGCTTGAGCTGGTTAGGAGCCCTGCTGTGATGAGCAAGATCAGACTGAGCACCGCGCCGCCCCCAGTCCCAACGTTCCGCAGAGGCTTCCGAACCGACGTATTCCCGCAAGTTGCCTAGTAGGAGTAGACATTGCCCGAAACCAGCAGGTCGTAGTCATCCTCGACATGGAACAGGCGACGGTCTCCGATCTGGTCTGTCACCCAAATCGTCCGACCATCCTCAGTCCGCTCATCAATTGAACCCTTGTAACATTCGACGCCCTGCCGGCAAAGAGTGATGACGTCTCCGCGCTGCAGGGACGTCCACATGGATACACGACGGCTCTGTCGCATTTTGTGTGCCTTTCTGTGAATTGCCTCGATTGGCGGCCACGGTTTCTGCCCTAGCTATCTTGGCTCCGGAATGACGGTACGTCGTCCGGGGCAGCCCCCGATGGAAAAACTTCCACGCCAAGCCTATCGTCGATTGTTGACAATTGCTAGGATGAAATCCGTGCCTTCCTACGAAGGCAGGCACCTACATACAGGGCATGGCCCAAGAAGGAGCAACTATGGTCAAGGCGACCGTCATGAGCGATGCAACAACCGCAAACCCGGGGGAGCACAAAGCCAAGGAAACCTCTATTACCGAAGGGCAGACCGAGGTGTCCCTGCATCTTTGGGCCAGGGACGACTTCAGGACGGGCATCTGGGAGGTCACTCCGGGAACGTTCAAGAGCACCCGGCCCGGCTACGACGAGATCTGCCAGATTCTGAGCGGGACCGGCACCATCACGGAGCCGGACGGCACCAGCTTCGACATCGGCCCGGGTACCCTGTTCGTGACTCCTGCCGGCTGGGAGGGCAGCTGGACCATCCACGAGACGCTGCGCAAGATGTGGGTCGTCAAGGACCTGCCGGCCACGAGCGAGTAATCCTCAAACCGCAAGAGCCCCGGGCAGCAACAGCTGCCCGGGGAGCTCTTGTCCAGAGGCCTGGCCGAGTGCTGGGCGTGGGTTTCAGCTACTTGGTGGCGGTGAGATCGTCCACTGCCTTTTGCATGTGCCGTTTGATGGCGTTCTGGAGTCCCCTTCTGTCCCGTGCTGCCAGGAGATCCAGGATGTTCTGGTGCTCCTGCACGAGAACATCAACACGAGGATAGGCGACTTCCAGACTGAGAATGCACATTCGGGATTCGGCGGCCAGCGTCTCATAGACCCGGATCAGGCGGGAATTTCCCGTGCCTGCCACGAAGGCGGTGTGGAACTGCATGTCGAGCCGTGCGATCGCCTGCCAGTCGGAAACGGCCACCTGCTTCGCCATGTCCTTGATGATTCCCTGCAGCACGTCGCAGGTGTCGGCGACCTGTTCCTCCCTGCCGTCCAGCAGTGTATTGGCTGCGGCCGATTCCACCGCCTCGCGGACGGCGTAGATCTCCTTGATGTCCTCGGTCGTAAGTTCCAGGACGAACACTCCGCGGTTGCGGTGGTTGACCAGGATGCCTTCCTGGCACAGGCGCTGCAATGCTTCCCGGAGGGGGCCCCTGGATGTGCGCAGCCGGCTGGCCATGGCAGATTCATTGATCTGCTCGCCCGGACGGAAGATCCCCTGCACGATTTGTTCCCGCAACTGATCGGCAATCAGCTGGGCCGTGGGCCTTCCTTCCAGGGCAAATAGTCCTTCGGTTGCCGCCATGTCATTCCTCATCTCACTCTTCGCATATTACCTGTACCCGACGGTGCAGGATGCCAGTTCATTCATTGTTAGAGCACCTTTTCCAGGAAGGATTGGGTGCGGGGTTCCTTGGGGTTGCGGAGAATTTCCCTAGCGTCGCCGCGCTCGATGATGCAGCCTTCGGCCATGAAGATCAGGGAGTCTGCGACTTCGCGGGCGAAGCCCATTTCGTGGGTGACCACCACCATGGTCATCCCTTCTCTGGCCAGGTCCTTCATGACGGCGAGGACCTCACCGACTTTTTCAGGGTCCAGGGCGCTGGTGGGCTCATCGAAGAGCATGATCTCCGGGTCCATCGCCAAGGACCGGGCGATCGCCACGCGCTGCTGCTGCCCGCCGGAGAGCTGGGCGGGATAGTGGTCGCCGAAACCAGAGAGGCCGACGCTGGCCAGCAGTTCCTCTGCCCGCGTGGCGGCCTGCTTCCTGTCGCCGCCCTTGACCAGCACGGGGCCGGCCATGACATTCTCCTGGGCGGTCATGTTGGGGAAGAGGTTGAACTGCTGGAAGACCATGCCAATTCTGGTGCGCTGGCGCGCTAGTACCTTCGGGGGCAGGGCGTGGTACGCGGTATCGGTTTCGTAGTACCCCAAGTCTTCGCCGTTGACCTTCAGGACTCCGGTGTCGACGGTCTCCAGGCCGTTGATGCAGCGCAGCAGAGTGGATTTGCCGGAGCCGCTGGGGCCGATGATGCAGCAGATTTCACCGCTGGCGATGTCCAAGTCGATGTTATGCAGGACGGTTTTGGGTCCGAAGGACTTTCGGATTCCACGGGCATGAATGGTGCCGTCGGCACTCATCGGGCAATTCCCTCCTGTTCTGTCAGGGGCGCTCTTCTCGCCCTCCTCGGCAGCGCGGAGGTTGCACGTGAGTACCTTTGCTCAAGCTTGGATTGCGGATAGCTCAGCAGAAGGGTCATCGCCAGGTACCAGAGGCTGGCCACGATCAGCAGCGGAATGGTCTCGTAGGTGCGGGCGTAGATGAGCTGTGCGCTCTGGAGAAGCTCCGCAACACCGAGGACGCTGACCAGGGAGGTTTCCTTGAACATGCCGATGACCTGGTTTCCGGTCGCCGGAATGATCGAGGGCATGGCCTGCGGGATGATGACCTTGCGCATCTTCATTGCCCCGCTCATGCCCAGCGAGTCGGCGGCCTCGATCTGGCCCTTTCCGACGGCGGAGAACCCGCCGCGGATGATTTCGGCCATGTAGGCGCCTTCATTGAGCGTGAGGCCCACGAGGGCTGCCGTGATGGGTGCCATCAGGGCATTGACATCGACTGCGGTGCTGAAGTCGGTGAACGGTATTCCGATGGTCAGGTTCGGGTACAGCGCAGCGATGTTGAACCAGAAAATCAGTTGCACCAGGACCGGGGTGCCACGGAAGAGCGTGATGTACACGCCTGCGGTGGCGGCGATCGGCTTGATGCTGGAGGACCTCATGATAGCTAGCACCAGGCCCAGCAGGGTGCCGAGCGCCATACTTGCAAGGGTCAGGAAAACCGTCAGCATCAGGCCGCGGATGATCGTTTCATGGGTGAAGTATCTGGCGACCACGTGCCATTTGAAGTTGAGATTGGTCAAAACCGAGATCAGAATGCCCAGAGCAAGCAGGCTGCAGGCTACCCACGCGACGTACTCAAAGGTGCTCCGGCGCCGCAGCCTTGGCTTTAGGGCAGGGTTTATCGCCCCCACTGTTGGCCGCCTTCCTCGATTAGTGAACTTCAGCACGGCGGGCCTTCAGTTAAGCTTCGCTTCGGTGATGGCGCCTGATTCCAGGCCCCAATTGCCGAGTGATTTCTTGTATTCGGGGCTGTCCAGGACAGACTGCGTGGCCTTCTGCAGTGCGGGAGTCAGCGGTGACCCCTTCTTCAGGCCGATGGCAACGGTGTGGTCCGTGCGGGTATCCACCTGCGGAGACAGAATCGTAAATGTGTCCGGCTGTTGCTTTTCCGCCCAAACCAGCGAAGCGGTGTCGTAGAAGATGCCGTCGATCCGCTTGGAGGCCAATTGCGTCAGGGCCTCTTGGACGTTGGGGAGCGTAACAGCGTTGATGGCCGGCTTGCCCCTGGAGGCGCAGGTCCACTCGGAGACGTTCGGCAGGTGGATCAGCTGCCCGGTGGAGCCCTTCGTGACGGCGATGTTCCTGCCGCACATCTCGTCGTTGCTGATCATCAGCGGGTTGCCGGCGCTCACGGCAACAGAAAGGCCCCCGTTGAAGTAGTCGATCATGTCCAGGACCTTAAGCCGTTCAGGAGTGGGGGCCATGGTGGTGACAGTGAAGTCATACCGACCGCCATCAATGCCGGGAATGATGGTGTCAAAGGAGGTGTTCTCGAACTTCAGCTTCAGGCCCAGCTTCTTCGCCACGAGTCGGGCGATGTCCGGGTTCAGGCCGATGGGAGTGACGTTATCGTCTGCGAGGAACGTGGTGGGCGGGTAGTGCAGGTCCATGGCAACCGTCAGTTCTCCCTTGTCCTGGTACGACTGCGGCAAAAGCTTCACTGCCGCCGCATCAGGCTGGACACCCTCGGAAATATCGGCAGTGTTCGAGGTACTGGCGCCCTCGGCTTCCGAATCACTGTTGGCACCCGGGCCACAAGCGGTCAGTGCCAACACAACCGCCAATGCTGCAACTACACTCTGGACCTTGGTTCTGATCCTCATCGCTGCTTTCCTCGTGCGACGGCGGTGCCGGACTTGTGTTCCACCTGTTTCCCTGCCGTCTCCTATCTAATAATGCAACCACCGAGATCGCAGATGATCGACAATTTACAGAAACTTTCTCAGGTTACTTTCATGTCTGTCGGCCGTGCCACAACCGTTAGTCCGCTCCTCCTTTGTTGCTGCGCAAAAACGAGGAGGTGGCCAGATCCTCTCGACCCGGCCACCTCTTCATCGGTATTGCGCTTCGAGGGACTCTCTAGGCGGTGATATCGATGTCGTGCCTGGTTGCGGTGAGGTCCTCCACACCCTTTTGCATGTGCCCTTTGATGGCGTGCTGGAGTCCCTTTCGGTCTCCTGCTTCCAGCAGGTCCAGGATGTTCTGGTGTTCCTGCACCAGTACATCCACCCGCGGGTAGGAGACTTCCAGGTTGAGAATGCACATCCTTGATTCCGCTGCCAGGGTCTTGTAGATCCGGATCAGGCGTGTGTTGCCGGCACCGGCAACGAAGGCAGTGTGGAACTCCATGTCCAGCCGAGCGATCGCCTGCCAGTCTGAGACCGCGACCTGCTTGGCCATGTCCGCGATGATTCCCCTGAGCACGTCGCCGGTGTCGTTGATTTCCTGCTGGCCGGCGTCGAGCAGTGTATTGGCAGCGGCCAGTTCCACGGACTCACGGACGGCATAGATCTCCTTGACGTCCGCCGTCGAAAGCTCAAGGACGAACACTCCGCGGTTGCGGTGGCTGACCAGGATCCCTTCCTGGCACAGACGCTGCAGCGCTTCCCGGAGCGGCCCCCGGGAAGTGTGAAGCTGGCTGGCCAGGAGAGATTCGTTGATCTGCTGTCCGGGGCGAAAGGTTCCTTGGACGATTTGTTCTCGCAGCTGATCAGCGATCAGCTGCGCGGTGGGCCGTCCCTCCAGGACGAACAGTCCTTCCGGTGCCGCCATTGCATCCCCCTCATTTCATTCTTCGACTTACTGGCTCGCTAGACCGCTATTGCGGTGTACTTGGTCTCAAGAAATTCTTCGATTCCGACCTTGCCGCCTTCACGTCCCAGCCCGGACTGCTTCACGCCTCCGAACGGTGCTGCAGGATTGGAGACCAGTCCGGTGTTCAGTCCGACCATTCCGACTTCCAGTTCCGCGGAGAAGCGCAAGGCCTTGTCCATGTTCTCAGTAAAGACGTAGCCAACCAGACCCCACTCGGTGTCGTTGGCCAGGCGGAGGACTTCATCCTCGCTGTCGAAGGGCGTAATCGCCGCTACCGGACCGAAGATCTCGGTGTTCATCAGTTCTGCGTCTGCGGTCACGTCCGTCAGGACGGTGGGGGTGAAGAAGTATCCCGGACCTTCCGGACGCGTTCCGCCAGTGAGGATTCGCGCACCCTTGTTAACCGCGTCCTTGACGAGGCTTTCGACCTTGTCCAGGCCCTTCTGCTCGATCAGGGGTCCGACGTCGGTTCCCGCCAGGGCGCCGTTGCCAACCTTCAGTTCGGAGATCCGCTTGGCGAACTTCTCACTGAACTCCTCAACGACGGAACGGTGCACGAAGAAACGGTTCGCCGCGGTGCAGGCCTCGCCCATGTTGCGCATCTTGGCCTTCATGGCACCGTCGACGGCTTTTTCGATGTCCGCGTCGGCCAGGACGATGAAGGGGGCGTTGCCGCCCAGTTCCATGGAGGAACGCATGACATTGTCGGCCGCCTGGCGCAGGAGGATCTTGCCCACCTCGGTAGAACCGGTGAAGCTAATCTTCCGTGCGATGCCGCTGCTGGTCCAGGTCTCCACGACGCTGGCTGCAGTGGACGTGGTCACGACGTTCAGGACCCCGTCCGGAAGGCCTGCCTGCCGGAAAATGTCCACCAGGGCCAAGGAGGTCAGCGGGGTCAGCTCAGCGGGCTTGAAGACCATGGTGCAGCCCGCTGCCACGGCGGGAGCGATCTTGCGGGCGCCCATGGCCAGCGGGAAGTTCCACGGGGTGACCAGCACGCAGGGGCCGACAGGTTCCTTGGTGATCATGATCCGGGTGTTCCCGTCAACGGAGGTGGCATGGTCTTCCGCCGATGCGGACGGCTTCTTCCGAGAACCAGCGAAGCATTTCGGCGCCGTAGGCCACTTCGCCCTTTGCCTCGGCTAAAGGCTTGCCCATCTCCGCGGTCATGATGGCAGCCAGCCGGTCAGTGTTCGCAAGAACCAGTTCAAAAGCGCGGCGCAGGATGTCAGCCCGTTCGCGGGGGGTGGACTTGCCCCATTCGACCTGGGCCCGCCCTGCTGCCTCGATGGCTGCGCGGGCTTCTTCGGAGCCGCCATCGGCTACGTGGGCGATGATCTCATGGGTGGCCGGGTTTTCCACCGGGAACGTGGCGCCGGTGGCGGCCTTCTGCCAAACGCCATCGATGAACAGGTCCCTATGAAGACCTGAGGGGTCGAATGATGTGCTCATGTCACGCTTTCGGGGATCGTAGGGGAGATTAGGAGGTGGCTGTTTTCAGTGCCTGGGTGAACCTGGTCAGCCCAGCTTGGATCTCGTCGCTGCTGACGTTGAGTGCCGGGATGATGCGGATGACGTTGCCGTAGGGGCCGCAGGTGAGGAGCAGGAGTTCTTCCTTGATGGCGGCCTGCTGGACGACCAGTGCGGTGGCGGCATCCGGAGTTCCATCTGCTGCGGTGAATTCGACAGACTGCATCAGGCCCCGGCCCCTGACGTCTCCGATGGCCGTGAACTCGGGGGTGAGGCCATCGAGCCCGGAGCGCAGTTCATCGCCGCGGACCAGTGCGTTGGAGACCAGGTTTTCGCGCTCGATGACGCCCAGGGTTGCGACACCGGCCGCGGCGGCGACGGCGTTTCCGCCGTAGGTGCCGCCCTGGGAGCCAGGCCATGCCTTGCCCATCAGTTCCGTCGAGGCGGCAATCGCCGAGATCGGGTATCCGCTGGCGAGGCCTTTGGCGGTGATGACAACGTCCGGGGTGATGCCCGCCCAGTCGTGTCCCCAGAATTTTCCGGTGCGGCCCACGCCTGCCTGGACTTCGTCCACGATGAGGACGATGCCGTGCCGGTCGGCACGCTCCCGCAAGCCCTGCAGGAAGGCAACAGGGGTGGGGATGTAGCCGCCGTCGCCGAGGACGGGCTCGATGATGAAGCCTGCCGTGTCACTGGGGCTGCTGATGCTGACCAGGAGGTGGTCCAGTTCCTTCAGGGCGAAGGCAACCGCTGTTTCTTCATCCCAGCCGTACCGGTAGGCGTGCGGGAAGGGTGCAACATGCACGCCGCCCATGAGGGGGGAGAACCCTGAGCGGAATTTGGTGCCTGCGGTGGTGAGGGAGGCTGCTCCGACTGTCCTGCCGTGGAAGCCGCCCTGGAAGGAAATGATGTTGGGCCGGCCGGTTGCCATGCGGGCCAGGCGCACTGAGGCTTCCACGGCTTCGGAGCCCGAGGTGGCGTAGAAGACGCTGTCCAGCCCGGTGGGCAGGAATTCTCCCAACTTTTCTGTGAGTTCGAGGAGGGGCTTGTGCATCACAGTGGTGTATTGGGCATGGACAATCTTGCCCACCTGTTCGCGGGCGGCAGCGACGACGTCAGGGTGGCAGTGGCCCGTGCTGGTCACTCCGATGCCGGTGGTGAAATCGAGGTACTTTTTGCCGTCGGTGGCGTGGATCCAGGAGCCGACTGCGTGATCAACGATGACCGGCGTTGCCTGCTTGAGGATGGGGCTAAGAGTTGCCATGGCTTCATACTTTCTTACGAGCTGTAGATTGTCAACAATTGGCGATCGTGATGAGTCGCCTTTTGTCCGACCGGACGGGGTCGGTTTAGGAGGTGAAGCGTTGGGGACGCACGAAGTCCAGGCCGTCAAAGGAGCGTTTACCCAAGGCCTCGTGGGCGGCAATCTCGCCGTAGCCGGAGGCCATTTTGAAGCCTGCACCGGAGAAGCCGGTGGCGCAGTAGATTCTGCTGTCTTCCTTCAGTCGGCCGAGCAGCGGGTTGCTGTCCTTGGTGAAGAGGTCGGGGAATGCGTCGGAGCGCACGATATTGGGGATCAGGCCGGGGAAGAACTCGGTGACGGTTTCGATGGTTTCGGTGATTTCCGCCGGGGTGAGTTCCCTGGGGACGGTGTCCGGGGAAGGGGTTGGTGCTCCGCGGCCGTCCAGGGTGGCTTTGACGGTGACGCCGTCGACGGCGGGTGCCCCATACATGGACCGGTCCCCGGAGATGCGGATGAAGACGGGGAATTTCTCCGGCGAGAATTCGGCGGCGTCGCGGGCGACGAACCAGGTGAGGAAGATCCGCTTGGTTTCCGTTGCGGCCTTGAGGTAGTCGGGCATGAGGCGTTGGGACCAGCTGCCGGAGCAGACGATGACGTTGTCGAAGGTCCAGGACTTTTCGCCGGAGGTGATGAGGGCGCCGTCGGTGGTTTCGGTGATGCTGTCGATTGGGGTGTTGGTGTGGATGGTGGTCCCGTTGGCTTGGGCGGCTGCGACGGCTGCGGTGACGGCGCGGTCGGTGCGCAGGGCGCCGGCGTGGGGGTCGTAGACGGCGATGTCGTCACCCCGGAGGTTGTGCTGGGGGTAGCGTTCGGCCATGTCCTCGCGGCTCAGGATCTGGTGCTCTGCTCCGGTGGTCCTGGTGGTTTCGAGCAGGGCTGAGAGGTAGGGGCCGTCGGCGGTTCCGATGGAGAGCCCGCCGCAGCGGGTGAGGATGTTCTGGCCGGTTTCGGCTTCGAGTTCGGCCCAGAGGGTGCGGGAGCGTTCCAGGATGGGGTAGTAGCCGGGGTTGCCGCGGTAGATCATGCGGAACAGGCGGGTGTCGCCGCCGACGGCGCTGCGGCCGTGGGCGGGCGAGGCGGCCTCGAATCCCGTGACTGAGTCGGACAGGCGGGAGGCTTGCCACAGGGCCATGGATCCGATGCTGCCCAGGCCGATGACTGCGAGTTTTCCGTCGGTCATGTCAGATCACCTTGTCCAGGAAGGCCTGGGTGCGGGGTTCTTTGGGGTTGCGGAGGACTTCGCGGGCGTCGCCGCGTTCGACGACGCAGCCGTCGTCCATGAAGATCAGGGAGTCAGCGACTTCGCGGGCGAAGCCCATTTCGTGGGTGACGACTACCATGGTCATGCCTTTCTTGGCCAGGTCCTGCATGACCGTGAGGACTTCGCCGACTTTTTCGGGGTCCAGGGCGGAGGTGGGTTCATCGAAGAGCATGATCTCCGGGTCCATGGCCAGGGACCGGGCGATCGCGACGCGCTGCTGCTGCCCGCCGGAGAGCTGGGCCGGGTAGTAGTCGCCGAAACCGGCCAGGCCGACACTGGCGAGCAGTTCGTGCGCCCGTTTCAGGGCTTGTTTCTTGTCCTGGCCTTTGACCATGACGGGTCCGGCCATGATGTTTTCGTTTGCCGTCATGTTGGGGAAGAGGTTGAACTGCTGGAAGACCATGCCTACCCGGGTGCGCTGCTCGGCAAGCTTCTTCGGGCGCAGTGCGTGGTAGGCGGTGTCGGTTTCGTAGTAGCCGAAGTCTTCACCGTTGACCTTCAGGACTCCGGTGTCGACGGTTTCCAGGCCGTTGATGCAGCGCAGGACGGTGGATTTGCCGGAGCCGCTGGGGCCGATGATGCAGCAGATTTCGCCGCTGGCGATGTCCAGGTCGATGTCTTTGAGGACTGTTTTGGATCCGAAGGACTTGCGGATTTTACGGGCGTGAATGGTGCCGTCGGTACTCATCGGGCAATACCTTCCGGGTCTGTCAGGACAACCTTTTTCGCTTTTCGGGGAAGCCTGGAGGTTGAACGGGAATATTTTTGCTCGAGCTTGGACTGCGGGTAGCTCAGCAGGAGGGTCATCACGAGGTACCAGAGGCTGGCGACGATCAGCAGCGGGATGGTCTCGTAGGTGCGGGCGTAGATCAGCTGGGCGCTTTGGAGCAGTTCGGCGACGCCGAGCACGCTGACGAGGGAGGTTTCCTTGAACATGCCGATGAACTGGTTTCCGGTGGCCGGGATGATCGAGGGCATCGCCTGGGGAATGATGACCTTGCGCATCTTCATCCCCGCGCTCATGCCCAGGGAGTCGGCGGCTTCGATCTGGCCCTTGCCGACGGAGGAAAAGCCGCCGCGGATGATTTCGGCCATGTAGGCGGCCTGGTTCAGGGTCAGGCCGATCAGGGCTGCGGTGATGGGCGCCATCAGGGCGTTCACGTCGATCGCGGTGCTGATGTTGGTGAAGGGGATGCCGATGGTCAGGTTGGGGTAGAGCGCGGCGATGTTGAACCAGAAAATGAGTTGCACCAGGACCGGGGTGCCGCGGAACAGGGTGATGTAGACACCGGCGGTGGCGGCAATCGGTTTGAGGTTCGAGGATCTCATGACGGCAAGCGCCAGGCCCAGAAGCGTGCCGAGGGCCATGCTGGCAAGTGTCAGGAAGATCGTGAGCATCAGGCCGCGGAGGATCGTTTCATACGTGAAGTACTTCGCGACCACGCCCCACTTGAAATTGGGATTAGTCGAAACCGAAATGAGAATGCCCAGTCCGATAAGGCTACATACAACCCAGGCGACGTACTCGAAGGTGCTTCGCCGCCGTAGCCGTGGTTTGAGTGCCGGGTCCATCCCGCTCATTGTGGTTTCTTTTCCTTGGGGAATCGTTTGAAGCATGGATGCACCCATTAGTTGAGCTTGGCGGTCTTGATGGCGCCCGATTCCAGGCTCCAGTTGGCGAGCGACTTCTTGTATTCCGGGCTGTCCAGGACATCCTGCACGGCTTTCTGCAGAGCGGGGGTCAGGGCCGAGCCCTTCTTCAGCCCGACAGACACAAGGTCGCTGTTGCCGACGTTGATCTGGGGGGTGAGGAGGGTGAACGCGTCCGGCTGCTGCTTCGCGGCCCACGCGAGGGAGGTGGTGTCGTAGAGGATGCCGTCGATGCGCTTTGAGGCCAGCTGGGTCAGCGCGTCCTGGACGTTGGGCAGCGTCACGGCGTTGATGGCTGGCTGTCCCTTGGAGGTGCAGGTTTGCTCCGAGAGGGCCGGGAGGCGTTTGAGCTGGCCGGTCGATCCGGCTGTGACGGCTATGTTCTTACCGCACAGTGTCTCATTGGTGAGCTTCAGCGGATTTCCTGCACTGACTGCTACTGAATTGCCGGCCGTGAAGTAGTCGATCATGTCCAGGACCTTTAGCCGCTCGGGCGTGGGGGACATGGTGGTGATAGTGAAGTCGTAGCGGCCGCCGTCGATACCGGGAATGATCGTGTCAAAACCGGTGTTTTCAAACTTGAGCTTCAGGCCGAGCTTCTTGGACACCAGGCGGGCGATGTCCGGATTAAGGCCGATCGGGGTGGTGTTGTCGTCAGCAAGGAACGTCGTCGGCGGATAGTGCAGGTCCATTGCAACAGTGAGTTCGCCCTTATCCTTGATGGACTGCGGCAGCAGTGCGACGGCGGCCGCATCCGGCTGGACACCCTCGGAAATATCTGCTGTGTTTGACGTCTTGGAGCTGTCCGGGGCTGGGGTGCTTGCGGCTGTGCCTCCACAGGCGCTCAGGGCCAGCAAGACGCCAAGTGCTGCCGTGGCAGTCTGAACTTTGTTTCTGGTTTTCATGGTGCTTCCCTTCGAATGGTTCCAGCTGAGGTTGGTCTGGAACGGGTGCAGTATTTCCAGGACTTTCCGCTCGTCTTGCCATGCTGCTGGCGGAGGCGAAGGTGGTGCTGGCGCTTGTTGCTTCATGCGGGTTGTGATCCGGATCTCGTTCCGCATCCAAGAGCAATGCAACCCTCTCGATCGCAGATTGTCAACAATTGACGATAAAAAAATCGATGGACTTTGGTGCGGCATTTCTTGAGAAGGAATCTCAGTAAGAACTGTTGACAATTGACAATTTTCGGCCCTACAGTCGAGAGCAACGGGCTGAAGAGTGTTCCAGCCTGGAAGACACCGGCAGCTCGGCCAACGGACACCGGATGGCCATCCGCCCGGCCCTCGCATAAAATTTCTACTGAACGGACGAATCATGGCGACTACGAACTCCCGGCCGAAGTACATCTCTTTTGATGTCTACGGCACGCTGATCAACTTCGATATTGATCCCACCACGCGACGTCTGCTTGATGGCCGCATCTCTGAAGAGCAGTGGCCTACGTTCAAGAAGCAGTTCCGCGGGTACCGGTTCGACGAGGTCCTTGGCGACTACAAGCCGTACGAGCAGATCCTTCAGGATTCCTTTGACCGGGTGTGCAAGCGCTGGGGCATTGGCCCGACCGAAGGCGCCGGCGCAGCGTTCGCTGAGGCTGTGCGCGGCTGGGTTGCCCACGAGGACGTGCCGGCTCCGCTGAAGCTCATGGGCGACAACTACAAGCTGGTGGCTCTGTCCAACGCAGACGACAGCTTCCTGGACATCAGCATTCCCAAGCTCGGCGCTGACTTCCACGCCGTGCTGACCGCTGAGCAGGCCCAGGCCTACAAACCGCGCTACCAGGCGTTCGAGTACATGCTGGACACTCTGAACGCCAAGCCGGAGGACTTCCTGCACATCTCCTCGCACACACGCTACGACATGCATCCGATGCACGACATGGGCTTCCGGAACCTCTGGATGCTGGACCGTGGCTATGACCCTATTGGCCCGGGCTACGACCTCAACACTGCTAAGTCCCTGGACGAGATCAACAAGCACCTCGGTCTCTAAACCGACGTCGAGGCGAAAGGTCAAACCGTGAAACTCATTCCTTACTGGCTGGACACAGCCGAAGCATCCGGGGACTACCGGCAGACTCCGGTACCCGAGAATGTCGATGTGGCAATCATCGGCGCCGGTTTTACGGGGCTGTCCGCCGCCCTGGAATTTGCCAAGCAAGGCGCCAGCGTTGCCGTTTTCGAACGCCACACCGTGGGTTGGGGCGCATCCGGCCGCAACGGGGGAATGGCGACGACCGGGTTGGCCATCAGCTTCAGCACCGCGGTCAAGCGCTACGGCGCCACGCGCGCCGTGGAGATGTTCCAGGAATACAACGACGCCATCGACACCATCGAGAAGCTCGTGCATGACAATGGCATCGACTGCGACTACAAGCGCTTTGGAAAGCTCTCGCTGGCCTTCCACAAGTCCCACTATGAGGGCTTCCTGAAGTCGCAGGAGAAGCTGGCCAAACTGGCCGATCACCATGTCACCGTTATCCCGAAGTCCGAGATCCACAGCGAAATCGGAACGGACTTCTACCAGGGCGCGATGATGGATCCGCTGGGTGCGGGTCTGCATGTCGGGAAGTTCGTCCATGGGCTGGCGAAGGTGGCCGCTGCTACCGGAGCGGACATCTGCGAGAACGCAGCGGTCACCGAGCTGAAGAAGGTTTCGGGCACCGTGCACGATGTGCACACCACCCGCGGCATCACCAGGGCCAAGCAGATATTGGTCGCCACCAGCGGCTACACCGGCGGGATCACCCCGTGGCTGCAGCGCCGCGTGATCCCGGTGGGCAGCTTCATCATTGTGACCGACCCGCTGCCCGAAGACGTAGTCAACCGCATCCTGCCCAACCGTCGCCAAGCCTCGGACAGCAAAATGCTGACCTACTACTTCCGGATCACGCCGGACAACAGGCTCCTCTTCGGCGGGCGTGCCCGCTTCGCGCTGTCCAGCCCGGACTCGGACGTGAAGAGCGCCGAGATCCTGCGGAAGGCCATGCTTGAACTTTTCCCCTACCTTTCCAACGCGAAGGTGGACTACATCTGGGGCGGACTGGTGGATCTCTCCATGGACCAGATGGTCCATGCAGGTGTCCACGACGGGCTCTTCTACTCGCTCTGCTACAGCGGACACGGGGTACAGATGGCCGCCCACATGGGCAAGCGGATGGCCCACTACATGGCCGGGGACAAGAGCGCCAACGTGTGGGAGGACCTAAAAAACCCGCCCGTGCCGGGCCACTTCGGCCCGCCCTGGTTCCTGCCCTTCATCGGCGCAGCCGCCAAGATCATCGACCGAGTCAAGTAGGCAAGGGATCACATGACGCCATCGAAATCCCTCGCTGACGCGCGCCCGGAAACAGGGTACAGCAGGGCAGAAATTGCTAACCTTCCCGGCGGTGCCTTCTTCGAAGGCCAATGGCAGACCACCGACATGATCGTGGAAATACGGGACCCTGAAGACGGCATTCTGCTCGGCCGGGTCTGCTCATCTTCGCCCCAGGACGTACGGCGGGCAGTCGCCCACATCCACCGCCATCTTCAGGGTCCAGAGTGGCCTCTGCGGACCCGCAGACAGGCGTTGGAGACCGCAGCCCAGCTTCTCGCCGATCAGTCTGGGCGATTCGCCAGGATCATCGCCGCGGAGAGCAGCAAAACCATCACCGAGGCGGAGCGTGAGGTGCGACGCTGCATCGAAACCCTGCGCCTTTCAGCCGCCGCCTCCGGAGAACTTACGGGGGAGACGCTGGGCTTCGAGGACAGCATGGCCGGTGCGGGCAAGATCGGCTGGTACAGCCGGAAGCCGGTGGGGATTGTTGCCGCGATTACTCCGTTCAACGATCCGCTGAACCTGGTGGCACACAAGCTGGGCCCGGCCCTCATCGGCGGCAACGGCGTCGTGCTTAAGCCTTCCGGCCGTACCCCGCTGACCGGGCTGGCGTTCGTCCAGTTGCTGCTCGAAGCGGGTGTCCCGTCGGGACGCATCGCCGCGATTGTCTCCGGGCCCGGCGTTTCCGAAGCGCTGGTGGGTGATGAGCAGGTCGATCTGATTTCCTTCACCGGCGGTCCCCAGACTGCGGACCGCATAGCTGGGACAGCCGGAGCCAAGAAGATCCTCTCTGAACTGGGCGGGAACAATGCAACGATCGTCTGTTCCGATGCGGATGCGGTTCAGGCATCTGATGCCATCGTGGCTGGGGCGTTTGGTGTGGCCGGGCAAAACTGCCTCTCGGTTCAGCGCGTCTACGTGCACATCTCGCTGTTCGAGGACGTACTCGAGCGGGTAACCCGCGGCACAAAGGCGCTCAGAACCGGGCCGAAATTCGACCGCAGCACTGACGTGGGCCCGCTCATCTCCGAAGCGGAAGCCCGCCGGGTCGAGGAATGGGTCGAAGAGGCCAAGGCCGCCGGGGCACGCATCCACGCCGGGGGGAAGCGTCGCAACGCCTACTATGAGCCGACGGTCCTGACCGATGTGCCGGCGGAGTGCCGCGTGATCCGCGAGGAAGTGTTCGGTCCGGTCGTCAGCATCATGCCCTTCATCAGCATCGCAGACGCTGTCCATGCCGCCAACAGCTCGGACTACGGACTGCAGGCCGGCGTCTTTACACAGTCCATCGACCGGGCGCTGGCTCTCGCGGAGAAGCTGCACGTGGGCGCCGTGGTGATCAACGAAACCAGCGACGTCCGCATCGATTCCATGCCGTTCGGCGGCTTCAAGAAGTCCGGTGTGGGGCGGGAAGGCGTCCGGTATGCCGTCCACGAGATGACGGAGCCTAAAAGCACCATAGTCAACCTCGGAGGATCGGGTCACCGCTGGCAACAGCTGCCGGGCGGCCTGCCGGAACGGAAAATGTCATGAGCACCCACAAGATCGCTGTCATCCCCGGCGACGGCATCGGGAACGAAGTCGTCCCTGCTGCTGTCGACTGCCTTGAGCGCATTGCGGAACTTCATTCCCTGGATCTGGAGTTCACGTACTTCGACTGGGGATCCGAATACTACGCCCGGCACGGCCGGATGATGGCCGAGGACGGGCTGGAGCAGCTCGCCAAGCACCACGCTATTTTCCTGGGCGCGGTGGGTTCGCCGGACGTTCCGGACACTGAATCGCTGTGGGGGCTGCTGATCCCGATCCGGCGCGAGTTCCAGCAGTACATCAACCTGCGTCCCGTGAAAACGCTCGACGGCGTTGCGTCACCGCTTGCGGCCAAGCATCCGATCGACCTCCTCATCGTGCGGGAGAACAACGAAGGGGAATATTCGGAGGTCGGCGGCCGCATGTACCGTGGGCAGCCTGAGGAAAGTGCCATGCAGACCACCGTCTTCACCCGGCTGGGCGTGCTGCGGGCAGCGCACTATGCGGCACGGCTGGCTGCCTCCAGGCGCGGACACCTTACCTCCGCCACCAAGAGCAACGGCATCGTGCACACCATGCCGTTTTGGGACGAGGTCGTTGGTGAAACGGTTCGCGAGTACCCGGACGTGACGCTCACCAGCGAACTGGTGGACGCTTTGGCGGCGCACTTGGTCCTGAAGCCCTGGACGCTGGATGTCATCGTGGCGTCCAACCTGTTCGGCGACATCCTCTCGGACCTGGGCAGTGCAGCGACCGGCTCCATCGGCCTGGCGCCCAGCGCCAACCTGAACCCCGAGGGCGACTTCCCGTCCCTCTTCGAGCCGGTTCATGGTTCGGCTCCGGATATTGCCGGGAAGGGCCTGGCAAACCCGGTGGGGCAGATCTGGTCGGGGGCGATGATGCTGGAGCACCTCGGCCATCCCGAGGCCGCCGCCCACCTGCAGGCCGCGTTCGAATCGGCGCTGCGCAACGGCTTCGGCACCCGGGATGTTGGGGGAACCTCGTCGACGTCGGAGTTCACGGCTGCGGTGGTGGCCGCCATTGATGCGCTTGCCGCAGTCTACGCGGATAGCGCGGCCGCAACGCCAACGGGATGACCGCCCCGGAACGCAGGCGTCCCGTCGTCGCGGCCCTTTACCGGGAGGCGCTGCCGCCCCGCCTGGCGGAGGTCGAGGAGCTCGCGGAGGTTCGGCTGACCAAGGCCGACGGTTTTGCAGAGGCTTTGGACGGCGCCGACGTCCTGTATCAGTGGCACTCGTTCTCCCCGGCTTTGCGGGAGAACTGGGGCGCCGCCTCCTCCCTGCAATGGGTCCATGTCACGGCGGCGGGAGTGAGCCAGCTGATGTTTGATGAGCTGATCGCAAGTGGCGTTACCTACACGAACTCCCGTGGCGTGCTTAGCCGGGCGATCGCGGAGTTCGCACTGGGTTTTGTGCTGGACATGGCCAAGGATGCCCGGGGTTCGTTCCGGCTGCAGCAGCAGCAACGATGGCAGCACCGGGTCACCCGCAAGATCCACGGCCAGCGCGCTTTGGTGGTAGGCACCGGGTCCATCGGCCGGGAGATCGCCCGGCTCTTCTGCGCCGTCGGCATGGACGTCGACGGCGCGGGCCGGACCGGCCGTCCCGGGGACGCGGACTTCGGACGCATCCACTCCTCGGCCGGCCTCGCCGGAATCGTCCACGGCTACGACGTTGTGGTGCTTGCAGCACCGCTGACTGCTGAGACCAGTGGTTTGGTTACCGCAGACGTCCTTGCGGCCATGAAGCAGTCCGCGTATGTGATCAACGTAGGCCGCGGGCCCCTGGTGGATACCGGGGCACTGACCGAAGCGCTGGCCTCGGGAGCGATTGCGGGGGCCGCCCTTGATGTGGTGCACCCCGAGCCGCTGCCCGAAGGCCACGCCCTGTGGGCTATGGAGAACGTCATCATCACGCCCCACATGAGCGGTGACACGGACGACTATCTCGATGACCTCGGCAAGCTGTTCGTGGACAACCTGAAACGGTACTGCACCGGCGAGCCACTGGAAAACGTCGTGGACAAGGCCCTCGGGTTCGTCCCGACTCCTGCGCCCTCCCTAGCCAACTAAACCCATCGATTGCTCCGTAAGTGCCGTTTCGAATGTTCAAAAGGGCGCTTACGGAGCAGTCGGCACAAGGACAAGACGTGACAGACAAATCGACCCTGTTGGAAGCGCCGGATAGCAGAACCGAGACCGACTTCATGGGCCCCCGGGAGATCCCTGCGGCCGCCTACTGGGGCATCCAGACCCTGCGCGCAGTGGAGAACTTCCCGATCACGGGCACAACAATCTCGGCCTATCCGGGACTCGTCAGGGCGCTGGCCCAGATCAAGCATGCGGCCGTGTTGGCCAACTTCGATCTGGGACTGATTGATGGGGCCAAAAAGGACGCCATCGTGCAGGCATGCCGGGAAATTGAACAGGGCCGGCTCCTGGATCAGTTTGTGGTTGATGTCATCCAGGGCGGTGCCGGTACCTCAACGAACATGAATGCCAACGAGGTTATCGCGAACCATGCGCTGGAGCATGCAGGCCTCGCCAGGGGCGAGTACTCCGTGATCCACCCAAATGGGGATGTGAACATGGGGCAGTCAACCAACGACGTGTATCCGACGGCGATCAAAATCGCCACGATCCAGGGTGCCCACGAACTGTTGGCGGCAATGGCGCATCTCCGCGAAGCACTCGCGCGCAAAGCAGTGGAGTTCGACGATGTGGTGAAGGTCGGCCGCACCCAGCTGCAGGACGCCGTGCCGATGACCCTTGGCCAGGAGTTCGGCACGTATGCGGTGATGGTTGACGAGGACGAGCGGCGGGTCCGCGAGGCCTTGGTTCACCTGCACGAGATCAACCTCGGCGCGACCGCGATCGGTACCGGCATTAATACCCACCCGCGTTATGCCGCCAAGGCCTGCGCACACCTGCGGCGCATCACCGGGCTGCCGCTTGTAACTGCCGGCAACCTCGTCGAAGCAACGCAGGACTGTGGTGTTTTCGTGCTGTTCTCCGGGATGCTCAAACGGGTCGCGGTAAAGCTGTCGAAGATCTGTAACGACCTGCGGCTGCTGTCCTCTGGGCCCCGGGCAGGCTTCGCTGAGATCAACCTTCCCCCGCGGCAGGCGGGCTCGAGCATCATGCCCGGGAAAGTCAACCCGGTCATTCCTGAAGTGGTGAACCAGGTGGCATTCGAGGTGATCGGGAACGACCTGACCATCACCATGGCCGCCGAAGCCGGCCAGCTGCAGCTCAATGCGTTTGAGCCGATCATCGCCCGTTCCATGTTTGCCAGCCTCACCCACCTCACCGCGGCATGCCGAACCCTGGCGGACCACTGCATCGACGGGATCACCGCGAACAAGGAATATCTCCGCTCCCAGGTCGAAGCGAGCATCGGTGTCGTCACCGTCCTCAACCCGCTCATCGGCTACGACGCGGCCACCTCCATTGCCCGGCAGGCGGTCTCAACGGGCCGCAGCGTCACTTCCCTTGTCCTGGAACGCGGGCTGCTCACGGCGGACGAACTCGAGAAGATTCTCCGCCCCGAGCACCTGGCAAACCCTCAAGCCCGCACCGGGTCCGTCCCCACAAGCAGTTAAGGAGGCACCATGCCCACCCTTGCCAAAGCCTTTGTCGCGACTTCGCCTGCCGCCCCTTTGGAACCCGGCACCATCGAACGGCGTGAGCCCGGTGAGTTCGAGGTACAAATTGCCATTAAATTCACTGGGATCTGTCACTCCGATATCCACACTGCGCGTGGTGATTGGGCGAGCGTGACATACCCGGTAGTGGTTGGCCATGAGATCGCCGGCGTCGTCGAGGCGGTTGGAGCCAAGGTGACGCGCCATGCGGTGGGGGACCGCGTCGGCGTGGGCTGCTTTGTGGATTCCTGCCGGGTCTGCGTCAACTGCCGTGCCGGCGAAGAACAGCACTGCCTCGCAGGATCCACCAGCACGTACAACTCTGTGGGCCGGGACGGCCTGCCGACTGCAGGGGGCTACAGCACGAGCATCGTCGTGGATGAGAACTACGTGCTGCGGATTCCTGACGGCATTTCGCTTGAAGCGGCCGCCCCTCTGCTGTGCGCCGGCATCACCATGTACTCGCCGCTGCGGAACTGGAATGCCGGGCCCGGGAAACGTGTGGCGATCATCGGCATGGGCGGCCTGGGCCACATGGGGGTCAAGATGGCGGCCGCCATGGGCGCTGGAGTCACGGTACTGAGCCAGTCTCTCAAGAAGCAGGAGGACGCGCTCCGCCTGGGGGCGGAACGCTACTATGCCACGTCGGACCCCGCCACGTTCGAATCCCTGGCGGGCCACTTTGACCTGATTATCAACACGGTCTCGGCCGATATCGACGTCGACCAGTACCTTTCGCTGCTTGCTTTGGACGGCACGATGGTTCTCGTGGGGCTGCCCGCGAAGCCGCTGTCCCAACGCGCCTGGTCCCTCGTGGCATTCCGGCGGAATCTCGCCGGATCCAAAATGGGCGGTATACGGCAGACGCAGGAAATGCTGAACTTCTGCGCAGCCCGCGGCATCGGGGCTGAAGTCGAGGTCATTCCTGCGACCAAAATCAACGACGCCTTCGACCGGGTTGTCGCCCGCGACGTCGGGTACCGCTTTGTGATCGACGCAGGCACGTTCTAGGACCTTCAAAGCAAACAGGGAAGGGCGTTCCCTGTACCTGCTGAACGTCCGTGACTGCAGCGGCCCGTGGACCTGTACCTCCTGTGGGCCTGCCCTTCTCCGGGCAGGCCCACAGACTTTGATGCCCTACTTGCTCGGAAGCAGGGAGGGTTCCTTGGCCAAGGCGTCAGGCGTCCAGCGCAGGTGCGCCGACGTTGCCTCGGAGTCCGGCTCCCGCAGGAGGGAAAGCCGCGGGCGGACGGCGTCGGTACGTGAGCTCGGCGGCTTGCGGCGACCGGCCCTGAACTGGGGAATCCACTGGGCACCGGGGCCCTGGTATTCCTGTTCGGCTGCTGCGTGCAGTGTCCACTGCGGGTCGTACAGGTGCGTACGGCCGAGGGCCACGAGGTCGGCCCGGCCTGCAAGCAGGACGGAGTTGACGTCGTCGTACGTGGAAATGGCACCCACGGCGATCACGGCCACGCCAGCGGGTTCGGCTACTTCCTGGCGGATGCGGTCAGCAAACGGCGTCTGGTAGCTGCGTCCGAACGCGGGCTTCTCTTCCTTGGCCACCTGGCCTGTGGAGATATCGAGTCCAGCGGCGCCGTGAGCAACGAAAGCGCGGGCTATCTCGACCGAATCGTCCGAAGTGTTGCCGCCCTCGATCCAGTCGGTCGCTGAAATGCGGACCGTCACAGGCTTGCTGGCGGGCCACGCCGCACGGACGGCGTCGAACACTTCCAACGGGAACCGTAGCCGGCTCTCCAGGCTGCCGCCGTATTCATCCGACCGGCGGTTGGAGACCGGCGAAAGGAAGGAAGACAGCAGGTAGCCGTGGGCGGCGTGAATCTCCAGGAGGTCGAATCCGGCCTGGTCGGCGCGAAGCGTGGCGGCCACGAACTCTTCCTTGATGGCGTCCATGCCGGCGCGATCGAGTTCAAGCGGTGTCTGGTTGCCGGGCCCGTAGGGCAGCGCGGACGGGCCAACTGCCTGCCAGTTGCCGGACTCCAACGGCTCGTCAATGCCTTCCCACATCAGCTTTTGCGCGTGCCGGGCTTATGAGGCAGGGCGTGCAGCCAGCGGAACTTTGACCTCCTGTTGGGTCGTTCCTCGGCGGAATTCGACTGTGACGGTCTGGCCGGGGTTCTTGCTTCTCAGCGCGGCGAGCAGGTCCTCGGGGGATGCGAGCTCGTCGCCGTCAAGCCTAGTGAGGACGTCACCGGGCCGGATACCGGCCTTGTCTGCGGGCCCGCCTTCCTGGACCGTGAGTGCCAGCGCCCCGCGGGTGTCCGGCAGCCCCAGTTCTTCGGCGATCTGTCGAGTGATCTCGCCCAGTCCCAAGCCAATGAAGGAGTGCTCGGCGGTCCCGTCCGCACGGAGCTGGTCTGCTACCTTCACCGCTGTGGCGGCCGGGATGGCGAAGCCGAGTGCCACGGCACCGGACTGCGGGGGTATGTAGGCCTCGCTGATCCCGACCACCTCGCCCCTGCTGTTCACGACGGCGCCGCCGGAGTTGCCGGGGCTGATCGCGGCATCGGTTTGGATGAGGTCTACGAGGGACTGGCTGCTGGACGCGGACCCTGGGATCTGCCGGTGCAGGCCCGAGATGATGCCCGCCGTCGCCGTGTTCTCAAATCCGAGCGGCGACCCGATGACCACGGACAGTTCACCGATCCGGGGCAGGGCAGGCTGGAATTTGGCGGCAGGGAGGCCTGTCCGCTTTGCCTCCACCAAGGCAAGGTCCGAGATTGCGTCCGTTGCCCGTACCGTTCCGGCTACGCGGCGGCCATCGGCGAAGCCCACCTCCACACTGCTGTTTCCGCGCACCACGTGCTCGTTCGTGAGGATCAGCCCGTCGTTCGAATACACCACGCCGCTTCCCAGCCCGCCGTCGGTGAAGACAGTCACGACAGAGGGCTGGACGTTGCTGACAATCGTGGGAATATCGACCGGCCCTTGACTGGTCCCCGGGCCCCCGCCCACAGCCGGTGGTGCTTGCGCCTCGGACGGCTGGTCCCGCGTGATCCCGCCTCCTGGTGCACCACCTGAAGCAATCCCCGATGCGCTGCCGGTGGCGTTGCTGGAAGACTGCTGTGATGACGGAACCGGGAACTGCCCGGGAGCCGTGCACCCTGACAGGATCGTTGCGAGGACCGCCGCCGCACCCAGGATCCCGCCTATGCGGGAGGAACGGCGTGATGTTGGTTGCCGGGCGTACATTGGAGCTTCCTCTCTTGTTACATGGCCGGTGCCGGCAGTGCACCTCGATACGAGGAGTGTCCGCCAGGATCAACGTCCCCTTGGCCGGGTTCGCCCGAGAGGCGCTGCCGGGCAGGGCCACGAATGGGGCACAAGGACCTCGACCGGGTAGCGTCAGGCAGCAATCAGGCGCGGAGTGTCTTGAGAGCTGTGGCCCAGGCGATGAGCTGCTGAAGGAGTGGTTCCAGGGCTTCTTCCGCGGCGTTGCTGGGCGTGAACGTGGTGAAGTTTTCGAAGTCGGTGGCGAAGGGCAACGCCACCTGGGCGCGGACGTCGGCGATCTGCAGTTCACCGGCGATCAGGCGCAGGTTTTCTGCCGCCCGGACTCCGCCGGCGCTACCGTAGGAGACGAAGCCAGCGGCCTTGTTGTTCCATTCCTCATAGAGGTAATCCAGGGCGTTCTTCAGGACCCCGGGAACGGAGTGGTTGTATTCGGCCGTAACGAAAATGAACCCGTCGAACCGGGCGATCGTGGCCGCCCAGACTTTGGTGTGTTCGTGCTGGTAGTTGCCCAGAGACGGCGGCATCGGTTCGTCCAGCAGGGGCAGCTCGTAATCAGCCAGATCCAGCAACTCGAATTCCGCACCGCCCCGGGCGGTTGCCCTGGCCAGCACCCAGTCTGCCACCTGCTTGCTCCGCCGGCCGGGCCGGGTGCTGCCAACCACCACAGCGATCTTCACCACGCAAACCATTCCCTTCAGTAACCTCTACCAGCGTCGTACGCTAGCGGGTACTCCGTTCCGGTTGTTCCGGCTAGTGCTCCAGCACGCTGTCAATCAGGTCTTTCAAAATCTCCCAAAAGTCCCGGGCTCGGAAAGACGTAACAGGTCCTCTTCCTTGCGTTTGGCGCATGGCGTTGGCTACGGCGATGGCCTCCGCGAACAGTTCAGCCGTGACGGCAGGGACGCCTTCGGGTTCCAGGGCGAGAATGTGTTCGACCATAGCCCGGGAGTGCTTTTCGGCCTCCCCGCCCTGGTCCCAGCCCGCGCCGCCGGAATCCAGACGCGACCTTGCCGTTGCCAGGCCCCGATCAACATGCGGAGCGAAACCGTTGTCCATGTACTGGATCGTCACTGTCTTGCCTCCATTCTGGATACGTCAGGACGGCAATGTCCTGGCGAAACGGGCAATACGGCTGTGGTGTGAAGTATGGTGCTTTCCCGGCTAGGCCCACGAACCAATCGATCTATATCCACTGACATAGATTTAATAGCACCGGCGCAAGAGACTGGCAAGATAGATTCCCGCAGGCGCCCTACCCAAAAAACAAAAGGGGAAAGCCCCAAACGGCCACCACATCGAGGGCGTGGAATGCGGCTTCCTCGGGCGCCAGCCGAGCGCCTGTTCGAACTGAAATACTGTGCCCTCATGCCTTGTTCACTTCGTCGGGAATGCGCAATCCGCAATGTCGGTTGTAGTGATTAGACGGTCAAGAAAGGAGGAGTTCTTACTAGCGTGGGCACCTATGAAAGAGGGTGTGCGAGGTTCTGCGACTACTACTCATTTATGTCGTATGCAGACTTCACCGCTTGGATTGAAGCCGATGATGGGTCTCTCCCCGAGATCTCGTTTTCCGAGATCTCGCTCCGCGGCTGATGCTTCGGCTTCATAGGACAGCCGCTCCCCGGAGCGGCGGGCAGCGACCGCATTGGGGTCGGACCGTTGGGCACACCGTAACCGGAGACGTGCTCAGTGCCGTAAGCATGGAAAGACCGGAAATCGCGGACAAAGGCGACGGTGGGCAATTCCGCCAGCGGACGACGTCGTAGCTGAACGTGCAAGGTGTTGGGAGACGCCGGAGCTTGCGGCCGCGGATGCGCCGCTTTCAACGAGGGCGGGATTGCCCGCTTCCTTGATGTTGATTCATCGGCATTTCCTCGAAAGGAAGCTGGTGCCTGCACGCGCACAAGGCGGGTTGCGGCGCCGCGTGGGCTGCGGCACTGCACTCGACGGTGCATCAAAGTCGCAAAAAGGGGGTGTGCACAATGTGCACACCCGGGCCTCGGATAGGTGCCTGTTTCTGCCTTCACAACTGTTCATGGCAGAGCTACCGGTTAACTGCGTGACTATGAGGGTTCGTTTTGCGCATTAGGAGATCGAACGAAACGCCGTCGGACGCATTAGGAGTCAATTGCCGGTCTACTCTCCTGGGAGGTCCATTTTCATGATGACTCGTGGCCATGCATCCAAACCTTGAGAGCGTTCGGACTGCACGATCTGGCGCAGACCATCCGACCACTGGTATTCAGGCACCGGCTGGAATCCCAAGCGGGCGTAGTAGGGAGCGTTCCAAGGAACTCTTTCGAAGGTCGTCAGGGTCATCCCTTTGAGCCCGCGAGCCGCCGCCCAGAGAGCGGCTTCGTCGATAAGTCTTCGGCCAATAGCCTGCCGCGCATAGAGCGGGTGGACGGTTACCTGCTCGATATGGGCAAACGGCCCGACCACGTCAACCAATATGTAGGCCACCGCCTCGTCACCGGAATCGGTGGCGACCCATGCTCTGGCGTTCTGCTGATAGACAGCCAGGGCCTCCAGGCTGGGTGGCGCTTCATCGGCGATGGCTCCCATACCGATGGTTCGGAATGCCTCGCCCGCTGCGACTTCAATGTCGCGCATCTTCGGGAGGTCTTTTGCTCTTGCTTCCCTGATCATCCGGTCCAGTCAACCAGACATCGTGCGTCAAATTCGGCCGGGTTAGTAGTTGCTGCACTGCAACTGAAAAGATAACCGGAGGGGACGGGACCACCGCGATCGATGCCCTTACTGTGAAGTGAGGCGTTTCTTATAGAACGTCGCGGCGTCCTCATATGCAAGGGCTAGGTAGAAAACCGCTGGCCCGCCGGCTTGCTAACGACACATAAGCAGCACCTTGCGACGCCCATGACTCGGCCTCAGTCATTAAGGCCAGTTGCGACGCAGCGGCGGTAAGGAATAGCCTCATCGATCATCCGTGTGTCCGCGCAGTAGATCCCCTGCACCACGCTGGTTAGCCTGACCCGCCGCCGGAGCATCCTCGCCGATCGGCTCAGTGAGGAAATCATCCTGCGCTCGGACCTGAGCCGGGACGTCACCGCTGTGATTGAGATGGCGGTCGGATCCGACTTTTCGCCGCTGGAGTCAGTCAAAGCCGGCGGCCGGGCCCACCCTGTCCCACCCGAACTGCACGGCGGGGTGTGGCGGGCGGCGGTGGAAGGCGTCGGTTCCATGATCAGCGCGCCGGGGGCCGTCGCTGAGCAGAACAACAGTCAGCTTCGCCTCAGGTGGAAATTGAACATTCCGGCCCGGGGTACCGCCCGTGCTGGTTGGGAGGTGCAGGCTGCGGACACTCTTGCCCCATTCGTTGCCGCAGCCCAACCCACGCAGGCAGCCTTGCGCGTCCAGGGCGATGACCGGCGCCTGACGGCGTTGGCAGAAAGGGCGTTGGGGGACCTCCAGGGGCTACGTATGTCGGCCGTTTCCTCGCCACAGGATGTTTTCCTCGCGGCCGGGGCTCCCTGGTTTTTCACTCTTTTCGGGCGGGACTCGCTGATCGCCGCGCGGATGCTTCTTCCGATCGACCCGTTACTGGCGGCCGGGACGCTGCGCACTCTCGCAGCCCGCCAGGGCAGAAAGTACGACCCCGCGACGGCTGAACAACCGGGGAAGATCCTTCATGAAGTGCGCCGCGGTGAGCTTCGGATGCCCGCGGACGCCAGCAACGGAGAACTCCGGCTGCCGCCCGTGTATTACGGAACCGTGGACGCCACGTTGCTCTGGATTGCCCTTCTCCACGATGCCTGGCAATGGGGCATGCCCGAGGAGGAAGTCAAGGATTTGATGAGCAACCTGGAAGCAGCATTACTGTGGCTGCGCGACTGGGCAGACCCCGACAGTGACGGCTTCCTTGAGTACATCGACGAGACAGGATACGGGCTGGCGAATCAAGGCTGGAAAGACTCCGCAGACTCCATCCGCTGGAACGACGGTTCGCTGGCCACAGGACCCATTGCACTGGCAGAGGTCCAGGGATATGCCTACCAGGCCGCGACCAACGCGGCCGACCTGTTCGAGGCCTTTGGGCTCCCTGGCGCGGAGGAATGGCGGGACTATGCCGCGGACCTGGCCGAGAGATTCCGCAACGCGTTTTGGTGCCGGGACGGACTCGGGGCTTACCCGGCGATAGCACTGGACGTGGAGAAGCGCCCAGTGGACGGAGTCGCAAGCAACATGGGCCACCTGCTGGGCACCTTGATCCTGAATGAGGAGGAAAGCGAGCTGGTGGCCCGGAGGATCATGCACCCCACGATGTTTTCCGGTTACGGCGTCCGTACCTTGAATACCGGCAACGGGGCCTATTGGCCCCTGCGCTACCACTCGGGTTCCGTGTGGGCCCATGACACAGCCATGACGCTGGACGGCCTCACAAAAGCCGGCTATAGCGACGAAGCAGCCCTCTTGGCCGCCGGCGTGATGGACGCGGCGGAAATCTTCGACTACCGGCTACCTGAACTGTTCTCAGGTCACAACTTAGCCCAGGGCGCACCGCAGCCCTACCCGGCATCATGCCGCCCTCAAGCCTGGGCAGCTGCATCGGCCGTTCCCCTGATGCTGGCAACACTCGGGCTTACCGCGCAGGGACCCGGCCTGCTGCCCGCAGTGGCTCCGGTTGTCCCGACGCCTTTCGGCGCGTGCACGTTCGAAGGGCTAAAGGCCGGAGGCCTGACCTTCACGGTGGACGTGGACCGGCATGGCACCGCCACCGTCATGCCCCCGAGAAAGGGACGGTGATCCGAACCGGATCACGATCAAAAGGGGCGATCCGAGGTTTCGACGATGTAGTGGAGCATTATCGAGCAATATGAGCTTCGAGAACCGTGGCACAAGGGTTACGTCGCGGCGCATGATCCTGATGGCCTGCACTGCGACGACGACGGACACCCCTTATCCACGTTCCAGCCTGACAATAGTTCCTCTCGTTACCTTGAGTCGCTGGGCCAGATGCTGCTGGGTCAGGTCAGACGATGTTCATGGCCATGACCCATGACCCATAAAACCGACGCCACCATCAATTTCCGGGCCGACAAGCTGCACGGAGTCACGGTTCTCTACAACCCTGGACCCGCCCGACCACAACGCACACCGGGACGACACCATCCCGTTCGCAAAGGGTGGTTGAAGACATCGACTGCCCCGCGGGCTTAGCCCTTGAGCGCCCCGGACACTGCGAACGATCCGCCGGCCCCGCGCGCCACTAGAACGTACAGGAACAGGACCGGAACCGAATAAAGGATGGAGAATGCGGCCAGCTGGCCGTAGGCGATGGCTCCATGCTGGCCGAAGAAGCTGAAGATCGAGACGGACGCAGGCTGTTTCGACGGGGACAGCAGGAGTATGAAGGGCACGAAGAAGTTGCCCCAGGTCTGGATGAAAACGAAGATGAATACCACGCCCAGGCCCTGGCGCATTAGGGGCAGCACCACGGAGCGCAGGGCAGTCAGCCCGGAGGCACCATCCATCCAGGCGGCTTCCTCCAGCGAGACGGGCACCGTGTCC
The DNA here is from genome assembly GCF_030818015.1 of Arthrobacter globiformis. NCBI lineage: Bacteria > Bacillati > Actinomycetota > Actinomycetes > Micrococcales > Micrococcaceae > Arthrobacter > Arthrobacter globiformis. The sequence continues at coordinate 2,649,408 of NZ_JAUSZX010000001.1, forward strand.
ATGAAGTTCTTGGTCATCCAGATGGCCATTGGCAGCGCCGTTGCCGCCATAAAGAGAACGGTTGACGGCATGGAGTCCAGCAGCCGCAACTGGACAAACAGGCCGTAGACCGGAACCATGATCGCGGTGATGGGCAGGCAGGTTCCGCACAGGATCGAATACAGGAACGGCTTATTGAACCTGGACTGGAACCGGGAAAGCGGGTAGGCGGCCAGCACGGCAGCGGCCAGGGTCACCGTTGCCGTCCCGCCGGAGAGTAGCAGGCTGTTCCAGAGCGGCCTGAGCAGCAACTCCGGCGTGAGGACGGCCGCAAAGTTGGTGAGCGAGGCGGTGGCGGGCAGCTGTGTCTGGTAACCGGCGTTGGTATCCAACGAAGCGAATACCAACCACAGTAAAGGCAGCAGAAAGCAGGCGCCGATTAGTAGCAGCGCGGCATCTGCCGGAGCACTGGCCTGGCGGCGCTCCTTCGAGGGTACCCTCCCGTTAGCGGTCCGCCGGGCCGCCTGTTGCGCCGTCGTCATCGATTGTCCCCCTTGAGCAGCCGGACGTAAGCAATCCCGAACACCAAGCCCAGGACAATGAGCACGGAGGCGATGGCGGTGCCGTAGCCGATGTCGCCGAACTTGAAGGCCTCCTGATAGGCAAGGACCGGCAAAGTGGTGCTGGCATTGGATGGTCCGCCGGTTGTCATCACCCAGATCAGGGTGAAGACCGCCAGGGTCTGGAGGGTCACGAGCATCAGGTTGGTGGCAATGCTGGACCGGATCAATGGCAGCGTAATGAACACCAGCCGCTGCCCGCCGGATGCGCCGTCCATGAGGGCGGCTTCGGCGATGTCCTGCGGCACGTCGGCGAGGGCCGCCCGGTACACCAGCATAGAGAAGGCGGTACCGCGCCAGATGTTGGCGAGCACCACAGCCACCATGGGGAACGCGTACAGCCAGTCGGCACCGGCCCAGCCCGCACCCGCCAGCAGCTGATTGAGCGTCCCGTCCTTGCTGAAATAGGCGTAAGCGGCGAACGCGGCAACAATCTCGGGAAGCACCCAGGCCGCCACCACGGCGGTACCCACGACGGCGGACACGGGCTTCCGGGCACGCGTCATCAGTCCGGCAATCAGCAGTCCCAGCAGGTTCTGGCCCAGGATGGCGGACGCCACCACGAAAACGACCGTCAGGACAACTGAGGCCGGGAACGCCGAGTCGGTCAGCAGCCGCGCGTAGTTGTCGACGCCGGTCCAGGCCGGATTCCTGGCGTTCCGGCCGGTAAGGGCCGCATTCGTGAAGGACGCGTGGAAGGACCACAGAACGGGCGCCGCGAGGAAAAAGAGGAGGAGCAGGACGGACGGCACGACCGGGAGCAGCCGGAGCTGCTGCCGGACGGACTTGCGTGCACTCATGCGTTACTTCTGCAGGACCTTGGCGTCGCCCACCTGATCCCTGATTGTCTTGTCGTACTGCTCGGCTGCCTCCTGCGGCGAGAGCGTACCCGTGATCACGGCTTCAGTGGCAACCTGCACGGCCGCGGAGATCCGTGGGTAGTCCGCTGTTGCGGGCCGGTAATGCGTGACGGAAACGAGTTTTGACACGTCCTTGACGAACGGGTTGGCCGCCAGATAGTCGGGTTCGGCGGCAACGTCGGACCGCACCGCGATTTGGGAACTCGCAACGGTGAACGCCAGTGAGTTCTTCTTGTTCAGAGCCGTGGCGAGGAATTGGAACGCCTGGTCCGGATTCTTGGAATCCGCACCGACGGCCAGGGTCCAGCCGCCCGACATGCTGACGCCGCCCGGCTCCTGGCCGCGCTGGGTGGGGAACTTAGCAACGCCCATATCTTCGGCGTAGCCTGCCCACTCGTAACTGCCGCCCTTCTGCCAGAACGACGGCGAGTAGGAGCCTTCCACGACGGCCCCCATTTTGCCCTGCGGCAACCATTCGCCGAAGACCTTCTTCCAGACATTCGCGTCGAGAGCCTCGGCAGGCGTAACAGCCAGTTTTTCGTCGTAGAGGGTTTTCAGGAAGGCCAGCGAATCGGTGAAGCCCTGCGAACCGACCACCCACTTCTTTTCCTGCTGGTCATACAGCTCACTGTCCGTGCCATACAACAGCTCGTAGAAGCTTTGCATCACGGTGCCTTCACCGGACGCCTTGCCGGCGTACATGTTGAAGGGAACCACGGACGGATCCGCGGCCTTCATTTTGCGGGCAGCGTCGAGGATCTCATCCCAGGTCCGGGGCTGCCACGGCACGGCGATCCCTGCCTTTTGCAGGACCTTCTTGTTGTACCAGATGCCGCGGGTGTCAGTGCCCAACGGGACAGCGTAGATGCTGCCGTCGTCACCGGTGCCGGCAGCCTTGACGGCTTCGTTATAGGTCTTCCAGTCGTCCCATTTCTCAAGGTAACTGTCCAGCTTCAGGAGGTATCCGGCGTCGACGTCCGACCGCACTTTGAAGGTGTCCTCGTATAAGACGTCAGGTGCGGTTTCCGCTGACCTCAGGGCCAGTGCAAGCTTGGTCCCATAGTCGTCGTCGTTCGCCTCGATGGGCTGCAGCTCAACGGTGGTGCCTTGATTGGCAGCTTCAAAGTCCTTCTTCGCATCCTTGAACAAGGTGTCGAGGGCGGTAAAGGAGTCCGTCTTTTGGTAGACGATCTTCAGTGTCCGGTTTTCTGCGGCCGGCTGCTCCGGGGAACAGGCCGATGTTGCCAGCAGCACTGCCGCAGACAACAGTGCCACGAGTAATCTGGCAGGGCGGTGCATGACACTCCAATCTTCGAGCGGCTGCAGCCCCAAATATCCTCCAGCTGGCCCCAGCCTGTATGCAATTTCAGGTGTGTAGATCACCCACCGACAAAGCGGCGGGAGCCGGTCCTCAGCCTTCAGGCACTCGGATAAATAAATAGACCGGGAAGAACCTGGGAACCATCGATTCTCTGGCACCGGAACCGCTGCCCCTCCGGGGGATGGTCGTTGTTCGAACCCAAACTCTCGCGGAGTTCATTTGGTTCCCGGTCCGGAACGAAGTCCGGGAACCTGTCCCCGGAGTCGTTCCCCGATGTGACGGTCATCGACATTGCCGCACTGCTTGGCATTCAGCTGCCCCCCTCTGGCCTTCAGCCGGAAACCCTCCCCAAGCCTCTCTGACAGAGTAACCCTTTCCGGTCAGCAAACTTGATGAATTTATCAACTCGGAAATTCAGGTGGACGCCGGCTTCTCCAGCGGTGCACCTGAAAGACGAGCCAAAGGGTGCCCGCGATTGGCAGCGGTGGAACACAGGTTGGTCCTGGCTCGAGACGGGCCGCGACGCCAAAATAGCCCAAAGCACGACCGTGATGAACGCCGTGGAGATCAGCGATCTGCGGCTCACCGGATGCGAGGGCAGCTCGACCCCCAACGCATGGATGATCGCGTCCATCCGCGAGGACGCCAAGAAGTCCTTACGACCTCGATCCGGTCGACCGCTCAGCGAAAATTGAATCCGGGTTCTTGGAGAGCCCGGAAAACCACGCCATGGAACGGGACCTCTATCGGTGGTCGGCCAAAACCGGCAGCTACTCCGAAGAGCAGATAACCCTCGGCTTTGAGAACAGACTCCCGTGCCTGCGGACGGCCGCGCCATGGAGCTTGCTGCAATCATTGAGGAGCTCAATCACCGCGTTGGGAGATTCGGCTGTAGACGTTATAGCGGCCTGGCTTGGCGGACTACGCCCCGCGGCCCAGGCTTTCATTGAGTCCTCAAACCAGCCGCGTTACCGGCACCGTCACTTGGACCACGAACCAGCGTTCAGTGGATACAGTAAGAATTTGCGCACCGGACGCCCTGTACCTTCGTGACCGCGAAGCCTGGGAGAGGGAATCCGTGCGTACCGAGAAGGAAGGCAGCGACCGGCTGCATTCTTGGCCTGCTGCTGTCGACCGTCTTTTTCGAAACGTTCGGCATTGCCGCGACCAGTGCGACCAAGGCCTGGCCCATCATCGGCCTGACCATCGTGATGACCCGCATTCTGGAAACGGTCGTGGCAAGCGGAAGCTCAGCAGGCTGTTCTACCTGGCCGCGGTGATCGCGGTTGCTGGTGTCTACTTCCTCGCCGCCTTCTGGGCCACCGGGATGCTCGACGGCCTGTCGCTGTTGAACAGGCGACACCCACCTCTGGTTACATTGGTCTGGATGCTGCTGTTAACGTGGGAGTTGTGCTCTCACCGGGTAGCCTGGCTGTCTGGCCATCACGGAACTGCTCCGCAGACGGTGGAAGAAGCGCAACCTGCCGGGTTAGCGGGCCCCGAGCTAAGGCGGGCTGAATTCCGACGCGCCCCATCTCAATTGCTCGGCTGATAAAGAAGGTTCTGCGAATTTCTGCGATTGTCGGTTCACGCCAGTAAACAATAAAATTGTTTCGATAATAAGCGGCGATGACAATTCTGACTGCAAATAATTGGTAGGCGTGGCGCTGGTTACGGTACATCGGCATGACGCCTCACTAGAGGTGGCAAAACGTTCTTGACACCCTTATTGCCCAGGCGTACTTTGATTGCTCTATCTGGCTTTTTCCGGCGTCCGCCGGGGAGGTCCGGTGAGGGTTGTGATCGGAGCGGGTACGAGGAGGTGTCCACTGCCTGAAATCGTGATCAAGGGGCTATTGTCCCGTTTGTCGTCTCATCAAGGAGCCGCAGCGCGGCTCTGCTCTTCACTTTAACCGCTCGCCCCAGGGCTGAAGCAACCACCGGGATGACCCCATGCAGAAAAAACGATCACCCATCCTTATCGGGCTTTGCCTTATTCCTGTCGTACCAGCCTGCGGCGGCGGGGAACCCGCCGCTCCCGCCACCACTATCACCCAGACGGTGGCAGCGACTCCCACCCAGACGCAGACCGAACCAGGACTCCTGCCCACAACACCTGTCCCCGATGCCACCACGGCAACCGGTACGAGCACCGCCACGGGAACCGGTACGAGCACCACCACGGCAACCGGTACGAGCACCGCCACGGGAACATCTAACGCTCCGGGAACATCTAACGCTGCAGGGTCAGCAACTGCCACCGGAACAGAGTCACCGACCAGTACAGACACCGGCACAGGAACGCCCACCGACTCTCCTGTGGCCACCCAGCCGAACTCCGGTCCAAAGACCATTCAAATCAACGGCAAAAAATACGCGTGCTCTGATCTGTCCGAGAATGCCTGCGATCAGGGAGTTACGGACGCCTTTGATAAATGGGGAGACAAGCTGGAAGGATTCGCCAACTCGGACCGGCTTGGAACGCTCGGAAAGGGCGGCTCAGGGATGCTGCCGGATGACCGGATCGCCCGTCTCGGACTGCTTTCCTGCATGTACATGGAATCCGGTGCCGATTCAACGAAATTCCTGGAAGGAGCGAAGAAACTGGAGCCAAAAGCCAGGGCAACTGACCTGCTGCTGTTCTGGCTGGAATCCAACCGAGTGATCTGCCCGGAGCTTGAGCTTAAGGCCTAGTCTCACCGCAGCCACTGGCCCTAACGGTCTTGCTGGTAGCCGTAATTGGTTGTTTGGCCTCAAAGGGTCCGGCCGACAAGTTCGTCGTTTCGGACTGGGAAAGCGAGGGTTACAGGACACATGGGGATCGGCGCGGCCGTAATGCTCCATCTGGCTCTCAGGCTGTTCCAGCATGGGTCCATCTCCTGCACCTCCGAGGTGGACACCCGCCTGGCGCTGAGCACGCAGTTATGACAGCCGGCCGGCGCCAAGGCGGACATGGCCCAGGCCCGGTTTCTTCTGAGTTCGATGCCGCGACGCTACCGGGCCCTGGTAACCCAGACACTGACATCGGTACGTTCCATGCCACTAACATTGCCTGTCTTCCGCTGGCCGTCATGGCCATCCTTTCGGCGGAAGTGCAGTCCAGCCAGGGCAACACACAAAGGGTTGCGTTAGGCCCGCAGGGGGCAAGACTGGGGGCCGAAGGGTAGACGGGCAATCGGTAGCGGAAGCTGATTTGACCTCAGAGCTCTATTGCCCAGCCCTCTTGGTAGTCGGGGTGGTCCCTGTATGGGGACGCCATACACATGAGGACAAATTCGCTGGTCGCGCCGACCTCGCTGGCAGTGTCGGTGACCACGAGCGGGACATTGGCGAGCACCTGCCGCTTCGCAGCGCATTCAGCGAGGATGCGGCCCGGGTTGAACTGAGCGATGTAGACCCGGTCTTCGGCTTTGCACGACAGATACCCAGGCGCGTGGTCCGAGTGCGCGTCGAGCACGGCCTGCTCGTCCGCGCCGTAGAGTGCGGGCGTTGGGTTCCCGGCTTTGGTAAACCACTCCCATGGCGCGGGGGACGCTGCCTGTGCAACGGTTTCGTCTTCACTGATTCGGGCTTCAAGGAAATCAATGATGTCCATACCTTCATCCTGCCATCACTCGTAATCAAGTGCTCGGCGGCTGTGCTGCAGGTGTGCACCAGCGGGGCAGCCCAATGCTGTGGGAGGCGTCAAGCACAAGCACCTGTACTTGCGGAAATTGCACCAGGTCGCCGGCACAATCACCGTGTGGCTATACCCGGACCAACATTCGGTGGACCGTCCTCGCCGACGGCTCGACCACCTAGGCATATTTGGCTTCTGTTGCATCGGTGTCGATGCCAGCTCTCCAGTATCCGTTTGAGGCTTTGTCTTGCGGTTGTCTTCGGTTTCGGCAACCACTCATAATGGCCGTGTGGCAATGTCGCTGCTCTTTGGCGTCGTGACTTCCAGCGCCTTGGTTCTGGGGGCATTCATCGGTGTGCGTTTCGAATTGCCCAAGCGCGTGCTGGCGATCATCCTGTCCTTCGCGTCAGGCGCCCTGATTACTGCCCTGAGTTTCGAGCTCTTCGAGGACGCCTTCCAGCGCGGCGGGATTTGGCTCGCCGCGATTGGCCTGTTCATTGGTGCAGTGGTGTTCACGGTCTTGAGTGCGCTACTTGACCGCTGGGCGCAGGCGGGCCAGGACCCGGTTCCAGCGGACGAGCACCGAGGCAGCGCCAAGCTTGATACGGACGCCGCCGCCACGGGGCGAGCGCCTTCCCCGGCATCCACCCGGGGTGCGGCGGGTCTGGCACTGCTTGCCGCCGCCACGCTTGACGGCGTACCGGAAAATCTCGCGTTGGGCGTCTCGCTTGGGGAGGGGACCGGGGGTTTGGCGTTGTTGGCCGCAATCTTCGTCTCCAATCTGCCAGAGGCCCTTGTCGGGGCAGCCTCAATGTGCAGCCAAGGCATGTCCACGCCCGCCATCCTCAGACTCTGGGGATTGTGCTCGATCGTGCTGGTCATTGCCGTGGTGCTCGGCGCCGGGCCCTTGTCGGGCAGCGATCCCAAGACCATCTCGTTGCCGTTGGCCTTCGCGGCCGGAGCAGTGATCGCCGCGCTGGCGGACACCTTGATGCCGGAGGCGTTCGAGCATGGAGGACCGGCAGTGGCTCTGAGCACCGCGGCCGGGTTCGTGCTTTCGTTCCTTCTGTCCCTCGCTTGAGGTAAGGCCAACGTATACCCGGTGGACCTTGGGAACGGGCCAGGCGTTCTCCTTCTCACCCTCGGCATTGTGGGTGCTATGTGGGCGCAAAGAGCATTCAAGTCGCAGCGTTCGTGCTGGATGCCAAGGCTTGGGATCAATTCTGGTGGTCCCAGTCACCAGCCCCAGCTTCGAGCTGCCCGGGAACCTGCGTTTCTGAACTGGGCTTACCTGCAGGACAGGACCTTCGAGCACCTGCGGCTCACGGTCGTCGCCTCGGCGATTGTGGCCGCGATCGCGATCCCGGTCGGCATCGGGTTGAGCCGGATCCATTCCAGGGCAGTGCACGCCATCGTGTTCGGCATCGCCAACGTGGCCCAGTCCAGCCCCGCGATCGGCCTGGTGGTCCTGTTGGCCGTTGTCTGGAAACTCGGGTTCGAAGTAGCCCTCGTGGGCCTGGTCGCCTACTCCGTGCTGCCCGTACTCAGGAACACCCTGGTGGGCCTGGAACAGGTGGACGCCAGCCTCACCGAAGCCCGCCCGCGGCATGGGTATGCATCCGCTGCAAGTCGTCACCCGGATCGAGCTTCCCCTGGCCATCCCCGTCTCGTCGCCGGGCTGCGGACCGCACTGGTGTTCTGCGTCGGTGTCGCCACCGTCGCGACGTTCATCAACGCCGTGGGTCTGGGCGACATGATCGTCAACGGACTGAAGCTGCAGCGCTGGCCGGTGCTGATCACCGGCGTCGTCGTTGTCTCCTGCACTGCCCTCACCATCGACTGGCTCGCCGGGCTAGCCGAGGACCTCCTCCTCAAACCCAAAGGCATCTAATCCTGAAAAACCAGCATCAACTCTCCTCGCAGCCGGCGTCGCAGCCGTGCTGACGCTCACAGCCTGCGGGGGGCGGCGCAGGCTCCGCCGCTCAGGCCAAAGGCACCGAACCCAAGGGCCTCACCGGCGTCATCGGCGCAAAGGACTTCTCCGAGCCGTTCATCGTCTCCCATATCACCAGCGAACTGTTGAACGCCCACGGCGCAGACACCACCACCGACACCAGCGTCGTGGGATCGCCCAATGTCCGCACCGCGTTCGAATCCGGACAGTTCACCAGCTACTGGGAATACACCGGCACCTCCTGGATCACCTACAACAAGCAGACCACGCTACTTAAGGACAAGGCGGAAATGTTCCAGGCCGTAAAAAAGGCCGACGCCAAGAAGGGCATCGCCTGGCTGGATCGGCGCCGCTGAACAACACCTACGCCTTTGCCATCCGCGAGGACAAAGCCAAGGAACTCGGCGTAAAGAGCCTCTCCGACGTCGCCAGACTGCCTGACAGCGAACAGACCTTCTGCATGGAAAGTGAATTCTCCACCCGGGACGACGGCTGGCCTGGCCTGAAAAAGGAATACGGCCTGAGTCCCGACGCGAAGGTATCCATGCTCGACACCGGCGACATCTACACCGCCACGCAGAAAGGACAGGACTGCAACTTCGGCGAGGTCTTCGAAACGGACGGGCGCATCTCTGCACTCAAGCTGCAGGTCATGGAGGACGACAAGCACTTCTTCCCGATCTACCAGGGCGCGCTGACCATCAAGGCGGACCTGCTGGCCAAATACCCGGCCATCGCCGACGTCATCGCCCAGATCTCCCCGAAACTCACCACCGAAGTCATGCAGCAGCTCAACGCCAAAGCCGACGTTGACGGCGAAGACCCCGGCGGACATCGCCAAGGAATGGCTCGAATCGGAAGGCCTGATCTAACACATGACCACCCAAACCCACGCCTCACCCTCTGCACCAGACCTCGCCGCTCCTGAACAGAGGGTCCAGATCGGGGAATCGTTCAACGGCAACGGCATCAACGCCGCCCACGTGAACACGGTCTTGGGCCACCTGTCCGGACCGGCCGGCACCGCCTGGGCCACGGCGCTGGCCAACCCCAGCGCCGGCCACGTCCCATTTGTCACGGTCCTTCGCCCGTCCTTGCCGGGCAAGCCGCTGACCCTGTTCGTCACCATGCAAGCACCGCGTATCGTCACACAGGCTGATCATCCCCTGCCAAAACTTGAGGTGGAGACCATATACTGACGCCGATACGTGCACACGTATCACATCAGCACCACCAAGGGGGAAACATCGCGATGAAAAAACTTGCTGCCACACTTCTGATGACCGGCATTCTCGCCATAGCAGGGTTCGCCGCTCCGGCTAACGCCGCGCCGAAGGACCAGGACAGCACCACGTCCTCCACCTCGACGACCTCGACCAACCACGCAACCATCGGCTGGTGGCCGAACTAAGTTCGGCAGTACTAGCGTCAGCCAAAGGGCCGCCCCTACCTCTCCTGGTTCGGGGCGGCTTTTTGACGCCGCGGCGCCGCTCGATTCCACCGCGAAGTAGTGTGCTGGATTGATTCCGACGGCCAGGTCGGCGAGGTCCAGTGCCGTGAACACTAGAACGAGTACGAGCCTCATCCTTCGGGACGGGGCTCGTACTCGTTTTGCGTTGTTCGTGTCGTTGGCGAGCTGAAACAGATCCTTCGCAGGAATGATGCTTCGGACGCGCCCGGGGCGAATCACACTGATTCGTGCGGGCTTCTCAGGCGCGCGTTACCCACCTGCCATGCGTGAAGCTCGGCCGGCACTTGAACTCCAGGTCGGCCGGGTGTCGCGTTTCTGGTGGGCGCCCGTCGCCACTAGTTGATCGGAGTGGGCGGCCGCTCACCGCGGAGCACGGCGAGCGCGTTGTCGGCGGCGAGCACTGCCATGGCGGTGCGCGTCTCGACGGTGGCCGAGCCGAGGTGCGGCACGAGTGTCACATTTTCCAAGTCCAGCAACTCGGGATGGACTTGGGGCTCGTGCTCGAAGACGTCCAGTCCGGCACCTGCGATGACGCCTTCGCGAAGCGCGGCGGCGAGGGCCGCTTCGTCGACGATCGGTCCGCGTGCGGTGTTGACGAGGTACGTTGAGCTCTTCATCGCTGCGAGCTGCTCGGCGCCGATCAGATGGTGCGTTGCGGCTCCGTAAGGGCAGTGCAGCGAAACGACATCGGAAACAGTCAGCAACTCGTCGAGATCGACCCTCCGGGCGCCCAGTTCCGCGGCGATCGCGGGATCGATCTCGCTGCGTGACTGGTAGACGATGTCCATGCCGAAGGCCTTGGCCCGGCGTGCCGTCGCCTGTCCGATGCCGCCCATGCCGACGACGCCGAGGGTCTTGCCCTGCAGGCTGCTGCCGAGCAGGAAGAACATGCCCCACTTCCACGCCTGGCCGGCGCGGATGAGCCGTTCGCCCTCACCGAGCCGGCGGGTTGCCATGAGGATGAGCCCGAACGCAATGTCGGCAGTCGCCTCGGTGAGCACCCCGGGTGTGTTGGTGGCGACGATACCCCGTCCGGTGCAGGCCGGCACGTCGATGTTGTCATAGCCGACGGCGACGTTGGAGACGACTTTGAGCTGCGGGCCCGCGGCATCGAGCAGCTCGCCGTCGACACGTTCAGTGAGCAGGCTCACGATGGCATCGGCCCCCGCTACGCGGCGCAGGAGCTCCTCGCGGCCAATCGACTCCGCACCGGTCCAGGCATCGACCTCGTGCTCGCTACGAAGCTTTTCGAGCGCGGCGTCGGGAACCCGCCCTGTGACGACTACCCGGCTCATGCCGTCTCGATCCACTCGCGCAGGCGTCCCAGGCCGTCGCGGATGTCTGACACCTCGATGCCCGAGTAGGCGAGCCGGATGTACTGCCGCTCCTCGCCGGGCAGGCGTCGGCCGAAGTGCTCGCGTGTGCAGAAGGAGACACCGGTCTTGTACAGGGCATCCGTGGCGAAGTCGCCGACCGCCGAGTATCCCATGCGCTCCATGACATCGGTGACGTCGGGGAACAGGTAGAACGTCGACTGCGGCACGGCGACGTGCATGCCGGGGATGGCATTCACGAGCTCGCAGGCGGTGTCCCGACGCTTCTGCAGGATGTTAAGCATCTGCTGCACAGATTCCTGGGGGCCACGGAGCGCTTCGACCCCGGCCCACTGCACATAGTGTGTCGTGCAGGACTCGTCGTTGGTGTTTAGTGTGCTGAGCACCTGGGCGATCTCACGCGGGGCGACGGCGCAGCCGAGGCGCGAGCCGGTCATGGCGAACTTCTTGCTGAACGTGTAGAGGATGACGGTACGCTCGGCCATGCCGGGAAGCGATGCGATAGAGCTCGAGACCCCCTCATAGCGAGTCTCGAAGTAGGCCTCGTCGGAGAGCACCCAAAGGTCGTGTTCCATCGCGAGCCGTGCGATGGCCTCACGCTCGGCCGCCGTCGACTCGGCAGAGATGGGGTTCTGCAGGTCGTTGTAGATGATCGCGACTGTGTTCGGCGTGATCGACGAGCGGATTTGCTCGAGGTCGATGGCGAAGCCCGTGCTCGTGGGGACATAGCGGTAGGGCATGGCAGTGCCGCCGAGGTACTCGATCTGCGATTCATAGATCGGGAAGCCGGGATTGGGGTAGAGCACTTCCTGGCCGGGGTTCATGACCGCCTGCAGGAACTTCGTGATGACGGGCTTGCCGCCGGTCATCACGACCACGTTGTCGGGGGAGAACTGGATACCGCGGCGCGAGCCTATGTCATCGGCAAGGGCTTCACGCAGCTGCGGGATGCCGGGGCCGGGGCAGTAGCCCGTGTAGCCGTCCGCGATCGCCCGGTTCATCGCTTCCACGATGTTCGGCGCGGTGGGGATGTTGATATCGCCGAGATGGAAGGGGTACACCAGGTTCCCCTTCGCCTTCCAGGCGGCGGCTGCTTGTGCGACGCTGAAGGCCGTTTCGGTGCCTAGGCGTTCGAGCCGGTGCGCGAGTTGCTGCATGCTCTTTCACTCCTCATCGAGTTGACGATCGATCCTCCGAAGAAACCAGATCTCATGAGAACTAATATATATCAGAGGCCAGAACTAATATATCAAGGCTGGGAAGTTATCACGCGTCGCGTTGGCCGTGTGGGCCGCGAGGATAGGACAGCCGGCGAGAATTCCAGGACTTCGGCCGTCGAACGTAGCCTTGCGGCTGGGAGGCGAACTCGCTGTCGAGGAGGTGCATCTGCACGGCAAGCAGATTCCCGCGACATCCATCGTGGCATTGCGGATCGCCGAGGTTGTCGTCCACCACCACGATCTCGACACTGCCTGGACCATCGAGGAGGCCGATCCGGATTCGGTTCTGAACGCCCTTGAAGCTGCCGTTCGCACTACGCGTGCCAAGGGAGCGCCGGGCATGACCCTGGTGACGGAGGAACGCGACGAGCGGGTTATTTGGCGATGGTGCTCTTCGAGTCTCGACGGATCACGAAGGATTGCTTGACTGGCTGGCTCGCGGCGTTGCTGACAATGTCGAGGCTGACGACCCCTTGCCGGCCCTGCCGTCCTGGTAATTGCGCGGGGGCTTGGATGGCAGCAGCCTCCAATTGGCGTAATAGGAAGGCCCCTGATACGGCCTTCCTTCTACGCAACGAACCCAGACGTGCTTCGTGACAACTTCTACAGCCCATGGTCGACGATCGTTGCCCCGCCTGGATCTCGACGTCAGGCCTTGCAACTGGGTTCAGTTGTCGGCAGGCTGCCATGGAGTGAAGCCTGTGGGTGCAGGATGTTTGCGTCGCAAAATTCTGGCCACCCGCTGTTCCCTCCGACAAGAGCGCCTCAGCGGATAAGTTCGGACGCCAAAGTGCTTCGATCCGCTCGGTGCTAAGGCGAATATCCTCTGTTTCCGCGACGAGCACAGTTTCCCTCAACAACACGGGCGACAAGTTCGAGAGCTGGGGCACTGGCCCCGATTTGTCCCACCGTCCGTTAAAAGGGCGTCCCGAGCGGAGTGAATGACCGTCCTGCTGCGCAGAGGGCCGGCAGCGCCTGCGGAGTTAGCCGACGCGGCGATAGCGGATGTGGGTGGCCAGCGGTGAGTGAAGTACCTCGGCGGGTTCGAAGCCAAAGGATTCAAACCCGTCGAAGATGCGTTCGCCCGAACCGAGCAGTACCGGTGCGATGTCGAGGGTGAGCTCGTCGATCACGCCGGCGATCAGTGCCTGTCGGACGGTCGAGGCCCCACCGGCGATGTCCACGCCTTTGTCCCCGGCGGCCTCGCACGCTGCGGAGTAGGCCGCGTCGAAGCCCTCAGTGACGAAGTGGAAGGTCGTTCCGCCGTCCATCTGGATCGGATCATGTCCGTGATGGGTCAGCACGAACACCGGCGCGTGGTACGGCGGTTCGGAGCCCCACCACCCGGTCCATTCCTCATCCCAGTCCCCGCGGATCGGGCCAAACATGTTCCGACCCATCACATACGCGCCCCGCGGGCGCATGAGCCACTCGTTTGCGACCTTGTCGGCACCGTTGGCACGCGGGTCGCCGATGTGCCAGCCGTGCAGCTCCAGCCCCCGCTTGCCCAGGGGGTCCTCGCGGCTCTGGTCCGGCCCGGCGACGAAGCCGTCCAGTGAGATCGACATGTGGCAGGTGGTGTTCGGCACCGCGAACCTCCTGAGTGAGTGGGACTTGCATGCGGTCGTTTTGAGGATTCTCGGGATCCTAGCACGTGACGGCATCCTCGCCGAGCGACTCCGGGGGCTTGTCGCAGCACGCATTGTGGCCAGGGTCGTGTGCTTCAGGGCATTGCCGCGAGCGAGTTCGACGGGGTATTTCTGCGCGTTGAGGTCGATTTTGGGCCGCCTGGCTGGCTCCAGTACTGCCGGATTGTTACGGTGACCTGCACATCAGCAACGCCCCTAACTGGCTGAACTTGTGGAGCAAGCCGGCCTGCACCGAGAAGCGTAGCTTCGGGCTGTTGTCGCCAGGAACTGGAAGCTAAGGCCCCTGCGGCGTGCGACTGGGGTGCCGGTGGAAGGGCAAAGGACCTCGGGCTAGCCCGTCCACTCCTAGGTCCGGGAAGCCACGTAGCTGTCCGCCAACTGGATAAGAAGTGGGGGTGAAACACGCGGCAGGGTTCGCACCATCTGCCGGTTCAGGAGGGCTTCTTACCCGCTCCGGTGTCTCGCTGCGAGGTCTCCAGGACCATGGTGGCAAGCTCTTTGGCTAATCGGACCGCGTCCGGATGCGCATCGAGCTGTGAGTTGGCGACTGCTCCGTCGTAGAGCAGGCGCAGGCGGTTCGCGACGTCCTCGGGGTCGGCAAACCCGGCTTGCCTGGTCAGGTCAAGGAACATGCCGGCGAGCCAGCCACGGAAGGTGCGGAGCGCTTCGGCCTCCACACTGCCCGGGAGCGCCTCGGCGTTCGCGTTCGCGAACGCGCACCCGTTGTAGCCGGGCGCAGCAACCGCTTCGTGCAGAGCGTCAAAGACTGCGAGTAGTTTCTCGACAGGGTTTTCCAGGCCCTCCTGGTGCCTTGCGATCCGGTCACGCCGACGTTGGTCCCGGCCCGCGAGGTACGCGGCCACGAGCTCGTCCTTGCCGGAGAAATTGTAGAAGAGCGAGCGTTTGGCGACGCCCGCCTCGCCGATGACCCGGTCGATCCCGACAGTGTGCACGCCCTCGGCATAGAAGAGCCGGTCCGCTGCATCAAGTAGCCGTTGCCGGGCGGGGGACCGCGTCGAGGAGGTCATACCCCGAACAATATCAGACAGATCTGTCTAAAAAAATCTTGACTTGATGAGACAGATCTGTCTAACTGGAGGCTCTTATACCGTTCTGTCTAAAGGAGTCCTTCTTGTCCCGTACAGTGCCGCCCAAAACCGCCTTTGCCGGGGTCGCCGCCGTCTTTGCCGCGTTCTTCCTCGCCGCCGGCGCACCCACGCCCTTGCTCGCGCTCCGCCAGCAGGAGTGGGGCTTCTCGGCCGGCCTTCTCACCGTCGCCTTTTCCGTTTACGCCTTTGGTCTGCTGGTCGCGCTCCTGGTCGGCGGGTCGCTTCCTGACCACATCGGTCGGCGACCGGTCATGCTCGCGGCCCTCTATGGCGAGCTCGTGTCAATCATTGCTTTTTTGATCGCGCCGACAATCACCTGGGTCATCCTCGCCCGTGCCATCCAGGGCCTCGCCACTGGTCTGGCGACCAGCGCGTTCTCAGCGGCCCTCGCTGAGCACGCGCCGGCCCATCTCAAGAAGCTCGCAGGCGGCCTGGCCGGCGCTTCCATGGCAGGGGGCCTTGGGATCGGCGCCCTGCTGACCGGGGCGGCGGTTCAATTCACCCCTGACGCCAACACGCTCATCTTCAGCGTCCTCGCTGGGGTCATGGTTCTGGCCATCGTCTTTGTGAGCTTTACTGCCGAGACAGCCGCGAAGCGGCCAGGGGCGCTTCGCTCCCTCAGTCCGCGCATAGACCTCCCACACCACATTCGTGGTGAATTTCTGGCGGGGGTCCCGATACACATCGCAGGCTGGATGTTCCCGGCCCTCTTCCTCGGCCTCTCACCGGCCGTGCTCCGGCTCCAATTCGGCCTGGACGGCGGTCTCGTGGCCGGGTTCACAGCCTTCCTTGGTCCGTTCGCCGCCGCGGTTTCGGGTTTCGCCTTCAGCCGGCATCCCGCACGACGCAGCACCATCGTCGGGGCCAGCCTCATCCTCGCGGGAATGAGCGTGGTCCTCCTGGGAGTCACTCAAACGTGGCTGCCTGCAGTCTGGATCGGTGCCGCGCTCGGCGGCGTTGGCTTCGGTGGCACGTTCGGCGGACAGCTTCGCCTGCTCGCCCCGCACATACAACCGCACCAGCGCGCCGGCGTCTTCTCCGGCATCTACACCGCCGCCTACCTCTCCTTCGGCGTGCCGGTCATCATCGCCGGCCAACTCGCGCCCCGATGGGGGCTCGTTCCGACCTTGCAGTCCTACGCGACGTCGGTCATTGCCCTCGCCGCCCTAGGCCTTGTGATCCAGGCAAAGCTTCTACGGCGGAACGCAACACCAACCCCAGTCGCAAGCCGCTTGGATGTCTGACCCGGCGGCCCCCAGTCCACGAGGAGGACTGCTATTGGACACTAACTGCCGGCCATCCCGGAAAGCCGCGGGGCAGGCCGTGCAAAAAGAGCAGCAACATCTATGGGCCTGCCTGCGGCCGTAGCAGGAAAACGGTCCCCGGCCATAAGGTGGCCGGGGACCGCCGGTTTGGGACAGCCCGTGCGCGGCAGCTGCATGTGCGCTATCAGGCGCGGTGGCGTTGCATTTCTGATGCCAGCCGCCCAAAGAGGCAGCGTTGGCGTGTAACGGGCGTCCCGTTCCGGTCTGTTAGGCCGCGTTGATCTGGGGCTGCTGGCCTCCCTTGGTCTCGATTTCGATCTTCCGTGGTGCTGCCTGGGCGACGACGGGAATGCGCAGCATCAGGACGCCGGCGTCGTAGCCCGCCTTGATGTTCTCTGTCTCCATGACATCCCCGAGGATGAGCTGGCGGCTGAAGACTCCGCGTGGCCGCTCGGATGCCACCATCTCAGTATCTCTTCCGGCCGGGTCCTTCCGTTCGGCACGGACTGTCAGGACGTTCTTGTCAACACCCACGTCGATGGAATCGACCTCGACTCCGGGCAGGTCGAGTGCGATGACGTACTCATCACCTTCCCGCCAGGCATCCATCGGCATGGCGGCAGGATGGGCCACGGTGCCCAGCACCTGTTCGGCGAGGCGGTCCAGCTGACGGAATGGATCGAGCATCAACATGACATGCCTCCTTTGATCACCTTTGACACCTTCGATCCGGATCGATCTATATCCACTGACATAGATTTAAATAGCACGCGCCGCCGCATCTTGCAAGGGTTATCTGGCCGGTTTCCCACCCGGAAAACTCTTGCGTCCGCCCTGCGGCAGTGCTAGAAAATCTATGGTGGTTGACATAGATCCGTGATAATGCAAACAGCGAAGTGACCGAATATTGCGCAGAGCAGGGGGCACCCGTAGCTCAGCCGGGAGAGCAGGGGACTTTTAATCCTCGGGTCGTGGGTTCGAGCCCCACCGGGTGCACGCCGGAACAATCCGCCGGACTCCTGGTCCGGAAGGGATCCAGACGAAGGGCGGTGATGGAAATGAACCCAGAACTTCAGAGGCTGCGGGCACTGGCGGCGGTCATAGCAACCGCCGAAACCACCCTGAACGTGGCATACCGGACGCTGCGGGAATCCGCCGCGGCGCTGCTGCGCACCGGGGATGCCACCCTTGCCGAGATCAGCGAGGCGACCGGCCTGGACCAGGGCGAACGGCTGGACCTGATCAGCCGGAACATACCCGGACGGGAACCGTCCTGGAAGCAACCGGGCATTGCGGGCCTGTCCTAGGGGCGGAGAAGGCATCATAAGAACGATGTGTGGACGGGACTGTTCCGGGTGGCTGCTGCCATATGTGACGGCTTCGGTTGGAGTCTGGCCCCTGGATTGAATGCCAACAGCAATCAGGCGCTGGATCCCCGCTGCCTCTTCATTGATCGGCTGTCCCGCCGGACCTGGGTGTGCTGACGGTTCCGCCCAAGGGCCGGGTGCTCCTGCTGGAGCCGGTCTGTTCGCGGGCAGCAGGCTTTAAGCCGCACGAATGGGTCCTGACTGCCTTACGTGCGGTCGTCGTCCGGACGGGCGCTGCGGGCGCGCTTTAGCTGGCGCCGCAATCGGGCGTTGTCCATCTCCAGTTCCAGCACCTTGGCCACGCCCGCCAGGTTGAGTCCCTCATCCAGGAGCTCTCCGATCCGGCGCAGCACCGCGAGGTCGGATTCACTGTACTGGCGGGTGCCTCCCTCGGTCCGTTCAGGGGTCAGCAGGCCGCGGCGCTCATAGAGCCGGATGTTTTGCTGGCCCGTCCCCAGGAGTTCCGCCACCACCGAAATGGCGTACAGCCCGCGTCCGCTCCTGCGTTGATTTGCCATAACTTTCCCGTCAATTTGCTTGGATCTTCCTCTTGCACCAGTTTGTCACCAGTGCTATAAGAAATCTATATCCACTGTCACAGATACACGGCGGTGGGTAGCCATGAAACCTAGATGCTGAAGGGAGTGGGAAATGATGCTAATCCGTACTGACCCGTTCCGTGAGCTGGATCGGCTCACCCAGCAGGTCTTCGGAACAGCAGCCCGTCCGGCGGCCATGCCGATGGACGCGTGGCAGGAAGACGGGGAGTTTGTCGTGGCGTTTGACCTGCCCGGGATTTCGCCCGACGCCGTGGATCTGAACGTTGAAAGGAACGTCCTCACTGTCCGGGCAGAGCGCCGGGACGCCACCCAGCCCAACGTGGAGCTGGTGGTCTCCGAGCGGCCGCGCGGCGTCTTCAGCCGCCAGCTCATTCTTGGCGACACCCTGGACACTGAGAACATCAAGGCCAGCTACGACGTCGGCGTGCTGACACTGCGGATCCCCGTTGCCGAGCAGGCAAAGCCGCGGAAGATCGAGATCGAAAGCAAAGGCCAGCAGCACCAGATCGAGACGTAGCCCTTCGATGCGCCTGACGGGGCGGTGTCCGGATTCCCGCCTTCGGGCGTCTACCGGAGGCCGCCCCGGACCGCTGCCACCGGCAACCGCAACGACCAGCACAATCCTGCAGCAGCAACGGGCTTCATGATGACCAGACCTGTCCCGGACTACTACGCGGTCCTGAACGTTTCCCGTGGCGCATCGCCACAGGAAATCGCGCGCGCCTACCGCGCCCTCATGCGCCGGCATCATCCCGATGTCGCCGGCGGAGAGGCCGCGCCCGCCGAACTGCAGCTCATCATGCAGGCCTTCTCCGTGCTCCGTGACCCAAAGCGCCGCCACGCCTACGACCGGGAAGCCTCCCGCGCCGGGCCTGCTGATCCACCCGCCGAGCACAACCGGCCGCGGAAACCTTCGGAAGCGAACGGCCAGGACGCCCGCCAGAGCGCCGAAGGCCGGGACGACAGTAGTCCGCAAGATATTCCGGTCCGGGTGGTCCGGCGCCGAGAGCCGCCACTGCGCGCCACTCCCGTCAGGTGGGAGAGCGGACCGTGGGCGTAACCGCACATGAACCAGACCCAGAGGAGAACTACCACGATGAGCGACTGGCGCCGCTACGACTCACACCTGATCCCTGCCTTCCACGAGCGGTTCGAGCAGCGTTGGGGCAAGGGCACAGCGCCGTTCCTGGACCCCGAAACCCATGAGGAGCCGCTGCCCCGCGCACAGTGGATCAATCCCGCAACCGGTGCGGCCCTGGCCGTGGTGCCCATCTGGTCC
The DNA here is from genome assembly GCF_030818015.1 of Arthrobacter globiformis. NCBI lineage: Bacteria > Bacillati > Actinomycetota > Actinomycetes > Micrococcales > Micrococcaceae > Arthrobacter > Arthrobacter globiformis. The sequence goes on from NZ_JAUSZX010000001.1 coordinate 2,669,015, forward strand.
GACGACGACCATCAGCACCGTTCCTTCGGGGTGTTCTACCTGCCCCCTGCGGGGGATATCTGGGTGCTTCGCCCGGGCTTTACCGGGTTCCTTGAGCCCGGCGTCGATGACATTGAACACCTGGTCGCGCTTCGGAATGACGCGTTCCGCAAAGCGGTATCCCACGCCAACGAATTCCTCTTCGGCCCTCCGCCGCTCGTGGACTAGCCTCTTGCCGCCGGGCATGCACGCGTCCTTGTTATCCAGCATGCGCGGGACAGGGCGGGGGTCCATGGCCTATGCGCAGATGGGGACTGTGCCGATGACCAGTGTTCCTTGGGCTGCGGCATGGCGGATGTCGAGGCTATTGGCTGTGATGATGAGGTTGTCCCCGCTGATGACCAGGACGTGGCCGTTGCGGGCGGCCTCGAGCCACAGCGCGTCGTCGGGATCATCTGGGTGGAGCTGTTCTCCGAAGAGGGTTTTGCCGCCAATGCTGAGGGTGATCAGGCCCTGCGGTGTCACGGCGAAGCTGCAGCTGGCTGACGTTTCGACGGCGTCTTCCAGGATGCCGACGTAGTCCGGGCTCATGGCCAATTGGAAGCCGTGGAAGAGCAGGATCGATACGAGTGCAGAGGTCAGGTCGCCGTCGTTCTCCCGAAAAGCCACGACCGGGACCAACGTGTAGGCCAGCACCGGTACCAATCGTTCCTGTCCGTTGCCGGACTGCTGGGTGAGGACCATCCGGGCGGCCATGGGGGCGAGTTCGTTTGGCGCCCACTGGCTCCGCTGGACACTCAGGCCGGGATCGCTGCAGCGGCGGTGGCAGACGCAGTCGGTGAAGGTGACGTACCTGGTTCCGTCCGGTGCGGTGCTTTCCGTGACGTTCACCAGCAATGAGAGCGGCTCACCGGACTCAAGGGGTGCCCGGCAGGCAGCGCAGGCGCTGGCCATGGAGGCAGCCGTGAGCACGTATTGTGTCGTGTCCCTGCCCTTGAAGGATTCCAAACGCCTGTCCCAGGCAACGTTGCGTGTGACTGGCATTGCAGCGAGTCCGGTCCTCCTCTTTGTCTGCGGGCGTGCGCCGAGTCGTGCAGTGTGGCGCGGTCCCCGGGTCACCGGTCCAGCTGGCGGAAGGGATCGCTCACCATCAACATGACATACCTCCTTGATCACCATTGACAGAAACAGATCTATAACCGCTGATACAGATTTTTTACCACTTCGGTTAACTACCGGCAAGGGGTTAGGCCGGTGACATTGCGCCACCGTGACGGGGCGTGGACGGAAACGCCATCTGGCTTCCTACTGTTGATTCGGCGTCAGCTGCCAGATACGAGCGACAAGTCGGGTTCCAGGTGTGGACCGCAAGAGCGCGTCTATGTCAGTCAGCTTTGCCTTGTTGCGATTGGTGAACCGGTATTTGCAAAGTTGCTTAGAACGGCCCGTACACATGCCCCGGCCAACCTGCATTTTGAAAAAGTGCAGAGACGCTACGACGGTAGGGTGCGAGTTGTGGAACCCGCTCCGTAACCATGTCGTAAAGACCACTGCACGGCCCGAGTTTTTATTGAAGCGAGGTCTGGACACAGGCAGGCGGCGGACTTACCGTGCAGGAGTGGCGATTGCCTGACTGACAAGGATGGCGACCGCTAACTCTGGAAGCCCTTCGGATCGTCTGAGGAGAATGCGATGACAACTGCACGTGAAATCATGACCGGCGGCGTTGAATGCATCGGCGAGAACGAGACGCTGGAAGCAGCCGCCCGGAAAATGAAAGAGCTGGACGTGGGCGCCCTGCCAATATGCGGAGAGGACAACCGCCTCAAGGGCATGATCACCGACCGTGACATCGTGATCAAATGCTTCGCCGAAGGAGGAGACCCACGCACAGCCAAGGCCGGGGATTTCGGCCAGGGCAAACCGGTGACCATCGGTGCCGACGACTCCATAGAAGACGCAATCAGGACCATGGGGGAGCACCAGGTGCGCAGGCTGCCGGTCATTGACGGCCACGACCTGATTGGCATGCTCAGCCAGGCAGACATCGCCCGGAACTACCCCGAGGACAGGGTCGGAGAGCTCGTCGAGCTCATCTCCTTCTACTGAATCCATTGCCCGACGTCCCGGAGCAGAAAGTGCCGTGCCTCCCTTTCCGCGGCCCTGCCGGAAACCGGTGATCCACAGACGGCGACCGCAGGCAGTTCCGAGAGGGCAGAGGCTCGGGCTACCCGTCCATGACAGCTGCGGCGTGGTCAGGATCATCAGGATGGCAGGTACTGCCCGGGACCACCTGAAGGCAGCGCCGTCCGGATGTTCGTTACTATCCAACAAAGGGGGAAGCCGTGACCATCCCACCGTTGCCAGAACCGGAGCCGTTTCCTATGGACCCAGGGCCGGCCGGGCCTGGCTCGCCGGATCCTGAGTCTCCAGGTCCTGGGTCTCCGGACAGGACACCTCCTGAGCCGGAACCACTTCCTGCTCCGGCCCCCGGCCCTTTACCGGAGCCGGAACCGCGACCAGAGGACCCGGACCCCAGGCGCAGGTCCTAACCGACTCCGCTTTGCTCCGCACGCCGTTAGCCGCTCGCCGGCGCCAGGGGCCATCGGACCGCATGGCAACCGCCGACACCGTTACGACGGCGGTTGCCGTATGGCTCGATGCGTCGATGGGCCCAAGAAAATGGCATTCGCCGGGCCGCAGACCGTCCCCTGGTGCCGCCTCTTACTTGTGCCGGCGGGACGGTAACCGTAGGTTGGGGACCAGCGGAAGGATCCTTCCGCCCGCGGGCAAGCGGTGCCTGCGGAGAGACAATGAAGTACTTGGGGGTACAGGCATGGCCACAGGCACAGTGACGTGGTTTAACGCGGAAAAAGGCTTTGGCTTCATCGCCCCTGACGACGGGTCCGGCGATATTTTTGCCCACTACTCAGCGATCGCTTCCAGCGGCTACCGTTCCCTGGAGGAGAACCAGAAAGTCCGGTTCGAGGTGGCCCACGGCCCGAAAGGTCCCCAGGCGGAGAACATCCGGCCGTTCTAGGCCGAATGGGTCTGAACAGGGTCGGACCGGAGGGGGACGTTTCCCGATCATCTGCCTGCACGCCTGCACTGCAGTGTCCGTTGCGATCAACCGTCAAAGCCTGCGAACCATAACCCGGCCCTGAACACCACGGCCAGTGCGAGTGCGACGAGCACGGTGAGGCGACCCTCTTGGCTTTCATGGCCTGGGTTTCACTCGGCCGACAGCGGGCACCGGGCCGCTCCTGTTTGTCTGAGGTCATGCGGGTGGAGCGGTTAGCTTTCACATTCCGTGCAGTACTTCTTGCCGTCCTTTTCGCGTGCCAGTTGGCTGCGATGGTGAACTAGGAAGCAGGACATGCAGGTGAATTCGTCGGGCTGGAGGGGGACGATGTGGATGAGTAGTTCTTCTTTGGACAGGTCTACTCCGGGCAGCTCGAAGCCTTCGGCGATTTCGCTTTCATCTGCGTCGATGGCAGCCCCGCGTGCAGCGGTTTTGTCCCTGCCGACGTGCTCAGGCGTCCCAGTCAGATCATCTTCGGGTGCCTGTCGTGGGGAGTCGTAATCGATAGCCATCCCGTCGTTCCTCCTTGCTTGCTATGCCCAAGAATCACCCCAGGGCTGGAGTGCCGGCTGCGGCGCAGATCGTTACTCGGGTAGTTCCAGTTGGAAGCCGCAGACGCATCTGAGGACCCTGGTGGAAAGGTAGATGTCCGGGCCGTCCTCGCCTGTGCCTTCGGTGGACAGGGGCGCGGAGAGCCGGCGGAGTTCCGAACCTGCCGTTCCCATCGGCTGTCCGCAGTGCATGTAGTGGCTGTCGAAGATCAGCACGTCGCCGGTCGGTTCCGTGCTGGCCAGGACCATGGACACGTCTGCGGTCCGGGCAGGATGTTCACCGAACCGCCGGCACTGGCTGCAGGTGTAGGACACCAGGACGACACCGGCCGGGTATTGCGGAAGATCCGTCATGGATCTGATGGTGAGGTGGCGGTGCGTACCACAGTGCTCGCACATTACCGGCTGCACGCGGGGCGGCCGGCCGGCGCCGCCAGGGCGGAAGCCGGGAGATCCGTGTGACATGATCAGGCGGAGTGTCGGTAGCTGGCGAGTATGTAGCCTGCCGCGGCGCGGCCCTTCATCCTCACCCTGCGGTTATGAATGTTGATGCGGCGCAGGCGTGTACCGGCTCGGAAAGACGGTCCGGATTTACGTGTCATTCCTTGGAGCGGGCACCAGCTCGTGTACAGCCCGTAGAGGCAGCCGGACCCCAGCGGAATGTCGGTGTCGGGGGCGGGGGACGTGGCGTGGTGAAGGAACTGCCGGAAATGCGAGGTGGCCATGGCAGGCTCTTTCCTCAGGGTGCATGTTGGGCCGCCATGAGGCTATAGCGGCGTTACCTCCATGCGGTGCACCAACCGCCTGAGGGGTCCCCCTGCCCAAAAGGCGCTGGCACGCAGGGGTCCGGTATTGAAACTACCCCGCGCTGCCGGGGCCTGTACATAGCCCAGAAGCGTCGGTCCTGGCGGAGGCGCCAGTCTCGTCAAGCCCAGGGAACCGGGCTCCCTCCTCTGATGGCGGTCTTTTGGCAGCTGCAACAGACGAAGCCCTAGGCATGCGGTGAGCTGAGCCGGTATACGGAGATGTGGCTGCGGGATTCGGCCGTGAATTCGCTGCGGTCCCAGTCCGCCCACCTGGATTCCAGCTCAAACCCGGCGAGCCGCGCCATGAGGTCGAGCTCGCTGGGCCAGATGTACCGGTGTGGTGTCCGCCCGATCCGTGCATCCCGCCCGTCCGATAGTTCCGGGCCGAACCGCATGTGGTGCGAGATGACGTGCTGGTGCAGCACGTCATAGGTATCGACCAGGAGATACCCGGGCTGGCTCACCTCGACCGTTCCGCCGTGTCCCGGTGGCAGCGAACGCAGTTGTGGCACCCAGAGCTCGATCACGAAGCGTCCGCCGGGTTCAAGATGGCGGGCGGCGTTTTGGAAACACCGGACCTGTTCGTCCTGCGTCAAGAGATTGGCGATGGTGTTGAACACCAGGAACGCAAGCGTGAAATGGGCCCCGGCCACTGCCTCGGTCATGTCGCCTTGCACGACGGGAATGTCGTCCTCTCCGACCTTCTCCCGTAGCCGGGAGATCATCGCGTGAGACAGTTCGATGCCGGTGACCCGGACCCCCGCCTCTGAGAGGGGGATGGCGACACGGCCGGTGCCAATGGCAAACTCAATGACCGGACCGCCACCCGCGAGCTTTGACAGGACCTCCACCGTGGGGGCCAGTACCTCGGGGGAGAACATTCCCTCGCCGGGTGTGTCGTACTGTTTCGCGGCGTCCTCGTCCCAGAGCTGTTGCTGGTTGATCATCCCGCCACTATTGCACCTGACTGCGTAGATCATCCAGGGTGCGACGTGCCTGGTTCGCCCCGATGTCCCGAGCCGGAGCGGTAACGGGCATCAGAGCGCCACGGAGTCGCTGTAATGGGTTAACCGGGCATGGCGGTAAACCACAGAACTGTATGGCGGTTTGCCGTCCCACGCGAGGTGCCTTCGGTCTTCCGGGGCGTAGACTCTCGATCATGACCGCAGCCGAGGTTCCGCACGGCATTTCGCTTCCGGGCCGGCCCTCGGTGGCCACGGCCGGCACTGTGGGTCGCATTCTTGGCATCGCCTATGATCTGTTCTCCCGGCGGGGTATCCGTGATGTGGGCGTCAACGAACTGATCGAGTCCTCTGGGGTTGCCAAGTCGACGTTCTACCGGCACTTCCCGTCCAAGGACGATCTGGTCCTGGCAGTTCTGGCCCTCCGGGACCAGATCTGGTTCGCCGAAGTCGTGGCGGAGGCCCAGCGCGTGGAAATGGGCCCGGACCATCCCCTGGGCAGGGCCCTGCGTGGGATACATGGCGAGGATCCGAGGACACGTCCAGGCACTGGCCGAGGACGCCGGGCTGGAGCGCTGCGGTGAATTCGCCCGGGCGTGGCACCTGTTGTTGAAGGGCTCGGTCGTCTCCGCCATGGAAGGCGATCCGCAGGCCGCTGAACTGGCCCAACTGATGGCCAAGTCGCTCATCGAGCGCCACCGCCACTACCCACGATGACCGAAGCGTCCGAGCAGGCTCTGCTGTTGACCGGCTGGAAGTCAACTCGTCGGCGCCGTTGTCACTACCCGCGTCAATCCTTGTTTGAAGCACTCCGCACCGCTCATCGCCGAACGCTCCCGGGGACGGCTCGCCCGTCCCGACGACACTCACCCGGTCAGAGAAAGCACTGCAGCAGGCCGGGGCAGGCCGACCCCAAGGAACCAACACGAGACCAGACACCGAAGTCACGCATCGAGCTAACGACTCGAAAGCCTGGTGCACGTTCTGTGAGCGCATGGTTCACGAGGCTGGTGTTTCCGCCGGCATCCCGAGCAGGCTCTGCTCACCCACCTCCGCGACGTCCAGGACCAGCAGGACTGCCACCGTTCAAGGCAAGCCGGAAGCCAAGGTTGCACTCCCAACCTGGCTGATGAGTGTGCTGGGCTGACCTTTTGGAGTTGGGGGAGCCCGTGGGTGCTGTCTCTTCATGGCAGAGCTCCCTTGCGACTGTATGACTACCCATGCTTGTTTGTGTGGGGTTTTGACTGACATTCTTCAACACCCAGGCGGACGGCGATTAACTCTATGAACGAGCCACAGGGCGGCTCGGCTGACGGCCGACGGGGGAGTGGCGGACGCACCTACTCCCGCTCGTCTGCAAGTCTGATCATGTGCCGGCGTTGGCGCGCCGGTCGGGAAGATATGCCCATGCTCAAGGTAGAGCACTATGAGGCGAGGTTTTGGCGTCCAGCCGCTAAGGGCGCGCCGCCAGGCGAAGGGGGAGGACGGCGGCGGGGAGCCTACATCCGCGCGAATTTGGCCTTCACCATCAGGTAGAGCCCATAACAGATCAAACCGGCGCCGACGGCGGACAACATGTAAATCCCGTACGGCTGCTCGCGCAGTGCCTTCAGCCCGCCATCCAGGCCGGTGGACTCCCGAGGGTTGGCGTTAACGGTGGAAATGATGAACAGCAGTCCCACCAGAAACAGTGCGACGCCCTCCGCTGCATAGCCGACCGCTCCCAGCCCCGTCACGACGGAGCGTGCGGTGCCCGAGGGTGGCAGCTGCAGATCCTTCTTGAACGTTCCTTTGACTCCGAGGACTACGAAGACAAGGCCGGCGATGGCGATCGCGGCCCCGATGGCGATCAGCAGGAACGCACCCCCGGGCGCTTTGATGATTGAGACGGTGAAATCGCTGGTGGTCTTTCCGCTGTTCTTGCTGTTTCCGCTGGCGGAGGCAGCAAATGTCAGGGCGATGATAGCGAACACCACCGCTTTGCCGGCTGCGGAAAGCTTCTTTCCTACTTTCTTCCGGGCCTCCAGTTGACCGTAATCGAATACGGCGTTGCTGGTTTGCCAGAGAGCCAGAGCAACGCAGGCGGCGAATCCGGCCCAGAGCAGCAGCAGACCCTGCGGCTGGGAGGCGAGTTGGGCGACTGCACCGGCCTGATCCGCCGGTCCCGCCTTTCCCGCCGTGCCTAATGCCAACTGGATTGCGACGAACCCGATCAGCAGGTGCAACAGGCCGCTGACGGCAAAACCTGCCCTGGCGGCAATCACGAGAGCCCTAGAGTTCGATGCATCCTCGACCGCGTTCGCGGCGTCCTTCAGCTCTCTCTTCATTTCCGATCCCTAGCGCAAGCGCAGATACGGTGGTGCGTAACGCCTATTCTGTCACGAGAGTAAACCCACAGATAGGCCAGGCCGAGGCCGGCGCAGACAGCCTCCGCGGGAGCCTGAACTTCCCACAAGCGTTCACCCACCTGGGCCTAATCAACACCCTCGTGCACCTTATCCGCGCTGAAGCAACGAACGGCGCGGCACAGTTCGTCCGGGCACACCGCAACGCCCGACAGCAGCGATGCTCCAGCGCGCACGAAGGCGGCCTGATCCTCCCGACCGCTTCTGACCTGTTTTATGTCGACGGCCTGCGTGGTGTGGGAGTCAACAGAATTATCGAGGAGGCCGAGGTCGCCAAAGCGACCTTTTACAGATACTTCCCACCAAGGAGCATCTCGTCTTGGCCTACCAGGATGAGATGGACGAGCTCTGGACTGCTGCGCTGCGGCGGGCTGCAGGCCATGACGAGGCCGTGTCGACCGTCCGGCTGGCAGGCATGTTTGGATGCCCTGCTCTGGGGCGGGCATCCGGAGGAGTAGCGGGGCGCCGCGTTCCTGAAGGCTTCCGCCGAGGCCAGCCCCGCAGCGCCGTGCAACTCAGGGTCACCGCGCACAGGGCCGGGGTTCTGGAGTGGATCCGTAGTATGTCCCGCCAAACCGGGGACGAACTGGCCAGAAAGCTGGCACTTCTCCTTGAAGGGGCGCTGGCACTAACCATGGGCACCCTGGATCCCGACACCCCGCGCCTCGCACACGATGCCGCCCGCCAAATCATTCACGAAGGCCTTCCCCAAGCCCGCATCAAAGCTCTGTCCGGTGACGGGATCCACTGACCCCGACGCGTACCGGGCTCGGGCTAGCGGAACTCCGGAAGCATCACCAGCCGGACGGCGGCGTCGACGTCTCCCCTAAGGTCGCGGTCCTGGACGTCGGCAGGCAGTGACAGCGCGGCTTCAAGGGTCCTCCGGAACCGCTCGCTGTTGAAGTGCCGTGGTGTCCGGCCCTGGAGCCTCAGAGCCCGCCCCGCACAGATGAGTTCGACGCCGGCGATCGTGGAGAGGGCCCGCACGGTGGAGTCCAACTGGGCCGCCCCCACGCTCGCAAAACTTGCATCTTCTTCGGCGCCCAGGGACAGGACCACTGTCTGCAGGCTTGCCGGGTGCGCGTTGGCGCGGATGCGTCCGGCTGCGGCGGCCGCCACGTACTCCAGCATCATGACGCCGGACTGGCCGGCAGTGTCGGCCGCCAGGAAGCGGTTGAGTCCGGTGTAAGCGGGGTCGCACAGGAGGCTGATCCTGCGAAGGTTCGTGGCACACGCCGCACCAATGGCGAGCTGGACCGCGTCCACGCGCCGTGCCAGGGTGGTCATCTGGAACAGGCCGTGATGGGCGACCCCGTTGCTGCCGTCATCCACGGAGCCGAAAACGAGCGGGTTCTCATTGCCGGCGACCACGAGGCGTTCCAGCACGGCTTTGAGGGCGTCCAGTTCTTCGGCCACGGCGCCGAAGACCTGCGGGAGGGTTCGCAGGCAGTACGGGTCCTGGATCCTTGCCGGAGTGCCGCCGCCGTCGACCAGCGCGCGCAGTTCGGCCGCCATGCCGGTGACGGCCACCGAGTCGGCCGCCTGGCCCACCTCCGGCCTGTAGGCCTCGGGGTTGCCGGACATCGCGGTGAAGGACAACGCACTGACGGACACCAGGTTGTGCAGGAGGGCAGTCAGCTTTTGCCGGGCCAGTACTGCCTGCGCAATGGTCAGGGCACTGGAACTGATGAACGGCAAGGCGTCCTCGGTGGCCCAGCAGGGAAGCGCTGCTGCGATCTGCTGGCCGTCCATTGTCTTGCGTTCACCCAGCAGGGTGAGTGCGGTGCCGGACAGGGCTGGGAGATCGGCGGTGCCGATGCCGCCGTACTCCCGGACCTCCGGCAGGGAATCCGAATTAAGCATCTCCTGTAAGGCTTCGGCCACCGCCGGGTTGATCCCGGAGGATCCGGCGGCGAGCTGGGAGAGCCTAATGACGAGCATCGCCCGGACGGTTTCCCGATCAAGAACATTCCCGGCGTCCACTGCATGGCTCCGCAGGAGGTTCAGCCCGTGCGTATCCGCTGCCCCGGCCGCCTGATCCAGGGCGACCGAGCGGTTGGCGCCCACGCCGGTGGACCGCCCGTAGACAGGGCGGACTAGCGCGGTTGCCCGCGCTGACCGCTGGGATTCCGCCATCCGCTCAACGGCCGACGGCGTCAGGGTCACCCGGATGCCCCCGGCAGCCACCGCAGCGATGTCTGCCAAAGCCAGTTCGCGGCCGTCGATTTCAATCACGGATGATCCTTTCTTGTCGATTGCTCCGTAGGCGCCCTTTTGGCGGCCCAAAACGGCGGCTACGGAGCTATCGATGGGTTAGTTAGCGGCTTTCGTTCATCGGGATGCGGACGCCGCGCTCCCTGGCGACGTCGACGGCGCGGTCGTAGCCGGCGTCGGCATGGCGGATGACGCCCATGCCGGGGTCGTTGGTGAGGAGCCGTTCGAGCTTCTCGGCTGCGAGGTCCGTGCCGTCGGCGACGGAGACCTGGCCGGCGTGGATGGAGCGGCCGATGCCGACCCCGCCGCCGTGGTGGATCGAGACCCAGGTGGCCCCGGAGGAGGTGTTGAGCAGGGCGTTCAGCAGCGGCCAGTCAGCGATCGCATCCGAACCGTCGGCCATGGCTTCCGTTTCCCGGTACGGGGACGCGACCGAGCCGGAGTCCAGGTGGTCGCGGCCGATCACGATCGGCGCTTTGACCTTGCCTTCCCTGACGAGCTGGTTGAACAGCAGGCCGGCCTTGGCGCGTTCGCCGTAGCCCAGCCAGCAAATACGGGCCGGCAGGCCTTCGAACTCGACGCGTTCGCCTGCGGCGTCGATCCAGCGATGCAGGTGTTTGTTCTCCGGGAACAGCTCCTTGATGGCCTTGTCCGTGACGGCGATGTCCTCGGGGTCACCGGAGAGCGCCACCCAGCGGAACGGGCCCAGGCCCTCGCAGAAGAGGGGCCGGATGTAGGCCGGGACGAAGCCGGGAAACTCGAACGCCCGGCTGTAGCCGCCCTTGCGGGCCTCATCGCGGATCGAGTTGCCGTAGTCGAACACCTCGGCGCCGGCGTCCTGGAATTCCACCATGGCCTGGACGTGCTTGGCCATCGATGCCTGGGCCTTCTTAGTGAAGCCCTCCGGGTCCGCGTCGGCTTCGCGGTGCCACTCATCCACGGAGATACCCTCCGGCAGGTAGGACAGCGGGTCGTGGGCGGAGGTCTGGTCGGTGACGATATCGATGGCCAGCTCGCCGGCCTGGTGGCGGCGCAGCAGCTCCGGGAAGACCTCGGCGGCGTTGCCTACAAACCCCACGGACCAGCCGCGGCGTTCCTCCTTGGCCTTCAGGACCTTGGCGATCGCGGTGTCGAGGTCGGTCTCCACCTCGTCCAGGTAACGCTTGCCGGCCCGGCGGCGCAGGCGGGTCTCGTCGACGTCCACAATCAGGCACGCGCCCTCGTTCAGGGTGACGGCGAGGGGCTGCGCGCCGCCCATGCCGCCGCAGCCGCCGGTCAGGGTCAGCGTCCCGGCGAGCGTGCCGTTCTCATCGCCGGTGAGCTTGCGGGCGATCGCGGCGAACGTCTCGAACGTGCCCTGCAGGATGCCCTGGGTGCCTATGTAGATCCAGGACCCGGCCGTCATCTGGCCGTACATCATCAGGCCCTCGGCCTCGAGCCGGCGGAATTCGGGCCACGTCGCCCAGTCCCCGACGAGATTGGAGTTGGCCAGCAGCACCCGCGGCGCCCATTCGTTGGTGCGGAAAACACCCACCGGCTTGCCGGACTGGACCAGCAGGGTCTCGTCCTTCTCCATGGTTTCCAGGGTGCGGGTGATCGCGTCGAACGCGGCCCAACTGCGCACCGCCCGGCCGGTTCCGCCGTAGACCACCAGGTCATCGGGACGTTCGGCGACCTCGGGATCGAGGTTGTTCATGAGCATGCGCAGCGGTGCCTCGGTCTGCCAGGACCTGGCGGTGAGCTCGGTGCCGCGGGCTGCTTTGACCGGGCGGGCACCGGTGGTGAAATCGGCTTTCAATGTATTGCTCCTAATATTCTGCGTGACCTAGGCGAGGGTCTTGGACTTGAGCCAGTCCTTGGCGATCTCGCCGACGTCCTCGAACTTCGCCACGCGGCCGTTCATCTCGATCAGGTCTTCCGTGGTGAGCGCGGCGGAGACCTTGTCCAGGACCTCCTTGACGGTGGCCGTGGACTTCTTCTCGTTGATGACGGGGACGATGTTCTCGGACAGGAAGAGGTTCTTGTCGTCTTCGAGGGCCACCAGGTTGTTGGCGGCCAGCGCAGGGTCGGTGCTGAAGAGGTCGGCAACCTGTACCTGGCCGGAAAGGAGGGCGTTCAGCGTCAGGGGCCCGCCGGCGTCGAGCGCCGAGAATTCCTTGAATTCAAGACCGTAGACGGACTTCAGGCCGGCCACACCGTTGATGCGGGTCTTCCACTCCGGCGGGCCGCCCAGGACGAGCTCCTTGGCCACGGGCTGGAGGTCGCTGACGGACTTGAGCTTGTGCTGGTCGGCTGTTTCCTTCTTGACCGCCAGCACGTCCTTGTCCTGTGCCTTCGATGCTGTCAGCTGGGTCAGCCCCGACGGGATCTTGGTGCCCAGTTCCTTGGTGACTTCATCCGGCGTGACCGCTTTGGTGGCCGAGTCAAGGTACTGCAGGAGGGCTCCGCCGTATTCGGGCATGAGATCGATGGAGCCGTCCTTGAGGGCCGGGATGGTGACTTCGCGGCTGCCGATGCTGGGCTTTTCGGTCACCTGGACACCCCTTGCCTTGAGCGCTTCGGCGTAGATCTTGGCTATCAGCTGGCTTTCCGGGAAGTCCGCAGAGCCGACGATGATGCTGTCGCCCGAGGCGGCGGTCTGGGTGCTGGAGCTGCTCATCGGATCCCCGCCGCAGGCGGTCAGGGCAAGGGCGGCAGCAGCTGCGAGGGTGATGCCGGTCAGGTATTTTTTCATGTCAATGCTCTCTGGGGAGGCTGGCGCAGGGCATGCAGCGGCCAGGCTGGGGTTGGGTCTGGTGTCGGACGGCGGTTGGGATGATGCTTGGGGCGGTGGTTCAGACCGTGGCGGGGATTTTCACGGTGTCGACCGCGGCGGCGGTCTTGACGAGGCGCCGGGTGAGTCCTGGTGAGACGATCCGGCGGGTGATGAAGGCGAGCAACTGGTCGAAGAACAGGGCCATCAGGGCCACCAGCACGGCGCCGGCAACCATCTGGCTGTAGTCGTTTTGGGCCTTGCCGTCGATCAGGAGGCGGCCGAGGCCACCGAGTGAAATGTAGGCCGCGATGGTCGCCGTCGAGATGATCTGCAGCAGTGCGCTGCGGACGCCTGACAGCACCAGCGGGAGTGAGCAGGGGAGCTGCACATCCGTGAGGATCCTCATGGTGCGGAAGCCCATGCCCTTGGCGGCGTCGACGGCGGCCGCATCCACCGCGCGGATGCCGGCATAGGTGTTGGTCAGGATGGGCGGCACCGCGAGCAGCACCAGCACGATGAGGCTCGGCAGGACGTAGCCCATCTTGGATGGGAAAGCCGGCGAGATCAGGAGCACGAGCAGGATCAGCAGTCCCACGCTGGGGAGGGCGCGGAGGGCGTTTGCGAGTCCGGCGATCAGGAACACACCCTTGCCGGTGACGCCGATGTAGATGCCAAGCGGAACCGCGATCACGGCCGCGATGGCGAGGGCGATAAGCGAGTACACGAGGTGCTCGCCGATCAGGTTGGGGATGCCGTCGGCACCGGTCCAGTGCGCGGGGTCGAACAAGTAGTTGATCATGATGCCACCACCTTGGGGGTCCATGGTGTCAGCCACCGGTTGAGGAGGATGATCAGTCCGTCAAGGATCATGGCAAGCACCACGCAGAGGATGATGCCGGCGATGATCGGGGTAAAGAACCGCAGCTGGAAGCCCTGGGTGAAGAGGGAACCGAGCTGGGGGATGCCGAGCAGTGCGGCCACTGACACGAGGCTGACGTTGGAGACCGCGGCGACCCGGAGGCCAGCGCTGATCACCGGGACGCCGACGGGGAGTTCCACTTTCAGGAGGCTCTGGTAGCCGCGGTAGCCCATGGCCTTTGCCGCCTGGACGGTATCTTCGGGAACGGAGTCCAGGGCATCGGCGACTACGCGGACGAGCAGCGCCACGGTGTAGATGGTCAGCGCGGCCACGATGTTGAGGGGGTCCAGGATCTTGGTGCCCAGGACCAGCGGCAGCAGTACAAACAATGCCAGCGAGGGCACGGTGTACAGCAGGCCCGCGGTGCCCACCAGGAGGGGGTAGATCCGGCGGCTGCGGTGTGCCCACCAGCCCAGGGGCAGGGCAATCAGCAGGCCGAGGATCAGCGGGGTGACGGCCAGCAGCACATGCCAGCCGAGCAGGAACACAATGTTGTCGAACTGGCGTCCCAGCCATTCAAGGTTCATCGGGCCGTCTCCAGATGCGGCTCGGCCTCGATGGCCCTGACGATGTCGGACGCAGTGACGGTGCCGATGAGCTCACCGCGGTCATTGACGACGACGCCGCGGCGGCTGGGGGAGGACAATGCGGCGTCAAGCAGCTGGCGCATGGTTCCGGACGATGTGGCGGACGTGCCGCTGAGGTTCAGATGCTCCCGCTTCAGCTCGCCGGCGATCAGTTCAGGCTGTGCCCAGCCAAGCGGCTTCCGTCCGCCGTCGACCACCAGGACCCATGCCCCGGAGGCCTTCGCGTGCGCCTCTGCGGAGGACGCTCCAAGCTGGACCACGGACTCTTCGCTGACCGTCACGTTCCCGGCCGCGTTTGTGAAGCCGAGGGAACGGTAGCCCCGGTCGCGTCCGACGAAGTCGGCCACGAATTCGTCGGCGGGGGAGGTCAGCAGCTCCGACGGCGTGGCCATCTGGGCGAGCTTTCCGCCGACGCGCATCACAGCCACCTGGTCCCCGAGCTTGAGGGCCTCGTCGATGTCGTGGGTAACCATGATGATGGTCTTGCCGATTTCACGCTGCAGACGGAGGAATTCGTCCTGGAGCTGCGCACGGACCACGGGGTCGACGGCGCTGAAGGGTTCGTCCATGAGCATGAAGGCAGGGTCCGATGCCAAGGCGCGGGCCACACCGACACGCTGCTGCTGGCCGCCCGAAAGCTGCCAGGGGTAGCGTTTGGCGAAGTTCGCCGGGAGGCCGACCCGCTCCATAAGCTCAAGGGCCTTTATGCGGGCTTTTTGCCGGCTCTCTCCGAGCAGCACCGGCATGGTTGCGACGTTATCCACGATGGTGCGGTGCGGGAACAGTCCGGCGTGCTGGATGACATACCCGATCCGGCGGCGGAGCAACGCTGCATCCATGCCGGAAGTTGGCTCGTCGTCCAGGTAGATGGTGCCGCTGGTGGGCTCGATCAGGCGGTTGATCATCCGCAGGGACGTGGTCTTGCCGCAGCCCGAAGGCCCAACCAGAATGGTCAGCTTCCCGGTAGGGGCTTCAAGGTTCAGCCCGTCGACAGCAACCGTGCCGTCGGGATAGGCCTTGGTGACATTTTCAAACTTGATCATTTCTCTTCCATGCTTTCCGGGGGTGATCCATGGTCTTTGGAGGGCTCGGTGAGGATGTTGTCGGCCGCCTTCACAAGCTCCTCGCCAATGTTTTTGGCCTTCGCCTCGTCCAGCCGGTAGCTGGGTACCACGATGCTCAGGGCGGCCACGGTGCGGCCACCAATTACGATCGGTGCGGCGACGGCTGTGATGTCGTCTTCAACGCCGCTTCGCACTATCGCGAAGCCGCCGTCTGGTTGGCCGCTAGTCAGGACCTGCCCGGCGGCCGACCCTTCCAGCGGGATGCTTCTGCCCACCCAGCTGGTATGCCGGACGGAGCGGGTGCCCTCGACAATTGCTATGTAGATTCCGGTGTCTCCAGGACCGGGAATGCTCAGATAGCAGGACTCGCCTGTCTGGGCCACCAGCCGCTTCATGTGCGGGGTGCAGAGCGAAACCAGTGACTCCTGGCCCAACGCCAGGGCGCCAAGCTGGATGACACTTGCACCGGGGCGGAAGTTCCCGCCCGGGTCCCGTGAAACGAAACCGCTGTTCTCCAGAGTGCGCAGGAGGCGAAGGGCCGTGCTCGCTGACAGGTCGACGACGCGGGCGGCGTCGCTCAGGGTGAGGGAGCCGTCAGTACACACTGCACTGAGCAGTGCCAACGCCCTCTCAACCGTCCGTGTTGAAGAATCTGCAGCCACTTTATGACCCACTTTCAAGTGGTCCGAATCACTTTGTCTTGCCACCAAGTAAAAACCAACTTTCACCGGACGGCAATAGCTGGCCTTTATATTTCACGGGTTCTTCACGAAGTCGGGGTTGATTGAGACCGTGTGCAACGATCCCGTTTCGGCCAGGTTGCGGGCGTGTTAACTGTCAGGGGTGCCTGCGGCGACGCCTTGTCACTCAGTAGAAACTGGTTTTTACTTGATGGCAGTTCGTACAACGCGGAGGTTCATTTTGGAAACCGTCAATCAGCTCCTTGACTCGATCAAGGACGTGGGCCGCGACGCGGTGCGCGGAGGCTATTCCCGGGCCGTCTACTCGACGGCTGAACTCGACCTGAGGGCGTGGTTCACCGAACAGGCGCTCCAGCGCGGGCTGGCCGTCGAGACCGACCGCAACGGCATCATCTGGGCGTGGTGGGGCAAACCCCAGGACGGCGCACTGGTCACGGGAAGCCATCTCGATTCTGTCCCCGGCGGCGGCGCCTTTGACGGCCCGCTCGGCGTCGCATCGGCACTCGCCGCCGTCGACATTCTCATAGCCCGCGGAAAAGTGCCGAACCGGTCCCTGGCCATCACAGTGTTCCCGGAAGAGGAGGGCTCCCGCTTCGGGGTGGCCTGCCTCGGATCCCGCCTTCTCGCCGGAGCCATCGACGTCGATAAAGCCCGGAACCTGCGTGACGGCGAAGGCAACACCTTTGCGGACGTCGCAAGGTTGAACGGCCTCGATCCCCTGCACGTCGGTCCGGATCCCGAGGCCCTGGCCCGGATCGGCGACTTCGTCGAACTGCACGTGGAGCAGGGCAAAGGCTTGGGGACGGGCGGCCCTGCCATCGCCGTCGGAAGTTCCATCTTGGGGCATGGCCGGTGGAAGCTGAGCATCGGCGGCCAGGGCAACCACGCCGGCACCACCCTGATGGCGGACCGGGCGGATCCGATGGTGGCAGCGGCGCAGATCATCGTCGCCGTACGTGACGCCGCCGCAGCCCAGCCGGATGCGCGCGCCACGGTCGGGCGCCTGCTGCCGGTACCCGGCGGAACCAACGTCATTGCCTCCCGCGTGGACATGTGGCTCGATGCCCGGCATCCCGACGACGCCGTGACCGCCAGGCTGATCGAGTCGATCTACGGCGCCGCCCGGCAGATAGCGGACGGCGAAGGGTGCTCAGTTTCCCTCACCGAGGAGTCCTACAGCGGCACTGTCCGTTTCGATCCCGGCCTGACCCGGCGGATCAGCGGTATCCTGCCCGGCGCTCCGCTGCTGGCCACCGGTGCCGGCCACGACGCCGGGGTCCTCGCCGCCTATGTGCCGTCCGCGATGCTGTTCGTCCGCAATCCCAGCGGCATCTCGCATTCGCCTGAAGAGTATGTTGCTGACGAGGACGCCAACACCGGGGCCGAGGCCCTGGCGGATGTCCTGGAGGGCCTGCTGTGACCGGGTTCTGGTGCGAGTCTGCTGTTGTGGGCGGCGAGGGTGGCACCGGCGAAGCCGACGGCGGTCCCACCGCGCTCGCGTCGGTACGGCTGGAGATACGGGACGGCCGCATTGCGGCGCTCACGCCGGGTGCGGAGGCGGAGCCCGGCGACCACATCTTGAAGGGCGTCGTCTTTCCGGCCGCGGCCAACGCCCATTCCCACGCCTTCCATAGGATCCTGCGGGGACGCACGCACGACGGACGCGGCGATTTCTGGGTTTGGCGGGAACAGATGTACCGGAGCGCGGCCGAGCTGACGCCGGAGACGTACGAAAAGCTCGCCAGCGCGGTGTTCGCGGAAATGGTGGTTGCCGGTTTCAGCAGCGTGGCCGAGTTCCACTATGTGCACCACCAGCCGGGCGGGGCCCACTACGCGGAACCCCACGCCATGGAGCTGGCCCTGGCACGGGCAGCAATGGCAGCCGGGATCCGGCTGACGCTCCTTGACACGCTGTACCTCGCGGGAGGGATCGGCACGCCGCTGAGTCCCGAGCAGTCGAGGTTCGGCGACGCCGATGTCCAGGCCTGGCTGGAGAGGCTGGAATCGCTTCGTACCGAAATCGCGCGAAGCTTTCCCCCCGAGATGGTGGGCGTGGGTGCCGCGCTGCATTCCGTGCGCGGCGTCCCGGACGAGGACCTGGCGGCGGTGGCCGGACAGCTGCCCGCGGATATGCCTCTGCACATCCACCTCAGCGAACAGCCGGCGGAGAACGAGGCCTGCCTTGCGGCTTACGGCGTCACGCCCGCGGGTCTGCTGGAGCGGCACGGACTGCTGTCCCGGCGGCTCTCGGCCGTCCATGCCACGCATCTGACGCCCGGGGACATCGCCTTGCTCGGCACCGCCGGGGCAACGGTGGTGATGTGTCCCAGCACCGAGGCCGACCTTGCCGACGGGATCGGCCCGGCCCGCGCGTTGTTCGACGCCGGAGCCGCCATAGCACTGGGCACCGACCAGCACGCCATCATCGATCCGTGGGTGGAAATGCGCACGCTGGAGCACGGTGAGCGACTCGGTTCCGGGCAGCGCGGCAGGTTCTCCCCGCAGGAACTGCTGCGGGCCGCTACGGACGGGGCCACTCGAGCCATGGCCACGCCCATCGCCGCATTTGTCCTGTCGGTCGGCGCGGTCTGCGACCTGATGGCTGTGGATCCCGGGTCGGCACGCACGGCCGGTTCGAAGGCACTGCAGTTTCCGTTCAGCGCCACGGCCAGCGACGTCACCGACGTCGTCATCGCCGGCGAGCTGGTGGCCTCCAACGGCATCCACCGGCGGCTCGGCCCACCGGGCAGCCGCCTGACGGAGGCGTTGAAGGACTTCTCCTGAAGAGAATGTTCACCACGGGGAAAAACCGGCGAAGGCGGCAGCGCCGGCATCACCAAAAGCGGTGTCGGCAATTAGCGGACTTTTTGGATGGCAACGTCGTCAGCGCCTGGGCCCGGGATACTGGCAGCCGGTCCTGCCTGTCCTGCAGGTCCGGCGGTCAGGATTTCAGCGGCCGCCGCCGTTTCACCCTGGAAGGCCGCCAGCATGGCGTGACGGTCGAACTGGCCTTCCCATTTGGCTACAACGAATGTCGCGACGCAGTTTCCCAGGAGGTTCACGGTGACGCGCATGGAGTCCATCAGGCGGTCGGCGCCCAGCAGCAGCGCTACGCCCGCCACGGGGAAGACGCCCAGTGCCCCGGCGGTTGCCGATAGGGCCAGGAATGCTGACCCGGGCACGCCGGCCATGCCTTTTGAGGTCAGCATGAGGATGCCAAGGGCTGTCAGCTGTTGGCCGAGGTCAAGGCTGTGCCCGAAGGCTTGAGCCAGGAACAGGAGCGAGATGGACAGGTACAGGGCCGCCCCGTCCAGATTGAATGAGTAGCCTGTCGGCACGACGAGGCCGGTGGTGGCACGGGAGCAGCCTGCGTTGGTCAGCTTGGTCATGATCCGCGGAAGGACGGATTCAGTGGAGGCCGTGCCCAGTGCCAGCAGAAACTCTTCGCGGGAGTACTTGATGAACTGCCACAGCGGGACTCGCGGATAAACCCAGGCCACGATGAACAGAAGGCCTATGAAAACCAAAGCTGAGCCGTAGCAGGCACCGATCAGCAGAGCATAGGTGCCTAGGGAGCTGAGGCCGTACTGGCCGATGACGAAGGCCATTGCGCCGAATGCACCCAACGGTGCAACCCGCATCACCCAGCCCATGATCTTGAAAAACAGCTCGAGGGTTGTTTCCAGAAGAGCTATGACCGGCTTGCACCGCTCCCGCCCGACCGCGACGATGGCAGCCCCGAAGAACACAGAGAAGCAGAGGACCTGCAGCAGAGTGTTGGAGGCAAAAGCACCAACCACGCTGGTGGGAATAATCCCCAGAAGGAACTGCCCTGCGTCTTTGGGCGACGCCGTAGTGGTCTTCGCGTTCAGGGCGTCCTGGGAAAGCGTTGCCGGATCCACGTTCAGGCCTGCTCCGGGCTGGACGACATTGGCCACCACGAGTCCGAAGGCCAGGGCGAAGAGCGTGGCGCCCGTGAAGTAGAGCAGGGCCTTCACGCCCACGCGGCCAACGGACTTCACGTCGTCTACTGCCGAGATGCCGGTGACGATCACCAGGAAGATCAACGGTGCAATGATCATCTTGATGAGCTGAATGAAGCCGTCGCCCAGGGGCCGCAGGCTGGATCCCAGTTCCGGCCAGAAGGATCCGACCGAGACGCCGGCAATCACAGCGATCAGGATCTGGAAGAACAAGGATTTGTGCAGTGGCTTCTTCATGGCCGAAGGGCCGGCCGCTGGAGCTGGGGGGATCTTCATGAGCTGCCTGTCTGTGTGGGAGCCGCAGGAATCCGCGGCCGAGGTCACAGTTGACGCTATGGAGGCAGTGTTTCGTAACTGCTACATCAAAGGTTCAGCCACGTTTAACATCGAAATAAAACTTCCACATTGCGGAAGATTCCATCCCTTGTCTGATGGCCTTCGCCCCGTGGGAGCCATCCAGGCCTCGCTGGAAACAGAGGGTTTGCGGCCGTCGAAGGCGGGCTCATGAACGGGCATCTCATGCGCTGTTCGGCCAGCACCAGAGCCTGCAGTGGGCACGATGGACAGCAGCCACCATGAGTACGCAACGAGACCGAGCAGGTGCAGTACTTCAAGCGCCACGGATCCGTTGCCTGGATGTGGTGGGTGAGCACCAGTGGCAGAGGAAACACCACCGCGACGGCACAGAACAGCAGCTTACGCAACACAGCTAAGACACCTCCCAACGGTCCCGGCCGGGCACGCCCGCCTGTGTTCCGACGTCGGCGTGACACCCGGAGAAACCAGATCGCTGGTCGACATGCAGCGACGAACGTGGTTGGCGACTTTGATGGCGGATCGCTTTCGGCCAGCGGCGTATAAGGCCACGCCAATGTCCGTCATGTTCAGTTAGCTGGAACGCGGTTCGGCGCGGTCGTGCGCGCTTCAGCGGGGCTGGTCGCTGCGGTCTGCAGGATCGTTTGAGAGGGTTTCAGAAGGGTCCCGGCGGGAGGTGTTCCAGCTGGCGAGAAAATCGAGTTGTTCCTGGGCGTGGCTGCCCGGCTCGGCAGTGTAGGCGATCAGGGTCAGATCCTCGCCGGGCAGTTCCAGTGCGTCGCCCGTGAGTTCGATGTCGCCGACCAGCGCGTTGTGCAGGGTCTTGCGTGCCGAACGGTGGTGCCGGACGTTGTGTCGGGCCCAGCGGGTGGAGAATTCGACGCTGCCGGTCGCGAGATCGCCGATGAGAACGTTCAATTCCCGGTCATTGGGGCTGCGGCCGGATTCAACGCGAAGGGCGGCCGCCAGGTCGTCGGCCACGGCGTTCCATTCGAGGAAGAACTCCTGGGAACGCGGGTCCAGAAAGATGAAGCGGGCGAGATTCAGGGGCAGAGTGTCCGGGTTGAAGATTCCGCTGTAAAGGGCGAAGCCGAGACTATTGGCGGCGATAATATCCCGGCGGGCATTGCGGTGTATGCCGGCGTGCCGGTCATTCCGTCAAGGATCCGTTGCGTGCTGGGGCGTATGTGCATGTGTGCCCAGCGTGGGCCACGGGGCCGCGAGGCAGGCGATGGAGCTGCTGCCTTGGCCAAGTCGAAAAGGTGGACGCGTTCGGCTTCGTCGAGTTGAAGGGTGCGGGCGAGGGAATCAAGCACCGACTCCGAAACCCCTCGGAGGTTTCGCCGTTCAAGGCGGGCGTAGTACTCCGTGCTGACGCCCGAGAGCATGGCAACTTCTTCGCGCTTGAGCCCCTGCACCCTCCGGTTCCCGCCGTACGCGGGCAGTCCGGCTTGGGCCGGGGTAATCCTGGCACGGCGGCTCGTGAGGAACTCGCGTACGTCCTTGCTGTTGTCCATGGTTCCCACGCTACGACGCGTGGGTCCTTATCAAACAGGAACTGTCATTACACCTCACAGCAGGTACTCCCACGCGCCTGAATGAGCTGGTTCTCTTGAATCAGTTCCTGTTTCCCTGTTTGAAAGGAATCCTGGCCCGGCCGCGGGCGTCCCTGGCAGTTGCCATGCTGGGCTTCTTCGTTGTCGCCCTCCCCAGATCGTCAACGTGGCGCTGCCTTCGATCCGCAGAGACCTCGGGGGCGGCCTGTCCGGGCTGCAGTGGATCGTACCGGTTACACGTTGATGTTTTCCGCGCTGCAGCTGTTCGCCGGGACATTCTCGGACCGTGTGGGGGCCCGCCGCGCCTACGACCCGGCCCAGGTCATGCTGCGCTGGCACCTGCAGGAAGGACGTTCGGTAATCCCGAAGTCCGAGAACCCGGACCGCATCGCCGCGAACTTCGACGTTTTCGATTTTGAACTCAGCCCTGAACAGATCACCGCCATCGACGGCCTCGACACGGGTGTGCGTGGCGGCCCGGAACCGGAAACCGTGACCCCCGAGGCATTCAGCCGCGACATCCCCGAAGCCTGAGCTTCGCATGGACAATGAACCGGAAGTCCGGAAAGTTCCAAGGACAGTTGCATCGTCCCGGAGGAACGCAGCCAGGGCCGGCGCAGCAACGATCGCAGGCCTGGCCGCAACGGCAGCCGTCGCCGGCTGCACCCCCCGGGCCGGGAGCGACAGCGGCCACCTCGACTGTGCCGTATCCCTCTGCCAGCCAGCCGGTAACGGCAGGGGAGTACGCCGACGGTCAGTACCAAGCCACGGGTTCGTACGGCAGCGGCCCGTCCAGCATCGGCGTCAGCATGACGCTGGACAACGGCGTTGTCACGGCGGTCCGGGTGACGCCGAACGCCACGGATCCGACCTCCCTGGACTACCAGGAAAGGATCGCGGACGCTGTCCGGGCCGTTGTTGTTGGCCGCAGGATTGACCAGCTCCGCGTCCAGAAGATCGCCGGATCCAGCGGTACTCCCAATGGGTTCAACGACGCTGTCAGCAAGATCAAGGAAGCTGCCCAGCGAGGCTGATGCGGAGGCAGGCGGCGGGTCATTGGTACTGGCCCGCCCTCCTGTTGATGGTCCCGGCCGCATATGGAGGCGGCGCCGGTGATGTCATTCCGTCAGGACGGGACCAGAATTGCGCGAAGGCCTTTGCCGTGGTGGAGGTCTTCCAGAGCTGCCGGAGCTTCGTCGAGGGGCCGGATCTGGCCGATGAGTTCACCCAGTGGGAGCAGGCCGGCGAGGTAGAGGTTGACGAGTTTTGGGATGTCGATTTTGGCGACGCTGGAACCGTAGTTGCAGCCCAGTATGTTTTTGCCCTGATCTGCCAGATCGAATGGGTCGATGGAGGCGCGGGATCCCGCGGCCGCCATACCGACTAGAACGGCGGTGCCGCCGCGGACCAGCATGCGGGGAAGGCTCTCAATGGTGGACACCCGGCCTATGGCCTCGAAAGCGAAGTCCACTCCGCCGTAGCTTTCCTGAAGGTGGGAGGGCACATCTACTTGGTCCGCGCGGAGCGTGACGGTGGCACCGAGTTCTGCTGCTTTGGTGAGTTTTTCATCCGAGAGGTCGACGGCGATGATGGGGTTGGCGCCGATGAGCTTGAGGCCCATGATGATGGACAGCCCCACACCCCCGCAGCCGATGACGACGGCGGAGGACCCGATGGGCACCTTGGCGGTGTTCACAACGGCCCCCACTCCGGTGGTGATGGAGCAGCCCAGCAGTGCGCCGACCTCGAAGGGCAGTTCTTTCGGGATGGTGATCGCCGCTGCTTCGGGAACGATGACGCTGTGGGTAAACGTTCCGAGACCCAGATAGGGCCAGAGTGCCTGCCCGTCCGTGTCGGTGTAGGCAGTTGACCCGTCGGGAAGAGTGTTTTCCAGAGCCTTGGTTCCAGTACACAGCCATGCCCGGCCTGCCGCGCAGTTGGTGCACCGGCCGCACGGCGCGAACCAGGACAGCACGACATGGTCGCCCACGGATACAGCGGCCACGTCCGGCCCGGTTTCCCTGATTATTCCGGCTGCTTCATGTCCCAGGACGAGTGGCTTGTCGGCGGGCCAGTCTCCGTTGACGATGTGAAGGTCGGAGTGGCAGACGCCGGTGGCTCGGATCTCGACTCTGATCTGGCCGCGCCCGGGAGCCGTGACATGGATCGGCTCGACGCCCAGTCCGGCGTCGCTTCGGAAGGTGACAGCGTCCGACGAAACAGACTTGCGGGTGATTGTCATTGGTCTAGGACTTCCTTTGCGTTTGTCCGGAGCGTTTTGTTGCCGTTCCTGTCAATGCCCTGCCGTCGGTGCTGGCGCACCATGGCCGAGCTGCTGCTCGCTCCGGTCCATCGCGGTGCGTTCCTCGGAAAGGTCCAGCGAGCGGCTGAGCAGGAAGTAGACGACAGAGGTGACCACGAGTCCGACGAGCCAGGCGATGTCGACACCGCCAAGTGCGTCGGCAATTGGCCCGATGTAGCTCCAGGAACCGACCTGGGGCAGCACCATGAACGGGATTTCAGCCAGGAGACCGATGGCGAAGGCGACCAGACCACGCCACGCCCAGACTCCGTAGATGCCCTTGGGGGTGAACAGGTCGGTGATGGCGTAATGGCCCTTGCGGACCACGAAGTAATCGACCAGGTTCGTCGCCGTCCACGGAACCAGCAGATACAACATCAGGGTCAGTGCTGAGAAAACTGTGGCGACAGCCCCCGAGGTGATCGTACTGGCGATGAGGTACCACACCGCAGTCAGGATAAGGACGGTGATGATCCGGGCATTGCGGGTCGGTTTGATGGGCCGAAAGGAGTCGATGGTGGTCAGCACGGTGAGCATCCCGCCGTAGGCGTTCATTCCCATGGTGGCCGCCAGAGCGAGGGCCGAAAGCAGCGCGGTGGCGTCGCCAAGGTTGACGAACACGGTGTTTCCGGCCAGCTGGAGGCCGGCGAGGCCGTCTGTGGCACCGAGCCGGATTGCCAGCCAGGCCCCGAGGATGATGAGCCAGATCGCGGAGGAGGATGCGCCGAAGAAGACGGCTGCGATAACGGACCGGCTCCTGGTCTTGGACGGCAGGTAGCGCGAATAGTCGGAAACGTAAGGTGCGTAGGTGATGTTGTACGCCGCTGCCGCTGCGAACTGCGCCATGAACGCACCCCAGTTGAAGCCGTACTCAGTGGCGCTTGCGGCTCCGCCGGCGTTGCCGGTGATGACGCCGATGGTAAGGATCAGCATGAGCGGCAGGGAAACGTAGAGCAGCACGCGGAAGGCCTTGTGCACCCAGTCGTGTCCGAAGATCGCAAGAGCTGCCGCACCGAGGGCCGCGACGATGGCGATGATGGCAGGGCTCCAGCCGAAGGCGCTGCTTAGGCCGTCACTGAGGAGGACCGTGTCAACGACGTTGAAAGCCACATAGGTGAACAGAGTGGCAATCAAGGGAATCACTACGCCCCTGTAACCGAATTGGGCCCGCGACTGGATCATCTGCGGAAGACCCATGGTGGGCCCCTGAGAGGCATGGAAGGCCATAAAGACGGTTCCGACCGCGATGCCAAGGACGCTCGCGACGACGGTCCATCCCAGGCTCAGGCCCATCGAAGGGCCTATGAAACCGATCGGGATGGAGAAGTATTGGAAGTTGCCCAGGAACCACAGCGGCGTCTGGTGCCATAGCTTCCCGTGCCGTTCGTTATCGGGAACCCAGTCGATGGAGCGTATCTCGATCAGGGGTGCGCCGGGCCGCGCCTTGGGCTGGTCTGACGTTTCTGAGGTCATTGTCGACTCCGTGATCAGAAAGTGTTGAGTGAGAGGTGCTCGTGAACGGCCAGGATGCCGTCGGAGCCGGACCGGGTGAACAGGATGGTCTCCCGTTCCTCAGTGGTCGTCCGCTGCCCCTGTTCCTCGGTGGTGGTTGCCACGCTGTGCGAAAAGACCGCGGTTGTGCCGTAGAGCTGGATGAACGGATCACTGCTGTGGCAGCTGATCACTTTCCATCCTTCGGACACCCAGGTTCGCCACTGCGCTTCGTAGTCGTCCCGGCTGGTGAGCCGTGCAGGGGTCCCGTGGAAGATGAAAGTGGCCGCCGGGTCGAAAGAGGCGAAGTATGCGTCTTCGTCCATGGCGGCAAAAGCCGCAACGATACGGGATGCTGCCGAAGTGATTTCTTCCGGTGTTAACTGCGGGCTCATAGTTCTCCACTGTCTGGTCTGGCGTGTTGTGCCGTCCTGGGACTGCCGCCGGACTGAGCCGGCACGGTGATGGGAGTGATTCCGATCACATGAACGACTATGCAACACATGATGCTTAGAAGGCAACTATGTGTCCAAATTGGTCCCTTCTTCCTGCGTTCCGTAATGTCGGCTGCCTGGTCCGGCTTGTGCGCAAGCTGCCGAATGCAGAGCGAGGCCACACGCGGCCTCGGATAATCGGGTACAAAGTCGCGCCACGGAGAGTTCTCCGTGGCGCTTATTTGCTGATGAATTTGGTTTTATGAACTGCTCGACTGCATTCGTTGGCGTTCCGAAATGTGCTCTACCAGTTCGCCAACACGCTCCTCCGAGTAGTTGCGCGCGATGTCACCCTGGCTGATGATGCCAACTAACTTGTGGTCGGCAATGACCGGGAGCCGCCGGACCTGGTACTTCTCCATCATTTCGATGGCGGCGTCAACGTTCGCATCGGCGTCAATCCAGTGTGGCTTGCCCGTGGCGAGGTCGCGGGCCGGCATCTCGCGTGGATCGCGGCCCATGGCCACGCACTTGAGCACGATATCCCGGTCGGTGATCATGCCTTTCAACTTGCCGTCGTCACCACAGATCGGCAACGATCCGCAGTCTAGATCCAGCATCATCCGTGCGGCATCTGCGAGGGACTGGTTCTCCTTAATACACTGTGCATCCGTAGTCATGAATTCACGTACGGCACTCATTGGTCCTCCTTCATCGATTGGTGTATCGACGCAGAGTCACCGGGCACATGCGCCGATGTTGCCAGCCTACGCCGGGGCCAGCGCCGATGTCGACGGCGGTTCCGAACCTTCAGGGCAGTCAGGGACGTGGTCGCACAGGCAAGGTCCCGCCGTCGCCGGATAGCGGTCGCTACCTGTGTTCGTCATCAGTGCCTGTGAGGCGTCAGCCAATGCTGTGCGTGCCCCGCATCCGGAACTACGCTGTTTCATCTGGTCGTGCGGCTCCTAGTCGGGCCTTCCGACGACGACTTGTGACGGGCTGTGCGTGACGTACCCAGTGAGCCAGGAGGAGAGTGCACGGACCTTCTGTTGGGTGCCGGGGAGCAAGGCGAGGTGAACCGCGAGCCAGGAGAGGAACGCCAGTGGTCCTTGGAGTTGGATGCGTTTGCGGCCCAGTTCGGCGACTGCTGCCCCACGGCCGACCATGGCCATGTAACCCTTGTCCCAATACGCGAACGGCTGCCGTGTGCCGCCGGTAAGGTCAGCGTGGATGTTGCGGGCGGCCCATTTTCCGCACTGCTCGGCAACAGAGCCGAGCTGGGGCAGTTTGGCGCCGGTGGCGTCGGTGATGTTGGCGGAGTCACCCAGGACGTAGACGCCTTCGGCGCCGGGCGCGGTCAGGTCCGGCAGCACGTCGATGCGTCCGCCTTTCCCCTGCCGCAGGCCGGATTCGGCGATGATTTTTCCGGCTTTCAGGCCGCCGGCCCACACGACGATCTGCGCGGGAATGATAGTCCCATCCGCCAGCGTCACGCCGTCGGCTCGGACTTCGGTCACTCCCTGGCCCATGTGCAGCTGAACTCCAAGTTTTATCAGTCGGTCCCGGGTGTACGCCTGCGACTTGGCAGAGAAGGGCATGAGCACGTTCGGCACCATATCCACAAGATGGACGCGGCACCGGTCTGCCAGCCCGGGCGAAAAGTACTTGGGCACCAGGTACTTGATGTTCTCGGCGAGGGCGCCGGCTGTCTCGACTCCGGTGGGGCCGCCGCCGACCACAACCACGTCCGCGCGGCCGGCCTCCACACGGTCTGCCTGGTCCAGGGCTGTTGTGAAGGCAGCGCTCAGGCGGGTGGCGTCGGTCACTGAGTACAGCGGGTAGGCATGTTCTTCGGCACCGGGAGTGTTGAAGAAGTTCGGTACCGCGCCTGCGGCAATGACCAGGATCTTCGCCTGGAAGCGGGAGCCATCGACGGTGGTCACGGTACGGGTGGCGGAATCGATCGCCGTTACCTCCGCAGTGAGGACCCGGACACTTTTGGTGCTGCGGAACACGGACCGCAGCGGCCTGGCCACAGCGGACACGCCGATCTGCGAAGCAGCCACCTGGTAGAGGAGGGGCTGGAACTGGTGGTAGTTGTTCGCGTCGATAAGGAGTACCCGAATGCCTTTGCGCCCGAGTTGCTCAGCTGCTGTCATGCCGGCAAACCCGCCGCCGACCACGATCACCTGATATGTATCGTCCATTCGTGCAACATACCCTGCCAGACAAAGGTGCAACAGGGCATGTTTTCGGTTCTGGACAATTCATCACCCTCGCTGGCGGAGAGTACCGCAGATGGCAGGAACTGCCCGCCTCCAAGCTGCTTGGGCTGGTCAGCCGTGATGGTCCTTCTTCCGGTTTGGACTCTGAAGTGGTCAGTTGTTCCGAAGTATTTCAGTCGATGATTTCGACGCCGGTGAGGCGTTGTTCTTCGACATCGAGCCTGGTTTGCAGTCGCCGAGCGACGGTGTCATCGACCGTGCCAGGAATCATGAAGTAGCTGGCCAAGATGATCGCCAGGATCGCAGCCGGGTGGGCAGCGGATGTGGGTGCAGGTTTCATGCTTTCAATGGAACCGTGATTTCTTAGGCGCCGGGAGTTCCTGTCGTTCCGGGTAATGCCAGTGCCTCCCTCGGGCATCAGCCCCCGCGTAGCGTGGATGCCATGACACACAGCGACGACGTGCGGAAGTTCCCGACCTCCCGCCGAGCCAGAATCACGCCCGAGGAGGCAGGACTGCCCTCTACGGCGGCAACCGCCGGGTCACCGGCCTGCGCCGCGAGGAAGTCGCGATGCTCGCCGGGATGAGCGTCGACTACTACGTCCGCCTGGAGCGTGGAAACCTCTCCGGCGCCTCGGACAGCGTCATCGAGGCACTCGCCCGGGCCCTGAAGCCCGACGACGCCGAAACGGCCCACCTTTTCGATCTCGCCCGCGCCGCCACCGCCTCGCCTCGCGTGCGGCGCAAGCGCAGCCCGCAAACGGTGCGGCCTAGCGTGCAACGCGTCATCGACGCGATCACCACGGCCCCAGCCTGGGTCCGCAACGACCGCGGCGACGTCCTGGCGGCCAACGAACTCGGCCGGGCCCTCTACCTGGACCTGATGGCAGAACAAACCACCCCGCCAAACAGCGCACGGTTCACCTTCCTGAACCCGAAAGCGCGGGAGTTCTTCGCCGACTGGGACCGCAGCGCGGACGACATCGTCGCTGTCCTCAGGTCCACAGCCGGGAAAAACCCCTACGACAAAGACCTCACAGACCTCATCGGTGAACTCTCAACCCGAAGCGAGTAATTCCGCACCCGTTGGGCCCGACACGACGTGAAATACCACCGCACCGGCCGCAAACGGCTCCACCACCCGATCGTCGGGGACCTGGACCTGAGCTTCGAGGCACTCGAACTCCCCGCTGATCCGGGACTGCGGATCAACGTGTACACAGCAGACCCCGGGACCCGTCCGAGGATGCGCTAAGGTCCTGGCCAGCTGGGCCGCCACCCAGCGCGAAACCACAGCGGCCGCAGTCAAGGAGAAAAAATGAACCACCGTTCACGCACGGGTCCACCACCAGTGAACGCGACGTGCGGGACAACGACTATGCCGGCGTCGCGAACGTCCTTAAGGCACTGCCCGGCCGCGGGGTCCGCATCGCCCTCATGACCGCAATCGGCACCACACGGCCCGGCGTCGCGTATGCCCAGTGGAAGCTGCGCAGCAACGGCTTGTCCGCGCCAGCGGCAACGCCTATACGATCGTCCGGCCGGGCTGGTTCGACTACAACCAACCCGACCAGCGGAAGATCGCCCTGCTCCAGGGCGACAGACGGCAGTCCGGCTCACCCGCCGACGGCGTCGTCGCCCGCGACCAAATCGCCCGCGTACTCATCGACAGCCTGCACATCGATGCCGCTGACCACAAAACCTTCGAACTCGTCGCCGACCAAGGACCCGAACAAGAGGAGCTCACCACCGTCTTCACCTCACTCACGCCGGACTCGAAAGAATTTCTTGACGGGGCCGAAGACCTTGTCGACCTCCCCATCGACGATGAACCGCAGCCTTCCGCCGCGACCTCATCACGGTTGCGGCAAGAAACCCGTGAAGGACCGCTTAACTCCGGCCTGTGAGTCGCATTCTGGTTGAGTGTCACCCCAATGCGAGGGCCAGCTTAGGCGTAGGTCAGGCTCACCAACAGTGCTTTGAGTTGGGCGTATTGGTCTGTGGCCATCCATGCCCTGGCTGCGCCCCTGTTCGGGAATCCCGGGTCGTCGAAAAGAACACGGGTGCTCAGGCCGCCGTTACCCGTTGGCACGAGATTGCACCATGATGCGACGTTTTCGCCTTCCTCCAGCGACCGGGGATCGGTCAGCCCCATGACGTAGGCAACGCCTTTGCCATTCTCATAGCTTTCCGCGGCGAACCCGAACACGGGCTCCGTGCCGTCCTGTGCGGTCATTCCCGGAACTGCCGCTTCGTCGAGCACTCGACGTGACACGGGACCGCCGGCACAACCAGCGGTGAAGCCATGGGCCAGGGAGAGCAGATCGCTGCCGGCACCGTCGGCGACGATCACTTCAACGCCGGGAACTCCGACAGCGGGGAGCACGGTCCGCACCGTCCACGTGGCCGGATAGGCGAAGGAGATGTGTCCGTCGGGGAATGTGAAGGTCTTCAGGGCTGGATCTGCATGCTTCTTCGATGAGGCACCTACCACTGACGCGGGCACCTCCCTGGCGCCCGGGGCCGCCGGTGCGGCAGTGGAAGCTGGTGCGAAGGCCAGCCTCGGCGTGGACTCGGCTTTGTCATTCACGGTCCCGTTCGCGGTGGCGGCAGGATCACGTCCTGCCTGTGACCCGCACCCGCCAAGCATGAGGCTGGCGGCAAAACCCGCCATTGTGACGACCGTAAAGAATCCGGCGCGGTTTGAATTCATTTCTGTACCCCCAATATCTATGTCGGCGGGCTGAACGGCCCGCTCGATAACTAGGTTTCCGGAACCCCGCCGGGAGTTACCGTCAGATGAAGAAAATTTAGCCGCTGCCCGGCGCAGCGAGCCGGTGAACACCCCGAACCCGTTCGCAGTCATCTTTGGCTGCGCGGACTCCCGTCCGGCTGCGGAGATCATTTTCGACGTCGGCCTTGGCGATGTTTTCGTCGTGCACAGCAGGGCATGTTATTGATGAGATGAAGGGATAGTGCAGCTTCTGAAGCTATGAGAATTCCTTGATGAGATGGGCGAGAGTCTCGCAGCACAGGGATTTCGCCACTCAATCGCGTCAAGATCTACCCCTGAAGCAGTTATTAGGTATGGACTGAGGAACGCCCACGAATGCGGCTACGCTTCTCCTCATGATCCCGAATCACCAGCAGCTGATCGGACTCCTGGCCCACGCCGATCCGGGGTTTGTCGCCGGGGATTTTGCGACCAGATTCAGGAGTGCTTCCGGGCCGGAGGGCGAGACGGGCTCGTTTAGGTACTTCCCGGGCGGTTTCTGGGAGGTCACCCTCGACGGCGGTGGCCGGTTCGTTCAGGCGCCGTGGGGAATGCGGTTTGAGCAGGACTCAGGATATTTTGAGGAAGCCCCGGGCAGGGGTACGCCGCCGCGTCGTCCTCCATGGTCTCTGGTGTTGCCGCGGTACTCGACATTCCTGGGCCGGGAGGATGATGACTGGCAACTGGACGCCAGCCGGCCGATCGTGGAGGAACCGGGAGTGCTGATCGCTGCGCTTACAAACCTGGAGGCCCCCCAGTACAGGGGCACGATTACCGTCAGTTCGTACACCTACACGATCACCTCGGTCGATCTGGGCTACAGGCTGGAGACGCTCGCCATCGTACGGAGCGGGCCCAACGATGATGACCTGGCAGTGCTGGAGGACATCAAGGCCAGGGTCAAAGGGCGCGGGGGAGGCTGACCACCGCGGTGCAGGAACGGAACGGGGCAGGAAAGTGGGTCGGATGCAGGAGCCAGACAACTTTGCGGCGGAACTCTCGGCTGGCATGGTTGATGTCGGGACAATCCGGTGTGAGTGGCGGGGCTCAGACGCCACGCTCTTCATCGACGCCCAGGACTTTAGCGGTGCCCGGAGGGAATTCCGCTTTGCGGAGTCGCTGAGGGAGATCGAGTCGGCCATCACCATTGACGAGGCAACGTGGCGCTCCATCTGGGCCGACAGATCCTTGAAGGCAGCATCCATCGCGATGTTCTCGGTCCACGTCCAGGAGGCCGTCGCCACCGCGCCCGCCGGCGCTAGCGTACTCCGCCTGGTGCCCGGCGGAGTCATCGGCAGCCAACGGTGAACGAATCGTTGGCGTCTCACCGATGGTTCCCCATATTTTTCTGGACGGGTTGGTCCCATATTTCGGCTATCTAGAGTCCGATAAAGCTCGAGAGCTTTTTGACTCTGCCGCACGTCATGTAGCCAATTCTTGGTCCTTCAGTTCAGTCCTGGGCACAGAAGTTCTTGAATTTGTGCGAGCGGTTGAAGGCAGGAGAGGTGGCTTAGTCAGGAGCCGCCGCCGACGGTCACTCCCGAGGTAGGCGCCGGCGGGCGGGTACAGCCGCAGTTGGCGGCGGCATCACTACGATCAGCAGCGTCGCAATCGGCCCGAAAAAGACCGAGATGAAAAACCACACGAGCCGGCTCCGGTTCTTCTGCCCGGCTAACCGGCATTGATCAGTGCAATGGCCAGCCAGACGTCACCACCGCTGACGAAGCTGTCATTCATGGAGGTCCTCAGTCTCGTAGAGGGCGGACAGGGGTCATAGATGTGCTCCGGCCGAGGCGGCTTAGTTGGCTTCCCGGCCGGTAGCCCGGCTCTTCGCAGAAGGACCATAAAGGATCACTATCGCTCCCAGGATTCCCGCGCAATGGCTGGTAAGCCTGTTGATCCGGCGCATATTGCCACAAGTTCTTTGTTTGCTGGGGTAACTGCGGCAGTGCCCCGAAAACAACTCCCCGGTATCGGCCCCATTTCCCGGCAGCTGGGGTAAACACTTACCCTCAGGCGCCGTATTTCGCGCCTCGCACCATCTCAGGGATCTTCAACTTCACGCAGACTAATACCATTGGCGTGTGGGGTGGGTCGGTTGGCGGTGTAACTGTCGGCTGGGGCGGAGACGTTGGTAAAGGAATGCTGGGCTGTTACATGCGATTAGAAACAAATAGCAAAACAATGAAGCGATACAAGCGGAAACGCGAAACGGGGCTCGCGTACCTTATTTTCGGCGTTGCCGTCCTGGGCGGGACCTTTGCGCTGGTTATTTTTGGACGGTTGGAGGCGACGTGGCCCTCTTTCGCTGCTTTGGTCGCAGGGGCTGCGCTGGGGATCTGGCTCTTTCGATCCGGATCTCGTCACGGCTGGGTGCCGCTGCTGTGTCTGCTTGGCGCTTTGGCGGTGTGCGTGACTTTGTGGATGAACGTGGATGTGGTCGGTCCGGCAGGCATCGCATGGATCGGAGGGTTCGTCGCCGGAACGCATTTTGGAGTGGCTTGGAGGTTGGCCGCAAAAAACCAACAGGTAACGGCTGCAAAGGCGGCCTGGGCGGTGGATGGCCAAGGCTTCAGCACAGTGGCGGAGGCGCGGAAGGCGGCCGGTGCGGCGTTGCATGCCTTGGACGGGGGGACGCGTGGGCGTCTGTCCGTTGACCGCGGGTCGGCTCGTTTTGAAGTGGCTGGCGGTGTTGCGTTGGGGCTGGTCTGTCACCGGAATGCTGATGCTACCAACGAGGGGTCATGGGCGGTATTGGTGAGGTCTGCGGGTATCGCGGATGAGTCGGTGGAGATTCCGATGGGGGATGTGAAGGGATTCATGCCTTCTCGGTTGGTTCATGATCTGGATTCTGTTGAAGCGGCGTTGGCTGACTTTTGCAAGAACCCAGGGTCGTCGTCGTTCGGTCCCGAATGGGTGACGGGTAGCGAGGCTGGAGCCACGCGCCTAACGACATATTAGCGAAAGGGTCGTGGCTACCTGGCTGGAGAGTGCGGCCTTCTGCAGGCCCTTTTTGCCGGATCGGAATACAAGATGATCGGGCCACGGCCGATGCGATCGTATGCCGCACTGGTGCAGAACGGCCCCCTGCTCGCGGCTGAAAGTTTATCGTCGACTGGACAGCGTGCTACTCGGCGGGCGGTCGTTGTCGCTGTCGTTTCGTTGCTGCACGTTGTTCCTTGGCGGCGAGGCGCCGGCGGTTCGAACCGCGGGTGGGTTTGGTCGCCCGGCGGCGGGCAGCTTCGGGCGCAAGACCCTCTGCCACGAGGTCTGCCAGCTTGGCGAGGGCGATCTCGCGATTGCGTAGCTGAGAGCGCCGCTCGGAGGCGGTTACGGTGATCACCCCGGTGATGATTCGTCGGCCGAGACGCGTGAGCAGCATCAGCCGTTGGCCGTCGGAAAGGGCCACGGACTCGCTAACGTTCCAGGAGAGCTCGACGCGGCTGTCCGAGGTGTTGACGTGTTGACCGCCTGGCCCGGATGAACGCGAGAACCGCCAGCGCAGTTCCGATGCGGGAATTGTGAGCGCGGGAAACACCTCCAGATCCATACAGACCAGCCTTGCACAATACCGACACAGCTTCGGTACGTCGGTGTTCATGGGTTGGGGTGCTGATGCGCCTCCCGGCACTCCGGTCAGTGCAAAATGGCGCTGATCTTGCTCGGACCAGCCGCTCCGCCAGTTCGCCAAGGTCCAGGTTCAGGACGGCTTTGAGGGCGCGTGCCATATTGGGGGCTGCGGCAAGGAACCGGCCAAGTTTTCCTAAAGACCCCACTCGGCGGAGGAAGACGTCCGGGCGGGCCTGCGGAACTGGGATGAATCTCGCTTGGCGGCGGGACTAATTCGGCCGTTGGCGCAGTTATGCACGTGGGGCCCAACAGGGCTACGCGCACGCATCTTCCTTCGCTGACAACGGGAATGAGATTACATGACGACGACCACTGCCGAGGGAATAGGGTTCCGTTCCCGGCGGGGACCCATCCTAATTGCCCTGATGCTCTCGACGGGTTTGGTGGCGATCGACTCGACGATCGTTGCCACGGCGGTGCCTTCGATCGTGGATGACGTCGGCGGGTTCACGTCCTTTCCGTGGCTTTTTTCGGCCTATCTGTTGGCGCAGGCTGTATCGGTGCCGGTCTACGCGAAGCTCTCGGACGTCGTCGGCCGTAAACCGATCATCCTCAGCGGTATCGGTCTTTTCCTGCTCGGTTCGATCCTCTGCGGAGTGGCCTGGAGCATGCCGGCCCTCATCGCGTTCCGTGTGCTGCAGGGCCTGGGCGCGGGAGCAGTCCAGCCGGTGGCGATCACAATAGCGGGCGATATCTACACGCTGACCGAGCGGGCAAAGGTGCAAGGCTACCTTGCCAGCGTGTGGGCGGTATCGTCAGTCGTCGGCCCGACGCTCGGGGGCGTGTTTTCCTCACTGGGCATCTGGCGTGGGATCTTCCTCGTGAACATTCCCCTTTGCATCCTGGCAGCGTGGATGCTGATCCGAACCTTCCACGAAAATGTCGAGCGCGCGAAGCACCGGGTCGACTACTTGGGGGCGGCACTGCTGACATTTTCCCTCAGCCTGCTCATCCTTGGGGCCCTGGAGGGTGGCCAGGCGTGGGCCTGGAACTCTTCCATCAGTATCGCCGTCTTTGCCGTCGGGGCTCTGTTGTTCGCCGCATTCATGCTCGTCGAGAGCAAGGCTGCGGAGCCGGTCCTGCCGCCGTGGGTCGTGTCCCGTCGGCTGCTGGCGACGACGGCGATGATCTCTTTCGGCGTCGGTGCAGTCATGCTCGGCCTCACCTCTTACGTCCCCACGTTCCTCGAAGGATCCCTCCGGACCTCCCCGATTTTCGCCGGGCTCGCCTTGGCGGCACTGACCATCGGCTGGCCGATCAGTGCGTCCCAGGCGGGCCGTTTCTATCTTCGGATAGGTTTCCGGAGGACCGCCCTGATCGGCGTCACGGTCACAGTCATCGGGACAGCCGTTCTGGCCCTGACTGCCTCCGCACCCAACATTTTGGTGGCAGCGGCAGGTTGCTTCGTCGTCGGACTTGGACTGGGGTTGGTAGCGACCCCGAGCCTCATTGCCGCCCAGTCAAGCGTCGAATGGAATGAGCGCGGTGTAGTCACCGGTACCAATCTTTTTGCGCGTTCGATCGGCAGTTCCATTGGTGTCGCCGTTTTCGGGGCAGTTGCCAACGCGATCTACGCCAGTGCCCCCGGCGGCGTTTCCGATCCTCAGACAACTGTGTCGGCGTCGACCGCCGTTTTCCTGGCGGTATTGGTCTGTGCAGTACTCACCGTTGTTGCCGTTGTCGCGATGCCTGCCGTGGACAGCAAGAGCACCAGCCCGGACGCACCCGCCAAGGCCAAGGCGGCATCCGCACACGACTAGGTCCTGCAATCAGCCGCTGTGCACGGCTTGCTGCCTCTTCGATCGAACGGTTTGAACCGGCTGGGGGCGGGTGCCGGCCAGGATCATGCCCACCCCGGCCATCGAGGAGACCATCGCGGAGCCGCCGTAGGAGATGAACGGCAACGGCACGCCGATAACCGGGAGCAGGCCGGTGACCATGGCGATGTTTACGACGGCTTGACCGATGATCCAGGTGATCACGCTGGAGGAGACAATGCGGGCGAACGTGTCCTGGGTCCGGGCAATGACCTTGAAAACAGCGATGCCGAGGACCGTAAACATCACGAGCACCAGGAGAGTTCCAGCCAGTCCGAGTTCTTCACCGAGGATGGTGAAGGTGAAGTCGTTGTGGGCCTCGGGATCCAGTTCCATTTCTGCCGGCTCTGCCCCAGTCCCACGCCCAGCCATCCGCCGGAGGCCAGGGCGTACTGGCCGTGCAGCGCCTGGTAGCCGACCCCCTGGGAATCGTCAGCGGAACCCGCACCGAGCCAAGACGAAATGCGGGATACGCGGTTGCCACTGGTGGCGGCAAGGATGAGGGCTGCGACGGTGCAGAGAATTCCGGCTACGCCGAAGACTTTCATCCGCACCCCGCCGTAAAACATCGTGGCAGCGAGGATCATCATGATGATCATGGCGGTGCCCAGGTCATGGCCCAGGGCGACAAGCCCGATAATGAGGGCGCCGGTCGGCAGGAGCAGCGGCACGACGGCGTGCTTCCACTCATGCAGCAGGGCCTGCTTGCGGGACAGCACGGCCGCTGCCCAGACGATGAGCGCGAGCTTCGCGAACTCGGAAGGCTGGACCGTAAACCCGCCGAACCCCAACCAGTTCCTGTTGCCGTTCACGGTCATGCCCAGCGGTGTGAACACCAGGCCGAGGGCCACGACGGCGACCCCCAGAAGTGGCCAGGCGAGCCAACGGATGTGCCGGGTCCGGAGACGGGCCAGGCCGAACATGATGACTATGCCGGCCGCCGTCCACATGCCCTGCTTCAGCGGAAGGTCGTAGGGGTTCCTGCCGGCCGCCACTGACTCCACCGACGAGGCCGAGGCACCTCGATGAGGCCGAGTGCTGCCAGAACCAGCACGACCGCCAGGATGACAGGCGGGGTGCGGTCCCCGGACTCATCACCGAGCAGCCGTCCGATGCGGAGCAGAACATCGCTGCGCCCCGTCCCACTGGCCGATGGATTCTTGACGGTCATTTAGCCATCACTGTTTCCTTCCCTCGGGTCGGCCCTGCTCCGGGCCGTTCCGGGAAGGAGAAACCCACCGGGGAGAAATCATACGTCCTGGTCGGCGGCATCCGGTGCTTTGCCGGACTTGAGGTCATCCCCTGTAGAGGTGCCTGCGCCGCGGCTGTCTGACCGGGGGAGTGGAACAGAAGTGTTGGAGGTCGGCGACCAGCCGGTAGTACCGGTCGGATTCGAGTGCGGCGAGTGCTCTGTCATAGGCCGCTTCATACGCGGTTTCCTGGACGGTGCGCGCGTGCTGGTTCCGTAGGGTCTTTTCATGCACGGCTGCGGAGCGGCTGAGTGGTGCCAGGGACTCGGAGAGCCATGTCAGCTCTGCCCGGAGCTCATCCACTGCAGTCCTGTTGAACAGCTTGCGGTCCCCGAGCGCGGACCATACCCGGCGCGCGGCGGCACTCATGGCATTTGAGGCGTCCTGTTCGCCGGATCGCACGCTGGGGTCGTAAGAGAGCAGCCCCGCCACCTGGTCGAAAAGGAAGGATGACGCTGCCGCCTCGGCTTGGTGGTGGGCTTTCTCCAGAGCTATCAGCATTTTTCCGTCCCGACTGTCCCGATGCCCGGGCCGGAACAAGGCCCAGTTGATTCATCGCCTTCTACACCCTCCATGGTGACCCGCGGACCTGAGACACGCATGAGAAGCCTGTGAGGGTCTTCTCACGCGCGCTTTGCCACTGGACAGGGAGCCGGGGCTGTCTAAGCTGATGCTTGCAAGCAAGCTCACCGCGAGGCGATGGAGGTCGCCATGAGGAGGGTAGAGCAATGACTGAAGGTATGGGCAGGGTGGTCTGCGACATCACCGTTACCGCCGACGGATACTCGGCCGGGCTCAACCAGACCGAGCAGCGCCCGTTCGGCGACGACGGCGGCGACGGCTCCGGCGACGGGCTGCATGCCTGGATGTTCAAGACTCCCGACGAGAACCGGGCGGAGATCGACCAGATCGTTGCCGCTAAAGCATTCATCATGGGGCGCAACATGTTTGGCCCTGTGCGTGGTGAGTGGGATCGGCAGTGGAACGGGTGGTGGGGCGACGACCCGCCCTTCCACCACCCTGTCTTCGTGCTCACGCACCACGCCCGCGAACCGCAGCCGATGGGCGGCGGCACCACGTTCCACTTCGTTACCGACGGCGTCGAGTCGGCGCTGGCACAGGCACGCGCGGCGGCCGGCGACGGCGATGTCGCGATCGGGGGCGGCGCGACAACCATCAATCAGTACCTGGCCGCCGGTCTGATCGACGAACTGCGCGTGCACATTGCTCCGCTCACGTTCGGCGCCGGCACCCGGCTGTTCGAGGGCGTCCCGCCGCTTAAGCTCGAGCAGGTGAAGTCGCGGGCGGCGACACTCGTGACGCACGTAACCTACCGCGTACTGTCCTGATCTGGTCGAGCAGCGACGAACTGCCGTATATAGCTTTAGCTCAGGTAGGCGTCGGCCACGGACAGTGCCTCGTCCAGGATAGCCAGGCCCGCGGCCGCATCAGAGTCGGTCACGTTGAGGGGTGGAGCGACGTTGACACGGTTGCCCTGAATCAGCGGCAAAAGCCCCCGGTCCAGGCATGCCTTGGCGACGGCAACCATCGGTGCGTTGTCAGCGGCTGTGGCTCCTGCGGGCACGAGCGGCTCTTTCGTCTGCCGGTTGCGGACCAGCTCCAGGCCCCAGAGGCCGCCGATACCCCGCACATCCCCGACGGACACGTGCTTCTCGGCAAGCACCCTCAGCGCTGGCCCTAGGACATCCTTGCCAAGGCGGGCAGCTGCCGCTTCGGTGCCTTCCTCGTGCATCGCGTTGATGGCGCCGACGGCTGCTGCGCAGGCCAGAGGGTG
Organism: Arthrobacter globiformis; assembly: GCF_030818015.1. Lineage (NCBI taxonomy): Bacteria > Bacillati > Actinomycetota > Actinomycetes > Micrococcales > Micrococcaceae > Arthrobacter > Arthrobacter globiformis. Next base: position 2,708,610 of record NZ_JAUSZX010000001.1, read on the forward strand.
GCCGCTGTACGTCATGCCCGCCGGGTAGGGGCGTTTGGTGAAAGTCTCATAGATCGTGTCGCTGACGAGTACGCCGCCCAGCGGAACGTACCCGGAGTTGACGCCTTTCGCGAACGCCATCAGGTCGGGTGCCACACCAGCGTGGTCCACGCCAAACCAGGCTCCCGTGCGGCAAAAACCCACCATCACCTCATCGGCGATGTAGACAATGCCGTGGCGGTCGCACAACTCGCGAACCCCGCGCAGGTAGCCGGGCGGCGGCACGATGACACCCGAACTGCCGATGACTGATTCCAGGACCAGGCCGGCGATAGTCGACGGGCCTTCCAGGAGGATCACCTGCTCGAGATGGGCCAGCGCCCGCTCAGACTCTTCCTCCGGAGTCTTTGATCCGAAGGCGGATCGGTACAGGAAAGGACCGAAGAAGTGTACGGCGCCAGCTGCGCCCATGTCCGAGGGCCACCGGCGCGGGTCGCCCGTGAGGTGGATTGATGTGGTCGTCGAGCCATGATACGAGCGGTAGGCAGCGAGCACCTTGGGCCGTCCCGTGTGCAGACGCGCCATCCGCACTGCATGCTCGATAGCCTCGGTCCCGCCGGTGGTGAACAGCACGTGCCCGAGATGCTCCGGTGCGACCTCTACTATCAGCCGGGCCGCTTCGCCCCGTACATCGGATGCGTTGCCGGGTGCGAGGGTGCACAATCGGTCAGCTTGCTCCTTGATCGCAGCGACAATTCGGGGATGCTGGTGACCGAGGTTGGTGAACACCAGCTGCGAGCTAAAGTCCAGGTAGCGCCTTCCGTCGCCGTCGAAGACGTGGCTCCCGGAGCCGCCGATCAACGTAGGCACCTCGCGCGGCCCCTGCACAGCCCAGGGGTGGAAGACCAGATCGTCGAGATTCATGACATCCTCCGTTGCTTGCGTGCCGGATGGTTCACTCCACTGCTTCACATTGGCACCTTCCGGCAGCAGTTTCCAGAGCACTTCCCCCTTGCCCAGGCGCGACGCGTGGCGCGGTCCTTCGGCGCGCCAGGAAGTCGACGGAGCGGGCCCTTGAACGGCCGGTGGCTCCATGGATAGCATTGCCGGCACGGGCGTCGACGGCGCAGCGTACCCGGTGGCGCAGCGTCTCGACGGCCAGTGACGTCGATCAGATCGAGGAGACGGCCATGGGTGAAATGCCTGCAGAAACGTCATCAGCGGACCTGATGGTCGACCTGATCATCTCCCTGGACGGGTATGCCTCGGCCGAGGGGTGGCCCGGCTGGTGGGGCTTGGAGGGGCCGGAATACCTGGGCTGGCTCGAGGAGGAGGGAAAGAAGAACTACGCCTTCCTCATGGGGGCGAACACGTACCGGGCGATGTCCAGCATGTCCGAGGAGGCGGCGGCCGAGGGGTCGGGATTCTCCAAGGAGGAGGGGGCCGCCCTGACCGGCCTTGACGCCGTGCCCAAGGTGGTCTTCTCCTCCACCCTGCAGGCACCCCTGACTTGGCCGAACTCGAAGCTGGTGACCGGGAACGCCGTCGAGGCCGTGCGGGAGATGAAACGGACCGGGACCAGGCCCTTGAGCACGCTCGGCAGCCTCAGCCTCTGCCGGTCCTTGCTGACCGCCGGCCTCGTGGACCGGTTCCGCTTGGTCGTCTTCCCTGTGATCACAGGACGCACCGGGCGGGAACGGATCTACGACGACTATCCGGACGTCTCGCTCGAAATGGTGGACAGCCGGACCTTCGACGGCCGGCTCCAGCTGCTGGAGTACATCCCCACCGTGCTCGACGGCCCGCCGGACAGCAATGCAGGGTAAGTCAAATCCGGGCAGATCACGGCCTCGTTGTCCTTGCTGGTTTGGGGCCGGTGCAGCCGGTCGCCTACGATGTTTAGCGTTATGGCGGCTTCCAGCAGTACCCCTAAACGGTCCGGAGTGCATGCACCCGGCCCGATTTTCGTAGACTCTTCGGGGCGGCGGCTGCGGTGGGCACGCGTCGCCGGCTTCCTCGCTCTCGTCCTCGTGGCGGGATACGTGGTTCTTTTCCTGGTCGCCATTTTCGGCGGTCCCGACATCGTCGCACCGTATCTGCCGAAGCCTGCCGGTCCGGCACTGCAGGCCGAAAAGAAAGTCCAGGCCGAACGGCCGTCCGCCACGCCCCAGCCCCCTGCCGCAGGGATTGTTCAGGCAGTCACAACCAACCCGGGTGAAGGGGCACTGCCGGTTGGGCAAGCGGTCGCGGGTGCTCCGGCGGCGCCCGCAGCATCCGGTTCCAGGAGCCAGGCGGCCCAACCGGCTGGAAGTCCCGTGCAGGCTGGTACCGCCGCGACGCCCGCACCCGTGGCGCCGGCACCCATAGGTCACGGCCCGGCCGAACCGGCGCCCGCAGGTCAAGGCCCCGCCCAACCGGCGCCGACGACGGCCCCGACCGCACCCGGAAAGTCTGACACCGCTCCGGGACAGGCGGCTCGCCCGACACCGCCTCCGCATCCGTGAGCCGCCACCGTAAATCAAGGGGCCCCGTCTCAGTCCGCGCGCACTGGCTGGTTCTCTGCGCGGTTCTGTTCGCCGTTGCCTTCGCGCTGACGGTGCAGGGATACCTGCACCACCTGGCCGGGATCGGCAATGATGCCGCCCCCGCCGCTGGTTCCACGTCCGGCGTCCCCGCCTCCGTATCCAAGGGAGGCCCGGTCATCGACGCCCGGGGAGGAAGCATCCGCACCGTGGGTCCGCCAGAGCGCACGCTCGCGCTGACATTCGACGACGGCCCGGACGCCGCCTGGACCCCGCGGATCCTCGATGTCCTGAAAAAGCATCACGTTCATGCCACCTTCTTCGTGGTCGGCACCGCGGCCGTCGACCATCCCGACCTCGTCCGGCGCATCGTCGCGGACGGACACGAGATCGGGGTTCACACCCTAACGCACGCAGATCTTGGGCGCTCGCCCGACTGGCGCCAGAAACTTGAGGTGCAGGGCGCCCAGCAGATCATCATGGGCCTCACGGGGCAGGCGGCATCCTTGCTCCGGCCGCCGTTCAGCTCCGGGAACAACGAGGTCACCGACCCTGCCTGGGCCTCCATCCGCGCCGCAGCTGATGAGGGGTACCTGACAGTGCTGACCACGCAGGACAGCGAGGACTGGAAGCGGCCAGGGGTTGGGTCCATCGAGCGGAACCTCGCACCAACCGGAAATCGGGGCCAGGTGCTGCTGATGCACGACGGCGGCGGAGACCGCGGCCAGACCGTTGCGGCACTGGACTCGCTCCTTTCCCGTCTGGACCGGCAGGGCTACGACGTGACCACGGTCGGGGACGCCATTGGAGTGTCCAGCACACGCCAGGCCACACCGGCCGAGCAGGCAAGCGGGGCCGCATTCATCTGGGGCATCAGGCTCAGCGAGTGGCTGGTGGTGGCAATTTCGTGGGCACTCGTGGCAAGCGGCTTCGTGACCGTCGTCCGGGCTGTCCTCGTCATGGGCGCCGCAGTGAGGCACTGCCGTGCGACACGGCGCCAGCGGCTGGCTGGCAGTGCTGCCGGTGGAACGGCAATTACAGAGCCCGTGACAGTCATCGTCCCTGCGTATAACGAGTCGGCCGGGATCGAGGCCGCCGTGCGTTCCATCGCCGCTTCGACCCATCCGGTCGAGATCGTCGTCGTGGACGATGGGTCAACGGACGGTACCGCGGACCTTGTGGAGGCCCTCAACCTGCCGGGTGTGACGCTCATCCGGAAAGAAAATGGCGGAAAGCCATCCGCGCTCAACGAGGGCCTGTATGCCGCCAGCCACGACCTCGTTGTCATGGTCGACGGCGACACCGTCTTCGAGCCCGACACGGTCCGGGCGCTCATCCAGCCCTTCGCCGACCCGAGGGTGGGCGCGGTCTCAGGAAACACGAAGGTCGCCAACCGCGGCGGCATCCTTGGGGCATGGCAGCACATCGAATATGTCGTCGGCTTTAACCTGGACCGCCGCCTGTTCGACGTCGCCGAATGCATGCCTACCGTGCCGGGAGCCGTCGGCGGGTTCCGCCGCGACGCACTCGTCCGGGTGGGCGGGGTGAGCGACGAGACGCTGGCCGAAGACACCGACCTGACAATGTCGCTGTGCCGCGACGGCTGGCGCGTCGTGTACCAGGACGACGCCCGGGCGTGGACCGAGGCGCCGGCGACGCTTGGTGCCTTGTGGAAGCAGCGGTACCGCTGGTGCTATGGAACCCTTCAGGCCATGTGGAAGCACCGCGGCGCGGTGGTCCAGGGCGGACAGGCCGGCAAACTCGGTCGCCGGGGCCTCGGCTATCTACTCGTGCTCCAGGTCCTCCTTCCGCTGTTCGCACCGGTCGTTGATGTATTCGCCGTTTACGGTCTGTTCTTCCTTGACCCGATGCGCATCGCCGTCCTGTGGCTCGTGTTCCTCGTGGTGCAGTTGCTCATGGCCGCTTACGCATTCCGGCTTGACAGGGAACGTCTGGGCCCGCTTTGGACCCTCCCGCTTCAGCAGTTCGTGTACCGGCAGCTGATGTACCTGGTGGTCATCCAGTCCGTCGTCACAGCGCTTGCGGGTGTACACCTTCGCTGGCACCGCATGGAGCGGTACGGGAGCTTGCGCGTCCCGCCTGTGAGCCGGAAGCAGGCGTAGGTGCTGCTGCAGGCCCGATGTCGTTATCATTCCGGCGCTGTTCGTTAGGGACCGTTTACGGTCCGTTCTGCCGGGAAGTTTTCCGACCCTTGACGGCTTGCCCGCGGCTTGGCATGGTGGAATTTGGATGGAGGAGGCCACCATGCAAGAGAAAAGCTGGTCGGTGAACATCGCAATCGACGAACATGAAGGCCAAACGAGGGCCACGGCGCGATTGCGCGCCGGGAACAGGCCCGAACTGGAAGGTATCGGAATGGCCAGGCTGAACCCCGCCGACTCCGACGTCCCCGACATCGGGGATGAGCTGGCGACCGCCCGCGCTCTGGCGGATTTGGCCCATCAGCTAATTGAGGTCACCGCTGCCGATATAGAAAAAGTCACCAAAGCCCCTGCGCATCTGCGCGCCTAGCCCTGCATGGGCAGCTCTGAGGGATCAGAGCAACGCCCGGCTGGGAAATCCCGGCCGGGCGTCGGAGTGGCTTGCTTGAGCTGCTACAGGTTCGCTTCAGCGTAGATGCGCAGCGCGTCACGGACGAAAGCGGCTCCGGACTCGCCGCCGTAGTTTGCGCTGAACCGCGGATCCGCGACATACATCTCACCCAGGCCCATGACATAGCCCTTCACGTCACCGTCCGGCGCTGCCGCGGGTGTTCCTGGGATGCCGCGAAGCCATTCCACCTGCCGCCGGGCAAGATCCTGGGCCTCGGCGCTGTCAGCTGCCATACCCGAGCCCGCCGCGGCGATCCAGTCGCTGCCGAGCTGCTGTGAGCGTTGCTTCCAGGCCGCCTTCTGGCCGGCGTCCATTCCGCGCCACCAGGCGTCGCTGCTGGCGTAGGCATCCTTGCCCCAGCGCTCCTCCACCTCATCCTTGTAGCGGGCGTGGTCAAAGCCGTCGAACATGTTTTCTGCCATAAGTTCTCCACCTCCTTTCACCGCGTCAATCGTGCGCTGGACCGACGAAATTTGCCGGTTCAGCCTGTCCTGCTCCTGCCGGAGCCACTGCAGGTGGCCACTCAGGGCTGTGGCGGCGTCCGACTCCTTGCCCAGCACCTCGGCGATCACCGGCAGGCCCAGGCCCAGTTCACGCAGCAGCAGAATCCGCTGAAGCTGGATCAGTGCTTCCTGGTCGTAGTGCCGATAGCCGTTGCGGGCAATCCGGCTGGGCCTCAGCAGGCCGATGTCGTCATAGTGGCGCAGGGTCCGGCTGGTGGTCCCGGCGATCCTGGCGATCTGCTGGATCGACCAGTCCATGCGCTCCTCCTTCCGCTATTGATCCGATGTTCCGACTCTAAAGGTTGACGTTGCGGCAAGGTCAAGGACCGGCCATCGAGACGCCTGGACTCGTACTTTGCCTCAAGGGAGAGATTCCGGGATGGCGACGGTCCGGTCATAGGACGACTAATTACTTGAAGCTTTAACTAAATGGGACTACGCTTAACTTCAAGGTTCAAGTACTCCGCAATGGAACGTCGAGGACCGCAGATGACCGCATGTGTTGAAACCGCCCCGCAGACTTCGCCCCTGCCCGCCGCCACCGGGCGCGGCCGGGTTGCCGAGCCCCACCAGGTTACTGTGCGCAGTCAGGTGACCGTGCCGCTGCGCTTTCCGGACGGATTCAGCACCACGGCCGAGGTGCTCACGTTCCGCGGCCTCGCGGACGGCAAGGAGCACCTGCTGCTCGCCCTGGGGCAGTGGGAGCAGCAGCTCCTCGCACATGACGTGCCGCTGGTCCGGCTGCACAGCGAATGCATGACCGGCGACGTGTTCGGCAGCCAGCGCTGCGACTGCGGTCCGCAGCTGCGCGAGGCTGTCGAAGAGATCGCCTCAGCCGGCGGATTCCTGCTTTACCTCCGACAGGAGGGACGCGGCATCGGCCTGTATTCTAAGCTCGACGCCTACGCCCTGCAGGACACAGGCCTCGATACCTACGACGCCAACCTGGCACTGGGCCACGGCGAGGACGAACGCGACTACACTGCCGCCGCCCAGATGCTGGACGCCCTCGGCGCCACGAGCGTCCGACTGCTCAGCAACAACCCGGACAAAGCCGCGCAACTGTCGGCCCTGGGCATCAGCGTCACCGAACAGGTTCCTACCGGCGTGTACCTCTCGCCGGCCAACCACGGCTACATGGCGGCGAAGCGGGACCGCACCGCACATACGCTGGAACTTTCGAGTGCCGACGTCGGGCCCGTACCGCCGGTGCCTGCAGGCACCGTTCCCAGCCACGACGAGATGCTCCGCCGTGTTGACGACCTGGTTCCCCGGCTGCGGGAACGGGCCGAGGAAACGGAGCAGCTGCGCCGCCCCCCGGACTCCACCATGACAGAACTGAAGGACGCCGGCGTCTTCAGAATCCTCGCTCCGAAGAGTGTGGGCGGCTACGGCATGGGCGTGGAAACCTATGCCGAGGTCACCCGGCGGCTTGCCCGCGGCTGCGCATCCACGGCATGGACAGCCGGGCACCTGATCGAGCACGTCTGGATGCTGGCCCGCTGGCCCAGGCGCGGTACTCGAAAGCCTACGGACTCGTGGCCACCGCGCGCCTGCACTGGCAGGAGGCGGTCAAGGCGGCCGCTGAGTCCCATCGGCGCCGGCCATCAACACTGACGGAAGAGGAACGCGCCGGCCACCGGCTCTCGCTCGTCCTTAGCGGTGAGGCAGCCGAAGAAGCCGTCCGGCTCATCGTCGCGGGCTCCGGCGGGAGTGCCCACCGGCTATCGCATCCCCTGCAGCGGATCCAGCGCGACGTGAATGTCCTGCTCAACCACCCGACCCTGAGCCTGGATCCGATCCTTGAGCAGGCAGGCCGGGGCCTGCTGGGCCTTGGCTTCACGGTTTCGTCCTTCTAGCCCCCGCCGTTTTCGGCTCCGGTCAGCCTGGACCGTTCGCTACGCTGGCGCTCCGGGGTGCCTGGAAGGACAGGAGCCGGATCCAGTCCGGTTCATGGTCCCGCAGCTGGATCCCGGGCAGTGCCGCCGCGGCTTCCTGGACAATGACGCCGGCCTCCAGTTCGGCGAGCTTGGCCCCGAGGCAGCGGTGGATGCCCGAACCAAAGATGAGTCCCGTCGAGTATCCGCCGCCGGCCTGTGCCTGCGGGGACGGGCTTCCCGGTCCGGCCGCTGCCGTTATCTGGTTGCCGGACAGCTCAAGGAGTATCTCTGTCCCGGCCGGGATCCGGTCGCCGCCGAGGTCCGTGCTGTGGGCTGCCACGCGGCGCCAGGTGGGGACGGACGATTCGGTGGCGAGCACATGCCGGACAACGGACCGGGCGGCAGCTTCCGAGGCCGCTTCCGTCCAGCCGACCGGCGCGGCACCCTCCAGCAGCCGGAACAGCGTGGTGCTGATCAGCTGGGTGGTGGTTTCCTGGCCGGCGATCAGCAGGAAGTAGCCGAGCGAGCACATCTCAGTCCTCGAAAGGCCATGTTCGGCCAGCGACTTGAACAGGTTGCGTCCCGGGGCCGCCACGGATTCGGCCACGAGCCGGCGCAGCCAGACATAGAACTCGGCGGCGCTGCGGGCAAGCTCGAGCTGCCGGTCCCCGTCCGGCCAGCCCCAGAACAGCTCCATGGAGTCAAGGCCCCAGCGCTTGAGGTCGGGAAGATCCCGGACGGGCAGTCCCAGGAGTTCGAACATGATGACTGCCGGAGGAAATGCCGCCACCGTCTGCACGAGGTCCGCGTGGCCGGATCGGGCGAGCTGGCCGGCGGTTTTCGCTGCAGCTTCCCTGGCCAGTTCCCGGATGCGCGGCTCCATGGCGGCGACGGTGGCAGGGGTGAAAAACCCCGCCACCACCTTGCGGATGCCGCCGTGCGTGCCGGTGCCATTGCTGGCCAGCACCGGAGGCAGTGCAAAGCCCACGCGCTGCAGCACGCGCAGGGCCGGTCCCTCCAGCGGGGTCACCGCCACCAGGGCATTCGCCGGACTGAAATCGGCGGGCCGGTGCAGGACCTCCCGGACCGATTCCGGGTCCCGGACCACAAGATACGGACACCCGGAGCCGCCCGGGGCTTTCCCCCGAGCCACCTTCGCCGCGGACCCGGTAGTGAGAGCCGCCGGCATCATGCGGGCACCCCGTTCAGCCAGGCGGCTGCGCCGGCACGGAAGTCAGCCGGGGACAGTTCGGAGGCCTGGCCCGGAAGGGCGCCCAGGAGCGGCACCCGCAGCGTTCCGAGAACCTGCCGGTTGCTGTTGTGGACGGCGTGGGGGCTGGCTGGCCAGCTTCCGATCACCACGCCGAGGACATCAAGCCCGCGCGCGGAAAGCGCCTCGAGGGTCAGGGCGGTGTGGTTCAGCGTGCCAAGCCCCGGACGGACGACGACCACAAATGCCGCCGCCAGCAGGGATCCGAGGTCCGCCATGGTGCCGCCGTCGGAATCCAGCTCCACGAGGAGGCCGCCGGCGCCCTCCACCAGGACGTGGTCGTGGGCGTCGGCGAGTTCGCGGATCCGCTCTGCGTGCGCAGCCAACGAGGGCAGCGGCGTCCCATCGAGGGCCGCAGCCGCGACGGGCGCCATGGGTTCCTGCAGGACGACCCCGGCCTCAGCGCTCACGCCGGCGAGCCGGACGATTTCGGCCGCATCGGAATCACCGTCGGCGGCACCCGACTGGCACGGCTTGTACACCGCCACGCTGCGTCCCGTTCCGTGCAGGACAGCGGCGAGGGCCGCCGTCGTGATGGTTTTGCCGACGCCGGTGTCCGTTCCGGTGACCAGAACGACGGGGGACAGGTTCATGGAAGTTCCTCCAAAATGCCGCGCAGCACCGCGCAGCCTGTTTCGATTTCTTCGGGCGTGAGCGTGGCGCGAGCGGTGAGCCGCAACCGCGGGATCCCGTCCGGAACGGACGGTGGGCGGAAACAGCCGATCCGGACGCCGGCGCTGCGGGCGGACTCGGCGGCCGCCAGGGCTGACTCCGCGGACGGCATGGGGATGGACTGGACGGCTCCCGCTGTCCGGTCAGGGACCGCGCCGCGGTTGGCAAGGGCCGGGGCAAGCCCGGCGGCAAGCGCGGCCGCGTTGCTGTGGACGGATGCCGCCCGCCACGGTTCCTCCCTGATGATCCGCACCGCGGCGAGGGCACCTGCGGCGGACGCCGGCGCCAGACCGGTGTCGAAGATGAAGCTGCGGGCACGGTTCAGGACGTGTTCCCGCAAGAGGACGGATCCCAGGACGGCTCCGCCCTGGCTGCCCAGGGCCTTCGACAGCGTGGCGGTCACGATCACGTTCGGATGGCCGGCAAGGACGGTCCCCGCCACCGAGCCACAGCCTTGAAAGCTTCCGCTGCCGGTGACGCCGAGGCTGTGGGCCTCGTCGATGAGCAGCACGGCGTCGTGCTGCTCGGCCAGGGCCAGCAGGTCCGGGAGCGGCGCCTCGTCTCCAAGGACGCTGTAGACGGATTCGACGGCGATCATCGCCCGCGGTTCCGTCCGGCCGCCAAGCAGCCGGCCGGCTTCCCCGACGCTGTTGTGGGCGAACGATTCGGTGCGGGACCGGCTGAGCCGGAAGCCGTCGATCATCGAGGCGTGGCAGTGCTCGTCCGCGATGATCAGGGTCCCCGGACCGCCCAGCGCCGTGATCACCCCGATGTTGGCCAGGTAGCCGGAGGAGAAGACCAGCGCCGATTCCATCCCGACCAGCATGGCCAGCTCCTGCTCGAGGTCCAGATGCAGCTGCGTGGTACCGGCCACCAGCCGCGAGGACGTGGCGCCTGCGCCCCAGCGCGATACGGCTTCCGCCGCTGCCCCGGTAACCCGCGGCTCCGTTGCGAGGCCCAGATAGTCGTTGCTGGCCAGGTCGATGAACTGTTCGTGCGCGGCGCGGGGGAGGGGGCGGCGCACCTGGCCCCGGCGTTCCCGGACCGCTGCCTGCCGTTCGAGCCACTGGGTCATCGAGGCGCTCATGACGCACGTCCGGCGCTGACTCGGACCCGTTGGACGTGGGGTTCAGGAACGTCGGCTTCGTGAACCCCAGCTTCATGGACCCCAGCCTCATGGACCTCGGTGACGGCCGCTGCCATCCCCGCCGTGATCCTGGCGATGTCCGCCGCGGTGCTGATGTACGGCGGCATGGTGTAGACAAGGTTCCGGAACGGGCGGACCCAGACGCCGTGGCGGATGGCTGCGGCGGTGACGGCGGGAACGTCGACGGCGCCATGCAGCTCGATGACCCCGACGGCGCCGATGGTGCGGACCTCCCGGACGGCACCAAGTTCAAGGGCAGGCGCCAGCCCGGCCGCCAGGCCGGTGCCGATTCGGGCGACGTCGGCCCGCCAGCTCCCGGACTCAATGATCCCGAGGCTGGCGTTGGCCACGGAACAGGCCAGCGGGTTGCCCATGAAGGTGGGGCCGTGCAGCAGGGCACCTGCCTGGCCGGCGGAAACAGTCGCGGCCACCTCGGCGGAGCAGAGCATCGCAGCAAGGGTCAGGTACCCGCCGGTCAGTGCCTTGCCCACGCACATGATGTCTGGCACGACACCGGCATGATCGGCCGCGAACAGCTCGCCGGTGCGGCCAAAGCCAGTGGCGATCTCGTCGAAGATGAGCAGCAGTCCGTTCCGGTCCGCCACCTCCCGGAGCGCCGTCAGGCATTCGGCCGGATACGCGTGCATGCCGCCGGCACCCTGAAGCACCGGCTCGACGATGACCGCCGCCAGTTCCGCAGAGTGCAGGGCCGCGAGCCCGGCAACTTCGGATGCCCAGGCCTGGACGGTTTCCGGGGTTGCCGATCCCGCCGCCGGAGGACGGGGCGCAAACAGGTTGCCGGCGAGCAGTCCGGGGAAGGCCGAATGCATGCCGTCCACGGGATCGCAGACCCCCATGGCCGCGAACGTGTCGCCGTGGTAGCCGCCACGGACGCTGAGGAACCGTTGCCGCTGCGGATGGCCGGCCGCTGTCTGGAACTGCACCGCCAGCTTCAGCGCAACCTCCACGGCAACGGAGCCCGAGTCCGCGAGGAACACCCGCTCCAGCCCCGGCCGGCCCGGGGCAGCCGGAGCCATGTCCACCAGCCGCTCGGCCAGTTCCACCGCCGGGGCATGGGTAAGCCCGCCGAACATCACGTGACTGAACTTTCCCAGCTGCGCGTTGGCAGCGGCATCCAGTGCCGGGTGGCGGTAGCCGTGGATCACCGACCACCACGAGGACATCGCGTCGATCACCTCGTGGCGTGTGCCGTCTTCGCCGCGGAGCCGCAGACGCACGCCGTCGGCTGCCTCCACCTCCCACAGCGGAAGGTCCGGGGAAGCGGATGCGTACGGGTGCCACAACCGGGCGCGGTCACGCTGGATCAGGCCGGTCTGCTGCCATTTCTGCGTCACGGGACCAGCACCCCGTGGCGGGAACATTCGGCGGACCACCCCAGCGGAGTGACCTGCACCTTCATCCGGCGCCGGCAGGCTGTGCAATAGCGCGGCGGTTCCATGGCCAGGCGTTCGCCGCACTTCCGGTGAGCGTACGACGGCGGGCCGTCGCCGCCGTCGTACGGCTCACCGCAGTGCCCGCAAAAGGCAGCCGTGGTTGCGCCGGTGCCGGTCAAAATCCCTTCGTTCACAGCGTTTTCTGGAGCTCTTTGATCGGCATGTTCAGCTCGACCAGCAGGTTCAGGTCCGCCGTCGCCGGGCGGCCCAGGGTGGTGAGGTAGTTGCCGACGATCACGGCGTTGATGCCGCCGAGGAGGCCGTCGCGGGTGCCGAGGTCGCCGAGCGTGAGTTCGCGGCCGCCGGCGTAGCGCAGCACGGTGCGGGGCATGGCGAGGCGGAAGGCGGCGATGGCGCGGAGGGCGTCCTTGCCGTCCATGATGCCCTGGTTTTCGAGCGGGGTGCCCGGGCGCGGGTTGAGGAAGTTCAGCGGGACTTCGTGCGGTTCGAGGGCTGCGAGCTGCGCGGCGAGTTCGGCGCGCTGCTCCAGGGATTCGCCCATGCCGATCAGGGCGCCGCAGCACAGTTCCATGCCGGCTGCCTTGACCATGTTGCAGGTGTCGAGGCGTTCCTCGTAGCTGTGTGTGGTGACGACTTCGGGGAAATAGCTGCGGGCTGTTTCCAGGTTGTGGTTGTAGCGGTGCACGCCCCATTCCGCGAGCTGGTCCACCTGGCGCTGGGTGAGCATCCCAAGCGAGCAGGCGATGTTAATGTCGACCTCCTCGTTGATGCGGTCGATCGCGAACTTGATCTGGTTCATGAGCTTGATGTCGGGGCCGCGGACGGCGGCAACGATGCAGAACTCGGTGGCTCCGGTGGCGGCGGTTTCCTTCGCGGCCTTCACCAGTTCGGGAATGTCGAGCCAGACGCCGCGGACGGGGGAGTCGAACAGGCCGGACTGGCTGCAGAAGTGGCAGTCCTCCGGGCAGCCGCCGGTCTTGATGGAGATGATGCCTTCCACCTCGACGTCCTCGCCGCAGTGCCTCAGCCGGACCTCGTGGGCAAGCTGCAGGGCTGCGGGAAGGGCCTCATCCGGAAGGCGAAGTACTTCCTCGAGCTGCTCCTGGGTGAGCCCGATGCCGTCCTCGAGAACCTGCTGGCGGGCGGTCTCCAGGATGGGGAAGGTGCCGGGGATCGCGTGGCTTGTGGCTTCGCTCGCGTTTGCCTGAATCGTCATTGATGGGTCCTTTGCGTGTGGTGGCTATTCCTCCGAACTGACGCTAATTCCCCATCGACGGCAAGATTTTGTGGGGTCCCGACAATCAGACGGCCGGGACCTTAGTCGGGTCCCTACTCTGGTGGTGGCCCCAGCAGGAAGGGCACCGGCTTAGCGACTCTGTCAGGAAACTCGGCCGGTGCATGGCCGGGTCTGCCCGGACAGGGGGGCGCTGGTCCAGTCGTGGTCGGCGACATCCGGTCAATCGCAGTGTTCAGCACCTAGAATCGGTGACATGAGTGGGGAGAAACACGGCAGTTATGGCACCGGGCGGGAAGGTTTGCTTCGGCAAACGGCGGTCAACGCCAGCTGATAACGGACGGAGTCCCGTATGCGCGTTCTGGTCATTAACCACGTCAGCCTTGACGGCGTCTTGCAGGGGCCGGGCCGCCCTGACGAAGACACCCGTGACGGCTTCCTGCACGGCGGCTGGGCCCAGGAGGCGAATGACCCGGCCATGTTCGACGCCATGGGCGAGCGGATGGGGCAGGACTTCGCCTGGCTGTTCGGCCGCCGCAGCTACGACGACATGCTCACCTACTGGAATCAGGCCGGTGGCCCGTTCAAGGACGGCCTCAACAAAACAAGGAAGTACGTCGCCTCGTCCAGCCCCGATGCCGACTTGCCCTGGCCGAACTCCACGCTACTCAGCGGGGACGTACCCGCTGAGGTCGCTGCACTGCGCGAACAGCCCGGGGGCAACCTCGTGATCATGGGCAGTGGCCAGCTCATCCGGTCCCTGCTCCCGCACGGCCTGATCGACCAACTATTTCTGATGATTCACCCGCTGGTGCTCGGCTCGGGCCGCCGCTTGTTCGGACCGGATGATGAGGCGCGCCGGCTGAGATTGGTCGACTGCTCGCCCACCGCGACTGGAGTGCTGATGGCGACGTACCAGCCGGCCCAGCGGCTTTCCTGAAATTGGGCGCCGCGCCCCGGGCGACCGGCCGCCGTCGTACTTCAGCCTTAAACGGCTCCCCGGCGCCGCATGGTGCTCCCGCGGCATCAGACCCATACTCGATCTAAGGGTGGCCAAACACAAACAGCTGGCGGGGATCATGACCGACACCAACAACCGCAGGATTGACCTGCCCCTGGTTGATCACCATTGCCATGGCGTGGTCGAAACAGAACTCAGCGATGACGAGTTCAGGAGCCTGGCCACAGAATCCGACTGGCCGGGACCGGCAGGCACTGACAGCCTTGATTCACCCTTCGGGCTGGCGGTACGGCGTCTTTGCGCCCCGATCCTCGGACTTGAGCCGCTTGCGCCAATTGATGACTACATCGCGCATCGCAGGACCATTGGCGCCGCTGAAGCGAACAGGCTGCTGCTTCGCAGCACCGGAACATCCGACTACCTTCTTGACACGGGCATACCGGATACGAGGCTTCTTGACCCCGCCGCCATGGCGGCGTGTGCTGATGCCCGCACCCGCGAAATCGTCCGTATCGAGAGGGTGGCGGAGAACCTTGCTTCCGAGTCCACAGCAGCCGGCTTCGTTTCAAAGCTCCCGGAGACGCTGGCAGCCAGAAGCCGGGAAGCCGTGGGGCTGAAATCCATCATTGCCTACCGTCATGGCTTCGACATCCCTGCAGAACGGCCAACCGAGCGTGAAGCGCTCAAGGCGGCTGACGAATGGTTTCGTGCCGCCGGGAAGACGGGAACATTCAGGATCACTGACCCGGTACTGCTGACGTTCGGGCTTTGGGCGGGGATTGAGACAGGCCTTCCCATTCAGCTCCACACGGGATACGGCGACGGCGACATTGAGCTTTTCCGGGCTGACCCATCCCGACTCAATCCACTCTTCCACGCCACCAAATCACTGGGCGTCGATTTCATGCTGCTGCACTGCTACCCCTTCGTCAGGGAAGCCGGAATCCTCGCCCAGATCTTCCCGCACGTCTACCTGGATGTGGGTCTGGTTTCGCATTACCTGGGGCCAAGCTCCGGCACAGCAGTCCGCCAGGCGATGGAAATTGCGCCATTCAGCAAGATTCTCTACTCATCGGATTCGTACGGCCTTGGCGAGCACTACGCCGTCAGCGCGGCCAACTGGCGAACTTCATTCGCAGACCTGATGGACGAATGGGTTGGCTCGGGCTGGGCAACCCCGAACGACGCCGAGAGAATTGCCACGATGGTTGCCTCGAAAAACGCCAGGCGCGTCTATAAATTGGACGCCTAAAAGCCCAAATGCCGGTCGCCTGAACACGAAGGGAAAAGCGGTGACTTCAAATCCAAAGGCAGACATGGATCTCCAATACGTCAGGGCTCTTGTCATTTCCAGCCTGGACAACGCCGGCGTTTCAAGGGTCAAAGTTCTGCCGGGACCCAAGGTAGAGGGTGCTTTCCACAATGGCTGTGGTGTCTCAGTGAGTGTCGGAGTCCTGTTGGCGTCGGATGACCACGTCACCCGGTCATCCGAGATCGATGCCATTGTCGGTGACCTTCGCGGAATGCCGGACCGCTCAGCGGTTGCTCTCATCGACAAGGCAAGCGGCCTCGCCTGGGCGCCGGCCGACCTGGTGGATCTGCATGGTGCTCCTTATCCAGCCTGCCAGCGCACGGCACTTAAACGTGTTGCTGCCGAATGGGGAACAGCCGGACTGGAGGTTTCGGTAGGCTTCGAGCTCGAGTTCACAGTGTTCAGCGGTACGCCGGACGCGCCCGTTCTGGCGCATGATGGTCCGGGCTATGGTGCGGCTGCATTCCTGCAGCTGGAAGCATGGCATCTGGACGTGCTCACGGGGCTTGTGGAGGCCGGCGTTCCGGTTGAACAGATTCACCCCGAATATGGCAGGGGCCAGGTGGAGATCGCACTGGCCCCGAGGAGCCCCGTTGAGGCTGTGGATGATTACCTTCTTGCCCGGTTCATTGTCACCCGGGTTTCCCGACAGCATGGATTGCATGTTTCCTACTCGCCAATAGCGGATTCCAATACTGCGACCAACGGATGCCACATCCATTTCTCCGCGAGGAACGGGGACGGCAACGTCTTCTACGACGCTGCGGCCGCCACGCAGATGCGCCCGGCAGGGGAGAGCATGATCGCCGGCGTGCTCGGGAAACTGGCTGAAAGCTCGGCATTGCTGGGAGGTAGCGCCCTGAGCTTGGTCCGGCTTCAACCGGCACAGTGGGCGGGCAGTTTTATTTGCTGGGGCACGGGCAACCGCGAGGCCGCCGTCCGCTTCGTGCCGGGTCTGAAGGGCTACGAGGACGAGCAATCGAACGTGGAAGTGAAATGCTGCGACGGCTCCGCCAACCAGTACCTTGCCGTAGCTGCAATTCTGGCAGCCGCACTGGAGGGCTTCGGGGGTCAGTTGAAACTGCCTGCCGAGGTCACGGTCGACCCCGGCATATTGAGCGACGCGGAGAGGAAGCGCCTGGACATCCGGGCATTTGCGCCTGATATGTTCACGGCCCTGGACGATCTGGACGGCAGCAGCTTCCTCCGCACAGCGTTGGGCCATGAATTGCTGGACGCCTACGTGGCTGTGCGGCGGGGCGAAGCCGAGCGGTTTGCCAAGCTCGACCGTGAGGCTGTGATCGCCGCCCTCCGCTGGCGATACTAGCTGGCGCTATAGTGAACCGGCCCGCAACCTTTGACACGGGTGCTGCATTCGCCCGCTTGGCCATCGAGGTGCAGAACGTCGAAGGGCTGTCCAGGCAACTGCATGAGAAACGGGAGCCCATGACGTACTCGATCAGGAATCGAGAAGCCGGGCCGCACCGCTGGACACTAGGGTGAAGAGTGCGATGAATCATTACCAGGAGGGCGCATGCCATACACCGTAGACTTCCAGAACGTGTCCACAGTTGGCGTGCAATCGTCCCCAGTGGCGGAGCCGCTGGCAGGACTGCGTGCCAACGAGGCGCGTTATTACAAGAACAAGTACGACCACGCTTTCACCGTCTGCCCCGCACGTGAGGCGCCGGAAACGCTCGACTGGGTGAACCGCATCCTCTCCGACGAGCGCAACATCGTCATCTCAGCCCGTCCGCTTGAGGTTACTTCCTTCGAAGTGGACGGTTTCCGAATGGCTTATGTGTTTTACGAGTCCGGCCTGTCAGTCAACGTAATGTACGGCATTGAGGCCGGAGCGAAGCGCGCAGTAGGGTTCAAGCTCTCGGAAGGCATGGAAGTTCCAGAGGAACTCGCATCAAGCTTCAAGTTCGCGCGCCAAAAGTCGAAGTTGGCCGGTGAGATCCGCGGCTCCTACTTCGTGATCAAGGGCGAGTACTGAGCAGCTCCGCCCAGGCGACCGGCCGCCGTCGTACCTAACTACTCGGCGGCCGGCGCCTTCGCTGCCTTGGCGGCGGCCTTTGCTGCCTGCTTGCTGGCGCGCACCTTCGTCAGCGACTCGGGGTCCACGATGTCCGCGACCGAGAGGTATGAACCCTCTTCGCCGTAGTGGCCCGCGGCCTCACGCCAGCCCGGCGCCTGGAGCCCGCACTGCTTGCCGAGCAGCGCCAGGAAGATTTTGGCCTTCTGTTCGCCGAAACCCGGCAATGCCTTCAGTCTGCGGAGCACTTCCTTGCCGTCCGGTTCGTCCCGGGTCCAGATGGCAGTTGCCTCGCCGCCCCACTCAGTCTGCACGGCCTCGGCGAGCGCCTGGACGCGGCCGGCCATGGAGCCGGGGAAGCGGTGCACTGCAGGGCGCTCCTTGAAGACCTCTACGAAGCCTGCCGGGTCATGTTCGGCCACGGCGGCAGGACTGATGGAGCCGATGCGCGTGCGGATCTTTTCGGGTCCGGCAAACGCCGACTCCATGGTCACCTGCTGGTCAAGCAGCATGCCGGTGAGCAGCGCGAAGGCGTCATCGCTGAGCAGTTTGTCGGCGGCATCGTCGCCGGTGATGTGCAGTTCCATGCGCCCATCCTCCCACTTCCGGCCCGTGTCACGGGCACCGCACGGCGAATCCATGTCAGGATCAGTCATGGTCAACCGCCTGATGCTGCTCGACACCGCCTCCCTGTACTTCCGCGCCTTCTACGGCCTGCCGGACACCATCCGCCGGGCCGACGGCACCCCGGTGAACGCCGTCCGCGGCCTGCTCGACATGATCGCGCGGCTCACCACCGACTACGGCGCAACGCATCTGGTGGCCTGCTGGGACAACGACTGGCGTCCGCAGTGGCGCGTGGACCTCATTCCGACCTACAAGGCCCACCGCGTGGCCGAGGTGGTGGCCGGTGCGGCCGACGTGGAAGTGGTGCCGGACGCCCTTGAGGCGCAGATCCCCTTGATCCGCCACGTGCTGGACTTGGCCGGCATCGCCGTCGTGGGTGTTCCGGAACATGAGGCCGACGACGTCGTGGGCACCTACGCCAGCCACGCTGACCTTCCGGTTGACGTGGTGACGGGGGACCGGGACCTCTTCCAGGTGGTCGACGACGCCCGCCAGGTTCGTGTGATCTACACCGCCCGGGGGATGAAGAACCTCGAAGTCATGACCGACGCCGTCGTGGTCGGAAAGTACCGCGTGCTGCCCGAGCAGTACGCCGACTACGCGACCCTCCGCGGCGATGCCTCGGACGGGCTGCCGGGCGTCGCCGGCATCGGCGAGAAGACCGCGGCGGCGCTGCTCCTGGAACACGGCACGCTCGACGGGCTGCTCGCGGCGGCGGCGGATCCCGGCGGCAGGCTGTCCGCCTCGGTGCGCTCCAAGCTCGCTGCGGCCGCGGACTATCTCAAGGTCGCTCCCGCCGTCGTCAACGTGGTGCGCAATCTGGAGCTGCCGTCCCTGGAAGAAGTGCGCGCGGAACTTCATTCAGTCACGGGCGAGGCGCGGGCGGAACTCGAACGGCTCGCGACCGAATGGAACCTCGGCGGTTCGGTCCCCCGGCTGCTGCAGGCGCTGGACCGCCGCCCCTAGACCTGAATCTGGACCGGACGGACCACGACGACTTCCTACTTTTCCAGCCCGGCTTCAGCCATAAGCTCTGTCAGCCACGGCCGGTGTTCGCGGTGGAAGGTCAATCCTTCCGCCAGCCCCTGGACGGAAGGTTCGGAACCCGTGATGTCGATGGTGATTCGGCCGCCGCCCATGGGCGCGTTGGTGATGTGCAGATCGCCGTAGGATGCCGGCAGTACCGGATCCATCCACATGCCGCCCCGGGACACATGCGCGTCGTACCGCATCAGGCTGGTCATTAGCATGATTGGCGTGGTGGCAGCCCATGCCTGCGGGGAGCACGCTGTCGGATAGGGCACCGGCTCGGTGACCTGGTCCCGGCTGAAGCCGCAGAAAAGTTCCGGCAGGCGCCCGTCGGTGTAGTCGGCCGCCTCGAGCAGCGCCGTGGCGATCCGCTGCGCCTCCTCCACGAAGCCGTAGCGCAACAGCCCCGCCGCGATGATGGCGTTGTCGTGCGGCCAGACTGACCCGTTGTGGTAACTGGCCGGGTTGTAGGCGCCCATGTCTGTGCCCAGCGTCCGGACACCCCAGCCGCTGAACATCTGGGGGGACATCAGCCGCTCGGCCACCTGGGGCACCTTGTCCTCATCGATGATGCCGTGCCACAGGCACTGCCCCATGTTGGACGCGCACGCGTCAACGGGCCGCTTGTCGCGGTCCAAGGCGACGGCGAAATAGCCGCGGTCAGGCAGCCAGAACTCTTCGTTGAATTTCTTCTTCAACTGCGCCGCCTCTTCGGTGAGCCGGGCTGCCAAAGGTGCGTCGCCGGCGTCGTACGCTATCCACGCCCGGGACAGGTACGCGGAGTAGACCAGCGCCTGGACTTCGCACAGCGCGATGGGCGGCTCGGCCAGCGTCCCGTCAGCGAAGTTGATGCCGTCCCAGGAGTCCTTCCAGCCCTGGTTGATGAGGCCCTGGTCGTTGAGGCGCTCATACTCGACAAACCCGTCGCCGTCCTTGTCACCGTAGCTCCGGACCCAGTCCAGCGCACGGTCGGCATGGGGGAGGAGGGCGGCGATAGTGTCACGGGCGAAACCCCAGCGGCTCACCGACCCTAGTGCCATCACAAACTGCGGCGTGGCATCGACGCTGCCGTAGTAGGCGGATTTGCCGCCCAGCGCCAGCCCGCTGGAGACACCGAGCCGGACCTCGTGCAGAATCTTCCCGGGCTCCTCCTCGCTCATCGGATCCACCACTCTGCCCTGCCGGTCGGCCAGCGTCTGCAGGGTGCCAAGGGCCAGGGAAGGGTCCACGGGCAGCGCCATTTCCGAAGCCCACAGCGAGTCCCGGCCGAACAGCGTCATGAACCACGGCGCACCCGCAGCCACCACGATCCGCTCCGGATGGTCGGGATCCTCAATGCGCAGCGCGCCGAGGTCGTCGTAGCTGCGCCGCAGGGTACGCTCGATGGACCGGTTGCCCATGTGCAGCTTGGGAATCTTGGCCACCCATTCCTGCCGACGGCGGTCACTCGGGGAAAGGTCACCGGCGGCTGGGCGGACCAACGACGACGGCGGGACCCCGCGGCCGTTGGCGGCAGGTGCCACGCTCACCCGCGAGCTCCATGCACCGCGCGGCGGGACCACCGTCCGGAAAGTAAGGGCATCGGCGGTGACCTCGGCGCCGGCTGCGTTGACGACGACGCTCTTAACGAGGTCCTGCCAGCCGGCCCTGATCACCAGGGAGTCGCCCTCGGGCCGGCGGGATTCTTCCCAGCGCCGCTGGACACGGGCCTCCTTCACCTCAAAGAGATCCGCGAAGTCCGACTCCACGCTGAGGGAAACAATGCATTCGGTCCCCTGCGAGGAATAGTTCCGGATGGTGATCTCCTCGTGAATGCCTGCACCGACCTCCCGCAGGCGCTCCACGATCAGGGGGCTGTCCGCGTACCCGTCAGAGCGGGGAACCCGGCCAATAAACAGCGCCCGGTAAGGCTCCTTGGTTTCCGCCGTCAGCGCCTCCAGGGGCAGGCCATTCACCGACAGGTTCCAGCGGGACAGGATGCGGGTGTCCTCATGGAAAACCCCGTGCGGGTGCTCAGGATGGATGTCCCCGTTCGCCGAGGAGATACAGAAGGACGAACCTTCCACCAGGGTGACCGTGCCCGACCCCACAGGACCGGCGGCCGTATCAGCGTTCCAGCCAGCAGCCATGCCCGCCTCCTTCGACGGCTCAGGGAGAGGCGGCGTTGTGCGGACCGGAGCCGCACTGCCGTTCGCCGCCTACTCCGTTGGGCATGACGCTACGCTCGAACGCCTCCTGATAAAAGGGCCTCTGGCGGCCCCCGGTGAAGACGACGAGAATGGGTTTCGTGCCCCAACTTCGCGCCGGGACGGACAGCGAGGCGATGAACCCGGCGGCCCGCAAGGTGCAGCGCATCTACCTGACGCTGACACTGGGCAATACCCTCGCGGCCTCGTTCATCTGGGGCATCAACACGCTCTTCCTCCTCGACGCCGGGCTCAGCAACCTCGAAGCCTTTGCCGCGAACGCCTTCTTCACCGCCGGCATGGTGCTGTTCGAGGTACCCACCGGCGTGGTGGCCGACGGCTGGGGGCGCCGCGTTTCCTTCCTGCTCGGCACTGCAACGCTGTCCGTCTCGACGTTCCTCTACTACCTGCTGTGGCAGATTTCCGCGCCGTTCTGGGCGTGGGCAGTCGTGTCCGTGCTGCTCGGCCTGGGCTTCACCTTCTTCTCCGGCGCGGTGGAGGCCTGGCTCGTGGACGCCCTGCACTTCTCCGGTTACGACGGTGCACTGGAGACGGTGCTCGGGCGCGGCCAGATGGTGTCCGGCACCGCCATGCTCATCGGGTCTGTCGCGGGCGGCGTCATCGCCCAGGCCACCGACCTCGGTGTGCCGTTCCTGCTGCGCGTGGGCGTTCTGCTCGCCATGTTCGTGGTGGCCCTGTGGCTCATGCACGACGTCGGCTTCACCCCCGAACGCTCGGCGCGTCCCCTTCAGGCGACGCGCGCCGTCCTGTCCGCCTCCATCGAGAACGGCCTGAAGAACCCGCCCGTGCGTTACGTGATGCTGTCCGCGCCGTTTACTGCCGGCGTCGGAATCTACGTCTTCTACGCCCTGCAGCCGTTCCTGCTTGAGCTGTTCGGCGACCGCGGCGCGTACGCCATCGCGGGCCTGGCGGCAGCCATCGTGGCAGGGGCCGAGGTCCTCGGCGGATGGCTGGCGCCGCGCTTCCGGCGCCTGGTCCGCAAACGCACCACGGTGCTGATCCTCAGCGGCGCCGTGAGTGCAGTGATCCTGGTGGCACTCGGGTTCACCCGTGAGTTCTGGCTGGCCCTGGTGCTGCTGGCTGTGTGGGCGCTGGTGGCCGAGGTGGGGACACCGGTGGGGCAGGCCTACCTCAACGACATGATCGACTCCAGGCAGCGGGCCACGGTGCTCAGCTTCGCCTCCCTCACGGGTTCGAGCGGCGGCGTGGTGGTGCAGCCGTTGCTGGGGCGGGCAGCCGATGTTTACGGCTACTCGGCGTCGCTGGCGTTCAGCGGCGTAATCCAGCTGGCCGCGGTGCCGTTCCTGTACGCCAGCCGCCGCCAGCGCGCCGCAGCTGATGAAGCACACGGCCGTTGACCGCTGCCCCGATGAAGGGTTCGGCCGTTGAGTGTCCTCCCCCGGCGGAGTAGCGTGACAGTACCGTCAACCCGCATTAGACCGACCCGGGAGCGACCATGCCATACCTGAGAAGCCGAGTAGCCGCCGTCACCACGGCCGTGGCGTTGAGCGTGACGGCGGGGACCGTCACCGCCCCCGCTTTTGCTGACCAGCGGGAGACCGAAAAGACCGCCACGGCCACCGGGTACGGCGGCGCCGTCAGCACCGTGGACCCGGAGGCATCCGCGGCGGCCATCGACATTCTCCGCAGGGGAGGCAACGCGGCGGACGCCGCCGTTGCAGCCGCGGCCACCCTCGGTGTGACCGAGCCTTACAGCGCCGGGGTGGGCGGCGGCGGGTACTTCCTCTTCTACAGCGCACATACCGGGCATGTGGGCACCATCGACGGCCGTGAGGCAGCGCCGGCCGCCATGCCGCACAATGCATTCATCGATCCCAAGACCGGCAAGCCCTACAACTTCACCCCCGAGCTTGTCACCAGCGGCGTGTCGGTGGGCGTGCCCGGCACGCCGGCCACCTGGGAGCGCGCGCTTGACCGGTGGGGAACCAAGGACCTGGACGACGTCCTTGAGCCCGCCATCCAGGTAGCGGACCGCGGCTTCGTGGTGGACGACACCTTCCGCCAACAGACCCTCGACAACAAGCTCCGCTTCGAGGCATTCACCTCCACCAGCAAGCTTTTCCTCCCGGGCGGTGACGCACCCGCCGTCGGCAGTATCTTCAGGAACCCGGACCTCGCGGCAACTTACCGGCTGCTCGCGGACAAGGGGACCGGCGGCTTCTACCACGGCGCGCTCGCCAAAGAGATAGCGTCAACCGTCCAGGCTCCGCCGAAAACCAAGACCACCAAGCTGCCCGTCCCGGCCGGCCGCCTGACCGCAGCGGACCTCGCCAAGTACCGCGCCCTGAACCAGTCGCCCACCCATGTTGAATACCGCGGCCTGGACGTCTACGGCATGGCACCGTCGAGCAGCGGCGGCACCACGGTGGGCGAGGCGCTGAACATCCTTGAGCCGTTCGACCTTTCCGGAATGTCCGCGCCCACGGCGCTGCACCATTACCTCGAAGCCAGCGCCCTCGCCTTTGCGGACCGCGGCAAGTACGTTGGCGACCCCGCGTTCGTCGACGTTCCCACAGGCGCCCTGACGGATCCCCTGTTCGGCAAGGAACGCTCGTGCGAGATTGACCCGAAGGTGGCAGCCGTGAAGCCGGTGGCGCCGGGTGACGTGGCAAATTACGACGGCGCGTGCCCGGCCGCCGCGGCGGCCCCCGCCAGCGAGAAGGACACCGAGAACATCTCCACCACCAACCTGACGGTCGCGGACAAGTGGGGCAACGTCGTTGAGTACACCCTCACCATCGAGCAGACCGGCGGGTCGGGCATTGTGGTTCCCGGCCGCGGATTCCTGCTGAACAACGAGCTGACCGACTTCTCCACCGTCTACGACCCGAAGGACCCTAACCGGATTGAGCCCGGCAAGCGGCCGCGGTCCTCGATGTCCCCGACGATCATCCTCGAGGACGGGGACCCGTTCCTCGCCCTCGGTTCGCCCGGCGGTTCGACGATCATCACCACCGTCCTGCAGACGATCCTGAACAGGGTGGATCTGGGGATGAACATTTCCGATGCCATCGCCGCTCCGCGGGCGGCGCAGCGGAACTCTGCCAAGGTCACGGCCGAGCCCGGATTCATCACCGCGTATGAACGCCAGCTGAAGCCGTTCGGCCACGAGTTCACCCCGTCCGGTGACGCGTTCACCTCGGCAGCGGAGATCGGCGCGGCCACCGCCATCGAGTTCAAGTCAGGCGGACGCCTGGTCGCCGCGGCCGAGCCGGTCAGGCGCGGCGGCGGCTCCGCCATGGTGGTCAAACCTGCGAGGTGAGACAAGCCAACCGTCAGGGAAGGGCCGCTAAGGAACACGGTCGGCTACGGAAAGCGGGCCGCTAAGGAAGGCCGTGGCCGTGGCCGGGCAGCAACTGCCGGTTCCTGATCTGCGACGGTCCGAACTCCACCGTGAGCGGTCGGATTTCCCAGGAGCCGCTTCGTTCCCGTGGACGGCCTTCCCCTGAGCTGCCCTGCAGCTTTGGTTTTCCCACAGCAACGTGGGGGCGCCACCGCGGATACCTGTAGCCCAGGGCGCGGGAACTGAGGATGAAGTCATCGGGGTTGTCCACCAGCAGGTCATCCAGCAACTCATGGAGGGCCTGGACGAGCGAGACCTGAAAGTCTCGCACGCCCTGGGGCACTTCCACCTCCAGTCCGGACACCCTGCCGCCGCCCAGCAGGACCAGCCGCTCCGCTGTTCCGGAGAAACCCTCCAGCACGGGCAGCGCGCGCAGCCAGTCGGCAGTCTTGACGGCGGCCGCGGCGGGGTCAGTGGCGCCCTTGGTCCAGTCGGCAACGTCGGCGGCGAAGTCTTCCAGGATGCCGATGTGGAGCAGGGTCATGTGCAGTCCCTGCGGCCTGCGCAGGCCGTCCGCGTACGCTGCGAGCTGTTCGTAGTCCGCGGGTTTGGCGCCGACGCCCAGGACCGGCACCTCAACCGTGATGCGCGGAAGCCTCAGCATCCGGACCTCCCTTGTCCTTGGCCGCCGTCGGAATTCCTGCCTGTGGATCATGCCATTATGCGCCTCATAGGCGGTTGCGGGAGACCGATACCGGGCCTGTGGTCAATATGGGGTACGGCCTAAAGGAAGCTCCTGCACGGCCTCCGCTGAAGGCCTGCCCTGTCTCTGCCCTGACTGTGTCGGCCCGTCGAAGACGGATAGCCAGGTCCCTGATCAGCAGGGCATTTTTGTCGGTGCCTCGTGGGATGCTTTCGGCATGAAAGACAATGCAGTTGTGGAGGCGGTGGAGGCGGTCGGTGCTTCCTGCTCTGCGCTTGCTGTTTTGGCTCGCCGCGGGACGGGCGGGCCGGTGGTGACTGGTGCTGGAGCCGGTCCGGATGTACTTGTCCCGGGTCAGGCGGATCCTTTGCGGGAGCGGGCGGATGCGTGCCTGGAGGGGCTGGCGGAGGTGGCCAGGCTGGAGGCCCGGGCGGCGGCGTTGAAAGTCCATTTCGCTGCCGAGTATGCCAAGGCTTCCGGGGCGTTGGCGGCACCGGCTGATAGCCTGCGGGACCGTGAGGTCCGGCGGATGTCCGTGACCGCTGAGGTTGCCTGTGCCCTGACCGTGAGCGAGGGATCGGCGGCACGGTTTCTGGCTGAGTCGGCCACGTTGAGCACGGACCTGCCGTTGACGCTGGCGGCGCTGGGGTCGGGAACCCTGTCGTGGCAGCATGCCCGGGTGATGTGTGATGAAACGGACAGGATGGATCGGGCGGCCGCTGCGGCGTTGGAGGCGCATTTCCTGGACCCTGAGGCGCCGCATGCTGCCAGGGGGTGTCCGGCCGGGGAGCTGACACCGTCCAGGTTCCGGGCCAGGGCACGTTATTGGCGGGAGCGGCATCACCCGGTCAGCATCGAAACCCGGCACCGCAACTGTGCGAAGGACCGCCGGCTGGAGTATGTTCCTGACCGGGACGGCATGGCCTGGCTGTCGGCGTATCTGCCCGCGGACCAGGCGGCCGGGATCTGGGACCGCGCCACCGCCGCCGCCCGCGCCCTGCAGGGCCCGTCCGAGTCCCGGACCCTGACCCAACTCCGGGTGGATGTCGCCGCCGCGTGGCTGCTGGGCCCGGTTCAGCGGGTTGACGGCGCGCCTGGCGACCGGGCGGCAGGATCCTTTCCGGCAGATTCCCTGCCGGCGGGGTCCGCGCCAGGCGGTCCTGTGCGGGCCGGTAATGTGCCGTCTCCGGCGGCGCAGGTGCTGGTCACGGTTCCGGTGTTCTCGCTGCTCGGCCTGACCCACGAACCGGCCACGCTGGACGGGTATGGGCCGATCCCGCCGTCCATGGCCCGCCGGCTCGTCGCCGACGGCGGGACGTCGTTCCTGCGGGTGTTGACCGACCCGCGGGACGGTGCGCCGCTGGAGATCGGACGCACCAGCTACCGGATCCCTAAACCGATGCGCCAATGGCTGCGGCTGAGGGACGGACGATGCACGTTTCCCGGCTGCAACAACCACTCCCTGGACAACGACGCCGACCACGTGCTGGCCTGGGCCGACGGCCGGACCACCGGAATCAGCAACCTCGGCCAGCCCTGCCCCAAACACCACCGCCTCAAACACCACACAACATGGAGACCGGTCGGAGCCACCCGGGACACGCCACCTGGCTGGATCTCACCCACCGGCCGCCACTACCCCAGCGAACAACAGGACTGGGAACCACCAACCTGGCCGGAGCCGCCACCCGGCCAGGAATATCCGGAGCCGCCACCCGCCCAGGACTGGTCGGAGCCGCTCGATTGCCCTGAACCGCCAGACTGCCCTGAACCGCCAGGCTGGCCCGAGGACCCTGCCGGTTCCGAAGATCCGGAGGCTCCCGACGGCTTGGGACCACCATTACCGGTGGATCCATGGCCAGACTGGGCATCTTTCAGAGCAGCGTAGGAAGGCGCTTGCTTAAGCGCAGGAAGACGCCTGGGTCAAGCATTGAGGCGGCCGCTCCAACACCTCGGCCGCCGTGGGACAACCACGCCGTTGCGAAGTGGCGTGCCGTTGACCCGCTGCCGTTGACCCAGTGCCGTTGACCCGCTAGGCGCCGAGAACGGAGGCCAGCCTCTGGAGTTCAGCAGAGGTAGGCCGGCGGGGGAGGGCCCTGAGCGGGAAGTCCTTCTGCCGGACAGCGCGGAACGGGCCCCGGCACCGAGCAGAACGCACCGGGCGGGCACAATGGAGTGGTGACTTCTGCACCCCTCCCGCCCGCCGCGCTTCAAGGCATCCCAAAGGACGCCCCTGGCCGTTCCGTCCCGTTCAACCTGCAGGCCATCGGCTCCGGGCTGGTCTTTGCGGAGTCGCTGGGAGAGCTGGCCGACGTCTTGGGAAGGCAGGGCGACGGCGGAGCTGCGGTGGTCCAGGCCCCGCCCGGCACCGGCAAAACCACCTTGGTGCCTCCCCTGGTTGCCAACCTGGCACAGGCTGCCACCGGCGATGAGCGGCCGCGCATCGTGGTGACCCAGCCACGCCGGGTGGCCGCCCGGTCGGCTGCAAAGCGCCTCGCTTCCCTGGACGGGACGGAGCTGGGGGACAGAGTGGGCTACGCCGTCCGCGGCGAACGGCAGGCCGGTCCGGCCACTCTCATCGAGTTTGTGACGCCGGGCATCCTGCTTCGCCGCCTGCTGGCCGATCCCGGCCTGGAGGGCACCGCCGCCGTCATCCTCGATGAGGTGCACGAACGCGGCCTGGAAACCGATCTGCTGCTGGGCCTGCTCGCCGAGGTACGCCAGCTGCGCGGCGACCTCATGCTCGTTGCCATGTCCGCCACCCTGGACGCGCCGCGGTTCGCGGCGCTGCTCGGCGCGGACTCCGGCCGGGAACAAGCCAAGGAGGCCGACGGCGGCGGGCCTGCTCCCGTCGTCGACTGTCCTTCCGCTCTTCACCCGTTGGAGACGGCCTGGGCGCCCGCGCCGGTGGCGCGGCTGGACGGGCGCGGCGTGACGCGCCCCTTCCTCGATCATGTCGCGGAAACCGCCGCGGCGTCATATGCGCAAGCCCTTGCCGCCGACCCCGGCACCGACGCCCTGGTGTTCCTGCCGGGCGCGCGGGAGGTGTCCCACGTGGCCGGCCGGCTGCGCACTCGGGTGGGTCCCGGCGTCGAAATCCTGGAGCTGCACGGCCAGGTGAGCCCCGCGGCCCAGGACCGCGCCGTGTCCGGCCGCAAGCCCGGGGATCCCGCCCGGATCATCGTGTCCACAGGGCTCGCCGAGTCATCGCTGACTGTGCCCGGTGTCCGGCTGGTGGTCGACGCCGGGCTCTCCCGCGAACCGCGCCGCGACGCCGGCCGCGGCATGACCGGCCTGGTCACCGTCTCCTGCTCCCGGGCCTCCGCGGAACAGCGCGCCGGACGTGCGGCGCGGCAAGGGCCAGGGAAGGTGGTCCGCTGCTACGACCAGAAGACCCTCGGCGCAGCGCCTGCGCACCAAACGCCCGAGATTGCCGTGTCCGACCTGACGGGCGCAGCCCTGATCCTCGCGTGCTGGGGCTCACCCGGCGGCCGCGGGCTTGGGCTTCCTGACGCCCCGCCGCAGTCGGCGATGGGTGACGCCGTCGAGGTGCTGGGAGAGCTTGGCGCGGTAGGGGAGGACGGCCTCGCAACGGCGCTGGGCAAAGCACTTGCGCGCATCCCCGCCGACCCCCGCCTGGGACGCGCCCTCCTGGTGGGGTCGGCGCTGCTGGGCGGAGGGTATGCCGGCGGTACTGGTTCCGGGACTACTGGTTCCGGGACTGCAGGTAAAGGGCTGGCGGCGGAGGTGGTTGCTGCCGTCGCCGGGGACCAGCGCGCCACGGGAGCCGATCTGCCCCGGCTGGTGACCGCCCTCCGCTCCGGCAAGGATCCCGCATCCAGGCGGTGGGCCGATGAGGCACGGCGGCTGGACACTTTGGCACGCCAGGCGGGGTCCGGCGTCGGGCTTCCCTCCGTCACTGTGCCGGCGGGAACCGCCGAGCAGATTGGCCTGGTCGTCGCCCTGGCGTTCCCGGACCGGGTGGCCCGCCGCGTCCCTGGAGACGGGCCGGAGCGTTACCTGCTGACCTCCGGGACGCGGGCCGGCCTTCCCGCCGGCAGCCCGCTTGCCGGATACGAGTGGCTGGCCGTGGCCGAGGTTGCGCGGGCGGACGGGCGGGACGCCGCCGGGACCGGCGCGGTGATCCGCTCTGCCGCGCCGCTGACGGCGGACACGGCCGAGGCCGCCGCGGCGCACCTGCTGCTCGACTCGGTGGAGGCAACATTCAGCCAGGGCCGTGTGACGGCCCGCAGGGAGCGGCGCCTTGGCGCCATATCCCTCTCCTCCACGCCGGTGCGGGCGTCGGCAGGTGACGGCCGAGCCGCCGTCGCCCGCGCTTTGGCGGAGCAGGGGCTGGGAGCCATCGGATGGTCGACGGCAGCAGATGCGTTGCGCCGCCGTCTGGCGCTGCTGCACCGGGAACTGGGCGATCCCTGGCCGGACATGTCCGAGCATGCTTTGCTGTCCCGGCTCGACGACTGGCTTGGTCCGGAGCTGGAGGCGCTGGCCGGCGGGGCCGCGACCTCCGGCATTGACCTGACGGACCCGCTGCGGCGACTGCTGCCATGGCCCGATGCCGCCCGGCTGGGCGAGCTCGCCCCGGAGTTCCTGGAGGTGCCCAGCGGTTCCCGCATCCGGATTGACTATCCCGCGGCCGGGGACGACGGCGGCAGGCCGGTGGTCGCCGTCAAGCTCCAGGAATGCTTTGGCTGGGACCGGACGCCGCTGCTCGCCGGCGGACGGGTGGCGGTGCAGTTCCACCTGCTGTCGCCGGCCCGGCGGCCGCTGGCCGTCACCGACGACCTCGCCTCCTTCTGGTCCGGCCCCTACGCGCAGGTCCGCGCCGAGATGCGGGGCCGCTATCCCAAGCACCCCTGGCCCGAGGACCCCTGGGCCGCGACGGCGACCGCACGGACCAATACACGGAAGTGACTAGCACGCAGAAGCCACTACCGCGCGGAAGCCACACCGGTCAGGCGTGAGTAGAGGGCCAGATGGGCACCGACCATCCGCTCGGTGCTGAACCGGTCTTCTGCCTGGGCCCGTACTGTCCTGCGGTCCAGGTTCCCAGCGCGCAGCAGGAGCCCGGCCAGGTCCTCCAGCGACGAGGCCAGGTAGCCGCTGACGCCGTCGTCAACAATCTCCGGCGCTGACCCCATGGGCGTGGCCACGACGGGTGTGCCGGTGGCCATCGCCTCGATCATCACCAGCCCGAACGGCTCCATCCACTGGATGGGATTCAGCAGGGCGATGGCCTCGCCGAGCAGTTCGTACTTCTCCGCGCCGCCCACCTCGCCCAGGAACTCCACGTCCGGACCCTGCAGCGGCTTCACAACATCGCGGTAGTACTGCATTTCAGCCGGTTCCCGCATCTTGGCGGCGATCCGGAGCGGAACCCCGGCCAGCTGGGCCACCCTGATGGCCTCGACCACGCCTTTGTCGGGGCACATCCGGCCAAGGAAACACGCATAGCCGCCCTGCCCGTGCCCCACCGAAACAGCGGCCACCTCCATGCCGTGGGGGATGATGGCCGCGACCCGGTCTGCCAGCGCGCTGCTGACCTGGCTTTTGGAGATGGCGATCAGGGTCGTGTCCCGGGCCGCCGCGCCATAGACGGCGGCGAATTCCGGACTCAGGTCGCTGTGCATCGTGGTTACCACCGGCAGCCCCTCGGGACGGCCCCGGTAGAGCGGCCCGGCGATGGTATGGTCGTGCACCAGGTCCACCATGCCCGCCATGCCGGCGTAGGCGTCGATGATGTGGCTCAGCTCAGAGGACGTGTTGCCAACGAGGTCGGGTTCGGAGATGCGCATCCCGGGGAGCTGTGGCACCGGGCAGGTGCTTTCCGCTGCGGCGGCGAGCAGCACCTCATGGCCCGCCCTGACGAAGCCCCTGGCGAGCGCATCGACTACCAGTTCGATGCCTCCGTAACCGGCCGGGGGAATCGGATACCAAGGCCCCGCAATTAAACCGATACGCATCCGCAGCTCCCTTGTCGTCCGGATGTACTGAGACCGCCTTAACTCCTGAGACCATTCAGTTGTGGGTGGAACCAGGCGCCGGTCGTTAAGGCGCCATCAGCCGCTCCAGCGGCGGCCGGGGCTTGTTGAGCAGGGTCACGCCCGACGGCAGGCCGTCAATGGACCCTTCGCTGCCGTTGGCGCTCAGGGTGATCCGGGAAGAGTCCATCTGCACCTTGTCCGCGCGGAAGCTGCCGAACACAGCCGGCAGCACGGGGGCCAGGCAGACCTCCTGGCGCGAAAGCAGCGGATCAAAGCGCAGGAGGGTCCGCATCAGTTGCACCGGCGCGGCCGAAGCCCAGGCCTGCGGCGAGCAGGACGTGGGGAAGGGGACGGGGTCCGGGAAATCGTCCCGGGAGAATCCGCAGAAGAGTTCCGGCAGCCGCCCGTCGAACTGTTCGGCGGCGTCGAACAGGCCGGTGGCAATGCGCGTGGCCTCGTCGACGAAGCCGTACCGCATCAGTCCGGCGGCCACCAGTGCTGTGTCGTGCGGCCACACCGAACCGTTGTGGTAGCTGACCGGGTTGTAGGCGCCCATGTCCGAGGCGAGCGTCCGGATGCCCCATCCTGTGAACATCTCCGGCGACATGAGCCGCTTGGCCACCAGCGGCGCCTTTTCGGCGTCGACGATGCCCACCCAGAGGCAATGGCCCATGTTGGACGTGCAGGCATCAACGGGGCGCTTGTCCTTGTCCAGGGCCACGGCGAAGTATCCCTGCTCAGGAAGCCAGAACTTCTCATTGAACTCGGCCTTGATGTCTGCGGCTCGGCGGTTCCACTTGGCGGTGGTTTCCTCGTCGCCGAGCTGCTGGGCGAGCAGCGCTCGCCCCAGGTAGGCGCTGTAGACGTAGCCCTGCACCTCACACAGCGCAATGGGGGCCTCCGCCATCCGGCCGTCGGCGAAGTTGATCCCGTCCCAGGAGTCCTTCCAGCCCTGGTTCAGCAGTCCGTGCTCGTTGGCGCGCTGGTACTCCACGAAGCCGTCGCCGTCGCGGTCGCCGTAGTGCTCCACCCATTCCAGGGCCCGGTCTGCGTGCGGCAGGAGCGATTCCAGCAGCTCGCCCGCCAGCCCCCAGCGCCCCAGTTCGGCCAGCAGCGCCACGAACAGGGGCGTTGCGTCCGCGGTGCCGTAGTACGCCTGACTGCCGCCGAGGGCCAGTCCCGCGGTGACCCCCAGCCGCACTTCGTGCAGGATCCTGCCAGGTTCCTCCTCGGTGTCCGGGTCAACCTTCTGGCCCTGCAGCGAGGCCAGGGTCTGGAGGGTCCCCGCCGCCAGCTTCGGATCCACCGGCAGCGCCATGTAGGAAGAAAGGATGGAGTCCCTGCCGAACAGGGCCATGAACCACGGGGCGCCGGCGGCTACGGCGGCCCGCTCGGGGTGGTCGGGGTCGAAGATCCGGAGAGCGCCCAGGTCCTCTTGGCTGCGGGTCAGGACCTTCTCCACGTTTTTGTCCGTCACTGTCAGCCGGGGAACATGTTCTTCCCAGGCGGCGTAGCGCTGCGCCCCCACGTGCGGGGCCGACTCATGCGTGAACGGCTGCTCCGGTCCCGCGCCGTCAACCAGGGGCGTGGTGAGCACGGTGGCCGTCCACAAGCCGCGGGGGGCCAGTTCGGCGTCGAATGTCAGGGCGTCCTCGGTGACCGTGGCTCCGGAGGCGCTGATGACCACGCCGCGGTGGATGCCGTTGCGCATGGCGTCAATCTGCAGTGCATCTGCTCTGACCTGTCGGCTGTGCTCGGTGGACGGCACAACCTTTCCGCCTTTGACGTCGAACAGGTCGCTCAGGTCCGCGTCCACCCTGATCTGGATCCGGCAGGTCCGCGGCTGTTCCGAATAGTTGTGGACCTTGAGGTCGTCACGCAGGCCGGGCCCGACCTGCCGGCTGTGCTCCACTACCAGCGGGCTCTCCACCGCACCGTTGACCCCCCGGGGCCTGCCGACGAACACCGCCCGGTAGGGTTCCCGGGTCTGGCCGGACAGCGGTTCCAGAGAAGCGCCGTCGACCGTCAGCTGCCAGCGGGACAGAATCCTGGTGTCCTGGTAGAAGGCTCCCTGCGGCTGGCCGGGAAACACGTCCCCGCTCTCGGCAGAGATGCAGAAGGAGGAGCCCTCCACCACGGTCACCGCTGTCAGGCCGGATGATCCTGCACCGATATTTTCATTCCACGCACTCATCGACCGCTCCCTGGCGACTAGTCGGATGGCATGGGCCGGCCCGTGCGGCCACGTTATCCATCGTCCCCCTACCGGGATGACGCCGCAACGGGTTATTGCCTACCGGCGGTGACGGCTCCGGAAGAGCCGCGCCCCGCCGCCGTCGGACTGGCGTTGAGCGGCTGGACCCCTTGCTGAACAGCAGCTTTGGGTGTCGAATCTTCTTACTAAGGCCGCTTGGCGGCTCACGACTAGCACGCCGGGAGATGGTCATGTCGGTAAAGGGCACTAATGGCCGGGGCAAGGGCACGGGCCGCGGCAGTTCCGATCTCCGGCGGGCGGACGCCTCGGCAGGGGCGCCGGTGGACAAGCCGGAGGGCATCCGCAACGTCGCGCTGGTAGGACACTCCGGGGCCGGCAAAACCATGCTGCTCGAGGCCCTGCTCGCCGCCACCGGGACCATCCCGCGGATGGGTTCCATCGTTGACGGCAACACGGTCAGTGATGCCGAACCGTCCGAGATCCACCAGCAGCGCTCTGTGGTCCTTTCCGTAGCGCCGCTGATTTACGACGGCGTCAAGGTAAACCTGCTGGACACACCGGGCTACGGGGACTTCACGGGCGAGCTGCGTGCCGGGTTGCGCGCTGCGGACGCGGCACTGTTCGTGGTGTCGGCCGTGGACGGCGTCGATGCCGCCACCACCGCGCTGTGGGCGGAGTGCGCCCAGCTGGATACACCGCGGGCCGTGGTGATCAGCCGGCTTGATCATCCGCGGGCGAATTTTGATGCCGCCCTGGCTGCCTGCCAGCGCGCCTTTGGCCAGTCGGTGGTGCCCGCCTACCTGCCGCTCCGCGGGAACGGCAGCGCCACGGCGCTGCTGGGGCTGCTGTCCGGGCAGGTCTCGGAATACGACGGCGAATCCCCGGAGCCCGCGGTCCGGGACGCGAGTGCCGAGGAGCTCGCCGCCGCGGAGTCCGAGCGTGGCACGCTGATCGAGGGGATCATCTCCGAGAGCGAAGACGAGTCGCTGATGGACCGCTACCTTGGAGGCGAGGACATCGACGCCGACGTCCTGGTGGGCGACCTCGAAACGGCTGTGGCGCGCGGATCGTTCTTTCCTGTCCTGGCGACATCGGCTGAAACGGGACTGGGGATCACGGAGCTGCTGGACATGCTGACCCGGGCGTTTCCGACACCCGTTGAGCGTGCCTTACCGGACGTGACTGACCTTGCCGGCGAACCGGCCGGGCCGCTCTCCTGCGATCCCGACGGACCGCTGGCCGGTGAGGTGGTGCGAACCACCATGGATCCGTTCCTGGGGCGGGTCTGCCTGGTGCGCGTCTTTTCCGGCACGCTGCGCGAGGATTCGGCCGTGCACGTCAGCGGCCGCGGCCTGGCCGAACGCGGCCATGAGGACCACGACAGCGATGAGCGTCTCACCCACCTGTATTCGCCGCTGGGGGCAAGCCTGCGTCCCGTCCCGTACTCCGTGGCAGGCGACATCTGCGCGATCACGAAGCTGGGCAGCGCCGAGACGGGCGATACCGTGTCAGCGAAGGATGCCCCGTTGCTGATCACCGCCTGGGACATGCCCGAACCGCTCATGCCGGTCGCCGTCGAGGCCGCCACCCGTAGCGACGAGGACGCCCTCGCCAAGAGCCTGGGCAAAGTGGCCGCCGGGGACCCAACCCTTCGGGTGGAACGCAACGCAGAAACCCACCAGCTGATCCTGTGGTGCATGGGCGAGGCGCACGGCGAGGTGGTCCTTGACCGGCTGCGGGACCAGGGCGTGAAGCTGCAGACCGTGCCCGTGGTGACGCCGCTGCGCGAGACCTTCGCCGCCCCCGCCGCCGGGCATGGACGCTACGTGAAGCAGTCCGGCGGACACGGCCAGTACGCCATCTGCGACATCGAGGTGGAGGCGCTTGAGCGCGGCGCGGGTTTCGAGTTCGTGGACAAGACCGTGGGCGGGGTGGTGCCGAACCAGTTCATTGGCTCGGTGGAGAAGGGCGTGCGGGCGCAGATGCAGAAGGGCGTCTCGGCCGGTTTCCCGGTGGTGGACATCCGGGTGACCCTGGTGGGCGGCAAGGCCCACAGCGTTGACTCCTCGGACGCCGCGTTCCAGTCCGCCGGCGCGCTGGCGCTGCGCGAGGCCGCAGCCGCCGGCCGCATCCAGCTGCTGGAGCCCGTCTCCGCCGTCACCATCAGCATCCCGGACGAGTACGTCGGGGCTGTCATGAGCGACCTCTCCTCACGCCGTGGCCGGCTCACTGGCACGACGTCGTCCGGCGGGGATGCCACGGAGGTCACCGCCGAGGTCCCGGACGGGGAGCTCCTCCGGTATGCGGTCCAATTGCGGGCGCTGACCGCCGGCACCGGCCGGTTCCGCCGCAGTTACCTGCGGCACGAACCCGTCCCGGGCAACGTGGCGCCGGCGGCTGCGAACGCCTGACGTCCTTAGCCAGCGGGGATGTTGGCACGCAAGAACGCTGCGACTGGCGCCGCCAGGGAGGCGCCAATGTCTTCGGCCCTGCGCTTGTTTCCGGCGACCGCAAATGAGTGGTCGCCGCCCTCGCACCACTGGAGTGCGGCGGTGGGTCCGATGCGGGACACCACGCCTTCCAGCAGCTCCCGGGTGGCGAAGGTGTCGCGCGTTCCCTGCAGGAAAAGCATCGGGGTTTCCAGCCCGTAGAGGTGCTCGTCGCGGAGCTTCTCCGGCTTGCCCGGCGGGTGCAGCGGGTAGCCGAGATAGATCAGGCCGGCGGCCGGCATTCCTTCTGCCACCGCCATGGAGGCCATCCGGCCGCCGAACGACTTCCCGGCCGCCCACACCGGCTCGGCTTCCCCTGCGGATTCCGCCCGGGCCGCCGCTTCGGCCATCGCCGCCCGCCAGGCGGCAATCGCTGCCGGCGGCCGGTCGGGGAACTTCCGACCCGCCTCACGGTAGGGGAAGTTGAAGCGCAAGGTGGCGACGCCGTCGTCGTTCAATGCGCCCGTGAACCCGCGCATGAACGGATGCTCCATGCCCGCGCCGGCGCCGTGGGCCAGCACGAGCGTTGCGAACGGACTGGCCGGCCTCGCGTAGGCGCCGGAGACGTGGCCGTCGCCGACGGCGATGGTGATGGTGATGGGCGAGTCAGCGGTGGGCATGACTCCATCATGCCCGATCCGGAGTGGTGGCGAGATTTCTCAGGAAGCGGGCACCACCCTGAGCCAGGCGTAATCTAACGGCCGCAGCACGAGCCCCTCGTCGATCCGGACCGGCTCGTCGGAAAACAGGTCCAAAGCTTCGGCCGCGAACCCGGACAGCGTGTCCGCAGACACCACCTGCGGGCCGTCACCGAAGTTGGCGAGGGCCAGGACCACCGTTCCCTCGCCGGGCCGCTGGTACCCCAGCACGGCGGGATTGTTCGTGGTGAACGGGACCAGGCGGGTGCCGGCCAACTCCGGGGTTGCCGCACGGACCTCCGCCAGCCGCCTGAGCCCTGCGAACACAGCGCCCTCGGGCGTGGCCGGGTCCAGGCGCTTTGCGTACTTTTCGGCCGGGAACTGGGGCCGGTGCACCCACCGGCTGTCGGTCTCGTGGCCGTCCTCCAGCGTGTAGTCGTAGTCATTGAGCTGCCCCACCTCATCGCCGAGGTAGAGCAGCGGGATGCCGCCGGTGCTGAAGGCCACCGAGTGGGTGAGCAGAATGCGGCGGATGGCCTCGGCCGAACCGTCCTCCAGGCCGCACAGCGACGCCATGGTGCCGGAGATGCGGCAGTCGCCGGTCCGCGGGTTGTCCTGGAACGGCACGCCACGGGCGAAGCTGCCGGGGAAACGGTTAACGTAGAAGGAGTTCAGGAACCGGCGGTGGTCGAACCCGTTGATGCCGAACTCGGCAGCGTCCTCATCCGCGAACGTCCAGCCGATGTCGTCGTGGCTCCGCACATAGTTCACCCAGGACGTTCCCGGCGCAATGTTGTGCCTCCGTTCAAGCGCCTGGGCGAGCAGCGACACGTTCCGCGTGGCCAGGGCTTCCCAGGTCAGTGCCATCTGCAGCGGGTTGTAGGAGAGCTGGCACTCGGCCGGATCGATGTACAGGGCCACCTCGTCCGGGTGCACGATTGCTTCGGACTTGAACAGCAGCGATGGCGCCGCCAGCCGGCAGACCGCGTTGAAGGCCTGCAGCAGGGTGTGTGCCTCGGGCAGGCTTTCGCACGGTGTCCCCAGCTGCTTCCAGATGAAGGCCACCGCGTCCATCCGCAGGATGTCCACTCCCAGGT
The DNA here is from genome assembly GCF_030818015.1 of Arthrobacter globiformis. Lineage (NCBI taxonomy): Bacteria > Bacillati > Actinomycetota > Actinomycetes > Micrococcales > Micrococcaceae > Arthrobacter > Arthrobacter globiformis. The sequence continues at coordinate 2,746,467 of NZ_JAUSZX010000001.1, forward strand.
TGGCCAGGAACAGCATTTCTCCCGCCATGGCGCGGAACACCTCGGGGTTGGAGTAGTTCAGGTCCCACTGGAACGTGTGGAAGGTGGCCCAGACCCACCGGCCGTCCGGCAATTGCACGAAGGAACCGGGATGGTCTTCCGGGAAGATTTCCCGCACGGTCTGTTCGAACGCGTCAGGCATGGCGCGGTCCGGGAAGATCCAGTAGTAGTCGCTGTAGTGCGGATCGCCCGCGGCGGCCCGCTGCGCCCACTCGTGCTCGTTCGAGGTGTGGTTGAAGATGAAGTCCACCACCAGGCTGATGCCGTTGGCGCGCAACTCGGCGGCGAGCGCCCGCAGCTGGTCCACGGTGCCGAGCTTCGGGTTGACCTCACGGTAGCTGGACACGGCATAGCCGCCGTCCGACAGCGGCTCCGGGGCCAGGAACAGCGGCATCAGGTGCAGGTAGGTGAGGCCGAGTTCCTTGAAATAGGGGATGCGGGCGCGGACCCCCTCGAGGTCTGCCGCATACCGGTCCACGTAGCAGACGCCGCCAAGCATGCGGTTGGACTGGAACCATTCGGTATTTCCCTCGCGGCCGGCGTCCAGCTCTTTCAGGTCTGCCGGCCGCTCCTTCCAGGAGCGGGCGATCTCCAGCGCGAGGGCCGCCAGCTGTTCCTCGATGTCCGGCCGTGATCCGTACAGTGAACGGAACAGCCTGGACAGGTCGGGGAAGTGGTGGTCGAACCGCCGCTCCAGTGCGTCCCGGTCCCCACTGCCCGCTTCCAGGCCGGCCTTCCCGGCCACCGTGCTGAACAGCTGGCGGTTGCCTGCCTGGGATGCCCCGGACGGCTGCGGTGAACCGGATTCCTGGGCGGCGGATGGTCCCTGGGTAGCGTCCAGACTCGGGGATTCAACCATGGAACGGGTCTCCTTCGAGGATGCTCTGCGCCTGGCGGCGCCCGGTGTGTTTCATCCTTACAGATGGCCCCGCCGCTGCCCAGAGAGCGGGCAGATGTTTCTCAGTGCCCGACGGCGGGACTCGCCCGAGGGATCCGCGCACCATAGATCATCGTGAGAATCGCGGCGGGCGTACTGCTGACGCCGCGGGCCGCGCGGGGGTAGGTTGTCCCCATGGCCAGTGAACAGACCACCATCAGTGTCGACGGGCCCGACGGCCCCCGGGAAATGCGCGTCTCCAGTCCAAGCCGGGTGTTGTGGCCCGAACTGGGGCTGACCAAGCTGGACCTGGCGCGCTACTTCGTGGATGTGGGGGAGGCCTTCATCCGGGCCAACGGAGGCCGGCCGGTGGCGCTGCAGCGGTTTTCAGGCACCGTGGACGGAGAGCAGTTCTTCTCCAAGAATCCGCCGAAGGGGACGCCGGACTTCATCCGCACGGTGAAGGTCACCTTTCCGAGCGCGCGCTCGCATCCCATGCTGGTCCTTGACGAGCCCGCGGCGGCGGTCTGGGCGGCGCAGATGAACACGGTGGTTTTTCACCCTTGGCCGTCCCATGCGGACAATTCGGACAATCCCGACCAACTGCGAATCGACCTGGACCCCCAGCCGGGCACTGACTATGACGACGCCATCCCCGCCGCGCTCGAACTTCGGAAGGTGCTCGCCGACGCAGGGCTGGACGCCTTCCTGAAAACCTCTGGCAACCGCGGCCTGCACGTCTACGCCCCCGTTGAGCCGACCCGCGAGTTCCTGGATGTCCGCCACGCGGTGATCGCTGCCGCCAGGGAGCTCGAGCGGCGCATGCCGGAGAAGGTCACCACCAACTGGTGGAAGGAGGAACGCGGCGAGCGCATCTTTGTCGACTTCAACCAGGCCAACCGGGACCGCACCATCGCCGGCGCATACAGCCCGCGGGCCCTCCCGCATGCTTCCGTGTCCTGCCCCATCACCTGGGACGAGCTGGCGGACGTCAGGCCCAAGGACTTCACCATCCTCACCGTCCCGGACAGGCTGAAAACGGTGGGGGACCCGTGGGCGGACATGCACGCGAAGCCGGGAACCATCGACACGCTGCTGGAATGGTGGGAGCGCGACGTCGCGAACGGACTGGGTGAACTGCCGTTCCCGCCGGACTACCCCAAGATGCCGGGCGAACCGCCCCGGGTGCAGGCCAGCAGGGCGAAGAAGCCGGACTAGCCGGCGGCGCCGCGCCGCCCGGGCCCGGTGCCTCCAGTCGAACACCGCTACTCAAACCCGCCCTACTCAAACCGGGACGGGTCGCCGGTGCCGCGGCGCACCACCTCGGCGGTGCCGCCGGAGAAGTCGACGACCGTGGTCGGCTCGGCACCACAGTCACCGGCCTCGACCACCGCGTCGACCACATGGTCGAGCCGCTCCTTGATTTCCCAGCCCTGGGTCAGCGGGTCCTCCTCGTCCGGCAGCAGCAGCGTGCTGGACAGCAGCGGTTCGCCAAGCTCCGCCAGCAGCGCCTGGACGAAGTTGTGCCTTGGGATGCGCACGCCCACAGTCTTCTTCTTGGGGTGCAGCAGCCGGCGCGGAACCTCCTTGGTGGCCGGCAGGATGAAGGTGTAGCTGCCCGGCGTGACGGACTTGATGCTGCGAAACACGTCGTTGCCGATGTTCACGAACTGCCCCAGCTGCGCGAAGTCCCGGCAGACCAGCGTGAAATGGTGCTTGCTGTCCAGCTGGCGGATGGATCGGATCCTGTCCAGCGCCTCCTTGTTCCCCAGCTGGGCGCCGAGGGCGTAGCAGGAGTCCGTGGGGTAGGCGATCAGCCCGCCCGATCGCAGGAGCTCCACGATCTGCGAGATCGCGCGGGGCTGGGGGTCCTCGGGGTGGACATCAAAGAATTTCGCCATGCGTCGAGCCTACGGCCGGGCGGCGTTCCGCGCACGCACCCACGCAGGCACGCCCGCTCACCCCACATGCACCCACGGGCGCTTGGTGACATCCGGCTCGGCTTCCCGCAGCACTTCCCGGGTGACCGGCGCGATCTCACCCTCTCCGAGGAACAGGAAGCGAAGCAGGTTCACCACCGGATTGCCCTCGGTCCAGCGGAAGTAGATGTGCGGCATGAGCCCGGTGACGTCCCGGATGTGCAGGAGAACGGAGGCGATGGTGTTCGGCACCACGGGCCCGTGCACCTCCAGCACCCGGTAGCCGTGCCGCACCACGCCGTGCACCTGCAGTTCGGTTTCGAAGTCGGAGGAGTCGTCCACGATCACCTCGAGGAACAGCGCCTGGTAGTGGACCGGCAGGTGGCTTACCTCGATGGCGGAGGTCAGCTTCTGCCGGTACGCCTCCGCGGTCAGTCTGCGGGGTTCGTGGGCGATGATGCCGATGGGGCCGCTCTCGTCCTCGGCGACGAACTCCAGGGCCGTCCGGTCGAGCCGGACGTGGGTGGCGTGCAGCTCGAAGGACCGCCCGATCCGGGACAGCAGCGAAATGACGATGATGCCGGCGATGAAGAAGGCGGCAATGCGGATGCCCTCGGGCCGCTCAATGATGTTCGCGACCGTCGTATAGATGAACACCAGGGCGATCAGCCCGAAGCCGGCGGTGCGCTTCCGCTGCCGCCGGCGCCGGGCGGACAGTGCGACGGCGACTGCCGCCGAGGTCATCAGCACCAGCACGCCGGTGGCGTAGGCACCGCCCTGGGCGTCGACGTCGGCCTCGAAAAGGATGGTGACCAGGAAGGCAATGACGCCGAAAACCAGCACCAGCGGCCGGACCGCCTTGGCCCACTCCGGCGCCATCCCGTACCGCGGCAGGTACCTCGGCACCAGGTTCAGCAGCCCTGCCATCGCGGACGCACCGGCGAACCACAGGATGGCGATGGTGCTCACGTCGTAGACCGTGCCGAACCCGTTCCCCAGGTACTGATGGGCCAGAAAGGCAAGGGCGCGCCCGTTGGCCTGCCCGCCGGGTTGAAATTCGGCGGCCGGAATGAGGATCACCGTGGTGAAGCTACTGGCGATGAGGAACGCGCTCATGATCAGCGCGGCCGTGGTCAGCATGCGGCGGGTTCCCTCGACGCGGCCCGCCGGGTGCTCCTCCGTATCCGAATCCCGGCCGCGGACCTGCGGCATGACCGCCACGCCTGTTTCGAAGCCGGACAGCCCAAGGGCCAGCTTGGGAAACACCAGCAGCGCTATGGCCACCGCCAGTACAGGATTGCCGTGTGACGTCCCCAGGGCCTGCCACCAGTCCCCGACGGCGGCCGGGTGGGCCAGGGATTCGACGGCGGCTGTTGCCACCACCACGACGTTCAGTCCCAGATAGACCGCCACCAGGACGACGGCGATCCCGATCGCCTCCTTGAACCCCCGCAGGAACACGGCGGCGAGCAGGGCCAGGAGAACGAGGGTCACCGTCACCTCCTGCCCATGCAGCCACATCGGGGCGTACGGATTCTGGATGAGGTGCGCCGTGGCGTCGGCGGCGGAAAGGGTCATGGTGATCATGAAGTCCGTCGCCGCAAAGCCGAGCAGCACCAGGACGAACAGCTTGCCGCCCCAGCGGGGGAGGAGCCGCTCCAGCATGGCGATGGAACCCTCGCCGTGGGAACTTTCGCCCGCCACGCGGCGGTACACCGGCAGTGCCCCGAACAGTGTGACGGCCACCAGGACCAGCGTGGCCAGCGGGGAAATGACGCCGGCAGCGAGCGCGGCGATGGCGGGCTGGTAGCCGAGCGTGGAGAAGTAGTCCACGCCGGTCAGGCACATGACCTGCCACCATGCATGCTTCCGCTCGTGGGCCATGGTCCGGCCGCCGGGTCCCTGGTGGGATCCTTTGCTGTCCTGCAGACCCAGCAGCAGCCAGCTGTTGAGCCGCTGCCTCCGGGTGTGGCGCAGCGCCGAGGGTTCCGCCGGTGGGCGGCTCATGGTGGTCATGGTGCCTTTCATCTGTGGTGGTGCCCCGCGGCCGCGGTATCTCACCGATGCCGCGGGATTTCGTTGGGGCACAGCCGAACGTAGCACCGGGCAGGAGCGGCGGAACCGCCGGAAGCCGAATCTTGACGGATCCTTAACGCCGTTGTGAAGCACCCCACCGCGCGTGCCGCCTTGGCCACCGGACTGGTGAAAGAATGGCGTCATGGCAGGGGAACGGATCGTCATTGGCCTGTCGGGAGGCCTTGAGGGGGAGGTCCTGATCCGCCGTGCCGTCAAGGTCCTGGACGGGGCTGGCGGCGGGGACCTGCTCGCCGTCCACATCCGTTCCGCGGAAGGCGCGTCGCGCGAATCAACCAGCGCCCTCGAATCTCAGCGCCGCCTGGTGGTAGAGCTGGGCGGCAGTTACCACACCGTCGCCGCGCAAGACCCCGTCGAAGCACTCCTCGGGTTCGCGTCCCATGTGGGCGCCACCCGGCTGGTCATCGGCCAGTCGCGGGCACGCCCGCTCTCGAGGCTTTTCACTGGCGCGACGGAGACACGGATCATCCGCCGTGCCGGGGCCCTCGACGTGCAGGTGGTGCCGCATCCGCTGGCCGGGCGAGGCACAGGCCGGCGGCGGCAGCGGGACCTCGGCCGCGCGCGCGTCGCCGTCGGGTTCGTGCTGGCGGCCGCCGTCCCCATCCTGATGCAGCTGGCGCTCGCCGTCATCGAGCACAGTGTGGCCACTGCCGTCCTGGTCCAGCTCGCCGGGGCCGTGGCCGTGGCGCTTGTGGGAGGCCTCTGGCCGGCTGTCGCGGGTGCGCTCTGGAGCAGCCTGCTGGTCAACTACTTCTCGACGCCGCCGCTTGGTGAGCTGGCCATCAAAGACCCGCAGGACCTGCTTTCCCTGGGCGTGTTCGTGGGCGTCTCGGTTGCCGTGGCCGGCGTCGTGGACAGGTCCGCCCGGCGCTCCAAGGAAGCCGCCCGGGCGCGCGCCGAGGCCGCGACGCTCGGCGAGCTGGCCCGCGGAGCCACACGCGCGGAGGACACGGTGGGCAGCCTGCTGGAACAGGCGCTGGACGTCTTCGGAGTCCGCGGGGCGGCTCTCTTCAGCGGGCCGGCTTTCCGGAACGGGATGGCTTCTGGCGATGCGCAGCCTTTCGGTGCCGCGCCTGCTTTCCGCGACGGGGAGGGCGGGGCAGGGAGGAAGCTGCTTGCGAGTGCGGGCGAGCTGACCGATTCTGAACGGGAAGGCGCGGACTTTGCCGAGCACACCGTGGAACCGGTCGACGACGGCACCTGGCTGGTGCTGTTCGGCAGGACGGTGCCGGCCGCCGACAGTAGCCTGCTGGGCGCCTTCGCAGCGCACGTGCTGGCTCAGCTGGAGCGCCGGCAACTGGCCGCCAGCCGCCTGGAGGTGCTGCGGCTAGCCGAAGGTAACACCATGCGCACCGCCATCCTGCGGGCTGTCTCGCATGACCTCCGCACGCCGCTCGCCGGCATCAAGCTCGCCGTCGGCGGTCTCCTGCAGACCGCCGTCAGCTACACCCCCGAAGAGAAACAGGAGCTTTTGGAAACCATCGACGAATGCTCGGACCGGCTGGACGCCCTGGTGGGAAACCTCTTGGACATGTCCAGGATCACGGCCGACTCGGTGCGCCCCCTGATGAAGCCCGTCCGGTGGCTCGACGTCGTGCCTCCGGCGCTGCGTGGCCTTCCGCCGGGCAGGGTGCGGGTGGTATTGCCGCCGAACCTTCCCGCCGTCGACGCTGACGCGGTCCTGCTGGAACGCGTCATCGCCAACATCGCAGAAAACGCGGTCAAGTACGCGCCCGCATCGGACGTCACCGTGACCTCGGCGTCGGGCGGGCTCAGCGGCGCCGTCCTCAACGGCCACCCGGCCGGCGAGCTGCGGATCATCGACCACGGACGCGGCGTGCCAGACCGCAACGTGCCAGCGATGTTCCGGCCCTTCCAGCGCCTGGATGATCTGTCGCAGTCAACCGGCGTGGGCCTCGGACTCGCCGTGGCCAGGGGATTCGTCACGGCCATGGGCGGCAGCCTGGCGGCGGAGGAGACGCCCGGCGGGGGACTCACGATGGTCATCCGGCTTCCCCTCTCGACGGGGCACGGCTCACCAGGGCATGACGGGCACGACGGCGGGCCATCCGCCGCTATTCCTGCCGTTTCTCCACAGGAGACTGCCCAGTGACCGGCGTCCTCGTGGTGGACGATGACCAGCATCTGCTGAAGGCCCTGCGGATCACGCTGCAGGCGCATGGCTATGCGGTGGAGACGGCGGCGGACGGCGAGGCGGCGCTGATTGCCGCCTCCCGCAATCCGCCGGGGATTGTTGTCCTGGACCTCGGACTGCCCGACATGGACGGCGCCGCGGTGCTCAGGGAGCTTCGCCGCTGGAGCACCGCACCGGTCCTGGTGCTCTCGGCCCGGCACGGCTCATCAGACAAGGTGGACGCCCTCGACGCCGGCGCGGACGATTACATCACCAAGCCCTTTGGACTGGAGGAGCTCCTGGCCCGGCTTCGCGCACTCCTGCGCCGCGCCCCGGAAGCCACCGAGCCGTCCACGGTGGATACCCCGGAGTTCAGCGTGGACCTGGGACGGCGGATGGTCACCCGGAACGGAGAGCCCGTCCGGCTCACCCCCACGGAGTGGAGCATCCTCGAACTGCTGGTGCGGAACCCGGGGAAGCTCATTACCCAGCAGCAGATCCTGGCCAGCGTGTGGGGGCCCGCCTACGAGAAGGAAGCCAACTACCTGCGCGTCTACATGGCGCAGCTCCGGCGCAAGCTCGAGGCGGACACCGGCAACCCGCGCCATCTGCTGACCGAGGCCGGCATCGGCTACCGCTTCCGGCCCTGACCTGCACCTATGAACGGACCGTGAACTTCCGTGAACCCCTATGAAGGGGAGCCGGATTCGGGCAACATGTGTAATGCCGGGCGCCGCGCAGCGGGCGCCACATGTACAGCCGAAGGAGAACCGATCGTGTCCACCCTGCTCAACCCGTACATCAGCTTCCGTGACAACGCCCGCGACGCCATGACCTTCTACCAGTCGGTGTTCGGCGGCGACCTGGCGCTCAGCACCTTCGGGGAGTTCAACGCCAGTGAAGATCCCGCGGAGTCGGACAAGATCATGCACGGCATGCTGACCTCGGAGAAGGGGCTCGTCCTCATGGGGGCCGACACCCCCAACTCCATGGACTACTCGCCGGGGAGCACAATTTCCGTGTCGCTCAGCGGCGACGACGAGACCGAACTGCGCGGCTACTACGACAAACTGTCGGACGGCGGCACAGTCACCGTCCCGATGGAGAAGGCTCCGTGGGGCGACATCTTCGGCATGTGCACGGACAAGTTCGGCATCGCGTGGCTGGTGAACATCAGCGGAGCCGCGGCAGCTCCGGCTTCCTAGCGACGAAGTAGGCATTGAACGGGTCGTCGTCCAGCTCCTTGACGTCAACCTCATCGAAGCCGGCCTCCCGAACCATGGACCCGGCACGCTGGACGCCCCACACCGTGCCCAGCGCGTCGCCGCCCTGGGCGAGTGACACGGACATGCAGTGCGTGGTGGAGATGGCGTAGAGGAACGTCGCCCACGGAAGGTCGAGGTTTTCCTCGAGCTTGCTGGACGCCTTCATGTCCACCATCAGGAACGTTCCGCCGGGCCGCAGGGCCCGGTGGATGTTCCGCAGGACGGTGGCCGGGTGCGCCTGGTCGTGGATGGCATCGAAGACGGTGACCAGATCCAGCTCTTCGTCGATGTCCAGGCCGGCGGCGTCGCGCTGCTCGAAGCGCACGTTGGTGAGGCCAAGGCGCTCAGCCTCGACCCGGCCGGCGGCCAGGGCTTCCTCGAGGAAGTCATATCCGGTGAACCTGCTTGCCGGGAACGCTGCTGCCATCAGGTTCACCGCGTGGCCGGCGCCACAGCCGATATCCGCGACGTCGATTCCCGTCCGCAGCGCGTCCACGCGTCCGGCGAGCGGAACGATGGCGTCGATGAGGGACGCGTCGTGCACGGAGCCGCTGTCGGCCGCCTGGATCTCCACGAAACCCGGGTAATCTGCGTAGTTCAGGCCGCCGCCGGTCCGGAATTTGCCGGCAATCTTGCCCGCCACTTCTCCCATGAGCGTGATGTACATCAGCGTGCGGGCCAGGTTGTCCACTCCGGGGCCGGTGACGGACGGGGCGACGTCGGGGCGCAGCAGGTAGGTCCGTGCCGCAGGGTTGTAGTCAACGAACCCGGCGGTGGTCATCCCGCCCAGCCATTCGCGGACGTAGCGCTCATTGAGTCCCGCGGCGTCGGCTACCTGCTCGCTGGTGGCGGCCGGCAGGTCCGCCATCGCTTCGAAGAGGCCGGTCTGGTAGCCGATGCTGGCCAGGATGGCCGCGGAGCTGTCATTGAGGATCCCCACCAGCCTGCCAGCAGCAGCCTCGACGGCTGCCTCGGGGGCGGTGGCTGCCTCGCTTTGGAAGGTGCTCATGATTCGTGCCTTTCGGGAACTGCGGACCCTTTGGGAACTGCGGTCGGTTACTTCTGAAGGTAGGCGCGGGGCAGGCCGCCTCGCGTCGGGCGGACGATGCATCTTTCCGTGCGGGGATGGGGCAGATCATGCAGGCCGCTGCTTAGGAGCCCGGGAGGCCATGCTCGCGCGCCCACGCCGCGGCGCCGGTGCGAGAGGAGACGCCGATCTTGCCGAAGATGTTCGCCAGGTGGCGGCCCACCGTTTTCTCGCTGATCACCAGGGCATCGGCCACCTGGCGGTTGCTCGCTCCGCCGCTGACCAGCGCCAGGACCTCGGCTTCCCGCGCCGTCAGGCCGCCCGGCGCGGACCCTCGAATCCGTTGGAGATTAGCCTGGAGCCGCTGGAGGTCGGGTGCTGCGCCAAGCTGCCGGTAGATGGCCGCCGCCGTGGCCAGGTCCGCGTCAGCTGCTTCCGGATATCCCAGGGACCTGCGGCAGGACGATTCCAGTTCATGGATTACCGCCGTGCTGTAGCGGGCCCGCTGGTCGCGGTAAATCCGGCCTGCCGCTTCGAAGGCTGACAGGGCATCGGCCGGCCGGGCCGCGGCCAGGAGCACCACACCCCGGGTGTGGCTTGCCCACGCCCGCAGGCCAGGGGAGGAGTAGCGGGCGGCCGTCTGTTCCAGTTCGGCGCAGTATGTTGCAGCGAGGTCCCCGTCGCCGCAGGCGCCGGCCAGTTCGGTGGCGGCCAGGAGCAGCCGGGCTTTGTCCAAGGGGCCGCATTCGGCCAGAGCGACCCGCAGCTCCTCCAGCGCCAGGCCGCGTTCACCGGTGGCAAGGTGGAGCCAGGCCTCTCCCGGCTGCGGTTCGACGCCGAGTGCCCGTGCGCGGGCATAGGCATCGAGGGCGCCGGCCGGGTCGCCCCGCAGCCGGCTTATCTCGCCCAGTTCGTAGTAGCCGGCGCCTGCCATCCAGCCGTGGGACTGGGCGAGCCTGTCGCTCAGGGGCCGGAGTTCCCGTTCCGCGGCATCCCAGTTGCCCTCCGTGCACAGGAGCTGGAGCTCGTGGACCCGGGTCACGTCGGCATAGACGAATGTGCGGGACTGGCCAGCCGTCCACCGCTCCATGGCCGTGGTCCAGGACCGCATCCGGGAGAAGTCCCCCAGCACGTGGCAGAGATGGGTCACCGTGCAGTAGATGTCGCCGGCCCACTCCTGCGGAACCTGGCCGGCAAGGACAGGAAGCATGGCCTCGTCGAGGTCCCGGAATCCTGCTTCAGTCTGTCCCTCCCGGACACGTGCCAGGCCGGACAGGACCCTGGCAAAGCACGCCAGCGCCGGGTCCCCGAAGCGTACGGCGAGTGCTTCGACCGTTGCGGCGGCAGCCCGGGCTGGTGCCGGATCGCCCTCAACGTCCATTGTCATGCCCGCCTCCAGGTAGAGCAGGTAGCCGCTGGGCGGACCTTCCGGCAGCCCCTCCAGCATGCGGCGTGCCCTGTTCAGCCAGCCCGAGGCCACGGCGAGGTCGCCCCGGGTGCCCCAGCGGAGGGACAGGTTGAGCGCCGCCATCGCCGCACCCGTCCGGTCGCCATCCGTGGCCAGCCGGTGGTACAGTTCCTCGGCCGTAGCCAGCGCCGCGGACGTGTCGCCCAGCCACCAGGCCGAACTCGCCAGCGCATCAAGATCCGGGGCGTCCAGCGGTGCCCGCAGGCGCGCGGCGCCGAAGCCGCGCCGTGCAGCGGCCCAGTCCCGCCGGTCGTAGGCCTCGCGGGCAGTCAGGATCAATTGTTCGAGTTCAGGCATGTGATTTTCCCCGGATGAGTCCAGAGTACTGCCGCGCCCTGACGCTGGAAACGCCGGGGATGCCTGCGCCGGCCGGGCCCAATATCCGGCACTTCAGAAACCTGGCCGTTCAGGAACCTGGCGGCGACCAGACCCACTCTCGGATTTCGGGCAGGTCTTCAAAGTGCTCCCGGATATATGCGGCGTGGGCGTCCAGCTGGTGGTTGCAATGATCAGCCAGGGCCTCCGCGCCGTCGAACTGCCGCGGCACCCGCCGGAGCGCTTCCAGCGCCAGGTGGTAGCGGCTCATCCGGTTGACCACCACCATGTCGAACGGCGTGGTGGTGGTGCCCTGCTGGCTGTAGCCGCGGACGTGGAACCTCTCCGGATTCGGCCGGCCGTGCAGGAGCTGGTGGAAGGATCGGGCGTAGCCGTGCCAGGCCACCACCACCTCGCAGGTATCCGTAAACAGCGAAGTGAACGTCCCGTCGTCGAGCCCGTGGGGGTGCACGTTCCGCGGCGGAAGCACCATGGCATCCATGACGTTCACCACGCGCACGGCGGCATCCGGAACGTGGCGCTGCAGCAGCCAGGCTGCCGCCAGTGCCTCCTCGGTGGGGATGTCGCCGGCGCAAGCGAGAATGACGTCGGGTTCAGCGCTGCTGCCATTCTCGTTGCCGGCCCATTCCCACCGGGACGCTCCCGCCTCGGCGTGCGCGCGGGCTTCCGCGAGCGTGAGGTACTGGGGGTGGGACTGCTTGTCGACGACGACCAGGTTCACGTAGTCCTTGCTGCGCAGGGCGTGCTCCGCCGCCGCCAGCAAAGTGTTGGTGTCCGGCGGCAGGTAGATCCTCGTCACCTCGCCGGACAGGGACAGCACGGTGTCGATCAGGCCCGGACCCTGGTGGCTGAAGCCGTTGTGGTCGTTGCGCCAGCACGTGGAGGTCAGCAGGATGTTCAGGCTCGGCACCGGTGAACGCCACTCCAGCTCGCGCGCGTGCTGCAGCCACTTGGCGTGCTGGACGGTCATGGAGGCGCTGACCATGGCGAAGGCCTCGTAGCTGGCGAAGAACCCGTGCCGGCCGGTCAGCAGGTACCCTTCCAGCCAGCCCTGGCAGAGGTGCTCCGAGAGCACCTCCATCACGCGGCCGTCCGCCGAGACATGGTCGTCCCCGTCGCTGCTCGGCAGCAGGAGGCAGCGGTCAGTGGCCTCGAACACGGCGCCCAGCCTGTTGCTGTTGGTCTCGTCCGGGCAGAACAGCCGGAACCGAGGGTCGTCCTCCGTTCCGGTGTAGAGGTCGCGGAACAGCTCGCCCAGCGGCTTGGTGGTTTCGATGCTGGTGGAGCCCGGCCGGCCCGGGTCGACGGCGTACTGCGCGAGGTCCGGAATCTCCAGCGGGACGGACGGCCGGCCGTTGGCCCAGGGTGCGGCCCCCATCCGGAGCCTGCCTTCGGGTGCCAGCGCCGCCAGTTCGGGCAGAAGCCGGCCGGCGCCGTCGAACAGCGATTCCGGCTGGTAGGAGCGCATCCACTGCTCCAGCAGCGCCAGGTGCTCCGGGTTGTCCTTGACACCGGACAGGGGAACCTGGTGCGCACGGAACGTGCCTTCCACCTGGATGCCGTCCACGGTTTGCGGACCCGTCCAGCCCTTGGGCGTGCGCAGGATGATCGCCGGCCAGCGGGCCGCCGTCGTTCGATTACGGCCCGTTCCGGTGTCACCGGAACCGGCGTCCCGGGCGTCCCGCTGGATGTCCCGGATGGTCCCGTACGCATTGTCGAGTGCGGCGGCCAGGGCCCGGTGGACCTTCCCAGGCTGGTCGCCGGAGACCGTTACGGGCTTCCAGCCGTTGGCGCGCAGCAGCGCCTCAACATCCTCGTCCGTGCGGCGTCCCAGGACAGTAGGCCCGGAAATTTTGGCCCCATTGAGGTGCAGGATGGGCAGGACAGCGCCGTCCCGCGCGGGGTTGAGGAAGAACGGCGCCGTCCAGGAGGCGGCGAGCGGGCCGGTCTCGGCTTCGCCGTCGCCCACCACACAGGCGGCGATGAGTCCGGGGTTGTCCATCACCGCGCCGGTCGCATGCATGAGTGAATAGCCCAGCTCGCCGCCCTCGTGGATGGATCCGGGGGTGGCGGGGCCCACGTGGCTGCCCACGCCGCCCGGCGTCGAAAACTGCCGCGCCAGCCGGCGCAGGCCGGCAGCATCGCGGCTCACATCGGGGTAGATCTCGGAGTAGGTACCTTCGAGGTAGACGTTCGCCACCACCGACGGTCCGCCATGGCCCGGCCCAGCGACGAACAGGACCTCGGCAGACGTATTCCTGATCAGGCGGTTCAGGTGGGCGTAGATCAGCGACAGCCCGGGGCCGGTGCCCCAGTGGCCCAGCAGCCGCGGCTTGATGTGTTCCGGCCGTAGCGGCTCCCGAAGCAGAGCATTGTCCTGGAGGTAGATCTGGGCCACCGTCAGGTAGTTCGCCGCGCTCCAGTAGCGGTGGAGGAGGTCCAGTTCGTCGTCGGAAATTGCCCCGTTTGCCCCGGCCATGCCCATGAATGTGCCTTCCGTCGGATCCGCTCCAGCGCTGACGGGCACAGTCTACCCCGGCGTTTTGGCCGCAAACCCGGATCCATTTCGGGCCTCAGACCCACTTTGGCGTCAGATCCACTTCGGGGCGGCGGGAACGTCGGACAGCACCTCTGTCCCGCCTGCGGCGGTGACCCCGAAGCAGCCTGCTCCGGCCGTCCGTCCGGCGGCCCAGGCAGCCACGCCGGCGAGCGGCCCGCTGACCGTGACGGGATGCGCCGCGTTAGTGTCGCCGAACACCAGGTCTGTGCCCGTCACCCTGATGACCAGCCCGGCGTCAGTGCCGCGGTTTGCCCAGGCCGAGGTGATGTCCCGCAGCAGCCGTTCCAGGACGGGCTCCGGGATGTCCGCGAAGGTTGCCCCGTTGCCGAGGTCGACGGCGTGGATCCAGACTTCGCGGGTGCGCATCCACACGGTTTCGGTCGCCGGGACGGTGCGGCCCTGGATGGTCTTGACTTCGTTGGCCCAGTCCCGGTCGGGCAGGTCGCGCCACTCGACGGACAGGTGCACCGCCGAGTGGTCGAAGAGGTTCCGCAGGGCAATCGGGCTCAGCGTGGCGCCGAAGTTGATCTCGTGGTCCCGAACCGCAATGGAGGGATACATGGGCGTCTCCACCCCGGTGCCGGCCCACTCCACCAGCCGGGCGATCGCCCGGGCGTTGTAGCCGACGTGGGCCACGACGTGACGGCGCGTCCAACCCGGGAGGAGGGAGCCGCCGTCGAGCTCCCCATCGGTGAGTTCATTGAGCTTGCGGGCAAAGAACGCGGTGCCCCGCCGTGCCTGCAGGAGTTCTTCCTGCAGGCCCGGGTCGGTCGTCTGATCGGCACGGGCGACCATCAGGCCTCCTTGACCACGCGGTTGGTCAGCTGGCCCAGGCCTTCGATCGTGGTGACCAGGACCTGGCCTTCTTGCAGGTAGCGCTTGGGGTCCTGGGCGTGGCCCACCCCGCCTGGGGTGCCTGTGGCGATCACATCTCCGGGGTTCAGCGTGATGATCGTGGAGATGTAAGAGACCAGGAATTCCGGGGTGAACACGAGGTCCCCGGTGGGGGTGCTCTGCTGGATCTCGCCGTCCACGGCCGAGGTCATGAGCGGACCCGCACTGAATTCGTCCTTCGTGACCAGGGCTGGGCCGAACGGGGTGGAGTTTTCCCAGGTCTTGCCCTGCAGCCACTGGACGGTGCGGAACTGGTAGTCGCGCATGCTGATGTCGTTCAGGACCGAGTAGCCGGCGATGTGGTCCGCGGCGTCGGCTTCGCTGATCCGGCGGCCCTGCTTGCCGATCACGACGGCGAGCTCGGCCTCCCAGTCCACGGTGTCCGATTCCTGCGGGAGCGCCAGGTCATCGTTCGGGCCGATCAGGGATTCGGCGTACTTGGCGAACAGGGTGGGGTGGTCCGGGATTTCCCGGCCCATCTCCTTGATGTGGTTCCGATAGTTGTGGCCCACGCAGATGATCTTCCCCGGGGAGGGTACGACGGCGGCCAGGTCGGCGCCGTCGAGCGCGTGCGTTGCGCCGTTGGCCGCGGCAGCGGTGGTTTCCCAGTCTTCGCTGCGGAGGAGTTCGCCCACGTCGGCGAAGCCGTCGATCTCGGTGAGGGTGCCGCCGTCCTGGCGGACGGCTTTTGTGACGGTATTGTGCCCGTTGGGGAGGCGGAGGGTGAGGAGTCTCATGCGTTCTTGCGTCCTTCGGTGTAGGTGCGGTTGAAGTTCAGCCGTTCAAAGATGGGGGCGTCGCTGAACCGGAACAGATCGAATTCGGTTTCTGCCTGCAGGGACCATTCAGCCCAGGACGGAACGACGAACAGGTCGCCCTTAGCGAGGTCCTTGCGTTCGCCGTTGAGCAGCACGCTGCCGGTGCCTTCGAAGACCTGCCACACGCTGGAACCGACCTCACGGAGTGCTTCGGTGGCGGCGCCGGCGCGGAGCCGGTGGAACTCGGCGCGGATCGTGGGCATCACGTCCCCGCCCGTGGTCGGGTTGGAGTAGCGGATCGCGGCGTGGCCCTGGGACACGGTGGCCGGGTGGCCCTCGTCCTCCAGCAGCAGCTGCTCGCGAAGTGCGCGGTCGGTGTGTTCCCAGCGGTACGCGGCGATGGGGGAGTTGGTGGTGTTGTCCAGGCCGGAGAGCGGACGCAGGCCGGGGTGTGCCCAAAGCCGCTCAGAACGGGAGATGTCCGGGGTGGCTTCATCCGTGACGCGCTCGGTGCCGAACTCGAAGAACCCGGCGTCGGCGTAGTGCACGAACGGGATGTCCAGGCCGTCGATCCAGGCCATAGGCTGGTCGGTGTCGTTGTGGTGGCCGTGGAAATTCCAGCCCGGGGTCAGCAGGAAGTCGCCGCGGCGCATGGCCACCGGGTCCCCGTTCACCACGGTCCAGACGCCTTCGCCCTCGACGACGAAGCGGAAGGCGTTTTGCGAGTGCCGGTGCTCCGGTGCGGTCTCGCGGGCGCCCAGGTACTGGATGGCCGCCCACAGCGTCGGTGTCGCATAAGGCGTGCCACCCAGCCCCGGGTTGGCGAGGGCTATGGCCCGCCGCTCGCCGCCCCGCCCCACCGGGACCAGGTCACCGGCGCGGGCGGCCAAGGGGTACAGGTCGTTCCAGCGCCACACGTGGGGCCGGGCCTTAGGTGCTGGAACCATCGGCATCAGGTCACCGATCTCGGTCCACAGCGGGATGAGGTTATCCTGCTTGAAGTCGCGGTACAGCTGCTCGAGTTGCACGGCCTCCTCCGGTGTGGGCTCCGGGGCCACATGGGCGGCGGCAACTGATTCGTGGGTCGTGGTCTCGGCGCTGATGGGCACGGCGGCCTCCTCGGTGGGTATGGATGACGTCTTGGCGTAGTACCGAGATTAGGGACAGCGGGGCTGTGAACCACAGCATATTCTGGCAGGCAGAATTATTTGGTCTTGCGCCCGCTTCCGTCAGCCGTGCTCGGCGGGATTGGCGGCGATGTCGATCTCCAGCTGCCGGCGCGTTTCCAGCATGACCGGGACCAGCCCGGCGTCGAACACGGCGCGGAACCTGGTCACCGGGGTGGCTACGCTGATGGCACCCACCACCTCGCCCTTCCCGTTGTGCAGGGCCATGCCCAAGGCGCTGATGCCCTCCTCGGTTCCCTCGAAATTCGCCGCGAAG
Organism: Arthrobacter globiformis; assembly: GCF_030818015.1. NCBI lineage: Bacteria > Bacillati > Actinomycetota > Actinomycetes > Micrococcales > Micrococcaceae > Arthrobacter > Arthrobacter globiformis. Next base: position 2,763,281 of record NZ_JAUSZX010000001.1, read on the forward strand.
CCGTTGCCACGGACCGTTTCCAGCTCCCGCAGGAACCCCGGGTACTCGGCGTCGGGAATGTTGTCGCCGCCAATTTCCGCATTCTGGCTCCGGAACAGCTGCTCAATCAGCGCCGGTTCCAGCTCGGCCAGCATCGCCTTCCCGCCCGACGCCCTGTTCGCTGGCAGTACGGTGCCTTGCCTGTCGCCCACGCGGAGGGCGCTGGTTCCTTCCACCGTCTCCAGGAACCGGACCTTGGTGCCTACCCGGATCATGAGGTTCACGGTCTCGTTGAGGCGGGAGCTCAGCAGCTCCATGTGGGGGCGTGCCACATTCCGCAGCAGCCGGGTCCAAGTGACGCCGGCCGGACCGGCCCCCATCGCCGGTCCGGGGATGTAGCGCCGGGTTTCGTCCTGGACGGCGAAGCCCCGGTACACCAGCATGGCCAGCAGGCGGTGCGCGGTGGACGGTGCCACGCCCAGTTCAGTGGCCGCATCCTTGAGCCGCAGGCTGCCGCCGTCCCGCAGCAGCTGCAGGAGCTGCAGCGCGTTGTCAACCGCCTCGATCGAATATGTGGGCCTCTTCCGGAGCGGCAAGTTCTGCATGACAGAATTCTATTGGAGGGCCACGGCTTCAGCCATGAGAGTTGGTGGCATGAATCACACACCTTCCGCTGCAGCGACGGAGCGGCCCACGCCCGGAGCGGTCCTTCCGCCGGCGTCGCCGCCCCGGTTTCCCAAACAATCCGCAATGGCCGTGCTCGTCTGCTGGCTGCTGGTGGTCTTCGACGGCTACGATCTCATCGTCTACGGGACCGTGCAGTCGGCGCTCATCAATGACACCGGCTGGGGGCTGACGAAGGCCACCGCCGGAACGGTCGGATCCATGGCATTCGCCGGCATGATGATCGGCGCCGTCTTCGCGGGCCGGATGGCCGACACCTGGGGCCGCCGCAAGACCATCATCGGCTGCGCCGTGCTGTTCTCCGTCTTCACCATCCTCTGCGCCTTCGCCCCGAACGCTTACGTCTTCGGCACGCTGCGGCTGCTGGCCGGCATCGGCCTCGGCGGACTGGTGCCCTCGGCCAATGCCCTCGTGGCCGAACTTGTGCCGGCGAAGTGGCGGTCCACCGTAGCTACCCTGATGATGTCCGGCGTGCCGATTGGCGGATCGCTGGCGGCGCTGGCCGGCATCCCGCTGATCCCGGCCTTCGGCTGGCCCGTCATGTTCCTCGTTGCGGTGCTTGCCCTTGCCGTGGTGATCCCGCTGGGCCTGCGCTACCTGCCCGAGACCCTGCCGCCGGCCGGAGTCACACGGCCAGCGGCTGGAACCACAACCCCGACGACCCCTCGCGCAGGCTTCGGTTCCCTGCTCCGGGCGCCCTACCTGGGCGTGAGCGTGCTCTATGCCGTGGCGACCCTCGTGACCCTCTTTGCCTGGTACGGGCTGGGCACCTGGCTGCCCAACCTGATGCAGTTGGCCGGCTACAACCTCGGTTCGGCGCTCACCTTCGCCCTGGCCCTGAACCTCGGCGCGGTCGTCGGTTCCGTGGCCACAGCCTGGGCCGGGACCCGCTTCGGCCCCGTCCCGACGGCGGTCGCGGCAGCCGCCGTCGCCGCCCTCGCCCTCCTGGTGCTGGTTGCCGGGCCGCCGGTCACCGTGGTGTACCTGATGCTGGTCCTGGCCGGCGTCGGAACGCACGGAACGCAGTGCCTGATCATCGCCGCCGTCGCCAGCCACTACCCCGCCCACCTGCGGGGGACAGCCCTCGGCTGGGCCCTCGGCGTGGGCCGGATCGGCGCGGTAGCCGCCCCGCAGGCCGGAGGCCTGCTGCTGGCGGCAGGCCTGGGCGTCAGCTCCAACTTCCTGGCATTCGCCGGGGCCGCCGCCGTCGCAGCACTCCTGCTCGTCGCCGTCGGCGCCAAAACCATCCGCACAACCCCAACCCCTGTAGGAGTCAACAATGTCTAACCCGAAACCGTCCACCGATGTCCTGGTGATCGGCGGCGGAATGGCCGGCCTCGCCGGAGCCCTCGCCCTCCGCGAAAACGGCGCCGAGGTCACCCTGCTGGAACGGGCGCCGGAGTTCGGCGAAGTCGGGGCGGGCCTGCAGATGGCGCCCAACGCCTCCCGCGTGCTCAAGCGCTGGGGCCTGCTGGACAAGGCGCTGGAGATCGGTGTCCGGCCCAAGCACCTCGTGTTCCGGGACGCTGTGACGGGCGAGGAACTCACCCGGCAGTCCCTTGGCGGCAGCTTCGAGGAACGCTACGGCGCCCCCTACGTGGTCATCCACCGGAGCGACCTGCACCGCATCCTCCTCGAGGCCTGCCAGGACGCCGGCGTCCGCCTGGTGAACGATGTCATGGTCGAAACCGTCCAGACCGTGGACGGCCGCGCCACCGCACGGGCGGCGGACGGCTCCACCTACGAAGCCGACGTCGTTCTCGGGGCAGACGGACTCAAGTCCACACTCCGCCGCGAGGTCGCGCAGGACGGCCCCGTGTCGTCGTCGTACGTTGCCTACCGCGGAACCGTTCCCATCACGGCGGACACGCCCCAGGGCGACCTCGAGGACGTGATTGTCTATCTCGGCCCGGACTGCCACCTGGTCCAGTACCCGCTGCGGAAGGGCGAGCTGCTCAACACCGTTGCGGTCTTCAAATCGGCCTCCTTTGAACGCGGTGAGGAACAGTATGGGGGAGTGGACGAGCTCGAGGCGGCCTACCGGGACTGCGTCCCCGCGGTCCGTGAAGCGCTGAAAAACCTGGCCACAGGGATCCGCTGGCCCATGTACGACCGCGACCCCATCGAAAACTGGGTGGCAGGCAGGATGGTCCTGATGGGCGACGCCGCGCACCCCATGCTCCAGTACCTCGCCCAGGGCGCCTGCCAGGCCCTCGAGGACGCCGCCGTCCTGCAGGAGGCCACCCTCGGGACCGTCTTCACGGAGGACGGCCCCGACGCCGGCGCCTGGGACGCCGCGATCACGAACTTCAACGCAGCGCGCGCCGCGCGCACCGCCCGGGTCCAGCGCACCGCGCGTGTCTGGGGCGAGTCCTGGCACGTCTCGGGCCTGGCGCGCACCCTGCGCAACCTGCTCTTCAAGAGCCGGAAGGACGGCGACTACCAGTACAACGACTGGCTGTACGGCCAGGATGGCGACGGCGTGCCCTCCACGTCCCTGCCGGCGCCGTCCGTGCGGTCCAAGGTTCCGGCGTAGGAACCTGCCCCGGGCGGGGCCTTGCAGCATGAAGGCATTGCAGCTGGAAAGCATTGCCTCGCCCCGCGGGCGTTCCGTAGCGTTGAGTCCAGCGCCGGTTGCAGGCGTTGGAGGAATGCCGTGGGAAATGCCGCGCCAAACGGGAACGCCGCGCTGAATGGCGGCCCGGAGGCTAGGGTCACCCTGTACCTCGACGTCGACGGCGTCGTGTGCCCGTTCGGCCCCACGGGCACAACGCCATGGGGCTCGGCCTGGCAGTATGCCTACGCCGGGATGCTGGAGGTGGCTTACGCGGCGGAGCTGGTGGCGGCCCTGAACCGGCTGCGGCTGTGGCCCGGGCTCCGTTTCGTCTGGCTCACCAGCTGGGAGGAGCTGGCGCCTGCAGTGCTCTGCCCGGTTACGGGACTGGAGGGAAGCTCGTGGCCGGTGCTGACCGCCGACGGGGCGGGAAGCGGCGCGGAGTGGTGGAAGCTGGAAGCCCTCCAAGCGGATGTTGGAAGGAACACGCCGGAGCGGATCATCTGGGTGGACGACCAGCTCGCCTTCGAGGGCCGGGCGCAGGCGTGGGCGCGGATCCTTGGCCGGCGTGCTTTGCTGGTCTCACCGGATCCCCGGACAGGCCTGTCGCCGGGAGACCTGGAGGCGATCCGCGCCTTCGCCCGGCGTCCGGACCGGCAGGTGTGACAGAGCCTACGCGTTGCAGGTTGGACCTCGTCTGCAGGACGCGTACCATCGATAAGGTTTCAAGCCCGCCCTGCAGCTCCGCTATCCCCACCCTCAGACGTTTTGCCGAACACCGGGTGAACTATGCTTTGCAGTGCAGGCAGGGGAAGTGGAACTGCTGTACGTAGACTCTGCAGATTGGGCAACAGGTGGACATCACCTTCATGGTGGCGCTGGTCATTGCGCTGGCATTATTTTTCGACTTCACGAACGGTTTCCATGACACCGCAAACGCGATGGCCACGCCCATTGCCACCGGTGCCATCAAGCCCAAGACTGCGGTTGCCCTCGCGGCGGCCCTGAACCTGGTTGGCGCGTTCCTGTCCACGGAAGTTGCCAAGACGGTCTCGGGCGGCATCATCCGTGAGGGGTCCGGCGGGGTCCAGATCACCCCCGACATTATTTTCGCGGGCCTCATGGGCGCCATCCTGTGGAACATGATCACCTGGCTCAAGGGACTGCCCTCCAGTTCATCCCATGCGCTCTTCGGGGGCCTCATCGGGGCCGCGGTCGTCGGCATCGGCTTCCAGTCCGTCAACCTCGAGACGCTGCTCCAGAAGGTCATTCTGCCCGCCGTCTTCGCTCCGGTCATCGCCGGACTTGTCGCCTACGTTTGCACCCGCATCGCCTACGCGCTGACGTCCCGGCATGATCCCGAGACGGGCAGCAAGCTGACGCAGAAGCGCGGCGGCTTCCGGAACGGCCAGGTCTTCACCTCCAGCCTGGTGGCGCTGGCCCACGGCACAAACGACGCCCAGAAGACCATGGGAATCATCACCCTGGTGCTGATCGCGGCGGGAACGCAGGAGCCCGGCTCGGGCCCGCAGCTCTGGGTGATCGCAGCCTGCGCGCTAGCCATTGCCATCGGCACCTACGCCGGCGGCTGGCGGATCATCCGGACCATGGGTGCGGGACTCACCGAGGTGAAACCCGCCCAGGGCTTCGCAGCCGAGTCGAGCACGGCCTCCGCCATTCTGGCCTCCTCGCACCTGGGCTTTGCCCTGTCCACTACCCAGGTGGCCTCCGGATCTGTGATCGGTTCGGGAATGGGCCGCCGGGGCACCACGGTGCGCTGGGGCATGGTGGGACGGATCGCCGTCGGCTGGCTCTTGACCCTGCCCGCTGCTGGCATCGTGGGAGCATTGACTGCGCTGCTGGTGAAGACCGGCGTTGCCGGTGTGGTGATCGCGGCCGTGGCCGGCACAGGGGCGGTGCTTTACATGTTCCTGGTATCCCGCAAGTCCCAGGTTGGCCATCACAATGCCGTGGAGGTCGAAGAAGCAGGGCAGGCAGTCCGCTGGGCAAAGAAGAAGGCCCTCGCCAGGGCACGCGCCGCCGAGCGCGCCAAGAACAACAACCCGAAGGGCCCGCAGCGATGAAGTGGCTGGAACTCCTCACCGTAGCCGGCGCCACACTGGTCGCCGCCGTGACCGTCGTGGTCCTCTATTCCCTCGGCGTCCGGCTTACCGCCATCGCCGGTGACCGCCAGGTCGCCGCGCCGGCGTGGGTCAAGTACCTCTCCTACGCCTGCTTCGGGCTCTGCGGAATCGCCGTGCTGTTCGGGCTCTACCTCATCATCCCGTACTTCAGCAGCTAGCCTCGTCCTCTGGGAAGAGGGAACCGGACTGGCTAGGCTGGGCGCATGCCCAGTGTCCAGTATTACGTTGCGTCCTCCCTCGACGGCTTCATCGCCACCGCAGACGACGATCTTGCCTGGCTGCTGCAGTTCGACGGCTTCGAAGGCGGCAAGGAAAGCTACGAAACCTTCATGGCCGGCGTCGGCTGCATCGTCATGGGCGGGACCACCTACGAGTGGCTGATGGAGCACGAACCCGGCAACTGGCCCTACCCCGGCACGCCTTGCTGGATCTTCACCCACCACGAGTTCAGCGCCCCGCCGGGGGCAGACATCACGTTCGTGCGCGGCGAGGTGACCGAATTCATCGACGACCTCCGGCGTGACGCCGGCGGCAAAAACATCTGGCTGGTGGGCGGCGGCGAGCTCGCCGCCCAGTTCGCCGGCGCCGGCCTTCTGGACGAACTGATCGTCTCGGTCATCCCCGTGGTGCTTGGCGGCGGAAAGCGGCTTCTTCCGCTCGGCCAGGGCCCGACGGCGCCACTTGAGTTGCAGGAGGCGCGTCCCCAGGGGCGGGGGATCGTGGAGCTCCGGTACAGCTGGCCTGCGCGCTAGTTTGGAGGCGCGCTAGTTTTCCGTCTACCGGCCGGTGTCCCGGATGAGGTTGGTGATGCGCGCCGTGGACAGCCTGCGTCCCTGCTCGTCGGTCATCACGATTTCGTGGGTGGTCAGCGTGCGGCCGAGGTGGATGGCCGTACAGGTTCCGGTCACCGTGCCGGCGGAAACGGCGCGGTGGTGTGTGGCGCCGACCTCGATGCCCAGCGCCTGCCGGCCGGGACCGGCATGCATCCCGGCGGCAAACGACCCCAGGGTTTCGGCCAGCACCACGTGCGCGCCGCCGTGCAGGATCCCTGCCACCTGGGTGTTCCCCTCGACCGGCATCGTGGCCACGCACCGTTCGGGGCTCATCTCCAGGAACCGGATCCCCATCTTCACCACCAAGGCACCGATGCCGTAGTCGGCGAGCCAGTCGTGGAGGTGTTCCGGGACGCCGGCGGCGAACAGCTCTTCCCTGAACTGTGCTTCCACCGCGGCTTCCACCGCGGCTTCCACCGCGGCTGGCGCTTCAACCGAGGCAGGCGTTCCGACGGCGGAGCGTGCTTCCGGCGTCGGGCTGGCCTCTGTGGGGCTGGCCTCACCGGCGGGCCCGGGCGTGAAATTGTCCATCATGGCAACTAGGCTGGCACCTGTGAGTGAAACAACCAAACCGGCCCCAATTCCGTCCACAACCCAGACCCTTCAGGACATTCCGGTGTCCTCGCCTGACGCCCGATCGGTGTCGGCCACCGAGGCTCCCGTCGTTCCTATGACGGAGCAGCCCCGGCTTCTGGTGCTGGACGGGCACTCCATGGCCTTCCGGGCTTTCTTTGCCCTCCCGGCTGACAAGTTCTCGACCGCCCGGGGCCAGCACACCAACGCGATCCACGGCTTCACGTCCATGCTCATCAACCTGATCAAGGAACAGAAGCCAACCCACGTCGCGGTCGCTTTCGACGTCTCGGATGACACCACTCACCGCAAGGCCGAGTACAGCGAGTACAAGGGCGGCCGCAACGAGACGCCCCGGGAAATGAGCGGCCAGATCGACCTCATTGACCAGGTCATGGGCGCCTGGGGCATCAAGACCATCAAGATGCCCGGCTACGAGGCGGACGACATCCTGGCCACGCTCGCCGCGATGGGCGAAAAGGCCGGCTACGAGGTGCTGCTCGTGTCCGGCGACCGCGACGCCTTCCAGCTCATCACCGACAACGTGTTCGTGCTGTACCCGAGGAAGGGCGTCAGCGACATCCCGCGCATGGACGCCGCCGCGGTAGAGGAAAAGTACTTCGTCAGCCCCTCCCGCTATTCGGATCTCGCGGCCCTGGTGGGCGAGACCGCGGACAACCTGCCGGGCGTCCCCGGCGTCGGGCCAAAGACGGCCGCCAAGTGGATCAACCTCTACGGCGGCCTCGAAGGCGTGCTGGACCACCTCGATGCCATCGGTGGGAAGGTGGGGGAATCGCTGCGCGCCAATGTGGACGCCGTCAAGCGCAACCGCAAGCTGAACCAGCTCCACACCGACCTTGACCTCCCGGTGACGCTGGACGAGCTGGCTGATCCGCGGCCGGACCAGCAGGCGCTCGAGGAGCTCTTCGACGAGCTCGAATTCAAGACCATCCGCACCCGGCTCTTTGATCTTTACGCCAGCGAGGCTCCGGCGCCTGAACGCGAAGCCTTGGAGACCAGGGACTTCGCAACGCTCACGGACGCGCACGCGCTCCGGGCGTTCCTTCAGGCAGGGGCCGGGCAGCGCTCTGCCCTTGCCGTGGACGTGCTGCCCGGCCGGATCGGCGAAGATGCGGACGCCGTCGCGATAGTGCGGGACGATGCCGCGGCGTACGTGGACCTCACCATGCTGGACGCCGACGCGGAAAACATCCTGGCGCAGTGGCTCCGGGACGCGGGATCCCCGAAGGTGATGCACGGCTACAAGGCGGCGCTGAAGGCACTGGCCAACCGCGGGTTCGGCCTGGAGGGCGTGGTGGATGACACCTCCATCTCCGGCTACCTCATCCAGCCCGACCGCCGCACCTATGAACTGGCCGAACTGGCACAGTTCCACCTGAACATCCACATCACGCCCGAGGCCGCCAAGGCGGGCCAGCTGGAGCTGTCGTTCGACGACGACTCCGCCGCGGCGTCCGGCGCGCTGGTCCAGGTGGCCGCCGTCGTCCATAAACTGAGCCGGTACTTCGAATCGGAACTGAAGGACCGCAAGGCCGAGGACCTGCTGGCCACGCTGGAACTGCCGGTGAGCCGTGTCCTGGCTGACATGGAGAAGACCGGCATCGCCGTCTCCATGGAGCTGATGGACGAACAGCTGGCGGATCTGGCCAGGGTGATCGACGACGCCCAGGAGCGGGCGTTCGCAGCGATCGGCCACGAGGTGAACCTCGGCTCGCCGAAGCAACTGCAGACCGTCCTCTTCGATGAACTGCAACTGCCCAAGACCAAGAAGATCAAGTCCGGCTACACCACGGACGCGGCATCCCTGAAGAACCTGCTGGAGAAGACCGGGCATGAATTCCTGGTCCAGCTCATGGCACACCGCGAATCGGCGAAGCTGCGGCAGATGGTGGAGACGCTGAAGAAGTCGGTTGCCGAGGACGGGCGCATCCACACCACCTACGCCCAGAACGTGGCCGCCACCGGTCGTATCTCGTCCAACAACCCCAACCTGCAGAACATCCCCATCCGCAGCGAGGAAGGCCGCCGCGTGCGTGGCATCTTCGTGGTCAGCGACGGCTATGAGTGCCTGCTGTCCGCGGACTACTCGCAGATCGAAATGCGCATCATGGCGCACCTATCCGGGGATGCCGGGCTGATCGAGGCCTACCGCGAGGGGGAGGACCTGCACCGCTTCGTCGGCTCGTCCATCTTCCACGTGCCGCCGGCCGAGGTCACCAGCGCGATGCGTTCCAAGGTCAAGGCGATGTCCTACGGCCTGGCCTACGGGCTGACGTCCTTCGGACTGTCCAAGCAGCTCGAGATCTCGGTGGACGAGGCCAGGAACCTCATGAAGGACTACTTCGACCGGTTTGGTGCCGTGCGCGACTACCTCCGCGGCGTGGTGGACCAGGCCAGGGTGGACGGCTACACCGCCACGATCGAGGGCCGGCGCCGCTACCTGCCGGACCTCACCAGCACGGACCGGCAGCTGCGGGAGAACGCAGAACGCATCGCCCTGAACTCGCCGATCCAGGGCTCCGCCGCGGACATCATCAAGCGCGCCATGCTGGGCGTGCATGCGGAACTGGCTGCCCAGGGACTGAAGTCACGGATGCTGCTGCAGGTCCATGACGAACTCGTGCTGGAAGTGGCCAAGGGCGAACGCGAGGCAGTCGAAAAGCTCGTCACGGAGCAGATGGCTGCCGCCGCTGAACTGAGCGTTCCGCTGGAAGTCCAGATCGGCGTCGGCACCAGCTGGTACGACGCCGGCCACTAGCGTTGGTGGGCCTTGGGTCCGGTACCGGCGCGCCAGCGGCGTGCCGGTACCGGACCGGCGGCTGGATTGGCTAGGCTCGGGGTTGTGTCTAATCTGAGCGCTGACTATGAAATCCGTCGGTTCCAAGCGGCGGCCAAAGACGATCCCGCGTACGCGGACTCGGTTGCCTGGATGCGGGCGGTTGCCTTCGGCTTCCACGAAGCCCGGCGCAGCGATGAGCGCGTGGACACGAGCATCGAACTGCAGCGCACGGACCAACGCGTCATGACCGGTGCGTACCAGACAGGAACTGTTGCCGGTCACTCGCTCGGCGCCGATGTGCCTGTAGCCACCTTCGGCACAATGACCAAGACCCTGAACATCGGTTTTGGCAGGCTGTTGGACACCCGGCTGGTGACTGCCGTGACGGTCCGAACGTCCCACCGGCGCCGCGGCCTGCTGCGCCGCATGATGGGGGAGGACCTGGCCCTGGCCCGGGAGGAAGGCCTCGCGATGGCAGCCCTCACGGCCTCCGAGGCCTCGATCTACGGGCGGTTCGGGTTCGGGGTCGCAACGTCCGAGCAGGCCGTTAAGGTGGACACCACGGCGCGTTTCAGGCTCAACCACACGCCGGTGGGCAGTGTCGAAGTTGCCGATCCCAAGGTTCTTCTGGAGCTGGCTCCGAAAGTCTTCGACCGTGCTCACCGCAGCACGCCCGGATCGATCGGCCGGCATGAGTTCTACCGGCAGTTCGCCTCGGGTTCCGTCAGCCGAGACGGCGGCGAAGACCCGAAGGTCAAGGTGGCGCTGCACTACGGGCCCGGCGGCGACGTGGACGGCTACGTCTCCTACAGGTTCGCCGGCTGGTCCAGCACCCCCTTCACCATGGAAGTCGTGGACCTGGTCGCGGCGACCGGGGCAGCGTACCTCGAGCTGTGGCAGTACCTGGCCGCCATCGACCTCGTGGAACGCGTCACCTGGGAGGAAGCGCCGGTGGACGACCCGCTGCGGTGGGCTCTCGAGGACGCGCGCTGCGTGGAGACGTCGGCGGCGCGGGACATGCTTTGGCTGCGGATCCTCGACGTGACGAAGGCGCTGGAAGCCCGGCAGTATCCGGCCGACGGGCGGTTGGTTCTGCAAGTCACCGACTCCCTCGGCCTGACCGGTGGCACGTTCGCCCTGGCGGTTGATGGCGGCAACGCCGTCGTCACGGCCGTGGAGAGCGGCGCGCCGGACATCAGTGCGCCGGACCTCGAGCTGGATGTGGCGGCGCTGTCCGCCATCTACCTCGGCGGAGTCAACCCCGTAACGCTGGCGGCGTCGGGGCGCATTCTGGTGCACACGCCGGACGCGGCGTTCCGCGCCGCCCGGATGTTCGCCGTCGAACGCGCGCCACACTGCCTGACGCATTTCTAACGCTTTGACCCCGGTTGGCGCTTGCCACTAGAATAAACGGGCGTGTACTACGTGCACGTTTTTTCTTCAATCCACAAAATCAGGATGACCAGGCACTTCCCTGCGAAGTGCCCGCACCTGCGCCTGCGTTCCATAACGCAGGCGCGGCGGTTTGCCTGACCGACTAACTATCCACAACGGAGCCCCTACTACATGACCATCACCTCCACCGAGAAGCCCGGTACCCCCGTAGTCGCGATCAACGACATCGGTACCGCTGAGGACTTCCTCGCAGCTGTCGACGCGACCATCAAGTACTTCAACGACGGAGACCTCGTCGAAGGTACCGTCGTCAAGGTCGACCGCGACGAAGTTCTGCTCGACATCGGTTACAAGACCGAAGGTGTCATTCCCTCCCGCGAGCTTTCCATCAAGCACGACGTTGACCCCGGAGACGTCGTCTCCGTTGGCGATCAGGTCGAAGCCCTGGTGCTCACCAAGGAAGACAAAGAAGGCCGCCTGATCCTCTCCAAGAAGCGTGCTCAGTACGAGCGCGCCTGGGGCGACATCGAGAAGGTCAAGGAAGAAGACGGTGTTGTCACCGGTACCGTCATCGAGGTTGTCAAGGGTGGTCTTATCCTCGACATCGGCCTGCGCGGCTTCCTGCCCGCATCCCTCGTCGAGATGCGCCGCGTGCGCGACCTGGCTCCGTACATCGGTCAGCAGATCGAAGCCAAGATCATCGAGCTGGACAAGAACCGCAACAACGTTGTGCTGTCCCGCCGTGCATGGCTCGAGCAGACCCAGTCCGAGGTCCGCTCCACCTTCCTCAACAAGCTGGAAAAGGGCCAGGTCCGTCCCGGCGTCGTTTCCTCCATCGTCAACTTCGGTGCCTTCGTGGACCTGGGCGGCGTAGACGGCCTGGTTCACGTTTCCGAGCTGTCCTGGAAGCACATCGACCACCCGTCCGAGGTTGTCGAAGTTGGCCAGGAAGTCACCGTCGAGGTCCTCGAAGTGGATCTGGACCGCGAGCGTGTCTCCCTGTCGCTCAAGGCTACGCAGGAAGATCCGTGGCAGACCTTCGCCCGCACCCACGCCCTCGGCCAGGTTGTTCCGGGTAAGGTCACCAAGCTGGTTCCGTTCGGTGCGTTCGTCCGCGTCGAAGACGGCATCGAAGGCCTCGTTCACATCTCCGAACTGGCTGTCCGCCACGTTGAGCTGGCTGAGCAGGTTGTCTCCGTTGGCGACGAACTGTTCGTCAAGGTCATCGACATCGACCTCGAGCGCCGCCGCATCTCCCTCTCCCTCAAGCAGGCGAACGAGGGCGTTGACGCCGACAGCACCGAGTTCGATCCGGCTCTGTACGGCATGGCCGCAGAGTACGACGAAGAGGGCAACTACAAGTACCCGGAGGGCTTCGACCCCGAGTCCAACGAGTGGCTTGAAGGCTACGAAACACAGCGCGCAGCCTGGGAGCAGCAGTACGCTGACGCCCAGACCCGCTGGGAAGCACACAAGAAGCAGGTTGCCCAGCACGCTGCCGACGACGCCGTTGCTGCGACGTCCGGGGACAGCGACTCCGGCACCACCAGCTACTCCTCCGAGCCGGCTGCCACCGATTCCGGTGCAGGCACGCTTGCTTCGGACGAGGCTCTTGCCGCTCTGCGCGAGAAGCTGACCGGCAACTAATTGCCCCGCGCTGGCTGAAAGCCAGTAAAAAGGTGGCCGTCCCCGAAAGGGGGCGGCCACCTTTTTTGTTGCCCGCAGTTTGTTGCTCGCAGGCTGCCTGATTGGCTGCGTCAGGCGGTCTGGCCGGCGTGCTCGCCTTCGGCGATCTCCTCCAGCACCTTGTCGTTGAATGCCGGGAGGTCGTCCGGTTTCCGGCTGGTCACGAAGCCCTGGTCCACCACGACTTCCTGGTCGCTCCAGTTGGCGCCCGCGTTCCGAAGGTCCGTGGCCAGCGTGTGGTACGAGGTGAGGTTCCTGCCCTTGACGACGCCCGCGTCAATAAGCAGCCACGGGCCATGGCAGATGGCCGCCACCGGCTTGTGCTGCTCGAAGAAGCTCCGCGCAAACGCCTGGGCGTCCTTGTCCACCCTGAGATGGTCGGCGTTCACCACGCCGCCCGGAATCACCAGGGCATGGAAGTCCGAGGCATTGGCGTCCTTCAGGGTCAGGTCCACGTCGAAGGTGTCACCCTTCTCTACGCCCTCAAAACCCTGCAGCTTGCCGCTCTTCGGGGCCACCAGGACAGGCTCGCCGCCGGCGTTCTTGACGGCGTCCCACGGGCTGGTCAGTTCAACCTGCTCCACGCCGTCCGTCAGCAGAAACGCGACCCTCTTGCCGGTGATGTTGTGCTCTGACATGAGTCCTCCTTTCCTGTGATGCCTTACAGGTCCACCCTAGAAAAGCGAAAACTCATAAGCAAGCTGATGATTTCCTGGATCAGCCGTCAGCGCAGGACGTCAATCCACTCCGTGCCCTCGCGCTGGAGGGCCGCACTTCCGGCGGTCAAGGCGGCCAGCCGGTCGGCGGCCGCCGCCAGGTCATCGGGCGTATCCGGCAGGGCGAGCCGCAGCACCGTGGACTGGGCTTCGTAGCCGGTTTCCGCCATCGCATAGCCCGCGCTGCGCAGGTCGTTCTCGAGCCGCCCGGCCGCGGTGTGCGGTACCCGCACGGCACAAATGCGCAGCCGCCGGCGCTGCACCATCGGAGCCAACTCGAGCGCCGTCGAGACAGAATCGGAGTAGGCGCGCACCAGCCCGCCGGCTCCCAGCAGTATCCCGCCGAAATAGCGCACGACGACGGCACTCACGTCGCTGAGGTCCGTCACCCCTGGGGCAGTTTCCCGCCGGAGAAGGGCCTCCAGCATAGGGATCCCGGCCGTGCCCGAGGGTTCCCCGTCGTCGCTGGAGCGCTGGATGTCCCGGTCCGGCCCAAGCACGAAGGCCGAGCAGTGGTGCCGTGCGTCATGGAACTCGCGGCGGAGTTCGGACACCAGGGCGCGGGCGTCTTCTTCGGTCGCCGCGCGGTGCAGCACGGTGATGAACCGGGAACGCTTGATCTCGATCTCGTGGCGGAATCCGTCCCCCGCAGCCAGGGTGGTGTACGCGGACTGCCTGCTTTGTGTCGTCTCTGTCTGTGTTGGAACTGCCTCGTCTGCCACCGGTTCAGTTTAGTCTTGGGGAGTGCTGAAGATTGGGTTGACGGGCGGCATCGCCTCGGGGAAGTCGCTGGTGGCAACACGTCTGGCGGAGCTGGGGGCTGTGCTCGTCGACGCCGACGCGATCGCCCGTGAAGTCGTGGAACCGGGTACTCCTGGCCTCGCCGCCGTCGTGGACGCGTTCGGCCCGGAGATCCTCGACGGCGAGGGGCGGCTCGACCGGCCGCGCCTCGGTGCCATCGTGTTTCAGCAGCCGGAACGGCGTGAGGAGCTCAACGGCATCGTCCATCCGTTGGTCCGGGAACGCGCCGCGGCGGTGATAGCGGCCGCTCCGGAGGACGCGGTGGTGGTGCAGGACATTCCGCTCCTGGTGGAAACCGGACAGCAGAGTAACTTCCACCTCGTTCTGGTGGTTGATGCGCCCGAGGATGTCCGGCTGCAGCGCATGACCGAGCACCGTGGAATGACTGAAGCGGATGCCCGTTCACGGATGGCCGCGCAGGCGTCCCGGCAGGACAGGCTCGCCGCGGCGGACGTGGTCCTCACCAATTCGGGCACGCGCGAGGAGTTGCTGGCAGCGGTGGACGGGCTGTGGGACGAGCGGCTGCTGCCTTTCGCGCGGAACATCAGCCAGGCCACAGTGGCCGCCCGCAGGGGCGCGCCAGTCCTGGCCACGCCGAACTCCGACTGGCCGCGCCAGGCTGCAGGCCTGGCCGAGCGGCTGAAGGTCGCGGCGCCGGAGGACATCCTGGCTGTGGACCACATAGGATCGACGTCGGTTCCCGGCCTCGAGGCGAAGGACGTCATCGACCTGCAGCTCGCGGTCTCTGATCTCGCCACGGCAGACCGGATTGCGCCCCTGCTGGGTGCCGCGGGGTTCCCGCCCTGGCCGGGCATCCTGATGGACAGCCCCCACGGACGCCACGACCCCGCTGCCTGGTCCAAGCGCCTGCACGGCAACGCCGATCCCGCGCGTCCCGTAAACCTCCATGTCCGGGTGGCAGGTTCACCGGGTTGGCGCTTCGCCCTCTGCTTCCGCGACTGGCTTCGCGCCGACCCGGCCGCACGGGAGAAGTATGCAGCGGAGAAGCGCCGGGTGGCAGCCCTGCACGCCTCCGATGCCAACACCTCCGGCTATGCCGACGACAAGGAGGCCTGGTTCCGCGACGTCGCGGCTCCCGGAATGGAACGGTGGGCCGAAAGCAGCGGCTGGCAGCCGCCGTCGTACGTTTCCGATTCCGCCAACGCGGCCCAGAGGTGACAGGTGCAGCCCAAAGCTGAATCAGGGGTTCCTGTCAGTGGCCGGCGGTAGATTAGATACATGAGTCTTGCGCAGGAGATCAACCGCGTCGTTGCCCCCTTCGAGGTCATCAGCGAGTTCCAGCCGGCCGGTGACCAGCCGGCGGCCATCGCCGAACTCACCGAACGCATCAAGAACGGTGAAAAGGACGTGGTCCTGCTGGGCGCCACGGGCACCGGCAAGAGCGCCACGACGGCGTGGCTGGTGGAGCAGGTGCAGCGGCCCACCCTGGTGATGGTCCAGAACAAGACCCTCGCGGCACAGCTCGCCAACGAGTTCCGCGAGCTGCTGCCCAACAACGCGGTGGAATACTTCGTCTCCTACTACGACTACTACCAGCCCGAGGCCTATGTGGCGCAGACGGACACCTTCATCGAGAAGGACTCCTCCATCAATGAGGAAGTGGAACGGCTTCGCCACTCCGCCACCAACGCCCTGCTGACCCGCCGCGATGTCATAGTGGTGGCCACGGTGTCCTGCATCTACGGCCTCGGCACACCCGAGGAGTACATCGCCGGTATGGTCACTCTCCGCAAGGGCGAGGAGATGAACCGCGACCATTTGCTCCGGAAGTTCGTCGCCATGCAATACGTGCGCAATGACATGGACTTCCACCGCGGCACCTTCCGGGTCCGCGGAGACACCGTGGAAATCATCCCGATGTACGAGGAACTGGCCATCCGGATCGAGTTTTTCGGCGACGAGATTGAAAACATCCACACGCTGCATCCGCTGACCGGTGAAGTGATCCGGGACGAGGAGGAAATGTACGTCTTCCCGGCCTCGCACTATGTTGCCGGGCCCGAGCGCATGGCCCGAGCAATCAAGCGGATCGAAGACGAACTCGCCGACCGGCTGCAGGTCCTGGAAAGCCAGAACAAACTCGTCGAAGCCCAGCGGCTGCGGATGCGCACCACGTACGACCTCGAGATGATGCAGCAGATGGGCTTCTGCAACGGCATCGAGAACTACTCCGTGCACATTGATGGCCGTGCCCCCGGTACGGCTCCGCACTGCCTCCTTGATTATTTCCCTGACGACTTCCTGCTGGTGATCGATGAATCCCACGTCACCGTCCCGCAGATCGGCGCCATGTACGAGGGCGATATGTCCCGCAAGCGGAACCTGGTGGACTTCGGGTTCCGCCTGCCCTCCGCCATGGACAACCGTCCACTCAAGTGGGACGAATTCCTCCAACGCGTAGGCCAGACCGTTTACTTGTCCGCCACTCCCGGAAAGTACGAACTTGGCAAGGCTGACGGCTTTGTCCAGCAGATCATCAGGCCCACCGGCCTCATCGACCCCGAAGTGGTCGTCAAGCCCACCAAGGGCCAGATCGACGACCTGCTCGGTGAAATCAAAACGCGGACAGAGAAGAATGAACGTGTCCTGGTCACCACGCTTACCAAGCGCATGGCGGAGGACCTGACCGACTACCTCCTGGGCCACGGAGTGAAGGTGGAGTACCTGCACTCGGACGTGGACACCCTGCGGCGCGTGGAGCTGCTCCGCGAACTCCGGATGGGCACGTTCGACGTCCTGGTGGGCATCAACCTGCTCCGGGAAGGCCTGGACCTGCCCGAGGTCTCACTGGTGAGCATTCTGGACGCCGACAAGGAAGGCTTCCTGCGGTCGTCCACGTCGCTGATCCAGACCATCGGCCGTGCCGCACGTAACGTCTCCGGACAGGTGCACATGTACGCCGACCGCATCACGGACTCCATGGCCCACGCCATCGAGGAGACCAACCGGCGCCGGGCCATCCAGGTGGCGTACAACACGGAAAGAGGCATCGATCCGCAGCCGCTGCGGAAGAAGATCGCCGACATCACTGACCAGCTGGCCAAGGAAGACGCCGATACCCAGGAGCTCCTCAACAACAACCGCCTCGCCAAGGGCGCCAAGCGGGGCAAGTCCGCCGCCAAGGGCGCGGCCACCGTCCGCGCCGACGGGCTGGCAGCGGCACCTGCAGAGGACCTGGTGGGGCTGATCGAACAGCTGACCGAACAGATGCACGGAGCGGCCGCCGAGCTGCAGTTCGAAGTGGCTGCCCGGATCCGCGACGAGGTTTCCGAGCTGAAGAAGGAACTGCGCCAGATGCAGTCGGCCGGGCACGCCTAAGGCTGACAGGGGCGCGGCCGGTCGGTAAGCCACGGGGCGCGACGTCACCTGGCGCATCGGGCGCCGCCTCTAGGGTAAAGTTGAGGTCACGTAGGGGAGTATCCCAAGCGCTACGAACGTCAGCACGCAGGGCACAGATGCCCTGCCGGGCGTAGCGGGCAGCCACATCAGCACCAAGTGCACAGGTTCGCCGGAGAGACTTACACCGGTTTTCTGTACCCTGCGAAAGGCATTTTTGTGGAACTTCCCGTCTGGTTCGAGGTCGGCTCGTTCGTCGTCCTCGGCATCATCCTCCTCATGGACCTGCTTCTGGTAGTGCGCCGTCCGCACGAACCCTCAATGAAAGAAGCCGGCCTCTGGGTGGCCTTTTACGTGGCACTGGCCCTCGTGTTCGCCGGTGCCATGTTCATGTTCACGGGACCCGAGTACGGCAGCCAGTTCGTGGCCGGCTGGGTGACTGAATACAGCCTCAGCATCGACAACCTGTTTGTTTTCATCATCATCATGGCCCGCTTCTCGGTGCCGCGTAAGTACCAGCAGGAAGTGCTGATGGTGGGCATCATCATCGCGCTGATCCTGCGCGGCATCTTCATCATGCTCGGCGCCATCGTGATCGAACAGTTCAGCTGGGTCTTCTACATCTTCGGCGCCTTCCTCCTCTGGACCGCCTGGAAGCAGGCGCAGGACGAGGGTGAAGACGAAGAGGACAAGGAAAACGCCCTCATCAGCAAGCTCCGCAAGGTCATCCCCATGTCGGAGAAGTTCGACGGCGGCAAGCTGCGCACCACGGTCGACGGCAAGAAGGTGTTCACCCCAATGGTGATCGTCTTCATCACCATTGGCATGACTGACCTTCTGTTCGCCGTCGACTCCATCCCGGCAATCTTCGGGCTGACGCAAAGCGCCTTCATCGTGTTCACGGCCAACATCTTCGCGCTGATGGGCCTGCGGCAGCTGTACTTCCTGCTTGGCGGCCTGATGAACCGCCTCATCTACCTGAAGCACGCCCTGTCCATCATCCTGGCCTTCATTGGCGTGAAGCTGGTCCTGCACGCCATGCACGTCAACGAACTGCCGTTCATCAACGGCGGGCACCACATCGAATGGGCTCCGGAAATCCCCACCTATGTGTCCCTCGCCGTCATCATCGGCACGATCATCATCGCCGTGATCGCCAGCCTGGTGACCTCCGGCGCGCAGAAGGCCAAGCTGGACGCCCGCCTCGAGGAGGACGCCCGGAAGAGCCTGAGCGACGTCGACTAGGTTCTACGGATCCGTTTCAGCGGAAAAGCAACCCCGGCCACCAGGTGGCCGGGGTTGCTTTGTCTTGTGCGGGCGGGGGCTTAGGTGTCCGTTCGGGCGGGGGCTGAAGTGTCCGTTCGCGCTGGTCTCAGCGGGCGGAGCGGACCATGCCGAGCAGGCGGCCGAAGATGGCCTCACCGTCGTCGGCGATGCCGTCGTGGTGGAACTCGCCGGTTTCCCAAGTCTTCAGCTTGCGGACGGTGGCGGCGGTCTCCAGGGAGAGCCCGTGGTCCACGTAGATATCGTCGCGGTACACGGCGGCGGCCGCCGGCACGATGTTGGCGGCCAGCTGTGCAGTGTCATAGAGCGGCGTCCAGTCAGCCTTGGCCGCCAGCAGTTCCGCCACGTCCTTGAGCGGGCTCAGGGCGGGATCCTGCTCGAAGTACCACGGGTAGACCATCTCGCCGGTCAGGAGAACCTCGGCGGCGTCCGGGCTGAACTCAGGGAACTCCTTGAGGACCCGCCAGGCGGCCCAGTCCGTGGCCGCACCCTGGCCGTAGATGGATTCGTGCATCAGCGCGTATAGAGGGTTGGCCGCGCGCGAGACCAGCGTGCGGACCTGCTCCAGGAACGGGTCTGAGAGACGCGGACCGCCGGGCGTCTCCACGAAGGCGTCCTCCAGCAGGTTGTGCAGGCTGTCCACCCGGGTATTCCCGCCGAGGAAGGATCCCACCATCTGGAACCTCTCCACGGTGAGGGGAGAGCCGTCCGGGAGGTGTTCCGCCGTGCTGCGGAGGTGATTGGTGACCCGGTTTACGGTTTCCCGGTCCTCGGGGTACCAGCCGAAGTACTCTGCGTTGCGGGCTGCCACCCGCTTAAAGGTCTCGCGGTAGACCCGGTCGGGGGAACCGGTCAGCGGGGCAAGCCCGCCGGTGATCAGCACCTCGCGCAGTCCGGTGGGCGCGAACGACAGGTAGGTGAGCGCGCAGAAGCCGCCGTAGCTCTGCCCGTAGACGGTCCACGGCTCCGCGCCGAGAGCCTGGCGGATGAGCTCGGCGTCGGCAACGATCGAGTCTGCACGGAAGTGCTCAAGGTACCTCGCCTGCGCCGCGGCATCCCCGCGCAGCGGCAGGGTGTTGCGGTCAATGGGGGAGGATAGTCCGGTTCCCCGTTGGTCCAGCATCAGGATGCGGAAGTCCTTTGCGGCTGCCTTGCTCCAGCCGCCCAGCGACGCTAAGCGGTTGCCGCGTCCGCCGGGGCCGCCCTGCAGATACAGGAGCCACGGCAGATCGGCCGCCTCTGCCTTACTGTGCTCGGCGGACACGTACTCGCGGGCGAACACTGTGATTCTCTCTGCCCCGTCTTCTCCCTCCGGGCCGGCGAAATGGTCCAGCGGAAGCGTGAAGTAGTGTTCCGCCGTGCGCATGCCGCGGAACTGGTGCCTGGCGCGGACTGTATGGAGGGGGTCCTTATGCACAGTGGTGTCCAGCGTTGCCTCAGCCATGGACACCGACCTCGCTGCGGCTGCCGAATTCGGCCAGCGCCGTTCCGGTCAGCCGGAACGTGGACCATTCGTCCATCGGGAACGCACCGAGCTTCCGGTAGAAGTTGATGGACGGTTCGTTCCAGTCCAGCACGCTCCATTCGACGCGTGCGTAGCCGCGTTCGACGGCGGTCGCCGCCAGATGCTGCAAGAGAGCCTTCCCGTGGCCCTCGCCGCGCGCCTCCGGGGTGACGTAGAGGTCCTCCAGGTAGATCCCGTGCACGCCCTCCCACGTTGAGTAGTTCAGGAACCAGAGTGCGAAGCCACGCACCTCGCCGTCCTCGTTCTCGGCCATGTTGGCGTACACGCGCGGGTTGCTGCCGAAGAGCACCTCGGTGAGCATCTCGGGGGTGTTGCGGACGGCGTCAGGCTCCTTTTCGTAGAGAGCCAGTTCGTGGATGAACTGCAGGATTACGGGAACGTCGGCGGGTGTTGCGGGACGGATTGCACTCATGAGTCCGAGCTTACTGGGTCCGGGCTTGCTGGATCAGGCCGCAGCACGCAGGGCAGGATGCACCCGGAGTATAGGCTGTTGACTCCAATGACCTACCAACAGTGCAGCAACCCTTCCGGGGACGGCGTGGAAAGGCCAGCCGAACCGGATCCTAAACGGATCCTTCTGGCCGCTGTGATGCTCTCCAGCATAGACCTTCGCCAGGCCGATACTTTGGACGACGGCGAGCGCCAGCGGGCGGCGTCGTTCCGTTCCGAACTGCAGCGGGACAGGTTCCTGGCCGGACGCATAGCGCTGCGGCGCCAGGCGGCAAGGGCCGCAGGAGTCGGTGCTGGCGCACTGCAGGCTGACTACTACTGCCGGGAGTGCACCCGGAGCGACCACGTGCACGGAACGCCCCGGTACCAGGCCGGTCCGTCCAGGCCCACCGTACTGGCGAGCCTGAGCCGGGCGGGGGACTGGTGCCTGCTGGCCGCGACAACAGATGAACAGGTGCTGGGAGTTGGCGTGGACCTTGAAGGCAGCACAGCCGCAGGCTTCGAAGGGTTCGGGGCGGTTGCCCTTTCGGAGCGCGAGCGGGAACACCTTCAGAGAGTGGAGCCCGCACTCCGGCCGAGTGTCCAGACACATCTGTGGACGCGCAAGGAAGCAGTCCTCAAAGCGCTGGGCAGGGGGTTGGCCGTCGTCGACCCGGGTCTCCTGGACGTAGCGGGTCCCGTTCCGCTGCTGCCGGACCTTCTGCAAACGGCGCCGGCCGGGCCCTTCGTAACCGGGGTGCCTCTGGTGGAGGGGCAGGAAGGCGGCCGCCATCGGTGGCTGGTCGACGCCGTTGAGCCAGATTCAGTGGGGCTGCCGGGTTCCCTCACTGCGGCAGTGGCGGTTGTCCTGAAGCTGTGAGATTCTGCGGTCTGTCCGTAGGGACGGGACGCACCATTCGACCGAGTCCATGTCAGGGAGATTAGAGCCGGTTCGCACCGGTAACCCGCACCACCGCAGTGCCCGTCTCGTCCGAGGCGGCCAGATCCACCTCGGCGGAGATCCCCCAGTCGTGGTTCCCGGCCGGGTCGTCGAAGATCTGACGGACCTTCCAGACGCCGGGCTCCTCGGTGATGATGAGCAGCCCGGGTCCGCGGGCGCCAGGGCCGGTGCCGATGTCGTCGTGCTCGTCGAAGTAGTCGTCCAGGACGTCCTCCCAGCGGTCCGCGTCCCAGCCGGCGTCGCCGTCGAGTTCGCCCAGGGCAGTGGCGTCCTCGTCTGCAAAAAGCTCGACGCGCCGGAACATCTCGTTGCGGACCATAACCCGGAAAGCCCGGATGTTGGACGTGAGGGACGGCGGCGGGGGAGGCGGGGCATCGTGCGGGGTCGGCGCGGCACCGGAGGTCAGTTCCTCCCACTCGTCCAGCAGGCTGGAGTCCACCTGCCGCACCAGCTCACCCAGCCAGGCGATCAGGTCCTCGAGGTCTTCACGCAGCGCATCCTGCGGCACGGTCTGCCGGAGCGCTTTGAAACCGTCCGCCAGGTACCGCAGCACAATGCCTTCGGAACGGGCAAGGCCGTAGAACTGCACGAACTCACCGAAGTTCATGGCGCGCTCGTACATGTCCCGGATGACCGACTTGGGGGCCAGTTCAAAGTCGCCCACCCACGGCGCTGCCTTCCGGTACACCTCGAAGGCCTCGCCCAGGATTTCCGCCAGCGGCTGGGGATACGTGACCTCGTCGAGCATGGCCATCCGCTGCTCATACTCGATGCCGTCTGCCTTCATGGCGGCCACTGCCTCGCCGCGTGCCTTCTTCTGCTGCGCAGAGAGGATCTGCCGCGGCTTCTCCAGCGTGGCTTCAATCACGGAGACCACGTCGACTGCGTATGAGGGCGATTCTGGATCCAGCAGGTCCAGCGCGGCCAGGGCAAACGGGGACAGCGGTTGGTTGAGGGCAAAATTCGGCTGCAGGTGGACGGTCAGGCGCACCGTGCGGCCGTCCGCCCCCTGCTCTGCAGCAGGGATACGCTCCACAACCTCGGCCGCGAGCAGCTCCCGGTAGATCCCCAAGGCCTTCTTCATGAGCCGGAGCTGGGAAGGGCGGGTTTCATGGTTCTCGGTGAGGAGCCGCCGGGCGGCAGCGAACGGGTCGCCCGGACGCTCCATGAGGTTCATGAGCATCGCATGGGTCACGGCGAAGCTGGAGTTCAGCGGGTCGGGAACGGACTCCACCAGCCGGTTGTACGTGGGCTGGCCCCAGGACACGAACCCCTCCGGCGGCTTCTTCTTCACAACCTGGCGCAGCTTCCGCTGGTCATCGCCGAACTTTGCGGTGGCCTTGGCCATCGCCTTGACGTTCTCCACCACGTGTTCGGGGGCCTGGACCACCACGGTGCCGGCCGTATCGTAGCCGGCACGGCCGGCCCTTCCGGCAATCTGGTGGAACTCACGGGAGTTGAGCAGCCGGGTGCGTACGCCGTCGTACTTGCTCAGTGCGGTGAGCACGACGGTGCGGATGGGCACATTGATTCCCACGCCCAGCGTGTCCGTGCCGCAGATGACCTTAAGCAGGCCGGCCTGGGCCAGCTGCTCCACGAGCCGGCGGTACTTGGGCAGCATGCCCGCGTGGTGCACGCCGATGCCGTGCCGGACCAGGCGGTTCAAGGTCTTGCCGAAGCCTGCCGCGAAGCGGAAGTTCGCGATGAGCTCGGCGATTTTGTCCTTTTCCTCGCGCGTGCACACGTTGATGCTCATGAGCGTCTGGGCGCGCTCGATGGCTTCGGCCTGGCTGAAATGCACCACGTAGACTGGCACTTCCTTGGTGCCCAGCAACTCTTCGAGGGTCTCGTGGACCGGCGTCTCGCGGTAGTAGTAGTGCAGCGGAATCGGGCGTTCCGCCGAGCTGACGGTGGTGGTGGGCCGTCCCGTGAGTTCGGTCATGCCGGCTTCGAATCGGCTCACGTCGCCCAGTGTGGCGGACATCAGGAGGAACTGTGCCTGTGGAAGTTCCAGCAGCGGAACCTGCCATGCCCAGCCGCGCTGCGGATCGGAGTAGAAGTGGAACTCGTCCATGATGACGGCGCCCAGATCGGCCGCGGCGCCTTCGCGCAGCGCGGTGTTGGCCAGGATCTCGGCGGTGCAGCAGATGATCGGGGCGTCCTGGTTCACCCCGGAGTCGCCGGTGATCATGCCGACGTTCTCCGCCCCGAAGATCTCGCAGAGGGCGAAGAACTTTTCGGACACCAGGGCCTTGATGGGGGCCGTGTAGTAACTACGCTCACCGCGGGCCATCGCCTGGAAGTGGGCGGCAACGGCGACGAGGGACTTGCCGGATCCGGTGGGCGTTGCGAGGATCACGTTGGCGCCGGAGGCCAGTTCCATGATCGCCTCGTCCTGGGCGGGGTAGAGCTGCAGGCCCCGGCTTTCGGTCCACTCCACGAAGCGCTCGTACAGCGTGTCCGGGTCCGCGCCGGTTCCGGTGGTGATCCGTGCGGACGGGGCGGGGAGCTGTTCAACGAGTTTCATTGCCTTCCAGCTTAGTGCCCGCGCGTCCCGCAACCATTTCGCGCCGGTCCGGCGCTAGGCTCGCGATGTCTGGACCATCGGCCGTCCGGGCAGACTGTTCACGAACAACCGCCACGAGCAACCGGAGGCCATGTGTGGGATCCCGCCAAGTACGTCCAGTTCGGCGACTACCGGCAGCGTCCGTTCTTTGACCTGACCGGCCGCATCCTTGCCGACTCCCCGCGGGAGGTGGTTGACCTGGGCTGCGGCCCCGGCAACCTGACCGCTACGCTCGCTGCCCGCTGGCCTTCCGCGCGGGTGGTGGGACTGGATTCATCTGCCGAGATGCTGGCCACGGCGGAGCAGCACCGGCAGACAGCGCCGCTACTGGAGTTCAGCCTTGGAGACATCGCTTCCTGGCTGCCATCCGCGGACACCGACGTGGTGGTGAGCAACGCGGCCCTGCAATGGGTCCCCGGGCACCCGGAACTGCTGGCAACCTGGCTCAAGGCTCTGAAACCGGGGGCGTGGTTCGCCCTCCAGGTGCCGGGCAACTTCTCCTCCGCGTCCCACACCCTGATGCGGGACGTGGCCGAGTCGCCCAGATGGGCCGGCAAGCTCGCTGGCGTGCTGCGCCACGACGAGGCGGTGGCGCACCCCGCGCGCTACCTGCAGATCATGCTCGACGCCGGGTGCGCGGCAGACGCGTGGGAGACCACTTACCAGCAGGTGCTCACGGGCGAAAACCCGGTGCTGGATTGGGTGCGCGGCGCCGGCCTGCGGCCCGTGCTGGCTGCGCTGTCGCCAGACGATGCCGCCGAGTTCGAGGCCGAATACGGCACCCGGCTGGCCGAGGCCTATCCGGGCACGCCGCACGGAACGGTTTACCCGTTCCGACGGATTTTCGCGGTGGCCCGCAAGCTTTAGGGCTGCCGCTTCCGCCGCGCGGGCGGCGTCCCGCGCGGTCACATGTGATCTGGCTTACAATGGCCAAGCGGCGATTGGGGGCCTGCCCAGGCTCCCGTACGCCCCTGGCGATGGAGGAGGCGCGCGGTGCTGTTTAACCTAATGCTCCGCCTCCTCGCCGAACACCGGCCTGCTGTCTGGGCGATCATCGTGCTGCAGGTGCTGCAGACGGCAGGCAATTTGCTGCTGCCGACGCTGAACGCGAGCATCATCGACGACGGAATCCTTGCCAACCAGCCTGGGGTAATCCTGGGGCTCGGCGGCTGGATGATGGTCCTCACCGCTGTGCAGGCTGCAGCCGCCCTGGGCGCCGGGTACCTTGGGGCCGACGTCGCCATGAAGATCGGCCACCGCCTCAGGCGGGAGCTGTTCTCCCAGGTCCAGGCGATGTCATCCCAGGAGGTCGGGATGTTCGGCACCCCAAGCCTCGTCACCAGGGCCACCAACGACGTCCAGCAAATCCAGACCTTCGCGGTCCTGGTCTTCACCATGCTCGCCGCAGCGCCGGTCATGGGCATCGGGGGAATCATCCTGGCCGTCCAGCAGAACGCGGCCCTCTCCTCTGTCGTGATCGTCATAGTTCCGGTGCTGGTGCTCATCATGTACCTGATCGTGCGTCGCCTTATCCCGCTCTACCGGCAGGGGCAGGCTCTCATCGACGGCATCACCCGGATCCTCCGCGAACAGATCATAGGC
Organism: Arthrobacter globiformis; assembly: GCF_030818015.1. Lineage (NCBI taxonomy): Bacteria > Bacillati > Actinomycetota > Actinomycetes > Micrococcales > Micrococcaceae > Arthrobacter > Arthrobacter globiformis. The sequence continues at coordinate 2,789,170 of NZ_JAUSZX010000001.1, forward strand.
GCCAACGTCATCCGGGGCTTTGTCCGGCAGAAGCATGAGGTTGCCCGTTTCATGGAAGCGAACCGGCGGCTGACCAGTAACAACCTCCAGTCCGCGCTCCTGGTTGCGGGCATGCTTCCGATGATCATGATCGTGGTGAACCTCTCCTCGGTGGCCGTGGTCTGGTTCGGTGGGCAACTGATCGCCAGCGGCAGCATGGAGGTGGGTGCCCTCACGGCCCTCATCGCCTACATCCTGCAGATCCTGCTGGCCATCATGATGGCCATGTATGTGTTCAGCACCGCACCGCGCGCGGCTGTCTGCGCCGAGCGGATCCAGGACGTGCTGGACGTGACCCCGGCACTGGCCATCCCCGCCGCGTCGGAGCCCGCTGTGCCGGAGCCCGCCGGGACCCGGCCCGTAACCACCCGGCCCGCCGCGCCGGGGCCGGCACCCCCGGGCGGCGGAGGAGTCGAGTTCGGCCACGTCTGGTTCGCCTATCCGGGGGCGGAGACCCCGGTCCTGGCCGACATCTCATTTACTGCCGCACCGGGCACCACCACGGCCATCATTGGTGCGACCGGCAGTGGCAAGTCCACGCTCCTGAATCTCCTGCCGCGGTTCCTGAACGCCACGTCAGGTGAAATCCGGTTCGGCGGAGCCGACATCCGGAAACTGTCCGCTGAACGGCTCCGGGAACGGATTTCGGTGGTCCCGCAGAACTCCTATCTCTTCTCAGGCACCGTGGCGGGCAACCTGCGGATGGCCGCACCGGAGGCCACTGAGGACGACCTGTGGAAAGCCCTGCGGCTGGCACAGGCCGACGACTTCGTCCGCCTCCTCCCGCAGGGACTCCATGCCGCCGTCGCCCAGGGCGGGGCCGGGCTGTCGGGCGGGCAGCGGCAGCGCCTCTGCATTGCCCGCGCCATGCTCCGTACCGCGGACCTCTACCTCTTTGATGACAGTTTTTCCGCCCTGGACTATGCCACCGAGGCCGCGGTCAGACGGGCGCTGGAGCCCGTGCTGGCAGCATCAACCGTGCTCATGGTGGCTGAACGCATCCCGACCATCATGGGCGCGGATCGGATCCTGGTGCTCGAGGATGGCCGGCTGGTGGCCCAGGGAACCCACGCGGAACTGCTGGGATCGTCGGCCACCTACCGGGAGATCGCCGAGTCTCAGCTGGCCCTTGATGAGCAGCCTTGAGAATCGGGCAGCCATGAGGGGCACGCACGCCGCCGAACGCAAAACCGGCAGCTTCCTGCCGGCGGCCACACGCCTGCTGGGCCTGCTGCGCCCGTTCAAGGGCAAGATGGCCCTGGCCGTCGCGGCGACCTGTGGCTTCGCGGCCCTCAATGTGGCAGCTCCAAAGCTCCTCGGTGACGCCACCGACGTCATCGTCAACGGCTTCACGCATGGCACGTTCGACGCCGGCAGGCTGGCCGCGCTGCTCGCCGCGGTGTCCCTGATGTACGTCGGCACGTCCATCTTCAACTGGGTCCAGGGCGCCCTGACCGCCCAGACGGTGCAGCGGCTTGTTTTCGGCCTTCGCGCCGCGGTCGAGGACAAACTGCACCGGCTGCCGTCCGCGCACTTCCACGAGCAGGCCAGGGGCGATGTACTCAGCAGGGCCACCAACGACGTCGACAACATCTCGCAGGCGCTCAACCAGTTGCTCACGCAGCTGATCATGTCTGTTCTGATGCTGTGCGGTTCGCTGGCCATGATGCTCTGGATCTCCCCGCTGCTGGCGGCCATCGCCCTGGTGTCCGTACCTCTGTCCACGCTGATAACGGTGTTCATGGCGCGCCAGTCCCAGGCCTATTTCGCCGCCCAATGGGCATCTACCGGGGAGCTGAACGCACACATTGAGGAATTCATCACCGGTCACGAGGTGATCAAGGCATTTGGGCAGCAAGGCACGGTGTCGGCCATCTTCGGCCGCGGCAACGACCGGCTGGCCCGCAGCAGCGCGCGCGCCCAATTCGTCTCCGGAGCCGTGCAGCCGCTCATGGTCTTCGTCGCCAACCTCAACTACGTGGCGGTGGCCGTCGTGGGCGCCCTGCAGGTGGCAGCCGGCGCCATGACGATCGGCGGCATCCAGGCGTTCATCCAGTTCAGCCGCCTCTTCACCCAGCCGATGGGCCAGATCGGCGGCATGCTTACCCTCATGCAGTCCTGTGCGGCCTCGGCGGAACGGGTCTTCGCCCTGCTTGACGAGCCTGAGATACCCCGCGAGGACGACGTTCCGACCCGCGAGGAAAACCTGCGCGGCCGGATTGATTTCGAGGACGTCACCTTCGGGTACACCCCGGGGGCGCCAACCGTCAGCGGGCTGTCCTTCTCCGTCCTCCCGGGTCAAACCGTGGCCATCGTGGGCCACACCGGTGCAGGCAAGACCACCGTGGTGAACCTCCTGATGCGATTCTATGAACTCGATTCAGGCCGTATCACGATCGACGGCACAGACATCGCCACGGTGCCTGTGGACTCGCTGCGGTCCAATTTCGCCGTGGTCATGCAGGACGTCTGGCTGTTCAATGGCACCATCCGCGAAAACATCGAATACGGTTCCCCGGGAGCGGATGATGCCCGGGTCCTGGCAGCGGCCGAAGCCAGCCACGTGGACCACTTCGTGCGGTCGCTGCCCGCCGGCTACGCCACGGTCCTTGGCGACCACGGCGATTCGCTTAGCCAGGGCCAAAGGCAACTGATCACTATCGCCCGGGCCCGGCTCGCGGACCGCAGCGTTCTGATCCTGGACGAGGCAACAAGCTCCGTGGACACCCGGACCGAGGTGCAGATCAAGCTCGCGATGAACAGGCTGAGGCAGGGCAAGACGAGCTTCATCATTGCCCACAGGTTGTCCACCGTGCGCGACGCTGATCTAATTCTCGTCATGGATCACGGACGCATTGTTGAACAGGGGACGCACAGCAGCCTGCTGTCCGTGGACGGCCATTACAGGAACCTGTACGAGGCCCAGTTCCGCGGGGTGGACCGCGAACTCGGCGCCATCCGCCGCCAGCAAGGCAGGCACGCCGCGGGCCAGCAGCGCTACCGGGGGTCCGGCCTGTGACCGCCGGCGATACCTTCCCGGGGCAGTGGAAGCCGAACACCGGCAGCTCCGTGGCCCTCTTTGAGCAGCTGCGGCTGCACGTGATCGAACAGGCGGACCAGGGAAAGCTTGCCCCCGGCACGCGGCTGCCGGCAGTGCGGACCCTCGCCGGAACCCTCGGCGTGGCACCCCACACGGTGGCACGGGCGTACAAGGAACTCGAAGCTGCGGGCGTCGTCGCCACCAAGGGCCGCAATGGGACGGTGGTCTGCGCCCGCGACGAGCGTTGGGGGGCTTTGTCCGAGGCCGCAGCCGAGTATGCCGCAGCCGCCAAATCGCAGGGCGCAACTTTCGCCCAGGCGGTCCACCTGCTGGCGGCTGCCTACGACGCTGAGTAGCGAAGGTGGCACAGGACACCCGCGTGGATATTCGAAGAAGTTTTCGACTAGCATTAGTGGGTGCCTAAAGCCGTAGCTGAAGAAACCGCTGTTGCCTCCTCCGCCGTCGTCCCCCTGAGCCCCGCCAATCCGGCACGCCCGGACCTGTCCCGGCTGGTGGTCAAGGGCGCCCGCGAGCACAACCTCCGCAACGTCGACCTCGACCTGCCGCGTGACGCCATGATCGTCTTCACGGGCCTGTCCGGCTCCGGAAAGTCGTCCCTGGCCTTCGACACCATCTTCGCGGAGGGCCAGCGCCGCTACGTCGAATCGCTCTCTGCCTACGCCCGGCAGTTTCTGGGCCAGGTGGACAAGCCCGACGTCGATTTCATCGAGGGCCTGTCGCCGGCGGTCTCGATCGACCAGAAGTCCACGAGCAAGAATCCGCGCTCCACCGTGGGCACCATCACCGAAATCTACGACTACATGCGTCTCCTGTGGGCGCGCGTGGGCCGTCCGCACTGCCCCGTATGCGGTGAACCCGTCATCAAGCAGACGCCGCAGCAGATTGTGGACCAGCTGCTCGAACTGGAGGACGGCACCCGTTTCCAGATCCTCGCTCCGGTGGTGCGCGGGCGCAAGGGTGAGTTCGTCGACCTCTTCAAGGAATTGACGGCGAAGGGCTATTCCCGTGCCCGGGTCGACGGCGACCTCGTCCAGCTGAGCGATCCGCCCAAGCTTGGCAAGCAGTTCAAGCACACCATTGAGGTGGTGGTGGACCGGCTCGTGGTCAAGGAAGGCATCCGACAGCGGCTGACGGACTCCATCGAGACGGCGCTCGGACTCGCCGAGGGGCGCGTCCTGGCCGACTTCGTTGACCTCGACGCCGACGACCCCCACCGCACGCGTGCCTTCTCGGAAAACCTGGCCTGCCCCAACGAGCACCCCTTGGCTATCGATGAGATCGAACCCCGGTCCTTCTCGTTCAACAACCCGTTCGGTGCCTGCTCGGCCTGCAGCGGCATCGGCACGCGGCTGGAAGTCGATGAGGACCTGATCATTCCCAATCCGGAGCTTGCGCTCGAGGACGGAGCCATCGCGCCGTGGTCCCTGGGCACCGCCACCACCGAGTACTGGAACCGGCTGCTCGGTGGACTCGCCAAGGAACTCGGGTTCTCCATGACCACGCCGTGGCAGGACCTTCCGTCCGAGGTCCGGCAGACTGTCCTGCATGGCAAGGACCACAAGGTTGTGGTGCAGTACCGGAACCGGTTCGGCAGGGAGCGCAAGTACAGCACCGGCTTCGAAGGCGTGGTGCAGTACGTTCACCGCAAGCACACCGAAACCGAGTCTGACTATGCCAGGGACCGCTACGAGGAATACATGCGGCAGATCCCCTGCCCGGCCTGCGACGGCGCACGGCTAAACCCGGCGTCGCTCTCGGTTCTCATCAACGGCAAGTCCATTGCCGACGTCGCGAGGCTGCCCATGCGCGAATGCGCAGCATTCCTGGACAACCTCGTGTTGACCGGCCGCGAGGCGCAGATCGCGCACCAGGTCCTCAAGGAGATCCAGGCCCGCCTGACCTTCCTACTGGACGTGGGCCTGGAATACCTGAACCTGGAGCGTCCTTCCGGCACCCTCTCCGGCGGCGAGGCCCAGCGCATCAGGCTGGCCACCCAGATCGGCTCCGGCCTTGTGGGCGTCCTGTACGTCCTGGACGAGCCCTCCATCGGACTGCACCAGCGGGACAACCGGCGCCTGATTGAGACCCTGACGCGGTTGCGGGACTTGGGCAACACCCTCATTGTGGTCGAGCACGACGAGGACACCATCCACGAGGCCGACTGGATCGTGGACATCGGCCCGGGAGCCGGCGAGCACGGCGGACAGGTGGTCCACTCGGGGTCCTACACGGCACTCCTGGAGAACACGAAGTCCCTGACCGGCGACTACCTCTCCGGCCGGAAGAGCATCGACGTCCCCAAGAAGCGGCGCAAGTACGACAAGAAGCGCGAGCTGAAGGTGGTCGGCGCCCGCGAGAACAACCTCGTCAACGTTGATGCCGCCTTCCCCCTGGGCCTGTTCACGGCCGTGACCGGCGTCAGCGGCTCCGGCAAGTCCACCCTGGTCAACGAGATCCTGTACAAGGTGCTGGCCAACAAGCTCAACGGCGCCAAGCAGGTGGCCGGGCGCCACCGCACAGTCCAGGGCCTCGAGCACCTGGACAAGGTGGTGCACGTGGACCAGAGCCCTATCGGCCGTACCCCGCGCTCCAACCCAGCCACATACACCGGAGTGTTCGACCACATCCGGAAGCTCTTCGCCGAAACCACCGAAGCAAAGGTCCGCGGCTACATGCCCGGACGGTTCTCCTTCAATGTCAAGGGCGGCCGCTGCGAGGCCTGCTCGGGTGACGGCACGCTCAAGATCGAGATGAACTTCCTGCCGGACGTCTACGTTCCGTGCGAGGTCTGCCACGGTGCGCGGTACAACCGTGAGACGCTCGAGGTGCATTACAAGGGCAAGACCATCGCCGACGTCCTGAACATGCCCATCGAGGAGGGAGCCGAGTTCTTCGCCGCTTTCTCCCCGATTGCACGCCATCTCAAGACACTCGTGGACGTAGGCCTCGGGTATGTCCGGCTGGGCCAGCCCGCCACCACGTTGTCCGGCGGCGAGGCGCAGCGCGTCAAGCTGGCGGCCGAACTCCAGAAGCGGTCCAACGGCCGCAGCGTCTATGTCCTGGACGAGCCCACCACCGGGCTTCACTTCGAGGACATCCGGAAGCTGCTCATGGTGCTGCAGGGCCTCGTGGAGAAGGGCAACACGGTCATCACCATCGAGCACAACCTAGACGTCATCAAGAGCGCCGACTGGGTCGTGGACCTGGGCCCTGACGGAGGTTCCGGCGGCGGCCGGATCGTGGCGTCCGGTACCCCGGAGCAGGTCTCCAAGTCCTCGGAGAGCCATACCGCAAAGTTTTTGGCCGAAATCCTCGGCTAGCGGGCCTAGCCCAACGCGAAACCAGCACGTCGGCCCGCCAGATCAACTGGCGGGCCGACGTCGTCCTCCGAAGTATTCCTCGGAAGGCATACGAGTTTGAGCAGGCGTGTCATCGTGAGAAACTAAGCCGGTGACTTCAACAACAGTGCCCGTGATCTTCGACCTGGACGGCACTCTTGTCGATCCGGCCGGCGGGATAACAGACGGAATTGCCGCGGCCCTCACGGAACATGGCCTTGCCGTCCCAAGCCAGGACCTTCTCGACGCGATGGTGGGTCCCAAGCTGAGCGACTCCCTGCTGAACGTAGCGGCTGTTCCTCCGGCCATGCTCAAGGCGGTCATCCAGACCTACCGGACGCATTACCTGGACTCCGGCATTTCCCAGAGCCGCCTGTACCCGGGCATCGTCGACCTGCTGGACGGCTATGTGGCGGCGGGACGGCCCGTGGCAGTGGCGACGCAAAAGCCGGAAAACCTTGCGAATATCGTGCTTGAACACCACAAGATCGCTGGCCGGTTCCTCACCATCAGAGGGTCAGCCGCGGACGAGACCGAGGCTGCAGCGGGTCCGGTCGGCAAAACCGGCATCATCGCCGCCGCCATGACCGACCTCCGCACGCAGCACGCCGTGATGGTGGGCGACCGCGCGCAGGACGTGGCCGGAGCATTGGCCAACGGACTCGACTGCATCGGCGTCAGCTGGGGTTTTGCGCCCGACGGCGAACTGGAGGCAGCGGGAGCTGTGGCCGTCGTGCACGACACCGCCAGCCTGCGTGCCAAAGTCGAGGAGCTGGAGAACGTCCGTGCCGCAGCCCTGAGCGAGGTGCGCAACGATGGAGCTGTTTGACGGCGTCCGCTGGACTACGCGGACCCTTATCTCCGGTACCTGCCGGCCCACCGTCATCGGGCTGGAGAACGTCCCCAAGGACGGTCCCTTCATCGTGGCGCCTAACCACCTCTCCTTTCTGGACAGCGTGATTGTCCAGGCGCTCATGCCCCGCCCCGTGGCTTTCTTTGCCAAGGCGGAGTACTTCACCACCAAGGGCATCAAGGGTCGCGTGATGAAGTCCTTCTTCGAGGCTGTTGGCTCCATTCCGGTCGAGCGCGGTGAGCAGGCCGCCAGCGTGCAGGCCCTCAAGACACTCCTTGACATCCTCGAGGACGGCCGGGGCATCGGCATCTACCCCGAGGGCACCCGGTCCCGGGACGGAATCCTGTACCGCGGCCGGACCGGTGTCGGATGGCTGGCCCTCACCACCGGCGCGCCGGTGATCCCGGTGGGGCTCATCGGCACGGAGAAGCTGCAGCCCGCTGGCCGCAATGCGGTGAAGCCCCAGCACTTCACCATGAAGGTGGGGGAGCCCATCTACTTCGACAAGACCGGGCCGGACCATTCCCTCCCCGCCCGGCGCCAGGTGACCGACCGGATCATGGACGCCATCGCCGAGCTCAGCGGCCAGGAGCGCTCCACCAGCTACAACCAGAGCAAGGTCATCGAATAGCCGGCGGTTCCCTCGCATCGGCCGGCCGTTCCTTCAAGATGGCCTGCGGCAATCCGCAGCCCCTCAGCTCAGTAGACTGGAAACGTGGCAGATCCATCGAGTTATAGGCCCCAGACGGGTGAGATTCCGACCAATCCGGGTGTTTACAGGTTCAGGGATCCCCATGGGCGGGTTATCTACGTCGGCAAGGCCAAGAACCTCCGGTCGCGGCTGAACTCGTACTTCGCGAACCCGGCCGGGCTGCTGCCCAAGACGCACGCCATGGTGTACGCAGCCAGCAGCGTCGAGTGGACCGTGGTGGGCAGCGAGCTGGAATCCCTGCAGCTGGAATACACCTGGATCAAGGAATTCAAGCCGCGCTTCAACGTGGTCTTCCGGGACGACAAGACGTATCCCTACCTCGCCGTCACCATGGGCGAGAAGCTGCCCCGCGTGCAGGTCATGCGCGGCGAGCGGCGGAAGGGCACGCGGTACTTCGGGCCCTACACGGCCGGTGCCATCCGGGAGACCATGGACACCCTGCTGCGGGTCTTTCCGGTGCGTAGCTGCAGCGCGGGCGTGCTGAAGCGTGCCCAGGCCAGCGGCCGGCCGTGCCTGCTGGGCTACATCGACAAATGTTCGGCCCCCTGCGTCGGCCGGGTCACCCCTGAGGAACACCGCGCCCTGGCCGAGGACTTCTGCGCCTTCATGGGAGGCGAGGCGAAGCGGTTCATCGCCCGGCTCGAAAAGGAGATGGGGGCCGCCGTCGCCATCCTTGACTACGAACGCGCCGCCCGGCTGCGCGACGACATCACCGCCCTCCGGAAGGTCTTCGAGCGGAACGCCGTGGTGCTCGCTGAAGACACTGACGCCGACGTTTTCGCCCTCCACGAGGACGAGCTCGAAGCGGCCGTCCAGGTGTTCCATGTCCGGGGCGGACGGGTCCGCGGCCAGCGCGGCTGGGTGGTCGAAAAGGTGGAGGACTTCACCACCCCCGACCTCGTCGAACACCTCCTCCAGCAGGTCTACGGCGAGGACGCCGAGGTCCAGGGCAGGCTTCCCCGCGAGGTGCTGGTGCCTGTTGAGCCGAGCAATGCGCAGGATCTGGCCGTGTGGCTGGCGGGCATCCGCGGAGCCAAGGTGGATATCCGCGTTCCGCAGCGCGGGGACAAGGCCGCCCTGATGTCCACGGTCCGCGAAAACGCCGAGCACGCGCTCCGGCTCCACAAGACCCGCCGGGCCGGCGACCTTACCGTCCGGTCGCAGGCGCTGCAGGAGCTCCAGGAGGCACTGGAGCTCCCCGTCCCGCTGCTGCGCATCGAGTGCTACGACGTCTCCCACGTCCAGGGCACCAACGTGGTGGCCTCCATGGTGGTGGTGGAGGACGGACTGCCCAAGAAGTCCGACTACCGCAAGTTCTCCATCACCGGGGCCGCTGCCTCGGATGACACCGCTGCGATGCACGACGTCCTGACGCGGCGCTTCCGGCACTACCTCATGGACAAAACGGCCCAGGTTGAGGAAGCCGAACTGGTCGCCACGCCGGCAGTCGCGACTGCCGGCGCCACCGGGGCGGCGCTGGCCAACGGGGCGGCACTGGCCAACGGGGGCACACCAGGAGCCACCGCGCCGGACGCCGCGCTGTCCGACACCACCACCCCGGCGCCCCGCGCGAAGTTCGCCTACCCGCCCAACCTCGTGGTGGTAGACGGCGGCAAGCCCCAGGTCAACGCGGCCGCCCGTGCCCTCGAATCGCTGGGCATCGAGGACGTTTATGTGGTCGGGCTCGCCAAGCGGCTCGAGGAGGTCTGGCTGCCGGACAGCGACTTTCCGGTCATCCTGCCCCGCTCCTCGCAGGGCCTCTACATGCTGCAGCGCATCCGCGACGAGGCCCACCGGTTCGCCATCTCGTTCCATCGGCAAAAACGCGGCAAGGCGATGACCGTCTCAGCCCTCGACGGCGTACCCGGGCTGGGCGATTCCAAGCGGAAGGCCCTGCTCGCCCACTTTGGCTCCGTTAAGAGGATCAAGGCGGCGTCCGCCGAGGAACTGACCGCGGCCAAGGGTGTTGGGCCGGCGCTGGCCGCGGCCATCGTCACGCACTTCAGTCCGGGCGGAGCCGGAGGCGACTCGGGTGACACCGTTCCCGGGATCAACATGACCACCGGGGAAGTGCTGGAAACTTAGCCCGCGCCCCGAAACTTGGTTAGGGTAAGTACGGGAAATCGGCGTGTGCCGCAAACAGCAACCGCGCAGAGACTGCGCGCGGAAGCAACAGCAGGAATGAGGCTGGAATCAATGGCAGAGTCGACGGCGGAGTCCAGCACGGAAGAGGACGGCCTGACACCGGTCAAGCCCGCCGAAGCGGAACTGCTCATCGTGACCGGCATGTCCGGCGCAGGCCGCAGCACTGCCTCCGATGCGCTGGAGGACCACGGCTGGTACGTCGTCGAAAACCTGCCGCCACAGATGCTGGGGACGCTTGCCGAACTCGTGTCCCACGCACCGCAGTCCATCCCCAAGCTTGCCGTGGTGATGGACGTGCGCAGCAAGGCGCTGTTCGCCGATATCCGCGCGGCGCTGCGGGCCCTCGAAGCCAGCGGTGTCACCTTCCGGGTGCTGTTCCTCGATGCCAGCGACGACGTCCTGGTCCGCCGCTTCGAGCAGGGACGGCGTCCGCACCCGCTGCAGGGCGGCGGAAGGATCCTGGACGGCATCGCCGCCGAGCGTGAACTCCTCAAGGAGCTGCGCGACTCCTCCGATCTCGTCCTGGACACCTCGTCCCTGAACGTGCACGGGCTCGCCACCGCGATCACCGAACTGTTCACCGAGACCGGCCCCATTGCGATCCGCCTCAACATCATGAGCTTCGGCTTCAAGTACGGCCTGCCTATGGACGCGAACTACGTCGCTGACGTCAGGTTCATCCCGAACCCGCATTGGGTACCCGCGCTGCGGCCGCACACGGGCCTGGACCAGGACGTCAGCGAGTACGTCCTCGGAGCCGAGGGCGTGCCCGACTTCGTGGAACGGTACGTCCTCGCCCTGGAACCTGTCATGGAGGGCTACCGCCGGGAGAACAAGCACTACGCCACCATCGCCGTCGGATGCACAGGTGGAAAGCACCGCTCGGTGGCAGTCGCCATGGAGCTCTCCAAACGCCTCGCACAATATCCCCGCGTAACTGTGACCACGACGCACCGGGACCTGGGGCGCGAGTAGTGGGCGTTCTTACCGGCCCGCTGCCCCTGATTCCGCCGGCCGGCCTGACCGGTTCCCAACAGGACAAGGGGCCCACCGTCGTCGCACTCGGCGGCGGCCACGGCCTTTCGGCCTCCCTCTCGGCATTGCGGCTGCTTACTTCCGAACTCACGGCGGTGGTCACCGTGGCGGACGACGGCGGGTCCTCCGGCCGCCTCCGCGAGGAGTACGGCGTCCTTCCGCCCGGTGATCTCCGAATGGCCCTGTCGGCCCTGTGCGACGACACCGACTGGGGCCGCACCTGGCGCGACGTCATGCAGCATCGGTTCCGCTCCGCCCGCGGCGGTGCCTCACTGGATGAACACGCCATGGGCAACCTGCTGATCGTCACCCTCTGGGAACTGCTCGGGGATGCAGTGGCCGGCCTGAAATGGGCCGGTGCACTGCTTGGCGCCCGCGGACAGGTCCTGCCCATGTCCACCGTTCCGCTCACCATCGAGGGCGACGTGCGCGTGACCGCCCCCGACGGCAGCAGCACGGTCACCACCATCAGGGGCCAGGCGCGCTGCGCCGTGGCGGGCTCGCTGGAAAGCGTCCGCCTGCTGCCCGAAGAGGCGCCCGCCTGCGTTGACGCCCTGACCGCGATTGAGCTTGCCGACTGGGTAGTGCTGGGCCCCGGCTCCTGGTACACCTCCGTGCTCCCTCACCTGTTGCTGCCGGAGATGCGGCAGGCGCTCTGCGACACCCCGGCCAAGCGCTGCCTCACGATGAACCTCGCCATGGACACCAAGGAAACGTCCGGCATGTCCGCCGCGGACCATCTTCACGTCCTGCGCGACTACGCGCCGGAGTTCAGCGCGGACGTGGTGCTCGCGGACCCGGCTTCGGTTTCGGACCTGACCGAGTTTAAGCGGGCCGCGGGGATGATCGGCGCCGAGGTTGTCTTGGGTAGAGTAGGGGCTTCGGGCCAGCGTCCGGTCCACGACCCCTTGCGGCTGGCTACGGCCTACCAGGATATTTTCGGGAATAGTTAGGAAAGGTGCCATGGCACTGACAGCATCAGTCAAGGAAGAACTCTCCCGCCTGGACATCAAGAAGTCATCAGTCCGCAAGGCCGAGGTCTCGGCCATGCTCCGCTTCGCCGGGGGACTGCATATCATCTCGGGCCGGATCGTCATCGAGGCCGAGGTGGATCTGGCCTCCACTGCCCGGCGCCTGCGCGCCGCGATCGCCGAGGTCTACGGGCACCAGAGCGAGATCATCGTCGTCTCCGGCAGCGGCCTGCGCCGCGGAAGCCGTTACGTTGTCCGCGTCGTCCGCGACGGCGAGGCGCTGGCCCGGCAGACAGGTCTCCTCGACGGCCGGGGACGGCCCGTACGGGGGCTGCCGTCCGTCGTCGTCAACGGCTCCGCCGCCGACGCCGAAGCGGTGTGGCGCGGCGCCTTCCTGGCCCACGGCTCACTCACTGAACCCGGCCGGTCATCGTCCATGGAGGTCACCTGCCCCGGCCCCGAATCCGCTCTCGCACTCGTTGGCGCGGCGCGGCGGCTGGGGATCCAGGCCAAGGCCCGGGAAGTCAGGGGAGTGGACCGCGTGGTCATCCGCGACGGCGACACCATCGCCGCGCTACTCACCCGGATGGGCGCCCACGACGCCCTCATGGTCTGGGAGGAGCGGCGGATGCGCAAGGAAGTGCGGGCGACGGCGAACCGGCTCGCCAACTTTGATGACGCCAACCTCCGCCGTTCCGCGCAGGCCGCCGTGGCAGCCGGCGCCCGGGTGGACCGGGCCCTGGAGATCCTCGGCGACGACGTCCCTGACCACCTCAAGTACGCCGGTGAACTCCGGGTGGCCCACAAGCAGGCCAGCCTCGACGAACTTGGCCGGCTTGCCGATCCGCCCATGACGAAGGACGCCATCGCCGGCCGCATCCGCCGGCTGCTGGCCATGGCGGACAAACGCGCCTCGGATCTTGGCATCCCGGGCACGGATGCCAATGTGACGCCGGAAATGCTGGACGAGTAAACGGCGCCCATAGAATCAAGACCAGGTGGCGGCTGTTGCCGCCATCGGAGTTTTCCGGATGACCCGTCATCCGGGATGCACAATCCGCAAGTTAGCAAAACCGGACAAACTGTCCACGACATTGGAGGATTTTGTGACCGAGTACGTTCTGCCCGAACTCAGCTACGACTACGCAGCGCTCGAGCCCCACATCTCTGCACGGATCATGGAGCTGCACCACAGCAAGCACCACGCCGCGTACGTGACGGGCGCCAACAACGCGCTGGCCCAGCTGGCAGAGGCACGCGAAAAGGGCGACTTCGCCAACATCAACCGGCTTTCCAAGGACCTGGCCTTCCACACCGGCGGCCACGTCAACCACTCCGTGTTCTGGAACAACCTCTCCCCGGACGGGGGGGATAAGCCTGAAGGTGAGCTCGCCGCCGCCATCGACGACGCCTTCGGCTCGTTCGATGCCTTCCGCGCCCAGTTCTCCGCAGCCGCCCTCGGCCTGCAGGGGTCGGGCTGGGGCTTCCTGGCCTACGAGCCCATCGGTGGCAACCTCGTCATCGAACAGCTCTACGACCAGCAGGGCAACGTCGCGCTGGGCACCACCCCGCTGCTGATGCTGGACATGTGGGAGCACGCCTTCTACCTGGACTACGTCAACGTCAAGGCCGACTACGTCAAGGCGTTCTGGAACATCGTCAACTGGGCTGACGTGTCCGCCCGCTTCGCCGCGGCCCGCGCCAACGCGACGGGTCTCATTACCCTCTAAGTGTGACCCGGCGTACACAAAGCAGTAATAAACTTCACATTCGGCGACTTTAGGGCCGAATTATGGACGGTCCGCCCCCGCACTTGCGGGGGCGGACCTACTTAAACGTAAGATGGATCACGGAAGGCGGTTAGCCTTCAGCAATGAGGCTGGTCGCCCTCCGATCTGAAAAATATCTCTGCCCAATGGCGTGCGGGATCTGTTAGTTGGCTTGAACGCCCGCTTACTAGTTGTGCTTCCAAGGCACAAAGGAGACTAAAAAGTGACCACCCGTATTGGTATCAACGGCTTCGGCCGCATCGGCCGCAACTACTTCCGCGCTGCACTTGCTCAGGGTGCGGACCTTGAGATCGTTGCCGTCAACGACCTCACCAGCCCCGAGGCGCTGGCCCACCTGCTCAAGTACGACTCCGTTGGTGGGCGCCTGGCCGAAACCATCGAGGTCAAGGAAGGCAACCTCGTCGTCAACGGCAACGCGATCAAGGTCCTGGCCGAGCGCGACCCCGCCAACCTCCCCTGGAAGGACCTGGGCGTTGACATCGTCATCGAGTCCACCGGTTTCTTCACCAAGGCAGCTGCCGCCAAGAAGCACATCGAAGCCGGTGCCAAGAAGGTCCTGATCTCCGCCCCCGCCTCGGACGAGGACATCACCATCGTGATGGGCGTCAACGACGGCCTGTACGACCCCGAGAACCACCACATCATCTCCAACGCTTCCTGCACCACCAACTGCCTCGGCCCGCTGGCCAAGGTTGTTAACGACGCCTTCGGCATCGAGCGTGGCCTGATGACCACCGTCCACGCGTACACCGCAGACCAGAACCTGCAGGACGGCCCGCACAACGACCTCCGCCGTGCCCGCGCCGCCGCCATCAACATGGTCCCCACCTCCACCGGTGCCGCCAAGGCCATTGGCCTGGTCCTGCCGGAGCTCAAGGGCAAGCTGGACGGCTACGCCATCCGCGTCCCGGTCCCCACCGGCTCCGCCACCGACCTCACCGTCACGGTCTCCCGCGAGACCACGGTCGAGGAAGTCAACGCGACGCTCAAGAAGGCCGCAGAGTCCGACGAATGGCAGGGCATCCTGACGTACACCGATGCTCCGATCGTCTCCTCGGACATCGTCGGCGACCCCGCCTCGTCCATTTTTGACTCCGGTTTGACCAAGGTCATTGGTAACCAGGTCAAGGTTGTTTCGTGGTATGACAACGAATGGGGCTACTCAAACCGCCTTGTGGACCTCACGGAGCTTGTAGCGGCAAAGCTGGGCTAGGGTTAGCTACATGACATCTCACACCCTCAACGAACTGATCGCTGAAGGTGTCCGCGGGCGGTACATTCTGGTTCGAAGTGACCTGAATGTGCCGCTCGACGGCTCTACAGTGACTGACGACGGCCGCATCAGGGCCTCACTGCCAGTGCTGGGAAAGCTCACGGACGCCGGTGCCCGCGTGCTGGTAACAGCCCACCTCGGCCGCCCCAAGGGCGCCCCTGAAGACAAGTACTCGCTCAAGCCGGCGGTTGCCCGCCTGGCCGAGCTCGCTTCCTTCCCTGTCTCCCTCGCGGAGGACACGGTGGGCCCCTCGGCCAAGGAGAAGGCGGCTGCGCTGCAGGACGGCCAGGTCCTGGTCCTCGAGAACGTGCGTTTCGACGCCCGCGAGACCAGCAAGGACGAGGCCGAGCGTGGTTCATTTGCCGACGAGCTGGTGGGACTCACCGGCGAAAACGGGTCCTTCGTGAACGACGCCTTCGGGGCCGTGCACCGCAAGCACGCCAGCGTTTACGACGTCGCCACCCGGCTCCCGTCTTACCTCGGCGACCTTGTGGCCACCGAGGTGGAAGTCCTCCGCAAGCTCACCGCAGACACCCAGCGTCCCTACGTTGTGGTGCTGGGCGGGTCGAAGGTTTCGGACAAGCTCGCGGTCATCGACAACCTGCTCGGCAAGGCAGACACCATCCTCGTGGGCGGCGGCATGCTGTTTACGTTCCTGGCAGCCGAGGGTCACAAGGTGGCCGGCAGCCTGCTGGAAGAGGACCAGATCCCGGTCGTCCAGGACTACCTCAAGCGTGCAGCCGACGCCGGCACGGAATTCGTGATCCCCACTGACGTCGTCGTTGCGGCCAAGTTCGCAGCCGACGCCGACCACGAGACGGTCAGCGCAGACGCCATCGAAGGCAGCAGCTTCGGGGCGCAGGGCATCGGCCTGGACATCGGACCGGAGTCCGCCCGGGCGTTCGCGGAGCAGATCAAGAGCGCCAAGACGGTGTTCTGGAACGGACCGATGGGCGTCTTCGAGTTCGAGGCGTTCTCCGCAGGGACCCGGGCCATCGCCCAGGCGCTGACGGAGACGGACGCGTTCACGGTGGTCGGCGGCGGCGACTCCGCGGCTGCGGTCCGCACGCTCGGCTTCGCCGATGACCAGTTCGGACACATTTCCACCGGCGGCGGCGCCAGCCTGGAATACCTTGAAGGCAAGGAACTTCCCGGCCTGAGCGTTCTGGACCGCTAAAGACACACCAGCCGGCAGGGCACCTTCCGCACCGTGAAGGCGCCCTGCCGGCTGTTCACATGATCAGCAGATTGACCGGCATTTTTGGAGAACACGTGACCACGTCAACCAACGGCACCTTTGACCGCACGCCTTTGATTGCAGGCAACTGGAAGATGAACATGGACCACGTCCAGGGCATCACCCTCCTGCAGAAGCTGGCCTGGACGCTGTCCGACGCCAAGCACGACTACAGCCGCGTGGAGGCCGCTGTCTTCCCTCCCTTCACCGACCTCCGCGGTGTGCAGACCCTCGTCCAGGGCGACGAACTCGACGTCGCGTACGGCGCCCAGGACCTGTCCCAGTTTGACTCCGGCGCCTACACCGGGGACATCTCCGGCCAGTTCCTGAACAAGCTCGGCTGCAAGTACGTCCTCGTCGGCCACAGCGAACGCCGGACCATCCACGCTGAGTCGGACGAAGTCCTGAATGCCAAGGTCAAGGCGGCCTACCGCCACAACGTCATCCCCGTCCTCTGCGTCGGGGAAGGCCTGGAGATCCGCCAGGCAGGCACCCACGTCCAGCACACGCTGAACCAGCTCCGCGCCGACGTCGAAGGCCTCACCGGCGAGCAGGCGGCCCAGCTCGTCGTCGCCTATGAGCCCGTCTGGGCCATTGGCACCGGTGAGGTTGCAGGCCCGGAGGATGCCCAGGAAATGTGTGCCGCGATCCGTGCCGAACTCACCGAACTCTTCGATGCCGATGTGGCCGCAAAGGTCCGCCTGCTGTACGGCGGTTCGGTCAAGGCCAGCAACGCTGCCGCCATTCTTAAGGAACGCGACGTCGACGGCGTGCTGGTGGGCGGTGCCAGCCTTGATCCCGCTGAGTTTGCTAATATTGTCAGGTTCGAGAGCCACCTCGTAACGGACTAGTCCGTTCATCTGGCACGCTCCCGCATCCACCAACTTTGGAAAGGCCGTCGTGGACGTTCTTCATGTGATTCTGCAGATCCTGCTGGGCATTACCAGCCTTCTGCTGACCCTGCTCATCCTGCTCCACAAGGGACGCGGCGGCGGCCTGTCAGACATGTTCGGCGGCGGAATGAGCTCGGGGTTGGCCTCCTCCGGTGTTGCTGAGCGCAACCTGAACAGGTTCACCATCATCCTCGGCGTCACCTGGGGCGTCGTGATCATCGCCCTCGGCCTCCTCATGCGCTTCACAGGTGTGGCTGACTCCTAACGCTGTCGCAGCCATTCAACACCAAAAGCCCGGCCCAATCAGGAGCTGTTCCTGATTGGGCCGGGCTTTTTCTGCCGCCAGGAGGAACTGCGGTCTAAACTGTCGCTATCGGATCTAACGGCAGCGCCGCCATTAGCAGCGAGGGAGTTCCCATGGTGCATTCCTCTTCAGGATTTCACGGCACCCGCGTAGGTGTCATTCAAGGAGCCGGATTGAAGAACCAGGGGGATGGTCCTCCCGGGGAGCCCCTGCCGCGTATTTGTGTGTCCTATTGGTGCGCCATGGGACATGAGACGCGGCCTGTTTTCCTTAAGTTGCCGGACGACCAGATACCGGATGCCTGGGACTGCCGCCAGTGCGGCCGGCCGGCGTCGCGCAACCCCGGTGCCGGGGTGCCGAGCGAAGCCCCGGAAGAGGGCTTCAAGACCCATCTGGAATACGTTAAAGAAAGACGCTCCAGCCAGGACGCCGAAGACGTTCTGGCTGGAGCGCTGCAGCGGCTAAGAGCCGGCCGGCGCCTTCCGGACTAGCTGTTCAGGAACGCGCGAGGCCGCGTTTTCGTCGATCAGCCACAGCGTCCGGGATCGGCCTGCAGGGCCGGCCGCGGGCACCTGCACGGGATTGGCCCCGGCCAGGGCCAGGCCAACCGCACCGGCCTTGTCCTCGCCTGCGACCACCATCCACACCTCTGCGGAGGTGTTGATCGCCGGCAGGGTCAAGGAAATACGCTCGGGCGGCGGCTTGGGGGAGTTGCGGACCCCCACCACCGTCAGCTGCTTCTCGCGGATGCCGCCCTGCTCCGGGAACAGGGATGCCACGTGCGCGTCAGGGCCCACACCGAGCAGGACGACGTCGAAGCGGGGAAGCCTGCCTGCTTCCTCTGGACGGTCGTCCGAAGCGTCCGCGGCGTGCTCTGCCGCTGCCGCCTCGCTGAGGCGGCGCGCGTAGTCCTCTGCGGCCTGTTCCGGTGATTCAAAGTCATCAGTTGACCCGGGCACGTGGACGCGCGCAGGATCAACATCGATGTGCTTCAGAAGCGCCTCCTGGGCCTGGACCGCATTGCGGTCCGGGTCCTGGGAGCCGACGAAGCGTTCGTCACCCCACCAGAAGTTCACCTTGGCCCAGTCCACGGCGGGCGCGGCCGGCGAATCGGCCACGGCCTTCAGCGTTCCGATGCCCACCGTGCCTCCCGTAAGCACCACCGTGGCTTCACCGAATCGGTCCTGCACATCCACGAGCTTGGTGATCAGGCGGGCCGCGATGGCGGCCATGAGTACGGAAGAGTCAGGATGGATGCTTACTCTGGGCTCAGCGCTCACTGGGACGGACACTCCTTAGGTTGGTACGTGGCAGTCCAATAGTAATCACTTCGCCGAATACTTCGTCGGGGTCGAGGCGGCGGAGTTCTTCGGCGAGGCAGTCGCGGAGGCTGCGCCGCGGGAGGGAGATCCGTTGTGCGGGTTGGCCTGGCTGGGTGAGTTCGGCGATGGAAAGTCCGGGGCGGAAAAGCTGGACGTCGCCGCTGGAGCGGGTCAGCCGGACCCGGCGGATGCCGGTGCCGGCAGGGTCGGCGACGATCGTCACCGGGGCGTCCAGGGACAGGGTCAGCCAGGCCGCCAGCAGGATGGTGCTGGGCGAGTCCGACGCGCCTTCGACCGCGACGGCGGTGACGGGCGAGGAGTCGGCCTGGTCCAGGACCGCGGCGAGCTGGATGCGCCAGTTGGTCAGCCGGGTCCAGGCGAGGTCGGTGTCGCCTGCCTTGTAGGTGTTCCGGATGTTTTCCAGGGCCACCTGAGGCTCGGCCTCGTTCGCCGAGTCCGTGATCCTGCGGTGCGCGATTCGGCCGATAGAGGTTTCGCTGGCATTCTTCGGTGCCCCGTGCGGCCACCAGGCCACGATCGGGGCGTCGGGCAGCAGCAGCGCGGCGACGAGGGACTCGCTTTCCTCGGCGAGTTCACCGAAGCCGCGCAGCACGATGACCTCGGACGCGCCGGCATCCCCGCCGACCCGGATCTGCGCGTCGAGGCGGTTCGGCGCGGAGGAGCCGGCGTCGGCCAGCACGATGATCCGGCAGGGGTGTTCGCGGCTGGCCTCATTGGCCGCCTCGATCGCCTCTTCCTCGAGCCCTGACTTGGTGACCACCACGAGGGTGAGGACCCGGCCAAGGGCGATCACGCCGCCCTGCTCGCGCAGGGACTGGATCTTCTTGGAAACGTTCGAGGTGGTGGTGTTCGGCAGGTCTACGATCATGGCCTTCTCCAGGTGCGTCCGTCGCGGGCTAGCAGCTCGTCAGCCGAGGCCGGGCCCCAGCTGCCGGGCGCGTACGGCTCGGGCTGTTCACCCAGGCCGGCCCAGTACTCTTCGAAGGGGTCCAGGATCTTCCAGGACAGCTCCACTTCCTCGTGCCGCGGGAACAGCGGCGGCTCGCCAAGGAGCACGTCCAGGATCAGCCGCTCGTAGGCTTCGGGGCTGGACTCGGTGAACGAGTGCCCGTAGCCGAAGTCCATGGTCACGTCCCGGACTTCCATCTGGGTGCCAGGGACCTTGGACCCGAACCGGATCGTGGCGCCCTCGTCGGGCTGGACCCGGATCACCACGGCGTTCTGGCCGAAATCGTCGTCGCCGTGGTCCCGGAACAGCAGGTTCGGTGCCCGCTTGAAGACCACCGCGATCTCCGTCACGCGGCGGCCCAGCCGCTTGCCCGCGCGCAGGTAGAACGGCACCCCGTTCCAGCGCCGGGTGTTGATGTCCACCCGGATCGCGGCATAGGTTTCAGTGGTGGAGTCGGCCGGGATGCCCTCTTCGTCCAGGTACCCCTGGACCTGCTCCCCGCCCTGCCAACCGCCGGCGAACTGCCCGCGGGCCGAATGCGTGGACAGGTCCTCCGGGAGCCTCACCGCAGCGAGAACCTTTTCCTTCTCCGCCCGCAGGTCATCGGCGTTGAAGGAAATCGGCTCCTCCATCGCCGTCAGGGCCAGCAGCTGCAGCAGGTGGTTCTGGATCACGTCGCGGGCCGCCCCCACGCCGTCGTAATACCCTGCCCGGCCGCCGGTGCCGATGTCCTCGGCCATGGTGATCTGCACATGGTCCACGTAATTCGCGTTCCACAACGGCTCGAACAGCTGGTTCGCAAAACGCAGCGCCAGGATGTTCTGCACCGTTTCCTTGCCCAGGTAATGGTCGATGCGGAACACCGCGTCCTGCGGGAACACCGATTCCACGATGTCGTTCAGCTGCCGGGCCGATTCGAGGTCGTGCCCGAACGGCTTCTCGATGACCACCCGCCGCCACTTCTCGCCCTCGGCCTGCGCCAGGCCGTGCTTGGACAGCTGCCGGCAGACCTGTTCGAAGGCCTTCGGCGGGATAGACAGGTAAAACGCGTGGTTGCCGCGGGTGCCGCGGTTCTCGTCGAGTTCCTTGATCGTCTCGCCGAGCCGCTCAAACGCCGAATCGTCGTCGAACGCGCCCTGCACGAACCGGATGCCCTCCGAGAGCTGGTTCCAGACCGCCTCATCAAACGGTGTCCGTGCGTAGGACTTCACGGCGTCCTTCACCTCCGCGGCGAAGTCCTCGTTATCCCAGTCCCGCCGGCCGAAGCCGACCAGCGCGAAGCTGGGCGGCAGCAGGCCACGGTTGGCCAGGTCATACACGGCGGGCATGAGTTTCTTACGAGCGAGGTCCCCCGTGACTCCGAAGAGCACAAGCGAGGACGGTCCGGCAATCCGGTTCAGCCGCCGGTCCCGCGGATCCCGCAAGGGATTCCCGGACCGGGCCGCTGACCTCTTGCCGTTCAAAGTATCTGGCATGGTTTATTCGGTGCCTTAGCTCTCAGTGGCGGATGCTGCCTTGCTGGCCAGCGACGAAACGATCTCCTGCAGCTGGGCAACGCCCGCTGCGCGGTCGGTGAGGTGCAGGCGCAGGACAGGCCGGCCGTGCTCGCTGAGTACCTGGGCGTCGCCGGCGGCCTGGGCCGCGATCAGCTCGCCGAAGGTGAACGGACGCTCCGGAATTGCGAGGTCCTGTGCAGACGCCGCCGTGACCTGCAGGAAAACACCGATGGCGGGGCCGCCCTTGTGGAACTGGCCCGTGGAGTGGAGGAAGCGGGGTCCCCAGCCGAAGGTGACCGGACGGCCGCTCACTGCGGCGAGCTCGTCCCGCACGCCCTCGAGCTGCGCGTAAGCCAGGCGGTCGAAGTAGGCCTGGACGCTCAGGTAGCCGTCGCCGCCCAACTGCGCGAGCAACTCCGAAACGGCAGCTGTTGCTGTGGCTTCGGCCCTAGCGGCCTCGCCCAGCCACTCGCCGCCGCGGACCTCGATGGCTCCGTCGACGAAGCTGGCCGGCGTCGGTTCCGGCTGCGCGTCCAGCAGTCCGCGGGCAGCCACCTTGGCGGCTTCGACGTCGGGCTGGTCAAACGGGTTGATGCCCAGGAGGCGTCCGGCCACGGCGGTGGCGAATTCCCACACCATCATCTGCGAGGCGAGGCCGCCGGCAATGGCAACTTCATTCTCGCCGAGTTCGACGTCGGCATTCGTGCTGACCAGGCGGACCACCAGGACGTCTTCAGCGCCGGAGGTAACTTCCGGAGCGTTTGGCCCTGCTACCACCGGCAGGATGCCGGTGCCGAGCTTGCCGGTGGATTCAGCGATGAGCTGTTCGGCCCAGTCAGCGAATCCCACGATGCCGGAGCCGTCCTCCGCGATGACGATCTTGTTGCGCAGCGGGTTGGTGCCGCCCAGGGCGGCACCCAGGACCAGCCCGATGTTCTCGGGGGCGTCCTCGTTCAGGATCTCGGCAGCTTCCTCTGCCTCATCCAGCAGGGCCGCGATGTCCACGCCGGCCAGGCCGGAGGGGACCAGCCCGAAGGCCGTCAGGGCCGAGTAGCGGCCGCCCACATTCGGGTCCGCGTTGAAGACCGCACGGTAGCCGGCATCGCGGGACGCCTTGTCCAGCGGGGAACCGGGATCGGTCACAACGATGATCCTGCTCTTGGCATCGAGGCCGGCTTCGGTGAAGGCGTGCTCGAAGATCCGGCGCTGCGAATCGGTTTCCAGGGTTGAACCGGACTTCGAGGAAACCACGATCGCGGTTTCCGCGAGACGGTCCGCGAGGGCAGCACCGACCTGTTCGGGGTCGGTGCTGTCCAGCACAGTCAGCTCGACGCCAGCGGTGCCGGCGATGACTTCGGGAGCAAGGGAGGACCCGCCCATGCCGCACAGGACAATCCGGGTCACCCCCTCGGCCTTCAGGGCATCCCGGAGTTCCAGGATCCCGTCCACCAGGGGCCGGGAGACGGTGGCCGCCTCGACCCAGCCAAGGCGGATGGCCGATTCGGCTTCCGCGTCGGGACCCCACAGGGTGTGGTCCTCGGCGAAGATGCGGGTGGCAACGCGGTCTTCCACGAGGGCGGGCAGGTGCTGCTCAAGAGCCTTCCGGGCGGCACCGGTGGCGTCGTAGCTGAGTGTGCTCATTGTGGACTAGGAAGCCTTCCGTGCAGTGGCGAGGGCGCCTTCGACGTCGGCCAGGAGTTCCTTCCAGCTGGCAACAAACTTGTCCAGGCCTTCGGATTCCAGCAGGGCGACGACCTCGTTGTAGGAGACGCCGAGGGCGTCGAGGGCGTTGAGGGTGGCGTTCGCTTCATCGTAGCCGTTGGTGACGGTGTCGCCCGTGACCACGCCGTGGTCGAACGTGGCGTCCAGGGTCTTCTCCGGCATGGTGTTCACGACGCCGGGGGCAACGAGCTCGGTGACGTAGAGGGTGTCCGGGTAGGCCGGGTCCTTCACGCCGGTGGAAGCCCACAGCGGGCGCTGCGGCAGGGCGCCGGCCTCGGCCAGCACAGCCCAGCGTTCCGTGGAGAAGAGCTCCTCGTACACCTGGTAGGCGAGGCGGGCGTTGGCAACGCCGGCCTTGCCCTTGAGTGCCTTGGCTTCTTCCGTGCCGATCGCATCGAGGCGCTTGTCGATTTCGGTGTCCACGCGGGAGACGAAGAACGACGCAACGGAGTGGATCTTGGACAGGTCATGGCCGTTGTCCTTGGCCTGCTCCAGGCCGCTCTGGAAGGCGTTAATGACGGCCCGGTAGCGCTCCAGGGAGAAGATCAGGGTCACGTTGACGCTGATGCCCTCGGCCAGGGTTGCCGTGATGGCTTCCAGGCCCTCAAGCGTGGCAGGGATCTTGATGTGGACGTTGTCGCGGTTGACCTTCTTGTAGAGGTGCTTCGCTTCGGCGATGGTGCCGGCGGTGTCCCAGGCGAGGCGGGGGTCCACCTCGATGGAGACGCGGCCGTCAACACCCTTGGTTGCCGCGGCGACCGGGGCGAAGAGGTCGCAGGCGTCGGCGACGTCCGTCGTCGTGATTTCGAAGATGGTCTCTTCGATGGAGGCGCCGGCAGCGGCCTGGGCCGCGATGGTGGCGTCGTAGTCCGTGCCCGAGGTGATGGCGGCGTGGAAGATGCTGGGGTTCGTGGTGACACCCACAACGTTCTTCTCTTCGATCAGCTTCTGCAGCGTGCCGGTCTTCAGGCGGCCGCGGGAGAGGTCGTCGAGCCAGATGGAAACGCCGGCGTCGGAAAGCTGCTGGGTGGGAGTGCTAGTCATTTCTAATCTCCTTGAACTGTGGGGGAGTCTGTCAGGACTGGAGTCCGGCGAGGGAATCCTTGGCGGCGGCGGCAACTGCTTCTGCCGTGATGCCGAATTCCTGGAACAGGCGCTTGTAGTCGGCGGATGCGCCGTAGTGCTCGAGGCTGATGGAGCGGCCGGCGTCGCCGACGAACTCGCGCCAGCCCTGGGACAGGCCGGCTTCGACGGAGACGCGGGCCTTGACCGCTGCGGGCAGGACAGCGTCACGGTAGGCGGCGTCCTGCTTGTTGAACCACTCGACACACGGCATGGACACCACGCGGGTGGCGATGCCTTCGGCCTGGAGTGCTTCGCGGGCCTGGACAGCCAGCTGGACTTCCGAGCCGGTGCCGATCAGGATGACCTGCGCGTCCACGGTCTTGCCGTCCTTGGAGGCCTCGGCCAGCACGTAGCCGCCCTTGGCAACGCCTGCGGTCGAACCGAAGGTGTCACCCTCGGCCGCGCCCTCGCCACGCTCGTAGGTGGGGATGTTCTGGCGGGTCAGGACGATGCCTGCCGGGTTCTCGTGATTCTCCAGCATCGTCTTCCACGCTGCCGCAACCTCGTTGGCGTCGCCCGGGCGGACGACGTCGAGACCCGGGATGGCACGCAGCGAAGCGAGCTGCTCCACCGGCTGGTGCGTCGGGCCGTCTTCGCCGAGGCCGATGGAGTCATGCGTCCATACGTACAGGGAGGGCACGCCCATGAGGGCGCCGAGGCGGATTGCGGGACGCTGGTAGTCGCTGAAGATCAGGAACGTGCCGGAGAACGCGCGGGTGTTGCCGTGCAGGCTGATGCCGTTCACGATCGAGGCTGCGGCGTGCTCGCGGATACCGAAGTGCAGGACCCGGCCGTACGGGTTGCCGGACCAGGCGTTGGTCTGCTTGCCCGCAGGAACGAACGACGGCGAGCCCTCGATCGTGGTGTTGTTGGACTCGGCGAGGTCGGCCGAGCCGCCCCACAGTTCCGGCATGACCGGGCCGATGGCGTTCAGGACCTTGCCGGACGCGGCGCGGGTGGAAACGTCCTTGCCTGCCGGGAAGACCGGCAGGACGCCGTCGAGCTCGGCGGGGAGCTGGCGGGCCTCGACGCGCTCCAGCAGGGCGGCAGCTTCCGGGTTGGCGGACTGCCAGGCCGAGAAGGACTCTTCCCATTCCTTACGTGCGTGGGCGCCGCGGTCGACGACGCCGCGGGCGTGGGCCAGCACGTCCTCGTCCACCTCGAAGGACTTCTCGGGGTCGAAGCCGAGGACGTTCTTCAGTGCTGCCACTTCTTCCGAGCCCAGGGCCGAGCCGTGGATCTTGCCGGTGTTCTGCTTCTTCGGGGCCGGGTAGCCGATGATGGTGCGCAGCGAGATGATGGACGGCTTGGAGGTTTCCGCCTTGGCCGCCAGCAAAGCCGAGTACAGCTCCTGGACGTCTTCGACGTAGTCGCCGGTCTTGGTCCAGTCCACGCGCTGGGTGTGCCAGCCGTAGGCTTCGTAGCGCTTCAGGACGTCTTCAGTGAAGGCGATGTCAGTGTCGTCTTCGATGGAGATGTGGTTCTCGTCGTAGATGACCACGAGGTTGCCCAGTTCCTGGTGTCCGGCGAGGGAGGACGCCTCGGAGGTCACGCCTTCCTGGAGGTCGCCGTCGGAAGCGATAACCCAGATGGTGTGGTCGAACGGGCTCTCGCCGGCGGGAGCATCGGCGTCGAACAGGCCGCGCATGCGGCGCTGGGAGTACGCGAAGCCCACCGAGGAGGCCAGGCCCTGGCCCAGCGGGCCGGTGGTGATTTCCACCCCGGCGGTGTGCTTGTATTCCGGGTGGCCCGGGGTCAGCGAACCCCACGTGCGCAATGCCTCAAGGTCCTTCAGTTCCAGGCCGTAGCCGGAGAGGAACAGCTGGATGTACAGCGTCAAAGACGTGTGGCCGGGGGAGAGGACGAAGCGGTCGCGGCCGATCCAGTCCGGGTTCTTCGGGTCATGCCGCATCAGCTTCTGGAACAGAAGGTAAGCGGCCGGAGCCAGGCTCATCGCCGTGCCGGGGTGGCCGTTGCCCACCTTCTCGACGGCGTCGGCGGCCAGGACGCGCACAGTGTCAACGGCGCGCTGGTCGAGGTCGGTCCAAGTCAGTTCTTGCTCTTTCAAATGTGCCACGTAACCGGGCCCCTCTCTGTGTTAACGGCAAGCGGTAATGACACACAGCGGCAGGGCATAATTGGTGCCCGCTGCATTTGTGCCTACCAGCCGTTCACCATTGAAACGTTGATCTTCATTCAGTCGCCGGACGGTATGGAATGCGGTTTCTTGCCCGTCTTCCAGTGTGCGCTGATCTGCAGACAGCTTAGCTCCATTCCACACTTCGAGCGGCCAAAATCTCACCAGTTGGACGCAATTTCTCTTTTGTGAATCATTCGTGCGGTGAGGCTGCGTTAATGTGATTGAAGCAAGCACGAACGAATCATTTTCAGTGATTTCCCGTCACACACTGATGCCAGCGATCCATGCGGGACCGCGGTATGATATCGGGAGGCCACCGGCGGACAGGGCGGGCTCAAGTGCGCACATGACAGCCCGCTACCGCCGTTGAGGGATCGGTCCGGGCCGTGTGTCCAGATGGACTGATCAGATAAACAGCCAGACAGAAACAGAGTGACTGCCACGTGAGCACAACAGATACGCCGCTGACCTCTTCCCGGGTCCACGGAAGAGCCGGACTAGCCCGCAAGGCCAAGGCGTACCTTGCACTCACCAAGCCCAGGGTCATTGAACTCCTGCTGGTCAGCACCCTGCCCACCATGATTTACGCGCAGCGCGGCTTCCCGTCCCTCGGCCTCATCATGGCCACTCTCGTGGGCGGCGCGTTCGCTGCCGGCAGCGCCGGTGCGTTCAACTGCTATATCGACCGCGACATCGACAAGCTGATGCACCGCACGGAGAAGCGTCCCCTGGTGACCGGTGAGGTCACGCCGCGCGAGGCCCTGATCTTTGCGTGGCTGCTGGGCGCCGCAGCAATCGCCATACTTTGGTTCGGCGCGAACCCGCTCTCCGCCTGGCTCGGACTCGGCGCCATCGTCTTCTACGTCGTCATCTACACGATGATCCTCAAGCGCCGCACTGCCCAAAATATCGTCTGGGGCGGCGCCGCCGGCTGTTTCCCGGTGCTGATCGCCTGGTCCGCCGTGACCAACACGGTGGAGTGGCCAGCCGTAGTCCTGTTCATGGTGATCTTCCTCTGGACACCGCCGCACTACTGGCCGCTATCGATGCGCTACGGCGAGGACTACCGGAACGCCAACGTGCCGATGCTCGGAGCCATCGCCGGTGCCAAGGTCGTGTCCGTCCAGGTGGTCCTGTACGCCTGGGCCATGGTTGCGTGCTCGCTGCTGATGATCCCGGCGGGCAACGCGGGCTGGGTTTACACTGTGGTAGCCGTGCTGGCCGGTGCCTGGTTCCTGTATGAGTCCCATGCCCTCTACAACCGGGCCCAGGGCGGGGACCTCTCCGACAAGGGCGCCATGAAGGTCTTCCACGGCTCCATCAGCTACCTGACGCTCCTCTTCATCGCGCTGGCTGTCGACCCGTTCGTCGGCTCGCCGATCATGGGCTAACCCACCAGCCAAGAGCCCTCCAGCAGTCCAGAAGCCCCGGACGCCTCCTCAGATCCTGCAGCGTTCCCCCGGACGCTTCCTCAGATCCTTCAGGGTCCCCCTGGACCCTTCCTCAGATCCTGCGTGTTTCTCGGGACGCTCCCTCTGGTCTTGCCGAATGCGGAAACGCCCCTTCACTTGATGTGAAGGGGCGTTTTCCTTGGCCGCAAGCGGCCAAACCTGCGGGAGCGTCCGGGATGAGGCGACGAAATCTGAGAGAGCGTCGGAAATGAAGCGACGGGACCTGAGGAAGCGTTGGTCCTGAGTGAGCGCCGCTACCCGACGGGGCTGGAGCGGGCGATGTCGGCGGCGTTGGTTGCCGCGGCCATCAGCAGGGCCGCACCCAGCATGTGCGCGCCCACGAGGAGCGCCGGAATGCCGTTGTAGTACTGCGTGAAGCCAATGATGGCCTGGAGCACGGTGACGCCGAGCAGCATCAGCACGGCCGTCCGGAACGTCCCCGAAATGCCGCGCCGGAACACAAAGTACACGGCGAGCAGCGTCCCGGCGGTGACAAGGTAGGCGGGGACGGCATGGATGTGCGAGAACAGGTCCCAGTCCAGGTCGTTGCGCGGCGCATTGGCGTCACCCGCGTGCGGCCCGGCGCCGGTAACCACGACGCCCAGCATGACGGCGATCGCGGAGAAGAGCGCGACGGCGGTCATCACCGGCCGCACGACCCCCGGCAGTGAGGTGAGCGGCAGCGTCCGGAACTGGCCCGTCCTTCCGTAGGCCCGGTTGACCAGCAGCGTGGCGAAAACCACCAGGGCCATGGACACCAGGAAGTGCAGGCCAACCACCCACGGGTTCAGTTGGGTGAGCACGGTGATGCCGCCAATGATTGCCTGCGCCGGGATGCTCGCCAGCAGCCCCAAGGCCAGCAGGAACAGGTCCTTGCGCTCCTTGCGCAGGTTCCACAGGTAGACCAGCATGAGCGCTGCGACGGCGGCCAGGGCGAACGTCAGGAGACGGTTGCCGAACTCGATGAAGCCGTGGATGCCCATCTCGGGGGTGTTCACCAGGGAATTGTTCGTGCACCTGGGCCAGGTGGGGCAGCCCAGGCCCGAGGCGGTCAGCCGGACGGCGCCGCCGGTGACCACCAGGACCGTCTGTCCGATCAGGGACAGCACGGCTAGGCGGCGGACGGTCGAATCGACGGTGACGGGCAGCCTCGATGCCAGGCGGCCGACGAACTGGGGGAAGCGCGGAGCCGTGCTCACTTTATTCTCAATTCCATTTGAACCAGCGGATGGCTGCTGCGCCGGCGAGAACCGTCCACATCAGCAGGACAAGGACAGCGTTGCCGTTCACGGCGCCATGCAGGAACGCGTCGCGCAGGCCTTCGCCGAGGGACCCGGACGGCAGCAGGTGGACGGTGTTCTGGGCAAGTTCCGGCAGCCGCTGCATGGGGATCACGATGCCGCCCAGGGCGCCGAGGAGGATCCACAGCAGGTTCGTGATGGCCAGCGTGGCCTCGGGCCGGACGGTGCCGGCCACCAGCAGGCCCAGGGCGGTGAATGCGGCCGCGCCCAGGATAAGCAGGCCCAGACCGGGCAGCACGCCCAGCGGATTTGGCCGCCATCCGAGGGGGAAAGCGACGGCGGCGACGATGGCCATCTGGATCACCAGGACGGCCAGGACCGCGAGGATCTTCCCAGCGATGAGGCCGGTCCGTCCCAGCGGTGTGGTGGACAGGAACCGCAGCACGCCGTACCGGCGGTCGAAGCCGGTCGCGATGCCCTGACCGGTGAACGCAGTGGACATGGCGCAGAGCGCGAGGATGCCGGGGACGGCAACATTGACCCGGCTGTCCCCGATGCCGTCGAGCAGCGGGGTGACTGTCAGTCCGATCAGGGCAAGCAGCGGCAGGACCACGGCCAGGATCAGCTGTTCGCCGTTCCGGAGCATTGTGGTGGCCTCATATTTGCCCTGCAGCAGGATCCGGCGGAGCAGGGGAGCAGGTGCGCTGCCCGTGGCTGTCGTCATCGGATTTCCCTTCCGGAAATGTCAAGGAATACATCTTCGAGGCTCCGGGCCTCCATGCTCAGCGAGCCAGGCATGATGCCGTGATGTGCCCACCAGGCCGTCAGCGCGGCGAGGTCCTCGGGGGTCAGCGCGCCGGTGGCCGTGTAGCTCCCGGAACGCGTCTCGCGGATCTCGACCTCGGCAGGCAACACGCCGGTGAAGTCCAGCCCCGGCAGTGCCTCGAAGTGCAGCGTCCGGACGTGGTCCCTGTGGGGCGTCTCCGGCATGTTGTGCTGGAGCAGCTGGGCCACGGTGCCCTCCGCAACATTCCTGCCGGCGTCGATGATGTAAACGTAGTCGGCCAGGCGCTGCGCATCATCCATGAGATGGGTTGTGAGGATGATCCCCATCCCGCTGTCCCGGAGTTCGGTGATCAGTTCGAAGACCAGCTGGCGGGATTGCGGGTCCAGCCCGGCGCTCGGTTCGTCCAGGAACAGGACCTCGGGGTTGCCGATCAGGGCGGCGGCGAGGGCCAGCCGCTGCTTCTGTCCGCCGGACAGCCTGCGGACATTGGTCCGGCTGAAGGTGTCGATGCCCAGCCGCTGCACCAGCTCATCCAGGGGCCTGGGATTGCGGTACATACCGGCAATGTGGCGGAGCAGGGGAATGGGACGGGCCGACGGCGGGAGGCCGCCGTCCTGAAGCATGACGCCGACGCGGGCGCGCAGTTCTGCACCGGCGGTGCCGGGATCGGCGCCGAGCAGCGTAATAGTTCCGCCCGTGCGCTTCTGGAGCCCTTGGGCGCATTCGATGGTGGTAGTCTTGCCGGCACCGTTGGCTCCGAGCAGCGCCGTCACCTCGCCGCGGCCGGCGACGAGTGAGACGTCGCTCACCACCCTGAGCATCTTGCCATCGAGGGTGGAGAGTGGACCGACGTCCTTGATGAGCCCGTCGATGGTCAATACGGGGGATTTGGGGGATCGCACCCCAGTATTCTACGTGAAGTAGTACTGTCACCGGTGAGCGGGGGTGCCGGGCGCAGGTCAGCCTTGCCTTACTGGAACGCCGCAACAAATTACGACATGATTGTGTTGTGTATTCCATGACCAACACCACTTCCGCGCCTTTGGCCGGGCAGGGCGCGCCTGCAGGTGCGCTGCGCGGTGGAAAACGTGCTGCCCTGGCATCCGTGCCCGCCGCGGCCGATGCCGATGAGCGCACGCGTGACCGCGTCCTTAGCGCCGTCCTGGAACACGGGCCGGTCAGCGCCGCGGAATTGGGCGACCTGCTCGGATTCACCCCGGCCGCCGTCCGCCGCCACCTGGACCACCTGTCCCGTGCTGGCGTCATCGAGGTCAAGCGCGTGGCCCGCGCCGGCGCCGGTGCCGGCCGCCCCGCCCGCCGCTACGTCCTCAGCTCCCAGGGCCAGTCCTCACTGGGTGACGACTATCTGAACATTGCCAGCCTGGCGCTCAAGCAGCTCGGCGCGGTGGCGGGGGACGAAGCCGTCCGCCAGTTCGCCGTCGAGCGTTTCGCGGAGATGGAACGCCGCTACGCCCCGGAGGTGGAAGCGGCCGGAACCGACATCACCGCCCGCGCGCAGGCGCTGTCTGCCGCCCTGTCCCGGGACGGCTTCGTCGCTTCCACTGCCACTATTGAAGCCAAGGCCCCCCTGCCCGCCGCACTCTCCAGCGTCCAGCTGTGCCAGGGTCACTGCCCCATCCAGCAACTGGCCACCCAGTTTCCCGTGTTCTGCGACGCGGAAACGGAAATGTTTTCGCGCCTCGTTGGTGTCGATGTCCGCAGGCTTTCCACGCTCGCCCGCGGGGGACACGTCTGCACCACCCACATACCCACAGGCCGTCCGGCCGTCACAGTGGCCTCAGCCACGCATGGCGCCCCGGACAACCTGGATGAAGTATCCAACCATCTGCAAGAAAGGCCGTGATGACGGACCAACTATCAGAGAAGACGGTTGCCGAGACTGCTGTGATTTCGGAGATTCTGGAAAAGAATCCCGAGCTCCACGGAATCGGCACCTACGAGTACGGCTGGGCCGACAAGAACGACGTCGGCGCTAACGCACGCCGTGGCCTCAACGAGGACGTCGTCCGCGACATCTCGGCCAAGAAGAGCGAGCCGGAATGGATGCTGGACCTTCGCCTTAAGGGCCTGAAGTACTTCGACCGTAAGCCCATGCCCACCTGGGGTGCGGACCTCTCCGGCATCGACTTCGACAACATCAAGTACTTCGTGCGCTCCACCGAGAAGCAGGCCGCTACCTGGGAAGACCTTCCCGAGGACATCCGGAACACGTACGAGAAGCTCGGCATCCCGGAAGCCGAGCGCAGCCGCCTGGTCTCCGGCGTGGCCGCCCAGTACGAGTCCGAGGTGGTCTACCACCAGATCCGCGAGGACCTTGAGGCCCAGGGCGTCATCTTCCTGGACACCGACACCGCGCTGCGCGAGCACCCGGAGATCTTCCAGGAATACTTCGGCACCATCATTCCGGTGGGCGACAACAAGTTCGCCTCGCTGAACACGGCCGTATGGTCCGGCGGCTCCTTCGTGTACGTGCCCAAGGGCGTGCACGTCGACATCCCGCTGCAGGCCTACTTCCGCATCAACACGGAAAACATGGGCCAGTTCGAGCGCACGCTGATCATCGCGGACGAGGACTCCTACGTCCACTACATCGAGGGCTGCACCGCCCCGATCTACACCTCGGACTCGCTGCACTCCGCCGTCGTGGAAATCGTGGTCAAGAAGGGCGCCCGCGTCCGTTACACCACCATCCAGAACTGGTCCAACAATGTGTATAACCTGGTGACCAAGCGCGCGATCTGCGAAGAAGGCGCCACCATGGAGTGGATCGATGGCAACATCGGTTCCAAGGTCACCATGAAGTACCCGGCCGTCTACCTCACGGGCGAGCACGCCAAGGGCGAGACTCTGTCCATCGCGTTCGCCGGCGAAGGCCAGCACCAGGACACCGGCTCCAAGATGGTCCACATCGCGCCGAACACCAAGAGCTCCATCATCTCCAAGTCCGTGGCCCGCGGCGGCGGACGCGCGGCCTACCGCGGCCTGGTCCAGATCCGCGAAGGCGCCAAGCACTCGGCCAACACCGTGCGATGCGACGCCTTGCTGGTGGACACCATCAGCCGCTCGGATACCTACCCTTACATCGACATCCGCGAGGATGACGTCCAGCTGGGTCACGAGGCTACTGTCTCGCGCGTTTCCGAAGAACAGCTCTTCTACCTTATGTCCCGCGGCATGCGCGAAGACGAAGCCATGGCCATGATCGTGCGCGGCTTCATCGAGCCGATCGCCCGCGAGCTGCCGATGGAATACGCCCTCGAGCTGAACCGCCTCATTGAACTCCAGATGGAAGGATCCGTCGGTTAATGACTGCCGAAATTACTACTGAAAAGGCCCGAATCGGAGCGCCTTCCATCGCAGGCTTCACCGAGGAAGGCGAGGGCCTGGTTTCCGCCAAGGTGGACCACAGCCACAACCACGGCCTCACCGTGATGTCCTCCCGCGCCGAGCGCCTCACGAGCTTCGACGTCGCCGACTTCGCGCTGCCCACCGGCCGCGAGGAAGAGTGGCGCTTCAGCCCGGTCCGCGGGCTGGCCAACCTGCTCTCCGATGCAGCGTCGGACGGCGAAGCGGCCGCGTTCACCGTGGAAGCCCCCGAAGGCTATGTCCGCGGCAGCCTGGCACAGGGAGCCGCCCCGCGCGGAACCGTGCTGACCCCGGCCGACCGGGCCGCCGTCGTCGGCTCAGCAAACACCGACGAGGCCCTGCACGTGGTCATCCCGGCGGAAGCCGAACCGGCTGAGCCGGTGCGGATCCTGGTCCACGGCGCGGGCGCCGGCCGCCGCTCCAACGCACACTACGTGCTGGAAGCCGGGGCCAACTCGCGCAGCGTGGTGATCCTGGAGCACACCGGTGCCGCTGACCACAACGGCAACCTGGAAGTCATCGTTGGCGAGGGCGCAAAGCTCACCGTCATCTCGGTGCAGCTCTGGGAAGACGACGCCAAGCACCTCGCACAGCACGACGCGCAGGTGGGCAAGGACGCTGTGTACAAGCACATCGCCGTGTCCCTTGGCGGATCCATCGTGCGCCTGAACTCAAACGTCCGCTTCGCGGGTGAAGGTGCCGAGGCCGAGCTGCTGGGCCTCTACTTCGCCGACGCCGGGCAGCACCTGGAGCACCGGTCCTTCGTTGACCACAACGTGGCCAACTGCAAGTCCAACGTGCTGTACAAGGGCGCCCTGCAGGGCAAGAACGCGCACACGGTATGGGTCGGCGACGTCCTGATCCAGAAGCACGCCCTGGGCACCGACTCCTACGAGAAGAACCAGAACCTCGTGCTGACGGACGGCTGCCGGGCCGACTCTGTTCCGAACCTCGAGATCGAGACTGGTCTCATCGAGGGCGCCGGACACGCGAGCTCCACCGGGCGTTTTGACGACGAACACCTGTTCTACCTCATGGCACGCGGCATTCCGGAAGAGGTTGCGCGGCGGCTCGTCGTGCGCGGCTTCCTCAACGAGATCATCCAGCAGATCAAGGTCCCGGCCCTCGAAGAGCGCCTGACCGAGGCTGTTGAGCGTGAACTCGCCGCGACCGAGAACTAAGCAGCCCCGGAAAGTACAGGACAACGGATGACTGAACAGCCAAAGGGCGAGCTCGTCTGCAACGTGAACGAGATCCAGCCCAAGCAGGCCCTGCGGATCCTGATCGATGACTTCCCCGTCGCGATCGTCAAGGACTCCATGGGAGAGATCCACGCTATCGGCGACACCTGCTCGCACGCGGACATCTCCCTCTCGGAGGGCGAGGTCGAGGGCTGTGCCATCGAATGCTGGGGCCACGGGTCGCAGTTCGACCTGCGCACCGGCGAACCTCTCCAGCTGCCGGCCTACGACCCCGTGCCCGTGTTCGCGGTGGAGATCGTCGGGGACGAGGTCTACGTGGACTTCACCAACGTCCTCAACGGCGCCGAAACCCCGAACTTCAGCTAGCCCGGCCTGTACCAGAACTAAACAACTTCCAGACCAAAAGACCGCACCGCCGCCCCAACGGCACGGTGCAGAGGAGAACAAGACACATGTCTACTCTTGAGATCAAGGACCTGCACGTCAGCATCGACACCGAGCAGGGCACCAAGGAGATCCTGAAGGGCGTCAGCCTGACCATCCGCACCGGTGAGACCCACGCCATCATGGGCCCCAACGGCTCGGGCAAGTCCACCCTTGCATCCACCATCGCAGGCCACCCGCGCTACAACGTCACCGGCGGCACCATCACGCTGGACGGCGAAGACGTCCTCGCCATGAGCGTTGACGAGCGTGCACGCGCCGGCCTCTTCCTGGCCATGCAGTACCCGGTGGAGGTTCCCGGCGTCACCATGACCAACTTCCTGCGGACTGCCAAGACCGCCATCGACGGCCAGGCGCCGGCGCTGCGTACGTGGACCAAAGACGTCAAGGCCGCCATGCAGCAGCTGCGCATAGATGCGGATTTCGCGCAGCGCAACGTCAACGAGGGCTTCTCAGGCGGCGAAAAGAAGCGCGTGGAGATCCTCCAGCTCGAGCTCTTCAAGCCCAAGTTCGCAGTGCTTGACGAGACCGACTCCGGCCTGGACGTCGACGCCCTGAAGATCGTCTCCGAAGGCGTCAACCGCGCGCACGCCGAAGGCAACATGGGCACCATGCTCATCACGCACTACACGCGCATCCTGCGCTACATCAAGCCTGAGTTCGTCCACGTCTTCGTTGACGGCCAGATTGTTGAAGAGGGCGGCCCGGAGCTCGCCGACCGCCTTGAAGAAGAAGGCTACGACCGCTACGCCAAGGGCGCGGGCGCAGCCTCGATCGCTCCCGCCGCAGCCCAGGCCTAGTAAGGACACGCCATGACAGAAATCGACGCAGCCCGGACCGGGCTGGAGGATGTCGAAGAGGCACTCAAGGATGTCATCGACCCCGAGCTCGGGGTTAACATCGTGGACCTGGGGCTGCTGTACGGCCTGAAGTACTCGGAGGACGACGGCGCACTGCTGATCGACATGACCCTCACCACGGCCGCCTGTCCGCTGACCGACGTACTCGAGGAGCAGGTCGGCAAGGCGCTTGACGGCGTAGTGGACGAGTGGCGCCTGAACTGGGTATGGATGCCGCCATGGGGTCCGGAGCGGATCACCGACGACGGCAAGGACCAGATGCGGGCCCTCGGCTTCAACATCTAAATCCCCACCGCCTCCCTCGCCTCGCTTCGCGTCGGCCAGGGAACCCTCCCCGCTACCTCCCCAATCTCGCAAGCTCGATTGGGGCACCTCGGTAGCGTGGGCCCAGGCGGAGGCCCCTGACATGAGACGACGGCCGGTCACCTTCCCAGCGAAGGTGACCGGCCGTCGTCGTTCCCCACCGGCCCCCTAGCCTCGCAAGCTCGGCCAGGGAACCTTGCCGGCGTGGGCCCACCTCAGAGGGTGGGGGCGCTGAACGTGTCACACTGGTTGATGTCGCCGGTCTTGTAGCCCTGGTAGAACCACTTCTGCCGCTGCGCGCTGGACCCGTGCGTCCAGCCCTCGGGGTTGACGCGGCCCGTGGCGGCTTTCTGGATCCGGTCGTCGCCGACGGCGGAGGCAGCAGACAGCGCGTCGTTCAGGTCCTGCTGCTTGAGCGGCTCAAGGAAGGGCTTGCCGGTCTTCGGGTCCTTCTGCGTGGTGGCATACCGAGTCCAGAGCCCGGCGTAGCAATCGGCCTGAAGTTCCACCCTGACGGCGCCGGAATCCGCGCCCTGCGGATCCTGCTGCGCCTTGTCCAGATCTCCGAGGATGTTCTGAATGTGGTGGCCGAACTCATGTGCCACCACGTATTCCTGGGCCAGCGGGCCACCTGAGGAGCCGAAACGGGTCACGAGGTCCTGGAAGAACCCGGGATCGAAGTAGGCGGTGGTGTCTGGCGGGCAGTAGAACGGGCCCACCTCGGACGTGGCCGTGCCGCAGCCGGTGCGGGTGGCGCCCTCGAACAGCACAGCCTTCGGCCGCGGGTACTTCACGTTGTAGTCAGCGAGATAGGCCGGCCAGAACACGTTAAGGCTGTTGACCGTCCCGGCAATCCGGCAGTCGAGGTCCCTGTCGGCGTCGGAACCCAGCTTGCACTGGGTGAGAGGCGTTCCCGTGCTCTGGGCGGGCTGTTCCCCGCCGGTGCCCAGGAGTCCGCCAAGCAACTGCGGATTGATGCCGAACAGGGCCGCAAGGAGCAGGACGACACCGCCCCCGATGCCTCCGCCGATCTTCGTGCCGCGGCCGACTCCACCGCCACGCCGGTCTTCCACCTGGGATGGGTCCAGCTCGACCCCGTCATTGAAGCTCATGTTGTCACAATAGTCTTTGCCACAGGGCTGTGGCAGGCTCAGGCCGGTAAAGTTGGTCCGATGCCTTTTCTCAACAACCTTCAGCGCTGGGCCGATGAACGCCCCGACGACACCGCCGTCGTCGTGGCCGGAAAACGGCTCAGCTGGGCCGAACTGCGCGATGGTGCGCTGGCCGCGGCGGCCGGCAGCTCGGCTCCCGTCACAGTCCTCGCCCAGCCCAATTCCACCCGGTTCGCCGTTGATTTCGCTGCTGCCGTTGCCGGCGACCGTGAGTGCGCGGTCCTGGACCCCGCATGGCCTGAAGCGCTGCAGGACGAG
Organism: Arthrobacter globiformis; assembly: GCF_030818015.1. Classification (NCBI taxonomy): domain Bacteria; kingdom Bacillati; phylum Actinomycetota; class Actinomycetes; order Micrococcales; family Micrococcaceae; genus Arthrobacter; species Arthrobacter globiformis. The sequence continues at coordinate 2,826,701 of NZ_JAUSZX010000001.1, forward strand.
ATTGTCCAGCGCCTCGGCAGCAGGGTTGACCCCGTGCCCGGCAGCGCCGGCACAGAGTTGGCGGACGGGGATCCTGCGGCCTCGTTCCTCATTGGTCTGACCTCCGGCACCACCTCCGTACCCAAGGCCTTCACGCGTTCGCGCAGCTCCTGGCAGCAGTCCTTCAAAGCCTCCATGGAGTTTTTCGGGCTCAGCCAGCAGGACAAAACGCTGGCACCGGGCCCGCTGGCCGCGAGCCTCAACCTCTACGCCCTGGCCGAGTGCCTCTACGCCGGCTCTGAGTTCCACACGCTCGAATCCTTCGACGTCGGGGACGTCCACGCCGCCATCGCCCACGACGGCATCACCCGGCTGGTGCTGGTACCCACCATGCTGCGGCTGCTCAGCGAACGCGGGCTGCTGGGCTGCGTGGACGCGTCAGGCGTCCGGACCATCATCTGTGCGGGCTCGAAGCTGGATGCGCGCACGCTGGAGGCGGCCCGCCGGTGGGCACCGCACGCCACCATCTTCGAGTACTACGGCGCGTCGGAGCTGAGTTTTGTCTCCGGTGCAGGGCTGGCCGCGGGGGAGCCGTTCGCCGCCGGAAGCACCGCTATCGGCCGGCCGTTCCCGGGCGTCGAGGTGCGGATCCTGGACGACGCCGGGGCGGAGGTTCCCGACGGGGCGGCAGGCAACATCAGTGTACAAAGCGGGATGGTCAGCAACGGCTACCTCTGGGGCGACGACGGCCAGGCGTTGCGCTGCTTCGACGGCTGGTTCACCGTGGGGGACCAGGGCTACCTGTCCGGCGGGGTGCTGCACATCCTCGGCCGCCGCGCCGACATGATCATCACCGCAGGCAAGAACGTTTACCCGCACGAGGTGGAGCTGGCGCTGTCCTCCGTGCCGGGGGTGGCGTCGGCGATTGCCGCCGGCATGGACGATGACCTCCGCGGCCAGCGCGTGGTGGCCGGCATCGTTCCGTCCCATGGCGGGGTTACGGCGACGCAGCTCAAGACCGGCCTGGAGGACGTCCTGGCCAAGGACAAGCGGCCGCTGCAGTACTTCGCCCTCGACGAGCTTCCGGTGACGGACCGTGGAAAGGTCAGCCGCCGCCTGCTGCTCGAGTGGATCGCAGCCCGTGACAGCCGGGTCCGGCACCTTGTCTAGGAGCACAGAGTCCAGCCTGGGGCACAGCAGCTCGGGGCCGGGCAGCTCCGGGTTCGAGCGGCCCGGGCTCGGACTGCCGGATGACCGGCAGCCGGTGATCATCGCTGCGCTGCGCACTCCGGTCTGCCGGGCGAACGGGGCGCTGAAGCACCTGCGCTCCCACGAGCTCCTGGCCCCTGTCCTCACGGCGCTTCTCGCCGAAACGGGAGTGGACACGGGCGAGGTGGCGGACGTCGTCATCGGCAACGCGGTGGGCGCGGGCGGCAACGTTGCCCGGCTCGCGGCCCTGGAAGCCGGCCTGCCCGTCACCGTTCCCGGCCTCACCGTCGACCGCCAGTGCGGCTCCGGCTTGGACGCCATCGTCCTCGCCTCCCGGCTCGTCGCCGCCGGCGGCGGCACGTACCTCGCGGGCGGCGTCGAAAGCATCAGCACCGCGCCGCTGCGCGCACATCGGAACGACGACGGCGAACCCGCCTTCTTCAGCCGCGTCCAGTTTGCGCCGCACAGCCACGGCGACCCGGATATGGGCGTCGCGGCAGAGAACGTGGCCCGGGAGTATGGCATCAGCCGGGCCCGGCAGGACGAGTTTGCGCTGCGCAGCCACCGCAGAGCTGTGGCTGCGCAGGCCGGTGGCACGTTTGCCCGGGAGACGGTGGCGCTACCGGCCGTTTCGGGGACAGCGCCGGCGCCGGAAACTGTCCCGGCGAAAGTGACGGCCGACGACGGTCCCCGCCCCAAACTCAGCGAGGCGCTGATGGCGCGGTTCCCCGCGGCGTTCGTGGAGTCCGGGACTGTTACCGCCGGAAACTCGTGTTTCGACGCGGACGGTGCAGCCGCCGTCGTTATCACCTCCCTGGCCAGGGCCCGGGAACTGGGCGCTGCCGACGGACTGGCCGTGCTGGGCACGGAGACGGCGGGGGTGGAGCCGCAGCTGCTGGGCATCGGTGCCGCAGCGGCCGCCTCACGGCTGCTGGCCGCGCAGTCTGTGGAAGCGGCGAACGTGGACTTGGTGGAGTTCAACGAGGCCTTCGCCTCGCAGACCCTCGCGTGCCTGGACCAGCTGGGGATCGATTCGCTCCGGGCCAACGCCGACGGCGGGGCCCTGGCTTTGGGCCATGCCTACGGCGCGTCCGGGGCGGTACTGGTCACCCGGCTGCTGGCGCAGGCCCGGCAGGAACCGGCCGCTCCTGCCCAAGGAACGTTAGCCCTGGCGATGATCAGCATCGCCGGCGGCATGGGCACCGCGGCGCTGTTCCGCCACATCCGGCTGTAGACCGGACGGACGCACCAAAGAACCGCTACAGGGTTGCCGGGTCCGGGAACAGCTGCTGCCGGAGGTCCTTCTTGCGGATCTTCCCACTGGCCGTTCGCGGCATCTCGTCGACGAACACCACCGCCTTGGGGATCTTGTAGCGCGCGAGCCGGCCGTCGAGGTGTGCCCGGACCTGCTGTTCGGTCAGGGTCGCACCTTCGCGGACCACCACAACGGCCCGTGGCACTTCACCCCACTTGTCGTCCGGAACACCGATCACCGCGACGCTCCCCACCGCGTCGATCTCGGCGATGGCCTGCTCCACCTCGGCCGGGTAGATGTTCTCGCCGCCGGAAATGATCATGTCCTTGAGCCGGTCGGAAACGAAGACGAACCCGTCCTGGTCCTGGTAGCCCATGTCGCCGGACTTGAACCAGCCGCCGTCGGAGTAGGACCCGGCGGTGGCGTCCGGCCGGTTCCAGTATTCGCGGATGACGTTGGGGCCCTTGATCTGGATTTCACCCACGGCGCCCTGCTGGACCGGGCCGCCGGCGGGGTCGGCGATCCTCACGTCGGTGAAGAAGTGCGGCAGCCCGGAGGAGCCGGCCTTGTCCCGGGACCGGGAAGCGGGCAGGGTGGTTGCCCCCGGGGCCGTTTCCGTCATGCCGTAGCCGTTCGAGAAACGCAGGCCCCGGGCTTCGTAGGCTTCCAGGACCCGCAGGGGGACGGCGGATCCGCCGCAGGTGAGCTTGTTCAGCGAGCTGATGTCCGACGTCGGCCATTCCGGATGTTCGCAGAGCATCTGGTAGGTGGTGGGCACCCCGCTGATGGTGGTCACGCGGTGGCGTTCGATGAGCTGCAGCGTCCGCTGCGGATCGAACCTGGGCTCGAGGATCACCGTGCCGCCCTTGAGCAGGGTGGGCAGGACCCCCATGTCCAGCGACGCCACATGGAACATCGGGGAGATCATCAGAGCCACGTCGGCGAAAGAGAAGTCGAAATCGGTGATGACGTTGATGCAGTTCCAGGTGATGTTCCCATGCGTGAGCAGGGCGCCCTTGGGGTTGCCGGTGGTTCCGGAGGTGTAGAGGATCATGGCGCCGTCGTCCAGGGTGACCGGTTCGTCCACGGGCTCGGCGCTGCCCGATGCCACGACGTCCTCATAGTCCTCGGCAGCTGCATCGGCGCCAGCAGCTGCAGCGTCGCCGACTGCGAGGCGCGTCAGCGCTGTCCCCACGGCAGCCGCACGGGCCACGGTACCCAGGTCCGCGGCGTAGACCAAAGCGGCGGCGGAGCAGTCGTCCAGCTGGAACCTGATTTCCGGCGGTGCGAGCCGCGTATTGAGGGGAACAAAGATCGCGCCCAGCTGGCCGCAGGCGAAGAGCGTCTCCAGGAAGGCGGGGTGGTTTTCCCCGAGATAGGCCACCCTGTGGCCCCTGGCCACGCCGCGGTGCCGCAGGGCGTTGGCCAGCCGGCAGCTGCGGTCAGCGAACTGTTCATAGCTGAGTTTCCGGTCCCCGGCGATGAGCGCCGTCTTGTCCCCGGATTTCGGGCGGCGCCGTTGCAGCCACGAGCCGATGCCAAAATTTTCCATCGAGCATCCTTTCTTGTCTCAAAATAGTCCCTGTGCGGCTGATCAGAGCCGTGAGGACTCCAAATCGTTGTTCTTGGGTTCCCTGGTAAGCAGGATGAAGACGATGGACACCACGGACATTCCGGCCAGGTACAGGGCCACGGAGCCGGTGTTCTGGCCCGAGTCCTTGAAGATCTGCGCCACGATGCCGGGCGTGAAGCCGGCGCCCAGGAGCGTCGCGAGCTGGTAGCCCAGGGAGGCGCCGGTGTAGCGGGAGGTGGTGGCGAACTGCTCGGAGACGAACGCCGCAATGGGGCCGAAGAGGGTGGAGTGGATCATCAGCCCTACGGTGAAGGCCACGAAGATGAGGAAGATGTTGTTGGAGGACAGCAGCTGGAACATCGGCAAGAGGTACAGGATGAAGAGCCCCAGCCCGCCGATCATCACCGGACGGCGGCCCAGCCGGTCCGAGAGCCTGCCGCCCAGGACCACGAAGGCGATGGAGATGAGGGAGGCGGCGGCGAAGGCGTACAGAACGCCCTGCCGCTCGGCGCCCTTGGAGACCGCGAAGGTGACCGAGAACGTCGCCATCACCACCTGCAGGGCAAACCCGGCGGCTCCGGCGAGCATGGTGAAGATCAGTGTCCGGGGGCGGCGCAGGACCTGTACCAGCGGAAAGCGCGGGGCCGTGGTGCCTGTCGCGGCGGAGTCCTGGCTCTTTGCCAGCGCTTCCTGCTCGATGGCGGCCTTAAAGATGGGGCTCTCGGAGACCTTGAGCCGGACGAACATCCCGACGATCAACAGGACGAAGGAGAGCAGGAACGGCACCCGCCAGCCCCAGGAGAGGAACTGCTCGTTGGGCAGGGCAGCGAAGGCGCCCATGATGAGGGTGCCCAGTACTGCACCTGAGGGTGCGCCCGCGTTGACGAAGGATGCCGCAAAGCCGCGCCGTCCGGACTCGGAATGCTCCAGTGCCATCAGGGCCGCTCCGCCCCATTCGCCGCCCACGGCAATGCCTTGGAATACGCGCAGCAGGACGAGGAGGACGGCGCCCCACGGGCCTGCCACCGAGGCATCGGGGATAACGCCGATCAGCGTGGAGGCCACGCCCATGACTGCCATGGAAACGATCAGCATTCCCTTGCGGCCCACCCTGTCGCCGAAGTGGCCGAAGATGATGCCGCCGAGGGGCCGGGCCACATAGCCGGCGGCGAAGGTGCCGTAGGCGGCCACAACGCCCACCCAGTCGTCGAGCCCGGAGAAGAAGACTTTCGGGAAGACCACTGCGGCGGCGGTGGCGTAGAGCAGGAAGTCGTAGTACTCGATGGTGCTGCCCAGGTAGCTGGAGGCGATGACGGTGCGGGCTTCCCTGCGCCTGGCGGTCACATCCATGGTCTGAAGCTGCGAAGTTTGGGACATCGTTGTTCCTTACTGCACGTGCGGGTGGGGGAGGGTTGGAAGCGGCTACTTATAGAAGCGGGCGAGGAATTCGGCCACGACGGCGGGGCGTTCCTGGCCTTCGATTTCGATGGTGTTGGAGACCTTGATCTGGGCGCCGCCCTTGACCTCGGTGACCTCGGTGATGGTGGCCTGCATCCGGATCCGTGAGCCCACCTTGACCGGGGAGGTGAAGCGGACCTTGTCCAGACCGTAGTTGACCTTCGTAGTGACGCCGTCGACGTCGAACAGCTCTCCCCAGAACGGGATGATGAGCGAGAGCGTGAGGAAGCCGTGCGCGATCGGGGCGCCGAACGGGCCGTCCTTGGCGCGCTCGGGGTCCACGTGGATCCACTGGTCGTCGCCCGTAGCGTCGGCGAATTTGTTGATCTGTTCCTGGGTGATTTCGCGGTATTCCGTGACGCCAAGGTCGGTGCCGGCGAGGGTGAGCAGTTTGTCGAAGTCGACGACGAGATTGGGCATGTGGTGCCTCCTGATGTGGTGGTTCTAGTTGCGGAAGTTTGGCGTTGCGGACGTACGACGGCGGTCCGGTGCTGCCGGCGTCGGGCTTGGGTTGGTGGTGCTTCAGTTAGCGGGTGAAGGCGCTTTCGCCGGTGAGGGCCCGGCCCACGATGAGCGCGTTGATTTCGTGCGTGCCCTCGTAGGAGTAGACGGCCTCGGCGTCAGCATGGAAGCGAGCGACGTCCGCTTCGAGCGTGATGCCGTTGCCGCCCACCACTTCGCGGGCCAGCGCGACGGTATCGCGCATGAACAGGCTGGTCTGCATCTTGGCCAGGGCTGAGTCCTGGTCGCGGTAGATGCCCTTGGCCTGCTGTTCGGTCAGCCGGACCACCAGGGACAGGCTGGCCGTGACGTTGCCGAGTATGCGGGCGAGCTTTTCCTGGACCAGCTGGAAGGAGCCGACCGGGCGGCCGAACTGGTTGCGTCCGGTGACGTACCGGAGGGCCGCTTCGAATGCCCCGGCCTGGATGCCGGTGGCAATCCAGGCCACATCTGAGCGCATGGCCCGCAGCATCGCCGCGACGTCCCTGAAGGAGTTCACGTTGTGTAGCCGCATGGACTCCGGAACACGGACGCCTTCCAGCGTGATGTGGGCGTTCTGCATCATCCGCAATGACGTCTTGCCACGGATCTTCTCCAGCGTCACGCCGTCCGCCTGCCGGTCAACCAGGAAGGCCTTGACCTGCCCGTCGGCCACGTCACGGGCGAACACCGCAAGGACGTCCGCCGTCGCAGCGCCCCCGATCCAGCGCTTGGCGCCGTCCAGGACCCAGGAATCCCTCTCGCGGCGTGCCGTTGTTGAGAGCCCGCCGGCAATGTCAGAGCCGGATTCAGGTTCGGTGAGCGAGAAGACGCCCTTGAGTGAAAAATCAATCACCTTGGGCATCCACTCAGCCTGCTGCTCCGCCGAGGCACCCACCCGGATGGCTGTACGGAACAGTCCGGCCTGCGCGGTGTACCAGGTGGCCAGCGAGGCATCGGTGCGGCCGAGTTCAAAAATCCGGAAGCCCTGGTAGATCCCGCGAGCGGGGATTCGTTCTGCATCCCGGGCACCCGTGAGCCCGGCGGGTTCCATCAGGTCTAGGTCGATCAGCGGGCGGGCCAGCTGTTCCGGGAACTCGCCGCGCTCCCAGTAGTCGGCCAGCAGCGGCTTGGCCTCTCGGTCCAGGAAGTCCCGGAGCCGGCAGAGGACGTGGCGCTCCTCGACTGTGAGGAGGGCTTCGGCGTCGTACCAGTCCGCCAAGGCGTAAAGCCGGTCCTGCGCTGCAGTGCCGCCGTCTTGCGCCATGCCCTCCTGGAGTCGGGCACCCACGGCGGGTTCCGCCGTCGTCGTGTCCATGTCATGCCCCCAGGCCGAGCAGGCGGACGGCGTTGTGCTTGAGGATCTTCGGCCGCACCTCGTCCTTCAGCGGCAGGTCCCCGAAGGCACCCAGCCACTTCTGCGGCGTGATGAGCGGGAAGTCGGTGCCGAAGAGCACCTTGTCCTGCAGGTAGGAGCTGGACGCCTTAACCAGGGACTCCGGGAAGTACTTGGGCGACCAGCCGGAGAGGTCGATGAACACGTTGGCCTTGTGCGTGGCAATGGAGTTGGCCTCGTCCTGCCACGGCACCGAGGGGTGGGCCATGATGATCTGCAGCTCCGGGAAATCCGCGGCCACCGCGTCCAGGAGCAGCGGGTTCGAGTAGGCCAGCTTGATGCCGTACCCGCCGGGCATCCCCGCGCCCATGCCGTTCTGGCCGGTGTGGAAAATGGCGGGCAGGCCCAGTTCCTGGAGGGTTTCCCAGAGCGGGTAGAAGCGTTCGTTGGAGGGGTCGAAGCCCTGCAGGCTGGGGTGGAACTTGAATCCCCGGGCGCCCAGTTCCACGGCCTGGTGCTTGGCGCCGGCGATGGCGTCCTCGCCGGTGCGGGGATCGACACTGCCGAACGGGATCAGGACGTCGTTGTTCCGCGCGGCACCGGCGATGAGTTCTGGGATGCTGTTGGGCTCGTGCTTGAGCTGGGTCCGGGCGTCCACGGTGAAGACGACGGCGGCCATGTTCAGTTCCCGGTAGACCTCGGCGATGCGGTCCAGGGACGGCGTGCGGTCCTCGGCCTTGAAGTACTTGGCAGAAGCCTCGGTCAGGGCCTCAGGCAAGGAGCCGTGGCCGCAGCTGTCCACTTCGAGGTGGACGTGCATGTCGATCGCGGCGATCTTTCCGGCATCGATGCCCAGTTCATAGCGGGTGGTGGTCATATCAGGGCACCTGCGCCGGCTCGGGCTGTACCGGCCGGGATTCGGGCTGCAGCTCTGCCGGCAGCGGGAGGAACTCCTCGCCGTAGCCCTGCAGCGTGTCTTGGGTGAAGAGGGTGCCGGCGTTCGCGTGCAGGGCCTCATAGCTCCAGCCGCCGTCGCGGTATTCGGTGGTGGCCGCAGTCGGGTGTGTCCAGACCTGCAGGCGGTCCCCGCCGGCGCCGATGGCCTGGCCGGTGATGCCAGCGGCTTCATCGGAGGCGAGGAAGGCAATCAGTCCGGCGACGTCGTCGGACGTGCCGAAGCCGAGGTCGTGACGGAAGAAGGACGGCATGGCCTCGCCGCGTTCGTCCGCCTCGACAGCCTTCTGGAAGTAGGGGACCGTCTTGGTCATGGCGGTGGCGGCCACCGGGATGACGGCGTTGGCGGTGACGCCGGCCTTCTTCATCTCCAGGGCCCAGGTGCGGACCATGCCAACGATGCCGGCTTTCGCGGCCGCGTAGTTGGTCTGGCCGAAGTTGCCCCGCTGGCCGGTGGGGGAGCCGATGGTGATGATGCGGCCCTGAACGTTGTTGGCCTTGAAGTAGGCGAAGGCTTCGCGGACACAGGTAAAGGTGCCGCGGAGGTGGACGTTGATGACGGCGTCGAAATCCTCGTCCGTCATCTTCAGCAGGCTCTTGTCCCGCAGGATGCCGGCGTTGGTGACCAGGATATCGAGGCGGCCGAATGCATTGACCGCCGCCTGGATGAGTTGCTGCGCAACTTCCGTGCTGCCGACCGGAGCGACGACGGCGGCCGCCTTCCCGCCGTCGGCCTCGATGGTCCGGACTGCTTCCGAGGCGACGTCGGCGTCAACGTCATTGATGACGACGGCAGCGCCCTGGCGGGCGAGTTCGCGGGCGTAGGCCAGGCCCAGACCGCGGCCGCTGCCCGTGACGATTGCTACTTTGCCTGACAGGCTCATTGCTGCTCCTTTGCTAGCGGATCGTGCATCCTGCGCTCCGGCATGGGATGCTGTTCTGTATCCATGAAAATCTGGATAGTTGAAAAAGTCAATGATTATTTTTGATCACTATTGGAGGGTCATGACTGAGACCGGGACGGGGCAGCTTGCCCCCGCGGCGGACAAGCTGGTTCCTGCCTCCATCAGCAGCGATGCCGGCTTCCTCCTGGCCAAGCTGCATGCCGCGGGGTCGGTGGTTAATAACCGGGCGCTGGAGGAGTTCGATCTGAAGGAGCGCTCGTATTCAGTGCTGGCCCTGGCCGCGAGCGGCCTTGAACCGAGCCAGCGCGAGATGGCTGATTTCCTCAGCCTGGACCCGAGCCAGATCGTCTCCCTGGTGGATGACCTGGAGAAGCGGGAACTGGTGCTGAGGGCACCCGGCCGGCAGGACCGGCGGGCCAAGATCGTCACGGCCACCGCAGAGGGGCAGCGGCTGTTTACGGAAGCCAGCAAGGCGACCCGCCGGGCGGAGTCGGAGGCGCTGGACCGGCTGAACCGGGACGAAGTAGCGGAGCTGAAACGCCTGCTCCGCAAGGCGCTGTGGCCCGGCTTGGACGGGTAGCGGAGCAGGCGTGTCGCTGCGGCCTAGCGGGTGGGCGTCCAGACCCGGTCGTTGATAAATTCGTCCGGACGGAACTCGACGTAGTTGGCGCCGTCCAGGTCCAGTGATGTTGCGGCGTGCTGCAGGTTGGCGGTTGTGGCAATGGAGCCCCAGTGACCGGTTTGGAGCCGCTGGTCCATGGCCTCGATGGCGGCGATATTCTCCGCCACCGTGAAGTTGCAGTGTCCTGCCCGGTTGACGAACGCCTGGCGGAACAGGGAGTTCCTGCCCGCCTGGCGAACTGTTTCTGCGTACTCCTCCTGATATTCGACGGGGGCCAGGAGGTCCACCGTGGTGTGGGTGGCCAGCAGCGGCACCTGGAGCTCGCCGGTGGGGGTGGAGGTCCGCAGCATCCACCGGAGGCCCTGATTGCTGGGCTCGATGTCGGCGTTGGCCGTGAGCGTGGAAAGGTCGCGGTTCAGGTTCAGCCCGGCCGTGGCGTACATGTGCCCCACCAGCTGGCGCTGGGCTGAGGACTGCAGGACTTTTGCGTAGTCGACGCCGGTGGTCCAGCCGCTGTCACCGCCGGCGGCGTTGACAATGGTGTGGCGCCGTTCGATTACCGTGGGGAGCGTCTCGAGGACCAGCTTCGCCTGGGCCGCCGCCAAGGCCTCCGGGTTGTTCGCGTCAACGCCGTCGAGTTCGGTCGGAGTGTTCAGCAGCGCGGCCACCAGAGCCAGGCGAGCGCGGCCATCGGCGGATGCGGTGGCCTGCTGCAGGGCTGCCTTCAGCGCGGCGATGGTCTCGGCGGACTCTGCCGGTGTGGTGAAGCCGGCAAGTCGGATGTCCTGCCCGGGAAGGAGCAGTTCCGCTGCCGCGTAGGCAGCATCGAGCTGGTAGTTGTTCAGGGAAACGCCGCCGCCCACCAGGCCGCAGGTGCTGACGGCGCCGTCGATGCCGGAGTCCGGGATTTCCGCCATCATGCTCGTCACGAGGCCTCCCATGGACCGTCCGACGGCGATAACCCGATTTGCCTTCCCAAAGCGTTGCTCGAAGGCGGCCAGGGTGTCGAGCTGATCCTGGGCTGCGGTTCCGAGCGCCCAGCCGGCGGTGGCGTAGGAAGAGGAGGCGACGGCGTAGCCACGGGCCACAAGCGCGCTGGCGGTGGGTGTGAATCCTGTGTCCCAGGCGGGGTTCGCCGGTCCCGGGCGGAAGCCGTGGGCAAAGAGGACCAGCTTCCCGTTCCAGTTCGCCGGCACCTCGGCACGCCAGGCCGCTCCGTCGGCGAGGGTGCCGGTGGCGGCCGTCGGCGGTGCTGCTGATGCTGTTGTTGGCGCGGGAGCCGGCGTCGAAGCATCTGCGGAGGGCTGGGCGGCGAGGGCCGCTGGGGACGCCGCGGCCGTGACGAGCAGGGCGGCAAGGGCCGATGTGGAAGCGATGGTGCGGCAGCTTTGGCGCAGATTACGAGTCATTCGGGCAACCTCAGTCAGTCGAAGAAAGTTGAAGGGGACAACTAATGGTTATTTAACTAGTTGAATTTGTCAACGATTTCCCTGCATTGCCTGACTGGCCTCTTGGGGGAGGTGATGCGCTATCCTCGCCGGCGGTCCGAACTGCGATTATTGCTGCGTGCGGGCGATTTCCCGGTTCGGTGCGGACGTGGACTTCTTGGACTTCAAAGCCTGCGGCGACGAGGTGCTGACTCATGGCGTCCTCGGACCAGTAGTACGCGCTCGTGACCGCGTGCGGGAATGATTCCCCGGCCGGCCCATTGAAGAAGCCGAGAAGAATGGTGCCCCCTGGGCCGATGCAACGGGCAAATTCGCCAAGAACGAGAGGCACTTCGGCCGGCTCGAAATGGATCAACGAATACCAGGCGAGGATGCCGCCCAAATGACCATCCGGGACCTCCAATGCGCGGAGTGTGGCAACTCGAAAGCGTATGGCCGGAAACCGCCGTCGAGCTTTTTCGATGAAGACAGGAACCAGGTCGATGCCCTCAGCGTCCACGCCGTGGTCGGCGAGAAATGCGGTCCAGTGCCCTGGACCGCAGCCTGCATCGATGGCCGGACCACGAAGCGACTGTGCCCAGCGCACCATAAGCCGCTGATCCTGCTCATGGGCTCTGTCAGTCGATCCGAACAGCGCTGTGTATTCTGCCGCACGATCAGCGTAGGCGTCCTGAACCCGTTTGTCCGTCACCATGCGAGCCTACCGATCGACGTAGGCTTACCAGGACATTCCCCATCTGACGTTTGCACCGACACTACCCCTGCCGGAGTACTTCTCGTAGCGTTTGTTGCATGACGGGGGAGAATGCCGGCTGGGTGAAGGCCGGCCGGGCTGAAATCTATTGGGAGACGACGGGGAACCCCTCGGGGATTCCCGTGCTCTTCCTCCACGGCGGCCCCGGTGCTTCTCTGGGCCAGGGCTACCGGACCCGCCATGACACTGCAAAATTCTGGGTCGTCGGCCTGGATCAGCGCGGCTGCGGGAGGAGCACTCCGGCGGTCCAGGATGATCTGGGCTCCCTATCGGCGAACACCACCCAGGCCCTGATCGAGGACATCGAGGAAGTGCGTAAGAATCTTGGAATCGGGAAGTGGATCGTCACAGGGGTGTCCTGGGGAAGCACCCTTGCCTTGGCCTATGCCCTCAAGCATCCGACTCGCGTGCATGGAATCGCCCTGGTGGCTGTGACAACCACAAGCCGCGAAGAGGTTCAGTGGATCACGGAAGGCGTGCGAGGGATCTTCCCGGAAGCTTGGGCAGAGTTCGCGAAGGCAGCCAAACGCAGACCCGGGGAGCGGGTCGTGGAAGCGTACGCCCGCCGCCTCGCAGGCGAAGACAGGGACGACGCAGAGGCGGCATCTCTGGCTTGGGACCGGTGGGAATCGACGCACATTTCCTTGGATCCCCTGTGGCAACCCGGCCCTATGTTTGACGACGACCACGAGCGCATGGCCTTCGCTATCCTGGTCACCCACTACTGGTCCCATGATGCTTTTCTCAGGAACGGACAAGGCATCATGGAGCGGATCCACGAGCTTAACGGGGTTCCCGGCTACCTCATTCACGGCCGGCGGGACGTGAGCGGCCCCGTCGTCACGGCCTGGAAGCTCCATCAACGATGGGAAGGTAGCCGTCTCATCGTCATCGAGAACGAAGGGCACGGTGGCCCGGAATCGATGGCCGCGCTTGTCGACGCCGTCGAAGAAATCGCGGCTTGTCTGTCCTAAGCAGACAGACAAGAGGGCATAACAGAACCGCACATCGTGTTTTAGGCTTACTCCACATCTCGCGTTAGCCCGTCGCGAGCTGAATGAAGAGAGGCAGAGCCATTGCAGCCCGACCTTGGCCAGCGCGCCGCGAACGAGCACGCCGACATCGCACAGTCCCTTCTCTCCGCCGCCGAGCAGGCCCTCTCAGGTGCCGATGTCGACGCCGAACTGCAGATCAGGCTGGCCCAGGCGCATGCCACTCTTGCCCTGGCGCTCGAAACGCGCGCCGCGGCCTATGACACTCGGACTGCCGCGTACGTTGCATATCTTGCGACGCTCAAATCAGAAGCTCGCTCGGACAAGAATCAGCACGCCGCCGTCGTCGCGAAGCTCGTCCGCGACCGCCTGGGCTTCGAAGCCGAGTAGAACCGCAACGCCCAGAAGCCCGGCACCGCCGTGCCGTACCGGTTGTTATTCGTCGATGCCCGTGCTGAGGCTCAGCTCGCGCCATTGGTCCAGCTCCGCGCGCTGGGCGTCGGCGACGGCGGCAAACGCACCAAAGGCGTCCTGGCCGAGCACCAGCAGCGACGGCGGGTTGGCGCTTTCGACGACGGCGATGATCGCCTCCGCGGCCTTGCCGGGGTCCCCGGGCTGCGTGCCGTGGACGGTGTCATTCTCCTTGCGGCGCTTGCCGGCCGTCTCCGCGTAGTCCGGAATCGCCGTCGCCGACTGCGTTAGCGAGCGGCCGGCGAAGTCAGTGCGGAACGCGCCGGGTTCGATGGCTGTGACACTGATGCCGAGCGGTTGGAGTTCCTTGTGCAGCGAACCCGACAGGCCCTCCAGGGCCGCCTTGGTGGCGGAGTAGTAGCCGGACCCGGCCGGCGAGATGCGCGCGCCGATGGAGGAGATGTTCAGGATCGCACCCGACCGCTTCGCGCGCATGTCCGGCAGGACTGCTTTGATCATGTCGACGGCGCCGAAAAGGTTCGTGTCGAACAGCTGGCGGATGTCGGCGTCGTCCGCTTCTTCCACGGCGGCACGGTAGCCGTAACCGGCATTGTTGACGAGGACGTCAATGCCGCCGAACCGGGCCTGCGCCTGCTGCACCGCAGAGCTGATCTGCTCCTTGTCAGTGACATCGAGGGGGAGGGGCAGCGCGGTGTCGGGGAAATCAGCCGCGATGTCCTTCACCGCGTTGACGTTCCGTGCGGTGACGACGGCGTTGTGGCCGTGCGCGAGCACCGTCTGGGCGAGGGCCCGGCCGAGTCCGGTGGAGCAGCCTGTGATGAGCCAGGTGGTCATTGGATTTCCTTCTGTTGGTTAAGCGCTGCACTGCACGAAGCGGGCACCGATGAGCGTTGCCACGAATCCAGAAAACCGCACTCCCGGCGGGCGTGGGAGTTGCTGCTAATACAGGTAACGGCAGTGCCTCCCATGGCCGGGCGGTGCTAAAAGTGCTGGAGCGCCGAACCAGGCTCCGCAGGAAGCGCCCGCCTCACCGGCGTCTGGCTATTCCACCTCGGGAGGACTGATCGGTCTGGGCAGGCCCGTCAGGACACTCCGAGTGCGGTCAGGACGATCAGCACGCAGTTCAGGCCGACGATGAGCGTGGCGCTGGTCCAGCCCGCGATCTTCAATGGGGTCGAATCAGTGTGGATGCCCATGACCTCGCGCTTCCCGGTGAGCCGGATCAGCGGAATCAGCGCGAACGGGATGCCGAAGCTGAGGAGCACCTGGCTCAGGACCAGCGCCAGCGTCGGCTCGATGCCCGCACCGAGGATCACCAGCGCCGGAATCAGCGTGATCACCCTCCGGGTAAGCAGCGGCACTCGCACCTTCAGCAGACCGCCCATGATGGTGGCGCCGGCGTAGCAACCGACGGAGGTGGAGGCCAGGCCCGAGGCAAGCAGCCCGATGGCGAACACGACGCCGATCACCGGCCCCAGTGCCGACGTCACGGCCGCGTGCGCGCCGGCGATGGTGTCGGTGCCTTCCACGCCGCGCAGGCTGGACGCTGCCAGCAGCAGCATGGCGATGTTGACGACGCCGGCCAGCAACAGGGCTCCGGCCACGTCAAACCGGGTGGCCCGGATCAGGCGGGTCCTCACGGCAGGGTTCTCGGAGAAGCCGTGCCGGTCCCGGGCGAGGGCGGAATGCAGGTAGATGGCGTGCGGCATCACCGTGGCGCCGAGCATGCTCGCGGCGAGCAGGATGGTGTCGGTTCCCTCGAAGCGCGGCACCAGACCCGTCAGGGCGTTCCCGGCGTCCGGCGGATTGACAAACAGGCCGGACACAAACCCGACAGCAATCACGCCTAGCAGCGTCAGAATGGCCACTTCAAACGACTTCTGGCTCCGGTTCGACTGCAGCGAGAGCAGCGCCATCGACGCGAGGCCGATGATGATCCCGCCGGCAAGCAGCGGAAGTCCGAACAGAAGGTTCAGCGCGACGGCACCGCCGATCACTTCGGCCATGTCGGTGGCTCCAGCCACGATCTCCGCCTGCGCCCAGTACGCCCGCCGGCGGCGGGTTCCCAGGCGCTTGCCCAGAATCTCGGGAAGGCTCATGCCGGTGGCCAGGCCGAGCTTGGCGGACTGGTACTGCACCAGCACGGCCATGGCATTGGCTGCCACGAGCACCCAGACCAGCAGATAGCCGTAGCTTGCCCCGGCCGTCAGGTTTGCCGCAACGTTGCCCGGGTCGACGTAGGCGATGGCCGCCACGAACGCTGGACCCAGCAACAGCAGGCGCGACCAGACCCGTGCCGGCGCGGTGCGTTCTGTAAGGGTCGAAACAGCCATCATTCATCCTCGTCTTTGGGGGTACTGATAAGACGAGGATAACCGAAATTTAGGTATACCGAAAAGTAGGGATTAGGGGCACAGCCGGATGCTGGCTTTAATCAGTAGGCATCACTTCCTTTGCCCTCAAGAGGAGAGTGCCCCGCACGCCTCAGTTAGAGGTGGTGTGCGGGGCCTTCCTAGCGGCAGTCCCACAAATCTGTGTGGCAACTGGGGACAAGGTACTGGAGCAATCCTTCGGACAGGCTTGTCAACAACTGGGAGTTCCCTGAGAATCACGGACGATTTCGCATCAGGTCAGGCCCACCGCCGGGCGGGCGAGCTCCGTAGGACGGGCGAGCCTAGTAAGCGCGTCCTGAGGAATCCTCCGACCAGGCGGGCCGTCTGACGTGGGTGCACCCCCTGATCTGGGGGAGGACGTTGCCGCCTCGCGGTTGAAACGCCCTAGTAAGCGCCGGGCGCAGTCCTTGCCGCCGGTGCAACCGGCGTCATCACCGGCAAAAACGGCCCAAGGTTTCCGCAAGGCACCGTCCGCAATCTTGCACCGTCCGATGCAACGTTCAATCAGAGCGTTCAACCAACAAAACAGGCAGGTGCGTCATGAAAGCGTTCCACCCAATCAGAACCGTTGGAGGTGATCGGACGGCGTCCCGTGGAGCGCCACGGCGCCCGAAGCACCCGAAAGGGAGCTGGCGGCGCCTGTTCGGCGTCCCTAACCGCGTCGTCGCGGCCGGCGTGGCCATGTCCCTGGTGGCGGCCATCGGCCAGTCAGCAAGCATCGCGGCCCAGGCCGTGACCGCGCCGGTGGGCGAGGGCTTCACCGTCACGGCATCAGACCTTGCCTTCATCCTCAAACAGATCAAGATCGCTGAAGCCCATGTGGCCAACACGACGTCGGCCACCGGCCCCTGTGGCGCCCTGATCGGTACGGGCCCCAACCAGATCCCCGACGCGCTGACCTCGTACGGTCTCCGTACGGTCGACGGATCCTGCAACAACCTCCTGGCCGGGCGCGAAACCTACGGCGCCGCTGATCAGAAGTTCCCCCGCTACACCACGCCGGTCTTCAACGATGCAGACCCCGTGCCCGCCGGCTTTGGTCCCGCTGGCCCTACCTCTTACAAGCAGAAGAGCGGGAACGTCTTCGACAGCAAGCCGCGCGACATCAGCAACCTCATCGTGGACCAGACCTCCACCAACCCCGCAGCCGTGGCTGCCGCCGGCTTCCCGGTCCGCACCCAGGGCAACGTAGGCGTTCACCCCTGCACCACCGACCCGGATCCACTGGCCACCCCGCCGGTGGAGGGTGTCCCCGCCGGTTGCGTGCCGTCACACAACACGCTCTTCATCCCGAACGTCACCACCGACGTCGGCCTCTCGCCACCATACAACTCAATGTTCACGCTGTTCGGACAGTTCTTCGACCACGGCGTGGACCAGACCGTCAAGAGCGGCGGCAACGTGTTCGTGCCGCTCCGCGCTGACGACCCGCTGGTAGCCGGCAAGGACCACATCTTCGGCAACGCCGATGACCTGCCCGCCAACCAGCGCTTCATGGTGCTGACTCGCGCACAGAACCAGCCCGGCCCCGACGGCGTCCCGGGCACCGCGGACGACGTCCGGGAGGCCTCCAACACTGACTCCCCGTACGTGGACCAGTCCCAGACCTACACCTCGCACCCGTCCCACCAGGTGTTCTTGCGGGAGTACGTTAGGAACGCCGACGGCAAGCCGGTCGCCACGGGCAAGCTGCTCGGCGGGAAACCTGGCACCAACGCCGCCAACGGCATGGCCACGTGGGCCACCGTCAAGGACCAGGCTGCTTCGCTGCTGGGGCTCCAGCTCGCCGATGCGGACGTCCTGAACGTCCCCCAACTCGCGGTGGACCCCTACGGCAAGTTCATCCCGGGGCCGGAGCGAGGGCTGCCACAGTACGTCACCACGACCGGCCTGGTCGAAGGCGATCTTGCCAACCCCGTCCCGGTGCCGGCGAATGTCCGTTACTTCGACACCCCGTTCCTGACGGACATCGCGCACAACGCAGACCCGTCCCGGCAGGACACGGACCACAATCCGGGAACCCCTCCGGTCACGCCGGCGCCCGACGCCGACACCGTTGCCTCTGCTGATTTCGCCAGCCAGGCCCCCGGCACCTACGACGATGAAATGCTGAATGCACACTTCGTCGCCGGCGACGGCCGCGTCAATGAGAACATCGGCCTCACTACCATCCACCAGATTTTCCACTCCGAACACGACCGGCTCGTGGATGACTTCAAGAACACCCTGACCAACGACACCTCAGTCACCGGCATCGCTGCACTCGCCGAATGGAAGCTGGCCGGCGGCGCAGACGGCTGGAACGGCGAACGCCTCTTCCAGGCCGCCCGCTTCGTCACCGAGATGGAATACCAGCACCTCGTCTTCGAGGAATTCGCCCGCAAGGTGCAGCCGGCAATCCAGCCGTTCCACGTCTACCACACGGACGTCAACGCCGCGATCCACGCCGAGTTCGCGCATGCGGTGTACCGGTTCGGCCACTCGATGCTGACCGAGACCATCGCCCGCACCAACCCGGACGGGACGGACAACTCGATCCCGCTGCTGAACGGCTTCCTGAATCCGCCGTCGTACACCGATGACGGCCACGGACACCAACTCAACTCCGAGCAGGCCGCAGGCGCCGTCGTCATGGGCATGAGCGACCAGGCGGGCAACGAGCTCGATGAGTTCGTCACCGACACCCTCCGCAACAACCTGCTGGGCCTGCCCCTGGACCTCGCGACCATCAACATGACCCGTGCCCGCGAAGCCGGCGTCCCGCCGCTGAACGAGGTGCGCCGCCAGATCCACGACTCCACCGGTGACGGGCAGCTTGCCCCGTACACAAGCTGGGCTGACTTCGGCCAGAACATCAAGCACCCCGAGTCGCTGATCAACTTCGTGGCCGCATACGGCACCTACCCGAGTATCGTGAACGCCACCACCCTGGCGGACAAGCGCGCAGCCGCAAAGGCCATCGTGGATCCGGGCCCCGGTGTCACGCCCCCCACGGCGGACATGATCGACTTCATGAACAGCTCCGGAGCGTGGGCCAACCAGGAGACCGGGCTGAACAAGGTGGACCTGTGGGTCGGCGGCCTCGCCGAGAAGACCAACCTATTCGGCGGCCTCCTCGGCAGCACATTCAACTATGTGTTCGAGAACCAGCTGACGGACCTCCAGAACGGCGACCGGCTGTACTACCTGGCCCGCACGCCCGGCATGAACCTGCGCACCCAGCTGGAGGGCAACAGCTTCGCCGAGATGATCATGCGCAACACCGACGGCGTGAACACACTGAAGGCCGATGTGTTTGCGACGGCGGACTGCAAGTTCCAGCTGGGCAACCTCGCCGGCACGCCGGAAGGCTTCACCACGTCAGGTCTCACGGTCGCGGACGACAGCACGACCACCGACTGCAACGAGAACGCGCTGCTCCTGCGCAAGCCTGACGGCACCATCCAGTATCTGGAGAAGAACACCGTCGACCCGTCCGGCATCAACGGCCAGTCCGTGTACAACGGCACTGCCGCCGTGGACCGGGTCACCGGCGGCAACGACAACGACACCTTCTGGGGCAACGCCGGCAACGACGTCATTGAAGGCAACGGCGGCGATGACGTGGCGCTTGGCGGCGACGGCAACGACAGGATCACAGACCTGTCCGGAGCCGACGTGCTCAAGGGCGGCCCGGGCAACGACTACACCAATGCCGGTATCGGCGACGACATCATGATGGGCGGCGACGGCCAGGACTTCATGAACGGCGGCGCCAACGACAACGAGACGTTCGCCGGGCCCGGAGACGACTTCATCCGGGCCGGCGACGGTGCGGACGCGGTGTTCGGCGACGGCGGGGACGACTGGATCCAGGGCGGCTCCGGCCAGGACCTGCTCCAAGGCGACCACGGTGCTCCGTTCTTCGATGACCCGGCGCAGACCAAGCCGGGCAACGACATCATGGTTGGCCAGGTCGGTGAGAACGACTACGACGCCGAAGGCGGCGATGACCTCATGGCGTCCAACGCGGCGATCGACCGGTTCGCCGGTGCGGCCGGGTTCGACTGGGCCATCCACCAGTACGACACGGTGGGCGCCAACGATGACATGAAGATCAACCAGAACCTTGGCGGCCTGCCGCTGCAGATTGTGGTCAACCGAGACCGCTGGCAGGAGACGGAAGCCAACTCCGGATCCGCGTTCGACGACGTGATCAAGGGTGACGACCGGGCGCCGAGCACCGTGGGCGGCGCCGGCTTCAGCGGCTGCGACGTTCTCGACCAGGCAGGCATCGACAGGATCGCCGGCCTGGCGGCCATCCTTCCCGCGCCCAGCACCCCGCTGGAACCGATCGCGGCGGCTTCGGCCATGGGAGCCTGCCCGCTTGAGGGCCCGGTCTGGGGCGACGGCAACATCCTGCTCGGCGGCCTCGGCAGCGACAGGCTTGAAGGTCGCGGGGCGAACGACGTCCTCGACGGCGACCGGTACGTCCGGGTCTGGATCAGCGTACGCACCAACCCGAGCGACCCGGCCACCGAGATCGGCAGGACCGACCTCATGGAGCACACTTACCAGGCGGGCAACCCCCACACCCTGGAGGCCGACGTCGCCGCCGGTGTCATCGACCCCGGCAACCTGGCGGCAGTCCGTGAAGTCATCACGCCGACGGCCGCGCAGACCGCGGGCAACGTCGACACCGCAGTGTTCTCCGGCCCCGCGGCCAACTACACCGTCAGCACCACCGGCGGCGACGGCACCCTCGGCTCACCCGGTTCGACGACGACGGTGACGGACAACGTCGGTGCCGACGGAACCGACACACTGCGGAACATCGAGACCCTGGCCTTCGCCGACACGGTGGTCACCAACGCTCCGGTAATCGGCGTCGCGACCGCAGGCAACGCCCGGGCAACAGTTACCTGGACCGCGCCGACCATCGGCATCGCCAGCAGCTTCAACGTGAAGACGCTCGATGTGACGACGAACCCGGCCGGCGTCCAGGTGGGCGGACTGCTCACCGCGGCAGGCACGGACACAAGCTTGGTGGTGCCGGGGCTGACCAACGGGAACAAGTACGTGTTCCGGGTCTCGGCAACGAACGCCCAGGGCACCAGCCCGTTCTCGGTAGCGTCCAACGTGGTGATTCCGGCGGCAACCGTCGAGGTTCCCCCGCCGCCCGCGGCCACCGCACCCGGCGCTCCCACCGGAGTGACGGCAGTGGCGGGCAACGCAGCGGCCACGCTGGCCTGGACTGTTCCGGCCTCCGACGGCGGTGCACAGATCAGCGGCTACGAGGTCCGCACCTTCATCGGCGCCGCAACCATCCCGGCAAGGACCCTGACGGTCGGAACCGGCACGGGCGCCGTCGTGGACGGGCTGATCAACGCCACTGGCTACACCTTCGACGTGGCGGCGATCAACTCGGCCGGCACCGGTGCCAGGTCGGCCCGGACGGCAGTCACCACGCCGCGGACGGAATTTGTCGCCCCGACGATCACCGCACGCACCCCGGCAGCTGGCGCAAAGTCGGTCAGCCAGACCAACAACCTGACTATCACCTTCAGTGAGCCGGTGGCGAACGTCAACAGCGGAACGGTGGTGCTGCGGCTCGGAACCAGCGTGGTCCCGGCAACGGTGAGCTACAACAACCTGACCCGGACGGCAACGCTGAACCCGAACGCGAACCTGCTGGCGGACCGGAACTACAGCGTGGCTGTATCCTCCGTCCGCGACTCGGCCGGAAACGCGATGGCGTTCACCTCATGGCAGTTCACCACAGGGCCCGCCCCCACCCTGGTCTCGGTGAGTCCCGGGATCTCGGCACGGGGCGTGTCCCGGACGGCCAACGTGACGGCCCGCTTCAGCGAACCGATCACCGGCGCGAGCGCCGGAACGGTGGTGCTGCGGCTCGGCACAACGGTCATTCGC
Source organism: Arthrobacter globiformis (assembly GCF_030818015.1). Lineage (NCBI taxonomy): Bacteria > Bacillati > Actinomycetota > Actinomycetes > Micrococcales > Micrococcaceae > Arthrobacter > Arthrobacter globiformis. The sequence goes on from NZ_JAUSZX010000001.1 coordinate 2,848,401, forward strand.
GCCGTCGTGAGCTACAACAACGTCACCCGCACAGTGACGCTGAACCCGTCGGCAACCCTGGCGCCGAACCGGACCTACACCATGTCGATCTCGTCCGTACGTGACATGGCCGGCAACCCGTTCGTCCCGCGGAGCTGGACCTTCACCACCGGAACGCGGTGACCGGGTGCAACTGCTGATCTGAAACCAAGGGTGCGGGGACCGTCTGCTGCAGACGGTCCCCGTTCCGTTGTGCTCTTGGGGGCCATAATGGCGTGTTTACGGCGCGAACAACCGCGTGGCGGGGGCCGCCGTCGTTCTCCTGCAGCGGGCATCGTGTGTATTGGCGGTGAAGCCGTTGACCATCAGCCGGTAAGGTTCCGTTTTCTGCCGGTCGCTGCCCCGGCCGCTTTGCACTTGGCCCTGAGAAAGGACTGCTCTGCTTGTGACAGCTGGTGTTCGCCGTGCTGGTCCTGGGCGACGTGGCCGCCTGAGGCCTGGTACACCACGTTTGCCACGGTCCGCGGAAGAACCACGCAACCGGGATTTTCGATGAGCCACTTCTTCGTGGGCTCATCAAGCTCATTCCACCACTCATCAATCGGCCGTTGGCCCATGACGTGCTCCTCGGATTTGAGACCCTACATAAATTGACTGCGGCCGTCGGGGCTTGCGCTTCAGGGCGCCGCATGACGTGCAGAAATCGCCAAAAGACACATCGCCTAGGTACTCATGCCCACCTGCCCCCGTCGCGGCGCCGGACCGTCAACGCTGCTGCCTTTGAGGTGCCGAGAAGAATTCACGAATCTGTAAATTGGTAATCAGTAACGAGTGTGGTCCCGATGCAGGGAGGGGTCAAGAGGCACCTGTAATGTCGCGCAACCCGGCGGCGAAAGCCATTCTTAGTGGTCAAACACTATGCGAGCAAGTGACGGCGGAGTAGCTTTTACACGTCCGGATGGCCGTGCGGCGTCCGCCAGCGAAGACCCTGCTGCCAACCGCCACGAGGAGCCCCGGATGACACGTAAGACAACCGGCCCCCTCGCTGAATTCGGCCGGACGGACCTCGCCGCCGCTGGCGGGAAGGGTGCCGCCTTGGGCGAACTGGTGCGGCAAGGGTTTCCGGTGCCTGAGGGATTCATCGTCACGACGGACGCCTACCGCTTGCTCCTCGCAGCGACGGGGCTCGGGGCGGCCCTGGACGGCATGGATCAAAACATGCCCGACGGCGGGGCCCTCCGTGCGCTGTTCGCGCGCTTCGGCATGCCGGCGGCTTTGCGGGCGGAGATTGGCCAGGCATATGCGGCCCTGGGAGGGGGCGCCGTGGCAGTGCGTTCCAGCGCCACTGCCGAAGACCTGCCCGGGGCGGCGTTCGCCGGCCAGCAGGACACATTCCTGAATGTCGTCGGCGAGGAGGCAGTGGCCAAGGCGGTCGGTGACTGCTGGGCTTCCCTTTGGACTGACCGGGCCATTGCCTACCGGCGGCGGCAGGGGATCGACCCGCGGGAGGTGGCGATCGCCGTCGTCGTCCAAAAGATGGCGCTGGCGGACGTCGCAGGCGTCATGTTCACGGCGAACCCGGTCACGGGTGAGCGCGGTGAGATCGTTGTGGACGCGAGTCCGGGCCTGGGGGAGGCGGTGGTCTCGGGAAGAGTGACGCCGGAACACTACGTGCTGGACCGCACGGGCAGGATCCGCAGCTTCCGTCCCGGCGGCGGGGAGGTGGTGATCAGCCCGGACGCAGGCGGCGGCACGCGGGAACAGCCCGGCAGCCGCAGCTCGGTCCCCTCCCTGACCGCGGAACAGCTGCGGGAGTTGGCCGGCCTGGGCCGCAGGGCGCAGGAGCACTTCGGCCGGCCGCAGGATATCGAGTGGGCGCTGGCCGGCGGCCAAATCCATGTCCTGCAATCGAGGCCCATGACAGCACTGCCGCCGCAGCCGCTGCGGCTCAACGCGATCCAGCGGCGGGTCGGTCCGTTCTTCATCGAAATGTTCCAGGAACGGCCCTACCCGTTGGATGTGTCCGGCTGGATGGAGCAGGGGATCCTGGCCATGCTGCACCGGATGGCCGGCAGCGTTGGAGTACAGTTTCCCGGGGTCGAGGAGCTGCTGCCCGAGGAAGATGGCGTGGTGGTCCAGCTCGTGCCCCCGTCCCCGCGGCTAACGCCCCGCGTTCTGGCCGCACCGCTGACCCTGGCCCGCCGCGCGAGGCAGTTCAAAATGGCCGACTGGAAGAACGATTCCCGGTTCATCACCTTCCTGGAGGAGGTGGATCGGCTGAACGCACGGGACCCCGAACCCTTGCCCTGGTCCGAGGTCGTGGGCGTTGCGCGGGAGTCCTTCGCCACGATGCGGGGCATCACCGACCTGCGCAGCTCCTACATGCCCGGCATATTCCTGCCCATGCTTCGGCTGCGCCTGATGCTCGTCCTGCTGGGCAGGACGAGGCTGGCCTCCGCCCTGGTCGCGGGTGCGGAAACCATGACGAGCCAGGCGAACCGGTCCCTGGAGCAGCTGGCCGGGGTGGTCCGTGCGGATCCGCGGCTGGCCGGCGCCTTTGCGTCATCCGACGGGCCGGCCTTGCTGCAGCTCGTGGAGCGGGACCCGACGCACGCCGCCTTCCGCGAGGCGTTCGCTCGGTTCCTGCGCGAATACGGGAACCGCGAAACGGTCAGCGTTGTGCTGAGCAGTTCACCCACCTGGTCCGAGGCCCCCGGGGTTGTGCTGGGGCTCGTCAAGGCGCTCCTGGGCCAGCGGCCCCGCACGGCCGACCAGACCGGCGCGGCGCTGGCGGAGCTGAAGCGCCATCCGCTCCTTCGATTCAGGCGTATCCGGCGGCACGTGCTGGCCGCCGTCGACGACGCCCGGGCTGGCATGGCGTTCCGCGAGGACAGCCACTTCTACGCCACCAAAGTCATCCCGCCCATGCGCCGCGCGTACCGGGAGCTCGGCCGGCGTCTCGTTGCCGTCGGTGTCATTGATGACGTCAGGGACATCTACCACCTGCGGTTTGAGGAACTGGAGGCGATAACGGACGACGGCGGCGCGCTGCCGGCTTCCGTTCGGCAGCATTACCGGCCGCTCCTGCAGGCCAGGGCGGCCAAGCGCCGTGAATTCGAAGGGATTCCGCTGCTGGATGCGGCGCTGCTATTCAGGAACCGCCGCAGTGCTGCCGGTGTCCTGGTCTCCGGTACGCCGGCCAGCCGCGGCCACGCGGAAGGGCCCGTGAGGATCATCAGGGGACCGGACCAGTTCGGCCGGCTGCGCAGCGGCGACATCCTGGTGTGCCCGTACACGAATCCTTCCTGGACGCCGCTGTTCCAGCGCGCTGCCGCCGTCGTCGTCGACATGGGAGGGCTGGGCTCCCACGCGGCGATCGTGGCGAGGGAGTACGGAATCCCCGCCGTCATGGGGACCGGCACGGGCACGCGCATCCTGGCCGAGGGGCAGCGCGTCATTGTGGACGGCAGTTCTGGTACGGTCCTGGCGTCCGGTGCTGACGGTTAGGGGCCAGAATCGCTGTAGACAAGACCTTCGCCTATCTTGCCCGAAACTTTCGCCTATCTTGCCCGAACGGGGTGAGCATAAATACGAGGGTGAAAGGGGTGAACACAATGGCTGACGACAAAGAAATGCTGGACTGGATCTCTCCCCGCAAGCAGCGGGAAATCGACAACCAGGCCGCGTTCCTGCGCTTCCTCCTGGAGCGTGAAGAAGCGATCGCTCAAAGGGGTGAGAAATTGTATGGGTGATTGACGGCCCCAATCGCGATCGCCCGAGTTGAAACAGACGAAAGGGCGCAATTGCCAAGGGCATATTAGGCGGCCTCGTCGTCGTGCTTACTGGAGCCGGTGCCTGCCCGGGAACTTTAGGGCAGACTGGTGGCGTGAGCGGAATCCGGTGGGTGCTGCACGTCGATCTCGACCAGTTCATCGCGGCGGTCGAAGTGCTCCGGCGGCCGGAGCTTGCGGGCAAGCCGCTCATTGTCGGGGGCCGGGGCGACCCCACGGAACGGGCTGTGGTGTCCACCGCATCCTACGAAGCCAGGGCGTTCGGCGTGGGTTCCGGCATGCCCCTACGCATTGCGGCCCGGAAAGTGCCCGACGCTGTGATCCTGCCCGTCGACCAGGAGGCCTACCTCGCGGCGTCTGAAACGGTGATGGCTACCCTGCGCGCGCAACCCGGCGCCATCGTGCAGGTGCTGGGTTGGGATGAAGCCTTTGTAGGCACTGAGACAGAGAATCCGGAAGCCTACGCCCGGCAGCTGCAGGCCGCCGTCCTGAAGCGGACGCAGCTGCATTGCAGCGTGGGCATCGGCGACACCCTGGTCCGAGCCAAGGTCGCCACCGGTTTCGGCAAGCCGGCCGGCGTCTTCCGTCTCACCGCCGGGAACTGGCTAGAGGTCATGGGCAGTCGGCCCACCAAGGACCTGTGGGGCGTCGGAACCAAAGTGTCGGGTCGGCTGGCCAAACTCGGCATCAACACAGTCGCCGAGCTCGCCGCGTCCGACCCCCAAGACCTGGTCCCGGAGTTTGGCCCCAAGATGGGTCCCTGGTACGCGGAGCTCGGACGCGGCGACGGCGCCAGCGTTGTGGACGACACCCCGTGGGTTGCCCGCGGGCATAGCCGGGAGACCACCTTCCAGCGCGACCTGACCGAGCCTGTCCAGGTGGACGACGCCGTGCGGGAGCTGACAGCGCGTGTCCTGGAGGACGTTGTGGCCGAAGGACGGCCCGTGGTCGGGCTGACCCTCAAGGTTCGGTACGCGCCGTTCTTCACCAAGACCCACGCGAGGAAGATGCCCGAGACATTCGACCGGAACGAAATCCTCGCCCGGGCCTTGGATCTCGCAGCCGGAATCGAAGCGGGCCGTCCGATCCGGCTCCTGGGCCTGCGGGCCGAAATGGCCATGCCCGACGATGCCCGAAAGGGACACACGCCGACGCGCGGTGGTTGGTGACGGCGTCGCTCCCTTTTTTGAGCCGTCCGGCCTGTTCGCGTGCGGAAGCTGGGCCTCGACAGTACCGTTCTCAGTCGGGGTAGGTTGTGAAAAAAGGAGAGTTCAATGCGCGAAAAATTGCGTTGGGGCGTCCTGGGCAGTGCCCGCATCGTCCGCAAGACGATTCCGGCATTACAGGAAACGAAAAACGGTGAAGTCGTAGGCATCGCTTCCCGCACTGAGGAAAAGGCTAGGGAATACGCCGACAAGCACGGCATCCCGCAGGCGTTTGGCTCTTATGAGGCGCTCCTCGCCTCCCCAGACATCGACGCTGTCTACATTCCGCTGCCGAACGCACTGCACCTCGAGTGGATCCTAAAATCCCTGGACGCAGGCAAGCACGTCCTCTGTGAAAAACCCTTGGCGATGAGTGCCGCCGAGTGCGAGGAGATTGCGCGCAAGGCCGACGAGACCGGGCTCAGAGTCATGGAAGGCTTCATGTACCGTTTTCACCCGCGTTTCGAGAAGCTGCAAGAGCTGCTCGCGGCCCATGCGGTGGGCAAGCTGACATTTGTCCACGTCGGACACTCCTTCGACGCGGGCGGGGACGACAACATCCGCTGGTATTCCGGGCTTGGCGGCGGCGCACTTTTCGACACGGGGTGCTACTGCGTCAACGTGAGCCGGATGGTCACGGCGCAGGAGCCGAGTGGAGTCGCCGCCTTTGGCAACTACCGCGACGCCAACGACGGAGGTCTGATTGACACCAGCATTGCGGGCATGCTGCGCTTCCCCGGCAGCGCAACCGCGCTTTTTGATACCGGGGTGAACCTCGAGCGTCGCAACTTTTTAGAACTCACGGGCACCGAGGGCCGGCTCTACCTCGACAATCCTTTTGGGCTCTTGGAGGAGGATTCGGTCCTGGAGGAGCATCACTTCGGGCAGGACACTATCTATCACGAGGTCAAGGGCGAAAACCACTTCGTACGGATGGGCGAACACTTCGCCGACAGCGTCTTAAACGGTACGCCGCTCCGCTACGATCTCGCGGACGCGGCCAACAATGCGCGGGTGTTGGAAGCCCTCGACACGGCGGCGCGGACCCCAGAGGGGGCGTCTGAAGCGAAACCACATTCTGGCGCTGGCGCAGTCGTTAGCTGGTCCGTGAAGGGGCACCGGGACCGCTGAGACCTTTGCGCGGCACGATGGCATCGGCGAGGATGAAAGCGATGCCCGTGCTGCGATGAAGGAGTCGACGCGATGACCAAGTATCTGATCTCGTTTCCGAGTGCCGCCATGGTCTTCCCTGACGAAGACCTGCAGGCCGTTTCGGATGCGGCGCACGCAATCGTTCAGGAGGCGAAGGACGCCGGCGTCTGGGTGTTCGGCGGCGGCATCGATGAGAGCATCCCGCCCGTCATGGTCGACGGCGATGGGACCGTGCGCGATGGCACCTACCCGCAGACGACGCAGCTGGAGGGCGGCTACTCGGTGCTGGAGCTGCCCTCGTACGGTGCGGCCTTGGAGTGGGCCGCGAAGATGGCGGTCGCCTGCCGTTGCGCGCAGGAGGTGCGCGCTTTCCAATACGACCCCGCCAGCTAGGTTTGGGCTGGGTGATCCCCGCCTCTGGGCTCGCCCGGAAGAACTCCAGGTGATGGGACGAGCGACCCAAATGGTCTGGCTATGGGCCGATCCGGGTGTCAGTCTTTCTTCAGTTTCTCGGCGAGCATCACGAGGATTCCGCTGGGACCGCGGAGGTACGTGAGTTTGTAGACGTCGCCGTAGGTCGCCACGCCGCGAAGCGGACGGCATCCGTGCTTCGCAGCTACCTCAAGGGCTTTGTCTATGTCGTCGACCGAGAAGGCCACGCGGTGCATGCCGATGTCGTTGGGACGAGTTGGGTTCGACTCGATCGCTTTGGGGTGGATGTATTCGAAGAGCTCAAGTCGACCATGACCGTCTGGTGTCTGGAGCATCGCAATTTTGGCGTGGTTGCCATCAAGGCCGACGGCCGTCTCGGTCCACTCGCCGCTGACCGTATCACGGCCGACGACCGTGAGCCCCAGGTCGGTGAAAAACGCGATTGCTGCTTCGAGGTCGCGAACGGCGATACCGACGTTCTCAAGTTTGATGGCCATGCGTTGAAGCTACCAAGGCGGACCGATTAGCTCCAGTGGCGAGCCGGGACTCGACTGAACAAGTTCCGGGAGTCAATGTCAACAGAGTGCCCAAACCAGCAAGTTGGGGTGTGCTGCTGTCTCTTCACTCCTCAGAAACCTGCGCGCAGATTCTTGGAGGGCATTTATTCCTGCATTTGCACGCTTGGCGATGATCACCAGAGGAACCACCAGCGGACAGAATAGATACTTGATACCCACCTGCGGTCGTTGCGAAGAGTCGGACCCAGCCGGCCAGTTTTCCTTCTACGGCTCTCGCCGAACCACTTCGAGGACGTGGGCATAGTTTTGTTCAAGTGTGGGCTCCGGGGTAGCCAGGCGTCCTAGCGCGACTCGAACGACGTCGACGGCATTGTTCCTGGTGATACGAACCCGAGGGTATCCCTCCTCGATTACTTCCCAGTGGGCGCCGGGAACTGTGTGCGTGAGGAGATCTCCGTAGAACATGCCGATAGGGCGGGCAAGCTCGGCCGGCAAACCATCATTGATGGCCTGATCAAGAGTGGCGAGGCTTTCTGCTTTGCGTAGCAGTGTTTGACCTCGCTCTTGGAAATAGCTGTGGAGTTCGTCGTATCCGCCGACGTTGGTTGGCGGGGGTACCACGGCATCCGAAGTGACTGGCTTATATTCTGCGTACCTTCTCGGCATTCCCGCCGGCAGTTTCTGCAGAGGTTCGTCGGGATCTTCGGGGATGCCCATGTGGTCATCCTAAGCACACCCATTTCGCGTTGGTCGGATTACCGGGAGCCGAACCCTGACCGGGCGAAAACTGACCATCTGGTGCAGTGGACGCAAGGACATTCCCCGCTAGCCGGGGTTGAATGGCAAAGGAGCGCCCTGTTCGAACGGGACGACCCCCTGGTCAGGGGTCATCGTGAACCACTCGCGGTCCTGCTCGGTGGCGAAGATGAGGACTCGTTGATTCGTGTCCAGCGGGTCCCCGTTGGGATAGGACTCCCCACCGGTGCAGGTCTGGGGCATGGACGAGATGAGGACGGTTTCCTGCCCTGCCTTGCCCTTGTACGATCTACTCGCGGCGTCGGGTTGAAACTCAACCGTGACTGAGCCTCTTCCTCCGGTCTCGCCGTTGGGGAACCTCCTGCGGGACCCGTTACGGTCCCAGATGGCGGATCGCCAAAGCCCAGGAGGAAGCTGCGCGGAAACAGCCAAAGCTCTCCCCGGTCAAACGCCTGGCACCTGCTCGCCCTGAAGACGGCAGGCACCCACTGGGTGGCACGGGACCGTGTCAGGCAGCCGCTTTCTCGACGAGCGCGCGAATCTTGGCCTCAGTCGTAGCATCCAGCGAGGTGATGGTCCAGGCGACCGGGTGCATGTTGGCGCCCTCCTCGCGTGCGGGGTTCACAACTTCGCCAAAGCCGAACGCTATGAAGTCCTTATCCGGTTTGATGTAGCAGATGTCCTTGCCGTCCTTCACATAGAACGGGAGTCCCCAGCGGACGATCGGCTCTAACGAGGGCGCGCTCTCCCGGATGATGCGATGCAGGCGCTCTCCAATCTCCCGGTACTGTGCGGGGGCTTCGCTGAGTTTGGTGAGAACGGCTGCGTCACCCTTCTTCGTGAACATCGTGTCAGGCCTCCTTCAAATTGTCAGGCACTTGTTGTAGCCGGCCTCGTGCGCCCGTGGACCACCGAGGCGTCTGCGACCGGCGACGGCGCCAAGCCTACGTCGCCAGGGCGGAAGTAGTCGAGGCATGCGACCCAATCGAGGCAATCCGCGATCCGGCTGGGCTCTTCGTGGTCGACGATGATGCGCTTACAACCGGCGACGCGCAACTCGGCGTTCTGCCCCGGGTTGACCAAGTCCAACTGGGGGCAGATCACGATTCCAGAGTATGACGCCTGGCAAACAGAGCCGGCTGCGCATCTCCGGGAGTGTGTACTCGACAGGAATCATGAAGAAGCTACTGCCAGGACATTGTGAACCAGACGGTCGCGAAGGCATATCCCACTAGTGCCAGAAGTGCGAACCGTTTGGGCGTCCCGAACGGGTTATTTTTCGTGAACCCGAAAAAGGAATTGATGTTGAAAAGGTGAAGCAGCAAACCGCCGCCCAGCAGCCCGACATGCATGGAGGACGGGGCCAGCACGAGAACCGTTGCCGCGAAGAACGCATACTCGAGAGCGAAGGCCAGGCGGGGGCGCGACCACAAGCCAAGCCCGATAAGGCGGTCACTTTGGCCCCATCCTCGAATTGGCAGGTCACGGAGGTGAACCACTGCATCAAGAAGCCAGTGCGACAAGACGCCAATCCAGAAAAGCACGCCGACAAGAGCACTCTGGTAGATCAGGCCGGCCAACAGCGCCGGCAAGAGGCTAAGTGCGCCGCCGAGAACCAGCGAATGAGAATACGGGTAGGAGGTGAATTCGACCCCCGTCTGCAACGGATTGTCGCGGTCTACCCTTAGCCGCTCCCTGCCGGCGAAAACCAGCGCAGGCCACACAAGGTCGGGCCAAGCGACCGCGACGGCGATGGGCAGAGCGGGCGCCTCGGGCGCCACAGTGAGAATGGCCGCTGCCGCGGCGAAATGACCTATGTACACGAGCGCAAAGCCTACAGTTTGGGGGCGATGCAGCCGCCGTCCGTGTCGAGACCCGCTGGCGGGTGGATGTCTCGGGAACACATCTCACGGTCAGCGACAGCTGGGAGGTCAACAACGACCGTTTCTGGCCTGCCTTCGGCGAGCCTCCGAAATCGCTGCCCTGTGGAGTTCAGCGCTACATGTTGGCCCTATTGAAATAGCTTTTGCCGTGCACACCTGACGCTCCCATAAGTGTCAATCGCAGAGCCTGCTCCTTTCTTCGTGACGCTGCCGATAACTGCGGGACGGTCCTGTTGGCGTAGCCACCGCTATTGTGGCCAGCATGGGGTATCAGGAGAAGTGGAACATCTTCCCGAACGGGCGGGGTGAGTGGGTGGGGTATCCCTCCGCTGCAAGGCGGGCCGATCCGCAGGCCACCGACATGGAAGCCGTGACCCTAGACATGCTGGCCTTCGCCACGCTACTGGGGCTCATCCGGCTGCCCGAGTTGGCGCGGGAGTATGAGTCGCTTGCGATGGACCAAAGGACGGACGGCTCAGCCCAAGCGGTGGAGAAGGCGCGGGAGTGGGTGCTCCCCACCCTTCAATCAGGTCCCGGCCGTCTTGATGATCGGTACATCCAGAAGCGGGATGGCTCAGTCGACCCATACCTCAGCGATTGGTATGACGCGCTTCGCGACAGGCTCGGCGGTTTTGCGAGCGGCACATCGGGGGTAACAGGAGACAAGTAGGGCGGCTTGCACCTGGGGAATCCATGAAGGCAAGCGCTCTAGACGGACGGCAGAGACTCCGGCGCGTTCGGGCACTTGAGCATCAACTTGAGGAGCTCCGCGACGAAGTTCCCCGTCCCGGCTAGTCAGGGCCCGTGCTTACCCCGGTTGGGCTTCATGGTTACCCTGGTTGGGCTTCATGCCGGGCGAACCTTGACTGGGCTGGGCTGCCGGAGTCGACCCCTGCTGCTCAAGCGTTTAGCGGAAGCGCTCTTAGGCGAACCCGAACAGGGGAGGGAAGAGCAGAACTACGACGGCGGCCCAGGCGCCGTAGACCGGCAGGTACCGTGTTTGCCAGCGCTCGACGGCGGTGAACGGGCGCCGGCCGCGCAGGAATCCGACGGCGAGCCATGCCGCCCCGAACAGGTGGACCAGAAGTACAACGTTTAGGCCAAGCGCGGCGATCTTGTTGGGGCTGTAGCCGAACTCGGCGATACGCGTAAGCATCGCCGTCAACATCACGGCATCGACACCAAGGGCCGCGACCACCAGGACCAACTGCAGGGCATCAAACAGCCCGGGAGGAGCGAGCGAGTCGCGGGCGGAAATCGAGTAGAGCAACAGGCACAGCACGAGCACGAGGATTGCGTCCATGAGGATGAGCAGGTCCCGGTCGATGTCGACGAAACCACCCGCGGAGGCAAGCACGGGCAGAAGCACCAGCAGCATGACAACCGTCAAGGGGGTGAACACGCGCGTCAGGACGGGCGCGATGTTTTCGACGACCTGCTGTTTGGCTTCGACGAGCCAGCCCGCGACCACAAGCGCCCCGGGCACCGCGAACGGCAGGATCCAGTCTTCCAGGACCGGTTCGAAGTTGACGCCCATGATCCGGAGGGTGGCGAGTGTGAGCGCGATCAGGACGGCGCCCCCGAGCGCTAGTAGCGTGAAGTAGATCGCGAGCTCACCGGTAAACCGGACGAAGTCCATGCGTCGCCTGTCGGACCGCCACCTCCCTCCGAGGTAGGCCCCTCCGGCCAGCAGCCACAAGACCACCAGGGCGTGGATGGCGGCGAGCATCCCGGTGGAACCGCCTGACGCAAACGGGTAGAGGTTGAGCGCGACTGCCAGACCGGCGAAGGGGACGAATAGTGTCACCGTCACCGCCACGGAGAATCGGCGCTTCCACGCGAAGTACGCGGCCAGGAAGGGGAAGACGAGCAGGCCCACGTTGCGCATCAGCGCTTCGCCTCCGTTGATGCATGCAAGGCCGGCCTTGACCGCCACGCCCGCCCCGACAGCCAGTGCAAGGACGACTGCCAGCTCGCGCCAGGGTGGCGTGCCGGCGTCGTCGGAACGCTCCGGAACTAGGACGAGCTGCTTCCACAGCCGGTCGGAGTGTTCGCGGGCAAACTCGTGGGAGACGGCGTCGAGGTTGCCTAGGCGCTTGATGGCGACGAGGAAAGCCTCCTCATCATCCAAGCCGGTCGCTTGCCGGTCGGCAATCTGCTCGCGCAGGTGGTCCTCCAGCTCGTCAACGTCCGCGGGTGAGATCGCCTGGCTACGCTGAACAAATCCGCGCCACCGGTCGATCTGGGCCTCCAGTTCCGCGTGTGACTCCATTACGCCCACCCCTCCACGGCGGCAGGGAACCGCGGCGTGGTCTGCCACACCTGGCGCAGTGCGTCTGCGACGACGGTCCACTGCTCCTGCCGGTCGGCGAGTGCTTCCCGGCCCGCTGGCGTGATTGTGTAGTGCTTACGCCGGCGCCCGGCGTCGGAGGTACCCCACAACGACGATACGTAGCCGAGACGCTCGAGTCGGTGCAGCAGCGGGTAGAGCATCCCGTCGGTCCACTGCATGCCACCGCCCGACAGCTCACTCACCCGCTTGAGGATTGCGTAGCCGTACAGGTCCCCGTCCGACAGGATGCCCAGCACAAGCGGGGTGGCCGAGGCAGCGACCAGGTCCTTGTCAATGCGCACTGCGCCTCCTATACCTAGATCTGAAGGGTATCAAACATAGTAGCTCTAGGTATGAACGTCATCGGCACTCCCGCACGTTGATTCCAAACTGATGGAATCAACGGTGAAGGTGGGCACCAATCAAACCGGAACCAAATGCCCGGCCGGTCGTGCGGTGGGTACCATTCAGGCCGTCCTCCCGGGCACCGGCAGACTGTTACACCCACCAGGCGGCCGACCCGGCACGGCTCGGAGAGTGACAATGGGCGCGAGTCCATGGCAAGGCCACACGCAGCTCTCTATGGCACACAGCCGCTCATCTCTTCACTCGTGGTCGGTTTCGCGAGAGCGTCCACGGCTCGCACGACCCGTCAGGGACGCACATCAGAGAAGATTCACCCCGCCGTCGTGCGCGCCCGAATCAGCCCGAGGCAGGCCACTGCAGCTGCGACCGACGCGACCGTGACGATGCCGAACGGAAGGGCGTTGTCCGCCCCGCCGATGCCCACCAGCGGTGCGGCGACGCCGCCGAAAGCGAACCTGGCCAGGCCCAGCAGCGACGACGCGGTGCCGGCAATGTCCGGATAGCCCTTCAGCGCCAGGGAGGTCGCAGGCGGGCTGGCCGCCGCCACGCCGCCCACCATCGTGAAGAGGGACAGGATCACCGCAATCAGGGGCAGGTGCAGGAGCGCGGTGACGAGCAGTCCGAGCGAACCGGCGGTAGCCATCGCCAGCCCGATCACCAGCGTCGCCTTCTCCGACCACCGTTCGGCCAGCCGGCCGCCAAAGAAGCCAAAGATCATGAACCCCAGGGAGTTCAGGCCGAAAGCAAACGAGTAGCCCTGCGGCGAAAGCCCGTAAATGCCCTGCAGGACGAACGTGGCGCCGCTGAGGTAGGCGAAGATCGCAGAGTACGTAAAGCCCGTGATCAGCACGGCGCCGACGAACACACGGTCCGCCAGCAGGCGACGGAAGTCCTGCAGGGTGTGCGCAAACCCGCCTGCCGCCCGCCTTTGAGCCGGAAGTGTCTCCTTGAAAATCACCAGGCAGGCCACCAGGATTGCCACGCCGACCGCCGCGAGGAAGAGGAAGACGCCGCGCCAGTCGGTGACGGCGGCCAGCTGGCCGCCGATGACCGGCCCAACGATCGCCGCCAGTCCGCCGAGCACAGTCAGGCGGCCGTAGTAGCGGAGGAGCTTGGCGCCCTCGTACACGTCCCGCCCGGCTGCCTGCGCAATCACAATGCCCACAGCGCCGGCCAGGCCCTGGACGAACCGAGCAGTGATCAGCGTCTCCACGGTGGGGCTGACGGCACAGAGAACGGACGTGACTGTGTAGGCGGAGACGCCGATCAGCAGCGGGAGCCGGCGGCCGAAGCGGTCCGACAGCGGGCCCGCGATCACCTGGCCGATGGCCAGTCCGAGCAGGCACGCGGTGATGGTCAGCTGCGCTGTAGATGTGGAGCTTCCAAGCTCCGCCGTCAGGGCCGGCAGGACCGGCAGGTACAGGTCCATGGAAATCGGACCGAAGATGGTCAGCAGGCCAAGGACAATTGCCAATGGCCGTCCGACTGCCTGTTCGCGCGTGGTCACCGGAGCGTCGGTCACAGTCACGCTGCCTCCGTTCAAGGGGTAGAGGGCTGCCGCCAGTTCGACGGCGGTGATGCGGTGCCGTTCCACCTAACCAGCGTTTACAACGCTGTGGGAGTCCCTGCTGGTACCCGTTCCAGGAAGGACTCCCGCCGCGGCGCCTACCCCAGCGTCATGGAAACGGACTGCTCTGAATGGCCAGCCCGCTCCAGGGCCTCGAGCGGCGATGCCCACGAGGCCAGGACCTCCCTGGCGGCGGGGACCGACTCGACGGCGAGCGCCTGCCGGTGCGCGTCATCCAGCACGTCCCAGATGAGCACCTTCTGCCCGGTCTGCGAAGACCTCACGGCCGCCTCGACCATGGCCAGACTCAGGACGTTCGCATGAATCTCACCCGCAGGAACCTCACCTGTCCGGAGGCTCCGGACGAACTCCGCCAGCGCCCCGGCGATCTCTTCCGGGGTCTCGCCCTCCGCAGCCAAAGAATCCGGCGAGGAAGAAGCAGAACCCGGCTGGCCGCCGTCCGCCACAGCCCCGGCAACATGCTCCGCGACCGGCGCCGCGGCGCCGTCCCAGGCCGCGGTGCCGTTGGCTCCGTTGATCCGCCAGCTGCCGTTCCACGAGGTTTCCAGTCCGTCGGCGCACCAGCTTCCGGTGTAGACAAAGCGCGTCCCGCCGTCCATCTCGAAGACGGCCGTGGCAGCCGCATCCCCGGCGTACCAGCTCCAGCCGGGGTTGAACTCCTCGCAGTACACGGATACCGGGTTCCGGCCGAGGAGGTACCGCGCGGCGTCGAACGCGTGGATGGCCATGTCCACCAGCAGCACGTGTTCCATCTCCTCCCGGAAGCCACCGAAATGCGGCGCCTTGAAGAAGTCGCAGGTAAGCAGCCCGATCTCACCGAGCCGGGCAGCCTGCCGCTTGAAGGCGCCGAGCGTCCGGAAGTAGCGGCGGGACTGGCTGATCATCAGCAGCTGGCCGGTTGCGTCGGCGACCGCGGCGAGGGAGAGGGCTTCCGCGACGGTCGGTGCCGCCGGCTTCTCGCACAGCACCGGCAGGCCGAGGAAGTGCGCCTCGACGTTCACCGGATGGTGCGCGGCGGGGACTGTCACGTTCACCACCGCCTGCGCCCCGACGGCGCCAGCCAGCTCGGTCAGGCTCGCCCCCACCGGTACGGAACCAAGGCCCAGAGCGGTCAGCGCGTCCCGTGCCGCCTGCGGGTTGAGGTCCACGACGCCGGCCAGTTCGACCTCGGCCGACTCGCCCAGGAGACGCAGCCACGCCCGGCCCATGCCGCCCGCCCCCACCTGGACCACGCGGACAGGTGCCGAAGGGTCAAGCAAAGTAGCGACGCGGCTCAATTGGCCATCGCCCCCTCGTAGCTGTGGCCGGTGTAGAACGCCTCGGTCTCGTACCGCAGCAGGACCGGGTCGGTGCGCTCGGGCCGCAGGGTGCGGGCCCATTCCACGCCGTTGGCGATGACCCTGCGCACGTCCCTGTGGTGATAAACCGGGTAGTCCTGGTCGCCGGGGGAGAAGAAGAAGATCTTGCCATAGCCCCGCTTGAACGTGCACCCGCTGCGGAACACCTCACCGCCGGAGAATGTGCTCAGGAAGATCAGCTCGTCGGGGGCGGGGATGTCGAAGTGCTCGCCGTACATCTCCTGCTCCGGAATGATGAACGGGTGCGGCACGCCCTGCGCGATCGGATGGGTCGGGTCCACCGTCCAGACAATCTCGCGGTCCCGTTCCGAGCGCCAGCGCAGCGTGCAGGTGGTGCCCATGAGCTTGCCGAAGATCTTCGACCAGTGCCCGGAGTGGAGCACCACAAGGCCCATTCCGGCCAGCACGTGCCGGTGGACGCGCTCCACCACCTCGTCCGCCACCTCGCCGTGGGCGGCGTGGCCCCACCAGACCAGGACATCCGTGTCCCGCAGCCGCTCCTCGGTGAGGCCGTGCTCTGGCTCGTCGAGGGTCACGGTTGCCACCTCGGCCCGCGGGCCAAGGTTCTCCTCGATGCCCTCACGGATGGTGTTGTGCATGCCGTCCGGATAGATCTCGGCCACGTGGGGCTGGTGCTGTTCGTGGCGGTTTTCGCCCCATACGGTGACGCGCAGGGGAGTGTGGTTCTCAGTCATGAATGGTTCCTTAGGTTCAAAATGATGAAGGAGCTATTTGACGGCGCCGCCGGTGGCCCCGGCCGCGATGTACTTCTGCGCCAGGACCAGCAGCACGATGGCCGGCAGCGAGGACAGCACCGCCGTCGCCATCACCGCACTCCAGTTGGAAACCTGGGTGCCCAGGTACTGGTAGATGCCCAGCGTCACGGGCCGCACGTCCTCCGTGGTGGTCAGCGTCAGGGCGAACAGGAAGTCGCTCCAGGAAAAAAGGAAAGCGAACAGGCCCGCGGTAATGAGCGAGTTGCGGCTGATGGGCAGCACGATCGAGACGAACGCCCGGACCAGCCCGGCGCCGTCCACCCTCGCTGCCTCCACGATGCTGGGCGGGATCCGCATCATGAAGGCCCGCATGATCAGAATCACGAACGGGATGGCGTGGGTCGAGTCGGCCAGGATCAGCCCGGGGATGGAGTTGAGCAGGCCGAGGTGGTTGTAGGCCGCGTAGAGGGCGTTGGCGATCACGATGCCGGGGATCATCTGGGAAATGAGGATCGCCAGCAGCGCGGCGTTGATCCAGCGGAACCGGAATTGCGCCAGCATATATGCAGCAGGGGCGGCGACGGCCAGGCTGAACACCACCGTGCCGAGCGAGATGACCAGGCTGGTCAGCAGGTTCGGGCCCTGCTGCGCGATCGCCTTTTCATAGCCCTCGAAACTTGGGTTCAGCGGCAGGAGGTCCGCGGTGAGGGTGTTGCCGGAAGGCTGCAGGGACGCGTTGACCATCCAGTACACCGGGAACAGCATCACCGCGAGAAGCAGAAGTCCGACGGCGGTGTGCCCCAGCTTGGGCCGGTTGGCCTTCCGCGGCCGAGCCGGCGCGGAGCGCGCGGTCGTTACATCCAGGGTTGTCATGGTGGTCCTCTTACTCGTCGACCGCACGTCGGTTCATGCGGAGGTAAACCACCGCGAACACCAGTGAGATCAGGATCAGGATGTTGCTGAAGGCAGCGCCGACGCCGAACTGGAAGTTGACGAACGACTCCTGGTAGGAGCGCACGGCCAGGGTCTGGGTGGCGTTCGCCGGTCCGCCGTTGGTCAGGCCGAGGATGATGTCCAGGACCTTGAGCGTGTAGACGACGCCGAGGACCAGGACCACGCTGACCACCGGGCGCAGGTTGGGCCAGGTAATGTGCCAGAACGCCTTCCAGCCCGTTGCGCCGTCCACCGCGCCCGCCTCGTACAGTTCCTCGGGAATCTCCTGAAGGCCGCCGTAGATGAGGGTGACATTGAAGGGAATGCCCACCCAGATGTTGACCAGGACCACGGCCAGCAGCGCCACCGACGGGCTGGTCAGCCAGGGGACCGGTTCCTGGATGACGCCCAGGTTCCGCAGGAACGCGTTGAGGATGCCGCTGTCCTGGTCGAGGATCGACCGCCACGTGGCACTCGAGACAATCAGCGGCAGCAGCCACGGCAGCAGCAACATCGAACGAAGGAAACCGCTCAGCGGAAACCGCCGCTTGAAGAAACTGGCCAGGGCCAGGCCGATGACAAACTGGCCCGCGATCGAACCCAGGGTGAACAGTGCCGTGTTGAGCATGGCCGGACCGAAAAGGCTGCTTCCGACGGCGGTGGCATAGTTCGCCAGGCCCACCCAGGGTGCTTCTCCGGTGAAGAAGGTCCGGGTGGTGTACTCCTGAAGGCTCATCACAACGTTCTTCGCCACGGGGTAGCCGAAGAACAGCAGGAGGAAGAGCGCAGCGGGTGCCAGAAAGAGTGCCTGGACCAGGCGCTCCCGGCGGAAGCCCCGCCGTCGTCCTTCCCGTTCTGCCGTGCCCGCGCTGGCGGGGGAGAGGTCTCCCGGCGCCCGGCTGGTTGTCATTGTTGGCACGGCTCTGGCTCCTCTCCGTATTGCGTGATGGGTCCTTGCCTCATCCCGGGCCTACTTCGCTTCGGCCTTCGTAAAGGCCTCCTGCGGGGACGCCTGGTCAGTCAGGGCCAGCTGGATCGCCGTGTACATGACCGTCGCCGTCTTGGGCCATTCCTTGCCAAGCTTGCCTGTCCGGGACTGGGCGTTGGCCACCTGCTCGGCGAACGCTGCCATCTCCGGCACGGCCTTCACGTACTCGCCGGCGAGGGCGGTCTTGGTCGGCACTGTGAAGCGCTCCTTGGCCAGGGCCAGCTGGTTCTCGTCGCTGCTGATGCATTCCACGAGCTCGGCGGACTTGGCCTGCTTGGCCTTGTTGCCGGTCTGCGGCACGGTCCACACCTCGCCGCCCAGCGGGGCGACGGGAGTCAGCCCCTGTGCGTTGACGGGGACCTGGACTGCCTCCCACTTGATGTTCGGCGTCTTCGCCAGGGAGGGGATCTGCCACGGGCCGTTGATCATCATGGCGGCCTTGCCTGCAGCGAACTGGTCCCGCACGTCCGCCTGGCTCCAGTTCACCACGCTCTTGGACGCTGACCCCGAGGACACCAGGCCGTCAATGAAGCTCAGAGCCTCCGCCACCTTGGGGCTCTTCAGGTCGGTTTCCTCCCCGCCATTGGTCCACATGAAGGGCAGGAACTGCCAGCTGCCTTCATAGGTGGCGATCGCGGAGAAGGCCAGGCCGTAGCGGTCGCCGGTGGTCAGCTTTTCCGCCGCTGCCTTCAGCTCATCCCAGGTCTTGGGCGGCTGGATGCCGGCAGCGGCGAGCATCTCCTTGTTGTAGAACAGGCCCAGCGTGTTGGCGGTGGGGGCAAGGCCATACACCTTGCCCTCGTATGTGGCGGCCTCCAGCATGCCCTGGGCAAAGCCGGAGGTGTCCACGCCGAAGTCGTTCAGCGGGGCCAGGCCCCCGGTTGCGGCGATCTCCTGCACGTCGGGGTTGTCCAGCATGAGCACATCCGGAAGGGTCCGGGAGGACGACCGCTGGAGGACCTTCTGGATGAGGTCCTTGCCGGGGACGGTCTCGCGCTTGAGGGTCACGCCCAGCTGCGCGGCGCACTTGTCCAGCGCGCCTTGGATGTGGGTCTTGTCAGGTTCGTTGTTGTAGTAGTCCAGGACGGTCAGCGAGTCGACCTTCTCATTGGCGGCGGCCTGGCTGCTGCCCCCGCCACAGGCGGTGAGGGTGAGGGGTGCGATGGCGGCCATGGCCATCAGGCAGGTGAGTGATGCTTTCTTCATTGGGGGCTCCTTTGCCGTGATTCGGTGGTTTAGGTGTTCGGTGTTTAGGTATCTTGCTGGTTCCGGTGATTCGGTGGTTCCGGGCGCAAGGGATCGTCCAGACGGCCTGCAGCCGCTGCGGTTTGGTTGGTTTGGTGGGGCGGTTCCGGTGGTGGTTCCGGTGGCGGGAACGACGGCGGGCTACGCGCCGGCCGTTACGTCCTGCCACTGGGCGTTGTGGGCGGCACTGGTTTCGGCGGCGTCGAGGAGGCGCTGGATCTGCAGCCCCTCCGCGAATGATGGCTCCGGCTGCTCGCCGCGGGCGATGCACCGGGCGAAGTCGGCAGCCTGATGGACGAAGGCGTGGTCGTAGCCGAGCCCGTGTCCGGGCGGCCACCACGCTCCGGCGTAGGGGTGAGTGGGCTCGGTGACGAGGATCCGGCGGAAGCCTGCCGACTCGGCGGGGTCGGTGTGGTCATGGAACCAGAGCTCATTGAGGTCTTCGAAGTCGAAGGCCAGGGAACCGAGTGAACCGTTGACCTCAAGCCGGATGGCGTTCTTGCGGCCGGTGGCGAAGCGGGTTGCCTCGAACGTGGCCAACGCCCCTTCGGCTGTCCGGCCGACGATGACGGCGGCATCATCCACGGTCACTGTGCCCTGTTCAGCCTTGTCGTGGCCTTGGGCCCGCAGGCCGGACGACGAGCCGGCGAGCGGCCGGGTCTTCACGAAAGTCTCCGTCAGCGCACTGATCCCGGCGAGGCGGTGTCCGGTGACGTACTGCGCGAGGTCGATGATGTGTGCGCCGATGTCGCCGAGCGCACCCGAGCCTGCCTTGTCCTTCTCCAGTCGCCAGACCAGCGGGAAGTCCTCGTCCACGATCCAGTCCTGCAAGTAGGAGGCACGGATATGGCGGATGGTACCGAGCCTGCCGTCCCGGACCAGATCCCGGGCGTAGGCGAGTGCCGGGGTCCGGCGGTAGCTGAAGCCGACCATCGCCAGGGCGCCCCGGGCCTTCGCCTCCTCTGCTGCGAGGGCCATCCTCTCGGCTTCGGCCAGTGTGTTGGCGAGGGGCTTTTCGCAGAGGACGTGCTTGCCGGCCTGGAGCGCGGCGATGGCAATCTCGGCGTGCAGGTTCCCGGGAACGCAGATGTCGACGGCGTCGATCTCCGGGTCCGCCACGAGGGCCCGCCAGTCGGTCTCCACCCGGCCGATGCCGAATTTGTCAGCAAAGGATTCGGCTGCTTCCTGGTTGCGGCCGCAGACCGCTGCGAGGACGGGCACAACGTCGAGGTCGAAGAACCTCGGTGCCGTGGTCCAGGCCTGGGCGTGAATGGAGCCCATGAACGAGTAGCCGATTAGGGCTATCCGCAGCTTTCCCGGCTCTGATGTTGTGGACGTCATCGTCCTCCTGTCGAAAAGTAGGCTCGTGCAAATCGGCAGTTAAGCGGTTAACTCGTTGGCCGAGTCCGGCACGGGTTCAATGTGTCGGGGGATGTCGAAACAACTCTGCATGCCGCGGCGAGGGGTTGTCAAGGAAAAAGTTAACCGCTTTACTGGAGTCCTGTCCGGTTTCCCGAGTCTGAACTGAAAGAGGCGTGCCGTGCCCACCATGAGAGACGTTGCGAGGCTGGCGGACGTCTCGATCGCCACGGTGTCGTTTGTCATCAACGACACCAAACCGGTTGCCCCGGCCACCCGCGCCAGGGTTGAGGAGGCCATGCTGCAACTTGGCTATCGCCGGAATGCCCTAGGGCGCGCGCTGGCCAGCAAGCGCACCCGGATCATTGCGCTGCTGTACCCCGCGCTGCAGCGGCGGCTCAGCGAGACCGCCGTGAAGTTCTTCACCAGCGCCACGCAGACGGCGAAGGACCTCGGGTACAACCTTGTGCTGTGGCCCATCAGCAACGACGCCGAAGAGGTTGAGGAGCTCATCTCGAGCGGCTTCATCGACGGTGTCCTGCTCATGGAAGTGCAGCTGGACGATGCGCGGGTGGAGCGGCTGCGGCGTTCCACGTTGCCGTTTGCCCTGATTGGACGGACGCGGCACCCCGAGGAACTGCCGTATGCGGACGTCGACTTTGAGAATTCCATGATCGAGGCCGTCTCCTACCTGGAGGGGCTGGGCCACCGCCGGTTCTGCTTCGTTGACAGCGGCGGGGCCGAGCATGCACTCAGCGGCTACGGCCCCGTGGTGCGGAGCCGGGCGACCTTTGCCGCGGAAGTGGAGCGCCGGGGGCTGGCATCCGTCCACATCTCGTGCGAGGAATCGCCCATATCAGGTCAGGGCGCCGCCGAAAGGCTGCTCGAAACCGCCCCGGACACGACGGCGGTAATCCTCATGAACGACAACGCGTCGTTCGGCTTCATCAACGGCCTGGACAAGCACGGAATCGACGTGCCCGGCGACATGTCGGTCCTGCTGATTGGCTCAACGCCGGACGGGGCCGCGACGACGGATCCTCGGCTGACCGTCCTCACGCTGCCCAGCACGGAGCTGGGACGCATGGGCGTCGAAACGCTCGTGGATCAGCTCGAGGAGCGGGGCGGCCCCATGCGCCAGGCTGTGGTGATCTGCCGTTTCGAGGAAGGACAGTCGACGGGGCCGGCCCAGCGGGCGCCGTCGTCAGCGGCAGGCTGAGCCAGGCGGGCTGAGAACCGGAAGCTCCTAGTCCTCCGGCTCGCCCAGGCCCCGGGCGGCCAGCGCTTCGCCCGTGTGGCGGGCATAGGCAACAGTGGTGATGAACACCGGCAGGACCAGTGCCCTCGGGTTTCGTTCCAGGCCGCGTGCCCGGGCAGAGTCCCGGACGTCTGCGAATGCCCCGGCGATAAAGGGAATGCTCCGCAGCATGATGGCGATGGTCAGTGCAAAGCGTTCGGGGTCCGCGCCGAAGCGCCGGAACGGGCGGGCCAGGGAAACCACGCCGTCAAGCAGCCGGTGCAGCGGCGTTGTGGCGGTCAGCAGGGATGCGGCCACGACGCACAGCAGGATGTTCAGGACGATCCGCGCGGCAACAGGCCCGCCCAGCTGCCACCACTGGAACGCGCCGATGACTAGCAGGATGGGCAGCAGCGGCCGGACCGCACGGAAGAGGCGCACCGCTCCGGCGCCGCTGAGCAGGAACAGCACGCACACCACAAGGAGGGCCGCGGCGGCGAGCCGCCAGTCGACGATCAGGAACGAGGCCATTCCGCAGGCCAGGACGAGCAGGAACTTCAGCCACAGCGGCATGCGGTGGATCAGGGAGGTGCCGGGCACGTAGTTGGCGAGCAGGAAGCCGTGTCCCCTCACCGGAAGTCCCCGCCTGACAGGCTCCGGGCAGAAAGCGAGCGGTATTGCTCGACGGCGGCGGCAGCACCGCCGTCGTACGCTATCCGTCCGGATTCGACCACCAGGATCCGGTCCATGTCCAGGGCCAGCTCCAGGTCATGGGTGGACATGACGATCTGCTGGCTAAGGCCAGAAAGTGTGCGGCGCAGCAGCTCGCGGTTCCGGAGATCCAGCAGCGTGGAGGGCTCATCGAGCACGAGCACGTCAGGTTCCACCGCCAGCACGGAAGCCAGGGCGAGGAGCTGCCGCTCGCCTCCGGAGAGTTCATAGATGCTCTGGTCAGCCAGCGGCAGCAGCCCGAAACGGTCCAGGGCGGCCGTGGCCTGCTCCCGGCGTTCCTTCCCGTGCCGCACCGAACGCCGGAGGGACAGCTCCACATCCTCACGCCCGGTGGGCATGACCAGCTGGGAGAGGGGATCGGTGAAGACGAAGCCCACCTGCTGCCGCACGGCGCGCACATTGCGGACCGTGTCGGCGCCGTTGACGGTCACTGTCCCTGCCGTGGGGGCAACGAGGCCGTTGAGCATTCGGAGGAGCGTCGACTTGCCGGAACCGTTGGCCCCGATCACGCCGATGCGCTCCTCGGTGAGTTCCAGTGATATGTCCTGGAGCAGAACTTTGGGGTCTGTGCGGCCGTCGACGGCCACGCTGACCCCTGCGTTCCTGAGGGAGATGGTGCTCACTGCTGTGCGGAGGCTTCCGGCGTGGCGCGCTGCTCCGTGGTGGACTTCTGCGGGAGCTGCCGGACGCGGCGGACCAGCAGGTCGGGGAAGGCCTTGTGCAGGGCGATGGCCACCGCCACCGCGAGGACATTCTTGATGATGTCACCCGGGTAGAAGGGCAGATCGGCCAGGAAGGCCTTGGAGAAGTCCAGCTTGGCGTTGACCATCATGCCGGCGATGCCCAGGCCGTGGATCAGCACAATGCTGATAACCATGGCGGCCGCGAACAGGAACACGGCACGGAACTTCACCGTGCGGCGGATGACGACGGCGGCCAGCCAGCCCACCGCCGCGGCGGCGAGGGGGAACGCGATGATGTAGCCGGCCGACGGTCCGGCCAGGATTCCCAGCCCGCTGCGGCCGCCGCTGAAAATGGGGAGTCCGGCGAGCCCAAGCAGGGTATGGAGGCCGACGGCGGCGAACGCGCGGCCGGGGCCGAGGGCGAGCCCGGTCAGCATGACGGCGAGCGTCTGGAGCGTAATGGGGACGCCGAGGCCGCCCACCGGGATGGCCGCAACCAGGGCTGACGCGGCCACGAGCGCGGCGAAGACGGCGATGAGTCCGAGGTCGGTGGCGTTCCAGCGGCTGCGCTTTGCCGGCTGCAGGGTGCCGGCGGAATGGGTCTGGGTCATGGGTGGTCCTGTCGAGAGGGTACAAACAATTATCAGCTGGTCTCGACGTTACTGGCCCGGGAAAAGGTGTATTTTGTGGGTCTTCTACAAGCCGGAGGCTCCGGTGCTTGGTCCACGGCACAAATGGCGGCCCTGCGCACCGGTCAAATGGCGGGCGACGCGTCCGGTTACGTGCTCTTGTTGCGGCCGGTAGACTTGTAGGGGCCGTTCTCTCGGCCACACCTCCGGTACCCACTAGGTTCCATTTTCGTTGTGCCGCGGCGTTCCCTGTTGTGAAAGGCCTTACCTGCTTTGATTACCGTCCAGGATCTTGAACTGCGCGCCGGCGCCCGCCTGCTCATGGACCAGGTGAGCTTCCGCATCGACAAGGGTGACAAGATCGGCCTGGTTGGCCGCAATGGCGCCGGTAAGACTACCCTGACCCGCGTTCTTGCCGGCGAGGGCCTCCCGGCCGCCGGCAAGGTAACCCGCAGCGGCGAGATCGGCTACCTGCCGCAGGACCCCCGCACGCCGGACATGGAACAGTTGGCCCGAGACAGGATCCTGTCCGCGCGCGGCCTGGATGTCGTCGTCGGGAAGCTCAAGAAGGCCCACGAGGAAATGGCCAGTGACGACGCGGCAGTCCAGCGCAAGGCCATGAACCGGTACGACCGGCTGGAATCCGAGTTCCTCGCGGGCGGCGGTTATGCGGCCGAAGCGGAAGCGGCGGCCATTTCCTCCAACCTTGCGTTGCCGGACCGCATCCTGAACCAGCCGCTGAAGACGCTCTCCGGCGGCCAGCGCCGCCGCGTGGAGCTTGCCCGGATTTTGTACTCCG
Source organism: Arthrobacter globiformis (assembly GCF_030818015.1). Taxonomy (NCBI): domain Bacteria; kingdom Bacillati; phylum Actinomycetota; class Actinomycetes; order Micrococcales; family Micrococcaceae; genus Arthrobacter; species Arthrobacter globiformis. The sequence goes on from NZ_JAUSZX010000001.1 coordinate 2,873,082, forward strand.
GGGCAGAGACCATGCTGCTGGATGAGCCCACGAACCACCTGGACGCAGATTCCATCTCCTGGCTCCGGGACTTCCTGAAGAACCACCAGGGCGGGCTGATCGTGATCAGCCACGACACCGAACTGCTGGAAGCAACCGTGAACAAGGTGTTTCTGCTGGATGCCAACCGCGCCCAGATCGATTTCTACAACATGGACTGGAAGCGCTACCTAACGCAGCGCGAGACCGACGAACGCGCCCGCAAGCGCGAACGGGCCAACGCCGAGAAGAAGGCCCAGGTCCTGATGGACCAGGCCAACAAGATGCGCGCCAAGGCCACCAAGGCCGTCGCCGCGCAGAACATGGCCAAGCGCGCCGAGCGGCTGCTCAGCGGCCTGGAGGCCGTCCGCGAGAACGACCGCGTGGCGGCATTGCGCTTCCCGGACCCGTCCCCCTGCGGCAAGACCCCGCTCACGGCCGAGGGCCTCAGCAAGTCCTACGGTTCGCTGGAGATCTTCACCGACGTGGACCTCGCCATCGACCGCGGCTCCAAGGTGGTCATCCTCGGCCTCAACGGTGCCGGCAAGACCACCCTGCTGCGGATGCTCGCCGGCGTGGACCGCCCGGACACCGGCGACATCGTTCCCGGGCACGGACTCAAGGTGGGCTACTACGCCCAGGAACACGAAACCCTGGACCACGACCGGACAGTCCTCGAAAACATGCGTTCCTCTGCGCCGGATATGAAGGACGCGGAGGTCCGCGGCATCCTGGGCTCGTTCCTGTTCTCCGGTGACGACGTCGACAAGCCCGCCGGAGTGCTCTCCGGCGGTGAGAAGACCCGTCTGGCGCTGGCCACCATCGTGGCCTCCAGCGCGAACGTTCTCCTCCTGGACGAGCCCACCAACAACCTCGACCCTGCCAGCCGCGCCGAGATCCTGGGCGCACTGCGCAACTACACCGGCGCCGTCGTCCTGGTCAGCCACGACGAAGGCGCCGTTGAGGCCCTCAACCCGGAGCGCGTGGTGCTGCTGCCCGACGGCGTTGAGGACCTCTGGAACGAGGACTACCTGGACCTCATCACGCTGGCCTAGTTTCACCGGGGGCTGGCCGGTGTGCCAGCTATCGCTGCCAGGCCTCGCTGAGGCCTTGAAGGTCAGGCCCCCTGATCAGACTGGTTCCATGGAAGCCATTGGGGGGTTCACCGCAGACCGGGCCGGATGGCCTGGTGCCGGTGGGTTGGCTACTGCCGACGGGTTGGCTACTGCCGGCGCCAACGCCCTTCAGAGCCTTCCTGCTGCGGCGGACGTGGTGGACCGCAGCCTTGATCTGCTGACTTCCAGCGCGATCACCGCCGAAGACACGGCGTTGTGGGGTTTCGGGCAGGCCGCGGATTTCGCGGGCCGGGTCGAGCGGCTCTCCCGTCACGTGGAGTTTCTGCAGGTGGTGGCCGCCGGCGCGGTGGACCGGGCCCGCACCGGGGCGCTCACCGGCGCGACGTCACCCCTCGACCCGACCGCTGCCGTCTCCGGTGGCGAGCCGGCTCCGGGGGATGACGGGTCCCGCAACACTGTCGAGTTCCTGCAGGCGAGGCTGAGGATCCCGGCCGGCGAAGCCCGCCGCCGGCTCGGCCTGGCCGGCGCCGTGCTGCCCCGGGCTGGTTTCGGCGGCCAGCAGCTCCCTCCCCGCTACGAAGAACTCGCCGCCGCGATCAGCACCGCCCAGATCAGCTCCCGCGCCGGGACCACCATCACTCTGGCCCTGGACCGGGCCCGGCACCTCACCACCCCGGCCCTCAGCACCGAGATGGAACACGCCCTGACCCGCACCGCCATCGACAACGACGCCGACTTCCTTACCCGGGTCACCAAACACTGGACCGAGGCCATCGACCAGGACGGGACCGAACCCTCCGAAGCAGCCCTCCGCCAAATCCAAGGCGCCTTCATCCGCCGCCCCAAACACGGCCTGCAGCACCTGGAAATCTACGCCACCACCGAACAGTTCGAAACCCTCACCACCGTCATGAACACCGCCACCAACCCCCGCACCCCGGCACCAACTACCGCGACCTCCTCGGCGAACTCCACCAACGACAAGGAGCACTGTGGGCCCAGGGCGCGCGGGGTCCCCGGTCGGCTTATACCGGCCGGACCGGCGACGGCACCGCATTGTTCGGGTTCACCGGCCCGGTGAACCCGGCCACGATCCGCAAAATCGCCTGCGACGCCGACATCATCCCCGTCGTCCTCGGCAGCGAAGGCCGCATCCTGGACATCGGCCGCGCCTCACGGGTCTTCCCGCCCCACATCCCCACCATCATTTGATCCACAAGGAACACTGGCACATCGAAGTCACCGCCGAAGTCCCCTGGTTCAAACCCCCACCAGAACTCGACCCCCACCGCAACAACTACTTCCGCTCACGACCCCAACACGAATGAAACTGGCCCGAGCACTCAGCACCCGAGCCTGGGCGTCTGTATTGCGACACAGCTGGCCGTATCTGATAAAGAACGTGAACTGCCCAGCAGCGCGCCGCTGCAGCGGGGGTTCGCTGTCTTCGAGCCGTACCGCAGCAGTCAGCCTGGTGGTCAGCCTCCGCTTCGGTGGCTAAGCTCGTCCCGCTGTGACATATGCATTCCCAAACCCCATCAGCCGCACTCGAGGAGAGCATCATGAGCGCTACCTACACCTTCGACATCTTTTCCAGCCTCGACGGCTTCGGCTCCCACAACGGAAACTGGGGCGGCTACTGGGGCAAGCAAGGCCCCGAGCTGCTCGAGCACCGCCTCGCCTTATACGGCGAGGAGCAGCGAATGGTCTTCGGGGCCAACACGTACCGGGCGTTCGCGCAGATGCTGGCCGCAAGCACCGAGGAGTCCGAGGTCCGTGACCCCTGGGTCGCACGGATGAGGAACCTGCCGGCAACGGTGGTGTCGACCACGCTGCAAGAACCGCTCGACTGGCCGGACGCAGCTGTCGCGAGTGGCGACGCGGTGGACGTCGTCGCCCGGCTCAAGGAAGAGTCAGCAGTGCCGCTGCGCTCCCACGGCAGCCTGTCGATGAACCGGGCACTGATGGCCGCCGGTCTGGTGGACCGCGTCCAGGTGACTGTCTTCCCCGTGATCACCGGCCAGACCGGGGCGGAGCCGATCTTCCGTGGCGCGGCCGACTTCGACCTCGAGCTGATCGAAACCCGGACGCTCGATGGCCACACCCAAGAGCTCATCTACCGGCCCACCCTGCATGTCTGAATTGAAGGCAACCGGACGCAACACCTACTTCCGCTCACGACGCCAAAGGATTGAGCCGGCCCCCGGCGGCACTCACCGCACGCGTAATGCGTGGGCGTCCGTGATGCGCTGCAGCTCGCCGTAGCTGATGGAGAACATGGAGTGATGGTCGCCGGCTCCGGCCCAGAGCGTTGGGTGCTCTTCGAGCGAGGCATCCAGCAGGGTGCGGATCTTGGCAGGATGGCCCACCGGCGCAACGCCGCCCACCTCCTGGCCGGTGTGGTGCAGCACGAAATCCGGGGCCGCGCGGCGGATCCGTCCGGTGCCCAGCTGGGAGGCGACCAGCCCGACGTCCACTTTCGCGGCGCCGCTGGCGAGGATCAGCAGGGGAGTACCGTCCACTTCGAACACCAGGCTGTTGGTGATTGCCGCAACGTCGCAGCCGAGCGCGTCAGCCGCGGCGGCCGCCGTCGGAACCGCACCGGGAAGAACCGTGACTGTGTCGCGGGCGCCTGCGGCGGTAAGAGCGCGGCGCACGTTGGCCACCGGGTCGGCAAGGATATCCGCACCCCGGTCGTCAGTAGCCTTGGGCATCCAGGATCGCGTCTTCCTCTTCTTCAGCCGTCGGCCGCCTGCGCTTCCGGGGCGCCGGCGGACGACGGCGGGCTCCCGCGGCGGTGTGGGCAGGCTCGCCGTCCAACGCCTCGGCGTCCTCGGCATCCATCGCGGCGTTGCGTGCCTGCTGCCGGGCAGCGTAACCAAAGCCCACGAACATGAGGACGCCGAAGGCAAACCACTGCAGCGAGTAGGACAGGTGCGTTCCCTCGTCCACCGAGGGCATGGGGAACGGCTGTGGCATGTCGGCCACCGGTGGCGTCTCTGACGCGAGCTGCCCGTAGGCCCCTGTCAGGAGCGGATAGCCGAGCTCGGCGGCGTAAGTGGGCAGGTCAATGGAGGCGAGCTGGCCCTCCGGAGCGCCGCGCTGGAGCGTGGGTTCGCTGTGCTTGAGCCGCACTACTGCCGTGATCTGCCCGGACGGCGGCGCCGGAATGGAGTCCGGCCGGCCGGGGGTCTTGTTGCCGATCGGTAGCCAGCCGCGGTCAATCACCACTGTCTCGCCCGACACGAGCTTGAACGGCACCACCACTTCATACCCGGGCTGCCCGTTCAGGGGCCGGTTACGAACGATCCGCTGCCCGTCGACGTCATAGCTGCCCTGGAGCTTGACCTGGGTCCATTCCCTGGACGGATCCAGCTGGTTGAATTCAGCGCGGGCCTGATCAAAGGTGATGGGAGTTGCCGAGTAATTCGACGTTACCCGCTGAATTTCCGCCAGGGTCTCCGCCCGGCGATCCATCTGCCAGCGGCCAAGGAACACGCAGCCGGTGGCGAAGATCGCGGCCAGCAGGAGGTAGCCCAGCCACTTGCTGGAAAACAGGAACTTGTACATTCAGCTGTTCCCGCCGGTCTCTGCGGCCTCGAGCGGCACGGTCTCCTTCCAAAGGCCGCGCGTCTGCAGGTAATCCTCCAGCCACGCCTTGTGCTCACCGCACGCCAGCCACACCTTGCGGCGGTCAGGCGTGTGGATCTTGGGATTGTTCCACAGCAGCTGCCAGGACGCGTCGGCCCGGCAGGCTTTGCGGGAGCACGTGGCCGCGGATGCCGGTCCGGCAAGATCACCGCTGCCGCCACCCAGGTTGAAAATGTTCATGAAGCTTTCTGTCCCCGGCCGTCGTCGTCTTCTTCGTCATCAGCAATGAGTTCGCCCTGGAGCACCGCCGGTTCATCCGCGGTGTCGGCGCCTTCCGCAGTCCCGGAGTCGTCGGCCGCTCCCAGCTCGGCGTACGGCGTGTAATCGAGCAGCGCATCGCTGTGGATCTCCGCCTTGTCCGAACCGTTGGCGATCACAACAGCGACCCACGGCAGGAATACCGCGCCCGCCACGGCAACCAACTTGAACCAGCCGTCCACCACGAAGATCAGGATCAGGCACACCATGCGGATACCCATGGCGAGGGCGTACTTGATCATGCGCTCCCGCATGTCTTCGGAATGCGCTGCGGCGGCGTCCGTGATGCTGATTACTTCCGGATGGCCGGCGGCTGCTTCACGCTTCCCGGGCGTCTGCTGTCCGGGTTGGGGTTCAGTTGTCACGACTGTCTCATCACGCTCCAATGGCTACCACAATTCTCTCACCATCCGAAGGTCGCTCCCAATCGGGCGATAAGATCGGAGGCAGTTAAAAATCCAGCCACCACAGCGGAGCGAGGCTCCGCGGAAATCCGGAGCACACATGTCTGAAGCAGCAACCACGGCCCGCAGCGTCCTCATCACCGGCGGAAACCGCGGCATTGGCCTGGCCATCGCGGAGGCATTCCTGGCCAACGGCGACAAGGTGGCCGTGACGTACCGCAGCGAATCGAAGCTGCCGGAGGGCATCCTGGGGGTCAAGGCCGACGTGACCGACGAAGCCTCCGTTGACGCTGCATTCACCGAGGTTGAGGCCGCCCACGGCCCCGTCGAGGTTCTGGTGGCCAACGCTGGCATCACCAAGGACACGTTGCTGCTGCGCATGAGCGAGGACGACTTCACGTCCGTCATCGACACCAACCTGACCGGCGCGTTCCGCGTCATCAAGCGCGCCTCGAAGGGCATGATCCGGCTGCGCAGGGGCCGCGTGGTGCTCATCTCCTCGGTCTCGGGCCTCTACGGCGCACCGGGGCAGATCAACTACTCCGCCTCCAAGGCCGGGCTCGTCGGCATTGCCCGCTCCCTGACCCGCGAGCTCGGTTCGCGGGGGATCACGGCCAACGTGGTGGCGCCCGGGTTCATCAACACGGACATGACGGCAGAGCTGCCGGAGGCAACCCAGAAGGATTACCTGTCCAGCATCCCCGCCGGACGCTTCGCTGATGCCTCCGAGGTGGCCAACGTGGTGCGCTGGATCTCCAGCGATGAGGCCGCCTACATTTCGGGCGCCGTCATTCCGGTCGACGGCGGGCTCGGCATGGGGCACTAGGCCGCCTCTGGCGCCAACAATATCAACGGGCGGGCCGGCACCTTCTTTGTCGCGTTCCGACAAAGGAAACCGGCGCGCCCGCTGGCATGATGGAATGCAGGCCATCAGCTATTAGACGTTTTGAACAAAGATAAAGCTTTAGACAAGGGAGCCCACATGGGACAGCTGGACAACAAGACAGCCATCGTCACCGGTTCTTCGCGCGGCATCGGCGCCGAAGTTGCCAAGATCCTCGCCGGCGAGGGCGCCGCCGTCGTCGTTAACTACCGCCAGAAGGCGCCGCGCGCCAACAAAGTGGTGGCAGGAATCGAGGCCGACGGCGGCCGTGCAGTTGCCGTTGGCGCGGACCTGACCACCCTCGAAGGCGTGCAGGCGCTGGCCAGCGCCGCCATGGAAAACTTCGGCTCGCTCGACGTCCTGGTCCTCAACGCCTCGGGCGGCATGGAAACCGGCATGGAGGAGGGCTACGCCCTCAAGCTCAACCGCGACGCCCAGGTCAACATGCTCAACGCCGCCGTGCCCCTCATGAAGGAAGGCTCCCGGGTCGTCTTCGTGACCAGCCACCAGGCCCACTTCATCAACTCGGTCGCCACCATGCCCGAGTACGAGCCTGTTGCCCGCAGCAAGCGCGCCGGTGAAGACGCCCTGCGCGAGCTCCTGCCGAACCTTGCGGACAAGGGCATCTCCCTGGTGGTCGTGTCCGGCGACATGATCGAGGGAACCGTAACCGCCACGCTGTTGGACCGTTCAAACCCGGGCGCCATCGAGGCCCGCCGCGCCGAGGCCGGCAAGCTGTACTCCGTCGAGGAGTTCGCCGCAGTGGTTGCCAGCATGGCCACCGCGGATGTCGAGTCCGGCCACACGGAATACGCCGGCGGCGCGGACTACTTCGGCAAGAACGCCGGCTAGTCACTCTCTCCGCGGGTGCCTGACGCGGTTCCTTGACACGAAGGCCCGGTGCAACAGCGCCGGGCCTTCGCTGCCCCGGCGCTAGCACCCAAATCAGGCCGCGCAGGCGTTGTCCGGGCGGCCCGGGGCGCCTAGGGTCATAGCCATGGCAGAGGATGCAGCAGTAACGAAGCGGAGCTATCCGGCCGGCGTGCCGTGCTGGGTGGACAGCCAGCAGCCCGACGTGGAAGCAGCCTTGAGGTTCTACGGGGGACTGTTCGGTTGGGAGTTCTACGCCGGTTCGGCGCCGCCCGGGGAAACTGGCAGTTACGCGGTCGCCCGGCTCGGCGGCCAGGAGACGGGCGCCATCACCGGTTTCGGCGCCGGCATCCACGGCGTCCCCGCCTGGAACACGTACATCGCGGTCGAGGATGCGGACGCCGCGGTTCGTCACCTGCTCTCGGCGGGTGCAACCCTGAAATCGGCTCCTGCCGATACGGGCGTTGGAGGCGTGCGGGCCGCGCTGGCCGATCCAGAGGGAGCCGAGTTCCGCATCTGGCAGCCCGGGGAGCGGCCGGGCGCCCAGGCGGTCAACCTGCCGGGTGGCTGGAACTTCAGCGACCTCCACACAGCGGACACGGATGCTGCCGCGGACTTCTACGCCAGGGCCTTCGGCTGGCAGTTCGACCGCCTTGACTTCGGCATCATGATCCGCCGCCCCGGGTACGGCGACCATCTGGAGGCAACCATCGACCCCGGCATCAGGACCCGGCAATCGGGTGACGCGGTCCCGGCCGGCTTCGAGGACGCAGTGGGCTGGCTTGCACCGGTGGCCCCGGGCGAGCGGCCGCACTGGCATGTCACCTTCACCGTGGCGGACCGGGACCGGGCGGTCCAGGAGGCAGAGCGCCTCGGCGGCCACGTCCTGGGGCAGGACGACACCGAGTGGACACGGACCGCCCTGATCAGGGACCCCGGCGGGGCTGTTTTCACCGCAAGCCAGTTCACTCCGCCGTCGGGCTTCTAGTTCCGGTCGTTCAGACTCCAGCGATGTGCCGCACCGCGTCGAGGTACGGCATGTTGATGGCGGCGTCGGCCACGGCGCGGACGGCGGGCTTGGCGTTGAAAGCCACCCCGATCCCCGCGGCGCCGAGCATGTCCAGGTCGTTCGCGCCGTCGCCCACCGCGATGGTGTGCTCCAGCGCGATGCCCTCGGCGGCTGCCCATTCGCGGAGGTATTTTTCCTTGGCGGCGCGGTCGATCACGGCGCCGAGGACCTTGCCGGTCAGGGCCCCGTCAACGATCTCCAGCTCGTTGGCGATCCAGTAGTCCATGCCGAGGTCCTCGGCGATGGGGCGCAGGATCTGGTTGAAGCCGCCGGACACCACCGCCACGGCATGGCCTGCGGCCTTGAACGCGGCCACCAGCTCGGCAGCTCCTTCGCTCAGCTTCACTTCCGCGCGGACGGAGTCGACGACGGCAGCCGGCAGCCCTGCGAGGACGGCCACGCGGGCGTGCAGGCTTTGCGCGAAGTCGAGTTCACCGCGCATAGCGGCTTCCGTGACGGCCGCGACTTCGTCGCGCTTTCCGGCGTAGGCGGCGAGGAGTTCGATGACCTCCTGCTGGATGAGGGTGGAGTCGACGTCCATGACGAGCAGTTTGCGCTGCGCCCTCCGCAGTTCCGCGGGGACGATGGCCGTGTCCACGCCGGTGCGCTCCGCGTTTTCCTTCGCGGCGGCAATCGTGTGCCGCAGGCCGGCGATGTCTGCGACGGAGCCCGAAGGCACGGAAAAGTCCACGGTGCAGACGTCGAAGCGTCCGTCCCCTGTGCTGGAGGCCTCTTTGAAGGTGGCGCCGGAGTCCGCCAGCAGTGACCGCAGGTTTTCCGGTTCCGAGGGGGACAGTTTCAGGCCATAGCTGACCGCAGTCACGTTCGAAGTCATGGCTGCAATCTTATCCAGCGCAGCGCCGCCTCCCGAATCCGTTCGGCATCCAGCCATGGCATCCGCGGCTGGCATGCGCTGCCTGGCATCCAGTGCATAGCGGCGGCCCCCAGCCGGCTCCCAGCAAACGTCCGGCCAACCGGGAGGCCGGTCGGGCAGAATGGTCCGATGCTCTTTGCCCTGATTGCCCGCCTGCGCCCGACGCCCCTGCTGAGGGCGCCGCGGGAGGTGCTTTTTTGCTGGGCCGGGGCTCTCCTGGTGGCCGGTGACGCTGTTTTCTGGCTCATGTTCGCTGCCGTCCAGTCTGACTCGGGGCTGGCGGCGATGGACGTTCCTGTGCACAGCCTGATAGTGGATTCGCGCAATCCTGCCGCCACGGCGTTGTTGGCGGCAGTGACCACCGTGACATCGCCGGAAATGCTGGGCGTCATCGGCGCGGCGTTTGCCCTGGCGTGGGCTGTCTGGAAGCGCGAGTTGTGGCGCCCGGCCGTGCTCATGGGGGCCATACTGTTGGCCGTGGTGCTGACCACCCTCATCAAGCAATTCGTCAGCCGGTCCCGCCCGCCCGCTTCTGATTTCCTGCTCGGCCCGGATGACGCCCTCTCGTTTCCCTCGGGGCACACGGTGGGGATCGGCGTGTTCACGGTTGTGCTCGCCTACCTCGTATTGTCACGGTCGGGGACGCGTACGACGGCGGTGCTTGGGTTCTCCGCGGCCTTTGCAGTCACAGCGCTGGTTGGCTTAAGCCGCCTGTATTTGGGCTACCACTGGCTTACCGACATCGTGGCTTCCTTCGGGGTGGCGCTGGCTGTTGCAGCGGTTGCGGTGTTCACGGACGCAGCCCGGCACGGTTCTTCGAAGAACCGTGCCAAGACTTAAGAACCCATGAAGGCTAGGACGCTCGGGTACCTGCAGCCGTCGGCGTCAGCACCATCTCGTCGAGTTTGGGCAGGGCGTGGCGGAGCCGGTGCCTCGCCTCGTGCAGGGTCTGTTCAGCCAGCCAAAGACTGGCGTCGTCGTCTAGGGCGATGGTCGCCGCGCCTTGGAGGCGGTGCCCCACCCACCGCAGCTGCACGCGCTTGACGTCAAAGACGCCAGGCGTGCCCTCAAGCGTGCGGCGGGCGCGGTCCACGAGTTCGGGCTCGATGCCGTCCATCAGCCGGCGGCCGATGCTGCGGACAGTTCCCCAGAGCAGGATGATGATGGCCGCCGAGATCAGCAGGCCAACAATCGGGTCCGCCAGTGGGAAGCCGAGCATGACGCCGCCGGCGCCGAGCACTACGGCCAGGGATGTGAAGCCATCCATCCGCGCATGAACGCCGTCGGCCACCAGCGCAGCCGAGCCGATCCGGCGCCCGATCCTGATGCGGTACATCGCCACTGCCTCGTTTCCGGCAAAGCCGATCAGCCCTGCGCCCATGACCCAGCCCAGATTCTGGGGCACCTGCGGGTGGATCAGCCGTTCCGCCGACTGCCAGGCAGCCATTACTGCCGAAAGAGCGACGACGGCCACGATGAACAGCCCTGCCAGATCCTCCGCCCGGCCGAAGCCATAGGTGTAGCGGCGGGTGGCCGCGCGGCGCCCCAGGACGAACGCCACCCACAGGGGAACGGCGGTCAGGGCGTCGGAAAAGTTGTGAATCGTGTCGGCCAGCAAGGCAACCGAGCTGCTCACCAGGACGACCAGGAACTGCAGGACGGTCGTCCCGAGCAGCATGAACAGGCTGATTTTCAGCGCCCTGATGCCCTGCGCGCTGGCCTCCAGGGCATCATCAACCGAGTCGGCCGCGTCATGGGTGTGCGGGACGAACAGCTCGAAAAGCCAGCCCTTGAGCCCCTTGTGATGCGTGTGCCCGTGGCCGTGTGGGTGATGCCCCTCATGCTCGTGGCCGTGGCCATGTGCGTCATCGTGCCTGTGATCGTGCGAGTGGTCGTGCCGGTGGTGGTCCGGTGCGCTTCCGCCCGCTGGCACTCCGGTGGTCCGAGTCCGGTCGCTCATGATGCGGTTCCCTTCATGCGGTGGTGGGCAGGCTGCCCGCCGAGCGCATGTTCGGCCTGGAAGATTGCATCAGCAACGAGCTGGCGTGCGTGCTCGTTTTCGAGCCGGTAGAGGACCCTGGTCCCGTCCTGGCGCGTGGAAACCATGCGCGCTAGCCGCATTTTGGCCAGGTGCTGGGACACGGCCGCCGGTGACTTTCCCACCGCCTCGGCCAAAGCCCCCACGGCCATCTCACCCTCGCGCAAGGCCAGGATGATCCGCACCCTTGTGGCGTCTGCCAGCATGGCGAAAATCTCCACCGCGAGCTCCACGTACTGGCTGTCGACGTCGAGCCCGCAAGCCTGCTTATCTGCGTTCATACGCATATCTTTTCATACAGGCGGACGGTCCACTGGCGGCCGTCGGTACCGGTTATCAGTCGGGACGTGTTTTGTCCTAGTGTCTACTTCTATGAGTGATGTTCTTGAAATGGCCGCCGTCAGCGTTGTGCGCGGAGCCAAGACGCTCCTGAGCAAGGTGGACTGGCAGGTCAGGGAGGGCGAGCGGTGGGTCATCCTCGGCCCCAACGGCGCCGGCAAGACCACTCTGCTGCAGATCGCCGCGGCACGGCTGCATCCCACCAGCGGCATCGCCGGCATCCTGGACGAAAGCCTCGGAAAGGTTGACGTCTTCGAACTGCGGCCACGGATCGGGCTCTCGTCGGCCGCCCTGGCCAACCAGATCCCCGAATACGAGAAGGTGCTCAACGTCGTGGTCACCGCAGCCTACGGGGTGACCGGCCGGTGGCGCGAAGGGTACGAGAAGGACGACGAACGCCGCGCCTTCGCCCTCCTGAACGACTGGGGCATGGGCCCGCTCCTGAACCGCAAGTTCTCCACGCTTTCTGAGGGTGAACGCAAGCGCGTGCAGATCGCCCGCGCGCTCATGACCGACCCCGAGCTGCTGCTGCTCGATGAGCCCGCCGCCGGCCTCGACCTTGGCGGCCGCGAGGACCTTGTGCACCGCCTCAGCCAGCTGGCCATGGACGAGGACGCCCCGGCGATCGTGCTGGTCACCCACCATCTTGAGGAAGTCCCGCCGGGCTTCACCCACGCCATGCTCATGCGCGACGGCGAAGTGGTGGCTGCCGGGCCGGTCGAAGATGTCCTCACCTCGGACAACCTGAGCGAGACGTTCGGCCTGGCCCTGGACGTTTCAGTAAACGCCGGCCGTTACACCGCAACCGCCCGCCGCTAGCGGAGCGGCCGGCACAGCGTGGAGTTTTTCAGCGGCATCCTTGTGTTCTTCGCCGGCCTCTGGGCGGGCACCATCAACAGCGTCGTCGGGTCCGGAACCCTTGTCACCTTCCCGGTGCTGATCGCCCTGGGCATCGCACCGGTGACGGCCTCCATGAGCAATGCCATGGGCCTCGTCGCCGGTGGCGCGGCGGGCGCGTGGGGTTACCGCCGGGAACTGAAGGGCCGAGGCCGGCAGCTCCTGCGGCTGCTGCCGGCTTCCCTGCTGGGCGGCATCAGCGGAGCCTGGCTCCTGCTCCATTTGCCGGAGAAGGTCTTCCACTACGCGGCGCCAGTGCTCATTGTCCTGGCCCTGCTGATGGTGGTGTTCCAGCCCAGGCTTCAGCGGTGGGTGCGGAACCGAGAGGAAAACCCCGAGCACGCCCTCCGGGACAAGCACCACGGTGTATTGCTGGTGGTCCTCGTCTTCCTCGCCGGTGTGTATGGCGGATACTTCGTCGCGGCACAGGGAATCCTGCTGGTGGGCATCCTCGGCGTGTTCATGACGGGCACCATCCAGAACGCCAACGCCATGAAAAACGTCCTGGTGCTCGGCGTCAACCTGATTGCCGCCGCCTCCTACCTGCTGTTTGCCTTCGACCGGATCAACTGGGCAGTGGTGGCCATCATCGCTGTCAGTTCCCTCATCGGCGGCCTCGTTGGCGCCAAAGTGGGCCGCAGACTGTCCCCGCCCGTACTGCGCGGCGTCATCTTTGCCCTCGGCCTGGTGGCGCTCGGCTTCCTGGTCGCGAACCTGCTCAAATGATTACTGAAATGACTGGCCGGTGACTTTCCACTATCTCGAGTCTGCCGCGGATCCGCGCGTCGCCGACTACACCCAGCTGACGGACGTGCACCTCCGGAAACTCCGCGAACCCGCCGAGGGCATGTACATCGCCGAATCCTCCCGGGTACTCCGGCGCGCCCTCGCAGCCGGGCACCGGCCGCGGTCCTTTTTCCTCGCCGAGAAATGGCTTCCGGACCTTGCGGACATCTTCGAGCAGTACCCTGACGTTCCCGCGTACATCGGCAGCGCCGGCCTCCTGGAGGAAATCACCGGGTTCCACCTGCACCGCGGGGCCATGGCAGCCATGCACCGCCCGGCGCCGGTCCCGCTGCCGGAACTGCTGGCAGGCGCCCGGCGCGTGGCAGTCCTCGAGGACATCGTGGACCACACCAACGTGGGGGCAATCTTCCGGTCGGCTGCGGCGCTCGACGTCGACGCCGTCCTGGTCTCACCCCGCTGTGGCGATCCGCTGTACCGCCGCAGCGTCCGCGTCAGCATGGGCACCGTCTTCCAGGTGCCGTGGGCCAGGCTGGACAGCTGGCCGCAGGACCTGACCCTCCTCAAGGAGCAGGGGTTCACGGTGGCAGCCATGGAGCTCACCGACGACGCCGTGGACCTGGACGAGCTGGCAGCAAGAAACCCCGAGCGGCTCGCCCTGGTGCTGGGTACGGAAGGTGCCGGCATGAGCGCGGACACGCTTGCCGCCGTCGACCTCGCCGTCAAGATCCCGATGCGCGCGGGCGTGGACTCACTCAACGTGGCGGCGGCGTCCGCCGTCGCATTCTGGGAGCTGCGGCCGCGGGCCTGAGCACGCGGAGCGGCGGGTTCGTTAGATCCTCCACCATCCGCTATGATTGATAGCTGGTTCCACTGTGTTTTTCGCTGGCCTTTTGGCCGGCCGAAGCACGGATGGAAGCCATCCCATTCATACCTGGCAACTGGCAAAATCCAGCTGCGTGAACAAAAGGTCCCATTATGAAGTCTGATATCCACCCGAAGTACGAAGCTGTTGTTTTCAACGACCTGGCCTCCGGCACGAAGTTCCTGACCCGCTCCACCGTGTCTTCCTCGAAGACCATCGAGTGGGAAGACGGCAACACCTACCCGGTCATCGACGTCGAAATCTCCTCCGAGTCCCACCCGTTCTACACGGGCAAGCAGCGCATCATGGACTCCGCTGGCCGCGTCGAGCGCTTCAACGCTCGCTTCAAGGGCTTCGGCGGCAAGAAGTAAGTCACTTCTCCCCAAGGTTCTTTGTAAAGCCCGCACCGGCAACGGTGCGGGCTTTTCGCGTTTGTGGGGCAGGATGGAAGGCATGACTGCCACGCCAATATCTGCAAGGGGAGAAGCGGCCGCGGGGCTGCACGGTGAGTACAAGGTCCCGGGCGGCAAGCTCGTGGTGGTGGACCTCGATGTCGAGGACGGCGTCTTGGCGGACGTTTCCGTCAGCGGCGACTTCTTCCTCGAACCTGATGAGGCCCTCCTGGCCATCAACGGCGCCTTGGGAGGCCTGCCGGAAAGTTCGACGGCGGCCGACATCGCCGCCGCTGTGGAGGCTTCACTCCCGGAGGACGCGGTGCTGTTCGGGTTCTCGGCCGACGCCGTGGCCATCGCCGTCCGCAGGGCGCTGGCCAAGGCCACCGCATGGACGGACCATCACTGGAACATCATCGTACCCAGCGTGCTGCCCACCCACCTCAATGTGGCGCTGGACGAGGTGCTCACCGAGGAGGTCGGCGCCGGCCGCCGCAACCCCACCATTCGCTTCTGGGACTGGGAGGAACCGTCGGTGGTGATCGGCAGCTTCCAGTCCTACCGCAATGAGGTACATCCCGAGGGCGTGTCCCGGCACGGCATTACCGTGGTCCGGCGCATCAGCGGCGGAGGAGCGATGTTCATGGAGGCGGGCAACTGCATCACGTACTCGCTCTACCTGCCGCAGACCCTCGTGGACGGCATCAGCTTCGCCGACTCCTACGCGTTCCTCGACGCGTGGGTCATGGCCGCCCTGAAGAAGCTCGGCATCGACGCCTTCTACGTCCCGCTCAACGACATCGCCACCGGCCAGGGCAAGATCGGCGGGGCGGCCCAGAAGCGGCTGGCCAACGGCGGCATGCTCCACCATGTGACCATGAGCTACGACATCGACGCCGACAAGATGGTGGACGTGCTCCGCATCGGCAAGGAAAAGCTCTCGGACAAGGGAACCACCAGCGCCAAGAAACGCGTGGACCCGCTGCGCCGCCAGACAGGCCTGGCCCGGGCCGAGATCGTGGCGGCCATGATGGAAGTGTTCACCGAACGCTACGGGGCCACTCCGTCGGAGATCACGGCGCTGGAACTGGAAACCGCCCGTGAACGTGTCGCATCAAAGTTCGGCACGGACGCGTGGCTGCACCGGGTGCCTTAACATCCGGCCGAGAGAGCCTGGGCGGCCAGCGAACGATGCAGGTGGCTGCGCTGTTCGATGATGATCCGGCGCAGGGCACGCGGGGCGTCCGCGTGTTCTGAGAGCCAGTGGTCGGTGCGTGCCAGCACGGGATGGTCCTCCGGGTTCCCGGCCGGGCCCAGGTCCCGGACCCCGGGGTAGAGCCCGCGGACGATCCGGCTCGCGATTTCGATGCTCCGCTCCGCCCACACCTTTTGCAGGCATTCGAAGTAGGGCTCCACAAACGGGTCCAGGAGTTCTTCGGAGGCTGTGTTGAACCCTGCGATCGTCGCGCTGAGCAGCTGGTTGGAGAGCCCCGTCCCGCGGACCGCTGCTTCCCAGGCCGCGGCCTTGACCGCCGCCTCAGGCCTGGCCGCCAGCGCCGTGGCATGGCCTGCCCGTCCCGAGGCCGTGGTGTCCCTGGCCAGCTCGGCGTCGAGCTCCTGGTCCGTGGCCAGGCCCCGGGCCGCCAGCGCGTGCCACAGGCTCCAGCGGAGCTCCGCGTCCACGGCCAGCCCGGGCACCCGCTCGCTGCCATCCAGCAGCCCGCGGAGCAGCGCCGCCTGGCTGCCCTCGGTCCGGCTGACCGTGGCGAGGGTCCTGGCCCAGGAAAGCTGCTGGTCGGAACCGGGCTCCGCCGCGTACAGTTCCCGTGCCGCGCCCTCGGCAAAGGACTTCCGCAGGCCCTCGCGTTCCGTGGCCGGCACGTACTGTTCAAGGGCCATGGTGGCGTTGCCCAGGATGTTCACCAGCACGCCGATCCCGGACTCGGCGGAAGCAAACCGGAGAACGGCGTCCACGTACTGTGAAGCGGGCACAATGCCGTCCCGGGCCGAGTTCCACAGCGCGGACCAGCACAGGGCGCGGGCCATGGGATCGCTGATCCGGTCCAGTGAGGCGCGCACGGTGGCCTCGGAAACGGGGTCCAGCCGGACCTTGGCATAGCTGAGGTCCTCGTCATTGACCAGGAGCAGCGCCGGGCGGGCCTTCCCGGACAGGGCCGTGATTTGCTCGGCCCCGCCGGCCAGGTCGGTCTCCACGGAATCAGTCCGGACCAGCATGCCGGCAGCGTCGAAGTTGTACAGCCCGATGCGCAGCCGGTGCGGGCGTGGCTCCTGCTGCCCGGTGACGGGATCGGGGGCGTCCTGCAGCAGCGTGACCCGCTCGAGAATGGCCGTGCGGTCAGCCGTTTCAGCTGTCTCCAGTTCGGCGCTCAGCGTTGAGATGCCGGACGTCCGGAGCCACTGCCTAGCCCAGGTGGTGAGGTCCCGTCCCGAGGAACCGGCCAGGGCGCCGAGCAGGTCCGCCAGCGTGGTGTTGCCGTACTCGTGGTCCCTGAAGTACTGCCGGGACCCGGCAATGAAGGCGTCGAAGCCGACGTACGCCACGAGCTGTTTGAGGACGGAGGCGCCCTTCGCGTACGTGATGCCGTCGAAGTTCTGCTTGGCCGCCTCGAGGTCCGGGATGTCTGCGACGATGGGGTGGGTGGTGGGCAGCTGGTCCTGGACGTAGGCCCAGGCCTTGCGATTGTTCGCGAAGTTGACCCAGGCTGTGTCCCAGTCCGTCGCGCGGTCCACGCCGAGGGTGCCCATGTAGTCCGCGAAGGATTCCTTCAGCCACAGGTCGTCCCACCAGTGCATGGTCACGAGGTCGCCGAACCACATGTGCGCCATCTCATGCAGCAGGGTGTTGGCCCGGCCCTGGTACTGGGAATCGGCGGCCCGCGAAGTGAACACGTAGTTTTCCGTGAAGGTGACCAGGCCGGGGTTTTCCATCGCGCCCAGGTTGTATTCGGGCACGAACGCCTGGTCGTACTTGCCCCACGGATAGGGGTAGTCAAACAGTTGGTTGAAGAATTCCAGTCCCTGCTTGGTGAGCCTGAACAGCTCGGCGGCATCGAACGAGGGCGCCATGGAGGCCCGGCAGTAAAGTGCCAGCGGCACGTCAAGGCGGGTCCCGCCGTCGTCCGTCCTGCTCCAGTGGTCCTCGGCCTTGAAGTAGGGCCCGGCCAGCACCGAGGTGATGTAGGTGGACATGGGCAGGGTGGGAGCGAAGTCCCAGCGGGCCGCGGCGGAGTCCTCCGCCAAAGGAAGGCGCGCTGCCTCGGCGCCGTTGGAGGCCACCTCCCAGCCGGCCGGGGCGGTGACGGAGAAGGTGAACCGGGCCTTGAGGTCGGGCTGTTCGAAGTTCGCGAAGACCCGGCGGGCATCGGCCGGCTCGTACTGGGTGTAGAGGTAGCACTGGCCGTCGGCCGGGTCGAAGAACCGGTGCATGCCCTCGCCCGAGCTGCTGTAGAGGGCAGTTCCGGTGACCGTCACCTTGTTCTCGGCCTGCAGGTTGTCCAACCGGATCCGTGCGCCGTCCACCACGTCAGGGACGGGCAGCTCGACGCCGTTGAGGACCACGCTGCGCACGTCCCCGGCGATGAAGTCCAGGAAGGTGGATGCTCCCGGCTTCGCTGCCGAGAAGGCGATGGTGCTGCGGCTGGTGTACCCCGCGGCCTCGGGATCCCGTGCGCTGCGGACGTCGAGCGAGACGTCGTAGCTGTGGGTGGTGATCAGGGCGGACCGCTCTGCCGCTTCGCTGCGCTGGAGATTCTGGTTCGGCACCCAGCCATTGAACCACGTGCGCTATTGAACCACGCGGCCACTGAACCACGCCCTCTGAACCACGGGGGCTATTGAACCATCAGCAGCGCGGCGGCCAGCCCAAGGACCGCGATCAGCAGCCACGCCGCGAGGGCGGCCAGCACGGCGCGCGCCCCGGTGTGCAGCAGGGTGCGGATACGGACCGCCGATCCGAGCCCAAACAGGGCAGCGCCCAGCAGCACGTCCTGCAGACCGGCCGCTGCCTCCAGCCACCCGGCGGAGAGCCAGCCGCTGGAGCGCAGCGCCACCGTGACGATGAATCCGACGGCGAACAGCGGAACAAGCGGAGGCTTGCCCGCGGCAGGGCCGCCGGCCCGGCTGCCCGCCTCCCGGCGGTGCCGGATCCTCTGTTCTGCCCCGGCCATGGCCACCATCGGAGCCAGGAGGATCACCCGGGTGAGTTTGACGACGACGGCGAGGGCCAGTGCCACCGGACCTGCGGTTTGCGCCGTGGCCACTACCTGCCCGACGTCGTGGACCGAGGCGCCGGTCCACGCACCGAAGGCCTCGGTGCTCAGGTGCAGGGGGTGGACCAGCAGCGGGAGCACGCCGATGGCCAGCGTCCCGCACAGCGTCACGAGCGCCACGGGCAGGACGGTGTCCCGGTGGCTGATGCGCCGGACCGCGGCCACCGCGCCGATCGCCGAGGCACCGCAGATGGAAAAACCGGTGGCAATCAGCAGCGCAGTATCGGCCGGAAGCCGGAACAACCGGGAAATCCCGTAGGTGCCCGCGAAGCTGGCCACCACCACCGCGGTGATGAGCAGGAGGGCCAGCCAGCCGAGGCCCAACACGTCCGAGATACTCACCTTCAGTCCCAGGAGCACGATCCCGCCGCGCATCAGGTGCTTGCCGGCGAAGTCCAGCCCCGGCCGTGCCCGGCCGGCCGTCCACACCGCCGTGCCGGGAAGGTTTGCTGCCAGCAGGCCCAGGACCACGGCCAGGGTCATGGCCGGAAGCGCGGGCACGGCCGCATGAATTGCGAACGCGAAGGCCAGGGCGACGACGGCGGTCAGCAGGCCGGGCAGAATCCGGGTAAGGTTCTGATGCGTCATCCCGCGCAACTGCGTTAGCAGCGGCGGCGGGAGTCGGAAGTCTGGCACCTCCCAACCTTGCCGGACGTCGGCGCCAAAGACCAACCGGAAGTCCCGCCAACACGCCAGGGCGGGACGGGAAATGAATTCGCAACAAAAAGGTGGTTGGCTAATTACCATGTCTGACCTATTCCAGGATTACTCTGAGGCTGCCGGCCGCACCGGCGCCTACGACGAGATGTTTGCCCCCGGGCAAAAGGCACGCCAGTCGTATGGCCAGGTTGCGGGTGCCCTGCGGGAGCTGTCCCTGGCAGATGTCAGCGCCCGGGCGGACTCGATGGCGAGGACGTTCCTGGACCGCGGCGTGACCTTTGACTTCGCGGGGGAGGAGCGCCCGTTCCCGCTGGACATCGTGCCGCGCGTCATCCCCGCCGACGAATGGGACGTGCTGGAGCGCGGCGTCGCCCAGCGGGTGCGCGCCCTCGAGGCGTTCCTGAACGACGTCTACGACAAGATGACCGTGGTGTCCGACGGCGTGATCCCGCGCCAGCTGGTCACCACCAGCGCGCACTTCCACCGCGCCGTGCACGGCTTCGAACCCGCGGGCGGGGTGCGCGTCCACATCTCCGGCATCGACGTGGTGCGGGACGCCGCCGGAACGTTCCGGGTCCTGGAGGACAACGTCCGCGTGCCCTCCGGCGTGAGCTACGTGCTGGAGAACCGGCGGGCCATGGCAAAAGGCCTCCCGGAGGCTTTCGGCCAGCAGCTCATCCGCCCGGTGGAGGAATACCCGCGCCGGCTGCTTTCGGCCCTCCGTAAGACGGCGCCCTCGGGCGTGGACGACCCCACCGTGGTGGTGCTGACTCCCGGCGTCTTCAACAGCGCGTACTTCGAGCACACCCTCCTGGCCGGCCTGATGGGCGTGGAACTCGTGGAAGGCCGCGACCTCATCTGCCGCGGCAACCGCGTGTACATGCGCACCACGGCCGGCGAGCAGCGCGTCGACGTTATCTACAAGCGCATCGACGACGATTTCCTCGACCCCCTGCAGTTCCGCTCCGACTCCATGCTCGGCTGCCCCGGCCTGGTCAACGCCGCCCGCGCCGGTGGCGTCACCATCGCCAACGCGGTGGGCAACGGCGTGGCGGACGACAAACTGGTCTACAGCTACGTTCCGGACCTGATCCGCTATTACCTCGGCGAGGAACCCGTGATCGCCAACGTAGACACCTTCCGGCTGGAGGAGAAGGAAGCCCGCGAGCACGTCCTGGACCGGCTGGATGAACTCGTGGTCAAGCCCGTGGACGGCTCCGGCGGCAAGGGCCTGGTGATCGGCCCGGACGCGTCCAAGGACGAGCTCGACGCGCTGCGCAAGCGGATCATCGCCGACCCTCGCGGCTGGATCGCGCAGCCGGTGCTGCAGCTGTCCACCGTGCCCACGCTCAGCGGCGACAAGTTCGGGCCCCGGCACGTCGACCTCCGGCCGTTCGCGGTCAACGACGGCGATGACGTCTGGGTGCTGCCCGGCGGGCTGACCCGCGTTGCCCTCAAGGAAGGGTCGCTGATCGTGAATTCCAGCCAGGGCGGCGGGTCGAAGGACACCTGGGTGCTGGCCGGGTCGCCGCAGGTGCCGGTGGAGCAGCTGCCGCGGCAGTCCGTCACCGTCCGCGAGCGGGTCTCCGTGTGGCCGGTCGAGAGCAACTGGCGCGACCGGCAGTCGGAACAGCAGCAGCAGCAGCAGATTTCTGACGCGCAGGAGGTACCCGCGAATGCTTAGCCGAATTGCCGAATCCCTGTTCTGGATCGGCCGCTACGTTGAACGGGCCGACGGAACGGCCCGTATCCTCGACGTCCACCTGGAGCGCCTGAACCACCTGCCCACCGAGGAGCGGCGCAGCGTTGCCCGCGAGCTGCTCGGCGTCATGGGTGCCCGCCCGCAGAACGAGGACTTCGGGCTGGAGGAACTGCTCCACGCCCTGGCTTACGACAAACACAGCGCCACCTCGATTGCAGGGTCCCTCGGCGCTGCCCGCGAGAACGCCAGGCGTGCCCGCGAAACGGTGTCGTCCGGCCTCTGGGAGAGCCTGAACACCACCTACTACGGGCTGAACCAGCACCGCAAGGACGTGGTGGGCACGTACCGTTTCTGCCATTGGGTGCTCGAGCGCACGGCCATGGTCAGCGGTCTGGCCGACACCACGGTCAGTCACGACGACAGCTGGCTCTTCCTGGCGCTGGGCCGCTCGCTGGAGCGGGCCGACATGACCGCCCGAATGCTCTCCACGAGGGACGTCCTCTCCGCAGGCATGTCCTGGGTGAACATGCTCCGCTGCGCGGGCGCCTACGAGTCCTTCCTGCGGACCCGCCGGGCCGCGTTCGGCGACCAGCACGCGGCCGAGTTCCTGTTGCTGGACCGGCTGTTTCCGCGCTCCATCGTCTACGCCCTGCGCGATGCCGACGATTGCCTGGCGAAGCTGGACCCCTCGGCCCAGCGCGTTGGCTTCATCAACGACGCCCGCCGGATCGTGGGCCAGGCCCGCACCTTCCTGGAGTTCCACCGCACGGACGACCTCATGTCCGAACTTCCGGAGCACATGGAGCGCGTGCAGAAGGCCGTCGCGCAGGCGTCCGACGCCATTTCCCGTAAGTACTTCAATCAGGCGGATGAACTGGCCTGGGTGGGAGAAGTTTCATGACCCGGCTGAGCATCGTCCACAGGACGGGCTACAAGTACAAGGGGCGCGTCACGCTGTCCTACAACGAGGCACGCATGACGCCCCTTACGGACCCGCAGCAGGTGGTGCTGGAGTCCTCCATGAAGGTCACGCCGTCGCAGGCTGCGGTCAGCAGCTACCGCGACTACTGGGGAACCCGGGTCACGGCGTTCGACATGCAGATGCCGCACGAGCACCTGGAAGTCCTTGCCACCACCACAGTGGAGGTCCACCGGGCGGTGCGTGTCCCCTCGGAGGCCGACATTGTGGGCTGGGACGACCTCGCTTTCCCCGAGACGCTCAACCAGTTCAGCGACTGGGTGCCGCAGTCACAGCTCACCGGTCCGGGGGAGGAGGTCTTGGGCATCATCCCCGGCGTGGTTGCAGGCAAGAACCCGCATGAGGCCGCAATGGCCATCTTCGCCTGGATGCGCGGCGAAATGACCTATATGAAGGGCACCACGGGCGTGACCACCAACGCTGAGGAAGCCTGGGGTCATCGCCAGGGCGTATGCCAGGACCTGGCCCACCTCGCCATTGGTGCCCTGCGCAGCTGCGGCATCCCG
Source organism: Arthrobacter globiformis (assembly GCF_030818015.1). Taxonomy (NCBI): domain Bacteria; kingdom Bacillati; phylum Actinomycetota; class Actinomycetes; order Micrococcales; family Micrococcaceae; genus Arthrobacter; species Arthrobacter globiformis. The sequence continues at coordinate 2,895,596 of NZ_JAUSZX010000001.1, forward strand.
GCCCGGTACGTCTCCGGTTACCTGCACCCGCGGTCGACGGCGGACATCGGCGAGACGGTGGCCGGCCAGTCCCACGCGTGGCTGGAATGGTGGGACGGAGAATGGCGCAGCTGGGACCCGACCAACCACAAGCCGGCCGGTGACTTTCACGTGACGGTGGCCCGCGGCCGGGACTACCGGGACGTTCCGCCGCTCAAGGGCATCCTGTCCGGCGGCGGCGGCTCGGACCTCAGCGTAAGCGTGGAGATCACCCGCTTGGCCTAAACCGGAGGCGGACTACTCCGGCGAGGACCGCACTGCGCCGCTGAGCTGCGTCCACCAGGTGAGCGGCGGCGTGACCTTGAAGCGCCTGCCGGTGACCGAATCGGGTGTGATGCGCACGAAGTGGTCCTTCTGGCCCGCCTGCCAGGGGAAGAGGTAGAGGCTTGCAGAATCGAGGATTTCCTCGGTGCTCTTGAGGGCTGCAGCTTTCCCCTTGACCACGACGCTCCAGGCCATCCCCGAATCGGCATCCACTCCGTCGGCTTCCAGTGCCACCGGAGATTCCCCGAGGACACCACCAAGTTTGGTGCCCTCAGCTGTTCGGAACACCAGCGTGCCGTGGTCCACGGTGTAGTTGAGCGGGAAAATGTCTGGGTGGTCCTCCACCCAGACTGCCAGCCTGCCGACCGAAACCTGGCGGAGCAGGTGCCAGCACTGGCTGGAATCCAAACGTTCAACGGACTCGTGGGATGCTTCGGCGGGCTGCACGTCGGTCATGGACCTGAGCCTACGCCCGAGCCGCTGGACCCGCCAGATCGGTCCGGGCTACTCAAAAGCCGCCCTGCGGTGGTCTTCGACCCGGGCAGCGCCGGTTTACCAGGGGCTCGCTTTGTAATCCTTCAGGAACACACCGTACTGGTCTTCTCCCTTTTCACCCATGACGATGGGGTCGTAGACCCGGGCCGCGCCGTCCACCAGGTCCAGGGGAGCGTGGAAGCCTTCCTCCATCAGCCGGACCTTGGTGAAGTGCGGGCGTTCGTCGGTGATCCAACCGGTATCGACGGCGGTCATGAGGATCCCGTCGGTTTCCAGCATCTCCTGGGCGCTGGTCCGCGTCATCATGTTCAGGGCCGCCTTGGCCATGTTGGTGTGCGGGTGGCCGGGTCCCTTGTAGGCCCGGGAGAACTGGCCCTCCATGGCGGAGACGTTGACGATGTACTTGCGGCGCGCAGTTGAGCGCTTCATGGCGTCCCGCAGGCGGCTGACCAGCAGGAAGGGCGCGGTCACGTTGCACAGCTGCACCTCTAGCATCTCCAGCGGGTCCACCTCGTCCACCACCTGCGTCCAGCTGTTGATGGTGGCGAGGTCCGGGACCAGGCCACCGGCGTCAATGGCCGTTCCGGCTGCGATCCGTTCCAGGGAGGCCGAACCGGTGGACAGGGCAAGGGACGTGACCGCATCCCCGGCCAGGACCGGGTGTTCGGTGACGCTGCTGGCAATCGCGAGCGGATGCTTGTCGTGCGCGTGGCCGAAGGTGACCAGTTCCGGGCCCCCGTTGGCTGCCTCCAGGGCGGCCGGGAGAGGCTCGTCCTCGGCGTCGACAAGCGGCTTGTAGGCATTGCCGGAGCGGCGCACTGTCTGCGCTGCATTGTTGATGATGATGTCCAGGGGGCCGGCGGCATTGAGGTCATCGGTGAGGGCCATGACCTGCGACGGGTCGCGGAGGTCGATGCCGACGATCTTCAGCCGGTGCAGCCATTCCCCGCTGTCCTCCATGGCAGCGAAGCGGCGCGCGGCGTCCTTGGGGAAGCGCGTGGTGATGGTGGTGTGTGCGCCGTCGCGCAGCAGCCGCAGGGCGATGTACATGCCGATCTTGGCGCGGCCGCCGGTCAGCAGGGCACGCCGGCCGGTGAGGTCAGTGCGGGCATCGCGCTTGGAATGGCTGAACGCCGCACACTCGGGGCACAGCTGGTGGTAAAAGGCGTCCACCTGGGTGTAGTGCTGCTTGCAGATGTAGCAGGGCCGGGACCTGATGAGGTGGCCGGCGACCTTTCCCGTGGCGGACGGGGCGAGTTTGTTGCCGCGCGTCTCGTCGTCGATCCGGTCCGGCGCGGCGGTGGCGGTCTGCGCAAGCACGGCGCGGTCAGCTTCCGCGATCAGGTCGCGCTTGGTCACCCGCCGGTGCCGCTTCACCGCCTTGAACATCTTGCCGGTGGCGCGGCGCACCGAGACGTAGTCGGGGTGTTCCTCGTCGTAGACGTGGATGGCGTTCAAAACCTTGAGGCAGGCTTGAATCTCTTCAGGCGTCAGATCGGCGGAGCTCATTGATCTGATTTTACAGCCTGTGGAGCGTCAGACCTGCCTCAAGGAAATTGCTTGAACAGGGGATCAGGAACGGACGGCCTGCTGCGGCGGGGAGTCCACGCCGACGGCGGCCGCCTGGACCTTGCCCACCTTTTCCACCGAGCTGCGGACCTCGGGCCAGTTCTCCGTGGCAGCCTTTACGGCATCGGGGACCAGGTGCAGGTTCGCGGCGGACAGCGCCCGCTCCTCGTCGCCCGGCTCAGGAACGGCCTGGCCCTTGGAGAGCACAGTGATGCCCGAGTCGGTCACCTTGAAACCGCGCGAGCGGTCCAGTTCCGCGTCGAGGCCGATCGCAGCGCCGGCGGGAACCTTGACGTTCTTGTCGATGATGGCCCGGCGGACCACGGCGCCTTCGCCAATCTGCACCTTGTCCATGAGCACCGAGTCAATGACGCGGCTGGCCGTCCCGACGTAGACATCGTTGGACAGCACAGAACCTTCCACGATGCCGCCGGAGATGACCACGCCGCTGGCCACGATGGAATCAAGGGCCGTTCCCACGGTGTTGTTCCCGCCCCGGACGAACTTAGCCGGCGGGGAAATGCTCTGCCGGGTGTAGATGGGCCATTCGGAGTTGTACAGGTTGAACACCGGCAGCGGCGAGATCAGGTCCATGTGGGCCTCGTAGAAGGAATCAATGGTTCCCACGTCACGCCAGTAGGTCCGGTCCCGCTCAGTGGAGCCGGGAATATCGTTCAGCGTGAAGTCGTAGACGCCGGCCTGACCCTGGTTCACGAAGTAGGGGATGATGTCCCCGCCCATGTCGTGCTTGGTGTCCAGCCGTTCGGCGTCAACGTGAAGGGCGTCCACCAGGGCGTCGGCGTCAAAGACGTAGTTGCCCATGGAGGCCAGGAACTGGGTGGGGTCTGCGGCCAGCCCCGGGGTGGAGGCAGGCTTCTCCACGAACGCGGCGATCTTCTGGGAGTCTTCGGGGTCCACCTCGATGACGCCGAACTGGTTGGCCATGTTGAGCGGCTGGCGGACGGCGGCCACAGTGGCCTTGGCACCGCTCAGGACGTGCTGCTCAACCATCTGGGCGAAGTCCATGCGGTACACGTGGTCGGCGCCCACCACGACGACGATATCGGGATTGGCGTCGCGGATCAGGTTCAGGGACTGGTAGATGGCGTTGGCGCTGCCGAGGAACCAACTCTTGCCGACGCGCTGCTGGGCCGGAACGGAGGCGACGTAGTTGCCGAGCTGCGTGGACATCCGCCACGTCTCGGAGATGTGGCGGTCAAGGCTGTGGGACTTGTACTGCGTCAGGACCACGATCTGCAGGTACCGGGAGTTGACGAGGTTGGACAGCGCGAAATCGATGAGGCGGTAACTGCCGGCAAAGGGCACGCCAGGTTTCGCCCGGTCTGCCGTCAGCGGCATGAGACGGTTTCCCTCGCCTCCCGCGAGGACAATGGCCAGGACTTTCTTCGTTAACGGCATGGTCGCTCCTGTACGCCTTCGTAACTCCCCAAAAAATCCGGTTTGTCCGGACTTTCTTCACACTAGAACAGTTCAACCGTAACGACTACCTTGGGTAACGTGCGAATAGACATTGTGACTAAAGAATTTCCGCCGGAAATCTATGGCGGCGCGGGCGTCCACGTTGCCGAGCTGAGCCGGGTCCTGGCCAAGCATGTCGACCTTCAGGTACGTGCCTTTGGCGCGCCCCGGGACGCCGACTACCATGGCGCCTCCGTGACTTCCTACTCGGTGCCCGAGGACCTGGGTGCAGCGAACGCTGCCGTGCAGACCCTGGGCGTGGACCTGCGCATCGTCCCGGACATCGTCGGCGCGGATCTGGTGCATTCGCACACGTGGTATGCGAACATGGCCGGCCACTTGGCATCGCTGCTGCACGGCATCCCGCACGTGCTCAGCGCCCACAGCCTGGAACCGCTGCGGCCCTGGAAGGCGGAGCAGCTGGGCGGCGGCTACGCCCTGTCCTCGTGGGTGGAGAAGACCGCGTATGAGGCGGCGGCCGCGATCATCGCCGTCTCCGAGGGCATGCGCCAGGACATCCTGCGCAGCTACCCGGAGGTGGACCCGGCCAAGGTCAAGGTGGTGCACAACGGCATCGACGTCAGCCTGTGGAACCGCGACGAAAACGATGACGTCATCCGCTCCCTGGGCATCGACCCCGCCCGCCCCAGCGTGGTGTTCGTTGGCCGCAACACCCGGCAGAAGGGTGTCCCGTACCTGCTGCGGGCGGCCGCCAAGCTACCTGCCGACGTCCAGCTGGTCCTCTGCCTCGGCGCGGCGGACACACCGGAACTCGCAGCGGAGACCGCCCGGCTGATCGAGGAGCTGCAAAGCCAGCGCAGCGGCGTGGTGCTGATCGAGCGCATGCTTCCCCGCAACGAGCTGATCCAGGTCCTCAGCCACGCCACCGCTTTCGCCTGCCCCTCCATCTACGAACCGCTCGGTATCGTGAACCTCGAAGCGATGGCCTGCGGCGCTGCCGTGGTGGCCAGTGCAACCGGCGGCATCCCCGAGGTGGTCAACCACGGCGAGACCGGCCTGCTGGTGGAGCTCGAACAGGTGACCGACGGTACCGGCACCCCGCTGGATCCGGAGAAGTTCGTCAGCGAGTTCGCCGCGGCCCTGACGGAGGTTGTGTCGGACCCGGACCGTGCCCGCGCCATGGGCCAGGCCGGCCGCAAGCGCGCCGAGGAGCACTTCTCCTGGGAGTCGATCACCCAGACCACGCTGGACGTCTACCGTTCCGTCCTCAGCTAGCGTCACCTAATACAGCTCCCGACGGCGGGGACCTCCTTAGGCGGGTTCCCGCCGTCGGGCGCTGTGCTGTTCAATGGCTGGCTGAACGTGGGGCCACGACCGCAGCGTCCCCCGGCCGAGCTTGCGAGGTTAGGGAGCGGTTGGGGAGGGGCGGGAACTACTGAACTTCTCCGGTACGGGGGCTATGCCGCTGGCGCGCTGCAGCCGGTAGTAGTCCCGTGCCTCGTCCTGGCGGACTTTTTCAGCGCCGGTGGCGATGGCGGCGCGCAGGTGGGCCGGGCCGTAGCCAAAGGCGTCCACGAGGTCCAGCGCATGCGGCCGCAGCTTGACCAGGAGCCGGTTGATGTACCCGCCCACGGTCCGGGCGCGCTGCATGGAGAGCCTGCCGTTCATTAGGTACCACGAGAGGTTGTTCTCGATGAGGGACAGCCCGAACAGGTCGCGAAGCCACGTCAGCACGGTCCTGGTTCCCGGGTCGCTGACCCTGCCCAGGGCCTCGGTGAAGGCCTCCCACTGCAGGAGTTCGGCGTGCGCCCGGGCGGCATCGATGAGTTCGTCCTGGTGCTGGTTGAACAGGGCGGACGCTTCGCGCTGCGGCAGCCGGTTGGCGCCCCTGAGGGCCGCGGCTGCTTCTGCAACCATCGTCTGGACGCGGTCGGTGAGCAGTGCGCGCTGGCTTTCCTCGTCGCGAAGGGCAATGGCCGCCTTCTGGACGGAGCCGTTGTCGGCCATGAACTGTGCCACCTGGCGGAGGCCCGTGCGGTGCACGGCGGTGCCGGCGGCCTGGTTGACCACGTACCGTGCCAGCACCCCGAACGTCGCGCTGCGGAATTCCTTGGCGTAGTCGGCCAGCAGCCGCTTGGCCACGAGCTGCAGCAGGACGGTGTTGTCGCCCTCGAACGTGACATAGACGTCCAGGTCGGCGCGGAGCGAGGCGAAGCGGTTCTCAATCAGGAACCCGGCTCCGCCGCAGGCTTCCCGGCATTCCTGCAGCGTATCCAGTGCGTGCCAGGTGCTCAGCGGCTTCAGCGCCGCGGCCAGGGTTTCCAGGTCCTGGCGGTCCTCGTCGGAATCGTGGGCGCCGGAAAAGACGTCATCCAGCTTTTCGAGCAGCTGATCATGCGCGAAACCCGCGGCGTACGTGGTGGCCAACCGGGTGAAGAGCCGCCGCTGGTGCCGCTGGTAGTCCAGCAGCACCTCTTCCTCGACGGGGGACGAGGCGTTGAACTGCCGCCGTTCGGTGGCGTAGGTGATGGCCGTCTTAAGTGCGATCTTGGACGCGGCGACGGCGGCGCCGTCAAGGCTCACTCGGCCCTGCACCAGCGTGCCGAGCATGGTGAAGAACCGCCGCCCGGGGCTCGCGATGGGGGAGGTGTAGTTGCCCTCGGCATCCACGTCGCCGTAGCGGTTCAGCAGGTTAGTGCGGGGGACACGGACATGGTCGAAGTGCAGCCGGCCGTTGTCGATGCCGTTGAGCCCGCCCTTCACGCCGTCATCCTCGCCGCCGATCCCCGGCAGGAATGCCTTGGTGGCGCGGTCACGCAGGTCCACGTAGAACGCGTGCACGCCGTGATTGACCCCGCGCGTCACCAGCTGGGCGAACACCACGGCACCGAGGCCGTCAATGGCCGCGTTGCCGATGTAATCCTTCCAGGCGGCGCGGAACGGGGTGTGGATCACGAACTCCTGCGCGTCCGGATCATAGGTTGCCGTGGTGGCGATGCTGGCGACGTCCGAACCGTGTCCCGTTTCGGTCATGGCGAAGCAGCCCGGGATGTCCAGGTTCATGATGCCCGGAAGCCACTTCTGGTGGTGTTCCGGCGTGCCCAGGTGCATCACGGCCGAGCCGAACAGGCCCCACTGCACACCGGCCTTGATCTGTAGGGACGGGTCTGCGGTGACCAGTTCCTCAAAGCCGGCGATGTTGCCGCCGTGGTCGTCGGACCCGCCGAACCTGGCCGGGAAGGCACGGTGGACGGCGCCGCTGTCCACAAGGTGCTTCAGCTGTCCGAAGGTGCGCACCCGGTGCTCCGTGTGTGTGAGGCCTTCCGTCTTGTGGAGCTCCTCGCGTGCGGCCAGGTCACGCGCCTGCCGGCGGACGTCTGCCCACTTGCCCAGGAGCAGCTCACCCAGAGCGGCGACGTCGACGGCGGGCAACGGGCCTACCGTCCCGGCGGCTGCTTCATGGGTGGTTATGCCCTGGCGGTCCGCTACTTCAGTCATGTCGATTCCGTTCGTTGGTATTGACAGGTTCCGGTGCTATTGAATGTCCGTGAGTTCCGGCGCGATGCCGACGCACAGCCAGTCGGTGATCTGGCGTGCCATGGTTTCCTGGTCCGGCTTGGCCGGGGAGTCCGGACTTGCCAGCCATTGCTCGCCGGCGTTCCGGACCAGGCCGATGGCGGCATTGGGCCAGTAGCCGATGACGGACTCCCTGCCTTCGCCGAGGTGGGCCCGCATGGGCGTGGCGATCATGTCCGCGATGGCATCAAAGAAGTGGCCCAGGGCGCCGGCCGTCGTGATCGAGGTGGGACCGCCGTCGGGCTCCGCAGCAGAGTACCGGGTCACAAACGTGTAGACGTTGGGGCTGGTTTCAGCCATCTGGAGGTAGGCCGAGACCATGGCGAACAGACCCTCCCGGGGCGTCTGCGCGCTCTGCGCCGCTTCCTTGATGCGCTGCTGCATCTGTCCCAGCACCACTTCCCCCACCGCCTGCTGCAGGCCGGCTTTGTCGCCGAAGTACCGGTAGAACACCGACTTGGAGGTGCCGGCCGCGGCGGCAATGTCCTCCATCGACGCGTCGCTGCCGAGCGTGTGCACTGCCCGCCGGGCGGCCTTGATGAGTTCGCGCCTGCGTTCTTCCCGGTGCCCCTGCCAGCGCGAGGCGCGACCGTCCACGGCTTCTGAGGTGGGGGCCGGCGACGCGGCCGGGGGAATCAAGTTCACGATACCCAGCGTATCAGGTACGCTGGGTATCGATAACCAGCCGCATCAAAGGAGATAGCACATGCCCGTGGATCGTCAGCCTCAAACCGTGCGGAAAGCCGTGGTGGTCGGCGGCAACAGGATCCCGTTCGCCCGCACAGGCGGCGCGTACACCAAGTCGTCCAACCAGGACATGCTCACCGCAGCCCTGGACGGCCTGATCGCCCGCTTCGGCCTGCAGGAGGAGCGCATCGGTGAAGTGGCCGCAGGCGCCGTCCTTAAGCACTCCCGGGATTTCAACCTGACGCGCGAAGCAGTCCTGGGCTCGGCACTGTCACCGGAAACTCCCGCCTACGACCTGCAGCAGGCCTGCGCCACCGGACTGGAAACAGTGCTGGGCCTGGCCAACAAGATCAGGCTCGGCCAACTGGATTCAGCCATCGCGGGCGGCGTGGACTCCGCCTCGGACGCCCCCATCGCCGTCAGCGAAGGACTCCGCGAGGTGCTGCTGGACCTCAGCCGCGCCAAGACACTCCCGCAGCGGCTTCAGATCCTCGCCCGCCTGCGCCCCAAGGACCTCGCCCCGGACGCTCCGAACACCGGAGAGCCCAGGACCGGCCTGTCGATGGGCGAGCACCAGGCCCTGACCACGGCCCAGTGGAACATCTCCCGCGAGGCCCAGGACGAGCTCGCCCTCAACAGCCACCGGAACCTCGCCGCCGCCTATGACGCCGGGTTCTTCGATGATCTCCTCACGCCCTACCGGGGGCTCACCCGGGACTCCAACCTCAGGCCCGACACGAGCCCCGAAAAGCTGGCGTCGCTGAAGCCGGTGTTCGGCCGGAACCTCGGTTCGGAAGCCACCATGACGGCCGGCAACTCCACGCCGCTGACCGATGGCGCCTCCACGGTACTGCTCGCCTCGGAGGACTGGGCGGACGGGCACGACCTGCCCAAGCTCGCCACCGTCCTGGACGGCGAGGCAGCCGCCGTCGATTTCGTCCACGGCAAGGACGGGCTGCTGATGGCGCCGGTGTTCGCCGTCCCGCGCCTGCTGGCACGCAACGGCCTCACCCTGGACGACATCGACTACTTCGAGATCCACGAAGCCTTCGCCGGGACGGTACTGAGCACGCTCGCCGCCTGGGAGGACGAAAAGTTCGGCCGCGAGCGCCTCGGGCTGGACGGTGCCTTCGGCAAGGTCGACAGGTCCAAGCTGAACGTCAACGGATCATCGCTGGCAGCCGGACACCCGTTCGCTGCCACGGGCGGACGCATCGTGGCCACGCTTGCCAAAATGCTGCACGAGAAGGGCAGCGCCGGCGGGCGCCCCGCCCTGGGACTCGTGTCCGTTTGCGCCGCCGGCGGCCAGGGCGTTGTGGCGCTGCTCGAAGCGTACCCGGCAGGAACCTCCGCGGGGGACATCAATGACTGACACCTACGCACGGCTGGTTAACCGCGGCCTCGGCCGGGATCTGGCACGGAAGCTCGGCCTGCCGCAGCCGGCCGAATTGCGGCGCTACCGGCCTGGCCAGCAACTGATCGACGGACCGGTCCTGGTTGGCGGTTCCGGACCCGGTGCCGACGGGATCGCGGCGGCGCTGCTTTCGTGGGGACTCGATGTCCGCCGCCACGCTGTTCCCAAGGAACGGCTCGGCGGAATCGTGCTGGTTCTCGACGCCCTCGAAGCCCCCGGCGACCTGGAGCAGCCGGTCCTTGCGGCAGCCCCGTCACTTCGCGACCTTGCCCCGGGCGGACGGGTGGTGACTGTCTCGCGGGTGCCAGGCGGTTCGCCGGCCACGGCCGCCGCCCGGCAAGGAGTGGACGGGCTTCTGAGGTCCCTGGCCAAGGAACTGCGCGCCGGCGCCACCGGTAACGGCATCCTGCTGGACGACGACGTCAGTCCCACCGCGCCTTCAGCACTAGGTGCGCTGCACTTCTTCCTCTCCGGCCGGTCCGCTTTCGTGGACGGCCAGTTCGTCCGCGTCAGTTCCGCCGAAGGCAGCCTGCCCGACGACGTCGACGCGCCGCTCGCGGGGAAGGTAGCCGTTGTGACCGGTGCGGCCCGCGGCATCGGTGCGGCCATCGCCCGGACGCTTCACCGTGACGGGGCCACCGTTGTGGCGGTGGACATTCCCGCGGCGGGGGACCATCTGGCGGAGGTTGCCAACGGGATCCGCGGGACCGCGCTGCAGCTGGACATCACACGCGACCATGCCGGGCAAAGAATCATCGACCATGCCGTGCGCCGCCATGGCCGGCTCGACATCGTGGTCCACAATGCCGGCATCACCCGGGACAAGCTGCTGGTCAACATGGACCAGTCCCGCTGGGGTTCAGTTATTGACGTGAACATCGCCGCCCAGCTCCGCATCAATGAGGCCCTCCTTGCCTCCGAGTATTTCCGTTCAGCGCCGCGCATCGTTTCGGTTGCTTCCACGAGCGGTATCGCCGGCAACCGCGGACAGACCAACTATGCGGCGTCCAAGGGCGGGGTCATGGGCATGGTCCGGGCCACCGCACCGCTCCTGGCTCAGTACGGCGGTTCGATCAATGCGGTGGCACCCGGATTCATCGAGACAGAGATGACGGCCCGGATTCCCTTCGCCACCCGGGAGATTGCCCGGCGGCTGAATTCACTGCAGCAGGGCGGTCAGCCGGGGGACGTTGCCGAGGCCATTTCCTTCCTCGCGGGCGATTCCGCCGGGGGCATTTCCGGAGAGGTGCTGAGGGTGTGCGGACAAAACCTGGTGGGGGCATGACCGGCAGCCAGCCCCTCATCCTGGGCGAGATGCCGTCCCTCTCCAAGCTGTACGTGAACGCGGCGGCGACGGCGGCCCGCCGCAGGATCCTGGGCTCGCATGCTGCCGCTGTGCTGCCCGCAGTGAGCCACGAAGTCCGCGACGTCCGTACCGACGTCGAAAACCTCACGGCTTACCAGCACCTGCTGGGTGAGACCGCCAGCGACGTGCTGCCGGCAGGGTTCATCCATGCGCTGGCATTCCCCGTGGCCATGAGCGTCATGAACCGCGACGACTTTCCGCTGCCCCTGCTGGGGATGATCCATCTGCGGAACGTGATTGAGTACCGCAGGCCGGTCAGGTTCACTGAGCCCCTGGACATTGTGGCCAGGGCGGAGACGCTCCGGGCGCACCGCGCCGGAACCCAGGTGGATATCGCGGTGGAGGTACGCGCCGCCGGTGACAGCGCTATGTCCTGGTGCGGCGTGTCCACCTATCTCGCCAAGGGCGTGTTCCTGCCCGGCATCGACAAGGCGTCGGCAGCAGCGGCGCCGCAGGGTTTCTCGGCTCCGGACCCCACGGGACTCTGGCAGCTTGGCGTGGACACCGGCCGCGCCTACGCTGCCGTGTCGGGGGACTTCAACCCGATCCACCTGAGTGTCCTTTCCGCCAGGGCCCTGGGCCTGCGCCGGTCCATCGCCCACGGCATGTACCTGGCGTCGAGGGCGCTGGCGGATGTGGGCTCGGCCAAAGGCGACGCCTTCCGCTGGGATGTGGGGTTCGAGGCCCCGGTTTTCCTGCCCGCACGGGTGGCGCTGGATATTTCGACGGCGGAGGCCGGGGACGGCGGCTGGCTGCGGTCCGACTACGTGGCCTGGAGTCCACGGTCCGGGCGGAAGCACTTCAGCGGATCGGTGGCGGCGCTGTAGCACGTGGTGTGCTGCAGCGCCCCATAGATGCTGTGCCGGGCTACTTGCCGTTCGGGTCGGCGACCCGGAGGATGCGGTGCAGGCTGAGCAGGATTGATCCTGCGGCGCTCGGCGTGCCGGCCCCGTTGCCTTCGGCTGCGGTGCGGTCCTCCAGGGAGGCGACCGCCGCATGGGCCGCCTGGAACAGCTCTGCCTGCCGTTCGGCGTCGTCCTCCTCCGCGGAGCGGAGCACCTCGCCCACGGCAGAAAGAGCCTCCGCGAGCGGTTCACTGTAGGGCAGGGGGATGGTGAAAGGCATCTCCTCGCTCCAGATGACGTCGGCAAGCACCTCAGTCATGTCCTGGATGTGGAAGGTGATCTGCTCCAGGTCGCGGACGCTGCGGTAGTCCTCGTCCACGTCGCGGGGATGGAAGCGACGCCGCGGATTCGCCTCGCGGCTGGCGTCCGCCTTCTGCACGGCTGCCCGGACCGAGCGGGCTGACTGGGCCAGGTCCTCCGAGCGGCGTGACCAGTCCTCGTGTTCGGGGGGCCATTTTTCGTGCATGGCTGCCCCCATGTCCTTCAGCTGGCGCGACAGCGACAGGCGCAGCTCCGCGAGGCTGAGGGCGGCAGCGTTGAAGTGCAGTGGCGGGAAGACCAGCAGATTGACGGCGATGCCGACGGCAACGCCCACACCCATCTGCAGCAGGTAGCCGAAAGAAAAATCATCCGGGTTCTGGCCGCCGACCAGCAGCACCAGCAGCGCAGCCGTCGGAATCCAGTCGCGGCCCGCGCCCAGGCGCGGCAGCCCCGCCAGCAGGACGCCCAGTGCCATGACTGCTGCCACGCTGAGCGGCGAGGCGCCGAAGCTGATCAGGACAAACGCCAGGGCAATGCCCGCGCCCAGGCCCACGAGGGTCTGCAGCCCCTGTCGCATCGATCCCGACACGTTCTCATACATAGCAACGAGTGCGCCGAGCGGGGCGTAATAAGCGTAGTGGGCGGCAGCCCCAGGCATGAAGGGCGCAACCCAGAACGCGACGCCGGCCGCCAGTCCCGCCTTGGCCGCCAGCTGAAGGCGCGGCGCGGCGAGGGCACGCGCAGCGCTGGTGGACACTGACTGCCAGATCCTCCGTGGCAGCGGATCACGGGCCGCTGTCTGGTGCTGTTTCGAGGTGCTCACCCTGCGGTGCTAGCCGGCTCCGTGGCCGGCGGCCACTTCCTCGCCCGCCTTGACCGGTCCCGGCGGAGTGCTCTCGCCGAAGGGGCTGCCACCCAGGGACTCCCTGCCGTGGGCGGTCAGCCACCCGGACAATTCCGGGCCCGCGGGGACGATCTGCGTGGGGTTTATGTCCTCGTGCACTATGTAGTAGTGCTGCTTGATCTGCACAAAGTCGATGGTGTCCCCGAAGCCGGGGGTCTGGAACAGGTCCCGGGCATAACCCCACAGCGCCGGCATTTCGCTGAGCTTGTTCAGATTGCACTTGAAGTGGCCGTGGTAGACGGCATCGAAGCGTGCGAGGGTGGTGAAAAGCCGGACGTCCGCCTCGGTGATGGAATCGCCCACCAGGTACCTCTGGCCGGTGAGCCGTTCCTCGAGCCAGTCCATCGCGTTCCACAGCCGGGTGTAGGCAGCATCGTAGGCCTCCTGGGACCCGGCGAAGCCACACCTGTAGACACCGTTGTTGACCTCGGTGAAAACGCGTCGGTTAACACTGTCGATTTCCCCGCGCAGGTGCTCGGGGTACAGCTGCGGCGCACCTGGGCGGTGGAAGTCCGTCCATTCCGTGGAGAAGTCCAGCGTGATCTGAGGGTAGTTGTTTGTCACCACCGCGCCGCTGGCGATGTCAACCACGGCAGGAACCGTGATGCCTCGCGGGTAGTCCGGAAAACGGCGGAAGTACGCCTCCTGCAGCCGCTCGATGCCCAGCACGGGGTCCTTGCCGTCCGCGTCCAGGTCAAAGGTCCAGGACCGGGCATCGTGGGTGGGGCCGGGCTGGCCGAGGCTGATCACGTCCTCGAGCCCCAGGAGCCTGCGAACGATGACGGTGCGGTTGGCCCACGGGCACGCCCGCGCGGCAATCAGCCGGTAGCGCCCCGGCTCCACTGGCCAGCCGGGCTCACCGTTCGGCCCGGGGGTGCCGTCCCGGGTGATGCGGTCCTCGATGTAGTTGGTGTCCCGGGTGAACTCGCCGCCGGTGACGTACGCGCCCCGGGTGCTGTGTTCCTCGTCAATGCTGTGTCCCTCGACACTGCTGTGTGCTTCGACTGTGCTGGTCTTCTCACTCATGGCACCAGACTATGTTGCCGCCCCAAAGACCCGCGACATCGGCAGCCAGGCAACCACCCAGCAGGCCCCCACCACCAGCGAGAACAGGGCGATCCAGACGCCGGACGGCACGGCGGTGGCGCGGTAGAGGATGTAGGCGTCGGAGGAGCGGAGCTGGTCGCGGCGGCGGAGGTGGACGTTCGTGAGCTTGAGCAGGTCCCGGACAGCGGCAACGAGGAGTGCGAGGCCCAGGATGATGGCCACGTGGCCGGTGAACGCGGCGGGCACATTGATGATCATGGCCGCCACCGCCACCACAGCCCCAAGGAGGATGAGTACGCCGGCGGCGTTGCGGATGAAGATCAGCGAAGCCAGCAGGACCAGCAGTCCGGCAGACAGGGCCGCCGGGCCCCAGCCGCTGAAGCCCGCCCACACCAGGGCGGCGCCCGTCACGCCGGGAACGGGATAGCCCCAAAATCCTGACCAGACTGCGGCGGCACGCCCCCGGGTGTAGGACGTGGTGGTTCCGCCGTGATTCAGCTGCAGCCGGATGCCGCCCAGCCGCTGGCCGCTGGTCAGGGCTGCAAAGGCGTGCCCGAGTTCATGCGTAACCGTGGCGAGCAGGCCGAAATAGCGCCACGTGGCACGGGGAACGGACAGCACCGCCGCAATGAACACGACTGCCAGGAGCTCGGTGACGGAGACCACGGGAAGGGCCGTGTGGGTGAATCCAGAAGCCACCCGGTCCCACCATTGTTCCGGCAGGGACAGGCCGGGGACTTGCACATAAACCATAGGAGTCAAGGCTACAGGGGCATTGCCCTTTCGGGTCCGGCTCAGAGCCCGGGCAGCGTGGGCGGATCCTCCATCAGCGATGAAGCGTCGTCCGGAACCACCAGATGCAGCATGCTTTCCACCGGGGCTTCACCCATCGCGACAAGGAGCTCATTGATTGACATCTGCCCGGCAAGTTCACCGGGGTGTTCCTCTTCCATACGTAGAACATATGTGCGAATGCCGGCTGCAGCGGCGAAGGACACGCGGGCAACACCTGATTCCGGGCGCTGCGGGGTTCTGGCAGTGCAGCCCGGCCGGGTCCACGATTGAGGTACACACTAATCCCGAGAGAAGGAAGCCATGGCCACGCTGAAGGAACGCCTGCATGGGGACGTCGTTGCACATCTGAAAGAGCACAACAAGGTGGCCCTGGGCACCGTGCGCAGCGTCCTGGGCGAGATCGAGACCCGGGAGAAGTCCGGCAAGACGCCGGTGGAGCTGGACGATGCGCAGGTGACGGCACTGCTGCAGAAGGAGGCGGCGAAACGGCGCGACACGGCCCGCATCTACACTGAAGCCGGGGAATCGGAGCGGGCCGCGGCGGAAGTCGCCGAAGCGGAGGTCATTGAGGCTTACCTGCCCAAGGCCCTCTCCGCCGCCGAGGTGGAGGGCATCGTCGACGAGGTCATCGAGGGGTTGCGGGCGGACGGCACCGAGCTGTCCGTGCGGCACATGGGCGCCGTGATGAAGCCGGTGACGGCCCGGGTGGCAGGCCGCTTCGACGGAAAGGCCGTGAGCGACATCGTCCGTCAGCGGCTCACCTGAGCAGGCTGGGTGTCACGACTTCCTGCCGATCGACACCGTCCGGCAATGGGAGGACGATTAAGATACACCAACTGTTAGGAGGTCGGTGATGTGCTATTCATCGTGTGAAGGATGGCGGAATTACAGGAAGGAAGCGGCCAAGGAGGCCGAGGGACGGCCGGAAGCAAGGCCGGCCGAGACCCCTGAACCCCAGGTGCAGGCAGAGGAAAGCAGGATGTGGGCCTACCTCGCCCGGCTGGAGGAAACCGCTGACCGTGAGCCTGACCGCATCCGCGAGAACGCGTAGGCACAACAAAGAAAGGCCCCGCCGGTGCGGGGCCTTTCTTTGTTGTGCCTTCCACTCTTGCTCCCTCCTGCTACAGGAGGCCTGCCGCTATGTCCTGCCCGATTCGGCGCAGCAGGGTGGCGGACAGCCCGGGGTCCCGGGCGGAGTCCCGGTCCGTGTACTCCGCCAGCGTGTAGACCCGGCTCAACGCCATCTCGGCCCAGCGCTCCCTCGGGAGCAGCGACCTGCCAGCCACCGCGATGAGCGGGCGGCCGACCGAGCGCCGGGCGACGGCGGCAGGGAGTTTGCCGGCCAGGGTCTGTTCGTCGATGCTGCCCTCCCCAGTGATGACGACGTCGCAGCTGTCCTTGCGGGCATTGAAGTCCAGCAGGTCCAGGAAATAGTCCGCGCCTGACACCTGCGTTGCCCCCAGAAGCAGGCAGGCGAAGCCGAGTCCTCCCGCGCTTCCCGCGCCGGCGTGTTCCGCCAGCGTCCCGGCATTGAGGACCCCGGCCTCCGACAGCGTGTCCACAAAGCGTTTCAGCCCGTCCTCGAGGGCCGCGATTTGCTTCGGCCCCGCACCTTTCTGCGGCCCGAAGACGGCAGGCGCGCCCCGGGGGCCAAGCAGCGGATTGAGTATATCGCTGGCCATGACCAGTTCGATTCCATCGAGGTCGGGGCGGCCGGTCCGCTCAATGGACCGGATCCGGCCGAGGGCTTCGCCGGCGCCGTTGAGCTCATGTCCCGCGGCGTCAAGGAAGCGGTAGCCCAGCGCGGACAGCATGCCTATGCCGCCGTCAGTGCTGGCACTGCCGCCCAGTGCCAGCACCACCCGTGCGGGCTTAAGGCCGAGGGCGAACAGGACCGCTTCCCCGAAGCCGCGGCTGGAGGCATTCAGCGGGTCCAGCTCGCCGTCGGGCAGGAGTGCGAGACCGCAGGTGTTGGCGACCTCGACGACTGCCGTGGCGCCGTCGAAGGCGATGTCCGCCTGGACGGGCCGGCCGGTAGGGCCGGGCACGGTGACGCTGTAACGGGTGAAGCCGGAGGTGACGGCAGCATCCACACTGCCGTCGCCGCCGTCGGCCAGCGGAAGCAGTTCACAGTGGACCGCTCCGGCTCTGCCGGACACACCAGTTGCGGAGCGGAGCCCTGCGGCCAGGGCACCGGCCACCTCAGCCGCGGTGAGGCTGCCTTTGAATTTGTCGGGTGCGATCAGGGCACGTACGGGAGCCGGGGCGGTAGCGTTGTGCATGTCAGACGGTTTCCGAGTAGGCGCGGCGGCGGTAATGGGCGGGGTCCGCCGTGTGGTGTTTGGCGTCCCCGGGCCCGGCATTCCCGTTCTTGGCATCGTGCCGGGTGGAGTGGTGGCCGTATTCGGTGAGGTCCTCGTCGATGCGGGTGACGTCTTCGGCATGGACGGGATCCTCGGCGGGCATCGGCTCGACGGTTTCCCCGGCGAAGACCCGGCGGGCGCGGTCGGCGTCGAGGGTGCGGTCCCACCAGGCGATGAAGAGGGTGGCGACGGCATTGCCGGTGAAGTTCACCAGGGCACGGCATTCGGACATGAACTTGTCGATGCCGAAGATGAGCATGATACCGGCGGCGGGGATGGTGCCGAGGGTGGTCAGCGTGGCGGTCAGGGCGATGAAACCGCCGCCGGCAACACCCGCCGCACTCTTGGAGGTCAGCAGCATCACGGCGAGCAGGCCCAGCTGCTGTCCGATGGTGAGATCAGTGTTGGTGGCCTGGGCGATGTAGAGCGCGGCCAGGGACAGGTAGATCGCGGCGCCGTCCAGGTTGAAGCTGTACCCGGTGGGGACGACGAGGCCGACGGTTTCCTTCTTCACGCCCGCATGCTCGAGCTTGCGCATCAGGCCGGGCAGGGCCGGCTCCGCGGTGGAGGTGCCGAGGATGAGCATGTATTCCTCTTTGAGGTGGCGGATCATCGTGAAGATGTTCAGCTTCAGGAAGGCCATGACCGAGCCGAGCACGATCACCACGAAGAGGATCGAGGTGGCGTAGAACAATGCGATGAGGCCGCCCATGCTGGTGAGGGAGGAGACGCCGAACTTGCCCACGGCGTAGGCCATCGCCCCGAAGGCACCGATCGGGGCGGCCTTCATGATGAAGCCAAGGATTTTGAACATCACCGCGGTCAGGCGCTGAACACCGTCCAGGACGGGCGTACCCACCTTGCCCATGGCGTTCAGGGCAATGCCGAAAACAACAGCGATGAAGATGATCTGCAGGATGTCGCCCTCCACGAATGGCCCCACGATGCTGTTGGGGATGATGTGCGTGAGGAACTGCCACCACTCCTGGTGCTGGCCGGCGTCGATGAGCTTTGCCGCGGATTCGGAGGTCTTGATGGTGCTGGCGTCGGCGTTGACACCGTCCCCGAGGCGGAAGATGTTGATGGCTACCAGGCCGAAGACCATGGCGCAGATGGTGCCGATCTGGAAATAGGTGAGGGCCTTCAGTCCGGTCATCCCCACCTTTTTGAGGTCGGCGACGCTGGCGATGCCGCCCACGATGGTCAGGAACACAATCGGCCCGATGAGCATCTTCATCGCGTTGACGAAAGTGGCGCCGATGGGTTCCATGGCGATGCCGGCGGCCGGCGCCAGCCAGCCGAGCAGAATGCCGAAGACAATGGCTGTCAGCACCCAGAAGTACAGCTGCCTGTACCAACGTGTCTTGCGGGCCGACTGCGTCTTGGCTGGGGCAGCCGGGCCGGCGGTGGTGATGTGGTCCATGATTCCTACCTCGTTGTGGAATGTCGCTGGAGAAGGCTGAAGGGTTTGGTTAAGCGGCGTCCGACGGCGGCCGGCCCGGCCGCCATCGTACGTTTCAGTAAGCGGGCGTAAGCGGCGTCCCGAGCGACCCGACGCGAGCTTGCGGGCGTTGGGAAGGGACCTCCACGGGACGACGGCGGCCGGGGGGGGGGGGGCCGCCCGTCGCACGTAAGAGCGCGGCCTAGACAGAGGCAAGCGAGTGGGTCAGGGCCGCGATAATCGCTTCGGTGACGTCGTCGGTGGTGGATTCACCGCCGACGTCGCGGGTCAGGTGCCCGGCGCCGGTGGTCTGCTCAATGGCGGCCTCGACGCGGCGGGCTTCCTCGTGCAGGCCGAAGTGGTCAAGCATCAGGGCTGCGCTGGCGATCGCGCCGATGGGGTTGCTGATGCCCTTGCCGGCGATGTCCGGGGCGGAGCCGTGGACCGGTTCGAACATGGACGGGAAGCGGCGTTCCGGGTTCAGGTTGGCGCTCGCCGCCAGGCCGAGGCTGCCGGCCAGGGCTGAGCCGAGGTCGGACAGGATGTCGGCGTTCAGGTTGGAGGCAACGACGACGGACAGATCCTCGGGATGCAGGATGAACTTGGCGCTCATCGCATCGACAAGGACGCTTTCGGTCTGCACGTCTGGGTAATCCAGGGCCACCCGCTTGAAGGTTTCATCCCAGAGGACCATGCCGTACTGCTGCGCGTTGGACTTCGTCACCGAGGAGACCTTCTTCACGGTGCGGGTCCGGGCGAGGTCGAAGGCGTACCGCATGATGCGCTCGCAGCCCTTCTCGGTGAACAGCGCGGTCTGCAGTGCAACCTCGTTGCCGGGGCCGCGGCCGCTCAGGTTTCGGCCGCCGAGGCCGGCATACTCGCCTTCGCTGTTCTCGCGGACAACGATCCAGTCGAGTTCTGTGTTGTCTGCCTTGCGGAGCGGGGACTGGATGCCGGGGAGGAACTTGACCGGCCGGATGTTGGCCCACTGGTCGAAGTTCTGCGTGATGTTCAGGCGCAGGCCCCACAGGCTGACGTGGTCCGGGACGTTCTCCCAGCCGACGGCGCCGAAGTAGATGGCGTCGAAGTCCTTCAGGGCCTCCAGGCCGTTGGGGTCCATCATCTGCCCGGTCTTCTCGTAGTAGCCGCAGCCCCACGGGAACTCGGTCCACTCGAAGGCGAACTTGCCGTTCGAGTTGTCCGCCAGTGCGTCCAGGACGCGGCGGCCGGCGGAAACGACTTCCTTGCCGACGCCGTCTGCGGGGATTGAAGCGATGCTGAATGTCTGGGTGGCGCTCATTGCCGACCTCCTCGTTGAGTGTGTTGGCAGGGTCACACTGCCTTTCCTCTTCAAGTAGAAGCCAGGCCGGTTGGATGCGTCCAAGACCAAGATTCGATCCGGCAAATAGGTTCAGCCTATGAGTCGGCGTCTGCGTGCTCCAGGGCAACGTGCCGTTCCGCCACGTCGAGGAAGGCGCGGGCAGCCGGTGTCTGGCCGTCCTTCCGGCTCAGGATGGCCACGTCCAGGTGGGAGACGGGTTCGATCTGCAGAGTGCGAAGGCCGGCCTTGTGCGCGGTGGGCGCCCAGGAGGATGGCATGACGGCGTGTCCGACGCCGGCCAGCACCAGGGGCAGGATCGAGGTCCGGTGTGCGACTTCGACGACGATTTCGACCTTAACGCCGTGCGCCAGTGCATCGTCCACGAGCCAGCGCATCAGTGATCCGCGCTGGCTGGCGATCAGCCGGTGCCCGTCCAGGTCCTCCCGCTGGATGGTGCTCCCGTCGGGGAATGCGTCCGCCTGGGGGTTGACGATGAGGATCAGCGGCTGGCGTTCCAGGTCCAGTACGTTGACTCCCGGGACACGGACCGGGCTGGAGGAGCCGGCCAGGCCAATCTCGGTGCTGCCGCTGCGGACCGACTCGATGACCTCCTCCGGGGTGAAGGCGGCGCTGACGTTGAGGCGGACCTTCGGGTGCAGCCTGGTGAACGCGGCGGTCATGGACGTCAGCGGCTCGATGCCGGGGGAGGGCATGCTGATGATGTCCAGGCGCCCGCTCCGCAGGCCGCGGAGCGCCTGCACGGCAGACTGGGCAGCGTCCAGGTCGCGCATCACCAGCCGGGCTGGCCCCACAAGTTCCTTTCCGGCCTCGCTAAGGACGGCCCGGCGCCCGATGCGGTGGAACAGCGGCACGCCCAGGTCCTTCTCCAGGCTGGCAATGGTCTGGGACAGGGACGGCTGCGCGATGAGCAGGTGTTCCGCCGCACGGTTGAATCCGTCGTGGTCAACCACCGCCAGGAAATACTTCAGCTTCCGGGTGTCCACGCTGGCTCCTTTTCCGGTCCGCTTTGCTGTTTGCCCCGGACCTGGCCCCGCAGCGCGTCCCGGGGTGGGGCGGCCTGCCGGAGCCCTGAAAGCTTACGCCCATCAGCGGCCGAGGGCCGTGAGCTGACGGAGTAGCGCGGTGAAACTGCTGGCATACTCTGAGCATGGCCGTCACGTTTGAAAGCACCACACGGACAACCATCGGGATGACCGAGCTGTTTGACCTCTCCCGAAGCATCGATGCCCACAAGGACTCCATGGCCCGCTCGCGGGAGGAAGCCGTTGGTGGCGTCGCTTCCGGGCTGATCTCTCTGGGGGAGGAAGTAACCTGGCGCGCCTGGCACTTCGGGCTGCCGATACGGATGACAAGCCGGATTACCGAGATGCAGCTGCCCCACTACTTCGTTGACGAGCAGGTCCGCGGGCCGTTTCGTCACTTCCGCCACGTCCATGAATTCACTGCGGACGGGGCCGGAACCATCATGGTGGACAGGATCGACTTCGCGGCGCCGTGCGGGCTCCTGGGACGCCTTGCGGAGAAACTCTTCCTGGCGCGCTACCTCCGCCAACTCATCGAGACGCGCAACCTGTACCTGACCGCCGGAGCACGGGCTGAATGATGCTCCGGCGGTCAAGCGAAAGGAGCCCGCCTACTGAACTGCGAGTTTCTGCAGGGCGAGCTCCTGTTCTGCCGCCTTCCGGGATTTCCTCGACTGGGCGAACCGCAGATAGAGCGACGGCACAATAAACAGGTTCAGCAGCGTGGAGGTCAGGAGTCCGCCGAGGATGACCACAGCCATCGGGTATTCGATCTCATGCCCGGGCACATCCCCCATGACGACCAGGGGCACCAGGGCGAGTCCGGTGGCAAGGGTGGTCATAAGGATCGGGGAGAGCCGTTCACCGGCGCCCCTCAGCACGAGCGAGCCGCTGAACGGAACCCCCTCGATCCTTTCCAGATGCAGGCAGTGGCTGATGAGCAGGATGCCGTTCCGGGCCGCGATTCCCATGACTGTCAGGAACCCCACGAGCGAGCCCAGCGACAGCACGCCACCGGTGAAATACGCAGCCAGGACTCCTCCGACGAGTGCAATAGGCAAGGTCAGGAGGGCGAGGATCGCCAACCGCCAGCTGCGGAACGACGCCTGCAGGAGCACGAGGATCAGAATCAGCGCCGCGACAGCGAGAATCGTCAGGCGCTCCGTGGCCGCCTGCCGCTCCGTATATTCGCCCAGGAGCTGGACGCTGTAGCCTACGGGCAGGTTGAGGGACTTCAGGCGTTCCTGCAGCTGTGTGACAACGTGGCCGAGGTCCGCCCCGGGGTCGATGAAGGACCCAACCTCGACCCTGCGGGACCCGTTGGTGCGGTCGATGAGGTTCGGGGTGGCCTGCACGTTGACGTCGGCGACGTCGGCGAGGCGCACGCGCTTTCCGCCCGGCGTATCTATGGGCAGGTCCTCGATGCTGGTGACGTTTGCCCGCGTCTCCGGTGTGCTCCACACCTGGACGTCGTAGGCCCGTCCGTCCCGGAAGACGTCGCCCACCTCTTCCCCGGCTACGAGGGTCGCAGCAGCGCGTCGCACGTCCCCGGGCTTAAGGCCAAACTTTTCCGCCGCCGCCAGGTTCACTTTGACGGTAATCTGCGGTACGTCGACTTCCAGGGAGATATGGGGATCGTCGGTCCCTTCTATCTCACTGAGGATTCCCTTGATCCTCTGGGCCTGCTCACGCAGCACGGCAAGATCGTCACCGTAAACCCGGACGAGGATGGGTTCGCTGGCCCCCGTCAGGACCTCTTCGATCCTCTCCTTCAGGTAGGTCTGCACGTCGCGGTGCAGGCCCGGGTATCCGTCCACGACATCCTGGACGGCTGCGACCGTCTGCTCGTAATTGGCGTGACGGTCAATGCTGATCCAGTGTTCACCGGCGTTGACGCCGACAATTTCGTCAGCCTGAAAGGCCTGGCCGATATGCGTTCCGCAGTTGAGGACCCCGGGCACCTTGAGGAACGCTGCGCAGCCCCGCTGGGCAATCCGGTATTCTTCTGCTGCCGACGTGCCCGGTTCCGACACCCAGTGCATCAGGAAGTCGCGTTCCTTGAACGTGGGGAACAAAGACTGTCCGAGCAGAGGGGCGATCGCCAGACCCACAAGGGCAAGGGCCCCGAAGCCGGCGTAGCCGTAGCGCGGCCGGTTCATGATGCGGGACAGTAGCGCGTGGTAGCCGCGTTTGAGCACGCGGACCAGCGGCGGATCGAGTTGCTCCAGTTTTGCCCTGGCCAACAGGATCAAGGCAAGTGCCGGCGTCACGGTGAGCGCCACCAGCATCGAGGCCAGGACGGCCAGAGTGTAGGAGACGGCAAGAGGCCTGAAGAATACTCCCGTGAGCCCTTCCAGGAAAAAGATGGGCAGGGCGGCCACGACAATGATCAGGGTGGCATAGACAATCGGGCTTCGCATTTCCAAGGAGGCCTTCAGCACCACGGACGCCGTCGATTCACCTCCGCCGTAGCCACGGTGTTGCCGCAGGCGGCGCATGATGTTTTCGACGTCGATGATCGCGTCGTCGACGACGACCCCCACCGCAATGACCAGCCCGGCCAGGATCATCGTGTTGACCGAACCGCCGGTGAGGTACAGCACCATGACGGCTGTGAGTAGGGAGAGCGGAATGGCGATCAGGCTGATGAGCGCTGTCCGCCACTGGAACAGGAAGGCGCTCAGGATCATGACCACCAGCAGGCAGCCCAGGAGGAGGGCGAGGCTGAGGTTGGAAACGGCCTCCTCGATGAAGCTCGCCGGACGGAAGATGGTGGTGTCAAAGGTGACACCGCTCATACCCGGCTGAAGTTCGTGGAGGGCTTCCTCAACGCCCTTGGTCACCTCGAGCGTGTTGCCCCACGGGAGCTTCTCGACAATAAGCATCAGTCCATGACCGTTGTTGATAACTGCATCACCGATCAGCGGCTGATGGTCCTCCACCACCCTGGCAACGTCGCCCAGGTGCAGTGCGGTGCCGTGGTCTTCGCGTATGGTCACCCGGGCCAGATCCTCGGGGCTCGTGATCGGCTGGACGTGGCGGATGCTCATCTGCTGGTTCGGGCTGCCGACGAAGCCGCCGGTGCCGATGAATTTTCCGGGTGAGTACTGGAGCAGACCGGCGTCCACAGCCCCGGCCGTTACTTCCATGACCTGGTTAAGCGAGACATTCTTGGCTTTGAGCCGCTCAGGCTGGACCTGGACCTGCAGCATCTGGAGCCGCTCGCCCCAGATGGCCACGTTGGCCACGCCCGGGACCCGCAGCAGCCGGGCCCGGATGGTCCAGTACGACAGCATGGACATCTCGATCAGGGACCGGTTGGACGACGTCATCCCGATTTTCATGACGCGGCTGGTCGAGGACAGCGGCTGCAGCATCACCGGGGGAGCAGCCCACGTGGGCAGGGCCGACGTCACGGAAGCCATCCGCTCGGAAACCTGCTGCCGGGCGTTGAGCAGGTCGGTCCCCTGTTTGAAGATCAGGACGATCGAGGACAGCTGGGGCACCGACTTTGACCTCAGCTCATCCAGGCCCGGCATTCCGGAAAGAGACGCCTCAATCGGCACTGAGACGAGTTCCTCGACCTCCTGGGCCGTGAGCCCCAGGCAGGCCGTCTGGACCTCGACCCGCGGGGGCGCGAACTCCGGGAAAACATCCAGCGATGCCTTACTGAGCTGGACGGATCCCAGCAGCATCACCACGCAGGCAAGGGCAACAACTATCGTCCTGAACCTGAGGCTGATTCCTACGATCCACCGCATGTCAGCTCGCCACATCCAGTTCAGCGCCGAAGAGCTCTTCGGCCCCCAGAGTGACCACAGTCGTGCCCGGGGCCGGACCGTCGCTTAGCGTGGCCAGCTCGCCGTCGATCCGATCCACTGTGACGGATTGGCGGACATAGACGCGGGGGCCGGCAATTGTATAGACCCAGGTCCTTCCCTCACTGTCGTAGAGGATTGCCAGATAGGGGGCAGTGAGTTTCCCACTCTTGGCATCCAGCTTCGTCGTCGACGTCTGGAGGCCGATGTTCCCGGCGGCGCGTTCATTCAGCGTGATGCGCTTAAGGTCGGTCCCGGGTACCTCCTCAAGGCTCGCGGCAGCGTCACCGGCTGCCGGAGCCTCAGACGGTGGCTGGCTGCATGCCGGCAATGCCTGGGTCAGGAGACCCAGGACGGTAAGAACCATCAGGCCGCGCACCCGCGGCGAAGTCGTTGTCATGATGTATTCCGGCTTTCACAGGCCCGTGGGGGCGTCGGCAAGTGCGGGTTGTGTCGTTGCTGTTCGTGTCCCTGCCTGGCTGCCTTCGAAGCGGAGCAGGATTGCGGGGAGCACAAACAGGACGAAAAGGGTGGTAGTCAGCAGGCCGCCCCAGATGATGATGGCGATCGGCTGGATGACCTCAGTTCCTGTCACACCGCCCAGGAGAACGAGCGGAAGCAGGGCGGCGGCGGTGGTCACCACGGACGCGAGGGTCGGCTTGAGCCTGTTGCGTGCGGCGCGGATAACGAGGGCGGGCCCCGTGGCTTCGCCATGCCTGGCGCGGAGGTTCCTGACCTCGCCGGCGAGCAGCAGGCAGCTGCGGACTGCTATGCCCAAGATGGCAGAGAACGCGACAAACGCCGCCAGGTAGTTGGCCCCGCCATCTGCCAGGGCGGCAATGACACCGCCCGAGAGGGATGCGATCAGTCCGAGGAATACGGCGGCTGAAAGCCGCCACCCGCCCAGCGCTGTCTGCAGCAGAACCAGGATGCCGAAGGCAGCTACGGCTGCCAGCAGCCACAGCCACTGGAAGGCCGACTGCTGCTGCGCGAACCGGGTGAGGATCTCCGCGTGGTAGGCCACCGGGAACTGGATCTGCTGCAGGCCTCTTTCGATGTCCTGCTGCACATCAGCCAGCCCGCGCCCCTGGATGTCCGCCTTTACATCCACGCGCCGGGAAGTGTCGTCATGCACGATGACCGCATCGTTTGGAACGATACTGACCTCGGCGACGTCGCCAAGACGCACATGCCCGCCTTTGGGAGTGTCGATCAGCAGCTCGCTGACGCTGGTGAGGCTGTTCCGGGTTGCAGGCGTTCCCTTGACCACCACGGAGAAGACCTTCTGCTGCTCGTAGACGTTACCCACTTCGATGCCCTGCAGCAGCGCAGCCGCCGCACGCCGGACATCGCCGGGTATGACGCCTGCCTTCTGTGCTTTCGCCAGGTCCACCTTGACCTGGACGGTCGGCTGTTCGATGGCGGCATCAACGCGGGGATTTACCACACCGGCCGTGTGCGCGAGAACCTGCCGCACTTCCTCGGCCTTTGCCCGGAGGGTGGCCATGTCTACGCCGTAGACCCTGACGCCGAATCCGGAATCGGCAGCTTCCCGGATCTGGTCGATTTTCTGTTGCGGGTAGGTGGAGACCGTTGCGCTCAGCCCTGGGTACCCGGCCACGACCCTTTGTACGTCCTCAAGGGTGCTGGAGTACGAGGCATCCTTTGCCACTCCCACCCACAGCTCCCCGGAACTGATGTCTCCCACGTGGTCGGACGTAATGGCGCGCCCAACCTCGGTGGCCACATTGGAGACGCCCTGCACCGCCCGCAGTTCGCGGGCCGCGGTGTCGGTGATCCGGACCATCTCCTGGTCGGAGGTGCCAGGCGCGGCCCTCCACTGGACCACCAGCGTGTTGTCTGCCAGCACCGGCACCACAGGGTGGTTGGGGACCAGCTGCGGCGCCAACGCCAGGGCGGCGAGCGCCATGACCGCCGCGGCGGCAAGGACCAACGCGGGCTTGCCGGGCCGGCGGGACAGTGCCCGCCCATACCGGATACGGAGGCGCTGCATAGCCTGGCGCTCGCGGCCCGGGGCCGCTGATGCCGGCGGCAGGAAGAACGCCAGGGCCGCTGTCACTGTGAGGGCCACGACCATGGCGACCGCCAGGGCGAGCAGATATGCAATTACCAGGGGCCCGAACATGGCGCCGTTTTGGCCAGGGACAAAGAGCATGGGGAGCACGCTCAGCGCCATAATCAGCAGGGCGTAGAACAGCGAGGTGCGGACTGGCCGTAACGCACCCGCAAGCAGGGCGATCCTCGAATCCCCGAGGTCGGTTGCCTTGGATGCCCGGTAGGCCCTGGCGGCGGAGTTCAGGTCTTCCGCTACATCCCCGATGATGACGGTCAGTGCGAGGATCATGCCGGCGAAGACCAGGGTGTTGAGCCCGGCCCCGCGTAGGGTTAGCAGCAGGGCCGCAGCAATGAGCGAGAGCGGTACGGTGATCAGGGTGATCAGTGCGCTGCGCCAGGACCGGAAGATCACTCCGAATGCCGCCGCGACCAGCAGTAGCGTGACAAGCAGCGCGACACCAAGGGTGCCCATTTCCTGCTCGACGTACGACTCCTGCCGGTACACGGTGGTGTCGGCGGTTACGCCGGGTAGCCCGGCCTGGAGCTCGCGCATAGTCTCGTCGAGCCCCTTTGTGACGTCCGCGGTGTTTGTCTCCGGGAACTTCTCAATTACCAGCAACAGCTCAGCGTCCTGGCCGGGCTGTGCATCACCGATCAACGGCTGGTGGTCCGTCTGGACCTGGGCGACGTCCCCGAGGAGCAGTTTGCTGGAGGTGCCCTGGAGGCTGACTTTTCCGAGGTCCTCGGGAGTGGTGATGGGAAGGACATGCTGGACGCCCAGCCGCTGATGTCCCGTCTCCAGAAAGCCGCCCGTGCCCGGCGTTGAGGCCTCAAGGTAGCTCAACGGGGACACCCACACGGAGTTGCCCGTGGTCCTGATGACCTGGTCCAGTGTCACGCCCTTAGCTTCCAGCCGCTTGGGGTCCACGAGTACCTGCAACTGCTGGTCGCGCTGGCCCCAGATGGAAATGTTCGCTACTCCGGGAACGGCCAAAAGCGCCGGCTTCATGGTCCACCGTGCCAGCACGGACATGTCGATGGGGGACATGTCCTTGGACGTGAGCCTGACCATCATCACCCGGCTGGTGGAAGACAGTGGTTGCATGAGCACGGGTGCTGCCGACACGTTGGGCAGCGCCCTGGCCTGGGTCAAGCGCTCAGCGACGAGCTGGCGTGCCCGGAACATGTCCGTACCCGGCTGGAAGACCAACTGGATCGAGGACAGGCCGGGAAGTGACTTGGAACGGATCGCCTCCACCCATGCCACACCGTTGAGGAGGTCGGCCTCCATGGGTGACGTGATGAGCTGTTCGACTTCACCGGCAGAGAGCCCCAGGGCCTCGGTCTGGATTTCGACCTGCGGCGGTGCGAACTCGGGGAAGGCGTCAACCGGCATGGTGGGCAGGGCGGTGAAGCCGTACCCGAGGACGCCGGCGGCCACGACCAGGACAAGGATCCGGAACTGCAGAACCCAGCCGAGAATGGCGCCCATCATGGCCTGTTCACCGCCAGCTTCATGCCCGCTGACTTCACGGGCAGCGAAGGGCTGGGAGTGCTGCCAGGCCGACGGCGATGTCGGTGTTTGGTGGACAGTCCAGCGGTTCTTTGCGTTTCAGGACGCCTTGTGTGCGGGTTCACGCTCAGATCTACGCTGAGGTGACGGGGGAAGAAAGTCTCAACTGCAGAATATGTGTTCACGGCGCGGCTCCATTGCTACTGCCTTCGCGCCCCCCAAACGTCTAGCAGAATCGTGGCCCCTACGAGGCGCAACGTCAATGCCTCGAGCAACTATTTCTTCAGCAGGTGACTCCTATCAGTCAGCAGCGCCAGGGCACACAAAGAACCAACCCGGGGGATTCATGGGCCCATGAGCTCCGCTCAGTGGCCGGCAATGAGCTCGGCGACCCGGACCAGCTCTTCCTCGAGATTGTAGAAATGGGTCGCCAGCCGGATCCTGCCGGCCCTGACGGACACCACCACGTTCGCACGGCGCAGCCGGGCCATGACGGCATCCGGGTCGTCCACCGGAACAGAGACGATGGTGGACCGCTGCCGTTCGGGGAAGGACCGGAAGCTGACGCCCTCCGCTTCCAGTGCGTTCCGCAGGTGAACGGCAAGCAGCGCGTTACGTTCGAGGACCGTGCCAATACCGAACCGGCGAAGGACAGCAAGCGCCACCTGGTCGGCCAGCGCTGGGAACCACGCCAACGAAGCGTCCAGCTTCGACGCCGTCGGCGACGGTTCCATGTCCGTGCCAAGGAAGCTTTCGAGCGGCAGTCGCGCAGCCTTCCAGCTGACGGCGGGGACAATGGCAATGTCTGCCGATGTAGCTCCGATGATCTCGGCGAACATGCCACGGGCGTCCTCACCCGCCTGCTCTGCTTCCATCCAGTCGAACCGCCCGGCGGACCAGCGCTCTACGGCCAGCTCGTAGGCTTCCCTGGCAGGGGCGCAGCCCACTGACATGGTGGCGGTGTTGAGGTAGATGGCGTCTTTGAGCCCGGGGGAAAAGCCCGCGGATGTCGCTGACGTTCATAGCATGGACCGTCCTTCAACCGTTCATTTCGGCGCGGTGCCGGTGACAGTCGTTCCTCCCCGGACCAGCCGGTCGCGAACGGCGATCGAATCATCAACGAACATGCAGCTGGTTCCGTCGGGCAGGGTCCGCGTGCTTGTGCCGTATTACAGATGGCGGGTTAGGCCGACGCCTGGCAATCTTCCTGACCCAGGCCGGGCTCTCCAGCACCGCGAGGCCCACATCCTGCTCCTCCTCAATTCGTCCATGTCAGCTTCAAACGCCCATTGGGCGCGGCGCCACCCGGAAGCCCCTGGCCGGCTATACCGGTGACGGTCCTCCGGGTTCCACGAAACGCTGGGTCCGCTCGATCTCTGCAACCTTCGGGTCCGTTTCATCGGCGCCGTAGTCAGACCGGCGCGTCCTGTCCTCGCCCTGGGGCACCTTGAGTGCGCGCAGCACCAAGGTAAGTACGACGGCGACAACCAGGTTGAGCACGAACGCCGACACGGCGATGTACACCGTGAAGTCGGTCCCGGGGATGGGAGCAATGGAGCCGCCGAAGTGTGCGCGGGTGACGGGATTGACGACGTTGTAGGCCGAGGCCGTGCCGAAGGCTATGCCCACGGCCCATCCGGCCAGCAGCGCCCAGCGGTCAAACCACCGAGTGTAGAGGCCGGCGACAACAGCGGGGAATGTCTGCAGAATCCAGATGCCACCCAGCAGCTGCATGTTGATGGCCGTGGACTGGTCCATGGCTATGACGAAAATAAGCGCGCCGACCTTCACCACCAGGGAAACGATCTTGGACACCTTCGCCTCAGTCCTGGGGTCGACGTCAGGCCGGAGGAAGTCCCGGTAGATGTTACGGGTAAACATGTTCGCCGCGGCAATGGACATGATCGCTGCCGGTACCAGCGCCCCGATGGCGATGGCCGCCAGGGCGACCCCTGCGAACCACGCGGGGAAGTGGTCCAGAAACAGCTGCGGGACGACAAGCTGGGGGTTGACCGACCCGTTCAGGTCAATCGGCCTGGTGCCGGCCTTGATGGCGACGAAACCCAGCAGCGCGAGGAAGCCAAGCATGAGGGAGTACAGCGGCAGAATCGCGGCGTTGCGCCGGATCGTGTTGCGCCCTTTGGACGCGAGCACGCCGGTGATGGAGTGCGGGTACATGAACAGCGCCATGGCCGACCCGAGCGCCAGCGTCCAGTAGGCCGAGTAGTTCGCGGCCGATGGGATGAACACCCCGGCGGGCTTCCCCGTCGCTTCATTCACAGTGTCCAGCTTCGTCTTCGCCGCCCCGAAGATCGCGTCCCACCCGCCGAACTTGATCGGCAGGTAGATGACCGCGACGATCACCGCCAGATAGATCAGCAGGTCCTTGACGACGGCGATCATCGCCGGCGCCCGTAACCCCGAAGTGTAGGTATAGGCAGCCAGCACGACGAACGCCAGAATGAGCGGCAGGTCCGTTAGCAGCACATTCTCGGAGCTGCCCAGGCCGAGCACGGTGAGGACAGCCTTGATGCCAACGAGCTGCAGGGCGATGTACGGCATGGTTGCCACAATGCCGGTGACGGCGACGGCAAGGGACAACCACCGGCTCCCGTAGCGGCCACCCACGAAGTCTGCCGACGTCACGTAGCCGTGCCGGTGGGACACGGACCAGAGCCGGCTCATGATGATGAAGATGATCGGGTAGAGGACGATCGTGTACGGCACCGCGAAGAAGCCGCTGACGGCGCCCGTGGCCCACATCGCGGCGGGAACGGCAACGAACGTGTAGGCGGTGTAGAGGTCGCCGCCCAGCAGGAACCACGTGATCCATGTCCCGAAGCCGCGTCCGCCCAGTCCCCATTCGTCGAGGCTGTGCAGTCCCTCAGTCTCCGCCGTCCGGCGCCACCGGGCGGCCATGAAGCCCATGATGGCGACTGCGACGAAGAGCAGCACCACGATGATGAGGGCGACCCAGTTGATCTCGCGCCCGTTCATGGCCGCTCATCTCCGTTCGCTGCGTCGCCGTCGACGCCGGCAGCGCCCGCGCGGGCCGCTGCCCGCCGTCGCCGGTCTTCCGTTGTCACGAGCCAGTACGCCACGCCGCTCAAGGCTGCGGAAATGGGAACCCAGAGCAGCTGGTACCAGTAGAAGAAGGGCATGCCGCCCAAGGTTGGGGCATTGAACGAGTAGGTCTGCGGCATGAGCGGGAGCAGGATCGCCACGGAAAGCAGTACGCCGGCTATGACGTACGGCGTGCGCCGCGCCGGACCACGGGTTGCAGTGTTGCGGGTTGGCTGTCCGGCGCCCGGGGGAGCCCCTGGGACGGGGCGCTGTTTCGGGTCAGGACGATCTTGATGGGACACCCGACGACCTCCTTGTCAGCCCGTCTCCCGCTTTCCGGGCTCCGGGAGAGCGGTGAGGCGGAGGTTACAACTGTTGCCCTCCAGTTCCTTTGTACGCCCGTCAGCGGCCCACGGGAAGAGTGTGGACAGTGCCGTCACAGTCAGTAACGCGCCTGACTTTCTTGGTCATCATCAGTCCGTTTCCCGAGCGCCTTTTCGGGGAGCCGGCAGCGACGCCCTGCCGTGATCGGCACCGCCGGAGCCAAGTGTCGGTTTAGCGTGGGGGGTACGTTCCTGCTCTTCACGGAGAAACGAAAAACCCCGGGAATCCATTGGATTCCCGGGGTTTTCCCTTTGTGCGCGGAGGGGGACTTGAACCCCCACCCCCTTTCGAGGACTAGCACCTCAAGCTAGCGCGTCTGCCATTCCGCCACCCGCGCAGGTGGTATTTCGAAGGACTCTCTCCGCCTTTCAGCGGTTCGCTTCTCTCCGAAGCAGCGAGAAAAACTCTAACACGAACTTTCCGGAAAGATGGAATCGAGCGGACTGGGTAGGCTGAACCCGGGCGTTCCGGCAGCCAAAAGCCGCCACAACCCGCATGAATCCGCGTTTCCCCGCTATAAGGAGTGATCAATGTCTCACGTTCGGCCTGAGGATGAAGTCGTCACCATCTGCCAGGAGCTCATCCGCATCGATTCATCCAACTACGGGGACGGCTCGGGTCCCGGCGAACGTGCGGCGGCCGAATACACCGCCGGCCTGATCACCGAGGTGGGGCTGGGCGCGGAGATCTTCGAATCGGAGCCCGGCCGGGCCAGCGTGGTCACCCGCATGGCCGGTGAGGATCCCTCCGCCAGCGCCCTCGTAGTCCATGGCCACCTGGACGTGGTTCCTGCCCTCCGCGAGCAATGGTCCGTGGACCCGTTCAGCGGCGAGCTCAAAGACGGACTGATCTGGGGCCGCGGCGCAGTGGACATGAAGGACATGGATGCGATGATCCTGTCCGTGCTGCGCAACTTCGCCCGCACCGGGCGCAAGCCCAAGCGGGACATCGTCTTTGCGTTCTTTGCCGATGAGGAGGCCGGCGGCGTGCACGGCGCCCAGTACGCGGTGAAGCACCGGCCCGAGCTGTTCGAGGGTGCGACCGAGGCCATCTCGGAAGTCGGCGGCTTTTCGACCACCATCGGCGGCCAGCGCGCCTACCTGCTGCAGACGGCGGAAAAGGGCATCTCCTGGCTGCGGCTCGTGGCGCACGGCCGTGCCGGCCACGGCTCTCAGATCAACACCGACAATGCCATCACCCGGCTCGCCGGCGCGGTGACCCGCATCGGTGAGTACCAGTGGCCCATCGAGCTGACCGCCACCACGCGCCAGTTCCTCGACGGCGTGACGGAACTGACCGGCGTCGAATTCGACCCCGACAACCCGGAGCTGCTGCTGAAGGAACTGGGCACGGTAGCCCGCTTCGTGGGGGCCACGCTGCAGAACACGTCCAACCCGACGCTCCTGGGCGGCGGCTACAAGCACAACGTCATCCCCGAGTCCGCCGAAGCACTGGTGGACTGCCGGACCCTCCCGGGCCAGCAGGACCAGGTTCTCGAGATCGTCCGGGAGCTGGCGGGCAGCGGCGTTGACGTCAGCTACGTGCACAACGATGTCTCCCTGGAAGTGCCGTTCGCCGGCAACCTGGTCGACTCAATGATCGACGCCCTGCACTCCGAAGACCCGGGCGCGAAAGTCCTGCCTTACACCCTGTCCGGCGGCACCGACAACAAGTCGCTCTCAAAGCTCGGCATTACCGGCTACGGCTTCGCGCCCCTGCAGCTGCCTGACGACCTCGACTTCACCGGCATGTTCCACGGAGTTGATGAACGGGTTCCGGCGGAATCCCTGAAGTTCGGCGCCCGCGTCCTGAACACGCTGCTCACCAACTACTGAGGCTGGCGGTGGAACCGGAACAGCTGCTTCCTGACAGCCTGCTCGAGCGGATCCGCGGGAGGGCTGCGGAGTACGACGAACAGAACCGCTTCTTCGCCGAGGATCTCGAGGAACTCGCCGCCGCCGGGTACCTGAAGCTTTTCGTGCCGGAGTCCGACGGCGGTGCAGGCCTTGGCCTGGAGGCTGCGGTCCGTTGCCAGCGGCGGCTGGCGACGGCGGCCCCGGCCACCGCGCTGGCCGTCAACATGCACCTGGTCTGGACAGGGGTGGCCAGCGTCCTGGCCGCACGCGGCGACTCCTCGCTGGACTTCGTGCTGCAGGAGGCAGCGGCGGGGGAGATATTCGCCTTCGGCAATTCCGAGGCAGGCAACGACGCCGTCCTGTTCGATTCGCTGACGTCGGCCACGCCCCTGCCGGACGGCGGTTACTCGTTCACGGGCACCAAGATCTTCACGAGCCTCTCGCCGGCCTGGACGCGCCTGGGCATCTTCGGCAAGGACTTGGCCGCACGGAACGGCGAAGGTGAACTGGTGCACGGATTCATCAGTCGGGACACGGCCGGCTACCGGATCCTGGAGGACTGGAACACGCTGGGCATGCGCGCCAGCCAGTCCAACACCACCATCCTCGACGGTGCAGTCGTTCCGCCCGGCCGCATCTTCCGGAAGCTGCCGGTGGGCCCCAACGCCGATCCGCTGATCTTCGCGATCTTCGCTTGCTTTGAGACCCTGCTTGCGGGCGTCTACGCAGGCATCGGGGAGCGGGCGCTGGTGCTGGCGGTGGAAGCCGCCAGGCGCAGGACATCATTCAAGAATGGCGGCAGGAGCCTGGCCCAGGACCCTGATATCCGCTGGAAGGTGGCCGAGGCTGCCATGGCCATGGATGCCCTGTACCCGCAGCTTTCGGTGGTGGCCGCAGACGTGGACCGCCTGGCCGACCATGGCAACCAGTGGTTTCCCAAGCTCGTGGGCGTCAAGATCCGGGCCACGGAGACGGCGCGGACGGTGGTGGATCTTGCCATCCGGGTCTCCGGCGGCTCCAGCTATTTCAGGGGTTCGGAGCTGGAGCGCCTGTACCGTGACGTCCTGGCCGGCATGTTCCACCCCTCCGACGACGAGTCAGCGCACAACACCGTGGCCAACGCCTGGCTTGGCCCGCTCGAAGAATAATCGGGCAGCGCTCACTTCCTGCGCCCGCCCGGGCCGGAGGCACCAGCTGGAACCGGCAACAGAAAGTGGCGCGCACCATCGTGGTGCGCGCGCAGAGGGCCGGAGCGGCCTAGACGGTGCGCTGCACCTGCGTGACCCGGCGGCGAAGCCAGAAGCGCCTGCCGCCGCCCACGTACAGCCTGCTGCGCTCGAGTTCCCACTTGCCGTACTCGGAGTGTTCCACGAGCCGTCGCCGGGCTTCGGGCAGGGAATCCTCAGGACCCACGGTCAATACGAGATACTCGTATTGACGTGCGTAGTCCCGTTCCCGCAGGACTGAGCTGGTCAGAAAATGTTCCTTCATTGCTCTCCATTTTCGTCCTTTTCCCGCTAACGTGAAGGCATGAGCATCGATCCGCGTGTCGCGCTTCAGTCCTTGACTGCCGCCTTGGAAGAACACCTTGCAGCCGCCTCGGCCCGCCGCGGTGATGGTGACCCCTCAGTGGAGGCGGCATTCTTTGCGGTTGCCGATGCCTTCGAAGTCTATGAGGACGCCCTCTATGAGGCCTACAACGAAGTGACGCCGCTCCAGGTTTTCGATGACGAGGAAGACGAAGAGGAAGACGGCGAAGTCGACGACGAGGATCTGGAAATCGTTGAAGAGTAACCGGCCCGTTCAGACCCGGCTCTGGCTAGCACAGGCTGCTGGAGACATCCTCGAGGGCACGTGCAATTTCCGCCGGCAGCGGCGTGAGCTGGGCGTCCAGTATTTCCTTGAGCTGGACGGGCGTGCGCGCGCCAACGATGGCGGTCGCCACTGCGTGCCGGGACAGGAGCCAGCTCAGCGCAACATCCAGGGACGACCGCCCCAGGCCGCGGGCCGCCATGGCAACAGCCTCGACCACCTGCGATGACGGCTGCTCAAGGTAAGGCTCCACGTAGTTGGCCAGCCGCGTCCCGGCCGCCCTGGAATCGGAGGGCACATGACCGCGGTACTTGCCGGTGAGGACGCCGCGGCCCAGCGGCGCCCACGCCATCAGCCCCAGGCCAGCATCCTCGATGGCCGGCACCAGCTCCGCCTCGGGCCTGCGGCGCAGCAGCGAATACTCGGACTGGTTGGCCACGAGTGGGATCCCGGCGACTGCGGCGGCCTTGGCAGTCTGCCAGCCGTTGTAATTGGCGATTCCCGCATAGCGGGCCCGTCCGCTGCGGACGGCAAGGTCAAGGGCGGACAACGTCTCCTCAAGTGGGACGTTGGGGTCCCACGCTTGGGCGAGCCAGAGGTCAACATAGTCGGTGCCTAGCCGCGCCAGGCTGGCGTCAAGCCCGGACAGCATGGCGTTCCGTGAAGCGTCCACCCGCTGCCGCCCGTCCGACGGCGACACCCCCGCTTTGGTGGAGATGACCACTTCCGTGCGGGAGACGACGTCGCCCAGCATCGAGCCGAGCATGGCTTCGGCCTGACCGTCAGCGTAGGAGGCCGCGGTGTCCACCAGGGTCCCGCCGGCGTCCACGAAGGTGCGCAGCAGCTCCGAGGCATCCTGCTCATCCGTCTCACGGGACCAGGACATGGTGCCGAGGGAAAGGGAGGACGCGCGGAGCCCGCTGTTGCCGATGTAACGCTGCTGCATAGCAGCTAGCTTACGGGGAAACCACCCGCATCATGACGTAGGGTCTTAGCGTGAACTGGATTGAAGCGGCCCTGCTGGGTCTTGTGCAGGGACTGACCGAATTCCTACCTATTTCATCGAGCGCCCACCTCCGGATTGTGGGCTCCTTCCTGCCGAATGCGGCGGACCCCGGCGCGGCCTTCACCGCCATCACGCAGCTCGGCACGGAGACCGCCGTCATTGTTTATTTCTGGCGCGACATCGTCCGGATCGTGAGGGCCTGGTTCGGTGCGCTCACCGGGCGGGTCCCGCGCCAGGACCCGGACGCCCGGATGGGCTGGCTGGTGATTCTGGGCAGCCTGCCCATCATCGTCCTGGGCCTGCTGTTCCAGGACCAGATCGAATCCGTTCTGCGGAGCCTGTGGATCGTAGCCACGATGCTCATCGTCTTCGGCCTGATCCTCGCCGTGGCCGACGCCGTTGGCAAGCAGGACCGTGACCTCACCCGGCTCACCTACAAGCACGGCATCCTCTACGGATTCGCCCAGGCCATGGCGCTGATCCCCGGCGTTTCACGCTCCGGCGGCACCATCACGGCCGGGCTCCTTATGGGTTACACGCGTGAAGCCGCCGCCCGCTACTCCTTTCTCCTTGCCATCCCTGCGGTGTTCGGCAGCGGCCTATACCAGCTCTTCAAGGTGGTGGCCAAGGACGGCGTGAGCGGCCCCTTCGGACTGGGGGAGACGGCCCTGGCAACGGTAATTGCGTTCGTCATTGGCTACGTCATCATCGGCTGGTTCCTGAAGTTCATCTCGACGCGCAGCTACCGGCTGTTTGTCTGGTACCGCATCTTCCTGGGCCTCGCCCTGTACCTGCTGCTCGGTTTCAATGTCATCAGCGCCTAGCACTAGGCTTGGTCTGTGAAGTCCTGGATCTCCCGCCCCGTGCCTGTCCTGCCGGGGGAAATGCCCGCGCTCCGCTTGTTTGACACAACCGCAGGCCGTGCCGTAACCCTGAACGCCGAGGGCGAAAAGTCGATGTATGTCTGCGGGATCACCCCGTATGACGCGACCCACATGGGGCATGCCGCCAGCTACGTCGCCTTCGATTTGCTGAACCGCGCCTGGCGCGACGGCGGCCAGCAGGTTGCGTACGTCCAGAACGTCACCGACATCGATGACCCCCTGCTGGAGCGCGCCGAAGCTACCGGAGTCGACTGGCGCGAGCTCGCGGCCAGCCAGATCCAGCTTTTCCGCAGTGACATGGAAGCCCTCAACGTCATTGCCCCCGATCATTACGTGGGCGCCGTCGAAGCCATGCCGCTGATCGTCCCCGCGATTGAACGGCTCCTGCACCAGGGGCTGGCCTACCGCGTAAACGGCACCCAGGGCGAGCCCGACGGCGACGTCTACTACGACGTGGAAGCCGCCAGCAAGCACGCCGTCGGCGTGGACGCCTGGAGCCTCGGAGCAGTCTCCGGGCTGCCGGAAGCCGAGATGCTGGAACTGTTCGCCGAACGGGGCGGCGACCCCGGCCGGGCAGGCAAGCGCCAGGCCCTCGATCCACTGCTGTGGCGCGTGGCCCGCGACGGCGAGCCCAGCTGGCCCGGCGGCGAGCTGGGGAAGGGCCGGCCCGGCTGGCATATTGAGTGCACCGTCATCGCCCAGAAGTACCTGCCGGCACCCTTCACGGTGCAGGGCGGCGGCTCGGACCTGATTTTCCCGCACCACGAGATGGGCGCGGGGCATGCCTACTCACTGTCCGGTGTTCCGCTTGCGGAGCACTTCGCCCACGCCGGAATGGTGGGACTCGATGGCGAGAAGATGTCCAAGTCCAAGGGCAACCTGGTCCTCGTCTCCAAGCTGCGCGCGGCGGGCGAAGAACCCGCAGCCATCCGTCTGGCAATCCTGGCGCACCACTACCGGTCCGACTGGTCCTGGACGGCGGAAGGCTTCGAGCAGGCCAAGGCACGCCTCGAACGGTGGCGTTCTGCGCTGTCCGCGGCGCCGGCCGGATCGGGTGAGGAACTGATCGGGCAGATGCGCGAGGCCCTGGCCGACGATCTGGACGCCCCCGCAGCCCTGAGCGCCGTGGACAAGTGGGCGGACAATGCCCTTTCCAACACCGGGCTCAACAACACGGACAGCGTGTCCGAAGCAGGCCAGGCCCTGGTGCGCGACGCCGTCAACGCACTTCTCGGCGTCGAACTTTAGCGCCGTCGAACTTTAGCGCCCCGCTTCGACGGTTCCCTGCACAGGGAACCGTCGAAGCGGCGGAGCCCTAGGGCTTGTCCTTGCCCCGCCGTTTCAGGTAGCGCTCAAACTCGCGCGCAATGGATTCACCGCTGGCCTCGGGCAGGTCTGCGGTGTCCTTCGCTTCCTCCAGCTGCCGCACATAGGCGGCGATTTCGGGATCCTCGGTGGCCAGTTCGTTGACGCCGCGCTCCCACGCCTCGGCCTCCTCGGCCAGCTCGTGCGTGTCCAGCGGAACCTGGAGCAGTTCCTCGATGCGGTGCAGGAGCGCCAGCTGCGCCTTGGGTGACGGGGCCTGTGCAACGTAGTGCGGCACAGCCGCCCAGAGTGAGACGGTGGGGATGCCGGCGAGCAGCGATACCTCTGACAGCACACCGACGATCCCCACTGGCCCTTCATACTGCGAGGCCTCAAGGTTGAGCCGTTCCCGCAGCGCGCCGTCGTCGGTGGACGTGCTGACCGGGATGGGGCGGCTGTGAGGCACATCCGCCAGCAGTGCACCCACCAGGACCACGTAGTCCACATGAAGCGCCTCGGCATGAACTAGCAGTTCAGCTGTGTACGCGCGCCACTTATAGGACGGTTCGGTTCCCTGGATGAAAATCACATCCACGTTGGTGCCGGGAGCGCTGGCCTTGTAGATCCGCGTGGACGGCCACTTGATCTTGCGTTCCCCGGAGGCAGTGCGGCGGACGGTGGGCCGGGTGAACTGGAAGTCGTAGTACTCGTCGGCGTCTATGGACGCGACCTTCTTCCCGCCCCATAGCTTGTTCAGGTAACGGAGCGCATCGCTGGCGGCTTCCCCCGCGTCATTCCAGCCCTCGAACGCAGCCAGCATCACAGTAATACGCTGGCCCTCGGGAACAGGCTGCAGTAGCTGCTCCGTCTCAGGCGCGGTGCCCGGTTCGTTGGTGTCTCCGTCGAAGCTGTTCATCCCTTCACCCTACGTCCACAAGCGTTGCTGTTGCATAGAACGAACCGCCGCAGATCGGGACAAAACCCCTCATCCGCGTCATGCGGGGCGCGGATATTCGCCGACGGCGTACGCCCGTGGCCCGCGGCAAGGCGCCGCGGGGCGGCCCGGTACAGTGGAAAGCATGGAATCTGCCGCCACTCAGCCCTTGCTCAAAGCCGTTTTATGGGACATGGACGGCACCATCGTTGACACGGAACCGTACTGGATCGAAGCCGAACACAACCTTGTCGCGGCCTACGGGGGGACGTGGTCGCACGAACAGGCCATGCAGCTCGTGGGGCAATCGCTGGTCCACTCGGCCGGCATCCTCCAGGCCGCCGGAGTGCGCCTGGAGATCCGCGAGATCATCGACACGCTCACCGCCCAGGTGATCAGCCGCGTCCGGGAGAACGTGCCGTGGCGTCCGGGGGCCCGGGAGCTGCTGGATGAACTTTTCAGCGCCGGCGTGCGTTGTGCCCTTGTGACCATGTCAGAGGCACCGCTGGCCCGCGAGATTGTGGCGAGCCTTCCCCGGCCCTACTTCGAGTTCCTCGTTACCGGCGACACGGTAACCAGGGGCAAGCCGCACCCGGAGGCGTATCTCACGGCCGTGGACCTGCTGAAGCAGCAGGACCCTGAGCTCACCGTCGACCACTGCGTGGCGCTGGAGGACTCGGAACCGGGCGTTGCCGCCGCCGTGGCGTCGGGCGCCGTAACCGTGGCCATTCCGCACATCGTGCCGCTGCCGGACGACGCCCGCAGGACCACGTGGGATTCCCTCGCGGGCCGCAGTGTGGCCGAACTCGAGGAGCTGGTGAGGCTCCGCCTCGGCTTGAGCGAACCGGCGGCAACCTTCGAGAACGTTAACTAAGGAGCCCGGAACGTGTCTGATCCCGCGGGATCCGGTCAGCAGCCCCCGAACGTGCTGACGAAGAACAGCCGACGCGAGGGCATCCCGCTCGGCAGGATCGCCGGCATTCCCATCATCCTGGCTTACTCCTGGTTCATCATCGCCGCCTTCACGGTGATCGTGTACGGACCGGTGCTGCAGCATGGCAGCCCCTCGCTGGGCATTGGGGCGTACTACGTGGCATTCGCCTACGCGGTCCTGCTCCTGCTGTCGGTGCTCGTCCATGAGCTGGCGCACGCGCTGACGGCCAAGATCTACGGCTGGCCCAGCGAGAAAATCGTGCTCAACCTGTGGGGCGGCCACACCCAGTTTGAAAGCTTCACCGCCACGCCCGGACGGTCGGTGCTGGTGGCCATGGCCGGGCCCGCCGCCAACTTCGTGCTCGCCGGGGCGGCCTGGCTGGTGATCTCCTCGGGCGGACTGTCCGGAGTTGCGGACACCCTCCTGAACATCTTCTTCTGGGCGAACCTTGTGATCGGCATCTTCAACGTGCTGCCCGGGCTGCCGCTGGACGGCGGCCGCCTGGTGGAATCCGCGGTCTGGAAGGCCACCGGCAGCCACGCCAAGGGCACCGTCGCCGCGGGCTGGGGCGGGCGCGTCATCGTCATCGCCCTGGGCCTGTGGTTCATTGTCCGGCCGCTGCTCAGCGGAGACGTCCCGGACACCAGCATGCTGCTCATCACCATCCTGGTCGGCGGCTTCCTCTGGATGGGCGCTTCAGCGTCAATCCAGCAGGGCCGCCTGCGCAGCCGGCTCCATCTGGTGAGCGCCGCCGCACTGGCTGAACCCGCCGTCGGCCTTTCCGAAGCGGGGAGCGTCAGCGACATCCTGCGATCATCGGCAGGCGGGCGGACCGCCGTCGTGCTCTGCGCTCCGGACGGCAGGCCCAACAGCGTGGTGGACCCCGCGGCTCTGGCGGCTGTGCCCGCCACCGTGGCCGGCACCACCCCCGCCGGAGCGGTGGCCTACCCGCTCGGCGCCGGCGCCTACGTGCCGGAATGGTCCAAAGGCCAGGAGCTGCTCCAGTACCTGGCGCAGCTCGAAGGACACGACTACGCGGTGGTTGACCACAACGGCAGTGTCACCGGCCTGCTGCGGCAGTCCGCCGTGGTGACGGCCATAACAGGCAAGGCCCCCCGCTAAAACACGCGCCGACAGGGCCAGAACCGGTAGAGTTACGTGCCGGTCGTGAAATCGGCAGCGGGTGCACGGCGCCCTGCCGGACCGCCACGGTGCACGCCAAGACAGCTTTTACAGGAGCGAGGACACAGTCATGAGCAGCGAATCTGCCGCCAACGGAGCCAGCACGGGCCTTTCCTCCGGCACTGCAGCCGGGACGGCGGACCAGCCGGTCGGCGCTGCCCGCCGGCGCGGCCCCTTCCGCGAAGGCGAACGGGTCCAGCTGACGGACGAGCGCGGGCGCATGAACACCATCAGCCTCGAGGCCGGCGGAGCCTTCCACACCCACCGCGGCTTCCTCAACCACGATGACATCATCGGCAAGGTGGACGGCTCGGTGGTGGTCAACAACGTGGGCCAGCAGTACCAGACGCTCCGCCCGCTGTTGTCCGACTTTGTCCTGTCCATGCCCCGTGGCGCTGCGGTGGTCTACCCCAAGGACGCCGGCCAGATCATCACCATGGCTGACATCTTCCCGGGTGCCCGCGTGGTGGAGGCAGGCGTGGGCTCAGGTGCATTGTCCATCTCGCTGCTGCGTGCGGTAGGGGACCAGGGCTACCTGCACTCCTTCGAACGCCGCGAGGAATTCGCCGCCATCGCCCGCGGCAACGTGGAGACCATCTTCGGCGGCCCGCACCCGGCCTGGCAGATCTCCCTCGGGGACTTCCAGGAGGAAGTTGTCCGCGCCGAAGAGCCCGGGTCCATCGACCGCGTGGTCTTGGATATGCTGGCGCCTTGGGAATGCCTCGACGCCGTGGCCACCGTCCTGGCCCCCGGCGGCGTGTGGATCAACTACGTCGCCACCGTCACCCAGCTCTCCCGCACGGCGGAAGCCATCCGCGCCGACGGCCGCTTCACCGAGCCGGACGCCTGGGAATCGATGGTCCGCGGCTGGCACCTCGAAGGACTGGCCGTCCGTCCCGACCACCGCATGGTCGCCCACACTGGCTTCCTGCTGGTTACCCGGCGGCTCGCCGACGGCGTCACCGGCATTTCCGTCAAGCGGCGCCCATCCAAGACCGAGTTCAACGAAGAGGACGTCAATGCCTGGACACCCGGCGCCGTGGGGGAACGCCTCGTCTCCGACAAGAAGCTCCGCCGGGCCGCGCGGGACGCGATCGCCGGCACCAACGTGAAGGACGACCCGGAGATCACAAACTAGTCCGTATTTCGGATGTCGTCGGCTCTACCAGCCAACTTGGGGCTATCGTCTTAAGAGAAGCGCAGGAAGGGGCTGATGCATCATGGAGACGCCAAACAATGACTCCGTGCCTACGCCGGCTGAGCAGGCTGGCGCCAACGAACTGTCTGTCGCGGACCGGCAGGTCAATATCCTCAGGGACAAACTGAGGCATATCGACCGCCAACTGGCAGCTGCCACGCAGAACAACTCCAAGCTCGTGGCGATGCTGGAAACTGCCAAGGCGGAAATACTCCGGCTGAAGAACGCCCTGGACCAGGAGGGTCAGCCGCCGTACAGCTTCGGAACCATCCTCCAGCTGAACCCGCGGCGCCAGGCCGCAGGCAGCGGCCAGGCAGCCACCGAGGAATCGGTGGACATCTTCAACGCCGGGCGCAAAATGCGGGTTGGCATCAGCCCCCTGGTCAACATCAACCAGCTGGCGGTCGGCCAGGAAGTGCTCCTCAATGAGGCTCTCCTGGTGGTGGCCGGCCTCGGCTACGAGCGCGCGGGCGAGCTCGTCACGCTCAAGGAGCTGCTCGGCCCGGACCGCGCCCTGGTGCTGGGCCGTGCCGACGAGGAGCGCGTCATCCGGCTCGCCGGCCCGCTCCTGAGCGAGAAGCTGCGCGTGGGCGATGCCCTGTCCATTGATTCCCGCACCGGGTACGCCCTCGAAAAGGTCCCGCGGTCCGAGGTCGAGAACCTCGTCCTGGAGGAAGTCCCGGACATCACCTATGAGGACATCGGCGGCCTCGGCCCGCAGATCGAACAGATCCGGGACGCCATCGAACTGCCGTTCCTGCATCCGGACCTGTACCGCGAACACGGGCTCAAGGCGCCCAAGGGCATCCTGCTCTACGGCCCTCCGGGCTGCGGCAAGACGCTCATCGCCAAGGCCGTGGCAAACTCCCTTGCCGCGCGGGCC
Source organism: Arthrobacter globiformis (assembly GCF_030818015.1). Lineage (NCBI taxonomy): Bacteria > Bacillati > Actinomycetota > Actinomycetes > Micrococcales > Micrococcaceae > Arthrobacter > Arthrobacter globiformis. The sequence goes on from NZ_JAUSZX010000001.1 coordinate 2,939,374, forward strand.
GCGGAACGCTCGGGCAACATTGACCTGAAGAGCTACTTCCTCAACATCAAGGGCCCCGAACTCCTCGACAAGTACGTCGGCGAAACCGAACGCCACATCCGGCTGATCTTCTCCCGGGCCCGCGAAAAGGCCTCGGACGGCAGCCCCGTAGTGGTCTTCTTTGACGAGATGGATTCGCTCTTCCGCACCCGCGGCACGGGCATCTCCTCAGACGTCGAAACCACAATCGTGCCGCAGCTGCTGAGCGAGATCGACGGCGTGGAGCGGCTGGACAACGTGATCGTCATCGGTGCCTCCAACCGCGAGGACATGATCGACCCCGCCATCCTGCGCCCCGGCCGACTCGACGTGAAGGTCAAGATCCACCGTCCCGACGCCGAGGCCGCGGCGGACATCTTCAAGAAGTACATCACCCCGGACCTGCCGTTCCACGAGGACGATCTGGTGGAGCACGACGGCGACGTCCAGGAGACGGTGGACGCCATGATCCAGCGGACAGTGGAAGCCATGTACTCCACCGAGAAGTCCAATGAGTACCTCGAAGTCACCTACGCCAACGGCGACACCGAGATGCTGTACTTCAAGGACTTCAACTCCGGGGCCGTGGTCCAGAACGTCGTGGACCGTGCCAAGAAGTACGCCATCAAGGACCTCCTGACCACCCAGCAGAAGGGCCTGCGCATCGACCACCTGCTGCGCGCCGTCGTCGATGAGTTCCGTGAGCACGAGGACATGCCCAACACCACCAACCCGGATGACTGGGCGCGCATCTCCGGCAAGAAGGGTGAGCGCATCACGTACATCCGCACCATCGTCCAGGGCAAGGCCGGCCAAGAGCCCGGCAAATCCATCGAGACCATGCCCAACACGGGCCAGTACCTGTGACGGCCGGCTCCGAATCGTCGCTGGGAGGTGGCCTGCCAGCTGGCGGCGCCATGCGGGTCATGGGGTCGGAAACCGAATACGGGATCCACGCCCCGGCCGCACCGGGCGCCAATGCCACCATGATGTCCGCCAGGGTGGTCCAGGCCTACGCCCAGGTCACTCGGCTCCGGGCCGCCGGCGGCGCTGAAACCCGCTGGGACTACACGGACGAGGAGCCGCTGCATGACGCCCGCGGCTGGACCCTCGAACGCGGCCAGGCCCACCCGAGCCAGCTGACGGACCAGCCGCCCGTGCTGGACGCCGAGGCGGTGGCTCTTGCCTACGGCCGGGAAGAGCTTGAGCTCGACGGCGAGGACGAATCGGGATCACTGCTGATGAACATGGTGCTCGGCAACGGGGCACGGCTCTACGTGGACCACGCCCACCCCGAGTACTCCAGCCCGGAGGTCACCAACCCTGCGGCGGCAGTTGCCTGGGACGCCGCCGGGGACCTCGTGGGCTTGGCCGCGGTCCGCAGGCTGGCCAGCGACACGGAACTTCCCGCCGTCAACCTTTACAAGAACAACACCGACAACAAGTCCGTGTCCTACGGGTCGCACGAAAACTACCTGATGCCGCGGTCTGTGCCGTTCGGAGACATTGTCCGCGGGCTGACCCCGTTCTTCGTCTCGCGGCAGATCATCTGCGGCTCGGGGCGGGTGGGCATGGGCCAGGACAGCTCCCGGTCCGGCTACCAGATCAGCCAGCGGGCCGACTTCTTCGAGGCGGAGGTGGGGCTCGAAACCACTATCCGGCGCCCCATCATCAACACCCGCGACGAGCCCCATGCAACAGCGGACAAGTACCGGCGGCTGCACGTCATCATCGGCGACGCCAACCTGAGCCAGGTGTCCAACTACCTGAAGTTCGGGACCACCGCCATGGTGCTCAGCCTGATCGAGGCGGGCCTCGCGCCGCGGATCGAGGTCCACGAGCCGGTGGCTGCGCTGCAGGCCATCAGCCACGACACCACCCTCACCACCAAGATCAGGCTGCTCGACGGCCGCCGGGTGACGGCGCTGGACCTGCAGTGGATGTACCACGAGGCCGCCGCCAAGCTCGCCCAGGATACGGGTGTCTCGGACGCCATTGATGGCGACGGCCACACCCACGCCGTGCTTGAGCGGTGGGCCACCACCCTGACCCAGCTGGACAGCGACCGGGCCGCCGCCGCTACCTCGGTGGAGTGGCTGGCCAAGCTGTCCATCCTGGAGGGCTACCGCCAGCGCGACGGGCTCCAGTGGGATGACGCCAGGCTGGGTCTGGTGGACCTGCAGTGGGCTGACCTCCGCCCCGAAAAGGGGCTCTACTATCGCCTGCTCTCCCGGAACCGGATGCAGCGGATCGTCGACGACGCTGGCATCGCCGCCGCGGTGACGGAACCGCCGTCGGACACCCGCGCGTACTTCCGCGGACGCTGCGTCAGCAGCTTCAGCAAGGACGTGGTGGGGGCCAGTTGGGACTCGGTGATCTTCGACGTGCCGGGCTACGGAAGGCTGCAGCGCGTGCCCACCCGGGAACCGCTGCGGGGCACGAAGGCGCTGACCGGAGGCCTGTTTGACAGGCACCGCGAGGCGGCACCGTTCCTTGCGGAACTCCTCGGATCGGCACCGGCTCCGCCACCGGCATAATGCGCCCCGCGAAGGCCCTTTGCGTGGCAATATGGGCATACAGGATGTCCCTCCGGAAGGGGGGACTGGATGAAGGAGAAGGACATGGCAGGCCAGGAGCAGCAGCAGCCGCAGCCACGCGACACCGAGGTCGAGGAAGAGGTCCCCGTACCGCCGGCGCCCGCAGATGCACAGGCATCCGCCTCGACGCAGGGTGTTGACGATCTCCTCGACGAGATCGACGGCGTCCTGGAGTCCAACGCGGAGGAATTTGTCCGGGCATTCGTGCAAAAGGGCGGCCAGTAGACCGGCAGCGACACCACCCGCACCGGGCACGGAAGCCAGAGGTACCGGACAGCCGCTGAAGTAACACGTTGAAGGAGTGCACCAGTGCAGGAGACAACAGCCAACAAGGTAGCCGCCCACGCGACGTCGTCGTTCACTGAGCATCTCCAACGCGACCGTCCGGAACTGCTTCCCCAATACGCACCGTTCGCTACGGGCACGTCCGCCGGCCAGCCGCCCGCCGTGCCCCATGCCACCACCATCGTGGCCATGACGTACGCCGGCGGCATCGTCATGGCCGGCGACCGCCGGGCCACCATGGGCAACATCATCGCCAGCCGGCACATCGAAAAGGTCTTCCCCGCCGACCAGTATTCAGTCCTGGGAATTGCCGGCACGGCCGGCATTGCGATCGACCTGACCCGCCTGTTCCAGGTGGAGCTCGAGCACTACGAGAAGATCGAGGGCACCCTGCTCAGCCTCGATGGCAAGGCGAACCGGCTCGGCGCCATGATCCGGGGCAACCTGCCGATGGCGCTGCAGGGCCTCGCCGTGGTCCCGCTGTTCGCAGGCTTCGACACTGCCGCGGGGGTAGGCAGGCTCTTCTCCTATGACGTGACCGGCGGCCGCTACGAGGAACAGGAACACCACGCCGTGGGCTCCGGATCTATGTTCGCCCGCGGCGCCCTCAAGAAGCTTTGGCGGCCCAACCTGCCCGAGGACGAAGCGATCTCCGTGGCCGTCGAATCCCTGTACGACGCAGCCGACGACGACTCCGCCACCGGCGGCCCCGACCCGGTGCGGCAGCTGTGGCCCGTGGTGTACGCCGTCAACCGGGCCGGAGCCCGGCGCGTATCCGACCGGGAACTCGCAGCCATGGCCGGAAACATTATCGAGTCCAGGGCAGCTGCCCGCAGGGAGGCCTGATATGACGCAGCAGTTCTATGTCTCTCCCGAGCAGCTGATGAAAGACCGTGCGGATTTCGCACGGAAAGGCATCGCCCGCGGCCGGTCCGTGATCGTGATCAGCTGCGAGGACGGGATTGCGCTGGTGGCGGAGAACCCGTCACCGTCGCTGCATAAGATCGGCGAGATCTACGACAAGATCGCCTTCGCCGCCGTCGGGAAGTACAACGAGTTTGAGAGCCTCCGTCAGGCCGGGGTGCGTTACGCCGACGTCCGCGGCTATTCCTACGACCGCGACGACGTCACGGCCAGGGGACTGGCCAGCGTCTACGCCCAGAGCCTGGGTGCCGTCTTCACCGCGGAGCAGAAGCCGTTCGAGGTGGAACTGGCCGTGGCGGAAGTCGGAGCCAGCCAGGACCTCGACCACCTCTACCGGCTCACGTTCGACGGCTCGATCGCGGACGAGCACAACTTCATCGTGATGGGCGGCCAGGCGGACAAGGTGTCCGGGGCGATCGAGGGCGGCTGGCAGCGGGACCTCCCGTTCGCGGCGGCTATCCGGCTCGCTGTCAGGGGACTCGTGACGGACAACGAGGCACCCGACCTGCCGGCCAAGGCCCTGGAAGTGGCGGTGCTGGACCGCAGTTCGGAAAGCAACAGGGGTACGCGGAGGGCTTTCCGCAGATTGTCCAACCAGGACGTTGTGGAACTGCTGGCTGAGGAGAGCTGACATGGACAAGAGGATCTTCGGCATTGAAACCGAATTCGGGATTTCCTATTCGAGCCCGGACTCCCGCCCCCTCGCCCCGGAGGAAGTGGCCCGCTACCTGTTCCGCAAAGTGGTCAGCTGGGGACGGTCATCCAATGTGTTCCTCACCAACGGGTCCCGCCTGTACCTCGACGTGGGCTCGCATCCGGAATACGCAACCGCAGAATGCGACGACCTTGCCCAGCTGATCGCCCATGACCGCGCCGGGGAGCTCATCCTGGACGACCTCGTGGATGAGGCCCAGTCCAGGCTGGCTGCCGAGGGCTTCAACGGCACCGTGTACCTGTTCAAGAACAACACCGACTCCGCCGGCAACTCCTACGGCAGCCACGAGAACTACCTCATTCCCCGCCGCGGAGAATTCACCCGGCTGGCCGAGATCCTCATCCCGTTCCTCGTCACGCGCCAGCTCATCGCCGGTGCTGGCAAGATCCTGAAGACGCCGCACGGAGCCACCTACGCGTTTTCGCAGCGGGCGGACCACATCTGGGAGGGCGTGTCATCCGCGACCACCCGTTCGCGGCCCATCATCAACACCCGGGACGAGCCGCATGCCGATGCCGAGTTCTACCGCCGCCTGCACGTGATCGTCGGCGACTCCAACATGTCCGAAACCACGGCGCTGCTCAAGGTGGGCACCGTGGACCTCATCCTGCGGATGATCGAGGCCGGCGTGATCATGCGGGACATGCGGATGGAAAACCCCATCCGCAGCATCCGTGAGATCTCCCATGACCTCAGCGGCCGCGCGCTGGTCCGGCTCGCCAACGGCCGCCAGCTCACCGCGCTGGAGATCCAGCAGGAGTACCTGAGCAAAGTCACGGCGTTCGTCCAGGAAAACGGAGCCCACAACCCGCACGTCCCCCTGATCCTGGACCTGTGGGGGCGGACGCTGCGCGCCATCGAAAGCGGCGATTCCAGCACCATCGACACCGAAATCGACTGGGCGATCAAGAAAAAGCTGATGGACAGCTACCGCAGGCGCCACGGCCTGGGCCTGGACGCCCCCCGGATCGCGCAGCTGGACCTCACCTACCACGACATCTCCCGTTCCCGCGGCCTGTACTACCTGCTGCAGTCACGCGGGGCAGTCCGCCGGGTGACGGAGGAGACGGCCATCAAGGACGCCGTGGACGCCCCGCCGCAGACCACCCGGGCCAAGCTGCGTGGCGACTTCGTCCGCAAGGCGCAGGAGCTGGGCCGTGACTACACCGTGGACTGGGTCCACCTGAAGCTCAACGACCGTGCGCACCAGACCATTCTGTGCAAGGACCCGTTCCGCAACGAGGACGAGCGGGTGGATGCCCTTCTGGACTCTATGGGCTGATACCCAGCTTTCCGCGTTACTCTGGAAGAGGCCGTTCCGCGGTCCTGACTGCCTTGCCGTGTCCAGCATCCCGGCAGGGCATCCATCTTGCCCCGACGAAAGTTCTTACGTGCGCCGACTACTAGCAATCCTTCTTCCCGCACTGCTTCTGCTGACCGCCTGCGGTGGCCAGGAGCCCGCAGCCCCGGAACCGACCAGCCAGTCCGCGGGTGAGACCGCCAAGCTCGACTCGCTCAAGCTGACGGACAAGGGGGACAAGAAAGCCCCGGGCGTCGAGTTCACCAAGCCCCTCGACGTTAAGGAACCCACCGTCAAGGTTGTCACCGAAGGCAGCGGGGACCGTGTGAAGGCCAACCAGATCGCCGAGATTTCCGTCCTTGCCCTCAATGCCAAGGACGGCTCCACGCTGGACGACAGCTTCCCCCGCGATCCCGAGCCCCTTGAACTGAACGATGAACTCAAGACCGGCAGCGCGGTCGTCTACAACGCGTTTGTTGGCGCGAAGGTGGGCTCCCAGCTCGCCCTCGCCATCCCGGGCAAGGCAGCGGCCGGAGGACAGGCTGCCCAGCCGACCCAGCTTCTGATCATCAAGGTGCTCTCGGCCAAGGAGGCCCCGAAGGTCCTCGACAAGCCTGAAGGCGATCCGGTCACCCCGCCCGCCGGCCTGCCGACCGTCACCGAGAAGGACGGCGTCCCGGAGATCTCGGTCAAGGGCGTCGCAGCCCCGAAGAAGCTCATCGCCCAGGACCTGATCAAGGGCAAGGGCGCCGCCGTCAAGGCCACGGACACCCTGACCGTGAACTACGTCGGCGTTGCCCTGGCCAGCGGCAAGAAGTTCGACTCCAGCTTTGACCGCAAGCAGACGGCATCGTTCGCGCTGAACCAGGTCATCAAGGGCTGGACCCAGGGCTTGGCCGGAAAGACCGTCGGCTCGCGCGTCCTGCTCGTCATCCCCAAGGATCTCGCCTACGGCGACTCCGGCCAGGGTGACGCGAAGGGCGACCTCGTGTTCGTCGTCGACATCCTGGGCGTTAAGTAGAGCCAGGCGTCAAGTAACCACCCGAATACCCAAGTTCCCATACGCAGAAGGAGCAACCATGTCATTTGGCCAGCGCAAGCTCGACCGTGAAAAGCCGGAAATCGACTTCCCCGAAGGCCCGGTGCCCACGGAACTCGTGATCACGGACCTCATTGAGGGCGACGGTCCCGAGGCCAAAGCGGGCGACACCGTGTCCACGCACTACGTCGGCGTGGCCTGGTCTACCGGCGAAGAGTTCGACGCCTCGTGGGGCCGCGGGGCCCCGCTGGACTTCCGCGTCGGCGTCGGCCAGGTCATCCAGGGCTGGGACCAGGGGCTGCTCGGCATGAAGGTCGGCGGACGCCGCCGCCTTGAGATCCCCTCGGAGCTGGCTTACGGCTCACGCGGTGCAGGCGGAGCCATCGGCCCGAACGAGGCACTCATCTTCGTCGTGGACCTGGTGGGCGTCCGCTAGTCCCCACCCACCCCCTATCCTCGCAAGCTCGGACAGGGAACCCGGCGGGTGTGGGCCCATCCACCCACCCCCTATCCTCGCAAGCTCGGACAGGGAACCCGGCGGGTGTGGGCGCATCCACCCACGCGTACAGCGGAAGCGCGGTAACAATCGGAAGGATTTTCCGGATTGTTGCCGCGCTTTCGCGTTTTTGCCGGAACGGCTTTAGTAACGTAACGAGGGTGTCCGCCCAACGTACTGAACGCCTGCTGAACCTCCTGATCGCCCTGCTGAACTCGCGGTACGGCCTGCGGCGCAGTGAGCTGCGGGAGAAAATCTATGCGGGCGGCGCGGCTAGCGACGCCGCCTTTGGCCGCATGTTCGAACGTGACAAGAACGACCTTCGCGACTTCGGCTTCGACGTCGAGACAGTCACGGACCTGGGCTGGAGTTCGGACGATCCCGGCACCACCCGGTACCGGATCGGCAAGGAATCGAACCGTCTGCCCGATGTGGAGCTGACCCCGGACGAATGGACGGTCCTGCTGCTGGCTTCGCAGCTCTGGGAACAGGCGGCACTGGGCACGGCAGCGGGCAACGCCCTGCGCAAGCTCCAGGCGGCGGGCGGCCTGGCCGACGTCGAACTTCCGGCCGGCGTGCAGCCGCGCATCAAACCAGCCGGCCAGGCGTTCGAGGACCTCGTGGCCGCCATGCACGCCCAGCACGCTGTCCGCTTCCGCTACCTGGCCGGCAGCACGGGCCGGGAAGCGGAACGCGTCGTTGAACCGTGGGGCCTGGGCAGCCGCTTCGGCCAGTGGTACCTCGTCGGCTTTGACCGGGGCCGTAGCGCCAAGCGCTTCTTCCGGCTGTCGCGCTTCACGTCCGCCGTCACAATTCTGGAGAGGGAAGCCTTCACGCCGCCCGCCGGCTTCAACGTCCGTGCCGAGCTGAACAGCCTTCCGGAGCTTCCGGTCAGCGCCGCCGTCGTGGATGTCCGCAGCGGCAAGCTGCTGGGACTGCGCAAGCGTGCGGCCGGGGCCACTCCGTCCTCGGACACAGTCACGGATGCGGATCCGGACGCCGACACGGGCACGGAGGCCGGCGCCGGCTGGGACCGGCTGACCGTTCCCTACCGTGACGCTGAGGTGCTTGGAGAGGAACTGGCCTCCTACGGGCCGAACGTCAGGGTGGTTGCCCCCGCAGAGCTGTCCGCTGCTGTGCAGCGCCGCCTTGCGAATGCCGCCGCCTTCATCGACACTCCGGTGCCGTCTTATTCTTTCGGTCATGCCGGGACGGGAAAGCGGACCCGCAAGCGCACGTCGGAGGACCAGCTCAAGCGGATGCTGCAGTTGGTCCCGTTCCTGGTCCGCAACCAGGGCCTGCCCATCGAGGAGGTCGCCGACAGGTTCGGGGTGACCCGGCAGGAACTCGAGGGCGATCTGCTGATCCTGATCTGCTCCGGCCTGCCGCAGGGGTACCCGGACGAACTGCTGGACATCCAGTGGGAGGAAGGACACGTTTTCATCAGCCAGTCCATGGAGCTGAACCGCCCCGTCCGATTCACCGTGGACGAGGCCTGCGCGCTGCTCACGGGCCTCGAGACCCTCAACGGCCTGCCGGAACTGGCCGAGGGCAGTGCCCTGGAATCGGTGACGCTCAAGCTGATGGCGGCCGCGGGGGAGGAGGGGCTCCGTGCCGCTGCCCTGTCCGGGCCCGAGGTGGGACCCGGCAACTCGGCCAACCTCGAGGTCATCCGCGACGCCATTGAATCAGGATCCCAGCTGCACCTCGTCTACCTTTCCGCGCAGAAGGACACCCTGTCGGAGCGGGACGTGGATCCGCTCCGGCTCTACTCCATGGACAACACCTGGTACTTCGAGGCCTACTGCCATTCGGCGGCCGGCCTCCGGAATTTCCGGCTGGACCGGATCGAGGACCTCGCCCCGACCGGTAAGCCGGTCTCGTCCGGGATAAAGCCCGACGGCGGGTTCCCGGCAAAGCTGTTCACCCCCAACGACGACGACACCCTGGTCACCGTCCAGCTCACCGCCCGCGGTGCCGGTCTCGCGGACGACTACTATGCCGAGCGGACAGCGCCGCTTCCGGGCGGCGGCCTGGTGGCCGAGATCCGGTTCGGCAACACGGCATGGCTGCCCATGTTCGTAGCCCAGCACGGCGGAACGGCACGGATCCTGGAACCTGAGGCGCTTACCCGCGCCTCGCGGGACTGGATCGCAGCGGCCCTGGCCCAGTACAACGGCTAGCCAGTACGCCAGCTAGACTACTCAGCATGCCTTGGTGGTCCTGGATCCTTATTTGGGTGGCACTTGTGTCGCTGTCCCTGCTGTTCTTCGTGCTCATGGGTGTTCGCCTGTTCCGCCAGTTCATGGCAACAGTCAAGGAGCTCGGCGAAGCGGGCCACAAACTCACCAGCCTTCCGGTTGCGGCGGCAGCGTCCGCAGGCGCCACGGGGACGGCTCCTGATTCCGACGTCGCCGGGGTTGCACCAGGAACCGCGCCTTTTGCCTCGCCGCACCAGATGCGCCATGATTACCACGCATCCAAAGAGGCCCGCAGGGAAACCCGGCGCCAGCGCAGGGTCCGCCGGAAGGCCGAACGGGGCCAGCCCCAATCGCTGGGCGACATCGAATTCAGATAAACGTAGGATGTTACTAAACGAAAGGAACACCCCCCATGAGGCTTGAAGGCTGGCATCTCATCATCATCATCGTCCTGGCTTTGGTGCTCTTCGCTGCACCGAAGCTGCCCGGCATGGCCCGGAGCCTCGGCCAGTCGATGCGCATTTTCAAGTCGGAAGTCCGCGAAATGAAGAAGGACGGAGCCCCGGAAGCCAAGGACGGCTCAGATCCCGTTGAAGGCACCGTCGTCAACCACCCGCGTTCCTCCGCGACGGATAACCGTCCTGCCGACGGAAACGACGTTCCGCCCCCCAACCGCGCCTAAGATCACGTGGCACTAACCATGAGTCGTCGCTCCAATCCTGAGGGACGGATGGCTCTGCTGGACCATCTGCGCGAACTCAGGAACAGACTGTTCAAGTCCGCCATTGCCGTTGTGCTCGCCACCGTTGCGGGCTTCATGGTCTACCAGCCCATGCTCGCGGCCCTGATCAAACCGATCCGGGACCTGAACGAAAGCCAGGGCCGGCAGGCGTCCCTCAACTTCGACGGCGTGGCGAGCTCCTTCGACCTCATGATCCAGGTGTCGGTCTTCCTGGGCGTCATCTTGGCCAGCCCGATCTGGCTGTACCAGCTGTGGGCCTTCATCGTCCCCGGCCTGCACAAGAAGGAGCGCCGGCTGGCGCTGTCCTTCGTGGCGGCCGCGGTGCCGCTCTTCATCGGCGGCGTGACCATGGCATGGCTCGTCCTGCCGAACGCCGTCCGGGTCCTCACCGACTTCACGCCCTCCGGCGGATCCAACTTCATCAGCGCGCAGGTCTACCTGTCCTTCGTGCTGCGGCTGCTGCTCGCCTTCGGCATTGCCTTCCTGCTCCCGGTTGTCCTGGTGGGGCTGAACCTTGCCGGGCTCCTCCGCGGGGAGCAGCTCATAAAGAGCTGGCGCATCACCGTGTTCCTTGTCTGCCTGTTCGCCGCCATGGCCGCCCCCGGCGGCGACGCAATGAGCATGTTCTACCTTGCCGGTCCCATGCTCCTGCTCTTCTTCCTTGCCATCGGCCTGTGCGTCCTGAACGACCGCCGTCGTGCGCGCCGGGCAGAGAAGCGGGCCGCAGAGACCGAGGCCACAGCCGATATCGCGACTCCAAGCAGTGAGCTGAAGAATCTCTAGGTGCGCCCCCGCTAGGCTTGAGGCATGTCCACCACCACTCCGTCGCCCTCCGAACGGTACCGCGCCAGCACCGAACGGGCCGCGGAAGCAAAGACCCATCTGGGCGCATTCGCCCGCACACTGAGCTTTGAACTGGACGACTTCCAGCGGCAGGCGTGCAAGTCCCTCCAGGAAGGCCGGGGTGTACTCGTTGCTGCGCCCACTGGGGCCGGCAAGACCATCGTGGGCGAGTTCGCCGTTTACCTGGCGCTCCAGCGCGGACTGAAGGCCTTCTACACCACGCCCATCAAGGCGCTCAGCAACCAGAAATTCACCGAGCTGACGGAGAAGTACGGCGAGGAGAACGTCGGGCTCCTGACCGGAGACACCAGCATCAACGGTGATGCGCCCGTGGTGGTCATGACCACCGAGGTCCTGCGCAATATGCTGTACGCCGACTCGGACACCCTGTTCGACCTGGGCTTTGTGGTCATGGACGAGGTCCACTACCTGGCCGACCGCTTCCGCGGCGCCGTCTGGGAGGAAGTCATCATCCACCTCCCCAGCGAGGTGCAGGTCGCGTCCCTCAGTGCCACGGTCTCCAACGCGGAGGAGTTCGGCGCCTGGCTGGACACCGTCCGCGGCGACACCGACGTGATCGTCTCCGAACACCGTCCCGTGCCGCTCTGGCAGCACGTCATGGTGGGCCGGGACATTGTGGATCTTTTCGCCGGCGAGACCACCTTTGACGAAATAGCCCCCGCGGGCAGCCCCGCGGCGGCCACTGCCCTGCCCCTGGCGCCTTCACCCGCCGACGCCGGCCAGCGGGGATTCGAGGTCAACCCGGAGTTGCTGACCCTCTCGAGGGCTGAAAGCCAGCTCAACTTCCAGGGCCGCTTCGGCCACGGCGGCCGGAGCCAGCGGCGGCAGCAGCGCCAGCGCTATGGTGACAAGCCCCAGCAGGAGACCCGGACCGCAGTGCGGCGGGCCAGCCGGCCGCAGGTCATTGCCAGCCTCGACCGGCAGGACCTGCTGCCTGCGATCACCTTCATCTTTTCCCGGGCCGGCTGTGACGCCGCCGTCGCCCAGTGCGTGGCATCCGGGCTGTGGCTCACGACGGAGCGGGAGCAGCGCATCATCGCCCAGCGGGTGGACGAGGCGGGCCAGGACATCCCGTCCGACGACCTTGAGGTGCTGGGCTTCTGGAACTGGCGCGACGGGCTGTTGCGCGGCATCGCGGCCCACCATGCCGGCATGCTTCCCACGTTCAAGGAAGTGGTCGAGAAGCTTTTCGCCGACGGCCTCGTGAAGGCGGTCTTCGCCACCGAGACGCTGGCTCTCGGGGTCAACATGCCGGCCCGTTCCGTGGTGCTGGAGAAGCTGGACAAGTTTAACGGCGAAGCCCACGTGGACATCACGGCAGGGGAGTACACCCAGCTCACCGGCAGGGCGGGCCGGCGCGGCATCGACGTCGAAGGCCATGCCGTGGTCCTGTGGCAGCCGGGTACGGACCCCGCCGCGGTAGCCGGCCTGGCCTCCCGCCGGACGTATCCGCTGAATTCCAGCTTCCAGCCCACGTACAACATGAGCATCAACCTGCTCGCCCAGTTCGGCCGGCCAAGGGCCAGGGAAATCCTGGAGTCCTCCTTCGCCCAGTTCCAGGCTGACCGGTCGGTGGTCGGGCTGGCCCGGCAGGTCCGCAGCCGCGAGGAATCACTGGCCGGCTACGCCAAGTCGATGACCTGCCATCTGGGCGACTTCACCGAATACGCCCGGCTGCGGCGGGAACTTTCCGACGCCGAGAATTTCAGTTCGCGGAGCAAATCACGGGCCCGCAAATCGCTCAACGAGGACTCCCTGAGCCGTCTCCTGCCCGGCGACGTTGTGGATGTCCCGGCAGGCAGGGCCCCCGGATTTGCCGTGGTGCTGAGCTCCGACCACAGCTCTCGGGAGCCTAGGCCCGCCGTGCTGACGCTGGAAAGCCAGCTGCGCCGGATCGGCGTCGATGACTTGGAGGGCCCTATTGCGCCGCTGACCCGGATCAGGATCCCCAAGTCATTCAATGCGAAGGTTCCCAAGTCGCGGCGGGACCTGGCCTCATCCGTCCGGAACGCACTGCGGGAGAACCGGCCGCCGGCCAGGGGAAGCAGCCGCAACAATGACTTCGGGCTTGGCACCGCCCTGCAGAACCAGGAAAGGAAGATCGCCGACCTGCGGCGTGCCTTGCGGGCCCACCCATGCCACGGCTGCAGCGAACGCGAGGACCACGCCAGGTGGTCTGAACGCTGGTGGAAGCTGCGCAAGGAAACCGACGGTCTGGTCCGCCAGATCCAGGGGCGCACCAACACCATCGCCAAGACGTTCGACCGGGTTTGCGATGTCCTGTCGGCCTACGGATACCTCGAGTCCACCGAGGACGGGCAGCACCGCATCAGCACCGACGGCCAGCGGCTGCGCCGGATTTACGGCGAAAAGGACCTCCTGATTTCGCAGGCCCTGCGGCAGGGCGCCTTCGATGACCTCGACGCGGTGGAGGTGGCTGCGTTCGCCAGCGTGCTGGTGTACCAGGCGAAGCGTGAGGACCGCGGCCTGCGGCCCCGCATGCCCAGCGTCTCCCTGGAGACCGCCGTGGATATCGTGGTCCGCGAGTGGTCTGCGCTCGAGGACGTGGAGGAACAGAACAAGCTTCCGCTCACCGGCGAGCCGGAGCTGGGACTGATCTGGCCCATGTACAAGTGGGCCCGCGGCCGGCATCTGCAGGAAGTGCTCAACGGCACCGACCTCGCCGCCGGCGACTTCGTCCGGTGGGTGAAACAGGTGATCGACCTGCTGGACCAGCTGGCCAAGATTCCCGGCCTGGACCCCCGGCTGGCCCGGCTCTGCGCCGAGGCCATCCGGCTCATCAGGCGGGGCGTCGTCGCCTACTCCACTGTGGGCTGAATGCCAGCACTCCAGGCCCCCCACGTCCGCACTAAACACTGCCGTCCCCAACACCCCGTTAGAACACCCCAAGGAGCGCCTCCATGGCCGATGCCCCCGCCCGCCCGCAGGAAGGGACCGGACCGTCAAAGGTCACGCTGTACCGCAACGGTTCCGTCTACACCGCGGCTGATCCCTTCGCCACGGCAGTGCTGGTGGACGGCGACACTATCGCGTGGGTCGGCTCGGAACAGGCGGCCACCTCGATCGCCGACAGCTCCATGGACATCGTCGATCTCCGCGGCGCCCTTGTTGCTCCTGGTTTTGTCGATTCCCACGCCCACCTGACCGAGACCGGCATTGCGCTCGACTCACTGCAGCTGGGCGGTGTGCGGTCGGCACGCGAGCTGCTGGACGCCGTTGCGGCCTCGGGCGGGGAAGGCGCCGTGCTGGGTCATGGCTGGGATGAGTCGCTCTGGGACGATCCCACGCTCCCGGACGCCGGAGAGCTGGAGCGGGCTGCCGCTGGCCGTCCCGTGTATCTTTCCCGGGTTGATGTGCATTCGGCCCTCGTCTCCCCGTCACTCGTTGCCAGTGCCGGGCTGGCGGAGCTGGACGGCTACGCGCCGGGCGGCCACGTCAGGCGCCAGGCCCACACTGCCGCCCGGCAGGCCACCCGCCGCCTGTCCTCCGGTGCGCTGCAGGACTACCAGCGGCGTGCCCTGGACGAGGCTGCGGCCAACGGGTATGTGGCACTGGCCGAGATGGGTGCACCAAGAATCAGCAGCGTCGACGACCTGCGGCTAGCCGCTGGATGGAACGACGCAGCAGGCTCCCACCCGGCGCCCGAAGTACTGCCGTATTGGGGACAACTGACGCCGACGGTGGCCGACGGGGAGGCGCTCCTTGCAGAGCTTGGCGTCCGGGTCCGTGGATTTGCCGGGGACCTGAACATCGACGGGTCAATCGGCTCCCGCACGGCGTCCCTGCGGGAACCCTACGCGGACGCACCCGAGGAGACAGGGACGACGTACCTGTCGGTGGCTGATGCGGCCGCGCACCTGGCTGCGTGCTCCCTCCTAGGTATCCAGGGCGGATTCCACGTCATTGGCGACGCCGGCCTCGATGCAGCCCTGCAGGCCCTCGAGGAAGCAGCCGCTGAAGTGGGGGAGCAGCGGGTCCGGGCGGCCGGGCACCGCTTCGAGCACGTTGAAATGGCCGACGCCGACGCCATCGCCCGCCTGGCGAAGTACTCGGTGACGGTCAGCGCGCAGCCCGCCTTCGACGCCGCGTGGGGCGGCCAGGGCCGGCTCTACGAGCGTCGCCTCGGATCCCGCAGCCAGGGCATGAACCCGTTCGCCTCGTTCTATTCAGCCGGCGTCCCCATTTGTTTCGGCAGCGACACCCCGGTGACGCCGCTCCGTCCCTGGTCCAGCGTACGGGCGTGCCTTGAGCACCACGACGCAGGCCAGCGGGTCTCCGCCCGGGCGGCCTTCCTCGGCCACACGCGGGCCGGCTGGCGCGCCGCCCGCTACGAGAACCCCATGGCGGGCCAACTGGTACCGGGCGCACCGGCAACCTTCGCCGTCTGGGAAGTGGATGAGCTCATGATCCAGGTGGCCGACAACAGGGTCCAGTCCTGGAGCACGGATCCCCGCGCCCGCACGCCGCTGCTGCCCGCACTGGACACCGGCACGGATCCCCGGTGCCTGCAGACCGTGCGGAACGGGCTGGAACTGTTCTCCGCCGACGCCCTCCGGGCCTGATTTGGACGGGCTTAATTCGGCTTAATTCGGCGACACATAGCGCCCGGCCGTGCCGTGATTCCCTCCCGGAAAAGGGCTCTGAGCTGCGGCGATACGTGAACGGGCAGGTCAGGGGGCTGTTGACAGCCCCCAGCCAGTCCGTAGCATTGAGCTTCCGGGGCGGGTCCAAAGCGCAGCAGAAAACAGTTCCTCCATCCGCTTATCGCGGCATCAGGAACTGGCCCGTAGCGCATGGACCCGCCCGTGGCGGAGACCGGAGTCCTCACCACCCCGTGCTGCCAGACAAGCGCGAACGGACACTTGAGCCCGCAGATCCCGCCCCTGCCGCTGGGCGGCAAGCGCGAACGGACACTTGAGCCCCATCGCCTGCTGCGTGGACAGAAAAGCTGCGCGGACGGAAGCGCTCTGCGGGGCCCGTATAATGGGGAGTTGCGCTTTACGAGCCGGCGTTCCCGCCGGGCTCCCCGCGTGCTGACCGCTCCCATCCAGGAAAGGCCTCCCTGTGCGTGTCCTCACCATCATCCCCACCTACAACGAGCTGGAGTCGCTTCCCAAGACTCTCGGACGCCTGCGGGCCGCCGTGCCGGCTTCCGACGTCCTCGTTGTGGACGACAACAGCCCGGACGGCACCGGGCAGCTGGCGGACAGCATCGCTGCCGGGGACAACCAGGTCCACGTCCTGCACCGGAAGGGCAAGGAAGGCCTGGGCGCGGCCTACATCGCGGGCTTCAAGTGGGGACTGGAGGCCGGCTACGACGTCCTGGTGGAGATGGACGCCGACGGCTCGCACCAGCCCGAACAGCTGCCCTCCCTGCTTGAGGCTGTGGACCAAGGCGCAGACCTCGCCATGGGTTCCCGCTGGGTGAAGGGCGGAAGCGTCGTGAACTGGCCCCTGTACCGCCAGGCTATTTCCCGGACCGGCAGCACGTACGCGCGCATCATGCTCGGCCTCAAGATCAAGGACGTGACGGGCGGTTACCGCGCGTTCCGACGCACCACGCTGGAGAAGCTGAACCTGGACCAGGTCGATTCCGTCGGTTACGGCTTCCAGGTGGACCTGGCATGGCGCGTCGCGAAGATGGGCCTGAACATCGTGGAGCGGCCCATCACTTTCGTGGAGCGGGAACTCGGGGCTTCCAAGATGAGCGGCAACATCGTGGTTGAGGCCATGGTCAACGTGACGAAGTGGGGCTTGACCGCCCGCTGGAGGAAGCTGACGGGCAGGAGCCCGCGCGACTAGCTGGTTCAAAGAGCCTAGCTGGCACAAAGAGCCAGGCTGGCACACAAAAGGCCGGACCGGCTGCATCCATGGATGCAGCCGGTCCGGCCTTTTGGCTGTAGCGCCTGCCTGCTAGCTAGCAGCGGCTAGGCTGAACGCCGTTCGCCGCGACGCTCGCGCAGGATGGTGAGGCGGTCTTCGAGGATCTGCTCCAGCTCGGGAAGCGAGCGGCGCTCCAGCAGCATGTCCCAGTGCGTACGGACTGCCTTTTCATTGCTGGTGTCCGGGCGTTCGCCATCAACGAGCAGCGCTTCCTTGCCGGTCTTGGAAACCCAGACAGGGGGAATTTCGGCTTCGGAGGAAAAGGTTACAAAAACCTGTTCGCCGTCCTCGCACCGGTACTCAACCCGCTGACGCGGAGCCGGCTCCACGCCGGATTCGGTCTCCATGCTTTGGGCGCCAAGACGCATGCCCCGCAGGCTGCGATCGCTCATGATTTCTCCCTCTAATCGGTTCGCGGAGCGGACTCCGCGCTAGTCGGAAGCCCTGGTAAGGGTGCCTCCGGACTACGGTGTGGTTCACGTAGCATCACTAGGTGAAACGCTTCGCCAAGCATTGTTGTTCCGCACGGACTGATCCGGCCGGACAAATATCCCATTATACGGATTCCAACGGGGTGCGGCAATCCGACGGCACAGCAATCCTGCAGGCTGCAGCAACCCAGCCGGGTGCACAAGAAAACGGGAGGCAGGCCGCTGCGGCCCGCCTCCCGTTTTCTTTGCCTTGTAACGCTAGGACTGGGTCCGGGCCGCTGCCCCGCCGGTCTGACCGCCGTCCGGGCCCCCGAACAGGTCGCCGGAGCGGGGATCAGGGTTGGTTCCGCCCAATGCGCTGCCAATGCCTTTCAGTGCCTCGCCGACTTCACTGGGAATGATCCACAGCTTGTTGGAGGAGCCGTCGGCGAGCTTCGGCAGGGTCTGCAGGTACTGGTAGGCCAGCAGCTTCTGGTCCGGGTTGCCCTTGTGGATGGCGTCGAACACCTTCTGGATGGCCTGCGCCTCACCGTCTGCGCGCAGGATGGCAGCCTTCGCGTCACCCTCGGCCTTGAGGATGGCGGCCTGCCGCTGCCCTTCAGCAGTCAGGATGGCGGACTGCTTGGTTCCCTCGGCGGTCAGGATGGCAGCGCGGCGGTCACGTTCTGCCCTCATCTGCTTCTCCATCGAATCCTGGATGGAGTGCGGCGGGTCGATGGCCTTCAGCTCCACCCGGGAGACGCGGATACCCCACCGGCCAGTGGCTTCATCCAGGACACCGCGCAGCTGGCCGTTGATCTGGTCGCGGGAAGTGAGCGCCTCTTCCAGGTTCAGGCCGCCCACCACGTTACGGAGGGTGGTGGTGGTCAGCTGCTCCACGGCCTGGATGTAGTTGGCGATCTCATAGGTGGCGGCGCGCGGATCGGTGACCTGGAAGTAGACCACGGTGTCGATGGACACCACGAGGTTGTCCTCGGTGATCACGGGCTGCGGCGGGAAGGAGACCACCTGCTCGCGCAGGTCCAGCAGCGGCAGGAGCCGGTCAACAAAGGGGATGAGGAGCGTCAGGCCGGGATTAAGCGTGCGCTGGTACTTCCCCAGCCGTTCGACGACGCCGGCCCGGGCCTGGGGCACGATCCGCACCGAGCGGACCAGCACGATGATGACGAAAATGATCAGAACCACCATCACGAACGTGAGTGCGATTCCTCCAGGGCTATCCATACTTCTCCTTTGTCCCCAACTTTCAGTGAAGCTCTAACCTGGCGAAAACTCGCCGCAATCTGCTGCTCCGCCGCGGCGGGAGCAGAAACCCATGGGGGAGCCGCCTACTGGACGGCGGTCTCAGCCTGAGGTGAGACGACCGCCGTCGCACCTTCAATGGCCGAGACGATCACGCGCTGGCCTTCGGGAAGGACGCCGGACTGCGAGCGGGCGCTCCAGATGTCGCCGCCGATCTTCACTCGTCCGCCGGTGGCCGTTACCGCCTCCAGGACGAGCGCTGATTCGCCGATCAGGCGGTCGATGTTGGTGCGCTGTTCCGGCGGGCCCTTGTGCAGGTGCTTGAGTGTCACCGGGCGGACGAACGCAATCATGAGCAGCGAGACGACGCAGAACACCACGATCTGAAGCCAGAGGTCAGCGCCGGCAAAGTCGGCCACCAGGCCGGCAAGGGCACCTCCGCCCAGCATGATGAAAAACAGATCAAGGGTCAGCATCTCCACGGCGGCGAACACCAGGAAGAGGGTGAGCCACAGTGCCCACCAGTTTTGGCCAAGCCATTCCAACATCGCGTTCCCCCTTGATCCCGAGGGCTGCGGGGCAGACCCTCAGTAACTTTCTTCCATCGTAGACCGAAGCAGGAGCGCCCGGCAGGGGAACGGCGGGCAGCGCAGGAACGTGGCCAAGCCGTTATGGAGCGGGAATTTCCGCCGGGACGAAGATGCTGATCCGGAACCGCGCGGAGACCCTGGTTGTTGGCGGGAGGCCAACGAGCCGTTCGGTCAGTGTGACGCGGTCCGTGTGGTGGCCGGCGGGACCCATAAGCGCAAGGTTGGTCACGTCCACGGGCGACAGCGACAGCTCCACGTCAATGTCCTGCGTCGACAGCGGCGAGAAGCGGCCTGCGAGCGCCTCGCCCAAGCGCTCGTCTTTGTCAGGGTCGATGCCCAGCATTCCCGCCTGGCCGACAATTTCCCCGAGGTGGCCGGCGCGCGGTGTCACCACGATGAGCCTGCCTGAGGGTTTGAGGACGCGGGCGAACTCGGCAGCGTTGCGGGGCGCGAACACCACGGTGACGACGTCGACGGCGGCATCAGGCAGGGGCAGCGGCTGCCAGACGTCACCCACCAGATTGATGGCTTCAGGATTGAGTTTGGCGGCGCGGCGCAGGGCGAACTTGGAGATGTCCAGCCCGACCGCGGCCACGCCGCCGGTGCCGTCCACCGGGGCGACGGCGGCCGCGGATTCCCTGTTCTTCAAGTCATCGTCGCTGTCCAGATGATCGTCGCTGTCCAGATAATCAAGAATCGCGCGCAGGTAGTGTCCGGTTCCCGTGCCGGAATCAAGGACAGCCGGGGCTGGCCCGTTCAGGGCCGGCCGGGCTGCCTCGGCCAGCGCGTCGGCCAAGGGCCGGTAGTGACCGGCATCGAGGAAGGCTGCCCGTGCCGCAACCATCTCCGCGGTGTCCGATTCGAAGGCGGTTCCCTTGCCCACCAGCAGGTTGAAGTACCCCTGCCGGGCGGCGTCGAAGCTATGGCGCTCCGGGCACGCCAGCGCGCGGACCCTGCCGTTGCCGCCGTCGTGGACGGGCTGGAGTTCCTGGCGGCAGACGGGACAAAGCAGAACGGGCAGGCGCGAGAGCATGAGGACAATCCTAGGGCAGGTGTTTTCGGCGGTTGCCGTTCCGTGCCCTTTCCCGACCCGCTAGGCTCACGTGGGTGAAGCCTGAACATTTGCCGCTGCTCAACTCCGTCTCCGCGCCCGCCGTCCACCCCGACGGCACCAGGGCCGTTGTGTCCGTTGTCCGTCCGGACTTTGACGCCGACTCCTATGTGGGCCAGTTGTGGAGCGTGCCCCGGGACCCGGAAAAGCTGCCCCGCCGCGTGACCCGGGGCTTCCGCGACACGGCGCCGGCCTTTTCGCCGGATGGCCGGGTGCTGGCTTTCCTCCGTGCCGCCCCGGGCGGCAAACCCCAGCTTCACGTCGTGGAGGCCGCTGGCGGGGAACCGCAGGCCCTGACCGACAGAAAGATGGGCGTCAGCTCCTTCGCCTGGTCGCCGGATTCCACCCGAATCGTCTTCGGTTCGAGGGAACCGGAAGAGGGCCGTTACGGATCGCTCGACGGCGTGGGGTCCGGCGCTGAGGACGCCCGGTTGATCGCGGACTACAAGTACAGGATGAACGGCGTGGGCTACACGCGGGACAAGCCGCTGCAGCTATTCATGCTCGAAGTTCCGGAACTGGGCGGGGAACCCTGGGTAAAGCCAGTGGGGCGCGCCGCCAAGCGGAGCGACAGTGGGGAGGCCAAGAACGGCGGTGAGGGTGAACGTTCGGCGGAATCCGGCGAGGATTCCGGCGGCTTCCCGGAGGCACGCCAGCTCACGACGTCGGCAACCGACCACACCGGCGCCACCTTCAGCAGCGACGGCAGTGCCATTTACTTCGTGGCAGCACTCCACGAGGACGCTGACCAGGACCTGGTATCCGGGATCTACCGCATAGCAGCCGACGGCGGCACACCAGCTTTGGTGCCGCACGCCAACTTGGGCGCCCAGACCGTTTCCGATGTCCGGGAATCGGCCGACGGACGCTGGCTGTTCTTCACGTCCCAGGACCTGGGCAGCACCCGTCAGGACTTCGTTGCCAAGAACACGGTCCTCCACGTCATGCCCGTCGCCGGCGGCGACGCCACGGCCCTTAGCGACGCGGAGAACATGGACGTCGAAGCGCCCGGTGCCACCATCGGCCTCCGCGGCAACGACAGTGCGCTGGTGCTCAACAATGCCCAGGGAACGGTGGAGCTGCTCGAGTTCAGCGCCACGGGAGACCACTCCCTCCTCGTTCATGGTGACCGGGTGGTCGCCGGAGCCGGGGATGGTGCGGGCACGGTCTTCCTAAGCTACAGCGACGCCGCGACGGCGGGTGATGTCGGAGTCCTCGAGGAGGGTCAGCTCCGCCTGCTCACCGATTTCTCGGCAGCGCTGCGCACTGAAGCAGGCATCATCGAACCGCAGGAACTGACGTTCCCTGCCCCTGACGGCTACCCGGTCCACGGCTGGCTGGTTCTGCCGCCGGGGAAAGGCCCGCACCCGGTGCTGCTGAACATCCACGGCGGACCGTTCTCGCAGTACACCACCGCGTTCTTCGATGAAGCACAGGTTTATGCCGCGGCCGGATACGCCGTTTTGATGTGCAATCCGCGCGGCTCGGCAGGTTATGGCCAGGCCCACGGCCGGTCCATCAAAGAGCGGATGGGCACCGTGGATATGCAGGACGTACTCGCATTCCTGGACGGAAGCCTTGAGAAGTTCTCGTCCCTGGACGCCGGCGCCCTGGGGATCATGGGCGGTTCGTATGGCGGCTACCTCACGGCGTGGACCATCAGCCAGGACCACCGGTTTCAGGCCGCCATCGTGGAGCGGGGTTTTCTGGATCCCGTGAGCTTCACGGGCTCGTCGGACATCGGCTGGTTCTTCGGCGGTGAGTACGTCGGCTCGGCGGCCGAGCAGATTGCCGCGCAGAGCCCCATGGCAACGGTTGCCGCCGTCAGGACGCCCACGCTGGTGATCCACAGCGAAGATGACCTGCGCTGCCCGGTGGAACAGGGCCAGCGCTACTTCACTGCCCTCAAACAGCAGGGCGTCGACTCGGCGTTCCTCGTGTTCCCGGGCGAGGACCACGAGCTGTCACGCTCGGGGACGCCACATCACCGGCGGCAGCGGTTCGAACATATCCTGGCCTGGTGGGCGAAGTACCTGCCGACGGACAGCAACCGCGCCGGCACCGCCTAGCCCGTGTGGATCTAATCAGCGTCGGCCGAGTCCGCCGCCGACTAATCCGCCTCCGTCTTATCCGTTCCGGCTTCCCGGCCGGCCCCCGTGCCGGCCGGGAAGCCAAGCTCTCGGCTGGCAGTAGCGATGCCGGGCCCGGCCCAGCGCGCGGCGTACTCGCTGTTCGTGCTGAGTGAGCGGAGCTCGGCCCGGTCAATGTAGAGCCGGCCGTGGAGGTGGTCGGTTTCGTGCTGCGCGATCCGCGCCTGCCAGCCGCTGAAGTCCTTGGTGACATGCCCGCCGTCGGGCGTTACGTACTCCAGCCGCACGCTTTCGGGGCGCTCAACCACGGCCTGCAGTCCGGACAGCGAGAGGCAGCCTTCGAAGAAGGCGGCCGTGCCGTTGCCCAGGCGGGAGTAAGACGGATTCAGCATGGCGAAGAACTCCAGCGGCGCCCTGCCCCGGGCCGCGGCCGTGACCTCGTCGATCTCGAACTGGTCTTCAAGGACGGCCAGCTGCAGCGGAATGCCAAGCTGCGGAGCTGCCAGGCCGACGCCGGGTGCGGCATGCATGACCTTCCTCATCAGGACGATCAGCTGGCTGAGTTCATCGGGCTCCAACTGGCCGTCGAAGGGAGCCGCGTGCTGCCTCAGGACCGGGTGCCCGGCCTGCACGATGGGCGGCAGTGCCTCCGAGGCCAGCAGTTCCTGCACTGTTTCCCTGATGCGGGCGGGGCTGTAGGACGTGGGCGGAGATGCGTGGGTCATGGGGACAGCCTAGTGCCGCGTTGCGCAGTGCCGTGCCGTCTCACGCGGTGCAGCGGCGCGCTACTGCATCGTGAAGCGCCGGGCCACCAACGCGTTGAAGGCCGGTACGGCCGCGACGCTGGCGATCGCCGCGTTCCGGGGCCGCAGCAGGCCGACCGGAAGCGGCCTGCCCAGCGCCATGTTCACCTCGGCCTGGCGTCTCGCGGCGGCTGCGGCCCGGCGCCGTGAGGCATCGAAACGCCGCAGCGCTTGAGCGGAAGGCTCACCGCGCACGACGGCGAGGATCGCCGGCAGCAGCGCTTCAGCATCCAGCCAGCCAAGGTTCATTCCCTGGCCGCCGATGGGGCTGATCTCGTGCGCCGCATCACCGATGAGCGCCGTCCGGCCGGAAACCATGCGCGCGGCCAGCCGCGAACGGACGCTGAAGCTGCTGAGCATGGTGTTCGCGCCGGGGTCCAGCGCCACGCTGGTTCTGCGGACAACGAGTCCGGCCAGATGCTCTGCATCGGGGCGTGCCGGCGGTCTCCCCAGCCGGACTACCCAGCGGCGGACTCCACCGGGCAGCGGGAAGGACTCCACAATGCCGTCGCTTTCCAGGAACAGCGCGGCGTCGCTGCCGAAGGGGCTGGATTCGGGGAAGTCACCCATCAGGTAGTGGTCCGGATACAGTTTCTCCGGCGCCGCGACCCCCAGAAGCGTCCGCACCGTCGAGTAGGCGCCGTCGGCGCCCACCGCGAAAGCGGCGGAGTGGCTGGAGGCGGCCCCGGCAGTGGTGACGCTGAGCGTGACCCGGCCGCCGTCGTCGTGCATTCCTGTGACCCGGGCGCCACGGACAAGCGCGCCGCCGTCCAGCTCCCGGAGCCGCCGCTCCAGGACTCCCTCCGTCACGGGCTGGGGCACGGCGAGGACGAACGGGTACCGGTCGGAAACCGGGGCGAACGGCATGCGGGCGATCTTCCGCCTGTTACTCACGGCGAAGCCCTGGCGGATGGGGACGCCGCGGCCGACCAGCTCCTGGGCAACGCCGATGCGCTCCAGGGCGGCGAGCGCAGGCGGATGGATGCCGATGGCCCGGGTGTGGGCGTTCCGGCCGGTCCGCCTTTCGAGGACCCGCACCGAAACCCCGTGCTGCAGGAGCAGTGAACCGAGAAATAGTCCAACCGGCCCGCCGCCCACGATCAGCACGTCGGTCATGCCGGGCGCCGCCGGTAGGTGAGCAGGCAGTGGAAGGGGGAGTGCGGTTCCACCGTCCAGCCGGCAGGGACCATGGCGGCCAGCTCCGGGACGGTGTAGCTGCGCCTGATCGAGGTCAGCCCGTCCCCGCGGATATAGGAGCCGGTGAGCGGGAGGGCGCCGGCACTGAACAGCGCAAAGGCAGCCGCGCTCCGACTTAGATCGTTGTGCAGGACCAGGCGGCGGGCCAGCCGGGCGGAATCATCCAGGAATTGCTGCAATTCCGGCGCAGTCAGATGGTGCAGCACGTGGTTGGAGATGACGACGTCGTAATACTTTCCCTCGGTGAGCAGATCGCCGCTGCTCGCCTGTCGGAACTCCACGCCGGGGACGGGCGTGCGGCCGGCGGCGAAACGGAAGGCCCGTTCATCCGGGTCGATCCCCGTCACGTGAAGCTGGATCCCGTCCCTCGACGCCCAGCGGGCGAGCATCACGGCCACGTCGCCCCCGCCGCAGCCTACGTCCAACAGCGTTGCGGTGCCCACGCCGGCCACCTGCGGGCGCACTCTGGTGCGGTACAGCCGGTGCCAGCCGGAGACAACGCGGTTGACCACCGCGAACTGTTCGTAAGTGCGCTGCAGTCGGTCCGGATCGCAGTCCGGCCGGTCCATGTCCTCGACGGCGTCCGTGTCCCGCAGGCCAAGGATGCCTGGGCCCGTTCCCGGGATTCTCACGGCCGTCAGGCCAGGGACGGCTCGGCCTCGCCGGCCACCGCATGAAGCTCATCCGCCGGCTGCTTCACCTTGGTGAACAGCCCCGTTTCCACCGTGAGCCCTGGGCCGAACGCCATGGAGCAGATGCGTTCGTCCCCCTCCCGCGAAGGAAGATCCAGAATGTGTTTGAGGACGAAAAGCACCGTGGCGCTGCTCATGTTGCCGTAATTCCGCAGCGTTTCGCGGGCCGGATGCAGCTGCTCATCGGTGAGGTCCAGCCGGGACTGCACCTTGTCCAGGATGCTGCGACCGCCCGGGTGGATGGCCCAGTGGGTGATGTCGCGGTAAGCGAGCTCCCGCAGCGAGGGGTCGCGTGCCAGCAGCGGCTCGAGCGCGCCCACGATGTGGTCGTCGATGATGTGCGGCACGTAGTTGCCGAGCACCATCTCAAAGCCTTCATCACCGATGTTCCAGGCCATCGAGTCCTCACCCACCGGGGTCAGGACCGTCTCGAAGTGGTCCAGCTGGAGCTGCGGCGGGGATTCCAGGTCCTCGCGTGCCGTGACGACGGCTGCCGCCGCGCCGTCCGCAAACAGCGCAGATCCCATGATGGTGTCGGGATCGTTGGAGGTCCGCACGTGCAGGGAGCAAAGCTCGGCGCACACGACCAGCACAACCGCCGTCGGGTCCGCCTCACAGAAGGATTTGGCCGCCCGGAGCGCCGGGAAGGCTGCATAGCAGCCCATGAAGCCGAGGTGATAGCGCTGCACCGCAGGGTTGAGGCCCAGGGCGCGGACGATCTTGTAGTCCGGACCGGGGTTGAAAAAGCCGGTGCAGGAGACGGTGATGAGGTGCGTGATGTCCAGCGGGTCAATGCCGTCGCACTTGGAGACGGCCGCGTCCGCCGCCTGGATGAAAAGCTTCGTGGCTTCCTCGGCGAAGAGGTTGTTGCGTGCCTTGGTGCTGGGGCTCCGCAGCAGGCCGGTCTGCGGGTCGAAAAACTGGGGGTTTTCGGCGGTGGAGTCCAGGGTCAGTTCGCGGACCGCCGTGTAGCGGGTGTCGATGGCGGCCGAATCAAAGCACGTGGACACAAGCCGTGTGCCAAGGCGTGTCAGCCCGGGCTGAGCTGCGAACACGTCACGGGCCTCATGCTGGATGAGCAAAGTCGGCGGAACTGCAGTTTCGAGAGCTCTCACATAGACCGTCATTCGTTCATTCTTAACGAGAGCGCAGGTTAAGACAATGGATTGGACTGGCCGCAACCGGACAACTACCGCGGGACTGGACAACTCGGGCGGGAGGTAGCACCATCTCGATTGTGACCACCAGACCCGCCGCAGAACAGCGCCTTGACGATCTGGCGCGGCTGCGCCGCGTCCGCGACCGCATCGACAGGGAGTACGCCCAGCCACTGGACGTCGAGGCGCTTGCCCGCGGCGTGAACATGTCAGCCGGGCACCTCAGCCGGCAGTTCCGGGAAGCCTATGGCGAGCCCCCGTACGCCTACCTCATGACGCGGCGCATCGAGCGGGCGATGGCGCTGCTGCGGCGCGGCGACCTCAGCGTCACGGAGGTGTGTTTCGCCGTGGGCTGTTCGTCGCTGGGCACGTTCAGCAGCCGCTTCACCGAGCTGGTCGGCGTGGCGCCCAGTGTGTACCGGACACAGGCGGCGGGGGAGACGGCAGGCATGGCGTCATGCGTGGTGAAACAGGTGAGCAGACCGGTCAGGAATCGAGAAGCGGCCCCGTCAGGCCGCACCTAGACTGGCGGCATGAACCTCACCATTCACTGGACATTCCTTCCGCATAACGACGCCGACGCCTCCCTGGCGTTCTACCGCGACACCCTCGGTTTCGAGCTTCGCAACGATGTGGGGTACGGCGGGATGCGCTGGCTCACCGTCGGTCCTCCGGACCAGCCCGGCACCTCTGTGGTCCTGGAACCGCCGGCAGCCGACCCGGGCATCACCGAGGACGAGCGGCGCACCATCACCGAGATGATGGCCAAGGGCACCTACGCCCGCCTCGTGCTCGGCACCCCGGACCTGGAGGGCACCTTCGAAAAGGTGCAGGCCAGCGGCGCCGAGGTGGTGCAGGAGCCCACCGAGCAGGCGTACGGCGTCCGGGACTGCGCCTTCCGCGACCCTGCGGGGAACCTGATCCGCATCAACGAGGTCCGCTAAGTAATTTTCGACCACGACCGGCGGGCGCAACTGCTGCGTCCGCCGGTTGTCGTGCGGAGTTACTGTTGCCGCAACCGCGCCAACGAACAAGAATCAGACATGGCGCGCGAAGCCGGCGGGCTCAACCTGCTATCCGCTTAACAGATGGAGACACGATGACCATAACCACGAGGACGGACACGAAGTCATCCGGACTGCACACCGCCGACGGCCATGACCTGATCCGTGTGCAGGGCGCGCGCGTGAACAACCTCAAGGATGTCAACGTCGAGATCCCCAAGCGCCGCCTGACCGTGTTCACCGGTGTCTCCGGCTCGGGTAAGAGCTCCCTCGTGTTCGGCACAATCGCCGCGGAGTCGCAGCGGATGATCAATGAGACGTACAGCGCCTTCGTGCAGGGGTTCATGCCCACACTGTCGCGGCCCGACGTCGATGTGCTGGAGGGGCTGACGACGGCCATCATCGTCGACCAGGAGCGGATGGGGGCCAACCCGCGCTCCACCGTGGGCACCGCCACCGACGCCAACGCGATGCTGCGGATCCTCTTCAGCAGGCTGGGCCAGCCCCACATCGGCTCGCCTAATGCCTACTCCTTCAACATCCCCACGGTGAAGGCCAGCGGCGCAATCACCGTCGAGCGCGGCAACAGGACCAAGGCGGAGAAGGCGACGTTCAACCGGCTCGGCGGCATGTGCCCCCGCTGCGAAGGCATGGGCAACGTCAGCGACTTCGACCTTACGGCGCTGTATGACGACAGCAAGTCGCTCAGCGGGGGTGCCCTGACCATTCCGGGCTACAGCATGGATGGCTGGTACGGCCGCATCTTCAGCGGAGCCGGCTTCAACATGGACAAGCCAATCAACAAGTTCACCAAGAAGGAACTGCACGACCTGCTCTACAAGGAGCCGACGAAGATCAAGGTCGAGGGCATCAACCTGACCTATGAGGGCCTCATCCCCAAGATCCAGAAATCGATGCTTTCCAAGGACGTGGACGCGCTGCAGCCGCACGTCCGCGCCTTCGTGGAGCGGGCCATCACCTTCACGACTTGTCCCGATTGCGGCGGCACCCGGCTCAGCCAGGAAGCCCTGTCGTCGAAGATCAAGGGCAAGAACATCGCCGACGTCTGCACTATGCAGATCACCGACCTGGCCGACTGGGTCCGGGGCCTGGACGAGCCATCCGTGTCCCCGCTGCTCGCCGGGCTGCAGCACCTTTTGGACTCGTTCGCGGAAATCGGACTGGGCTACCTCTCGCTGGACCGGCCGTCGGGCACACTTTCCGGGGGAGAGTCTCAGCGCACCAAGATGATCCGCCACCTCGGTTCGTCGCTCACAGACGTCACCTACGTCTTCGACGAGCCCACGATCGGCCTGCACCCGCACGACATCGAGCGCATGAACTCCCTGCTGCTGCAGTTGCGTGACAAGGGCAACACGGTGCTCGTCGTGGAGCACAAGCCGGAGAGCATCGCGATCGCCGACCACATCGTCGACCTCGGCCCGGGCGCCGGAACCGGGGGCGGCACCGTCTGCTTCGAAGGCACCGTCGACGGGCTCCGGGGGAGTGGCACCATCACCGGCCGGCACCTCGACGACCGGGCGCAACTCAAGGAGGCGGTGCGCTCGCCTTCCGGCGCGCTGGAGGTCCGTGGCGCGTCGACGAACAACCTCAAAAACGTCGACGTCGACATCCCGCTCGGCGTGCTCTGCGTCCTTACCGGCGTTGCCGGTTCCGGTAAGAGCTCCCTCATCCACGGCTCCGTCGCCAAGCGCGACGGCGTGGTGGTGATCGACCAAGCCGGCATCCGGGGTTCACGGCGCAGCAACCCTGCCACTTACACCGGGCTGCTCGAGCCGATCCGCAAGGCGTTTGCCAAGGCGAACGGCGTGAAGCCCGCTTTGTTCAGCTCCAACTCCGAGGGTGCATGCCCCACGTGCAACGGCGCCGGCGTCATCTACACGGACCTCGGCGTCATGGCAACCGTCGAGACCACCTGCGAGGAATGCGACGGCAAGCGGTTCCAGGCAGCAGTTCTGGAGTTTACGCTCGGGGGCCGGAACATCGCCGAGGTGCTGGCCATGTCAGTGGCGGAGGCCAAGGAGTTCTTCGAAGATGGCGATGCGCGTACACCGGCCGCCCACAAGGTCCTCGACCGGCTGGCCGACGTCGGGCTTGGCTATCTGACCCTCGGCCAACCGCTCACGACGCTGTCCGGCGGTGAGCGGCAGCGGCTCAAGCTGGCCGCGCAGATGGCAGAGAAGGGCGACGTCTACATCCTCGACGAGCCGACCACGGGCCTGCATCTGGCCGACGTCGAAAACCTGCTGGGCCTGCTCGACCGGCTCGTCGACTCGGGAAAGTCGGTGATCGTCATCGAGCACCACCAGGCAGTCATGGCGCATGCCGACTGGCTCATCGACCTCGGGCCCGGCGCCGGGCACGACGGCGGCAAGATCGTCTTCGAGGGATCGCCGGCAGATCTTGTGGCCGCCCGATCAACGCTAACCGGCGAGCACCTCGCAGCCTACGTCGGCGCCAGCTGACCGGCTGGCGCGAACGGACACTTGGGGCCCTTGAAACGGGTGGACGTGGGGCCGCAAGTGTCCGTTCGCGCGTCCAGTGTGGGAAAACGCCGCCCGTCGGGGCCCGCAGGAAGGCGGGTTGGTTATGCCGCCGGGCGTGGCAGAACGGACAACCCGTCGGCGACAACGCGGCCCTCGTGGATGACGGTGCGGTCCGCTCCGCGGTCCATGACGGTGCTCGTGATGGTTTCGCCATCGACCAGGACGATGTCTGCTGTGTCCCCGACGGCCAGCCCGGGCCGGTCGTCGGGGCTCGTGAGGCGGTGGACTGCCCGGTCCATGATGGAGGCACCCCCAACGGTCGCGATCGCCGCGCAGTGCTCGATCAGCCGATCCTTGCGCAGCCGGTGGGTGAAGGCCAGCTGCCAGGTGCGGTCGAGCATGTCGCAATTGCCGTAGGGGCTCCAGTAGTCCCGCTGGCCGTCCTCGCCCAACCCAACCCGGATCCCGGCGTCGGTCATCTGTGCCAGGTCGAACTGGGTGCCTCCGCTGGCAGGGGCCACCGTCGCCCAGGCAATGTCCAGCTCGGCCATCTGCTCCAGGAGCCGCGCGGTCACTTCCGGATGGACGTTGGCCAGGTCGTAGGCGTGGGAGAGCGAGACGCGCCCCTCCATGCCCAGTGCCCGGGTGCGTTCAAAGATGAGTTCCGCGCTGAAAACGCCGAGGTGGCCGGGCTCGTGCAGGTGGATGTCGATGTCGACTCCGTACTTCTCTGCCAGGCCAAAAACGATGTCCAAATGGCGCGCCGGATCCCGGTCCAGCTGGCAGGGATCTATGCCGCCGATTGTCGTGGCACCCGCCCTGAAGGCATCCTCCAGGAGTGGGACTGTACCGTCCTCCAGCAGGAGTCCGGCCTGGGGAAATGCCATGATCTCCACTGTTGCGGCGCGGGCGAAGCGCTCCTTGGCAGCCATGACCGCCTCGAAACGCTCCAGTTTGCAGTCGACGTCGATCTGGGCGTACGAGCGGACGCGGGTGGTGCCCCGCGCAATCATCCGTTCCAGCGTTCCCGCCACCACCTCCAGGTAGGGGATGGGAGTGTCGCGCCAGTTCTCCCGGTCGTTGCACATCATGTTCCATACCCCGGGCGCGCCGGTGTGCTCCCGGAACGGCAGCCCGATCCGGGTCGAATCGAGGTGGACATGGACGTCGGTGAATGCGGGAATGGCGATCCGGTGGCGCCCGTTCACTGCGCCAGCGGCAGTCCCGGCACTGACGGCGGCGGCCCCCACGGGGTGCAGTGCAGCAATCCGTCCCTCGCTGATCTCGATATCCACGGCGTTCCCGCCCCACGGACGGACATTGGTGATAAGCATGGTTCCTTCCTTACGACCGGACAGTGGCTGGGATACAGCTGACAGTGGAGAGGGTACGGTGCCGGCTTGCCCTCCCTCCACAACA
Organism: Arthrobacter globiformis; assembly: GCF_030818015.1. Lineage (NCBI taxonomy): Bacteria > Bacillati > Actinomycetota > Actinomycetes > Micrococcales > Micrococcaceae > Arthrobacter > Arthrobacter globiformis. The sequence goes on from NZ_JAUSZX010000001.1 coordinate 2,970,702, forward strand.
GCACCTGCTAGAAGTTCAAGGCAACCCAGGCGATTCCCGCCGCGGCAACGAAGCTCGCCGTGATCGTTATCAGGGCAACGAGGACGATCTTCCAGGTCGGCCTACGCACTGGCGCGGAAATGCCACGATCGCGCTGATTTGCTTGGTGGCACAGCTGCCTCCAACATCCACACGCCGAATTAGGTCGGAGCGCTGAGAGAGTAGACATTATGTCAAGTTAACCGGTGAAGGCATCTTCCTGGGGGTTCCTACGGGACGACGTGATCGTCCGAAGACAAAAGATCGAAAACGCGACATGGTTTCGAATCCTGTCGGCGTGTCAGTGCCGGCCAGTACGTCATGGCGGAAAACTGTGGCTGGAAACGCCCAAACCTTTACGGAGATGAACCTGATCTGTAAGCGATACGGATCCGCCGTACAGGGTGCTTTCGCCCCCACTTCTGCATCCCCATACATAACGCCGATAATCAGCATTATGTAAAGTAAACTCGCGATCACTGCATCGGACGCCAGATCAAACCTCCCCCGTCAGCCCTTGACAGGCTGTGCCGAACGGCCGCCAATGGCGCACGGCATCCACGGGTCAACCGCTTCGAACTCACAGATCAGTGCCGATGCGATGTTCGCGCACGCGGTCGAGCCATTCGATGATCAGCGCCTTGATGAGGCCGGGCTGCTCGTGCGGCAACGCATGACCGGCGCGGTCTAGCACGGCGAATGTCGCCCGCGGATAGTGTTCGAGAAGATCCCATTGGCTGGCGTACCCCACCATGGAGTCCTGGCGTCCTGTGAGGATAAGGACGGGGCCGGAGTACGGTGGGCCACCTTCGGGACTGCCGCTGAACCGCCAGTGTTGGCCGATCCGCTCGAGCCCGGCCTCGTCGACCAGGCCAAGGGCGGGGACGACGTACTCCTTGTACCGCTCCAGCGTCGCCTGCGTCTGCACGACAAAGTAATCGCGGAATACGCTCTCCTCGGCCGGGCCGAGCATCTCGCCCGGATCGACTGAGGCATGCAAGACCTGGTGCGCAGGAACATTCCGAATGTTCTCGCCCAACGGACAGATCAGCGCAAGCCCTGCCACCTGTTCCGGGTACCTGCCGGCGATGGCCCGGGCATAGTACGCTCCAGCCGAATGGCCTATGAGCCGGAACCGCCTATCACCGATCACACCATCGACAAACGCGAGCAGGAGGTCGAGAACGTCGTCGGCGCTGTTCAGCGTGCCCGACGCAGGCGTCTGCCCCATGCCCGGCAAATCCGGGTACAGGCGCAGACAATCAAGTAGCTCGCCAAATATCGGCTCCATGGCACCGACCATCTCCCGGTGATCCACGCCGGCACCGTGTAATACAAGGATCGGTGCCCCGTCACCGTGCTCGACATAATGCACTGGTATTCCGCTTGCTTTGTACTCCACAGCGTCAGCCTAATTTGTTTGTGGTCTCGGAAAAGGGATCACCTGACACGAAGCCGCGGCCGCCATTCTCCTCCGCGGCGATTTGTCGACGGTGGCCCGGTGTCCGGCGCCCCTCGCCAGATCGTTCGCGGCCCAGTCGGGTCGGCGCAGCTAGAACACGTCGTCGGGGTCCAGGTCGAGCTGGTCAACGAAGTCATTGGCCAGCAGCCATCTAACGAGGGCACCGCTGCCCGGCACCAGCAACTCGCCCTCGTGATTCGCCTTCAGATCACCGATGGCCGTGGCGACGTCGCCCCGAAGGACAGTCGTGCCTGCCCACCGTGGGTTGGCGAGGCTGGTGGACACGACGTACTTGGGGCGGCTGTTCAGCGCGGCGACAATCGGGTTCGTGTCCGGGTTGGGCATCACTCCCCCGTAGCCACGCGACGGCGAAATGGGCGCCGAGCCCCACTGGCCGGTGGCTAGGATGTGCATGTGAAGCAGCAAACCCATATGTGGCAGGCCTCCTCCAGCACGTCCGAGCCGTCCCCCGGTGTCTTTTTCATCGAGGGACCCGCATCAAACTGGATCGTGGTCCGCGACGAGACCGGATTCATGATCATCGACAGCGGTTACCCGTCCGACCGTCCCCTGGTCCTTGAATCCATCCGCCATCTGGGCCTGCGCCCGTCTGACGCCCGGGCCATGCTCATCACGCACGGTCACGTCGACCACACCGGTTCAGCGGCCTACTTCTCCGAAACCTATGGCACGCCCATCCTCTGCGCGCCTGAGGAGCTGGCTCACGTCCGCGGGAGGGAAAAGCACCAGGTCACGTTCGCCCAAGTCATCGTCCGCGCCTGGCGGCCCCGCGTGTTCCGCTGGATGCTCCATGTCATCAAGTCGGGAGCCCTCAGGGCGAAGCCGGCAACGGATGCCCAGGCTTGGAGCGCCGACACGTTGAAGAACCTTCCCGGCAAGCCGGAAGCCGTTCCTCTGCCGGGGCACACACCGGGCAATGTCGCCATCCTGCTTCCTGAGGCCTGTGCGATAGCGGTGGGTGATTCCTTCGTGAGCGGCCATCCGCTGAGCCGGACAGCCGGACCGCAGATGCTGCACCAGATGTTCCAAACCGACCCTGCACAGGCGCTCGCGGCCACCCACCGCCTGGACGAAATCGACGCCTCGGTGGTGCTGCCGGGCCATGGCCCTGCTCTCCGCATGCCGCTGGCAGACGCGCTGGAAACGCTGCGCAGCCAAGCGGCGGCCTCGAGCCCTGAAGGCGCCTGAGCAACCCCAGGCATTGCCGCTATGCATATCGGTGCCGATCGCATAAAATGAATGACGTTCATTTATTTAGCCTGGCCCACAAGATGGTCAGGCCGACGCCGTTCTATTCGAAGGAGCCACCGACAGTGACGCCGGGGACAATTGCAGGAAGCACACATGATGCGCGCGACCATATAGGGACAGAAGTCAGGGTGGAACGAGCAGGAACGGTCATCCGCGTGGGTTACGTGGAAACCGCCACGCCCTCCGGGGAACTGTTCTGGATTAGCGCCAACGGGTGTGAGCCCCGTGCACTGTTCGGTTCGGCGCTGGGTCACACGATTGTCCCTGCATCGGAACCAGACCAGGCAGCCGGCTAAAATCCCACTGCCTGTCACACCTACGGGGTTGCGCCCTAGGAACCGGAACCAGCAGGAGCGGAACGGTGATTCACCTCGGCAGTCAGCCGGTCGATCCGGTCAACCGCGGCCTCAAGGTTTTCGACTGTCGACCACAGGGCAGGCTGCTCTTGCCGGATCTGTTCAAGCGTTCGGCCTGCGGAGGTGAGCGAAGCGAGGTCGAAACTCACATTGGTCCGCGCTCCGGTCACCGCCGCCCTGAGCGCCCCGAATGCGACGACGACATCGGCAACAAGCGCCGGATTCCCGTTGGATGCCAGCCATTCCAGGTCCCCAATGGCATCGATGGCGCGCTCGCCGAGCACGGCAGAGGCCTTGGCGGCGTCCACGGATGCCCGGTGTATCGCATCTTGCCGTTCCGGACCCGGATCCAGCCGGAAGGCGGCGCCGAAAGCCTGGGACGCTGAGGCGTCCTCGTCGGCCAGCCGGAGGGCGGCTTCCCGCAGCGAACGCACTCGCGCGTGAACATCGGCCAGTTCCTGCCGCTGTTGCCCGTCAGCTTCCGTATATCCGGCGACCATGGAGGCCAGTGACGCGGCGATGGCAAGCATCACACCCGCGCCGGCGCCGCCGCCTGGAGAACCAACGGACTGCGCCAATGCCTGGGTCCAATCCTCAACCGTCGAGCGCTGCGTCGTAACCGCATTCGAATCATCATTCATGGCACCAGTCTGCCCCACGCGGCACTCCCCCGCCGCACGGTCAGGACAGGCCAGCCAGGAACTGAAACGTGAGGCGCATTGGACCGGAAACCGAAAACGTACAAACCTATTTGGGTTCCATCACATATTTTGTTGAATACCGGCTCGGTAGCATGAGGTGACCGGACAGAGCCGTCCGGGTGGATCGACTCAGAAGGAAACTCATGGCCGCGGTTACGGTGGACGATATCCTTTCGGATTTCCCCCTGGGTTTCGCCACCCTCATCCTGCGACCGGCCCCGGAGCATTCGGCGGTCGAACGATTCCTCATCGTCGACGCCGACGATGAAACGTCCGACGCAGGAGAGGCCTTTGTCCTGCTGATCGGCGTCCGCGGCCGCTCGGCTTTGCCCGCGCTGCGCCGGCTCCTGAAGAACCCGCCGCCGGTTGTCGCGGTCAAGGGAAACCGCGAAGAGCTGACCGATGCCGAAGAACTGCTGGCCGCAGCAGGCAGCGGGCTGCTGCTGGTGGACCCCGCCGCCGATTGGGACCGGCTGCTGTCTATCGCCAAGGACCGGATACAGCCGCGCAGTTACCAGAGTGAAGTGCTGACACTGCTGGAAGAGGACCTGTTTGCCATCGCCCAGACCACCGCACGGCTGACCTCCAGCCACGTGGTTATTGAGGACGCCGCCAACAAGGTCCTGGCCTACTCCACCGTCTCGAACGACATCGACGAACTGCGCAAGGCATCCATCCTGGCCCGGCGGGGCCCGCGAAAATACGAACTGCTGCTCAAGGACCTCGGCGCCTACCGCGAACTGCACAGGACCCGTCTCCCGGTGCGTGTGCCGGCCCGGCCACAGGACGGCCTCAGGGAACGGGTGGCCATCACGCTGTTTGCCGGTGACCGGATCATGGGCTACATCTGGCTACAGGAGACCGGGGACGGCTTCGGCGCGGATGTTGACTACGTTCTGAGGGGATCCGCGGCCCGGGCCTCCGCCGAACTGATCCGTTACCGCAACCAGCAGTCAGTGCACATGCGAGAAGACCGTATTGCCCGGCTCCTGTCCGGCCCCGCGGAGGCCGCTGCAAGTGCGCGCAGCGGGAAAATCCCGGTGGAGCGTCCCGCCGCACTGATCCTGATCGGAATGTCCCGTGCCGATGTGCAGGCTGATGATGCCGCATTGAAGCACGGCGAGCTCGCCAGCCTGGCATCCATCCATGCCGCCGCCTACAAGGCATCCGCCGTCGTCGGGCAATTCAAGGGCGGCACAGCCGTGATCGTCCCCGGGCTGCAATCCACCACGGGGGAACCCGGACTACGGAGCCTGGCAGAATCCATCGTCAGGGACGCCGCGAAACACCTCGGCATCAGCCCCTTCGCCGCCGTCGGTCCGGTGGCCCCGGATCTGCTGGCTCTCCACTCGGTTACCCCGATCACCGAGGCCCTGCTGGACTGCGTTAGCACCTCCCCTGGCACCACCGTAGCCACAGTGGCTGACTTCGAGGGCGAAATCCTCTTCCGTGACGCCGTCCGGAATTTTTTGTCCTCGACGTTCCGCCACCGCAGCCTCTCCACTCTTCTGCGGGACGACAGCGATCTCGCGGAAACCTTGCTTGTGTACTTCGAAGCCTCACTCGACGTCGCCGAGTGTGCCAAACGTATGGCACTGCACAAGAACACCGTCTACTACAGGATCAGCAAGGCCACCCGGGTCACCGGCCTGGACTTCGGCAACCCCCGCGATGCTCTGGTGGCACTGCTGCATGTCCAGGAATGGGCCGACCTCCACAAAGAACTTCAGGGAAGGAAATGACCACAACACTCGACGCTCCGCCCTTGGGCCCGATGCTCGATGACATCGTCAGCAGCCACAGGCCGCAGCGGGAAGCTGGCTCCATCCCGGCGAATATCCCGTCCCTGGCGGCCGTTCCCTTCGACAGGTTCGGCATAGCTGTCGCCACCGCAGCCGGGGAGGTCTTCGCCTCAGGTGACGCCAATGTCCCCTTTTCCATCCAAAGCATCTCCAAGGTGTTCACGCTGGCTATGGCGCTACGCCGGGACAGCTCGGGACCACTGTGGTCCCGGGTGCTGCGGGAACCCTCAGGGACAGCCTTTAACTCCCTCGTCCAACTGGAAGTGGAACACGGCATCCCGCGGAACCCGTTCATCAACGCCGGCGCCCTGGTGGTCACCGACCACCTGATGGAAGAAACCCCCGACGCCGCCAGTTCCCTCCTGTGCTTCCTCACCGGACAAACGGGGGAACCAGGACCGTTCATCGACGAGGCAGCCGCGATCAGTGAACTCTCCAGCAGCAGCCGCAACCTGGCCCTGGCCCACTTCCTCAAAGACTTCGGCAACCTCAGGCAGTCCGCCGAGGCTGTGGTGGAAAACTACGTCCGCCAGTGCTCCATCATGATGACCTGTGTGGAACTGGCCAAGGCCGGGCTCTTCCTCGCACGGGAAGGCCGCGGACCCTCGGGAACCGTGGTGTCCCGGAGCGAGGCGAAACGCATTGGCTCCATCATGCTGACCTGCGGCATGTACGACGCTGCAGGCGAATTCGCCTACCGGGTAGGACTGCCAGGAAAAAGCGGCGTGGGCGGCGGCATCCTGGTCATTGTCCCGGGCCACTGCGCCATCTCCGTCTGGAGTCCCCGCCTGGATGCAAAAGGCAACTCGCTTGCGGGCAGCGCCGCGCTCGCCGATCTGTCCGACCGCACCGGCTGGTCCGTTTTCTGACCGGCAGGCCAGCCGTCCGCGCGGGCCTCAAACCGGAACCCATTCCCCCACCTAGTCCCCCAACCAATCAATCCATCCAGGATCGAAAGGAACACCATGCCCCACGACAACCCCAATGGCGAGGTTGCTTTGCATCAGGCTGTCCCATCCCATTCACATGCGACCGAAAACCTTCTCCATGCCGAGGACAAGGGCTACCACAAGAGCCTGAAGCCGCGGCAGATCCAGATGATCGCCATCGGCGGCGCGATCGGCACCGGCCTGTTCCTCGGCGCCGGCGGCCGGCTCAACGCCGCCGGCCCGTCCCTGGTCATCGCCTACGCCGTCTGCGGCTTCTTCGCCTTCCTGATCCTGCGCGCCCTCGGCGAACTCGTCCTCCACCGGCCCTCCTCCGGCTCGTTCGTCTCCTACGCCCGCGAATTCTTCGGCGAAAAGGCAGCCTTCGTCTCCGGCTGGTTCTACTGGATCAACTGGGCCACCACCACCATCGTGGACATCACCGCCGCCGCCCTCTACATGAACTTCTTCGGCAACTACGTCCCCTGGATGGCCGATGTCCCCCAGTGGGTCTGGGCCCTGACCGCCCTCATCGTCGTCCTGGGCCTGAACCTCGTCTCCGTCAAGGTCTTCGGCGAGATGGAATTCTGGTTCGCCATCATCAAGGTCGCCGCCCTCGTCGCGTTCCTGCTCATCGGCACCTACTTCGTCATCTTCGGCACCCCCGTGCCCGGCCAGGAAACCGGGTTCAACCTCATCACCGACAACGGCGGCATCTTCCCCAACGGCCTCCTGCCCATGATCATCCTCATGCAGGGCGTCCTGTTCGCCTACGCCTCCATCGAACTCGTCGGCACCGCCGCCGGCGAAACCGAAAACCCCGAAAAAATCATGCCCAAGGCCATCAACTCCGTGGTCTTCCGCATCGCCGTGTTCTACGTCGGCTCCGTCATCCTGCTGGCCCTGCTCCTGCCCTTCACCTCCTACCAGAAGGGCGTCAGCCCCTTCGTGACATTCTTCGGCTCCATCGGCATCCAGGGCGTGGACGTCATCATGAACCTCGTGGTCCTCACCGCCGCCCTGTCCTCCCTCAACGCCGGCCTCTACTCCACCGGCCGGATCCTGCGCTCCATGTCCGTCGCCGGCTCCGCCCCCAAATTCGCCCAGCGCATGAACAAAGCCGGCGTCCCCTACGGCGGCATCGCCATCACCGCCGGCGTCTCCCTGCTCGGCGTCCCGCTGAACTACCTCGTCCCCTCCCAGGCGTTCGAGATCGTCCTGAACATCGCCTCCGTGGGCATCATCGTCACCTGGGCCACCATCGTCCTGTGCCAGATCCAACTCAAGCGCTGGGCAGACAAAGGCTGGCTCAAACGCCCCGCCTTCCGGATGTTCGGCGCCCCCTACACCGGCTACCTCTCACTGCTCTTCCTGGTCGGCGTCCTCGTCATGGTCTTCATCGACTCGCCCCTGACCCTGCTGGTCACACTCATCGCCATCGCCCTCATGGTCGCCGGCTGGTACGCCTGCCGCAAACGGATCCACGAGATCGCCGAAGCCCGAGAAGGGTTCACCGGCATGTCCCCCGTCATCGCCAACCCGACGCCCATCAGATAAAAGTCCGCACCTTCACTCATACCCACCCGCCGAATAGCCAAAGAAAGCACATGACAACAGAGTCTCAGTCCACCCTGACCGCAACCGACATCCGTCCCGATCTTGGCAGGGCCCAAGAACAAAAGTTCCTCCAGACGGGCCCCGAGAGCGTGCCTGCAGCACCGCGTACGGCCCTGAAATCTGCCGGGCATGTGATTGTTGATTCGCTCGCGGCCCATGGCGTGGAACGCACCTATGTGGTTCCCGGCGAAAGCTTCCTTGACGTATTGGACGGCCTGCACAGCTCGGAGATAGAAACCATCGTGTGCCGACACGAGGGCGGGGCAGCGTATATGGCCGAGGCCGACGGAAAAATGAATCAGCTGCCCGGGGTGGCGATGGTCACCCGGGGACCCGGCGCAGCCAACGCCCACGTGGGACTGCACACGGCCTGGCAGGACTCGACGCCGATGCTGCTGTTCGTGGGCCTGATTCCGTTCGCGCACCGGGACCGCGAGGCCTTCCAGGAGTTCGACATCAAAGCCTGGTTCGATACCGGCGCCAAACGCGTCATGGTCCTGGACCACGCGGAGCGGGCATCCGAGATCGTGGCCGAGGCAATGTTTGCGGCGATGAGCGGCCGGCCGGGGCCAGTGGTGGTGGGCCTGCCGGAGGACATCATCCGGCAATTGATTGATCCGACGCTGCACCCGGCCATCCCGGTGGCGGGCGGCGGCATGAGCAGCAACGATGTCGAGGCACTGAAGGCTGCACTGGCTTCGTCCAACAAGCCGCTATTCGTGACGGGCGGCAACGACTGGACCCAGTCAGCAGCGGACCAACTGACCGGCTGGCTGGAGCGGCACCAGATTCCAGCCGCCGCCGAATGGCGCACCCAGGGAACCGTCTCCTTTGACTCCCCGTCCTATGTGGGGCCCATCGGGTACGGCCGCCCGCGCCCCACCTACGACCTGCTTGAGGAAACCGACCTTCTGGTATTTGTGGGCACTGTCCCGGGAGACGTGATTACGGACGGATTCGTCTGCCGGCAGGACTGGAGCAAGAAGAATTTCCTAGTCACCGTTGACCCCTCACTGCGCGGCCGTTCAGGTCCCGTCTCGCGGCAGATCCTGGCTAAACCCGAGGCCTTTGTCAGCGACCTGGCCGGCATCGACCTGCAGGTGAAGGAGGAGTGGAAGGCGTGGACAGGCCGGATGAGGGCCGAGCAGGAGTCCTTCGCCGCGCTCCCCCCATCCACTCCCGCTGCGGGCCCGGCCAGAATGGACACCTTGATGGCGAACCTGGTCCCCAGGCTGCCGGAGGACGCCCTGGTGACGTTCGGGGCGGGCGAGCACACTAACTGGGCCCATCGGTACTTCCCCACCCGCCGGTACGCTTCCATGATCAGCGCCCGGAACGGCTCCATGGGCTATTCCATCCCGTCGGCCGTCGCGGCGTCACTTGCTGAACCGCGGCGCCGCGTGGTCACGATTGCCGGCGACGGGGAGTTCCTTATGAACGGCCAGGAACTGGCCACCGCCGCCCAGTACGGTGCCACGCCGCTGGTTATTGTCATGGACAACCAGGAGTACGGCACCATCCGCACGCATCAGGAGCGACACTATCCCGAACGCGTCTCCGGCACCCAGCTGAAGAATCCGAACTTCGGCATGATGGCCACGGCCTTTGGCGGTTACGGAATTACTGTCACCGAGGACAAGGACGTTCCGGCCGCCTTGGACGCGGCGTTGGCCGCCATCGATGAGGACGGCGTCTTCGCCCTCATTCACCTTGTGGTGGAACAGCGGGTCAAGGCCTACCAGGCCACCGCCTGACAGAAAACGGACGACGGCGGGACCTCTCGCCGTCGTCCCCCCCGGAGACGTTCCTGATCTGGTGCCACCGGTAAACGCGCACCCAATCGACGATCATCTGGGTTTGATTGGTGACGGTTCCGGTAATTGCCGTTGCCAGCTTTTACCCTCCACAGCATGGCCTCACCTCGGTTTGCCCACGATTCTTGGGAAACCTTGGGGTTCTGGGGTGGGCCGGCTGGCCGGAGGTAACTACCCGCCGTCGTAAGCCCGCTGGAGTTCGGCGATCTCCAGCTTCTGCATGCCCAGCATGGCCTGGACCGCACGCTGGGCGCCGGCGGGGTCCGGCCCGTTAATGAGCTGGCTGAGGACTGTCGGCACTATCTGCCACGAAACGCCGTACCTGTCCTTGAGCCAACCGCACTGGCTCTCGCTCCCGCCTTCCGTAAGGGAGTTCCAGTAACGGTCAACCTCTTCCTGCGAGGCGCAGTCCACCACGAAGGACACCGCCTCAGTGAAGGAGAAGGCCGGTCCCCCGTTCAATGCCTGAAAAACCTGGCCTTCGATTTCAAATTCAACGACGATGGCCTGGCCTGCCGGCCCGGGGCCGCCCTCGCCGAAGCGTGAGACGCTGGTGATCGAGGCGTTGTCGAAGACAGACACATAGTATCCGGCCGCCTCCTCCGCCTGGTTATCGAACCACAGGCAGGGTGTGATCTTCTGCACGCCGCTCTCCTCTCTCCCCTTCGAAGGGCCGGAGCCCTTCCGACAGGCTTGGGCACCCGGAAATCTCCTGAGTATTCCGCCCTGAGACTAGTCCCGCCAAATGCCGGGGACAATGGTCGCCGGCCGACAAGTGCCTGACACCTGTCAGGCGGGCGGACCGTCGTCGGACGCGTGGCTCACCAGGCCGATGGTGTTTCCTTCACTGTCCCTGATGAACGCCATCCATTCGTCCGTTCCCGCCGGGCCGAGCCGCGCATCATCGTGATGGAAGATCACGTGCGGCGCGCCGACAACCTCCACTCCCGCGGCTTCCAGCTCGGCCACGCGTGACCGGACGTCCGGGACGTGGAGGTAGATCACCGACGACGGCGCTCCCCGCTCCAGCAGGAGCCGCACGCCGTCGAGATCGAAGAACAGCAGTCCCGGCGGGTCGAAGACCGCCGCCGGAGCGGCGCCCAGCAGGGCAGAGTAGAACTCCGCCGCCCGGTCAAGGTCTTCGGCACGCTGCGCGATCTGGGTGAGCTTCACAGGACTCCTTCAAGCCGTACGCATTGGTTCTGGCTGACATCGTCACGGGATATTCCCGTCGGGGCAAGACCCGCCAAAAACGGATAGGCTCGGAAGCATGCCTTCCACAACAGACCGTTCCGCAACACGGGCGGTTCCGGCCTTCACAGCAGCCGCAGCGGCGGCCGATTTCATCCTCATTCTGATCTTTGCCGCCATTGGCCGCGACGCCCACGCGCGCGGCGAATCAGTGACGGGAATCCTGGCCACGGCCTGGCCGTTCCTGGCCGGCGCAGCCGTCGCCTGGCTGCTGCTGCGGGTCTGGCGACGGCCCCTGGCGCTGTGGCCCGCCGGGGTGGCTGTCTGGCTCGGCACGGTGGCCATCGGAATGGCGCTGCGGGCGCTCACGGGACAGACCGTGGTCCTGCCGTTTGTGATCGTGGCACTGCTGAGCCTGGCAGTGTTCCTCCTCGGCTACCGCCTCATTGTCGCCATAGTCCTCCGACTGCGCGGACGCCGCCGCGCCTGACTCCTCCAGGCCGGCGCCCCCGCCTGGGGCCCGGCGGGTGGCCACCCATGTACCGGCCCGCCCATGTATTAGGCTGGCAGCACAGCTCAACAGATCCGGAAGGGTTCACAGTGATCACCGCATTCGTCCTGATCAAGACAGACGCCTCGCGCATCCCCGAGACGGCCGAGGAAATTTCCGCCATTGAGGGCATCAGCGAGGTTTACTCCGTTACCGGGGAATGGGACCTGATCGCTGTCGCACGCGTAGCCCAGCACGAAGACCTCGCGGACGTCATCGCCGACAAGCTGTCCAAGGTGCCCGCCGTCGTGCACACCACCACCCATATTGCCTTCCGCGCCTACTCACAGCACGATCTCGATGCCGCCTTCGCGCTGGGGTTCGAGGAATAGCAGCCCCCTAATCGCTAACTAGCAATGGAGGGCCAGGCACCTGCAGGTGCCTGGCCCTCCATTGTTGGTGCGTCAGTGCTGTTCGGTGCCTTATGCCTGCGAGAGGCTGACCCATTTATCGAGGACGGCAGCGGCTGCGCCCGAGCCAATGGATTCCGCAGCCCGGTCCAGGGCAAGCTTCATGCGGTCGGTGAGCGGACCGTCGGCCTGAAGGTCGTACGCCACCAGGCCCGCCGCCGCGTTCAGCAGGACAGCGTCCCTGACCGGACCGGTCTCCCCGGCCAGGACATTGCGGACGACGGCGGCGTTCGCCTGTGCGTCCCCGCCGCGAAGCTGCTCCACCGTCGCCTGACGGATGCCCAGGTCCTGGGGCGAGAAAGTCTGTTCGGTCACCTCGCCGCCGCGGATCTCCCACACGGTTGACGGTCCAGTGGTGGTCAGTTCGTCCAGGCCGTCGCTTCCCCGGAACACCAGGCCGCGGCTGCCGCGGCGGGCCAGGACACCTGCCACCAGCGGCGCCATGCGGGCGTTCGCCACACCTACCGCGGAGGCCTGAACCCGCGCGGGGTTGGTGAGGGGGCCCAGGAAGTTGAAGGCTGTGGGGATGGCGAGTTCACGCCTGGGAACCGCGGTGTGCCGGAAGGACGGGTGGAAGACCTGGGCGAAGCAGAAGGTGATGCCGGCTTCCTCGGCGTTCCGGGCAACGTCGGCTATGGGGAGGTCGAGCCGCACCCCCAGTGCTTCCAGGACGTCCGCCGATCCCGACGACGACGACGCCGCCCGGTTGCCGTGCTTAACGACCTTTGCGCCCGCTCCAGCACAGACCAGCGCGGCCATGGTGGAGATGTTCACAGTGTTGAGTTGGTCACCCCCGGTGCCCACGATGTCCAGCTTTTCACCGGAGATGGAGATCGGATTGGCATGGGACACCATGGCGTCCACGAGGCCGGCGATCTCCTCCACGGTCTCGCCCTTGGCGCGCAACGCCACGAGGAAACCGGCGATCTGGACGGGTGTGGCGGCCCCCGACATGATGGTGTCCATGGCCCATGACGTACTGTCCGCGCTCAGGTGTTCGCCGTTCAACAGTGCCGAGATGAGGCGCGGCCAGGTGTTGCCTGCCGCCGGTGCCGATGCCTGTGAAGTCACCTCCTGATGCTATCGAGGTGCCCGTCGCAAAGACCAATATGAACGTCCCCGGGAACTTTTCAGCGCGATTTCGCGTCTTTGTAGAAAAAGTCTCCGCAAAAGGCGGTTTGCGTTGGGCAAGCCGAAGTTTTACAGACATAATGTCTATGTGACATCTGCGACCCATGCCCCCAGTACCCCTGCGCACCCCACGCTGAACCGCCCGAATATGGTCTCCGTCGGGACCGTCGTCTGGCTCTCCAGCGAGTTGATGTTCTTCGCCGGCCTCTTCGCCATGTACTTCACACTCCGGTCCACGTCCGGCCAGATGTGGGCGGAAGAGACGGCCAAGCTCAACTTCCCCTTTGCGCTTGTTAACACGATCGTCCTCGTGGCAAGTTCGTTCACTTGCCAGATGGGCGTTTTCGCCGCCGAAAGGCTCCAGCCGCGACGCAGCGGCGGGCCGCTCCAGTTCACCCGCTGGGGCATGAACGAATGGTTCACCCTGACCTTCCTCATGGGCGCATTCTTCGTTGCCGGCCAGACCACGGAATACGCCATGCTGGTCTCTGAGCACGTGTCGCTGTCCTCCAACGCCTACGGCTCTGCCTTCTACATGACCACCGGCTTCCACGGCCTGCACGTCATCGGCGGCCTGGTCGCATTCCTGCTCATCATGGGCCGCTCCTTCGCCGCCAAGAAGTTCGGTCACTTCGAGGCAACCTCGGCCATTGTCACCTCGTACTACTGGCACTTCGTGGACGTCGTGTGGATTGGCCTCTTCCTGGTCATCTACGTCCTCCAGTAGTCCAGGCTTTTCTCCCTCTTCTCCAAGAGAACGAATTTCAAGAAGCGGCTCACGGAGCCGACGCACGATCGAATAAAGGAACCACCACGTGAAGGCACTCTCGCAGAAGCGACGTCACCCACTGGCAGCAATAGCCCTGCTGTTGATGGGCCTCCTCCTCACTGGTGGGCTGTACGCCGTTGCCACCACCGTCAACGAGGCCAAAGCCAGCACTGCAGAGTTCACCGCCAGCGATACACAGGAAGGCCAGAAGCTCTTCGAAGCCAACTGCGCCACCTGCCATGGCATGGGTGCCAGCGGAACGCAGGATGGTCCCTCACTGGTTGGCGTCGGCGCCGCCGCTGTTGACTTCCAGGTCGGCACCGGACGCATGCCCATGCAGATGAACGGACCCCAGGCCTACAAGAAGCCGGCCCAGTTCAACGACACCCAGACCCACCAGCTGGCTGCATACGTTGCTTCGCTGGGCGCAGGTCCCGCCATCCCGGCCGACGAATACCTGGATGAGAAGGGCAACGCCGCCGAAGGTGGCGAGCTGTTCCGCGTGAACTGCGCCATGTGCCACAACGCCGCAGCAGCGGGCGGTGCACTTACCCGCGGCAAGTTCGCCCCGGCCCTGGCCGACGTCACGGGCAAGCACATTTACGAAGCAATGGCGACCGGCCCGCAGAACATGCCGGTGTTCAACGACTCGAACATCTCCCCCGAAGGCAAGCGCAACATCATCACCTTCCTGAAGCAGATTGAAGCCAACGGTTCCCCGGGCGGCGCAGACCTGGGTGCCCTGGGTCCTGTTTCTGAGGGCCTGTTCGTGTGGATCGCCGGCCTGGGCGTCATCATCGCCTTCACCATCTGGCTGACGTCCCGCTCGTCCTAGCCACAACGGGCACAACAAGAACGTCCTGCTGATTGCACAGCAGGTTTGGAACTGAACACTAACTCGGCAAACGCCGAGACGAGAGAAGGATGAGGCGAATCATGGGCAACCATAGTGACGGCAGTCCGAACCACTCGGGCACCGTAGCTACGGCTGGTCAGCATGAGGTGGAGAAATTCCAGGATCCTGGAATTCCCCCGCACCGCTTGCGCCTGGCTGACACGGACCCGAAAGCCGCCAAGCGGGCAGAACGGCAGGTTGCCGCTCTGTTCGCAACCTCAGTCATTGGCACCGTGGTCTTCCTGGTGGCGTACTTCGCCATTGACCTGGGAGACGACTCCAGCATTGCCACCATCCGGCTGCAGAATGCGCTGCTCGGCATCGGCACCGCGTTCGCCATGCTCGGCATCGGCACCGGTATCGTGCACTGGGCCAAGGCTCTGATGCCGGACCACGAAGTCTCCGAGGAACGCCACGCGATCCGCGAGGAGGACGACCGCCAGGCCGCAGTCCGCATCGTCGACGACATCGTGGAGGAAACGGGCATCAAGCGCCGTCCCCTCATCCGGAACACCCTGCTTGGCGCTATGGCACTGGCACCCCTGCCGGCCATCGCCATCTTCGGTGACCTCGGACCGCGCCCGGACGACAAGCTGGCGCACACCATGTGGGCTCCGCAGGACGGCAAGCTCAAGCGGCTCACCCGCGACCCCGATGGAACCCCCATCAAGGCCTCGGATGTCACCATTGGTTCCGCCTTCCACGTCATTCCGGAAGGCCTCAACGAACTGCACGAAGGCAAGCTGAACGAAAAGGCCAAGGCCGTCGTTCTGCTGATGCGCCTCGACCCCGCCTCGCTCAACCCCTCCGCGGGACGCGAAAACTGGGGCTACAACGGCATCGTTGCCTACTCCAAGATCTGCACCCACGTCGGTTGCCCTGTTGCCCTCTACGAGCAGCAGACGCACCATCTGCTGTGCCCGTGCCACCAGTCAACCTTCGACCTGACCCAGGAATGCAAGGTTATCTTCGGCCCGGCCAGCCGCCCGCTCCCCCAGCTGCCCATCGCAGTTGACGATGAGGGCTACCTGGTCGCCACCAGCGACTTCAAAGAACCTGTAGGACCAAGTTACTGGGAGCGTGATGAGCATGAGCGCAGCATCAACAGCTGAAGCCCCCGCCTACGTAGCCAACACCAAAGTCGGACGCTTTACTGACTTCGTCGACGAGCGCGTCGGCGGGTCGGGAATCCTCCGCGAATTCGGCCGCAAGGTATTCCCGGACCACTGGTCCTTCATGTTTGGCGAGGTGGCGCTGTACTCCTTCGTCATCCTGCTCCTGTCGGGAACGTTCCTGACGTTCTTCTTCGATCCGTCGATGGCGGAGACGCACTACGCCGGCTCCTACACGCCGCTGAAGAACGTCGAAATGTCCGTGGCCTACAGCTCCTCGCTGGATATCTCCTTCGACGTTCGCGGCGGCCTGTTCATGCGCCAGGTCCACCACTGGGCAGCGCTGCTGTTCGTGGCCTCCGTGGCCGTGCACATGCTCCGGGTGTTCTTCACCGGCGCGTTCCGGAAGCCCCGCGAAATGAACTGGGTGGTGGGCGGTGTCCTGCTCATCCTGGCCATGGCTGCCGGCTTCACCGGTTACTCGCTCCCCGATGACCTGCTGTCCGGTAACGGCCTGCGCATCATCGACGGCGTCATCAAGTCGATCCCCGTGATCGGCACCTACATCTCCTTCTTCCTGTTCGGTGGAGAGTTCCCCGGCACGGTCATCATCAGCCGCCTCTTCACGCTGCACATCCTGCTCGTGCCGGCACTGATCTTGCTCATGATCGTCGTGCACCTCTTCATGGTGGTTGTCCACAAGCACACGCAGTACCCCGGCCCGGGACGCAACGACCGCAACGTCGTCGGCTACCCTCTCGGCCCGGTCTATGCTGCGAAGGCCGGCGGATTCTTCTTCATCGTCTTCGGTGTCATTGCGCTCATGGCCGGGTTCTTCACCATCAACCCGATCTGGAACTACGGCCCGTACGATCCCTCCCCCGTGTCCGCAGGTACCCAGCCTGACTGGTACATCGGCTTCGTCGACGGTGCGCTGCGCCTGATGCCCGGTGTGGTCAGCGGCTTCCACTTCGAATACATCATCTTTGGCCACGTCCTCACGCTGAATGTCCTGCTTCCGGCACTTGTTCCGGCTGGCATCATTTTTACCGTGCTGTTCACCTACCCGTGGATCGAGCGCTGGATCACCAAGGACAACCGGGAGCACCACGTGCTCGACCGTCCCCGGAACGCTCCCACGCGTACCGCGATCGGTGTAGCCGGCTTCACCTGGTACAGCGTCATGTGGGCCGCCGCCGGTTCGGACCTCATCGCCACGCACTTCCACGTGGCACTGAACGACGTTACGTACTGGCTGCGTGCACTGTTCTTCATCGGACCGGTCATCGCGTTCGTGGTCACCAAGCGTGTGGCCCTGGCCCTGCAGCGCAAGGACCGCGAAATCGCCCTCCACGGCCGCGAGACCGGACGCATCGTCCGCCTACCGCACGGTGAGTTCATTGAGGTGCATGCTCCGCTCGACGAGTACAAGCGCTACAGGCTTGTTGGCTTCGAGTCGCTCGCGCCCCTTCCGGCCGAGCCGAACGAGCACGGTGTGGTGACCCGCAAGGAAAACCGCCGCGCCAAGCTGTCCCGCTGGTTCTTCGAGGACCGGGTTGCTCCGGCAACGCCCGCCGAGCTGGAAGCCAGCCACGGCCACCACGAGGCCGTTGAAGCCGGCGAGGGTCAGAAGACCCTCAGCCACTAAGAAGCTCGGCCACTAGGCAGCAGCGCTTCACCCAGGCATTACACAGAGAAGGCCCGGTCCGCCAGGACCGGGCCTTCTCTGTGTCCGGATTTTCCGTCCGGTTTATGCATGCCGTGGGCAACGCTGTGTCTCCTGAAGGAAACGGCAGCCGGCCAGGCTACTGCTGCCGGTAACCCGACGCGTAGTTGCGGGTGGGCCGGACTCCGGGCCGCTGCAGCGGCACCCAGAGCTTGTACCGGTCGGCCCGGTAGAAGGACACGGAGTAGTCAACCATTGCCCGGGCGACGAAGGCGTGCCGCTGGATCTTCAGCAGGGGCGCGCCGATTTCAACGTTGAGCAGCCGGGCGGTGGAGGGTGACGCAGCCGTGGCCTCGATCATGTCCTCGCCCCATTCCATGACAAGGCCGAACTGTTCGCTCAGGACGTTGTAGAGCGAGGTGGGCGGCTCGCCGTCGAGCAGCCCCGGGACACGGTGGGCCGGGATGAAATTCTCATCCACGCTCATTGGCTCGTTATCGGCCAGCAGGAGGCGGCGGAAGCGCACCAGGGGTGTTCCCTCCTCCAGCTGCAGTTCGCGTGCCAGGAAGGCGCTGGCGGCGATCTGCTCAAAGCTCAGCACCTTCGCAGCCGGCACCATGCCACGGCGCTGCATCTCCTCGCTGTAGGAGGTCAGCTTGACCTGGAGGTCCAGCTTCGGTTTCCGGACGAAGGTGCCAAGGCCCACCACCCGCTCGATGACCTCCTCCCCCACCAGGGCGTCGATGGCCTGGCGGACCGTCATCCGAGCCAGGCTGAAACGTTCGGCCAGGTCCCGTTCGGACGGTAGCGCCGAGCCTGGCGGGCAGGACGTCGCGATGTAGCTCCTGAGGATCTCGCGGAGCTGGACGTAGATCGGCGTCCCGCTGGTTCTGTCGATTTCACCGGTAATGCCGGCCACGTTAGCCGTCATGGCGGCCGCTCCTGTATTGCATGCTCACAGTTCAAGGGTAAGCCAACGCAGCCACAGGTCTAGACCAGACCCCTCCCCGCGCAGGTTGACGGCACGGGGGCCGATATTCTTAGAGGCGAACAAAATTGAAGCACGACGGCGGCTTCCCCCCAATGTGCCATCCCGTCCAAGACGAAGGAGTCCAGTTGCCCGTTCGTAAGGCAATCGTTTCTGCGGCCATCGGCCTGCACGCCAGGCCCGCAGCGGTGTTCGTCCGCGCCGTAACGGAGACAGGGTTACCGGTGACCATCCGCAAAGATGGCAGTGACGCCGTAGATGCCCGATCCCTGCTCGAGGTCATGACTGCCGACTTCAACTACGGCTGCGAGGTTGAGCTGGCAGTCAAGGAATCGGCTTTGCCTGCGGGCAAGAGCCTGGGTGAGGCCGAGGCGGCCCTCTCGGGTCTCGTGGAGCTGTTGGCATCGCAGAAGGCCAGCTAGTGCCGGCTTAAATACAAGAAGAACGAAGGCGGGCCCCACCAAAAAGGTGGGGCCCGCCGTCGTTCTATGGAACGGAAACGCTAGTGTGCGTGGTCTCCGCGGCTGTATTCGTAGACCCAGCCCACGAGGGCCACCAGCGCCATACCGCCGGCGATGAACACGATCCAGAAGCCTACGGCCAGGCCGAGGAATCCTGCGGCGCAGGACAGGCCCAGGACCAGCGGCCACCAGCTCCAGGGGCTGAAGTGGCCCTGCTCGCCGGCGCCTTCGTGGATTTCGGCGTCCGCACGGTCCTCAGGACGCATGCCCACGCGCTTGCCGGTGAAGCCGAGGTAGGCACCGATCATGCCCGCCAGGCCGCCCACCAGGAGGATGCCCAAGGTGCCAACCCACTCAGACCAGTTGGTGAGGAAGCCGTAGATGATGGAAACCGGAACGAAGAAGAAGACTCCTGCTCCAAAAATCCATGACTCGATTCTCATTGCGCGGTGTCCTTCTGATCGGCGTTGCCCAGCACGCTTGCTGCAGGTGCCGGCGACTCAATGGTGTGTGACTGGGAGAGCTCAGGGTGGTGCAGGTCCAGTGCCGGACGCTCCGAGCGGATGCGCGGCAGGGACGTGAAGTTGTGCCGCGGCGGCGGGCAGGACGTGGCCCACTCGAGTGAGGCACCAAAGCCCCAGGGATCGTCAACCTGAACCTTCTCGGCGCTGCGTGCGGTGATGTACACGTTCCAGAAGAACGGGATCAGGGACGCACCCAGGACAAACGAGGCAATGGTGGAGAACTGGTTCATCCAGGTGAAGTTGTCCTCCACCAGGTAGTCGGCGTAGCGGCGGGGCATGCCCTCGACGCCGAGCCAGTGCTGGATCAGGAAGGTGCCGTGGAAGCCCAGGAACAGGAGCCAGAAGTGGATCTTGCCGAGGCGCTCGTTGAGCATCTTGCCCGTCCACTTCGGCCACCAGAAGTAGAAGCCGGCGAACATCGCGAACACCACGGTGCCGAAGACCACGTAGTGGAAGTGCGCCACCACGAAGTACGAGTCGGAGACGTGGAAGTCCAGCGGCGGGGAGGCCAGGATGATGCCGGTCAGGCCGCCGAAGAGGAACGTGATGAGGAAGCCGATGCTCCACAGCATGGGGGTCTCAAAGGTGATGGAACCGCGCCACATGGTGCCGATCCAGTTGAAGAACTTCACGCCGGTGGGGACTGCGATGAGCATGGTCATGAAGGAGAAGAACGGCAGCAGCACGGAGCCGGTGACGTACATGTGGTGCGCCCACACGGTTACGGACAAGGCAGCGATCGCGATGGTCGCGTAGACCAGGCCCTTGTAGCCGAAGATCGGCTTGCGGCTGAAGACCGGGAAGATCTCGGACACGATGCCGAAGAACGGCAGGGCAATGATGTACACCTCGGGGTGGCCGAAGAACCAGAACAGGTGCTGCCACAGGACGGCGCCGCCGTTCTCCGGGTCGAAGATGTGGGCACCGAAGCGGCGGTCCGCGCCGAGGGCGAAGAGTGCTGCGGCCAGCGGCGGGAACGCCATCAGGACCAGGATGGCCGTGACGAGGGTGTTCCACGTGAAGATCGGCATGCGCCACATGGTCATGCCCGGGGCACGCATGCAGATGATGGTGGTGATGAAGTTGACCGCGCCGAGGATGGTGCCGAAGCCGGACAGTGCCAGGCCGAAGACCCACAGGTCACCGCCGACGCCGGGGCTGAAGGTGGTGTTGGAAAGCGGCGCGTATGCGAACCAGCCGAACGACGCAGCACCCTGCGGGGTGATGAAGCCGGAAACGGCGATGGTGGAACCGAACAGGAAGAACCAGAAGGCCAGTGCATTCAGTCGGGGGAACGCGACGTCCGGTGCACCGATCTGCAGCGGCATGATCACGTTCGCAAAGCCGGCGAAGAGCGGGGTGGCGAACATCAGCAGCATGACCGTGCCGTGCATGGTGAACAGCTGGTTGTACTGCTCCTTGGTCTGCAGGATCTGCATACCCGGCTCGAAGAGCTCGGCGCGGATGAGCAGGGCCATCACGCCGCCGAAGCAGAAGAACACGAAGGACGCGATCAGGTACATGTACCCGATGGTCTTGTGGTCCGTGGAGGTGATCCAGTTGACGACGATGCGCCCCTTGGATTTGGGAACTACGGGAGCCTCGAGGATCCCGGGGGTCTGGGTGTAAATAGCCACTTCGCTTCCCTTACTTCGTAGCGTTCAGGTTCGGGTTGCGGTCATACTCAGGGCCGAGCAGGCCCGTGTTGCCGTCCTGGCGAAGCTGGTTCATGTGAGCCTGGAATTCGGACTCGGAAACAACCTTGACGCGGAACAGCATTTCGGAGTGGTACTCACCGCAGAGCTCGGCGCACTTGCCGTCGTAGGTGCCCTCTTTGGTGGGGGTGAACCGGATGTAGTTCGTCTTGCCCGGGATCATGTCCCTCTTCTGCAGGAATGCAGGAACCCAGAAGGAGTGGATGACGTCGCGCGAGTTCAGTTCCAGGTCCACGGACTTGTTGACGGGCAGGTAGAGGGTGGGGAGCTTCTCCTTGTCCACTTCCTTACCGGTCAGGTGCGCCTGGACACCGGCTTCGTGGACGTCTTCGGTGATGACGTCGCCCTTTTTATAGTTGAAGTCCCACGCCCACTGCTTGCCGCGGACGTCCACTACGACGTCGGCCGGCTGCGAGCGGTCATCGATCGCCTGCTGGTCGCGGTCGGTGAAGTAGAAGAACACCAGGACCATGAAGAGCGGGATTGTCAGGTAGAAGACCTCAAGGGGCAGGTTGAAGCTGGTCTGCCGCGGGAAGCCCACGGTGCCCTTGCGGCGGCGGTAGGCAACGAGGCACCAGACGATCAGGCCCCAAGTGATGATGCCCACCACGAGGGCGGCAATCCATGAGTTGACCCAGAGGTCCATGATGCGGTCAGTGTGATTGGTGGTGCCACGCTCGGTGGGCAGCCACCCCTTCTCTACCTCTGGCGAACATCCAGTCAAAACCAACGCGCCGGCAGTTGCCAAGCCAGTGATCGTAGTGATCGTTTTGCGTCGGCTGCCGGTTCGGTTCTGCGAACTCACAGACGGCCCTTCCTACTTGTTGCTGTTGCCAGGGCGGCAAAAAGCTTCCCGGGCACACTAAAAGTTTTACTACTCGGTGTAGAGCTTACCGCTCCCCGCAGGTTTTCGCCCACATGTCCCCACCGTGTGGCGGCGCCGGTTTTCACCGGCGCCGCCAAGAGGTTCAGGAAGGGCTTACTTGCCCTTTAGTGGAACGAATCACCGCAGGCGCATGAGCCGCCCGCGTTCGGGTTGTCGATGGTGAAGCCCTGCTTGGAGATGGTGTCTTCAAAGTCGATGCTGGCACCGCTGAGGTACGGGACGCTCATCTTGTCCACGACGACCTCGACGCCGTCGTAGTCGCGTACCGCGTCACCTTCAAGGAGACGCTCATCGAAGTACAGCTGGTAAATGAGGCCGGAGCAACCGCCCGGCTGCACGGCTACGCGGAGGCGGAGATCGGTGCGGCCTTCCTGCTCCAGGAGGCTGCGGACCTTGCCTGCTGCAACGTCCGTCAGCTGAACCTCGTGGCTCGCCAGTTCCTCACTGGCAGTGCCGGTGGGTTCGGTGCTGTTTTCATTGGTCGTAGTGCTCATTGGCCTACCTTACTAACGACGGTTGTGGCTGCCCCGCTTGCACGGTGCCTGCCCCTACGGAAACGGTACGGGCTATAGCTACATGCTACGTCGATCCGGCGCGGAGCTCTAACTTCAGGCGTAACCCTCCCAGGCCCTTCGTTGTTCCCTCCGTGGCCTGCTAGCTGAGCCCTTCTGAATTCAGCCGCGCCAAGAGCAGGGCCTCGGCCACCACCGCATTTCGGAAGTCCCCGAGGTGCAGCGACTCGTTGGCGGAGTGGGCGCGGGAATCGGGGTCCTCCACGCCCGTGACCAGGATCTGGACCTCGGGGTACAGCTCGGTCAGGTCACTGATGAACGGAATCGAACCGCCGATCCCCATTTCCACGGCCGGAACGCCCCAGGCCTCGCCAAGCGCCCACAAAGCGATGCCGGCAGCTGCCGAACCTGTGTCCGTCTGGAAGGCGTTGCCGCTCTCCCCCGGTGTGAAGGTCACCTTGGCGCCGAACGGTGCGTGGGTTTCAACGTGCCGGCGCACCGCTTCCATGGCTTCCGCCGGGTCCTGTCCGGGGGCCAGCCGCAGGCTGAACTTGGCTCGGGCGCGGGGCAGCAGGGTGTTGGAGGCTACGCTGACGGCCGGCGCATCGAAGCCGATGATCGACAGGGCCGGCTTGGTCCACAGTCGCGAGGCGATGGTCCCCGTGCCTGCCAGCTTCACGCCGTCGAGCACTGACGAATCCGCCCGGTACTCCTCCTCGGTGAGGTCCACGGTGGTTTCGTCCCGGCTAACCAGCCCCGCAATGGCCACGCTGCCATCGTCATCGTGGAGTGTGGCGATCAGGCGCGAGAGCAGGGTGGGCGCATCGAGCACCGGCCCGCCGAACATTCCCGAATGCACGGCGTGGTCGAGGACCTGCACCTCGATAGTTCCGTCGACCAGCCCGCGCAGGCTGGTGGTCAGGGCCGGGACGCCCACCTTCCAGTTGCTGGAATCGGCCACCACGATAACGTCGGCGCGGA
The DNA here is from genome assembly GCF_030818015.1 of Arthrobacter globiformis. Classification (NCBI taxonomy): domain Bacteria; kingdom Bacillati; phylum Actinomycetota; class Actinomycetes; order Micrococcales; family Micrococcaceae; genus Arthrobacter; species Arthrobacter globiformis. The sequence continues at coordinate 2,994,461 of NZ_JAUSZX010000001.1, forward strand.
GCAGTTCGCGGTGGGTTTCGAGGAACGTCCTGAAGGTCGGCGAACCGGCCTCCTCCTCCCCTTCGAGGAACAGGGTGACGCCCAGTCCGAATTCGTCACCGAGCACCCGGGTGACAGCGCCGTAGGCGGCGACGTGGGCCATGATCCCGGCCTTGTCGTCGGCCGCGCCGCGCCCGTAGAGCCGCCCGTTGCGTTCGACGGCGGTAAACGGCTCGGACTCCCACAGTGCCGGATCACCTGGGGGCTGGACGTCGTGGTGGGCGTAGAGAAGAATGGTCGGTTTGCCGGGCGCGGCCTCGCGGCGTGCCACCACGGCGGGCCCGCCGGGGGTGCCATCTTCCCTGTCGCACCGCAGGATCCGGACGTCCCCAATGCCCGCCGCGCGCACCAGATTGGCCACAGCCTCGGCGCTGGCGTCCAGTGGGGCAGGGTCAAAGCTGGGCCAGGCGATGCCGGGTATGGCCACCAGGTCCTTCAGCTGTGCAACCGTGGTGTCGAAGGCCGCGTCAACGACGGCCCGCAGGGCGTCTGTGTCAACGGCGGCCCGCAGGGCGTCTGTGTCAACGCCGGCCGCGGAGTCGCCGTACTGTTGCGGGGTCGCCGCAGGGAATGAAGTCATGGCCAAACACTACCTGTGTCACACGCCACAACAAACATCGCCGTCAGGGGGCACCCGTTGCCCCGGCATGACGTTCTGCGGGCAGCCGGGCTTGACCGGGGGCGCAGCCCGTCAAGGTATTCTGTTGTGGTGTTCGGACGTAAAAAGGAAGCGCCAGCGGCGCAGGATGTAGTTGACCAGCAGGCTGCCGAGGCAGCCGCAGTAGCAGGCAAAGGCGCACCCACGCCCAAGCGCAAAGCACAGGTAGCGGCCCGCAAGCGCCCCCTCGTGCCGGAGGACCGCAAGGCCTCCAAGGAAGCGGAGCGTGCCGCCGCCCAGGAGCAGCGCCTGAAGATGCGCCAGGCACTGGATACCGGCGACGAACGGTTCCTGCCGATCCGCGACAAGGGCCCGCAGAAGCGGTTTGCCCGTGATTACGTGGACGCCCGCTTCAGCCTGGGCGAGTACCTCATGTTCGGCGCCTTGGTGTTCGTCATCATCTCCCTCGTGGTGCCTGCCAGCAGCAACATGATGGTTTACGTGCTGGGCGGCTTCTGGGTAATGTTCCTGGCTGTTTTCGTGGACGTGTTCATCCTGTCCCGCAAGCTCCGCAAGCGCCTCGCCGAAAAGTTCGGCGAAGTTGAGCGCGGCACCGTCTGGTACGGCTCCATGCGTTCGCTGCAGTTCCGCAAGCTTCGCCTGCCCAAGCCCCTGGTCCGCCGCGGGCAGTACCCCTCCTGATCCCACGTCTTCCTCCTGCGGCCCAGCGTGCGCGGAGTCGGTCCCGGACCTGAACACAGCAGCCCGGCGGTTCCACCGCCGGGCTGCTGTCTTTAATGCGCGTGCCGTGTTTAACCGGCTTTCCGGCGTTTAACCGGCTTTCCGGCGGTTCTTGGCCAGTTCCTTATTGATCCGGGCGGCCCAGAACGGCCCTTCGTACAGGAAGGCGGTGTAGCCCTGTACCAGGGTGGCGCCCGCGTCCAGTCGGTTTTGGACGTCCTGGCCGGTCTCCACGCCGCCCACGGAAATCAGCGTCAGCCTGTCCTGCGTGACCGACTTCAGCCGGCGCAGCACCTCCAGCGAACGGCTCTTCAGCGGAGCACCCGACAGACCGCCGGCACCGCAGGCCTCCACCTTTTCCGTTGCAGAACCGAGCCCATCGCGGCTGATGGTGGTGTTCGTGGCAATGATGCCGTCCAGGCCCAGGTCCATCGCCAGCCGGGCGACGTCGTCGACGTCCTCGTCGGTGAGGTCAGGGGCGATCTTAACCAGCAGCGGGACGTGCCTGCCGGCGGACTTGTCGGCTTCCTCCCCTACTGCCTTCAGCAGCGGCCGGAGCGTCTCCACGTTCTGCAGGAGCCGGAGCCCGGGCGTGTTCGGCGAGCTGACGTTCACCACAAGGTAGTCCGCTGCTGGGGCGAGGCCGCGCGCGCTGATGAGGTAGTCCTCCACGGCGTCCTCGAGCTCCACGACTTTGGTTTTGCCGATGTTAACGCCTATCACAGGCCGCACCTTGGCATGGCGCCGCTGCAGCGCAGCCCGGGCGGACTTCAGCCGCGGAGCCACGGCAGAGGCCCCGTCGTTGTTGAATCCCATCCGGTTGATGACGGCCCGGTCCTCAATCAGCCGGAACAGCCGGGGCTTTTCGTTGCCGGGCTGGGCCTGGCCGGTGATGGTCCCCACCTCAACGTGACCGAATCCAAGCTCCGTAAGGGCCTCGATCCCGTGGCCCTCCTTGTCGAAGCCTGCAGCCAGCCCGAACGGCGACGGGAAGGTCAGGCCGAGCGCGTTCGTCTGCAGGGACGCCGGCGGTGCCGTAACCCGTTCCAGCAGTCGACCCGCTCCCACGGAATGGACCAGCCGGATTCCTTTGAAACCGATCTTGTGGGCGCGTTCGGCGTCCATCCATGAAAAGGCCAGCCTGAAAAATGTGGGGTATACGCGCATGCCTCTAGTTTTCCGTCTTCGGCGGTACAGACCAAACCGGGCTGACACAACACCACCCGGGCCGGGACTGGAAAGCCTACGCTGTTGCCATGGAGTGGCAGAGCGACATCCTGGGGCCGGGCTTCGAGTCCTGCGCCTTCGAAGCCGCGGGCGAAGACGGCGTCCGCCGCAAGGCGACGCTGGTCCGCTTCACTCCCCCGGATGCCTCCGGGGTCGGTTCTGCCGGGCCGCGCCGGGCGGTGCTCTTCCTGCATGGCTGGAGCGACTACTTCTTCAATGTTGAGCTGGCGCGGTTCTGGGACGCGCACGGCTTCGAGTTCTTTGCCTTGGACATGCACAACCATGGCCGCAGCCTGCAGCCGGGCACCCACGGCGGCTACGTCGCGGATCTGGGAAACTATGACGCCGAGATCGTTACCGCAGTGGGCATGATCGCCGAGTCCGGCGGGGCAGGACCCGTGCAGCTCGCGCTCATGGGCCATTCCACGGGCGGCCTCGTGGCAGCCCTGTGGGCCAGCCGCAATCCCGGTGCGGTTTCCCAGCTGGTCCTGAACAGTCCCTGGCTGGAAATGCACGGCAGCGCCCTGGTCCGGCGCGCGGCCTGGACCATGGTGGAGCCGATCGCCCGCCTGCGGCCGGAGGCGGTGCTCAGGCTACCGGAACGCGGTTTCTACTGGCGGAGCATCAGCAGTTCCGCCGAAGGCGAGTGGACACTGGACCCCGCCTACCGGCCGCCCCTGGCTTTTCCGGTGCGCGCCGCCTGGCTCAGTGCCATCCTGGCCGGGCAGGCCAAGGTGGCGCGCGGCCTGCGCATCGGGGTCCCCATTCTGGTGCTGCTGTCCGCCGCGAGTGAGAACGGGATGGTGTGGAGCGAAGAGATGCGCCGGGCGGACGCGGTGCTGGACGTCAACACCATTGCCGCCCGTGCCGTGTCGCTGGGCAGGAGCGTCACCGTGGAGCGCATCGACGGCGCCCTCCACGATGTGTTCCTTTCCCGCACCGATGTGCGGGCCGACGCCTACAGCCGCCTGGCCAGGTGGATCAGGGGTTACGCCGCCTAAGCGGGGTGCAGGGCATCAAAAACCTAGAGGGCCTGGGCGGCGTCCACCGCCCCGCCGTACCGGCGGTCCCGCTGCGCATAGATCTCCACCGCATCCCAGAGGGTCCGGCGGTCGACGTCGGGCCACAGGGTGTCCAGGAAGACGAACTCCGCGTACGCCGACTGCCACAGCATGAAGTTGGACAGGCGCTGTTCACCGGAACTGCGGAGGAAGAGGTCGACGTCGGGAAGGTCCGGCTCGTCGAGGTACTTTTGGATCGTCTTCTCGGTGATGGCCCCGGGCTTAAGCCTGCCGTCGGCCACGTCCCGGGCAATGGCGGACACGGCGTCCGTTATTTCCGCCCGGCCCCCGTAGTTCACGCACATGGTCAGCGTGCAGGTGCTGTTTCCTGCGGTGTACTCCTCCGCCTCCTCGAGCTCGCGGATCACCGAGCCCCAAAGCCGGGGACGCCTGCCGGACCAGCGGATCCGCACACCCCAGTCATCCAGCTGGTTGCGCTGCCTGCGCAGCACCTCCTTGTTGAACCCCATCAGGAACCGGACTTCCTCGGGCGACCGGCGCCAGTTCTCCGTGGAGAAGGCGTACACGCTGACGTATTCGATGCCGAGTTCGATGGCACCGGCTACGACGTCGAGCAGGGCGGGTTCCCCTGCCTTGTGGCCTTCGATCCGCGGCAGGCCGCGCTGGTTGGCCCACCTGCCGTTTCCGTCCATCACAATGGCCACGTGCCGGGGCACGAACTCGGCCGGAATCGACGGCGGAACCGCGCCCGAGTGGTGCGGGTACGGGGCCACCACCGGAGCGGTCCGCCGCCGGGCAGGACTGGTCTTCTTTCCCAAGGACACTGTTAGGTACGCTCCACATGTTTGAGGGATTTCAGGACACGCTCCAGGTGCCACTGCAGATAGCTTGCCACCAGACCCGCGGATTCCCTGCGGTTGAGCGGAAGGGAGGCATCCGCTGTCCGCCAGTCACCGGTAAGCAGCGCACCCAGCAGGGAGACCGTCGCCGGCGCCGGTGCCGGCGAGCCCGGCGGGCGGCAGTCGCCGCAGACCATGCCACCCAGCGGGGCAGAGAAGGCGGTGTGGGGTCCGGGCGCGCCGCAGCGCGCGCAGTCGGTGAAGCTGGGCGCCCAGCCGCCGGTTGAAAGGGCCCGCAGCAGGTAGGAATCCAGGATCAGCTCCGGCGCATGGTCCCCGCGGCTCAGCGAGGCCAGGGCGCCGACCAGAAGGTTGTACTGCGCGGTTCCGGCTTCACCGTCGACGTCGGTGAGCTTTTCCGCGGTCTCGGTCATGGCCGCTGCCACCGTGTACCGCCCGTAGTCGGCGGCGATGTTGCCCCCGTACGCCCCTTTCGCGACGGCCTGCGTCACGATGTCGAGGGTCTTGCCGGACACGAGCTGCAGGTCTGCCACCATGAAGGGCTCCAGGCGGGCGCCGAAGCGGCTGGTGGTCCGCCGGACCCCTTTGGCCACCGCCCTGACCTGGCCGTGGTGCTTGGTCAGGAGGGTGATGATGCGGTCCGCCTCGCCCAGCTTGTGGGTGCGCAACACCACGGCGTCGTCGCGGTAGCTGCGCGCTGCAAATGATTGGACCACGCTTAATCTTCCCATTGACTCCCGCAAACAGCTGCGCCGCCGGTGTGGACCGGCGGCGCAGCTGCCAGGAAGCTCAGGCCTGGGCGTCCCGGATGGCCCGGTTCACGGCAGAGATGACAGCCTTCAGCGCCGAGGTGCTGGTGTTTGAATCGATGCCGACGCCCCACAGGACACGTTCTCCCACGGCGCATTCGACGTAGGCCGCGGCGAGGGCGCTGCCGCCTTCAGACAGGGCGTGCTCGCTGTAGTCCAGCACCCGCACGTCCACACCGTCCTGGCCGAGGATGTCCAGCAGCGCGGCGATGGGGCCGTTGCCGGTGCCGGTGCGGCTGACGTGGGTGCCGTCCACGCCCAGCGAGGCGTGCAGGGTCATGGAGCCGTCCTCGTCGGTTTCGGTTTTCACCGAGCCGAGGGAGTACCGGCCCCACTGGCTTTCCGCCTTGGCCGAGGGCAGGTACTCGTCCTGGAACAGCTGCCACAGCTGGGCACCGCTGACTTCGCCGCCCACGGTGTCCGTTTGCCGCTGGATAACGCCGGAGAATTCGATCTGCGCCCGCCGCGGCAGGTCCAGGCTGTGCTCGTTCTTCAGCAGGTAGGCCACGCCGCCCTTGCCGGACTGGGAGTTGACGCGGATCACGGCCTCGTAGCTGCGGCCGAGGTCCTTCGGGTCCACGGGCAGGTAGGGAACCTGCCAGGTGAAGTCGCTGACGTCCTTGCCTGCTGCCGCCGCGTCCTTCTCCAGGGCTTCGAGGCCCTTCTTGATGGCGTCCTGGTGGGACCCGGAGAACGCTGTGAAGACGAGGTCGCCGCCGTACGGTGCACGCTCCGCGACGGGCAGCTGGTTGCAGTACTCCACGGTGCGCCGGACGTCGTCGATGTCGGAGAAATCGATCATCGGGTCAATGCCCTGCACGAACATGTTCAGGCCGAGGGTCACCAGGTCCACGTTGCCCGTGCGCTCACCGTTGCCGAACAGGCAGCCCTCGATGCGGTCGGCGCCAGCCTGATAGCCCAGCTCGGCCGCGGCCACGCCGGTGCCGCGGTCGTTGTGCGGGTGCAGGGAGAGGATGATGCCTTCGCGGGGGTGCAAGTGGCGGCTCATCCACTCGATGGAGTCCGCGTAGACGTTGGGGGTGGCCATTTCCACGGTGGCGGGCAGGTTGATGATCACCTGGCGGTCGGCGGATGCCTCGAAAACGTCGGCGACGGCGTTGCAGACGCGGACCGCGTACTCCAGCTCGGTGCCGGTGAAGGACTCGGGCGAGTACTCGTAGGTGATGTGGGTGTCGCCCAGCGTTTCTTCGTACTTCTTGCACAGGCGGGCGCCCTGCAGCGCGATGTCCAGGATGCCGTCCTCGTCCTGGTTGAACACCACGCGGCGCTGCAGGACGGACGTGGAGTTGTACAGGTGCACGATGGCCTGCCTGGCGCCCACCAGGGACTCGTAAGTCCGCTCGATGAGGTGTTCGCGGGCTTGGGTCAGCACCTGGATGGTGACGTCATCCGGGATGTGGTTGCCCTCGATCAGCTGGCGGACGAAGTCGAAGTCGGTCTGGGACGCGGAGGGAAAACCGACTTCGATTTCCTTGTAGCCCATCCGGACCAGCAGGTCGAACATCTTCATCTTGCGCGCCGGGCTCATGGGGTCGATCAGTGCCTGGTTGCCGTCGCGCAGATCCACTGCGCACCAGCGCGGGGCCGTGGTGATGATCTTGTCCGGCCAGGTACGATCTGGCAGATCGACCTTGATCTGGTCCTGGAAGGGGATGTAGCGGTGGATCGGCATTCCCGAGGGCTTCTGTGCGTTTCGCATTAATCTGGCCTTTTCTGTGATTCCTAAGTGAAAGGGTGGCCGGGCAACACAAACTCCGCGACGAGGGTGGGCCTTGCGCTAGATCGCGTCTGAGGCCTCGCCGCGGCAGCTAAGAAGAAGGAGCTCTGCACGCACGATTTCACAGTAACACGGGTGCGTAAGATGAAGGGGCAACACCTCCAGCAACGTCCACCATGCAGACGCGGCACCGGTGAAAGTGCCGGCCGCAGCCCGTCATCGAAGGAGCTCCTGTGCCAATTTCGGGGATCGCCCTGTCAAACATCGACCGCAGTGTGAGGCCACAGGACGACCTCTACCAGCATGTGAACGGCGCCTGGCTCAAGGACACCACCATCCCTGACGACCGTCCGCTGGAAGGCACATTCACGGCCCTTCGCGACGGCTCCGAGCTGGCAGTCAAGGAAATCATCGAGGAAGCCGCTGCCAAGGGGGCCGAGGCCAGCGGCATCGAGCGGAAGATCGGCGACCTGTACAGCAGCTTCATGGATGAGGCCGCCGTCGAGGCCAAGGGCCTGGATCCTATCCGCGGACGCCTGGCCGAGGTCTTCGCCACGGCCAGCATTTCCGAACTGCTGGCACTGGCCGGCCGTCTCTTCCGTGCTGATGTTTCCGGGCTCTTCTACATTTACCCGGCGCCCGACGCCGGCAACCCCGACCGCGTTCTGCTGTACACGGGCCAGGGCGGCCTCGGGCTCCCGGACGAGTCCTATTACCGCGAAGAGAAATTCGCCCCGGTGGTGCAGTCCTACCGGGAGTACGTGGGCACCATGTTCGGCCTGGCCGGCGTGGCCGATCCCGGAAACGCCGCGGCCCGCGTGGTGGCACTGGAGACCGCCCTCGCCTCGCACCACTGGGACAACGTCACGCTCCGCGATCCGCAGAAGACCTACAACCTGAAGTCGGCGGACGAGGCGCGTGAGCTGTTCCCCCTGCTGGACACGTGGTTCGACGCCGCAGACATCGCCGCGGACAAGCGGGAGGAGATCGTGGTCAGCACCCCTGACTTCTTTGCCGGCGCCGCCGCACTGCTGGCCTCGGAACCGCTGCCGGTGTGGCAGGAATGGCTTGCCCTGCGGGTCATCAACTCGGCGGCCCCCTACCTCTCGTCAGCTTTTGTGGACACGAACTTTGCCTTCTACGGCACCACCATCAGCGGCACCCCGCGGAACAAGGACCGCTGGAAGCGGGGCGTCGCCGTCGTCGAGGCAGCACTGGGCGAGGCCGTGGGCCAGATCTATGTGGCCAAGCATTTCCCGGAGGGCCACAAGGCCCGCATGCAGACGCTCGTGGGCAACCTGATCGAGGCCTACCGGCAGAGCATCAGCGCCCTGGAATGGATGGGCGAGGACACCAAGGCCGAGGCGCTCCGGAAACTGGGGGCTTTCCGGGCAAAGATCGGCTTCCCCGACGAGTGGATCGACTACTCGGCAGTGGTGATCGACCCCACAGACCTGCTGGGGAACGTCGAACGGGCCCACAATGCCGACGTCGACCGGCACCTGGACGAGGTGGGCAAGCCGGTGGACCACAACAAGTGGCTCATGACGCCGCAGACCGTCAACGCGTACTACCACCCGATGCTGAACGAAATCGTCTTCCCGGCCGCCATCCTGCAGCCGCCATTCTTCACCGCCGAAGCGGACGATGCGGTGAACTACGGAGGCATCGGGGCCGTGATCGGACACGAGATCGGCCACGGCTTCGATGACCAGGGCTCACAGTTCGACGGCACGGGCGAGCTTCGCAACTGGTGGACCGAGGACGACCGAAAAGCCTTCGAAGCACTGACCGGACGCCTCGTGGACCAGTTCGACGCGCTGTCCCCGTACGCCGCGCCCGGGCACAACGTCAACGGCAAGCTCACGCTGGGCGAAAACATCGGCGACCTTGGCGGACTCACCATTGCGCATAAGGCCTACCGCCTCAGCCTCGACGGGCAGGAACCTCCCGTGCTCGACGGGCTGACGGGTGAACAGCGCTTCTTCGCTTCCTGGGCCGCCGGGTGGCGCCAGGTGATCCGCACCGAGGAGGCCATCCGGCGCCTCGCCACGGACCCGCACTCCCCCAACGAGTTCCGCACCAACGCCATTGCCAAGAACCTCGACTCCTTCCACGCCGCGTTCGGCGTCACGGAGGAGGACGGCATGTGGATGCCTCCGGCGGAGCGCGTCAGCATCTGGTGAGCGCAGAAATGCCGGGCCGCTCCCGTTCGGGGCGGCCCGGCATTTTTTGTGTCCGGCCTGCTTTTGTATGTGGCCCACTTTGTATGTGGCCCACTTTGTCCGGGACCTACTGGGCTATCTGGATGGTCACTGCTGGATGGTCACTGCTGGACGATCAGCTCCGGGTTTGCCTGCTGGCAGACGGTGTCGCTGGCCGTCTGGTTGACGATGTCCTTGGGAACCGTGGTCTTGCCGTACTTGGTTCCGGACGGGAAGTCGCTGCCGAGGTACAGCTGCACTCCCGCGACGCCGGACGACGGCGCCACCTGGGCGGCCGGAATACCGAACAGGGCTGCCACATCTGCGGCGACGTCCGCGTACTCAGGTCCGTAGTAAACCATGGTCTTTGCCGTCGTGTCGGCCTCCAGCTGCCCCACCTGGGAGAAGCCGCCGGCAACAACGGCCTCAACGATTTCCTGCGTCCTGGTGGCTGAGCCGGTTCCGTTGGCCACGGTGATGGGCTGCAGCGCCTTGTCATACGGCGCCGCCGTCGCGGTGGGCTTCGGGGTGGCCTTGGGAGTGGAGCTCGCCGAAGGTTTGGGCGTCGCCGACGGTGAAGGGCTTTCCTTCCCATCCGGGTCCGTCAGGTCGACGTCCTTGCGCAGGGCAGCGAACAGCTGGGAGGCGGCCGGCTGCGCGGCTTCCAACCGGTTGGGATCGCTGGTGGCAGGGACAGTCGGCAGCGCCACAAAGGCGACCTTGCCGACGTCGATCGTCTTCAGCCGGTTGGCGATGGTGACCATCGACGGTACGGATGCGAGTCCGTCGTCGACGGTCAGGTTCTTGGTGATGACGTCAGCGATGTTCAGCAGCTTCGCCGGGTTGGAGAGAGTGCCGTCATCCTTGATCTTCCGGGTCAGCGAGGACAGGAAGCCCTGCTGCGCCTTGATGCGGCCGAGGTCGCCGCCGTCGCCGAAAGCGTGGCGTGTGCGCAGGAACGCAAGGGCCTGTTCGCCCTGCACCTGGGAGGTGCCCTTGGGTAGCCGCAGCCGCGAGTCGGGGTCATAGACGGCGTCGCTGATGCACACCGCGACGCCGCCCACGGCGTTCGACAGCTCCTTGACGGCGTTGAAGTCGGCCATCATGAAATGGTCCACCTCCATGCCGGTCAGCTTGTTGACCGTGTCCACGGCGCAGCCGATGCCAGCCTCCTTCATGGCCTCATTGATCATGATGCCGCTCCGGGCCGCGTACTGCTTGCCGGTCTTCTGGTCGGTGCACTTGGGGATGTCCACGAGCAGGTCGCGGGGGAAGCTGATGACGTTGACCCGCTTGTTGTCCTCCGAGATGTCCATGAGCATCATGACGTCGGAATTGCCGTAGCCGGTGGAATCCTCGGTGCTGCCGTAATTCGAGTTCTTGCCGTCACGGGTGTCGGAGCCCAGAATCAGAATCTGCAGCCGGCCGGTGGCGTCGTCCGTGGTGTCCGTGCGGCTGCTGCCGGCGCCCAGAGCGGCCGTGGAGATGTTGGACTGGAGCCTGAAGTACCAGTAGCCGGCAAAGGCCAGGCCGCCAGCCAGGACCACAGCGACGACGGCGGTGGTTACCTTGAGCCACGTGGGCATGTGGCGGACATTCAAGTGCCGGGCAGCGCCCAGTCGGGGGTCCTCAGCATGCCGGGCAGCTGGCTCGGAGCGGACGGGTGTGCCCGGTCCTTGGGCGCGGTTGTCGCGGCGTCGCACCACAGGGTGTACCTTCCTCGAAAAAATGGGATCCGGCCTATTTTAGTGGCCGTTTCTGGGAAAACGCCGGAAATCCGGCGTTCGCGGCCCGGCGCGCAGGCACCAGCCCCGGAATGCAGGCGGCAGCGGGTCAGAACCCGAGCTTCACCAGCTGCTTGGGGTCGCGCTGCCAGTCCTTTGCCACCTTGACGTGCAGGTCGAGGTAGATGCGGGTGCCCAGGAGCGCCTCGATGCCCTTCCGGGCATTGGTTCCCACCTCGCGCAGGCGGCTTCCGCCCTTGCCGATGATGATGGCCTTCTGCGACGGGCGCTCTACGTAGAGGTTGACGCGGACGTCCAGGAGCGGGTTGTCTTCGGTCCGGCCCTCGCGCGGAACGATTTCCTCCACCACCACGGCCAGCGAGTGCGGCAGCTCGTCGCGCACACCCTCCAGTGCAGCCTCGCGGATGAGTTCGGCCACCATGACGGCCTCCGGCTCATCGGTCAGCTCGCCGTCCGGATAGAGCGGCGGCGACGGCGGCATGTGGCTGATCAGGACATCTGCCACCGTGCCTACCTGGAACCCATCCGCGGCCGAGACCGGGACGATGTCCTTCCAGCCGTCCTCGCCCAGCACTTCCCTGCCGAGCTCGGCGACGGCCAGCAGCTGCTCCGTCAGGGCCTGCCGGTCCACCAGGTCTGCCTTGGTGACGAGGGCAATCACTGGCTTGCGGCCGACGGCTGCGAGCTGGGCAGCGATGAATTTGTCACCGGGGCCGATCTTCTCGTTGGCGGGGATGCAGAACCCGATGGCGTCCACTTCTGAGAGTGTGTCGGCTACGAGGTCATTAAGCCGCTTGCCCAGCAGTGTGCGGGGCCGGTGCAGGCCCGGGGTGTCCACGAGGATCAGCTGGGCGTCCTCGCGGTGGACGATTCCCCGGATGGTATGCCGAGTGGTCTGCGGCTTGGCGGACGTGATGGCCACCTTCTTGCCCACCAGGGCGTTGGTAAGGGTGGATTTGCCCGCGTTGGGCCGGCCCACCAGCACCGCGAATCCGGCATGGTACCCACCGAACGGTTCGCCGCCGTCGGCCTTATTCTGCTTGCTCACGTGGAACTCCCTGTTGCATTGATTCGGCCTCGTCGAGAAGTTCTTCAAGGTCAGTGTGTTCTTTCGGCGCAACGGCCGCAATAATGTGGCTGACGCGGTTCCGGCGGCCCTCCAGCCGCTCGGCGCGCAGCGAAACGCCGTCGACATCCACCGCACTGCCCACGATCGGGACCCGGCCCAGGGCCTTGGCCAGCAGGCCGCCCACGGTGTCCACCTCGTCGTCGTCCAGTTCGATGCCGAACAGCTCCCCGAGGTCGTCGATCCCCATCCGGGCACTTACCCGGTACGTGCCGTCGCCCAGATCGACGACGGCGGCACTCTCCGAGTCGTATTCATCCACAATTTCGCCGACGAGCTCTTCGATCAGGTCCTCGAGCGTCACCAGCCCTGCGGTCCCGCCGTATTCGTCGATGACGATGGCCACGTGGGTTGACTCCTTCTGGAGTTCCCGCAGGAGGTCGCTCACCGGCTTGGAATCCGGAACGTAGCGGACCTCGCGGGCCAGCACATCCACCACCGGAGGTTCGGCCTCCGGGTCCATGCCGTGAATCGCGGCAGCCACATCCTTGAGGTAGATGATGCCCAGGATCTGGTCGGTGTTTTCGCCGATGACGGGGATCCTGGAATACCCCGACCGCAGGAACAGTGCCATCGCGCTGTGCAGGCTCGAGCCCGCGTCGATGGTCAGGATGTCCGTCCGCGGCACCATGACCGCGCGGACCAGGGTATCGCCGAACTCGAAGACGGACTGGATCAGTTCGGCCTCGTTGTCCTCGATCACGTCGGACTCGGTGGCCCGGTCAACCAGTTCGCGGAACTCCTCCTCGCTGAAGTAGGAGTCGTCACCGTTGGGCGAACCCGGGGCCACGGCGCTGCCCAGCCGGACCAGCAAGGCGGGGATGGGTCCGAGTATCCAGGCCAGGAAACGGACCAGTGACGCCGAATACTGCGCCACGGCCGCAGGATGCGAGCGGCCCAGCTGGCGCGGCGAGACCCCCACCAGCACAAACCCGAGGACCGCCATGATGCCTGTCGCCGCCAGGCCGGCCAGCCAGACGTTGTCCAGCAAGCTGTAAAGCAGCACGGCCACGGCCACGGCAGAGGCCGACTCGAACCAGACCCGCCAGAAGCGCAGGGCACGCATGTGTGTCATCGGCTGATCCAGGATCCTCCGCAACGCCGGGCCCTGGCTCCCCTGCACCGCCTGCTCGGCGTCGTGGCGCGGAAGAAAGCTGAACGCCGCCTCGGCAGCAGTCAGCAGCGCTGCGGCACCGAGAAACGCCAGCGCCATGCAGACAAGGAGCAGGGAGGTCACTGGGTGGTCTCGGCCGGTGCTTCTTTGCCGGTGAATGCCGTCAGCAGTTCGCGCTGCAGGCCGAACATTTCTGCCTTCTCCTCGGGTTCGGCGTGGTCATAGCCGAGCAGGTGCAGAATTCCGTGCGTGGTCAGCAGCAGCATCTCGTCCTGCGTGGAGTGTCCGGCGTTGCGGGCCTGGACCTCGGCCACCTGGGGGCAGATCGCGATGTCGCCGAGCATGCCCTGCGGAGTCGGCTTGTCCGGGGTTCCCGGGGTCAGCTCGTCCATAGGCACGGAGAGCACGTCGGTGGCGCCGGGCTCATCCATAAGCTCGATGTGCAGCTTTTCCATGGCCGGCTCGTCCACCAGCAGAATGGACAGCTCCGCCTGCGGATGGATGTACAGCTGCTCAAAGATGAAGCGTGCCAACGCCACCAGCCGGGCTTCGTCCACCTGGATGCCGGATTCGTTGTTAACTTCGATGCTCATGCGTGCTCCCGTCGTTCCCGGGGAACGGAATGCTTGACCCGGTTGCGTTGTGCTTCGTCCCAGATGCTGTAGGCGTTGACGATGTCCCCCACCAGGCGGTGGCGGACGACGTCGGCGGCGTCCAGAACGGAGAAGCTGACGTCGTCGATTCCGCTGAGGATCTCCTCGACGATGCGCAGGCCGGAGCGTGTTCCGAACGGAAGGTCCACCTGGGTGACGTCGCCGGTGACCACCATCTTGGAGCCGAAGCCGAGTCGGGTCAGGAACATCTTCATCTGTTCCGGCGTGGTGTTCTGTGCCTCGTCAAGAATGATGAAAGCGTCGTTCAGCGTCCGGCCCCTCATGTAGGCCAGCGGCGCCACTTCAATGGTTCCGGCCGCCATCAGCCGGGGAATGGACTCGGGGTCCATCATGTCGTGGAGCGCGTCGTACAGCGGCCGCAGGTACGGGTCGATCTTGTCGCTGAGCGTGCCGGGGAGGAAACCGAGCCGTTCGCCTGCTTCAACGGCGGGGCGGGTGAGGATGATCCGGCTGACTTCCTTCTGCTGCAGGGCCTGCACCGCCTTAGCCACCGCGAGGTAGGTCTTTCCCGTACCGGCGGGGCCGATCCCGAAGATCACGGTGTTCGCGTCGATGGCGTCCACATAGTTCTTCTGGTTCAGCGTCTTGGGCCGGATGGTCTTGCCGCGGCTGGACAGGATGTCGTGCGTCAGCACCTCCACCGGATTCTGCAGAGACTGGCTGCGGAGAAGCGAAACCAGCTGCTGGAGAACTGACGGCGTGATCACGGTGCCGCGGGCCACGAGACCCCGGACCTCGTGGAGCAGGCGCATGATCCGCGGAACATCGGCCGCGGGTCCGTTGATGGAGAGTTCGTTGCCGCGGACGTGGAAACTGACGGCCGGGAACTGGTCCTCGATGAAGCGGAGGGCCTCGTCGTGGCTTCCCAACGACTGCACCATCTGATCAGAGTTATCGAAGATGACCACCTCCGTCCGGACACCGGGGAGAGTATGGGGGAATTCGCCCGTGGTGCGGTCCCCCGTGTTGAGGCGGCGCTTTCCGTTAGCTGATTCAGTCATGGTGACGGCCCTCGGGCCTTCGGTTCCCTCCAGTTCGGAATGTAACTCGTTTGTGTCTTTACATCTTACGCCAGCGCACGCCTTGGCCTGCCGTCCCGGAAGGTCACGGCGGACCGCGATTCCGTAACGCGTTCCCGCAATTTGGTATCAACTTTGTATCGGCCTCATATCGTTCCCGTTGCAGTTCGGCGGCCTGCCGCAAAAGGCACGCAACGCTCCAAAGTCTCGTGTAATGCTGGAAAAGGAGCCCGCCGGCAACGGTCCGGGGTGCCCGCACCGCAACTGCTCATTTGAAGGGATCGCCAGCATCAGTCAGCCAGGAACTCCGGGCCGGAAAGTACCGCGGATGCGCTCCGCGCTGCTGTCAGCGCTGCTTCCGGCTGCCCTGCTGCTGTCCGGGTGCATCGCCGATCCCGACCCCGCGGTGACCGCGAACCCGCCGACCTCCTCGTCGCGCAGGGCCGCGGGCACGGACGGCGTCCCCACCACCAGCGCGCCGCTGGAAACGACGCAGTCGTCCAACAAGGCACCCGTGTACTGGATCGGGCGCAGCAACAGCAATGTCTTCCTGTACCGCGAGTTCCGCGACGTGCCGGACGATGAGAACCCGATCACGCGGGCACTTCGCGCCATGATGTCGGAGACGCCGCTGGATCCGGACTTCTTCACGCCGTGGCAGAACCCCAAGAACCTCGCGACCTCGATCTCGGGCACCAACGTCATTACCGTGGACGTTTCCGCCGATGCCTTCAACAGCAACCTTGACGCGGACATGGCCCAGCGGGCCATCCAGCAACTGGTGTACACCGCAACGGCCGCAGGAGCCAGCTCGGGCCTGATTGACGCCGGCCAGCAAATCGAAGTGGTGATCCTGGTGGACGGGCACACCGACTACCTGGCCTTCAAGCACGTCAAGCTCGGTGCCCCCACGTCCCGCAGCGCCGGAATGGTGGCGCCGGTATGGATCATCGATCCGCAACAGGGCACCGAAGTCGGCGACGGCCGGGTCAAGATCTCCGGACGAAGCACCGTCCCCAGCGGCAAACTCCACTGGCGCATCCTCAAGGTCCAGGACAACGGCGACAAGGAAAGCTACCTGACCGGCGAAGCCACGGCTGCCGCGGATCCCGCCGCCTCCGGAGTCTTCGGCATCACGGTCAATCTGGCGCCCGGCAACTACGAGGTGCGCGTCTCCCAGATCGACCCGGGCAAGCCCCAGGACGAACTCAACGTGGACACGCGCGGGTTCACAGTTCGCTAAAGCTACCAGCGGCCCAGGACGTCGCTGGCAACCACGACGCCGGCAGGTCCCGCCGTCGATGACCGCAGGACGTGCGGTCCCAGCAGAGCCGTGACCGCCCCGGCGCTGCACAGCCGGGTGACCTCGCGGGGACTGATGCCCCCTTCGGGACCAACAATGAGGAAAATCTCGCTGGGATTGGACGCCTCCTGGCGCTCCTCAGACCATTTGCCGAGAACCCGCCGAAGCGGCGTGACCGCGTCTTCGTGCAGAATCACGGCAAGGCCGGCTTCCGCCACTTCCTTAGCCAGTGCATGGGTGTCGACGGCGGGGCGCACCTCGGGGATCCAGGCGCGGCGCGCCTGCTTGGCGGCGGCCGTCACGGTGGACTGCCACTTCCCGTGGGCTTTGGCCGCCCGGTCACCCTTCCACCTGACGATGGACCGTTCCGACTGCCATGGAACCACGGCGTCGATGCCCAACTCGGTGGCGGTTTCGATCGCGAGTTCGTCCCGGTCACCCTTGGCCAGTGCCTGTACGAGCACCAGACGGACGTCCGGCCGCGGTTCCACGCTGATGGACGTACATTCGACCGTCAGCTCGGCGGGGGCGGCATCCGTCACGGTTCCGGTGATGCGCTTGCCGGCGCCGTCGGCAATGTCCACCCGCTCCCCCACGGCCAGGCGCTTGACGGTGACCGCGTGCCGGGCCTCGGCGCCGTCGAGGACGAACACAGAACCGGGAACCGTGCTGTCCAGCGCGCCGGCCGGTGTGAAGAATACGGGGTTGCTCACCGCTACAGGTTACCGAGGCGGTCCCGCAGCTTGGCGAACACGCCGCCGCTGGCTGCGAGCTTGCCCTCGGAGAACTGCTCGCCGCGGAGCTTTGCAAGCTGCCGGAGCAGGTCCTCCTGGGCGGGGTCGAGCTTGGACGGGGTTTCCACCTGCAGGTGGACCTTGAGGTCACCGCGGCCGTAGCCGCGAAGGTGGGTGACGCCGAGGCCGCGGAGGGTGATGATCTCGCCGGACTGCGTGCCCGCCTTGACGTCGATCTCCTGCTTGCCGTCGAAGGTTTCCAGGCTCAGTTCGGTGCCAAGGGCAGCGGCAGTCATGGGAATGTTCAGGGTCGCGTGGAGGTCGTCGCCCTCGCGGATGTAGGTGGAATCGTTGTTAACCCGGATTTCCACGTAGAGGTCTCCGGACGGGCCGCCCGCGGGGCCGGCTTCACCCTGCCCGGAGAGCTGGATCCGCGTTCCGGTGGCCACCCCGGCCGGAACCTTGATGGTCAGGGAGCGGCGGCTGCGGATGCGGCCCTGGCCGCTGCATTCGTTGCAGGGGTCCTTGATGACCGTGCCGAAGCCCTCGCAGGATCCGCAGGGTGCGGCGGTCATGACCTGGCCGAGGATGGAACGGACCGCCCGCTGCACCTGGCCGCTGCCGCCACAGATGTCGCAGCGTTCCGGGTGGCTTCCCTCGCGGCAGCAGGAGCCTTCACAGGTGGGGCAGGTGACGGCCGTGTCCACTTCCAGCTTCTTGTTGACGCCGAAGACGGCATCGCGCAGGTCGATGCGGACGCTGATGAGCGCGTCCTGGCCGCGGCGGACGCGGGACGCGGGCCCGGACGTGCCGCCGGCGCCGAAGAAGGTGTCAAAGATGTCTTGGAACGCGAAGCCCTGGCCGGCGTAGCCGCCACCGCCGAAACCGTTATCGGTGCCGTTCTCATTGCCTGTGGTGTCGTAGACCCTGCGCTTCTGCGGATCGGACAGCACCTCGTAGGCGTGGGTGACGGCCTTGAAGCGTTCGGCGGCGTCTTCCCCGGAGTTGACGTCCGGGTGAAGCGAGCGGGCCAGCTTGCGGTAGGCCTTTTTGATCTCCTCGCCGGTGGCTTCCGGGGAGACTCCAAGAACGTCGTAGTGGCTGCTCAAAGTTCGTATCTCTTCCTGGTTGTACTGCCTGTGGTCAAAGGATGTCCGGGGCGTGCGGTCACGGGCCCAGAATCCTCGAAAGGTAGCGGGCCACCGCGCGCACGGCGGCCATGGTAGTGGGATAGTCCATCCGGGTGGGGCCAAGAATGCCCACCTTGGCGGTGGCATCGGGTCCGTAGCCGGTGGCCACCACCGACGCCTCGGCCAGCCCGTCATAGGGGTTCTCCCGGCCGATGCTGACGGCCACGCCGCGCGGGTCCTGCGCCATGTCGCTCAGGAGCCGCAGCATCACCACCTGCTCCTCGAGGGCCTCCAGCACTGGTCCGATGCTGAGCGGGAAGTCCACGTTGGACCGCGCCAGGTTGGCCGTTCCGGCCAGGACGATCCTGTCTTCCCGGCTGTTGTGGGCGAGGCCCTCCAGCCCCTTGCCGAGGGCCATGGCAATGGGGCGTTCGGCCGGCGTGCAGCCGGCCACGACGGCGGCCAGATGCTG
This sequence comes from Arthrobacter globiformis, assembly GCF_030818015.1. Lineage (NCBI taxonomy): Bacteria > Bacillati > Actinomycetota > Actinomycetes > Micrococcales > Micrococcaceae > Arthrobacter > Arthrobacter globiformis. Next base: position 3,013,016 of record NZ_JAUSZX010000001.1, read on the forward strand.
GGGCAGGATGGCCACCGGCGTTCCGGCGACACCGGTCAGGAACCGGGTGCGCAGGGCGGCGAGCGTGTCGTCCGACAGGTCCTGTCCGGCGTCGACGACGCGCTGGTCAACCTTGCCGGAGTCGGCGATCAGCACGATCAGCACCTTCCGCGGCGCCAACAGCACGAATTCGATGTGCCGGACCACGGCGCGGCTCAGGTGCGGGTACTGCACGACGGCCACCTGGTTGGTCAGCTGGGACAGGAGCCGGGCAGTCCGGTCCAGGACGTCGTCAAGGTCCTCGGACCCCTCAAGCAGGGTCTGGATGGCGCGCTTCTCCGCCTGGGAGAGTGGCTTGACCGCCGAGATCTGGTCGACGAACAGGCGGTAACCCTTGTCCGTGGGGATCCTGCCCGCACTGGTGTGCGGGGCCGTGATGAGGCCCTCGTCCTCCAGCGCCGCCATGTCGTTGCGGATGGTGGCGCTGGAAACGCCCAGGTGGTGCCGTTCCACCAGGGCCTTGGAGCCGACAGGTTCGCGGGAATGGACATAGTCCTCCACGATGGCGCGCAGCACCTCAAGCTTCCGTGGTTCGCTCACAGTCCACCTCCTCTTGGCCATAACCGCGCCGGGCGTTAATCCTGCCCGCAAAACGCTGTGGTTAGCACTCGACATGCCTAAGTGCTAACAAGTCTAATATGAGTCGCCGCGTTGTTAGCATTGGTACCGCTCCGGGCGAAATTCCGGGCGCCTGTCCCCCGGCGGCATGCCCGCGGCCGGAGCGGCTCCTTCCGAGTGCAGAGCGGTGAACGAATGCAGTACCAGACCTGGGGCCCGCAGGAGATCGCAGCGCCCGCCAAGAACAGCCTGCCCGAGGTGCCGGTGGAGCGCGGCATGGTGCTCGAGGACGTCCAGTCCGGCTGGGTGGGCGCAGTAACCCGGGTGGAGAAGTCCGGCGGGATGCACGTGGTGGCGCTCGAAGACCGCCGCGGAAAGTCGCGGTCCTTCAAGCTGGGCTTCGGATTTCTCCTGGAGGGGCAGCCGATCCGCCTGATGCCCCCGGCCCCCAAGGCGAAGCCCGCAGGACAGGGCGCTGCACGGACGGCGTCGGGTTCGGTGCGGGTGGAAGGACAGCGCGCGCAGGTCGCCAAGGCCAGCCGGATCTGGGTTGAAGGCAAGCATGATGCCGAACTCGTGGAAAAAGTCTGGGGCGACGACCTCCGGGTAGAGGGCATCGTCGTCGAACCCCTCCATGGCATTGACGACCTGGCGGCGGCCGTTGCCTCCTTCCGCCCCGGTCCCGGCCGCCGGCTGGGCGTCCTGGTGGACCACCTGGTCCCCGATTCCAAGGAGTCCAGGATCGCCGACGCCGTGATGGCATCCCCCGGCGCCGCCGGGAACGTGCTGATCGTGGGTCACCCCTACGTCGACGTCTGGCAGGCGATCCGGCCGTCGGTACTGGGCATTCCGCAGTGGCCTGTGGTGCCGCGCGGCACGGACTGGAAAACCGGCATCCTGACCGCCTTCGGCTGGCCGCACGAGACGAAGGAAGACATTGGCCTCGGCTGGCAGAAACTCCTCGGCGCCGTGCGCACCTACGCTGACCTTGAGCCCGCCCTGCTGGGCCGGGTGGAAGAGGTCATCGATTTCCTAACAGTTCCGTAGCTACGGTTCCCCGATTCGGCGTTGAGCCCGCGATTGCCCGTACGGGCCGGTATCCTTGGTACGGCGCCACCGCACCGCGGCCCCGGCGCCGCTATCGCACCAACGCAAGCTAAAGGAAGACACCGTGGCAGAAGACGCTCGCGACCGCAGGGACACACAGTCCGGCCAGGACCTGCCCCAGTACCATGGGGTTCCGGCCAACGCTCTTCCGCTGACCGCCAGCGAGGACCGGCAGTGGGCCACCCTCGCACACTTCGGTGGCATCCTCGGCTGTGTTCCGGCGCTGCTGATTTACCTGATCTTCCGCGACCGCGGCCCGTTCACCGCGCAGGAGTCCAAGGAAGCCCTCAACTTCACCCTGCCGCCGACCATTGCGGCCTTCGTGGCCAACCTCCTGGTGTTGCTTCCCGTCGTCGGCAATCTGTTCGCTGTGCTGGCCACGCTCATCTGGATTGCGCTGACCTGCTTCGCGGTGTCCGCCGGCGTCCACGTGAACAAGGGCCAGCCGCACCGCTACCAGTACAACCTCCGCTGGATCAAGTAGTCCCCACCCGTAAGGTGGGCCCACGCCCGCAGGGTCCCCTGGCCGTGGAGCCGCTCCGGCGAGGGCCCCGGCCCGAGTTTGCGAGGGCAGGGAGCCGGACCGGACTTGCGAGGTTAGGGTGCGGGTGGGGACTAGTCCGGCAGGATCCTGCGGACGACGGCATCCGCCAGCAGGCGGCCCTTCAGCGTGAGGACCAGGCTGCCCCGGAAGGCGTCCTCGGGGACCACGAGGCCGTCGGCGATCAGGCCGGCCACGGCCTTCCTTCCGGACGGCGAGAGGGCAGCGGTTTCCAGCCCCGAAGAAAGCCGGGCCTCCAGCATGACCTTTTCGACGCTCCGGGTTTCCGCGTCGAGGGTCTCGCGTCCGGCCGCCGGCGAGACGCCTGAGCCGAGCCTGCCGGCATACGCGGTGGGGTGCTTGACGTTCCACCAGCGCACCCCGCCCACATGCGAGTGCGCGCCCGGGCCGATGCCCCACCAGTCATCCCCGCGCCAGTAGGCGAGGTTGTGGCGGCACGCCTGCTCCGGCGTCGCGGACCAGTTGCTGACCTCGTACCAGTGCAGGCCGGCGTCGGAAATCATCCGGTCGGCGAGTTCGTATTTGTCGGCGTGATCGTCGTCGTCGATTTGTGGAACTTCGCCACGGCGGATCTGGGCGGCGAGCTTGGTGCCGTCCTCAATGATCAGCGCGTAGGCGCTGATGTGGTCCGGCCGGTACGACAGTGCGGTCTCCAGCGAAAAGCGCCAGTCCTCGATTGACTCGCCGGGTGTGCCGTAGATCAGGTCCAGGCTGACGGCGAGTCCAGCGTCGCGCGCCCACTGCACCACGAGCGGGACACGGCTCGGAGTGTGGGTGCGGTCGAGGACCTTCAGCACGTGGGGTACGGCGGACTGCATGCCGAAGGAGACCCGTGTGAAGCCCGCGTCGGCGAGCAGCTGAAGGGACTCCGGAGTGACGGAATCCGGGTTGGCCTCCGTGGTCACTTCGGCACCGGGTTCGATCCCCCACGTGTCTATGGCGGCACGGAGGATTCTGGCCAGATCCTCGGCAGGCAGGAGCGTGGGCGTGCCGCCGCCAAAAAACACGGTGCTCAGCTTGCGGACTGGCAAGCCGGACTCCGCCAAGACGCGCGCGGCAAAGTCCACCTCCGAGATGGCAGTAGAGGCGTAGGCGTCCTGGGACGCGCCGCCGCCGAGCTCGGTTGCGGTGTAGGTGTTGAAGTCGCAGTAACCGCAGCGCACCGCGCAAAACGGGATGTGCACGTAGAGCCCGAAGGCCCGGTTGGCTGCACCGTTAGCCGCCTGCTGCGGCAGCAGGCCGTCCGACGGCGCGGGGTCACCCAGAGGAAGAACGCTAGGCATGCGTGCGGCCTCCGGAGGTTCCGGCCACGGTCATCACTACTTCTTGGCCTTGTCCTTGGATTCGTCGGTGGTCAGGGCTGCGATGAAGGCTTCCTGCGGCACTTCCACACGCCCCACCATCTTCATGCGCTTCTTGCCTTCCTTCTGCTTTTCCAGCAATTTGCGCTTACGGGAGATGTCACCGCCGTAGCACTTGGCGAGAACGTCCTTGCGGATGGCGCGGATGGACTCGCGGGCGATGATCCGGGAGCCGATCGCGGCCTGGATGGGTACCTCGAACTGCTGGCGCGGGATGAGTTCGCGCAGCTTGCCGGTCATCATGACGCCGTAGGCGTAGGCCTTGTCCTTGTGGGTGATGGCGCTGAAGGCGTCCACCTGTTCGCCCTGGAGCAGGATGTCCACCTTGACCAGGTCGGCGACCTGTTCACCGTCGGCCTTCCAGTCCAGAGAGGCGTAGCCGCGCGTCTTGGACTTGAGCAGGTCGAAGAAGTCGAAAACAATTTCGGCCAACGGCATCCAGTACCGCAGCTCAACCCGGTCCTCGGACAGGTAGTCCATGCCGCGCATGACGCCGCGGCGGCCCTGGCAGAGCTCCATGATGGCACCGACGAACTCGTTAGGCGCGAGGATTGTCGCGGCCACCATGGGCTCGCGGACCTCGTTGATCTTCCCGGAGGGGAACTCGCTGGGGTTCGTCACGGTGACCACGTTCTTGTCCTCAAGCGTGACCTCGTAGACGACATTCGGTGCCGTGGAGATCAGGTCCAGGTTGAATTCGCGTTCGAGGCGCTCACGGACGATTTCCAGGTGCAGCAGGCCGAGGAAGCCCACGCGGAAGCCGAAGCCGAGCGCTGCGGAAGTTTCCGGTTCGTAGATCAGGGCAGCATCGTTCAGCTTGAGCTTGTCCAGCGCGTCACGCAGCACCGGGTAGTCGGTGCCGTCCAGCGGGTAGAGACCCGAGAACACCATCGGCTTGGGATCCGCATAGCCGCTCAGCGATTCCGCGGCCGGCTTGGCCAGATTGGTGACGGTGTCGCCCACTTTCGACTGGCGGACATCCTTCACACCGGTGATGAGATATCCAACCTCACCGACGCCCAGGCCCTTGGACGGTATGGGCTCCGGGGAACTGACGCCGATTTCCAGGAGTTCGTGGCTGGCCCTGGTGGACATCATCTGGATGCGCTCACGCGGGTGCAGCATGCCGTCCACCACGCGGACATAGGTGACCACGCCGCGGTACGTGTCGTAGACGGAGTCGAAGATCATGGCCCGGGCAGGTGCATCGGGGTCGCCCACAGGTGCGGGCAGGTCGCGCACGATCTTGTCCAGCAGTGCTTCGACACCCACGCCGGTCTTGCCCGAGACCAGCAGCACGTCTTCGGGATCGCCGCCAATCAGGCTGGCCAGTTCGGCGGCGTACTTCTCCGGCTGGGCGGCCGGCAGGTCGATCTTGTTCAGGACCGGGATGATGGTGAGGTCGTTTTCCATGGCCAGATACAGGTTGGCGAGCGTCTGGGCCTCGATGCCCTGCGCTGCGTCCACCAGCAGAACGGCACCCTCGCAGGCGGCGAGAGAGCGGGACACCTCGTAGGTGAAGTCCACGTGGCCCGGCGTGTCGATCATGTTCAGGGCGTAGCTCACGCCATCGAGCTCCCAGGGCATGCGGACAGCCTGGGACTTGATGGTGATGCCGCGTTCCCGCTCGATATCCATGCGGTCCAGATACTGGGCCTTCATGTCGCGGGACTGCACGACGCCGGTGAACTGCAGCATGCGGTCGGCCAGAGTGGACTTACCGTGGTCAATGTGCGCGATGATGCAGAAATTCCGAATAATGGCCGGATCTGTCGCGGCGGGCACCGGGGCGGTGCGGGCCATGGGAGACACGCAGGGTCCTTACTGTTGGCATTTCAGCGGCGTTGTTCAGGCTGAACTCTGGCCATCCTGCTGCCTGCCGCAATATCTGAACTTCTAGTCTCCCACGTCCCGGGCGCTGGCAGTACATTTTGTGCGGTGCGCACGGCCGGAGGTCCGGCAGCTCCGGAGGCCGCGCCGGTAGGGTGGCCCGCATGGCATTGAACTTCTTCTCCACCGGCGGCGCCGTCCGCGCATCGCTCCGCTTCCTCGGCCTGCTGAGGCAACCTGCGGTTCGAACTCCGGTGCCCGCCCGGGGCGGGCCCGGAAACGCACCCCGGCTCCGCACCGGCGTAACAGGGAGCTACCCGGGCGACTTCACCGGCACGGCGACGCTGCGGTACTCCCCTTCCCCGGACGGTCGCCCGGACCCCGGCGAGATCGTGTGGACATGGGTTCCCTTCGAAGAGGACCATTCGCGCGGCAAGGACCGGCCGGTCCTCCTTGTTGGCAGCCACGGGCGGTTTCTGCTGGGCCTGATGCTGACCAGCAAGGATCATGACGGCCACCCGCGCGCCCACCTCGATTACGTGGATATCGGCACCGGCCCTTGGGACAGGCAGGGCCGCCCCAGCGAGGCCAAGCTGGACCGCGTCCTGCAGATCCATCCGGCCGACATCCGGCGCGAGGGGTCGGTTCTGGACCGGAAGAAGTTTAGGCTTGTGGCGGACGAGTTACGGCGGCTGCACGGCTGGAAATGACGCCGGCGCGCCGTCAGCGCGCTGAATGGCCACAAATGGCCCCGACCTGCTAAGATTTATAGCTGTGTGTCCGTGCAGGTCGACGGTCACTGATGGCTGGCCGCCATAGGTATCCCCACGCCGCTCAGTCAAGGCCAGCTTGAAAGCCCTCTAGACCATTTCCGCATTACAAAGAGAGTTCACACGTGGCAAATATCAAGTCCCAGAAGAAGCGCATCCTGACCAACGAGAAGGCTCGCCTGCGCAACAACGCAGTCAAGTCCGAGCTGAAGACGGCCATCCGCGCCGTCAACACCGCCGTTGAGTCCTCCGACAAGGAAGCTGCTACTACTGCGCTCGTTTCTGCCAGCCGTAAGCTGGACAAGGCTGTCAGCAAGGGTGTTCTGCACAAGAACAACGCTGCAAACCGCAAGTCGGCGATCTCCAAGAAGGTCAACGCACTCTAAGGTTTTCCAGTTCATCTGAACTGATGCTTGTGGCCGGCACCATTGGTGCCGGCCACTTCTCTTTTAACTTCCGACGGCGGTGCTTCCGACGGCGGTGCTTCCGACGGCTGTCCCAGACCCCGCCCCTGGCCGCTTACCAGGGCCGCTAAGGCTGACCGCTCTCCTGGACTGCCTCTGTCTGAACTATCTCTGTCTGAACTATCTCTGTCTGAACTACCTCTGCCTGGACCACCGGCCGGACCCGTCGCTGAGCCAGTTGGAGGGGGCGGCGCCCGATGTGAGGACGTCGTTGAGCCAGTAGGTCTCATCGGGATTCCAGCCCGCCAGGACCGTCCGCTCACGCACTGAAACAGACGGTCCGGCGGATGGACTTGCGGGTAGCGCGAGTCCGGCGGTCGTGAGGTATCCCCAGAGGGTTAGATGAACGCCGTCGTAGTCGGCAGCAACGGCGGACCAGTCGGGAACCAACCAGGGGCCGGCAATCCCCGTGGTCCGCCACCAGTCGTGGCGTTTGGAGAGGCTGACGTCCAATGGGTACCGTGCAGCCAGTTCGGTCCACGCCGCCGGGCCATCTATCTCGTACACACGACAGTCCGTCCGCGGTACGAGTGGCCAGACGGTAGCCTGCTTCCACCCGAGACTGTCCTCGACCAGCAGGAGACCAATGGCGCCGAGGTCCGGCAGGCTTCGGGTGGTGGTGAGCAGCCCGGAGGGTGTGGGCGTGGACCACCACCAGCCGCCCCAGTTCGCGGCCGGGTTCTTTGGCCGTTTGGCCGCCTGGCGTTCGTCGGCGAGGACGGCCGCCTTCCAATCGGCCAGCCTTCTGACTGTGCCGCCGAGATCCGGCGGCGGACCTTTTCGTTCGTCTGTCCACTGCACGAAATTCTGGCGGTCCCGGTCCAGGAACCCGCGACTCCACCACGCGGCAAGGGCGCCAGCCAGGGCACGGGCGACCGGCCCCAGAGCCAACTGGATGGCGGGTTGTGCGAGCAGGGCGTCCGTTTCGTCAGGCTGCTGCCAGTAACGCGCGGTGTCGACCGCCTCGGCTAGCCCAGCCAGCAACGCCTCGCCACCAGCGGATGCCGCGGCCGTTACGGACGCCGGGCTGCGGAGCGCCTCGGCCAGTTCACTGGCGAATCCCTGATTTCCGGAATGTTCCGCCGCCCTGGCAGCCAGGGTCCAAATTTCCGGTCTCGTAGCCGTGAGAACGCCCAGGCAGAACTGGCGCCCGCGCGGACCGCTCATCAACGACACGTCAGTCACAACCACACCCCTGACCCAGAGCCTACAAGCTGACCCCGGCCTACAAGCCGACCGGGGGCCCACAAGCTGATCCGGGCCTTAAGACTGACCGGGCGCCTATATGCCGGGACAGGACAGCTAGCGGCCGCGGGCGGCAGCCGCTATCACCGTCACGGCGTGTTCCACGGCGTAGACAGGATCACGCGAAAGTCCCTTGACCTGCGCGTCGGCTTCGGCCGTGACCTGGATGGACCGCGCCAGGCCCTCCGGGGTCCACCTCCGGACGTCCCGCTGTGCCTGCTCCACCAGCCACGGCTGCATGCCCAACTGCTTGGCGATCTGCGCCGCCGAGCCCTTGGCGCCGGCGACCTTGGCGACTGTCCGTAGCTTCGCCGCCAAGGCCGCGACCAGCGGCACCGGGTCGGCACCGGTGGCCAGCGCGTGACGGAGTGTGGACAGGGCCACGGGACCGTTACCTGCCATCGCGGCGTCGGCCACCTTGAAGGCCGTTGCTTCGACCCTACCGCCGTAGTAGCGGTCGACCATGTCGGCGTCAACGCCAGTGGAGGCGTCGGCAATGAGCTGGCTGCACGCCGCCGCCAGTTCGGACAGGTTGGCGCCGACCGCGTTGACCAGGGACTGCACTGCCTCCGGCGTGATCCGTCTGCCGGCGGCCTTGAATTCCGCGGTGACAAAGGCGGTCTTTTCCGCATCTTTTTTCAGCGGCTGGCAGTCGACGGTCGGCCATCCCCCTGCCCTCACGGCGTCGAGGAGCTTCTTGCCGCGGGTTCCGCCGCCGTGCCGGAGCACGAGGACAGCGTCCTGTTCCACGTGCTTGAGATAGGTTAGTGCGTCCGCCAGGAAGGAGTCGTTCATCGCTTCGAGGCCGTCGACCTCGATCAGCTTGCTCTCGCCGAACAGTGACGGACTGACATTCATGGCCAGCGCCCCGGGCTCGTACGCTCCGGCACTAAGCTTGGTAACCTCCACGTCCGGCGCGGCCGCCCGTACCTGTGTCCGGACACGGTCCATTGCCCGGATGCCGAGGTACTCCTCGGGACCCGTGATCAGGACGACCGCCGCAGGGGTTACGTCCCGCCAGGACGCCGAATTGGCTGCCGGCGTCTTCGGTCGTTGCTGGGCAGCGGCCACTGGTGATTCCTCCCGGAGTTCAGGTTGCAGACTCTAAGTCTCCCACGGCGGCTGGGGCTGCCGCGGCGGAACTTGGCCTCCGGTAGCCGGTCAACGAGCCGGACGGTGCCGGCGTGCGCAGCGAGGACGAGCTTGACGGTCCGGGCGGGATGGGCGGCCATCCATACGGCGAGCAAAGTTACAGCCGAGAACAGCAGCATGGTCAGCAACCCGAACACACCCTCCGGCCAGGGCGGCGCGGCGCCGGGAAGACCGGCGGTGAACCGGGCGATGGCTGCCACACCACCGGCAAAGAAGCCGGCCGCGCCCATCAGTACAGACGCCAGCCAAGGTGCCAGGGGCAGGAACGCCGCGGCAGCTGTGCCCAGGATGGTGACGGGTGCTACAAGCGGGGCAACAAGCACGTTGGCAAGCAGCGAGTAAGTCGAAAACTGTGGTTGGAGCACCACGATGACGGGGCCGCACAGCACTTGGGCTGACAGGGGTACGGCGATGGCAGCCGCCACCCAGCGTGGCACGCTCGCTGGAAACCAGCCCATGATGCACCGGCCCAGCACAATGATCCCCAGGGTGGCAAGGACGGAGAGCAGGAACCCGAAGCTGATGCCCAGTTCGGGCTCCACGAGCAGCAGGGCAATCACGGCCAGGCAAAGGAAACTCAATCCGCGGCCGACCCGGCCGCCCGCCAGGGACACGAGAGCAACCGCGCCCATCAGCGATGCCCTCAGCACGCTGGCATCGGGACCCACCATGAGGACGAACAAGCCGAGGCCGGAGAGAGCGACGGCCGCAGCCGGGATCCTGGCAAGGCGCAGCGAGCGTGCCGCCAACAGCAGGGCGCCGAGTATCAGGCTGCAGTTGGCGCCGGAGACGGCCGTCAGGTGAGTCAGGCCCACGGTTTTCATGGCCGTCTCGAGCTCCTCGCTCAGGCCGCCGGTATCTCCCGTGACCATGCCCGGGAGGAGACCCCTCGCATCGGGGGCCAGCCGGCTGGCCTCCGAAGCGAAGCGCTGGCCCAGGACGGCGGGCGCCTGCTGCCAATCCTGCGCTGCTTCGAGCCTGACGGGCGGTGATGACGCGCTCAGGATCGCCGCCTCCACCCGACCGGCGTCCGGGGGCCGGAGCTTTCCGGTGACCCGGAACACCTGGCCGGTGCCGGCGTGCTGCCACCCCTGCCCGCCAATGATGACCAGAGGCAGACGGGCATGCGTCACCTGACCTCCCGACGTCAATGCCCGAGCCACTGCCCCCACTGCCCAGCGTTCGGCACGCCCGGAGGGGCCAGGCGTCTTAAGGGCACGCGGAGCCCCGGTGATCTCTAGTTCCGCCACAACTGATGCCCGCCCGGCGACCAGTCCCGCCACCTGCTCGTCGTGGCGCTGGGCCGACGACACTGCCGAATGGGCAGTCGATGCCGCGGCAAGCATGAGTGCAGCGGTCAGGGTGGTCAGGAAACTGCGCCGCCAGTGTCCTCCTGCTCTCTTCCTGCGCAGAACCATGGCAAGGAGCACTCCGGCGCACGCGGCGAGACCGCCCCACACAATCAGGAGTGTGGCCGGCGCCAGCCATGGCCCGGCGACGGTGGCTGCCCACACCAGGAGCGCGGCCGGGGCAAGGCGAAGGTCAGTCCGGCGGCGGTTCGGTTCGGTTGCGACCGCGTCCCGTTCGTCTGGCAGCAGGCGCCGGCGGATGTCAGCCCGGATCTTCTGCCCGAGTGCACTCGCGGGACCGGGTCGGGCCTCAGGCTGTAGCGGCCAAGCATGAGCAGGCGCGAAATCGCCAGGGAAAGGTTCACCCTGCGTAGAGTCGACCCTTGGGAAATCCACGGCCGCCTGGACATAGGGGTGCCATCGGCTCGGCGCGCGTCCGTTCCTGCCGTCCATTTCAGACGGTCACCAGGGGAAGCAGCGCTTCCAGCATTTTGGGGCCGACTCCGTCGACGGCGTCCAGTTCCTCAGGGGACTTGAAAGGGCCTTGCTGCGTGCGCCAGTCGACGATGCGCTGGGCCAATACGGGGCCAACCTTCGGCAGCTCAGCGAGTTCTTCCGCGGTGGCGGTATTGAGGTTGATCTTGCCTCCGCTGGCCTCGCCTGCGGGCCCAGCGGTTCCTTCGGCTTCGGCGGCGTCTGCTCCTGATGTGCCGGCTGGGGCGGATTTGTCAGCTGGTGCTGCCTCGCCGCGGCGCGGTACGTAGATTTTCTGGCCGTCATCCAGCAGGGAGGCGAGATTGAGCCGGTCGAGGTCGGCCTCCGGGCTGGCTCCCCCGGCGGCAGCGATGACCTCATGTACCCGGCTTCCCCTTGGAAGCCGGACCACTCCGGCCTTCTTCACCGCTCCGGCGACGTGCACCACGACGTTCCCGGCCGCCGGCACGTCAATGTTCGTTCCGCCAGCGTCTTTCCCGTCAGCGTCGTTCCCCTCTCCGTCCGGCCCACTGCTTTCCGTGGTGCCGCTGTCCGGGCTACTCCTCTCCTGGTCATGAGTACTGGCGGCCGGTTTTCCCGCGGCGTCGTGGGTCACCGGGCTGAGCGGAAGGACAACAGGACCGTTGGCAGCCACCTGCCACCAGAGCATGGCTCCGGCCATCAGCGACAGCACGCCCACCAGTGCCGCGGCACGGATGCCGAGGCGCCAGCGGAACCGCGGTTCGGTCACTTCGCCAGACGCCGCAGACCCGGCGGAAGCGGCCTGCCGGCCGTAGGCGAAGCCGCCCCCCGTTCCCGCCTCCAGCAGTCCCGTGGGGCCGCCCGGCTGCCGGTTGGGCTCTTCATCGCCAGGATGTTCCGGCATGGCAGGGGGCCCGAGCGAGGCGGCCAGTCTTCTGGCCGCCCGCCCATCTGCGGCCCTCCGCTGCACGGGGCCACGTCCATGACCGGCGTGCACCTCACCGACGCGCGGCTGAGCGCTGGCTGCTGCTCCAGCGGTCCGGCGTGACATATCCACCACGCTAGGAAACGGGCAGTCCTCCCGACAGCCCCGTCATGCCGTATGTGGATAGCGCCGCTACCGCTGGTAGGTGATGTACGCCTCGTACTGCACGCGCCACTTCTCCGGTTCCTTGGGATCAGGGACAGTGGTGGTGAGGAACTGGACGCTCGTCACCTGGCCCTTCAGGTACTTCAGCCATTTCGTGACTTCGTCGGCCACATCCCGATCCAGCTGGGCGACGTGGTGGACTTGCATGGACATGGGAGCCTCCTTGCTCGGTGGGGAGACTGTACTACCGGTGGGCAGGCACTGCTAGGCGTCACAAGAAGTCGAACAGCTGTTGGGTTGACACTGGGCAAGCGGCAGGTTCCGCGCCGCGAAGGCATGGGCAGCCGCCTGGGCGCCCATACGGCCGGGGTGTTGGGGCAGGAATATTCCTACGCTGCTGTGGAAGACGCCCAGTCGGGCCATGGATCCACTGGCAGCGGTGGTTCAAGGCCGTCGAGGGCCACCGGGCTCTCAGCGCCGTCGAGGTCGTTGGGAGCAGCACCGTCAAGGTCGTCGGGAGCTTCCCAAGATTCCGGGCCACGGTAACTGTCGAGGCCTGAGTGGTCGTCGCACCCATCGGGCCAGCTTGGCCGATCCGTCTGGTCGGCCCAGCCAGACGGCTCCGACCAGTCTTGCCTGGGTGGCGGCTCCAGATAGTCCCGGACGGGTGATGGTTCCGGATAGTCCCGGACGGATTGTAGTTCCGGATAGTCCTGGGCGGGTGGCGGCTCCGGAGAGTCCTCTACAGGCGGCGGTTCAGGCCAGGTTGGCGGTTCCCAGTCCTGCTGTTCGCTGGGGTAGTGGCGGCCGGTGGGTGAGATCCAGCCAGGTGGCGTGTCCCGGGTGGCGCCGACCGGTCTCCATGTTGTGTTGTGTTTGAGGCGGTGGTGCTTGGGGCAGGGCTGGCCAAGGTTGCTGATCCCGGTGGTCCCCCCGTCGGCCCAGGCCAGGATGTGGTCGGCGTCGTTGTCCAGGGAGTGGTTGGTGCAGCCGGGAAACGTGCACCGTCCGTCCCTCAGGCGCAGCCATTGGCGCATCGGTTTGGGGATCCGGTAGCTGGTGCGCCCGATCTCCAGCGGCGCCCCGTCCCGCGGGTCGGTCAGCACCCGCAGGAACGACGTCCCGCCGTCGGCCACGAGCCGGCGGGCCATCGACGCCGGGATCGGCCCGTGCCCGTCGAGCGTGGCCGGTTCCCCGGTCAGGCCGAGCAGCGAGAACACCGGAACCGTGACCAGCACCTGCGCTGCCGGGGACGGAACCTCACCGGCCCGCACAGGATCGCCTGGCGCGGACCCCGCCGGCAGGGAATCTGCCGGAAAGGATCCTGCCGCCCGGTCGCCAGGCGCGCCGTGAAGCCGCTGATCTGGGCCCAGCAGCCACGCGGCGGCAACGTCCACCCGGAGGTGTGTCAGGGTCCGGGACTCGGACGGGCCCTGCAGGGCGCGGGCGGCGGCGGTGGCGCGGTCCCAGATCCCGGCAGCCTGGTCCGCGGGCAGATACGCCGACAGCCAGGCCATGCCGTCCCGGTCAGGCACATACTCCAGCCGGCGGTCCTTCGCACAGTTGCGGTGCCGGGTTTCGATGCTGACCGGGTGATGCCGCTCCCGCCAATAACGTGCCCTGGCCCGGAACCTGGACGGTGTCAGCTCCCCGGCCGGACACCCCCTGGCAGCATGCGGCGCGTCAGCGTCCAGGAAATGCGCCTCCAACGCCGCAGCGGCCGCCCGATCCAGCCCGTCCGTTTCATCACACATCACCCGGGCATGCTGCCACGACAGGGTCCCCGACCCCAGCGCCGCCAGCGTCAACGGCAAGTCCATGCTCAGCATGGCCGACTCAGCCAGAAACCGTGCCGCCGATCCCTCGCTCACGGTCAGGGCACAGGCAACCTCAGCGGTCACGGACATCCGCCGGACCTCACGGTCCCGCAGGCTCTCAGCCGGCGTTGCCAACGCCCCGGAAGCCTTGGCATACTCGGCAGCGAAATGGACTTTCAACGCCGCCGCCCGGGCCTCCAGCCTGGCCACCTCCGCCAGCCCCTCCAGGCACGCATCCGCCCGCTCCCGCAAAGGATCCGCCTGACCCAGGACATGTACATCCGGACCGGCTCCAGCACCAGTCACCACCGGCCCGCCCGTCCCGCGGCGAGCCAAAACAGCAAGCGCAGAGCAGGAAGCACCGACCGCCTCCACCGCCTCCACCACTGCATTGTCTTTCATGCCGAAAGCATCCCACGAGGCACCGACAAAAATACCGTGCCGAGGAGTGGTGCCGGTTGCAACGGGCACCGCGTGGTGCGGGGTCCCGTGTGGTGCAAAAAGGGCACACCGGAAAGCCCCGCGGCCACAGGCGGTGGCATCACGGAACGTCCCGGGGCCTCTTAGCCGGCAGCGCCACGGGCGTGTCCGCGGTGCCGTTTCCGGTTAGAAGGTGGCGTTTCAGGGCGGCAATGAGAGCTTCCACCCTGGCCACCTCAGGGAGCCCGCTCAGACACGCGTCAGCCTGGTCCCGACGAGTATCAGCATCCGCAGAGACCAGGCTGCCCGTGCCGCGGCGGACAAAAGCAGCCAGTGCAGAGAGGGAGGATACGAGGGCGTCCATCGACTCCAGAGCCAGATTTTCTTTCATCCCGCGAGCATCCCACGAGGCACCGACAAAAACGCCGCCGCACAGAAACGCTGCACAGGAACCGGATCAGGTGCATCGAGCGCTGCTTGCGAAGGGTTAGGTGCTGGCCTCAGTGCCGCCGGCACCGACGGCGAGGCAACCGGCAACCGACGAGCTGCTCTCCCCCACGATCACCGCGAGGACGCCAAGCCCGGCGTGCGCCGCCAGGACGGCAGGCAGGGAGCTGATCTGGGCCGGCGGAATGGCCGGGAGCTTCGCCGCGAGCCGGGCCGCGAGCATCTCGGCTTCGGGCCGGTTGCCGAAGTGGTGGATGGCGAGCCGTGCCTCCCCCATAGGGCGCCCCGCGGCCTCCGCCACCACGATCTCCTCAAGCCGGGCAACGGCTTTCGCAGCGGAGCGGACCTTTTCCAGCGGAACGATCTTACCGCCGTCGACCGCGAGAATCGGCTTGATGGCGAGCATGGCTCCGACCAGCGAGGCTGCAGCGCCGATGCGTCCGCCGCGCCGCAACTGCTCCAGGCTGGGCACGTAGAAATACACTTTGGACCTCGCGGCGCGTTCCGCGGCGAGCCGGCAGACGTCGCTGGCATCGCGGCCGTCCGCCGCTGCCACCACGGCGCTCTGGACGGCGAGTCCCTGAGCCATTCCCACGGTGCGGGTGTCCAGCACCTCCACAGGGATCTTCACCCGGCCGGCAGCGAGGCGGGCGGCATCTGCGGTGCCCGATAGGCCACCGGAAATATGAATGGACACAACGGACTCAAAGCCCTGCCGTTCGGCGGCCAGGTAGGCCTGCTCAAACTGGCCCGGCGACGGCCGGGAGGTCTTGACGGGCGTCGCGGCGGCCAGGGCCACCGCGATGGTACCGCTGATGTCATCCTCGCCCTCACCGTAGATCTCCTCACCCACCATGACGGGCATGGGGATGACAGCCAGCCGGCCGTTGATGGAGAAGGCCCGCACCCAGTCGGCGGGCAGGGCGGCGGCGGAGTCCG
Organism: Arthrobacter globiformis; assembly: GCF_030818015.1. Taxonomy (NCBI): domain Bacteria; kingdom Bacillati; phylum Actinomycetota; class Actinomycetes; order Micrococcales; family Micrococcaceae; genus Arthrobacter; species Arthrobacter globiformis. The sequence goes on from NZ_JAUSZX010000001.1 coordinate 3,028,622, forward strand.
TCACCACGGCAGTGCGGACGACGACGGCGGGCTCACCCGTGGGCGGGGCCTGGCCCGGCCTGGTGGCCTGGCGGAGACGGACCAGGTGCTCCTTTAACCACAGCCAGGCTGCCGGTTCGCGGTCAATCACGGCACACCTCCTGCAGTTGCTTCCGGCCGCCGGCAGGGCCGGCGGCCGGAACCCGGCCAGTCAGTCGCTCCCGTTAGGCCGGGACGATGTTCACCAGTTTAGGTGCACGCACGATAACGGTCCGGATGCCCCGGCCGTCGAGGGCCCGCTGGACGTTCTCGGAGGCCAGCGCAAGCTCGCGCAGGTCGTCCTCGGAAATGGCCGGTGAGACCTCGAGCCGGTCCCTGACCTTGCCCTGGACCTGGACCACCGCGGTGATGGTGTCCTGCACCAGAAGGGCCTCGTCGTGCGAAGGCCAGCCGGCGTTGGCCACCGACGCCGGGTGCCCGAGGACGTTCCAAAGGTCTTCCGCGGTGTAGGGCGCGAAGAGGCTCAGGATGACAGCCACCGCTTCCGCGGCTTCACGCACGGCCGGATCGGCACCGCCGGCGCCGGAGTCGATGGTCTTGCGGGTGGCATTGACCAGTTCCATCAGCTTGGCCACCACGACGTTGAACTTGTTGTTGTCCAGCAGCTCCGCAGCGTCCGCGATGGTCCTGTGCGTGACCGAGCGCAGGGAGCGGTCTCCGGTGCTGAAGTCAACACCGGGGGCGCTGGCAACGTCCTGGCCGAGTCGCCAGGCGCGGGCCAGGAACTTCGCGGAGCCCGACGGCGAAACGTCCGCCCAGTCGACGTCGTCCTCGGGCGGGGAGGCGAAGATCATGGTGAGCCGGACGGCGTCGACGCCGTACTTGTCCAGCTGCTCGCCCAGGTCAACACCGTTGCCCAGCGACTTGCTCATCGCCTTACCGCCGTTCAGGACCTGACCCTGGTTGAGCAGGGCACTGAAGGGCTCGTCTGCAGCCAGTAGGCCCATGTCATGAATGACTTTGGTAAAGAAGCGGGCGTACAGCAGGTGCAGGATGGCGTGCTCGACGCCGCCCACGTACTGCCCGACGGGCATCCAGTCGTTGATCTTCGCGGGATCGAAGGGACCGTCGGTGTAGTGCGGGGAGACGAAGCGGAGGAAGTACCAGGACGAGTCCACGAAGGTGTCCATGGTGTCCGTGTCCCGCTGGGCTGCACGTCCGCAATTCGGGCACTCGACATTCACCCATTCGGCGGCCGCGGCCAGGGGGGAAGTGCCCCTCGGGGACAGCGCCTCGCCACGCAGGTCTTCGGGAAGCGTAACCGGCAGTTGCTCGTCGGGTACCGGCACTTCGCCGCACTCGGCGCAGTGGATAATGGGGATCGGGGTGCCCCAGAAGCGCTGGCGGCTCAGGAGCCAGTCACGCAGCCGGAAGTTCACGAACTTCTCGCCGGTGCCCTGCTTGCCGAGGATTTCGATGGCGGCCGGAATGGCTTCCGACTTAGGCAGGCCATCGAGCGGACCGGAGTTTATCAGGGTGCCCTCCCCCGCCGTTGCCGTACCGGACACGGCCGGGTCCTCCTCGCCGGTGTCCAGCACCGCGCGCACAGGCAGGCCGAACTCCTTGGCGAAGTCGAGGTCGCGCTGGTCGTGCGCGGGGACGGCCATGATGGCGCCCGTGCCGTAGTCGGCCAGGACGTAGTCCGCTGCCCAGACGGGCAGCTTTTCACCGTTCAGGGGATTGATGGCGTAGCGCCCGGTGAACACGCCGGTCTTTTCGCGCTCGGTGGACTGGCGTTCGATATCGGAAAGGGCCTTGACCTTCTCACGATAGGCCATCAGTGCGTCGTGGTGTTCGGGGGTGACCAGGTCCAGGGCCAGGTGCGCGTCCGCGGCCACGACGAAGAAGGTGGCCCCGTACAGGGTGTCCGGACGCGTGGTGAAGACGGTGACTTCGCGCTCGGCACGCCCGTCAGACGCCTCGATCACGAACCGAACATGCGCGCCTTCTGAGCGGCCGATCCAGTTTCGCTGCATCGCCAGTACTCGCTCGGGCCAGTGCCCCTGCAGCTCGGACATGTCGTCCAGCAGCCGGTCCGCGTAGTCGGTGATCTTGAAATACCACTGGTTCAGCGACTTCTTGGTCACGGCCGTGCCGCAGCGCTCACAGGCCCCGTTGACCACCTGCTCGTTGGCCAGCACGGTCAGGTCCTTGGGGCACCAGTTGACAGGTGAGTCCTTGCGGTATGCGAGGCCGCGCTCGTAGAAGCGCTTGAACAGCCACTGCGTCCAGCGGTAGTACTCCGGATCGGAGGTGTGCAGCCGGCGAGACCAGTCAGCGGAGATAGCGTAGCGCTTGAAGGAGGCGGCCTGGGTGTCGATGTTGGCGTATGTCCACTCGCTCGGGTGGGCGTTGCGCTTGATGGCCGCGTTTTCCGCGGGGAGCCCGAACGAGTCCCAGCCGATCGGGTGCAGCACATCGTATCCCTGCTGGCGCAGGTACCGCGCCACCACATCGCCCATGGCGAAGGCTTCGGCGTGGCCCATGTGAAGGTCGCCGGACGGGTACGGGAACATGTCCAGGACGTAGCGGCGTTCCCGGGATCCGTCGTCGGCGGGGGTGAAGACCTTTAGGTCTTCCCACACCTGCGGCCACCGCGCCTCCATCGCCGCGAAGCTGTACGCGCCCTCTTCGGGCGTCTCCGCTCCACCTGCTGCTGTTCCGGTTTCGGTCTCCGGCTGAACGCTCACTGCTGCCCTCTTCTGTTCTGTCATGACCTCTGTCCTGTCACAACGGTCTGATCCCCGCCGCCTGCCGGGAAGGTCTCCCGGGACACACAAAAGCCCCTCGACATGGAGGGGCGGCCGCTCGATAATCCGTATTTGGTTCGGGATACCAAGCGGCTAGCTAAGCAGAAGGATCGCACGCATACACCTACTTTAGCGCACCACCATCGCCCTCCCGGCACCCCAAGCCCATGGGCACGCGTAGTTTGGATTTGGATGCAGACGCAGCGGAAGAGAGGAGGCCGCACCCCGCCAGGGTGTGGTGGGCACCGCGATGGGCCCCCGGCTGCGAGGGCCCCGACACGAGCTTGCGAGTGTCAGGGAGCAGCCGGGGACGGGCGGGCGGGTGCGGCCTCCTCTCTGAAGCGTGAGGCAGGCCCTTGACAGCGGCGGCCCCTGCGGACCGGCTACCTCACGTCCGCGTCGACCCAGTCCATGGACTTGGTGACCGCTTTCCTCCAGAGGCGCAGCTGCCGGTCCCGCTCCTCCGTATCCATGTTCGGTTCCCAGCGCTTGTCCTCGGACCAGTTGGCGGACAGCTCCCCGAGGTCCTTCCAGAAGCCGACGGCGAGGCCCGCCGCGTACGCCGCACCCAGCGCCGTGGTTTCCACCACCTTCGGGCGGATGACCGGCACGCCGAGGATGTCCGCCTGGAACTGCATGAGGGCATCGTTGGCGACCATCCCGCCGTCGACCTTCAGTTCCGTCAGCGGAACGCCCGAGTCGGCGTTGACAGCATCCAAAACCTCGCGGGTCTGGAAGGCTGTGGCCTCGAGCGCGGCCCTGGCGATGTGGCTCTTATTAACGAATCTGGTCAGGCCGACGATGGCGCCCCGGGCGTCCGAGCGCCAGTAGGGCGCGAAGAGTCCGGAGAACGCGGGGACGATGTACACGCCGCCGTTGTCCTTGACCGAGGCGGCGAGGGACTCCACCTCGGGGGCGCTGCTGATCATGTTCAGGTTGTCGCGCAGCCACTGGATGAGCGAACCGGTGACGGCGATCGAGCCTTCCAGCGCGTAGTGCGGTGCCGCGTCCCCAAGCTTGTAGCCGACGGTGGTCAGCAGTCCGTTCTTGGAGTGCACGATCTCCTCGCCGGTGTTGAAGATCAGGAAGCATCCGGTGCCGTAGGTGTTCTTCGCTTCACCGGTCTCAAACGCAGCCTGGCCGAAGGTGGCCGCCTGCTGGTCGCCCAGGATACCCGCCACCGGGACCTCCCGCAGCAGCTGCGAGGTGTGCACCGTGCCGTAGACCTCGGAGGAGGACTTGATGGCGGGCATCATGGTCGCCGGAACACCAAAGATGCCGAGGATCTCCTCGTCCCACTGCAGCGTGTCGAGGTCCATGAACATGGTCCTCGAAGCGTTGGTGACATCGGTGACGTGCACTCCGCCATCCACGCCGCCGGTGAGGTTCCACAGCACCCAGCAGTCGGTATTGCCGAAGACCAGATCCCCGGCCTCGGCCTTCTCCCGTGCACCGTCGACGTTGTCCAGGATCCACTTGATCTTGGTTCCGGAGAAGTACGTGGCCAGCGGCAGCCCGACCTTCTGCTTGAACCGGTCCGCTCCCCCGTCCTTCGCCAGTTCGTCGACGATCGGCTGGGTGCGTGTGTCCTGCCACACGATCGCGTTGTAGATCGGCTTGCCGGTGGTCTTGTCCCAGACCACCGCTGTTTCGCGCTGGTTGGTGATGCCGACGGCGGCGATGTCGTGCCGGGTCAGGTTCGCCTTGGACAGGGCCGAGCCGATGACCTCGCGGGTGTTGTCCCAGATCTCCGCAGGATCGTGCTCCACCCAGCCGGCCTGCGGGAAGATCTGCTCGTGTTCCATCTGGCCGGAGGACACGATGCTGCCGCTCTGGTCGAAGACGATGGCGCGGGTGCTGGTGGTGCCCTGGTCGATGGCAATTACGTATTGGCTCATGATGACGTCCTTGTCGTTGTGCTTCGGTTTGATTCAGTTTGAACAGATGTGGTTATGGATATGGTTTCGAAACTAGGTGCCGTGGCTCAGGTGCCGCGCTTCAGGTGGCGGCCGTAAACACGATGGGCAGATACCCCACGAGGCCGGCCAGTGCGCCGCCAACGAGCGGGCCGACCACCGGGATCCAGGAGTAGCTCCAGTCGCTGGATCCCTTGCCCTTGATGGGCAGGACCGCGTGTGCGATGCGTGGCCCGAGGTCACGGGCGGGATTGATAGCGTAGCCGGTGGGTCCGCCCAGCGAGACACCGATGCCGACGACGAGAAGCGCCACCGCCAGCGGGCCAAGCCCCGACGGTGTTCCGCCGAAGGTTAGGATGACGAACACGAGCACGAAGGTGCCGATGATTTCCGTGATCAGGTTCCACGGCGTGGACCGGATCGCCGGGCCGGTGGAGAAGACGCCGAGTTTGTTCGCGGGCTCGGGTTCGGCGTCGAAGTGCTGCTTGTGCGCCAGCCAGGTCAGCACGGCGCCAAGGAACGCGCCGGTCAGCTCACCGCCGAAATATGTCAACGTGGAGGCAAAGTCCACCGGAACGCCCGCCGCGTACTCCGGCTTGCCGTTCACTAGAAGACCCAGCGTGACGGCAGGGTTCAGGTGCGAGCCCGACCTGGCGGCGACGTAGACACCGGCGAAGACGGCGATGCCCCATCCCCAGGTGACCATCAGGAACCCTCCGTTGTTGCCCTTCGTGCCTTTGAGCGCAACGTTGGCCACCACGCCGCAACCCAGCAGGGTCAGCATCGCGGTTCCGAATACTTCGGAAAGAAAAACCAATCCAAGAGACATCTTTGACTCCTCTATTTTCTGTTGTCAGTCCTTCGCGTGTTTGAAGGACGGTTTCCCGCTAAGCGACGAGGCTGTGGACTTCGACGCCGTGATATCGCTTCAACACCTCCTGCGCGTGGTTGATCTCAGCGGCAACCCCTGCCGCATCCCAGCCGAGCGGGCCGGCCAAGGCCTCGGCAACCTCGTTCAGAAGCTCCCCGGTGACCAGTCCGCGGAAGGCGAGCGATGTGCGCCGGATCAGGACGTCCACGAGATGGCCGATCTGTTCGTGGGCCGCCATGAAGTGCAGTTCCCTGACGCTCAGTTCGCGGGTGGAGCGCAGAAGGCGGTCGGGGCCGGCGTCGAGGTAGCTGATGACTTCCTCGGCACGGGTGCCGTACCTGGTGAGGAGGCCGGCGGTCCGGTCGGCGTCGCGGGTGGCGGTCATGTGCGCCTTGATCCACTTCTGGATTCCGGCTTCGCTCTCCGGGAACGCTGAGCCGCCGCCGATGGCGAGCTTCGCCGTCGAAATTTTCCGTTCCGTTCCCAGTTCGGCGAGGACGTCGTCGGCCAGGTGTTCGGCCAGGGCACGGAAGGTGGTCCATTTGCCGCCCACCAGGCTGAGCACGACGGCGCCGCTGCCGCCGGCTTCCGGCGCTCGCCGTTCGATGCGGTAGTCCCGCGACACGAACCCCGGCTGAGTTGCGTCGTGCCGCGGGAGCGGACGCACGCCCGAGAACGTGTAGACGATCTGGCCGCGGTTCACGGTGATGTCAGGGAAGACGTGGCCAATGAGTTCGAAGAAGTAGTCGATCTCCTCGTCGGTGCAGACGGCGTCCTCCGCCATGTCGGCGTCGACGTCGGTGGTTCCCACCAGCACGCGGTCACCCATGGGGTAGATCAGAACGATCCGGCCGTCCGTATGTTCGAAGAAGATCTCTCGTCCCTTGCAGGCGGTGAGCAGGCCGGGGTGGTCAAGGACGATGTGTGAGCCCTTGGTTCCGCCCATGAACGTGGTTGGCGCGCCCATGGCCTGGTTGGTGAGGTCCACCCACGCGCCGGTGGTGTTGACGATGACGTCCGCGGTGAAGGTGAATTCCTTGCCCGTCAGTTCGTCCCGGAGCGTCGCGGTGCTGGAACCGTCTGCGTTGGACCCGACGGACGCCAGGGACAGGTAGTTGCTGGCCCGGCCGCCCGCCTTCTCGCCGTCCTGCAGGACATCCAGGGTGAGGCGCTCGGGATTGTGCACGGATGCGTCGAAGTAAGTGGCTGTGTATTTGATGCCGGGGTGCAGCATCGGGAGTTCGGCCAGCGCCTTCTGCCGTGTGCGGAACTGGTGGCGCGGGACGCTGCCGCCGTCGCGGGAGAAGGAGTCATAAAGGCTGAGTCCCAGCTTGATCAGGAACGCGCCGCGCTCCTTGGTCTTGCCCTGCTGCTTGTGGGTCAGAAACCGCAGGGGCGCGGCCAGGACACCGGAGAATGTGCTGAAGATTGGAATGGTGGTCTGAAGCGGCTTCACATAGTGGGGCGCGATCCGCAGGAGCCTGTTGCGCTCAACCACGGATTCCCGGACCAGGCGGAACTCGCCGTTTTCCAGATAACGGATGCCGCCGTGGATCATGTGCGACGAGGCACCGCTGGCGCCCTGGCAGTAGTCACCGCGCTCCACCAGCGCCACGTCGACGCCCTGCAGGGCGAGGTCGCGGAATGTTCCGACGCCGTTGATGCCGCCACCGATGATCAGGACCCGGGCGTTGGGCCGGCGGCGCAGCCGGGAAACGGACTCGCGCTCCGCGCCGCGGGCGGTAGCGCTGTTGGTATGGCCGGATGAATCCTTGAGTCCCAAATCTGCTCCTTTGGGTTTGGTTCGGAAAGGCTTGTTGCGGGCCGCGCACCGAAAGGTGCGGGGCCGTTCACCACTATTGTTTGAATTATTGGAAAATGACGTCAAGCACTATGCACAAACGTGCAGAACGGAAGGATGCATGCCCCGTCCCCGCCACTCCGAAGCGCTGCGCGCCGCCCAGCTGTACTACATGCAGGACCTCACCATGGACGCCATCGCCCGCGAATTGCGGACCTCCCGCTCCACGGTTTCCAGGCTCCTTTCAACCGCTCGGGAGACAGGCCTGGTGCAGATCCAGATCCGCAGTCCACTCGACACAGGGCCGGAGCTGGAGCGGCTGATCCGGACGCAGTACAAGGTGGATGTGCACGTGGTGCCCGTTCTGGACACGCTTAATGAGGCGGAGACGCTGGACCGCGTGGCCATGCAGGCGGCCCGCACCATCGGCCCCCTCGTGGACTCCAACGCGATCATCGGCGTGGCCTGGGGAGCCACCCTCAGCGCGGTGAGCCGGCACCTCACGCGCAAGATCACCCACGACAGCGTGGTGGTGCAACTGAACGGGGCGGGCAACATGCAGACCACGGGCATCACCTACGCCAGCGACATCATGCGGCGCTTCGGCAGCGCCTACGGGGCGCGGGTTGAACAGTTTCCCGTGCCGGCCTTCTTCGACCATGCCGCCACCAAGACCGCGATGTGGAATGAGCGGAGCGTGCAACGCATCCTCGACCTGCAGTCCCGCATGAGCATCGCGATCTTCGGCGTGGGCTCGGTGGATGCAGACTACCCCAGCCACGTCTACGCCGGCGGCTACCTCGACGAGGACGACCTGGCAACCCTGGCGAAGTCCGACGTCGTCGGGGACGTGGCCACGGTATTCTTCCGCGGCGACGGCTCCTCTGACGGCATCACCCTGAATGAACGCTCCACGGGCCCGTCGCTGGACCAGCTCCGCCAGGTGCGCCGCCGGATCTGCGTCGTGTCCGGCGCGTCCAAGATCAACGGGCTCCGCGGAGCACTGGTGGCCGGGCTGGCGACTGACTTGATCTTGGACGAGGCCTCGGCCCGGCGGCTCGTGAGCTTCGAAGGCGGGAACTGAAAAGGAGCACCGGTTCAACGACATCCTGGTCACCGGCAGCGGCGACATCGCTGCTGGAGGCCGACCTCGTAGACCAGCTGAACCTTTCCTTTACCCACTCACCTTCGGAGCACCCGTCACAGGCATCGACATCAGCGAAGGCTAGCCGCGCCCTCGAAGCGTTATTCCAGGGGCCACTTTTCAAGGACCACCCAACGACAACCGGTGGGAAACTCTCGGAAAATCAGTGCAGCCATGCAAGGATGACCGCATGAAAATCACCAGAGAGATCGTTGTGTTCGACGCCGCCGACCTTCCTGCCGAGAGCGCCTTCTGGGCCGGCCTGCTGGGAGGTACCGTGGACGCGGACGACGACTGGCACACGGTCAGTGTCGACGGGAAGCCGCGCCTGGGCTTTCAGCTTGCACCCAACCACGTGCCGCCGGAATGGCCCGACGGGAACCCGCAGCAGATCCACCTTGACCTGTACGTTGAGGACGTCGCGTCCGCCCACGATGAGGCCATGTCGCTCGGTGCACGCCTGCTCAAGGCCGCGGAGGACATCACCTCCGCCGAGGGCTTCCAGGTGTACGCAGACCCTGCCGGCCACCCCTTCTGTCTCTGCTGGGGCTGAACCCCCGCAGGGCTGACACTGCGCCTGCCGGTCACACGCGTGGCGGCACGGTATCGGTAGAGTCGTATCCATGACTACCTCACCCCGGCTCAGCCTGAACAACGGCGTGCTGATCGACCAGTTGGGTTTCGGGCTTTACAAGGTTCCGCCGAAAGACACCGCCAACCTGGTCGCGACTGCTCTGGAGGCCGGGTACCGGCATTTCGATACGGCGGCCATGTACGGGAACGAGTCCGGGGTGGCGCGGGGCCTGGTAGACCTATTCGCCACGGAAGCCGCCACCGGTGGTTCTGGCGAGGCGGCGCACAGTACTTCCCGCGAGGATCTGTTCATCACCACCAAGGTCTGGAACGACGACCACGGCTACGACGCCACGCTGCGGGCCTTCGACAAGTCCATGATCAACCTCGGCCTGGAATACGTGGACATGTACCTGATCCACTGGCCGTGCGCGAAGCGGGGACTTTTCCAGGAAACGTACCGCGCCATGGAGACGCTGTACCGCGAGGGAAAGGTGCGGGCCATCGGCGTGTCCAACTTCCAGCCGCAGCACCTGGACCAGCTGCTGGAGACAGCCGAGGTGGTGCCGGCCGTCAACCAGATCGAACTGCACCCGTGGCTGCAGCAGGCTGAGCTCCGGGAAAAGCACCGCGGGCTGGGAATCCTCACCGAAGCGTGGAGCCCCCTGGGCCGCGGCCAGGTGCTGGAGGATCCCGTCATCGGCGCCCTCGCGGCCGAGCACAAGGTGAGCGCCGCGCAGGTCATCCTGCGCTGGCAGGTGCAGCTGGGCAACGTCGCCATCCCGAAGGCAAGCTCTGCCGCCAGGATCCGTGAGAACCTCGACGTCTTCCAGTTCGAGCTCTCAGCCCTGGACATGGCTGACATCGAGGCCCTGGACCGCGGCCACCGTACCGGCTCCCACCCCGACAACGTCAACTAGGACTCCCCAACAGATGAGAACAGCCGACTCCGAGCCCGCAACCGCACCGTCCTTCGTCAGCAGCGGACTCGCCGCCCGCACCCGGGCATCGACCGTGCAGCTGGCAGGCAGCAACATTGCCTACTGGGTCTACGAACCGGAAAAGACGACGGCTGATACGCGGACCATCCTGGTCATCCACGGCTTCCGCGGCGACCACCACGGGCTGCTGCGGGTGGCCGACCAGCTGCCGGACATGCGCCTGATCATGCCGGACCTTCCTGGTTTTGGCAGCTCCGGGGCATTCACCAACGGTGCCCACAGCGTGGAACGCTACGGCCGGTTCATCAGCGACTTCATGGCGGCCCTCGGACTCGGGCCGGACACCGTACTGCTGGGGCACTCGTTCGGCTCCATCGTGGCCGCCCACTTCGTTGCCGCCCATCCGGACGCCGTCCGCCCGCTCATACTGGTCAACCCCATTGCAGCGCCCGCGCTCGAAGGCCCCAAGGGCGTCATGACCCGGCTTGCCGTGCTGTACTACCGCCTCTCCGCGCGGCTCCCCCGCCCACTTGGCCTGGCCTTGCTCCGCAGCCCGCTCATCGTGCGGGTGATGAGCATGGCCATGGCGAAGACGAAGGACAAGGACCTGCTGCGGTTCATTCACGGGCAGCACCGCGCGTACTTCAGTGCGTTCGCAAACCGGGAGAGCCTGCTGGAATCCTTCACCGCGTCCGTCAGCAGCAACGTGGCCGAAGTCGCGCCCCAGCTCACCCTGCCCGTGCTGCTGGTCGCCGGCGAAAAGGACGAAATCGCCCTGCTGCGGGACCAGCACCGGCTTGCCGGGCTGCTCCCCGACGCAACGCTCGATGTCATCCCGGGCGTCGGCCACCTGATCCACTACGAAACGCCCGAACCTGCCGCAGGATTCATCCGCCGCTTCCTTAAGGACCACCCCGCGTGAAGATACTCATCGACGCCCGGTTCACCCGGACGGACCACCACGACGGGATCAGCCGCTACGGCTCCAGCCTCATTGCCGCCGTCTCAAAGATCGCCGATGTGTCCATGCTCATCAGCGACCTCCGGCAACTGGCCCTGCTTCCCGACGTTCCGTACACGCTCATCAGCAGCCCGCTCTCCCCCGCCGAGCTCTTCGTGGCGCGGAAAGTCAATCAGCTCGGAGCGGATGTGGTGGTGTGCCCCATGCAGACCATGGGGACGTGGGGACGCAAGTACGGCCTGGTACTGACCCTGCACGACCTCATCTACTACGAACACCCGGCACCGCCAGGCTTCCTGCCGGCCCCGGTGCGGATCCTGTGGCGCCTGTACCACAAGGCGTTCTGGCCCCAGCGGCTCCTGCTCAACCGTGCCGACGTCGTCGCCACCATCAGCAGGACCACCGAGGCCCTGATGGCCAAGTACCGCCTGACCAGCCGTCCGGTGCGCATCGTCAGCAACGCTCCACAGCCGGCCCAGCGGCCCCGCGACCCGGCCGCGGCGCCGGAGAAGACACTGCTCTACATGGGCTCGTTCATGCCCTACAAGAACGTCGAGACCATGCTCGCCGGGATGGCGGAACTGCCTGACTACACGCTGCACCTGCTCAGCCGGATCACCCCGCACCGCCGCGCCGAGCTTGAAGCGCAGATCCCCGCCGGCGCGAACGTTGTGTTCCATAACGGCGTCACTGACGACGAATACACGGCACTGCTGAACCGCACCACCGCGCTGGTTACCCTGTCCAAGGCCGAGGGCTACGGCCTGCCCCTGGTGGAAGCCATGGCACTGGGCACCCCGGTCATCGCCAGCGACATCCCGATCTTCCGGGAGGTGGGTGCGGATGCCGCCGCCTACGTTGATCCGGAGTCGGCGCCGGAGTTCGCCGCCGCAGCGCGCAGCCTCGCCGACGTGCAGCACTGGCAGGACATCTCCCGGCGGTCGGCGGCGCGCGCACAGCAATTCAGCTGGGACGAATCCGCCCGCCAGCTGGTGGACGTTGCGGCGGAGGTAGTCGCACTACGCCGCAGGTAACAGGCAGCGTCAATCCGTCAGAGCACGTCAACCCCGTCGAGCCGCAGCTGCACCGGGGCCTCGGTGCGCTTCGCCGCCCCTGCGGCCTTAGCGGCCCGAAGCACCCTCGTCACGGTGGCGGCCTGCGCGTACGGAATGAACAGCAGCGTGCGCACCTCCACGCTTTCCGAGCCCGGTGCCTGAACGCCCGGGGCCTGGATGCTGGGGGTTTGGATGCTTGCCGTATGCAGCAGCGGGGCCGGGCCCGCAATGCGCAGTTCCACGCCCTCGGCGGCAAGAAGCTTTGTGGCTGCCGTCGTGAAATGGCCGACGGCGGTGCTGCCGCCGGTGACGGCGGCTACCCTCACCGCCGGGGGCAGCTGCAGCTCGGCGCGCAGACCCAGCTCACGCTGGGCATAGCCCGCCGGGTCCCACCGCAGCAGCGCGCCGACGGCAGCAGTGTCGTCGGCGGTGATGACGACGATCCCGCCCTCTGTGGCGGGCCGGACCAGGCTGGCGGCGTTGAACCAGCGCCGCACGGCGTCCTCGCCCGCGCGGAGGTTCTCCCGGCGCAGCAGCGAGTCGCCGTCGAGCAGAAGCGCCGCAGCGTACCCGCCCGGAGCCACGGGCTCGGCACCCACCGTGGCCACCACCAGCGCACAGGCATCCGGCACCGTGGCCTTGACGTTCTGGCCGGAGGACGTGACTACGGCCTTGCCGGGGAACGCCCGGCCCAGCTCCTCGGCCGTACGGAGAACGCCGGCCGCGCCGCGGCGCAGCCGGGCGCCGTTACAGTGCCCGCAGCGCCACTCCGGTGCCGGCGTCGAACACCAGCGGCATTGGGGAACAGCGGCGCTGCCCGCGATGGCGAGCGGCCCTTGGCAGGACGGGCAGCGCGCCGGTTCCCGGCAGGTTTCACACGCCAGCGACGGCGCATACCCGGCCCGGGCAACCTGCACCAGGACGGGGCCCCGCTCCAGTGCCTCCTTGGCGGTGCGCCACGCAGCGCCCGGCAGCCTGGCCAGCCGGGCGAGCGGGTCGCGCTCCTGTTCAAAGCTGTCGGCGGTGTTGAGGACCCTGGGAACCGTCCGGCGGAGCACCGTGCGTTCGGCTTCCACGGGCATAGCCCAGCCGGCGTCCACCAGCCGCTGCACCTCCGTGCTGCGCGCGTGCCCCGCCAGCAGGCAGGCAGCACCCTCCTGTTCGGCACGAAGCAGCAACACTTCGCGGGTGTGGGCGTACGGGGAGCGCTGTTCGACGTGCAGGTCGTCGCCGTCGTCCCAGCACACCACCAGTCCCAGGTTCTGCACCGGGGCGTAGGCCGCCGAGCGGGTGCCCACGGCGACGCCCGCGGAACCCTTGAGGATTCTGAGGTAGTTGCGGTACCTGGGTGTCTGGCCGTCGTCGGCCGTCAGCCGCGCAACGTCATCGGCGGGCAGGATGTCCTCGAGCGCAGCCTGGACGCGGTCCAGGTCGCGGTAGTCGGGAACGACGACGACCGCGCCGCGTCCGGACTGCCGGACCGCCGCCACGGCTTCCGCGATAAGCCGCGGCCAGCCGTCCGGGCCGAACCCCTGCAGCGCGCTGAGGGCAGCCCGGGGTGAGCCTCCGGACGCAAGATGGCGGAGGAAGGCGGCGCCGTTCCGGTACGTGGTCCACCCGGAGCCGGACAGGTCATGATCCGCCGCGGGAGGCTCGGCCGGCTCAACGCCGGCAAGCTCCTTCTCCACCTTGACCACCCGGGGCGGGATGGCCACGCGAAGCACATCGCTGACCGTGCCTGCGTAGCGTGCGGCGACGCGCCCGGCGAGTTCCTGCAGGGCGGGGGTCAGGACGGCGACCGGCGAGACGACCTTGTGCAGCGGGACGAGGGGCTGGCCGGCGTCCGACTCCTCAACCCGGTCCAGGATGTAGCCGCCGAGTTCCTGGCCGCTGAACTTCACCCGGACGCGGACGCCCGGCTGGGCGTCCTCATCCAGTTCCGCGGGCACGCTGTAGTCGAACGGCCGGTCCAGGTGCGGCAGCGGCGACTCGATGAGCACGCGCGCCACCGGACGGTCGGCGGCCAGCGGCGGCCCGCCGGCGGCCCTGGCCGTTGCCGGGAACCCCTGCAGCAGTGACAGCTGCAGCGGCTCTGGCGTTGGGTGCGAAGGCATGCGGTTCGAAGACATGCCGTGTGAAGACTTGCTGTTCGCGGAAATGGCGCCCTACCTCCGTCCTGGCCTACTCATCAGCCAATCACACGGGTCTGACATTCCCGATGCTGATGGCCGCGGACGGGACGGCTCAGGCGTTGAAGTACGCCTTCAGGTCATCCACGCGGTCCAGGCGCTCCCAGGTGAAGTCCGGGTCATCGCGGCCGAAGTGGCCGTGGGCGGCGGTCTTGGCATAGATGGGACGCTTGAGGTCCAGGGCGTCGATGATGGCACGCGGGCGCAGATCGAATATCTCCGCAATCGCGGCGCTGATCTTTGCCGGGTCGACGGTCTCGGTCCCGAACGTCTCTACGTAGGTTCCCACCGGGCGGGCCTGGCCGATCGCGTAGGCGATCTGGATCTCGGCACGCTTGGCGAGTCCTGCTGCAACCACGTTCTTGGCAACCCAGCGCATGGCATACGCTGCGGAGCGGTCCACCTTGGACGGGTCCTTGCCAGAGAAGGCGCCGCCGCCGTGGCGGGCCATGCCGCCGTAGGTGTCCACGATGATCTTGCGTCCGGTGAGTCCGGCGTCGCCCACCGGGCCGCCGATCACGAACGCGCCAGCGGGGTTCAGGATGTTGTTGGTGCGCGAAATATCCAGGTCCGCGAGGGCGAGGACGGGGTCGATGACGTGCGTCGCGAGGTCGGCCCGCAGCTGGTCAAGGCTGAAGCCGTCGGCGTGCTGGCTGGAGATCACGATGGTCTCGACCGAAACCGGACGGTCGCCGTCGTACCCAATGGTGGCCTGGGTCTTGCCGTCCGGGCGGAGGTAGGAGAGTTCGCCGTTCTTGCGGACCTCGGTGAGCCGCTCCGAGAGGCGGTGCGCGATCCAGATCGGCGTCGGCATGTAGGACGGGGTCTCATCGCTGGCGTAGCCGAACATCAGGCCCTGGTCGCCGGCGCCCTGGAGATCGTAGTCGTCCTCCTGGCGGCCTTCGCGGGCTTCGAGGGAATTGAAGACGCCTCCGGCGATGTCGTTGGACTGCTGGCCGATGGACACGGAAACGCCGCAGCGTGCGCCGTCGAAGCCGTTGGCGGAGGAGTCGTAGCCGATGCCCAGGATGGTCTCGCGGACGATCTGGGGGATTTCGACATATGCGTCGGTGGTCACTTCGCCGGCCACGTGGACCAGGCCGGTGGTGGCCATGGTCTCGACGGCGACACGGGACTCGGGGTCCTTGTCCAGCAGGGCGTCCAGGATCGCATCACTGATCTGGTCACAGATCTTGTCCGGGTGCCCTTCAGTTACCGACTCGGAGGTGAAGAGCCGAAGCGCGGCGGGTGCGGACCCGTGGGATTCTGGAATGTGCAGCGGTAAAGTCACTCAACTACCTTACTGGTTGGCAAACGGAGGGGCGGCAGCGTGTGTCCCCATGCTAAGGAGACGTTGCTTACGCCCGTCAGGTTCGCGGAAAGACCCGGCTCAGTTCGGAGCCGATGCGGTCGATGACAATGGCGGCGACGTCCTGCTTGGAGCCCGAGGCCGACTGGGGCTCGGAACCGGCCCGCGAGAGGATGACCACGGAGTTGTGGTCCTGGCCGAAGACCTTGTCAGCGCCCACGTGGTTCACCACCAGCAGGTCGCAGCCTTTACGCTTCAGCTTTGCCTCTGCGTAGGACAGCACATCACCCTGCTCGTCCCCTGTCTCGGCGGCAAAGCCCACCACGAGCTGGCTGCTGCCTGCGGCGTCGCGGACCGCGACCAGCTCGTGCAGGATGTCGGGGTTGCGGACCAGCGTGATCACGGGGTCGGCGGTGTCGTCCCGCTTCTTGATCTTGCTTTCGGACACCTCCGCCGGCCGGAAGTCGGCCACCGCTGCCGCCATGATGACGACGTCGGAATCAGCTGCCGCTGCCAGCATGGCTTGGCGGAGCTGCAGGGCCGTTTCGACGGCGACGAGGTCGACGCCCGGCGGGGCTGGCACTTCCATGTGTGCTGCCACGAGCCGCACGGTGGCTCCGGCGTCGCGCGCGGCGGCGGCCAGCGCCACACCCTGTTTGCCGGAGGAGCGGTTGCCCAGAAACCGAACCGGGTCCAGGGGCTCCCGGGTGCCGCCGGCACTGATGGTCACGGTGCGGCCGGCCAGCGGGAAGAGCGGCCCAGTGGAGGTACCGTCCGCGGCTCCGGCTGCGGACCGGGACAGCACGGCGTCGGACTGGAGGCCGTGGGAAAGCGCCAGCCCTTGGGAGAGCACCATGGCGGCGTCGAAGATGGCTTCGGGCTCGGGCAGCCGGCCGGGGCCGGAGTCGCTGCCGGTCAGCCGCCCGCTGGCGGGTTCCAGGACGGTCACGCCACGGCTGCGCAGAGTTTCAACGTTCGCCTGGGTGGCAGCATGCTGCCACATCTCGGTATGCATCGCCGGGGCGAACAGCACCGGGCCGCTCGCCATCAGGAGGGTGTTGGTGAGCAGGTCGTTGGCCTGGCCGGTGGCGGCGCGGGCCAGGAGGTCGGCTGTGGCGGGGGCCACCACAATGAGGTCTGCCTCGTGGCCCAGCCGCACGTGCTTGACCTGGTCAACGTCGACGAAGACGCTGTTGGTCACCGGGTTCCCGGACAGCGCCTCCCAGGTGGCCACGCCGACAAAGCGGGTGGCTGCTTCCGTGGGAATGACTGTGACGTCATGGCCGGCTTCAGTAAAAAGCCGGAGGAGCGATGCCACCTTGTAGGCGGCAATCCCTCCCCCGACTCCGAGGACTATGCGCACGTGAACTCCGTCAGCAGGCAGTCTGTTTACTCTGCGGAGGTTACTCTGCAGCTTCGATCGGCGTGGAAACCAGCTTGCCCTCGTTGATCTCGCGCAGGGCGATGGACAGCGACTTCTCGTTCAGCTTGGTGTCAACCAGCGGGCCGACGTACTCGAACAGGCCCTCGTGCAGCTGCGCGTAGTAGGCGTTGATCTGGCGTGCACGCTTGGCACCGAAGATCACCAGGCCGTACTTGGAATCGGCCGCCTCGAGCAGCGAATCGATCGGCGGGTTGATGATGCCTTCAAGGTTCGTGGACACGAATTCTCCAAATTTCTAGCGGGCTGATGGCGTCTGCGGCTGGCGCGGGTGCGGGGTCAGCCCCATGAGTGAAACAAGCTCGTCTGCTGCCCGGCGGACGTCGTCATTGATGACGGTGTGGTCGAACTCCGGTTCAGCAGCAAGTTCTACTTTACCGGTTTCCAGCCGGCGCTGCTGTTCCTCGGCCGATTCCGTGCCGCGGCCCACCAGCCGGCGGACGAGTTCTTCCCAGCTGGGCGGTGCCAGGAACACGAACTGGGCGTCCGGAACGGCCTCCTTCACCTGGCGTGCACCCTGCAGGTCGATCTCCAGCAGCACGGAGCGGCCCTCGGCGATGGCCTGGTTGACGGTGCTCTTCAGGGTTCCGTAGGTGTTCTGCCCGTGCACCACGGCCCACTCCAGAAATTCGCCGGCGGCCACAAGGGATTCGAACTCTTCCTTGGACTTGAAGTAGTAGTGCACACCGTCGACCTCACCGGGCCGCGGGGCCCGGGTGGTGGCTGACACGGACAGCCAGACTTCGGGATAGTTGTCGCGGATATAGGTGGACACGGTGCCTTTGCCAACAGCCGTAGGACCAGCGAGGACTGTCAGTCCGGGTTTGTTGCTCACGTATTCCTTTGGACGGTCTACAGATGACTCTGTTCGGATGAAGCTATTTCTCGTTCATAAAATCTACCAGCGCCCGGCGCTGGTGGATGCCCAGCCCCCGGACCCTGCGGGATGCGGCGATGCCGAGGCTGTCCATGATGGCCGCGGCCCGGACCTTCCCGATCCCCGGCAGGGCCTCGAGGAGTTCCGAGACGCGCATGCGCGCTATGGCCTCCTCGGTGCCGCCGGAGTCCAGGATCTGGGCCACGGTCAGCTCTCCGGATTTGAGCCGCTCCTTGGCTGAGGCCCTGGCAGCCCTTGCCGCCGCGGCCTTCCTAAGTGCGTCGGAACGTTCCTGCGGTGACAAGGGTCGCAAGCTCACGGTCATTTCCCCTGGGGTCAGCCAACGGATCCGCGGCCGGCGGCGTTGGAGCAGCCACGGATTTGTCCTGAACCTACTCCCTGCCGGCCGGAGAAATCAATGGACTATTCGGAGCGGAGTCCGGCGAGGGTGCGCTCCGCCGCCTCGGTCAGCTCCCGGACGCCGGGGCCGGCCTTGAGGATGTCGCGGCTGGAGGTTCCCAGGACCTGGGGATAGGCGGTGCCGAAGGTCCGGCGCAGGTCTGCCGGGGTTGCCCCCTGGGCGCCCAGGCCCGGCGCGAGGATCGGGCCGCGGACGGCACCGAGGTCAAGCTGCAGGTCGGCCAGCGCCGTGCCCACGGTGGCTCCCACCACGAGGCCCACCGAGCCCAGGGGCCCGGAGTAGCGTTCGTTTTCCGCGGCTGCGGCCTCAACGATCCGGCGTGCCACGGAATCGTTTCCGCCCACGTGCTGTACCGAGGCGCCCTCCGGGTTGGACGTCAGCGCGAGGACAAACACGCCCCGGCCGTGCTCGGCAGCAAGATCCAGGGCCGGACGGAGGGACTCGAAGCCGAGGTACGGGCTCAGCGTCACGGAATCCGCGGCGAGGGCCGACCCGTCACGGAGCCAGGCGTCGGCGTACGCGGCCATGGTGGAGCCGATGTCGCCGCGCTTGGCGTCGGCGATGGTCAGCACGCCCTCGTCCCGGGCAGTGGCGAGAACCTCTTCGAGTACCGCCATGCCTGCCGACCCGTGCCGTTCGTACAGCGCCACCTGCGGCTTGACCGCGGCAGCGAGCGAAGCCACGGCCTCCAGGGCGGTGAGCGAAAAGCGCCTCAGGCCGGCGACGTCGTCGTTCAGGCCCCAGCTGCCCAGGAGGGCGGGATGGGGATCAATCCCGACGCACAGCGGACCGCGGTCCGCCATGGCCCGGCCCAGCCGGGAGCCGAACGACTCCCGGCCGGCGCCTGCGGCAGTGTCCCCTGCCTCAGGCATTCTGCGCTGCCGGGCTCTGCGCGGCTGCCTTCTGCAGGGCGGCCTCCTGCGACGCAACGAGCGCTGCGGCGTGCTCCTGCAGGCTGGTCACGGACCAGGCGTAGGTGCGCAGGGCCTCAATCGCCTGGACGGCGGCGTTGAACTCGGCCACGGTGGTGATGCAGGGGATGCCGATGGACGTGGCGGCGGCACGGAGTTCGTACCCGTCGCTGCGGGCCTCGCCGCCGGACGGGGTGTTGAACACCATGTCGATTTCGCCGGCAATCACGAGGTCGGCGATGGTGCCTTCACCTTCGGCGCTGCTGCCCTCGGCCACCTTGCGCACCGGGGTGGCCTGGATGCCGTTGCGGCGCAGCACGTCGGCGGTGCCGCCGGTGGAAACGATCTCGAAGCCGAGGTCGGAGAGGCGCTTGACGCCCATGATCACCGAACGCTTGTCGCGGTTCGCCACGGAAACGAAGACCTTGCCCTCGGTGGGCAGGGCGTTGTTCGCCGCGGCCTGGCTCTTGGCGAAGGCGGTGTCAAAGTGCTTGTCGATGCCCATGACCTCGCCGGTGGAACGCATTTCCGGGCCGAGCAGGGAGTCCACGACCTTGCCCTCCGGGGTCCGGAAGCGGCTGAACGGCAGGACCGCTTCCTTGACGGACACGGGCGCGTCCAGCGGCAGCGTGGAGCCGTCGCCGGTTTCCGGGAGAATCTTGTACGCGCTGCGGAGCTGGCCGATGGTCACGCCGGTGCCGATCAGGGCAGCGGCCTTGGCCATCTGCACGCCGGTGGCCTTGGACACGAAGGGCACGGTCCGGGAGGCGCGCGGGTTGGCTTCCAGGACGTAAAGGACGTCGGAGGCCAGCGCGAACTGGATGTTGATGAGGCCGCGGACGCCCACACCCTCGGCGATGGCCCGGGTGGCGGTGCGGACGCGTTCCAGCACATTGTTGCCCAGCGTGATGGGCGGGAGGACGCACGCAGAGTCGCCGGAGTGAACGCCGGCCTCCTCGATGTGCTCCATGATGCCGCCCAGGTACATGTCCGTGCCGTCGAAGAGGGCGTCGACGTCGATCTCGACTGCGTCCTCGAGGAACCGGTCAATCAGCACAGGGTGCTCGGCGGTGATTTCGGTGGCGTTGGCGATGTAGCGGGACAGGTTGGGCTCGTCGTAGACAATCTCCATGCCGCGGCCGCCCAGGACGTAGGACGGGCGGACCAGGACGGGGTAACCGATCTCGTCGGCGATCTTCTTGGCGTCCTCGAAGGAGACGGCAGTGCCGTTCTTCGGGGAAACCAGGCCAGCTTCGTCCAGCACGCGGGCGAAGGCGCCGCGGTGCTCGGCGAGGTCGATCGCTTCGGGCGAGGTGCCCAGGATCGGCACGCCGGCGTCGGCCAGCTGCTGGGCCAGCTTCAGCGGGGTCTGGCCGCCGAGCTGCACGAAGACGCCCATCACGCCGCCGGTGCGCTCCTCAGCCGCGATGACCTCGAGGACGTCCTCAAGGGTCAGCGGCTCGAAGTAGAGCCGGGTGGAGATGTCGTAGTCGGTGGAGACGGTTTCCGGGTTGCAGTTGACCATGACCGTCTCGTAGCCGGCCTTGCGCAGTGCCATCGAGGCGTGGACGCAGGAGTAGTCGAACTCAATGCCCTGGCCGATGCGGTTGGGCCCGGAGCCGAGGATAAGGATGGACGGCTTGGAGTGCAGCGCAACCTCGTCCTCCTCGTCGTAGGCCGAGTAGTGATACGGCGTGTAGGCGGCGAATTCCGCGGCGCAGGTGTCCACGGTCTTGTAGACCGGGCGGATGCCCAGTGCCTGGCGGACGCCGCGGACAACGGCCTCCGAGTTATGCGTCAGCGAACCGATCTGTTCGTCGGAGAAGCCGTGGCGCTTGGCGTTGCGGAGCATGTCCTGAGTCAGGGCGCCGGAGTGGCGGATCTCCTGGGAGATTTCGTTGAGCAGCTGGAGCTGGTCAAGGAACCAGGGGTCGATCTTGGTGGCCTCGTGGAGTTCCTCCACGCTGGCGCCGCCGAGCAGGGCGCGCTGGACCTGGTGCAGGCGTTCCGTCGTGGGGCGCTTGGCCTTCTCGATGAGCTCCGGGACTTCCCATTCGGGGACGGAGCTGAAGTCCAGCTGCGAGCCCTTCTGCTCCAAGGAGCGCAGGGCCTTCTGCAGGGCTTCGGTGAAGTTGCGGCCCATGGCCATCGCCTCGCCCACCGACTTCATGGTGGTGGTGAGCGTGGGGTCCGCGGCGGGGAACTTCTCGAACGCGAACCGCGGGACCTTGACCACCACGTAGTCGAGCGTCGGCTCGAAGGAGGCGGGGGTCTTCTGGGTGATGTCGTTCGGGATCTCGTCCAGGGTGTAGCCCAGCGAGAGCTTGGTGGCGATCTTGGCGATGGCGAAGCCCGTGGCCTTGGACGCCAGCGCCGAGGAGCGGGACACGCGCGGGTTCATTTCGATGACCACTACGCGGCCGGTCGCGGGATCGATGGCGAACTGGATGTTGCAGCCGCCGGTGTCCACGCCGACCTCACGGATGACCGCGATGGAGATGTCGCGCAGCCGCTGGTATTCGCGGTCGGTAAGGGTCAGTGCCGGGGCAACGGTGATGGAGTCGCCGGTGTGCACGCCCACGGGATCAAAGTTCTCGATGGAACAGACGACAACCACGTTGTCGTTCTTGTCCCGCATCATCTCGAGCTCGTATTCCTTCCAGCCCAGGATGCTCTCTTCGAGCAGCACCTCGCTGGTGGGGCTGTACTGCAGGCCCTGGCCGACGATCCGGCGCAGGTCCTCTTCGTTGTACGCCAGGCCGGAACCGAGGCCGCCCATGGTGAAGGAGGGGCGGACCACCATGGGGTAGCCGAGGTCGTCGGCTGCCTTCAGGGCCTCGTCCATGGTGTGGATGATGTGGCTGCGGGCGGACTCGGCGCCGCAGCGCTCCACGACGCCCTTGAACTTCTCGCGGTCCTCGCCGAGCTCGATCGCGGCGATGTTCGCGCCAATCAGTTCCACGTTGTACTTCTCCAGCACACCGTTCTTGTCCAGCGCGATGGCGGTGTTCAGTGCCGTTTGGCCGCCCAGGGTGGGCAGCACGGCGTCCGGGCGCTCCTTGGCGATGATCTTCT
The DNA here is from genome assembly GCF_030818015.1 of Arthrobacter globiformis. NCBI lineage: Bacteria > Bacillati > Actinomycetota > Actinomycetes > Micrococcales > Micrococcaceae > Arthrobacter > Arthrobacter globiformis. Next base: position 3,050,896 of record NZ_JAUSZX010000001.1, read on the forward strand.
CCACCACCTCGGGGGTGATGGGCTCGATGTAGGTGGCGTCAGCGAACTCCGGGTCGGTCATGATGGTGGCCGGGTTGGAGTTGACGAGGATGACGCGCAGGCCTTCCTCCTTGAGGACGCGAAGGGCCTGCGTGCCGGAGTAGTCGAATTCAGCGGCCTGGCCGATGACGATCGGGCCGGAACCGATGACCAGGACGCTCTTAAGGTCAGTTCTCTTGGGCATTACTTCTTGTCCTCAGTCTTGTTGTCAGTCGTGTGCGGCTCGGCCGGGTTCTGCTGGGCCTCTGCGGGGTGCTGCGCGTCCACGGGTTCCTTGGACAGGTTGGCGGTGCGGCCGTCGGTGTTTGGCTTAGTGTCTTCCATCAGCTTGATGAAGCGGTCGAAGAGGTAGGCGGCGTCGTGCGGGCCGGCGGCAGCTTCGGGGTGGTACTGGACAGAGAAAGCCGGGATGTCCAGGCAGGCCAGGCCTTCCACGACCTCGTCGTTCAGGCTGACGTGGCTGACCTCGACCCGTCCGTAGCGCTCTTCCGGCGCGTTGGTGGGGCCGTCCAGCGGGGCGTCGACGGCGAAGCCGTGGTTCTGCGAGGTGATCTCCACCTTGCCCGTGCGGCGGTCCATGACGGGCTGGTTTATGCCGCGGTGGCCGTAGCGCAGCTTGTAGGTGCCGAAGCCGAGGGCGCGGCCCAGGATCTGGTTGCCGAAGCAGATGCCGAAGTACGGCAGCTTCTCGTCCAGGACGGTGCGGAGCAGCTTGACCTGGTTGTCAGCTGTAGCGGGGTCGCCGGGGCCGTTGGACATGAAGAAGCCGTCAGGGCTGACGGCCTTGACGTCGTCGATGGTGGCCGTGGCGGGCAGCACGTGCACGCGGACACCGCGCTCGGCGAAGCGCACCGGCGTCATGGCCTTGATGCCTAGGTCGATCGCCGCGATGCTGAAGCGTGCGTCGCCGTCCCAGCCGTGGTCCTTGGGCTCCACCACGTAGGCTTCGTCGATGCTGACTTCCTCGGCAAGCCGGGCGCCTTCCATCGGCTCACTGGCGAGTACGGTGTCGACGAGTTCCTTGTCGGTGGCCTTGGCCGCCTCGCCGGAGAAGATGCCGGCGCGCATGGTCTTGTGCTCGCGCAGGTGGCGGGTGATGGCCCGGGTATCCACGCCCTGGATGCCGACGATGCCCTGCTCGACGAGTTCGGAGTCGAGAGATCGCTCAGACCGCCAGTTGGACGGACGGCGGGCGGCGTCACGGACAATGTAGCCGGCCACCCAGATGCGGCGGGATTCGGCGTCCTCGCTGTTCACACCGGTGTTGCCGATGTGCGGTGCCGTCTGCACCACCAGCTGGCGTGCGTAGGACGGGTCCGTAATGGTCTCCTGGTAGCCGGTCATGCCGGTGGCGAAGACCGCTTCCCCCAGGGCGGTACCCTGCGCGCCGTAGCTGCGGCCGCGGAAGATGCGGCCGTCTTCGAGCACCAGGACGGCGGGGGCGGATGCTGCGGCCTGCGGCGCAGTTCCTGCATTTACTGTCACTTCGGTTTCCGTCACTTTATTACTTTCCACTATGGGCACCTGCCTGGGGGCCTGGGGAGATCATTTCCTGAAGTTGTTGGAGGACGGCCGGCTTGTCCGCGGCGCGCCGTGTGCGGAAGCCGGTGTCCAGGGCGTGGGTTCCGAGCGTCCAGCTGAGCATCAGCAGCCCGTCCTTTTCCACGAATTTACCGGCCATGCCGCTGTCCTGCCGGACGCCGGCCAGCGAAGCCGCCGGGATGAACAGCGGCCGCGCACCGGAGCGGTCCAGGAGCACCCCCTCCGGATGGATGGAGAGCTCCGCGTTGGTGCGGATGCCGAGGCCGTGCACGGCGATCCTGTCCAGCCAGTCCCCCGCGGTGGTGGAGGCCACGTACTGTCCGTCGGCCGAGAGCAGCGGCTCGCCCAGCCCAGCAGGAACTGCCGGCAGCTGGTCGATGTCGGACTGCCGTCGCAGCCGGTTGCGCCAGCCGATCCAGATCAGGACAAAAACGACGGCGACGACCGCCAGCATCGCAAGTCCGGGAAGGACTTTTTCCATCAGTTGGCACCTGCTGCGCTGGCAACCGGCGCTTCCGTGGGGTAGCGGTAAGGCGTATTGAGCTTGCCGTCCAGGACCGTGGGGTGGCCCTTGAAGAACGTGGCCACCACCTTGCCGGGGAGTTCCATGCCGCGGAACGGCGAGTTGCGCCCCATGGTTGCCATCGCGGAAGGATCCACTGTCCAGCGCGCGGCCGGATCCACCAGGACGATGTTGGCGGGTTCGCCCTTTTCCAGCGGCCGGCCCTGGTCCGTGAGCCGCCCGATGCCAGCTGGCGCGGTGGAGGTGACCCTGGCAAAGTCGGCCCAGGTCATGAGGCCAGTCTCGATCATGGCGTGCTGGACCACTGACAGGGCGGTTTCCAGCCCCGTCATGCCCATGGCCGCCTGGGCCCACTCGCACTCCTTGTGCTCGCTTGGGTGCGGGGCGTGGTCGGTGCCGACGACGTCGATAGTGCCGTCGGCGAGGGCGGCGCGCAGGGCCTGGACGTCGTCGTTGGTGCGAAGCGGCGGGTTGACCTTGTAGACGGGGTCGTAGCTGCGGACCAAGTCATCGGTGAGTAGAAGATGGTGCGGCGTCACTTCGGCGGTGACGTTGATGCCGCGGCCCTTGGCCCAGCGGATGATCTCCACCGAACCCGCGGTGGAGACGTGGCAAACGTGGAGCCGGGATCCCACGTGCTGGGCCAGCAGGACGTCGCGGGCGATGATGCTCTCCTCGGCCACTGCCGGCCAGCCGGTCAGGCCGAGGACAGCGGACACTTCGCCTTCGTTCATCTGGGCACCGGCGGTGAGGCGCGGTTCCTGCGCGTGCTGGGCCACGACGCCGTCGAACGCCTTGACGTACTCGAGGGCGCGGCGCATCAGGACGGGATCGTGGACGCAGATGCCGTCGTCGGAGAACATGCGGACCCGGGCGCGGGAATCGGCCATCGCGCCGAGCTCGGCGAGCTGTTCGCCGGCCAGCCCCACGGTGACGGCGCCCACGGGGCGGACGTCCACCCAGCCGGCGGACCGGCCCAGGCTGTAGACCTGTTCCACCACACCGGCGGTGTCCGCCACCGGGGTGCTGTTGGCCATGGCGTGCACGGCGGTGAAGCCGCCGAGCGCTGCGGCGCGCGTGCCGGTTTCCACCGTTTCGGCGTCTTCGCGGCCCGGTTCACGGAGGTGGGTGTGGACGTCCACCATGCCCGGCAGGGCGACGAGGCCCTCGGCGTCAATCACCGTGGCTCCGTCCGCTGCGTCCGTCTCCGAGAGGTCGGTGCCCCTGGCAGTGATCAGGCCGCCGCGGATGAGCAGGTCCTCGCGGTCGCCGCCAAGGATCGCGGCGCCCCGGATAAGGTATGTGGTCTCGTCAGCCATCAGTTGCTCTCCTTCAGGGTGGTGGCTGGTTCCCGGGTATCCCCGGAGAGCAGCAGGTACAGGGCGGCCATGCGGATCGACACACCGTTCTTGACCTGTGCGAGCACGGTGGAACGGGGCGAGTCGGCGGCGGCCGCGGAAATTTCCAGGCCCCGGTTCATGGGTCCGGGGTGCATGATGATGGTGTCCTTCAGGCCCAGGCTGTCCAGCGCGCGGAGCCTGTTGTCATCGAACCCCCAACGGCGGGAGTACTCACGGGTGGACGGGAAAAACGAGGCGTTCATCCGCTCGCCCTGGACGCGGAGCATCATCACCGCGTCGACGCCCTTTTCCAGGGTCTCGTCAATGTCGTAGCTGATGCTGCAGGGCCAGTGTTCGACGCCGATGGGCAGCAGTGTGGGCGGCGCCACCAGGGTCACGTCGGCGCCGAGGGTGCGCAGCAGCCAGACGTTGGACCGCGCCACGCGGGAGTGCAGGACGTCGCCGGCGATGGCGACGCGCATGCCGCGCAGGTCCGCCCCCGTGGAGGGCAGGCCGGAGAGTTTGGTCCAGTGCCGCCGCATGGTGAAGGCGTCCAGCAGTGCCTGGGTGGGGTGTTCGTGGGTGCCGTCTCCGGCGTTGATGACTGCGGCGTCGATCCAGTCGGTGGCCGCCAGCCGGTGCGGGGCACCGGAGGCCCAGTGGCGGATTACGACGGCGTCAGCCCCCATGGCGGCCAGCGTCTGGGCGGTGTCCTTGAGCGACTCGCCCTTGGAGACCGACGATCCCTTGGCGGCGAAGTTGATGACGTCCGCCGAGAGCCGCTTGGCTGCGGCCTCGAAGGAAATGCGGGTCCTGGTGGAATCCTCGAAGAAGAGGTTCACCACGGTCCGTCCGCGCAGGGCGGGAAGCTTCTTGACCTCGCGCTCCCCCACGGTCGACATCTCTTCGGCGGTGTCGAGGATGCGCACGGCGTTGGCCAGGCTGAGGTCTTCGGTGGAAAGCAGGTGCTTCATGCGCCGGCCTCGATTACCACTTCATTGACTGCCTGGCCGTCGACGGCATCGGTCTCCTCGAGCCGGACCCGGACCTTCTCGGCGGAGGACGTGGGCAGGTTCTTGCCCACGTGGTCCGCGCGGATGGGAAGTTCGCGGTGGCCCCGGTCAATCAGGACAGCCAGGCGAACGATGCGCGGCCGGCCGAGGTCCACAAGCGCGTCCAGTGCGGCACGGATGGTCCGGCCGGAATACAGGACGTCGTCGATCAGCACAACCACTTTGTTGTCGATGCCAGTCAGCGGCAGCCGCGTATGGTGCGGCGGCCTTGTGGGCTGGTGGGAAAGATCGTCCCGGAACATGGTGACGTCCAGCTGGCCGACGATGGCGGCGGCGTCCACGGCGGGATCGGCGGCGGCGATTTTCTGGGCGAGCCGGACTGCAAGCGGGTAGCCGCGGCGGGGAATGCCCAGCAGCACCAGGTCCTGGGAGCCCTTGTTGGCCTCGAGGATCTCATGGGCGATACGAGTGAGGGCACGGTCAATGTCCGCCTGGTTGAGAACAACCCTGGCCGGAACCGGTGCCTGCGTGACAGGAGTCATCGCTCGTCTCCCCTTTCCCCGCCTCACGGGACGGAATTAAAAAAGGAACATTTGCCTTCCAAAATTACCACACCAGCGTCTGCCCCCGGCCCCGCCAGAAGGCGTCGTCCGTCACACCGTGCGGCTGCTCCTTTGCTGCCTACCCCGCGGCACATAGGCTCGTGTCTATGTCGATGAACCCGCAGCAGCCGCCTTCCGGCCCTGGCCGGAACAGCTCAGCCTGGAACCGCCCCGGCGATCCCGGGCGGCAGTTCCAGGGCCAGCCCGCCAATCCCAGCTGGATGGGCCACGTCCAGCCGCAGGACTACCGGCCGGCGCCCGGGCACAGCGGCGGCGCGGTGTACCAGGTCATCCCGGAAGCCGCGTCCACCGTGGCGGCCCGGCTGGGGGCAGGGACCCTGGGACTCGTCGTGGGCGGCGGGATACTTGCCTTCGTCAGCCTGTTCCTTGTGGTGCCGTTCCTCCTGGCCAGCACCGGCGTGACCGGTTTCGTCATCGGTTTTATTGCGTCCCTGATCCCGCTGGCGGCGGTGCTGTTCGCCGTGGCCGTCATTGACCGGTGGGAACCCGAGCCAAAGCGCCTGCTGCTGTTTGCCTTCACCTGGGGCGCGGCCGTGTCCATTGCCGTGACGCTGCTCATCCAGCCGGTCTTCGCCCTCGCGGCCCCCGTCACTGATGAGGCGGCCTTCCGCGATTTCATGACCACCGTGCAGGCCCCTGTGGTGGAGGAGTTCGCGAAGTCCCTGGGCCTGCTGCTGCTCCTCCTGTTCGCCCGCCGCAACTTTGACGGCCCAGTCGACGGCGTGGTGTTTGCCTTCACCATCGCCGGCGGCTTCGCGTTCACCGAGAACATTCTCTACTTCGGCCGGGCGATCGCCGAGTCCAGCACTCCCGGCAGCGACCTTGTCCAGGTCTTCTTCCTGCGCGGGGTGATGTCGCCGTTCGCGCACGCCATCTTCACCGGAACCACCGGCCTGATCATGGGCCTGGCCGCGCGGCGCGGGCACTCCGGTATTTCGGTGCTCGCGTTCTTCGTTGGCCTGGTTCCCGCCATGGTCCTGCACAACAGGTGGAACAGCATGGGACAGGACTTCCTGGCCCAGTACGTGCTGGTGCAGGTCCCCATCTTCCTGCTCGCGGTGGTGTGCATCGTGGTGCTGCGGGTCGCGGAAACGCGCCTCACCCGGCAGCGCCTCCAGGAGTACGCCGCAGCGGGGTGGTTCGCGCCGGCCGAGGTGGAGCTGCTGTCCACTCCCGGAGGCCGCCGGCAGGCTGTGCGCTGGGCCGGGTCGTACAACCGGGGCGAAGAGATGAAGGAGTTCGTCAAGGCGGCGACGCGCCTGGCCTTCACCCGGCAGCGGATCCTCAGCGGCAGGGATGTGCCGCTGCACCAGCAGGACGAAGTGCAGCAGCTGCGCCACCTGACCGTGCTGCGGGCTGCCGTCCAGCAGTAGGTGGCGCTCCAACATCGAGGCTTAAATCCAGAAAGCCCCTGCCGGCAAAACCGGCAGAGGCTTTCTGCGTATGACTCAGCTCAGGCGAGCAGGGACGGCTTCAACTGCTGAAGGCGCCCCAGGAGGCCGTTGATGAACGACGGCGACTCGTCGGTGGAGAGCGTCTTGGCCAAAGCGACAGCTTCGCTGACAGCGACGCCGTCGGGAACGTCGTCGTTGTAGAGCAGCTCCCAGGTGCCGATCCGCAGGATGATGCGGTCTACGGACGGCATGCGCTCCAGGGTCCAGCCCTGTGAGTAGGTCTCGAGGAATTCGTCGATGGTGGACTGCATCGACACAACTCCCTCGACGATCTCGAGGGTGTACGGATTGACGATCTGGTCGGTCCTCTCGCGGCGCGCACGCAGCACGTCGAAGGCCGAGACAGAGCGCTGCTCGGCTTCGAAGAGGACCTCAAGAGCCCTGTTGCGGGCTTTACCGCGGGCGCTCACTAGTCGTTGACCCGGCCCAGGTAGCTGCCGTCGCGGGTGTCGACCTTGACCTTGGTGTTGTTCTCAACGAACAGGGGCACCTGGATCTCGTAACCCGTCTCCAGGGTGGCAGGCTTGGTGCCGGCGGAGGAGCGGTCGCCCTGCAGGCCCGGCTCGGTGTAGGTGATTTCGAGGACAACGCTCGGCGGCAGCTCGATGTACAGCGGGGTGCCTTCGTGGATGGCAATGTTGACCATCTGGTTTTCGAGCATGAAGTTGGTGGCATCGCCCACGGTGGCGCCCGAAACGGTGATCTGGTCGTAGTCCGAGGTGTCCATGAAGACGAAGTCTGCGCCGTCCTGGTACAGGTACTGGTAGTCGCGGCGGTCAACGGTGGCGGTCTCGATCTTGAGGCCTGCGTTGAAGGTCTTGTCCACTACCTTGCCGGACATGACGTTGCGCATCTTGGTGCGCACGAAGGCGCCGCCCTTGCCCGGCTTGACGTGCTGGAACTCGATGACGTTCCAGAGCTGGCCCTCGAGCTTCAGGACGGTGCCGTTCTTGATGTCATTTGTGGTTGCCACTGGTTTCCTCTGGTTGTGTCTGACTGGTTCTGGCTGCCAGCTGGTTATGCCAAGCAGGCTTGCCGAACGGCGCGCCAGCGTGTATTTATCAAAAATCCAGAATCTATTCTAGCGGAAAAGGCGGGCACACTTTTTCGGGGCCCCCTGGCGGTGCGGCCGGAGGACCGCTGCGGCGCAGCCGGAAGACCCGTCAGGAGGCCAGTTCGAAGACGTCCCGAGCCCGCTGCAACGCCACCGTTGAGGAGTAGATGAGCGCAGCGTCGGCGGACTGCGCCACCCGGAGATCGAGCGCCCGGGCGAAGGATTCCACCGCGGCGCCGATGTTCCCCGAGGCAAAGTACGCCCGGCCAAGGTACTGGTGGACGAGGGCTTCGTTGGCCGTGCCGTGTGCCTCGGTGAGGAGCTGCCGGAAGAGCTCGACGGCGCGGTCGTAGCGGTGGGAGACGCGCAGGACGTCCGCTTCATAGGCCCGCAGCCGGAACGACTCGGGATCCCTGTATCGGGCCTCTGCCAGCACTTCGGCCGCGTCCGCGGCGCGTCCCTCGACGAGCAGCACAAGGACCCGCTCGGCGGGGTCGGTGGATGCCTCGAGCGCGGCGGCACACGTCTCTTCGCTGATGATTTCAGGAAGCAGCGATTCGGGGTTGACCCGGATCCCCGGGAATCCGCCGTCGGGCCATTCGATCGTTCCGCTCTGGTTGTCGCGCATCAGGAAGCAATCTCCTGGTAGGCGGCGAAGAGCAGGGAGGTATCGGGCACGTCCAGGATCCCGGGCTTGGCAATCCCGTCGAGGACCACGAAGCGGAGCAGGTCGCCGCGGGACTTTTTGTCCCGGCGCATGCCGTCCAGAAGGCCCTGCCACCGGTCGCGACGGTACGTGACGGGCAACCCGAGGGATTCGAGGATGCTGCGGTGCCGGTCGGCGTCGGCGTCGCTGAGCCGGCCCACGCTGCGGGACAACTCGGCCGCGAACATCATGCCCACCGAGACGGCAGCGCCGTGCCGCCAGGAATAGCGTTCCACGAGTTCGATGGCGTGGCCCAGGGTGTGGCCGTAGTTCAGGATTTCCCGGAGTCCGGATTCCTTTAGGTCCTCCGAGACGACGCGGGCTTTGACGGCGATGGCGCGTTCGATGAGTTCGCGCAGGACGTCTGAGCCTGGATCCGTCACGGCGTCGGGATCCTTCTCCACCAGGTCCAGGATGGCGGGATCGGCAATGAAGCCGCACTTAATGACCTCGGCCATGCCGGAGATAATCTCGTTCCGGGGCAGGGTCTTCAGCGTGTCCAGGTCCGCGAGGACAGCCGCGGGCGGGTGGAAGGAACCAACCAGGTTCTTGCCTTCGGCCGTGTTGATCCCGGTCTTGCCGCCCACGGCGGCGTCGACCATGCCGAGGAGGCTGGTGGGCATGTGGATGACCTTGACGCCGCGCAGCCAGGTGGCTGCCACGAAGCCGGCAAGGTCGGTGACAGCGCCTCCGCCGACGGAGACCACGGCATCGGAGCGGGTGAAATCGTTCTGTCCCAGCACCTGCCAGCAGAAGGCGGCAACCTGGATGTGCTTGCCTTCCTCGGCATCGGGGATTTCCGCGGTGACGGCGGTGAAACCGGCAGCGGCCAGTTCATCCCGGACGGTGTCGCCGGTGAGCCGGAGGGCCCGCGGATGGATGACGAGGACGCGGCGGACGCGCTCCCCCAGCAGTCCCGGCAGCGTGCCGAGCAGGCCGCGGCCAACTACGACGTCGTAGTTGTCCCCGGCCGACTGGCCGGTGACCTTGATGACTGTTGATTCGCTCACTTTTCAACTTCCTGTTTCGCGGCAGCACTTCCGTTGCCTGCCGTCGTCGCGGTTTTGTTGATCTCGCGGGTGGTGGATTCCTGCGGTTTACCGGCGGCGAAATCGCGCAGCGCCGCTTCGAGCTTCAGCCCCAGCTGCGGCACAGTTCCCTGCCGGACGTCCAGCACAATGTCCGCGAGGCGTTCATAGACCGGCTTCCGGGTGGCGAACAGCGCCTTCCAGCGCCGGATGCCGTCACCGGCCAGCAGCGGCCGCCCGGAGTTCTTGGCGATACGGGCGGCGACGGTATCGGCATCGCACTCCAGATAGACAACGGTGCATCGTTCCAGCAGCTGCTGCGTGCCGGAGTCCAGGACCGACCCGCCGCCCAGGGAAACCACGGTTGCGGTGCCGGCCGCGGCCTCGATGATGCGGGCAACCGTCCGGGCTTCGATCTCCCGGAAGGCACGCTCGCCGCGGCTGGCGAAGATGTCGGCGATGGAACCGTGGCCCTCCACAATGACCGAGTCGGTGTCCACGAACGGGGCGTCCAGCTGTTGCGCCAGCTGCTGCCCGATCGCCGATTTGCCGACCGCCATGGGCCCAATGAGCACAATGGGCCGGTCCCCTGCGGCGCAGGGTGTATTGCTCCGGGGCACTAGAGTCCGATCGTATCCAGCGACGCCGGAATGCTCTCGAGGTAGCCCTTGATGTTGCGGGCTGTCTCGGCCACGGAGTCGCCGCCGAACTTTTCAGTCACGGCCTCGGCCAGGACCAGCGCAACCATGGCCTCGGCCACCACGCCGGCAGCCGGAACCGCACAGACGTCCGAGCGCTGGTGGTGGGCCTTGGCCGCCTCGCCGGTGCTGATGTCGATGGTCTTCAGGGCGCGCGGCACGGTGGCGATGGGCTTCATGGCAGCCCTGACGCGCAGGACGTCGCCGATGCTCATACCGCCTTCGATGCCGCCGGCGCGGTTGCTGGTGCGGATGATCCTGCCGTCAGCGTCCTTGACGATCTCGTCGTGGGCGGCGGAGCCCCGGCGTGCGGCGGTGAGGAAACCGTCGCCGACCTCAACGCCCTTGATGGCCTGGATGCCCATGAGGGCGGCGGCCAGGCGGGAATCAAGGCGACGGTCCCAGTGGACGTAGCTGCCGAGTCCCGGGGGCAGGCCGTAGGCGAGCACCTCCACCACGCCGCCGAGGGTTTCGCCTTCCTTGTGGGCGGCGTCCACCTCCGCGACCATGGCGTCGGACGTTTCGCGGTCAAAGCAGCGCAGCGGATCGGCGTCGAGCGCAATCACGTTGTCCGGCACCGGCAGCGGCCGGCCTTCCGGAACGGTCACGCTGGCGATGGATACTGTGTGACTGACGAGCTCAATGCCCAGGTGCTTCAGGAACTGGGCGGCAACCGTGCCCATGGCAACACGCGTGGCGGTCTCGCGGGCGCTGGCGCGCTCAAGCACGGGACGGGCCTCGTCGAAGCCGTACTTCTGCATGCCGGTGAAATCGGCGTGTCCGGGGCGCGGTCGGGTCAGCGGGGCGTTGCGGGCCTGGCCCTCGAGTTCCTCGGGGTCCACCGGATCGGCTGACATGATCTGTTCCCACTTGGGCCATTCGGTGTTGCCCACCTGGATGGCGACGGGGCCGCCTTGGGTGATGCCGTGGCGGACACCGCCGAGGATCGTAACGACGTCCTGCTCAAACTTCATCCGTGCCCCGCGGCCATAGCCGAGCCGCCGGCGGGCAAGGGCATCGGCGATCTGCCCGCTGGTGAGTTCAACACCTGCGGGGACGCCTTCAATAATTCCGACCAATGCCGGGCCATGGGATTCACCGGCGGTCAACCAACGCAACATAAAAACCATCCTGCCATGTTTGGCGGTCAGGACACCCGCCGGGGTGCCCCGACTGCGTCGCACATCACATCTATGACTTCGGCACTGCCGGCTTCTGCCAGGCCGGTGAAATGGCGGACCTGCTCCACCGCCTGGTAGAGCAGCATCTCAAGGCCGGGGACCACTGTTCCGCCTCCGGCGTGCCAGGCCGCGGCGATCTGGCTGGGCCAGGGATCGTAGGCGACGTCCAGCAGGACGCCGTCTGTGCGCCGGCCCAGCGCTTCGAGTTCTGCAGCCATCCCGTCGGCCGCCCGCGGCGGCAGTGTGGAGATTACGACGCCGGCACCGGCCATCGCTTCGACGGCGCCGTCGAGGGACTGGACGGTGATGCCCAAGCCCAGCCCGCTGGCCGCTGCCCTGGCCTCTTCAGCCCGGGCAGTGTTCCGAACGTACAGGTCTACGGAGACCGCGCCAAGCTCCTGCAGGGCTGCCACTGCCGCGGCTGCCGTTCCGCCGCCGCCGAGTATGACGCCCGAGGGGCCGTCGCCGGCCCCGGCGTTGCGGAGGGCGTTAACGATTCCTGCGACGTCGGTGTTGTAGCCGATGCGCCGCGCGGAATCCCCAGCGCCCTCGAACACCACCGTGTTGACGACGCCCAGGATCCGGGCCACGCCGCGGACCTCGTCCACCTCGGCGACCATGGCTTTCTTCAGCGGCATGGTCACGGACAGTCCCCGCCAGCCGGTCTCGGCGCGGACGGAGTCCATGAACGCCGGCAGTGACTCTTCAGTCACATCGATGGCGCTGTAGCCGATGTCCGCTCCGAGCCGCGCGTAGGCGGCAAGGTGGAGCGCCGGTGACTTCGAATGGCCGATGGGGTGCCCCAGGACGGCCGCCCGCAGGCTCATACGCAACGGCCCGGGTTGGCCTCGCACCAGGCGTTGTACTGTTCGACGTAGCCGTTGTGCTCGGCCAGCGTCTTGGAGAATTTCGTCTCCTTGGTGTCGAGGTTGATGGTCACCCAGTACAGGTAATCGTTGTTGTTCGGCTTGGCTGCCGCGTCGATGGCCGTCTTGCCCGGCGATCCGATGGGCCCCGCGGGCAGGCCCTTGATGGCGTAGGTGTTGTACGGGTTGGACTTGTCTGCCTTTTCGGCTTCGTCGATGTGGAAGGTCTTCTTGCCCAGGCCGTACGTGACGGTGGCGTCCGACTGGATCAGCCCGTTGGTCTCCGTGTTGGTGGGCTTGAGGCGGTTGTAGATGGCGCCTGCCACGTCCTTGTACTCGGCCTGGCCGCCCTCTGCCTGCACGATGCTGGCGACGGTCACCACGTCGTACTGTTTGGCGGCGTCCGTGACGCCCTGTGCCTTCAGTTCGTCCTGGGTGGCTTTGACCAGTTTGGTGAGGATGTCCTTGGCGGTGGTTCCCAGCGGGAAGCGGTACTCCCCCGGGGCCAGGAAGCCTTCCAGGTTCTTGGCCTTGGAGCTCAGTCCGAACTGCTTGGGCGAGTCGCTGAGCGCCTTCAGCTGGGCGACGGAAAGGCCCGAGCCCTCCGAGATGGCCTGCAGCGATTCATCGATCCGCAGGCCGGCGCTGAGGGCGAAGTACATGACCTTGGCCTGTCCCTCGTTGAGAAGTACGGAGACGGCGTCGGAGTTCTTCATCTCCTGCTTGAAGTCGTACTCCCCCGGCGAGAGCGTTCCGCCGGATGCGGACAGCGCCGCCACGAAGGTGTCGGCGTTGGCCACCACCTTCGCGTCCTCCAGCTTGGCCGCGACGGACACCGGGCCTTCGCCCGGTTCGACCGATACCTTGACCTGGCCGGTGCCGGGGCCCGGATAGTCGGCCGGCTTATCGTTCCCCAGCAGCGGTTTCAGGAACTGCGCGCCGACGACGGTGGCTGTGACGAAGAGCGCGAGGGTCAGCAGCAGAGCCACGAGTCGGCGCCGGCGCCGGACTTTCTTGGAGGGCCGTGTCACCGTGGCTGCGTTCTCGGCGCCGGCCAGGAGCTGGTGCCCCACGGCCTGCTGCTCGTAGGGCGCATGCTCCTCGTAGGGCTCGTGGGCGACTGCGTCGTGGTGGACGTCATAATGGTGGCCGTCCGCAAACTCGGCAAAATGTGGGGCGTACTCAGACTGGGCGCCGTGGACCTCGGCAGCAGCGTCCCCGTGAACGGCGGGGTCGGCATGTTCAGCCGGGTCGTGGATCGTTGGCGGAACCGGCGGAACGTCAGGTACCTCGGCGGACGGAACAGGCTCTGCATCGGGAACTTCCACGGCCGGAACAGGCCGGGCATCCGGAACCTGGGCGTCAGGAATGTGGGCTTCCGGGACAGCGGATGCAGCAGGAACGGCAGCCGGAGGTGCGGCTATTGCCGCCGTCCGGGGGCTGCCCGAACCGGACGCCGTAGCCGATGACCCGGCCCGCTGTGCGGCGCCCACACCCACGTGCAGCTCTTCGCCGGACTCGTAGGCCTGCTCGGGTACGGCATCGCCGGACTCGGCGGTGATGGCCTTCTCGCGGGCGCGGATCTCTTTGCGTGTCAGGGGCCGTCCGGCGTCCGCGAAGGGGTCGCCGGAGGAGTCGTCGCTATTGGCCGGGCTCACTGTAGCTGTCCATCCTCTGAAGATCGTGTTTCCTTTTCCGGGTCAGGCCGTCCAGCAGTATCTGCGGCGGCGTGTCCGGGCAGCCCCGTACGGGGAAGCGCGCGCACACGGCTCCCCACATCCGTTCCCCTGGCTTTTTGCATGTCGATGGCGTGCTGCAATATTCCTGCAGCCGCAACCTGATCCACCACTTTACGGTGATTTTTGCTGCTCATGCCAGCTTCGTGAAGGTTACGGTGGGCCGTGACGGTGCTGAGCCGCTCGTCAACCAGGTGTACCGGGACGTCCGAACCTGCGCGGTCCAGTTCGTCGGCCAGCAGCTGGGCGTACTCCGTGGCCATGCGGGCTGAGGCGTGTTCCTCGCCCTTCATGGTCCGTGGCAGGCCCACGAAAATCTGCACGGCTCCCTGGTCCGCCGCCAGGGCTGCAATGACCCGGACATCCGAATTCTTCTTGGCATTGCGTTCCAGCGTCTTCAGCGGTGTGGCCAGGATCTCGTCCCGGTCACAGATGGCGACGCCGACGCGGACGGTCCCCACGTCCACCCCCAGTTTGATGCCCCGGGGGTGGACGTGCGGCTCAGCGGAAGAAGTCACGGTTGGTTAGCGCCTGGTGACGGCATCGACGACGGCGGTCAGTGCGGCGCCGACCTTGGAGGCGTCGGTGCCGCCGCCCTGGGCCACGTCGTCCTTGCCGCCACCGCCGCCGCCGAGGATTCCGGCGGCGAGCCGGACCAGGGCACCTGCCTTCACGCCGGCTTCACGGGCGGCTTCATTGGTGGCCACCAGGATGACCGGGCGGTCGTTGCTGACGCCGGCCACGGCAACCGTGGAGGCTTCGGACCCGAGCCGGTTGCGGAGGTCCAGGGCGAGACCGCGGATGTCGTCGGCACCGCTGACCTGGCCTGCATCGTGCGCGATGACCCGGACGCCGGCGGCGTCCACAGCGGTTCCGGCGAGCTGGGCGGCAGCGGCAGCGAGCTGCTCCTTCCGGAGCCGCTCGAGCTCCTTTTCCGTGGCCTTCAGCTTGGTGAGGGTCGCGGAGATGCGGTCAGCCAGCTGCCCGGAGGGCACCTTGAGCATCTCGGTGAGTTCGGTCACCAGGGCGCGTTCAGCCGCCAGGTGCCGGAAGGCATCCATGCCGACGAACGCCTCGACGCGGCGGTTTCCGGATCCGACGGACTGCTCGCCGAGCAGGGACAGGCTGCCGATCAGGGAGGTGTTGGACACATGGGTGCCGCCGCACAGCTCACGGGACCACGCGCCGTCGATCTCCACAACCCGGACTTCGCTGCCGTAGTTCTCGCCAAACAGCGCCATGGCGCCCAGGGCCTTGGCCTCTGCGAGGCCCATGACCTTGGTGTCCACGTGGAAGTTGTTCCGGATGGCGAGGTTGGAGACTTCCTCGATTTCGGACTTGGTGGCGGCGCTCAGTCCCTCACCCCAGGCGAAGTCGAAGCGCAGGTACCCGGCTTTGTTGAACGAACCGCGCTGGGTGGCCTGCGGGCCGAGGATCTGGTGCAGTGCCGCGTGCACGATGTGCGTTCCGGTATGCGCCTGCTCGGCAGCGTGGCGCCGTTCGCGGTCCACCGCAGCACGGACCAGTGCGTCGGAGGCGATCTCGCCTTCGCGGACGATGGCCTTGTGGACGCTCAGGCCCTTGAGCGGACGCTGGACGTCGAGAACCTCGACGACGAAGCCGTCGCCGGTGATGAGACCGGTGTCGGCTGCCTGCCCGCCGGCCTCGGCGTAGAACGGGGTCTCGGCGAGCACGAGTTCGATTTCGTCGCCGGTGGCAGCCTGGGACACCTTGCTGCCGCCGCTGAGGATGCCGCGGACCCGGGACTCGCCTTCGAGGTCGGTGTAGCCCGTGAAGACCGTTTCGCCCTCTGCGAGCAGTTCCTGGAAGGCGCTGAGGTCGGCGTGGCCGCCCTTCTTGCCCTTGGCATCGGCCTGGGCGCGCTGGCGCTGCTCGAGCATGAGCTTGCGGAATTCGGGCTCGTCCACCTTCAGGCCGGCTTCCTCGGCCATTTCGAGCGTCAGGTCGATCGGGAACCCGTAGGTGTCGTGCAGCGTGAACGCGTCGGCGCCGGAGAGGGGGCGGCCTGCGGCCTTGGATTCGTTGACGGCGTCCTCGAGGCGGGCCGTGCCGGACGCGATGGTGCGCAGGAACGCCTTCTCTTCGGCATAGGCGATCCGGCTGATGCGGTCGAAGTCCGTGTCCACGATGGGGTACACGCCCTTCAT
The DNA here is from genome assembly GCF_030818015.1 of Arthrobacter globiformis. Classification (NCBI taxonomy): domain Bacteria; kingdom Bacillati; phylum Actinomycetota; class Actinomycetes; order Micrococcales; family Micrococcaceae; genus Arthrobacter; species Arthrobacter globiformis. Next base: position 3,066,867 of record NZ_JAUSZX010000001.1, read on the forward strand.
GGCGTCGCGCGAGGCGGGCAGGAGGTCCGGCAGGCAGGCCTGTTCCACGCCGAGCAGGCGCATGGAGCGGACCGCGCGGCGGATGAGGCGGCGCAGCACGTAGCCACGGCCTTCGTTGGAGGGCGTGACGCCGTCGGCGATGAGCATCAGGGCCGAGCGGATGTGGTCGGCGACGACGCGCATGCGGACGTCATCGGTGTGGTGCGGATCGTCCTCGGTCTCGGCGGAGGTGTATTCCTTGCCCGAGAGCTTGGCGGCCATGTCGATGACCGGGCGGACCTGGTCGGTCTCGTACATGTTCTCGACGTCCTGCAGGATCATGGCAAGACGTTCCATGCCCAGGCCGGTGTCGATGTTCTTCTTGGGCAGTTCGCCCATGATGTCGAACTCGACCTTCGAGCGGACGTTGTCGATCTGGTACTGCATGAACACGAGGTTCCAGATCTCCACGTAGCGGTTCTCGTCGGCGATGGGGCCGCCCTCGGCGCCGTAGGCCGGGCCGCGGTCGTAGTAGATTTCCGAGCAGGGGCCGGCCGGGCCGGGCTGGCCGGTGGACCAGTAGTTGTCCGACTTGCCCATGCGCTGGATGCGCTCAGCGGGTACTCCGGTGTACTTGAGCCAGAGTTCCTCGGCTTCGTCGTCCTCTTCGTAGACCGTCACCCACAGCAGCTCTGGCGGAAGTCCGTACCCGCCGTCGGCAACGCTCGTGGTGAGCAGCTCCCACGCGAACTTGATGGCGTCTTCCTTGAAGTAATCCCCAAAGGAGAAGTTGCCGCACATCTGGAAGAAGGTTCCGTGGCGGGCGGTCTTGCCGACTTCCTCAATGTCACCGGTGCGGATGCACTTCTGGACACTGGTGGCCCGGGTGTAGGGCGGTTCCTCGCGCGCAGTCAGGTACGGGATGAACGGAACCATGCCGGCAACCGTGAACAGCAGGGAGGGGTCGCTGGAGACCAGCGATGCGGAGGGAACCGCCGTGTGGCCTTTGCTGACGAAAAAATCGACCCAGCGCTTTGTGATCTCCTGCGACTTCATGAGCTGATTACTTACCCTTCTTGGTTCACGCATGCTGGCGCGTGACAGTTTGATTCAGAGGCAGTCCCGGTGTTGGAGGGCACTGCAGATTTTAATTCTCGCGCGTTTAGCGGCGGACGATGTCCTGGGATTCAACACCCAGAGCGGCGCGCAGGTCCGTTTCCCGTTCGTGCATGCCGGCGCGGACGGCGTCGGCGAAGTCGTAGACTCCGTCGGCGAGCCGGCCCACGGCCCGGTTCAGGCCTTCGGGGCCCAGCGCTGACTGCGCCTCGGTGACCTTGCGGAAGGCGATGACCCCGATGGCCACGCCGATTCCCATCCAGACAAGTCGTTTCATTTCAGTTCTCCGGGTGGGCTTAGCGGCTGCGGCGGCCGGTGGCGGGCTTCTTGCGGGTGGCGAACGCGGAACGGACGCCGTAGCTGAACGCGGCCACCTTGATCAGCGGCGACCCGACAGTCGCGGCCACGAGGGAGGACAGCGCGGAGATGTTGGCCGAGGCATCCGAAACGTTGGAGGCAATGCCGTCCACCTTCTTCAGCTGCTGGTTCGTGGTGGAGACCGTCGCGGTGACCTCGTCCATGAGCGGGGTGGCGCCGTCGCTGATGGAGCGGATGGATGTCCGCACCTCGTCGAACACCCGTCCCAGCTTGAGGATGGGCACAGCAAGCAACAGGACCAGGAGCGCAAATACCCCGGCCGCGATCAGGCCGGCAATATCGCCACCAGACATAAACGTTCATCTCCTTGAAACTCCGTGGAACTGTACCGGGCCTGCAGCGGCCAAAGTGCTGCAGCCGCAAATGTCCCCCAAGTACCTTACATACAAAGAAGCCCGCGGCGCTTGCCACGGGCTTCTTTGTATACGCTGCCGGAATTTAGCGTGCGTAGAATTCGACGACGAGCTGCTCTTCGCAGGTCACGGGGACCTCGGCGCGCTTCGGGCGGCGAACCAGGCGGGCCTGCAGGGCGTCAAGCTTGACGTCCAGGTAGGCCGGAACCTGGGGCAGGACGTCGCGGTGTGCGCCGGCTGCTGCAACCTGGAACGGAGGCATGGTTTCGCTGCGGCTGTGAACGTGGACCAGCTGGCCCTCGCCGACGCGGAAGGACGGGCGGTCAACGCGGATGCCGTCAACCAGGATGTGGCGGTGCACAACCAGCTGGCGCGCCTGGGCGATGGTGCGGGCGAAGCCGGCACGCAGCACGAGGGCATCGAGGCGCATTTCGAGCAGTTCGATGAGGTTTTCACCGGTCAGGCCCTTGGTGCGGCGTGCTTCTTCGAAGGCACGGGTCATCTGGGCTTCGCGGATACCGTACTGGGCGCGCAGACGCTGCTTTTCGCGCAGACGTACGGCGTAGTCGGAGTCCTGCTTCTTGCGGGCACGGCCATGCTCACCGGGGCCGTACGGGCGGCGCTCCATGTACTTGGCGGCCTTGGGGGTCAGAGCGATGCCGAGGGACCGCGAGAGGCGGGCCTGACGGCGAGCACGAGTGTTGTTAGCCACTTGTGTCCTTCCAATATCTGCGGTGTGTCAGTGTTACTGGCCTCCACGATGGAGAGCATCGGCCAACCGCTGCCTTTTGCTACTGGGCACAGGGCACAGCTCCGTCGAACTAAATTCGGTGGATTGTGCGCCCGTGCCTTGCCAGACAAACATCCATCCTACCACGGCGGTCACTTGCCCCGGACGATCTTCCGCAGCCGTTCAAGCCGGACGGCGATGTCCCGCTCCGCGCCGTTGGCGGTGGGCTCGTAGTAGTCGCGGCCCACGAGGTCGTCCGGCGGGTACTGCTGGGCGGCCACCGAGTGCGGGGCGTCATGGGCGTACTTGTAGCCCACGCCGTGGCCCAGCTGCTTGGACCCCGGATAGTGTGCGTCGCGCAGGTGCGAGGGGATCCCGTTGCCCAGGCCAGCCCGCACGTCCGCGATGGCTTTGTTGATCCCCATGTAGGCAGCGTTGGACTTTGGCGCCGTGGCCAGGTGGACCACTGCCTCGGCGAGCACTATGCGGCCCTCGGGCATTCCGATGAGCTGCACGGCCTGCGCCGCGGCCACGGCCGTCTGCAGCGCCGTCGGATCCGCCATGCCCACGTCCTCCGCGGCCGAAATCACGATGCGCCGGGCCACGAAGCGCGGGTCCTCCCCGGCCTCCAGCATCCGCGCGAGGTAGTGCAGCGCAGCGTCAACGTCGGACCCGCGGATGGACTTGATGAACGCGCTGGCCACGTCGTAGTGCTGGTCCCCGGCACGGTCGTAGCGGACGGCCGCGGCGTCCAGGGCGCGCTCTGTGTGCCGCAGCTCCACGGTGACCGGTTCAACGGTGGTCTGCTGCCCTCCGCCGATACCAGCTGTGCCGTCTGCATCGGTGCCACCGTCCCCCGCACCTGCACTTCCGACGTCGTCCGCGTCGCCGAATGCAACGCCGGCAGCGGCATCCAGCGCGGTCAGCGCACGGCGGGCGTCGCCGCCGGAAAGCCGCACGAGGTGCTCCAGGGCCTCGTCGCTGAGCCGGACGTTGCCGTTCAGCCCGCGGGGATCCTCAACGGCCCGCACCAGCAGGCCCTCGATGTCCGCATCGGTGAGCGGCTTGAGCGTCAGCAGCAGGGAGCGGGACAGCAGCGGCGACACCACCGAAAACGAAGGATTTTCCGTGGTTGCCGCCACCAGGACAACCCAGCCCTTTTCAACGCCGGGCAGCAGCGCATCCTGCTGTGCCTTATTGAAGCGGTGAATCTCGTCGAGGAACAGGACGGTGGTGGTCTTGTACAGGTCACGGGCTGTCAGGGCGTCGTCCATGACGCGGCGGACATCCTTGACCCCGGAGGTAATGGCTGAGAGCTCCACGAACTTGCGCCCCGGCCCGCGTGCGATCACGTGGGCCAGCGTGGTTTTCCCGGTGCCCGGCGGCCCCCAGAGGATCAGCGAGCTGGGGCCGGCCGGGCCGGCGGCGTCGGCACCTGCAGCCAGCTGCCGCAGCGGGGAACCTTGGCCCAGCAGGTGCTGCTGGCCCACCACCTCGTCCAGCGTTCGGGGGCGCATCCGGACGGCCAGCGGGCTGCGCGGCGGGGTGGAGCGGGACTGTGCTGAACGGGACTGGCCGGACCGGGACTGGGCCGAATCGGCAGCGTCGTCGTTGTCGCCGTCGTCGCTGTCCTGGGCCGCCGAACCAAAGAGATCATCCACATAGATAGGCTACTTCTAGATGCAGCAGGAAAAATCCGGCCACGAAAGCAGGGAATCGGCGATGCCAGGCAGCCGTCCGACGCAGGGACGTGCGGCGTCCACCAGGACCGCGTTCATCCCCGGCCCGCGGCTGGCCGGCTGGGTGGAACGGTTTGCCGCCAGCCACGGTGACCTTGAATATGAGGACCACGACGACGGCGTACGGCTGGCTGCCGCGGACGGCGCCACCGCCCTGCTGGTGGCGCCATGGCCCGACGACGGCCGGCCGGGGCGGGGATCCGGCCTCGTGGAACGGCTGGCTTCGCTGGCTTCCCAGCCGCGCACGGTCGGCCTGGTCCTGGTCCGCCGCGGAGGATACGGTGTGGCCGTCGCCAGCGAGGGAATCATCCTCGCCGCCAAGACCGGTTCGAAGTATGTGCAGCCCCGCACCGCCGCCGGCGGCCAGTCGCAGCAGCGGTTCGCCCGGCGCCGCGCCAACCAGGCGGACGCGATGGTGGAGGCGGTTGCGGAGCAGGCGCGGCTGGTTTTTGGTGGCCAGGCCTTCGAGTACATCCTCCCGGGCGGTGACCGCGGCCTGGCCGACGAAGTCCTGGCACTGCCCGCCCTGAAGCCCTGGGCAGGCCTGCCGCGCCTGGCCTACCTCGATGTTCCCGATCCCCGTACGGCTGTCCTGAAGAAAGCCGCGGCGGACGCCTGCGCGGTGCGGGTGACCGTGACGGACCCGCCCCGGCGGTGACCGCCAACCGCACCCGCGCCGTTTCTACTCCTCGGGCGCCAGCGTCACGGTGACCCCGTTGAGGTCCCGGCTGAAGCCCACCTGGCAGGAGAGCCGCGAGCCGCATTCCCGGTAACCCTCGGCCTCCACCAGCAGCTCGAGTTCGTCGTCGCTGCGTTCCTCCAAGGTGTCGAAGACCTCCTGCTCCAGGAACACGTGGCCGGAGTGGTTGGAGTTGCCGGAGATGGCTTCGGCGAGGGGGATGCCGGGGTCCGCGGCCAGCACCGGGTCTATCCGGGGTCCCTGCGCGATCAGCCGCTTGGCCGTGCGGAAGTCGGCCAGGTTGGCTACGGTGTCGACGGCGGCAGTTCGTTCTCCGCGTCGATGAGCAGAATGCCGCCTTCCCAGCCGCGGGTGCGGAGCCCTGCGGCGACAGCGACGCCGGAGTGTCCCGAACCGACGATGACCACTTTCTGGGTCAGCACCGGGTCCTGGGTCAAGACCGGGTCCTGGATCAGTACCGGTGCAGCGGTGCCTGTCCCGCTACGCATTGGTCTCCTCCAGCATCACGTAGAGGTGCTCCGGGCCCGAGTTTGTCAGGTTGTTGCCGCGCACGTATTCGATGGGCTTGTCCGGATCCAGGGTTAGCGATGCGAATGTTCGGCCAGGAGCTTCACCGTGACCAGGACCTCAAGCCTGGCGAGGGGCGCGCCGAGGCAGCTGTGGACCCCGTGCCCGAAGCCCAGGTGGCCGTCGGTGTTGCTGAGCGAGTGTGCCACAGGATGAGTTCCTGAGCTGACCCGTCCCCGCTGGCCTGCCTGATCCTAGCCGACGATTCGCGAAGGGACCGGTGGGTTTTGGCGCACGGGGGAAGTCCAGTTGAACTCCACCCCAACCTGACGCCAGAAGCCCGACAGGTTGACGGAAGGCCGTTACGGCGTTAGAAAATCAGCCGAAGTGGGAAACGCGCGAAGGTGTACGTGCTGTGGGCGATCTGCCCCATGAAGTACCCGCGATATCCGAATGGCGAACGGGAACCTGCGCGGTGACGAGAACCGTGATGCCCTGATCGTTCCGGTTGTTCTACACTCGACATACCGGGCGAACCCCCATCTTGCCCGAAGTAGCACCGCCCCCACGAAGGGAGGCACGGCCCCATGCGCCGCAATCGTGTTATCGCTGGAACGTCCGCTTTCCTCTTAGTCGTCACTGGGCTTTTGGCCCTCAGTAGCGGCGGTGGGAACACCGCCAATGGGGTGCCGCAACCAACTACGACTCTCGCTGCGCCACCCCCACCGTCACCCAAGGCCGCTTCACCTGGGCGTGCGGTGAGGATCGCTGCTGTCGGTGACATGAACGGCCCGAGGACGTACGCACCGAATAGCCGGTCCGGGCGGAACGGTGCGGCGATCACCAGGCTTGTGCAGAAGAACGAGATTGACGCGTTCCTGGGGCTCGGGGACTTCCAGTATGACACCGCGTACTGCGCTGACTATGTGAAGTACTGGACGCGGCTGTGGGGTGGCACGAAACCCAAGTTGTACTGGGTGTCCGCACCCAACCATGACTGGAAGCCCGGACGGAACGAAGACCTCGACAACTTCATGAACGGCCAATGCCCGGGGTCTAAGGCGAAGGCTGCGATCAACCAGCAGCGTGGGTTCATCGAAAACGGGAAGCCGTACTCGAAGGACTTCGGGAACTGGCACTTCGCGTTCCTGTCCTCCGCGCACTGGCGGTACAACCCTACGCAGGCTCGGGCATTGACGGCGTGGCTGGACAAGGACCTCGCTGCTGCTCAGGCGGCGGGTAAACACCTGGCGGTCGTGCACCATGAACCGTACTTCACGTCGAATACGAAGGAACATAAGCGGGCCCGTGACCACAAGCCGTGGATCGACGTGATGTGGAAGCACCGGGTCCGGCTGACCCTGTCAGGGTCACAACACAACTACGAACGCTCATGTCCGGTGAACAATGAGGACCGGTGCGTCAGTGACGGGATGACAGCGTTCCAGGTTTCCACTGGAGGCATTGGTCTCCGCCCCTTCACCAGCAGTCCTTCGTACATCGTGAAGCGGTTCAGCAACACCCACGGGTTCCTTCGGATGACACTCCGGGATGACGGGTCTTTCACCTGGAAGTTCGTTCCGACGACGGGGTCGGGCACGGACGCAGGTACGCGTGCAGCACGGAAATAGAAGCCACCGCCAAGCCACTGAGATACGCAGAGCACTAATTGACGAAGCAGATCTTTTGTCAAATGCCGATCGACGGCGAAGTCGAAAACGAGAATACCTGCTGGGTCCAAAAACGAGCGGATGAATCTCTTGAACCGATGATGCGCAGGGTCGTAGAAGGAAGGATTCCTAATTAGCGGCTCCCCTAGGTAGTAGTTCCTGTCTCCCTCCGACCGGAAGATGACGATGAAGGCCCACTCCAGGCCGTGGTGTAGGCCTTCCGGGCTGTTCTGCGAGCCGGACTCGATGCTGACGATGTACCGCTTACCTTGCCTGCGAGATTCCGCCAGGGCATGGAAGTGGTCTGCGATTTCTTGGCGCTGCGTCGGTGTCGTTATTTCTTGGTACTGGAAGAGAACGATGTGTCTAAGCAGTCCGGGGCGATATTCGGGCGCTGTGAGGATCGATTCGTTCAATGCCTGTGGGCCGGATGTGATCATGCCCTACTCCGTTTGTGAGCGCCCGTTTCCAGCAGGATCATCCGGGAAACGGGTATTTTCCATCGGTATGTCTAACGGTGCTGTTGCTGTCATAGTGCTGTCAGGCCGCCGTCGACCGTGAACAGGCCTCCTGTCGCGTAGGCGGATTCGTCGCTGGCGAGGTAGACCATGATGCCTTCGACGTCTGCGGCGGTGCCGGCCCGCCCAAGCATGGTGGAATCCACGAGGCCGGCGCGGCTGGTGGGGTCGTCTGCGATGGTCTGCACCAGCGGGGTCTCGGTATATCCGGGAACGACCGTGTTCACGCGGATGCCGTCCTTGGCATAGTCAGCCGCGACGACGCGTGCCAGCCCGTGCACGCCCGCTTTGGAGCTGGAGTAGGCGGTGAAGGTCTGCCCGCAGGCGGTCACCGCGGTGGGGCTGCCGGTGCAGATGATGGATCCGCCCCTCCCCTGCAGCGCCCGCACCGCATGCTTGAGCGTAAGGAATGCCCCGCGGTGGTTGACCGCCACGGTCTTTTCCCACACGTCCAGGGAAAGGTCGCCCACCTTGGCGTCCTGTCCGAAGAGCTGGACCCCGGCATTGGCCACCACGATATCCAGCGGTCCGCCGGCCGCAATGGAGGCGTAGGCGGCTTCGACGCTGGGTTCCTCGGAAATGTCCACCGGCAGGGCCGTCGCTAGGTCGCTGCCGGTGGCCGCGGCGGCCTTTTCGGCGGCTTCGGCGTTGATGTCGGCGAAGTACACGCGGGCGCCCTCGGCCGTGAACCGCTGTGCCACGGCCAGCCCTATTCCGGATCCGGCGCCGGTGACAAGGGCGGTCTTTCCTGCAAGCCTATTGGACATCTTGTTCCTCATTTCGTGGTGATGATTCAACTGAACCGCCGGGCCGTGTGCGACCAGGCGGGAATGTCGAGGGTGTGCGTGCCGCCGTATTCAAGTCGGACGGCCACGGAGCGCGGTGCTGCTGTGAGGTTTGCGGCGAAGAGCAGGACGCCGGAGTCTGCCGAGACCGGGTAAAGCACCAGCCCGGGGACACTGTGCGGCACTTCCAGCACGTAGGCGTCGCGCAGGGCGGCCAGTTTTTCGAAAAGCCGGAAGGCCGGCGTCGGGGTCTCGTCTTCGGTGATCAGGCCCCTGGGTCCGCTGGCCTCGAAATAGCTGACGGAGTCGACGCCGGGCAGGGTCAGGGCATTGATGCTGCCCAGCAGCCAGGCGGCGGTGAAGTCTTCTGCCTGCAGCGGGTCGGTCGTCATCTGTTTGATGGTCCCGGCGTCGTAGGCCCCGTCGGTGGCGACGGCGTTGAACCGGGCCTTGAGCGTCACGGGACCGACATGCAGTGCTTTTCCGGATCCGATTCGGAGGGCGTTCAGCGCCGTTAGCCGTTGGATCGGGAGGCTCTCGACGATGTGGGGTACTTCGGTCGCGTGCATCTGGGGCGTGATGCTGTAGGTGATGGCACCGGCGTCGCCGGGAAGGACGTCCTGCCGGCGGTTGAGCTCGGTGAAGTGTGAGCGGGCGCCAGCGAGCAGTGTGCCGGTGAAGCCACGCCGCACCGCTTCGGCATGCAGTTCCTCCCACAACGCAGGCTCGGTGACGTGGCTGTCTGAGCTGAATGCCCCGAGCCTGGCCACGTTCCCAAGGGGAAGCAGGTCCAACACGGGCGCGACGTCGCCAGCACTGGCCGCGATGATCCGGGCGTCAAGCGGAACGCCCAGCTCTGTGGCCTGCTGCACCGCGTTCCGGAGGATCCCCGCGGCTGTGGCGTTGTCACCACCAGCCAACTCGACGATCAGCGCGTCCAGGCCTGGCACCGGGCCGAGCCTGACCGCCGGCTGTGACGATGAGGTTCCCAGCGCGGGCACCCGGCCCCGGACCTGTCGCCGCACCGTCAGCACGTCGTCTGCAGGTTCCGGGGAAGGAGCTTCTGCCGGGGCAGCTGCCGGCTCTGCGGTGAGGCGGATACGCTGCTGCACCTGGTCCCCGGCGTGCACGCTGACCGGGAAGGGACGGGACAGCGGCGTGCTGTAGGTCTTGAACGAGGCGTCGGTCCAGTTGCGCTGGTCTTCGGTTTCAAAGACGTCGCCGCTGAACTCCAGCGCGAAGGCGGTGCCGTCGCGGTCCCAGGCCATGGCCGCGATGTCCACAAAGGGCTGGTGCGGGCTGATGTCGGTCGGAAAGGCAGACTCGGTGCGGGTCTGGTCGGGAGCGGAAATGGTGACGTTCCGTCCGGCGTCGTCGGGCCTGTGCAGGACCACCAGGCCGATCCGGTTGCTGCGGAATTCGCTGGGCGAGGTGCCGTCGAAGGCGACCATGAGCTCATTGCCCGAAATGATGACCTCAAGGTCGGCAGCGTATTCGGCGCCGAAGCCGGTGAAGCTGACGGCGAGCCGTAAAGTAAAGCCGTCCGCGCCGTCGTCGTCGCCGGTCACGGATTGGACCGCCGGAATCAGGGTCCGCCAGTCGTGGTCCCGGACCACAGGCCGGATGGCCCGGAGCACGGGGTGGCCGCGGTATTCGATGTCGGCAAGTTCGTCCCCGCGCAACTGCAGGCGCCACGGGCCGCTTTCAATCGTGCGGGCCGGTGCAGGGAACCGGGATGTGTTCTCGGCGAGGATCACGTCTGTGCTTTCGGTCGCGATGGTCAGGCCGGGGACAGGTGAACCTGTCCCCGGCCGGATATGGAATGGTCAGACGGCGCGCAGCCGCACGGCCACGAACTGCTTGCCCGGCAGCTCGATCTTGAACCGCCCCGAGAACGTGCCGGGGAGCGTCTCCACGGTCATGTCCCAGGTGTCGATGACATCGATCTCGAACGTCTGGTCCTGCGGCTTGACGAACCGGCGGTAAGTGGGCTGGTTGAACCCGAAGTAGATCAGTTCGTACTGGTCCTTGATGCCTGCGCTGGGCGCGTCCCAGTGGCCGGCCAGCGGTTCGAGGTGCCCGCCGGGGCTTTCCTCGAGGATTCGGCGCAGGAAGCCGATCCGGTCCGGGCTGGTTCCGCGCAGCTCGCCGCCCTTGGCCCACCAGAGGATGTCCTCGGGGTGGACGTAGGTCTCGCCGTGCCCCACATAACCGCCGCGGATTGCACCTTCCCAGAAGCGGCGGGTCATCTCTTCGCCGGTGATATTGCCCCAGCCCTGGTCAATGTTGCCCTCGTAGGCGCATTCGTCAATGACAATCGGCTTGCCGTACTGCTCGCGCCATTCCGTGGTCATCTCGGCGGTCTTGTAGATGTCCCGCCGCTGGATGCTGCAGTGGGTGACCCAGGGACGGGTGTGGTCATAGAAGTCCCGGCAGTTGTGGATGGAGAGCAAGTGCTGGTTCGGGTCATTCTCCTGCACGATGGCCGCGAAACGTTCCCAGTCCTCGGTGGTCTTCTCGAACATGAGGTCGTATTCGTTGGCCAGGGACCACCAGATATTCCGGTGGGACGCCAGCCGGGCGGTGACGTACTTGACGTAGAGGTCGTCGGCCGCGGCATTCATGGTGGAGAAACCCCACCGGTCGTACGCGTGGAAGAGGATGAGGTCCGCTTCGATGCCCAGCTCTTCGAGCTGGCTGATGCGCCGTTCCAGGTGGTGGTAGTAGGTAGGGTTCGGCCGGGTGTAGTCGAAGCCTTCCTGCAGCGATCCCTCATAGGGGTAAATCCCGGGTTCGTTTTCGTTGAACAGGTAGGACTTGGGGAAGACGCACATGCGCATCTTATTGAACGGTCCGGATTCCAGGGACGCGAGGGTCTGTTCTTCGAGCTCGTTGCCCTGATGGGTCCAGACGTAGGCGGTGGTGCCGATCGGCAGGTAGGGGGAGCCGTCGTCGTACGCGAAGTGGAACGTGTCCGCCACGCGGACCACACCACGCGACGCCGGTTCCGTGCCTGCCGCCGTAAACGAGCCGGTGATCCGGTCAAGCGAGCGGGCATTGCTGTCCGTCGTGAAGAACCACTCGCCCTCAGCGGGCACCAGCAGACGGACGCGGTAGGTGCCGTTCCCGTCATAGAAGCCCGGGACCCTGAGTGTCCGCCCGCCGCTGGTGAAGTCGGCGCGGAGTTCGACGTCGGTGAAGGGGTTGCCATGGGAGGGTCCCTGGAGGGTGAGCTCGAACCGCTCCCACTTGCGCACCTCGGCCGGGAACGCGGCGTCGGCGCTGCCGGGCTCCACGGAATCCGGTTCGTACCCGGATGTCCGTTCAATGTCCCGAACCAAGCGGTCCTGGCCGGCGGGCACGGGGTCCAGCGCCTCGATCTTGGCGAGGATTTCGGCCTTCTTCGCCGGGTCGTTGCGAAGGGATTCCTCGGTGCCGAGGATCAGGCCGAGCTGGTAGTGGTACAGCGTGTGGAGCAGCGGGTTGGCTGCCAGGTCGGGAACATGGCTGGCCAGGATCTCATGCCCTGCGGGGTCGCGCATGACGTCGAAGAGCGGGGTCTGTGCGGTGAAGGTCGCCATTATGGCCTTTCTGCGGTGAAAGCTTCAGTGAAGGTTAGCTGTTGATCCGGAGAGACGGTCAGCCCTTGACGGCGCCGCTGAACATGCCCTCGACGAAGTAGCGCTGGAACAGCAGGTAGACGATCATGACGGGCAGGATGGACATGATGGTGAAGGCGTTCAGCGGCCCATAGGAGCTGGTGAACTGGGACTGGAAGCCCTGGATGGCCAGCGGGATGGTCTGCGCTCCCTGGTCCTGGAGGATGACCAGTGCGATCGCGTATTCGTTCCAGGTGGAGACGAAGTCCAGGATGAACAGTGCTGCCAGTGCGGGCTTGGACAGCGGCAGGATGATCTGCCAGAACAGCCGCCAGTTGCCGCCGCCATCAACCCGGACGCTCTCGTCTATCTCCTTCGGGATGGCGCTGAAGAAGCCGTGCAGGATAAAGATCTGGATGGGCAGGCCGAACCCGATGTAGGGAAGGATCACGCCGACCGGACTGTTGAGCAGGCCGAGGTCCAGAATGATCTTGAACAGCGGGCCGAGGGCCACCTGGATGGGAACCATGGAGCCCAGCGCGAAGGCTCCGAGGACCAGCTTGCTGTGCTTGAAGCGGATCCGGGACAGGCCGAAGGCGGCAGCCGCCGAGAAGAGCAGACCGAGGGGAACCTTGATGGCCGCGATGAGCAGGCTGTTGCCGCCGGCCGTGAAGAGGTTTCCGGTTTCCAGGGCTTCGGCGTAGTTCGACCACTCGGCTGAAGTGGGCAGGGAGAAGGATGACGTGGAGAAAATCGCGGCTTCGGACTTCAGGGACGTGAAGATCACGAAGATTAGGGGCATGGCCCAGATGAGCATCGTCACGGCCAGGGCGAGCCACAGCCCCACCCTGACGTAGTCGACGTTGCGGCGTGGACGGGCGGTCCCGTCGGCGTGCTTTACGCGCCCGAGAGTGAGGGTGCTCATCAGTCTTCGTTTCCTTTGGTGGACCAGATCAGGTAGGGGATGACAAGGACAAGGGTGATGGCTAGCAGCACCGTGGCCACCGCGTTGCCCATGCCGAAGTCGTGCTGCAGGAAGGACTGCGAGTAGGACCACAGTGCCAGCACCTGCGAGGACTGGGCGGGGCCGCCGCCGGTCATGCCGACCACCAGGTCGAAGACCTTAATGGAGTGGACGATGGTCAGCACCAGGACGACGACGACGGTCGGGCGCAGCGCCGGGAAGGTCACGTGGCGGAACACTTTCCAGCTGTTCGCCCCGTCCAGACGGGCCGATTCAACCAGTTCCTTCGAAACACTTTGGAGGCCGGCGAGGAAGAGCACCATGTTAAGTCCGGCGATCTGCCAGACGAACGCGGCGAAGATGGCGTAGATGGCCACTTTGGGGTCGCTGAGGAAGGTGACACCGGAGCCGTCGCCGATGTGCCAGGCCTTGGCGAGTTCGGAGAAGACGCCGTAGTTGGGGTTGTACATCCAGCGCCACATGTTCGCGATGGCGATTGGGGCAAGGACACCCGGGATGTAGAAGACGGATCGGAACAGGTTCCGGCCGAAAATCGGGCGGTTCAGGGCCAGAGCCATCACCAGGCCCAGGCTGGTGGGAATCACCAGCGAGAGCAGAACCCAGACGATGGTGTTCTGCATGGCGGTCCAGAACACCGGATCGGCTGTGAAGAGACGGACGTAGTTCTTGAAGCCGACGAACACCTGCGGGTCCGCGTTGAAGCCGGACCACTCGAACAGGCTCAGGCGCACGGCTGTGACCATCGGGCCAATGACGAAGACAACGTATGCCGCCAGGGCGGGAGCGAGGAAGGGCAGAGCTGCGATGAAGCCGCCGCCGGCGATGCGCTTCAGGAGCGGTTTTTTTGAAGGATGCCGCGTAACAGGGCCCGGTGGAGTCTCCAGACGCGTGGCTGTGAGCTTAGACAAGAGAGGTCGCCTTTGATCTGAGGATCGGTCAGTGGGCTGAAGGGCGGGGCACAGTCCCGCCCTTCAGCGAACGAGCTACTTGCTCGAATCGAGGAACTTCTGGAACTCAGCGCCGGCGTTGGCCGGGTCCAGGCCGCCGGTGGCAACCAGGTTCTGGATCCGCCAGTACTCGGTGGTCTGGGACTGGCTGAGGTTCTGGTCGTTGTTCATGTACAGGCCCTTGGCGTTCTTGAAGATGCCGTCCCAGGACTTGCTCAGTTCGTCAGTGGCCGCGGCCTTGACTTCCTTGTTCACTGACTGGGTCGAGAACGTGCCCACGGTTTCCTTCTGTACCGCCGTGGACATCATGAAGTCCAGGAACTTAGCAGCAGCGTCCTGCTTCTTGCTGTCCTTGGTGATGTACATGGCCTGCTCGAAGCCGTACATGCGGCCGGTGCCGGTGGGAAGGGGAAACACGCCGAAGTCTTCTGCCTTGGCGTTGTCCTTGATGTTGGCGTTAAACCAGTCACCTTCAAGGGCCATGGCGGCCTTGCCCGTGTAGAACAGGGAGGACGATTCGTCGTTGTTGATGCCGATGAAGCCGGAGTTGAAGTAGTCCTTGGACCATTTCTGCAGGTTCGTGAACGACTTGCTGACGCACTCCTCCTGGCCCCAGTTGGCTTGGTTGGTGACGAGCTTGTCGAAGGTTGCCGAACCGCAGTAGCCCTCGAGGAAGGTGTCCAGCAGGCGCATGACGTGCCAGTTGACGGTCCCGCCAAACTGGATCGGGGTGATGCCGGCAGCCTTGAGCTTGGCGGCAGCGTCGTTCAGTTCATCAATGGTCGTCGGCAGCTTGGTGATGCCCGCCTTCTGGAACAGGGCCTTGTTGTAGAACATCGCCTCCCCGTTGAGCTTCCACGGTACCCCGTTGTATCCGCCGTACTGCTTCGCCGGCCCGAGGGCAGCGTCAGTGAACCGGCTGTCCCACTTGTACTGCGTGTAGTAGGAGGTGAGGTCGGCACTGGCGCCGTTCTTGACCAGCTCACCGCCCAAGCCCGGACCTGCCCAGTAATCGTAGATGTCCGGCGCCGCAGAGGTGCCAATCGACGTCCGCAAAGCGTCCTTGTGCGCGTCAACTGCACGGTTGGTCTTCTTGACCGTGATATCCGGATTCGCCGCTTCAAAATCCTTGATGATCTTGTCCTGGGCGGCCACCGCCGTCGGGGCGCTGGGGTTGATCACCCACCAATTCAGCTCGGTTTTGCCGGAAGTAGAAGAGCCGGAGCCGGCTGAACAGCCAGCCAGCACAGCAATGGCGGTCAGAGCAACAGCGCCTTTGGCAATCAAACGCATCGTCGCGTCCTTTCGTAGGTAGTTTGGGGTTGCTTTGGTCACCGAATTCCTCGGCCGAAGGAGATGTGATCCAGCCCATAAGGAGTATGCAGGTTTACGATAACCCACGTCAACCGGTTGACCAATATCCGTTGAAAAAGACAAGCTGCTGTGGTTTGAGCGTGGGTTATCGTAAACTTATTCTCAGTGAAGACTGCTCCGGGGAGGGCTAGAGATGGCAAATGGAAGGACGGCGGCACGGCCGAGCATGGCCGACGTCGCCAGGCTGGCCAACATCTCCGCCCAGACGGTGTCGCGCTATTTCACCGGCGTCGGTTACGTGCGGGCAGAGACGCGCGAGCGGATAGCCGCCGCCATTGAAGAGCTCGGGTACGTGCCGAACCAGTCCGCCCGCGCCCTCCGCACGAGCAGGACGAACTCAGTGGGCGTGTTGACCATGGGCGGAATTAATTACGGAAGCGCAGGCGTGCTCACCGGATTGGGACTCGCAGCCCGCGAGGCCGATGTCACACTGACCATCGCTCAGCTTGATCTCGACTTCGAAGCAAAGAACTGGGAAGCCGAGGCGCGGCGGGCACTCGCACACTTCAAGTCGGTGCAGGTGGACGGGATCGTCTTATCCACACCGTTGCCCGACGTAAACAAGCTACTCGTCGGCTGGGACCAGTCAACGCCGCTGATCACGGTTTCCGAGCTCCCATCAGCGGAAGAAGGCTCCGCCGGCACCCACTCTTACGCCGCCGGCTGGGAGGCGACCCGCCACCTCATCGGGCTGGGCCACCGCAACATCCTGCACGTCGCCGGCCCCTCAACTCGCAATGAAGCACACGAACGTGAGCGCGGCTACCGCGATGCCATGCAGAGCGCCGGACTAAGCCCCCAAGTCCTCGATACGGCAAAGGACTGGTCCTCGCCCTCCGGATACCGCGCCGGCGAACTCGCGGATCCGGGCACGTTCACCGCTGCCTTCGCCGCCAACGACGAGATTGCACTCGGCTTCCTGAGCGCAATGGAAAAACGCGGCCTCCACGCGCCTTACGACTATTCAATCGTCGGGGTCGATGACATGCCGGCCGCCGCCTACTTCTCCCCTCCGCTGACCACCATGCGGCTCGACTTCCGGGCCCTGGGAACCGCGACGTTCAGAATGCTCCACCATCAGATCCTCACCGGAGAGCCGGCCCAGCACTACGTCGTAGAACCTGAACTCGTAGTACGCGATTCGACGGCAGGCCTCAAATAACGCGCCTTGTGTGGTCCCCGCTTGATTCGGCGGAACGTGCCAGCCGCCAAACGGCGTTGCTGGAAGTCTCATACCGCTGAAATTCAAATATGGAAGCATGGTTTGGCCGACCGACTGAAGCACACCCCAACCTGACGTCATGCACCCTCCTGATGGCCGTCAGGATAGGGTCCGAACGAGCATTTCTGGACATGTCCGGGACAAGGTCATAGGTTTCACCCTGACGGTTTCGCCGCGGGAAGCTTCGCCCAGCAGCGACCTTGCACTGGCATGAATGCTGTGGATTCAGCCGTTCTTAGTCCAGGTCCCACAGCTCTTGCTGACGAACGCTTCGCCCCCTTAGACGGTGACGACGGGCCCTTGCGGTGCGAAGGTTAGGAAGTCGTTTGCGATGGTGCCGCCTTGGGGGTCCTGTCCGTTCCCAATAGCGGTCGTGGATGCCATTGGCTCCGGTTGATGCGTTCACCTGGTGGTTGCCCGCGGCGATGTCTTTGGCGATGGCGTAGGTGCCGTTGCCCATGGTTGGCTTGTCGGCTGGGAGGCACACCGTTGGCAACGAGTTTGAGCTCTGCGACGAATGGCGCCGTGGGGCACATCTTCACCGAGGCCTTGGCCTCGGAGCGGACTTTGGGACCAGCCGCGTTATCACCCCGTTTGCGGTCCCACCCCTTCTCGGGCGCCAGCGCGCAGCAGCAGCACGTTGACGAAATGCGGAGGACGGCACGCTGATGTCCCCGCCGTCGGCTCCGACCTGTTTGACCATGGCGGCTTCATCCGGTTCCAGCGAGAAGGTGTCGCTGTGCCAGGTTCCGTCCGCGTACAAGTCGCAGGACTCGAATTCCTTGAAGTCCTTGGCGGCCCAGATTTCCTTCACGGAGTGGAAGCTCTGATTGTCCTCAGCCGTGATGGCGTTCCCTGTGGGTGAGCACCGAAAACTCCTACCGCACCGTCCTGAGCACCTTAGCCCGGCAGCGTGGACGTACGGGTGGCGGTCGGAGATGCGGATTCCTGCGCCTGGGGCAGCGAGCAAGACAACGGCCAAGACGCTTCCAGGCCGTCCGAGGCTTCGACCTTCCGGAACTCAGCGACCGGCCGCGTCAAGGCCGGGCCGACGGCGAGTCCGGCTGGTTGCCTGGGAGGGCGCTGGCCTGGATTGGCCCGGCATCCGCAGCTGGAACTTCCTGATGTTCCGACGCAGGTTCGCCCACCCGCAGCACACGCCACAGGGAGAGCCCAGCGGCCACGGCCGCAATGCCCGCCGCCGCTACCAACCAAGGCTTCCCTGCCAGCTTTCCAGCCTGGGGCTCATCCGGCACCGGAACTTCTACCTCGGGAATGATCCGCGCGATGCGCTCGTGAAGCCGCGGCGTCACCGTCTCCACTCCCCCGGCCAGTTCGTCGGCAATGGCCCTCAAAGTGGCCTGGAGGCGGGGAGATGCCACGTCTCTACCCGCATCAATTCGTCCCAACGCTCGGCGCAAGGCGGATTCGACACCTGGCGTCGCCCATTCCCTCCCCTTGGACAGACGGGCCATGAGGTTTTCCTGGAGATGACGGGCTTGAGCCGACCGGTCAGTTTTTTCGGATACACGCACAGCAGCCTCCACAGGTCGATAAGTGTGAGGCATAGCCTAGGGTCTGAGCCAAGGGAAGAACAGCCTTGATTTTCAACCGTGCGGGCAGGACCAAGGACGCCGGACTGCGGCCAGAGGCTAGGCGGCCCATCGCTGGTGTGGCCCTGAGAACAGCTAGCACCTGCCTGTCGCTCTGATCAGCTCAGACAGGTCCGCCAGCTTCCAGCCTCTGCCGGCAAAGTCTCCTTGTCCTCGAGCGGCCCGCAGCGGCTAACGGGCCCGTGACACATCCCCTGTGACCAAAGGGCAACTTTCACTTAAGCCTCAGGACCGGCGAACCCGCGCCGATGACCGGGAACTATAGTGCTCGGCCAGCCTCGCCAGTCCGTCATCAAGCGAGACAGCGGGCGTCCAGTTGAGCAGTTCACGGGTCCGGCGCTGGTCGAACCAGTGGGCGGTGGAGAGCTGCTCAGCAAGGAACCTGGTCATCGGCGGCTCCTCTTTCCGCCCTGCCCAGGTCCAGAGCTTTTCCATTACCGCTCCCGCTGCCCGCGCCACCCCACCCGGGACAGTCCACGACGGCGCGGGGACGCCTCCTGCAGCGCATATGCCCGCCAGCAGCTCGCCGACCGGGCGGGGCTCGCCGTTGCTCACGACCAGGGCGCTGCCATGGACGTGTTCCATGCGGTGCAGCGCGGCGACGATGGCCGAGGCGGCGTTGTCCACGTAGGTGGTGTCGATCAGGGCCGCACCGGCGTCGAGCAGCGGCAGGCGGCTGCGGCTGGCGCGTGCCAAGACCCGTTCCACCAGTTGGGTGTCGCCGGGGCCCCAGACGATGTGGGGGCGCACCGCTGCAACCCGGAATTCCGGAGCGTCCGCTGCCAGCGCCAGCAACTCCGCCTCGGCCTTGGTGCGGGAGTAGTCGCCGTGCGCATGCTGCGGGTCAGCCGGCTCCGCACCCAGCCCGACGATGGCGGCGCCGGAGTTGGCCACGGACGGAGAGGAGACGAACACCACGTCCCGTACCCCGGCCGCACGGGCGGAATGGAGCAGACGGCGGGTTCCTTCGACGTTCACCTCCTCGAACTCCAAGGCACGGCCCGTAAAAGAAACTTTCGCGGCCAGGTGGATGATTCCTTCTGACCCGTCGACTGCTCCCCGGAGCGCTGCATCGTCCGTGACGGACCCGCAGAAGTCCGCTGCGCCGTCGACTCCCGAGGGACGGCGCTGGAACGTGGCCACGGCATGGCCCTGGCGGACCAGTAGCCGGGCCACTTCCCGCCCGAGCAGCCCGCTTGCGCCGGTGACGAGGACCTTCATGGCTTTCCCGGGCGGCCGCCGGCCAGCACCCGTGAAGCCCAGCGGGACAGGCGGGTCCTGTCGATCTTGGCGTTGTGCCGGATGTCGGTGGGCTGTGCGGGGACTGTTAGCACAGCGGAGATATCGACGCCAGCCTCAAGGGCCGCCCTGCGGACACGCCCGGCGAGTTGCGGCGCAGCAGGGCCGGCTTTGCGGGCGGGAGGTACGGTCTCGACGACGGCGACGACGGCTTGCGTCCCTGCCGGCCCGATCCCGGCGATAGCGGCCAGCCGGACGCCGTCCAGGCGTACGATGGCCTGTTCGGCGCCCACGGGCGTCACCACAGCCCCGGGCGCCGTCACGACATGGGCTAGACGTCCCTCGACCCAGAGACGGCCGGCCGCGTCGAAGTGCCCCACGTCGCCGGTGCGGTGCCATCCGGGCAGACTGATGCTCTCCCGCTGGGTCAGCCAGAGCCTGTCGTACGCTTCCTTGACGTGCGCGGCGCTGACCAGAATCTCGCCGGTCACGCCAGCCGCCGTCACGAGATGGGACCCGGGTGCGGTGCCATCCGCAGCCAGTGGGACGACGGCCACGCGGGCGCCATGCACGGGCCTCCCCACGCACACGCCGTTGCCTACGCCCGCTACGGTGCCGGCAGCCGTTTCGGCATCGGCGGCCTGGATTTGTTCGAGACTGATGTCGGTGACCGGCAGCGCCTCAGTCATCCCGTACGGGGTATGCAGCGATGCCCCGGGCAGCAGCCGTTGGACCTCCGCCAGGAGCGGTTCCGGGACGGGTGCGCCGGCAGACAAAAGCAACTCGACATGTTCCAGGGCTTTGTGCCCTGCCTCACTCACGGCATCCCGGGTGGCAAGGACGTTGCGCAACGCCGCCGGCGAGGCGAAGACGACCGTAGCGTCTATGGCCGCGGCGGCGTCCGCCAGCGCGCGGGCCGTCAAGGTGCGGGGCGCAGTCACGTCCATGGCCGGCGTCACCGAAACCGCTCCGAGCGCCGGCCCCAGCAGGGCGAACGGGGCGAAGCCCGCCACGAGCCGGGCGCCGGAACGGATCCCGAAAGTTGCGGCCACCGTATCCCGCATCGCGGCCAGCTGCCGGTGCGTATAGAGCACGCCTTTGGCAGGACCGGTAGAGCCGGACGTGAAGAGTACGGCGGCTGGGGCAGCTGGGTCCATAGTGTGCGTTGGCCGCCTCGAACCGCGTCCGGCACCTCGCCCAGCCAGGGCGGTGAGGGAGGTTTCGACACCCAGGATTCGGCGGCGGGCGGCCGGGAGGTCCCGTACGCTGATCCGCCGTCCCGGCCAGCCGAGCACCGAGGCAGCCGCCAGCGCCTTGTCGATTCCGATGAGGAAATCGGCGGTGGCGCCCTTTACGGCGCGGCTCAGGCCTCTGGTTCCCAGCCCGGCGTCGGCCACGACCACCACAGCGCCCAGCCGCAGGCAGGCGTAGAGGGCTACGGTCAGGTCCACCCCGGGCGGAACCATCAGGCTCACCCGGCTGCCGCTTCCCACTCCGGCTTCCTGTAGCCCCGCGGCGAGGTCCGTGATGTTCCGGTCCAGCTGCTGCCAGCTGAGCGAGCGGCTGACTCTGCCGCCCGGCGCCATTTCCGCTACGGCGGTATCTCCTTTCGCCGGCCCTGCCGCCAGCTCGCCGAGCAACTCCCAAAGGGGCCGGAATCCCCCGGGCTCCCGCCCGGCCGGATCCTTCAGCCCCTGGCCACCGGTCGTTGCGGCTTCGGCTGCCGGGGAATCGCTGCCACTGGCACCGCCGTGCTCGGCGAGCCATTGGAAGACGGGCGTGGCAATGTTTCGGTCTTCAGCCACGAGATGTCCGGCGCCTTCGAAGCGATGCACGTCCGCGTGCGGAAGCCGCCTGATGAGATCCTTGAGGTACCGGTCGGAAAAGATGGGATCCCGGGGACCCCAGAGCATCAGGGCCGGGACCTTCAGCCCGCGCAACCCTTCCGCTACGCGGTTGAGCGCCCGGAAGCTGGGATGGGAAGCGTCTGCGGGAATATCCGCAACAAAGTTTCCCACCCCGGACCGGCGGCGGGCTCCGCGGTAGGGGGCCATGTAGGCCTTTCGGATGTCGGCGGGCAGCGGCGGGTTTGCCAGCGAGTGTGTCACCCGCAGAAAGGCGTCCGACGTCCTCGTGCCCCACCGGTGCACGGCAGGGTGCAAGGCAAGCCGGAGGGCTGGCGGGATTGCCGAATCGGAGGGCTGGTGGACGGCTGTGTTAGTCAGCACCACCCCGGTGACGTGCTGCGGGTGCGCCAAGGCCCAGCCCAGGCTGATCACTCCGCCCCAGTCATGACCCACCGTAACGACCGGTCCGTCCAGTCCCAGCGCGGCGGTAAGGTCCCCCAGGTCGTTGATCCGGTCCGCCAGACGCCGGAACCTGCCGGTGCGCTCCGAGTAGCCCATGTCCAGTTGGTCCACCGCCACCACGCGCCACGGATGTGCCGGGTCGGATCCGGCGGCCAGCAGCGTCCGCCACAGATATGACCAGGTTGGATTGCCATGCACGCACAGCAGGGTACCGGCGGGCGCCAGGCCATGGCGGGAAAGCTGGGCGCCGTTGTCGAGCAGGTGCCAGCGGCGCACTGTGCCTGGCGCATCCACGGCCGATGTGGACGCCACAGTGATTTCGCGCGACCATTCGGGGTCGACGCCGGACCAGTCGGCGATTACCAAACGATTTCCATCATGGCGGTGTTCAGCCCGGAACCGACGCCCATGCACAGCACGCGGTCCCCGGTTTCGAGAGATTGCGCTTCGGCGGCGAGGGTCATGGGGAGGGAGGCGGGGCCTACATTGCCCCAGTGCGGGAACGTGATCGGCACCTTGGCCGGGTCCAGGTCGATGGCGTCGATGATGGCCTGGGTGTAGGCATTGCTGACCTGGTGCGTGACGTAGCGGTCCATCGAGGCCCAGTTCCACTCCGGCTGGGCCTCGTGCCAGGCATCGGCCACGAGCTGCAGGCCGCCGTCGAGCAGGCCCTTGGTGTCAGTGGCCATGCCGTCGATGCCACCCACGCACAGTTCATGGTGCTCCGTGCCCGCGCGCATCACGCCGCCGAGGATCCGGTGCGCCCCTGGGTGCTGGTCCGCCGGGCCCAGGACAGCCGCAGCGGCTCCGGAGCCGAGGGTAAGGGTGGCGAACTCGCGGTTGAAGTCCTCGCGGGTCGTCTCGGGCCGCTGCAATCGGGCCAGGGTCGCCTCCTGCGTTGCCTGGGCATCCTCGCCGTTGACGATCATCGCGTACCTGATCTGGCCGGAGTCGATCATGGTGGCCGCCAGCGTCATGCCGTTGACGAATCCGAGGCAGGCGTTGGCCAGATCGAAGTTCATGGCCGACGATGGCAGGCTCAGTCCGTGGTGGATCTTCACCGCCACGGACGGTTCGAGGTTGCGCCGCGTGACCGAAGTATTGATCAGCAGGCCGATCTCGGACGCTTCGACGCCGGCCTCGGCCAGGGCCTTCGCGCCCGCTTCAACCGCAGCATCATCGAACGATGTCCCGGCGGCCCACCAGCGACGGTGCGTGATGCCGGCAACGCGCTCAAGCAGCCGCGGGGGGAACTTCAGCCGCTGCAGGGTCGAAGCCAACCTGCGGTCGAAATCCGTGGAACTCACGATCCTCGGCGCCTCAACACTGCTCACCGAAAGCAGCCCGGTGTTGCTGTGCCGGAAGGTTGCATTCCCTGCCAAGTCAAGCCCCTGTTCGTTTCTGTCTTGCGTTTATGCGGTGACTGTACCCATAAATGCAAGCCCGAAATCTTAACTATGCCGGTGGGAGCCCGGACCCTGCATATTTTTCGCCCTGGCACCGCGTTGAGTCCGCAACGCTTTGCACGGAAATGGCGCGTCTACGCAGCAAATTGCAGTCGTCCGGCCCCAGGACATTCTCACGTCCGCCGCGGCTCCTGATCCGACCCATGCTCCGGTGGCTGCCGAAACAACTCCCCCAGTCTGATCCCCCCAGGCGACGGCAAGCTGGTCACCGCCCCGTGGATGGGCCTGCACTACCGGACCGAAGGCCCGTAGCCGCACTGCTACCGCCCGTTTCGACGGTTCCCTGCCCACTCGATGTTCCGCAATGTCGTGTGCGTAGGGAACCGTCGAAACGGCGGAGTGTAGCCCCGCTCAGCAGCCGGTCAGCGACCGCCGGGGCCGTTCCTGCCGGTAGTAATATCGGGACACCTCAAGGAAGCCTGCCCGGGAGTACAGCTCCCGGGCAGCGGAGTTCGACGCCATCACCAGCAGCCAGTAACCCGCCAGTCCTCCGTGCCGCACCTGCGCTGAACAGGGCCTGCTGGACCCGGGTGGCGTACCCCCGGCGCCGGGCATCGGGCCGGGTGGCCATGCAGTACAGCCCGCCCCAGCTGCCTGCTGCGCCGGGAACAACTCCCGTACCGGGAACCGCTGCCCCGCAGGGACCGACAGTCCCGCCCGGAACAACGGCGAGGCGTCCGACGGCGGCCGGCCCGCCGTCGTCGTCCCTCACCAGGGCGTACAGCGCCGGGCAAGCGGTGAGGATGGCACGGGCGGCGTCCAGTTCCGGGGCCCCGCCGCGGCCGTCCACGGACCACCACAGGTCCAGCCATTCGGCCGATGGATGTTCGCTCATTTCGACGCCGGCGCCAGTTTCCGGAGCATCCCCGAGGGCTGCAGGTGCAAGGTCAGCTGCACGCACCATGACCAGCGTTTCGGATTGCCGAGTGAAGCCTTCCTCGTCCAGGACGGCGTTCAGCGCGGAGCTGCCGGGAGTGTCGAAGACCTGGAAGATCACCGGCAGCCGGCGGCCCCGGTACCAGGCCCGGGCATCCCGCAGTGCCGCGAGCCGTTCATCCCGCGTCCCCCGGGGCTCCGAACGCGGCCAGATGGAGTTGGCACGCTGGGTCACGCCGTTGGCGGCGCGTAGAACCCAGCCTCCGGACAGCTCCCGGTCCGGCGCGGGCCAGGCTGCATCCATGGCCGCTTCCAGATCCGGGAGGCCGGCATCTGGCAAGGCGGCAGCCGGCAAGTCGGCATCGGGCAAGTCGATCACGGCCGTGGCACTCCTTCGTCAACGGCAGGAGGCTCCCCGGTGATCTGCGGTGCAGATCCGGGGAGCCTCCTGCTCCTGGTGATGCTTCGCGTCAGCTCACGCGTCGAGGTAAAGCTGCACGCTGGCCGCGCGGCTCAGTCGGCCTTCTTCTCTTCCGGCTTCTTGGCCTCCGGCTTGAAGTCGACGCCGGCCTCCTTGCGCTGCTGCGGCGTGATCGGCGCTGGGGCCTGGGTCAGCGGGTCGTAGCCGTTGCCGGTCTTCGGGAAGGCAATGACGTCGCGGATGGACTCAACACCGGCGAGCAGCGCCACCACGCGGTCCCAGCCGAAGGCGATGCCGCCGTGCGGCGGAGCGCCGTATTTGAAGCCCTCCAACAGGAACCCGAACTTGGTCTGGGCATCTGCCCGGTCCAGGCCCATCAGTTCGAAGACACGTTCCTGGACGTCGCGCTCGTGGATACGGATGGAGCCGCCGCCGATTTCGTTGCCGTTGCAGACGATGTCGTACGCGTAGGACAGCGCGGATTCCGGGTCCTGGTCAAAGGTGTCCAGGAACTCGGGCTTGGGCGAGGTGAAGGCGTGGTGGACGGCCGTCCACTTGCCGGCTCCGACGGCGACGTCCCCGGATGCCACTGCTGCGGCGGCCGGTTCGAACATCGGCGCGTCCACCACCCAGCAGAAGGCCCAGGCGCTGGGGTCGATCAGGCCGGTGCGGTGGCCGATCTCCACGCGGGCAGCACCCAGGAGGGCGCGGGCCGCGGACTTCTCGCCGGCGGCGAAGAAGATGCAGTCGCCGGGGTTGGCGCCCACGGCGGCGGCCAGGCCTTCACGCTCGGTGTCGGTCAGGTTCTTGGCTACGGGACCGGCCAGTTCGCCGTCCTCCTTGAAGAGGACGTACGCCAGGCCCTTGTGCCCGCGCTGCTTGGCGAATTCCTGCCAGCCGTCCAGAGTGCGGCGCGGCTGGGAGGCACCGCCGGGCATGACGACGGCACCCACGTACGGGGCCTTGAAGACGCCGAAGTTGGTGTCCTTGAAGAACTCGGTGAGCTCGGTCAACTCCACGCCGAAACGAAGGTCGGGCTTGTCGGAGCCGTATCGCGCCATCGCGTCAGCATAGGTGATGCGCTGGATGGGCGTGGGGATCTCGACGTCGATGAGTTTCCACAGTGCCTTGACGATGTTTTCGCCCAGCGAAATGATGTCGTCCTGGTCCACGAAGCTGGCCTCGATGTCCAGCTGGGTGAATTCCGGCTGGCGGTCGGCCCGGAAGTCCTCATCGCGGTAGCAGCGGGCGATCTGGTAGTACTTCTCGAAGCCGCCCACCTGCAGGAGCTGCTTGAACAGCTGCGGCGACTGCGGCAGGGCGTACCAGGAACCCGGCGCGAGGCGTGCGGGGACCACGAAGTCACGGGCGCCTTCCGGCGTCGAGCGCGTCAGCGTGGGCGTCTCGATCTCCACGAAGCCGTCCTGGTGGAGCAGTTCGCGGGCCACGCGGTTTGCTTCGGAACGCAGGCGCAGGTTGCGGGCGGGGCCGGGGCGGCGCAGGTCCAGGTAGCGGTGCTTGAGCCGGGCTTCCTCCCCCACTTCCACGTGCTCATCGATCTGGAAGGGCAGGGCGTCGGCGGTGTTGAGGATGACCACCTTGTCCGCCATGACCTCGACCTCGCCCGTGGCCAGGGCAGGGTTCTCGTTGCCTTCCGGACGCTTGGAGACCGTGCCGGTCACCTGCAGCACGTATTCGTTGCGCAGCCCGTGGAAGACCTCTTCCTCACGGACCACCACCTGCGCCACGCCCGAGGCGTCACGCAGATCGACGAATGCGACACCACCGTGATCACGACGGCGGCCGACCCAGCCTGCCAGGGTTACGGTTTGTCCAATGTGCTCGGAGCGAAGTGATCCGAGGTCATGTGTGCGCAGCACAGCATTCCTTTCAGAAGGAAGACAGAATGAAGTTTAAATACGATCGTTGCGGAAACGATCCCGTCCGAGTTTACCCGTTTGAAAGGTTCCCGCCCCGCCATGACCAAGCACCAGCAGCTGCAACGTAGGCTCGGTGTGGCCGATGCAACAGCCATCGGGCTCGGATCCATGCTCGGCGCCGGCGTTTTTGTCGTCTTCGCGCCGGCTGCCCGGCTGGCCGGACCGCTGTTCCTCGCGGCCATAGCGCTGGCCGGCGCCGTGGCCTACTGCAATGCCGTCGCCTCGGCCCAGCTCGCTTCAAAGTATCCGCAAAGCGGCGGCACCTACGTCTACGGCCGCAAGCAGCTCGGCGAGTGGCCCGGGTTCCTTGCCGGCTGGGGTTTTGTGACCGGCAAATCGGCGTCCTGCGCGGCCATGGCCCTGACCTTCGGCCAGTACGTTGCGCCGGGCTACGCCACCCCCGTGGCCATCGCAGCGGTGGCCGCGCTGACCGGCGTGAACCTGCTGGGCATCACCCGGACGGCCTTCCTGACGCGCATCCTGCTGGCCGTGGTCCTGGCCACCCTCGCCTTCGTGGCCGCCGCGAGCATTCTGGGACCGCATGTTCCCGACGGCGGGACAGTTTCCGGACAGGCAGGCGCCTTTCCCGGGCAGGCCGGCAGTGCCTGGGGCGTCCTGCCCGCCGCAGGCCTGGTGTTCTTCGCCTTTGCCGGGTACGCCCGCATCGCCACGCTCGGCGAGGAGGTGAAGGACCCGGCGCGGGTCATTCCGCGCGCCATCCTCGGGGCACTGGGCGGTGCCCTGGTGATCTACCTGCTGCTGGGGGCGCTGCTCCTGGTGCATCTTTCGGCGCACGTGCTTGCCTCCTCCACGGCGCCGCTGCTCAACGCTGTGGAACAGTCCCGGCTGGCCGCCGGGGCGCCGGCAGTCCAGGCAGGTGCCGCCGCCGCCTCGCTCGGCGCTCTGCTTGCCCTCATCACCGGGGTGGGACGCACGGCCATGGCGATGGCCCGCGAACGCGACCTCCCCGCTCCCCTGGCCAGGGTGGGCGGGCGCCATCCGGTGCCGGTAACGGCCGAACTGGCGGTGGCCGCCGTCGTCGTTCTGTTGTTGCTGACCACGGACGTGCTGACGGTGGTTGGCTTCTCCAGCTTCGGCGTCCTGCTGTATTACGCCGTGACGAATGCCGCCGCGTTCACGCTCAGGGACCGGGCCCGGCACGCGCCCAGGTGGCTCAACGCCGCAGGGCTGGCCGGGTGCCTGGTCCTGGCGTTCACCCTGCCGGCGGCCTCGGTGCTCGGCATGGCGGCCATCATGGCCGTCGGACTCGCCGGGCGCGCCGTCGTCCTTGCGTTCCGGAAGCGACGGCTGCAGCCCGGGAAGCGGTAACTCAGTAAGCGGTAGCTCAGGAAACCGGCGCGGGAACGACCTGGACGCGAATGTCCTCGTCCGACGGCGTCCACGTCGCCGGATCGGCGTCCACCTGCACGCCGGAGCGGATGTCCTTGACCTGGTGCTTGCCGTCCTCGTCCGTGAACCAGACGAAGGGGATGCCCCGCCGGTCCGCGAACTTGATCTGCTTGCCGAACTTCTCTGCCTTGGCGGCCACCTCGGCGGCGATGCCGCGGCTGCGCAGCTCCGTGGCCACGTCCTGCGCCTCGCCCCAGCTCTCGTCCGACGTGAGCGCCACGAACACTGCCGTCGGCACGGAACGGGAAGCTTTGGCCAGGTCCTGGCTGAGGATGCGCGAGACGAGCCGGGTCACGCCGATGGACAGCCCGACGCCGGGGAACTTCCGGTTGCCCTTGCTCGCCAGGGCGTCATAGCGGCCGCCGGAACAGATCGAGCCGAGCTGCTCGTGGCCAACCAGGACGGTTTCCACGACCGTGCCGGTGTAGTAGTCCAGGCCGCGGGCAATGCTGAGGTCCGCGACAACCTTGCCCGGGACCCGCTTCACGGCGGCCTCGATCACCTGTTCGAGTTCGTTCAGGCCCTCCTCCAGGAGGTCGTTGCTGACCCCTAGCGAACGGACCTGCGCCACGAAGGATGTGTCCTCGGTCTTGATGCCGGCCAGCTTCAACGCCGCCTGTGCCTGCTCGTCTGTGGCGCCGAGCTCGGACTTGAGGAGCTCAGCCACCTTCTCCGGGCCGATCTTCTCCAGCTTGTCGATGCTGCGCAGCACTCCGGCGGTGTCGGGCAGGCCGATGCCCCGGTAGAAGCCCTCGGCGAGCTTCCTGTTGTTGATGCGCAGCCGGAACTCCGGAATCGGGAGGGCGCCCAGCGCCTCGGCGATGACCAGGGCAATCTCGACGTCGTAGCGGAAGGGCAGCTCGCCGTCGCCCACCACGTCGATGTCCGCCTGGGTGAACTCGCGGGCTCGGCCTTCCTGCGGGCGTTCCCCGCGCCAGACCTTCTGGATCTGGTAGCGGCGGAACGGGAAGGCCAGGTAGCCGGCGTTTTCCACGACGTACCGGGCGAAGGGCACGGTGAGGTCGAAGTGCAGGGCCAGGGCATGCGGATCGTGCTTGCCCTTCGCTTCCTCTCCCTCATCGTCCTGGAGCCGGCTCAGCCCGTAGACCTCTTTGTCGATCTCGCCCTTGCGCAGCAGCTGGCCGACCGTCTCCACGGCGCGGGTCTCGATGGAGCCGAAACCGTGCAGCTCGAACGTGCGGCGCAGCGAGTCCAGGACATGCTGCTCCACCAGCCGCTCCTCAGGAAGCCACTCGGGGAATCCGGACAGGGAGGCGGTGCGTGCCATGGTGGAGTTTCTCCTCAGGTAAACGAAGACCGGAGCCGCTGCGCCATGTTCCGCGTCGCTATTTGAAATCAAACAGCTGCGGCAGCGGCGGGAGTCCAGCCTGTTCTGCATAAACTTATGTGCGGCAGTCAGTTTATGCTTTCGGCGCCTGCATCTCTAATGCGGGAAACCAGGCGGTGGCGGGCTGCCGCAGTGCAATCTGCAGCCGGGGATGCCTTCAGGGGCTTGCCCGGCCGGGCAGTCCGATCGATGAGGAGGACCCGTGGCGGCCAGTCCACGCGAAACGCGCGAAGCCAAGAGGCGCATCCAGCAGATGGAAGCCAAACGTGAGCTTCGACGGGACCAGGAGAAGCGCCGCAAGCGGGACAACCTGGTAGCGGGAAGTGCGGCGGCCGCGGCGGTGGTGCTCGCCGTCGTGCTTCAACTGACGGTGTTTGCCGGGAACCCCACCGAAGAGGAATTCGCTGCTGCCGAGGCGGGCCTTGCCACGCCGTCAGCCGCCCCTTCCGCCACTCCCACTGCCGCGCAGACCAACGCGGCGAACATCCCCAAGCCCGCGACGGCGGCCGGCAAGACGTTCACCGGCTCACTGAAGCTGAACAGCGGCACCTTGGGCGTGCAGCTGGACGGCACCAAGGCCCCGCAGGCAGCCGCCGTGTTCAAGTCCCTGGCCGACCAGAACTACTACAAGGGCGTCAGCTGCCACCGCCTCACCACCGCCGAGAACTTCGGTGTCCTGCAGTGCGGCTCCAAGACCGGCGATGGCCAGGGCGACCCCAACTACACCTGGGGGCCGCTGGAGAACACGCCGGCAGACAACAAGTATCCTGCCGGCACCATTGCCGTGGCCCGCACGGGCAACAACGCCTACGGCAACGGCACGCAGTTCTTCATTGTCTACAAGGACACCGTCATTCCGGCCGACTCCGCCGGCGGCTACACCATCGTGGGCAAGGTGACCTCGGGCCTGGATGTCGTGACGAAGATTGCGGCTGCCGGTCTTAAGGCCGGCGAAAGTGGCACTGACGGCGCACCTGCGGAAGCAGTCAGGATAGACTCGTTTTCTCTGAAGTAGGAACCCCTGCCGCGCCAGCGGCCCCAGGCGACTTATGAATGAGTATCTTCCTCCAAGCGAAAGACTTTTAGCGGTGACAGACAGTCAGAAATCCGACGAAACAGCAGCCGAAGTGACCGAGGTCCAGGCTTCCCCGGAGACCGTGGGAGCGGCCGAGCCTGTGGAGGCTGCCGAGCCTGTGGATCAGGTGCAGCCCGAGGGTGAGGCGCAGCCCGAAGAGGCCGCGCAGGCCGACGCGGTGCAGCCCGAGGAGGCTGTGGAGCCCGAGGCCACGCAGGAAAGCCCGCGGCCGGAGGCTGTGGAGGAAGCGCCGGCACCCAGCCCCGCACCGTCACCGCGTCCGGCGCCGGCACCCCGGCCCGCGCCGACGCCGGCAGCGTTTGCTGCCCGACCCAAGGCTGGCCCCGCTGCCACCGTAACGCCGGTGCAGGCACCGCCCGCCACGTCGCTGGCCGAAGCCGCCCGCTGGGGCCGCGTTGAGGGCGACGGCCACGTGTTCCTGACCATCGACGGCGAGGAGCACCCGGTCGGTCAGTACCCGGACGTCAGCAACGACGAGGCCCTGGCCTACTTCGCACGGAAGTATGACGACGTCGTCGCCCAGATTGTCCTGCTGGAACAGCGCGTGGCCTCGAAAACCCCCACCACTGACATGCAGAAGACCGTGACGCACCTGCGCGAGCAGCTCGCTGAACGGAACATGGTGGGCGACATCCGTTCCGCCGAGGGCCGGCTGGACACCCTGTCCACCCAGATCACCGAGCTGGAGAAGGCGGAAAAGGCACAGCACGACGCCGTCCGCGCCGCCGAGCTCGCCGCCCGTGAGGCCATCGTGGCCGAGGCCGAGGCGATCTCCGGCACCGATCCGGCCCAGGTTCAGTGGAAGACGTCCAGCGCACGCATGAACGAGCTGTTTGAAAGCTGGAAGGCCGCGCAGAAGAGCGGGGTCCGCCTGGGCCGCAGCAACGAGGACGCCCTGTGGAAGCGGTTCCGTGCCGCCCGGACCGTCTTTGACCGGCACCGCCGGGCCTACTTCTCCCAGCTGGACAGCAACAACTCGGCGGCGAAGGCTGCCAAGGAGAAGCTGATTGCGGAGGCCGAGGCTCTGTCGACGTCCACCGACTGGGGCTTCGCTGCCGGGGAATACCGCCGGCTGATGGACGAGTGGAAGGCATCACCGCGGGCCAGCCGCAAGGATGACGACGCACTGTGGGCCCGGTTCCGCGCCGCGCAGGACGTCTTCTTCAGCTCGCGCCAGGCCGCCAACGACGAGATCGACCAGGAATACGCCGCCAACCTGAAGGTCAAGGAGGCTCTCCTCGAGGAGGCGTCGTCCATCGTTCCGGTCAAGGACATCGCCGCCGCCAAGAAGGCCCTGCAGTCCATCCACGACCGCTGGGAGGAGGCAGGCAAGGTTCCGCGTGCGGACATGGGCCGGATCGAGGCCGGGCTGCGCCGGATCGAGGATGCAGTCCGTCAGGCCGAGGACGAGAAGTGGCAGCGCTCCAACCCCGAGACCAAGGCCCGCACCAACAGCGCCTTGACCCAGCTCGAATCCGCCATCGCCGGCCTGAAGGATGACCTGGCCGACGCGGAGAAGGCAGGCGACCAGCGCAAGATCAAGGCCGCAAGGGAAGCCCTTGAAGCCCGCCAGGCATGGCTGGACCAGATCCAGCGTTCGGCGAGCGAGCTCTCCTAAGGAGCATCAGTAAGGCCCCGCCCCGGTTATCCACATAACCGGGGCGGGGCCTTACCCGTTAAGTCCGCTTCCGGCAGGATGACGGAATGGCACCGTTCTCCCAGCCCCCTGTTTCGCAGACACCTGTGACCCAGACACCTGTGACCCAGACACCTGTGACCCAGACACCTGTGACCCAGGCCCACGCCTCCTTGGCGCGGGGCGATTCCCCGCCCGCGGACTCCCCCAAACAGCTACAGGAACTCTATTCGCCGGGGCTTCCCTTCACGTGGCCCGAGCTCCAGTCCATGGCGGCCGACGGCGTGCTCACGCAGCTTTATCAGCACGGCTACACCGTTCCCGGGACGGCGGCCTCCCCGCAGCTGCGGGCACGCGCAGCGGCTCACGGGGTGCCCGCCCCGGTGCGGCGGCGCGTGGTGGCAGGACGGATGACCGCGGCCTGGATCTACGGCTGCGCCCGCGAGCCGGACCGGCTGGCCCTCCTGGTGGACGCCAAACGCCGCATCTCCAGCCTTCGGTCCACCCGCGGCTGCACGCTCCACGAGGTCCGGCTCGGACCGTTTGACGTCGTCAGCCTCGGCGGCCTGATGGTCTCGAGTCCGCTCCGGACAGCACTGGACATCGCCTTGCACGTGGAGACCGAGAGGGCAGTTCCGGCCCTGAGGCTGCTCCTGGCGAAACCCGAACTCGATGTCAGGCTCCGGCTCCTGGTGCTGGCCGTCGAGGCGATGCCCCGGCTGCCGCACAAGAACGCAGCCCTGGAGAAGCTCTCGCTGTTAGCTTCTCCGGCGGTTGCCCGTGGTCCGGTAGACGTCGAACACCCCGTCGATCCGCCGTACAGCACTGAGCACGTGGCTGAGGTACTTAGGGTCACCCATCTCGAAGGCAAACTTTGAGATGGCCACGCGGTCCGTGGACGTGTGGACGCTGGCCGCCAGGATGTTCACGTGGTTCTCGGAGAGCACGCGCGTCACGTCGGACAGGAGGGACTTCCGGTCCAGCGCCTCCACCTGGATCTCCACCAGGAAGACGCTTGACTGTGTCGGCGCCCAGTCAACGTCGACGATCCGGTCCGGCTGGTCCTTCAGGCCTGCCACGTTGGTGCAGTCAGTCCGGTGCACCGACACGCCCGAGCCGCGCGTGACGAAGCCGAGGATCGGGTCCGGCGGCACCGGCGTGCAGCAGCGGGCCAGCTTCACCCAGACATCGCCCACGCCACGGACCACCACGCCGGAATCTGAGAACCGGGCCTTGCTGACCTGGGTGGGAATGCTGACTTCGGTAAGGTCGTCGTCGGGTGTTTCATTGCCGCCAAGGCTCTCCACGAGCTTTTCCATGACGGACTGCGCGGAGGTGTGGCCGTCGCCCACTCCGGCGTACAGCCCGGAAATGTCGACGTACTTGAAGTCCTCGGCCACGGCGGCCAGGGCGTCGTGCGTCATCAGGCGCTGCAGCGGGAGGTTCTGCTTCCGCATGGCGCGGGTCAGCAGCTCCTTGCCGCGGTCAATCGCCTCTTCGCGGCGTTCCTTGCTAAACCATTGCCGGATCTTGTTGCGTGCCCGGGCGCTCTTGACGAAGTGCTGCCAATCCTGGCTGGGGCCGGCCCCCTCGGCCTTCGACGTGAAGATCTCCACCCAGTCGCCGTGGTTGAGTTCGCTGTTGAGCGGCACGAGCTTGCCGTTGACCCGGGCTCCGATGGTGCGGTGGCCCACCTCGGTGTGCACGGCATAGGCGAAGTCCACCGGGGTGGAGCCGGCCGGCAGCGCCATGACCTCACCCTTGGGGGTGAACACGAACACTTCGCGGGCGTTGATCTCGAACCGGAGCGAGTCGAGGAACTCCCCGGGATCGGAGGTCTCCTGCTGCCAGTCCACCAGGGACCGGAGCCAGCCCATGTCGCCGTCGCGCGGGCTGCCGGGTCCGGTGGCGGTCCGGTTCGGCTGGTCCTTGTACTTCCAGTGCGCGGCCACACCGTACTCGGCGCGGCGATGCATCTCATGCGTGCGGATCTGGATTTCAACCGGTTTGCCGCCGGGGCCGATGACCGTGGTGTGGAGCGACTGGTACATGTTGAACTTCGGCATCGCGATGTAGTCCTTGAACCGGCCAGGCAGCGGGTTCCAGCGCGAATGCAGGGTGCCCAGGGCGGCGTAACAGTCGCGGACCGAGTCCACCAGGACCCGGACGCCCATGAGGTCGTTGATGTCGTCGAAGTCCTTGTCCCGGACGATCATTTTTTGGTAGATCGAGTAGTAGTGCTTGGGCCTGCCGGTAATCGTGGCCTTGATCCGTGCGGTGCGCAGATCGTCGGCGATCTGGTTCCGGATCACGCTGAGGCTCTTTTCGCGCTCCGGAGTGCGGTCCCCAACCATGCGGACGATTTCCTCGTACACCTTGGGATAAAGCGCCGCGAAGGACAGGTCCTCGAGCTCCCACTTGATCGTGTTCATGCCGAGCCGGTGTGCCAGCGGTGCGAAGATTTCCAGGGTTTCCCGGGCTTTGCGGGCTGAGGACTCGGCGGAGACGAACCGCCACGTGCGCGCGTTGTGCAGCCTGTCCGCAAGTTTGATCATGAGGACCCGGATGTCCTTGGCCATGGCCACGACCATCTTGCGGACGGTCTCGGACTGGGCTGCCTCGCCGAAGCTGACCTTGTCCAGCTTGGTGACGCCGTCAACCAGCATGGCGACTTCGGGCCCGAAGTCCGCCCGGAGGTCCTCAAGGGTGTAGGGCGTGTCCTCCACAGTGTCGTGGAGGAGCGCGGCGGCCAGGGTGGTGCCGCTGAGCCCCAGCTCGGCGAGGATTGTCGCGACGGCGACAGGGTGGGTGATGTAGGGGTCGCCGCTCTTGCGCTTCTGCCCTCTGTGGCTCTGCTCCGCGACCACAAAGGCGCGCTGGATGAGGTCGAAGTCTTCCTTGGGGTTGTTCGCCCGCACGGTCCGCAGCAGCGGCTCCAGGATGGGCGAGTACGTCGCGGTACTGCGGCCCGTCAGCCGCGCCAGGCGGGACCTCGTGCGCTCACGCCGGCCCGGGAAAGTGGGTCGGACGCCGGAGTTGTCCACAGGCACGCCGGGCGCCGGGCGTCCGGCAGCCACCAGACCAGTCTGCTGTCCCTGGCCCGGACCGTTGCCTCCGGCCGCCGTTGGCGCCGACGTCGAACCTTCTTCCAATGAAGTACCCCTCACGACCCGTTTAATTATCCCAGTCTATTCCCGCTCCGGGCCCGACCGATAACCGGGTCCGTCACCAACGGGGCAGCCGCCTACGCAGCCCGGTACCCGGACGGCCGGACGCGACTAAGACGGGCGCTTTAATGCAAAGACCGGACGCCGTCGCGGTGACGGCATCCGGTCCAAGGGCGGGGCTCTACGCTTTCGCGGGCGCCCCAGGCATTGCAGGCACCTAGGCTTTCGCGGGCTCGGCGGCCGCAGCCTTGGCAGCAGCGTCAGCGCGGCGCTGCTTGACACGCTGGGCCTGCTTGACCAGGGGCGCCTCGCTTTGGCGCAGCCAGGCATACATCGGGGCCGCGATGAAGATCGTAGCGGCCGTGCCGATCAGGATCCCGACGAACAGGGCCAACGAAAGGTCGCGCAGGGTTCCCGCGCCCAGAAGGCCGGCCCCGATGAACAGGATCGCCCCGACCGGAAGGATGGCCACCATCATGGTGTTGATGGAACGGACCAGGGTCTGGTTGACGGCCAGGTTGACTTCCTCGCCGAAGGTCCGGCGCGTGGAGGAGTCGATGTCGGCCGTGTTTTCACGGATCTTGTCGAACACCACCACGGTGTCGTACAGCGAGTAGCTGAGCACCGTCAGAAACCCGATGATCGCCGAGGGCGTGACCTCGAAGTCGCTCAGGGCGTAGACACCGGCCGTAATGAACATCGTGACGAGCATGCCCACGATCGCCGAGAGGGACATTTTCCAGGTCCGGAAGTACAGGGCCATCAGGACCGTCGCGAGGGCAACGAAGACCACGAGGCCAATCAGGGCCTGCTTGGTGACGTCAGCCCCCCACGTGGGCCCGACAAAGGTGGAGGTCACCTCGTTGTCAGTCACGCCGTAGGCCTTGGTGAGGCCCTCCTTGATCTTGAGGGTCTCGTCATCGGAGAGCTTGTCCGTCTGGATCCGCATGGTGGTTCCGGCGACGTTGGCGACGCGCGGCACACTGCCGGGAACGACGTCGTGGACTGCCTTCTCGCCTACGGATGCTTCGGTGGTCTTGACGTTGGACACCGTGAACTCGGAACCGCCACGGAACTCAATGCCCAGGTTGAAGCCGCCCTTGACCGCCGGGATCAGGATGGACAGCGCAACCGCCACAGCGGCCACGGCGAACCAGATTTTCTTGGCCCCGACGAAGTCGTAGGAACGCTTGCCCGTGTAGAGCTCGTTACCGAATTTCGCGAAACTGGACATTACTTGCCCTCCTTGGCCGGGCCCTTGGAGGAACCGGCGAGCTGCTCCTGCTGCTCCGCGCGGCGGCGTTCAGCGATGGTCATCCGGCGCTCAGCCTCAGCGGCGGCACCGGTGTTCTTGGCGCGCACCGGTGATGGCTTGTCCTCGGGACTGCGGAGCCTGCCGGCGCCGCGGTAGAGCGGCACCGCGCCGAGGCGCTCAGGGTCAAGGCCGGAGAACTTGTGGCCTTCGCCGAAGAACCGGGTCCTGGCCAGCTGCTGCAGCGTGGGGTGGGTGAACATGAAGACGACGATGAGGTCGGCGATGGCGGTTAGGCCCAACGTGAAGGCAAAGCCCCGCACGTTGCCAACCGCCACGAAGTACAGCACCAGTGCAGCGAGAAGGTTGACCGCCTTGGATGCAAGGACGGTCCGCTTGGCCCGCTTCCAGCCGTTCTCCACTGCCGACACCAGGCCACGGCCTTCCCGCAGCTCATCGCGGATGCGTTCGAAGTAGACAATGAACGAGTCAGCCGTCTGGCCAATGGCCACAATAAGACCGGCGACGCCCGCGAGGGACAGGCGGTAGTTTTCGGTCCAGCCAAGGATGGCAATGGCAAGGTAAGTGAGCGCCCCTGCCACCACGAGGGAGAAAATGGTGACGAAGCCGAGCGCCCGGTACTGGAACAGCGAGTAGACAACCACCAGCAGCAGGCCGATCAGGCCGGCGAGGAGGCCCATCCGAAGCTGCTCGCCGCCGAGGGTGGCGGAAATCTGCTGCTCGCTCTGGATGTCGAAGCTGATGGGCAGGGCACCGAACCGGAGCTGGTCGGACAGCGCCTTGGCGGACTTTTCCGTGAAGCCGCCGGTGATCTGCGGGCGTCCGTCGGTAATCACGGCCTGGGACCGCGGGGCCGAAATGACCTGGTTATCCAGGACGATGGCGAACTGCGACTTGGGATCGCTGCCGGTCTCACCGCCTGCAGCAACGTAGAACTGGTTGAGGCGTTCGGTGACGGTCTTGAACTTGGCCGTACCCTCCGCGTTGAACTGGATATTCACAGCCCATTCGTTGGTGACGGCACCCTGGGCGCCCTGCTGGAGCTGGAACGTCGAGCCCTGGATCTCCACACCCTTGACCTCGACAGGACCCAGGATGTACTTGATGGCGGGTGTCTGGTCCGTGGCAGGCTCGCAGGTGACCAGCGGCTTGGCCGGGTCGGAACGTTCCTGCTTGTCCTGGGCCGGGTGGTCACAGTCAAGGGCCTCGAACTGCTTCTGGACGTCCGCAGTGATCCAGTTCGAATCGCTGGCGTTCGTGGGCTTGGCCGTCGGCTTCGGCAGCTGGGCAGCAGGTGTCCGCTGCGCGGCGGGAACTGCTGCCCCCGCGCCCGTGACGAGAACCGGGCGGAAGTTCATGTCCGCGGAGGCCTGGATCAGGGCGCGGGTCTCTGTGGACGGCGTACCGGGAAGGCTCACCACCACGTTGCGGCCGGACTGCGTGCTGATCTCAGCCTCAGCGACACCGGAGCCGTCCACACGCTGGCGGATGATGGCCACCGCCTGGTTGAGCTGCTCCTCGTTGATGTCCGAGCCACCCTCAACCTTGGGTGCCAGGATCATCTGCGTGCCGCCCTCCAGGTCCAGGGCAAGCTTCGGGCTCCAGCTGGCAACCCCGGACATTGTGCCGCCCGCAAGGACGGCCGTCATGGCAGCCAGGATAACGCCAAGCCAGACCAGCACCCGAAGGGATGGTTTATTGCGGCCAGTTCGTGCCATTGCCTATCTTTCTATTAATTGCGGAGGGCCGCCGGAGCGAGCCTTGTCGCGCCCGGCGGCTCCGCAGCCGTAGACAGCTGTGCTGTGCGGAAGCGGCGGACTAAATGTCCTTCTTGCCCTCGTCATTGAGGCGCTTGAGGGTTTCGTCCGGAGTCTCGTCGGCTGTGGCGGCCTTGGTTTCAGGGGCCAGCGGGTCCTCGGCCGTCAGTGCTGACGCGTCGTCGGGAACGGCCTGGGTTTCGGCGGGTTCCACGATCTTGTTCACCGCCTGGCGGTGGACGGTGGCCAGGTTGCCGGGCGACAGCTCCAGGACGACCTTGTTCTCCGCCTCATCAATCGACACGATGCGGCCGAACAGTCCGAAGCTGGTCATAACCTCGATGCCGGGAGCAAACTCCGACTGCAGCTTTGCCTGCTGCTGCTGGGTCTTCTTGTTGCGGCGGAACATCATGAAGATGAAAACGCCGAGCATGACGAACAGCAGAATGGTCATGATGTCGATGCCGCCGCCGGCCTGCGGCTGGGCCTGGGCAGTAATATGTCCGAACAAGTGAAGTTCCGTTCTGTACTTGCGTAGCTGGTTGACAGCGACGTCCGCTTTGCACCGCGCTGCCCGCCCAGACGCGGGAGAGCGGCCGCGGGCGGCCCGCCGTAGCGGGACACGGAAACAAAGCCCGGACGTGCCGAGCGTCTTTCCAGTCTAGAGGGAAAAGCTGGGAGGGCGCTGCTATTGGGTGCTGGAAACCCATTCAGATGACGATTCTTCATCGCCCGGCCCGGCCGCGAAAAGGTCCAGGGTCTCCTGGCCAAAGACCCCCGCGGGTACTGCCAGCCCAAGGTGGGTCCAGGCCGGCGCCATGGCGATCCTGCCCCGCGGTGTCCTGCCCAGCAGCCCCTCCCGGACCAGGTACGGCTCGGCGACCGTCTCCACGGTCTCCGGCTCCTCGCCCACGGCTATGGCCAGGGTTGACAGGCCCACGGGGCCGCCGCCGAATTTGGTAATCAGCGCCTCCAGCACTGATCGGTCCAGCCGGTCCAGCCCGCGCTTGTCCACCTCGTACATATCCAGCGCGGCGGAGGCGGAACGGGCATCAATTTGTTCGATCCCGTGCACCAGCGCCCAGTCCCGGACCCGCCGCAGCAGCCGGTTGGCGATGCGGGGGGTGCCGCGGGACCGTCCGGCGATCTCAGTGAATCCCGCCGAGTTCACCTTCAGGTCCAGAAGGCCGGCGGACCTACGCAGCACCAACTCCAGCTCCTCCACCGAATAAAACTCTAGGTGGCCCGTGAACCCGAACCGGTCCCGGAGCGGCCCCGGCAGGAGTCCGGCACGCGTGGTGGCACCCACCAGCGTGAAAGGCGGCAACTCCAGCGGAATGGCCGTGGCGCCGGCGCCCTTGCCCACCACGATGTCTACGCGGAAGTCCTCCATGGCCATGTAGAGCATTTCCTCGGCCGGACGGGACATCCGGTGGATTTCGTCCAGGAAGAGGACTTCGCCCTCGGACAGCGAGGAAAGTATGGCGGCGAGGTCGCCGGCGTGCTGGATGGCCGGGCCGCTGCTGATCCGCAGCGGCGCGTTCATCTCGGACGCGACAATCATGGCGAGCGTGGTCTTGCCGAGGCCGGGGGGTCCGGAAAAAAGGACATGATCGGCGCTGCGCCCGCGCATCCGGGATGCCTTCAACACGAGGGAGAGCTGCTTGCGGACCCTGTGCTGGCCCACGAAGTCGTCGAGGTTCTTAGGCCGGAGCGCCGCCTCGATGGCCCGCTCCTCCGGCTCTTCTCCCCCGGCGACCAGGGACGGTTCAGCCACGGCTGCCTACCCTGTTGCCCGCTCGGGCGCCGTCCTGGCCGAGCCAGCGCAGCGTGGTGCGCAGGATCTCGGCAACGTTGCCTTCGCCGGCAAGTTCCGGCGCATCTGCCAGGGCCTTGTCAATGCTGCCCGCAGCGTCCTTCTCGGACCAGCCCAGGCTGGTCATGGCGGCCACCACCTGTGGCTTCCAGACGCCTTCAGACGACGCGGCCGGCGCTCCCGCGGGTGTAGCCGTGCCGTGCGGAACCAGTTTCCCGGCGAGTTCCAGGACGATGCGCCCGGCAACCTTCGGGCCGATACCCGGGACCTTGGTGAACGTCTTGCTGTCCCCGGTGTGTGCCGCCACCCGGATGGCTTCGGGGTCGTGCACAGCGAGGACCGCGAGGGCGAGCCGCGGACCCACACCGCTGACACTGAGCAGAACGTCGAAAACTTCCCGTTCGTCGTCGCTCGCGAAGCCGAACAGGGTCAGGGAGTCCTCCCGGACGATCAGGGAGGTGAAAAGTTTCCCTTCCTCGCCGGTCCGCAGCTTGCTGAGCGTCTGCGGCGTCGCGTACACGCTCATGCCGGCGCCGTTGAGGTCGATGACGGCGGTGGACAGTCCGACGTGCGCCACGGTTCCGCGGAGAAAACTAATCAAGGCCGGGGCTCCTGAACTTGCGCCGGCAAAAACCGACTATCCGAACATATCTACGAATACCCTAGCAAGGGACGGCGACATTCAGCGTGCGCGGCGCGCCTTCGCCTCAGCCTCGGCCCACGCACGCTGGGCCGGGGTCAGTGACTGGCTCCCGGGACCGGTGGTGGCTACGGTGGCGCCGCTGCCCGCGCGCCACGCGTGGGTGATGGCGAGAGCCAGGGCGTCCGCCGCGTCCGCGGGACGCGGCGGAGCATCGAGCCGGAGAATCTTGGTGACCAGCTTGGTGACGGCCTCCTTGTTCGAGGATCCGCTGCCCGTCACCGCTGCCTTGACCTCCGAGGGCGTGTGCAAAGCCACGGGAATGCCGCGCCGGGCTGCCGCGGCGATGACGACGCCGGAGGCCTGGGCAACGCCCATGACCGTGCTGACATTGAGCTGCGAGAAGACCCGTTCCACCGCGAGCACGTGGGGCTCGTAACGGTCGAGCCAGTCGTCGATGGCGAGGGCGATCACCAGCAGACGCTGGTCGAGCGTTTCCTCGGGTGACGTTCCCACCACGCCGACGGCCACCATAGTGGCCCGCCGGTTCTTCTCGACGTCCACTACGCCGATGCCGCAGCGGGTCAGTCCGGGGTCGATTCCCAGTACGCGCAGCGTCACGTGCAACCGCCCCGGTCCGCCACGCGGAAAATCACTCGGCTTCCAGGGCTGCCTGAACTTCGTCGCTGAGGTCAGCGTTGCTGTAGACGTTCTGGACGTCGTCGAGGTCCTCGAGGGCATCAACGAGCTTCATGAACTTCTTGGCGGCGTCAAGGTCCAGCGGCACCTCCATGGAGGGCACGAACTCGGCCTCGTCGGTGTCGTAGTCAATGCCGGCTTCCTTGAGCGCATCGCGGACAGCCTGAAGGTCCTTCGGGTCCGAGTGGATCTCGAAGGTATCCCCGTTGTCCTTGACTTCCTCGGCGCCGGCATCCAGCACGGCCATGAGGACGTCGTCCTCGGTGAGGTCGTTCTTGGGCAGGGTGACAACGCCCTTGCGGGTGAAGAGGTAGCTCACGGAGCCGGGGTCGGCAATGGTGCCGCCATTGCGGGAGATGGCCAGCCGGACCTCGGATGCGGCACGGTTCTTGTTGTCGGTAAGGCACTCGATCAGCAGCGCGGAACCCTGCGGGCCGCGGCATTCGTACATGATCTCCGTGTAGTCCACGACCTCGCCGGTGAGCCCGGCGCCGCGCTTGATGGCGCGGTCGATGTTGTCGTTCGGAACCGAAGTCTTCTTGGCCTTGGTGACGGCGAGTTCGAGTCCGGGGTTGCCGGCGAGGTCCGGGCCGCCCATCCGGGCCGCGACTTCGATGTTCTTGATCAGCTTGGCGAACGACTTTGCCCGGCGGCTATCAATGATGGCCTTCTTGTGCTTGGTCGTTGCCCATTTGGAGTGGCCTGACATGCTTTACGCTTCTCCTCTGATCATGCGGATAAAAAGTTCATGCACGCGCTTCTCCCCTGTCACTTCCGGATGGAAGGAGGTGGCCAGCAGTTGGCCGGAACGCACTGCAACAATTCTAGCCGTCCCCTGCAGATCGGCCTCGTGGGAGGCGTGCTCCTGGTCGGCCGGCTCCACCTGCGCCAGGACGTCAACGCCGGGCCCGACGCGTTCCACCCAGGGGCCGCGGATGAACACAGCGTGAACCGGTGCCACGCCGTGCTCGGTGGCGCTGAACTCCAGGCCCTTGAAGTCGAGGTCGGTCTCGAAGGACTCGCGCTGCCGGCCGAACGCGTTGCGGCGCACCGTGATGTCCAGGCCGCCGAACGTCTGCTGGGGGTTGCCGGCGAGGTCTGCCGCGGGGTCGGCGATGTCGTGCGCCAGCAGGATCATGCCCGCGCAGGAACCGTACACCGGGAGGCCGTCGGCGATCCGCTGCCGCAGCGGGCCGGCGAGGTCGAAGGCGCGAGCAAGTTTATCGATGGCCGTCGACTCGCCGCCGGGGATGATGAGTCCGTCGAGTCCGTCGAGCTCGGCGGGGCGGCGGACGCCAACGCCGGCGGCGCCTGCTGTCTCGACTGCCCGGAGGTGCTCGCGGAAGTCGCCCTGCAGCGCCAGAACGCCGATTCGCAGGCCGGTGCCG
This sequence comes from Arthrobacter globiformis, assembly GCF_030818015.1. Lineage (NCBI taxonomy): Bacteria > Bacillati > Actinomycetota > Actinomycetes > Micrococcales > Micrococcaceae > Arthrobacter > Arthrobacter globiformis. The sequence continues at coordinate 3,109,563 of NZ_JAUSZX010000001.1, forward strand.
GGCTTTTCGGGCACGCCGGCAGGGCGCGGAAGGGCGCTCGAAAGGGAATTGGTCATCTAAACAGCATAGTGTCCCGACGGCGAACGGCCGCCTCCGCCGTCGGCCCTCCGCCACATTGCTTGTCGTTGCTGGGATATATTACAGAGCATGTTTTCCCTCAGCGTTCCGCTCGGCAAATTCGTTCGCCGGGTTACCCGGCTCAGGGGCGGAGGCTCTGCACTACCCGGCCTGGTGGTCGAAAAAATCGACCCCGGCTTCATGCAGCGGACCCTGTCCACCCTTCCCCACGGCGTCGCCGTGGTCAGCGGCACCAACGGCAAAACCACCACCACGAAGATGGTGGTGGAACTGCTGGAAAGCCAGGGCCTGAAGGTGTTCACCAACCGCACCGGGAGCAACTTCACCCGCGGCGTGGCGGCCGCCCTGCTCGGCGACGTTGACTGGCGCGGACGGCTCGACGCCGACATCGCCGTGCTGGAACTGGACGAGGCCCACGCCGTGCACTTCGTCAACCGCGTCCCGCCGCGCTACAGCCTGCTGCTGAACGTCCTCCGCGACCAGCTGGACCGTTTCGGTGAGATCGACAAGACCGCCCAGCTCCTCCAGCACATCGCCGTCAAGACCACGGGAACCGTGGTGCTGAACCGCGAGGACCCGCGGGTGGCCAGGATCGCCGATACGCTGCATGGCCCCGAGGTCCTCTACTTCGGACTGGACGACTCGCTGCTGGGAACCTTCCCCAGCGACGATGAACTCCGCGCCGGGCCGGGCAGCCCCATCCCTGCGGTGCCGGAACGGCCGCAGGCCGACGTCGTCCTCCGCCGCGTGGGTGCCGATGATGCCGATTTTGAGTACGACGGCGTGACTGTCACCACCGGGATGAAGCTCCGCGGCGTCTACAACATCTTCAACGCCGCGGCTGCGCTGGCCCTGGCCCGCAGCATCTGCGGCAGCGGCGCCGCCACGGCGGACCACAGCACCCTGCTGAGGGCCCTGTCCGAGGTGGCCCCGGCGTTCGGGCGCGGCGAAAGCCTCACGGTGGACGGGCTCCCTCTGGATCTGGTCCTGGTCAAGAACCCGAGCGGCTTCCGGCTGGGCCTCAAGTCGTTCCCCTCGGGCGGCTACGCCACCATGATCGCCATCAACGACAACTACGCGGACGGCCGCGACATGTCCTGGCTGTGGGACGTTGACTTTGACTCGCTGCGCGCGGAAGGAGTGGACCAGGTCACCGGCTCCCGCGCGTATGACATGGCCCTGCGCCTGCAGTACGACGAAGTGCAGGTCGGGGCTGTGGGCACTGACATCGCGGCCGACCTGGCCGACTTCATCCGCAAGGGCAAAGGCAAGCCGAAGCGGGTCTTCTGCACCTACACCGCGATGCTCGCCATCCGCCGTGAGCTGTCCAAAATCACCACAGTGGAGGTGGTCTCTTGACCCCCGATTCAGGCGCCGGCACTACCGCGTCAAAGGGCACCATCCGGGTCGTGCAGCTGTACCCGCGGGAGATGAACATCTATGGCGACTGGGGCAATGCCTTGGTGCTGCGGCAGCGCCTGAAGTGGCACGGGTACACCCCGGAACTGCTTGAGTACGACGTGGGCGACGAGTTCCCCGAGGGGGCGGACATCATCCTGGGCGGCGGTGGCCAGGACAGCGGCCAGCTCGTCATCCAGGACGACCTCCAGTCACGGGCCGGCCTCCTCAAGGGGATGGCCGAGGACGGTGCGCCCATGCTCCTGATCTGCGGCATGTACCAGCTGTTCGGCCGCTTCTTCAAGACCCGCTCGGGCCCGGTCATTCCCGGCATCGGAGTTCTGGACGTGGAGACCCACGGCACGGATGAGCGGCTGATCGGCAACGTCAAGGTCACCACCGCCGAATTCGGCGAGGTCCTGGGATACGAAAACCACAGCGGCCAGACCACCCTGGGCCCCGGCGTCGAACCTCTGGGGACGGTGGCGAAGGGCACCGGCAACAACAGCAGCGATGGCCAGGAGGGCGCCCGCTACCGCAACATCGTGGCAAGCTACCTGCACGGTTCCCTGCTGCCCAAGAACCCGGCCATCGCCGACTTCCTGATCCGGACCGCCGTCGAACGCAAGTACGGAACCTTCACTCCCGGCGAACCGGATGACCGCTACGCCGTCCTGGCCCGCGAGCACGCGGCCCGCCGGCCCCGTTAGGGAGTAACCCGGCCGGGCTGCCGTTCGGTTATCACCGCTCCTGTGTCACCGCTGCTGTATCACCGCTCCCTGGTGAGCAGCAGCTCGTGGGCTCCGGCCTGCGCCGCGCCCATGGACTCCACTACCTGCTTGGTCCGCAGCCGGGTGTCGGCGTCCGCCGCGGGACTGGCGCAGACGCCCTGCGGGGCGTCCGCGGCCACAGAGCACCAGCGGTATGGGCTGCTGACGATGACTGACGGCGCCCAGGCGACGTCGGATGCGGTCCACTTGCCGGCACTGTCCTGGCTGAACTGTGCCCGGAGCAGCAGGCCCTCGTTGTTGACGACGTACGTCGGAGACAGTTCCGTCACTCCGTTGCCCAGCCCGTAGGCGATCCAGGTTCCCTTGTACTTTTCAACGGGAAGCACCGAGTGCGTGTGGTGCCCATAGATCATGGTGAACTGCCCGCTGTCCGCCAGCGCGTGCGCCACCTCCAACTGCTGGGCGTTGGGGGCACTGGAGTACTCGTCCCCGGCGTGCATGGCGGCCAGCACGATGTCCGCGCCCTGGTTCCGGGCCTCTTTGGCTTTGGCGATCATGGCGGGGGCATCGAGCATGTCCACCTGCCACGGCTGTTCCGGGACCTGCCCGTTGAGCCCGTAAGTGCCCGCGATGACGGCAATCCGGGCGGCGTCCGTTTGCAGGATGAGGATCCCCCGGGACTCAGCCTGTGTCCGGTAGGAGCCGGTGTGCTCCAGCCCTGCTGCATCCAGCACATCCAGTGTCCTGGCGAGGCCCTCGGTGCCTTGGTCGATGGTGTGGTTGCTGGCCGTGGTGCAGGCACGGTAGCCGACCGCCTTGGAGGCAGCGGCGATCTGGGGCGGGACGTTGAAGGAGGGATAGGCGGAGAAGGGGCCGCCGGGCAGGGCCACCGGCGTCTCCTGGTGGCAAATGGCAAGGTCGCTCTGTTCGATGTAGCGCCGCTGGCCTTCCAGCAGCGGACCGAAGTCGAGTCCCTTGACGCCGCCGGCCACGGCGTCCTCGTGGGCCTGTTGCCAGAGCTGGGCGTGCACCAGCATGTCGCCGGTGACCAGGACGGACGTGCAGCGGACCGCCTTGCAGGCGGGGCCGGCACCCGGGGTGGGGGTGGCTGCGGCGCTCGGGACGGGGGCCGCCGTCGGCGTTGGAACTGCGGTGTTCCCGGCGCCCGGCTGCGCTGCCGGGCTCGAGGGCTGGCCGGCCGCACTGGAAGGCTGGGTACCGGACTGGTTGCCGGGTTGTGGCCGGGCCTGTTCGGCGAGCACGCCGCAGGATGCCAGCGCCACCATCAGCAGTGCGGCGGCGGCCGCCCGAATCGCACGGCTCGGTATGTTGTTTTTCCCCATGACCAAAGCCTAAGTCCGGGGCACGCCGACGGCGGGCAACCGGTCCGTGGAAGTCCGCCAAAACATTGTGCACCGCGGAGCTGCATGAAAGGGTTGCTTCATGACCAATCCCCTGCTGTCCCCTAGCGCCCTGCCCTTCGGCCTGCCGCCGTTTGCCGACATCGACGACGCCCACTACACCGAGGCCATTGACGCCGGACTCGCCGAACACCTGGCCGAGATCCAGGCCATCGTGGACAACCCCGAGCCGGCCACGTTCGAGAACACCGCGCAGGCCATGGAAAAGTCCGGCCGCCTGCTGGACCGCGCCGCCGCTTCGTTCTTCACCTTGGTTTCGGCCGACGCCTCCGAGGCCATCAGGAAGCTGGAAACCGAACTTTCGCCCCGTTTCGCCGCCCATCAGGACGCCGTCTACCTCAACCGGGCGCTTTACGAGCGGTTCGACGCCGTGGAAACCGGGGGCCTCGACGCCGAATCGGCCAGGCTTGTCGAGGAGTACCTCAAGGAGTTCCGCCAGTCAGGCATTCAGCTGGACGACGCCGGCCAGGACCGGCTCCGTTCCCTGAACGCCGAGCTGTCCCGGCTGGGCACGGAATTCGGCCAGCTCGTCAAGGAAGCGATGAAGTCCGCCGCCCTGCTGCTGGACAGCGTCGACGACCTCGCCGGCCTTCCCGGGGACGAGATCGCCAGCGCCGCGGAAGCGGCCCGCATTGCCGGACATGAGGGCAAGTTCCTCCTGACGCTCATCCAGCCAAGCAACCAGCCCGCCTTGGCGTCACTGGACAACAGGGACGTGCGCCGGCAGCTTTTCGAGGCGTCCGTGGCCCGCGGCAGCTCCGGTGGAGACCTCGACGTCCTCGACCTCGTGAAATCCATGGTCCGGCTCCGCGCCGAAAAGGCCGCCCTGCTGGGCTTCGCCAACTACGCTGAACTGGTGGTGGACCGGCAAACGGCCCCGGACTTCGGTGCTGTCCGGACCATGCTGAACCGGCTGGCGCCCGCCGCCGTCCGGAACGCCGACGCCGAGGCTGCTGCCCTGGCCGAGAGCGCCGGCCACCCGCTGGAGGCCTGGGATTGGGCCTACTACTCCGCCAAGGTACGGCGGGAACGCTACACCGTGGACGAGCAGGCCATCAGGCCGTACTTCGAGCTGGACCGGGTACTGACGGATGGCGTGTTTTTCGCCGCGACCTCGCTCTTCGGCATCACCTTCCATGAGCGCAAGGACCTCGCCGGCTACCACGAGGACGTCCGGGTCTGGGAGGTCCGTGACGCGGACGGAACAGAGTTGGGGCTGTTCCTGGGCGACTACTACACCCGCGAAACCAAGCGGGGCGGCGCGTGGATGAATTCGCTGGTGGACCAGTCGGCGCTCCTGGACACCAAGCCGGTGGTCATCAACAACCTGAACATCTCCAAGCCGCCCGCGGGTGAGCCTACGCTGCTCACGCTCGATGAGGTGCGGACCGCGTTCCACGAGTTCGGCCACGCCCTGCACGGGCTGTTTTCCAACGTCACTTATCCGCGGTTCTCGGGCACGTCGGTGCCGCGGGACTTCGTGGAGTACCCGTCACAGGTCAACGAGATGTGGATCATGTGGCCGGAGGTGCTGGCCAACTACGCCCGCCACCACGCCACCGGGGAGCCGCTGGCCCAGGACGTCATCGACCGGCTCAACGAGTCCCGCCTGTGGGGCGAGGGGTTCGCCACCACGGAGTACCTCGGCGCGGCGCTGCTGGACCTGGCCTGGCACGTCCTGGAAGCCGGCGGCGTTCCGGAGGACGCCCTCGAGTTCGAGGCGAAGGCACTGGCCGCAGCGGGAGTGGCACATCCGCTCATTCCCCCGCGGTACCGGACCGGCTACTTCCAGCATGTCTTCGCGGGCGACGGCTACGCTGCGGGCTACTACTCCTACATCTGGAGCGAGGTGCTGGACGCCGAGACCGTGGACTGGTTCACCGAGAACGGCGGGCTCAGCCGGGCCAACGGCGACCGCTTCCGCGCCGAACTCCTCTCCCGCGGCAACAGCCGGGATCCGCTCGAGTCGTTCCGGACGCTGCGCGGCCGCGACGCTGCCCTCGAGCCCCTACTCAAGCGCCGCGGCCTGGAGTAACGCCAAAAACTACGACGCCGGCCGGTCACCTCGAAGGGTGACCGGCCGGCGTCGTTTAGTCAGAAGCGCCAGGCGCCGAGCGGCGTTCGACTGCCCCTCCACAAACTCGGCGCTTGGGCGCCTCGTCTACGGAGCCTCTGCAGTCTCTCTTATTGGGCCAAAAGACTCAGTGTATTGAGCGGGGATCGCGCCGTCCGGCGCACCTAACGGTGCGAGTTACCAGCCGCGCTCGGCGAGGCGGTGCGGCTGGGGGATCTCGTCCACGTTGATGCCGACCATGGCCTCACCGAGGCCGCGGGAGGCCTTGGCGATGACGTCCGGGTCATCGAAGAAGGTGGTGGCCTTCACGACGGCGGCGGCACGCTGGGCCGGGTTGCCGGACTTGAAGATGCCCGAGCCGACGAACACGCCGTCGGCGCCGAGCTGCATCATCATCGCGGCGTCGGCCGGGGTGGCGATGCCGCCGGCGGTGAACAGCACCACCGGAAGCTTGCCGGTGGCGGCAATTTCCTTGACCAGTTCGTACGGGGCCTGCAGTTCCTTGGCCGCGACGTACAGCTCGTCCTCGGGCAGCGAGGCGAGCTTCTTGATCTCGGCGCGGATCTGCCGCATGTGCGTGGTGGCGTTCGAGACGTCGCCGGTGCCGGCCTCGCCCTTGGAACGGATCATGGCCGCGCCCTCGTTGATGCGGCGCAGCGCCTCACCGAGGTTGGTGGCACCACAGACGAAGGGAACGGTGAAGTTCCACTTGTCGATGTGGTTCGTGTAGTCGGCCGGGGTCAGGACCTCGGACTCGTCGATGTAGTCGACACCGAGAGACTGGAGGATCTGGGCCTCGACGAAGTGCCCGATCCTGGCCTTGGCCATGACCGGGATGGACACGGCATCGATGATCTGGTCGATCATGTCCGGATCGGACATGCGGGACACGCCGCCCTGCGCGCGGATGTCGGCCGGGACGCGCTCGAGCGCCATAACGGCAACGGCACCGGCGTCTTCGGCGATGCGGGCCTGCTCGACGTTGACGACGTCCATGATGACGCCGCCTTTGAGCATCTCTGCCATGCCGCGCTTGACGCGGTTGCTGCCCGTCACGCTGTTGGCGGACGAGCCGGCTTCGTTGCTTACATCAGGTGTAGACACAAAAACCCCTATGGGTAGCTAGATGACCTTCGCCGGCAGTGCGGGCGGCATGGACATGCCGTTTTTGCACACACCGGATTACCGGATCCATTGACCGGGCAGTCCTAATACTAGTCCCCCCGCGGCAGCCCGGCTTAATCAGGTTTGCTCGGAGTCTTCCAGCGACTGGACGCGCACGGTCAGGACGCGCTGGACCACGGTGACGAGGCTCGCCGCGGCCAGCAGTACCAGAGTCGCCAACAGCACCACGGGCGGCAGCCCGGCACCGGTGAGGCCGGTGATCACCAGGACGGAAACCAGCCGTTCGGCACGCTCGGCAATGCCCACGTTGGCCTGGAAGCCGAGGGATTCGGCCTTCGCCCGGACATAGGAGACCACCATGCCAAGAACAAGGCAGACGACGGCGGCGATGGCTATGGGGGCATCCGCACCGCCGGTGAAAAACCAGATGGCAAGGCCGGCAAAGAGGGCCCCGTCAGCCAGCCGGTCCAGGCTGGAGTCCAGGAAGTTGCCCCAGCGGCCGCCGAGGTTCTGCATCCGGGCCATGATGCCGTCGATGACGTCGGAGAAGATGAACGCCGTGATGAAGACGGTTCCCCAGAACAGCTGGCCCAGCGGATAGAACACCAGGGCACCAACCACCACGCCGGCAGTTCCCACAATGGTGATGGCGTCCGGCGAGACGCCAACTTTCAGCAGCCAGCGTGCAAGGGGGGTAAACAGCGCGGTGAAGAAGCCGCGGGCATGCCTATTCAGCATGCGTCTCCCCGGGCCACGCGTCGGCAACCTGCTGGCGGACCTCGTCGAGCGTCTGGGTGATCGCCTTGGTCTGGGCGATGATCGGAAAGAAGTTACCGTCGCCGCCCCAGCGCGGAACGATGTGCTGATGCAGGTGCCCCGCGATGCCGGCCCCGCCCACAACCCCCTGGTTCATGCCCAGGTTGAAGCCGCCGGGATTCGCCACCTTCCGCAGCACGCGCATGGCAGTCTGCGTCAGGTCGGCGAATTCGGCGGTCTCCTCCACCGTCAGGTCCGTGTAATCGGGGACGTGGCGGTACGGGCACACCAGCAGGTGGCCGGGGTTGTAGGGGAACAGGTTGAGCACCACGTAGCTCGTGCGCCCTCGGTACACGATGAGCGACTCCTCATCGGTGCGCGCGGGCGCGATGCAGAACGGGCAGTCGTCCGTGTTCTTAAACTGGTGCTGCCCGCCCTTGATGTAGGCCATGCGGTGCGGAGTCCACAGCCGCTGGAAGGCATCCGGAACGCCGGCGAGGCCAAAATCGTCCGTCACTTCCGCGTCGCCCGGATAGCCCGACCCTGTGTTGTCCTGCACGTGTTCCCCTCCGCCGCGGCTAGCTGGTCCGGTTGCGGACGGCGTCCACGATCCGCTGGACAGCCTCGGCCACGGGCACGCCGTTGTCCTGGCTGCCGTCCCGGAACCGGAAGGAGACCGCGCCCGCCTCCGCGTCCTCACCGCCGGCAATCAGCACGAACGGGATCTTGTCCTTGCTGGCCGTGCGGATCTTCTTCGGGAAACGGTCCGAGGAGATGTCCACCTCGGCGCGGATGCCGGCCGCCTTGAGCTTGTCGACGACGTCGAACATGTAGTCGTTGAAGGCCTCCGCTACGGGGATGCCCACCACCTGCACCGGAGCGAGCCAGGCCGGGAAGGCGCCGGCATAGTGCTCGGTGAGGACGCCCATGAACCGCTCCACCGATCCGAACAAGGCCCGGTGGATCATGACGGGACGCTGGCGGGTGCCGTCGGCGGCCTGGAACTCAAGTTCGAAGCGCTCAGGCAGGTTGAAGTCGAGCTGGATCGTGGACATCTGCCAGGTGCGGCCCAGGGCATCCTTCGCCTGGACCGAGATCTTGGGCCCGTAGAACGCAGCTCCGCCCGGGTCCGGAACCAGCTCCAGTCCGGAGGCCTCGGCAACTTCGGCCAGGGTGCGGGTGGCTTCCTCCCAGGTGGCGTCGTCACCGACGAACTTGTCCTCGTTCTTGGTGGACAGCTCGAGGTAGAAGTCGTCCAGGCCGTAGTCCTTGAGGAGGCCCAGCACGAAGTTCAGCGTGGTGGTGAGCTCGTCCTTCATCTGCTCGCGGGTGCAGTAAATGTGGGCGTCGTCCTGTGTCATGCCGCGCACGCGGGTCAGGCCGTGGACCACACCGGACTTTTCGTACCGGTAGACCGAGCCGAATTCGAACAGCCGCAGCGGCAGTTCGCGGTAGGAGCGTCCGCGGGAGCGGAAGATCAGGTTGTGCATGGGGCAGTTCATCGGCTTCAGGTAGTAGTCCTGGCCGGGCTTGCGGACGGTGCCGTCCTCGTTGTGCTCCGCGTCGATGTGCATTGCGGGGAACATGCCGTCCCGGTACCAGTCCAGGTGGCCGGATACCTCGTACAGGTGCCCCTTGGTGATGTGCGGGGTGTAGACGAACTCGTAGCCGGCGTCCACGTGCCGCTGCCGGGAGTAGTCCTCCATGGCCTTGCGGATGATGCCGCCCTTGGGGTGGAAGACGGGCAGGCCAGATCCCAGCTCATCGGGGAAGGAGAACAGGTCCAGCTCGGCACCAAGCTTCCGGTGGTCGCGGCGCTCGGCCTCGGCGATGCGTTCCTGGTACGCCTTCAGGGCATCCTTGGTGGGCCACGCGGTGCCGTAGATGCGCTGCAGCTGCTGGTTGTTCTGGTTGCCCAGCCAGTACGCGGCCGAGGACCGGGTCAGGGCAAAGGCGTTGGAGATGAGCTTGGTGTTGGGCAGGTGGGGGCCGCGGCACAGGTCGCACCAGACGCTGTCCCCGCTCTTGCGGTCGACGTTGTCGTAGATGGTGATGTCTCCGGCGCCCACTTCGACGTTGACGCCTTCGCCGGCTTCGGCGGCGTCGTTCTTCTTCCCCAGCAGTTCAAGCTTGTACGGCTCATTCTTCATGGCCTCGCGGGCCTCGTCCTCCGAGACGACGCGGCGGACGAACTTCTGGTTCTGGTTGACGATCTTGAGCATCATCTTTTCCAGCTGGCGCAGGTCCTCGGGAGTGAAGGGCTCCGCGACGTCGAAGTCGAAGTAGAACCCGTCATTGATGTAGGGACCAATGCCAAGCTTGGCGTCCGGGCGCAGCTGCTGCACGGCCTGGGCCATGACGTGGGCAGTCGAGTGCCGGAGGACGTTGAGCCCGTCGGGGGAATCGATGGTGACGCCTTCAACCTCGGCACCCTCGGGAAGGGGCTGGTCCAGGTCTTTGAGTTCGCCGTCGACCCGGGCCACAACGACGTCGCGGCGCTCAAAGAAGAGTTCCGCGCCGGTGGTCCCGGTAGTCACCTTCATTTCTTCGCCATCGACGATGAGGGTGATCTGCTGGGCATCTGACACGGGTGTCTCCTATTCAAGGTTCAGGCTTCGTAGCTTGTGGCGTACGGGGACCACAGCCAGCCTCGTCAATGTTATCTGTTGCAGAAGTGGCGAGCCAAAGCGGCACGGCGGCACCCAATGGGAACAATTGGAAAAGGAAAGGGGCGGGTCAGCTTCCCAGGCCGGTGATGGCCAGGTTCCTGCTGATGCCTTCCAGTGGTCCCGGCTGCCTGAATTCATGTTCGATGCTTCCTGGTTCGCCGTTCCCTGGCTCGAGATCTCCCGGCTCAAGGTTCCCCTGCTCAAGGTTTCCCGCCTCGCCGTTCCCCGGGGCAGCGGTCCCCCGTCCTGGGAATGGCAGGGTATCCACCTGGCTGAGGTCCCACGCCATGCTGGCGCTGAGGCTGATGCCACGCGGACCGGTCCGCCGGGTGGTTCCCCGGATAAGCAGCAGCCGGGTGCTGAACAGCAGCGGGCCTGCATGCTCCTGCGCCTCGTGAAAGAACACGGAATCCACGCACCCGGTGCCATCATCGATGCTGATGAAGACCACCCGCCTGCCGCCGCGCATGGGCGGGGTCTGGGTGGCGATGCGGACACCGGCAACCAGGACCTCCGTGCCGTTGCGCAGCCCTAGCAGTTTATCCGCTGTGGTGACGCCCAGCCGGTCCAGGAGCGGCCGGTGGCTGGACATCAGGTGTTCACTGACATCAACAGCCATCAGGTCAAGTTCCGCCCGGACGTTCTCCACCATGGTGGGCTCCGGCAGCCCGGCCTTGACGTTCCGCAACTCGACATCCCCAAGAGGCAACGCGAGCTGCCCCTCAATGACGTCGGCGCCCTTCTTTGCCGGCTTGCCCTGCAGGCTCTGCAGGTGGTGGACAAGGTCTGCCCGGTTGGCTGTTCCGCCGGATTCCCGGTGCAGTGTGTCAAAGGCACCCAGTTGGGCGAGCCGCTTGATGCTGGGCTTGCTCAGCCTGGAGCGTGCCCTTAGATCCGCCAGTGAGTCATAGGGCTGGCCTGCAACGATCCGCTTCAGCTCAGAACCGGACAGCCCGAAGATGCCGTTGAGGCTCAGTCGGATGCCCAGCTTTCCCCGGTCCGGGCCTTCCGCGACGCGCTCAACCCGGTATTCCGCCCCGCTGCGGTTGATGTCCAGCGGAAGAATGGGGATCCCCATGCGGCGTGCTTCGGCCACAAGGAGACGCTTGGGATACATCCCGGGATCGTGTTCCCACAGGCCAGCGAGGAACGCTTCCGGATGGTGCGCCTTCAGCCAGGCCGACTGGTAGGTGGGCACGGCAAAGGCGGCGCCGTGGGCTTTGCAGAACCCGAAACTGGCGAACGATTTCAGGGTGCCCCAAACTTTGTCCACGACGTCCGGCTTATATCCTCTGGCTTTTGCCTCGCGGCGGAAAAACTCCTCAACCTGCCCTTCCATGACGTCATTGCTCAACGCCCTGCGGAACTCGTCGGCTTTTGCCAGCCCGCAGCCGGTCATCACATCAAAGGTCCGCAGGATCTGCTCATGGAAGACCGTCACCCCGTGGGTTTCCTGAAGTACCGGCTTCAGGTCAGGGTGCGGGTAGGTCTCTGGCGCGAAGCCGTGCCTGTGTTCCAGGAACGGCCGGACCATGTCCGATTTCATGGGCCCAGGGCGGAACAGTGAGATGTCGATGATGAGGTCGTTGAATTCGCGCGGGGCCATCTTGCCCACCAGCTCCCGCTGGCCCGGTGATTCGATCTGGAAGCACCCCAGCGTGTGGGTGCTTCTGATCAGCTCATACGTCGGCTCATCATCCAGGGGCACGGCATTGAGGTCGATCCGGCCGTCCTCGGCGATGTAGTCCGGACCGCTGCCATCCGTTGCCACGGGGTGGGCTCCGGCTGCCACCACTTCAGCCTTGGAGGGATGGATGCGGATGATCTCCCGCACGGCAAAGGCCATGGCGCTTTGCATCCTGACTCCCAGGACATCCAACTTCAGCATGCCCATGGGGTCCATGTCGTGTTTATCGAACTGGCTCATGGGCAGGCCAAGGCCGCTGGGCTGGACGGGGGTCCGGTCCAGCAGGGTGGCATCACCGAGGATCACCCCGCAGGGGTGCATGGAGATATGGCGCGGAAGCCGGTCCAGCCGTTCGGTGAGATCCACCAGCAGGTCCAGCTGCTGGTTCTCCGCAAAGTTCCGCTGTTCCACACGTCCGGCGAACTCTCGAAGTTCCGGCTTTTCCTCCAGTGCCTCCCGGAACTTCCGTGCCGAAAAGCGCCACAGCTGTTTGGCAATCTCGCCGACATCGCCGTCGTCCATCCCCAAAGCCATGCCGGCGTCCCGCACCGCACCGCGAGCGCGGTAGCCGTTCTGCATGCTCATCAGTGTGACGCGCTGGGAGCCGAACCGGTCAAAGATCTTCCGGTAGACGTTGTGCCGCTCAGCGCTTTCAACATCGATGTCGATGTCAGGCAGCGTTGACCGGTCGCCGGAGAGGAACCGTTCAAAGATCAGGTCATGCTGGAGGGGGTTCACCTGGCTGATGTCAATCAGGTAGTTCACCAGGCTGGAAGCCCCCGATCCCCTGGCTGCCGCCCTCACACCCATATCCAGGATCATGCGGGAAACCTCGGCCACGGTGAGGAAGTAGGAGGCAAAGCCGAGGCGGGCAATGATCTTCAGCTCATGCTGCAGCCGAGCACGCATGTCCGCTTCCGCCTTCCCGGCGATGCCGGGGAATCGCCGCGCAATTCCCGCCTCGCAGCGCTGGGCCAGTTCTGCCAGCGGATCCCCTTCGATGCCGATGACGGCGGCCTCGGGCACCACCGGCTGCTTCCAGCCCATGTCAGACACGGGATCCATGCGGCAACGGTCCGCGAGCGCCTCAGTCTGCGTGAGCAGCACCTGGAGATCTGCGGACCCGTAGCCGGCTGCATGGATGACTTCCTTTCCCAGTTCCACCATTTGGTCCGGGGTTTTCAGCCAGCCCTGCCCGTTGGGCTGAAGCAGCGGCGCGGCGGAGAGTTCGGGAAGCGACTTCAGCGTGCGGGCCGAGTCCAGGACATCGGCGGTTGCCGCCCCGTCCTCTTCGCAGTAACGGACTGCGTTGGTGAGCACGGCCGGCACGCCGTACTCCTGCGCCAGCTTGAGCATGCGGACCGCATGGGCGGTGCTTAACGGCTCACCCGGTGCACTGAGGTGGGTGACGATCTCTGCCGCAACACTTCCGGCCGGCATGGCGTCCAGCCAGCCCTTGAAAAGGGTGCGGGGCCGGAGGTACCGCCGCCCGCCCAGCGCGATGCCGACGTCGGAATCCGGGCCCAACAGCACGGTGAGCACCGGTTTCAGGGTTTCCGGGTCCAGGACGCGTGAGGCGAGTTCAGCCCTGGTGACAGCAACGGGCACCGCTCCCCCGGCCTTGCCCGTGGTGCGGGCATGCGCGTCGGAGATCAGCCGGCACAATGCCTTGTATCCCGCGCCGTTGTTGTGGCCATGCGCGAGGACAACGACCCGCCCGGTGACGCGGGCTGCCGGAAACCGGGTTTTGGAAACCCGTGCATCAGCCACCCCGGCCTCGTGGTCCCCCTCGTCGTCGAATACCGACAGATCCACGCCGACCACCGGGTCAATTCCGGCAGCCATACATGCCTTGAGGTGTTTTACCGTGCCGTACAGCCCGTCGCGGTCCGTGCATCCGAGGGCGGTTGCTCCCTGGGCAGCTGCTGCCTGGGCGAGTTCATCTGGCCAGGAGACACCGTAGTGGGCGCTGAAGGCGGTGGAAACGTGAAGGTGAGTGAAGCTCATGCTGATTTGTGCCGGAGTGCGTCTTTGGGCCGGAGGGCGTCGTGGATCCGGAGCAGCCGCCAGCGTCCGCTGCCGGCATGCCGCACCAGGTCAAGGGTTAGAGGTTCAGCCGGTTCTGCAGCCGGAGTTTCCGGTGGGCTGCTTCTGCCGGCAGGCAGGACCTGCACCCGCCAGATCTCATGGTCCACAAGCCCGGGACCGCTTCCCAGCGGAGCACGCCGTTCTTCTGCCCACCACTGGCGGCGTTCGTACCAGCGCAAGGGTTCAGCGCAGACCCGGTATTCCGTGCCGCCCCACCGAAGTTCCGCTGGCTCACCGGTAGGTGCGCAGACGACGTCAACAGACTCGCTGAACGTTCCCATGGGTGCCTCCGGATACCAATCTCATCCTGCAGAAAATACGCAGTCATTCGAATATGTATTCGAATAGTTCCAGTCTACGCCGGGCCGGAGACAAAACCTAGATGGGTGTGGACGGACGGCGGCTCACAGGGCAGGATGGTCCCATGAGTTCCAATGACGCGCTCCTGAAGCAGGTAAGCATCGCCGCCAAAGAAAGCACATTGGTGGCCAAGTTCGATATCGACGGCAACATTCCAGCATCGGGCGCCTTTGTTGTGGGGCTCGTGGCTGCAACTCCGGACTATTCACATCAACGGAGGCTGGGAATCGAGTTCATGAACGGCGAGGCGGTCTCGATCTACTCCTTCAGCCACGACGGCACGGAAGAGAACTTCGACCTCAGCAGCGTTGAGCACTCGGGCAACACCATCACGGGCAACTTCCCCATGAGCACGGTACTGGGGCTGGACAAGAGCCACCTCATGTCCGCGTTCAGCGAGGCGGACGGGCGGGAATTCCAGTCCGGCGTGCCTGTCGAGGAGAAGCTTTAGAGGGTCAGCGCCCCCCCGCGAGCGGCACCGGGCACCAGCCCGGATCAGCCGGCCCTGCGCCCCGGCGCGCCTGTCAGCCACCAGAACCCTTCAGCAAACAGAACACTGACAGCCAGAAACAACAGCTCAGCTGTTGTCGTTGTGGATTTTCATCTCAAGCTCGATGAACTTCGAGATCATGGCCCGGTACGTGCTTTCCACGATGTCCGGGTCTATTTCTTTTTTCTCGGCTGCCGAGCGCACATGCTCGATAACCCGCTCCACGCGCCCCGGGGCACGCACTTCGGCATCGTCACCCTTCAGGGTTCCCGCGATGCGAATCAGGCGCTCGCGGCGGGCGATCAGCGTGACGATCTGCTCGTCCACCTCATCCACCGCGACCCGCACGGCGGCGAGCTGTTCCCGGTCAGCCTGGGCGTTTTTCTCGTCTCCGTGATTTGTGGGCATGATCATGACAGTATCGAACCATGCAGCCCAGAGTCGATTTTATTTCATTGGGAGTGCGCAGCGTGGCCGCCTCCCGGCGCTTCTATGTGGACGGCCTGGGCTGGCCGGTCCACCGCGAGGTTCCCAACGAGGTGGTCTTCATCCAGGCGAACCACGGCCTGATTCTCTCCCTGTGGGATGCCGGACAGATGCAGGCCGAGGCCGTCGTCGATGCTCCCGCCGCAGTTCCCTGCATTACGCTCAGCCACAACGTCGGCAGCGCCGAGCAGGTGGACCAGGTGATGGCCCAGGCAGAGTCCGCCGGCGCCGCCGTCGTGGCCCCTCCCAAGACCCAGCCCTGGGGCGGCTACACCGGATACTTCGCCGATCCGGACGGCTTCCGCTGGGAGATTGCGTTCAACCCCACCTGGACAGTGGACGACGGCGGCCAGGTCACCGTCTGAAGGCAGGCCCGGGTCTGATTACGGCCGGCTCCGCCTGTCCCGGACCCACAGAAGGCAGACTCAGAAGAGTGCCTCCACGGGCTCGATCAGTTCCGGGGAGTTGTTGCGGACGTTGCCCACCGCCTTGCCCACGGAATCCACCCGCCAGCCGGCGGCTACGTCCTTTACGCCGGACCGGACGAGGTCCACCAGGCCGGCGGCGTCGTCCACCTGGGGGTCAAGCCAGGCCGCCATGGTGTCGCGGCTCATGGGCAGCGGGACGCGGTCGTGGAGCGCTGTCAGTTCGGCGAACACCGTGCCTTCAGTTCCCGCCGGCGGCGAGTCCGCCGTCATGATGGACATCGAGAGCATCCACTGGGCGGGTTCACCCGGCGGCACGGACGGGTCCTTCCACCACTCGTACAGTCCGGCGAAGGCCATGGCGGACTCGTCCCGGGGATGCACGTAATACGGCTGCTTGCTGCGGCCCTCCCCCTGTTTCCACTCGTAGTAGCCGTCGGCCGGGACCGCGCAGCGCCTCGACTGCACAGCCTTGCGGAACGCCGGCTTCTCCAGGATCGACTCGCTCCTCGCATTGATCATCTTCGCGCCGATGGCCGGGCTTTTCGCCCAGGACGGCACCAGCCCCCAGCGTGCGACGTGCAGCTGGCGGACCGTGGCGCCGTCGATAAGCCGTTCCAGGACAATGGGCGCGCCGTCGGTGGGCGCAACGTTCCACGACGGCGGGATTTCGGTTTCGTTCTCAAGTTCGGCGTCGAATTCGGCCAGCAGATCCCCCACTGCCCGGGCCATGACGTAACGTCCACACATGGCACCAGCATGCCATTGCAACAGAGGCTGGGGAATACCGGTGTCCGGGTTACGGTTGTGGGGAAGGAAACCGACAGGACCATACAATCCGAGGAGAGCCCGTGGACTTTACCCCCGAAGACGGCACCATCACCATGTTCTCGACCACCTGGTGCGGCTACTGCAACCGGCTGAAGAAGCAGCTGGACGCCCAGGGCATCGGCTACACCGAGATCAACATCGAAGAGGTCGACGGCACGGCCGAGCTCGTGGAGCAGATCAACGGCGGCAACCGCACCGTCCCCACCGTCCTCTTCCCGGACGGCACCGCTGCCACGAACCCGTCCGCTGCAGAGGTCAAGAGCAGGCTCGCCGCCTAGGGCTGACGCCGCAGCATGTTATCCAGTAAAGGCACCGGAGACCGGTGCCTTTACTGTTTCCATGCCATGGCTGTCCCAGGCCCCTCCGGCGGATCAGACCTTTTCGCCGATCCGGTCCTGTGTCGGCCTGGGAGCGTGGGTTTCCTTGCGGCGGGGCTCCTTGCGGCGGGCCAGGAAGGCCCACAGCCTGGTGTCGTCCGCGTGGGTCCGGGGTTCCGGATGGTCCACAGGCAGCGGGTTCCCGGGCGCAGCTTCCGGGGGCACCGGTTCCCGGTGCGCCTCAGGCTTTCGGACGGTATCCTTTCGTGTGTCCCAGCCGAAATCCGCCCGCGATGAATAGCACATCACCGACCTCCTTTTCAGCGGCTGTTCCTTAATCGTCCTCCCCTCTGCGTTTGAAATCGACAGGTCGGGGTACGAAAAATCCGGGCCCGGCGCCGCTTCTGGCGATTGCCAGTCGGGCGCGTTACAGTTCGAGTTCCTTCCCGCGTTCCAAAGGATTGCTGTGAATCCAGTTTCCCCGCAGATCGGCACCGTCTTTGTCCCCGTCAGCGATATCGAGGAAGCCCGCGACTGGTATTGCGGCATCTTGGGCGTGCCCGCCGATGACAAGGTCCTGCTGGACCATCTGTATATACTCCCCATGGAGGGGGCCGGCCTCGTCCTGGACAGCAGGATCTACTCCCCTGGCGCGGTTTTCCAGGTTCCTGCGTTCCACTTCAACACCGCCGACATCCATGCGGCCCACGCGTTCATGAAAACCCGGGGTGTGGAACTCACCGACGTCAACGATGACCAGTGGTTCAACTTCCGGGACCCGGACGGAAACGTCCTCATGATCTGCCAGATCCCCCCGGCCACCGAATAACTCGTCGCGAGGCCGTTCTGCGCCCAGCCGCCACCGGGAATCAGGATGTGGCGAGCCGCGCCTCAGGGATCTTCGGCTCGAACAGTTCGATCGGATTGCCTGAGGGATCTTGGATCAGTACCTGGTTGCCGCCGATACCGGTCACGATGTCACTTCGGAACGGCACGCCCGCGTCGCGGAGGGCCCGCACGGTTGCCGCGAGGTCGGACACCTCCAGCGTGAAGCGATTCCAGCCGCCCGGCGCAGGACTGGTGCCGTCGGGCATGCTTTGGCCTCCCCCACCCTGGCCGCTAGGAGCACTCAGCAGCAGCCTCAGATCACCGCGGTCGAGCATGGCAAAAGCTGGAGCGGGATGCATGACGAGCGTGAATGCCAGATGGTCGCGGTAGAAGTTGATCGCAGCATCGACATCATCGACGATGTACCGCACGCTTACGGTGGCCACAAGGGGACCTCCTTGCTCTGCACTTAGCAATACACTCCGCGTCGCGGCCTGTCAACGGAGGCTGCTGAAGTCGGCCTGGCCCATCGTGGCGTACTCCGCGTAGGTGCGGACCACGGCGTCCTCGATGGCCTGCACGTCAAGGCCGGGCACAAGGTCGTTGACCGCACCGGCGGTCTCGGGATCCCAGTCCAGCCCCAGGGCCGCGTAGCTGGCCGTAAGCACCTCGCGGATGGGCGCCGAGTTCTCCACCACCACGACGGAACTGAACAGCCAGGCGCCCGACACCACGCGCTGGGCTGTTCCCACCAGCTTGATGCGGCGCGCGGGGGCAACGGGTTCGAAGCCGTGGACGCTGTATTCGCCCGGACAGTATTCCCCGGGAATCTCGCCGACGGCGGCGTGCACGCCCACGCTCCGGAGCGCCCCCGCCAGCATCTCGCCGAAAAATGCGAACCGGCCTTTGGCTCCGGCGATCGCATCGCTGTGGGGCTCCACATGGTCGATGATGAGGGTGCCCTCGTGGTATGCGGCAGCGCGGCCACCCGCCTTGCGGATCAGCGGCTCGAACCCCAGCTCACGGCAGGCCTGGGCGGCGGCGCCGAAGCCGGGCAGGCGGGTGTCGCGCTGGCCGAAAGCAACAGTCGGTGCGGGCCGGTACAGCCGAAGGGTGGGTCCGATGTCCCCGGCCCGGGCTTTGCCGAGGAGCTCGATCCCAAAATCAAGGTCGCGGACGGCGCCAAGGGACTGCTCCTGCCGGACGAGGGTCAGAGTCCGTGAATCAGCCCCGGCCTGCTGCATGTTGCTGAGCTCCCTTATGGTCGTATTGCAGTTTCTGGTCGTGGCCGCTGCCTTCGCCGTGATCGACGCCGTGTCGCTCAAGCTCATGAACCCGTTCTACCGCAGCCACATCGGTGAATTGCTGGCCGGCCGGCCCCATCTAGGGTACGCCGTGGCGTTCTATTTGATTTACATTGCGGGCATAGTTTCTTTGCCCTGCGGCCGGCGCTCGACGGCGGCACCTGGCTGACCGCCGTCGGCCACGGGGCGGCGCTGGGCGCCTTTGCCTACGCAACCTACGACCTCACCAACGCCGCGACGCTCAAGACCTGGCCGCTGCCGCTCATTGCCGTTGACATGGCGTGGGGCGCCCTTCTGACCGCCCTCGCCACGCTGGTGGGCTGGCTGGTCTTCCACGAGGCCGGCAGCGGTCAGCTCTTCCGGAGCGTGAGGATCTGTTCCGCCCGTCCGAAGGGGCCGGACAGGTCATGGAGCACGGTCGAAGTGAGGCCGATGCCGTCGAAACCAAAGGACACCGCGTTGTCCAGTCCCAGCCACTCACCCTCCGGCCGCCGATACATGTGGATCTGGAGGTCCAGGTTCGGGAACGCGTAGCTGTCCATGCCGGGGGGCACGCGTGCGGCAATGCCGTTGGCGGTGTCCACGAGCCCCATGAGCCTCGCCATGTCCGTGCTGTCGTTTCCGTCCGTCAGCGGATGGTCCGTGCGCAGCCACACCTTCCCGGCACCCGGCCGGTGACCTTCCGCCACCCTCATTTCCAGGGAACGGATATACCCTCCCGGCCACACGCTCGCACCGTCATAGGGCTTGCATTCTTCCGGCGCGGGGATGGGGCCATCCTCGACGGCCGCCACCGCGGACGTGTCGCTGGTGATCATGCGCCAGGCTGTCGCCCTGATGGCCACGCGCCCGGCCGCCACCAGTTCGGCCTGCAGCAGCTCGATGGTGCGTCCCGGGCGCAGCGTCGTGGTGACGATTTCAAATTCCCCGCCGGGGATCAGTCCCAGAATTTCGTAGCTGAGCCTGGCCATCCGCATGTCGTCCCGGGTTTCGTGCCGGTCCAGCCGGTCCGCCAGGAGTCCGGACGCCGGGGCCATGTGCTGCTCGTGGGCGTTCCAGGCCCCCTGGGCGTGGATGGTGGAGCGGAAGCGGCCGTCGCCGAGGTCCTGGTAGTAGAAGTCGCCGTCGGCGAGTTCCGGGAGTTCAGCAGTCAACGTTGACTCCTTTACAGCGTGATCGGTTAATCCCCGTTCACTCTATCGCTTCCGGCATACGGAGCCGTCTCAGGCCTCGCGGGCCGGAAGCCGTTTACAGCTTCCTCCAACCCGGCGAAGCCCATCAACCCGTACTGCTGGACGGCACATAACAGATCACGGCCGGCGGCGACGGCTTGAAGGCGCAGAACCAGCTGACCATCGCGAACGGAACCGTAACGGTATCCGAATCCTCCGAGGGCCTCGATGGCCGGCACATCGCCATCAGCGGCGGCACGGTATCGGTGACCGCCTCCGATGGCGGAAGGTAACAGGGGCAGGTAACAAACGGCAGGTCGCCAGCGGCAGGTCGGGCAGCAGCATCTTGTGGAATCCGGCATACGTCCGGCGCGGCATTTTTTTGCCCCGGCCGGACGCGCGCTTAATGTCCGGATCTCCATATGATGATCTGGGTAGACTCGGAGACTGGTCCTTCTAGCAGCCCTCGGAAGAGGTGTTCCACTGATGCGAGTTATTAGCTACAACCTCCGCAAACACAAGGCGAGTGGCGAACTGATGAGTCTGGCCCGCAACTTTGGGATAGACGTCCTCTGCCTTCAGGAGTGTGACTCATCCGATCTGCCTGACACGCTCGGCCCGCTCCACCTGGCCGACTACACCAAGGGCAACAGGCTGGGCCTGGCCATTTATTACCGGGCTGACCGGTTCACTGCCCTGGAAACCAAGGCCTTCGCCCTGAAGAAGTCCATGCACGACCGCGTGATGGCACCGGCCCATGAGCGGCTGATCGGCACCCGGATGGTGGACAACGAAACCGATCATGAGCTGGTGGTGGGTTCGTTCCACGCCGCCCCGCTCACCGCGTCAAACTCACTGCGGCGCAAGCAGATCCACGCGGCGCATGCCGAGTTGCTGAGCATGGGCACGGGGCTCATGACACTGATGGTGGGCGACTTTAATTATCCGTTCTTCACCAAGAGCCTTGACACGCACATGAAGAACTCCGGCTACGCACTGTCCCTGAGCAACCGCAGGACCTACACCCGGTACAAGGTTTTCAAGGGCCACTTCGACTTTGCGACGTCACTGGGACTGGACATTGAAAGCGTGGAAACTCTCCCCCGGGGGAAGTCGGATCACCTGCCCATCCTCGTGACGGCCGAGTACGGCGCGGACCGGGCTCCCATTAAGGGGCAACCCGTTTCCTGAGGCTTCCGTGTTGAGGCTTCCGCTGTGGGACTGTGTGGTCCCTAACCGGGATGACGCCGATCCGGGGCGTCCGGTCCGATGACCACCACATCCACCGGTGCCACGCCCAGGCGGCCGCCCACACCACACACGCGGCCAGGGAAGAGCGCCATTCCGTTCCTTCAACCACCCCGTCCGCACCCGCCACGCCGGGTGCGGCGCGGGCCAGCAGCCCGAACAGCTGGGACACAGCGCCGAGCAATGACTCTCAGCAAGCGGCTCAGGCTCGCCCCGGAAAAAAGACCACAGCGAGCGCCACGGCGACGAGACCGGCAATGATGGCAAGGACTGAAATCAGGATCCGGTCGGGCCGTGGCGGTGCGGTCATCCGGGCAGCTAGGTGGTGTGGTGCTCGACGGTGAAGTCGCCGCCGGGGTACAGGATGGTCTCGTGGCCATCGTCGAAACGGACATGGTACGGCGGCGCTCCGTTCGGGCCCCGGACCTCCAGAATCTCACCGTGCCGGTCCGAGGACTCCACTGTCCTGCCCCGGATGATGATGCGGTCTCCCTGGGTTGCCTGCATGGCAATCACCTCCCAGCCCTAGAGTACGATGCTCTTCCCTTTGGCGGAACAGCTCCGCGGTATCCTCGGCAGCGGAGCCGGGATTAGGCCCGGCCGCCCGTGTGGCGGATGCAGAAGGGGGTCCAGGGACGGGCCTCCAGCCGCCCTTCGGCGATCTGCTTTCCGCACACCGTGCATATTCCGTAAGTGCCCGCGTCGATCCGCTCAAGGGCAGCGTCCACCTCCGCCAATCCGGACCGGCTTTGGTCCAGGAGTGCCGACGCCTGCGAAAGTTCAAAGGCGATGGTTGCACCTTCGGGATCATGCTCGTCGTCGACGTTGGAGTTGTGCCGGGCGGCATTAGCTGAGGCTATGTCTGCGCGCAGGGCCGGCAGAAGGGCGAGCTTTCTCTCCCGTTCCTCTTCCAGCAGCTGCCGGAACTTCTCAGCGTCCATGGTCGGAGCCGTCCAGCAGCCTGCCGCGCAGCTCCGGCCAGGAGGCGGCAAAGGAAGGATGCAGGTTAATGCCGGCCACCTCCTCGACGGGAATCCACAGCAGTTCGATGCTTTCCGGGTCGTTGATGGCCGGTTCGAACGGTTCCAGCACCCGCACGGCCACGGTGGTGTAGGACCAGTAGCCGATGTCGAACACGGATGTGAAGAGCACTTTGACGCTCTGTTCGGGAACGGCCGCCTCCTCGTGGGCCTCACGCAGTGCGCCCGTCACGGCGTCCTCGCCCTGGTGCAGCGCTCCCCCGGGAAGCCCCCAGGTTCCGCCGTGATGGCTCCAGGTGGCGCGGTGCTGCAGCAGGACGCCCTTCTCCACATCATGGACCAGCAGGCCGGCCGATCCGAAGCGCCCCCAGAACCGTCCGCGGTCGCCCTCCACCCAGGCATCGCCCGGGTCGCGGGGGCCAAGGGGACGGCGGGGATCACCGGGTGAGGGCGGAATGATTCTCTCCATCGTTCCAGTCTGCCCCATGGGAAGATGCTTCGATGAGCCTGCGCCTGGTCCTTGTTGCCGACACCCACGTCCCGAAGCGCGCCCGGGCACTGCCTGAACAAGTGTGGGCCGCCGTCCACGACGCTGACGTGGTGTTCCACGCGGGTGACTGGGTCAGCCAGGATCTGCTCGACGAGTTCGAACAGCGCAGCGCGCGCCTGATCGGCGTTTACGGTAACAACGACGGCGACGAGCTGCGGCGGCGCCTACCCGAGACGGTCAGTGTGACGCTCGACGGCGTCCGGTTCAGCATGATCCACGAGACCGGACAGGCGAAGGGCCGGGAGCAGCGCTGCGAGGCCCTCTTTCCTGATGCCGACGTGCTGGTTTTCGGCCACTCGCACATTCCCTGGGACACGGTGGCGCCCGGCGGGCTGCGTCTGCTCAACCCCGGCTCCCCCACGGACCGCCGCCGGCAACCTGTGTGCACCTACATGACCGCCGTCGTCGTGAATGGCAGCTTGGCTGACGTCCAGCTGGTGGAGGTCGGCACCGGCCCCTGACTGGCCACACAGGAAAGGGAGCCCTGGCGCGGTTTCCCGGACGGGGCTCCCATCGGATCTGACGCTCCTGCGGAGAGTCAGACGTGGTGATCCTGCTTGGTCAGTCCTTCTTGAAGGCGTCCTTGACCTTTTCACCGGCCTGTTTCAGATCGGCCTTGGCCTGGTCAGTCTTGCCCTCGGCCTCCAGGCCCGGGTCGTCACCGGCCTTGCCCGCACCTTCCTTGGCCTTGCCGCCAAGTTTTTCTGATGCATTGTCGATTTTGTCGTCCAGACCCATGCCACTGTCCTTCCGTCTGCGCAGCCCGCTGGGTGCAGGCCGGCTCATGCTCCCAGTCTAGGTCGGGCACCTATCCGGGTGAAGGGGAGCTACCACTTACATTCGCGGGCCTGCCAGCAGCCGGTCAGTGGCGGCGTCGGCTTCTCCGCCGAAGTAGTGCTCCAAAACGCTCCGGAACACCTGTTCATCCGGTGCCGCACGCAGGAACAGCGTCATGGAGGACTGAAGCTTCCGGGCATCGATGCCGCCGAAAATCTCCGCCGCGCCGCGGTTTCCCACGTTATCCGCCGCGGTGGCGCACTCGATGAGCCGCGGTCCCAGCACGGGATGCTGCAGGTATGCCCGGGCTTCATCAAGGGAGGCGATGGCGTACTTTCTAGAGGTGGCGCTTTGACCCAGACCGGCAATCTGGGGAAAGACGAACCACATCCAGTGGCTGCGCTTGCTGCCTGCGCGGAGCTCGTCCAGGGCCTGCGTGTAAGTCCCACCGTCATTCTGCGCGGTGACGAACCGTTCCAGGTTATGCGGGTCGTTCATGGCGGTTCCTAGCTGGAAACGTCCCGTTCGATGTCCTCGGCGAGGTCGTCCACGTCTTCGGGCCGCATGCTGATGCCGGCGGCGTCCAAGCGTTCCTTGAGGACGTGGCTCACGTCGTCCTCCACATGGCCCAGCCGGATCTCGTCGCGTACTTCCTCGGCGATGTCTTCGACGGTATTAGGGCTGTCCGACCCTGCCGCAGCATCAGCGGCTTCCGCCGCAACATCCGCATGCGGATTCTCAGTGAAGTAGTTATCGCCGGTCGCTGCAGATTCAGTCATATCCCATGGTGGCGGCCCCGCTCAGATCCGGTCAACAGGTGCGGCAGGAAACCATCCGGCGCCCGACGATGACGGCCGGCAATGGGCGTGGGGGTGGATATGTTTCATTCATGTGTTGGTAACGCGGCCTTCCAGTGGCAGCCTTCACGGCGGCCCACCGGATCCGTCCCGCGGTTCCGGCCAAAAGGATGCAGCGTCAGCAGAAAAGGCGCCCGGCCATTAGGTGCCGTTAACAAACCCGAAACACGGCAGTCACGCGGGCTTTACGTAGACGCGATTTTTGAAACCCGTGTGTAACGTGCCACGCCCCGTACCGAAACATAAGCCCCCGAATATCAATAAGGGGCGTGGCGCCGGCATCAGCGGTCCGCGGAAAGAATGAGTTTCCTGGGAAGGGAAAGCGCGTGGAAATCACTGCGGCGAACGTTTGGATGATGGTGTCGGCGGCATTGGTGCTGCTCATGACCCCGGCACTGGGCCTCTTCTATGGCGGCATGACCCGTGCCAAGGCCTCCCTCAACATGATCATGATGAGCTTCGTGTCCGCCGGTATCGTGGGCGTGGTCTGGGTGCTCTGGGGCTACTCCATGAGCACCGGCGAAGGCGTTCTCGGCCTGTTCGGCAACCCGTTCGCCAGCTTTGGCCTGAGCGGGCTGATGGGCACTCCCGACCTGATCAAGGCCGGCTTTGCCGGGACCTTCGCGATCCTCACCGTCGCCCTCATTAGCGGCGCGATCGCCGACCGCGCCAAATTCACCGCGTGGGTTCTTTTCGTGCCGCTGTGGATCACAGCCGTCTACTGCCCGCTCGCTTTCATGATCTGGGGCGGCGGCCTCATGAGCCAGGGCGGAGCAGTGACTGCTATCTTCGGACAGGTCATCGACTTTGCCGGCGGCGCCGTCGTAGAAATCAGCTCCGGCATCGCCGCCCTGGTACTCGCCGTGATCGTCGGCAAGCGCCACGGTTTCGGAAAGGACCCGGGGCACCGCCCCCACAACGTACCGTTCATCATGCTCGGCGCCGGACTCCTCTGGTTCGGCTGGTTCGGCTTCAATGCCGGCGCCGCCACCACGGCAGAGCAGGCCGGTCTGATCTGGGTCAACACCCTGGTTACGCCGTGCGCCGCCATGCTGAGCTGGCTCCTCACGGAGAAGATCCGCCACGGCCACCCCACGTCCCTGGGCGCAGCGTCCGGTGCCGTCGCCGGCCTGGTGGCCATCACGCCGTCGTGCGCCAACATCAGCCCAGTGGCCGCCATCGGCCTGGGCCTGGTATCCGGCGTGGCCTCGGCCCTGTTCGTTGAACTGAAGTTCAAGTACGGCTTTGACGATTCCCTGGACGTTGTCGGCGTGCACCTGGGATCCGGCCTGGTCGGCACCCTCGCCCTCGGCTTCATCGCTCTCCCCGTCAACGGCGAAGGCGGCGGGCTCCTGTACGGCGGCGGTGTCCATCAGCTCATCGCGCAGACGGTTGCCGTTCTCATCACGCTCGCGCTCTCCGGGCTGATGACCGCGGTCATCGGTCTCGCGATTCACAAGACCATCGGCTTCCGGGTCAGCCGTGAGGCCGAAGTTGCCGGCGTCGACCGGTCCGAGCATGCCGAGAGCGCCTATGAATTCGGCAGCATGGGGCACAGCCAGTTCCACCCGCTCCACCAGCACATCCACGCAGCTCCGGCCGTCCGCCCGGCCGGCTCACCTGCCAACCCGGCCGCGGACGACGCCGTTTCCTCCCAGGCGGCGGAGAAACTGCAGCCCGCACCCGCTTCCGTTTAGTACTTCCGCTGTTCGCGAGACCTGGGTCCTAGCGGCGGAAGGTGAGCCGGAGCTCCGGCCTTCGCTCCGCAACGGCGTCAAGCACGGCGTCAACGGCCTCCTGGTCAGGGCTGCTGTCCTGCGGTGTCCTGTCAGGAGTTGTCTCGGCCGGCATTGCGTCCGCAGCAATCCTGGCGCGGCGAACAAAGCCATCCCAGTCACCGCCACCCGCCCGGAGTGCCCGCAGCGGCGCCATCAGCGACGCGCGGCGGAGCCAGACGTCCGGGTCCCCCGCCCACCGGTCCAGCACCGCGTCGGCACGCGCGCGCGGCTGGCCGGTAAGTCCCTCCACCAGCGGACCAACGACGTCGACGGCGAACGGATCGACGATCGACGGCATGTGTGCGTCCCGCACGAAGCCTTCGATGCGCGTCAGGTCGGAGTTGGTCAGCAGCTCCACCTTGGACTGCAGGAGGACGACGGCGGCCAGGCGCCGCTCGTAAACAGGCACCTCCCACAGTTCGGAACTTAGGGCGGTGACCTCGTCGTGGGTCAGTCCGGCGTGGCGGCGGAGAGCGTCACGTACCGTTCCGCGCACAGCGCCCACCGACGCGCCGTAGTACTGGATCGTGCTGCCGAACCGGTGACGCATTTCCTCCGCCCGGTACCACGACCCCTCGCGCTGCAGGGTGTCATCCACGAAGTCGCCAGCAGCACTCACCCGCTCATTCTTTCCGGCCAGGCGCCGGGCAGTCCAACTCCCACCCCTTGGCGCGGGTCCTCGTGGTCGAAGACGGGGCCACGCCGTGTTTTGAAGGTGGGGAAGGGGCCTTGTTTCCGGTCCGCGTCACAAAAGTGTTCCCGCAGGTCAGTTCCGGGAAACGGTTGCACGGCCGGTCCGCGGGCTTCGCGGCGTTTTGCGGGCGTTGGTAACGATCAAGTAACGTTGACGCCTGTTCCGCAGGGACGGCCCCGTTGGGGCCCTGGAGGCCAGCGCTGGGCTCCGGATGCGCAGGGCGGCAACTCCGCTGCTCTGGCCCCGTCGACCGGGGCCCAGAATCGCTTCGTGCATTTCTTTGCCACCTAAATTTTGGTTGCCTTCCGCGGCAGCCGTTCGCCCGGAGGGGTCTTTTGCTTAAGAAGAAGATAGCCATTGCCATTAGCATCGGCGCGCTTTCGCTGACCGGATGCGGCCTCACTCCCTCCGCGCAGCAGGCTGCTGCCGGGCAGAGTGCTGGCGCTGCGGAATCAACCTCCGCCAGCCAGGCCGCCCCGTCGTCCAGCAGTCCTGCTGCCGCGAAAAGGGCGTCGGCCGTCTCGTCATCGAGCGCCACCAAAGCTGCGGCAGCGAAGGCTGCCGCAGCCAGGAAGGCTGCCGCTGCGAAAGCCGCTGCTGCCAAGGCTGCTGCTGGCAAAGCCGCGGCCGCGAAAGCTGCCGCTGCAAAGGCCGCTGCATTGAAGGAAACAGCCGCTAAAGCCGCCGCGCCGGCCCAGGCGGCTTCCGCCGTCGCCGCCCCTGCCGCTCCCGCCGCTGCCGCCAGGAACGCCGTGCCGAAGGCTGCCGCCGTTCCCGCCCAGCCCGCTCCGGCACCGGCACCGTCACCGGCTAAGCCTGCATCCACCATGGCGGGCAGCGGCACGCAAGCTGCCAGCACCCTCGGCTGGGGTTCGGTTGTGGCCGGCGACGAATTCAATTACACGGGCACCCCGGACCGCACCAAGTGGAGCGTGTACAACAGCCCCGGACATGCAGGCAACGGCCTGCGTAGCCCCCAAGCCTGGTCTGTCGCAAACGGTGTTGCAACGGTCAGCGGCGACTCCGCAGGTACCACCGGCGGCATGTCGGCAAAGTTTGCCAACCAGAAGTACGGCCGCTGGGAAACCCGCATGAAGACGAACCGGCGGGATTCCGAATACCACCCCGTCCTCATTCTCAATCCGGTCAGCAAGTCCTCGACCTGCGATGAGGTTGACTACGCCGAGAGCACTTCCGATACAACCCTGGTGAAGTTCTTCCTGCACTATGCATGCAGCGGCAGCAAGCAGACGTACTCTGCCAAGGCAGTGGATACCACCCAGTGGCACAACTACGCCGTGGAGTGGACGCCGGCCGGCATCACGGGCTACATCGACGGCGTCAAGACCTTCACCGACACCATCCCCGCCCACCAGCCCTCCGGCAGCGTGCACCAGACGCTGCAGCTCGACTGGTTCCCTGACGGCACCCGGACCACGCCTTCCCAGATGCAGGTCGACTGGGTGCGCGTCTACAAGTAGGCAGCCTGTCCGCTGACCCCCGTTCAGACCGACGCCGGATAGCTGGCGAGGATGTAATCCGCAGCTGCCGGCCCCTTCATGCGGAGGCCGTTCGGTTCGGGGTTGATGCGCCCTCGCATGCCTTCCCAGAAGGTCTCCTCCGCGTGTCGCACGGTGCCCGTGACGTAACACCAACTGGTGTACAGGCCATAAAGGGGGTCCGGCCCCAGGGTGACTCCGGAGGCGTCGTCGGAGGTAGTGGCCTCCATGAGGAACTGGTCAAACTGTGGATCATCCAAGGGCAAGCTCTTTTCGCACACGTGCAGGGCACCGCCGTTCGGCTGCAGCGGCTACATTCCGGGGCCAGCACGGGGCATCGAAACGGGTGGTTCAATCTGCATTCGTTGCCGCTTTCCCGATGGATGGGTGAAGGGCTCATCAAGTATTTGAGGCCCGCGAGCGCGGCCGTCCCCAGGCCACCCGCCTGCTGGGTGCCGTGCCTGTGAGACACTCGGTGACATGCGCGAATTCGTCGTTCTGGGAACTGCATCGCAGGTGCCGACACGGACGCGCAACCACAATGGGTACCTGCTGCGGTGGGACGGCGAGGGCCTCCTCTTCGACCCTGGCGAGGGCACCCAGCGGCAAATGATCCATGCAGGTGTTTCAGCCAACCAGATCACCCGCATCTGTCTTACCCATGTTCACGGTGACCATTGCTACGGGCTTCCCGGCGTGCTGTCCCGCATGGCCCTGGACGGCGTGAAGCACCCGGTGCATCTGCACTATCCGGCTTCCGGGGAGGACGTTGTCCGGGCGCTCGTCTCTGTGGCCTCGCCCGGCATCGACCTTCGCCTGCGACCCCACTCGGATGCCGGGGAAATCGCCCAGGGGCTCGAAGTGCGGCCCTTGCGCCACCGCATTGAGACCTACGGCTACCGGCTGACCGAGCCGGATGGCCGGAGCATGCTGCCGGAGCGGCTGGCGGCGGCGGGCATTACGGGCCCGGACGCGGGCCGTCTGCAGCGGGAAGGAGTTCTGCGGGGTGTACGGCTTGAGGACGTCAGTATTCCGCGGGCCGGCCAGGGCTTCGCCTTCATCATGGACACCGCCCCGTGCGAGGGAGCTGAAGGCTTGGCCGACGGTGTCGACCTCCTCGTCACGGAATCAACGTTCAGCGACGACGACGCCGCTTTGGCGGCGCAGTACGCGCACCTCACGGCCGGGCAGGCCGGGGATCTGGCCGCCAACGGTGGCGCCGGAACCCTCGTCCTCACCCACTTTTCCTCCCGGTACGGCGACGTGAATATCCTGGCCGAGCAGGCACGGGCCCGCTCAGGAGGGACCGCCGTCGTACCTGCAAATGATCTGGACCGGATCAGCCTTCCCAAGCGGCAGCGGCCGTCGTCCTGACCCGCGGCCAGAAGAAGCCTGCAGAAAAAGTAGAATTAACCAGACATGCAATGTTCCTACTTCGATGCCGCCCGCTGCCTCTCCTGCACCCACATGGGCAGGCCCTACGACGAGCAACTGGCCGGCAAGCAGCTGCACTGCCGGACCCTTCTCTCCGACCACACGTCAGTAGAGTGGCTGCCGCCTGTGGCGAGCCGCGAGTCCGGCTTCCGCAACAAGGCCAAAATGGTGGTGGGCGGAACGGCCAACAATCCCACCATCGGGATCCTTGACGCCGAGGGCCGCGGCGTTGACCTGCGCGAATGCGGCGTCTGCTCCCCCGGGCTCCTCGCCTGCTTTCCGGTCCTGGCGGCTTTCATCAGCCGGGCCCACCTGACGCCCTACGATGTCCCGCGGCGCAGCGGCGAGCTCAAGCACCTCATCATCACCGAATCGCCCGACGGCGAGATCATGCTGCGCCTGGTCCTGCGATCGGAAAAGCTGGTGCCGCGCATCCGGCAGCACCTCCCCACCCTTCTGGGGGCCCTCCCGCAGGTGCAGGTTGTCTCGGTCAACCTGCACCCGGAACACAAGGCAGTCTTGGAAGGCGACCGCGAGATACTGCTCACCGGGCAGTCCACGCTGCGGATGCGGGTCAATGACCTCGACCTTCACCTCCGGCCGCAGAGTTTCTTCCAGACGAACAGCGACATGGCAGCGGCCCTGTACCGGCAGGGGCGCGAGTGGGTCAACGAACTGGCGCCGGCATCGGTCTGGGACCTGTACTGCGGCGTCGGCGGTTTTGCCCTGCACTGCGCTGACCCGTCGCGCGACGTCACCGGCATTGAAACCAGCCGCGAAGCCATCGTTTCGGCCAAACTCAGCAGCGACGAGGCAGGCCTGCAGCGCATGACCTTCCAGGCGGGCGATGCCACGGCCTTTGCAGTCGCGGCGGACGAGGCGCCCGAACTGGTTATCGTCAATCCGCCACGGCGCGGCATCGGCAAGGAACTGTGCGGCTGGCTGGAGTCGTCTTCCGTGCAGCACGTGGTGTACTCCAGCTGCAATGCGCAGTCACTGGCCCGCGACCTGGCGACGCTCCCCTCGTTCACCGCGCGACGGGCACGGGTGCTGGACATGTTCCCGCAGACCACGCACTACGAAGTCATGGTGCTGCTCGAGCGGTCCTAGCCGGTCCGCATTCTTGATCCGAACATCGGCAAAAGTTTCTCCCGTCTTGAGGTCCCCGCGGGACAGTGTCAGGTAAGCCGCGCAGCAAGGGTCGCGGCATGGACCGATGGGCGGGGCATGCAGGGGACAGCAGCAGGCGGTGGGAAGTGACTGGCCCAGAAGACATCCCCGTCTTGGACACCGGTCCGCTGCGGGTCCTTGCCGCCGAAGTGGGCCCCGCTTTCGCAGAGGCCTTCATCGATGACTACCTGCAGATGTTGCCGGAGCGGGCGTCGAAGATCCTCCGCGCCCTGGCGGGCCGTGACCCGCGGATGGCGGCTGACGCCGTCGTGAGCCTGAGGGCGACGTCCGCCATGGCCGGAGCCCTGAGGCTGGAGCGGTGCTGCAGGGAACTGGAATCACGCATCCGGCGCGGGCAGCGGCTGGAGCCCGATGCGGTCAGGGCCGTGCTGTACGCGAACATCCGGCTGTTGGTGCGTGAAGCCGGACGCCAGGGGCACCTGCCGCAGTCACGGCCCAAGGGCCAGGACTAAGGACGACGGCGCGTAGCCGGCGCACCGGACCAAGATCCCCGAATCCCCGGACAACCGAGGGTTAGCCAACCGTTAGACGTACTTCTTGAACCACGCCAGCGTGTCGTTCCAGGCCGCAGTTGCCTGCTGCTCGTTGTAGCGTTCGCCGGTGTCGTTGTGGAAGGCGTGGTCGACGCCGGGATAAACCTTGAGCTGGTTGCGCACGCTCGCAGCCGTCAGGGCATCCCGGAGTTGCGGCATGGGGCCGGTGATCCGATCGTCCAGTTCTGCGTAGACACCAAACACCGCAGGCTTGATGGACGGCACCTTGTCCAGGTCGGGGGCCGGCCCGTAGAAGGCCGACGTCGCCTTGAGGCCGGTTATCTCTACCGCCGACTGCCAGGTGATGCCCCCGCCGAAGCAGTAGCCGGTCATGGCAATGCGGCCCTGCTCCACGAAGTCCTGCTTCTGCAGGTAGTCGAATCCCGCTGCAAAGTCCGCAACGTGCCGCTGGGCGCCGGCCTGCGTCAAGGCTCCCGGAACGGCATCGCGGTCCAGGCTCACCGTGCCGCCTTCCCTGCTCAGCAGGTCGATCGCCAGGGCCGCGTAACCTTCCTTCGCGAAGCGCCGGGCTACGTCCTGGATATGGGGTGTCAGTCCGCGGTTCTCGTGGCAGACCAGGACGGCGGGGCCGGGCTTCCCGCCTTCGGGCCTGGCGAGGTAACCACTGATCTCGGTGCCGCCCGACGAAAACTTTACTGTCGACGTCGTGATTCCGGCTGCCCCCTCGGGAACGGACAGCGGGCTCTTCGCCCCCGGAACGGCGCCTCCTGAGGCGGTGCCGGAGGCGGAGCCTGACGGCGCACTGGGAGTGGGCATGGGATCGGTGCTGCGCGGAACTTCCTGGGGCGTGCACCCAACCAGGAGCATCGCGGCGGACGCCGCAGCCATGCTGCCGGTGATGAACGCGACCCGGCGCGTGAAGGTGTGTTGGCTCATGGCCCCGGCACGGTAGTCGTCGAAAAATTCCTCAATCAGGTACTTCTCAAACTTGCCAAGCTGGGTCATCACGGCCTCCTGGAGTTTTGCCGCTTATCCTCCTCCGAACGCCGACGCCAGACAAGGCACCGGCTGCAACCCGCTGCCTGCTAGACCTGCGCGCCGCCTTTCAGGCCCTTGGCGTAGGCGGCCTGCCCTGCGTGCTGAAGGCAGTCCGCAATTATGCTGACCAGCCGGACACCGAAGGTGACCGGCGGGTCCCAGCGTGTATCCACGACGCGGTCAAGGTCATCGTCGCCGAGCTTGCTCAGAACCTCCGCGGTCTGCCGGTGGACCGCCTCGTAGTACTCAGCGAGCAGCTCCCGCGGGACCCTGACGGCGTCGACCTTGTCCGACGAATGGCCATAGCCGGTGTCCCTTTCGGGAAGCGGCAGGCCAAACCTGCCGGCAAAGCCCTGGGAGGTCCAGACCTGAGGCAGCCCGGCCGCGGAGGCAACCTGCGCGTCCTCCACCCGGCTGAGATGCCAGATCAGCCATGCAATGGAGTTGCCGTTGCCCGCGGGCCGGCGGGCCAGGCTCTCGTCGTCGAGCCCAACGAGTGTGGCATCCACGATTTCGCGGATACGGCCAAAGGCGTCCAGCAACAGGTCGTTGGAATTCATGGGTCCCCTTACATTTGGCTGTGGGCGGCGACGGCAGGATCCGAACCGATGCGGGCACCGGTTTCGAGGGCGGTGATCCCGCTAATCTCGGCAGGTGTCAGTGTGACGCCGACGGCCGCCAGGTTGTCCCGCATGCGGCCGCTGTTGGCTGACTTGGGAATGGCAATGTTGCCCTGGGCGAGGTGCCAGGCCAGCACAACCAGGGCGGGGGTGACGCCGTACCTGCCGGCTGCGGATGTCACTGCCGCAGCGTCCAGATCAGCGCCCTGGCCCAGGGGGCTGTACGCCTCCACGGCAATGCCCAGGGAGCGGCTCTTTGCCGCCAGTTCGGGCTGCTGGAACGTGGGGTGCAGCTCGAACTGGTTGACGGCCGGAACAACGTCCGCCGACTGGAGGAGCGTATCCAGGTGGTCCGCCAGGAAGTTTGACACGCCGATCGCTCGGATCTCGCCGCTTGCGTGCAGCTTCTCCATGGCTTTCCATGCCTCGGTGAAAAGGTTCCGGGACGGCACCGGCCAGTGGATCAGGTACAGGTCAACGTAGTCGATTCCCAATTCACGGCGGCTGTTCTGGAAGGCTTCCTGGGCCGTGCCCTGCTCGCCGTTGCGCAGCTTGGTGGTGACGAAGATGTCCTCACGGCGGATCCCAGAGGCAGCGATCGCGGCGCCGACGGCGGCCTCGTTGCCGTACGCCGCCGCGGTGTCGATGTGGCGGTAGCCGGCTTCCAGAGCATCCTCCACGATGCGCTGGGTCTCTTCCGGGGGAACCTGGAAGACACCGAAGCCAAGCTGCGGGATCTGGACGCCATTGTTCAGGGTGACATTCGGTACGGCTTGGTGTGGCGTCATCAGATTCTTCCGTTGCTGGGACGGGGTCATCCAAGTATGCCTGCCACCGGGCCGGCGGCCGAGCACCCTAACGGTGAGCGGGCCACCTGGACCATTGGTATGACTTCGGGAAGCCATGCGCCCAACACGGCCAGCGCAATGGCCCAGGTTGTTCTCTGCCGTTTCGGGCCCGCTCACGGATAGTGTCCCCGGGACCATTTCACATCACGACGTCGGCCCGGCGCCATAGATTCCGGGCGGGCACTTTCACCCCACGGAATCCGGGCAGGTGGCGCCTTCCGGCCTGAACCGCCCGGGACTACGATTTTTGCTGTCGTACCCGCCGACGCTAACCGGCAACGATCCGGCTGGCCAGAGCAAAGGGGGAAGCGCGGTGAGCAGGGAGATTAGGCAGAGCGGGCCGCATTGGCGGCGGGTGATGGGGGCCCTCGCCAACCGCGATGCCCGGACCGCCTACGCACAGATAGTGCTCGGGGCAAAACAGGATTTGTCTTCCACTCTGGCCGGCCAACGGCGCGACCGGGCCATCGCCGCCCTGCTCGACGCAGGGCTGGTCGAACGGACCGCCGGCAATGAACTGGAGGCATCCGAGTCGATATTCCGCGACCTCCTCACGCAACAGCCCAAACGCCAGCCGCAGACTGGAGTGGCCCGGTTCATGCGTCTTGGCCGGATCGACAGGTATCCGGCCAACCAGGCGGAGCGGAAGGAACTCCTGGCCTGGATTGCCGCCGAGACCTTCGAGCCGGGCGAGGAGCTCACCGAACGAAAGGTCAATGAACGGCTCCTGAGCTACACCGACGATGTGGTGCTGCTGCGCCGCTACATGATCGATTTCGGCGTGCTGGAGCGGACGCCGTCGGGATCCTCCTACTTTCGCCCCAAAGACGGATAGGCTCAGTCGCCCCGCGCCTTCCGGGTGGCGGCATCATTGGCCTTCTGGAGCGCCTCGACAAGTTCGGCCTTGTCCATCTTCGAACGTCCCTCGACGTTCAGTTCCTGGGCCAGCTTGTAGAGGTGCTCCTTCGAGGCGTTCGCGTCCACGCCTCCCGCGGTGGGCGCCGGTGAATCCAGGCCCTCCGCCGCGTGCTGATCGGAGGGGCCGCGCTTCTCCTTCGGTTCCCAGTGGTCGCCGACCTTCTCGTAGCTGTGCTTTAGGGCCGCGAAGGCTGTCCGGGCAGCCCGGCTCTCGTCATTGTCATAGGACTCCAACGCTGAATCGTAGGTCTTGGCGAAAGTGTCCTGGGCTTTCTGCTCAGAACGCTGCAGGGTCGAGGGAAGCTCTTCCTTGCGGGCGTGATCGTTTTTGCCAGTCTTGGGCATGCCACCAACGCTCCTTCATCGACAGACAAATCATGCGGATGGAACCAATGCTAGGCATCCTCGGAATCCAGATCGAGGTCAGGGATGTCCAGCAGGCCCAGGTCCTCCAGCACCGTAGCGTCCTCATAGGTATTCGCAATGCACCGGACCAAGGCAGGCGGTACGCGGAAATGCGTGTCGATCGTCAGGATCCCCTGCTCGGCTAGGACTTGCAGTTGGTTCATGGCCGCTGCCTTCAGCGACTCGACCGTGGCCCTTTCCTCTGGCGACGCACCTGTCCGGGGGTCCAGCACAGTGTCCGTCCTGGGAGGATCCTCCGAGGCGGCCGCCAGCAGGATAGAGGCCACCGTTGCGGCAACGAGGATTTCCCACGGCTGCTCAGGGTCATAGCCGAGCACCGAGGCCTCGAGGAACTGGTCGACGAAGAACACCACTTCCTCCAGCCGGTCCGGGGTGCTGCCGGCCTGGAAGACGGCGGAGGCCGGCGACGGCACCGCCTTCGTTGGGCCGACCTTGATCAGTTCAGTGCGGCCCAGCGCTTCCCACACCTGCGCCAGCAGCGGCACTTCATACATGCTGCGGACTGTCTGGATGGGCCTTTCCGAACCGCCGTTTCCGCTCTGCGGGACCTCAGCCTGCTTGGGCCCGCCTCTGACCCTCAGTCCGACACACGCTGCCGCCGCTTCGATGTCCTTCGTCCGGAGTGCACCGGTTCCGGTCACCGGCTTTGCGTCGCCGATCCACTGAAGCAGTGCCGTGGTCCGCTGGATCAGCGGGAGCTCCGAGAAGACCTGCAGGGCGTCGTCGTCGGAAATGACCGGCACGTCCACGAGGCTCCAATCATCCGTTTCCTCCAGAAGGGCGTTGAGCAGGTCAAGGACGTCCGCGAGCCTGTTCCGCTGAACCTGACCACCGGTCAGTGTCCGCGAGAAAGTCTACGAACCCGTGCACGGCGGCGATGACAAACTCAGCACGGTCGTCGTCTTCGTCTGTCGCTGTGGAGGCGAGATCGGCAGCGAGGGCATCGGCCAGGATCACAGGATCAAGGCGTGTCAGGTAAGCAGCGGCCACACGGTCCATGTACCGGCCCATGACGCTTTCTATGGCTGCCAGGCAGTCGAGGGCGGTCAGTCGGGTTAGTGCCTTGAGGTTTTCGGATCACGTGGGTGCGTCCAACGCAGTCGCTTGTGCAAACTGGCCCGCCTCTTCACCAGCCCGCCAGGCAGAGCTGTGGAGAAACCTTGAAGGCGGCCTACTGTCCCCCTCAAACAGGGGGTTGAAACGGACGCACACTCTCAGGTCGAGCACGTATTTCATAATGTGCCGGGCAGAAACTGGTCTTGTCACTGAAGCACAGGTAGCCGCGAACCTTAGCTTCAGATCGCCGGGTCCGGAACGCATTCCCCCCTTGCACCTGGACCCGGCGGACGACTCCTTCGGGCAGCTGATCCGAGGAGCTGCGCTGGAAGCCCCTCGGCGAACTTCGGCAAACTGTTCTCCACGGCGGCGGACGGGCAGGTCTTACGCCCAGCCACTCATGGACGGCGGCACCGTGATTTCCGCGACGGAGATCAATGCCGTTTACGGGCTGGACACCTCGATGTATTCCCTCCGGGTCGCGGTAAACTGGATCGGTCATGATCGGTGCCCTGCTCCGTCTTCTTGCCTGGTTGGTCGTTCTGGCGACCGTCCTCTCGGCCTGCTCGCCCGCTCTCAGACTCGATGAGGCCGCCACCGATCGACCGATCCAGACTTCCTCGGCCCCGCCGGCCACACGCGATGACGTCCCCGCTCCTCACCTGACCCCGTCCCCCACCCCGACATCGGTTCCCGCGCCGGCACCCGTGCCCCGGGCGTTCGCCCTCAACCTTTACCAGGAGGGGGACTTCGTTCCGCAGTACACCTTTGAGTGGTGTGTGGCGGCCAGCGTCCAGATCATGCACAATCTCATCGACGACACAGGGGCCGACATCTGGGCCGACCGCGTTCAGCAGGGCGAGCTGTGGGAGGCGGCCCGGGCACGGTCGACCAATTCGTTCAACGGTGCCAACCCCTTGGGTTGGGCCAAGGTGCTGACCAAGGTCGGGATGGGGCCCTACGTCGTCGTCAGCATTGCCGACTATAAGGAAGCGATGCGCACTGCGGCGCGCGCCATCGCCGACACGGGCCGGCCAGTTGGGCTGGTCATGTGGCGGGGTCGGCACGTATGGGTGATGAGCGGCTTCACCTCACTCGGCGACCCCGACCGGTTCCCAAAGTTCTCGGTCACCGGCATCCGCGTCCAAGATCCGCTCTACCCGTACGGCGACCAGCAGTGGGGACCGTCCCCCGCGCCCAACGCCCTGCTCACCCCCGAGCAGTTGGCGACGCAGTTCGTCGTCCGCGAGCCGCGACGCTGGAGCAGCAATCTGCCGACCGGCTACATGCTGGTGCTGCCGCTCGCCAAAACCTGATCGGACCTTCCCGCTTGCCTGCGTTTGCACGTGGTTCTTGTCCAAGGACAGGCCACCGGCCCGCGCGGCTCCGTGGACCGACCAGGCAGGTGCTTCGTCCATGCCCGGAACCTCGGCCACATGGTGGACCGCGCGGAAGCGCGCCCTCTCCGAGGAGGACATCGCCACACCCCACCGGTCGAATAACGAAATGGCCCCGCACGCGTCAGCATGCGGGGCCATTTCAGGCTAGCTCAATCTACCCACGAGACTCCTCAAGCAGCTTCCCGAGGATTGACAGAAGACCTAAAAGTCCCAGTCCTCATCCTCGGTGTTGACGGCCTTGCCGATGACGTAAGACGAGCCCGAACCCGAGAAGAAGTCGTGGTTCTCGTCGGCGTTCGGCGACAGGGCCGAGAGGATAGCCGGGTTCACGTCCGTGACGGACGCCGGGAACATGGCCTCGTATCCCAGGTTCATCAGCGCCTTGTTGGCGTTGTAGTGCAGGAACTTCTTCACGTCCTCGGCCAGGCCCACGCCGTCGTAGAGGTCGTGCGTGTACTGGACTTCGTTCTCGTACAGCTCGAAGAGCAGCTCGAACGTGTAGTCCTTGATTTCCTGCCGGCGGGCCTCGGAAACGGTCTCCAGCCCGCGCTGGAACTTGTAGCCGATGTAGTAGCCGTGCACGGCCTCGTCGCGGATGATCAGGCGGATCAGGTCAGCCGTGTTCGTCAGCTTGGCGCGCGAGGACCAGTACATCGGCAGGTAGAAGCCGGAGTAGAACAGGAAGCTCTCCAGCAGCGTGGAGGCCACCTTGCGCTTCAGGGGATCGTCGCCCTGGTAGTAGTCCATGACGATCTGGGCCTTCTTCTGAAGGTTCTCGTTCTCCGTGGACCAGCGGAAGGCGTCGTCGATCTCCTTGGTGGAGCAGAGGGTGGAGAAGATCGAGGAATAGCTCTTGGCGTGCACGGCCTCCATGAAGGCGATGTTGGTGTACACGGCCTCTTCATGCGGGGTGATCGCATCCGGAATCAACGAGACCGCGCCGACGGTTCCCTGGATGGTGTCCAGCAGGGTCAGGCCGGTGAACACGCGCATGGTCAGCTGCTGTTCGGCCGGGGTGAGCGTATTCCACGACTGGACGTCGTTGGACAGCGGCACCTTCTCCGGCAGCCAGAAGTTGTTGACGAGTCGGTTCCAGACCTCCACGTCCTTGTCGTCCTGGATGCGGTTCCAGTTGATGGCCTCGACGTGGCTGAGCAGCTTGACCTTCTCGGTCATGTCATCCCCTAAAAAGTTGGGTTGGTTCTTACTTAAAGCGTACGACGGCGGGCGGGCACCCGCCGTCGTACTGGTTACTATTTAGTTGAAGCCACAACTAAAGCATGCAGGAAACGCAGCCCTCAACCTCCGTCCCTTCCAGCGCAAGCTGGCGGAGACGGATGTAGTAGATGGTCTTGATGCCCTTACGCCAGGCGTAGATCTGCGCCTTGTTGATGTCGCGGGTGGTGGCGGTGTCCTTGAAGAACAGCGTCAGCGACAGGCCCTGGTCCACGTGCTGGGTGGCGGCGGCGTAGGTGTCGATGATCTTCTCGTAGCCGATCTCGTACGCGTCCTGGTAGTACTCCAGGTTGTCGTTCGTCAGGTACGGCGCCGGGTAGTAGACCCGGCCGATCTTGCCTTCCTTACGGATCTCAATCTTGGACGCCACCGGGTGGATCGAGGAGGTGGAGTTGTTGATGTAGGAGATCGAACCGGTCGGCGGGACGGCCTGCAGGTTCTGGTTGTAGATGCCGTGCTCCATCACGGAGGCCTT
This sequence comes from Arthrobacter globiformis, assembly GCF_030818015.1. NCBI lineage: Bacteria > Bacillati > Actinomycetota > Actinomycetes > Micrococcales > Micrococcaceae > Arthrobacter > Arthrobacter globiformis. The sequence continues at coordinate 3,149,322 of NZ_JAUSZX010000001.1, forward strand.
CAGCTCGCGCCAGTCATCCTGCGTGGGGATGTGCACGTTCTTGAAGAGCTCCCTGACCTTCTCGGTTTGAGGCACCCATTCCTGCTCCGTGTACTTGTCGAAGAACTCACCGGAGGCGTACTTGGACTTCTCGAAGCCGCCGAACGTCTGGCCGGTCTCGATGGAGAGCAGGTTCGACGCGCGGACCGCGTGGAACACCACGGAGTAGAAGTAGATGTTGGTGAAGTCCAGGCCCTCTTCGGAGCCGTAGTGGACCCGCTCACGCGCCAGGTAGCCGTGCAGGTTCATCTGGCCCAGGCCGATAGCGTGCGACTGGTCGTTGCCACGGGCGATGGACGGCACCGAGGTGATGTTGGACATGTCCGAGACAGCCGAGAGCGAGCGGATGGCCGTCTCGATGGTCAGGCCAAAGTCCGGCGAATCCATGGTCTTCGCGATGTTCAGCGAACCAAGGTTGCAGGAGATGTCCTTACCGGTCTCGTCGTAGGACAGGTCATCGTGGTACGTCGTGGGCTGCGAGACCTGGAGGATCTCCGAGCACAGGTTGGACATGATGATCTTGCCGTCGATCGGGTTTTCCCGGTTAACGGTGTCCTCGAACATGATGTACGGGTAGCCGGACTCGAACTGAATCTCGGCGAGGGTCTGGAAGAACTCGCGCGCCTTGATCTTGGTCTTCTTGATCCGGGAATCGTCCACCATCTCGTAGTACTTCTCGGTGACCGAGACGTCGGAGAACGGCATCCCGTAGACGCGTTCGACGTCGTACGGCGAGAACAGGTACATGTCCTCGTCTTTCTTGGCCAGCTCGAAGGTAATGTCCGGGATGACGACGCCGAGCGAGAGGGTCTTGATGCGGATCTTCTCGTCCGCGTTCTCCCGCTTGGTGTCCAGGAACCGGTAGATGTCCGGGTGGTGGGCGTGCAGGTACACGGCACCGGCGCCCTGGCGGGCACCGAGCTGGTTGGCGTAGGAGAAGCTGTCTTCGAGGAGCTTCATCACGGGGATGACACCGGAGGACTGGTTCTCGATCTGCTTGATCGGCGCGCCGACCTCGCGGATGTTGGTCAGGGCGAACGCCACACCGCCGCCGCGCTTGGACAGCTGCAGCGCCGAGTTGATGGAGCGGCCGATCGACTCCATGTTGTCCTCGATGCGGAGCAGGAAGCAGGAGACCAGCTCTCCGCGCTGCTTCTTGCCGGCGTTCAGGAACGTCGGGGTGGCCGGCTGGAAGCGGCCCTCGATGATTTCGTCGACCATCTGCAGGGCGAGCTGCTCGTTGCCGCGGGCCAGGTGCAGGGCGACCATGCACACGCGGTCCTCGTAGCGCTCCAGGAAGCGCTTGCCGTCGAACGTCTTCAGCGTGTAGGACGTGTAGAACTTGAAGGCGCCCAGGAATGTCTCGAAGCGGAACTTCTTCTTGTAGGCGCGGTTGAACAGGTCACGGATGAAGTTCATCGTGTACTGGTCGAGGGTTTCGCGCTCGTAGTACTGGTTCTTCACCAGGTAGTCGAGCTTCTCCTCGAGGTCATGGAAGAAGACCGTGTTGTTGTTCACGTGCTGCAGGAAGTACTGGTGGGCAGCCTCGCGGTCAGCCTCGAACTGGATCTCGCCGTTCGGACCGTACAGGTTCAGCATCGCGTTCAGCTCGTGGTAACCCAGGCCTTTGTAGGCAGCGGGGAGCGCCGGCTTCTCCTGCTTTTCAACAGCCGTGTCCATGGACGCGTCCTTTCCTTCGGGCCTGGTTACTTCTGTGTCTGCGACAGTCGTGTCCAAAACTCTTCCAATCCTTCTTGTACACGGGAGACGTCTTCCGGCGTGCCCATGAGTTCGAACCTGTATAGGTGGGGGACCTTGCACTTGGCGGCGATGATGTCGCCTGCCATGCAGTAGTTGTCCCCGAAATTCGTGTTTCCGGCCCCGATGACGCCACGGAGCAGGCGCCGGTTGTCCGGGTTGTTCAGGAACCTGATGACCTGCTTGGGCACTGAACCCTCGCCGCCTGTCCCGCCGTAGGTGGGGACCACGAGCACGAACGGCTCACAGGCAACGAGGGGTTCATCCTTCGCATGCAGGGGGATCCTGGCGGCGTCCGCACCAAGCTTCCCGATGAAGCGCCTGGTGTTCTCGGAGGCCGAGGAAAAGTAGATGAGGCGGCTGTGGGTGTGGTTCACGGGCGGTGTCTGACTGACGGGCGTCGTGTCCGCAGCACGGGCTGCGGCCGGCGCATCGGCAAGTGCCGGCGCGGCCATGCGAGTCACCTCATCTACTTGGGAATTCTCCTGCTTGGGAATTCTCTGCCGGAAACGGCGTGGGCGCAGCCTTAGGCCACAGAAGCGGACGCGCTGAGCGCCAGCTCTTCGATCTTGTCCGGGCGGAAACCGGACCAGTGGTCCTGGTCCGTGACGACGACCGGTGCCTGCATGTAGCCGAGCGACTTCAGGCGCTCAAGGGCGTCGGCATCCTGGGAGATGTCCACGCTCTGGTAGGCGATGCCCTTCTTGTCCAGCGCACGGTAGGTAGCGTTGCACTGTACGCAGGCCGGCTTGGTGTAAACCGTAACGGTCATGGTTCCTGTCCCCTTTGTTGAAGTCACTGCTGCTGCACTCTTCTGAGACCTTGCAGGTGTCTCTGTCTTTAAATCTCATGGCATCGTAGCGGTGGACTCTGCCCGGACCTTACCGTCCAGTACTGGCTGCGCCGGTCTCCCGCTCAATCTGTATGTCGATACTACATGTAGTGCGCGGCCCCGGATGGGACCCCAAGATGATGTATTACAAGTATGTCATTTAATGCACTTTTAATCCACAGGCCGGGACCCTCAAAATGTCCGGATTTCCGGCTTTTTGACGGACGGAATCCACACCCTGTGGAGTAGTTAGACACATTTAAACCCCAGCGTGTCGTCCTGCAGACGGCGTGTCGCGGCACGCCAGGCGGCACCCTTTGAGTGGCCGGGAACACAGCAGTGGGGTCCTCAAGCATGCTTCGGGACCCCCACTGTGATTAAGCAAACGCCGATCTCGAGACGCGCTGGAAGACCTCGTCGAATCCGAGCTCCCGCATTTCCGCGGCACGCTGCAGGAACCCCTCCTCCCACAGCCTCAGGGTGGCGGCACAGTGGTCGCCCATCCCCCGGCGCTCACGGACCCGGAGCGTGGTGTGCTGCTCCGTCTTTTTCCCGTCCCAAAGCACCCGGAGTAAGGTTGGCTGGTGGTCAACCCCGTGCATTTGAGGACGCTCCTTGAGGTGACGCGGCTGGGTTCCTTCGCGGCGGCGGCGACCCGGCTTGGCTACACCGCCTCGGCGGTGTCCCAGCAGATGTCCGCACTGGAGCGGGATACCGGCGTCCGCCTGTTCCAGCGCTCGGCCCGGAGCGTGGTTCCCACCGACGCGGCGATGGTGATGGCGCGCCACGCGGCTAAAGTCCTCACCGACATCGAGGCGCTGATGGCTGCCGCATCTAAGACGCAGGACACCACCACCCAGGAGCTCCGGCTGGGTATCTTCCCGAGCCTCGCCACCTACGTTCTGCCGCGGATCCTGCGCAGTCCGGCATGGAAGGGCCTGGGTATCGACCTGAAAGTTTCCGTGGCGGAACCGGCCCAGACCATCCAGGGGCTGCGCACCGGCGGCGACACCGATGTGGCGCTCGTGTATCAGGTGGGGCAGTCCGGGCTGGCCTGGCCGCACACCATCAACCGGCAGTGGATCGGCGACGACAACTTCCGCGTGGTTCTGCCCGCCGGGTGGGGATTCCGGACCGACGCCAAGGTGGCGGCGGACCATCTTTCGGACATGCCGTGGATCATGCACCATCCCGGCACGAGCGATGCCACCGTCATTGAGCGCCTGTTCGCCGGCTGCAACCTCCACCCCCGCGTGGTGGCCTACAGCGACGACTTTCATGCCAGCCTTGAAATGGCAGCCGCCGGGCTGGGGGCAGCCCTGGTGCCGGAGCTGGCGCTGCTCCACCGGCCGGCCGGCGTCGTGGTGCTGGACGTCCCGGAGATCCGGCTGGCCCGCAACGTCTTCGCGCTGCTCATCAATGACAAGAAGACGGCCCGGGTGCAGCTGTTCGTGGACCTCCTGGCGGAAACGATGGGCGCCCTGGGGCAGTCAGTTAAATGATCCCCGATGCTGGAATGCTCCGCTTTTCGGGTCTATGTTGAAGATATGACCACCAAGGTAGCGAGCCAGCACTTCGGAGTAATCGAGCTGAACCACGGCAGGGACCATAACGTTGCCGCGGAGCACGAGCTGGCCGGACAGCGCCTTGAGCTGGACCTGAACATCAATGCCCATGACCACTTCGACGAAGCGGCCATGCACAAGGTTGACTACCGCCTCCGGTACCTCCCCGAGCTCGTGGACGAGGTCAGGGAAATGATTGCCGAGGAGCTCGAGCAGGAGGGCACCAGCCCACAGGAATACCTCCGCTTCCACTGCAACGCCATCAAGGACGAGCACCTGCAGAAAATCTTTGGCGTGAAGGACAAGAGCCAGCTCACCAATGCGGTGTTCCTCAAGGCCCTGAAACTCGGCCACGTGGGAATCTACCCTGGCCAGCCCGAGCGCTACTTTGTTCTGGATTTCACCCTGGGCGAGCACTTCACGGACGAGGTCCTGGTGGCCTCCGCTGACGAGGACGGCGTCGTCGACGACGAGATCGTCTGGGAATCCTGAAGACCGCTTAAAGAACGACTTAAAGAACGACGGCGCCCGTCACCTTTGCGGTGACGGGCGCCCGTTCGTGGTGCTTTTTATGCCTTGGCGCCTTCGAGCAGGCTGGCGCGGACCGTCTTGGTGGCCGTGACCAGGTTGCGCAGGGACGCTTCGGTCTCGGCGTAGCCGCGGGTCTTCAGGCCACAGTCCGGGTTGACCCAGAGCTGGCGGGACGGAACGTGCTTCACGGCGGTGCTCAGCAGTTCGGTGACTTCCTGCTCGCCCGGGACGCGCGGCGAGTGGATGTCGTAAACGCCGGGTCCCACGCCGCGGCCGAAGCCGTGGGACTCGAGGTCGTGGACAACCTCCATGCGGGAGCGGGCGGCTTCGATCGAGGTCACGTCGGCGTCCAGGCCGTCGATCGCGTCGATGATCACGCCGAACTCGGAGTAGCACAGGTGGGTGTGGATCTGCGTGGCGTCAGCTGCACCGGCGGTGGCCAGGCGGAAGGAGTTGACGGACCAGTCCAGGTAAGCGGGCTGGTCGGCCTTGCGCAGCGGGAGCAGTTCGCGCAAGGCAGGCTCGTCAACCTGGATGATCTTGATGCCGGCAGCTTCGAGGTCGGCGATCTCGTCGCGCAGCGCCAGGCCCACCTGGTTGGCGGTCTCACCCAGCGGCTGGTCGTCGCGGACGAAGGACCAGGCCAGGATGGTGACCGGACCGGTCAGCATGCCCTTCATCGGCTTGCTGGTCAGCGACTGGGCGTACTTGGCCCATTCCACCGTGATGGGGGCGCTGCGGGTGACGTCGCCCCAGAGGATGGACGGACGGGTGCAGCGGGAGCCATAGGACTGGACCCAGCCGTGGACCGTGACGTCGAAGCCTTCCAGGTTCTCGGCGAAGTACTGGACCATGTCGTTGCGCTCGGGCTCGCCGTGCACCAGGACGTCGTAGCCGAGCTCTTCCTGCAGCTCAACAACGCGCTTGATCTCGTCCTTCATGAGCTGCTCGTACTGCTCGTTGGTGAGGTCGCCCTTGTTGTTGCGCGCGCGGGCCGAACGGATTTCCGAGGTCTGCGGGAAGGACCCGATGGTGGTGGTGGGCAGCGGCGGCAGGTGCAGTGCTGCTTCCTGGGCGGCTTCGCGGACCGAGTACTCGGAGCGGTTGAAGTCGGCCGGGGTCAGTGCCTCGGTGCGGGCCCGGACGTCGGCACGGCGGACACCCTCGGCTTCGGCGCGGGAGGCGATGACGCGGGTGGCCTCATCGATTGCCGGCTGAACTGCGGCCGCGTCGGTCAGCAGGCCAGCGAGGGTAACAACCTCAACGGCCTTCTGGTCGGCGAAAGCCAGCCAGCTGCGCAGCTGCTCGGACAGCTGGACCTCTTCCTCGACGTCGTGCGGGACGTGCTGGGTGGAGGTGGAGGTGCTGATGGCCAGCTTGGCGACGCTCTTCTGCAGCTCGGCGATCTTGTTCGCCGAGGCCTGCAGGTCGTTGCGCCAGATGTTGTGGCCGTCCACGACGCCGGCCACAAGGGTCTTGGTGCCCAGCGCAGCCAGTGCTGCAGCGGAGGGAACCTCGCCCTTGAAGACGTCGATGTGCAGGGCGTCGATGCCGGTGGCAGCGAGGGTGCCGAGCTGGCCGTTCAGCCCGCCGTACGGCGTGGAGACGAACAGCTGCGGGCGGCTGGCTGCAGCTGAGAGCACCTCGTAGGAGCGGGCAACGGCTGCCTGGATCTCCTGTTCCGGGGTGTCCTGGTCCACCACCAGGGCCGGCTCGTCCAGCTGGACCCAGCTGGCGCCGGCAGCTGCCAGCTTTCCGAGCAGCGCGGTGTAGACCGGCAGGACATCCTCGAGGCGGGACAGCGCGCTGAAGCCGGCGGGGGCGTCGTCGGAAGCCTTGCTCAGGAGCAAGAAGGTGACCGGGCCGACGATGTACGGGCGGGTCTCCACGCCGTTGGCGAGGGCGTATTCAAATTCTTCAACGATGCGGTTGGACGTGAGCGCGAAGTTTGTCTCCGGGCCGATTTCCGGTACGAGGTAGTGGTAATTGGTGTCGAACCATTTGGTCATTTCCAGCGGCTGCTGTTCCTTGTTGCCGCGGGCCAGGGTGAAGTAGCCGTCGATGTCCAGCTGTCCCTCGGCGTTGAGGAGGTTGCCGAAGCGGCCCGGAACGGCGCCGACATGGGCGGCGGCGTCGAGCACCTGGTCGTAGAAGGAGAACGTGCCCGGAACCGCAGCGGCTTCGGTGAGGCCGAGGCCTTGCAGGCGCTTGGCGGTGCCCAGCTGGATTTCCTTGGCAGCGGCGTCGAGGGCGGCGGCGTCAATCTTGCCGGCCCAGTAGGCTTCCACGGCCTTCTTGAGTTCGCGGCGGCGGCCGATGCGGGGGTAGCCGAGGATGGACGCGGACGGGAAGGGCGTGCTCTGCACGGGAGTCTGTTCGGTCATGTGAATTTCCTTGAATCGTTGGGAAGAGCTTTGAATGTCTCGGGGAGGAGTGCTGTCAGCTGGCGAGCTGGCGTCGGGCGAGCGCATTCAGGCGGCTGGACGAGCGGGCCGGCCGGGCAAGCGACAGTTTGTCCAGCACCTCCAGCGCGCTCTGGTGTTCGTTGAACGTGTAAAGGTGGAGTCCGGGCGCTCCGGCGTCCAGGGCCGCGTTGGCCAGGTCCACCGTTGCGCTGACGCCGATATGAAGCCGTTCGGCGTCGGTATCCGCCGCCGCGAGCCGCTCGATGAGCTCCGGTGCGGGTTCGACGCCGGTCAGCTCGCCGAGGCGCTTGAGCCTTCGCAGGCTGGTGAGCGGCATGACGCCGGGGATGATCGGGATGGTGACGCCGGCCCTGCGAGCCCTGGTGAGGAGGTCCGCATACTGGTCCGTGTGGAAGAACACCTGGGTGATCGCGAAGTCGGCACCTGAGCGCTGCTTGGCGAGCAGCACCTCGACGTCGTGGGCCTCGCTGGGCGATTCCGGATGCCGCGTCGGGTAGGCCGCCACGCCAACAGCAACCCTTCCGGCGCACAGCAGGGCCGAGCGCCGCTGCTCCACCCGGCGGATGAGCTCAATGAGGTCCTGGGCGTAGCGCAGCGACCCGCTGACCGGTTCGCCGCTGTCCTTCGGCAGGTCGCCGCGGAGGGCAAGGATGCCGCGGACGCCCGCGTCGAGCAGTTCGCCGATGATTTCCGCGAGCTCCGTAGGCGTGTTGCCAACACACGTCAGGTGGGCAAGCGGGCGGAGGGTGGTCTCCAGCACCAGGCGGTTGATGAGTTCGACGGCGGTGTCCCGGTTGGAGCCGCTGGCACCGTATGTGACCGACACGTAGTCGGGATCGGTGGCTTCCAATTCCCGGATGGTGGTCCACAGGGTCCCGGCCGCAGCAGGCGAACGCGGCGGAAACAGTTCATAGGAGAGCGCCACCGGTGCGGTGTCGGAGAGATTTGGGTGTGTGTCTATAAGGCTTGGTGGTGACATTTGCGTCCTTGGCTATGGGCCATTGAAGGCTGCGCTGCCGTGGCGGGAAGCCCTGCAGCATGCGGTCAATGAATTGAGTTTGGGGAACACGGGACGGACTTCGGCAGGGCGCAGCCGCGACTGTTACGCCTGTAAAGAAGTCCACCGTGAGCAAATGTCAGGCCCACATGGGGGCACCCACACCCTCCTTGGCGGCCGGCAGGCGGCTCACCGCAGCGGAGGATCGCTGACACGTTACCTTGGTAACTTGTATAGAACTCTAGAAGCCGTCCGGGGACACCTTCAAGTTGACGCCGAATTAAGACGCTGCTTTACGCCCGGTTGGATGGCCCGTTCAGAATTATCTTCGCCAAATGCGACTTTGGGTTTCATTGGCCGCCGGGAGCCGGCACGCCGTAGCTCTTTTCAAACCGCAGAAATTAGTCCATTCTTTTGTCACGTCGTATCGGATTCGGCAAGGTCTCAAGTTGAGGAGGCTGAATGCTCCTTTTGGTTCTTTCTCGGTGAATCGTCCCGAGAGAACATAATCCGCGCCCGTCGCTTGGCCTGCGTCGCACCGTACCGAGATTCGCCCGCTGGCAGGGCGCGGTTCGCCAGCGTTCTGCTGCGGCCGGGCACGGCACTGACGGCGCGGTGGAGTTGCTGGAAGCCAGAAATCCCCACGGCGAAAGGCCACCGAGATGTTCCAGCTTCACAAACCTCCCCTTTCCAAATCACCGTCCGCCCCGGGCTCCGCCCTTGTGCTCCTCCTGGCACTGGCCACCGTAACGTCCTGCGCTCCGCAACAAAATACCGCTCCACAGGCGACCTCCGGTTCTGCCGCGCCGACAGCGACGTCGGCCGCGGCCTCCCCAACCGGATCTGCTCCAACCGGGTCTGCGGCTTCGGGATCCGCCACCCCGGGTTCAACCGGGACGGCAGGCGCCGACGAGCTCTGCGGTCCCGGCTCAGCAATCAACTTTGACATCTCCCAGTTCCAGTCATCCCCCAACGTGGACAACAAGTGGTTCCCGCTCAAGCCTGGCATGCAATACACCACCACGGGAGACGTCAAGAGTGCCGAGGGAGACAAAAAGCGCACGGTGGTGCACACGGTGACGGGACTGACCAAGGTCATCGACGGCGTGAAGACCCAGGTCATGTGGGACCGGGACACCGCCGATGGTGAACTCGTGGAATCCGAACTGGCCTTCTTCGCCCAGACCAACAGCGGCACCGTCTGGCTCTTCGGTGAATACCCGGAGGAATATGAAAACGGAAAGTTCACCGGCGCCCCCTCCACCTTCATCCATAGCCTGGACGAGGCGCAGGCCGGCATCGCAATGCAGGCAGATCCCCAGACCAACACGCCCAGTTATGTCCAGGCCCACGCGCCAAGCGTCGACTTCCTGGACTGCGGCCAGGTCTTCAAGCAGAACGACCATGTGTGCGTGGCCACGGGTTGCTATGACGACGTGCTGGTAATTGACGAACGCAACCCGCTGGAGCCTGCGGTAGGCCACCAGCGGAAGTTCTACTCGGCCGGAACAGGCCTGGTGAAGGTGACCGCCGTGGGCGGCGCCGACCAGGAGACGCTGAACCTCGTCAAGATCGAACAGCTCACCGATGCCAAGCTGAAGGAGGTCAACCAGGAGGCCCTCAAGCTGGACACGCGTGCCTACCAGGTCAGCAAGAACGTCTATGCCAAGACGGACAAGGCTGAGGTTGCCACTGACAAGTCTGCACCTGCCAGCAGCCCGGCTACCGGCGACAGCCCAACTGTTCAGCCCGGCTACTAGTCAGCACCAACGTCCAACAGCGGAATGGGTGCCCGGCGGGAGGTTGCCGGGCACCTCCCTTTGACGCATGAACAGGTCTATTCTGATGCCATGATCCAGCTACCAGCCAGCTACGAGGAATATCTCGTTGGCAAGGACCCGAGCTTCGTTGACATGGTCCGTCCGGTCCTTCTCCAGTCGGCAGCGGACCAGCTGCATGGCGTCCGGGTGCTCTTTGTTCCCCGGGGACACCAGGCACACCTCGACGACACGATTCCCTACGGGACGATCGTCGAAGACATCGACTGAAACCTAGCCCTCGAGCAGCAGCCGCTGGGCCCGGGGCGCAAGGGTGTGCTCAAGGACCAGGCAGGCAGCACCCACCGCTCCCACGTCCTCCCCCACGCCTGTGCCCACCACTTCGACGGCGTGGATGTTGCCGGTGGCGCTGCTTTGCTGGATCAAGCCGGGGATCTTCTCCAGGTAGCGTCCGGACAGCAGCGGCCAGAAGGGGCCGCCGAACACCACCCGGTCCACGTCCAGGGTGTTGGCCACAGCTGACGCAGCCCGGGCCACAAGTTCAGCTGATTTGTCGATGATGGCAGCCGCTTGGCTGTTGCCGTCGTCGGCGGCCGCGCAGAGCAAGGCGAACCGTTCCTGGACGGCAGAGCCGCTGGTGGCGGTGCCGGGCTCATCCAGGATGCCTGCCGCCTGGGCCTGCGCGACGAGGACCTGCGGAATGCAGGTGGACTTGACGCAGCCGCGCAGCCCGCAGTCACAGGGGGCTCCGTCCGGGTCAACGATGATGTGGCCGATCTCGCCAGCGTTTCCCGACGTGCCGCGGACAACCTCGTCATTGAGGACGATGCCGCAGCCGATGCCGGTGCCCATGTACATGAAAACAAAGCTGCCGGCGCCGCTTGCCCCGCCGGCCCAGGTTTCAGCGACCGCCGCGCTGGTGACGTCCTTGTCCATTAGCACGGACAGGCCCGTTGCCTCGGCCAGCGCGTCCCGGAGCGGCACACTGTCCCAGCCATCAAGGAGCGGCGGTTCCACCACTCTTCCGTTGTCATGGTCGATGGGGCCTGGCGCCGCGACGCCCAGTCCTGCGATCTTGGCGCGGTCCACGCCCGAGGCCTCGATCAGCTTGTCGATTTCGGCGGCGATGGCCGTAATGACTGCCTCAGGCCGGGAACTGTCCGGCGTTTTCACGCTCGAATGCTGGACCACTGCGCCCAACAAATCCAGGACGACGAACGTTGCCACCGCAGGGTCCAGGTGCACACCCACCGCGTACATGCCGGCAGGATTCAGGCGAAGGATGGTCCGTGGCTTGCCGGGCCCGCTGCCCTCTTTGCCTGCCTCAACGATGAGGTTCTGGTCCAGCAGGCGCCGGGAGATGTTCGAAATGGTTTGCGGGGACAGGCCTACGATTTGGGCCAGTTCCACGCGGCTGAGTCCTCCGGCGGCACGGCGGATGGCATCGAGAATGACAGTCAGGTTGAAGTCGCCCATCCGGGGCAGGTTGGTTCCGCGCCGCGGCGAGGGCTGGCGGATCTCGGTCAAGGATTCCCCTATCATCTGCTGTTGGCCACTATCGATGTCTGAATCGTACGTTACGCCCCGGGCAACGGGTACGGCCCACGCGCCGGGCGGCGCGGGCTCATTCGACGATGGCCGGCGGGGCTCATCCGGCGGCTCGCCGGACGCTGGCGGCCACCGTGAATTTGGGGTTCCGGCCCCTCACCGTGGTGGGACCAACCAGCCGCTCCAGGGCTGGCGAATAGCGCAGGTGGCTGTTGAATACCGCCCAGAGCTGGCCTCCGGGCGCCAGCACCCGGCCGGCTGCCTCGAACAGCTTCAGCCCCGCCCCGGCGTGGACGCTGGAACCGAGGTGGAACGGGGGGTTCAGGAGGATCAGGTCCGCGCTTCCGGCCGGAAGGGTGCTCATCGCATCATCCTGGACGGCCGTGATGCTGGCGGCCAGGCCGTTGGCCCGGGCAGTTGCCTCCGCCGACGCCACTGCGGCCGCGGACCGGTCCGTGGCGACGACCTCGGCGTCGGGGTTCCGTCGGGCGTACATTGCTGCAAGGATCCCGGTGCCGCAGCCCAGGTCCACGGCGCTTGCGGCAGCAGGCATCTCCGGCAGGAACGTCAGCAGGAAGCGGGTTCCAATGTCCAGGCGGGTGCCCGCGAAAACGGCTCCGTGTGCGCAGATGTCGAGATCGAGTTCGGCGTTGTGTTCCGTCACGGGGTAGGGCGGAATTCCCTCCGCACGCAACAGGTCCGAGGCAATGAGAAGCCGTGATTTTTGCCGGGCCAGCTGCGGCTGGACCGTGCCGAAGTACTTTCCCAGCACTGCATTCATGCCGAGGGACATGTGCTTGACCCGGCCGCCGGCAAGCAAGACAGCGCCTGCGGGCGCGTGCCGGGCAACGGCGTCGGAAATCTCTTCGAGTTCAGCGAGCGTCTTGGGAAGCTGCAGCAGCACCAGGTCCGCGCCGGACAGCAGTTCGGCGCCGAGCGGCAGATGGGCAAAGCCTGCGGCGACTCCCAGCGCCGCCGCGTTGTTGCGCAGCGCCCGCTCCCCCGTGACCAGGTCCTGGTGCACCCTCACCTCGGCCGGTGCCGGACCCGCACCGCCGGCCAGCAGCCCGAGCGTGAGCGCCCCGTAGTTGTCCCCGATGACGGCCACCGTGCTGTCCGTGGTGAGCAGATCCGAGGCGGCGTCCAGCAGGAGGGAGTCGGTGGCGTCCCACGCCTGAAGGTTGGCGGCCTCGACATCCGGGTACCTTCGAAGCAAGCCCAGGACCTGCCCAAGACCGTTTTCTGTCACGTGTTGCCGCCGCCTCTTCCTTGCTTGTTGGGCGGAAACCCGCCTGTGCAAATCTACCGTGGATCCGTTGCGGCTGCGGGGGCCGCCAGGAGTTTGAGGATTTCGGTCACCGCGGCCCGGCCGGCGCGGTTTGCGCCGATGGTGGACGACGACGGGCCGTAGCCCACCAGATGCACCCGGGGTTCCGCCGCCACCTGCGTTCCTTCCATGGCTATCCCGCCGCCTGGTCCCCGCAGGTGCAGCGGCGCCAGATGCTCCAGCTCGGCCCGGAAGCCGGTGGCCCACAGGATCACGTCCGCCGCGAGGAACCCGCCGTCCGCCAGCCGGACGCCGCCGGGTTCTATCGCGGTGAACATCGGCCGGCGTTCGAGCACGCCGCGCGCGGCTGCAGCCCGGAGGGCCGGAGTCCGGATGAGCCCGGTGGCGGCCACAACGCTTTGCGGCGGCAGTCCCTGCCGTACCCGCTCTTCCACCAGGGCCACGGCATCGTGCCCGGCCTGCCGGTCGAACCCCTCCCGCCACACGGGCTCGCGGCGCGTGAACCAGCTCGTCGACGTGACCTTGGAGATTTCGTCAAGCAGCCCGACGGCGGAAATCCCGCCGCCCACAACGATGACGTGCAGGCCCCGGAACTCCTCGGCGGACACATAGTCGGCCACGTGCAGCTGACGGCCGCCGAACGTGAACTGGCCCGGATAGATCGGCCAGAACGGCCTGGTCCACGTTCCCGTAGCGTTGATGACTGCCCTCGCCGACCAACCGCCGTCGGACGTGGTGATCCTTAACCGCCCGGCCGGATCAGCGTCTTCGCGTTCGACGGCGAGCACCTTGACTGGCCGCTCGACGGCCAGGCCGATCTGCCGCTCGTAGGCGGCAAAATAGCGGCTGAGGAAGGCGGAACTCGGTTCCGCCGGGTCGACGTCCGGCTGCGGTATTCCGGGAAGGTCGCTGATGCCGTTGACCGTGGCCATAAGCAGGCTCTTCCAGCGGTGCCGCCAGGCTCCGCCCGGCCCGTCCTCGGCGTCGAGCACCGCGTAGGTCCCGCCTGGACCGGCTGCCGTAGCTGCCCCAACTGGCTGCCCTGCGGCCGGGGCGGGCGTGAACCCGCGGCGGGCCAGGTGGAAGGCGGCGGAGAGGCCGGCCTGACCTGCGCCGATGACCACGACGTCGGCGTTCCGGGTCGCTCTGGCGCTCACAGTGTCGCCGTTGCCAGTTGCACCGTTCAGCGTGTCGCCGCTCAGAGTCTCACCGCTCGGAGTGTCACCGCTCAACAGTGCCGCTCCCCCCGCTCGTTCATCCGCTCCACGTCTTCATCCTAGGCGCCGTCCCAGCCTGGCTGCCGCCCGTCATCGCACGCGAAGGGTCCTCCTGCACACCAAGGTGCAGGAGGACCCGGGGGCTTTCGCTTGATTGTCCCTTGTCTCAGTCGTCGCTGCCGTGGCCGCCGCTGCCGCCGCTGTCGTCGCCGGGCTCAGTGGCCTTGTGGTCTCCGCCCTTGTCGTCGCCGGGCTCAGTGGCCTTGTGGTCTCCGCCGTGGTCGTCGCCGGGCTCCGCCACCCGGGGGGCCTGGTCTGAGCGGAGACCGCCGTTGTCGTCGCCGGGCTCGGGCGTTGTCCGCCGCCCGCCCTTGTCGTCACCCGGTTCGACGGAGAAGGAGCCGCTGCCGACGAAATTCTCGGCCGGCGCTGCCACGGTTCCGCCGTTGTCGTCGCCCGGCTCACGGGTGGTCCGGAGGCCACCCTTGTCGTCGCCCGCTTCCGCGGGTTTGGACGCCTTCTTGGCGGCTGCTGCCTTCTTGTCGTTGGCTTGCTTGTCATCACTGGGCTTCGCGGTTGCCGTGGAGGAGCTGACTGCGGGAGCCGGGGTTCTGGTGGCAGAGTCGTCCGTTACGAGGACGCTCCTGGCGTCGTCACTGGTACCCGAGCCGTTGTTGCTCAGCGACTGGGTGGTGGCGAAGGCGGCACCTCCGGTGAGGAGAATGCCGGCGACGGATAGTGCGAGGGCTGCTCTTGTCTTCATGGCTCCACACTAGGAATTCGCTGTCGAGGATAGGTGCAGGGGAAATCCAAGACTTGTCCAAGATTGCCCTCGCAGTTCCCCTCGTCCCGAACCGCCTGTCGTGGATGCGCTCCTGGAGCCGCGCGCAGGCAGGCCGTGCGCAGGAGGACTTCGCGCAGGGAAGGGTGCGTCCGCAGGAACGGGGATCAGACGCCGATGTTTAAATGCCTGTGTTCAGTCGTCAGTGTTCAGCCGTCGGGTTCAGTCGTCGGCGCCGTGGCCGCCGCTGTCATCGCCCGGCTCCGGCGCCTTCCGCAGGCCGCCCTTGTCGTCCCCCGGCTCAACGGGGACCACTCCGCCCGGAACGGGGACGGGCTGAACGGTCACCACTCCGCCGCTCGTCCCGCCGCCGGGGCCGGAGGATGGCGCGGCCGCGGAACCGCCGGTTGTCCCGGGCACGGCGACAGGGGCCGACTTTGCCGGATACGGTTTCGCTGCGGTTGATGCCGGCGCACCGGATTTCGCGGAGCCTGGCTTTGGGGGGCTGGATTTCGCCGGGGTGGCCGCCTTCTGCGCACCGGCCTGCGTGCCTGTCACCTGTGCCGTTGGCTTCGGACCTGCGGTGGGAACCGGTGGCACGGGGCCATTCGGCAGGAGGACGACGTTGGCATTTCCGGTGCCGGTGGGCGAGACGCTGAGCACCTGTGTATTGACGGCAAGTGCCGCAGAGCCCGCTGCGAGTATTCCTGCAACGGACAGCACCAGTGCCGCTCCCGTTTTCATGGCTCCACTCTAGAGGCATAGCAGGATAGACGGGCCCAACGAATATCCAAGATTTGTCAAAGATTGGCGGCACCAGAAGCCCGGGGCTTAACGGGAAAAGCCGCCGGATCATGGTCTATTCCATGACCCGGCGGCTACTTGGTGGAGCTGAGGGGACTCGAACCCCTGACCCCCTGCATGCCATGCAGGTGCGCTACCAGCTGCGCCACAGCCCCAAGCTGTTCCCTCCGGAATCCTTGCGTTTTCCCGAAGCAACCCGACCAGCGTAGTCCAGAAATCGCCAAGATGCGAATCGACGGCATGTGGCTTCCGTCACGTTCATCGAGGGGTCAAAGCCAGGCCGGCGCAACTTTCCGGCAAACAAAAATCCGCCGGAATCTTTCGATTCCGGCGGATCATCCGGTGGAGCTGAGGGGACTCGAACCCCTGACCCCCTGCATGCCATGCAGGTGCGCTACCAGCTGCGCCACAGCCCCATATTCTTGCTGCTTCAGACCTCGGGCCTGACCCGCGGCATCCGTTCTTCTGTCCGGATCCCTCCGAAGCAACTCAAATATCTTAGAACAGCGTTTCCGAAAATTCCAAATCGGGCATATTCGGTCCGGCAGCCTACTCCTGCTCGGCGGCGGCAGCGGCCTTGGCCGAGGCGTCGTCTCCCAGCTGCAGGTCCACCATCGGGCAGTCCTTCCAGAGGCGCTCCAGGGCATAGAAGACACGGTCTTCCTCATGCTGAACGTGGATGACGACGTCGGCGTAATCCAGCAGGACCCAACGGCCGGCCGAACGGCCTTCCCGGCGGACCGGACGGAGGTCCTGCTTGATGAGTTCCTCTTCAATGCCGTCGACGATGGCGTTGACCTGGCGTTCGCTGGGTGCTGAGGCAATGAGGAAAACATCCGCCAAGGCCAGCCGTTCGCTGACGTCAAGGGCAACGATGTTTTGGGCGATCTTGTCCGCCGCGGCCCTGGCTGCGTGCCGGGCTACGGTGACGGACGATTCGGATGCGGTCACGGGACTCCTTGTGGTGATGAAAAGCGTAGGTGGTGGTATTGGCTGAAGTCAGCGTGAAAGGCCGCTGATGATCATGATGACGCCGGCAATGAGGGCGATAGCACCGAGCGCCAGGACGCCAAGCTGAATCAGCCTCAACCGGTTGGCCCGGGCGAGTCCGGCGGTGGCTGCGTCCAGGGGTTCCAGCCCGTAGGCGGACTTGGCTGACACCGGCGGCAGCGCCGTAACGTCTTCGCCGGACTCGTCGGTCCAGGCATTTTGGCGGGCACTGGCTGGAGGCGCCGCTGCTGAGCGCGCCGCGGCTTCCGCCCGGGCTATGACCCGCGACCTCCCCGTGGATGGCGCGCTTGAGCGGGACGCCTTGGCTGCCCGGTTGCCACGAGCCGGAACCCGGGGACCGGGGTTTGTCACGACGGGAACATGCGAGGTGGCCGGCCGCTTCATGACGGGACGGTCGACACCGGGCACCTGTTCAAATTCCAGCGGTGTCACCATGGCGAGGTTGCTGGCGGTGGAGGGACCGTTTGGTCCGTTCTGCTGGGGCGTGTTCTGTTCAGCAAGCTTCTGCTTGGCCATGGCCCGCTTGTTGAGCACGGCGGCCCGTTCGGCCAAGGCAATCTGCTGGGCCAGGATCTCCGGATCCACGGCTTCAGGGTCCGTGGCCGCGATGTGTTCCATCTTGGCGATCTGGTTCTTGGCCTGTTCGGCGAGGAGGGCACGCGCCTCAAGGGCCTGCTCCACCGTCATGCCCTCAGGGAGCTCGTCCCCCGCCGGCGTCGCGGGCCGGGGACCCGGAGCGCCGGATGGTTGACCTGCCGGTTTGGATCCGGTGGTCGGATCGGCGTTGCCGGCCGTAGCGGACGAAGAGCCAGACGAAGAAGCGGGCGATTTCCCGGTGGCGGTACCGCCGTCGGCCGGCGGCACAATGGGCATTGCCGAAGTAATCGCCTGCTCCTTGAGCTGCATCAGCCGCAGCTGGCGGCGCGTCGGCGGGCCGCCGCCGGAAAGCTGCTCTTCCTTTTCGGCCAGCTCCTTGATGGTTCGCAGGGCTGCCCTGTCACGGGCACGGATTTGGGACGAGCGTTCGGCGGCTGAACCGGCCGGCGGGGAGTCCACGGGGCCCGGCGCGACGCGGCGCACGCGTCCAGCGGCATTTTCCTGTCTGCTGTCTCCGGAGGCAGGCGAAGAGTCAGTCTTTTCCAGGCGGGCAGCTGCGGACCTGCCCGGGCCTGGGGCCGCCGGACGTTTCGAAGCAGGCAGGTTTGCGGCGGGACCTTTTGAGGCAGGTGGTTTCGAGGCAGGGGCTGGCTCGCCGGCACCCGGAGGGGCGGCGTTCCGGTTCTTGGCCAGGGCTTCATCCCGGGCCTTGCGCAGTTCTCGGCGGCTGCGGATCGGTTGCTGTTCCTGACTCATCTCAAACTCATTCAGTGCTGGCTGGATCGTTTGTCTCGGTAGTTTCGGAGCTGCTGTTCCCGGCCGGTGCGGCGTAGAGCCCGTATTTCGCGATGTACTGCACCACTCCGTCCGGCACCAGGTACCAGACAGGGTTATGGGCGGCAACGCGGGCGCGGCAGTCGGTTGACGAGATCGCCATCGCGGGGACCTCGAGCAGGCTGACGTCCTTTCGGCCCATGCCGTCGAGCTCATGGCCTGGCCGTGTAACTCCCACGAAGTGGGCCAGCGACCACAGCTCGTCGATGTCCTTCCACGACAGGATTTGCGCCAGGGCGTCAGCGCCGGTGATGAAGAACAGATCGGCGTCAGGCCGCTGCGTCCGCAGGTCGCGGAGGGTGTCGATGGTGTACGTGGGACCGGGACGGTCCACATCGACTCGGCTGACGGTAAACCGCGGGTTCGACGCCGTGGCGATCACCGTCATCAAATAACGGTGCTCGGGTTCGCTGACCTTCTTGCTGGACTTTTGCCACGGCTGGCCAGTAGGTACGAACACGACTTCATCGAGCCCGAACTTGGCGGCCACCTCGCTGGCGGCCACAAGGTGGCCGTGATGGATGGGATCGAAGGTCCCGCCCATCACGCCCAGCCGCAGCCGGCGCTGCGTATCCTTGTGGTGCAGTGCGGCGGAAATCTTAGTGGCCCTGCCCGTGGTCGTGCTTGTTGGGGTGCTGGCGGTGCGGATCAGAGTGCTCATCAACCGGAGTGTGGCGGTTGCCCAGGTTGGTGTAGGAGAGGGTGACGAACATCAGTACCACGAAGATGGCAAACATCGAGACGCCGAAAACCCACGGCTCGGCCCATAAGGGTGCCCTCTCTTCGTGTTCTGCAACTGACGCGGCAATCTGCTGGAGCAGCATTTTCTCCCCTAGGAATAAAAGGATGACGACGGCGGAAATTCCCGCCGGTCCGGACTTCTTTACTATGTTACCGCTATGTCAGGAGCGGACTTGGCCCTCGCCCTGGACAATCCACTTGGTGGTTGTCAGCTCCGTCAGGCCCATCGGGCCGCGGGCGTGAAGCTTCTGCGTGGAGATGCCGACCTCGGCCCCCAGGCCCAGCTCGCCGCCGTCGGTAAACCGCGTGGACGCGTTCACGATGACCGCAGCGGAATCGATTTCGGCGATGAAGCGCTCGGCGTTTCGCAGGTCATTGGTCAGGATGGCTTCGGTGTGTCCCGTCGACCAGGTCCGGATGTGCTTCACGGCGTCGTCCAGGCTGTCCACCATGGCCACGGCCAGGTCCAGGTCCATGTACTCGGTGGCCCAGTCGTCTTCCGTTGCCGGCAGGGACTCCACCGACGCCGGAAGCGCTGCCCGCACGCGGTCATCGGCATGCAGCCGGACACCCGCCTTGCTCAGGGCTGCGGCGACCGCCGGCAGAACCGTGGAGCCGGAGTGCACAAGGAGCGTCTCCACCGTGTTGCAGACGCTGGGGCGCTGCGTCTTGGCGTTGAGGAGGATCTCCACCGCCATGTCTTCACTGGCCGACTCGTCGATGAAGATGTGGACATTGCCTTCACCGGTCTCGATGACCGGCACGGAGGAGTTGTTGACGACGGTCTGGATCAGTTCACGGCCGCCCCGGGGAATCAGCACGTCGACGCGACCGCGGGCACGCATCAGCACATTGGCGCCCTCGCGGCCGTACTGGTCCACTGTCTGCACGGCATCTGCCGGCAAGCCTACGGACTCCAGAGCATCGCGGAGCACGCGGATGAGGGCCTCGTTGGTGAAGGCGGCCGCAGAACCGCCGCGTAGAATCACGGCGTTGCCGCTCTTGAGCGCCAGGCCGGCGATGTCCACCGTCACGTTCGGACGCGCCTCGTAAATGGCTGCCACCACGCCCATGGGGACGTTGACCTGGCGCAGGCGCAGGCCGTTGGGCAGGGTCTGTCCGCGCACCACATTGCCCACGGGATCGGGCAGTCCGGCCAGGTTCTCCAGGGCAGCGACAAGGGCGGCAATGCGGGTGTCGTTGAGGGTCAGCCGGTCCAGCAGGGCGGCGGACGTGCCGTTGGCGCGGCCCACTTCCACGTCCTTGGCGTTGGCGGCCAGGATCTGCTCCTTGTTTGCGAGCAGCGCGCTCCCGATGGCACGCAGGGCCTTGTCCTTCCATGCCCGGTTGGCGCGGCCCATGCTGCGGGCGGCCTGGCGGGAACGGTCGGCGATGGCGTAGACGGCCGACTCGACGTCAGCCGCTGTGGGCTGGCTGTCTTCCGGCAGGGTGGGGACCGTCGTAGCGTCGTTGGATGTCTCAGCTGCTTGGTTCATCAGTGCCTCAGTCATCATTCAAGTCTAGGCGAGTCCGGCGCCTAGACCAGAACCAGGTCGTCAACGTGAACAACTTCACGGTCAAACCCGCGGCCCAGGGCCTCGCCCAGCTCCACGGTGGACCGTCCGAGCATCTGCGGCAGTTCGGCCGCGGAGTAGTTCACCAGTCCGCGGGCGATGACGGTGCCCTCAGGCGAGACCATTTCGACGGCGTCGCCGCTTTCGAAGTTGCCTTCGACGGACGTGATGCCGGCGGGCAGCAGCGAGGTATGGTTGTCCCGCACAGCCCGGACGGCGCCGGCGTCAAGGAACAGCCGGCCCTGCACGTGGGCCAGATGCGCGAGCCACATCATCCGGACAGATTTGCGCCCCCCGTTTACAGTGAACCAGGTTCCGACGTCCTCGCCGGCCAGCGCTGCGGCGGCGTTGGAGGTGGATGTGACGAGGGCGGGGATTCCGGAGTCGGCAGCCATCGTGGCGGCCTCCACCTTGGTCTGCATGCCGCCGGTGCCGACGCCTGCCTTGCCGGTCTTGCCGATGGAGACGCCGTCGAGGTCCTCGGGGCCGTCCACCTGCGGAATCCGCTTGGCACCCTTGGCGGGCGGGCCGTCGTAGAGGGAGTCGACGTCGGACAGCAGAACCAGCGCATCGGCCCGCACCAGGTGCGCGACGAGGGCGGACAGTCGGTCGTTGTCGCCGAACCGGATCTTATGCGTGGCGACGGTGTCGTTCTCGTTCACGACGGGCACCACGCCGAGGTTCAGCAGCCGGTTGAGGGCACGGAACGCGTTGGTGTGGTGGCTGCGCCGCATGAGGTCATCTGCCGTGAGGAGCACTTGGCTCACGGTCACGCCATGGGCGGCGAAGGCGTGCGTGTACCGTGCCATCAGCAGGCCCTGCCCCACGCTGGCCGCGGCCTGCTGCGTGGCGAGGTCGCGGGGACGCTTGGCCAGGCCCAGCGGTGCTAGACCGGCCGAAATGGCACCGGAGGAAACAAGGATGATCTCGGTTCCCGCGTTGCACTTGGCGGCCAGCACATCCGAAAGCTCGGTGAGCGCCTCCTCCGATATTCCGCCCTTGATGCTGGTAAGGGACGACGATCCTACTTTGACCACAATGCGGCGTGCCCTGGCGAGCACGCTGCGGTCGTCGGTCCTGGGTTCCTCGATGACAATTGCGGAAGTATCGGTCACGTGTGCGGGTTCACTCCTCATGTTCGGTGTTCAGTCCGCTCTCCTTGAGAGGCCGGGCAACCCGGCGCGCGCTGACGGACTCGGTCCAGATGCCGGCTTTGCGCTCGGCCTCCAGCTCGGCCCGTGCCGCTGCCTTCGCCTCGCGGCGTTCGATCTGTTCTTCGCGCTTCTGGCCGCGGGTGGGGCGGTCGCCGATGTCTGCGAAGCGGACGTCCGTGCCGCGCGGCGAAGCCAGCAGCTCGGCGCCAGCCATCATGGTCGGCTCCCAGTCGAACACCACGCCGTCATCCTCACCGATCACCACGGTGTCGCCGGGCTTGGCGCCCTGCTTGAACAGCTCGGTTTCGACGCCGAGCTTGGCGAGGCGGTCGGCGAGGTAGCCAATGGCTTCCTCGTTGGTGAAGTCCGTCTGCTTGACCCAGCGCACGGGCTTCTCGCCCAAAACGCGGAACAGCGGCTCCAGGTTTTTCTCCTCGCGGCGGATCCGGAAACCGGTCTCGTTGACGGCGCGGGGCCGGAGCACCGGTGCGTGCACCTTCGGCGGTGTGGCCTCCACGCTGTCGCGGGCGGCCTTGACGATCTCTGCCATGGCGAAGCCAAGCTGGCGGAGGCCTTCGTGGCTCGTGGCCGAAACCTCGAACACGCGGTAGCCCCTCGACTCCAGCTCCGGGCGGACGAACTCGGCCATGTCCTTGCCGTCCGGCAGGTCGACCTTGTTCAAAGCCACCAACCGGGGCCTGTGATTCAGCGGAACAACCTCGCCGTCGGTGCCGGCATAGCTCATATCAACGGCGTACTTCTCGAGTTCAGCTTCGATGATGGCGAGGTCGGAGAGTGGATCTCTGTCAGATTCCAGCGTACCGCAGTCCAAAACGTGAACCAAAGCGGCGCACCGCTCGACGTGCCGCAGGAAGTTGTGTCCCAGGCCCTTGCCTTCGCTTGCGCCTTCAATGAGCCCGGGGACGTCGGCGATAGTGAAGCGCACGTCGCCCGCCTGCACGACGCCGAGGTTGGGGATGAGGGTGGTGAAGGGATAATCGGCGATCTTCGGCCTGGCGGCAGACATCGCCGCGATCAGGCTGGACTTGCCGGCGGAGGGGAAACCCACCAGGGCAATGTCTGCGATCGACTTCAGCTCCAGGACGATATCCCTGGCATCACCCTCGATGCCCAGCAGTGCGAAACCTGGCGCCCGCCGCTTCTGCGAGGACAGCGCGGCGTTTCCAAGTCCGCCTTGCCCGCCGGAGGCTGCGACGAATTCCGTGCCCTCGCCCACGAGGTCGGCCAGGACCTTACCGTCCTTGGTCTTGACGACGGTGCCGTCGGGAACGGGCAGGACCAGGGTCTCGCCGTTCTTGCCGCCGCGCCAGTCACCCATGCCGGGGCCGCCGTTGGTGGCGTGCCGGTGGGGTGCGTGGTGGTAGTCGAGCAGCGTAGTCGTCTGCGAGTCGACGCGCAGGATGACGTCGCCCCCGTCGCCGCCGTTGCCGCCGTCGGGCCCGCCGAGCGGCTTGAACTTTTCACGGTGAACGGAGACACAACCGTGGCCGCCGGTACCGCCGGATACGTGCAGTACTACCCGGTCTACAAAGCTCGCCACGTGAATCTCCTCTGTTGCTGAATCCGGCCGTCCTGGACGTCCAAATCGATTGTAATGCGGTTAAAAGAACAGTGGAGCGAGCCATCATGGCCCGCTCCACCGGTTCAGAACTTGTTGTTACTCTGCAGCTGCAGCAGCAACGATGTTGACGACCCGACGGCCGCGGCGCGTGCCGAATTCAACGGCACCTGCCTGCAGTGCGAACAGGGTGTCGTCGCCGCCACGGCCAACGCCCGCACCGGGGTGGAAGTGGGTGCCGCGCTGGCGGACGATGATCTCGCCAGCGGAAACTACCTGGCCGCCGAAGCGCTTTACGCCGAGGTACTGGGCGTTGGAGTCACGACCGTTGCGAGTGGAGCTCGCGCCTTTTTTGTGTGCCATTTGGAATGCCTGCCTTTAATTCTGGAAAAACTGCGGGGAGCCTGTTCAGTAACCGGTGGTTACTTGATACCGGTGATCTTGACCTTCGTCAGTTCCTGACGGTGACCCTGGCGCTTCTTGTAACCGGTCTTGTTCTTGAACTTCTGGATGACGATCTTCGGACCACGGAGGTCCTGGAGGATCTCAGCCGTCACAGTTACCTTGGCCAGGTCCGCAGCTGCGGAGGTGACCTTGTCACCGTCTACCAGGAGCAGCGCGGGCAGCTCGATGGTGCTACCAGCTCCACCGGCGACGCGGTTCAGGGTAACGAAGTCTCCAACGGAAACCTTCTCTTGGCGGCCGCCTGCGCGGACAATCGCGTACACCACTTGGGAACTCACTTCTCTCGACGTCTATTACTAAATTTGCGTGCGGAACCCGGGTCCGGAAAATTGGCCTGGTTCGCGCTGTGCCTCAACGCCGTGGATTGCCCGGGGGGAACCCGTGAGCTATCCCAGGAAGAAGTCCGACTGGACGAATCCCGGGTCATAACCCAAGTGTTGGCGTAAGCACCGAAGATCTAGAATACGCTAATTCCGTCGTCGGCCGCAAATGAGGCTGGCACCGGCGGATTCTCCGTGATAGGCGCCACAAGGGCTGCTGTTCGGATCTGCCGTCACCGTGCGCGACTATCCTACCCGGCCGGGCGCGCGCATCTGTTCAGCTGTGGCGGCTCGGCGCGTCGAAGAATTCCACCTCGTACCGGCAGGACTGCCGGAAGGCGGTGAGCATGGCCTTCCGCTCCCCCGCCGACGCGGCCCGGCCGGCGTCGTCGGCGATTTCGATGGCCCGCAGGGTCGCGGCAGCGAACTCCTCGTCGGCGTACGTCCGCAGCCACTCGGCGTACGGGTGCCCGGCCTGCGCCCCGGCGGCCACATATTCGGCGTGCAGGGTCTCCCCCACCTCGGCGTACAGCCAGAAGCAAGGCAGGACCGCGGCAACCAGCACCGCGTAGCTGCCACCCGCCGAAGCCGCCACCAGATGATCGACGTACGCCTTCGTGACCGGGCCAAGCTCCGTCTGCACGGTGCGCGTGCTGAGCCAGTTGCGGTGCAGTTCCGATTCAACCTCCAGGCATTGCTGGGCCGAGTGCGCCCAGAACAGCTGCTCGGACTCGGTTGGCGCGAGTGCGCTGGCCCGGGCCAGGACGCGGGAGTAGCCGTTGAGGTAGATGGCATCCTGTGCCAGGTAGTACGCGAATTCCTTCTCCGCCAGGGTGCCTTCGGCAAGTCCTCTGATGAAGCCCAGGCCATAGATGGCTTCCAGGTCGGCAACGGTCTCAGCGCGCAGCAGTTCCGCGAACCCGCCCTTCCGTTCGGGCTGGGACAGGTGGTGGAAGTGGTTGATCGGTCCGTTTCCTGCGCCGACCTCCAGCTGCCCGGAGGTACGGAGGGCGCCGGCCAGCCAGGGCTTGACCGCCCGCAATGACGCTTCCCAGTCGCCCAGCCGTGCCTGAGCCGTGGCCATGGCCGAGGAGAGCGAGCACCCGGTGCCGTGGCTGTTCCTCGTGGTGATCCGTTCGCCCGCAATCTCCACCACCTCCGCAGACAGCAGCCCGGCCGTGTTCACGAGGGCATCCGGGCAGGTTGAGCCGTCCAGGTGACCGCCTTTGACGAGGACCGTGGCACCGGTCTGGGCCGCGAGCCGCTTGCCCTGGTCAAGGGCGGCGGCCCAGTCCGCGGCCTCCGGTTCCCCGAGCAGCATGGCCAGTTCGGGGAGATTGGGGGTGATCAGGTCCGCCAGCGGCAGCAGTTCGACGAGTGCTGCCTCCGCGGACTCCTGAAGGAGGCGGTCACCGCTGGTGGCCACCATCACCGGATCGAGAACAACGACGCCGGGCCGCACCTTTTCGAGCCAGCGGCGGACTGCGGCAATCACCTGTGCATCGCCCAGCATGCCGATCTTGACGGCGTCCACGTGGATATCGTCGCTGATGGTGTCCAGCTGCGCTGACAGGAAGGATGCCGGCGGAACGTGCACGCCGCGCACGCCGGTGGTGTTCTGCGCGGTCAGGGCGGTTATTGCCGCCATCCCATAGCCGCCGTGGGCCGCAATACTTTTCAGGTCGGCCTGGATGCCTGCACCGCCGGACGGATCCGAGCCTGCGATGGCAAGGACCCGGGGAACGTCGCGGGAGGTCGGAGCGGCCGGCGCCACGGTTTCCAGAACGGAACCGGCGGCAGCCGCAGGTGCGGACAGGAGCGATGCTGATGACAAGGAAGACATCCCTTCGCCGGTGCTAACCGGACAGGTTCAACGGGTTTGGATCTCAGCCGGCCCGTGCGCGGCACCCCGTGTCAGTCCCCCAGCCTAGCGGTTCGTCCGGCCTGGGACACCGAATTTGGCGTTTGCGACAGGCTTTTGCGGGCTGTGCGCCGCCTGGACTTTGATCGATGCACTGGCCCGTGCCACATCCCCCGGGAACCAGAAAGGTCCGGCATCGCAGGCGCGGTGCCGGACCTTTCCATGAGTCAGCTCAGAGTTCGTTTGTCCTAGAGCTCTGAGGCGGGTACCCCGACTCCCAGGATGATCGGTTCGCTGGCTGGCTGCTGAGTGGCCTTGGGCGCTCCCTGCGCATTGCCCGTTTCCGGTGCCTTGGCCTCGTGCGAGTGCCCTGCGGCAGCAGCCGGCGCAACCTCGTGGTGTTCCACGGAAGTCTCGTTGGCTGCGCCCTGGGCGCGGCTGGCACTGCGGTTGCGGCGCGGACGGCGGCTGCGGGACGGCGCAGTGGGGCTTTCGGCGCGCTGGCCTTCCGGCTGCTGGCTTTCCGGCCGGGCCGTGGCAGGAGCCTGCTCCGTAGCCTCCTCCTCGGCGGCGGGGGCAACCGGAGCACCGAGGTGCGCGAAGGCTTCCTCCAGGCGGTCCAGCGTCAGGGCCGGCGCTTCCTTGACCGGCTCCTCGCTGTGATCGACAAACGGAAGAATCACTTTTTCGCCGCCGAAGGTGAGCACTGCGCCGGGCCGTCCGGAGATGCTCTCCGTTTCCGGAGCGCGGTGCACCACGGGACTTTCCGGCGCTGCGGCCGCGGGTGCGGCGGACCGGGCGGCCTCACCCGACGCTGCGGCGCTGTGCGCTGCTTCCTCATGCAGGTGGGCGGCGTGGGCCGCTGCAGCGATGTTGGCAAGGGCAGCGCGGGTCGCTTCAGCCTTGGCGTGGCGTTCTGCTTCCGACGGTTCCGGGTGGTGCACGGCAGCAGGGGCGACCGGGGCAGTCTCGGAAGACGGCTGTCCACCCTTGCCGCGGCGGCGCTTCCGCTCGGACCGGGCAGGGGGCTGCACCTCGGCGCGGTGCACGTGGTGCTCCGCGGCCACGGTGTTGGCGCGGCGGTGCTCCACCGGCTCGTCATGAGTGACGACGCCCCGGCCGGCGCATGCCTCGCACTGCTCGCCGAAGACTTCCAGGAGGCCGGTGCCCATGCGCTTGCGCGTCATCTGCACGAGTCCCAGGGAGGTCACTTCGGCCACCTGGTGCTTGGTCCGGTCGCGGCCCAGGCATTCCACCAGGCGGCGCAGGACCAGGTCGCGGTTGGATTCCAGCACCATGTCGATGAAGTCGATGACGATGATGCCGCCGATGTCGCGCAGCCGCAGCTGGCGGACAACTTCCTCGGCTGCTTCCAGGTTGTTCTTGGTGACCGTCTCTTCGAGGTTGCCGCCGCTGCCGGTGAATTTGCCGGTGTTGACGTCAACCACCGTCATGGCCTCGGTCCGGTCAATGACCAGCGAGCCGCCGGACGGCAGGAACACCTTGCGGTCCAGTGCCTTGTGGATCTGCTCGTCAATGCGCCAGGCGGAGAAGATGTCCTCGTCCTTGGTCCACTTTTCGAGCCGGCCCACCAGGTCCGGAGCAACGTAGGTGACGTAAGCCTCGATGGTGTCCCACGCTTCGTCGCCGGACACGATCAGCTTGGAGAAGTCCTCGTTGAAGACGTCCCGCACAACCTTGATGGTGAGGTCCGGTTCGCCGTAAAGCAGTTCGGGGGCGAGCACCTTGGTGGACTTCGCCTGGCTCTCAATCCCCTCCCACTGGGCACGGAGACGGTTGATGTCGTGGGTCAGTTCCTCCTCGGAGGCGCCTTCAGCGGCCGTCCGGACAATGACGCCCGCGTCCTCAGGGAGGCGGTCCTTGAGGATGCGCTTCAGGCGGTTGCGTTCGACGTCGGGCAGCTTGCGGGAGATGCCGGTCATGGACCCGCCGGGGACGTACACGAGGTACCGGCCGGGCAGGGAGATTTGGCTGGTGAGCCGCGCACCCTTATGGCCCACCGGATCCTTGGTGACCTGGACCAGGACGGAGTCGCCGGACTTCAGCGCGTTTTCGATCCGGCGCTGCTTGCCTTCGAGGGTTGCTGCGTCCCAGTTGACCTCGCCGGCGTACAGCACGGCGTTGCGGCCGCGTCCGATGTCGACGAAAGCGGCTTCCATGGACGGCAGGACGTTCTGGACCTTGCCCAGGTAGACGTTGCCGATCAGGGAGTCCTGCTGCGTCTTGGAGACGAAATGCTCAGCCAGGACGCCGTCTTCCAGGACACCGATCTGGATTCTGTCGTCGCGCTGGCGGACGATCATCTGGCGGTCCACGGATTCCCGGCGGGCCAGGAACTCGGCCTCGGTGATCACGGTGCGGCGGCGGCCCGTGTCCCGCGATTCGCGGCGGCGCTGCTTCTTCGCCTCCAGGCGGGTGGATCCCTTGACGCTGGTCACCCGGTTGCTCGCCGGTGCCTCGCTGATGCTCCGCGGGGCGCGGACACGGGTGACCGTGTTGGGGGGATCGTCTTCTCCCCCGCCGGTCAGTTCCAGGTCCTGGTCACCGCGGCGGCGGCGGCGGCGACGGCGGGACGTCACGCCGTCTTCCAGCTGCGCACCCTCATCTTCGCCGGCTTCGTCAGAATCGTCTGTTCCCTCGTCGCCGTCGCCGATCTCGCGGTCGGTCCGGCTGCGGCCGCGGCGGCCACGGCTGCGCCGCCGACGGCGGCCGCCCTCGTCATCCAACTCCTCCTCGCCGTCCTCGGCTGGCACGTCCTCCTTAGCGGGAACGGCGGGGCGGATAACCGTGTTCAGGTCAGGGGCCTGGAAGATGATCGATGTAACTGAGGCAGGCTCCAGGAAGAGCGAACCCAGGGGCGACGGCCGGGTCTCTTCTTCGGCCTCTTCCTCCCCAACGGCTTCATGTGCAGCCGCCGGTTCGCCAGGGGCCGCCTCGGCCGGCGCTGCCTGGGCTTCAGGGGCGCCAGCAGCCGGGGCGGGCACTTCCGTCCGTCCGCTTGCCGCCGCCTCAGTGGCAGTCAAGGCAGCGGGTGACTCGGCAGCCTCCGCAGATTCAACGGGGCTTTCGGCCGGCTCCGCGGCTTTCGGCTTTGTTGCCCGGCGGCGGCGCACAGGCTTTGACTCGGCAGAAGGTTCCTCGGCGGCCGGAACGGCCGCAGCCTCGACTGCCGGCTCGATAGCGGCTGCCTGTTCGCCAGCTTCCTGGACATCTACTTCGGCCCCGGCAGCTTCCGCAAACGCGGGCAACGGCTCTTCGGCAACCTTCTTCCGGGCGCGGGTCCGGCGCACCGGGGTCTTGGCCGGGGCGTCCGCGCTTTCCGCGACAGCCGACTCCGGCAGGGCGGCATCAGCCGCTGCAGTTTCCGACGCCGCGGACTCCGCGTCCGCTGCTGTGGCCTTGGGCGGCGCCTTGCGCCGGGTCCTGGTGGCTTTCTTGGGAGCCTCGGCGGCGGCTTCGCCGGCGGCAGCCGGTTCTTCATTAACGGCTATAACCTGGTCATTATCCATATGTGGCAACACTCCTGCCCCCGACATGCCGCCACATTCGGCACCCATTGGGGCACATATTGTCAAAACCCGCAGGCATTGACAGAAGTCAATTGGATACCAGCAGGCTCGCACCGGCAGTGGGGTGCGGCAGGCCTGACAGGCCGGCGGGATTGTTACTGGAACCCGTTGTTTCTGACAACCACAACCAGGTGCCGTCCAATGAAAGCTGGGAGGCTGGATCTTCTTTCCAAAGCCTGCACCACTGCTCATTGGCGGTCTTGGGAACAAGCCACCGGACTGGAGTTCGAATGTGGTTCGCGCTCCAGCCACGTTTATTCTCTCATATTGCCGTTCAAATACGCTGTAATTGTGTGACAAAGCCGGTCAATGCGGCCCATGGCGGTGAGTACAGACTGCCTCAAGCCGGCGGCGATACAATCTGGGCAGGAGCACCCCAGACAAAGGACGCCATCCCATGCCACGCATATCGCCTTCCACAGGCACGGACTACGAACAGGATCACCAGGACGGTGCCGGGCCCGCCGCGGCTTCGGCCGGTGCCGCCGTACCGGCCATGACACGCGACCGCCCCTTCGGCTGGCTGCTGGTCATCACCGGCGTAGTGGGCTGGCTGGCATCCGGCATCCTGGTGCTGGAAAAGCTGGAGGTCCTCAAGGATCCCAACCACGCCACCGTCTGCGACGTGAACCCCTGGATTTCCTGCGGGCAGGTCATGCAGACGTGGCAGAGTTCAGTCTTTGGCTTCCCGAACATGTTCATCGGAATTGTCGCCTTCGCCGTCACGATCACCGCGGGAATGGCGCTGCTTGCCGGCGCCCGGTTCGCCCGCTGGTACTGGCTTGGGCTGCAGGCCGGCATCACGCTCGGCTTCATCTTCGTAGTGTGGCTGTGGTCCCAGGCGCTGTACTCCATCCGCATCCTGTGCCCGTTCTGCATGGTTGTCTGGGCCGCGATGATTCCGCTCTTTGTCTGGGTGACCGTGCGGAACGTAGTCCACGGCGTGATTCCGGCGCCGGCGGGCCTGGCCCGGATCCTGGGCGACTCGGGCTGGATCATCTCGGCGCTGCTCTACGTTGCCGTGATTGCGACGATCTTCTTCGCATTCATCCAGGTGTTCGCGGGCACCTCAGGGTTCTAGCAGCTCAGGGTTCTAGCAGCGCGAACGTACAGTTAAGCCCCGCGGATCAGCGCGAACGTACAGTTGTGGCCCCCCGCTCCGAGGAGTGAGGGGCCACAACTGTACGTTCGCGCCTAACCTGCCAGCGCGGTTAACCTGCCACGAAGCTCAGGCCGGGAACCAGATCTTGATTTCGCGCTCGGCCGAGTCCACCGAGTCCGAGCCGTGGACGAGGTTCTGCTGGACCTTCAGGCCCCAGTCGCGGCCGAAGTCGCCGCGGATGGTCCCGGGGGCCGCCGTCGTGGGGTCGGTGGTGCCGGCCAGCGACCGGAAGCCTTCGATGACGCGGTGGCCTTCGAAGATCGCTGCCACCACGGGGCCGCTGAGCATGAACTCCACGAGCGGCTCGTAGAACGGCTTGCCCACGTGCTCCTCGTAGTGCTGCTCGAGCAGCTCCCGGCTGGCGTCGGTCTTCTTGAGTTCGGCCAGGGTGTAGCCCTTGGCTTCGATCCTCTTGAGGATCTCGCCCGTCAGGTTGCGGGTGACGCCGTCCGGCTTGATCAGGACAAGGGTGCGCTCAATGCTCACAGTCGCTCCAATGAGGTTGGTAGTGGGTTTCGACGGTAAGTCTACGGGGTCTGGCCGGTGCCTTCATTGCCGGTGGCCTCCGGGTGGGCGGCCTCCCACTCGGCCTGCTCGCGGTCCCGCTGGGCGGACTCGCGGTCAATCCGGATGCCGGCCCGGATGCCGTACCACCAGGCGAGGGCGAACAGCGCGCCCACGAGAAACATCATGGGTTCCGCGAAGCCGCTCAGGATGAGCACCAGCTGCAGGACCCAGCCCAGCCCCACGCCCCACGGCTTGGACAGCACGGCGCAGGCCAGGATCAGCACCACGCTCAGCCCGATGCCCACCGAGAGGATCAGCGCCGGGGAGATCTCGGCACGGCGCAGCCCGAACACCGCCAGCGTGGCGAAGAAGACCACAAAGGCCTCCAGCAGCAGGACCGTCGAGGCGAACATGACCTTGGTGGACCGGCGCTTCTTGGGCATCCCCGGGCGCCATTCACGCTGGGCCTTGGTTAGCCGCGCCATCAGGTGGCTGCCTTGCCAAGCAGGATGCGGGCATCCGCTACCAGCGTGATGGACCCGGTCACCAGCACGCCGCCGGCGAGGTCGTCGTTGGCTTCGGCGCGCTCAACGGCCCACTCCAGTGCGTCGTCCAGCTTCTCGGCGATGTGCACGTTTTCCTCGCCAAAGCCGAGGTCGACGGCGAGTTCCGCCAGTTCCGCTGCAGGCACCGCCCGCGGCGAGTTGGACTGGGTGAAGCAGAATTCCTGTGCGAGGCCGCCCAGTGATTCCTTGAGCTGGCGCAGGATCTCCTCGGCATCCTTTTCCTTGAGCACGCCCACCACCACCACCAGCTTGCTGAAGCTGAAGGCCTCCTGGATTGCCTCGGCCGAGGCCCGGATGCCGTCCGGGTTGTGGGCAGCGTCCACGATGATGGTCGGAGCCGTGCGCACGACTTCCAGCCGGCCCGGGGACGAAACGGTGGCGAAGGCCTCCTGCAGGACCTCCAGGGACAGCTCCTTCTCGCCGCCGCCAAGGAATGCCTCCAGCGCGGCCACAGCCACGGCGGCATTCTCGGCCTGGTGGGCACCGTGCAGCGGGACCATGATGTCCGGGTAGCGTCCGGCGAGGCCCTGGACGGTCACCACTTGGCCGCCAACGGCAACCTGCCGGGACTCGACGCCGAATTCCACGCCCTCGAAGCGGAACGGCACCTGTACCTCCTTGGCCTTCTCCAGCAGGACCTGCGCGGCATCCAGGGGCTGCGCGGCGCTGACGAGGAAGCCGCCGGGCTTGATGATGCCGGCCTTCTCGTAGGCGATGTCCTCGGTGGTGTCGCCCAGCAGGTCGGTGTGGTCAAGGGAGATGGGTGTCACCACGGACACTTGGCCGTCGCCAACGTTGGTGGCATCGGTGATGCCGCCGAGGCCCACCTCCATGATCGCCACATTGACCGGCTGATCGGCGAACACGGCAAAGGCCAGGATGGTCAGGCACTCGAAGTAGGTCAGCCGGGGCTGGCCCTCTGCAGTGAGTTCGTCGTCCACGATCTGCAGGTAGGGCCGGATCTCGTCCCAGATGCGCACGAATGTCTCGTCGGACACGGGCGCGCCGTCAAGGCTGATCCGTTCCGTCACCTTGGACAGGTGGGGGCTGGTGTAGCGCCCGGTGCTGAGTCCGTGGGCGCGCAGGCCCGCCTCGATCATCCGGGCCGTGGACGTTTTGCCGTTGGTGCCGGTGATGTGGATGATCGGGTAGGCCTTGTTCGGCTCCCCCAGCACATCCATGGCGCGGAACAGCGGCGCGAGCCGGGGCTCCATCTTGTTTTCCGGCGCCCGGCCCAGCAGCTCGGCGTAGACGCTCTCCACGGAGAATTCGTCGGTCATGTCTCAGGCCCCCACTTTTTCGACGGTGATGCGCGGTTCCGCGGTGTCGGCCGGCACGGCCTCCAGCTCGAGCGTCAGCGTTTCGGTCTTCACCAGCTCGGCGTTCGCCAGCAGGGCGTCGATGACGTTCTGCGCGGCATTCACGGTGGTCCGGATCCGGTCGCTCACGTTCAGCGCCGCGTCCTTGCGCGCCTGCTGAATGGCACGGACCATGTCACGCGCCAGGCCTTCGGCCTCGAGCTCGGGGGTGACCTCGGTGTTCAGAACCACGAAGCCGCCGGTGGGAAGCACTGCGGCAGCAGAAGACGCAGCTGCTGAACCGCCGTCGGACTCTGCCACCACGGTCTCCAGCGTGTATTCCTGCGGTTCCAGCTCAAGGCCGCCCGCAGTGACGACACCGGCGTCGGAGACAGACCAGTCGCCGGACTTGGAACCCTTGATGGCCAGCTGCACGTTCTTGCCGAGGCGCGGGCCGGCGGCACGGGCGTTGACCACAAGTTTCTGCTCGATGCCGAACTCCTCCGGGGAGGCGCTGGCGGCGTCCAGCAGGCGGACCGAGCGCAGGTTCAGTTCGTCGGCGACGACGGCGGCAAAGCCTTCCAGCGTATCTGCGCCTGGTGCCACGACGGTAAGTTCCTGCAGCGGCAGGCGCACGCGCAGGTTGGCGGCCTTCCGCAGCGAGGAGCCGGTGGAGCAGATCTGCTGCACGCGGTCCATCGCCCCGACCAGGGCGGCATCGGACGGGAACAGCTCTGGGTCCGGCCAGTCGGCGAGGTGCACGGAGCGGCCCCCCGTGAGGCCGCGCCAGATCTCCTCGGAGACGAGCGGCAGCAGCGGTGCGGCCACGCGGCACACGGCCTCCAGGGCGGTGTACAGGGCGTCGAAGGCATCGGCGTTCTCGTCGAAGAAGCGCTGCCGGCTGCGGCGGACGTACCAGTTGGTGAGCATGTCCAGGTAGCTGCGCAGTTCGTCGCAGGCCCCGGAGATGTCGTAGGTGTCCAGCTGGGCCGTCATGTTCCGGACGAGGTCCCCGGTGTTGGCCAGCAGGTACTGGTCCAGCGTGTCCGTGTAGCCGTCGTACCGCAGCTGGGCGTCGTAGCCGTTCCCGCCCTTAGCGGCATTCGTGTACAGCGTGAAGAAGCTGTACACATTCCACAGCGGCAGGATGACCTGGCGGACACCGTCGCGGATGCCCTGTTCGGTGACCACGAGGTTGCCGCCGCGCAGGATGGGGCTGGACATGAGGAACCACCGCATGGCGTCAGAGCCGTCGCGGTCCAGCACTTCGGAGACGTCCGGGTAGTTGCGCAGGCTCTTGGACATCTTCTGGCCGTCGGAGCCCAGCACGATGCCGTGGCTGATGACGTTCCGGAAGGCCGGGCGGTCAAACAGCGCGGTGGACAGGATATGCAGCATGTAGAACCAGCCGCGGGTCTGTCCGATGTACTCCACGATGAAGTCGGCCGGGTTGTGGGTGTCGAACCAGGCCTCGTTCTGGAACGGGTAGTGCACCTGGCCGTAGGGCATGGAGCCGGAGTCGAACCAAACGTCCAGCACGTCCTCCACGCGGCGCATGACCGACTGGCCCTCTTCGGGGGTGCGGGGGTCGTCCGGGTTGGGCCGGGTCAGCTCGTCAATGAACGGCCGGTGCAGGTCCACCTGGCCATCCTTGTTCAGCGGCAGCCGGCCGAAGTCGGCCTCGATTTCCGCGAGGGAGCCGTACACGTCCGTGCGCGGGTACTCGGGGTCGCTGGACTGCCACACCGGGATGGGGCTGCCCCAGTAGCGGTTGCGGCTGATGGACCAATCGCGGGCGTTGGCGAGCCACTTGCCGAACTGGCCGTCCTTGACGTTGCCGGGGATCCAGTTGATCTCCTGGTTCAGCTCGGACATCCGGTCGCGGAACTTGGTGACCTCGACGTACCAGGAGGAGACGGCGCGGTAGATCAGGGGATTGCGGCAGCGCCAGCAGTGCGGGTAACTGTGCTCGTAGCTGGCCTGGCGGACCAGGCGGCCCTGGGCGCGGAGCACCTGGGTGATGGGCTTGTTGGCGTCGAAGACCTGCAGCCCGACGATGTCGTGCAGGTCGCCGTGGGCGAACAGGTGCAGGAACTTGGCGCCCTCGTCCACGGAGAGGACCACGGGGATGCCGGCTTCCTCGCAGACCTTCTGGTCGTCCTCACCGTAGGCGGGTGCCTGGTGGACGATGCCGGTGCCGTCGGTGGTGGTGACATAGTCGGCCACCAGGAACTGCCAGGCGTTCTGGGTGCCGTACTTTTCCGTGTCGGCGAAGTCGTGCCACAGCGGCTCGTAGGTGAGCCCTTCGAGCTCGGCGCCGGTGTGGGTTGACGTGACAGCGGCGGCAGCGGCAGCCGCGCCAGCGGCACCATCACCGTACCCCAGGTCCTTCGCGTAGGTGCCTACCAGGTCCTCGGCGAGCAGGAAGCTGCCGGTGACGGGCACCTCGGCCGAAGCGGCCTTGACGCCGTTCGGTCCGGCGGGCAGCACGGCGTAGCTGATGGAAGGCCCGACGGCGAGCGCCAGGTTGGTGGGCAGCGTCCAGGGCGTGGTGGTCCAGGCGAGCGCCTGCACACCGGCCAGCTGCTTGGACAGGTCCGACTCCCCCGCCTTAACGGGGAACGTCACCGTGACGGTCTGGTCCTGGCGGTTCTTGTAGACGTCGTCATCCATGCGGAGCTCATGGTTGGACAGCGGCGTCTCGTCCTTCCAGCAGTACGGCAGCACGCGGTAGCCGTTGTAGGTCAGGCCCTTCTCGTGCAGCTGCTTGAAAGCCCAGAGCACGGATTCCATGTACTCGACGTTGAGCGTCTTGTAGTCGTTGTCGAAGTCCACCCAGCGGGCCTGGCGGGTGACGTACGCCTGCCACTCGTTGGCGTACTTCATCACGGAGGCGCGGCAGGCGTCGTTGAACTTGTCGATACCCATGGCCTCGATCTGGGTCTTGTCCGTCATGCCCAGCTGCTTCATGGCTTCCAGCTCGGCGGGAAGGCCGTGGGTGTCCCAGCCGAAGCGGCGTTCAACGCGTTTGCCGCGCTGGGTCTGGTAGCGGCCCACCAGGTCCTTGGCGTAGCCGGTCAGCAGGTGGCCGTAGTGCGGCAGGCCGTTGGCGAAGGGCGGGCCGTCGTAGAAGACGAACTCGTTGCTGCCGGGGGCGCCGCCCGGAAGGTCGGCGCTGCGCTGGTCGATGCTTGCCTGGAAGGTGCCGTCCTCGTCCCAGTACTTGAGGATCCGCTCTTCGATCTCTGGGAACTTCACGGAGGCGGACACTCCTGCAGAGGAGCCCGGACCGGACGGGGCTGCTGAGGCCTTGGGGTAATACGTCATCTCGACATCCTGGGTTGAGCTGGTGAACAAGTGGATCATTCAGGATGCGAGGACGGCGCGTGCGCAGTCATGCGACTGCACCGGCACCGCGGTACCACCTCACTTACCGCCGCCCAACTCCGAGGGAGTTCGACGACGGCCGCTCATTGCTGCTGTGACGGGCTTACCCGTCCGGTTCTACTGGCCCTGGTCCGCAACGCGGGCCGGGTGTTCTTCCGGAAGCTCACCGGTGATGGCCGGGTCAAAGCTGTTGGCTCCAGTCTAACTGCTGTCACCGCGGCGGCCATAACCATGAGCGCCCTCGGCCTAGACTCGATCCATGACTGCTTCGGCCAGGGTGTTGGCGCTCTGTATCCTCCTGCCGGTCGCATCGCTTTCGGTGTTCCGTGCCATCCCGGCCGAGTGGCCCACACAGGTGGTCCAGCTGCTGTCCTTCACGCCGTGGTTGGTGGTTCCTGCCGGCCTTGCACTGGCCCTGGCACTGCTGGGCCGGCGGCTGGTGGTCACGGCCGCTGCCGTAGTGCTCCTCGGAGCCCAGCTTTTCTGGCTGTGGGCGCCGGATGCAGGCCGGGCGGGCGCCAGCGCGTCCGCTCCCGGCAGTACCGTTCCGTTGACGGTGATGAGCATCAATTCCCGCTTCGGCAAGGCCGACGCCGCGGAAATCGTCCGGCTGGTACGGGACAACGCGGTGGAACTGCTCGCCGTCCAGGAGTACACCCAGACGCTGGAGGACCGGCTGGCCGCCGAGGGACTGGGAAGCCTCCTTCCCAACCGGATCAGCAGCCCCATGAAGAACGGCTCAGGCAGCGCCACGTACTCAAAACACCCCATCCAAGCCATCGGGCTGATTCCCGACACGCCGTTCCAGATGCCAACCTTCCGGCTGACACTGCCCGTTGCCGGTGCCGGCAAGAATGTCCAAGGCAGTGCGGGTGCTGGCAGCACAAGCCCTGGCAGTGCAGCCGCCACGCTCGAGGTCACCAACGTTCACACCCTCCCGCCGGTGGACGTGCGCGTCGGGCAGTGGCGCAGCGACTTGGAATCGCTGGGCCGGCTGGTGGCGCGCAACGGGGCGGACGGCCTGGGCAACCAGCTCCTGCTCGGCGATTTCAACGCCACCTATGACCACTCGGAGTTCCGCAGGCTGCTCGACGTCGGCCCGGGCGGCCGGAAGCTG
The DNA here is from genome assembly GCF_030818015.1 of Arthrobacter globiformis. Taxonomy (NCBI): domain Bacteria; kingdom Bacillati; phylum Actinomycetota; class Actinomycetes; order Micrococcales; family Micrococcaceae; genus Arthrobacter; species Arthrobacter globiformis. The sequence goes on from NZ_JAUSZX010000001.1 coordinate 3,186,649, forward strand.
GTGGACGTCGGCATGGCATCCGGGGCGCGGTTCACGCCCACATGGCCGATGGACGGCCAGCCATTGCCCGGCATCACCATCGACCACCTGGTCACCAGTCCGCACATTCCGGCGTCGGGCTATGCCGTGCACCGCGTTGCCGGGACGGACCACGCGGCGGTGCTGGCCACGCTGGACGTCCCCGTTGCGGGTTAGCCGGCTCAGGCCTGCTTGCGGATCAGCTTGTAGTTCGATGCCTGAGCCACGGGGCGGATGACGATCTGGTCGAGGTTCACGTGGTGCGGCGCGCTCACGGCGTAGCGCACCACATCGGCCACGTCCCCGGCGGTGAGCGGCTTCTCCACGCCCTGGTACACCTTGCTGGCCGCCTGCGCGTCACCCAGCCGGTTGAGGGCGAACTCCTCGGTCTGGACCAGGCCGGGCGCGATCTCGATGACCCGGACGTTGTGCTCGGCCTCTTCCAGCCGCAGCGCCCCGGTCAGGGCGTGCTGGGCGAACTTGGCGGCGTTGTAGCCGCCGCCGCCTTCATAGGCATCCAGCCCGGCTGTGGAAGTCAGGTTCAGGACAGTGCCCTCGCCGTTCTCGCGCAGCATCGGCAGGAAGGCGCGGGTGAGCTTCATGGTGCCGAGGACGTTCACGCGGTACATCCACTCCCAGTCGTCGGTCACGGCCTGGCCCACACGGTCCGCACCGCGGGCACCGCCGGCGATATTGACCAGCGTGTCGATCCCGCCGGCGGAGGTCACCTCGGCCAGCAGGCGGGCCACGTCCGCGTCCTCGGCGATGTCCGCGGCCAGGGCGACGGCGCCTGTCTCGGATTCCAGCGCGGCCAGCCGTTCCTGGCGGCGGGCGACGGCGTACACGGTCCAGCCGTCGGCACGGAGCGCGCGCACGGTGGCCTCGCCAATGCCCGAGCTGGCGCCCGTCACGAGGGCTGCTTTGTTGGTGGACACGTCAGAGCTTGCGGAAACCTCAGTCATGGCACCACCCTAGCGCCAACCGTTGGTGGGCCAGCCCAATGTTTACTTCCGCGCACCGCATACTTTCCCGGACCGTTCACTTTGCCTGACCACGTGCTGCCAGGAACTCCAGCAGGACTCTGGCGTGGTTCACCTCCGGATCCCGGGCCGCGTACAGCAGTGTCACCTTCCGGTGCTTCGCCGCCAGTTCCAGGAGCTGATCCACCGCCGGATTGCCCGCAAGTTCGTCCTCATACCGGACACGGAAATCCTCGAACCGCTCCTGCATGTGGGCGAATTCCTGCCGCAGCGGCGGGGACGGCGCAACTTCCTTGAGCCACAGCTCCAGCTGGGCCCGTTCCTTACTGACCCCGCGCGGCCAGAGCCTGTCCACCAGAACCCGGAAGCCGTCGTCGTCCGCTGGTTCCTCATAGATGCGTTTGATCGCAAAGGAAGCGTCTGCTTTGGTCATAGGCCGCATGCTACTCCCGGCGTCCGGCAGCGGGCACGCACTGCAGGGCGCGAAACAAATGCCCGGCATGAAACAATTGGGCCATGGCTGAATCAACGCAGGGTACAGACACGCCCGCCACCGCCCCCATCAACGTTCCCGACAAGCCGGCCCTGGAAGGCCTGGAGGCTGCCCTTACGCAGCGCTGGCTCGAGGAAGGAACCTACCGGTTCGACCCGGACACCACCCGGGAACAGGTCTATTCGATCGACACTCCCCCGCCCACCGCTTCCGGTTCCCTCCACGTGGGCCACATGTTCTCCTTCACGCAGACCGACGTGCAGGCCCGCTACATGCGCATGACCGGCAAGAACGTCTTCTACCCCATGGGCTGGGACGACAACGGCCTGCCCACCGAGCGCCGCGTCCAGAACTACTACGGTGTCCGCTGCGATCCCGCCATCCCGTACAACCCGGATTACCAGCCGCCGGCTCAGCCGGCGAAGAACCAGCGGGACTTTGACGTCGTCTCGCGGCAGAACTTCATCGAACTGTGTGAAGAGCTGGCCGTCGAGGACGAAAAGGTCTTCGAGAACCTGTTCCAGACCCTCGGCCTGTCCGTCGACTGGAACCTCACCTACCGCACCATCGACGACACCTCCCGGGCCGTCTCCCAGCGCGCGTTCCTCGCCAACCTGGCCGCCGGCGACGCCTACATGGCCGAGGCCCCCACCCTCTGGGACGTCACTTTCCGCACCGCCGTGGCGCAGGCCGAGCTCGAGGACCGCGAGGTGCCCGGCGCGTACTACCGCTACCCGTTCTTCACGGCCGACGGCGAGAAGATCTTCATCGAGACGACCCGTCCCGAACTGCTCGCGGCCTGCGCCGCCCTGGTGGCCAACCCCGACGACGAGCGGTACCAGCCGCTGTTCGGCAAGACCGTGAAGTCCCCCCTGTTCGACGTCGAGCTGGAGGTCAAGGCGCACCCGCTGGCCAAGGCGGACAAGGGCTCGGGCATCGCGATGGTCTGCACCTTCGGTGACCTGACCGACGTGACCTGGTGGCGCGAACTCCAGCTTCCCACCCGCGCGATCGTGGGCCGCGACGGCCGCATCCTCGCCGAGACTCCGGAGTGGATCACCACGGATGCCGGCCGCGAGGCCTACGCCGCGATCGCCGGCAAGACGGTGTTCTCCGCCAAGGAGGCCGTGGTGGAGCTGCTCACGGCAGCCGACCTGCTCGACGGCGAGCCGAAGAAAATCACCCACCCGGTGAACTTCTTCGAGAAGGGTGACAAGCCCCTCGAGGTCGTCACGTCCCGGCAGTGGTACATCCGCAACGGCGGCCGCGACGAGGACCGCCGCGAACGGCTGATCAGCCGCGGGCAGGACATCGACTTCCACCCGTCCTTCATGCGCTCCCGCTACGAGAACTGGATCGCCGGCCTCAACGGTGACTGGCTGGTCTCCCGCCAGCGCTTCTTCGGCGTGCCGATCCCGGTCTGGTACCCGCTGGACGCCCAGGGCAACCCGGATTACGACAACCCAGTCCTGCCGTCCGACGACCTGCTGCCGGTAGACCCTGCGGCCGACGCCGCACCGGGCTACGACGAATCCCAGCGCGACCAGCCCAACGGCTTCACCGGTGACGCCGACGTGCTGGACACCTGGGCCACCTCCTCCCTGACCCCGCAGATCGTGGGTGGCTGGAGCCGGGACGAGGACCTGTTCGCCAAGGTGTTCCCGTTCGACCTGCGCCCGCAGGGCCACGACATCATCCGCACCTGGCTGTTCTCCTCCGCCGTCCGCGCCGACGCCCTGCAGGACGTCGCACCCTGGAAGCATGCGGCCATCTCCGGCTGGATCCTGGACCCGGACCGGAAGAAGATGTCCAAGTCCAAGGGCAACGTGGTGGTGCCGACGGACGTCCTGAACGAGTACGGCTCCGACGCCGTCCGCTACTGGGCTGCCTCCGCACGCCTGGGCGCCGACACGGCCTACGAGATCGCGCAGATGAAGATCGGCCGCCGCCTGGCCATCAAGCTGCTGAACGCCTCGAAGTTCGTCCTGAACCTCGGCGCCACGGAGAACTCAGTGGTCTCCACGGACCTGTCCGTTCTTACCAACCCCGGGATTGGTCTGCCCAACGCGGAAGAAGCACCCGCGTCGGGGCCCTTGACCAATCCCTTGGACCGTGCCCTGCTGGCCCAGCTCTCCGACGTCGTGGCCCAGGCCACCAAGGCGTTCGACAACTACGACTACGCCCGGGCCCTGCAGATTAGCGAATCGTTCTTCTGGCAGTTCACCGACGACTACGTCGAGCTGATCAAGGACCGCGCCTACGGTGCCGCCGGCGAGACCGAGCAGGCCTCCGTGCTCGCTGCCCTGGCCACCACGCTGGATTCGCTGCTGCGCCTCTTCGCGCCGTTCCTGCCCTTCGCCACCGAAGAGGTCTGGAGCTGGTGGCGGACTGGCTCCGTGCACCGTGCCGCCTGGCCGGCGCCGCTGGAGATCACCGACGGCGACACCGGCATGCTGGGCACCGTGGGCATTGCGCTCAGCGGCATCCGGAAGGCCAAGTCCGAGGCCAAGGTCAAGCAGCGCACCGAGGTCCTGTCGGCGACGATTACGGCCCCGGAGCCGCTCGTGGCCCAGCTTCGGGCAGGGCTCGCGGACCTCAAGGCCGCGGCCAACGCGCAGGAGATCTCGCTCAACACGGGTGAGGGCGAGCTTACCGTGAGCGACGTGGAGCTGGCCCCCGCCGAGGAACCGGCACAGGCCTGACGAGCCCCGGCCGGACACTTCGAAGCCCCATCAGCGCCACGGCGCTGGTGGGGCTTCGGTATTTGGGCAGCTGTTTTTTGGGCAAAGGGGAAGCCCCATCAGCGTTTTGCCGTTGGTGGGGCTTCGACTTTTCGGCTGTCTGGTGACATCTTTGACAGTCTGGCAAGATCCTTGGAAATTTCAGGTCTTCCTACCTTGTCACTGGTAGCCTGCTTCTAACTTTGCCGAAGGCTGCGTTGGAAGCATGTCACTGAATCTTTGGTTCTTGCGTCCCGCTTCTTTCGAAGTGGGTAAGTTCTATCTTTGTCCTCCGGTTCCGGATGCGCAAGAGCCCCGGCAGAACTACTCTCATGTAGTTCTGCCGGGGCTCTTGAAACGCCCGACGGCGGCCCGTCGGTTTAGTCAAAAACAGCTCAGTCGAAGGCGGGGCTTTCGGTCCGGCTGCGCTTGATCTCAAAGAAGTGCGGGTAGGCAGCGAGGGTCACCGACGCGTCCCAGATCTTCCCGGCTTCCTCTCCCCGCGGAATACGGGTGAGGACAGGTCCGAAGAACGCGGTGCCGTTGAAGGCCACCACCGGTGTTCCGACGTCCTGGCCCACCAGGGAGATGCCCTTTTCGTGGCTGGCCCGAAGCTGGGCATCGTACTTGTCGGAGTCAGCGACGGTTGCCAGTTCGGCGGGAAGGCCGCAGTCGGCCAGGGCCTTGCTGATGACGATCGAGAAGTCCTTCTGGCCGCCGTCGTGGATTTGCGATCCCATGGCGTCGTACAGCGGCTTGACCACGTGGTCGCCATGCTGCTCCTGCGCGGCGATGATGACCCTGACCGGGCCCCAGGCCTTGTCCATGGCTTCACGGTACTTCGGGTCGAGGTCGCGGCCTTCGTTCAGCACGGACAGACTCATGACGTGCCACTCAGTCTTGATGTTACGGACGCCTTCCACCTCGCCGATCCAGCGGGAGGTGATCCAGGCGAACGGGCAGAGGGGGTCGAACCAGAAGTCGGCTTTGTTGGCAGCGTTCTCAGACACAGCAAATCTCCTCAGGGAAGTCTTGGGGTATGGCGCGCCGCAGAGGAATATCCTCAGGCCACGCTTAAGCGACAGCGGCGGACTGGGTGGATTTATTCCGGCCAGGCCGATTTGTTCCGGCCAGACCGATTTGTTCCGGCTAGGCGGACTTGTTCCGCCGTTTGGCCACGACGTCGTGCGTGATCATGGTGGGCTGGGCCTTCTTGGCCACGACGTCCGCCGTGATGACCACGCTGGCGATGTCGTCCCTGCTGGGCAGGTCGAACATGACCGGCAGGAGGACTTCCTCCATAATGGCGCGCAGTCCGCGGGCTCCGGTTCCCCGTTCCAGGGCCTGGTCGGCAATCAGGTCCAGGGCGGCGTCGTCGAACACCAGCTCCACGCCGTCCAGCTGGAACATCTTCTGGTACTGCTTGACCAGGGCGTTCTTGGGCGTGGACAGGATCTGGATCAGGGCCGGACGGTCAAGATTGGACACGGTGGTGATGACCGGCAGGCGGCCGATGAACTCCGGAATAAGCCCGAACTTCAGCAGGTCTTCCGGCATCACTTCGCCGTAGGAGTCGGTGTTCTTGACCTCGTTCAGCGGCGCGCCGAAACCGATGCCCTTGCGTCCGGAGCGTGAACCGATGATGTCCTCCAGGCCGGCAAAGGCGCCGGCAACGATGAAGAGGACGTTGGTGGTGTCGATCTGGATGAATTCCTGGTGCGGATGCTTGCGGCCGCCCTGCGGTGGAACCGAGGCAACCGTTCCTTCGAGGATCTTCAGCAGCGCCTGCTGCACGCCCTCGCCCGAAACGTCTCGGGTGATCGAGGGGTTTTCGCTCTTGCGCGAGATCTTGTCGATCTCGTCGATGTAGATGATGCCCTGTTCGGCCTTCTTGACGTCATAGTCGGCGGCCTGGATGAGCTTGAGGAGGATGTTCTCCACGTCTTCGCCCACATACCCGGCTTCTGTCAGGGCGGTGGCGTCGGCAACGGCAAAGGGCACGTTCAGCCGGCGCGCCAGGGTCTGCGCAAGGTAGGTCTTGCCGCAGCCGGTGGGGCCAATCAGGAGAATGTTGGACTTCGAGATTTCAACGTCGTCGTGGTGGACGCCGTCCGCCAATGTGCCGCTCTTGGGCGCATGACCGGCCTGGATCCGCTTGTAATGGTTGTAAACCGCGACGGCGAGGGAACGCTTGGCGGGTTCCTGGCCAATGACGTATTCCTGCAGGAAGTCAAAGATCTCGCGGGGCTTGGGCAGTTCGAAGCTGCCCAGATCGGCGACCTCTGCGAGTTCTTCCTCGATGATCTCGTTACAGAGCTCAATGCACTCGTCGCAGATGTAGACGCCGGGCCCGGCAATGAGCTTGCGCACCTGCTTCTGGCTCTTGCCACAGAAAGAGCACTTGAGCAGATCCGCGCTCTCGCCAATCCGAGCCATATGTGAACCCCTTAGTATCTTGCCGCAAGGGCAGCTTGCACCGGTTGCTGGAATCACGGCCGTACCTGGCGGATCCGGCAATGATTACATCCACTCTAGGTCACATTCGGCCCGAGGGGTGGAAACCGGGCGCCGGTGCGGTTCAAAGATATAAACCGCACCGGCGTCCGTTACTGCCATTTACCCGGCATGCGCCCGTATTTAGCGGGCAAGTGCCTGCGGCTTGATCTTGCGGGAATCGAGAACCTGGTCGATCAGGCCGTAATCCTGTGCCTCTGCGGCGGTGAGGATCTTGTCCCGCTCGATGTCGTTGTTGACCTGTTCCGGCGTCCGGCCGGAGTGCTTGGCCAGGGTGTCCTCCAGCCAGGTCCGCATGCGCATGACTTCGGCCGCCTGGATCTCCAGGTCCGATGCCTGTCCGCCCTGGCCGCCGGACAGCGCCGGCTGGTGGATCAGGACGCGGGCGTTGGGCAGCGCCAGCCGCTTGCCCGGCGTTCCGGCGGCCAGCAGCACGGCAGCGGCACTTGCCGCCTGGCCCAGGCACACGGTCTGGATCTCAGGGCGGATGTACTGCATGGTGTCGTAGATCGCGGTCATGGCCGTGAAGGAGCCGCCTGGCGAGTTGATGTAGATGGTGATGTCGCGGTCCGGGTCCGTGGACTCCAGCACCAGCAACTGTGCCATGACGTCATCGGCAGAGGCGTCGTCCACCTGGACACCGAGGAAGATGATGCGGTCCTCGAAGAGCTTGGTGTAGGGGTCCTGTCGCTTGAAGCCGTACGGCGTGCGCTCCTCGAACTGCGGCAGAACGTAACGGCTTGTCGGCAGGTTACCGGCAGACGATCCGAAATTGTAGTTCATGTTCATTGCTCCTGGATTCAGTTCTGTCTTGATGCCGGTTAGCTCTGGCCGTTGGATGAAGCGTTCTGGGTTCCGCCGCCGCCGGCGACAGACCCTGCGTGCGCCGAGATCTTGTCGAAGAAGCCATACTCGAGCGCTTCGGTGGCGGTAAACCACTTGTCGCGGTCGTTGTCCTTGAGGATGGTTTCCACCGTCTGGCCGGTCTGGTCCGCGGTGAGCTCAGCCATGATCTTCTTCATGTGGAGGATCAGCTCGGCCTGGATCTTGATGTCCGAAGCCGTTCCGCCGATGCCGCCGGAAGGCTGGTGCATCAGGATACGGGCGTTCGGGGTGGCGTACCGCTTGCCCTTGGTGCCGGAGGACAGCAGGAACTGTCCCATGGACGCAGCCAGGCCGGTGGCGACGGTAACGACGTCATTGGGGATGAACTGCATGGTGTCGTAGATGGCCATGCCGGCCGTCACCGAGCCGCCGGGAGAGTTGATGTAGAGGTAGATGTCCTTGTTGGGATCCTCGGCGGAAAGCAGCAGCAGCTGTGAGCAGATGGCGTTCGCGTTCTCGTCGCGGACTTCGGAGCCAAGCCAGATGATGCGCTCTTTCAGCAGGCGGTTGTAGATGTAGTTATCCTGGGCTGCAGGATCGACGGTTGCCATGCGGGGGGCCGCTGCTTGCTGTGACATTTGTACTTACCTCTCGCTGGTGACGGTGACATCACTGAACGACATCACTGAACTTCACTACTTGGACACTAACCGCTTTCGGGGCGGATTTGTTCGCCGGAATCGCGCTGTTCGCTGACGGCGCACGATTGGCCGCGGGAGCTGTACACCGGCCGTTAACGCGCCAGCCCCCGGATCCGAGGACCCGGGGGCTGGCGGCACTGATGCGTGCAGCTGCTAGAACTTCACGGCCGCGGGGTCGTCGTTCGCGACGGCCTCGCCGGCTGCCTCTTCAGCTTCGGTTTCTGCTTCGGCTTCGACGGCCGGAGCCTCTTCGCCGCCGGGGCGGACGAAGTCGCTCAGGTCGACCTTGTTGCCCTCGGAGTCGGTGACCTCGGCCTGGCCCAGGACGACGGCCAGCGCCTTGCGGCGGCGGACCTCGGAGACCATCATGGGAACCTGGCCGCTCTGGTCGATGATCTGGGCGAACTGGTTCGGGTCCATGCCGTACTGGCTGGCGGTGGTGACGATGTAGTCGATCAGCTCATTCTGGCTGACGCCCACTTCTTCCTTCTCGGCGATGGCGTCGAGGATGATCTCGTTCTGGAAGGCGCGCTCGGTGTTGGCCTTGACCTCGGCGCGGTGCTCTTCGGTGTCGTGCTCGCCTTCACCGTGGGAGTTCTCGGCCTTGAAGTGCTGCTCGAGCTGCTCTTCGACGACAGATTCCGGAACCGGAACCTCAACCAGCTCGACGAGCTTGTCCAGGACCTTGTCGCGGGCTTCGACGCCCTGCTCGACGACCTTGGAGTCGGCGGCCTGCTTGGCGAGGTCCTCGCGCAGTTCGGCCAGGGTGTCGAACTCGGAAGCCAGCTGGGCGAAGTCATCGTTCGCCTCGGGCAGCTCGCGCTCCTTCACGGACTTGACAACAACCTTGACCTGGGCGGACTCGCCGGCGTGGTCGCCGCCCACGAGGGTGGTGTCGAAGATGGCGTCCTCGTCAGCGCTCAGGCCGGTGACGGCCTCGTCCATGCCCTCGAGCATGGTGCCGGCGCCAACCTGGTAGGACAGTCCGGAAGCGGAGTCGACCTCGGCGCCGTCGATGCTTGCGGTGATGTCGATGCTGAGGAAGTCGCCGTCAGCGGCGGGGCGCTCCACGGTCTTGAGCGTGCCGAAGCGGCCGCGCAGTTCATCGAGGGCCTTGTCGACATCGGCGTCGGAGGACTCGGCTGCGGCAACCTCAACCTTGATGCCGGCGTAGTCGGGCAGTTCGATCTCGGGGCGGACGTCAACCTCGGCCTGGAACTTAAGCTCGCCGTCGGTGGCGGAGGGGTCCGGAACCTCGGTGATCTCAACCTCGGGACGGCTCAGCGGGCGGATGCCGGATTCCTGGACGGCAGCCTGGTACCAGCCGTTGAGGCCCTCGTTGATGGCCGTCTCCAGGACGTAACCGCGGCCGACGCGCTGGTCGATCAGCTTGGCAGGAACCTTGCCCTTACGGAAGCCAGGGACCTGGATCTGCGAAGCAACAGTCTTGTATGCCTCGTCGATGCTGGGCTTCAATTCCTCAAAGGGGACCTCAACATTGAGCTTGACCCGCGTGGGGGTGAGGTTCTCGACAGCGCTCTTCACGGTCTAAGTACTCCTGGTTTTGTTGGATGGGTTCTGCAAACGCGTTGTTGTGACCAGGCCTGGGGCCCGGGCCGCAGAGTCGGGGTGACAGGATTTGAACCTGCGACTTCCTGCTCCCAAAGCAGGCGCTCTAGCCAAGCTGAGCTACACCCCGTAATGCACAGGACAGTCTACGTTCATCCCTGCCGCGTTTGCACATTTGACACGTGGGGCATGAATTAGGTTTAGTTATATCCGGCTTGAACAGCCGCCGAAGAAAAGCCCAAAGGCCAGTGCGCCGGAACGCTTTCCTCGGGGACGTAGCTTAATGGTAAAGCCTCAGTCTTCCAAACTGATTACGCGGGTTCGATTCCCGTCGTCCCCTCCACACCAAAGAGGCCCCTCGCTGAGGGGCCTCTTTCACGTTAAGGCTGCCCATGGTGATGCCGGGGGCTTAGGCGTGACCCCCGACATCCACCGTGCCGAGGGTGAGGCGCGCTTCCGACTGGAGGAAGTTTCCCACCCGATCCGCCTGCTGGGCCAGCTCCTCCAGCTGAGATGCCCCCGCCGACTGGAACAGCTCGGCAGTGATCTCCACTTTCTTTCCGGAACGGCGATGGTGCCACAGTCCGCGGACAACGCCGTCGATGAGTATGACGGGATAGTTACCAGCCTGCCCCCTGGCCAGGGCACGGGTACTTGCCACACCCGGGAACAGCAGATTCCGGGGCTGGCCGGCCACCACAAAGGAATCGAAGTAGGGAAGCAGCCTGATGCCCGAAGGTTCCGTGGTGATGGCCCCGGTGTCGCTCCGCAGCACCCAGGCCGGCATCCCTGCCACGGTGACCTGGGCCAGCTCTCCGCGGTGGTCATCAAAGAGGCCGGACGCCCACTGGCGCGGAACCGCCAGCCACCGGGCGAAATGCGCGGGGGTAGCGGGTCCGTAGGCCTGCAGGTAGGCCCGGACGAGCCAGCCCAGCGCCGGCGCAGCATCGGCCGGCCGGAACCCGGGAAGTAGCTGCCCAGGGCTGCGGTATGTCGTTGCCCGGCCCCTGCCGGCGCCAAAGCACAGCGCCCCGCGGAAGCCCGCGGTCCCCATCGCCGCGCGCCAGCGCGGCCACACGGTCTGGAATGCGGGCATCATCGGTTCAGCCGCCCAGGTACCGGTTCTGGCGACAATAGCGTCAGTGAGTTCGTCGACGGTCAGCTCGGCGTCCCGCAGCGCGTCTGCAATTGCGGCCACGATCTCATCCGTCTGGCCGGATGTCAGGAATTGTCCCACCGCCGGTGCGGGCGGAATGGCACCCAGCGCCCCGGTCCACTGGGAGAGGTCGGCTGCGGGCAGCAGGTGCACGGTACCCCGTGGCCCGAAGGTCCTGACCAGGTTTCCGTCCTCCAGAGCGCTTTGCGGACGTCGCCCCTGGAAATTCCAGCGCCGCGAATCCCCACGGACAGCTCCGCGGCCTGCATTACCTGGGCGTGCGCGCCGCACATGGCCCGCACGATGTCGGCCGGGGTACCGGTTTGCGAAGGAGCCGCAAGCCACTGGCGCTCCAGGCGCCTGGCGGAGACCCGCGCCCAGGAATACTCCCGTACCGGCCCGTCAGTCATCGCCCGCCACTTCCTCGCCCGCAGCCGGTCAGCTCAGGCGGGCTGCTGGCAGGACGGGCACCAGTACAGTTTGCGGGCGGCGTGTTCGGCCAGGGCAACCGGAGTGCCGCAGACGCGGCAGGGCTGGCCATGGCGGCGGTAGACAAAGTGCGCCTCCTCCCCCGGCGGAAGCTGATCACTCCGGGTCCAGAAGCCGGCGGTGGTGGTGATGATCCGCCCGTCGCGGACGCCGTCGGCCATCACCGCGGCGGTGTCGTCCCAGAGGAGGCCGGCGGCGTCCGCCGTGAGCGCGCGGCCGGGAAGCAGGGGGTCAATCCGGCCGCGGAACAGCACCTCGGCCCGGTAGACGTTCCCGACGCCGGCAATCACCTTCTGGTCCATCAGCAACGTGGCGAGCGGCGTCCGCTTCGCCAGGATGCGCCGGATGAAGTCGTCCCGGCTGCCGCCGGTATTGTGGAGCGGATCCGGACCCAGACGCTCCAGCACGGCTGCCGCCTCGGCGTCGGTGATGGCCGCGCACGTGGTGGCGCCGCGCAGGTCGGCCCAGCCATGGTCACTCACCAGCCGGACCCGCACGGCTCCGACCGGCGCCGGCGGGCCGGCGTACTCGGCCGGAACAGTGTCGCCGGTGCGGTCGGCCACTTCCCGCTCCCCCACCCTGCGGGGCGCGCCAATGCTGGAGGCACCGCGGAACTGTCTGTCCCCGCCGAAATCCCAGGCCCCGTAGAGGCCCAGGTGGACGTGCAGCACCAGCCCGTGCTCGAAGTGCAGGAACAGGTGCTTGCCGTGCGCGGACGCGTGCATCATGGTGTGCCCGTCCAGCAGGGCGGCGCCGGCGGCAAAGCGGCCCTGGGGGCTGCTGACAGCCAGCCGCTCGCCGGCAAACACGTCAGCGAACTGGCGGGCCAGCCGGTGTATGGAGTGGCCTTCCGGCACTATTCGACGATCTCGCCGGTGGTTTCGTAGGTGGCGATCTTGCCGATGCGCCGGATGTGCCGCTCGTCGTTGCTGAAAGGCTCCTGCAGGAAGGCCTCGATCAGGGACGTCGCCTCCTCGACGCTGTGCTGGCGCCCGCCGACAGCCACGACGTTGGCATCGTTGTGCTCGCGGGCCAGCGTGGCGGTGGCGTGGTTCCAGGCGAGGGCGGCGCGGACGCCCTTGACCTTGTTGGCCGCGATCTGCTCGCCGTTTCCGGATCCGCCCAGCACGATGCCCAGTGCGTGGACGCCGGCTTCCTGGTCCGCAACCACTGCGAGCGCCGCGTTGATGCAGAACGACGGGTAGTCGTCCAGGGCGTCGTATTCCTTGGGGCCGTGATCCACCACGTCGTAGCCGTTCGCCGTCAGGTGCTTGACCAGGTGAGCGCTCAGCTCCATGCCGGCGTGGTCGGTGGCGATGTGGACCCGCGGAAATGCAGGGTTTGTTGTCACGGTAGCTTCCGTTCAGTCATGAGCACCGGGGCGCAGCCGGGCTGGTACAGGTCAAATCAACAGATCCAAGAGTACTCGGTGTGCCTCGGCCAGTGAGGAGCCGCCCGGGCAGTTACGCTTCCGCGTCACCCTGGGCCGGCGGGCGGGCGTCGCGGCGTGCCCGTGCCGCAACGCGGGTCAGGACCTCCGCCAGAAGGGCAGCGGAGTCGGGGTTTCCGCCGCTTACGGCGAGCCGGTGGCCGTCGGTCTTGCGGACGACGACGGCGGGGCCGCTGCTGACGAGCACCGCTGCGGTTCCGTCGTGGTTGCGGTAGCCCCAGCCGCCGTAGTCGGCGGCGCGGACGTCCGCCGGATGGGCTGCAGAGATGGCGGTAGCGGGGACATCGATGACGCGCAGGATGCCGGCGAGGAAAACGCGCAGTCCGCTGCGGTCCGCGGTGACCCTGGCGAACAGGAACGCGGCCCCAACCAGGGCGGCCGCCACCAGCAGGGCCCCCAGCCACGGCACGGCGATGGCAATCAGCGAAGCGGGAAACAGGCTGGCGATGGCGATCATGACAAAGACGGAGCTGCGCGCATGCACCCAGAACCGCACGGAATCCCCGGCAAGATCGGGATCGAGCTCCTGCTCCAGCGCGTGCTGCAGGGCGCGGTCGTCCTCCGGGGTCCACTGGTGGTCCGCCTTGAAGACGAATCCAATGATCACCCCCAAGGACAGCGCGGCACCGCTGCCCATGGCCAGGACAATCACATCCACACTGGATTCCCGGGCGTCCGCCGCCCCGGCTTGGCCTACCAGGGCGGCCGCCAGCACGGCGGTGACAAAAAGGCTCACCGTCAGCCCTGCGCCCATCATGATCCGGCGCATCACGGTGGGCCGCGAAAGCGGCACAGCCTGCAACAGCACCAGCCAGCCGACGAGGACAATCAGGGCGGCCCCGCCGCCCACAAAGGCGGGGAATGGCGCGAAGGCGGTACCGCCGTTGGTATTCCACATGACCGCCAGCGGCTCCGGCAGATCCGGCCGCAACAGCACGGCGCAGACCGCGAACCCGGTAGCAAGCAACACTGGGAAGCCGATCGCGAACCGCAGCGCCTTGGTGTCCACAGCATCGAGGATCTTTCCCATGCCTTAACGCTACCCCTGCGCGGGGCCCGCTGGAGGGGACTGGCTACGGCAATGAACCAGCCAAGTGAGCCAGGTAACTTGCCAAGCGGCGCCGAAATGAAACAATGACTTCACAGTGATGCAACAGCGCCCGTGAACACCGTGAGCTGCAGCCTGCGGGCCGGGCCCGTCCGGCCACCACAACCTCTGGAGGCATAACCTTGCCAGGCATGAACCTGACCCGCGCCGAAGCACGCGAGCGCGCCGCCCTGATCGCCGTCGACTCCTACGATGTCAGCCTGGACCTGACCAGGGGTGAGACAGTCTTCGGTTCCACCACCACCGTCAGGTTCACGGCGGCGCCGGGATCGTCGACGTTCATCGACGCCGTGACGGACGCTGTCCACAGCGTGACGCTGAACGGCCGGGAACTGGACCCGGCCGAGGTGTCCGACGGCGTCCGGATCCAGCTGCCGGACCTTGCTGCGGACAACGAGCTGACCGTGGTGGCGGACGCCCCTTACATGAACACCGGCGAAGGCCTGCACCGCTTCGTGGACCCGGTGGACGGCGAGGTGTACCTGTACACGCAGTTCGAGGTGCCGGATTCGCGCCGGATGTTCGCCGTCTTTGAACAGCCCGACCTGAAGGCCACCTTCCGGTTCCGGGTCACCGCGCCCTCGCACTGGGATGTCATCTCCAATTCCCCGACGCCGGGGCCGGTGGCGGCTACCCCGGGGAACGACGGCGGCGCCCGCTCGGTCTGGGACTTCACGCCCACGCCCCGCCTGTCCTCGTACGTCACCGCCCTGATCGCCGGTCCGTACCAGTCGGTGCGCAGCGACGTCACCAGTTCGGATGGCCGCGTTGTGCCGCTGGGCGTCTTCGCCCGCAAGTCCCTCATGCAGTACCTGGACGCGGACAACATCTTTGAGCTCACCCGGCAGGGATTCGAGTTCTTCGAGGCCGAGTTCGCCTGCCCGTACCCGTTTGAGAAGTACGACCAGCTCTTTGTGCCGGAGTTCAACGCCGGCGCCATGGAAAACGCCGGCGCGGTCACCATCCTCGAGGGCTATGTCTTCCGCGGCAAGGTCCCGGAGGCGCAGGTGGAACGGCGCGCCATCACCGTGCTGCACGAACTGGCCCACATGTGGTTCGGCGACCTCGTGACCATGCGCTGGTGGAACGATCTGTGGCTCAACGAGTCCTTTGCCGAATACATGTCGCACCTGGCCGCGGTGGAGAACACCAAGTTCCAGAACGCGTGGACCACGTTCGCCTCGGTGGAAAAGTCGTGGGCCTACCGCCAGGACCAGCTCCCCACGACCCACCCGATCTTCGCCGAAATCGACGACCTGCAGGACGTCGAGGTGAACTTCGACGGCATCACCTATGCCAAGGGCGCCTCCGTGCTGCGGCAGCTTGTGGCCTGGGTGGGGCCGGACAAGTTCATGGCCGGCGTGCGCGAGTACTTTGCCAAGCATTCCTGGCGGAACACCGAGCTCGGCGACCTGATGGTCGAACTGGAGAAGGCCAGCGGACGCGACCTGGACCAGTGGGGCCGCCTGTGGCTGGAAACGGCCGGCGTGAACTCGCTCAAGCCGGAGCTGGCAGTGGATGCGGACGGCTCGATCACGTCCTTTGCCATCCTGCAGTCCGCGGTTGCCGAGCAGCCCACCATCCGGCCGCACCGCCTGGCAGTGGGGTTCTATGACCTCACCGACGAGGGCACGCTGGAGCGCGTGCACCGCGAGGAGCTGGACGTCGACGGCGAACGCACCGAAGTGCCGGAACTGGCCGGACTCAAGCGCCCGGACCTGATCCTGCTCAACGACGATGACCTCGCCTACGCCAAGGTGCGCCTGGACGAGCAGTCCCTCGCCACGGCCACGGCGCACCTGAAGGATTTCCGCGAGAGCCTGCCGCGGACCCTGGTGTGGGGCTCGGCTTGGGACGCCGCAAGGGACGGGGAAAGCCCCGCCCGCGGATACGTCGACCTGATCCTGGCCAACATCGCCTCCGAGTCTGATTCCTCCGTGATTCTGGTGCAGCTGCGGCAGCTGGCCACGACACTCACCTTCTACGTGGCCGAGGAGCACCGCGAAGCCACCACCGTTGCCGCCGTCGACCGGCTCTGGGAACTCGCCTCGGACGTGCCGGGCGGTTCGGACGCCCAGCTGCAGTTCATTAAGTCGTTCGCGCTCCTGGCCCGCAGCGGGCGGCAGCTGGACCAAATCGCCGGGCTGCTGGACGGCTCGGTCGCCCTGGCCGGGCTGACTGTGGACCAGGACCTCCGCTGGGAGCTCGTGGCCGCCCTCGTAGCCGGCGGCAGGCTGGGCCAGGCGGACATCGACGCGGAACTGGAACGGGACAACACCTCCAGCGGCCAGAACGCGGCAGCCCTGGCCAAGGCTGCCATCCCCACCGCGGAGGCCAAGGCCGAGGCCTGGGAGTCGATCGTGGTCAAGGGCGATCTCTCCAACGCGATCCAGGCCTCGGCAGTCGCCGGCTTCACGCGGGTGCTGGACACTGCGCTGCTGGAGCCGTACTCGGAGAAGTACTTCGAGGCCGTGCCCGGGATCGTCGCCGAACGGACGCATGCCCTCGCGCAGCAGATCGTCGTCGGACTGTACCCCGCGCAGCTGACGAGCCAGGCCACCGTGGACCGGACCGACGAGTTCCTGGCGTCGCTGCCTGAGGAGAGCGCTGCGCTGCGCCGGATGATGCTGGAAAACCGCGACGGCGTGGCCCGGGCGCTGCGGGCCCGCGCGGCGGACGTCTAGGACGGATCAGTGGCGCTCGACGAACACCACTATGCGCTGACGGTCCGCTGGACCGGCAACCTTGGAAGCGGCACGTCGTCCTACCGGGACTACTCCCGGGACCACGACATCGAGATTCCCGGGTTGCCGGTCCTGCGGGGCTCGGCTGACCCCACCTTCCACGGCGACCGCTCCCGGTACAACCCCGAGCAACTGCTGCTGGCGGCGCTGGCGCAGTGCCACATGCTCTCCTTCCTGCACGTCGCGGTGAGGCACGGCGTGGTGGTCCTGTCCTATGAGGACAACGCCACCGGCACGATGCGACTGAACCGCGACGGCAGTGGCCAGTTCGAAACCGTGACGCTCCGCCCTCACGTGACGGTTGCGGATCCTGGGCACATCGCCCGGGCGGAACAGATGCACGATGAGGCCAACCAGGTGTGTTTCATTGCCCGTAGCGTAAATTTCCCCGTACTGCACGCTCCCTTTACCACAGCCGGAAGTCCTTAACCAGCGCCAGACCCAGCTAGGCTTAAAAGCGACCAAAGAGCGGCCGGCCTCCCCGGTAAGCGCGGAGACCGGCAGCCGCCGGACAGCAGCAAGGAGCCTTCCTGCAGATGTACAGCATGTTCACAACGCCCTCGGCCTCACTGGAGCCCACCGGACTTGACCTGGCCGGTGTGGCCATCAGCCTCGGCGCAGGCATCGTCCTGTGGCTGATCGCGAGTTTCCTGATCGCCAGAATCACCCGGCGCGTGGCGAACGGCACGTCACTGTTCAAGAAACCGCACTTCCGCTGGGTGGCACCGGCGCTGCGCGCCCTGGACCATGAGCGGCGCGTGCAGCGGGCCAACACGATCGGCTCGCTGCTGAAGAGCGGCATGGGCGTGGTCATCGCCGTTATCACCTGCATCTACATGCTGAAGAACCTCGACGTCGACGTGGCTCCGCTTCTCACCAGCGTGGGAATCCTCGGTATCGCCATCGGCTTTGGCGCCCAGCAGTTGATCAGGGACTTCCTCGCCGGCATCTTCATCACCATCGAGGACCAGTACGGCATCGGCGACATCATTGAAACCAGCGAGGTGGTGGGCGTCGTGGAATCGATCGGGCTGAGGATCACGCGCGTCCGCGACGAGAACGGCGCCATCTGGTACCTCCGCAACGGCGAGATCCTCCGCGTAGGCAACCGCTCGCAAGGAAACTACGTCCCGCCCGCCGAGCCGGACGAATCGGCCGATGCCGAACACGCACCCCAGCAGAAGGCCGGAGAGTAGCCATGACCATTCCATCCCTCCCCACCCCGCCGGAGCCGGGCGTCCGCAAGCCGCTGATGCGCAACGACCCCTTCAGCCAGCCGGGTTACACGGACAACTTCTACGACGCCGTCGGCGGCCACGAGACGTTCGTGAAGCTCATTGACGTCTTTTACGACGGCGTCGCCACCGATCCGCTGCTGCGCCCCATGTATCCGGAAGAGGATCTGGGCCCTGCCAAGCGCCGCTTCCTGATGTTCCTGGAGCAGTACTGGGGCGGCCCCACCACCTATGGCGAGGAGCGCGGCCATCCCCGGCTGCGGATGCGCCACATGCCGTTCCGGGTGACGCCCGAGGCCAAGGACCGGTGGCTGTACCACATGCGGACGGCTGTCGATTCCCTGGACCTGCCGCCGCTGCATGAGGGCACGCTGTGGGACTACATGGAACGCGCTGCACTCTCCATGGTGAACAGCCCGTCCGACGCGCAGGGCTAATACCGCGGCTCCTCTTTCGCGGCCGGGAACCGGCCGGCACCGACCAGCTTGGCTTAAAGCAGGCCGGCGCCCGTCCGGGCCAGCACGTGCCCGCGGCTGCCGCTGAGCCGGAACCAGCGCCCGGAACGGTACAGCTTCTGTTCGTCCTCGCCCAGGAATCCCAGGGCTAGGGCGGCGAACGCCGCTCCCGCCGGCACGCCGTGCCGTTCCTCCAGGCCGCGTCCCCAGACGGCGGCCCGGGCATTGTTCACGATCATGGCTCCGGGCTTGTCCGGGACGATGCCGGCCACCTCGGCGATGCCGGCTTCGGCGGCCCGCCGCAGTTCGGCGTCGGGCACGGTGTCCACCAGTTCCCAGCCGCTGCGCGGCGCGCCCACGCCGGCCCATGATTCGGTGACTGTCGACGGCGGGACCGGCAGGTCGGCGTCGTTCTCGCCTGCCCGGGCCAGCCGGTCCAGGACTGCTGCCAGCGGAACCGTGACGTCAACGGCGGACGGCTCCGCCAGTCCCATGGTGCGCAGGCCGAGAATCGTGGGGGTGGACTCCCCCAGGATCCGGGGGCGGAGCACGCAGACGTAGGCTGCCAGTACCGTGCCGGCCGCCTGCAGGCGGATGGCGCCGTCATCGATGGCCTTGGCGCGGGTGGCGAAGGTCTTCAGATCGGCGAGGTCGCGGGGGTCGGCGAAGCGGAAAGACTGGGTAAGGAGATCAGACACGTTAAGAACACTACCGGCTGGGGCCCGGTTGAGCGGTACCGGGGCGCCGTCTAGAGTCAAACCATGACTGAAGCGGACGCCGGATTGCAGGCCTTGCCCACGAATGACCCCACGAACTCCCTCCTGGAACTGCTTGACCTCGGCGAGCTGGAAGGCGCCCGCACCGACGAGGACATTTTCATGGGTCCGTCGCAGCGCCAGCCGCATCAGCGCGTCTTTGGTGGCCAGGTCCTGGCCCAGTCCCTGATCGCGGGAATGCGCACCATAGACGAGGACCGCACCGTCCATTCCATGCACGGCTACTTCCTCCGGCCTGGCGACGCGAACAAGCCCATCACCTTCGGGGTCCAGCGCCTGCGGGACGGCCGCTCGTTCTCGGCCCGGCGCGTGCACGCCTACCAGGACGGCACGCCGATTCTGTCCATGATCGCCTCATTCCAAGCCTTCGACGACGGCATTGAGCACCAGTCCGAGATGCCTGCCGGCATCCCCGACCCGGAGACGCTGCCCAGCACCGCTGACCTGCTGGGCAAGTTCGACCACCCCGTCGCCCGGCACTGGGCGTACGAACGGCCCTTCGACATCCGCCATGTGGATCCTGCCCTGTATGTGGCGGCCACGGGGAAGAAGGAGGCACGCAACGCCGTGTGGATGAAGACCTTCAGCCCCATGCCGGACCACGCCAACACGCACCGCGCCGCGCTGGCCTACGCCAGCGACTACACGCTGCTCGAGTCGATCCTCCGCAAGCACGGGCTGAGCTGGATCACGCCGGGCATGAGCGTGGCGAGCCTCGACCACGCCATGTGGTGGCACCGTCCCGTCCGTGTGGACGAGTGGCTCCTGTATGTGCAGGAATCACCCAGCGCCCAGGGAGCGCGCGGCCTCGCGACGGGCAAGATCTTCAACCGGGAGGGCCTGCACGTGGCGTCCGTGGCGCAGGAAGGCATGGTCCGGGTGCCGACGGACATCAAGAGCAAAGTGGCCGGGGCTGTCCAGACCAAGATCCTGCAGCATCAGATGCGCAAGGCCTGACGGACTCCGGATACGAAAAGGCCGGCCCCGGGTTTAATCCCGGGGCCGGCCTTTTCGAGCTCACGATTAGTCGCGGGTCAGGCGGCGGTGCGTGACGCGGTGCGGCTTGGCGGCGTCGGGGCCGAGGCGCTGCACCTTGTTCTCCTCATAGGATTCGAAGTTGCCCTCAAACCAGTACCACTTCGACGGGTTCTCCTCGTCACCTTCGTAGGCGAGGATGTGGGTGGCCACCCGGTCCAGGAACCAGCGGTCGTGGGAGACCACGACGGCGCAGCCCGGGAACTCCAGCAGCGCGTTTTCCAGGCTGCTGAGGGTTTCGACGTCGAGGTCGTTGGTCGGTTCGTCGAGCAGGAGCAGGTTTCCGCCCTGCTTGAGGGTCAGCGCCAGGTTCAGGCGGTTGCGCTCACCACCGGAGAGCACGCCTGCCTTCTTCTGCTGGTCCGGTCCCTTGAACCCGAACGCCGCAACGTAGGCGCGGGACGGCATTTCAACGTTGCCCACCTGGATGAAGTCCAGGCCGTCGGATACGACCTCCCAGAGGGTCTTGTTGGGGTCGATGCCGCCGCGGCTCTGGTCGGCGTAGGAGATCTTGACCGAGTCGCCGATCTTCAGCTCGCCGCCGTCGAGGGGCTCAAGGCCCACGATGGTCTTGAACAGCGTGGACTTGCCCACACCGTTCGGGCCGATGACACCGACGATTCCGTTGCGTGGCAGGGAGAAGGACAGGCCATCGATCAGGGTGCGGTCGTCGAAGCCCTTCTGCAGGTTCTTGGCTTCGAGGACCAGGCCGCCAAGGCGCGGTCCCGGCGGGATC
This sequence comes from Arthrobacter globiformis, assembly GCF_030818015.1. NCBI lineage: Bacteria > Bacillati > Actinomycetota > Actinomycetes > Micrococcales > Micrococcaceae > Arthrobacter > Arthrobacter globiformis. Next base: position 3,207,653 of record NZ_JAUSZX010000001.1, read on the forward strand.
TGGATCTCTTCGAAGTCCAGCTTCCGGGTGCGGTCTGCCTCGGCCGCCATTTCCTCGTAGCGTGCCAGACGCGCCTTGGACTTGGTCTGCCGGCCCTTGGCGTTGGAGCGGACCCACTCGAGTTCGTCGGCGAGGCGCTTGGCCTGCTTGGCGTCCTTCTTGCCCTGGATCTCCAGGCGAGCGCGCTTCTTCTCCAGGTAGGTGGAGTAGTTGCCCTCGTAGGGGTACAGGTGGCCGCGGTCCACCTCGGCGATCCATTCCGCGACGTGGTCCAGGAAGTACCGGTCGTGGGTGACGGCGAGAACGGCGCCCTCGTAGCTGGAGAGGTGCTGTTCCAGCCACAGCACGCTCTCGGCGTCGAGGTGGTTGGTGGGCTCGTCAAGGAGCAGGAGGTCCGGCTTCTGCAGGAGCAGCTTGCAGAGCGCCACACGGCGGCGCTCACCACCGGAGAGCAGGGTGACATCCGCGTCGGCCGGCGGGCAGCGGAGGGCGTCCATGGCCTGCTCGAGCTGGGAGTCCAGGTCCCAGGCGTCGGCGGAGTCGATGGCTTCCTGCAGGTGGCCCATCTCCTCGAGGAGTGAGTCGTAGTCTGCGTCCGGGCTGGCCATCTCCTCGGAGATGGCGTTGAAGCGCTGAATCTTGCCGAAGATCTCGCCCACGCCTTCCTGGACGTTGCCCAGGACGGTCTTCTCCTCGTTCAGCGGCGGCTCCTGCAGCAGGATGCCCACGGTGTAGCCGGGGCTGAGCCGGGCCTCGCCGTTGGAGGGGGTGTCCAGGCCGGCCATGATTTTCAGAATGGTGGACTTACCGGCACCGTTGGGGCCAACAACACCGATCTTGGCACCCGGGAAGAAGGACATGCTTACGTCATCGAGAATAAGTTTTTCGCCAACAGCCTTTCGGGCCTTGGTCATTGTGTAGATAAATTCCGCCATGGTTCCAAATCTAGTGGGTTGGCGGGCATATCTCACATTCGCGTCAGGCCGGGGCTCCCACGAAGCACTTCCCGTTCGACAGCGCCGGCAGCACGGTCACCGTCACCTTTCCCTCACGGATCTGGCCGATCACACATTCCTTTGCCTGGACCGCCGCCGCTTCCATGGAATCCACCTCGAGTCCGGTGGGCGTGCGCCCCGCCGAGACCTCCAGGCTCCGCGCCGGAACGCCAGCCGCCGTGAGCGCCGCCGTGATGTCCGCCGTGGCCGGCTTGGGGTTGGCTGCGACAACGCTTCCCAGGACGTCAGTCATGGTCCGCTGCAGCGCCGCCGTGGCCCCGGCGGCGGCAGGCGCTTTGGTGGCCGCCGCAGATGCCGACGGTTTTGCCGACGCTGAGGCTGAGGCTGCCGCCGCCGCTGCCGTGGCAGTCTGCGTGGCCGCCTTTTCTCCGGCGGCCTGTCCTTCCGCCGTCTGGTTCACGGTCGCCTGATCCCATGGAACGGTGCAGGCGGCGGGCGCCGAGAGCAATACAGCCGCCAAAGCGAGCCGGCCTGTAACCCTCTTGGCATTTCGCCGGGCACTAGTTGCCTTGCCGCGGATTGCCTTGTTCCGCTGGGGTGTCATCGCTCGCATCACGCTGCCATTCTGCCATGCGGCACCGCCAGGGGGTGCGGTGCCGCACGCCACCGGCGTTCAGGCAGCCGCTCCGGTGAGTTCGCCCGTTTCCGCATCGAGCTGCGACTCGTCGCCGGTGTCGTCCACGAAGATGCCTGCTGCGGCCGGGTCTTCATCGGATTCGTCATCTTCCTCCCGGTCCTCGTCGGCTCCGTCTTCGCCCACAGCCGAGGACCCGGAGGCGCTGCGGTCGCCGTTTGCGGGACCAAATGCGTCAGCGGCCTGTGGGCTACCGGAATTGCGGATGAAGTTGGCGGTGCCATACTTGAGGTCGTGGCCCACGGCATCCGCGTCGATCTCGGCCTCATGGTGGATGCGCCCGTCCTTCTCCCAGCTGCGCAATTTCAGCTTGCCCACGACGACGATGCGCTGACCTTTCTTGATGCTGCATCCCATGTTCCCGGCCAGCTGGCGGTACCCCTGGACGGTGAACCAGTTGATGTTGCCGTCTACCCAGGCGTTCGCGGTGCGGTCGTACCGCCGCTCGGTGGAACCGATGCGGAATGAGGCGGTGGGAACGCCCCCGGGAGTTGTTGAACTGCGGATCTCCGTGGCAACGAAGCCGCGGATCGTAACGGTGTCGGTCATGTTGGTGTCCTGTCTCGAATTGTCGTGCCCCTTGCAGGCATTCCAAGCATCAACCGGCAGCAGGGGGACCGCGAGAGTCGAAGTTCCGTATGTGGAAAACAAGCTTGGGAGGCGGGTAACGGAAGGATGAAACAGCCACGCGCCTGACGCTGACAGCACGCAAGTCAATGTAGACTTTTTAGGCGCCAGCAATGTGCCGGAAAGCCATTGCCCCAGTAGCTCAGGGGATAGAGCAGCGGCCTTCTAATCCGCCGGTCGGGGGTTCGATTCCCTCCTGGGGCACACGAAAAGCGGCTCTGACCTGCGGAAACGCCGATCAGGGCCGCTTTATTTTTTTAGCTGAGAACTGGGCAATCCACCGATTACCCACCGGAATCGACTTGCCCAACGCCGACATCCGATACAGGCGGAGAATGGCTATCTGCCGATCTGAGTCATCGGTCTCCACTACCTTGCCAACCCACTTGAGCCGCAGGTAGTACATCAGCACGTTGAACTTGGACGTCCACCCGTGACCGTCCAGAAATCCCAAGTGGATGCTGCTGCGCTGGCAGCCTCGGCAACCATCAAAGAGCCCCTCCCCCAAAGGCCTGCAGCAGCGCAGTCATGTCCGTGGCCTGGTGCGTCTTCTGGACGTAATGCCGGCTTGTGATCTGCTCATTCGAGTGGCCTAGTTGCGCCGATGCCGAGGCCATTCCCTCGGCATTGGCCAGGAGCGTGCCGACTGATTTGCGGAACGTGTGCGGAGTGACCCACTGGAACCCGATGTCATCTCGGGCGGACCGCCACTGCTTGCGGAAGTTGCCAGGCTCACGCAAGGTGCCCGTAGACGAGAGGAAGACCACGTCCCATGGATTCGCTTCAAGCTGCTGGACTTGGCGGCGCATGAGCATCTCCACCGCGAAAGGCGGCAGGAAGTACCTTTGCCGGGAGTTGGTGGAGTTGGGGTGCTCCTGGATATCATCCCCTCTCCCGGCACATAGATGACCGTTCCCGTGACGGTGAGCGTGGCCCGCTCGGCCTTTAGGTCAACATCCTTCCACCTGAGCGCCAAAGCCTCCCCAATCCGGGCGCCGGTGGCAAGCATGACATCGACGACATGAAGCAGGTCGCTCGGGCGCTTTCGGCCGCGGGGGACTAGAGTCGAGTTGCCATTGGTACAGGCCGGCCCGCAGCGCGGCCGCCTCTTCAACGGTCAGCGCCCGCACCTCGTTCCGGTTCACAGGGACTTTGGTGACGTCGCGAAGTGGATTGGATTCGATGGCCCCATGGCGTGCCGCCAGGCCCAACATGGCCGACAGGACGGTCTTGGCCAGCTTCGCAGATCCGTTTCCGTGCTGGGTCCTCGTCGCCTTGAGGAACCGATCCAGGCGCGACACCGTCGCCTCCCTGATCGCGAGGCCACCGACCCCTGGACAAACGTACGAATCCAGGACTTCCCGATAGCGTCGCTGCGTGTTGATGGGGCGATCCTGGTCCTTAAACTCAACCCACCAGACCTCCGCCAACCTATTCATTCGTGTGTCCGCCGTGATGTCCTCACCGGCCGGCATCGCCCGCTCCTTCAACGCTGAAATCAAAGCCTGCTCCGCCTTGGAGCCCCGGTCATTCTTCGACTTGGCGATCGCCCGCGCCTCGACCTTGCGAGTCACTCCATCAAAATCCCTGGATGTTCGCCTTGGTTTTGCGCGAGAGCGGCTGCCCGGTGGGCTGGTTGGCGCGGGACTGGGCCACGGGCCCATCCATCCACAGGATTGCAGCTTCCCGGTCCACGCGGTCCACCGGTGTCTTGCCGAGGTCACTGGGGGCGATGTGGTTGGCCAGCTGCCGCCGGTATTTGCTGACGGTGCCTGGCTGGGGGCTTGCGGAGCTGGTTGATGTGGTCCTCGACGACCTCTGCCACGGTCGGCGCGGTGGAGTCCTTGCGGACCTTCGCTTTGGCTGCGAGCTTGAAGCTGTTGCCGTTCGAGTCGAGGAAGTCCTCGAGCTCCTGCGCCTTCTGCTTGTCATCGAACGTGCGGGATTTCAGGCCGGCCTCAGGATCACGCCAGGTCACTGTGTGGGACGCGCCCTTCTTCGTCTCCCGGGTCCGGATGCTAGCCACGGGTCCACTCCTGCTGGTAGTCCGGGTGGCTGGCGTAGACGGCGGCCAGGGCCTTGAGGATCGCGTCCGCTGTTCCTAGGTCCTCACCGCCCGACTCGGCGCTAAGCTGGGCGTCCATCTGTTCCACGTCGTCCGCTAGGGCGATGATTTTTCGCTTGGCCTCACACTCAGCGAAAACACGTAGGTCAGCCTTTGCTTCGGTCATGGCGAGCCCTTCAAGGTCACGCCGCGCTTCTGCCTCATCCTCGGCGATGCGTGCTTCGAGGAACTCGACGATGCTAGCCACGGGGATCCTCCAACTCCGAAATGACAGCAGCGATGGTCGGGCACGGAGCCGCCTTGTTGCAGTGCGTGCAGTAGCGCTCCTGACGGTCGGCGCGGGGAAACCCGACCCATCTCTGCCCATCTGAATTGTGTAGCTCCAGTACGGCGTCAAGCGCGGCGACGAGACACAGCGTGTCCTCGGCCATCTCAATCACAATGGACTCTGTCGCATCCATCGCGCCGTACTGGTCTGCAACGAGCGTCGCATCAGACCGGATCTGATTCAGCTTGCTCATGCTCGCGTCACGCTCACCAGCGTGCTCGCCTTGTCCCGTTCTGTCCTGTGGCTGTTCCATGCTTGTCCCCTAGCTGTGCCGTTTTTCGCCAACAAAATAGCCGTTCTCGCCAACAGGCAAAAAGAAAAGCCCTAGATCACTGGGATCCAGGAAATTCCGGCGGCGGTCGTGGTCATAAATGGCCACGATCGCACCGGAGCGGGACGTTAGCAAGCATCTGCCGTTTGGCCACCCATTCAGCAAGGATCCTGCCCCCGGTTGAACTGGGCGATGTAAAGCCGGTCTTCGGGCTTGCAGGCGAGGTACCCGGGTGCGTGGTCTGCGTATGCGTATGCGTCAAGTACAGCCTGTTCGTTCGCGGAGTAGAGCGCTGACGCGGGCGTTCCTGCTTCCCCGAACCATTCCCAGGGCGCAGGGGACGCTGCTTGGGCGACGGCTTCGTCTTCGCTGATTCGGGCTTCCAGGAAACCAATTATGTCCACGCTTCATCCTGCCACCCAGTTGCGGGGACCAGAAAGGACAAAGCGACGTGGGCCGAGCCAGAGGGCGACCCGTTCCGTTGGTAGTCAATGAATAGGGTAGCGGTGGCCCGCTCATTCCCCCAGACAGGAGCGGGCCACCTACCGAGGCCGTAGATTACATCGAGACCCCCTTACGGCAGCGGTAAACGGATGATACGACGGTCAAATGAAAAACGGATGGCGAATGGCTGCAGGCTTATAAAGTTGTGTGAATAATAGGAGGTTGTTAGCGTTATCAGTGGCAGCCTCCGCATTCCCCCCATGTGTGGAGGCTGCTTCTTTGGTTTTCAATCGGGGGCCCTGTCACAAACGCTGCGATCTAGCCCATGGAAGACGAGGTCTTCACCGTCAAGGAAGTGGCGGAGATGCTCAAGGTGTCGACGAGCACCATCTATGCTCGCGTCTCGGACTGGCCGCACATCAGGATCACACCGACCGACATCCGGTTCAGCCGTGAAGACATTGAAGAGATCAAGGCGATGCCGCGCAAGACGCCCGTAGGTCCGCCTGCTATGCGGGCAAGGAGCACACGGATCGGGACGGAGAGGCAGAAGGCCAGGAACCGGGCGTACAACCTCAGGAACGGCCTCAAAGAGCCACCGGCACCCCGCTAAGAAGTGGTGGCCCGCCCCGATTGGGGACAGGGCGGGCCACCACCGGAGCCGCAGAAGGCGTGTAGCGGCGCCGGCTCACAGGACTATACGCCGCTCAAATCAAGGAAACCTCAAGTTTTCCGCAGCAAGAAGCGCCCGCCAGTCGTAAGCCCAGAGGGGGCTTCTCAGTTCTCAGCGGAGGCTTAGGCTTTCCGGCCGGCAAAGTCCGCAGGAGGTCCACAAACGGCCATCCTGACCAACTGCGCTCAACGACAAAAACCCCCGGAATGTCGCGGGATTCAGCCGCACATCCGATCCGGCACATTCCGTAAACCATCGCGGTAGACACGTTGAGCCTTTACGGCAACATCTGCTGCAGTGACCATAGGGGCATCATCCATCCGTTGAGCATACGTACCAAGCGTCGACTTCGTGGCCTAGCATCGGCGGCATGAACGTGGATCCGGCGCCCATTGAAAAGTCCAAGCTCGCTTACAACCTAGAAGAGGCAGCCACAGCCACCGGCTATACGGTGAGCACGCTTCGCATCGCCATACGTCGCCACGACCTCTTAGCCCGATACGCGAACACCAAGCCAATCATTCTGGCCGATGAACTCCAGGACTGGCTTAGATCTCTTCCTACCGAGCCTAAAGGCGGACACCGGCCTCTCAGCAAGTGTGCGGAAGAGGTGGAAGGATGGCCAGGGCAACCAGAAGAACGTCAGCGCACGTCTCTAGCGCCGGCGAAAGCACTGTTCCGGACACCCGAAGAAGTCGCCCCCGAACTCGGCATCAATGACAAATCTTGAAATGCAACGATCGCGCACACCGGCTTGTTTCGCGGAATCTCGAGACTGTTGGGCGAGGATGAATGATGACGAAAAGCAGCATCCCCTAATCCGCCGGTCGGGGGTTCGATTCCCTCCTGGGGCACAGTGTGGTGAGTCGAGACATCCTTTCCGGATGAGTCGGGTCATCAGTTACACCCCGGTCTTCGGACCGGGGTGTTTTTCTTTGTCTGGGCTGGTAGTCCGTGCAGGGAGGCCCTCGGGCGTCTCTTCGGTTCGGGACGGATAAGGTCTGCGGTTGCAGGGTCCGGCGGATCGTGGACGTCGAGGGCGAGGGCGGCGTCGTCAGTGCGGTGGGGATTGCTGAGAGGCCGTTTCAATCGCGGTTCCACGGCGGCGAGGCCTCCCGTTCGCAGGACAGTGTGGGTATACGAGGTCGCCTGGCTGCAGGGCGTCAGCCCAGAGGAGCTTGGCGTAGATCCTGACGATGTCGTTGGGGTCCTTGCCGATGATGCCTTCGGCGACCTCCTTGGCTTAACGTTGATGGTGCTCGTGGGTCGGGGATGCTTGGCGGTGGCATTTACTTTGGTGCGGGACGCGTACCTGAGTCTTTGCTCGATCCCGACGTTGGAACGAAGTTCCAGTCGAAAGACCCATTGTCTCGGAGTGTCATCCGAAGGAAGCCGTGAGTGTCGTTGAACCGCTTCACGATGTATGACGGATTGCTGATGAAGGAGCGGAGGCCGATACCTCCCGTGGAAACCTGGAACGCTGTGATCCCGTCACTGACGCACTGGTCAGCGTTGTTCACGGGACATGAGCGTTCGTAGTTGTGTTGTGACCCTGAGAGGGTGAACCGCACCCGGTGCTTCCACATCACGTCGATCCACGGTTTGAGTTCAGCGGACCGCCCGTGTTCGTCGGTGTCTGACGTGAAGTACGGGTCGTGGTGCACCACCGCCAGATGCTTACCTGCCGCCTGCGCGGCAGCGAGGTCCTTGTCCAGCCACGTCGTCAGCTTCTTGGCCTGTGCCGGGTTGTACCGCCAGTGCGCGGACGACAGGAAGGCGAAGTGCCATTTCCCGAAGTCCTTCGAGTACGGGGCCCCGTTCCCGATGAATCCGCGCTGCTGGTTGATCGCAGCCTTCGCGGGGGCACCGGGGCATTGGCCGTTCATGAAGTTGTCGAGGTCTTCGTTCCGTCCGGGTTGCCAGTCATGGTTGGGTGCGGACACCCAGTACAACTTGGGTTTCGTGCCACCCCAAAGCTTCGTCCAGTAGTTTACGTAGTCGGCGCAGTACCCGGTGTCGTACTGGAAGTCCCCGAGCCCCAAGAACGCGTCAATCTGGTTGGTCCGCACGAGCCTGGTGATCGCCGCACCGTTGCGCCCGGACGCGCTATTCGGTGACGATGTCTTCTCGCCGTTCATGTCTCCCACAGCAGCGATCCTCACCTCACCCGCACGTGCCGGGGTCTCGCCGGGTGACTCTGGGGATGGCGATGGCGCCGCGGCAGTCGTGGTTGGTTCCGGCGCCTGCTCTGCGGTGTTCCCACCGCCGGCGGCGAGGGACGCGGCCACGAGACCAGCGACGCCGAGGAGAACAACGGACGTTCCAGCGATAACACGATTGCGGCGCATTGGGGTGCGCCCTCCCTTCGTGAGGGTGTGTACTACTTGGGCAAATTGGGGGTACGCCCGGTATGCGTACTGTCGAGTGTAGAACAAAGCCCGCACAGGCTGTCGCATTGTTTTTCTACCAAGCAGTTATGCGACTTGCGGAAGAGACCCACGAAGCAGTGGGGGCCCTTCATAGGGTGCGTTGTGATGGGTCGGACATCCTATCGATGCACAGGGCCATCATGGACACCCCGGTCTTCGGAGCGGGGCGTTTTTCTTTGCCCGGCGGAAATTGCAAAGCATGCTTACTATTGCGGGCAGACTGTGCCTATGATCGGATTGGGCGCCGGTTATTTGCGGCGATTCGCACAGGCTGGCCCAACTTGGACCGCCGTCGAGGAAGGAACACCCGCATGCAACACAGCCAGTCCGGCGGAAACCCCACCGATCCGGAGACGCCACGGCCTCCGAGCCCGGCGGCAGGTCAGCCAGGCGCCGCAGCGCCCCTTGACCCGACTCCGTCGGACGCGGCTGCAGGTACCGGCGCCGCGGGCCGCCATCCCGGCGCAGCCGCCATTCCGGGCTACGACGGAACTGCGTCACCGCAGCCAGGTGCGGTGGAGCCCGAGCGGCGCGTGACCCGTGCCGGGATGATCTGGGCGGCAGTGGCCTCGGCGCTGGTGGTTCTGGTGCTTCTGATCGCCTTTATCCTGCAGAACCAGGAACTCGTCCAGGTGAAGTTCTTCGGCCTGGAAGGGGCGGTGTCGCTGGGGATGTCGCTCTTCATCGCGGCAGTCGGCGGAGGTGTCCTCGTGGCCATGGCCGGCGCAGCGCGGATCATCCAGCTGCGCGCCGCTGCGCACCGGCGCAGGGTGCAGGCCGGCCGATAGCGGTAGGGCCGCAAGCCCCATGCAGGTCAGTCCTCCAGATACTCCTTGAGGTTGCCAAGCACCATGCCCCAAAGTTTTTCCGACTCCGCCGCCTCGCCATCACTCTTGTTGTTGCCCTGGGTGATGCTGACCCGGGTGCCCTCCGCGACGGGCTCCAGACCGTACTCCACGGTGTGGTAGTTCTCCGGCTCGTCGGGAAGTCCCGATAAAGGGCTGTAGTGGGTGATGCGCAAAAGTTCGTTGGGGCGGGCTTCCAGCACGGTCCCTTTGTCCCGATAAGACTTGCCCTGCCACTCCCCCTCAAACGTCACAGATTCACCTTCCCGCCAGGTGGATGTGACGTGCGTGCCGAGGAAGTATTCCTTGACGTCGGCGGGATCCGTCAGTGCCTTCCAAACCCGCTCCGGCTGTGCGGCGACAACAATGTTCGCCTCGGCATCCCTGAATTGGCTGACCATGGTTTCCCCTCCTGGCGCCACCCTACCCGCGGAAAGGCACCGAGGTAAGGGCAAATGGCGAAGGGTGTCGGACAGAGCAAGGTCCGGTCCCGTGTCGGGGACCGGACCTCTGCTTACGCCGGGTCCTTGCTGCGGGCTCAGGCGAAGGGCTGCACGAGCTCCGCGTAGCGGTCCTTCATCCTCGCCAGGACGTCGTTGCCGTCGGCGTCCCAGATCTCCTGGTTGAAGATCTCCACTTCGATGTCGCCGGTGTAGCCCGCATCCCGGACCCAGGTGCTGATCGTGGCGAAGTCAATCACGCCGTCGCCCATCATGCCGCGGGAGAGCAGTGCGTCCGCCGCGATCGGCAGGTTGAAGTCGCACACCTGGTAGGAGGCGATCCGGTTCTCCCTGCCGGCGCGTTCAATCTGGGCTTTCAGCTCCGGGTCCCACCAGACGTGGAAGGTGTCGACGGCAACCCCCACCGCCCGGGCGTCGTACGGCGCCGCCAGCTCCAGTGCCTGCCCCAGGGTGGAGATGAGCGCGCGGTCGGCAGCGTACATCGGGTGCAGGGGTTCCAGCACCAGCCGGACGCCGTGCTCGACGGCAAACGGGACAAGGTCTTCGAGACGGTCAGCCACGCGCTCGCGGGCAGCCACGACGTCCTTCTCCCCCGGCGCCAGGCCCCCGACCACGAGGAACAATTCCTGTGTATCCAGCGCAACGGCCTCGAGGATCGCGGCCCGGTTGTCGGCGAGCGCTGCCGCCTGCCCGTCGGCGTCCGGAGCCGTGAGGAACCCGCCGCGGCACAGCGAGGAAACCCGAAGTCCGGCGTCCTTGATCAGCTTGGCTGCCCTGTCGAGCCCGGCCTCGGCCACGATGTCCCGCCACGGCCCGATGGCGGGGATGCCTGCACGGGCGCAGCCGTCAACGGCCTCGGCTAGGGTCCACTTCTTGGTGGTAGCGCTGTTGAGGGAAAGCCGTGAAAAAGGGGACCGTTCTGAATTGAAGGTCATACTCCCACTCCATTGATGCGAAGGAAATCGGACATCCGGAACGCTGCGAGGGCGGGGTCCTTCAGCAACCCGGCTTCGTCGGCCAGTTCGAAGGTCTTCGCAAGGTGCACCACGGAACGGCCCGAGTGCAGCCCGCCAACCATCTGGAATCCCGGCTGCTTGCCGTTGAGCCAGGACAGGAAGGCGATCCCTGTCTTGTAGTAGAACGTGGGGGCGCTGAAGATGTGCTTGCCCAGTTCCCGGGTGGCGTCCAGGATGGCACGCGCTTTGGCGGCATCGCCGGCGTCGTAGCTCTGCAGCGCCGCGGACGCGGCCGGATAGATTGCCGCGAAGATTCCCAGCAGGGCGTCCGAGTGGAGGGTGCCGTCGCCGTCGATCAGTTCCGGGTAGTTGAAGTCGTCGCCGGTGTAGAGGCGGACGCCCAGGGGAAGCGCTGCCCGCAGCGCGATTTCATGCGAGGCGTCCAGGAGGGAGACCTTGACTCCGTCCACCTTGTCCGCGTTCTCGCGGATGAGGGACAGGAACGTCTCGGTGGCGACGGAGACGCTGTCCGAGCCCCAGTAGCCGGCCAGTGCGGGATCGAACATGGTGCCGAGCCAGTGCAGAATGACCGGCTGGTCGGCCTCCTGGAGCAGCGTGGAGTAGACCTTCAGGTAGTCCTCGGGACCGGCCGCCACCTGGGCCAGTGCCCTGGAGGCCATGAGGATCACCTTGGGTCCGGCTTCGCTGACGACGGCGACCTGCTCGCGGTAGGCGGCGAGGACAGCCTGCAGGCCGGCTTCGCCGGACGGCAGTGTGGCGAGGTCCAGCTGGTCGGTGCCGGCGCCGCAGGACACGAGGTCCCGGACTGTCATGCCGGCCGTGGCCGTTCCGCCGGCGGAGACCACGGAGGCCGCCTCCGCGCCGGTGCGCTTGATCAGCTGCTGGGTAGCAGCCCAGTCCAGGCCCATGCCGCGCTGGGCGGTGTCCATCGCGTCGGCGACGCCCAGCCCGTAGGACCACAGCTCGTGCCGGTAGGCCAGGGTGGCCTCCCAGTCGAGCCGGGCCGGGGCGCCGGGGGTGTTGTCCGCGGTGACCTCGGGGATGACGTGGGCGGCCGCGTATGCCCGGCGGGATGTCAGCGGCGCCGTCGGTTTGGCCCAGGCGGTGGCGGAACGGAGGCGGTACTCCCGGGTTCCGCCGTCGGATGTGGGAAGGATCAGTGAAGTCATCAGAGCGTGATCTCCGGGATGTCGATGGTGCGGCGTTCATCGCTGGACTGCAGGCCGAGTTCGGCGAGCTGCACGCCGCGGGCGGCCGAGAGCAGCCCGAAGCGGTGTTCGCGGCCGGCGACGACGTCGCGCAGGAACTCTTCCCACTGAAGCTTGAAGCCGTTGTCCAGCTCGGCGTTGGCCGGGACTTCCTGCCACTGGCTGCGGAACGATTCGGTGACCGGAAGATCGGGGTTCCAGACAGGCTTGGGGGTGTGGGCCCGCTGCTGGGCGACGCACTTGTTCAGGCCTGCAACTGCGGATCCGTGCGTGCCGTCAACCTGGAACTCGACCAGCTCGTCACGGTAGACGCGGACGGCCCAGGAGGAGTTGATCTGGCCGATGACCTCGTCTCCGCCAGGCGTTTCTAGCTCGAAGATGCCGTAGGAGGCGTCGTCTGCCGTTGCCTTGTATTCGGTTCCGGCCTCGTCCCACCGGGTGGGGATGTGGGTGGCGGTCTTGGCATTGACGCTCTTGACCTTGCCGATGATGCCTTCCAGGACATAGTTCCAGTGGCAGAACATGTCCGTGGTCATTCCGCCGCCGTCTTCCTTGCGGTAGTTCCAGGACGGGCGCTGGGCCGCCTGCACGTCGCCCTCGAAAACCCAGTAGCCGAATTCGCCGCGGATGGACAGGATCCGGCCGAAGAACCCTTCATCCACAAGGCGGCGCAGCTTGACCAGGCCGGGGAGGTACAGCTTGTCGTGCACGACTCCGGCGGTGACCCCGGCTTCCTTGCCGATGCGGGCCAGCTCGATGGCCTCCTCGAGGGTTTCCGCCGTCGGCTTCTCGGTGAAGATGTGCTTGCCGGCGCGCATGGCCTTCTTCAGGGTTGCGGCCCGCAGGCTGGTCATGGAGGCGTCGAAGACGACGTCGACAGTGGGGTCGTTGATCACAGCGTCGAGGTCGGTGGTCCATTCCGATACTTTGTGAAGTTCAGCCAGCTCGCGGATCTTCGCTTCATTGCGACCGACGAGGATCGGCTCGACCTGGACCTTGGTGCCGCCCTGCAGGGTGAAGCCGCCGGCGTCGCGGATCGGGAGGATGGAGCGCAGCAGGTGCTGGCGGTAGCCCATCCGGCCGGTAATGCCGTTCATGGCGATACGGATCGTCTTTGTTTCGAAGCCCATGAGTCCTCATTCAGTCGTGGTGGAAACATTCAGTCGTGGTGGAAACCGGGAAAGCGCATTCCCACTACTTCTATAGTGCAGAAGCGCGACCAATCTGGCAAGCGCTTTCCTAACTTTTCTCCAACTGCGATAATGTGAGCATCAGCCGAGTTTCCCGAGGCTGGGGCCTGTTGAAGAGGAGTTGCGCCTGTGGCTGCAAGCACGCTGACCGAAGTAGCCCGCCTGGCCGGAGTCTCCCCTGCCACCGCCAGCCGTGTCCTGAACGGTTCGGCCAGGACCCCCGGACCCGACATTACAGAGCGTGTCCGGAAGGCGGCGGACTCCCTGGGCTACATCCCCAACGCCCAGGCTCAGGGCCTCGCCAAGTCGAGCTCCGGCCTCATCGGACTCATCGTGCACGACATTGCCGACCCCTACTTCTCGGCCATCGCCCGCGGCGTCCAGACCGCCGCCCGGCACCAGAACAAGATGGTGCTGCTGGCCACCACGGCGGGCAGCCCCGCCGACGAGCGCGCGGCCGTGGCAGCCTTTGCCGCGCGCCGGGCGGACTCGATAGTGATCGCAGGGTCGCGGTCTGCGCGGACGGCCGACAGGCAGGGCAACGCCGAACTGGCCGCCGAGCTTGACCGCTACTGCCGCAACGGCGGCCGGGTGGGCGTGGTGGGTCACGCCGTGGTGGGCGCAGAATCCGACGCGGGCTACCACGTGGTTGAGGTTCCCAACGAGGATCTCGCTGCCGCACTCGCCCGGGAACTGGCCGCCTCACATGCCGGGGAGTTCGTGATCATTGCCGGGCCGGAGGGGCTCCTGACCTCCGACGACCGGGTTCGCGGCTTCCAGCGAGGCCTGGCGGACGTCGGGCTGCCGCCGGCGGACGTCCTGCACACCGGATTCGACCGCACGGGCGGTTACGAGGCGGGCCTGGAGCTCGCAGCCCGCATCGGCGCGCACGGCGGCAGCGGCGGTGCCGGTCCTGACGCCGGACGGCCCCGGCTCTGTATCTTCGCCGTCAACGACGTCATGGCGATCGGGGCCACCGCCGCGCTGCGTTCCAGGGGGCTGCGGATCCCCCGGGACGCCGCCATCGCCGGGTTTGACGACATCGAAACCCTGCGCGACTTCCGGCCGGCCCTGTCCACTGTCCGCCTGCCCCTGGAGGAGATCGGCAGGCTGGCAGTGCCCGGCACGGGTTCCGGCCAAGCGGTCGCCGCCACCGTCGCGGTTGCAGGCGAAGTAACGCTCCGCCGGAGCACCGAGCTGGCCGGCAAACCGGCTTCATAGCTTCAGGAAGACAGTCTCGCAGCTAGACAGTCCCCGGCAGCAAGGGAAGGCGGCCATGACAGACCCTGCACAGGAGGCAAGAGGCGGCATCACCACAGCGGCCGCTAAGTGGCCCGCCGTCGAGCAACTGTTCGGCGTCCGCGGTGAGCCCTCACGCTGCTGGTGCCGGTTCTTTGCCCTGCCGGGTGCCAGCTTTGCTGCCACCCCGCCCGCTGACCGCAAGGCACAGCTGAAAGACAAGTTCGACGGCGGCGGGCCGGCACCGGGTGTCCTGGCATACCGCGGCGGTTCCGCCGTCGGCTGGTGTGCAGTGGAGCCGCGGCAGTGCTACCCGCGCATCCTCCGTTCCCAGGTGTTCAAGGCGGCCGGCGCGGCAGTCACCGACGACGGCAGCGGCGCTGGGAGCGTGTGGTCGGTGAGCTGTTTCGTCGTTGCTCCCGGCCACCGGCGCAGCGGTGTGGCCGCAGCCCTGCTCGCTGCCGCCGTCGACCACGCGCGCGCCAATGGTGCCGCCGCTGTGGAGGGGTATCCGGTGGATCCCGGGCAACGGCCGAAGGCCGGGCCACCGGATCTCTACCAGGGCACGCTCGGGCTGTTCCTGGCCGCCGGGTTTGAGGTGGTCAGTGCCGCTGTTCCCGGCCGCGCCGTTGTACGGCTGCAGGTGGGATGACGCGGCAGCATGGCAAATGAAGCGGTGCTGGCGTTGATTCGCTCAGAACTGCGGGCGGCGGCAGACCCTATCCGCGGCGCCGCCGCGCAGGCCTACATGAAGTCCGCAACGCCATCCCTGGGCGTCCCCGTGCCGGAGGTGCGCAGGATAGCCAAGGCCGTGGCCGCTGCGCAGCCCTTTGTAACCGCCGACGATTTGCGGTCAACGGTGCTTGTCCTGTGGCGTGAAGCCCGCTACCGCGAGGAACGCTACGCGGCGATTGACCTGACCGGGCTGCGGAGCGTGGCCGGAGACCCGCGGATGCTTCCGGTGTATGAGGAGATCATCCGAACGGGCTCATCCTGGGACTATGTGGACGGGGTGGCCCATCGGATCGGCGCACTGCTCAAGGCCCACCGGGAGGAACTAACCCGCGTACTGCTCCAGTGGAGCGTCGATCCCGACCTCTGGATCCGGCGGGCGTCGATTACGGCCCAGCTGGGAGCCAAAATCCAGACGGACACCGGCCTGCTCACTGCCGTCATCGAGGCGAACATGGCCGACAAGGAATTCTTTATCCGCAAGGCCATCGGGTGGGCGTTGCGTGAGTACGCCAAAACCGATCCCGAATGGGTCCTGGAGTTCGTGACACGGAACGGCCCGTCGCTCAGCCCGCTCTCGCGCAGGGAAGCCCTGAAAAACCTTTAGGTCAGATGATTGGGCGTACCGTCACGGGCTGGTCCGCCTTGCTGAAAAGCAGCTTGGTGCTGCGGTCCAGGAAGATCAGGTACAGCGCAAACAGCAGGGCGATGATGGCGGCTGCATTGCGGGCCAGCGCGAGGGCAAGACCCAGATCGTCGGTCTGCAGGTAGGGGAAGACCTCCAGCTGGTCCGAGATGGCATAGACCATGAAGAAGGAAACGATGAAGTACAGGGCCTTGACCTGCCAGTCGTCACGGATGCCCGTGACGGCGAACAGCGGGATCAGCCACACCACATACCAGGACTGGATCATGGGCGACAGCACCACAACAGCCGCGAAGGCGAGCGTCAGGCGGCGCATGAGGCGGTCGTGTTCGCCCCGGAAAATCTGCCAGGCGACGATGCCCACGGCGAGGAGCTTGCCGGCGTCGTAAACCCATTTGGCCAGCCCCCAGCCGTCCAGGCTGAACGCGTTGGCGATGGACGCGACCACCAGGCCGAGCAGCCCCACGGGGGCGTACCAGATCCAGACGCTGCCGGGCGCCGATAGGCCGTTGATCCACCCAAACCCAAAGCCGTTCACCAAGCTCATCAGGTAGAGCAGGGCAAGGCTGATTCCGGCCGTCAGGCCCCAGAACACAAACTTCCGGGGCCAGCTGGCCCCCTTGCCGGCCCAAAGCAGGCCGATGAACGGAAGGAACACCACGGTGATCGGTTTCACCGCGATGGAGGCCGTGACGAGGACAATGCCGAAAATGACCCGCCGCGTGGCACAGTAGTACAGGCCGGCGAGGGCGAGCCCGATCATGAGCGAATCGTTGTGGACGCTGGCGATGAAATTGGTCAGGAAGAGCGGATTCGCCGCCGTCAGCCAAAGGGCACGGTGCGGATTGACCCCGTGCAGCTCGGCAAGCCTGGGGACGTAGACGATGCAGAGCACCACACCCGCCACAGCGGCCAGGCGGAACAGCATGATGCTGGCTTCCGGGTGGACATTGGTGGACCAGACCACGAACTGCTCGATCCACAAAAACACCTGGCCGTAGGGAACCGGGGCCTCGGTCCACATCTTGTCCGCGCCCAGCTGGAAGTAGTTGGACAGGGCCGAAATGCCGTTCTCGTACGGGTTGAAGCCCTCCACCATCAGCCGGCCCTGACCGATGTACGCGTAGACGTCCCGGCTGAACAGCGGGACGGTGAACATCATGGGAAGGCCCCACGCGACGATGGCCTGCAGGGTGGCCTTGCGGGCCTCCCGGCCCCACACGTGGATGTGCTGGCCAAGCCTGAGCCACGCCCGGACCAGCAGCATGCCGCCCACCGCAAGCAGCACAATGGAGAGCCCGACGCCGAACGCCTCGGTGCGCATCCAGATGAACAGCGGCATCCGCCGCAGCTCCGAGACGGGCGCCAGCCAGCCGACGCCGAAAGAACCGACGAGCAGGAACATGGAACCGATGAAGCCGGAGAGGATCGGCGAGCGTGGGTTGTCCACTTCCGGCCGGGCCGGGTCCGTGGAAGTGCCGGTGGACGTTTCCCCTATCGCAGGCACAGGCGCCGTCATCTCAGGATCGTCCAATCTCTTCTGCGCCTATCTCTTTAGGCATATCTCTTTTGGGCGTGCTGCCCCATCTGCAGCCAAGCTGAGCGGCCAGCCAATTGGGCGGCGCCGGGGACGCGTCCGCCGCAATAAGGCGTTGCCACGTACCCGAAATATTAGCACCGGAGCGCCTCTCCAAGGCTTGCACGCGGCTAAACGGTAGGCTGAACGGGTGCCTATTACTAACGAACGCATCGTCTGGATCGACTGCGAAATGACCGGCCTCGACAGCGTCAATGACGCCCTGATCGAGGTCGCGGCCCTGGTGACCGACTCCGAACTGAACATCCTCGGCGATGGGGTGGACGTGGTGATCAAGCCGGACGACGCCGCGCTCGCGCAGATGAACGACTTCGTCCGGGACATGCACACCCGGTCAGGTCTGCTGAACGAGCTTCCGGCCGGCAAAACAATGGCCGAGGCAGAGGCCCTGGTGTTGGACTACATCCGCAAGTGGGTTCCCGACCCCCGCAAGGCGCCCCTCGCCGGCAACTCGGTGGGAACGGACCGGGTCTTCCTCGCCAGGGACATGCCCTCGGTGGTGGAGCACCTGCACTACCGCATCATCGATGTCAGCACCATCAAGGAACTGGCCCGGCGCTGGTATGCACGCGCCTACTTCCAGGCGCCGGCGAAGCTCGGCGGCCACCGCGCACTCGGGGACATCAAGGATTCCATCGACGAACTGCGGTACTACCGGGAAGCCGTCTTTGTGCCGGCGCCCGGACCGGACAGCGCCACGTCCCAGAAGATCTCCCAGCGCATCTCGTCGTCGCCCTCCGCCGTCGACCAGCAGGCCTCGGAAAGCGTTCTGCCGCCCGCAGCGCAGCAGCCGGGAAAGTAATCTGCGCCACGTTTGAGGAAAATTTTGCGGAAAGAGCCAAAAGTGGCAAAAGCACCCCCCAACAGCAGGTAAACTATTTGTCGTTGCCTTTTCGGAAGGCCGGGAAACCGGACCGTCTGCAGGGCACATGGTGGGCGTAGCTCAGTTGGCAGAGCGCCTGGTTGTGGTCCAGGAGGTCGCGGGTTCAACCCCCGTCGCTCACCCGCACCGAGGACGGCAGTTTTATTGCCGGCCAGCAACAAAGGCCGTACCGGTTACCCGGTGCGGCCTTTGTTGGTTTTCACCCCCAGCCGGCTCCCCCCGGCAAGGCGCCGAAGGAATCCCCTGACATGACTGTTCTGCCCATCACCATCTGGGGTGAGCCGGTGCTGCACCGCCGGGCTGCTGAAGTGGAGGAGTTCGACGACGGGCTTCGCCAGCTGATTGCCGACATGTTCGAAACAAATGACAAGGCGAACGGCGTCGGACTGGCCGCGCCGCAGATCGGCGTGGGCAAGCGGATCTTTGTTTACAAGTTCGAGAACGAGGACGGCGCCCCCCCGGCCGGCGCCGTGGTGAATCCTGTGCTGACCCTCTCCAAGGTGTCCGGGGCGCTGCCGGATCCGGACGAGGAAGTGGAGGGCTGCCTCTCCTTCCCCGGGGAGCAGTATCCGCTCAAGCGCGCCGAATGGGTACGGGTGCAGGGCTTTGACGGGCACGGAAAGCCGGTGGATTTCGAAGCGACCGGGTGGTTTGCCCGCATCATCCAGCACGAGTACGACCATCTGGACGGCAAGCTGTACGTCAACCGCCTCATCGACAGGTATGCCCGCAAGGCGATGAAGCAGGCCAAGAAGAGCGGCTGGGGCGTCCCGGGCCTGACCTGGATGCCGGGCGTGGACCCTGACCCGTTCGGTCACTGATACCGGCGCTGTTTCTGCCGCTGGGCCCCTACCGGGGCACCACCGTCTGCTGCTTCGGGCATGAATCCAGCACGCGGGCCATGGCGTCCTTCTCCGGCCGGGTGACCCAGAGGCCGTACGCTGCCTTCACCGAAATCTGCCGCGCCACATAGTGGCACCGAAGTGCCTTGTTCTTCGGCAGCCATGTGGCGGCGTCCGACGCGCTTTTCTCCTGGTTGGCGTCACCGTCCGCGGCAATGAGGTTGAGCGGATCATTGGCAAGGTTCTGCCGCTGCTGCGGCGTCAGCTGCTGGGCCCCCTTCTGCCAGGCGTCGCCCAGCGCGACGACGTGGTCGATCTGCACGTCCTTACTGGAATTTGCGCCGCGGACGAACCTGACCACCAGCCCGACGTACGGCTCATGCATGGTGCCGGCGGCAACCTTGCACTTCGATCCCTTGGTGAACTCAACGTCGTGAAGGTCACGGCGCAGGACGTCGTTGCGGGTGTCGCAGCCGTTGTGGTCGGCGTCCTGCCAGGCCTGGCCGAAGGCGGACCGGTCGTAGTCGCTGCCGGATGCCCTGCCCTTCACGGCCAAGGCTTCCAGTGCAGCGGCAGCGCTGCCCAGCGGCACCGGGTACGGGGGTGTCACGGGCTTCATCCAGCCGGCATCGAACACCGGCGCCTCGCTGGGGCCGGACACAGCAGGCTCGGCGGCGCTGAACTGGCCGGCCGTAAAAAACCACACCGTGGCGGCAACTACCGATACCGCGGCGACACCGAGCACCGCCCAGGCCTGCCGGGAGCGGCGGCGGGCGCGCCGGTAGCCGGCCCAGCTGACACTCACAGGCTCGCCTCGGGGCGCCGGGAATCCGGGTCAGGATGTGGGTACACATCCAGGAGCCTAGGCGAATTCACCCGTCGCGGTGCGGGTATCCACAGTGTGGAGGACAGGTGCCCTGTGGAGGGCGGGTGGCCTACTGCTCGCGCATGACCCGATGAAGATCGGTGTTGGCGAGTTCAAGCAGCCGCTCCAGCTGGGCCACCCTGTCATCGCCGATTTCCCCTGCCGCATGCGAGGTGCGTGCCTGGTCCAGAAGCCTTTGGGCTTCTTTCTGGTTGGCCTTTGCAACATCGAGGGCATGTTCCAGGGTTGTCTCATGCTGGAGTGTCGGGTTCTGTTCCATGACACAAGTTTGTGCCCGTTTCCCGGCTGATTCCAGAGAATTGCCCGGGAAGTTCCCGGGAACGGGTCAGCCCCGCCGGCACAGGTGTGCCGGCGGGGCTGACGGAACGCTTCTGTTAGACCGAGGCTGCCACGGCCAGAACCGGGGCGGCGTCCTTGTCGGAGTCCTTGGCCGGGAAGGTCGGCGGGTTGACTCCGGCCATTTCCTCCATGACGCGGACCACCTGGCAGCTGTAGCCGAACTCGTTGTCGTACCAGACGTAGACGACCAGGTTCTTGTCGTTGGCGATGGTGGCGAGGCCGTCAACGATCCCTGCACGGCGGGAGCCGACGAAGTCGGTGGAGACAACCTCGGGTGAGTCGATGTAGTCGATCTGTTTGCGCAGCTCCGAGTGCAGCGACATCTCCCGCAGGTAGTTGTTGACCTCGTCCTTGGTGGTGCCGTTTTCCAGGTTGAGGTTCAGGACGGCCAGGGACACGTCCGGGGTGGGGACGCGGATTGAGCTGCCGGTGAGCTTGCCCTGCAGTTCGGGCAGCGCCTTGGCTACGGCCTTGGCGGCACCGGTCTCGGTGATCACCATGTTCAGCGCAGCGGAGCGTCCGCGGCGGTCGCCCTTGTGGAAGTTGTCGATCAGGTTCTGGTCGTTGGTGAACGAGTGGACCGTCTCGACGTGGCCGTGGATCACGCCGTACTTGTCGTTGAGGGCTTTCAGGACCGGGGTGATGGCGTTGGTGGTGCAGGAGGCTGCCGTCACGATCCGGTCCGCATCGGTGATGTCGCGGTGGTTGATGCCGTGGACGATGTTCTTCAGCTCACCCTTGCCCGGCGCGGTCAGCAGGACACGGGCCACGCCCTTGCTCAGCAGGTGCTGGCCGAGGCCCTCGGCGTCGCGCCAGCGGCCGGTGTTGTCCACCACGAGGGCGTCCTTGATGCCGTAGGCGGTGTAGTCGATGGTGGCCGGGTTATCCGAGTAGATGACCTGGATCTGGACGCCATTGGCCGTAATCGTGTTGGCGTCGGTGTCCACCCTGATGGTCCCCTCGAAGGAACCGTGCACGGAGTCGCGGCGCAGCAGGCTTGCGCGCTTGGTCAGGTCGTTGTCGGAGCCGCGCCGGACCACGATGGCGCGCAGGCGCAGGCCGTGGCCGCCGCCCGCCTTTTCGATCAGGAGGCGGGCCAGGAGCCGGCCGATCCGGCCGAAGCCGTAGAGCACGACGTCGGTGCTGGTGCGGTCGTCGGCGCCGCGCTTGCCCACAATCCCGGCGAGCTCGGCACGGAGGAATTCCTCCAAAGTCAGGTCGCCGCCGTCGGACTTGAACTTCTGGTTCAGGCGGGCGATGTCGATGGCAGCGGCGCCCAGGTCCAGCCGTGCCAGCGTGTTCAGCAGCGGCGCCGTCTCCTCCAGGAGCAGCTCATCCTTGCTCATCCGGCGCGCGAAGCGGTGCGCCTTCAGGATGTTCATCGTGGACTTGTTGATCAGGCTGCGTCCGTGGATGGAGGTGACCACGTTGTTTTCACGGTACAGCCGGCCGATCACCGGGATCATGGCCTCGGCGAGAGCCTCCCGGCCCATCCACGTATCAAGACAAGAATCTGACGTCTGGCTCACAGAACTACCTTCCTTGGTTCAACCGGCTACGTCCTCGTAAACCGGATGGCGGCCACTGGAAGTTATCCAGGGCAAGCTGGCACCGGCGGGGTTCGGTCCACCCCGGATGCCGTCGACCGTGCAAAGAAAAACCGCCGGCTGCGAACGCAGATCCGGCGGAAGAACTTCTACGTTCACCATCCATTCTAGGTGGGCCCGGGCGCTTCTCTTGCCCCGGAGCCCGTGAAATCACTCACACCGGGTGTGATGCCTGTTGCCCGGTCAAGAAAGTGGATGGGTTGACCGATACGCCGGGTTCTGTGCTCCCGCGCTGTTGCCGGCGCGGGAGTAGCGGCCATCCATCTACGAGCGCCGTTGCCGGCGCCCTCCAGCGGCCTACCCGGACACTCGGGCGGGCAGCCCTCAAACGTGTCCTGTCTGGCCTTGCTCCGGGTGGGGTTTACCTAGCCTTCCCGGTCACCCGGGAAGCTGGTGGTCTCTTACACCGCCGTTTCACCCTTACCTGCTTCGTGCCGCTTTCAAATCGGCGCGACGCAGGCGGTCTGTTTTCTGTGGCACTGGCCTGCGGGTTACCCCGAGTGGGCGTTACCCACCACCCTGCCCTGTGGAGCCCGGACGTTCCTCGAGCCACTTGCGTGGCGCGCGGCCGCCTGGTCAACCCATCCGCAGTCCAGTTTACGGGCTTTCCCGCGGGCCCGGACACGCGCCGGTTCCGGGGGCTAAGATCGGGAAATGGACCAGTCGTCCTTTCCGCGGCGACGCATGCTGCAGCTGGCGGGAATCGCTGCGGGACTGGCCGCGGCCGCAGCCTGCACGGCGCCGCCTGCGCCGGTTCCCGGCCCCACCACAACCAGCTCCCCGCCCGGTTCGGCCGGAACACCTACTTCGCCGGGAACAACGACGGCGGCCATCCCGCCGGCTCCCCCATCGCCGCCTTCCACGGTGTCGACCCGAACAGGCGCATTTGTTTCTCGCTTCCGTCCGTCGGTCACGACGCACTGGGCCCTGGCCGTGCCTCTCCCGGAGCAAGCCCGCCAGTTGCTGCCGGTGGCTGTCTTCCTGCACGGGCTGGGCGGCAGCAGTGAGGTTCTGTTGGGCGACCTCGCGGCGGACCGGGCCCTGCAGCGCCACCTGGATGACGGCGGCCCGCCCTTTGCGGTTGCCGCCGTGGACGGCGGCGACTCCTGGTGGCATGCCCGCGCCGATGGCAGCGACACGCAGGCGATGCTCGTAGAGGAGTTCCTGCCGTTCCTGGGCGATCAGGGGCTCGACCTCGGAAAGGTCGGCGTCTTCGGCACGTCGATGGGCGGGTTCGGCGCCCTCCTCATGGCGTCGCGGGGCCGGGTGTCCGGACTTCGCGCCGTTGCGGCCATGAGCCCGGCGGTTTGGTCCAGTTATGAAGAGGGCATGCACGGCGCTTTCGACGGGCCGGCTGATTTCGAGGCGAATAACGTTTTTGCGCTCCGGCCGAGGCTTGCAGCGATTCCCAAAAGGATCGACTGCGGCAGTGAGGATGATCTGGCTGCTACAGTGCGCCAGTACCGTTCGGGACTTCCCGGCCGGGTGGAGGGCGGCTTTCAGCCGGGCGGACACGACGCCTTGTACTGGCGGTCCATCCTGCCGGACGTGCTGGACTTCCTGGGCCGTTCCCTGGGCTGAGCTCACGCCCCCCAACTGACCCCACCCCCGGCCGGTAAGATCGTACGGTGCTGATTCTGCTCCCCCCATCCGAAGGCAAGACTCCGGCCGTCCGTGGAGACGCCATGGACTGGGCTTCCTTGAGTTTCCCTGTGCTGAATACCTACCGGGCAAAGGTACTCGACGCGCTGGGGACAGTCAGCGCACATGGGGACGCCCTCGCCCTGCTGGGCGTCGGAGCCTCGCTCAAGGACGACGTCGAACGCAACACCCGGCTCCACGCCGAACCGGCGGCGCCGGCGCACCAGGTGTACTCCGGCGTGCTGTACGACGCCCTCGGCTACAAGTCGATGACGGCGGCGCAGCGGCGTCGGGCGGATGAATCGGTGCTGGTCATCTCCGCACTTTGGGGCGCCATCCGGTTCGCCGACTCAGTGCCCGCCTACCGGCTGTCCATGTCAACGGCACTGCCCGACGTCGGACGCCTTGCCTCATTCTGGAAACCGCAGCTGACCGACGCCCTTGGCGAAATTGCCGGTGGCCAGCTCCTGGTCGATTGCCGGTCCAGCACCTACGCAGCGGCCTGGACTCCCCCGCCGGCGGACACCGTGGCGGTCAACGTCTTCACTGAGGTGAACGGCGCACGCAAGGTTGTCAGCCACTTTGCCAAGCACACCCGGGGCGAGCTGGCCCGGCACCTGCTGACGCGGCGGGGCAAGGCCCCGGCGACGCCGGAGCAGCTGCGGAAGGCGGCAGCCGAGAAGTGGCAGGCCGAACTCGTTCCGGGCACGGCGCGCAAGGCCCACGCCCTCAACATCATCCTGCCGGGCTAGGCCTGCGGTACCGCCGCTGTATCTGCGTCAGACCCATTCCGCGGAGCGCACCAGGATGCAGCCGGAGTCCGGGCAGAATACGATGTCGTCCTCGGGGGCGGCCTTGATCTCGGCCAGGTCGCCGGGGCTCAGCTTCATGCCCGACCCTTCCGACGTTCCGTGGAAGAGCCGTGCCGCGCCCACGCCGCGCCGGGCCAGCGTCTTCTCGTAAACCGCAAGCATTCCGGCGTCCAGCCCTGCGGCGAAACCCGTCCGCCTGCTGGCCACCTCGCTCTCCTCCGCGGCAACCTCGGCGAGGCCGGCGTCCAGCTCTGCCCGGATCACGCCGAACGAACCCTGGATGTCGTCCACGATGCTCTGCTGGGCCGCCTGCCGTTCGCGCAGGACATCCAGCCGCTCCAGGATCTCCAGTTCGACGTCCTCCAGGTCTGAACGGCGCTTGTTGAGCGAGGCGATGTCCTTCTGCAGTGCAACGAGATCCTTGGAGAGACCGGTGCCGCTGTTGAGCCTGGCCTCGTCCCGTTCGATCCGGGTTGCCACCTGCTCCACATCTGCCTCGGCCCGCTTCAGTTCGGCTTCGGCGTCGTGGACGGCGAGTTTCGCGGCGCCCAGTTCCGCGTTGGCAACGCTAAGGGCGGCTTCGAGATCCGTGATCCGGGGATCGGCTTCAAGGCTGCGGCGGCGGTTGGACAGTGACTTCAGCCGTGCATCCAGGCCCTGGAGCTCGAGCAACTTCAATTGTTCCGCCGGTGCTGCCTTGGCCACGTTTTACCTCCGCTTGATCCACCCGGCCCTTGGCCGGCACCCCTGTGGGGGTTTTCTAGACTCTAGTCGCCGCCGGGAGTCAGTATGAAGTCCCACGGGTCGCTGTTGGTGGTGCTGACCTTGATTTCGACGTCGAGGCCCTGGTCTGCGAGCACATTGCCCAGCGCCTCGGCGGCGGCGGGGAGCCACAGCCATTCGCTGGCGAAGTGCGAGACATCGATAAGGTAGGGGCGGCCGTTCACGGCCGCCTCCCTGGCTTCAGAGGCCGGGTGGTGGCGCAGGTCGGCGGTGATGTACAGGTCCGCGTTGCTGGCCCTGACCTCGTTGAAGAGGGAATCACCGGCCCCGCCGCACACGGCAACCCGGTGCACCAGCCCGTCCTTGTCCCCGGACACGCGCACGCCGCCGGCCACCGAGGGGAGGATGCCGAAAACCCGCGCGGCGAAATCGCCCAGCGTCATTGACTCGTTGAGGTCCCCTACGCGCCCGATGCCTTCCTCCGGAAGACCGTCGGCTGCCGGAGTCAGTGGCGATACGTTCTCCAGGCCCAGGGCGTCGGCAAGGACGTCGGAAACGCCGCCCACCGCTGAGTCTCCGTTGGTGTGGACCGTCAGCAGTGCCGTGCCGGACTCGATCAGACGGTGGACCGCCCGGCCCTTGGGCGTGTTGGCGGCAACCGAGGTGACACCCTTGAGCAGCAGCGGGTGATGGGTGATGAGCAGTTCCGCGCCCCATTCGATGGCCTCGTCAATGACCTCAAGCGTGGGATCCACGGCGAACATGACGCGCGTGACTTCAGCTGACGGATGGCCGGCCACGAGCCCCACCTCGTCCCATGCCTCTGCAAGCGACTCCGGCCAGAGCTCCTCCACGGCCAGCATGAGCTGCCCCAGCGTTGCAGCGGCGGGTGACTCGGCGGCGTCGGGAACTTCTTCCGGTCCCGCTGCAACGTCACTGTTCACAGGTTCCATACTCATATTTTTACCCTATAGTCGGCTCTGGCCTCCGACCGGCATATGACCCTAGGGTGGGCTGGGGGAATCATCCGCGCGTGCGAACCATTGAAGAGGACATGAAAACTTTTGTGCTTGGCGGGGGTTGCTTCTGGTGCCTGGACGCCGTCTACCAGAAAACAAAGGGCGTCACGTCGGTGGTTTCGGGGTACACCGGCGGCCACGACCGCGACCCGGACTACTACTCCGTCTGCTCCGGCACCACTGGGCACGCGGAGGTGGTTGCTGTGACATTCGATGAGGATGTCATCCCGGCCGAGGTCATCCTGGACATGTTCTTCGTCCTGCACGACCCCACCACGCTCAACCGCCAGGGGTACGACGTCGGCACGCAGTATCGCTCGTCAATGTTCTATGAGACCACCGAGGAGAAGATCCTCTTCGAGGAGGCGATCGAACGGAACCAGGCGCTGTGGTCCCGGCCGATTGTGACAGAGGTCAGCCGGCTCCCTGTGTTCTATCCGGCGGAGAACATTCACCAGAACTACTACGCCAAGTTCCCGGAGCAGGGGTATTGCCAGGTCATTATTAACCCGAAGCTGGCCAAGGCGCGGAAATATTACTCTGCATGGCTTAATGCTTAGCAGGGGCGCTGACCCCATCGTTAGGCTGACCAAAGTATTCCCTCCTGAGAGATAGGCGCAAGTACACATGGCACGGATCTACGACGATGTAACACAGCTGGTGGGCGGCACCCCGCTGGTCAAGCTCAACCGCCTCACGGAAGGCCTGGGCGCCACTGTTGCGGTCAAGCTTGAGTTCTACAACCCGGCCAACAGCGTCAAGGACCGTATCGGCGTCGCCATCATCGACGCCGCAGAGCAATCCGGCGCGCTGAAGCCCGGCGGAACCATCGTCGAAGGCACCTCCGGCAACACCGGCATCGCCCTGGCCATGGTGGGCGCAGCCCGCGGCTACAAGGTCATCCTGACCATGCCGGAAACCATGTCCACCGAACGCCGCGTCATGCTCCGCGCCTTCGGTGCCGAGATTGTGCTGACCCCGGGTTCCGAAGGCATGCGCGGTGCCGTGGAAAAGGCCCAGGAAATCGTGGCCAACACCGAGAACTCCATCTGGGCCCAGCAGTTCGCCAACGAAGCCAACCCGGAAATCCACCGCAAGACCACCGCCGAGGAGGTCTGGGCCGACACCGACGGCAAGGTTGACATCTTTGTCTCCGGCATCGGCACCGGCGGCACCATCACGGGTGTCGGCCAGGTTCTGAAGGAGCGCAACCCCGACATCCAGATCGTTGCCGTGGAACCCAAGGACTCCCCCATCCTCAACGGGGGCGCACCCGGCCCGCACAAGATCCAGGGCCTCGGCGCCAACTTCATCCCGGAACTCCTGGACACCAACGTCTACGACGAGGTCCTGGACGCCACCCTGGAGGACTCCGTAGCCGTCGCCCGCGAGCTCGGCGTCAAGGAAGGCATCCTGGGCGGCATCTCCTCCGGCGCCATCGTTTGGGGCGCCCTCGAACTGGCCAAGCGCCCAGAGAACGCGGGCAAGCTGATCGTGGCGGTCGTCTGCGACTTCGGTGAGCGTTACATCTCCACCGTGCTCTATGACGACATCCGCGGCTAGGCCTTAGCCAGCTGCTTTCCGTTTCCTGTAGAAAGATCTTTGTGGGTTTCTTCGCAAGACTTAAGGAAGACCTCGACGCCGCCCGGTCCCACGACCCGGCGGCTCGAGGTTCTTTCGAGAACTTTTTCGCGTACTCAGGGCTGCACGCCATCTGGGCGCACCGCCTGACGCACAAGCTGTGGCAGAACCCGTCCACGCGGTTCCCGGCCCGGCTGATCTCGCAACTCACACGATTCCTGACCGGCATCGAGATCCATCCCGGTGCCACCATCGGACGCCGCTTTTTCATCGACCACGGCATGGGTGTTGTCATCGGCGAAACGGCCGAGATCGGCGAGGACGTCATGATTTACCATGGCGTCACGCTCGGCGGCCGTTCCCTCGCCAAGGTCAAGCGCCACCCCACCATCGGGGACCGCGTGACGATCGGCGCCGGGGCGAAAATCCTGGGTCCGATCGTCATCGGCAATGACAGCGCCGTGGGGGCGAACGCCGTCGTGGTCAAGGATGCGCCACCAGAGTCCATCGTCACGGGTATCCCGGCGAGCTGGCGGCACCGCGACGCCCAGCGGGAGACCAAGCCAGCCGTGGACCCGGCTGAGTATTACATCGAATACCGGATCTAGCGGCCCAGCCGCTGGTAAATGGCCCAGAAAACCACGTCGAACATCCGGTCCGGCAGGAGTCGGCGCAGCGTCACGATGGCGCGGGCGCCCCTGCCGGCCGGATAGCGGGTCTTCGGCCGGTCTGACGTCGCGGCGTGGACGATGGCATCTGCGATGACGTCCGGCTGCGTTGACATGCCGGATCCTGAGGTGGAAGCCAGCGCCGCGGCCACGACTTTGGCCTGCTCCCGGTACGGGCCATGGCCGGAGGTTGCCAGCAAGCCCTCGCCGGAGATGCCGCCCCACTCGGTGTGCGTTCCGGCCGGTTCGATAATGGACACCTTGATGCCGTGGGGCTTGAGCTCCAGGCGCAGCGAGTCGCTGAGTCCCTCCACGGCGAACTTCGTGGCGTGGTACCAGGCGCCCAGGGGCTCATACATCTTGCCTCCAATGGAGGACACGTTGATGATCCTCCCGCGGGCCGCTGCACGCATGGCGGGAAGCACCAGCTGGGTCATGCGTGCCAGGCCAAACACGTTGACTTCGAACTGCCTGCGGCCCTCGGCCAGCTCCACTTCCTCCAGGGAACCGTAGGAGCCGTAGCCGGCGTTGTTCACCAGGACATCGATCCGCCCGTGGGCTTTCAGAATGGTGCCCACGGCCGCTTCCATGGATGCCTCATTCGTGACATCCAGTCCCAGCACATTCACCCCGAATGCCTTCAGCGGCTCCATCTTGTCCACCCGCCGCGCCCCGGCATACACCGTGAACCCGCGCTGGCTGAGCTTTTTGGCGGACTCGAACCCGATGCCGGCGGACGCACCGGTGACAAACGCGACTGGCTGGGACATGCGCGGCACTCCTTGGGACGGGAAGCAAAGAAATCGCAACGCCGGTAGACGGCAACGGCCGGCGCTTCCCAGAGTATCCGGGAGGCGCCGGCGCTTAATGTCACCGGTGGTGTGAGTGCCGGTGTCGCGTTGAAGCTAGTGGGTATCCAC
This sequence comes from Arthrobacter globiformis, assembly GCF_030818015.1. NCBI lineage: Bacteria > Bacillati > Actinomycetota > Actinomycetes > Micrococcales > Micrococcaceae > Arthrobacter > Arthrobacter globiformis. The sequence goes on from NZ_JAUSZX010000001.1 coordinate 3,236,956, forward strand.
TGCCTCAACCTCAGACTTGTCCTCGCCCCAGAGGGTGTGGAACGTGCCCTCGGCGTCGATCCGGCCGTAGGTGTGGGCACCGAACAGGTCGCGCTGACCCTGGATCAGGGCAGCAGCGACGCGCTCGCGGCGCAGGCCGTCGTAGTAGGCCAGCGACGAGGAAAACACGGGCACCGGGATGCCGAGCTGGACAGCGGTCGCAACGACGCGGCGCCAGGCGGGAAGGGCCTCAGCGATGGCCTTGGTGAAGGCCGGGGCAAACAGCAGGTTGGCCGGCTTCTCGTCGGCAGCGTACGCCTTGGTGATGTCCTTGAGCAGTTCGGCGCGGATGATGCAGCCCGCACGCCAGAGGGAGGCGATCTCATCCAGCTTCAGGTCCCAGCCGTATTCCCTGGCGGCCGAGGTCAGCATGTCCAGACCCTGGGCGTAGGAGACCAGCTTGGAGGCGTAGAGTGCCTGGCGGACGTCCTCGACGAAGGTTTCCGGAACCTCGACGGCGACTTCCTCGCCGGCCAGCAGTTCCTGGCCGAGCTTGCGCTGCTCGGACTGGGAGGACAGGGCCCGGGCAAACACGGACTCGGCGATGCCGGAGACCGGTGAACCCAGCTCGAGGGCGGAGATGACCGTCCAGCGGCCGGTGCCCTTCTGGCCGGCGGCGTCCACGACGACATCGACGAACGGCTTGCCGGTCTTGGCGTCCACGTGGCCTAGGACCTCGGCAGAGATTTCGATCAGGAACGAGGACAGCTCGCCCTTGTTCCAGTCGGTGAAGATCTTGGACTGCTCAGCGGGCTCGATGCCGGCGCCGGAACGAAGGAGATCGAAGGCTTCGCCGATGACCTGCATGTCGGCGTACTCGATGCCGTTGTGGACCATCTTGACGAAGTGGCCGGCACCGTCGGTGCCGACCCAGGCGCAGCACGGTTCGCCGTCGACCTTTGCGGAGATCTTCTCCAGCAGCGGGCCGAGGGCCTTGTACGATTCCTTGGAGCCGCCGGGCATGATGGAGGGGCCGTTGAGGGCGCCTTCCTCACCGCCGGAAACGCCGACGCCCACAAAGTGGAGGTCCTTCTTGGCCAGCGCGGCTTCGCGGCGGCGAGTGTCCTCGTAGTGCGAGTTGCCGGCGTCGATGATGATGTCGCCGGCCTCCAGCAGCGGTTCCAGCTGCTCGATCACGGAGTCCACCGGCTTGCCGGCCTTGACCATGATCAGGACGCGGCGCGGCTTTTCGAGGGAGTTAACCAGTTCTTCAAGGGATTCGGTCCGGACGAAGTCACCCTCGTGGCCGTGCTTTTCGAGCAGGGCGTCGGTCTTTCCGACCGACCGGTTGTGCAGGGCAACCGTGAAGCCGTTGCGGGCAAGGTTGCGGGCCAGGTTGGCGCCCATCACCGCGAGGCCGGTGACACCGATGTGTGCTGACATCAAAACTCCAATTCAGTGTGTGCAACGTATGTGCAGTGGGTCCCGCATGCGCTGCGGGACGCGCTTTAGAAAAGCAGGCTGTGAATAAAGCATATATATTCGCGGTCAAGGGCGAAAGCGGGTGTCCACTCCTTGGAAGCTAACCGCGTCATCAAAAGTCTATGACGCGCCCCTCCGGCGGCGTCCAGACTCCCCCCGTGGGCGGGGCAACAAAGCCTTCCGGCCCGATTATGCTTACCACTATGTCAACCAGCCTCCATCACCGTGCCGTCGAGCACCTGGGTACCAGAATCGTCGACGGCAGCCTCCCGCCAGGACACGTGATGCTGGCTGAGCAGCTGGAGGAAGAACTGCAGGTATCCCGGTCCGTGATTCGGGAAGCCGTCCGCGTGCTGCAGTCCCTGGGCTTGGTGGAGACCACTAAGCGCGTGGGCATCAAGGTCCTGCCGGCGCACCGCTGGAACCCGTTCGATCCGCTCGTGATCCGGTGGCGCCTGGCCGGGGAAGGGCGCGGCGCCCAGCTGCGTTCCCTCGCTGAGCTGCGTTCCGCCGTCGAGCCCGTGGCTGCCGAACTCGCGGCGGTCAACGCACCGCAGGAACTCCGGCAGGAGCTGCTCGACGTGGCCCTGGCCATGCGCGACGCCGGCAAGGCCGGCGACGTCCCCCGCTTCCTGGAGCTGGACATCCAGTTCCACTCCCTCCTGCTCAGTGGCTCCGGCAACGAGATGTTCGCCAACCTCGTGGGCCAGGTGGCTGAGACCCTGACCGGCCGTACCGTGCACGGGCTGATGCCCGACCGCCCACGGGATCTCACGCTGCAGTGGCACCTGGACGTGGCAGAAGCCATCTTCGGAGGCCATGCATCAGAGGCCCGCGAGGCGTCGAGCAGGATCATGCGCCGCACCATCGCGGAAATGGAACCGGTGTGGGTGGAGCAGCCGAGGGTGTTCGTTCCGCTGCAGCCGCGCCAGCACTCGGCCTAATTTCCTGTTCCTCCGAAGTTGAGGAGGACTTTGCCGGATTGGGCGGAGTTGCGGGCGATGTCGAACGCGTTGAGGGCGTCGGTGACGGGGTAGTCGTGGGTGATGACCGGGCCGATGGTCAGGGTGCCGTCGGCCAGGGCGGCGATGACCTCGTCGATTTCGTCGTTGAACCGGAACGAGCCTTTGAGGTCCAGTTCCCGGGTGATGGCCAGCGAGATCAGGACCGGCTGCGGGCCGGTGGGCAGCAGCCCGACCATGACCACGGTCCCGCCCCGGGCCGCGCCCTGGATCGCGGAGGCCAGGCCGTGGTGGTTCCCGGAGGACTCGATCACGACGTCGGCCTGGACCGCGGCGATCGCCTCCGCGTCGGTGGCGTGCAGGACCTCGTCCGCGCCCACCGCCGCGGCGATCTCCAACGGCCTGGCGTGCATGTCCACCGCGACGATCCGGGCCGCGCCGGCGCGTTTGAGGACCGCGACCGCCAACGCCCCGATCGGCCCGGACCCGATCACCAGGGCGGTTTTACCGGCCACGTCACCGGCCCGGGACACCGCATGCCAGGCCACCGACGCCGGTTCGATCAGCGCCGCCGTCCGCAGGTCCAGGCTGTCCGGCAAGGTCCGGAGCATCCGGACCGGCAGGTTCACGTACCGGCTGAACGCCCCGTCCGTGTGCGGATACCTCGCCGCGGAACCCAGGTACGTGCAGCGCGGGGACAGGTTCGGCCGCTCCGCCGGATACCGCGGCGCATCAGGCCCCTCACCCGGTCCCGGGGTGGCCGGATGCACCGCCACCGGCGTCCCCGCCACCGGGCCGGTCCCGTCCCCCGCCGCCCGGACCACCCGCCCGGAAATCTCGTGCCCCAGCACCAACGGCGCCCTCAGGATCGACTCGCCCGCCGCACCGTGCAGCCAGTAATGCAGGTCCGACCCGCAAATCCCCCCATACAGCACCTCGACCACCGCCTCATCCGGCGCCGGCGCCTTCAGCGGGACCTCCTCGATCCGCAAGTCCCCCTTCGCGTGCGCCACGACCGCCGGCCCCGACACCGGCAAACCAGCCTCCCTTGTGTGTGTCATCAGACCACCACCGTCATTCCGCCGTCGATAAAGATCGTCTGCCCGTTCACGAAATCAGACCCGGCGGAGGCCAGCCACACCGCCGGACCGGCCAGGTCCTGCACCGTGCCCCACCGCGCCGCCGGGGTCCGGCCCAGGATCCAGGCATTAAACTGCTCATCATCGACCAGGTTCTGCGTCATCTCGGTATTGATATATCCCGGCGCGATCCCGTTGATCTGCAACCCCGACCCCGCCCACTCAGCCGTCATCGCCCGGGTCAGGTTCCGCAGCCCGCCCTTCGCCGCGACATACGGCGCGATCGTGGGGCGGGCCAGGTCCGTCTGCACCGAACAGATGTTAATGATCTTCCCGTGACCGCGCGGAATCATGTAACGGGCCGCCTCCCGGCCCACCAGGAACGCGCTGGTCAGATCCGTGGAAATCACCCGCTCCCAATCCTTCACATCCAACTCCAGCATCGGCACCCGGTGCTGGATCCCGGCATTATTAACCAGGACCTCCAACGGGCCCACATGCTCCTCGACCCAGGCCACACCGGCCGCGGCCGCCGCGTCGTCCGTGACATCAAACGCCACACCGTGCACCCGTCCCGGCGCGTACCCAGCCGCCATCACCGCCTCCGCAGCCTTCAACCGCTCAGCATCCACACCGTTCAGCACCACCGTCGCACCCGCATCAGCCAACGCCCGCGCCAACGCATTACCAATCCCCCGGCTCGAACCAGTCACCAACGCAACCCGCCCGGTCAAATCAAAAAGTGAAGTCATGAAGAGGTCCCTTCTGTGGCGCTCACGGCGCCCGCCCTGCTGAGGTTTGAAATGGTTTGCCGGACAACGGCCAGGTCCTGGTCCCCCAGGCCCTGGCGCTTCAGTTCGGCATAAAGTTCGACGCCGGCCCGCGCCATCGGAACGGCGGCCCCGGCGGCGTCGGCGGACTCCACGACGAAGGACAGGTCCTTGTGCATGAATTTTGCCGGGCCGGTAGGCGTGTAGTCCTTCCGGGCAATCCGCGGGCCCACCTGGTCCAGGACGCGGCTGCCGGCGAGGCCGCCGGACAGGACCTCATAGAGGGCGGCGACATCGACGCCCGACCGTTCGGCGAGCTCGGCCGCTTCGGCGAGCGCCGCCGTCGTTGTTCCGACCACCAGCTGATTGCACGCCTTTGCCAGCGACCCGGCACCGAGCGGTCCCAAGAGCCTCACTGTGGTGCCCATGGCCTCGAAGAGCGGAAGCAGCCGGCGGAAGTCGGCGTCGTGGTCAGCCCCCGCCATGATGGCCAGGGTCCCCTCGATGGCACCCTTCGTCCCGCCGCTGACCGGTGCATCCAGCACCACGGCATTGCCTGAACTGGCCGCCTGGACCCTACGCCCGAAATCCTTGACCCCGGTGGGGGAAACGCTGCTCATAACCACCACCGCGGTGCCGGCCGCCGGCGGTGATGTCCGCCAGCTCGCGAGCAGCCCGGACGCCGCGTCCTCAATGTAGGCAAGGTCCGGCAGCATGAAGACGATCACCGGCTCGTCCCGGAGTAGCTCCACGGTTTCTGCAGAGGATCCGCCGAGCCGGCGTAAATCCTCCAGCGCGGCAGAGGACCTGTTGCACGCCGTTACCGCCCACCCCTTCCGGACCAGATTCGCCGCCATCGGCGCCCCCATCAGGCCCAGGCCCACGAAGCCTGTTCTCTGTACACTCATCCGCAGGGAACCTCACTTCGTTGTGGTCAATGGCCAATCCTTGGAAATCTGTTCAGTATTCTAGCCTCTATTCAGTATGATGAACAGCATGACGACTGAAACCACCGTCGCGATCGCCGTCCCGCTCGAAGCCGAGTTCGTGGAACGCATCCGCGCCGTAGATCCCTCCGTGACCGTTCTTTACGAGCCCGACCTGTTGCCGCCCGAACGGTTCCCAGCAGACCACGCCGGCGACCCCGCCTTCAAACGCACCCCTGAGCAGGAGGAGCGCTACTGGGAGATGCTGGGCAAGGCCGACGTGCTTTACGGCTTTCCGAACGAAAGCCCCGCGGGCCTGGCGCGGATCGCGAAGGATAATCCCCGCCTGCAGTGGATCCACGCCATGGCGGCGGGCGCCGGTGGTGCAGTCAAGGCCTCAGGGCTCGATGCCGGGACCCTGAACAAGTTCAAGGTGACCACGTCCGCAGGGGTGCACGCCCTGCCCCTCGCGGAGTTTGCGGCACTGGGCATCCTCAACGGTTTCAAGCGGACCGCTGAGCTTGCCCAGGACCAGGCCGCCAAGGTGTGGCCGGAGCTGCGGATACCCACCAAGCTGGTCAATGGCTCATCGCTGGTGGTCACGGGGCTCGGGGAGATCGGGCTGGAAACCGCCCGCATCGCCCGCGCACTCGGCATGAAGGTCAGCGGCACAAAGCGTTCCGTGGAGCCGATCGACGGCATCGAGGAAGTGGCGGACAACAACGGACTCGCCGGTCTGCTCGCCTCGGCCGACGCCGTGGTGAACACCCTCCCGGGCACGCCGTACACGGAGAAGCTTTTCAACCGCGAGGTCTTCGCCGCCATGAAACCCGGCACGGTGTTCGTGAATGTGGGCCGCGGAACCGTGGTGGACGAAGACGCGCTGCTCGAGGCCCTGGAAAACGGACAGGTGGCCTACGCCTGCCTTGACGTTTTCGCCGTCGAGCCGCTGCCCCAGAACAGCCCGCTCTGGAGCCACCCGCGCGTCATGGTGTCTCCGCACACCTCGGCCCTGAGCGCGGCGGAGAACCGCCTGATCGCAGAGCGCTTCTGCAGCAACCTCAGGACGTTCCTGGACGGCGGCGAACTCCCCCACCTCGTGGATACGGTCCACTTCTACTAAACCGCCTGCCGCAGGACACCCCTGCAAAGGAATCACCGGAGAGCCGGGCAGCCACATGGTTGCCCGGCTCTCCCCTTTGCACTCTCCCCGGGCGCGAACGCACACTTGCGGCCCCCAACGCCAGGCGCGAACGTACACTTGCGGCCCACCCCGCGTAGGGATGGGCCGCAACTGTACGTTCGCGCTGTGTGTTTTCCGGCTCAGCGGCGTCTAGTGGGCATCCTCGATTGCAACCAGGTCGCGGCCCCTGGTTTCCGGCGTGAAGAAGGTGCTCACGAAGGAGATCAGCGCAAGGACCAGCGAGTAGAGCGCCAGGACCAGCCAGGAGTAGCCGGTGGCAGCGAGCAGTGCCGCTCCCACCAGCGGAACCAGCCCGCCAGCCAGCACGGCGGAGAGTTCGCGCGCCATGGCGACACCCGTGAACCGGTACTGCGATCCAAACAGTTCAGGCAGCAGCGGGCACTGCGGTCCCAGCATGGACTGCACGCCGAGCGCGATGCCAACCACCATGACGACCCACACCAGGGTCACATTGCCCAGGCTCACGAGGTAAAAGGCCGGGAAGGCGATGACAGCCTGGAACAGGGCGCCGTAACGGTAGACCGGCACGCGGCCAAAGCGGTCGGACATCGCACCGAAGGTGACCACCATGACGGCGGCAAAACCGGCGGCGATCAGGAGACCCACCGGACCGATGAACTTGTCGCCCGGGAAAACGCCGGCCGGGGCCGCCAGGAACGCCACCAGCAGCGCCGAATAGATGGAGGAGTTTCCGTTCTCACCCATGCGCAGGCCGATGCCCACGAGAACGTTCTTCTTGGAGTGCTTCCAGAGCTGGCCCACCGGGTTCTTGACGACGTTCTTGTGCTTCTCCAGCTCCTGGAACACCGGGGTTTCCTTGAGCCGCAGCCGGATGAACACCGCAATCGCAATGAGGATCACGCTGGCCAGGAACGGCACACGCCAGAGCCAGCCTTCGAGCACGGCCTTGTTGGCGGTGGCGATGAGGGCGAAGGTGCCGGCGCCCAGAAGGGTGCCCAGTTGGATCCCCACAAACGGAAGTGAGGCAAAGAAACCACGACGGCGGGGCGGGGCCACTTCGGAGATCAGCGTCGTTGCGCCGGCCTGCTCCGCGCCGGCACCGAGGCCCTGGACGATCCGGAGGATGACCAGGAGTACCGCACCGAGCATTCCTGCCTGCTCGAATGTCGGCAGCAGGCCGATGGCGAAGCTTGCGGCGCCCATCAGGCCGATGGTCAGGATCAGCACCATTTTCCGGCCGAACCGGTCTCCGATGTACCCGAAGACGATGCCGCCGAAGGGGCGGGCAGCGAAGCCCACGCCGTATGTGGCGAATGATGCGATCAGCGCACCCTCATCGCCGAGCGGCTTGAAGAACAGCGGCCCGAAGATGAGGGCCGAAGCCAGGCCGTAGATGTAGAAGTCGTAATACTCCAGAGCGGAGCCTACGGAGCTGGCAAGTGTTGCCCTTCGCAGCTGTTCCGGTTCGACGACGGCGCCGTCCGCATCAGCCAGCGGTGAATCAGTACGAGTTGTCACTAGCACTCCCTCAAAGACACGCCAGGCCCCCGTTGGCCTGGTGAGTAGTGACACCACTATTGCGACGGTCACTATGCTGAACAGAGTACAACATGATGAACGACTAGCCAATAGTGCCGGGGTTTCCGACTAGCCCATGGGGTTGCCGAGGGATCTGGCCAGCTCTTTCAGCTCTTTGACCATCTGCGCGCCCTGCTCCTGCGAGTACGTTGCCTTCAGTGCGGTGACGGACAGGCCGAGACTGGGGCCATGCGCTCCGCGGGTTGGTACAGTCACGGCGAGACACACCACACCCGTGGTGGATTCCTCATCTTCAAACGCGTATCCCTGCTTGCGGATCTGCTCCAACTGGGCCTTTAGTTCCGCTCCCGTTCGCAGTGATTTGGGCGTCAGCACGGGAAGCTCCGCATCGTCAGCGAACATCGCGTCGATGTCGTGGTCATGAAGCCTGGCGATCAAGGCCTTGCCTACGGCGCAGAGTGACACCGGCATCTTGTCGCCTATGTTGGAGGTCAGGCGGACCGCCGGGTGGCCCTCGTAGCGCGCCAGATAGATAACGTTGGTGCCATCCAGCATGGCAATGCGCACCGTTTCACCTGACAGCGTGGGCGCCTGCTCACAAAAACGGTAGAACTCCTGGACTTCGTCGAGCCGGCTCAAGTAGGCGGCTCCCAATTCAACCAGCTTCCGCCCCAGCGTGTATTCGGCGCCCTGCCTACTGATGAGCCTGGCCTCCTCGAGGGCCAGCAGAAGGTTGGAAGTTGACGATTTGGGGATTCCAAGGTCCCGGGCGAGGTCACTAAGGGTAAGCCGGCCAGTGGCGGATGCAGCAAGCGACTCCAGTACGGCGGCAGCTCGCGTAACAGCCGGCGCCGGGGAGGCGCTGCCCAGTCCGTCATTGGCTTTGGGGGTACGGGAATCGGCCATGATTCTCCTTTTCGATACGCGCTCAGACAGCGGGGTCGGCAGATTGCATCGCGCTCGAAACACCGGCGACGATGCCAAGGCGTCCAGTCAACTGAACACCTAACATCATACTGGCTGTAGGGCTGCTGCTGAAGGCATGCCAGCATCAGCCGCATGCGCCCGCAGCGCGAAGAGCACCTCGCGGACGGACGCCTCCTTAACAGTTTGTGTTTCCGAAAGTTCACGGTATATTCAATTTCAAGCCTTCCACCGCGGCATCCCCCAATAGTCGCGGTGGAAGGCTTATCCAATTCCCAGGCCCTGTAGTATTCCGGGCCTTTCTGGTTGTTTGGCCTCCTGCTCAGGCCGCATCCGCGATGGCGTTTTCCGCGGCGGCGTTGTCCGCCACAGCGCTCCGCAGTCTCCACCCGCCGCCGAGTCCGTCGCGGACGATCTCCATGGTGGTCAGCGCTGATCCGGCATTTCGCCCCAGCCGGGTTTGCAGCCGCCACACTTCGACGTCGACGCGGCTAAGTCCCAGCGGCATCCGGCGCTGCGCCTCCCACCAGCTGATGCGTTCAAACCAACGCAACGGTTCCGCGCCCACCGTCCATTCCTGCCCGCCGCGGATGACAGCCCCCGGCTGCCCGTCGGCAGCAGTCCTCACAAGTACGTGTTCCATGCCCGCAGGCTATGGCCGGGCACAGACATTCTTCGCAGGAACAGCCGGCCGTCAGAAACGGCAACAGCCGCCCTCAAAAAGCGCAACGGAAACACAAAAACCCCGCCTGACCAAGCTCTTGAGCCTGGTCAAACGGGGTAATTAGGGTGGGTCCTACCGGGATCGAACCGATGACATCCACGGTGTAAACGTGGCGCTCTACCAGCTGAGCTAAAGACCCAAAGAGAGGTTTTTCGCACCGAAGCGCTCGAACCAACGAACATAGACTCTACCCGAACAATGCCCTCAAACGCTAATCGGGTCGGGCCGCGGCGAGCGGGGGCAATTCTTCTGCCAGCCAGGCGAGGGACTCGCTTACTCCGGCTTCCAGCTTGATCGTGGCGAGGTCGTCGCCGCGCGTCTGGCCACGGTTGATGATGACAACCGGTTTGCCTTGCTTGGCCGCATGGCGGACAAACCGCAGCCCACTCATGACGCTAAGCGAGGAACCGGCAACAAGCAGGGCTTCGGCGTCATCCACCATTGCGTACGCGCGCTGCACCCGCTCCTTGGGGACGTTTTCGCCGAAGTACACAAAGTCCGGCTTCAGGACACCGCCGCACGCGGGGCAACGGGCGACCACAAAACTGCGGATCAGTCGCAGGTCCTCCACAGTGGCGTCGGCATCAGGGGCCATCTCGACAAGGCCGGAGTTCATGGCATGGTCCAGAAAGTCCGGATTCAGCTCTTCCAGAACCCTCGCGAGCAGCTGCCGCGAGTACGTGCGCCGGCACTCGAGGCAAATTACCTGGTCGAAGCGTCCGTGAAGGTCCACCACATTAACACTGCCGGCGTCCTCATGGAGGCGGTCCACGTTTTGGGTGATCAGTCCGGTCAGGAGCCCGCGCTGCTCGAGGACGGCGACGGCGGCATGGCCGGCGTTGGGATTGGCCCGCCTTAAGTGGGACCAGCCAATGTGGTTACGCGCCCAGTATCGCTGACGGTTGGCAGCATCGCCGAGAAACTCCTGATAGGTCATGGGTGAGCGTGGAGGCGAATCCGGCCCGCGGTAGTCCGGAATGCCCGAGTCCGTGCTCAGGCCGGCCCCGGTCAGTAGCGCCAGGGGCAGCCCGGCGAGCACGTCCCGGATCCCGCCCAGCACGTCGAGGTCGCTGGCTGCTGACTCGGCGGGCGGGGCGGGAGGCAGACTGGCGAACCCTGTCAGGCCGATGCCGGTCCGCCGCTGATCCATGGGCTGGCCCTGACGCCTAACCCTTGGCCAGTTCTGCCAGGATGCGTCGGTATTCGGCGAGGTCACGGGCCTCGCCCCGCGGATTCACAACCACGTAGCGGACCGTTCCGCCGGCGTCGATGATGAACGTCCCGCGCCGTGCCATTCCGCTTTCCTCGTCGAACACGCCGTACTTCCCGGCTACGGCGCCGTGCGGCCAGAAGTCGGCCAGCAGACTGAAGCCGTAGCCTTCCTGCTCGGCGTACGCCCGGAGGGCAAACTTGCTGTCCACCGAGACCGCCAGCACCTCGGCGTCGGCATGTTCGAAGACTGCGAGGTTGTCCCGGATCTCACACAGCTCGCCTGTGCAGATGCCGGAGAACGCAAAGGGGTAGAAAACCACCACCACGTTGCGTCCGCGGAAGTCGGCAAGCCGGACGGGTTCACCGAACTGATTAACCAGGGTGAAGTCCGGCGCCTGCTGCCCAACCGCGGGCACCCCGGCAAGGTCCGCCGATGCGATGGCGGCCCGTGCGGTCACTTGTTCTTCCTGGTCACCAGGCGCGTGGCGCTCCAGTCCTTGGAAACGCCCGCGGACGTGGTGCAGTGCAGTCCCGCAGTCGGTGCCGCGTCCTGGATGTCGGAGGGCGAAACATATCCGGGACGGCCTGACTTGGGCGTGAGGACCCACACCACCCCGCCCTCGGTGAGCGTCGTCAGCGAGTCGACGAGCGTATCCACGAGGTCGCCGTCGCCGTCCCGCCACCAGAAGATCACGGCGTCCACGACGTCGTGATCATCCTCATCCAGAAGCTCTGACCCCGTCAGATCCTCTATGTCATCACGCAAGTCGAGATCGACGTCGTCGTCGTAACCGAACTCCTGAATCAGATCCCCGTCCTTGAAACCCAATTTTTCCGCCACATTTACCGAAGTGGCGGCGTCGGCCTCGCTCACGTGTTCCTCCTGTGCATGGTGATTTCGATTACTCCAAGCCAACACCCTTTGGGCGTGTGCTTCAAGCTACGTGCGCCGCTGCGCGGCTTATTGTGCGTCACACAACAAGTATGACGGTCAAATAGGGCAGCCGGTTCAAGCGCGGCTACGCATCCGCAGGCCGTCAGAGCTACAGTGACTGTTGACAACTATGCCTAGAGGGGCGACCGCCTCCACCGAATAGGCAGTCATACACACGAGATAGAACCCTGCCCGGCGCACATGACCGGGCTGTTGTAACCGATATGACGCACACGACGCGTTCACGCCGGGCAGCTACCCTGCCGGACCTGAGTGCGCCGGTGAATGCGCGCAAAGAGAGGTTGGACGTGGCTGCAGGAGAAGATACCTCCCATATCCTCAGCGGGTTGACTAACCAGCTGCCTGATCGTGATCCGGAAGAGACCGCCGAGTGGGTTGAGTCCCTGGATGCGCTGATCAGGGAACAGGGCACGGAGCGTGCCCAATACATCATGCGTAGTCTCCTGCAGCGTGCCGGCGCGCAGAGCGTCGGGGTTCCGATGGTGACCACCACGGATTACGTGAACACGATCCCGGTGGACCAGGAAGCGCAGTTCCCGGGGAACGAGGAGTTCGAGCGCCGGTACCGGGCGTACATGCGCTGGAACGCCGCGGTCATGGTGCACCGGGCGCAGCGGCCCGAGATCGGGGTGGGCGGGCACATCTCCACCTACGCCGGCGCGGCGACCCTGTACGAGGTCGGGTTCAACCACTTCTTCCGCGGCAAGGACCACCCCGGCGGCGGGGACCAGGTGTTCTTCCAGGGCCACGCGTCCCCGGGCATGTACGCCCGCGCGTTCATGGAAGGCCGGCTCTCGGAGGAGGACCTGGACGGGTTCCGGCAGGAAAAGTCCAAGGAAGGCCACGCGCTGTCCTCCTACCCGCACCCGCGCCTGATGCCGCACTTCTGGGAATTCCCGACCGTGTCGATGGGCATCGGCCCGATGAACGCGATCTACCAGGCCCAGTCCAACCGCTACCTGCACAACCGCGGCCTGAAAGACACGAGTGAGCAGCAGGTCTGGGCGTTCCTGGGCGACGGGGAAATGGACGAGCCCGAGTCCCGCGGCCTGCTCCAGCTCGCCGCGAACGAGAACCTGGACAACCTGAACTTCGTGATCAACTGCAACCTCCAGCGCCTGGACGGGCCGGTGCGCGGCAACGGCAAGATCATGCAGGAACTCGAGGCGTTCTTCCGCGGCGCGGGCTGGAACGTGATCAAGGTCGTCTGGGGCCGGGAGTGGGATGACCTGCTCACCCGCGACACCGACGGTTCGCTGGTGAAGATCATGAACGAAACCCCGGACGGGGACTACCAGACCTACAAGGCCGAATCCGGCGGGTTCGTCCGCGAACACTTCTTCGGCAAGACCCCGCAGACCAAGGACCTCGTCGCTGACCTCTCCGATGACGAGATCTGGAACCTCAAGCGCGGCGGGCACGACTACCGCAAGGTCTACGCCGCGTACAAGGCCGCGACCGAATTCAAGGGCAAACCCACCGTGATCCTGGCCAAAACGGTCAAGGGCTACGGCCTGGGCCCGCACTTCGAAGGCCGCAACGCCACCCACCAGATGAAAAAACTCACCCTCGACGACCTCAAGAAGTTCCGCGACCACCTGCGGATCCCCGTCACGGATGAGCAGCTGGAGAAGGACCCGTACCGTCCGCCGTACTACCACCCGGGCACGGACGCACCGGAAATCAAGTATCTGCTCGAGCGCCGCGCTGCCCTGGGCGGTTCGGTTCCGGAACGGCGTTCGAAGCACTCGGACATCGAGCTGCCCGAGGCGAAGTCCTACGAGGTGGCCAAGCGTGGTTCGGGCAAGCAGCAGGCCGCCACCACCATGGCGTTCGTCCGCCTGCTCAAGGACCTGATGCGGGATAAGAACTTCGGCAAGCACATCGCGCCGATCATCCCGGATGAGGCGCGCACGTTCGGCATGGACGCGTTCTTCCCGACGGCAAAGATCTACAACCCCAAGGGCCAGAACTACCTGTCCGTGGACCGCGACCTGGTACTGGCCTACAAGGAATCCGCGCAGGGCCAGCTGATCCACCCCGGCATCAACGAAGCCGGCGCCGTGGCAGCCTTCACCGCCGCCGGCACCGCCTACGCCACCCACGGCGTACCCCTGGTCCCGGTCTACGTGTTCTACTCCATGTTCGGCTTCCAGCGCACCGGCGACGCCTTCTGGGCCGCCGCCGACCAGATGACCCGCGGCTTCATCATCGGCGCCACCGCAGGACGGACCACCCTCACCGGCGAAGGCCTCCAGCACGCCGACGGACACTCCCCGCTGCTGGCCTCCACCAACCCCGCCGTGGTCACCTACGACCCCGCCTACGGCTACGAAATGGGCCACATCGTCCGCGACGGCCTCGAACGCATGTACGGGCACGACTCCACCGACCGGAACCTGATGTACTACCTCACGGTCTACAACGAGCCCATCACCCAGCCCGCCGAACCGGAGAACCTCGACGTCGAAGGCGTCCTCAAGGGCATCTACAAGCTCGCCGCCTCCAGCACCGAAGGCCCCAAGAGCCAGATCCTCGCCTCCGGCGTCTCCGTCCCCTGGGCCCTCGAAGCCCAGCGGATCCTCGCCGAAGACTGGGGCGTCTCCGCCGACGTCTGGTCCGTCACGTCCTGGAACGAACTGCGCCGCGACGGCCTCGCCGCCGAGGAAGAAGCCTTCCTCAACCCCGGCCAGGCCGCCCGCGAACCCTTCGTCACCAAGCAGCTTGCCGGTGCACAGGGACCCGTCGTGGCGGTCTCGGACTACATGAAGGCCGTCCCGGACCAGATCCGGCAGTTCATCCCGAACGAGTTCGCCACCCTCGGCGCCGACGGCTTCGGCTTCTCCGACACCCGCGCCGCCGCCCGCCGCTTCTTCAAAAACGACACCCACTCCGTCGTCGTGAAGACCCTGCAGCTGCTCGCAGCCAAGGGTGAGGTTGACGGACAGGCACCGGCGCAGGCGATCGAGAAGTACCGCCTGCTCAACGTGAACGCCGGCACCACGGGCAACGCCGGAGGCGAGTCCTAACTCGGCCGGCTGAGCCCTACTACGAACGACGGCGGTCCCCACCCACGGTGGGGGCCGCCGTCGTCGTTTGCGGTACTTCAGCAGTACTTCGGGAACCGCCGGACGAGCTGTGACGCAGCCCAACCGCAGTTGTAGCCTTTGCACAAAATGGAGCTTGCCCCGCAGGCACCGTATGCTCGAATTATGCCCGAGCCGTCCCCCTCCCCTGCACCGCGCAAACCGCCCTCCCGGACCATGACCCCGGAGAAGACGGAGACCCTGAAAAAGCTCAGGGCCAGCGTCGGTCAGTTGTCCACCACCACCATGCGCCAGTTGGAAAAATCCCTGCCGTGGTACAGCCGGCTCAGTTCGGACGAGCGCTCCGCGCTGGGCCTCGTGGCGCAGAACGGCATCGCGGCCTTCGTCACCTGGTATGAGCGCCCCAGTTCCCCGTCCTGGATCCTGTCCGACGTTTTCGGCACCGCCCCGACGGAACTGACCCGGTCCATCAGCCTGCAAAAGGCGCTCCAGCTCATCCGGATCGTCGTGGAAGTGGTGGAGGACCAGGTTCCGGTCATCGCTCCCGAAGCGGACCAGCCCTCCCTGCGCGAAGCAGTCCTCCGGTACTCGCGGGAAGTGGCCTTTGCCGCCGCCGACGTGTATGCCCGGGCCGCGGAATCCCGGGGATCCTGGGACACGCGGCTCGAAGCCCTGATTGTGGACGCCATCCTGCGCGGCGAAAACACTGACGCGCTACGCTCCAGGATCGCCGCGCTCGGCTGGAAGGCGCAGGAGCGCTTCACCGTGATGGTGGGGAACTCGCCGTCGGAACCCAGCGCCAGCTACGTCAGCGAACTGCGCCGCATGGCTGGCCGGTACGCGGAGGATGCCCTCGTGGGAATCCAAGGCGACCGCCTCATCCTGATCCTGGGCGGCGTTCACGACCGGGAAACCGCGTATGTGAAGCTCAGCGAAATGTTCGCGCCCGGTCCGGTGGTTTACGGCGCGGAAGCCAGCTCCCTGCTGGAGGCCAGCGGCTCGGCGCAGTCTGCCTTCGCCGGCCTCACTGCCGCCCGGGCATGGCCCGCCGCTCCGCGCCCGGTGGCAGCCGACGATCTCCTGCCGGAACGTGTCATCTCCGGGGACGATGCCGCCCGGCGGTCGCTGGTGAAAAACATCTACCGGCCGCTCCTCGCGGCGTCCAACGGGCTGGTGGAAACGCTCGGCACCTACCTGGAGCTGGGGCATTCACTCGAGGCGACAGCGCGGGAACTCTTCGTCCATGCCAACACGGTGCGGTACCGTCTCAAGCGTGTTTGTGATGTGACAGGCTGGGATCCGCTACTCCCCCGCGAGGCTTTCGTGCTCCAGGCAGCCCTGGTGGTGGGGCGGCTTTCCACTCCGCCGAAGCCCGCCGTCGAGCGTGTTGCCGCGCGGAACACGAATTGAACCGTTGTAGACTTCCTACAACCTGACCCCGTGAGCTTGGTGTACGGAAACACCAATGGATCACCCGGTAATTTGGAAAGCTGGATACGTGCTTGCAATCGTCTGCCCTGGACAGGGCTCACAGACCCCCGGTTTCCTCGCCCCTTGGCTGGAACTGCCCTCCGTAGCAGGCCATTTGGCCTCCCTGAGCGAAATTGCAGGCATCGACCTCACTGCGCACGGGACCACCTCTGACGAGGAAACCATTAAGGACACCGCCGTCGCGCAGCCGCTCATTGTCGCGGCCGGGCTGGTAGCCGCCAAGTCGCTGTTCGACGTCGAACTCAGCACTCTGCCGGTCATCCTGGCCGGGCACTCGGTGGGTGAGATCACGGCGTCCGCGCTGGCCGGCGTGCTCACCGAAAAGGAAGCCATGACGTTTGTGCGCGAACGCGCCAACAGCATGGCCGCGGCCGCTGCCGTCACCCCCACCGGCATGAGCGCCGTGGTGGGCGGCGACCCCGCCGAAGTCCTCGCCGCCATCGAGGCCGCCGGCGCAACGCCAGCAAATGTCAACGGCGCGGGCCAGACCGTCGCCGCCGGCACCTTCGAACAGCTCAAGGCACTGGCCGAGAATCCGCCGGCCAAGGCGCGCGTGATTCCGCTGAAGGTCGCCGGGGCATTCCACACCTCACACATGGCTCCCGCTGTGAGCGCCCTCGAGGCGCTCCGCCCGGAACTGCAGCCACAGGCACCTGCCGTGCCGCTGCTGTCCAACTTCGACGGCCAGGAGGTTACAGCGGGCACCGCCGCCGTCGACAGCCTGATCGCACAGGTGTCGCGGCCGGTCCGCTGGGACCTCTGCATGGAGACCCTCGTGAACCGCGGAGTCACCGGCGTCATCGAACTCGCTCCGGCGGGCACCCTGGCCGGACTGGCCAAGCGGGGCATGCCGGGCGTCAAGACCGTTGCTGTCAAAACGCCGGACGACCTGTCCGCGGCCCTTGCACTCTTCGCAGAACTGGAAGGACAGGCATGAGCACGCCGGTACTGAAGCAGACCCCACTCAACGAGCACACCCGGATCCTGGGCCTCGGCGCTTACCGCCCTGACGTCCTGGTCACCAATGAGGACGTGTGCCAGTGGATCGATTCCTCCGACGAGTGGATCCGCCAGCGTACCGGCATCGTCACCCGCCACCGTGCACCCGCAGACGTCAGCGTGATCGACATGGCCGAGGGCGCCGCCCGTGAGGCCATGCAGAAGGCAGGCATCGAGGCATCCCAGCTCGGCGCCGTCATCGTCTCCACGGTGACCCACCCGTACGCCACGCCGTCCGCTGCCGCGAGCCTTGCCGACCGGCTGGGCGCCACGCCGGCCCCGGCCTTTGATATCTCCGCTGCCTGCGCCGGCTACTGCTACGGCATAGCCCAAGGCGACGCGCTGGTCCGTTCGGGGGCCGCCAACTACGTCCTCGTTGTCGGCGCGGAAAAGCTCTCCGACGTCATCGACAACCGCGAACGCACCATCTCGTTCCTGCTGGGCGACGGCGCCGGCGCCGTCGTCATCGGCCCGTCGGACACCCCCGGCATCGCGCCGTCGGTGTGGGGTTCGGACGGCAGCAAGTGGGATGCCATCGGCATGACCCGCTCCATGCTGGACGTCCGCGACCTCGGCCTGGCGGCACGCCGGTCCGACTCCACCGGCGACCTCGCGCTCCTCGAAGAGGCGCAGGAACTCTATCCGACCCTCCGCCAGGACGGCCAGACGGTGTTCCGCTGGGCGGTCTGGGAGATGGCCAAGGTAGCCCAGCAGGCTCTGGACGCCGCCGGTGTCCAGGCCGAGGACCTGGTGGCCTTCATTCCGCACCAGGCCAACATGCGGATCATCGATGAGATGGTCAAGAAGCTGAAGCTGCCCGAGACCGTCACCGTGGCCCGGGACATCGCCGATGCCGGCAACACCTCGGCGGCCTCGATTCCCTTGGCCACGCACCGCCTGCTCCAGGAAAACCCCGCACTGAGCGGCGGACTGGCCCTGCAGATTGGCTTCGGCGCCGGGCTGGTCTTCGGCGCCCAGGTAATTGTCCTTCCGTAGCAATTCCGAGAACCAAGCCGCAACCGCGGTTTGCCCATTTCCGGCATCCTCTGCCGGCAATAACAAGAAAAGGAGCCATCAATGGCTAGCAACGAAGAGATCCTGGCCGGACTGGCTGAAATCGTCAACGAAGAGACCGGCCTGGCCCCCGAGGCCGTCGAGCTGGACAAGTCCTTCACCGAGGACCTGGACATCGACTCCATCTCCATGATGACCATCGTCGTCAACGCCGAAGAGAAGTTCGGCGTCCGCATCCCGGACGAAGAGGTCAAGAACCTCAAGACCGTCGGCGACGCCGTGGACTTCATCTCCAACGCCCAGGCGTAAGTAAAACACCAGCCGTCATCGGCTTCTGCCGCTACAGGCTTCAGCCTTCACGGCTGAACCCGGCTGGCCGGCCCGGACTTTCCGGATCGGCCAGCCGATGCACCACCCCTAATTTTTTTGCAGATTTCCCCCGCACGCCACCCACTCCGGCCTCCGGCCAGCAGCACAGGACACGGCAGGCGCACCGACAGAGAGTGATCCCATGACACGCAAAGTAGTCATTACAGGTCTGGGTGCCACCACGCCCATCGGCGGCGATGTACCCACGATGTGGCAGAACGCGCTGAAGGGGGTTTCCGGAGCCCACACTCTCGAGGATGAGTGGGTAGCCAAGTACGAACTGCCGGTCCACTTCGCCGCCCGGTGCTCCACGCCCGCCCTCGACGTTCTGAGTCGCGTTGAGGCCAAGCGTATGGACCCGTCAACCCAGTTCGGCGTCATCGCCGCACGCGAAGCGTGGGCCGATTCAGGCATCACCGAAATCGACCCAGACCGGCTGGCCGTGGCCTTCGCCACCGGCATCGGCGGCGTCTGGACGCTCCTGGACGCGTGGGACACGCTGAAGGAGAAGGGCCCCCGCCGCGTCCTGCCCATGACGGTTCCGATGCTCATGCCCAACGGCGTGGCCGCCGCCGTCAGCCTGGACCTGGGCGCCCGCGCCGGTGCGCACACTCCCGTTTCCGCCTGCGCGTCCGGTACGGAAGCAATGCACCTCGGACTGGACCTGATCCGCTCAGGCAAGGCCGACGTCGTCATGTGCGGTGGCGCCGAAGCCGCCATCCACCCGATGCCGCTGGCAGCGTTCTCCTCGATGCAGGCCCTCTCCCGGCGCAACGACGATCCCGAGCACGCCTCGCGCCCCTATGACCTTGACCGTGACGGCTTCGTCATGGGCGAAGGCGCCGGCGCGCTGGTGCTGGAAGCGGAGGAGCACGCCCTCGCCCGCGGTGCACGGATCTACGGCGAGCTCGCCGGTACGTCCGTGACCGCCGACGCCTACCACATCACGGCACCGGACCCCCAAGGCCTGGGCGCCACCCGCGCCCTCAAGGCAGCCATGTTCGACGGCCGCATCCAGGCGGAGGACGTCGTCCACGTCAACGCCCACGCAACGTCGACGCCGGTCGGAGACAAGCCGGAGTACACGGCCCTGAAGGCGGCGCTCGGCAACCACGTCGGGAACGTTGCCGTCTCGGCCACCAAGTCGCAGATGGGCCACCTGCTCGGCGCGTCCGGCGCCGTCGAGGCCGTCCTCACCGTCCTGGCAGTCCACGAGCGCAAGGCTCCCCTCACCATCAACCTCGAGAACCAGGATCCGGAGATCCCGCTCGACGTTGTGACCTCGGCCCGCGAACTGCCGGCCGGTGACATCGTCGCGCTCAGCAACTCGTTCGGCTTCGGCGGGCACAACGCCGTCGTCGCCATCCGCAGCGTGTGATGTGGCAACGAATGGCCGAAGAAGCCCCCGCCGGTTGGCGGGGGCTTCTCCGTTGCTATGGGGGATTGCCAAGGCTGGTGTATCAGCCGGGCAGGCGTCAACCGACCTTTCTCGTCAACCGACCTGGTGCAGCCAGCGCACCGGAGCACCTTCGGCGGCGTGCCTGAACGGTTCCAGCTCCTCGTCCCACGCCTCACCGAGGGCAAGCGACAGCTCGTGATAAACGGCTGAGGGATCGCCGGCGCCGGCCTCATAGGCGTAGCGGATGCGGTCCTCTGACACCATGATGTTGCCGTGCACGTCCGTCACGGCATGGAAAATGCCCAGCTCGGGTGTGTGGGACCAGCGTCCGCCGTCCACGCCCTGGCTGGGTTCTTCGGTGACCTCGAAGCGCAGGTGTGCCCAGCCCCGAAGGGCAGACGCAAGCTGCGCACCTGTCCCCTGCGCGCCGGTCCAGGACAGCTCCGAGCGGAACATTCCGGGCGCGGCGGGCTGAGGGGTCCACTCCAGATCCGTTCGCTTGTCCACGACGGATCCGATGGCCCACTCAACGTGAGGGCACAGTGCGGTAGGGGCCGAGTGAATAAACAGCACACCGCGGGTCATTGCAACAGACATTCCATCCTCCATAGCTGTAGGTACGTCTTCCCCAACGACCTGCATGGACAGATATTTGCTGCTCCGGGCACCGCGTGATGCCTGTGATTCCTGCCAATCTATGAAATTACTTGCCGGACTGACAAGAGGCGCCCGAATACTGTGCTTCAAGCACAACTTGAAAGTTGCCGAACTTGGATCTTATTGTGCCGTACGCCGTCTAATTACGCCAGTGCAATTCGGCGTGGTGTAGAAGACGCGCCGAAGAAACGGCCTAGGCGCGCGGATGGGCCTGCTGATAGCTCTTCCGCAGACGGTCCACGGATACGTGGGTATAGATTTGGGTGGTCGCGAGGCTGCTATGACCGAGTATTTCCTGGACCGCTCGAAGGTCTGCGCCGCCGTCGAGCAGATGCGTCGCTGCGGTGTGCCGCAGGGCATGCGGGCCTGTGGCGGAGGTATCGCCGAGCGCGTCGAACAGTCCCTTCACCACGCTGCGGACCTGGCGCTGGTCCACGCGCCGGCCGCGCGCACCGAGGAAGAGAGCCGGTCCGCTGTCCCCGGCAGCAAGCCTTCCCCGTCCGCGGCGCAGCCAGTCGTCGACGGCGAGCGCAGCCGGGAGCCCGTAGGGCACCGTCCGTTCCTTGTTGCCTTTACCGAGTACGCGCAGGGTTCTGCGGTCCGGGTCGAGGTCATCGACGTCCAGAGCCGCCAGCTCGCCGACGCGGACACCGGTGGCGTAAAGCAGCTCAACCATGGCCCGGTCGCGCAGCGCCATGGGATCACCGACTTTGGCCGCCTCGTTGAGATCCGCCAGCAGGCGAGAGAGCTGTTGCTGCTGTAACACGCCCGGCAGGGAACCATCACGCTTGGGGGCCTGCAGGCGCAGGGCCGGATCGGTTTCGATCAGTTCTTCCCGCAGCGCCCAGGAGGTGAAGGTCCGCGCCGTGGCGGCACGGCGGGCAAGCGTGGAACGGGACGCGCCGGCCTCGCTCTGGCTGCCGAGCCAGCGCCGGAGGGTGCCCAGTTCGAGCCCCGCGGGCTCGGTGACTCCTTCACCGGCCGCATAGCCCAGCAGGCTGGAGACGTCGGACAGATATGCGCGCACGGTGTGTTCGGACCGGGCCCGCTCGCCCGTCAGGTATCGTCCGAAACCCGTCACGGCCCGGGCGAGGGCGGCCGGCAGTTCCTGTTTCTCCACTCCCCCACTGTCCCAGCATTTGGCACAGAATCAAGAAACGGCACGGATAATCAGACCTATGCTGATTGCTTGGTGCGCTTCCAGCCTCCCTTTTCGGAGACGGCCAGTCCCAGCAGTGCCAGCCTGCCAAGGCCCGCGCGCACAGAGTCGGCGCCCAGTCCGGCCACGCTGCAGAGTTTTTCGACGGAGCTGGCAGACCGCAGCGGGAGGGCGTCCAGCAGGATCAGGTCCTCAAGCGTGAGGCCGTCGTGATCGGCCGCCTGACCGCTCCTTTCGTCAGGCAAGGACTGGCCGCTGGGCGACGCAAGCTCGGTGATCTCCCCGGCATCAGTCACGCAGACGGCGCCTCCGTCGCGCAGGAGCCGGTGGCAGCCAGCCGAGTTGGCGCTGTGGACTGAGCCGGGAACGGCTCCCACCGCACGGCCCAGGGTTTCCGCGTGATGGGCGGTATTCAAGGCCCCGGACCGCCACCTTGCCTCCACCACAACAGTGACGGACGCGAGGGCGGCGATCAGTCGGTTCCGCTGGAGGAACCGGTAACGGGTGGGGGCAGATCCGGGTGGAACTTCGGCGAGCACGGCACCCTGGTTGGCAACGGCGCGGAGGAGATCCTCGTTCCCGGAGGGATAGAAGCGGTCCACGCCGCCGGCCATCACGGCGATGGTCGGCATTGCACCTGAGCCCCCTGCCAGGGCTGCCCGGTGCGCGTGGGCATCAATCCCGTACGCGCCGCCTGACACCACTGTGAATCCCCGCTGTGCCAGGGAGTAGGCAAGGTCACCGGTGACTGACGCGCCATAGCTGGTGCTGTCCCGCGAGCCCACCAGGGCTACCGCTTTGGCCGCTGGGGGAAGCTCCAGCTCAATGCCTCGCCACCAAAGGCTGATCGGCTGGTGCAGGCCAAGATCGTCCAGTTGGCGCGGCCAGAGCCCGTCCGCCGGGATGATCATCCGACCGCCCAGGCGCTGCATGGTGGCCAGGTCGCGCTCCGGTGCGAGGTCGGGAATTCTCGGTGCCCAGCGCTTCAGCGCGGCACCGAGGCCGGCCCAGGAGTTCACCGAACTGTGCTCTGCCAGCAACCCGGTGATGTCCTGTTCCAGCCCCGGCCCGTAGCTGACCTGGCCGGTGGCTATCCGCAACGCGTCCTCAGCCCCGGCCACGTGCACCAGGGCCAGGCCCGCGACGTCCTGTGGCTCCATCAGCCTGGACAGTGCGGCACGGGCAAGTCTGTCGTTCTGCATGTGGGTTCCTTTCACGCGGCTGGCGAAGCGGTCTGGCGGAGGCTCAGGGCCTGTCCGATGTCGTTCCCGTCCGGCTGCTCCCGGCCACCAAGGTCGGCCAGAGTCCAGGCGAGGCGGAGGACGCGGTCATAGCCCCTGGCCGTGAGTACGCCCCGTTCCAGTGCATGATCCAGGATCCGGGTGGTGGCGGCCGCCAGTTTCAGTTCGCCGCGCAGGATGCGACCGGGCACCTGGGAATTCGTTTCCATGCCCCAGGGCTGAAGCCGCTGCAGCTGGCGGCCCCGGGCAGCCAGGACGCGGGCACCAACCGTTGCGCTGTCCTCCGCTCCCCCGGACTGGCCTAAGTCGGCCAGCGACACGCGGTCCACCTGCAGCTGGATGTCCACACGGTCCAGGAGCGGCCCGGACATGCGCGACATGTAGCGGCGCCGCATGAAGGGGGTGCAGGTGCATTCAATGCCCTTCCCCGCGGCCTTGCCGCACGGACACGGATTGGCTGCCAGCACCAGCTGGAACCGCGCGGGGTAGGCCGCTGCTCCGGCCGAGCGGTGGATGACCAGCTCGCCGCTCTCAAGAGGCTGCCTGAGTGCATCCAGGACCCTGCGTTCGTATTCGGGCGCCTCGTCGAGGAACAAGATTCCGCGGTGCGCCCGCGATGCGGCCCCGGGACGCGGCAGCCCCGACCCGCCGCCGATGATCGCCGCGGCCGTGGCTGTGTGGTGGGGATTCTCGAAGGGCGGCCGCCGGACCAGCTGCACCCCGGCTGTGGGGAGCTGGCACAGGGAATGGATCGCCGTCACCTCCATCGCCTCCGTGTCGCGCAGATCAGGCAGAAGCCCGGGAAGCCGCTCGGCCAGCATGGTCTTGCCGGCGCCGGGCGGTCCGGTCAGCAGCAGGTGGTGGGCACCGGCGGCGGCTACCTCAAGGGCGCGGCGTGCCTCTGCCTGGCCGGACACGTCGCACATGTCCGGGAGGGGCGCGTCCACGGAGACAGGCCCTGTCCCGGCGGGTTCGTCCTCCGGCGTGAAGTCGAGGACAAGCTCCTGCGGGTCAGCGCCAAAATCGAACACCAGCCGTGCGAGGGTCCGGTAGCCGCGGACCCTGGCACCGGGGACGAGTTCGGCCTCTGCTGCATTCGCCTGGGCCACCACGATGTCCTGGAACCCGGCCTGCACCGCGGACATCACGGCCGGAAGTATGCCGCGGACAGGCCGGAGGCGTCCGTCCAGTCCCAGCTCGGCGATGAAGATGGTGCGCCCGGTGGGCCTGATGTCCTCCGCCGCACGCAGCACCGACATGGCGATGGCAAGGTCGAAGCCGGAACCGCGCTTGGGCAGGGACGCCGGAATCAGGTTGGCGGTGATCTTCCGCCGGCTCAGCGGAATACCGGAGTTCTGCGCCGCCGAGCGGATGCGGTCCCTGGCTTCGTTGAGGGAGGCGTCCGGGAGGCCCAGAAGCACAAAGGCCGGCAGTGTCTGGCCGATGTCGGCCTCGACCTCCACGATGTAGCCGTTGAGGCCGACGAGGGCCACCGAATAGGCTCTCCCCAGCGCCATCACAGCACCTCCCTGAGGTGCTCAACGGTGGGTTTGCCGACGCCGTTGTCCAGCACGGCAATGACGTCCACCCGGCGCAGCGGCAAGCGCAGTCCATGGTCTCGGCACCAGGCCGAACCGAGGCGGTGAAGCCGGGCGAGCTTGTCTGCGCCCACGGCCTCGAACGGGTGGCCGTAAGCGAGCGAACGCCGCGTTTTCACCTCGGCAGTGACGAGGGCGTCACCGTCGAGTGCGACGATGTCGATTTCGCCGTCCGGGCAGCGCCAGTTGCGCTCCACGATCAGCATCCCCAGCGATTCCAGGTACTCCGCCGCGAGCTCTTCCCCGCGCCGGCCCAGCAGATCCTTGGCTTTCATGTCCACCTCCGCAACAAGACTGCGGGGGCCTGGCTCACCCGGAATAGGGCGCTATTGGGCTATGTGGGAAAGTCCGTCGGGATACAGGGGAAAGGAGGCAGGGATCCCGGAGAAAGACCGGCTGTGGAGGAACGGTGACGCCCCGAGGAGTCGCTGGAGGAACGCGGGGAGGCAGTAACCTCAGTTGCCGAGGTCGACGTCCTTGGGCAGCGCGAGCTCCTCGTTGCGCGGCAGTTCCTCGACGTTGACGTCCTTGAACGTGATGACCCGGACGCTCTTCACAAACCGCGCTGAACGGTACACGTCCCAGACCCAGGCGTCCTGGAGCGTGAGATCGAAGTAGACCTCGCCGTCGGCGCTGCGCGCCTGCAGGTCCACGTGGTTGGCGAGATAGAAGCGCCGCTCGGTCTCGACCACATAGCTGAACAGACCCACAACGTCGCGGTACTCCCGGTAGAGCTGGAGCTCCATGTCGGTCTCATAGTTCTCAAGGTCTTCGGCACTCATGGTTCCATCTTGCACCATGCGGCGGGAACCCGCGCACCGCACGACGCACCGCACTACTCCGTCAGCAGGTTCCAGCTGACCCGGTGGTAGGGGCTTGGGCCGCGCGTGCGGATCGCTTCCCGGTGCGCTGCGGTGCCGTAGCCCTTGTTGACGTCCCAGCCGAAGTCCGGGTACTCGAGGTGGAGCTGCCGCATGTGCAGGTCCCGCTCGACCTTGGCAAGGACACTCGCGGCGGCGACGCTGAGGCACTGCATGTCGGCCTTGACCAGGGTGTGGACGGGCGCGTCACAGCCGGGGTCGGTGATGACTTCGTCGAACAGTGAAGGCTGGACGGCGGGCGAGAGCCAGTTGTGGCTGCCGTCCAGCAGGACGACGTCCGGCGTGATGCCAGCGCAGAGGATCTCAAACCAGGCCCTGTTTCCGGCGGCCCGGAGGGCGCCCATGATGCCGAGTTCGTCGATTTCGCGCGCGCTGGCATGTCCGACCGCGGAGGCGGCGCTCCACGCCCGCACCAGGGGATCGAGCCGTTCGCGGTCTGCTGCCTTAAGCAGCTTGCTGTCCCGGACATCTGCGAGCAGTTCCATGTTCTGCAGGTCCACGACGGCGATTCCCACGCTCACCGGCCCCGCGAGGGCGCCTCGGCCTACCTCGTCGACGCCGGCCAGGAACCGCGCCCCGCGGGGAAGGAAGCGCTTCTCGTAGTCAAGCGTGGGTGCAACAGACATGGCTAACCTGCCGACGGCACTTTCTTGAAGACATCGGAATAATTGTCCAGGGCCGCCCAGCGGTTCATGGGCCAGGCGATGACGGCTGCCTTGCCTTCGATGTCGGCGATGTCCACGAAGCCGCCGTTGGTGTCGGTGTGGGCACGGGAGTCCGCCGAGTGGTTGCGGTTGTCACCCATCACCCACACCTTGCCCTGGGGCACGACGACGTCGAAGGTGCGCACTGCCGGAACTTCGGCAGGATTGACGTATGTCTCGTCCAGCGCTGCGCCGTTGACGGCGATCTTGCCTCCGGCGTCACAGCAGACGACGTGGTCCCCGGGGAGGCCGATGACCCGCTTGACCAAATGCTGCTCGGAATTGTCCGGCAGCAGGCCCACGAAGGTCAGCCCGTCCTCCACGACGCTGAACGGCCCGTCGGCCTTTTGCGGTGTAGGCGGCAGCCAGCCCTTGGTGTCCTTGAAGACCACCACGTCGCCGCGCTCCAGGGCGAACGGCTCCGGCACTAGGAGGTTCACGAAGATGCGGTCGTTGATGTCCAGAGTGTTCACCATCGACTCGGACGGAATGTAGAAGGCCCGGAACAGGAAGGTTTTGATGAGGAAGGACAGCACGACGGCGATCACCACCACCGTGGCGATTTCCTTCAGCCACAGCAGGAAGGGATTGCGGGCACGGGCCTGTTCCTGGCGGCGCGGGCCGGCAGGAGTAGGTGACCCGGGTCCGGAACCGCCGGAGGCAGACACCTCCGAAACGGGCTCCTGGGCGGCGTGCCGTCCCGGCCTCGCAGCAGCCTGCCGCGGTTCGGAGCTCCCGGGATCGATTTCCGGCATCTACTGTCCATCCTTTGTTGTTGTAATGGCCGCCGACGGTGGCCGCGCCACTGACGCAAATCTATCAAGCGGCCAGAGAATCTGTACCGGCCTGCCGATCACCCTGTCCGACCGCACCATACCGCCGCCCGGTGCACCCAACAGGCTGCGGGAGTCCGCGGACACCGAGCGGTGGTCCCCGAGCAACCACAGCCGGCCCTCAGGAACAGTCACGTCGAACTTCTGGGTGCTCGCTGCATCACCGTCATACAGGTAGGGTTCCACGAGCGGCTGACCGTTGACTGTGAGGCGTTTGCCGGCGTCGCAGCAGACCACGTGGTCGCCGGGGAGCCCGATGACCCGCTTTACATATGTAGTATCACTGCCGGTCAGTCCCAGCCAATGGCCTGCCGCGGCCGCCGCTTCCTGCAGCGGACCTTCCCCGCTGTTCAGCGGTGCGAATGAACCCCGGCCGTCGAACACGACGACGTCGCCGCGGCGGATCGGCTCCGACTGGAAGTCGGTGCGGGACACCAAGATCCTGTCACCCGTGCCGAACAGCGGCTCCATCGAGGCAGAAGGAATGTAATAGACGTCCAGCCACAGGGAGCGGATCAGCCCGCTGACCAGGACGGCAGCCAGCACCGCCAGCAACGCAAAACGCCAGCCCGGTTTCCCTGGCTGGCGTTTTGTCTGGTCCATGATCCGTATCCTGTGGCGCGCTGTTGCGGATGGCTCCGGCGCTGGCCGGACACGGGTTGGGGACCCGCCGTGAAAGTCCGTCGGGACTTACTTGGCGGTGCTGAAGTCGCGCTTTTCCTTGATCTTCGCAGCCTTACCGCGCAGTGCACGCATGTAGTAAAGCTTGGCGCGGCGGACGTCACCCTTGGTGACGACCTCGATCTTTTCGATGATCGGGGAGTGCACCGGGAAGGTACGCTCAACGCCGACACCGAAGGAAACCTTGCGGACGGTGAAGGTCTCGCGAATGCCGTCGCCCTGGCGGCCCAGGACGAAGCCCTGGAATACCTGGACACGGGAGTTCTTGCCTTCGATGATGTTCACGTGAACCTTGAGGGTGTCACCCGCGCGGAACTCGGGAACGTCAGTGCGCAGCGAGGCTGCATCTACGGAATCGAGGATATGCATTGATCCACTCCTGGTGGACGCCACAGGTCATCCACTTTGGGTCACGGCAGCCAAGCCCGGATATTTCCGGGAATCGCTGCCGAAGTGTTGAGGTCCGGTCCCGCCACCCTTTGGCGGTACCGGGGTGCCTTGCTGTTGGTTACGCTCCCCCTGTGGCAGGCGCGGACCCAGCAGACACAAGGATTAATTATGCCCCATATGGCACGAATTGGTAAATTATGGAACCCTTTGCGCCATATGGATCATGCGACACTCCTGAGGCTCAGGCGTCTGGCCCGCTTTCATGGTCCGGCCGCCGCCTGAGGTGACCGTCGACGACGTCGTACCCCAGGTCCGAGAGGGCGGTGCGGTCTGCGCGGGGCAGGGTCCCGGCGTCGAACGTCCGAAGCAGGTCAGGACGGCGTTCCGCCGTCCTGCGGTACTGTTCGTGCCGGCGCCATTGCGCGATCTTGCCGTGGTTGCCGCTGAGCAGGACCGCCGGAACCTCCCGGTCGCGCCAGACCGACGGCTTGGTGTAGACGGGGTACTCGAGCAGGCCGTCCGAATGCGACTCCTCCACGAGCGACTCGGGGTTTCCCACCACTCCGGGGAGCAGCCGGCCGATGGCTTCCACCATGGCCAGGACGGCCACTTCCCCGCCGTTGAGGACGTAGTCGCCGAGGCTGACCGGACGGACGGTGAAGTGTTCCTCGGCCCATTCGATGACGCGCTCGTCAATGCCCTCGTACCGCCCGCAGGCGAACACTAGTTGCTCTGCCTCGGCAAGCTCGTAGGCCAGCGCCTGGTTGAAGCGCTCCCCCGCCGGAGACGGGACGATCAGCACGGGCTTGGTAGCACCGGCCGGCCGGGCAGCCGCCACGGACTCTAGGGCCTGCGCCCACGGCTCGGCCTTCATGACCATGCCGGCGCCGCCGCCGTAAGGCGTGTCGTCCACGGTGCGGTGGCGGTCGGTGGTGAAGGTGCGGAGATCGTGCACGTTTAGGTCCAGCAACCCGTCCTGGCGGGCCTTGCCGATGAGCGACAGCTCCAGCGGTGCCAGGTACTCGGGAAAAATACTGACGACGTCGATTCTCATCTAGGCTTTGGCCTCCGGCTCAGTCTCATCCTCGGCGGAGTCCGAGCCCCTGGTCTCCGGGTCCTCCGGGCCCTCCTCGTTGATCTCGAACAGGCCAGCCGGCGGAGTGAGCAGGATGTAGCCCTCCTCGATGTTCACCTCGGGGACGATCTGCTCCACGAACGGGATGAGGATTTCCTTGCCGTCCGGCGTTTCGACGACGAGCAGGTCCTGGACGGGCATGGTGTTCAGGGCGGTGACCTTGCCTACGGCCTGGGAAGCGACGCGGGCCTCGAGGCCGACGAGCTCGTGTTCATACCAGCCCTCGTCGTCATCCTCGTCGAGTTCTTCGGTTTCGATGAACAGCTTGGCGCCGCGCAGGGTCTCGGCACGGTTCCGGTCGGCCACCCCCTCGAAACCGAGCAGGAGGATGTCCTTGTTCCAGCGGGCGCTGCGCACGGTGAGCGGCCCGGCGGAGGCGGGGTCCACCACAAACTCGGTGCCGGGAACGAACCGGTCCTCCGGCGCGTCGGTGAGCACCTGGACGGTCACCTCGCCGCGGATTCCGTGGGGCTTGCCGATACGGGCCACCTGAAGCTGCATGTGTTCCTCTGTTTGGACTGCGTGTTGATGCGTGGTTAAGACTTTGCGGACGTCCTGACTAGTGTCAGGGCCCAAAGCAGTCCGGCCCCTCCACCGTTAGCTGGTGGAGGGGCCGGACTGTAAGGCAAGTGCTGCAGGCGCGTTACCGGCGGCGGTCGGTGTCGACGACGTCGACCCTGACCTGCTCGCCATCTGCCAGCGCCGCTACGACCGTGCGCAATGCACGCGCGGTGCGGCCCTGGCGTCCGATTACCCGTCCGAGGTCTTCCTGGTGAACGCGCACCTCGAGGGTATCCCCGCGGCGGTTGTTCTTGGCACTGACCTTGACATCCTCAGGGGAGTCGACAATGCCGCGGACAAGGTGTTCGAGCGCTTCTGCCAGCAATTTACTCAGCCTCGGTGGTCTCTGCTTCAGCCTCGGCGGGGGCTTCCGATGCCTTGGCCTTCTTGGTGATGGCTTCCGGGATGATCACGGAACCCTTCTCCGGAGCAACGAATGCTTCCTTGTCGGCCTTGGTCTTCAGGGTGCCTTCCTGGCCCGGCAGACCCTTGAACTTCTGCCAGTCACCGGTGATCTTCAGGATCGCGGCGACCTGCTCCGACGGCTGCGCGCCGACGGACAGCCAGTACTGTGCACGCTCGGAGTTGACCTCGATGTATGAGGGCTCCTCGGTGGGGTGGTACTTGCCGATCTCTTCGATGGCACGGCCATCACGCTTGGTGCGCGAATCGGCGACGACGATGCGGTAGTACGGTGCGCGCATCTTACCGAAGCGCTTAAGGCGAATCTTTACGGCCACTTTTGTGGTCACTCCTGTTTCTGAAACGGGGTTGAACCCGCGTTCTGCACCCGTGGGGCGGGCCGTACTTGGGGGTTCGAAAAGGACAGGATCCAGACGCGGAGAGAGGGGCCACGCAGATCGAGTACCTGTCTATTGTGCCAGATCGTCCGCGTTATTTCGACTTGACATGCGGACGGAGGCTTATGGCGCGCTAGGAAGACCAGACGTAGAGACCGGTCCTGCTGCCTTCGTCCACGGTGCCGGCGAGCTCTGCCAGCTGCTGGACGTAGTTCCTGGCTTCCCCGGCACCAAAGGGCATGTCATCCTCGGCGGCCCAGCGCTCGGCCACCTCGTCCAAAACGTTGCCCTCACCCTCGGATTCGTAGGTGAGCAGCTCGGCCAGCGCCCGGACCATCGCCGCCGGCACGCCCAGAAGTGAATCGCTTGCCACGTCCACCATGGCCAGCTCGTAATCCGCGCCCGCGGCGTGCACCGCGGCACCGGCGAGGTCGCCGAGCTGTTCGATCTCAAAATCACTGATGCCGGCAATCCGGATGCCGTCGCCGGCAGCGGCGCCGCCTTCCAGCGCCTCGGCACGCTTGAGGGCGTCCTTGTGGGTGGCGACAAACACTTCGGTAAAGCCCATGGATTCGTTCTCATTCCGTCGGCGGTGCATGCCCCGGTAGCGGCGGTGCCGGGGCCCTTCGAATGTCAGCCTAACCCAACCGGGCCCCGCCGGGCTTAGCGCACTGGCTTATCGAACGGCGACGCGGAGGCGGTTGCGCCACGGATCCTCGAACCGGAGCTCGGCGCCGGTGTGGTGCGATTCGACTCCGGCGACCCTGAGGCGGTCGGCGAGGGCGCCGACGTCGTCCCCCGAGGGGACCTCGATGAGGACCTCGCCGAGGCCCAGCGTGTCCTGGCGAGGGCCGGCGCCCCGGCTGTTCCAGACATTCATGGCCATGTGGTGGTGGTAGCCGCCGGCGGACACAAAGAGGGCCTGGCCGTGCCAGCCTGCCGTCTTTTCGAATCCCAGGGTGCCGACGTAGAAGTCATGGGCGGACTGGACGTCGCCCACCTGCAGGTGGACGTGCCCCACCCCTGCATCGGTGCCGCGCTGGCCTTCCACGGACTCCTGCGTGAGGTGGTCCTGGAGGTACTTCTGCGGCGGCAGCGCCAGGCTGTCCATGACCACGTTCTTGCCGTCCCATGACCAGGCCTCGCGTGGACGGTCCCAGTAGAGTTCGATCCCGTTGCCTTCCGGATCGGTGAAATAGAACGCCTCGCTCACCAGATGGTCGGCGCTGCCCACGAAGGACTGCGGCTCATACTGGGCCGCGCTGGCAATGGTGGCGGCCAGCGAGGACTGGTCCCCGAACAAGAGCGCCGTGTGGAAGAGGCCGGCCTCGCCCCGGCCGGGAATGTTGAGGCCCGGAGCGGGGGCGAGGTGCACCAGCGGCGTCTTGAGCCGGCCGAGGTAGAGTCCGCCATCCTGCTCGGCGACGACGTCGAGGCCAAGGGCGCGCTGGTAGTAATCGGTCATGAGCTTCATGTCGCCCACCTTGAGCATGACGGTGCCCATGGTGAGGTCGGCAGGAAGCAAGTCCTGGCTGCTGTCTGCTGCTGCCATTGAATACTCCCGAATGTCCGGACCACCGGATTTCGGCGGCCTCTACATCTCTAAATTACTTGAAGCTTCAATTTATTCCTAATGCACGATCTGTCCCCGTAGCACCACATTCGTGAGGCTGCGGATGGTCTCCGGCACGGCGCGAGGGTCCTCCCGGCAGACCACCACGTCGGCGGCCGCCCCTTCGGCCAGGCCATCGGCCCCCAGCCAGCGGCGCGCACGCCAGCAGGCCGCGTCCAACGCCGCCGGTGCCGGAATCCCGGCGGCGTGAAGTTCGAGGATTTCTTCCGCGATGCGGCCATGGCGGATCACGCTGCCGGCATCCGTTCCCGCGTAAATTTCGACGCCGGCCTCGTAGGCCTCCAGGACACGCTCACGGCGGCGTGCCCACAGTGCGCGCATGTGCTCCGCATACCGCGGAAACTTCGGCTCGGCGTGGGCGGCGATGTCCGGGAAGGTGGCAATGTTGATGAGTGTCGGTACGATCGGCACCTGCTGCTCGACGAATCGCGGAATGTGCCGGGGCAGCAGGCCGGTGGCGTGCTCGATGCAGTCAATGCCGGCGTCCAGCATGTCATCCAGGGTGTCCTCGCCAAAGCAGTGCGCCGTGACCCTGGCCCCCTCGTCGTGGGCGGCCCGGACGGCATCCCGCACGGCCGCGGGTGGGAACGACGCTGCGAGGTCGCCGGCGGTCCGGTCGATCCAGTCCCCCACCAGCTTGACCCAGCCGTCCCCTTCCCGCGCCTGCTTGCGCACCGCCTCCACGAGGCCCTCCGGTTCGACTTCCACCGCGAAGTTCCTCAGGTACCGACGGGACCGGGCCACATGCCTGCCCGCCCTGATGATTCGTGGGGTGTCGGTCCGCTGCTGCAGCCACCGGGTGTCGCTGGCGGCCCCGGCGTCCCGGACAAGGAGCGTGCCGGAGTTGCGGTCCGTCATGGCCTGGTCGTACGCCACGTCGTCGTCCACAGGACCGCCCGGGCCCAGCCCGATGTGGCAGTGGGCATCCGCGAAACCGGGCAGGACCCAGCCGTCCAGGACGGCGTCCGGCCGTTGGCCCGGAGAGTTGAACGTCAGCGTCCCGTCCACGGCCCAGAGCCCCCGGCATTCCTCATCCGCAGCAGTCAGCACAGGTCCGCTGAATTCGATGATGTGCGCCATGGTTCCAGCCTAATCGGCTCCCGCAACCGGGATCCGGCCTTTCCAGCTGGGTCTTCACAGATGGACGGGCCCAATCTAGGGTGTGGTAGCTTCGTCTACGACCACACGGGTGCCCCTGCAGGGGCTGAGATCAGGCTGGTGCAGCCTGCGACCGTTGAACCTGTCCGGGTAATGCCGGCGAAGGAAGTGAGCAGTAAATTGAGCACCCAGAAATCACAACTGACCCCTGCCCAAATGGATGCAGCCCAAAGTGAAGCCGCCGGTGATGCTGCCGGCCGTCTCACGCAGTCGCTGAAATCCCATTCACTGGCCTATCTGGAGGGGGACGGCCTGCGGGTTCCGGTAACGGAAATCGCCTTGGAGCCATCACCGAACGGCGAGCAGAACGCTCCGCTGCGGGTTTACCGCACGGCGGGTCCGGGCAGCGACCCGGTGGTGGGCCTCGCGCCGTTCCGTTCGGAATGGATTGCGGCACGGGCAGACACGGAGACGTACGACGGACGTGAACGGAACCTGCTCGACGACGGCAAGTCAGCCGTGCGCCGCGGCGCCGCTTCCGCCGAATGGAAGGGCGCCAGGCCGGTGCCCCGCCGTGCGGCGGAAGGCAAGACCGTGACGCAGATGCACTATGCCCGGCAGGGCACCATCACGCCCGAAATGCGTTTCGTGGCCCTCCGCGAAAACTGCGATGTGGAACTGGTCCGCAGCGAACTCGCCGCGGGACGGGCCATCATCCCCTCCAACATCAACCACCCGGAATCCGAACCGATGATCATCGGCAAGGCGTTCCTGGTGAAGATCAACGCCAACATCGGCAACTCGGCCGTCACCAGCTCCATTGCGGAGGAGGTGGACAAGCTCCAGTGGGCCACCCAGTGGGGCGCAGACACGGTCATGGACCTGTCCACGGGCGACGACATCCACACCACCCGTGAGTGGCTCATCCGCAACTCCCCCGTGCCGATCGGCACGGTGCCGATCTACCAGGCCCTGGAAAAAGTCAACGGTGAAGCGAACGCCCTCACCTGGGAAATCTTCCGCGACACCGTCATCGAACAGTGCGAACAGGGTGTGGACTACATGACCATCCACGCCGGCGTGCTGCTGCGGTACGTGCCGCTCACGGCGAACCGCGTGACCGGCATTGTTTCCCGCGGCGGCTCGATCATGGCCGGCTGGTGCCTTGCCCACCACCAGGAAAACTTCCTGTACACCCACTTTGACGAGCTGTGCGAGATCTTCGCCAAGTACGACGTCGCCTTCTCACTGGGCGACGGCCTCCGGCCGGGCGCGACGGCGGACGCCAACGACGCCGCGCAGTTCGCCGAACTGGACACCCTGGCTGAGCTGACCCAGCGGGCCTGGGAGTACGACGTGCAGGTCATGGTGGAAGGGCCGGGGCACATACCGTTCCACCTGGTGCGGGAGAACGTTGAGCGCCAGCAGGAGCTTTGCAAGGGTGCGCCCTTCTACACGCTGGGCCCGCTGGTCACGGACGTGGCCCCCGGCTACGACCACATCACCTCGGCCATCGGCGCCACCGAGATCGCCCGCTACGGCACGGCCATGCTGTGCTATGTCACGCCCAAGGAACACCTAGGCCTGCCGAACAAGGACGATGTGAAGACCGGCGTCATCACGTACAAGATCGCCGCCCACGCGGCCGACCTTGCCAAGGGGCACCCCGGCGCGAACGAGCGGGACGATGCACTGTCCAAGGCCCGGTTCGAGTTCCGGTGGCGCGACCAGTTCGCCCTGTCGCTGGACCCGGTGACGGCCGAGTCCTTCCACGACGAGACCCTGCCGGCGGAACCTGCCAAGACGGCGCATTTTTGTTCGATGTGCGGGCCCAAGTTCTGCTCCATGAGGATCAGCCAGGACATCCGGAACGAGTATGGCTCCGCCGAGGCGCAGGCCGCCCTCGCCGAGATGGCGGAGGGCATGCGGGAGAAGAGCCAGGAATTCCTCGCTGCGGGCGGAAAGGTGTACCTGCCCGAGCTGCGGCTTCCGGAGTCAGCCCCCAACTGACGGCTCTTTGGAGTCCCGTCCGGCTGGCATTGGGGGCCGGCCGGGCGGGGTCCCCGAACGTCCGTCAGGAGGCCGCGTCCGTGAGGACGCCGCGTCCGTCGGGAGGCCGCGTCCGTCAGGAGGCCCTGGGCTGCTGCCGCCGGCTGACCTCGGCGATGAACGCCCTGATGTAGCGGTCGCCTTCCGGCGAGTCGTGGGGCCGGTGCCCACCCGCAGCAATGCGGTGCAGGGCGCCAGTCTCCCGCAGGTAGCCGGCGATTTCCTCGTAGAGCGGCTCCCAGCCACCGGTGAGGACCAGGGTGGGAACACCCGGCACAATCTGCAGCGGCGCCTGCCACGGTGCTGCCTGCAGGCGCAGCCGGCGCGCAGCCCGCTTCGCCTCGGGGGTACTGGGCTCCGGTGTGTCCGCGGCGAAGGCGCGGCGCAAAAACTCACGTTCGTAGTCGTCGTCGCCGAGCTGGTGCCTGACCTCGAACAGCGGCTCCATCAGGGCGCGGTGCGCGGCGGTGGCAGGCAAGTCGGCGGTGAGCGACAGGCAGGCCGGTTCCACGAGCGTCAGCGAGAACACCAGGTCCGGGCGTTCGACGGCGGCCATCATCGCGGCGATGGCGCCCTGCGAATGCGCCACAACGTGGCCCCCGGCTGCCCCGCGCCCGTCGTCGGCCAGGGACCGCAGCACAATGCGGGCGTCCTCGGCGAAGTCGGTCTCCAGCGGTTCGGCCTCTGCATCAAAGCCGTGGCGCCGAAGAAACAGGGCGTCGTACTGCAGGGCCATGCCGTGCTGGCGCGGCCACGCCGCGGAGCCGAAGTTACCGGCACCGTGGACGAACACTACCCGCTGCTTATACATGACCCAACCTTATGGCAGCGGTCTGACATCGGCGCCGGCCGACATCACCGTGCGCCCTATTTGCCGCCCATGAACTTGTCGAAGCCCTTGGGCAGGTTCAGCTGGGACGGATCGAAGTCGCCCGACTGCTGGCCGAAGGCTGCTCCGGTGGGCACCGCCTTGGATGCCCCGGCCCGCCTGGCCTCCGCTTCGCGAAGCTCCTGCGCCGCCTTGGCAGGGTTGCCGGAACGGGCCTTCTTCTTGGGCGCGTTCTTGCCGCCCTTCCGGGCACCGCCGGCCCCCATGCCGGGCATGCCGGGCATTCCCGGCATGCCGCCGCCCTGGGCCATCTTCTTCATCATCTTCTGGGCCTGGGCGAAGCGTTCTAGCAGCCCGTTGACCTCGGACACGTGCACGCCCGAGCCGCGGGCGATGCGGGCCCGGCGGGAGCCGTTGATGATCTTGGGTGCCACACGCTCGTGCGGGGTCATCGAGCGGACAATGGCCTCCACCCGGTCGATCTCGCGCTCGTCGAACTGCTCCAACTGCTGCCGGATGTTCTGCGCACCGGGCATCATCATGAGCATCTTCTTCATGGAGCCCATTTTGCGGATCTGCTGCATCTGCGCGAGGAAGTCATCCAGCGTGAAGTCCTCCTGGTCGGCGAACTTCTTCGCCATCCGGGCGGCTTCGTCCTTGTCCCAGGACTTTTCAGCCTGCTCAATGAGGGACAGGACGTCACCCATGTCCAGGATGCGCGAGGCCATCCGGTCCGGGTGGAACAGTTCGAAGTCGTCCAGGCTTTCACCGGTCGAGGCGAACATCACGGGTTTGCCGGTGACCGACGAAACGGACAGCGCGGCACCGCCGCGCGCGTCGCCGTCGAGCTTTGACAGCACGATGCCGGTGAAGTTCACGCCTTCGTCGAAAGCGGTCGCCGTGTTGACGGCGTCCTGGCCAATCATCGAGTCGATCACGAAGAGGACTTCGTTGGGGACAATGGCCCGGCGGATCTGGCGCGCCTGCTCCATCATGTCGGCGTCAACGCCGAGGCGGCCGGCGGTGTCCACGATGACGACGTCGTGCAGCTTCTGGCGCGCTTCCTCGACGCCGGAGCGTGCGACGGCGACGGGGTCGCCGGCCGGGTGGGCCAGTTCGGAGGTGGCGCCCGGGTGCGGCGCGAAGACGGGAACGCCCGCGCGCTGGCCCACAACCTGCAACTGCGTCACGGCATTGGGGCGCTGGAGGTCACAGGCGACAAGGATGGGGCTATGGCCCTGCGCCTTCATCCACTTGGCGAGCTTTCCGGCCAAGGTGGTCTTGCCGGCGCCCTGGAGGCCGGCGAGCATGATGACGGTGGGGCCGGTCTTGGCCATCCGGATGCGCCGCGTCTCGCCGCCGAGGATCTCTACAAGCTCCTCGTTGACGATCTTCACGATCTGCTGGCTGGGGTTCAGTGCCCCGGAGACCTCGGAGCCAAGGGCGCGCTCACGGACCTGCCCGGTGAATTCCCGGACCACGGGCACGGCAACATCCGCATCCAGCAGGGCGCGCCGGATCTCGCGGACTGTGGCGTCGACATCTGCCTCGGTGAGGCGGCCTTTGCCGCGGAGGTTCTTGAAGGTTGCTGTCAACCGGTCAGAGAGTGAATTGAACACGCGCCGTGTACTTCTTTCAGTGGATGTACGGGACTCGACTATCTAGGGTATCAAGACACGCCTTGAAGGTGGCATGCTGGCAGGGTGACGAGCCAAGTGACTGTAAAAACCCTGCTCATCCTCGGTGCCTCCGGCGATCTCACCGGCCGGCTTCTTCTCCCCGGCCTGGCCAGGCTGGTGGCCACCGGCCGCGCCGCCGGCTTGAAGCTCGTGGGGGCCGGTTCGGATCCGTGGTCACGGGAACAGTGGCAGGAACGCGTGCATGCCGCCTTTGACGCTGCCGGCGAAACAGCTGGCGACGCCGGCAAGGACGCGCTGGCGGCCATGGCAAAGTCCACGGAATACCATCAGGCCGACGTCACCGCGGACGGCCCGCTCGGGCAACTCCTGGCCGAACTCGAGGGCCCGGTTGCCGTCTACTTCGCCCTGCCGCCGCAGGTCAGCCAGAAGGCCTGCGAAATCCTGCGCCCGGAGCAGGTCCCCGCCGGGACACGCCTGGTCATGGAGAAGCCCTTCGGCTCCGGCGAGGAGTCCGCCCGTGAACTCAACCGGACCCTCCTGACCCTGGTCCCGGAGGACCACATCCACCGGGTGGACCACTTCCTGGGCAAGGCCACCGTCCTGAACATCCTCGGCCTGCGGTTTGCCAACAATTTCCTGGAGCCGGTCTGGAGCCGCGACCACATCGCCAAGGTGGAAATCATCTTCGACGAGGACCTGGCGCTGGAGGGCCGGGCGCGCTACTACGACGGCGCGGGCGCACTGCGCGACATGATCCAGAGCCACCTGCTGCAGATCATGGCGTTGCTGGCCGTTGAGCCGCCGGCCACCATCGGCGAGCGCGACCTCCGCGACGCCATTGCCGCCGTAATCAGGGCCAGCAGCATCAAGCCGCCCTACACGGACAGCACCCGGCGGGCGCGCTACCTGGCGGGAAGCCTCGGCGGCAAGGACATCCCCGATTACACCGCGGAGGAGGGCGTGGACCCGGACCGGAACACCGAGACCCTGGCCGAGGTGCACGTGAACATCGACAACTGGCGCTGGAAGGGCGTGCCGTTCATCCTGCGCTCCGGCAAGGCCTTGGGCGACAAGCGCAAGGAGGCCGTGGTCACCTTCCGCCCGGTTCCGCACCTCCCCGCCGGCTTCACGGGAAGGGACACCCCCAACACGCTCCGCATTGGCTTCGGCCCGGACACGCTGGAGCTCGACGTCGACGTGAACGGCCCCGGAGACATCTTCAGCCTGGACCGCGCCGCGCTCGTGGCCGAACTCAACGCCTCCGAACTGCTCCCCTATGGCGAAGTCCTGGAAGGCGTCCTGACTGGTGACCCCCTGTTGTCCGTCAGGGGCGACACCGCGGAGGAGTGCTGGCGGATCGTCGAGCCGGTGCTGGCCGCTTGGGCAGCAGGCAATGTCCCGCTGGAGGAATACCGGGCTGGCTCCGACGGGCCCGCACCCACAGAGGCTTAACGCGCGCAGGGAGGGCCGGTCACCGTTTTGGTGACCGGCCCTCCCGCTGCGTTGGGCTGTTGGCTGGTGCTAGATGGCGGCTACGCCGCGTTCACCCGTCCGCACCCGCACTGCTTCGAAGACATCGACCGTCCAGACCTTGCCGTCGCCGGCGCGGCCCGTGTTGGAGCTGGCGATGATGACATCCAGGATGTCATCAGCCTGTTCGTCCGTGGCCAGCACCTCAACGCGGATCTTGGGCAGCAGGTCCACGTTGTACTCGGCGCCGCGGTAGACCTCGGTGTAGCCGCGCTGCCGGCCGTAGCCGCTGGCCGCACTGACCGTCAGGCCCTGGACCCCGTAGGCCTCCAGGCCTTCGCGGATCGATTCGAGCTTCTCCGGACGAACGATTGCTGTGATCAGTTTCATGCCCCCACGCTTTCCTTACCTGCTGCTGCTTCTGTCTTCTTATCGTCCGTCTTTTTGCCGTCGCTTGCACTACCGGTAATCAGTTCGTGCAGGGGCTGGAAGCTGCCGCCGTGGCCGCCGACACCGAACTCGTACGCGGTTTCGGCGTGCAGGCTGAGGTCCACGCCTACGATTTCCTGTTCCTGGGAGACCCGGAAGCCCATGAACTTGTGGATGGGGTAGGCGATGATGAAGGTCATCACCGAGGTGAACACGATGGACAGGGCTGCTGCCAATAGCTGGGCGACGAGCTGGGTGGTACCGCCGCCGTAGAAGAGTCCTGCCTGGCCCTGGGTCGGGGTTGCGAGGAAGCCGATCGCCACAGTGCCGACGACGCCGGAGACAAGGTGAACGCCGACGACGTCCAGCGAGTCGTCATAGCCGAGCTTGAACTTCAGTCCGACGGCCAGGGCAGAGGCGACGCCGGCCACCACGCCGAGGCCGATGGCCCCGAGCGGCGAGACGTTCGCGCAGGCGGGGGTGATGGCCACCAGACCGGCCACGACGCCGGATGCTGCACCAAGGGAAGTGGGGTGTCCGTCGCGGTACCGCTCGACAGCGAGCCAGCCAAGCATTGCGGCTGCAGGGGCCGCAAGGGTGTTGATCCAGATGAGGCCGGCCTGTTCAACAGTCGCGGCTGCACCGGCGTTGAAGCCGAACCAGCCGAACCAGAGGATGGCTGCGCCCAGCATGACGAACGGGATGTTGTGCGGGCGGTGGTTGGGGTCCTTGCCGAAGCCTTTGCGGTTGCCGATGATCAGGACAAGGATGAGGCCGGCCACACCGGCATTGATGTGGACAACTGTGCCGCCGGCGAAGTCAATGACCGGAGCGAAAGTCTGGCCGAACCAGCCATCCTTGGAGAAGAGTCCCCCGCCCCAGACCATGTAGGCCAGGGGGGCGTAAACCAGCGTGGCCCAGATTGGCGTGAAGATGGTCCAGGCCGAGAATTTGGCGCGGTCAGCGACGGCTCCGGAGATCAGCGCCACGGTGATGATGGCGAACGTGGCAGCGTAGCCGACTTTGAGCAGGTCCGCCGGATCAGTGAAGTTGTGCAAGCCGAAGTGGCTGAAGGGGTTCGCGAAGATCTGGAAGAAGTTGTCTGTGTTGCTCGTAGCCATCGAAGCGCCCCACAGGACCCACATGATACCTACGGTGCCGATGGCGACGAAGCTCATCATCATCATGTTCAGGGCGGCTTTCGCACGGGTCATGCCGCCGTAGAAGAATGCCAGGCCCGGGGTCATGAACAGCACGAGCGCTGAAGCGACCAGGAGCCAAACGAGACCTGCGGTGAGTTCCATGGTCTGCGTCCTCTCTTACTTTTTTGTGCGGTATGCCCGCCTGTCCCAACGCCTTTTGCGTTCTGGTTCAAGTTTTGCCGCGGTGTGTTTCGCTGGCGGAGGATTTAGATTGCCAGTCTGTTACAACAACCTCCCTGACGTAAATGGTGCATATCCTGCTTGTTACGGTTATGTTTCAGCCGCCCCAAATGCCCGTACCGCCCGTTTCGCAAGGATTCCCAGCTTCATGACGCCACTCCCCCGTAATGCCGCAGGCAAACCCCGGTTCAGTGCGGTCCGCCGCGCCGACGGCGCCCGGCTGCCCCGTGACATCAAGGTGATGCTCGTCGCCGCCTTCCTAATCGCTCTCGGATTCGGCCTCGTGGCACCGGTGCTGCCGCAGTTCGCCACCACATTCGACGTCGGGGCGACGGCCGCCGCCGTCATCGTCAGTATCTTTGCGCTCATGCGGCTGCTGTTCGCACCCGCCGGCGGTGCCCTGATCGGCAGGCTCGGCGAGCGGCCCGTGTATGTGGCCGGCCTGCTCATCGTCGCGGCATCCACCGCGGCCTGCGCGTTCGCCCAGAACTACTGGCAGTTGCTGGTTTTCCGCGGGCTGGGCGGCGCCGGGTCGGTCATGTTCACGGTGGCATCGATGGCGCTGGTCATCAGGCTGGCACCGCCGGAGAGCCGCGGCCGGGTGTCGGGCGCGTACGCGTCCGCGTTCCTGATCGGCAACGTCTGCGGGCCGATCGTGGGTGGCCTGCTGGCCGGCTTCGGCCTGCGTATCCCTTTCCTGGCCTACGCCG
The DNA here is from genome assembly GCF_030818015.1 of Arthrobacter globiformis. NCBI lineage: Bacteria > Bacillati > Actinomycetota > Actinomycetes > Micrococcales > Micrococcaceae > Arthrobacter > Arthrobacter globiformis. Next base: position 3,278,872 of record NZ_JAUSZX010000001.1, read on the forward strand.
GCGCCCTCGTCCTTGCGGCTCTGGTGGTGCAGACGCAGCTCAGCCATGTTCCCGGTTCAGCCCGCGGCCAGGAAGCGGGCGCGCCCGCCATGAAACTCGGCGAGGCCTTCCGCGACAGCGCCTACCGGGCAGCCATGCTCTCCAGCTTCGCCAACGGCTGGGCGACGTTCGGCGTGCGCATGGCCACGGTGCCGCTGTTTGCCGTCACGGCCCTCGGCTCCGGGCCCGAGGCGGCCGGCTGGGCGCTGGCGGTCTTCGCTGCCGGGAACGCCCTGGCCCTGACCGTTTCGGGCAGGCTGGCGGACACTCTGGGCAGGAAGCCTATGATGGTGGCCGGCCTCGTGGTCACCGGCGCGGCGACGGCCGGGATTGGCCTGACGCAAGGGCTGGGGTGGTTCCTGGCTGCATCGATGCTGGCGGGAGTGGGAGCGGGAATGCTCAATCCGGCGCAGCAGGCCGCGGTTGCCGATGTGATCGGCCGCGAACGTTCGGGCGGCCCCGTGCTGGCGGCCTACCAGATGACGTCCGACATCGGTGCCATCCTCGGGCCGGTGCTCGTCGGTTTGCTGGCGGACCGGCTGGGCTACAGCTGGGCATTCGCAGCGACAGGCGCCGTGCTGCTGGCTGCTGCCCTGGGCTGGGTGGCAGCGCGGGAGACGGTGCAGCGCCAGCCTGACCCAACTGTGTAGCAGCAGGGGGCGTTCCCATGGCTGGGAACGCCCCCTGCTGCTACCTACTTGGGATGGGGATTAGTTCAGGAGGGCGTCGACAAAAGCCTCTGTCTCGAACGGTGCGAGGTCGTCCGCGCCTTCGCCGAGGCCGATGAGCTTGACCGGCACGCCGAGGCTCTTCTGGATGGCGACGACGATGCCACCCTTCGCTGTTCCGTCCAGCTTGGTCAGCACGATGCCGGTGATGTTGACAACCTCGGCGAAGACCCGCGCCTGGTTGAGCCCGTTCTGGCCGGTGGTGGCATCCAGCACCAGGAGGACCTCGTCCACCTCCGCCAGCTTTTCCACGACGCGCTTGACCTTGCCGAGCTCGTCCATCAGGCCGACCTTGTTCTGCAGTCGGCCGGCGGTGTCGATCATGACGACGTCGACTTCCTGCTCGATGCCGGCCTTCACGGCCTCGTAGGCCACGGACGCCGGGTCCGCGCCGTCGATGTCGGATTTCACGGTGGGAACCCCCACTCGCTGTCCCCAGGTTGCCAGCTGCTCGGCGGCGGCTGCGCGGAAGGTGTCGGCAGCGCCGAGCAGGACGTCCTTGTCCTCCGCAACGAGGACGCGGGCCAGCTTTCCGACGGTGGTGGTCTTGCCTACTCCGTTGACGCCAACCACCATCATGACGGCAGGCCTGTCCGCGTGCCGTTCAATCCGCAGGCTCCGGTCCATGGACGGGTCCACGATCTTGATGAGCTCTTCCCGGAGCAGTGCCTTGACGTGCTCGGGGTCGCGCGTGCCCAGGACCTTGACGCGTTCGCGGAGCGAGTCCACCAGCTGCATGGTGGGTTCAGTGCCAAGGTCGGCCAGGAGCAGGGTCTCCTCCACCTCATCCCAGACGTTCTCATCGATCTTGTCGCTGGAGAGCAGTGCCAGTAGGCCCTTGCCGAGCACGTTGTTGGACTTGACCAGGCGCTCCCGGAGGCGGGTGAGCCGGCCGGCCACGGGCAGCGGCGTCTCCACCTGAATGGTTTCCAGGCCGGCCGCGTCATCCGGGACGTCGGCTTCCAGCCCTTCAAGGTCGACGGCGTCCGGAACCTTGCTCTCGGCAGGCGCGGCAGGGGCAGCCGGGCGGTCCTCAAGGAGCGTGCCTCCGCCCGCGAGCGGCTCAACGGGGTCGTTGGCGTCCCGGGTGCCGGGGTACTGGTTGCCGGATTTCCGGGCCTTCATCAGCACCGGGACCAGCCCGCCGATAACTACCAGGGCAGCAAGAATGGGCAGAAGAATGGGGATGATGTCATTCACACCCCTAGCTTCTCACAAGCCACAGGCGCTTCTCACGAGCACAGTCGCTTCTCACAAGCCGCAGCGGCACGGACGGCCACGGCCGCCCCGTCCTGGACGTCCCCTAGACGTCCGCTCCCAGCCGCTGGCTGATAACGGTGGACACGCCGTCGCCCCGCATGGTCACGCCGTAGAGCGCGTCGGCCACCTCCATGGTCCGCTTCTGGTGGGTGATCACGATCAGCTGGCTGGATTCCCGGAGCTCTTCGAAAATCGTAATGAGCCGGCCGAGGTTGGTGTCATCAAGGGCGGCTTCGACCTCGTCCATAACGTAGAACGGCGAGGGCCGGGCCTTGAAGATGGCCACGAGCAGGGCCACCGCGGTGAGCGACCGCTCGCCGCCGGACAGCAGGGACAGCCGCTTGATTTTCTTGCCGGCGGGCCGGGCTTCGACCTCGATGCCTGTGGTGAGCATGTCCGTGGGGTCGGTCAGCACCAGTCTGCCCTCGCCGCCGGGGAAGAGCCGGCCGAAGACCCGCACGAACTGGGCCGAGGTGTCCGCGAAGGCCTCCGAGAAGACTTTCTGCACGCGGTCATCCACTTCCTTGATGATGTCCAGCAGGTCCTTGCGGCTGGCCTTGAGGTCCTCCAGCTGGGTGCTGAGGAACTGGTGGCGTTCCTCCAGCGCGGCGAACTCCTCCAGCGCCAGGGGGTTGACCTTGCCCAGCGATGACAGGTCGCGTTCGGCCTTGCGGAGCCGCTTTTCCTGTTCCTCCCGAACGAACGGCACGCCCTCCACCACTGGCTGGCCCTCGGCATCGACCGGCGCCCGCAGCGCGGCCCACTTGTCCTTGGAAGCGGCAGCGGCCACGGGCACCGGCTGGTCCGGCCCGTAGTCGGCCACGAGCTGGTCTGCGGTGAGTCCCAGATCCTCCACCGACTTCGTTTCCAGCGCCTCGATCCGGAGCCGCTGCTGCGCGCGGGCCAGCTCATCGCGGTGCACCGAGTCAGTCAGTTCCGCCAGTTCGCGGGCCAGCGCGTCGTTGGCAGTGCGGATATCGGCCAGTTCCCGGTCCCGCTGCTCCCGGACTTGCTCGGCGTGGTCGCGCTCCCGGCTGGCCAGCTCAACGGAAACGTCGCTGAACCGGATCAGCTCCTCCGCCGTGGCCGAGACAGCTGCCGCCCGCTTGGCCTGGATCCTTCGACGCCGCGCCCGTTCGGCCGCCTGTTCTCGCGCCCGGCGTTCCGAGGCTGCCGCCCGTTCCAGCGAAGTGGCCCTGTTGCGGATGGCCGTGAGCTGTTCTTCCCGGCTGCGCAGGGACAGACGGGCTTCCATTTCGGCGGACCGCGCCTGCGATGCGGCCAGGGCCAGTGCGTCCCGCTGCTCCGTGGACGGTTCCTCCTCGGCGGGTGCGTCCTGTGCCGCCGCCAGCCGGGCGGTCACCGCCGTCAGCGCCTCCTGCTCGGTCACGATGTTTGCCTCTGCGCGGGCCAGTGACGCCGCCAGCCGTTCGCTTTCGCCGACGGCGCTGCGCAGGACCGAGTTGAGGTGGCCCAGCCGTTCGGCCACCGCTGCCAGCCGGGCATCCGATTCGTGCAGGCGCTCCAAGGCGGCGTCCGCCCGTTCCTGCGCCTCGGCGCGACGGGCCCCGGCGGCAGCCAGGGCAAAGCGGCACTGTTCCAGCCCGGCGGTGACGGCCGTCAGGCGGGACGCGGCGTCGTCGACGGCGGCCTGCACCTCAAGCAGTGAGGGCGCCTTCGCGGAACCGCCGGTGACGGTCCAAGCGGTGAACACATCGCCCGCGAGCGTCACGGCGGTAAGGTCGGGACGCTCGGCGACGAGGTCCGCCGCCGTGTCATGGTCCTCGACGACGGCGGTGGCTGCGAGCAGTGTTCGCACGGCCGCCGCCGTGGTACCGGAGGCCGTCACCAGGTCCACCGCCGGGCGGGCCCCGGCGGGCAGTGGACCGGCAGCGGGCCTTCCTGCGGGAGGCGCCGCGGCCTCGAGCAGCAGCGTGGCCCGGCCGGCGTCGTCCTCCCTGAGGAGGCGCACCAATTCCGCCGCAGTTCCGGCGTCCCGGACCACGATGGCGTCCGAAGCGCTGCCGAGGGCTGCCGCAACGGCTGCCTCATAGCCCGGCTCAACGCTCAGGGCCGCAGCCAGCGGACCGACGGTGCCAGCCACCCCGGCACCGAGGACATGTTCGGAGCCGTCCTTGCGGTTGAGACCCAGCTGCAGCGCCTCGTGCCGCGCCTTCAGCGCGTCCCGTTCGCGGATGGCGTCGCGTTCGGTGCTTTTCAGCAAATCGATCTCGGTGAGGATGCCGTCTAGGGCTGCGCAGGCGTCCTCGTATTCAGCATCAAGGGTTTCCTCGCCGTCCTCGACCCCCGCCACCTGCGATTCGAGCGCGGTGAATTCGGACTGGGCATGACGGCGGCGCTCAACGCCAGCGGCCAAGGATTCTCGCAGCCTGCCGACTTCGGCCTGGGCAGATTCCACCTTTGACCGCGCCGCCCCCACCTGCCCGGCCAGGCGTGCCAGGCCCTCACGCCGGTCGGCGGCGGCCCGCAGCGCGGCGGTGAGCCGCTTCTCCTCGGCCGCGGCGGCATCCTCGGCCGCTGACTTGGCGGCAGTGGCGGCCTCCAGCGCGGCTCGCCCTTCAAGGATGTCCTTTTCCAGGTCCGCCTGCTCACTGCGGACCCGTGCGGCTTGCCGCTCCAGCTGTTCCGGGTCCCGGCCCGGCTCCGGCGCCGGGTCTGCGGAGCCAAGCAGGCGGCAGCGTTCCTGGGCCAGGGATGCGAGCGAACGCAGGCGCTCCCGTCCGGCGGACAGCTGGTACCACGTGTCCCTGGCGGCGTTCAGCCGGGGGGTCGCCTCCGCAGCGAGCTGCTCCAGTGACGCCTGCCGCCGGCGGCCCTCCTCAAGCTGGGTTTCGACGACGGCGCGCCGCGCCTTGAGCGCAGACTCGTCGGCGATGTCCTGGGCAAGGGTGTTCTGGAGCTGGACAAGGTCATCGGCCAGCAGCCTGGCCCGGGCATCGCGGACCTCGAACTGGACGGTCTGCGCGCGCCGCGCCACCTCTGCCTGTTTGCCCAGCGGTGTGAGCTGTCGGCGGATTTCCCCGGTCAAGTCGCTGAGCCGCTGGAGGTTGGCCTGCATCGCCTCCAGCTTGCGGACGGTCTTTTCCTTGCGCCGCCGGTGTTTGAGGATGCCGGCGGCTTCTTCGATGAAGCCCCTGCGGTCCTCGGGAGTGGCGTGCAGGACCCGGTCCAGTTGCCCCTGTCCCACGATGACGTGCATTTCGCGGCCGAGTCCCGAGTCGGAGAGGAGTTCCTGGATGTCCAGGAGCCGGCAGGCTGAGCCGTTGATGGCGTACTCGGAACCGCCGGTCCGGAACAGCGTGCGGGAGATGGTGACTTCGCTGTATTCGATCGGCAGTGCGCCGTCGGTGTTGTCGATGGTGAGTGAGACGTGCGCGCGGCCCAGCGGGGGACGGCCGGACGTGCCGGCAAAAATGACGTCCTCCATCTTGCCACCGCGGAGGGTTTTGGCGCCCTGCTCCCCCATGACCCAGGCCAGGGCGTCCACCACGTTGGACTTGCCCGAGCCGTTGGGCCCGACAACTGCCGTGACGCCGGGCTCAAAGTCGAATGTCGTGGCCGACGCAAACGACTTGAAGCCCCTGACGGTCAGACTCTTGAGGTGCAAGGTTTTCAGATCTCCAAAGGTGGCGGCAGCGGGTGCTAATCCTCCACCAAATCTAGCGGCTAACGGGCCGGGATCCCCGGATTTAGGGCCTTCCGGGCCCTCCGAAGCAGGGTGGCAATTCTCACCAGCGGCCGTTGCGCGGCCGCGGCTGGCACACGGGGCAAGTGTAGGAGGAACGGTTCATGAACTGCTCGCGCTTCAGAATGCTGCGGATCCCCGCGGCCGCGCAGCGCCGGCACTCCTCCCCCTCCCTGCCGTAGGCGTTGAGGGACCGCTCAAAGTAACCGGACGCGCCATTGACGTTGACGTACAGCGAATCGAAGCTGGTGCCGCCGGCGGCCAAGGCATCGGTCATCACGTCGCGGGCAGCGGCGAGGACGCGCTCGGCGTCGGCCCGCCGGAGGGTGTCGGTGGGCCGCGCATAGTGCAGTTTGGCCCGCCACAGGGCCTCGTCGGCGTAGATGTTGCCGATCCCGGAGACGAGCCCCTGGTCCAGCAGTGCGCGTTTGAGCCCGGTCTTCCGCTTCCGGAGACGGCGGTAGAAAGTGTCAAAGGAAAAATGCGGATCCAGGGGGTCGCGCGCGATGTGCGAGGCTTCCTCGGCGATGACCGGCACCGGGTCCTCCGCGAGCCCGCCGGGCCCGCCGTCGTCCGTGGGAACGAGCGTGGTGACGAAGAGGCCGCCGAAGATCCGCTGGTCCACGAACCGCAGCTGCTCCGGCATGGTTCCCTCCGGGCTCAGCCGCAGGCGGATCTTTAGGTGCTTCTCGTCCGGAACGGAGCTGTCCTGCATCAGGAGCTGTCCGCTCATGCCGAGGTGGGCCATGAGCGCGACGCCCGGCAGCCCTGAACCGCTGGCATCTGTATCAGTGCGCGCCGCGCCGTCCTCCTGCAGCGGCATCCAGAGGAACTTGCCGCGGCGGACGACGTCGAGGACTTTGGCCCCCTCAAGGTTCCCGGCGAAATCATCGGGTCCCAGGGCATGCCGGCGCACAGACCTCGGGTCAACCACGTCGACGCCGGTGATGGTCCGGCCGCGCACCCAGTTGACCAGGCCGCGGCGGACCACCTCGACTTCGGGAAGTTCAGGCACGGGCGGTTAGCTGCCGGCGGCGGATTCCGACGGGGCCGCTGAGACGTCCGCCGGCGCAGACTCCGCACCAGAAAGCTTGGCCTCCGCACCCGAGAGCTTCCGCCAGGCATCTGCCGCAGCTTCCTGCTCGGCTTCCTTCTTGGAGTGGCCGGAGCCCTTTCCGTAGGCAGTTCCGCCGATCTGGAGTACGGCGACGAAGGTGCGCGCGTGGTCCGGGCCGGAGCCCTCGACGGCGTAGTAGATGCTGCCCAGCTGCCGTCCCGCGGCCAGCTCCTGGATGCTGGTTTTCCAGTCCGTGCCGGCGCCAAGGGCGGCGGCGTCCTTCAGGAGCGGTCCGATGAGGCGCATCACCAGCTGGCGGGCGGTCTCGATGTCGTTGGACACGTAGGTGGCGCCGATGAGGGCTTCCATGGTGTCGGCCAGAATCGAGGCCTTGTTCTTGCCTTCGGTGAGCTTCTCGCCCTGGCCAAGATAGATGTAGTCCCCGATGCCCAGGCTGCGGCCGATGCCGGCGAGGGCGCGGGTACTCACCACGGCCGACCGGCGCTTGGCCAGGTCGCCCTCGGGGAGCGTCGGGTTGTCGCGGTACAGCGCATCGGTAACGGAGAAGCCCAGGATGGAGTCGCCCAGGAACTCAAGGCGCTCGTTGGTGGGTATGCCGCCGTTTTCGTAGGCGTACGAACGGTGTGTCAGAGCAAGACGAAGCGTCCCGGCGTCAATGAAGACACCGAGACGCTTCAGAAGCTCTTCAGTTGAAGACATCCTGATCAGCTTGGAGGCCGATTAGACGTCCGCGACCTTGCGGCCCTTGTACTCAAGGAACAGCGCAGTGCCAGCCGAGTCGGTGACGACCTTTGCCTGGTGCGGCAGGCTGTAGGTGACCTGGCCGTTCTCGACGGTCTTCACCAGGTGGGGGGCAGTCGCCTTCCACTGGGAGCGGCGGGCGCGGGTATTCGAGCGAGACATTTTCCGCTTGGGAACAGCCACGGCTAACTCATTTCTCTCTAGAAAAACACTTACAAATCAATTTTGCCGGTCAGGCTTAGCCAGATCAGCTAGGGCAGCCCAGCGAGGATCTACGACCTCGTGGTGGTGCCCCGGCTCGTCTTCCAGGCGCGCTCCGCATTCGGAACACAGGCCCTGGCAGTCTTCCCGGCACACCGGCTGGAACGGCAGCATGGTAACAACTGCGTCCCGCAACACCGGCTCAAGATCGATCAGATCGTGCTCGACTCGACGTTGCTCTTCATCGTCTTCCTCATTGGAAGGCAGTGCGCCTTCGTAGAAGAAAAGTTCTTGCACATTGACCTCAAGGTCATACGCAAGGGGATCCAGGCATCGGCCGCACTCACCGTTTACTTCGGCGAGGGCGGTTCCTGATACCAGAATTCCTTCGTGTACGGCCTCAAGCTTCAGGTCGAGCTCGATATCCGAGCCTTCCTGAACGCCAATGAGCGCCACGCCGAGATCTCCCGGCGCGGGTACATGTTCCGTCAGTGTACGCATGCTCCCCGGACTGCGTCCGAGGTCCTTGACATCTAGCATCAAGGGCGAACTTGCATCTCGCTTAATGAGAACTCCTGTTGAACATATGACCGACGTACCATCTTAGCCTGAACTCCCTGACGGACTCAAACCGGATGCCACGACGGGGGAAGCGGCCGGCGTGCACCGGAAACGTACCGGACAAGCCTACCCCCTGGAGGGCTGGCCCGCGGCAGGCGCGCCAGCAAGAAGCCGTTTCAGCACCGACCGGGGGACGTACTCGGAGACACTCCCGCCCAGGGTGGCCACTTCCTTGATCAGGGTGGACGACAGGTGCAGGTAGTGCGCCTCCGCCGGAAGGAACACGGTCTCCACTCCGCTCAGCTGCCGGTTCATCGTGGCCATGGGAAGCTCGTAGTCAAAGTCCGACGACGACCGGAGCCCCTTCACGATGGCGGACACTCCGCGCTGCCGGCAGTACTCCGCCAGGAGGCCCTCTCCGACGGGTTCCACCACGATGCCGCGCAGGGAGGCCAGGGTCTCCCTCGCCATCTCAATCCGTTCCTCGAGCGGAAACCGGTACTTCTTGGCATAGTTGGTGGACACGGCGACGATCACTTCATCAAACAGGCTCGCGGCTCTGGCGATGACCTCGAGGTGTCCATTGTGGATGGGGTCGAAGGAGCCTGGGCATACGGCGCGTCTCATGCTCCGAACCTACCGTATCGGCGGCCCGGGATACCATGACTTGGGCACCGGCCGCCACGGGGCCGCGGCTGAACAGACAGGCAGAAACCAATGACACAAACACTTCCGGCGCCCTGGCAACGTGCAGCCACCGGGGCGAACCTGCTGGCAAGTGACGGCGCTTTGGGCGTGACGATCTTCGAGGAGATGACCACGCTGGCCACGCAGACGGGCGCGATCAACCTGGGGCAGGGTTTCCCCGACGAGGACGGCCCCGCGGAGATCAAGGCGGCCGCCCAGGCCGCGATCGCCGAAGGCTCCAACCAATACGCGCCCGGCAAGGGGATCCCCCAGCTGCGGAAGGCCGTGTCCGCTCACCAGAGCCGGTTCTATGGGCTGGAACCGGACCCTGACACTGAAATCATCGTCACCACCGGCGCCACCGAGGCCATCGCCGCGTCCCTGCTGGCCTTTGTCGGCCCCGGCGATGAGGTCCTGACATTCGAGCCGTTCTACGACTCCTACGGCGCGATCATCGGGCTCTCCGGCGCCACGCATGTCACTGCCCCTCTGCTGGCCCCCGATTTCCTGCCTGACTCCGCAGCCCTGGAAGCGGCGTTCACCGACCGCACCAAAGTCGTGCTGTTGAACAACCCGCATAACCCCACCGGTGCGGTGTTCCCGCGCGAGGTGCTTCAGCGCGTCGTCGACCTCGCCCGGAAGCACGACGCGATCATCATCACCGACGAGGTTTACGAACACCTCACGTTCGGCGTCCGCCACATACCGGTGGCCATGCTGCCGGGGGCCGCCGACAGGACGGTCACCATCTCCTCGGCGGGCAAGACGTTCTCCTTCACCGGCTGGAAGGTCGGCTGGCTGAGCGGCCCGGAGCACCTGGTGGCAGCGGCCCGGACAGTGAAGCAGTTCCTCACGTACAGTTCCGGCACCCCGTTCCAGAGTGCCATCGCCACCGGCCTGGCCCTGCCCGACGAGTTTTACGAGGGCATCTCCGCCACACTGCGGAAAAAGCGCGACATCCTCAGCGAGGGGCTGCGCGCGGCCGGGCTGGACGTGTTCATGCCCGATGGCACCTACTTCGTCAACGTGGACACCTCGCCACTGGGCATCCGGGACTCTGTGGACCTGGCCCGGCGCCTGCCCGGCCTGGTGGGCGTGGCGGCGATCCCGGTGCCCGTGTTCTGCCACCCCGAGGGCGCGGAGCGGACGCGCAGCCTCCTGCGGTTCGCGTTCTGCAAACGCGACGAGGTCCTCGAGGAGGCCGCCGCACGGCTGGCGACCCTCCGGGACAGGCTCTGACCACGGCCGACGGCGCCCGGGCATCGCGATTCCTGCGCGCCACCGGCCAGCACGCCGTCATCGAACCGGATACCTATACACACGGCGGGTTCGTGCTCAGCATCGGCGGGGCCGAGCAGTCCCACGTGGACCTGGCCGACCCCGAGGACATCTTCTACGAATACCTGCGCCGCATCGGCCATGTCGTGGACCTCGCCGCTCCGTGGGGTGAGCCCATCCGCGCGCTGCATCTGGGGGCCGGCGCCCTGACCCTGGCGCGGTACATCCAGGCGACACGCCCCGGCTCCCTGCAGTACGCCGTGGAGCTCGAGCGTGAGCTGCTGGACTTCGTGCTGGAGCGGCTGCCGCTGCCCGAAGGCACCGACCTCCATACGGTCATCGGCGACGCCCGCGCTTCCCTGTCGGAGCTGCCCGCGGAGCTGCGCTTCGACGTCGTCATCCTTGACATCTTCTCCGGCCCGGAGGCGCCGGCGCACATTGCCTGCACCGGGTTCTACGAGGAAGCCGCTGCACTCCTCACGGAACGGGGCGTGCTGATCGTGAATGTCGGCGACGAGCCGGGCCTGACGCTCGTCCGGAGCCAGGTGGCCGCCTTGCAGGAGGCCATGACGGACGTCGCCGCCTGCGCCGAGTCGGGCATGTTCACGGGAAAGTATCCGGGGAACATCATCCTTGTCGGCACCCGCAAGCCATGGCCTCCCGAGTGGTCCGCCGCCCTCACGGCCCGCGGACCGCATCCGGCCAGGGTCCTTGCCGGTGTGGAACTGGACCTGTTGTCGGACTAGCTCGGCTGTCGGATCAGGAGCTCAGTCCCCGGCCTCCAGCGCGAGGTCCACATCGGGGCCACTGGACGGTTCGGCGTACCACAGCCGGGTCTCGCCGTACTTCTTCTCGGCAAAGCGCTCCAGGCCTTCCGGCCACCGGGGTTCGGTAGCGCGGGACGACCGCTCGACCACCACCACCGCCCCGTCATTGAGGTGCGGTGAAAGCTTTTCCAGGACCGACGCCAGCGCGGGCTCATCGAGGGGGTATGGCGGATCCAGGAAGGCGACGTCCCATTTGGCCTCCTCGGCCGCGCGGTCGAGGAAGGACTCCACCCTGGAGCGGTGCACCGTGACGGCCTTGCGGCCCAGGACTCCGTTGATGAGGTCGGCGTTCCGCTGGCACACGGCGCTGGCCTTGGCGTCGAACTCCACCAGATCGACCGTTTCCGCTCCCCTGCTGGCGCTCTCGACCCCCAGCGCCCCGGATCCGGCGTACAGGTCCAGGACCCGGGCGCCGCCGAGCACGTTGAACGCGTCCAACCGGGAAAACAGCGCCTCCTTGACCCGGTCCGTGGTGGGCCTCGTCAGGGACCCCGAAACGTTGGCCAGCGGGGTTCCGCCCGCGGCACCCGCAACGATCCTGCTCATACCCAGTCCCCGGACTGTGCCGGCCGGGGTGGGACGGGGTTCGTGCTAGCCGCGTTCAAGGAACGCCTCCTTCTCGGGATTCAGGTACTCGTCAATAGCCTCGGCGAGTGCCGCGTAGCCGGCCAGCGCGGGGTCCGCGGCGACGATCTTCTGGGCGTCCTGCCTGGCTCGGGCAATGATGTCCTCGTGCTCCAGTACGCGGAGCAGCTTCAGCGTGGACCGGCCACCGGACTGCGAGGCGCCGAGGATGTCGCCCTCGCGGCGCAGCTTGAGGTCCTCCTGGGACAGCTCGAATCCGTCGGTGGTGGCCGCCACGGCATCCAGCCTGCGCCGGCTCGGGTGCCCCGGTTCGAGCGTGGTCACGAGCAGACACGTGCCCGGCAGCCCACCCCGGCCTACGCGCCCGCGGAGCTGGTGAAGCTGGGAGATGCCGAAGCGGTCCGCGTCCAGGATGACCATCAGGGTGGCGTTGTGCACGTCCACGCCCACCTCGATGACTGTGGTGGATACCAGAAGCTTTGTCTGGTTGGCGGTGAAGGAAGCCATGGTCTCGGACTTCAGCACCGGGTCCTGGCGTCCGTGGAGCGGCGCCAGCGCCACTCCCGCCAGGGCGGGTTCCCCTTTGAGGTGCTCGACGACGGCGGTCACGGAGGCCAGTTCGCGTGCGGCTCCGCCCCCCTCCAGTTCCCCTGGCTCAGGTTCCGCTTCGCCGGGAGTGAAGTCGCCGTCGTCGTCCGCCCCGATCTTGGGGCACACGACGTACACCTGGTGTCCGGCCTCGATCTCCTCACGGGAACGGGACCAGATGCGGGCCGCCCAGGCGGGATTCTCCGCGAGTCCCACCACGTGCGTGGCAATGGGCGCCCGGCCGGCCGGCAGTTCGTCAAGCACGGAGGTTTCGAGGTCGCCGAACACCGTCATGGCCACGGTCCTGGGGATCGGGGTGGCGGTCATGACCAGCAGGTGCGGCGGCTTGCTGGCCTTGGCACGCAGGGCATCGCGCTGTTCCACGCCGAAGCGGTGCTGCTCATCCACCACGATGAGGCCAAGGTCAAAGAAGGTGACGTTTTCGCTCAACAGCGCGTGGGTGCCGATGACGATCCCGGCCGTGCCGGAAGCGGCATCGAGCAGTGCCTGCTTGCGCGCGGCGGTCGGCATGGAGCCGGTGAGCAGGCTGACCTGCACCGAATGGTCGCCCAGCCCGCCCAGGAGCCCGTCGCGGGCCAGCGGGCCCAGCGTGCGCCGGATGGAATCGAAGTGCTGTGCGGCCAACACTTCCGTGGGCGCCAGCAGTGCAGCCTGTCCCCCGGCGTCGACCACCTGGAGCATCGCCCGCAGCGCCACAATGGTCTTGCCGGAGCCGACCTCGCCCTGCAGCAGCCTGTTCATGGGCCCGTCCTGCGACAGCTCCGCCGAGAGGGTCTTGCCGACGGCGGACTGGCCAGCAGTCAGGGTGAACGGCAGCTGGCGGTCGAAGGCTGCGAGCAGTCCCTCCGGCACGGGGCGCCGGGCGGTGGCTTCCTCTGACGCAAGCTGGGCACGGCGCCGGGCGAGGGCGGACTGGAGGACCAGCGCCTCCTGGTAGCGGAACCGGTCCCTGGCCTTGCGCCAGTCCGCCGCGGTTTCCGGGGCGTGGATGAGCCGGTAGGCCTCCGGCAGCGGCAGGAATTTCTCGCGGGCCGAAATGGCCGCCGGCAGCGGATCCCGCAGGGCGTTCAGGTCTGCGGTCTCCAGTAGGGCAGTCACGACTTTCTGGATGGACCAGCTGGTGAGGTGCGCGGTGGCAGGGTAAATCGGGATGGGCATGGCCGCGAGCTTCTCCGGGTCCATGCCGGGGACATCGGGGTCCTCGTCCAGCAGCTGGTAGTCCGGGTTGGTGAGTCCCAGCGAACCGGCGTAGCGCGTCACCTTCCCGGAGAACATGGCCCGCCGGCCGGGCTGCAGCTCATTCTTGGCGCGGTGGCCGTTGAAGAAACTGATTTTCAGCGTGCCCGTTCCGGCGTCGTCGGTAATGACGACGTCGATGATGAAGCCCTTCCGGGCGCGCATCTGCCGCTTGCTGTTGGAGACGACGCGGGCGATGAGGGTGACGTCCTCATCGAACGGAAGCTCACTGATGGGCGTCAGTTCACCGCGGTTGAGGTAGCGGCGCGGATAGTAGTTGAGCAGGCCGCCCACCGTGGTGATGCCCAGGTGTTTCTCGATCACGGCCGCGGAGCGCTTGCCGATCCGGCGCTCCAGGCCGAGTTCCAGTTCGACGTTCATCTTCCTTCTGCGCTCACTTCTCCTGACGGATCGCGGGGCAGGGCGAGCTCGCTGACGGACACGTCCGCCGGATCGCCGAGCGACCTGATCAGTCCAAGGGCCGGAGCCGGGTCCGGGACGTGCACGTGGACCCGCCACCGGTACCGGCCCTCCGCGTCGGCGGAGGGGCCAACCTGGCTCATGATCACGGAGTCCCCGAGTTCATCCAGGCGCTGCCGGAGCGTGGCGGCGTCCAGCGGGGACAGGCTGATGGTGCACATGACCTCCACGCCGTCGTCGTCCGGCATGTCGGCGTGGATGTGGGGGTCCTGGAGATCGTACCCGTGCAGGCCGTCCAGCAGTTCGCTGCGGAGCTCTTCGCCGAGCACCGCCGACCGGAGGCAGTCCAGGATCAGCAGCATTCCCACGCCGCCGGCGTCCACCACGTGCGCGGCCTGCAGGGCATCGAGCTGCCCCTCCGTGCGGACCACGGCCTCGAGGGCGGCCTCGACGGCCGCATCCAGGACCAGGCCCAGGGCATGGTTGCTGTCGTTGCCGTTCTGGCCGGCGTCGACGGCGGCCGCGGCCCGGCCCGCTGCTTCCATCACAGAGAGCATGGTGCCCGGAACGGGATCGCTCAGCGCTGACCAGGCCCTGATCTGCGCCCGGTTGAGGGCGGCGGCGAGGAGGGAGGAGGTGAGCCTGGCGTGCCCGGCCAGCGGTTCGGCCGCAGCGCAGAGGAATACGGAGAACAGCGTGCCGGAGTTCCCTCTGGCCTGTTCCATCGCCGCCTGGCCGGCGCGCGCCAGGACGGCACCCACGTCATTAAGCTGCGCCTGTTGACCGAGCTGTGCCTGTTGACCGAGCTGCGCCTGTTGATTGAGCTGTACTTGTTGATTGAAGGGCGTCTGCTCCTGACCGGAGGGCGCCGCATCCTGGCCGGCGTCTGCGACGGCGGTATCCTGGAGAGCCCGGGCTGCGGCACGGACTGTGAGGTACAGGTTGGTTCCGGTGTCGCCGTCCGCCACCGGGAAGATATTGATGGCATTCAGGCGGTCGCTGTGGTTGCCCAGTGCGGTTTCGGCCTTGCCCAACCACCGCTTCATCGCTTGCGCGTTCGCGGCAACCTTAGTCTGCAAAGTGATCCCATCCCACGGAGTCAGCGGGCCGTCCCGCGATCGTCACGCCCGGCGCCTTGTCTGCGCCGCAGGCCTGTACTGAGCCTATCCCAGTAAACCCGGGCGGCACCTGCATGCCCGCCGGGAATGTGGCCAGCAGCCCGTGGTCTTCCCCGCCGCCGAGCACCCAGGCGCGTGGGTCGGCGCCCAGGAGGGTGGCCGCGGAGCGGAGAGGCTCGGCGAGCTGGCCAAGTTGCCCGGGATCCAGATCCAGCACAACGTGGCTGGCCACGGCCAACCTGGTTCCGTCCCGCACCAGGCCGTCGGAAATGTCCATCATGGCTGTGGCGCCGGACATGCGCGCCAGCGGCCCGGCCTCCAGCGGCGGCTCCGGCCGGCACTGGAGCTCAAGCAGTGACAGCAGCTCCGGCGTAAGCGAACTCACATGATGGGCAGACTCCAGCAATGCCAGCCCGGCAGCGGCCCAGCCCGCCCGCCCGGCGATCGCCACCGTGTCGCCTTCCCGGGCGCCGGACCGGAGGACCGGCCGGCCGCCGTCGAGCGTGCCGAGGACTGCAACGGTGACGGACAGCTCGCGGCCGCGGCCAAGGTCGCCACCCGCGACAGAGCACGCCCCCGCCCCCAGCTTGCTGATGGCGGCCGTGAGGCCGTCCGCGAGGTCCTCGACCCATCCGACCGGAGTGTCCGGGGGCATGGTCAGGCTGACCACCATTGAGGTTGCCGACGCGCCCATGGCGTTGATGTCGCTAAGGTTCTGCGCTGCGGCCTTCCATCCGACGTCGTAGCCGGTGGTCCGGTAGCCGTTGTTCCACTCAAGCCGGAAATCCTGGTCCTGGACCTGGGTGTCGATGCTGATGACCGTCCTGCCGTCCGGCACCGCCACGATGGCGGCGTCATCGCCCGGTCCGAGGACCACGGCGGCACTGTGCAGGGCGCTGAGTTCCAGGCGCGGGAAAATCCGGGCCAGAAGCTCCGCTTCGGACAGTTGGGCGACAGTCAATGGTGTTTGGGGCACGCCACTACGCTACCGCCACGGACAGACATTTTCGGATGGCGTGTTTCCGGCCCCGGCAGGCAAGGAGTGCGGACGGCACCTCGGCGGTCCGTCCGGCTCCCGGTGGAACGATAGGCTTGAAGGATGCATTCCCCGCTCGCCCAGAAACCCGTCCGCAGGCTGAGGGTAGCAGTCGCCGCCACGCTGACTGGACTGGCGCTGGGCGGCTGTTCACCCGCCGTCGACGTTGCCCCCGCCGCCGACGCAGCCAATCCGGCCTGCGCGCCGATGATGGTGGCGCTTCCGGATGCCATTGGCGACGCCCGCCTGCGGAAGACGAATAGCCAGGCCACTGCAGCCTGGGGCGACCCGTCGCGGGTGGTCCTGCGGTGCGGGGTCAACGTCCCCGGGCCCACCACTGACCGCTGCGTGAGCGTCAACGACGTCGACTGGGTGATCAAGGAGGGTGATCCTGTGTGGACGCTGACCACCTACGGCCGGGAACCCGCCACGGAAATCCTGATGGATCCGGAGAAAATCAGCTCGGCCACTGTCCTTGCTGACCTGTCCGGCGCAGCTGCGAAGATCAAGGCCAGCCGCAAGTGCGTGGGCCAGCAGGAAGTCCAGGACCTGCCCACCAGCAAGTAGCAGGCCAGGTGGTGGGCCCACGGCGGCAGGGTTCCCTGGCCGGAGCGGAGCGAGGTTAGGGTGCCGGTGGGGACTAGCGCAGGCCCGTCTTGCGGGTCAGCGCCAGGTGGATCAGCTCGTCGATCAGTTCCGGATAGCTCAGTCCGGTGGCCGCCCACATCTGCGGGTACATGCTCTTCGGCGTGAACCCGGGCATGGTGTTGATCTCGTTGATGATGAGGTCGCCGTCCGGTGTGTAGAAGAAGTCGACCCGGCTCAGGCCCTCCGCCCCCACAGAATCGAACGCCGCTGCAGCAAGCTCGCGGACGCGGGCAATCGCTTCCTCGGGCATGTCCGCGGGGCAGCTCAGGGCGGCCGCGTCATCCACGTACTTGGCCTGGAAGTCATAGAACTCGTGGTCGCCGGCGGCCACGGAGATCTCGCCGGGCAGGGACGTGCGGGGGGCATCGCCACCGCGGCCCTCGAGCACGGCACATTCGATTTCCCGGCCCACGATGCCGGCCTCGATCACCAGCTTCGGATCATGTCCGCGGGCGGCCTCAATGGCGGCGTCCAGGCCGTCAAGGGAGTCCACCTTGGAGATGCCCATCGAGGATCCGGCGCGGGCGGGCTTGACGAACACCGGGAAGCCCAGCAGGTCGACCTGCTTGCGGACAGACTCGGGGTCGTTGCGCCACTGCCGGTCGGTCACGGCGATGTATGGACCCACCTTCAGGCCGGCGGCCTCGAAGACCACCTTCATGAAGTGCTTGTCCATGCCTACCGCCGAGGCCAGGACGCCGGCGCCGACGTAGCGGGTGTCGGAGAGTTCCAGGAGCCCCTGGATGGTGCCGTCCTCGCCGAACGGCCCGTGCAGCAGCGGGAACACCACGTCCACGGTGCCAAGTTCCTGCGGCACCTCGTTGGGGGCCGTCACGATCAGCTGGTGTTCTCCGCCGATCTCCGTGAGGCTTACAGTCTGGGCCGACGGCGGAACCTCCGGGAGCGAAGTGGCGGCGAGTGACCACTGGGCCGTGTCCCCGGACGCGAGCACCCACTGGCCGGACTTGGCAATGCCGATGGGAACGACGTCGTACTTGTTCCGGTCGATGGCCCCCAGCACTCCGGCGGCGGTCACGCAGCTGACGGCGTGCTCGCTGGAGCGGCCGCCAAAGAGGACGGCCACCCGCGGCTTGTCAGGGGTTGTCTGGCTCTGGTTGGTCTTGTCCGCTGCGGTCAAGTTTTCTTCCGACACTGTCAGTAATCGCCTTCGGCTTTGAGTTCCCGGGACAGCAGCAGCGGCCCGAGTTGGTCAACGGACAATTTTCCGGCGAGGACCGCGACGACGGCCGCCGTGATGGGCATTTCGACGCCGAGCTTGCCGGCCAGTTCGTGGACTGCCTGGCCGGACTTGATGCCCTCGGCCGTCTGGGTCATTTTCTGGGTGACCTCGTCCAGCGTGAGCCCCTGTCCCAGCAGGCGGCCGGCGGTGTGGTTCCGGGACAGCGGTGACGAGCACGTGGCCACCAGGTCCCCGAGGCCGGCCAGGCCCGCCATGGTGTGGGCTTTGCCGCCGAGGGCCAGGGCCAGCCGGGAGGTTTCAGCCAGGCCGCGGGTAATCACGGAAGCCTTGGTGTTGTCCCCCATCTGCTTTCCCTCGCAGATGCCCACGGCCAGCGCGATGACGTTCTTGACGATGCCGCCGATCTCGACGCCGACGATGTCAGAGGTGGTGTAGGGACGGAAGTACGGGGCGGTGCAGCTTCTCGCGATCCAGCCGGCGGCGGCGGCATCGGCACAGGCAACCACCGAGGCCGTGGGCTCCTCCCGGGCGATCTCCATGGCCAGGTTGGGGCCGGATACGACCGCGATGCGGTCGGCAGGGATGTCCAGTTCCTCGGCGATGACCTCGCTCATCCGTGCGTCCGAGCCCAGTTCGAGGCCCTTCATCAGGGACACCACGAGGGCGTCGGGCCCGATCAGGGGCTTCCACTTGCGCAGCTGCAGGCGCAGCGACTGCGCGGGCACCGCAAGGACGACCAGATCAGCTCCGGACAGCACGTCCGCAACGTCGGTGGACGCGCTGATGCTCGGCGGAAGGTCGATGTCGGCGAGGTACTGGGGGTTCCGGTGGTTGCCGTTGATCTCGGCCACGACTTCTTCCCGGCGTCCCCAGACCCGGATGCTGCGGTCAACGCCTGAGGCGGTGGCGGCGTCGGCGAGGGTTTTCGCGAACGTGGTCCCCCACGAACCGGCACCCAAAACTGCCACGGACACGGCAGAGCCGGGCCGGGCAGACACAGGGGTCATTTCCCGCCCCGCTCAACATCGCGGCCGTGCTTCGTCTGGTTGTGGGCGGTCGGGTCCCAGCGCCGGGCCGGCGGCTGCTCCCCGCGGAGTTCGGCCAGGAGTCCGGTCACGGCATCCATGATGACCTCCGTGGCTTCGGCCAGCGTGGCCCTGTCCCGGGACCGGCCCGCGAAGCGCGAGAGGTCAACGGGGTCGCCGACCAGGATCCTGGACGTCTTGCGCGGGAACAGGTGGAACCGCTTGGCGTAGCGGGGAAAGAGCTCGTGCGCTCCCCAGTGTGCCACCGGAACCACCGGGATGCCGGCCTCGAGGGCCAGGCGGGCGGCGCCAGTGTGGCCCTTCATCGGCCACAGGTCGGGGTCGCGGGTCAGCGTGCCCTCGGGATAGATGATGATCGCTCCGCCCTCAGCCACAACCTCCTGGGCGAGCTGCAGCGAGCGGTTAGCCCCCGCCGTCGAGCGTTCCACCGGAATCTGTTTGGTGGCACGCAGCACGGCACCCACCACCGGAACCTTGAAGAGGCCCGACTTCGCCAGGAAGTGCGGGGCGCGCTTGTTGCTGTACAGCATGTGCCCAATCACGAGGGGGTCGATCTCGGTGCAGTGGTTGGGCACGGCGATGAAGCCGCCCGCGGGAAGCTTGTCCGTGCCCTCCCATTTTTTGTTCATGATCAGGTTCAGGACCGGCCGGACAATGCCGGCGATAATCACGAACGTTGTGTGGCTTTTGGCCGATTCTTTCACCGGGCCCCCGCTACTTCGCCGACGAGATGTCGAAGTCGGCGCCGAGCCCGGCCAGCTTTTCGGTGAACCGCTCGTAGCCGCGGTTGATGATGTCGATTCCAGTCACCCGCGAGGTGCCCGTGGCGGCCAATGCGGCGATCAGGTGGCTGAAGCCGCCCCGGAGGTCCGGCACGTCGATGTCGGTTCCCTTGAGCTGCGTGGGGCCCGAGATGACGGCGGAATGCAGGAAGTTCCGCTGCCCGAAGCGGCACGGCACGCTGCCCAGGCATTCCCGGTGCACCTGGATGCTGGCACCCATGCGGATGAGGGCGTCGGTGAAGCCGAAGCGGTTCTCGTAGACGGTCTCGTGCACGATGGACACGCCTTCGGCCTGGGTCAGGGCCACGACGAGGGGCTGCTGCCAGTCGGTCATGAAGCCCGGGTGGACGTCGGTTTCGAGGACGAGGGGGCTGAGCTTGCCGCCGCGGTGGTAGAAGCGGATGCCGTCCTCGCCGATGTCCATGCCGCCGCCCACCTTGCGGAAGGTGTTCAGGAAGGTCATCATGTCCCGCTGCGAGGCGCCCTCAACGAAGATATCGCCGCGCGTCACCAATGCCGCGGAAGCCCATGAGGCCGACTCGTTGCGGTCCGACAGGGCCCGGTGGTTGTAGCCGCCCAGGTCGCGGACGCCCTCGATGCGGATGGTGCGGTCCGTCTGGACGCTGATGATGGCGCCCATCTTCTGCAGTACGGCGATGAGGTCGACGATTTCGGGTTCGGTGGCGGCACCGGAGAGTTCGGTGATGCCTTCGGCGCGGGTTGCGCTCAGGAGGACCTGTTCCGTAGCTCCGACGGAGGGGTACGGCAAGGAGATCTTGGCCCCGTGCAGCCCCTTGGGCGCAGAAATGTGGATGCCGCCCGGGCGCTTCTCGACGACGGCACCGAACTGCCGCAGCACGTCCAAGTGGTAGTCGATGGGCCGGTCACCGATCTTGCAGCCACCCAGGTCCGGGATGAAGGCCTCGCCGATCGCGTGGATCAGGGGACCGCACAGCAGAATGGGAATCCGGGAGTCACCGGCATGCGCGTCGATGGCCGTGCTCGGCGCTGTCTTTGCCGCCTTGGGATCCAAGGTCAGGTCGCCGGTGACGGGGTCCTTCTCGACGGTCACGCCGTGCAGCTGGAGCAGGCTGGTGACCACCTCGACGTCCTTGATTTCCGGAACGTTCCGTAGCACGGACGGCTCGTTGCCCAGCAGGGCGGCCACCATGGCCTTGGGCACAAGGTTCTTGGCACCGCGGACGCTGACACGGCCAGTTAGCGGGACGCCTCCGCGGATTGTCAGAACACTACTCATTTACCGGTTTCCTCACGACTACTCGCCCCCAAATCCTTACAAAGGCACCAGCTAAGCATATGAGCTCGCGTTACCGAACCGAAATACTGACGCGGGCGTGTGGGGTCCGGCTGCCGGACCGGGGGCAATGGAAAGGCCCGCCGCGGCTGTGCACGGCGGGCCCTTCTGGCGAAGCTTTTGGTTGCCCGGTCAGGAGGTCCTGGCCGGCAGCGTGAGCGGTTTGAAGGACGGCCGCGTGGCTTCGTACGCCGTGATGTCCTCCTCGTGCTGCAGGGTCAGCCCGATGTCGTCGAGGCCCTCGAGCAGGCGCCAGCGTGTGTAGTCGTCGATCTCGAACGGCGCAACCACGTTGCCGCAGGTCACGGTCTTGGAGGCGAGGTCAACGGTCACCTCGGTCCCGGGCGCGTTCTCCAGCGTCTTCCAGATGAGCTCGATGTCATCCTGGGCAACCTGGGCGGCAAGGAGTCCCTGCTTGCCCGAGTTGCCGCGGAAGATGTCGGCGAACCGGGAGGAAAGCACGGCGCGGAAGCCGTAGTCCTTGAGCGCCCAGACGGCGTGCTCACGGGACGAACCGGTGCCGAAGTCCGGGCCGGCCACCAGCACGGACCCGGCGTTGAACGGCTCCTGGTTCAGGATGAAGGAAGGGTCCTTGCGCCACGCCGAGAACAGCGCGTCTTCAAAGCCGGTGCGGGTGATGCGCTTGAGGTACACGGCCGGGATGATCTGGTCCGTATCAACGTTGCTCTGGCGCAGCGGAACGCCAATGCCGGTGTGGGTGGTGAACTTTTCCATGGCGTCTTCCTAGGCGGCGTCGGTGGTGAGGGCTGCGGATTCCGGTGCCGGGTCGAGGTCCGACGGCGAACTCAGCGTTCCGCGGACGGCCGTGGCGGCTGCAACTACCGGAGAAACGAGGTGCGTGCGGCCACCCTTGCCCTGCCGGCCTTCGAAGTTGCGGTTGGAGGTGGAGGCGCACCGCTCCCCCGGCTCCAGCTGGTCCGGGTTCATGCCCAGGCACATTGAGCAGCCGGCGAAGCGCCATTCAGCACCAAAGTCCTTGAAGACCCTGTCCAGGCCCTCAGCCTCGGCCTCGAGGCGCACCCGGGCCGAGCCGGGAACCACCAGCATCCGGACCTTCGGGTCCTTCTCCCGGCCGCGGATGATGTCCGCCGCGGCACGCAGGTCCTCGATGCGCGAGTTGGTGCAGGAGCCCAGGAAGACGGTGTCCACCCGGATCTCCTTCATGGGCGTTCCGGCTTCCAGGCCCATGTACTGCAGGGCGCGTTCCGCCGCCGCCTTGGCGTTCTCGTCGCCGAAGTCCTCCGGGGACGGCACCTTGGCCGACAGCGAGACGCCCTGGCCCGGGTTGGTGCCCCACGTGACAAACGGCTCCAAGGTGTTGGCGTCCAGGTCGACCTGGGCGTCGAACAGGGCGTCGTCGTCGGTTCGCAGCGTGTTCCAGTATTCGACGGCGGCGTCCCACTCGGCGCCCTGCGGCGCGTGCGGCCGGCCGTTCATGTAGGCGTAGGTGGTCTCGTCCGGAGCCACCATGCCGGCGCGGGCGCCGGCTTCGATGGACATGTTGCAGATGGTCATCCGGGCGTCCATGGACAGCGCGCGGATGGCCGAGCCACGGTACTCCAGGACGTAACCCTGGCCGCCGCCGGTCCCGATCTTGGCGATGACGGCAAGGATAATGTCCTTGGCGGTCACGCCGGGGCGCAGCGTGCCCTCGACGTTGATGGCCATGGTCTTGAAGGGCTTGAGGGACAGCGTCTGGGTGGCCATGACGTGCTCCACCTCGGACGTGCCGATGCCCATGGCCAGCGCACCGAACGCGCCGTGGGTGGAGGTGTGCGAGTCGCCGCACACGACGGTCATTCCGGGCTGGGTCAGTCCCAGCTGCGGGCCAACGACGTGCACGATGCCCTGCTCGGCGTCACCGAGCGGGTGCAGGCGGACGCCGAACTCCTCGCAGTTGTTGCGCAGGGTCTGGATCTGGGTCCGGCTGGTAAGGTCGGCGATCGGCTTGTCGATGTCCAGCGTCGGGGTGTTATGGTCCTCGGTGGCGATCGTGAGGTCCGGGCGGCGCAGCTTGCGGCCGGCCAGACGGAGACCCTCGAATGCCTGCGGGGAGGTCACCTCATGGACGAGGTGCAGGTCGATGTACAGAAGGTCAGGCTGGGCGTTGGCGCCTTCGCCGTCGCCTTTGCGCACCACGTGCGCATCCCAGACTTTCTCGGCCAATGTTTTGGCCATGGCCATCTCCCTTCGATGCTGTTTGTTGTTGGATCCACTGAAACAGCAGACCCCGGTAATAAGCCAGTCAAAAGATTTGCATCTCAGATATTGAGACGGCAATATCAGTACATGGACAATTCTAGTGGAGTCGGTGTCATTGATAAAGCAGCACAGGTGCTCGACGCGCTTGAGGCCGGACCCACGACTCTGGCGCAGCTAGTCGCTGCCACGGGACTGGCGCGGCCGACAGTGCACCGGCTGGCGCTGGCGCTGGTCCACCACCGCCTGGTGAGCCGCGACATCCAGGGCCGTTTTGTCCTCGGCAGCCGCCTCGTTGAGCTGGCGTCCGCCGCCGGCGAGGACAGACTGATCGCCTCGGCCGGGCCGGTTCTCATGCAGCTCCGCGATGCCACCGGCGAAAGCGCACAGATCTTCCGCCGCCAGGGCGACTGGCGGGTCTGCGTTGCCTCCGCCGAGCGTCCCATTGGCCTCCGCGACACCATTCCCGTGGGAACCCAGCTCTCCATGAAGGCCGGCTCTGCCGCCCAGGTGCTGCTCGCCTGGGAGGACCACGACCGCCTGCTGGAGGGCCTGCAGTCCGCGCGCTTCACGCCCACCGTTCTGGCGGGAGTACGACGGCGGGGCTGGGGCCAGAGCCTCGGCGAACGGGAGCCTGGGGTCGCCTCAGTCTCGGCTCCCGTGCGGGGGCCCTCGGGTCGCGTCATCGCCGCGGTCTCCATCTCTGGCCCGATCGAGCGGCTCACCCGCCAGCCCGGCCGGCTGCACGCGGAGGTTGTCTGCAACGCGGCCCGCGTGCTGACCGAAGCCCTCCGCAAGAATAACGACTAGCATCGCGTCAACGGGCCCCGGCGCCCAAGTGGGTACCAGATCAGGGCGTTCCCAGCGCTGGGAACGCCCCCTGCTGCTACCCAGTTTTCGTTCTGAGATGGATCTAAAAAACTTTCAGACCTCGCCCACATCTGGTGCCCGACCGACCCGTTAATGTCAGTGGGCATTGGCAGACTGTGTTCATGGAAGGCAGCCGGAATTCAGCACTGACAGGAGCGGCGCCGCGCGGCGGCGTTGTGCGGTCTGCTGCGGTTCCGGAGTTTGCGGTCCACGGGTTGGCCTACGACGATGACCCCAACTTCGTGTACCCCGACGACGTTTCTCCTGAGGATCCTTTCGCCGACGCCCTGATTGCTGACGATGACTTCCCGAAGGACCCGTTTCCCGAGGCACTGTTTGCTGATGTCCTGTTCGACGGCGGCCGTGCCTCCGGCGCTGGTACACCTTGGCTGAGTATCAGAGACCGGAGCGCGGCAGCAGCTGTCCTTTTGCGGGCCGACCTCACCGCCGACAGTGCCGGGCTGATCGACCAGATACGCGGCTACGAGGACTTCAAGTGCTGGGCTGCCGGGCAACAGGCGCGGCTTGCGGTTGCCTTCGAGATCCGGCACCGCCAGGAACACGTCGATGATGCGGCGCAGGACGGCCCTGGGCAGGCCAGTCCTAACCCCCTAGCTGCGGAGGATCTGGGCAGGAAACGCCCCAAGGAACACAGCATGGGCGCCGCTGAGCAGATCGCGCTGGCCCGGGGCGAGTCCCCGCACCGCGGCGGCCGGCTGCTCGGCATGTCCAAGGCCCTGGTCAAGGAAATGCCCCACAGCCTGGCCGCCCTGGACACCGGCCAGCTCAATGAAGAGCGCGCCATGTACGTCGTGAAAGAAACAGCCTGCCTGACCGTGGCCGACAGGACCGCCGTCGACGAGGAACTCGCCGCCGACACCGGAACCTTCAACGGCGCCGGAACCCGGACAGTCATTGCCGCAACCCGGGCCGCCGCAACCCGCAGGGACCCCCGTTCCGTCGTCCAGCGCGCCAGCCACGCCGCGTCGGAGCGGTCGGTGAGCCTGCGCCCCGCCCCGGACTGCATGACTTACCTGACCGCACTGCTGCCCGCCCACCAGGGCGTCGCCGTGTACGCGGCGCTCACACGGCACGCCGATACCCTTCAGTCCGACGGAGATCCGCGTTCCCGGGACCAGATCAAGGCCGACACCCTCGTCGAACGCGCCACCGGCACCGCCGGCGGCATTACCGGCATCGAGATCAACCTCGTCATGACCGACCGCACCCTCCTCCAAGGCGACAGCGAACCCGCACGCCTCACCGGCTACGGCATCGTCCCCGCTGCCTTTGCCCGCAACCTGGTAACGCAGGTAAAGAGTGACGGACGTGAGGAGCTCAAAACCTGGGTCCGGCGGCTCTACACCGCCCCCGAGACCGGGGAGCTGGTGGCCATGGACTCACGGCGGCGCCTGTTCCCGCCAAAGCTGCACCGCTTCATCCAGGTCCGCGACGACACCTGCCGCACGCCCTACTGCGACGCCCCGATCCGCCACCACGACCACATCATCCCCTGGCACGAGAACGGCCCAACATCCCTGGCCAACGGCGCCGGCCTCTGCGAAGCATGCAACCACACCAAAGAACTCCCCGGCTGGAAAGCCCAACCCAGACCGGGACCGCGGCACACCATCGAAATCACCACACCCACCGGCCACACCTACCACTCCACCGCACCGCCACTGCCCGGATACAGATCGGCCGGAACCAATCTGCCGGCAACCGGTCCGCGAACCACGCCACTCCGAACAGCCAGGCCCAAGCCAGTCGGGCAGTAGTCTGGGCGCATGACCAGCTACGCAGTGTTCCTCCGCGGCATCAACGTGGGCGGCATCAACATCAGGATGGTGAACCTCAAGGAAGCCCTAAAGGCGGGACCGTTCACCGGGGTGAAGACGCTGCTGGCCAGCGGCAACGTGGTGCTGGCCAGCGATCTCGACCCTGCCGCCGTCAAGAAGGAATTCGAGTCAACCTTGCGGAAGGCCTTCGGCTACGACGCCTGGGTGGTGGTGCTGACAGCGGACCGCGTATCGGAGCTCGTGGCCGCGTGCCGCTATCCCGCCGACGACAAGAGCACTCACACGTATCTCACCCTGGCCTCGGACACGGCTGCACTGGATGAGCTGTCCGCCTCGGGGAAAGCGCTGGACGGCGTGGAGCAGGAGCGGCTGGGTCCCGAGGCCCTGGCGTGGCTGGCGCCCGCCGGCGGTACACTCGAGAGCCCGTTCAGCAAACTGTCCGCCAAACCGAAGTACAAGGCCTCCACCACCACCCGAAACCTCCGCACCATGATCAAGGTCCGGGACGCAGCGGCAGCCCTGGAGACGGCGGCCGGCTGACCGGCCGCGGGCCTGGGGCCCCGGGTATGGGATGAGGATCGGCGCGTGTGGGAACTAGCTGGCGGCGGCCCGGAGCGCTGCGTTGAACGACTCCAGCCGGCGGACCTCCGCCTCCACCGGTTCCACCACAAGCCCGCCCGCTACCTCTGCCACAGCAGCGTTGAGCCGCTTCCTGGCCCTCGCGCCGCGGCGGCGAGCCACGCCCGCAGAGATGAATTTGGCTGTCACGGCAAGAAGAATCCCCAGTGCAGCTCCGCCGGCAATCAGCAGGGTGGGAACCGGCCAGCCTTCCACCCGTGGCACCTCCGGAACGGGCAGCTGCAGGTAGCCGAGCCCGGCAAGCACACCCAGCCACCCCAGCCCGGCC
Organism: Arthrobacter globiformis; assembly: GCF_030818015.1. NCBI lineage: Bacteria > Bacillati > Actinomycetota > Actinomycetes > Micrococcales > Micrococcaceae > Arthrobacter > Arthrobacter globiformis. Next base: position 3,305,770 of record NZ_JAUSZX010000001.1, read on the forward strand.
ACGGCCGCGAGCAGCGCCAGCCACTGGATCACGTTGAACGCACCCCACCACCAGGACTTCCGGCCCGCACCGAGATCCGCCCCGGCGATTGCTTGGTCAAGGGCATCGGGCAACCGGTCCCTTCCCGTCCGGGCCGCCGCGCGGATGGCTGCCCGCCAGGGGCCAGGGGCACCGTCACTGGCGGCGTCGGCAAACTGGCGGACCGCAGCATCGGTCCGCGCACGCTCCGGGGCGCCCGCCGGCGGCAGCGACGTCCGGTTCACCTCGGCGCTGCCATTGCGTCGCAGATTGAGCCGGCGGAGCGGATCGGGCCTCAAGCGGACCAGCCACCGCGTCACCGGCCAGCCGGTGCGCCGGGTGGACTCGATCCGGTAGGACGCGGACACCGCATCGGCCACCAGGGGCACGTTGGCCGCTGCAGCCAGTTCATTGGCAAGCCGCGCTACGGTCCCGCTCTTCACGCCGGCGGCTTCCCCGCGGCCCGAGGCTTCCTCCAGCTGCGCCGCCGCCTTGGTCACGTCCGCGGACAGCCGCAGCGACAGCGCCTCCCGCTGCGAAACCACGCGGCGGATGGCAGCCCGGACGCCGTCCACTCCCGCTCCGGTCAGTGCGGAGGCCGCCAGGACCTGCACCCTGCCCAGTCCGTCGCGGGCCAGGATCCCCCGCAGCGACTCCAGCACGGGCTCGACGTCCGCTGCCGGCAGCCTGTCCACCTGGTTGAGAACCACCAGCGTGACGGCCCCGTGTGACGCCAGCGGAGCCAGGAAGCCGTTGTGGACGGCGGCGTCGGCATACTTTTGCGGGTCCAGTACCCAGACCAGGACGTCCACCATCCCCACCAGCCGCTGCACGATATCCCGGTTCGCGGTGCGGGTGGAATCGAAGTCGGGCAGATCCAGCAGGATCAGCCCGGTATCCTCGTCGGCGAACCCGTCCACGGGGTCTGCGAGGTGGCGGGCGCGGACATCCAGCCAGTCCAGCAGCGGCTCACTGCCGTCGGCTCCCCAGACACTCGCCAAGGGTTCGGATGTAGTGGGCCGGCGCGCCGCCGCCGTCGCGATTTCGGCGCCGTTCACGGCGTTGAACAGGGTGGATTTTCCGCTTCCGGTCGCCCCGAAGAAGCCCACCACCGTGTGGTCAGCCGAGAGCGCCCGCCGTGACCGGGCACGTTCCAGTACCCCGAGCACGTCCTCCAGGGCAGCGTCTGGAAGCACGCCCTCGGCCAGCTCCCGGGCCCTGCCCAAAGCGTCGAGGCGGCCTTGCAGCCGCGTCTCTTCCTTCGCCCTCCCCCGGCGGTTCACGTGGCGTCCGCCAGCCGCGTGAGCGCCTGAGCATGTTCGGCGAGCCCGACGGCGGCCTGCCCGGCTTCCGGGGCCAGCCGATCAAGGAAGCGCTCCTGCTCGGCTGCCAGCAGGCTTCGGCACCTGGTGCTCAGGTCGTCGCGCGCCGTACGGGCGAGCCGGCGTACGGCGTCCTCGCCAAAGACAGCTTCGAGAAGCTTCTGGCCCACGACGGCGGTCCCTCCGGCGACGCCGATCTCAAGACCGGTCAGCCCGGCCGTCATGGAGAAAACCACAATCATCAGGGCGGCGCCGAGGCCGTTGATGCCGAAGGAGAGCCACCGTGCCTGGGTCCGCTTGTCCTGCCCTTCGGTCCTGATGAGTTCCATGAGGCCCGTCTGCCAGTCGCGTATCTCCGCCGCCACGAGGTCCCCAAATCCGGGGCTCGTTCCCGAGAGGTCATCTGTTCCCAGGAGCTGCCTGCCTGCCGGATCCGATCGCCAGCGCTGGTCTGCGTCCTCCGCCGCTTTGGCAGCCTCATCCAGGATGACGGCCTGGAGTCCCGTTTCAATGGCGGTTTCCACTTTCACCGCGGGCGCGGGCTCGCCGCGGAAGAATGCCCCAAGCCGGTCGCGGAACCGCCCCACGTTCTGTTCCAGGGTCCGGAAGAACTCACCCGTTCCCACAAAGTCCTGCCAGCGGGCCAGGACCTCGCCTCGCAGAAGGGCACCGTCCTTGGTGGCGTCGATGATCCGGGTGCCCGCATCCCAGTAGGCGGCCCGTACGTCGTCGCCCAGCAGGGTGGCCGCGCGGTGCTGCTCCTTTGCAGCGTCAGCGATGCGTCCTACGCGTTGGCCAAGTTCCCGCACCGCACCGTGCAACGTCCGCCTGGCGATGTCAGCGCGGGCTGCTGCATCGGCGGCCAACGCCCGGAGCCAGGCTTTCAGGGGTTCCACAGTTTCGGCCGGCAGCATGCCTGAGCGGCCAAGGGGGACTTCCGGGATGACGAAAAGGCGGGCGGCACCAAGGCCTTCCCGTGCCAGCATGCTGCGCAGATCCTCGCTGACCTCCGCTTCGGCGGCCGGCGGCACGCGGTCGAGGACCACCGCCACCATGATGTCCCTCGACGCCGCGTTCAGCAGCAGCTTCCACGGAACGGCGTCAGCGTAGCGGTTGGCGGTGGTGACGAAGATCCAAAGGTCCGCTGCCGCCAGCAGCTGCCCGGCGAGCCTGCGGTTCTCGTCGGAGATGGAGTCCACGTCCGGAGCATCAAGCAGTGCGATGCCCTCGGGCACGGCAGGCTCGCCCACGAGGACCAATGACGAGACGGGCGCGGTGGCCGTAGACGTTCCGGCCGGACCGCGGGGCGCAGGCGCAACGGCGGCCGGGGCTACGGCCGGGACGACGGTTCCGCGGATCCGGCTCAGGCCGGGCAGAACGCGCTGGTCCTCGAACCAGTCAGCGTCCGAAGGATGGTGCAGGAGGATGGGCTGGCGGGTGGTGGGCCGAATGGCGCCGGCACGCGTGACCGGATGGCCGACGAGCGCGTTCACGAGAGTCGATTTGCCCGCACCCGTTGAGCCGCCGACGACGGCCAGCAGCGGAGCGTCAAGGCTGCGGTAACGGGGCAAGACGTAATCATCGAGCTGGGCCACAGAGTTCCGGATCTCAAGCCGCGCCTGATCAGCCGTCGGCAGGGCCAGCGGCAGCGAAACAGCTGCCAAGTCGCGGCGGACCTCCTCCAGGAGGCGCACGCCGGCAGGCTGCATCCCCATTTCCTGGCCGCTGGCTGGCGGGATCCGGTTGGAGGTCACAGCCTCATCATGCCAGTTCTGGCCACATTTCGGTCGAATGAGTGCATTACCGGGGGGCCCACCCACCCAGCACTCGCCCGGGGAATTTGCAGGCACCGCGAATTTTCCGGCAAAACAAAACCGGCCCCGGGCTGTTGCCCGGAGCCGGTTACTTGTGACCCCAGCGGGATTCGAACCCGCGTTACCGCCGTGAGAGGGCGGCGTACTAGGCCGCTATACGATGGGGCCGTGTACTTTTCGATCAGCGTTTCCGCTAATCAAGCCAAGATAGTTTTTCACACATTTGGCTTTGTTCCAAATCGATGATTTCGATTCGCAACACCTGAACATCTGCGGAAAATCCGAAGAAATCCAGAGCTGGGATACCAGGACTCGAACCTAGAATGACGGTACCAGAAACCGTAGTGTTGCCAATTACACCATATCCCATTGGCACTTTCGGGCCGGTCGAAAGTCTCTCTCTTTCGCTCCGTGCCCCTCAGCACGAGTAATTACTCTACCCGAGACTTTTGCACCGCACAAATCGGCGGGCCGTTACCTGCGCCACACGTTCAGAACCCCGTAGCGGGCGCAGGCAACGGACCCGGCCGGCTAGCTGGAACCGGCTGGCAGCGCCAGCAGTTCCAGCAGGGAAGCGATCTCCTGCCCCTGGAAACCCGGAGCCTGCTCCCCGCTTCGGTTCAGCCAGACGCCCAACAGTCCTGCCGCCGTCGAGCCCTCGGCGTCCAGGAGCCGGTTGTCCCCGATGTAGAGCGTGGAGGCAGGCGTGCTGCCGATCAAACGAACGCCTTCGAGGTAGATGGCGGGGTCCGGCTTGGGGACACCGACAGTGTCGGTGCCCACGAGGAATCGGATGCGTTCCAGGCCGGCGCTGTCCAGCTTCACCCGCTGGTAGTCGTGCACGTTGTTACTCACGGCCCCATAGGGAATTCCGGCCTGGTCCAGGGCATCGAGGAACGGCAGGACATCCTCAAAGGCCCTGACGTAGCTGGGCTGCAGCCGCGAGTAGGTGCTGAGCCAGTTGTGGGACTCCTCCCCCTCGCCCATTTCCACGCCGAAGTGGCCCAGGGCTGCGCGGCCCCGGAGCAGTCGCTGCTCGTTGAACGTCAGCTCGCCGGCGAGGTAGCGGTCGTAGTAGTGGGTTGTCTCGTGCGTGAAGATCCGCCCCACCTTCTCCCACCCGGCCTGGTCCAGGCCGGGCAGGAGGTGTTCGCTGGCGTCCCGCAGCGCCGTGGTCATGGCATAGGCAAGGTCCACGAGGGTGTCGTCAATGTCGAACAGGACACCGCTTACCGCCCCGAGGCCACGGGACAGGACGGCGGCTTCCACTGCGGGGTGTGACATCAGCCGCGGAAAGCGCGCAGGCGCGCCAGGGACGATTCCTTGCCCAGGATCACCATGGACTCGAACAGCGGCGGGGAGATCCGGCGGCCGGAGATCGCGGTGCGCACGGGGCCGAACGCGAGCCGGGGCTTGATCCCCAGATCCTCCACCAGCGCCTGCTTCAGCGCGGACTGGATGTTTTCGGCGTTCCAGTCTTCGATCGGCTCGAGCGCGGCCAGTGCTGCGTCAAGAACCTCGGTGACGTTCTCCGGCAGGCCCTTGCGGGCGTCCGCGGCGACGTCGATCGCGTCGTCGGACTTGAACAGGAACGCCAGCATCTCCGGGGCTTCGCCGAGGAGGGTGATCCGCTCCTGGACCAGCGGCGCGGACTCCGTCAGGATTTCCTCCTGGCGGTCGGTGAGGATTTCCCCCACCAGGCCGGCGTGCCGGAGGTACGGGACCAGCCGCTCGCGGAAGACCGCAGGGTCCAGCAGCCGGACGTGTGTTCCGTTGATCGCTTCGGCCTTCTTGAGGTCGAACCGGGCCGGGTTAGCCAGGACATCGTGGATGTCGAAGTTCTTCACCAGCTGTTCCACCGTGAAGATGTCCTCGTCGGCGCTCAGGGACCAGCCGAGCAGGGAAAGGTAATTGAGCAGCCCCTCGGGGATGAAGCCGCGCTCCCGGTGCAGGAACAGGCTCGATTCCGGGTCGCGCTTGGAAAGCTTCTTGTTGCCCTGGCCCATGACGTAGGGCAGGTGCCCGAACTCCGGCATGTATTCCGCCACGCCCACCGCGTAGAGCGCACGGTAGAGGGCGATCTGACGCGGCGTGGAGCTGAGCAGGTCCTCACCGCGGAGAACGTGGGTGATGCCCATGAGGGCGTCGTCCACCGGGTTGACCAGGGTGTAGAGAGGAGCCCCGTTGGCCCGCACCACGGCGAAGTCCGGGACGGAACCGGCCTTGAACGTAATCTCGCCGCGGACGAGGTCGGTGAAGGTGATGTCCTCGTCCGGCATCCGCAGCCGCAGCACGGCCTCCCGACCCTCGGCCTTGAACGCAGCGACCTGTTCGTCGCTGAGGTCGCGGTCAAAGCCGTCGTAGCCCAGCTTCGGATCCCGTCCGGCGGCACGGTGGCGCGCTTCGATCTCGTCCGGAGTCGAGTAGGACTCATAGATGTGGCCGCCTGCCCTGAGCTTGGCGATGACGTCCTGGTACAGCTCGCTGCGCTGCGACTGGCGGTATGGCGCGTGGGGGCCGCCCACCTCCACGCCCTCGTCCCAGTCGATGCCGAGCCACTTCAGGGCATCCAGCAGCTGGTGGTAGCTTTCCTCGCTGTCCCGTGCCGAGTCCGTGTCCTCGATGCGGAAGATCATCTTGCCGCCGGTGTGGCGGGCGTAGGCCCAGTTGAACAGCGCCGTGCGGATCAGCCCGACGTGCGGGGTGCCCGTTGGTGACGGGCAGAAGCGGACGCGGACCGGCGTTTCGGCGGTGACGGCAGGAATGGCAGCAGGAGCGGCGGAGGGGGTAGTCATAGTGGTACCAACTTTACCAACCGGGCACCCCTGCCATTGCCCCGCCTTGCGGACCGGGTTCCCGACTGGGCTGCCCCGTCCGCGGCTAGCGGCGGACTACGGGGTTCGACAGGCGGCCGATGCCCTCGATCTCCACTTCGTACCGGTCGCCGGCCTGGACGAGGCCGACGCCGGCCGGCGTGCCGGTCATGATGACGTCGCCGGGCAGCAGCGTGAAAGCGCTGGAGACGATGGAAACCAGCTCGCGGACGCCGCGGATCATCTGGGTGGTGCTGCCGTCCTGGCGAAGTTCGCCATTGAGCCGGCCCTTGATGGACAGGTCCTCGGGATCCAGTTCGGTCTCGATCCACGGACCAAGCGGCGCAGAAGTATCGAAGCCCTTGGCGCGCGCCCACTGGAGGTCTGTCTTTTGCACGTCGCGGGCGGTGAGATCGTTGCCGCAGGTGTATCCGAAGATCACGTCGTCGGCGCGCTCTTCCGGCACGTCCTTGCAGATGCGGCCAATGACGACGCACAGCTCCGCCTCGAAGGAGACCTCCTCGGAGAACTCCGGCAGAACCACGGGATCGTTCGGACCCACGACGGCGGTGTTGGGCTTCAGGAACAGCAGCGGCTGCTGGGGCACCTCATTGCCGAGTTCGTGGGCGTGCTCCACAAAGTTGCGCCCCACGCCGATCACCTTGCTGCGCGGAATGATGGGCGCCAGCAGGCGGACATCCTCCAGCTTGTGCCGCACAGACGTGCGTTCCACACCGTTGAAGAACGGATCGCCGTTGATGACAGTGATTTCCTCACTGCCGGGCTGGCCTTCAACAACGCCGTAAAGGGGATCAGAATCGACTACAAACCGGGCAATACGCATGGGTCCAAGCCTACAGTCTCAGCCCCTTTCCCTTAGGAGGCGCAGGTATTCCAGCTGTGCCGCCACGGAATTCTCCGCGGCGCGCCGGACGGAAGGGTCGACCTCGGCATAAACAACGCTGGTGACCTCGCCTACGGAGGCGTCCGGGCCGAGGCCGGCGAGGGCCGTCCGGATTTGGGCGAGCCTGTCCAGCCGGTGGTCCCGGTAGGCGCGGACCACCGCGTCGAGCGCCGGCAGGACGGGGCCGTGGGCCGGCAGGACGGCGGCCGGTCCCAGCCGCTCCAACCGGTCGAGGGAGGAGAGGTAGTCAGCCAGCGTGCCGTCCGGGTGGTCAAGCACAGTTGTGCCCCGGCCCAGGATGGTGTCGCCGGTCAGCACAGAGCCGGCGGGTCCGTCTAGGGGCAGGTGGAAGCAGACGGAGTCGGAGGTGTGCCCGGGGGTGGAAACCACCCGGATCTCTGTGCCGCCGGCGGCGATGGTCTCCCCCGGCTGCAACACGGCTCCCCCATGGCAATGCTCGGGAGCGGCGGCCCGGACGGGGGCGCCCGTGATTTCGGCGAGGCGGGCCGAACCAGCGGTGTGGTCCGTATGCCGGTGCGTGACCAGGATCAGCTCCACGGGTCCGGCGGCCGACAGCGCCTGAAGGTGCGCCTCGTCAAACGGACCCGGATCAACCACCACCACCGCCCCGTGGCCAGGCTCCCGAACGATGTAGGAGTTGGTCCCCTCCAGGCTCATCGGCCCCGGGTTGGGCGCGAGGCGGAAACGCGTCAGCGGGCTGCTGTCGTTCAAGGCGCTGGTGATGTGCTGGTTCACGGGTTTCATTCTGTCATCCCGGAACAAGCGACCAACGGGAGCAGAACTGCAGGAGAACGACGGCGGGCGGCCGGTGAGCTGCCGAAACAGCCCAGCCGGCCACCCGCCGTCGTTCGCTTTTTTGGTTATCTGGCCGAAGCGGCTCAGGCGAGCCGGGTCAGCCAGCCGTGGGTGTCCTCCACGGCGCCGGTCTGGATGCCGAGCAGCTGCGAGCGGATGGCCATGGTGGTCTCGCCGGCTTTTGCGTCCTCCGAGCCAATGAATTCCGTAGCGTCCTTCAGGACACCGATGGGAGTTATGACTGCAGCGGTGCCGCAGGCAAACACCTCGGTGATGTCGCCGGAGGCAACGCCGTCGCGCCATTCGTCCAGCGTGATCTTCCGTTCGGTCACCTCACGGCCCATGTCCTTGGCCACCTGGATGATCGATGAGCGGGTCACGCCCTCGAGGATGGTGCCGCTCAGCGCGGGTGTGACCAGCGAGCCGTCCTTCATGACGAAGAAGACGTTCATTCCGCCGAGTTCCTCAACGGCGTTGTCGTTGAACTGGTCCAGGAACAGCACCTGCTTGCAGCCGTTGGCCTCGGCCTCCTGCTGCGCGATGAGTGAGGCAGCGTAGTTGCCGCCGCACTTCGCAGCACCCGTGCCGCCCCGGCCGGCCCGGGCATATTCGCGCGAAATCCAGATCGAAATCGGCTTGAGCTCCCCGCCGAAGTAGTTTCCGGCCGGCGAGGCAATGACGCGGAACGAGACCTCACGGGCTGCCCGCACGCCTAGGAACGCCTCGGTGGCGATCATGAACGGGCGCAGGTACAGGGCCTCGCCGTCGCCGGCGGGAACCCATTCCTTGTCCACCGCCACGAGTTCGCGGATGGCGCCGAGGAAGTATTCAGCCGGAATCTCCGGAAGCGCGAGGCGGCGGGCGGACTTATTCATCCGGGCGGCATTGGCCTCCGGGCGGAAGCTCCAGATGGAACCGTCAGCGTGACGGTAGGCCTTCAGTCCCTCGAAGATTTCCTGCCCGTAGTGCAGCACCGCGGCGGACGGGTCCAGCATGATGGGTCCGTAGGCCTCGATCCGCGCATCGTGCCATCCGCCCTGGCCGCTGGCGTCGACCGTGTAGTCAACAATCGCAGTGTGGTCGGTGAAGTGGTCGCCAAAGCCTGGGTTCGCCAGGATGGCTGCACGCTCTTCAGCAGACTTCGGGGTGGCCGAGAGCTGCTGGGTGAATTCGACGCCATGGGCAGTCTGAGTCATGGTTCCTCCACGGTCGGCTGCCTGGCATCTGAACGTGGTTCAGCATCGGACCACGGCAGCGATTGGTAATTCAGGTCAAGCTTACGCCTGCTGGCGGAGGCTAAACGGCCGCCGCAATGGCGTCGCCAATGGCGCTTGTGCTGCGCACTTCGCCGTTGCGGCTTTCGACGTCGGCCACCACCGCGGCCTCGATCCGCCGGGCCGCGCCGGAGTAGCCCAGGTGGTCCAGCAGGAGGGCTGCGGACAGGATGGCAGCCGTCGGGTCCGCCTTCTGCTGGCCGGCGATGTCGGGTGCGGAACCGTGGACGGGTTCAAACATGGACGGCGCCGTGCGGTCCATGTTGATGTTGCCCGAGGCCGCAAGGCCGATTCCGCCGGTAACGGCGGCAGCAAGGTCGGTGATGATGTCGCCGAAGAGGTTGTCGGTGACGATGACATCGAAGCGGGCGGGATCGGTGACCATGAAGATGGTCGCGGCATCGATGTGCAGGTAGTCATGGGTGACCTCGGGGAATTCCTTGGCCACGGCCTCGACAGTGCGCTTCCACAAGTGGCCGGCAAAGACCAGCACGTTGTGCTTATGGACCAGGGTCAGCTTCTTGCGCGGGCGCTCGTTGGCCCGGCGGAAGGCATCCCGGACAACGCGCTCCACGCCGTGGGCCGTGTTCAGGGAAACCTCGGTGGCCACCTCGTGCGGCGTGCCACCGCGCAGAGTGCCGCCATTGCCCACGTAGGGACCCTCGGTGCCTTCTCGGACGACGATGAAATCGATGTTGCCCGGTTCAGCCAGCGGGCTGCCCACCGTGCCGTACAGCCGGGAGGGGCGCAGGTTGACGTAGTGGTCAAGGCTGAAGCGCAGTTTGAGGAGCAGTTCGCGTTCGATCAGCCCGGACGGGATGCGGGTGTCCCCCGGCGCTGCACCGATGGCGCCGAAGAGGATGGCGTCGCGCGTCTTCAGGTCCTCGAGAACAGCATCCGGCAGGGTCTCGCCGGTCTCAAGCCAGTGCTGGGCACCGAGCTCGTAGTGGGTCTGGTCAAGGGTGACGCCCTCGGCGGCCACGACCTTTTCGAGAACCTTCAAGGCTTCGGCGGTGACCTCCGGCCCAATGCCGTCGCCCGGGATGACAGCGAGATTGATGGTAGATGCGCTCATATTTTTAGGGTAGCCAAGCCATCCACATTCTGGTCAAGCCGTCTCATTATTCGGTCACTGGAACCAACGCCTCCTCAGCTTTCGCCGCCCAAACGCAAACGCTTCCTCACTTTCCTGAAGAAAGTGAGGAAGCGTTTGGGGAAAAGCTGCAGGACGTGAGGAAGCGTCCTAGGCGTCCGCGGGTTCCTCGTACTTCGGGAACACCGGTGCGGGGGCAGGCAGTTCCGTGCCCGCGGCGATCGGCGTCGCGATGGCCGAGAACTCCCGGGGCGCACCTTCCGGCTGGCCGAGGTACCCGAGCAGGGCGGCGGTGGCCGTGGGCATGACCGGCTGGGCGAGGATCGACACGATGCGCAGCACCTCGAGGGTGACATAGAGCACCGTCTGCATGCGCTCGACGTCGGTCTTCCGCAGCACCCAGGGCGCCTGCTCGGCGAAGTACGCGTTGGTGTCCCCCAGCACCGTCCAGATCGCCTCGAGGGCGCGGCTGAACTCCTGCTTTTCGAACGCCGCACGTGCCTGCTCCAGGAGCGCGTTGGCCTGGGCCAGGATTGCAGTGTCCGAGTCCGTGAACGCGCCCGGCACGGGTACCCGGCCCTCGCAGTTCTTGGCCACCATGGACAGTGAGCGCTGGGCGAGGTTACCGAAGTTGTTCGCCAGGTCGGAGTTCATCCGGCCCACGATGGCCTCGTGGTTATAGCTGCCGTCGGCGCCGAACGGAACCTCGCGCAGGAAGAAGAAGCGGACCTGGTCCAGGCCGTACTGGGCGACGAAATCAGCAGGGGCAACGACGTTGCCAAGGGACTTGGACATCTTGACGCCGTTGTTGTGCAGGAACCCGTGGATCATGACCCGCTTCGGCAGGTCAAGGCCAGCGCTCATGAGGAAGGCCGGCCAGTAGATGGCGTGGAAGCGCGAGATGTCCTTGCCGATGATGTGGACATCGGCGGGCCAGTACCTCTTGAACGACTCCGATTCGACGTCCGGGTAGCCGGCGCCCGTGAGGTAGTTGGTCAGCGCGTCGACCCACACGTACATGACGTGCTTTTCGTCGCCCGGGACGGGTACGCCCCAGTCGAAGGTGGTGCGGCTGATGGACAGGTCCTCGAGGCCGCGCTTGACGAAGCTGATGACCTCGTTGAAGCGGGACTGCGGCGCGCCGAACTCCGGCTGAGCCTCGTACAGGGCCAGCAGCTTGTCCTGGTAGGCGGACAGCCGGAAGAAGTAGCTTTCCTCGGCGGTCCAGGTCACCGGAGTGTCGGTCTCCTTGGTGTACCGAGCACCGTCTTCCTTGACCACGGTGTCATCTTCACCGTAGTAGGCCTCGTCCCGCACGGAGTACCAGCCCTCGTACTTGGACAGGTAGATGTCTCCGTTGGCTTCCATCTTCTTCCAGATGGCCTGCGAGGCGGTGTAGTGGTCCGCGTCCGTGGTGCGGATGAACCGGTCGTAGGTGATGCCGAGGGCGGCGTGCGCGGCCTTGTAGATTTCCGCGTTCCGGTCCACCAGTTCCTTGGGTGAGACGCCTTCCTTCTCCGCGGCCTGAGCAATCTTGAGCCCGTGCTCGTCGGTGCCGGTCAGGAACTTCACGTCGTAGCCGTCGAGCCGCTTGAACCGGGCCATTGCATCTGTGGCGATGTACTCGTACGCGTGGCCGATGTGCGGCACGCCGTTCGGGTAGGTGATGGCCGTGGTGATGTAGAAGGGGCTCTTGTCTGAGGAAGTCACGGGCGGAACGTTACCTTTATGCGGAGGGATGGATCTAGATCAGTTCGGTCAGCGTATCGCTCAGCCGGACCAGTTCGTGGTCATGTGACGCCACGAGGACTGCAATGCCGTCGGACGTTGTGTCCTTGAGGATGCTGATGATGCGGTTGGCGGAGGCCCGGTCCAGGCTCGCCGTGGGCTCGTCCACCACCAGGACGCGGGTGCCCAGGATCAGGGCGCGGGCGATGGCGACGCGCTGGCGCTCACCGCCGGAGAGCTGCTCGGGACGGTGCCGCATGCGGCGTCCGAGGCCCACAAGGTCCAGCAGGTCCTTGGCCATCTCGCGCCGCTGCTCCACCTCGCCGTCCGGTACCGCGGGGAGGAGGACGTTCTCGAGCGCGCTCATGCCGTCGATCAGCGCGCCGCCCTGGTCAACGTAGCCGATCAGTGCCCGGCGCCGGTCGGCGATCTCGTCGTCGCTCATAGTTTCAAGGGAATCGCCCTCCCACAGCACCCGGCCCGACGTCGGCAGGGTCAGGCCCGCTCCGACGGTCAGGATGCTGGTCTTGCCCGAGCCGCTTCGGCCCGCCACGCAGTGCATCTCCCCAGCGCTCAGGGTGAGGTCAAAGCCGTCCACGACGCTGACGGCGTCGGACCCGTTCTTGCCTCCGCCGTAGCGGATGGTGATGTTGTTCAGCTCCAGCGGGGTGGCGTGGTCGGCCGCCTTGACGATGGTGTTGGCCCGGGTCTGGGCAGGGCTCTCGCCTTCGTTGTTCCCGCGGGCGCGGCGAAGGTTCAGGTCGTTAGTCATTTGACCACTTTCGTTGCAATCGGAATCCAGCAGAGAACCGCCACGAGCCCGGCCACTGCGGCCCACAACGCGGCGTAGGGGGCAAGAACAAGGCCGATGCCAAGGGCGCCGAGGATGCCCAGCGGCACGGCAACCGCACCCACCAAAGCATTTTCGAAGAACCGGACCTGGCCCAGCATGTCCGGGTTCCAGCCCATGGCCTGCAGCGTGCCGAGGTACCGGCGCTTGGCCTTCAGCTCGAAGCGCCCGGTCACCAGGGTGAGCAGGAGCCCCACAGCCACGCCGGACAGGCCAAGGACGATGCTCGGCAGGGCCACGCTGGCGGCGGCCAGGCCACTGAGGGCGCTGGCGCCGGCGGCACGCGGAATGTCGATCAGCAGTGCGATCAGGCCGCCGACTGCCGAGCCGAACACACCAACCGCAACGGCCAGCGAGATGGCGTTGAAGCGGTGCGTGCTCAGCTGCCTGTTCGCGAAGGTCAGCGGCGAGTCGACTGCGATGAGCTTTTCGTCGTGCTGCGGCTCCTGGTCGACTACCTCGCGGTGCCGCAGCTGCTGGGCGGCGAAGAAGGCCGCGCCCAGGTACAGGGCCAGCACGGACGCCGAGACGATGGCCGTGGCGATGTTCCAGCTCACGAGGCTGAGCACTATGCCGGCCACGGCCAGCAGCCCGGCGCCGACGGCGAACTCCTCCAGCACCCAGGAGCGGATGCGGCGCTGGGTCCAGCCCATGGCGCGCAGCGTGCCGGCTTCGCTGCGGCGCAGCCGCACGTAGCTGACAGTCGACGCGCCGGTCAGCAGCGCGGCGCCGCACAGCGTGAGGAACAGCAGCGTCAGGTTCGTTGCCGTCAGTGACCCGGCGACGGCGTCGGCGGCGTTCTGCCTGACCCACGACTGCTGGACGGTTCCCAGCGCGGATTCCTTCCCGGCGTCGTCCTTGGAGTAGCCGGGAACGAAGATGTTGGCGTCCTCGCGGGCAGAACCGGCCACAACGGTGGCTTCGAGTCCCATGTCCCGGATCTCGGCGGCGAGCTTGTCCACCTCGGGCTGGACCTGCTTCCAGCTGCCGGCGGCGCTGGCGCGGACGCGCACAGCGTCGATTACGGAGGCGTTCTTCTCGTAGCCGCGGGCAGCAGCCAGGCCGTAGTAGTCGGTGATGGCGCCGGCCGACTGGCTGACGAGTCCGGTGGCGCTCAGGGAGGGCTTGAGCGCGGTGTCAACGTCCTTGCCCTGCGCGTCCTTGGTCAGCGTCATGGGCGTTGGATCGTAGCCGCCGAGCGGAAGGCGGTTGACGTCACCGGCCGCCTTCTGGACAGCGCCGGGATCGAACGTGCCGTAGACCATGGCCAGCGGAGTGGCCAGCTTCTTGCCCGTTTCGAGGTTCTCCCGGTAGGAGCGCTCGTCCACGGGGTTGCGCTGGGTCTGGTCCACGGCCTCGCCGTTGGCGCTCTTCTCCGGCAGGCGGTTCACGGTGACCCACTCGCCGGGGGTGGCGGTCTTGTCCTCGGCACCGTTGCCTGCGGTGGAGCCGTCCGAGTACTTGGGGGCGGAGGCGAAGTTGGTGCTCCAGGTTGGGGGGCTGTAAAGGCCGCGGCTGAAGTTCGCCGAGTTGCCGAGCAGCTTGGAGTAGTCCGTGGACCCCGGCCAGGACAACGCAAAGGGCGACTTGGAGACGAAGGGCAGGTAGTCCTTGTCGAGGGAGCGCTCAGCGGTGCCGACTTCCTTGACCACGTTTCCGGAGTCGTCGATCTCCTCGATTTTCACGGAGTACTTCAGGTCAACCGAAGTGCCGGAGCGGACGATCAGCGGGATGGCCTGGGAGTCCTCCGTGAGCTGCCCGTTGCGCTTGGCCTGCTGGTACTGGGTCATGATGGGAGCCCAGTACTTGAGCTTCACGCCGAGGAAGTCAGGACCCTCCTCGAGCTCCTTCATTCCAATGCCGGTGGTGAAGAGGCTCTCCAGGTGCTGGCCGACTGCCTCGGCGCTGCGGGCGTCGGCCGGCGGTGCCTTTTCCAGGGGTGCCAGGAAGTCACCGGAGGTGCCCAGGAGGGCACGCTCGGAAACGGGGTCGACGGCGACCACGGACTCCGTGACCTCCGGAGCCATGGGCAGGGCAACAGTGAGGTTGAACAGGTTGTGCTCGGACCCTCCGGCCGGGGCCGGGAACTTGATCCCGGTCTCGCCTTCGGGACCGGCGATCTGGATGCTGTTGCCTCCCTCGACCTGCTGCTCCACGAGCTTGCCCTTGCCGAGAGTGCCCTCGGCAGTGGACTTGAAGAGTGTGTGCTGCGAGGAACCGTCGGAGCTTGTGGCGCTGGCCGTCAGGCGGTACTTCTTGGGGGTGTCGCTGAGCACGGACTGCGCTTCCGGCCATTTGCTGGGGTCGGTGCCGCCGGGCTGCCCGGCAGTCGCGGTGCCGACGAGTCCGGCGTTGAAGCCCAGGTAGTCCATGGCCTCCAGGCGCGGGGTCTCAAGGTTCTGCGTCACGCGCGAGACCAGGCTGATGGGCGCGGCAACAGACGTGCCGGACAGGTCCCGGATCTTCTGCAGCTGGTCGAAGCTGATGCCGCCCTGCCCGGTGGCAATCTCGGGCTGCATGAGCGTACCGTCCGAGCCCGCCTTGGCCTGGACCAAGATGTCGTAGAGCCCGCGCGAGTTCTGGTCCACGGTCCGGTTCAGCGCTGCCTGCGACTGGGTCTGGACGAGGACTGACAGGCACATGGCGAAGATCAGAATTGCAGCGGTCAGCAGCAGCACTTTGCTTCTGATGAACCTCTGGACGGCGTTCATTGGGCTCCCTGAAACCTGGATTGCGTGCGCACGCCACGATGACCGCAGAATGTGGAGGTGTCCCTTGCGGACGTGCAAAAAGTATTGGCCGGCCTGCCGGCTGGATCCTTAAATTCGACCTAGCTATTGTACGCAGACCGGCCAATCATACTTGGCCGGAATGAACTCCAGGGGACAAGGGGTTCACCCCGCGTTGGGGACCTGGCCGTTGCCGGCCAGCGTTCGTCGGACTAGTCCTCGAGGTCCACTTCGCGCACCATCTCGGCACCGATGCCGGCCTTGATGGCGTCCAGCACCTGCTGCGGGACGGAACTGTCGATGGTGAGCAGCGCCAGGACCTGGCCGCCCTCCGCGTTCCGTGCCACCTGCATGCCGCCGATGTTGATGTTGTTCATGCCCAGGATGTGGCCGATGGTGCCGATGACGCCGGGACGGTCAGCATAGGAAACCACAACGAGGTGCTCGCTGATGGGAATCTCGACGTCGTAGCCGTTCACGCCGACGAGCTTCTGCACCTGCTTGGGACCGGTCAGGGTGCCGGCCACGGAGATCTGCGCGCCGTCGCTCAGGGCGCCGCGCAGCGTCAGCACGTTGCGGTAGTCCTCGGCCTCGGGGGTGGTGATGAGGCGGACGTTGATGCCACGCTGCTCAGCGATCACGGGGGCGTTGACATAGGACACCTGCTCGGTGACGACGTCGGCGAAGATCCCCTTGAGGGCGGCGAGCTCCAGGACCTTGACATCAAGCGCGGCGATTTCACCGGCCACCTCAACGTCGATCTGGGTTACGGAGGCGTGGGTCAGCGCCGTGAAGATGCGGCCCAGCTTCTCGATCAGCGGGATGCCCGGGCGGACGTCGGGGGCGATCACGCCGCCGGCGACGTTCACGGCGTCCGGAACAAGTTCCCCGGCAAGGGCCAGGCGGACGGACTTCGCGACGGAGACGCCGGCCTTTTCCTGTGCCTCATCGGTTGACGCGCCCAGGTGCGGGGTCACCACAACGTTGTCCAGCTTGAAGAACGGCAGGTCGGTGCTGGGCTCCTGGACGAAGACGTCCACGGCGGCGCCGGCAATCTGGCGGTCCTGCAGTGCGGTGTAGAGGGCTTCCTCGTCCACGAGGCCGCCACGGGCCACGTTGATCACGTAGGCCGTGTTCTTCATTTTCTTGAAGGCGTCGGCGCCGAGCATGCCGACCGTTTCCGGCGTCTTGGGCATGTGGATGGTGATGAAGTCAGACTGCGCGAGCAGCTCGTCGAGGGTGACGAGCTTCACGCCGAGCTGTGCCGCGCGGGCGGACGTGATGTAGGGGTCGAACGCGAGGATCTCGGTGTCGAAGCCCTGCAGGCGGGCGGCCACCAGGGCGCCGATGCGGCCCAGGCCGATGATGCCGATCTTCTTCTCGAAGAGTTCAATGCCGGTGTACTTGGAGCGCTTCCACTCGCCGTCCTTCAGGGCGGCGCTGGCCTGCGGGATGTGACGGGCCAGGCTCAGGATGTGGCCCACGGTCAGTTCCGCGGCGGAAACGATGTTCGACGTCGGGGCGTTGACCACCATGACACCGGCCTGGGTGGCGGCCTTGATGTCGACGTTATCCAGGCCAACGCCGGCACGCGCGATGACCTTCAGGTTCTTCGCGGCGGCAATGGCCTCGGCGTCCACCTTGGTGGCGGAGCGGACCAGGATGGCGTCAACGTCCTCGATGGCAGAGAGCAGCTGGGAACGATCGGCCCCGTCGGTCTGACGGATTTCAAAGTCCGGGCCAAGGGCCTCGATGGTGGCGGGTGAAAGTTCTTCGGCAAGCAATACTACGGGTTTTGACACAGCTGATCCTCTGCGTTGAAGTCCTGGGGGTAAATAAAGTCTAGGCGTACGGAAAGGCCGGGCTCACATTGTTAAGTGTGAACCCGGCCTCACTGTCGCTGTGAAGGGCGCAGCCTTAGCGGGCTGCAGAGCCTTCTACGTAGTCCTGGTCCTGCTGCTGCCAGGAGAACAGGGACCGCAGCTCGCGGCCAACGCCCTCGATCGGGTGGGACTCTGCCTTGGCACGCAGCTCCTTGAATTCGACGGCGCCGTTGTCCTGGTCGTCGATGAAGCGCTTGGCGAAGGCACCGGACTGGATGTCAGCCAGGACAGCCTTCATGTTTTCCTTCACCTCGGGGGTGATGACCCGCGGGCCGGAGACGTAGTCGCCGTACTCAGCGGTGTCGGAGACGCTCCAGCGCTGCTTGGCGATGCCGCCTTCCCACATGAGGTCAACGATGAGCTTGAGCTCGTGCAGCACCTCGAAGTAGGCGATCTGGGGCTGGTAACCGGCCTCGGTCAGGGTTTCGAAGCCGTACTGGACCAGCTGCGACACGCCGCCGCACAGGACGGACTGCTCGCCGAAGAGGTCCGTTTCGGTCTCTTCGGTGAAGGTGGTCTTGATGACACCGGCGCGGGTGCCGCCAATGGCCTTGGCGTAGGACTTGGCCAGTTCCCAAGCGGAACCGGAAGCGTCCTGCTCGACGGCGATGATGTCCGGGATGCCGCGGCCGGCTTCGAACTCGCGGCGAACCGTGTGGCCGGGGGCCTTCGGGGCGACCAGGATGACGTCGACGCCCTCCGGTGCCTTGATGTAGCCGAAGCGGATGTTGAAGCCGTGTGCGAAGGCGAGGGCCTTGCCCGGGGTCAGCTTGTCCTTGATGGAGTCGTTGAAGATCGAGCGCTGGTGCTGGTCCGGTGCCAGGATCATGATGACGTCGGCCCATTCGGCCGCGTCGGCAACGTTCTTGACCTGGAAGCCTGCCTCCTCAGCCTTGGCGGTGGACTTTGAGCCTTCCTTGAGGGCAATGACAACCTCGACGCCGGAATCGCGCAGGTTCAGCGCGTGGGCGTGGCCCTGGGAGCCGTAGCCGACAATGGCAACCTTGCGACCCTGGATGATCGACAGGTCTGCGTCGTCGTCGTAAAACATTTCAGTCACTTGCGTAACTCCTCTTGAGTGGATTTCTTGTAGATGTGTCTGTCGGTACTGCGTTTGCAGGCGTTGCGCTCTGCCTAAGCGGAGCGCAGCGCCCGATCACTCATGGAGCGGGATCCCCGTCCAACGGCCAAGGTGCCGGACTGCACAATTTCGCGGATACCGAAGGGCTCGAGCACTGAAAGCAGTGCCGTGAGCTTTTCGGGATGGCCAGTTGCTTCAATGACCACCGAGTCTGTGGAGACGTCGACCACTGAAGCACGGAACAGGTCTGCAGCCTGGGTCACCTGCAGACGAGTTGCGGCATCCGCACGTACCTTGACCAGGATGTGGTCGCGCTGTACGGAAGA
This sequence comes from Arthrobacter globiformis, assembly GCF_030818015.1. Taxonomy (NCBI): domain Bacteria; kingdom Bacillati; phylum Actinomycetota; class Actinomycetes; order Micrococcales; family Micrococcaceae; genus Arthrobacter; species Arthrobacter globiformis. The sequence goes on from NZ_JAUSZX010000001.1 coordinate 3,324,421, forward strand.
TTCGGAGGTCAGTTCAACAATCTTGATCACGTTGATCAGCTTGTTCAACTGCTTGGTGACCTGTTCGATCAGGTCACCGTCTGCGTCGACGACGACGGTCATCCGGGAGATGCCCGGAACTTCCGTCGGGCCTACGGCCAGGGAGTTAATGTTAAAGGCGCGGCGGGCGAAAAGGCTGGCCACGCGGGTCAGCACACCGGGCTTGTCTTCGACCAGAACGGACAGTGTGTGGCGGCTCATGATCAGTCCTCCTCTTCCCATTCCGGGGTCATGTTGCGGGCAACCTGGATCTGGTCGTTGCTGACCCCGGCGGGCACCATCGGCCACACCATGGAGTCGGGGCTGACCACGAAGTCGATGACCACGGGGCGGTCATTGATTTCCAGCGCCTTCTGGATTGTTGCGTCGATGTCCTCGTCCCGCTCGCACCGGAAGGACGCGCAGCCGTAGGCCTCGCCGAGTTTGACGAAGTCCGGGATCCGGATGGTTTCGTGGCCGGTGTTCAGGTCGGTGTTGGAGTAGCGGCCTTCGTAGAAGAGGGTCTGCCACTGGCGCACCATGCCCAGCGAGGAGTTGTTGATGACAGCGACCTTGATGGGGATCTTGTTGATGGCGCAGGTGGCCAGCTCCTGGTTGGTCATCTGGAAGCAGCCGTCGCCGTCGATGGCCCAGACCACACGGTCCGGCTCCCCCACCTTGGCACCCATGGCGGCGGGGACGGCGTAGCCCATGGTGCCGGCACCGCCTGAGTTCAGCCAGGCGTGCGGGCGCTCGTACTTGATGAACTGCGCCGCCCACATCTGGTGCTGGCCGACGCCGGCAACGTAGATGCCCTCGGGCCCGGTCAGGGCGCCGATGCGCTCGATGACGCGCTGCGGCGCGCTGAGGCCGTCTTCGGGTTCGGTCCAGCCCAGCGGGTAGGTTTCCTTCAGGTTGTTCAGGAAAGCCCACCAGTTGTCCAGGTCCGGAGTTCCGGAAGTCCCGAACTGGGCGCGGACAGCTTCCGTCAGTTCCGGGATGATTTCCTTGACCGAGCCCACGATGGGAACGTCGGCGGTGCGGTTCTTGGAAATCTCAGCGGGGTCGATGTCCGCGTGAATGACCTTGGCATTCGGCGCGAAGGTCTTGAGAACGCCCGTGACGCGGTCGTCGAAGCGGGCGCCCAGGGTGACGAGGAGGTCAGACTGCTGCAGCGCGGTCACGGCCGAGACCGTACCGTGCATACCCGGCATGCCCACGTGCTGGGGATGTGAGTCCGGGAAGACACCGCGGGCCATGAGCGTGGTCACCACGGGGGCGCCGGTCAGTTCGGCCAGCTCACGCAGCTCGGCCGAGGCATGCGCCTTGACCACGCCGCCGCCCACGTAAAGCACGGGCTTACTGGCCGCGGCGATCAGTTTCGCCGCCTCGCGGACCTGCTTGTTGTGGCCGCGGACCACCGGGCGGTAACCAGGCAGGTCGATCTTCGGCGGCCAGGAGAAGGTCATCTGCCCCACCTGCGCGTCCTTCGCGATGTCCACGAGGACAGGGCCCGGACGGCCTGTCGAGGCGAGGTGGAAGGCCTCGGCCATGACGTGGGGAATGTCGTTGGGGTCCGTCACCAGGAACGAGTGCTTGGTGATGGGCATGGTGATGCCCACGATGTCGGCTTCCTGGAAGGCATCGGTGCCGATTACTCCGCTGGCAACCTGGCCGGTGATGGCCACGAGCGGAACGGAATCCATGTGCGCATCCATGATGGCGGTGACGAGGTTGGTGGCACCGGGACCCGAGGTGGCGATGCAGACGCCCACCCGCCCGGTGACCATGGCGTAGCCTTGCGCGGCGTGGCCGGCTCCCTGTTCGTGACGGACCAGAACGTGGTTCATTTTGGAGGCCATCAAGGGGTCGTAGGTGGGCAGGATCGCGCCACCGGGCAAACCGAAAATGTCGTCGACGCCGAGTTCTTCGAGCGAGCGGACAATTGCTTCTGAGCCGGTCATCACCGTCGGGGGTACGACGTTGTTCGGCCCAAGGACAGGAGAGGCGGCTGCAGCAGTGTCGACCCCGGCCTCAGCCGGCTTGTCGACGCGTTCCGGAGCCTTGGCGGCTCCAGCGGACTTTGAAGCCATCAGCGAGGGGCTGATGGGCGATCCTTTGCTCATCGAACTCTTCCTTAGTGGATCTTGAATTGGTGTGGTGCTAGAGAAAACTGAACGTTCGTCCCGCCCGGAAAATAAAAAAACCCCTCAGCCTGATGGCTTTTCGAGGGGTTGCGCGTGACAGTTCGTTACCAGTCGGGCTATGGAGCCACGCGCTTGGTAAGTACGACGACGGCGCCGACGGTAACGAATGCGATCATGCGTTCAGTTTTCCCTCTGGTAAGAAGCGTGTCAACGGAGCGAACCGCGATCTCACCATGTGGACATCATTGTCCACGAACTGATCCCTTCAACGGTAGGACCTTACCGAAGCCTGCCCACACAGGGCGGCAGGCTTAATAGGAGGATTCCGAGGGCCTCTGGTGCGCGGCGCCCGCGCCGCGCACCAAGGGAAGGAATCAACCGCAATAAGCGCCAGTGGAGGCGCTGTGCACCAGCTTGGCGTACTTGGCCAGGACTCCCTTGGTGAACTTGGCCGGCAGTGGCGCCCAGCCCTCCTTGCGGGCTTCGAGTTCTGCGTCGTCAACGAGCAGGTCGAAGGTGCGTGCTGCGATGTCCACGCGGATCCGGTCGCCGTCCTTCACGAAGGCGATGGGGCCGCCGTCGACGGCTTCGGGGGCGACGTGGCCGATGCACAGGCCGGTGGTGCCGCCGGAGAAGCGGCCATCGGTGAGCAGCAGGACATCCTTGCCCAGGCCCGCACCCTTGATGGCACCGGTGATGGCGAGCATCTCGCGCATGCCCGGACCGCCCTTGGGGCCTTCGTAGCGGATGACTACGACGTCGCCCTTCTGGATCTCGCCGTTGTCCAGCGCGTCCAGGGCGCCCTGTTCACGCTCGAACACCCGGGCGCTGCCTTCGAAGACGTCGGCGTCGAAGCCGGCGCTCTTCACCACGGCACCCTCGGGGGCGAGCGAGCCGTGCAGGATGGTGATGCCGCCGGTCTTGTGGATCGGGTTGTCCAGCGCGCGGAGGATCTTGCCGTCGAGGTCCGGCGGGTTGATGGATGCGAGGTTTTCCGCGACCGTCTTGCCCGTAACGGTGAGGCAGTCGCCGTGCAGCAGGCCGGCGTCGAGCAGGGCCTTCATGATGACCGGCACGCCGCCGATCTTGTCGACGTCGGTCATGACGTAGCGGCCGAACGGCTTCAGGTCGCCCAGGTGCGGGATCCTGTCGCCGATGCGGTTGAAGTCGTCGAGGGTCAGTTCGACCTCTGCCTCGCGGGCGATCGCGAGCAGGTGCAGGACGGCGTTGGTGGAGCCGCCGAATGCCATGGTCACGGCGATGGCGTTCTCGAACGCCTTTTTGGTCATGATGTCGCGGGCAGTGATGCCGAGGCGCAGCAGGTTCACAACTGCTTCGCCGGACTTGCGGGCGAACTCATCACGACGGCGGTCTGCCGAGGGCGGAGCTGCGGAGCCGGGGAGGGACATGCCCAGGGCCTCACCGATGCAGGCCATGGTGTTGGCGGTGTACATGCCGCCACAGGCGCCTTCGCCGGGACAGATGGCCTTCTCGATGCGGGTGAGGTCTTCCATGCTCATCTTGCCGGCAGCGCACGCGCCGACGGCTTCGAAGGCGTCGATCAGGGTGACTTCCTTTTCGGAGCCGTCCTCAAGCTTGACCCAGCCCGGCATGATGGAGCCGGCGTACAGGAACACGCTGGCGAGGTCCAGGCGCGCGGCGGCCATGAGCATGCCCGGGAGCGACTTGTCGCAGCCGGCCAGCAGCACGGAGCCGTCGATGCGCTCTGCCTGCATGACGGTTTCCACGGAGTCGGCGATGACTTCGCGGGAGACCAAGGAGAAGTGCATGCCCTCGTGGCCCATTGAGATGCCGTCGGAAACGGAGATGGTGCCGAACTGCATCGGGAACCCGCCGCCGGCGTGGACGCCTTCCTTGGCACCCTGGGCCAGCCGGTTCAGGGACAGGTTGCAGGGAGTGATTTCATTCCAGGAGCTCGCGACGCCGATCTGGGGCTTGGCGAAGTCGTCGTCGCCCATGCCCACGGCCCGGAACATTCCACGTGCCGGAGCTGCGTGAATGCCGTCGGTGACAATCCGGCTCCGGGGCTTGATGTCAGGCTTGTTATCGGTTGCGATCTGGGTGTCCTCACTCATGGGTCAAAGTCTATGACTCCTGAAAGGCCGCCAACGACCGGAAGTGGCCGGTTTGGCCCATTTTCCAGAAAATTTCGATCAAATAGTGGACCCGCGTCTCACATTCCGGGACAGAGGGCCTGCGTGCCCTCTGCCCCGGTGGCGTTGACAAACCTAGACAGCCCTATTGACAGCGACGTACCGTCAAGCAACGGCAACCTCGTGCGACGGATGAAAGGCTTTGCTATGGAGTGGATTATCTGGGTCATTGTCATTGTTTTGATCATCGCCATCGTCTGGTGGCTGCTGAACCGGAACTCGCGGGGAACGGCAACCGGCGCGGCCCGGACCGAACAGGTGACGTCCCCTGCCGGAACCGTTCCCGCAGCATCAACCGGAACGGAAGAGACGCCGTCGGCCGCTTCTGCCGCCACAGCGGCGGTGGGGCCTCCGTCAGACACCACCCGGACCGTACCGGAAACAGGCCGCCTGGCCGAACCGGACGCCGGGCCGGCAGCCGCCGAAGCCGCGCCGCTGTCGGGCCAGCCCGCCCCCGCGGCCACGCGCCCGGACCCCGAGGACGTGGAACCCGACATCGAATCCTGGGAGGCCGCCACCGCCCGCCCCTCCTCGGCGCGGTCCGCCGGAGGGGATGTTGACGACTGGGACGACGACGGTGACAAGGCCGAATGGGATGCCCAGTGGTCGGATGCAGGCAGTGCCGAGGCGGGCAGTTCCACCGAGCAGGCTGCGGCGCAGCCTGCCACCCCGACGCACCACGCCGAGTACACGGACCCGCACGCCCCCACCCTGCCGGGCGCGGAATCGGCCGCGGCCGAATCCCTGGACGCTGAGGCTGAAACCCAGCAGCGGATCCAGTCCTCCGCTGCCACGGAAGCCGGAGCCAGCCACGAAGCCCAGCCTCATCACCGCGAACCCCAGCCTCATCACCTGGAACAGGGCTTCGGTGCGGAACGGGGTTTCGGCGAACAGCCCATCCCCCACAAGCAGGCCTCCGGCGAAGACTCAGAAACCGCGGCGGACCGGCCGTACGGCGAGGGTTCGGCCTCGCCGGCCGCAGACGGCAGCGCCCCGGATGGATACGCCGTCAAGGGCGACGTGAGCGCCATGACCTATTACGACGAAGACAGCGCGGGCTACCAGGACGCCAGGGCGGAAGTCTGGTTCCTTTCCCCGGCGCACGCCGAGGCTGCTGGGTTCCGGGCGCCGCGCCGGTCCCGGCACTAACGCCCGCGCGGCGGCGGCAGACTGCGGACGGAGGACGCCATGACACGCAACCACCCCCGAAAGCCCGCAACGGCTGCCGCCGCCATGCCCCTGGCAGTGACCGCCTTGGCACTGTCTTTAACGATGTCGCTATCCGGCTGCACGGACGACGGCGGCCAGCCCGCCCCGGGCAGCACCGGCTCCACGGCCAACGGGGCAACTGCGACATCCACCCCGGGCACCGGCACACCGGGGACTAGCACCTCGGGAACAAGTGCGCCGGCTGCTTCCGGCACGGCAGCCCCATCGCCACGGGCGCCGGAAGTGCGGGGCAGGATCGAGGGACTGCAGATTCCCTGGTCGACGGTGTTCCTGCCGGACGGCACTGCAGTTATTTCCGAACGCGATTCCGCCCTGCTCAAATCCGTGACGGACGGCAAGGTCAGAACCATCGGGGCCGTTCGCGGCGTCGTTCCTGGCGGTGAGGGCGGGCTGCTGGGCCTGGCGTTGTCGCCCGGCTTTGCCTCGGACCACTATCTCTACGCCTACTTCACTTCGGCCGATGACAACCGGATTGCCCGCATGCGCCTGGAAGGCACCGGGGCAGCCAGCGGCGGGGGCCTTCGGCTGGGTGAGCCGGAGGTGATCTTCTCCGGCATGTCCAAGGCCTCCACCCACAACGGCGGCAGGATCCGCTTTGGCCCGGACGGGTTCCTCTACGTCGGCACGGGCGACTCGCAGCGCAGGGCACAGCCGCAGGACCGGAACGCCCTGGGTGGCAAGATACTGCGGCTCACCAGGGACGGCGCCCCCGCGCCCGGCAATCCCTTCCCTAACAATCCCGTCTACAGCCTTGGCCACCGGAATGTCCAGGGCCTGGCGTGGGACAGCGAGGGCCGGCTCTGGGCCAGCGAATTCGGACCCGACGTCAATGACGAACTCAACCTGATCCAGCCCGGCGGAAATTACGGGTGGCCCGAAGTCACCGGGGCACCCCACCGGGACGGCTTCATCGACGCCAAGGTTGTCTGGCCGTCGACAGCAGACTCCTCCCCCAGTGGACTCGAAATTGTCGGCAGCACGGCCTACCTCGGTGCGCTGAGGGGCCAGCGCATCTGGGCAGTCCCGCTCAACGGCGAAAATGCCGGCACTCCTGTGGGCTATTTCACACGGGAGTTCGGGCGGATCAGGAACGTTTCGATGGCCCCGAACGGGGATTTGTGGGCCATAAGCAACAATCAAAACCCTGATTTTGCGCTGATTTTGAGGCTTCCACGCTAGCGGCAGGACCCTCCACGCCGCTCGATTTCACACTGGCCAAAACTTCGTGTAGAGTTTCATGTCGTTGCGGAGGTCAACGAGGGAAACAAAAGCCCACGGATGAACGAAACAACAGATGCACCTCTAGCTCAATTGGCAGAGCAATTGACTCTTAATCAATGGGTTCCGGGTTCAAGTCCCGGGGGGTGCACCACCGAAGCCCCGCCTTCAGGCCGCAAGCCTGAAGGCGGGGCTTTGTCGTCCCAACTCCGCCTCGGCAGCGGCAGACAGCGAAGTTTCTTCCTGCGTCAGCCCGCCGCCTGGAGCGCGACCCGCACTGGCTCCCCGGAGTGCAGCGATGCCTGGGCGGCGTCGGCCACCATCGAAGCAGCGACGGCGTCCTCCGGTGTGCACGGGTTCTGCCGCTGCCCCAGCACCAGCTCCACAAAGGCCGCCATCTCGGCACGGTACGCCGTGTGGAACCGCTCGGCGAACGTCCTGTGCGGCGGCCCGGCCGGGAAACCCACCTCCGGCTCTGCGGAGGACATCGCCATCTGGGCATCCATCCCCACCATGACGGACCCTGCCGATCCCTGGAGTTCCAGCCGGACGTCATGTCCTGCCCCGTTGTAGCGGGTGGCCGAGACCGTTCCGACGCTGCCGTCGTCGAACGTCACCACGGCCAGCGCCGTATCGACGTCGCCGGCGGCACCGATTGCCGGATCACCGTTGTTGGAACCCTTGGCGAAAACCTCCACGATTTCCTTGCCGGTGAGCCACCGGAGGATGTCGAAGTCGTGGACGGAGCAGTCACGGAAGAGCCCGCCAGATGTCGCAAGGAACTCCACCGGCGGCGGTGTCATGTCGCAGGTGACCGCCCTGACGGTGTGGAGCCATCCCAGCTCCCCGGCGTCGAAGGCGCGCTTGGCTTCCAGGTAGCCCGGATCAAACCGGCGCTGGTGGCCGATCTGCACTGTGCCGCCCGTGGCCCGGATATGGTCGAGGACAGGCAGTGATTCCTCGACGTTCACGGCGACCGGCTTTTCGCAGAAGACCGGGATTCCGGCGTCCACACCGGCCTTGATCAGGTCCGGATGGGTGGCGGTTCCGGTGGCGATGACCAGCCCGTCGATGCCGGAGTCAAGCAGGGCTTCAACGGAGGGAAAGAACCCGGCGCCGATTCCGCCGGCCAGAGAGCGGGCATGTTCTGCGGCAACGTCGGTCAGCTTGAGGTGCACCGGGGCGCCCTGCGGCCCCATCAGCTCATTGAGGCCGGTGATGTTCCGGGCGTGCATGGCGCCGATTCGGCCCACTCCTACGAGTCCGAGAGTTACTTCTGTCATGCTGGTCCTTGTCACGGCTCCCCTACTTCGACGCCCGGCGGGCGTCGGCCGTGGAGTCAGCAACGTCGGCGACTTCGGCCTGCACTTCCTTGACCACGTCGCCGTGCCCGCCGAGCTGTTCGAGTTCGTGGGCGAGTTCCGCGAGTTCGGCGCCGCCGGCCATTTGGGCGGTGAGTTCGTCGAGGGTGATGTCCTTCTTGTCGTAATAGCCGATCGATCTGCCGCGTTTGAGCAGCAGGAAGCGGTCCCCGACCGGGAAGGCATGGTGGGGGTTGTGGGTGATGAAGATGACGCCCAGTCCCCGATCGCGAGCCTGCAGGATGTAGCGCAATACGACGCCCGACTGCTTGACGCCGAGCGCTGCCGTTGGCTCGTCCAGGATCAGGACCTTCGCCCCGAAGTAGACGGCGCGGGCGATCGCGACGCACTGGCGTTCACCGCCGGAGAGCTGCCCGATGGGCTGTTCGACGTCGCGCAGGTCGATGCCCATATCGGCAAGTTCTTTTTTGGTGATGTCCTTCATGGCCTGGACGTCCATGCGCTTGAACAGGCCGAAGCCGGTGGTCAGCTCGGAGCCGAGGAAGAAGTTGCGCCAGATGGGCATCAGGGGGACGACGGCGAGGTCCTGGTAGACGGTGGCGATGCCGGCGTCCAGTGCATCGCGGGGCGAATCGAATTTCCGTTCTTCGCCCATGATGTGGAGCACGCCTTCGTCGTGCTGGTGCAGGCCGGCGATGATTTTGATCAGAGTGGATTTGCCGGCGCCGTTGTCGCCAAGGACGCAAGTGACCCGGCCGTTGTCCACGGCCATGGTGACGTCCGTGAGGGCGACGATGTTCCCGTAATGCTTTCCCACATTCTCAAGCGAAAGCAGGTGCACGGGGGTGTGGGTCAGCGGGTCTTTTTCTTCTTTCAGCAGTGTCTGCTGATCAATCCGGTGTGCATTCATTGGTGTTCGGCCCCTTCTACTTCAGTTCGGCGCGGCGCTTGACGATCAGGTTCACGATGGTGGCCAGGAGCAGCATCAGGCCCAGGAAGAACTTGAACCAGTCCGGGTTCCACTGCGCGTACACGATGCCCTTGTTGGCCATGCCGAAGATGAATGCGCCGATGGCACCGCCAACGGCAGATCCGTATCCGCCGGTGAGCAGGCAGCCACCGATGACGGCAGCGATGATATAGAGGAATTCGTTGCCCACACCCTCGCCGGACTGGACGGCGTCGAACGCGAACAGGTTGTGCATGCCTAGGATCCAGCCGCAGAAACCGACCGCCATGAACAGGCCGATCTTGGTCGCTTTGACAGGGACGCCCACGGCGCGGGCGGCGTTGGCGTCACCGCCGACCGCGAAGATCCAGTTGCCCACCTTGGTGCGCAGCAGCACCCAGGATGCCACGGCAACCAAGGCGATCCAGATGAAGACGGTGTTTTTGACATCCACCCCGGCGATGTTTACCGAGGAGGCAAAGATGGCACGAGCCGCCTGGTAGCCGTCCATGGTGGAGATGGACGGGGAGGACACGCCGCCACCGATCATGCGGGTCAGGCCAAGATTAAGGCCGGTCAGCATCAGGAACGTCGCGAGCGTGACGATGAAGCTGGGCAACTTGGTCTTCATCAGGATCCAGCCGTTGATGTACCCGATGCCGAGCGAGACCACGAGGGCCAGGATCACCCCGACCCAGACGTTCATACTGAAGTACCAGCTGAACATCGACGCTGTGAGGGCGGAACTGATGACTGCAACGCCTGTGGAAAGGTCGAACTCGCCGCCAATCATCAGCAGGGACACACCCACGGCCATGATGCCGATGGTGGAACTGCCGTAAAGCACTGTGGCGAAGGCATTCGGCTGGATGAACGTCTGCGATACCGAGGCGAAGAAGACGAAGAGGACGATCGCGCCGACGAGGGCGCCAACTTCCGGGCGTCCGAGCAGCTTCTGCAGGGGGTTGCGTTTTGCAACGCGCTCATCTGCCACAGCTGGTTTTGTCATTGTTGGGGTCATGGTCATGATGATTCTCCTTGCTTCCGCGCCCGGCGTTGGCCGGGCCCGGCTGGCGGGCTGTTAGCGGATGCCGTCCTTGGCGAACTTGAGGACGTCATTGGCTGCTGCCTTGTCGACGATGGACGGGCCGGTCAGCACGGGCTGCCCGCCGCCGATCTTGAATCCACCGCGCTTGGCCTGCCACAGTGCATCAATTGAGCCGTAGCCCTGCAGCCACGGCTGCTGGTCAACTGTAAAAATGACATCTCCGTCGGCAATTTTCTGGGCGAGCTCAGGGTTCATGTCGAACGAGGCCACCTTGGCCTTGCTGCCGGCGCCGGTCACGGCCTTCAGGATGGTCAATGTGTAGGGCGCACCCAAGCCAACGATGGCATCGGCATCAGCAGTAGCCTGCAGTTTGGCGGTAACCGTGGAGGAAACCTGGGCCATGTCAGTACCGGGAACGTACAGGATCTCCGTTCCCGGCACCTTTTCCTTGACCCCTGCGCAGCGGGCCTCCAGACCCACATGCCCCTGCTCTTGGATGACACAGATGGGGTGTTTGAGGCCCAGTTCGCTGAGCTTCGTTCCGACGGCGACGCCAGCGAGCTTTTCGTTTGACCCGAAGTGGGTGAAGGCGCCCAATTGTGCAGAGACCGATTCGCCGGCATTAAGGCTGACTACAGGAATACCCGCGTCCGTGGCCTTCTTGAGGGAGTCCTTCAACGCGTCCGGCTTAGCCAGTGTCACGGCAATGCCGTCCACCTTCTGATCAATCGCCTGCTGGACAAGCTGTGCCTGGCGTCCGCCTTCGGGGTCCGAGGTGTAGAGCAGCTCCACATTGTCCTTGGCTGCGGCTTCCTCAGCGCCCTTGCGGACAATGTCCCAGAAGGTGTCCCCGGGAGCGGCATGCGTGATGAGGGCGACCTTGATGCGCGGCGTCGACGCGGCCTGGCCGCCGGCCGCGGCATTTCCGTTTTCCGCCGGCCTTCCGCCGGTGGATGAGCAGGCGCTGAGGGCCATCATCGGCACGACAGCGGCAACCAGCGCCGCCTTCCGCCATGAAAATTTCTTCACCGAAAATCTCCTTTGATCCGGGCTTCGGCCGTGCCAGGTCGCACCAGCCGAAATGTTGATATCTCCGATCATCGTGACTCGGATCACAATTGTCAATGTTTGTCCTAACATTAGGACGATAATAGTTTTGGCCGTGTGACTAACCCGCCACGAAAGCGTGCCGGAAGGCAGAGAGGGCCTGGTCCCCCGATGCCAGCCCGGGCCCACCCGAGGCACCCGCTTCCAGCCCGATGACGCCCCCGTAGCCTGCCTCGGCGAGCGCCCCGGCAATGGCGCCGTAGTTGATCTCCCCCGTTCCGGGCTCGAACCGGCCCGGAACGTCGGCCACCTGGATTTCCCCGATCCACGGCAGAGCTCCGCGGACAAGTTCAATCAGGTTTCCCTCGCCGATCTGGGCATGGTAAAGATCCAGCATCATCCTCACGTGCGGGTGGTCAGCTGCGGACACCAGCGCCAGGGTGTCCTTGGCCCGGGCCAGCGGTATGCCCGGGTGGTCCAGGACCGTGTTGAGGTTTTCAAGCGCAAAGACCACGCCATGCCGTTCACCGAGCCGGCCCAGCCGCTCCAGGGTGCGCAGCCCGGTCAGCCACATCTGTCCGGTGGAGCGGTGGAGCGGCCGCACGGCGACCCCGCCATCGCCAAGTTCCGCCGGATGAACAACCATCCGCTCGACACCCAGCTCAAGCGCGGTCGGAATGAGTTTCTCCGCCGATTCAACAACCCGGTCCGCACTGTCCGGGTCGATGAGGCTGCCGCCGAAGTATCCGCTCATGGAAGAAAATCGGGCACCCGTTGCGGCCAGTGCTGGAATGTCCCGGTTCCGCGTGTCCCAGAGTTCCACCTCGAACCCCTGCTCATGAATGCGCTGCACCCGCTCGATGAGGGACAACTCGCCGTAGATCATCTCGGCGCACGCTGCCAGCCGGAACCTCATGCGCCCGGCCCCGCAGGCTGCGCTCCCGTGAGCTGCCGCCCCGCCAGCCGCAGCCCTGGCTCCGCCGCTTGCAGATGTGCCACAGCCGAAACGTCCACCGGGAGGCCAGATTCGTGCGACCGGATCGCCGCCAGCGCCACCGCCAGCGCGTTGCGGGCATCAATGCCGCCCGGAACCGCCATTCCGCCCGGCGCGCGTCCGGCCCGGCGGGCCGCAACGCCGTCGACGAACCGGGCGAGTTCCGCGGTATACGCGTCATGGAAGAGATCAATGTTCAGCCGCACGGTGTCTGAGGCAATGCCTGCGGCCGTGTAGCTCACGGCGCTTGATGCCTGCGGCCCGCCCGCAGAGACCATTCCGGCCGATCCGAAGACTTCACCCCGCACGTCGTAGCCATACAGAGCATTGAAGTTGGCTTCGGCCACCGCGATGGCGCCATTGCTGTACGTTACCGTGACCACCGCAGTATCCAGCAGGCCCCCGGCTTTCGCTTCGGGGGCGACCAGCGCGTCAGCCACCGCATGCACCTTCACCGGAACCGCGCCCGGGTTCAGCCAGTTCAGGGTGTCGAAATCATGGATCAGCGTTTCCAGAAAGATCGTTCCGGGCGCGATCCGCTCCGGGGAGGCGATTCCGGCCGCAGTACCCGGGTCCCGGGTGAGGGACCGGAGGAGCTGTGGGGTGCCTACTGCGCCCTCGTCGATAAGTTTCCTAGCGGCGGCGAAGTCCGCAGCGAAGCGCCGGTTGAAGCCAAACTGGACATTGACCCCGGCGTCGTCTGCAGCGGCCAGGGCCTCGTCCAGTTCTTCGACAGTGCGGCCGCCCGGCTTTTCGCAGAACACGTCCTTCCCTGCCCGGGCCGCAGCCGCGATAAGGCCTGAATGGAATCTTGCAGGCGATGCCACGAGGACCCCATCAATGTCGGGGTCATTAATCACGTCCGCCGGATCTGCGGTGATTCTGGCAACGCCGAGCTTGCCCGCCAAGGCCCCGGCGGCGGGAAGCGTGGGGTCAGCGATGGCATCCAGCCGCGCATGGGGAATCCGGCGGGCCACGGACTCGGCATGGAAGGCGCCGATCCAGCCGGCTCCAATCAGGCCGAGACGAACGGGGTGGTTGTCACTGGCCGGTTGCTGGACGTAGGTCATGATTCAGTCCTCTTCTCAGGGTTCTAGATCGTTCTAGTGGACTGATGGTGGCACAACTTTTGGTTTTATGTCTAGATCGTTCTATAGACTTCTGGCAGCAAGGAGGCACATGACTGAACAGCAACGGCGCCCCACCCTGATCGACGTAGCCGACGCGGCCGGCGTATCACGGGCCCTGGTTTCCATCGTGATGCGCGGCGCGCCCGGTGCGGCCGAAGCCACGAGGCAGAAGGTGCTCGACGCCGCGCGCGAACTCGGCTACCGGCCAGACAGCCGTGCGCGGCTGCTGCGCAGCACCCGGACCAAACTCCTGGGCCTCAGCTTCTCCACGGCCCACGCGTTCCACGCCGAAATTGTGGACGCCGCCTACGCCGAGGCCTGTGCCAAGGGCTACGAACTCGCACTGGGCGGCGTCACCAGCGGCAGGCCCGAGGCCCGGACGATCGAGGCTCTGTTGGATTTCGGGTCCGAGGCGCTGATCCTGATCTCGCCCACGCTCAGCAGCGACGAACTGGGGCGGTATGCCGGCCAGGTGCCGGTGGTGAGCCTCCTCCGGAACGACGTCGGCGAACTTACCGACTCCGTGAGCAGTGACGATTACGAGGGAATCCGAATGGCGGTGGAGCACCTCGTGTCCCTGGGGCACCGGCGGATCGTCCATATCGACGGCGGTTCCGCGGTTTCTGCAGAACCGCGCCGGTCTGCCTTCCGGGCGGAGATGGAACGCCGCGGCCTGGAGCCGGCCATTGTTGCCGGCGGCGCGATGGAGGAAGACGGGATGACCGCTGGCAACACCCTCGGCCCGGACATGCCGACAGCCGTCATCGCCTTCAACGACCGGTCAGCCCTCGGGGTCATCGAGAGCCTCCGGGCACAGGGGCTCCAGGTCCCGGCAGATGTGTCAGTGCTGGGCTACGACGACAGCCAGTTCGCGCGGCTCAGCTATGTCCAGCTGTCCTCGATCAGCCAGGACGCGCCGCTGCTTGCCGCCGCGGCCGTCGACCGCGCCGTGGCACGGATAGAAGGAACCCAGCCGGCCGGGCATGTTGTGCGGACCCCGCACTTGGTGGCACGCAGGACCACTGCCGCTCCCCCTGCCGGCGGGTAGCCGCCGATGCTGGGAATCGGCTCCAGTGCTAGGAATTGGCCTCGACGGTCATCCCGGAGTCGGCGCCGGCAACGATGGCGTTAGTCTCCGGCGATGCGAATCGCTTGGCCAGCTCCCGGACCACGGCCTGAAGTTCCTGGCGGAGCAGGTCCGGGTCGATGGACGCCGCGGCGAGGACCGACCGTTCCATGTCCGCTGCAGCCATGACGGCTTCGGTGCCGCGCTCCGTGAGCGATACGACGTGGCTGCGCCGGTCCGAAGTGCTGCGCTGGCGAACGATGTGCCCGTGCGACTCGAGGCGGCTCAGCGTTTTACCCATCGTTTGGGCCTGCACCCGGACAAGCTGGGCCAGCTGCGCCTGCGTCATGGGGCCACTGTTGTAGAGCACCTCGATGGCGATAACGCCGGCGTGGGTCAGGCCAATGGCGCCCAGCTTCTCGTTCCATGAGTGCTCAACGAGGCGGGCCGCCGTAGACAAGAGGCGCCCTGTGGGCCAGCGATCCATATCAGGCATACCACTAAGTATAACTAAGCCTGATTAGTACCCGACACGAAGCCTTACTAAGCTGAAATGTCCTGCACCAAAACAAGGAGACAACGTTGGCTGAAAAACTTACGCCGGGCGACACCGCCCCCGGCTTCACACTGAAGGACGCAACGGGAGCGGACGTCAGCCTCAGCGATTACCGCGGCCGGAACACCATAGTGTATTTCTACCCGGCCGCCGCCACGCCCGGATGCACTAAGCAGGCCTGCGACTTCCGGGACAGCCTGGCATCCCTTCAGGCTGCCGGCTACGAAGTGCTGGGGATCTCGCCTGACCCGGTGGGCAAGCTGGCCAGTTTCGCCGACGCCGAGGGCCTGACCTTCCCCCTCCTGTCGGACGAGGACCATGCAGTTGCCGAGGCATACGCCGCGTGGGGCGAGAAGAAGAACTACGGCCGGACCTACGAGGGCCTCATCCGTTCCACCGTGGTGGTAGACCCGGACGGCAAAGTTGCCGTGGCCCAGTACAACGTCCGGGCCACCGGGCACGTCGCCAAGCTGCGCAAGGACCTCAAGCTCGAAGAGGTTGGATAACCCTGCGCCTGACAAGCTGCCCGCGCCTGCGCAAGGACCGCACAGGTGACGGTACAATTGAGGCTGGCATCCGCCGTCGTACGTTTTTCTGCTGCTGACAGTATGCAGGGCGCACCAGGCGGAGCCGGGCGCGAGTGGTGAAATTGGCAGACACGCAGGATTTAGGTTCCTGTGCCTTCGGGCGTGGGGGTTCAAGTCCCCCCTTGCGCACAACAGCAATAAGGAAATCCCGGGCCACGGCCCGGGATTTCCTCGTTTAACGCGCCGCTGTCAACCGGCCGCCCATGAGGCCCCCGGAAAATCTTTCCCGGTTCACCCATCCGATGCTGCCGACCAGGCGAATACACAGTGAGACACCGCCCACCTGTCCCACAACCCGGGCCGGTGCCCCACAGTCGGAAGGATCCGGAGGACGCCGCACTTCCTCCGGTCCCGTTCCTCGGCGCAACTAAGGAGAATCGAAATGCAGTCATTCAAGCGCTCAACCTTCACCGTCGCAGGCATTGCAGCCGCCGCTCTGCTAAGCCTCACCGCCTGCGGCGGCTCCGCCGGCACGTCCAGCAGTTCGTCGGCCGCCGCCGAGCCGTCTGCCTCCAGCATGGCGCCATCACCGTCAGCGACGTCGACGGCGGCCATGGATCCGGCAGCCAATCTCGCGGGGCCCGGCTGTGCCGACTACGCCAAGCAGGTTCCCAGCGGTAAGGGTTCCGTCGCAGGCATGGCCCTGGACCCCGTCGCCGTCGCCGCCTCGAACAACCCGCTGCTGAAGACGCTGACAGCCGCGGTCTCCGGCAAGCTGAACCCGAAGGTCAACCTCGTCGACACGCTGAACGGCAGCGAGTTCACGGTGTTCGCGCCGGTTGACGATGCCTTTGCCAAGGTCGATGCAGCAACGATCGGGACCCTCAAGAAGGACGACGCCCTGTTGAGCAAGATCCTCACCTACCACGTAGTCCCGGGCCAGATCACGCCGGACAAGATCGTGGGCACGCACAAGACCGTGCAGGGCGGATCGGTAACCGTGACCGGCACCAAGGATGCCCTCAAGGTGGACGGTGCCAACGTGATCTGCGGCGGCGTCCAGACGGCGAACGCCACCGTTTACCTCGTGGATTCGGTGCTGATGCCCAAGTAATCGCTGAACCTCGTCCGGGACTCGTCCCGGGCAGAGGCCGCGGTCCGCACCCGACAGTGCGGTCCGCGGCCTTTTGCTGTGCTTGCCCCCCCTGCGCCGCCCCGGCGCCGGTCCGGCCGCCATTCGGCCCGGCGTGTCCTGGCTCACGCATAAGCCAAGGGCGCGCGATCCGTCAATTAGACTGGGTGGCGGGCAACCAGCCGCCCACGCGCACCCCAGCAGTCCAGAGGTGGTAATCGAGTGCCCAGCAGCAGTATCCCGCGCCGTACAGCCCTCAAGACCGGCGCCGTTCTTCTGGGCCTGTCCCTCACTTCCTGCACCAGCGAAGCTGAGCCCACGCCGTCATCCGCTGCGGCGCGCACCACAACAGCCGCCGCTGCCCCTTCCGAGACCTTCACGTTCGGCACAGCCTCGCAGCCTCTGGGCCTGGACCCCGCCCTGGCCAACGACGTCGAATCGCAGCGGGTCACGCGGCAGGTCCTGGAGGGACTTGTAGGCGTCGACCAGACCACGGGCGAGCCCACGCCGCTGCTGGCAACGGAGTGGACGGAATCGGCGGACGGCATGTCCTACACCTTCACCCTTCGCCCCGGCATCAGGTTTCACGATGGTTCCCCTTTCAACGCCGACGCCGTGTGCACCAATTTCGACCGCTGGTTCAACTTTTCCGAGGCACTCCGGAAGCAGGCTCCGGGCACTACCTTCAAAGGGGTGTTCAAGGAACACTCCGACCACAAGGAACTGTCCGTCTTCAAATCCTGCACGGCCCTGTCGGCGCTGCGGGTGCGGATCAGCCTCACGGAGCGCTTCACCGGTTTCCTCCAGGCCCTGACACTTCCCGCTTTTGCTATGTCCTCCCCCAAGGCACTCGCCGGGGGGAAGGCCGACCGGCTCAGCCTGCGGCGCGGCGGCCAGGCGCTATCCGCATACGCCACCCATCCCGTGGGCACCGGCCCCTTCCGCTTCTCGGCCTGGGACAGTGCGGGCGTTACCCTCGCGGACAACAAGGAGTACTGGGGCACCCGGGGACAGATCGCCACCCTCAAGTTCGTCACCTACGACCATCCGCAGACGCGGCTGCAGGCCCTCCTGGACGGCAGGATCGACGGCTATGACGCCGTGACTGTCGGGAACTTCGACCAGCTGGTCAAACGCGGCATGCAAATCATCCAGCGGGACCCGTTCTCCGTGATGTATCTGGGCATGAACCAGGAAATTCCCGTGCTGAAGGACCTCAAGGTCCGCCAGGCCATCGAACTGGCCATCGACAAAGACACGCTGATCAGGCGCTTCTTCATCGACAACACCGCCCAGGCCTCGCAGTTCGTTCCGCCCAAGCTGAGCGGGTTCAACAACAACGCACCCGCGCTGGGCCATGATCCAGCCAAGGCGAAGGAACTCCTGGCAGAGGCCGGCTACAAGGGCCAGGCCCTGAAGTTCTACTACCCCATGAACGTCACGCGGCCGTACCTGCCCACGCCGGAGAAGGTCTATGCGGAGATCAGCCGCCAGCTCACGGCAGTCGGCTTGAACATCCAGCCCGTCCCCGTGGACTGGACGGACGGCTACCTGCAGAAGGTGCAAAACCCCGGCGACCATGCCCTGCACCTGCTCGGCTGGAACGGCTCCTATTCCGACGCGGACAACTTCCTCGCGCCGCTCTTCGGCGAGAAGAACGGCGAGTTCGGCTACCAGGACCCGCAGGTGTTCGCCAAGATCGACCGTGCCCGCGGACTCCCGGAGGGCCAGGAACGCACGCAGCTGTACCAGACCATCAATGCCCAGATCGCGGAGTCATTGCCCGCCGTCCCCATCGCCTTCCCGATCTCCGCCCTGGCCCTGTCGGACCGGGTGATCAGCTATCCAGCCTCGCCGGTATTAAATGAAGTTTTCACCAAGGTCCAGCTGAGGCCTTGACGCCGGGGCGCAATTTCAGTTAGTGGGCGGTGCAGGGATATTCTGTGACAGCCAGAGCCGCCTATCGGAGACTGATTGTGACCTTCATTTCCAAGACCCAACATGCCGACGTCGTCCTTATTGGCGGCGGCATCATGAGCGCCACGCTAGGTGCGTTCATCAAGCAGCTCGAACCCAACTGGACCATCTCCCTGTTCGAGCGGCTTGACGAAGCCGGCCTGGAGAGCTCGGGACCGTGGAACAACGCCGGTACCGGACACGCGGCGCTGTGTGAGCTTAATTACTCCCCCGCAGCCACAGACGGCTCGGTCAATCCTGCCAAGGCACTGCACATCAACGAGCAGTTCCAGCTGTCCCGCCAGTTCTGGTCCCATCTGGTGGACAACTCCCTGATCGGCTCCCCCAAGGGTTTCATCAACACCGTTCCGCACATGAGCTTCGTCATCGGCGACGACAACTCAAACTTCCTCAAGACCCGGTACAACGCGCTCAAGGAGCACCCCCTGTTCCGGAGCATGGAGTACTCCGAGGACTTCGCGCAGATCGCCAAGTGGGCGCCGCTGATCGTCAAGGGCCGCGACACGAAGCAGCGCGTCGCCGCCACCCGCGCTGCCGAAGGCACCGACGTCGACTTCGGTGCCCTGACCCGTGAGCTCACCGGCTACCTGGCCAACAATGGCGTCGAAATCAACTACGGCCACAACGTCACCGATGTCCGCAGGGCCTCCGACGGCGGCTGGGACCTTTCGCTCAAGCACCCCGCTTCCGGTGAGCGCGGCAGCATCCGGGCCAAGTTCGTCTTCGTCGGCGCGGGCGGCGGAGCGCTGCACCTGCTGCAGGCTTCCGGCATCCCGGAAAGCAAGGGCTTCGGCGGGTTTCCGGTCTCCGGCCAGTTCTTCCGCTGCACGGACCCGTCCCTCGCGTCCCAGCACAACGCCAAGGTCTACGGCCAGGCTTCCGTCGGCGCGCCGCCCATGTCCGTGCCGCACCTGGACACCCGCTACGTCAACGGCAAGCGTTCCCTGCTGTTCGGCCCCTACGCCGGCTTCTCCACGAACTTCCTGAAGAACGGCAGCTACCTGGATCTCCCGCTGTCCATCCGGCCGAGCAACATCATCCCGATGCTCGCCGTGGCCAAGGACAACATGGACCTGACCGCCTACCTGGTCAAAGAAGTGGCCAAGCGCCACGGCGACAAGGTGGAGGCGCTGCGCGAGTACTACCCCGAGGCCAAGGACAGCGACTGGGAACTCATCACCGCCGGCCAGCGTGTGCAGATCATCAAAAAGGATCCGAAGAAGGGCGGCGTGCTGCAGTTCGGAACCGAGGTGATTGCCGCCCGCGATGGTTCCATCGGCGCCCTCCTCGGCGCTTCACCGGGAGCCTCCACGGCCGTGCCCATCATGATCGAGCTCCTGCAGAAGTCCTTCCCCAAGAACTTCAAGGGCTGGCAGTCCAAGCTCAAGGACATGATGCCGGGCTACGGCGTCAAGCTTAACGAACACCCGGAGCTGGCGGCGGAGCTTGAGAAGGCCACCGCCAAGAGCCTCCAGCTGGAAGCATCGCCCGCAGTCCAGCGGTGACCGTCCAGCGCTGACCCGGCGCGGGGTTGCGGCAGGCTCCACTGAAGGCAAACAGTCCGTCGACCCAGGAGATCATGCGATGTTCCGGCTGGCCCATCTATCCCTCGGGAACCGCGCGCTCATCGCGCTGATCACCATCCTCGCCTCGGTGTTCGGCGTGATCACCATGTCCTCGCTGAAGCAGGAGCTCATTCCCTCGATTGAGTTCCCGCGGATCACGGTGATCACGTCGATGCCCGGGGCGTCGCCCGAGGTGGTGGACAAGCAAGTCAGCAGGCCGCTGGAGACGGCGCTGAACGGCGTGGAAGGCCTGGAGTCGACGTCGTCCACCTCCCGCAACGGCGTCTCGCAGATCAGCCTGGTGTTCACCTACGGTTCCAACCTGAACCGGGCCCGGAACCAGATCGATCGGGCGATTTCCAACGCGAAGCGCACGCTGCCCGACGACGTCCAGCCCCAGGCAATCGCCGGCAGCATCAGCGACTTCCCGATCGTCTTCCTCGCTGTCTCCTCCGACAAGCCGCTGAGTGAGCTGAACACAGACCTGCAGCGGCTGTCCGTACCGAGGCTGCAAAAGCTCGACGGCGTCCGCGGCGCCGACGTCACCGGCGGCGCCAGCCGGCACATCCTCATCCTGCCGAGCCCAGCCAAGATGGCCGCCAGCGGAGCGACCATCCAGTCGATCCGGAGCGCCCTGACCAACAACGGCGACCTTGTCCCGGCGGGCACGATTGAGGAAAAGGGCCAGAGCCTGTCCCTGCAGATCGGCAGCCCGATCGACTCTGTTGCCGCGGTGAAGGCCCTGCCGCTCAGCGGGGCCGACGCCGGCACCACCATCGGCTCTGTGGCCGACGTCAGCATCAAGGACGACGCCCGGACATCCATCACCCGGACAAACGGCCTCGAAACGCTGGCCATCTCCGTGACGAAGAAGCCCGAGGGCGACACCGTTGCAATCTCGCACGCGGTGAAGGACCTGCTGCCGCAGCTCGAGTCCGAGCTTGGCCCCGGCGCCAAGTTCACCCCCGTCTTCGACCAGGCACCCTTTATCGAGAAGTCCATCAAGGACCTCACCACGGAAGGCCTCCTGGGACTCGGTTTCGCGGTGACCGTCATTCTCCTCTTCCTCATGTCCGTCCGCTCCACCCTGGTCACCGCCGTCTCAATTCCGCTGTCGCTGCTGATCACCTTCATCGGCCTCTCCGGCACGGGATATTCGCTGAACATCCTCACGCTCGGTGCGCTGACCATCGCCATCGGCCGGGTGGTGGACGACTCGATCGTGGTGATCGAGAACATCAAGCGGCATCTGAGCTACGGCGAAGCCAAGCTCACCGCGATCCTCACATCCATACGTGAGGTGGCCGGTGCCATCACCGCTTCGACGCTGACGACCGTGGCCGTCTTCCTCCCGATCGCGTTTGTCGGCGAGCTCGCGGGCGAACTGTTCCGTCCGTTCGCCCTGACGGTCACCATTGCGCTGCTCTCCTCGCTCCTGGTGTCCCTGACCATCGTTCCCGTGCTCGCGTACTGGTTCCTGAAGAGCCCCGCGGACGGAGGCGCCGGCGAGGCCCCGCGGTCCGCCGGGGAAGTCCAGGCGCAAGCGCACGAGGCCGAGCAGCGAAGCATCCTCCAGCGCGGCTACCTGCCCGTCCTGAACAAGACCCAGAAGCACCCGGTACTCACCCTGATCGCGGCGGTCCTGGTCCTCGGCGGGACCGCCGCAATGACGCCGCTGCTCGCCACCGACCTGCTGGGACGCTCAGGCGAGAACAGCATGACGGTCAAGCAGGAGCTTCCGGCCGGCACGAGCCTTGAAAACACCAGCGCCGCGGCCCGGAAGGTCGAGGACGTGCTCCTTGGCATCGACGGGATCAGGGACGTCCAGGTGACCTCCGGCAATGCGCAGGCGGGCTTCACCGCGCTGACGTCCTCCGGCGCCTCCAATTCCTCGTTCACGGTTGTCACTGACGAAAAAGCGAACCAGGGCAAGCTGCAGGACACCGTCCGCAGCGAACTGGCGGCGGCACATGCTGCCGGCAAGATTTCCGTCGGTTCCCAGCAGGGCGGCTTCGGAGCGTCCTCCACGGTGGACATCACCCTGAAGGCGGCCACCTCCGAAGACCTGAGGAAGTCCAGAGACGCCATGGTCAAGGCCATGACAGGAGTTCCAGGAAGCAGTGAGGTGACCACCAACCTGGCTGCCAGCCAGCCCGTGGTGCAGGTGAAGGTTGACCGGGCCAAGGCCGTTGCCGCCGGCCTGACCGAAGAGCAGGTGGCGGGTGTTCTCGCTTCCACCATCAGCCCCGTCCCCGCGGGCACCGTGCGAATCGACACGGACGATTTCCCCGTCCAGATCGGGGAAGGGAAACGCTTCACCAGCATCGCCGCCGTCCGCGACATCCCGCTCCCCACCGCCTCGGGTGTTGTTCCGCTCGGCCGGATTGCCGCCGTCGAACAGGTCGACGTCCCCGTTTCCATCACCTCCAGCAACGGCCAGCGGACCGCGCAGGTGTCCATCACGCCGTCGGGATCCAATCTGGGCGCCGTCAGCGCGGAGGTGCAGAACCGCCTCAAGGCCGTGGACCTTCCCGCCGGAGTGACCGCGGAAATCGGCGGCGCCACCACCCAGCAGGCAGAATCCTTCCGGCAGCTGGGCCTCGCGCTGCTGGCCGCCATCGCCATCGTCTACGTGATCATGGTGGCGGCGTTCAAGTCCCTGGTGCAGCCGCTGATCCTCCTCGTTTCGGTGCCGTTCGCCGCCACCGGAGCGGTGGCCCTGCTCCTGGTCACGCGGGTGCCGCTGGGGCTGCCGTCGCTGATCGGCATGCTGATGCTCGTGGGCATCGTGGTGACCAACGCCATTGTGCTGATCGACCTGATCAACCAGTACCGTAAACCGCACGGCGGCAAACCGGGGATGCGCGTGGCCGACGCCATCACCCACGGCGCCCGGCAGCGGCTCCGCCCCATCCTGATGACCGCGCTGGCCACGGTCTTCGCGCTGACCCCCATGGCCCTGGGCATGACGGGCGGCGGCGGGTTCATCTCCCAGCCGCTGGCCATCGTGGTGATCGGCGGCCTGGTCTCCTCCACGGCGCTCACGCTGGTGCTCGTCCCCGTGCTGTACCGGCTGGTGGAGGGGCGGAAAGAGAAAAAGGAGCTCATGCGCCAGCTCAAGGAAAGGCCCGGCTTCTCCCCTGCGGACGACGACGTCGATGCTGAGCTCGCCGACTGGACCACCGGCAGGGTGTCCAGGCTCAGCGGACGGCGCGCCGCCCCCGGCTCCCCCGACTGACCTGCCGCTTCCCGACTAGGTAGCAGTTCAGGGCGTTCCCAGCGCTGGGAACGCCCTCTGCGGCTACCTGGATCACGTGAGTGTGGCCGTGGAGTACGACGGCGAGGGCCATTCGGATCCGGCGCAGGTGCTAAAGGACATCAGCCGCGACGAGGATTTCGCCGCCGCGGACTGGATCCTGGTGCGGATCGGCAAGACCCACATGGAGAACGATTCGCGGGCAGCTGTCCGCAAGGTCGGCTTGGCGCTGCTGGCGCGCGGCTGGTCCCCGTCTGAGTAGCAGTTCAGGGCGTTCCCAACCCCGGGAACGCCCTGAACTGCTATCTAGTTGGGAGGGGCGGGAATATCCTGGCGCCGGAGACGTTGAGGCGAGTACATGCAAATGCATGGAAATCGGGTACACTGTCAGCACAGGCCCGAACAACTCGGCGAACGGAAGGCTCATCATGCAGATCGGCGTATTCAGCGTCAGCGACATCACCCAGGACCCCACCACGGGCCGGACCCCCACCGAGCACGAGCGGATCAAGGCGTCCGTGGCGATCGCCAAGAAGGTCGAAGAAATCGGCATGGACGTCTACGCCCTCGGTGAGCACCACAACCGGCCGTTCTTCTCCTCCTCCCCCACCACCACGCTCGCGTACATCGCCGCCCAGACCGAGCGCATCACGCTGTCCACGGCCACCACGCTGATCACCACGAATGATCCGGTCAAGATCGCCGAGGACTTCGCCATGCTTCAGCACCTGTCCGACGGCCGCGTGGACCTGGTGCTGGGCCGCGGCAACACGGCCCCGGTCTATCCCTGGTTCGGCAAGAACATCCAGGACGGGATCGAGCTCGCCATCGAGAACTACAGCTTGCTGCGCAAGCTGTGGGACGAGGACACCGTCAACTGGTCCGGAAAGTTCCGCACGCCGCTGCAGAACTTCACCTCCACCCCGCGCCCGCTCGACGGCGTGGCGCCCTTTGTATGGCATGGATCCATCCGCACGCCGCAGATTGCGGAGGTGGCGGCGTACTACGGTGACGGGTTCTTCGCCAACAACATTTTCTGGCCCAAGGAGCACTACCAGCAGCTGATCGGCCTGTACCGCGAGCGCTACGAGCACTACGGCCACGGCAAGGCGGACCAGGCCATCGTGGGGCTGGGCGGACAGTTCTTCATGCGGAAGAACTCGCAGGACGCCGTCAGGGAATTCCGGCCCTACTTCGACAACGCCCCCGTCTATGGCCACGGCCCGTCACTCGAGGACTTCACCTCGCAGACCCCGCTAACCGTCGGCAGCCCGCAGGAGGTCATCGAGAAGACCCTCTCGTTCCGCGAGTTCTTCGGCGACTACCAGCGCCAGCTGTTCCTGATCGACCACGCCGGCCTGCCGCTGAAGACCGTCCTGGAGCAGCTGGACCTGTTCGGCGAGGAAGTCCTGCCGGTCCTGCGCAAGGAGTACGCGGAACGCACCCCCGCGCACATCCCGGCTCCGCCCACGCACGCCGGACGCGTCGCCGCACGGATCGCAGCCGAAGGCGCTGCAGGTGAGGGCGCTGCCCCGGACGCCGGGATCGGCCAGGACACAGCTGCCGTTCCCTCCCCGACGGAGGCGTGATGACACCCCGGAATGCACCGGCGACGTCCGCCGTCCGGCTGGCCGCCGAAACCTGGGAGTCGCTGTTCCGCGCGCAGGTCGCCGTGATGCGGCGGCTGCAGTCCGGTCCTGCCTTCCGGAACCTGGCGGTCAACGAGTACGACGTGCTGTTCACGCTGTCGCGGTGCCCGTCAGGCTGGCTGCGGCTGAACGAACTGAACGACAACGTGCTCCTGAGCCAGTCCAGCCTGAGCAGGCTGGTGGACCGGCTGGAGAAGCGCGGCCTGGTGGAGCGCATGGCGGCCCCGGACGACGGCCGGGGTGTGCTGCTGAAGCTGACGGAGGAGGGCGCGGCGCTGCAGAAGGAAATCGGCCGGGAGCACGTGCGGGACATCGCCGAGCTTGTTGCCCCGGCGCTGACGGCGGCGGAGCAGCGGGAGCTGCTCCGCCTCACGGAGAAGCTGCGCGCGTCGCTGCCGTCCCGTTAGCGGGACGGCCTGTGGCCCCGTGGTCGGGACGGCCGACGGCGGGACGCCAGACCCGCCGTCGCTCGCCTCCCCGCCCTGCGGTCAGCGGATGACGGCCAGTTTGTCCGGATCATCCGCCGGGAGGTCTCCGTTCACCGTGGCGGAGACCCTGATCTCCCGGAGGGAGAGGCTTCCGCCCACGGTGGACAGGAAGGCCGTGTCCGAGGAGTCGCGCCCGGCGGTGATCCGCAGCATGGCAGTCCTAGGCGCCAGGCCGGTGGGGTCGATCACGTGCCAGGCCCCGTCAATGTGGGCCTCGGCCACGGCATGGAAATCCATCGGAGAAAGGCCCGGCGCATATACGGCCGCCAGGCGCGCAGGCACGTTCTTGGCACGCAGCAGCGAGATCGCCAGGTGCGCATAGTCGCGGCAGACGCCCCGCCGGTTCAGGAGGGTCTCCACGGCGCCGTCCGTCCCCCGGGAGGAGCCGCTGACGTAGCGCAGTTCGTTGAACACCCAGTTGCGTACGGCGTGCAGGAGTTCCTCGCCCTGGAGTCCGCCGAACTCGGCATAGGACGTGGGAAGCAGCCGGTCGGACTCGGCATATCGGCTGGGCCGGACATAGCGGATCAGCTCCATCAGGGAGGGCTCCTCAGGTTCCGCGAGGCCCGCAACCGTAGCCGAGTAATCCACGGTGACCTCAGTGGGGTCAGCAAACTCCATGTAATGGAACCTGCCCCCGTGGTGGTCCGAAAGCTCAGTCAGAGGAACCTGTTCCCCGCCGGCCGTGACGCTGAGGTTCTCGTCCAAGGACGTGTAGCCGGCGTTCCTCGCCACGGAGATGGCCATCGCCACCTTGGTGTCGGCCACGGTCTTGAATACCAGGCGGGCAGCAACAGTTCGTTCCATTGGTCTCCGGGGTGTGAGGCGGCGTCAGTCAGTCCCGGCTGCGGGCTGGGGTGTGCCGGAGGCAGCGGGACTAGTTCTTGATCTCCAGAGACATTAGCATCCGCTGGACGTTGGCGAATTCGGAGCCTTTGTTGACGTAGCCGGCGGCCTGGTCAAGGGTGTCGAAGGCCTTGGCCGGGGCCACCTTTTCATCCGGCGCGAACGCCTTCAGCGAGCGCACGTCGCTGAACGAGTAGTTCCCCTTGCCCGCCAGGCCCTTTACCACGTTCTGCAGCTGGCATGCCTTGGAATCGGCGCCGCCCACCAGGTTGGTGATGCCGTAGGAGCCGAAGTAGCGGTAGCCCTGGATCACCCTGAACACCACGTGCGGATCGATGGTCCCCTGCCCGCCGCTGTGCGGCAGCTCCACGGGAACACTGCTGACGACGACGTAGGGCTTGCGGGCGGGAGCGGCGCAGCCCGCCGCGTTGGTATCGGGCAGGCCTGTTTGCAGCGTGGCCAGGTACGTGCCTTCGGCATCCTTGACCTCGACCTTCACGGCGCCGGGAAGGGTCCCCTTGTCAGGGTCAACCGCCTGGGCGATCCAATCCTGCGGCAGCTCGAAACTCACGGTCTTGGCAGGGTCGCTAAAGACCTTCCAGGCAGCTGCCGTGGCCCCGGCTGTCGAGGTGGCACCGGCCGAGGCCGTTGCGGAAGGGCCCGCGGAACCCGATGCCGGACCGGTCGCCGGGCTGGTGCCAGGCTCCGCGGTCCAGGCGGGCGCACCCTTGCCGTCGCTGCTGCAGCCAGCCACCAGTCCCGCCGTCAACAGTACGACGGCGGCGATGCCCCTACGTCCAGAAGCCGTGATCCCTGTCATGGCTCCAGCCTAGCCGGGACGCCGGTCCCATCCCGGGGCTGCGCGCCAGCGTTTCGCGGTCTCCCTGTTCCCGGCGGCCTGGGCGGACGGGCATCACAAAGGGTCTAGGCTGAAGTCATGGCCGAACATGAACTGGACCCAGCGGAGGAGACCCAGGCGAACATGTCCGCGCTCGACATTGCAGACTGGCGGCTGCGGACTTTCGCCCTCTACGACACCGTGCGCAAGATCGCCGCGGACAGCCCGGATGAGGCCCACGCCTACTGGCGCCAGGAGCGTGACCGCATGTTCGGCACCCATCCGGCGTCGGCCCTGACAGCCGAGGCCAAGGCGTCCTTCTACGGCCTCAAGACTGCCGACTACGACCCCATCTACCGCTTTTACGTCCCCCTGACCAAGGAGGGTGCCGGGCGGGAAATGAACGTCGAAACAGGGACAGACGGTGTGGTCCGGTTTGTCCGCCTGGGAACCTTCGACCTGCCGGAATTGGGACAACTGGCCGTGTGGAAGCTGATGGGCTACGGGGGCGGGATCTTCGTCCCGTTCCGGGACGCCACCGCTGGCCAGCCCGGCGGAAGCTACGGCGCGGGCCGTTACCTCCTGGACACCATCAAGGGCGCATTCCATGGCGTCGTCCGCGGTTCGGGCCCGGAAGTCCAGTATGTGCTGGACTTCAACTTTGCCTACAACCCGTCGTGCGCCTACAACGAGGCCTGGGCCTGCCCGCTCGCCGGCCCGGCCAACCGGCTGGCTGTGGAGATCCCCGTCGGCGAGCTGTACTGATGTCACGCAGTTCCGGACAGCACTGTCACGCAGTTCCGGACGGCTCGCCGGGCACCTACGATGGCTGAATGACCCCAGCTCTCCCGCGGCGGATCGCCCGCGTCCGGCCCCTCGACCCTGCCTCGTCGTCGTCCCCAGACATAGTGACAGAGACGGACTCAGACACGGCACAGCTTCCTGAACAGTTCTTCGTGGCCAATGACGCCGCGGACTTCGCCGGCCCCGCGGGACGGACATGGACGGTGGTGGAGTCCCCGTTTCCCGGTTCACGCGCCAACGCCGGCAGCGGCCACCGCAGAGGATGGGAGCCCGGGGCTGAGGTCTCCGAGGAGAGCTTCACGTTCCTGGCTCCCAGCGTGCCGGCCAATGTCCTTGGAATGGCCCACAACACCGGGCAGGCCGGCCGGGACCTTCCCCCGCAGGCCTTCCACAAGGCCGCCACCAGCGTGATCGGGCCGGGCGAGGCAATTGAGCTGCCGGGCGGTATCGGACTGGTGGAGCCGGAGGCGGAACTTACCGTCGTCGTCGGCCGTACCGCGAAACACCTGACCCCCGACACCGCACGGACCGCCGTACTGGGCTACACCATCGGCAACGACGTCACCGCACGCTGGCGGCAGAAGTCGGATGAGCTGTGGCTGAGCGCCAAAAGCCAGGACACCTTCACGCCAGCCGGCCCCTGGATTGTCACCGGGCTGGACCACACGGACCTGCCCGTCGGCGTCGTCCACAACGGCACCGAACTGCCCGCGGCAAGCACGGCCGGCTTGGGCTGGAAGGTGGACGAGATCCTCGTCTACCTGACGTCGTTCATGACCCTGCACCCCGGCGACCTGGTGCTCACCGGGTTCCCGGCCTCGAGCGCCGGCATCCAGCCGGGCGACACCGTCACCTGCCGGGTGGGCGGAATCGGCGAGCTCACCAACCCCGTCACGGCCGCTAGCTGACCGGCACGCCGCCCAGGTTCCGGACACTTCCGACGGCGGACGCCACCGCCGCGGCGGCAGCCTCCAGGTCGGCGGCGGTCACCGACGAATCAAAGCTGAACCTCACGGCAGTCTGTGCCACCTCCGCTTCGATGCCGAGTGCCACCAGCACCGGTGACGGAGCATCCGATCCGGCCGCGCACGCCGAACCGCTGGAGCACACCACGCCCTGGCGCTCGAGTTCCAGGAGAACGGACTCCCCGCTGGTTCCCGGGAAGCAGAAGGACGCCACGGACGGCAGCCGTTCGGACGGATGGCCGGTCAGCAGGGCTCCGGGAACGCCGTTCATTACCGCGGCGATAAAGCGGTCGCGGAGGCCCGTGACGCGGGCCGCGAGCGCGGGCCGGTCGGCGTGCGCCAGGGTGAGGGCGGTGGCCAGGGCCACGGCGCCCGCAACGTTTTCGGTGCCGGACCGCCGGCCGCGTTCCTGGCCGCCGCCATGCACCAGCGGCTCGATGCGGGTCCGGCCCCGAACGAACAGGACTCCATTGCCCTTGGGCGCCCCGAGCTTGTGCCCGGAGATGCTCAGCGCGTCCACCCCGAGCGCCTTCACGTCCAGCGGCAGCCAGCCCGCGGCCTGCACGGCGTCGGTGTGAAAGGGGATCCCCCGCCCTCTCGCCAAGGCCGCCAGCTCGGCCACCGGCTCGACGGTGCCCACCTCGTTGTTGGCGTACATGATGCTGACCAGCGCGGTTTCGTCCCGCAGCACCGCAGCGAGCGCCTCCGGAGTCACCATCCCGTTCCCGTCCACAGGCACGACGTCCACGGTGAAGCCGTGGAAGCGTTCGAGGTACCGCGCGGACTCCTCCACGGCGGGATGCTCGACGGCGCTGATCGCCACCCGGTTCAGCGTCGGGTCCGCGGCCTGCCGTGCCAGGGCAATACCCTTGACCGCGAGGTTGTCCGCCTCCGTGCCTCCCGACGTGAAGGCGATCTCCGCGGCCCTGCAGCCCAAAACCGCGGCCACAGTCTTGCGGGCATCCGCGAGCGCCCGCGCAGCCGAGTCCCCGAGCGAGTGGTGGCTTGACGGGTTGCCGAATTCGCCAGTGAGGTAGGGCCACATGGCCTCCAGCACATCCCGGCGGACGGGTGTTGTGGCTGCTGCGTCCAGGAAGATCATGGTGCGTTCACCCCACTGTCAGTTCGACGTCCAGGCCAAGGTCCAGGGCCGTGACGCTGTGCGTCAGGGCGCCGACGGAAATGACGTCCACACCGGCGGCGGCGATGTCCGCCACCGTGCGGAGGTTGACGTTGCCGCTGGCTTCCACCAAGGCGCGCCCGGCGACCTGCCGGACACCGGCTCGGAGTTCCTCGAGGCCGAAGTTGTCCAGCATGATGGTGTCCACCCCGGCGGCCAGGACGGGTTCGATCTGGTCGGCGCTGTCCACCTCCACCTCGAAGTGCGTGGTGTGTCCCAGCTGGGCCTTCGCGTCGGCCAGCAGCGCAGTGAGCCGGGCCGGGTCTCCCCCGGTCATGACGGCCAGGTGGTTGTCCTTGGCCAGTACGGCGTCGGAAAGGCTGTAGCGGTGGTTGGCGCCGCCGCCGCAGCGGACGGCGTACCGTTCCAGGACGCGCAGTCCGGGGGTGGTCTTGCGGGTGTCCGTGATGCGTGCCTTGGTGCCGGCGGCCAGAGCCACGAATTCCGCCGTCTTGGTGGCGATGGCGCTCATCCGCTGTGCCAGGTTCAGGCCGACTCGCTCGGCGAGCAGCACGCTTCGCGCCCGGCCGGTGACCCGGGCGAGTTTTGTTCCGGCCGCGAACGCCTCGCCGTCAGCCACGAGCAGCTCCACATGCGTGTCCGGGTCCACCATCAGCATGGCGTCACGGAACACGCTGCCGCCGCTGAAGACCCCCGGGACGCGGGCGTTGAGCACAGCGGTGGCGCTGGCCTCGGCCGGGATCAGCAGCTGCGAGGTTATGTCGCCGCTGGGCGCATCCTCCGCGAAGGCCCGCTCCAGGATCTCGCGGACGGGTGCTGCAGGGAGGGTCAGGCTAGTCATGGACAAGGCTCGCTTTCGGGCTCATTCTGAATTCTTCGTCTAGGTCGTGCGCCTGGTTGTCCAGGCTGGTGACCGGCACCGGCAGGCCGTCGTCGCGGTAGTGCGCGCCGAGCGATACCCGCCGCTCCAGCGCCGCGTGGACCAGCAGCTGCGCGGCGAGCAGCAGGTTGGCATCCTCGTGGGTCCCCGGGTCCGCTGCCTTCGGCACCGCTGCAGGACGTACGA
Source organism: Arthrobacter globiformis (assembly GCF_030818015.1). Classification (NCBI taxonomy): domain Bacteria; kingdom Bacillati; phylum Actinomycetota; class Actinomycetes; order Micrococcales; family Micrococcaceae; genus Arthrobacter; species Arthrobacter globiformis. The sequence continues at coordinate 3,355,574 of NZ_JAUSZX010000001.1, forward strand.
CGGCGGCCCACTCGGCAAGCACGGCCGCCGCCTCCCGCAGCAGCCCGCCGGTACGGAGCACCCCGGCCTGAGCAGTCATCAGCCGCCGCAGGGCACTACGCGAAAACGCATCCCCTATTTTTCCCTCGGGATAGGGCGCAGGGGTGCCGTCGTCGGCCTCGGAGTCGACTAACGGTGCCCCGGAAGCGTGCGTCAAGGGGAGGCCGCCAGCGGCCGAGACAGCACGCGATCCGGTGCCGTTGGGAGACGCAGCCAAAGTAGCGTCGTCAAGGAACGCCTCAACGGCCCGCCGTCCGAACACCAATCCTTCGAGGAGCGAGTTGCTGGCCAGGCGGTTGGCGCCCTGGACGCCGGTGCAGGCAACTTCGCCGGCTGCGAAGAGCCCGGGAACTGTGGTGCGGCCGTGCAGGTCGGTGGAGACGCCGCCCATCCAGTAGTGTGCGGCCGGCGCGACAGGGACGAGCTCCCGGGTCCAGTCGATGCCGGCTTCCAGGGTGCGGCGGGTGATCGTGGGGAAGCGGCGCGCCAGGAACCCTGCTCCCCTGGCGTCCTCGATGACCCGGGCGTCGAGGTAGACGTGGCCGTTGGGGTCGCCGAACGCGGCCAGATGCAGGGCAATGCTCCGGGAAACGACGTCGCGCGGGGCGAGCTCGGCGTCGGGGTGGTAGCCGTGCAAGAACCGGCGGCCCTGGGCGTCAACGAGGATGGCACCCTCGCCGCGCACTGCCTCGGAGATCAGCAGCGGGTCCTGGCCGTCCCCGGCCGCTGGTCCCCCGTCTGGCCGTACCAGGCAGGTGGGGTGGAACTGGAAGAACTCCAGGTCCGCGACGGCAGCACCGGCGCGCCAGGCGAGGGCAAGGCCGTCCGCGGTGGCAACGGAAGGGTTGGTGGTCTGCGCGAACAGCTGCCCTGCCCCGCCCGTCGCCAGCAGCACGGCGTCGGCCTGGATTCTGCCCGGCCGGCCGTCCTGCAGGAACTCGACTCCCGTAACCCGTCGGCCATGCTGCAGAAGAGCGGTGACGCTGGCGTGGCCCAGCAGCCGGATCCTGCCCGTGGCCTGCGCTGCCAGCACGGCGCAGATCAGGGCGTTGGCGATGCCTGCGCCGGTGGCGTCGCCGCCGGCGTGCAGGATCCGCGGCGCGGAGTGGGCGGCTTCGAGGCCTAGGGCGGGGTCGCCGTCGTCGTCCAGGTCAAAGCGGACGCCAAAGCGGCCGAGCCCGGCGATGTCCCGGCGCGCCTCGGTGCAGAGCACCCGGACAGCCGCCGGGTTGCAGTGCCCGGCGCCGGCCTTCAGGGTGTCGGCGATGTGGGCGGCCACGGTGTCCCCTGGCGACGGCTCGTCCAGGACGGCGGAAATGCCGCCCTGGGCGAAGTACGTGTTGCTGTCCGCGAGCGCGCCCTTGGTCAGCAGCACCACGTCGGCGCCTCCCTCCGCCGCGAGCAGGGCGGCGTAGAGGCCGGCGATGCCGCTGCCGACGACGGCGAACCGGCGGCCGGCCGTTCCGTTTTCGCTGGTCATTGTGGGCTCTCTATTAGGGCTTGGCGGCGAGCATGCGCTCGAGTGCTGTCCTGGCGTCCTGCTGCACGTCATCGTCCACGGTGATGCGGTTGACCACGCGGCCGGCGACGAGCTCTTCGAGGACCCAGGCCAGGTAGCCGGGGTGGATCCGGTACATGGTGCTGCAGGGGCAGATGACCGGGTCCAGGCAGAAGATGGTGTGCTGCGGGTACTGGGCCGCCAGCCGGTTAACCATGTTGATCTCAGTGCCGATCGCGAAGACCGTGGGCTCGGTGGCTGCCGCGATGGCCTTCTGGATGAAGTCCGTGGACCCTGCGGAGTCGGCTGCGTCCACCACTTCCATGGGGCATTCGGGGTGCACAATGACGTTGACGCCGGGGAAGTCGGCGCGGGCCTTCTCGATCTGGGCGACGCTGAAGCGCTTGTGGACCGAGCAGAAGCCGTGCCAGAGGATGACGCGGGAGTCCAGCAGGACCTGTTCGTCGTTGCCGCCGAGTTCCTTGCGCGGGTTCCACATGGGCATCTGCTCGAGCGGGACGCCCAGCGCCTTTGCAGTGTTCCGGCCGAGGTGCTGGTCCGGGAAGAACAGGACACGCTGGCCGCGTTCGAAGGCCCACTCGAGGACCGTCTTGGCGTTGGAGGACGTGCAGACGATGCCGCCGTTCCGGCCACAAAAGGCCTTCAGTGCGGCGGAGGAATTCATGTAGGTGACGGGGATGACCGGAACGCGGCCTTCGGCGTCGGGCTCGGTGCCGAAGATTTCCTCCAGCTGTTCCCAGCAGTCCTCCACGGAATCGGCGTCGGCCATGTCGGCCATCGAGCATCCGGCGGCGAGGTTGGGCAGGATGACAGCCTGTTCGGGCTTGGAGAGGGTGTCAGCGGTTTCGGCCATGAAGTGCACGCCGCAGAACACGATCGCTTCGGCGTCGGGCCGGGTCAGTGCGGCGTTGGCCAGCTGGAAGGAGTCGCCGACGAAGTCTGCGTACTGGACAACCTCGTCGCGCTGGTAGAAGTGGCCCAGGATGACGGCCCGGTCACCCAGCGCCGCCTTGGCAGCGCGGATCCGGGCGTCGAGCTCGGCTTCGCCGGCCAGCTTGTATGCCTTGGGAAGCTGGCCCTGGCGCGGCGTGGAGGCAGGTGCAACGTCAGCGCTGGAGGCTCCGGGACCGTAGGCCGGAACACCGGCGAGTGTTTCCGCGAGGTCATACTCCCAGGGCCCCTTGGCAAGCGCCGGGCTGCAGGTGCCGCCGGTGCCGGCTGCAGTGGCCTTCTCGGCCTGTTCACGCGTGATCAGCTGGATGGCGGTGTTGACGCTGCTCATGGGGTGCTCCTGTTATCTGGGTCGAGGCCGGGCCGGCCGGTAAATCGGTAAAGACGCGGCGGGCGGTGCTTGCCGCCCTGGAGGTATTCACCGGTTTCTTCGATTTCCGGCGTCGACTTGATCTGCCGGCGGAAGTTGGCGGGGTCGAGCTGCGTGTCCAGCACGGCTTCGTAGACCTCGCGGACCTGGGCGAGGGTGAAGTACTCCCCCAGGAAGTGGTAGGCGATGGAGCCGTAGGCCAGCTTGTTCCGCAGGCGCCAGAGGGCATAGTCCACAATCGCGTTGTGGTCGAAGGCCAGGCTACCGAGCTTGTCGGCGCGGAACCACCGGACGTTCTCTGATTCGTCCGCGAGTGCGGCTTCGGTGGGCTGCACCAGCGCCCAGTAGACGATGGACACCACGCGCTGGGTGGGTGAGCGGTGCAGGCCGCCGAAGGCGTAGAGCTGCTCGAGGTAGCTGGGTGCCAGCCCCGTGGTTTCCTGCAGGTTCCGCGATGCCGCATCCTGGAGGGACTCGGTGTGGGTAAGCGGACCGCCCGGGAGTGCCCACTGGCCTTTGAATGGTTCCCGGATCCGGCGCACCAGCGGGATCCAAAGCGTGGGGCGGCCGGAAGACTCGCTGGGACGGAGCGCGAAAATCACCGTGGAAATGGCCAGCGACGGCGGCGCGGACTGCCGCTCGGCCACGTTGGCTGAGGTGGTGTACACGGATCACCCGCTTCGCTGCGATCGGCCAGACCGTTCGGACTCGCCCTGGATTAGTTATAGTCAACTTGACTCAAACTGATTCTACGGCCGGTGGCCCGGGATGCAAAATGTTTCGCCGGAAGTTGGGTGTAAATTCGAAAGGTCCCAAAAGGACCAGTTCCCCCAAACCCCAAGAAGGTACGCAGCATGACGATGAAGTCCACAGCAGAGCGACCCGCAGTTCAGCTCCGCCCCAGCATGAAGCCCCGCCAACTCACCATGATGGGCCTGGGCAGCGCCATAGGCGCCGGGCTCTTCCTGGGCTCGGGCGCCGGCGTCCAGGCGGCCGGCCCTGCAGTCCTGGTTTCCTACCTTGTGGCCGGCACGCTCATCATCCTGGTTATGTGGGCGCTCGGCGAGATGGCAGCAGCCAACCCCAACAGCGGCGCTTTCTCCGTTTACGCCGAACGCGCCATGGGCAAGACCGCCGGGGCAACCGTGGGCTGGCTCTGGTGGCTGCAGCTGGTGGTGGTCATCGCCGCCGAAGCGCTCGGCGCCGCGGGGCTGCTGTTTTCGGTCTGGCCGGTGGTTCCGGTGTGGGCGCTCTCCCTGGTGTTCATGGTGCTATTCACGGGTATCAACCTCGCCGGCGTGAAGAACTTCGGCGAGTTCGAGTTCTGGTTTGCCATCCTCAAGGTGACCGCCATCGTCCTGTTCCTCGCCATCGGCGCCGCGCTGCTCCTGGGGCTCCTGCCGGATGTGGGATCCCCGGCACTGGCCAACATCACGGGAGACTTCGCGCCATCGGGCCTGGCCGGCGTTGCCACGGCACTGTTCGTGGTGATCTTCGCGTTTGGCGGCACAGAGATCGTGAGCGTTGCAGCCGCTGAGACCGAAGACCCCGAGCACAGCGTCACCAAGGCCATCCGGACTGTCGTATGGCGGATCCTCGTCTTCTACATCGGCTCAGTCTTCGTGATCGCAGCAGTGCTTCCGGCCACTTCGGGGGCCCTGTCCTCGCCGTTCGCGGGCGTCCTGGATGCCGCCCGCATCCCGGGTGCCGCCACCGCCATCACCCTGGTGGCCGTCGTCGCCCTGCTGTCCGCCCTCAACGCCAACCTCTACGGGGCGTCCCGCATGGTGTTCTCGCTCGCACAGCGCGGCGAGGCTCCCGGATTCCTGTCCCGGCTCAGCCGCGCAGGCGTGCCGATGGCCGCCGTCGGCGTCTCCGTAGCGTTCGGCTTCATCGCCACGGTCCTGGAACTGCTGTTCCCCGAGCGCATCCTGCCCGCCCTGTTCCAACTGGTGGGGTCCACCTGCCTCGTGGTCTGGGGTTCGGCGCTGGTCTCCCAGCTCATCCTGCGCCGGCGGGCGGACCGCGACGGCACCCCCCTGCCGCTGCGGATGAAGGGCTTCCCCGGGCTCACCGTGTTCGGCCTCGTGCTGCTTGGGGTGGTGTTTGCCGTGGGCTTCAGCGCTGAGAGCAGCCGCATCCAGCTGATCAGCACACTGCTGCTCATTGCCTGCATCGCCGCCGCCTGCTGGGCAGGCGCCCGGTTCGCGGCATCCCGGCGCGCCCGGCACTCCTAGCCGTGGATTTCCCCGGTCCGCAGGCAGGTAGAGTGGTGCCCATCCACGGCGGACCGGCGACGAAGCAGTCCCGGCGAGCCCTGTACCTGACAAGGACTGAGACTTGACGAGGACTGAGGCGATGAGCGGCAGACACACCGGCGAACAGCACTCCCACACGGTCGAGGGCACCGACCCCCAGCTATACGTCGAAGTGCACGAACCCGGGAAGGACGCCGGCCTCCGCCCCATCCTCCTCATCCACGGTTTCTCTGCGTCCAGCAAGCTGAACTGGGAGGACACTGGCTGGATCCCGGCGCTCCTGGAGGCCGGTCGCCGCGTCATCGCCGTCGACCTTCCCGGCCACGGCCGGAGCGGCGCACCGGAGGACATGGACTCCTACTCCCCCAGCCGGATCAGGGCGGACCTCCTGCAGATCGCGTTCGACGCCGGCGCCCGGCCTTTGCGGGATGCTGACCCCGGCAGCGGGCTGGACGTGATCGGTTATTCCCTCGGTTCGCGGCTCGCCTGGGAGTTCGGCGCCACCCAGCCGGAACTGGTCCACCGGCTGGTCCTGGGCGGCCCGAACATGGCCGACCCGCTGGCGGCCTTCGACCTCGTGGCCGCCCAGCGGTACCTGGCCGACGGCACGCCCATTGATGACGCGTCCACGGCCGGACTGCTGAGCATGGCGCAGGCGCTGCCGAGCAACAACATCTTCGCCCTGCTGTCCCTGGTTGAGGCGATCAAGGGTGAACCGTACGACCCGGCCGAGGCCGTGCCGCACATGCCCGTGCTGCTGGTGGCCGGTGAAAACGATGAGCGCGCCGCGTCCATGCCCCAGCTTGCCGAACTGGCCCTGAAGGCCGGCTCCATGGCCGAGCAGCTCGTCCTGCCCGGGCGCACGCACACCAACGCCATCACCAGCCGCGCCTTCAAGCAGGCGGCCATCACGTTCCTGGGCAGCTAGCTCCCGCCGGAGCCGACGGGCGTAGGCTGGACTTTGGGGGGCGGAGACACCGGAAGAGGAATCCATGGCCGTGGTTTTTGAGGACCGGGAAGACGCAGGACGGCAGCTTGCGGCCGCCCTTCCGCAATTCCGCGAGCGCCCGGACACTCTGGTTCTGGGCCTGGCCCGGGGCGGCATCCCGGTGGCCGCCGCCGCGGCCGAGGTCCTCCACCTGCCCTTCGGGGCCCTACTGGTCCGCAAGCTTGGCATCCCGGGCCATGACGAGACAGCATTCGGCGCGCTGGCCTACTCAGGCGGAAGGATCGTCCGCCTTCTCAACAGGCCGCTAGTGGAGCGGATTCTTGACGACGGCGTGCGGCAGGAGTGGCTCGATCAGGTGGAGCACCGGGAGCGGACCGAACTGATGCGCCGCGCCGGCAGCTATCCGGCCGTGGACCCCGATGTGCATGGCAAGACGGCCCTGCTGGTGGACGACGGCCTGGCGACCGGGGCCACCATGCGGGCAGCGGTCGAGGCGGTACGGATGGCCGGCGCTGCAGCGGTAGTGGCCGCCGCGCCCGTCGGATCGATCGAGGCGGAGAAGTCACTGTCCCGGGTCTGCAACGTCCTGTGTCTCCACCTGCCGGGAAGATTCCGCGCTGTGGGAGCCTTTTACCGGCACTTTGACCAACTGAGCGACGAAGACGCCATTGCCGTGCTGCACGGCGCCCGCATCTAGGGCCCGGTCTTTCAACTCTAGGGCCCCCATCTTTCAACACAGAGCAAAGCGGGTCCGGACCGTTCGGTCCGGACCCGCTTTGCTGTCCAGTCAGCCAGGCTCAGTGCCGGCTGACGCACGGTTCAGTGCCGGCTGACGCCGAGCGGCCTGCCCCTCGTCTCTTTCGCCAGGATCACGCCGATGCCCGAGATGACGCACAGGATCATGATGTAGATGCCGATGGACCCGGTCCACTTCGTGCTCTGCATCAAGGCTTCGGCGATGGTCGCGGCGAATGCGCCGCCCAGGATCGCACCGAAGGCGTAGCCGATCGAGATGCCGGAGTAGCGGACGTTGGCCGGGAACATCTCGGCATACATGGCTGACATCGGACCGTAGGACAGACCGAGGCCAATGGTCAGCACGAAGAGTGCCAGGCCGTAAAGCATGATGTTCCTGGTATCGATCAGGGCGAACATCGGGATCATCCAGGCGAACACGATGCCGTAGCCGATGAGGAACGTCTTGACCCGGCCGATCTTGTCGGAGAGCCAGCCGCCCACGAGCGTGAAGATCAGCCAGCCGAAGGACGCCAGGGTAGTGGCCAGCAGGATCTCCGCTACCGGCATCTTCAGTGTCCTGGTGGCGTAGGAGATGAAGAACGCGATCAGCAAGTAGCCCGCTGCGTTGTTGCCGATGAAGATCATGGTGGAGTAGAGCACCGACTTCTTGTGGTGTTTGATCAGCTGGCCAAGCGGGGCCTTGGCTTTCTCCTTGCGCTCGATCATTTCCTTGAAGACGGGGCTCTCGGCAACTGCGCGGCGGATCAGGTAGCCCACCACGATCAGCACGATGGAGAGCAGGAACGGAACGCGCCAGCCCCACGAGGCGAAGTCTTCCTTGGACATGCTGGTGTTGATGAAGAACAGCAGTCCGGTGGCCAGGATCATGCCGACGGGAACGCCGATTTGCGGGTAGGCGCCGAACAGGCCGCGCTTGCTCTTGGGGGCGTGTTCCACTGCCATCAGGGCCGCACCGCCCCATTCGCCGCCGGCGGAGAAGCCCTGGACGATCCGGAGGGTGATCAGCAGGACCGGAGCCCAGAAGCCGATCTGGGCGTAGGTGGGCAGCATGCCGATCAGCGCCGTCGCCGCACCCATCATGATGAGCGTGAAGACCAGCATCGCCTTTCGGCCCAGGCGGTCGCCCAGGTGCCCGGCAATGATCGCGCCGAGCGGGCGGAACAGGAAGCTGATGCCGATCAGGGCGAAGGAGAGGATCTGCGCCAAGCCCGGGTTGGACTCGTTCAGCGGAGCCAGGAACAGCGGCGAGAGCAGCGTTGCCGTCAACTGGGCAAAGATGAAGAAGTCGTACCACTCGATGGTTGTGCCCACCAGCGTGCCGGCGAGGACTTTGCGTTCCTCACGCTTGCTGCTCGGGCCCGCCTCTGAATCGACGTGTGAAGCTGCGGTCATTGAAACTCCGTGGATGGGGGCAGTGCTACTGCCGGTGGTGATGAAGAGCGGTGATTTACTGATCGAACGGTCAGTTAGTGTGAGGATACTACGAAAGTGTGATCCGACACACCCCTCAGTCCGTCCGGTGCAGGAACTCGCGCAGCCGCGCCCTGGCCGGTTCGCGGTCGTAAGTGTTGACCAGCGCCCCGGCCATCCGGACAGGGTCCCCGAAGAAGAAGTACTCGTAGAGGGACTGCCGGCCGGAGAAACCTGAGATCGAGGCGTCGAACGCAAGCTTGAACAGCCGGACCCGCTCGGGCCCGGTCAGCGTCTTCCCCTGCAGGTACAGGTCGATGTCCGCCCTGGCATCACTGTTGACGTCCGCTTCGCCGGGCAGGGCCATCAGTCCCGACGCGGAGAACTTCCGGATAATCTGCGGGAAGCGCTGCGCCACCTTCGGATACCAGTTGCGGGCAGCGTTGAGGGTGGTCCACTTGGGCAGCATCATGCCAGCCTCGTTGAGTTCGGCGTCGGCCTCCGACGCGCGGACCAGCGCCTTGCCGATTTCGACGTCGATGATCAGCTCGGCGATGTCCTCCTGGATGTGCTGGAATCCGTCGATGCCGATCGAATCGGCGAGTTCGGAGGCCAGGCCAAGGAAGAACTCGCTCTTGGCGATGGTCCGGGTGACCACTTGGTGGGTCATGAGGGCACCGGCACCGGTCTCGGCGTAGAACGAGTTGCAGAGCTGCGGATTGCCGAGCATGAAGATGCGGTCGCTTGGAACAAAGACGTCGTCAAAGACGGCCACCGCGTCCATTTCCTCATAGCGGGACGCCAGTGGTTCATCGTGGATGCTGCCGCCGTTGTACAGCGAGGTCCGGCAGAGGTACCGGAGCCCCGGCGTGTCATTGGGGATGGCGAAAGCAAAGGAATAAGGTGCATCCTCCGGCGTGCCACGCAGCACCGTGGACGGGAAGACCAGCAGCTCATCGGCTATTGGTGCGATTGTGGCGAGCATGCGCGCGCCGCGGACCACGATGCCGTCGTCGCGCTCCTCCACGATGTGTGCCGTGAGCTGTCCGCCCAGCTGCTCCGAACCGGAAACCGACCGGTTCACCTGCGGCGGGATCAGCGTGTGGGTTGCCAGCATGTCGTTTTCGCGCGCCCACTCGTAGTAGTTGCCGATGTTCTCGGCAAACTTGGGATCCGCCTGGGCGAACCACTTCCCGGCCGTGCCCAGGGCGGTGAGTGCGGAGTTCATGTAGTCACCAGTGCGGCCGAGGAATCCGTTGGTCGCCTCCGCCCACGTGGAGGTCGCCCGGCGCCGGTGCTGCAGGTCCTCGATGGTCCGGGGAACCAGGAAGGACGCGTTGACGAGGTCCCCCGTGGTCGGTGAGGCATAGGTCAGAGCCCCCTGGTGCCGAGGGTCGTGCTGCATGTCGAACAGCTTCGCGTACTGCCGGGCAACGCTGCGGAAGGCCGGGTGTTCGGCAACTTTTTCGCTGACCACTTCACCGTCGATCACGATGTGCGGGGTCATCGCATTGAGTTTGTCCAAGTACTGCTGGCCGGTTCTGATGCCCATTGCTGCCTCCATTCGTCGTTGAAACTGTCACTTAATGGTGGAAAGCGCCGCCTACAGCAGGTCTTCTATCCCCAGCTGGCTCTCCGGGATGGTGGTGAAGGCGCTGTTGGCAAACGCCAGGGCGTCGCCGCTGCGGTGGTCGAAGTCCACCACCTCACCGAGATATAGGGTGTGGTCGCCGCCGTCGTACGCTGCCCAGGGCCGGCACTCGAAGTAGGCGAGCACGCCGGAGAGCCGGGGCGCCGTTGCCCCTTCCACCCATCTGGGCTCCGGACCCGGACGCCCCGCAAAGTGCATGGCTAGCTGCCGCTGCTCGGCCCCCAGGATATTGACGGTGAAGGGCCGGCCTGCCAGCTCGTCGTGGGCTTTGGCGGTGCGGGCGATGCTGGCCAGGACCAGTGGCGGGTCCATGGAGACGGACGTGAAGGAATTGACGGTGATGCCGTGCCGCTTGGTGACGCCGTCGAAAGTGACGATGGCGACACCCGTGGCGAATCGGCCCAGACTGCCGCGGAAGCGGTGGGCGCGGGGCACCGAGGTCCTGCCCGGAATACCGGGGCCCGCTGCTGGATTGGCCATCATCGTTGATCCTTTGGGTGCACCGTCCCTGTCTCTGGCGCACCGTGCCGCAGTAGCTCTAAACTGTTCCGTAGATGAACTGTTCTATAGTTGAACAGGCAATTCCTATATGGAACGGTAGCCCAAGGTGACGGGCCACACAAGCCCTTTTGCTTAGCCGCCCCGCTGACATGCCTAGGATGGACACCATGACTCCCAACGCCGGTGCCGCAGCGCAGGTTGCGCCCGCCCAGGCCTCCCCATCGCAGACCCTCTCCCGGGGCATCCGCGCATTGGAAATCCTTGCCGAAGCCGACCGCCCGCTGACCATCGCCGAGCTTTCGGAGGCCATGGGCGTCCACCGCTCTGTTGCCTACCGGATTCTGCGAACCCTTGAGGACCATTCCCTGCTGGTACGGGACGACGCCGGCCGGGTCCAGCCCGGCCCCGGCCTCGCGGTGCTGGCGCGCGGCGTTTCGCGGAACCTGCAGACCGCCGCCCTTCCGGAACTGACCCAGCTGGCCAACACACTCAACATGACGGCCTTCGTGGCTGTGTGGGACCACCAGGACTGCGTGACGCTCGTGACGGTGGAACCCCGGCATTCGGCCGCCACAGTGGTCCAGCATCCGGGGTCCCGCCATCCGATCAGTTCCGGTGCACCCGGCATCGCCATCCAGTCCGCCCTGACGGAGCACGAGTGGGGCCAGCTGGCTCCCGCTGTGCCCTATCGCCCCGAAGCTGCCGAGGCGCGAAAGCGCGGTTACGCGGCAAGCCACGACGAGGTTATCGCCGGGGTTTCCTCGCTTGCCGCACCGGTCCGGGTGCCCGGCGGACGTCCGGCGGCGGTCGCCGTCGTCTACATCCGCTCGTCGCAGGATCCGTCCGAGGTGGCCGCTGCCCTAACCGCCAGCGCGGCCCGGATCGAAGGTCAGCTCGCCTGAGCTGACCGCTTCCGGGAAAGGACGACGACGGCGGCCGCCGTCCCGAGAGCAAACAGCGCTGCCGCGGCCGCGGCCGAGACGACGAAAGCGGCCTGGTGGCCCCCTTCCTGCGCCAGCTGGCCGCCGATGGACGAACCAAGGGCGGTGCCGGCGACGATGCCGCTGGCGAGCGCCGTCATCACAGTAGCCAGCCGGCCCGCCGGTGCCACGAGCCCGCCGATGGCAAACACCGTGACCATGACCGGACCCACCGGCAGGCCCAGTGCGAGCAGGACCAGCACCATGCCCCCGCCGTCGGTTGGAAGGAACAGCAGGGCCGACAACCCGGCCATTGCTGCCGCCCCGGTCACCCAGCGGGCAGTCACCGGGAAGCCGGCTGGCCAATATGCCACCGAGATGGCGGCCGCGGCCGAGCTGACCCCCATGACGGCGTACAGGAGTCCGGCCGCCTCTGACGTTGCGACACCGGCGGCAAACGCGCTCAACGCTGCCTGTGTGGAGCCGAAAAACGTGCCCATGCACACCATGGCCAGGACCGGAAGTGCCACGGGGGCCAGGCCGGCAAGCCGGCTGCCGTCTCGGGTTCCTGCACTTCCGCTGCCCGTACTACCGGTGCCCGCGCGGGCACCGGTGGCGGGCCGCCGCGGAACAGCCGTGTGGGTACGGTGGACGGCGAAGGCGGGAACGAGCGTCAACGTGAGCGCGGCGGCCACGGCCAGCGGCAGCCAAGGGGCGACCAGGCTGGCCAGGACGCCCACGAGCGCCGGACCGAGCACGAAGGTCAGTTCATCGGCCGTGCTCTCATAGGACAGCGCGACGTCCAGATCGGTGCTGTCCCCAGCGCGCCGGCTTTCGGCTGTGAGGGCCATCCACCGGACTCGGGCCAGCGGGCCGACCTGGGGGCAGCTGAGGCCTGCCGCCAACGCGGCCGCGATGACGCCCCACGCGGCGCCGACGTCGTGCACGCCGGGAAGCAAATATGCGGTGGCAATGACGGCCAGCACGGCCACAACATTCAGGCCCGCCGAGATCAGCAGTACCGGGCGCTGGCCGAACCGGTCAGCCAGCCAGCCGAGGATGGGCGCGCCGACGGCCGAGCCGATACCGACGGCGCCGGCAGCGGCTCCGCCAACGGCATACGAGCCGGTGACCGACGTGGCAAGGGTGAGGGTTCCCAGCGTCAGCATCGCGAGGGGCAGGCGGGCAAACAGGCCCACGGGCAGGAATCTCCTGCCAGCCAGTGCCGGCAGGCGCGCGAAACGGCCGCCGAACTGCGGCGCCGGCGCCTTGGTGCTGGCGGCCGGGGTGATGGGACGGGGGTCGGCGGGTGGTTGGGGCGCCGTTGAAGTGCTCATGTATGCGGGCTCGTTCAGACGTGCGCATCGTCCCTCCTCCCGATGCGCCGAACCCGGTAACAGTCCCATGATAGTGGAACCGTGATACCGGACGCTGAAATCCTGACGGCGGGCATCACCGGGTTCAGACCGTTAGGAGTGCATCAACGATGTGCAACGTGGAGCCGTTGCGCTGCTTCACCACCTGAAGCTGGCTGCCGATGCGCTGCTTCATCTCCCCCACGTGGCTCACCAGGCCGACCACGCGGCCTCCGTCACGGAGGCCCTCCAGCGCATCCATGACCTGCTCCAGCGCCTGTTCGTCGAGGCTGCCGAAGCCTTCGTCGACGAACAGCGTTTCAATGTCAACTCCGCCGGCCTCCTGCTGCACCACGTCCGCCAGGCCCAGGGCAAGCGACAGCGAGGCCATGAAGGATTCCCCGCCCGAGAGAGTCGAGGTGTCGCGGCGTCGGCCGGTCCATTCGTCAACGACTTCCAGCCCCAGCCCGGACTTGGCGTTCCGGGCCGCCCGCGCGTCCGAGTGCTGCAGCGTGTAGCGGCCGTCGCTCATGGCGACGAGCCTTTCCGATGCGGCAATGGCTACCTGCTCGAGCCGTGCCGCCAGGACGTACGCGTTCAGGCTCATGCGGTAGCTGTTGTCGCCGGAGCCGCGGGCCGCTTCGGAAAGGCCTTTCAGGACTTCAGCGCGTTCCCGGGGCTCCCGGCCGGATTCAGCGAGTTCCTCATACTCCGCACGGAGGCATCCCACGGTCTTGGCTGCCTGCCGCGCCATGCCCGCCGCGAGTCCAAGGTCCTTTGCTGCCTGGGCCGCCTGTTCGGCTTCGGTGCGCAGCTGGTCCAGGTCCGGCGCGGCGGCCGCGGAGCCGTTATCACGTTCCCTGGCTGTCTGTTCCATTGCAGCGACAACGAGCTCTTCGCTGGCGAACAGTTCCTCAAGCCGCACCTCCTCGTCCCGTCCGGCCTGGACAGCCGTCTCCAGCCTCGCCGCCTCCGTCCCCGGCAGCAGGGCCTGGCGGGCCTCAGCGGCCGATGCAAATCCGGCCTCGGGAAGAGCGCGGTCCAGCTCGCTCCGTGCCTCAGCCAGGCGGGCCGCAGCCTGGTCCAGCTGCCTCCGGGCAGCGTCAGCCTGTTCGAGAATGCTGACGACCTGGCCGACGGCGTCGCTGCGGAGACCGAGGCTGGCGTGGCCGGCACGAAGCGTTTCGAGCGACGATTCCAGGGCGGCGCACTGCCCTTCGACTTCGGTCAGGGCGGATTCCGCCTGCGCCAGCTGCGACAACGTGTCCACGCGTACCTGCTCGGTGGCGTCGATGCGTTCGGCCAGTTCCTCCTGCCGGCTCCTGCTGGCTGCCAGCTCCGTTACAGCCGCGGCCGCCTCGGCAGCAGCTTCCCGGGCGGCCTGGGCGGCCTCCTCCGCTTCGGCGGGATCGGTGTCGCCGCCCTGGCCGGCGAGAACGGCTACCAGCTGCCTGGCCTCGGAGAGCTCGGTTTCCAGTGCAGACAGCGCCCTCTCGGCCGCCTCGCTGCGCTCCTTGGCTCGTTCCTCTTTCTCGGCAAGCCCTAGGACGGAGTCCCCGGCGGGAACCGGCTCGGGGTGCTCCGGGCTGCCGCAGACGGGACAGGGCGTCCCGTCTTCCAGCCGCGAAGCCAATTCGGCCGCCGCATTGGACAGGCGTTCCTCGCGGACGTCCAGCCACTGCCGGCGCAGTTCCTGATGGTGTTCCCTGCCTTTGAGGTGCCGCTCGGTGACGGCAGCGCACCCGGCCGCCGCCGTTCCATAGCGCCGAACAACGTCCACCAGCTCGTCGGCGGCCGCCGCCTCCTTGGTGCGCAGCACGGATTCCCCTGCCAGCTGTTCAAGCGGTTGCAGGGCTGCACGCAGGGCCTCCATCTCGGTGCGCAGGGAACGCAGCCGGTCGGCGTGGTCATCTCCGGCACGGGTGAGTTCCTGCCGCCGCTGCGCGAGCCCGGCGGCCCGCGCGTGCAGGCCACCCAGCCGGTCCTCGTCGGTAAGGCGTTCGCCGATCACGGCGGCCAGCGCCCGCAGCCGCGGAAGCTCGGTGGCCACGTCGACGGCAATGTGCTGTACGACGGCGCTGTGTTCTGCAGGGCTGCGTTCTGCAGGGCTGGACTCCGTGGCTGCCAGTTCGGAGCCGGACCTCGCTGCCTCCCGCACGCCGGCAGAGGCGAGGTCCAAGGCTTTTTCCGCCCGGGCAAACAAGGCCTCTGCCGCGGTCACGGCCTTCAACTGGCCTCCGAGGAGCTCGGCCCTCCGGTGCAGGTCAAGGGCGGCTCCCGCGCTGGTCAGACCGGGGGCGGCGGCCTCCGCCTCTGCCCTCCGGCGCAGGGCGGCAGCAAGCTTCAGGCGTCTTCCCTCCCTTGCCAGCTCCGCTTCGAGCCGCTCCGCGCACCGGCGGCGCTGCTCCTCGCAGGATTCTGCATCCCCGGCCAGTGCCGAGGCACGCTCCGAGGCTGCAGCCTCCAGCCATGACAGGAGTTCGGGACCGCCGGAAGGTTCCGGCGCTGCGTCGGGATCGACTTCGAGAGCCGTGGCCTCCGCGCTGGCCCTCGCCACCAGCAGGCCCAGCCTGCCCTCAAGCTCGGCTACTTCCCTCGCGGCCCCGGCGGCCTGTAACGCAAGCTCCCGCTCCACTGCCTCAAAACGTTCGGTTCCGAAAAGCCTCTGCAGCAGTTCGAGGCGGTCCGAGGCCTTGGACCGGAGGAACGCGGCGAAGTCCCCCTGGGGGAGCAGAACCACGCGGGTGAACTGCTCCCGGTCCATGCCAAGGAGCGCGGTGATTTCCGCCCCGGCTTCGTCATTGCGGCCGGACTTTTCCACCCACGCGCCTGCCACCCGTTCGCGCAGGAGGGTCTTGGCCTGCTGCGTGGTGAACCCGTTCCGTCCGCGGGCGCTGGGCTTGTCCCAGGCCGGCGTGCGGGAAACCTCAAAACGCCTGCCCCGGGCCGTAAATTCGCAGGTCACGCGGGGTTCGGCGGCCGGGTCCGCATGGTCGCTGCGCAGTCGCTTGCCGTCCTGCCGCGCGCCGGGAACGGACCCGTAGAGGGCGTAGCAGATGGCGTCCAGCACGCTGGTCTTGCCGGCGCCGGTGGGGCCATTGAGCAGGAACAGCCCGTGGGCGCTCAGCCGGTCGAAATCGATTTCCTCGGTTCCGGCAAACGGCCCGAACGCGGAGATTTCCAGACGGTGAATCCTCACAGTGATGCCTCCTGCAGACGCACGTTCTCCAAAGCTTCGGTGAGGGCGGCCTGTTCCGTGGCGTCGGGTTCCCGGCCGCCGCGGACGTGTTCCAGGAATCCGCAGCAGACGGCGAGGTCATCCTCTGCCTTCGCCAGCCGGCTGCTGTAGCTCGCGCCGGAGCCGGCGGGCGCCCCCTCCGGCTCGAAACCGAGGACGAGCGTGTCCGGGAACCTGGCACGCAGCCGCTCCATGGCCTGGGCCGGCCGCTGGGCGTCCGTCAGGGTCACCTGGCAGTACGCCTGCTCGGCCCAGGCGTGCTCAGGTGACTCCAGCAGCACGTCGAGCGTCCCCCGGAGGACGGCAAGTTTCCGCGGCGCCTCCCAGAGGACCTCCTCCACGGCCGTGACCCCGGACTTGTCGACGTCAACGAGCCAGCCGCCCTTCTGGTGCTTCGCTTCCGAGAAGGAGTAGGCCAGCGGCGACCCCGAATACCGCACCGCCGTGGACAGGGACTGCCGGCCGTGCAGGTGGCCGAGCGCCGTGTAGCTGAAGCCGTCGAACAGGTCCAGCGGCACGGCCCCCACTCCCCCGATGCTCAGGTCGCGTTCGCTGTCCGAGCTGATGCCGCCGCTGGCGAAGGTGTGTGCCAGCACAACCGAATGGACCGGCCGGGATTCGGCTCGCGCGGCGACGTCGGCCCTGATGCGTTCGGTGGCAGCACGGGTGACTTCGAAGTGGCTGGCGGTGTCCACCCCGAGCTGCTCAGCGACCAGCCGGGGTTCGAGCCAAGGGATGCCATAGATCGCCAGTACCGGGTCCGTGCCCGCGCCGCCGAGCGGCAGGATCACGGGGGCGTCCAGCTCCTGGAGGCGGGTGCGCAGATGAACGCCGCCCTTCTCCAGAAGCCGCGAAGCGAAGCCGAGCCGGATGGCGGAGTCGTGGTTTCCGCTGGTCAGCATCACCCGGGCGCCTGCCCCGGTCAGCCGGACCAGGGCGTCGTCCAGGAGGTCGACGACGTCGACCCCGGGCAGTGCCCTGTCGTAGACGTCGCCGGCGATCAGCACGACGTCGACGGAGAGTTCCCTGACCCGGGCCACCAGCTGGTCGACAAAGGCGCGCTGGGCGTCCAGCATGCCGACGCCGTGGAAAGACCGGCCCAGATGCCAGTCGGAAGTGTGCAATAACCGCATATTCATAAGCTAGACGCGGGCACTGACAAAATAGCCGACCCCGCGCTTCGGCGCGTCAGGACTCCTTGCCGCGCGGCCCGTCGAAGAAGTCGCGCGCCTCGTCACGGCCTGCGTCAGCCGATCCGGCCGTGCGGCCCGCGTCTGCCACATGTCCATCAGCCCCGTGACCGTCAGCGACGTGCCCCTCGGCCGGCCGGGATTCCGCGGCGGCCGAGGGGTGCTCGTCCGGGTCTTCGTCAAAGTCGTCCGTGAGGTCAGACTCGGGATCTGCGGCGTCGAAGGAGTGGTCCGCGTCGGCGGCGGCACCGCGGCCCCGGGCGTCGGCGAACCCACGGAAAACAAGGCCTGCAATGCTGGCACCGACGATCGGGGCCACCCAGAACAGCCACAGCTGCCCCAGCGCCCAGCTGCTGCTGAAGAGCGCAGAAGCGGTGGCGCGGGCCGGGTTGAAGGGCGCGTTGCCAAGGGCCTGGCCCAGCTGCAGCAGCACGGCAAACGCCAGCCCGACGGCGAACGGGGCGGCGGCCGCGTGGTTGTTGCGGCGGGCCGTCATGCCAAGGAACACGGCGACCAGGAGGGCCGCTCCCAGCACTTCGGCGAGCAGGACGCCGGCCATCGACGTCTGGATCACGGAGTGCTCACCGAACCCTGCCGTGACAGTGTCAAAGGCCGTGCGCGGGTCGGGAATGTTGGGCACCGTGCGGAGGATGCCGAACAGGGTGAGCGCGCCCGCCGCCGCCCCAACCAGCTGCGCCCCGATGTACGCCGCTGCGGCGGCGATGCCGATCCTGCCCGCCACCAGGTTGCCCAAGGTGATGGCCGGGTTGAAGTGCCCGCCCGAGATGTACGCGAAGGCCAGCATCGCCGCTGTCACGGCGAGGCCTCCGGCGAGTGCGCCGGGTAGCGGGTTGGACTGCGGCAGGGTGAAGAGCGGCACACCCAGCCCGGCGACCACCAGAAACAGCGTTCCGAACGCCTCCGCTCCAAGCCTGGACAGCAGTCCGGGCCGGAATCCGTTGTCACCGGCAGAAGGCCGGTCGTCGGTGGGGTGGACGGACACAGGGGAGGTCATGGCGTGGGAATCCTTTGTTTCGTCAGCGGGGAATGCCGCTCACGTCGGGAGCCGGCCCCAGCAGTCTGGCAGCAAAGTCTGGGCGGTTGCTGAATCCGAGCTTATCGTCCGGCGACCGGACGCCCGGCATTGGGAGCGCCACATCACAGCATCCAACAGCACAGCGTCCAAGATCACGGAGTCGGGAGAGATCCGGCGGGCAGGTAAATTTGCCTGCATGAGCAATGATCCCGGCACCGTTCCGTCCCCCGAGTCCCGCATCCATGGCTGCCTGCTCGGCGGTGCCCTGGGCGACTCGCTCGGCTACGCCGTCGAGTTCGATCCGATAGACGAGATCCGGCGCCGTTTCGGCGCCGCCGGACTCCGGGATTTTTCCGCGCTCGGCGGCGGAACCCATTTCTCGGACGACACCCAAATGACGCTGTACACGGTCGACGGGATCGTCGAGGCCCTGGAGTGGGCCAACTCGGGCGTCGGTGCCGACGCCAACGCCTGTGTGTGGCTGGCGTACCTGCGCTGGCTGGACACGCAGGGCGTGCCCCTTCCCGACTCGGCGCCGCAGCCGCAGCCTCGCTGGATTGACGGCCAGGACGTGCTGCGGCACAGGCGGGATCCCGGCAACGCGTGCCTGAGCGGGCTGGCCACCGGCGAGATGGGAACGGTCTTCCGGCCGGTCAACCCAGATTCCAAGGGCTGCGGAACCGTGATGCGCTCGGCGCCCTTCGGCCTGGTTCCGCACATCCCGGCAGACTCCGTCTACAAGTTGAGCACCGACGCGGCCTCACTCACGCACGGGCATCCTTCGGCCCGGCAGAGCGCGGGTGTTTTCAGCCTGCTCATCCATTTGCTTGTGCAGGGCGCCAGCGTGCCGGAGGCAGCGCAGGCAGCGCTAGCCCATGTGCTGGCTGATCCGGAGGCAGCACCTGAACTCCACGAGCGGCTGGAGGCTGCAATCCGCCTCGCCGGCCAAGCCGGACCAGGCACGGTGCTCAGCCCGGAGGAACTGGTCCGTGAACTCGGTGAGGGCTGGGTGGCGGAGGAGGCTCTCGCCGTCGGGCTTTACGCGGTCCTGGCCACAGCTCCCGGGACACAAGGAGATGGAGCGCCCGATCCGGCGGACCATTTCAGGGCCGCCATCGCCGTGGCCATCAACCACAGCGGCGACAGCGATTCCACGGGGTCCATCGCCGGCAACATCCTGGGCGCGTACTACGGCACGGCCTGCCTGCCGGCGGACTGGCTGGCAGCGCTTGAGGCCCCCGAGGTGATCCGCAGCATGGCCGGGCAGCTGGTTGCCGTCACATCTGGCTGAGCGGAA
Organism: Arthrobacter globiformis; assembly: GCF_030818015.1. Classification (NCBI taxonomy): domain Bacteria; kingdom Bacillati; phylum Actinomycetota; class Actinomycetes; order Micrococcales; family Micrococcaceae; genus Arthrobacter; species Arthrobacter globiformis. The sequence continues at coordinate 3,375,017 of NZ_JAUSZX010000001.1, forward strand.
TGTTGTTGCACGCCTCGCAGACGTCCTCGGGGACGAGGCCACGGCGCTGCAGCAGGCCGAAGATGGCACAGCCCAGGCAGAACCCGGCGAAGGCCTCCAGCGAGGCGGCAACAATGAGCACGGCCAGCAAAATCCACGCGGCGGGGGCAAGGCCGGCGGCCAGCAGGACGGCGGCCGCCGTGGACATCGCGGCGCCGATGCCCTGCGCGAAACGCTTGGGCGGCCCGGGCACCAGCTTGACCCGTCCCAGCCGCGGGGCGAGGACCCTGACCGAAAGCAGGGCGAGCGGGGAGATCCTCGGCCCGAACAGGACGCGGAGCCAAAACCCGGCGGCAATGACCGCAAGGCCCCAGCCGAAGCCGGTGAGCAGTGTTACGGCAGCCAGCAGGACCACCAGTCCGGCGGTGATGCGCGCCGCGTATTCGTTGACCGGGTTGGGAAAGGCGAAGACGGAACCCAGCCCGCCCTGACTTGCCGGTTTGCCCTGTGTGCCCACTTCGCCTCGTTCGCCCATGGGGCAAGGCTAGGAGAGGGGACGCGGCGGGGGAAGCTTTATTGCGCCATGTGTACGGGTGCGCCGCCCACCATCTGCAGGAATTCCCCTTCGGAGATCACCTCGATGGCCTGGCCGCGGTCATGCAGCTCCAGCACGCGTTTTGCCTTGCCGGTGAGCCGGCCGGAGCGCAGGTCGCCGGCCACGAAGCCGTCCCCCACCACCAGGACGCTGGTCCGCGCCGTGACCCGGCTTTCCGGGCGCGCCCCCAGTTCAGCGGACCGCGTCTTCGCTTCGGGCCGCGGCATCGCGAGCTGGCCGGTGAACACGACGGTCTGGCCGAACAGCGGGTTCCCCGGTTCGGCGTCGGGATTGGGCTCGGGGTTGGGGCCTTCCTCGGGCCATCCGCTGCGGAACGGCCGGGTCACACTGGCGCCGCCCGCGGCGGCGAGTGCTGAAGCGGTTGCCTTTGAAAGCTCACCGCTGGAAGGATCGAACGCGGCCTGCTGCGGTATGGCCAGCCCCAGCGAAAGGTAGAGCTCGGCAATGCTGTTGGCCCGGTTGCGCCCCGCGATGTCGATGAGGATGCCGGCGCACGCCCGGGCGTCCTCGGCCGCGTCGTGGTGGTTCACGAGGGGCACGCCCGCCTCCTCGGCGGCAAAGGGCAGTGAATTTGAAACCAGGGAGTAGCAGCGCCGGGACAGCATCACGGTGCATACATAGTCGTAGGCAGGACCGGGTAGCCCCGAGACCTCAAGCCCGGACCGGATCACCCCGAGGTCGAAGGCAGCGTTGTGGGCCGCGAGGATGTCGCCGCCGATGAACGCACCGATCTCCGGAAACAGCTCCCCGAAGCGTGGCCGGCCGGCCACCTGTTCGGGCCTGATGCCGTGGACGCGGATGTTGTGGTAATCGAAGGAGTCGTGGTTTTCCGGCGGCCGCATCAGCCACGAGGCCTCCTCGACGATGACGCCGCCGCGGACCTTGGTGAGGCCAACGGCGCACGGCGAACCGCGGAAGCCGTTGGCGGTCTCGAAGTCGATCGCCGTAAAGTCCAAACTCACGGGGACAACTGTAGCCCGGCGGTGGCCCCGAGCCGGTCAAGTACCCTTGAAACGTGAACTTTAATGCATTGAGCGACTTTGCCGTGCCCGCGCTGGGTGGCGCCGGCCCCGTCCAGCCGCATCTGGCATCATTCCTGCCCGATTGGCTCAACCCCCAGGTCTTCCTCGCCGACCCGGCCCTTGCCCCGTGGGTTGTTCTGCTGGTATGCGGGATCATCTTCGCCGAAACCGGGCTGCTGATCGGTTTCTTCCTGCCCGGGGACTCCATGCTCTTTACGGCGGGCCTGCTCGTGGCCACGGACACGATCAAATTCAACATCTGGCTCTTCGCCGCGCTGATCATCGTGTCCGCCATCATTGGCAACCAGACGGGCTATCTCATCGGGTCCAAGGCCGGCCCTGCCATCTTCAACAAGCCGGACTCAAGGCTCTTCAAGCATGAGAACGTCGACAGTGCACACAAGTTCTTCGAAAAGCACGGCGGCAAGGCCCTGATCCTCGCGCGCTTTGTGCCCATCATCCGCACCTTCGTTCCCGTCATCGTGGGCGTCGCCGCGATGGACAAGCGGAAGTTCTTCCTGTTCAACGTCATCGGCGCTGTCCTCTGGGGTGGCGGTGTGACGCTTCTCGGCTATCTGCTGGGCGACAAGGTCCCGTGGGTGCGGGACAACCTCGACATCATCTTCATCGTCATTGTCCTCCTCTCGGTGATCCCGGTGGGCATTGAAGTCATCCGCGGCATGGCCGCCAAGCGCGAGGCCGCCGCCTTCGGGACGGATCCGGTGGAAGAGTTCATCGAGGAGCACGCGCCCGAGACCGAGCGCAAAACAAACCTCGACTGACCGGCGCTCCGGCAGGCTTCCCTCAAGGAGGGCAGAGCCCCCAAACGCGGAAAGGCACCTCAGAACTGAGGTGCCTTTCTGTTTACAGCGACTAGCAGTTGTCAGCAATCACCGCAGCGCCTCGACGATCGAGGGAAGCAGCGCACGGAACGCCTGGCCGCGGTGGCTGATGGCGTTCTTCTCCTCCGGGGTGAGCTCAGCACAGCTGCGGTCCAGGCCCAGGGGTTCCAGGACGGGGTCGTAGCCGAACCCGCCTTCGCCCCGCGGTTCACGCAGCAGCGTGCCGGCAAGCTGCCCGTACTCCACCACTTCGCGGGCCCCGTCCCCGGATGCCGACGCCGGCACGGCAAGGGCCGCCGCGCACACGAAGGCGGCACCGCGGTGCCCATCCGGCACGTCGGCCAGCTGGGCCAGCAGCAGGTGCAGGTTGGCGTCGTCGTCACCGTGGCGGCCGGCCCAGCGCGCGGAGAAAATCCCTGGCGCGCCGCCAAGGACATCCACGGACAGCCCGGAGTCGTCGGCGATGGCCACCAGCCCCGTGGCCTCGGCCACCGCTCGGGCCTTCAGCAGCGAGTTTTCCGCAAAGGTCACCCCGGTTTCCGCGACGTCGGGGGCTCCGACGGCGGCCGCGTCCACCACCTGCGTGTCGACGTCGAGCCCGGGGATCTGCCCGCGCAGCAGCTCGCGCAGCTCCCGCAGTTTGCCGGCGTTGCGTGTGGCCAGCACCAGCCGGGGTGCGGGCCCGCCGCTCACAGCGTTGTCCCCACTCACGGCGCTTCGGCCAGGGTCTCGCGCTGGATGGCCGCCAGCTGTTCGGTCCCCAGCAGGGCCAAGTCCAGCAGCTTGTTGAGTTCGTCCCGGTCAAAGGGTGCGCCTTCGGCGGTGCCCTGGACCTCCACAAACTTGCCGGAGCCGGTCACCACCACGTTCATGTCGGTTTCGGCCCGCACGTCCTCGATGTACGGAAGGTCCAGCATGGGGATACCGTCGATGATCCCCACGGACACAGCGGCAATGGTGTCGATCAGGGGCTGGGCGTTGCGGGCAATCATCTTGTTCTCGCGGGCAAAGCGGATGGCCTCGGCGAGCGCCACGTAGGCGCCGGTGATGGCGGCCGTCCGGGTGCCGCCGTCGGCCTGCAGGACATCGCAGTCCAGCACGATGGTGTTCTCGCCCAGGGCCTTGGTGTCGATGATCGAACGCAGCGAGCGCCCGATCAGGCGGGAGATTTCGTGCGTGCGGCCGCCGATCTTGCCCTTGACGGACTCACGGTCGGACCGGGTGTTCGTGGCACGCGGGAGCATGGCGTATTCGGCGGTCACCCAGCCACGGCCTTCGCCCTTGAGCCAGCGCGGAACGCCTTCGGTGAGGGAAGCTGTGCACAGGACCCGGGTATTGCCGAACTCGATGAGCGCCGATCCCTCGGCCTGCTTGGACCAGCCGCGAGTGATGCTGATGGGCCGGAGCTGGTCCGGGGTGCGGCCGTCGGCACGGATGACGGGGGCAGTGGTTGCTTCGGAAGTCATGCCTTTAGCTTATCGAGGCTGCAGGCGGGACGGTGCCACGTCAGTCAGTGCCCAGGTCAGTCGGTGCCACGTCAGTCAGTGCCACGTCAGTCAATGCCAGTCAGACCGTGTAGTGCACGCCCGCCACGGCCACGGCCACGTCACCGGTAAAGGCGGGACGCGCCTCGGCCATGACCTTGGTCTGTGACGTCCACACCGGAATGTGGGTGAGGAGGAGGCGGCGGGCGCCGGCGGCGGTGGCAGCCTCCCCGGCCCGCTTGCCGGTCAGGTGGACGTCCTTGATGCCGTCGTCGCGGCCTTCCTCAAAGGCCGCCTCGCAGAGGAAGAGGTCTGCGTCCTTGGCCGCCTCTTCCAGCCCGCGGCACGAATCGGTGTCGCCCGAATAGGTCAGCACGCGGGTCACGGCATTCCCGGCGGCGTCCGGTTCGGTCACCTCCACGCGCAGCGCGTAGGCCTCCTCGACGGGGTGGTTCACGGCGAACGGCGTCACGGTGAAAGGCCCGACGGTGACGGACTGGCGCTCGGTCCAGTTGGTGAAGTCGAACTCCTCGTGCATCCCCGGGTCCAGGTCCAGCCCGTAGGCAGTTGCCATCCTGTCGGCGGTGGCGGCGGGACCCCAGACGGGGATCCTGCCCCGGTCCCAGCCACCTGGCTTCCAGCGCACCGCCACGTGCAGGCCGCAAAGGTCCATGCAGTGATCGGGGTGCAAATGTGTGAGGAAGATCGCGTCGATGTCCTCAAGGTCGGTGTACCGCTGGATGGCGCCCAGGGCCCCGCTGCCGAGGTCCATGACCACCTTCCAGACCCGCTCGCCGTCGTTGGCGGTCAACAGGTAGCAGGAGGCGGGTGATCCGGGACCGGGAAATGAGCCGGTGCAGCCAACGATGGTGAGTTTCACAGGAAGGACCCCCCGGGGGTTGCTCCGCTGCCGGCCGCCTGCCCGACGAAGTTGGAGATGCGCGGGCGTGCTGCCGCATTGCGCGCGGCGGCAATCATTTCGGGGGTGATCCGTGCCAGGCTGCCCGTGGGGTACTGCGCCGCAACGTGGTCCACGTGCTTGACGCTGAGCACCTCCGGCCCGAGGAACCTGCGGGCCAGGGCTTCGAACTGGGCCGGATCCCCGGTGGCGATGAAGCTGTGCTCCGGCGGCGCCGGGTCCGTCCGTTCGAGGCCGTTGCTGGCCAGCGCCCGGTAGACGTCCTTGGCGGTTTCCTCGGCGCTGGAGACCAGGGTGACGTCCTCACCCATGACGTAGGAGATCACGCCGGTCAGGAGCGGGTAGTGCGTGCAGCCCAGCACCACGGTATCCACGCCCGCTGTCTTCAGCGGTTCAAGGTACTCCCGGGCGACGTCGAGCAGTTCCTGCCCCGTGGTGATGCCTGCCTCCACGTAGGGCACGAACGCCGGGCAGGCCACGGACGTGATCTCCAGGTCAGGCGCCGCGGCGAAAGTGTCCTCGTAGGCCCGGGACCCCACGGTGGCGGAGGTGCCGATCACGCCTACCCGGCCGGTGCGGGTGGCCGCGACGGCACGGCGCACGGCCGGCTGGATCACCTCGATGACGGGAATTCCGTAACGCGCCGTGTAGCGCTCACGGGCATCCCGGAGCACCGCGGCCGACGCCGAGTTGCAGGCGATGGTGAGCAGCTTGACACCGGAGTCCACGAGTTCGTCCATGACGCCGAGGGCGTTGGCGCGCACCTCCGCGATGGGCAGTGGCCCGTACGGGCCGTGGGCGGTGTCGCCGACGTAGAGGATGGATTCGTTCGGCAGCTGGTCGATGATCGACCGTGCCACCGTGAGGCCGCCGACCCCGGAGTCGAAGACGCCGATCGGCAGCGATCCCACATTTACGCCGTCGGCCGTTGCGGACTCCGCTGCAGCTCCTGCTGCCGGATCCATGCTCGATGCTGAAGTCATGATTATTTGAGGATAGGTCTTCCCGTGAGGTGCGGCCATCACTTGTGGCGAGCGACTCATGTCGAATTTGTCACATCTGGCGCAGCCGAAACCGGCCGGGGCCGAAGGAACCGCTCACCGCCGGAACCGCTCAGGGCCGGGCGTCCAGTGACTGCAGCATCGCCTGCACAAGCGACTCCTGCAGCCACGTGGTGAAGTTGTAGACCAGGGCGAGGTAGCTTTCCACGTCCTCGGCCTGGGACCAGTCCTGCATCTGGTGCACGTGGTCGGCGTCCGCTTCGTCCCGGATGTCGAGCCGCTCTGCGAGCACCAACCGTACGTCGTTGAGCGCCGTGGACCAGTGCCGGGCATCAGTCGGGGTCAGGACGAGCTCGTCCTTGTCCAGGCCCAGCGCGGCAGCGCGCAGCGCGCCGATCTTGCTTTCCCGCAGTGAGCGTTCGGTGAGCTGGCGGAACTCAAGCGAGGCCGCGGCGTCGTCCTTCACTGCGTTGGGCAGCAGCCGGCGGAGGGCTCGGTCCGACGGTTCCCGGACCTCCATGTCCAGTCCGATCATCGCGGCGAGCGGATCTTCGGAGCCGCGGTCCGCCGGCTCCAGCATGGAGATGACGTCGGCGAACAGGCTGCGCAGCAGTTCCCTCTCGGCCGGTTCCAGGAAACCGGTGATGCCCTTTAGTCCGTATTTGAAAGCCTTAGCCACGTTTTCCCTTGCCCTTGCCCGGGCCGCCGCTTTTGCCGCCCCCGCTGTCTCCGCCGGTGGCCTTCTCCACGGTGGCCCACAGGCCGAACCCGTGCATCGCGACCGCGTGCTGCTCCACCTGTTCCTTGCTGCCGTGGGCAACGATGGACCGGCCCTTTCTGTGGACCTCGAGCATCAGCTTGTTGGCCTTTGTCTCCGAGTAGCCGAAGTAGCTCTGGAAGACGTAGGCGACGTAGCTCATCAGATTGACTGGGTCATTCCAGATAACAAGGTTCCAAGGGACGTCCGGGGCGGTCAGGGCGTCGGTGGACACCGCCGTTCCGGTCTGGATGCTCTCCTGGGTGTCAGGGCCGAGCGCAACGCTTAAGGTCATCTGTCCATTCTATGGCGATGCTGGGCCCACACCGGCGAGGGCCCAGCGGCGAAGCGAAGCGAGACGTGGGAGCCGGTGGGGACTAGAGTGATTTTTGTGAGTAACTCCGCCAGCTGGGAGCAGCCCCGCACGTCCCTGTTCACCGACCATTACGAGCTGACCATGCTGCAGGGGGCCCTCCATTCCGGCGCCGCGCACCGCAAGGCCGTGTTCGAGGCGTTCGCGCGCCGGCTCCCGGACGGCCGCCGCTACGGGATTGTGGGCGGTACGGGCAGGCTACTCGAAGGCATCATGGCGTTCCGGTTCGGCGAGGCGGAGCTCGAATTCCTGGCGCGCACCGGCGTGGTTAACAAGCAGACGCTCGACTACCTGGCCGATTTCCGGTTCACCGGCGACATCTGGGGTTATGCCGAGGGCGAGGCGTACTTCCCCAACTCCCCCATCCTGATCGTCGAATCGACGTTTGCCGAGGCATGCATCCTGGAGACGTACGTCCTGTCCGTCCTCAACCACGACAGCGCCATCGCTTCGGCGGCGTCGCGCATGGTGATGGCCGCCGGCCATCGGCCCTGCATTGAGATGGGGTCCCGGCGGACGCAGGAGGAATCAGCCACGGCTGCCGCCCGTGCCGCCGTCATCGCCGGGTTCGACAGCACCTCAAACCTTGAGGCCGGTCTGCGGTACGGCCTCAAGACGGTGGGCACCGCCGCCCACTCCTTCACGCTCCTCCATGACACCGAGCGGGACGCCTTTGAGGCGCAGGTCGCCTCCCTGGGGGCCGGCACCTCGCTGCTGGTGGACACGTACGACGTCGAAACCGCCGTCCGTACGGCCGTTGACATCGCCGGTGACAAGCTGGGCGCCGTGCGGCTGGACTCCGGCGACCTGGTTGAGCAGGCGCAGTGGGTTCGGCAGCTGCTGGATGACCTGGGCAACGAGCACACCCGCATCACGGTGACCTCGGACCTGGACGAATACGCGATTGCGGCGCTGCAGTCCGCCCCTGTTGACTCGTACGGTGTGGGCACCTCCCTCGTGACCGGCTCCGGCGCACCCACCGCGAGCATGGTCTACAAGCTGGTCAGCCGGACCAACGACGCCGGGGAGTTCGTCTCCGTAGCCAAGGCCGCCAAGAACAAGGTGAGCAAGGGCGGGCGGAAGTACGCCCTCCGCCGGCTCAACGACAACGGCACGGCCACTCAGGAGCTCATCGGTGTGGGCCACCGGCCGGCGGACGACGGCAACGACCGCACGCTACTGCAGCAGTTCGTCAAGAACGGCGAGCTCCTGCCGGGCTGGACCGGCCACGAAGGCGTCCTGCGTGCCCGGCAGCGTCACGCTGACTCCCTGGCCGAACTGCCGGCGGTGGTCCACCGCCTGCATCGCGGCGAGCCGGCAATCCCCACAATCTACGAAGAGAACTGAGGAGATCTGATGGCACGTGCACTCATCATCGTCGACGTCCAGAACGACTTCTGCGAGGGCGGCGCGCTTCCCGTGGAGGGCGGGGCCGCCGTGGCCGGGGCCATCAGCGAATACGTCGAGAACCACCACGGCCAGTTCGACCACATCGTGGCCACGCAGGACTGGCATATCGATCCGGGCGCCCATTTCTCGGAAGCCCCGGACTTCAAGGACACCTGGCCGACGCACTGCGTCGCCGGGACCCCGGGCGCCGAGCTTCATCCTGAGCTCGACACCGAACACATCCAGGCGTACTTCCACAAGGGCCTGTACACCGCAGCATACTCCGGGTTCGAGGGCCTGCTGGCACCGGATGAGGCCGTCCCCACCGGCGAACGGCAGCCAGGTTCCCTGCCCGGAGCGGCCGACCCCGACTACGCGCCGGAAGAAGACGCGATCGGCCTCGACGACTGGCTCCAGAGCCACGACGTGGAGGACGTCGTGGTGGTGGGCCTCGCCACCGACCACTGCGTCATGGCCACGTCACTGGATGCGGTCCAGGCCGGCTACTCGGTCACCGTGATCAAACGGCTGACGGCGGGCATCGCCGATAACCTCGACGACACCTACGCCGAAATGGAGCTGGGCGGCGTGGACCTCGAGTAGGTTCCCACCCTGCTATTTCCTGCCGATGAACCAGTCCTGGAGCTTTTTCAGCCTGGACTGAAGCTGCTCCTCGTTCGCCTGTGCCACGGGAGGCCCGCCGCAGACGGTCCGGAGCTTCGTGTGCACCACGCCGTGCGGGGTGCCCGTCCGCGCAGACCAGGCCGCCACGTTCTTCGCCAGCTCGTTCCGCAGGTCCATCAGCATCCGGTGGTCCGGTACTGCGGGGGCGGCGGGCGCAGCTGCGGGGCTCTGGCGTTTCTTCCGGCCCTGCTGCTCGTGCTGGCGCTGGCGCAGCAGCATGCCCACCTGCTCGGCGTCCAGCAGGCCCGGGATGCCGAGGAAGTCGAGTTCGTCCTCGGAGCCGATGTCGCCTCCGGTGCCGAACTCGCCGCCGTCGAACAGCACGCGGTCGAAGGACGCCTGCGAGTCCAGCGCCTCGAACTTGCCCTTGGTCAGGCTGTCCGAGGCTTTCTCCTCGCGGTTCGCCTCGTCCATCAGCGACTCTTCGAGGTCCATCAGGCCGTCCGCGTCATCGTTCTGTGGCCGGTCCAGGGCATGGTCACGTTCGGCTTCCATGCTGTTGGCCAGCGCCATCAGCTGGGGAACGGACGGGAGGAAGACAGAGGCCGTCTCGCCCCGCTTCCGGGACCGCACAAAGCGCCCCACTGCCTGGGCGAAGAACAAGGGGGTGGACGTGGAGGTCGCGTAGACGCCCACCGAAAGGCGCGGCACGTCCACGCCTTCGGACACCATGCGCACGGCTACCATCCAGCGCTTGTCGCCCGCGCTGAACTCCTCGATCTTGTTGGAGGCCTTGGCATCATCGGACAGAATCACCGTCGGCGACTCGCCCGTGATCTTCTTGAGCTGGCCGGCGTACGCCCGGGCGTCCTCGTGGTCGGTGGCGATCACCAGGCCGCCGGCGTCGGGAACGGACCGCCGGACCTCGCTGAGCCGCTTGTCCGCTCCTGCCAAAACGGCGGGGATCCATTCCCCGGCCGGGTTCAGGGCGGTCCGCCAGGCCTGTGACGTGATGTCCTTGGTGACCGCCGCCTCGCCGAGGGAAGCGGCCATCTCGTCGCCAGCGCTGGTGCGCCAGCGCATTTGCCCCGAATACGCCATGAAGATGACCGGACGCACCACGTGGTCACGCAGCGCGTTGCCGTAACCGTAGGTGTAGTCCGACTTCGAGCGGCGAATGCCCTCGCGGTCCTCGGTGTACTCCACAAACGGAATCGGCGAGGTGTCCGACCGGAACGGCGTACCGGTCAGGGACAGCCGCCGGGCCGCGGGGTCGAAGGCCTCGCGGAGACCGTCGCCCCAGGACAGGGCCTCGCCGCCGTGGTGGATTTCGTCCAGAATCACCAGGGTGCGGGCGGCCTCGGTCTTGGCCCGGTGCAGCATGGGCTTGCTGGCCACCTGCGCGTAGGTCACGGCGACGCCGATGAACCCGCGGCCGTGCTGGCCGTCCGAATTCTTGAAGTTCGGGTCAATGGCGATGCCGACGCGTGCGGCAGCGTCAGCCCACTGCCGCTTCAGGTGGTCTGTGGGCGCGACGATGGTGACACGGTTCACCGTGCCGGCCTCGATCAGCATGGAGGCCACCCGGAGGGCAAACGTGGTCTTGCCGGCGCCGGGGGTGGCTACGGCCATGAAATCGCGCGGAGCCTTGCTGAAGTAAAGATCCAGGGCTTCCTGCTGCCAGGCACGGAGCTTCGGGGCGGTTCCCCAGGCTGCACGTTCCGGATAAGCCGGGGGCAGGGTGGGTCCGCCGAAGAGTGTCTCCGTCACTATTTGTTGTTGCCTGAGTCTCCGCCGGACCCGCTGCCGCCGTCGTTGCCCGGGCGGAGGCCGTCATAGACCTCTTTGCACATCGGGCAGACCGGGAACTTCTGCGGATCCCGTCCGGGCGTCCAGACCTTGCCGCACAGCGCGATGACCGGTTCGCCGGTCATCGCGGACTCCATGATCTTTTCCTTGCGCACGTAGTGTGCAAAGCGCTCACGGTCGCCGGGCTCCACTTCCTGGCGCAGTTCCTCGCGCTCAATCGTTGCGGTGGACGATCCGGCGCCGGAAAGCTCACGCATGGGGTCGTTGTCGAGAGGATCCGTCATGCTACTCATGGCAACCATCTTAGCCGTTCCGCCGGCGCGGCCGCGGGAGGACCCGGGCGAAGGTTCCGGTCAGAGGCCCTGCCACGCGGGTTTGTGGTCGTAGGTGTGCCGGTAGTAGTCGGCGAGCTTCAGTGACGACGCGGCGGCCTCGTCCAACACGATGGAGGCGTGCGGGTGCAGCTGCAGGACTGAGGCAGGGCAGATCGCGGCGAGGGGTCCCTCGACCAGGTCGTGCACGGCCTGCGCCTTTTGGGCTCCCGTGGCCAGCAGGATGGCGTGCCGCGACTCGAGGATGGTGGCCAGGCCTTGGGTCACCACGTGGTGTGGAACCTCCTCAAGGCTGCGGAAGAAGCGGGCGTTGTCGCGCCGTGTCTGCTCGATGAGCGACTTGATCCGGGTGCGGGAGGCCAGGGACGACCCCGGCTCGTTGAAGCCGATGTGTCCGTCGGTGCCAAGGCCCAGAATCTGCAGATCGATGCCGCCGCGCTCCCTGATCCGGTCCTCGTAGGCGCGGCAGGCCGCCGGGATGTCCGGTGCGCTTCCGTCCGGTCCCAGGATGTTGTCCGGGTCGATGTTGACCCGGTTCGCAAAGTCGCGGCGGATCACCTCCCGGTAGGACTCGGGGTGTCCGGGTTCCAGCCCGACGTACTCATCCAGGGTGAATCCGTAGGCACGACTGAAGTCCAGGCCGGCCTGCTCGTGGCGCCGGGCGAGTTCGTCGTAGACCGGCAGCGGCGATGATCCCGTGGCCAGCCCCAGCACGGCGTCGGGCTTGCCGCGCAGCAGGCTTTCCACTGCGTCTGCCACGAGGGAGGCAACCTGCCTGCCGCCCGGAAGTATGACGACCTCCATTTTCGGCCTTTCTCTCAGCTGTCCTGCTAGTCAACCACGGCGGGTCGCCGCCCGGCAGATGAATTCTGGGGTTGGGTGTTTTCAGCGGTTGAGGGTGACCTGGGCCAGGAGCTCCGGGCCGCGGGCATCGAGCCAGCGCCCGCCCACCCGGACCCCCACAATGAACAGTGCCGTGCCAAGGACCGGCCCCAGTGCCAGGTTGATCCAGCCAAACAGCGGGTCTCCGGTGAGCACCTGCGCGAGGACCAGGCCGGCCTCCGGGAGGACCAGCACCAGAAGGACACCCATCCCGCAAAACTGGACGGCGAGCGTCTGCCCCACATTGCCCGGGGGCTTCTTGAACGGGCTGTCGCCGGGAAGTGGCACGGCAATCGTGTAGCGCGCGGACACCACGGAGGACAGGCCCAGCCCGGTCAGCAGCACTCCCACGGACATCCCCAGGATGGCGGGCCACCACGCCCAGTCCCCGTGATGAAGAACGGCACGATGGCGAGGATCAGCACCGTGGGCAACGCGAAGGCAAGGCAGGCCAGGGCACGCCCCAGCCGGTCATGGATTCCCCGCACACCGGCCGCAACGTGCAGGGCGAATGCGGTGTTGTCGTAGGACACATCCCCCGAAATGGACCACGCCAGGAGGAACGCCGTGAGCGGCCCGGTGATCGTCAGAACGCCATAGTCGTTGGTCTGGCTGCCTTGGAAAGCCAGTACAACCGGCAGAAGCGGAATGACCACCAGCGAACCTGAATACCGGGGATCACGGAACCAGTAGGTCAGGGCCCGCGCCGTGACGGCACCGGCCGGCGTCGCGGGCAGAAGGGAGAACAGCCCCAGCCGGCCGCCCTTCCGGCGGCTGCTTCCGCTGTACGGCGGCGTGACCAGCGCACGTTCCAGCAGCAGCTTCCAGCACCAGGAAAGCCCCGCCAGCGTGGCCGCGGCAACGAGCAGCTTGAGTCCCGCCGGGCCGGGCTGCCCGGCTTCGAGATCGCCGCCCAGCGACCAGGCGGCCCCCAGCGGCGTCCAGGAAATCTTGCCGGCCAAGTCGGACAGGAAGGCTCCGGAACCAGCCATGCCCTGGAAAATGCCGGCGGTGATTGGACCCAGGAGAACGAGGGGAACCATGAAGGCGATGCCGCTGACGTCCTTGAACCGCCGTGAGGCCGCCAGGCTCGCAGTAGCCGTAGTGACGACCCGGCAGAACACCACGCAGGTCAGCACGCCCAGGACGGCGCCCACCAGCGCGCCCGCAGCTGGCAGCACGCCGCGGGACCAGGTGACCACGGTGCCCAGGGCGACGAGCGAGGTGGCCATCCCCGGGAGCCCGATGAGGCCGCCGAGCGCGAGTCCGGCCAGAAGCTGCGGCATGGGCACGGCCGACGTCGTGAACCGGGCAGGGTCCAGCGTCATGTCCACGGCCGAGGCAATGACCGGCACAATCCCCCAGCCCAGCAGGGCCGCCGAGCCGCCAAGCACCACGACGGTCTGGGCAAGGCCCGGGTCCTCCTGGCGGAGCAGGACCAGCAGCACCACGCACATGGCGACGATGAACAGCGCATACAGTCCGCCGAACGCCAGCCCCACCAGCTGCCAGGGGCTCCGCCGCAGGCCGTTCCGGAGCAGCGTGAGCTTCAGCCTCAGGAGGTGCGCAACCATTCGAGCCCCTCCCTCTGGCTCCTGCCGCCCACGAGCTGCACGAACCGTTCCTCCAGGGTGGCGCCGGCACGCACCTGGTCGACCGTTCCGGCGGCCAGGATCCGGCCGCCGGCAATAACGGCCACGTGATCGCACATCCGCTGCACGAGGTCCATCACGTGGCTGGACACGATCACGGTGCCGCCCGTGGCCACATACCTGTCCAGGATGTCCCTGATGTTGGCGGCGGAGACGGGATCCACGGATTCGAAGGGCTCATCCAGCACGAGGACCTTCGGAGCATGGATCAGTGCGGATGCCAACGCGATCTTCTTGGTCATGCCGGCGGAATAATCCACCACCAGGGTGCCCGCGTCCTGGCTGAGGTCCAAAGCTGCGAGCAACTCCCCCACCCGGGCCGCCACCACGTTCCGGTCCATGCCCCGGAGCAGCCCGGCGTAGGTGACCAGCTGCTCACCGCTGAGCCGGTCAAAGAGTCGCACCCCGTCAGGCAGAATGCCCATCAGTTTCTTGGCTTCCAGCGGCTGCGCCCAGACGTCCACCCCGTGGACCACCGCCGTTCCAAAGTCCGGGCGGAGAAGGCCCGTGGCCATGGACAGGGTGGTGGTCTTGCCGGCACCGTTGGGCCCGACGATGCCGAAGAACGAACCGGCGGGAACGTCGAGGCTGATGCCGTCCACCGCGATCTTGGTGCCGAAGCGCTTGGCAAGCCCCCTGATCGAAAGGGCTGTTAAGGGAGTGCTCATGCCCTTACCCTAGCCGCGGCCTGTCACCGGGGGGATCCTCCGGAAGGAGTAGAAAACACAGAAGGCCCGGCCGTCAAAAAGTACGGCGCGGCACGGCCCGTTCATACTGCGGCGCCCAGCGCAGGTCGTGGCCAAGTTCAAAGGCGGCCCGGAGCCACCAATGCGGATCCCGCAGTGCTGCCCGGGCGATAAAGACGCCGTCGGCCTGCCCGGTGGCCACCACATGCTCCGCCTGGTCCGGGGACGTCAGCAGCCCCACGGTACCGGTGGCGACTCCTGTTTCGCGGCGGATCCGGGCTGCGAAATCTGTCTGGTAGCCCGGTCCGGGCTGGATCTGCTGGTGCGCCACGGCCCCGCCGCTGGACACATCCACAAGATCGACGCCGCGCTCGGCGGCCTGCGCGGCCAGGCTGACCGAGTTCTCGACGCTGATTCCGCCCTCTGCCCAGTCGGTTGCCGAAATCCGAAGCAGCAGCGGCATGGACTCCGGGATGACGTTGCGGACAGCATCGATGACGGCCAAGGTCAGCCGGTTCCGCCCCTCCGCATTGCCGCCCCAGGAGTCGGTGCGGTCGTTGATCAGGGGGCTCTGAAACTCGTGAAGGAGATATCCGTGGGCACCGTGCAGTTCGATGGTGTCGAAACCGATGTCCACGGCACGGGACGCTGCGGCGGCAAAATCGGCGATGACGCCTTGGATGTCATCCTCCGTCATGGCGGCGGGCGGCGCGTAGCCGTCGAAGGCCTGGGCGCCCGGACCCACCGTCTCCCAGCCGCCGTCGGACGCCGGAACCGATCCGCTCTGGCCGGAAAACGGCCAGTACGTGGACGCTTTGCGTCCTGCATGGGCGAGCTGGGCACCGATCTTGGTGTCGGCGACACCGTGGCGGTGCACGAAGCGGACGATCCGCTCCCAGCCCAGCGCCTGCTCGTCGTTGTACAGCCCCGCGTCGCGTGGACTGATGCGCCCCTCTGCATTCACTGCCGCAGCCTCGGTCAGGATGAGGGCCGCTCCCCCCGCGGCGAATGATCCCAGGTGCATGAGGTGCCAGTCGTTGGGCACGCCAGGGGCCTCGTCGGGTTCACAGCTGTACTGGCACATCGGCGAAACCCAGCCGCGGTGCTGCAGTTCCAGGGACCGCAGCGTCAGGGGCCGGAACAGCGCGGGCACTGCCACTAAAACAGCACCCGGGCCAGGGCCTGGCGGGCCTTGCCCACGCGTTCGTCCGTGGTCCCGACAACTTCGAACAGCTCGAGCAGGCGCACGCGGGCGGTCTCGCGTTCCGGCCCGAAGTTCCTGCCAATGAACGCGACCACGCGGTTCAGGGCATCCTCCACGTGGCCGCCCGCGAGATCGAGGTCAGCCACGCCCAGCTGGGCCGTGAGGTTGTCGGGTTCATCCGCGGCGAGCAGGCGCAGGGCCTCGCCCTCGGGTCCGGAAAGGCTCTGCAGGCGTTCCATGAGCTCCACCTGCGCCAGGCCCGCCTTGGCCTCGGCGTCCGCCGGCATCTCGGCGAGCGCCTGCCGGTAGGCAGCGGCCGCAGCGGCGTAGTCACCCTCTTCAATGGCGTCGAAGGCCTTCTGGTGAAGCGGCGGCAGAGGGGCGGGGCCGGGTTCTTCAGCTGAACCTGCGCCGCCTCCGACGCTGCCGGTCACCCCGTTGGCAGCGGCAACCGTCAGCAGTTCGTCCAGCAGGAGGCGGACCTGCTGCTCGTCCGCGCCACCCTGGAAGAGCGGAACCGGCTGGCCTTTGAGCACGGCGACGGCGGTGGGGACGGCCTGCACTTGGAAGGCCTGAGCCAGTTGAGGGAACGCTTCGACGTCCGCAGCGGCGAGGACCAGCCGGCCGCCGTAGCTCTGGATGTTCCGGTCAAGCGCATCCAGCACGCCGGCTGATTCGGGCGAATAGGCGGCCCAGAGGACAAACACCACGGGCACCTGGGCGGAGAGCTCGATAAGGCTCTGGAAGTTCGCCTCGGTGACGTCCACGCGGAGGGCGGGTCCGCCGTCGGCCTGCGGGGCCTCTGGGTCGCCTGCCGCGGGAGCATTGTTGGGCACCGGCGGCACCGGCGGCGCCGGCCGCTGCTTGAGGGAGGAGAGATCGACGGCGCCGCGAAGGTTAAGCTGGCTCGCGGCCGAAGGGACAGGGCGGGAAGCTGGCGAACTCATAGCTCCCACTCTAGCCACAAGAGCGGCCGCGGTAAGCACCGCGGCCGCTCCAGTGACAGCAGGTTTACGGAAAGCCGTTCCCTACTTGAAGCTGGCGCCAACCAGTCCGCGCGTGGCAGCCACGAGCTTCATCGGATCCTTCGAGGCGGCCGGCGGCACGTACACGGCCACGGATTCGGCGAACTTCAGCACCATGCCGGTGGTGGTTTCCTTGCCGCCGGCGAGCACGGCCGCATCGTTGCCAATGGACAGCTTGTCGCCTTCCGCCTTGGGGGTGCCGTCGAAGTTGAAGGTCAGGCGGCCAAGGACCAGGGCCCCGCCGTCCTCGGTCCGGAACACGACAGTGTTCTCCGGAACAACCTTGTGCGTGAACGCGAACTTGCCGTCCACGCCGTCCTTCACAATGTCAGCCTGGTAGGACAGCGTGTCCGCGATGTACGGGGAGGACTCCCCTTCCACCAGCTTGCTCTTGAACGTGGAGTTGGACTTGGTCAGCCGGTCTGCCAGGCCGGAGAGCGCTTCCTGCCCGCTGTAGAGCAGGCCGGACTTGTCGCCCGCGGCAAGGGACTCCGTGCCGCCGCGTGCGATCGCCGGGAAAGTGGTGCCGGGCTGCAGCGGTGACGTGCCCACGAGCTTGTAGTTCTCCCGCGGGGAATTCTGCACGAGCGTGAGCAGCTGCGGCACAACGTTGCCTTCACCCTGTGTGACGGCCAGGACGGAGCGCGGCCATTCGCGCTTGTCCGTGACCACCGTAGTCAGCAGCTTTGTGGAGCGCACGGGCATGCGTGCATCGTAGGAGGCCACACGCGACCGGATCTTGTAGTTCTGGGTGCGGACCTCAAGTTCCGTCCCGGCAACCCGGGCGGCAAGCTTCTTGGCGTCCTTCGCGGCGTCGCCGGCGTCGGTGGCGCTGGCCACCTGTTCCAGGATGCGGCGGAACTGGGCGTCCAGGACCACCGGCGTGCCGCCGGCTTCAGGGGCCGCGGATGCGCTCGTCGTGGATGCAGCGGAGGTAGAGGCCGGAGCAGACGACGTGCTGGCCTGCGCGGCAGCCGCGCCGCCGGCAAGGACAGCGGCCGTGGTGGCCGCAACCACCACGCTGAGCCGGGCGGAGGAGGGCCGTTCGCCGGCCTTGGCTGCTGCCTTGGCGCGGGCGCGCCGAGCGAACGGGCTGCCCTGCTTGTCGCTGGCCTTGTCAGCGGACGCGTTGCTCGAGGACCCGCCGTCGGAGGATCCGCCGTCGCCGGACGCACCGCCCTTGGGCTTGAGGACCAGCAGTGCCCCACCGGCAAGGATCAGGAGCCCGCCGAGGACCATGAGCGGCACGGCCCACGGCATGGAGGTGTCATTGGGGAACGTCATGGAAATGGACGACGGCGCAGGCTTCTTTCCGTCCGCTGCGAGCAGCAGGGACCAATCGCCGTCGGCCGGGGCGGACCACGTGTAGTCGAGCTCGCCGCTGGCGTTCTCGGTACTGACCCAGAGGTCAGAGCCGGCCGGCGACGGCGCGCTGGCTTCGCCGTCGGTGTGCTTCACCTGCAGCGACTTCTTGTCATCGGAGAGTCCGGTGACCGTATTGTGGGCGGTTTTGCCCACCCAGGCGTCGACATCATCCGGGCGTCCTGCGGCGAGCAGGAAGCTGCCCTCGCCCTTGACCTTGATGGTGACCGATCCACCTTCGAGGGTGCGCAGCTTCTGGTCGATAACGGTCAGGGGCGCGGCTTCGCCGGCGGCGGCCGTTGCCGTCACTGTCTCGGCGGGGGCCCAGAAGGTCGTCTGCCCGATGCCGGCCAGCAGTGTCAGGAGGCCCAGCAGCACAAGTGCAACTGCAGTCTTGAAACGCAAAGGAATACCTATCATCAGCGGGGGTTTACCTCCAATAGTAACCGTTTTGTTACCAATAGGCCGGATCGGGGGGTTCAGGGCCGCGGCTGCCACTCCGGGGAAACGCCGCCCGCCCGGCTATTCACAAGGCTGCTGATAGTGTTTGCGATGATCATCACACCCGGCCCGCAGCCGCGGCGCCACGGACGGTAAAGGCATCAAAAAGCAGTGACTGAACACACGGATCCGTCCACGCGCGGCCCCGAGGATCTGCCCGACGCCGACTCCCCCCAGAGCCTGCCGGCACCCCAGGACTCAGCCGCAAAGAACGCGGCAGGTCACGGCACCGCGCCGCAGCCCGCGACGCCGCAGAAGCCGGCACGGACGAAGACCCGTCCCGCCGCCCTGGACGCGGTGTTGAGGCGCCTGCGCCAGCCAATCCCCGGCGCGCAGCCCAGGCTCCGTTTTGAGTTCCCCCCGGAACATCCCGACAACCTCGGGGCCGAGGAACCCGGGGACAGGGCACGTTTCGGTTCTCCCGGCCCCCGCATCTCGGCGCAGCACCCGCTGTATCTGGGATTCATGGGCACCGTGGGCGTGGGCCTGGCCCTGCTGGTCTACTGGATCGGATCCCACACCACCCAACTCCTGCTCTGGATCGTGGCTGCCCTGTTCATCGCCCTCGGTCTGGACCCGGTGGTGCGCTGGCTTGAGGGCCGGAAGATTCCCCGGCCCGCCGGCATCCTCGTGGCAGTGTCCGTGCTGATGCTCGCGGTCGTCGGTTTCTTTGCCACCCTCATCCCCACGATCGTGGAGCAGGTGACCGAACTCGTAAAGCAGGCCCCGGTGTGGGTGCGCGACTTCATCAACTCGGATTTCTTCCGGACGGTGGACAACCAGTTCGGCGTGCGCGACCGCATCACGGAGGAGCTGGACAAGTTCGTCAAGAACCCGGAGGCCATGAGCGGCATTTTCGGCGGTGTGGTCGGCTTCGGCTCGACGGTGGCCAACGGCCTCTTCGGCACGCTGATCGTACTGGTGCTCAGCCTCTACTTCCTGGCCGCTCTGCCGGCCATGAAGAAATGGGGCTACCGGCTGGCGCCCCGCTCGCGGCGCTCACGGGTCGAGGCGCTGTCCGAGGAGATCACCCGCTCTGTGGGCAACTACGTCATCGGCCAGGCTGTCGTGGCCCTCCTGAACGCCACCTTCGCCTTCATCGTCATGTCCATCATCGGCGTGCCGTTCGCCGTGTTGCTGGCGTTCGTCGTGGCGCTGCTGGCTTTCATTCCGCTGGTTGGTGGGATGATCGCCGGCGTGGTGGTCATCCTGATCACGCTCACGCTGGGGTGGCAGTCCGCCCTGGCCTATGCCATCTGCTACTTCGCCTACCTGCAGTTCGAGGCGTACTTCATCTCGCCGCGCGTCATGCAGAAGGCGGTGGCGGTACCCGGCGCCGTCGCGGTGATCTCGGTGATTGCCGGCGGCAGCCTGCTCGGCGTCCTCGGGGCACTGATTGCCATCCCGACGGCGGCTGCCACCCTGCTGCTCATCAAGGAGATCTACATCGTCCGCCAGGACAAGCACTAGAGCGTCCGCCTCAGACGGCGGCAGTGGCCACCGGGCCTTCCCACTCCTGCGGGAGGCCCGCGGATCCTGAGCCGTCACGCGTAACGTCGTCGACGATCTCGTTGAGCACCCGGGCGGCCTGCTTTTCCCCCACCCACAGGTGCTTGGCGCCGTCGACCCCCACCACCCTGGCCTGCGGCACGAGGCTGAAGCGGGCCTCCGCGGCGGCGGGCTGGAGGTAGTCGTCGTGCTCGGGCACCAGGACGGTCAGCGGCTTGCCGGACGCCGACCAGAGCAACAGGTGCTCGTCGGTGGCGCGGTGCAGCGGCGGTGACAGCAGTACGGCGCCCTCCACCTGGGAGGCCACCGGTTCCACGGCGCCGTACATGAGGGCGAGTTCGGTGCCGAAGGACCAGCCCACGAGCCAGCGGTTGGGCAGCCCCCGTTCGACGGCGAAGCGCACCGCCGCCTCCACGTCGTACCGCTCGCCGATGCCTTCTTCGAACGCTCCGTCACTGGTTCCGCGCGGCGAGGACGTGCCGCGGG
Source organism: Arthrobacter globiformis (assembly GCF_030818015.1). NCBI lineage: Bacteria > Bacillati > Actinomycetota > Actinomycetes > Micrococcales > Micrococcaceae > Arthrobacter > Arthrobacter globiformis. The sequence goes on from NZ_JAUSZX010000001.1 coordinate 3,395,471, forward strand.
TGTTAAAGCGCAGTACGGCCACCCCCGCCAGCGCCGGCAGCCGGTAGGACGCCTTGCGGTACACGTGGGAATCCATGAAGCCGCCGTGCGTGGGCAGCGGGTGAAGGGTGATCAGCGTGGCAGTGATTGGACCCGATTCCGGCACCGCCAGTTCGCCCACCAGCGTATGGCCGTCCTCGGTGCGGATTTCGATGTTTTCGCGCCGGGCGGGAAGCACCGTGGAGGCGCGGATCGCGGTGGCTGCTGATGGCTGGCTGAAAACGTACGACGCCGGGTCAAAAGTCATGCGCACCAGCTTATCTTCCGGCCGGGTTGCCCCCGGCACGGGTCACCTTGCGTTACCGGTACCGGAAGTTGCGGGACGTCCAGCAGTTGGTGTGCCAGTGGCGCCGCTCGGCCAGCCCCGCGGCAGCTCCGAACAGGTGGTCGTCCGCCCAGACCACAAGGTGGGCGATCCCGGGCAGCACAGCGGTGGAGCAGCCCGGGCAGATGTACGTCTTTTCGGCGTTGCGGGCTGTCATGGTCCGCACCATCCAGTCGCCGTCCGGCGCACTTTCCCGGCGGCCGATTCCCGCGCGGGCCCGCTCCAGGTCAAGTTCCGGGGCGGGACCTGCGCCGTGCTTTCCTCCGCCCGGGGCATTTCCGGCCGCACCGCGTCCGGCTTTGGCGCGGCGGGGACGGTTCGAGCGGGGCATGCCTCCATTCTGCCTCAGCCGGTGGCCCTCCCCTGCCCTGCATGACACCGTGCTACTGCAGGCCAAGTGTCCCACCGGTGAACGGCGCACCGGCCGAGAAGGGGCTGCGGAGAAGGTATGGTGTAGGGCGTGCGTCTCGTCATAGCCCGTTGCTCCGTTGATTATGTTGGCCGGCTCAAAGCCCATCTCCCCCTCGCCACCCGGCTCCTGCTGGTGAAGGCCGACGGTTCCGTGCTGGTGCACTCCGACGGCGGCTCCTACAAGCCCCTGAACTGGATGAGCCCGCCCGCCGTTCTCCGCGTCACATCCCCGGAGGAGGCCGACGTCGAAGTGGGCGTCGTCGAGCAGTGGACCGTGCAGTCGGCCAAGACGGACGACAGGCTCATCATCAACATCCATGAACAGATCCACGACAGCTCCCACGAACTGGGACAGGACCCGGGCCTGATCAAGGACGGCGTCGAGGCCGACCTGCAGCGGCTCCTCGCCGACCAGATCGAAACCCTCGGCGAGGGGTTCTCCCTGATCCGGCGGGAGTACTTCACCGCCATCGGGCCCGTGGACATCCTTGCCCGGGACGCGGGCGGCGCCACGGTGGCCATTGAACTGAAGCGCCGCGGCGACATCGACGGCGTGGAGCAGCTGACGCGGTACCTTGAACTGCTCAACCGGGATCCGCTGCTGGCACCGGTACGCGGCATCTTCGCGGCCCAGCAAATCAAGCCGCAGGCCAGAGTGCTCGCGGCGGACCGCGGCATTGACTGCGTGACCCTGGATTACGACGCGATGCGGGGCGTTGACGACATCGAATCCCGGCTTTTCTGACTGCCCGGCTCCGTAGCCACCGGTGATCAGCCGTTTACTCCGGATTTGCCCAAAATTTGCCGGAATTCGCGTTTTGCCCGTTGACCAGACGGTTTGCCCATGAAATTCTTATATCAGTCTTTGTGTAGGTGTTTTTCATGCTCGCAAGACATGTTGCGAGCGCGAAGCTCCTGCAACGCAATTCCGGTTATCGGGAGTGCAGGCCAGGATTCTTCTCGCGGAGTAACCAAGACCAGTACGAGGTGTGCTGGCCTTAAAAAGTTCCATACTGAGGAGAAATAAATGGCACAGGGAACCGTCAAGTGGTTCAACGCTGAAAAGGGCTTCGGCTTCATCACCCCGGACGACTCCGATGGCGATGTCTTCGTTCACTACTCCGAGATCCAGACCGGTGGCTTCAAGACCCTCGACGAGAACCAGCGCGTTCAGTTCGAAATCGGCCAGGGCGCCAAGGGTCCCCAGGCTACGGGCGTAACCGTCGTCTAGATTTATCTCAAACGAAATGATCCTCGGCATTCGTGCCGGGGATCATTTTTTGTGTCACTAATATTTTCAGGTTTTGAAACATTCGCTGGCGCCGTATTGTGGCCGAGAGGGAGCTGGAACTCAGCGCCAGGTCCCGACGCCGATGACCGGCCCCGCTTCGAGCCACGAGGACAGGCCAGTGTAGGCGTCGAACTTCATTGCCAGGAAAACGTCCTGTCCCTCGTACCGAAGTTCCACGATCACAACGTCGGGCTGGACCTTGACCAGCTCAGCCTCCGTGGGCTGGCGCCGGCCCAGCAGCTCAAGGGAGCTCCGTTTGAAGCGGTGGCGGGGCCGGACGCTGAGAGACAGCAGTTTGAACCACTCCAGCTCATTGTCCTGATAACGACAAACCCCCATCCGCCAGCTCTTTCCAGCCGTACGAATGGAGGCGTCCACCGTGCCCAGGGCGCGCCGCAGGTTGAAGCGGCGCACCCCGAAAAGGCACAGCGTAAAAATCAGCACCGCAAACACGGTCGCTATGGCGATGAACGGAAAGGAAGTAACGTCCATCAGGGTTGTGCTATCGGATCCCCGCAGTGGCCGCGTCACCCAACTGGGCGTTGTCAGCAACAATTACCACCCGGTTGTTGTCGACGGAGAAGAACCCGCCGTCAACATCTACGGCAATGCGGTCGCCGGAAACCGGCTCGATTGCCAGCTGACCCTCGGCCAAAATCGCCAGCACGGGCGAGTGGCCGGGCAGGATTCCGATTTCACCATCGCTGGTGCGGGCCTTGACCATCTTGGCCGCCCCGGACCACACGAAGTGGTCCGCTGCGACAATCTCAACCTCAAGCTCAGCCATATTACTTGGTCTGTTCCTGAATCTTGGCCCACTGGCGCTCGACGTCGTCCAGGCCGCCGACGTTGAAGAACGCCTGCTCTGCTACGTGGTCAAGTTCGCCGTCGCAGATGGCGGTGAAGCCTTCCACGGTGTCCTTGATGGAAACGGTGGAGCCCTCAACGCCGGTGAACTGCTTGGCGGTGTAGGTGTTCTGGGAGAGGAACTGCTGGATGCGGCGTGCACGCGACACGACGATCTTGTCCTCTTCGGACAGTTCGTCAACACCGAGGATGGCGATGATGTCCTGGAGTTCCTTGTTCTTCTGCAGGATCTGCTTCACACGGACAGCCGTGTTGTAGTGGTCCTTGCCGATGTACTGCGGGTCCAGGATTCGGGACGTTGACGTCAGCGGGTCCACGGCCGGGTACAGACCACGGGAAGCGATTTCACGGGAAAGTTCCGTGGTCGCGTCCAGGTGTGCGAAGGTCGTGGCCGGTGCCGGGTCGGTGTAGTCATCTGCGGGGACGTAGATGGCCTGCATCGAGGTGATGGAGTGGCCCTTGGTGGACGTGATGCGCTCCTGCAGGAGACCCATCTCGTCGGCAAGGTTCGGCTGGTAACCCACCGCGGAAGGCATGCGGCCCAGCAGCGTGGAAACCTCGGAACCTGCCTGCGTGAAGCGGAAGATGTTGTCGATGAAGAGCAGCACGTCCTGGTTCTGGACATCGCGGAAGTACTCCGCCATGGTCAGGGCGGACAGGGCCACGCGCAGACGCGTTCCCGGCGGCTCGTCCATCTGGCCGAACACAAGCGCGGTGTCCTTGAGGACGCCTGCCTCTTCCATTTCAACCCAGAGGTCGTTACCCTCACGGGTACGCTCGCCGACACCGGCAAACACGGAGGTACCACCGAAGTTGCGGGCAACACGGGTGATCATTTCCTGGATCAGAACGGTCTTGCCCACGCCGGCGCCACCGAACAGGCCGATCTTTCCACCCTTGATGTACGGGGTGAGGAGGTCGATGACCTTGATGCCCGTTTCAAGCATCTCGGTGGAACCCTCAAGGGACGCGAAGGACGGGGCCTTGCGGTGGATCGGCCAGTAGTCCGAAGCCTGGATCTCGGACTCGTCGACGTCCAGCGGCTTGCCGAGGACGTTGAAGATGTGGCCCTTGACGCCGTCGCCAACAGGCACGGAGATCGGCGAGCCGCTGTCCACTACGGACGTGCCGCGGACCAGGCCGTCGGTTGCCTGCAGGGAGATTGCGCGGACGAGGTTGTCACCCAGGTGCTGGGAGGTCTCGAACGTGATGGTTCTGGTCTCACCGTTGAGAGTGATCTCGGTGGTGAGTGCGTTGTAAATCGAGGGGATTGCGTCAGCCGGGAATTCGACGTCGACAACCGGGCCAATGACACGTGCAATACGGCCGGTGGCACCGGACGTTGCGGCTACGTGTTCGGTAGCGGTGGCAGTCATCTCTCTCACTTCACTCGTAGATGGCGTGGGGTTAAGTTTATCTGTTGGTGCAGGTCTGGCTGAATCCGAGATCCCGGCGGCTAGGACGCGAGTGCGTCGGCACCGGCCACGATTTCGGAAAGCTCCTGCGTAATCTCTGCCTGGCGAGCGGTGTTGCGCAGACGCGTGTACTTCTTGATGAGGTCCGTGGCGTTGTCACCGGCGGATTTCATCGCCCGCTGGCGTGCAGCAAGCTCAGAAGCCGCAGCCTGCAGCATGGCCGCGAAAATACGGGACTCGATGTAGCGCGGCAGCAGGGCGTTGAGCACCTGTTCCGGCTCCGGTTCGAACTCGTACAGCGGCAGCAGCTCGGCTTCGGAGGTCGCCTGCTCTTCCACAACTTCGAGGGGAAGAAGTCGGATGACGGTCGGCTCCTGGGTCACCATGGACTTGAAGCGGGTGTACACAACATGGATCTCGTCCACGCCGCCCTCTTCGAAGTCGATGGCAAAATCCTCGAGCAGCGCCGCGCCGATTTCCCGTGCCGTGGCGAACTCCGGGGCATCGGTGCTGCCGGTCCAGACGCGCCCGTACGGGCGGTTCCGGAACTCGAAGTAAGCCTGCGCCTTGCGGCCCACCAGGTACGTCTTGACTTCCTTGCCTTCGGCACGGAGCAGTTCGTTCAGGCCTTCGGCCTGCTTGAGCACGCTGGCGGAGTACGAGCCTGCAAGGCCGCGGTCCGAGGTGATTACCAAGACAGCGGCCCGGCGGATTGACTCCGGCTCGGTGGTCAACGGGTGGTCGATTTCGCTCTGGCTTGCGACGGCGGAAACAGCGCGCGTGATCGCGTTCGCGTAAGGCAGTGAAGCTGCTACCCTGGCGCGGGCCTTGCCGATGCGCGAGGTAGCGATCAGTTCCATCGCCTTGAAGATCTTGCGCATCGACGTCGTCGAGCTGATCTTCTGACGGTAGACCCGGATCTGGGCTCCCATACTTATCCTTTCCTAAGATCCCGATGGCCGGGACTGCCGGATCCCCGAAGGGTTCCGGCAGTCCCTGCCAGCGAAACTAGCGCTTCTGCCTGACGATTTTTTCCTGGTCGACCTGACCCTCCGAGATAGCTTCATGCTCCTCGTGGCCCGCACCTACCAGCTTGTCGTCCCCTTCGCCGAAGAAGCCCTTCTTGAAGTCCACAATGGCGGTCTTCAGAGCTGCCACGGTGTCGTCGTCCAGGACGTTGGTCTGAGCCAGCGTCGTGAGGATGGAGGACTTGTGCTTGAGGTGCTCCAGGAATTCGGACTCAAAGCGGCTGATGTCCTCTACCGGAACATCGTCCAGGTAGCCCTGGGTGCCTGCCCAGATGGACACGACCTGGTTCTCAACCGGGAACGGCGAGTACTGGCCCTGCTTGAGCAGCTCCATCAGGCGTGCACCACGGGTCAGCTGCTGGCGGGATGCAGCATCGAGGTCGGACGCGAACATCGCGAACGCCTGCATGTCGCGGTACTGGGCGAGATCCAGCTTCAAGGTACCGGAGACCTTCTTCATGGACTTGACCTGGGCGGCACCGCCAACGCGGGACACCGAGACACCCACGTCAACAGCGGGCCGCTGGTTGGCGTTGAAGAGGTCCGACTGCAGGAAGATCTGGCCATCGGTGATGGAGATCACGTTGGTCGGGATGTAAGCCGAAACGTCGTTTGCCTTGGTTTCGATGAGCGGAAGACCGGTCATCGAGCCTGCGCCGAGGTCGTCGGAGAGCTTGGCACAACGCTCCAGAAGGCGGGAGTGCAGGTAGAACACGTCGCCCGGGTAGGCTTCGCGTCCCGGCGGGCGGCGGAGCAGCAGCGACACGGCGCGGTAGGCTTCCGCCTGCTTCGACAGGTCATCGAACACGATGAGGACGTGCTTGCCGCCGTACATCCAGTGCTGGCCGATTGCCGAACCTGCGTAGGGGGCAAGGTACTTGAAGCCGGCCGGGTCGGAAGCCGGGGAGGCAACGATCGTGGTGTACTCAAGCGCGCCGTTGTCCTCAAGGGTCTGGCGGATAGCAGCGATCGTGGATGCCTTCTGGCCGATCGCAACGTAGATGCAGCGCACCTGCTTGGTGACATCGCCCGAAGCCCAGTTGGCCTTCTGGTTGATGATGGTGTCGATGGCGATGGCCGACTTGCCGGTCTGGCGGTCACCAATGATCAGCTGGCGCTGGCCGCGGCCGATCGGAATCATGGCGTCGATGGCCTTCAGGCCGGTCTGCATCGGCTCGTGCACAGACTTGCGCTGGGTAACGCCCGGCGCCTGGAGTTCCAGGGCGCGGGTGGTCTCGGCCTTGATCTCGCCGAGGTCGTCGATGGGCACACCCAGGGGGTCAACCACGCGGCCGAGGAAGGCGTCGCCGACCGGCACGGACAGAACCTGTCCGGTGCGGTGAACTTCCTGGCCCTCTTCGATGCCGGTGAAGTCACCGAGGACGATGACACCGATCTCGCGCACGTCGAGGTTCTGGGCGAGGCCCAGGGTGCCGTCTTCGAAGCGAAGCAGCTCGTTCGCCATGACCGAGGGAAGGCCCTCAACACGGGCGATGCCGTCACTTGCGGCGGTCACACGGCCGACCTCTACGCGCTCAGCGTTTCCGGGTTCGTAGGACGCCGCGAATTCGTTCAACGCATTACGGACGTCGTCGGCGTTGATGGTCAATTCGGCCATCTGCAGTCCCTGCTCTCCTGTATTCGTGATCATCGTTGCTCACGATGACCGGGGTTTCTATCAGTTTTGTTGTGCTTGTCCGGCTAGCCGGCCAGCTGGCGCTGAAGGTCGTTCAGGCGGGTGAGGACCGAAGCGTCAAGCACTTCGTCCCCCACCTGGACACGGATGCCGCCGATCAGCGTGGGGTCAACGTTGAAGTTGACCTTCAGCTCGCGCCCGTAGAGGGAGTTCAGTCCCGTCTTCAGGCGGTTCTCCTGCGTCCCCGTGAGGGGACGCGTGACGCTGACCGTCGCAATCCAGCGCTGCTGGCGCTTGGCGGCGAGCTCGGCGAAACGGGTTACGAGCCTGGTTGCCTTGATGCCACGTGGTTGCGTCACCGCCTGTCCAATGAGGACCTTGGCTTCCTCACTTGCGGAAGGAACGAGCCTTTCGGCCAGTGTGATCTTTGCTGCAGCGCTGGCCTGCGGTTCAGACAGGGCACGCTGCACCTCGTGGCTGGCAGCCACGGCCTGGTTGAAGGAGAAAAGATCGTTCTCCAGTTCTTCCAGACCGGTAATACCGGAGGCAGAAACGGCCGACTTGTTTTCAGCAACGGCGATGACCACCGTTGCGGCAAGCGTCTCGAGTGCATCGCCGATGTCCCGCGCCGATGCCCAGCGTGAGCTGGCCAGACCGGCTGCGATGTCCACGGCTTCGGCGGAAGCCTTTCCGCCAAAGAGCTGCTTGATCAACCCCGACTTTTCCTCACCGCTGCGGGAGGGGTCGGTCAGGGCGCGGCGCAAGCCAGCCGAGCTGTCCACCGCTGCCAGGATCCCGAAAAGTTCCTTTGCCAACTGCAGCGATGCAAACGGAAGCTTTGGCTCCAGCTCGGTCAGCGCCTTGGTCAGCGATTCGCTCGATACACCTGCCATTACTTAGCTACACCTGCGTTCTGGGACTCCAGATCGGCCAGGAAGCGGTCAACAACCCGTGCCGCGCGTGCGTCGTCCTCGAGGGTCTCCCCAACGATGCGGCCCGCAAGCGTGGTGGCAAGAGTGCCCACCTCTGAACGCAGCGACACAACTGCCGCCTGGCGCTCGGATTCGATCTGCACGTGTGCCTGGGCGGTGATCCGCGCAGACTCGGCTGCAGCCTTCTCCTTCAGTTCCGCCAGGATCTGAGCGCCTTCGGCACGTGCTTCCTCGCGGATGCGGTTGGCCTCGGCACGGGCATCAGTGAGCTGCTGCTTGTACTCTTCGAGTGCGGCAGAAGCCTCAGCCTGTGCCTTCTCAGCCTTGGCGATGCCCCCCTCGATGGCCTCGGCACGCTCTGCGAACGTCTTCTCGAACATCGGGACAACGAACTTGACCACGATGAAAAAGAGGACAGCAAAGCCGGCGAGGACGACGCCCATTTCCCAGGGATTGGGAACGAGCGGGTTAGCCGCCTCGGCGCCTTCAGTGGCGGCTGAGATGATCAGCTGATTCATGTTTCACCCGTCCTTATCTACTCGGTTCTGAATGTTCGCTTAGTTCTGAAGGTTTACTTGAGAACGAAAGCGAAGACCAGGCCCAGGATGGCGAGGGCTTCAGTCAGCGCAAGGCCGAGGAATGCGATCGGCTGCAGGACGCGCTGAGCTTCCGGCTGACGTGCCACACCGTTGATGTAGGCGGCGAACACGAGACCCACACCGATACCACCGCCGATGGCCGAGAGACCGTAGCCGATGAGGTTGAGGGAGCCGTTGATGGAGCCTTCCATTTTTCTTCCTTTCAAGATGCCATGTGTATGGCAGGTTGTTTGGGTTGCTTCATCCCCGCGAGGGGAAGTTTGAGGTGCCTAGTGGCTGTCGGCGTGGAGTGCGCCTTCGATGTAGATCGCGGTCAGCAGTGTGAACACGTACGCCTGCAGCGCCATGATCAGCGCTTCCAGCATGTACATGGCAATCGCACCGGCGAGAACCAGGACCGAGGTGCCCTTGAGGAGGACGTTCTCCTGCAGGACGAGGTATTCGATGCCGGAACCGGCAATCATGACGATCAGGTGGCCGGCGAGCATCGTGGCGAACAGACGGAGGCTGTGCGTGACCGGGCGGACCAGGAAGTTGGAGATGATTTCGATCGGAATGACGATCGGCAGGATGTAGACCGGGACACCGGAGGGAACGGTGGCGAGCTTGAAGTAACGCAAGCCGTTCTTCTTGATGCCGATGCCGATCCAGGTGACGTACACGATGGCAGCCAGCACGTAGGCGCCGCCGACGTGTGAGAAGCTCGGGAGCTGGATCAGCGGGATTGCGCCGTAGATGTTGTTCACCAGGATGAAGAAGAACAGGCTGAACAGCAGCGGGACGTACTTGATGAAGTCCCTGCCGCCGATGATGTCCTTGGCGATGCTGTTGCGGACGAAGCCGTAGGCGGCTTCACCTGCGAACTGCAGCTTGCCGGGAACGAGCTGCTGCTTCCGCGCAGCGAGCACAAAGAATGTGGCGATAATGACGACGGACAGGATAACCAGCAGCATCTGCTTGGAGAATCCGTCTGCCGCACCCCACGGCAGGATTGCCGGCAGGTGCATTTCTTCAATTCCGGGAGGTGTGAACTCTCCTGAATTTTGGGCCGGGAGCGCAAGCGCGATCAACGCGTTTCCTCTCTGCAGTGTCCATCGTTGGGCGTTGGTCGGGTTCCGGCGCGCGTCATGCTTGCCCTCCCCCTCGTGAAATTATTTGGCATTACTGTTCCCGTCCTCGGACGGGCCGCTGGCTGCACTGTTCCCGCCAGTTGAGTTCCTTGAACTGGTGAGGCCGTGCATATGGGACAGATAGAACCCTCCCGCAGCTCCAAGCAGAGCGCCTACGAGCACAATCCAGCGGGTTCCCCACAGATAATCCAGTCCCCACCCTATCAAACTCCAGACGATGATTCCGCCAATTATGTAGCTAAAGACGGCCATTCCAGCGTTGTAACCGCCGTCGGAATTCTCGCCGGGTACAGCGGCAGGACCGGGCGTCGGTTCGGGTGTCCCAGGCTCGTTTTTCTCGGCGTGGTTGCGCTTAGTCATCGGAGCTTCCCTTGTCCGGTTCGGGGTCGTTGAAGATCTGCAACCGGGCTTTGCTGAAGCCGTAGATCTCGGCCGCCTGCCATGTGACCACGGCCACGACGGCGCCAATAACGAACCAGCGGCCGTGTAGCCAGCCGGGAGCACCGACGGCGAACAGCACCACGGCAAAACCGATGACCTTGACGAAGTAAGTCGCCACGAACAGGCCCACGGCACCCGAGGGGTTGTTGCGCCCCACGAAGTGTCCGATCAACAGGCTGATCGCGAAGAACAGGACCACCAACAGGCCGCCGAGGCTGCTGGACACAACACCGGTCCAGCCATTCAGCAGGGCAGCCACCACGCCGGTCAGGATTAGGGCTCCACCGGCGACTGCAGAACTGAGTCCAAGCAGACCGAGCCAGAGCGACCGCGTGGGCCCGGAGACGCCAACGGGTCCTTTGCCGGACGCAGGTCCGGGCTCGGCGTTGGAGGTCATGCGAACCCAATCTTCGGGGCAGGGTGGAGTGGTGCAGGAAAGACCCGCACCTGAATTCTACACGAGATAGAAATTTTCCGAAAAGCGCGTATTACTCCGGCGCCTGTCCCACTCCGGTGTTCTCGCCGCGGCGGCTCAGATACGGCCAGGCCGTGACCAGACCCATGATCAGCGTGGCGGCGACCATTGCTGCGAGCACAACCTGCCACGGGTAGACGGCAAAGGCCAGACCGCCGAAGGACAGCACTGCCGCCCACAAATACAGCAGCATGACCGCGGTGCGGTGGGAATAACCGATGTCCATGAGTTTGTGGTGCAGATGCCCGCGGTCGGCGGACCACGGCGAACGGCCGACGGCGGTGCGCCGCACCACCGCGAGGCACAGGTCCAGGAGCGGCAGGAACAGCACGGCAAACGGCAGCAGGATGGGGATGATTGTGGGGATACCGTTGACGCGGTCATAAAGCCCCGAGGTGATCTGACCGGTCGAGACCACACCGGCTGACGCCATCAGCAGGCCTATCAGCATCGCGCCGGAATCGCCCATGAAGATCTTTGAGGGAAACCAGTTGTGTGGCAGGAAGCCCAGGCAACTGCCAACGAGGACTGCCGTCAGCAGCGTGGCGAGGTCCGAACGGTCCAGGATCGGCGCGTTCCGGTGGACCCAGTAGGCGGTGAGGAAGAATGCGGACCCGCCGATGATTGCTACCCCGGCCGCCAGACCGTCCAGCCCATCGATGAAGTTGAACGCGTTCATCGTGACGACGATGAGGCCTGTGGTGAGGACGATGTTGATCGGGTCCGAGTCGAAGCGGATCGGTTCCGGTATGAACGGGATGATGGTCATGCGCACGCCCCAGACGGCCACCACGAGCGCGGCTAAAGCCTGCCCGATCAGCTTGACCCACCAGCGGAGGTCCAGGAGGTCGTCCGCCACTCCCACCAGCACGATCACGGCGGCACCCGCCAGCACACCCCACGGAGCACCGTTGTTCCGGAAGATGTCCTTGACGAAGAACGACTGGCTTGCCACGGCCAGCGCCGCCAGCACGCCGGCGAAGATCCCCAGCCCGCCGAGCCGCGAGACCGGGCTGGAATGCATATCCCGGCTGCGGATGGGCGCGAACAGCTCCAGCCGGTTGCCGATCAGCCGTGCACCCCACGTTGCCGCGTAGGAGACGAACGCCGCCGTCAGCATCATGGACAGGTACATGATCATGGCGCGGCCACCGTTCCCGTGGCACTGTGCATGCTGCCGGCAGAGTGCTTGCCGCCGGACCAGTACTCGCTGCTGACGCAACGCAAGACGCTGCCGCGGTGCAGGCTGGAATGCTGCAGGTTATACGGATGCGGATTCGGGGTCAGGCCGGGCGGACCATGCGGGCTCGTTGGGTGTGGATCTGACGTGCAATAAATGAAACTTCTCCGTCGCCATGCGCACAGACAGGCAGTGCATAGTGCCTGACGGGGCTGTATTACAGTGGACTCTAGTCAAGATACTAACGCCAACGGGTACATCGCTTCGCGTCACACGGCCTTACGCCGGCGGGAAACTTGCCGACGGCTGTGCTGAAAGGATCCCCGCAATGCCAGTGTCGGTCGCAGTTGCCGCCGTGACGTTTGACCGTCCCCATGAGCTCGCCGTCCTGCTGAAAGCCATCAATGGGCAGACGGCCCCGGTGTCCACAATCTGCCTCGTTGACAGTGGCACGGTGCCTGCAAAGGACGTCGCCGCCCAGCATGCAAATGTGGACTACATCCGTTCGGAAGCCAACCTTGGCGGCGCCGGCGGCTTCTCCCTTGCAGCGCTCAAGGCCGTGGCCAGCGGCGCGGACTGGGTCTGGATGATGGACGACGACGCCGAGCCGGCGGATGCCGAGTGCCTGGCCACGCTGATCCGGGAAGCGGAAGCGCGGGACCTGGAGGCTGTTGTGCCCCTGGTGGTGGCTCCGGGGCATCCCGACCAGCTCTCCTTCTTCTTCCGGCTGGACGGCAAGGTCTCGCATGACCGGGCCGCGCTCGAGAAAGTGGGGTTCCTGCCGAACGACGGCCACTTCTTCAACGGCGCGCTCATCCGCTCCGATGTCTTCTTCAAGGTGGGGTTGCCGGACATGCGCCTCTTCATCCGCGGCGACGAGGTGGACTTCACCATCCGGCTGCGCAAGGCGGGCATCCGCTTCGGCACCGTCACCACGGCTGCGATCATGCACCCGCACGCGTTTTCCGAAACGAAGCACGTGTTTGGAGCCCGCTGGCACGTCATCGTCCCGGAGGGCGCCTTCAAGCGCTACTACTACTACCGCAATCGCGGCTACCTGATTCGCCGCCATTTCCGCGTGAAATCCCTGGTGGCCGATGTGGGCGGCTACCTCGGCTATTTCCTCCGCAGGGGCGATCTGCACGGGCTCGCGGACTGGTTCCGGGCGTTCTCCACGGGGCTCCGCGGCAAGGGATTTGGCCCGCTGAAGGACCAGAAGTTCTAGCGTAGGCGGGGCGCGCGGCCTGTTTTGCCCGGCCTGTCAGCCCTGTTCTGTCAGCTCTGGCCGCGCAGCCGGCGCCGCACCAGCAGTCCCAGCAGGACCCACGGCTCGCCAAACACCCGGTACGCCACGCGGCGCGGATGCAGCAGCAGGCGCCAGGCCCACTCCAGGCCAAGCCGGCCAAGCCAGCGGGGCGCCAGCTTCTGGATGCCGGCGATCTGCTCGATGGCTCCCCCGACGGCGCAATAGACCGCCGGTGGCAGCGACGGCAGGCGGCGCCACAGCACCTCTTCCTGCAACGGCATGCCAAGGCCGATCAGCACCAGCTGCGGCTGGACTTCGGCCAGCCACGCCGCGGCCTTCTCTTCCAAATCCGGGTCCCAGCCCTCCCCCGGCATTCCGGAGACAGTGGCGCCCGGCACGATGTCCTGCAGCTTCGCCACGGCCTTGGCGTTGGCAGTCGCGCCCGCCCCAAGGACCGCGATGCTGTGGAGCCCGTCCAGCTGGCCCAGCGCGGGAATCCAGTCCGTTGAACCAAGCCGATAGTCCATGACAGGCCGTGTGTCCAGGCCCGTCCTTTCCCGGCTCCTCCCCCACAGCCAGAGGACCGGTGCACCGTCGAGAAGGACAACGTCGCTGTTCTCGTAAAACTTCCTGAACTCGGGTTCGGAGTGGAAAAGCGTCACGCTGTGGAGATTGTGTCCGACGACGGTCCTGGTGGTGCCGTCAGCGACGAATCCGTTGAGGACTGCGGTGAGTCCGTCGACGTCCAAGGGCGTGGCGTCCACTCCGAGGACCGGTATCGGTTGCCTCTGCAGCGTCATTCGGCGCTTGCGGGCTTTTCGCCGGCGTCGGGCTGATCAGCAGCTTCCGCAGCACCCTCGGGCGCAGCTGCCCCTGCTGCAGCGGCTGTCGGCGCCGCGGTGACCTCGGCCTCGTCTTTGGCGACCTCAGCCTCATCCGCCGCGTTGCCGTTGATGTCGAGAACTCCGGGAACCACCTCGCGCAGCCGCTCGATGCTGATGGCCCCCTCACGGACCACGCGCAGCGGCAACGATGTGGCATCCACGATGGTGGACGGCCGGGCGTCGGTTCCCTCGACCGGCCGGAAGCCGCCTTCAAGGTAGACCTCCACGGACTCCGCGAGCTGGGACCGTGCTTCAAAGGCTGTCTGTGCCGGAGCCTGGCCGGTCCGGTTTGCCGAGGACACGGCGAGGGGTCCGGTAACCGTCAGCAGGTCGATCGCCACCTCATCGTCCGGGATGCGAAGGGCGACGGTGCCCTTGGTCTCGCCCAGGTCCCAGTCCAGGGACGGCTGTGCGTGGAAGATAAGGGTCAGCCCGCCGGGCCAGAAGGCTTCGGCCAGGTCGCGGGCATCCGGGTACACGTCGGTGGCCAGCCCGTCGAGCGCATTCAGGCGCGGAATCAGGACGGGCGGTGGCATGTTCCGGCCGCGGCCCTTGGAGACCAGCAGCATGGTGACGGCCTGCGGGGAAAAGGCATCGGCAGCGATTCCGTAGACGGTGTCCGTGGGAAGGACAACGCACTTCTTCTCGAGGATCGCCCGCCGTGCGTGGGCGATTCCGGCGGTCCGCTCGTCGTCGGCCGTGCAGTTGTACGTAGTGGTCACTGCCTCATTCTTTCATTACTCCGCGGGCGGGAAAGCAAGGACGGCGCTGGTGGCGCGTTCCTTGCCGTTAAGGTCAAAATGCGTGGTGACGTCGGTCCAAAGCCCCGTCCGCTTCAGCATCGTCGATATCCAGCCGGCCTGCACTTCGGCGTGTTCCATCACGAAGTAGCCGCCGGGAACCAGGAGCCGTGCCGCCGAGGCGGCGGCCGCCGTCGGAAGTTCCATGCCGTCCGCTCCGCCGCCATAGAGCGCCTCCGGAGGGTCGTGGAGCGCCACTTCCGGTTCATTGGGGATGGCTTCGGCGGGGATGTACGGCGGATTGGACACCACGACGTCGAACGTTCCGTTCCGTTCCGGCATCGCGTTCCGCAGGTCCCCCAGCAGCAGGGTGACCCCCAGCGGCCGGAGATTCTTCGCCGCCCAGGCGTGCGCGAATTCACTGAACTCCACCGCGAACACCTCGGCCTCTGGCACCTCGTGCGCGACTGATCCGGCGATGGCACCGGAGCCGGTGCCAAGATCCACCACTTTGGGGCGGACCACGCCGGCACGTTCCAGTACGTGCAGCCGGTCGATGACCAGCTGCACCACGGACTCGGTTTCCGGGCGGGGAATGAAGACGCCGGGCCCAACCGCGAGCTGCAGGTAGCGGAAGTGCGCAACTCCGGTGATGTGCTGGAGCGGAATCCGGGCGGCGCGTTCGGCAACAAGTTCGGCGTAGCCTGCCGGGGCTGGCGCATCACCGAGCATCATGGCCCGCAGCCGGGCCAGGCCCACGCCCAGCAAATGGTCGGCCAGCAACTCGGCGTCCACCCGGGGGCTGGGCACGCCGGCCTCGGTCAGGCGCTCCGTCGCCTCGCGGACCGCAGCAGCCAGGGACTGGGCAGGCGGCTCCGAAGTGTGCTCGGATGTCATGTGATCCCGGGGCTCCTAGTCGCCGATGGCGTCCAGCCGCGCCTGCTCGTCCATCTCGATGGCGGACTGGATGACCGGCTCGAGGTCGCCGTTCATGACCTGGTCAAGGTTGTACGCCTTGTAACCCGTGCGGTGGTCGGCGATCCGGTTTTCCGGGTAGTTGTACGTGCGGATCCGCTCGGACCGGTCCATGGTGCGGATCTGGGACTTCCGCTGAGCCGAGTTCTCGGCGTCGATCTGTTCCTGCTGGTGCGCCAGGATCCGGGCGCGGAGGACGCGCATGCCGGCTTCACGGTTCTGCAGCTGGGACTTCTCGTTCTGCATGGCCACGACGATTCCGGTGGGGAGGTGCGTGATGCGGACGGCGGAGTCGGTGGTGTTGACGGACTGGCCGCCGGGGCCCGAGGACCGGTACACGTCGATTTTGAGGTCGTTCTGGTTGATCTCAAGCTCTTCGGGCTCATCCACCTCGGGCAGGACAAGAACGCCCGCGGCCGACGTGTGGATGCGGCCCTGCGATTCGGTCACGGGCACGCGCTGGACACGGTGCACGCCGCCCTCGAACTTGAGCCGGGCGTAGACGCCTTCGGCGGGATCGTTGGAGCTTCCCTTGACGGCCACCTGGACGTCCTTGTAGCCGCCGAGGTCGGATTCCGTGGCGGAGATGATCTCGGTCTTCCAGCCCCGTGACTCGGCGTAGCGGGTGTACATGCGCAGCAGGTCGCCGGCGAACAGGGCAGCCTCGTCGCCGCCTTCACCGCCCTTGACCTCAAGGATCACGTTGCGTGCATCGTCCGGGTCCCGGGGAATCAGCAGCCGGCGAAGCTTCGCGGCAGTCGTCTCAAGGGCGGCCTCGAGTTCGGGCACCTCAGCAGCGAACTCGGGGTCCTCGGCAGCCATTTCCTTGGCGGCAGCAAGGTCATCCTGGATTCCGTGCCACTTGTGGTAGGCCTCCACAATGCCGTTGAGCTGCGCAGACCGCCGCCCCAGCTTGCGCGCCAGCCGCTGGTCAGCATAAACAGCCGGATCCCCAAGCTGCGCCTGGATAGCATCATGCTCATCAAGCAGGCCCTGTACGGACTCAAACATTTTCAAAACCTCTTTCGACTCTTACAAGTCTAGATTCACGGGACTTAACGACGAACCGCCCAAAATATGCCGGCCATCAGGCCGGCATATTTTGAGCGGTGAGCGCAGCTACTTGTCGTTATCCGACTTCGCACCAAGCGTCGTCTTCTGAACCTGCATGAGGAACTCGACGTTGCTCTGGGTCTCGCGGATCTTGTTGGTCAGGAGTTCCAGGCTCTGCTGGGTCTCAAGGCCGGAGAGAACGCGGCGCAGCTTCCACATGATCTTGACCTCTTCGGCCGAGAGCAGGTTTTCTTCGCGGCGCGTGCCGGAGGCGTTGACGTCCACGGCGGGGAAGATGCGCTTGTCAGCCAGCTGGCGGGACAGGCGGAGCTCCATGTTGCCGGTGCCCTTGAACTCTTCGAAGATAACCTCGTCCATCTTGGATCCGGTCTCCACAAGGGCCGTTGCCAGGATGGTCAGCGAGCCGCCGTTTTCGATGTTGCGGGCGGCACCGAAGAACCGCTTGGGCGGGTACAGTGCAGCGGAGTCCACACCACCGGACAGGATGCGGCCGGAGGCCGGCGCTGCCAGGTTGTAGGCACGGCCCAGGCGGGTCATCGAGTCCAGGAGCACCACGACGTCCATGCCCATTTCCACGAGGCGCTTGGCGCGTTCGATGGAGAGTTCGGCCACGGTGGTGTGGTCGTCTGCGGGACGGTCGAAGGTGGAGGCAATGACCTCGCCCTTGACGGTGCGCTGCATGTCCGTGACTTCTTCGGGACGTTCGTCAACCAGCACCATCATGAGGTGGACCTCAGGGTTGTTGGTGGTGATCGCGTTGGCGATGGACTGCAGGATGAGCGTCTTGCCGGCCTTGGGCGGGGAGACGATCAGGCCACGCTGGCCCTTGCCGATCGGGGCGACCAGGTCGATGACGCGGGGGCCGATCTTCTTGGGGTCGGTCTCGAGGCGCAGGCGCTCGGACGGGTACAGCGGAACGAGCTTGGCGAACTCCACGCGGTCCTTGAGGTCCTCGGCGGTCTTGCCGTTCACCGAGGTGACGCGGACCAGCGCGTTGAACTTCTGGCGGGCGGACTGCTGGCCGCGGTCTTCGCCGTCTCGCGGTGCGCGGATGGCGCCAACAACGGCGTCGCCCTTGCGCAGGTTGTACTTCTTGACCTGTGCCAGGGACACATAGACATCGTTCGGGCCCGGGAGGTAACCGGAGGTGCGGATGAACGCGTAGTTTTCGAGGACATCCAGGATGCCGGCAACCGGCAGCAGCACGTCGTCGTCAGTGACCTCGACGTCGTCGACGTCGGGCCCCTGGCTGCGTCCCCGGCGGCGGTCGTTGCGGTCGCGGAACCGTTCGTTGCGGCTGCCGTCACGGCTGTCCGAGCGCTCGTTGCGGTCGTTCCGGTCGCGGCGGTTCCGCCGGTTGCGGCGGCTGCCGCCGTCGTCGTCGGCGTCGCGGTTGTCGTCACGGCGGTTGTCGTCACGGCGGTTGTCGTCACGGCGGTTGTCGCGTCCGCCAGCTTCGCCTGCGTCACGGGCACCGCGGCCGCGGGCATCCCGGCGTTCGCGCTGTCCGGCTTCGCCTTCGGGTGCCTGCTCGCGGGCCTCGGCACCGCGTATTTCAGTACCGCGCGTTTCAGTACCACGTGTTTCGGTGCCACGGGCCTCAGGGGCAGCTTCGGCGGGAGCAGCGGCTGCCTCGGCGGGAGCCGCTGCGGCTGCTTCGCCACGGCGGCGGTTGCGGGTGCGCGGCTGGCGGCGCTCTCCGCCTTCTGCCTCGGTGGAAGCTGCAGCTTCGGCGGCCGGCGCGGCGGCGGGTGCCTCGGCGGCGGCCGGTGCTTCCGCGGCCGGAGCAGCTGCCGGAGCCTCGGCGGCCGTTTCCGCCGGTGCTGCAATAATGCCGTCGCTCACTGCCCGGCGGCTGCGGCCGCGGCCGCGTGCACGGGTTTCCTGCGCCGGAGCCTCGCCTGCTTCTGCAGCCGGGGCTGCTGCGGCGGTTTCGGGGGCGGGGGCGGCAGGGCTGGTTCCAGCAGCCTTGGCCGCGGTCCGCGTCGGTGCCTTGGTGGCGGTGGCGGACGTGCCTGCACGGTGCGCGGAAATGGCCGTCACCAGGTCACCCTTACGCATGCGGGATCCGCCGGAGATACCGAGCTGGCTGGCGAGAGCCTGCAGCTGGGCGAGCTTCAGGCCGGCAAGGCCGCTGCTCTTGGCGGGCGCTTCCGTCAACGATCCGGAAGCAGAAGATGGTGTGTCCACAGCTGGCGACAGCTCAGTGGTTTCGGTCACGAAGGATCCTTCCCCCTCGACGGCGTCCAGACTGTGAGCTGGACGCGATGATTGGATCTGGGCTGCAGTTCAGATCTGCAGCCGGGATGTCGGCCTTGCCGGTTGGAGTTCGGCCAGCAGGGCCGGATACTGATCACCTTCAAACGCTCCGCATAGCTGGCGGGGCGGCGGACTGGCGGTTCAGGGAACAGAAACACATCTGTAGGTTCCTGGCCAGGCCAAGCAGGTGGCACCGGAAAATATTGCGCAATAAGAGATCGAAGCAGCAGCAGCAGATCGAAGCAGATTCTGACCCGATGACCGATCACGGCCATTCTCGGAGTCGTTGGCTGCACGGTCTCTTGGCTGCAGGGCCCTCTCGACTGCAGAGTCGCCGTCTGGCTGCATCAATGAATGATGTGATGATTCAGTGAATGCGGTGGTGACTGCGGAGACTGCATGCGGTGTTACCGCCGGTGCACTCCCACTTTAGCACCTTCGACGTCGACTGCCAGCTTCATCACACGCCAGTTGATGTCCGGCGTGTTTGCCTCCGCAAACGCGGCGATGAATTCCATAATGGTTGCGGCCTCTGTCTCGCTGTTGGCCAGGACCAGAACCGTGGGTCCTGCTCCGGAGACAACGGCAGCGTGGCCGGCTCCGCGCAGGGCCTTGATCAGGCCGGCACTGGGCCGCATGGCCTCCGCGCGGTAGCTCTGGTGCAGGAAGTCCTCGGTGCTGGCGAGCAGGAATTCAGGCTTCTGCGTGAGGGCATGGATCAGAAGCGCTGCGCGGCCGGAGTTCATCGCGGCCGCGTGGTGGCCAATGGACGCAGGGAGCAAGGCGCGCGCGGCCTCGGTGGAGAGCTCGTAGTCCGGAACTGCCACGATGGGGATGACGGCAGCGTCTACCGTGGCGCACGTGCTGCTGTACTGGTCACTGTCCTGCCACGACAGCGCCAGTCCGCCGTAGATCGCGGGAGCGACATTGTCCGGGTGCCCTTCCATCTCGCTGGTCAGCTGCAGGATCCAGTTCCGGTCCTGCTGCACCCCCGCCGGCAGCAGCGCGTTGGCCGCAGTCACGGCTGCCACGACTGCGGACGCCGACGAGCCCAGGCCACGGCCGTGCGGAACAACATTTTCCGCCGTGATTTTCAGGCCGGTGTGGCGGTAGCCCAGCCGTCCGAAGGCGGCATGCATGGCCCGGACCACCAGGTGGCTGGCGTCCCGCGGAAGGGAATCCGCACCCTCACCGCTGAGCTCGAAGACCAGCTCGCCGCTGTCCAGGCTCTCCACGGTAAGGGTGTCGTGCAGCGTGAGTGCCAGCCCCAGGCTGTCATAGCCGGGACCAAGGTTGGCGCTGGTGGCCGGGACCCGGACCGTCACCTGCTGCCCGGCCTGGATGGCGGGCAGCTGGGCGGTCTGCGGCAGCATGGTTTCCACTGTTATTTGTCTTCCAGTCCCAGCTCTGCAGCAACGGTCACGACGTCGTTCGGCACCTTGACGGGCTGTACATCGCTGCCGTCCTCGGTCCTGAGGGCCCACTGCGGGTCCTTGAGGCCGTGGCCGGTGACGGTGATGGCGATGGTCTTGCCGGAGGGCACCTCACCTGCGGCGTGCTTCTTGAGCAGGCCTGCGACGCCGGCGGCCGAGCCGGGCTCCACGAAGACGCCTTCGCGGGATGACAGCCAGCGGTGGGCAGCCAGGATTTCCTCGTCAGTGACGGAATCGATGAATCCGCCGGACTCGTCGCGGGCGGCGATGGCGCCGTCCCAGGAGGCGGGGTTGCCGATCCGGATGGCGGTGGCGATGGTGTCGGGTTCCGTGATGGGGTGGCCGGCCACGAACGGCGCAGCTCCAGCAGCCTGGAAGCCCCACATGGCGGGCGTCTTGGTGGCGACGGGCGCTAGCGTTCCGGCCGTTTCGGACTCGAACGGGGCGGAGTACTCCTTGTAGCCCTTCCAGTACGCAGTGATGTTGCCGGCGTTGCCCACCGGGAGCACGTGGATGTCCGGGGCGTCGCCCAGGGCGTCGACGATCTCGAAGGCGCCGGTCTTCTGGCCCTGGATGCGGGCCGGGTTCACGGAGTTGACCAGGAAGACCGGGTAGGACTCGCCCAGCTTGCGGGCGATGTCCAGGCAGTTGTCGAAGTTACCGTCAACCTGCAGGAGCGTGGCGCCGTGAGCGATGGCCTGGCTCAGCTTGCCCATGGAGATCTTGCCTTCGGGCACCAGCACGGCGCACGTCAGGCCGGCGGCGGTGGCATACGCGGCAGCGGAGGCCGACGTGTTTCCGGTGGAGGCGCAGACGACGGCCTTGGCCCCGGCCTCCACGGCCGCGGTCATGGCCATGGTCATGCCGCGGTCCTTAAAGGAACCGGTCGGGTTCATACCCTCCACCTTGAGGTAGACGTCGGAGCCCGTCAGCTCGGACAGCTTCTGGGCGTAGACCAAGGGCGTACCGCCCTCGCCGAGGGTGATGACCCTGGTGGCCGCCGTTACGGGCAGACGGTCAGCGTATTCGCGGATGACACCGCGCCATTGGTGAGCCACTTAAGCTCCTTCTACCCGCAGTACGGATGTAACGGAATTGATCACGTCAAGGCCCTTCACGGCTTCGACGGTCGCTGCCAGTGCAGCTTCGCTTGCGCGGTGGGTGACGATCCGCAGCTCGGCCGATTCCACGTTGGAGTCGGCATCGCGGTGGATGGTCTGGCGCATGATTTCGATGGAGACGCCGTGCTCGGCGAAGAGCTGGGCAATCTTCGCCAGCACGCCGGGCTGGTCCGCAACGTCCAGGCCGATGTAGTAGCTGGTGGTCGCGGCATCGATGGGCAGCGCCGGGACGTGGCCGGTGGTGGACTCGATGCGTCCGGGACCGCCCAGGACGATGCGGCGGGCGGCCGAGACGAGGTCGCCCAGCACGGCAGACGCCGTCGGGGTTCCGCCGGCACCCTGGCCGTAAAACATCAGCTCACCGGCGTTCTCCGCCTCGACGAAGACAGCGTTGAAGGCACCGCGGACGGCTGCCAGCGGGTGTTCGCGCGGCAGGAGCGTCGGGTGGACACGCACCGAAACGCCCTCGCTGCCGTCGCCGTTGCCGATCTTCTCGGCGATGGCCAGCAGCTTGATGACAAAGCCCGCTTCCTTCGCGGCGGCGATGTCGGCGGCGCTGACGCGGGTGATTCCCTCGCAGTAGACGTGCTCCAGGTCGAAGCGCGTGTGGAAGGACAGTGACGCCAGGATCGCGGCCTTGGCGGCGGCGTCGTGGCCCTCGACGTCGGCCGTCGGGTCAGCTTCGGCGTAGCCGAGCCGCTGGGCCTCGGCGAGTGCGTCCGCGAACTGCGCGCCGGTGGAGTCCATCTGATCCAGGATGAAGTTGGTGGTGCCGTTGACGATGCCCAGCACACGGGTGATGCGGTCACCGGACAGGCTGTCGCGGATGGGGCGCAGGATGGGGATGGCGCCTGCCACGGCGGCTTCGTAGGACAGCTCGACGCCGGCCTTGTCCGCCTCTTCGTAGAGTGCCGGACCGTCGGCGGCAAGCAGGGCCTTGTTGCCCGTGACCACGCTGGCGCCGTTCTGGATGGCGGACAGGATCAGCGAGCGGGCGGGCTCGATGCCGCCCATCAGCTCGATCACGAGGTCGGCGTCTTTGACCAGCGTTTCAGCGTCGGTGGTGAACAGCTCGCGCGGGAGGTCCACCTCGCGCTCGGCGTCGAGGTTCCGCACCGCGATGCCGGCCAGTTCCAGGTGGGCGCCGGTGCGCGGCGCCAGGGTGTCGGCGTCGTCGATCAGAATCCGCGCCACCTGAGCCCCGACGTTGCCACAGCCCAGCAGGGCCACTTTCAGGGTTCGCAATTCGGTCATTCAGGCTCCCATGTCGCGGTTCAGCAGATCTTCTTCGGTTTCCCCGCGGACAATGAGCCGGAGAGATCCGTCGCGCACAGCGACAACGCCCGGCCGGGCCAGATAGTTGTAGTTGCTTGACAGGGCCCAGCAGTAGGCGCCGGTCCCCGGTACAGCGAGCAGATCACCGGCTGCCACGTCCTCGGGCAGATATACATCTCTAACAACTATGTCGCCGCTCTCGCAATGTTTGCCCACTACGCGGGACAGCTGCGGGGCCGCTGCGGAGGCCCGCGAAGCGAGAATGGCCGAATAATCCGCGTCGTACAGCACCGGACGGGCGTTGTCGCTCATGCCGCCGTCCACTGACACATAGCGGCGCGGGTGCGTAACGTTTTTATCGGCGGATTCGCCCGAGCCGGCGGCCGGGGCGTCCACCCGGACGGTTTTCAGGGTGCCCACCTCGTACAGCGTGAAGGTGCTGCTGCCCACGATGGCACGACCGGGCTCGATGGAAATCCGGGGTGCTGTAATCCCCAGTTCGGCGCACTTGGAACGCACGACGGCGGCCATCGCCTGCGCGATGTCGGCTGCCGGGCGGGGCGTATCCACCGGCGTGTAGGCGATGCCGTAGCCGCCGCCGAGGTCAAGCTCAGGCAGGGTGATGGAGTACTTGGCCTGCACCGCGGCCAGGAAGGTCAGGAGCTTTTGGGCGGCCAGCGCAAAGCCATCCGGCTCAAAGATTTGCGAACCGATGTGGCAGTGCAGGCCCAGCAGCTCCACGCTGCCGTAGGACGTTGCCGCGGCCACAGCTTCCTCCGCAGCGGACAGGCCTGCCTCATCAGTGGAATCCTCCGCCATGGAGAGGCCGAATTTCTGGTCCTCGTGGGCGGTGGCGATGAACTCGTGGGTGTGGGCGTGCACCCCCGGCGTCAGCCGCAGCATGACCTTGGCGGTCTCCCCGCGGCCGGAGGCGATTTTGGCCACGCGCTCCAGCTCGTCCAGGCTGTCCACCACGATGCGGCCGAGGTTCATGTCCAGCGCGCGGTTGATCTCGGCGTCGGACTTGTTGTTGCCGTGCAGCGACAGGTTTGCACCGTTGATGCCGGCACGGGCGGCGACGGCAAGTTCACCGCCGGAGCACGTGTCCAGCCGCAGCCCCTCATCGGCTACCCACGTCGCGACGGCGGTGCACAGGAAGGACTTGCCGGCGTAGTAGACGTCCACTCCCCCGCAGATGTCGGCGAAGGCGTCGTCGAACGCATCCTTGAACGCACGGGCGCGGGCGCGGAAATCCGATTCGCTCATGACGAAAAGGGGCGTGCCGAACTGCTCCTTGAGGACGCTGACGGGGATGCCGTCAATGGCAAGCTCACCGCCGGCGTTCCGCTCCACCCCGCCTGCCCACGCCGGGGTGTGGAGGGCGTTGAGGTCCGCGGGGACGGCGAGCCACTCCGGAGCCAGCGGCGAGGCGGTGCTGTTGGTGGTTTCCTGCAAGCCAATCACATCCGTTCCGGCGCCGAAACGCCCAGCAGTTCGAGTCCGTTGGCGAGCACCTGGCTGGTGGCGTCATTGAGCCACAGCCTGGTGCGGTTGGTGTCCGTGACGGCTTCGTCGCCCATGGGCGCCACCCGGCAGGCGTCATACCAGCGGTGGTACGCGCCGGCGATGACCTCGAGGTGGCGTGCCACGCGGTGCGGCTCACGGAGTTCGGCGGCCTTGGCCACGATGGAGGGGTAGCTGCCCAGGTAGGACAGCAGTTCGTTTTCCGTGGCGTGGTCCAGCAGGGAGGCTTCGAAGGCGCTCCGGTCCACTCCGGCAGCAACGGCGTTGCGGGCGGTGCCGCGGGAGCGGGCATGCGCGTACTGCACGTAGAACACGGGGTTCTCGTTGGAGTGCTTCTTGAGCAGCTCGGGGTCCAGCGTGAGCGGAGAGTCGGCCGGGAACCGCGCCAGCGAATAGCGGACCGCGTCCGTTCCCAGCCAGGAGATCAGGTCCTTGAGCTCAATGATGTTGCCGGCGCGCTTGGAGAGCTTGGCGCCGTTAACGGAGACCAGCTGGCCGATCAGGACCTCGATGTTGACCTCGGGGTCGTCCCCCGCCGCGGCGGCGATGGCCTTGAGCCGGTTGATGTAGCCGTGGTGGTCGGCTCCCAGGAGGTAGATCTTTTCGGTGTAGCCGCGGTCCTTCTTGGACAGGTAGTACGCGGCGTCGGCGGCGAAGTAGGTCGGTTCGCCGTTCGCACGGATCATTACGCGGTCCTTGTCATCACCGAAGTCGGTGGTGCGCAGCCAGACGGCGCCGCCATCGTCGAAAACGTGGCCCTGCTCGCGAAGTCGGGCAACGGCATTTTCGATCGCGCCGGCGTCGTGAAGCTCCTGCTCGGAGAAGAACACGTCGAAGGAGACCCCAAAGTCCGCCAGTGTGTCCTTGATGTCCTTGAGCTGCGCCTCGTAGGCCGCGGCCCGGATCACGGGCAGCGCCGCAGCATCCGTCAGTTCGCGGATATCCGGGTGCCGGGTCAGGACCTCATGGCCGAGATCGCGGATGTACTCGCCCGGGTAGCCGCCTTCAGGCACGTCGCGGCCGTGCAGGCGCGACAGCACCGAGTTGGCAAACACGTTCATCTGGGAGCCGGCGTCGTTGATGTAGTACTCGGCGGTGACGTCGGCACCCGAGGCGCGGAGCACCCTGGCGATCGAGTCGCCCAGGGCTGCCCAGCGTGTGTGGCCGATGTGCAGCGGCCCGGTGGGGTTGGCGGAAACAAACTCCATGTTCACGGTGTGGCCGGCGAGCGCGGTGTTGGTGCCGTACTCCCTGCCTGCTTCGACGATGGCCTTGGCCAGCGCGCCGGCGGCGGCAGCGTCAACCGTGATGTTCAGGAAGCCGGGACCGGCGATTTCCACACCGTCCACGCCGTTGATGTCCTTGAGCCGGGCGCTGAGCAGCGTGGCGAATTCGCGCGGGTTGGTGCCGGCCTTCTTGGCCAGCTGCAAGGCGATATTGGTCGCCCAGTCGCCGTGCTCCCGGTTCTTCGGACGCTCCACCAGGACGGAGTCCGGTATAGCCGCCTCGGCAAGGGCAATGTCGCCGGCGGCAACGGCGTCATTCAGGCAGGCGGATATTGCGAGGGAGAGTTCTTCGGGAGTCACACTCCTAGCCTACCGGGGAGCCCGTCGCGGCGCGGAATCCGAAGGGCCTGGCATACCCCCTCGCCGTCACAGCAAATAGTAGGGAAATTCACAGGAAGTGCCCTTAGCCTTTACTCACCTACTAAATTGTTGAAACATCAACGCTGAACTAGACGCTGTCCCTGGCGTGCCCGCACCACGAAAAGAGATCCCGTGAAGCCTTCAATGCGCAAAACTGTTTTCGTCGGAATGGCCGGCCTGTCCCTCGCCGGCACGGTGGCCGGCTGCGCGCCTTCCGGCCAGCAGCCTGCCGCGCAGGAGACCGAGCCCTCGGCGGCGGCATCCGCTGCGGCGTCGGGCACAGCATCGGCGTCCGCTTCCGCGTCGGGTTCCGCAGCCGGCTACAAGGACGGGACCTACAGCGCGGACGGCAACTACAAGTCCCCCAACGGCACCGAGACCGTGGGCGTTCAGCTGACGCTGGCCAACGGCACTGTGTCCGCGGTGGAGATCACCGAGCACCCGTCCAACCCCAACACCCGGAAGTTCCAGGGCCAGTTCGCCAGCGGCATTGCTGACCAGGTGGTGGGCAAGAGCCTGGATGAGATCAACGTCTCCAAAGTGGCGGGCTCCTCCCTGACCAGCGGCGGCTTCAACCAAGCAGTCGAAGCGATCAAGGCCCAGGCCCTGTAGGAGGCGCCATGCCGCATGCGGGCTGGCAGGAATTCCGGTTTGAAGGCATCGGGACCAGCTGGGAAGTCTCCACCCCTGCCCCGTTGTCCCCGGGGCTGCGCAGCTCCGTGTTGGCCGAAGTGGAGCGCTACGACTCCACGTGGTCCAGGTTCCGCGCAGACTCCCTGGTGACCCGGATGTCCGTGGCGCCCGGGCAGTACGAACTGCCGCCCGAAGCCACCGGCCTGGCCGCACTGTACCGGCAGCTTTACACGCTCAGCGGCGGAGCCATGACTCCCCTCATCGGTGAAAGCCTTGAGCGGCTGGGCTACGATCCGCACTATTCACTGCAGCCCCGCGGAGAAGCTGCACCTCCCCGGGCCTGGGACGCCGTCCTGGAATGGCACGGAACGTCACTGCGCACCACTGCCCCCGTGGTGCTGGACATCGGCGCGGCCGGCAAGGGCCAGCTCGTGGACCTTTTGGCCGAACTGCTAAGGAGTCACGGGGTTACGGACTTCTTCATTGATGCCAGCGGGGACCTGCTGAACGGCGGCCAGGAGCCGGTGCAGGTGGCGCTGGAGCATCCGTATGACCCCAGCAAGGCGATAGGAACCGTGCCGCTGGGATCCGGCGCTCTCTGTGCTTCGGCGTCGAACCGGCGGGCCTGGGGAGACGGGCTCCATCATGTCCTGGACGGCACCAGCGGGGCGCCGGTCAGGACGGTCGTGGCCACGTGGGCCCGGGCGGACACCGCCATGGAGGCGGACGCCCTCGCCACGGCCCTGTTCCTGGTTCCGGCCGAGGGCCTTGAACGGCACTTCCGTTTTTCCTGGCTCAAGGTATTTTCCAACGGCAGCGCGGAGTACTCCGCCGAATTCGAAGGAGCGCTGTTCACATGAGGTCAACCACATCCCGGCAGCAGGCTTCACCCGGCACCGCCCTGGACGCGTACCTGGGCCGGTTCACGATGTACAGGCTGGTGCTGTTGGTGCTTGCCGTGCTGGCCGCTTACAGCCTCCTCCTCAACGCCCTCGGCTGGCTGACGTTCGGCATTCCAAACATGCTCGCCCACCTGGCCCTCTGCCTGGGGCTGACGTACGTTTCCAACCGTGGCCTGGCCACGCTGTTCCGTGTTCAGCCTCATTCGGAATCCTCGCTGATTACGGGCCTGCTGCTCTATTTCCTGTTCTGGCCTACTCAGCTCGGCCCGGCATTAGCGCCGGGGGACCTGGTCGGGGTGGCCCTGGCCTGCGTCCTGGCGTCAGCGTCCAAATACGCCTTGGCGTGGCGCGGACGTCATGTGTTCAACCCCGCGGCGGCGGGGGCCTTCATCACCGGGCTGACTGGCCTCAACATTGCCACGTGGTGGGCGGGCACGCCTGCAATGCTGTGGCTCCTGGTCCCGGGCGTCCTGCTGGTGCTCTACCGGACCCGGAAAGCGCTCATGGCCGCCGTGTTCATCCTGGTGGCCACCGCCGTCGTGGCCGCGGTGCAAATGCCCTCCGGCGTCGACCTCGGAAGTGCCGTGTGGCAAACCCTGGCGCAGGGCCCCGTGCTGTTTTTTGCCGGATTCATGCTCACCGAGCCGCTCACCCTGCCGCCCCGGCGCTGGCAGCAGCTGGCGATGGCCGCCGTCGTCGGAATCCTCCTGGCCACGCCCTACAACTTCGGCTTCGCGGCGAACTCCCCGGAGCTGGCACTGCTGACAGGCAACCTGCTGGCGTTCCTGGCAGGCCAGCGCGGAAGCGTCCGGCTGCTGTTCAGCCACTCCCGCAGGCTTACGCCGACGACGACGGAATTCGTCTTCCGCCCGCAGCGCCCCCTCCGCCACGCGCCCGGCCAGTACCTGGAACTGGATCTTCCGCACACCAAGCCGGACGGGCGGGGCAGGCGCCGCGTCTTCAGCCTGACCAGCCCGCCCGAAGCAAAGCATGTGAAGATCGGCGTCGGTACCGCTGACCCCGTCTCCGCCGCCAAGCGCAAGCTGCTGTCCCTCAAGCCCGGCGAGGAGCTCACGGCCACCACGGTGGCGGGCGATTTCGTCCTGCCGAAAGATTCGGCTCCTGTGCTGCTCATTGCCGCCGGCATTGGCATCACGCCATATCTGGCGCACCTGTCCGGTGGTGTGGCCCGCGAGCGCGACACCGTGCTCCTCTACCTCGCCCGGAACGCATCGGAACTCGCCTATGCGGCGGAACTGCAAGATTCCGGTGCCCGCATCGTTGCCCGGCTCGCCGACGGCTCGGCGCCACCGGACTTCATCGAGGACGCCGGCGCGCTGCTCGCCCCGGGGGAACGGCTCGACGGTCATGCGCTGGAACGGCTGGTGCCGGACATCGGCCAGCGAAGGGTTTTCATCTCGGGTTCACCGGCCAGCGTCGGATCGCTGCGGCGCGCCGCCCGGCATGCCGGCGCCCACCGTATCCACGTGGATTCGTTCGCGGGATACTGATATAGGGCAGGAAAGCGGGTTTCGTTTTCCGTTCCGGCCCACCTTCCTGCTAAGCTCTAGGACGTCCGGCCGGGAACGGCAGGATCCCTGGATGCCCTCGTAGCTCAGGGGATAGAGCGTCTGCCTCCGGAGCAGAAGGCCGTAGGTTCGAATCCTATCGAGGGCACAGAAGAAACCCCCGCCGCTTACCCAAAGCGGCGGGGGTTTCCTGTATCTCCAGTGTGCCTGACGCGGAATGTCAGAGGCCGTTCGTAGTGTGAGTTGCATGTTCTGTTCAATCGTTCCGCCGTACATCCTCCGCCGCTTGGCCGCCCAGGGATCGCCCCGGTTCTCGGCAGTTGCCCGCGCCGCCAGGGAAGCCCTGCTCCATGTTGGTGCAGTGCACGCCGCACGGACGTCGGCGCCGTCGGCTCCTGCCGGCATCAGGCAGCTGCAGCCCTCTCCGGTCAACAGGTCCGTCTTCGACGCGAAGTCCGGCGAGTCGCTGCCGGGTCAGGTCGTACGAAAGGAAGGCGACGCCACCACGGGCGACCCCGCCGTCGACGAGGCGTACGACGGCCTGGGCCATACGCACAGCCTTTACGCGGACGCCTTCGGGCGGAACTCGATCGACGGCCAGGGAATGCCGCTGAAGGCCAGCGTCCACTTCGGCAGGATGTATGACAACGCGTTTTGGGACGGACAGCAGATGGTGTTTGGCGACGGCGACGGTGAGGTCTTCGAGCGGTTCACGAGGTCGCTCAGCGTGATCGGCCATGAACTGGCCCACGGCGTGACGCAGTTTTCGGCCGGACTCGCCTACCGCAACCAGGCAGGGGCCATCAACGAGTCCGTCTCCGACGTGTTTGGGGCCCTGGTGGAGCAGTACTTCCGAAAGCAGGCCACCGCCGAAGCCTCCTGGCTGATCGGCGAAGGCCTGTTCACGCCACAGGTGGAAGGGTCCGCCCTACGCTCCATGAAGGCGCCCGGGACAGCGTACGACGACGACGTCCTGGGCAAGGACCCGCAGCCGGACTCCATGGACTCCTATGTCCGCACGCGGTCAGACAACGGCGGAGTCCACATCAACTCCGGCATTCCGAACCGGGCGTTCTGCCTCGTCGCCCAGACCCTGGGCGGGAACGCCTGGGAGGCTCCGGGGCAGATCTGGTACGAGACCCTGACCGGCGGCTCGCTCAGCCCAACCACCACCTTCACAGCCTTCGCCAAAGCCACCGCGGCAACGGCCAAGGAACTGTTCGGCGAGGAGTCCGCAGAGCATGACGCCGTGCGCGGGGCGTGGGAGACTGTGAAGGTAAAGCTCTAACCGACGCCGGGACTGTGACATTCCGCTTCCCGGCAGCCGCGGAAACCCGGGAACCTCGCCATGAAAATCACAGTCGAGCGCAGCGGCGGGATAGCCGCACTCACCCGCGTCTGGACGGTGCTGGCCGTCTCGACCAGCGACAAGAGCCGGTGGCAGCCCCTCGTCGAAGCGTGCCCATGGGACGCCGTCGACGACCCCCGGCAGGCACCGGACGGGCAGCCGGACCGCTTCATGTATTCCATCCGTGCCGGCCAACGCCGCGCCACCCTGCCGGAAACGGCAGTCACCGGTCCCTGGCGCGTGCTCGTGGAGTCGACCCGGGCCGCCGCAGAAGAATCGCGACCCGGCAGCGGCGAGTCCGGCTTCCGGCGCTAACTAGCCTGCAGGGGCCATCTGGCCGCGGAAGGCACGGCGGTAGGACTGCGGACTCGTGTCCAGCACCTTGGCGAAGTGGTGCCGGAGCAGCACGGGGTGGCCGAACCCTGACTGCCGCGCCACCTCGTCGATATTCAGCTCCGTGGACTCCAGAAGCTCTTGGGCGCGCAGGACACGCTGGGAATTGAGCCACGCAGCCGGGGTGGCTCCTGTTTCAGCACGGAACCGCCGGGCAAAGGTGCGCGGCGACATGTGCACGCGGGCAGCAAGCTCCTGGACGGAATGTTCCTCGTCCAGGTTCTCCACCATCCACCGTAGGAGTTCCTCCATGGGCTGGGAGCCGCACTCGGGCATGGGCCGGTCGATGAACTGGGCCTGGCCACCGTCGCGGTGCGGCGGGACCACCATGTCCCTGGCGATGGCGGCCGCCACGGCAGCCCCGAATTCGATTCTCACCAGATGCAGGCAGGCGTCAATGCCCGCGGCCGTTCCGGCGCTGGTGATGATCCTGCTGTCCTCGACATAAAGGACGTTCTCGTCCACCAGAACCTTGGGGTACTGGGCGGCGAGCTCTCCCGAGTAGTGCCAGTGCGTGGTGCACCTGCGTCCATCCAGGAGCCCGGCCCGCGCCAGTGCAAACGCGCCGGAGCAGATCGACATCACCCAGGCGCCGCGGCTGTGCGCCGCCCGGAGGGCATCGAGGACGGATTCCGGAACATCTTCCTCCCTGCCGTAGGGCGCCATGATCACCAGGTCGGCATCGGCGGCGGCGTCCAGGCCGAGGCCGACGTTCATGGTCAGGCCGGACTTCAGCGGAACTTCGCCAGGCACCGGAGCGCACACGCGGAAGTCGAACTGCGGCACGCCTGTTCCCCGGTCCGAACGGTCTATGCCAAACACCTCAAATGCGGTACCGAACTCAAAGATCGAGAAGTTGGGAACCACAATGACTGCCACTGTTTTGAGCATGTATCCAGTATGGCAGAAATTTGTACTTTTTAGGCATTTCTGCCACTTCTTTCAAGGCTTCCGCGGGAGAACCATGGAGACATGGAAATCTTCGGAATCGCCCTCCTTGTTCTGGTCCTCATTGCAGCTGCCGCCACGGTCGGCGCCATTCTGCGGGATGGCCGCGGCCACACCCCTCCCGAGTACTCGGCCCGGGACTGGTCCGCGCTGGACCTGCCCAGCAGCAACTACACCATGCGCATCTTCTAGCAAACCGTCCACACACACCAAGGACCCGGCGCACGCCGGGTCCTTTTACGCGGCAGTAGACTTGTGGGAGCCATGACTTTTCACATCTCCTACCCCGCCGAGCTGCCGGTCTCCGAGCGCCGCGAGGACCTGATGGCCGCGATTGCCGCCAACCAGGTGACGATCATTGCCGGTGAGACCGGTTCCGGAAAGACCACCCAGATCCCGAAGATGTGCCTGGAGCTGGGCCTGGGTGAGAACGGATTGATCGGCCACACCCAGCCGCGGCGCCTCGCGGCCCGCACGGTGGCCGAGCGCATTGCCTCCGAGCTCGGCGTCGACATCGGGCAGGAAGTGGGCTTCCAGGTCCGCTTCACCGGCGAGGTGAGCAAGTCCACCAAGGTCAAACTGATGACCGACGGCATCCTGCTGGCCGAAATCCAGCGCGACAAACTGCTCCGCAAATACAACGCGATCATCATCGATGAGGCCCACGAACGCAGCCTGAACATCGACTTCATCCTCGGCTACCTCAAGCGGATCCGGCCGCAGCGACCGGACCTGAAGGTGATCATCACGTCCGCCACCATCGATCCCGAACGCTTTGCGAAGCACTTCGGTTCGGACGAGGAACCGGCACCTATCGTTGAGGTGTCCGGACGAACCTTCCCGGTGGAGATCCGTTACCGGCCGCTCTCCCAGCCGGCCGGCGGCCCGTCCACCGGCGATGACGAGGACAACTCCTCCGACGATGAACTCGAGGAAGACCGCGACCCGCTGGACGCAGTGTGCGACGCCGTCGACGAGCTCGCCCTTGAAGCGCCGGGCGACATCCTCATCTTCTTCTCCGGCGAGCGGGAGATCCGCGACGCGGCGGACGCACTGCAGGCCAGGATCCAGTCCAACCGGCGACTGGCCGGCACCGAGGTCCTGCCGCTGTTCGCGCGGCTGAGCCTTCAGGAACAGCACCGGGTTTTCAACCCGGGCGGCAAGCGGCGGATCGTGCTGGCCACCAATGTGGCCGAGACCTCTCTCACCGTGCCGGGCATCAAGTACGTCATCGACACCGGCACCGCCCGCATCTCGCGCTATTCGCACCGCACCAAGGTTCAGCGGCTACCCATCGAGCGGGTGTCCCAGGCGTCTGCCAACCAGCGTTCCGGACGCTGTGGCCGCGTGTCGGACGGCATCGCCATCCGGCTGTATTCCGAGGAGGACTTCGAGTCCCGGCCGCTCTACACCGATCCGGAAATCCTGCGCACCAACCTGGCTGCTGTCATCCTGCAGATGACCGCCATGGGAGTCGCGCGGGGGCCCAAGGACATCGAAAACTTCCCGTTCGTGGAGCCGCCGGACTCGCGGGCCATTAACGACGGCGTGACCCTCCTTCGGGAGCTCGGCGCCCTGAGTGCGCCGCAGGCAGCCGCTGGCGCGCCGCAGGCAGCCACTGGCTCTCCCCAGGCGGCCAACGCCGAAAGCGGCAGGAATGCCGGCCGCTACGGCGGCGGCCTGACCGCCGTCGGACAGAAACTTGCCCAGCTTCCGGTGGACCCGCGGCTCGGCCGCATGATTGTGGAGGCCGGCAAGCGCGGCTGCGTCCGCGAAGTCATGATCCTGGCGGCGGCCCTCACCATTCAGGACCCCCGCGAGCGTCCAACGGACAAACAGCAGCTGGCGGCGGAGAAGCACGCCCGCTTCCGCGACGAGAATTCCGACTTCACCGGCTACCTGAACCTCTGGAACTACATCCACGAGAAGCAGCAGGAGCTCTCCTCCACCCAGTTCCGCCGCCTGTGCCGCAACGAGTTCATCAATTACCTGCGCGTCCGCGAATGGCAGGACCTGTTCACACAGCTGCGGCAGCTGGCCCGGCCGCTGGGCATAGGCCTGGACAACAAGCGCCAGGCCGACGCCGTCGGCAACCACGAGGGCATCCACATCAGCCTGCTCTCCGGCCTGCTGAGCCACATCGGCATCCTCGACGAACGCAAGCGGGAATACGCGGGCGCCAGGGGAACACGATTTGCCATCTTCCCTGGCTCGGCATTGTTCAAGAAGTCGCCCACGTTTGTCATGGCCGCAGAACTCGTGGAGACAAGCCGGCTGTGGGCACGGGTGGCCTCCAAGTTCGAGCCCTCGTGGGCCGAGCAGGTGGCGCCGCACCTGATCAAGCGCAGCTACAGCGAACCCCACTGGTCCACCAAGATGGGCGCCGTGATGGCCTATGAAAAGGTCACCCTCTACGGCGTACCCATCATCGCCCAGCGCCGGATCAACTACGGCAAGGTCGATCCCGTCCTGGCCCGCGAACTGTTCATCAGGCATGCGCTGGTCCAGGGCGAATGGAAGACGCACCACAAGTTCTTCCACCGCAACCGGGCCCTGCTGCAGGAAGTGGAAGAACTCGAGGCGCGGATGCGCCGCCGGGACCTGATGGTGGACGACGAGACGCTCTTCGAGTTCTATGACGCGCGCGTCGGCAAGGACGTCGTGTCGGAACGGCACTTCGACAAGTGGTGGAAGGACGCCCGGCAGCAGGATCCGGCGCTTCTGGACTTCGATGAGGCCCTGCTTCTGAGCGAGGACGCCGACGCGCTGGACGAGTCCGCCTACCCGAAGACGTGGCTGCATAAGGGCTTCGAACTGCCCCTGAGCTATGAATTCCATCCCGTGGCACCCGGCTCGGCGCCCAACCCGTCCGACGGCGTCACGGCAGAAGTTCCGGTCCTCTTCCTGAACCAGCTCGAAGACGCACCCTTCCGCTGGCTAATCCCCGGCCAGCGCGTGGAACTCGTCACCGCGCTGATCAAGTCGCTGCCGAAACAGGTCCGCAAGAGCTTCGTACCGGCCCCGGACGTCGCCCGCAAGGCCGTGGCGGCGCTGGAAGCGGATTTCGACCCGGCCGAGGACGAGCTGGAGAGCTCGCTGGAGCTTGTGCTGCGCCGCCTGAAGGGCCAGATCGTCCCGCCCGGGTCCTGGAACTGGGAAGCGGTTCCGCCGCACCTGCGGGTGAGCTTCAAGGTGGTGGACAGCCGGGGCAAGGTCCTGGACGAGGGCAAGGACCTGGAAGCCCTGCAGGAGCGGCTCGCGCCGGCCACCCGCCGGGCCATCGCGGAGTCGCTGGGCGCCACCCCCGCCACTGCCGGTCCGCGGTCGCCGAAGAAGAGCCAGCAGCAGGCTCCCCCTCATGACGGCCGACCGCAGGCACAGACCGGGTTCACGGAACAGTCCGGCCTGACCGAGTGGCGGTTCGACACCCTTCAGCGCCAAGCCAGCGTCACCGTCAAGGGTCACACCGTCACCGGTTTTCCCGCGCTGGTGGACGAAGGAAAGTCCGTTGGCCTGCGCATCTTCCAGACAGCATCGGAGCAGCAGGAAGCCATGCGGGGCGGCGTCATCCGGCTCCTCGCATTGCGTGTGCCCGCGCCGGACCGCTATGTCCTCGAACACCTGAACAACACGGAGAAGCTGACGTTCAGCCAGAACCCGCACGGGTCCGTCTCGGCCCTGATCGCCGACTGCGTCCTGGCGGCGGTGGACAAGCTGACTCCAGCAGAGCTCCCGTGGGACCAGGCAGGGTTCGATGCCCTGTACGAGCATGTCCGGGCGGAGCTGATCGACACCGTCTTCAGTGTGACGGCCGTCGTGGAGCGCATCCTCGCCAGCACCCGCCGGATCGAGAAGCAGCTCAGGGGCACCACAAGCCTGGCGCTCATCAGCGCGCTCAACGATGTCCGCAGCCAGCTTGAACAGCTGGTTTTCCCCGGCTTTGTAGCCCGGACGGGCTACGCCCAGCTGAGCCAGCTCCCCCGGTACCTCACCGCCATCGAAAAACGCCTGGAGAAGCTGCCCGGCAACGTGCAGCGCGATGCGCTCAACATGGCGGCGGTCCAGCGGCTGGAGGATGATTACGACGACGCCGTGTCGGCTTTGCTGCCCGGCCGCCGGGCAGGTGCCGAGCTGACCCAGGTGCGCTGGATGATCGAGGAACTGAGGGTGAGCCTGTTCGCCGTCGAACTCGGAACGGCCTATTCGGTGTCCGAGAAGCGGATCCGGACGGCACTGAACAAGGTGCTCGCGGCGTAGGTCTTATTTCACGGGCGTGAGCAACATGGTCGCCGTATCGATGCGTTCGTTGGTGTCCTGTCCCTTGACCAGCACCGCCGCCTCGTCGCGGCTGGAGACCACCGGCACGGAGCCCGGGAGCGGCCGCGAAGCAGACTCGCGCATCTTCAGCACCGCCACGAGTGCGACGGCGGAGAAGAACATGATGTAGAAGGCCGGCGCATAGGCGTTACCCGTGACCTCGACGAGGGTCTGGCTGACCAGCGGCGTGGTGCCGCCAAAGATCGAAATGGACAGTTCCAGCCCTCATCCGGCGCCCGATCGGCCTTAAATGTCGGTGGCCCTTGGCAGACTGGGTTCATGGAAGGCATCAGGAACTCAGCATTGACAGCAGGAGGATCGCGCGGCGCTGCCCTGCATGCTGCCTCGGTTCCTGACGACCTTTTTCCAGACGCAGTTTTTCCTCTTGGCGCACTTCCCGAGGATGCGTTCCCGGACGGCGCTATTCCGTTCGCCGAGTTTCCGGTCTACGGGTTTCCGTATGACGAGGACCCCAACTTCGTGTACCCGGACGACGTTTTTCCGGAGGACCCTCTCCCCGGCGCCCTGTTTGCTGACGATGATCTTCCGGAGGACCCGTTCCCCGAGGCCCTGTTTGCCGATGTTCTGTTCGCCGGCGGTGCCTCCAATGCCTGTACGCCGTGGCTGGGCGTGGCGGACCGGGTCGCTGCGGCCACGGCCCTTCTAAGGGCCGACCTCAGCGCCGACGGTGCGGGTTTGATCGACCAGATGCGGGCATGGGAGAAGATCAAGTGCCTGATTGCGGGGCAGCAGGCGAGGCTTGCCGTCGCCTTCGAGATCCGGCACCGCCAGGAACACGCCGAACACGGAGCGCAGACCAACTGCAGCACTCTATCGGCCGAGGACCTCGGCAAGAGACGCCCCAAAGAACACAGCATGGGCGGGGCCGAGCAGATCGCCCTGGCCCGGGGCGAGTCTCCGCACCGCGGCGGCCGTCTGCTCGGCATGTCGAAGGCCCTGGTCACCGAGATGCCCCACACCCTGGCCGCCCTGGATACCGGGCAGCTCAACGAAGAACGCGCCATGCACGTCGTGAAAGAGACCGCCTGTTTGAGTGTTGCGGACCGGGCCGCCGTTGATGAGGAGCTGTCCGCCGACACCGGAGCCTTCACCGGCGCCGGGACCCGGGCCGTCATCGCCGCCGCCCGGGCCGCCGCCACCCGCAGGGACCCCCGTTCCGTGGCCCAACGCGCCAGCCATGCCGCGTCCGGGCGGACCGTGAGCCTGCGCCCGGCCCCGGACTGCATGACCTACCTGACGGCGCTGCTCCCCGCCCACCAGGGAGTCGCAGTCTGGGCAGCACTGACCCGGCACGCCGACACCCTCCACGCCGCCGGAGACCCGCGCACGCTTAGTCAGATCAAGGCCGACACCCTCGTCGAACGGACCACCGGCACCCGAGGCGGCATCACCGGCATAGACATCAACCTCGTCATGACCGACCGCACCCTCCTCCAAGGCGACACCGAACCCGCCCGGATACCCGGCTACGGCATCGTCCCCGCCGCCTGGGTCCGCAACCTCCTCAACCCCGAAGAGGCACAGGACGAAGCACCCCAGCACCGAAAAGCCTTGGCGGAAGAACCTCGGGCTGGCGACTCAAACGCGTCCGGCTCAAACCCGGGCCCGAAGGACGCGGTGAAGGAACTGAAGATCTGGGTCCGGCGGCTCTACACCGCCCCCGGGACCGGCAACCTGGTGGCCATGGACTCGCGGAGACGGCTTTTCCCGCCAAAGCTGCGCCGCGTCATCCAGATCCGGGACGACACCTGCCGGACCCCCTACTGCGACGCCCCGATCCGCCACCTTGACCACATCATCCCCTGGCACGACGGCGGCCCCACCACCCTGGCCAACGGCGCCGGACTGTGCGAAGCATGCAACCACACCAAAGAACTCCCCGGCTGGAAAGTGAAGCCCAGACCCGGACCCCGACACTCCATCGAACTCACCACGCCCACCGGCCACAGCTACCGATCCACGGCACCACCGCTACCAGGAACCTGCGTGGAATCAGCCAGTCTGGAAGCGGCGCGAATAACCGACCTGGATTCTGCCTAAGCCTCCGGCACGAACTCCCCATAGCCGGCGTCGCGCAGGCCTGCCCGCAGCTTTTCGGCGTTGGCGTCCAGCCGCGCCGGATCCGGGTTGTGCTCGGCGGTGGCGAAATTGAATTCCGCCATGCTGTTGGAAGGCCACACGTGCACGTGCATGTGGTTGATCTCGTAACCAGCCACGATGAGTCCAGCCCGAGCTGCCCCGAACGTGTCCACCTGCACCGCGCCGATGCGCCGCGCCACTTCCATGACCCTGGCCAGGGTCTCGGGCGAGGCGTCCGTCCAGCGGTCCACTTCCTCGGTCGGTACCACCAGCGTGTGCCCGTCAGCAAGCGGACCCATGGTCAGGAACGCGGAGACGTCCGGCTCGCGCCAGACAAACCGGCCAGGGATCTCCCCGTTGAGAATCTTGGTGAACAGCGTGCTCAT
Organism: Arthrobacter globiformis; assembly: GCF_030818015.1. Taxonomy (NCBI): domain Bacteria; kingdom Bacillati; phylum Actinomycetota; class Actinomycetes; order Micrococcales; family Micrococcaceae; genus Arthrobacter; species Arthrobacter globiformis. The sequence continues at coordinate 3,433,973 of NZ_JAUSZX010000001.1, forward strand.
GCGTCAGCCCTTTCCGACGGTTCCTGCAGTGTGGATGTATCCAGGACAAAACGGTACTTCACATCACCTGCGACCATCCGGTCATAGGCGTCGTTAAGTTGCCCGGCACCAACCAGTTCGATGTCCGAGACGACCCCGTGCTCGGCGCAGAAGTCGAGCATCTCCTGCGTCTCTGCGATACCTCCGATCAGGGAACCCGTATAGGAAATCCGCCTTCTGATCAGTGCCCCGGGATTGACCGGCGGCATGGCTTCGGAGGGCAGCCCCAGCTGGAACAGGGCCCCGTCCCGGCGCAGGGTCCGGAAAAACGGGTTAAGGTCGTGCGGTGCTGCCACCGTATCGATAATGACGTCGATGCTCCGGTTCTCAGCGGCCATCGCTTCCTCGTCCCGGGAAAGTACTACTTCGTCAGCGCCCAGTTCCAGTGCCGCCGATACTTTGGATTCCGAAGTTGTGAACACCTTGACCTCGGCGCCCATCGCTTTGGCCAATTTGACGGCCATGTGGCCCAGGCCGCCTAGGCCCACGACGCCGACCACGTGGCCTTCCCGGACTCCGAAGCGGCGCAGCGGCGAGAAGGTGGTGATGCCCGCGCAGAGCAGCGGGGCAGCCGCCGCAGGATCCAGGCTTTCCGGCACCCGCAGGACATACCGCCGGTCCACCACCACGGATGATGCGTAACCGCCCTGGGTGACGGCGTCCCCGTTCCGGGCGTCCTTGGCACCGTACGTCCCGGTCATGCCGCGTTCACAGTACTGTTCCAGCCCTTCAAGGCAACTCTCGCATTCGCGGCAGGAGTCCACCATGCAGCCGATGCCCACGCGGTCTCCCGGCTGAAAGTCCTTCACGTCCGAACCGACGCGGCTGACCCTGCCCACGATCTCGTGGCCCGGTACGAGCGGGTAGTTCTGGGTGCCCCACTCCCCCCGGGTGGCGTGAACGTCCGAATGGCAAAGGCCGCAGAATTCGATCGCAATTTCGACGTCGTCGGCTTTGGGTGCCCGGCGGGCAACGGTCAGGCCAACCAGGCCGCTCGTGGCGGATGACGCGCCGCGGGCGGCGGCAAGGCGTCCTTCGAGGGGTCCGACGGCGGTCTCTTCAAGCGGGATCCGCAGGTTCAGCGGCGGGGGTACGGGGCGTCCAGGAGTCATATGGCGACGCTACCGCGGCTCCCCGGTGACTACCAATTGCCGGTGGCGTTCCACGGGCCACCAGGTTGCGCCTCCGGGGATCACTTTCCGGGGTGGGCACCCGTGGCCACCGGGCGGGAGGCGTCGTTGGACCATTGGGAGAAGGAACCGGGGAACAGAACGGCGCTGAAACCTGCGATTTCCAGGGCCGCTATCTCGTGGGAGGCTGTGACGCCGCTGCCGCAGTAGACGGCGGTCGGCGTCGCTGCGTCGACCCCAAGGCTGGCAAAGCGCTGCCGCAGCTTCTCCGCCGGCAGGAAGCAGCCGTCGTCGTCGAGGTTTCCGGTGGTGGGGGCGCTGACGGCGCCCGGAATGTGGCCGGCCCGGGGGTCCACAGGTTCGACTTCCCCGCGGTACCGTTCTGCGGCGCGTGCATCCAGCAGCACGCCACCGGCGGCCCAGTCCGCGACACCGTCGGCGTCGGTCACCGGCATGGCGCCGCCTGCAAGCGTCACGTCTCCGGCGTCGGGCTGCACTTCACCGCCCTCCACGGGCAGCCCTGCCGCGCGCCAGGCGGCCAGGCCGCCGTCGAGCAGGTAAACGGTGCGCACGCCGGCATTCCGGAGCATCCACCAGAGCCGGGCTGCGGAGGTGTTGCCGGCATCGTCATAGGCGACCACGACGTCGCCGTCGAAAATTCCCCAGGACCGTGCCGCTTCCTGGAAGCGGGCCGGCGAAGGCAACGGGTGGCGCCCACGGCCCGGAGCTGCGGGGTCCGCCAGCTGGGTGGGCAGGTCGACGTACACTGCGCCCGGTATGTGTTCCTTCAGGTAGTGGCTGTGGCCCTCCGGATCCCCGAGCGCCCAGCGGACGTCCAGCACTACGGTCCGCTGACCGGCCGCCATCCGGGCGTTCAGCCCGGCCACATCAATGAGGGTGTTGATCACGCATCCCACTCTAGCGGCGGCCCGCTGCCCGCGCCGGTAGGCTGATTCAGTGAGCAGGCGATTCAGTGAACGGGAAGAATAAGTGAACAGGGCGGGGACCCGGGACCGGGCATGGGCGGATGAGGCTGTCCGCAAGATCAACGCGGAAAACAACCGCTCCGCAGACACCCACCTGTATTCGGTGCCGCTGCCTGAGCACTGGGGCGTCCAGCTGTACCTCAAGGATGAGTCCACGCACCGCTCCGGAAGCCTCAAGCACCGGCTTGCCCGGTCCCTGTTCCTGTTCGGGCTGGTGAACGGGTGGATCGGCGAGGGCACCACCATCGTGGAGGCCTCCAGCGGCAGCACCGCGGTTTCCGAGGCCTACTTCGCCCAACTCCTGGGCCTGCCGTTCATCGCCGTGATGACCCGCACCACCAGCCCGGAAAAGATCGCCCTGATCGAACAGTTCGGCGGCGCCTGCCTCCTGGTGGACCATGCCTCAGAGGTGTACGCAGCAGCCGCCGAGGTTGCCGCCACGAGCGGCGGCCACTATATGGACCAGTTCACCTACGCCGAGCGAGCCACGGACTGGCGTGGCAACAACAACATAGCCGAGTCCATCTTTGAGCAACTGGCGCTGGAGGAGCACCCGGTCCCCCGCTGGATTGTGGTGGGAGCCGGCACTGGCGGAACCAGCGCCACGATCGGCCGCTACCTCCGCTACCACCGCCACGCCACGTCCCTGGCGGTGGTCGATCCGGAGAATTCCGCCTTCTATCCCGGGTGGCGGAGCGGCGCTGCAGACTTTAGCACCGGAATGCCTTCCCGGATCGAGGGGATCGGCCGGCCCCGCATGGAGCCAAGCTTCGTCCCCTCGGTCATCGACCACATGATCCAGGTTCCGGATGCCGCCTCGGTCGCAGCCATGCGGCACCTGCACACGCTGGCAGGGCTGCACGCCGGGCCGTCCACGGGCACCAACCTCTGGGGTGTCTGGCAGCTCGTGGCACAGATGGTGGCCGACGGGGAACGCGGCAGCGTGGTTTCCCTGATGTGCGACGGCGGTGACCGGTACGCCGGCAGCCACTACAGTCCTGCGTGGCTGGCGGCCCAGGGACTGGATCCGCAGCCACACGAGGCCACGGTGAAGGCATTCTTCGAGACGGGTGTCTGGCGGCCCTAAAGCTCCACGGATTCGCGGCTGGAGAGGTGGGTGTATTCGGTGCCGTACCTGGCCCCGATCCGCTTGACATGGCCCTCCACCAGGCCGAGGCCGGTGTCGTTCAAAAGCCCGTCGTGAATGGCGAATGCCCGCTCCGCGCGGACGCCGATCACGAAGTCCACCACCTCGCTGACCTTGTTCCACGGGGCATGGACCGGAACCAGGAGCGTGCGCACGCTGATGCCGTCCGGGATGATGAAGGAGTCGCCCGGGTGGTACACGTTCTCGTCCACGAGGTAGCCGATGTTGGCGACCACCGGAATCTGAGGGTGAATCAGCGCGTGCTGGCCGCCGAAGCTGCGGACCGCGAAGCCTGCGGCGTCAAAGGCCGTTCCAGGCTCGACAGCATGCACCCGTTCAGCAGCGTCCGGCACCTCCTTGCGCACGTTCTGCGCCACGCCCTCCGGCGCGAAGAGCTCCAGCCCTCCGTTGTCCCCAAGGGCAGCGGCCACGGCGGGGACATCGATATGGTCGGTGTGCTCATGCGTGATGAGGACGGCGTGTGCGCCGTCCAGCGCCTCGGCGGTTTCGGAGAAGGTCCCCGGATCCAGGACCAGCACCCGGCCGTCCTTTTCGAGCCGGACACAGGCGTGCGTGTACTTTGTCAGCTTCATGAAGCCAGCCTAGGGACGGGCCCGATCAGTGTCCACGCGGCTCCGGCTGGTAACGTTAAAGCTTGCCATTACCCGAAAGAAAAGCGAGTCCATCCATGCCACAACGCGCCAGCGCTGACGGCAGACAACAGGCACCTTCGACGGCGGCCGGCGGGAAAGAGCAGCGCGTCACCAAGCAGCGGATCGCTGTCAGCGCCGCCCTGGATGAGCTCAATGACTTCGTGAGCACCCAGGAGCTCTACCGGATCCTCCAGAATAAAGGTGTTTCTGTCTCCCTGGCCACCGCCTACCGGATCCTGCAGTCGCTGGCTGACGAGAAACTCGTGGACGTGCTCCGCAACGGCGACGGCGAAGCCGTCTACCGCCGCTGCGCCGTGACGGTCCACCACCACCACCTCCTGTGCCGCAACTGCGGCAAGGCCGTGGAAGTGGAGGCCCCCGCCGTCGAGACCTGGGCCGCGCGGACCGCGCAAGAGCACGGCTTCACGGAAGTGGCCCACACGGTGGAGATCTACGGCCTCTGCCCCGACTGCTCCGCACGCAAGGCTGCCGCGCAGTAGAAACCCACTGCAGTAGGCGCCCCACCCAGCCTGTTTAGGCGGTCCGCATTACCCGGCCGTTGAGGCCGCGCTTGGCACGGATGCTGCCGATGACCCTGCACACCACGTAGATCAGGAACGACAGCGTGGTGACGTAGGGGCTGATGGGGATACGGCCGCCAAGGGCGAGGAGTATTCCTCCCACCGTTGCCGAAACGGCGAACACCACGCTCAGCAGCACCACGAGGCGCGGCGAGGACGTCACCCGCAGGGCGGCAGCCGCGGGCGTGATCAGCAGGGCAAGAACCAGCAGGGCGCCCACGATCTGGATGGACAGCGCAACGCTGACGCCGAGGAGCACCATGAAAACCAGGGCAAGCGACCGCACGGGAACACCGCGGGCCTCGGCCAGCTCGGGATCGACACTGGCGAAGCTCAGCGGGCGCCAGATGACGCACAGCGCCGCCATTACCGCCACCGCGGTGCCCGCCAGAACCTGAAGCTGGACGGTGTCCACCGAGACGATCTGCCCCGTGAGGAGTCCGAATTTATTGGCGGCCCTGCCCTCGTAGAGCGACAGGAAGAGAATGCCGAGGCCGAGGCCAAAGGGCATGATCACGCCGATGATGGAGTTCTTGTCCCGCGCCCGGACACCCATGAGCCCGAGCAGCAGCGCAGCCGCCACTGACCCCACCAGGGAACCAAACACCACGTCCGTGCCGATCAGGAGCGCGAAGGCGGCACCGGCGAACGACAGCTCGGAAATTCCGTGGACGGCAAACGCCAGGTCGCGCTTCATCACGAAGGTCCCCACGAGGCCGCCGAGGAGTCCAAGCACCGCGCCGGCCCACAGCGAGTTCTGCACCAGCACCAGCAATTCGCCGTAGTTCTCGAAGTTGAACACCGATTGCAGGATCGATTCCAGGTCCATCAGGAACCGTCCCCCGCAGCGGCGTGCGCGTCGTGATGGTGGGTGGTGGCGTCGGGCAGGCCGACGACGACGATCCGGCCGTTGGCATGGATCACTTCCACGTTGCTGTCGTAAAGGTCGGAGAGGACTTCGGTGGTCATGACCTCGTGCGGCGTTCCCACGCTGAACCTGCCGCCGGCCAGGTAGAGGACCCGGTCCACGTAGTCGATGATCGGATTGATCTCGTGGGTGACAAACACGACGGCACTCTTCCGGTCATGGCACTGCTTGTTGATGAGTGCGCTGACGGCCTGCTGGTGGTGCAGGTCCAGCGACAGGAGCGGCTCGTCGCACAGCAGCACCTTCGGGTCGGTGGCCAGGGCCTGCGCCACGCGCAGGCGCTGCTGCTCACCGCCAGACAGCTGCCCGACGGGAACCTTGGCGTAATCGCTTGCCCCGACGAGCTCCAGCAGTTCGTCTATCCTGCGGTTGGCCCTGGCGGTGCCGAGCCGTATTCCCCAGCGGTGCCCGTCGACGCCCAGACCCACCAGGTCGCGGGCGCGCATGGGGGTGTCCGGCAGGAAGGGCTTCTGCTGCGGGATGTAGCCAATCATGTGACTGCCGCGCTCCACGGGGTGCCCGCCGAGGTTTGCCTCGCCGGAGTGCAGCTCCTGCAGCCCCAGCAGGACTTTGAGGAAACTGGTCTTGCCGCTGCCGTTGGGCCCCAGCACCGCGAAGAACTCCCCCGGGTTGATGTCCAGGTTCAGGTCTTCCCAGAGCGCGCGCCGGCCGAACTTCAGCGACGCCTGCTTCAGGCTGATGACTGGGTTCAACGCTGGCTCTTCAGTGCGTTGCTGATGTTTTCCACGTTGTCCGCCATCCATTCCAGGTAGGTCTTGCCGTCCGGAAGCGTTTCGGTGAAGTTCACCACCGGCGTGCCCGCGGCACTGGCCGCGTTTTTGACGGCCTGGGTCTGCGGGCCTTCCGTCTGCTCGTTGTAGGCGAGGAAACTCGTGTCCTTTGCGGCGGCCGTCGAAGTGGCTGCCTTCAGGACTGCGGGCGGAACATCGGCGCCTTCCTCCACGGCTGCCGTGTACTCGGCAGGGGTGCGGTTCTCCAGTCCTGCAGATTCCAGCAGGTAGAGGGGCACCGGTTCGGTCACGGCGACGCCGGCACCGCCGTGCGAGGTCTTCATTGCGGAAATCTTACTCTCAAGCTTTGTGAGACCGGACTTGAACTCGGCGGCGTTGGCGGTGAACTGGGAGGCCGAGGCGGCGTCGAGGGTGCCGAGGCGGGCCGCCACAGCGTCGGCAAGGTGCGTCATGGCCTCAAGGCTGTACCAGACGTGTTCGTTGAAGTCGCCGTGGTCATGGGAATGGCCGTCCCCTGCGTGGGCGGATGCGGTGCCCGCCGGTTCCGGGGCCAGTCCTGACACCTCCACGGCACTGATGATGTTCTCGTGCGGCACGTTGCTGTCGTCCGCCAGGGTGTGGATGAAGTCGTCGTAGCCGCCGCCGTTTTCCACCACCAGCGTGGCCTTGGACACCGCCAGCCGGTCCTGGGCGTTGGCTTCGTAGGAGTGGGGGTCCTGGCTTGGACGGGAGATGATGGCCGAGACGTTGACCTTGTCCCCGCCGATCGCCTCAACAATGTCCCCGTAAACGTTCGTGGACGTGACGACGGCAATGCGGCCTTTGGTGTCTGCGCCCGCGGTCTGGGCCGTTGGCGACCCACAGCCTGTGAGGAGCAGGCCGAAGCCGGCCAGGGCGGCGGTAATGGAAGTGCGGGCGTTGACAGGCACGGAGAAACCTCGGTTCTGGACAGGTCAGGTTGCGGGGAGGGGCAACCCCTAGTCGAGTGTATCGCTAAATAGGAATGATTCCTATTTAGAACTCGCGATCCGGTGGTCCGGGGCACCCGGGGGCTATCCGCCGTCGGGCCTGCCCAGCCGCCGGATGCCCTTGGCCTGGGTAGCATCCCGGATCTCCCCCACGAGCTGCTCGATCACATCCTCCAGAAACAGCACGCCCTCGGTCTGCCCGCCAGGCCCGATGACGCGGGCCAGATGCGAGCCGGAGCGCTGCATCACGGACATCGCCTTTTCTATCTCGTCATCACGCGAAAGGTTGGCCAGGGACCGGATGCGGCTCTCCGCGATGGGCAGCTCGTAACCGGATTCCGGGATGGCAAGCACGTCCTTGATGTGGAGGTACCCGGCGAGCAGGCCGTCGTCGTCCAGCATCGGGAAACGGGAGAAGCCTGTGCGGCTGACAGCCTTTTCAAACTCCAGGGGCGAGGTTGAAGACCGCAGCATGACAAGCCGTTCCAGCGGAACCATGACGTCGCCGGCGGTGTACTCCGAAAATTCGAGGGCACCGGTGATAAGGCCGGCGTCATCATCCACCAGGCCGTGCCGCCTGGACTCCTGCACGATGGACTGCACCTCTTCCAGCGTGAACGAAGAACTGACCTCATCCTTGGGCTCGATGCGCATCAGTCTCAGGATGTGGTTTGCGGACCAGTTCAGCGCGGCGATGACCGGGTTCACAATCCTCGCAATGAACATGAGCGGCGGAGCCAGGAGCAGCGCTGCCTTGTCGGCAACGGACACGGAGATGTTCTTGGGCACCATCTCGCCGAACGTCACATGCAGGAACGTCACCAGCATCAGGGCCACAGCGAACGCCGAGACGTCGGCAATTTCCGTCGGCACGCCCAGCCCGGCAAGGGGTACCGCCAGCAAATGGTGGATGGCCGGCTCCGCCACCAGCAGGATCAGCAGCGAACACACGGTGATTCCCAGTTGCGCGCACGCCAGCATCAGCGAGACGTTCTCCATGGCCCGAAGGGTGGTCTGCGCGCGCAGTACGCCCTCGTCCGCCAGTGGCTCAATCTGGCTTCGGCGCGCGGACATGACGGCGAACTCCGCGGCCACGAAGAACGCGTTGCCCAGGAGCAGCAGCACCAGCCAGAGCAGTCCCGCCCAGTCGCTCACGTCCGGCCGCCGTTCCCGGACTTGCCGTTGCCTGGCTTGCCGTGGTTGGACGGGCCGCGCTTCGACGGCCCGTGCCCCGTCGGGCTTTTTCTGGCCGTTCCGTTGAAGACAGAGCCGTTTTTGGGCGCGCCGTTTTTGGGCGCGGCGTTTTTGGGCGCACCGTACTTGGAAGCGCCGTTGCCGGGCGCACCGTACTTAGAGGCACCGGCGCCGGCCGACGCATGCTCAACAGCCGCGCTTCCGGACGGTTGGTCCTCGGCGGGACCGGCGCTCGGTTCACGGTGGGGCCTGAAGCAGATCCGGTCGATGCGCCGGCCGTCCATCCTGGTAACGCTGAGCGTTCCACCGCCCGCCTCCACCATGTCTCCAACCTCGGGTATCCGTCCAAGCTCGCTCATGACGTACCCGCCGACCGTCTCGTACGCGGCTTCGTCGGGAACTGTCAGGCCCGGAATCTGTTCTGAGAGCTCGTCGGGCCGCATCAGGCCCGGAAAGTACCAGTCACCGGAAGCGCTTTGCAGCAGCCCGGGCCGGACCTTGTCGTGCTCGTCGGCCACTTCGCCCACGATTTCCTCGACCAGGTCCTCCAGCGTGGCGATCCCGGCCGTCCCGCCGTACTCGTCCAGCACCACGGCAAGCTGCAGGTTGCCCTCCCGAAGTTCGGCAAGCAGGGCGTCGAGGTGGATGGTTTCCGGCACCCGGAGGACGTCCGTCATAATGGCGCCCGCCTCAAGCTTTCGCCGCCGGCTCGGAGGGACCGCAATCGCCTTCTTCACGTGCACCAGACCGCGGATGTCGTCCGCCGACTCACCGATGACGGGGAAGCGCGAATATCCGCTGCGGCGGGCCGCGTCGATGATGTCCGAAACCGGCTGGTCGGCGTCGATGGTTTCGACGCGGATGCGCGGAGTCATCACGTCAGCCGCGCTGCGGCCGGAGAAGTTCAGCGTGCGGGCAATGAAGTTCGCCGTCCCCGGATCGAGCGTGCCCATGGCCGCGGACCGGCGCACCAGGGAGGCGAGCTCCGCCGGCGTGCGGGCCCCGGAAATCTCCTCCTTGGCCTCCAGCCCGAAGGCGTTCAGGACCTTGTTGGAGAAGCCGTTCAGGACCACGATGGCGGGCTTGAAAATGGCGGTGAAGATCAGCTGCGGCCGTGCAAGGGTGCGGCCGATGCGGAACGCGAGGGCAATGGCCATGTTTTTGGGAACGAGCTCACCCAGGAGCATGGACAGCCCGGTCGCGATTACCATCGCAACCACCAGGGAGACCGAACTGGCCACCGGCTCCGGGATGCCGACGGCGGCTAGGGGCACCTCGAGCAGCGCTCCCACGGACGGCTCCATGACGTACCCCGTCAACAGCGTGGTCATGGTGATGCCGAGCTGGCAGCTGGACAGTTGCGTGGACAGGGATTTCAGGCACTTGAGCAGCGGCACTGCCGCGGTATCGCCGGAGTCAACGGCACGCTGCACTGTGGGCTGGTCCAGCGCAATAAGGGAAAATTCAACGGCCACAAAGAAGCCGGTTCCGAGGATGAGCAGCAGGCCGGCAGCGACAAGGAGCCACTCCATCATGGGCCAGCCGGAAGTCGTCGGCAGCTGACCGGGCCAGTGGGTTTGCCGGCGCTGCGGTCGGGCTGTGCGGCGCAGACCGCGCCCCGCTCCAAGCCCTCAGGCCGGCACCTGGATCTACCGTCCATGGCACCTATATTTACTGTCCATAAGGATTGCAGTCTACAGGAGCAACGTGCCGCTACAGAGGACTGAAGCTGCTCATCCTGCCCGTCCGGAATCGGTGCCCGCGCATGATGGATAGGACACCGTTCGGGGCCCGTCTGGACGGCTATTTCGCCATAAATCGGACGGTACATGATTTGGGTCACCCTTATTGGCAGTTAAGCCGGAACGGTCACTAGACTGGCAAGGGTCTGGGTTCATAGGACACAGAAACTGGTTCGATTGTTGTGCCGTGGCACCTTAGGCGACCAGAGGGAAATCAAACTCATGGAAGAGGCGTATTTCAAGTGCCAGAGCAGCCTAGCCACCGTCTGCCAGAGGAATTTGGTGGAAACGAGTGGCTCGTTGACGAACTGTACGAGCGTTACCAACAGGACAAGAATACGGTCGATGCCAAATGGTGGCCCCTGTTCGAATCATTCGACAGCGGCAACGGTCCATCTTCCAACGGCGTACCGGCTGTGACGGCCCCGGCGGCCAATCCGGCTACCCGCGAACTGCCCGTTGTCACTCCCCCGGCGCCCGCGCAGGCACCGGCATCCGCTCCTCCCGCGGCCCAGGCGCCTGCGGCAGCACCGGCACCGGCGCCGGCAGCAGCCCCCGCCCAGCCCGCACCCGCCAAGAAGGCTCCGGCAACGGTGGCCCGCGACGGCTCGAAGAAGACCGAGGCGGGCACCGGCGCCCAGCCCATCCCGGCCCAGCTGCCGAAGAACGTCAAGGCTCCCACCGCCCCCGAGGAGGACGTCGTTTCCGTTCTCCGCGGACCGGCCAAGGCCATTGCGTCGAACATGGTCACGAGCCTTGAGGTGCCCACCGCCACCAGTGTCAGGGCAGTCCCGGCCAAGCTCCTGATCGACAACCGGGTTGTCATCAACTCCAACCTGGCCCGCGCACGCGGCGGCAAGGTCTCCTTCACCCACCTCATCGGCTACGCCGTTGTCCGGGCGCTGTCCCAGTTCCCGTCCATGAACGTGTACTACGACGAGGTCGACGGCAAGCCCGTGGCGGTCCAGCCGGCACACGTGAACTTCGGCATCGCCATTGACATGCCCAAGCCCGACGGCACCCGCCTTCTGATGGTTCCCAACATCAAGAAGGCCGAAACCATGAACTTTGCGGAGTTCTGGCACACCTATGAAGACCTCATCAAGCGTGCCCGCAACGGCAAGCTGACCGCGGATGACCACGCGGGCACCACCGTGTCCCTGACCAACCCGGGCGGCATCGGCACCGTACACTCCGTACCCCGTCTGTCGAAGGGCCAGGCAGCCATCATCGGCGTCGGCGCCCTCGACTACCCGGCCGAATGGCAGGGCGCGAGCGAGAAGATCATCGCCCAGAACGCCATCAGCAAGATCCTCACCCTGACCTCCACCTACGACCACCGCGTCATCCAGGGTGCAGGCAGCGGCGAATTCCTCAAGCTCGTCCACTCCCTGCTCCTGGGCGCGCAGGACTTCTACGACGAGATCTTCGAAGCCCTGCGCATTCCGTACGAGCCTGTGCGCTGGAGCCCGGACCTGCAGGTGGACCCCTCCGACCAGATCAACAAGGTCGCCCGGATCCAGCAGCTGATCCACTCCTACCGCGTTCGCGGCCACCTCATGGCGGACACCGATCCCCTCGAGTACGTCCAGCGCAAGCACCCCGACCTCGATGTCCTCACCTACGGCCTGACCCTGTGGGACCTCGACCGCGAGTGGCCCACGGGCGGCTTCGGCGGCAAGCCGATGCTCAAGTTCCGCGACATCCTCGGCGTGCTCCGGGACGCCTACTGCCGCACCACGGGCATCGAATACATGCACATTCAGGACCCGGCCGAGCGCAAGTGGTTCCAGGACCAGCTGGAGCACCCGTACTCCAAGCCGAGCCGCGACGAGCAGCTGCGCATTGTCTCCAAGCTGAACGCCGCAGAGGCCTTCGAGACCTTCCTGCAGACCAAGTTCGTGGGCCAGAAGCGGTTCTCGCTCGAGGGCGGGGAATCGCTGATTCCGCTGCTGGACGCCATCATCTCTGACGCTGCCGACGACGCACTGGACGAGGTTGCCATCGGCATGGCCCACCGCGGCCGCCTGAACGTGCTGACCAACATCGCCGGCAAGACCTACGCCCAGGTGTTCCGCGAGTTCGAAGGCACCCAGGATCCGCGCTCCGTGCAGGGTTCCGGGGACGTCAAGTACCACCTCGGCACCGAAGGCACGTTCACGTCGGACAACGGCAAGGAGACCAAGGTCTACCTGGCCGCCAACCCCTCCCACCTCGAGGCCGTTGATTCGGTCCTGGAGGGCATCGTCCGCGCCAAGCAGGACCGCCTGGACCAGGGGCAGTCGTTCCCCGTGCTGCCAATCATGGTCCACGGTGACGCGGCCTTCGCCGGCCAGGGTGTTGTGGCGGAAACGCTCAACCTGTCCCAGCTGCGCGGCTACCGCACCGGCGGAACCATCCACATCGTGGTAAACAACCAGGTTGGCTTCACCACTGCGCCGTCCGCCTCGCGTTCGTCCACGTACTCCACGGACGTCGCCAAGATGATCCAGGCTCCGGTGTTCCACGTGAACGGCGACGACCCCGAGGCAGTTGTCCGCATCGGCCAGCTCGCCTACGAGTTCCGCCAGCGGTTCCACAAGGACGTTGTCATCGACATGGTCTGCTACCGCCGCCGTGGCCACAACGAGGGCGACGACCCCTCGATGACGCAACCGCTGATGTACAACCTCATCGAGGCCAAGCGGTCCGTGCGCAAGCTCTACACCGAGTCCCTGATCGGCCGTGGTGACATCACCGAGGAAGAAGCCGAGCAGCTGCTCCGTGACTACCAGGAACGCCTCGAGCGCGTCTTCGCCGAAACCCACGCGGCCCAGACTTCGCCCATTCCGATCATCACCGCCGACTCGGCAGCGGTATCGGACATCGAGCGTCCCCAGGCACAGCAGTCGGACATCGGAACGAACGCCCCGGCGTCGACGGCGATCTCGGCCGACACCCTGGCCCGCATCGGCAAGGCGCACGTGGAGATCCCCGAAGGCTTCACCGTCCACGCCAAGCTCAAGCAGCTGCTGGAGAAGCGTGAACAGATGTCCCGTGAAGGCGGCATCGACTGGGGCTTCGGCGAAATCGCTGCCTTCGGCTCCCTGATCATGGAGGGCGTACCCGTACGCCTTGCCGGCCAGGATTCCCGCCGCGGCACGTTCGTCCAGCGCCACGCTGTGTTCCACGACCGCGCCAACGGCAACGAATGGCTGCCGCTCGGCAACCTGTCGGACAACCAGGCCAAGCTCTGGATCTACGACTCGCTGCTGTCCGAATACGCGGCCATGGGCTTCGAATACGGCTACTCTGTGGAGCGCCCCGACGCCCTGGTCCTGTGGGAAGCGCAATTCGGCGACTTCGTCAACGGCGCGCAGACCATCATCGATGAGTTCATCTCGTCCGCCGAGCAGAAGTGGGGCCAGCGCTCGTCGCTCGTGCTGATGCTTCCGCACGGCTACGAGGGACAGGGCCCGGACCACTCCTCGGCCCGCATCGAACGCTTCCTGCAGCTGTGTGCCGAGGAAAACATGATCGTCGCCAACCCGACGACGGCGGCGTCGCACTTCCACCTGCTGCGCCGCCAGGCCTACAGCCGGCCCCGCAAGCCGCTCATCATCTTCACGCCGAAGCAGCTGCTGCGCCTCAAGGCCGCTGCCTCGTCCGTGGAGGACTTCACCACCGGCGGTTTCCGCCCGGTGATCGGTGAACACGAGATGCTGCAGGCGGACGCCGTGGACCGCGTACTCCTGGTCTCCGGACGCCTGTACTACGACCTGCTGTCCACGCGGCAGAAGACGGGCGACAAGTCGACGGCGATCATCCGCGTCGAGCAGCTGTACCCGCTGCCGCAGGCGGAGATCGAAGCCGAACTGGCCAAGTACCCGAACGCGGAAGTTGTGTGGGCGCAGGACGAGCCCGCCAACCAGGGTCCGTGGCCGTTCATGGGTCTGCACCTGCCGACCGCCCTGGACCTGAAGGTGCGCCTGGTTTCACGCCCGGCCTCAGCTTCCACCGCGGCCGGCTCCATGAAGCGCCACGCTGCGGAGCAGGATGCGCTGCTGAAGCAGGCTTTCGCCCGTAAGTAGCAGAACAGCTGCCCGGCCGGACGGTGACATACCGTTCCAGCCGGGCAGCTCTGTTTAATCGGCATGAGTTAATGGACCTTTAGTGTTGGCATACAAACGGTCCGTATCCGGGACACGCCCTCCCAACAAGTGAAGAGGTAGTAGTGGAAGACAGGAAGCTGCGGATTGCAGCTGTTGGAGATGAACTGCTCGCCGGGCTCGGCGATCCCCGGGCGCTCGGGTGGCTGGGCCGGGTCCTCGCCCGCACTCCGCAGGACGGCATGACGGTGGAGAGCTTTTCCCTTCCGTGCCCGCAGGAAGGCACCGAGGGCCTGTCGGCGCGCTGGCTCGAGGAGGCCGGCCGCAGGTTCAGCGATTCTCATGAGAACCGCCTGGTCATCGGGCTCTCCGGCCGGGATATTGAGTTCGGGCTGTCCACCGCCCGGAGCCGGCTCAATCTCGCCAACATCCTGGATTCGGCCACCCAGAAGAGGCTGGAGGTCTTCGTCGTGGGACCGCCGCCTACACTCGACCCGGTGCAGAACCACCGCCTCGCCGAGCTGAACACAGCCTTTGCCGACGTGACCACCCGGCGCAAGCACCTCTACGTCGACACGTTTTCACCGCTGCTGAACCATGAGCAGTGGCGCCAGGACCTCGCAGCCAACGGTGGCTCGCCCGGGCAGGCGGGCTACGGGCTGATGGCATGGCTGGTGCTGCACCGGGGCTGGTTCCAGTGGCTCGGAATGGACACCCCGGACTAGGAAAACCCACTCGCGATATATCTTGATCTTACGGCGGCAGCGGACTAGCGTGGCTTCCACGGACACGATATATCTCAAGTGGAGGGAATCATGGAAGAGAATTCCTGGACCGTCACCGGCCCGCAGACCATGGATGTCGACGGCGTCTCGCACCTTAAGGTGGGCATTGTCCGGGGCAGGCTGGACATCGTCACGCACGACGAGGCCGTTGTCCGCATCGAGGTGTCGGAGGTGCTCGGCGATCCGCTGGCGATCTCCATGACCGGCGGCCGCCTCGAAATCCGCCACCAGCTGCACGGACCGCAGGGCTGGTTCAAAAACCTGATGAACTCGGTCAACAACAGCAGCAACAACTCCGTGGTCATCAGCATCGCCGTCCCTGCCGGCGTTGAGGTCGAGGCGGGCACTGTCAGCGGGGACGGTCTGGTCTCGGGTGTCCACGGACGGACCCGGCTGAGCACCGTCACGGGATCACTGCTGGCCGACGGGACCTCCGGTGACCTGCACGTCAACACAGTCAGCGGCGAAGTGATCGCCCGCAACCACAGCGGCGTCCTGACGGCCAAGAGCGTCTCCGGCGAGGTCACGGCGTCCGGCCAGTTCACCAACATCCGGGCCAACACTGTCAGCGGCGACATGAGCTTTGACCTGCACGGCTTCACCCATGACTTCGGTGCGAACTCGGTGTCCGGGGACCTGACCGTCCGCGTACCGCACGACGTCGGCGTGGACATCGTGGCCCAGTCAGCCAGCGGGCCTGTGGTCATCGACGACCGGAAGTACGGCCACCCCGGCGGCAAGGTACAGACCATCTCGGGCCCGGACGCCAAACTCATGCTGGTCCGGACCAATTCGGTGTCCGGGAAGACGTCCATCTTCCACGGCCAGGCGCCAGCCACCGCGGAACAGGCGCTCTGATGCCTCCCGTCTTTGCCCACGGCGCCCTCCGGCTCTATCTGCTGGCACTCCTCGAGGCAGGCCCGAAGCACGGGTATGAACTCATCAAGGCGCTCAGCGACCGGTTCGGCGGCACCTACTCTCCCAGCGCAGGCACCATCTATCCGCGCCTCGGCAAGCTTGAGGAGGAAGGCCTGGTGGCCACGGAATCCCAGGGGCGCCGCACCAACTACCGCATCACCGCGGCGGGCCTGGCTGAACTGGACAGCCGGCGCGAGGAGCTGAAGACCGTGGAGAACGACATTGCGGCGTCCGTCCGCCGGCTCGCCGATGACCTCCGAGCCGACATCCGCAGCAACATGCGCGGACTGCGGGCGGACCTGGCGGCCACAGCGGAAGCGGCACGCACCGCTGCCAGGTCGGCGGACCTGGCCGGCCAGGGCCGCTACACCGCCGAGGGGCAGCGCATGCTAAAGGAAGCGGAGATGCTCCTGCAGGCGTTCCGCGATGACATCCGCGCCGAGCTTCGACTGCAAACCAGCGCCCGGCCCATGACACCCGTGGCCCTGGAAACGGTGCGGACCGTCCTGGACCAGGCCCGGGTCTCGATCCGCAACTCACTGTAGCCGCTACTGGGCACCGGCAGCCGCGGCGTCTCCCTGCGCCCCCGCACCGCTCCCGGTTCGCGGCCTGTCCCCTGATATGGGAGACTGGAGGGCAACTCTTTTGGGTAACGAAATTAAGGAGGCCAGCTATGAGCAAACGTGCACGTAAGCGTCGTGACCGTAAGCGTGGCGGCGCGAACCACGGGAAGCGCCCCAACACCTAAGCCACGGCTTGAACCGAAGCTTAAACGCGATGCCCCCGCTACCAGCAAGGTAGCGGGGGCATCGCGTTTAAGTCAGGAAACCCGTCAGGCGTCCACCGGCCGGATGGTGTGGATCCGTTCCAGAATCGCGTTCTTAAGGTTTTCCGGCGCCGCCTCGGTACAGGAACGCTTCACTACTTTCCGGATGACGCACTCAAGATCGTACTGCTGGGCGCATTCCGGACACTCATCGAGGTGGTGCTTGATCTCCGCAAGGTCGCTGCGGGTCAAAGCTCCGTCCAGATACTCGTAGATGCGCTGCATCCTTGTGTCATCGCAATCGCCCAATCCCTGGCAGTCGCTCATTTCGCGTTCTCCTGTTTCTTGCTTTCCGTTGCCGCCGTGGCGTCTGCAGCAGCCTTGAATCCCCGGTCGGCGGCGTAGTCCGCCAGCATGTCCCGCAGCATCTTCCGGCCCCGGTGGAGCCGGGACATCACAGTGCCGATGGGGGTGTTCATGATGTCCGAAATTTCCTTGTACGCGAAGCCCTCGACGTCGGCGAAGTACACGGCCAGCCGGAACTCCTCCGGGATGGCCTGCAGGGCCCGCTTGACGTCCGAATCCGGCAGGTGGTCCAAAGCCTCGGCCTCCGCGGACCGCAGACCGCTGGAAGTGTGGGACTCGGCACGGGCAAGCTGCCAGTCCTCGATGGTGTCCGAATTGGACTGCAGGGGTTCCCGCTGCCGCTTCCGGTACAGGTTGATGTAGGTGTTCGTCAGGATCCGGTACAGCCAGGCCTTCAGGTTGGTGCCCGGCTTGTACTGATGGAACGCCGAGAACGCCTTGGTATACGCCTCCTGCACGAGGTCCTCGGCATCGGCCGGGTTCCGCGCCATGCGCATGGCCGCCGAATACAGCTGGTCCACGTACTGCATGGCGTCGCGCTCAAACCGGGCCCGGCGCGCTTCGGCGCTCTCCGAGCCGACGTCGATATCCTCTGCCGCTTCAGCGGCGGGTGACGTGCCATTCTCCGGGATGCCGTTGGCGGCGTCCTCCTGTGCGGCCTGTACGGCCGGATCCACGGTGCTCATTGCCTTCAAGTCTACTTTGATCGGCGCCGGCCGCCCCTGACGACGTGCCGTACCGGAGTCCGGGCCGGGGAAGCCGTCCTGGCCCGGGAAGGCACTCCCTGCCTCAAGCGCGTCGGTTTCCGGCACCACAAACGGCCGCATCCTGGCGGGACTTCGCACCCCCACAGCTTCCTTCACCAAAGTCAATGCTCCATCTCCACTCCGCCTATTAGGACACGCTTGATAAGACCCGCGTTCGTGCGGCTGTCCGTGCTCTTGCCGGTTCCGGCCATCCCCCAGCCGCCGCCAAACACCGGAAACCGTGCAGGACGCCCCCTGCAGACTGCTTCCGGCCTGAAGTGCACAACGACGCGCGGTGGGCAAATATTCCGCAAAAGTGCAAGACTAGAACCGACTCCGCCGCGGCCACCGCGGCTCGGCCATCCAGGAGGAAATTCATGTCCTTTGCCCGCTTTTTTGCCCGGCCGATGCTGGCCTCAAGTTTCATCCTCGCCGGAACGGACAAGCTCAGGAATGCGGACGACACCGCGCAGCAACTGTCGCCCCTCCTGCGCCGCGCCTCTGAGGCCCTGCCGTTCCAGACGAACGAAAAGGTGCTGGCACGGATCATCGGCGGAACGCAGGTGGGTGCCGGCGTACTCTTCGCGCTCGGCAAATCTGCGCGCCTGGCGGCCTCGGTGCTGGCCGTCATCTCGGCACTGAACGCCTTCGTTGAATGGCGCAGCGCCGACATCAGCAGCAGGGAGGGCCGGGACGCCCGCCGCAACCAGCTGCTCAAGAACATCACCCTCACCGGCGGTGTGCTGCTCGCCTCAGTGGACACAGCCGGCAAACCGAGCCTGGCCTGGCGCGCAGAGCACCTCGCTGCCGACGCGCGGAAGACCGCGAGCCACCTCGCCGCCGACGCACGCAAGACCACCGGAAAGAAGCTGCACAGTGCCGACAAGGCGGTCCGCAAGGCCGACAAGGCAGTCCGCAAGGCTGTTGACCACGCGGTGGGGGCATAAGCGGGAATGTCAGCATCACCCATGGGCGCGTCCGCTGAAGACTCCGGCGCTGCTCCGCACTGGCCCGCGCCGTTTGCGGAGCAGCCGGTTGACGCCACCGTCCGCGTGCCGGGCTCAAAGTCGCTGACCAACAGGTACCTGGTGCTCGCCGCCCTGGCCGACGGGCCGTCCCGGCTCCGGGCACCGCTGCATTCCCGCGACTCAGCGCTGATGATCGCAGCCCTGCGCCAGCTGGGCGCGGACATCCGGGAGGTGCCGGGCGACGGCGCCTTCGGCCCGGACCTGGAGGTGACGCCGATTCCGGCCAACTCCGGCGGTGCCGACGCCGCCATCGACTGCGGCCTTGCCGGAACCGTCATGAGGTTTGTCCCGCCGCTGGCGGCACTCCGCAGCGGCGCCACCATTTTCGACGGCGATCCCCATGCCCGGGAGCGTCCGATGGGGACCATCATCGAGGCCCTTGCAGGCCTCGGCGTAACCGTCAGCGGAGAGGACGGCGGACTGCCAGCTTCGCTGCCGTTCCGTGTTGAAGGCACGGGGCAGGTCCGCGGCGGGCACCTCGTCATTGACGCCAGCGCGTCCTCCCAGTTCGTCTCCGCCCTGCTGCTGGTGGGGGCACGATTCACGGACGGCCTGCATCTGGAACACTCCGGCAGCACCGTTCCGAGCCTTGACCACATCAACATGACCGTTGCCGTGCTGCGCGGGGCGGGCGTAGCGGTGGATGACTCCAAGCCCAACCACTGGATTGTCAGCCCCGGCCCGATCCGTGCGTTCGACCAGCGTATCGAACAGGACCTGTCCAACGCCGGCCCGTTCCTGGCTGCTGCACTGGCGACAGGCGGCACAGTGCGGATTCCGGACTGGCCCGAGCGCACCACGCAGGTGGGCGACATGTGGCGCAGCATCCTCAGTGACATGGGGGCAGCGGTCACCCTGCAGGACGGAACCCTGACGGTGACCGGCGGCAGTGAAATCAAAGGCGCGGACTTCGCCGAAACCAGCGAACTGGCACCTACCGTCGCCGCGCTGTGCGCGCTGGCCTCGGGCCCCTCGCGACTGAGCGGCATTGCCCATCTCCGGGGACACGAGACGGACCGGCTCGCCGCGCTGGTCACGGAGATCAACCGCCTCGGCGGCGATGCCGAGGAAACCGCCGACGGACTCATCATCCGGCCCTCGGAACTGCACGCCGGCGTCGTGCACAGCTATGCCGACCACCGGATGGCCACGGCCGGAGCCATTCTCGGCCTGGCGGTCAGGGGTGTGGAAGTGCAGGACATCGCCACGACGTCCAAGACCATGCCGGACTTCCCCAAGCTGTGGGCGGACATGCTCGGCCAGCGGATCGGCGCAGTGACCAACACCGCGGGGACCACCGGTGGCACGCAGCACTGATTCCTGGGACGAATCCGACGTCCGGATCCGGCCGAACAAGAAAGGTTCCCGGCCCCGGACGAAGGACCGCCCCAGCCACGAGGACGCCGTCACCGGACGGATCATCACTGTTGACCGGGGGCGTTACACAGCAGTCGTAGGCGAGGACTCCGGCCACGAGCGGACGGTCATCGCCGCCCGGGCCCGGGAACTGCGCCGCTCCCCCGTGGTGGCCGGCGACTTCGTGTCCCTCGTGGGCGACGTGTCCGGCGCGCCGGACACCCTCGCCCGGCTCGTGAAAATCCAGGACCGCAAGACCCTGCTGCGCCGCAGCGCCGACGACACCGACCCGGTGGAACGCGCTGTTGTTGCCAACGCGGACCAGTTGGTGGTGGTGGTCGCTGCCGCCAACCCGGAACCCCGTACCGGCTTCATCGACCGGGCGCTGGTGGCAGCCTACGACGCCGGGATCGAACCACTGCTGCTGGTCACCAAAGCGGACGTCAAAGACCCCACCGAACTACTGGACAACTACCGCCACCTCGACTTTCCGGTCATCATCAGCCGCACGGCTGACTCGGAAGCATCCGGCATCGACGCCCGGTCCGACGACGGCCTCTCCGCCCGGCTCGACGTTGCCGCCGTGTCCGAACTCCGCGCCCACCTGGACGGCAAGGTGACCGTGATGCTGGGGCATTCGGGCGTCGGCAAATCCACCATGGTGAACGCGCTGACCGGGGCCGAACGTGCCACCGGCGGCGTCAACGCCGTGACGGGCCGCGGGCGGCACACCTCGTCGTCGGCCCTCGCCCTCAGGCTTGCTGACGCCCCGGCGGGGAGCTGGATCATCGACACGCCGGGCATCCGCTCGTTCGGGCTGGCCCACGTCGACCCGGACCGTATCCTGCACTCCTTCCCCGACCTTGAGCCGGGCACCGAGGCCTGCGAACGCGGCTGCAAGCACGACGCCACTGCCGTCAACTGCGGTGTGGACGCGTGGGTTGCGGCCGGTCATGCCGGCCCAACGGGAGCAGCCAGGCTCGCGTCCCTGCGCCGCCTGCTGGGCACCGACCCGCGCATGGAGGCCCAGGAAACCAAGGAACTCGGCAGCGTCGGTTAGCCTTCCCCGGCGCAGCCCGGCGGCTGCCTCCCCGCCCCGCAGGGCCTTTGAGGGTAGTTTGGAACCATGACCCAACCCGCTTCAACGTACAACGATGACCTGCGTCTGGCCCATGTGCTGGCCGATTCCGTGGACGACCAGACCATGAGCCGGTTCAAGGCGCTGGACCTCCAGATCGAGACGAAGCCAGATCTGACGCCGGTCACCGATGCGGACAAGGCCGCCGAGGAGTCCATCCGCGGCCAGCTGTCCCGCTCCCGTCCCCGCGATGCCGTGCTCGGTGAGGAGTTCGGAAGCTCCGGCCACGGTTCCCGCCGCTGGATCATCGACCCCATCGACGGCACCAAGAATTTTGTTCGCGGGGTGCCGGTTTGGGCCACGCTGATCGCCCTCGTCGACGAGGGCGAACCCGTCGTGGGCGTGGTCAGCGCCCCTGCGCTCGGCAAGCGCTGGTGGGCCGCCAAAGGCGCCGGCGCCTACTCGGGCCGTTCCCTGGCCGCCGCCACGAGGCTCAAGGTATCCAACGTTTCCAGCCTCGCCGACGCCTCGCTGTCCTACTCCAGCCTCGGCGGCTGGAAGGACCGCGGCAACCTCGATGAGTTCCTCCAGCTCACCCAGGAGGTGTGGCGCACCCGCGCTTTCGGCGATTTCTGGTCCTACTGCATGGTGGCAGAAGGCGCGGTGGACATCGCCTGCGAACCGGAACTGAACCTCTATGACATGGCGGCACTGGTGCCGATCGTGACGGAGGCAGGCGGCCGTTTCACCTCCCTCGAAGGCACCGACGGCCCGTTCGGCGGCAACGCCTTGGCGACCAATTCGATCCTGCACTCGGAAGTCCTGAAGCGCCTGAACCCGCAGCTGGACGACCTGCTCTAGGTGCCCTCTCCTGCCCCGGCGCCCTAGCGCTGAATATAACGACGGCGGGCGCCCCCTTTTGGTGGCGTCCGCCGTCGTTTATGCGGCCGAATGCCCGATATCCGGGCCGCGTAATAATCCGCTTAACATTCCTGATTGGCTTTTTCATCGCCCGTCCGGATGTCCTAGTCTCGTAACAGGTCACGAGTGCCAGCGCTAAACCCCGGTTAGCTGGCCGGCAACCCTCCATTCGCGGTGGGGTGCCCCGGGTGACGACCAGGCCGATCCGGAACGGACCCGGCAAGCGCGGATCCCCGTCACACGGGGTCCTTTCTCAGTGAGGTCCCATGACGACTGCAACCATTTCTTCCACCACCGACGCTGGCGTGCTGGACGGCCGGTTCGCCGCCGCCGGCCGTCCCCTGGCCGCCGTCACCGGCGCAGAAATCCAGGCTCCGCTGATCCAGGGTGGCCACATCCGCTACGCCAACCTCGATTACGGCGCCTCCGCGCCTGCGCTGTCGGTGGTTTCTGCGTACCTCAACGAGATCCTGCCGTACTACGCGAGCGTGCACCGCGGTGCCGGCTATGCCTCGCAGATCAGCACCTCCGTGTACGAGAACTCACGGAGCATTGTGCGGGAGTTCGTGGGCGGCCGCGCCGATGACGCCGTCATCTTCACCCGGAACACCACCGACTCCCTCAACCTCCTGGCCGGTTGCCTGCCTGTGGAGGACCACCACCACACCGGTGAAGTCCTGTACCTGGACATCGAGCACCACGCCAACCTGCTGCCGTGGCAGGGCGTGCCGCACCGCAGCGTGGTGGCCTCGGAAACGGTGGAAGCCACCATCAGCAGCCTGCGCACCGAACTTGAGCACGGCGATGTCAGCCTCCTTGCGGTGACCGGCGCCTCCAACGTCACCGGCGAAATCCTTCCCATCCGGCGCCTCGCTGCGCTGGCCCATGAATACGGCGCCCGGATCGTGGTGGACGCCGCGCAACTCGCGCCGCACCGCCGCGTCAATATCGCCGCGGACGACGTCGACTACCTCGCCTTCTCCGGCCACAAGCTATACGCCCCCTTCGGGGCCGGCGTCCTGATCGGCCGCCCGGACTGGCTCGATGCCGGCACACCCCACCTCGCCGGCGGCGGCGCCGTGAGCGAGGCCAGGCTCGACGGCGTCAGCTGGGCCACCGGCCCCGCCCGCCACGAGGGCGGCTCACCCAATGTGCTCGGCGCTGCCACACTGGCCCGGGCAACCCAGGTCATCGCTGCCCTTGATCCGCAGCACTGGCACGCCCACGAAGCCGCCATCCGGTCCTTCCTTGTCGAGGGGCTGCGCAAGATCGACGGCGTCACCGTCCACCAGATCTTCGAGGACAGCGACCCGGACGACGCCATTGGCGTGGTCAACTTCTCCGTGGAGGGTTACGACGCCGGTCTGGTGGCCGCCTACCTGTCGGCCGAACACGGCGTGGGCCTGCGCGATGGCCGCTTCTGCGCGCACCCGCTGCTGAAGCGCCTCGGCCTTCCATCCGGTTCCCTGCGCGCCAGCTTCGGGGTGGGATCGCGGCTCGAGGACGTCCAGCGGCTGCTCGCCGGAATCGAGGAGCTCCGCCGTTCCGGCCTCGGCTGGGACTACGTGGTGGACGCCGGGCGCTGGGTTCCGGCGAACGACACCCGCACCTACCCCGAATGGGCACCCAACACCCCCGGCACCGCCGGCGCCGCACCCTGCTCGCAGGACTAGTCGCCACCCAGGCCTCCTTCGGCAGCGGTCCCCGTGCGGTAAATTCGAAAAGGTAATTTTCGACGTCGGGCTAAGGAGACTGTGCGTGGCACGTGGCGGTCCCAAACTTCATCACGGGCGGCGGCAGGAGCTGGGGCAGAGCTTCCAGGACGGCGGCGAGCACTACCACCGCGTTCGTCCCGGCTACCCTGGTGATTCCGCGGACTGGCTCATTCCAGCCGGGGCCCGCACCGCTGCCGACCTCGGCGCCGGAACCGGTAAATTCACGGCATTGCTGGTGGAACGCGGTCTGAGCGTCAGCGCGGTGGACCCTTCCGTGGACATGCTGGAGCAGCTCTGCCGCGCCTACCCCCGGGTTCAAGCTCTGGAAGGGACGGCGGAGGAAACCGGACTGCCCGGGGCGTCGTTCGATGTGGTCAGCGTTGCCCAGGCGTGGCACTGGTGCGACCCGCTGCGGGCCAGCACGGAAATTGCCCGGATCCTCAGGCCCCACGGGGTGCTGGGCCTGATCTGGAACCAGCTGGACACATCAGTGCCGTGGGTGTACCGGCTGTCCCGCATCATGCACGCGGGGGACGTCCATAAACCGGATTTCCGCCCGAAAATCGGCCCGGAATTCACGTCCCTGGAAAGCCATTTAACGCGGTGGGAAGATCCCGTCACCCCGGACGACATCCTCGAACTGGCCAAGTCCCGCAGCTATTACCTCGCGGCCAACGATGCCACCCGCGCCAAGGTGACCGGCAACCTGACCTGGTACCTGCACGAGCACCTGGGGCATGCCGAGGGCGAACTGTTGCAGCTCCCCTACCTCACCCAGACCTGGCGGGCTGTCAGGGCGGAACGCCCTGGTGGCAGCAGGTAGGCTTGAAGCTGTGAAGACCATTACGCCCTCCTCCTCAATCGAGGACTACGTTAAGGTCATCTATTCCTTCACGGAATGGCAGGACAAGCCCATCACCTCCACCCAGCTTGCACAGCGCCTCGGCGTGGCCAATTCCTCGGTCTCCGAAATGGTGCGCAAGCTCAAGGACCAGGGGCTGGTCCTCCACAAGCCGTACAGCGCCATCACGCTCACGCCCCAGGGCGTCCGGCTTGCCCTCTCCATGGTCCGGCGGCACCGGCTCATTGAGACGTACCTGGTCAAGGACCTGGGATACAGCTGGGACGAAGTCCACGACGAGGCCGAACAGCTGGAACACGCGGTCTCGGACACGTTCATTGAGAGGCTGGCAGCCCGGCTGGGCAACCCGTCACGGGACCCGCACGGCGATCCCATCCCCTCGGCTGACGGAACCGTCCGGATGCCGTCGGCCCACCGGATGATCGAGCTCGACGACGGCCACACCGGCAGGATCACCCGGATCAGCGACGAGAACCCGGAGCTGCTGCGCTACCTCGCGGCGGAAAGGATCAGCCTCGACGCCGACGTCGAGGTGCGCGGCCGCAAACCCTTCGGCGGTGCGCTCGTGGTCCGCATCGGCTCCCCCGGGACCAGCCGCGACGTTGACCTCGCCGACGAAGTGGCCTCCGCGCTGTGGATCCACAGCGACTCCGCGCATCCCGGCTGCCGCATGGCCGGGCTGTAGGCACAGTTGCGGGCTCCCCTGGCCGGTCGCACCGGCGCTGCCTCCAAGATGGGCTCCGGCTACGGTTGGCGGGTCTGGACGGCCGTGGCCGCCGGCGGACTGCTGGGCACGGAGCTGCGGTACGTGCTGGGACTGCTGTGCCCGGACCGGCCGGGAGACCTGCCGTGGGCCACGCTGGGCATCAACATCGTTGGGAGCTTCGTGCTGGCGGCCCTCACCACCGTCTGGATCGCGCGGCCGCAGACTGCGTTCTGGCTCCGTGCGGCCATCGGACCGGGCGTCCTGGGCTCTTTCACCACCTTTTCCGCCGTCGTATTTTCCACGGACCAGCTGACTCGATCCGGGCTCCCCGGATCGGGACTTCTCTATGTCGGACTCTCTGTGTTTTTAGGGCTGGCGGCAGCAGCAGCCGGCTGGCGGACCGGCAGGGTGCTGGGCGCTCCTCGTGGGGTGCGTCCGTGACGGCGCTCCTCGTGGGCCTCTTCGGCGTCGCCGGCGCCCTCCTCAGGTTCGCTGTGGACGGCTGGCTGGCCGGGTTCCCGTCGCCGCGGCGGCACTGGCCCTGGGCTACCCTGCTGGTCAACGTGGCCGGCTCGTTCGTGATCGGGCTGTCCGTGGGCGTCACTTCGGTATTCGGCCCGGAATGGCACTCTGCCCTGGCCACCGGGTTCGCCGGTGGCCTGACCACTTTCAGTTCCTGGACCACCGCCACGGTGCGGTTGGCCAGTGAACGGCGCTACCTCGCCGCCGCCGCCAACATCCTCGCCAACCTGCTGCTGGGGCTGGCTGCTGCCGCGGCAGGAATCGCGGTCAGCGGCGGCTAACTTTCATTGGGTTGCGGATTCCGACGGCGGAGCAGGCTGCACCCAGTAACAGCAGCGCGGCCGTGGCCAGCAGCGCGCGGTGCAGGCCCGGCGTCGTCAGCTCGGGACCGACGATGAAGCCCGCAAACGCGATGCAGACGAGGCCGGCGATTCGTGAAACCGCATTGTTCACCGCGGAGCCCACGCCCGCCTGCTTCTCAGGCACGGAACCCAGGATGGCCGCTGTCAGGGGTGCCACCGTCATGGAAAGGCCGAGGCCGAAGACCACCTGCCCTGGCAGGACCTGGGTCCAGTAGTTCAGGGAGCCGCCAATGGACAGCGTGAGCAGGAATCCGGCAGCACACAGCACCGGCCCGGCGGTCATGAACCACCGCGGCCCGAACTTGCCGGCGAGGCCCCCGAAGAACGATGCCAACAGCATCAGGATCACCGTGGATGGCAGCAGAGCCAGGCCGGCGGTGGTCGCCTTCATGCCGCCCACCTGCTGGATGTAGATGCCCAGTGCAAAGAACCCGAGGGAAAACCCGCCGTAGATCGCGGCCGTGGCGATGTTGCCCCAGCCGAAGTTGCGCACCGTGAACATGCCCAGGGGCAGGAGCGGCGCGGCTGTCCGCGATTCATGGATGAGGAAAAGCACTGTGGCCACGAGACCTGCGGCGAGCGGCAGCCAGACCTGCGGGCTGCCCCAGCCCGCGCTCCCCTGCTCGATCAGCGCGTAGACGGGTCCTCCAAGCGCAACGACGGCCAGAAGCGCCCCCGCAATGTCGATGCTGCCGGCAGCGCTGGTGGCAGCATCGGCCTTCCGCAGCCTGGCCAGGACGGGCCAGATGGCCGCCGCCGGCAGGACGTTGACGAAGAAGATGACCCGCCACGAGAGCAGATCCACGGATACACCTCCGATCAAGGGGGCCGCGATGGCGGCAGCACTGGTCCACGCCGACCATTTGCCGATGGCCGCCCCTTGGGCGTCACTGTCGAAGTGGCTGACGATCAGCGCGAGCGAGCTGGGCACCAGAAGCGCTCCGGCCACTCCCTGCAGCCCCCGGCTGACCACCAGTATTTCGCCGGTCCAGGCTGCCCCGCAGAGGACCGAGGTGAGGGCAAAACCGCCCAGCCCCCACTGCAAAACACGCACCCGTCCGAAGTGGTCTGAAAGTGAGCCTGCCGCCAGAATGAGTGCGCCCAGCGTCAGGAGGTAGGCGTCCACCACCCACTGCTGGATGCGGAGGCCGCCGCCGAGTTCCCTGCCGATGGCGGGCAGCGCCAGGCTGACGACGAAGCTGTCAAGGATCGCCATGAAGGACGCCACGATCGCGACCGTCAGTACCTGTCGCTGGAGGCGCGTGGGCGCGGTGGTCTGGCTGGCATCGCTCATGACTTACCGTATCGTGGAGTGGATGATCAGCAGACGTGATGCGGCAATTGCCCTGGATGTACCACTGGAAATGGCGCAGCGCCACGGCATTCCCAAGCTTCTGACCGAAGCCCAGTTAGGCGAGCTACTGGACAATCCCCCCGCCTGGCTCGTCCAGTCGCGCGCTAACCGGACAGGGAAAAGGCCGGTGTGGGTGCATCTCGTCTGCGCGGTCTGTGGTTACGAGGAGGCTGCCCGGCCAAAGAAGTGGTGGCCCGAGTTCACGTATGTCGTTTGCGCGCATCACCGCCCCTCCGAAGTGCCCCGGCCGGCGCCCGGGTTCGTACGGAGCGAGTTCGACGGCGTGGGCACCAGGTTCGTGGGAATCGCCGACGTCGCCGGCTGACGGGCCTGGTAGACGGACAAGGTGATCTGCGCGGGCGGCGAACTTGGGCAGTTACATTTGGGCTGGAACAGGCGTAATTTACGTAGGGAGGGGCACTCTCCTGCTCCTCGGACGAGGGAGCACGCCATGCCGGACAAGTCGCCGCACCAGCAACAGCAGAAAAAAGCAGGCAAAACGATCAAGCAGAAACGCGCGGACAAGAAGGCCAAGGCCCCAATTGAGGGAGCCCCGGACCCTGTGGCGCATCTGAAGAAACGCTGATTGCTGGAAAACATAGATTAGGGGTGACCAGGGATTTCCTGGCCACCCCGTTCTTTGTGTCCGGTTCCTGTGCCTATCCCCAGTCCGCCATTTCGCCGGGAACCGCCGACACATCGGTTAGGTGTCCGTCGCGCAGGACGGCTATGTTCATCGGGACGCCGATGGCCTCGGCGAAGAGGAGTTTCTGCAGGCTCTCGGCATTGCTGACCGGGCGGGAGCCTACCCGCAGCAGCACATCGCCAGTCCGGAGCCCTGCCTGCTCCGCCGGGGAACCGGAGAGCACCTCCACCACGCGCAGCCCCTCCCGCTGGCCGGTTCGGACCACTTCGCTGACAGCCAGGCGGATCGGGGTGCTGACCACGCCGAGATAGGCGCGCCGCACCCGGCCGTCCGAGAGGAGCGCGGAGATGATCCGGCGCGACGTGCTGTTGATGGGAACGGCCAGCCCCAGCCCGGCACCGGCCACCGCAGTGTTGATCCCCACGATCCGGCTTCGTGAGTCGGCCAGTGCCCCGCCGGAACTGCCGGCATTCAAGGCGGCGTCGGTCTGGATGACGTCCTCAATGACCCTGCGGTTGCGTCCGGCCCAGACAGGGATGGCACGTCCCAGTCCGCTGACCACACCTGCCGTCACCGAGCCCGAGAGTCCCAGGGGGTTCCCGACGGCTATCACCAGCTGCCCCACCCGCAGCGACTCGGCGTCACCGAACTCCGCCGGCGCGACATGCGGGGCGCGGCCCCGGACCACAGCGAGATCGGACAACGGATCCGCGCCCACCACCTCAAGAGCAGTACCGGAGCCGTCAGCGAAGACGGCGTGTCCTTTCTGGGTCCCGGCAACCACGTGGGCGTTGGTCAGCAGGTAGCCATCCTCGGTGAAGAGGACAGCGGATCCGGCGCCGACCCGGAACCGTCCGTTGCGCCGGTTCCCCGTCATCTCAATGGCAGCCACATGGGGTGTGACGGTCCTGGCCACCCTGATGACCGTCTCCGAATAGGAGTCGAGGGCCGCGCCGTCGTCGACGGGACCCGGTTCGTTTGCAGCCGCCGTGGACATGGCATGCCTCCCTACCGCTGGTTTCACATCACTGGATTCGTGATACCTGTCACAACCCCGCCGGCAGGGTGGGTAGTCCCGTGCGGGCTACGCCGTGGGTGAACAGCAACAGCTGCCGCGGACTGGGTCAGGGGCTTAAACAAAGAGCGCCCGGACCGAGGTCCGGGCGCTCCCCGTCAGGTAACGGGATTTTGTGGAGATGGGGGGAATTGAACCCCCGTCCGATGTCGTGTTGTCAGGGCTTCTCCGGGCGCAGTTTGCGTCGGATTTTCTCGGCCCCAGCCGTCCTGCAAACAGGCAGCTGATCCGGGCCCAGTCATCTAAGAGTCCCGTTTACTCCGATGACGGGAGCAAACAGCAGTGGCTATCTAAATGACGCCAGGATCCGGGGCGATAGCATCCCCGGGCTGACGGACTGAACTACTGTTTAAGCAGCGAGTTCGAAGTCAGTGCGCTTAGATTCGGCACTTATTGGTTTGCAGACAGCGTTTACGAGATAATTCTGCATCCTCGGCCCGCTTCACCTGTCGCGACTAACATCGTCGAAACCGATCATCCCCGTATTTTGTTACCAAACCGGTCAGACGCAGGTTCGAAACCTGATCCCTGCCGGACTACCAATCATAACGCATTGGGGCGCCAAATCATTCCAGCCGGTGCACCGCGCGTCGGCCGCGCAGGCCTAGCGCCGGTTGCGTTCCCGCATGACGCGCAGGGCCTCGCGCTTGTCCTGCTGCTCGCGAAGGGTCTGGCGCTTGTCGTAATCCTTCTTACCGCGGGCGATGCCAATTTCCACCTTGGCCCGGCCATCCACGAAATACAGCTGCAGCGGGACAATCGTGAAACCTGATTCACGGATCTTGTGCGAGATCTTGATGAGTTCTTCGCGGTGCAGCAGGAGTTTCCGCCGCCGGCGCGCCGCATGGTTGGTCCAGCTGCCCTGGTTGTACTCAGGGATGTGGATGCCTTCCATCCAGAGCTCGTCGTTGTAGAACGTGCAGAACCCGTCGACCATGGATGCGTGACCTTCGCGGAGGGACTTCACCTCCGTCCCCATGAGCGCTATGCCCGCCTCGTAAGTGTCCAGGACGTGGTAGTCGTGCCGGGCCTTCCGGTTGGTGGCCACGACTTTACGGCCACTTTCTTTGGGCACGGTTCAACTCCTCAGTTCTCGGTACTGGCTGTTCCGGCGGCACCGGAACAAAGTCTTACTATTCTACGGCAGGTGCGCCGGCGGGCCCGCGTCGCCGGGTGGCCGGTGCCCCCGCGTCAGAGCAGGCGCATCGGGTCAACCGCCTCGCCGTTCAGCCAGGTCTCAAAGTGCGAGTGGCAGCCCGTAGAGTTTCCGGTGGTGCCCGAATAGGCGATGAGCTGGCCCTGGCTGACCTGCTGTCCCACCGAGACCACCACACTGGTGTTGTGGTAGTAGATCGTGGTCAGCGAGTTGCCTTGGACCACGCCGTGCGAGATCTTGACGTTGTTTCCGCCGCCGTCGTCCGCCCAGCCGGCTGAGAAAACTGTGCCGGCTGCGGCTGCGTACACCGGCGTGCCGCAGGCGGCGCCGAAGTCAATGCCCGTGTGCATGTAACCGCCGGTGCCGTAGAAGTCGATTGTTCCGGGCGGCGTCGCACGCCATCCAAAACCGGAGGTGATGGGTACGCTGTCGGGGAACGGGTGGCGGAGGCCAAAGGCCGACGGCGGCCCTGCTACGGGCGGCACGTAAGGCTTTGCTTCCTCGCCCTTGGCCTTCGCCGCCGCGGCGGCAGCGGCGGCGATCCGACGCTGCTCGGCGAGCCACGCCTCGCGCAGCTTGCGGTCACGCTCGACGATTTCGGCGGCAACGGCGTCCTGGCGTGCCTTGACGGCTGCCAGCTTCTTCTGGATTCCGGGCTTGGCGGCCTCGAGTTCGTTGTTCAGGCGGGTGGTGTCGGCGATGAGCTTGTCCACCTTGGCCTTCTTGGCGGCGGCCTCGTCGCGGGCGGCTTTCTCTTTGGCAAGCGCCGCGTCAGCCTTGGCCTTGAGGTCCTTGATCTCGGCTTCGACTGCCTGCAGCCGGGCCTGCGAGTTCACGTTGGTGGCGTTCTGCTGGGTGAGCTTGTCCATCGCGGAGTTCTGGCTCCGCAGCGCCTGGTCGGCCAGGTCCATCGTGTCTGTGAGGCTGCCGGTGTTGTTGGAACCGAAGAAGAGGGTGAGGTCTGAGGGCACGCCGCCGGACTTGTAGGCCTGGGTGGCGATCTGGCCGATCAGCTTCTTCGTGCTGGCGATCTTCTGCTTGTCGGCATCCAGCTGCTGGGTGATCTTGGCCTTGTTCTGCTGCGCGAGATCCACCCTGGCAGCGAGGGCTTCCACTTCCTTGACGGCACTCGCCACGCGGCCCTGGGCCTCGAGCAGCGCCTGCTGCGCGGCCGGAAGCTGTCCCCGGTAGATCACGAGGTCCCCGGCTGCTTTGGAAATTTTTGCATCGACGAATTCGAGCGACTGCTGGACCCGGGCGGCTTCGGCCTTCAGGGCGGCCTGCTGGTCCTCAAGGTCGTCCGCGAAGGCGGCGGGAGATGACGCACCCAGGCTCGCGGCCAGCACCAGTGCCACTGCGGCACTGAGAATCCTGCGCTGGCGCCCCGCGGGGCTCTTTCGCATGGGCCTGCCGGAACTCGTCATGGGCATTCCTTCGGTGAGCATGGCCTACACCCTCAAGTATCGGCGCAGCGTGAGCAGAGATGAAGTGCCCGCCAGAACAACACCCAGCCCGACGAGTGCCGGGGCGAGGAGCAGGGTCTGGGCCGGCGAGATGAACGCCGTATCCGGATACTGCTTGGACAGGTACTCGCCCAGGAAGAAGTGGGCCACGGCCCACAGCGTTCCTGACGCGAGGGCGGCGCCGATGACCGCGGCGATCACGCCTTCGAGGATGAAGGGCAGCTGGATTACTGTCTTGGAAGCGCCCACGAGCCGCATGATTCCTGTTTCCCGGCGCCGGCTGAACGCCGAGAGGCGGATGGTGGTGGCGATGAGCAGGATGGCGCACACCGTCATCACGCCTGCGATGATCACTGCGACGAGGGACGCCGCGTTCATCACGGAGAAGAGCCGCTCCAGGACCTGCCGCTGGTCGATGACAGTTTCCACGCCCGGCTGCGAGGCGAAGGTCTCGCTGATGATCTGGTACTTCTCGGGGTCCTTCATATTAATCCGGAATGAGGCGGGGAGCTGGTCCGGCGTAACCGAATCGACGATGGGAGAGTTCGAGAACTGCTCCTTGAAGTGCTTGTAGGCGTCGTCCTTGGATTCGAACTGGAAGTCGTTGATGTACTGGGCGACTGCGGGCGATTCCAGCAGGGTCCGCACGTTGTCCTGCTGTTCGGCCGTCACCGGTCCCGAGGCGCAGCCGGCCGCCGTCGACCCTTCACCGCACAGGAAGATGGCCACCTGGACCTTGTCGTACCAGTAGCCCTTCATCTGGTTGATCTGGAGCTGGAGCATCCCGGCGGCGCCCACGAAGGTCAGGGACACGAAGGTCACCAGGATGACGGAAACGACCATCGAGAGGTTGCGCCGCAGGCCGCCGCCGATCTCGCCGAGGATGAACTGGAGCCTCACAGCCGCCCCTCCCCTGCCTGGTCGCGGGCGGCCTCGTCGTCGCGTCCGCTGGCGTCCTTGAGCCTGCGTGACTGGCCGACCACCGGGATCATCGACGTGTAGAGGGCCCGGGCTTCGTCGCGGATGACCTTGCCGTTCTTGAGCTCCACAACGCGTTTGCGCATCTCATTGACGATGTCGTCGTCGTGCGTGGCCATGACCACTGTGGTGCCGTTCTGGTTGATCTTGTCCAGCACCCCCATGATCCCCATGGACGTGGTGGGGTCCAGGTTGCCGGTGGGCTCGTCGGCCAGCAGGATGCCGGGGCGGTTGACCACGGCCCGGGCAATGGCCACCCGCTGCTGCTCACCGCCGGAGAGCTCGTGGGGCATGCGCTTCTCTTTGCCCTCCAGGCCAACGGTTTTGAGCACCTCAGGGACGGTGTCGCGGATGACGCTGCGGCTCTTGCCGATGACCTGCATGGCAAAGGCTACGTTGGCGAAGACGTTTTTCTGCGGCAGCAGGCGGAAGTCCTGGAACACCACCCCGATTCCGCGGCGCAGGCGGGGCACGCGCCAGCTGGAGATGTTGGCTACGTTCTGGCCGGCGACGTAGACCGTGCCGGAAGTGGCGCGGTCTTCCTTGAGGACCAGGCGCAGGAACGTGGACTTGCCGGATCCTGACGCGCCGACGAGGAAGGCGAATTCACCACGGTCAATTTCAAGGCTGACAGAATCCAGGGCGGGCCTGGCTTTCTGGTCGTAGACCTTGGTGACATTTTCGAAACGGATCATGACCCTAAAACCCTGCAGGACACGGCTTTAAAGGCATGGTCTGCAACCGGTGCGGGGGCTTTCACTAGGGGGAAGTTGAGCTCCGGCCTCTCGACTATACGCACGGGCTGCCATGCTCAGGCGGGAGTCAGAGGGGCGTGTCGCGGATTAGGTCCCTTGCCCCTGGCGCGTCTAGCGTTCTGCGTTGCGGTTGTCAGTGCGCCAGCGGATCCCGGCTTCGATGAAGTCGTCAATGGCGCCGTCGAACACGGCGGAGGTGTTTCCCACCTCGTGCTCGGTCCGGAGGTCCTTGACCATTTGGTACGGATTCAGGACGTAGGAGCGCATCTGGTCGCCCCAGGATGCCTTGACGTCACCGGCGAAGGCCTTCTTCTCCGCGTCCTCCTGCTCCTTCTTGAGCAGCAGAAGCCTGGACTGGAGCACCCTCATCGCGGCGGCGCGGTTCTGCAGCTGCGATTTCTCGTTCTGCATGGACACCACCGTGCCAGTGGGTATGTGCGTCAGGCGGACGGCGGAGTCGGTGGTGTTAACCGACTGGCCGCCAGGGCCGGACGAGCGGAAGACGTCGACGCGGATTTCGTTGTCCGGGATGTCGATGGAGTCCGTCTGTTCGATGAGCGGAATGACTTCCACGGCAGCGAAGGAGGTCTGCCGGCGTCCCTGGTTGTCGAACGGGCTGATCCGGACCAGCCGGTGTGTTCCCGCCTCGACGCTGAGCGTGCCGAAAGCGTACGGCGCATTGACCTCGAAGGTGGCGGACTTGAGGCCCGCTTCTTCGGCGTAGGAGGTGTCCATGACGGTGGTTGGGTAGCCATGGCGCTCCGCCCACCGCAGGTACATGCGCAGCAGCATCTCGGCGAAGTCCGCGGCATCGACGCCGCCGGCTCCGGAGCGGATGGTGACCACGGCCTCACGCTCGTCGTACTCGCCGGCAAGCAGGGTGACGACTTCAAGGTCCTTCAGCGACTTGCGGATGGACTCCAGCTCCGCCTCCGCCTCGCCCATGGAGTCGGCGTCGTCCTCGTCCTGGCCAAGTTCCACCAGCACCTCAAGGTCATCGATGCGGGAAGCCAGGGTGTTCAGCCGCTCCAGCTCGGATTGGCGGTGCGAAAGCCGTGAGGTGATGACCTGGGCGGCTGCGGGGTCGTCCCAGAGGTCCGGCTCGCCGGCCCGCTCGCTCAGTTCTGCGATCTCTTCCTTGAGCGCCTCGATATCGGTGACATTTTCGATGGAGGTATAGGTGCCGCGCAGTGCGCGGATTTCTGCAGCAAAATCAATTTGAGCCATGGTTGTTTAAGCGTACGCTATCCTCCCTCACCGGCTGCGCCGGTAGCAGGTGTAGCGGGCCTGCGGCCCGCTACCGGGTCAACCGCGAGCGCGCCGTGGATGAGGCCCCAATGGTGATGCCGTCCGGGATGAGGAAGTTGACCACCGGCGGGTGCACGGTGGCGCTGAGAACCACGACGGCGGTGGAACCGTCGGGCGTCCCCGTTCCCGCCGCGACGGCCAGCCCGTCGACCCGCCCGAAGGCGCCGTTGCGGCTGAGATAGTCGGCTGCGACGTTCCGGACCCTGTCACCATTCAGCAGTGCCGAGGGAGTGCCGCCGGCCGTTTCGACCTGGCCGAGCGTGTAGGAGTCGGCGGCGGCCACCGAGGCGCCGTCTGCCAGCGACAGGAGCTTCTTGTGCTCGATGTAAAGGCTGGACGCCGCCATGACCACGGTGCTGACCAGCAGGGCCAGCATGACGAATCCGATGATGAGGACTGTCATTTGTCCGCCCTCATCACGGCTCGTTCGCGCTGGTCCGGCAGGTGTGCGGCCGGCCGCAGGAGGCGTCAACGGAACCTGCCCACAACCTGGGTGGCCGAAGCGCTCAGCTGGCCGGCGTTGAGGCGAAGTGCTTCCCCGAAGGGCACGAAAGGCAGCGGCACGGTGAGCCGTACGGTGACGGTGACCGCGGAGCCCGCCGCCATGCAGTCGCCGCCGGAGTCACAGCGGATCTCGACGCTGGCGTTCCCGGCGGGATGGCCGTAATCGGCAAGCGCCAGCATGGTAGCCTGCTCTGCTGCCGCCCGGCCCGACGATGCCGCGGGCTGGGTTACGAAGACCTTGGCCGCCTGGTCAGCTGCCCCCACCACTGCGAAAGATCCGCCCTGGATCTGGCCAACTGTGATGATGAAGTAGACCACGGGCACCATGAGGAGCAGTCCAAGGAACGTGAACTCGACGACCGCACTCCCCCGCTGCCCGTCGTCGCCCCCTAGGTTTTCCGGGCGGCGGCCGCCGTGGGCACGGAGAGTGCCGGGGCTCCCACAGCCGTCAAGGCACAGAGCCTCCCGGAGCCTGCCCGCAACGCTGCTGGTCAAGTGCCGCCGCCTGGGGTCAGCCGGTGATCGCGGCATGTCCGGTGACCTCCAGCCCTTCGCGCGGCCCGATCAAACCGATGACCGGCAATGGGGCCCTGACGGTCACTTCCAGCGTCCGCAGCCCTTGGAATGAGACTTCGCGCGTTTCGATGTCGCGGGCAAAGTCCGCGTTGAGCGCCGTAGCGATGAGCTCGCCGGTGCGGCGCCTGGCGTCGGCCGCGCTGCGGTCGGCCAGGGTCCCGTACCGGGCGCCAGACGCCGCAGCGTCGATGAGTGTATTCCGGACGTGCAGGATGAGCGCGAGCTGGATGATGGACACAAAAAACATGGTCAGCAGGGCGCCCACGAGCACAAAGTCGACCACAGCAGCACCGTGCTCGCGCCCGGAGGTGTCCGCGCCGGTCCCGTCCACTGGCTACTTTCCGACCGTGTCCATCGCCTGATTGAACATGGCCTCCAGGGCAGGACCGGCCAGGGCCAGCAGTGCGGCAACAAGTACGGCGGACATCAAGGTGATCATGACCCAGCCGGGCACATCCCCGCGCTCGGGATGGTCCGCGAAAGTCGAAATCTTCCGGGGGCGCGGGACGGCGGCCAAGGAGTGGCCGATCAGCGCCGTCACTGCGGCGACTAGTGCAAGTCCGTGCCTGGCCATGAATGTCATGTGCTTCCCTTTTCTCCGAGTTGGGTATTTGTTGGGCATGGCCTCCGCCAGCGGTTGCCGGAGCAGCGGCGTCAGAAATTCAGGCTAAGTGCCGCTATTCCGGGGAACACGGCAAACACCACTGTCAGGGGCAGCACCCCGAAGACAAGCGGCACCATCATCGCAATTTCCTTCTTGCCGGCAGACTCCATCAGCTCACGCTTGGCCGTGTCCCGGACGTCCTGGGCCTGGGCCCTCAGGACTTCGGCCAGTGGCGTTCCGCGTTCCACCGCCACGATGATGCCGTCAACAAAGCGGATAAGCGGCCCGAGATCCGTCCGGGCGGAAAACTCCTGGAGCGCCTCAACTAGGGGCTTCCCCGCCCGGGTTTCGGCCAGGACCCTGCTGAATTCCTTGGAGAGCTCGCCCCTTGCCGTCCTGCACACGCGGTCGAGGGCACCAGTGGCGCTTTCCCCGGCGCCCACCGCAAGCGCAATCATCTCCGCCAGGCTCGGGAACTCAGCCAACATGCGTTCCTCCCGCCGCCTGATCTGCACACCCAGCCAGTAATCACGGAACAGGAATCCGCCGATCCCGCAGCCGACTGAGACCGCCACGGCCAGGACAGGACTGAACCTCCCGGCCAGCGCTGCCACAACAATGACACTGACAGCGGCGATGAACGCGCAGAGTGCCCAGAAGAGCTGCTGGGCCCGGAAGTCCAGGGGCGACTTGTCGATTCGTGCCTGGGCGAGCCTGCGGCTGAGGGCTGCGGAGCCAAGGTTGAACCGGGCCAGTTTGGCTGTTGCTTCCCTGATCAGCGGGCGGAGTATGCGCTCGAGGGGACCAAACGGAGTCAGGATGTGTTCCTCCGCCCGCAGGAGCCTCGATTCGAGGTTTTGGGCCCTGAGCTGCGGTTCGATGCGTTCCACGAAACTGACGGACCGCATAAACGGCAGCCTGACAAGAAGGAGCCACAGGCCGGCACCGAGGAGTGCGCCACAGACGATCGCGGCCGCTGGCACGGTAGTCATCGCAACACCCTCTCTTCCTCCGGGAGGGCTCCGATCTTCAGCATGACCGAGTAGCACACCAGCGAGACAACCAGGCCTCCCAACAGCACGGCCGCCCCGATGGGGGTGTTGTATGCAGCCACGGCCTCCGGACGGCTGACCAGCAGCAGCATGACGATCCACGGGGCCGCGACGGCCAGCCTGGCGGCGTTGACTGTCCACGACTGCCGCGCTTCAAGCTCGCTGCGGGTCCGGGCGCTTTCGCGCAGGAACTCTGCGAGCGTCCCGAGCAGCTTGCCGAGATCGGAGCCGCCCACCTCCCTGGTAAGCCTGAGTGCCTCGATGATGCGGTCGGCTACCGGGTCCGCCAGCCGTTCCTTGAGCCTGTTAAGGGACGCGTCGAATTGGCCACCAGAGCGGTAATCCGAGCCGAAGTCGCGGAACACTTGCCGCAGCTCCTCGGGGCCCTTGTCGCCCAGCTGTATCAGTGCCTCCGGCAAAGACAGCCCAGCCCGGATGGCCGACCGCAGGTGATCGACGACGTCGGGCCATACCCGCCGCAGGACAGCGCTGCGTCGTTTGGCCCGCCATTTGACCACCGCCACCGGAAGCCAGCCGCCGAACAGGCCAAAGCAAACGGAAATGGGCCAGGACCTGCTCACGGCGAAAAAGGCCAGGGTCGCAAAAGCGCCAAGGCCTAGGCAGCTGCCGACGAGACCGGCGCCGGTGACTTTTTCAATGCCGGCCGACAACAAGAGGTCATGGAGACGGCTTGTCCGCGGTCCACGCTTGGGGCGCACGGGCTGGTCCCAGGCCGACCACCAGATCAGGAACAGCCCGGCACCTGTCAGAACTCCCAACAATGCAGCCATTAGCGCGGGTCCAAGAGCGCCGCGACTTCATAACCAGCCCTCGCGAATTTCTCCTCCGCCGGCATGGTGTTGGCCGTCGGCTCCAGCAGGCCGCCGATCATAGAAAAAATCATCGAGGATTCGATAATTCCGTTCTCGACCCGTCTGCCCAGGGAGAGGATTTCCGTCACCTGCCTGCGCCCGTTCGCAAGGCGGCTGCAGTGAACCACCAGATCGATGCACGAGGCCACGGTCGGAACCACAAACGCACTGGAAATGTTGTCACCGGCGAGCAGCGGGAGCGTGCACATCTTGGTCACCGCGTCGTGGGCTGAATTTGCGTGAACGGTGCACATCCCAGGAAGGCCGCTGTTAAGGGCGATCAGCATGTCGAGGCTCTCTGCTTCCCGAACCTCGCCCACCACCAAGCGGTCAGGCCGCATGCGAAGGGCTTCCTTGACCAGCCGGCGGAGCGGGATTTCTCCTTCGCCTTCCAGATTGGGCTGCCGGCACTGCAGCCCGACCACATCGCGCAGCGGAAACTGCAGCTCGAAGATCTCTTCGACCGTAACGACGCGCTCTCGGCTTCCTATGCTGGCTGCGAGGCAGTTCAGCAGCGTGGTCTTTCCCGCCTGCGTGGCACCTGAGACCAGGATGTTGAGTCCGCTTGCGACGGCGGCGCCCAGGAATCGCCCGGACTGCGGGGTCAGGGTGCCCAGTTCCACAAGATGATCCAGCCGGGTTGCCTTCACAACGAACTTGCGGATATTCACGGCCCAGTGGCGCCTGGTGATATCCGGAATCACCACGTGCAGGCGGGACCCGTCAGGCAGGGCTGCATCCACGAAGGGCGATGAGATGTCCAGCCGCCGACCCGAGCTCTTCAGCATGCGCTCAACCAGGTCCCGGACCTGCTGATCCGTAAGGCTCAGTGATGTGAGTTCGGATTCACCGTTCCGTGCAACGTAGATTTCCGTCGGTGCGTTGATCCAGATTTCCTCGATCCCCGGATCATCCAGCAGAGGTTGGAGGACCCCGAACCCGGCCACGGCATCAAAGACAAACCGCCGGGCTGACTCCAGTGGCCCAAGCGGCGGAAGCGGACCCATGAGGGCGCGCTCGTCGTAGTCGGTCACGGCAGCTTCGACGAGCCGCCTGACCTCGGCAGTCTGGTGCAACGGATCGAGACCCCGCCGACGGATCAGCTCCCGGACTTCATCCTCGACAATGCGTACTGCATCCATGAATTCCCCCGAACGACTGCCGCCCCCAGCGGAGGCAGTACATCTGGGTTAAAGCTAAGGGAAGCTACCCCGTGAGCCAAGTCACAGGATTAAGAATGTGGATAACCCAACCGAAGCGCCTGTGTACGGCAACCGGCCATCCGCAGATGTTACGTCTCGGAGGCAGCAGTTCCACCTTCACCGGCGTAACCGTAGGGATTTTGCACTCTGCCAGCGCCAGTGGTCAGCGCACATCTGCGCCAGATCACGGTGAGCGGACCATCCCAGGTCCGCCAAGGCTGCAGAAGCGTCGGCGTAGCTCACAGCCGCATCCCCCGGGCGGCGCGGAGCGAACTCGTAGGGAACGGGATGGCCTGCGGCAGCGCCGAAGGCCTCGATGACCTCGAGCACGGACGAACCGCGGCCGGTTCCGAGGTTCCACCGGAACGAGCCGGTCTTCGTCTTAAGGTAGTTCAGCGCTGCGAGGTGACCGGCCGCCAGGTCCATGACGTGGATATAATCGCGGACCCCTGTTCCGTCGGGCGTCGGGTAAT
The DNA here is from genome assembly GCF_030818015.1 of Arthrobacter globiformis. NCBI lineage: Bacteria > Bacillati > Actinomycetota > Actinomycetes > Micrococcales > Micrococcaceae > Arthrobacter > Arthrobacter globiformis. The sequence continues at coordinate 3,474,330 of NZ_JAUSZX010000001.1, forward strand.
CGTTGCCAAAAACCATGACCTTCTCGCGCCGTCCCACCGCGACCTGCGCAACGAAGGGCAAGAGATTGTTGGGGATCCCGCGCGGGTCTTCGCCTATGCGTCCCGATTCGTGGGCGCCCACGGGGTTGAAATAGCGCAGCAGCGCGATGCTCCACCGCGGGTCGGCGTCGCTCAGGTCGGACAGGATGTCCTCGATCTGCTCTTTCGTCCTGCCGTAGGGGTTCGTTGCATCCAGCGGCGACTTCTCGATCAGGGGAACGTGCTCGGAGGCGCCGTAGACGGTAGCCGATGAGCTGAAGACCAGCCGCCGAACACCGGCTTTCTCCATGCTCTCAAGCAGGTTGAGCGTGCCCACCACGTTGTTCTTGTAGTACCAGAGCGGCTTCGCCACAGACTCGCCGACGGCCTTCAGGCCCGCGAAGTGGATGACGGCGTCGAAGCCGCCCTCCGCGAAGACCTGATCGACAGCCACAGCGTCGAGCAGGTCGGCCTCGCGGAACTCCACCTTCTTGCCGGCGAGCTCTTCAACACGGCGGACTGCCTCGATGTTCGAGTTCATAAGGTTGTCCAGCACGACGACGTCGTGCCCCTCCTCGAGCAGGCATAAAGCCGTGTGTGAACCGATGTAGCCGGCGCCGCCGGTAACCAAAACCTTCATGGCCACCAGTCTAGGCGTACGCGGAATAGCCCTGAAATTCGGGTGACGCGCAGGCGGTAGCAACAACCTTCCGGCCACTCGCCTTCTCATTGGCCACAAGAGAATCAATGCCATCCTCAGCACCACTAGTAACAGAAAGTGGTATGTTAGGCGCGCCAAGGACTAGCCCTTGGGGGATGGCGTGGTGGAAAGCGACCTCGACCGACTCTGCAACGCCCAAAGGGCGCTGAGGCCAGGCCGTTGACTCCGGAGCAGAGACATGACACAAACAAAAATTGCACGGCGCAAAACTGCCGGCCGATTTAGCGCCGGCATTCTGGCATTGGTGGTGCTTGCCGGTCTGGGAATTCCGGTTCCCGCCTGGGCCCTGGAGCCAGAGCCGACTCCCACGACGGGCGAGGCAAGTGTTCCCCCGTTCAGCGACCCCGCGGCTGGCCTCGACACGGAGGCAGCCAGGGCAGCGATGCGGGCAGCCGTGGGCGAAGACGGCGCGCACATGGGCCAGGGCAATCCAGTTGCTCTCCAGCCGCGGCCGAACGCCGTAACAGAAGCCACATGGGTCCCGTCCTTTGGCGTCAAGGGCCAAGACGTTAGCAGCCACCAAACGGCCGTTAACTGGCAGCAGCAATGGAACATGGGGTCGCGCTTCGCGTATGTGAAAGCCACCGAAGGCAATTACTACATCAGCGGAAGTTTCAGTTCCCAGTATGAGGGTGCCCGCAACGTCGGCATGGTTCGCGGCGCCTATCACTTCGCCATCCCCAACGCATCTTCCGGTGCAGACCAAGCCCGCTTCTTCGTGGCCAACGGCGGGGGGTGGTCGGGTGACGGCTACACCATGCCTCCCGTGCTGGATTTCGAATTCAACCCTTACGCAGGCCAGACCATCAACGGCTTTTACCACGGAAACACCTGCTATGACAGGACGCCACAGCAGCTGGCTACGTGGGTCCGGGACTTTGGCAACACCATGCGGTCCTTGACCGGCCGACTGCCGGTCATCTACACGAACACGGGCTGGTGGAAGCAGTGCACCGGCGATGCCCTTGGCTTCGGCGACTATCCCTTGTGGGTGGCCAACTACCCAACCGCCCCGTCCGACGATGCCGGGCCTATCCCGTCAAGCTGGAGCCAGTACAGTATCTGGCAGTTTAGCCCAAGCGGGCCGTTTGCAGGCGACTCGAATGTCTGGAACGGCACCTACGCACAGCTGCAGACCTTTGCCAGGAACGGTGTCGACTCCGCAGGCGCTATCGAGCGGAAGTGGCTGTCATTGGGTGGAGCCTCCGGAAGCCTTGGAGCGGCAATCTCCAAGTCCGACATCTGCAACCTGGTTGGCGGCGGATGTTACCGATCCTATGCGGCCGGCAACATCTACTGGACCAGCGCAACTGGTGCACATCCTGTCACGGGCAGCTTTTGGAAAGCCTGGGGTGCGGCGCGCTGGCAAAGCGGCATCGGCTATCCTACCGGCGATGTCACCTGCCCCTACGGGGCGCCCGCCTCCTCAACATGCCACCAGAAATTCCAGGGCGGCATTGTCTATGCCACTCCCGTCGCGGGTACCTTTGCGGTGACCAACAGCTACATGTCCGCATGGAAAGCTGCCGGCTGGCAACAGGGAATCGGATACCCGACCGCGACGGCTTCCTGCGGCCTGTACGGCGGCGGCTGCTACCAGCCCTTCCAAAAGGGCAACATCTACTTCTCTGCATCCACCGGAGCCCATGCAGTGACAGGTTCGTACTGGGATGCATGGAAGGAAGCAGGCTGGCAGCAGGGGCTTGGCTATCCGACCGGCCCGACTGGTTGCGGGCTTTATGGTGGTGGTTGCTACCAGCCCTTCCAAAAAGCCAACGTCTACTTCTCCCCCGCTACCGGCGCCCATGCCGTTTTCGGGGCCTACTTCAGATCGTGGCAGTGGGCTGGCTGGCAGGCGGGCGTCGGTTATCCGACTGGACCAGCGAAGTGTGGACTTTACGGCGGTGGCTGCTATCAGCCGTTCGAACGGGCCACGAGCTACTACACCGCCGCAACCGGCGCAAACATGGTCGGTGAACCGTACTGGTCAGCCTGGCGCAACGCGGGCTGGCAGAGTGGCGGTCTCGGTTATCCCCTCGGCGTAGCCGTACAGTACAACGGCTACCGCGAGGTACCGTTCCAAGGGGGATCCATGATCTACAGCGCCACTGGGGTTAACGTACGCCGCAAATAAGCGACGGGGCACGGCGACGAGTCAAACCTGGGGCCAGCGAAAAAGAACTGGTGCGCCCCAGGGGCCCCACACTGGTGGCGTATGTACCTAGCGCGCCGCCGATTATCCGTTATTGGCCCGGCAGCACAAAGAAAATTTGGGACTGTGAGCAAGAACCGTGTTCTCCGATGACGATGAAAATCCCGGAACCAACACGATGAGCGTGTGGCCAGCCAGCAGAGCCCGCGCCGAGCGTCGGCGGGCGACGGGAAAGAAGTCACTGGTGCGTGCCGCCGACTTTGCGGCCGGCCGATGCCTAACGGGCTTCGTCACAGTCAGCGCCGCTCGTGCCAGTCATTGTGAAGCCCTTCCCGTCCGCTTTGCCCTGCGCTTGTGCCACACTGCAAGTCCGCCGGCACCTGCCAAGGCCACCGCGCCTGCGGTAATGATTCCCGAAACGATATCCCGCGGAACCATCAGCAGTGCGGCGACATAGGTAACCGCGGCAACACAGCACAGCGCATATGTGCGTACCGGCCACCCGCCCGGGGCCCGCCGACGTGCTACCAGAAAATACACGCCGCCGAGAAGGAAAAAGGATCCCGCGGATGTTGCGGCCATCAGCACCAGGTTCCCGGCGGACGCCGGTCCCAGCGCTGCCAGGGCCGAAATAACGAGCACCGAAGGCGTGACCACCGCCAGGATCCAGGTCACCTTGTCGGCAAAGAGCAGCGAGGAAGCGTTCAAATACAGCAGGTAGCCGAGGGCGATCAGGGGCATTATCTGCGCGACAGGGATGAGGTCCTCACGCCCCACGGCCATGATGTGGGTCACCACATTCGCTCCACCGCTCGCCACGATGACCAACGCGAGTCCCGCGAAACTCGCTGTCTTCATGACTGAGCGCATCCGCTCCGGCCGCTCCCCCGGCTTCGCCGACATGATGGCTGGAACCCACGCGTTGTTCAGGGCGCCCAGCAGCGTGACAGTCCCCAGGACAAAAATCTGAACTTTGCCGTAGTCCCCGGAGACACCCTCCGCAGCCACAGCCGCCAACAGAAAAGCGGCTCCCTGCGTCAGGAGCATCATCGATCCGGTGTGCGGCAAGACGGGCAGTCCGATGAGCAGCGCCTCTTTTGCGGCGCCGGGTACGGCGAAAGGCGGTGACGGCGGCGCAATGAACAGCGCCGCGACTGCCGTGAGGCAGACCGCGGTCCCGAAGCCCACCATGAAAACGCTGGCGGTGGCGCCGACAACGAGCATGGCCAACAGCCCCACGCCATAGGCAGCCACCGATGACCCGAGGCTCAGCAGAACGAACGCAACGGGCCGGCCTTGGGCTCGAAGCAGAGCCTGGGCAGCCAGCACGGTGGCGAGCAGGCCCATCGTCAGCAGCGCCACGGTGAAGCTGAACACTCCGTGGCCACCGCCCGCCAGCCACCAGTACACCGCCGCCGCGATGGCCCCGACAAGAGCGCCGAGCAGGCTCAGAAAGCCGCTGATGGAACGTGCCTTGGCTGCACCGTTATGGTCGAACCATGCCTTGGTAATTGCCAGCGGCAGTCCTGCCGCGCCAAGGACCACGCCAATCTGGATTACCGAGACGGACAGGAACAGCTCCTGCCATTCAGCATCATTGTTCAGCACTCGGAGCGCAAATGGCTGGACGAGAAAGATTCCCAGGCCCTGCATGAGTGCGCCCACCAGATAAAGAACCGAGTTCCTGCCTGTCTTGTCCACAGCGCTGCTGTTCCCGGATTCGGCAACGTCTGCCCGCCCGGTACTACTCACCGCTGAGTCGTAGCCATTCGTGGACCCGTTTTATCACGCGGTCCTGATCGGCTTCCGTAAGGTCGGTGGAGCATGGCAGCGAAAGGCCACGGGAAAAAAGATCTTCGCCGATGCTGCCGCCGAGGCTGAGCTCGTCCTGCAGCGGCGGCTGCATGTGCAGCGGCCGCCATAGCGAGCGGGATTCGATATTCACTTCGGCCAGGAAGTCCTGCAGTTCGTCCCGTGCGCCAGTTCCGCGCGAGGCGGGGACAAGTACCGAGTACAGCCAGTAGGTCGATTCCTGGCCGGGGAGGCTCGGAGGCGTCTGGATCTCAGTGCCGGCAAAAGCGTCGGCGTAGCGGGCCGCGATTTTGCGCTTTGTTTCCACGAAGCCGTCGAGCCGCTCCAGCTGCGCCACTCCGAGGGCCGCGGCGATGTTCGTCAGCCGGTAGTTGAAGCCGATTTCGTCGTGCAGGTAGCCGCGGTCTGGGAGCCGGGCCTGGGTCGAAAGGTGCTTTGCCTTCGCCGCCAGTTCGGGATCGTCAGTGGTGAACATGCCGCCGCCGCCGGTCGTCATGATTTTGTTTCCATTGAACGAGAACGCACCCATGTGGCCGACCGTCCCGACGTGGCGGCCTTGCAGCGGCCCCTCGGTCCACATGGCGCCGAGAGCCTCGGCGGCATCTTCGATCAGGATGATGCCGTATTCATCCGCAAGTTCCCGCGCCGCCTGGGCGTCGGCGGGCTGGCCCAGGATGTGCACGATCTCGATGGCCTTGGGCAGCTTCTCCCCCGCTGCCGTCCTGCGCTCGATCTCGCGGCGCAGGCTCACGACATCCATGCACCAGGACTCGGCCAGCGAGTCCACCAGCAGCAGGTCGGCGAACTGGTAGGACGCCGCGTTGGAGCTTGCCATGAAGGTGAAGTCCGACACGGCAACGAGGTCCCCCGGCTGAACGTCAGCGAGGCGCATCGCAATGTGCAGCGCCGCCGTTCCCGAAGCGCATGCCACGGCGTGCTTGGCGCCGACGTAGTCAGCGAACTTCTGTTCGAATTCGGAGACAAACTGCCCCACGGAAGAGACAAACCCGCTGGCGACGGCTTCGTTGACGAGTTCGGCTTCACGCTCGCCGATATTGGGTACAGCTAGTGGGATACGGCTCGCCACAATTGACCTTTCTGGCAACACTTATCGGGAGTAACGTGCGGCTGCGGAAAGGTCCACGCCGCGGGCCTTGATCCATTCGGCGGATTCCCGCAGGCCCTCTTCGAGGCTGACCTGCGGTGCCCAGCCCAGTTCGGCCAGCGCCTGCGACGGGTCCGAAAGAAGGTGCATGACTTCGCTGGCTTCCGGGCGGACGCGCTCGTCCTGGGTGATGATCTCCGCCGTTGATCCGGTGACCTTCCGGGCCATTTCAACGAGTTCCCCGATGGAGACGTCGTAGCCGGTGCCGAGTTGGATGACCTGGCCCTCCAGCGGGATGTCCGCGCTGGCTGCCTTCAGGAATCCGTCGGCCGTGTCAGTGACGTACGTGAAGTCGCGGCGGGGGGTCAGCGAGCCGAGGTGGATCTTGTCGGCGCCGGCAACCATCTGCTGCAGCACCGTGGGGATCACGGCACGTGCGGACTGCCGGGGACCGTAGGTGTTGAACGGGCGCAGGACCACTACGGGAGTCTCAAAGGAGCTCGCCCACGCCTCGCAGAGCTTGTCGGCGGCAATCTTCGTGGCGCTGTACGGGGACTGGCCGCGGAGCTCGTTTTCGATGGTGATCGGCACGGTCTTGGGAGTTCCGTAGACCTCGGACGTGGAGGTGTTGACCAGCCGCGGCACGTTGTGGCGGCGCACGCCCTCGAGGACGTTCAGCGTGCCCACGACGTTCGTTTCCACGTACGAGCGGGGCGCCTCGTAGGAGTAGGGAATCGCGATGAGGGCTGCGAGGTGGAGGACGACATCCGAACCGGCAACCAGGTCGGAGACGTACTCCGCGTCCCGGATGTCGCCGAGGCGCAGATCGACGGAGTCACGCTCTTCGGGGCTCAGGTCATCAAGCCACCCGTAGGAACCGTTGGAGTTGTAAACGCAAAGGGCGCGCACGTTGGCACCCTGGGCGATCAGCCGCTGGGTGACGTGGCTTCCGATGAAGCCGTCCGCGCCCGTAACAACTACGGTCTTGCCCGTAAGGTTCTGCTGAGTCAAGGTGATCACTGGCCTTTCGCTGTCGCTAGGTCTTTGGGTGTTCCGACGTCGATCCAGTCGGATTCGATCGGCCATGCGGCCACTGTCTTGGACTGCTCAATGCAGGCCTGAACCAGTTCCGGCATGGAAAAGGGTTCAAGGTACGGCACCAGCGCCAGTGCCTCAGGAGACACGGCGTAAATGCCCGTGCTGATTTCGAATTCGATGCTCGGCTTCTCAACAACCGATGAGATCGATCGTCCCTCTCCGATGTCCAGGACACCGAAGGGCACCTGATGGACGTACGGCCGGGCAGCAACGGTCACGCTCGCGTTCTTGGACGCGTGGAAGGCGAGAAGCTCCGCTGCCGAGTACCGCACCATGAGGTCCGCGTTGGTGACAAGCACCGGCTCGGAAATGTCAGGCCGCTCGTGGTAGAGCAGCCCCAGCGCACCGGCGGTGTTGAGGGGCTTCGCCGGGTCCTCATGCAGATACTTGATCGTGCAGCCGAGCCGGGAGCCGTCGCCCAAGTGGGCCATTATTTTTTCGGCCAGATACGCCACGGAGACATAGATGTTCGTGACGCCCGATTCCACCAGTCCGAGGATGATCCACTCGATAATGGTCCGGTCGGCCACGGTCATCAGCGGCTTCGGGGTGTCCTTGGTCAGCGCGCCCAGGCGCGTGCCCTTGCCTCCGGCCATGATGACGGCAATATTGCTCAGGGACGTCCGGCCCACAATGTCGTTGAGGGTGTGCAAGCCGACGAGCTTGCCGGAATCGTCCACCACTGGAACTTCGCTGATACGCAGGCTCCGCATCAGGTCCAGCACGGAGGCGCGGGTGGCATCAGGCCCGACGACGTGCGGTGCCCGGTTGGCGTACTCGTGGACGAGTCCATCGAGTTCGGCTCCCTTGAGCAGGCCGCGGCGGATGTCGCCGTCGGTAAGCACTCCCTGGAGCTTGCCCGACTCGTCGGTGACGAGGGCTATTGCGGACGCGCCGCGGTCGATAGTCTCCAGCGCCTGCCTAACAGTGGCGTCCTGCCCGATGCAGACGTTTGCGAGGGGCCCGTCAATACTCATACGTGTCATTCTCCAGCGCCGATGTCAATGAAGGCCTTGGTTAGCGGCGTCCGTCCGCTGCCAACCACTACGCGTTCGATCCGTTCGGACGAATGCGAGTCCCCATACGGATTGACCACTTGGCGGGCCAATTCCTGGAACTCCGCGCTCAAAGCCTTTTCAATACTAGCGTGGATCCCCGGACGCTCGTCGCGGCAGTGGATGACGTTGGCGCCGCTTTCACGGCCTTTTTGCCGGTCCCCGACATTGACGACCGGCACGGAAAACGTTGCAGCCTCAAGAATGCCGGAGGAGGAATTCCCCACCAGGGCGTCGATGGTGGCCATGACACGGGGGTAAAGCGGTCCCAGGCTTTCCCGTACGATCGCGGTGCCGCCGGCAGCAATCTCCTCAAGTTCTGCCACGATTTCGTGTCGCCCGGCGTCAAAACCCGGATAAGTCAGAATCGCTGTGCCTGCGGCGGCAATGGACTCGTCGAATACCTGCCGTGCCAAGGCGCCGGCGTTCCCGGACATCTCGGCTGTGGGCGGGTGGTATGTGACCATCAGCAGCGGACGGATCAGGGGCCGGCCGAACTCTGCCTGGAACTCTTCCTCTGTCAGGGGGTTCGGCTCCCTGAACCGGTCGAGCCCGGGGGCACCTGTCTGATGAATCCGTTCCGGCGATTCGCCAAGCTGGGCCACCCGGCGGGCGGCCCCGGCCGTGCTCACACAATGTTGGTCCGCCAGTTTGGTCACAGCGTGCCGGACGCGCTCATCGAGCGCCCCTTCAGTGACTTCCCCGCCATGGAGATGCACCAGCCTTACGCCTGAGACAACAACTGCCGGCACCACGTAAAGCAGCTCCCAGCGGTCGCCAAGAACAACGACGGCGTCTGGCTTGCTCCGCTGAATCAGCTCGGCCATGTTCCCGGACAGTTTCGGGCCCAGCGCCAGCTGGCCCAGAGCGGAGGCGTCATCCAGGTGGAGCCCCAGGTCATGGTGCACGAAGGCGCCGTCCTGGAGTCCTGCCTCCCGCAGCCGGCTGGCTGCTGTCCCGGCCGGGAACCCGACAGCGGTTGCCACGTGCAACTCGACGTCAGGATTTCCGGCCAGCTGGACAAGGACCGGGGCGAGTGGGAAGAGATCCGCCCGCGTCCCTACGAACCCCAGCACCCGCATGTCAGGCCAGGTCTTCGGCGGTTATCGGCGTTCCGGCCTTGATGGCACGGCCTGCGGAGCGGCCCACCACGTTGGCTGACGGCAGGAGTCCGCCCTCTGGGCGGAGGATGGCGACGTCGGCCTCCGTGATCACGGCACCCGCTGCGATGTCCCGGACTGCGTGGAAGGAGCGCCGCACCAGCCCGGCGTTGGCTTCCTCGCTGGGCATCCTGCGCTTGTTGCCGTCTCCCAGTGCCCGGTACACGTCACGGACGGAGCGCACGTAGTCCTCGAACTCGTCCCGCTCAAGCGACGCGGAATGGTCCGGACCGTTGCGTGTCTTGTCGGTGGTGATGTGCTTTTCCAACAGAGTCGAACCCAGTGCCGTGGCCGCGATGGCCGTCAGGGAGCCCGGCGTGTGGTCGGACCAGCCAACCTCGACGCCGAATTCCTTCCGCATCGCGGGGATGGCGAGCAGGTTGGCCTCGTCCAAAGGTGCGGGGTAGGCAGAGACGCAGTGCAGCAGGACGGTCGCGGGCGCCTTGGCCGTCGCCTCGAGCGCCGCGGCGATCTCTTCCCGGGTTCCCATTCCCGTGGACACGATCATCGGAATGCCGAATTCCGCAATGGCGGCCAGATAGGGAGTGTTCGTCAGCTCTCCGGAGCCGATCTTGAGTCCCGGAACACCGATGTCCGCAAGCATTCGTGCGCTGTCGTAGTCGAAGGGCGTGGAGAGGAACGTGATCCCCCGCTCGGAACAGTGGTCCCGCAGCTCAACCCAGGCAGTCTCGGGCAGGGTCAGGCGCCGCAACATCTCGGACTGGGACTCCGCGAACCCAGCCTTTTTCTGGTACGGCGTGGTGTCTGCAGCTTCCGTGACCAGGGATTCAGGCTTGAAGGTCTGGAACTTCACCGCGTTGGCGCCGGTGTCGGCAGCCATGTCGATCAGTTCATGGGCAACTGCCACGTCACCGTCGTGATTCACTCCCGCCTCTGCAATGATGAAGACTTCCTCGTCAGGGCCGATGCGGTGCGGACCGAACGTCACATGCTGGGCTTTGGATTCGATGGTCACAGGGTTGCGCCTTTCTTGGATGTCAATTCCCGGGCCGGAACACCGATGTAGGTTGCTCCCCCGGCGAGATCACGCGTCACGACAGCGCCCGCACCGATCACAGACAGTCCTCCCACGGTGCAGCCGGGAAGGACACGGGCGCCTGACCCAACAAATACTCTATTGCCCACGAACGAGGCCCCCAAAAGCACCGAACCAGGGGCGAGGTGCGTCCCGGCTCCGACGCCGGCCTCGTGTTCGACAATCGCGCCGGTGTTGATGATGACCGCTGGGCCTATGTCCGCCAACGGGCCCACGTGGGCGTGCTCGCAGACCTGTGACAGGGCCCCGAGGCGGGCGGTCGGATCAACGGTTGCACTTGCTGCGACCAACGGGCCGGTGAGCAGGCCCAGTTCCGGCGAGGCGATGATCGATTCCGCGATGCGGTTCCGGACGCCGTTGTCCCCGATGCCGACGGCGATCGACAGGGACGCTTCGGCGGCAAACCTCAGCGCTTCGCCGTCGTCGAAAAACACCCGCGGGGTCCGGCCGTCCGCGGCAGCGAACGGGCTGAGGCTCCGTTCCGACGCTGCGGAGTCCCGGGCTGCTCCAGCCAGGCCTGCGTCAGAAACGGCGGCCACATGGTCTCCGCGGCCGTTCACGATCGACGCGAGGCTGCGCGCGTGCCCGGACGCCCCGATGATCAGCCAGGCGCCCATCCTAGAGCCGGCCCGACTCTTTAAGCCTGACCGCCTCGACGGCGACCGCCGGCGTGAGCTTCGGCAGCGGGGAGGGCAGGTGTTTGAGCGGGTGGCGGAGGAAGTGGATCGGGGACAGGCCGGCTTCGCCGCTGTGGGCACCTTCGGGGCGTTTCCGCAGCCCGAGGACCGCCTGGGCTTTTTCCAGGGGGCCACTGGCCCAATAGTCCCAGAATGCGCCGAAAGAGCGGCTGTTCCAGCCGAGCAGGCTCTTCAGTTCGGCCGGGGACTTCATGTCCTGCACACCGAGTTCCATGTCGGCTATGCGTTTGAGCTCCGCGTTGTCCGGTGACGGCTCATAGAATTCCGGCCACAGCTCACGCATCCGAAGTCCGGGATCGGATTCCGCGTTCTGGCCGAGCTGGAAGTCCGGTCCGTAGATCTCCACGTCAGCGCCGGCAGCCGCGGCGTAGAGAAGGGCCGTCGACATACGGTTCGAAACAACTTTCTGCGCGGAGGCCATCATCCAGAGAATCCGCCCCAAGAACTGCGGGTCTCGGCGGTCGCCCGCGCTGATGACGCTGTGCCCCGCGTCCGTCCAGGCGCTGTAGATCTCAGGGTGCTCGAGGTCCTCGATATGGAGGCACACCGTGGCTGGTCCGTCACGGCGGAGGACCTCCTGTGCGAACCCATCGTGGTCACCGCTGACTTTCACCAGTGCTGTTCCGTGGAGGGGCAGCACCAGGGGGCCCATCGTCCGGTCCGGCAGCCCGCCCTTATCCTGCACTGCTTTCTGGAGGTACAGGAACGGCGCCCCGACAGCGGTGATCATGCTGGATCCGTCCGGGAAAAGGTTCTCTGGTCCTTCGGGCGAGTATCCCCGCGACGCCGACGTCCAGACCAGCCGCTTCCGGTTGGCACCACGGTCATTGAAGTCTGCAAACTGGGCCAAGACAGGCGATTTGACCGTCCATCCGTGCTGCACCAAGCCCGGAATGTGGTGGATCCTGTTCATTCCGCAGTGGTGCGCGAATGCCGCAGAGTGACCGTAATAGTGATTCTGGATATCCATTTAGAGTAGCGGCGCCTTGAGCAATAGAGTTGAGCAGATGACGCTCACATCATACTTGGATGTCTCTCCGGCCTTGGCTCCGGTGCCTTCTGCCCGGCTGGCCGGGCAGCCGGAGGGGGGCCGCAGGACCTCCGCTCTGGTGAGGGGCACCGGCTCCATTGGCGCCCGGCATTTGCGTGTGCTCGAAGAGATGGGTGTCGACGACATCTTCGCGCTCCCCGTCCGTCCGACCGCAAGCCTTGCCGGCCGGAGCGACATTCCCGCGTCCGTCAAGTTGCTCACCAAGCACCCGGAAACAGACATGGACGTGGTGATCATCGCCACCGACACGGCGCGGCACGTCGATGATGCCCTGGAAGCCCTGGACCATAGCCCCAAGGCACTCCTGCTGGAGAAGCCGGTCAGCCAGGATGCGGCGAGTGCCCGCAGCCTCTCGGCGCACCCGAGGGCAGACACGATTTCCGTGAGCGCGCCGCTGCGGTTCCATCAGGGACTCGCGGTCCTGGCCGACCTGCTTCCGCGCATGGGCCAGGTCACCAGCGCCCAGGTGCGCTCCCAGTCCTGGCTGCCGGCGTGGCGCCCCAACCGCGACTACCGCGACAGCTACTCGGCCCGCGCTGCCGAGGGCGGGGCCCTGCGCGACCTCGTCCACGACATCGACTACCCCGTCATGCTGCTCGGCGCGCCCTCCTCCCTGCAGGCCACGTTGGGGCACGGCGTGCTCGGAATCGAGGCCGAAGAATCGGCCGACCTGCTGTGGGACGGCCACGGAGCGGTCCACATCCGGCTTGACTACGTCACCCCGGTCAAGACCCGCAGCATCCGCATCAGCACCACCGACGGCGCGTTGTGCTGGGATGTGGTACACAATGAGATCGCCGTCGAAATTGCGACGGCGGCAGGCGTCCAGCGGAGATCGATCCGCTTTCCGGATGATGCTTCGGTCGATGTGGCTCTCGCCCGCCAGACCCTTGCTGTTCTGGAGCAGGCCGGCGTGTCCGCCGGCAACCTGATGGCCCGGTTTGTGCCGGCAGAGCTTGCGGACGGAATTCGTGCCGTGGCCATCTGCGACGCGGCCCGGGCCGCCCACTCCTCCGGCGGGAAAGAACCGATAGTGTGGTAATCAGCTTCAGCTGCAGACAACGTCAGCGTCCGATCCGGCACGCTGGGCACGACTCCCGAGGGCAACAACACCATGACTGATACTTCCATCCGCCCCCGCGTCCTGGCGGTCATCCCGGCACGGGGAGGATCCAAAGGGCTACCCGGCAAGAACATTCGCCCCCTGATGGGCAAGCCGCTCTTGGCCCACTCCGTCGCGCTGGCAGCTCTCCTGGGCGATTCCGTCAGGTGCATCGTGTCAACGGATGACGAGACCATCGCCGAAACGGCCCGTGCAGCCGGCGCCGAGGTCCCTTTCCTGCGTCCCGCCGAGCTGGCGTCGGACACGGCACCCATGAGCGTGGTGCTCCGTCACGCCTTGGCCGCCATGGAGGAAATCGACTCGGTGGCTTACGACATGGTGCTGCTCCTGGACCCGACAAGCCCGACCCGCACCCCCGAGCGGGTGCGCGCGGCCATCGACGCCCTCGTGGCCACGCCAGAGCTGGACGGCGTGGTTGCGGTCTCCGAGCCCTTCTTCAACCCGACCTGGGTGGGGGTGCGGCCTGAAGCCGACGGCCCCGGCCTGGTGAGGTACTTCGAGGAAGGAACAGGCGTCGTCCGCCGCCAGGACGTGCCGCGGTACATGCGCATCAATGGAAGCTTCTACGTCTGGCGGGCAGATTTCATCCGCCGGCTGGAAACCAGCTGGTTCGATGAGGGCCGCCACGGGTTCGTGGAAATACCGGAAACGCATGCTTTCAGCATCGACGACGAACACGAGTTCCGCCTCGTTGAGGCGGTCGTCGGAGCGGGACTGGCCCCGCTGCCGGGCTACCAGCCCGACACTGCACCCGGCGCGTCCACCACGGAGCCGGCCAAGTGACCGGCCTAGACGGACTGGACGGCATCTTCAGCCTTGAAGGGCGCATGGCACTGGTCACCGGAGGCGCCGGGCCACTGGGCCGGGTGCTGGCCGGGACTCTCGCCGCCCAAGGTGCCGACGTCGTCGTATCAGACGTCGCCGCCGATGCCTGCGAAGAAGTAGCAGATCAACTGGCGCGCCAGTACGGCGTGAAGGCCACGGCGGTAGCGGTCAACCTCCTGGAAGACGGCGGAACGAGCGAACTGGCCGGGGCCATCGACGGGCCGCTGGACATCCTGGTGAACAATGCTGCCTTTACCGGCACCTCGGGGATCCCCGGCTACGCCGTCCCCTTCGCGGAACAGACCGACGAGGCCTTTGAGCTGGCCTCAAAGCTGAACCTCCGAGTGCCGTTTTCGCTCGCCCGCGAACTCGCACCGAAGCTCTCGGCGGACGGACGCGGCTCGATCATCAACGTGTCGTCAATTTATGGGATCGTGGGACCGAACATGGGCCTTTACGAAGGCACGGTCATGGGCAACCCCGCCGCTTACGGCGCCACGAAGGGCGGCATCGTCCAGCTCACGAGGTATCTGTCCACGGTGATGGCCCCTGCCGTTCGCGTCAATGCCTTCGCGCCAGGAGGGATCGCCCGGGGCCAGGCCGGGGAGTTCACCGAACGGTACGAGAAGCTGACCCCGCTGCGGCGAATGGCCACGGAGGACGACTTCCGCGGCGTTGTCGCCTGGCTCGCCTCGGACGCTTCCCGGTACGTCACAGGCCAAACCATTGCGGTCGACGGCGGCTGGAGCGCTTGGTAGGCGCCCCCGCGGTTGCGGCGGACTAGCGGGAGGCTGCAGTTCGGATGCGCCGGATCAGGGACGGCGGCAGGTAGTACATCATGTACAGGGCCGCACGGAATGCCGTGTTGCGGATCAGTTGGCTGCCCGCAGACTTCCCCAGCAGCAGGGCGAGGTCCTTGCGGCCGGCATATACAGTCTTGACGTAGGACGCGCGGGGATGTACGCCCCGGCTGGTTTGGTCGGGGTGGATGCGGTACTCGACGACGTCGGCCTCGAGGACCGCCATGCGTCCGCGCAGCGCCAGGCGCAGCCAGAGGTCGTAATCTTCCATCTGCCGCAGCGGCTTATACCCGCCCACCGCCCGGTAGTCAGTGGCACGGAACATGATCGCCGACTGGACGAGAACGTTCTGCTCGAGCAGCTTTCCCCGCACGTCAGCGCCTGATGCGTGTCCGAACGCTCCGATTCGCGCGCCTTCCTCATCAATCCACGGCGTCTGGCCGGTCACGGCCACGGTGTCCGGATGCTCACGCAGGTACGCGACCTGCCGGGCAAATCGGCCGGGCAGTGCGACGTCGTCGGAGTCCAGCCGGGCAATGAATTCGCCCCGGGCATGCTTGCACGCCTCGCGAAGGGCATGCCCCACGCCTTGGGAATTCGTACCGTGGACCAGCCGCACCCGCGGGTCGGAGGCCCATTCCGTGCCCGGGGCCAGTTCCACCCCGTCAAGGTAGAGGATCAGCTCGAAGCTGGCGCCGGTCTGGTCTAAAACGGAGCTAACCGCCCGGTCCAGCCACCGGTGCATGCTGTTGGTCGGTATGATCAGCGAGACATCCACCATGGGTTCTACCGGCTCTGCGGCCATATTATTTGCCGTCCGTTTCCCAGACTCTCGGAGTCTCGTCGATGGCAATCCTCCGCGACAGCTTCGTCAGCGAGATCTCGGTCTGGCGAAACCGCTGGTACGTCGTGGCCATGAAGATCAAGAGCCATACAACGACGCCGTAAAGCACGAGGTCGGTTCCGCGGCCGATTCCGAACCATCCGGCGACGGTGGTCAACATCTGCGGAAAGAAGATTGAAAGCGCGGCCACGAAAGTGAAGACCATCAACATGAGGCGGCGGATTGCCAGGTGCCTTGCGTTGGACCCGCCCCGCATGAGGATCATCGCGACGAGGACGACAGCGAGGACCAGGATGAGCTGGATGACGATTAGCATTTATTACCTCAAAAACAGTTCCGCGAGAATGTTGACCGAGTTCAGCAGGGACTGGCCCTTGGCCTTCGAGTAATCCGTGTAGATGATCTCTACGGGGTGTTCCACATAGCGGGGCTTCATCGTGGCCAGCCGGTTCACCAGTTCCGAGGCGTGGGCCATGCGGTTCTGGGTCAGGTTGATGTTTCGGGCGACGTAGGGATTGAAGGCACGCAGCCCGTTGTGGGCGTCCGTCAGGTCCAGACCGGTGGACAGTTTGGATTGCAGTGCGGCTGTTTTGAGCACGATCCGCTTCATGGGCGACAACTTGGTCCGGTCATCGAGGAACCGGGAGCCGAGCACGATGTCCGCCTCATCGCTGAGGACACGGCTCGCCATCTCGAACGCGTCAGAGACTTTGTGTTGCCCGTCGGCGTCGAAGGTCACAATGCACCCGAGCTTCGGATCCTGCAGCGCGTACTCGATGCCGGTCTGGAGCGCGGCCCCCTGGCCAAGGTTGATGGGGTGCTGCACCACCACGGCACCCGCCTCCCGGGCGATCTGCGCCGACTTGTCCGAGCTGCCATCATCCACGCACACCACGTACGGGAAAACGGGCAGGAGACCTCGGATTACATCGGCGACAACGGTGCCTTCGTTGTACATAGGAATGACAATCCACGTTCGATTCACTGGACTAGTCTCCCACATTGGGAACAGGGGCCGGGGACGGCGCTGAGCGCCCGTGCTGCTTACAGTATTGTTGGCAACTGGCCTTATTTCCCTGAAACCGTCGAGGAGCCTCCATGCCCTGGGTGACATTCCTGCCCGTTCTGCTGCTTGCCGCAGTGATCTTCCTCGGGCCGGGACTGTTGGTCATGCGCGGGGCGGGGGTAAGGGGTCTTCCCCTCTTCGCGGTCTCCGGTCCGACGACGGTCACCATCGCCAGCGCCGTTGCTGTGGCGGCCCCCTACGCCGGTGTCGGCTACGGGATCGTCCCCGTTGCTGCCTGTGCCCTCGTCCTCACGGTCACGGCTCTCGTGCTGCGCTATGTCCTGGCCATGCGGGGCATTGTGTTCGGCGCCCAGCCCCGGAAGTCGTTCATAAACGCCGCGCAGGACGGTGCGGACACGGGGCCAATCCTGACGCCAGGGCAGGAATGGGTCAGGCGCGGTGCGATCGTTGCCGCGTTCGCCGTACCGGCGGTCATCATCGCCGTGCGGTTTGCACGGATCATCGGCGCGCCCGGCAACATCTCGCAAACGTACGACAACATTTTCCATCTGAATGCCATCGGTCATATCCTGATCACCGGGTCGGGGTCGTCCCTGACGCTCGGAAACCTCACCACAGCTTCCGCGGCGTTCTACCCGGCCGCGTGGCACGATCTGATCGCACTCGTCGCGTCAACAGCGTCAGTCTCAGTGCCGGAAGCCATCAGCGCCGGCAATATCGTCATTGCCGCAGTCATGTGGCCGCTGGGCATGATGTACCTGATCAGCCGGATCTCCAGTGGACACGTCCTGCCCATGCTGTTGACGGGGGCACTGGCTGCGGGCTTCAGCTCCTTTCCCTACCTCATGGTTGACTTCGGGGTTCTGTACCCCAACCTGTTGGCGATCGCCATCATGCCGGTGGCACTGGCGCTGACCGTTGATCTCCTCGGCCTCAACCCGACGAAGCGGCGAATTGTGCCGGTCCTCTGCCAGGGCATCCTCATCCTCCCCGGCCTGGCCCTGGCGCATCCGAGTTTCGTCGTTGCCTTGTTTGGGCTGGCCCTCCCGCTGCTGCTGACCAAGCTCGTCCGGCTCGCCGCCGGCTTCAGGCGCGGAGAGACCTCGGGCCGGCAGTTGATTGGCTTTACAGTCCTGACAGCCGTGTTCATTCCGCTGGTTTTCATCGTGTGGGACATGGCCGGCCAGAGCCTCACGTCGTCACGCTGGCAGCCCTATCAGACGGTTTCTCAGGCCATCGGTGAGGTTCTTGGCGCCGGCCCCCAAGGAAGGCATGTTTCCCTAGTGATGTTCGTGATGCTCGTGGCGGGACTTGTCGCCTCCATCGCGCGCCGCAGGCTCGTATGGGTGCTGGGCATGGCCTTTATTGCTGCCGGACTTTTCATCGTGGCGTCCGCCCTTCCCCCGAGCGAGACCCGGCACTTCCTGACCGGAGTTTGGTACAACGACTCATTCCGCCTCGCCGCGATGCTGCCCGTCGTCCTGCTGCCCTTGGCTGTGCTGGGAGGCGAAAGCATTCTGCGCGGAGCTGCCGCCATATCCACGCGGCAGCGGATGGGCGAGACGGCCAGCAGGATGCTGCGCCTTCCCCGCGCCACGGCCTTAGACAAGATTGCGCCCGCCGCCGTTCTGCTCGCGGGGGTGTTCGCCATTGCCGTGGGTGCACAGTTCGGTGCTGTCGGAAAAGAACAGGTCTTTGCGTCGGCCAACTACAGGACAGGGCCCCGTGCCCCGCTCGTGTCTACCGACGAGCGGGCACTCCTGGAGCGCCTGCCCAGCCACGTTCCAGCCGGGGCCACCGTCTACGGCGATCCCTGGACCGGGGCTTCACTGACGGAGGGACTGTCGCTGCGCCGCTCTGTATCCCCGCATATCGTGGGCCGGCGTACCCCGGACGAACTGGTCATCCTGAGCAGGATCGACGAGGCTGGCGTCAATCCGCTGGTGTGTCCGGCCGTGAAGAGGCTAAATGTGCAGTTCGCCCTCATCTTCGACGACCACGAGGTGCACGGCGGAGCCCACCCCAACACCGCCATGGACAAGGCTGACAGCGCGCCTGGGCTGAAGCTCGTTGATCAGCAAGGACCGGCCCGGCTTTACCAGGTGACCGGTTGCGGCCCGCTGGGGAACCAGTAGTTTTAACCGACAAAAATAGGCCCCCGTCCGTCCGATTGGACGCACGGGGGCCTATTTTGTCCTACCAAGCGGGCAAGGCATATGCCCCGGGGGATATCGCGTTAGCTAACTCCGCAACGTGGCCACTGCCTGTTCGATGGGACCATCAAATGTGACATTTCCCCGGTCGAGGAGGATTCCGCGGTCACAAATCCGGGAAACCAAGTCCAGGTCGTGGCTCACCACCACGAGGGTCTTACCCTCCGCCGCCAGCTCTTGAATCTTTTCGATGCACTTCTTCTGGAACGGCTCGTCACCAACCGCCAGGATCTCATCCACCAGGAAGACTTCCGGATCCGTGTGGACGGCTACGGAAAAGGCCAACCGCAAGTACATTCCCGACGAGTAGAACTTCACTTCGGTGTCGATGAATTTCCCGATTTCGGCGAATTCAACGATGGAGTCGAAGCGCTCGTTGATTTGTTCCTCGGTCATGCCAAGGATTGCCCCGTTGAGGTATACGTTGTCCCGGCCCGACAGGTCATGGTGGAAACCTGCACCTACCTCAATGAGACCGGCTACACGGCCGCGCGTCCGCACGGTTCCGTTGTCGGGCACCATCACACCGGAAATGTGTTTCAGCAGTGTCGATTTGCCGGATCCGTTGAAGCCAAGGAGGGCCACGGCCTCACCCTGGCCTATTTCCAGTGAAACGTCATGCAGTGCGTGAAACTTTTCCGAAAGATCGCCCTTGCGGCCTTTGGCCAGCCAGACGATGGCTTCCTTGATAGACCGTGTGTGGCGCAGCACGAACTGTTTGTTGATGTTCTTGACTTCGATGGCGGTGGTCAAGTTAGAGCTCCTGTGCAAAACGGCCCTCAAGCCGTCGGAAAGTCAGCTGCCCTATGAGCAGGATGCCGGCAGAGACGAGCAGCGCCACTGGCATCCAGACAGAGAGCAGGTTCGGGGGTAACGGAGCGCTGCCGTCCGTCGTCGAGAGCCAAAACGCATAGTGGAACGATTCCACGCCCACCGTAATGGGGTTGAACTGGTAAACGGTGAACCAGAATTCACCCAGCTTGTCCGCAACCATGGTCCACGCGTACATCACGGGGGAAGCCCAGGTCGCCACCATGAGCAGCATGTCGACGAAGTTCTCTGAGTCCCGGAAGTAGACGTTGACTGCGCCGAAGAGCAGGCCGAGGCCTGTCGCCAGCAGGCCGACTATCGCGAACCCGCCCACTGCCGCAGCCAGTTGCAGGAATGACGGGTGCCATCCTGCGTAAAGGCACGCCGCGACGAGGATGACGAGCTGCGGAAAGAAATGCACCGCAGAGACCCATACCGAGGCCACCGGGAACAGCTCCCGCGGAAGATAGATCTTCTTGATGAGCCCCCCGTTGTTCACGATGGAGCGGGAAGCGTTCCCCAGTGCCTCGCTGAAAAAGTTGATCAGCACGATTCCGGAGAACAGATAGATCGCATAATTGGGAAGGCCGTCCGGGTTCCGGGGACTGTTCTCAAGGCCCAGGAACACACCGAGCGCAATGTAGAACACAATGAACTGCACACCGGGCTTCACATACGACCACAGCAGCCCCAGCACGGAACCCCTGTACCTGACCTTCAGCTCTTTGCGGACCAGCAGCTTGAGCAAGAACCTCGTCCGGAAGACCTCGGCGAGCCCGCCGCCGACTCCGGGGCGGGCCAGCTCCTCCGTGCTAACGCTCATCTACACGGTCGCTATGTGCGTCAAAGGTCTTCTTCCACGTGTCGATCGAAGTAATCTCCGGCAGCGCAGCCTTATATTCCGCACTGAGCTTCTTCCAGTCCTTCAGCAGCAATGAGTGCAGGCGGGCACTCTCAGCGAGCATGGACCGAAGCTGCTTCGGGTCACGTTTGTACCATGCAGAGCCAGTGCCTTCGGCGTTCGTGACAACGGCGGAATCATACTGGGACATGCGCCACCAGCGGTTGTCCTGGTGAGCCACATTCGCCTGGGGCCGGACCCTGCTCGACGGCGAAACGGGCTGCACCAGCTGGCGCAGCACGGTCTTCGCCGCGATGGGAATCAGCCCGAGCTTGTTCGGCTCGCGGACACCGTGCCCGTGCTTCGGGGGCTTATCCAGCTTGGCGGCCGGGAACGTGTCCGGATCAGTCGCGATCACCGAGTCCGGGTAGCTCTTCATCATGTCCCGGATTTCAGGCAATTTGCTGTCCAATTGGTCATGCAGCTGCCCGGGTCCCTGCAGGAGGTCCCGCAGCGCCATGTTGCGCCCCCGCGCGGTGGCGTACTGCATGGACACCAGGTGCTTGATGTCGGCGTAGTGCGACTCGCGGACGATTCGGCCGCCAAATTCGTAAGGGCTGTGGATCAGTGCCGCAATAAACCTGTTGCGGGCGTGGAAGTAAGCCTGCCACCCCACGAGATCGTCCTTGTCGATCCAGGAGACATGCCACACCGCCGCACCGGGCATGGAAACCGTCGGATAGCCATGTTCCTTGGCCCGGAGGGAATACTCGGCGTCATCCCACTTGATGAATACCGGAAGCGCAAGGCCGATGTCGCGGATGATTCGCGTGGGAATCAGTGACATCCACCAGCCGTTGAAATCCACATCGGCCCGGCGGTGGAGCCAGCTGGTCTGGCGCAGGTTCGTCGACTGGAAGTCATGGCCAAGCAGCATGTCCTGACGGGACTGTTCCCAGAGGAAGCGCCAGGGGTTCACAACCTCACCGAAGGTGTGCAGCACCGTGCGGTTGTACAGGTCGAACATGTGGCCGCCGACGATGGTCGGGGTCTTGCACAGGTCTCCAAAGGTGAGCATCCTTGAGATGCTCTCGGGCTCCACCACGACGTCGTCGTCCATCAGCAGCACATAGTCGCTGCCGTTCTCGACTGCCTCGTACATGCCTCGGGCGAATCCGCCGGAACCGCCCAGGTTGTCCTGGTTGATGATCCTCAGCTTGCCCCCCAGCGCCGCAGATACTTCGGAGAAACCGTCGGCATCGGACACTTTCTGCGTCCCCTGGTCGACAACCACGAGTTCCTTGACGTGCTCCAGGGCATCCGGGTTCTCGGCGAGCAGTTTGAGGTTGTTGATGCAGAATTCGGTCTTGTTGAGGGTTGTGATCTGTAGCGTCACGCTGCCCTGCTGGCTGTCGTCGCCCTCCGTCAGCCACTCGGCATTCCGGAGCACGAGAGGCTCGGAACCTGCCACGAGATCGAACCAGTACCAGCCGCCGTCGCCAAACGGGGCCAGGGTGAGGTCAAACGTGCTGACCGAGCCGCCGTCGACGTTCCGGGAATCAACGCGCTGGAGCGCACCGCGGGCGTTCGACTTGTAGACGATTACGGAGCCGGAACCAGCAGTGGCCACCGACAGCCGGACACTCTTGACGGTCGTCCAGCGGCGCCAGTAGCTGGCGGCAAACGCGTTGAAGTACGTACCGAACGAGACGCGCTCCCCGGGACGGACTGACGTCGAATGACGGGTCAGGAAGTCCTCCACGTGCGCTTCCTTGCTCGGAGCGCTTACGGTCTGGGTCAGGGTCCTGCTGTTCGCCTCAAGGTTCGACGTCGGCAGCTGCACACCGGTGGCCGTCCCCGTGTCAAGGTACAGAGGCACGGTGTCCATCTGGCTTTGGCTCGGCAGGATAACCCGCTGCAGGACCCGCCAGGACTGGCCTTCTTCGCTCACGTGCACGTCCTCGGTCTTGGTAGCTGTGCTCATGCGTCCACACCTCCGCTTTCAAGTGTTGCTCCGCTTTCAAAATGCGGACGGATCTTGTTGTCGAACATCGTCAGGGCCGATCCGATGGCCATGTGCATGTCGAGGTACTTGTAGGTGCCGAGGCGTCCACCGAACAGGACATCCTTCTCGGCAGCCGCCAGGTCGCGGTACTTCAGCAGCCGCTCGCGGTCCGCAGCGGTATTGATCGGGTAGTAGGGCTCGTCGCCCTTATCCGCGGCGCGGGAGAATTCCCGCATGATGACCGTCTTTTCGTTCTGGTAATCCCGCTCCGGGTGGAAGTGCCGCGGTTCGATGATGCGGGTGAAAGCGACGTCCTCGTCGTTGTAGTTGACCACAGAGGTCCCCTGGAAGTCGCCGACGTCGAGGACTTCCTCTTCGAAGTCGATGGTCCGCCAGGACAGGTCGCCCTCAGCAAAGTCGAAGTAGCGGTCCACGGGCCCCGTGTAAATGACCGGGATGTTGCCGACGACCTTGTCCTTGCTGTACTCATGGGAGTCGTCGAAGAAGTCGGTGTTCAGCCGGACTTCGATGTTCGGGTGCTCCGCCATCTTCTCAATCCACGCCGTGTACCCGTTGGTCGGAAGGCCTTCATACTTGTCGTTAAAGTACCGGTTGTCGTAGTTGTAGCGGACGGGAAGCCGGGAAATGATCCCGGCAGGGAGATCCTTGGGATCCGTCTGCCACTGCTTCCCCGTGTAGTGCTTGATAAACGCTTCGTAGAGCGGCCGGCCGATGAGCTGGATGCCCTTGTCGTTCAGGTTCTGCGGATCCGTTCCCGCCAGTTCGCCTGCCTGCTCCTGGATGAGGGCCTTTGCCTGCCCCGGGGTGAGGTTGGCGCGGAAGAACTGGTTGATCGTGGCCAGGTTAATGGGCAGCGAAAAGACCTCGCCCTTGTGGACGCCGTAGACCTTGTGGACGTAGTTCGTGAACGTCGTGAAGCGGTTCACGTATTCCCAGACACGCTCGTTGGAGGTGTGGAAGAGATGCGCACCGTAACGGTGGACCTCGATTCCCGTCTGTTCTTCTTTTTCGCTGTAGGCGTTTCCGCCGATGTGGTGGCGGCGGTCGAGGACTACGACCTTCAAGCCCAGCTCAGTGGCGGCCTGTTCTGCGATTGTCAGGCCAAAAAAACCTGATCCTACGATGACGAGGTCAGCAGTCACTAAATCTCCTGGTTCGAATTCGGGCAGCCCAACGTTGTGCATTGTCTGCTGCTCTAGCCTACCTGAGACTGCCCGGCCGGCCATGTCGCCCTCCGGCTGACGGGTTGTCCACATACAGGGAATGGCCCAAGCAGTAAGGCTTCGGCTGGCACTAGCGTTTCCATAGGACGGCCCAGGGAAGGCGGTTACAGATGGAATTGCAATGCACTTTAGTCCGCGCCCCCGGGGCCGTTTCCGCCTGGGCCGGTTCCCTGGCCGGGCCGGTCGAGCTGACGGTGGCGGCCCCGGATGGTTGCCCGGGCACAGACCTGGAGGCAGAGCTTTCGCACCGCTTCCAAACGCGCGGGCTGACTGTAGCCGGCCTGCCGCTCAGAGGGCTGACCCTTGGCAGGGCGCCCCTGGTCAACGGGGCTGTCCTGGTGGACGGCCACGCCGACGGCTCTGGGTCCGGGCCGGGAATTGCCGGCGAACCTCCCGCTGCCGTGCTCCTCGCGGTGGACAGCGGCCCAGCTGCAGGTTCCGTTCTTCCGCTGCGCCGGGGAAGCTACCGGATCGGCCGGACCAATGCCGAGCTGACCGTTCCGGACGCCGATCTTTCCCGCGAGCACGCCACAATCGAGGTTTCGGACACAGCCCTGACGCTTGTGGATCTTGGCAGCATCAACGGAACCGAGGTCGACGGCAAACGGGTAACAAAAACAACCGTCACGATCGGTTCCCGCATCCGCTGCGGCAATTCCTCCATGTCAGTCGTGCTGGCTGCGCCGTCGGACGCACGGGACGCTGACCTTGGGTTTGCCGGCCGCCCCGTGACGGAGCCGCTGGCCGTGTCACGCCCTGCCGCGCCCGCGGGCCGGTCCGTACTGGTTCTCGGGGCCGTTCTTCCCGTGATCATGGGTGTGGGGCTGGTGCTGGTGACGGGATCGTGGATGTTTCTGGCCTTCACGGCGGTATCGGCAGTGACTCTCCTTGTCCCCGTGGTCTCGGGCGCACGGCAGCGCCGTGAACTCAGATCGGCAGTCGCGGCGGCAGCTGCGCAGGATCTGGATCGACGACGGCGGTCCGCACCGTCCGCTGCTGTCCTCGCGCTGGGCGCTGCGCTTCCGGGATGGAGCCCTGCCGGCACCGGCCGGAACGCCGAACCGGAGACGGCTAAGTACACGGATGATCCGGGGCCCATGCCTGCGCGCGGCGTCTGGCTCAGACTCGGCCTGGCTGATCAACTGGCCAACATACGTCTGGAACCGGACCAGCCGGGCTTCAAACCCCCTCGGCTCGGCGCGGTGCCGCTGCTCCTTGATCCGGACCTTGCCGTCGTTTCGGTCCGGGGGCCGGATTCAGAGGTTCATGGTCTGGCCCACTCGTTCCTCATGCAGCTCACCGGGTATCCGCTGGCCAGGGGTACCCGGCTCGCGATTCATGGACCGGCTTCCGTCCTTCCGCTCGCAGCGCGGTTCCTTCCAGGCGTCTCACTCCATTCAAGAATCCCTGACACCACGGCGGCCCTGACGGACACGTCCGGCGGGGAGGGCGTGTCCGGCATCCTGCTGCTGTTCGGCGGCACAGCAGACGGCACCCCCGAAGCCGGCATCATCGCAACTGCCCAGGGGCTGGGCTGGCGCGTGGTCCACCTCCTGGGCCGGGGACAGCGGCCAGCGGAAACCGATATTGAGCTCGGCGAACGCGGGGCACTGCTTCGGGCGCGCGATTCATGTCATCGCTTCGTTGCAGACCTCGTGCCGTCCGGCGTTTTCGACCGCTATTGCCGGACGTACCGGCAGTCCCTCCCTGACGTATCGGCCGGCGGGCAATCCATGCCTCCACGCTGCGGGCTTGGCGATCTCCTTGACCAGTCGGCCGCTGCGACGGCTAAGCGCTGGGCGGCAGGCAGGCTGAAGCCAGGACTCACCGTCCCCCTGGGCCGCACAGCCGGTGGCCTGCGCGTCCTCGACCTTGAAGCAGACGGCCCACACGTCCTCGTTGCGGGAACCACAGGTTCCGGAAAGTCGGAGCTGCTTCGCACCATTACCGCCGGGCTCGCTCTGTGCTATCCGCCGGACCGCGTCAATGTTCTCTTCTTCGACTTCAAGGGCGGGTCCGGCCTCAGTCCGCTGACTGACATCCCGCACTGCGTCGGCATGCTGACGGACCTTGCCAGCAGCCAGCTGGAGCGCACGATTGTGTCACTGCGGGCAGAAGTACGCAGGCGTGAGCAGCTGCTGGCCGCCGCCAACGTCCCGGACGTGGCCGCGTATCGCCTGTCCCCGGCCGGCGGACCGCCGCTCCCCCAGCTGATCCTCATCATTGATGAGTTCCGAATGCTCGTCGAGGACGCTCCTGAGACCCTGACCGAACTGATGAGGATTGCGGCCATTGGCCGGTCGCTGGGCATCCACCTGATCATGGCCACCCAGCGCCCGCAGGGAGCACTCACGGCGGACATCCGCGCGAACGTCACAACGAGCATCGCCCTGCGTGTGCAGTCCCCGCACGAATCAGCCGATGTGGTCGGCACCAACGCGGCCTCGGCCATACCCGTCAACCGGCCCGGTCGCGCCTACCTGGCCAGGGGTGCCGAAGCTGCCGAGGAGTTCCAGGCGGCGTCAATTGCCGCCACTGATGACGGCTCTGGGTCTTGTCGGGTCAGGGTGCTTGAGACCATCGTGGCGCTGGCGATGACTCCCGCTGCCACCGGCAGCAGCCCTCCGCCGGCAACCCCGTCGGACGCCGCCAGGCCGGTGGTGGAGCTGGCCGCCTCCCTCTGGGCCGGGACGGGTGGTTCCGCGGCGCGCCGTCCGGTGGCTCCGCCGTTGCCGGACGTGCTGGCGGGTCCCGCTGACGTGGCCGCACTCACCGCAGATGGCACCATCCCTGCCGGCCCGGTCCCTGTGGGCACCGTGCCGGGAACGGCCGGCGATTGGGCTGTAGGGCTGGGCCTGCTGGACCTGCCCGAGGAGCAGCGGCTTGCCGCTCTCACCTGGCGGCCGGGAGCCGATGGGCATCTGGCCCTGATCGGCGCGGGATCCCGGGATGCCGCCCAGGCCATGTCAACGGCAATGCAACAGCTCCTGTCCCATCCCACGGAATGCCACCTCTATGTCCTCGATGCGGACGGGTCCTTGACTGGCCTGGCGGGCGCGCAACGCATCGGATCCCTGGTAAACCTCCACGACCTCCGCCGCGGCGTGCGCGTCTTGGAGCGTCTGGCGACCGAAATGTCCCAGAGGCTCAGCCGGCTCCCGGCAGCCTCCGGTCCGCCGCTGGTGCTGGTCATTTCGGGCTGGGGCTCCTGGCTGTCTGCCCTCCGCGCCGGCCCCCTGACCCGCGCCGAAGACCATGTCCAGGACATCGTCCGGGACGGCCGCCCTGCCGGAATCACCGTCGTGATCTGCGGCGACCGCGAACTCGTGACGTCGCGGTTCTTTCCAGCCATACCCAACCGCATCTACTGTCCGCGGGGCACCAGCGCCGAAAGCAGGCTGGCCTGGCCCAAAATGCCCGACCTTCCGCCGCTTCCGGGCCGCGCCGTCGCATCCGGCTCCTTGTCGGCCGGGCGCCAGGCGGTCTGCCAGCTCTATGCCCCGGAAGCTGGACGTGCCGGTCACGGAAGAGCACTGGCCCCCGGCACAGCGGTGCACGGGCCGGTGCGGGTCAAGCCCTTCCGCGTGGATCCCCTTCCGGTGCAGCTCTCTGTTGCAGACGTGCTGTCTCGCTTGCCCGCACCGGAATCTGGCAGCGGGGCTCCAGACGCACCGGTGCACGGGTATTCCGAAGCAGCCCACCCGGTGCATGCAGCCGCCCGGCGCCTGGTCGTCGGCATGGGCGGGGACGAACCCGCCCCTGCCGCCGTGCGCCTGCCAGGAGGCGCTGTCCTTGCCGTGCTGGGCAGCGCCAGTTCCGGCAAGTCATCGTTCCTGGCATCCCTCCCGGGGCTCAACCCGTCGGGGCCCGGGTGGCTGCACCCTGGCCCGGAGCCCAGTCCGGCTGACTTTTGGGCGGAGGCCCACCGCAATGCCGTGGAAGGACGCCTGCCGAGGGACGCCGTACTCCTCGTCGACGATGCCGACATGCTGCCTGCCACCTCCCACCAGCACCTCGTGGAGCTGAACACCCGCGGCTGGGCGGTAATTTTTTCAGCCGCGTTCAGCCAGTCGCTATTGCAACGTGTCCCGCTCGCGCTGGCGGCCCGCAGTGGTGGCAGGGGCATCCTCATTGCGCCCCGCAGTCCGCTTGATGGCGACCTCTTCGGACTGCGGATTGAGCCAGATTCCCATCCCCCGCCGGGTCGCGCCCTGCTCGTGGCGGACGGTACGGCAATGCCCGTTCAGCTGGCCCTGGCCGAAGATGTCAGGAGGCTCTAGAGCGCCGGCGGATCGGAAGCGGCGCGGGAGGCGAAACGAATCACGCGTTTGTCGAACAGCAGGACGATGGCCGTGGCGGCCGGGATCAGCATCGCGGCGCCGGCCACCGGGAGTCCGCCAGTGAGCGTGGGGAAGCCAATGGTCAGCACGAACAGCTGAGCGACCAGTGCACCAGCCCGCGGCCAGCGGAAGCCCCGGAACAGGAACACGGCAACGGCAAACAGCCACGATGCAAAGGCCAGCAGCAGGCCGAGCGTGAAAACGGCACCCCAAAAGGACATCACAGGCGCCCCACTGGCGAGCTGGAATCCGTACCAGGCTGCCGCGGCCAGCAGGGCCGTGGCCTCGGCGCCCACAATCCCGGAGATTACGGCGACGGCGCGGGGACGGAGGGGGCTCGAAGGCTTTGTTCCGGCTGAGCCCCGGTTCTCCGGCAATCCACTGTCTCCGGCGTCAGCGAGCGGGCCGGACGGGTCTTTTGGGGGTCTTGACACACTGGCACACTACCCGAGATAGTCGACACACGGCGGGGCTGTTCGCCGATGTGATGCATCGCTCACGTTTCTTGGGGATTTCGTGGCCCACTACCCCTTGTTTACACAGCGTTAACATGAAACGCTTGATCCAGATGACCAAGGGGGCCCTGCAGGGCCCCTTTCCTATGTAAGCCCTAGTGAATATTTTCACAAAGGGTATTGACTTCCCAGGAATGGAGTGACTGATCAGCATGGATTGGCGTAACCGCGCGGCCTGCCTCGACAAGGACCCGGAGCTGTTTTTCCCCGTGGGCAACACTGGCCCGGCACTTTTGCAGATCGAAGAAGCCAAGAGCGTCTGCCGCCGGTGCCCGGTCGTTGACACCTGCCTGCAGTGGGCGCTGGAGTCCGGACAGGATGCCGGCGTGTGGGGCGGCATGAGCGAGGACGAGCGCCGTGCACTAAAGCGCCGGGCCGCCAGGGCCCGCCGCGCTTCCTGACGCGGCACCAAAGCACTAAGCCGCTAAGCTAATTGGCCCCACAACAGTAAACGCATCAGAGCAAAAAGCGACGGCCGCGGACCCATAGTCCGCGGCCGTCGCCTTTTTCGTATCAGCGGTTTGCCAGGCTCAGCACAATCTGCACCGCAGTACCGCCGCCCTCGCGGGGCTGCCACTGGATGGTGCCGCCGAGTTCGCTCGTGACCAGCGTCCGGACAATCTGAAGCCCGAGGCCCTCCACATGCGGCGTCTCCGGCAGGCCAACGCCGTCGTCCGCCACGGTGACGGTGAGCAGTTCCTCGCCGTCGTCGCCTGCCGAACGGTCGGCAAGCAGCCACACCGTGCCCGTGCGTCCCTCCAGCCCGTGCTCAACAGCGTTGGTGACGAGCTCGTTGATCACCAGTGCCAGCGGCGTCGCGAAGTCGCTGGGAAGCTCACCGAACAACCCTGACCGCTGCGTCCGCACCTGCTGGGACGGTGAAGCCACTTCTGCGGAAAGACGGAACTGCCGTCCGATGAGTTCATCAAAGTCAACGCTCTGGGTCAGCCCCTGCGAGAGCGTCTCGTGCACAAGAGCAATTGTTGCCACACGACGCATGGCCTGTTCCAGCCCCTGCTTTGCCTCGTCGCTGACCATTCGGCGGGACTGCATGCGCAGCAGCGCGGCAACAGTCTGCAGATTGTTCTTGACCCGGTGGTGGATTTCACGGATGGTGGCATCCTTCGTGACCAGCTCCATCTCGCGGCGTCGCAGTTCGGACACGTCACGGCAGAGGACCAGCGCACCGAAGCGCTGCTGCTCGTCGCGGAGCGGGATGGCGCGCAGCGACAGGCTGACGCCGCGGGATTCAATCTCGCTGCGCCACGGCATCCGGCCGGTGACAACGAGCGGCAGCGTCTCGTCCACCATGCGGCGGTCCCTCAGCAGGCCCGCCGTGACCTCGGCCAGGGAGCGCCCCTCGAGTGATTCGCCGTCGCCGAGGCGCCGGAAGGCCGAGACCCCGTTCGGGCTGGCGTACTGCACGATCCCCTCCGCGTCGAGGCGGATCAGCCCGTCGCCCACGCGCGGGGCGCCGCGGCGGGAGCCGGTGGGCGAGGCGAAGTCCGGCCAGAGCCCCAGTGTGCCCATGCGCAGCAGGTCATAGGCACACTGGCGGTAGGTCAGCTCCAGCCTGGACGGCATCCGGGAGCTGGAGAGGTCCATGTGGGAGGTGACCACCGCCAGCGTACGGCCGTTCCTGACCATCGGCACGGCTTCAACCCGCAAAGCCATGTCGCTGCTCCAGTTCGTCTCACTGGAACGCTCAATAGTGCGGCTCTCCCACGCCTTATCCACCAGCGGCTGCAGGTCCGAGCGAATGCCCTCCCCGACAAAGTCGGCGTGGAACACCGTATGTGTCGTGGAGGGCCTAACGTGTGCCAGGGCAACATAGCCGTGCTCCGGATGGGGAAACCACAGGGCGAGGTCGGCAAACGCTAGATCGGCCACCATCTGCCAGTCGCCCACCAGGAGGTGCAGCCACTCGGCATCCCCCGGCCCGAAATCAGCGTGCTCCCTGATGGGGTCCGTAAAGATTGCCACTGCACCTCCAGTTTTTCGACGGCGGGACCGGTGTCCTAGCGTCGGACGATTGACCTCAAGAGCCTCAATGCTACCGAGAGCGAGGCCATGTCGTCCGCTTCGAGGGCGTTGACCTCATCGAACATGCTCTTCGCGCGGCCCAAATGTTCCGCGTTCAGCTGCTCCCAGGCCCTGAGCCTGTCCTCGGCCGGCGATCCTTCGTCGGTCGAGTCCAGGACCGCCGTCGTCATGTCTGAGACAGTCGAGTAAAGGTCATCGCGCAACGCGGCACGGGCCAGCGCCTGCCAGCGGTCCTTCCGCGGCAGGGAACTGATCCGCTCCAGGAGGGAGTCCACATGGAACCGGTTGAACACCGTGTAGTAGACGTGGGCGATGTCCACCACCGGTTCCTTGCGGCTGTGCGCGATTTTCGCGATGTCCAGCAGGACGAAGCTCTCGAACAGCTCGGCCCAGCGGTGGCCAAGGTCCTCGGGCAGGCCCCAGGACCGCGCCTTCTCAAGCCAGGAGGCCACCCGTTCGCGGTCGTCACCGCGCAGGTAGTCCAGCAGCCGGGCCCGCATGGGTTCCATCGCCGGCTGGAACTCGGCGACGATGTCGGCGATGGGCCGCGACGCGTTGCCCTGGGCCAGGACCCAGCGCACCGAACGGTCCAGCAGCCGCCGGATATCGAGGTGGACGGTGCTCCAGTGCTCGGTGGGGAACGATGCAGGCAGATCGTTGAGCTCGGACACCATGACGTCGAGTTCGTAGATTTCCCGCAGTGCCACGAACGCCTTGGCTACAGCCACCTCGCTCGCCGAGGTCTCCTCCATGGTCCGGAAGGCAAAAGTGATGCCGCCCAGATTGATCATGTCGTTGGCCACGACCGTTGCGATGATTTCCCGGCGCAGCGGATGGGTGTCCAGTTCGGCGTCGAATTTCTCCCGGAGCTGGACCGGGAAGTACTGCCGGAGCGTCCCGCGGAACCAGGGGTCGTCGGCCAGGTCGCTGTCGCGCAGGGCCGTCGCCAGTTCGATCTTGGCGTAGGCGGCCAGCACGGACAGCTCGGGTGACGTGAGGCCCTGCCCCTGTTCCAGCCGTTCGCGCAGGACAGCGGTGGACGGCAGTGCCTCCAAGTCCCGGTTCAGGTCCGCCGTCTTCTCCAGCCAGTCCATCAGCCGCTCGTAGCTCGGGCTCCATTCCGCAACCTTCTGGCGGTCGTTCAGGAGCAGGATGTTCTGGTCGATGTTGTCTTCCAGGACCAGCCGCCCCACTTCGTCGGTCATCGCCGCAAGGAAGTCCGAGCGCTCGGCTGCGTCGAACTTGCCGGCAGCCACCATCCGGTCCACGAAGATCTTGATGTTGACCTCGTGGTCGGAGCAGTCGACGCCGGCGGAGTTGTCGATGGCGTCGGTGTTCAGGATGACGCCCTGCAGCGCCGCTTCGATACGGCCCCGCTGGGTCATGCCGAGGTTTCCGCCCTCGCCCACAACCTTGACCCGAAGGTCGCGGCCGTCCACCCGGATGGCGTCGTTGGACTTGTCGCCCACCATGGCGTGCGTCTCGGAACTGGCCTTCACGTAGGTTCCGATGCCGCCGTTGTACAGCAGGTCGGCGGGCGCGAGCAGGATGGCGCGCAGGAGTTCGGGCGGGCTGAGCTGCGTCGTGTCCTCGGGCAAGCCCAACGCGGACCGGACCTGGGCCGAGACCGGGATCGACTTGGCCTGCCGCGGGTAGACCCCGCCGCCTTCACTGATCAGGCTCTTGTCGTAGTCATCCCAGGACGACCGAGGCAGCTCAAACAGCCGCTGACGCTCCGTGTAGGAGGTTGCCTCGTCCGGGTTCGGATCGAGGAAAATGTGCCGGTGATCGAACGCCGCGAGCAGCCGGATGTGTTTGGAGAGGAGCATTCCGTTACCGAAAACATCCCCGGACATGTCGCCGACGCCAACCACGGTGAAGGGCTCGGACTGGGTGTCCAAATCCAGCTCGCTGAAGTGCCGCTTGACCGACTCCCAGGCACCCCGGGCGGTGATGCCCATGGCCTTGTGGTCGTATCCCACCGAACCGCCGGAGGCGAAGGCGTCGCCCAGCCAGAATCCGTAGTCCGCGGCCAATCCGTTCGCAATGTCAGAGAAGGATGCCGTGCCCTTGTCCGCTGCGACCACCAGGTAGGAGTCGTCGCCGTCGTGCCGTACAACGCCCGACGGCGGGACGAGCCGTTCGCCGTCGGCTCCCGTAACGATGTTGTCCGTGATGTCCAGCAGTCCGCGGATAAACGTCTTGTAGCTTTCGACGCCCTCCGCCATCCAGGCCGACCTGTCCTTGGCGGGATCCGGCAGCCGCTTGGCGAAGAACCCGCCCTTTGCGCCCGTTGGAACGATCACGGCGTTCTTGACCGTCTGCGCCTTGACCAGACCCAGGATCTCCGTGCGGAAGTCTTCCCGCCGGTCCGACCAACGGAGCCCGCCGCGGGCCACCTTGCCGAAGCGCAGGTGAACGCCCTCGACCCGGGGGGAGTAAACCCAGATTTCGAACATGGGCCGCGGGAAGGGCAGCCCTTCGATGGCTGCGGGGTTGAGCTTGAAGCTCAGGTGCGGCTTGTCCTGGTAGAAGTTGGTGCGCAACGTTGATTCGATCAGGTTCATAAACGTTCGGAGGACGCGGTCCGCATCCAGCGTCGCCACCGCTTCGATCGACGACGACAGCTCAGCGCGGACTTTTTCCTGCCGTTCGATCCGCTCCAGCTCGGTCAGTGCCGGATCGAAGCGGGCCTCAAACAGGGCACTGAGGCCACGGGTGACGTCCGGGTTGCTCAGCAGCGTGTCCGCCATGAATTCGAAGGAGTTGGTGTTGCCCATCTGCCTCATGTATTTGGCGTAGGCCCGGAGCACAATGATCTGGCGCCACGTCATACCCTCGCGCAGCACGAGCCGGTCGAAGCTGTCGGATTCAACGGCTCCCGAAACTGCTGCCCCGAACGAATCCGCTAGCAGTTGCCCCGTGGACACCGGATCCACGCCGGCCGGGTATTTCAAGCCGAGGTCATACAGGAAAAAGTCCCGGCGGTCGGAGGTCTCGATTTCGAACGGACGCTCGTCCAGCACCTCCAGCCCCAGATTATGGAAGTAGGGAAGGATCTGGCTCAGGCTCTTCGGCTCCAGCATGTACAGCTTGACCCTGGCGTCCTCCTCAAGGGTGGCGCCGGCGCCTTCGGGAAGGTAGACATGGACTCCCGGCCGTTCCTGCCGGGCGCCAACCGCGCGTTCGGCTGCGGCCCCGTACTGTTCAAACCGGGCGATGTCCTCGAGGGCGTCCTCAATTTCGTAATCGACGCGGTAGGTCGCCGGGAAGGCCTCGGCCCAAATGGCTGCCAGCTCGTTGGCCCCGTCGTCGGCGCTCCGCTCGCGGAGTACCTCGGCGATCCCTTCACTCCAGGACCGGGCGGCACGGACTAGCCGCTTTTCCAACGCATCGGTGTTGACGTGGCTGACGTCCGCGCCCTTGGGCAGGCGGATCCGGAAGAACAGGCGGGCAAGCGCCGATTCCGTCATCCTCGCCTCATAGTCAATGGACTCGGCGTGGAACGTCTCGCGGAGTTCCTGCTCGATCCTCAGTCTGACGTTGGTGGTGTACCGGTCGCGAGGGAGGTAGACGACGGCGGACATGAACCGTCCGTAGATATCCGGCCGGAGGAAGAGCCGGGTGCGGCGCCGTTCCTGCAGCCGCTGGATTCCCGTTGCCGTTGCGGCGAGGTCGGGAATTTCGATCTGGAAGAGCTCGTCACGGGGGTACGTTTCCAGGATGCCCAGCAGGTCCTTCCCGGAATGCGAATCCGGCGGAAAACCGGCGCCGCGCAGCACGGCCTCGACCTTTTCCCGGACAATCGGAATATTGCGCACGGAATCGGTGTAGGCGCTGGTGGCAAACAGTCCAATGAAACGCTGTTCACCGTTGACGTTGCCCGCAGCATCAAAGCTTTTCACGCCGATGTAGTCCAGGTATGCAGGCCGGTGCACCGTTGAGCGGGAATTTGCCTTGGTGATGACCAGAGCACGCTTTTCACGGGCCTTGCGCCTGCCCGCGTCGGTGAGATGCTGCACCTGATGGGTATCGTGGTGCGCCCGCAGCAGACCCAGTCCGCTGTCCTCCCGCAGCTCCAGGACATCCTCGCCCTCTTCGTTGATCAGGTCATATTCCCGGTAGCCGAGGAACGTGAAGTTGCCCTCGTCCAACCAGCGAAGCAAATCCTGGGCCTGACGCAGCTCTGCGATCTGTGTGGGGTGCGCTACCTTGTCCAGGTCCTGGGCGATCTGCAATGCCTTGTTGCGCATTTTCGGCCAGTCTTCGACTGCGGCTCTGACGTCTCCGAGGACCCGCTCC
Source organism: Arthrobacter globiformis (assembly GCF_030818015.1). Classification (NCBI taxonomy): domain Bacteria; kingdom Bacillati; phylum Actinomycetota; class Actinomycetes; order Micrococcales; family Micrococcaceae; genus Arthrobacter; species Arthrobacter globiformis. The sequence goes on from NZ_JAUSZX010000001.1 coordinate 3,509,189, forward strand.
AGCCCTTTCTGCAACTGCTCAGCGGCCTCATCACTGGCACGGCCGATCTCGACGGCAATCCAGGACTCCATGTGGGACGCGTTGTCGCCCTGGGCAATCAGGTGGGACATGACGGGCAGCGCCGCGGTGTCACCGCTGGAAATACCGATGCTCGACGGGACCCTGTCCACCTTGACGAGCTCGTTGGTTTCGCGGTTGCGCGTGACCACGAACATCGGGTGCTGCACGAGGTGGATGGCCGAATTCTGCCGAACCAGCTCGGCGTTGACTGAGTCCACCAGGAAAGGCATGTCGTCGGTGACGATGTACACGACGCTGCGGTCGCCCTCAGGGACGATGGAGATGTTGGCCGTGCCGGGCCGGCGTTCAAAACCCACTGCGCGGTGGGTCTCAGCCCGTGCCATCAGCAGCTCGTGCGGGTAAGCGCGCGCGTCCTCCTCCGCCAGATGCTCGTAGTAGTCCGCAAAGAAGCCTTCCTCGGCTCCGATTGAACGGGACTGATCCTCCACGCTGGACCCAGACGACATCGACACACGCCTCCATCACACAGTTTGCGGCTGCTTCCTTGCAGCCCTCACCGTGAGCCTAGTCCGTCAGCCTGCGCCTTGCTGTGGAAGAGAACACAGAGGATCGGCGTTTTTCCTGGACAGGTGCACAAACCAATTCAGCGATGGCCGACCGAAGCCGGGATTCTGGCGCTGATTCCAGCAATAGCGATCCGGCCAGCAGCGCAGCGTCGGTTGCGCCCGGGTCCCACGGAAGGAAGGCCCTGATGCCCGACGACGGGCCGAACCGGTCCCACGCCTCGCGAAGCTGACGTTCCGGCGAACGGCCCACAGCCGAGGCCCGCACCTTGTTAAGCACCACCTCAGGGCTAACCCCCGGCAGTGCACCTTCGAGTTCCGCCAGCCCCCTGACAAGGCGGGGAACACCAATGGGATCCGCCGAGCCAACGGCGATCACGGTGTCCGCCAGTTCAAGGCTCCTAAGTGTTGCGGCGTTGCGCCGCGGTGCCATCGTGTCGAAGCTCAGCTCTTCGTCGGCCTCCAGGCAAAAGCCGGCGTCGACCACGATGACGTCCGCCAATTCCCGTGCTCGGTCCAAAACAAGCGCCAGCGCGGCCGCGCGCAGCTCGGTCCAGCGGTCGGCCCGGGTTATGCCGGTCAGAACCCGGAAGGTTCCTGCCGTGGCAGTAACCGGTACGGCGACCCGGAGCAATGATTCCCGGTCCAGGAGGCCCTGGTCGGCCAGCCGGCAAGCCTGCGCCAGACCCGCCGCTTCGTCGAGGAGCCCGAGGACGCCGGCAACGCTGGCCCCATAGCTGTCGGCGTCGACCAGCAGGACAGACTTGCCTTGCGCAGCCAGCTCCCCTGCGATGTTGACGGCAACCAGGGTTCTGCCAGGTGCGCCGGATGGCCCCCACACGGCCAGGAGCCTGCCGGTTCCGACAACGGCCGGCTCCGGTTCGGTGTCGACAGCCTCCGGGCGCAGGGCCGCGCCGGCATCCGCGAAGCCCGTGCTGTAACCGGGTCCGGCGCCGGGATTCAGTCCTGCCGGAACCGAGCCCGCATGCCTACTGACGGCATCGGCAATACTCTCCGCCAGGGCTGTGGACACGACGGTCGAGGGCGCCGCAGTGACCCCGATGTCGCGAAGCCTCAACCGCTCCTCTGGGCTGTCCGTCAGGGCAATGATGACTACGCCCACGGCGGCGAGCCTGTCCACCAGCGAGGCAGTCAGGTCCGGACTTCCCTCGGCAACAACGGCCGCCCGGGCCAACCCGCTCTGGCAGGCGGCCAGCAGTTCTGCCAGCTCCGCGCAGCGCCGGACTACTGTAACGGGACCGTGCAGCCGCTCCAGTCCGCCAACCAGGTCTTCCTGCGACTCGCCGACGGTGACAACCGGGATGCTCACTTGGCGGCCCCACCGGGGTTCCACACCACTGAGATTTTAGCCTCGTTTGCCTGCGCGCCAAGGAGCGAGGCCATCTGCCCGTCCCCCACCAGGACCATCAGGACCGTGGATTTCGAAGCACCCAGAGCGGTGGATCCTTGTGAGACCTCCGCGATTTCCGCGCCCGGGAGCAGGAGCTTGGGCTCGGCAAATCCGTTCCGGGCGTCAGGCATGGAGACCCAGACGTCGACCCGGGTGCCTGCCACCGCCTGCTCAGGCAAGGCCTCCTGAACCGTGACGGCCACGGGCTTTCGGTCCAGGGCGTCGACGCTGCCCAGGCTTTCACGGGGAACCAACTGGTCCTTGGCGATCCGCTGGACGGCCACCTGGCCTTCGGGAATACCTGACTCCGCCGTGACATAGTGCGCTTCGACATCACCCAGGCGCACCTTGACCCGGCTGATGTTTTCCGGAGTGAGTTTCTGGCCGACGGCGATTGGCTCACGGGCGGCAAATACCTCTGTGGTGCGGTCCGCACTGCCGACGAGAGCAACGACTCCGACCACAGAGGCGAGGACAAGGAGCACACCCACCAGAAGCCTCGGGTCCTTCCAGGAAGGCTTCTTCAGCCGGGCGCCGGTGGCCGCCGTGCTTGCACTCATGCGTACTGCTCCCCCTTGACGCTTGGGCGCTTCAATCGCGCCGGTCATGATCATTGTTACGGCATGCCCGCTCAATCGGAAAGGTATTCAGGCAAACACCACCAAACTGTGGATAACGGCACCACCCGCGCCCAACGGTGGCACAATTGGAATATGCCCCGTTTCCTTACGCTTGCAGATGTAGCCGAGCAGCTTCAGATTAACGCGCCGGCAGCGTATGCCCTCGTCCGCAGCGGCGAACTGAAGGCGATCCAGGTGGGTGGCCGCGGCCAGTGGCGCGTCGAGGAGAAGATGCTTGAGCAGTACATCGAAGAGCGATATGCCGAGGCAAGCCGGATGATCCAAGAGGCCAAGTCCAAATCCGTTTGAGCACGAGAGGGCCGTCAGAGTTCACCGCCGCGCCTTGAGCGGAGCGCACCCAGCGACTGAAACGGGACCGTTGCCACATCGGCAACCCGGCCAGCCCTGCGCGCTTCGCCCGGCAGTGTCATAGCGAGGTCAAAAAAGTCCCGCCCCACCCTGTCAATTACGCCCGAGAGCTGCACGTCCGGTGGCCGGCCTGCCAGCAGGACGGTGAGTTCAGCCCTGTCCCGCGCCAACCCCCTCAGCGCGCTGGCAAGGCCGAGTTTCCGGCGCACGGGGGACGACTCGCCCACCGCGAACCGGCCGAGTCCGGTGTAGTGGCCGACGGCGGCATACGGAATCAGCACCTGGTGTCCCGCCTCGTCAAGGACCAGGCTTTCGGATCCCGCATGGCTGAGCGTGCCGGCAAAGACAGGTCCCGAACCCAGATGGATGCCCACGTGGCAGCCTAGGGATCCACGCAGCCTGTCATCGAGCGCGATGGCGGCCGTGTCTGCCCGGGAGCGCTCGGCAATCTCGGACTCCAGGCCCAGGACCCCGGCCTCGGCAAGCTGCAGCTCAAGATCCTGAAAAAGTGCATTCCATCGCATGGCGACAGCGTAGGCGCGCCCACGAAGGCGGTCAATTAATCCACAAACTTTCCTATCTCCATGGACAACAGAGATGCAACTGCTGCAAACTGACTCCATTAATCCTAAACGAAATCAAAGTTGATCAAACTGCATCAAATGCATTGGTTGGAGGAAGTCATGGCGGAAGTGGTCCAGCGCCCGGTGAGGGCAGAAGCCGCCTTGGCGGTTGTCATCCTGGGGCTCGGAGTCTTCCTGGCGTTGACCGGGGCCGGGATAGTCGACCATTGGAAGCGGTCCGCTGCACGCCAGCAGGCCTTGCTTTTCGACGACCTGCTTGGCCTGTTGGCGCTCACCGCCGGGCTGACCGTCATCGCCTGGTGGCTGCTGTCCCTGGCCACCGCCTTTGCATCGGCACTCCTGGAACGGACCGGGCATCATGCCGCCGCCCGCGCCACAGGGCGGTTCAGCCCTGTTTTCATGCGCAGGCTGGCGATGGCCGCGGTGGGCGTGCAGCTCCTCGGCGCACCGCTCGCCCATGCGGATGCCTTGCCCGCTGCAGCCCTTTCCTCGAGCAACGGATCGTCCCTGTCCGCAGCATGGGCGCCCCTGACCGACCGGCGGCCGGACCTACCCGCCGGCCGTTCCGCGGACTCCGGCATCACCGAAAGATCCGTCGCGGAGGGCAGCGAACTCCAGCCTCAGTGGAAGCCGCGCGTCCCGGTTGTGGAACCCGGCCTCGTCGCCTCATTGCCGGCCAGGGCAACGGCTGAGCCGGCCAGTGCCCGCCGCGAGGTACCCGTCCGGGCCGGCGAATCACTCTGGACCATCGCCGCACGCGAACTGGGTCCCGGTGCTTCCGAGGTGGAAATCGCAGCCCGCTGGCCGCTCTGGCACCAGGCCAACCGGAACATCATCGGAGCCGATCCCAACGTCCTTCTCCCGGGCCAGCTCCTCAGCCCGCCGCCGCCGTAAGCGGCGTCGGCATGCTTTCCTTCCGCGCCACCGGACCCGCGGCCGCCCCTCCTCGCGGCCATCCCAAGCCAGCCTCTACCGAAGGACCGATCATGACTGCAGTAACTCCAATACGGCGTGAAGGAAGCGCTGTTCTTGAGCCCCTCCCGGCCGCGCCCGCCCGCCCGGCGGTAGCGGCACCCTCCTGCCCTGAACACACGCAAACCCGGTCCGCGCAAACCCGGCCAGCGCAAACTCAGCTGGCGGTAGCTCCCGCCCCCGGAGACGAGGCGCGCGAAATATGCGCCATCACCAGGGCCACGGTCCAGGCTGCCATTGAGGTCCTGGCGGGAACGAGGCCCATCCACCAGCTGGCGCGGCGGCTGGACCAGCGCTGCCTCACCGTGCTCCAGCACCGGGCGGCCCTCACCCGGCGGGTGGCTGCCCGGGCTCCCCGGAAGATGGAATTGCTCCACCGCAACGCATCAGTCCGCTCGGTCCGCGCCTGCGGGGTGACGCCTGACGTTTACGAGGCCAGCGCGGTGGTGATTGATGAACTGCGGGTCCGGGCAGTCGCCGTCCGGCTGGAACGCAGCAAAAACGTCTGGCGCGTGACCGCCCTGGAGATTGGCTAACGCGAAAGCAGGAAGGGACCGGAGCACGAGCTCCGGTCCCTTCCTGTCATATCCGCTGGTTAGCGCTTTTTCTTCTTCCCGTCACGCCGCTCCTGCGATGCGGCCTTGGCGGGGTTGCCCGAGCGGCCTGTAGCGCGGCCTTCAATCCGGGTCTCGGCTCCGCCGTCCTCCCGCGGCGCGGTGTACTGGAGCTGCGCGGGCTTCTCCGGCGCCTCAAGACCGGCGGCTCGGATCTGCGGCTCGTGGTGTTCGGTGTGGCCTCCGGCGGCATCGGCAACCACGACGTCCTCGGCCGGGGTGACTTCCACTTCAAGGTTGAAGAGGAAGCCGACGCTCTCCTCCCGGATGGCTTCCATCATGGACTGGAACATCGTGAAACCTTCACGCTGGTATTCCACCAGCGGATCACGCTGGGCCATGGCACGCAGGCCGATGCCCTCCTTGAGATAGTCCATCTCGTACAGGTGCTCCTGCCACTTCCGCCCGATCACGGAGAGCACAACACGCCGCTCGAGTTCACGCATGCTCTCGGAGCCGATCGCCTCCTCGCGTGCCTGATACACCAGCTTGGCATCAGACATGATTTCTTCCCTCAGGAACTCCACAGTGATGCGCGACTTGCCGCCGGCCTCGTCGATGACATCGTGCGGCGTCACGGTCACAGGGTAGAGCGTCTTCAGGTTGGTCCAGAGCTGGTCGAAGTCCCAGTCGTCGCCGTTGCCTTCGGCGGTCGCTTCGTCGATCAGTGCGTTGATGGTGTCTTCCAGGAAGAACTGCACCTTTTCGTGAAGGTCATCGCCTTCGAGGATCCGGCGGCGGTCGCCATAGATGGCCTCGCGCTGGCGGTTGAGGACGTCATCGTACTTCAGGACGTTCTTTCGCTGCTCGGCGTTCCGGCCCTCGACCTGCCCCTGGGCCGAGGCAATGGCGCGCGAGACCAGCTTGGATTCCAGCGCCACGTCGTCGGGCACGGAGCTGTTCATGAGCCGCTCCGCCGCTCCCGAATTGAACAGGCGCATGAGGTCGTCGGTCAGCGAAAGGTAGAACCTGGATTCGCCGGGGTCGCCCTGGCGGCCCGAGCGGCCGCGGAGCTGGTTGTCGATGCGGCGGGATTCGTGGCGCTCAGTTCCCAGCACATACAGCCCGCCCAGGCCCAGTACTTCCTCGTGCTCGTCCTTGACGGCCTTCTTCGCAGCCTCCAGCGCCCCGGGCCAGGCGGCCTCGTACTCGTCCGAGTTTTCCTCCGGGTCAAGTCCCCGCTGTGCCAGTTCGGCGATGGCGGTGAACTCGGCGTTGCCGCCCAGCATGATGTCCGTGCCGCGGCCAGCCATGTTGGTGGCGACAGTGACCGCACCCTTGCGTCCGGCCTGGGCCACGATGGCGGCTTCACGGGCGTGGTTCTTGGCGTTGAGAACCTCGTGCCGGATGCCCTCCTTCGCCAGCAGGCGCGAGAGGTACTCGCTCTTTTCGACGCTCGTGGTGCCAACGAGCACAGGCTGGCCACTTTCATGGCGTTCGGCGATGTCCCGGACCACTGCATCGAACTTGACGGTTTCGTTCTTGTAGACCAGGTCGGACCGGTCCATCCGAACCATGTCCCGGTTTGTGGGGATGGCAACTACCCCGAGCTTGTACGTGCTCATGAATTCGGCGGCTTCGGTCTCTGCCGTGCCCGTCATACCGGAGAGCTTGTCGTACATGCGGAAGTAGTTCTGCAGCGTCACCGTGGCGAGGGTCTGGTTTTCAGCCTTGATCTCGACGCCCTCTTTGGCTTCGATCGCCTGGTGCATGCCCTCGTTGTAGCGGCGGCCGGCCAGGATACGGCCGGTGTGCTCGTCAACGATGAGGACCTCGCCGTCGAGGATGACGTAGTCCTTGTCCCGCTTGAACAGCTCCTTGGCCTTGATGGCGTTGTTGAGGAAGCCGATCAGGGGCGTGTTTGCGGATTCGTAGAGGTTCTGGATGCCGAGGTAGTCCTCAACCTTTTCGATTCCGCTTTCGAGTACGCCGACGGTGCGCTTCTTCTCGTCGACTTCGTAGTCCTTCTCCGGCTGCAGGCGCAGGACAACCTTGGCGAACTCGCTGTACCAGCGGTTGGTGTCACCCTGGGCCGGGCCTGAAATGATCAGCGGCGTACGGGCCTCGTCGATGAGGATCGAGTCGACTTCATCGACGATCGCAAAGTTATGGCCGCGCTGCACCAGTTCGGACTTGTCCCAGGCCATGTTGTCACGGAGGTAGTCGAAGCCGAATTCGTTGTTGGTGCCGTAGGTGATATCGGCAGAATACTGCTCGCGGCGGACAGACGGGTCCTGGTTGGCGAGGATGCAGCCGCTGGTGAGCCCCAGGAAGCGGTAGACGCGGCCCATAAGCTCAGACTGGTATTCGGCCAGGTAGTCGTTCACGGTGACAACGTGCACGCCATTTCCGGTGAGGGCATTGAGGTAGGCCGGAGCAGTGGCCACCAGAGTCTTGCCTTCACCGGTCTTCATTTCGGCGATGTTGCCCAGGTGCAGGGCAGCACCACCCATGAGCTGAACATCAAAGTGCCGCATGCCGAGCGTGCGCGAGGACGCCTCGCGAACGGCGGCGAAGGCCTCCGGCAGGAGGTCGTCGAGCTTCTCGCCATCCCGGTGGCGCGCACGGAGCCGGTCTGTTTCTTCGCGCAGTTCCGCATCCGTAAAGGTTTGGAACGAGTCTTCAAGGGCGTTAATGGAATCAGCATAGTTCCGCAGTTGCCTCAGGAGCTTTTTGTCACCTGTGCGGAGAATTTTTTCGATTAGTGATGCCACGTGAAGTTGCTCCCAGTCTCATGCTGCCGAATTCTGGCGTGATTTAGTCTACGGGAGAGACGCATGGCACGTTGCCCTGTTCCCTCACAGCGGATAGCCGTTGACCGCGACCGCGACCGCGGGAGCAAGATCCCCCACCGGCAAGACCGCTACGCCGTCCAGTCCCAGCCAGCCTGCCATCAGCTGCAGCTCAGCGGCGAGTTCGACGGCGGTGTCCGCCGGAGCGTCCGGCTCACCGAAGCACGCCTTGGCAAGCAACAGGCCCGCGGCCCGGTCAGCCTTAAGATCCACTCTTGCCACAATGCGGTCGCGGAGCAGGAACGGAAGCACATAGTAGCCGAAGCGCCGTTTTGCCACCGGGGTGTAAATCTCGATGCGGTAATGAAATCCGAAGAGCTCTTCGAGCCTGCGCCGTTCAAACACCAGCGAATCGAATGGGCTGAGTAGCGCCCTGCCGGCAGCCTGGCGCGGCAGCCGGGCCTGGGCGTGGCGGTACACCTTCCGGTCCCAGCCTGCCACTGTCACCGGTTCCAGGCGCCCGGCATCAACGAGGCGCTGAACCGAGGCAGCAGCTGCCTTTACCGGAGTCCTGAAGTAGTCGGCGAAACACCGCACCGTCCCGATCCCGTGGGCCTGCGCCGCAGCATCGATGAGCCGGTCCATGGCGGCCGCGGGATCCGGTATCGCGTCGAGGTCATGCCCGGGCAAAACCTGGCGGGTCAGGGCATACTGCCGTTCGAACTGGTCCGTCCTTGACGCCGATGAGACGACTCCCTCTTCAAACAGGTGCTCCAGCACCCGTTTGACGGCGTTCCAGTTCCAGCCCCAGTTGACGTGCTTGCGGTCTTCCACGTGCCCGAGCCTGGCGGTGAGTTCGGCGGCGGTCATGGGCCTGCCGTCGGCGAGCGCATCAAGGACCCGGCCAGTTACACCGGAGCGCAGCCCGGGGTCCATCCCTGCCGCCCCAACCCACTTGCGGTTCTGCCACACCACCAGGTCCAGGAAGTGTTCCGGGCGGATGTAGCTGGCTTCGTGGGCCCAGTACTCCAGCATTCGCCGCGGGTGCCTGCCTGCCATTTGCTGGAGGATGGAGCGGTCGTAGTCGCCGAGCCTGGAAAAGAACGGGAGGAAGTGGCTCCGGGCCAGAACGTTGACGGAATCGATCTGGACGAGTTGGATCCGGGCAAAGGTCCGGCCCACCGCCCGTGAGGTCACGGGGCCGGCGGGCCGTCCTTTGTCCAGTCCCTGGGCTGCCAGTGCGATCCGCCGGGCCTGCGAGAGGCTCAGCGATGCACCCATGTCAGCCCTTTCGTTGCCTGGGCTCCATCTTATGCAGTTGCGGCCGCGTCGTCCGAGCGGTACGCAAGGATTTTCTCCTCATGCGTGTTTTCGCCGGGTTCGCAGTAGTGGTCCAGGGTGATAACCCCGTATGTCCAGCCGCGGCGACGGTACACAACCGATGGAGCGTTCGTGGCCTTGTCCACGAAAAGGTAAAAGTCGTGACCGATAAGTTCCATGTTGTCCACGGCGTCGTCAAGGGTGAGGGACGCGGCCGGGAACACTTTGCGCCGAATCAGCACCGGCGAGTCGCCGGCGGGAATGTCGTTGTCGACATCGTACGGCGATTTCTCAGCGGGTTCCGGAGCGGTCTGGCTGTTATTGCTCGCTTCGACATAGATCGGCTGGTTGGAGCTCGCGGGCTCCAGCGTTGCAGTTGCCTCGCGTACGGCCTTGGGCGTATGCCGCCCGTGGTGGACCTTCTTGCGGTCCTTGGCCCTGCGCAGCCGCTCAAGCAGCTTGTTGTAGGCGAGGTCGAACGCGGCGAACTTATCTGCGGCGCTTGCTTCGGCACGGATCACGGGGCCGCGGCCCAGGACTGTCACTTCAACCGTGAGCTGGTCACCGGTCTGCCGCGCATTTGTTTCCTTTGAAACCTTCGCGTCGACCCTCTGGACCTTGTCCCCAAGCGATTCGATCTTCGAGATCTTCTCGCCGGCATATTCGCGGAATCGGTCCGAGACCGTCAGATTTCGTCCGCTGATCATGAACTCCATGGTGCCCTCCAAATGACTTCGGTGACACGACGGCGGCACTTCCGGGGGACGATCTGATTGACAGTCGAGCCCCTTTCCGAGCCGCTATCGAAAGGTACAACTGTTCTTGGTACCCATATCCGACGTTAGTTCATAGCAACAAGTTATTCATCCTTTCGCAGTTTATTTTTTTCTATGTCTCAGGTAGGCCCCAGGCAGTCCCCGGATGCCGCGACTGCGCCGGGGCTGCCGCCGCATCGGGTGCACGGGTGGCGGCAAGGACCACGGCGCCGCGCACAATTCCGCCGGCTTCGTGGATGGCCCGGGCGGCTTCCGCCAGGGTGGCGCCGGTGGTCAGTACGTCGTCGACGATGATGCACTGCCTTCCCCGCAGCGAGTGTCCGCGGGTGCCGCGCGCGGTGCGCATGGAGCCGCGGACCCTTCGGGACCTGTCTCCCCTGCCAAGTCCCTTCTGCCCTCCGGACAGGCCACCTCCGGCTCGGGGGTTCCTGACTTTGCGCAGCGCATCACTGCATCCGACGTGACGGTCGTTGAAGCTCCGCCCGACGCCGGCCAACAGCAAGTGAACGGGACTGAAACCGCGTTTCCGGTACGCGCTGCCACTGGTTGGGACCGGAATGAGGACCACGCCGTCCGTTCCCGCATATGCTGCTGCAAGCGCGCCGGCCAGTACCTTCGACAGCACGCTTCGCAGCTGACCCTGGCCGTGCCGCTTGAAGGCCAGGATGGATTGGGAGAGCTCCTCGCGGTAGATGCCCGCTGCAACTACCGGCAGGATCACGGAGCCGTCGGTGTCCATGAGCGCCGGTGCCCCGGTCTCCGCCCGAAAGGGATGCCGGGTGAGCATCCGGAGCCTGCGCTCGCAGCCGGCACACAGCGCCAGATCCTCCTTGCCGCAGCAGACGCACTCCACGGGCATCGCCAGGGCCACGATGTCGGCCGCGGCCCTGGCCAGCAGGTCCCAGGCCTGCAGGAGGCGCTGCCGGTGCTCCCCGCGGTGGCGGGCGTGCCACAACGGCTGGGCCAGGAGATCGGGATCTGCCGAAGTCCTCTGCCCGTCGCCTGTCCTATAACTCCCCACGATTCAAGGGTGCGGCGCCGGAGCCGGCCAGCAAAAGGGCCCGCGGCCTCCATGTGGAAAATGCCGCACGCAGGAAGGACCGGAGAACCGTCAGCCGGGGAAGGACGGGTCCGTGGGTCCCCTGAGCTGCGCCGACCACCCATTTCCGAGCCTCTGGAAGATGCCGTCCCTGGACTGGGCATAGATCTCCTCGGGACCGTTGCCGGCGCTGAGGGCGACCAGGCCCGGCCACGGTGCAAGCTTCTGCGGCTGCGACGAGGTGAGGGACAGCAGTTCGGGAGTAACGTTCGCCGTGTCGTCGCCCTTCATGACCACAGCCGTGGTGTCATTCACCCACACTCCCTGGTCCGGGTTGCCGCTCGCCTGCAGCGTGATGGGCGCGGTCAGTTCCTTTGGAGTGCCATCAGCACCCCGGATGATCCCCGTCACCTGCACCCGCGTAGTGCCGCTCTGCTCGGAGATGACCAGTGCACGGACACCTTCCCGGGAAACCCGGAAGTCCTTAACCGTGCGCCCGGCCAGCCAGGACGGCGTCAGGGTTACGGAAGGCACCGCCGCACCCTGGGCTATTCCCGTGGGCCGGAAGGCGGTCAGCTCCGTGACGCCCTGGGCGCCCGGCCCCGCGGTCCACAGCCAGTCGTGCAGGCTGAACGACGGGTGCGTCAGCGTGCTGCGGGTGGTCAGGGCACGCGCGGGCTGGCCGGGCACCATCGAATAGAGGGTGCTGCGGCTGCCGTTCAGGAACGCCACGGTCTGCGAGACGGGCGACTCGGCCGGCGAACGCGGTTTCAGCGCCGCCACCGGCTGCATGTCGGGCAACGGTGACACCCTGTTGTTCTCGTACCGCACCAGCTCGTTGTTGCTGACGGCGATCTGGCGCGCGGGAACATTTCTGTTCTGGACCGGCGGCAGCACGGAGCCGTTGTCCTCCACCCGGACGAGGTCTTGGTTGGCCCGAAGCTCGACGTTGATGACGTCCGGCTGGCTGCGGAACGTGAGGGCCAGCTGTGTCTGCATCCTGAGCCTGTCCTCGGTGGACGCGTCGGTCAGCTCCTTGGCCGACAAGTCCACCTGGGCTGCGCCCGAAACGACGGGCACTGACTCCCTGGCAAGTTTCATGCCGGACGGGAACGCACTGACGACGGCGCCCTTCAGATACGGGGCGGGTCCGCCGAGCAGGGCGCTCGTCATGGATTTCACTGTCTTCTTTTTAATGAACCAGCGGACATCCGGAACGGCATACGTGAAGCTGGGGTCGTAGAAATATATCGGGTAGGCGCCGTAGATGACCTTGAAGGTCTCCTCGGGAATCGCAGTGCCGTCGGGGATCTTGGAGATGCGCCATTCGCCGTCAACCTGCACCAGCGTCACCGGGATGCTTTCCTTGGTTCCTTCCGGCATCTGAGTGGCGACGCCGTCGGAATCCACTGAATACGCGACGTCCAGTTCGTAGTTGTAGACGCCCTCGACGCCGGTCTTCACCACGCGCTCGGAGCGGAACACCAGCGTTCGCTGGTCCGGTTTCCAGGCCACCGATGAAGCCTGCGTCAGGTACTGCCGCGCAACGGCATAGTCGTCCTCGTACCCGCTGCCTGCCAGGTAGAAGTCCTCAATGACCGCTTCGGGACTGGAACCGGTGCGCGGAGCGACGGGAAAGAACACCGGGGCGTTGGGATTTCCGGCGCTTTCGTCCGTGCTCCTTCCAACGGGGCCGGACCGCGGAATCTGGGCGCAGGATGCCAGGAACAGCAGAATGACGGCGAGCAGCCCCGCGGCCAGTCCGCGGACCGCCCGGCGCACCCGGCTCACGAACGCTCCCCCGTGCGCGCCGCCTCCGGTGTGCCCGCCCCGGCAGCCGCAGCCCGCCCGGCCTCCCTCTCCGGCGCAGCGCCAAAGGCGGAGCCACCTGCCGCTGCTGAGTCCGCGGCAGGTGGCTCCGCAGCAGACTCCGCCAACACGGAGTCCTTGGGCGCGGCGGTGGCGCCCGGGCCCAGGAAAAGGACGCTGTGGCCGCCGGGGCTGCCGAGTCCCACGTCTGCAGGCTCAAGCGGCAGCGGCGACTTTGTGATGGTTCCGCCCTGTTTGAGCGGGAGCGTGAGCCTGAAGCTGGAGCCGACGCCGGTGTTTCCCCAGGCCTGCAGCCAGCCGTTGTGCAGTTTGGTGTCCTCGGTCGCAATGGACAGGCCCAGCCCGCTGCCGCCCGTGGTGCGGGCCCGGGCGGGGTCGGCGCGCCAGAAACGGTCGAACACCCGTGCCGCCTCGGCGGGACTCATGCCGATGCCGTGGTCCCTGACGGTGACCGCGACGGCGTCCGCATTGGAGGCGACAGAGATATGGACGGGCCGGCCTTCGCCGTGTTCGAGGGCGTTCAGAATCAGGTTCCGCAGAATCCGGTCGATGCGGCGGGAGTCCATTTCCACCACGACGCTGCCTTCCGGCGCACTCAGCATCATCTTCGAACCGTACTCTTCGGCGACAGGGACCGCGCCCTCCATCACATGCGAGATGAGCTGGACGATATCCGTAGCCTCGGCATCGAGCATGGCGACGCCGGCGTCGAACCTGGAAATTTCCAGCAGGTCCGCCAGCAGCGACTGGAACCTCTCCACCTGGTTATAGAGCAGCTCAGCCGATCTCTTGTTTATGGGGTCGAAGTCGTCACGGGCGTCGTACAGCACCTCTGCGGCCATCCGGACAGTGGTGAGCGGGGTGCGGAGCTCATGGGATACGTCGGAAACGAACCGCTGCTGCATCTGTGACAGCGTGGCCAGCTGCGTGATCTGCTCCTGCAGGCTCGCTGCCATGTGGTTGAACGACGCCCCGAGGCGTGCCACCTCGTCCTCCCCTTTGACCACCATGCGTTCCTGCAACTGGCCTGCTGCCAGCTTTTCCGACACCACGGCGGCGTGACTGACTGGGCTCACCACATTGCGGGTGACGTACCAGGCGATGGCGCCGATCATGAGGATCAGCGCAGCGCCGCCGGCCCAGAGGACATTCTGGATTTCGTTCAGGGTCTGCTGCGCGGTGTTGAGGTCGTAGATCAGGTAGAGCTCATAAACAGTGCCGTTGAAGGTGACCTTGTTCCCGACGGCGATGCCTGGCCTGTCTTCGGTCCCCACCGGGAATTCCGTGGACGCCCAGAACTGTTCCTTGCCGGAATCCTGGACTGCCTTCCGGAGGTCCGGCGGTATGACGCTGATGGTCAGCTGGTCGGACGCGCGCGACTCCACCCACCGGTTGCGGGGCTTGGTCTGCTCCGGCATCGCCTCAAACACGTAGCGGCGCTGGATCACCGAGCCCTTGCCCTCCACGGCGTTCAGGGTGTCGTAGACAAGGGTGATCACGCTGGACTGGTCGGTGACCTGAGCGCCGTCGAACGTGTCCTGCACCTGCTTGACGTTGTAACGGGTCTCGGACTCCGCCTGCGTCAGCCGTTCCTGGAACAGGTTGTTTGCAATCTGGTTGGACAGGTAGGCGCCGACGATCGCGAACGAACTAATGGACAGCAGCAGGGTGGTCAGGACGGTGCGGAACTGCAGCGACCGGCGCCACCGCCGCCGCAGGGAATACAGCAGATACCGGATGCCGGGAAAGATGCGGTCGACGCCGGTGCGCACCAGGCGGGCGACCCGTAGCACGACGATGAGTGCGCGGCGCCGCCAGATCCGTGCCTGCGAAGGCAGCCGCGCGAGCCCGGCACCAAAGGCGTCGGTGTGCTCCGGGAGGGGACGGGAACCGGGTTTGCGTGAACCGTCCTGGGCATGCTCCGCCACGGGAGCGCTTCCGCGGGTTTCGGAACCGGATCCCACGGGCGCCTCAGCGGGATTTTGGCCCTGGGGCTCAGGACCCTGCTTTGTAGCCGACACCACGAACCGTCATTACAACTTCCGGGGCTTCCGGATCACGTTCAATCTTGGACCTCAGTCGCTGGACATGGACATTGACCAGCCGGGTGTCAGCCGCGTGGCGGTAACCCCAGACCTGCTCCAGGAGCAGCTCACGGGTGAAAACCTGCCAGGGCTTGCGCGCCAGGGCAACCAGGAGATCGAATTCGAGGGGGGTCAGCGAAATCCGCTCATCCCCGCGGCTCACGAGGTGGCCGGCGACGTCGATCGTGATGTCCGCGATACGCAGCGTCTCGGGCGCCTTCTGGTCACCGGGGCGCAGGCGCGCCCGCACGCGGGCAACGAGCTCTGCCGGCTTGAAGGGCTTGGGCACGTAATCGTCGGCACCTGATTCCAGTCCCCTGACCACATCGGAGGTGTCCGACTTGGCCGTCAGCATGACGATCGGAACGTCCGACTCGGAACGGATCTGCCGGCATACCTCGATGCCGTCCGTTCCCGGCAGCATCAGGTCGAGAAGCACGAGATCCGGCTTTGACGAGCGAAAGACGTCCAGAGCCTGTCCGCCGTCCGCGCAGAAGACGGGCTCAAAGCCGTCGTTGCGCAGGACAATGCCGATCATTTCTGCGAGCGCCTCGTCATCATCAACCACCAGAATGCGTGCCTTCATAGTTATATGTTCCCTTATTGCCGTTGCTTTGTCCTATTGATGGAGTTTTCGGCGGGGCGCGTGCCCGGGGACCTGGCACGGCACATGCGGATGCGCTGGGCGCCAACAGGCCCGGAAGCTAGGATGCCCGACGGCGGAACTATAGTCTGGAGGTGCCCGGCCGTTGGCCGGTGTGCACCTTGGGGAGGAACAGGTTGTCAGAGCAGGATCCACAGCACCCGCCGTCCGGACAAACGCCGCCTGAACCCCGCCCACCCGAACCCTCCTCATACGGGCAACTGCCTCCGGACCGCCTGCCACCGCAGCCCGCCGCCGGAAACACCGCCCAGAACACCGGCCAGCCCCACACGCCGTGGGCTCCACCGGCGCAGCAGGCTTGGGGCGCAGCCCCGCAGTGGGGCGGCCAGCATCCTGGGCCCTACCAGCCCGGCACCTATCCCGCCGTTCCCTATCCCGTGTACGCGACCCCGCCGAAGCCCGGTGTGGTGCCGCTGCGGCCGCTGATGTTCGGCGAAATCATGGACGGCGCCTTCCAGACGATCCGGCGGAATCCCAAAGCGATGCTCGGGGCAGGCCTGCTGGCCCAGGCGCTGGGCGCCGTGATCGCCGGCGTTGTCCCGCTGGTCGCCCCGGCCTCCGATGCCTCCGCGGAGGCCTGGCTGGCGAACCTCAGCACTTCCGAGATGACCAGCCTCGTCGCGGGTGTGGCGGGCGGCTTCGTACTTTTCGGCCTGGTGTCCGTGTTTATCTCCGTGGTGATGCAGGGGGCCATGGTAGTCCCGGTGGCCAGGTCCATCCTCAACCGGCACACCGGGTTCCGGCAGATGTGGCTGCTGGCACGCGGCCGGGCCTGGGCGCTGGTTCGCCTGGCCGGGATCGGAGTGGCAGCCGTGCTGCTGGCGACGGCCCTCATCGTGCTGGCCACCGCGCTGCTGGCCAATTCGATGGGCACGGGGTCGCTGGTCATAGTGGTTCCGCTGTTCCTGGCCTTTATTGCAGCCATGATCTGGGTGTCCGTCAAGCTGACGGTCGCACCTGCGGTCATCGTCGTCGAGGACGTGGGAGCGCTGGACGGTATCCGGCGTTCCTGGGCCGTTACCCGGGGAAGCTGGTGGCGGGTCCTCGGCATCGTCCTCGTGGTGTCGCTGCTCGTGGGCATTATTGGCCAGATCGTCCTCATCCCGGTCAGTCTGCTCTCCGGGCTGCTCACCACCGTCGCCGGCCCCCAGGACCCTGCCAGCCAGGTGGCCACCCTGCAGGTGTTGGTCGGTGTGGCCACGGCGGTTGTGTCTGCCGCCGTCGGCGCCGTGGCGTTCGCCTTCCAGACATCGGTCATGGCCTTGCTTTATATGGATTTGCGGATGCGCAACGACGGACTGGATATCGCTCTGCTCCGGCTGCTGGAAACCGGGAACGACGACGGAGGCATCCCGGGCCGGGGCGTGCCCGTCTACAGCTCGGGCCGGAACAGCAGGCCTTCCCAGCCCGGGGCCTACCAGCCGGGGCTTCACCAAGAAGGCTCATACCAACCCGGGCCCCACCAATTTGGGCCTCACGGAAATTCAGCAGGCTGGCCGCCGCCCCCGGGGCCGCCAACGATGCCGGGATGATCACCGTCGGCCTCCTCCCGGGCCTGCGGCGCGCCACGGCGCTGCTGCAGCGAACCCTGGAACCGCCGGTACAGCCTGACCGGGACGAAGCGCGCCGCTGGGCGGCGGAGGAGCTCTCCAAACGCGAGTACCGGGAGGCGGCACCCGGCTGGCTGGAAACAGTCTGGCAGCAGTTCCTCGACTGGCTGCAGTCCGTGACCGATGGCCAGTTCCCGGCCGATGGACCTCCGGTGGCGCCCTTCATCGGCCTGGGCATCGCCATCCTGGTGGGCGTGGCCATCATCCTCGCCCGGCCCCGGCTGAATGCCCGCCGCCGCGAACCGAAGGAGATCTTCGGCGCCGAGGCAGCCACGACGGCAGCCGACCACCGGGGACGTGCCAAAGCCGCAGCAGCCCGCGGCGACTGGGCGGCCGCCGTCGTCGAACAGTTCCGCGCGCTGGTGATTTCCGCCGAGGACCGGGCCGTCCTGGAGCCCCAGCCTGGCCGGACAGCCGACGAGGCGGCCGGACAGCTGACGAGCGCGTTTCCCTCGGCCAGCGACAGACTCGACGCCGCTTCCCGCATCTTCGACGCTGTCCGCTACGGCAGCGGGAGCGCCCTGGCAGCCGACTATGCCGCGATGGTTGAGCTGGACTCGACTCTGGAAAGGCTCACGCCTTCCTACGCGGAGGCCGGACCCGGCGGACTGGCGGTGCCCAGGTGACGCATCTCCCCCGCACCGAACCCGGCCGCACGGAACCGGCCCCTACGGAACCGGCGTCCGGCGCGGTTGCCCCGTCCGGCGGCGCCGGGCCCGCAGGCGGTGTTCTTGTCGCGGCCCGGCGCAGGAGAACTGGCTGGATCCGCAGGCGCCGGGCGGGAGTGCTGTTCGGCGTTGCCATGGCCGTTGCCCTTGCGGTGATCCTCATACTCCAGTCGACGCAACGGGCTGACAACCAGGAACTGTCCGTCCGCAACCCCGGCCCGCAGGGGGCCAGGGCAGCGGCCCAGATCCTTGGTGCGCAAGGCGTCACTGTTGCACAGACGGCGTCGTTCGACGAAACTCTGGCAGCGGCGCGTGCGGCCGGCAGCAGCGGGTCCGGCTCAACGGTTCTGGTCTACGACCAACGCGGGTTCCTTGCGCCCGAACGGCTCCGCCGGCTGCTCGCAGCGACTGACCGGCTGGTGGTGGTCTCGCCGCGCCTGGCCACGCTGACCGGCCTGGGCAGCACTATCCGCCAGGCAGGGGTGGTCCCCGGCTCGGAGCAGACCCTCCAGCCCGGATGCGCCGTTGCCGATGCCCAGGCCGCCGGTGACATCAGTGCGGACGGAGGCTTCCTCTACACCGGCGGCACCGTGTGCTACGGCGCCGGCGGCGGCGCGCGGGGCCTTTACGCCACGGCAGAGAACGGCAAGCTCGTGGTCATCGGGAGCACGGCCGTGATCAGCAACCAGTTCCTGGCCGCCAACGGCAACGCCGCACTCACCCTGCGGACCCTGGGCAGCCAGGGACACCTCGTCTGGTACCTGCCCGGTCCCGGTGACCTCGGGGGCAACCCCGCACCGAAGACCCTGGCCGAACTTGCACCGGCGTGGTCGGCGTTCGTGGCCCCTTGGCTCCTTGTGGTGGCCCTGTTTGCCGTGCTGTGGCGTGGACGCCGCTTGGGCCCGCTGGTCTTCGAACCCCTGCCGGTGGTGGTGAAGTCCGCGGAAACGGCCGAGGGCAGGGCCCGCCTGTACCACGAGGCCCACGATGTTGCCCGGGCTGCGGACACACTCCGTGCCGGCACCATCGTCCGGCTTGCCTCGGCCCTACGGGTGGGCACCGCAGCCGGGTTTTCTGACGTGGCCGGCTCTGACGTGGCTGCCGCCGCAGCCCGGCACCTGGACCGCAATGCCGCCGAAATCCAGCAGATCCTGCAACACCGCCCCGCAACCGAGGCCCAGCTTGTCCGCTGGGCCCAGGACCTTGTCCGACTAGAGAAAGAGGTAAAGGCCAGATGAGCCAGCAGCCAAACGGCCACCAGCAGGGCACCTACGGCGAGGCGCCGGTGGGCACCATGGCCGCTCCGCACGCGCCGGATCCGGTCCGGCAGGCGCTGCTGGACGTCCGGCATGAGGTGGCCAAGGCAGTTGTGGGCCAGGATTCCACGGTCACCGGCATGCTGATCGCCCTCCTGTCGCGCGGACATGTGCTGCTCGAAGGCGTGCCCGGCGTGGCCAAGACGCTGCTGGTCCGCGCCCTGTCCGCTGCCCTGAGCCTGGACACCAAGCGCGTGCAGTTCACCCCGGACCTCATGCCCGGCGACGTCACGGGGTCGTTGGTGTACGACGCCGCCAATTCAGAGTTCAGCTTCCGCGAAGGCCCCGTCTTCACCAACATGCTCCTGGCGGACGAAATCAACAGGACGCCGCCCAAGACCCAGGCCTCACTGCTGGAGGCCATGGAAGAACGCCAGGTGTCCGTGGACGGCGTGTCGCGCCGGCTGCCGGTGCCGTTCATCGTGGCGGCCACGCAAAACCCCGTGGAGTACGAGGGCACCTACCCGCTGCCCGAGGCCCAGCTGGACCGCTTCCTCCTGAAGCTGACCATGCCCTTGCCGGACCGTGCGGCCGAAATCGAGGTGGTCCGCAGGCACGCCGCCGGCTTCGATCCCCGCGACCTCGCCGCGGCCGGCATCCGCCCGGTGGCTGGCGCCGACGAACTTGAACGGGCGCGGCTGGCTGTGGCCGCCGTCGAGGTGTCCCCCGAGGTGCTGGGCTACATCGTGGACGTGGTCCGGGCCACGCGCGCCGCCCCGTCTTTCCAGCTTGGTGTCTCGCCGCGCGGTGCAACCGCGCTGCTCAACACCTCGCGGGCTTGGGCCTGGCTGTCCGGCCGGGACTTTGTCACCCCGGATGACGTCAAGGCGCTGGCCCAGCCGTGCCTGCGGCACCGCGTGGCGCTCCGGCCCGAAGCCCTGATGGACGGCGTTCAGGTGGACGACGTACTGGGCAGCATCCTGGCATCCGTACCGGTCCCCCGCTGATCCCGTGGCGATTTCCGGACGGCTGGTACTCCTGGCGGCGGCCGGGCTGGCGCCGGTGCTGCTCTTTCCCGGCTGGCTGACTGTGCTCGCCGTGCTCCTCGTGCTTGGCGCCCTGATCCTGCTGGACGTGCTGCTGGCTGCGGCACTGCAGCAGGTCTCGGTGGAAAGGTCAGCGCCCGCCAACGTTACGCTTGGAGGCACGGCGGATTCTGTGCTGACGGTGCATAACAGCGGTAGGCGCAGGCTCAGAGCCATGGTGCGCGACGCCTGGCAGCCTTCCGCCGGAGCGGAAAACCCCGTCCAGGCTGCAGAGGTTCCGGCCGGTGAAAGGCGACGTTTGAGTGTCAGGCTCAGGCCCGTCCGGCGGGGTGACCTCAGGGCGCCCCACATCACCGTCCGTTCCTTCGGGCCACTCCGGCTGGCCGCCCGCCAGAAAACGGTGCACGCTCCCGGATCGCTGCGGGTGCTGCCGCCTTTCAATTCCCGGCGGCACCTGCCGTCAAAACTGCGCCGGTTGCGGGAGCTTGACGGCAAGGCGGCAGTGCAGATCCGCGGCGCCGGAACAGAGTTCGACTCCCTGCGCGACTATGTCCGGGGCGATGATGTCCGTTCCATTGACTGGCGCGCGACGGCGAGACGGTCCGCCGTCGTCGTGCGCACCTGGCGGCCGGAGCGCGACCGGCGCGTGGTGATCATGCTGGACACATCCCGGACCGCCGCTGCGCGCGTGAATGACGAACCCCGGCTGGACACCGGCATCGAGGCCGCACTGCTGCTGGGCGTCCTGGCCGAACGCGGCGGTGACCGCGTCGATTTCTTTGCCTTCGACCGCAGGATGCGCGCCCGGGCAGGCACGACGGCGGGCGGCAACCTGCTGGGTCAGCTGGTGCAGGCGGTGGCGCCGCTGCAGGCAGAACTCATCGAGCTGGACTGGACACAGTTGCCTGCCCAGGTCCGTGAGATTTCGGCGCACCGTTCCTTGGTGGTCCTGCTCACCTCGCTGGATAGCGGCGCCCCGGAGGAAGGGCTCATTCCCATGGCGGCGCGCCTCGCCCGGCAGCACGTAGTGGTGGTGGCGTCGGTCCGCGACCCGCTGCTTGGCGAGATGCTCCGGGACAGGACCACGGCGGCCCAGGTGTTCCGCGCGGCTGCCGCGGAACGCGCCCTCCTCGAGCGGGAAGCCGTGAGTGTCCAGCTCCGCCAGCTGGGCGTCGAAGTAGTGGACGCGGAACCGCACCAGCTGCCGCCGGCGTTGGCCGACGCCTATATACGGCTCAAGGCGGCGGGACGGCTGTGAGTTCCCGCCGGGAGACCGAATCACCAGACCAGATGCCAGGAGCCGCCGTGAGTATCCCGATCTACCGCCAGGCCCTGGGTGCTGGCTTCTTCCGGCTGCAGCCGGAACTGCAGGAGTACTTTTCGCTTGCCCCGGGTTCGGGAACCTTTGGCGTGGGCGAGGGTGTTTTCGATGTGGTGGGCTGCAGGCAGCGGTGGCTGCGGCCGATGCTGCGGCTGACCGCAGGCGAGGAGGCGTTCTTTCCGGAATACGGCGAGCGCGTTCCGTTCCGGATCGAAAACCACGCGCATCTCGATCCGTTCGGCCGCTCCAGCCTGACTGCCCGGCGGGAGATATTCTTCCCCGGCGGGACCAGGATCTTTCAGGACACCACAAGTGTGGAAGAGGGCGGCGCGGGCACCCAGGCCCGCCTCGTGGACTACGTGGGCCGGTACCGCCGGCTGGTCACGGACCTCAACCTCAGTGTGACGGCCGAGGGCCGGCTGCGGGGAGTCTCCGAAGTATCCCGGCTGTTCCTCGGCCCGCTCCGGTTGCCGCTGCCAGCGGCACTTGACGCGAAAGCCTACGCGGAGCAGTGGTGGGACCCGGCCGCGGGGGAAACCGGGCGTCACAGGATCCAGGTGAAGGTGATCCAGCCGCAGCTCGGCCTCGTCCTGGTTTATGCGGGCCACTTCGACTACCGGCTGGAACCCTATCCGTCCGGAAATTCTTCGGCGGGCTTCCTTCCGGCGTATGCCAGGCCCGACCGCTGGGAGCGGCGAAGCTAAGGCAGTACCGGCGAAGCTATAGCCGGACAAGCCCGTTTAGCCGAGCGCGAGCTGGTTCAGGCCGTCGGCAACCTGGGTGAGGCGGGTGAGGACCTCCGTTGCGGCGGCAGGTGATTGGCTTTCAAGGCCACCCGACGGCGTGACCCGCACCGTGCCGAGCGCCGCCAGCGGCAGACCGAGCTGCTGCCACGGGCGCCGGACAGAGTCCACAACCGCGGATGCCTTCGGCAGGCCGCCCGGTTCGTCGGCCTGCAGGGCTCCGGCCCAGAGCCGCTTGCCGGTTTCGACCGCCTCCGCGAGCTGCTCCCACTGCCGGGTGGTGAGGGCCCGCAGCGGAACGGCGATGGCGTCCGCGCCGGCAGACAGGATCCTTTCGAACGGGGCCTCGATTTCCGGCACCGCAATGGCGACCTCGGCGGCACCGGCCTCGCGGAGGGCATCGATCACCACGCGCCAGAGCTCCGTGACTTCCTGTCCGGCGACGGAGCGCAGGGTCCGGTAGCCGCTGGAGGTGGGAATAGTGCCGGCGAGGACGGAAGCTATGTCCGGTTCGTCGAGCTGCACCACGAGCCTGGCCCCGGGAACGGCGGCCGACACCTTGGCCAGGTGCGCGCCAACCCCGGCCGCGAGGGAAGCAGCGATGTCGCGGCGGGCGCCATAGTCGATCAGCGCCCGTTCGCCGTTGTGGAGGTGCAGTCCGGCGGCCAGGCTCAGGGGGCCCCGCAGCTGGACCTTGAATTCCTCAGCGGCGCTGTCCTCTTCGCCCGCGATATCGGCCAGCACATTGATGTCCGTGGACAGTGCCGACCTTGCCCGCACCAAGTCGCGACCGGGCCGGTCAACGATCCGCCAGCCGTGCGGCTGGACGTCCACGGCCAGATCCACCAGGAGTGAGGCGGTGCGGCCTATGGCGTCAGCGCCGACGCCACGGTCAGGCAGCTCGGCCAGAAAGGGCAGGTGCGGGCTGCCGAGCTCACCGCGGATGATGCGGGTGGCCTCCACGGGATCCTGGCCCGGCCACGGTCCCAGTGCGGTGGCCGTTACCTCTGCCGGCAGCTGGATGTCTGCGTCCGGCACGGCTTAGGCGGTCAGCGGAGCTGTTGGGCTGGCCGTCCCGTTGGAAGGCCCACCGGCGGCATTGTGGTCCTCGGCGATCGCCTCGTGGTGCCGGATCACCTCGCCGATGATGAAGTTTAGGAACTTCTCCGCAAACGCCGGATCCAGCTGCGCGTCCTCGGCAAGGCGGCGGAGCCGGGCAATCTGGGCGGTTTCCCGCCCGGGATCCCCGGCCGGCAGACGGTGGGCGGCCTTGAGGAAGCCCACTTTCTGCGTCGCTTTGAACCGCTCGGCCAGGAGGTATACGAGGGTTGCATCGATGTTGTCGATGCTCGACCGGATTGACAGCAGCTCCGCCATCACCGCAGGATCCACATGCCCGGCCAGGGAGCTGGCGGCGGGATTGTAGGAGTCGGTGTCACGCAAATCATGGTTTAGCTCGGTCATGGTTCCAGTCTATGGGCACCGCAGGACTCTCTGCCCGTGTTAAGGATGCTGGCAGAGAATGTAGGTGTTCGCACATACCGATGAGGGAGATGCACATGAGGATCGCAGTTCTTGGTACCGGAGTGGTGGGCAGGACCCTGGCGGGAAAACTCGTGGAGTCCGGGCACGACGTCGTTCTCGGGTCGCGGCGCGCCACCAACGAAGCTGCCGTGGGGTGGGCAGCGGAAGCGGGGCCGCGGGCCAAGGCCGCGACCTTCTTCGACGCCGCGGCGGAGGCAGAGCTGGTCATCAATGCCACGCCCGGAACTGTTTCGCTCGAAGTGCTGGCCGCGGCCAGCACGAAGAACCTCGCCGGCAAGGTGCTGATCGATGTGGCCAACCCGCTGGACCATTCGGCCGGCTTCCCGCCGTCGCTCTCCATCTCGAACACCGACAGCCTGGCGGAAACCATCCAACGGGCGTTTCCCACGGCCCGCGTGGTGAAAGCACTGAACACAATGCGCGCCGATGTCATGGTGGCCCCGGACCGGCTGTCAGGTGGGGATCACGACGTGTTCATGGCCGGGGACGACGCGGAGGCCAAGGAAGTGGTGGCCGGACTCCTGCGGGTGTTCGGCTGGCGGCCCGAACACATCAGGGACCTGGGCCCGCTCGAGGCGGCACGGGGCCTGGAAATGTGGCTGCCGCTGTGGCTGCGGATTTTCCTGAAGCAGGGGGACAGGGTGTTCAACATCAAGGTGGTCTCTGAATAGGGCAGCAGGCCCGTATCCCCGATCTTGGCGAAAGGTGGGACACGGGCCTGCCGTGCAATTTCCGGCTAGATACCCAGCGTTCTAGATGCCCAGCAGTGTCCGGTGGCCCTCCCGGCGCTTGGCCTGCTCGGCGGGATCCGGGACAGGCAGGGAGGCGATCAGGCGCTTCGTGTAGTCATGCTGCGGAGCACCCATGACGTGGTGGCCAATCCCCTGCTCAACGAGTTTGCCTTTGTACAGCACCCCGACCCAGTGCGCCAGCATGTCCACCACCGCGAGGTCGTGGCTGATGAACAGCGCCGCGAACCCGAACTCCTGCTGGATTTCCCGGAAGAGCTCCAACACTTTCGCCTGCACCGAAACGTCCAGCGCCGACGTCGGCTCATCGGCGATGAGCAGTTTCGGATTCAGGATCAGCGCCCGCGCCAGGGATGCGCGCTGGCGCTGCCCGCCGCTGAGCTCGTGCGGGAAACGGTCAGCGTACGACGCCGGCAGCTGGACTGACTCCAGCAGTTCACCAACGCGTTTGCGCGCCTGCGCCGGTGACGGGTTGGTGTGGATGACCAGCGGTTCGGCGACGCAGTCGCCGATGGTCAGCTGGGGGTTGAAGGACGCCGCCGGGTCCTGGAAGACGAACCCGATCTCCTTCCGGAGCGGCTTGAAGCTCCGTTCCTTGAAGTTCAGCATCTCGTAGCCGAGCACGTTCAGGCTCCCGCCGGTGGTCCGGTTGAGGCCGGCGATGGCCCGCCCGATGGTTGTCTTGCCCGACCCCGATTCGCCGACGAGACCGAACACCTCGCCCTCGGATACCGTGAAGCTGACGCCGTCCACAGCCTTGAATGCGGGGCTGCCCAGCCGTCCGGGATACTCGATGGTGAGGCCCTTCGCCTCCACCAGGACCTTGCCGTCCTGGTGCGCCCGTTCCGTCATGCCTTCCGATGCCGAATGCCGGCCAAGGTGCGGCACGGCGGCCAGCAGCTTCCGGGTGTAGTCCTGCCGCGGCTCGGCGAAGAGGGACTTCGCCGAGGCCTCCTCGACGACGTCACCCTGGTACATCACCACGACGCGGTCCGCGAGGTCGGCTACCACGCCCATGTTGTGCGTGATCAGCACAATGGACGTCCCGTACTTGTCCCTCAAGTCCCGCAGGAGATCGAGGATCTCCGCCTGCACGGTGACGTCCAGCGCGGTGGTGGGTTCGTCAGCCACGATCAGCCCGGGGTTCAGGGCGAGCGCAGCGGCGATGACCACGCGCTGTTTCTGGCCGCCGGAGAACTGATGGGGGTAGTAGTTGACGCGCGTTTCGGGGTCCGGGATGCCCACTTTGCGCAGGGCTTCGACGGCCCTGGCCTTCGCCTCCTTCGCCGTGACCCGCTTGCCGCCGTCCCGGCCTGCGTGGGCGAGGATCCCTTCGGCGATCTGCCAGCCGACCGTGAACACTGGGTTCAATGCCGTGGACGGCTCCTGGAAGACCATGGCAACGTCCCGCCCCCGGATCTGCCGGAGCTTCCCGGGGCTGACGCTGATGACGTTGCTGCCGTTGATCAGCACCGCGCCGGAGCTGATGGCGGTTTCCGGCAGCAGGCCCAGGATGGTCTTGGCCGTCACGGTCTTGCCAGAGCCGGACTCGCCGACAATGGCGAGCACCTCCCCCGCCCTCACTTCAAGGCTCACGTCCTTGACTGCGTACACGTCCCCGGCGTCGGTGGCGAACGTGACCTTGAGGTGGTCGATGTCCAGCACGGGTCCGGTGCCGGCCGGGTGCCGGTCTGAAACCGATCCGATGTTGATGGTCATGAGCTTCTCACATCTGCTGAAATGGCTGCCTGGGCGGCCGCGGTGGAGTCCGCTCCGCCCTTGGTCCCGGCGCGCTTGCGGCCGCGGAGGCGGGGATCGTTAAGGTCGTTGATGCTCTCCCCCACGAGCGTGAGGCCAAGGACTGTCCAGACGATGGCAAGGCCCGGGAACACGCCGGTCCACCAGATGCCGGACGTTGTGTCCGCGAGTGCCTTGTTGAGGTCGAAACCCCATTCGGCAGCGGACGAGGGTTCGATGCCGAATCCCAGGAAGCCCAGGCCCGCCAGGGTCAGGATTGCCTCGGACGCATTCAGTGTGAAAATCAGCGGAAGGGTCCGGGTGGCATTGCGGTAGATATGCCTGCCCATGATGCGGATGCTTGACGCGCCCACCACCTTCGCCGATTCGACGAAGGGTTCCGCCTTGAGCCTGATCGTCTCCGCCCTGATGACCCGGAAGTACTGCGGAATGAACACCACGGTGATGGAGATCGCCGCGGCAAGCACGCCGCCAAAGAGGCTGGACTCGCCGCCGCTGATGACGATGGCCATGACGATGGCCACCAGCAGGGACGGGAACGCGTAGATGGCGTCTGCCACGACCACGAGGATGCGGTCGAGCCAGCCGCCGAGGTATCCGCTCACCAGGCCGAGGATGACACCGGCGAAGATGGACAGGACGACGGCCACCACGATCACGAGGATGGCGGTCTGGGAGCCCCAGATGACCCGGGACAGGACATCGTAGCCGCCCACGGTGGTGCCCAGCGGATGCTTTCCGCCGGGAGGCTGCTGTGTGGGGAAGCTGCCGTCGGCGTCGGAGAGCTGCGCGAATCCGTAGGGGGCAAGGAGCGGCGCGAAGATGGCTGTGAGGAGGAAGACGCCGGTCAGGACGAGGCCGACGACGAGCATCCCCCGCTGGAGTCCGACGCTCTTGTTGAAGTGGGAGATAACGGGCAGCCGCTTGAGCAGCGGCGCCCTGCGGTCTGCCGTGGCTTTCACTGGAGTGGTGATGCTCATGTCAGTACCTCACACGGGGATCGATCAGCGCGGCCACGATGTCCACGATGAAGTTGGTGACGGCGACGATCACGGCCAGGAGCACCACGATGCCTTGGACCGCCACGAAATCCCGGGCCGTCAGGTAGTTGGCCAGCTGGAAGCCCAGCCCCTTCCACTCGAACGTTTTTTCGGTCAGCACGGCGCCGCCAAGCATCACGGCGATCTGCAGGCCCATCACGGTGATGATGGGGATCAGGGCAGGCTTGTAGGCGTGTTTGGTGACCAACCGGAACTCGCTGACGCCCCGCGAACGCCCCGCCTCGATGTAATCTCGGCCCAGGGTGCCGATGACATTGGTGCGCACCAGCCGGAGGAAAATGCCGGCTGTCAGCAGGCCCAGGGCAACGGCGGGCAGGACCGCGTGCGCCATCACATCGCCGAGTGCGGCCATATTGCCGCTTCTGAGCGCGTCGAGCCAATAGATTCCTGTTGGCGCCTGCAGTCCGGTGAGGGCAAGTTCGCTGGAGGTCTTCGCCCGCCCCGCCACGGGGAGCCAGCCAAGCCAAACGGAGAACGTCAGCTTCAGCAGGAGCCCGGCAAAGAACACGGGAGTGGCGTAGCAAAGGATGGCAAAGACCCGCAGCACGGCGTCGGGAAGGTGGTCACGCCGGTGCGCGGCGACCATCCCGAACGGAATGCCCACCAGCAGCGCGACGATCAGCGCATTGATGGTCAGTTCGAGGGTGGCTGAACCGTACGTCGCCAGCATTTCGGTGACTTTGCGGTTGTCGGACAGCGTGGTGCCGAAGTTGCCCGTGACAAGCTGGCCCAGGTATTCGAAGTACTGCACGGGAAGCGGGCGGTCATAGCCGGCCGCATGGATCCGCTCCTGCAGCTGGTCCGGGGGCAGCCGGCCGCCCATGGCGGCGGTGATGGGATCGCCGGTGATCCTCATGAGGAAGAACACCATGGTGACCAGGATGAAGATTGTGGGGAAGATCAGGAGGAACCTGATCATAAGGTATTGGCCCAGTCCCCCGCCGGACTTCTTTTTCTTTGTCGGCAAAAGGCCGTCGGCGTCGCTTGGCGGCGCTTCGATGAGAGTTGTCATTACTGCCTGATTCTGTGTTTCCGGAAGCCTTGTGGGATCCGGAATCGGCTGTTCTGGAACCAGCGCGAAGGCGGGACGCCTGGTAAGCGCCCCGCCTCCTTGGCCGGTCAGGACGTTAGGTCGGCGCGCCTACTTGGAGATTACGCCGAGACGCGTCTTGAACGAAGGATCCAGCGTTTGTTCCACACCCTTGACATCCGCGCCAGCCACCATCAGCTGGGCGCCCTGCAGCAACGGCAACGTTGAAAGGTCCTTGGCGACGGCCGTCTGGACGTCACCGATGAGCTTTTCGCGCTCGGTCTTGTCAGCCGTGACCAGTTGCTTCTTGATGACGTCAGTGACGGCCGGGTTTTCGTAGTGGTTCTTGAGGAAGTTGCCCGGGAGAAAGAACGGCGTCAGGTAGTTGTCGGCGTCGGAATAGTCCGGGAACCAGCCAAGCTGGTAGACGGGGTAGGCGTCTGCGGTGCGTGCCTTGGAGTAGGTGACCCATTCGGTGGACTGGAGGTCCACCTTGAACAGGCCCGACTTTTCCAGCTGTTCCTTGACCATGGCGTATTCATCGCCCGAGGACTTGCCATAGTGGTCGGGGTTGTACTGGAGCTTGATGTTAACCGTGCCGGTGATGCCGGCGTCGGCGAATGCCTTCTTGGCCTTTTCAACATCGGGCTTGCCGTTGCCGTCGCCGTACATTTCCTTGAGGGGTTGGGCTGCGCCCGGCAGTCCGTCCGGAACGACGGAGTACGCCGGCAGGTACGTGCCCTTGTAGACTTGGGTGGCGATAGCGTCGCGGTCCACGATGTTGGCCATGGCCTGGCGCACAGCCAGCGCCTTCTTGGCGTCGGCGTCGGCTGTCTTGGCGCCGAAGGGCATGGTGTCGAAGTTGAACACGATGTAGCGCAGTTCGCCACCGGGGCCCTTGTGGACCTTGACCTTGGAATCCTTTTCCAAGTCGGCCGCGTCGGTGGCTGTGAGGCTGCGGCCGGCGACGTCGATGTTGCCCTGCTGCACGTCCAGCTTCAGGTTGTTGGAGTCGGCATAGTATTTGATGTTGGCGCCGTCATTGGCGGGTTTGCCGAGGATGCCCTGGTAGTCCGGGTTGGCTTTGAGGCTGACCAACTCGTTCTTCTTGTAGCTCTCGATCGTGTACTGACCCGCGAAGGGCTTGCCCTTGACGATGTCGTCGTCGCCCATGATCTTGTTTGCCGGAAAGACTTCTTCATCGATGACGGGCCCGGCATTGGTACCGAGCACGCTTGGGAAGACCTGATCATTGGCTGCCTTGAGCGTGAAAACGACCGTGGAATCATCCTTGGCTGCCACCGATTTCAGGTTCGAGAGCAGCGAAGCCGGCCCGTTGGGGTCGGCGATCTTGACCACGCGGTCGATCGAGAACTTCACATCTGAGGACGTGAGCGCGTGGCCGTTCGCGAACTTGAGGCCCGGCTTGAGCTTGACCGTGTATTCCGTGGGGCTCGTGAATGAGGCGGACTCCACGATGTCGGGGCTGGCCTCCGGAGATCCCGGCTTGGAGTTCATGAGGAACGGATAGACCTGGTTCATCACCATGAACGAGCCGGCGTCGTAGGAGCCGGCCGGGTCCAGGGTGACGACCTTGTCCGTGGTCCCGTAGGTGATGGTGCCTCCGCCGGCGCCGCCGGTGGACGTGCCGCCGCCACCGGAAGGGCCGGTGCAGGCTGTGAGTGCGAAAGCGGAAACGCCTGCCAGCGCGATAGCGCTCCGCAAGGCCCTCTGATTCTTTGCCATCTGTGAACTTTCTGTTCGATGAGTACGCGCGGGGTGCCCGATCTGACTCGTGTGCGGGCAGCCCGCTGATGCCTCTGATTCAACCAGAAGGTTGCCCGGTGAAACATTGCATCGTGTGAGTTGAGACACAAAATTTACCAGACGGGCTTGCCGTCCACTGACCGAACGGTCGGAAACCAGGAAGTGGCAACAAAAAACGGCCGGCGGAACAATCCGCCGGCCGCTCTCACTCCGGAAACCGGAGCACGGTTAAAGTTGTGCCCGCTGCAGGGACCGAGCAGCGTCGATGGTCGCCTGGCCGAGGACCCTGCTGCCCTGGTAGAGCACCACGGTCTGGCCCGGTGAAACACCGCGCAGGGGATCCGTCAGGGTCACCACGAGGCTGTCCCGCTCGATCCCGGCGTCGTCAGCGAGACGCTCCATCCGCGCAATGGCAGGTACGGGGTCACCGTGCGCGCGGACCTGCGCATGGCAGTCAAAGTCGGCGCCGGAGCCGACCTCATCGATGGGCAGGCCGGCCCAGGAAACCTTGATGCCGCGGATCTCGTCGATGGCCAGCAGGGCCTCAGGCCCCACCACCACCTTGTTTTCTTTCGGCCGGATCTCCAGCACGAACCGCGGCTTGCCGTCCGCCGCCGGCCGGCCAAGCTTCAGCCCCCGCCGCTGCCCGACGGTGAACGCGTTCGCTCCGCCGTGTTCGCCCACCTTGGCGCCGGTCTCATCGACGACGTCACCCGTGGTCATGTCGATCTTTTCCGCGAGCCATCCGGCGGTGTCACCGTCCGGGATGAAGCAGATGTCGTGGCTGTCCGGCTTGTTGGCCACGGACAGCCCGCGCCGTTCGGCTTCCGCGCGCACTTCCGCCTTGGACGGCGTGTCCGCAAGCGGGAACATGGAGTGCTTCAGCTGCTCATGGGTGAGTACGCCCAGGACGTAGCTCTGGTCTTTGGCCCAATCGGCGGCGCGATGCAGCTCGCGGTTTCCGTCGGCGTCCTCGATCACCTTGGCGTAGTGGCCGGTGCAGACGGCATCGAACCCGAGGGCGATCGCCTTTTCGAGCAGGGCAGCAAACTTGATGCGCTCGTTGCAGCGCATGCAGGGGTTGGGGGTGCGGCCGGCGGCGTACTCGTCGATGAAGTCCTGGACCACATCCTCCTTGAACCGCTCGGAGAAATCCCACACGTAGTAGGGAATCCCCAGGACGTCGCAGGCCCGCCAGGCATCGCGCGAATCTTCAATGGTGCAGCAGCCCCTGCTGCCGGTGCGCAGGGTGCCCGGCATCCT
This sequence comes from Arthrobacter globiformis, assembly GCF_030818015.1. NCBI lineage: Bacteria > Bacillati > Actinomycetota > Actinomycetes > Micrococcales > Micrococcaceae > Arthrobacter > Arthrobacter globiformis. Next base: position 3,540,605 of record NZ_JAUSZX010000001.1, read on the forward strand.
CGACAGAGCGAGGTGGACGCCGACGACGTCGTGCCCCGCCTCGACGGCGCGGGCGGCTGCGACGGCGGAGTCAACTCCGCCGCTCATGGCTGCTAGAACTCGCATTATGGCTTTCTGTTGACACCGGTTGCCGAACTATTCTACTGCCAGCCGGAATGAGGGCCTAAATCTCCTTGACGGTTCCCGTTCGCCCTTCTAAAGTCACGAGTACCGTTTTTAGAACGCGGGCCGCTGGCCTGCCGGCCGAATCGAGTAGCGCCATGACCCCTGAAAGCATTGTCATCGCCGGCGCCGGGCTGGCCGGCGCGACGGCGGCCCGCACCCTGCGTGCCGAAGGGTACGCCGGGAACATCACCATCGCCGGCACCGAGCCGCACCCTCCCTATCTCCGGCCGCCGCTGTCCAAGGAATACCTGCTCGGCAAAGCCGGGGAGGATGCCGTCGAGATCGTGCCGGAGAGCTGGTACGCCGACAACAACGTCAGCCTCCGGCTGGACACCCCGGTGGCGTCGGTCGATCCTGCGGCACACACTGTCCGCTTCGCAGACGGGACAGTCCAGGGGTACGGGGCACTGCTGCTGGCGCCTGGCGCCACGCCCCGGACGCTGCCATTGAGCGGCGCGGAACTGGACGGCGTCAGCACCTTCCGCACGCTCGATGACAGCCGCCGCCTTCGGGAACAGCTGGTGTCCGGCGGCCGGAACGTTGTCCTCATCGGCTCCGGCTGGATCGGGATGGAACTGGCCGCGGCGGCAAGCACCTACGGCAACCAGGTCACGCTGCTCGGGCTTGAGGACATCCCGCTCGCAGCGGCGATCGGCCCGGAGCTTGGCGGCTTCTTCCGCACCCTGCACGAGGACAACGGAGTCCGCTTCCGGCTTCCCGCCTCCCGCCCAGGAGATCACCGGACAAGACGGAAAGGTGACGGGCGTGGTGACCGACGCCGGCGAGCTCCTGCCCGCGGACATCGTGGTCATCGCTGTGGGAGTGGCTCCGGAAACGGCACTTGCCGCCGCGGCCGGGCTGGAGGTCCGCAACGGCATCGTCACTGACGCTTCGCTGCGCACCAGCGCCCCGGATATTTTTGCCGCCGGCGACGCCGCCAATGCGCTGCATCCGTTCACGGGCGAGCACCACCGCAGCGAACACTGGTCCAATGCGCTCAACGGCGGCAAGGTGGCGGCCAAGGCCATGCTCGGCCAGGACGTCGCCCTGGACATGGTTCCCTACTTCTACACCGACCAATTCGACATCAGCATGGAGTACTCCGGCTTCCCGTCCCTCGCAGCAAAGGCTGCTCCGGTCATCCGCGGCTCGCTCGACAGCAAGGAGTTCGTGGCGTTCTGGCAGCAGGACGGGCGCGTCGTGGCCGGCATGAGCGTCAACTGGCCGAGGTCCGTCAAACCGAGTGCCCAGAAGACCATCAAGGCGCTCATCTCCGCCCGGGCCGAGGTGCCTGCCGGGCGCCTGGCCGACCAGGCGGTTCCCCTCGATCAGCTGATGCCGGAACCCTGACGGGCAACAGTGGCAGCCGTCTGAATGGAGGATTCGTGTCCGGCCATTCCGGCCTGCCGCGCCCGGGCATAAGCGCCGGGCAGGGCCGCGAGGAGTGCGTCCACGTCCGCTTCCGTCGACGGATGCCCAAGCGTGAAGCGCTGGGCACCACGCGCGGTCTCCTCGTCCAGGCCCATGGCAAGGAGGACGTGCGACGGACGCGGGACACCCGCCGTGCAGGCGGAGCCGGTGGACGATTCGACGCCGGCGAGGTCCAGGAGAAACAGCAGGGAGTCACCCTCGCAGCCAGGGAACGTGAAATGGGCGTTACCGGGCAGCCGCCCTTCGCCCTCCGGCCCGCGCAACACCGCGGCCGGAACTGCGTCACGGACCCCCGCGATGAGCCGGTCGCGCAGCCCGGAAATCCGCACCGCCTCGGCCTCGAGGTTCTTCGCGGCGGAGTCAGCAGCGGCGGCGAAGGCCGCTATGGATGCCGTGTCGAGCGTCCCCGAGCGGACGTCGCGCTCCTGGCCGCCGCCGTGCTGCACCGGAGTGAGCTTCACCGACCGCCCAAGAATGAGCGCACCGACGCCAACCGGCCCGCCGATCTTGTGGCCTGAGATGGACATGGCATCCAGCCCGGAGGCCCGGAAATCGACGGGGACGGAGCCAAACGCCTGCACTGCGTCGGAATGCACCGGGACGCCGGCGGCGTGCGCGAGTTCCACCACCCGGTGGACGGGCTGGATGCTCCCTACCTCGTTGTTGGCCCACATGACCGTCACCAGGGCAATGGAGTCGGGCTCACGTTGCAGTTCCGCCTGCAGCGCTTCGAGGTCCAGCACGCCTTCCTTGTTGACGGGCAGCCACGCAATTTCGGCCCCTTCGTGGCGCTCCAGCCACTCCACGGTGTCCAGCACGGCATGGTGTTCGACGGCGGAGCACAGGATCCGCCGCCGGCGCGGGTTTTCAGCCAGCCGGGACCAATACAGGCCCTTGACGGCCAGGTTGTCCGCTTCGGTGCCCCCCGAGGTGAAGATGACCTCCGAGGGATGGGCGCCTGCCGCGGCGGCGAGGATTTCCCGCGCGTCCTCCACCGAGCGCCTCGCCCGGCGGCCGGAGCCGTGGAGGGACGAGGGGTTCCCGGTCCGGGACAGCTCGCGCGTCAGGGCAGCCAGGGCTTCGGCGGCGATGGGTGTGGTGGCGGCATGGTCCAGGTAAACAGGCACGCTTAAAGTCTAGACGCCGCAGAATATCGGGAGCCGGCAGGATTCCAAACACCGGCGGGTTTCAGCCGCGGTCAGGGCCTGATCCTGGCACAGCAGCGCCCGACCGCCCGGTCCTCCTCCACTTTCTCCGCCGGTACTCCGCAGGCAGCGGCAACACCACTCAGAAACGCCCCGTTCATGGCACACACCACGTCCGCGTGCCCGTCGGCGAGCCGGTGGAAAGGACAGTTCATCAGGATGATTGCGCCCTCGGCGTCCCTTTCCGGCATATAGCCAACGCCGCCGAGCAGATCATCGAGGGACGCCCCGTTCCCGCCCAGGGAACGGCCCCGGGAGTAGGACGCGTCAGTCAATGCCTCGCGCACCCCTCCCCCGCCGGTCATGGCGGATTCGATCGCTGTGGCCATCAGCTCTCCGGCCAGGTCGTAGCTCCGGTCCGGAACCGACGCCCCCACCTCTTCCAGTGCCGGGCGGTACAGCTTCGCCGGACGGCCCGACCCCGGGCCGGCCTTTCCGCCGCGCTTGCGGAACTCGACGGCGAGCAGCCCGTCTCGGACCAGCCTGTCCAGGTGGAAGGACGCTGTGGATCGGGGCATGTCCAGCGCAGCCGCAGCGTCGTCCCGCCCCACAGCCGACGGCTGCCCGGCCACGTACTCAAAAAGGCGCCGCCTGCCAGCATCTCCCAGCGAGGCCAGGGCGGCCAGGCGGCCGGTCCACGACAGAGCGGGCTTTGATTCGCGGTTCTCAGCTGGTCGGTTCACAGGTCCAGCGTAACTCTAAAATCAAGATCCGTTGCTAAAGAAGGACGCGCAGTTCTAAAATCAAGCTATCTACCTTTAGAAGGAGTTCGTCATGAAAACCACAGCACTGAACGAGTCCGCCAGCCCGCACACGCTCGCGGCGGATCCCGCCCGCCAGGCGTTCCTGCTCCTGCGCACCGTCTTCACCGTGGCGCCCATCCTGTTCGGCCTGGACAAGTTCACCAACCTCCTGACCGAGTGGACCGGCTACCTCGCACCGTTGGTTCCGGCAACATTGCATCTGCCGGCGCAGACGGTGATGTACGCCGTCGGCGTCATCGAGATCATTGCCGGAATCCTGGTAGCCCTCCGGCCGCGGATCGGTTCGCTGGTGGTAGCTGCGTGGCTCCTGGGGATCATCGTGAACCTGATCGTCCTCGGGGCCTTCTACGACGTCGCCCTGCGCGACTTCGGCCTGGTCGTGGGTGCGCTGGCCCTCAACCGGCTGGCCACCGCCGCAGCGCCTCATCAGCCCGGCGGAACCACCGTCAGCCACTGAGCAATGTCTGCCCGGGCGGCGGCGAGCGCGGCCGCCGTCGGGCACGACGCCGACACGTAGACGGACGAGCCGGCCTTACCGAAAACCCGGGCCAGCACCGCGGTGGCCCGGCCGGCTTTCTGACCTGTTGGTTTGGCGCTACGTTCCAGGACCAGTACATCCACCGCTGGTCCGGGTTTGCCCCGTTCGCCGCCCCAGCGCAGCGACGCCGGCTTCAGGTAGGCGGGCAGGATGGTGGGGTCCAGATAGGCAAACAGCGCGGCTGTCGATTCCCTGTCATCAGCCGCCACCAGGGGCCACTGGTTCTGGCGCACCTCGGCCGCAACCTGGCAGCCGTCGGATTTTTGATAGCGGCTTGCGCCACCGGCGTTACTGACCACCTGTTTCCATTGCGGCGCTTCGGCCAAGTCCTCGGACAGCCCGACGGGAACACCGTGCGCCAGCGTGGCCCCCGCTGAGAAGGGCATGTTGCGGGCGGCCACCGCACCGGCGTCATGTCCGGGCGTGATGGTCGGCGTGCCCGGCCCGCTGGTGAGGGGCACGCTGCTTGGGGCGGCCGGATCAGGAACCCCCACGCTGCAGCCGCCCAAAAGGGCAGCAACTACACCGGCTGCCACCGCCACGTATGCAAGGCGGGCACCACCGCGACCTGTCCGAACTCCCATTCCGAAAAGTCTAGACGTCCTGCGTTTCCACCGGCGGGAACCCGCACCCCTGCTGCGGTCGTTGTCTCAAGAGACTGCCAAGACCGGCTTATATGCTTGGCACACCGGGCCGCGCATGCATGCCGGCAACAACGACTTAAGGACCATGCTTGACCAAGGGCAGCAGTTCCCACTACGAGGTGCTCCGCGTGGCGGTGACCGCGACGGAGAGGGAGATCAAGGTGGCCTACCGCAAGGCTGCCCGCGCTTCGCATCCCGACCACGGAGGCGACGCCGCGACATTCCGCCAGGTCACCCTCGCGTATGAAACGCTCATTGACCCCCAGCGGCGGGCCGCCTATGACCGTTCCTACGCGACCAGCCCGCGCAGGGGCCGCCAGGACAGCGATGAGGCGCACTTCGACGCCCCCGCTGCCGGCAGCCACGCCTCGGCGACGATCCACAAGCCAGGAACGCCCCGGAACACCTCCGCCGATGCCCCCGTCTACGTGCCGCCTTTCGACACGCCCGGCGCCGTACCGCTCCTCCCGCCGGAGCTGGCCGGCCAGCAGGTCCACGGCATGCCCAGGAAACGGGGCATCTTCGGCGCTGAAGCCAGGATCCAGCGGGAGCTGCGCACGGTCCAGCTGATCAGCAGGCAGGTCCTGCCGGCGATTCCGGCGGCCCGCCTCATCAACGGGCTGCAGTCCCCGGCGGACAACAGCCACATTGACCACGCCCTGCTCTCGGGCTACCGGCTTGCACTGATCGGTTCGATGCTGTTGCCCAAGGGAGCCTACGCCTGGGACGGAAACACTCTGAACCACGGCGGCAGGTCGATCGCCCCGCCACAGCTGGCCCAGGTGGTCCGGCGCATGCAGGACATTTTTCCCGAGCTCAACGTCACCGGATGGACAGTGGTCCACAGCCCGGACGGTAACCTCCACGAACCCGTCATCGACCGCCACCGCCGCTCCCGCGGCGGCTCCGACATTATCCAGGTGGTCAATGCCGCCGGCCTGGCCCGCGGGCTCAAGGATTTCCTGTCCTCCGGTCCGGCGCCGAACACAGTAAACGTTCCGGTGCTCGCGAGGCTGCTCAGGGGCATGCACTGAGGTCATGACCGAAGAGCGCAGGTTTTGCCGACGCTAGGATGGAACCGTGTTCCGCATCCTCTTCCACACGCCTGAAATTCCCGGCAATACGGGCAACGCCATCCGTCTCGCCGCCATCACCGGCGCTGAACTCCACCTCGTGGAGCCATTGGGCTTCGACTTCTCCGATGCCAAGCTCCGCCGCGCCGGCCTGGACTACCACGACCTGGCTGTGGTCACCGTCCACGCCAACATCGAGGCCGCGTGGGAGGCACTGCAGCCGGAGCGCGTCTTCGCCTTCACCTCAGACGGCGAGGTGTCCTACACAGACATTGCCTACCGGCCCGGTGATGTCCTGATGTTCGGCCCGGAGTCGGTGGGCCTGCCGGACGACCTGAAGCGCGATCCCCACGTCACCTCCCGGGTCCGCCTGCCCATGCTGCCATCCCTGCGGTCGCTGAACCTGGCGAACGCGGCCTCCATCGCCGTCTACGAGGCCTGGCGCCAGCAAGGTTTCACCGGCGCACAGCTTTGAGTGCAGCCCACCTGCACTGCACCCATCCAAGGCCCGTGCCGCGCCGAATCCCTCCTGAGCACATCCAAAGGGGATGCACATCCACAGGGGGTAAGGAGCGGCAGGTGACAACACAAAGGCCGGGCAACACGGCATTCCGTTTTGCCCGGCACGATGCCGCCGTGGCCGGAAACGGTGTGCAGCGCCCGCCAGCAGGCGACCTATGCTTGAGGGTGATGGATACTCCCAACGCGCCGAACTTTGACGCCACCGCGCCGCCCGGCACCGCCGTCGACCTGAACCAGCAGCTGGCACAGCTGCTGGAGCGGATTGCCCACGGCGACCAGGCGTCCTTCGCCGAGTTCTACCGGCTGACGTCGCGGCGGGTGTTCGGCATGGCGCGCCGGGTGCTAATCGACCCGGAGCTCAGCGAGGACGCTGTCCAGGAAGTCTTCCTGCAGGTTTGGCAAAACGCCGCGCGCTTCGATCCGGCGAGCGGAAGTCCCCTGGCCTGGCTCATGACCATCTCGCACCGCCGGGCCGTGGACAGGGTCCGGTCATCGCAGTCCGCGAGCGAGCGTGAGGCCAGGTACGGCGCCAACAGCCAGGACATCGACCACGACTCGGTCTCGGACGAGGTGGACAGCCGGCTCGAGGCCGAAGCCGTCGTCCGCTGCCTGGAGACCCTGACCCAGACGCAGCAGGAATCCGTTCGGCTCGCCTACTACGGCGGCCTCACCTACCGCGAAGTGGCTGAAAAGCTGAACACGGCCATTCCGACCATCAAGTCCCGCATCCGCGACGGACTGATCCGACTCAAGACCTGCTTGGGGGTGAGCTGACAATGACCGACACGAATGATTCCCGCGGGCGCCAGCTGCCCAGGGCATTTGCAGCCGATATTCCCACCGACCTTGCGGCCGGCCGGGCGGTTGAGCTCGCCGAAATTTACGCTCTGGACGCCATCAGCGACGCAGAGCGGGAAGCCATCGACGCCTACGTCGCAGGCGCTCCCGAGGCTGAACGCGCGTCCTTCAATGAACGCGTCCGCCAGGCCAGGGAGACCCTGGCCATGTCCTTTACCGCCGAGGAGGAGCCGCCTGCGGACCTGTTCGCCCGGATCGTCGCGCAGCTTCCCGCTGCTGCACCGGCGGCGGAGCCAGCCAAGGCAAACACTGCCGCTGATGCGTCGGCGGAGCCGGCCCCCGCTGCTGACGAACTCTCCGCTGCGCGCCAGCGCCGTGAAGTACGACGCCGGCCGGCCGGCCTCCGTAACTGGCTGATCGGTGTTGCGGCTGCTGCCGTGATCGCGCTCGGCGGTGTGGGGATCGGGGCCTATGTGGCCAACCAGAACGATCCCTTCAACCAGGTCATCGAGGCTCAGGACGCGCGGCAGGCGACTGTCGACGTCAGCGGCGGAGGCACGGCCACGGTTTCGATCTCGCCGTCGCATGATGCGCTGGTGGTGCGGATGAAGGATGTGCCGCCGCCACCCGCGGGCAAGGTGTACCAGATGTGGCTGATTCCGAAGGATGGCTCCACTCCGGTGTCGCAGGGACTGATGGATGCGGAGGCGTTGTCGAAGCCTGCCCTGGTCAAGGGCATCGGCTCGGCAGCCGCGCTCGGCATCACTGTTGAGCCTGCCGGCGGATCCGCTACCCCGACCTCCCCCACCGTGGCTGCCGCGCCGCTGAACGCCTGACGCTCAGGGCCTGACGCTCAGCCGCTGAACCGGGCTACCTGCAGCTCAGCTCAGCTGCAGGCTGGCAGCACAGCCTAGAAACCTGCGATCGTCCCCGGGCCGTTGACCATGACCACGTGGAAGGCCTCGGCGCTCCGGCCGCCGGGCAGGCCTGCACGTTCGGCGTTTGCCTGCATGCCGCGCCGCACGGTGGCCTCCATGGCCTCCGCATCGGGATGCTGGCTGACGTGAACGTGGATCGCCTCGAGCTTGCTCTCCACATGCTTCGTGACATCCACAAAGTGGTTTTCGCGCTCCTCCGGACCGGCGTAGAGCCACAGCCAGGGAAGCTTGAAGGCCTCAAGGCCGGCCTCGGCGAGGTCCGGGTACGCGAACGGGTTTTCCACTGCAGGGTAGATGGCACGGGTCACCGCCTCTCCAACGGCCAGGTGGTCCGGATGGCTCTTCTGGATACGCTTCCAGTTGCGCTCCGGATGCATGGAAAGCACGACGTCGGGCCGGACTTCGCGGATCAGCTTCACCACACCGCGCATCACCTTGTGGTTCGGCTCAAGGTACCCGTCCCGCTGGTGCAGGTAGTGGATGTCCGTGACGCCGACGAGGGCCGCGGCACGTTCCTGCTCGGCAGCCCTGAGGGCAATGATTTCGGCGCGTTGCGCAGGGTCGAAGCCGCCGGCGTCGCCGTCGGTCATGATGCAATAACTCACCTCGACGCCGGCCGCTGTCCACGCGGCGACGGTGCCTGCGGCGCCGAAATCGATGTCATCGGGATGGGCTGAGAAACAGAGCACCCGCTCAATCCGGTGCTGTTCCGGATTGAACGGGCTCTGCGCTGGTGCAGCGTTTGGGGCCAAGGATTCAGCCCTTGCGCTTCTTGATTTCTTCAGTTGCCTGCGGCAGCACCTGGAAGAGATCGCCGACGATGCCGAAGTCCGCGATTTCGAACACGGGCGATTCGGCGTCCTTGTTCACGGCGACGATCACCTTGGCGGTCTGCATGCCGGCCTTCTGCTGGATGGCGCCGGAGATGCCGGCGGAAATGTAGAGCTGCGGCGAGACGGTCTTGCCGGTCTGGCCGACCTGGGCGTCGTGGCTGATCCAGCCGGCGTCCGTTGCCGCGCGGGATGCGCCCACGGCCGCACCTAGGGCATCCGCCAGCTCCTCCACGGGGCCGAAGTCGCCGTCGAGGCCGCGTCCGCCGGCCACCACGATACGCGCATCGGTGAGGTCGGGGCGGCCGCTGGCAACCTTCTGTTCCCGGGAGGTGATGCGGGCAGCCGTGGCGGTTGCGTCGGCGGGAGCGTCAATGGTCACCGTTTCGGGTGTGCCGGGGGCCGTAGCGGGTTCGGGGTCCACGGAGTTTGCCTTCACGGACAGCACGGTGACTGCGGTGGTGGCCTTCGCCGTCGTGGTGTATGAGCCGGCGAGCACCGACTTGTGGGCGGTGCCGTCGGCGTCGACCGCGACGACGTCGGTGATGACGCCGGCGCTGAGCCGGATGCCGAGCCGCGCCGCGATTTCCTTGCCCTCGGGCGAGTTCTCGAGCAGGACGGTGGTGGCACCGGACTTGTCCGCCACGGCAGCCAGGAAGGCGGCCTTCGGCGCAACGAGGTAGTCGTCGAGGTCCGTTGCGGACGGCCGGAAGACGGTGGCCGCACCGTAGGCACCCAGGCTGGCGGCGGCGTCGTCGGTCAGTTCGCCGTTGACCGCCACGGCGGTTTCCCCGAGCGAGCTGGCGATGGTGAGGAGTTCCAGGCTGCTCTTCTTGAGAGCCTGCCCGGGGTTGTCAATGAATACCAGTACGTTTGCCATGTTGTGGAGTCCTCTTAGAGCAGCTTCTGGGCGGCCAGGAAGTCAACCAGCTTGATGCCGGCGTCGCCTTCGTCCGTGATGATGGTGCCGGCAGTGCGCGGCGGGCGTTCCTCGGCGGCCGTCACGCGCGTCCAGGATCCGGCGTGGCCCACCTGGGAGGAATCGACTCCGATGTCAGCCAGGGAAAGGGTGGTGATGCTCTTGCGCTTGGCCGCGATGATGCCCTTGAAGTTGGGGTAGCGCGGCTCGTTGATCTGGTCGGTCACCGAGACCACTGCGGGCAGGGACGCCTCAACCGTCTCCGAGTGGGTGTCCGCATCGCGGCGTGCCGAGACACGTCCGCCGTCCACGTCCAGGGAGGAGGCGAAGGTAACCTGCGGAAGACCCAGACGCTCGGCGAGCTGCGCGGGCACCAGGGACGTCTCGCCGTCGGTGGAGGCCATGCCGGTCAGCACGAGGTCCACGGGGGTGTCCGCGCCGAGGTGGCGGACGGCAGCTGCGAGCGCCAGGGAGGTTGCCGCTGCGTCCGAGCCTGCGAGCGCGGCGTCGGTGAGGTGCACGCCTTCGGTGGCGCCGATCTGCAGGGACTTCTTGATGGCGTTCACGGCACCGGCAGGTCCCATGCTCAAAGCGATCACCTTGTTGCCGGCCTTGGCACCCCCGCGCGCTTCGGCAAGCTGCAGCGCGGCCTCCAGGGCATACTCATCCAGTTCAGACAGGATGCTCTCGTCGCGGTCCGTGGTGTGGCCCTCGCCGCTGAGGTGCCGGTCGAACTGGGCGTCCGGCACATGCTTGACCAGGACGACGATCTTCAATGTCTCTTCCACTGTATTTACAGCAGCCTTCCGTGCTTGTGGATAGCCAGCCGGGTGAGGTCATGGCCGTGGAACGCCCGGGATACGGGTAGCTCCTAGCTAACCATATTGGGCCCGTCATATGACGTCCCGTTAACGCCTGTGTCAAAGGCCTGAGTCAAAGGCAGGAACAACGACGGCGGCGGGCCGCACCCCCAGGTGCGGGCCGCCGCCGTGTTGTGCACTGTTGCTGCTCTGCGGCTGCGCTACTGCTCTGCGGCTGCGCCGAGCGTGACGTCCAGCTGCTGCTCGCGGCCGTTGCGCAGGACCGTGATCTTCACCGAGGAACCGGATGGCTGCTCGCGGACGGCAGCCGTCAGCTGGTTCGGGTCACTAATGGCCAGGTCATTGAAGCGGGTCACCACATCGCCCACCTTGATCCCTGCCTTGGCCGCCGCCGAGCCCTGCTCCACCGAGGCCACATCGGCACCCGTTGAGAACCCGGATGCGGATGCCGACTTCTCCTGGACACTCACGCCAAGCTGGCCGTGGGTGGCCTTGCCGTTGTCGATGATTTCCTGCGCCACGCGCTTTGCATTGTTGATCGGGATGCTGAAGCCCACGCCGATGTTGCCTGTTCCGCTTGCCGCGGAGCTGCCACCGGCGGAGGCAATCGCGACGTTGACACCGATCACTTCACCCTTGCTGTTCACCAGCGCGCCACCGGAGTTGCCCGGGTTGATGGCCGCATCTGTCTGGATGACGTTGATGGAAATTGATCCTTTGCTGGCCGGGTTCTGGCTCTGCCCCTGGCCCGGAGGAGCGAACTCAAATCCCTGGTCACCGCCCTGCGAATTGTCTGTCCCTTGCTTGGGCGCCGCCGAGGACGCCACGCTGATGGTCCTGTTGAGCGTGGAGACGATGCCGTCCGTCACCGTGCCGGTCAGGCCGAGCGGCGAACCGATGGCAACAGCCGTGTCCCCGACGTTCAGCTTGCTGGAATCACCCAGCACTGCCGGCGTGAGGCCGGACGGATTGTCCACCTTGATGACCGCAAGGTCGGAGAGCGGGTCTGTGCCAACGACCTTGGCGGTGAGCACGCGCCCGTCGTTGGTGCGGATTTCAATGTCTGCGCTCGCGGCCGTCCCGTCCAGCGTCACCACGTGGGTGTTGGTGAGAATGTGACCCTGGTCGTCGAGGATGACTCCCGAGCCCGTGCCGCCCTCGCTGCCATTGGTGGCCTTGATGGTCACAACGCTCGGGGATGCCTTGACCGCTGCTGCCGTGATCTCATTGACCGAGTCCTGGTTGTTGACGATCACCGTACCGGGCTGGCTGCCGGAACTGACAGCCGGCGCAGAGCCGGCGTCGAACAGGTTGCCGGCGCCTACCGTCGCAACGCCGCCGCCCACGAGCCCTGCGGCCAGGATGCTGGCCACGAGCGTGCCGACGCCGAACGTCGCCTTGCGCTTGGGCTGGTTGGCACGGCTGTCCTGGAAAGCGGAATGATTGTTGTGCTGGGAGTACTGGGGACCGATTGGTTGCGTCGCGGGCGCCGACTGCTGGCCGTAGAAGGGGGCATGCTGGGGGTAAACGGGGTGCGGATTGCCGGAGCGCTGCTGCTGCGGGCGTTCGCGGTTCTCCCCGGGGCTGCCATACGGCCGGCCTTCATCTGCCTGGACTCCCCGGGGCTGGCCTTCGCTTGGTTGGCCTGCGTCCTGTGCGGGCCGGTACAACGGCCGGGTGGGGTTGCGATCGGAGTCAAGGCGCACCGTGGGGTTCTCGGAACCGCCGGCTGTGCGGTATTCGCCGTCCTGCTGCGCAGGAGGCTGGAGACCCTCGGCGGGCTCAGGCCGAGGGGTCGGATCAACAGGGCGCCCTGAAGGATCTCGGTTCTCAGGTGCTGCGCCCGGTACTGGGTGCTCAGTCATTGGACTTCCTTTCATCCGCGTCTGTATTAACTATGGACGATCGGACTGAAACTAGTTCGGACGTTTGCTGGGAGGTTCCTGAATGCGCTCCGTCATGGTTTTCCTGCCATCGTTCTGGACGGCCACCAAGGTCTCCAGCGCTTTTCGCTGGTGGCATATTCCCCGCCGTGGACGGTCCCGCTGGTGCACCATAGAATCAAGAAGAATTGCCACAGCGACCTGCGGCTTTACACCCGGCGTGGGGGCGCTGCTGCATTCTGTGACGGCTGTTCATCCCGAACCAGCCGCGGCGTGCTGAAGGGTTGCCATGCGGTCAATGTTGAAACGTGTTCTCGCCGTGATCGGCCTGACGGCAATGCTGGCGGCTCCGGCCGCGGCGGCCTGGGCCGAGGATCCGGTGAACATCCCCTCCGGCCAAAACATTGTCGACGACGCGAATGTCCTCGGCAGCCGCAAGGGCGAAGTTGAGGACTCGATCCAGAAGCTCCTCAAGGACCACAAGTACAACCTGTACGTGGTCACCGTGAAATCATTCAGCAACCCCGCTGATCCCAAGTCGTGGGGACAGGCGGTGGCCACCCAGAAGGGTATGGGACGTGCTGACGTCTTGCTGGCTATCTCCACCGAGGGGCGTTACTACTTCGCTCCAAACTCGGCAAGCGCCATAGCGTCGAAGACCGGGAACATCACGCAAAATGCAATCGCAACAAACCTCGGCGGCGGCAAGAAGGACTTTGCCCAAGCTGCAATTGACACTGCGGCCGCCATCGGTGACGCCGCGGGCGGCGGAAGCGGAACAGTCCCGTCGGGTGCCGGTGCGGGCACGGCCATCCTCGTTGGCGCCGGAGTCGTCGCAGCTGGCGGCGCGGGCACGTATCTTTACCTGCGCAACAGGCGCAAGAAGGCCGGCCAGGCGTCCAGTGCAAGCTACGGCCCGCAGGGCGCCGAACTCGATCCCCTGGCCGGCATGAGCATCGAGGACCTGCGCAGGAAGAGCGGTTCCCTGCTGATTGAGGCAGACGACGCGATCAAGACGAGCGAGCAGGAACTGGGCTTCGCCGAGGCGCAATACGGGGAAGCGGCCGTGGGCAACTTCACCAAGGCGCTCCAGGAGGCGAAGGCGCACATGTCCGAGTCGTTCAAGCTGCAGCAGCAGCTGGACGACCACATCCCCGATACCGAAGAACAGCAGCGAAGCTGGCTCGGCGAAATCATCCGGAGGTCGGAGGCTGCGCTGGCATCGCTGCAGGAGCAGAAGGCGGACTTCGACTCGCTGCGCGAGCTCGAGAAGAATGCGCCGCAGGCCCTCGCCGCAGTGGACGCCGGCGCCTCGGAGGCTGATGCGAAGATCGCCCGGGCTGACCAGACCCTGGCGGAGCTTCGGGGCAAGTATGCGGACAGCGCCCTCGCCCAAATATCGGACAACATCACGCAGGCCAAGGAACGGCTGGCCTTCGTTCAGAACGCCAGCGCCACGGCCCGCGAAAAGCTTGCCGCCGGAGAGGGGAGCCTCGCAGCCGTCGCCGTCCGTGCATCCGAGGAGAGCCTGCACCAGACAAACGTGCTGCTGGATGCAATCTCCAAGGTGGCCGGCAACCTGGACTCGGCCCGCCAGGGACTCGAATCCGCTGTTGTGGACACATCACAGGACCTCGCCCAGGCGCGGGCCATGATCCAGTCCGGCGCCCACCCGGAGCTTGAGGGTCCCGTGGCCGGAGTCGAAGCGGCCCTCGCCCGCGTCAAGAGCGAAATCCAGAGCGGCAAGATCGATCCCATCGCCACCCTCGAGCGGGTTGAGTCGGCGCACCAGTCACTGGACAATGCCCTGGGTGGGATCAGGGACCAACAGGAGCAGGCACGCAGGGCGCAGGCTTCACTGCAGCAGACCATCATGTCGGCGCAGGCCCAGATCAGTGCTACCTCGGACTACATCACGGCCCGCCGCGGCGGTGTCGGCACGGAGGCCCGGACCCGCCTGGCGGAAGCCCAGCGCAACCTCGATTACGCGCTGTCCATCTCCCGCAACGACCCCGTGACCGCGCTGACCTACGCGCAACAGGCGCACGCGCTGGCTGCCCAGGCGGCCCAGCTGGCCCAGTCCGACGTCGACAGTTTCGGCTACGCCAACCAGGGGTACGGCCAGGGATACGGGCGGGGCGGCATGTTCGGCGGCGGCGGAGGCGGCGGCCTTGGCGGTGCCATCCTTGGCGGCATCCTCATCAATTCCATCCTCAATGGCGGCAGCGGCGGTGGCTGGGGTGGTGGACACAGCGACGGCGGCGGCTGGGGCGGCGACTCCGGCGGAGGTGACTTCGGTGGAGGTGACTTCGGCGGGGGCGACTTCGGCGGCGGCGACTCGGGAAGTTTCTAGCCAGCAAACACTGGCGGCTGGCCCGGACCGACGGGCCGGCGGGTGGAAGCGGTACATGAACGTCACTGAATTCAGTGGCAAAACTCGGAGCAGGACGAAAGGTAACACCATGAAGCAGTCCATTTTCGGCCGCATGGCGCAGCTGGCAAAGGCAAACATCAATTCGCTGCTTGACCAGGCCGAGGACCCGCAGAAGATGCTGGACCAGATGGTCCGGGACTACACCAACAACATTGCCGAAGCCGAGTCCGCGGTGGCCCAGACCATCGGAAACCTGCGCATGCTCCAGGACGACTACAACGAGGACATCAAGAACGCTCAGGACTGGGGTCAAAAGGCCTTGGCGGCGTCCCGCAAGGCAGATGAGTTCCGCAGCGCCGGTAACCCGGCCGACGCCCAGAAATTCGACAATCTTGCTAAAGTCGCCCTGCAGCGCCAGATGTCGTCGGAAAACGAGGCAAAGGCAGCTGAACCGAGTATCGCGTCCCAGACCGAGGTGGTGGACCGGCTTAAGACCGGGCTGGACCAGATGAAGGGAAAGCTGAACCAGCTCACCAGCAAGCGCAACGAACTCGTGGCCCGTTCCAAGACGGCTGCCGCTCAGTCACAGGTTCACGACGCGCTCAAGAGCATCGATTTCATGGATCCCACCAGCGAGGTCGGCCGCTTCGAGGAGAAAATTCGCCGCGAAGAGGCCAAGGTCCGCGGCCAGCAGGAGCTTGCCGCTTCGAGCCTCGATGCCCAGTTCAACCAGCTTGAGGACCTCGGCGAGCAGACCGAAATCGAGGCGCGGCTCGCGGCGCTGAAGTCTGGCAATGCCAAACCGGCCATCGCAGCCGGGGAAACGGCGTCCTCCGCTTCCACGTCCACCGTGGACGAGGCGGACTTCGACAAGCTGTAATCTCCCACGCTGCACGAGGCCGGGATCCCAGCGGATCCCGGCCTCCGCCATCTCCTGGACGTGTAGCGTGAATCCATGGCTGCCACCATTGTCTGGCTCCGGGACGACCTGCGCCTCGATGACAACCCCGCCCTCGCCGCCGTGGCAGCCTTGCCGGACCCGGTGACGGTTGTCTATATCCTCGACGATGACTCCCCCGGCATCCGCCCGCTGGGCGCTGCAGCGAGGTGGTGGCTCCACCATTCCCTGTCCGCGCTCGCACACAGCCTCGAAGCGCACGGGTCACGGCTGCTGCTCCGCCGGGGCGCCGCCGCTACAGTCATCGAGGACCTGGCCGCTGAAACCGATGCGGACAAATTATTCTGGAACCGGCGGTACGGCCAGCCGGAGCGGACCATCGACGCCGGCATCAAGGAATGGGCCGCCGGGCAGGACATCGAGGCGACCAGCTTCCAGGCAAACCTGCTGTTCGAGCCGTGGACGGTGCGCACCGGCTCGGGCGGGCCGTACAAGGTCTTCACACCGTTCTGGCGTTCCTGCCTGGCCGGCGCCGAACCGCGGCTGCCGGCCGATGCCCCGGATCAGTTGCCGGAGCCCGCAGCAGGAAGGTCCGGCCGCCCGCCGGCCGGTGACCGTCTGGAAAGCTGGCGGCTCCTCCCCCGTCGGCCGGACTGGAGTGGCGGACTCGCCCGGACCTGGACCCCGGGCGAAGACGGCGCCAAGGAACGGCTGGAGAATTTTCTGGACGGTCCCGTGGAGGACTACGGCAGGGGACGGGACCTGCCGGGCGTCGAGGGCACCAGCCGCCTCTCACCGCACCTTCGCTTCGGCGAGATCAGTCCCTTCCGCGTCTGGCATTCCCTTCGGGAACGCTTCCTCCACCACGCACCGGCCGACGTCGGGATCTTCCGCAGCGAGCTGGGCTGGCGTGAATTCTGCTGGCAGCTGCTGTACGGGTCCGCATGGCGGCGGCGTCGTTCCTGGTGAAGAACATGCTCGCGGACTGGCGCGTGGGCGAGGCCTGGCTCTGGGACACCCTCGTCGATGCAGACGCGGCAAACAACCCGGCAAACTGGCAATGGGTGGCGGGTTCCGGCGCGGACGCGTCGCCCTATTTCAGGATCTTCAACCCGGTGACCCAGAGCAAGAAGTTCGACGCCGGAGGCAGTTACCTGCGTGGCTACATCCCTGAACTGTCGGACGTGGATGACCGGACCGTGCACGAGCCTTGGAAGAATCCGGCGGCGGCTCCCGGCTACCCAGAGCCGCTGGTGGGTCTGCAGGAATCCCGGGAACGGGCGCTGGACACCTACCAGCGGCTCAAGGAGGGGTGAGAACCTAGCGGCTGGTGACCTTGCCCATGAGGGAGGCGATGGGTCGCAGGAACAGCGGCCGGGCCAGGAACCACGCTGCGACCATTACCGCAACTGACGCAACGAAGAACCAGAAGCCGACCCAGCTCACGTCGTCGCTGCCGCCGTACATGTGGTTGAGGTTCCGGAGCGCGCCGGTCGCCAGGACCAGGAATACGTGCACCACGATGAAGGCCACGAAGTAGATCATCACCGGGAAGTGCACTGCGCGGGCGGCCTCGATGGGGAAGGCCTTGTTCAGCCCGGTGGCCTTTTTAGGCCACGCGGCGGACATCCGCAGGCCCGTGATGAAGGCCAGCGGAGCAGCGATGAACACCGTGGCGAAGTAGGTCAGCAGCTGCAGGGCGTTGTAGTTGACCCAGCCGTTCTCCGTGGGCCAGTTCAGCGAAGCGTACTGCAGGGCGGCCGAGACGGCATTCGGGAAAACATCCCAGGATGTGGGGACGATCCGGGTCCACTGGCCGGTTGCAAAAAGCAGGATCACAAAGACGAGCCCGTTCAGGATCCACAGCGCATCCAGTGTCAGGTGGAACCAGAGTTCCAGGCTGATCTTGGTGGGAGCCATCCTGGTCCTGATGAGGCCCTTGTTGTTTCGGGTCCAGTAGCCGCCGGGGCGGGTGGTGGTGCGGACCTGCCAGCCCGAACGGATGATGAGCAGCAGGAAGAAGGCGTTCAGGAAATGCTGCCAGGCCAGCCAGGCGGGGAAGCCGACGGGGGCGCCGGCGGGAAGCTCCGAATGCCCCGGGTAGTCCGCAACGAACGAGCGAACGTCAGGCAGGCCGGTGACCCACTTTGCGAGGAGCACCACCAGCACCAGGGCCACGAGCGCTGCAGGCACCGCCCAGTACAGCCTGGCGCGCTTGCCCCTGGCAGTGCCGGACTTGTTCTTCGTTGTGGACATCGAGCTACACGTTCCTCTCGAGAGTGACTGACCCGTGTGGGCGCCGTGCGCCGGCCAGGAATTCCGGGCCCTGCGAATAGAGAATACTAGGAACCCTGAGCACATGAACAAATGCTCCGGTAATGCAGAAAGCCCCAACCACCTTGTGGTCAGGGCTTCCTTCTGGTTGCGGGGACAGGATTTGAACCTGTGACCTCTGGGTTATGAGCCCAGCGAGCTACCGAACTGCTCCACCCCGCGTCGCTTGGTTAACACTACCCTACTTTTGCGGGCGCTTTGACCACGGCCGTCCGGCGGGGCCGGTGCCGACCAGCAGGCACCCTCCCCTCGGCCAACAAAACCTCCCGCCAGCCAAGTCGAGACAGCAAAAAACCCGGACCACCAAACGGTGATCCGGGTTTTTTCTTCAGTTGCGGGGACAGGATTTGAACCTGTGACCTCTGGGTTATGAGCCCAGCGAGCTACCGAACTGCTCCACCCCGCGTCGCAAGAACAACTCTACCGGCCGGTGAACAGGAGGCCAAATCCAAACGACGTGATCTGCGTCTCCGGCAAAGCGAAAGGCCGGCCCATCCCCTTTTGTGGGGATGGGCCGGCCTTTCACTTGGTCAGCGACCGCTCAATCAGCCTCTGGTCGGATCAGCTACGGCTCGATCAGCTGCTGGGTGACGGCGTCGGCGTCGCGGACGGCGACGTCGGGCTGCTGGCAGTTCCGGTGCCAAGCCTCGCCTCGGCGTCGAGCGCCTTCTTCAGCGCCGCTGACAGCTTCTTCTGCTGCTCGCCGTACGCCGCAAAGTCACCCTTCGCCAGTGCTTCCTGGCCGGCCTTTATGGCCGCATTGGCTTCATCCAGGGCTGCCTTCAGCGCTGCCTTGGCATCCGCCGAACCCGTTGGAGGCGGTGTGGTCCCGCCGCCCGGAGTCGTCGGTGTCTTGCCGTTGTTCGGCGAGTCTCCGGCCTGGGCTCCGGACCGGCCCCCAAACAGCTGGTTGAGGGCCTCGTCCAGGGTGGGGGCGAAGCCGATCTTGTCGCCAAAGGCAACGAGCACCCTCTGCAGTGTCGGGTAGGAGGTCTCACCCGTGGACTTGAGGTAGACGGGCTGGATGTATAGCATGCCCCGGGCGGCGGGAAGTGTCAGCAGGTTGCCGTTAAGCACATCCGATGCACCCTGCCGCAGCAGGTTCAGCGCCTGTGAGACTGCAGGATCCGAGTTGAACTTGTTCTGCGCCTGGCCGGGGCCGGGCACCTGGGCTTCGGGCGGAACCTGCAGGAGCCTGAGCTGCCCGTAGCTGTCCGCCTTCACGCCCTTCTTCGAACCGGCGTCGGAATCGGCCGCGAGGAAGCCGTAAAGGACGTTGCGGGCATTGTTGTTGACCACCTGCGGAATGTAGGACGACGTCAGCTGGAACGCAGGAGTCTTCTGGTCCGGCATCTGCAGCGACATGTAGAACGGCGGCTGCTTGACCTCCTGGGACACGGTGGGATCGTTCGGAACGCTCCAGGCGTCGTCGTTCTTGTAGAAGCTCACGGGGTCCGTCACGTGGTAGCGCCCCAGCAGCTCACGCTGGACCTTGAACAGGTCCTCCGGGTAGCGGACGTGGCTCATGACAGCGGCGGACATCTCCGAATAAGGCTTCAGGGTGGAAGGGAACACCTTCTGCCAGGCCTTCAGGAGGGGATCCTGTTCATCCCACGCATAGAGCGTGACGGAACCGTCGTAGGCATCCACGGTGGCCTTGACCGAGTTGCGGATGTAGTTGACGGAGCTGTTGGGCAGCGCCACATTGCGGCCGGCGGTGGTCTGCGAATCGGTGGTGGCGTCGGAAAGCTGTTCCTGCTGCGAGTACGGGTAGTACTGGCTAGTGGTGTAGCCGTCCACGATCCACTTGACCCGGCCGTCAACGACGGCGGGGTAGGCGTTGCCGTCGACCGTCAGGTAGGGAGCCACCTTCTGCACGCGTTCCCGCGGGTTGCGTTCGTACAGGATCTGGGACGCGTCGTTCACGCCGTCGGACAGCAGCAGGTCCGAGGACTGGAACTTGATCGAGTACAGGACCTTGTTGAAGAAGCTGCCAACGTTCGGGCCGCCGTTTCCGGTGAAGGTGTACTGCGTTTCGCCGCCCTCCTTCGACGCCGGGCGGTCCTGCTCGCGGTGCGGTGCGCCTTCCGGGGCACCCACGATCGAGTATTCCGGGGAGTCCTCGCCGAAGTAGATGCGGGGTTCGTAGGTCTCGTCGTTGCCGAGGACGCCGGTGGACGGGATGCCGGACTGCAGGAACTCCGGCTTTCCGTCTGCCGTGAACTTGTTGCCCTTCGCGGCAACAACACCGTAGCCGTGGGTGTAGACGACGTGGCGGTTGAGCCAGGACTGCTGGTCGGCGCTGAGGCCGTCCGGGTTCAGCTCGCGCACGGCGATGACGGTGTCCTGCACCTTGCCGTCCACCATGTACCGGTCGACGTTGAGCGCTTTGGGGAACTGGTAGTACGGGCGGAACTGCTCAAGCTGCGAGAAGGCGTCAGAGATGAGGTTCGGGTCCAGGAGCCGGATGTTGGCCGTGGTCTGCGCATCCGGGGCCAGGGCGCCGGCCGTGGTGGTGGTGGTGGCGTTGTACCGCTCCACCTTTACCTGGTCCAGGCCGTAGGCTGCCCGGGTCATGCCGATGTTGCGCTCGATGTACTTCCGTTCCAGGGTCTGCTCGGACGGGCGGACCTGGAACTGCTGGATGACCCACGGGTAGACGCCGCCGGCCAGGATGGAGGTGATGACCAGCATCGCCGTACCGATGACCGGAAGCCGCCATTTGCCAATAATGGCTGCGACGATGAAGAGGATGGCCACGAGGGCCGCCGCCACGGCAAGGATCGCCTTCGTGGGGATCACGGCGTTGACGTCGGTGTACAGGGCGCCCGCCCAGCGGCCGCCGCTGTTCTGCAGAGCGGAGTACCGGTCCAGCCAGAAGTTGATGCCCAGCAGGATCAGGAATGAGGCGCCGGTGACGGCGAGGTGGATCTGCGCGGCACGGCTCGTGAAGATGCCGCGTTCCATGATCCTGATGCTGCCGTAGAGGTAGTGCGTGAGGATGCCCGCGATGCCGGCCACGATTGCCACGCTGATCAGGAACCCGGTGACGAAGCCGAGGAACGGCAGCGTCATCAGGTAGAAGCCGATGTCGAGCCCGAACTCCGGATCTTTCTGGCCGAAGGACTCCTGGTTGAAGAACAGCATGACCTTCTGCCACTGGCTCGAGGCGGCGCTGCCGGCGAAGAGCCCGAACAGCACGGGCAGCCCGGTCATGACCACCCGCCGTACGGGTTCCAGCTGCGCCTGGTAGCGGTTGAGGTTATCCCGGATTTCGGAGTCCGGCGCGTACACCGGGCGGGCGTGGTAGGCGATGCGGATCGCGTAAAACACGGCCGCGAACATGATGAGGAAGCCGGTGGCAAAAATGCCGATCCTCGCCAGGTTCTCAGTCAGGAACACCTCGAAATAGCCAAGCTGCTGGTACCACAGGACATCCGTCCACACATTGGCGAAGAAGATGAACCCGACAACAACCAGCGCAACAACGATGAGCGTGGGCGTCAACGCACCGCGCCTTGTCTGGAGTTTTCCGGGCGGGGTGGGGCTGGCAGGACGGGACAAACTCGTACCTCATAGCTTTGTCAGTTGCTGGTCATGATTTTAAGTTTTCAGTGGAAGGCCCGCATAGCGCCGGCACCGGCTGTCAATTAGTGCCACGAGCGGACCGGAGCCTTAGTTCCTCGATTTAGTCTAGTTGTTGGTGCAGCCCGGAAGTCCCGACGTGTCGGCACCCTTGGCGGCCAGCTCCACGGCGGACTTTGCCTCGTCCAGGTTTTCCACCTTGACCACCTGCAGCCCGTCCGGAACATGCCCCACAACCTCGGCGCAGTTTGCAGCAGGAGCCAGGAACATAGAGGCCCCGTCAGCCCGGGCACCGTGCATCTTCACCGCGATGCCGCCGATCGGGCCCACTATGCCGTCGGGGCTGATGGTGCCGGTCCCCGCGATGTGTTTTCCGCCGGTGAGATCCCCGGGCGTCAGGGTGTCCATGATTCCCAGGGCGAACATCATCCCGGCGCTCGGGCCGCCCACCTTGTCCAGGGAGATCTTCACGTCGAACGGGAAGGTGAAGCGGTACTGCAGCAGGACGCCCATGATGTACCGTCCCGACGGGTTCTTGGCCGGTGTCACCGTTTCGGTCACCTGCTTGCCGTCCCGGCTTACGACGACGACGGCGGGCTTCCCCTTTCCGGCGGCCAGTTCGTCCTGGATCACCTGCAGTGACGTGACTGGTTTGGCGTTGATGGAGGTGAAGACGTCCCCCTTCTGCAACTTGCCCTGCGCGGCCGAACCCTCGGACAGGTCCGCTACTTCGAGCTTCTGCCCGTAAGGAATATCGAGCCCCTTCAGGGCCGCCGCCACGGCGTTCTCCTGCGACGTGGCCATGGCCACTGCGCTCTCCTGCTGGGATTCCTCCTTGGTTACGCCCGTCGGGAAGATCAGTTCCTCGGGGTACACCGCCTTAGAGCTGTCAAGCCACGCCGAGAACGCCTCAAAGACGCTCACGGGACCGTTGGGGCCGCCGTCGACATAGACAGTGGTGAGGTCGAGGTTCCCCTTGGCCGGGAACGTCTCACGGCCGGAAACGCTGATCACGGGCTTCGTATTTTCAGTGCCCAGTGTGTTGAACGTGGGCCCGGGCGATTCAACCACATACGGGACCGGCAGGACTGCGGCCGTCACGCCCAGCCCGAGCGCAAGAAGCCCGGACAGTGTCATCGCGGAGATACGGGGATCCCTGCCCCGTGCACGCCGGGACCGGCGGGCATCCTCAGTTCCATCGGGATTCCCGCCACCCGCGGCGGGCGCCGGGGACTCCTCTGCGGGCTGGCCGCCCTTGGTAATCGTCACTGAAGGACCTCTCCGCACCGCGTCGTTCAGCGCTGCACCGCGGCCGCAGCCCGGCGGACGGCCGGGCACAGCCTACATACGTTCCGGCTTCTAACACTACGCGTCCCTGCCTGCCGTTAGCTCTTTGCCTACAGCGAACGTCCCTGCTTTCGGCAGACAGCCGCTCCCGCACAGGGGTAGCGTGAAGTTGATTAATAGTCACACCGACGATCGGCGGGATCATGACCTCCAATCCACTCAATCCGTCCAACGGCGACGACAATCCAAAGGATCCGCTGGCGGAGATGCTGCAGAACCTCATGGGCGGCAAGGGCCTGGGTGACATTGACCCCGCAGAACTGGCCAAAGCCGCCGGACTGCCGAACGATCCCAACCTGCTGGCCCAGATGTTCTCCCAGGTGCAGGCCATGATGAGCGCGCCCTCTGAGGGCCCCGTCAACTGGAAGCTTGCCCATGACAACGCCCGCCGTGTGGCCGCGGGCAGCGCCGACCCCTCGGTCACGTCCGCGCAGTCACGCGAAGTGGATGAGGCGCTGCGGCTTGCCGAACTGTGGCTGGACCAGGTCACGGACCTGCCCGCTACCGGCCTCATCGGCAAGGCGTGGTCACGCGCCGAATGGGTGGAGGAGACGCTCGGCACCTGGAAGCGGCTGACGGAGCCTGTGGCCAACAGCGTGGCCAACGCCCTCTCCACCGCCATGACGGAGCAGATGCCGGAGGAGATGAAGTCCATGATGGGCGGCGCCTCGTCCATGCTGCAGAACGTGGGCGGCGCCATCTTCGGCATGCAACT
Organism: Arthrobacter globiformis; assembly: GCF_030818015.1. Classification (NCBI taxonomy): domain Bacteria; kingdom Bacillati; phylum Actinomycetota; class Actinomycetes; order Micrococcales; family Micrococcaceae; genus Arthrobacter; species Arthrobacter globiformis. The sequence goes on from NZ_JAUSZX010000001.1 coordinate 3,564,389, forward strand.
GGGCCAGGCCATCGGCGCACTCTCCACTGACGTGGTCAGTTCCACGGACATCGGCGTTCCGTTGGCCGATCTGGAGATGGCACTGCTTCCCGGCAACGTGGCCAAGTTCGGCGAGGGGCTCAGCCTTCCCGAAAACGACATCCGGCTCTTCCTCGCCGTCCGCGAGGCAGCGCATGCCCGCCTGTTCGTCCAGGTTCCGTGGCTTCGCGGGCACCTGCTGGGTGCCATTGAGGCCTACGCGCGCGGCATCCACATCGACACGTCGCGGATCGAGGAGCTGGCCCGGGACCTTGACCCCAGCAATCCGGAGGGAATCCAGGAGGCCCTCTCGCAGGGTGTCTTCATGCCGCAGCGCACGCCGGAACAGGATCAGGCCCTGCAGAAGCTGGAGACTGCACTGGCCCTGGTGGAGGGGTGGGTGGACGAGCTCACCGCTGCCGCCACGGAAAAGGTGCTTCCCTCGGCTGCAGCGCTCCGCGAAACAGTCCGTCGCCGCCGGGCCACCGGCGGTCCCGCGGAACATGCGTTCGCTTCCCTCGTCGGGCTGGAGCTGCGGCCCCGCCGCCTCCGCGAAGCCGCCGCGCTTTGGGCATCGCTCAAGGCCGAGCGCGGCATCGACGGCCGCGACGCCGTCTGGAAACACCCCGACCTGCTCCCCACTGCCGAGGATCTTGACGATCCCAAGGGATTCAGCGAACGCCGCAAGCTCGCCGAGGCCAGTGACAGCGAAGTGGACGACGCCCTCCAGAAGCTCCTGAACGGCGGCTTTGACAGCCCCGCCGATATCGACGGCGAAAAGACTGACGGCGACCAGACTGACGGCGACCAGGGCGAAGCCGAAAAGGCCGACGGCGACGAGGGCGAAGGCGGCGAGGGCGACGCTCCGAAGAGCCAGGCGTAACCAGCGGTCTTTAAAGAGCCGGTTCTGCTTGTCCTGTTTCGCCGGCCGCGAGGCCGCGCGACGTGGCAAACGACACGCCCTCCAGGAAGGCCTTGGCACGTTCCGTTTCGGGATACGCCTCCAGCAGTTTCCAGAACGCCGCGTTATGACCTGCCACCAGCAGGTGCGCGAGTTCATGTAGCAGCACATAGTCGATGACCCACTGCGGCATGGGCCGGAGCTTGTCTGAAAGCCGGATGGACCCGTCGGAAGGGGTGGCTGAACCCCAGCGCGAGTTTTGGTTGCTGACCCACCGGACCGACGTCGGGGCCGACCTGCCGCCGAGGTACCTGGCCGAGAGCTGCGCAGCGTGCGCGGCCAGGGCCGCATCCGTGGAAGGCCGCCGCCCCGCACCGCTGGAACGCTTCTCCCCCTGGGTCCGGAGCTTCTCCAGCATCCGGTGAACCCAGTCCGATTCCTGTGCCCTGCTGAAATGGGCGGGGATTGCGACCACCGCGGTGCCGTTCTCCCAGAAGGCCGCGACTGTGCGGCGCCGCCGGGCGGAGCGGCGGACCTCCACGGGCGCGCCGTCGTGGGTGGTCAAAGGCGTGCTGGTCTCAAGTTTTCCAGGCATTACAGCGTGCTGCTTTCCGTCAGCACCGCGAGGACTGCCTCGCCGTACCGCTCCAGTTTGGACGGGCCAACGCCGGCGAGCCGGGCCAGTTCCTCAAGTGAGGACGGCCGGGCCTCGGCAATGGCGGTGAGGGTGGCATCGGTGAACACCACGAAGGCCGGGACGTCGGCGGAATGTGCGACCTCCTTGCGCCATTCACGAAGCGCGTTGAACGTCTGCTCTTCATAGCTGGGCGGGCACTGGCTGCAGCGTCCAACCTTCCGCTCGGCCCCGCTGGCCAGCATGCTGCCGCAGACGCGGCAGGAAGCGGGGGCGGCCGCCTTGCGGCGCGGCGCGGCTCCCCTCCCCCGCGCGGCCGAGCTGGCCACCGAGTCCGGGCGGAGCCCGTCGAGGAAGCGGGACGGCTTCCTGTTGGCGCGCCCGCCGGGGGTCCGGGCGGTGGACCAGGAGAGGGACAGGTGTTCGCGGGCGCGCGTGATGCCGACGTACAGCAGCCGGCGTTCTTCGTCCACCGCGGCGGGAGAGTCTGCGAAGGAGATAGGCATGAGCCCTTCGCACATCCCCACGAGGAATACCGCGTCCCATTCAAGGCCCTTCGCCGCGTGCAGGGACGCCAGCGTGACCCCTTGGACGGTCGGGGCGTGTTGGGCAACGGAGCGCTCCTGAAGCTCGTTGACAAAGTCAGCCAGGCCGAACTGCGGCCCCCGATTCTGCGCCAGCTCGTCCGCCAGAGCCACCAGCGCGGCCAGGGATTCCCAGCGTTCCCGCAGGGCACCGCCGCTGTGCGGGGCGGTGTCCGTGTAACCAAGTGACGCGACGATGTCGCGCACCAGCTGGCCAAGAGGCTGGGGGTCGGACTCGGCCGCGGCACGGGTGGCTGCCCGGAGCTGCAGGATCGCGTCGCGGACCTCCTTCCGTGCAAAGAAGCGCTCGCCGCCGCGCAGCTGGTAGCCGATCCCGGCCGACGCCAGGGCCTGTTCGTAGGCCTCCGACTGGCCGTTGGTGCGGAACAGGACAGCGATTTCACTCGCCGGCACGCCGTCGTCGAGGAGAGTGCGAATCTTGCCGGCGACCGTTGCAGCCTCGGCTTCGTCATCGGTGCATTCGGTGAATTGCGGCTGGGGTCCCGGGTTCCGCTGGGCCACGAGCTTCAGCGGCGCGGCCCATGCGGCATCGGCCGCGGGTCCGCCGCTCCGGCGTGAGGCGAGCAGATCGTTGGCCAGCTTGACCACCTGCGGAGTGGACCGGTAGTCCCGGACCAGCTTGACCACGTTCGCGTCCGGGTACTGGGCCTTGAATCCGAGGAGGTGCTTCGGAGACGCTCCCGTGAACGAGTAGATGGTCTGGCTGGCGTCACCCACGACGCACAGTTCATTGCGGCCGCCAAGCCAGAGTTCCAGGAGGCGCTGCTGCAACGGGGAAACGTCCTGGTATTCGTCCACCACGAAGTGGCGGTACTGTTCCCTGACCGTCGCCGCCACCTTGGGGTCTTCCTGCAGGATGCCGACGGTGATCAGGAGGACGTCCTCGAAGTCGATGACGTTGCGGTCGGTCTTGACGTCCTCGTAGGCCTGGAACACCCGGGCCACGGCCGTGAGGTCAAAGCCTCCCGGCGCGCCCCTGTCCTGCGCGTTTTCCAGGTAGTTGGCCGGAGTGAGCATGGACACCTTGGCCCACTCGATTTCCGATGCTAGGTCCCGGATGGAGACGCGGTCTGTGCTCAGCCGAAGCCGGCGGGCGGCCTCGGCGATCATCTGCGCCTTGTGGTCCAGCAGGTTGGGCAGCGTCCCGCCCACCGCCTGCGGCCAGAAAAACTGCAGCTGCCGCAGCGCGGCCGCGTGGAACGTCCTGGCCTGGACGTTTCCAACCCCGAGATCGCGGAGCCGGCTGCGCATTTCCGCTGCCGCGCGTGCCGTGAACGTGACTGCCAGCAGCCGCTGCGGGCTGTAAACGCCTGAGTGCACTCCGTAGGCGATCCTGTGGGTTATGGCGCGGGTCTTGCCTGTGCCGGCTCCGGCGAGCACGCAGAGCGGGCCAGTCAGGGTGGTTGCCACTTCCCGTTGCTCCGCGTCGAGGCCGCTAAGGATCCGGTCCTCGAGGGAGGCGTTGCCATCAGGATTTTCTGTCGTCACTTCTTGCTGCTTGCTTTGGGGATGGATGGGCTGCTCTGCCATGAAGGCGTCGACGGTAGGTGTGTTGCTGGCCGGCGGGCGGGTCAGTCCTCGGCCGGACGGTCCTGGATCACGCCGCCGTACCAGTGCTCGATGAGGGACCTGGCGATGGAGAGCCTGGTGGAGATCACGATCTCACCGCTAAGCACGGCTTCCTGGACTTCCTCCCGGCTGAACCAGCGCGCCCTGGTAACCTCTACGCCGTCGGGCTTTGCTTCTGTGTCGTCGGTGACGGCTGTAAAGCCGAGCATGAGGGACGCCGGGAACGGCCACGACTGGGAGCCCAGGTACTGGCACGCCTTGACCCGCACGCCCACCTCTTCCTGGATTTCCCGGACCACGGCCTGCTCGAGGGATTCCCCGGGCTCGACGAATCCTGCCAGTGTGGAGTAATTCTTTGCGTCCAGCGGACCTCCGCCGCCCAGCAGGACACGGCCGTCCGGGCCGACCACCGTGACGATAATGGCCGGGTCCGTGCGCGGGTAGTGTTCGGAGTTGTCAGCCGGGCACCGCCGGACCCATCCGCCGGCCTCCACATCTGTGACGGCGCCGCACCGCGGACAGTGGGTGTGGGTGGCGTGCCAGTTGGCAATGGCACTGGCCTCAACGAACAGTGCGGTGTGCGTCGGATCCAGTTGCGCGGCGACGTCCCGGAAGCCTCCCCAGGTGGCTCCGGCGGGCAAGCCGGCCGAACCGGGATCCACCGGTTCCGGCAGGATGAAAAGCAGGACGCCGGTTCCGGCGGGAAGGTCCTCGGAGCCGAGGGCCGCGCCGAGATAGATGATGTGCTCCGGGCCGGACGCCGACCTCTCGAGCCGGTCCAGCAACGGTCCGGCTTCTGCCAGGACGAGCGCATCCCCGTGGACCAGCGCGTGCCGGCCGGACAGGAGCATGGCCTTGGCGGTTCCGGCCGCCAGGAGGTCCGGAACGAGGCCGGGCCTCATCCGTTCAACCGACCCCCTGTTGACCATTGCGGGCCGAACCGGCAGCACGGTGTCGATGAGATGGTTGGCTAGCAGTTCGCCTGCCGCCAGCTGATGTTCCGGCATCGTGCCCGCCGCTTGACCGACCGGCGCAGCGGCCTCCGCGTGACTCATGTATCCACCGTACTGACTCGCAGTGACAATTTACATTTCGGGAGGGCACCTGCAGACCCGGACAGTGCGTCTGTACTTGCCTCGCGGTATCCATATTTAGGTGGATCTCGAGACTCGCCGCGACACATCATTGTCTTGGACGCCGCTCAATCTACCGTGGAACCGTGAGAAGAGAACCAATCGAACTGGCAGCTGTGGCCACCGCGGCAGTTCCCGGACTGAGCCCGACCGCTGTGAGCTCTGCCCCGGATGACCCGGCAGACTTTGATTCGGCCCTCCTTCTTGATGCAGAAGGCAAGCGCTGGCGTGTCCGCTCACCCCGGCACGCGGAAGCAAGCACCAGGCTGGAGACCGAGTTCCTGGTACTGCGCGCCTTCGCGCCCGCCATCCGGGCCGAACTGCCGTTTCTTATGCCGACCGTGGCGGGCACCGTCCGGCAGCAGGACCTGACCACCTTCGTGTACTCCCACCTGCATGGCGCCACGCGCACCGTCGAAGAGCTGACGGCGGGTCCGCCGCAGCTGGCGAAGGAGATCGGCACGGCGCTGGCGGCAATCCACGACCTGCCCCGCGCACTGGTGAGCAACGCCGACCTGCCCAGTTACACGCCGAATGAGTTTCGCCAGCGCAGGCTCAACGAGCTCGACCAGGCCGCGACCACGGGCAAGATTCCGGCCCTCCTGCTCCGGCGCTGGGAGCACGCCATGGAAGACGTCTCACTGTGGCGGTTCAACCCCTGCGTGGTGCACGGTGATCTGCACGAGGACAACCTGCTGGTCGAGGACCACCGCGTCACTGCCGTCACCGGCTGGACCGACCTGCGCATCGGCGACCCCGCCGACGACCTCGCCTGGCTCGTGGCATCCAATGAGCACGAATTCGTCGACGCCGTGGTCAAGCACTACACCGCGAAACGCCGGGACGCGCCGGACAACCACCTGCTGCGCCGCGCCGCGCTCTCAGCCGAATTTGCCCTGGCCCAGTACCTCGTCAAGGGCATCGCAGCGGCCGACGCCGACATGATCGCCGAGGCCGAAGGCATGCTTTCCACGCTGGCCGACGACATCGCCGAATACGGCGGCCAGCCCATCAGCGTGGAACCCCTGCCGCCGGCCCAGCCCGACTCCCCGCCAACCGGCCAGGCACCGGCCTCACCCGGCCTCGTTGACGCCCCGGCGGCCACCGACATTTCCGAGGCCATGCCCGCCGTCCACGTCACGCCAATCCCGGTTGATGTGAAGCCTCTCCCGGTCGAGGTGGCGCCCATCCCGGTCGAGGTGGCGCCCGTCCCGGCTGACGAGGAGGACCCCTGGAAGAATGCAGACCAGCCGTCAGGGCAGGACACGTCGCAGGGCGCCGTTGAAGATGACGCGGCGGAGGATGCCGGCGCATCTGACGATGCCGAAGCGGACAGGGTACAGGACGGGACACCGGAAGATGCCCAGGCCGCGAAGCCCTCAGGCGCGGACACCTCCACCGTCGCCCTCACGGTGGTCGACGCCAAGACGACCTGACTGGGCCGGATTCCCACACGCCAATCTTCCTAACCGGCCAGCCTTCCGCCCTGTCCTGCCTAACTGAACAATCTTCCTAACTGGCGAGGGCGGCGGCCACGATCCCTTCCAGTTCGGCGCCTGACGCGAGGTCGTGCGGGCGTACCACATGGTTGTCCGCGACGTAGAAGAAGGCAGCACGGACCTCCGCGAGGGGCACGCCCTTGAGCCGGGCCCAGGCCAGCCGGTAGACGGCCAACTGGACGCTCTTGGTCTTCAGCTGCCCTGCCGACGGCCGGCGGCCGGTCTTCCAGTCCACGAGGTCCCAGCCGCCGTCGGCGTCCCGGAACACAGCGTCGATGCGGCCGCGGACAACGACGTCGCCGATGCGGGTCTCCACGGGGACTTCCACGTAGGCGGGTGACCTGTGTGCCCAGCGTGAGTCCTTGAAGGTAGCGACCATGTCGTCGAGGCCGTAGGCCTCGTCAATGTGGTTGTCGGAGCCGGGCGCTTCGCCGAGATCCAGCATTCCCGCCGTTCCGAAGTACTCTTCCACCCAGGCATGGAAAGCGGTGCCCTTGCGCGCGGACATGCCCGGTTCCCGCGGGACGGGCCTCCTGAGCCGCTGGACCACGGCCTCGGCGTCCTCCCCCAGGTCCACGAGGGTGGACGCTGAGATATGCCCGGGCAGATGCACGTCGCGGCTACGGGCCCGCCTGGCGCGGCGTTCCAAAAGGAGGGCGGCCTCGCGCTCCCAGTTTGCCGCCTGGGGGCGCAACCCATGGCCCTCGGAGATCCCCGGCGCACCAGTTTCGACAGCGGCGATCTCGGTGAGCAGCCGGTCGGCGGCACGGTCCATGGCCGCCCTACGTCCCGGCACAAGCCGGAGCCGGTTGCCGTTGCGGGGGTCCACAGGACCTTCCAGCGGATCATACGGCCAGGCCGCCACCTCCAGCTCCCGGGTGAGGGGACTTTCCTGGGGCAGGGAGTCCTCAACGACAGAGCCAGGGTGGATTTCCGCAGTTTTCTGTTCTGCCAGCGGCGCCAGCTCAGCAAGGAAGGGCGACATCTCCGCCATACCGCCGCGTCCGCCGACCCACGCTCCACTGGAAATCCAGAGCACGTGCTTGGCCCGGGTGTAGGCAACGTAGGCCAGCCTCCGTTCCTCAGCCTCGCCGTGGGCCTGAACGTCTCCCTTGAACACCTTCTCGGCGTCCAGCCACCCCTTTTGGTCCGGCTGGTCCAGATCCCACTGCGGAAGATCGGCACGGTCACCCCGGAGGGGCCAGGGCAGGGCCGCGGAACCGCTGCTCCACCTGGAGTCACGGCTGCTGGGGAACGCGCCCGAGTTCAGGCCCGGCACGAACACGACGTCCCATTCGAGACCCTTCGAGGCGTGCACAGTCAGCAGCTGCACGGCCTCGTGGTTGACGTCCGCGGGCGGCACATCCAGGCCGCCCTCCTCCGAGGCTGCCGCCTCCAGCCATGAAAGGAAGGCCAGGACGTCCACCCGGTGAGATGTCTGCAGGAACCCGGCGGCCGCGTCCTGGAACGCATCCAGGTTCCGCCGCGCCTGGTGAATGCTGAGTCCGGGCCTCGCGGCAACCTCGATGTCCAGCAGCATGGCCCGTTCCACCTCGCCCAGCAGGGTGGTCAGATCTTCCCCCATCAGCGCCCGAAGCTGCCGCAGTTCCGTGCCCAGGCGCTGCAGCCGTTCGCGGGCAGGAGGGGTCAGGCTGCGGCCGTGCGCGGACGTCCACCCTTCGTTGGGTAGCCAGTCCAGGGCTTCGACGAGGCTTGCGGCGTCGGTGATGTCGCCCTCGATGACGACGTCGGCGGCCTCCGAATCCTCATCACCCGACGGATCGTCCACGCCCAGCCCGCGGCCGTTATCGACCATGCCGCGGCGCCGAGCCAGAAACGCGGACCAGTCCCGGAACGCCATGAGGTCGGCGGGGCCGATCCTCCACCGGGCACCGGCCAGGAGCCGCATCAGCGAATCCGAACGGCCCGGATCGGCCAGGACCCGCAGCGTAGAGACCAGGTCCACGATTTCGGGAGTGTCCAGCAGCCCTCCCAGGCCCACAATCTCATAGGGGATCCCTGTGGCCTCGAACTCCTTGCGGAGGCACTCCATCTGCGCGCGCCTGCGGCACAGGACGGCCATGGCAGGCTGGACGCGCGGTTCCGGGGAAGAGCCGTCGAAATCCGTTGCCCGGAACCTCAGGAGATCCTTGGCGATCGCCGCTGCTTCATCTTCATCGGTGGCAAAACGGCCCAGCACCACCCGGCCCTGCACCGCCGCCGGGCTCGGCCGGAGCGCAGGCACCTCCACGGCCGCGCCGGAGGACCGCTGCCCTGCGGGTCCGGTCTGGGCCGCGGCGGCGCTGAGCGGAGCCGAGATCAGGTTGGCCGCGGCCAGGATGTTGCGGCCGTTCCGCCAGGCAGTGGTCAGGTACGAAACGGGGGCGGGACGCCGGGACGCCGTCCCTGTCGGGCCGTCCTCGCAGACCGGAAATTCGTTGACAAAGTGGAACAGCTGTCCGGCGGACGCCCCGCGGAAGCCGTAAATGGACTGGTTCGGATCACCGACGGCCGTGACTGCGTGGCCGTCCCCGAAGAGCCTGGAGAACAGCACCAGCTGGGCGTGTGAGGTGTCCTGGAATTCGTCCAGCAGCACCACCTTGTAGCGCTGCCGCTCCATCTCGGCGGCCAGGGGCACCTCGCGGGCCACGCGTGCCGCGAGCGCCACGAGGTCGCCGAAGTCCAGCGCTCCGCGTGCCCTTTTTGCGTCCGCGTACCGCCCCACGAGCTCTGCCACACTGGCCCGTGTCCGGAGCATGGCTCCGAGTTCGCCGGCGGCCTGGCTGGGGTTCTTCTTGGCCCCGGCCACATACGGCAGGGCCTCGAACTCGGCGAGCCGCTGCATCAGCCAGCCCTGGACACCGTCCGGGTCCTGGAGGTGCTCCGCGCACTCCCCCGCGAGCTGGATGACGGCTTTGACGAGGGTGGACTTGGCCACCCTGAAATGCGAGTACTCGCCGTCGAACGCCTCAACCACCTCACTGGCCAGCTGCCAGGCCTGTGCGCCGCCCAGCAGCACGACATCCCGCTCAATCCCGAGCCGCAGGCCGTAGTCGGAGACGATGCCGCTGGCAAACGAGTGGTAGGTGGAAACCTTCGGCTCCAGGGCATCAGCGCTGAGCAGCGCCCCGGCCACGGCGCCGCCGGAGTCACCGCTGGCCGTCCGCTGCAGCGCACTGAGTTTGGCGCGGATGCGGCTGGCCAGTTCGCCGGCTGCCTTTCTGGTGAACGTGACACCGAGGACTTCCTCCGGCTTGACCCAGCCGTTCGCGACCAGCCAGACGACGCGGTCTGCCATGGTGGCCGTCTTGCCCGAGCCGGCGCCTGCGATAACCAGCCGGGGGGCAAGCGGTGAGGAGATGATGGCCGACTGTTCCGCCGTCGGCAGGTTTTTCTCACCCAGCAGGACGGACAGCTCTTCGGGACTGAACCTGGGCTCGGGCAGCTCTGCCGTCCGGCTCATTCGGTAACCTGCTTTCCCCGCGCACACAGCGGACATACCTCCGGCAGCCGGCAGCCGTGGCCGCCGAAACCGGCCTTGGCGGGATCGTGCCTTGCCTCGAACTCGTGGCCGGACATCACCGCGGCGGCGTCGTTCACCATTTCCATCGCCCAGTTATCCCCCGGGTCCAGCGGGTCCTGGTGCTGGATGCCCGGGCTCTTGGTGGTTGTGCCCAGCTGGGCCAGCACGGCACCGCCCGGCCGGGGCTTGGCGTCGGCAGCCTCGGCGGTGTCAAAGCCCCCGGCAAGCACGGCCGCCTGATAAGCGCCCAGCTGCGGGTGCCTACCCAGTTCGGCCTTGCCCGGCTGGCGCTTGCCCGTCTTGAGGTCCACGATCACCAACCGCCCCTGGGCATCGATCTCCAACCGGTCCACCTGCCCGCGCAGGACGGCTGACCGGGGACCCTCATCGGTGGGAACATCCTCTCGGGGAACAGCACCGGGCTCGGGCAGGATCACCTCAAAGTCCTGCTCGACCCCCACAAGGCGTCGGCCCTCGCTGCGCATGACCAGAATGTACTGCGCCAGTTTCCGGACCATGGCTTCCGCCCTACGGAAGTCCAGTTTGCCTTCCCAGTTGTCCTTCATGCCGAGGGCCGGCCACCGCCGGACGAGTTCGGCGAGGTATTCAGCTCCGCTGGCGTCGGGGAGATCCTGGGCGATGGCGTGCACCAGCGTTCCGAGGCTGCGGGCGAAGTCCGTGGCCGCTTCGCCTCCGGCGGCCTGGATGAACCAGTCCAGCGGGGATTTCTGCACCGACTCCACCTTGGACGGCGAAACATAGACGGTGCCGCCCGGTGGCACCACACGGTCCACGGACGTCAGCGGGGCCAGCCCCCACCAGGTGTCCGGATGGGCTCCGGGAACAGGAGGCTCAGCCGTGGCAAGGCGGGCCAGGACACGCACGGCCTCATCCGCCTCGGCGGCCAGCCTGCCGTCGAGCTGGGCGTACTGGCGGAGTTCTGCCACGAGCGCGCGCAGCGTCAGGGGCCGTTCCACGGGGGTGTAGCCGCGCCCCTCCTGGCCCGGCAGCAGCGGCGCAACGTAATCCAGGAAGGACGAGGGCTGTTCATCCTCCGAAGACACGGCGGTGCACAGCAGCACGTCCTTTGCCCGGGACACTGCCGTGGAAAAGCTGCGGAGCTCGTCGTAGCGGATCTCCCGCAGCCGGCTCAGCGGACCAAGCTGGAGCGCATACTCCACGCCGTGTTCGACGGCGTCCGCGAACAGTGTGCTGCCCAGGAGCTCGCCGCGGAGGCGGGTGTTGGGCCAGACGCCTTCCTGCAGGCCGGCGACGATGACGAACGGCCATTCCCGGCCGGCGGCACTGGCGGGCGTCATGAGCTCCACGGCGTCGTCAACCTGGGCCCGCGCCGCCAGGGTGTCCATGGGCAGTTCCTGGTTCAGCAGGTATTCCAGGAACTGTTCCGGGCCGGACCCGGGCATCTGGTCCACGTAGCGCTCGGCCGTGTGGAACAGCGCCATCATGGCGTCCAGATCCCGGTCCGCCCGCGCTCCGACGAGTCCGCCGGCGAGCGCAGCGGCCGTCCATGCCGCCGCGAGCCCGGTGGAGTGCCAGAGGGCCCACAGCACTGTCTCGGCGTTGGCACCGGGTTCGGCAACGGCCTTCCGCCCGGCTTGGATCATCCGCGCGACCCTTCGCGCCGACCGGCCCTCGATGCCCAGTGAGCCAAGCGCGCCGGGCTCAACGAGCGCCTCCACGAGCAGGGAATCGCTGGAGCGTCCGCCGCCGCCCAGCAGCTCCTCCCGCCGGAGCGACTGGCGGAGCCGGCGCAGTTCGAGGGACGTCGCACCGCCGATCCGGGATGTCAGCAACGACACCGCCGATTCCGGGGTGAGGACCTCGGGATCCAGGGCCACCGCGTAGGCGTCGAGCAGCGGACGGACAGCCACCTCATCGCGCACGGCGGACTCGGCCACCGGAATCCGCACCGGAATTCCCTGGCCGGAGAGGTAGCGCTGCAGCTGGCTCAGCTGGCCGCCGTTCCGGACGATGACGGCGATGTCCTCCAGCGGCCGCCCGTCCCTGATGTGCGCTTCGAGGATCCTTTGGGCGACGTACCGCAATTCATGCACCGCCGAGGGCAGAAGGTGCGCTTCCACGGTGCCGCGTGCCGGCTGGGCAGAGTCACCGGTGGCTGTATCCGCCGAAGCAGTGTCACCGGGGTCCCCAGCATTGTGAGCGGGGTCGGAAGCAACCGGGTCCAGACGGCGGGCGAGCTGGCCGCCGGACCGGAGGGAAATCCGGTCCGCCACCCCCAGCCAGGCCTGGGCCACAGCCGGCTGATGGCGGTGGGCATGGGACAGCGGCTTCTCGACGACTGTCCGTTCCTCGCCGCCCAGCAGGCCCGGGAGCTCAGCCACGAGATCCGGCCGCGCTCCACGGAACCCCTGCACCACCGTGTCCGGTGCGGACGTCACATAGACATCCTTGCCGGCGGCCACATCGGCCAGGAGTTCGAAGACGGCGGGGTTGGCCTCCTGGATATCGTCCACAAGAATCAGCTGGAGACGGTCGTGTTCCGCCGCCAGGAAGTCCGGGAAATCCTGAAAGAGCTGGCGGGCGGCGGTGATGATGCCCGCGGGATCGAATGCCTCCGGCATGCGCAGGTCGAGGACGTCGCGGTACTCGGCATACAGTGCCCCAGCGGCAATCCAGTCCGGCCGCCCGCAGGCGTGGCCCAGGCCGGCGAGGTCCTCGGCGGTGCGGCCCGTCTCTGTGATCCGGGTCGAAAAGCTGGCGGACCTCGTGCCGGAACCCGCGCGTGGGCAGGGCGGCCGTGAGGTCGTCGGGCCAGGGCAGCCCGAGGCCCGGCAGGTCATGGCCCTCCAGCAGTTCCTTAATGATGAGGTCCTGCTCGGGGCCTGACAGGAGCCGCGGGGCCTTCGACAGCGGCAGGAGCCCTTCCGCTTTGGCGCGGCGGATGAGGTCAAAGGCATACGCGGCCCAGGTGCGGGCAGGCGTGGTGCTCAGGCTCCGGTTCAGCCTGGCGGTAAACCGGTCCCGCAGGGTGTCCGCGGCAAGCCGTCCCGGGGCAAGGATGAGGATTCGTTCGGGGTCCACCCCTTCCGCCTCCACCCGGCGGATTGCCGCCTCGATGAGCACGGTGGATTTTCCGGTTCCGGGCGCTCCGGGGACCAGTACGGGGCCGGCTCCCCGGGGCACTTCGACGGCGGCCAGCTGGTCCGCAGTGAGGACCGGAACGCGGGAGTGCACCTGCCGAGGGGGCAGCAGACGAAGACCGGCAGACGGAAACGGGGCGGCGGAGAAGGAGTCCGCGTGGTCCCGTTCCGAAGTGAGTACGGACGCCTGATCGGCGGAGGTCTGATCGAGTGTTGCGGTCACACGGACATTCCATCATCCGGGACTGACAATTTTCGCAGCGACGCTTCCAGCCGCTCGGCAATCATGTCCAGGGCGTCAAAATCGGCGTCGGACGGCGCCCACCGCGCAGCGGTCAGATCCACCCGCCACCGTCCCTCGCCCGTCCTCGCAAACCCGCGATAGTCCCCGCGCAGGGGCGTGCCCTCCTGCCGGTAGTGGCTGAGTGCCTCGGACTCGTGGCCATCCGGCGCCAGGCCGCTGGCCCGCAGCACCCGCCACCATGGGACGCCGCTGCCGTAGTGGCTCAGCACGGACCCCACCTGCCGGGGCCCTCCGGCACCAAGAAGCTCAGCGACGTCGCCGTAGGCCACCGCCGAGCCGGCCGGGATGAGGTCAACCACCGCCAAAACCGCCTCCACGTACTCCGCCCGCATGCCTTCAGACTATCGGCGGTACGCACCATCAGCGGTCAGGACAGGCGCCGTGTGCGTCTTCCCACACCGTGTCTTCCCACACCATGCCGGACACGCGGCGGGCAAGCACCTTTACTGTCGGTGCCTCCGGGTAATTTGGAGCCATGAGCACTTGGAACACTCTCCCCCGGGCCGCGTTCGACCTCGAAACCACGGGCCGCAACTCCCGTGCCGCCCGGATCGTGACGGCTTCTGTCACCGTGGTAGACAGCTCCGGGAACGTGGTTCGCGAGCATGAGTGGCTGGCCGATCCGGGGGTTGAGATTCCGGCTGAGGCGAGCGATGTCCACGGGATCACCACCGAACACGCCCGCAGCCACGGCCGGCCTGCGGCCGAGGTCACCAAGGAAGTCGCTGCCGTGCTCCAGGGGCTCTTCGACGACGGCGTTCCGGTGATCGCCTTCAACGCCAGTTACGACTTCACCGTCCTGGCCGCCGAGTCGGCCCGCTACGGTGTGCCGCAGCTGAGCCGGTTCCCCGTCCTGGACCCGTACATCATGAACAAGCAGGTGGACCGTTACCGCAAGGGCAAGAGGACGTTGACAGCCCTGTGCGAGGAGTACGGCGTGGAGCTGGAAAACGCCCACACATCGGCCGCGGATGCACTGGCAACTTTGCGCATGCTCGACGCCATGGCCGGAAAATTCCCCAAGCTGAGCATGCCGGCCGGCCAGTTGCACCAGCTTCAGGTGGACTGGGCCGTCAGCCAGGCCGCCGACTTCCAGCAGTACCTCCGCAAGACCAAGCCAGCCGCCGTCATCGAGGGTGACTGGCCCGTGCTGCCTCCTGAGGATGCCAGCCGCGGCAGCTTTTGACTGCGACGCAATTCACAAACGCGAGCTCGCCCCGGCAGCGTCCCCGCGGCGCCTTGCTGATTCTGTAACAGCAACTTCAGTCATTGCTATTGGCCCGTCAATCAGGCGAAACTCGCATTATATTCGATAGAACGTGCACATCGCATTCATTACGTCGTCTAACGGCTGAGTTAACGGCAGGTGAGACAATTATGTTTTGCGGGCGCGCCCTCTGCGGAGCCGGATCTCGGCCACAGACGGCTTGACTGCCCGCCCTCGTTTATCCCAATGAAAGTGATGCGTGATGAAAATCAAAGCCTTGAAGTGGCTGTCCACGGTTCCCGTAGCCGTAGCCCTGGCCGTATCCCTGGCTGCTTGCGGTGGAGGCACCGCTGCTCCCAGTGGCTCGTCGACCGACGCCCTCGCCGGCAGCGACCAGCAGACGCTGGACAAGTACACCACCAAGGACGTCACCGCGCTGGACAAGATCGACAAGTCCAAGCTTGGCCTGATCACTCCCGGCACGCTCAAGGTCGGCACCCTTTCGGACGCGCCGCCCAACATCTTCATCGACAAGGAAGGAAACTTCACGGGGTACGACAACGAACTCCTGAAGGCCATGGCGGCCAAGCTCGGCCTTAAGGTGGAGTTCGCGTCGACCAAGTTCCAGGGCCTCCTGGCGCAGGTGAAGAACAAGCAGTTCGACGTCGGCTCCTCCTCCATCTCCACCACGGACGCCCGCCGCGAGACCGTGGCCTTCACCAACGGCTACGACTTCGGCTACATGGCGATCGTGACCAAGGATAACGCGAAGGTGAAGTCCTTCGACGACCTGAAGCAGGGTGTACGCATCGGCGTCGTCCAGGGCACCGTCCAGGACGACTTCGTCACGAACACGCTGAAGCTCGAGCCGGTCCGCTTCCCGGACTACAACACGGTCTACGCGAACGTGAAGAGCGGCCAGATCGACGCCTGGGTTGCCCCTTCGCAGCAGGCCGAGGGCCAGGTCAAGTCGGGCGACGGCACGAAGATCGCCGAGAAGAAGGTCAACACCCAGAACTTCACGGCCTACGCAGTGGCCAAGGACAACAAGCCCCTCACTGACGCGCTCAACTCGGCGCTCGATGCCGTGATCGCCGACGGCACCTGGACCAAGCTCACCGCCCAGTGGTACACGGACCGCCCGACCATCAAGGAGCAGACTCCTGAGGGCTGGAAGCCGGGCAGCAAGGCCGTCCAGGTCCCCACGAAGTAACCAACTGACAGGCGCCACATGGATTATCTGAACAGGCTCGCCGAGACCTTCCTCGACTGGAAGGCCATCGCCGAAGTACTCCCGGCCATGTTCGCGGTCGGTCTGCCCAACACCCTCGTCCTCGCAATCGTCTCGGGCATCATCGGCTGCGTGGTCGGCATGGTGCTGGCCCTGATGGGCATCTCGCGCAATCCTGTGGCGCGGTGGGCCGCCCGGGTGTACACGGACGTGTTCCGTGGCCTCCCGGCGGTTCTCACCATCCTCGTCATCGGCCTCGGCTTCGGCCCGATCTTCCGCGAGGTGACAGGGGTCACCAGCCCCTACCCCATGGGCATCGCGGCGCTCTCGCTCATGTCCAGCGCCTACATCGGGGAGATCTTCCGTTCCGGCATCCAAAGCGTCGATAAGGGCCAGCTCGAGGCCGCCCGCGCCTTGGGCTTCGGCTACGGCCCCTCGCTGCGCATGGTCGTGGTGCCGCAGGGCATCCGCCGTGTGCTCCCGGCGCTGGTGAACCAGTTCATCGCGCTGATCAAGGAATCCTCGCTGGTCTTCACCCTGGGGCTCCTGGCCTCCGAACGGGAGCTGTTCCAGATCGGCCAGGACGCCGCCGCCCGAAGCGGCAACCTGTCCGGCTACGTGGCGGCCGCGGTGTTCTATCTGGCGATGACCGTTCCGCTGACGCACTTCGTCAACTGGATCGACGCGCGCCTGCGCACCGGCCGGCCGCAGAAGATGGAACCGGACGAGGCTGCAGCCGTCGTCGGGAAGGGAGCCCACTCATGAGCCAGTTCACCTCAGGCTCTCTCGAAGCGAAAAACGTCCATCTCGCCTTCGGGCACAACAAGGTCCTGCGCGGCATCGACCTGAGCGTCCCGGCCGGCACCACGGCGTCGGTAATCGGGCCGTCCGGCTCCGGGAAGTCGACCCTTCTGCGGGTGATGAACCGGCTGATCGAACCGGATGCCGGGGACATCCTCCTGGACGGCAAATCGGTCCTGAACGAGAACCCGGATGAGCTCCGGCGCAGGATCGGCATGGTTTTCCAGCAGTTCAACCTGTTCCCGCACAAGAGCGTGGGCGAGAACGTGGCGTTTGCCCTGCGCAAGCTGCGGAAGCTGCCCAAGGAGCAGGCGCGCGAAGAGGCCCTCGACCAGCTCGACCTCGTCGGGCTCAGGCACAAGGCCGACGTCCGCCCTGCCACCCTCTCCGGCGGCCAGCAGCAGCGCGTTGCCATCGCACGGGCCCTCGCCATGAAGCCGGAGGTCATGTTCTTCGACGAGGCCACCTCCGCCCTGGACCCGGAGCTGGTCAAGGGGGTCCTGGCCCTCATGGCGGACCTCGCGAAGGGCGGCATGACCATGGTGGTGGTTACCCACGAAATGGGCTTCTCGCGCAACGTCTCCGACACCGTAACCTTTATGGACGGCGGTGTGGTGGTGGAGTCGGGTCCGCCCGGCCAGGTGTTTGAAAACCCGCAGACCGAACGGCTGCAGGGTTTCCTCTCGGACGTCCTGTAGGCACACCGGAACACCGGACAGTAAAAAACTCTGGCACCCGCCGCGGCGGGTGCCAGAGTTTTTTACTGGAAAGAAAGTCCGACGCCGGGAGGCATCGACGGCGGTTTAGGCCTTCGCTGCGGCGGCCGCCTCCGCGGCGGCCGGCAGTGCCTCGAAGATCCGGTTCATGGCGGCGTCGTCGTGCGCCGCGGACAGGAACCAGGCCTCGAAGACGGACGGCGGCAGGTAGACGCCCGAATCCAGCATGGAGTGGAAGAAAGGCGCGTAGCGGAACGACTCCTGCTTCAGTGCGTCGGTGTAGTTGTGGACCCCCTGCTCGGACGTGCCGAAGGCCACCGAGAACAGGTTACCGGCGCGCTGGATGGAGTGATCCACGCCGGCCGCAGCCAGGGCGGCGGACAGGGCGGCGGACAGCTCCAGCGACCGGGCGTCCACAAACGAGTACACGTCTCGGGTGGCGTGCGTCAGGGTGGCCACACCGGCAGCCATGGCCACCGGGTTGCCGGACAGCGTGCCCGCCTGGTAGACGGGACCGAGCGGCGCGAGGTAGTCCATGACGTCGGCACGTCCGCCGAGGGCCGCCGCCGGCATGCCCCCGCCGATCACCTTGCCGAATGTCAGAAGGTCGGGGGTCCACTTCTCGGTGGCGTCGGCGGCGCCGCCGGTGAGGCCCCAGTAGCCCGAGTAGCCCGTGCGGAAGCCAGTCAGGACCTCGTCGACGATCAGCAGCGCGCCGTGGGCGGCAGTGATCCGTGAGAGGCCGGCATTGAAGCCTTCGCCGGGGGTGACCACGCCCATGTTGGCAGGCGCCGCCTCGGTGATGACGGCGGCGATGTTGGGCCCGTGCTCAGCGAAGGCTGCCTCAACGGCGCCGAGGTCGTTGTACGGCAGCACCAGGGTCTCGGCGGCGGTGGCGGCCGTGACGCCTGCGGAACCGGGCAGGGCAAGCGTGGCCACGCCGGAGCCGGCGGACGCGAGCAGCCCGTCGAGGTGCCCGTGGTAGCAGCCGGCAAACTTGATGACCAGGTTGCGGCCGGTGAAGCCCCGGGCGAGCCGGATCGCCGTCATGGTGGCTTCCGTTCCGGTTGAAACCATGCGCAGCCGTTCGACGG
Organism: Arthrobacter globiformis; assembly: GCF_030818015.1. Lineage (NCBI taxonomy): Bacteria > Bacillati > Actinomycetota > Actinomycetes > Micrococcales > Micrococcaceae > Arthrobacter > Arthrobacter globiformis. The sequence continues at coordinate 3,582,746 of NZ_JAUSZX010000001.1, forward strand.
CGGACACGCGTTCCTTGACGATGGCCGCGAGGTTGGCCTCATCGGGGGTTGAGGCACCGAAGGAGAGGCCGCGGTCCACGGCGGCGTGCACGGCGTCGAGGACAGCCGGGTGGGCGTGCCCCAGCAGGGCCGGGCCCCAGGAGCAGACCAGGTCCACGTAGTCCTTGCCGTCGGCGTCCGTCAGGTAAGGGCCCTTGGCCGCGACCATGAAGCGGGGCGTGCCGCCGACGGAACCGAAGGCGCGGACGGGGGAGTTCACGCCGCCGGGCATCAGCTGGCGGGCTCGGTCGAAGAGTTCCTCGTTGCGAGGGGTGCTGGAAGTCATGGTTCCCATTCTTTCAGTCTGCGGGAGTGTCACCGGACAGGAGCTCGGCCACCCGCGGTGCCACCACGGTGCCGAAGAGTTCGATGCAGCGCATCATGGATTCGTGCGGCAGCGTGCCGTTGCCGTATTTCAGGTCGAAGCGGTCGACGCCGAGGTTCCGCTTGAGCAGCGCTATCTTCTGCGCCACCGTCTCAGGCGAGCCGACGTACAGGGCACCCTCGGGACCGCACATGGTGTCGAACTCACGGCGGTTTCCCGGGCCCCAGCCCCGCTCTGCGCCGATCCTGTTCCGCTGGGCAAGCCAGTGCGGAAACAGCTCCTCGCGGGCCGCCTCATCGGTTTCAGCTATGTGGCCGGGCGAGTGGGTGGCGATTTGCTGCATGGGCTGGCCGTACTTGGCCATCGCCTCGCGGTACAGGTCCACCAGCGGAGCGAACGCGCGGGGCTGGCCGCCGATGATGGCAAAGATGATCGGGTAGCCGTACTCGGCGCACCGCAGGACGGACTCCGGGGTGCCGCCGACGCCGATCCAGGCCGGCAGCAGGTGGTGCTCCAGCGGCGGATAGACGCTCAGCCCCGCCAGCGCGGGTCTGGTTCGGCCCTCCCAATGGACCGGCTTTTGCGCCCGCACCCTGTCGAAGAGCTCGAGCTTCTCCTCGAACAGCACCTCGTAGTCCGCCAGGTCCAGGCCGAACAGCGGAAAGGACTCGATGAACGAGCCGCGGCCCAGCATCACCTCGGCGCGGCCACCGGAGAGGGCGTCCACGGTGGAGAAGCGCTCGAACACGCGGATGGGGTCGTCCGAACTCAGGACGGTCACGGCCGAACCGAGCCGGATCCTGGCGGTCCTCGCCGCGGCGGCTGCCAGGAACACCTCGGGGGCGGACACGGCAAAGTCGCGGCGGTGGTGCTCCCCTACACCGAAGGCGTGAAGCCCGACGGCGTCGGCCAGGACCGCCTGGTCCAGCAGGTCCCGCAGCACTTGGGCATGAGGCTTCGGCTCGCCGGCACGGTCCAGGCCGACGTCCCCGAACGTGTTCAGGCCCAGCAGGATCTGTCCTGGACCCACCGGAGCGGTGGGTGCTGTGGTCTGGCCCGGGGCCGGCGCCGGCATCAGGATTCCTTGAGCCAGCCGGCGATTTCGCTGGCCCAGTACGTGAGGACCATGTTGGCCCCGGCGCGGCGGATGCCGAGGACTGATTCGGTGATCGCCGCCCGCCGGTCGATCCAGCCGTTGGCAGCGGCGGCCTCGATCATGGCGTACTCGCCGGAGATCTGGTAGGCCGCGACCGGCACGGGGCTCATCGCGGCGACGTCGGCGAGGATGTCGAGGTAGCTCATGGCCGGTTTGACCATCACCATGTCCGCACCCTCGGCAAGATCCAGTTCCACCTCCTGGATGGCCTCGCGGCGGTTGGCGGCATCCATCTGGTAGGTCCTGCGGTCGCCCTTCAGCTGCGAGTCCACCGCTTCCCGGAACGGGCCGTAGAACGCCGACGCGTACTTCGCGGCGTAGGCCACCACGGCGGTGTTAACGTGACCGGCGTCCTCCAGGGCCTGGCGGATCACGCCGATCTGTCCGTCCATCATTCCGGACGGGCCCAGCACGTGGGCGCCGGCGTCGGCCTGGGCCACCGCCATCTTCGCGTAGATCTCCAGCGTGGCGTCGTTGTCCACGTAGCCGTCGCTGTCGAGGATGCCGCAGTGGCCGTGGTCGGTGAATTCGTCCAGGCAGACGTCGCTCATCACCACGAGGCTGTCCCCCACCTCCGCCCGCACGTCGCGGATGGCCTTGTTGAGCACTCCGTCCGGGTCCAGCGACGCCGTGCCCTCCGCGTCCCGGCTCTCGGGAATACCGAACAGCATGATGCCGCCGACGCCCAGTTCCACGGCTTCGGCCGCCGCCCGCTTAAGCGTGTCGGTGGTGTGCTGCACGACGCCGGGCATGGAGGCGATCGGGTTGGGCTCCGAGAGCCCCTCGCGGATGAACGCGGGAAGGATCAGGTCTGCCGGGGCGAGCCGGTGCTCAGCCGTGAGCCTGCGCATGGCGGGGGTGGTGCGGAGCCGCCGGGGGCGGTGGTGCGGAAAGCTCATGTCCTGTCCTTCACTGTGGGCCTGCTGTTGATGAGTGGATGTTTAGGGGGCAAACGCCCGGATGACGGCCGCCACGAGCCCTTCGGGCGTGGCCTCCCGGGCCGTGGCCGCCACTGTGAGCCCCTGCGCTTCCGCCAAGGCCGCTGTTGCCGGGCCGATGGCCACGAGGCGGCAGGAGCCGAGAGGCGCCAGGGTGGCGCAGATGCGCCGCACCGCGCTGGGTGAGGCGGCGACGACGGCGGCCAGGACGCCGTCGTCGACCTCGGCTTTCGCTTCGGCGGGCGTCAGCAGCGGCAGCGCGGCGGCCGTGCCTTCGCTGTCGGGCTGGCCAAGGCCACTAAGAGTCCGGCCGAGGCGCCGCGCCGGCTCGGCCGGAAAGTCCACCGTGGAATAGGCCACCACAGTGCGGACCCGGGCACCCTTCGCCTCAAGTCCGCGGGCCAGCGCAGGGGCGGCGATATCGGCCTGCGGCAGCAGCACATCGGCGGGCCCGCCGGGCCACCCGTTGACGATCCCGGCGGCTGAATGTTCTTGCTCCGGCTCGAAGTGCACGGCAATTCCCGCAGCCTCAAGCGCCCTCCGGCTGGCGGGGCCAATGGCGGCAACCCGGGTTCCGGCCGGAAGCCAGTCGCCCAGTTTTACGGCGTGCTCTGCCGCCTTTTCCTGCAAGGCCAGGACGGTGGTGGCACTGCTGACCACGAGCCATTCAAAGCTGCCCGCGCCCAGCGCCGCGAAGGCGTCGTCGAACGCAGCCTGGTCCGGGGCGCGTTCGGCGGCCGTCAGCGGCAGCAGGAGGGGAACGGCACCGGCCAGCCGCAGTGCCTCCGCTAATGGTCCGGACCGCTCGGGGCTTCGCGTCACCAGGACGCGGGACCCTTCCAGCGGGCGCCCGCCAGCCCGGTTCTCCCCGCTCGTCGTTCCCATACGGTGGCCGGCTGCGGTCAGGAAGCCGTCAGGTCCGCGATGTCCGCAGCCCCCGCTGCCAGCAGGACCTCGGCCAGTTCGATTCCGAGCAGGGTGGCACCAACTTCGGTGAGTCCGTCCGTGGCCCGCTTGTCCCGCACCGAGGCGGTGCCGTCCACGGCGCAGACGACAGCTTCCAGGTGGAGCATGCTGCCCTTGCGGTACGCGTAGGCGCCCACGGGGGCGGCGCAGCCCGCCTCGAGCCGGGCAAGCAGTGCACGTTCGGCCGTGACCGCGAGCCGCGTGTCGGCGTCGTCAAGGGCGGCCAGCGCCTGGGCGAGCACGCCCTGCGACCCCTCGGTGGACCCGGCCCGGCGGGGCGCCTCAGCGGTGCGGCATTCGATGGCCAGCGAGCCCTGGCCAGCTGCCGGGAGCATGATGTCCGTCTCCAGGTATTCGGTGACGGTGTCCAGGCGGCCGATCCGTTCCAGTCCGGCTGCGGCGAGGATGACGGCGTCGAGGTCGCACGACTTCCCGGCAACCACGGCGTCGGTGGCGTTGCCCGGCAGGCCGGGCACCCGGCCCAGCCGCGTGTCGACGTTGCCGCGGATGTCCACGATGTCCAGGTCGGGGCGGACGGCGCGCAGCTGCGCGGCCCTGCGGGGCGAGCCGGTGCCGACGCGGGCGCCCTTGGGCAGGTCGGCCAGCTTGAGGCCGTCGCGGGCGCACAGGACGTCGCGGACGTCCACGCGGGGCGGGGTTGCGGCCAGCGTCAGGCCCGGGGCAGAACCCGTGGGCAGGTCCTTGAGGGAGTGGACAGCCACGTCGCACTCGTTCCGCAGCAGCGCGTCGCGCAGCGCGGCGACGAAGACGCCGGTGCCGCCCATCTGGGACAGCGAGCCGGTGAGGACGTCGCCGTCGGTCCTGACATGGACGAGTTCGACGTCGAACCCTCCGACGGCGGCCAGCCGGTCGGCTGTCTGCTGTGTCTGGGTCAGGGCGAGCTTGCTCGCCCTGGTGCCGATCCGTACTGTCACTTCGCGTCCCGCCCGGCGGCAGGGTAGGGGTCGTGCCCCTGGCCCACGGTGGTGTCGGCGCCGGCAATGGTGGGCTTTGCGCCGCGGAAGTTTTCGCAGCAGCCGGGACGGCATACGTCGTACCAGGGGCCGAGGCCGGTAACGGCCTGGCGGTCCGCGATGTTGTTGGCTACCGTCCGTTCGCAGATCAGGTCCACGAGTCCCTCGACAAAGCGGCGGTGCGTCCCCGGCGTGGGCACGCGCGTGGCGGCGAGGCCCAGGTCCTGGCAGGTCTGCAGCGCTTCGGTGTCGAGGTCCCAGACCACCTCCATGTGGTCGCTGACGAAGCCCAGGGGCACGATCACAATGCCCGCGACGCCCTGCTTGGCGAGGTCCTCGATGGCATCGTTGATGTCCGGCTCGAGCCACGGGATATGCGGAGCGCCGGACCGGGACTGGTAGACGAGGGACCACGGCGCGGACATGCCGGAATCGGCTTCCACGCGGCGCATGATCTCCGCGCCGTTGGCGAGATGCTGGGCCACGTAGGCGGAATCCTGCGCAAACTCGCGGGGTTCGTCCTCGGAGCGGCCGGCGGCCACAGCATCCCGGGTGGGGATGGAGTGGGTGGCGAAGAGAATATGGATGGGGGCGTCCGGCTTGCCGGCGGCGGCCAGTTGGGCGCGCACCTCGGCGACTCCCTCGGCGGTGCCCGCAATGAAGGGTTCCACGAAGCCGGGGTGGTCGAAGTACTGGCGGACCTTGTCCACTTCCAGCCTGCCATCGAGCCCGGTTTCGGTCAGGGCCATGCCGATGTCCTCGCGGTACTGGCGGCAGCTGGAGTAAGAGGAGTACGCGCTCGTGGTGAGCATGAGCAGGCGGCGGTGGCCGGCGTCGTACGCGTCCTGGAGCGTCTGCGGGATGTAGGGGTCCCAGTTGCGGTTGCCCCACAGCACGGGCAGGTCGATCCCCCGCGTTGCCAGCTCGGCTTCGAGGGCGGCCTTCAGTTCGCGGTTCTGCTGGTTGATCGGGCTGATGCCGCCGTTGGCGCGGTAGTGGTGGGACACCTCTTCCAGCCGCTCATCGGGGATCCCCCGGCCACGGGTGACGTTGCGGAGGAACGGAATCACGTCGTCCTGGCCTTCGGGGCCGCCGAAGGAGGCGAGGAGGATGCCGTCGTATTCCTTGGGGGCCATCCTGCCGGCCTCGGTGACAGGATTCGCGACGCCTTCCTGTGGGTCCAACGGACTCATGCGAGAACCTCGGCAATCTCGCCGGAGGTGATCCGCCGGCCGGTGTAGAACGGGATCTCCTCGCGGACGTGGTTACGTGCTTCGGTGGAACGCAGGTGGCGCATCAGGTCAACGAGGTCCACGAGCTCGGGCGCTTCCAGGCCGAGGATCCACTCCCAGTCCCCGAGGGCAAATGAGGAAACCGTGTTGGAAATGACCTGCGGGAAGTCGCGGCCGAGCAGGCCGTGGTCGCGCAGCATCTTGCCGCGCTCGTTCTCCGGGAGCAGGTACCACTCGTAGGAGCGGACGAACGGGTATACGCACAGCCATTCCGCCGGCTCCACGCCGCGGGAAAACGCCGGGGTGTGGTTCTTGGCGAACTCCGCCTCGCGGTGCACGCCCATGGCGGACCACACGAGTTCCGTCCCCGCGAAGAGCTTGCTGCGACGGATGTCGCGGATGGCCTGCTGCAGGGCCTCGGGCTTGGGGCCGTGGAGCCAGACCATGACGTCGGCGTCGGCGCGCATGGCGGATACGTCGTAGCTTCCGCGGTGGGTCACCCCTCCCTGGGCCAGGCGCGCCACCAGGGCGTCGAAATCCTCGGCAGCATCGGCGCTGCGGAGGACCTCGGCGGTACGCTTGAAAACGGTCCAGAGGGTGAAGAACTGCTCGGCTGAGTCTTCGGTTTTGGTGACAGATTCGGCAGGAGTGTGGCTCATGGTTACTATCCTGCCCCTTCCATGCGGCCTAAGTCGAAAAACTCAACTTCTACGTCGCGTAGAAGTGGCTAATTTCACAGCGACCGCCGGATCCGGACTGCCGCCACCCCCGCCGCCCCGGCAAGCGCCAGCAGCCCCGCTCCCCACCACACCTGCGGCTCAATGGTCCCGCTCCGCGAAACGCCCATGACGGCGCTCTCGGCCGGTCCGCGCGTGTAGGGCGAGCTGATCGTGGCCATGTTGTTGGGGCCTGCGAGCTGCGCCGAACCCCAGACTCCGCCGGCGACGCCCGCGGCCGAGCGTCCCCGAAGGCCTGATCCGCCTGACAGACCGGTGATGTCCTCGAACGGGCTGGCGTCCGCGGACGGGTTTTCGGCGGTCGCTGGGGAGCTATTGGCCGCGGCGCCCTGGGAGCTACCGGCGGCCGGCGCGGAGGATCCCGCGGTTCCGGACGCTGAGCCGGCCGGCGACTGGCCGGCAGGAGCCTGACCGGACGGGGAAGAGCCGCCGGTTCCTGCCGACGATCCCGACCAGCTGCCCGATTGTGACGGCGTGCCAGAGGGCTGTGTTTCGGAGGGCTGTGTTTCGGAGGGTGCAGGGGCAACCGGAGAGCCTGATGGCCTGGCCGGCCGGGAGGGCGATGCCGTTTCCGACGAGGGCGGCGCGGGCGACGGTGCCGGGCCGGTGTGACCAGGATCGGACGGCGACGGTGCCGGAGCGGGCTGCGTAGGGGTGGCCGAGGCGGTTATCGACGGCTCGGGCGTCGGGCTGGCTGTAAGCGTCACTGAGGGGACCGGGGCTGGGACCGGGACCAGTGGCGCAAGCGACGGCGGCAGTGACTCCGATGGCGAGGGCTCGGAGGGTTCGGCCGCCCTGCGGCCGTTCGATTTCCCTTCGTTCGACTTGCTGTCGCCCGATTTGCCGCTGTTGGACTTGCCGCTGTGCGGCGCGCCTTCGCCCCTGCCGTGGTTGGACAGCGCGGCCGCCGCCCAGGCTTCGAGGCCGGCGGCGTCGACGGTGGCATCCGGCCCTGTTCCGGCAGCGGTACCGCCCTGACCGGGGTCCGCGGGCAGGTCGGATGCGGGCAGCTCGGACGCGGCAGCGTTGGATGCAGGAACGCCTGCGGAGAAGACCAGTACCGCTCCGAACGCAGCTGCTGCCGTGCCGCGCCGAAGACCCCCATGGAAACCAGTCAGCGAACGAAAACCATCGGACTTCTGATTGACCATAGTCATCGACCCTAAACACATTTTCGCGCGAGGAAAAACTTGCGGGCGTGCCAGCAAGAAGGTATCGCGGGCGGCAGGGACACTGCCTCCCGGAAACCCCGGACACCTTCCCTGCCCCGCTATGCCAGGAAGGTGGCGAGCTGTTTTTTCGTGTCCGCCACCACTGCCGCCAGGCCGTTGCCGGCCAGCCAGCCGCCGACCATCAGCAGCCCGTCAATGCCGGCGCAGACCTGCCGGACGTCCGCAACCCGCTGCCGGTGCCCCACCGCGGCAAAGGGCAGTGCTCCGGCCCAGCTGACGACGTCCCAGTCCACCAGCACCTTGCGTGTGACGGGAACGGTCAGCAGTGCTGACGCATCCTGCAAAGCCATGTCAAGGAGCTCCTCGTCCGATGCCGCCTCCGGCCCCGGCACGGCCGTCGCCGAAGCGGCTGATGCTCCCTCGCTGCGTCCATAGGAAAGCCGCAGCACGTGCCTGCCGCGTCCGGCCGCTTCGGCCACCCAGTCCCATTTGCCGGTGGCGTGGGTGAGGGCCTTCGCCTCGATCCCCTCAGTTTGCGGCGCCACCAGGATTCCGGTGCCACGCGGGCGCCGGTCCAGTGCGGGGAGATCAACAACGAGTGTCACAAGCTTGACCACAGGTCCGGGGCCGGGTTCATGCGCGGCCAGGGCCGGGACCGCTTCCTTGAGCAGCCGTACTGCGGACGGGCCGTCCAGGGCGACCACCAATTTGTCGGCCTTGTAGCCGTCCTCCCCCGCTGTTATCTCCCAGCCATCCGGGGTCCGTGCAACGGCGGTCGCTGCCGTCCCCGGCAGCAGCTGCACGCCGCGTGCCCGGAGGTCCGCCACGAGCTCCGTGACGAGGGTGTGCATGCCGCCCCTCAGGCCGGCGACGGCGGAACCTGCCTTGGCCGGTTTACCTTGTGTTGACGCGCCAGGCGTTGCCGTGGCCTGGGTTCCGGTCCCCTTGCGGTGGGCGGCCACCGCCGCTGCCAGCGAGCCGTGCCGGGTAACGCCCGCACGCAACCCCGGGGCCACCATGTCGACGTCGAGCAGGCCCGGGTCAGCCGAATGCACGCCGCCCACCACGGGTTCCACCAGCCGTTCCAGGACGCGGCGCCCCATCCGGGCCCGCACCAGCGCGGAGACGCTAGAGACCTCGGCGGTGGTTCCCACGGAGGCGGGCAGCAGCTTGTCCAGCGAGGCGCGCAGGGAGCCACCGAGGCCAAGCGAGCGGCGAACCTCCGGGTCCCAGGGATTGGCCGGGATGCCCAGCACACCGGTCTTGGGAAGTTCGCGGGGCCCGCCCGGCAACTGCACCCAGGCGCCGCCGGGCCGCGGGGCAACGATGTGTCCGCCCAGCCCCAGTTCAGCAGCCAGGTCTGCCACGGCGGTGGAACGGGTGGCGAAGGACTCGGCCCCGCTGTCCAGGGTCAGCCCGGCCACGTCATGGCGGCCCACACAGCCGCCCCACGCGTCGGAAGCTTCCAGCACCGTGGTGGTGAGGCCTGCCCGTGCCAGTTCCCGGGCGGCCAGGAGCCCGGAGATGCCGCCGCCGACCACCAGCGCCGTGCGTCCGGCAGCCGGAGGACTGCCCGCAGCCAAGGCCTTTACTCCGGAGAGATGGAGTGGATGAGTTCGACGACGCGCGTCAGGACGTCCGGGTCCGTTTCCGGCGGCACGCCGTGGCCAAGGTTCAGCACATGGCCGGGGGCGGCAGCGCCCGATGCGATGACCTCGCGGACGTGCGCCTCAAGGACCTCCCACGGAGCGGACAGCAGTGCAGGATCGATGTTGCCCTGCAGCGGGACGGTGCCGCCCAGCCTGCGGTTGGCCTCGTCCAGCGGCAGCCGGTAGTCCACGCCGACGACGTCTACACCGACGTCGCGCATGGCCACGAGAAGCTCGGAGGTGCCCGTGCCGAAGTGGACCAGCGGCGCGCCAAGGTCACGGACGTGGTCCAGGGCGCGGGACGAGGCTGCGGCGACGAAGCGGGTGTAGTCGGCCAGGCCCAGGGATCCGGCCCAGGAGTCAAACAGCTGCCCGGCCGACGCGCCCGCCTCCAGTTGGGCACGCAGGAACAGGCCGGAGGCGTCGGCGGCCCAGTTGGCCAGCGCCGTCCACGTCCCGGGGTCGGCGTGCATCATCGTGCGCGGACCAAGGTGGTCGCGGGAGGGCCTGCCCTCCACCATGTACGCGGCCAGCGTGAAGGGTGCGCCGGCGAAGCCAATGAGCGGGGTCTTGCCGAGCTGATCCACCGTCAGCCGGACGGCTTCCCGGATGGGTTCCAGCGACTCCTCCGTGAGGCGGGGCAGGGCGGCGACGTCGGCGGCGGTCCGCACGGGCTTGTCCAGGACAGGACCCACACCGGGCACAATGTCCACGCCGACGCCGGCAAGCTTAAGCGGAATAACAATGTCGGAGAAGAAGATGCCCGCGTCCACGTCATGCCGGCGCACCGGCTGCAGGGTGATTTCCGAGGCAAGTTCGGGCCGGAGGCAGGAGTCCAGCATGGCGACGCCCTCGCGAACCTTCAGGTACTCCGGCAAGGAACGCCCCGCCTGGCGCATGAACCACACCGGGCGGCGGCTTGGCTTGCCGCCGCGGTACGCCGTGATGAGCGGAGAGTCTGCAGTGCGTCCGTCGCGAAGCGGATGGCCTGCGTCGAGTCCGGTACCGGCGGGTGTTACAGCGCTAGAAGTCATGCCTTTGATTGTGCCCAAAATCGCCCCCAAAAGATAACGACAGCCTGTCATCCCGCGGCAGTCGTATCCGGTCGTGGCAGGAATCACAGGCGTGGAAATCTCCTCATCCGGGCGAAAGGTTGTTCTACGCCGCCGCGAAAAAGCTATGATTGTCCTGCTGTGGTTCTTTTTTCATTGGTGGCTACACACGCCGACATCGACCTCGAAACCGTTGCTCAGCTGAGCAACGGTTCTTCTGGCATTGCCACGTCCGCCCTCGCCGGATCGCCGGCGGTCAAGGGCGCGGTTGTCCTTGCCACCTGCAACCGCTACGAAATCTACGGCGAGGCGCCCCATGCCGACGATGTGGAGGCCGCACGCGCCGCCCTCGTGGGCAAGATCAGCGAAACCAGCGGACTCAGCGAGCAACTCGTGTCCCGGTCGTTCAGCACGCACACCGGCCCCGACGTCAGCCAGCACCTCTTCGCCGTGAGCTCCGGACTCGATTCCGCAGTGGTTGGCGAGCGTGAAATCGCCGGGCAGGTGCGCCGGGCCCTGATCACCGCCCAGCAAGAGGGCACGGCCAGCGCCGGACTGGTCCGCCTGTTCCAGGCCGCTTCCAAGACCGCCAAAGACGTCGGCGCACAGACAGCACTCGGCTCCCGCGGCTTGTCCATCGTTTCGGTGGCACTCGACCTCGCCATCGACCTGTCTGAAGAGACCGACTGGTCGAAGAAGAAGGTCGTGGTGTTCGGCACCGGCGCCTACGCCGGCGCCACCATGGCCCTCCTCCGCGAACGCGGTTGCCACGACATCTCGGTGTTCTCGTCCTCAGGACGCGCGGCCACCTTCGTGGCCACCCGCGGCGGGACCGCCCTCGACGGCAACACCCTGCACGCCGCCGTCGCCGCCGCCGACGTCATGATCGGCTGCAGCGGCTCGGACACGAGGGTGGAAGCCGCCGAGCTCGCCCAGGTCCGCGCCGGGTCCGCCCAGCCGCTGATCGCCATCGACCTGGCGCTCACCCACGATTTTGATCCCGCCGTGGGAGAGCTCGACGGCGTGGAGCTGCTGACCCTCGAGTCCGTACGGCTCGCGGCACCCCAGGAGCAGGCGGAATCGCTCGCCCAGGCCAGCAGCATGGTTGCCGGCGCCGCCCAGGCCTTTGAGCAGGAGCGCGAAGCGCGGTCCGTGGACTCGGCCATCGTTGCCCTCCGCCGCCACACCATGAACGTGCTCGACGCTGAAATGGAAAAGGTGCGGGCACGCCACGGCTGTACCGCCGCTGCCGAAGAGGTGGAGTTCGCGCTGCGCCGCATGGTGAAGCAGCTGCTCCATGTCCCCACCGTCCGTGCCCGCGAGCTGGCGTCCAACGGCCAGCAGGACGACTACGTCGCAGCCCTGGAAACCCTGTACGGCATCACGGTTGAGCAGCCGGCCGCCGCGTCCAAGGCAGAGTGCCCCGTGGACCACAGTGGCCTCACGGCCAGCCCCCTGCAGGACGCCGTCAACCTGCAGGAAAACGGGGCACGCAGGAACTCCGCGTAGCCGGCATATGTCCTGACAAACAGGTCCCCACAAGCTTTCCATAGGTTCCCTGCGCAGCATTGAAGCTGCCCGTGAAAACCATATTGGGGAGCAATCATGAACTTTTCTTCACCGGCACCTGCCGTTCCGCCCCTGAGCCGCCGGCAATTCGGACTAATCGTCGGAGGCGGAGCGCTCCTCCTGGTAGGCGGTGGCACCTACGGCCTAGTCTCCCGCAGCAGGCCCGGCGGCGGAGCGGGGCTCTCCACGGCGTTCGGGACCCTGTCGCTCGTCGACGCCGGACGCCTCGCCAGGCTTGATGCGCAGGGGCAGCCGGCTGCCACGCCGCTCGCCTCGGCGATATCGCAGGTCACGGACGGAACACGCAGAGCCGCTGCGGCAGGCCAGCCCGGGATACAGCGCGTTTCCAACCGCCGGGGCACCGCAGTGGAGGACCACCACAGCGACCCCCTTCTGGACTCCGACTGGCCGCAGCCCGGGAACTTCACCTGGGGTGACGTCGTGGTGCTCGAAGTGGCCCTCACCAATGTCCGCCCCGAGCCTGTCCTGTTCAGCCCGGGGCAGCTGCGCCTCAAGCTGCTGCCTTCCGGCATCACCGTGGCCCCGCAGGACGCCGACCGCGGCCCAGGCACGATCGCCGTCGGCGCCACCGAGCGCGTCTGGATCAGCTACCTTGCCCCGCACGATTCGGTCGCCATGGAGGTCGAGTACACCGGTCTGGACGACGCCGCCCAGGCCCTCGCCCTGCCGCTCCTCACTGTCGCCAAAATACCCTCATGAGTCCCCTGGACCTTCACATCAACGACGGTTACCTTCCCATGGTGGACGGAACGCTCGTCTACCACCGGGGCTTCGGAGACCGGCAGACCGCGGTTAAAGACCCCAAGCCCAGCCTCTTCATGAGCCCCCGGGTGTTCCTGCGCGACGGCTCCGTCGTGGCACGCCGGACCTATCCGCTCAAGGCCGCAGTGCCTCCCCGGGGCCGGCCTGCACCGGCGGCCAAGGATCCGGCCAATCCCGGCCAGTTCCTTGTCCACCGTGCCCACTGGGCAAGCTTCTTCCCTGACAGGACGCTCATCGCCGAGACAGGCAGCACCATCAGCATCCGCGTGACCAACCATCTGGCCCAGGACCACGCACTCCAGTTCCTGAATGCAGGCGCAGCGAACGCCCACATCGGCACCGGCGTCATCAAGCCTGCCCAGACCAAAACCCTGACCTTCAAGGCGCCCGCGGAAGGCGCCTACCTGTACTGCGACCCCGGGACCGACCCCGCCGATCCGACGGCCGACCCGGTCCAGCGGGTCCTGGGCCTCTACGGCGCCTTGCTGGTGGTAAACCCGGACTCACCCTGGCGCGAGGGCGCCCACGGGCCCGAATTCGAGCGCCAGTGGTTCTGGATCCTCCACAACATCGACCCTGTGTGGGCCGGCATCGCCTCCCGGAACGGCACAGTGGATCCCGACAAAACGCCGGTGCAACCCCGCTATTTCACCCTCAACGGTCGCAGTGGCTTTCAGTCCCTGGCAGTCTCCACGGACGAGGCGCTGAACCGCACGCGGGAAGAGGACACACTGATGTCCGGCTCCGCCCGGGACATCGACGTCCGCAATTTCAGCCTGAGCACCGCGCCGGGAACGGTCCGCACCGGCCAGTTCATGCGCTTCGTCAACGCCGGCGTGGTCCACCACCAGCTGCATTTCCACGGCAACCATCTCTGGACGGTGCGCCGGAACGGTGAGTCGTTCCCCCGTACGCACGGCAGGGTGGACGCCGACGGCCACGTGGTGCTCCAGCAGTGGGAAGACGTAGTGGAAATGCACCCGCTGGACCGCAAGGACTCCGTGTTGCCCGTGCGGCGCCCGCCTGAGACCGTGGACCAGGTGTGGAACGCCCGGGACAGGGACTGGGGCTACCCCATGCACTGCCACGCGGAACCGTCGCAGGTGGCGCGCGGCGGCATGTATCCCGGCGGCCTGGTGGGCCACTGGTCCGTTGCCGCCCCCGGCCCGGTGGACGCCACGCCGCGGCCCGAGCTCTTCCGCAGCCAGGTGGACTTCAGCTCGCACCAGCTGCATGAGGGAAGCCCGAAGACCGAGTTCCCACTGAATCCCGACGTCGCCCATGAATTCAAGTTCTTCAACCGCAAGATGAGGTTCGGCGACGGCGGCGAATTTGAGATGTGGACGTTCCAGACCGAGAACTCCGGCCAGATTTTCCCCGCTCCCCTGGTGCGCCTTACGGAAGGCCAGCTGTTCCACGGCACCATCCATCCCAGCAAGCGGGTCCATACCCTGCACTGGCACGGGATGGAGCCCGACCCAAGGAACGACGGCGTGGGCCACACCTCCTTCGAGGTAGCCGGTTCATACACGTACCAGTGGCGGCCGGACCGGGGCCAGCCAGGGAACCCGAACGCCGGGGCATCCGGAACGTATTTCTACCACTGCCACGTCAACACCACGCTGCACGTGCAGATGGGCATGTTCGGCCCGCTGGTCATCGACCCGCCCGTGCACCCGGACTTCCCCGTCACCAAGGGGGCCCGCAGGGCGTTCATTGATGGACCGGAGTACGACATCGGTACCGAGACCATCTTGGTCCCGTATTCGGTGGATCCTCGCTGGCACGAGCTCAACCACGCCGCCGGGCTGTCCGGCGACGACGCCGGCCTGGACAAGTTCAACCCCCAGCACTTTTACCTGCTCGGCGGCGAACTGGCGCAGACGCCCACCGTGGAGGGCCCGATGGAGCTGACCCAAATCCGCGCCCGCGTGCCCAACGGCGGCACGGTCAAGCCCACCCTGCTGCGCCTGCTGAACGCCAACTACTACCCGGTGAACGCGTACTTTACGGACGCCGCGGGAAAGCGCGTGGCCATGGCCGAGCTGATCGCACATGACGGCCGCGCGTTCCGCGACACGTCAAACCCCGCGGGGCCGGCCCGGCCGATTTCGGAAACCAGCCCGATGCGTGCGAGTCTCGTCAACTTCGGTGCGGCGGAACGGTACGACATGCTGCTGCGGCCGCCGGCGGCCGGCGACTACAAGCTCACCGTGGACCTGCTGGACTGGATCACCGGCAAGGTCCTGCATACCCGGCAGATCCCTGTCATTGCACGGTGACCAGCCGGCAAAACCGGCGCTGGCCCCGGCGGGGACGCCGCCGGGGTCAGTAGACGGGTTTCTGCGGCTCCACGTCCCGCACCCAGGCGAGGATGCCGCCGTCGAGATGGCTGACGCGCTGGTAGCCGGCCTTCCGGGCGGCGGCCAGCACGGCGGCCGACCGTGTCCCGGCCTTGCAGTGAAACACGATGTCTTTGTCCTGCGGCAGCTCGCCCCAGGCCTCGCCGGAGAGGATGCGCCCCTGCGGGATCAGCACGGAGCCATCGATCCGGACAATGTCGTGCTCCCCCGCTTCACGCACGTCCACCAGGTCGAAGTCCTTCAGCCCGGCCTGCCGCGAGGCCAGCATCGTGGCCAGCTGCGTGGCCGTCACGGTGTGCTCGGTGTCGGTTGTCTCCGCCGGGGCGACGCCGCAGAAGGCCTCGTAGTCGGTGAGTTCTGTGATCCGCGGGGCTTCGGGGTCCTTGGACACCCTGATCTCGCGCCAGCTGCCGCCCAGCGCGTCGTACAGTGCCACCCGGCCCAGCAAGGAACGCCCGACGCCGGTGATCAGCTTGACGGCTTCGGTCACCATGAGCGATCCGACCGCCGCGCACAGCATGCCGAACACGCCGCCTTCCCCGCACGACGGCACGGAACCGGCCGGCGGGGCCTCCGGGTAGAGGTCCCGGTACGTGGGCCCGTGCTGCTCCCAGAACACGCTGACCTGCCCGTCGAAGCGGAAGATCGATCCCCACACGTACGGCTTGCCGAGGATGGCGGCGGCGTCATTGACCAGGTAGCGCGTGGCGAAATTGTCCGCCCCGTCCAGGATGAGGTCGTAGCCGGCGAACAGTTCCAGGGCGTTGGAGGCATCGAGCCTGACGTTGTGCAGGCGGACGTCCACCAGCGGGTTCAGTTCCGCGATGGCGTCCCGGGCGGATTCGATCTTGGGACGGCCAACGTCCCGCACACCATGGATGATCTGCCGCTGCAGGTTGCTCAGGTCCACGGCGTCGTCGTCGATGATCCCGATGGTTCCGACGCCGGCAGCGGCGAGGTACAGCAGGGCCGGCGACCCCAGGCCGCCCGCCCCGATCACCAGCACGCGCGCGTTCTTCAGCCGCCTTTGGCCCAGGGCGCCGATTTCGGGAATGATGAGGTGCCGGGAATACCGCTCCACCTCTTCGGTGGAAAGCCCGGGCGCGGGATCGACGAGGGGGCCCGGGAGCGTGCGGACTGTATTTGCGGTGGACGGAGAAGCCATACTTCAATGTATGCCTGAAGATACCGCGCGGTCATATTACCCCCGGGTAAAGTGAAGTTAACTGCAAAGGAAAGAAGGCCAACAGTGGTTCATCATGCACCGGTTGATCGAACTCAGGCCGCGCAATCCAATGCCGGCCCGGCCCGCGCCGCCGGGCAGCGCTCCGCCAGGCTGCCGCGCGACGAGCGCCGGGCCCAGCTGCTGGCCGCAGCCCAGGAGGTTTTTGTTGCCAACGGCTACCACGGAGCCGCCATGGACGAGATCGCGGAAACGGCCCACGTCAGCAAGCCTGTGCTCTACCAGCACTTCCCGTCGAAGCGGGAGCTGTACCTTGCCCTGCTGGACAGCCACCTCGAGGCACTGACCGAGCTCATGCTGGGCGCCCTGAACTCGACCACGGACAACAAGGAACGTGTGCAGGCCGTCATGCGCGCCTACTACCGCTTCATTGACAGCGACGACCAGGCGCACCGGTTGGTTTTTGAGTCCGACCTGATCAACGACGCCGACGTCAGCTCGCGCCTGGAGACGTTCAACAAGACGTTCGCCAACGCCATTGCGCAGGTCATTGCGGAGGACACCAAGCTGCCCCTGCTGGAGGCGCAGCTGCTGGGGCGCGGACTTGCGGGCATGGCCCAGGTCAGTGCACGGTACTGGCTCGAAACGGACGGGAACCTCGACCTGGATGTGGCCAGCGACCTGATTTACCGTTTAGCTTGGCGCGGAATCTCCCGCTTCCCCAAAGAGACCTAGACTACAACTGAAACTACCTTTGAAATTTCAACCTTGACTGGCTGGGAGGCCTTGCTGTGGAAGTAAAGATCGGCATTCAGAACGTCGGCCGTGAAATTGTGCTGGAATCGGCTCAGGATGCTGACGCTGTGGCCAAAGTCGTGGCCGAGGCCATCGCCAAGGGCAGCGAGCTGCGTCTGAACGACGAGAAGGGCCGTCAAATCATCATCCCGGCCAACGTCCTTGGCTACGTCGAAATCGGCGCAGAGGAAGTGCGCCGGGTCGGCTTCGGCGCACTGTAGGCCGAGCCGTGCTGTCCCTCGCGATCGTGCTCCTGGTGACTGTTGCTGCCGGCTTCATCGTCTGGGCCAACGACCGGCGCCACACCAAGTACGGCATCCTCCTGCCGGCCGGCACCGGCGCGGTGGTAGGCATGCTGGCGTGGATCATCTGCATCTGGGCGGGGCTGGGCTACCAGCCGGGCCTGACGTGGCTGCCGTGGGTCCTTCCCATGGTGGCCGGGACGGCCGCCGCCCTGGCAGTGGCGGTCTACCTGGGCCGGCACCGCGCCAAGCAGGACACCAAGCGGCTGACGGCAGCGCTGAAGATCTGACCACCCCGGGATCTTCAATGCCAGGATCCGGCAGCGTCGGGACCCGCAACGTCAGGATCCGGCAACGTCCGGCCCGTGGCCTTCCTCGGTGCACAGGCAGAGCCGGTTCCCCTGGGCATCAGTGACCACCACCCAATTGGGTGCGTGGTCACTGTTCATTAAGGCCCCGGTGGCCGCCGTCTTCTCCAGGATGGGTGCCGACTCGGCCTTCGAGCGGTGGACGTCCAGGTGCAGGTGGTTCTCGTTCGGGGTTGGGGTCTCCTGGAACCACACGCCCGGACCGCGGCCGTACGGGTCCACGAGGTCCCCGAACCGGCCCTTCCGGTAACCGAGCGCGACGCGCCAGACCTCGGAAATAGCCGCCGCGTCAGCCGTGTCAATGCCGATGTCCACCGACCGGTACAGGCCGGGCTGGGCCTCTGCGCCTGCCGCCTCCGCAGCCGCGCTGACCGCGGCCGCGGCGCCGGTGTCCCGCGTGGTCACCTCGCCCCCGACGTCGTGGGAACTGAACCGGATGAACACCCGGTTATAGCGCCAGTCCAGGTCCGGATGGTGGTCCGTGTCCTCTGCCACACGCCCGACGGCGGCGATCAGCTCCAGCGCGGCCGCCGCCGTCGGCGTCTTATAGACGGTGACCAGGCCGCCCAGCCTGTAGCGCCAGTCGGGAAGCCCGGCGAGCGCTTCGTCGATCTGGGGTCGGGTGAGAATGTCGTCCCTGGCGGCCACGGTGCACTCCTAAGCAGGACCTGTTGAGCCTGCCGCGCGCCGGGCCGGCAGAGGCGGCCGGACTTAGAGGAACTCCGCCCGGCCCTCCATGGCCGACGACGCGAGGGCATGCTCACGGCGCGGGATCCGCCCGGCCGCACGCGCCAGCCTACCGGCGATGACGGCGTGTTTGAAGGCCTCGGCCATGAGTGCGGGGTTCTGCGCGCGGGTGACCGCGGTGGCCAGCAGCACGGCGTCGCAGCCCAGCTCCATGGCCAGTGCCGCGTCAGAGGCGGTGCCGATCCCCGCGTCCAGGACCACGGGAATGGAAGCCCGCGACACGATGAGTTCGATGTTGTGCGGATTGAGGATACCCAGGCCCGTGCCGATCGGTGCTCCCAGCGGCATGACGGCCGAGGCTCCCAGGTTTTCGAGCCGGAGCGCCAGAACAGGGTCGTCGTTGGTGTAGGCGAAGACCTTGAAGCCGCGATTGACCAACTGCTCGGTGGCGTCCACCAGCTCCACGGCGTCAGGCAGCAGCGTGTGCTCGTCCGCTATGACCTCGAGCTTGACCCAGTCGGTCTCCAGCGCCTCACGGGCCAACTCGGCCGTCATGACGGCATCCCGGGCCGTGAAGCAGCCGGCGGTGTTGGGGAGCACGCGGATGTTGTGGTCCACCAGCAGCTGGAAGAGCGAGCCCGTTTCGGCAGGCGAATAGCGCCGCATCGCAACTGTGGTCAGCTGGGTGCCGGACGCGATCAGGGCTGAGCCGAGACCGTCCAGGCTCGGAGCGCCTCCGGTGCCCATGATGAGCCGCGAGGTCATCTCCACCCCGTCAATGACCAGGCTGTCTGCTGTTTCAATCAGTGTTTCTGCCATCGTGCTCATCCTCCCTGGACTGCCGTGACCAGTTCGATCTCATCGCCCTCGGCGAGGGCGGTGCTGTGCCACTGGCTGCGCGGCACGACGGCTGCATTGCGCGCCACCGCCACACCCAGTCGCTGGCCGTCGACGGCCTGCCCGTCGGCGGACAGGCGGCGCCCCGTGACCTGGCTGACGAGCGAGGTCACCGACGCACCCTCGCCTACTTCCTGTTCGATACCGTTCAGAGTGATATTCATGCTGGTTCCTTGTTCGGGTCAAATGTGACGCGGGTCATGTGACAGTGCGCGCTGCGGGGCGGTCATCGCCTGCGGTGATGAGCTGGGGCGTGATCAGCCCGGGGCAGGGCTGAGTGCAACGGCCGCTCCCACCGGGTCCGGGAGCCCGGGGGAAAACCGGCCCGGCCGGAACGCGGCCCAGCGCGGGTCCGTGATGCCGTCCATGAGCTGGCGGCAGATCACTGCGGCCGCCGGGGTCAGCAGGACGCCGTGGCGGAAGAAGCCGGTGGCGATGATGAGGCCGGCCACGTCCGTCCGGGGCCCCTCCCCACGGGCCGGCACCCGGCCGAGCAGCGGCGCGTTGTCCGGTGTGCCCGGCCGCGCCCGCGCCGTGGCTTCAAGGAGCTCAAGCTCGGCGACTGCCGGCAGCAGGACCTGTGCGTCGCGCAGCAGCTGGTAGACGCCGCCGGCGCTGGTGCCCGGTACGCCGTCCTCGCGCTGGGTGGCGCCGATCACCACCGTCCCGTCCCGGCGGGGCACGATGTAGACCGGAACGCCGCGCACCATGCCGCGGACTGTTGCGGTGAGCAGGGGCTGCAGGTGTGCAGGGACCCTGAGCCTGAGGATGTCTCCGTAGACCGGGCGCAGCGGCAGCTGCAGGCCTTCCGGGAGGTTCTGCAGCTGGGCCGCGGCCAGGCCGTTGGCCACCACCGTCTCGGCCGCCCTGACGGACCCGCCCCGGGCCAGCCGGACCCCGCAGACCCGCCCGCCGTCCCAGAGCAGGCCGGCGGCGTGCTCACGCACGGCGTATCCCTTTGCTGCGGCAATCTCCTGGCCACGGCTGGCCAGGCCGGCAGCAATCGCCCGGACGAGTCTTCGCGGATCCACCTGGTGGTCCGCGGGGATGTCCAGGGCGCAGGAGATCGCGGGGCTGAGCAGCGGCTCCCGGGAACGTGCCTCGCGGATGGTCAGCGGTTCAACCTCCAGGCCGTGGGTCCGCTGCACCTCCCGCAGGTCCATCAGGGCACGGCGGTCGGCGGGATCGGCACCCACTGCAAGGGTCGGCGTCGTCAGGTACCCGGCGTCCTCGCCAGCGGTGAGGGTGGCGGCAAACTCCGGCCATCCGGCGGAGGACTCCAGCATCAGTTCCAGGAGCCCTTCCTCCTGGTAATGCAATTCGCTGACCGGAGCGAGCATGCCGGCCGCAGCCCAGCTTGCGCCGCTGCCGGGGGCCTCATCTATCAGCACCACCGAGCGGCCGGAGCGCCGTGCCTCCCAAGCGATGCCGTGGCCCACCACGCCGCCGCCGATGACGGCCACATCTGCCTCAAGACTTGCGGCGGCACATTCTTCGCCGCTTGTTCCAGGGTTCACGCAAAATCCTTCCCTACGCCGGTACTAACCGGATCAGGTCAAGCGGTCGGCTCTGACGCCCTCTCAGCCCTGCGCCTTTTATGACAGCAGTAACGGGCTCCCGCGGTACCTGCCCAGTTTAGAGGAACTAAGGTGGTTGCCATGACCCAGCACTCTGCCCACACCGCCGCCCGCCTGTACCTCTGCACCGACGCCCGCAAGGACCGCGGGGACTTTGCAGACTTCGTGGACGCGGCGTTTGCCGGCGGCGTGGACATCATCCAGCTGCGGGACAAGAACATCGAGGCGGCCGAGGAACTCGAGCTGCTGGAAATCGTCCACGCCGCCGCCCGCAGGCACGGCCGGCTCTGGGCCGTGAACGACCGCGCCGATATCGCGTCCATCACTGGCGCACCGGTGTTCCACATCGGCCAGAAGGACTTGCCCCTCCGCGCCGCCCGGAAGCTGCTGCACGATTCCACCGTGATCGGACTGTCCACCCACAGCACGGATCAGGTGGATGCCGCCATCGACGCCGCGCATGGGCGCAGCGGCCTGGACTATTTCTGTGTGGGTCCGCTGTGGGCCACGCCCACCAAACCCGGGCGCGCCGCCGTCGGGCTCGACCTGGTGCGCTATGCGGCGGAGGCTGTCCGCACTGCGAACGAGGAACGGGTCGGCGGCCTGCTGCTGCCCTGGTTCGCGATCGGCGGGATCGACCGCACCAATGTCGAGCAGGTCCTGGCGGCCGGAGCAAGCCGGATCGTCGTCGTGCGGGCGATCACCGAGGCACCTGACCCGGCGGCCGCCGCGGCGGAACTGCTCGACGCCCTCAACGCAACGTCCCCGGCGGTGGTCTCCTAGACGGAACGGCCCAGACGGGGGATCCGGGCCGGGCGGGAGGACCCGGAAAGCTACCCGCTCAGGCCCAGCTGGACCATCCGCCGGGAGTGGTTTTCCGCGACTTCGGCGGTGATGCCCCGCACCAGCTCGCGCGCGGTGGCGTCCGTGGCGCCGGGCTCCGCCTCGACGAACAGCTCGCCAAGAAACGCGTGTTCGTGGCCCACCCGCTGGGCCTGCATGATCGCCTCGCCCAAGAGCCGGCGGCCCCAGAGCGCGAGCCTGGACGCGAGCCGGGGGTCGTCCGCCAGCGCTCCCCTGAGCCGCTCCCGGAGAACGCCCGTAGCCTCTTCCGACGACTGGATCTGCTGGATGACGTCACGCGTTCCGGGATCCACGAACCGGGCCACCGCCCGGTAGAAATCGGCGGAAACCGTGTCCACCACATAGGCCTTCATCAGGGATTCGTACCAGTCTGCCGGACGGGTCCGTTCGTGGAAGTGGTCCACGGCCGACTGGAACGGCAGCATCGCATTTTCGACGTCGACGCCCATCTCCGCCAGCTTGGCGCTCACGTGTTCGTAGTGCTGGAATTCAATGACCGCGATCCTGCCGATCACGGCCCGGTCATGCAGTGTGGGTGAGTAACGGGCGTCAGAGGAAAGCCGTTCGAACGCGGACAGTTCGCCGTACGCCATCACGCCGAACAGGTCTGCGACGAAGCGGTCGTAGCGAGCGGTGCCAGCCGAGGATGTGCCCATAATCCAAGACTAACGGCGCAATTCCGGCTAACCTGATTTTCGTGTCACATCATCGTCTGTCGCCCAGCGTCCACGAGCAGACCAACGCGCTCGCGGACGCCCTGAGCGCGCTGCGGACGGAGCTGGAGCTTCCGGGGGGGTTCCCTGAGGATGTGCTCAAGGAGGCCGAAGCCGCCGTCGCGGACCGGCAGTTTCCGGACCTGGACCTGACCGGGGTGAACTTCCTGACCATCGATCCGCCGTCGTCCACCGACCTTGACCAGGCGCTGTTCATCGAACGCCGCGGCGAGGGCTACCGGATCCTCTACGCCATTGCCGACGTCCCGTCCTTCGTGCAGCCAGGTGGCGCGCTCGACGCCGAAACCCGCCGCCGCGGGCAGACCTTCTACGCCCCCGACGGCCGGATTCCGCTGCATCCGGAGGTCATCAGCGAGAACGCCGGCAGCCTGCTGGCCGGGCAGCTGTGCTCCGCCTTCGTCTGGGAGTTCGAGCTCGACGCCGCCGCCGAGGTGGTGTCCGTGGTGGTGCGCCGGGCGATGGTGCGCAGCCGCGCCAAGCTCAACTACAAGGGGGTCCAGGCGGACCTGGACGCCGGCACAGCACCTCCCGTTCTGCAGCTTCTGCGCGAGGTGGGGCGCAAGCGCGTGGATCTGGAGCGCGCCCGCGGCGGGGCCAGCCTGAACATGCCGGAGCAGGAGATCGTCCAGCTTCCCGACGGCGGCTACCGGATCGTGGCGGTGCCGCAACTTCCGGTGGAGGACTGGAACGCGCAGATTTCGCTGATGACCGGAATGGCCGCCGCGTCGCTGATGCTCGACGGCAAAGTGGGGATCCTGCGCACCATGCCTGCCCCCGATGAACGCTCACTCAGCCACTTCAAGCGGCAGACCGCCGCACTGGGCAAACCCTGGGACGGGCAGGAAAGCTACGGCGAGTACCTGCGCACCCTCGACCCCACGGACCACCAGCAGCTGGCTATCCTCCATTCGGCCGGCATGCTCTTCCGCGGGGCCGGGTACACGCACTTCGACGGAACGGTCCCGGAGGACGCGGTTCAGTCAGCCATCGGCACCGCGTATGCCCACACCACCGCCCCGCTTCGCCGCCTCGTGGACCGGTTCGTCCTGGTCATCTGCGAAGCATTGAGCAACAACCGGCCGGTACCAGACTGGGCCCGACAGGCGCTCCCTTCCCTGCCCGAAATCATGGCGTACTCCGACCAGCTGGCGGCAAGGATGGAACGGCTGGCCCTGGACACCGTGGAAGCCGCGCTGCTGATCAACCACATCGGGCAGGAGTTCGATGCCGTGGTGATCTCCGGGTCAAAGCCGGCCAAAAACGGCAACGGGAACGGCGCAGGCAACGGAAACGGGAACGGCAAGGGACCGAACGGCAAGGGGACCAACGGATCGGGCCCCTCCGGCGTGGTCCAGATCGCCGAACCGGCCGTGACGGCCAGGTGCGAGGGCGAAATGGAGCCCGGCACCAGGGTCCGCGTCCGCCTCATCTCCTCGGACATCACCACGAGGGAGATCCGCCTCGGGCTCGTCGACTGATCCGCTGTTGCGCCACCACGGGTCCCTGCGGCGGCGCGAGTCAAGGAAAACACGGGTTTGCCAGTAGACTGGGTGGGTAGTAATGGATGCCCGGTCGTTGATTTCCTTGATTTGAATTCAACAAGCCCGCCCCTACGCGATCTTGAGTCACACCCGCCGGTCCCCAGTGCCGGCAATTAGATAGCCCGCGATCGGCTTCCACTGGAATTGCTTGCGCGCCTGAGCGTGCTCCGGAACGGCCCCCGTGCCCGCCCCGTTGAGCAGGCGGCGCCAATGCCTAAATGAATAAGGAAACTCCCCTGTGAGTGAATTGCATACCCACCAGCTTCTCTCCGACGACACCGGCACCGAGACCATCGAGCCGGAAGAGACCATCATCTCGGACGAGAAGCCGCACGAAATAGCCGAAAAGTCCTTCGCCGACTACAACGTACGCGCCGACATCGTCGAGTCCCTCGCCGACGCCGGCATCACGCACCCCTTCCCCATCCAGGCCATGACCCTGCCCGTGGCGCTGTCCGGTCACGACATCATCGGCCAGGCCAAGACCGGCACCGGCAAGACCCTTGGCTTCGGCATTCCCGCCCTGCAGCGGGTGGTGGGCCAGGATGACCCGGGCTTCGGCAAACTGCCTGCCCCCGGGGCACCGCAGGCGATGGTGATTGTCCCGACCCGCGAACTGGCCGTCCAGGTGGCCAACGACCTGCAGACCGCATCCCGCAAGCGCAACGCCCGCATCGCCACCATCTACGGCGGCCGCGCGTATGAGCCACAGATCGAGGCTCTGCAGAAGGGCGTGGAAGTCGTTGTCGGCACTCCCGGCCGCCTCATCGACCTCTACAAGCAGAAGCACCTCGTGCTGAAGAACGTGAAGATCGTGGTCCTCGATGAAGCCGACGAGATGCTGGACCTCGGCTTCCTGCCCGACGTCGAGACCCTGATCGCGGGCACGCCAGCCGTCCGCCAGACCCTCCTGTTCTCCGCCACCATGCCCGGGCCCGTTATCGCCATGGCCCGCCGGTACATGACGCAGCCCACCCACATTCGCGCCGCCGATCCGGATGACGAAGGCCTCACCAAGCGTGACATCCGCCAGCTCATCTACCGTGCGCACAGCATGGACAAGACCGAGGTAGTTGCCCGCATCCTGCAGGCCCGCGGCCGCGGCCGCACCATCATCTTCACCAAGACCAAGCGCACGGCCGCCAAGGTTGCCGAGGAACTCGTCGACCGCGGCTTTGCCGCCGCCGCCATCCACGGCGACCTGGGCCAGGGCGCCCGCGAGCAGGCCCTCCGCGCCTTCCGCAACAACAAGGTGGACGTCCTTGTCGCCACCGACGTTGCCGCCCGCGGCATCGACGTCGACGATGTCACGCACGTCATCAACTACCAGTGCGTTGAGGACGAGAAGATCTACCTGCACCGCGTGGGCCGCACCGGCCGCGCGGGCAACAAGGGCACCGCCGTGACGTTCGTGGACTGGGACGACATGCCGCGTTGGAGCCTCATCAACAAAGCGCTGGGCCTGAGCGTTCCGGAGCCGATCGAAACGTACTCCTCGTCACCGCACCTGTACGAGGACCTGGACATCCCCGAAGGCACCAAGGGCCGGCTGCCGCGCAGCAAGCGGACCCTCGCCGGCGTCGACGCCGAAGTCCTCGAGGACCTGGGCGAGACCGGCAAGAAGAACACCCGTTCGGGCGGCCGCGATGCTGGCCGCTCCGCCAGCAGGGAAGGCAGCCGCCGCGGTGGTGACGCGGGCAAGCGTTCGGGCGAGCGCCGCCGTCGTTCTTCAGACTCCGGCGCGGATGCCGGCACCGGCCCCACTGCAACTGCAACTGCAACTGTTGAAGACGAGCAGCCGGCGCGCCCGCGCCGCAACCGCACCCGCACGCGCCGCCGCAACGGCGAAGTGGTCTCCGGCAGCGAATCCGCAGCAACCGGCTCGCAGCCGGGCGGCACCGAGGTCCCATAGCCTCAATGACTGAAACTGTCTGGGCGCCGGACGGCAGCAACCTGGTGGTGCACGCGGATAACGCGGACTTCCTCCCCACGCTGCCGGACGGCGCCTTCACGCTCATTTACGTGGACCCGCCCTTCAACACCGGCCGGGCCCAGCAGCGCCAGGAAACAAGGATGGTGCTGAACGCCGACGGCGACGGGGACCGGGTGGGCTTCAAGGGCCGCTCCTACGACACGATTAAGGGCGCCCTGCACCGGTATGACGACGCCTTCAGCGACTACTGGTCCTTCCTCGAACCGCGCCTGGTGGAGGCCTGGCGGCTCCTGGCCGACGACGGTACCCTGTACCTGCACCTTGACTACCGCGAGGTGCACTACGCCAAGGTCATGTTGGACGCCATCTTTGGCCGGGAATGCTTCCTCAACGAGATCATCTGGGCCTACGACTATGGCGCGCGCGCCAAAAACCGCTGGCCCACCAAACACGACAACATCCTCGTCTACGTCAAAAACCCGGCCAAGTACCACTTCAACAGCGCCGAGGTGGACCGGGAGCCCTACATGGCCCCGGGGCTTGTGACTCCGGCCAAACGTGAGCTGGGCAAGCTCCCCACCGACGTCTGGTGGCACACCATCGTCTCCCCCACGGGCAAGGAAAAGACCGGCTACCCCACGCAGAAACCCGAGGGCCTGGTGCGCCGCGTGGTGGCTGCGTCGAGCCGTCCGGGTGACTGGTGCCTCGATTTCTTCGCCGGTTCCGGCACGCTCGGCGCCGTGGCGGCCAAGATGGGGCGCAGGTTCGTCTGCGTGGACCAGAACCAGCCGGCCATCGACGTCATGGCCAAGCGGCTCGGAGCGCATGCCGAAATCGCGTCCTGCCCGCCCGCGTAGGCATCCGATCTATCGCACGACGGCGGTGCCCGTGCCCAGCTCCTCGATCCGCTCGAACACGTCCGGCGCGGTCAGGTTCTCGCCCAGCCGGTTCGGCTTGCCCAGGCCGTGATAGTCCGAGGATCCGGTCACCAGGAGCCCGTGCTGGGCGGCCAGCTTCCGCAGGAATTCCCGGCCCTCTTCCGGATTGTCCCGGTGGTTGACCTCCAGCCCGGCCAGGCCCGCGTCGATCATGTTGTGGTATGTGCTTTCACCCACGATGCGACCCCGCGCGGAGGCGACGGGGTGGGCAAAGACAGGTACGCCGCCCGCGGCGCGGACCAGTTCGACGGCGAGGGCCGGCTCCGGCGCGTAGTGCTGGACGAAGTAGCGGGAGTGGGAGGTGAGGATCGAGGTGAAGGCCTCGGAACGGTCCGCCACCACTCCCGCCGCCACCAGGGCGTCGGCGATGTGCGGCCGTCCCAGCGTGGCCCCCGGCGCGACATGATGGATCACATCGTCCCAGCTCAGGGGGTAATCCTCGGCCAGCAGCGTGACCATGCGTTCGGCGCGGGTGAGTCGGGCTTCCCTGGCCTTCGAGATTTCTTCGAGCAGACCCGGGTGCGTGGGGTCATGCAGGTAGCTCAGGAGGTGGACGCTGATCCCGTGCTCCGTCCGGCAGGAAATCTCCATGCCGGGCACCACTGCCACTCCATTGTCGATCGCCGCCCGGGACGCTTCCTCCCAGCCGTCCGTGGAGTCATGGTCCGTCAGCGCGATGACGTTCAGCCCTGCCGCCGCCGCGGCTGCCATGACCTCAGCCGGAGTTTCCGTGCCGTCGGAAACATTCGAGTGGGCGTGCAGATCTATCCTCACCAGCCCAGCCTAGTAGATGGCGCGCCCATGTGGCCGGGATGGGCATGATTCTCCCTCCCGCGCCGGTGTTGGCCTAAGCCGCTCGGCTGGTGAGACGATGGGACGGTGAACTCTGCAGACAACACCCACAACGGTGAAAACACAGCTTCCCAGCCCCTGGAAGAGCGCGTCAACAACCGCTCCCAGCGGCCCAGTTCCGCGGCTTTCAAGGCCTTCATGGCCAGCAACTGGGCGCCCGCGCCGCAGGTGACCCCTGAACGGGACGCCGTCGCCAGCCACGCCGCGAAGAGGCGGCGGGCCATCTCCGACCAGTTCAAGGGTGAACGCCTGGTGCTTCCGGCCGGGCCCCTGAAGGTCCGGTCCAACGACTGCGACTACCGCTTCCGGCCGCACTCCGGCTTCGCCCACCTCACCGGCCTCGGGCTGGACCATGAGCCCGACGCCGTGCTCATCTTCGAACCTGTTGAGGAGGGAAAGGGCGACGACGGCGGCAGCCACCGCGCCACGCTCTACTTCCGGCCGCTGGCCGGACGGGACACCGAACAGTTCTACGCCGACGCGCGGTCGGGAGAGTTCTGGATCGGGGCTCGGCCGACGCTGGCCGAGTTTGAGGCCCGGCTCGGAATCCCTACGGCCCACATCGACGAACTCGAGGTGGCCGTCACCAAGAACGTCGGCGCCCCCGAGATCGGCGGCGTCTCCATCCGCCTGGTGCGCAAGGTGGACGAAAACATCGACGCGCTCGTGGACACCGCCCGCTACAACACCGCCAAGGACCCGGACAACCTGGACCTTGGCGTGCTGGACGCCCTCGACGAGAAGCTCTCCGAAGCACTCTCCGAGCTGCGCCTGACCAAGGACGAGTGGGAAATCGAGCAGATGCAGATCGCAGTGGCCGCAACGGTGGAGGGCTTCGCCGAAGTGGTCAAGGCGCTGCCCCGCGCCCTGACACACTTCCGCGGTGAGCGCGTAGTGGAAGGCGCCTTCTTCGCCCGTGCCCGGGAGGAAGGCAACGAACTTGGCTACGACACCATTGCCGCCGCCGGCAACAACGCCACCGTGCTCCACTGGACCCGCAACACCGGCAAGGTCAACGCCGGGGAACTCCTCCTGCTGGACGCCGGCGTTGAGGCGGATTCGCTCTACACCGCGGACATCACCCGCACGCTCCCGGCCAACGGCAAGTTCTCGGACGTGCAGCGCAAGATCTACGAAGCCGTCCTCGACGCAGCCGACGCCGGCTTCGCGGCCGCCCAGATCGGCGTGAAGTTCCGCGACATCCACACGGCCGCAACCACTGTCCTCGCGGAGCGCCTTGCCGAATGGGGCCTGCTCCCGGTCCCCGTCGAGGAAGCCCTCGGCGAGGACGGCCAGCAGCACCGGCGCTGGATGCCGCACGGCACCAGCCACCACCTCGGCCTCGACGTCCACGACTGCGCCCAGGCCAAGCGGGAACTTTACCTGGACGGCGTGCTGCGCGAGGGAATGGTCTTCACCATCGAACCGGGCCTGTACTTCAAGCAGGAAGACCTCGCCATTCCCGAGGAGTACCGAGGCATCGGCGTGCGCATCGAGGACGACATCCTGATGACAGCCGAGGGCCCCGTGAACCTCAGCGCGGCACTGCCCCGCACCGCGGACGACGTCGAGGCCTGGATGGCCGGCATCTACCAGGAGATCGACGCCAAGGGTTAAGCGTTGGGTTGCAGGGCGTCCGTGGCGGACGCCCTGGAACCCTGCAGACCCAGGAACACAGCAGACCCAGGAACACAGCAGAAAGGGACGGCCACCGGGTGATCCGGTGGCCGTCCCTTATTGCTGTCTCCCGCTACTGCTGCTGTCCGTCACGCCCCTGGTCAGCCTGGTTCGGATCCACCCGTACGCCATACTGCGGCCGGCCGTCCGGCAGGTCAGGGTAACGGACGGACGCCGGGCGCTGGCCCGCTGCCGGCGTGCCTTCCGTGCCCTGCCCCTGCTGGTTAGCGCCGTACTGCTGGCCCTGCTGATTGGCGCCGGCCTGCTGGCCGGAACCGTGTGGCTGCTCTGCGCCGTACGGCTGGCCCTGCTGGTCTGTGCCGTACTGCTGGCCCTGCGGCTGCCCGCCCTCGGCGTGCTGCCCTGCACCGTACTGCTCGCTGGCGTCCTGGCTGCGCTGGCCGTAGGGGTCGTTCCAGCCCGCCGGCCGCTGCGGCGCCTGGCTCTGGGACGGGCCCTGCGGCGGTCCCTGGTGCCGGCCCTGCTGCTGGTAGGGCTGGTTCTGGTAGTCGTGCTGGGCGGACGACGCCGGGCGCGCACCAGGGGTGGCGTCGGACGGCGTCATCGGCAGCTGCTGGAGCAGCCGCCGCGCCTCGTGGGCCGCCTCGAGCGCCACGATGACGTCGTAACTGGTGGCAACCACCTGGCTGGTGGACGTGAAGTCACGCTTGCCGCGCTGCATGGCGTAGGTGACGATCCCGAACAGCATGAAGAACGCCGCGCCCATCAGCACCGAGCTGATGATGGAGAACGTCCCGCCGGCGGGCGTGAAGAAGGACAGCATGACGCCGACGAACAGGCCGAACCACATGCCGCTCAGGGCACCGGAGAGCGCCACCCGCGGGTAGCTGAGGCGCCCCGTCACCCGCTCCACCATCTTGAGGTCGTTCCCCACGATGGACACGAGGTGCACCGGGAACTGCTGGTCGGCAAGGTAGTCAACGGCCTTCTGGGCGTCCAGGTAGGAGGTATACGAGCCGACGGTATCCCCGGTGGGGACAGTCTTCGATTCGTCCGAGCCGTTGGGCGCAGCCTTCGGAGCACCAAAAATGTTAGCCATACCCCCATTCTTGCCCATAAGGATGGGTGAAAGCTGAAAATTCAGCTAAAAGAGAGCAGACTCGGTAGCCTGTAGAGGTGAGCACGAATCCTACCCGCGTCTTTGTTGCGCGCCTCCTGGGACTGGACGTCTTCGACCCTCTGGGCGACCGTCTGGGACGATTGCGTGACGTCGTCGTGCTCTCCCGCGGAACCTGGGGCGCCCCGCACGTGGTGGGCATCGTCGTGGAAGTTCCCGGCAAGAAGCGTGTCTTCGTCCCGATGACCCGCATCACCTCCATCGACCAGACGCAGATCATCTGCACCGGGCTGGTCAACCTGCGGCGCTTCGAACAGCGCGGCGCCGAGACCCTGGTGGTGGCCGAAATGTTCGACCGACGTGTCACCCTGACGGACGGCAGCGGCGACGCCACCATCGAGGACATCGCCATGGACCAGCACCGCTCGGGCGACTGGTTCGTGAGCAAGCTGTTCGTCCGGCGGGGACATTCCCTGGCGCCCCTGAGCAGGCTGCGCCGCAACGAGACCATGATCATCGACTGGGCCGACGCCCACCAGGGAGCGAAGACAGAACCGCAGGCAGCCACCCAGTTCGTGGCGAACCACGAGGACCTCAAGCCCGCGGACTTCGCGGAGGCGCTGCAGGAAATGAGCGACAAACGTCGTTTCGAAGTGGCGAGCGAACTGCAGGACGAGCGGCTCGCGGACGTCCTGCAGGAGCTGCCCGAGGACGACCAGGTGGAAATCCTCTCCGCCCTCGACGTCCAGCGCGCCGCGGACGTCCTGGAGGAGATGGACCCTGACGATGCCGCCGACCTCCTCGGCGAGCTCCCGTCCGCCCAGGCGGAGGAACTTCTTCAGCTGATGGAGCCTGAGGGCGCCGAGGACGTCCGGCGCCTCCTCGAATACGACGAGGACACCGCCGGCGGCCTCATGACCCCCGTGCCCGTGATCCTGCCGCCTGAAGCCACGGTCGCGGAGGCCCTCGCCCACGTCCGCCGCGAGGAACTCTCCCCTGCCCTCGCCTCGTCCATCTTCATCGCCCGTCCTCCGCTGGAAACGCCCACCGGCCGGTTCCTCGGCGTGGTGCACATCCAGCAGCTGCTGCGCTTCCCGCCGTTCGAGTCGCTGGGCAACCTCGTGGACAAGAACCTGGAGCCCCTCTCGGACCTGGCACACATCAGCGAAGTGGCCCGCACGCTCGCCACGTACAACTTGAACTCGCTGCCGGTGGTCAACCAGGCCGGCCGCCTGGTGGGCGCAGTGACGGTGGACGACGTCCTGGACCATCTGCTGCCCGATGACTGGCGGGCCAACGACGGCGAGGCCCCGGTCAGGAAGCTTGGTGGCCGCATTGGCTGAGAACACGGTAAAGGGAACCCGTCCGCCCGGAAAGCCGGCAGCCCAGGGAAGCCTGGACACGCCGCTGAGCGGCCGCCAGAGAATCCTCCCCAAGTTTTCGCCGAACCCTGATGCGTTCGGCCACGCAACGGAGGGCTTCGCCCGTTTCATGGGCACGCCGCAGTTCCTGCTCTACATGACCGTGTTTTGTGTCTTCTGGCTGGCCTGGAATACCTTCGCCCCCACGGCCTGGCAGTTCGACAAGGTCGAACTCGGGTTTACGCTCCTGACGCTGATGCTGTCCCTCCAGGCGTCCTACGCCGCGCCGCTGCTGCTGCTCGCGCAGAACCGCCAGGACGACCGAGACCGCGTATCCCTGCAGCAGGACCGCCAGCGGGCGGAGCGCAACTTGTCGGACACCGAATACCTCACCCGGGAACTGGCCTCGCTGCGGATCGCGCTGCGTGAAGTGGCCACCCGCGACTACGTCCGGGCGGAACTGCGCAGCCTGCTGGAGGACCTGCTCGAAGCCCAGGAGGAGCTCCGCACGCACGAGCCGTCCGGGCCCGGAAGCCATGAATCGCCGCGCGAACTGGTCCGGGAAAAGCTGAAGGAGAAGCGGGAGAAGCAACGCAATCCCCGCACGCAGCAGATCCCAAAGGTCAAGTCCGAAAAACCGCGGCAGGGCCGGGCAGCCCACCGACCCACCTCTCCCGAAAGCTGAGCACCACGGCATGAGCACCACTCTCGTTCAGGCAGTCAACGCTGCCCTGGCAACTGTCATCGACCCGGAACTCCGCCGCCCCATCACCGATCTGGGCATGGTGGACTCCGTGGAGATCTCCGACGACGGGACCGTCCGCCTGGCAGTGCTGCTCACCATTGCCGGCTGCCCGCTCCGCGACACGATCACCAGGGACTCCGAGGCGGCGCTGCTGGACGTTCCCGGCGTGACCGCCGTCGAGGTGGACCTCAAAGTCATGACCCAGGCGCAGCGCGATGCGCTGAAGGAGCAGCTGCGCGGCCCAGGCGGCGAGCGGGGCATCCCGTTCAACCAGCCAGGGTCCCTCACCAAGGTCTTCGCGGTGGCCAGCGGCAAGGGTGGTGTGGGAAAGTCCTCGGTAACGGTCAACCTCGCCTGTTCCCTGGCGGCGCAGGGGCTGCGCGTGGGCATCGTGGACGCGGACGTGTACGGCTTCTCGGTGCCGGCCCTGATGGGGATCACCCAGACCCCCACCCGCGTGGACGACATGATCCTGCCGCCGGTGGCCTACGGCGTGAAGGTCATTTCCATCGGCATGTTCGTCACCGGCAACCAGCCCGTGGCCTGGCGCGGACCCATGCTGCACCGGGCCCTCGAGCAGTTCCTCACCGACGTCTACTTCGGCGACCTTGATGCGCTGTTCCTGGACCTGCCGCCGGGCACCGGCGACATCGCCATCTCGGTGGCCCAGCTGCTGCCCAAAGCCGAGATCCTAGTGGTCACCACTCCCCAGGCCGCCGCGGCCGACGTCGCAGAGCGTGCCGGTGCCATCGCCACCCAGACCGGGCAGACGGTGGCCGGGGTCATCGAGAACATGTCGTTCCTGGAAATGCCCGACGGCGGCCGGATGGACCTGTTCGGCACCGGCGGCGGGGAGGTGCTCGCCGAAAGGCTGAGCGCGTCGACCGGCACGGACGTGCCGTTGCTGGGCCAGATTCCGCTGGACATTCTCCTGCGGGAAGGCGGCGACTCAGGCAAGCCCATCGTCCTGGGCGGACCGGACACGCCCGCCGCTGCGGCGCTGTCCGGCATCGCGGGGAAGCTCGCCGCCAGGCCTCGGGGACTGGCAGGGATGAAATTGGACGTCCAGCCCCGCTGATTGAGCCAGTCCAGTCGAAATCCGCTACGTCGCCTCGGAGTCGAAGGGAGCCCGCTCACCGACACCCAGGCTTTCGATGATGCGCGCCGGCCGTTCCTCGTTATGGGAAGCGGCGGCTGATGCCGCTGCGGCTACGGCCGCCGGACCCCCGGAGCTGACCGGCTTGGTGTCGTCTTCGAGGAGCGCTTCCTTGATGATGCGACGCGGATCGTACTGGCGGGGGTCATATTTCTTCCAGTCGACGTCATCGATGTCGATGCCGACTTCTTCCTTGATCTGTTCCCGCGCGCCCGAGGCCATCCGGCGCACTTCACGGACCAGGTTTGCCAGCTTCTGGGTGTATTCGGGCAGCCGCTGGGGGCCGATCACCAGAATGCCGATGAGCAGCAGAAGGATAAACTCCGGGCCGTTGATTCCAAACACTTTAGGAAGATTACCCTCTCCGGGGAGGCAGTGACGATTTCGGCCCGGCCGGCGCCACCTGAGGGCATGCTGCACGGACGGGGATGCGTCTCAAAGCCCCAGCTGGCGGGCTATTTTGCGGAGGCCGCGTTCCACCCGGTCGACGACAGTCTCCTGCACCGCGGCACCTCCGCCGGCCGTGTCCGTTCCTGCCGCAAGACCTGGGCTCGTCGCACCTCCGGTCCCGGCGAGCATCGCCACGGCGTCGTCGGCCGAAGTGGCGGGCAGGTCCGACACGTAGGTGAAGGTGCTCCGCGACGTCTGGTAGATCGCGCTCCACGGCTGCCCCGCCTTGACCCAGACCTGGCCGTCCGCCATCGTTCCCGGCAGGTCAGCGGCGACGTATCCGTCGCTTCCCGCCGCGTGGCCGGTGAGCGGGTTGACCGGCCAGGGCGCTGCCGGCGATCCTTGGTGCTGTTCCAGAATCCGTGCCGTGTGCTGCCCGTCCGTGAGGCGCAGTTCCACGGTGGGCTTGCCCGCCAGCACCCTTGTGCTGGCGGAAACAAGGTGGAAGCCCATGGCGGGCAGTTCAGGGCAGGTCCAGCCGGAGGACCGCAGCGCGGCCAAGCGGCTGTCTGTTCCCGGGGAATGCCCGGACTGGCCGTAGAGCGAGGCCGTGCCCGCGGCATACTGCCTGGGTTCGCCCGCGACCGTGTAGGCTCCGGCGGCGACTGCCCCTGCCGCCACGACAGCCACCCCGCCGGCCAGCCCCGCAAGCATTATCCGGCTGGGCCGGGAGACGGGGGCCGGCGCCATGGCCAACTGCTCGGTGCGGAGCAGGAGCCGCGCCGTCAGTTCGTCACTGGCGGCCGGGACTGCGGCAGTACGGAGCCGCTCAATGTACTGGCGCTGCCGGTGCAGCGCGCTGGCGCATTCGGCGCACGCGCGGATATGGTCCGTCGTCTGCGGGTGCCGTCCGCCGGCAAGCGGGAACCCTGTCTTGGTCCTGAGCCCCTCCAGCAAGCGATGTAGCTGACGCATGTCGCCGATCAGAGAACGCCGGCGATGCGGGGGATCTTCAGCCGCGGCTTGCGCGCCTGCTGCGGGCGCGGATCCCGGTGGGCAAGCTTTTCGCGCAGCATGGTGCGGCCGCGGTGAATGCGCGAACGCACCGTACCCAGCTTCACGCCCAGGGCTTCGGCGACTTCGTCGTACGACAGTCCCTCAAGGTCGCACAGGACGACGGCGGCACGGAAATCCGGCGGGAGTTCCTCGAGGGCGGCCTGGACGTCGAGATCCAGGTTGTTGAGTTCGAAGCTTTGCTCGGGGCCGGGTTCCCGGCCGGGCAGGCGCGATTCGGCGTCCTCGGCGAGCGCGTCAAAGCGTATGCGGCTCTTGCGCCGCGCCTGGTCCAGGAAGAGGTTGGTGGTGATCCGGTGCAGCCAGCCATCCAGGGTTCCGGGCTTGAAGTTCTCCAGGGAACGGAAGACGCGGACGAACACCTCCTGGGTGAGGTCCTCGGCGTCGTACTTGTTACCGGTAAGCCGGTAGGCGAGCCGGTACACCTTGGCGGAGTGGTTGGTGACCACTTCTTCCCACGTGGGCATGGCCCACTCGGCAGCTTGCTCTTCAGTTGCAGGGACAGGTGCCGCAACGGATGCTGACATCGTCCACTCCCCTCGTGGATGTAATAACGCCTGACGTGCTTTACATCATTGATTCGGCGCCGATCACCACTTGGATGAGCGGATTATTATCATGTCAAAGTTGGCTGGGAATTTCCTGACTGCGGAGCCCCTCTTTGCTAGAAGCGCAACTCTTGGCGCGGATTCATGCCTGGGTTCCGGGGATTTTGTTCGCCATTCACCGCACAGCGTGAGAGTATGCGCCATCACAGCCGTCCCCGCTGTCACTTACCCCGCGGGCGCCGTCCAACCAAGTACGCTGTAAGAACATGCCCCCTGCCGCCCAGAAAGCGAAATCCATGAGCGCCGATAAGTCCACGAGCTGGTCCTATGCAGAAGATCTGCCTGCCGAGGATGAGGTCCTGCTGCGCGCCCGGGAGCGTTCGTTCGAGCTGGGCGTGACACCCATCGGCCGTGGCGTTGGCGCCGTGCTGACTGTGCTGGCCGCGGCTTCCAAGGCGCAGACCGCCGTCGAGATCGGTACCGGCGCCGGGGTTTCGGGCGTCTGCCTGCTCCGCGGCCTCGGCCCGCAGGCCGTGCTCACCACCATCGACGTGGACGTGGAGCACCTGAAGGCCGCGCGGGAGGCGTTCCAGGAGGCCGGCAGTCCGGCCAACCGCACCCGCACCATCTCCGGCCGTGCCGGCGATGTCCTGCCGAGGCTCACCGACGCCGCCTATGACCTCGTGTTCATCGACGGGGACAAGCCCAACTTTCCCCGCTACGTGGAGCAGGCCGTACGCCTGCTCAAGACCGGCGGCCTGCTGATCGTCAATGACGCCCTGGACAAGGACCGGGTGTCCAACCCGGCGGCCCGCGACGCAACCACCGTTGTGCTGCGCCAGGTGGGCAGGGCCGTGCGCGACGACGACCGGCTGGCTTCCGCCATGCTCCCCACCGGTGACGGGCTGCTGGTGGCGGTCAAGAAATAGGCAGGTCCGAAAGAGGCCGGCCAGCATAGGCGGACAAGGATACGAAAAAGGCAGGGCCCGCAGCCTTCCGGCTGCGGGCCCTGCCTTTACTCTTATTCTGCCTTTACTCTTATTCGGTGACGCCGACGAGGCAGTCCTTGAGGTTGGCCGCCTCTGTGGCATTAAGTTCAACCACAAGCCGGCCCCCGCCTTCGAGCGGCACACGCATGATCAGGCTGCGGCCCTCCTTGGTTACTTCCATAGGGCCGTCGCCGGTGCGTGGTTTCATAGCCGCCATGAGGAATATCCCCTCCAGTAGTCCCAGGACCGAGCAGCCCGGCCGGGCTGAGTCCGCGTGGTCAAAACAATGCCGCCCTGGCGGTCCTTTCGGCAGCCGCCATGGCCGA
Organism: Arthrobacter globiformis; assembly: GCF_030818015.1. Lineage (NCBI taxonomy): Bacteria > Bacillati > Actinomycetota > Actinomycetes > Micrococcales > Micrococcaceae > Arthrobacter > Arthrobacter globiformis. The sequence continues at coordinate 3,619,656 of NZ_JAUSZX010000001.1, forward strand.
ACAATCCGAATGCTTTATATCCTTGCTTATTACCTATTATCCTGTAATTACCCGTCTGTAGCTAATCGATGGACAATTCGTCACGTCCGGATTCCTGCGCCCCTCTGCAAGCTGATCCCGGGGAAACCCCGGGCCCGTCACGGCGGATAATCCCCTCCGCCCGGCAGCTGCGCCCACGTCCACAGCCACACCACCCACACGATCTGCAGCAGGACGAACATCGTGATCACGGCGCCGCGGTAGGCCCTGGATCGGGAGACGAGCGCGGCAGCCAGCGCAAGCGGAAACAGCGGCAGCAGCATGCGGAACGTGCTGGTCTGCGGATGCAGGAACACCACGAGGTATCCCATGTAGCAAAGGCACCACAGCCGGAGTTCCGTTCCCAGCCGGCGCACCGGCGGGGAGGCCATGAAGAGCCCGAACACCGCCACGAAAACGAACGGTGCCACGAGCCCCAGCACAGGCCCAAACAGCAGGACGCCGGTGTCGAACCAGGGTTTGAAAAGCACGAGGTCGTGTCCGCGCCATACGGTTTCGGTCTTGGTGTACGCGGCGATGTCGCCGGTGGCCGCCCACGCGATGGCGGGCCAGGCGAGGGCGCCGGCACCGCTGACGGCGGTCAGCCCGGCGAGGGACCACAGTTCGTTCCGGCTGTGGATCTGGCGCGCCTGGTCGGCCAGTCGGTGGTTCCGTGCGGCGAGCCATGCCTCACCGGCGCGGTACAGGAACAGGATCCCGACGGTCGCAGCAAACGGCACACCCGTGGGCCGGGAAAGGCACATAACCAGAACCACGGGAATGTCCCACAGGTAGTGGCGCCGGACCAGCAGCAACAGCGCTGCGGCAAGCAGCAGGAGGTTCAGGGATTCCGCGTACGGCACCTGGAGCACCGGCGAGACGGGGAAGGTGGAGAAGAACGCGGCGCCCCAGAGGGCCGGCCAGTGGGCTGTCCGGGTGCGGAACAGCTGGTAGACCACCAGGGAGCCCGCCAGTCCGGCGAGCATCGCGATCAGGACGAGGGCGGCGGCGGGGCTCATGCCCGTGGCAGCGGAGAGCATCCGCCCCAGCGTCGGAAACAGCGGATAAAAGGCCCAAGTGTTCTCCTGGACGTTGCCGGCTGCATCCACCGGGAGTTCGGAGGGGTACCCGGCGGTCATGACGGATTCGTACCAGCGCGCGTCCCAGATGTTGATGAAGTTCCAGTAGTCGGGCTTGGCCGGGAACCAGGGGTTGAATCCCTGGTGCAGGGCGGCCGACATGAAGATGCACGCACTGACCAGCCGGGCGGCCACGTAGACCGCCCCCACCTGGGCCCACCACGGCCAGCGGACCAGGCGGCCGCCGAGCCGTGCCGCGGCGGTCCGGAACGCCGTGTCCAGCCGCGTCCCGTGATCCGACGGCGGGGGGTCGGCCGTTGCTGGCGGAACGGGGCCCGGAGGCGGCATTGGGGAGCTCACGTCCGGTCCCCGGCGGCAGGCTGTTCGGCGGCAGTCAGTTGTCCGGCGCAGGCGTGCAGCTGCTCGCGGAGGCTTTCTATTTCGGCGTTCCTGGCGGCCAACTGGTCGCGCAGGTCGTCCAATACCTGGTCCACCTGGTCCATCCGGTAACCCCGCAGCCCCAGCGCAAACCGGACATGGTCGACGTCGGCAGGTGTGGCGTCGTCGGGAAGCAGCACCGGAGGCAGGGAGGCCACGGGTTCATCGAATCCGTCGTTGAAGCCGTCCCTGGCGAGAGGTGCGCGGGCGCGTTTCCTCCGCAGCATGCCCGCCCCGAGATCGGTCCCGATGAGGGCGGTGGCTCCAATCAGGACGATGGCGAGGAAAACGAGGAAGAAACTCACACCACCAATCGTGCCAGACGTAGCCCCGCCTGCCGCCTATCGGCGCAGCTGCTGCCCTGGCCGCATACCCGGGCTGCTGCTACTCGGGCCGCTGGTCGCCGTTGGTGGAGGGCGCGCGGACGTGGCCGTGGAGGACGAGGTTCACGGCTTCCTCCGGGGTGTCCACCACCTGAATGAGGTCCAGGTCCTTTTCCGAGACCATTCCCTCAGCCACCAGCGTTCCCCTGATCCAGTCGATCATCGGCCCCCAGAATGCCGCACCCAGCAGGACGATCGGGAACGAGGTGACCTTCTGCGTCTGGACGAGGACCATGGCTTCGAAGAGCTCATCCAGGGTGCCGAGGCCGCCGGGAAGAACGATGAAGCCCTGGGCGTACTTCACGAACATGGTCTTCCGCGCGAAGAAGTAGCGGAAGTTGATGCCGAGGTCCACCCACTGGTTCAGGCCCTGCTCGAACGGCAGCTCGATGCCGAGCCCAACGGAGACGCCGTTGCCTTCCACCGCTCCCCGGTTGGCCGCTTCCATCGAGCCCGGTCCGCCGCCGGTAATGACGGCCACGCCGGCTTCGGCCAGTTTGCGTCCCACCTCGACGCCCATGTCGTAGAACGCAGTTCCCGGCTTGGTGCGCGCGGAGCCGAAGACGCTGACCGCCTGGCCCAGGTCGGACAGGGCGCCAAAGCCTTCCACGAACTCGCTCTGGATCCGCATGACGCGCCAGGGATCGGTGTGGATGAAGTGGCCGGGGCCCTTGGTGTCGAGCAGCCGCTGATCCGACATCTCCACCGCAGCCTGTTTGCGGCGCAGCTCGAGGGGCCCTTTCCGGCGGGGTTGTACTGATTTTGACGGATCTGCGTTGATGCTCATCCCCCAAGGCTAACCTGATGACCTGCAGGTATCTCTTGAATTACGATCAGCGGGAAGTTGGAGTGATTCCGGTCATAACCGACCAATGTTCGCTAGATTCTTATCCATGACTACTCAACTGCCCGGCGATGCACTCGTCTCCCTGAATGCCGTCAACAAGCATTACGGTCAGCTGCACGTTTTGAAGGACATCAACCTCCAGGTCCGCAAGGGCGAGGTGGTTGTGGTCATCGGCCCGTCAGGTTCGGGGAAGTCCACACTGTGCCGGGCCATCAACCGGCTGGAAACCATCGACGACGGCGACATCGCCATTGACGGCAAGCGGCTGCCCGAGGAGGGCAAGGAGCTCGCCCGGCTGCGCGCCGACGTCGGCATGGTGTTCCAGTCGTTCAACCTGTTCGCGCACAAGACCATCCTGGAAAACGTGACGCTTGGCCCCATCAAGGTCAAGGGCGTCTCCAAGGCGGAAGCGGACAAGGAGGCCATGGCCCTGCTTGAGCGCGTGGGTGTGGGCCATCAAGCGCCCAAGCTCCCGGCTCAGCTCTCCGGCGGCCAGCAGCAGCGCGTGGCCATCGCACGCGCCCTCGCCATGAAGCCCAAGGTCATGCTGTTCGACGAGCCGACTTCGGCCCTCGACCCGGAAATGATCAACGAGGTCCTGGACGTCATGATCCAGCTGGCCAAGGAAGGCATGACCATGATCGTGGTTACCCACGAGATGGGCTTCGCCCGCAAGGCCGCCGACCGCGTGGTGTTCATGGCTGACGGACAGATCGTTGAGGACGCCACTCCCGAGGAGTTCTTCACCAACCCCCAGAGCAGCCGCGCCAAGGACTTCCTGTCCAAGCTGCTCACGCACTGACAAACCGATCCAGCAATCCCCCAACTTCAAGACCCCCGATTTCGCACCCTGGCCGTCACGGACGGCCGCCCAATGAAAGGAATGTCATGAAGGCATTTTTGACCCGAAGGAAATCCCTTCTGGCAGCAGCATCCGCGGCCATCGCTCTTACGCTTAGCGCTTGCGGCGGCGGCGGCACCGGGACCGGCTCCAACCCCACGCCGGTCGAGAAGCCCAGCTTCGCTGCAGGCACCACCATGGAAAAGCTCGCCTCCGCCGGCAAGATCACCATCGGCACCAAGTTCGACCAGCCGCTGTTCGGCCAGAAGGGCCTGGACGGCAAGCCTGTCGGTTTCGACGTCGAAATCGGCAAGCTGCTCGCCGCCAAGCTGGGCATCCCCGCTGACAAGATTGAATGGGTAGAGACCGTCTCCGCCAACCGCGAGCAGTTCATCAAGCAGGGCAAGGTGGACCTGATCGTGGCCACCTACACCATCAACGACAAGCGCAAGACCGAAGTCGACTTCGCCGGCCCGTACTACGAAGCCGGCCAGGCGCTGATGGTGAACAAGGACAACACGTCCATCACCAAGCCCGAGGACGTCAAGGGCAAGAACGTCTGCTCCGTGACGGGTTCCACCCCGGCCTCCACCATCGTGGAGAAGTACGGCGCAGTCCTGGTTCCGGCCGCCACCTACTCGGCCTGCCTCGAGCCGCTGCGCAACAAGCAGGTTGAGGCTGTGACCACGGACAACGTCATCCTGGCAGGCTTCGTCAACAAGGAGCCGGACGCGTTCAAGCTGGCCTCCGATGAGACCTTCACCAAGGAGCCATACGGCATCGGCCTGAAGAAGGGTGACACCGAGTTCCGCAACTGGATCAACGACCAGCTCGAGGCCTTCGCCAAGGACGGCTCCTACAAGAAGGCCTGGGAAGACACGGCCGGCGCGGTCATCAAGACGGCACCGGAACTTCCGGCCATCGACCGCTACTAAACGATCGTGGCGGTTACCGGCGGCTGTGCATGCTACAGCCTGTCGGTAACCGCCGCTTCCGTTTTCCGCACATTCCCCTGAACGCAGCTAAAGGACCCTATGGACGTCATCATTGAAAGCCTCCCCCAATACTGGGACGGCTTTCTCAGAACCCTGTTCCTGGCCGCCGTTTCCGGCATCATCGCATTGGTGGTTGGCACCCTGCTGGCCGCGGCGCGTGTCTCCCCCGTGGCTGCCCTCCGCGGCTTCAGCATGGCTTACGTGGAGGTGGTGCGTAACACGCCGCTGACCATCGCGTTCTTTTTCGCGGCGGTGGTCCTCCCCCGGCTGGGCGTGACCTTCCAGCAGTTCGAGATCGCAGCCATCATCGCCCTGAGCGCCTACACTTCCGCGTTTATCGCCGAGGCGGTGCGCTCGGGCGTCAATAGCGTTCCCGTCGGCCAGGCCGAGGCGGCCCGGAGCATCGGCATGCAGTTCGGCCAGGTGCTCTCGCTCATCATCCTTCCGCAGGCACTGCGGACCGTGATCCCGCCGATGATCAACATCCTCATCGCGCTCGTCAAGAACTCGTCCGTGGCCGGTGCCTTCTACGTGCTGGAGCTGTTCGGCTACGGCAAGCAGCTGGCCAACGACCACGGCGACGCCGTCATGTGGGTGCTGGTGGGCGTTGCCTTCTTCTATCTCCTGATCACCGTGCCGCTGGGCTACCTCGCCCACCAGGTCGAACGAAAGGTGGCGATCGCACGATGAGTTCGGTTCTCTACGACGTCCCCGGCCCCAAGGCCCGCCGCACCTCGCTGATCGGGTCCGTGATCGGCGTCGTGCTGATCGCGGCCCTGCTGGCCTGGGCCATCATGACCCTCGCCCAGCAGGGCATCTTCCAGGCGCAGCGCTGGGCGATCTTCGGCCAGGCGGATGTCTGGACGCTGATCTTCAACGGCATCAGCGCGACGCTGAGCGCGGCGGCCATCGCGGCGGTCATTGCCTTTCCGCTGGGACTCCTGCTGTGCCTGATGCGTATCTCCGACGTCGCCTGGATCCGGATTCCCACCCGGATCGTGCTCGAGTTCCTCCGCGGCATGCCGGTGGTCCTGATGATGCTGTTCGTGCTGCTGGTCTTCGCCACCAGCTCGTTCATCGCCGTGGTGGCCGGCCTGGTCCTCTACAACGCGGCGATCTTCGCGGAAATCATCCGCGCAGGCATCCAGTCCCTCCCCCGCGGCCAGCGCGAAGCGGGGCTGGCGATCGGCCTGACCAGCTTCCAGTCCCGGCTGACCATCGAACTGCCCCAGGCGGTCCGCCGCATGCTGCCGTCCCTGGTGGCGCAGCTGGTGGTCCTGCTGAAGGACACGTCACTGGGATACATCGTGGCCTACGGCGAACTGCTGCGCGCGGTGCAGGTAATGGCTGACTTCCTGGGCCCGCAGTTCCTGTTCCCGGTGTTCTTCGTGGCAGCGGCCATCTACATCGCCATTAATCTGGCAGTGTCGCGGCTGGCCATCTGGATTGAGCGGCACGGGTCCAAGAAAGCTGCCGGCGGAGTGGCGAAGGCCCCCACCGCCGGTGTCTCCACCATAGTGAAATAAACGGCAGCCATTGACAGCGAAGGGTCCGCAGCCATCCGGCTGCGGACCCTTCGTGTTTATCTGCCCGTGCTCAGGACAGCATGCTCAGGACAGCCACGTCTGCAGCGCCCGCAGGCAGGTGCGGATGGCTTCGGCCTCCACGTGCTCGTTGTCCTTGTGCGCCAGGAGCGCGTCCCCGGGCCCGAAGTTCACGGCCGGGATGCCCAGTTCGCTGAAGCGGGCGACGTCGGTCCAGCCGTATTTGGGTTTCGGCTCGCCGCCCACGGCGGCCACGAAGGACGCGGCGGCAGGGTGGTTCAGTCCCGGCCGCGCGCCGGCAGCGCTGTCCGTACGGACCACGTCGAACCCGTCCAACAGAGCGCGAACGTGCGCCTCCGCCTCATCGGGGGTCTTGTCCGGGGCGAAGCGGTAGTTGATCTCCACGACACAGCGGTCCGGGATGACGTTGCCCGCGGTACCGCCGTGGATCTTCACTGCGTTCAGGCTTTCGCGGTAGTCCAGTCCGTCCACGGTCACGGTCTGCGGGCTGTACGCCGCGAGCCGTTCCAGGATGGGCGCGGCGGCGTGGATCGCGTTGCGGCCCATCCAGGCCCGCGCCGAGTGTGCAGCCTCGCCCGAGGTGGTGGCGTGGAACCGCATGGTGCCGTTGCAGCCGCCCTCCACGGTGCCGTCGGTCGGTTCAAGGAGGATGGCAAAGTCGCCGCCGAGGAGCCCGCCGTGGTTCCGCACCAGCCTGCCCAGCCCGCTCTTGACGGCCTCCACCTCCTCATGGTCGTAAAACACAAAGGTGACGTCCTTGCCCGGTTCCGCGCCGCCGTCGAACATTGAAGCCGCCAGTGCCAGCTGGACCGCAACGCCGCCCTTCATGTCCGTGGCGCCGCGGCCGTACAGAACGCCGTCGCCAGGGACGCCGGACGGCCAGGTGGACGGCACCGTTCCCAGCGAGTCTTGCGTGACCGGCAGCGGCACGGTGTCCAGGTGGCCTGCCAGAATGACCCGCTCGCTTCGGCCGAGGTTGGTCCGGGCGATGATGGAGTCGCCGTCACGTACCAGTTCGAGGCCGGGCAGCTGGCGGAGTGCGGACTCGACGGCATCGGCCAGCTCGCGCTCATTCCCGGAGACGCTGTTGATGTCGATCAGCGCGGAGGTCAGCAGTGCCACATCCTGGCGCAGGTCTAGGGTTACGGGGGCTGTTTCGGCAATCACCATCCCACTGTATCCCGCGCCTGCCCCTCCCCACCGGGGCAGCAGCCCAGGGCGTTCCCCGCGCTGGGAACGCCCCGAAATGCGACTCAGATTCGCGCGGACCGGTTTCGGTGCGTGCACCTCGTCTCGATAGACTTGGCGCATGACTGAAACCGCTTCTTCCGCCGTGCCCGCTGCCCAGACACTGTCCGACGGCTCCCGTTCGGCCTATGGATTCGGCGTAGCCACCATCGCCACGCGGAACGGCGAAGCCACCGTGCTGGATGCCTGGTTCCCCGCTCCCGCCCTCGGTGTGGCCGCCGAAAGCCTCCGCGCCGTGGAAAACGCCGACGAAACCCTGACGGACATCGCGGCCGTCGGCACTGACGCCGACCGCGGGACAGAGCAGAAGGTGGTGTTCGTCCAGATCAACCTGGACGAAGCTCCGGCCGACACCGCCGACGCCTACCTGCGCCTGCACCTCCTCTCGCACCGCCTGGTCCAGCCCAACAGCATCAACCTTGACGGCATCTTCGGCAAGCTTCCCAACGTCGTCTGGACCAACTTCGGCCCGTGCGCCGTGGACGGGTTCGAACTGACCCGCGCCAAGCTCCGCAAGCGCGGCGCCGTCACCGTCTACGGCGTGGACAAGTTCCCGCGCATGGTGGACTATGTCGTCCCGGCGGGCGTCCGCATTGCCGACGCCGACCGCGTCCGGCTGGGTGCCCACCTCGCCGAGGGCACCACCGTCATGCACGAGGGCTTCGTGAACTTCAACGCCGGCACCCTGGGGACCTCCATGGTTGAGGGCCGCATTTCCGCCGGCGTGGTGGCCGGCGACGGCACCGACGTCGGCGGCGGCGCCTCGATCATGGGCACCCTCTCCGGCGGCGGCAAGGAAAAGGTATCCCTGGGCCAGCGCGTCCTGCTGGGTGCCAACTCCGGCGTCGGCATCAGCATCGGGGACGACTCCGTGGTGGAGGCAGGGCTGTACGTCACGGCCGGCACCCGCGTCCGGCTTGCCGGCCCCAAGGACGCCGACGGCGAGGACACCAGCAAGATCGTCAAGGCCGTGGAGCTGTCCGGCGTGCCGAACCTGCTCTTCCGCCGCAACTCCACCACAGGTGAGGTTGAAGTCCTGCCCCGCCAGGGCCAGACCGTGGAACTGAACGACGCCCTCCACGCCAACTGACCGCACGCCAACTGACCGTGAGGACATAGCCGGCACGCCACCCAAAAGGGCGTGCCGGCAGATTGCTGGAGTAACCACGTGACACGCGGACGCACGCTGCGCGGAGCTGCCATCACCGGCCTCTCCCTCGTCCTGGTCGCGGGCGGCATCTACACCGTGACCACTTTGCTGCAGCGCTCCGAACAGCTGATCACAGAGGAATGCACGGCCGCCGCCGGCTCACAGCAGGCTGCCCTGGCCACCGACCAGGCTGCGAACGCTGCTCTGATCACGGCTGTGTCGGTGCGCCGCGGGCTCCCTCCGCGGGCAGCCAGCATTGCCCTGGCCACCGCCATGCAGGAATCCAAGCTCCGGAACATCGACCACGGCGATCTCGCCGGACCGGACTCCAGGGGACTCTTCCAGCAGCGTCCGTCCCAGGGCTGGGGCACCCAGGACCAGGTGATGGACCCGGTCTATGCCACGAACGCCTTCTACGATGCCCTCGTGAAGGTGCCGGGCTATGCCACCTTGGAAATTACCGACGCCGCCCAGCGGGTCCAGCGCTCCGCCTACCCGGCGGCATACGCCGAGCACGAGGCGATGGCACGGTCTTTCGCCTCGGCCCTGACAGGCGAGTCCCCGGCTGCCCTGAACTGCACTCTCCGCTCACCGGACACCGCCGGCGACCCCGCCGCCCTGCTCGATGAGCTGGAAGCCTCCTACGGAAGCATCCCCACGACGGCCACCGGCCAAACGCTGCAGGTCGACGTCACCGACACCTTTGCCTGGTCCGTGGCCCACTGGGCAGTGGCAAACGCCAAGGAGCTCTCGGTGGAACGCGTGGACGTGGACGGAAAGCGCTGGGACAGGAATGCCCGAAACGGGTGGCAGGATGCACCGGACGCCGGCGGCCGGGTGGCCATCACGCTTGCTGCCGATGGGTCCTGAATCTGACGTCCTGGCCCTCGGGCTCTAGACGAGCATCTCCACAACCGGCTGCACGTAGCTGCGGAACACCTCGGGCTGGGACAGCAGCTCGTGGCTCATGATGATCTTGTCCGGTTCCAGGTACCAGGCCCGCTGCTCATCCAGGGGCAGCTCGATGATCGTCAGAGCAAAGTCCCGTGAGTCCCGGCCCACCTCCAGGAGCCGGTCCTCCACGATGTCCTCGAGCAGGTGCGCGGAGCCTCCGGCCACCCGTTCGGCCTCCAGTTCGGCGTACTCCGCGCGCCGCTCCCTGGCCCAGGTCAGGGCTGCCCCGAAGTGCGCCTGCAGGACCTTGCGCAGCGCCGGCGAGTTGGCGAAGGACCGGAACCCCGGGGGCGACAGCTCAGGGGACATCTGCGGGTGGGCCTTGAGGAGCTGCTGCCACCAGGCTTCCCACTCCGTTTTCAGGGCGCTGATGCCGCCCACTTCGGCGGTGAGGTGGCCATGGTCCACGTGACGGACCTTCGGCGCGGCATGCGAAAGCGCCGGAAAGCCTGCACCGTCGAGCCCCGCGACATCACGTATATAGAGGGCAATGAGCATGGGCCCCGACGTGTCCATAGTGATGCGCCAGCCTGGACCGCCTGTGTGCTGCATGCGTATGCCTCCTTGGCATCTCGTTTATCCGCCCCGTTGTGCCGGCAACCCGCTCTCCGGCTTTCAGTCTATTCCCCCAGCCCGGGGAGGTTAATGGCTGGCACCGACCCTCCTGCGGAGCCCCTCGATGTGGGATTCGAGCACGTCACGGCACATTTCCGGGGACATCCAGCCCGGCTGCAGCAGGGCGTGCATGGCCAGCCCGTCCAGGGTCGCCAGCAGGTGTTCGGCCGCCGTCACCAGCTGCGGCCCGGCATCGGCCCCGGTGGCATGGTCCTCGTGCAGGAGCCGGGTGATCACCTGGCCGACGACGGCGGCCACGGCCCGGTGGCTCCTGTCTGCCTCGGCGGCGAGGAAGGGCCGGATCCTCGCCGCGTTCCTGAACGCCAGCCAGGCGCACGCGTCCAGGGCGCGTTCCTCGTCCAGGGGCAGGAATTCGCCCAGGAGTGTTAATACCGCCCCGCTCGTGTCCGGTTCATCGGCTGCGGGCCCGAGCCCGGTAAGCGCAGTATGAAGGCGCGCCAGGAGGCGGTCCGAAACCGCCGCAAACGAGTAGGCGAGCAGGTCATCGCTGCTGTCGAAGTAGTGCCGCACGGAGCCCACCGCCAGGCCTGCCTCCTCCGCCACCTCCCGCAGTGACGCGCGTTCCAGGCCGTCCGTGGCGATGATCCTGCACACGGCGCCAACGATCTCCTGTCGGCGCTGCGCGGCGTCCACGATTTTCGGCATTCTTGTTTTTAGCACGGGTGTGCGCCGAAACCGCGGCGGCGCTCCCGTCGGCCGGGTTCAGTCAGCGGGTTAAAAAGCGACGGCGGCCGCCCACCGGGAAGGTGGGCGGCCGCCGTCGTACTCCGCTCAAAGGGCCCCGACGAGGGGACCGAACCGAGCGTGAGGCTTGGGAGCCGGTGCGGATTTAGCGGGCGGGGTACTGCCGCTCGGGCTCTCCTGTGTAGAGCTGCCGCGGACGGCCGATCTTGGTGTTGGGATCGTTGATCATTTCGCGCCACTGGGCAATCCAGCCCGGCAGGCGGCCGATGGCGAACAGCACGGTGAACATCTTCTCCGGGAAGCCCATGGCCTTGTAGATCAGGCCGGTGTAGAAGTCCACGTTCGGGTACAGCTTGCGCTGGATGAAGTAGTCGTCGCCGAGGGCCTTCTCCTCCAGCCGCATAGCGATGTCCAGGAGCTCGTCGTGGCCGCCGAGTTTGCTGAGGACCTCGTGCGCGGTGGCCTTGATGATCTTGGCGCGGGGGTCGTAGTTCTTGTAGACCCGGTGGCCGAAGCCCATCAGGCGGACGCCGTCTTCCTTGTTCTTGACCTTCTCCATGTAGTCCTCGGGCTTGACGCCGTCGGCCTGGATCTGGCGGAGCATCTTCAGGACGGCCTCGTTGGCGCCGCCGTGGGCGGGGCCGAACAGGGCGTTGATGCCGGCTGACACGGACGCGAAGAGGTTGGCGTTGGAGGAGCCCACCAGGCGCACCGTGGACGTGGAGCAGTTCTGCTCGTGGTCCGCGTGCAGGATGAGGAGCAGGTCCAGGGCCTTGACCACTACCGGGTCCAGCTCGTACTGCTCGGCCGGCAGGCCGAAGCTCAGGCGCAGGAAGTTCTCCACGAGGTTCATGGAGTTGTCCGGGTACAGCATCGGCTGCCCGATCGACTTCTTGTGCGCGTAGGCCGCAATGACCGGCAGCTTCGCCATGAGGCGGATGGTGGAAACCTCCACCTGCTCGTCATTGAACGGGTCCAGCGAGTCCTGGTAGAACGTGGACAGCGCGGACACGGCCGAGGACAGCACGGGCATCGGGTGCGCGTCGCGGGGGAAGCCGCCGAAGAAGCCCTTGAGCTCCTCGTGCAGCAGGGTGTGGCGGCGGATCTTCTGGTCGAAGTCTTCCAGCTCGGTCGGCGTCGGGAGGTTGCCGTAGATCAGCAGGTACGAGACCTCCAGGAAGTTGGAGTGCTGGGCCAGCTGCTCGATCGGGTAGCCGCGGTACCGCAGGATGCCTGCGTCGCCGTCGATGTAGGTGATGGCCGACGTGGTGGCGGCCGTGTTCATGAAGCCGGGGTCAAAGGCAACGGCGCCGGTCTGCTTCAGTAGCTTGGAAACGTCGTAGCCTTCGTTTCCCTCAACAACTTTGATGCGCGGGAGCTCGAGCTCGCCGCCTGCGTGGCGCAGGGTTGCGCTGGTGGTCTCAGTCATGGAGTCCCCTTCATGAGGCGTCTGGCCTCTCTAGAAAGCTTGATCCAACATCAGGTGAGCCGCGCGGGGTCCCGCCCAGACGGGAATTCCAACGGCCTTGCCGCCTTCTTGTAGAAAGCCACCATTGATAGTCAATTAAAAAACTACCGCCACTTGCAGGTTGCCACTAATCCGGGAGCGCCGAATTATCCCTAAAACAGGCTAGTTGTGGTGCGAGTCACATCAATGTTACGGCGGCCGGAGCGTCAAAAGTCGCCCCCTTTGGGGTCTGGGCCCATGGCGACGTCGGCGTAACGCCGGGAAACCGGCCTAGGCCAGGCGGGCCACCGCGGCGTCGATCCGTTCGTCGGTTCCGGTGAGGGCCACGCGCACATAACCGTGCCCTGCGTCGCCGTAAAACACGCCCGGACCCACCACGATCCCCCGCTCCGCGAGGCGTGCCACGGTGTCCCAGGTGGCTTCGCCCGCGGTGCACCACAGATACAGGCCGGCAGCCGACTCGTGCAGCGTCAGCCCGAAGGACTCGAGCGCCGGCAGGAGCCGCTCCCGCCGTCCGCGGTACAGGTCCTTCTGCGCCAGGACGTGCGTGTCGTCGCCCAGGGCCACACGCATGGCTTCCTGCACCGGGTACGGCAGGATCATGCCAGCATGCTTGCGGCTGTTGACGAGGTTGGCCATGAGGGCCGCATCCCCCGCGACGAAGGCCGCCCGGTAGCCGGCCAGGTTGGACTGCTTGCTCAGCGAGTACACGGCGAGGAGCCCGTCGTGGGACGCACCGGCGACGCGCGGATCGAGGATGCTCGGAACAGCCTGCCCGCCGCGCTGCAGGTCCCACTCCCCCCAGCCAAGCTCGGCATAGCACTCGTCGGACGCCACCAGCGCGCCGATTTCGCGGGCCTGGTCCACAATCTTCTTCAGGGATGCGGCGTCCCGGACGCTGCCGGTGGGGTTGCCCGGGGAGTTGATCCAGACCAGGCGGACCTTGGCCCGGGTGGCCGCGTCCAGTTCGTCGAGGTCATCAGCCGCCACCGCCGTGGCCCCGGCGAACGTGGCCCCGATGTCGTAGGTGGGGTAGGCGACGGTAGGCCGGACGACGACGTCGCCCGGCTTGAGGCCCAGCAGGAACGGCAGCCACGCCACGAGTTCCTTGGAACCCACGGTCGGCATGACGGCGCGGGGATCGAGCCCTTCCACTCCGCGGCGGCGGCCGAACCACCCGGCGATGGCTTCCCGGAGCGCGGGCGTGCCGTGGACGGTGGGGTAACCGGGAGCATCCGCGGCCGCCTTAAGGGCGTCCTGGATGACCGGCGGCGTCGGGTCCACGGGCGTGCCGATGGACAGGTTCACCGCACCGCCGGGGTGTTCAGCCGCTTTCGCGAGGTACGGCGCCATCGCTTCCCACGGGTAGTCGGGCAGGCTAAGGCCGAAACTGCGCACAGCTGTAGTCACGAAGGGGTCCGCCTCAGTGGTCCTGGTTCTGCGGCGGGAGCGCTGCAATCATCGGGTGGTCCTTGCCGGTGTTGCCCACCTTGGCGGCGCCACCCGGGGAGCCAAGGTCGTCAAAGAACTCGACGTTCGCCTTGTAGTAGTCGGCCCATTCCTCAGGGGTGTCATCCTCGTAGTAAATGGCCTCCACCGGGCAGACGGGCTCGCAGGCACCGCAGTCGACGCACTCATCGGGATGGATATAGAGGGAGCGTTCGCCTTCGTAGATGCAATCGACGGGGCACTCCTCAATGCATGCCTTGTCCTTGACATCTACACACGGCTGCGCGATTACGTACGTCACGTCCCTTGCCTCTCCACGTTGATTCCCGGCGACTGGCCGGTTGCTGCTTCCGGCCTGCATGCCGGGCTGTCCACTTCAGAGCCTATTATCTCCCAGGCTCGTCCCGCGAACGAAGCGGGCGCGTCACACTCCGGACGCGTCATACGATGGACGGGTGAGTCCGACACCACCAACACCCCGGCAGTTCCTGGCCACGGCCCCGCCCGGAACACGCGTGGTGGTGCGCTACAGGCTCGACGGCGGCTTTACGGACGCGCTGGGAGACCTCCTGGAGTGCGGCGAAAGTGAATGCACCGTCAGGACCCGGACTTCCGACGTCGGCATTCCCCTTGACAGGGTGGTGGCCGCCAAACAGGTGCCGCCGGCACCTCCGCGCCGTGGTTCACGGCGGACGCCGCCGGCCTCGGACTGACGCCGGCGCGGCCTAGGCCCTGTCCTTTTCCTCCAGCGCCCCGTCATCCACGGCAGCGTGTTCCGGCGCCCCGTCCGGAAGAGTACGCATCCTCCGCAACGGCGAAAACAGGACCGGAGCGGTGGCCAGGAAGCTGCCGGCCGCTCCGATCAGCATGGTGGGCACCAGGCCAAGGTGTGCGCCCAGGTACCCGGATGCCAAGGCTGCCAGCGGCATCACGCCCCACACCGCAAACCGGATGGACGCGTTCATGCGGCCGAGCAGCCGTGGCGGGCAAACCCGCTGGCGCATGGTGAGCTGCATGATGTTGTACACCAGGATGCTGAAGCCAAACCCGAACTCCGAGATCAGCAGCAGGGCCAGTGAGACTCCGGGTTCGGACACGACGCCCGCGAACGGCACCAGCAGCAGAAAGACCGAACTGACCAGGGCGCACACGGGAATCACGGTACCCTCGCCGATCCGGGCGGCGAGCCGCGGCGCCGCCACTGCGCCCAGCAGCCCGCCTGCTGCACCCACGCTCATGATGAGGCCCATGCCCTGCGGCCCCAGCCCGAGGCTGCGCAGCACGAGCAGCGGCATCAGTGTATAGATCAGCATGCCGGAAAAGTTCATTCCGCCGGTGCAGGCCGCGATGCGGCTGATAAGCGGATGCCGGACAACAAACGAGATGCCTTCCCGTATTTCGACCGGAAGGGGGCGCCGTCCGGCCGCCGGCACACGTGCCTCTGAGTCGCGGGTACGGGCAAGGAATACCGCGGAGAGCAGATAACCTGCGGCTTCGCCCACGAAAAGCACGGGAGCCGACACGACCGCCAGCAGTGCACCGCCGGCAGCGGGTCCGCCGATGCGTGCGATCTGGGCCGTCGCTTCAAGCTTTGAGTTGGCCTCGCGCACTTGCGGGGATGCCACCAGGACCGGCACGTAACTCTGGTATGCGACGTCGAAGAACACCGTGGCCGTCCCCACGATCCCCGCGACCAGAAAGAGATGCCAGATTTCCAGGCTGCCGCTCCACCACAGGATCGGCACCGTGGCCATGGCGGCCATCCGCAGCAGATCGGCGGAGATCATGGTCCTGCGCTTCCGCCAGCGGTCCACCCAGGCCCCCGCCGGCAGACCGACTGCCAGGAACGCCGCCAGACCTGCGGCGTTCAGCACGCCCACCTCGAATTCCGAGGCGTGGAGCATGGTGACGGCCAGCACCGGCAACGCGAGCTGGCCCAGCTGCGCACCGAACTGTCCCAAGGCCTGTCCGGCCCAAAAGGTGGAAAAGTTACGGTCCCGCCACAGCGGCCTTGCTGTTGGCTCCGCGGCAGTGGGTTCGGCATTCACGGCTTCAGTCTCGGGGGCTGATTGATATATGTCAATCACTTATTGCTCGTTACACTTGCGTCTATGAACCACCCGCCGGAGAGCGACGACGCGGACCTGGTGGCCAAGGGCCGCGCGCTGAGTTCCCCGCTGCGGCTGAGGATTCTTCGGCTGTGCCTGCACCAGTCGCGGACCAACAAGGAAATCGCCGAGCTGCTCGGCCTCAATCCAGCCTCCAGCCTCCACCACGTCCGGACCCTGGTGCGGACCGGCTTCCTGCTGGCGGAGGAACGCCGGAAGGGCCGGCGCGGCGCCACGGAGGTGCCCTACATCGCCAGCCGCAAGTCGTGGAGCACACCCGTGGACAATGTCTCGCCGATCCTCATCGAGACGTTCCTTCAGGAGACCCGGGACCTGCCGCCTGAGGACATCGAGGTGTGGCGGCTGGGCGTGAAGTTCAACGCCGCCCGGCGGGAGGAAATGCTGGGCAAGCTCCGCGCTGTCGTCGAAGAGTACATGGCACTTCCCGCAGACGACGACGGCGAGGCCACCTCACTGATGATTGCCCACCACCGGGACCCGACGGCTGACTAGCGGCCGTACCGCCGGATGAGCGGTGGCGGTATCGCCAGAGGACTATCGGCTGTACCGCCGGCACCAGGCCAGCATTCCGACGGTAACCACCACGATCCCATAGACCCAGATGCTCCCGGCCAGGTCCCCCGCGATCAGCCGCTTGCCGGACTCCATCCCTGACCACCAGCCGGCCAGGGCGTAACAGAGGGCGCCGCACAGCGCCGTCGGAATCAGTGTCCTGAACGCCGCCCCGAGGAACAGCTGGAGCGACGCCAGGAGCAGCAGCGCCCCGACGGCCCCCAGCGGCAGCGCAGGACCGATGGCCCCGAACTCCTGGCGGTGCAGCGCGGTTCCGGCGAAGGCAGCAAAAAGAGCTGCCGGCACGGCGGCGGCCAGGCCGCCTGCCATGCCGGCAGCTCTTCTGTTCACGGTCGCAGTTCCCTGCGAGAGGGTGCCGTTATGCCTTGGCGCGGGCGCGGTTGGCCTTGGCACGCTCGTTGGAGTCGAGGATGACCTTGCGGATGCGGATGTCCTCCGGCGTGACCTCGACGCACTCGTCTTCACGGGCGAATTCGAGGGACTCTTCGAGGGTGAGCTCGCGCGGGGGCGTGAGGTTCTCGAAGCTGTCGGAGGAAGCCGCACGCATGTTGGTGAGCTTCTTTTCCTTCGTGATGTTGACGTCCATGTCGTCTGCGCGGGAGTTTTCGCCCACGATCATGCCTTCGTAAACCTCGGAGGTCGGCTTGACGAAGAAGGAACCGCGCTCCTGCAGGTTGATCATGGCGAACGGGGTCACCACACCGGCACGGTCGGCCACCATGGAACCGTTGGTGCGGTATTCGATGGGACCGGCCCAGGGCTCGTAGCCCTCGGCGATGGAAGCGGCGATGCCGGCGCCGCGGGTGTCCGTGAGGAACTTGGTGCGGAAGCCGATCAGGCCACGGGCGGGAACGATGAACTCCATGCGGCACCAGCCGGTGCCATGGTTGGCCATGTTGGTCATGCGGCCCTTGCGCGCGGCCATGAGCTGGGTGACGGCGCCGAGGTACTCTTCGGGCACGTCGATGGTCATGTGCTCCATCGGCTCGTGGACCTTGCCGTCGATGGTCTTGGTGACCACCTGGGGCTTGCCGACGGTGAGCTCGAAGCCTTCACGCCGCATCTGCTCCACGAGGATGGCCAGCGCGAGCTCGCCGCGGCCCTGGACTTCCCAGGCATCCGGACGCTCGGTGGGGAGCACCTTGATGGAGACGTTACCGATCAGTTCCTTGTCCAGGCGGTCCTTCACCTGGCGGGCCGTGACCTTGGCGCCCTTGACCTTGCCGGCCAGCGGGGAGGTGTTGATACCGATGGTCATCGAGATCGCGGGATCGTCAACGGTGATCAGGGGCAGCGGCTGGGGGTTCTCAACGTCGGTCAGGGTCTCACCGATGGTGATCTCCTCGATGCCGGCGACGGCGACGATTTCGCCCGGTCCGGCGGACTCGGCCGGAACGCGCTCGAGGGCCTTGGTGGCGAGGAGTTCGGTGATCTTGACGGTCTTGAGCTCACCGTTGGCGCGGGCCCAGGCAACCTGCTGACCCTTGCGGAGCGTGCCGTTGTAGATGCGCAGCAGTGCGAGACGGCCCAGGAACGGGGAGGCGTCCAGGTTGGTGACGTGCGCCTGCAGGACACCTTCCGGGTTGTAGGTCGGAGCGGGGATGTGCTCGATGATCGCGCTGAAAAGCGGCTCGAGGTCCTCGTTCTCCGGGGCAGTGCCGTCGGCAGGCTGCTCGAGGGACGCGCGGCCTACCTTCGCGGCGGCGTAAACCACCGGGACGTTGAGAATCTTGTCCAGGTCCAGGTCCGGAACCTCATCGGCGAGGTCGGAGGCCAGTCCCAGGAGCAGGTCCATGGACTCGTGGACGACCTCTTCGATACGGGCGTCGGGGCGGTCGGTCTTGTTGACCAGGAGGATCACCGGCAGGTGCGCGGCGAGGGCCTTGCGGAGGACGAAGCGGGTCTGGGGCAGCGGGCCCTCAGACGCATCCACGAGAAGAACGACGCCGTCCACCATGGACAGCCCGCGCTCCACTTCGCCGCCGAAGTCGGCGTGGCCGGGGGTGTCGATGACGTTGATGGTGATGGTTTCGCCGTTGGAGGACGGTCCGTTGTAGGCCACCGTGGTGTTCTTGGCCAGGATGGTGATGCCCTTTTCGCGCTCCAGGTCACCGGAGTCCATGACGCGGTCTTCGAGGTGGTTGTGCTCGGCAAAGGAGTTGGTCTGCTTGAGCATGGCGTCCACAAGGGTGGTCTTGCCGTGGTCAACGTGGGCCACAATCGCGACGTTGCGCAGGTCACTGCGAACTGCAGTTGCTACCGCGGTGTTGGTGGTGGTTTCAGACATGCGTTATTGCTCGATTCAGTGGTGAAGTCAGCTGTTGTATCGCGACATTTCCAACCGGAACGCACGACGGATCAGACCCTTAACACAGGGCACCTACTGCCAGTCTAAACGCTGAGCCATTTATTGGCCTAAAACGGGCATCTCCCGCATTCCCGGGCCCGTTACCAAATCGTGAATCCAGCGGCGCGTCATGTGAGCAAAATCACTGGCTTTTCCGAAAGTGATCCACCACTATTGGCTAGACCACTTTTCGAAAAGGCCAGGAGTCCACGGATGTTACAAGCCTCGACGCGGGCCCTCCTGATTGGCCCGGTCATCGCCGCCAGCGTATTTTTGACGGGCTGCGGCGCAGCAATGGAACCGGCGTCCGGTGCCGGATCGGCGGCGCCTCGTGCCGCCGCCCCGGTGGCCGCCCCCGGTGAGGCCGTGGCCGCCGGTTCGGCGGTCGTGAGCGATCTGGGGGCTGCCGTCGACCCCGCCAGCCTTCCGGCAGGAGCGCTGTACCGCAATCCGGCCAACGGTCGGGACGAGGTAATCGTGGGCAACATTGCCGACACCGCGCTGCTGATCGGCGACTCGCAGTCCGAGCCGCAGGCCAGCTGGCCGCGCCGGGCCCTCACGGGGCTGGGCTATGACGTCTTCTTCTGCGGCAAGGGCGGCACCGGCTTCGTCGCCTCCAACGGCACCACGGGCAACTACGTCGATGCCCTGCAGCGCGGCGACTGGCACCTGCCCTACGGCTTCCCTCCGCTGGTGCTCATCGAAGGCGGCGGAAACGACGCCAAGCAAGGGGCGAGCAACGAGCAGATCTCGGCCAACGCAGACCGGCTTATCACGACGATCAAACAGCGGTACCCGGGCGCGAAGCTGGCCATGGTGGGAACGCTGGGCAAGGGCGCGGATCACGGCGGCGCACGGCGCGCCGAGGTTGACGCCCTGCTGGGGACTGTCGCCGCAGACCACGGCATTCCGTTTGTCAGCGTCGGGGACTGGCTCACCCGCTACGGGCTGGAGTCGCAGCTCAAGGACAGCGTCCACATGAACGGCGAGGGGCACCGCGCCCTGGGTGCGCTGCTGGGTGACAGGCTCGCGAAGCTGGGGCTGCGTCTTTCCTAGGGGCGGGTCTCAGCATCCACAGCACAAAATAGCAAGGGTGCCGGTGGCTGCCTGATGGCGGTCACCGGCACCCTTGCTATTACTTGACCCCGCTACTCCGTTCCGGTGGGCAGCAGCTGGGCGCGCAATTCCCGGCGCTCGCGCTGCTTTTCCGGATCCGGCAACGGGACGGCGGCAAGCAGCCGCTGCGTGTAGGCCTCCTGCGGGTTGCGCAGGATCTGGTCGCGGGAGCCCTGCTCCACGATCCGGCCGCGCTGCATGACGCAGATGCGGTCCGCCAGCACGTCCACGACGGCGAGGTCGTGGGTGACGAAAAGGCAGGCGAACCCGAGCTCGCGCTGGAGGTTCTGGAACAGCTCCAGGACCTTGGCCTGGACCGATACGTCGAGCGCAGACGTCGGTTCGTCAGCCACCATCAGCTTCGGCTTGAGCGAGAGTGCCCGGGCAATGCCGACACGCTGTTTCTGCCCGCCGGACAGCTCGTGCGGGTACCTGTTCCGGTAGTTCCGCGGCAGCTCCACCTGGTCCAGCAGCGCCTCGATGCGCTTTTGGAGGTCGGCGCCCTTCGCCACGCCGGCAAGGTACATCGGCTCGCCGATGCTTTCGCCAATGGGCAGGCGCGGGTTCAGGGACGAGGCCGGGTCCTGGAACACCATGCCGATGTGGCGCCGCACTTGGTGCAGCTGCTTACCGTTCTTCTTCGCGGCGGAGATGTCCTCGCCCACCACGCGCATCGTTCCGGCCGCCACCGGCAGCAGTCCGACGGCGGCGCGCCCGATGGTGGTCTTGCCCGATCCGGACTCCCCCACGAGGCCCACCACCTGCCCGGGATGGATGGTCAGGTTGGCCCCCTCGACCGCGCGGAAGGCCGGCACGCGGCCCTGCTTTGGGTACTCGATGGCGACATCGGTCAGCTCCAGGACCGGTTCGCCCACGGGTCCCCTGGTTTCGGCGGCTGCCAGGGCCGCCGCGTTCTCCCGCTCGCGGCGGACCAGTTCATCGTGGTCCACGGAGTCGAGCTGTGCGTGGGTGGCGGCGGCCAGCGCTGCCGTCACGTCCACGTCCGGCGCGGCTTCCGTTCCGCCCTGTCCGAGGTGCGGCACGGCCGCAAGCAGCGCCTGCGTGTACGGGTGCTGCGGGTTGTGGAAGATCTGCTCGGCGGTGCCGGTCTCCACGATCAGGCCCTTGCGCATGACGGCGATCCGGTCGGCCAGGTCCGCCACGACGCCCATGTCGTGGGTGATCAGGACGATGGCGCTGTCCAGCTTGTTGCGCAGGTTCCTCATCAGGTCCAGGATCTCCGCCTGCACGGTGACGTCCAGGGCAGTGGTGGGCTCGTCAGCGATCAGCAGTTTGGGATCGCAGGACAGCGACTGGGCGATCATAGCGCGCTGGCGCTGGCCGCCGGAGAGCTGGTGCGGATAGGACTTGAAAGCCTTCACCGGGTCCGGCAGCTCCACCAGTTCGAGCATCCGCAGTGCGCGCTCCTTGGCCTGGTCCGGTGAGACTTCATTGTGAAGGCGCACCGTCTCGACGATCTGCGCGCCCACCGTGTAGACCGGGTTCAGCGCCGTCATGGGCTCCTGGAAGATGACGGCCACATCCTTGCCCCGGACGCTGCGGATATTGGCCGCATCCGCGCCCAGCAGCTCCTTGCCGGAGAGCCTGACGCTCCCGGACACCCTGCTGTTGCTGGGCAGCAGGCCGAGCAACGCCATGGAACTGGCGCTCTTGCCCGAGCCGGACTCGCCCACGATGGCCAGGACCTCGCCGGCGCGGACCTCATAGTTCAGGCCGACGGCGGCCGGCACCCACTTCTTTTCGACGCCGAAGTCGACGCTGAGGTCGCGCACTTCAAGGACGACGGAACCCTTCCCGTCTGCCCTCCGCCGTCCAGTGCCGGGCTCAATGGAGCCCGGCTCCAGCGGGTCCGACGACGGGCGGTGAGGGCTGATGTAGTCAGACATGTTGGGGTTTTCCTTCCACCCGGGCCAGCGGAGCAGCTGAGATTAGTGCTGCGGCCGGGAATACTGAATTATTGGGGGCATGAGCACTGTGCCGCATGCCGGAAACGCCGCAATCTTCAAAGCGCGCACCAACAAATGGTTTGCCGGATTTTCGTGGTTCGTGGCGGCCGCCGGACTGGCCGGCCTGGTCGTGGCGGGCGGAGTCCCCGCCCTGGCCGGTGCCGGGCCGCTGCTGCTCATCGCCTACCTGGGCTGGCTGCTGTTCTGGCGTCCCGCGGTGGTTGTGCACGACGCCGGGGTCACCATCGAGAATCCGTTCCGTGCCATCACGGTGCCATGGGCGGCGCTCGTGCAGGTGGACACGCGGTACGCGCTGACCCTCGTCACCCCCGGCCGAAGCTACGGGGCCTGGGCGGCTCCCGCCCCCGGCATCTGGGGCGGACGCAACGCCCGCCCCGAGGACCTTCGGGGACTGCCGGACAGCACATACGGGCCGGGAAACTCCGTCCGGCCCGGCGACCTCAAGACCACCGACTCGGGGCAGGCCGCGCAGCTGGTCCGCGGACGCTGGCAGCAGCTGGTTGAGGCCGGACTGCTTGATGCCGGAGCAGCCGAGACCACTCCGGTCAGCGTGAAGTTCCGCTGGCTCGAGGCTACGGCGACCCTGATCCTTCTCGGGCTTAGCTACTGGGGCGTGGCCGTCCTGTAGGCAGGAAGCACGCTGCGCCCGCCCGCGGCGTCGCAGCAGCACGTCAGGCTCCCCTGTCTCCGCCGGAGGTCCGGCCGTCATCTGCCCTGCTGTCCATGGCCGCCACCGGCGTCGCCTCCGGAACTGTTGCCCCGGCGTCCCTGGCCTTCTTGGCGTTGAACTTCTTTTGCCGCGGGTCAAAGGCGTCCCGCAGGCCGTCGCCGATGAAGTTGATGCTGAGGCAGATGAGGACGATGAACAGGCCTGGGAACCAGAACAGCCAGGGGCGGGTGGCGAAGGCTTCCTGGTTCTGGGAGATGAGCAGGCCCAGCGAGGTGTCCGGGGACTTGACGCCGACACCGAGGTAGCTGAGTGCCGTTTCAGTAAGGATCGCCGCCGACATGGTGAGGGTGACGTTGACGATCAGCACGCCCACCGCGTTGGGCAGGATGTGCTTGAAGATGATCCGTGCGTTGCTGGCCCCGGAAATCCGCGCCGCGTCGACGAACTCGCGCTCCCGCAGGGTGAGGAACTCGCCGCGCATAAGCCTCGCCAGGCCCACCCAGCTGATCAGTCCCAGGAAGATGCCGAGGGCGAGGACACCGTTACTGCTGGCGAAGGCCGCAAACCAGCTGCCTTCATCCCGGCGTCCAGCGAGCTGTGCCATGACGGCGGCGAGGAGAAGCGCCGGAACGATGATGATGACGTCGGTGAGCCTCATCAGGACGGCTTCCATCCAGCCCCGGAAGTAGCCGGACAGTGCCCCGACGACCACACCGATCAGGCCGGCGATAAGGCCGATGACGACCATGATGGTGATGGACTGCTGGGCACCGCGCATGGTCATGGCGAACAGGTCGCGCCCGATCCGATCCTGGCCGAAGGGATGCTCCCCCCAAGCCAGCGGCCACAGCGAAGCAGTGGGAGTGCCGTCGTTGACCAGCGGCGAAACGGCCTCATGGGTGTACTTCCACCAGCCGGGGATCCCGGCATAGCCCACGGACGTGAAGGCCATGACGAAGATGATGGCGAAGACGGCAAGGCCGACGATGGCGCCGGAGTGGCCGAGGAACCGCTTGCGGACAATCTGGCCCTGGCTCAGGCCCCTGGCCTCGGAGACAGGCTCGATGCCGGCAGCTTCCTGCCCCCGCAGACTGGCCTCCTCCGCCATGATTTCATCCTGCTGACTGGGCTGGCTCATGCTTTCACCCTTACTCGTGGGTCCAGTGCGGAGTAGGCGAGATCCGCGATGAGGTTGAACGCCATGGCCGTGATGGCGACGCAGATGAAGACGCCCATGACGGGGTTCGGGTCGACGTGCTGGATACCGTCCAGGAACAGGAACCCCATGCCCCGGACGGAAAAGACAGTCTCGGTGATGACCGCGCCGCCGATGAGGCCGCCGATGTCGAACGCGACGATGGTGGCCACCGGGATCAGGGCGTTGCGGAAGGCGTGGCGCATGACCACGGTCCGCTCGGAAAGACCTTTGGCACGCGCCGTCCGGATGTAGTCCATGTTCATGATTTCCAGCATGGAGGCCCGGGTGAACCTCGTGTACCCGGCGAGGGAGATGAGGACGAGCGCGGTGGTGGGCAGGATCAGGTGGGTGAACGAATCGATGCCCAGGATCCAGAAGTCGCCTTCGATGTTTGGTGTGCCGGCGCCGATCGTGGCGATCGGCCGTCCCCGGACCCTGCTGTTGTTAAAGTACGCGGGCCAGGCCTGCATGAAGCGGTCCAGGAAGATGAGGAAACCTACGAGGAAGGAGGTGATCGCGGCCGCGCGCATGGACTGTCCGCGGTCGTAGCCGCCCATGAAGTAGCCGATGGCCATACCGACCAGGACCGCTGCGACGGCCAGCAGCACGATCATCAGGAACGTCGCCTGGTTCAGCAGCGGCTGGAGCACGAAGTAGAGAACCACTCCCGCGCCGACGGCGATCAGGGTGGACTGCAGCGCCTTGCGGTTCCGCAGGCCTGCGGTCAGCAGGGTCACGGCAAAGGCGATGCCCACCCCGGCGATGGCGATGACCACCGGGCCCAGGCCGGGCGTCTTGAACCACTGCGTGACGGAGAAGTAGATGAGTACTGCAGCGACAGCGGCGAAGACGATGCCGCCGATGATTGCCCTGCGTCTGGCGTCGCCGCCAGCCACGATCACGGCCACGGCGCCGAGGACGGCGCCGACCCCGAGTGAGACAGTCAGGGGTATCTCCGGGTTACGGAGGAAGTTGTTGAAGCCGATGGCGCCGAATTCCTTGAGCAGGACGGCGACCCAGAAGATCGGCAGGGAAAAGAACAGGAAGGCCATGAAGGTCACGCCGTAATCCAGTGTGCTGTACTGCCGCAGGGCGGTGATGATGCCCAGCGTGATGCCCACGAGGATGGCCAGAACGGTGGCCCCGGTGACGAGTGTCAGTGTCTGAATGAGTGCATGGCCGAGGGCGTCCGTGATGGGCTGGCCGACGATGTTCTTGCCGAGATTGCAGGAGCCGGTGAAGGGCACCAGGCACTGGGCTGCGCCGCCGAGCCATTTGAAATACCGCACGGGCGCCGGCGTATCGAGGTCCAGCAGCGCAGATCTCGAGTCCATGAGCTGCTGCTTGTTCGGCGCGCTGCTGGCGCGGAACTCTGCGAGCGGGTCGCCTGATGCGGCGGTCAGCAGATACACCAGGAAGGATGCGCCCAGAAGGATGAGTGCGGCGGTGACGAGCCGCCGGACTATGTAGGTCACCATTGTGATAGAACCTCAGGATTCGGGTCCAGGGATTGCCCGGACCGGTCGCGTGTTTGGCGGCGCCTTACTGCTTGTGCTGCCAACACAGGGCGCTGCCGGGAGATGGCGCTGCAAGGCGCCGGGACCGTGGTGCATGGTCCCGGCGCCTCACCTAGTTAATTGCACTTCGTGGCACGGGCCTACTTCTCGGCCCACTCCCAGAAGTTCCACCAGACGCCCGTCTGGTTCGGCATGAACTTCACGCCGGTGATGCGGTCGCTGTAGGCGTCAACACCAACCGACTGGAACAGCGGGAGACCGTATGCCGAGGCCCAGATCTTCTTGTCGATCTGCTTGGTCAGGTCATCCTGCTTGCTGCGGTCAGTCGTCACAATGAGTTCGTCCATGAGCTTGTCGGCTTCAGGATCGCTGAACTTGTTGAAGTTGGAACCGTTGCCGGAGCGGAAGATCTGCGGCACTCCGGAGACTCCGACGCCCGGGTTGATCCAGCCGAAGATCGTGGCGTCGTAGCCGCCCTTGCCGAGGGCCTTGCCCCAGTCAGAGGCGCCGAGTCCGCCGTCAACGATCTTGAAGCCGGCCTTGGTTGCGGACTCGCGGATGAGCGAGAACGCGTCCACACGGTTCGGGTTGTCCTTGTTGTACATGATGCGGACCTCGGGGGTCGCACCGTTCAGGAGCTTCTTGGCGCCATCAACATCCGCATCCTGGAAGGCCGAGGAACCGTTGCCCTGCACGGAGGCGTCGTAGGCCGGCTGCGCGGGAACGAACAGCTGCGAGTCCAAAGGCTTTGCCTCGGGGTCGAGCTTCTTGATGATCTTGTCAACGATGTCCTTGCGCGGAACCGTCTTCAAGAATGCCTCGCGGACGCTCTTGTCGGCGAAGGGCCCCGAGTAGTTCAGGTCGATGTGGTCATAGGAGAGCTGGTTGCCCTGCTCCACCGTGACGCCCTGGCTCTCGAGTGCCTTGAGCTGCTCGAGGGTGTCAGCCGAGGCCTGCGGAGCGATAATGTCAGCTTCGCCGTTCTTCAGCGCCTGGACCTGGGCCGGGGAGGAACCGATGTAGCGGACGGTGATCTCGTCCAGCTTGGCCTCGGGGCCCCAGTTGTAGTCCTTGTTGCGGACCATGGTCAGGGACTGGTCCTGGTTAATGCTCTGGACAACGAAGGGGCCGTTGGAGAGGTACAGGCTCGGGTCGCTCGGCAGGGTCTTGGAATCGAAGCCGGTGTTCCACATGTCGGACATGGCCTTGAGCTTGGCATCGGCGGCCTTCGGCGCCTTGGAGTCGCCGCGGGGCAGGCTCTTGAGGTGGTTGATGAACGCCTGAGTGTCGGCAAGGCCGGCCTTCTTGGCCAGGACGTGGGCCGGAATATCAATGCCCGGACCGCCCAGCGCGATCTCCCAGTCAGCAAACGGCTTGGAGTACTTGATGGTCATGGAACGGTTGTTGTCGCCGATTTCGGGGAAATCGGTGAGCTTCAAGCCTGTGGGGTCGCCGGCGTAGGAGAAGTAGGATGTCCCCGCCTTGCCCTCGGCGTCGGCGTCGTTGTAGTACCCGGAGAAGGCTGCCCACTGCAGGAGCAGGTCCGCTGCGGTGACGGGCGTTCCGTCCGACCACTTCACACCTTCGTTGATGGTGTACTTGACGGTCAGCGGATCGTCAGACGTCTTTTCCATCTTGCCGAACTTGTCGTTGTGGACGATGTTCAGCTGGTTATCGATGTAGTAGAACCCGGAGTGTGTGGCGTAGCTGACCTTCGAGTTGATGTCAGTGTTGCCATCGGCCGTGTTGGGGTTGAAGGTGTTGAACGCGTTGACCTCAACTACAGTGGCTGTTCCCCCCTGTTTGCCGGCCGCATTACTGGACGGGGTTGTCCCGCCATTGGTGCTCGCGCAGGCGCTGAGCGCCAGTGCAGCCGCGGCTGCAACGCCTACTGCTTTGGAAATACGACTGAATCGCATTCCGCCTCCTATGTTTCTGTGAGTGTGGAAAAGACCTTCGCTGTGGGCGCCGGCCAGACCCGCTACATCCCCCCAGTGAGATGTGGCGAGTCTCACATGACAAGTAGCCTAGACCCGAAGGCGACACCTGCGGTCCGAAAGTTGTCCCTCAGTAAAGGTTGTTATCGAGATGCAACCAAGCTGTTGCCGGACGAAAAGTCCGCAGTGTTTTTCCTTGACGCCCGGTTGCACGGCGGGTATGGGAGCCAATCACAGAAAAGCCCCGATCCAAAGGATCGGGGCTTTTCGCCGTTAATACTCAATCACTGAGTACCTCAGTGGAAACTCACACGTTGAAGCGGAACTCCACCACATCGCCGTCGGCCATGACATATTCCTTGCCTTCGATGCGGACCTTGCCGCGCGATTTGGCCTCCGCCATGGAACCGGCATCGATGAGGTCCTCGAAGGAGACAACCTCAGCCTTGATGAAGCCGCGCTGGAAGTCCGAGTGGATGACGCCGGCTGCCTGCGGCGCGGTGTCGCCCTGGTGGATGGTCCACGCGCGTGCCTCCTTGGGCCCGGCCGTGAGGTAGGTCTGCAGCCCCAGCGTGTGGAATCCGACGCGGGCCAGCTGGTCCAGTCCGGATTCGTCCTGCCCGTTCATTTCGAGCATTTCGCGTGCCTCGGCCTCGTCCAGCTCCACCAGGTCGGACTCGAGCTTGGCGTCAAGGAAGATGCAGTCGGCCGGAGCAACCATGGCGCGCAGCTCGGCCTGCTTCTCCTCGCTGCCGAGGATTCCCTCGTCCGCGTTGAACACGTAGATGAAGGGCTTGGCCGTCAGAAGGCTGAGCTCCTTGAGGTGTTCCATCTCCAGCTTGTCGCTCGTGACGGACGAGTAGATGGTGTCGCCGCGCTCCAGCACCGCCTGCGCAGCCTTGATGGCAGCGAGCTCCGCGGCCTCCCGCTTCTTGATCTTGACCTCTTTTTCGATCCGGGGAATGGCCTTCTCGATGGTCTGCAGATCGGCGAGGATCAGCTCGGTGTTGATGGTTTCCATGTCCGAGCGGGGGTCGACCTTGCCGTCGACGTGGATGACGTCGGGGTCGTCGAAGACGCGCACCACCTCGGCGATGGCTTCCGCTTCACGGATGTTGGCGAGGAACTGGTTGCCCAGGCCTTCCCCTTCGGAGGCGCCCTTGACGATGCCGGCGATGTCAACGAAGGAGACAGCCGCGGGCAGTACGCGCTGCGAGCCGAAGATCCCGGCGAGCTGCTGCAGCCGGGGGTCGGGCAGGTTCACGACGCCGACATTGGGTTCGATGGTGGCGAACGGGTAGTTCGCGGCCAGGACCTGGTTGCGGGTCAGTGCGTTGAAAAGTGTTGATTTGCCGACGTTGGGCAGTCCGACGATGCCAATAGTAAGAGCCACGGACATTGATTCTACCTGTTCGGTCCCCGCACCCCGTGCCGCTATCTTCTCCGGGCGCCCGTTCTCGCGCGTCCGGCATTCCGTGCCGCTGTCCTGTGCGCCTGTCCTGTGCGTGCCGCCAGGTGTCGCCTTCACAATAAATGTCACAGCCCCGTGCCACAGTGAAGGCATGGAACCTTTTGCAGTCATTCTGGCCCTTTTAATGCTGTTGCTGGGCGCCGTGTCCGGCGCGGGCGCGGTGTACGTGGTGTTGCGCCGCCGGAGCACCGCCCTGGAAGCGGATTTCGACGGCGTTTCGGCGCGTCTTTCGGAGGTGAGCGCCCAGTTCGCTGCCGCGGATGCCGAGCGGAAGCTCCTGTCCGCCCAGAACCGGGAGTTGGGCACGTCGCGTGAGCAGGACGCCAGCGTCCTGCGGGCCCTGGCGCCGGTGGCCGAGAAGCTGACGGCGGTGCAGCAGCAGGTCTCCCTGCTGGAACGGGACCGGCTTGAACAGTACGGGCAGCTGGCCCAGCAGTTGCAGGAGGCCCGCCTCACGGACGAGCAGCTGATGCGGTCCACGCATGCACTTGAGTCGGCGCTCCGGTCGAACAGTGCCCGCGGCCAGTGGGGCGAAGTGCAGCTGCGCCGGGTCGTGGAGGCGGCCGGCATGATGCGGCACGTCGACTTCCATGAGCAGCACCACGGCACCTCAGGCGCCGAGGCCGCCGTCCGCCCGGACCTTGTGGTCCAGCTGCCGGGCGACAAGCAGCTCGTTGTCGACGCCAAGGTCCCCCTGTCCGCCTACCTCGAGGCGCAGGAGCTGGGACAGTCAGCCAGTGACAGGCCCGGGATCAGCCAGGCAGCGCAGCAAAACCTCCTGGCCGCGCACGCCAAGGCACTGAAGACGCATGTGGACGCCCTCAGCACCAAGAAGTACTGGGACATTTCAGGGAACTCGCCGGAACTGGTGATCTGCTTCGTCCCTGCCGAGTCCATCCTCGCCGCCGCGCTCTCCGCCGACCCGGCGCTCCTGGACCACGCGCTGTCCAAAAATGTGGTGCTGGCCTCCCCCGGCACACTGCTCGCGGTGCTCAAGTCCGTGGCGTTCACGTGGCGCCAGGACGTTCTCACGGACAGTGCACGCGAGCTCTTCGAACTTGCCCGGCAGCTGTACGAGCGGATGGGCA
Organism: Arthrobacter globiformis; assembly: GCF_030818015.1. NCBI lineage: Bacteria > Bacillati > Actinomycetota > Actinomycetes > Micrococcales > Micrococcaceae > Arthrobacter > Arthrobacter globiformis. The sequence goes on from NZ_JAUSZX010000001.1 coordinate 3,649,445, forward strand.
CCCTCGGGGACAACGTGGGCAAGCTGGGGTCCTCGCTGAAAAGCTCGGTGGACCGTTACAACGCGATGGTCGGCACGCTGGAGGCACGGGTGCTTCCCACCGCGCGGAAACTGAATGCCCTGGACGCCAGCGGACTGGTGACGCCTCCGGCTGTGCAGGTCACGCCACGCTCGCTCGCGGCCCCCGAACTGCAGGGCGAATCACGGCAGCGCGATGACCTGCACGCCGCGGAGCTGGCAGCGACTGAACTGGAAGCCGGCGGACTGCGGTCAACCGTGGAGGAAGAGGACGCCGCCTAAAGAAGCCGGATGGACGCCGGTTCGCGTGCTCCTGCTAGCGAGAACGGCGTCCGCCGAGGGCGCGGGACACGTCCCCCGCTTCCTTGAGCGTGGCGCGGAGCTCCTTGGGCAGGGAGAAGAGGAGGTCCTCCTCCGCAGTCACAATCTCTTCGACGGCGTCGTATCCGTAATCGGCCAGGAGGCGGAGCACGTCCTTGACCAGGACCTCCGGAACGGACGCGCCTGAGGTGACGCCTACAGTGGCAACACCCTCGAACCAGGACTCGTCCACCTCGTTGGCGAAGTCAACACGGTACGACGCCTTGGCGCCGTATTCGAGCGCCACTTCGACGAGGCGGACGGAGTTGGAAGAGTTTGCCGAACCGACCACTATCACCAGATCCGCCTGGGGCGCGATCTTCTTGATGGCCACCTGGCGGTTGGTCGTGGCGTAGCAGATGTCATCGCTGGGCGGGTCCTGGAGCGTCGGGAACCGTTCCTTGAGCAGTCTGACAGTTTCCATCGTTTCGTCCACGCTCAGTGTGGTCTGGGAAAGCCAGATGACCTTTTCCGGGTCCCGGACGGTCACCTTGTCCACCTCGTGCGGGCCGTTGATGATCTGGATGTGCTCCGGGGCTTCTCCGGCGGTTCCCTCGACTTCCTCGTGGCCGTCGTGGCCGATCAGGAGGATATCGAAGTCGTCCTTGGCGAAGCGGACGGCCTCCTTGTGGACCTTGGTCACGAGGGGGCACGTGGCGTCGATCGTCCGCAGCCCGCGGTCCTCCGCGGACTGGACCACCGCCGGGGATACGCCGTGGGCCGAGAAGATGACCAGGGCGCCCTCGGGCACTTCGTCCGTTTCGTCCACGAAGATGGCGCCCTGCTCCTCCAGGGAGCTGACCACGTGCACGTTGTGGACGATCTGTTTCCGTACATAGACGGGCGGTCCGTAGTGCTGCAGTGCCTTTTCGACGGCGATGACCGCGCGGTCCACGCCTGCGCAGTATCCGCGCGGGGCTGCCAGCAGAACCTTTTTGGGGCCCGGGACCGGTGCCGCCGCGAGCACTTCCTCCGGCGAACGCCGCCGGCGCGGGACGGTTGGCATCGAAAGGGAAACTGCAGAGGAAGTCATTGCTCCATGCTACCGGCTGGGCGGCAGGCCTCTGGGCGGCTCATGGCCTGCCGGCAGGACCGCCGACCACCCTGAGCAGCAGGCCTGCCGCCACCAGGGCCGCACCGACGATCGCCGCCGCCAGCGTCCAGGACGCAAACCCGGCAGCGGAAGCCGCAACGAACTCCCGCTTGAACAGGTCTGCCATTTCGTTTCCGCTCGCGGTTCCCATGACGGCGTCGGCGGCCCAGCGGGATGCCAGCGTCCACAGTCCGGAAAGCGCAAGTGTGCCCACGCCTATGCCCGCCAGGGCTTTCCACCGCCGGCGGGCGGTCACGAGCGCCAGGAGAAATGCCGCCCCGGCACCGACGGCCAGGCTGTATCCCAGCGGAGAGTATGCGGTAACCCGTTCTATGAGCTGGCGCTGGTTCGTCTGGCCGATGTTCACCAGGGTCTGGCCCGGCGCCTCCAGCGGAACACCCACCTGGCTGGAAATCTGCTTGGCCGCGAGGGCGACGAGCGGGGCCACATCCAGGGTCAGTGAGGTGCTGGAATCTCCCTCGGGCGGAAGGGAGGCCGGATCGGCGAAGTTGAGGCGGTGGCTCCTCCGCAGCGTTTCTTCCCAGGCAGCCGGGTACTCAGGCAGGCCAGTGAGGGAGGTTGCCGCCCTTTCCAGCACCGGCCGGACCAGTGCGGCCACCTGCGCCGGGATGCTGCCGCCGGTCTCAATGCTGTTGACGGCGGCGGTTGCCAGGCGCTTCTGGAAAGCTGGGTCCTTGCCCAGTGGTGCCGCCAGGGCAACGAAGCCATCCTCCTGCACGATGTTGCGGTCCACCCAGATGGCCGGAACCGCGGCGGCGGAGAGGAGAAGACCAAGGATGACGGCCAAGGCCGCAAAAAATGAGCGCAAGGGATTCCTAGCTGGTCGGGTTTCTCGGCTGGTCGGGTGCCTGGCTGGTCGGCAGGACACTGCCATCCTAGGCGCGCCGTCCCACGATCGAAAAAGTAGGGCGATCAAGAAATGTCGGGCCATCGGCAAATGCCGGGTTATGAGCAATGCCGCGCAATTCCATCATTACTGTCGGAGCCCGGTGATACAGCTATGGATAGAGTGGATTAACCCACTGCGCACGCACCATCCACAGGCAAAGGACCGCGACCATGCAACTGGCATTCGCCGCAACCGGGGCTGCACATGGCTGAAAACGCCACCGTCCCTGTACCCGGCACGGCCCCCGCGGCTGGCCCCAGTACGGTGCCGGCCACTGCCGCAGACACGAGCCCGGACAACCCCTGGCCGCTGCAGTTGCTCTCCCAGAAGCTCAAAAACCACATCGAGCGGGCACCGGCAGCCTGGGTTGAAGGGCAGGTCATCGAACTGAACCGGCGCGGCGGCAGTGCGTTCCTTACCCTCCGGGATGTTGACGCCGAGATCTCGCTGCCGGCTTCCATCTGGTCCAGGTTGCTCGACCGCCAGGAGACACCGCTTGAGCGCGGAAGCCGGGTTGTGGCCCTGCTCAAGGCTGAGTTCTGGCTGAAGACCGGGCGCCTGAACATGTCCGTGAAGGACATCCGCCCTGTTGGATTGGGCGATCTCCTCGCACGGATAGAACGGCTGCGCCATGCACTGGCCGCGGAAGGCCTGTTTGCCGAGTCGCGGAAAAAGCGCCTGCCGCTGCTCCCCCACCGGATCGGGCTCATCACCGGCCGCGACTCCGATGCCAAGAAGGACGTTCTGCGCAACGCTGCCCTGCGCTGGCCGGCAGTCGAGTTTGAGATCCGCGAAGTCGCGGTGCAAGGCACCAACGCCGTATCCCAGATGGTTAAGGCGCTGCGCGAACTCGATGCCCGTCCCGAGGTCGACGTCATCGTCATCGCCCGCGGCGGTGGAGCGCTGGAGGACCTGCTGCCGTTCAGCAGCGAGGAACTCATCCGCGCGGTGGCCGCCGCGGTGACTCCAGTGGTCAGCGCGATCGGACACGAGGCGGACCGGCCCATCCTGGACGACGTCGCCGATCTCCGGGCCTCCACGCCCACGGACGCAGCCAAGCGGATCGTGCCCGAAGTCTCGGAGGAACTTGCCCGGGTACGGCAGGCTGAGGCCCAGCTGCGCCGCTCCGTCACGCTGCTGGTGGCCCGGGAAACGGACCGTCTGGCGGCAGTCAGGTCCCGTCCCGTCCTCGCGGCTCCGGAGAGCATGATCACGGCGCGCGCAGACGATGTGGAACGGCTGGCCCGCCGGTCCACGGCAGCCATCAGCGCCGCCGTCATGAGGGCTTCCGACCAGCTGGTCCACCTTCAGGCGCAGGTCCGGGCCTTGTCACCGCAACAGACCCTGGACCGCGGTTACGCCGTGGTGCAGCTTTCCGGGTCCGGCGGGACAGTTGTCCGCCAGCCGTCCCAGGCCCCCGCCGGAGCCGCGCTCTCGGTCCGGGTGGCCGGCGGGCGGTTCGGCGCGGAGTCCACAGGCGCACCATGAACCGAGGGGCACCTTAAGCCGGCGCCGACATGACGCCGGCACCGAATGACATCACCATCGACATGACAGGCCAGAAAACATGACAGACCCGACCATCAACACAGAACCGGCGAACAACACAGCGCAGCCGAACAACACAGACCTGCCAAACAATACAGACCAGCCAAACAGCGCAGCCCGGCCTGGCCCCGCTCTTCCTCCGGACATTGATGCCCTCAGCTACGAGGAAGCACGGGAACAGCTGGTGGCCGTGGTCTCCAAGCTCGAGGCCGGCGGGACCAGCCTCGAGGACTCCCTGGCCCTGTGGGAACGGGGCGAGGCATTGGCACGGCGCTGTGAGGACTGGCTGGAGGGCGCCCGGAAGAGGCTCGCGGCTGCCCGCAAGGACAGCTAACGCCGGCGGAGACTTAGCCGCAGATCAAACCCGGTTTTCAGGAACGCTCGACGAGGCGGCGTTCGGCTTCCACGTCGAACTCGGCCTTGGGCCACTCCAGCTCAAGTTCTTCCAGACCCTCCAGCAGCAGCTGCTGCACCGCGATCCGCGCGTACCATTTCTTGCTGGCCGGCACGACGTACCAGGGTGCATGGTCCGTGTTGGTGACATCGAAGGCTGCCTGGTAGGCGGCCATGTAGTCGTCCCAGAAGGCGCGCTGTTTCAGGTCATCGGTGTTGTACTTCCAGTGTTTGGCCGGATTGTCCAGCCGGGCCAGCAGCCGCTCTTTCTGCTCGTCATTGCTGATGTGCAGCATGACCTTGATGACCTTCGTGCCCACGGCCACCTGCCGCGCCTCGAACTCGTTGATCGCCGTGTAGCGGCGTTCAAGCTCCTTCGGGTCGGCCCAGCGGTGAACCCGGTGGATCAGGACATCCTCATAATGGGACCGGTCAAAGACCCCCAGCATGCCGGCGGCCGGGACTTCCTTCTCGATGCGCCAGAGAAAGTCGTAGGCCTTTTCCTCAGGCGTGGGGGCCTTGAACGACTTGAACTGCACGCCCTGCGGATCCATGGCGCCCAGGACGTGCTTCACGATCCCACCCTTGCCGGCGGTGTCCATTCCCTGCAGGATCAGCAGGACACGCTTGGTGCCGCCAAACTTGGACTCGGCGAACAGCTTTTCCTGGAGCTCCGCAAGCTTGCCATCAAGGTCCTCAAGGAGCGCCGCGCCGTCGGCCTTGACCCCGGAATACCCTGTGGTGGCATCAGGGTCAACATCCGCCAGCTTGAAGCCCTTGCCGACCCTTAAGGATTTGGAGGGGAACTTCGCGAATTCCACAACGCCGGCCATGGGGACCTCTTTCCACAGTTGAATGTGGCTAAAGGCTAGTTCCCCTGATACCTGCTGAGGAAGTCTCCCATGCGGCCAATTGCTTCCTCGATGTCCTTGACGTTCGGCAAGGTCACCATCCGGAAGTGGTCGGGCCGGACCCAGTTGAACGCCCGGCCGTGGGAAACCAGGATCTTCTGTTCCTTCAGCAGGTCCAGGACAAACTTTTCGTCGTCCCGGATGTTGTAGACCTCCGGGTCCAGCTTGGGGAACAGGTAGAGGGCTCCGCGTGCCTGCTGCGTGCTCACTCCTGGGATGGCGTTGAGCATGTCGTACGCCTTGTTGCGCTGCTCCAGCAGGCGGCCGCCGGGCAGGATGAGGTCGTTGATGCTTTGGTAGCCGCCTAGTGCCGTCTGAATCGCGTGCTGGGCCGGGACGTTGGCGCACAGCCGCATGTTGGCCAGCAGGTTGATGCCCTCAAGATAGTCGGCGGCTTCCTTCTTGGGCCCGGAGATAGCCATCCATCCCGCCCGGTAGCCGCAGACGCGGTAGGCCTTGGACAGCCCGCTGAAGGTCAGGCACAGCACGTCGTCGCCGGTGAGCCCGGCCATGTTCACGTGGACGGCGTCCTCGTAGAGGATCTTCTCGTAGATTTCGTCGGCGAAGATCACCAGCCCGTGCTTTTCAGCCAGGGCAACGATCTTGCGCAGCGTGCTTTCCGGGTACACGGCGCCGGTAGGGTTGTTCGGGTTGATGACCACGATCCCCTTGGTGCGGGGCGTGATCTTGGCCTCGAGGTCCTCCAGGTCAGGCTGCCAGCCGGACTCCTCGTCGCAGAGGTAGTGCACCGGACGTCCGCCGGCCAGCGCCACCGAAGCGGTCCACAGCGGGTAGTCCGGGGTGGGGATCAGGATCTCGTCGCCCTCTTCGAGCAGGGCCATCAGCGACATGGTGATGAGCTCGCTGACCCCGTTGCCCAGGTAGATGTCGTCCACGTGGATGCTTTGGATACCGCGGGTCTGGTAGTACTGCGAGACGGCGGTGCGGGCCGAGAAGATGCCGCGGGAATCGCTGTATCCCTGGGCGTGGGGCAGGTGGCGGATCATGTCCACCAAAATCGCGTCCGGCGCTTCAAAACCGAAGGGTGCGGGGTTGCCGATGTTCAGTTTGAGGATGCGGTGACCCTCTGCCTCCATCTGCTGGGCGGCCTGAAGAATCGGTCCACGGATGTCGTAAAGGACATTATGAAGCTTGGTGGACTGCTTGAATTCTGCCATTCATCAAATATGCCACAAGCGGGATGCACTTCCGGGGAGACGTGCCTCACACAGTGTTGACCGCAAGGCACCACGGGCGTGACCCGCAGAACCCGTCGCCCGTCTAACGACGACGACGGCGGCTGCCGGTCCGCGCGGAACCGGCAACCGCCGTCCTACTCACCCAGTCAGTAATGAGAATTACTTGACGATGCCCTTGTCCTTGAGCCATGCAGCAGCCGCGTCCTTGGCGTTCTGCTTCTGGCTTCCGCTCACGGCACGGTTGAGGTTGATCAGGTCGTCCGTGGTGAGGGTCTTGGAAACGTTGTTGAGTGCCTCCTTGGCCTTGTCCGTCACCTTCGCGTCGTTGTAGAGCGGGAGCACCTGCTGGGCCTTGAAGTTGTTCTTCGGGTCCTCCAGCACAACGAGGTCATTGTCAGCGATGGACGGCGTGGTGGTGAAGATGTCGGCCACCTGGACCTCGTCGCTCAGGAGCGCCTGCAGCGTGAGGTTGCCGCCGCCGTCGCTGAAGGGCTTGAGACCCTTGAGCTCGCAGTTGTAGTTCTTCTTGAGCCCCGGGAACCCGTAGGACCGGGTTTCGAACGTGGCGGGTGCGGCCATGGTCAGGTCCTTGCAGACTTTGGCCAGATCCTCAATGGACTTCAGCTGGTATTTTTCCGCGGTGGCCTTGGTGACCACCATGGCGTCCTTGTCCTCGGCCTTGGAGGGCTCAAGGACGGCGAGACCCTGAGGCAGTTTGCTTGGAAGGGCCTTGTAGACGTCCTCCGGCGTGACCTCGGCAGCCTGCGCGTCGACGTGGGACAGAAGGTTGCCGGAGTAGTCCGGAACGACGTCCACCGAACCGTCCTGAACGGCCTTGAAATAGATCTCGCGGGAGCCGATGTTCGGCTTGGTGGTGGCGGTGACTCCGGCCGCGTTCAAAGCGCCGGCATAGATCTCGGCGATGATCTGGCTTTCCGGGAAGTCCGCGGACCCGACGACGAGGGAACCGCCGGAGGTGGCGCCGCCGGTTGCACTCGTGGAGGGGGAAGACAGCGGATTGCCGCTGCTGCAGGCGGACAGGGCGAGGGCGACGCCGACACCGGCGGCGAGGCCGCCCAGGCCACGGCGGGTAAGGGTCGTGCGGACGGGATACTTCATGCGGTGCCTCCTTGAACAGCAGCCGCCGCGGGCGCGGCAGCCGAGAGATCGGTGGCGGCCTTGCGGCCGCCCTTGGAACGTGCGGAAAGTCCCGGTGAAACGACCAGCCGCTGCCCGGCCGCCAGGACGAGGTCGACGACGATCGCCAGCGCCGCGATGAGCAGCGAGCCAGCCAGCATCCGCGGGAAGTCCTGGAGCACCAGCCCGTCGAACAGATAGCGCCCCAGGCCGCCGAGCGGAAGGTAGGCCACCACCGACACGGTGGCGATCACCTGCAGCACGGCGGTGCGGATACCGCCGAACATCACCAGGAGCCCGTTGGGAACCTCCACGCCGAACAGGACCTGCAGCTCTCTCATGCCCATGGCGCGGGCGGCATCCACCACGTTGGAGTCCACGCTGGCGATGCCGGCGTACGTGCCGGCCAGCAGCGGCGGCACCGTGAGGATAACCAGCGCCCACACCGGCGGCATGAGCCCGCTTCCGGCGACGAGGGCGAAGAGCACCAGCAGCCCGAGTGTGGGCAGCGCGCGGAGGGCGCCGGCCACGGCCACGGCCACAACGCGGCCCCTGCCCGTGTGCCCGATGTAGAGCCCGACCGGGACGGCGATGGCTGCGGCGATGATCAGGACCAGGCCGCTGTACTGCAGGTGTTCGAGCAGGCGGACAGGTATCCCGCCCGGACCGGACCAGTGCGTTGGATCCGCCAGCCAGGCGAATGTCTCAGTGAAGATGTTCATCAGCCCGCCCCCGCGTGCACTTTGGCGTCGGCGAGGAATTCGGCGCCGGACCTGGCGTTCGCGTCGGTCCTTAGGGAGCCTGCCCTGGTCCACGGCGTGAGGACCCGTTCCAGGATCACCAGCAGCGCGTCCATCACCAGGGCCAGCAGGAGGATGGCGACAATCCCCACCACTACTTCGGTGACGAAATTCCGCTGCAGTCCGTCCGTGAACAGCATCCCGAGGTTTCCAACCCCCAGCAGGGCGGCGACGCTCACCAGCGAAATGTTGCTCACCGACACCACACGCAGGCCGGCGAACATCACGGGCAGGGACAGCGGCAGGTCGATCTGCAGGAACCGGGCGGTCGGCTGGTAGCCCATGGCCACAGCCGCCTGCCGGAGGTCATCATCCACGGAATCGAAGGCGTCCATGGCGGCCCGCACCAGCAGCGCCACCGCGTAAATGGTCAGGGCGACAATGACGTTCAGTGGGTCAAGGATCCGGGTTCCCAGCAGGGGCGGCAGGATGATGAACAGGGCCAGGGAAGGGATGGTATAGAGCAGGGAACTCACGGTGGCCACGAGCTGCCGGAGTGCGCTGTGCCGCCGCGAGAACTGTGCCAGCGGGATGGAGATCAGCAGGCCAAGGATCATCGGAACCAGGGCCAGGACCAGGTGCTGGCCGGCCCGTTCAAAGACCATGGGGCTGTTCGCCAGGAACCACTCCATCAGAGTGCGCCCTGCCGGGCCTGGCGTGCGGAGTCGATTACGGAGAGCACCTCCGCGCCCTTGACGACGCCGGCAACCTTGCCGTCGCCGTCGATCGCGACGCCGAGCCCCGATGGGGAGGACAGCGCGGCGTCGAGGGCTCGCCGGAGGGTGTCGCCCGGACGGAACAGTGAGCCGCCGGGAATGAGCTGGGAGTCAAGGCCGGGGCCTTCCCAGCCCAGCGGGCGTTGCTCTTCATCCACCACCAGGCGCCAGGCGTCCGCGTTGGCACTGGCGTCCCCGCCCCGGGTGACCGTTTCCACGGGATGGACCGCGACGCCGTCGGCCGTGGTGAAGGCAAGGTGCCGGAACCCGCGGTCCCGGCCAACAAACGAAGCCACGAACTCGTTGGCCGGTGCCCGAAGAATCTCCTCCGGCGTGGCGTACTGCGCCAGCTTGCCGCCGACGGCGAAAACCGCCACCTTGTCCCCAAGCACGGTGGCCTCGTCGATGTCGTGGGTAACAAAAACGATGGTCTTGGCCAAGTCGCGCTGCAGGCGCAGGAGTTCCTGCTGCAGTTCGTCGCGGACCACGGGATCCACGGCGCTGAACGGCTCGTCCATGAGCAGGACAGGCGGATCGGCGGCGAGCGCCCTGGCCACGCCCACGCGCTGCTGCTGGCCGCCCGAGAGCTGCGACGGGTACCGCTTGCCCAGCGACGGGGCCAGCCCCACGACGTCGAGCAGTTCTTCCGCCCGCTTGCGGGCGTCGGCTTTCGAGACGCCGTTCAGCCGGGGCACGGTGGCGATGTTGTCCACCACGGAGCGGTGCGGCATTAGTCCGGACGACTGCATTACGTAGCCCATGGAGCGCCTGAGCTCGGCCGCCGGTACGGAGGTGACGTCGCGCCCGCCCACGGTGATAGTCCCGGACGTGGGCTCCACCATCCGGTTGATCATGCGCAGGGAGGTGGTTTTGCCGCAGCCTGATGGTCCTACGAACACCGTGATGGAGCCCCGATCAATGGACATGCTCAGCTGGTCCACCGCCGGTTGCCCGCCCTGGTACTGCTTGGTGACGCTCTGGAACTCAATCATGGCTTCGGCCATACCCGGCTTACCTAACTGTTGGGCGGCAACATCGGACGGTAAAGCGAATTGATCATAAGCACGCTGTTTTTTGGCTGTAAAGCGCGTCTTGACACAGCGTAACCAGTGCCCGCGGCAAAACCGCCGCAGGCACGGATACCGTAATCATTCGGAGACAAACACTCCAGGTTCATCAATGGCGGTAGCGTTCAGCAGCCCGCTGGCTGCGGCCGGCCACCACCACCTTCTGGTGCCATTCCCGCTGGTACGCCCTTCTCGCCGCAGCGTCGTGGCGCCGCTCAAGGGCAGCGAGCTCGCGCTGGAGCTTGACGTAGCTGGCCCACCGCCTCTCCTCGAGGGAACCGTCGTCGAGCGCCGCCCGGACGGCGCACCCGGGTTCCCTGTCATGGGCGCAGTCGGCGAAGCGGCAGTGCTCGAAGAGCGCCTGCAGGTCGCCGAACATCTCCTCCATGCCGTCCTCGGCGTCGAACAGCCCGAACCCGCGGACACCGGGAGTGTCCATCAGCACGGCACCGTTGGGCAGCGGCACCAGTTGCCGCGACGTCGTGGTGTGCCTCCCCCTGCCGTCGGTGGCGCGCACGTCACCTGTTGACTGGGCGTGGTGTCCCACGAGCGCGTTGATGAGCGTGGACTTTCCTGCGCCGGAGGGCCCGAGCAGGGCGAGCGTTGTCCCCGGCTGCACCCGGGAGAGCAGTTCGTCGATGCCGTCCCACTGCTCGGCCGAGGTGGTCACCACGTCCACGCCGGCTGCCTGCAGGATCACCTTCCCGACGACGTCATCGGCGATCTCCGCCAGGTCCGCCTTCGTGATGATCACCAGGGGTGTGGCGCCGGAATCCCAGACGGCCACGAGTGTCCGTTCAAGCCTGTTGTGGCTCAGCGGACGGTCCACGGGAACAACCACGCCCACCATGTCGATATTCGCGGCGAGGACCTGCGCCTCGGTGGACGGGTCAAAGGCACGCTTGCGGCTCAGCTCGGACGTGCGTGGAAGAACGCCGACGACGGCCGGTTCCGCGGCCCGGTTGCGGCCTACCCAGATCCAGTCGCCGGTGGCCGGCACGGTACCGGCCGGGTAAGGCAGGTGCACGAGACCGTCGGTCGTGGCCGCGACAATCCGGTTACGGTCCACCCGGACGACGCGGGCGGCCGCCTCGCCGCCGGCTGCCGGATGGGCCGCAAAGTGCTGCGCCGCTGCCTCCGTAAAACCGTACGGGACTGGGCCAGGCAGGGGGTCAGGCTTTATTGAAGGAGTCTGGTTTTGAAACTGGTTGGCACGAATGCCGGAAGAATTTTTCACTGTGGACCTCGGGTTGGCCCCGAAGCGCCGCCGGCCGTCCAGGCCGTGCGTTGTGCACAGAGTGCGCTGGACTGGCTACGAGTGGGCAGCAGCGGGGGCGGGAGTAATGAGAGTACTTTCGACAAGGCGCGGAGCGCGCACGAATTCTGCAATCATCAGGTCCACCTCCCCCGCACGAAGTTCACGCCAGACTGGCCGCCGCCGGACAGAATTCCCGGAGACTCCCCCAGAATAGCCAGCTGGGCGCCGGCTGGCTAGGGAAACCAGGCGGGGCCGGAAATTCAGTCCAGTTTGCCGTTGACCGGCCGCTCCCGGAACAGCCGCAGCGCGGCGTCGACCAGGGACACCCTGTTGAGCGAGCCGATGTCGTGCAGCGGTATCCACGCGGCGTGCGTGGTGGTGCCGTTCGCTTCGTGGGTGAGTTCCCCGCCCGTCACCCTCGCCTCATAAACCAGGCGGAGCGCCTGGAAGTCGCGGTCCGCCCCGTCCAGCCGCGAACCCGCCGGCCAGTGCCCGACGTCGATCCCGAGCATTGCGCCGATTTCGGCGTGGTAGCCCGTCTCCTCGAAGACCTCACGGATACAGCCGTCCACCGGGTGCTCGGCCAAGTCCAGCCCGCCGCCGGGCAGCGTCCAGCCTTCCTTGCCATCCTGCTTCCAGTACGCCAGGAGTATCGCGCTGTCGCGGATGATCACCGCGTAAGCGGCGGGGCGGGTGTCGAAGAGAACGGTCATGGCTCCAGCGTAGCCCCGCGCTGTCCGCGTGCAGGCGGCCGTCCTGGAGTGGGACTGTGACGAACCTTAAGCATCTCCCGCAGGAGGAAACCTGCTCCGTCCAAGCGCGAACGGACACTTGGGGCCCTCAGGCGGGGCCCAAGTGTCCGTTCGCGCTCAGTCATGCCCGGGTCAGGCCTGGTCGCGGACCAGCAGCGGGACACCGAAAACAGGGTCCTGCTCCAGGATCCGCACGTCACGGACTCCTGCCACGGCCAGGTGCTGCCGGAACGATTCCTGGAGCCGGACTACGTTCATGCCCAGGCCGCTGCCCAGGATAACCGGACCGTCCAGCCCCAGCTGCCGGAGGACCTGGGCAGCCATGTCCGCCAGGTCCTTGCCCGCCTGGTCGATCAGGTCGCGGCTTACCCTGTGGCCGGCGTCGGCCGCCTCCACCACGAGCCGGGCCCGCTGCGCCCAGAAGCGGCGTCCGGTGTCGGGGGAGTGGAAGAGCGCGATCAGCTTGTTCGGGTCATCGGTGTTGCAGGAGTCCAGGAGCGCCCTGGTCAGCTCGTCCGGTTCCTGACCCTGGTTCATACGCCGCAGGCTGTGCCGGACGGCCTCCCTGCCCAGCCAGTAACCGCTGCCTTCGTCGCCCAGGAGGTAGCCCCAGCCGCCGGCCCGCGCCTCATCGCCGTCCCCGTTCGTTCCCCAGGCCGCGGAGCCGGTGCCCGCAATGACGGCGACGCCGCTACTGGCGCCGCCGGCCGCGAGCAGGAGCCGGGAGTCGTGGACCACCGTAATCCGGGCCCCCGGGGCGTAGGGCTCAATGAGGGCGGCCAGGGCGGCGGCATCCTCATTGGTGTCGATCCCGCCGGCGCCGGCATAGACCTGCGCCACCGGGCCACTGCCGATTTTGGCGAAAAGCTCCGCGAGATGCGCGGCGGCCTCCTCACGGCTGACGTTCTGGACGTTGGCGCTTCCCACGCTCTGGTCGGCTACCGGTTCCCCGTGCTCGAAGCGGACGCCCCTCGTCTTGGTGCCGCCGATGTCGAGGCCGATCACGACGTCGTTGGGCAGGGCGGAGCCGGACGGGACCGTGCTGGACGAAACAGCATTGGACGGGACGGCACTGGACGGGACAGGGGCCGCACCGGATAGGTTGTCAGAGTTAGTCACCTGAACAGATTACTGATTAGCCCCAAGGAGCCGGCCATGCCCCACGCCGAGATCGATACCCGCATCATTGCAGCGCCCATGGCAGGCGGGACGTCCACGCCGGGCTTCGTCTCGGCGGTCCACCGCGCCGGGGGACTGGGCTTTCTCGCCGCGGGCTACAAGAGCGCGGACGCGGTCAGCGCCGAGATCCGCGCCTGCCGGGACGCCGGCGTCCGGTTCGGCGTCAACGTTTTTGTGCCCGACCATGCACAGCTGAACCCCTCCCGCGACGCCGTGGCAAGGATGGAGGAGTACCGGAGCAGCCTTGACCGGGACGCCGGGCGCTACGGCGTGACCGTGCCGCCCCTGGTGCTTGACGACGACGACGCCTGGCAGGCGAAGATCGACCTCCTGCTGCAGCACCCCGTTGAACTGGTCAGCTTCGCATTCGGGCTGCCCGATTCCGCAGTTGTCGAGGCGCTCCGGAAAGCCGGGTCGACCGTCGTCGCGACGGTCACCAGCCGCGCCGAGGCCGAGCTGGCAGCGGACCGCGGAGCCGATGCCCTCGTCGTCCAGCACAGCAGCGCCGGCGCCCACTCCGGCGCGTTCCTGCCCGGGACTAAACCAGGCGACATGCCGCCGTCGACGACTGACCTGATCCGGGAGGTGGCAGCCGCCGTCGACCTTCCGCTGATCGCGGCCGGCGCGGTGTCGGACGCCGCCGCCGTCAGGTCGGTCATTGCCGCCGGGGCGGTTGCCGCGCAGGTGGGAACGGCGCTGCTGCGGACGGACGAAAGCGGCGCGCGGCAGCTGCACAAGGACGCCCTTGGCGATGACCGCTTCACCGAAACAGCACCCACCCGGGCGTTCACCGGCCGGTACGCACGGGCACTCGTCAATGACTTTGTCCGCGACCACCGGGACGCCCCTGCGGGCTACCCCGCCATCCACCATCTGACAGCTCCCATCCGCGCGGCAGCAGCGGCCGCCGGTGACCGGGAGCGGCTGAACCTCTGGGCAGGAAAGGGCTGGCGCTCGGCCAGGACCGGACCCGTGGCCGAGGCGGTCGGAGCGCTCCTGGACAGTTAAGGGCCGGGCCGGGCCGGACAGTTAAGGGCCGGGCGCCAACGGCCAGTCAGGGGCCCGACCGGGCCTGGACCAGCCCTGCCAGCAGCCCTGGCCCCTCGCCCAATACCAGCTCCCGGAAGAGCCGCAGCGCATCCGGTTCGCTCTCCCGCACGCCGCGGCGCTCGCGCCAAGCCAGACCGATCTCGCGGTATGCCAGTTCCGATTCCAGCGCAATTTCGACCCAGCCCAGGTCCCCGGTGGCCGCCGTGACGCCGCGGCCCGGGCCGCTGCCGCCCTCCGGCGGAAGAATGCTGACACCCAGCCCGGCGGACACCAGGCCCCGCGCGGTGTGTGCATCCTGGCTTTCAAAGGCAATGCGCGGCCGGAAGCCGGCTTCCCGGAACAGGACATCCGTCAGGGACCGCAGCCCGTACCCCGATCCCAGCGCGACGAACGGGTCTTTCCGGATCTCGGCCACAGACGCTGATTTCCGGTCCGCCAGCCGGTGCCGGTGGTGCAGCACGAGCCGCAGTGGTTCCCGATACAGGGCTGCGGACCCGATGGTCCTGCCGGCGGGTGCCACGGGTGCGGTCAGCGCGAGATCGGCGGCCCCGGAGGAGAGTTCCGCCAGACAGCTGTCGCGGGAGCCCTGGCTGAGATCGAACTCCGTCTGCGGATAGCGGCTCCGGAACGCACTGATGAGCAGTGGCAGCGTCGCTTCGCCGAACGTGTGCTGGAAGGTCACGGCGATCCGGCCGCGCACCACCTCCGACTCGTGCCGGACAAGGTCCAGGCCGGCGCGGAACTCGGCGAGCGCCGACTCCACGTAGGGCAGCAGCGTCGTGGCAGCAGGCGTTAGCCGCACGCCCCTGCCGTCCCTTACCAGGAGATCGGTCCCCACCACGGCACTGGCGCGCGCCAGCGCGCGGCTGACCGTGGACTGCGGAACGCCCAGCAGCTCGGCGGTTTCGGTGATGTGCTGTGTCCGCCCAAGCTCCGCCAGCAGCGGCAGAACCGGCAGCAGCTGCACCAGTTGCCTGTGCTCGATATCCACGGTTTTCCTCCGTCAATCAATCCGTTCCCGCATGAATTATCGGTGAATCATGCATTGGATGCTAGGACAGCATAGATCTACGCTGAAGGCATGCCAACGCCCAACCAGCATGCCCGCGGAATCCAGCCGAGCCAGTCCGGGCCGGCGCAGGCTGCCGGGGCGAGTCCGGCTGCCGGGGCAGGCGTCGAATGGAACGGGCATCCGAAGGGTTCACAGGCCTACGGCAGGATCCTGGCTGGCCTGGCGTTTGCCGGGGTGGCCACCTTCGCCCAGCTCTATTCCACCCAGGCAGTACTTCCTGTCATGGCTGCCGAGCTTCGGGTGAGCGCCGCGGACGCCGCGCTGACCATTTCCCTGGCCACCGTGGGCCTCGCCGTCACCGTCATTCCCTGGTCGTTCCTCGCAGACCGGATCGGGAGGGTAAAGGCCATGACCTGGGGAATCTGCCTGGCCACGGCCTTGGGGCTGCTGGTGCCGCTGGCCACGTCTTTCCCCGTCCTGCTGGGGCTCCGGATGCTGGAGGGCATGGCCCTGGGCGGCATCCCGGCCATCGCCATCGCCTACCTCAACGAGGAGATCGACCGGGCGCACGCTGCCGTGGCCGCGGGCAGCTACGTCGCGGGCACCACGTTGGGCGGCCTGGCCGGCCGGCTTGTGGCCGGGCCGGCGGGGGAACTATGGGGATGGCGCGCCGCCGCGCTCGCCGTCTCCGTCCTGGCCACCGTGGCCGCCGTGCTCTTCCTGGTCCTGATTCCCAAGGCCCGCGGCTTCAGCCCCGCCCGGGGTATCGGCCTCCGCGGAGCGGCCAGGACCTTGTCTGGGCATCTGGCCAACCCGCGGCTGCTGGCACTCTACGTGCAGGCCTTCCTGCTGATGGGCGGCTTCGTGGCCGTCTACAACTATCTCGGTTTCCGGCTCTCCGGCGAGCCGTTCAGCCTTCCGGCCACGCTCATCAGCCTCATCTTCCTGGCCTATCTGTCGGGCACTGCGACCTCACGCTGGGCCGGAGCCCTGACGCAGCGCTTCGGCCGGCGCACGGTGCTGCTGGCCGGCATTGCGGTTATGGCGGCAGGCCTCGCCTTCACCCTCACCCAGGTGCTGGTGCTGATACTGGCCGGCCTCATCATCTTCACCGGCGGTTTCTTCGCGGCCCACAGCATCGGCGCGGGCTGGACCGGAGCCATCGCCCAGTCAGGCCGGGCACAGGCAGCATCGCTGTACAACCTCGCGTATTACCTGGGCTCCAGCATCTTGGGCTGGGCCGGAGGACTGGTGTTCCAGTCCCTCGGCTGGCCGGCGCTGGCGGCCGCCGTCATCATCCTGGGATGCACGACGGCGGTGATCACCGCCGTCGTGCACCCCTCGTCCGCGCCCCAGCGGCGGCAGCGCCAGCCGGATAAGGCAAGCCTGCAGCATCCCTGAATAATTCGCCGCCGAACCGGGCCGAAAACTTGCAGATGTTCGGAAGTGCCGCCCGCCTGTGAATGTCTTGGCAACATTGGCGCCGCTAAGATGAACGGAGAACACTTCAGGAGGATCCGTGAGCAGCAACCCGAAGAATATTCGGCCGCCAGCGGGGCACGAGCCGCTGGACGCCATTGATGAGCGGCTGCTGGCGGCCCTGGTGGACGATGCCCGGATATCCAACAAGCAGCTGGCCGAGCTGGTGGGCATCGCCCCCTCCACCGCCCTCATGCGCACCCGCGCTCTTTCGGACCGGGGCATCATCCAGGGATTCGAAGCGAAACTGAGCCTTTCCGCGATTGGCCGGTCAGTGCAGGCCCTGATCGCCGTCCGGCTCCGTGCCCACGACCGGGAGCAGATCGACCGGTTCACCTCCCGCGTCCCCAAGCTGCCCGCCGTACTTTCAACCTTCCATACGTCCGGCTCGGTCGACTATCTGCTGCACATCGCCGTCGCCACCACCGAGGACCTGCGGGACTGGGTTCTGGACAACCTTGCCACCGACCCCGTGGTGGGCCACACCGAAACCACACTGGTGTTCGACCACATGCAGGGCAACCACGGACCGCTGCCGGAACAGGACTGACCAGGCGCCGGAACTCACCAGGCGCCGGAACAACCGACCCGGCGCTACCTAGTGGCGGGCAAGCAGCAGGCCAGAGTGGGCTGCCCCGAGGACATCGCCACGCAACAGGCTCAATTCATCGCGGCGCCGCGCGGCGTCCCGCTGCTGCCGGGCGGATTCCTCCGGAACAACCCGGCGCCGCTCCGCCCATTCCACCAGGCCTGCGCCGATACGGACGGCCATGGCTTCCACGACGGAGGCACGGCGGTAGCCGGCGCAGGGAACGGACTGGTTGACCGATAGAGCGCTCATGGCTCTTTCCTTTCGGGGCTCGTTGACTGTTTTGTGCTGAAGGATTCCGCTTGGGCGGGGTTCGGAGTCCTGCGCTGGCCGCGGGTGCCTGCGGACGCGGGGACCCTGAGGATGGGGAAGGCGTTGAAGTGGATCTGGACCGGCCGGGCACCTTCCTGGTCCCCCTCGCCGCGGATCTCCTCCAGCAGCCGATAGGAGAAGGCCTCCATGGCCCGCGTATAGGCGCCCAGCTGCTCCTCGTTCATCCGCACATTGGCGGTGCTTACGGTTGCGGCTTCCAGCCAGTCACGGTCCAGGCTGTCCGCCCCGTGCGCCATGAAATCGGCGAGCACGGCCTGGCGGCGGAGCTCGAACTCCCGGTTCACCAGCCGCGACGCTTCCTGGGTGGCGGGGGAACTGGCAAGTTCAGGTGACGAGACCTCGATGGCGCCGCGCGGCCGCTCCCACCACCGCTCCCGCGCGGTCCCTTTTCCCTCTACCTCCCGAACGAAGTCGTGCTTGGCCAGCTGGCGCAGGTGATAGCTCGTGGAACCGCTGGACTCCCCCAGCAGCTCGCCGAGGCTGCACGCCGTCTGCGCGCCGTACCGCGAAAGCATTTCCAGGATCTGGACTCGCAGCGGATGCGCAAGCGCCTTGAGGGAAGCGGGGTCCATCTTCCGGACGGGGTACGGCAGGTCCTGTACGTCGGGGGCTTCAAAGTTCGGCTTGCTGGCCATATCGCAAGGCTACTCTTGCAAAGATTTCTTTGCAACGGTTATTTTGCAATCAGTTCTTTGCAACCGTTTCTTTGCAAGGAACGTGCTTACTCCGGCGGTTTCTCCGGCCGCTGCTACCGGCGGAGGCTGCGGCGCCAGGTGATCGCCGCCAGCAGCCCCGCGGCGCAGGCGCAGGCTGTCACGAATCCGGCGACGGCCGCGTCGAGCCCGTAGACCGCCGTCGCGAGCCCCAGCCCCACTACCGGGACGGCACTTCCGAGGTAGGTGATTACATAAACGGTGCTGATGATCTGTGCATGCCGGGACGCTTCCACCTTGCCTGCCACGTCGTTGAAAACTGTCCGGAAGGCGACGCCCTGGCCGGCGCCTGCGGCTACGCTCGCCGCGACCAGCAGCCACGGATTGCCAGCGGCAGCGGCGGCCGCGATGAGCGCCACGGCGCCGCCCAGCACAGCCAGCCCGGCCGGCACAGCGAACCTGCTCCGGACGGCGACCAACTGGCTCAGGGCGGACGATCCCAGGGTTAGCCCGGCCAGCAGGCCGATCAGCGGCCGCGATTCGGTGCCGAGGATCTTCGCGAAGTAACCCGGCGCGAGGGACAGGCAGAAGCCGAAGACGGCAAAGCTAAGGAAGCCGACGGCTGCCGCCAGCCAGAATGCACCCCGGGCGTCGCGGGACACCGTGGGCAGGCGCGGCGCAAGCGCCTTCAGCGGACGGGGGCCGGCAGGCTTGATGGCGGGACGGGCTCGCAGCAGGTACAGCGGGACCAGCAAGGCGGCCAGGACGAGCGTATGGATGAGGTACGGCGTGCTGGTGGAGTCCGGCAGGAGCGAGAGGATCCCTCCGATCGCGGGGCCCGCTGCCACTCCCCCGGCCGAGGCCAGGAGGGTGAAACGGGAGGCCCACTCCGGGCGCTCCGGCAGCAGTTCACGCAGTGCCGCCGAGCTGGCCCCGGTAGCCAGGGCGACGGCGACGCCCTGGAGCGCCCGGCCGCCGCACAGCCCGGCAAGACTGTCCGCGTTCGCAAAGACCAGGCCACCCGCGAGCCCCGTCAGCACGGCAAGGAGAAGTGCCGCACGGCGCCCGATGTGGTCGGACCAGTGCCCCGCGAGCATGAGCGTGGCCACGAGTGCCAGGACGTAGGCGGCGAACGCGACGGTGATACCCAGGGAGCCGATGCCCAGCCGCACCTGCAGCAGCGGATACAGCGGGGTCGCGAGGTTTGCTCCCACCAGGAGCGTGAAAATGACGACGCCGGCCATGGCCAGCCGTGTGGTGGTGGACGCATCCCAGCCCCAGCGGGTGGCCGTAGCCGGACGCATTCGAAGTTCGCTAAAGACGGTCATGCACGTGCCCTTGCCTGTGTCCGGGGAACCTGCCCTTTGTGGGGGCTGCCCGCGCGGATGGAATCTTGGTACCTAAAGAATGCGGCAGGAGTGCGTACCCGTGCGTCATTCTGTGGGAATATTGAGCAAAACCATCAATCTTTGGCCGGATTCATGAACCGGAGTGACGATTTGAACACCTTGGACCCCACGGATCTGAAGATCCTGCTCGAGCTGATCCGCGACCCCCGGGTCCAGATCGGTGAGCTGAGCGAAAAACTCGGCATTGCGCGGAACACTGCCCAGTCACGCGTGCGCCGGATGCTGCGCTCTGGCATCCTGCACGACGGCGGCCGCGAGATCGACCTCGAAGCGGTGGGATACGACGTCGTCGCCTTTGTGACGATTGAAGTGACGCACCGGGAGCTCGACGGCGTGATCGCCGCTTTGCGGCTGATTCCCCAGGTCCTCGAAGTGCACGAGATCTCCGGCCGGGGCGACGTCTGGTGCCGGGTGGTGGCCACGGACACGCAAAACCTCCAGGGCGCGCTGCGTTCGATCCTGCGCATCAAGGGCGTGATCCGCACCGAAACCGTGCTGGCCCTCCACACGCACATCCCGTACCGGACCGAGCCGCTGATCAGCCGCCTGGTTCAGTCGGCTCCGGGGCCTGCGCCCCTTCGGCCGGAATAGGATTCGAGTATGGATTGGTTCTCTTACTTCTTTCAGGTCAACTGGCTTGCGGTGCTTCTTGCCTTCGTCGCAAGCATGGCCATCGGCTTCGTCTGGTACCTGCCCGCTGTGCTCGGCAAGCGGTGGATGGAGGCCGTCGGCAAGACGGAAGAGGACCTCAGGAACACTAATGGCGGCGCCGGAATCTGGGTTCCCATGATGGCAGCTGCAGCCCTAACAGCCATCCTGCTCGCAGTTCTGATCAGCAAGCTCGGACTCGACAGCGCGCTGGCCGGCGGATCGTTCGCTTTCGTGCTGGCAGTGGTGTTCCGTGTGGGCGGCCACGTAATCCACAACGGTTTCGCCGGACGTCCTGCCGCGGTGACGCTCATCGACTCCGGCCACGATGTCCTCGCTGTGACAGCCGCCGGAGTCATCATCGGCGCGCTGTCCTGACCCAATGCGGATGTCCTGACCCCAACGCGATGTCCTGACCCAACGCGATGTCCTGACCCAAATAGACGGAGACCTGCAGACTGTGACCATCATCGACAACGCCGTCTACGTCGACGGGGTCCGCACCGCGGAGCCCGAAAACCTGGAACAGACGTTTGAAACGCTTGACAGCCACGGCGGGATGGCCTGGATCGGCCTGTACCGTCCCTCGAAAGCCGAGATGGCCGCCGTCGCCGAGGAGTTTGGCCTGCATGACCTGGCCGTGGAGGACGCCGTTTCGGCCCACCAACGGCCAAAGCTGGAGCGCTACGGGGCCAGCCTTTTCACTGTTCTGAGGCCGGCCCGGTACCGCGATGACACCGAAACTGTGGAATTCGGCGAGCTCCATATATTCGTTGGAACGAACTTCGTGGTGACCGTCCGGCATGCCGAGATGTCCGGCGTCGGACAGGTACGCCGCCGCCTGGAGTCCAGGCCGGATCTCCTCCGCCACGGACCGCCGGCGGTACTGTACGCACTGCTGGACCAGGTGGTGGACGACTACGCCCCGGTGGTGGCCGGGCTGGAAAACGACATCGACGAAATCGAAGACCAACTGTTTTCGGGGGATTCCGCGGTGTCCCGCCGCATCTATGAACTCGCCCGCGAGGTCATCCAGTTCCAGCGGGCCATCCATCCGCTGCCGGCCATGATGCAGCAGCTGAATCAAGGATTTGACGACTTTGCTGCCGACGCCGAGCTCCAGCACAATCTCCGGGACGTCGAGGACCACGTGGAGCGGGTGATTTCGCGGGCTGATTCATTCCGTGACCTCCTTCAAAACGCGCTGACCCTGGACGGCACGCTTACCGCCAACCGGCAGAACGAGGCGAGCGCGCAGCAGAACGAGCAGGTAAAAAAGATCTCGTCCTGGGCGGCCATCTTCTTCGCCCCATCGTTTGTGGCCGGCGTGTACGGCATGAACTTTGACCATATGCCGGAGCTGCATTGGGCCTACGGTTACCCCATGGCGATACTGCTGATGGCAGCCACAGCCGCCCTGATGTATCTCATCTTCAAGCGGAAGGGCTGGCTCTAGTGGCCGGTTTTCACCGCGGCCTGGTCATCACGCCCGGCACCGAACGGCAGTTGGGCGCCTACGGGCTGTTCAGGCCCTCCCCTTCCCAGCGGGACGTCCTGGCCCTGCCCACCGGTCCGCTGTCAGTCAAAGGCGCCGACCCGGACATGCTTTGGGCCAGCTTCGCCGAGCTATGCGGCGGAAATTGGTCGACGGCGGACTATCTTCTGCTGGCGGAGACGTTCCCAGCCTGGGTCGTGGACGGCATACCTTCACCTTCTGCAGAGTCCGCGTCCAGCCCGGCTGACTGGCAGCGGTTCCTGACTTTGCTGAACGTCCTCCACGAGCGGGACATCACTCCGTTCCTCATTGCGCCGGGCCTGTTTGGCAGCCCCTTTGGACCACCGGAGGGCGGCCCTCCTGAGGAACTGGCCGCCGTTCTGTCACGCATCGGAGAGCGGCTCTCCGTGCTTCGCAGGATCGAGTCGGACGAACAGTTGGCGGATGAGCAGTCTGGCGGCTGCTAGCAACAGCCGTAACCCGGCCGTCCCGAGCCGGTTGCGTCTGCTTACAATCGATTGACATCAACTACTGAGGGAAACATGAAGAAACTCACTACCGCCCTGCTTGCCGCCGGGTTCGTCCTCTCCGCTTCCGCCTGCGCTGCACCGCAGCTCACCACCGCACAAACCTGTGACCGGATCAGGACGGTTGTCTCGAACCCCACGAACTCCGTGGGCAAGACCGGCATGACCCGCCTGGCCAACCAGATCCGCCCTATCGAGGCTGTGTCCTCGGACGAGCTGCGCCCGGCGCTGCAGGCCATCCTGGAGTACACGGACGAGTCCGCCAAGGAAACCCCGGATGAGGCGAAACTCACCGGTTTGAAGGCCGGCTACGAGCAGGCCGGCAGCACCTACAGCAAGTTCTGCGGCGGCCAGTAGCCCGCGCCTCTTACACGCCTGGCGGCCCGGGCAGGGCACTCCTCCTGCCCGTGGCCGCCTTTCGCGTTGGCAGAACAAGATGAACGTTGGCGAACTCTTGATCCGAACCTGCGATGACAGTGTCAGGTTCTTGAGCTGCGTCCCGGACCATTTCATTGAGAATCGCAGGACGGCGTGGACAACTGGATGAGGTGGCTGCATGGCGGAGGACCCGGACGCGGACCAGGACCTTCCGGTACTGGATGACGGTGCGCTGCAGGACCTCACGGACGAAGCCGGGAAGGATGCAGCGCGGAAGTTCATGGAGGAGTATCTGGTGATGCTCCCCGTGCGGGCGGCCAAGATCTTCAAGGGCCTCACCCGCGGTGATACAGACACAACTCTGGAGGCCATCATCAGCCTGAGGGTCAGCTCCGGGATGGCCGGCGCGCACCGCCTTGAGGCATACTGCCGAAGCCTTGAGAGCGCGCTGAAGCACGGGCACAACCCGGACATGACAGCAGTGAAGGCAGTGCTGTTCGCCAACATCCGGCAGGTAGTCCGGGAAGCATCCAGGCGCGGCCATCTGCCGCCCAAATCACACGGATCTTCGAACTCATGAGCTGCAGCCGCGCATCCCCCAACCTGAGAGCCATGCCCGGCCCCGGCGACCACACGGGCCAAAGCAAAAACACCCCGGTCCGAAGACCGGGGTGTAACTGTGGAGCTAAGGGGATTCGAACCCCTGACCTCTTCGATGCGAACGAAGCGCTCTACCAACTGAGCTATAACCCCGTGGCGCCGTTTCCCGGAGGAACTCAACGCCGGTTTCCCTAGGCTACAAATTTTCTTGCCGGTTTGCCAACCAGGCCTCAAATGTCGTGTGTCCGTAACGCTGTTCGGGCGCCAGGTTCTTCCCTTCACGCAAAAATCTGCCCGTCGATCCGGGCAGCGGCAGTTCGGTCACGAGGCCCCTGGCACCGGTTATCCGCTTCCAGACTGTGGCCATCGATGCCATGCTCAGCACCTCCGGCCCTCCGACGGTCTCCACCGCGCGGGAATCACTAAACGGCGGTCCCAGTGCGGCTTCCAGCAGCGCCGCCGCCACATCGGCCGGCGAGATCGTCTGGAACCGGGCGCCTTTGATCACCGGTACGAGGCCAACGCGGGAACCCGCACCGAAAATCCCCGTCACCAGGCTGTGGAACTGCGTTGCCCGCACAGTGCGCGTTTCGAGCGGCGATCTCGCGTACACGCGCTCTTTGTCCGCCTTTGACCGGTAATACGTGAGGGCGCTTTGGTCGCAGTTAATGATGGAAAGCTGTACGGCCCGTACCACGCCAGCCGCCGCGGCTTCGCCCAGCAGCAGTGCGCCGCCGGCCGCATAGTGCCTGAGTGCTTTGCCGGTCCGCGCTTCGAGGCAATCGATGACGACGTCGGCACCCGCCAGCGCTTCGGGCACCCCGTCTCCGGTGGTGACGTCCGCGCGGAAGTACGCGGCGCCGTCGTAATACTCCCGGGCACCCGGGAGCGGCGGGTTTCGAGTCAAAACCGCGACGGCGTGCCCCAGGCCAAGGGCCTGGCGCACCACTTCGCGGCCAGCCTCGCCAGTGCCGCCGGCAACGCAGATGCGGACCATTACGGTGACAGCTGGTGCTGCTTTGAAGGCCGGCTACGCGCGGCGGCGCTGCAGTACGTCATCAAGGTTGCTCAGCGCGCTCTGGGCCTTGGTCAGCGGCTTGGCGGGCTCGGCATTCGGGGAGGCAGCAGGAGGTGCGGCAGCCGGCCCCTGCTTGAGTGAAGGCTTGCCCACCGACTTCGGAGCCTCGGGCAGCGCCAGCGGCTCGGGTGCCGGACGCTCGGCCTTGGCCGCTTCAACGTATGTCGGCTTGGGAACTTCCACCGGATCCCAGCTGGATTCAGGCGCAGCCGCCGGGCCCTGCACAGGGGCTGCGGCGCTTTCGTCGCCGGCCGCGATGGCAACTGCCAGTGCCGCCTCACGCAGTTCGACTGCCGTGAGAGGCTTGGGCTTCGGCGCTTCTGCCTCGGCGTCGAAGAGGGCACTTTCCCGGGGCTTAACGGACTCCGGGGCGGGTGCCGCCTCCGCGGGGCGCTCGACGGCCGGCTCCCGGCTTACCGGCGAGCCCATGGCCGCCTTGAAGGCGGCGTTGACTTTCCTGCGCCGGTCACGGACAGCGAGCCGCCGCAAAACCACGACGGCGGCAACACCTGTCAGGAACGCCACGGCCGGAACCCAGGGGTTGCCGAGCCCAAAGAGACGCAGGACTCCGGCCACAACCGCCGTGAGGAAGGACAGCAACCCGACAAGCGCGATTGCCGTCCGTCCATAGCGGATCCGAAAGGCACC
This sequence comes from Arthrobacter globiformis, assembly GCF_030818015.1. Taxonomy (NCBI): domain Bacteria; kingdom Bacillati; phylum Actinomycetota; class Actinomycetes; order Micrococcales; family Micrococcaceae; genus Arthrobacter; species Arthrobacter globiformis. Next base: position 3,674,684 of record NZ_JAUSZX010000001.1, read on the forward strand.
GGTCCCCCTGGCGGCAGGCCTACTGCCGGACGGAGCCGGGGTGAGGCCTGTTGCTGGTTCGCTGCTCTTCCTGGTGTCCATGCGTTTCTCCTGCTGGGCGGCCATATATACAACCGTCCCGGCTTGCGGGTTTGCAGTTTCGGCGTCGACGCTATCCAGCGTCAGGTCACCGGCAGCCTGGAACTGATGCCGGCCGTTGCGGAGCACGTAAGGGGCAACCCAAACGATCCAGAGCGCAACAGCAGCCACAAGGATGACTGAGCTGCTAAGGGGGAAGTCCACACACAAAACCGTATGAGGTATGTGGGGGCTGTTGTGGCATTCGTCTCGGTGTGTCGCGGCCGAGCTTCAAATCAATGGACTTATGTCGTGAACCCGGCCCTGACCAGCGGCTCCGCCTGTCTGCGGTCAGGCGGGCCTGACCCGCAGCCAGCGGCTGAGGAGACCTTCCGGAACTTCCTCTGAGGTCAGGGCGAAGGAGCGGTGGTCTGCCCATTCCCCATTGATGTGCAGGTAGCGCGGACGGTAGCCCTCGTCCCGGAAGCCGAGCTTCTCCACGACGCGCAGGCTGGGCCCGTTTTCGGGACGGATGTTGATTTCCATCCGGTGCAGGCCAAGGGTCCGGAAACAATGGTCAGTTGCCATCGCCACCGCAGTGGGAGCGATCCCGTGCCCGGCCCGCGCCTGGTCCACCCAGTAGCCGAGCGTCGCCATCAAGGCGGATCCCCACACAATAGAGGAGACCGTCAGCTGCCCCACGATGACGGGGTCACGGTGTCCGGGCGTCCACTCCGTGATCACAAAGGGCAGCGCGGTGGCCTGGGCCGCTTGCGTGTTCAGGGACCTGACCATCTGGCGGTAATCGGGCAGCGCCCCGCCCGCGATCGGATTCGAGGCCTCCCAGGGCGCCAGCCAGTCACTGTTACGGGAACGGACCTCGGTCCACTCCTTCCGATCCCGGTACCTGATGGGCCGCAGGACAATGTCCCCGCACTCCAGCGTGACCGGCCAGATGTGGCTGACCCTCATGAAAGATTACTCGGACAGACGTGCGGCAATTTCCGGAAGCCAAGCACGCAGACCAGGTCCGAGGTCCTCGCTGTCGATGGCTAGCTCCACGCAGGCCTTGAGGTAGCTGAGCTTGTCGCCGGTGTCGTAACGGCGGCCACGGAAGACCACACCGTACACTCCGCCGCCTTCACCGTCCCTGCTGGCCAGCTCCTGCAGGGCGTCCGTCAGCTGGATCTCGCCGCCGCGGCCCGGTTCGGTCTTTTCCAGCACATCGAAGACATCGGGGTGGAGCACATAACGGCCGATGACAGCCAGGTTGGAGGGCGCCTCGTTGACGTCCGGCTTCTCCACCAGCTTGTTGATGCGGACGAAACCCTCGCCATCAATCTCGGAGATGTCCGCGCAGCCGTAGGCGCTGATCTGGGACGGCTCCACCTCGATGAGCGCCACCACAGATCCGCCGGTCTTGGCCTGCACGTCAATCATGATGCTGAGCAGCTCATCGCGGGCATCGATCAGGTCGTCGCCGAGGAGAACGGCAAACGGCTCGTAGCCCACGTGCTGGCGGGCACGCAGCACCGCGTGGCCAAGGCCCTTGGGGTCACCCTGGCGGACATAGTGGATGTCCCCCAGGTTGCTCGCGGCCTGGATCGATTCCAGCTTGGCGGTGTCGCCCTTGGCCTCCAGCGTCGCTTCCAGGGCCGGGACGCGGTCAAAGTGGTCCTCGAGCGCGCGCTTGTTGCGTCCGGTGATCATAAGGACGTCGCTCAGGCCTACCTTGACGGCCTCCTCGACGACGTACTGGATGGCCGGCTTGTCAACTACCGGCAGCATCTCCTTGGGCATGGCCTTGGTGGCAGGCAGGAACCTGGTGCCGAGCCCAGCAGCGGGGATTACGGCCTTGCGGACTGAACAATTAGTGGAAGTCACTGGTCTAATCTATCCGAGGGAACATTCATACGGTAAATGCTTCCGGCAGCGGCCCGGCCGCCTGCCGCTGCGACAAAGGATGACATCCATGCCAACAGGGACCATGCCGTCGAAGGACGGGATCCGTTCGCGGCACCGGCAGATCCGGGCCACGATGACAGCAACGGACCTCTCAAACGCCGGCGACGGCATCGCCACCCACGGGCTGCCCTGGGCCGAAGCGATCGCTGCGGGCAAGCCGGCCACGTTCACCGCCTACCTCGGCGTCGATTTCGAACCGCCGACACTTCCCCTGCTGCACGCGCTTCATGAGGCCGGCCACAGCATCCTGCTCCCGGTCTGCGAACCGGACCGGGAACTCAGCTGGGTCTTCTGGACCCCCGACAGCGAGTTCATCCGCAGCAGGTATGCACCCATCCAGGAACCCGCCGGTGAGCGCCACGGCCTGGATACGGTGCGGACTGCGGCCGGAATGTTCATGCCGGCAACGGCGGTGGACCGCAGCGGCAACAGGATCGGACAGGGCGGCGGCTATTACGACAAGTTCCTGGCTGCAGCCAGCGCCGGTGGCCTGCACCTTCCGAAGGCTGCCATCATCTACGACTCCGAACTTCTGCCCGCCCAGACCATCCCAGCTGAAGACTTCGACCGCCCCGTCGAGGCAGTGCTCATGCCATCCGGGCTGGTAGCCTTCGCGTGACCACGCCCGGGCGGGGTGGTAGAATTGGCACTCAGGCCCTGCGACTGCTAATGGAGGCATTTCCGCCGCGGTGATCCGTCAAGGAGAATCCGGGAAATGAAGCCAGGCAGCACGGGACCTGTCGTTTGTCCAAGAGGAGGATCTACAGTGCCCACGTATGCCTATGCCTGCAAGGATTGCAGCCATGCCTTCGACATCGTGCAGTCTTTCACCGACAGCACTCTGACGTCCTGCCCCGAATGCCAGGGCACGCTCCGCAAGAAGTTCAACAGCGTCGGCGTGGTCTTCAAGGGCTCCGGCTTCTACCGGACTGATTCGCGCGATTCCAAGGGAAGCGCCGTCTCGCCCTCCCCCACTGCGCCAGCGCCGGCCGCCCCGGCCGCCTCCTCGTCGTCTGCATCATCCGCTGCCCCGGCAGCTGCAGCCGCGAGCTAGGCGAGTTCCTGCGGCACTGCCGCCTTCAAGCTAATAGAGTCCGGCCGGGATTACCCGGCCGGACTCTCTTGCTTCGATCGAGTACAGCCCCGGCCTCAAGTGCCCGTTCGCGCTTGCAGGGCAGTCTTCCGATGCGCCTCGGGGCGCGTTTTCCACATACCGCTACCGGCACCTGTCGTGAGCCAACGGATTGCCCGTAGCGTGGCGGCATGCCAGCTACCGGAATTTTCCCTGCAAGGGCAACCCGCCCGGCCGTTCGTCCCGGCCGCGGCAACGCATTGCCCGGTTCTGCCGCCCGCCCGCGCCCGCGCGGGCGGCGCTTCGCGGGATGGCTGAACCGAAACCGCCGTCTTGCTGTGGCACTCCTCCTGTGCGCGGCCGCGGGGATCGCCGTCCACCAGCTCACTCCTGCCCCTGCCCAGACCGTAAGCGTCCTGGCCGCTGCCCGTGACCTTCCAGCGGGAGCGAAGCTGGCCGGGAGTGACGTCAGGAGCGTCAGCGTTCCGCCGGCCCTGGTGCCGGGCGGGACTATCGCTGACAGCTCCGGAGCGGACGGCAAGCAGCTGGCAGCGCCGCTTCGCAAGGGCCAGCTCCTGACCGATACGCAGCTGGTGGGGCCAGGCCTGCTGACGGGAGCGCCGCCCGGGTCCGCTGCGGTGCCGCTGCGGATGGCAGATCCCTCATCCATCCAACTGGTGTCCCCCGGACAACTCGTGAACGTGGTCCTGACAAGCGGCAACGGCTATGAGCAGGCATCAGCCTCGAAAGTACTCGCCAAGTCAGTGCCCGTCCTGTGGACCTCCGGTCAGGAAGGCCAGGGCGGCAAGTGGCTGGCTGCCGGGGATTCGGACGGGCTGCTGGTAGTGGCCGCCACCCCTGCCCAGGCCAGTGCCTTGGCGGGCGCGTCAACCCAGGGAAAGCTGTTTTTTGTACTGGTGGGATCCGGTGCCCGGTGAGCCGGCCCGTGCGAATCCTCAGGTCTGTGGGAATCGGCCGTGTTTGCCCGGTTGCTTAGCCCCAGTGCGGGGGCTTCTGCTCCTTCAGCCACGCGTCGTGGTCGTTGCCGGATTCTGCGTCGCCCCAGGTGCGGGGATCGTCCTCGGCTGCACGTTTGGGGACCACGCCAGTCCGCTGCTGCCCGTCCTCTTTGGCGCGGCGCGCCTTTGCGGGCTTCTCGCGGTCCGCGGACTGCTGGTCTTTGCGTTCGGCCCCGTCTTGGCGCTCGGGCCCGTCTTTGCGTTCGGCCCCGTCTTTGCGTTCGGCCCCGCCTTGGCGCTCGGGCCCGTCTTTGCGTTCGGCCCCGCCTTGGCGTTCGGTCCCGCCGTCGGATATCACAGCGGGCCTTTCTTCCGTTCCGTGGCCGGCCGTTCCAAGCCGGGCTCAGAACCGAAGCCTACTCCCGCGCCGGCGGCGTCGGAATCGAAACCGTCCCCGCCACCGTTCGCCTGATCGGTGCCAGCCTGATCGGTGCCAGCCTGATCGGTGCCAGTCTGATCAACGTCCCTCTGATCAGCGCCTGTCTGATCAACGTCCATCTGATCAATGTCCGTCTGTTCCGCACCCGGCGAGTGCGCGTCCGCCAAGACCGCCTCGGTTGCACCCCGATCGGGTGCTTCCCAGCCGCTCTGGCCCCCATCGTCACCGTTCGGGTCGTCGCCGAAGCTGCCATCCATGCCTTGGTACGAGTCCTCCCCCAGATCGGGCTCGAAGTCGCCCACCGCAAGGGTGCTGACGTCGTCATCCAGGAAGAATCCCGGCGCCCCCACGGAGCGAAGCGTAGGGGCAGGCTTCTCAAGCCCGAGGTACCCGCCGATCCTGTCGGCGCACGCCGAGGGATCTGTGAAGACCTCGATGGTCCACAGCGGCATGTACCGCCAGCCGAGCCGCTCCAGCAGCTGGGGGCGCAGCCGGCTGCGTTCCCGGACTGTCATCTGCCGGTACTGCTCGGTGCCGTCCGATTCGATGGCTACCGGCCGTGGAATATCGGCCTCGTCCTGGCCCATGGTGCTGAGCGGATCGGCCGCGGCCACGACGTCGATGACGCCGTCGTACTGGTGCCAGACGCGGGCACCGCGGGCCCGCAGCCGGTCGCCGAGATCGGCAACCAGCGGATCAGCCCCCAATGCCTGTTCACTTGCAGCTGCCCTGGACGCAGGCGTCCCCAGGTCCGTGTTGCCGGAGATCTCCCGGTCGAGAAGTTCGAAGAGATCGACGGCGCCGTGGGCCAGCCGCGTCCGGTCAAGGTCCTCTGGTTTGAAGCACGTCAGGACGTGAAGCGACTGCCGTGCCCGGGTCATGGCCAGGGCGAACTTGGCCCGGCCGCCCTCGGCGGACAGCGGACCGAAGCTGTGCAGGGCGCGGCCGTGCGGCGTCCGCCCGTAGCCCGGCGAGAAAATCACGCGGTCGCGGACCAGCCCCTGGGCACGCTCCAGGTCCACGACCCGGAAGGATTCATCACCTGCTGTGAAGAATCCGGACAGCGACGGGTAGTTGGGCAGCTGCAGCCGGATGGACTCGCCGATGCGTGCCGCGTGCCGGAGGCTGGCAGTCACAACCGCCAGCGAGGTGCGGGGACGGAGCCGCGCGTGCTCGAACACGAGCTCCACCACCCGGTTCACTTCGGCCACCACCGATTCGACGCCCTCATGGTCAGCGCTGGGCAGGCCCGTGCCGTCGGGCAGATACTCCACCGTCAGCGCACGGTCCAGCCCCGTGGCCGACTGCCCCTCGGGGAGGCGGCGGAGGCTTCCGTCGTAAAAGTTCTTGCTCAGCTGCAGCACCAGGTCCTCGTCCACCGCGCGGTAGACAGAGCGCAGCGGCGCCGTCGGCAGCACTGCCGAAAGTGCGGTGAACGCGCTTTCAACACTTTGGTGCGACTGTTCGCCGGCGGCGAGCCGCTCCACGGCAACGGTAAAGGTGCGGGGGCTGGCGATCCTGTCGTCGCCGAAGGCGATCACCTGCCGGGCGCGCGCGACGGCGGGGAGGACCGCCTGCAGCGACGTCGCTTCGGCGTCGAGGATCACCACGGCGTCAAACTTCTGCTCGGCAGGCAGGAGGCCGGTCATGAGGTAGGGGCTGACCGACCAGACAGGCACCAGCATGGGAACCAGCCCCGGTGCCTGCGCCGTCAGCGCAGCCAGCGTGACCCGCCCGTCCTTGAGCAGGCTCCGGAGCAGGTCCGCCTGGCGGGCATGCTCCTCGATGCCAGCGCGCCAGCGTTCAGCCAGCTTCCACCGCAGCCGCCCGGCACCGCTGGCGATGTGGGCGTTGTCCGCGAGCCGGTACTCCGCCTCCAGCTGGCGCAGGGCGTCGCCGTCGGACATGGCCAGGTAGTCGTCACCGCTGATCATCGCCTCGAGCGCCGACTGCCACCAGGCCAGGTCAAGTTCGGCAGCGACGGACCCGGCGCCGACCTCGCGCTCCGAGAGATCTGCCAGCAGCTCCCCCAGCCCGTGCTCGCGCATGTTCTCGATGAGCAGCGTTCGCTCGGGCAGGGTCTGCAGCGTCTGTGTGTCCGCGACCAGCCGTTCCAGACGCTCCATGAGCTCCGGGTAGGGAATGTTTTCGAGCGAACCGCCCGCAGCCGTATGCCGCAGGGCATCACCCAGCATCTTCATCTCGCGGGTAAGTCCGCGGTGCATGATGCTGATTTCCGCCAGGCCGGACGGCACCGCCGGATGCCGCTGTGTGGTGGCGTACCCGGCCCACTGGGCACGCTGTTCCTGGACCAGCACCAGCGAACTGTGAAGATCGGCAATGTGCACGCCCGGGCGGACGTACTCCTTGGCCACCCGGCGCAGGCGGGACCGCTGCATGGAGGCCATGTCGATGCCGCGCTCCCTGCGCCAGGACGAGGACGCCGTCGCGGAAATCAGGTCCGTCACGGGCCGGTCAAAAATGTCCGGCGTGAATTTGTCCAGGCTTTCGCGGACGGCCACCAGAAGCTTGAGCTGGGAGCCCCATTCGGCGAAGGTGGTGCCCAGGCGGATTTCGGCGTGGCTGGCCACGTCCTTCATCCGTTCCTGCAGCAGCGGCAGCTTCTTCGCCACCGCACGCGCCAGCTCCTGCGCTTCCTCGGTTTCCTTGCGCGTCACCAGCCGTGCACCGTGCCAGGGGCTGGTGGTCGATGCCCTGCTGAACGCACCGAGTTCGGCGGCGCGCTTCAGCCGACCGGCCAGCTCCTCGCGGTCCCGGATGCTGTCCAGGACGCTGCGCTTGAGGCGGACGGTGGTGGCCGGGGCGGGCTGGATGGACGTCAGCTCCGCGAGCGACTGCATGGCCTGGTACGGCGAGCAGCCCCACCGCTGCCGCACGTTGTGCAGCGACGCTACGTGGTCCAGAAGCGCATGGCGGTGCTCGGTGAGGGTCTTGTGCAGGCTCCCGAGCTGCGGCTCCTGCGCCTTCTCGTTGCGCATGATGGCGCGCACCAGCTGGCCCTTAAGCTGCTGCGGTGTTGCGTTTCCGGACAGCTGGAAAAGGATGGAGTCCAAGCCCAGGTCTTCGAGGCGTCCGGCCACTTCGTTGAGGCTGGCGCGGCGGTCCCCCACCACCAGAACGGTTTTGCCTTCGTCCACGAGCGCACCGATGGTGTTGATGGCCGTCTGCGTCTGGCCGGTGCCGGGCGGGCTGCTTACCACCAGCGAGTCCCCTGCCCTGACGGCGTCGATCACATACTGCTGGTCGGCGTCGGCGTCCAGGAGCAGCAGCTCCTCGGCCGGGTCCCGCTCGTCCACGCTGGGAAAGCGTCCGGGCTGGAGCGCGGGCACGTCGACGATTTCACCCGACGCGGCCTTGGCCAGCGAGGCCACCAGGGCGTTCTGCCCGTTGATCCACGGATCGTCAAGGTTGCCGGAAAGGTCCGCGAAGGTTGAGACGAGCAGGTTGTGCTCCACGTCGGCGCCATGGATCGGCTTGACCAGGGTGCTGATCCGGTCCAGCACGGGCAGCGGGTCGAACCGCGCAGTGCTGTACGCCATCCGTGTCACGGCGTTGACGTCGAACACGATCCCGTGGATGGTTTTGAGATGCCGGATCAGGGCCGGATTAATGCGCGCCTGCTCCGTGAGCTGGAGTTCGTAGTCGTCTTCCCCGGGGCGGATGGTGAGCGACATGGCAGTCAGCATCACCGGCGCCGAGACGCGCTGCGGTTTGCCGCCCACGGCGGAGGTCCACACCACGGTGCCAGCCGAGAAGTACCCTGCCTCGATGCCGCGGTCATTGGCCAGTTCGAAAATCTTGGAGCGCAGGTTCCGGCAGGCCCGGGCGGCCACGACGTACTGCTGCTGGTCGCGGATGAGTGTGGAGAGCCGCGTCCGGCGCCCGGCCATGAGCTGCGCCAGGCCCGAAGGGTGCGCGTGGGTGAGGTCGATGGAACCCTCGGGCGTTTTGGTGAAGCGCAGCATGGTGTCTGCCCCTGTAACGGGCTTGAGCCCGGACAGCCACTTCCTGAGCTCCTCCGAACCCTCGGAGTCGACCTGACCTACTGACACTACTGCCTTCTTTTCTGAGCTTGCGCGTGACGCCTTGGACCATACGGGCATAGTTTCGAGCGTAGCCGGAAACGGCCGCGGTTGAGAGACCGCAACACTGGGTCGGCCCAAGTTGCGGCGCATTTCGCACCGTTGCCCGCCATGCCTGATCCGATACCCGGGAATGCAAAATGGCCGGCCTCCCTGCGGAGGCCGGCCATTTTCATAACGCTATTCCCACTCGATGGTTCCCGGCGGCTTGCTGGTGACGTCGAGCACCACGCGGTTGACGCCGTCCACCTCGTTGGTGATCCGGTTGGAGATCCGGGCCAGCAGGTCGTAGGGAAGCCGCGACCAGTCGGCCGTCATGGCGTCCTCGGAGGAGACGGGGCGCAGCACGATCGGGTGGCCGTACGTACGGCCGTCGCCCTGGACACCCACGCTCCGGACGTCCGCGAGGAGAACCACGGGCATCTGCCAGACGTCGTTGTCGAGTCCGGCAGCGGTCAGTTCTGCGCGGGCGATGGCGTCTGCCTTGCGCAGCAGGTCCAGGCGTTCCTTGGTGACCTCGCCGACGATGCGGATTCCCAGGCCGGGGCCGGGGAACGGCTGGCGGCCAACGATCTCCTGGGGCAGGCCGAGCTGGGCGCCCACGGCACGCACCTCGTCCTTGAACAGGGCGCGCAGCGGCTCAACGAGCTCGAACTCCAGGTCCTCCGGCAGTCCGCCCACGTTGTGGTGGCTCTTGATGTTCGCTGCGCCCTCGCCGCCGCCGGATTCGACGACGTCCGGGTACAGGGTGCCCTGCACGAGGAACTTGATCTTTTCGCCGTGCGCTGCGGCGTCGGCGATGATGGCGCGCTCGGCCTCTTCGAAGGCCCGGATGAACTCACGGCCGATGATCTTGCGCTTGGTTTCGGGATCGCTGACGCCGGCCAGCGCCGCCTGGAAACGCTCCTGCTCGTTGGCCACGTAGAGGTTCACGCCGGTGGCGGCAACGAAGTCGCGCTCCACCTGCTCGGCCTCGCCTTCGCGCAGCAGCCCGTGGTCAACGAAGACACAGGTCAGCTGATCGCCCACGGCACGCTGGACGAGGGCTGCGGCAACGGCCGAATCCACACCGCCGGAGAGGCCGCAGATGACCCGGGCATCGCCGATCTGCTTGCGGATGCGCTCCACCTGCTCCTCAAGGATGTTGCCCGTGGTCCAGTTCGGTTCCAGCTTGGCGCCCTTGAACAGGAAGTTCTCCAGGACCTGCTGGCCGTAGGCCGAGTGCTTCACCTCGGGGTGCCACTGCACGCCGTACAGGCACTTCTCCTCGTTGGCGAAGGCGGCAACTTCAGCGCCCGCTGTGGTGGCCAGCACCTCAAAGCCCTCGGGAGCCTCGTGGACGGAATCACCGTGGCTCATCCAGGTGTTCTGGTGCTGGGGCATTCCTTCGAGGACGGAACGGCCTTCGCCGAGGATGGTGGTCTGGGTGGAGCCGTACTCCCGCAGGCCGGTCCTGTCCACCTTGCCGCCGAGGGCGTTGGCCATGGCCTGGAAGCCGTAGCAGATGCCGAAGACCGGAACACCGGCCTCGAACAGGTCGGCACCGACGCTCGGGGCACCGTCGGCGTAGACGCTGGCGGGTCCGCCGGAGAGGATGATGGCGGCGGGGTTCTTGGCCAGGAGCTGCTCAGTGCTGTGGGTATGCGGAACCACTTCCGAATACACATTCGCTTCCCGGACGCGGCGGGCAATCAGCTGCGCGTACTGGGCACCGTAGTCAACAACCAGCACCGGCTTCTGGGAAGTCTGGGATGCAGTGGGAGTAGTCACCGTACTAGCCTACTTTGCGCGATTGCCCCGACGCATCTTGAGCGGGCCCGCTGTGACGCACGGAACGCGGATCAGTAGCGGCTGGCGGCCTGGGGGTTGGCGGCGAGTTCGGCCTCCACCTCGGCGTGGAACTTCTTCTCCACGATGAAGGACAGGAACGGGACCACGCCGCCGAGCGCCAGCAGGATCATTTTGGCGAACGGCCAGCGCATCAGCGTCCAAAGCCGGAAGTTGGACATGAGATACACGACGTACATCCAGCCGTGGACGATGAGCACGGTCACGGACACGTTGAACCCGCCGAGCACGCCCTTCGGTTCCGCCTGCGAGAAGCCGAAGCCGAACGGCTGGCCAGTCAGGGCGTCCGTTCCGCCGGCGAAGAGGTACTGGCCGAAGCCGTAGCGGGCCACCAGCTCCGAGCACAGCAGCAGCAGCATGGCACCAGTGAGGTAGGCCATGACCTTGTAGAACTTCAGGGCGGAGCGGATCTGCGCCTCCGTGCCGCCAAAGCGTCGCTTCTTCGCCGCCCCGGTCGGGTTCGAGGGCTGGATGGCCGGCTTGGGTTCGATCATGGCTGTACCTTTTGTTGGATCTCGTTGGGCTGGGCAGGTTCTGGTCCGTCGAGGCTGTGGCCACCGGCGTCGTGGTCCTCGGCGTCCTCGAGGCTTCTGCGGTAGTCGTCCTTGACCAGCCGCCACCAGATGAACAGGGCAAATCCGGCAAAAACGATCCACTCCACGGAGTAGAACAGGTTCAGCCAGTTGACCTTCGCGGCCGGCGGCTGGGCAGCGATGCTGAGCGGCTCCAGACCGCTGCCGGCGGCAGCACCGACGTCGGCCGTTCCTGACTTTTCCGCCGTGGCGGAAACGAATGCAGGGTAACTGCTGACGTTCCAGGCGTTGATGAGTTCAGCCACCGAGACTGCCGTCGCCCGGCCGGGTTCAGGGGCCGCGTTGGACACGGGGGCCTCGGACGGCAGGAGCCGTCCGGTCAGCCGGATAACGCCCGACGGCGGGGCAGTGGCGTCAGCGGGGTCGGCGATCCAGCCGCGGGCCACCGGTATGTAGGTCTTCGGTGAGGCCGCCGCGCCTTTGAGCACGGGGGCATCCGTCACCGCGAAGGCCGTGACCACCCAGTATCCGGTCTTGCCGTCCTTCAGTCGGCCCGCGACCAGGACCTGCTTAGCCGGATCGTAGGTGCCGGACGCCTGGACCATCTGGTCCGCCACCGAACCACGGAAGAAGTCACCGGGCTGAAGGGTTTTCGTTAGGGCCTGGACCTGCTCGGTGGCGGGGTTGACCGGCACCTCGGGCTGCGTGGAACGGCCGAACTGCCATTGGCTCAGGAGCACAAAGACACCCGAAACGGCGATCGCAAAGACCAAGCCTGCGATCCACCGGGGCTGGAGGGCTGTTTTCCACACCCCTTAACGTTACTTCGTCCTCGTGTAGAACAACGAACCGCAGAGTGGGGCAGCCGGGCATCCCCAATCTCTAGTGGTCGAAGAAGACCAGGCTTGAGTTGATGAGCTCAGCGATGACCTCGGCGTCGTAGGCCCGGCGCAGCGACTCCCGGAACGATTCCTTGGACAGTGACCGCGCCAGGGTGGCCAGCACTTCGAGGTGGTCGGAGAACGAGCTCGCCGGCGTGGCGATGAGCAGGACCACGGTGGCCGGACCGTCAGTTGCCCCAAAGTCCAGGGCCTTGCCGTACTTGGTGATCCCGACGGCGATCGAGGTCTCGGAGACGAACTCGCTGCGGGCGTGCGGCAGGCCCACTCCCCCGGGCAGGCCGGTGGCCAGCTGGTGCTCACGGGCGTTGACGTGCGCCAGGAAGCCCTCGAGGTCTGAGACGCGGCCGGCGTCGAACAGCTTCCGGGCCAGCTGGCTGGCCGCGTCCACCTTGTCCTCGGCGTCCATTTCGAGGATCACCATGTCCGGTGTGGTGAGCTCGGCATCGTAACGGTCCAGTGGTTCCGCCAAGTGGTGTCCCTTCAGTGGGGCCGGGGCCTGTCCGGCGACAGGTTGCGAGCTCAGCGCAGCGGGACGATATCCTCCGCACCCAGCCGGGCAGCATCCGCCGACTCGTCATCGGGCTGCTGCTGACTGAGCCGTTCGGCTTCCACCCGCGCAAGGTAATGCTTGATTTCGCTTTCCCGCTGCGCATCGCTCCAGCCAAGAATTTCTCCCATAAGCTTAGCGACTACCGGGACGGCAGACACACCGCGGTCCCACGACTCGATGGAAATCCGGGTGCGCCGGGTCAGGACGTCGTGCACGTGCCGGGCACCCTCATGCGTTGCCGCGTAGACTGCCTCGGCCTGCAGGTAGTCGTCGGCACCGGGCAGCGGCTCGGCCAGTTCGGGCCGGTCCTGGATGAGTGCCAGCACCTCCGATGCCATGGATCCGTAGCGGTTCAGCAGGTGCTCCACACGCGCCACATGCACCCCGGATTCCTCGGCAGTCCGGTTGCGACGGTTCCAGGCGGCCTTGAATCCGCTGGCCCCCAACAGCGGGATAGTCTCGGTGCAGCTCGGTGGCACGCGCTCGTCCATACTTCGGACGGCTTCGTCCACGGCGTCCTTTGCCATTACGCGGTACGTGGTCCACTTGCCGCCGGCCACTACCACCAGGCCGGGCACGGGATGGGCCACGACGTGCTCGCGTGAAAGCTTGGCCGTGGAGTCGCTTTCGCCGGCCAGCAGCGGCCGGAGCCCGGCATAGACACCCTCCACGTCTTCCCGGGTGAGGGGCCTTTTCAGGACCGTGTTGACGTGTTCCAGGAGGTAGTCGATGTCCTTGCTGGACGCCGCGGGGTGGGCCTTGTCCAGATGCCAGTCGGTGTCCGTGGTGCCGATGATCCAGTGCCGCCCCCACGGGATGACGAACAGCACGGACTTCTCCGTCCGCAGGATCAGGCCTACCGTTGACTGGAAACGGTCCCGCGGCACCACCAGGTGGATGCCCTTGGATGCGCGCACCTTCAGTTGGCCGCGCTCGGTGACCATGGCCTGGGTCTCGTCGGTCCACACCCCGGTGGCGTTGATGACCTGCTTGGCGCGGATGTTGAAGCTGGAATTGTCCTCGCGGTTGACCACCTTGGCGCCCACCACACGCTCGCCCTCGCGCAGGAAGTCGACGACGGCGGTCTGGTTGACCGCGTGCGCGCCGTAGTACGCGGCGGTGCGCACCAGGTTGGCCACGTACTTCGCGTCGTCCACCTGGCCGTCGTAATAGCGGATCGATCCGACGAAGGCGTCGTCCTTCAGGCTCGGGGCGGCACGCAGGGTGCCCCGGCGCGAAAGGTGCTTGTGGAACGGCACGCCGCGCTTGTGCCCGCCAGAGATGGACATGACGTCGTACAGCGCGATGCCGGCGCCAATGTACGGCCGCTCCACGAAGTGTTTGGTCAGCGGGTACAGGAACGGCACCGGCCTGGCCAGGTGCGGCGCCAGCTCGGAAAGCAGCAGCCCCCGTTCCTGGAGCGCCTCCTTCACGAGTCCGAAGTCAAGCATTTCCAAGTAACGGAGGCCGCCGTGGATGAGCTTGGAGGACCGTGACGATGTCCCGGCGGCCCAGTCGCTGGCTTCCACGATGCCGACACTCAGGCCGCGGGTCACTGCGTCAAGGGCGACCCCGGTGCCAACAATGCCGCCGCCGACGATGAGGATGTCCAGTTCCTTGCCCGGCTCCGCCGAAGCCTTCAGCGCGGCAAGCGCGGCCTCCCGTGCCTCGGGGCCCAAAGCTCCCCTGGTCGCCGCCGGACGTTCACCGAAACCGGTCATGACAGGCCTCCATCCTCATCGAACGTTGTAGTTCACCAGAGTACTTCGTACGTCTGCCGATGGGCAGGGTGCGGGCGGAGGCTGTGCGTCACTTACCGGCGTAGGGAGAAACCACGACGTCGACCCGCTGGAACTCCTTGAGGTCCGAATAGCCTGTGGTGGCCATGGAGCGGCGGAGCGCGCCGATCAGGTTGGAGGTTCCGTTGGTGTTGTGGCCCGGCCCGAAGAGCACCTCTTCGAGCGGACCGACGGTTCCGATGTTGACCCTGTCGCCGCGGGGCAGCTCCAGGTGATGCGCCTCCTGACCCCAGTGCCAGCCCTTTCCGGGGGCCTCCTCCGCCCGGGCGAGGGCGGTGCCGAGCATGACGGCGTCGGCGCCCACGGCGATGGCCTTGACGATGTCGCCCGAGGTGCCCATGCCGCCGTCGGCAATGACGTGGACGTAGCGTCCGCCGGACTCGTCCATGTAGTCGCGCCGGGCGGCGGCGACGTCGGAGATGGCAGAGGCCATGGGCGAGTGGATACCGAGGGCGCGGCGCGTGGTGGTGGTGGCGCCGCCGCCGAACCCGACCAGGACGCCGGCCGCGCCGGTGCGCATGAGGTGCAGGGCGGGCGTGTAGCCCGCGGCACCGCCCACGATGACGGGGACGTCGAGTTCGTAGATGAACTGCTTGAGGTTCAGCGGCTCGTGGTCCTTGGAGACGTGCTCGGCGGATACCGTGGTTCCGCGGATCACGAAGATGTCGACGCCGGCGGCCACCACGGTCTTGTAGTGTTCCTGGGTGCGCTGCGGGGTCAGCGATCCGGCCACGGTGACGCCGGCGGCGCGGATTTCGGCCAGCCGGGACGTGATCAGTTCGGGCTGGATGGGCGCCTTGTAGAGCTCCTGCATCCTGCGCGTGACGGCCGGGCTGTTGGTTTCGTCGGCAAGCCCGCCAATCTCGTCCAGTACGGACTGCGGATCCTCGTACCGGGTCCAGAGGCCCTCGAGGTCCAGGACGCCCAGGCCGCCGAGCTTGCCGAGCGTGATGGCCGTCGCCGGGGACATGGCCGAGTCCATGGGTGCCGCAATGACCGGCATGTCGAACTTGTAGGCATCGATCTGCCACGAGACGGAGACGTCCTTGGGGTCACGGGTGCGACGGTTGGGGACGATCGCAATGTCGTCCAGGGAGTAGGCACGACGCCCACGCTTGCCACGGCCAATCTCAATCTCGTAAGTCACTGCTCTAGGTTATCCCAGCTACAGTGGCCGGATGGGCGGACGGCGGGTCTTCGACGGCCATATCGCAGGGATCGGAACCGCTTCCGGCCTGCGCGCCGTGGTGGGGATCTGGCAGGAGTCGCCCTTCGGTCCGTTCGCGGACGCGATGGTCCAGTTGCCGACGGGACGTCGGATACTGCTGGCACCGACGGAGGACGTGGCTGGCTTCATTGCCGCCACCTACAGCTTTGAGGAGGTCCGCGTCGTGGACGTCGATGCCGTGCGGGCCGGACAGGCGTTGACGGTCGACGCCGGACCTCTGGTGATCCGGGCAGGCATCGGCGGCAGGGCCCTCCTAGGCGCGCTGCTGCGTAGCATGCCCCGCCCGCTTGCCGTCCACACCCGCTGGCTGACCGCAGTCAGCCCGTTCGTGGCTGCAGCCAGCCCCGGAACCCGGACCTTCGGCACGGCAGGGAACGGCAGGCTGGAGTATTACGGGGTGACCGACCTTCATCACATCAGCTCCGCCGTCGTCCGCTGGGAAGGCGAGGGCGCCGGAGCGCTGTCCCCCATCAACCCTCCGGTGACGTTCGGGTTCAGCAGCGTGCCGCCGCGGCCCCAGCCTTGCCCGGGTCCGGACCACTGTGGTGGAAAGCCCCACGGATGGGGACAACTCCCCATCGAAGCCGGACCCATGATGCGATAGTTTTGTGCACTGTCCTGATGCCCAGGCCGTGATTAGAGAACATATTGGGGGAATCAATGGCGCCTGGAATTTACGGTGCTGACATCGAGCAGCTTCGTGCCCTGTCCAAATCGATGGGCCAGTCCAGGCTGCGTCTTGAGAACGTGGAATCCACCGTGAACTCCCTCGTGCAGTCAGCCGCTTGGAAGGGCGCGGACGGAGACAAGTTCCGGAATGCATGGACGTCGTCCCTGCGGCCGATGCTGAACAAGGCGGCCGAATCACTGCAGCAGCAGTCCAAATTATTGCTGACCCAGGCGACCGAACAGGAAAAGGCAAGCAACGAGGACGGCGGGAATGCTTCCGCGCCGGCTGGAACCTCAGCAGCATCACGCCAGCCGTCGCCGGCTGAGGGCAGGACTTGGGACGATGCCTTTACGGACCCAAACTATGAACATGCGCCCTCGGGCCTGGAATGGCTGCTGGAAAAGCTTGGAGCGGAGGACGGGAATAAGGCCTCCGACATCGCGAGCGCGCTTCAGTTCGTAGCAGACAAGTTCAGCTGGAATATAGACCTTGCGCAGGTCGAAAAAGGGGTCAGCAAGTTTTTTGACTTCATGAGGGGCGCCGGCAAGGTGCTGGGCATACTGGGAGGTGCTGTCGGGGTTTTGGATGTCCTGTCTGGACTCGAGGGCAAGGACCCGTTCAGAATGGCCGACGGCTTCGTTGGCGGCGGTCTCTCTATTGCTGCGCTGGCTGCCACCGGGACAATCTTTGGAGCACCGGCCGGCTTGGTGCTCGGCGGGGTCGCGCTTGGCTGGGGAGTCCTGGGCATGATTTCCGGCGACGTCCCGGTCACCAAGAGAATCTGGGACTTCGGCGCAGGGGTGGTCGGCGGCGTCAGGGATGTGGCAGGTGCCGCCAAGGACGCCATGGGATGGGCGGGCGGTAAGCTCGGATTCGGCTAGGGCACAGGAGACGTTCAGATCCCGCAAACTAACCGCACAAGGACATGATGACCGACACCGCCACGCCGGCAGCGGCGTACCGAATGACCAGTCACGAGATTCTGGCTCTGCTCACTTTTGATCCGGGCGCAGGAACAGCGCTGACCCGCCGAGTGCTTGGCCTTGCCGAACTTGCAGACGACCACGAGCTGGTGCGGGCAGGCGTCTGCACGTTGAATATCCGGGACACTGTGGAAATAAACGGCGAAGAAGTGACCCTTCTGGCGGAGGCGAAGATTCTGGCCCGAATCTTTGGAACGTCTTCCGGGTGGTTCGACATAACCCGCATTGGATCCGAGATTGTCTCTCCCAGTTACTTGGTGGATTCCCCTGCCGGCCGCGCTGCTATCTTCCTCCGGCCACTGAGCGAGTATTTGTGCCTTCCGCTGCGGGACGATGTAGATCTGTTGGATTTCGTGCAGATGAGCGTGGACGAGGCAGTAGGGGTATTGCGGGAGGAGGGTGGAGGGATGATCAGCTCCCGTCGGTACAGCGTCGAATCAGCTACGCCCGTGGTTGCCAACATCAAGGTGCCCGATGCCGGCTCCCTGCAACTTGCATCCGGCCCGTTGGATGAAAACGGACAACTTCGCATCCGCGACCTTCAGGCCGGGGAGCAACCCGGTCTGACGGTCCGCCGCCTATTGGCTGGCGCGTCATGATGGATACGGTTACGCCCAGCACTGCTGATTCCAGGAAATACGCATTGGGGTATGCGCATCGCTGCGCCCGTGTCTTCTGGTTCTGGTGGATGGGAATGGTCTTTGCTCTTCCGGGCGTTGCGCAGGCTGGCGCTCTGGCCGCCACGGGGCAAAATCCGGAGAACGGCCTCATACTCACGTGCTTGGGGCTGGTGATTTCCGGGGTTGGCTGGCTGATCGCCATCGGGCCGAGGTTTACACGCTCGTCCCCGCGGCCGGCGGAGGACGTGGCCCGCGCCGAACAGTACGTCCGCATTGTTCCCGGTGTCGCCATCGCCTCGGTGGTCGCCATGTTTCTGATCGTCGGGGCTTTGATGTTCGCTACGCCGCGGGGAACGTCTCCGGCGGTGCTGCCCATCCTGGCGTTCCTTGCTTCATTTCCGCTTCCCGTTGCGGCAGGGATGCTTTATTCAAGGTATTTGCACCGTGACCGCGACCGCCTGTATACAGCTTGGCTGGCCCGCCGCTAACCAGGAGCGCAGATCCGCCCGGATTGCCGTGACGGAAATCAGATCCCGCCGGCCTCCTCGACGCTGAGCTGGGATTCGAACATCCGGAAATAGCGGCCACGGAGTGCCACCAGTTCCCGGTGTGTGCCCTGCTCCACGATCCGGCCGTCCTCCAGCATGTACACGATGTCGGCCTTCTCGATCGTGGCGAGCCGGTGGCTG
The DNA here is from genome assembly GCF_030818015.1 of Arthrobacter globiformis. Classification (NCBI taxonomy): domain Bacteria; kingdom Bacillati; phylum Actinomycetota; class Actinomycetes; order Micrococcales; family Micrococcaceae; genus Arthrobacter; species Arthrobacter globiformis. The sequence goes on from NZ_JAUSZX010000001.1 coordinate 3,693,101, forward strand.
ATGGCGATGATGGTGCTGCTGCGCTCGGCGAACAGCCGGGTGAAGATGCGGTGCTCTGCCAGCGCGTCGATGGCGGAGGTGGGCTCGTCCATGACCATGAAGGAGGCGTTCCGGTAAAAGTTCCGCGCCATGGCCAGCCGCTGCCACTGCCCGCCGCTCAGTCCGCTCCCCTTGCGGCCGCGCGGATCCTCCATCCAGTTGCTGACGTGGTTGTCCAGGCCGTTGGGCAGCTTGTTGATGAAATCCAGGGCCTCTGCATCGGCGGCCGCGCGGCTGATCCGTTCGTCGTTCCGGGGCGAGTCGACGTCGCCGAACAGGATGTTTTCGGCCGCGGTGGCGAACTCGTACTTAAGGAACTCCTGGCTGAGCACCGCCAGGTGGCGGTGCCAGGAGGTGACGTCGACGGCGGCGAGGTCCACGCCGTCGAGCATCACTTGGCCGGAATCCGGGCGGTAAAGCCCGGCCAGGATGCGGATCAGCGTGGACTTGCCGGCGCCGTTCTCCCCCACGATGGCGATGTGCTGGCCCTCACGGATGGTCATGCTGATGCCCCGGATCACCTCGATGTCACTGCCGGTGTAGGTGAAGCGGATGTCCCGCAGCTCAACGGTCTTGGGGGCCTCCAGGAGCGGCGGTGCGTGGCTGGAATGCACGGGCAGCGCCATGAACAGCTCGTAGTCCTTGAGGTTGGCGAGGTCCTCGTCGATCGAGCTGAGCGAGGACACCAGGTTGTTCGCGGTGGACAGGGCCCGGCTGACGATCTGTTGGACGTAGAGGAACTGCCCCACCGGCTGGGCCCGGGCGATGATCTGGCCCACCACCCAGATGAGCGAGACAACCTCCGCGGCGTACTGCAGGGCGTCCGCCGCCAGCTGCTTGGGGATGTACCGCTTCTGGAAGTCCAGCCGGCGCTTCTCGTCGGCGTCCCGGAGCCGTGAGCGCAGTTCCATGAGGTACCCGACGATTCCGTACAGGCGCATCTCCGCAATGTGCTGCGGGCGGAGCAGGTTGGTTTCGATCATCCGCCGCTGCCGCCGCGAATCCACCTGGGTGTTCCAGTGCGCGATCTGCTCACGGGACAGCTTGAACTGCAGGTAGACGCTGGGCACGATGGCGACCAGCACGATCACCGCGATCCACCAGCTCACCAGCAGCAGCGCGCCGATGGCCAGGATCACAGACACCAGCTGTGTGAAGATGGCCGCGATCCGGTCCAGGACCCTGGCATAGGAATCGGAGAACCGCTTGGCGCGGTCGTAGAGGTCCACCGTTTCCTTGTCGTCGTACCGCCAGAAATCCAGGGCCAGGAACCGCTCGTACATCAGGTCGCCCACGATGGCCCCCACCCTGAAGCTCATGAGCTGCTGGATGTAGCGGTCCACGCTGCTGAAGGCTCCCCAGAACAGGCCCAGCCCGGCGGTGATGATGACGTAGAGGATGGCCTGCTGCCCGGCGGCAGCGTCCCCGTTGTAGGCGGCGGCCAGCGCAGTGGTGGTCAGGCCGGCGAAGTACGTGGTAACCAGGGGCAGGACCGCCGAGATCAGGGATCCAGCCACCTTCATGAGCACGGCCCCGGGCGACGCGCGGAAACTGACGCGGAGGACCTGGGCCACGGCACGCGCATAGGGCTTCAGTGCCAGCCGCCGCTGGGGTTCCCTTTTGGGGCTCAGTTCGGCGGGATGGCGTGGTTGGGACATGGCTCCAGCCTAGCCCCGGCCGGCATGTCCGCTGGTTGAGCTTGCCCAAACCCTGGTTTCGCTCCCCACCCGCTCCCTAACCTCGGAAGCTCGGTCAGGGAACCCCGGCGGTCGTGGCCCCAAGCTCAGCCAGCGGAACCGATCAGCGTGAACCGTAGTTCGGCGCCTCGACGGTCATCTGGATGTCGTGCGGGTGCGATTCCTTCAGGCCGGCCGGGGTGATCCGGACGAACTTGCCGCGGGCCTTGAGCTCGGGGATGGTCGGGGAACCCACGTAGAACATGGTCTGGCGGAGGCCGCCCACCAGCTGGTAAGCCACCGATGCCAGCGGGCCGCGGTAGGCCACTCGGCCTTCGATGCCCTCGGGGATGAGCTTGTCATCGCCGGAGACGTCCGCCTGGAAGTAGCGGTCCTTCGAGTAGGACGTGTTCTTGCCGCGCGACTGCATGGCCCCGAGGGAGCCCATGCCACGGTAGCTCTTGAACTGCTTGCCATTGACGAAGATGAGCTCACCCGGAGACTCGTCACAGCCGGCCAGCAGGGAGCCGAGCATCACGGTGTCAGCACCGGCGACCAGAGCCTTGCCGATGTCGCCGGAGTACTGGAGTCCGCCGTCGGCGATAAGCGGAACTCCGGCCGGAATGGCAGCCTTCGCCGATTCGTAGATGGCGGTGATCTGCGGAACGCCCACGCCTGCCACGACGCGGGTCGTGCAGATGGAGCCCGGGCCGACGCCCACCTTGATGCCGTCGGCACCGGCGTCGATCAGGGCCTGGGCGCCTTCGCGGGTGGCAGCCTGGCCGCCGATGATGTCCACGTGCGCAGCAACCGGATCCGACTTGAGGCGGCGGATCATGTCCAGCACACCCTGCGAGTGGCCGTTCGCGGTGTCCACAAAGAGGGCGTCAACGCCGGCGTCCACCAGCTTCATGGCCCGCTCCCAGCCGTCACCGAAGAAGCCGATGGCGGCACCGACACGCAGCCGGCCCTCGTCGTCCTTGGTGGCCAGCGGGTACTGCTCGGCCTTGGTGAAGTCCTTGGTGGTGATGAGGCCCTTCAGGCGCCCCTGCTCGTCCACCAGCGGGAGCTTCTCGATCTTGTTCGTGGCCAGCTTGTGCGAGGCCTCTTCGCGGCTGATGCCGACGTGGCCGGTGACGAGCGGCATCTTGGTCATGACGTCGCTGACCAGGCGGATCGGGAAGTCGGATTCCGGCACGAAACGCGTGTCGCGGTTGGTGACGATGCCGAGGAGGCGGTTGCCGTCGTCGACCACGGGAAGGCCGGAGACGCGGTAGCGGGCGCACAGCTCGTCAAGTTCCTGCAGCGTGGCCTCGGGGCCGATGGTCAGCGGGTTGGTGATCATGCCCGACTCGCTGCGCTTGACGCGGTCCACCTGGTCGGCCTGGTCATCGATCGCGAGGTTGCGGTGGACGACGCCGAGGCCGCCCTGGCGGGCCATGGCGATGGCCATCCGTGATTCGGTGACGGTGTCCATGGCCGCGGAAAGCAGCGGCGTCTGGACGGTGATGCGCTTGGAGATCCGGGAGGACGTGTCGGCCTCGGAGGGGATCACGTCGGTGTGGCCGGGAAGCAGCAGGACGTCGTCGTACGTCAGGCCGATGAAGCCGAAGGGGTCGTGCTCGGGCTGGGTCATGAGTGCGCCTCTTACCTTGGTTTACAGGTTCACGGGTAGGGGTTGCAGCCGATGACCAGCCCGTCATTACGGGACTGGCCTGTGCAGGGTTGGCTCGGGGCCAGGAGGTGGTTCTGGAGGAATTGAATTAATACTAGAACCTTGGCGGCGATCCCCATATTCCGGGCCGGCATTGTGAGCAAGGGCACGCCCCGCCCGCTCCCTAACCTCGCGGGCGTGGGCCCAACAATCGGGCAGCTACTTCCACCCAGTGGCGGCCAGGAGCCGCTTTTCGAACATCGGAATCATGGACTGGACGTACGTCTTGGTGAGGTGGTTATCGTCCTTGTAGACGTAGACGTTGCCCACCACGGCCGGGCAGATGCCGCCAGCGCAGATGAAGTCGCTCATGTCCATCAGGTGCAGCCCGTCCACCTTGCCCCGGTACGCGTCCAGCGGCGACTTGGCGGCCAGTGATTCACCGAGCGGCGGGTTGCACTCCGGAGCGTCGGTGCCATACTTCTGGACGCATTCGGGCATGTTGGTGGCGAAGCGGGGGTTGTCCCGGACCCCCACCACGTCGATCCCGGCGTCGGTGAACTGCTTGATGCCCTCCAGGTAGCCGGGCACTTCGGTTTCGAACGGGGGTTCCTTGTGCGTGAGGGATGCCACGGTGAACACCGCGTCCGGCTTGTGCTCCATGACGTACGCGGCGCTGGCCTTCTTGAAGGCGTTGCAGTCGGCGTCGCGCTCCGGGGATTCGGCGCCGAACCGGCAGTTCCCTTTCAGGAGGGTGACCACCTCCCAGCCGTGGTCCCTGGCGATGGGGCCGAGCGCGGCCATGTACTGCTGCGCGTGGGAGTCGCCGAGCACCACGATCCGCTTGGTGACCTTGTCCGGCTTGCTGTTCTGCAGGCAGCCGTTGAGCAGGGGGTCGCTGGGGACGTTTTCGTCGGTGCACAGCCCGTCGATGTCCGCCCACTCGTTTTTCATGGCCGCGGGGGCCGGGATCACGGTGGCTTCCGGCGTCGGCTTGCCGGCGTTTTCGGGTGCCAGCGCGGCGGCGCCCGGAGTCAGCTCGCGCGGCTGCGCGGCTGCGGCCGCTTCGTCCGCCGTCAGCTTCGTCTGCCATACCGCGACGGGACCGGCCAGCAGGGCGCCGCAGGCAACAATAACGACGGCCGTGCGCCAGGCCCGCAGCTGCGGCCAGTGCCAGTCGCGCAGGGGCTTCTCGACGAAGCGGGTGGTCAGCACGGCCAGGACCACGGAACCAGCCACGATGATGAGGCCCTGGACCAGGTTGGGCGCCGCGATGCCGGTGCCCGCCAAGGCCAGCACCAGGACCGGCCAGTGCCAGAGGTAGAGGGCATAGGAGTTGTCCCCCAGGGCCACGAGGGGTTTGGAGCACAGGATCCGGTCCACACCGAACCGGCTGCCGCTTTGCCCGGCGACGATGATGGCAGCCGCGGCCAGCGTGGGCCACAGCGCAATGAAGCCCGGAAAGGACCGGTCCACGGTGAGGAGCAGGCCGCAGGAGATCATGGCGGCGAGCCCGGCCCAGCCCAGCACCACGCGCAGCGCCTTCCCCGGTTTCAGGTAGGGCAGCGCCAGGGCCAGCAGCGATCCCAGCGCGAACTCCCACAGCCGGGTCCGCGTATCGAAGTAGGCATAGGCCTGGTTGCTGGCCGTCTGGTCGATCGAGAACACCAGGGAAGCGATGAAGATGCCGCTGAAGGCAACCATCAGGACAGTCCGGTAGCCGACTTCCCGGCGGCGCCGGAGCAGCCGCCACACCAGGGCGGAGCCGGCGAAGATGAGGGGCCAAAGAATGAAGACCTGGCCCTGGATGGATAGCGACCAGAAGTGCTGGAGCGGGCTGGCCCCGGAGTGGTCCTGCGCGTAGTAGTCCACAGCGCTGTTGGCCAGCAGCCAGTTCTGCCCGTAGAGGAGGGACGCCCACGCCTCGTTGAGGACGTCGGGCCAGCGGCTCTGCGGCAGGACCAGCCAGGTTCCGGCCAGCACGCCGAGAATCACGACGACGGCGGCCGGGATCAGCCGCTTGAAGAGGTGCAGCCAGTGGCTCACGAGGCGCAGCGGCGTGCCCTTCTCCACCTTGCGGACGAAGGACATGGTCAGCAGGAATGCGGAGATGAGGAGGAAGATGTCCACGCCGCCCGAAACCCGGCCAAGCCACACGTGGTACGTGACGACCATGAGCACAGCCAGGGCGCGAAGGCCCTGGACCTCGGGCCGGTAGCCCGGCTTGGCCTTCAGGCGGGCAGCCCGCGGTTCATGGGCTTGTCCCCCTGCCGGCTCCACGCGCGGCATGCTTTTCATCGGGTCTGTCGATCTCGCTTCTGGCACAGATAACCCCTCAAACGGCAGCACAAAGCACCCACGTTACCGTTTCGTGATTTTTCAGGCCAATCAAACGCGCCGGCTGTGACCGGCGTCTCAGCTGGGAAGATGCTCCTGAAAGCGCGAAGGAGGCCCGGCCAGCGACAGCTGGACGGGCCTCCTTGGCGGAACCGCGAGAGCGGGCGGCAGCAGCCTAGTGGCTGTGGCCTGCGTGCTCGTTTTCCTCAGCGGGCTTCTCGGCCACGAGGGTCTCGGTGGTGAGCACGAGCGCGGCGATGGAGGCTGCGTTGCGCAGGGCTGCACGGGTGACCTTGACGGGGTCAATGACGCCCGCCGCGATCAGGTCCTCGTACTCGCCGGACTTGGCGTTGAAGCCGTGGTTGTTGTCCTGCTCGGCAACCCGGGCGGCCACAACGTAGCCGTCGTGGCCGGCGTTCTGGGCGATCCAGCGCAGCGGCTGGACCAGTGCACGGCGGACGATGCCGACGGCAGCAGCCGCGTCACCTTCGAGTGCCGTGACAGCGGGGTCCTCATCGAGTGCCTTCAGCGCGTGGATCAGGGCGGAACCGCCACCGGCCACGATGCCTTCTTCGAGGGCGGCGCGGGTGGAGGACACTGCATCTTCGATGCGGTGCTTCTTTTCCTTCAGCTCAACCTCGGTGGCTGCGCCGACCTTGATCACGCCGATGCCGCCGGCCAGCTTGGCCAGGCGTTCCTGCAGCTTTTCCCGGTCCCAGTCGGAGTCGGTGCGGGTCAGCTCTGCGCGCAGCTGGGCAACACGTGCCGCGACGTCCTCGGCAGAACCAGCGCCGTCAACGATGGTGGTGTTGTCCTTGGTCACCGTGATGCGGCGGGCGGTACCCAGCACCTCGAGGCCCACGGAGTCCAGGCTCAGGCCCAGCTCGGGGGACACAACCTGGGCGCCGGTCAGCGTGGCGATGTCCTGCAGCATGGCCTTGCGGCGGTCGCCGAAGCCCGGAGCCTTGACGGCAACCACGTTCAGGGTGCCGCGGATGCGGTTGACGATCAGCGTGGACAGGGCCTCGCCGTCGACGTCCTCGGCGATGATGAACAGCGGCTTGGAGCTCTGCAGCGCCTTCTCCAGCAGCGGCAGGAATTCCTGCAACGAGGAGATCTTGCCCTGGTTGATCAGGATGAGGGCATCCTCGAGGACCGCTTCCTGGCGCTCGGTGTCCGTGATGAAGTACGGGGACAGGTAGCCCTTGTCGAACTGCATGCCCTCGGTGAGGACCAGCTCGGTCTGCGTGGTGGAGGATTCCTCAATGGTGATCACACCATCCTTGCCGACCTTGCCGAATGCCTCGGCGAGCAGCTCGCCCACCTCGTCGCTCTGGGCGGAGATGGCGGCAACGTTGGCCACCTGGGTGCCCTCGACGGGACGGGCGTTCTCCAGCAGGCGTGCTGCGATGGCCTCGACGGAGACCTCGATGCCGCGCTTGATCTGGCCCGGAGCGGCGCCGGCGGCAACGTTGCGCAGGCCTTCCTTGACCAGTGCCTGGGCGAGCACGGTAGCTGTGGTGGTGCCGTCACCGGCGACGTCGTTCGTCTTGGTGGCGACTTCCTTGGCCAGCTGGGCGCCAAGGTTCTCGTACGGGTCGTCCAGCTCGATTTCCCGGGCGATGGTCACGCCGTCGTTGGTGATGGTGGGGGCGCCCCACTTCTTGTCCAGCACGACGTTGCGGCCGCGGGGACCAAGCGTCACCTTAACCGTGTTGGCGAGCTTGTCGATGCCGGCTTCAAGCGACCGGCGGGCAGCGTCGTTAAACGCAAGCTGCTTTGCCATGGTTTTGTCCTTTCAAGACAGAACCCCGTGCAACCGACCGGTCAGACAGAAATCAGACGCGGACGGCGGCACGGGGATCCAAGAGTTACTTAACGACGATCGCCAGAACGTCGCGGGCGGAGAGCACGAGGTACTCGGTGCCGCCGGTCTTGACTTCGGTTCCGCCGTACTTGGAGTAGATAACGACGTCGCCAACGGCTACGTCGACCGGTACGCGGTTGCCGTCTTCGAAGCGGCCGGGGCCTACTGCAACAACTTCGCCTTCCTGCGGCTTCTCCTGGGCGGAGTCCGGGATGACCAGGCCGGAAGCCGTGGTCTGCTCGGCTTCGAGCGGGCGGACAACAATACGATCCTCAAGAGGCTTAATAGAGACCGACACTCGGACCTCTCCTTTTCGTCAAAATTCATGGACAGTAAAAACTGTTGCGCCGTGGCGGCATACCGTCGTCGCGGTGCCGGCAGCAGCCAGGCTGGCAGCTCTTCGTGTGTTAGCACCCTCCTAGGGAGAGTGCTAATGATGACTCTATGTAAGGGGTTAGCACTCGGTCAAGGTGAGTGCCAGAAATTCATCCGCCGTAACCCGTGCGGCCCCGTCCATCAGCGCCCGGCGAGGTCGTCGAACCCCAGGTCCTCGCCGCCGTCAGCGTCTTCGTCCCCCGCCTTCCGCTGTTCGCGGACAAGCACGACGGCGGCCGCCGCCGCGATCACCACCGACACGATGAGCACCACGATGCCGCCAACACGCGCACCCAGGTACAGGTCCCGGATCTGCCGGGCTTCCTCGGTGGCGTCGCTGATGTTCTTGCCGCCCACCGAGTAGACGGTGGCATTGAAGGAGTCCAGCAGGAAGATGATCACCAGCAGGACAAGGCAGACGACGGCGACCACGGCTCCGGCGATCAGCGCCGGGCGTCCATACCGGACCAGGCGGCTATGCTGCGCCGGACCGGGGTTGGTGCTTTCGGGCTGATCGGGGGTGGTGGGCGTTTCGCTGGATTCCATTCAGACCACCCTATCGGGAAGAGCTTGGGGCGGCCGCTCCACTAGGCTTGATCCCATGTCTGAAGCACCGCAGGACCAGATCGCCCCGCTCCTCACAGAAGAAGGATGGGAGCTGCTGGCCACACTCGGACCCTACCGGGAGGATGATTCCTTCGCCCTCAGCTCGAGGCTCCGCAAGGCCGGCCACTCCCCCGAACTCGTGTCCGCCGTACTGACGCAGTCACGGCTCCGGACCAGGGCCGAGGCCAAGTTCGGCGAGTTTGCCCGGCAGATGCTCTTCACCCAGGCCGGCCTGGAGCAGGCCACCCGGCTCAACGTCGCGGCCCGCCACGCCCAGCGCTTTGCCCAGGCAGGCGTCCGCCACGTTGCCGATCTGGGCTGCGGCCTCGGCGCGGACGCCATGGCTCTGGCGTCACTGGACATCGCCGTGACCGCCGTGGAGGTCGACGAGACCACGGCCGCCTGCGCCACGATCAACCTCATTCCCTTTCCGCACGCCACGGTGGTTCATTCGGATGCCACGTCGGTGGAGCTCGAGGACGGTTCGGGCGTCTGGCTGGACCCCGCCCGGCGCACCACCACCACGTCCGGCACCAAGCGGATCTGGGACCCCGAGGCGTTCTCTCCGCCGCTGTCCTTCGTGGAGTCGCTGGCGGCCGCGGGGCGCGCCGTCGGCGTCAAAATGGGGCCCGGCATGCCGCACGAGTCGGTGCCTGCCGGCTGCGAGGCACAGTGGGTCTCGGTGGGCGGCGACGTCACGGAAGTCACGCTGTGGTTCAACGCCGTGGCCCGTCCCGGAATCCGGCGGGCCGCCCTGGTCATCGGTGCAGAGGGCGCCGCCGAACTTACCAGCGGGGAGGAGTTCGACGCCGGACCCGTGGCCCCCGTTGGCCCGGTGGCGGGTTTCCTGTACGAGCCGGATGGCGCCGTCATCCGTGCCGGGCTCGTGGCCGACCTCGCCCTCGACCTGGGCGGCCACCTCGTGGACGAGCACATCGCCTACATCTGCGCCCCGGAGCTTGTGGACACTCCGTATGCCAAGGCCTACCGGGTCCTGGAGGTCATGCCGTACAACGTCAGGGCGCTCAAGGCCTGGGTCCGGGAGAACGGCGTCGGCGTGCTGGACATCAAGAAGCGCGGCACATCGGTGACACCGGAGGAGCTGCGCAAGCAGCTGCTGCCCGGGAGCAAGAGCGGGGGCAAAGCCGGCGGCAAGGCCGCGGGCAAGAAGACAGCCACCCTGGTCCTCACCCGGATCGGGGAAGAGAGAGTGGCTGTCTACGTGGAGCCCGTTTAGTTTCTCGGTGGAGCCCGCTTAACTACTTGGCGCGGACGAACGCCTCGGCGTCCCGGACCTGCTCCTCGGTGGGCCGGATGCCCGTGTACAGCACAAACTGCTCCAGCGCCTGGATGGTGGCCACCTCGGCCCCGGTGATGACCTGCTTGCCGGCCTCCCGCGCCGCCTTGATGAGCGGCGTTTCCGCTGGCAGGGCCACGACATCGAAGACCACCTTGGCTGCCTCTATGGTCTCGACGGGGAAGGACAGCGCATCCGCCTCCGGTCCCCCGGCCATTCCCACGGGCGTGACGTTGATGACCATGTCCGCGGTGGCCTCCGGGCCGGCGCCCAGATCCGCCCGCCAGGCAAAGTCGTAGAGATCGGCGAGCGCCCGGCCGGTTGCTTCATTGCGGGCAATGATGGTCACGTCCTTGAACCCCGCGTCGCGCAAGGCTGCGGCCGTGGCCTTGGCCATGCCGCCGGCGCCCTTAAGCAGCACCGATGACTCCGCTGGCACGGCGTTGCGCTGCAGCAGCTGCTCGATTGCCGTGTAGTCCGTGTTGTACGCCGTCAGCCGCCCGCCGTCATTGACGATGGTGTTGACGGAATCAATGGCCTTGGCGGACGGGTCCATGGCGTCCACCAGGGCGATCACGTCCTCCTTGTAAGGCATGGAGACGGCGCAGCCCCGGATCCCCAGGCCGCGGACGCCCGCGATCGCCAGGGCCAGGTCGGTGGGCGCGAAGGCCTTGTAGATCCAGTTCAGGCCCAGCTGGTCGTACAGGTAATTGTGGAAGCGGGTCCCGTTGTTGCTCGGCCGGGCCGAGAGGGAGATGCACAGGGTCATGTCTTTGTTCAGTATCGGCACTCCTCCATTAAACGGCGGCCCTGCCTTTATTACTTGCAGCCCGCTGTTATCTGCAGCCGGTGCCGGGGCGGTAGGGTCCGACGGCGGCCGGCAGCTTTCCGGGGGCGGTGGCCTTGCCTGCCAGGACGGCCAGCAGCGCCTTGTACGCTCCGGCGGTGCGGCCGTAGAGGGCGATCTTCGTGGACGCGACGGACTGCGCCAGCGGCCACGGTGCGTCCAGGGCCACCGCAACATCGCCCGTCACGGGGCCGGCGCCGTAGCCGATCAGGGTGACAAGCGGGCCTGTCCCCAAGGCGATCCCCGCATCCTTGGCCGCGGCGGCAAACCGGGCCCGGTCCGCTGCCGTTCCCCCCGCCACCCGCACGTGGCCGGCCACGGAAGCGCCCTTGCACCGGCCGGCCACCACCGTGATGGCCCGGGCCGAAATTTTCGCGGAGAGGGCCTCGCCGCTTCCCGGGGCTGCCGGGGGCTTCGGCTGCCCGGTCCGTCCGCGCCAGATCATCATGGTGACCACCCGCCGGGCCGCTTCCTCGAGGCGGGTGAGCGGGAGCTTCCCCTCCGTGACAGCCCGGACGACGGCGGCGTGCGCAGCGGCGGCGTCCGCCGGCATCAGCAGCAGGTCCGCCCCGGCCGCCAACGCGGCCGGCGCTGCGGACCCGCGGGGATAGCGGTCGGCCACCGCGCCCATGTTGAGCCCGTCCGTGACCGCCACGCCCTTGAAGCCCAGGCCGCGGAGCGCCTTGTAGGTTGCCTTCGAAATGGACGCGGGCACGCCCGGGTCAAGGGCCCGTACTGCGATGTGTCCGGTCATGATCATGGGAGCTCCTGCCTTGACCGCGGCCTGGAACGGCTGCCAGTCCCGCGCCTTGAGCTGCGCGAGGGTGGCGTTCTGGACGGGGAGGCCCTTGTGCGAATCGGTGGTCACCGAGCGGTGACCGGGAAAATGCTTGACCGTCGGCAGCACGCCGCCGGAAAGCATGCCCTTGGCGAAGCCGGCACTCAATGATGCTGCGGCACGGGGGTCGGCGGACATGGACCGCGCGCCGATGGTGGGATCGGCGGGGCCCATCGTGACGTCGGCTGCGGGAGCGAAGTCCACTGTGAAGCCCAGCGGCGCGAGTTCCGCCGCGAGACCGGTGCCGGCCTCCGCAGCCAGGGGCACGCTGGCGGCCGCGCCGTAGCTCATGGGGGTGGGCCAGCGGGTCAGCGGTGCGCCGACGCGGCTCACCGCTCCGCCTTCCTGGTCGACGCCGATCAGGCCGGGCCAGGTGCGGCCGCCGGAGCGCGACGCTTTGTCCAGCCGCCGCGTCACGCCGGACAGCGCCGGGACGTCCACCAGGCCGGTGGCAGTTCCGGGCACGTTGTCGGCCATGATCATGGAACCGGCAAGGTGGAGGCGTTCGACGGTAGCGGCCTGGGCTTCATGGTCAAGGCCGGTGTAAAAGGGCAGGATCACCTGACCGGCTTTCTCCTCCAGGGTCATTTTTGCCACCGCCGCGGCGGCAGCGTCGGCATCCCGTTGCTGCGGGCCCCAGCCCAGCGCCGCAGTTTCCTTCGTTGCGGGCTTCGCCGCGGACGGGGCCGGGCTGTGTGCGCCTGACTGCGGTGAAGCGGCCTGTGGCGGCTTGGGCGAGTCGGAAGCGGAGGCCGCGGGCGCCGTCGTCGTATCTGGTTCAGGTGATGGCGGCGCCGTGCACGACGCTACGGCGAACAGCGCGGCGAGCACTGCCGCAGTCCGGGAGCATGCAATGCCGGAAGGTTTTCTGGGGGAATCGGGGCGGCTGGTGTTGTGAACACTCTCACGCGCCCTGTGTAGCCGTGCCATCACTTCGATGCTACCCCTGCACTAGACTTGGATGACCGTTCCCCTGCCAGCCGTTCGCCAGGAACGGACGGCAACCGGACCAGACGTCATTAGGCCAGCAGACAGCGAGGAACACATGAAGATTGATTTCGCTTCATCCAGGCAATCAACTCTTGGTGTGGAATGGGAACTCGCCCTGGTGGATGCGCAGACCGGTGAACTGGCGTCAGTAGCCAACGAGGTCCTTCGCGGCGTGGTTGCACGGCATCCCGAGCTGAACGAGGATGACGAACACCCGCACATCAAGCAGGAGCTGCTGCTTAACACCGTGGAGCTGGTCACCGGCATCTGCGAGACCGCCGCGGAAGCGAAGGAAGACCTCGCCCGCTCCCTGGCCGCCCTTCGCGAAGTTACGGACCCGATGGGCGTGGAAGTGTTCTGCGCCGGAAGCCACCCGTTCAGCCCGCCGCAGCTGCAGCCGGTCACGGACAAGGAACGCTACGCCAAGTTGATCGACCGCACGCAGTGGTGGGGCCGGCAGATGGTGATCTACGGGGTCCACGTCCATGTCGGCCTGGACCGGCGGGACAAGGTCCTCCCCGTGCTTGACGGCCTGGTCAACTACTTCCCGCATTTCCAGGCCCTGTCCGCGTCCAGCCCGTTCTGGGGCGGCGAGGACACCGGCTACGCCTCGCAGCGCGCCCTCATGTTCCAGCAGCTGCCCACGGCCGGACTGCCCTTCCAGTTCGCCAGCTGGGAAGAGTACGAGTCCTACGTGCAGGACATGTTTACCACCGGCGTGATCGACACCATCTCGGAGATCCGCTGGGACATCCGCCCGGTGCCAGCCCTGGGCACCATCGAGATGCGCATCTGCGACGGCCTGGCCACGCTCGAGGAAGTTGGCGCCGTGGCGGCCCTGACCCAGTGCCTGGTCCACGAATTCTCCACCATCCTGGACGCCGGCGGCAGCATTCCCACCATGCCGCCATGGCACGTCCAGGAAAACAAGTGGCGGGCCGCCCGCTACGGAATGGATGCGATCATCATCCTCGACGCCGAGGGCAACGAGCAGCTCGTCACCGACCACCTGCTGGAGACGCTCAAGCGGCTGGAACCGATCGCCGCGAAGCTGGGCTGCTCCGATGAGCTGGCCGACGTCGAAAAGATCATCAGCCGCGGCGCGGGGTACCAGCGCCAGCGGCGGGTAGCCGCCGAAAGCGGCGGAAACCTCCAGGCCGTGGTCCTCGACCTTGTGAAACAGATGCGGAACGGCCCCACCGCGTAGGGCGCCAACCCAACTAGGTAGCAGTTGAGGGCGTTCCCAGCGCCGAGAACTCCCTGTTCTGCGACTTACTTGGCGCGGAAACCGTGGTGACCGGCATGGACGAGTCCGGCGCAAAGTTTATGCCGCTGGGTTCGATGCCAGCCATGACCAGCTGCGCGCCGAGTGCGGCCACCATCGCGCCGTTGTCCGTGCACAGGTCCAACGGCGGAACGTGCAGCGTGATGCCGGCGGCGGAGCAGCGCTGTTCGGTCAGCTGCCGCAGCCGCGAATTGGCGGCCACCCCCCCGCCCAGCAGCACGTCCGTGATGCCACGCTCGCGGCAGGCCAGGACCGCCTTGGATGTGATGACATCAACTACGGCTTCCTGGAAGGCTGCCGCGATGTCCGCCACCGGCACGGGATCGCCGGCGGCTTCGAACTGCTCCACGCACCTGGCCACCGCGGTCTTCAGTCCGCTGAAGGACCAGTCGTACCGGTGGCGGCCGGGCTCCTCCGCGGTGCCCATGTATTTGGGCTGCGTCAGTCCGCGCGGGAACCGGATGGCCTTGGCGTTGCCTTCGCGCGCCAGCCGGTCAATGGCCGGGCCCCCGGGGTAGCCCAGGCCCAGGATCCTGGCGACCTTGTCGTAGGCCTCCCCCGCCGCGTCGTCGATGGTGGAACCGAGCAACTCGACGTCGTCCGTGATGCTGCGGATCCGCAGGATCTCGGTGTGGCCGCCGGACACCAGGAGCGCGCCGAGGTTGTCGGGCAGTATTGGCTTGTCCGCGCCATCACCGCCGGTACCGCTTCGGGGGTTCAGCAGGCCGACCCCTACATGGGCCACCAGGTGGTTGATGGCATAGAGCGGCTTGCCCGTGGCGACGGCGAGCGCCTTTGCGGCGCACACGCCGACCATCAGTGCCCCGGCCAGCCCGGGCCCGGATGTCACCGCGATGGCGTCGATCTCGTCCATTGTCACGTCCGCCTCGGCCAGGGCCGCCTGCAGGGCAGGAACGAAGGCGTCCAGGTGTGCCCGCGAGGCGATTTCCGGGATGACTCCGCCAAACCGGACGTGCTCCTCCATGGAGGAGGACACGGTATTGGTCAGGAGCTCGGTGCCGCGGACGATGCCTACGCCCGTTTCGTCGCACGATGACTCAATGCCCAGTACTAGCGGCTGCGAGCGGTTCATTTCTGGTCTGCCTCCGTCGGAGCGGTCAGTCTGCACGGGCTGGGGTCCGGCGTCGTGCACGATGTCCTGGTGCACGACGTCCTGGTGCACGATCTCACTGTGCACCGCGAGCACGTCCTCCAGCTGAAGCCGCATGATCAGGGCGTCCACGCCGTCGCGGTAGTACCTTTTCCGCACGTGGATCTGCTCGAAGCCGAAACGGATGTACAGCTGCTGGGCGCGCGGGTTGTCGGCGCGGACCTCTAGCAGGATGTCGGCTGCGCCGCGGCGCCGCCCCTCGGCGATCAGGTCGGTGAGGAGTGCGGTGCCGATGCCCTTGCCCTCATATTCGGGGACGACGGCGATGGTCTGGACGTCGGCAATCGGTTCGACGCACATGAGTCCCGCATAGCCGACGATGCCTTCCGGGGCCTCCGCCACGAGATACCTGCGGGTTTCCGGCTGCGTCAGTTCGTCCATGAACATCTGCAGCGGCCACGCGTCCACCGGGAACAGCCGGACCTCCAGCTCGTGGACGGCAGGGATGTCGGCGGGAAGCATGTCGCGGATGGTCACGCCCGAGGCCAGCTGGCGGGGCAGGACGGGCGCGTTGCCGGATGATTCGGGCAGCAGGTTCACAGGGCACGCTTCCGGGGGCCGGGGACCTGGGCGTCGGATTCCCGCAGGTAGAGGGGCGTGGAGTCCAGGAGCTGCTCGCCCGCTGCCAGCCTCGCCAGCGCGAACTGGCCCAGGTAAAGCGCGTCCGGCTGTTCGGTGCTGAAGTCCGGATCCGCGCGCACGTCGTCGGGGTAGAGCCCTGCGCCCGCGCCGTAGGCCGGCAGGTCGGGAAGGTCCGCGGCGAAGCCCACGTGCGGCCCGTCCGTGAGCTTCGGCAGCTGGCCCGCGGCCAAGGTGTAGCGCGCCCAGTAGACCTCTTTTCGCCGGGCGTCGGTGGCAACGAGGAACTCGGCCGGCGCTTCGGTGGATTCGGCCACTTCAAGGGCGACGGCGTCGAGGCTCATCATGCCGTGCAGCGGCGTGTTCCAGACATAGGCCAGGGTGCGCGCCGTCGCGATGCCGGACCGGAGCCCGGTGAAGGGACCGGGACCAACGCCCACAACGATCGCGTCAATGTCGGCCCCGGTTACTTCGGCGTCTGCCAGCAGCCGCTCGATTCCGGGCGCAAGGACCTCGGCGTGGCTCCTCGTGTCCTCGGTGGAGAAGCTGCCCACCACGCCTTCCAGGGCGTCGTCGGACACCAGGGCGGCGCTGGCCACGGCTGAGGTGTCAATGGCGAGAATGAGCATCAGGAGATTCCTTCCGGGGCCAGAACGGGCTGTTCTGCCCAGCGCGGCCCGAAGCCGCGGATGATGATGGTGCGGGGCTCGTCGTCATCCTCCGATTCGAAGTCCCAGACTGGAGCGTCAGGACCGGGCGCGTCAGCACCGGCCGCCGCAATTCCCGGTCCCGTTGAATGCCCACCGGCGTGAAGGTGCGCGGGAGCGGCGCCGCCCAGCTGGCGGTGCAGTTCCACCTCGAGCCGGCTCTCGGTCAGGTGCTCCACGCGGTCCCGGCCCCACTCCACCACGGTCACGGCAGAGTCCAGCGTGTTCTCCAGGTCAATGTCATCGATTTCCGACGCCGATCCCAGCCGGTAGGCGTCCACGTGCACCAGATCCGGCCCGCCCGGCCGCGGCCCGTCGGGGAGGTTGGGGTGGATGCGCACCAATACGAAGGTCGGGGAAATGATGCCCTCACGGACGCCCAGCCCCTCACCGAGGCCCTGCGTGAACGTTGTCTTTCCGGCGCCCAGTTCGCCCGTGAGCACCAGGAGGTCCCCCGCCCGGAGCACCTCCGCCAGAGCCGCGCCGAGCGCGTGGGTCTGGTCCGCCGTCGTGACCGTCAGGGTCTGAACCCACAACGGAGCGTTGCCGGTTTCCGGGATACTCACGGCGCCGGCGTTTCGGTTGCGGGCGATTCGTTGACGTAGGTGCGGGGCACGCGGGGGCTAATGCGGGTGACGATCTCGTAGTTGTTGGTGCCGGCGGCGCGGGCCCAGTCATCGGCCGTGGGGCCGCCGTCGGCGCCGTCTCCGAAGAGGACGGCCTCTGCTCCGAGGACGCTGTGGCCGCCCCGGGAAACGTCCAGAGGGCCGAGGTCGATCACCATCTGGTCCATCGCTATCCGTCCCACCACGGGGTAGGTGACGCCCTCCACGCGGACGGGGCCGCCGGTGGCGACCCGGGGAACGCCGTCGGCATAGCCGAGCGGAATGAGCCCCAGCGTGCTTTCGCCGGAGGTGTAGTAGTTGAAGCCGTAGGAGACGCCCTGGCCGGAGTGCACGTCCTTGCAGTGGGACACGACGGTGCGCAGGGTCATCGCGGGGCGCAGGCCCAGTTCCGCGGAGGTCTGCCCCTCGAAGGGCGAGAGGCCGTAGATTCCCAGCCCCGTGCGGACCAGGTCGAAGTGCGTGTCAGGCCGCGACAGGGTGGCCGGGGTGTTGGCCAGGTGGCGGACTTCGGGGTCCACGCCGGCGTCTTCGGCGATGGCCAGGACCTCGCGGAACGCTGCGAGCTGATCATCGGTTTCCGGGCGCTCGGGCTCGTCGGCCACGGCAAGGTGGGAGAAGATGCCCACTACGCGCAGCAGCCCCTGGTCCTGGTACTCCACGGCTTCGCCCACCAGCCGGTCCCACACCTCGACGGTGGCGCCGTTGCGGCCAAGTCCGGTGTCGACTTTGAGGTGGACGCGTGCCGGCCGTTCCTGTTCCCGGGCGGCGGCCACGATCTGTTCCAGCTCCCAGCCGGAGCACCCGATGTCGACGCCGGCGGCCACCGCCGCGCCGAAGTTGCTTTCCGGGGTGTGCAGCCAGGCGAGCAGCGGCGCTTCGATGCCTGCGGCGCGCAGCGCCAGAGCTTCGGAAATGTGCGCGACGCCCAGCCAGCTTGCGCCTGCCTCGAGGGCCGCGCGGGCCACCGGCACGGCGCCGTGTCCGTAGGCGTCGGCCTTGACGACCGCCATGACCTTGGCCGGTTCGGCGGCCGCGGCGAGGCGGCGGACGTTGTGCCGGATGGCCTCGAGGTCGATCACCGCCGAACGTTCGTGGGCCGTCCGGGCGTAACCGTGGGACGTCCCAACCGGGCCCGTTACCGCCGGGCGGTCTCCTGTTGCTGCTGGATAAATCACTCTACTGATTCTAGTGCTGGCGCTTCGGGCCGAATAATTGCCGGGGAAACGGCGTGCCGGGAACGCGGTCTGACGGCCGGTCGCGCGCGGGGGCGGCCCGGTCCCGCACAACCGGCCCGGAGCTGGCTTCCCGGTGCCTGGATCAGGCGTCCGAGAGGTGGGCGATGGTGGCGGCCGCGCGGCGCTGGGCTTCCTGCGGAACGTCCCGGACGATGTCGGCGAGGAAGGAGTAGCGGCGCAGCCACTGGCTGCCACGGCGTTCCGGCCGGGCGTTGGCGCGCTTCCACCAGTCGGCGATGTCTCCCCAGCCGGGCGCCGCGAGGGAACCGCCCACTTCCTGGACTGCCAGTGCGGCGCAGAGGTTGGCGAACCGAAGCCGGTCGCTGAGGGGCCACCCCGCCAGGCTCCCGACGATGAACGCGGCCCCGAAGCAGTCCCCGGCACCGGTCGGATCGAAGGCGGCCACCGGCAGGGAGGGCACCCATTCCTCCTCGCCGGTTTCCGAGTCCACTGCCACGGCCCCCTGCGCACCCAGTGTCACCACCGCCACCGGCACCCGCTCCGCCAGGGAGTACAGCGCCGCCCAGGGATCGTTCTTGCCGGTGAAGGCCATGGCCTCGCGCTGGTTGGGCATGAAGGCATGGAAGTACTGCAGGTTGGCAAGCCTTGCCTGGGCCCATTCGCCGGTGGGGTCCCAGCCGACGTCGCCGAAGAGTTTCACGCCCTCCTTGTGTGCCGCGAGCGCCCACGGCTCCAGCTCATGGCCGAGGTCCGCCACGGCAGCCAGCGCACGGGGCGGATTTCCGATCAGCTCGGAGGAGGTCACCGGTGCCGGGTGCCCGTGCGTGACCATGGAGCGGTCGTGGTCCACGCTGAGGGATACGGTCACCGGCGAGTGCCAGCCATCGATCCGTCTGGAGAGTGAGAGGTCCACGTGCTCCTGCCGGTCCAGGACTTTCCAGTTGTAGTCGCCGTAGCCGTCGTCGCCGAAGGCCGCAGCCAGCCCGGTTCGCAAGCCGAGGCGGGCGGCCGCGATGGCCTGGTTGGCCACGCCTCCCGGGCAGCTGCCCATCCCCTCGCTCCAGATTTCCGTTCCGGGCTCGGGCGCGTGCGGCAGCCCGGTGAAGATGATGTCCTGAAAGACGGTCCCGGCCAGCAGCAGGTCGAACTCTCCGGCCGACTGGGTACGGACGGCCGAGAGCGGGTCGAAACGGCGTGCGTTATTCGCCTCCATGTTCGGCACATTACGCTGTGTACCTTGGCGTTGAAACCCCGCGATGTGGGGGCCGGACGCGTCCAGCTGGCTGCGGCGCCGGAGTTCAGGCTGCGTTATTGGCTGTTGCGCATAGACTCCTTCCATGCGGCTCATGATCGCCGGCGGCGGCGGATTCCGGGTTCCCCTCGTATACCGTGCCCTGTGTTCCGGGCCCTATTCCGGCCTGGTGAGCGAAGTGGTGCTGTTCGACATCGACCGCGGCCGCCTGGCCGCCATCGAGGCCGTGCTACGGTCCATGTCTTCTGAGGTGAGCGGCGCGGCTGACGGAAGTTCCGCCGTCGGACGTTCCTCCGGGCGTCCACCCGTGGTGACATCCACGACGTCGCTCGCGCAGGCCCTCGACGGGACCGAGATGGTGTTCGCCGCCATCCGCCCGGGCGGAACGGCCGGCCGGGTTGCCGACGAACGGGTGGCCCAGGACCTCGGGCTGCTGGGCCAGGAAACCACCGGCGCGGGCGGCATCTCCTATGCGTTGCGGTCCATCCCGGCGATGCTGGAACTGGCCGCGAACATTCAGGCGCACTGCCCGGACGCCTGGCTGATCAACTTCACCAATCCGGCGGGGATGGTCACCCAGGCGCTGGTTCCGATACTGGGCCGGAAGGTGATCGGCATCTGTGATTCCGCGAGTGCCCTGGTGCACCGCGCCGCGCGCGCGGCCGGGGTGCAGCTGCCGGCGGGAAAGCTCGACGGCGTGGGCTACTACGGGCTGAACCATCTCGGCTGGCTGTACCGGCTGGAGAGCGGCGGCCGGGATGTCCTTCCCGGCCTGCTGGCCGACCGTGAAGCTCTGGCAAGCTTCGAGGAGGGCAGGCTGTTCCCGCAGCCTTTCCTGCGCGATCTGGGGCTGCTGCCGAACGAGTACCTGTTCTACTACTACGAGGCGGCGCGCGCGACGGCGGGCATGCGGGCCATGGCCAGGACGCGCGGTGAGTCGATCCATGGCCAGCAGGCGGAGCTGTATCCGCGGCTGGCCACCGCCGGCGCCGAAGCGCACGGCTTGTGGGAGGCCGCCCGGCTGTCGCGCGAGGAGGGTTATCTGGCCGAAGCTAGGACCGCCGGCGAGGCGCGGAACCCCGAGGATCTTGCCGGCGGCGGTTATGAGCAGGTGGCCCTGGCCGTGATGCGGGCGCTGGCCGGGGGTACCGGCGCGGACGGGGTGGGGGCTGCTACCGAGCTGATCCTCAATACACCGAACTCCACTGGACATTCCTTCGCCAGGGCGGGCGGCTCCGATGCCGCAATTCCCGGGCTGCCGCCGGACGCCGTCGTCGAAGTTCCCTGCGCGGTCACGCCGGCAGGAGCCGTGCCGATCCCGCAGGACAGCCCCGCCGAACCGCAGCTCGGCCTTCTGCAGCAGGTCAAGAAAGTGGAACTGCTCACCGTCCGTGCGGCCTCTGCCGGCGACCGCGATGCGGCGCTGGAAGCGTTCGCCGAGCACCCGCTGGTCGGCTCGGCTGAGCTCGCTAACGCGTTGCTCACCGGCTACGAAGGCGCGTTTCCGGAGCTGGCCGGGTTGTGGCACCGGTGACAGGGCACGCCGGGGCGCAGTCGAAACGGTTTTAACCTGTGCATGCTAAATACCCTGGCCGGCTTTTCCCCGGCAGTACCGGGGTGGCACTCCCCGGCCGGTAGGCTTCGGGCCCGGGAAGACCGGGTGCCAGAAACCTTCTTCAGCGACGCCGCCAGGAAAGCGGCGGCCGAGATACAGAAATCCCTGGCCTCCCGCGAGACGCCGGCGCCCTTGGCGAAGCTCTCACAAACATCGCCGACACCCTGCGGACGGGCATCATCCCCGCCGACCTCCGTTCCTCCCTCTACAAGGCGGCTGCGCTGATCCCCGGCGTCACCATGGTGGACCGCCAGGCCACCGTTGACGGCAAGACCGGTACCGCCATCGGCATAATTGCACCCGACCCCGGAAGCAGAACGGACATCATTATCGATCCGGCCACCGGTCTCATGATCGGAGAACGCGACGTCCTGCTCAAAGCCTCACTTGGTTTCCCGGCGGGAACAGCGATTTCGTGGACCTCCGTCAGCACAACGGTGGTCAACGCGGCGCCCTGACGGTTCCAGGACGTTCGAAGACGCGGGCGCATCTGCCGGGGAACAACCCGGCAGATGCGCCCCACTTCAGCGTCCGGTACATGAGCCGAACGGCGCCGTTCTGTGGACGGTTGAGGAGTAGTGTTTTATCCGATGCAGTTCCAGCAGTTCAAGCAGTTCAAGCAGTCCGGAGAGGAGGGAGGGCCGTGTCTGTGATCAAGCGTGTGGCGTTCCTGTCACTGCACACCTCCCCGATGGAGCAGCCCGGTTCCGGGGACGCCGGCGGTATGAACGTCTACATCCGCGGCCTTGCCTCCGCCCTGGCCGAAACCGGCGTCGAAGTGGAGATCTTCACCCGCTCCACCGCCGCCGGGCAGCCCGCCGTCGAACACCCCGACCCCGGCGTCTGCGTCCACAACGTCCTGGCCGGCCCGCCCCGCAAACTCCCCAAGGAAGAACTCCCCGAACTGCTGCACAGCATGGTCGCTGAAATCGAGCGCGTCCGGGGCCAACAGCCCCACGGCCGCTACGACCTCATCCACTCCCACTACTGGGTCTCCGGCGTCGCCGGCCTCGAACTTTCCCGACTGTGGAACGTCCCCCTGGTGCACACCATGCACACCATGGCCAAAGTCAAGAATCTCCTCCTGCACTCCGGCGAACAACCCGAACCCCGACGCCGCGAAGACGGCGAACATCACATCGTCGACGGCGCCACCCGCCTGATCGCCAACACCACCGCCGAAGCCGCCGAACTCGTCTCCCACTACGGCGCCGACTTCGACCACATCGACGTCGCACCCCCCGGCGTGAACCTTTCGGTCTTCACCCCGGCATTCCGCACCCAATCCCGGACCGCCCACGGCATCGCCCCCGGCACTTTCCACCTGCTCTTCGCCGGCCGGATCCAACGCCTCAAAGGCCCGCAGATCCTGCTCAAGGCCGCCGCCCTGCTGCGCCGGCGCCGCCCCGACATCGAGCTCAAGCTCACCATCCTCGGCGCGCTCAGCGGCGCCAAGGACTTCAACCTCAAAACCCTCGTCAGTGCCGCCGGACTGGACGACGTCGTCACCCACCACCCGCCCGTCAGCGCACCCGAACTTGCCGGCTGGTTCCGGGCCGCCGACGTCGTCGTCATGCCCTCCTACAGCGAATCCTTCGGACTGGTGGCCCTCGAGGCCCAGGCCTGCGGCACCCCCGTCCTCGCCACCCGGGTCGGCGGACTCACCCGCGCAGTCAGCCACGGCCGCACCGGCCTGCTCGTGGACGGTCACCATGCCGCCGACTGGGCCGATGCCCTCGAAGCCCTCCATGACGACCCCACCACCCGCCACAACATGGGCACCGCCGCCGCCATCCACGCAGCAAACTCCGGCTGGCAACGCACCGCCGCCATCACCCTCGACAGCTACCACGCGGCCGTCGACGAATATGCCTCCAGCCACCCCATGGCCACCGTTTACGGGTCTCGGCTCACCGGCTAAACCCTTCCGGAAAGGACAACGATGTCTGACAGCACTCCCCTGAGCGGTACCGGCCAGAGCAGCACTCCCCTGAGCGACCTGGACATTGCCCGCAGGGCAGTGCTGCGGCCGATCGAGGAAATCGCCGCATCCGCGGGCATCGATGCCGGGGCAGTGGAGCTCTATGGCCGCTACAAGGCCAAGATTGACCCCGCGAAGCTGTCAGCCCCTGCGCCGGCCGGAAAAGTGGTTCTGGTTTCGGCGATGTCGCCCACGCCCGCCGGAGAAGGAAAATCAACCACCACGGTGGGACTGGCGGATTCGCTGGCGCGGGCGGGCCACAAGGTGATGGTCGCGCTGCGGGAGCCCTCGCTGGGCCCCATCCTCGGCATGAAGGGCGGGGCCACGGGCGGCGGGCTGTCCCAGGTTCTGCCGATGGACGAGATCAACCTGCATTTCACCGGCGACTTCCATGCCGTCACGTCGGCCAACAATGCCCTCATGGCCCTCGTGGACAACCACATCTACCAGGGCAACGAACTGAACATCGACCCGCGCCGCATGACGTTCAAGCGGGTCCTGGACATGAACGACCGTTCCCTTCGCGAGGTGGTCATTGGACTCGGCGGCCCCACCCAGGGGGTCCCGCGCCAGGACGGCTTCGACATCACGGTCGCATCCGAAATCATGGCGGTGTTCTGCCTTGCCACCGACGTCGCCGACCTGCGGGACAGGCTGGGCAGGATCACTTTCGGCTACACCTACGACCGGGCGCCGGTTACCGTTGCTGGCCTCGGCGTGCAGGGCGCGCTGACGCTGCTGCTGAAGGACGCAATCAAGCCGAACCTCGTCCAGACCATCGCCGGTACCCCGGCACTGGTCCATGGCGGCCCGTTCGCGAACATTGCCCACGGGTGCAACTCGCTGATCGCCACGCAGACCGCCCGGCGGCTGGCCGACATCGTGGTGACGGAGGCGGGATTCGGGGCCGACCTCGGCGCGGAAAAGTTCATGGACATCAAGGCGCGGATCGCTGACGTGGCGCCGTCCGCCGTCGTGGTGGTGGCCACCGTTCGCGCACTCAAAATGCAAGGCGGCGTTCCGAAGGACCGGCTGAACGAGCCGAACGTGGAGGCTGTGGCGGCGGGTGTGGTGAACCTGCGCCGCCATGTCCGGAATGTGGAGCGGTTCGGCGTAACACCGGTGGTGGCGATCAACAAGTTCCCTGGCGATACCCAGGAGGAGCTCGACTGGCTGCTCGGCTGGTGCGCCGGCGAGGGCATCCAGGCATCCGTGGCGGACATCTGGGGACGGGGCGGGGGCGGCGACGGCGGCGATGAGCTGGCTGCCAAGGTCGCCGCCGTGGTGAACGGGCCGTCGTCGTTCCGGCACCTCTACCCGCTGGACATGTCCGTGGAGGACAAGATCCGCACCATCGTCCAGGAAATCTATGGCGCGGACGGGGTGGACTTTTCGGTGCCTGCACTGCGCCGGCTGGCGGACATTGAGAAGAACGGTTGGTCCGGGCTGCCCGTCTGCATGGCGAAAACCCAGTACTCGTTCACGGACGACGCGTCGCGGCTGGGGGCGCCCAAGGGCTTCACCATCCATGTGCGCGACCTCATCCCCAAGACCGGCGCTGGCTTCATCGTGGCCCTGACCGGAGCGGTGATGACCATGCCCGGCCTTCCGGCCGTTCCTGCGGCAATGCGGATGGACGTGGACGACGACGGCAACCCGGTCGGCCTCTCCTAGATCCCTCCTCACCTCCCATCGCTTCAACCCAAACCCCTCCTCACCTCCCGCCGCTTCCACCCAGACCCCTCCTCACCTCCCGCCGCTTCCACCCAAACCCCTCCTCACCTCCCGCCGCTTCAACCCCAACCCTTCCTCACCTCCCGCCGCTTCCACCCAAACCCCTCCTCAGACGGCATCGGCAAATCCGGACGCTTGAGGATGGTCCACCTGGCTCGTTCGCATCGCACGCTTGATCAGGCGGATGGCCCGCTCGAAGTGGTCAGCCAGGTCCTCCTTGCCGAACACAACAACGGTCCACCCAGCAGCCTCGAATGCTTTGTCACGCCGCCTGTCGCTGAAGATTTGGGGCTCGAGAAGGTGATGCCCGCCGTCGTACTGTATGGCCAGCCGCCGACGCCTGTAGCCGAGATCGGCAGTCGGCCCGACGGCCTTGTCCTCTCGCAGTGGCACCTGCAGTTGAGGCTCCGGAAGGCCTGCGTCCTCCATCGCGAGGCGGAGTAGCGACTCGGGCGCAGAATCCGCTCCGACGCGCATCCGTTCGAGCGCGGCGCGCGCCCGAACCACACCCTGAAGATTCGGATGGCGGGCGACCAGGGAACGCAGTCCATCAAGCGTGTCGAACGGCTCGGTGCGGTCTTCGAATTCCGCTCTGGGAACGCGGATCAGTTCATCGCCCATGCAGACCAGTTCGCTCTCCGACAGCCGTCTTGCCATATCGAGCCAGGTCCGGGACCTGCTGCTTATTCGAATCCCGTCGACGAATTCGATCTCGTCCTCGGATGCCAACACCGAGTGCCCGATCACGCCTCTCCGCCGCACCTCCGGCAGGGAATGGGGTTTGCTCAAATGGAACTCAGTCGAATCTGCCAGCCATGACGGCAGGATCTGGTTTCGAATCCGTGCCGCCGTGACATGGGAAATCCAGGCACCGGGCGTTGCCGCAGACAGTGCCCGTGCCGCGGCCTCGAGCTCGAAACTCCAGCCAGTCGGGCGGTACAGTTCACGACTTACATGCGCGACGTCGGCCCGTCGCAGTCTGTTGGGTGGAACTCCGGACGCTTTCGCGGATCCCAGCGTGAAGGGGGCAGATACCAGACTGACAGGAAGATCGGTACGTCGTTGCATATGGCATTGTTGCTCGAAACTGACCCGGCTGGCAGAAGTTATCCACAGGTGGTGAAGCGTTCGGGTTCGGGCGACGAAACCTGACGAAGCGTTCGGGTTCAGACGGCGAAAGGTGAGGGAGGGTTTGGCGGTGCGGGTTTTACTGCGGGCCTGCCACGGCCCCTGCTGAAGATGCAGCGGCCGCGGGCTGGTCGACCCGGCGCCCCGCGTGCTGGATTCGCCGGCCCTCACCGCGCCGCAGGGATATGAAGACGACGGCCACGCTGAGCGCCACCAGAGCGGCAATGTACAGGGCCGTCGGCAGATCCTCGGCCAGCAGGCGGGGAATCGCACGGCCCGGCACCGAGACGGCGAAGCCGAACGCCACAGCGATGCCGATATAGCTCCCGATCATGTTCCCCCGGTGCGCGGGGATGTTCCGGCGCACCGCGCTGATGAGCCCGAGCGTGACGGTCACGATCGTGAACGCCGAGAGCCCGTGAAGCCAGCTGAAATGTCCGTCACTGACGATCCAGAAGCTGCTGAAACAGACGTAGTACATGGCCGCGACCCACAGGTGTCCCATGGTGCGGTGGATGCGGTCACGGCTGCGCCGAAGGATCTGGACCGGTCCGATGGCAATGACAAAGAGGGCGGCAATGACGTGGCTGGCAAGCAGTACATTCCAAGGCTCCATGCACCTAGGATAGGAGCACTATCCAGCCGTGTACATCAGGATAGCCAGCCCGGCAGCAGCTATCCAAAGGGCTACCATCCGCCGAGGAACGGAGCGGGCATGCAGCTGAAGGAACTCAGCGAGCGGACGGGAGTCTCCCCCGCCAGCATCAAGTTCTACCTCCGCGAAGGGCTGCTGCCCGCGGGCCGTTCTATTCACGCCACCCGGGCGGAGTATTCAGAACATCACGTGAGCCGGCTGGAACTGATCCAGGCCCTGCGGCGTGTGGTCGGACTGAATATCGCCCAGATCGGCACCCTGCTCAGAATGGCCGACGGCGGCGCACCCCGCCTTGAGCTTTTGGCCGCGATCCAGCGCACGGTGCTGGGCCTCGACGAGGTGAGCACGGAGCACGGCGACCTGCGCACACCGGCGGGTGACGCCGTCGTGCGTTTCCGGAACTGGCCGGACGTCCCGAGCGACGCCAGGAACGCCCTCAATGCCCAACTGGTCCTGATGGAAAGCCTCGGCGTGCCTGTCACAGCGGAGCTGCTCGACGCCTACAGTCAGGCGGTGGATGCCATTGCCGCAGTGAATATTTCGGCCACAACCGCGCCGGAAGACGTCAACGATCTGATCATGACGGCGGCCGTCGGGATGCATCTGCACGGCCAGCTGGTCCTGAAGCTGCTCGCCCTCGCGCAGGCGAGCCATGCGATTCGGCGCTATGAAGAGCACGCTTAAACAGCGATGCTCCCCCACCAGAAGGTGAGGAAGCATCGCGTTAAAACCCGCAAGACGTGAGGAAGCATCGCCTCAAAACCTGCAAGAGGTGAGGAAGCGTCCGGGGTTAGCGGTCGAGGTCGCCGCGGATGAAGGCCTCAACCTTTTCGCGGGCGAGGTCGTCGTTGAACTGCTCCGGTGGGGACTTCATGAAGTAGCTGGAAGCGGAGAGCAGCGGGCCACCGATGCCGCGGTCCAGGCCGATCTTGGCTGCGCGGATGGCATCGATGATCACGCCTGCCGAGTTGGGTGAGTCCCAGACCTCCAGCTTGTACTCGAGCGACACCGGGGCGTCGCCGAAGTTGCGGCCTTCGAGACGGACAAAAGCCCACTTGCGGTCATCCAGCCACTGCACGTAGTCGGACGGGCCGATGTGGACGTCCTTCGCGGCCAGCTCGGCCTCGACGTTGGACGTCACGGCCTGGGTCTTGGAGATCTTCTTCGACTCGAGGCGGTCGCGCTCCAGCATGTTCTTGAAGTCCATGTTGCCGCCGACGTTCAGCTGGTAGGTGCGGTCCAGCGTGACGCCGCGGTCTTCGAACAGCTTCGCCATGACGCGGTGCGTGATGGTGGCACCGATCTGGCTCTTGATGTCGTCGCCCACGATCGGCACGCCGGCGGCGGTGAATTTGTCCGCCCACTCCTTCGTGCCGGCAATGAACACCGGCAGCGCGTTCACGAACGCCACACCTGCGTCGATCGCGGCCTGGGCGTAGAACTCGGCGGCTTCCTGCGACCCAACGGGCAGGTAGCAGACCATGACGTCAACCTTGGCGTCCTTGAGGGCCTGGACAACGTCGACCGGCTCTGCAGGGGACTGCTCGATGGTCTCAAGGTAGTACTTGCCGAGGCCGTCCAGGGTGTGGCCGCGCTGGACCGTAACACCGGTGGGCGGGACGTCGGCGATCTTGATGGTGTTGTTTTCGCTGGCCAGGATCGCATCGGCCAGGTCGACGCCGACCTTCTTGCCGTCCACGTCGAACGCGGCAACGAACTGGACGTCGTTGACGTGGTAGTTGCCGAACTCAACGTGCATCAGACCCGGAATCGTGGCCTGGGGGTCGGCATCCCGGTAGTAATGGACACCCTGAACCAGCGAAGCGGCACAGTTGCCCACGCCGACGATAGCTACACGAATCGGATTTGAAGACACGGAACTCCTTTGAGAACAAACTTCATGTGCCCTGCGCGTCAGTACCTTGCTGTACGACGGCGTCTGACGGGCACCGCGCCACGCGGCGCACTTACCAGTCTAACCAAACGCCGCCGGGGCCGGCTTTGTTCCCGCCGTCCCCGGCCGCTTGATTACGTCTCATTTTTGGAGCGGGGGTTCAGACCCGCTGCGCCCAGAGGTTGATGTCGGATTCGACGGCGAACTCGTCGATCGCCGTCAGTTCCTCGCCGCTGAACTCAAGGTTGTTGATGGCGGCCAGGGTGTCCTCGAGCTGCCTGACGCTGGACGCCCCGACGAGCGCCGAGGTCACCGGGGAGCCCTTGGGCTGGTCGCGCAGGATCCAGGCGATGGCCATCTGCGCCAGCGACTGTCCGCGGCCGGCGGCGATCGCGTTCAGCCCCCGGACCCTGTCCAGTTTGTCCTCGGTCAGGGCCGATTCGGACAGGAACCTCGCCTTGGCGGCCCGGGAGTCGGCCGGGACGCCGTTGAGGTAGCGGTCCGTCAGCATGCCCTGGGCCAGCGGGGAGAACGCGATAGAGCCGGCGCCCACCTGGTCCAGCGCCTCGTAGAGGTTCGGCGCGCCGTTCTCGGTCCAGCGGTTCAGCATGGAATAGCTGGGCTGGTGGATGAGCAGCGGTGTGCCGAGTTCCTTCAGGATGCGGGCGGCCTCGAGCGTCTGCTCCGGCGTGTAGGAGGAGATGCCCGCGTACAGGGCCTTGCCCGAGCGGACGGCGTAGTCCAGCGCGCCCATGGTCTCCTCCATGGGCGTCTCCGGGTCCGGGCGGTGGCTGTAGAAGATGTCCACGTAGTCCAGGCCCATCCGCTGCAGCGACTGGTCCAGGCTGGAAATCAGGTACTTCCGGGAGCCCCATTCGCCGTACGGGCCGGGCCACATGTAATAGCCGGCCTTGGTGGAGATGACCAGCTCGTCGCGGTAGGGCTTGAAGTCGTCCTGCAGGTGCCGGCCGAAGTTGGTCTCCGCGGACCCGTCCGGCGGGCCGTAGTTGTTGGCGAGGTCGAAATGGTTGACGCCGAGGTCGAAGGCACGGCGCAGGATGGCGCGCTGTTCATCGAAGCGCTTGTCGTCGCCGAAGTTGTGCCACAGGCCCAGCGAGATGGCCGGCAGTTTGAGGCCGCTGCGTCCGACGCGGCGGTACGGCATGGTGTCATAGCGGGTGTCCGAGGCCACATGAGTCATACGTTCCATCCTGCCAGCCGCACCAAGGCTGCGGGGCTGGCGTCCACCATCCGGTCATCGGCGGTGGACGCCGCCCCAGGGCAGTCCACTCAGTCGCTGACGACGGCGGCGCTCAGCGGCCCAAGCTCCGCACGCTCACCTTCCAGCCGGATGGCGTCGTCGGTGGCCAGCAGCAGGGCCGTCCCCGCACCCTCAAGGCTCACCGGCTGCTCCGAGAAGTTGAGCAGCACCTGCACGCCGCCGCGCCTGAACCGCAGCCAGCGGGCCTCCTCGTCGAACTCGACCTGCGTGTCCTCAAAACCCAGCTTGGTGAGGTCCGGCGTGGAGCGGCGCAGGGCGGTGAGCGAACGGTACAGCTCCAGCAGCCGGGCGTGATTGCCTTCGGCGGCTTCCGCCCAGTCCAGCTTGGACCTTCGGAACGTCTCGGGATCCTGGGGATCGGGCACGACGGCGGGGTCCCACCCCATGCGCTCGAACTCCTTGATCCGGCCCTCCGCGGTGGCCTTGCCCAGTTCCGGCTCCGGATGGGAGGTGAAGAACTGCCACGGCGTGGTGGCCCCGTATTCCTCCCCCATGAACAGCATGGGCGTGAAGGGTCCCGTCAGGGTCAGCACGGCGGCGAGCGCCAGGCTCCCGTAAGGCAGTGTCTGCGAAAGCCGGTCCCCCGTGGCGCGGTTGCCGATCTGGTCATGGTTCTGCGAGCAGACCACCAGGGCGGCCGGGTGGACGGCGCTGGAATTGATCGGCCTGCCGTGATGGCGTTCCCGGAAGCTGGAGTAGCTGCCGTCGTGGAAGAAGCCGTCCCGGAGCACCTTGGCCAGGGCCGCGAGCGAGTCGAAGTCACCGTAGTAGCCTGTGGTTTCGCCGGTGACGTTGACGTGGACGGCGTGGTGGAAGTCGTCGCTCCACTGCCCTTCCAGCCCGTACCCGTTGATCTCCCGCGGATACAGCAGCCGCGGGTTGTTGAGGTCGGATTCGGCAATGAGCGTCAGCGGCCGTCCCACCTCTGCGGAGATCTGGCTGGCCAGCGCCCCGAAGTCCTCCAGGATGTGCACCGCCCGCTCGTCCTTCAGGGCGTGGACGGCGTCCAGCCGCAAACCGTCAACACGGTAGTCGCGCAGCCACATGGCCAGGTTGTCCAGGATGAACCGGCGCACATGGTCGGAGCCGGGCCCGTCCAGGTTCACGGAGTCACCCCACGTGTTGCCCTCGCCCTGCTTGAGGTAGGGCCCGAACCGCGGCAGGTAGTTCCCGCTGGGGCCGAGGTGGTTGTAGACCACGTCCTGGATCACGCCGAGTCCTGCCGCGTGGGCTGCGTCCACGAACCGCTGGTACGCTTCCGGGCCGCCGTACGCCTCGTGGACGGCGAACCACTGCACGCCGTCGTAGCCCCAGTTGTGCGTGCCGTTGAACGCGTTCACGGGCAGCAGTTCGATGAAGTCCACGCCCAGGCCGGCCAGGTAGTCCAGCTTGCCGGCGGCCGCATCGAGCGTCCCCTCGGGCGTGAACGTTCCCAGGTGGAGCTCGTAGATGACCGCCCCCTGCAGTTCCCTGCCCTGCCAGCCGTCCTCCTGCCAGGTGTGGGCGGACGGGTCGAACGTGCGGGACAGTGAGTGGACGCCGTCGGGCTGGCGCCGGGTGCGCGGATCCGGAAGCGGAGTTTCGTCGCCGTCCAGGAGATACCCATAGTCCACGTCGCCGTTGGCCGGTGCCTCCGGTGCTGTCCACCAGCCCTCGTTCTCGGGTCCGGTGCCGGGCCGGCGCTGCATGGCGTAGCGCTCCCCGCCCGCCAGCAGTGCCACGGATTTAGCCAGGGGTGCCCAGACGTCGAAGCGCTGCGGGCCCTGCACGGGTTTCGCTGCTTCACGGGGATAGGTTGCCTGGCCTGCGTGCGTCATGGCTTTTCTCCTGTCTCGGGTACCAGCAACGCGACGGGGAAGGTCCGGAAGATATCAGCGATCTTCACAGCCCCCGGTCCGAAGCCGGCACCGGTCAGTTCGTCCTTCATGGCGGTAACAAGGTCGACGGCGGTGTCCCGCCACCCGCCCGACTGCTCCAGTCCGTAGGGCAGCCGGGTGGCGAGGGTCAACGCACCCGGCGTTGCCGGGGTGCCGCGGTCGAAACCCAGCAGGTGCCCCGCGGCCGGGCCGCTGGCATTGACCGGGCGGTAGCCGGTGAACAGCTCGGGCCGGTCCCGGCGCAGCCGCAGCGCGCGCGAGGTCACCAGCAGCTTGGCGGCCTGGTCCGTAAATGACGGGGGCAGGTGGCCGGAATCGAGCTGCTCCAGCGCCGCGCGCCGGTCGTCGAAGCTGAAGGGGCGGCGGTTGTCCGGGTCCGTCAGCGACCGGTCCCAGAACTCCGTGCCCTGGTACACGTCCGGGACGCCAGGCATGGTCAGCTGCACGAGCTTGGCCGCCAAGGAGTTGGACGCACCATGCGGCTCCAGGAGTTCCACGAGCGCCTCAACTTCAGTCCGCACCGCGGGGTTGTCGAACGCGGCGTCGACGGCGGCGGCCAGCTTCTCCTCGAACGCCGGATCGGGGTCGGTCCAGTTGGTCGAGTTCCCGGCTTCGCGCGCGGCCTTCAGAGCGTAGTACTGCAGGCGTTCCCGGCTGGCGGGCCAGGCGCCGGCGATGGCCTGCCACAGCAGGGCTGACAGCGGGCCGTCCGGCAGCGGGGCCAGTTCGCGCAGCCGGTTCAGGGCTCTCTCCCATTCGCCGGCAACCTCGGAGATGACAGAGATGCGCGCACGGGTGTCCTCGCTGCGTTTGGTGTCGTGCGTGCTGAGCGTCGTCATGGACAGCGGAAGCTCGGTCTGCCGGCGGGCCATCCGGGCATGGAACTCGTCCGGCTCCAGGGAGAACTCGGTGGGGTCGGCACCCACCTCCGTGAGGGTGCCGAGCCGGTTGTAACGGAAGAACGCGGTGTCCTCCACGCCCTTGGCCATGACCATTCCCGAGGTCTGCTGGAAGCGCCGGGCAAGCTCCAGGTCCGTGTCCAGCAGCAGCGGCTGCAAAGCCTGGATGGCCTGGTCGAGTTCCGGCCGCCTGCGCGCGGCAAGCTCGCAGGCTTCCTTCAGGACCTCCGCGCCCTCCGGCAGGTACGTGCGGTAGACCGGGAAGGCAGCGATGATCTCAGCGATGGCGTCGGCCGTGGCATCAGCGGGGAGCCCGGCGTCGCCCGGAACCAGCCGGGCCAGCCGCAGGATCTCCGAGTGGAGGATGCCGTCGGTGATCCGGCGCTTGGTTCCGCGGATCATGTCCTCGTAGTCGGCAGGCTCCCCGCCGCGCAGCGAGGCGTCCAGCCGGTCCAGCGGTTCCTGGCCGCGCGGATCCACGAAAACCCGGTCGACGTCCGCGAGGGCGTCGTAGCCCGTGGTGCCCTCGCACTCGAAGCTGGCGGGCAGCTGCTCCCCCGGCTCGAGGATCTTTTCGATCAGCAGGTAGGCGCCGCCCGCGGCTTCCCGCAGCCGCTTCAGGTACCCCTCGGGGTCGGCCAGGCCGTCCGGGTGGTCGATCCGCAGCCCGTCCGCGAGCCCCTCGCGGAACCAGCGCACCACTTCCTCATGTGCTTCATTGAAGACGGCGGGGATCTCCACGCGGACGCCGGCGAGTGTGTTCACCGCGAAGAAGCGCCGGTAGTTCAGCTCGTTGTCCGCACGCCGCCAGCCCATGAGTTCGTAGTGCTGCCGGGCGTGGACGTCGCGCGGGGAGTCGCCCTCGGTGTAGCTGCCGTCGGCCAGCGGGAAGCGGTGGTCGTAGTACCGCAGCTCCCCGTCCTTGATTTCGAGCTGGTCCAGATCGTCGTCGCTGCCGAGGACCGGGAGCCGGATGCGTCCCCCGGCGAGGTCCCAGTCGACGTCGAACGCTTCCGCGTAGCGGGACTGGCGCCCTTCCTTGAGCAGCGACCACCACCAGGGGTTCTGCGCCGGCGTGGCCACGCCGACGTGGTTGGGCACGATGTCGATCAGCACGCCCATGCCGGCGGCTCGGGCCGCCTTGGAGACGGCCGCCAGACCCTCCGGGCCGCCCCGTTCAGGGTCGACGGCGGAGGGATCGGTGACGTCGTACCCGTGGTCCGACCCCTGTTCGGCAGTCAGGACCGGTGACAGGTAGACCCAGTCGACGCCGAGCGTGCGCAGGTACGGCACGGTTTCAGCCGCGTCGAACAGCGTGAACCCCTGCCTGATCTGCAGCCGGTACGTGGAGACGGGAGTTTTCACGCGCCCTCCCCTGCCGGCTTGCCCGACTTCGAGTTGCCGGCCCGCCGGCCCGCAGGCTTCCGCGCCGGTTTTTCCGCTGGCTGCTCCTCCGCGGCCTTCGCAGGTGCAGCCGGCTCAGCGGCAGGTTCAGCAGCAGGCTCCGCAACCGGCTCAGCGGCAGGCTCTGCAACCGGGTCGGCGGCAGGTTCAGCAGCAGGTTCAGCAGCCGGCGCCGCGGCCGGGTCCGCAGAAGGTTCAGCCGCAGATGCATCTGCCGGCTCTGCAGCAGGTTCAGCAGGCTTCCTTGTACTGGCCGGTTCGGGAACGGCGGGTGCGGTGAGCGCCGCGGTCTCAGCGGTGGCGGTCTGCGTCAGCGCCGCAAGCGAGGCAGCCACGGAATGATCGGGCTCCACCGTCGGTGCGCTGTGGGCTCGCAGCACCACCAGGGACTTGGCGGCGACGGACAGGATGGTTCCGGCGTCCGCGGGCTTGGAGTCGGCGCCTTCTCCGGCGGTGTCGATGATGACGTCCCAGGCCGGTGCGTACTCGTCCGGCGGCAGCGTGAACTCGACGTCGCCGTCGTGGGCGTTGAAGTACAGCAGGAAGTTCACATCCGTGATCCGGCGGCCACGGCTGTCATGGCCCTGGATGCCGTCGCCGTTGAGGAACATGCCCACGGAGCGGCCGAAGCCGCTGTCCCAGTCCTCCGGCTGCATGAGGTTGCCGTCGGGATCAAGCCAGACGATGTCCGGCAGCCGTTCGCCTTCGCCTCGCCGTACCGGCCTGCCGTCGAAGAAGCGGCTGCGCCGGAAGGTGGGGTGCTTGGCGCGCAGCGAGTTGACGGCTGCGGTGAATTCGATGAGCGGCTGGTCCACACTGTCCCAGTTGACCCAGGTCAGTTCGGAGTCCTGGCAGTACCCGTTGTTGTTGCCCTGCTGGGTGCGGCCGAGCTCGTCGCCGTGCAGGATCATGGGCACGCCCTGCGAGAGCAGCATGGTGGCGATGAAGTTGCGCTGCTGCCGCGCCCGGAGCCCCAGCACCTTGGGATCGTCCGAGGGGCCCTCTGCCCCGCAGTTCCAGGAGCGGTTGTGCGATTCGCCGTCCTTGTTGTCCTCGCCGTTGGCGTCGTTGTGCTTCTCGTTGTAGGACACCAGGTCCCGCAGCGTGAAGCCGTCGTGCGCGGTGACGAAGTTGATGGACGCCACCGGGCGGCGGCCGGAGTGCTCGTAGAGGTCCGCCGAGCCGGTGATGCGTGAGGCGAACTCGCCCAGCGTGGCAGGTTCGCCGCGCCAGAAGTCGCGCACGGTGTCGCGGTACTTGCCGTTCCATTCGGTCCACTGCGGCGGGAAGTTGCCCACCTGGTAGCCGCCGGGCCCGACGTCCCACGGCTCGGCGATGAGTTTGACCTGGGACACCACGGGATCCTGCTGGATGAGTTCGAAGAACGTGGAGAGCCGGTCGACGTCGTAAAATTCGCGGGCCAGCGCGGCGGCGAGGTCGAAGCGGAACCCGTCCACGTGCATTTCGGTGACCCAGTAGCGCAGCGAATCCATGAGCAGCTGCAGGGAGTGGGGCTGGCGGACGTTCAGGGTGTTGCCGGTGCCCGTGTAGTCCATGTAGTACTGCTTGTCGTCCTCCACCAGGCGGTAGTAGGCCTCGTTGTCGATGCCCTTGAAGCTCAGGGTGGGGCCGAGGTGGTTGCCTTCGGCGGTGTGGTTGTAGACGACGTCGAGGATGACCTCGATGCCTGCCCGGTGCAGCGAGCGGACCATCGCCTTGAAGTCCTGGACCTGCTGGCCGGTGTCGCCGGTGGAGCTGTAGGTGTTCTGCGGCGCGAAGAAGCCGATGGTGTTGTAGCCCCAGTAGTTGCTCAGGCCCTTCTCCTGCAAGATGCCGTCGTTGACGAACTGGTGCACGGGCATGAGCTCGATCGCGGTGACGCCCAGCTTCTGCAGGTGCGAGATCACGGCCGGGTGTGCCACGCCGGCGTACGTGCCGCGCTGCTCCTCGGGAATCTCCGGGTGCAGCTCGGTGAGTCCCCTGACGTGCGCCTCGTAGATGACCGACTTGTGGTACGGGATGCGCAGGTTCTGGTCGTTGTCCCAGTCGAAGAACGGGTTGATGACCACGCCCATCATCATGTGCGGCGCAGAGTCGGCGTCGTTCTTGGAAGAGGGGTCGCCCATGTTGTACGAGAAAAGGGCGGGATCCCAGTCGATCTGGCCGGAGACTGCCTTGGCGTAGGGGTCAAGGAGCAGCTTGTTGGCGTTGAAGCGCTGGCCCTTGGCGGGGTCGTAGGGTCCGTGCACGCGGTAGCCGTACTTCTGCCCGGGCTGAATCTGGGGCAGGTAGCAGTGCCACACATAACCGTCCACTTCGCGGAGCGTTACGCGGGTTTCGGTCCCCTCGTCGTCGAAGAGGCAGAGTTCCACCTTGTCTGCGTGCTCGCTGAACAATGCGAAGTTGGTTCCCGTGCCGTCAAATGTGGCTCCCAGCGGGTAAGCCGATCCGGGCCAGATTTCCATTCGTGCTCCTATACATCGTCCAACACTGCGTCCGGCAGGCTTCACGCACTACCTGCAGGTAACTTGGTCTTACCGTAGCGGGTGGGTGTGACTATTACGCGACCGACAGCTAATTACTAAGCGTGCTGACTTTACCCCATATTTCGGGCAGGGCGTCGCAAATCCGCCCCGCCGTCAGCGGTCCGCCGGCTGCAGCCGCCGCTCCCGCGAGGCCGTGCAGGCTCGCCCCCATGGCGGCAATGGCCGCCCAGCGTTCGTCCGGATCGATGCCCATCCCCCGGAAGCGTCCGACGTCGGACCCCACCTGGGCGAGCAGCGCACCAATGATTCCGGCCAGCACATCGCCGCTTCCGGCGGTGGCCAGCCAGGGCGTTCCCTCGGACTGGCTGTAGAAATCCTGGTACGGCGACGCCACCAGCGTGCTGGCGCCCTTCAGCAGCACTGTGGCCTCCGTCAGGCCGGCGGCGCGGCGCACGGCAGCGAGGGTGGAGGCGTCGACGGCCTCGCGGTCCAGGTCCGCGCCGAGTCGCTGCAGCAGGCTGGCCAGCTCGCCGGCGTGCGGAGTCAGCACCACCTGCGGGGCCAGCACGTCGGGCAGCACGGGCAGGGCGCCGGCGTCGGCAACGGTGGGCAGGCCGGAGTCGACCGCGTCCCGGACGCGCTGCATCTCGTCCTCGTCCGTGCCGTCCATCCCGGAACCGACCAGCCAGGCCTGGACGTGGGTCTCTGCCGCGGTGCCGGTGCTGCAGACAACCTCGGGGCAGCTGTGGCGGATGAGGTCGGCAACCTCCGGCGGCCCGACGTAGCGAACCATCCCCACGCCCGCGGAGAGCGCCCCGCGGCAGGCGAGCACGGCGGCGCCGGGGTAGGCCGGGGATCCGGCCACCACTCCGAGGACGCCCCGCGAATACTTATGGGATCGCCGCGCGGGGCGCGGGAGCAAGGCGGCCAGGTCGGAGGCCTCCAGGCGTCGCATGGCGGGCCAAGGGAGTGAGTCCTCAATGCCGATCGGGACCACTACCACCCGGCCGGCGAAATCCGCTCCCGGGTCCGCCAGCAGACCTGCCTTGGCCCCGCCGAACGTGACGGTGATGTCGGCGGGCAGCACCGGGCCGGCGGCCTCCCCGGTGTCCGCATCAACGCCGCTGGGCACGTCGCACGCCACCACGAGGCCGTGGGACCCTCCCGCCAGCCGCGACACGAGTTCCGCCGAGGCTCCCCGGAGTCCGCCCTGGGCGCCGGTTCCGAGCAGCGCGTCAATAACGACGTCGGCCCTGCCGGCCAGCGCTGCCAGCTCGCCGGCGTTAGCGTCAGTTAGCGTCAGCACCCGGCCACCGGCGCGCCGAAAGGCGGCCAGACCGTCCGGGTGAGCCGTGTCAGAGGCGAGGAACGCTGTCGTCCGCATTCCCCGTCCGGCGAGGTGCGCGGCAGCGAAGAGGCCGTCGCCGCCGTTGTTGCCCTTGCCGGCCAGGACGGCAACGCTGGAGCCGTACAGGCGGCGTCCGCGGCTGCGCAGCTCCGTGATGGCGGCGCCGGCCATGCCGCGGGCCGCCCGCTGCATGAGAACAGCGCCCATACCTGAATCCAGCAGGGGCTTTTCAGCCTCCCTGATCTGGGTTCCGGTATAGGCGCTGATCATTTGGTCAGTCCGTCCGGGGTCAGCCCTCGGCCAGGACCGTGGCCGTGGCGATGCCACCGTCGTGGCTCATGGACAGGTGCCACCGCTTGACGCCTTTGGCTTCGGCAACAGCGAGCACCGTTCCCTTGACCTGGATCGTGGGGCCGTTCTGGTCCAACCCGATCCAGCAGTCCTGCCAGTTCATGCCGGCCGGCGCGCCCAGGACCTTGGCCACGGCTTCCTTGGCGGCAAACCGCGCCGCCAGGGAGCGGGTGTTCAGTTCCCGTTCGGCCGGCACAAACAGCCGGTCCCGCAGCCCCGGAGTGCGCTCCAGCTGCCGCCCGAAGCGCTCGATGTCCACTACGTCCACGCCGATGCCAACAATCATGGGGCTTACTCTACTGTGACGCTCTTGGCCAGGTTGCGCGGCTGGTCCACGTCGTAGCCCTTGGCGGCGGCGAGTTCGCACGCGAAGATCTGCAGTGGAACGGTGGTCAGCAACGGCATGAGCAGCGTCGGGGTTTCCGGGACGTAGAAGACGTGCTCGGCGTAGTCTCGGACCGCTTCGTCGCCTTCTTCGGCGATCACCAGAGTGCGGGCACCGCGGGCCCGGATCTCCTGGATGTTGGACACCACCTTGGAGTGCAGCGAGTCGCGTCCGCGCGGGGACGGGACCACCACGAACACCGGCTGGCCCTCGTCGATCAGCGCGATCGGGCCGTGCTTGAGCTCACCGGCCGCGAAGCCCTCGGCGTGGAGGTACGCGATTTCCTTCAGCTTCAAAGCGCCCTCGAGGGCCACCGGGAAGCCCACGTGACGGCCCAGGAACAGCACGGACTTCTCGTCCTTCATGCTCCTGGCCAGCTCACGCAGGGGCCCTGCGTTGTCCAGGATCTTCTGGATCTTCGCCGGGATCTTGCCCAGGTCAGCCAGCACATCCTTGACCTGCCCGGAGAAGATGTTCCCGCGCAGCTGCGCCAGGTACAGGCCCAGCAGGTACGCCGCGGTGATCTGGGCCAGGAACGCCTTGGTGGAGGCCACCGCGATCTCCGGACCGGCGTGCGTGTACAGCACGGCGTCGGACTCCCGCGGAATGGTCGAGCCGTTGGTGTTGCAGATCGACACCGTCTTAGCGCCCTGCTCCCGGGCGTACCGCACGGCCATCAGCGTATCCATCGTCTCGCCGGACTGGCTGATGGACACCACCAGGGTGTTCTCGGTGACGATCGGGTCCCGGTAACGGAACTCGTGGGCCAGCTCGACCTCGGTGGGGATCCGGCACCAGTTCTCAATCGCGTACTTGGCCACCATGCCCGCATAGGCTGCCGTGCCGCAGGCCAGCACGATGATCTTGTCGACCTTCTTCAGCAGCTGCGGATCGATGCGCAGCTCGTCCAGGGTGAGCTTGCCGTTCAGGTCCGAGCGCCCCAGGAGGGTCTGCGCGACGGCGTCGGGCTGGTCGTGGATTTCCTTCTCCATGAAGGAGGTGAAGCCACCCTTTTCCGCGGAAGCCGGGTCCCAGTCAACGTGGTATTCCTTGCCCTGTGCCGGGGCGCCGAAGAAGTCCGTGATTTCCACGGTGTCGGCGGTGATGGTCACGATCTGGTCCTGGCCCAGCTCCACCGCACGGCGGGTGTAGTCGATGAACCCGGACACGTCCGAGCCTAGGAAGTTCTCGCCCTCGCCGAGGCCGACCACCAGCGGCGAGTTCCGGCGCGCGGCCACCACGACGTCGGGCTGGTCCGCATGCACCGCGAGGAGCGTGAACGCACCCTCCAGCCGCTGGCAGGCCAGCTCCATGGCCCGGGTCAGGCCGCCGTCGGAGACGTCCCCGCCCAGCTTGTTCCGGAAAATGTCGCCCAGCAGCGCCGCGGCCACCTCGGTGTCCGTCTCCGACGCGAAGACAACACCCTTGGCCAGCAGCTCCTGCTTCAGCTCAGCAAAGTTTTCAATGATGCCGTTGTGGATCACCGCAAGCTTCCCGCCATCAGACAGGTGCGGGTGCGCGTTCTGATCCGTCGGGCCACCATGTGTGGCCCACCGCGTGTGCCCGATACCGGTCAGCGATTCCGGCAACGGCCGCTCCTCCAGCTCGGCGAGCAGGTTGCTCAGCTTCCCGGACTTCTTCCGCGAGGAAATCTCCCCGTCAGCCACCACGGCAACACCGGCCGAGTCATAGCCCCGGTACTCCAGGCGGCGCAGCCCCTCAAGAACAACATCCAACGCGCCATGCCCGGCATCAGCCCGGCCCGACGTACGGCCAACATAACCCACGATTCCACACATGGGTATAAGCCTAACTGGCTTTGCGGAGAACCGACGTCGGATGACGCTTCTTGGGGCCCGGCAACCGGGCCCGCATGGTCACCCCGCCCGTCGCCGCCTCCGCACGCCCAGGACGATGAGCAGCACGCACTGGCCGACGAGGCCGGTAACGGCCAGCAGCATCCAGAGGTCGCGGTCCGCGCCGCCGAGTGCGCCAGTGAGATAGCCAACCAGCGGGATCGCATAAAGGGGCTTCCCCTTAATCTGGCGGGCATGGACTGGCACTCCGTCGTTGACGGTGGCGTTGTCGCCCTTCGTGACCAGGGTCCTCTCACCATCGTGCATGGCATTGAAGCCCACGATCCGGTGAGTCAGGACCTCCGGGCTGTCCGGGCTGGGTTGGTAGGTGACGATGTCGCCGTACTT
Source organism: Arthrobacter globiformis (assembly GCF_030818015.1). Classification (NCBI taxonomy): domain Bacteria; kingdom Bacillati; phylum Actinomycetota; class Actinomycetes; order Micrococcales; family Micrococcaceae; genus Arthrobacter; species Arthrobacter globiformis. Next base: position 3,733,686 of record NZ_JAUSZX010000001.1, read on the forward strand.
CAGCTGGCTCATGGCCGCAGGTTTAACAACGAGGAACGCGCCGGCGGAATATGTCGGCGCCATGGAGTTTGTGGGCACTGTGTAGGTCCGCGACCCCGTGGCCTGGGGAATGACGACGAGGGCCAAAGCTGCGAAGAGCAGGACAAAGAGAACTGCGAAGTTGGCCAGGCGCCCGGCTGCGGCGAAGCGTTTGCGGCGGCGTATTTCTAAGATCCGGGTGGCTGCTCCCCCGCCGCGCCTGCCGCCAAAGTCGCGGCCCGTCCGCTGCGGCACCTGCGGTGTGACTGCCTTTCCCATGTTGAGACCCTTCAAATTTGCGTCGGTTCTCCCTTTTCACTGAACAGTCCCGCGGCAGGCTCAGGAATCGGTAACGCATAGGGTCAAGATTCACTCAAGAATGGCTGCATTTCGCTCTCGGCGCCGGGAGGGGCAGAATCTCTAGGGTGACTTTGCAACGCAACGAAGCGAACGGAGAGGGTGTTTCCCCGTTCGTGGAGCTGGACCGGCAGACCTGGTCCCGGCTTTCGGCCCAGATGGAGCAGCCCCTTAATGAAGAGGACGTGCTGCGCCTTCGCGGGCTTGGTGACCCCTTGGACATCAGCGAGGTGCGCGAGGTTTACCTCCCCCTGTCCCGGCTGTTGCATCTGTACGTGGAAGCCGCCGGCCAGCTGCATGCCGCCACCACAACATTCCTTGGCGAGCAGACACAGCGCACCCCGTTCGTGATCGGCGTCGCCGGTTCGGTTGCCGTGGGCAAGTCCACCATCTCGCGTGTTCTCCGCGAGATGCTGCGGCGCTGGCCAGGCACGCCGAACGTCGAGCTCATCACCACCGACGGGTTCCTGTATCCGCTGGCGGAACTCAAGCGCCGGCAGCTGCTCGACCGCAAGGGCTTCCCTGAGTCCTACGACCGCCGCGCGCTGCTGCGCTTCGTGAGCGAAATCAAGGGCGGCGCGGAGGAGGTGCGGGCGCCCTGGTACTCGCACGTCACCTATGACATTGTCCCCGGCAAGGAAGTGGTGGTCCGGCGTCCGGACGTGCTCATTGTCGAGGGCCTGAATGTGCTGGCCCCCGCGCGGCCGCGGCACGACGGCCGCCAGGGGCTGGCGCTGAGTGACTTCTTCGACTTCTCCATCTATGTGGACGCCAAGACGTCGTACATCGAGGAATGGTACGTGGACCGGTTCCGCAAACTCCGTTCCACCGCCTTCGCTCAGCCCGAGTCCTACTTCCACCGCTATGCCACGCTGTCCGATGCCGAAGCCGAAGAGACGGCCCGCGACATCTGGAAGCGCATCAATGAACCAAACCTGGAGGAGAACGTGCTTCCCACGCGGGGACGGGCGCAGCTTGTGCTCACCAAGGAAGCGGACCATTCGGTCCGCAGGATGCTCCTGAGAAAGGTCTAGCACGCATGTGTTGCAACTGCTCTCCAGAGCCTTCCGCTGACGCCCTGCCCGGGCCACCCCCCACCCGCCGCGCGGTGGCACGGCTGCTGATGACCGGCGCCGGTTTGTCGGCCCTCGCCGCCTGCACGCCCGGCCCAGCAGAACCAGGTTCCCCCGCAACCGGTTCGACGGCTTCGGGAACGGCATCGCAAACTGCTTCCGGCAAGGCCTCGCCGGTTCAGTCCGGGTCCGCAACCGGATCCGCGTCCGCCGGCAGCTCTGCCAAGGTGCCCGCCACTGCATCCCCGGCGTCCTCCGCTGCACCGTCGGCCAGCCCGTCCGCAAAGTCACCGTCGGCGACGGCGACGGCGACGACGACGGCAGCGGCAGCCCCGCCGTCGGCCGCTTCACGCCTGCCCAAGCAGTACTCGCTGACCGCGCCCGCCAGCCCCTGGGTGATCGTCAATAAGCACCGCCCGCTCAAGCCGGCCAACTACGTCCCGGCCGATCTGGTCCAGCCGCGCGTGGCCCTCGCCGTCACCGGCGAGGCGGCGCAGCTGAACAGCACGACGGCGGCTGCCGCAGAACGGATGTTCGCCGCAGCAGCGGCGGACGGCGTTACCATGACGCTGGCGAGCGGCTACCGTTCCTACGCGACGCAGACTGTCACGTACAACGGCTGGGTGAGCTCACAGGGGCGGGCCGCAGCGGACACCGCCTCGGCTCGGCCGGGCTATTCCGAACACCAGACAGGTTGGTCGTTCGACATCGGCGACGGCGGCGGAGCTTGCAGCTTCCAGCCCTGCTTCGCCGAGCAGCCGGCCGCCGCCTGGGCCAAGGCAAACGCGCACCGCTTCGGCTTTGTGGTTCGGTATCCGTGGATGCAGCACACCATCACCGGATACTTTTACGAGTCGTGGCACCTGCGGTACATCGGTGTGGAGGCGGCCACTGACATGCGGAAGCGCGGCATCGCCACCCTTGAGCAGTATTTCGGCCTGGCGGCCGCTCCCGGCTACCGCTGACGCTGGTGCGCCGTTGCCTGCGCGCCGTTGGCCGGTCAACGTCCCGTAAACGGGGTGCGGTAGTTTGGTTGGCATGCTTAGTGGATTCAAGAAGTTCATTCTCAAGGGAAACGTCATTGACCTGGCCGTGGCGGTGGTCATCGGATCGGCGTTCAGCGCCGTGGTGGATGCGCTGGTCAAGAGCGTCCTGATGCCGCTGATCTCGTTGCTGGTCGGAGAGCCGAACTTTGATGATTTCCTGGCGTTCGGCGACGTGCGGTTCGGCGTGCTGCTCACCGCGGTGGTCAATTTCCTCCTGGTTGCCTCTGCGCTCTACTTCGTCATCGTCGCCCCGATGAACCGGCTGATCGAGCACCGCAACCGCAAGCTGGGGATCGGGCAGGACACGAAGAAGGAAGCTGCCGAGGATCCGCAGATCGCCCTACTCAAGGAAATCCGCGACGCCCTGCAGAACCAGAACCAAAACCAGGGCGCCAGATAGCGCTGACGCCAAGGGCCAGCGCCGGCCAGCAAGCGCCGCCGGCAACCAAGGCCAGCGAAAAAAGCAGCCCGCCTCCGTCAGGGAGGCGGGCTGCTTTGCAGTCAGTGCGAAACTCAGTCGCCGACGAGTTGCAGTGCCAGCTGGGTCTTCACAACCTGGGCGAGGCGTTCGGCAATGGCCTGGGCGGTCTGCTGATCCGCGGCTTCGACCATGACGCGCACAACGGGCTCGGTGCCGGAGGGGCGCAGGAGCACCCGGCCGGTGTCACCCAGCTCGGCTTCGGCTGCCTTCACGGCTGCGGCCAGGGTCCCGTCTCCGCCGACCCGGCTCCGGTCCACGTCCTTCACGTTGATGAGGACCTGCGGCAGCTTGGTCATGATCGTGGCAAGTTCCTTGAGGGGGCGGCCCGTCAGCGCAACCTGTGCTGCCAGCTGCAGGCCTGTCAGCACGCCGTCGCCCGTGGTGGCGTAGTCGGCGAGGATCACGTGGCCGGACTGTTCGCCGCCCAGGTTGAAGCCGCCGTCGCGCATTTGCTCCAAAACGTAGCGGTCCCCCACACCCGTCTCGCGGATAGCAATGCCCGCGTCGCGGAGGGCGATCTTGAGGCCGAGGTTGCTCATCACGGTGGCCACGAGGACGTTGTCCGTGAGCTTGCCGGCTTTCTTGAGGGCCACCGCGAGGATGGCCATGATCTGGTCGCCGTCCACCTCGTTGCCTTCGTGGTCCACGGCCAGGCAGCGGTCGGCGTCGCCATCGTGGGCAATGCCGAGGTCGGCGCTGTGCTCCACCACGGCCGCCTTGAGCGGGCCGAGGTGGGTGGAGCCCACGCCTTCGTTGATGTTCAGGCCGTCCGGCTCGGCGCCAATGACGACGACGTCAGCGCCGGCGTCCTTGAAGACCTGGGGGGAACAGCCGCTGGCGGCGCCGTGCGCGCAGTCGAGGACCACTTTGAGGCCGTGGAGGTTGTGCGGGAGGGTTCCCAGGAGGTGGACGATGTAGCGGTCCTCGGCGTCGGAGAAACGCTGGATGCGGCCCACCTCGCCGCCCACCGGGCGGACGGGCTCCTTGCCCATCTGGGCCTCGATGGCGTCCTCCACCTCGTCGGGGAGCTTCTGGCCACCGCGGGCAAAGAACTTGATCCCGTTGTCGGGAGCCGGGTTGTGCGAGGCGGAGATCATGACGCCAAAGTCAGCGTTCAGGTCTGCCACGAGGTAGGCGGCGGCGGGAGTGGGCAGGACGCCGGCGTCATAGACGTCGATTCCGGAGCTGGAAAGCCCGGCCTCCACGGCTGCCGCGATGAACTCGCCGCTTGCGCGAGGGTCCCTCGCCACCACGGCGCGCGGCCGCGAACCTTCGCTGGTGCGTTCATGGCCAAGCACGACGGCGGCGGCCTGGGCCAGCTGCAATGCGAGCTCGGCAGTCAGCAGGCCGTTCGCCAGGCCACGGACACCGTCTGTTCCAAATAATGTAGACATCGGGTCAAGTTTAGACGATTCAGGTGCCCGTACCTGTCTTGAACCCAACCTGAGCGGCGTCCGTGACGGGCGTTGCGGACGTTTCCCCTGCTCACCGGCACTGCCCGTGCTGTAACCGGGCTTAACGGCAGAAGCCCGCCCCGCCAAATGGCGGAACGGGATTCTGGCCAGCACCTTGCGGTGCCGTAAGCGCGATTAGCGCTTGGAGTACTGCTGAGCCTTGCGTGCCTTCTTGAGACCGGCCTTCTTACGCTCGATGACGCGGGCGTCACGGGTGAGGTAGCCGGCCTTCTTCAGGGTGGCGCGGTTGTTCTCGACGTCGATCTCGTTCAGCGAACGGGCGATACCGAGGCGCAGTGCACCGGCCTGGCCGGAGGGGCCACCGCCGTGGATGCGGGCGATGACGTCGTAGGCGCCTTCGAGATCGAGGATCTTGAAGGGCTCGTTGACGTCCTGCTGGTGCAGCTTGTTCGGGAAGTAGTTCGACAGCTCGCGGCCGTTGATGATCCACTTGCCGGAGCCCGGCACAACGCGAACGCGTGCAACGGCTTCCTTGCGGCGGCCAACAGCTGCGCCGGCAACGGTCAGTGCCGGGCGCTCCTTCTTCGGGGCAGCCTCAGCGGCGCTGCTTTCCGAGGTGTAGCTGGTCAGGTTTTCCTCAGCCTCAACGGCTTCGGTGGTCAGTTCATCGTTCTGAGCCACGGTTCTCCTTGTAGATAAAAGTGTTGGTGGCCAGGACTACTGGGCGACCTGGGTGATTTCGAAAGTCTTGGGCTGCTGGGCTGCGTGGGGGTGCTCGGCGCCACGGTAGACCTTCAGCTTGCTCAACTGCTGGGCAGCGAGGGAGTTCTTCGGGAGCATGCCCTTGATGGCCTTCTCAACGGCGCGGACCGGGTTGGACTCAAGCAGTTCCGCGTAGTTGACGGAGGTCAGGCCGCCCGGGAAACCGGAGTGGCGGTATGCGCGCTTCTGCTCCAGCTTGGCGCCGGTGAGGGCAACCTTTTCAGCGTTGATGATGATGACGAAGTCGCCCATGTCCATGTGGGACGCAAAGGTCGGCTTGTGCTTTCCGCGCAGCAGTGTTGCGGTCTGGCTGGCAAGACGACCCAGGACAACGTCGGTGGCGTCAATGACGTGCCACTGGCGGTTGATATCGCCGGGCTTCGGGGTGTACGTACGCACGGTGTTTGCCTCGTTCTTGTTCTGGCGTTCTTGTTTTAGGCGTCACGCGGGGTGCGCCTACTATCTATGCGCGACCGGAACAGAGGTGAGGGCTCTATGGACCAGTTATCCCCTAGTCCCGAAAATGCCCGTTGGGTAGCGATCCTGCAACTGGATCCCCAAGCGGGCACGCATCATCGAGAAAGGACACGCACAACGACTACCAAGAATAGCGCGAACCGGAGGCCCGGGTCAAAATGGGGTATCCGGTGGCGGGGGCTTGGGGTCCTGCGCAGCGCCGGGCCCTTCCATCCAGGAGTCCTTGTGTCTTCAGCAGGTATCGCCGCCAGTGCCGGGCCGTTCTTTGCCGTTGCCATCGGACTCCTTGGCATTCTACTGAGCCCACTTGCTGAACTCCTCATCGCCCTCACCCTCCCCCGCCTCGGCGGACTGCCGGGCGTACGGGCCAGGATTACGACGTCGTCACTCACCGGAGCGCTCTTCGCCGCCCTTGCGCTGCGGTTCGGAATGGAGTGGTCACTGCCGGCTTTTCTTCTGCTGGCCGTCCTCGGCGTGCAACTGGCACGTATTGATGTGGCGCACCATTTGCTGCCGAATCCCCTCGTGCTAACGCTGCTGGTGGCCGGCCTGGCACTCCTCTTCCTGGGCAGCTCCGTCACCGCAGAGTGGGCCGAACTGCTCCGCGCGGCGGCAGGGGCCGCCGTCCTGTTCGTTGTTTTCCTGATCTTGGCCCTGATTTCGCCTAACGGCATCGGCATGGGCGACGTCAAGCTTGCCGCTCCGCTGGGCCTTTACCTGGGTTACTTGGGGTGGAGCCAGCTGTTCTACGGCGGAGCACTCGGCTTCGTACTGGGCGGGATTTTGTCCGTCGTTTTGATTAGGCTAAAACACGCCAATTTGCACTCGGAAGTTGCTTTTGGCCCGTCGATGCTGGCCGCTGCCCTGGGCACTGTTTTGTTGGCATCCTAAAACCGGATTACTGGTTAAACGTTGAATTTACCACCCGCACTCTTGATGATTTCTTGATCATCCAAGTAGTACGGACATCGCGACCTTCTTAATCTCAGTATCTGCTTGCAGGGAATACTTATATTGGCCGGATAAAGCCGGGTAGAAGTACGCATTGTTGCCTTAATCTCGCCGTCGGCTTTGGCAAGGCGGCCAGTGGTGACCGTGGACCTGGACCTGCAGTTCTGCGATGTTGCCAGCCGGGCTGATGCTGGATCCGGAACACACCATCACCGACGCCGTCGTGGGCGCCGCCAGCCAGGACTCCATGGTTTTGAAGGCGTACCTCGCCGTCCACCCCGCCGGGATCTATGCCCTCTGTGCGCCGAGGAACCCGATCGAGATGGAAAGGATTTCCGACGAACAGGTCAGCCGGCTCCTGAGCCAACTTCACGAGGTATCCACTACGTCGTGGTGGATACTGCACCTGGACTCAGTGAATACGTCCTGGCCACGCTGGAGCAGGCCACTGGTGCCGTCTGGATCTGCGGTATGGACATTCCCAGTATTCGGGCTCTCAGGACAGGCTTCCAGATCCTGGCCGCACTCGGACTGCTCCCGGAGAAACGGCACGCCAACCAGCGCATCATGCCGAAGGGCTACGCTGCGTGGCTGGATAGGCAGCTCGCCGGTGCCGGCCGGCCCAATGGCTGGCCGCTGGCGCGGCTCATCATGGTCAAGCCACTGCTTGCCTTCGTGGGCGCCGTGACCGGATACCTGTTCTTTGCCCGCAGCCCGTCGGCCCAGCGGTTCCTCATTCTGCTAGGCCTCACCGCCCTCTGCTATTTCACCCCTGACCTGCTGGTGCGCAACCGCGCACAGAAGCGGCGGGAAGCCATCCGCTTGGAGCTGCCGATCGCCCTGGACCACATGCTCATCTCAGTCCAGGCCGGCCTCGGGTTCGAGGCCGCGATGGGACGTGCCGGCACCAATGGCGACGGACCGATGGCAGAGGAGCTGATCCGCACCCTGCAGGACATCCAGGTGGGCCGCTCCCGCAAGGACGCCTACCTCGCGCTGGCCGAGCGGGTGGATGTGGCCGACGTCCGCAGCTTCATCCGGGCGGTGGTCCAGGCCGACGCCTACGGTGTGGCCATCGCCGGCGTCCTCAAGACCCAGGCCGAAGACATGAGGATCAAGCGGAAGCAGCGCGCCGAGGAACACGCCATGAAGATGCCCGTGAAGATGCTGTTCCCGCTGATCTTCTTCATCCTGCCCACGCTGTTCATCGTGGTCCTGGGGCCGACGGTGATGAGCATTATTTCGATGTTTGCGGGGTAGTTCTCTGGCCGGGTCTACCGGCTTATTGAATGCGTCCATTGAATGTACGGCGGCGGTTTTCGGCTAAGTGCTGCAGCCGCCTTTTGAGACCGGACCTCTCGGATACCCCCCCGCCCGAGGGGTCCTTCGTTGTCCGCGCCCAGCAAATACCCCCTCTGTTCGCGCATCAAATGCGCAGAATTAGCGCAGGAATCAGGGGATTCGCACAGCTAGGCAAGGCTTGGCGCAAGATGCTGCAAGATCAATGTTTATCGGCGAATTGCCTTGCTAACTTTTTTACAGAGCTGGTGATGGACCAGCTTTCCAACACTCGCTCAGGAGTAAAAATGCTTGCTTTCTTCTCTAACGCCGCCGCCCGTGTCCGCCGCGACGAAAAGGGTGCTACCGCTGTCGAATACGGCCTCATGGTCTCGCTCATTGCCGTCGCCATCGTCCTTGCCGTTACTTTCCTCGGTGGCCAGATCTCGACCATGTTCCAGAGTGCTGCCTGCGGCGTCCAGGGTAAGACCTACCACGGTGCTGTTGCAGCCGTCCCCCCTGTCAGCGGCGTCGGCGGGTCCGCGGCTGTCGCGGCCTCCTGCAGCTAAGTCCCATCTTCTGACGGACGGGTGGCGGAAGCTTCAAAACACTTCCGTCACCTGTTGCAGTTGCCCCAGGCGTCCAAGAGTGAAAGGCAATCACATGCGCAGGGCGTCTGAGCGCGGCGCCGTCGCGGTTGAGTTTGCGCTCTTGGCTCCGGTTCTGATCATGCTGCTACTGGGGACCATGGAGTTCAGTCGCGCATACAACGTGCAAACAACACTCACCAATGCAGCACGTGAAGGCGCCCGGGCCATGGCCATCAATAACAACGAAACAGTTGCGCTGACAGCAACCACAAATGCGGCTGGCGCGCTCAATCCGAAGCTAAGTAACTCGAACCTGACTTTTGCTTTTCAGACAAGCCCGCAGACTACGCCCGCGCCGACTTCCTGTACGCCAGGAAGCCAAGTGACACTGACTGTCACCTACTCACTAAGCACAATAACCGGCATAGCGGGACCTTTCGCGATGACAGCGAAAGGAACCATGCTGTGCGGCGGGTAAGGCTCTCCTCCAACGGCGAGCGTGGCGGTATTGCGGTTATCGTCGCCCTTCTCATGGTGGCGATGCTTGGTTTTGCCGCGCTTGCCATCGACGTTGCCAAACTTTACGCAGAACGGGCGCAACTGCAGAACGGTTCCGACGCCGGCGCGCTGATGATGGCCCAGAAATGCGCCAAGAATGACACCGACACCGAATGTTCCGCTACTTCTCCCCTTGCTGCTGACCTCGCAAACAAGAACGCCATCGACGGATTGAGCAACGTGAAGTCCATCGCTCTGGACAAAATCAACCGCACAGTCACAGTAACTGCGGGGGCCAAGGAATCTGGTGCGTCTGGGAATTCCGTGTCCCTGTTTTTCGCCGGCGTCCTGGGTTTTGCGAGCGCCGAGGTGAACGCCAGTTCCAGTGTGAGGTGGGGCAGCCCGGTGGAGGGCACCATCGTCTTTCCGCTGGCGTTCTCCATCTGCCAGGTCTCAGGCATGGTGGACGGCAGCGCCCAACTGCTTCAGAACCACTCGGCTGACGCTAACGCCGACTGTCCGCTTGGACCAGCCGGCAAAACCGTTCCTGGGGGTTTCGGCTGGACCGCGCAGAACGCAGGCCAATGCGGCGGTCTGGTCAACCTGGCTATCAACCAGAGTGGCAGCGCCACCGGCAACGATGGCCCGTCCAACTGTGATGCCATTTTGAATGGCTGGGCAAGTGAGATTGCCGCCGGACGCCCCGTCATCGTCCTGTTGCCAGTCTTTGACGACGTGACCGGGACGGGTTCGGGGGCCAGCTACCACCTGAACAGTTTTGCTGCCTTCAACGTCCAAGGCTGGGCCTTCAGCGGTGCTGACAAGCTGCCCATGGTCTACAACAACACTCCCGCGACCAACAGCCTGGAGTGCAAAGGCAACTGCCGGGGCATCATCGGAAAGTTCGTCAAATACGTCTCCCTCGCGGACGGCTACAAGCTGGGTCCGGTCAGTCCCAATGGCGCCACCGTCGTCGAACTGACCAGTTAGTTCCCTGCAGTACTGCAGAGTTCGTGAATCAATAAATCATCAGGAGCAGTTCGTGAAGTCTCGGTTGTTGGCAGGCGCGGCCGCAGTAGTTTTAGCGCTGGTGGGCGCCATGCTCGTCATCTCATACGCGCAGGGCGCGGACCAGCGTGCCGTCCAGAATCTCGAGCCCGTGGCCGTACTTGTAGTCAAGACTGCGATTCCTGCCGGTACCCCCGTCGAGTCAATGACAGTTTCCCTCGCTACGGAACAGGTGCCGGCATCGGCTGTCACTGGATCATCACTGAAGTCTCTGGATGCGTCCAAGGGCAAGGTCGCGGCCGTGGACCTGGTTCCCGGCGAGCAACTTGTCGCGGAGCGCCTCGTTGCGCCCGAAGACGTCAAAACCTCAGGAGCCGTGGAGGTTCCAGCCGGCCTCCAGGAAGTTTCGTTCCAGCTTGAGCCTGACCGCGTCGTCGGTGGACGGCTGGCTCCAAGCGACCACGTAGGTGTCTTCATTAACCTGGATAAGGGCGGTCTGGAGGACAAGCTCGACGCGGAGACAACCAAGTTGGCCGTCCGTAAAGCTCTTGTCACAGCCGTCCAGCGGGCACCACAGGCCGCTGCAACTGCGCAACCCGCGCCTACCGCAAGCGCCGATCCCAACGCTCCCGACCCGCAGGACACTACCCTCCCGACCGGTTCACTGATGCTCACGGTCGCCGTCAGCGATGTCGACGCCGCCAAGATCGTTTTCGCCGCCGAATTCGGCAAGATCTGGCTCAGCAAGGAGCCCACCAACGCCAAGGACAGCGGTCCCCGGGTCATTCAGCGGAGTGAGGTGTACAAATGAGCCGCTTCGTCCTGATCACTCCCAACGCGGACTTTGACGCCCGCCTGCGGCAGGCTGTGGCCGGCGGGCTCCAAGGCGGCGTGCAGACCTTCTTCACGAACATCCTGCCGGCGGGCCCCTATGACCTGTTCGCACAGCTGAACCAGGAGCAGCCCGAGGTCCTTATCCTCGGCCCGGATCTGCCGGTCGATGAAGCGCTTCGCCTGGCAACAGTGCTTGATGTACAGGTTCCGGACCTGATGGTGCTCCTGGTTAGCGAACCGGATCCTACGCTGATCTTGCAGGCCATGCGGGCCGGCGTCCGCGACGTCCTCAGCCCCTCTGCCGATCCCGCTCACCTGAGGGTGCTGTTGGAGCGCGCCTGCCAGTCCTTCGCCAACCGGCACCGGAGTGAGCAGCCGGTCCCTGCGGAGAACCGGAAGGGCGCCATCATTGGGGTTTTCTCCCCCAAGGGCGGCGTGGGCAAGACAACCATTGCCACCAACCTTGCCGTGGGTCTGGGCCAGCTGGCTCCGATGAGCGTCGTCCTTGTGGACCTTGACCTGCAGTTCGGGGACGTCGCCTCCGGTCTCTACCTGAATCCGGAACATACCGTCACGGACGCCGTCTCGCCTGCCGCAGCTCAGGACACCCTTGTGCTCAAGGCCTTCCTCACAGTTCACCCTGCCAGCATCTACGCACTGTGTGCACCCCTCAGCCCTGTCGAAGCTGACCACATCACGCCGGACCAGGTCACGCGTCTCCTCGAACAGCTGGCCGAAGAGTTCCAGTATGTCGTGGTGGATACCGCGCCCGGCCTGCCCGAAATAGGACTGGCCGCCATGGAAGCCTGCACAGACGTGGTCTGGGTCAGTGCAATGGATATCCCCAGCGTCCGTGGCCTCCGTTCAGGCATGGACATCCTGCGCCAGTTGGAGATCCTGCCCGATGGCCGGCACGTGGTCCTGAACATGGCGGACTCCAAGTGCGGCCTCACCGTCCAGGATATCGAATCCACCATCGGAGCTCCCGTGGACGTCAGCGTCCCCCGTTCCCGCGCCGTGGCTTTGTCGACCAACCGGGGCATGCCCGTCCTGCTGGATGCCAAGAAGGACCCCGCCGCTAAAGGCTTAAGTCAGCTGGTGGACCGACTGGGTCCGGCCGCTAGTGCCAAAGCGCAGCGAAGCGCCCACCGGCGGGTGGTGGTCTAGATGAAGCTGTCCGAACGAATCCAGGCCGCACAGCTCAGGTCTGCAGTTCCCGGTGCCCCGCTCCACGTCCCGCCTGCGCCGACGCATTCTCCCGCCGCCGTGATGCAGGCCTCGGCAGCGCAGGGTGCATCACACCCTGCGCCGATGCCGGCCGCCCCGCTGCAGATCCAGCCGACAACGGCGTCGTCACGGAGCACTGCTCCCAGGCCGATTTCTGGAGTATCCACTTACCAGACGCGTGCGGCACGGCGAGCAGCAGAGGCGGCCGCTCAGGCTGCTGCCGCTAAGGCGCAGACCGCCTCGTTCGTGGCCGCATCGCCGGTTGCCCCCGCTGCACTGGCTACTGGTGCTGGGGCGGAGCGTGCTCAGTCCCCTCACGCGGCTTCCGTCGTCCCGACAGCAGGGCGCCAGCAGGCGGCACAAACGGTGGCGGTTCAGCCGTCCGTCGCAGCACAGGCAGAGCTCTTCAAAGCCAAAACGCAGCAGCCGGTGGATGTTTTCGCTGCTCTCAAACAGCGTGCCGCAACGGCACTGTTTGAACGTATGGGGGCGCGGTTCAACGATTCCACGCTCACTGAACAGGAACTCCGCAGGACCGCCCGCGAGGAGCTCATCCGCATCATCGACGCCGAGCAGGTGCCGCTGACAGCGGACGAGCGTACGCGCCTTGTCGCGGACGTGGCGGACGATGTACTCGGATACGGACCGCTGCAGCGGCTCCTCGACGATCCTGCGGTCACCGAAATCATGGTGAACCGGATGGACCAGATCTATGTAGAACGCAAGGGCCAACTGACTCTGACGGAGTCGCGTTTCAGCTCGGAAGAGCACCTACGGAAGGTCATTGAACGCATCGTTTCCAAGGTGGGCCGGCGCATCGATGAATCGTCGCCGCTGGTAGATGCACGCCTGGAGGACGGGTCCCGTGTCAACGCTGTGATCCCTCCCCTCGCCGTCGGGGGTTCCTCGCTAACTATCCGTAAGTTCAGCAAGGTGCCGCTGACGGTGCAGAACCTCATCGACTTCGGGACCCTCACCCCGGAGATGGCCGAGCTGCTCAACGCCTGCGTCAAGGCCAAACTCAACATCATCGTTTCCGGCGGTACGGGTACCGGTAAGACCACCCTGCTCAATGTCCTGTCCTCCTTCCTTCCGGCCGACGAGCGCATCGTGACCATCGAGGACGCAGTGGAGCTCCAGATTCAGCAGGAACACGTGGTCCGGCTGGAAAGCCGCCCGCCGAACACGGAGGGCAAAGGCGAAGTGACCATCCGCGAACTGCTCCGCAACTCCCTGCGTATGCGTCCGGACCGGATTGTGGTGGGTGAGGTCCGTGGCGGGGAATCCCTGGACATGCTTCAGGCCATGAACACCGGCCACGACGGCTCGCTGTCCACCGTGCACTCCAACTCACCCCGCGATGCTATTGCCCGCCTGGAGACCCTGGTCCTCATGGCGGGCATGGACCTGCCGTTGCGGGCTATTCGGGAGCAGATCGCCTCCGCGGTGAACCTCATCGTCCAGATCTCACGCCTCCGGGACGGATCCCGACGCATCACCCATGTGACGGAGGTTCAGGGTATGGAGGGGGACATCGTCACGCTCCAGGATGCCTTCGTCTTCGACTACTCCGCCGGAGTCGACCAGCACGGAAAGTTCCTTGGCAAGCCTGTCCCCACCGGCATCCGACCGCGGTTCATCGACCGGTTCGAGGACCTTGGCATACACGTCTCGGCCGGCGTCTTCGGGGCGCCCTTGGTCCCCTCGGAAAGGCACTGACTCCCATGATCGTGACAATCGGAGTCGTCCTGGTGATCGCCTCGGTGGTGCTGGGCGGAGTTGCGGTGTTGATTCCGCGCACGCCCACGGTGCCGCTTGACCGGCGTCGTCCGTTCCGTACGGAGGCAGACTCTCAACTCACACGGTTCGCCGGCAACGCGGTTCTGTCCATCGACCGCGTCCTTGCCAAGAGAAACCTCCGCTACTTCAACCGCGAAAGCCTGGAGAACGCCGGGCTCCGGCTCAGCCAGGCCGAGTTCATTCTGCTTGTCCTTATCGGCGCCTTCGTCGGCGCGCTAATCGGGCTCGTGGTTGCGGGGCCGCTGCTGGCGATCCTGCTGGTAGTCGCAGCCCCCTTCGTAGGACACCTTGTGCTGGGCTTCCGGGCTGGCAAGAGGCGGGCCAAGTTCGACGAGCAACTCGGCGACACGCTCCAACTGCTATCCGGCAGCCTCCGCGCTGGTCACAGCATCCTGCGCGCCATCGACGCGGCCGCCAACGAATCCCAGGCTCCAACGTCGGAAGAGATGCGCCGCGTGGTGACGGAGACCAGCCTCGGCCGGGACCTGTTGGTGTCCCTCAATGACACCGCAGAGCGCATGAAGAACGAGGACTTTGTCTGGATCGCCCAGGGCATTCAGATCAACCGCGAGGTGGGTGGCAACCTAGCGGAGGTTCTGGACCAAGTGAACGAGACTATCCGCGAGCGCAGCGAGATCAAGGGCCACATCAAGTCGCTGGCGGCGGAAGGCAAGTTCTCCGCCTACATTCTCATGGCCTTGCCGGTCGCAATCGTGCTTCTACTTCTGGTAATGAACCCTGAATACATGAACAAGATGTTCACCACGCCGCTGGGCTGGGTCATGGTTGTTGCCGCGATTGTGCTCATGACCATTGGTGGGTTGTGGATGCGCAAGATTATTGACCTGAAGTTCTGAGGCAGTCATGCATCCCTTGATCGTCCTTTCACTACTCCTAATCTGCGTTCCGCTGGCCTACCTGGCGTGGTCCTTCCTTTCCGTCGACCGGAAGGGGCTATCAAGCGCCCGCATCCTGCTGTCCAGGGGAATCCACCGGGCTGACGTGGAGAAGAAGGCCAACAACGGTCTAGTCGAAAAAATCGGCTACCGTCTGACACCCGCGGGTTACGTAAACAAGCTCGACCGGCTCCTCTCCCTCGCCGGCCGACCGGCGTCCATGCCGCTAGGACGATTGCTTGCCGCCAAACCCGCGCTGGGTCTGGTAGGTGGCATCCTTGGCCTCTTCATTATTTCGGGGGGACCGACACCCATCCTTAAACTCGTGGGCTTGTTCGTTTTCTTCCTTGGTTACTTCATCCCGGACCTGATGCTCTACAGCAAAGGCCAGGAGCGGCAGAAGGCGATGCAGCTCGAGCTCGCCAACACCCTGGACCAGATGCTGATCTCGGTCGAGGCGGGTCTCGGCTTCGAGGGCGCCATGGCCCGCGCTGGTGAAAACGGCAAGGGTCCCCTTTCCGAGGAACTGGTCCGCACCCTACAGGACATGCAGGTGGGCCGCAGCCGGCGCGAGGCCTACTTGGCACTTGCCGAACGTACTAACCTTCCGGAACTGCGCAGCTTCGTGCAGGCCGTCGTTCAGGCGGACACGTACGGCATAGCCATCAGCCGCGTTCTGCGCGTTCAGGCCAAGGTCATGCGGGTGAAGCGACGCCAGCGGGCTGAGGAGAAAGCGATGAAGCTCCCCGTCAATATCCTTTTCCCGCTACTCTTCTTCATCTTCCCGGTGCTCTTCATCGCCGTCCTCGGCCCAGCCGTCATCAACACCATCGAGACCTTCGCCAACCAGTAAGGTGGGGACTTCCGCAGGATCCTCCCCAGCACAAGGTACCCGCAGGGTTTCCACAGGATCCAAGCTCAATCAGGGTTTTCCCAACCTCAGAAAGTAGCCTTAAGTCATGTCCCTTTCAGGTTCCGGAGCAGCCGACAGCAACGCCCACGGCGTCTGCTTTCCTGCTTCCGGCGGCCTCAATGGCATGGCTCACAACGAATCGGAGAGTGCCACCTTGCCCGTTTTGGACCTGGATGTCCTTCACGAACTTGAAGCAGACATTGGCAGCACCGGCGTGGCCCACAACTTCGCGAGGGACTATATCAAGATCTGGGACAAGCGCCGGACCTACCTTGAAGCGTCCGTCGCCGACGACGACGCCGAGGCCGCCATGGACGCCGTCCTCAGCCTGAAGAACTCGGCCATGATGGTGGGTGCCTCACGGCTGGCGCAGCTGGCGGTAAACCTGGAACGACTCGTAAAGAGCGGAGACCTCCACGCTGTCCGCAGGCTGCTGCCATTCGTGGCACTCACGGGCGAGCAAACCGTCTGCGGCCTGAAGCACGGCTACCTCCCGCCGGAGGCCTAGGCCCCCACTCAGGGAGCCTGAAAACCTACTCCGCGCGCTTCGGCGCCAGCCGGTAGCCAACACCGCGCACCGTGACCAGCCAACGGGGATCCTGCGGGTCCTCGCGCAGCTTGCGGCGCAGGTTGCCGATGTGCACCTCAACGGCCCGTTCGTCGGCTTCGCTGATATAAGTGTCGTCGCGGTAGTACTCGCCCCGCACCACGCGCACCAGATCGGCCCGGGTGCGTACCGCGCCTGTTCCCTTCAGCAGCTCGTGCAGCAGGTCGAATTCGCTCCGGGTCAGCCCAAGGGGCGTGCCGCGCAGGGCCACGGTCCGGGTTTCGGTATCGAGAGCCAGCCCGTTGTGAAGCAGTACGCTGCCCCGGCGTGAAGCGGAGGAACCGGCGGAACCGGACTCCGCAGCGGAGGAGGAGGCGGCGACCTCGCCGGAAGCAACCCTGGGCCGGCGCATCATTGCCGAGATGCGCGCCCGCAGTTCGCGCGGCCGGAAGGGCTTGACGATGTAGTCATCCGCTCCGCCCTGAAGCGCGCTGATGGTGTCCAGCTCGTCATTCCGGCCGGTAAGCATCACCACGTAGGCATCGCTGAACTGGCGGATGCGGCGAAGGACCTCGAAGCCGTCAATGTCCGGCAGACCGACGTCGAGCGTTATTACGTTTGCCTGGCGCTGCCTGGCCACATCAACCCCGTCGCGGCCGGTCCCTGCTGAGTGCACCTCAAAACCGGCCTGCTGCAAAACCGCGTCGAGGAGATTCCGAACATCGTCGTCGTCCTCGATAACCACGGCAACACCAAGATCGCCCACCACTACCTCTATCCAGGTAAAACCACCGCACAGCCCAGCGCAATGCGGTAAGCGTTACCAGATTACCTACGCTACAACGAAGAGAGGCCGAAAGACCGAAAATTGCCGATATCTTTTAGACGCACACCGGACGGTAGCGTCTGCCCCTCCATTACCGAAGAATAGCTGTGCATAATGGGCTTCATGTCTTGGATTAACGACGAGTGTCCCCGGAATTCGGCAGAGCAGGCGAGTACCGGGCGCTGCAGCATTGGGTGAGCAGGTGCTGGTCCACGACACGGACCGATTTTTCCGCCGGCTGCAGCCCCGCGTCCAGGTGGCGCTATGCCAGCTCCCGGTAACCCTTATTCTTGCGGCGTTGGCAATCGCCTCCCCGGCGGTCTGGCCTACGCTCATCGAGAGCGGCGTATTCAT
This sequence comes from Arthrobacter globiformis, assembly GCF_030818015.1. Lineage (NCBI taxonomy): Bacteria > Bacillati > Actinomycetota > Actinomycetes > Micrococcales > Micrococcaceae > Arthrobacter > Arthrobacter globiformis. The sequence goes on from NZ_JAUSZX010000001.1 coordinate 3,751,037, forward strand.
CGCCGCCATCATCATGATGGTGACCACGTTTATCGCGTGCTTTCTGGTTCCCTGGGAACGCCTGGCGCCCAACGCCTACCTGCTAATTCCGATAGTTGACCTGGTGGTCATCGGACTGGCCCGCAACGGTGCCGTTCCTGCCGTTGCCGGGCTCGGAGTTCTGGCGATATTCCCGGTCATCTGGCTTTCCAGCTCCGAAGCCTTCCCGCGCACCACCGTAATCCTGAGCTTTTTCGGCCCGCTCCTCATCGGCATTCCGTCGCTGGTCCAAAAGTTTCCCAAAATTTCACCTTCTGACATTGCCACGGCAATTCTGCTTCCGCTAATGATGGTGGCCGTCTCGGTGGCAATCAGGTTCGCCGGAGCTAATGTGCGGCTGCAGCGCCTGAGGCTGGAGAAGAAGGATGCCGAGCTCCGCGAACTGCTCGCGGAAAGCAAGAACCGCGAACGGCTGCTCAAGACCATTCTGGACACCACGGATGTGGGTATTGTGGCCGTGGACGCCGACGGCCAGAAGGTGCTGGTTAACGACCAGCAGAAAACTTTCAGGCAGGCGGCAGCCCCGCCTGGCATGGAGCAGCCGCTCGAAGCGCAGCAGCTCATGTTCGGCCAGGACCGAGTGACCCCGCTTCCGCTGGACAAGCGCCCCATCCGCCGGGCCGTTGCCGGCGAGACTTTCGCTGACTACCTGGTGTGGCTGGGCGAGGGATCAACGCAGAGGGCCGTTTCCACCGCTGCGCGGATCATCAAGAACGACGACGGCGGGTTCAGCGGGGCGGTCATCGTCTACAGTGACGTCACCGGCCTGGTGGAGGCGCTCTCTGCCAAAGAAGAGCTGGTCTCCAACGTCTCCCACGAATTCCGCAGTCCGCTGATGTCCGTCCTGGGCAATGTGGATCTGGTGCTGGATGAAGCGGACGGCCTGTCCCCCGACTCCGTGCACAGGCTGGAAGTGGTGCAGCGCAATGCCGAGCGGCTGCTCTCCCTGGTTTCCGAGCTTCTGGTGTCGGCATCCGCAGTCCTGGCCGTGCATCCCCGCCGGACCGATCTCGCAGGCTTGATCGAGAACAGCATCGGCTCGGTCCAGGCCCAGGCCGACGCCAGCAACGTCTCCCTCACCACAGACGTCCCGGCCCCGCTGTGGGCGCACGCCGACCCGCTCCGCATCGGACAGGCGCTCGACAACCTGGTGTCCAACGCCATCAAATACTCTCCCGACGGCGGCAAAGTCACCGTGAGTGCCCGGCGCAGTGACTCCTGGGTTCAGCTGAAGGTCCAGGACACAGGGATGGGCATCAGCGAGGAGGAAACATCGCGCGTCTTCACCCGGTTCTTCCGCAGCCAGGCTGCACGCCAGGCTGCGATTCCCGGAGTGGGGCTAGGACTGTCCATCACCAAGACCATCGTGGAGCGGCATGGCGGTGCCATCTCCTGCGACAGCAAGCCCGGTGCAGGCACCACCTTCACCCTCACGCTGCCGGCCGAGGGAGTCCCCGGATCCTGACGCGGGTTTCGGTTTTCCACAATGACTCGGTTTTCCACAACGACTCAGGGCATCGTCGTTTTTGTCATAGCCCGATGTCATGCTGTGGGTATGGATGGCATGGCTGCTGTGGAGACGTTGGAGGCTATCGGTGCCTCTGCCGCAGCGCTGGCTGCCGCCCTCCGCGGGACGGCTGATCCGGACCCGGCAGACGCGGATCCTTTGCAAGAACGGGCGGATGCTTTCCTGGACGGCCTGACCGAGGTAGCCGGCATGGAAGCCCGGTTTGCGGCCGTGAAGGTGCACCTCACCGCCGGATACGCTACTGCGGAGGCGGCGATGGCATCGCCTGACACGTCTCCACGGGAACAAGCCGTCCTGCAGATGTCCGTGACCGCGGAGGTTGCCTGTGCCCTGACCGTGAGCGAAGGGTCGGCGGCACGGTTTCTGGCTGAGTCCGCCACGTTGAGCACTGACCTGCCGTTGACGCTTGCCGCGCTGCAGGCGGGAACCCTCTCCTGGCAGCATGCCCGGGTGATGTGCGATGAAACGGACGGGCTGGATCGGGCGGCCGCTGCGGCGTTGGAGGCGCATTTCCTGGACCCTGAGGCGCCGCATGCTGCCAGGGGGTGTCCGGCCGGGGAGCTGACACCGTCCAGGTTCCGGGCCAGGGCACGCTGTTGGCGGGAGCGGCATCACCCGGTCAGCATCGAAACCCGGCACCGCAACTGTGCGAAGGACCGCCGGCTGGAGTATGTGCCGGACCGGGACGGCATGGCCTGGCTGTCGGCGTATCTGCCCGCGGACCAGGCTGCCGGGATCTGGGACCGCGCCACCGCCGGCGCCCGTGCCCTGCAGGGCCCGTCCGAATCCCGAACCCTGACCCAGCTCCGGGTGGATGTCGCCGCCGCGTGGCTGCTGGGCCCGGTTCAGCGGGTTGACGGTGCGCCTGGCGACCGGGCGGCAGGACCCTTTCCGGCAGATTCCCTGCCGGCGGGGTCCGCGCCAGGCGGTCCTGTGCGGGCCGGTGATATGCAGTCTCCGGCGGCGCAGGTCCTGGTCACGGTTCCGGTGTTCTCGCTGCTCGGCCTGACCGAGGAACCGGCCACGTTGGATGGGTACGGGCCCATCCCCGCGAGCATGGCCCGCCGGCTCGTGGCCGACGGCGGGACGTCGTTCCTTCGGGTGCTGACCGATCCGCGGGATGGTGCGCCGCTAGAGATCGGACGCACCAGCTACCGGATCCCAAAGCACATGCGCCAATGGCTGCGGCTCCGCGACGGAAAATGCACGTTCCCCGGCTGCAACAACCACTCCCTGGACAACGACGCCGACCACGTGCTGGCCTGGGCCGACGGGGGGACCACCGGGATCAGCAACCTCGGCCAGCCCTGCCCCAAACACCACCGCCTCAAACACGGCACAACATGGAGACCGGTCGGCGCCACCCGGGACACGCCACCTGGCTGGATCTCACCCACCGGCCGCCACTACCCCAGCGAACAACAGGACTGGGAACCACCACACTGGCCCGACCCACCACCCGGCCAGGACCGTCCGGAGCCACAAGACTGGCTGGAGCCGCCGGACTGGCCCGACGCCGCCGCCGGCCTCGTGGGCTCCACCAATCCCGAGGGCTTCATCAACCCCGACAGCTTCGACGGCTACGACGCCTTCAAGGGCCCGGAACTACCACTGCCGGTGGATCCTTGGCCCGACTGGGCATCATCCACAGCGGCGTAGAACGGCGCGCCAATCTGGTGACGCGCCAAGAAGGAGACTCTCCCTAGTCCAGCGGCAGGGTCACGGTGACGGACGTTCCCGCGGAGGGAGCCGACTCGAGCGCCATCCGGCCGCCGGCGGAAGTGACGGCGAGGCGCATGAGCCGCAGCCCCATGCCCGAGTGCCTGCCGTGGGTGGCGGCCTCAACATCGAAGCCGCTGCCGTCGTCGGTCACGCGGAGCTGGACAGCGTGATTGTCGCCGGAGCGGCAGACACAGCACAGCCGGACGGTCACGGCGGACGCCCCGGCGTATTTATGGATGTTGCTCAGGAGCTCCTGTGCCGCCCGGTAAAGCAGCATGGCGGATTTCCTGTCCACTTCCATTCCATGATGGGGCGCCTCGAGGTGTACGGTGATCCCGCGTTCGCGCAGCGGGAGGGCCAAACGGTCAATCGCCCCCGCGACGCCAAGCGCATAGAAATCAACCGGATGCGTATCGGTAAGAACGCCACGGACTGCGACCACGTCGTCGCTTGTTAGTGATTTCATGTTCCAACTGTGCGCCTGGCGCCTTGTTATTTTCTTGTAACTTTGCGGCGTGTCCCCCGTTTGAAGGGGCGCATTGTGTGTGGGCCCTGTCGGCGGCTACGCCAAGGTGTAGCCGGACCCGCGAACCGTCTTGAGCCAGCGTGGTTTCCTTGCATCGTCCCCCAGCTTCCGGCGCAGGTTTCCGACGTGGGTCTCGATGATCCGGCCGGGGTCCCGCGTCCCGGCCACGCCGACTTCCGGGTTGCCCGGTTCCCGCCTCACAAGGCCCAGAAGCCCGACGAGTTCCGCCTTGGTAACCACGCCGCTGCCTCGCTCCAGCAGGATGTGCAGCAGGTCGAACTCCGTTCGGGTCAGCTGCAGCGTACGCCCTCCCAGGGTGGCCGCCCGCGTTACGCAGTCGAGCTCCAGCCCCTTGTGCTTGTAGCTGCACTCGTAGCCCCGGTCGGGTGCACGGCCCTCCGCTGTTGCAAGGCCATGAACTGCCGTAAGTCCTTGGGCCAGCGCGGGATCCTGCGCGGGCTTCTCCGTGGTCGCGGTCTGCAGCCGCGGTGAAACCAGGGGCGGTTCCCGGGGCGTCACGATCGGCGGAACCGTCAGCTGCCGGGGTCGGCGCAGCATGCCGTCAACGCGGGCCCGGAGTTCCCGTGGCCGGATGGGCTTGACCATATAGTCGTCAGCCCCGGCGTCGAACCCCTTCAGGGTGGCCCGGAGGTCGCGCCGCGCTGTGATGATCAGGATGTAGGTGTGGCTGAACTCGCGGATGCGCCGCAGCACGTCGTAGCCGTCGGTGTCAGGAAGCACCAGGTCCAGCGTGACAGTGTCCGGCTGCATGGCACGAACCAGCGCCACCCCGGATTCGCCGGTGGCAGCGCAGTGCACCTCGAAGCCGCCTTCCCCGAGCGTTGCCTGCAACGAGGACCGGACTTCCTCATCCATGTCGATGACGACAACGACGCGACGATCATTCATCCCTTACCCCCTGTAAGGACCGCATGATTAAAGACTGCGTCTCAGCCTACTCGCCGGTGGCCCGAAACCAGGCACACCCTTTCCGGCTACCGAAGCCCCAGTGTGCGCGCGAACGCATGCAACACTGGCAATGCCCACCCGAGAATCGCCCTCTTCACGTCCGAAAGGGTGATTATACATTCCACAACACCGGCTGCGCCGGAAGCATGGAGAAGCCCGTGGACGGATATGCCAGAACCCAAGTAGCCCGCAGCGTGCATCGAAACCGCCGCACCCAAGGCCACGGGAGTGCCTGCAGCCCGCATGCTTGAATGCACTTCGTGCAGGCCATGCACGGCCGCTGTACAGTCCGAACAGGTCCGACGATGCAGGTTCACCCTAAGAGTCTCTCGGCGCGAGGCCGTGTCCATCACCATACGGGCAAGGATCGGCAGATACTTCCGGCATTGTTCGCTGGCTGCGCCCCCGATATGTTCAACAAGGTACGCTTCGCGCAGCCCCCGGCGCGCCCTCCGCAATAGCGCAGAAACCGCGTTAGCCTCGATTTCCAAGATCGGCGCCAGCTGGCGCGGCCGGAGCCCAACCACATCCACGTGCCAGAGGACCTGCTGCCATCGCGGCGGAAGCGTGGAGAAGGCCCGCGCCGCCATTTCACGCTCAGCCGTCCCGTCAACATGGGCATATCCGACGTCTTCGACAGAAGTTTCGGGGAGGTGCTCCACGGCGTATTCGTAACTGCGCCTGCGCCAGTGATCCGCCGCGCTGGTGCGGATGGCACGGTAAAAGTAAGGACGAAAGGGACCTGTGGGCCCCTTTCCGCACCGTATAGCGGACAGGACTTTGAGGAAGGCATGCGCCGCCAGATCTTCGGCGTCGTCGTGGTTCCTGGTAAGGCTGTAGGCAAAGGCAACGCCGGCATCCCAATGTTTCAGGTGGAGCATCGTCACTGCATGTGGGTCCGCCGCAGCGCTAGCTCGGACAATTCCGGCCTCCCCGTCGGGGTCTTGCCCGGGGGTGAAGGACGTGGCACCCGGATCGGCGTGGGGCTGGTGAGCGCTCACATCGAAGCCGTCGCTGTACTGAGGCGGATCTTTTCCACATGCCCTCCACGCTGAGACTGTGCCGTATCCCCCTCGTCGTGATCTTACTCACACGAAGGATATCCATCGACTTTTTTTCATAGGATTTTCACGGAAGCGCCGCCGTCCTACGGTATGGGGCGCGCCGCGGTTTCGGAGGATCTCCCATGCCCCCAGCCAGCTACTGGCACACGGACACGCATGAGCTGGCCGACGGCGCCTGGCGAGGGTTCTGGTCATACACCACTCAGATCTACAGCCGCACGAGGGCGGTGCTAACGCCGTCGCGGGCACATCCACCCTCGGCAGATGCTCGTGGTCCTAATAGGCGGTCCGCTGAGAGCCGGTTGTCTTTAAGAATCGGCGGTGGGGTCGGTGAGATCCACAATTCTCCCGGCGACCGCAACTTCTCGCACGGCCCAGATACCGGCAATCGCGGCATCCTCATGGGCGAAAGCCTCCGAGGTGAGCATCAGGGAACCATCCAATGCGACCAGTCGGAACCTGTGGCAACCATCCCCGTCCAGATACAGTTCAAAACTAGCGGCCATGGCGTTCTCCTAACATGATGCGGAGCGTGTATGCCCCGACTCCAACGAAACCGTCACAGATAACTACTGGCCTCAGCCCATTTCGTGACGGCACACGGGTCCAGGGACCCCCATCCACCTGGCAATGCCAATTGCGTCACGAATCCGCCGCCGTCCGGTCTATAGAGTGACGCTCCTGCTTCGGCTGACTCCCCAGGTCTGCGGTGCAGGACAGAGAGGACAACATGCACAAGGCACTAGTCAAGAATCCGACGCCGGCCAACGGAGGCCGCGGGACAGCCCTGCACGCGCTGAACGCGATAAAACGGGCACCCAGAATGGCCATCCTGAGAAGTATCAGAGCCGGGGAATGGCATACCGGCAGAGAGATCGAAGATTTACTCGGATTGTCGGCACAGGAAGCCTTGCCGCACCTAGCAGTGCTACAGGAGCTCGGACTCCTCCTCCACGACGACGGTCACTTTAGTGTGAACACCGATGCCTTGGATGCCCTGCTTCTCCAGTCTCGGGCCATCTCCACGTAGACCACACACCCTGTGCCTGTGGATCCCCAAACACATAGGCGGTCTGTCGCTGACCAACGGGGCAGGCTTACTCCCGCAGCGCCCGTGTGAGCTCTGCCCGGGCGAGCAGTTCGTCATCGGAGGGGTAGGCCACCTCTTCGAACACCAGGGGGTGCGGCGGGGCCAGGACGGAACGCGCGTCGCGCTTCCGTGCCAGCAGGCGCTCGTGCAGCCACTCCGGACGCTCCTGCCCCTCCCCCACGTACAGCGCCGAGCCCACCAGGGCGCGCACCATGTTGTGGCAGAAGGCATCGGCCTGGACGGTGGCGACGATGACGCCGTCCGGCCCGCGGGAAAACTCGAACCGCTGCAGCTCGCGGACGGTGGTGGAACCTTCCCGTGGCTTGCAGAAGGACAGGAAGTTGTGCAGCCCAAGCAGCTTGGCCGAGCCCTCGTTCAGCAGGTCCACGTCCAGGCGCGTCTTGTGCCAGAGCGTGTCGTAGCGGCTGAGCGGATCCCACTTCTCCGGGCCGTCCCCGATCCTGTAGCTGTAGCGGCGCCAGAGCGCGGAGAAGCGGGCGTCGAAGCCTTCAGGGGCGACCGCTGCGTGGTGGACGACGATGGCGCCGGTCTGATCCCCCAGCCCGCGGCTGAGCGTTCCCCTCAGACGGCGCAGAAGGGCGACGGCGGGATCAACGGCCGCACCACGGTTCAGTCCCAGCCACTCGGCTTCCGTCAGGTCGAGGTGGACCACCTGGCCGCGGGCATGCACGCCGGCGTCGGTGCGCCCGGCAACCGTGACACGCACCGGCCGACGGAGCAACAGCTCCAGCGCGGCCTCCAATACGCCCTGGACGGTGCGCAGTCCTGGCTGCACTGCCCACCCGCTGAACGGACCGCCGTCGTACGCCAAATCAAGCCGGATACGCAAAAACCCGCCGCCCCCCAAAACGGGGGCAGCGGGTTCTTGGTGGGTCATAGACTCAAGTCTATGCGAAGGATTTTGCGAATTACTTCGCGTCCTTGGCCTCGTCGGCAGCAGCTTCGTCAGCGGCAGCTTCCTCGGCCGGAGCCTCTTCAGCGGCAGCTTCTTCAGCCGGAGCTTCCTCAGCGGCGGCTTCCTCAGAGGCCGGGGCCTCTTCGGTTGCAGCCTCGGTCTCAACGACCTCTGCCTCGGGAGCTTCCTCAGCGGCCGGAGCAGCAGCGGCAGCGGCCTGGGTGGCCTCGGCTACAACAGCCTGCTTGGCGGAAACCGGGTCGAGAACCAGCTCGATGACAGCCATGGGAGCGTTGTCGCCCTTACGGTTGCCGATCTTCGTGATGCGGGTGTAGCCACCGTTGCGGTTCTCCACAGCCTGGGCGATGTCGGTGAACAGCTCATGGACAACGCCCTTGTTGCTGATCAGGCCGAGAACGCGGCGGCGGGAAGCGAGGTCGCCACGCTTGGCGAAGGTGACCAGGCGCTCTGCGTACGGCTTCAGGCGCTTGGCCTTGGTGACCGTGGTGGTGATCCGCTTGTGCTCGAACAGTGCGGAAGCCAGGTTCGCGAGCATCAGACGCTCGTGAGCCGGGCCGCCTCCGAGGCGCGGACCCTTAGTGGGGGTAGGCATAATTGTTTCTCCTCATATGGAAGCCGGGAGGCTGTGCACAACACGGTGCGGACCAGCCCCTCGGCCAAGATCTGCTTGTTAGAGCTCGTCGTCGCTGAACGCGGCGTCGTCCTCTTCGATGGCTGCGGCGCGGGCTGCCAGGTCGAAACCGGGAGGCGAGTCCTTCAGGGACAGGCCCAGTTCAACCAGCTTTGCCTTGACCTCGTCGATGGACTTCGCACCGAAGTTGCGGATGTCCATCAGGTCAGCCTCGGAGCGGGCAACGAGTTCACCCACGGTGTGGATGCCCTCACGCTTGAGGCAGTTGTAGGAACGGACGGTGAGGTCCAGATCCTCGATCGGCAGAGCCATGTCTGCTGCCAGGGCAGCATCCGTCGGCGACGGGCCAATCTCGATACCCTCAGCTGCGGTGTTCAGCTCGCGGGCCAGACCGAACAGTTCCACCAGGGTTGTGCCAGCGGAAGCGACGGCATCGCGCGGGGCGATGGCCTGCTTGGTCTCGACGTCGACAATGAGCTTGTCGAAGTCGGTGCGCTGCTCAACACGGGTAGCTTCCACGCGGAAAGTAACCTTCAGCACCGGCGAGTAGATGGAGTCAACCGGAATGCGGCCGATCTCTGCGTCGCCGGACTTGTTCTGAGCTGCCGAAACGTAGCCGCGGCCGCGCTCGATGGTCAGTTCGAGTTCGAACTTGCCCTTCGAGTTCAGCGTGGCAATGTGCAGATCCGGGTTGTGGAATTCGACGCCGGCCGGCGGAGCGATGTCCGCAGCGGTGACGACTCCGGGTCCCTGCTTGCGCAGGTAAGCAACAACCGGCTCGTCGTGCTCGGAGGACACGGACAGGTTCTTGATGTTCAGGATGATCTCGGTGACATCTTCCTTGACACCCGGAACCGTCGTGAACTCGTGCAGCACGCCATCGATCCGGATGCTGGTTACAGCGGCACCGGGAATGGAGGAGAGCAGGGTACGGCGGAGGGAGTTTCCGAGGGTGTATCCGAAGCCCGGCTCCAGCGGTTCAATGATGAAACGGGAGCGGTTTTCGGAGACGACCTCTTCGGAGAGGGTGGGGCGCTGTGCAATGAGCACTTAGGTTTCCTTTCGGCGAGCATCCGCTATATGACGCAACACAGGTGGTGGAAAATCGGTCTGAGGACTTAACGCGGCGGGCTTGCCCGGACCCGAAACGGGCCCGGGCAAGCTCCGGCTGCGGAAAGTGCTTAGACGCGGCGGCGCTTCGGCGGACGGCAGCCGTTGTGCGCGGCGGGGGTGACGTCCTGGATGGAGCCAACCTCGAGGCCGGCAGCCTGCAGCGAACGGATGGCGGTTTCGCGTCCGGAACCCGGTCCCTTGACGAACACGTCAACCTTCTTCAGGCCGTGCTCCTGTGCACGCTTGGCGGCGGCTTCGGCAGCCATCTGCGCAGCGAACGGGGTGGACTTACGCGAGCCCTTGAATCCAACCTCACCGGCGGAAGCCCAGGAGATCACAGCACCGGACGGGTCCGTGATGGACACGATGGTGTTGTTGAACGTGCTCTTGATGTGCGCCTGGCCAAGCGCGATATTCTTCTTGTCCTTCTTACGCGGCTTGCGAACCGCGCCACGAGTCTTCGGGGGCATTTCTTCTCCTACAGAAAGTTATTTGGGGGAAGGCCGTGCTGATCCCACATTTGCCGTCAGGCAAATGCGGTTTAGCGGGCCTTCTTCTTGCCGGCGACGGTACGCTTCGGGCCCTTGCGGGTACGAGCGTTGGTCTTCGTACGCTGACCGCGTACGGGCAGGCCCTTGCGGTGACGCAGGCCTTCGTAGCTGCCGATTTCAACCTTGCGGCGGATATCTGCTGCCACTTCGCGGCGAAGGTCACCCTCAACCTTGTAGTTGCCTTCAATGTAGTCACGCAGCTCTACCAGCTGCGCATCCGTCAGGTCCTTGACCCGAACGTCAGCGCTGATGCCGGTGGCAGCCAGGGTTTCGTGTGCACGGGTCTTGCCCACGCCGTAGATGTAAGTAAGCGCAATTTCCAGCCGCTTTTCGCGGGGAATGTCTACGCCAGCGAGACGAGCCATAGTGGCGGTACTCCTTGAACTAAACCGGAGGTCGTAGGCAGTACACCCGCACTTTCAGTGCGGCCCCAGCCTCCGACCGGGGGTTAGCTGTCCGGGCCCATACGTCCCAGTTCAGCTTGTGCTGCCTTTATTTACTTGCGTGGGTTAGCAACCCAGGGATTCCCTGACGGGAATTAGCCCTGGCGCTGCTTGTGGCGCGGGTTCTCGCAGATCACCATGACCCGGCCGTTACGGCGGATCACTTTGCACTTTTCGCAGATCTGCTTGACGCTCGGCTTGACCTTCATGGCGTTCCTTTGCGTGATAGCAGTTGGGCCGATGGAGCGGCCTATGGCAATTGCCTTGGCCGCCCAACGTTTACTTGTAGCGGTAGACGATACGACCACGTGTCAGGTCGTAAGGGCTCAGCTCCACCACTACGCGGTCCTCAGGGAGAATCCTGATGTAGTGCTGGCGCATCTTTCCAGAGATGTGTGCCAGGACGACGTGCTTGTTGGTGAGCTCAACACGAAACATCGCATTGGGCAGCGCCTCAGTCACTACGCCCTCGATCTCAATGACCCCGTCCTTCTTGGCCATATCCTCCGCTAACTGTTGTTTGCCACAGACCTCCGGCTGGCGCCGGGCATGACTGCGGACGTTTTTGATTTGATTGATCGTCGCCCTCCGGCCACAAATGGGCGTGGCAGGGCAGACAACCAACATGCAACTGTACGGCATTAGGACCGGAAAGTTAAATCCAGCTATGTTAGCGCACATTGCCCGGGTATGCACCAAATTCGCCCGCAGGAGTTGTCACCGCTTGGGCGCTGCTGACCCCGTCCAGGATGGCCAAACGTACGACGTCGGCTGCCGCACTCTGCAGCGTAATGAGGCTTATCTGCCGGGCAGCTTCGGTACTCCTGTCGAGGTCCTGGCCACCGGTGGCGAGGCAGAACACGGTGTCCCCGTCGGCCAGCGTGTGGCTCGGATTAAGCGCCCGCGCCAGCCCCGCGTGGGCGGCAGATGCGGTCCGCTTGCACTCGGCCACATCCAGCGCCGCATTGGTGGCGACGACCACGAGCGTGGTGTTGAGCTGAGTGCCGGGTTCCACCCGCTGCTCCGGTGTGCCAGGCTCACCAGACGCTTCTGGAACCAGCGGAAGGCCGAGCGCATTCACCACCGCTATCGCACCTACAACGACCGGTCCACCGTCAGAGATGTCTTTTAAGGTGGCCGACGCTGTGCCCACTCCCCCTTTGTATTTCCCGCGTCCGATGACTGCACCGGTGCCGGCTCCCACGTTGCCGCGTTCGACGTCATGCCCTTCCGTCTGCGCCCCCGCAGCCGCGGCTGCCGCAAAGCCCATGGCCTCATCCGGGCGGGCACTGAAGTTGCCGCCGCGGCCGAGGTCGAAGATGGCTGCCGCCGGAACGATGGGCACCACCCCTCCCGTCACGGCGAAGCCGCGGCCCTGCTCCTCGCACCACCGCTGGGCGCCGTGTGCAGCAACCAGGCCGTAGGCGCTGCCGCCGGTGAGCACCACGGCGTCCACGGTACTCACCAAGGTAGTGGGGCCCAGCGCATCCGTCTCATGGGTTCCGGGTCCTCCCCCGCGGACGTCCACCGAACCGACTGTCCCCGCAGGGGGCAGGACCACTGTCACCCCGCTCAACCACCCGCCGTCGGACTTCTGCTGGTGACCCACACGCACACCCGGCACATCGGTGATCTTTCCCTGTACTCCGGCTCCGCCACTCGGTCCCATGGCTCTTATTGTGGCCCACCCGCCTCCTGGGGACACGGAAATCCCGTCGGGATGCAGAAAATCCCCTGGGACAGCCGTATCCGGGTGTCCCAAGGGATTTTCTGTGTCGCCGAGGAAAAAGCGTGTCCTCAGGGGATCGGAACCGGCACCACGCCAAGGGGCGCGAGTCTGGCCGCGCCGCCGTCGGGCGCCGAGAGTACCCAGATGCCCTTCTCATGGACCGCCACGGAGTGCTCCCACTGGCACGAACGCTTGCCGTCCGTGGTGACCACGGTCCAATCGTCCTCCAGCACTGCCGTCTCGATGCCGCCGCGCACCAGCATCGGTTCGATGGCCAGGCAGAGGCCGGGACGGATCTTCGGGCCGCGGTGGCTGGTGCGGTAGTTCAGCACGTCGGGGGCCATGTGCATCTCGGAGCCGATGCCGTGGCCCACGTAATCCTCGAGGATGCCCAGGGGCTTGCCCGGCACCGATGAGACATAGTCGTCCACTGCCGCGCCGATGTCGCCCACGAACTTGCCCTTGGCCAAGGCGGCGATGCCGTGCCACAGGGCCGTCTCGGTGACGTCGGAGAGGCGCTGGTCCTCCGGGTCCGGCGTTCCCACGATGACGGTCCGGGCCGAGTCGGAGTGCCAGCCGTTGACGATGGCGCCGCCGTCGATCGAGATGATGTCGCCGTCCTGCAGGACCTTGGACCCTGGGATGCCGTGGACCACTTCCTCGTTCACGGACGTGCAGATGGTCGCCGGGAAGCCGTGGTAGCCCAGGAAATTGGACTTCGCCCCTGCCTCCAGGAGCACGGCAGCGAAGACCTCGTCGAGCTGCTTCGTCGTGACGCCCGGGGCTGCGGCGGCCACGGCGGCGTCGAGGGCGCGGCTCAGGACGAGCCCGGCCTCGTGCATGATGCGCATCTGGGCGTTGGTCTTGTATTCAATCCGTGGCTGGCCGAATGCCATCAGCGGTGTTTCCTCTCAATGTGCCTAGCCGTTCTGGTTGCCGGATGCGGGACCAAAACCGCTAAAAGCCGGAGGCCCCTCCCCATGGTCCGGGAGGAGCCTCGCAGCGTTGGAACTGATATCAGGCGGCCTGTGCCTCTTTGATCGCCTGCATGACGCGGTCGGTGACCTCGTCGATCTGGCCGATGCCGTCCACCTGGGTCAGGATGCCGCGTTCGGCATACTTGGCCACAACAGCCTCGGTCTGCTCGTGGTAGAGGTCCAGGCGGTGGCGGATGACGGCTTCGTTGTCGTCGCTGCGTCCGGTTTCCTTCGCGCGGCCCAGCAGGCGGGTCACGAGTTCCTCGTCATCGGCGGTGAGCTGCAGGACGACGTCCAGCTTCTGGTCGCCGTTGGCCAGGATCTGGTCCAGGTAGTCAACCTGGGCGGTGGTGCGGGGGTAGCCGTCCAGCAGGAAGCCGTCCTCGACGTCGCCTTCGCTGAGACGGTCGCGCACCATCTTGTTGGTCACGCTGTCCGGGACGAAATCCCCGTTGTCCATGTACTTCTTGGCCTCAACGCCGAGCGGCGTCTCGCCCTTGACGTTGGCGCGGAAGATGTCGCCGGTGGAGATCGCAACGACGCCGAGGCGTTCTGAAATGCGTTCCGCCTGCGTGCCCTTGCCCGAACCGGGTGGTCCGATAATCAACATTCTGGTCATCGCAATAGCCCTTCGTAGTGACGCTGCTGTAGCTGCGCGTCAATTTGCTTGACGGTTTCCAGGCCAACGCCCACCATGATCAGGATCGAGGTGCCACCGAACGGGAAGTTCTGGTTTGCGTTGATCAGCACGAGCGCCACCAGCGGTATCAGTGCCACGAAGCCAAGGTAGAAGGCTCCAGGCAGCGTGATGCGCGACAGGACGTACTGCAGGTAATCCGCGGTCGGCTTGCCGGCACGGATACCCGGAATGAAGCCGCCGTATTTCTTCATGTTGTCGCTGACCTCTTCAGGGTTGAAGGTGATCGCGACATAGAAGTAGGTAAAGAAAACGATCATGGCGAAGTACAGCGCCATGTAGATGGGGTGGTCCCCGCGGGTCAGGTTGTTGTTGATCCACTCAACCCACGGCTGGATCGGTTCCCCCGCCTTCGGCTGGTTGAACTGCGAGATCAACGCCGGCAGGTAGAGCATCGAGGAAGCGAAGATGACAGGAATGACGCCGGCCATGTTCACCTTGATGGGAATGTAGGTGCTGGTGCCGCCCACTGTGCGGCGCCCGATCATGCGCTTGGCGTACTGCACCGGGATGCGGCGCTGGGACTGCTCCACAAAGACCACCAGGGCAACCGTCAGCAGGCCGATGGCCAGCACAATGAAGAACGTGCCCGGACCCTGTGCGGTCCAGATGGCGCCCAGCGAGGTGGGGAAGCCAGCAGCGATGGCTGTGAAGATCAGCAACGACATGCCGTTGCCGACGCCCTTCTCGGTCACGAGCTCACCCATCCACATGATGAGGCCGGTGCCGGCCGTCAGCGTGATGATGATGAGGATGGTGGTGATGACGCTCTGGTCCGGGATGATGGGCAGGTTGCAGCCGGGCAGCAACTGCCCTGACCGCGCCAGCGACACCAGCGTCGTGGCGTTCAGCAGGCCAAGGGCGATCGTCAGGTACCGCGTGTACTGCGTCAGCTTGGACTGCCCGGAGGCGCCCTCTTCGTACAGCTGCTGGAAGCGCGGGATGACCACGCGCAGCAGCTGCACAATGATGCTCGCCGTGATGTACGGCATGATGCCCAGGGCGAAGATGGAGACCTGCAGCAATGCTCCGCCGCTGAAAAGATTGACGAGCTGGTAGATCCCGCCCTGGGTCTGCCCGTTCGACAAGCATTGCTGGACATTCTGGTAGCTCACACCGGGCGAGGGGATAAAGGCTCCCAAGCGGAAGATTGTGATGATTCCCAGCGTGAACAACAACTTGCGTCGCAGATCAGGCGTTCGAAACGCCCGGCCGAATGCGCTTAGCAAGCGTCCTCCTCAGTTGTTAATAAGTCTCGTGATGCAGGTCTATAAACCCAACAACCGAGTCTAACCGGTGTTTGCGGCATGCGAACAATCCGGAAGACCCAATGGGTATGAAAAAACTCCCGGCACAGGGGCCTCGGCCCCCGTGCCGGGAGTTTGCGCAGCGGGCTATTGCCCACCGGCTCCGGGACGGAATCCCTTAGAGCGCGGTGGTGCTGCCGCCGGCTGCAGCGATCTTTTCAGTAGCGCTGGCTGAGAAGGCGTGGGCGGTGACGTCAACCTTGACGGTGATGTCGCCGGTGCCAAGCACCTTCACGGGCTGGTTCTTGCGAACAGCACCCTTTGCAACCAGGTCCTCCACGGTGACAGCGCCACCTTCCGGGAACAGCTCGTTGAGCTTCTCCAGGTTCACAACCTGGAACTCAACCCGGAACGGGTTCTTGAAGCCGCGCAGCTTCGGCAGGCGCATGTGCAGCGGCAGCTGGCCGCCGGCAAAGCCAGCCTTCACCTGGTAGCGGGCCTTCGTACCCTTGGTACCGCGACCGGCGGTCTTACCCTTGGAACCTTCACCACGACCAACACGGGTCTTGGCGGTCTTGGCACCAGGGGCGGGACGCAGGTGGTGAACCTTCAGAGCGCTCTGCTTCTCAGCAGCTGCGGTCTCGGCCGTGTTCTTCTCTGCCATTACTTCGCCTCCTCAACATTCACGAGGTGCGGAAC
This sequence comes from Arthrobacter globiformis, assembly GCF_030818015.1. Classification (NCBI taxonomy): domain Bacteria; kingdom Bacillati; phylum Actinomycetota; class Actinomycetes; order Micrococcales; family Micrococcaceae; genus Arthrobacter; species Arthrobacter globiformis. Next base: position 3,766,999 of record NZ_JAUSZX010000001.1, read on the forward strand.
CGTGTTGAGCATTCCAACGGTCACGGCATCGGCGGTGCGGACAACGGTGTGTCCGATCCGCTTCAGGCCGAGGGACCGCAGGGTGTCGCGCTGGTTCTGCTTGGCGCCAATGACGCCCTTAATCTGGGTGATCTCCAACTTGGCGTCGGAGGGAGTCAGGTTCTTCGCCATGACTTAGACACCTGCCTTCTGGTTCATCAGAGCCTTCACCAGTGCCGGCGGGGCGATCTCGTCCAGCGGCAGGCCACGGCGTGCTGCCACGGCTGCCGGCTCTTCGAGGCGCTTCAGGGCATCAACGGTCGCGTGAACGATGTTGATGGCGTTGGAGGAACCGAGCGACTTGGAGAGGATGTCGTGGATGCCCACGCACTCCAGTACTGCACGGACCGGACCACCGGCAATAACACCGGTACCGGCGGAAGCCGGACGCAGCATTACGACACCAGCGGCCGCTTCACCCTGAACGCGGTGAGGGATGGAGTTGCCAACGCGGGGAACGCGGAAGAAGGACTTCTTGGCCTCTTCAACACCCTTGGCGATAGCTGCGGGAACTTCCTTGGCCTTGCCGTAACCGACGCCGACCAGACCGTTACCGTCACCAACGACGACGAGTGCGGTGAAGCTGAAGCGACGACCACCCTTGACGACCTTGGAAACGCGGTTGATGGTAACTACGCGCTCGATGAACTGGTTCTTCTCGGCTTCACGTCCGCCATCGCGGCCACCACGGCCACCGCGGTCGCCGCGGCCCTGGCCACGGTCGCCACGCTCGCCGCGACGGGCGCCACCACGGCGGTCCTCGGTAGCGGGGGCAGTGGTCTCAGCAGCTGCGGCTTCGGTCGCCTTCTCTTCTGCAGACACAGTGTCCTTTTCCTTGTTTGCTTCGGTCACAGTGACAGCCCACCTTCGCGTGCACCGTCAGCGACGGCGGCGATCCGGCCGTGGTACTTGTTACCACCACGGTCGAAGACAACAGCTTCGACACCGGCAGCCTTGGCACGCTCGGCTACGAGCTCGCCAACGCGCTTGGCCTTGGCGGTCTTGTCACCGTCGAATGCACGAAGGTCAGCTTCCAGAGTGGACGCGCTCGCTACGGTCTGGCCAATGGTGTCGTCGACAACCTGGACAAATACGTGGCGGGCGGAGCGGTTGACGACCAGGCGAGGACGTACAGCCGTTCCGGAGATGCGCTTGCGGATACGAAGCTGGCGGCGGCTGCGCGAAGCAGACTTGCTCTTGTTCGTACGCTTCTTGTTAATGGCGATGGCCATGGTTACTTACCAGCCTTTCCGACCTTGCGGCGGATGACTTCGCCCGCGTAGCGAATGCCCTTGCCCTTGTACGGGTCAGGCTTGCGCAGCTTGCGAATGTTGGCAGCAACCTCGCCGACCTGCTGCTTATTGATGCCTGAGACAGAGAGCTTGGTCGGCCCCTCTACTGCAAAGGTGATGCCAGCCGGAGCCGAAACGTTGACCGGGTGGCTGTAGCCGAGAGCGAACTCAAGGTCAGAACCCTTGGCCTGAACACGGTAACCGGTACCGACGATTTCGAGCTTCTTCTCGTAGCCTGCGGTAACGCCCTGGATCATATTGGCGATCAGGGTGCGGGTCAGGCCGTGGAGCGAGCGGGAGGCGCGCTCGTCGTTCGGGCGGGTGACGGTCAGGGTGCTGTCTTCCAGCGCAACCTCGATCGGGCTGGCCACAGTGTGGCTCAGCTCGCCCTTGGAACCCTTGACGCTGACGACAGAGCCGTCAACCTTGACCTCAACGCCGGCAGGAACGGTGATGGGGAGACGTCCAATACGTGACATTATTCTCTTCCTTTCCCGTTACCAGACGTAAGCGAGGACTTCGCCGCCCACGCCCTTCTTGCCGGCCTGCTTGTCAGTCAGGAGGCCGGAAGAGGTGGACAGGATTGCGATACCCAGGCCACCCAGCACGTGCGGCAGGTTGGTGGACTTCGCGTAAACGCGGAGACCCGGCTTGGAAATACGACGGACACCCGCGATTGAACGCTCGCGGTTCGGACCGAACTTGAGCTCGAGTGTCAGCTTCTTGCCGACTTCAGCGTCCTCTTCCTTCCAGCCGGCGATGAAGCCTTCGGCCTTCAGGATGTCAGCAACGCGAGCCTTGAGCTTGCTGTAAGGCATAGACACGGAATCGTGGTATGCCGAGTTTGCGTTACGCAGGCGCGTAAGCATATCTGCGACAGGATCTGTCATTGTCATTTGGGCACTTGCCCTTCCTCGTAACGGTTTCCGCCGTCGTGGTTCAACACCCGGCGGCCGGACCTTTTACGTAGTTAATTAAGCTTCGGTTTTGAACGGGAAACCAAGCGCCTTGAGCAGCGCGCGGCCTTCGTCGTCGGTCTTGGCGGTGGTCACAACCGTGATGTCCATGCCGCGGGTGCGGTCGATGGAGTCCTGGTCGATCTCGTGGAACATAACCTGCTCGGTCAGACCGAAGGTGTAGTTGCCGTTGCCATCAAACTGCTTGCCGCTGAGGCCGCGGAAGTCGCGGATACGGGGCAGAGCAAGCGTGACCAGACGGTCCACGAATTCCCACATGCGGTCGCCACGCAGGGTTGCGTGTGCACCAATGGGCATGCCTTCGCGCAGCTTGAACTGGGCGATCGACTTGCGGGCCTTGGTGACCTGCGGCTTCTGGCCGGTGATCAGGGTGAGGTCGCGGACAGCGCCGTCGATCAGCTTGGAGTCCTTGGCGGCATCTCCAACACCCATGTTCACTACAACCTTGACCAGACGGGGAACCTGGTTCACGTTCTCGTACTTGAATTCCTCAAGAAGCGCGCTCTTGATGGAATCGGCGTACTTGGTCTTCAGACGAGGAACGATCTTCGTTGCCGGAGTCTCGAGAGTCTCAGTCATTAGATGTCCTTCCCGGAGCTCTTGGCCACGCGGATGCGGACGGTCTTCTTGACGCCGTCCTTCTCAACGGTGTCGAGGCGGAAACCAACGCGGGTCGGCTTCTTGGTGGACGGGTCAACGAGAGCCACGTTGGAAACGTGGATCGGAGCCTCGACAACCTCGATGCCGCCGGTCTTGGTGCCGCGCTGCGACTGGCCGACCTTGGTGTGCTTGGTTACGCGGTTGATACCCTCAACCAGCACGCGGTTGGTGTCCGGGAACACGCGCAGAACCTTGCCCTGCTTGCCACGGTCGCCGCCGCGCTCAGCCTTGGCGCCAGTGATGACCTGAACCAGGTCACCCTTCTTGATCTTAGCCATGGACTAGAGCACCTCCGGAGCCAGAGAAACGATCTTCATGAACTTCTTGTCACGGAGCTCACGACCAACCGGTCCGAAGATACGGGTACCGCGGGGGTCACCGTCGTTCTTCAGGATGACGGCTGCGTTCTCGTCAAACTTGATGTAGGAACCATCCGCACGGCGGCGTTCCTTCTTGGTACGGACGATGACAGCCTTGACGACATCGCCCTTCTTTACGTTGCCGCCCGGAATTGCATCCTTGACGGTTGCGACGATGACGTCGCCAATGCCTGCGTAGCGACGGCCAGATCCACCGAGAACGCGAATGGTAAGGATTTCCTTAGCACCCGTGTTGTCGGCGACCTTGAGTCGCGACTCCTGCTGAATCACTATTTACTCCTTGCGTCGCGCCGGTTCTCAGACCGAAAATCTTCCTACGGAATGAGCCTTGCGGAACGGTTGATCGGGGTGTCTCTTGACCTGACTGGATTTTGCCAGACCAGGCCTAAACGCCCGTGCCACAAACAGTTGCCTCCCAGCCCGTGGAGGCGCAGGGGGGCACTATGCCGTGGCACGATTGTTTACGAGGTTTGCTGTCGGCGCACAACAGGCGCCATACAAACTCAATATCCTAGCACATTTGCCCGGCATCCCCATATCACAACCGGCAGGGGCCGATCCACTCCCCCACCCACCCGGCCGGCCGCCGTCGGACGCTCCCCGCTTAACGCGGACACCCCCGCTCCCAAAGGGAACGGGGGTGTCCGGTACAGCCGCCGGAGGCGATGCTGCAGGTGTTACTTAGCCTTCTCGAGGATCTCCACGAGCCGCCAGTTCTTGGTGGCGGACAGCGGGCGGGTCTCGGCGATGACAACCAGGTCGCCGATGCCGGCGGTGTTCTGCTCGTCGTGTGCCTTGACCTTGGAGGTGCGGCGGATGACCTTGCCGTACAGGGCGTGCTTCACGCGGTCTTCAACCTGAACAACGATGGTCTTGTCCATCTTGTCAGAGACCACGTAGCCGCGACGCGTCTTACGGTAACCGCGCTGCTCAGCCGTAGCTGCCGTAGCAGTTTCCGTCACGTTCTCGTCCTTTTCACTCACTTGGCGTCCTCCTCGGTCTCAGCCTCGGCCGGCTTTTCAGCCTTCTTAGCTGCAGACTTCTTGGACTTCTTTTCTTCCTTGGCTTCCACAACCGGTGCGGCAACCTCGGCACGAATGCCCAGCTCGCGCTCACGGAGAACGGTGTAGATGCGTGCGATGTCCTTCTTTACCGCGCGCAGACGACCGTGGTTCTCCAGCTGTCCGGTGGCGGACTGGAAACGCAGGTTGAACAGCTCTTCCTTGGACTTGCGGAGTTCTTCAACGAGACGCTCGTTGTCGAAACCGTCCAGCTGTGCGGGTGCGAGATCCTTCGACCCTACTGCCATTTCTACTCACCACCTTCGCGACGCACAATGCGTGCCTTCAACGGCAGCTTGTGGATTGCCAGGCGCAGGGCCTCGCGAGCTACCTCTTCATTGACACCGGAGAGTTCGAAGAGAACCCGGCCCGGCTTGACGTTGGCGACCCACCACTCCGGCGAACCCTTACCGGAACCCATGCGGGTTTCGGCAGGCTTCTTGGTCAGCGGACGGTCCGGGTAGATGTTGATCCAGACCTTACCGCCACGCTTGATGTGGCGGGTCATCGCGATACGGGCAGATTCGATCTGACGGTTCGTGACGTATGCCGGGCTCAGGGCCTGGATGCCGTACTCACCGAAGGAGACCTTGGTGCCGCCCGTGGCAGCGCCGGAACGACCCGGGTGGTGCTGCTTACGGTGCTTGACTCGACGTGGGATAAGCATTTAAGCCTGTCCTCCTTCTGCTGCCTGTGCCGGTGCTGCTGCCTCGGCTGCCGGAGCTGCAGCAGCAGGTGCTGCGTCGGCTGCCGGACGGTCGTTACGACGGCGGCGGTCACCACGGTCAGCGCCACCCGGGCGGCCCGGGCGGTCGCCGGAGCGGCCACGGGACGGTGCAGCAGCTGCCTGCTGAGCCAGTTCCTTGGAGGTGACGTCACCCTTGTAGATCCAGACCTTCACGCCGATGCGGCCGAAGGTGGTCTTGGCTTCGTAGAAGCCGTAGTCGATGTTCGCGCGGAGGGTGTGCAGGGGCACACGGCCTTCGCGGTAGAACTCCGAGCGGGACATTTCTGCGCCACCCAGACGGCCCGAGCAAGCGATACGGATACCCTTGGCACCGGCACGCTGTGCGGACTGCATGGCCTTCTTCATCGCACGGCGGAATGCCACGCGGGAAGTCAGCTGCTCTGCAACACCCTGGGCAACAAGCTGGGCTTCCATCTCGGGGTTCTTGACCTCGAGGATGTTCAGCTGGACCTGCTTGCCGGTGAGCTTTTCGAGCTCGCCACGGATGCGGTCTGCCTCGGCGCCGCGGCGGCCGATGACGATGCCCGGACGTGCCGTGTGGATGTCCACGCGGACACGGTCACGGGTGCGCTCGATCTCAACCTTGGCGATGCCGGCGCGCTCCATGCCCGTGGACATGAGCTGGCGGATACGGATGTCTTCGCGAACGAAGTCCTTGTACCGCTGGCCGGACTTGGTGCTGTCAGCGAACCAGTGCGATACGTGATCGGTGGTGATGCCGAGTCGGAACCCGTGCGGGTTTACTTTCTGTCCCACTTAGCGAGCCTCCTCTTTCTCCGGGGTAGCGACTACCACGGTGATGTGGCTGGTGCGCTTCTTGATCTGAAATGCACGACCCTGAGCACGCGGCTGGAACCGCTTCATGGTCGGGCCTTCATCAACAAACGCTTCGCTGATGATGAGGTCACCTTCGTCGAACGCAACACCGTCGCGGTCCGCGAGGACCCGGGCGTTGGAGATTGCCGACTGAACTACCTTGAATACCGGCTCCGAAGCTGCCTGGGGGGCAAACTTCAGAATTGCCAGAGCCTCGTTCGCTTGCTTTCCACGAACAAGGTTGACGACGCGCCGGGCCTTCATAGGCGTTACGCGGATGTGGCGCGCAATTGCCTTGGCTTCCATTGCTTTCCTTCTCTCGTCTTTGACGTAAGTGCAGGCGCCTAGCGGCGCTTGCCCTTACGGTCGTCCTTGACATGGCCGCGGAATGTCCGCGTGGGAGCGAATTCGCCGAGCTTGTGCCCGACCATCGACTCGGTGACAAACACCGGGATGTGCTTGCGTCCGTCGTGCACGGCGATCGTGTGCCCGAGCATGTCGGGGATGATCATCGAGCGGCGGGACCAGGTCTTGATGACGTTCTTGGTGCCCTTTTCGTTTTCCCTGGCGACCTTCACAAAGAGGTGCTGGTCAACGAAAGGACCTTTTTTCAGGCTGCGTGGCATGTGTCCAGGCTCCTATCGCTTGTTCTTGCCAGTACGACGGCGACGAACAATAAGCTTGTCGCTCTCTTTGTTGGGGCGGCGGGTGCGGCCTTCAGGCTTACCGTTCGGGTTGACCGGGTGACGGCCACCGGAGGTCTTACCTTCACCACCACCGTGCGGGTGGTCAACCGGGTTCATGGCGACACCACGGACGGTCGGGCGAACGCCCTTCCACCGCATACGGCCGGCCTTGCCCCAGTTGATGTTCGACTGCTCGGCGTTGCCGACCTCGCCGATCGTGGCGCGGCAGCGCACGTCAACGTTGCGGATTTCGCCGGAGGGCAGACGCAGCTGGGCGAAACGGCCTTCCTTGGCGACGAGCTGAACAGAAGCACCGGCGGAACGGGCCATCTTGGCACCGCCGCCCGGGCGCAGCTCCACCGCGTGGATAACGGTACCCACGGGGATGTTGCGCAGGGGCAGGTTGTTGCCAGGCTTGATGTCAGCGTTGGCGCCGGCTTCCACGAAGTCGCCCTGCGAGAGCTTGTTCGGGGCGATGATGTAACGCTTGGTGCCATCAACGTAGTGCAGGAGGGCGATGCGAGCCGTGCGGTTCGGATCGTACTCGATTTCGGCAACGCGGGCGTTGACGCCGTCCTTGTCGTGGCGACGGAAGTCGATCAGACGGTACTGGCGCTTGTGTCCACCACCCTTGTGACGGGTGGTGATCTTACCGGTGTTGTTACGGCCGCCCTTCTTGGGCAGCGGACGTACCAACGACTTTTCCGGCGTCGACCGTGTGATTTCGGTGAAGTCAGCTACGCTCGAGCCGCGACGGCCCGGCGTAGTCGGCTTGTATTTACGGATTCCCATAATTTATTTCCTCGTTAAAGTGGTCTCCGCTACGCGAGCGGACCGCCGAAGATGTCGATAGTGCCTTCTTTGAGGGTCACAATGGCACGCTTGGTGTTCTTGCGGGTGCCCCATCCGAATTTGGTGCGCTTGCGCTTACCGGCACGGTTGATGGTGTTGATCGATTCGACCTTGACGGAGAAGATCTTCTCCACGGCCAGCTTGATCTCGGTCTTGTTCGAGCGGGGGTCCACCAGGAAGGTGTACTTGCCCTCGTCGATCAGGCCGTAGCTCTTTTCCGAGACGACGGGTGCAAGCACGACGTCGCGCGGGTCTTTGATGGTGGCTGCGCTCACTTGGCATCCTCCTCGTTCTTTGCAGCCTTGTCAGCAACAAATGCTTCGTAGGCAGCCTTGGTGAAGACTACGTCGTCGGAAACGAGCACGTCGTAGGTGTTCAGCTGGTCCACGTACAGGACGTGAACTTCGGCGAGGTTGCGCACAGACAGTGCAGCAACATCGTTCGCGCGCTCGATGACGACCAGCAGGTTCTTGCGCTCGGAGACTCCGCGCAGGGTTGCCAGTGCTGCCTTGGAGGACGGCTTGTCGCCGGCAACCAGTTCAGAAACGACGTGGACGCGGCCGTTGCGGGCGCGGTCAGAGAGAGCGCCGCGCAGTGCAGCAGCAATCATCTTCTTGGGGGTCCGCTGGCTGTAGTCACGCGGGGTGGGCCCGTGGACGACGCCACCGCCGGTCATGTGCGGAGCGCGGATCGAACCCTGACGGGCGCGGCCGGTGCCCTTCTGCTTGAACGGCTTGCGGCCTGCACCGGAAACTTCGGCGCGGGTCTTGGTCTTGTGGGTACCCTGGCGAGCAGCAGCGAGCTGCGCAACGACGACCTGGTGCAGCAGCGGCACGTTGGTCTGAACGTCGAAGATCTCTGCAGGCAGGTCAACCTTGACAGTGTTAGCCATTTAACTAGGCTCCCTTCACGGCGGTGCGTACGAGTACGACCTGGCCGCGGGCACCGGGAACGGCGCCCTTGATCAGGAGCAGCGACTTCTCGACGTCAACCGCGTGAACGGTGAGGTTCAGCGTGGTGTGACGTACGGCGCCCATGCGGCCGGCCATTTTCATGCCCTTGAAGACGCGGCTCGGGGTGGATGCTCCACCGATAGAACCGGGCTTACGGTGGTTCTTGTGGGCACCGTGGGAAGCTCCAACGCCGTGGAAGCCGTGACGCTTCATAACACCGGCGAAGCCCTTACCCTTGGTGGTGCCAACGACGTCGATCTTCTGGCCGGCTTCGAAGAGCTCAACAGAAAGCTCCTGGCCCAGCTCGTAAGAGTCAGCATCTGCAGTGCGCAGTTCTACGACGTGGCGGCGAGGCGTGACGCCTGCCTTTTCAAAGTGACCAGCCAGCGGCTTGGTGACCTTGCGGGGATCGATCTGGCCGTAGCCGATCTGAACGGCGACGTAGCCATCAGTCTCTGCGTTACGCAGCTGGGTGATGACGTTCGAGTCAGCCTGGACAACAGTGACGGGGATGAGCTTGTTGTTCTCGTCCCAGACCTGGGTCATGCCGAGCTTCGTGCCCAGCAGGCCCTTTACGTTACGGGTTGCGGTCATAGTCTCTCAGCACCTCCCTACAGCTTGATTTCGATGTTCACGTCGGCCGGCAGGTCGAGACGCATGAGCGAGTCAACAGCCTTGGGCGTGGGGTCGATGATGTCGATCAGACGCTTGTGCGTGCGCATTTCAAAGTGCTCGCGGCTGTCCTTGTACTTGTGCGGAGAGCGGATAACGCAGTACACGTTCTTCTCCGTGGGCAGCGGCACGGGGCCGACTACCGTTGCGCCTGCGCGCGTGACCGTCTCAACGATCTTCCGTGCTGAAACGTCAATGACCTCGTGGTCGTATGACTTCAGCCGGATGCGGATTTTTTGTCCCGCCATGTCGCCTGACTCTCTTTCAGTAAGTGCTGCTCTGTTTACTTGCGTGTTGCATGCGGCTGCCGAAGCATTTGAAGTCGTAACTACCGCCCGCCGCACAAGCTGAATCCGGATGACTCCGGGTTCCTCAACCTGCCGGCGTAACCGACCCCCGCGGTCGGGCGTGTCGCGCTGTGCAAAACGCACGAGCCCGCATTTCCTTGGGGGGTTGGGTTATGTTTGGGCTTCAGCCTGGACCCTGGCACCCGGCATTATCCGGATCGGGACACGAAGAAGCGCTTGAACAACTCACCTAGTATGCCGGAATTTATCCCAGGATGCGAATCGGGCCCTCGCCGCCACGGATCCCGCCGCCCAAACGGTCATTGCCGCCGGCAATCATCGGTTGGATGATGGGTAAATGGCCGTGCAGAACGTCGACGCCGGTAAAGGCGCGATCAGCGCAGATTCAGTGCAAAACCTCGCCGCACGCCTGCGCCCGGATTTCACGCTGGGCGTCGCTGCCGCCGCCTTCCAGATCGAAGGCGCCCTTGCGGCAGACGGCCGCGGACCCTCGGGCTGGGATGCCTTTGCGGCCACACCGGGCAACATCCTCAACGGGCATTCGCCGGAAGTGGCCTGTGACCACTATAACCGCGTGCCGGAAGACGTTGCCCTCATGCGCGAACTCGGCATCGACTCCTACCGCTTCTCGATCTCATGGCCCAGGATCCATCCGGAGGGCCACGGGGCAGCCAACCCGCGGGGCCTGGACTTCTACGACCGGCTGGTCGACCTGCTGCTGGCGGCCGGCATCGCCCCCATGGCCACGCTCTACCACTGGGACACTCCCCTCCCCCTTGAGCGCGATGGCGGGTGGATGAACCGCGCTACGGCCGAGCGCTTCGCCGAGTACGCGGCGGCAGCCGGCAGGCGGCTCGGTGACCGGGTGGCGCAGTGGGTCACGCTTAACGAGCCCGTGTCCGTCACGCTGAACGGCTACGCACTCGGCGTCCATGCGCCCGGCCGCGACCTGCTGTTCAAGGCGCTGCCTTCGGTCCACCACCAGCTGCTCGGCCACGGACTCGCGGTCCAGGCCCTGCGCGCCGCCAGCGTGGCGGGGACCATCGGCGTCACCAACCTCCACTCCCCCGTACGCCCTGCCACCCGGCGGCTGGCGGACAGGCTGCTGGCCAAGGTCTTCGACCTTGTGCTCAACCGTATGTACGCCGATCCCATCCTCCTGGGGCGCTACCCCGCCCCGCCGCTTGCCGCCCGCCCCTGGTTCAGGTTTTTGTCCCGGACGTCCGACGACGACCTCCGCCTGATCAGCCAGCCGCTGGACTTCTACGGGGTGAACTATTACTACCCTGTTCGCGTCGCCGCCGGTCAGGGACCGACGGGCACCCCTGCAGGCAATGCGCAGGCCATGGCACGGGTGCCGTTCCATCTCGCGGCCTTCCCCGAATACGCCACCACCGGATTCGGGTGGCCGGTGGCGCCGGAGCATCTGGGCGTCCTGCTGCGGGAGCTCAAGGACAGGTACGGGTCGGCCTTGCCGCCGGTCTACATCACCGAGAGCGGTGCAAGCTTTCCGGAGCCCGAGCATGTCACCGGGCCTATCGCGGACTCGGGGCGGATCGACTACCTGGCGCACCATCTTGACCAGGCGATGAACGCCACTGCGCCCGGCGGCATCGCGCACGACGTAGAGCTGCTCGGCTACTTCGTCTGGACGTTCATGGACAACTTCGAATGGGCCGCCGGGTATTCACAGCGCTTCGGTCTGGTGCACGTGGACTTCGAGACCCTGAAACGGACGCCCAAGAAATCCTTCTATTGGCTGCAGGCAGTAAGCCGGGCACGGGCGCGCACGGCCTGAGGGCGGACGGGTGTGCGGGCGTCGGACCCTTATTGGGTCCCGGCGCTACTGGTTCTTGTTCGCCCGGTTGATCCGCTTGGCGCGTTCAATCTCGTGGCGGAAGTGCTTCTTCGCCCAAACCACGCCCACCACCACGGCGGCAACCACCAGCAGGAAAATTAGCCAACTCATGATGCTCCCTCTTTGTGACGAATCTGTCGCGAGCCCCAACCATATCAGGGCTGGGCGCGGTCCACAGGCAGGAACTGCAGATACAAAAACAGCCCCGCTGCCAGTAGCAGCGGGGCTGTTTTTGAAGATCAGGCCGATAACCGGCCTGTAATCAGCAAGAGTTACTTGATGATCTTGGTGACACGTCCCGAACCAACGGTGCGGCCGCCTTCACGGATTGCGAAGCCGAGGCCCTCTTCCATAGCGATCGGCTGGATGAGCGCAACGGTCATCTCAGTGTTGTCGCCAGGCATAACCATTTCCGTGCCTTCCGGCAGGGTGATAACGCCGGTCACGTCCGTGGTACGGAAGTAGAACTGCGGGCGGTAGTTCGAGTAGAACGGGTTGTGACGTCCGCCTTCGTCCTTGGAGAGGATGTAGACGTTGGCCTCGAAGTCGGTGTGCGGGGTGATGGAACCCGGCTTGACGACAACCTGGCCACGCTCGACGTCGTCGCGCTTCAGACCGCGGAGCAGGAGGCCACAGTTCTCGCCGGCCCATGCTTCGTCGAGCTGCTTGTGGAACATCTCGATACCGGTAACGGTGGTCTTCTGGACCGGGCGGATACCGACGATCTCGACCTCAGAGTTGATGGCGAGGGTACCGCGCTCGGCGCGACCCGTCACAACCGTGCCACGACCGGTGATCGTGAAGACGTCTTCGATCGGCATCAGGAACGGCTTGTCGCGGTCACGTACGGGGTCCGGAACGGACTCGTCGACAGCAGCCATCAGGTCCTCAACGGACTTGACCCACTCCGGGTCGCCTTCCAGAGCCTTCAGGCCGGAAACGCGAACAACCGGTGCTTCGTCGCCATCGAAGCCCTGCGAGCTCAGGAGCTCACGAACTTCCATTTCAACGAGGTCGAGGAGTTCCTCGTCGTCAACCATGTCTGCCTTGTTCAGCGCGACCAGCAGGTAGGGAACACCAACCTGGCGGGCGAGCAGAACGTGCTCGCGGGTCTGAGCCATCGGGCCGTCAGTAGCGGCAACCACGAGGATTGCGCCGTCCATCTGAGCAGCACCGGTGATCATGTTCTTGATGTAGTCAGCGTGACCCGGAGCGTCTACGTGTGCGTAGTGGCGCTTCTCGGTCTGGTACTCAACGTGGGAGATGTTGATGGTAATGCCGCGCTGACGCTCTTCCGGAGCAGAGTCGATCGACGCGAAGTCACGCTTCTCGTTGAGAGTCGGGTACTTGTCGTACAGCACCTTGGAAATGGCGGCCGTCAACGTCGTCTTACCGTGGTCAACGTGACCAATGGTACCGATGTTAACGTGCGGCTTAGTCCGCTCGAACTTTGCCTTTGCCACAGGTTCCTCCTAGAACGTTTTTCAAATGGCTTACCTTCGACCGCGCTTGTCGCGGCAGAAACTCCAGTAAGTCTACTTGGGGGGCTTTGGATTGATGAAATTGCAGATTCAGGAACTAATACTAGTGCCTAGAGCCTGTTCGTGCTGATGGCCGGAACCGGGCCGGAACCAGTGTTCCGGCCATCCGCACTAAGTGTGTTCCGCAGGGAAACGCACCTGGTTTTTCGCAGCTTGTCGCGTGGACAGTCCTGGGGACTATTCGCCGCGGGACTTCTGGATGATCTCGTCGGCAACTGCCTTCGGGACCTCGGCGTAGCTGTTGAACGTCATGGAGTACACAGCGCGGCCCTGGGTCTTCGAACGCAGGTCACCGATGTAGCCGAACATGCCGGACAGCGGTACGTGTGCGCGGACAACCTTGACGCCCTGGGCATCCTCCATGGACTGCATCTGGCCACGGCGGGAGTTGAGGTCACCGATAACTTCACCCATGTATTCCTCAGGGGTGCGGACCTCAACATCCATCAGCGGTTCGAGCAGAACAGGGTTCGCCTTGCGTGCGGCTTCCTTGAAAGCCATACGGCCGGCGATCTTGAACGCCATTTCCGAGGAGTCAACATCGTGGTACGCGCCGTCAACCAGCGTTGCCTTGATGCCAACAACCGGGTAACCGGCCAGGACACCGTCATTCAGTGCGTCCTGGATACCGGCGTCGACCGACGGGATGTACTCGCGCGGAACGCGGCCACCGGTGACCTTGTTCTCGAACTCGTACAGCTCGCCTTCCGCAGTGTCCAGCGGCTCGATCGCGATCTGGATCTTTGCGAACTGGCCGGAACCACCGGTCTGCTTCTTGTGCGTGTAGTCGTGACGCTCTACAGCACGCTTGATGGTCTCGCGGTAAGCGACCTGCGGCTTGCCAACGTTTGCCTCGACCTTGAATTCGCGGCGCATGCGGTCCACCAGGATGTCCAGGTGGAGCTCGCCCATGCCGGCGATGATGGTCTGGCCGGTGTCTTCGTTGAGGGAGACCTGGAAGGTCGGGTCCTCAGCGGAGAGCTTCTGGATGGCCGTGGAGAGCTTCTCCTGGTCACCCTTGGTGTTCGGCTCGATGGCAACCGAGATCACGGGCTCCGGGAAGCTCATGGACTCGAGGACGATCTGGTTGGAGGAGTCGCACAGGGTGTCGCCCGTGGTGGTGTCCTTCAGACCGATCGCTGCGTAGATGTGGCCAGCGGTAGCGCCCTCAACGGGCATTTCCTTGTTGGCGTGCATCTGGAACAGCTTGCCGATGCGCTCCTTCTTGCCCTTGGTGGAGTTGACCACCTGTGCGCCTGCTTCCACGTGACCGGAGTACACGCGGATGAAGGTGAGCTGACCGAAGAACGGGTGCGCAGCAATCTTGAACGCGAGAGCGGAGAACGGCTCTTCAGCGGACGGCTTGCGGGTCAGTTCCTTCTCTTCGTCGCGGGGATCGTGACCGATCATCGGCGGGACGTCGAGCGGGTTCGGCAGGTAGTCGACGACTGCATCGAGCATCGGCTGAACGCCACGGTTCTTGAACGCGGAACCACAGAACACCGGGTAGAGCTCGGAGTTGATCGTCATCTTGCGGATGCCGGCCTTGAGTTCGTCGATGGTGAGTTCTTCACCTTCGAGGTACTTCTCCATGAGTTCTTCGGAGGCCTCTGCAACGGTCTCCACGAGAGTTGAACGGTATTCCTCGGCCTTGGCCTTGAGGTCTTCCGGGATCTCGCGGATTTCGTACTTGGCGCCCATGGTGACGTCACCCTTGGCATCGCCGGGCCACACCAGTGCGCGCATGTAGAGCAGGTCCACGACGCCGATGAAGTCGTTCTCGGCACCGATGGGCAGCTGCATGACCAGCGGCTTGGCGCCGAGGCGGCTGACGATGGTGTCTACGGTGAAGTAGAAGTCAGCGCCGAGCTTGTCCATCTTGTTGACGAAGCAGATACGCGGAACGTTGTACTTGTCAGCCTGGCGCCAAACGGTTTCGGACTGCGGCTCAACGCCTTCCTTGCCATCGAAGACGGCAACTGCACCGTCGAGGACGCGCAGGGAGCGCTCAACCTCAACCGTGAAGTCCACGTGGCCCGGGGTGTCAATGATGTTGATCTGGTTGTTTTCCCAGAAGCAGGTCACGGCGGCAGACGTGATGGTGATGCCGCGTTCCTTTTCCTGTTCCATCCAGTCAGTGGTCGAAGCGCCGTCGTGCGTTTCGCCAATCTTGTGGTTCACACCTGTGTAGAACAGAATGCGCTCGGTGGTGGTGGTCTTGCCGGCATCGATGTGGGCCATGATGCCGATGTTGCGGACCTTACTAAGGTCTGTAAGCACGTCCTGTGCCACGGTGTCTCCCTTTCGGATGGACTACGCGTTCGCCGCCGGCTCGTCTGAGCCGGCGGCGTCCGGGAAGTTTTACCAGCGGTAGTGGGCGAAGGCCTTGTTGGACTCGGCCATCTTGTGGGTGTCTTCGCGACGCTTCACAGCGGCACCGAGACCGTTCGAGGCATCCAGGATTTCGTTCTGGAGACGCTCGGTCATCGTCTTTTCGCGGCGGGCCTTGGAGTAGCCGACCAGCCAACGCAGGGCGAGGGCGGTGGAGCGGCCCGGCTTGACCTCAACCGGAACCTGATAGGTGGCGCCACCGACACGGCGGGAGCGGACCTCGAGGGAGGGCTTGACGTTGTCCATGGCCTTCTTGAGGGCTGCAACGGGGTCGCCGCCGGACTTCGCGCGGGCACCTTCGAGGGCACCGTAAACGATGCGCTCTGCGGTGGACTTCTTGCCGTCAACCAGCACCTTGTTGATCAGCTGGGTGACCAGCGGGGAGCCGTAGACGGGATCTGATACGAGCGGCCGCTTGGGGGCCGGACCCTTGCGAGGCATATTACTTCTTCTCCATCTTTGCGCCGTAGCGGCTGCGTGCCTGCTTACGGTTCTTGACACCCTGGGTATCGAGGGCACCGCGGACGATCTTGTAGCGGACGCCGGGGAGGTCCTTCACACGACCACCACGGACGAGCACAATGGAGTGCTCCTGGAGGTTGTGGCCAACACCGGGGATGTAGGCGGTAACTTCGATGCCACCGTTGAGGCGCACACGTGCAACCTTACGCAGAGCCGAGTTCGGCTTCTTCGGGGTGGTGGTGTAGACGCGGGTGCAGACACCGCGGCGCATGGGGCTGCCCTTAAGCGCGGGAGCCTTGGTCTTTGAGACCTTCGGCGTGCGGCCCTTGCGGACCAGCTGGTTAATCGTAGGCACTTTCGTGTTCTCCGTTTTATCCGGAGCGGCCTCTGACAGCCGCTCTCCTGTTTCTTTGCCTCGCCGCCCGAGCTTTGAAGAAGTCTCCAGAGCAGCTGAGGCGAAGCCTTGATGTCGGATTCGCATGCGGAGGACCCTGCAGCTCTCGGCCGCAAATGTCCCTAGGCATGCGAAAATGTGGCATACGTTGCACAAGAACCCTGCAAACCGGAAACGTCGCTCTCGGTCCTGCCTTACGGCTGATACAGCCTTCTAGCAAATACCGGGCGCACTCATCCACTGCCACAATAACAATTGGTCTCAAGTTTAGCACGGACTGCCCTGAGGCCTTAATCCGGGCGGATTGCGGGGACTGAAAGGCCCCGTTCCCACAGCCGTGGAAACGGGGCCCGTCAGTTCAAGGGGTTGACTCGTTACCGGAAGTCGTTGCCCAGGTCGTAGTCATCCAGCGGGATGGCGTGGAACTCAGGAGCTCCGTCGCCGCCCAGCGTGTCGTAGGAGAAATCGCTGAATGCGCTCGGGCCGGTGAACAGGTTGGCCTTTGCTTCTTCAGTCGGTTCCACCGTGATCTCGGTGTAGCGCGGGAGGCCCGTGCCGGCCGGGATCAGCTTACCGATGATGACGTTCTCCTTGAGGCCGAGCAGAGGATCGCTCTTGCCTTCCATGGCCGCCTGCGTCAGGACGCGGGTGGTCTCCTGGAAGGACGCTGCGGACAGCCAGGACTCGGTGGCCAGCGACGCCTTGGTGATACCCATGAGCTCGGGACGTCCGGAAGCCGGAGTCTTGCCCTCGGATACAACACGGCGGTTGGCGTCCTCGAACCGGCTGCGCTCGGCCAGCTCACCCGGGAGCAGGTCGGAGTCGCCGGATTCGATGACCGTGACGCGGCGCAGCATCTGCCGGACGATGACTTCCACGTGCTTGTCGTGGATGCCAATGCCCTGGCTGCGGTACACGCCCTGCACTTCGTCCACGAGGAACTTCTGTGCGGCACGCGGGCCCATGATGCGCAGGACCTGCTTCGGGTCGACCGGACCGTTGACGAGCTTCTGGCCCACCGACACGTGCTGGCCGTCCTCGATCAGGAGACGCGACCGGCGCAGGACCGGGTAGGCGATCTCTTCGGAACCGTCGTCCGGAGTGATCACCAGGCGCATCTGACGCTCGGATTCCTCGATGGTGATGCGACCGGCTGCTTCCGCAATCGGCGCCACACCCTTCGGGGTACGGGCTTCGAAGAGCTCCTGGATACGGGGCAGACCCTGGGTGATGTCGTCGCCACCGCTGGCGGAAACAGCACCACCGGTGTGGAACGTACGCATGGTCAGCTGGGTACCGGGTTCACCGATGGACTGTGCGGCGATGATGCCCACAGCTTCACCGATGTCCACGGTCTTGCCGGTGGCCAGCGAACGGCCGTAGCACAGGGCACAGGTTCCGACGCTGGACTCACAGGTGAGCACGGAGCGGACCTTGACCTCGGTGATGCCGGCTGCGAACAGCTCAGCGATCACGACGTCACCGCAGTCGGTGCCGGCCGGAGCCAGGACGTTGCCCTTGGAGTCGACGACGTCCACGGCCAGCGTACGGGCGTAGGCGCTGTTCTCGACGTTCTCGTCCAGGGTCAGCTCACCGTTGGCGTCAACCACGGCGATCGGGGTGACGAGGCCGCGTTCGGTGCCGCAGTCCTCTTCACGGACGATGACGTCCTGCGAGACGTCCACCAGACGACGGGTCAGGTAACCCGAGTTGGCGGTACGCAGCGCGGTGTCGGCAAGACCCTTACGTGCACCGTGCGTGGCGATGAAGTATTCCAGCACCGACAGGCCCTCACGGTAGGAGGACTTGATCGGACGCGGGATGATTTCACCCTTCGGGTTGGCCACCAGGCCACGGATACCCGCGATCTGGCGGACCTGCATCCAGTTACCACGTGCACCGGAGGACACCATGCGGTTGATGGTGTTCATCGGCGACAGGCTGTCGCGCATAGCCTGGGCGATCTCGTTGGTCGCCTTGTTCCAGATCTCGATCAGTTCCTGGCGACGCTCGTCGTCGTCGATCAGGCCCTTGTCGTACTGTCCCTGGATCTTGGCGGCGCGCTCCTCGTAACCGGCAAGGATGGCCGGCTTGGCTTCCGGAACCTCGATGTCGGAGATGGCGACGGTGACGCCCGAGCGGGTGGCCCAGTAGAAACCGGCGTCCTTCAGGTTGTCCAGCGTTGCGGCCGTGACAACCTTCGGGTAGCGCTCTGCGAGGTCGTTGACGATGCGGGAAAGCTCGCCCTTGTCGGCAACAGCCTCAACCCATGGGTAGTCCTCGGGCAGGGTCTCGTTGAAGAGAACCTGGCCCAGGGAGGTGTCCACCAGTGCGGGCTGACCCTGCTCCCAGCCGTCCGGAGCTTCCCAGCCGGCGTAAGGAACAAAGCCCTCAAGACGGATCTTGACCTGGGAGTTCAGGTGCAGCTCGTGTGCATCGAACGCCATGATCGCCTCGGACACCGAGCCGAAGATCCGGCCTTCACCGGCTGAACCCACACGCTTGGTGGTCAGGTGGTAGAGGCCGATGATCATATCCTGCGAAGGCAGGGTCACCGGGCGGCCGTCAGACGGCTTCAGGATGTTGTTGGAGGACAGCATCAGGATGCGTGCCTCAGCCTGGGCTTCGGGGCTCAGCGGCAGGTGGACTGCCATCTGGTCGCCGTCGAAGTCGGCGTTGAACGCGCCACAAACCAGCGGGTGGAGCTGGATGGCCTTGCCTTCAACAAGCTGCGGCTCGAATGCCTGGATACCGAGGCGGTGCAGGGTAGGTGCACGGTTGAGCAGCACCGGGTGTTCGGTGATGATCTCTTCCAGCACGTCCCAGACCTGCGGACGGTAGCGCTCGACCATACGCTTGGCCGACTTGATGTTCTGGGCGTGGTTGAGGTCAACCAGGCGCTTCATCACGAACGGCTTGAAGAGCTCCAGTGCCATCTGCTTGGGCAGACCACACTGGTGCAGCTTCAGCTGCGGGCCGACGACGATGACCGAACGGCCGGAGTAGTCGACGCGCTTGCCGAGCAGGTTCTGGCGGAAACGGCCCTGCTTGCCCTTGAGCATGTCGCTCAGGGACTTCAGCGGACGGTTGCCCGGTCCGGTGACGGGACGGCCGCGGCGGCCGTTGTCGAAGAGGCTGTCAACAGCTTCCTGAAGCATGCGCTTCTCGTTGTTGACGATGATCTCCGGAGCACCCAGGTCAAGCAGTCGCTTGAGTCGGTTGTTGCGGTTGATCACGCGGCGGTAGAGGTCGTTGAGGTCGGAGGTCGCGAAGCGGCCACCGTCCAGCTGGACCATGGGGCGCAGTTCCGGCGGGATCACCGGGACGGCGTCCAGCACCATGCCGAGCGGGCTGTTGTTGGTGGTCAGGAACGCGTTGACCACCTTCAGGCGCTTCAGGGCGCGGGTCTTGCGCTGGCCCTTGCCGTTGGCGATGATGTCGCGCAGGTTGTCGGACTCGGCCTGCATGTCGAAGTTCTCAAGGCGCTTCTTGATGGCCTCGGCACCCATGGAGCCTTCGAAGTACATGCCGTAGCGGTCACGCAGTTCGCGGTACAGGCCCTCGTCACCTTCGAGGTCGGCGACCTTCAGGTTCTTGAAGCGGTCCCAGACCTGCTCGAGGCGCTCGATCTCCGCGTCGGCGCGCTTGCGGACGTTCGCCATCTGGCGGTCAGCGGAGTCGCGTGCCTTCTTCTTGTCGGCAGCCTTGGCACCCTCGCCCTCGAGACGGGCAAGCTCGCCCTCAAGGTCGCGGGCGATCGCCGCGATGTCGGAGTCGCGGTTGTCGATCAGCTGCTTCTTCTCGACGTCGTGCTCAACCTGCAGGTTGGGCAGTTCCGCGTGGCGGTTTTCTTCGTCGACGCTGGTGATCATGTAGGCAGCGAAGTAGATGACCTTTTCGAGGTCCTTCGGAGCCAGATCAAGGAGGTAGCCCAGGCGGGACGGAACACCCTTGAAGTACCAGATGTGGGTTACGGGAGCAGCCAGTTCGATGTGGCCCATGCGCTCACGGCGCACCTTGGCGCGGGTGACCTCGACGCCACACCGCTCACAGATGATGCCCTTGAAGCGCACGCGCTTGTACTTGCCGCAGTAGCATTCCCAGTCACGGGACGGGCCGAAGATCTTCTCGCAGAAGAGGCCGTCCTTCTCGGGCTTGAGCGTGCGGTAGTTGATGGTTTCCGGCTTCTTAACCTCGCCGTACGACCAGCCGCGGATGTCTTCCGCGGTGGCGAGGCCGATCTGCATGAGGCCGAAGGAGGATTCGCTGGACATATGGTCCCTGTTCTCTCTTGTTCTCTAAATTCTGAAGTCTTGTTTACGGGGAGAGGGAGAGGCCGACGACGGGTGGTCACCACCCGCCGTCGGGACCCCTGCTAGACCTCTTCTACGGAGCTGGGCTCTGCACGAGACAGATCGATGCCCAGTTCTTCCGCAGCCGTGAAGACTGCGTCATCAGAGTCACGCATTTCAATTGTGGTTCCGTCCGTGGAAAGCACTTCCACGTTCAGGCACAGCGACTGCATTTCCTTGATCAACACCTTGAAGGATTCGGGAACACCCGGCTCGGGGATGTTCTCGCCCTTGACGATCGCCTCGTAGACCTTCACACGACCGTGGATGTCATCGGACTTGATCGTGAGCAGTTCCTGGAGCGTGTAGGCGGCGCCGTAAGCTTCGAGCGCCCACACTTCCATTTCACCGAAGCGCTGGCCACCGAACTGTGCCTTACCACCCAGCGGCTGCTGCGTGATCATGGAGTACGGGCCGGTGGAGCGGGCGTGGATCTTGTCGTCCACCAGGTGGTGGAGCTTCAGGATGTACATGTAGCCGACCGAGATCGGATCCGGGAACGGCTCGCCGGAGCGGCCGTCGAACAGGCGCGTCTTACCCGAGGAGTTGATCAGGCGTTCGCCGTCACGGGTCGGGTTGGTGGAGTCCAGCAGCCCGGTGATTTCCTCTTCGCGGGCGCCGTCGAAGACCGGCGTTGCAACAGTGGTCTGGCCACTCTCGCGCGGCAGGTTCGGCAGCTGCTTGGCCCACTCCGGCTCGCCTTCGATCTTCCAGCCCGTCTTGGCAACCCAGCCGAGGTGCGTTTCCAGCACCTGGCCGACGTTCATACGGCCCGGAACACCCAGCGGGTTCAGGACGATGTCAACGGGGGTACCGTCAGCAAGGAAGGGCATGTCCTCGACCGGGAGGATCTTGGAGATAACACCCTTGTTGCCGTGGCGGCCGGCGAGCTTGTCGCCGTCGGTGATCTTGCGCTTGGCAGCCACGTAGACGCGGACCAGCTGGTTGACGCCCGGGGGCAGTTCGTCGTCATTGTCGCGGTCGAAGACGCGCACGCCGATGACGGTGCCGGACTCGCCGTGCGGAACCTTCAGGGAGGTATCGCGGACTTCGCGGGACTTCTCACCGAAGATGGCGCGCAGCAGGCGCTCTTCCGGGGTCAGTTCGGTTTCACCCTTCGGGGTGACCTTTCCGACCAGGATGTCGCCGGCTTCAACCTCGGCACCGATGTGGATGATGCCACGCTCGTCCAGGCCAGCCAGGACTTCCTCGGACACGTTGGGGATGTCACGGGTGATTTCCTCGGCACCAAGCTTGGTGTCGCGGGCGTCGATCTCGTGCTCCTCGATGTGGATGGAGGAAAGGACGTCCTCTGCCACGATGCGCTGGGACAGGATGATGGCATCCTCGAAGTTGTGGCCTTCCCATGACATGAATGCCACGAGGAGGTTCTTACCGAGGGCGAGCTCGCCCTGGTCCGTTGCCGGGCCGTCGGCGATGATGCCGCCAACTTCCAGGCGCTGGCCTTCGTTCACCAAAACGCGGTGGTTGTAGCAGTTGCCCTGGTTGGAGCGGGCGAACTTGTTGATGCGGTAGTTGGTTTCCGTGCCGTCGTCGTTGAGCATGACAACGAGCTCGGCGGAGACCTCGGTGACCACACCGGGCTTCTTCGCGATGACAACGTCACCGGCGTCGACGGCAGCAGCACGCTCCATGCCGGTACCCACGAACGGGGCCTCGGAACGGACCAGCGGCACAGCCTGGCGCTGCATGTTGGCACCCATGAGTGCACGGTTGGCGTCGTCGTGCTCGAGGAACGGGATCAGGGCGGTTGCCACGGACACCATCTGGCGCGGGGAAACATCCATGAACTGAACGTCAGCGGCGGGAACGAGCACGGGCTCGCCTCCACCACCACGGGCACGGACCAGGACGGTCTCTTCAGCGAAGCGCTTGTTCTCGTCGAGCGGAGCGTTGGCCTGTGCGATCAGGACCTCTGCTTCGTCGTCGGCCGTCAGGTACTGGACGTCGTCGGAGACGACGCCGTCCTTGACCAGGCGGTACGGCGTCTCGATGAAACCGAACGGGTTGATGCGGCCGTAGGACGCCAGCGAACCGATCAGGCCAATGTTCGGGCCTTCAGGGGTTTCGATGGGGCACATACGTCCGTAGTGGGACGGGTGGACGTCTCGGACTTCCATGCCGGCGCGGTCACGGGACAGACCACCCGGGCCAAGCGCGGACAGGCGGCGCTTGTGGGTCAGACCCGAGAGCGGGTTGTTCTGGTCCATGAACTGGGACAGCTGGGAGGTTCCGAAGAACTCCTTGATGGCTGCCACCACGGGACGGATGTTGATCAGGGTCTGCGGCGTGATGGCCTCGACGTCCTGCGTGGTCATGCGTTCGCGGACGACGCGCTCCATGCGGGACAGGCCGGTGCGGACCTGGTTCTCGATGAGCTCGCCGACGGCGCGGATGCGGCGGTTGCCGAAGTGGTCGATGTCATCGATCTCGACGCGCAGCTCGTGGTCTTCGCCGTCGCGCTTGCCCATGAGGGTCTTCTCGCCGGCGTGCAGCGCGACGAGGAACTTGATCATGGCCACGATGTCTTCAACGTGCAGGACCGAGGCTTCCTTGTCGCCAAGGGAGCGGTCGATGCCAAGCTTGCGGTTGATCTTGTAGCGGCCAACCTTGGCCAGATCGTAGCGCTTGGAGTTGAAGTACAGGTTGTCCAGCAGGGACTGGGCAGCCTCGACTGTGGGCGGCTCGCCTGGACGCAGCTTGCGGTAGATGTCCAGCAGGGCGTCTTCGCGGGTTTCGGTGGCGTCCTTCTCCAGCGTGGCACGCATGGAGTCGTACTGGCCGAACTCCTCGAGGATCTGGCCTTCGGTCCACCCGAGGGCCTTCAGCAGCACCGTGACCGACTGCTTGCGCTTGCGGTCGAGGCGCACGCCGACCTGGTCGCGCTTGTCGATCTCGAGCTCGAACCAGGCGCCGCGGGACGGAATGATCTTTGCGGTAAAGATGTCCTTGTCGCTGGTCTTGTCAGCGGCGCGCTCAAAGTAGGCGCCCGGGGAACGGACCAGCTGGGAAACGACGACACGCTCGGTGCCGTTGACGACGAAGGTGCCCTTCTCGGTCATCAGCGGGAAGTCACCCATGAACACGGTCTGCTGCTTGATTTCGCCCGTGTTGTTGTTCATGAATTCGGCCTTGACGTACAGCGGTGCCGAGTACGTAGCGTCCCGGTCCTTGCATTCAGCCATGGTGTACTTCGGATCAGCGAACTCCGGATCGGAGAAGCTCAGGGACATGGTGCCCTGGAAGTCCTCAATCGGGGAGATCTCTTCGAAGATGTCGGAAAGACCGGAGGTGGTGGCGACGCTCAGGTCGCCTTCTTCGACGGCCTTCGCAACGCGGGCCTGCCAGCGTTCATTTCCGACCAGCCAGTCGAAGCTGTCCGTCTGCAGGGCAAGCAGATTCGGAACGTCAAGAGGTTCGTGAATCTTTGCGAATGAGAGCCGGCGAGTCGCACCATCGGTGCTTGCCGTATTAGCGGTTTCGTTATTAGAGGTGCTCGAGGCGACCAAGAGGGATCCTTCCACAGACCTTCAGGCGTTTTCAGATCTCCCCCGCTTTTCACCCTGCGGAGTGACTCCGCAGTGCTACCATCCGGTTCCGCTATATGACCCGGAACCTGGTTCTGCCCATGCTGGTGACGTTGTTCACGGCACATTGATGGAACAGCTAACAGGCTAAGCCCACCGCTATATGAAGGCTGAAGGTAAACAGGGAAGACGCAAATATCTACGATACGGCAAAACCCCACGCGTGTCTACCCCACTTGCCAGCAGAATGCAAGCACCGTTGCCACGGGCACCTAACCGGAATGCGCCCCGCCTTCCCAGCGTTGAATAGATAGGTGACCGGGCTCACGATACCCTTAGGCCAACCATCGACCAAAGATCGGGAGAGAACATCCATGAGCAATTCCGTGGACAACCGCGACGTTGTCATCCTGTCCGGCGCGCGCACCCCGCAGGGCCGGCTGAACGGGCAACTGGCGAGCTTCACCGCCGTCGAGCTCGGGGCGCACGCCATCAAAGCGGCCCTTGCGGCGAGCGGAGTGGACGCCGACCAGGTGGACGCCGTCATCATGGGCCAGGTCCTGCAGGCCGGGGCCGGGCAGAACCCGGCCCGCCAGAGCGCCATCGGCGCAGGCATCGGCTGGAACGTGCCCACGGTGACCATTAATAAGGTCTGCCTTTCCGGGCTTACCGCAGTGATCGACGCGGCGCGGATGATCCGTGCCGGCGACGCCACCGTCGTCGTAGCCGGCGGGCAGGAATCCATGACGCGGGCGCCCCACGTCCTCCCCGGATCCCGCCAGGGCTGGAACTACGGCACCGTCCAGGCGCTGGATGTTGCGGCACACGACGGCCTCACCGACGCCTTCGACGGCCAGTCGATGGGCCTGTCCACCGAATCCAAGAACCTGACCCTCGGCATTGACCGGACCGCACAGGACAACGTGGCCGCCAATTCACACCAGCGCGCCGCGATCGCCTCGAAGAACGGCGTTTTCGACGACGAGATCTCACCGATCAGCGTCAAGCAGCGCAAGGGTGATCCGGTGGTGGTTTCCACCGACGAGGGCCTCCGGCCGGATACCAGCGTGGAGTCCTTGGCCGGCCTGCGGGCTGCCTTCGTCACCGACGGCACCATCACGGCCGGCAACTCCTCTCCCCTGTCCGACGGTGCCTCCGCCCTGGTCCTGGCCTCCCGCAAGTTCGCGGAGGAGAACGGCCTGGAGTACTTGGCTGTCGTAGGCAAGCCCGGGCAGGTGGCCGGGCCGGACAACTCCCTCCACTCCCAGCCCTCCAACGCCATCCGGAACGCCCTGGACCGGGCCGGCTGGAGTACCGCGGATCTGGACTTCATCGAGATCAATGAGGCGTTCGGTTCGGTGGCCGTGCAGTCCCTCAAGGATCTGGACTACCCGCTGGAGCAGTGCAACATCCATGGCGGTGCCATCGCGCTGGGCCACCCGATCGGCGCCTCCGGTGCGCGGCTGGCACTCCACGCGGCACATGAGCTGAAGCGCCGCGGCCAGGGCAAGGCGGCAGTCTCACTCTGTGGAGGCGGCGGCCAGGGTGAGGCCCTCCTGCTGTTCCGCGACTGATGAACGGCGTTCCGGCGCCGGGCGCCGACGGGACGAACGGCGGCGGCAGGGAGCGTTTCCTTGCCGACGCCGCCGCGCGCGGCCTGGATGTCCAGCTCGTCGAACGGCTGGCGGCCCACAGCCTCGAGGAGGCGGCCGCGATCCTTGGCATCAGCCCGGCGGACATCGTGAAGTCCCTCGTGGTGAAGCACAAGGACGGCAGCTTCCTCTTCGCCCTCATCCCGGGCGACCGCCAGATCTCCTGGCCCAAGCTGCGCAGCCTGGTGGGCGTCAACAAGCTCTCACTCCCTGCGGCCGACGTGGCGCTGGAGGCAACCGGCTATGAGCGCGGCACCATCACCCCGCTCGGCAGCACCACGGCATGGCCTGTCTATGCGGACCGGGCTATCGCGGGCAAGCGGATCTCCATGGGCGCGGGCCAGCACGGCTACAGCGCATTCGTGGATGCCGACGCCCTGGTCTCGGCCCTCGGCGCTGTGCTCGCGGACATCAGCGACCCCAACTAGGTCGCAGTAGGTGTCGTTTTCAGGGGTGAAAACGACACCTACTGCGACCTCGTTGGGTTAAACGCAGGAAACCCCGCCCACCGGAGTGGACGGGGTTTCCTGAACAAGCAGTGTTACTTGAGGGTAACGGTGGCGCCAGCTTCTTCGAGCTGAGCCTTTGCCTTCTCGGCGGCTTCCTTGGTGGCGCCTTCGAGAACAGCCTTGGGAGCGCTGTCAACCAGGTCCTTGGCTTCCTTGAGGCCGAGGGAGGTGATGGCGCGAACTTCCTTGATCACTGCGATCTTCTTGTCGCCAGCAGCTTCGAGGATGACGTCGAAGTCAGTCTTCTCTTCAGCTTCTTCTGCAGCGCCACCGGCAGCGGGGCCAGCAACAGCAACAGCAGCAGCGGTAACTTCGAAGGTCTCTTCGAAGAGCTTGACGAACTCGGAGAGCTCGATGATGGTCAGTTCCTTGAAAGCTTCAATGAGCTCTTCGTTGGTGAGCTTCGCCATGGTTGGCGTCCTTCCTATAAAGGTGGCCGGGGGCTGAATGCCCTCCGTTCCACCGGAGTCTTTTTGGGAGAGAGTTAGTTCTCTTCGGCAGCGGCTTCGGCCGGAGCCTCAGCTGCTTCTTCTGCGACTGCGTCAGCGTCTGCGGCGGGAGCTTCTTCAGCGGCGGGAGCTTCGGCTTCAGCCGGAGCACCGTTCTCTTCTTCAAGCTTGAGGCGCAGTGCGTCGATGATGCGTGCAGCAGCGGCAGCAGGTGCCTTGAGGATGCCTGCAACCTTGGCGAGCTGCAGCTCGCGGGACTCGAGTGCTGCCAGGGCAGCAACTTCGCTGGCGTTCAGTGCCTTGCCCTCGAAGTAACCGGTCTTGATGACCAGCTGCTTGTTGGCCTTGGCAAAATCCGTCAGGCTCTTGGCAGCTGCAACTGCGTCACCCTTGATGAACGCGATTGCAGTGGGGCCGGCGAGCTGGCCGTCGAATGCTTCGACACCAGCTTCCTTGGCTGCAATGGCGGTCAGGGTGTTCTTGACGACCGCGAACTTGGTGTCCTGGCCGAGAGAAACACGCAGCTGCTTGAGCTGTGCAACGGTGAGCCCACGGTATTCGGTCAGGACAGCGGCGTTCGATTCCTTGAAATCGTTAGTGATCTCAGCTACTGCTGAAACCTTGGTAGGCGTTGCCATAACCCTCCTTCCGGGGATAGTGCCGGTATTCCGGGTCCCCGCTCAGGTGAGCTAAAACTAAAAACGCCCCGCGCAGATGCACGGGGCTTGGCTCAACGCTGTCATAACAGCGGAACTTTGCTTCGTTCACCTGCGCCGGCCGCCCTATGTTCAGGGTCCTTCGTCTGGAAACCCACTGGCTCTTTTTCACACAACTGCAGAGTTGAGCTGAGCTCGAAAGAGTGGGAATCCAACAACCGACGGTCTTTGGTAGTTCAAGCTTACGGGAGGGTTCCGGGGATAACCAAATCGGCCTAGCTTCTGCTGGGTCCCAGGTCCGGTAGTTCCTTCTGCCAGATCCCGGTGACTCCCGCCGTCGTGAACCCGAGCTGGCGGTTGACCGTGAGCAGGTACCGGTTTTCCGGTGCGTTCCAGGTATAGATCACCCGCGCCGCGGGGAACTGCTCGGTGAGGCGCTCCATGTTGGCCACCTTGATGAGCAGGCCGAGCTTGTTGCCGCGGTGCGCCTGCAGCACCACGGTATCGTCCTGGAAGACGACGTCCTGCCGCTGCGCCAGGACGCTGATGGTGGTCAGCCCCACGAGCGTCCCCGTGGCGATATGTTCGACGGCGGTCACCACCGTGCGCCGTCCCTGGGAGATCATGACTTCCTCGGCTTCACGCAGGATCCTGGCGTCGAAAACCATGCTGTCGTCGTCCTCCGCCGGCCCGGCGTCACCGCCGGCCTGGTTTTCGAGGGCAGCCACCGATTCCAGCCAGCGCTCCGGGCAGCGGTCGGTCCAGTGGTGCAGGCGGTAGCGGCCGTTGTTGGCCTCCTGCGCCTCTGCCTCGAGCTCGGCCACAAGCTTGCTGTCCAGCGGCAGCGCGCACGAGCTGAACTGTTCGATGTGCTGCAGGGTGTAACCGGTGCGCTGGGCGAACTCCACCTCGCGGCTGCCGAGCGGCACGTACCCTTGCCCCGATCCGGGCACCAGCTGCTCGGGCGCGAATTCGTGCAGGGAGGCGCCGGGGTGGTTGGTGTCCACCAGGATCATGGTGCGGCCCTCCTCCCGGGCGAAATGCTCGGCGGCCTCCAGCAGCTGCCGGCCCACGCCCTGGCGCTGATACTCGGGGAGGATGTCCAGGGTGAATTCGGCAAGGTCCAGGTTGTCAGCGAGGGGCAGTGCGATGTCCACGGTGCCCACGATGTCGTCGCCGACCTTTGCCACGAGGATCACCTGGCGCTCGTACGGGTCGTCCAGTTCGAGAAGCTTTTCCAGCGGCGTGTAGGCGAGGTCGTCACTGCCCCAGGTATCCATCCGGACCTTGCGGCCCACCTCCACCGCGGCGAGAAAGTCCGCTGCATCGGCAGCATCCACGGAGTCCGGAATCCACAGCCGCTCGATCCGCACCTCTATTGCCATCATCCCCAGCCGTTTCCGCCGCTTGCCATGAAGGCTGCGGGCTTGAGTCCACGCGGTGTATCCGTCGCCAGCATATGCCGGTTAGCGCCGGCGCTGCCACTCACCGTCGTACCCCGCCGCACGGAAGCCCAGGGCCACATTGATTGCCAGCATGTGGTCGTTCTCCGCGGCGTTGAATGTCAGGACCCGTTCCACTTCGGGATGGTCCTGCTGCAGGCGCCGCAGGTTGCGCACCTTCACCAGCATCCCCAGCCGGTGCCCGCGGTGTGTCTTGGCCACGAGCGTGTCGTCCTGCTCGGCCAGCCACGGTTTTTCGTCCGAATGCTGCAGCACCGAGTAGGCGGCCAGCTCGCCGCTCGCCTTATGCCGGGCCACCGCCACCAGCGAGGCCAGGCCCGTCCGCCTCCATTCCTCCTCTACGTGCCGGACGCGCTTGGCGTCCCACACCTCGGCGTCGTAGTGCAGCGCCCCTGCCGGGGTGTCCGTGCTCATTCTGGACATGAGCACCGCCATCTCGTCGACGTACTCATCCGGACAGCAGTCTGTCCAATCGAGAATCTCGTACTGGTCCCCGGCGATGCCGGCTGCCTCGCCTTCCAGCGCGTCAAGGACACCGTCCGACGGCGGCATGTCCAGTGCGCTGAAACGCGTCACCTGCTCGAGGGTGTAACCGGCCGCCACGGCGAACCGTACGCCGCGGGCCGCGGCCGGGACTCCGCCCGTCCCCGTTCCGGCCCTGAGGATTCCCGGGCCATCCGGATCGAACCCGGGCGCGTGCTCGGTGAAGGACTGCAGGGTGCTGCGTCCGTCCTCCGCCGCCAGTGCTTCTGCATGCCGCAGGAGAGCCTGGCCGATGCCGCGGCCGCTGAACCCGTTGAGGACATCCACCCTGAGGAACGCATCCTGGAGGTTCTCTTTTTGACTCAGCCTTACCCAGGACCTTGCCACCATGCGGCCGTCCAGCCGTACGAAGAAGAGCCGCAGCTTCTCGTAGTCATCGTCGCGCCACGCTTCCAGCCTGGCCTTGCGGGGCGCTGCCCGGTCAAGGTTGCCCCAGGTCTCCAGCACAACTGCATCGCTGAGGTCGCTGAACTCGAGGAAGTCTGTGGCGTCGGGCGCGTCAAGCGACGCAGGCAGGAACAGCGGCTCGATCCGGTAGGAGGGCGTCGTCACCGGATCAGCCTAGCCGCAACACGCTGAGTCCGACAGAGCCCCTTCCAGAGCGGGCTGGCGCGCCTGACTGGAGTCCCGCCGTCGTGCTCCAGGGGTGACAAGAGCCGCCGCAAATGCACAAGGACCGCCCGGCAGATGCCGGACGGTCCTTTGGTGCTGACCGGAGATCCGGCCGGTGGTTCGTGAGACTTATGCCTCGGTCAGAACCTTGGTGACGTTGGGGTCAACGGAGATGCCGGGACCGAACGTGGTGGCAACCGTTGCCTTCTGGATGTAGCGGCCCTTGGAAGCGGACGGCTTCAGGCGGAGCACCTCTTCGAGGGCAGCGGCGTAGTTCTCGGCCAACTTGACGGCGTCAAACGAAACCTTGCCGATGATGAAGTGCAGGTTGGAGTGCTTGTCGACGCGGAAGTCGATCTTGCCGCCCTTGATGTCGTTGACAGCCTTGGTGACATCGGGGGTGACGGTGCCGGTCTTCGGGTTCGGCATCAGGTTACGCGGACCCAGGACCTTACCGAGACGGCCAACCTTGCCCATGAGGTCAGGGGTGGCAACGGCTGCGTCGAAGTCGGTCCAGCCGCCGGCGATCTTTTCGATCAGGTCGTCGGAACCAACGAAGTCGGCGCCGGCAGCGATTGCTGCTTCGGCCTTCTCACCCGTGGCGAACACGAGGACGCGGGCGGTCTTACCGGTGCCGTGCGGCAGGTTGACGGTACCGCGGACCATCTGGTCGGCCTTGCGGGGGTCAACGCCCAGGCGGAAGGCGACCTCAACGGTGGCGTCGAACTTGGACGGGTTGGTGTCCTTGGCGAGCGTCACTGCCTCGAACGGCGCGTAGAACTTCTCCGCGTCGATCTTGGCTGCGGCTGCCTCGTATGCTTTGCTGCGCTTTGCCATGCTGCTTATTTCTCCTTGTGCAGTTGTGGTCTGCGGACCGCGCTGGGCCCTGCCACAGTTGGAAATCCGGCTGTTTTATCCGGACCGATTTCCAACATTTCAATGTTTCAGTGGTGCCGGTTTCCCGGCGGTGCTGCCCGGCGTCGTTCCCGGTTTCCCGGACCCGGCACCGCATCAGCGGAAATTAACCCTCGACGGTGATACCCATGGAGCGGGCGGTGCCGGCGATGATCTTCGCTGCGCCTTCGAGGCTGGTGGCGTTGAGGTCTTCCATCTTGGTGGAGGCGATCTCGTTGACCTGGGCCTGGGTCAGCTTGGCAACCTTGACGGTGTGCGGGGTAGCCGAACCCTTGGCGACGCCTGCAGCCTTCTTGATGAGCTCTGCAGCCGGCGGGGTCTTGGTGATGAACGTGAACGAACGGTCTTCGTAGACCGTGATTTCAACAGGAATAACGTTGCCGCGCTGGGCTTCCGTCGCGGCGTTGTACGCCTTGCAGAATTCCATGATGTTGACACCGTGCTGGCCAAGCGCAGGACCGATCGGCGGGGCCGGGTTAGCGGCACCTGCCTGGATCTGCAGCTTGATGAGGCCGGTGACCTTCTTCTTGGGAGCCAATGTAGGGTCCTTCTCTCAAATGCGTCCTGGGACACAGGAGCGTGCCTCAGGTGGTTGACCGCCATGGCGAGGCGGTCGGCCGTTCCGGAACTGCTAAAGCGGGCCGCTCCGGAACGAAATCTGTGGTGATCAGCTAGATCTTGGTGACCTGGTTGAAGGCCAGCGTGACCGGGGTCTCGCGTTCGAAGATGGAGACCAGCACCACGAGGGTCTGGGAATCCACCTTGATCTCGGAGATCGTGGCGGGAAGGGTCTCGAAGGGGCCCTCCTTGACGATGACCGATTCGCCGACCTCGAAGTCGACGTTCACCGGAGCGGCGGCCTGCTTGGTGGGCTTGCCCTTCTCTGCCTGCTCCTCTTCGAAGACCGGCGCGAGCATGGAGAAGACCTCATCAAGGCGCAGCGGCACGGGGTTGTGGGCGTTGCCCACGAAGCCGGTGACACCCGGGGTGTGGCGGACGGCGCCCCACGAGGCGTCGGTCAGGTCCATGCGGACCAGCACGTAGCCGGGGATGCGGACGCGGTTGATGACCTTGCGCTGAGCGTTCTTGATCTCAACGACCTCTTCCATCGGAACCTGGATTTCGAAGATGTAATCTTCCATGTCCAGGGTCTGGATGCGGGTCTCAAGGTTGGCCTTGACGCGGTTTTCGTAGCCGGCATAGGAGTGGATGACATACCAGTCACCCTCCTGGCGGCGCAGCTTGGACTTGAACTCCTCGGCCGGGTCGGTCGCCTGGGCGGCAGCAGCGGCCAGGACGTCGGTCCCTTCGGCGCCTTCCTCGGCGTCCTCTCCAGTCACGGCGTCGGCGTCAGCAGCGTCGGTCTCGGCGTCGTCTCCGGTCACGGCGTCGGCGTCAGCAGCGTCGGTCTCGGCGTCGGCGTCAGCAGCGTCGGTCTCGTCGTCAGCGTCAGTCTCAGCGTCGTCTTCAAAATCGGCGTCGCCTTCGGAATCGGGCGCAGCAGACTCAACCTCGGAGCCCTCAGCGGACTCAGCCGCGGGGTTCTGGGTTTCATCCAGCTCAGTCTCAGTTACCTCGAGCTCCTGCTCAGACACTTGGTCTCCTGCTTCCTCATTGCCTAATTGCCTATTTAAATGGCTCAATTCCGCACACTCCGCAGCTCCTCACCGAATCCGGCCGGGGAGCCCACGCAGTCTGCGGACCGATCGCCTTAGCGGTCCTTGGCGCCTGTACCGCTGAAGACCCAGCTCACCGCGGTGCCGAACGCCAGGTCCAGCAGAGTGACGATCACCATCATGATGACTACGAATACGAGCACCACGAGCGTGTAGTTGATCAGTTCCTTGCGGGTGGGGGCAACGACCTTCTTCAGTTCGCCAATGACCTGGCGGATGAAGAGCGCGATGCGAGCGAAGAAGCCAGCCTTGGCGGCCTTCTTTGCGGGGCGGCCCTTGGAGCTGCTTGCAGCTGTTTCGGTCACCTATTCCTCACTCATCCTCGCAAGTCGGATTACCCGGCTCTGAACTGAACCTTTGGTTGCTGCGCTTGCTCCGGCTTTTCGCCGGAACAGCCTGCGCAGGGCAGACAGGACTCGAACCTGCAACCTGCGGTTTTGGAGACCGCTGCGCTACCAATTGCGCCACTACCCTATGGATCAAAAACCGATGGAGGCCGCACTTTTCCCCAAGGCCGTCTGGGGCGCACGTCATCATCCGTGTTTCAACACCGGAGAACTAGTCTACGCAACAACTGCGCTCACGTCGAACCAGCCTCATTTCGGACCGTTTTCAGCTTCTGGATCCGCGCCGCACCGCAGTCACAAATCCGTGTTCCACCTCGAACGATCCGGTGAACAGCATAGAGTAGATTCCGTCGAAATCCACCATTCAGCTCACCAGCTGCAAGCGAAGAACGGACCTGCCATGTCTTCCGCCCGCGTTTCCCAACGCATTTCCGCCATTGCCGAATCCGCCACCCTGGCTGTCGACGCCAAGGCCAAGGCGCTGAAGGCGGCCGGCCGGCCGGTGATTGGCTTCGGTGCGGGCGAGCCCGACTTCCCCACCCCGGACTACATCGTCCAGGCCGCCATCGACGCCGCCAGCCAGCCGAAGTACCACCGCTATTCCCCCGCTGGCGGCCTGCCCGAGCTGAAGAAGGCCATCGCCGAGAAGACGTTCCGGGACTCCGGCTACAAGGCCGACCCGTCACAGGTGCTGGTCACCAACGGCGGCAAGCAGGCCGTCTACAACACGTTCGCCACCCTCGTGGATCCGGGCGACGAAGTGATCGTCCCCACGCC
This sequence comes from Arthrobacter globiformis, assembly GCF_030818015.1. NCBI lineage: Bacteria > Bacillati > Actinomycetota > Actinomycetes > Micrococcales > Micrococcaceae > Arthrobacter > Arthrobacter globiformis. The sequence continues at coordinate 3,800,588 of NZ_JAUSZX010000001.1, forward strand.
GTTCTGGACCACCTACCCCGAGGCCATCCGACTCGCCGGCGGCGTCCCGGTGGAGGTCTTTGCCGGCCCGGAGCAGGATTACCTAGTGACCGTGGAGCAGCTCGAGACAGCTGTCACGGACCGCACGAAGATCCTGCTGTTCGTCTCGCCGTCGAACCCCACAGGTTCCGTCTACTCGCCCGAGCAGGTCGCCGAAATCGGCAAGTGGGCCGCCGCGAAGGGCCTGTGGGTGGTCACCGACGAAATCTACGAGCACCTGACGTACGACGGCGTTCCGTTCACCTCCATCGCTACCGCCGCCCCGGAACTGGGTGACAAGGTAGTGATCCTTAACGGTGTTGCCAAGACCTATGCGATGACCGGCTGGCGCGTTGGCTGGATGATCGGGCCCGCCGACGTCATCAAGGCCGCCACCAACCTGCAGTCGCACGCCACCTCCAACGTGTCCAACATCCCGCAGATCGCCGCCCTGGCAGCAGTCTCCGGTCCGCTCACCGCGGTGGACGAGATGAAGGTCGCCTTCGACCGCCGCCGGAAGGCCATCGTGGACGGCCTCAACGCGATCGAGGGCATTGAATGCCCGACGCCGAAGGGCGCCTTTTACGTGTACGCGGACGTCCGCGCGCTGCTGGGTAAGGAATTCCCGACGTCGAACGGCCCGGTCCGCCCGGAGACCTCGGCTGCACTGGCCGCGCTGATCCTGGACGAGGTGGAGGTCGCCGTGGTTCCCGGAGAGGCCTTCGGCCCGTCCGGTTTCCTGCGCTTGTCCTACGCCCTGGGCGACGAGGACCTCGCCACCGGCGTTGGCCGCCTCCAGGACTTCCTCGGCAAGGCACAGTAACAACGCTCCATCACGTCCTGCAGGAAAAACACGGATCCTCCCTCACATCCTGCAGGAAATGCCTAAACGCTTCCGCACCGAAAAAGGTGCGGGAGCGTTTGGCCTTTAATCCCGGACGTGGAAGTGGCCCACCCCCAGCGAAAACAGCGAATGACCAGCAAGACCTGAGGAAGGGCTTGGAAAAAAACGGGAGGATCTGAGGAAGCGTTTGGGCTAGAGGAGGCGGCGCTCGGCGGCCCACTTGGTCAGTTCGTGGCGACTGGACAGCTGCAGCTTCCGGAGCACGGCCGAGACATGGGTTTCCACGGTTTTGATGGAGATGAAGAGCTCTTTGGCCACCTCCTTGTAGCTGTAGCCGCGGGCGATCAGCCGCATCACCTCGAGTTCCCGGGCGGAGAGCTTGTCCAGTTCGTCATCTGCGATGTCGGCCGGGGCGGTGCCGAACGCGTCCAGAACGAAGCCTGCCAGCCGCGGGGAGAACACGGCGTCGCCGCCGGCAACCCGGAAAACGGCGTCGGTGATCTCCGCGCCGGAAATGGTCTTCGTAACATAGCCGCGGGCACCGGCGCGGATCACGGCCACGACGTCCTCGGCGGCGTCGGAGACGCTCAGGGCAAGGAACCGCGTGGTTCCCAGGAGCGCCGCGGAACTTGTGATGACTTCCCGCCCTCCCCCGCCGCGGCCGCCGGGCAGGTGCACGTCCAGCAGCACGACGTCGGGCCGTGCTGCGGCAATAACCTCGACTGCCTGCTCCACGGTGCCGGCCTCCCCGACCACCACCACGCTCGGGTCCAGGTCAGCCTTGAGGCCGGACCGGAAAATCGCGTGGTCATCCACGATTACAACCCGCACGGTTCTTCCCGCCGCGCCGGCCCCTGCTGGTGTACTCATGACTTCCCTTCCCCGTTGTCCGCGACGTCTGCCGGCAGCCTGAGGCGCACCTCTGTGCCGTCGGGTCCGCTGATGATTGCGGCGTTGCCGCCGTGCCGTTTCATCCGGCCAACGATTGATTCGCGCACGCCCAGCCTGTCGTGCGGGACTGTGCTCAGTTCGAAGCCCGGGCCGCGGTCCTTGACGAAGACTTCCGCGCCGCCGTCGGACACCTCGAGGTAGACGGAAACGGGACCGCCGCCGTGGCGGGCAGCGTTCAGCATGGCCTCGCGGCTGGCCTGGACCAGCGCCTCGTGGCGCTCGGTCATCTCAGTATCGCCCACGGTCACGACGTCGACGGCGTTTCCGAGGTCGTCTTCAACCTCCGCGGCGGCGGCCTTGATCCGGTCCGAAAGCTGGCCGGCGTCGCGGGCTGGATCTTTGAAAAGCCAGCCCCGCAGCTCGCGCTCCTGGGCCCTCGCCAGGCGGACGACGTCGTGCTCGTTGCCGGCCCGGCGCTGGATCAGGGCAAGGGTCTGGAGCACGGAGTCGTGCAGGTGGGCGGCGATCTCGGCCCGCTCGGTTTCCCGCACGCGGCCGGCCCGTTCGGTCTCCAGGTCGCGCCAGAACTTCAGGCCCCAGGGCAGCAGCACCAGCGCCACGCCGCCCAGCACGGCCACGGACGCGAGCAGCGCGAGCCAGGTCTGCTGCCATGAGCCCGACCCGGAGACCATGACCAGCACCCCAGCCACCACGAGCGCGAGGCCCGCTGCCAGCCGCGCCCATCCACCGGCCTGGTCCGCCTTGGTTTTATCGACGAGCCCGGCCCGCCGGGTTTCATCCAGCTGCATCCAGGCAATCGCGGCGCCACCGAGTATCGCCGCCGCCGGGATCAGCGTGCCGAGGGGCACGTCCACGCCCAGCAGCCTGGCGATCAGGATTGCGGCGACGAGCAGGAGACCGGCGCCAAGCAGGATCTCCTTGCCGTAGCGCATGCTCCGGATCCGGAACCACGTACCGGCCCCGGGAGCGGCGGCAGGCGCCGGCGGCTGGGAGGCGGTGCCGGCGTCGTACTCCACCGCAGGCCGAGGGACGGCGGTGAATGAAGGAACGGTGAATGAAGGAACAATGCCCGGTGAAGGAGCGGGGGCCGGACCGGACTGCAGGCTCACAGGCGGCAGGCTCACGGCGGGGGCAATCGGCGACACCGGACGGCGGGCATTGCGCTTGGCGTTCTCGTCCGCGGTGGGAACCATGATCCACAACCATGCGTAGAACGCGAGCCCTGCGCCCCCGGCGAAAGCAGCCACCACCATGCCGATCCGGACCATGCGCACCGGCCAGCCAAGATGAACCGCCAGGCCGGAGCAGACGCCGGCGATCAGGCGGTCGCTGCTGCGGACCAGAGGCGGGCGGACAGGGGCTGTGGCCATGCATCAATCCAAACATGGATCAGGGTTCCTGAGTCCCCTTGTGAGGGTGAACCCGGGGTAAGTCAGGGACGGCTCAGGGTGTTCCCCAATAGAGGACTGACCAGCGCAAACGGCAGTATCGAAGTATGAACTCGCAGAACCCCAACCCCAATGAAGGCCAGCAGCCGGGCACCCCGTCCGAGGGAAGCACCGGCCAGGAACCGGAGCGCCCCGTCGAACCGGAAAACACGGAGCCGGAAAGCCACACTGCCCCGGAGAATCCCACGGAGCCGGTGTTCCCGCCTCCCGCCGCGGATCAGCCACCGCACACTTCCGCCCCTCCTTCCGGAACCCACGCCGGAATGCACACCGGGCCCGCACACGGTGCCACCGGCTACGGTGCTCCCGGCTACGGCCGCACCGCCCAGCCGCTGAACTTCTTCGACTGGATCCGCAGCCACGGAGTACACCGGGGACCCGACCGCTGGATCGGCGGCGTCTCGAGTGGCATCGCGGAAAGGATGGGCATCGATCCGCTGATCGTGCGCGGCATCTTCATCGTGCTGACGCTGTTCGCAGGCATCGGCGTCCTCCTGTACGGCCTCGGCTGGGCCCTGCTGCCTGAGCCCGACGGCCGGATCCACACCCAGGAGGCGGGCGCCGGCCGCTGGAGCACGGGCATGACGGGCGCGCTGATCACCTCGATCGTCGGACTCACCGGCATGGGCGGCGGCTTCTGGGGATGGGGCCACGATGGCTTCGGCTTCTTCTGGGCGCTGTTCTGGATCGGCGGCGTCATCTACCTCATCTACTTCCTGACCCAGCGCAACAAGAACCGCAGCCGAACACCAATGGACAGCGCCACCGGTGGCCGGGCCGCCTACGGCTATGCAACCCCCGGCAACGCACCGGCGACTGCTTCAGCCGGATCCTCCACCTCGCAGTTCCCGGGGTCCTCCTTCGCTGCCGGCAGCCACACGCCTACCCAGCCCTACACGGTACCGCCGACTCCGGACGCCATCCCGTCCTATGGCTCCGCGGCCCTCACAGCCCCCTACGGCGGCGGCCTTCCGCCAGGCCGGCCCGTCCCGGTCCCGGCGCCGGCGCCCAAGTCGCGGCCGAGCGGCCCAGGTGCGCCGGCCGTAGCCATCACCGCCGGGCTGGCGCTGCTGGCAGGCGGCACGCTCAAAGCGCTCGACGCCGGCAACCTGATTGATCTCGGCGATTCGGCCAACGCCGTGGTCTGGGCAGCCGGTGCAGCGGTCCTTGGCCTTGGCATTCTGCTGGCCGGAATGCGCGGCAGGACCTCGGGCGTCCTCGGGTTCTTCGCCGTGGTGGCGCTCATCGTCGGCGGTGTGTTCAGCGCCGTGCCCAACGGTGACCGGTTCCGCTTCCAGAATGCGGACTGGAATCCCGTCACCATCGAACAGGCCCGCCAGGGCTTCCAGATCACCGGAGGCCGCGGAACTGTCGACCTGACCGGCCTGAACTTGAACCCGCCACTGGGCACCGACGTCGTGATCCCCCTCGACGCCACGGCCAGCAACGTGACGGTCATCATTCCGCGCACCGTGCCGGTGGATGTCCGGGCCGACATGACCCTGGGCAACCTGAACGAGGGCACGGACAGCCGCGGCGGCATCACCTCCCGGCAAAGCAGCTACAACTCGGACAAGCCCGGCGCCAGGCTGATCCTCCAGATCGACGGCACCGTAAGCAATATCGCAATCCAGGAAGGAAACTGACATGAGCAGTTTTGATCCCTCACCGGAGACCAACCCCCTGCCCAAACCGTCCGCTAAGGGAACGGATGAACCCGCCGAAGCGCCGGCCCGGGTAGGCACCATCGTCTGGGGGCTGGTGGTCCTCGCCCTGGCCATCCTGATCGTCATCTCCCAACTGGGAATCGTGGTCCTGAACGGGACATATGTGCTGATCGGCCTGATGATCGGGGCCGGGGCTGCCCTGGTGATCGGCGGGCTGCTCTCAGCACGAAAACGTGACAACAGCACAACAAACGGGAAGTCTTGAACCATGGAAAAGTTCTTCAGCATTGTCAGGGGCCTTGGCCTGAAGCGCGGACCGCAGCGCTGGCTGGGCGGCGTGTGCGGCGGAATCGCCGAGAAGCTGAACGTGGACGTGGCATTCGTCCGGATCGGTTTCCTCATCATTTGCCTGTTGCCGGGCCCGGCCATCGTGTTCTACCTCGCGGCATGGCTGATCCTGCCGGACCAGAACAACTCAATCGCGCTTGAGTCCTTCCTGGAAAAGCGCGGCACAGGCCGGTAGTGACCGCCCGGCGGGCACCCGCCGTCGTCCGTTATACAGTGCCCCCGTTCCCGCCGGAACGGGGGCACTCCGCTGTCCGGGCCCTCGCCGGTCCCGACGGGTCCGGGCCCCGGCGCCCGGACCCGTCGGAGGTGTAACCGTTTGTGTCCTTCCCCACACTCCCCACTAGAATCTCTAATTGAGCTCAGCGTGGCGCTCTGCCCGTAAAACCTTCGAACCAGGATTTGAGCCAAGAAAATGAAAATCGGAATCCTCACCAGCGGCGGCGACTGCCCCGGACTGAACGCCGTTATCCGCGGCGCCGTCCTCAAAGGCATTGCCATCCACGGCCACGAATTCGTGGGGTTCCTCGACGGTTGGCGCGGAGTGGTTGAGGGTGACATCATCCCCATTCCGCGAACGCTCGTCCGCGGCATTGCCAAGCAGGGCGGCACCATCTTGGGCACATCCCGGACCAACCCGTTCGAGAACGGCGGCGGCCCCGACGTCATCAAGGCACACATGAAGCGGCTGGGGATCGACGCCATCATCGCCATCGGCGGCGAAGGCACCCTTGCGGCCGCCAAGCGCCTCACCGACGCCGGCCTGAAAATCGTCGGCGTCCCCAAGACCGTGGACAACGACCTCGACGCCACGGACTACACCTTCGGCTTCGACACCGCCGTGCAGATCGCCACAGAAGCCATCGACCGGCTGCGGACCACCGGCGAATCCCACCACCGCTGCATGATCGCCGAAGTCATGGGCCGCCACGTCGGCTGGATCGCCCTGCACGCAGGCATGGCCTCGGGCGCCCACGCCATTCTGATTCCGGAGCAGAGGACCAGCATCGAGCAGATCACCAAATGGGTGACCGAGGCCCACGACCGTGGCCGCGCGCCGCTGGTGGTGGTGGCCGAGGGCTTCGTCCCGGCGCACATGGAATCGCCGCACTCCGAACGCGGCCTGGACACCTTCGGCCGGCCGCGGCTGGGCGGGATCGCCGACCAGCTGGCTCCGGAGATCGAAGCCAGGACGGGCATCGAGACCCGCGCCACCATCCTGGGCCACATCCAGCGCGGCGGCGTCCCCTCCGCTTTCGACCGCGTGCTAGCCACACGACTGGGCATGGCCGCCGTCGATTCCGTGGTCGAGGGCCGCTGGGGCACCATGGTGTCGCTGAGCGGCACGGACATTGACCACGTGGCATTCGAAGCCGCGCTGGGCAAGCTCAAGACCGTCCCGCAGCACCGCTACGACGAGGCCGCGGTCCTCTTCGGCTAAGCCCGCTCCCCCGGCTGGCTTCTGGCAGCGCGAACGGACAATTGTGGCCCCTGATTCTGCGGAGTCAGGGGCCACAACTGTCCGTTCGCGCCCGATGGGCGGCCGGGATCGGTAGGCTGGGACCATGAGTCTTGACTCCGGATCCGCCGCCATCATCCAGCTTGCCTGGGCGCGCCGTCTGGGGCTCGACGACGGCGCTTTCGCCCGCGCGCTGGAAACCGGCGAGCGGATCACCAGGGTTGACGACTCTGCGCACTCGGTCGAGTTCGTGCGCCTGTTCGGCAGTTCGGCCCTGGTGGGTCCACAGTGGGCGTTAGACGCCGCGGCCGGCATCTCCGATGAGGAGATGGCCCAGCACGTCACCCTGCTGACCATCACCCGCAGGCACGGCGGCCACGGCCAGGGCTCCGCCGCGCTCTTCTTCGCCGACGACCTGCCGCTGCTGCAGCCCGCGGAGGAGCTGACAGTGTCGCACGGCAACCCGGAGGCGGTCGAACTTGAGGGCCTGTGCCCGCCCGATGACGTGAACGAGGTGGGCCTGTCCGACCTCGAGAACCGGTACACCATCATTCACGACGACGAGGGGCAGCGGGTGCCGGTGGCGTGCGGCGCCTACGCCGAATGGGAAGGCATCCTGGCCCACATGGGCGTTCTCGTGGCCCCCGAGTGGCGGCGCCGCGGACTGGGATCGCTCGCGGCCTCGGTGGCGGCCCACGAAGCCTTGGCCTCCGGGCTGACCCTGCAGTGGCGCACCGACGTCAGCAACAAGGGATCACTGGCCACGGCACGCAGCCTGGGCTTTTCCACCGGCGGCATCCAAACCAGCGTGCTGCTCGGCCAAACGCGCTAGCGCGTCGTCGCCTCTGCGTCCTGGCCGGCGGCGGGCTGGTGCCCGCCCCAGCCCTGGACCGCCTTGGGCCGGGCGAAGAACAGGGCCACCGCGGCGCCGAGCACAATCACAGCCGCAGGCAGCATGATCGATTGGCCCATCGCCGTCGCGAAGCCGTCATGAAGGGCGGGAGGCAACTGGCCCCCAAAGCCGCCGGCCTCACCGCCGGCCTCGGGCGTCCCGCCGGGTGCCGCCGGAAGTTCCGCGGCGAGCCGGGCCTGCATGAGCACGGCGATGGCAGCGCTGCCAAGGACCGCCCCGATCTGGCGAGTGGTGTTGTAGACGCCGGCCCCGGCTCCCGCCTGCCGCGGCGGCAGGTTGCGGGTGGCCGTTGAACTCAGCGGCGCCCAGATCCCGGCATTAGCGAAGCCGAGCACCGCGCTGGGCAGCAGGAACAGCCACACCGGGGTGTCCGGATGCATGAGTGCTGAATTCCAGAACAGCGCCACCGCCATCAGGAGCAGCCCGCCGGAGGTGATGTACTTCGGGTTGACGCGGTCGATGATGCGGCCCACCACCGGTGCCAGGCCGCCGGAAATCAGCGCCATGGGGACCATCATCAGGGCCGACTGCGTGGGGGTCATGCCCCGCACCATCTGGTAGTAGAAGATCAGGGGCAGGCCGAAGGCGGTGACCGTGAACCCCACCGTGGTGATTCCGATGTTGGCCAGCGAGAAGTTGCGGTCCTTGAACAGGGAAAGCGGGAGCAGCGGCTCGCCTTTGTTGACCGCCTGCCAGCCAACGAACAGCGCGAGCACCACGATTCCGCTGATGATCAGGCCCCAGACCGTCACGGGGCCCGTGATGGCGCCCCAGTTGTACGTCTCACCTTCCTGGAGGCCGAAGACGAGCAGGAAAAGCCCGACGGCGCTGAGCACCACGCCGGGGATGTCGAACCTGTGCGGGTGGGTGGTGAGGGATGGAACCAGGCGCCAGGCGAGGATGAAGCCCACGATCCCGATGGGGACGTTGATGAAGAAGATCCACTCCCAGCCGAGACCGTCCACCAGCACGCCGCCGAGGATGGGACCCACCAGCGTTGCCACGCCGGCCGTGGCTCCCCACAGGCCCATGGCGGCGCCGCGCCGGTCCGGCGGGAAGATTCGCGTGATCACAGCCATGGTCTGGGGCGTCATCAGGGCGGCGCCGAGGCCCTGCAGGACGCGGGCGGCGATGAGCATCCCCACGGTGCCGGACAGCCCGCACCACAGCGACGCGAGGGTGAACACCACGAGGCCTGAGAGGTACAGCCGCTTGGGTCCGAACCTGTCGCCGAGCCTGCCGGTGATCAGCAGCGGAACCGCATACGCCAGAAGATAGGCGCTGGTGACCCAGATGACGGCGTTGATGTCCGTATCCAGCCCCTCCATGATGCGCGGGTTTGCCACCGAAACGATCGTTGTGTCGATCAGGATCATGAAGAACCCGATGACGAGGGACCAGAGCGCAGGCCAGGGCCTGTTGACGTTCTCCAAAAGCTCAGCCCAGCAATTCCAGGATGTCGGCGCGGGCGAACATCTGGGCGGCGGCACGCGCAGAGGGGGTGCCGGCATCGGGATCTGCTCCCGCATCGAGCAGCACCCGGGCGACGTCCGAGTAGCCCTTGAAGACGGCACCGGCCAGCGGGGTTTGTCCGCGGTCGTTGGCAGCGTTGGCGTCACCACCGTGGTGCAGGATGAGCTGCACTGTCTCTGCGTGGCCGTGGTAGGCAGCGAGCATGAGCAGCGAATCGCCGGCGGAGTTGGTCAGCGTGGCCGGGGCACCGGCGTTGAGGTAGCTGCGCAGCAGCTCGATGTCGCCATTGCGGGCGGCGTCGAAAAGGGTGTGCGCCAGCGCGAGGGTTTCCTCATCGGGCGCGGTGGAGTCTGTCATTTGTGGGTCCCCCTCAGGAATCCTGTCTGCCTTCCGACGACCTGTCCGGCGTCGGGCGCCACGATCACTTCCTGCGCGGCTGTGTACGGTTCCTCCCCGTCCATTACCGTCAGTATTTCATCCGGGGCGACCGAACGCTTGATGACTGCCAGCGCGATGGGGCCCATCTCGTAGTGCTGCGCCACGGACGTCACGGTGCCCACCTTGCGCTCCCCCACCCGGACCTCGCTGCCGGGGGCCGGCATGGTGTGCTGGGAACCGTCGAGCTGCAGGAACACGAGGCGCCGCGGCGGGTGGCCAAGGTTGTGCACGCGGGCGATCGTCTCCTGGCCTTTGTAGCAGCCCTTGGCCAGATGCACGGCGGTGCGGAGCAGGTCCAGTTCGTGCGGAATGGTCTTGTCGTCCGTTTCAGCGCCGAGCCGCGGACGCCAGGCGGCGACGCGCAGGGCTTCGGCGGAGAGGACGCCTGCGAGCTTTCGGTCCCCCACCGTCTCTTCGAGCTCCGCCGCCGGCACGAGGTATTCGAACCACGGGCGTTCGGCGCCGGGGTGGGCGTCCTCCGGGACCACGGCGTAAGAGTAGCCGCCCACGCCGACGTGGGGCCAAGGGTCCTGCCACACCAGCAGGCCGGACCATTCGGGCACAGCCTTGGTGGATCCCACCACCGCCCACTTGGCCGACACGTCCGCGACCTCGACGCGGAGCATGAACTTCATCCTGGTCAGCCACTCGGCCAGGGGACCCGCTTCGGCGGCCTCGACGATCAGCCAGGTGGTCCCGCCGTCGTCCACCACGCGCGCATCGAACTCGATGCGGCCCTGGACACTCAGGAGCAGCAGCTCGCTGGACTCACCGGGCTGGAGATTGGTGACCTGCTGGGAGGACAGCGTGTTGAGCCAGCTCAGCCGGTCCGGTCCGGTGACCGTCACCACGCCGCGGTGGGAAAGATCGACGACGGCGGTTCCGTCCGCCAGGGCGCGCTGCTCCCGCAGGGGTTCGCCATAGTGGGATGCGACACCGGCGTCGGCGCCGCCCGCTTCAACGGCGCCAGGGCGCGACAACATAGGGCTCTTGGTAGTCATATGAAGGGGAACGTCCTTGGCTTGGAGGGTATTCCGGCCACCTAGCGGTACTCCGGGTTTTCGAAACCAAATTTGGTTCCGGCCTTCCATTCTTCCGGAAGGTTGCCGTAGGCGGGAATTCCGCCGGCGTCCTTGAGCGTCCGGGCCAGGTGCAGGAGGTTCCAGGTCATGAACGTGGTGTTCCGGTTCGTGAAGTCGCTCTCCGGGCCGCCCGAGCCCTCATCGAGGTAGCTGGGTCCTGGTCCGACGGGGCCGATCCAGCCGGCGTCGGCCTGCGGCGGGATGGTGAAGCCGATGTGCTGCAGGCTGTAGAGGACGTTCATGGAACAGTGCTTGATGCCGTCCTCGTTGCCGGTGATCAGGCAGCCGCCCACCTTAGGGTAAAAGGCCCACTGGCCCTTCTCGTTGAGCTGGCCCGAATGGGCGTAGAGCCGCTCGATGAGCTTCTTGGTCTGCGATGAGTTGTCCCCCAGCCAGATGGGTCCGGCCACCACCACGATGTCCGCTTCCTTGACGGCCGGATACAGCTCCGGCCATTCGTCAGTTGCCCAGCCATGCTCGCGCATGTCCGGGTACACGCCGCTGGCGATGTCGTGGTCGACAGTCCGGATGACCTGCGTGGCCACGCCCTGCTTCTCCATGATCAGCCGGCTCACCGTGATCAGGCCCTCGGTGTTGCTCTTCTCCGGCGAACGCTTGAGCGTGCCGTTGAAGTACACGGCTTTGAGGTCGCTGTAGTCAGCCGGGGGCTGGGACTCATCCATCGGACACTCCATCGGGTTGCTGCGGACTCAGGATCGAAGACCTGAAGCCAAAGTAGCCGAAGGGAGCACCGGCGAACAGTGCCGCGGAAGCAGGGGTGCGGAACAGCGGGGTGGCTGCGGTCAGGTGACCTTTTTAAGGAACGCCGAGGCGTGCGCCTCGAGGCCGTTGCCAGCCTCAGCAGCCGGTTGGGCAGCCGCGCCGGGTGCCGACGGGCGGCCCGTGGCCACGTCCCACCGCCACAGCAGGTTGCCGTCGACCAGCCCGAAGATCCGGGTGGCCGCGCTGTAGTCCTTCGAGTGGCTGCCGCGCATCACCATGTCGGTGCTGAGCTGGATCTGCGGCCCCTTGATCTGGCCGTAGTACAGCTCCGAAATGCCGCCCGGATGACTGATCGAAACCGAGATGTCGAAGCCGCCATCCTTGTTGCGGAGGGCCTCCACCTCATCGGCACTCTTAAGCACGGGCACGATGTCCCCTGGAACCAGGCCGGGGCCGCTGTCGGCCTCCAGCTGTTTGCGCTCCAGGGCCCAAAATCCGGTCTCAACTGTGAGTGGCCGGAGCTTGGTCCCGTCCTCGTCGGTGAGCCAGCTTTCCGCACGGTACTGCAGGTACGGCAGACCGTTGTGGGTGAAGGAAACATGCTGCAGGAAGTGCTCTGAACTTTCATCACCGGCCCCGAGCCGGCCACGGCCCTCCCACTCACCGATGAGCCAGGAGAGGGGAACCAGTTCGGGGGTCAGGTCTGTAGGAATTTCAATAGGCACAGCCGCTACCTCTCGAAACCGCTAAGCAGGGGTTACCGCTGTCCTTTGAACAGTCGGTAGACAACAAAACCGGCAAACCAGGCCATGGACAGGCTGGCAACGCCGAGCAGGACAAGGAAGAAGATTTCAAATGCAAGTACGGACATGATGCCATCCTAATACGTCAGGAGATGAGTAGTTTGTCTATGAAGTAGGCAAGCGAACCGACCGCCGCAATCGGTGCCAGCCCCATGCCCAGGGCAGCCGGAAAGTTCAGCGGAGCGCCCCGGAGTGTCACGAGCCTGCGGAAACTGACCAGGACCGCACCCACCACAACACCGAACACGGCGGCGGGCAAAACGGCGATGTCGGAGAACACGAGGCCGGCGAGGGGGCCGGCCAGTCCGGCCAGGGTGATGCCCAGGGGCGCAATGATCCGGTCCGGCCAGCGGATGAGGCCGGCGAGCAGTGCGACGGCGGCGCTGATGCCGGCCACCAGCACCATCTCCTTGACTCCGTTGTACCTGGCCCCGGCGATCCATCCCGAGCCCAGGCAGGACAGGAGGACGCCCACGCAGCAGCCGAGCGTCGACTCGAGGCGCTGCGCCTGGCCGGTGCCGCGCACCAGCTGGACGAGGAAGACGGCGGTGACACCCAGGGCGATGAAGCCGGGTGTCCAGTTGAGGTAGCCGGGGGCGGCGGCGAAGGCGGCGGCAACGGCCGAGCCGGCCCCTGGCAGCCCGATCACGGCGGCGAGGGTTTTCTTGGCGGGGATTTCCAGGTAGTGCGGCCAGCCGACGCCGATGGCCAGTGCAAACAGCACGGCCACCGCGAGGAGGACGTCGGAAGTCCGGAAGACGCTGGCCACCAGCGTCGCCAGGCCCACCAGGCCAATGACCCCGATGCTCCATGACTTCAGCGTCCGGCCTGCAGCGGCCGGAACACCCACGTCCGGAGCGGGCCCCGGCGTACTCATCTCGGACTCTGCACTCAAATCTGCTGCGACCTCATCCTGGCTGTGCCGTTGACGGGCAGGGCTCGGCCCCCTGACGGTTTCAATCCTGCCCTATGTGAACGCCATATGTCGTAAACAAGGCGCGCGCGTGCGGCCGATCAGTGTCCGTCCGGGGGCCGTTGGGTATACTCAGACATCAGCTCAGTCGCCCGACGATGCGCGGACAGCCCCATGGAGGAATAATGTCGCACATCCTGTTACTGACCAACAGCACCGGTTCATCGGTGGACATTTTGCCTGCCTTGGAGCTCCTGAACCACCGGGTGCACATCCTCCCCGCCGAGCCCACAGCGCTGCTTGAGACGGACCCCTGCGACATCGTGCTTCTGGACGCGCGCAAAGATCTCGTGGGCGCCCGCTCCCTCACCCAGCTCCTGAAGGCCACCGGCCTGAGCGCACCTCTGGTCCTGATTCTCACCGAAGGCGGCATGGCCGCCGTATCCTCCGCCTGGGCCGTCGATGACATCGTGCTCGACTCCGCCGGCCCTGCCGAAGTGGAGGCCCGGATCCGACTTTCCGTTGCCCGGGCTGTACCGGACCAGGACGAGGCTCCCTCCGAAATCCGGGCCGCCGGCGTCGTTATTGACGAGGCGAGCTACACGGCGCGCGTCAACGGCGCGGCACTGAACCTGACCTTCAAGGAATTCGAACTCCTGAAGTACCTGGCGCAGCACCCGGGCCGGGTTTTCACCCGGCAGCAGCTCCTCACCGAGGTGTGGGGCTACGACTACTACGGCGGCACCCGTACCGTGGACGTCCACGTCCGGCGGCTGCGCGCCAAGCTGGGCGCCGACCACGAGAACCTCATCAGCACGGTGCGCAACGTGGGCTACCGGCTCACGCTCATGCGCCAGCAGGAGGACGAACTCACCGAAGCGTAGGGCCCCAGGGTCCCGATATGGCCCGCCCAAGGGTGTCGGCTTCCCGGCACGACCCGCAGCAGAACGCAGAACGGCCCGGCTCACCAGAGCCGGGCCGTTCTGTATTTCTAGCTACAAGTGGAGGACATACGGGTCGAACGTATCGAGGCCACCCCAGTGGTGGATCCCCCTCACAACCTGCCATAAATGCCGGCTGAGGTAATGACTATACGGGGCGCCACGGCCTGTTCCAAATCGGGCGTGCCCTGGCGGCGTCCGTATAGCCTTACAGCATGAGTCCTGCGCACCCGGAGAAATGGCCCGTCCTTGTCATCAAGGGCGGTGCGGATGAAGACCTGCTGCGAGACGTCCGCGTCCTGCTGGCCGCCGCCGAGGAATCGGACGGCAATCCCCCCGTCTCCGAACAGACCCTCGTGACCATGCGCGCGGCGGACACGGGCCCGCACACGCTGCTGACCCTTGCCCTCTACGCGCCCGACGAGCAGTCGGACCCAGCCACGGCACAGGACCTGGCCGGCTTCGCCGTGGTCGTCGAGGAGCCGGACGGGACAGGCGTGGTGGAAATCGCGGTCCACCCCAGCTACCGGAACCAGGGCGTTGCGGACCGGCTCGTTGGCACACTCAAGTCCTCCCGCGGCCTGGACGGGCTCAAGGCCTGGTCGCACGGCAACCATGAGGCAGCGGCGGACCTGGCCGCCCGGTACGGCTACGGACCGGTTCGGGAGCTGTGGAAGATGCGGCTCACCACCGCCGCCGCCGACCTGCCCGACGCCGGCCTTCCGGACGGGGTCTCGATTCGCGCCTTCGTGCCGGGCAAGGATGAGGACGCGTGGCTCGCGGCCAACCGTGAGGCCTTCGCGCACCATCCGGAGCAGGGCTCCCTCACCAGGGCCGACCTGCAGGCCCGGATGGATGAACCCTGGTTCGACCCCGCCGGCTTCCTGCTGGCGGAGGACCGGGACGGGCGGCTCCTCGGCTACCACTGGACCAAAGTGCATCCGCAGCACGGGACCCACCCGGCCATCGGCGAGGTGTACGTCGTGGGTGTCACACCCGCCGCCCAGGGCATGGGGCTGGGCAAGGCGCTGACCATCGCCGGGATCCGGCACCTCCAGCAGCAGGGCCTGCACGCCGTCATGCTGTACACGGATGCGGACAACACTCCGGCTGTCTCGCTGTACCGACGGCTGGGCTTCACGCGCTGGGATATGGACGTCATGTACGGGCCGCTTGAGGGACGCTGATCATACCCTCCAGCACGCGTGCCGCCGGCCTTGAAATCTTCGGGTCCCGGACCGGTGAATGCTTGTAAGGTTGAAACTAAACCCGCCAGTACTCAAGGAGAGCGCATGCAACCGGAATCCGCCGGAACAGCCACGACCGAAATCAAGGTGGCCCCTGCGCGCGCCCGGTTCGGTTCCTCCGAAGTGCCGGCCTCCCGCGCAACGCAGGACCGGATCGACATCCCCGAGTTCGCCGCCATCCTGGAACCGGAAGGCGAGATCAGCCCTGACCGATTCCTGGACCGCGAGCTGAGCTGGCTCGCGTTCAATGCCAGGGTTCTCGAACTCGCCGAAGACCCTGACCTGTACCTGCTGGAACGCGTCAACTTCCTGTCGATCTTCGCCTCCAACCTCGACGAATTCTTCATGGTCCGCGTGGCCGGCCTGAAGCGCCGCATCGCCACCGGGCTCGCTGTCCCCTCCCCCGCCGGGCTGAGCCCCGTCCAGGTCCTGGAACAGATCGGCGAGGCAGCCCACCGCCTGCAGCAGCGGCACGCGCAGGTCTACGCGGAGCAGATCCGGCCGGCCTTGGCCTATGAGCACATCCACCTCATGCACTGGGACGAGCTCGACGACGAAGCCCGGCACCGGCTCAGCGTCATGTTCGCGGAGAAAGTCTTCCCCATCCTTACTCCGCTGGCGGTTGACCCCGCCCACCCTTTCCCCTACATCTCGGGCCTTTCCCTGAACCTTGCCGTCGTGGTTCGGAACCCGGTCAGCGACAAGGAGCTGTTCGCTCGCGTCAAGGTGCCGGACCAGCTCCCCCGCCTGATCTCCATCGATGGCCCCCGGGCCGGCTCGGTGCCCGGCCGCGTGGCACGGTTCATCGCCCTCGAGGAAGTCATCGCCGTCCACCTGGACCAGCTCTTCGCCGGCATGGAGGTCCTGGAGCACCACACTTTCCGGGTGACCCGCAACGAGGACGTTGAGGTGGAAGAGGACGACGCCGAGAACCTCCTGCAGGCGCTCGAAAAGGAACTGCTGCGCCGCCGGTTCGGCCCGCCCGTCCGGCTGGAAGTCACCAACGACATCAACCCGAACATCCGCGCTTTGCTGATCCGCGAGCTCGGCGTGGAGGAGTCGGAGGTCTACTCCGTTCCGGCACCCCTGGACCTGCGCGGGCTCTCCGTGATTGGCAGCATTGACCGCGCGGACCTGCACTACCCCAAGCACGTGCCCCACACCTCCCGATACCTGAACGAGTCCGAGACGTCCAAAGCCGCGAACGTCTTCGCCGCCATGCGCCGCCGGGACATTCTTCTGCACCACCCGTACGATTCGTTCTCTACGTCCGTCCAGGCGTTCCTGGAACAGGCTGCGGCGGACCCCAAGGTGCAGGCCATCAAGCAGACCCTGTACCGCACCTCGGGCGACTCCCCCATCGTCGATGCCCTCATCGACGCCGCTGAGGCAGGCAAGCAGGTGCTGGCCCTCGTGGAGATCAAGGCACGTTTCGACGAGCAGGCCAACATTTCCTGGGCCCGCAAGCTGGAGCAGGCCGGTGTCCACGTGGTCTACGGCATCGTGGGCCTGAAGACGCACTGCAAGCTCTCCCTCGTGGTCCGCCAGGAGGTGGACGGGCTGCGCCGCTACTGCCACATCGGAACCGGCAACTACCACCCGCGGACCGCGCGCTACTACGAGGACCTCGGACTCCTGACAGCCAACGAGCAGGTGGGCGAGGACCTCTCCAAGCTGTTCAACCAGCTGTCCGGGTACGCCCCCAAGTCGACCTTCAAGCGGCTCCTGGTGGCACCCCGTTCCGTACGTTCGGGACTGATCGAAAGGATCGAGGCCGAAATCCGCAACGCCCGCGCAGGGATTCCCGCGCGCGTGCAGATCAAGGTCAACTCCATGGTGGATGAGTCCATCATCGATTCCCTGTACCGTGCTTCCCAGGCCGGCGTGCAGGTGGACGTCGTTGTCCGCGGCATCTGCTCGCTGCGCCCCGGCATCCCTGGTCTGAGCGAAAACATCACGGTCCGGTCCGTCCTGGGCCGCTTCCTTGAGCACTCACGCGTTTTCGCCTTCGGCAACGGCGGCGACCCCGTGGTCTACATCGGTTCCGCGGACATGATGCACCGCAACCTGGACCGCCGGGTGGAGGCGCTAGTGCAGCTGTCCGGCGGTGAAGACACCGCCTATGTCCTGGACCTCATGCGCCGGTACATGGACCCCGAGACGTCCAGCTGGCACCTGGACAGCGACGGCGAGTGGACCCGCCACCATATCGGCGATGACGGCAGCAAGCTTGACGATGTCCAATCCTGGCTCCTGGCATCACGCTCCCGGCAGCGCGCCGTCGTCCGGCGGTAGGAACCCGGCCTTTGAAGAGCAGCGACTCACCCATAGCGGATCAGACCGATCACCCGGGCGAGCAGGTAGCCGTCACGGCGGCCGGCGCCCTTCCTTGGCGCGTCAAGAAGGACCAACTGGAAGTCCTCCTGATCCACCGGCCACGGTATGACGACTGGTCCTGGCCGAAGGGCAAACTTGACCCGGGCGAAACCGTGCCAGAGTGCGCGGTCCGCGAGGTGGAGGAGGAGATCGGCCTCGTGGCGCCGCTGGGCATCCCGCTCCCGCCCATCCACTACCATGTTTCCGCCGGGCTGAAGGTTGTGCACTACTGGGCCGTTGAGGTCACGGGCAATTCCCTGCGACCTGACGGCAAGGAAGTGGACAGCGTCATGTGGTGCAGCCCGGAACGGGCCGCCGAACTGCTGTCCAACCCCTCGGACCGGGCGCCGCTGGAGTACCTGGCGGCGGCGCATGCCCGGAAGGAACTGCAGACCTGGCCCCTCGTCATAGTGCGCCATGCCAAGGCCAAACCGCGCTCGTCGTGGACCAAGGCCGAAGGCGAAAGGCCGCTGGCCGCCACCGGTATCCGCCAGGCACAGGCCGTGCACCGGCTGCTGAAGGCGTGGAAACCGCAGCGTGTGGTCAGCAGCCCGTGGCTGCGTTGCGTGGCCACCATCGCACCCTACGTCAAGTCCTCGGACGCCAAGGTCAAACTGGTGGATGCGCTGACGGAGCACCGGCATGCCCGCAACCCCAAAAAGACTGCTGCCGTCGTCGACGCCTTGTTCGACAAGCAGCGAGCGGTGGTCCTGTGCACGCACCGGCCGGCCCTCCCCACCGTCCTGGGCCGGCTTGCCGGGTACATGACCCCCCGGCTCAAGGGCCTGCTGCCGGTGGCTGACCCATACCTCGCCCCGGGGGAAATGATCATCTGCCACGTGGCGCACGGCAGCAAGAGCAGGATCGTGTCCGTGGAGCAGTTCAAGCCCTTCGACGACTGAGCCCCTGGCTCCGCCTTCTAGGCGCCCGCTCCTTGCCCTGGCCCTCTTAACCCGCCCCGCCTTGAGCCAGGCAGCCTTGACCGCGCCGTCTTTGTATCAAATACTTGATACAAAGACGGCGCTGCGGAATAGGCGCTTTGGAGATCATTGGGGGATCTGATGCCAATACAGTTCGAGCTGCCGCCCATGGCGCTGCTGGGACCGCTGCTTGCCGCAGTGGGCATTTACGGATTGTTGCGCTGGGTTGTCTGGGCGCCGGGCGCCGGCACCTCGCCGAAGTCAGTTTCGGACCACGTGCTCTGGGTTGGTGTCATCGGCTGGCTGGCAAGCACACTGCAGGGAGCAGCGAACGCCGGCATCATTCCGCTCAACCCGCAGACGCCGTCACTGCAGCAACCTGCCGACATCCTGAAGGCGCTGGCGTGGCCGGTAGCCGGCTGCCTCGGTGTCCACGCGCTTGGCCAGCTCAGCTATCCGGGTCCCCGCAGTCCGCGGCGGCTGGCAACCCTGTCCGTCCGGCGGGTAAGGGACTCTCTTCCGCGGAAGCTCGCGTGGACCACCCTCGGCATTTTCGCCGCCTCCGCCGCAACCATCGCATGGACGGCCATGCAGCAGGCGTACCGCCCGTTGCCCTACGCTTCCCCGCCATACGGGGAATCCGGCCCCACTGTGGGCGGCGACGGACGTATTGCCGGCACCGAACTGGCCGCCTGCCTTGGCGCCGCCCTCCTGCTGCTGGCGGCCGGAACCATGCTCGTCCTGTGGCTGATTTCCCGCCGCCGGCAGCTCGAAGCACTGAATGCCGGCGACAACGTCCTCCTCCGCACGATCGCCATGAACCGTCTGCTGCGGACTGTCTCCACCGTTGCCGCGGGACTGGCGGCCATCGCCGGAAACTATGCCACCCGTCCGGATCCGGCAGTTACCACCACGTGGATCAACCCCGTCGGGCTGGTGCCGGTGGTGGTGCTTTTCGTGATGTGGCTGTGGCAGCCACCGCAGCTGGCCGGCGTCCAAAACCGCAACGTCCGAAGCGGCCGGGCTTCGCCGTCCGGCCGGAAAAATGTGCGGAACCTCCGCAACGAGAAGCATCCCGCCGCGGTGCTCACCGTGTCCCTCGGCGCCCTCCTCGGACTCGCCGCGGTGGCGCCGGGGACTGCCGTCCTGTTCCTTCTGGGCTCCACCAATCCGGTCCGGGCCACCGTCGTCTCAGCTGTGATGGCCTCGTGCGTCCTGCTGGCCATCCTGGCAGGCGAACTGCTCCTCGAACGGAATTACGGCGCTTCCCCGGCCGTCCGCGGCTGGCCCGTCCAGCCGGTGGCGCCTGCCCTCCTCACCGCCGCGATCATTGGCCTGCTGCTGCTCGCAGTCGTGATCGTGATGACCTCCGTTGGAGAAGCAGCGCTTCCGCCCGGAACGTCGGTGGCCCCGGGCTGGATTCCGACGGCGGTGGCAACTGCCGCCGTCGCCGTCACGGCTGTGCCCGCAACCCAAGCCGCACGCCGGCGCCGCGGCATCGTCACTTCGGATGACGGGCTGGACGCGGCGCTCCGTGCCGTCACGCTCAACAGGATTGTGCGGATTCTGGCCGCCGTCCTGCTGGCACAGGCGGGCGGCCTGCTGATATCGGCAAACCGGGCATGGGGTGTGCTGCTGGGAACGCAGACGGTTCCGGCGGAAATGTGGGAAGCGTCCGCGGCCGCCGCCGGGTACGTGCTGGTAGCAGCCGCCGTGGTGCTTTCCCTGATCCACGTGACCGCATTCGGCCCGGGCAGCGCGCCGGCCGCTCGGCGTGCACCGGTGGAACCTGCGCGATGACAGCTGGCATTTCGGTGGACCTTGGCTCCCCCACTCCGCCGTATGAACAGATCCGGCTGCAGATCAGCGCGCTGATCGCCGCGGGCGGGCTCACGGCCGGGACGCGGCTGCCGGCGGTCCGCAGCCTGGCGGCCGACCTGGGTCTTGCCGCAGGGACCGTCGCCCGCGCGTACAAGGAACTTGAACAGGGCGGGCTGATCGAAACCCGGCGCCGCAACGGAACCGTCGTCGTCGGGCTGCCGGCATACGGTGCGCCGGACACCGGTGTGCCCGGCTCCGGAGGGGCCGGTTCCGTTACCGCCGGCTCGCGTGCGGTCGCAGCGGAACTGGGTGCCGCCGTCGAGCGTCTCATCCTGGCCGGAACCAAGGCGGGCCTGCCCGACGAGGAGCTTCTTGCGCTGCTCCGTGGTAGTCTGCAGCGCCGCCGCGGCCTGCCTTCGGACCCTTCGGCGGCCTCCGACTAGACTGGACGGGTGAGCACCCCAACGCCCTATGAAGACCTTCTGCGCGACGTCATGGCCAACGGCACGCACAAATCAGACCGCACCGGCACCGGAACCAGCAGCGTTTTCGGACGCCAAATTCGCTTTGATCTGGGCGAGAGCTTCCCGCTGATCACCACCAAGCGGGTGCACTTCAAGTCCGTGGCCGTCGAGCTGCTCTGGTTCCTCCGCGGCGACTCCAATGTGAAGTGGATGCAGGACCAGGGCGTGACCATCTGGAACGAGTGGGCCGACGCCGAGGGGGAACTCGGGCCGGTCTACGGCGTCCAATGGCGGAGCTGGCCCACCCCGGACGGCGGGCACATTGACCAGATCGCCGAGCTCGTGGAGAGCCTGAAGTCGAACCCGGACTCGCGCCGGCACATCGTCTCGGCCTGGAACGTGAGCGAGCTCAAGGACATGGCACTGCCGCCCTGCCACGCGTTCTTCCAGTTCTACGTCGGGGATGGCAAGCTCTCCTGCCAGCTGTACCAGCGCTCCGCGGACATGTTCCTGGGCGTGCCGTTCAACATCGCCTCCTATTCGCTGCTGACCTGCATGCTGGCGCAGCAGACCGGCCTCGAGCCCGGCGAATTCGTCTGGACCGGCGGCGACGTGCACATCTACGACAACCACATGGACCAGGTCCTGAAGCAGCTGGACCGGGAACCCTACGAGTACCCGCAGCTAAAGATCACCCGCAAGCCGGCGTCGATCTTCGACTACACCCTGGACGACTTCGAAGTGGTGGGCTACCGGCACCACCCCACGATCAAGGCGCCGATCGCCGTATGAGCACGGAGGGCACTATGGACGGGCAGGCTTTCAGCGAGGACATCGCCGCAGGGATGTCCGGGATTGGACTCGTGTGGGCACAGACGCCTGCCGGCGTCATCGGCAAGGACGGCGACATGCCGTGGAACCTGCCCGAGGACCTGAAACACTTCACCAGGGTCACCACCGGCCATCCCGTCATCATGGGCCGCAAGACCTGGCTCTCCTTCCCGGCGAAGTACCGTCCGCTGCCCAACCGGACCAACATCGTCATCACCCGGCAGGAGAACTGGGGCAGCACGCCCGAGGCGGAGGGCGCCGTCGTCGTTAAATCCCTCGACGACGCCCTGCTGGAATCACAGTTCGCCCCGGGCTGCGAAGCAGTCTGGATCCTCGGCGGAGGCGAAATTTTCAAGGAGTCCACTGGCCTGGCTAACGTCGCGGTGGTCACCACCATCGATGTGGACGCCGACGGCGACACTTACGCCCCGGAGCTCGGTGACGGCTGGGTCGCCGGCACGTCCGTGCCCTCCGACGGCTGGCTGACCGGGGCCAACGGCACCCGCTACCGGTTCACCAAGTGGAACCGCTCGGAAGGTTAGAAGATGCTGCGTAAACCTGAAACCCTCTTTGTGCTCGGCTACATGCTGCTGCCGCTGCTTGCGCTGCTGTCCGCGATCGTGGGCCTGACCATGATCCTGGGCGGCAACAAGATCGCCGGGATCATCGTGCTGGTGGTGGTGACGCAGGTGTTTGCGTTCGGCGCCTTCTTTGCCCTGCGCGCCCGCAAGAATGCGCTGCTGGAGGAGCCCGACCGGCAGTAGCGTCCGGATGGGGAGTGCTGCCCATCGCGGCGGCCTTGGGCCCGAACTAGAGTGATGGCTGGACTTAGCAGCAACCGTGCCCACGCGGAACGGTCAGGATTTTGGGGGATGATGCCGCAGTGACAGGTAACTTGTGGGGCGCCGACGTCGCGCAGCTTCGAACCCTCGCACAGCAGTTCGGAAAGGTCTCCGACACCCTGCTGCAGACGTCATCGCAGCTGACCAACCAGATCAACAACAACCCTTCATGGAAGGGCAACGACGCCACCCAGTTCCGCTCGGACTGGAACGGCAACCACCGGGCGCTCATCCAGCGGACAGCGCGCGCCCTCAAGGACGAGTCCAGGAAGCTGCTGGACAACGCCAACGAGCAGGAGAAGGCCAGCGACGCCGCCCCGGGTTCCGGCGGCGGTCCCGTAACTCTTGGCGATCCCGGCGGCTCGCTGGCAGGAACACTGGGCGGCGTGCTGCTCGGGGGCATCGGAGCGCTCAAGGCGGGCATGACCCTGCACAAGTTCATCAAGGCCCCCTTCACCCTGGCCAAGCACCTCGGGCAGTACGGCTGGGTGCTGAAGAACCAGCGGGCCGATTTCATCAAGTCGTTCCTACAGGGCCGCCACCGCATCGGCGGCCCCGGCTTTGCTGCACACCGGCTCCTCGGCAACTCGGCCCTGGACGACCTGCTGAAGGGGTCGGCGTCCGCCCATCGCGGGCTCGGGCTGATCGACAAGGCTACTGACATTGCGTCGCTGAAGAACCTGAACAAACACATTGGCATCCTTTCCAAGTTCGGTCCCCTCCTGGAGGAGAAACCGTGGATCGGGGCCGGCACCAAGCTCGAATGGCTGGGTAAGTCGGGCCTCGCGCGGGGACTTGGCTGGGCCGGCGTCGGCTTCAGCGCCTACGACTCCGTCAAGAGCTTTTCCGACGGCGACATCAAGGGCGGGTTGGCCAGCGCAGGTAAGGGACTCCTGGGTGTCGGGTGCTTCCTGCCGCCCCCCGCCGGGACTGTATGCCAGGTCGCCAGCGTCGGCATAGCGGTGTACGAGAACTGGGACACCATCAGCAGCGTTGGCAAGGACATCGGCGAAGGCGTCGTCAACGCCGTGAAGGACCCCGGAAAGTTCGTCAGCGACACGAAGGATACGTTGGTTGACGCAGGCAAATCCGTGGGCAAGTTCTTCGGATTCGGCGATTAGGAGACAAGCATGACTGTTCAGGACCCAACCCAGCAGGAACCGCGCCTCGGCATCGACGTCATCGGCTTCGGCGTGGGTGAGTTCGCCTACCTGCTGAACGTTTTTGAGGGCCCTGCCCGCGACCGTTCAGTCAGCGTCTTCCGCGCCGAAGAGATGATCGACGACGTCACCCTCTCCACCGCCGG
Source organism: Arthrobacter globiformis (assembly GCF_030818015.1). NCBI lineage: Bacteria > Bacillati > Actinomycetota > Actinomycetes > Micrococcales > Micrococcaceae > Arthrobacter > Arthrobacter globiformis. The sequence goes on from NZ_JAUSZX010000001.1 coordinate 3,824,374, forward strand.
CGCGTCCTCGCTGCTGGCCCGTGACTTGGCTGCGGTTGATGACGACGGTGATCTGGGCGTGAAAGGCGTGGCGGCTGCCGTCGCCACTGCGCTGGGCCAGGCGACCCGGTGGACGGAGATCTCCCTCTTGACCGGCGAAGCGATGGACAACGTGGCGATGCTGGAAGCACCGGGCGTTTCCTTGATGCTCCAGCCCCGGCTCCTGGGCACCTGGTTCGTCTTTGCCCAGGATCCCGCCATCTCCTCGGCGGAGGCGACACTCCGGGTGATCCGCCAGCACGTCGAACAAAACCGTGGCGGCTCCGCATACCTGGTTTTCAAAACCTTGGCTTCCGAGCAGCACCTGCTGGTCCGCCGTGAGGAGACCTCCTGGACCACCGGGGTTCCCGATTTCGACAAGGACGAGGTAGCAGAAACAGCTGGGCTGGATGATGCCGGGCTGCTGGCGGCGATTGAGGATGCCCGTGGCGAGGCGTAGCGAGGGTGTCCCGCAGGAGCCGGGCTACGTTCCGTCGCAGACCCCCGACGACAAGCTGCTGTACCGCCGGGCCGAGAACGGCGACATGGTGGGCTACACGCCGGCCGAATATGGCGTGCGCAAGGACGACGGCCACGGCCTGGTCAAGCCCGTCAACAGCTCCGCCGGGCTGCTCTTCCTGGCGGTTCTTGCCTCATTGTTCACGGGCGGGATCGTCTACGGCATTGTCCGAATCGCTCTCGACGGCACGTGGGGAATCCTGGGCGAAGTCTGGTGGGTGGTGCCTGTCGGAATTCTCGTACCCTTGGCGGCGTGGTCCGCGTACGCCAAGGAGCGCAGGGCAGAGAAGCTGCGCAAAGCCCGCAACCTTCCGCGGCCCCTCGACTGACGTCTTTGCGTCCAGTGCTGCAGCGGCCGTGACGTAACCGACTGCGGCCTGCCAAATCCAAAGATAAACTGGCTAAATGACTACAGCAGCTACTCCGTCCGTTGGACTGGTCGGTTGGCGCGGCATGGTCGGCTCCGTCCTGATGCAGCGCATGCAGGACGAGGGCGACTTCGCCAGCATCAACCCGGTATTTTTCTCCACCTCAAACGCGGGAGGTGCCGCCCCGACTCTTGCCGGTGCTGCCGCGGGCGCGGCCGGCAAGCTCGAGGACGCGTTCGACGTCGAGACGCTGGCCAAGCTGCCGATTATTGTCACCGCCCAGGGCGGGGACTACACCAAGCAGGTCCACGGCGAGCTGCGCAGCCGGGGCTGGGACGGCCTCTGGATCGACGCCGCCTCCACCCTGCGCATGAACGATGACTCCATCATCGTCCTTGACCCCATCAACCGCGACGTCATCGACAAGGGACTGGCCAACGGCGTCAAGGACTTCATCGGCGGCAACTGTACCGTCTCCTGCATGCTCATGGGCCTCGGCGGCCTCTTCAAGAACGGCCTCGTCGAGTGGGGCACGTCCATGACCTACCAGGCCGCCTCCGGCGGCGGTGCCCGGCACATGCGCGAGCTGCTCAGCCAGTTCGGGACGCTCAATGCCGAGGTCAGCACGGAACTGAACGACCCGGCGTCGGCCATTCTGGACATCGACCGCAAGGTGCTGGCCCACCAGCGCACCGGCGTCGACGCCACCCAGTTCGGTGTGCCGCTGGCCGGCTCCCTCATCCCGTGGATCGACGCCGATCTCGGTAACGGCCAGTCCAAGGAAGAGTGGAAGGCCGGTGTCGAGACCAACAAGATCCTGGGCACCTCGGATGAGAACCACGTGATCATGGATGGCCTCTGCGTACGGATCGGGGCCATGCGCTCCCACTCGCAGGCGCTCACCCTGAAGCTGCGCGAGGACCTCTCCGTTGCCGAGATCGAGAAGCTGCTCGACGAGGACAACGAATGGGCCAAGGTAGTGCCCAACTCCAAGGAAGCCTCGATGGCCGACCTGACGCCCGTGGCAGCCTCCGGCACGCTGACCATTCCGGTGGGGCGTATCCGCAAGCTCGAGATGGGTCCGCAGTACATCAGCGCCTTCACCGTCGGCGACCAGCTGCTCTGGGGCGCCGCCGAGCCGCTGCGCCGCATGCTCAACATCGCCACCGGCACGCTGTAGCCAGCTTTCACCTTAACCGGCCCTGCCCGCACGACCAGCCCCGCCCGGGGGCCGTTCACGCGGAGCGGGGCCGGTTTCGCGTCTGCCCCCGGGCGGTCGCGGACGCGTCCTCACATCCCGTCGCTTCCAACCGAACGCGTCCTCACATCCCGCCGCTTCCAACCCGACGCGTCCTCACATCCCGCCGCTTCCAACCCGACGCTCCCGCAAAAAGTTGCCGGAGCGTTTCCCCTTTGGCTACAGGAAGTGAGGACGCGTGCCAAAAAAGGCGACCAGATCTGAGGAAGCGTCGCAATAGTCCCGGGCCGGTCATGCGGTGCGGGCCGTTCACGCGGAGCGGGGGCCGGTTTCGCGTCTGCCCCGGGCGGTCGCGGGCCCGGTCCTGTATGCCCCGCCCGTCAGGACGCCAGGAACCGCTCGTACCTTTCAGCTGCGCGGTGGAAACCCGCCAAGGCGGCCTGGCCCAGGGGCTTCGTGTCGTCGAAGGGAACGGGCACGACGGCGGCCGTCCGCCCGCTCCCCTGTCTCACCCAGGTGCCGGTCACCTCGCCGCCGGCCACGATGGCTTTCTTGAACACCCCGTTGCCGCCCGGGACGATCTTTTGCGCGTGCTCGGGCGGCAGCACGATGCTCCGGTCCGTGTAACCGAGCACGAACTCGTCGAACCCAGGCAGGGCAAGGACTGTCCGCTGGCCGGGCACGCCGTCGTCGAGCAGCGCCGCTGTCTCGGGTGAGAGCCAGTAGCTCGTTCCGCCAAACTCAAGTTCCACGAGCTGGCCGCTGACCGCGGGAAGCGCCGCCCTTCCCTCGGTCAAAGGAATGCTTGACCACCAGGCAAAGTCGCGCAGCGTGGCGGGTCCGTGGCCGCGCAGGTATCTCAGCAGCAGCTCTGCGATCCCCTCCTCACGGCCCAGGTCCCGTGAGGACGTGATCCACCGGTCGAATGCAACGAACTTCTGCTGGTTGCCGTCCAGCGGCCCGTGGACGAGTGAGGCGCTCTGGCACAGCATCCACAGCAGGTGGACCCCGCGCTGAGCCTTGGTGGCCTGCCCGGCAGCCTCGAACGCCGCGAACAGCTCCTCCCGGGTGGCGGCCCGCCCTCCGTCAACCAGGCCGAGGGCTGTCTCCCGGCAGGCCTCCACGTCGCTGCCGGTGATTTCCAGTTGCCGGTGCCGGCCGGCCGTGCCCTGGATCATACGGGCCGTGGTGATGTTCAGGATCCAGCGCAGATCCTCCGGCGCCAGCAGGTGCAGCGTGCCCCGCATGGGCCACGACCGGACCACGGACCCGTCATTCAAAGCCCGGCGGACGTCGCTCAGGCCGGCGCCGGGAACCCGGACACCCACAGCCCATAGCGCCGACTGGAGATCCTGGGCCTGCATCGCGGTCATCGCACGGACGGCCTCCGGCACGCCGTCGAATCCGGGTCCCAGCAGCCCCTGCGACGCCAGCCTCAGCCGGCCCATCACCTTGGGCGAAACCCGGATCTTCACCACAGCTGCCATGGGCCCATCCTAGGACGCCCGGTAACGAAGCAGGCGCCGCAGCGCTAGAGCGTGAGGCCGATCAGGAGCGGTTCGGGGTGCAGTTCAATGCCAAAACGCCCGACGACGCCGGCACGCACCTCGCGTGCAATCGCCACCATGTCGGCGGCGCTGGCCGAGCCGCGGTTGGTGATGGCCAGGGTGTGCTTGGTGGACAGCGAGGCCCGGCCGCCGGAGACGCTCCCGGCCTCCAGCCCGAAGCCCTTGCCGAAGCCGGCGTGGTCGATCAGCCAGGCCGCGGACAGCTTGATCTGCCCGTCGGCGCCGCCCGGGTACCGGGGTGCGGATTCCGGAAGCCCTGCCGCCACGTCGGCGGGGACGATCGGGTTGGTGAAGAACGAACCCGTGGAGTAGGTGTCGCGGTCCGCCGGGTCCAGCACCATGCCCTTGGAGGCGCGCAGCCGCAGGACCTCGCGGCGGACGTCGTTCGAGTAGGCTCGCTGGCCCTGCCCTACGCCCAGGACCCGCGCCAGCTCGGCATAGCGGATGGGTGCGCTCATGCGGCCCAGCGGCAGCTGGAATTCGACGGTCAGCACAACGTAGCGCGGAGAGCCGTTGACGGTGGTCTGCTTGAGGATGGAATCGCGGTACCCGAACTTCAGCTCCGAGTTGGTGAAGGTCCTCACGGCGTTGCGCTCCCGGTCCCAGGTGCGGACCGCTGCAATGGTCTGCGAGACGTCCGCGCCGTAGGCGCCAACGTTCTGCACGGGCGTGGCTCCGGTGGCGCCGGGGATCCCGGACAACGCCTCAATGCCGGACCAGGCGTGGAGCACGGCATGCTCCACCAGGGCGTCCCAATTATGGCCGGCCTGCACCACCACTGCCACGCCCCCGCAGGAGTCCTCGGCGTTGACGGTGAACCCCTCGGAGGCGATCTTCAGGACGGTTCCGGGGAACCCGTCGTCGGAAATCAGGAGGTTGGAACCGCCGCCGATGATCAGCAGCTGCTCACCGGCGGCGTCCGCGGCGCGCACCGCCTCGATGATCTCAGCCTCGGTGCGGGCCTCGACGTATTTGCCGGCGGGACCGCCGACGGCGGCCGTGGTCAGGTCGGAAAGCATTGGGGAGGTCACCAGTCCAGCCTATAGGGAACAGAAGCAGGGAAAGCTAGGGAAGCTTGCGGGCCACCGGAGACAGCAGAAAGCTTGCCACCAGCACCGCCATGACGGCCAGCAGCGAGTGCAGGATCCCGACGTGCTCGGCGAGGAGTCCCAGCAGCGGCGGGCCGCACAGGAAGGCCCCGTACCCGATCGTGGATACCACGGATACCCGGGCGGCAGCCTTGGCGGGATCGTCAGCCGCTGCGGACATGCCCACCGGGAAACCCAGCGAGGCGCCCAGCCCCCATACTGCCAGGGCGGCGTAAGCCAGCCACGGCGCCGGAGCGAACACGAACAGCGCCAGGCCAAGGACGGCCATGGCCGAGCACCAGCGCATCACGGGAACCCTGCCGAACCGGTCGAGCACCACTGTTCCGGCGAACCGGCCGATGGTCATGAAGGTGACGAACAGCCCGTACCCGGCAGCGCCGGCCGCGTCCGACTGGTGGTGCCCGTCAGCAAGCGCCAGAGCCACCCAGTCCCCGGCCGCGCCTTCCGCCAGTGCCAGGCCCAGCACCATGACGCCCAGGAGCAGCGTCCGCCGGTCCCGCCAGGCCTGGGCGATCTTGCGCTTGTTGTCCAGCGGGGCCTCGCCGGCGCCATCGCTTCCCGAACGGATGACGGGGATCGGCCCGGTGGAGGGGTCCTCGAAGTTGTCGGGCCGGTACGGTGCCCTGCGTTCCGCGGGGGTGACGTCCGCACGCAACCAGCGTGCCGCCGTCGTCACCGAACCGGCGACGACGAGCCCGGCGGCGGCGAGGTGCCACACGACCGGCACGCCCGCACCGGCGGCCCAGGCGCCCAGCCCCGCTCCGGCAACCGTGCCCAGGCTGAACGAGCCGTGCAGCCGGGGCATGATGTGGCGGCCGATGGCCCGTTCGACGGCGGCTCCCTCCACGTTGGACGCCGTGTTCCAGCTGGCGGTGCCCAGTCCGACGACGGCCAGTCCCGCTGCAACCGCAACCGGACTGGACAGGACGGACGTGCCGAAGCCGGCCAGGAGCAGGCCGCAGCCCACCATGATGCTTCCAGTCCGGATGGTCCGCCGGGAACCAAGCCGGAGCACGATCAGCCCCGACGCGGATACCGAGAGGAAGGACCCGGCCGTCATGCACAGCAGCAGCAGCCCCACCGTGCCGGGCGTGAGGCTGAGGCCGTCCCGGATCGCGGGCAGGCGGGAAACCCAGGACGCGAACGCGAGCCCGCTGGCGGCGTAGGCCACCACGACGGCGTTGCGCCAGAGGCTGACTTCCCGCGCCTGGACGGCGGTGGAGCTCAAGACAGCATCACGTCACGCCAACCGGACGAGGGCCTGGGCCTTCACCAGGACCTTCTGCCCGTCGAACACGACGGTGAGGTCCACGCGTGCGGTGCGCGCTTCGGCATCCAGCGCGCCGACGGCTCCGCTGACGTCAATCACTGCACCGGCGTCGCCGGTTCCCGTGGTGTCCGTGACAAGCACCGGCTTGGTGAAGCGGGTCTGGTAGTCGACGACGGCGGCCGGGTCACCAGCCCAGTCGCTGACCAACTGCACGGCCGCACCCATGGTGAACATGCCGTGGGCAATGACGCCGGGAAGCTCGACGCCCGTGGCGAAGGCCTCGTTCCAGTGGATGGGGTTGAAGTCTCCCGATGCGCCGGCGTACTTGACCAGGTCCTGCCTGGTCACCTCGATGCTGCGGCTGCCGATGTCCTGGCCGACGCTGAGTTCTTCGAATGTGGGGCTCATGGCTACTGTCCCTCTCCGCGGACCAGGATGGATGACTTGGTGGTGGAAACCGGCTCGCGCCCGTCCCCGTCCGTCAGCGCGAAGATCTCGCTGCGCGTGGTGATCATGGCGCCGCCGCCCATCGCACGCACGCCGTCGACGTGCAGTTCGGCGACGAGCCGGTCGCCGGCAAAGATGGGGCGGTGGTGGGTGAAGCGCTGGTCCGCGTGGACGACGCGGGAGAAGTCGATGCCGGCCTCCGGGTCCTCGATCAGCTGGGCGTCGGCGCGCTGGGCGATGATGATCGCAAATGTGGGCGGTGCCACGAGGTCGGGGTGGCCGAGGCCCTGTGCGGCGTCAAGATCGAAGTGGGCGGGATGGGTGGCCTTGACGGCTCGGGCGAACTCGCGGATTTTCTCGCGGCCGACGTCATAAACCTCTGCGGCAGGGTAGCTTCGGCCCTGCAGGTCCGGATTGATAGTCATGGGTTCAAGCCTATCGGGGCCGGCACGCGGGTTTCCTACTTGGGGATGTTCTTCCGCACACTCTGGCCGCGGACCACCAGACCGACCATGTGCAGCACCAGGCCCAGGCCGATCACCGGCAAGGAACCGATCATGAGTCCCTGGTTGGCGGCGACATTGCCTGCGATGTTGAGGATGAGACCGACGGCGATAAGGCCCATCGCGGCGAAGACCAGGATTTTGTAGGACTTGGGCGCGGTGGCCCAGAATTCGTGCAGCACCGTGCCAGTTTACCCAGTCAGCCTGTGTGCCCTCAGAAAAGGGGTTCCTGCACCGCCGGCACTTCCGAGCTGTACTCCCCCGGTTCCACCAGGCGGCCCTTCAGCAGCCCGAGGTTCACCACGAAGTCCAGCTCCGAGCCGTCCAGACCGGCCAAGCCGTGGCTGCCGCACAAGGCTCTGAGGGTGAAGCCGTGACTTCCGCTGTGCATCCCGTGAGGGTACGCGTGCCGGGCAGCAGCCGCGCAGAGCTCCGCGGCCTGCGCCGGGCGGACCCACTGTTCATCCACGATGGCAAAACCCCCGACGGCGGTGCCTGCCAGGAGCGTCCGCACGTCCTCCGCCCGGCTCCGGTTCAGGAGGTCAAGCTCTTCGCCGGGGAGCGGGTCCGTCAGTGCGGCAGTCTTCACCGCGCCGCGCACCTGCTGGGCAAGGCCAGCTTCGCTCGTGGCCAGGTCCTCCAGGACGCGCACCACCCGCCCGTCCTCCGCCAGCGCGACGTAACGGGCAACCACCGCACCCTGCTCAGCCAGCCGGTTCCATTTGCGCGGCCGCGACGCCGTGCCGATCTTGCTGGCACCGTTGGCGAACGTGGCGACATAGAGCGAGTGCGGCTGCATGAGGTAGTCCCGCAGGCCGGCCGGGACCCGTCCGCCGCGGTGGAAGTCGTGGATCAGCCGGGTGTCGTCTGCCAGTTGGCAGGTCTCGCACTGGCTGCCCCGGACCGCAGGGGCGCTGCCCGGGCACGTCACGTGCCGGCGCTCGGTGGCGGAAAAAACCCTGGTGTGGCCGAGGCAGTGCTTGACGCCGTCCGCTAGCCGGAACCCGAGGCGGGTGCCGGCGTCGAGCGTCATCTCACTGAACCCGCCGGAACGGTGCTGGAGGCGCAGGACCGGCCGGCCGCCGTCGGACGATGCGGAAACGGCCGGCGGCCCATCCCAAAAGACCCCGTGCACCAGATAACGGGTATCGGTCACGGGGTCTCCTGGTAATGCTGATGCAGACTAGAGCGCTGGCTGTACGCCAAACGCTACCGCGAGCTTCATGATCTTCTCTGCGCGGCCGAGGCGGGGCAGGTCGGAGCCGTCGCGGATGACGCGGCCGTTGGCCTCGAAGTCGGCCATGAAGTCGGTGGCCCAAGCCACGTCCGACGGCGTGGGGCTGATGACCTCATTGATGACGCTGGTCTGGTCGATGGCCAGGCAGAGCTTTCCGGTCATACCCATCATTACGGTGACGCCGGTCTGCTCGCGCAGGATGGGGTGGTTGGTGCCCACAGTGGGCCCGTCGATGGGGCCCGGCAGGTTGCCCACCCGGCTGGCGACGACGAGCTTGGCGCGCGGGTAGGCCATGGCCTCCTGGGTGTTCGCCATGCCGGTGTCGCGGCGGAAGTCGCCGGAGCCGAAGGCCAAGCGGAACGCACCCTGGGCCTTGGCGATGTGGTTGGCTTCCTCGATGCCAAGAGCCGATTCCACGAGCGGGATGACCGGCGTCTTGCCGTCCATGCGGTGGAAGGACTCGGTGACCTGGTCGGCCGACTCCGTCTTGGCCAGCATGACGCCGAGCAGCCCCGGCGTGCCGCGCAGGCCCGCGAGGTCGTCGGCCCAGAACTTGCTGGTGGCGTCGTTGATCCGCACCCAGGCCCGGCCACCGCCGGAGAGCCAGTTCACCACATTCTCGCGGGCAACGTCCTTCTGCGAGGGGTCAACGGCGTCTTCGATGTCCAGGATGATCGAGTCCGCGCGGGACACGGCGGACTGGTCGAAAAGCTCGGTTTTCATTGCGTTGACAAGCAGCCACGACCGGGCGATCTCGGCGGGGATATTGCGTTCGTGCCGGGTGATCTCGGCTGTGGAAGTAGACGTCATGGTTCTACCGTATCGGGCGCGCGCCCGTGTGCGCGACGCAGATCGGCCCCGCCGGGCAGACCAATACGAACAAAAGCCACAGTGTACCGCCGACGGAATGACGTCCCGGCACCTCCCGTCACGAGGATTCACCGGCCGCAACGGGGCGCCTCATGACCCGCTGTTGCGCCGTGTTTCCGCGGATTTCCAACGGTTGCCCGCCGTGACCCGGGCACTTTTCTGCGTCCTGTCGAGTGCGCTTACATCGATCCATCGGTCGTTGCAGTGGCCGCCAAGAACCTGGCTCACCAGCCAACCAACCCCCTGAAGGAACCCCCAATGAAACGACACCTGACCATCCTGAGTGCTGCGGCCGCCGTCGTCATCGCCCTGACGGTGTCCGGCTGCGGCGGGAGCGCCGCCGGCGATGACACAGGCGGCACCGGCGCTCCCGGTGCCAATGAAGTGAAGGAGCTCCGCTACCAGGGCTGGGCCAACAACGTCACGCTTCCGGAGCTGGCGCAGGACCTCGGCTACCTGGGCGACGTCAAGCTGAACTGGGTGGGCAACACCATCAGCGGCCCGCAGGACATCCAGTCCGCAGCGACGGGCCAGACCGACTTCGGCGGCGCGTTCGCCGGCGCTGTGGTGAAGCTCGTGGAGGCCGGCGCTCCGGTGAAGGCCGTCATCAACTACTACGGCGAGGACAGCAAGACCTTCAACGGCTTCTACGTGAAGGAAGACAGCCCGATCAAGACTGCCCGGGACTTCATTGGCAAGAAGATCGCCGTGAACACCCTAGGCGCACATTCCGAGGCGGTCATCAACACCTATCTCCGCAAGAACGGCCTGAGCGCGGACGAGATCAAGCAGGTCCAGCTCGTGGTGGTGCCGCCGAACGACACGGAGGAAGCCATCCGCCGCGGCCAGGTGGACGCCGGCGCGCTTGGCAGCATCCTGCAGGACAAAGCCGTCGCCAACGGCGGGCTGCGGTCCGTCTTCAGCGACTTTGACCTGTTCGGCTCGTTTGCCGGCGGACCCTATGTCTTCCGGGAGGATTTCCTCGCCCAGAACCCCAACACGGTCCGGACCTTCACCACGGGCGTGGCGAAGGCCATCGAGTGGGAACGGACCACGCCCCGCAAGGAAGTCATTGCCCGGCTCACCAAGATCCTGAAGGAACGCGGCCGCAATGAGAACCCTGCCGCCCTGCAGTACTGGAAGAGCGTCGGCGTCCCCGCCAAGGGCGAGATCAAGGACGAGGACTTCACCCGCTGGGAGGAGTATCTGAAGTCCGCCGGCATCATCAAGTCCGACCTGGACGCCAAGAAGCTGTACACCAATGAGTTCAACGGACTCCTGACCGATTCAAAGTAACGCCCTCAAGTAACGCCCGATTCGAAGTAACCGCAACACAAAGTGAGGAAAGAACGATGACTGTCATTACCGAAACAAAGCTCGAATTCTCCAAGCTGGGCTCCCGCATCGGCGCCGAGATCCGCGGCCTGGACCTCAGCGGCGACCTGCCGGCAGAGACCGTTGCACAGATCCGTGCGGCCCTCAACGAGCACAAGGCCCTGGTGTTCCGTGAAGCCAACATCCTCTCCGACGAGGCGCAGGTGAAGTTCGCCAGCCACTTCGGCCCGCTCACCAAAGCGCACCCCACCGTGGCGTCCGTGGAGGGCGAAGAGAACGTCCTGCCGGTGGACAGCGAGAACGGTTCGGCCAACAACTGGCACACGGATGTCACGTTCGTGGTCAACCCGCCGCAGGCGTCCACCCTGCGCAGCATCGACGTCCCGGCCTACGGCGGCGAGACGCTGATCGCCTCCTCCGCCGGCGCCTACAGCGACCTGCCGCACGAGCTGCGGAACTTCGCCGACACCCTCTGGGCCATCCACACCAACGACTATGACTACTCGGTGCCCAAGAACCTGGAGCACGCCAACGCCGAGGAGCGCCGCAAGGAGTTCAGCCGGCTCAAGTTCGAGACGGCCCACCCCGTGGTGCGGGTCCACCCGCTGACCGGCGAGCGCGGACTGTTCATTGGGGGCTTCGCGCAGCGCCTGCGGATCGTGGGTCTGTCCAACACCGAGTCCAAGGACATCATCCGCCTGCTCCAGGCCTACGTGACCCGTCCCGAAAACGTGGTCCGCGTGAACTGGGAGCCCAACCAGCTGGTGCTCTTCGACAACCGCATCACCCAGCACTACGCACCGGACAACTACGACGGCCAGCCGCGCAAGCTCAACCGCGTCACCATCGCCGGGGACATCCCGGTGGGCGTGGACGGCAAGCAGAGCCAGGCCCTGAAGGGTGATGCCTCCACGTACTCGGAGGTCGCCCCGCTCTAGGGCTGTTGGCCTGATGGGCCCGCGGCGCTTCCGCCCCCCCAAGTAGGTCGCAGCAGATGGCGTTCTAAGTGCTCAGAACACCGTCAGCTGCGACCTAGTTGGGTTTAAGGGATGTTGCTACCCCGGGCCGTGACCCACAGCCGGTACCACTCGGCCCGCGTCATGGCCTCGGCCGCGCGGGCTGCCCCTGCGCAGGCACGGATCCGGTCGGGGTTGGCCGTGCCGATGACCGGCACGATGCCGGCCGGGTGCTTCATGAGCCAGCCCAGCAGCACCGCCTCGACGGTGGTGCCGTTCTCGCGGGCCATCTCCGAGAGCAGCGCAGCCGTGGCGCTCTCGGCCGGAGTGGGCCGCTCGGGCGGGTTGCCGGTGTAATGGCCGCGGGCCAGGGCGCCGTAGGCCTGCAAGGTGATGCCCTCCCGGGCACAGTACTCCAGCGTCCCGTGCGGAAAGCTGTAGCCCTGGGCATCGGGATGGTTGACCAGCACCGTGCTCTCCAGCCAGTCGCGCTTGAGCAGGCTGAGCTCCAGCTGGTTGGCCACCACCGGAGTCTCGAGGCTGTCCTGCAGGAACTCGATCTGGGCGGCGCACATGTTGGACACGCCCAGCGCCCGAACCTTGCCTTCCGCCATCAGCTTCCCGACGGCGGCCGCCACCTCCGCGGGGTCCATCAGGGGATCCGGGCGGTGCAGCAGGAGGATGTCCACGTAGTCGGTGCGCAGGCGCTCGAGGCTGCCGTTCACGCGCTCGATGATGGCGTCCGCGCTCAGGTCGTAGTGGGTTTCCAGCCCCCGCTCGTTCAGCCGGATCCCGCATTTGGTCTGCAGTTGGATGCGCTCGCGCAGCCCGCTGGTGCCGGCCAGGACCTCGCCGAAGACGGCCTCGGCTTTTCCGTGCCGGTAGATGTCGGCGTGGTCAAAGAGCGTGACGCCGATGTCCAGGGCCGCATCGATGGCCTCGGCGGCGGCCTCGACGTCGGTGATTTCGTGGGGTTCAGTCGACCAGTCCCCGCCCAGGCCCATGCAGCCGTAGAGCAGCCGGCCGTAGGGTGCTGCAGTCTGTTCAGTCATGGCATCACTCTTTCATTTGTTCCGGGCCCCGCACAGAGGCTGGCCCGGGTGCCCACAAGGCGGTTAAAGCGGGCCGCTGGCGCACCCCGGTCAGAACCGGGGTGCGCCAGCGGCTTGTCATTCAGTCAGTGGTCAGCGCAGCCAGTTGGAGTCAGCGCAGCCAGGCCGTGGTGTTGGCCGGCAGCTTGCCGCCTTCCAGCGGTGCGCTGCTCACCAGCACCGTGCCCGCGGGAAGGTCGACGGCGGTGTCCCCAAAGTTGGTCACTGCCTGCCAGCCGCCCGGGCGGCTGAAGTGCAGGACGTCCGGGTTTCCGGTTTCGATCCATTCCAGCTCTTCGGCGGCCTGCAGCTCACGGCGGAGCTTCAGGGCAGTGCGGTAGAGCTCGAGCGTGGAGCCCTGGGTGCCGTCCTGCGCCTCAACGGCGTAGCTGCTGAACCAGTCGGGCTGCGGCAGGTGAGCGCCGCCGTCGCCGAACCCGAAGGACGTGCCCTCCACGGACCACGGCAGCGGCACGCGGCAGCCGTCGCGACCCACTTCCACTCCCCTGTTGCGGAAGAACGACGGGTCCTGCCGTTCGGATTCCGGGATGTCCGCCACTTCCTGCAGGCCCAGTTCCTCGCCCTGGTACAGGTAGGCGGAGCCGGGCAGCGCGAGCATGAGGAGCGTGGCGGCGCGGGCGCGGCGCTTGCCGAGCTCGACGTCGAGATCCTTTTCGGGCCCGCCGGCCAGCAGCCAGGCCTTGCCGTCCTGGCCTTTGGCGTGCTGGCCCTTGGAGCCCTTGGGCAGGCCGTAGCGGGTGGCGTGCCGGACGACGTCGTGGTTGGAGAACACCCAAGTGGAGGAGGCGCCGGTGGCTGCTGCCTCTGCCAGGTTGCGGGTGATGATCTCGTGGAACTCCTCGGCGTCGAAGTCCGCCTGCAGGAGGTCGAAGTTGAACGCTTGGCCCAGGCCTTCGGGGCTGGCGTAGCGGGCCCGGCGGGTGGCGTGCACCCAGGCCTCGGCGACGGCGGTGCGCGGCGGGTTGTACTCGTTGAAGACCTCGCGCCATTCGGCGTAGACCTCGTGCACCTCGTCGCGGTCCCAGAACGGGTGCGACCCGTCGTCGAACCCGTCCGTGCCGGTGTTGGCGGCGCTAAGCTCCAGCTTGGACAGCAGCGGTTCGGTGAGGTCCTTGGTGAGCGCGTGCGCCACGTCAACGCGGAAACCGTCCACGCCGCGGTCCGACCAGAAGCGCAGGGTCTTGAGGAAGTCGTCGCGGACTTCCCTGTTGGCCCAGTTCAGGTCCGGCTGCTCCTTGGCGAAGATGTGCATGTACCACTGGCCGGGGGTGCCGTCCGGCTCGGTGATGCGCTCCCACGCGGGGCCGCCGAAGACGGAATCCCAGTCCGACGGCGGGAACTCACCGTTGGGGCCCTTGCCGTCCCGGAAAATGTAGCGGTCCCGGGCCGGGGAGCCCTTCGGGGAGGCCAGGGCTTCCTTGAACCATTCGTGCCGGTCCGAGGAGTGGTTCGGAACGATGTCGGCGATCAGCTTGATGCCGACGGCGTGGAGGGCGGCGGCCATCTCGTCGAAGTCCTCCAGCGTGCCGAGCTTCGGGTCAACGTTGCGGTAGTCATCCACGTCGTAGCCGCCGTCGGCGAGCGCCGACGGGTAGAACGGGCTGAGCCAGACGGCGTCGATTCCGAGCGACTTCAGGTACGGGACCTTGGCCGTAATGCCCTTGATGTCGCCCAGGCCGTCGCCATTCGAATCGGAGAAGCTGCGGGGGTAGATCTGGTAGACGGACGCCTGGCGCCACCAGTTCGGATCGGCCAAACGGTCGGAATCGGAAAGGGTTGCCAGCGTGGCGGTGGTGGACAAGGGATGATCCTTTTCTTGTGGTTGGGGTTGTTGCTGGACTGGTTTGATGGGTCTACTTGACGGCCCCGCGCATGACTCCGGACAGTACCCAACGCTGGGCAAGGATGTAAACCACCAAAGTGGGTGCCATGGCCATCAGGTAGGACGCGAACGCGAGGCTGTAGTTGGTGTTGAACTCTCCCTGGAAGAGCATCTGCACCACGGGAAGGGTCTGCAGGGCGGGATCGGCGATCATCATCTGCGGGAGCAGGAAGTCGTTCCATGAGCCGAGGAAGGCGAAGATGCCCACGGTGGCGTTCATGGGGGCCAGCAGCGGGAAGATGATCCTGCGGAACACCTGCCACGTGGTAGCGCCGTCAAGCCGGGCCGATTCTTCCAGCTCCACTGGAATGGAGCGGACGAAGGCGATGTACAGCAGCGTGTTAAACGAGATGCCGCCCAGCACGTGCAGGAACACCACGCCGCCCGGGTTGTCCAGGCCGAGGAGGGCCGTCTGCTTGATCAGGGGCAGGATGATCACCGGGAACGGGATGAACATGGCCGAGAGCAGGTACACGAAGGAGCCCCGGAAGAACCTCCGGCTCCAGTTCCTGGCGATGGCGTACGCCACCAGCGAGCTGCAGGCGAGCGAACCAAGGACGCTAAGCACGGTGACGAACGCCGTCGACATGAACGCCCGCGGGAAATTCGTTGCCACGTAGGCGGCGCCGAAGTTCTCCCAGT
Source organism: Arthrobacter globiformis (assembly GCF_030818015.1). Classification (NCBI taxonomy): domain Bacteria; kingdom Bacillati; phylum Actinomycetota; class Actinomycetes; order Micrococcales; family Micrococcaceae; genus Arthrobacter; species Arthrobacter globiformis. Next base: position 3,839,408 of record NZ_JAUSZX010000001.1, read on the forward strand.
TCACCGGGCCGGGCCATTCCAACCCCGTGCCGGTTCCGATTTGGTCTGGGGACTTCAGGGCCATGGCCACGGTGAAGTACAGCGGTAGCAGCACGGTCAGGGAGGCCACCAGCATCAGCGCGGTGAGCCACCAGTTGATCTTGTAGCCCTCCCGGCCGGAGCGGTTCTTCCGGCGGACTGGGTTGGTTGGGTGTTTGGCGCGGCCTGGGTTGTTTGAACGGCCGGTGCGGCGGGCGGCCAGTGGAAAAGCTGTCATTAGAGAGAAACCCCCCGGCGCTGGATAAGGCGCAGCTGGATGACGGAGATCAGCAGGGTGATCAGGAAGTAGATGACGGCGTTCGCCATCTGGTAGGAGTAATCCCCGCCGGTGAAGCCGGAGAAGATGCGCATAGCCACAGACTGAGTTGCCATGCCGGGCCCGCCGCCGGTGAGGCCCACGATGATTTCGTAGGTACCCAGGAAGCCCTTGAAGCCGAGGATCACGTTGATGACGAGGTACCCGAGGATGAGCGGCAGCGTCAGGCTCGCGAACTGCCGGAAGCTGCCGGCGCCGTCGAGGTCCGCGGCCTCATACACCTCGGACGGGACCGCTCTGCAGCCCGGCCAGGTAGATGATGGTGGCGCCGGGAGCCGCCTGCCAGACCGTGACCAGCACGATGGCCAGCCAGGCGAGATTCTCGTTGGCCAGGATGCTCGTGGCCAGGGGCGTCACACCGAAGCGGTCCGCCAGCACGGGCAGGGTGTTGGAGAACAGGTAGTTGAACACGAAGGACACCACCAGGGCGGAGAGCACCATGGGGATGAAGAAGACGGTGCGGATGCCGGTGCGCCATTTGATCTTGGCGTTCAGGCCAAGGGCGATTGCGAGGGCCACGATGTTGACCACCACGGTGGTGGTCAGTGCGAAGACGAACGTGAAGATGTAGGACTGCAGGATGGCCGGGTCCCGGAAGATGTTGACGTAGTTGGACAGTCCGATGAACTTCCAGTCGCCGTAGCCGGCGTAGTTCGTCAGGCTGAAGAATACGCCCACCAGTGCCGGCAGGGTGATGAAGAAGGCGAACAGCGCCAGGACCGGCACCACCATCCAGTAGTACGCGGGGTCGATGCGGCCCTTGGCGCGGATGGACCGCAGCGGGGTCTTCGGGGGAACGGTCGAGGCGGCGGGCGGGGCTGCCTGCGCCATCTCTGAGGTTGTAGTCATGGGGGCTCCTGGATTCGGGCGGGTCAGACCGCGGTGCGCTCGGCGACCCGGCGCCATTCGTCGTCGAGGGCGGAAAGGAACTGCTCGCCGTTCTTGCCGTACACGAAGGACTGGATGTAGTTGTACAGCGGTACCGACGGCGGGAAGTAGGTGGTTGCTCCCTGGTAGTACCGCCCCTCCCGCACGGAGGCGGCGAGGCCGGTGATCTGGGGATTTTCGACGGCGGGTGCTTCCTTAAGCGGTGAGAACGCCGCGTTTTTCTCGTTGTAGGCGTCCACGACGGAGGGCTCCAGCAGGTAGCTGACGAACCTGCGTGCCGCGGCCATGTTCGGCGTGTTGCGTGTGATGGACAGGGCCATGTCCACGTTGACCCGGGCCTTGGTGTCCGCGGGGTTGTTGGTGACGGGCAGCGGGAAACTGCCGAGCCTGACGTCCTTGTTTGCAGCCACCAGTTGGGACAGCGCCCACGGGCCCTGCAGGTACATGGCCGCCTGGCCCTTGGCGAATGCGGCGTTGCCGTCCGCGTAGTTCTTGCTCGTGGCGCCCTTTTGCGAGAAGGCTGCAAGCTCAAGCATCTTGGGTAGGACCGGACCGAAGTTGCTGGTGAACGACTCTTTGGCGTCTTCGCTGATGGTGGCACCCTTGGCGGCGAGCTCGGCGAAAAAGTCGGCGACGTCCAGGGAGCCGCCCGCGAGGTAGTCGAACATCCCCTGGCCGAGGGTCCAGCTGTCCTTGAACGTGCCGTAGATGGGCGTGATGCCGGCGGCCTTGAACTTCTCGCAGGCCGCCACGAATTCGTCCCAGGTGGCGGGGACGGACACGCCCCGGGCCTCGAAGATGTCCCGGTTGTAGATGACCCCGGCGGCTGCCAGGGAGAACGGGAGGGCGCTGGTTTCGTGCCCGTTGTACTGTCCCCAGGAACTGATCAGGTCCTGGACCTTGGGGTCGATGGTGGCTGCCGCTGGATGGTCCGAAAGATCTGCAAACACGCCCTTGCGGACGAAGTCGGCGGTGGCCTGGGCGAAGCCGCGGGTCACGACGTCGGGCGGGTCGTTGCGGACCAGGCCCGGAACGAAGTTGCCCTCATTGAAGTCCTGGATGACGCGGATGTCCGGGTTGAGCGCCTCAAAGTCCTTGATCACCTGGTTGAAGTAGGCCACCACCTCGGGCTTGTTCTGCATGAAGCGCAGGGTGGTGACGCCGTTCTGGCTGCTGGGCACGGAGCCGCAGCCCCCCAGCGGAAGGACAGCTGCTGCACCTGCAAGGCCGGCCGCCTTGAACAGCGCGCGCCGGCTGAGCGGAGTCTCGCGGCTGAGCGGGATTGCACTCACAGTGCGGAGGCCTGGACGGAGTGCTGGGAGGTGGCGCGGCGTTGCGGATTCCGGAACCGGCGGTGCTGGGAAGGGCAGTTCACAGTTGCTCCTTTGCAAAAGGCTGAGGAAAAAGCTGGAAGGAGAATCCCGTGGCCGGCGGCCGTCCGGCCCACGTGAGTACTTTATATGGAATCTAAATTTAGTTCCTCAAGTATTATGTGGGGCAGAGCACAAGGAGGTCAACACCATGTCCGAGATGACGGCGGCCACGCCACAGCTGCTTCGCCGCGTGAGCGCCGGAGCGGTCCTGGATTTCATGCGCGCCTCGGGCGCGGTGACGGTGACGGAGGTCATCCAAGCCACCGGCCTGACCCGGGCCACCGCCATTTCAGTATGCGAGGACCTCATGCAGCGCGGGTGGATCACCGAGCTGGAGAACCAGCGCGCCTTTGGCGGCTACCAGAAGGGACGGCCCGCCCGCCGGTTCGAACTCAACGAGCGGGCAGGCTACGTCCTGGGAATGGACGTGGGGTTCTCAAAAGCGACGGTGGTGGTGTCCGATCTTCGCGGCAAGGCGCTGGGACGGGCCAGCCAGCCGTTTGAGATCGAGGACATCTCCGCCGAGGAACGCGTTGCTGTCATTGACCGGGCCGCCATGATGGCGCTGCACAGTGTGGGGGCCTCTCCCGACGCAGTGCTGGCCGTGTGCGCCGGTATGGCGGCTCCGGTGGACCGGAAAGGCAACATCCTCACGGCCCAGCATTTCTGGGGGCTGTTCGACGTCGGGCTTAAATCCGCGCTGGACAAGCTGCACGGATGGACGGTGCTGCTGGAGAACGACGCCAATCTCGCCGCCCTCGGCGACCGGTGGCGGGGCGCCGCGGCGGGCGTGGACGACGTGGTCGTGATCCTGGCCAGTGAACGCTTCGGTTCCGGCGTCATCGAAGACGGCCGCCTGCTGCACGGCAGCGGCGGCGGCGCCGGTGAACTCGCGTACCTGGACCTGGTAGAGGGCGTGGGCGACACCTTCGGCATCGCGACGCTGGCGAGGACCTGGGCTGCGGAGGCGCTTGAGGGCACCGCCGAGACGTCCCTCCGCGAACACGCCGCCACGGGGGCCGAGGCGGAGCACGTCTTTGCCGCGGCAGCTGCTGGCGACGCGGAGGCACTGAAGATCCTTGACCGGCTGGCCGACAGGATGGCCCGGGTCATCGGCTCTGTGGCCACCCTGATCAACCCCGACCTCGTGGTGATCGGCGGGGCCGTGGCCAACTCTGCCGGGGTCCTGATCGAGCCTATTGCGACCCGGCTCCCGGAATTCACGGCCACCCCGCCGCGGGTGGCGGTCTCGCCGCTGGGCGATTCGATCGTCACCGTGGGCGCGGTCCGGCGGGCCCTAGACTACGTGGAGGCGAACACCCTGGACCTGGAGCTCAACGTCCCGGCCTAGCCGCGGCCCTCAGGAGACAGGCGCCCTCCCGCAGCAGACCCCTCCCGCAGCGACCCACGACGAGCGCGAACGTACACTTGGGGCCCCAAAAAGCATGTCCCTTTTGGGGCCCCAAGTGTACGTTCGCGCTGGGCTACTCCGGCATGATCATGGTCCGCAGGTCGAGCTGGCGCAGCACCCTGTCCGCCACCTCGGGATCCATGTCCGGTTCGCTGCGGGCTGCGACGACCTCCTGCCGCGCGGCGTCCAAGGCGATTGTCTGGACCGTGATGGCCAGCTCCCTGCCCCGCTCACGCTTCTCGGCCAGGCTCTCGTTGCGGAGGCTTCCGTCCAGCAGTTCGGCATGGAGCCGGGTCATCTTCTCCTTCACCAGCGCCACCTTCTCCGGCGGCAGCTCCTTCACGAGCTCGTTGTCCTTCAGCGCGGCCACGGCGGCCGCCTGCGCACGGCGGGCCAGGAGCCGCGCTGCATCACGCTCTTCCGTGCCGTCCTGGGACGCCTTCAGGACCTTCATCAGCCACGGCAGGGTCAGACCCGGCAGCACCAGGGTCGCCAGCAGCACCGCGCAGGCGGTGACGAGTACTTGGTCCCGCGCCGGGAACGGCGTGCCGTCCGCGAGAGTGAGCGGCAGCGCCAGCGCAAGCGCCAGAGTGGCCAGCCCGCGCATGCCGCACCACGTCAGGATCAGCACCTCCTTGGCGGACGTCGGCTGCAGCAGGTTCGTGCGGTGGCGGGCGGACAGGGCCAGCAGGCCCAGCCAGCCGAACCGCACGGCGAAGACCAGTACGCAGACCACGGCGGCGGTGCCCGCCATGCCCAGGATGCCGGCCCCTTCCGCCCGGACCACGTCCTGGATCTCGAGCCCCACGAGCCCAAACGCAAGCCCCGTCACCAGCAGCTCCACCACGTCCCAAAAGGCCGTCCGGGTCACCCGCTCGGCGGCGTCCTGCGGCCGGGCGTGCCGCTGCATCTCCAGGGCGGTGACCACGACGGCGATCACACCGGAGGCGTGGAATTCCTCCGCGAGGATGTAGGCGGCAAACGGCACCACCAGCGTCACGGCGCTGCGGGCCACCATGGACGCCACAAGCCGGGTGATCAGCGACGTCAGCCAGCCCATGGCAATGCCGACCACGACGGCAAGTGCCGCCCCTACCACGAACTTGAGGACGACGTCGGGCCCTATCCTGGTGCCACCGACAGCGGCGGCAACAGCTGCCTGGAAGATGACAATGGCGGCGGCGTCGTTGAAGAGCCCTTCGCTTTGCAGCACCGTGATCAGGCGCCGCGGCATGTGCACGCGGCCGGCAACGGACTCCACCGCAACAGGGTCCGGCGGTGCCACCATGGCTCCGAGCGCGATGGCGGCCGGGATGCCGATCCCCGGAATCATGATCCACGCGGCGCCTGCGACAACGGCGGTGGAGATGACCACCAGGGCCACGGCGAGCATGATGAGCGTGCGCCACCGGACCCGGAAGACGGCCCAGGAGCTCCGCTGCGCGGTGGCGAACAGCAGCGGCGGGAGGAAGATCGGCAGGATCAGCTCCGGCGGAATCTCGATGTCCGGGAAGCCCGGGATGAACGTCAGCGCCACGGCCAGGAGCAGCATTAGGACCGGATAGGGCAGCCGCAGCCGGTCCCCGAGGCCCACGGCGACCACGGTGGCGAGCAGGAGGCCGATGATGAGTGCCAGCTGGTCCATGTGCCCACTTTCCCCGAGTGCGCCACGCCTCGGACGGAGGGCGGCCGTTGCCTTTCAACCCTACCGGGAACACCGCGGCCCTACTCCTGCCCAACGCCGCCCGGACCGGGGCGAACGTACACTTGCGGCCCTAAACGAACCCTCTTTTTGGGGCCCCAAGTGTACGTTCGCGCTGTGCTGTTGTTCTCGTCGGGCTTCGGCTGCAGGGCTACTGCAGGCCGGCCAGCGCGGCCGCCACCGGCTGCGTGCCGTCGCGGAATTCGATGGTCCGGCCGACAGTATCCGGCAGGTCAAGCACCGCGGCGGCAACGATAGCCACGTTGGCTCGCGAGGTCTGCGTGCCGGAACTGGCGTCTTCGGGGCTCACGTCGATCAGCCCGTTTCCCGGCCCTTCGGTCAGCGACCCCGGACCCAGGATGGTCCATTCGAGGTTGGTGCCGCGGAGGTACTCGTCGGCGGCGGCCTTGGCCTCGGCGTACGCGTGGAAACTGTGCCCCTCGGGAACCCCGTGGTCCGGGCCCGCCCCAAAGTAGGACACCATCACATAGCGCCCGACGCCGGCCTCCGCGGCCGCGTCCATGGAACGGATGGCGGCGTCGCGGTCCACCGCATACGTGCGGGCCGGGTCCCCTCCCCCGGCGCCGGCTGACCAGACCACCGCGTCGTGGTTCCCGAGCGCGGCGGCGACGTCCGCCGTCGTCGACTTTTCAACGTCAAGGACCGACGGCGACGCGCCGGTGGCGGCGACATCCGCCGCATGGTCCGGGTTACGGATGAAGGACGTGACGCTGTGCCCCTGTTCCGTGAGGAGGGCGGACAGTTGCAGGGCCACCTTGCCGTGGCCACCGATGATTGCGATGCGGGTCATGTCCCCATTGTGTCCCAGGCGCGGTGCCCGCCGCAGGCCGGCACTCCCTCATCCGGACCGGTCACGCTGTCCGGTTGGCGTAGCGGAGGAAGACAGTGCCGTTGCCGAACCGCTTCTCCTCCAGCAACTCAAGCCGGAGGCGGACGTCGTCCGGGAGGAAGCGCTTGCCGGCGCCGACCGCCACGGGCGAGAGGAACATCTGGAACTCGTCCACCAGCCCCGCCCGGATGGCTGCCGCGGCAAGTTCGGCGCCGCCCACGGCCAGGTCCCGGCTAGCGTCGGCCTTGAGCCGTCCGACGGCATCGGCGCTGAACTCCCGCTCGATCCGGGTCCGGGCGGTGGTCACATCCTCCAACGAGCGGGAGAAGACCACCTTGTCCGCCGCCTTCCAGAGGTCGGCGAAGTCGCGGATGTAACCGGGGATCTCGCCGAAGTCCTCCGGATGCTCCCAGACGGCCATCACTTCGTACATCCTGCGGCCGAGCAGGTACGTCCCCGCCGACCGCTGAAGCTCGTTGACGAAGGAATGCACCTCGGCGTCCGGCTCGGCCCAGTCGAAGTTGCCGTCCCGGTCCGCGATGTAGCCGTCGAGGGACATGAGTCCCGAGTAGATCAGTCTGGCCATGCCGGCTCCTGTTGTCCGTTGCGGTGTGCAGTCCGACCTTAGGTTCATGGCGCCCGGATGACAACGGTTCCGCTGGTTCCGGAGCCATCCGCAGCGTTGCCACAGGATTCCATCAGGACCTGATCAAGGATCCGGTTCTCCCCTATTCCGGCTGGCATGCTGGTTGACACATCAAGCAATTCATACTGTTTCAGGAATCATCAGGGGGAATCATGCCGCTAGGCACGTTCAATCACACAGGCCCGTCGAACCACACCGGCCCGTTCAAATCGGCCCGACGCCGGGTGGTGGCCATCACTGCGTCCGTCAGGTCCGGCCTTTGGGCCCGGTCGCTGTCCGCGACCGCCGTGGCCGCCGGCCTGCTGCTCACCGGGCTGGCAGTCCCCGCCGAGGCTGCCACCTACTATTCCGCGCCGCTGCGGACCGCCGCCCGTGCCCTCACGGTGGCCGCGGAGAACAATGCCGGCTACGACCGGACCCGCTACTTCGGCACCTGGCTGGACACCAACCGTGACTGCCAGAACACCCGGGCCGAGGTCCTGCTGCAGGAGGCGAAGGCCACCGCGACGTACACCACCGCGCGCCGGTGCACCGTGCGCACGGCCCGCTGGGTGACCAGGTGGGACAACCGCACGCACACCCTGGCGTCGGCCGTGGAGATCGACCACACGGTTCCCGTCCATGAGGCGTGGGGCTCGGGCGCCCGCTACTGGTCGCAGGCGCGCCGGGTGGCGTTCTACAACGACCTCGGCGACGGTCGGTCCCTGAACGCGCAGACGGCGGCACTGAACTCCGCCAAGCAAGCCCGGGGTCCAGAGGCATGGATGCCGCCGGCGAACCGCTGCGAGTACATCGGCAACTGGATCGCGGTGAAGATCCGGTGGGGCCTGCGGGTGGACAGCGCCGAGAAGGCCGCCCTGATCCGCTGGGCAGACTCGTGCCCGAACGTGCGCATCAGCGTCACCCGCGCGTAGGCCTCCGGGGAGCCCCGCAGGCAAATAGACGCCGCAGGCAAATAGCCCCCGCAGCCAAATAGCCCCGCACCGCCGCAAAGGCAGTGCGGGGCTTTTCGTAATTACGACGCCGGTTCCCCCAAAGTGCCCCACGACGGCTCGGGCCGGATGAGCCATGGCCCAAAAACAAAAGCAGGCCAGGGGCTGATTGCCTCTGGCCTGCAGATTCTGTAGCGGTGGGGAGGCTCGATCTCCCGACCTCACGATTATGAGTCGTGCGCTCTAACCAACTGAGCTACACCGCCACGAATGAGAAAAACCTGTGTCAAGCCGGTCAAGACCGCCTTGACACAGGCCCTCATTCCGAGCCCCCCACCGGAATCGATCCGGTGACCTCGTTCTTACCAAGAACGCGCTCTACCACTGAGCTAGGGGGGCAACGAGTAAATACTCTACCCGAAGATTTCGCACTCAACAAATCGGCGGCGGAACGGGGTTCTCCAGGGTCAAAAACCCCGGAAATACAGGCTTGGAGCGGGCTGCAGGCCCCTGTTGGATGCCGCTGCAGGACCTTCAGGACGCGGATGTGACGAAGCGAACACACCGCCAGGTAGAACGACCTTAAATAGGAACAGGCCGGCATCAGCCGGCCTGTTTCTATTCGGATGCGGAATTCACCGCAGCGTCATCATCACGCGGTTCGTCGCGATGAGGTGACTACCACTTGCCCTTGCGGTTGAAGTCGCGGTGGCCGCCCTCGTTGCCGTGGCGGGGCTTGCGTGCGCCATCACCGTGACCGCCGAAGCGGGAGTCGCTCGACTGACCCCGGTCGCCGCCAAAGCCGCGCTCGGAACGCTCGCTGTACGAGCGGCCGCCGCGGTCAGCGGAGGAACGCTCGCCGTCGTTCTTGCGGAACTCCTTCTTGAAGCCCCCGCCGCCCTTGAAGTTGCCGCCGCGGTCGCCGCCACGGTTGCCCTGGTAGCTGCCACGGTCACCGGAAGGCTTGCGGCCGGAGTCCAGCTCGAGGTGGATCAGCTCGCCGCCGATCCGCGTGCGGGACAGGGCCTTCAGCTGATCGGGGCTCAGGTCGGCCGGGAGCTCCACGAGCGAGTGGTCCGAGCGGATGTCAATGCCGCCGATCTGCGACGACGAAATGCCGCCTTCGTTGGCGATGGCGCCCACGATGGAACCCGGCATGACGCGCTGGCGCCGTCCGACGGCGATCCGGTACGTGGCGTTGCCCTCGGTCAGCGTGCGGGTCGGGCCGCGGGAGCCGAAGCCGTCCTTGGACCGTTCGCGCTTCTGGTACTCCGGAGCAGCAGGCAGTTCCTTGACCAGCAGCGGCTGGCCGCCTTGCGCCATCACAGCCAGTGCCGCAGCGATTTCTGCTGCCGGCACGTTGTGCTCTTCCTCGTAAGACGCGATCAGGTCACGGAATGCCGCCACGTCTTCGGACTCGAGCGTCTCAGTGATGCGCTCGGCGAACTTGCCCAGACGCAGCGTGTTGACGGTCTCAGCGGTGGGCAGGTGCATCTGCTCTACAGGCTGGCGCGTGGCCTTCTCAATGGAACGCAGCAAGTACTTCTCGCGCGGAGTCATGAACAGGATCGCATCGCCGGATCGGCCGGCACGGCCGGTGCGGCCGATGCGGTGCACGTAAGACTCGGTGTCGTGCGGGATGTCGTAGTTGACCACGTGGCTGATGCGCTCGACGTCCAGGCCGCGGGCGGCGACGTCGGTGGCAACCAGGATGTCGATGCGACCTTCCTTGAGCGCGTCAACGGTACGTTCGCGCTGCTGCTGCGGGATGTCGCCGTTGATGGCGGCAGCCTGGAAGCCGCGGGCGCGCAGCTTGTCGGCGAGGTCCTCGGTGGCCATTTTGGTGCGGACGAACGCGATGACGCCGTCGAACTCTTCGACCTCGAGGATGCGGGTCATGGCATCGAGCTTGTGCGGGCCCATAACCTGCAGGTAGCGCTGACGGGTGTTCGCGCCGGTGGTGGTCTTGGACTTCACCGAGATCTCGGCCGGGTTGTTCAGGTACTGCTTGGACATCCGGCGGATCTGGCTCGGCATGGTGGCGGAGAACAGTGCCACCTGGCGGTCCGACGGGGTCTGCTGGAAGATCTGCTCCACGTCTTCGGCGAAGCCCATGCGGAGCATTTCGTCGGCCTCGTCCAGCACCAGGTACTGCAGTTCGGAGAGATCCAGGGAGCCCTTGGCAATGTGGTCGATCACTCGGCCGGGAGTACCGACGACAACCTGTGCACCGCGGCGCAGGCCGGCGAGCTGGGGGCCGTAGGCGGAGCCGCCGTAGACGGGGAGGACGGTGAAGTCATCGATGTGCTTGGCGTACGAGGTGAAGGCCTCGGCAACCTGGAGCGCGAGCTCGCGGGTTGGGGCGAGAACCAGGGCCTGCGTCTTGCGGGACGGGCCGTTGAGGTCGTGGAGCTCGGCCAGGCGGGACAGTGCCGGTACTGCGAATGCTGCAGTCTTACCGGTGCCGGTCTGGGCGAGGCCCACGACGTCGCGGCCTTCAAGCAGCAGCGGGATGGTTGCTGCCTGGATCGGGGAAGGCTTTTCGTAGCCGACGTCCTGCAGGGCGGCCAGCACGCGGCCGTCGATGCCGAGATCGGCGAACTTCACGCCTTCTTCATCGTCTTCATCGGCCTTGGCAGCGGGGGCCTCAGCGGCGGGGGCTGCGGCCTCGGCGGGCTCGGCTGCAGGAGCGTCGGCGGGGGCTGCGGCCACGGCGGGCTCGGCTGCAGGGACAGCAGCCTCGGTGAATTCAACGTTGGCGGTTTCGGCGGCAGCCGTCTCGTTGGCGTTGTCGTGATTTTCGGGCATAGGTAAATATTCCTCATCCATAGGGGGCCAGGCGGCACAACCCGAGGTGAGCGGAGCCGCAGTACATGTGCCGTGGGCGCCGGGCATACATTGACCGGCCGGTCACGTAGAAGTCCGGCGCTTTCGCAATCCCGTGGCAGGACTTCGCACTGCATCTCTTGGCTGCTATCCCAGCAGTCTGTACAGCGTTTTCTTCAGCCGGCTCTCCCTATGAAAATGCCCGCATCACATTTGCGGGCCCCAACACTTGCCAGTCCTGCCTCAAGAATTGGGCAGGAATAAGGGATTTCCGGAGTGGGGGATGTTTCAAGTGTAAAGCATGCCGCCGCCCGCAAGCTAACCGGGGCTGCGGCAGGGGCGGTGACCTTGCGCACACGCGGCAATTCTGCACCGGTTTCTGCGTCCGGGCGCGCCCTGCCCGGTCGCCAAATCAGGGGCACCCCCGGTGCAGGCTGCCTATAGCGGCGCAGAAATGGGGGACTCGCGGCCGCACTACACACGGGCTGCTAGCGGCCCAAGCGGTGGAGCATCTTCTCAAATCGCTCGTGGTACTCCGGCTGCAGGCGGATTTCGCCGTCGGCCTCGGCGTCGCGCAAGGCCTCGATGGCATCGACGTCGGGCTCGCTGAACCAGCGGCCGATGGTCACGCCATGCTTGGGCACGAAGAGGCGGTGGATGTGGTCGCCTGCCTGCACTGTGCCGGTCTTGATGACACGCAGGTAGGCGCCCACCCGGCCCGCCTCCGTGAAGCGCTTGACCCACTGAGTCTCCCCCATGCGCCGCTGGAAGGTTGCGCAGGGCACGCGCGGGGAGGTGACCTCAACCTCGACGTCCAAGCCGATCCGCCAGCGTTCGCCAATTACGGCACCGGTGGTCTCGATCCCTGCCACGCGCAGGTTCTCACCGAAGATCCCGGGCGGCAGTTCGCGCTGCAGTTCACCGATCCAGTAGTCGGCGTCGGTCTGGGAATAGGCGTACAGTGCCTGGTCCTCTCCCCCGTGGTGGATGCGGCTGGCCTGGATGTCACCGTGCAGGCCCAGCTTGTGCACCTTCACGGGCCCATCCACGGGGCGCTTGTCGATGGCGGTAACGCCGACGCTTCCTTCGTCCGGAAGGAGCTGGTGGACCCGGCAAACGGCAAGAAGAGTGGCTGTGTGCATGGCATTAGTCTAGGTTCTCGGCCTGACCAGCGCCTTTGGTGTTTCCGCCCGGGTTGTTTTCCGATAATTTATTCACCTCGCGACCGTCCCAGCCACTAGGCTTGCTGGAGTATTTCACTGGCAGTCGGGCAGCTGCTTCATCGGCAGTGACCGGCACAGGTAGGCAACAGCATGGAGCAGCAAGGGGAAACCATGGACCCGGAGAAAGACCCGCGCAAGGACGCTGACGGGGACCGGGGCGATGGCGCGCCTGGCGGCGGTCCGGCCAAGCCGCCGCCCTGGCAGGTGCCCAAACCGGAACTCCACCCCGAGCTGCTGACCCCCGGCACGCCGGGAGAGGAAGGCCGGGGAAAGCCAGGCAGCGGAAAGCCCCACACGGAAACCCCGGGCAAGGCAACCCCGGGAGAAGGAAACCAGAAGCAAACAGGCTTCCCCCAGCCCAGCCCCGTCTTCGATCCGTTCGCGCGTGACCGCGAGCGCGATGCGGCAGCTCGGAAGAAGCGGTCGCAGCGCCGCACGGTAGTGGTGGGCCTCGGCGTCACAGCGCTTCTGGCCGGCACCATCACGGCGATCGTGGCCAGCAACGAGCAGGACCCCGACTACGCCCAGGTCTGCTTCAACGAGGAAACCGGCGAGCGCGTCGAGGACACCCAGTGCAACAGCTCGGCCGGGCGCGGCGGGGCCTTGTATGCCTGGTACTTCTATGCGCGCGGGGCCAGCGTTCCGGGCATCGGCCAGAACAGGACGGCCTATCCGAACTTCACCAGGACGGTGCCGCAGGGGGCCAAGACGTCCACGGGCTACAGCAGCAAAGGCGGCACGGTCAGCAGGGGCGGCTTCGGCAGCAGCTCCAAAGGCGGAAGCACGGGAGGCTAGGCGTGAAGCGGTTACTCTCGGAGCCCCGGCCGGACTGGAAGCAGAAGATTGAAGAACAGGGCCTGGTGTTTTCCACCACCACCCTGCCCGGCGGCAAGAAGATCGAGTACTGGAACGAGGCGGCCTACTACGAATTCACCATGGACGAGGTGGAGGCGCTGGAGGTCACCGCCGAGGACATGCACAGGATGTGTTTGGAGGCCGCGAAGTTCCTGGCCACGGGTGCGATGGGCCCCATCGGCATCGGCCCTCAGGCGCTGGAACTGGCCGCCGAGTCGCTGCAGGCCGGGGACCAGGACATCTACGGCCGCTTTGACTTCATCTATGACGGCCAGGGCGGTGCCGCCAAGATGCTCGAGTACAACGCGGACACTCCCACCGGCCTCATCGAGGCGGCAGTGGCCCAGTGGTTCTGGCTGCAGGACGTCTTCCCGGAGAAGGACCAGTGGAACGGGATCCACGAGGCACTGATCCGGCAGTGGAAGAAGCTCCAGTACCGCACGGGGATGAGCACCCTGCACGTGGCCCACTCCGAGGCCGAGGAGTCAGGCGAGGACTGGATGACGGCCGCCTATATGCGGGACGTGGCCAGCCAGGCCGGGTGGACCACCATCGGCATCAACATGTCGGACATCGGCTGGGACCCCAACCTGAACCGCTTCGTGGACATGGACAACTTCATGATCAGCACCATCTTCAAGCTCTACCCCTGGGAGCTGATGATGAAGGAGCCATTCGGCCACCGCCTGCTGCAGCGCTCGCACAATCCCCGCTGGGTGGAGCCGGCCTGGAAAATGCTGCTGTCCAACAAGGCGCTCCTAGCGGCCCTGTGGCACCTCTACCCGAACCACCCGAACCTGCTCCCGGCCTATCTCAATGATCCGGGGCCGCTGCGGGAGTGGGTGGCCAAGCCGCTGCACGGCCGCGAAGGCGACAACATCCGGATCCACGCGGAGGGCATCAGCCTGGAGAAGCCGGGCGGATACGGCCGCGAGGGCTGGTGTTACCAGCAGTACCATTCCCTCCCCGACTTCGACGGCAACCATCCGGTTCTGGGCCTGTGGGTGGTGGACGGCGAATCGGTGGGCTGCGGCATCCGCGAATCCGACGGGCCGGTCACCGACTATTTCTGCCGCTTCGTCCCGAACACCATTGACGCGCCGGCGCCGCTGAGCGTCCAGGCGGCCCAGGCCAACGCGAACAAGGCAGGTATTGCGCTATGAGAACAGGTACCCAATGAGAACCCGAACGACGACGGCGGCCGGCGGCGCCGGGGGCCAGCCCGGCAGTGCCGTCCCCGGCAAAGGACTCCGCGCCGGGATCCTGGACCTTGGCGACTCCGTGATGCTGGGCCTCGCCTCCACCGCCCCGGTGTACTCCCTGGCCGCGACGCTGGGCCTGATCGTGGCCGTCAACGGGAACTACACCCCGCTGATCCTGGTCCTGGGCTTCATTCCCGTGCTGTTCATCGCCTACGCGTTCCGCGAGCTCAACAGCGCCATGCCGGACTGCGGCACCACCTTCATCTGGGCCCGCCGCGCCTTCGGCCCGTGGGCGGGATGGCTGGGCGGCTGGGGCGTGGCCCTGGCCGGCGTCGTGGTCCTGGCGAACCTGGCGCAGGTGGCAGGCCAGTACCTCTGGCTCCTCGTCGGCGACGGGTCCCTGGCGGGGAACAAGGCGGTGGTGACCGCCACCGGCGTCGTTTTCATCGCCTTCATGACCCTCGTCAACTACCGCGGGATCCGGCTGGGTGAGCACGTCCAGCGGACCCTGACCTACGTCCAGTACATCTCACTGGGCATCTTCGCCGTGGCCATCATTGCCAGGATCGCGGGCCTCACCGGCGGGGCGCCGGCGGGCCAGCCCTTCGACGTTGAATGGTTCAACGCGGCCGGGGCGTTCGCCGATCCCGGCGCGGTGGTCCACGGCATCCTGCTGGCCCTGTTCATCTACTGGGGCTGGGACACGTGCCTGGCGGTGAACGAGGAGACCGAGAATCCGGCCACCACCCCGGGCCGCGGGGCGGTGATCTCCGCATTCGTGCTGGTTGCCATCTATGTCTCGGTGGCGCTGCTGGTGATGATGTACGCGTCCGTGGGGACGGAAGGAATCGGGCTGGCCAACGCCGACAACCAGGACGACGTGTTCCTGGCGATGAAGGACGTGGTGCTGGGTCCGTGGGGCTGGCTGATTGTCGTGGCGGTGCTGGCATCCGTGCTGTCCTCCACCCAGACCACCATCCTTCCCACCGCCCGCGGCACCCTGTCCATGGGCGTGCACCGGGCACTGCCGCCGAAGTTCGGGGAAGTCCACGAGCGGAACCAGACCCCCGGCTTCTCCACCCAGGTGATGGGCGCCGCGGCCATCGTGTACTACGTGGCCATGAGCTTCCTCAGCGAGAACCTGCTGTCCGATTCCATCAGTTCCATCAGCCTGTTCATCGCCTTCTACTACGCCCTCACCGGTTTTGCCTGCGCCTGGTACTTCCGGGACACCCTGCGTGAGTCCGCGCGCAACCTGTGGTTCCGCGGAATCCTTCCGCTGCTCGGGGCGCTGCTGCTGACCGCGGCGTTCTTCGTCTCGGCGGCGCAGATGTGGGATCCGGCCTACGGGAACACGCAGATCTTCGGCGTCGGCGGGGCCTTTGTCAGCGGCGTGGTGCTGCTGGCCCTGGGCGTGGTGCTGGCCGCGGTCTGCCGGTTCCTGCCGTCAACCCGCGAGTACTTCCTGGGCGGAACGAGGGTTCCTGCGGACCGGTGAGAAGCGGCCGGTAGACCGCGGCGCGGGACGGCCAATGTCGCGGTACGGGATCACTGGGCACGTAGGATGCTGCAATGAGCAATGACGCCCTTGATCCTGCGGAGGCTTCGGCCGAGTACGGTCTCCCGGACCCTTCGGATGTCCTGGCCCTGGATTCCCTGCTGACCCCCGATGAGCTGGCCCTGCGGCAGCGGATCCGGGACTTCACCGACCAGCAGATCCGCCCAGACATCGCCGACTGGTACGAGCAGGGCGTCTTCCCTCTGCACCTGCCCGCGCAGCTGGGTGAGCTGGGCGTCCTGGGCATGCATTTGGAGGGCTACGGCTGCCCCGGCCGGTCCGCCGTCGAGTACGGTCTGGCTGCCATGGAGCTGGAGGCCGGCGACTCCGGAATCCGCACGTTCGTCTCGGTCCAGGGGTCACTGGCGATGAGCGCCATCCACAAATGGGGCTCGGAGGACCAGAAACAGGAGTGGCTCCCCCGGATGGCCGCCGGCGAGGTGATCGGCTGTTTCGCGCTGACCGAGCCGACGGCGGGCTCGGACCCGTCGTCGATGACCACCGCCGCACGGCAGGACGGGACCGGCGAGGACGCCGGCTGGGTCCTGGACGGCGCGAAGCGCTGGATCGGGCTCGCCTCCGTCGCCGACGTCCTGGTGGTCTGGGCAAGGACCGACGACGGCGTCCGCGGCTTTCTCGTGCCTGCCGGCACGGCGGGCGTCACCGCCACGCCGATCGGGCGGAAACTGTCCATGCGCGCGTCGATCCAGTGCGATGTGACGTTCGACGGCGTCCGGCTGGGTCCGGAGGCGCTGCTGCCGGGTGCCCGGGGACTGAGCGGCCCGTTCAGCTGCCTCAACGAAGCACGGTACGGCATCGCGTGGGGTGCCATGGGCGCGGCCCGTGATTCCTATGAGGCGGCGCTGCAGTATTCGCTGGAGCGCCTGCAGTTCGGGAAGCCGCTGGCCGGCTACCAGCTGACGCAGGAGAAGCTCGTCAACATGCTGATCGAGGTCCAGAAGGGCACCATGCTCGCCCTGCACCTGGGCCGGCTCAAGGACTCCGGCCGGCTCCGCCCGGAGCAGATCTCGCTGGCCAAGCTGAACAACGTCCGCGAGGCGATCAAGGTGGCGCGGGAAGCCCGGACCATCCTGGGCGGCAACGGCATCACGCTCGACTATGCGCCCCTGCGGCACGCCGCCAACCTCGAGTCGGTGCGGACTTACGAAGGAACGGACGAGGTGCACACCCTGATCCTCGGCCAGCACATCACCGGCCTGCCGGCGTTCCGGTGAGCCCAACGTTCAGCTCTCGCCGGGCCGCATTGCCGGAGCATACTGGGCACATGGCCGACGCTGACGATTTCCTGGCCTTGGGAAGGACCGGGGAACATCGAGTGGACAGGAGTGCCGGTGCCTGGTTCTTGAGTGGCGCTGAGCGGGGGAATGCGGCCGCCGACGTGCACGCGGGCGGTGCCGAATCGCCGTCCTGGTCGGAGGGCAACCTCGTGCGGCCCCTGATTCATGGGGCGGCCTACTTCGCCCGGCTGCATGAGGAGCTGTCGGCCCTGCATGCGGGAGACCGTGTGTGGTTCACCGACTGGCGTGGCGATTCCGACGAGCGGCTGACGGCGGACGGACCGACCATCGGTGAGTTGTTGACGCGGTTAGCCCGAGCGGGAGTGGAAGTGCGCGGCCTGATTTGGCGATCCCACGGGGAGCGCGTGTCGGCCCCGATGAGTGGCCGGTCCAACGAGCTCCTCAGCCGCCAGATCAACGACGCGGGCGGGGAGGTGCTGTTGGATCAGCGCGTGCGCCTCTTCGGCTGCCATCACCAAAAATTGGTCGTCATCCGCCGGCGTGACGACCCCTCGCGGGACGTCGCATTCGTGGGCGGGATCGACCTTTCCCACAGCCGTCGGGACGATGCCGATCACGCGGGGGACCCGCAGGCG
The DNA here is from genome assembly GCF_030818015.1 of Arthrobacter globiformis. Taxonomy (NCBI): domain Bacteria; kingdom Bacillati; phylum Actinomycetota; class Actinomycetes; order Micrococcales; family Micrococcaceae; genus Arthrobacter; species Arthrobacter globiformis. The sequence goes on from NZ_JAUSZX010000001.1 coordinate 3,857,123, forward strand.
GTGGCCATGGATTCCCGGTACGGGAAACGACCACCATGGCACGATGCCGCGCTCGAACTGCGTGGCCCGGTTGTGGCAGATGTGCTGGCATTATTCGCCGAACGGTGGAATGACCCCCATCCCCTGGACCGCCGCACACCCTACCGGATGCTGCTGCAACGCCTGGCCGATATGCCACGGCACCCCGAACCGCTCCCCGCCACTGCGCCGCCCCCACCGCCTGCGGGACCGCACGCCGTGCAGCTGCTGCGCACCTACGGCATGAAGCATCCGCCGTTCCCGTTCGCACCTAATGGTGAGCGGAGCATTGCCCGGGCCTACACGAAAGCCTTCGCCCGGGCCCGCTCACTGATCTACATCGAGGACCAGTACCTGTGGTCGGCAGAGGTCGCAGCCGGAATCGCAGCGGCCCTCGAACGCAACCCCGAGTTGAACGTGATCGCCGTCGTCCCCCGCTACCCGGACTCTGACGGTATTCTCGCAGGGCCACCCAAGCGGGTCGGGCAAATGCGCGCGATCAGCATGATGCGCCGAGTTGCACCCGACAGAGTTGGGGTGTTTGACCTGGAAAACAGCGCCGGGACTCCGATCTATGTCCATGCCAAGATCTGCATCATCGACGACATCTGGTTCACCTGCGGATCGGACAACTTCAACCGTCGATCCTGGACCACTGACAGCGAGCTCACCTGCGCCGTGATCGACACCACTGCCAGTCACTGGGAACCGCCCGGCGCAGACTCGGGCCCCGGCGCTTCCCGACCATTGGCCTACGGGCTGCGGCTCCAACTCTGGGCTGAACACCTGGGTCTGGACCAGAATGACCCTCAGCTAGGCGCCCCGGCGGCCGGGCTCAAACTGTGGAACGCCGCCGCCGATGCCCTGGACCATTGGCACAAAACCGGCCGCCGCTCGCCACGTCCCAAGGGACATGTGCGGCACCACATTCCAGAACCCGTGCCGCCCCTTCAGCGTCTCTGGGCGGACGCTGCAAACCGCCTTGTAGTGGACCCGGACGGCCGCCCCCGCCGGATGCGCGGCACTACCCCGTTCTAGGTACTAGAAGCAGCGCTGCCCCTCAGCGGCTCTGCCGCCAAAAGCGTTAAGCAGAAAACCCGCCGTCGGCCTTAATGAGCTGCCCTGACACCCAGCGACCTGCCGGGGACAGCAGGAAAGCCACCGTTCCCGCCACGTCGGCGGGGGTGCCCAGCCTGCCGCCGGGCTGGTGCAAGGCCAGCCGTTCGCGGGTCTCGTCATCCATCCAGCCGGTGTCCACGGGTCCGGGATTCAGCACATTGGCGCTGATGCCCAGCGGTCCGAGCTCACGGGCTGCGGCGATCACGATCCGGTCGAGCGCCCCCTTGGACGCACCGTACGGAAGGTTGAACGCTGTGTGGTCACTGGTCAGCGCGACGATCGCGCCGCCGTCGCCCGTTGCCTGCTGCGCGAAGGCGCGGATCAGCTGCCAGCTGGCCCGGGTGTTCACGGCGAAATGGCGCTCAAAGCTTTCGAGGGTGGTGTCCAGAAGGCCCGAGTCGACGGATTCGGCGTGGCTGAGCACCATCCCGTGGAGCGTTCCTGCCTGCGCGGCCACCTCTGCCATTAGCCGGTCCACGGCACCCGGGTCCTGAAAGTTGGCGGGCAGCGCCACCACCTTGGAGCCGATGGCCTCCAGTTCGGCGGTGAGCCGGCCGACGTCGTCCGGCCGGATTCCCCAGGGCATGCGGGCGTCGTAGTCCTGCCAGTAGGTCAGCACCAGGTCCCAGCCGTCGGTGGCCAGGTGTCGGGCGATCCCCGCCCCGATTCCGGCGAGCCGGCCGACTCCGGTGACCAGTGCGCTGCTCATTCCGCCAGCTCCGCCACGGCATCGCGCCGGAGGACAACGAGCCAGCACACCATGATGGCAAGCGCGCAGAACACCCCGGCGCTGGACGCCATGATCCACGGCACCGGCGTCTGAAGGTCAAGGTTTTCGGCGCCCAGGGCTGTGCCGATGGTCTTCGGCGAGAACAGGAACACCACCGCGGACACGCCCAGGACGGCGCCCATTCCCCATCGCAAGAGCCGGTGCCGCTGCGGAGTTTCGCGCAGCGTCCAGGCGAACGCCGGAAGCACTGCCGCCATCCAGACCCAGTGGTGCGACCAAGAGACGGGGCTGACCAGCAGCATGGTGAGGGCGGTGGCGGAAATGGCCACCACCCTGGAGCCCTGGCTGCTGGCGGTCCTGATGACGGCCGCGCCCAGACCCACAACGAGCACGCTCAGGAGCAGCCAGGGCACGTTCACGGCGTCCGCCGGAACCCCGAAGTGCAGCAAGGCGCCCTTGATGGAGAGATTGTCCACGTAACCGGCGCCGCCGATCCGGGACGTGTCGGGAAGTATCTCCAGCCAGAAGCTGAGGGATTCGGCCGGGCGGAGCACCCAGCCGAGCAGCACGGTGAAGGCAAAGCCGGCGCCCATGTTCAGCAGTCCGCGCCAGTCCTTGCGCACCAGGAAATACAGGCCGAAGGCCAGGGGCGTGAGCTTGATGCCGGCCGCCACTCCCACCAGGAAGCCGCTACCGGGAACGCCGTTCCGCCAGTGCGGGCTGCGGGACAGCAGGTCCGCCGCCATCAGCCCGAGCAGCAGGATGTTGATCTGACCGAAGACCAGGGTTTCACGCCATGGCCCCAGATTCAGGACAGCCAGGAAAAGCACAACGGCACCGAGCCGGTTGAGCGCGGACCGGAAGGTCAGGGTGGCAAAGGTGCTGCGCCAGCCGGGCTTGCTGTTCCAGTAGCGGACTCCGAGTGCGGCCACCCAAGCCGCCACAGCCACGCCGGCGGCGTTGAACAGCAGCAGAGCGGTGGTCTGCGGCAGTTTGGCGAGCAGGCTGAAGAGCAGCGCTGCGAACGGCGGGTAAGTGAAGGGCAATTCCGGCCCGCCTGCCCAATTCACCGTGGGTTGGTAGAGGCCCGACGTCGCCAGGCCGGCGTCGTTGAGGATCCTGCCGCCGTACCAGTAGACGCTGAAGTCCAGGCCCTTGTCGCCCCAGGCGTCCAGCCGGGACGCGACGAAGACGGCGGCGGCGAGCACGGCCAGAAGGACAACCAGTTCGAGGCCGGCGAGGGCGGGCCAGCGGCCGCGGAGCCGCAGGCCCCAAGCCAGCCGCGGTTCCGCTGACTGATCGGGCCGGCCGGCGGGTCTTTCATCCATTGTTCGGGCAGTAAGCAGTGCCATTCAGTGTTCCCCGCTGTCGTCCGGCAATGTGCGCCTCCGGGACGCGTAGCGCGTTCTGCCGCAAGAGCCGCGCCCGAGGGCGCCCCGCTCAGTCTACTGAAGCAACTGCCACCGCTACGGGCTTGCGTCGTCCGGCGTCTTTGCGGATGGTGGCGCTGATGACGGCGGCGATGGTGCACATCGCGGCGGCTCCCAGCCAGGCATACGTGTAGTGGCCGGTGGCGTCCCGGATGGCCCCGGCGGCCAGGGCGGCTGCGGCGGCGCCCAGCTGGTGCGCCGCGAACACCCAGCCGAACACCACGCTGCCGTCGGCGCCGAACACCTGGCGGCAGATCGCGGCGGTGGGCGGAACCGTGGCCACCCAGTCGAGGCCGTAGATCACGACGAACACGATCATGCTGGGCTGGACCGACGAGCCCAGCAACAGTGGGAGCACCAGGAGCCCGATCCCGCGGAACTGGTAGTACACGGCCAGCAGGATCCGCGGGTTGAACCGGTCGGTCAGCCAGCCGGAGGCGATGGTGCCCAGGATGTCGAAGATCCCGACGACGGCGAGCAGGCCGGCGGCGGTGGTTTCGGGCATGCCGTGGTCGTGGGCCGACGGGATGAAGTGGGTGCCGATCAGCCCGTTCGTCGTGGCGCCGCAGATGGCGAACCCGGCGGCGAGCGCCCAAAACGTGCGGTTCCTGCTGGCACGCCTGAACACCTGCAGTGCCCGGACGGCGGCGTTGCGGCGGGGTTCCGCCGCCGCCTCGTCGGCGGCGTTCCCGCGGTCGGTGTTCCCGCCGCCGGTCCCGTTCGCGGCCCCGGCAGGGGCCACAGCCGTCGTTCCTTCGCCCGCACCGGACGGTTCCTCGGCGCCGTAAGGCAACGCCCCGACGTCGGCCGGTGAGTTTTTCAGGAACTTCAGCACCAGCGGAACCACGGCCAGCGCGCCGGCGGCGATGAGCAGCGAGGCCTGGCGCCAGCCCGGATCCTGGGCGAGCATCGCGATGAACGGCAGGAAGACCAGCTGCCCGGCGGCGCTGCCGGCCGTCAGGATGCCGATCACCAGGCCCCGGCTCTTGGTGAACCAGGTGTTGGCGATAGTGGCCGCGAACACCAGGGCCATGGAACCGGTGCCCAGTCCGATAAGCAGGCCCCAAGTGAGGAGGATCTGCCAGGACTGGTTGACGAGCACAGTCAGGGCGCTGCCGGCGCCGATCAGCCCGAGGGCGACGGCGGTGACGGCCCGGATGCCGAACCGTTCCATGAGGGCCGCGGCGAACGGAGCCGTCAGCCCGAACAGCACGAGGTTGATGCTTACAGCGGACGACAGCACCGTGGTGGACCAGCCAAACTCCTGCTGCAGCGGAACCATCAGAACACCGGGCGCGGCACGGAACCCGGCGGCACCCACGAGCGCCAGGAACGCCACCGCCGCCACGGCCCATGCCGGATGCAGGCGCCGCCGTTTCTTCGGCCCCTCTTCCGGGGTTTTCGCCCCCTGCTCTGGGGTTCTTGTACTCGTATCGTCCTCTAAGCCTTCAGGGCGCGAAATCTGTACAAAAACTCCGGTGTCCTCGGGTGTGGTCATGCGGCTGTTCCTTCGTCTCCGCCGCCTTGAACGCGGTTGGTCGGTTTGTCGGGTCGCTGTCGGGCAGTTGCCAGCGGGAGCGGTGCGCTGCTCCGGGTCAGGCTGTGCCAGCGGGTGTTCTCCGCGGTGAGCCGTTCACCGCATTCCGTGCAGGTGTCAGCCGACGCCGTGCGCTGCCCGCAGGTGGCGTGGACGACGTACATATGGGCCAGCTCCGACGGCGCCTGCAAATGCTTTTCGGACCAGATGACGACTGCGTTGAGCACCGGCAGGGCGTCCTCGCCTTTTGCGGTGAGGACGTATTCCTGGCGGGTGCGGCCGCCGTCGTCGTAGGGCTGTTTTGCCAGCAGGCCGGACTCCACCAGGAAGGCAAGCCGCCGGGTGAGGACCGAGTCAGCCACCTGGAGGCGCGTTTTCATCGCGTCGAAGCGGCCGTTGCCGAAGAAGACCTCGCGGAGGACCAGCATGCCCCAAGGGTCACCGAAAATGTCCAGGCCGCGGGCCATGCTGCAGTTGCGCTGGGACCAGTCGGAGCGGAGAGCCATGTTGCGACCATAGCTGACTTTCTTGAAGAAAGCTAGGCGCTCTGGAGACGGATCCCTGTACGTGAGGGCCGGTACGCGGCGGCCCAGTACACCAGGAGGGCCACGCCGCACAGCACACCCAGGCTGGAGACCATCAGCGGCCACTGCGTCCGCGGGTTCACGCCCCACACCTCGGCCCCGGCGGCCATCGCGAGGTCCTTGGGCGCAAGGTAGAAGGCCACGGCGGAGGCCGCCACCACCAGCCAGCCGGCCAGCCGCATCAGGCCCGTCCGGGAGGGAACGCGGTGCATGGCGAAGGCCATGGACGGCAGTGCCACCGCGATCCATACCCAGTGATGGGACCACGAGACCGGGCTGACCAGGAGCATGAGCACCGCTGTCGCGGACACCGCCACGAAGTTTTCCTCAACGGCCACCGCCCACCGGATCACCAGCGCAGTGAGTGCGGCCAGGGCGAGCGCGAGCACCAGCCAGAGCAGGCTGGTGAATCCCGAGTCCGGCAGTCCGAGGTGGAGCAGCAGCCCCTTCAGGGACAGGTTGTCCACGTACCCCGGATCGCCGATACGCCCGGTGTTGGGCAGGATTTTGGTCCAGAACGTCACGGACGCCTGCGGCAGGGCGGCCCAGGCCACGGCGATGGAGCCGAGGAAACCGGCCGCCATCCAGCCCAGGGCCTTGAAGTCGCGGCGCACCAGGAAGTAGAGGCCAAACGCGAGCGGTGTCAGCTTGATGCCGGCAGCGACCCCGATCAGAAGGCCGGCAGGCCAGCGGATCTCACCCGCCCGGGATTTTCCGTGCAGCGCGAAGTCGGCCAGGATCAGGCCCATCAGGATGATGTTGATCTGCCCGAACACGAAGGTGTCCCGCCACGGCCCCAGCAGCACGATGGCCCCGGTCCCGGCTAGCGCCACGGTCCGGAACCGCCAGTCCGCAAAAGCGTCGCGCCAGCGGGTCAGCCCGAAGTAGTGCCGGCCAAGCCAGGCGGAAACCACCGCGGCCCCGCCCAGCGCGGCCCAGATGAAGAGCTGCCCGCTTTGGCCCAGGCTCATACTGGCCAGGCCGGCGAACAGCAGCGCGGCAAACGGCGGATAGGTGAACGGCAGCCCGTCCCGGGGCGCGTACAGCTCGCTGATGCCGGCCTCGCCGGACTGCAGCACCTTGGTGCCGCCGTAGTAGTAGACCTCGAAGTCGTTCATGACCGGGGCATACTCGGCGTACAGCCACATCAAAGCGAGGACGACGGCGGCAGCACCGCCGGCCGTCGCCAGCCAGCCGAGGACGGCCCGGCGGGCTTTACCCGGACTCCCGGTTTCCTGCCGGGCGCCGGCGCCTTCCTGCGTCTGCGGGGAGGCCGTCACTGGATGTGCGTGAAGGCTTGCTCAAGGTCGGCGATGAGGTCCTCGACGTCCTCGATGCCGCAGGAGAGCCGGATCAGGTTCACGGGGACGGCCAGTTCGGTGCCCTTGACCGAGGCGTGGGTCATCTCGGAGGGGTAGTTCATCAGCGATTCGATGCCGCCGAGCGATTCCGCCAGGGTGAAGACCGACGTCGATTCGGCCACCTTGCGTGCAGCGGCCTCGCCGCCCTTGAACTGCACCGAGATCATGCCGCCAAACTTCTTCATCTGCTTCTTGGCCAGCTCGTGGCCGGGGTGCGAGGGCAGGCCCGGGTACAGGACCGCTTCCACCTCGGGGCGTTCCAGGAGCCATTCGGCCACGGCCTGGGCGTTGTCGCTGTGCCGGTCCATGCGCACGCCCAGGGTCTTGAGCCCGCGCGTGGTGAGGAAGGCGTCCATCGGGCCGGAAACGGCGCCAACGGCGAACTGCACAAAGCCGATCTTCTCGGCCAGGCCGGCGTCATTGACCACGATCGCACCGCCCACCACGTCGGAGTGGCCGCCGATGTACTTGGTGGTGGAGTGGACCACGACGTCGGCACCCAGGTCGAGCGGGGTCTGCAGGTAGGGCGACGCGAAGGTGTTGTCGACGATCAGGAGGGCCCCGGCGTCGTGCGCCACCTTGGCGAGTGCCGCGATGTCCGTGATCTTCATCATCGGGTTGGACGGTGTCTCCACCCAGACGAAGCGGGTCTTGTTGGCGGCAACCGCAGCCTGAACGGCATCGAGATCCGACATGTCCACGGGGGTGTTGCCGATCCCCCACTCGCCCAGCACGCGGCTGATCAGCCGGTAAGTTCCGCCGTAGGCGTCGTTGCCGAGAACGATGTGGTCCCCGGGCCGCATCAGGGCGCGGATGAGCGAGTCCTCGGCCGCGAGTCCCGAGCTGAAGGAGTAGGCGTGGGTGCCGCCCTCGAGCGCCGCGAGCTGTTCCTGCAGGGCGTCACGGGTCGGGTTGCCGCCGCGGCCGTATTCGTAGCCGTCCCGCAGCCCGCCGATGCCGTCCTGGGCATATGTCGAGCTGAAGTGCAGGGGCGGAACAACGGCGCCGGTCCGTGGCTCGAAAGCCTGGCCGGCGTGCACGGCGCGGGTGTTGAATCCTTGGTTCTCAGAGACAGACATAAGTTTCCTTTCGGCTTGAAACCGCTGATCGAGCGTGTCGGGATCCAGCTTCCGACAGGCTCAACCACCGGGTCAGTTGCTGAGGTAGGCGAGGAGGTCGTGGCGGGTCAGGATGCCTATGGGAGCGCCAACGAACGTCACCATCACAGTGTCGACGTCGGAGAGCAGTTCGCGGGCTGCCGAGATCGTTTCGAGCGAGCCGATCACCGGCAGCTTCTCCCCCATGTGCTCGGCGATCTTGTCCGTCAGCTTGGCCTCGCCGCGGAACAGCTTGGCGGTCAGGGTCCGTTCGTCCACGGCGCCGAGCACTTCGCCCATCACCACGGGCGGTTCCTGCGAGAGGACCGGGATGTGGCTGACGCCGAACTCGTTCATGATGTTGATGACGTCGCGGACGGTTTCGTTCGGATGGATATGCACCAGGTCCGGCAGTTCGCCCGTCTTGGACTTGATGACTTCGCCCACGGAGGTCTCCTCGCCGCCGGAAAGGAAGCCGTAGGAGCGCATCCACTGGTCGTTGAAGATCTTGGCGAGGTAGCCGCGGCCGGAGTCGGGCAGGATCACCACCACCACTGCGTCCTCGGGGAGGTCCCGCGCGGTCCGCAGGGCTGCCACCACGGCCATTCCCGAGGAGCCGCCCACCAGCAGGCCCTCCTCGCGGGCAAGCCGCCGGGTCATCGCGAAGGAATCGGCGTCGCTCACCGCGAGGACGTGGTCCGGGACCGACTTGTCGTAGTTGGCGGGCCACATGTCCTCGCCTACGCCCTCCACGAAGTAGGGTCGCCCGGTGCCGCCTGAGTAGACAGAGCCTTCGGGATCGGCCCCGATGATCCTGACCCGGCCGCCGTCGGACTCCGGACGGTCCGCCGACACCTCCTTAAGGTAGCGGCCGGTGCCAGTGATGGTGCCGCCGGTGCCGGCGCCGATGACGCAGTGCGTCACCTTGCCGTCGGTGTCCCGCCAGATCTCGGGGCCGGTGGTCTCATAGTGACTCAGCGGCGCCGCGGGGTTGGAGAACTGGTCCGGCTTGTACGCGCCGGGGATCTCGGTGACCAGGCGGTCGGACACGCCGTAGTAGCTCTGCGGGCTGTCAGGTTCGACGGCGGTGGGCGTCACCACCACTTCCGCGCCGTAGGCCTCCAAGACGGCGCGTTTGTCCTCGCCCACCTTGTCCGGTACCACGAAGATGCACTTGTAGCCCTTTTGCTGCGCCACCAGGGCAAGGCCCACGCCGGTGTTCCCGGAGGTGGGCTCGATGATGGTGCCACCGGGCTTGAGCTTGCCGTCGCGCTCGGCTTCCTCGACCATCTTCGCCGCGATGCGGTCCTTGATGGATCCGCCGGGGTTCACGTATTCCAGCTTCACGAGGACGGTGGCCTTGATGCCCTCGGTGACGTGGTTGAGCTTGATGAGCGGGGTGTTGCCGATGAGGTCCAGGACAGACTGGGCGTACTTCATGGGTACCAACTTACCGTCTTGGACCGAGGGACCTGCGCGGGCACGCGCCGTCCCGGCGGCCATGCCTAGCCAAGGACCGAGCCGGCAGGGCAAGCCGGCTACGGCACCCGGGACCGGGCGCCGCATCAGTGTCGTTGAAAGGAACCGTGCCTTGGACTGGACCCTCTAAGTGGTTGTGCTGCGAGGGGTAGCCCGGGCCGGCGTCCGGCGGGCCGCGCCTGGGTCTGCCGGCAGCGGCCTCAGTCGGCCGGGCTGGACTCAGCCGACCGAGCTGGACTCAGCCGGAAGCACCGCCGGAATCAGCGGGGAGGTTCTCCCAGAGCCCCAGGATGTTGCCCTCGGTGTCCTTGAAGTACGCGTAGTGGCCCATGCCCGGGATGGTGTCCTTGGGCTTCACTACGGAACCGCCCAGCTGCTCTACCGTCCGCAGGGTGGCATCAATGTCTTCTACGTCCACGGTGATGACGGGCGTGGTCAGCTCCCCTTCCCGGGCCATCATGCCGCCGTTGATGGCGCCCGGCTCCGTGGGCCTGCCCGTCTTCTCGTCCATCGGCGTGGTGATCACCACGTTGTAGTCCATCTCCGGCATGGGGTCGATCCGCCAGCCGAGGGCCTGATTGTAGAAGTTTCTCGCCCGGTCCTGGTCGTCCGCGGGGATTTCAAAATGCACCACTCCACCCATTGCGATCACCTACAACTCGAAGGAAGGGACACGGCGGACCCGCGCCACACTCGGGATTCTAGACCTGGGCACAGTCCCCGGTAAGGGCCTGGCGAAACCCTCCCGGCGGGACCGGCGGCAGGTTTGTCGGCCCGGCGTGGGACGATGTTTGTATGACCATTGCTGACGCCCCCGCCCGGCTGGCAGCCGCGGCGGATGCGTCCCTCAGATGGCATCCGGGCGGCCCGTATGACCTACACCGCACCCTGGGCATCCTGATGCGCGGCAACGGTGACCCCTCCTTCTCCTCCCTGCCGGACGGGCTGTGGATGGCGTTCACGACGCCGGAGGGACCGGTAACGCTGCGGCTCACCGTGGATGGTCCGGCGGGATCCGGACCGGACGGCAACGGCGGCCCCTACGTCGATGCCCAGGCCTGGGGCCCCGGCTCGGGCGCTGCCCTCGCAGGCGTTCCCCGGCTCCTTGGCGCCGGTGACGACTGGTCGCCGTTCGACGAGCCTTCGTTCTCCACGACGCTCCCCCATATGGTCCGTGAAGCCCGACGCCGGAACCCCGGCGTCCGACTCCCGTCCACCGGGCGGATGGTTGACTCCCTCGTGCCCACCATTTTGGAGCAGAAGGTCACCGTCATCGAGGCGCGGCGGGGTTTCCGTTACCTCATGTACCGCCACGGAACGCCCGCCCCCGGCACCGGTACCATCGCACCTCCCGGGCTGCTGGTCCGGCCCACCGCTGAGGGGTGGCTCGGCATTCCGTCCTGGGAGTGGCACAAGGCGGGCGTCGGCCCACAGCGGTCGGCGACCGTCATGCGCGCCCTGCGCTCCGCCGTCGCGCTTGAACGCCTGGCTTCCCTCCCGGCAGCGGAGGCAGCCGCCAACATGCAGACCATCCCGGGAATAGGCGTGTGGACGGCCGCTGAAGTGGTGCAGCGGACGCACGGCTGTCCCGACTCCATCGCGGTGGGTGATTACCATCTGGCCGCATACGTTGGCGCGGCGCTGACCGGACGGCGGACGGACGACGCCGGCATGCTGGCCCTGCTGGAACCGTGGGCGGGACACCGGCAGCGGGTGGTTCGCATGCTCGGTCTCAGCGGCTTCCGGAAACCCACCTTCGGTCCGCGGATGACCATCCAGGACCACCGCAGCCACTGACCCGCCACAGACCAAGCGCGAACGGACACTTATGCCCCTCTTTCCGGGGCCACAAGTGTCCGTTCGCGCTCAGAGGCCCAGCCGGGCGACGGCTTCCTCGCGCATCTCAACCTTGCGGACCTTCCCGGACACGGTCATGGGGAAGCTGTCGCGCACGTCGACGTAGCGGGGCACCTTGTAGTGAGCCAGCTTGCCCCGGCAGAACTCGGCCACCGCCGCCGCGTCCAGAGGTTCGGCCCCGGGCTTGAGGATGATGCAGGCCATGAGCTCCTCGCCGTATCTTGCATCGGGCACCCCGATCACCTGCACATCCTGGATGGACGGATGCGTGTAGAGGAACTCCTCGATCTCGCGCGGGTAGATGTTCTCGCCGCCGCGGATCACCATGTCCTTCATTCGGCCCTCGATCACCACGTACCCGTCGTCGTCCATGCGTGCCAGGTCGCCAGTGTGCATCCAGCCGTCCGCGTCGATGGCCTCGGCAGTCTTGTCCGGCTGGTTCCAGTACCCCTGCATGACTGCGTAGCCGCGGGTGCATAGTTCACCGATCTCGCCGCGCTCCAGAACTTCCCCTGCCAGGTCGACGATCTTGCTTTCCAGCCGCGGCATGGTCCGTCCCACGGTTTCCGTCCGCTGCTGCAGCGTGTCCCCGGCGCGGGTCATGGTGGACACCGGCGACGTCTCGGTCATGCCGTAGCAGATGGCCACATCCTTCATGTTCATCTCGGAAATCACCCGGTTCATCACCTCGATGGGGCACAGCGAACCGGCCATCACCCCGGTGCGAAGCGTGGAGAGGTCGTACGAGGCGAAGTCGGGCAGCGCGAGCTCGGCGATGAACATGGTGGGAACCCCGTACAGGGAGGTGCCGCCGAAATCCTGCACCGCCTCCAGCGCGGCGGCCGGCGTGAACCCGCGTCCCGGGATGATCGTCGCGGCACCGTGGCTCAGCGCGTTCAGGTTGCCGATCACCATCCCGAAGCAGTGGTAGAACGGCACCGGAATCACCACCCGGTCATGCTCCGTATAGCCCAGCAGCTCGCCGATGGAGTACCCGTTGTTGAGGATGTTGTGGTGCGTCAGCGTGGCGCCCTTGGGGAAGCCCGTGGTTCCCGACGTGTACTGCAGATTGATCGGATCGTGCGGATCGAGGGCCGCCATGCGGGCCCTCAGTTCGGAATGCCCGACGGCGTCCGCCCGCTTGAGCAGCTCAGCGTACGTGAGCTCCTGCTCACCCAAGGGGACGCCGGCGTCGAGCCCTTCTAATTCGAAGTCGGGCAGGAACACGAGCTCACGGAGGTCCGGGCAACCGGTGAGCGCCTGGCGTGCCATCCCCACGTAGTCGCTGTTCCGGTCCGACGGCGCCGTGACCAGCATCCGCATGCCGTTCTGTTTCACCACGAACTCCAGCTCGTGGCTGCGGTAGGACGGATTCACATTGACCAGGACCGCCCCGATCTTCGCCGTGGCATACTGCAGGATGGTCCATTCCGCGCAGTTCGGACTCCAGATGCCGATCCGCTCACCCTTCGCGACGCCCAGGGCGAGGAGACCGCGGGCGAGGCGGTCGACGTCGTCGTTCAGTTTGGTGTAGCTCCATCGGCGGGCGTCCGCCCCCGGCACGGCGGCAGCCTCGATCAGCGCATCGTGCAGGGGGAACTGCGCCACCACGCGCTCAAAGTTCTCGCCGATGGTCTCCTCGAGCAGGGGGACGTCCGCGTCCCCGGCGGTGTAAGCGCGCATGATGGCACGCTATCAAGCAGCCCGGTGCAAGAGAAGCAATACGGCCGGCCCGTTTGGCGTGACCGGTCCGGGCGCACTCACGCCGGCCGGTATTGTGAAATCCATGAGTGCACCCATCGACCTGCAGGCCACGTTCATCCCCAACGACGGCGAGTTCTTCCGCGTGAAGCTCGCCCTGGAAATCGCCATTGACGAGGTAGTCAACGAGCCCGGCTGCATCCGGTACGAGCTCACCGAGGCGACGGAGGAGAAGCTGGTCCTGACCGAGCGGTGGGAGTCCGAAGAGGCCCTCGACGCGCACTCCAAAGGCATTGCGCTGCAGGACCTGAATGAATCCCTCAGCGCCCTCCTGGCCGAACCCGTCCAGGTGGAACGCCTCTAGGTCCCCCTTTACAAAAGCAACTCCCCTTACAAAGCAACGCGGGGGTCACTTCGCGCCCAAATAACCTCGGTTCATTGGGTGCGAAGTGACCCCCGCGTTGCTTTTTGGGTAAGGGCTAAAACTCGGGGATCTGCGAGCCGTCCTGGGGTCCGGAGCCCTTGTTGCTATTGCCCGCGGCTGCGGCGGCCTCGGCCTGGGAGCGGGCCACATGGGCGTGGACTTCCTCCATGTCGAGGGCCTTGACGGCGTCAATGACCTGCTCGAGCTGCGGGGCGCCCAGCGCACCCGGCTGTGAGAAGACCAGCACCTTCTCGCGGAACGCCATCAGCGTGGGGATCGAGGAGATGCCCGCCTCCGCTGCCAGCTGCTGCTCCGCTTCCGTGTCCACCTTCGCAAAGACGACGTCCGGGTGCTTTTCCGACACCGCGGAGTACGTGGGAGCGAACTGGCGGCAGGGGCCACACCATTCGGCCCAGAAGTCCACTAGGACAATGTCGTTGCCCTCGATGGTCGATGCGAACTGTTCACCTGTGATGTCAACGGTAGCCATGGTTCAACCGTACGCGAGCCATGTCCGTAAGTCCCGCGCGATAGCGCCTTGTTCGCTCCCCGCGTCACCGGGAATATTCTGCCGGCCGTGCGCCGCTCAGGCCCGGCCGCTCGCGCAGCAATGTGCCATATGGGGGAAACAAGTGCCCGCTCCCAGAAAAACAGGTATTCCCTACTCGTGCAGCACCCGTGTGGTGCTTCCTACACTCGAATCAGGCTGGGGCCGGCACGTTCGCGGGCGTGCGCCACTCATGAATAGCGGTCATGCGCCCCACATGCCGTGCTCCGCCCCGTGGGCCCGAGCGCCTCCTGTATCTGCGCGTCACCGTCCGCCGCGCATCCGGACACCGCCTGCGCACGAATCAAGGGCCCGCCATGAACCATCAGGAGACGCCAGATCCCCAGATCACCTCTGGCCAGGACAGCGACCCGGAAGCGGAAAGCTTCGTCAGGCCAAGCCGGGGCAGGCATGGACCGCTGGCCAGAAGGCCCGCTGCCCGGGTGTTGCTCATATCCGCAGCGGTGTCCGCTGCCGTGCTGGCGGCGGGGGCGGGCGTCAGCGCGCTGGTGGCGTCCGACGGCGGGAGCCCGGCTGCCGCCGTCGGCCAACCGGCCGCCGTCGGCCAACCGGCCGCCGTCGGCCAACCGGCCGTCGTCGGCCAACCGGCGCCCGCCGAACCACCGGCGCCCGCGACTTCGTCCACGTCGGCCGCACCGAACGCCAGCGCGCCGGCCACGGCGGTAGCGGCAGCCCCCGCCACAACAGCGCAAGCAAAAGCACCTTCGAAGGCAGCTGCCAAGCCGCTAACGAAGGCGACCGCCAAGCCACCAAAGGCGACAGTGAAGGCACCCGTGAAAACTGCAACCGTCCACAAGGTTGCGCCGGCTCCTGCACCCAAGCCCACCACCTACCGGGTGGTTGCCGGCGACACGGTCAGTTCCATCGCGGCGCGCTTCAATGTCAGTACCGGCGGTGTGCTGACAGCCAACGGCCTTGGACCCGGCTCCATCATTGTTCCGGGCCAGATGCTCAAGCTCAGCGGCCCCGCAGTGTCCGCACCGGCACCGGCACAAGCTCCCGCTATGGCCCCGGCGCCCGCACCGGTTCCTGCACCGGCACCGGCTCCTGCACCGGCTCCTGCGGTGCGGACCATCTATGTGGCTGGCGCCGGCGGCCAGGCGATGGTGGACAGCTGCATCGGACCCATCCACTTCACGCCCACCGACGGATACTCGCTCTTCATCACCGAGCACGACTTCTGTGGCGGCTGGGCCCGGTTCTCAGGAATCAGCGTCGGTGAGCGCGTCGACATTCCGGGCTACGGCTCGTACCGGGTCTCGGCCCGGAGCCAGGTACCGAACCCCGGCACCACCAACGACGTCGCTGCGGTGTTCGGCGGCTTCCCCCGGGCAGTCCTGCAAACCTGCATTCCGGGCACCACCCAGATGCTTGTCATTGCGCTGAACTGACCGGACTACCGAAACAGAGCACAAAGCCCGGCCGGGACCACCACGGAAATCCCGGCCGGGAACGGGACCGCCCGCACGGGCGTCCGTAAGATCGTGGCCATGACGCAGCGACGCTATCGGGACCTCGCCGAATGGCCCCTGATGGGGACGGCCATTGTGTTCCTGGCGGCGGACGTTGGCCGAGGGGATCTACACTATGTGCGCTGCTTTCACCTCGAATCGCACGCTAACCGGCGACACCGATAGAGCCGGGTTGGCAGCTGCTCTCGCCCAAGGGTCACTGCATGAGTAGAGTGTGCCCCACAGCGCATTTCGGATATTGGGGGGACCGTGAAACTCCTACTCGCACCGCTTGTTCTTATCATGCTCACCACCGGCTGCTCCGCGCCCACCAACCCGCCGACCGGCGGTACGCCCGCGGGCAGTGAGATCGCCTCTCCTGAGGCCACGCCCACCGTACTGCCGGTCGCGAAATTTGAACTCAAAACGCAGTCTGGAGCGAAGATCGAGTTCGAACTTCCCACACCAGTAACAGAACCTGCACTGGCAAAGCTTGAGGCCTACCGGAAGAAGACCGGCGGCAAGCCGGTGACGTACGTCGTTGCGGATGTGGATAACCGCAACGGCACAGAGGTGGTGAACATGTCCCAGATCAACGCATTCGATAGGGAAGGCCGTGAGTACACCTTCAGCGCCGTCCGGCAGGCCATCGAAATGTGGAAACCGACTTACCGTAACGATTTTGAATATAAAGCGCCGGACGGCCGGGTCCTGGACCACGCGACGGGCAGCGCTTTGAACGACGAGGGGTCCGAGTTGTACAACGCCAACCTGAATGACGCTGGAGTTGCCGGACGAGCGAAGATCATCCTTGCTTCCACTGACGTTGACCTGCCCACCGAGTTCACAAGAGTCTCCGTGCAGCCTTCAAAAGAAGGGTCGGGTGAAGACGCCATCCCCGTTCAGGGATAGGCGGCCACCAGCCCCAGGTAGCCCGCCCGATAGATCGATGAAGTGTCTGGAATGTGGGGCAAGCCGCTCGGGTGAACGCCCTGTCGTGAGCCGCCTCGTGGAACTGGAGGCGTTCCTTGGCTGGTTGATGGGCACCCCGAGCCAGGGAGGGAGTGCTTCGTTCCTGCACGGCCCTGACGCACCCGGGATCTACACACGTTTTGTCCTATATCCCACAGGTGCGATCACCGGGCATGACGGGCATGAAAAAAGCCCCTCCGGAACCTCGTAAGAGATCCCGGAAGGGCTAAATTCCTTGCCATTACTGGCTGGTGGCAGATGAGGGATTCGAACCCCCGTAGGCGTTGCCAGCTGATTTACAGTTACAGTGCCCGGGTTTTGACCACTGCCACTCAATGATGTCTAGTTCTGTCGTTGCAGCCCAGAGGCGCTTGACAGTCCATTCGGTGGTACTTCAAACCGGCTCGTGATCATGAGTGTGTCTACACTTTGTCCACACTGCGACGGCTTGTCCCGACATTCATGCGCAGTTGTTCCGCTCAGGAACGAGACACGGATGCCGATAAGATTATGAGGACCCGCGGGGACCACCCAAGGGTCAACGTTGGGTCGTGGGGACGTCCCGGTACGGAATCAACGCCGTTGCTGCGGCACCATACATGGCCGACAGACCAGCCCCTCTTGCACTCTTGTTTGGGCAGGATGTAGCCCCCCTCTGGTTTCGCCCTATGGGAGGGGCTTCCGGGCCGGAGAGCGAGCCTAACGACAGCGGCTAATCAACTTGCGCTGGACTGGATCGCCTAACCTAAGGAGACAGGAGCACCAGCCAAAGGAGCGGCAATGAGTCTCAAAGAGGCAGAGAGTTTGGTCAAGTCCAAGCAACGGGTCGCCGACCACGGCGAGGTATTCACTCCTGCGTGGATGGTCGAGGACATGCTGAGGCTCGTAAAGGATGAATCCGAGCGGATCGACGCCAGAGTCTTGGAGCCAGCCTGCGGCTCGGGTAACTTCCTGATACCGGTCCTGCTGCATAAGCTCATTACGGTGCAAGCCAAGCACGCTAAGAGCCAGTTCGAGAAGCGCCACTATGCTCTCTTCTCGCTGATGTGCACGTATGGAATAGAGCTCTTGCCCGATAACGCTCAGGACTGTCGCGACAACCTTGCTGCGGTTTTCAATAGTTACCTTGGTGTTGAGGCAGACAACGAATGGGCGCTTGCCGCCCGCTGGGTGCTGGCCGCCAACATCGTCCAGGGCGACGCGCTAAGTATGACTCTTCCCAACGGCCAACCCATCACATTCCCTGAGTGGGGTTATCTCGGGAAGGGCAAGTACCAACGTCGAGACTTCCGATACGCAGATCTGACCCAACGAGCATCATTCGAGGGCACCCTCTTCGGCGAGGTTGCCGAAGAGGACCTCTTCACGCCGACACGAACCCACCCAACGATGAATGTCCATCAACTCGCCGAACAGGCCACCGCGTGAGCAAGGCGCACCTGGTACTGCAATCCCACAACCCCGATGTCCTTACCTGCATCGCCAATCTCTCCAACGACGAGGTCTTCACGCCGCCGGAGATGGCCAACAGGATGCTCGACATGCTTGCGACGGCTTGGTCGGAGGCGCATGGCGGCGCCGACCTCTGGGCTGACCCAACGGCGACCTTCCTTGACCCGTTCACAAAGTCCGGCGTCTTCCTTCGCGAGATCGTCCGCCGTTTGACCGATGGGCTGGACCCCACGATCCCAGACCTCAACGAGCGCGTAGATCACATTCTTACGCGGCAGGTCTACGGCATCGCCATCACCGAGTTGACGGGCTACCTCGCGCGGCGAAGCGTCTACTGCTCCAGATATGCCAACGGCCCGCACTCGGTAGCGAAGTCCTTTACTACCGAGGACGGCAACATCTGGTTCCAACGCACCGAGCACACCTGGGGCGGCGGCAAACGCGAATCCCCGAGGGATCCGCTTAGCGGTGACGAGAAGAGCGTCGACACCACACGTAAATGCATCTACTGCGGAGCCAACGAAAAAGACTACGAGCGTGGCGCCGAGTTGGAGACCCACGCCTACGCCCTCATCCACACAAACGACGTCAAAGCTCGCACCGCCGAGCTGTTCGGAGAAGACATGCAGTTCGACGTGATCATCGGGAACCCCCCCTACCAGCTCAGCGACGGCGGCCACGGCTCCTCGGCAGCGCCGATCTACCAGATGTTCGTCGAGAAAGCCCTCGAGCTTGATCCGCGCTTCGCGGTCTTTGTCACCCCCTCCCGCTGGTTCGCCGGTGGCAAGGGCCTCGATGAATACCGCAGGAAGATGCTGGGCGATCGCCGAATCCAGAGCATCGTGGACTACCCCAAGCTCTACGAGGCCTTCCCCGGGGTGAAGATCCGCGGCGGCGTCTCCTACTTCCTCTGGGACCGCGACCACGACGGCCCCTGCACCATCCAGACAATGTGGGACGGACAGCTCATCGGCGAACCTGTCGCCCGCGACCTCGACACCTATGACGTCCTAGTGCGCCGCAACGAAGCCGTCCCGATCCTCGACAAAGTCCATGCCAAGTGCGAACCCACTCTCGATGCTCGGGTCTCGAGCCAAAAGCCATTCGGGTTGCGCACGTTCGTACACGGTCAAGAGACGCGCTTGGGCCTAAAGGACCCTGTCCAGCTCTTTGGATCGCGGAAGGTGACTTGGATCGACCGCTCGGATATCCCGGTGAACGATGGGTGGATCGATGAGTGGAAGGTCCTCATGACTCGAGTCCAGGGAACGAGCGCCGCGGTCGAGACGAAGTTCCTCTCGAAGCCCATCATCGCCGGACCTGGCACCGCGTGCACCGAGAGCTACCTCGTTGCAGGACACTTTGGGTCCGAGACCGAGGCGAAGCGCTACGCCTTGTACTTGCGGACTCGTTTCGTACGGTTCCTGGTGTCGTTGCGGAAGTCCACGCAGGACGCTCCGAGGAACGTGTACGCGTTTGTGCCGGATGTTTCGTTGGATCGGGAGTGGAGCGATGCGTCACTCTACAAGCGCTACGGTCTCACTCAGGACGAGATCGCATTCATCGAGTCTCAGGTCGCTGCGCATGATGGCGACCTGTTTGATGCCGACCATGATGCTGGCGACGATGACTAAGAGCATTGACGAGCTGTTGCCGGTGAAACCGACGGCTCGGCTGAGGATTTACACGTGGTCGCCCCTCCACCCCCCGGCTGACTACACCGGACTGATCAAAATTGGTCAGACCACAAAGTCTGACGTGAACGAGCGGATTCGCGAGTCCCAAGGGCAGATGCAGCACCCCTACGTCTTGCACGCTGATGTGCTCGCTGAGCGCGAGGATGGTTCACTCTTCCGCGACAGCGACGTACGCCAGCGTCTCATTGACAAGGGGTTCGCCAATCCCAGGTTGGGCTCCTCTCGGGAATGGGTGCGTTGCTCACCTGCGGACGTGCTGACTGCCATCTCTGAGCTGCGCACCGGTGTGGCAGTGACCGGCACCCATCACGAGACCTTCATAATGCGGCCCGAACAGGTACGTGCCGTCGAGAAGACCTACAGCTACTACCGCGAGATCTGGAACGAGAACCCCGACGCCGTGCCGCGTTTCCTCTGGAATGCGAAGATGCGTTTCGGCAAGACTTTTGCCTCTTACCACCTCGCAAAAAAGCTCCAGGCTCGCCGGGTGCTCGTACTGACCTTCAAGCCCGCCGTGGCAGATGCTTGGAAGGGCGATCTCGAAACGCATGCCGACTTCGACGGCTGGCAGTACCTATCTACATCGACCTTTCATGGCTTCGAATCGGCGGACTCAGGCCGTCCCCTGGTGTACTTTGGGTCGTTCCAGGATTTGTTGGGACGTGACAATCAAACCGGTGCCATCAAGGCTAAGAACGAGTGGCTGCATGCCACCAACTGGGATCTTGTGATATTCGACGAGTACCACTTCGGCGCCTGGCGAGATAGCGCAAAAGAGCTCTTCGAGGGCGAGGACGCGACGGTCGCCAAGAAGGAGCTTGCAGCCCTGAGCCAGGATGCGCTGGCAACGTTCGACGAGGAACTCGATGAGCTCGGCAACGCCGAAGACGACTTTCTCCCCATCACAACACGCGCATACCTCTACCTCTCGGGGACCCCGTTCAAGGCGCTGGCGACTGGGGAGTTCATCGAGGAACAGATCTTCAACTGGACCTATACGGACGAGCAGCGTGCCAAGGTTGAGTACGCCGAAGCCCATCCCGCGGAGTGGAACCCCTACGGTGCGTTACCGGAGATGCGTCTGCTTACCTACCAGATGCCCGACGAAATCGTCGCCGTTGCGAACCAGGGAGAGTTTGACGAGTTCGACCTCAACGCATTCTTCGAAGCCGAGGGATCGGGCGCCGCAGCGGAGTTCAAGCACAAGAGCGACGTGCAGAAGTGGCTCGACATCATCCGCGGCTCGTACTTGCCCACCCAGGTCGACGCCATGCACTTAAGTAGTCGTCCTCCGTTCCCGTACTCCGACGCGCGCTTGTTGCCATATCTTCAGCACTCGTTCTGGTTCTTGCCCAACGTTGCCGCCTGTGAGGCGATGGCCAACCTTCTGGCCGAGCGACAGAATGTCTTTTGGCACGACTACGAGGTACTCACAGTGGCGGGGCCTCATGCCGGTATCGGTTTGGCAGCACTTCCACCTGTTCGCGAGGCCATCGGGGACGGTCATGCTACTAAGACGATCACACTCTCGTGCGGCAAGCTGACCACCGGCGTCACAGTAAAGCAGTGGTCCTCGATCCTCATGTTACGCAGCCTCAACTCTCCAGAGACCTACTTCCAGGCAGCCTTTCGAGTGCAGTCCCCATGGTCCATCAAGAATCCAAACGGTGACGATCCCAGCGAAGAAGTGGTCCTGAAACCAGCATGTTTCGTCTTCGACTTCGCTCCCACCCGAGCCCTACGTCAGATCTCCGACTACGGTTACGGACTGACTCCGGATGCCATCAACCCTGAGCATGCTGTCGCGGAACTCGTCAGCTTTCTGCCCGTATTGGCCTACGACGGCTCCAACATGACCCAGGTCGATGCCGGAGGGATCCTCGACATTGCCATGGCCGGGACGTCGGCGACCCTATTGGCACGCAAATGGGAGTCCGCAGTCCTCGTTAACGTCGACAACGAGACGCTTCGCAAGATCATGAATAGTGAGGCAGCCATGGAAGCCGTTATGAACATCGAAGGTTTCCGTGCTCTGGGAAGCTCAATCTTCGAAACAGTCGTAAACAAGAGCGAGTCGGTCAACAGCACGAAGAAAGAGCACGGCGACGCACTTACTCCCACGAAGAAGAAGGAGCTCAGTGCCGAGGAAAAGGACTACAAGTCCAAGAGAAAACAGATTCAAGAGAAGCTGATCAAATTCGCAACACGGATCCCAGCATTTATGTATCTCACGGACTACCGCGAGAACACCCTTCGCGACGTAATCACCAAGCTGGAGCCCGAGCTGTTCAAAGCCGTCACTGGCCTCACGGTCGATGACTTCCATCTGCTTGTTTCACTAGGTGTCTTCAACGCAACTCATATGAACCAAGCAGTCTTCGCTTTCCGTCGCTATGAAGACGCATCCCTGTCCTATACCGGCATCGAGTCCCACCAGGGACTGCGGCGGTTCGGGCTTTACGACACAGTGGTAGAGGTGAAGATGGAACACGATCGCCGAGAAGCGCTTCCGTCGGCATCATGACGACTTACACTTCGGCTGAGTTGGCCGCCCTAGCCGAGCACGTTCCCGTTGCCGCAGCGGACAAGGGACTGCTGTTCGTCGCGGATGCCGAATTCAAAAATGAGTCCGATGTGGTGCTTGGTGCAGCCACCGTTGCACTCGATGCTGCCCTGGCCATAGCCTTAGCCGTCCAAGCCCCCTTCGTCTCAGTTAGCGAAACCAGGTTCTGCGCAGAGCTGCTCCGTTCTGTGATGACAGACGAAGAGAGAAATGAGCTCCCGCGCAAGGTCGAGCGCATCATAACTAAAGCCAGTTTTCATGAGGGCGACATCGAGGTTCTGACCCTGAAGTGGCCAGCGCAGGGGCTCATTTTCGAATGGACCGCCGGTGCAGATTGGCATGACGAGTTGTGGGACAAGCTCTCCGAAGCCACAGCAGAAGTGTCTCAGGAATCCAGCGAAGAGCTGGAAGAGGCACAAAAGGTACGCAACGAGCAGTTGCGCAAGTTCGAAGCCAAGCTCGCTGCATCCCGCGAATTCAGGGGCGCATCGGTACAAAAACGACGGGCGATCGCCGAGTCAATAGCCTTGACAATCTCTGACGACCTGGTGGACAGCTGGGGCTTTCGGATGGCCTATACCGAGGCTGGCAGGGTGGCCAAGAGAACTGCCTATGAGTACGAGCAAATATTCCCATCCCATTTCGCGGAGTTGGCCACGGAACTAGTTGAACGGCGAGACTGGCCAAGTTCCGGGACGGCAGGTGCTATGCGGGAGGCCACGCTGAAGTTTCTCATCGAGAAAGCAGACGGATATCGCCTCGGAACGGCCTTCATTGAGGAACTCATGCAGGCAGCACTGGGGCCTAAGCCCTGACCGGAACCTCACTCGGAAGCCCGGTTAATCGTCCGGACTTTCGGCCACGTCTTCCTCATGCTCATGTTCGTAGTTTCTGTCGGGCTCCCAGTCTTCCAGATCGAGAAGCGACAATTGCGGGTGGCTCCTGTTCGCAGCAGACCCAGGTTGTGGCATTCGTGTGCCGCTCGGTTCGAGTTTCGAGGGCTGGCCTTTTGGTGCAGCGCTCAGCGTCGGTGCAGCCGAGGGCTCTTCCCCCAGCAACGTTCGACGCGCATGGAATCGAAACTTAGGGTCGAGACCACAAATGTCGGTAATGAACCCGCAGACATCAGCCGCAAGCTTTGCTGCGATTGGGTCAAAGGTCCCCTGTTTGAGCGCCTGAGGGACTGGGCCAACGTCCGCAGCCGTAGCGAATGCGGTGGCCACTTCGATATATCGGAGAGAGGCTTGGAGGTGCTGCGGACGCTTGAGAAGCCGCGTAACCAATTCAAGCATTGGTCGATAATAAGAAGGCAGATGTCCCATTTCCTGTGTGCCTGCAGGACGCGCACGGTTTAGGAGAGCAGCTGTTACCCTTTTCTCTTCCAGTCCCGAAGGCCCACCAAAAAGATACTCCTGGACTGCCCTGTCGGGGTCGCCAAGAAAGCCCCCGCGAACGTATCCAGTAATACGCGTCAGACTCAGCAGGTAAAGCCAGCATAGATCAAGGACCACAGCCCGATGTGCTGGATCCCCTGGGTTAAGAAGTTTGCTAGCTTTGCTCATGTGGGCCGCAAGCTGCGTCGGATTTCTGTGAGACGCGTTCACCCAGTAATCGAACTGGCTGAAGTCGAGCAAATGATTGAGTTTGCTGTTCAAACCGTTGAATGCACTGAGGTGGTTAGCCACGGCCCGGCGATCAAAAAGGACAGCGAGGCCCGCGGAATCACTATTGGGACTTGGATCGTGGATAGTTTGGAGTCTTTCAAGCTCAGGACTCGTGAGAATACCAATGCCAAGCCTTGCCGACAATTGCCTCGCAGCGTCAGTTACTTCGTGTTCTCGAACCAGATACGCATGGTCCGCCCCAAAGAAGTCAGCGACTCCCTTAACCCAAAACATGCGCGAGGTGCTGTCACGCCTGCTCGTCTTGCAATCGGCTATGAGTGTGGTCAGGCGAACATCGGGTGAAATGGAGATTCCCAGGACGTCTAGATCGGTGAAAGATTGAGCGCCTCCGCGTTGGTTGGCGGCTTTGTGCCCTCGCAGCTCCACGTCCAAACGCGTTGACAATCCCATATCCCAAAAAAGGCGTCGAGTTCCCACCTTAAGCCCCAGATCAAGCTCAGACACTATACAAACCGTCCCATTGCTGCTTCGAATATTTGCGAGAAGTGCATCGGATCTTGCATCGCGCTCTCTCGGCTGCGGTACATCATTTGCATAGGGGCGACGTACGCATTGCCAGCGTCCAAGGCACTCCGTGCGTCCTGATCGCTTACCCGCGTTTCAACGCCCTCTCCATGCGTTATTAGATCTCTAGCGAGAATCAGAGCGGCTCGGTTGTCTTCCGTATCAACAAAGCGCGGCACCTTCCAGTTACCGCCAGGCCTGCTATCCGGATCGAAAACTATGAGCCCACCACGATACATCAGGTTGTACTGCCGCTCGTGGGAACTGTGCGGTGAGAGGAAGCCTCGGTTCTTGTCCAACAACTTGTTAATCACGGAGACAAGGGCACTCTGTGAGAGGTTGTTGTGGCCTCCGTCGTACTCCGCACAGCGCAGACAAGCAAGCACAGTCAATGCCTTGTCCAGAATGGCCTTGTGCGTGGTGAGCAGCCTCTTATCTGGCACGTAAGGCAGTGCAGCAAAGGCCTGGGTAGTGCCGCTTGGAAGCTGCACTGCCGGAGCCATTACCAACCCACGCGCAATGGCATCGGAAATCAGTGGATACTTTTCCTTGGAGATTGCCAGACCCTGATGCTTTCGAACAGCATCAAATTCATCACTCAGCTGACCACTACCGTGGTCATTGACGAGGTCGCTCAGGACTTCAGGATTCTCGAAGCCAAAAAACGGCGAGTAGGCGATATCCCCGTCCCGAGTTTTCAAAACTTGGATCAGTCCGCCGCCTTTGGCCACCTCCATGACGTGCTTCAAATCGGAGCGGTCCAGGCCGTACTTATTCTCGATGTCATCGACGGGCACAGGGGCCCCTGAGAGTCCATCAACGACTGTCAGCAGCTGCTGCTCAATATCGGTCGGCTGGCGCTCTTTCCAAGACTCCCCCAGGCGTTCGTAGAGGCTCTCGTAATAAGGCACATTCTCCGTGAACGAGGTGATCTTTCCGCCGGTCCGTTGTACGCCTTGAACAAAACCCACGTCTTCCAGTACCCGTATCACGGAATCGAAAGACAACATGTTTACGTCAAGCTGCGCGGCGGCCACAGTCATGAGGGCTTGGCCGTCCTGAATCACGTCACGGCCTCGTATTAGACCTGCAACGGTCGCGGCCATACCAACAGTGCGAGTGTCATTCAGGGGACCTAGGAGTGGGGAATTCGGGTCGACGTTGCGAACTCCAGAATGAACATCCTGACACCTGAGCCCAAGATTGATACCCTCCACGCCAAATACCCCCATATGCTTCGCTGAGTGAGGCGTCACTGGCCCCTGCACTAAGTTATAGCAGCCTGCGAGCGGCGCGAGGCCCAAAAAAGCAATTAGCAGCGGTGCGTGACATTCGAAAGCTGGATCTGCAGACGGCCTGTTGGACCATGCCCCGTCTGAGTTGATCTCTGACATGATCACAGCCCGTGTGCGCGGGTGCGCTCTGCGGGTCAAGGATGCGGATGGTTCCACGGAGCTAGTAGCGCTCTCCCTGGGTCCTGACGAGGGCGGAGCAATCG
The DNA here is from genome assembly GCF_030818015.1 of Arthrobacter globiformis. NCBI lineage: Bacteria > Bacillati > Actinomycetota > Actinomycetes > Micrococcales > Micrococcaceae > Arthrobacter > Arthrobacter globiformis. The sequence continues at coordinate 3,882,850 of NZ_JAUSZX010000001.1, forward strand.
ACCCTGGTAGGCGGGCCAGTCGTTCCCATTGTTCCTAGGGCTGAGCACCTGATCTCTGTCTTCCACAGCGTGCAGTATTCCCGCCACCGCAACGCGTTCACCGGCTCGAACGGGCGCGAACCTGGGGAGGAATCTATCCGCCCAGGAAATACTTGCCACCACAGACAGCGAGTGTCCCGCCCTGGACGGGAGCTAACCGCTTGGCGCTCTATCCATGAGGAAACAGCCATCTAAAAGGGGGAACTGAGAGTGTACAATCGTCTATGGAAACCCGGTCCACTCCCCCAGTGTTGACCGGGTTTCTTCGTGTGCCAGCACCCCCGTTAGGAACAACCCCGCCCTCCAGTCTTGGTCGAGCTGGGACTCGTGGACAGGACAACTACCCTGCACCTTGAAGGCTCGTGACGGCCTCCCATAGCCCCGCACGAAGCCTTCACGGCCTCCCTCACCCCAATCACTCACCAAGGCCTGCAAAGAAGTGCTCGTAGGCAATGACAATCCCTGACCCTGGTCGCCAAAGGCACTAAACTCGCCTAGAGCGCGGCCTCAACAGCCGGTGAAAGGTATAACACCATCCTCTTCACCCCGGACTTTTGGTCGATCCCGCATGAACTCTGCTAAGGAAGGAACCAGTTGTCCTTAGCGGACCTTTGTCGCCCGTCCCCTGCGGGTTGCACAAGCTGAAGACTGCTCAAGAATCCGCAATTTGTCATCGGGGGTCTCCAGTTAGCTGAGGGCCATCGCATCCGACTAGCAGAGTCGCATAACCTCGTGCTCCAGCAGCTCTTCTGTCCCTAGGCTTCCACCTCCACGGGAAAAAGCCAAAATGCACCAAGAACTGTGATTGCCACCAGTGAGAATGCTAAGACATTCTGCATCGCCGTATGAGTACTAAGGGCACGTCCGCGTCGCTCCTCAGGAGTGCCTCCGTCATTTCGAAACGAATAGTCAGCTATGCGACCCCGGAGCGACTTTATTCTTATCCAATGACTCGCATGAGGGTGGAAATGAGCGGGAACCGCTAGCTTCATGTGGTCAAGATGACTGCCCACATGGATGTCGTTGGTCTCCGTGAGCCAAACCAACGCCTTGCAATACAGAGCGAGGAACCCTACGTAGATCAGTCCAATGGCCACCCACCGGTGAAGATCCTCGCTCCTCTCCGGTATATGAGCACTAATAGTACGTGGCAGCCAGCATAGCAACATCCACATTGGCAGTAGCATGAGCGCGTTCTGTACAGCGTTCCCGAAACGTTCCGCTAAAGGTCGATTTGGTACCCCTGCCTCGCCATAAACAGTCGTCGTTGCGACGACTGTCAGGAGGCCTACAATCCCATAGCCGACCATAAGTGCAACAAACGACTGGACGACTGATACTGGCGCTATCGTAGTGCCGACGCCCATGGTTAAAGTCCAATACGCCACTGAGAAAATTCCCAAGGTTATGGAAGAGACCATTATTGTGGAGGTCATAGTCAATCGTTGAAGGCCAAGTCTCAGACCGTTGCTGAGCACGCATTCTCCCGCGAACAAAGCAACGCACGAACTCTGGAAGGCAGCCCACAAATCAAATATCTCGGCATGGGAAAAAACGTTGTAGACAAGAGCGCAGCCCGAAAAGGTCCAAATAGCTGCCGTCGCGATCTTCGTCCGTCTACTAAGTCCGATCTCAGTCTCTCCCAGCGATATTGAACGGGTTACCTGATGAATCAGGAATATGGGACCGACGACTACGAGCCCGGCTCCGAGCCAGAGGCCATGTGAGAGAGGTAGGTCTTGCTCATTTCCGCTCCACCCCACTGAGCGGGCAGTAAGGATGGTAAGGCCAAAAACTGAGCACATCGCGGCAACAGTGCAGGCCGCCAGCCTCACCCGCAGCCACCAAGCGACAGGCTTCTGACGGGCAGTGTGCTTGGAACCATTCTCGAGGTACTCCTGCGACCACTCCATTTTCACCAGGACTTGAGCATCTACTTGGCAGAGCTTGATGGTGGGACCGGCCAACAGTGTCGCGAGCAAAGCAAAGAACACGGACGTAGCAGCGTCATTAGTTCCGCTCACTTGCCGCAAGGGCAAGACACCCGCAGTGGCCAGCACAAACAGTATCGATATCGCAATCCACGGGTAATCCTTACCCGGCCGCCATTCGCCCCTGCGCCAACCCCGCACAATGAATACAAAAAGAAGAACGGCAAGCAGGAGACCTGCAAGGGGCAGCAGTTGATTCACCCTTCCTGCGCTGATGCTTGAAGAGCCGATCGGCAACAGCACGAATAGCGCCGGGATAGCAAGCAATTCAAGGGAAGCGGCGCCCTTACTAGGGTATTTATTGAAGACCCACGGCCTATCCCCGCTCCCGAGATTCAGTTCGGCCGTGAGGGCGACAGCGAGCCCGAAGGCAGCTGCCGACACCACAAAAAGTATGACCACAAGGTCTGGCGGCACAAGCATTGACACAGCCATCAGTGCCAAGAACAGTATCCCGCCGACCAATGTCGGAAGCCCAGCCGCCACAATTTCGCCACGGGCAGCCCACACCAAAGCCGCCGTAACGAGTACCAACGCGGTAAGTAGGAACGCTAGAGAAGTCAGACCTGCCCTCGTCGTACCGACATTGATGCTGTCAAGACCGGCTGCTGCGCCAAACGCCAGCGACGATCCGATCACCCAAGCAAAGGCTCCTGAACGAAGAGCGCTCCTGCCGCTGATGGCAGTCGCAGACTCCTTGAAGGAGCGACGCAGCCGGTCGAAGAAGTCCCCCCAAAGCCACCCGAACGTCGCGCATGCGCCAACAAGGAAAGCGGCGTGCCAGCGTCCCGGCCAGTTTAGGTAGTGTGCACCGGGCATAGTCCAGTTGAGCCCCGGTGACGGATCGAGGAGCCATTGAACGATGACGGCCAAGCCTGCCACCCCTCCCATAATCCCGGCGCTTGCGCGAACGCGAAAATCAGCGGGCGCAGGAAGTCTGCCAATCAGCGTCACCAGTGAGGCAGCAAGCACTGGCAGAAAAAGGCCATCTCCCCATGTGGCACCTCGATAGTCAAGTAGACCGGGAACCCCGTCCGCATGTCCTCCCGAAGACCAGAACCCCAGCATTACGCCAAACCCAAGAGCGGCAAGCAATCCGCCGCAGAACACTGGCTGCCATTTCTTCTTAACCACGTTCCCCCACCAAAAATAAAGGTTGTCTCCCGCCGCTCAGACCAGTATTCACCTGCATGGGTGAATCGGCAGGATTTCATAGCCGAGTCGCACCGACTAGTGTGAGGGAATGTGTCGACCCTTGTGGCCCTTTGAGCGCGGCAACGAAGACACGAAGTCGTTGCACCGTACCGTATGCTCGCTCGAGCTCGACAGCGAGGAGATTGCCCGTGATACACCTTGGCAGCTGCTTCCAAAGAACTTCAGCAAAAACGTAAAGAAGTCACGGTTGAATAGACCCCCGGGAAGGCTTGGAAGAGTCATTCGTGTAGCGTTTCCTTTCGAGCATCTTGATTCTCAGTGAGATACACCGGAAACGTTTGTCGAATTGGGACGCCCCCTAGGACGTCGATTCACAAGGAGATATACATGTCGAAGTTTTGGTGGGTGAACCAGGGAAGGAGCTTCGCGCGTGAGCTGGACATGGGCATTACATGGGCACCACTGCTGACCGAAAAGGGCCGAAAGCAGCACCACTGGGAGCGCATGGACCTGGCTCAGCCCGGAGACGTCGTGATGCACTACGCGGAAGGCCAAATTCGGGCTATTAGCCGCGTCCTGGTTGGCTCGCATCCGGCTTCAAATCCGCACGCTGGCGGGGAGTGGATCCAGTCAGGCCGGGAACTGAAGCTTAGCTACGACGTCCTTGATGTTGCAGTGGCTCTTGAACGCCTGCCCCTGGAGTTACGGCGAAGCCATTCAGGGAATGGGTCGCCATTCGATCGATACGGCTCAGTTAACCTAGGGTACTTTTTCGATCTGGCTGATGAAATCGGTGTCTGGATCATGGATACAGTCGGTCTTGTTGCCGGTCCGGAAGATAAACTCTATGACCTACCCCCGCATGGCGAAGCGCAGAACCATGAGACCGTGATTGTAGTTGGCCCAGACGGGGAAATCACTGTCAAGACCCGCGCCGAGCACCACCAGCTCAAGAGCCTTCTGTTCAAGGGAAAGAAGGAATCTGATTGTGCCCTCTGCGGGAGGACTCTCCCTGTCAGCTTGTTGATTACTGCGCATATCAAGCAGCGAGCCCAGTGTTCGAAGGAAGAGCGAGTAGACGAGCACGTCGTAATGGTTGCCTGCGCTCTCGGCTGCGATGCTCTTTACGAAAAGGGCTTTGTTAGCGTGAGCTCTGACGGCAAACTGATGGCTGGGCCGAAGGATGCAACGGCTCCGGCGCTGATCGAGCACCTTAGTAAGCTAGCTGGTAGGACCGTAGGCGACTTTGGACCTCATAACGCAAAATACTATGCGTGGCACAGAGCTGTACATGCGAAAATTGGCGGGTTCTAGTTAACTGCATTCCGAAGGAAGACTGCTGGGGTTCTCACATGTGGACCACAAAAGACGCTACTGTCCAGCCATGAACGAGATGCTGACTGTTGGCGGACTGGAAGTTGAAATGAGCGCGGCCGAGAGCTGGGTGGCCCGATACGTGCGAACAAACTCAGGGCTTTGGTCGTACCCCGCATACGACAGTTATCCAGGGTCTGGCACCCCGCAGTTAGCCGAGCAAGATCTTTTGGCGGTTGCTCTTCTGAATGCACACCAAAAGCCAATCACCTCGTATTACACCCTGGTTGGGCTACTGCCGGAGCTCAACACCAGACTCACCGCGCTCGGCACTGCTCACTCCTTGGTGGATGCAGACACAGACCAACTCAAGAACATCGCTAAACCGTTCGGGGTACTCGACGATCGCAAAACTCCCGAGGTCGGACTAACAAAACTTTCGAAGGTCTTGCACCGCAAACGTCCCCACCTTCTCCCTCTTTACGACAGAAATATCAAGCACCTCGACTTCCAGGTTGGTCCCACCCCTCGCCTCTCCTTCGTGAAAGGCAGGAGCTGGGAGGGGTACGGGAAAGTCTGGATAGAAGCTGTGCAGCAGGATCTTCAAAGCCAGAGGGCAAAGTGGCGACATCTGGCAAGCCTCGCCACCGATCCCGCCATTTCTCCCTTGCGGGCCCTTGATATCGTCGCCTGGGGCTTAGGCGAAACGCGTAACCCCCCGAAGGAGCTGATCGGCGCCCGCCCTATGCAGAGGCCTCACATGACTACTAATTCCTTAGGTTGGCCCGCTTAGGAATACGCTGCAGGTACTCCCTAGCTAAAACCACTGGCGCCGAACAGGCCCAGCAGTTCAGGAGGGTGACGCTGGTGCTCCACACGGCGAAGAGCACAATAACGGCCGGAGCTTCCTCGCACTCATGGCTCACTACCAGAACTTAGGTGCCATCAATTTCAACAGCAACTAGCTTTGAATACGGTGCCTTTTTCAGCGCGCCTATCCCCTAGCCATATGTAACTGTCTCGCAACGCTCTTCATTCTCCGGGGGCGGCGTGAACCCTTCAGGCCACTCGGTCTCCTCGTCATAACAAATAGTTTCTCCACGATCACCCACAAGTTTCGCTCCGGCAAGGATGGATTGGTCCAGTTTGGCGCCGTCGAGACGGGCAAGCGTGAGATCAGCGTCGGTGAAGTTGACGTGTTGAAAGTAGGTTTTGCTCAAATCGGACGCGTGCAGGTTCGTACCCGACAAGTCGGTGTACGAGAAACTGGAACTTCGAAGGTTCGAATAGGACAGGTCCGAGGCAGAGAAGTCGGAGTCGCTCACCCGAACGTGCACCATTTTGGCTTCTTTGAGGTTTACTTTCGGGAGCTTCGCCCGACTGAAGACGGCGTCGTTAAGTAGTGCTTCCTCCATGTCAGCCCCTGCGAGCCCAAGTCCCGATAGATTCTGATTCTCCAAGTCCATCTCTCGAAAAGGTCGAGGGGACGAGGGATCCGCAGAGGAACGTTCGCGAACAAAGCGTAGGTTTTCTAGCCGAGTTTCGTGACTGGATCGTCTGTCGTCCAGTGCCGCCTGGAAAGCCAGCGACAGAAAGGCGACCAGCCCGGCTGAAGCGAGAGCAACCAGCGCGTCACGCTTCCAGCTACGTTTGTCACGTCTTATGTCTGTGCTAGGAGGACGGCTCGGTTTAGGCGGCACATACCGTTCAGCAACTTTCATTGTCAGAGATTACGACACCAAGAGTCCCTGACCTGAGCACCGCGCTACTAGAATTTCGTCATCGACAGTCTCGACGATTAGGTCGCCCTACGAAGGGGTCCAACTCTGTCAGCCCCGGACGCTTGGATGTGGCTGATGAAGACGATGTGTAACTCGAGCAAGGTGGGACTTGTCCCCCGCCGCTAGACAATATCCTCCCGGTTCCCACCGTTGCCTAAAACAATAAATACGGCCAACCAAAGGAAACCAATAATAAGTCCCGACTGGGATCAACTCGGTCGGATTGCGATTGAAAACGTTGGACCAGGGGACGCTTCTCATGTGCTCGTTGATTCCCCAGTAAGTGAAGCGGTCATCCGCGAGGGGTACTGGGCGAAGTTTCCGAGGGACTCCGCGCAGCCATTTATGGTAGATCCAGGAGCGTGGGTTGTTAGCGAAGATTTCTACCTCCGACTCTCTTGATACGACGAAGCCAACAAGAAGAACATAAGCATTCTTACTCCTCCTAACTAACCGTAGGCTCGGGCGCGTTCGATAGTTTGCAGAAGTGACTGCCGCAGGTGTTGGTATCGAAACTTGTACTTTGCGTGGCACAGAGGCCTGGATACAAGATCCGCGGCGTTGTGAGGACCTGGCAAACGGTCGAAGGAGCGTCGCTCCGTGCAGAAAGCGCCCGCCGAACGACGTCAGTCGCGCACAAGACCGCCGCTCCGCGCCCAGCGGGCTTGGAAGGCTTCTGCCCTGGCGAAGGGCAGAATGAACAAAGACAGGAAATTGCATCCCGTCGGTAAATCTCTCTTTAGGAGCCCAGGTGGACCCTCTCGCCCCTTTGGACAGGCAGGACCCCTGCTGGTGCGGCTCAGGCAAGACGTATCGTCTCTGCCACCGCAAATTGCAAAGCCCTCGTTCCCGACCGGGAGACCCAGTTCCGGAGGACGGCAGGGATTCGATCTGGATTAGCCCGAACTTGTCCATGCGGCCTTCCCTGCTAACAGAGCTGCTGTCAGCAGGCACTCCCATCATGGCACCAAGCACCGCCCCCGAGCCTAAGGCAGTTCGCTACAGCGAACTTGAAAGGCTTACTGCCCATGCAAAGCACGATGGAGAGGCTCTCTCCCCCCACGCCTTAGGACGGCTGCTCGTAGAAGCGCTGACAGAACTTTCCAACGCTCCTGAGAACGACTCCGCAGCGTCCGACTCTCAATTGGAGGGCATCCTCAAACTGGCAGTGCTAACCCTGCAAACAGTGAATAGCCTGACGGAGAAGCCCAGCGAGCTCACGCTGCTATGGAATGACGAACTCGATGCCGATGTCTTTCTAAGCCGAACACTGCTGCTCGCAGACCATGTCTTCGTTCCCGACTTACTTCTGAGCGCAGCGTCGAACGAGCCCACCAATCGCTCCCTCCGGGAAGCTGCACGTAAACTCCTCAAGCACAGGAACCTCTTGGCAGCGGGTTTGGTGATCCCCATACCGAACGGCGTTGCCCGAGCAGTCCATGGAGATAGCGTCAGAGAGCGAACCGCTCAAGATCTTTCGCAGCAAGACATTGTCGATTTCATCCGCACTCAACTCATCCTCGAGGGACCAACCGCCCGAGAGGTCATCTTCGCCACGGCCAAGGACGATCGCGAAGTGTTCGCCAAGATGTTTTTCCATGGGCGTATCGAGACTAACCGCACGGACAAGGCCGGGGGATTTGGGGTAACGATGCTCCACGCTTACGAACACGACTATGACTACAGCTCCTGGATCCGCAAAGTAGAAAACGACGCAGTTTCTTACTACGCCCAACGCACCAACGAACGCCTGGTCTCCGCAGACCTCTTTGGCGCGCAATACGTATCAGCGTCCCCCTTTGAGGCCAGACTGCTACAACGCCGCACTGCTGTATTTACACGCCACCCGGCTCAAGCCGCGGTCTGGGCCGATGTTCCCCTTCTGGGCGACCTCTCCAGCGCAGGACTGGCAGCACTACTACGGAACGAAGAGCCCATCGAGAACCTCCGCGCACAAGTTCGCACTGCCATGGTGTCAGCCAAAGAACCTGGGCAAGACGTCTCTGCAATCTCTCAACTCACTCATGAGATCGAAAGCGCCTCACACACCCTAGAGAAACGAATCAAAACGAACCGACTTTATTCCGGATTTTTCCCGGCGGCGGCATCTCTGGGAGGGCTAATGGTCGCCTCCGCTGGGGAGCTACCTGGCATCCTCGGAGCCGCTCTCGGGGGTTTCGGGTCTCTCATGCCCTACCTGGGAACCCGAGTTGACTCGCGGCGTGACGCGTCCTATTTATACGTTGCAGCCCGAAAAATTCACAAAAAGGAGTCCAGGAAGAACGGCAAAGCGCGACGATAGTTACTCCTGGCAGTTTTCCGCACTTTTCACTTGCGACGATGCATAAACAATAAATTCAAGCAGAACGGTTGGTCAGCTGGGGTTCTAAAGACAACGACGCACTTTTGCGTGGACGAGTCATCGTGACCCATAAGTTTTGTTCTCCCCCTGAGGGGCATTGCACCTTTCTCACTTACGTCTGCCTGATAACCTTGGTACATGGCAAAGAAGACAGTAGTGCTGCTTGAGGATGACATCGACGGCTCGGAAGCGAGTCAAACGGTATTTTTCGCCCTCGACGGCTCCAATTACGAGATTGACCTGAATGACGGTCACGCGAATGAACTACGTGATGCTCTCAACCATTTTGCTAATGCTGGCCGGAGACTCTCCGGCGGCCGGGCTCGCCGCACCGACCGCAAGCCGTCACCCCAAGGAGGCCCTGACGTTAAAGCTGTTCGCCAATGGGCGGCTGATAATGGCATCCCGGTAAATACCCGAGGTCGCATCCCGGCTGAGGTCGTCGAGCAGTACGATGCGGCCCACTAAAGTGACTTCGAGCAGTTTGCGAGGGGCGAGTTCCGAAACTTTATGTGATTCGGACCCCGCCCCTTAACTGTGGTTCCGAAAGCTTTATGGTTGTCAGGTGAGTGATGATGCGTTGCCGAAGCGTCCTAGGTTTTTGACTATTTCGCAGGTTGCTGAGGAGCTGTGCGTTGGCCTGCCTACTGTTCGTCAGTTGTTGGAAACTGGGGAGTTGCGTGGTTTGCAGGTTGGGGGCCGGGGCTTGTGGCGTGTGGCTACTAAGGATCTTGAGGACTACATCGAGCGGGCTTACCTCATGACTGCTGAGCGCATAGCAACCGGCGCAGTGTCCGATAACGGACAGGTGCCCGACATTTGATACAGCAAACCGACTCTGTCTGAGCTGTCTTACCTACCTTATCGACGGAATAGCCAGCGGGGGCATCCACTGCCCTCCCCAGGGCAGCTTTGGGGCAGGTCCTCTGCGATGCGTGACCTCGGCGAACGGCACAGGAGTCGCTGAAGACGGTGTGCTCCCTGCCATGTGGCCAGCAACCTCGTCGCTATTGATGGTCAGTTCTTCAATGGTTACTGCCATGATGTCGTCCACGTCATTGACGTCAGCGTTCCCCTCGAAGATCGTTCTACTTGTGCGACCATCCTGATAGACCGCGCTCACAACTATGCTCTCCCCGTCCGGCGCGAGGGCAACCGCCAGTTGTTTGACGAATTTCGGGCGGCCTTCTAAATGGAAATAGTCGCGCACCTGTTGCTCGATTTCTCTAACCACCCACCGCTTTGTCAACGTTCAATCCGTTCTAGGCGCTGCTGTCCAGGTCTGATTATTAGCCCTGGAATCTATGATTCTCTTGACTGTTGCGGCGTACCACCGAGCTCCGCCCTGAGCGGTCGGAACTCCTCGGTCGTTCAACTCCCTGGCGATACCGCTTAGGGACCGCCCGTGTCTGTGCAAGCTGACTATCTCATCGGAGACTCCTGTGGCAAGGCTACGAGGCCTGCCAAGCTTGACCCCTTCGGCTCTTCGCTGGGCCATTCCTTCGCGCGTGCGCGCGCCATTAAGTTCCCGCTCGTACTGTGCGGCAGAGGCTAATACGTTGCCCGTGAAGCGGCCTGCAGCGTCAGACGTGTCGATGTTGGGAGAAAGCAGGGCAAGACCCCAGCCTTTACGGCCAGCACGGTCAAGCAGCCCAGCGAAGTCAGACACAGAACGACTGACTCGGTCAAGTCTTACAGAAAGGAGGTAATCAGCCTCGCCAGAATCCAATTTCGCCAGCGCCATTTGCAAACCTGGGCGCTTCAAACTTTTCGCACTGACTCCCTCGTCTGCGATGACTTCAACGTCCCAATTCCTGATAGCAGCTTCTGCCGTAAGTACGTTTTTCTGGGCTTCCAAGGAAGCGCCCTGTTCCGCCTGCTCTAGGGTAGATACTCGTATATACGCGAGTGCTAGGGGTTTCCTTTGACCGTCACGGGCCTTTTCCACACTTCAATTATACCAATGGTTCCTTTGGTATAAAAGAAAATCAGCGCACCCCGCCCGCATTCAGTTTCTATCCCACCCTTCGGCAATGACCGGAATTAAGTAGGGCGCAGCGCTAGCGTCAATAGGAATCTGCCGGGGTTCTGCACACGCTAATCCCGGTGGGACTATGAGAGTAGCGCAGAGGCAACGTTTTAACAGTGGCGGCGCGCCAGCACTGATTGTGTGACTGGGACTGCGAAGGACACGATCCGCCAACACTGTCCTAGTTGCTTGCATCGACAGGAAGGAAAGGCGCCCTGTAAACTGCGGGCACAGTTGAATGAAAGGGTAGCAAGAAGTCTGTACGCGGCGGTCTAGACGCCGTATCTTTGCCTACAAGACTCGCGTAGAGGGCTCCTTAGGGGGAAACTGTGGATGAGGACTTTGTGCTGCTTGAGGGGGGAGTCAAAGTTGCCGAGATGATGTTATCTAAGTACGACCGCGAAGAACGCGAATGGACTATTCCACAAGGGGGAGAATTCTGGGAAGCGGTCCGTTCCGCACGCATGCTAGACCGCTTTGGAGAGGGCTGTCGCATCGCCATCATTGACGGAGGTTTCGATGCCTCTTATCCGGCTATTGCAGACCAGCACCTCCAGTTCCCGACGCGGGAAGACCAACCAACGGCGCACGGCACCGTCGTCGCTCTCTTAGTGCATGAGATCGCTCCCCGTGCAGACCTCGACCTCTACCCATGCGCTATAGGGGGCAAACTGGAAGTTCGGCTCGTAGAAGAGGCAATTACCCAGTGCATAGCGGATGGAGTCGGCGTTATCAACCTGAGCCTTGGCAAGGGCATTTCGTTAGCCAAGGCGTGGAGGGACACGGACGTAGACAGCCCCACTCCTGATATATCAGACATCGATGATTGGCGAAGACTGTTCAACATCCCCGATTCACCTGTGGGGCCTGCTGTGCGTGCAGCGCTGCAGTCGGGTGTCACGGTGATTGCCTCGGCCGGAAACCACAATGACTACGTATATATCCCGGCTGCAATGCCAGGCGTTGCCGCCGTGGGGTTTCAGATCGTTCAACGGGAGATCGTGGACCGTGTCGAAATCGCCGAATCCACGCCGCCGAGTTTCCTACAGTCGCTTGGCAGCGATTATCTTCTCGAACAGCCAGCAAACGTCCTGGGATCTAGCTTTGCTTGCCCTCTAATCGCTGGATTTGCCAGTTTGATGAAGGAACGGGAACTGCTTTCCCAGTATCTCCGTTGCGCCCGGCGGTCCGCTAACGCCAGCGCTGCCATGGCATGGCTTAGATCCCCGACCGTGAAGGACCTGGATTTCGTGCGATCCCTATTTCGGGATGCTCTGGAAAGCGCCCCACACTCTCACCACAAGGAAACAATTGACGACGTTTCGCCATGTCCAGAGTGTGCCCTTTTTGCGGCCCCAGCGTACATCGACTTCGGGTTGTTTCTCACGGAGACAGGTGACCTCGGCTTTGCCGAACAACTCTTGAAAACAGTTCGCGGTTTCGCTCCGACTAACTATCACGCGGCCGCCAATCTCGGAATCACCTTTGCATGCAAAGCTGAAGCTGCAAAGGAGTCGAATGACATGGGGCGAACCAGGGATTACTTGCATCTCGCCATCGATAATATGCGAGATGCGGTAACGCTCCGCCCGAACTATGCGCCGTATATGACGCGGCTTAACGAATTCTCCCGAGCTGAAGAAGACCCAATGCTCTGGTCTTTAGCTCCCTAAAGGAAACAAAAGAAAGTGAGTGCGAAATGAGTATTACTTCAATGAGGATCAAAGTCGAAGACGACGAGGACCTCGATGCCGCTCGCAAGGCAGCGGAAGCTACCGGCGTTTCACTGACGGAAGTCACGGCGGAGCCCACAGATGAGTTCGAGGAGCAGGTGGCGCCGATAATAGCAGTTCTTATTGGGGCTGGCGTCGTAGCAGGAGTAAAGATGGTTTTGCAATGGTGGGATCGTCGAAAAGGGGGGTTGGTGATCGACCTTCGTCCTGACGTCCCCGATATCTTCTACAGGGACAAGGATGTTCCCTACGGTTGGGTAGCGACGATACCTACTAAGGGCGGGAAGGTAACGGTCGATGTCAAAGATGATCCGGACGCGGCTGAAACCTGGATAAATAAGGTAATTGAAGCCGTCTTTAAAACAGTTGACCAAGTCACGAAAGCAGCTGAGTCCGTGCTTGGTGCCTCGAAGATCGTTGATGTGCAGGTAGCGAAGATTATCAGCCACTAGAATGAATGGCCGACGTCGATGGGCGTCGGCTATTCGTCATCATGGGACTAGCTTGTGTTGCCGTCCGGCCGACGATGCCATTGCTTGTCTCCAAGGTGGCCGGAGGTGATTAACCGAGTCAACCCCCTAATGTCTCGCAGTCGGCCTGCAGTTTGATGCACAAGTACCAACAAGCCCAGGCGTTGAAGCACATGGCAGAACCCGTCCCAGCCGAGAAATGGACGGGCATCAAGCCTCGCCCATGCGCCTGTCACGCATAAGCGTTGGACTCACCCTTCAAATCTTGCAAGTGCACCTGTGGCCTGGTCTCCAGGCAGTTCCTTCCACGTAATGGCTGGGGGTTAGAGCAGCTACGATCACCAAGGGCAGATCCTCTCCTTTCCCCGTTCCCGCGAAGAAGTCGCAAGAACAACTACCGGCTAACAACCCGGTAGAACCAAAGGCTGCCGATCCAGATTTACAGAAGGTTCCGGGCCCCGAGCTGTTTGAAATGGCGGCAGCCTTCGTCGTCGCCGCTCTCTCCGATCACTACCTTGGAAGACCCATCACTTACCCACCTAAAACATCGGAAGTCCACGCAATCTCCAGAAAGATGCGGTAACCGTCCGCCGCCCCACTTGCCAGTGAATGCAGGCACAGGGAATGCCATGGAATCCGTCGAAAACAAGGACGCGCAAGCAATGGGTTCTGGGTTCAAGTCCAGCGGGTGTCTTGTTGGTCAGAGGTGGCCCGTGGGTAGCCGGCCGTCGGAGCCACTTGCATACAGAAAGGTGCGGGAATGGCGCGGTCGCGATCGAATTGCTGCACCTTCTCCAGCGTAAAGGCCGTCAGAATCGCCGTCCCATATCCCGCGGTTCTTTCGTCCGCCATTCCTCATACGCCTTAAACCTTGCCCGATATTCCTCAACCAGTGCTATGTTGTGCTGGAACTTCTCAGGATCAATCTCGGCAGGGCCGATGAACCCATTGTCGTCTTCGAAGCCTGAACGGTTCAATGGCTCGTAGCAGACGTCACAGGTGCCGTCGTCCGACCAAAGGGCGTCATCCCATCCGCATTCCACACCGGGTGCGCAGACGCACTCTGTGTATTTTGGGTGCGCCACGGTGCGAACCCTCACCGCATCCCAGTCAATTGAGCACGGTTCCTCCTCGAACGGCAGGGCGCATGGCTGTGTGGCATCGTCGTTCTCATAAGGCTTTGCTGCCTTCCCTATTGATGTGGCCACCGCTGGTCCTCCTCGCGTACTTGGTCAGACAGCAGATATGCCAACTCACCGACAAGCAGTTCCACAAGCTCGGCCGAGCATGGTGCGCGGTTATCCGCTGCCTGTCCCTAAGCATCTGCATTAAGGAACAACGCGTTGAGGCGTGGCCTTGCAGGCTGGCACAGATGAGCACGTGCATATCCTTCCGCGCTTGAATGCGCTGCTGCATGCGCTCCGCTTTCCCATGGCTTTACTGGTGCCGTTAACGTCACTGACCATCATCGGTTCCTTAGTGCTGTCTATCATTGGTTCCTTACGTTTCACCCTGAGCTCAATGCCCAAGGGCTGCCGCAATCTCACGCCTTGCTGCCCTTCACGAGAAGCAGATTCCTGCGGTAGCTGTACGTCCTGCCCGGCAGAGGGGTCGCGTCGATCTCAGGCGAGGTCTTATAAGCCAGCCAGGCCTCATCCCTCGTCCGAGACCAGCCCTCCAACATCCTGAACGCATCGCACTCGTCGCAGTACACTCCTGCGACGTTAGCCAGCCCAAGACAACCCAAGTTGGAACACGGAACGATCATCAAAACTTTTGCCCCGGGTATGCCATCATCAGGACCTTGCGCGCTTGATTCTCAGTTTTCAACTGGGGAGACTCTGCCATCAACGCTTGAACCGTCGTGACGTTCTTTTCCTCGCAGAAATTCCGCCACTCAAGCCCGACCTCATCCGTGGGCCAGGCTGCAGGGTCGACTGCCAGATTTCTGCGATCACGACTTGAACTATCGGGCCCCTTAAAGCTTTCTGTCCTGAGCCTGTCCTGACCTGTCCTGTCCTGAGAATCAGCACGGATGTCAGCATGACCGTCAGCACGGATGTCAGCATGACCGTCAGCACGGATGTCAGCATCACCCTCAGCACGGATGTCAGCATGACGGGCTGCATTCGGAGTGGGGGCAAGCTGACAACCGCCAGGCAAGCAGAGCGAATGATCCCCAGCATCATGCGAGCGCTGCCGCCGCTTGGCCTGTTTGTTGCTCTCGGTCCTATTGCGAACCCACGGAGGCGGGGCGTGATCTTCCTCCATACGATGGACGACGTAACCACCCTGATCATCGAAGAGGATGAGTCCAACATCAGTCAGCTGCTTAAGAGCTGCGTCTGGCTCGGTCACGTCAGAGCACCGCTTAGCGTCCACAGCCCGGATGTACCCATCAAAACGCTTGGTCCTGGAACAGAACTGGATCAAGCAGAGGTAATGCCACCGTGCTTCAAATGATAGGGCAGCGATTACTGACTGCTCGGTCCATCCGTCATCCAGTCGAGTCCATGGCATTACAGCACCCGCTTACAGAGCAGTGAGTCGATTTTGCTCAACGGAACGGCCAGAACATGCTCAACATGCCCCACTTCCATGCCACTTTGCCACGTTTCAAAGGCCTCGTAATCGTCCTGGACAGGAGTCGATGGAGGGCTGGCAGCGGAGATGATCCACAACCTTTTCACGCCTTTGCGACCCGGGTCTCGCCCAGGAAGTCAAGAAGGTCAGCCCTGCTTACGCGGTACCTTTTGCCTACTTTGAGAACCCGAACGGGGAAGGTGCCATCCTGGAGCATGGAGTAAGCAGTGCTTCGCCCTATGCCAAGAATTGAACTCGCATCGGGTACAGCAGGCATGGTTATCGGCAATTCGTGAGGCGCAACTTGGGGGTCCATCCGCATTCCTTGCTGCTAGTGGTACCAGGACATAGCCAAATTCTACTCGCTTGTGCTTGTTTGACGCAGATAGTACGCGTATTGTGTTTCTATGACACAAAGGGTCTGGCAGATGCAGGTTGCTCGAAGAATCGGAGGGAACATAAAGACGGCCCGGGAGAGGTTGGGGAAGATGTCCGCTCAGAAGCTCGCAGACCTCTGCGCTGAAATTGGACACCCTATTCCCAGGGACGTCATCTCCAACCTCGAGAACGGCCGCAGAGCAACCGTTCCAATAACCGACCTCATTGTTATCGCACAAGCCCTACATGTCCCGGCGCTAAGCCTTATTTTTGATCCCGCGGCGGCGGGCGAAGAAGTCGAAAGAGTTCCGGGCGCGAAGTGCTACCTCTGGGAGGCTTCCGACGATTTCGCCGGACATCGCAGCGCAGAGTTCAGTGGGGGTCGGACCTTTCATGAAGAGGCGTTCGCTACTTGGAAAAGGACAGAGGTCCTTCGCAGCCTGTCGAAGTGGGAGGCGGCAGCCTTCGAGTGCGTGTCCGACTCGGAAGCACTCAAGGAAGTGTGGGAAGAACAGTCTCGGATTGAAAAGCTTGCACAGAAGCGAGGCGTGGAGCCGTCATCCCTCGATCCTTGGGCGGATCAATACCAATCGGACGATGAGTATCAGGAGCAGATCGGTGCTCTAGAAATAACGGCGAAAAGAGCACTTAACGCCATTCTTGACCACCGCCAAGAACTTCAGCGACTGCAGGTGAAGGTGTGGCCAATAACTGACCTTTTACGTTCGCGTTATCAGGCTCTCCAAAGCGAAAGGAACAGAGGAGTAACGCAATGAATGGCTCCGTATACAAGCGGTGCTCATGCCCGACAGCTGACTTGCCCCTTGACCAACGAACAGGTAAGCGACGCCCGTGCTCCAAACAACACGGGTCTTGGTGGTTCCACACTCGCGGACCCGTTGACGCAGCCACTGGGAAGCCGAAGAGGATCTCACGCGGAGGATACCGGAATAAGCGGGATGCTGAAGTGGCGCTCGCAGAGGTGACAGCACAGATCAGGTCAGGGATCTGGACCGATGACCACAGGGTGACAGTCTCCGCCTGGTTGGACGCTTGGCTGGTTCGAAAGCAAGCTAATGGCTTGAGGCCGGCCACTGTTCGCGTGTACCGCCAGCACATAGACGACTACCTCAAACCATTCCTTGGGTCCATCCTACTCCGTGACCTGCGCCCCGGACACGTGGCCGACATGCTGGCTCGGCTGCAGACCAACCCTGGCACCGGCGGCCACAGCCTCTCCCCCAACACCCTCACACGGGTCCACGCGTGCCTTCGCTCAGCGCTGAGCACAGCCGTGAAGATGCGGCTGGTAGCTTTCAACGCTGCCCGCGACGTTGAACTTCCGAAGGTGACAAGGAAGCGTGTGAAGCCTTGGCAGCCTGCCGAGCTGGGAGCATTTCTGGACGCGGTGCAGAACGACCGTCTGGGCGCCTTGTTCGAGACGGTGGCCGCGTCCGGGATGCGGCGAGGCGAGGCGTGCGGGCTCAGATGGGACGACCTTGACCCAGGAGCTGGTGTTATCACGGTTAGGCAGCAGTTGACCGAGCGGTCCGGTGACGACTCCGTCTGCCCGTTCTGCGGGCGCAACCACCAAGGGCTCGCGTTCGCCACTCCGAAAACCGACTCTGGTGAATACCGCAAGATCGAGTTGGATCAGGTGACCGCCGGGGTGCTGCTCCACCACCAGGTACAGCAGGGGCTGGAGAAGATGGCGTGGGGCGACGCGTACAGCGACCACGGGTTGGTGTTTTGCCGGGAGGACGGGAACCCGCTTTCTCCGAGTCACGTCACCGGCCTGTTTCATAAGCTCACCGACGCGGTGCAACTCCCGGACGGGTTCAAGCTGCGCAGGGTGAGGCTGCATGACCTCCGCCACGGCCAGGCATCGCTGATGTTGGCTGCCGGAGTGGACATGAACATCATCTCCAAGCGGCTTGGCCACGCCCGATCGTCGTTCACCGCCGATACTTACGCGCACATGCTGGACGGCGTGGGCAGGGACGCAGCTGAGAAAGCCGCATCGCTAATACCGCGACGCATTGTGGCCGGAAACAACTAGAACGCCAACTCCGGCCGTTCGGGAGTAGCCGCCAAGTCACGAGTCTGAATTGCACCCTTCAGATAAGCCGCAGTACGAGCAGGAATGCCGCCCGCAGGACGATAGTTCCAATCATCAGAATCCTGAAACAACCACCGACATGCGACATCGGTGACTGACGCGCCACGCAACTCGTTCGCGTACCACCGGGCAGCTTCCTTATTGTTGCTTGCCATTTCCCAGCGGAGTAAGAGAAGCAAGTGCTCGTCTAGTTGGCCCGACTCAAATTTTTCCGACGCTGCTACTAGAGCGGGCAGGAAGGCGCGCCAATCGACATGGGCTGCCTCAGCGCCAGTAAAACGTGCGGGCATCTCTAGGCTCGTAGAATCCTGCGGATTTGCCTCAGTCTGCGTAATGGACTTGCTGGCAGCAGCAAGGTAGTCCGATGCCCAAGATTCGAACTCAGCCACCGCAGACTTCAGCTCTAGAAAACCATCCTGAGCCGTCTTGGCTTTCTGCTGGGCCGTCAAGAGTGCTCGTCTTGCCTTCAGGTAGTTAGACAGCGCGAGCGCCAACACCACAGCCGAAGTGAGCACCAGAAAAATCACGAGTGGAGCGTCCATCTGCGTCCTCCCCTGCTACTTCAACTTCAAGATAATGTCGTCCAGCTTAACGTCCATCGCTGTAGTTCTAGAGTCTATGGAAGTAGTTCTCGAGTCCATAGCTGTTGCCTTAACTTCCATGGCTGTGGTTCTAACGTCCATTGCTGCTGTCTTTGTTCCGATGTCGTTCAGATGCGTCGACAGGGCCTTCGTTACAGACCTAAGACTACTGCCAACATCCTTTGATACAGACTTCGACAGCTCAATGCTGGCATCCGCGGTCTTCGTGATGTTTTCGACAGTCTTATTTTGAGCCTTCCCGGCAAGGATGTTAGCTATAGCCGTCCCGAACGCCACAAGCCCGCTGATAACAGCTGCCCAGTCGGACCCGGTGAAGTGTTCTATATCAAAAATCACGAAGCACTCTCTTCGCTGGACTCTCCCCGCTCAATGCCTTGCATGGCCCAGTCTGGGATGGATGTCGAATCTAGTGTCTTTCTGATTCCCTGCGCTTGTGTAGCGATCTTTTCAAGGCGGTCGATGAGGCCTCTTACTGCCCGTACGGGGATCTGGAAAACTACAGGCTCCACCCCTGCCATGGGCTCGTCGAAGTGCATTCTCGCTGTAATAAGGGGAGCAAGCTTCGTCCCGCCCTCGAAGTCCAGCACTCGCAAGTCGAGCGCAAGGCTCATTCCCTGAAAAATCGGAAGGAAGTGATCACGCTGGCGGATGCCGCTCAGCTGCTCATCTACAGCTGGATCTCCTTCGAGCAAAAGGCTCAAGTTTTCGATCTCAGCTTCAGTGAAGTCTTCGTCTGCCTGTCTGAGATCTTTCAGTACGTTCTCGCGGCCCTCTTTTTCAGCTGTGTCGTACGCCAGAGAAAAGGCGCTAACGATTCGTTTCCAGCTTGTCTCGGCTGGAAGGCGGACGCCTTCTGGTAACTCTTGCAGAGACTCGCCCATGCTCATCAGCAGGAGCTGGCGGTACTCCGGATCGATGCTTGCAGCTCCGCGGAGGGCGGCTGCAAACGAGGGTATCTCCAGCAGGTCTTTCAGTGCAGTCATGTTGTAGCTAACTCCTCGCGATCCGGTCCAGTGTTGCCCCGACGCTATCAAAGGGGGCGCCCCTCCTTGATAGGGGCAACAAGAATGTCAACGTTTTGTCTACAACCAAGGTGCAACGGATCACATGGCTTAACGTAAAAAACCCCGCCCTCCCTACGTATTCGCAGGTCAGGCGGGGTTTCCCCGTGGGTGGCAGATGAGGGATTCGAACCCCCGTAGGCGTTGCCAGCTGATTTACAGTCAGCCCCCTTTGGCCGCTCGGGTAATCTGCCGAACTTCAAAAGAAGATCACCCCGGCCGGTGTTTCCATCAACCGCGGGCAAGACAACCTTACAGAACTTCTGGCGAAGAATAAAATCGGGGATCTGCGGGCCGAAATTCCGCGGAAAATCAGGCTTCGCCGAGGATCCGGCCGGCAAGCTTGGCCTCGAACCGCAGCGCCTGCTCCTCGGTGATCTGATTGAGCTGCACTGCCCGCTGGAGATCCGCCTGCACTCCCTCAAGCCGGGTCGAGGCGTCAGCGACAGGGCTGAGAATGATGGATGCCGCCACGGCAGCGGCGGCCACGGATGAGGCGGCGGTGGCGATGGTTCCGGCGGCTGCGGCGGTGGACTTGGTGACGTAGCGGACGGCCTTATGGGACATTGCTTTCCTTCCGAGCGGCTTCCAACTGCTACAACTCTGGGCGCCGAAACTTCGTTCCCGCCATGACTTGGCTATGAGTGAACTGTGAATGCCGCCCACCTTCACATCCTTGCCATCCGTACTACGCTGGAATCCAGATGTCCACACCCTGCCCGGAGCCCCACCGCCGGGCAACGCATGCACCAGCAAAGGAGAGTCATGGCAGGCGAGTCCACATTCGACGTCGTAAGCAAGGTAGACAAGCAGGAGGTGGCCAACGCGCTGAACCAGGCGCAGAAGGAAATCGCCCAGCGGTATGACTTCAAGGGCGTCGGTGCCGAGGTCGACTTCAGCGGCGAAAAGATCCTGATGAAGGCGAACTCAGAGGAGCGCGTCCTGGCCGTCCTTGACGTGCTGCAGTCCAAGCTCATCCGCCGCGGCATCTCGCTCAAGTCCCTGGACACCGGCGAGCCCTACGCGTCCGGCAAGGAATTCCGGCTGGAGGCCTCCATCAAGGAAGGCATCGCACAGGACCTCGCCAAGAAGATCAACAAGCTCATCCGCGACGAAGCCCCGAAATCCGTCAAGTCCCAGATCCAGGGCGACGAACTCCGCGTCACGTCCAAGTCCCGCGACGACCTGCAGGCCACCATGGCCCTGCTGAAGGACTTCGACGAGGCAGACCTTCAGTTCGTCAACTTCCGCAGCTAGGAAACTGCAACGTGGCCGGGGACACACCACTTCGCGTGTCCCCGGCCCGTTTGCGCGTCCCGGAACAGTGGATCCGGGCATGCGACGAAAGGACAGGACATGAAGTTCGCGGTCACCCCTGAGCCGTGGGACGCCGAGGACGGAGCGAGGCTCCGCAGCATGCAGCGGGCCGAACTGGATGCCCGCTACGGCAGCGACGACCACGAGCCGGGTTCCGTGCCCAGCGCCGAGGACATCACCGTGTTCCTTGTGGCCCGGAACCACGAGGGGACAGCCGTTGCCTGCGGCGCCCTGCGCCGGCTGGACGCCGGATCCGCGGAAATCAAGAGGATGTTCGTGCTGCCCAACCACCGCGGAAGCGGAGCCGCCACGGCGGTTTTGCGGAGCCTGGAAGCCGAGGCCGCCCGTCTGGGCCTGAGCGAGCTCAAGCTGGAAACCGGTACGGCCCAGCCCGACGCCATCCGCTTCTACAAGCGCGAGGGCTACCGCCTGATCGACAACTTCGGCCCGTACGCGGGCGAGCCGCTGTCCGTCTGCTACGCCCGCTCACTGGCGCCGGCGGCAGCAGATCCTTCAGCGGCGGAAAGTACGACGGCGGCCGTCAGCTGAGCGGCCCGCCCGCCATCCGCTCCAGGCGGCTGATGCGGTCCTGCATTGGCGGGTGCGTCGCGAAGAGCTTGCTGAGCCCGCCGCCGCGGAACGGGTTGGCGATCATCAGGTGCGAGGCGTTGACCAGCCGCTGGTCCTGCGGCAGCGGCGCGGCCTGGACGCCCTGGTGGATCTTGCGCAGGGCGGAGGCGAGCGCCAGCGGATCGCCGGTGAGCTGCGAACCGTCCTCGTCGGCGTCGTACTCCCGGGTGCGCGAGATGGCCACCTGGATCAGGGACGCTGCCAGCGGTGCCAGCAGCGCCATGGCGATGAGGGCCAGCGGGTTCGAATTGCGCCTGTCCCCGCCGCCAAAGAACAGCAGCATCTGCCCCACCGAGGTGATGACGCCGGCCACCGCCGCGGCCACGGACGAGGTCAGGATGTCGCGGTTGTAGACGTGCATGAGCTCGTGGCCGAGGACACCCCGCAGTTCCCGCGGGGTGAGGAGCTGCAGGATCCCCTCGGTGCAGCAGACGGCTGCGTTCTGCGGGTTCCGCCCGGTGGCGAAGGCGTTGGGAGCCATGGTGGGTGAGACGTAAATCCGCGGCATTGGCTGGTTGGCGCGGGCGGACAGCTCCCGGACCATCTGGTACAGCTGCGGTGCCTGGGCTTCGGAGACGGGGTAGGCCTGCATGGACCGGAGCGCGATCTTGTCGCTGTTCCAGTAGCCGTAGGCCGTGGTCCCCAGGCCGATCAGCGCCATGACCAGGATCGGGGCCGAGCTCCGGGTATTGGCGGCAATGAGGGCGCCGAGGCCCAGCAGGATCGCCCACAGCACGCCGAACAGCGCCGCCGTTTTCAGCCCGTTGTGGTGATTGTGCAATTTTTCCTCCACAGCTCAGAAGTCGGAACCGGCACCGCCGCTACGGAACGGGATTCCGCGCGTCGTACTTCAGGAAGCCGGATTGCCACCGCGCCACCGTCCAGGCCACGACGATGCAAAGGAGGCCGCCGAGCAGCAGGACCCAGCCCTCACTAAGAATTTTAGTGCCGGCGCCTGCCAGCATGTCGCCCAGCCGCGGCCCTCCCGCGACCACCACAATGAAGACTCCCTGCAGCCGGCCGCGAAGGTGGTCCGGGGTCGCGGCCTGCAGGATGGTGGTGCGGAAGACGGCACTCACCGAGTCCGCGATGCCCGCCAGGCCGCAACATATTGCCGCCGGAACCAGCCAGAAAGTGACGCCGCCGGAGCCGGACCGCCCGGCCAGGACCACCACGAGGCCGAACGCCGCAAAAGAAGCGCCCCAGCCCATAACCGACCAGGCCACCGCACTCCCCTGCCGCTGCACCGCGCCAAGCGGCCCGGAAAAGAGGCCGGCGAGGAAAGCCCCCACCGCCACGGACGCCAGCAGGATGCCCACGGTGGTTTCCCCGCCGCCGATCATGAGGGCGCCGATGGCCGGCAGCAGTGCACGCGGCTGGGCGAGGATCATCGCGATGAGGTCGAGGATGAACGTCATCCGCAGGTTGGGCCGCGTGCCCAGGAACCGGAAGCCCTCCACGACGGACCGCATCCCGGCCCGGCCCGCCTCCTTACCGGGCGGCATGGGAGGAAGCTTCAGCAGGGCCCAGAAGGCAAAGACGAAGCTGACAACATCCAGCGTGTACGTCCACCCGAAGCCGATGCTGGCCACCAGGACACCGGCGAGCAGCGGCCCCGCCGTCATGGACAGCCCGAACGTCACCATGTTCAGTGCGTTGGCGGCCGGCAGGAGCTCCTTCCGCAACAGCGCGGGAATGATGGCGCTGCGGGCAGGCTGGTTGATCGCCTGGGCACCGCTTTGCACGGCCACGAGGGCGTACAGCAGCCATACATTGCCCACCTGCAGCCAGGCCTGGAGGGCGAGCCCGCCCGTGGTCAGCCACAGCACTGCGGACGACAGAAGCGCCACCGTCCGGCGGTCATGGGAGTCGGCGATGGACCCGCCCAGCAGGCCGCCCAGCACCAGCGGCACCAGGGCAAAGATACTCAGCAGCCCGACGTACAGGCTGTCCTGGGTGAGCCGGTATACCTCCAGGCCCACCGCCACGAGGGTGAGCTGGCTGCCCACATTGGAGACCGCCGACCCCAGCCAAAGCCGCCGGAAATCCGGGCTCTCGCGCAGCGGAGTGATGTCAGCCAGAAGTTTTCCCACCCGGCAACTCTAGCCTCAGCGAAAACTTAGCCCTGCCTTATTGTGATCTAGTCAAAATAAGTGTTTCAATAGTGTCATGACCGATCACCTCGAAAGCCACGAAGCATGGGCCGCGGCCCTACGCGCCCACGGCCGACGGGTGACCAAGCAGCGTCTGGCGGTCCTGGCCGCCGTCGAGCATCACCCGCACTCCCCGGCGGAAAACATCCTTGCGGCTGCCCGCGAGGAACTGCCGGAACTGACGGCGCAGTCCGTGTATGTGGTGCTGGGTGATCTGACGGACCTGCACATGCTGCGCAGGTTCGAACCTCCGCACTCCCCTGCACTGTATGAGACGCGGGTGGGCGACAACCATCACCACGCGATCTGCATCAGCTGCGGGCGGGTTGAGGACGTCGACTGTGCTGTCGGCCATGCCCCGTGCCTGACCCCGCACTGGAACGAGGATTCCCATCCCATGACCATCCAGATCGCGGATGTCATGTACCAGGGGATCTGCGGCGAGTGCCAGCGGGCCCAAAAACTTCCTGCAAACGTAAATGACAAGTAGCAAAGAAATAGGAGAACAATGACTGCCATTTCGACGACCCAGTCGGGTGCCCCGGTTACGTCCGACGCCCACTCCAAGGCTGTCGGCGCTGACGGCGCGATCATCCTCACGGACCACTACCTGGTGGAGAAGCTCGCCCAGTTCAACCGCGAGCGGGTTCCGGAGCGTGTGGTGCACGCCAAGGGCGGCGGCGCGTTCGGCACGTTCAAGACCACCGAGGACATCTCCAAGTACACCAAGGCCGCGTTCCTGCAGCCCGGCGTCGAGACCGAGATGCTGATCCGTTTCTCCTCCGTTGCTGGCGAGAACGGCTCCCCCGACACCTGGCGTGACCCGCGCGGTTTCGCCGTGAAGTTCTACACCTCCGAGGGCAACTACGACCTCGTGGGCAACAACACCCCGGTGTTCTTCATCCGCGACGGCATCAAGTTCCCGGACTTCATCCACTCCCAGAAGCGCCTGCCCGGCACGCACCTGCGTGACGCCGACATGCAGTGGGACTTCTGGACCCTGTCCCCCGAGTCCGCGCACCAGGTCACCTGGCTGATGGGTGACCGCGGCCTGCCCGCGTCCTGGCGCGAAATGCAGGGCTACGGCTCGCACACCTACCAGTGGATCAACGCCGAAGGCGAGCGCTTCTGGGTCAAGTACCACTTCAAGTCCAACCAGGGCGTGAAGAACATCACCGGTGAAGAAGCCGAAGCCCTCGCCGGCTCGGACGCGGACTTCTACATCCGCGACCTGCACGAGAACATCGAAGCCGGCAACCTGCCCTCCTGGGACCTGCACGTTCAGGTCATGCCCTACGAGGACGCCAAGACCTACCGGTTCAACCCGTTCGACCTGACCAAGGTCTGGCCGCACGCGGACTACCCGCTGATCAAGGTCGGCACCATGGAACTGAACCGGAACCCGGAGAACTACTTCGCGCAGATCGAACAGGCTACCTTCGCGCCGTCGAACTTCGTGCCCGGCATCGCCGCGTCCCCGGACAAGATGCTCCAGGCCCGGATCTTCTCCTACGCCGACGCACACCGCTACCGTGTGGGCACCAACCACGCCCAGATCCCGGTGAACCAGCCGAAGAACCAGGTCAACAACTACAGCCAGGACGGTGCGGGACGCTTCCTGTTCAACGCTCCTTCCGTGCCGGTCTACGCACCGAACACGTTCGGTGGCCCGGCTGCGCTTGAGCCGGCCGCTGTTGGCGGCGGCTGGGAGAACGACGGCGAGCTGACGCACGCCGCGCACTCCCTGCACGCCGAGGACGGCGACTTCGTCCAGGCCGGCGCGCTGTACCGCGAGGTTTACAACGACGCCGAAAAGGCCCGCTTCCTGGACACCATCACCGGTGCCGTGGGCGGCGTGAAGCGCTCCGACATCAAGGAACGTGCCATCCAGTACTGGACCAACGTCGACGCTGAGCTCGGCGCCAAGCTCCGCGCCAACCTCGGCGCAGCACCGCTCTCCGACGCCGAAGCCGCCAACAAGATCGGCTAACAGCACCAGGTAGCAACAGGAACCCCGCCACGGCACGTGACCCGTTCACAGCCGCGGCGGGGTTTCCCTGCGTCCGGAGGTGTTCCCCGAGGCAGGCGCTCCGTTACGCCGTGTCGCTGCCGTAAATTCGGCAGAACCGGACGGCATGGCAAAATCAGCAAGACACTTCCGGCCGCAGCCTCGTCAAAAGGGATTCATGAGCATCGTCAAGCAGGCACCGGGCAGGGCTGCCGCCGGGCCAATCGCCGCAGAACTCCGCCGCCGGCCGTCGTTTCGGGCCGACATCCAAGCCCTACGCGCCCTTGCGGTGTCCTTAGTGGTCCTGAACCACCTGTGGCCCAAGGAGCTGAGCGGAGGATATGTCGGGGTCGACGTCTTCTTCGTGATCTCGGGGTTCCTGATTACCTCGCATCTGCTCAGGGAACTCCTGGGAACCGGCCGGATCCGCCTCGCTTCGTTCTATGCCCGCAGGATCCGGCGGCTGCTTCCGGCAGCCTTCCTGGTCCTGACAGCGTCGCTCATCGCCGCTATGGTGTGGCTGCCTTTTTCCCGCTGGGAGGACACAGCTCACGAAGTTTTGGCCAGCGCCCTGTACACAGAGAACTGGGTGCTGGCGGCCAAATCCGTCGACTACTCAGCGTCAACATCATCGGCAACGGTGGTCCAACATTTCTGGTCGCTTTCCGTCGAGGAGCAGTTCTACCTGATCTGGCCTCTTCTGCTCCTAGCGCTGTCCTGGCTGGCCGGCCGCGGCAGCAGGCCCGGGGTCCCCATGGTGTTCGGGGGGATAGCCGCCGTGACGGCACTCGGGCTCGCGGCCTCGGTGCTCACGACGGAGTACTCGCCTAACCAGGCCTATTTCGTAACTCCTGTCCGCGCCTGGGAGTTCGGCGCGGGTGCGCTGACCGCTCTGGCCCTCGGGCGGCAGGGGTTGCCGTCGCCAGCCCTGAAGGGGAGCGGTCCCGCCGGATTCACACTGATCGTGTGCTCTGCCCTTGCCTTCAACGACGGGACCGCCTTCCCCGGCTTTCTCGCACTCCTTCCCGTCCTGGGGACTGTGATGGTCATCGTTGCCGGGAACAATAACCGCAGGCCTGCGTTCAAGCCACTGATCAGCCTGATTCCGCTGCAGTACCTCGGCAACATCTCCTATTCGCTGTACCTCTGGCACTGGCCGCTCATCGTCATTGCCCCGTTCGCCCTGGGGCACGCCCTGGACAACTTCGACAGGATCGGGATAGTCCTTCTCGCCGTTGTCCTGGCAGGCCTCACTAAAGCGTATGTAGAGGACCGCGGCCAGTTATCCGTGTATCTCACCGCGTCAGCGCGGCGGACGTTCGTCGCAATGGCCGTCGGCATGGCACTTGTTGCCGGGCTCGCCGGCCTTCAGCTGCACGTCAAGGAAATCCGTCAGGAGGCAGCGGAACAGGCGGCGGCAGCGGCCGCCCTGGAGCCCTGCCACGGTCCGCTGGCCCTGCTCCCCGGCGCCGACTGCGCCGATCCGTTCGGGCCGTCCGCTGCCCCTGTGATGTCGGATGCCAATGACTACTGGAAAACGCCTCCTTCATGCGACCACCAAGACGACGAGCTGAAGGCCGCGGACACCAGGACGCACCAGCGCTGTGACTTCTCGGGCGGGAGGCGGGACGCCAAAACTGTGTGGCTAGTGGGCGACTCCCACGCACAGCAGTGGCAGGCGGCGGTCTTCGCGGCGGCCAAGCAACGGGGCTGGATCGTCAGGACGGCCCTGCTGGGAGGCTGTCCTGTGGCGGACGTCGAATTCACGGGTTACGAAGACAGCGCCGACCAGAACTCCGCCCGGACCTGCATGGACTGGGCGAAGAGGGTGACCGACGCCGTGGCGGCCGACCGACCCGCGGCGGTTTTCACGTCCATGTTCGCGCGGAGGCAGTCCGTTGACGACGGCTCCGGCCGTCCGGTCTCCGAACAGTTCACCACGGGCCTGCAGAGGACCTGGCAGCGGTGGACCGACGCAGGGTCCATGGTTTATGTCCTGGCTGATCCGCCGCTCAACCAGGCGGTGCGGCAGCCTGACTGTACCAATCTGCATATCCACGATCCGGCGTCCTGCGCTGTGGATCGCGCCGTTGCGCAGCCTGAAGACCCGCTCATCACGGCAGCCAAGTCGTCGTACAACCGCGACGTCCAGCTGGTGGACCTGACCGATTATTTCTGCGATCAGCGCAAGTGCTACACGGTTGTTGGCGGAGTCAATGTCTACTTCGACGCCAACCACCTCAACCGGGAGTACAGCGAGCTGTTGGCACCGCTGCTGCTGGACAGACTGGCGAAGTGAGCCCCCGGTGAATGCTGGTCCGCGTGCGTGTTTTCCACATGGGCGAGGTGCCCGTAGCCTAGCTGGGTCAGCGTCCCTAGGCTTCATTCATGAGCACATTCGAGGGCATTCCCGCAGCAGCAACGGAGTTCTATGCTGAGCTGGAAGAAAACAACAGCCGGGAGTGGTGGCAGGCCCACTCTGAGGTGTACCGCGAGTCCGTGAAAGAGCCCCTGGCCGCACTGCTCGCCACTCTTGAGCCCCGCTTTGGACCGGGGAAAATCTTCCGGCCCAACCGGGACGTTCGCTTTTCGCAGGATAAATCCCCGTACAAGACGGCCCAGGGCGCTTTCGCCTCGTACCAGGAAGGCGTGGGGTTCTACCTTCAGATCAGCGCGGACGGCCTGCTGGTCGGCGGCGGCTACCACTCACATTCTCCCGCACAGCTAGTCCGCTACCGGAACTCGGTAGACGCAGCAGGCAGCGGCGGACAGCTGCAGCGCATCGTGGACGCCGTCGCAGCAGCCGGCTTCGCCATTGAAGGCGAAAAGCTAAAGACGGTGCCGCGGGGCTTCCCGAAGGACCACCCGCGCGCCGAATTGCTCAAGCACAAGTCGCTGTCCGCAGGTGTTGCGCTTGGCGAGCCAGACTGGCTCAGGTCATCGGAAGCGGAACGCGAGATCGCCGCCCGGTGGGAACGGCTCCGGCCGCTGGTGGACTGGGTGGGACGGCATGCCGCCCCGTAACCAGAACCACCAGCGGATGATCGCCACCCGCATCGCGGTCAGACCAGATCCGGAGCTCACGTATACCACCCCGCTGGACAGGGCCAGGCTATACCTTGGTGAGTTCGTCCTCGACGTCGTCCCGGCCGTCGGGGCCACCTGCTGTGCCGTCAACCGCGGCCTTGGCAGCGGCGAACTTCTCGTTGAGGCGCGAGTGCCGCTGCCCGTAGGCGAAGTAGATGGCAATGCCAATCACCAGCCAGATGCCGAAGAAGATCCACGTCTCCACGGCGAGGTTGGTCATCAGGTACAGGCACAGTATCGCGGACACGACGGGAATTACCTTGCCGAGCGGCACGCGGAAGGCCGGCTTCAGGTCGGGGCGCTTCTTGCGCAGCACGATTATGCCAAGGCTGACCATCACGAAGGCGGACAGTGTGCCGATGTTTATCATTTCCTCGAGCAGGTCCACGTTGGTGAGCCCGGCAACAAGAGCAACCGCGGCGCCGCAAATGATCTGCAGGCGCGCCGGCGTCGAACGCTTTTCGCTCGTCCTGGACAGCGAGCGCGGCAGCAGGCCGTCGCGGCTCATGGCCAGCACCACGCGGGCCAGGCCCATGAGCAGCACCATGATCACGGTGGTCAGGCCCACGAGGGAGCCAAAGGCGATCACCTTCGCGGCGTCAGTATTGCCCACAGCCTCGAAGGCCGTGGTGAGCGTAGGGCTCTCAGCCTCGGCAAGCTGCGTGTACGGGACCATGCCGGTCAGTGCCAGGGACACCAGGATGTACAGCAGCGTCACGAGAGCCAGGCCACCGAAGATGCCGCGGGGCAGAGTCTTCTGCGGGTTCTTGACCTCCTCCGCGGAGGTGGCCACGACGTCGAAGCCGATGAAGGCGAAGAACACCAGCGCGGCGCCGGCGAAGATGCCCAGGGTGCCGTACTGCGCAGGGGCGGCACCGGTAAGGAAGCCGAAGAATGACTGCTTCATGACGTCGGCCGCGCCGGCATTTGCCGTCGGCTCGGAGGCCGGGACGAAGGGGGTGTAGTTGGAGAACTTCACATAGCTGAAGCCGACGATGATCACGAACACCACCACGGCGATCTTGATCAGCGTAAAGATGTTGCCCACACGGGCGGACAGCTTGGTCCCGAGCACCAGCAGCACGGTGAAGACGGCCACGATGAGGAAGGCGCCCCAGTACAGGTCCACTCCGCCCAGCGAGATGGCAGGCGGCATTTCCACGCCCATGAGCGCGAAGACCTTGCTGAGGTAGATGCCCCAGTACTTGGCGATCACCGCAGCCGCGGTGAAGAGCTCCAGGATGAGATTCCAGCCGATGATCCAGGCCAGAATCTCGCCCATGGTGGCGTAGGTGAAGACGTATGCGGAGCCGGCCACCGGAATGGCGGTGGCGAACTCGGCGTAGCACATGATCGCCAGGGCGCAGGTGACGGCGGCGACCAGGAAGGAGATGGTGACAGCGGGGCCGGCGAAGTTTGCAGCGGCCTTGGCACCCACGGAGAAGATGCCGGCACCGACGGCAACAGCGACGCCCATGATCATGAGGTCCCAGCTGCTCAGGGAGCGCTTCAGCTTGCGTCCGGGCTCATCGGCGTCGGCTATTGACTGCTCGATGGATTTGGTCCGGAAAAGGTTCATTGGAAGTCCACAGTCCTGATAGGGGATGGAAACAGACCTATCAAGTGTAGTGTCCATCCAGTGGACGGCCATATTTGTCCCGAATACTGAGACGGGCCGCACCCAAGACCACGCCCGGCCCTCCTCCGCGCTGCGGCTGCGCGGTGTGGTGGAGGGCCGGGCGCGGGTCTGTAACGCGTCAGCCGAAAGACTGACGCGGACCGATGCCCGAGTCCTTGAGAGGACTCGGGACATCGGTTCGATTGTGACTAACTGATGCGGTTCATGGTGTTCCAGCCTCCGCCGGCGGAGACCCGTGTCGGGAAGACACCGGTTCCGTTGCCGAAGTAGGACCAGAGCGTCCCATTCGACTGCCTGGCAATCAGGTCAGCCCTGCCATCGCCATTGACGTCACCCGCTCCACTGATCACATTCATGATGTTCCAGCCGGCGCCGGCCCTGATGCGGCTCGGGAAGATTCCGGAGCCGTTCCCCGGATATGTCCACAGCACACCACTGGAATCCCGGGCCACGAGATCGCCCCGGCCATCACCGGTCAGGTCACCCGCGGCGCTGACGACGTTCAAGGAGTTCCAGCCGGCACCGACCCTGATGCGGTTCGAGAAGATTCCCGCGCCGTTGCCCCGGTATGTCCACAGCACACCACTGGAATCCCGGGCCACGAGATCGCCCCGGCCATCACCGGTCAGGTCACCCGCAACGCTGAAGGTATTCATTGCGTTCCATCCGCCACCAACCCGGATACGGGTCGGGAACAAACCGGCACCGTTACCCTGGTAGGTCCACAGCACACCGCTGGAATCCCGCGCTACGAGATCGGCGCGGCCGTCACCGGTCAGGTCACCCGCGGCGCTGAAGGCGTTCATGGTGTTCCAGCCTGCACCGACCCTGATGCGGTTCGGGAAGGTTCCGGAGCCATTGCCCAGGTTCGTCCACAGCACACCGCTGGTGTCCCTCGTGACGATGTCAGCGTTGCCGTCACCGTTGAAATCGCGGAGTGCGTTGGCCGCTACTACGGCCGGCGCCGCAACCGCTGCCGAAGTACGAGACACCGTCGGGAAACCGGCTTTGGAGCCTGTGACCGTGACCGTCAGGGACTTGCCCGCGTCCGCAGCTTTCACGGTGTACGTGGGCAGGTTGGCGCCGACTATCGCAACTCCGTTGCTGAACCACTGGAAGGACATGGTCACCGGCGCCGGCCCCCAGGTTCCCGTGTTCGCCTGCAGGGTGCTGCCCACTGTGGCGGCGCCTGTGATGCTGGGAACGGCCGTTACCAGCTCAGGGACCGCCGGGGTGACGGGGCTGGACAGTGCCGAGAAGCCGCTGGCTCCGATTGCGTTCAGCGCCTGTACCTGGAACCGGAACGACTGGTTGTTGGTCAGTCCTGTGACCACCAGGCTGGTGGCCCCGGCGTCTGCCGTTCGAAGTGCGCCTACCTGAGCTCCGTTGGCGTCCACAACTCGTACCAGGAAGCTGGTGGCGGCGCCGCCTGCTGCCGGAATGAAGTTGACCGTCGCCTGGCCGTCGCCGGCCGTTACTGCGCCGATCACGGGAGCGGATGGTGCAACCGTATCGGAGAACACGAGGCGTTCGACGTTGCGAAGGGTGTCCGTGCCGTCCGTGCCAGTGGTGTCAGTTACCGTGGTGGTTGACCCCGGCGCCCCAAGGGCGGCTGGGGCACCATTAGCGTCGACAGTGTTGACGGTGTAGTTGGCCTCAGGGCCGGAGAAACGTGCCGAGTCGGTGCCGCCGGAGCCCGTGAGGATCTCGCGGACCGCCACGATGTTGCCTGGGTTCACGGTTCCCGCGAAGACAGCTTCCTGGAGCGTCGGGCCTGTTAGGGCACCGTTGGCGTCCTTCAGGTACCGGCTGGTCATTGCGCTCTGGCCCGCTCCATCGGCAGATGCACTGCCGATTTCGGTTTCCGCGTTGTTCGGGTCCGTCCGGACACTGAGCCGGACGCTGAGGTATGCGTCCCCGTCGATGACGTCGTTGGCTCCGCGGCCCTCGATTTCGTCGCTTCCGCCGCCGCCCAAGAGCACGTTGCCAGCACCCCAAACCAGGGATCCGGCGGTAAGGAGCGGGCAATCCTTGGAGGCAGACGCTGCGATCACGGCGTCAGCGGACGTATCGAGATCAGGCACCAGGGCGTCAAGGCCCGTGATGCGGTTGAGCCCTGCCTGGTCCAAAACGTTGCAGCCGATAAAACCTCCACCGCCAACGCCGCTGGGAACAACGTCGTCGCCGCGGATCTTGTCATCGAATTTCCAGCCGGAGGCTGCCTCAACTTCGTTGAACTTGTCGCGGACATCAGTCTGCAGGATGTCCAGCGGTACAAGGGGAAGGTCGAGATCCAGGTTCTGCGGCTGAGGGTCCCCGAGGCCGATCTCCCAGTCGTAGCCGGAGGCTCCAGCGACTTTCTCGATGCCGGGACCGCCGAGGCCGATGTCGTCGCCGCCTTCCATGTCGTAGTCGTCGTCGCCACCCTGGCCGATCAGGATGTCGTGTCCGGGCTTCTGTGAGTCATCCAGGAAGAACAGGTTGCCACTGTCCCCCTGCATGAGGTCCGGCTGGTCGCCACCCTCTTCCCAGTCGTCGCCACTGTCGCCGAATGCGGCGTCAAGGCTCTGACCGAGCATGACGAAGTCGTCACCGGCTCCAGCGAAGGTTTCGTTGGCGTTGGCCCCACCGTTCGTGAAATCCTTGCCGTCTCCAGCCATGAGGATGTCCAGGCCGGGTCCGGCGTCGATCGCGTCGTTGCCGGGTCCGCCCTTCGGGACGTCGTCACCTGCGAGGTCCGTGATGATGTCGTCGCCTTCGCCGCCTAGTGCGATATCGGCTCCGTCCCCACCTTCGATGATGTCGTTGCCTTCACCGCCCCAGAAGGTGTCGTTGTCGTTGCCGCCGTAGATGCGGTCGACGCCGGAAGTGCCGTTGTAGACGCTCTGTCCGTTGATTCCGGAGGGATCGACTGTGTTCCTCGCACGGTACTTGATCGTCCCGTCAGGCATGCGGATCAGCAGATCCGCCTCACTGCAGTCTGAGTCCGGGTCATCCGCTACGGCGTTGCCGGAGGCTGCAAAGCCGGCGGTGGTGCCTGCCAGCTTCTTCAGTTCGAACTTGCAGTCCGCCGTCGCGAATGCATCGGCCTTCAGGCTCTGCACGTTCGTGTTGCGCATCATCAGTTCTGCGAATGAGTTGCCCTCAAGTTGCGCCCTCAGGTTCATGCCCGGGGTGCGCGCCAGGTAGTACAGGCGGTCGCCGTTCTGCAGGTCCGTCAGCTGGTTCTCGAAGACGTAGTTGAACGTGCTGCCCAGCAGGCCGCCAAACAGGTTCGTCCTCTCCGCGAGACCGCCGACCCAGAGGTCGACGTTGTCGAGGCCGGTCTTCGAGTTGACGCCGTCGTTGCTCCAGGTACTACCCGTGCTGTTCATGAAATCCGCCGCGTCAGCGGGAGGGACCTCCCCTGCAGCGGGGCTGACGATTAGCCGTGCGGCGTCCCTCTTGCCTGCCAGCGTCGTAGCGCCCTTGATGGACGCGTGCTGGCCGTAGGCTGCGACAAAGTTCACGAGGGACTCCGGGTGCTTGAGGTTCTCGCCGAAGTCGACCCAGCTGATGTATGGCTTCAACTGGCCGTCATTCGTTTTGTTGAAGAGCTCACGGCGAAGAACATTCAGCCGCGGAATTCCTTCGGAACGGGCCCGTGTCATGTTGATCGCGGGAAGGTCCAGGGGCAGGCCCAGCAGGTTGTTGCGGAGCGTGTCGGTCACGAACTCATCCAGTTCGTTGCCGGCCTGGTCCGACATTCCCATGATGATGCTGCCGGCGGCCTCTTCCGAGGTCAGCGCGCCGGCAGGGCCGCCGTTGGTGTACTCCGGCGGGTTGAGGAAGCCGTCGAGCAGCGAGATGTCGTTCTGGCTGCCTTTGGTGTCATCAGACGTTCCGAACACGGTGTCGGAGCCGGCGCCGTCCTCATTCCTGCGGGAGATCGTTTCGGTCAGCATGGAGTGGCCGAAGCGGTACACGGCGTGCGCGAATTCCGCCTTGACTGCGGGGTTGAGCTCGGTCTGAGTGAACGCAAACGGCTCGAAGGGGTTGATTGCAGGCTGGACCTTGCGGGCGAATTCCTCGAAGACCAGGTGCTGGTACTCCATTTCGGTGATGAACCGGGCGGCCTGGAACAGGCGTTCACCGTTCCAGCCGT
Source organism: Arthrobacter globiformis (assembly GCF_030818015.1). Classification (NCBI taxonomy): domain Bacteria; kingdom Bacillati; phylum Actinomycetota; class Actinomycetes; order Micrococcales; family Micrococcaceae; genus Arthrobacter; species Arthrobacter globiformis. The sequence goes on from NZ_JAUSZX010000001.1 coordinate 3,917,445, forward strand.
CTCCACCGTTTGCGCTACCTGCGCCGGTGGCCAGCTTCCACTCTGTCAGGGCTTTGACGCCGCTGGGGGAAGTGTCGGTCGTCAGGACGTTCTCAATGTCGCCGACGAGCCGGTCGTGCTCGGAGTGGAAGATCTGGTGGATGGCCGTCAGACCGATGTTCTCGTTGACCCGTCCGTCGCCGGCAATGAAGTGCGCGTCCAGCATTTCGTCGTCATAAGTGCCGGGGGGCTGGTGGGCGAAATCGGCCGATGCCGTCGCGGGGACCTCGGAGTCGGGAATCGGCGCCACCGGCGGCGTTGCCGGGTTGTGGTCGGCATCCTGCGGAGACGGGTCCGCGTTGTGGGCGATGTCCGTCAGGAACGGGGTGTCAAAGTACTTGACGTTCGCCGGCACCGGTACGGTCTCGTCCACCGTGGTCAACGGGTCGTCGCGTTGTCCCTCGACCAGACCCGTCGCCGTCACGTACTGCGGCAGTCCGCGGGCCGGACCGGGGATGAACTTGCCATAGGGGTCCGCTGCGATCATCGGAACGTTCAGGACGTCCTTGTCTTCGAGCCTGAGACCAAGCAAGGTCTTCGCCTGAAGCTTGGTCGTGGCCCAAGTTGCCATGCCACCAGCGGTGCGGCCAGCAGGGCCACCGAGTAGCTTGCCCGTCGAGACCGGCTTGCCGTCGGCGTTGTCGACGTACTCCCGCAGGAACACCTGGTGGGACGCGTGTGAAGTGTAGGTCTGGCTCTGGTCGACCCACGGCGAGTCCGTATTGTTCGCATCTTGGACATCATCCGCCGTGCCCCGGATACCGTCCGTACCGGGCTGGTTCTGGCCGCGGGTCAGCACCATGAAGGCCTGGCTGGCGGGGACTTCGTCGCCGGTGTTGGGTTTGCCATCGGGACCAACGGTGCGCAGCGGGTCGTCAGCCTTGAGCGGAACGAATACCGTTCCGCCGCCCTTGACCGTCTGGTCAACGCCGTGGTCGAAGAACTGGCCGAACAGCGTAAACATCGAGTTGTAGGGCGGGGAGAGGCCGACGTCGGTGGTCACGTTCTCGATGAACAGCGTGCTGTGGGACGGCACGCAGTCTGCGGGCGCGCCGACGACAGGCGGGGTGGCCAGGGGATCTGGGTCCGTTGTGCAGGGAACGACGCCCGTGTTGCCCTGTGTCCTTACCGGGTTACCGGCGGCGGCGACAGCTGCCGGGTTAGTCGAGGTCTGGTCCACGATCAGGTTGCTGATCACGCGAGGCTCGGAGTCCACGACGGTCCCCGACTTCTGCGTGTACGACGAGGCGGCCGGACCGCCGAAGGCCGATGCATTCTCGGCACTCTTAAACACCGGTGTGGTCAGGCGGGGGAACTTCTGGTCGGCTGAACCGAACGTCTCCTGGCCCGGCTGCAGGTTGTTGCATGACCCGTCCACCGTCCGGAGCCCCGCCGAGACGAGGGGGCTCGGGATTTGGTTGGGACCTGTGCCGATCAGCGCACCACAGGGGCCGGTGGCTGAGGTCGTATTGGCCACATGTGCTTCAGCGATCTTGATCTGCTTCAGGATGAAAGAGAGATCGGAGGGGGTGATGGTAAAACCCTCCCCCACCGGTGCCTGCACCGCGTTGGCTGCCACCACGGGCAACCCCATGGCGATTGGCATCATGAGTGTGGTTACTGCTGCCATCGTCCGGAAGGAGATGGCCTGCTTGCCGCGCTTATTGCGTCGTTGACGCCGGTTTGTTGGTGGATCGGTGGGAGCTGCGGATCGACGTTGTTCCGCGCCCCCATCTGACTTCAAGGCTGAGAGATTCATGGCACACCTGCCGCTAGGAGGGATGTAACCGTGCCATCGTCTGTTGGCCTGCCCGTGAAAACCTTGTGGATGCGGCCGGACCGTAGCTCTTTGCCCTGTTGAGCCACCCAAATTGGGGGTTCCCAACCGCTTGGCTAATCAGTAATGCCCGGGCCGGGCCGCTCATTTGCGGCCCCGCCCGGGCATCCCCTAATTGCAGTGTTACAAGGTGTCAGAAGGGGGTCAGACCGGCCAGTCCATGAGCGTGGAGCGGATCAGGAACCGCTTGCCTTCCGGCGCCTCGACGGAAAATCCGCTCCCCCGTCCGTCGACCACATCCACCGTCAGGTGGGTGTGGCTCCAGTAGCCGAACTGTTCCCTGGACATCCAGAACTCAAGCGGCCGGCCGCCGTCGTCCTTGCTGTCAGAGCCGCCGTCGTCAGCGGAACCGGACCGGCCGTCATCGTCAGCGGAGAGATCAAACCGCCCCAGCAGCACATCCGACTCCCCCGTGCGGAAGTCCCCCGCCGGGTAGCACATGGGCGCGGAGCCGTCGCAGCAGCCCCCGGACTGGTGGAACATGAGCGGGCCGTGCTGCGTCCAGAGCTTCCGCAGCAGGCCCACGGCCTCGGCGGTGAGCGCCACCCGGGAGAAGTCCTCCCCGGGCAGCGTCACGGCGGCGTCCAGCCTGGTGCCCGGCATCAGAACCTCAGCACCACGCGGCCGTCGATTTTCGCGTGCTTCATCTCGTTGAAGACCGCGTTGACTTCCGAGAGTTCACGCGTGGAGACGGTGGGGTGGATCTTGCCCTGTGCGTAGAAGTCCAGCGCTTCCTCGAGGTCCTGCCGTGTCCCAACGATGGAGCCGCGGACGGTCAGGCCCTTGAGCACGATCTCGAAGATCGGTGCGGGGAAGTCGCCCGGCGGCAGGCCGTTGAACACGATGGTGCCGCCGCGGCGGGCCATGCCGATGGCCTGGCCGAAGGCCGACGGGTGCACCGCCGTGACCAGGACGCCGTGGCAGCCTCCGGTTTTCCGCTGGATGACTTCGGCGGGATCCTCGTGCAGCGCGTTGACGGTGAGTTCGGCGCCGTGCTTCCTCGCCAGCGCGAGTTTGTCGTCCGCGATGTCGACGGCGGCGACGCGCAAGCCCATGGCGACGGCGTACTGGACGGCGATGTGCCCCAGACCGCCGATGCCGGAGATGGTGACCCACTCCCCCGGCTTTGCTTCAGTCATCTTCAGCCCCTTGTAGACAGTGACGCCGGCACAGAGCACCGGGGCGACTTCCACGGGATCCGAGCCGGCCGGAATCCGCGCGGCAAACCGGCTGTCCACCAGCATGTACTCGCCGAAGGAGCCATCCACGCTGTAGCCGGCGTTCTGCTGGGCCTCGCACAGCGTTTCCCAGCCGGTGCGGCAGTACTGGCAGTCGCCGCAGGCGGACCAGAGCCAGGCGTTGCCCACCAGGTCCCCGACGGCGAGGTCTGTGACGCCCTCGCCGAGGGCCACCACCTCGCCCACGCCTTCGTGGCCGGGTACAAAGGGAGGCGACGGCTTGACCGGCCAGTCCCCTTCCGCGGCGTGGAGGTCGGTGTGGCAGACCCCGCTGGTGATCACCTTGACCAGCCCCTGTCCGCGGCCGGGCGTGGGGACGGGGATGTCCTGGATCTGGAGGTCCTTGGCGAATTCGGATACTACGGCTGCTTGCATTGTCGTCGTCATTGGCGAAATCCTTGCGTCGTTGGTGCGTTTGGTTGAACTGAGTGCGGTGACGGGTGGTGAAGTTCGGCTTAGAAGAATCCGAGCTTGTTCTCGTTGTAGCTGACCAGGAGGTTCTTGGTCTGCTGGTAGTGGTCCAGCATCATGGCGTGGTTTTCACGTCCGATGCCGGAGGACTTGTAGCCGCCGAACGCGGCGCCGGCGGGGTAAGCGTGGTAGTTGTTGATCCAGACGCGGCCGGCCTGGATTTCGCGGCCTGCCCGGTACGCGACGTTGCCGTTGCGGGACCAGACGCCGGCGCCTAGACCGTAGAGGGTGTCGTTGGCAATGCCCATGGCGTCGTTGTAGTCGGTGAACCGGGTCACGGACACCACGGGGCCGAAGATCTCCTCCTGGAAGATGCGCATCCGGTTGTGGCCCTCGAAGATCGTGGGCTGGACGTAGTAGCCGCCGGCCAGGTCCCCGGACAGTTCGGCACGGGCGCCGCCCGTGAGCGCCTTGGCGCCCTCCTGATTGCCGATGTCGATGTAGGAGAGGATCTTTTCCAGCTGATCGTTGGAGGCCTGGGCGCCGATCTGGGTTCCGGTGTCCAGCGGGTTGCCCTGGATGATCTTCTGGGTACGGGCCAGGGCGTCGGCCATGAAGGAGTCGTAGATGCCCTCCTGGACCAGGGCGCGGGACGGGCAGGTGCAGACTTCGCCCTGGTTGAACGCGAACAGCGCGAAGCCTTCCAGTGCTTTGTCGTAGAACGCGTCATTGGAGTCGGCGACGTCGTTGAAGAAGATGTTGGGGCTCTTGCCGCCGAGTTCCAGCGTCACGGGGATCAGGTTGTTGGAGGCATACTGGCTGATCAGGCGTCCGGTGGTGGTCTCACCGGTGAAGGCGATCTTGCGGATCCGGGGGCTGGAGGCCAGCGGCTTGCCTGCCTCGACTCCGAAGCCGTTGACCACGTTGACCACGCCGGCCGGCAGCAGCTCGCTGATCAGTTCGATCAGGACCAGGATGGACGTCGGCGTCTGTTCCGCGGGTTTGAGGACGACGGCGTTGCCCGCCGCGAGCGCGGGGGCCAGCTTCCAGACGGCCATCAGGATCGGGAAGTTCCACGGGATGATCTGTCCCACGACGCCGAGCGGCTCGTGGAAGTGGTACGCCGTGGTGTCGTCGTCGAGCTGCGACAGGCGGCCTTCCTGGGCGCGGACGGCGGAGGCGAAGTAGCGGAAGTGGTCGGCAGCCAGCGGGATGTCCGCGTTGAGGGTCTCGCGGACCGGCTTGCCGTTGTCCCAGGCCTCCGCGACGGCGAGCAGTTCGACGTTCTCATCAATGCGGTCGGCGATCTTGTTCAGGATCGCGGCGCGTTCGGCCACCGAGGTCCGGCCCCAGGGGGAAGCCACCTTGTGCGCGGCGTCGAGGGCGAGTTCGATGTCCTCGGCGGTGCCGCGCGCCACCTCGCAGAACGGTTTGCCGGTGACGGGGGTGATGTTCTCGAAGTACTGGCCCTTCACGGGTGCAACCCATTCGCCGCCGATCCAGTTCTCGTAGCGGTCCTTGAACGTGACCTTCGAACCCTCGGTGCCCGGCTGTGCGTAAACGGTCATTGCTAGCTCCTTTGCTGTGCAACACGGTGGCGATGTGTCATGGTGATCGCCGATGCATCGAGCCTAGGAGCGGGCAGGTTGCAGCCAGGTTGCAACTCTGTGACCCGGGTCACCCTTGATTGAGCCTCGCAAAATCCCGGCTGGGCCGACGGTTAGGCGCTCAGCTCCGTTTCCAGCCGCTCCAGGTCGGCGACGACGGCGGCCCGCTTGGGCGAGCGCGGCGGCAGGAGCTTCAGGGCGGCACGGCGGACGTCGACGTCGTCCGCCGCCTCAGGCAGATCCGCGTACTTGAGCAGCGACTCGGCGCTGCCGTCCGTCAGGACGGCCTCGCGCAGCAGCGCGGACACGCGATTCCGGAGCTCGACGATGCCGGGCGCCTCCGAGCGGGGCAGGACGGCGCCGCGGTAAATATCCAGGGCGATCCGGTGGGCGCCGCGCTGCAGGCAGGTGAGCACCTGGCTGCTGTCCGGCAAGAGCTCCACAGCCAGCCTGTACGGCCGCGACTCCGGCACCGCAGCGGGGTTCAGCTGCTGCAGGACCTTCCGGAGCCGCACCATCTCGGCGCGCAGGGTGATCGTAGAGCCGTCCCCCGGGTACAAAAGGACGCTCAGTTCCTCGGCGCTGAGGCCGTCCGGGCGGGTGCTGAGCAGGGCCAGGATCTCGCTGTGGCGGGCGGACAGCACCACGCTGCGGCCCTCGATGCTGAGCAGGGCCTGGTCGCGGCCCAGCAGCTGCAGGCTGTTGCGGTACAGGCTGCCTTCCCGCACGGAACCGCCGGCCGCCCCGGAATCCGGGTGCCGCCGTCGTGCTTTGACGCGTTCGTGGGCAGCCGCGAACTGCAGGCGTTCCACGCGCAACTGGGCCTGGGCCGCCGCCACGGTGGCCTCCACGAGGGAGAGCGTGTGCGGTGCCACCGCCGCCTCCGTGCCCGTGATGTCCACGACCCCCAGCAGCGCGCCCGAATCGGGGTCCTGGAACGGTACCGCCGTGCAGCTCCACGGGTGGACTGAACGTTTGTAGTGCTCGGCGCCGGAAATCTGGATGCCGCGGCCCAACGCGAGGGCGGTCCCCGGGGCACTGGTCCCCACGGTCGCCTCCGACCAGTCGGCACCGGGAACGAACATCATGCCCTCGGCGCGGCTGCGCACGCCGGTATCGCCTTCCACCCAGAGCAGCCTGCCCACCTCGTCGCCGACGGCAACCAGCAGGCCGCAGTCGTGGCTGGGCCGGACCAGGAGCTTCTGGATGACGGGCATGATGGCGGCCAGGGGGTGCTGGCGGCGGTATTCCTCCAGTTCGTCCGCGGCAATGGCCAGCGGCGCCTCGGGGTTGTCCGGGTTGGCCCGGAGCTTGGCGGACCGCTGCCAAGATTCGCGGATCAGGCGGCGCAGGCCGGGGATCTCTTCGGCATCCGGAAACGCTTCGCTCTGCACGTGGCTGTCCAGGAATTCGTGGCTTGCCAGGGCGTGGCGCTGCACCAGCGCCGAATCTTTGGTTTCAGGTGTCGCCGGCTGGATCAGGTTCTTCATCGAACTCCCACTCGCCCAAACGCTTGCCCGCGACAGTCTAGTCCACCCAACTAGGTAGCAGTAGAGGGCGTTCCCGGCGCTGGGAACGCCCAGTGCTGCTACCTAGTTGGGTTTAGCCGCGGGAGATTTGGATCATCTCCTCGCGCGGCACCACCTTGATGCGTTCACGCACGACGCCGTCGGACTCGGCGGATTCCGTCCACGATGCACCAAGGGCGGCCTCGTGGGCGTTCAGCTTGTTCCAGCCTTCCCACGTGGTGTACTCGATGCCGCGCTCCTCGAGCAGGTCGATGATCGCCTGCGGGTCGGGGTTCTGTGCCGGCGGCAGCGTGAACCTGTCCTCGAGGAGGAAGCCGATGGTTTCCAGGGCGTCGCCCTTCGTGTGCCCAATCAGGCCGACGGGCCCGCGCTTGATCCAGCCGGTTGTGTAAATGCCGGGGACAGGGTTCCCGTCGGCGTCGAGGACGCGGCCGCCGTCGTTGGGGATGACCCCGCGCTTGACGTCGTATTCAAGTTCGTCCAGAGCAGAGCCGTGGTAGCCGATGGCGCGGTAAACGGCCTGCACCGGGTAGTCGATGAACTCCCCCGTGCCCTTGACGTTGCCGGTGCCGTCAAGCTGCATGCGCTCGAACTTGATGCCGGCAACCTTGCCGGACCCGCCGTCGTCGTAAATCTCTACCGGTCTGTGCAGGAAGTGCAGGTGCAGGCGGCGCGACGACGGCTGTTCAGACTCGGCGTGCTCCTCAACCAGCCAGTTGGTCATGGTGTTCACCATGGTCTTGGTCTGGTTGTTGCTCCGGATCGCGTCGTCGGAGGCCTCGTCGAATTCGAAGTCCTCCGGGTAGAGCACGATGTCGACGTCGCGGGCATGGCTCAGTTCGCGCAGCTCCAGCGGGGTGAACTTGACCTGGGCGGGGCCGCGGCGGCCGAAGACGTGGACGTCAGTGACCGGTGAGTTCTTCAGGCCCTGGTAGACATTGTCCGGGATCTCGGTGACGAGGAGCTCGTCGGCGTGCTTCACCAGCATCCGCGCGACGTCCAGGGCGACGTTGCCGTTGCCAATGACTGCGATTTCCTTGGCGTCCAGCGGCCATTCGCGGGAAACGTCCGGGTGGCCGTCGTACCAGGACACGAAGTCGGCGGCACCGAAGGAGCCCTCGAGGTCGATGCCGGGGATGTCCATATCGGCGTCCTTGATGGCTCCGGTGGAGAAGATGACGGCGTCGTAGAAGGCGCGGAAGTCGTGCAGCGTGAGGTCGCGGCCGTAGGTGACGTTGCCCAGGAACCGGATGTCGCCGCGGTCCAGGACCTTGTGCAGGGCGTTGACGATGCCCTTGATGCGCGGGTGGTCCGGGGCCACGCCGTAGCGGATCAGGCCGTACGGTGCCGGGTGGGCCTCGAAGAGGTCGATGCTGACCTCGAAGTCGCCGTCCTTGACCTCGTTGGACTTGGTCAGGATGTCCGCGGCATAGACGCCTGCGGGTCCGGCGCCGACGATCGCGACGCGGAGCGGGCGCTTGGCCGTGGATTCAGCTGTGTTGGACACCGTAAGCCCTTCCGGAACGGGAGACCGCGCCCCACCGGCGCGCAGTTTTCAATTCTAATTGTCCGCCCGGCCGGGCGTCCCACCCGTGACGGCACACGGCGGTCCGTGACGGCCTGCGGCCCCCCGGACCGGTTCGCGGCCACTGGCGCGGCCGCGGCCACGGGCGCGCCCGGGTCCCGAGGCGGATGCGCGGGTCGCGAGGCCGAACGCCCGCGCGTCCCGGGCACGCCCGGGTCAGCCGCTCTTGCGCAGGGCCACCACGTCGCCCTCGCGGTACAGCAGTGCCCGCAGCTCCGACTCCGCCGAGTCCAGCCGCTTGGGGTCTATGGTCTCGCCGGCCGCGAAGTGGTCCAGCAGCCGGGGGTCCACGTAGCTCTTGCGGGCGATCGACGGCGTGTTGCCCAGCACCGCTGCCGCCTCCATCATGGCGACGCTGATGGCCCGCTTCCTCTTGGCCTCGGTTTTCTGCGGCCCGCTCCGGGCCAGGCTGACGGCGGCCGCTGCGGTGCCGCGCAGGGTCCGGAAGTCCTTCGCGGTGAAGTCGTCGCCCGTGCGCTCCTTGACGTAGCCGTTGATGTCGGCGCTCGTCACAGGGTGCCACGTCCGGCCGTTCTTGTAGGCCAGCAGCCGCGCGTTGCCGCCGCGCCGCTTCAGGGCCCGGGCCAGAGGCGCAAGGTCGGGGTCATCAATACGGGACTCCCAGGTTTTGCCGCTCTTGGCCGGGAAACTGAGGAACAGGCATTCCTTGCGGACACGGACGTGGGCGCAGAGCAGGGTGGCGAGCCCGTGGCTACCGTTTTCGTTCGTGTACCGTTCCGACCCCACCCGCAGGGAACCGCTGTCCAGCATCCTGAACGCGGCGGCCAAGACGCGCTGGCGGGTGACGCCGTCGGACCTCAGGTCGATGGTGACCAGGCGGCGGGCGGTGGGCAGCGATTCGGCGAGCTGGAGCGCGCGGTCGAATTTCACGCGGTCTTTCCGTTCGCGCCACTCCGGATGGTAGATGTACTGCCGCCGGCCGACGGCGTCCAGCCCCGTGGCCTGGATATGCCCATTGTCGAAGGGAGCTATCCACACGTCCGTCCAAGCGGGCGGGATGCCGATGCTCTCCAGCCGGTCCCGGACCGGACCGGGCGGCAGCGTGGAGCCGTCCAGGTCCCTGTAGCTGAAGCCGGTACCGGCGCGCACCCGCCGGTAACCGCGGCCGGAAGCGTTGCTGTGGCGGAGCCTCACGGAGCCGCCGTCCCGCGTTGAGTCGTACCCATAATTGCAAGCCTACTGACTAATTGCCTCCCGAAGGCAGCCTTTAGTCTGCACCAGGCGGAATACCGCTCCCTAGCATGATGTTATGGATCGTGTGCCTAACCCCGACGGATCCGTCTCCTCCGCTGTTCCAGCTGCCTCTTCACCCGGCGCCGCGCCCCTCGGCGTGACCAGCCCCGGCACCCCAAACGCCGGCAAGCCTGCGGCACCCGGCAAGTCCGGTTCGCCCGGCGCACCCAAGGCTGTGGATAAAGAGACGACGGCGGGCATCCTGTTCGGCATCGGCGCTTACGGGCTGTGGGGGCTGCTTCCGCTATACTTCTTCGTTCTGCAGCCGGCAGGTGCCGTGGAAATCGTGGCCAACCGGGTGGTCTGGTCCCTGATCTTCTGCGCCCTCCTGATCACGGTGACCCGGGCGTGGCGGGTCTTGGGTGATGCCCTGCGGAACCGCTCCGTGCTCTGGACCCTGGCGGCCGCCGCCGGCCTCATCGCGGTGAACTGGCTGACCTACACCTACGGCGTCACCACCGGGCAGGCGGTCGAGGCCTCGCTTGGCTACTTCATCAACCCGCTGGTGTCCGTTCTCCTCGGCGTGTTCGTCCTCAAGGAGACGCTCCGGCCGCTGCAGTGGGCCGCCGTCGGAATCGGTTTCATCGCCGTCGGCGTGCTCACCGTGTCCTACGGTAAGCTGCCCTGGATCGCCCTGACGCTGGCCGTCAGCTTCGGCCTGTACGGCTTCGTGAAGAAGCGGGTGGGGCCGCGTGCCGACGCCATAACCAGCCTCACCGTCGAGACGATCGTCCTTACTCCCCTTGCGGCCGCCACGATGATCTTCCTCGCGGCCAGCGGCACCGCCTCGCTGACAACCCACGGCCCCGGGCACTTCTGGCTGCTTCTGGCATCCGGCGTCATCACGGCCGTGCCGCTGGTATTCTTCGGTGCTTCCGCCCGCCGGCTGCCCATGACCACCATCGGGCTGCTGCAGTACTTCGCACCGGTGCTGCAGTTCATCGTGGCGCTTGTGGTGTTCCGCGAGGCCATGACGCTGGACCGGTGGATCGGCTTCGGCGTTGTGTGGCTTGCCCTGCTGGTGCTCACCGTGGACATGCTGGCTGCGACGCGGAAGAGTTCAGCAGCCAAGCGGCTCGCCCGCAGGGAAGCGCGAACGAACACTTAAGGCCCCGGGGGCAGCCCGAGCGAACACTTAAGCCCCCGGGGGGCAGGCCCCAACTGTCCGTGCGCGCCGGGCCGGGGCCCCAACTGTCCGTTCGCGCTCGGCGGGGCAAGACGATCAGGGCGCCGAGTCCGCACGGTCGTAGTCGCGCGGCACAACCACCATGGGCACCGGCAGCGCGCGCAGGACCTTGTTGGCCGTGCTGCCAAGGAACATGCGGTTCTTCTCGGCCAGGCGCGAGGACCCGACGATGAGGATCTCGCCGTCGTCCCATTCGAGTCCGTCGATGGCTTCCTCAATGGTGCGGCCGTGGGCCACAGCCACGCCGACCTCGTGCCCGGCCGGCACCTTTCCCGATGCTGCCGTCAGGACGGTGTTCGCGTGGATGTGCGCGGCGTTGATGGCCTCCCCGGCGTCACCGGCGGCGTCGAGCTCCACCAGCGACACCAGCCGCAGCGGCACGCCCCGCCGCTTCGCTGCCCTAATGGCGGTCTCGATTGCAGCCTCGGCGCCGGCGCGCTGCCCCACGGCCAGCGTCAGGCGGGTGACGGGTGCCGTCCGCTGGTAGCCGCGCGGCGCGAGTGCCACCGGAACCGGTGAGGCGTGCAGCAGCGCGTTGGCCACCGATCCCACGGTGTAGCGCTTGAACAGCCCCGTGCTGGCCGCTCCCACAGCGATGAGTCCGGCTTCGAACTCCACCGCCGCGTCGATGAGCCCGCCGGCGAAGGAATCGGCCTCCCGCACATGGAATTTCGCGGGCAACCCCTGCGGAACCAGGGCCAGGCCCTCCCGTTCTGCCGTCAGCACCTCCTGCTCCGCGGCGCTGACCCGACTGCCCTCCGGATTCAGGGCCACGTACGGCGTGCCCGGCTTCACCACGTAGACCAGATCCAGTTCGGCGCCCTGGGCCAGGGCCAGTGATGTGGCCAAAGCGACGGCGTCAGCGCCCCGCTCGGTGGGTGTGTAACCGACTACGTATCGCATGCGAAACCCCTCTTTGGGTAGTGCAGGCCGGCGCCCGTTCCCGGCGGCGCTCCCCGGCCTGCGGCGTGAAATGCAGTGGTGAGGATGACTCTACCGCGGCGCCCGCGCCCGCGGGCGGGAACACAACGGGGAGTGAGACGGCAGCGAGAACGACGGCGGGCCGGGCACCTTTTGGTACCCGGCCCGTCGTCGTCGTACGCCCCACACGGTGGGGGCCTTATCTGTCCGCTCGCGCTAAAGCGGCCTGAACTACGCGTTGGCCTTGATGGCCGCGGCGAGCACCTCCAGGCCGTCCAGCAGCAGCTCGTCGCTGATCACCAGCGGGGGCAGCAGGCGGATGACGTTGCCGTAGGTTCCGCAGGTGAGGATGATGACGCCTTCCTTGAGGCAGGCGGCGGCAACGGCCTTGGTGAGCTCCGGGTTGGGCTCCTTGGAACCGGCCTGGACCAGCTCGATGGCCAGCATGGCACCGCGGCCACGGATGTCGCCGATGACGGAAACTTCGGAGGCAAGTTCGCGCAGCTTGCCGAAGGACAGTCCCTCGATGTGCTTGGCGCGGGCGTTGAGGTCGTACTCCTGCATGGAACCGATGGAGGCCAGGGCGGCGGCGCATGCCACCGGGTTGCCACCGTAGGTGCCGCCGAGGCCACCGGGGTGGACGGCGTCCAGCAGGTCCGCACGGCCGGTGATGGCGGACAGCGGCATGCCGCCGGCGATGCCCTTGGCCATGGTGATGATGTCCGGAACGATGCCCTCGTGGTCCACGGCGAACCATTCGCCGGTGCGGCAGAAGCCGGACTGGACCTCATCGGCGATGAAGACGATGCCCTTTTCCTTGGCCCAGGCGGACAGCGCCGGCAGGAAGCCCTCGGCCGGGACGATGAAGCCGCCCTCGCCCTGGATCGGTTCGATGATGATGGCGGCCACCTGGTCGCCGCCGATCTGCTTCTCGATCGCGGTGATGGCGCGCTTGGCGGCCTCGGCACCGGTGATCTCCGGGTTTTCTTCGCGGAACGGGTAGCTCATGGGCATGCGGTAGACCTCGGGCGCGAACGGGCCGAAGTTGGTCTTGTACGGCATGGCCTTGGCGGTCAGCGCCATGGTCAGGTTGGTGCGGCCGTGGTAGGCGTGGTCAAAAGCGACGACGGCGTCCCGGCCGGTGGCCAGGCGGGCCACCTTGATGGCGTTTTCCACGGCTTCGGCGCCCGAGTTGAAGAGGACGGTGCGCTTCTCGTGGGTGCCGGGGGTGAGCTTGTTCAGCTGCTCGGCGACCGCGACGTAGCCCTCGTACGGGGTGACCATGAAGCAGGTGTGGGTGAAGTGCTCCACCGCCTCCTTCACGGCACCGACGACGGCGGGGTCGGACGCGCCGACGCTGGTCACCGCGATGCCCGAGCCGAGGTCGATGAAGGAGTTGCCGTCGACGTCGTGGATGATGCCGCCGTCGGCGTCTGCGACGTAGACCGGAACGCTGGAGGCGACGCCGGCGGCCACCACTGCCTTGCGGCGTTCGGTCAGGGCCACTGACTTGGGGCCCGGGAAGTCGGCCTGGACGCGGCGCTTCTGCTCGAGGCGGTAGGTGATTTCGTTGGCGGTGGTGGTCATGGGGTTTCTTTCTCTACTGAGTGGGGCCACGCCGGCAGGGTTCCCTGGCCGAAGCGGAGCGAGGTTAGGGCGCCGGTGGATGGGGCCACGCCGGCAGGGTTCCCTGGCCGAAGCGGAGCGAGGTTAGGGCGCGGGTGGGGATTATGCGTCAAGTGCGGACATGACGTGCTTGATGCGCGTGTAGTCCTCGACGCCGTACATGGAGAGGTCCTTGCCGTAGCCGGACTGTTTGAAGCCGCCGTGGGGCATTTCGGCGGTGAGGAGGATGTGCGTGTTGATCCAGACCGCACCGAAGTCAAGGTCCCGGCTGAGCCGCATGGCCGTGCCGTGGTCGCTGGTCCAGACGCTGGAGGCCAAGGCGTACTCGACGTCGTTGGCCAGGTCCACGGCTTCCTGTTCCGTGCTGAACTTCTGCACGGTGATGACCGGGCCGAAGGTTTCCTTCTGCACGATGTCGTCCGACTGCTTGGCGCCGGTGACGATGGTGGGCTCGAAGAAGAAGCCCTTCTCGCCGGCGCGGTGGCCGCCGGTCTCGATCCGGCAGTGTGCCGGCAGTGAATCGACGACGGCGCTGACGGCCTTGAAGTGATTGACGTTGTTCAGCGGACCGAAGTAGTTGTCCTCGTCGTTCTGGGAGCCGGTGTGCAGGGTCTTGGTGTGTTCCACCATGGCGGCCACGACGTCGTCGTGCACCGAGTCCTCCACCAGGACACGGGTGATGGCCGTGCAGTCCTGGCCGGCGTTGAAGAAGGCGAACTCGGCGATGGCCGCGGCGCTCTTCTTGATGTCGGCGTCCTTGAAGACGATGGCCGGGGCCTTGCCGCCCAGTTCCAGGTGCGCGCGCTTGAGGCCCTTCGCGGCGCCCGAGGCGACGGCGATGCCGGCGCGGACGGACCCGGTGATGGACACGAGTCCCGGGACCTTGTGTTCCACCATCAGCGCGCCGGTTTGGCCGGTGCCGAGGATGACGTTCAGGACGCCGGCCGGCAGGATGTCCGCGGCCAGGCGCGCCAGGACCAGCGTGGATTCGGGCGTGGTGTCGGAGGGCTTCAGGACCACGGTGTTGCCGGCGGCGAGCGCGGGGCCGATCTTCCAGATGGCCATCAGGAACGGGTAGTTCCATGGGGCCACCTGGGCCACGACGCCGATCGGCTCGCGGCGGACGAAGGAGGTGTGGCCCTCGAAGTACTCGCCGGCGGACTTGCCTTCGAGAATGCGGGCGGCGCCGGCGAAGAAGCGCAGCTGGTCGGCGCCTGCCGCCACTTCCTCGGACGCGATCAGGGAACGGACCTGGCCGGTGTTGCGGTGCTGGGCATCGACGAGTTCGTCGCTGTTGGCCTCGATGGCGTCGGCGAGCTTGAGCAGCATGAGCTGCCGCTGTCCGGGGGTCACGTGCTTCCAGGTCTTGAAGGCGTCCTTGGCGGCGGCCATGGCGGCGTCGACGTCAGCCTCTACGGACACGGGTGACTTGGCCACCACGTCGCCGGTCACGGGGTTCACGATGTCGATCAGGCCCGTGCCCGCAGGCGTGACAAACTCTCCGTTGATGAAGTTCTGCAAGGTTTGAACCACGGTGTACAACCTCTTTCGTCCTGAATGGTGTGATGCGGCTGACTCGAGCCTATTCCAGCCCGACACCGCGGGGAATAGCCACCTGCACACCCTTGAACCGGTGCTTTAGTGCGATCGGCCAGCCTCCCGCTACGCTTGATCCATGGCAATTTCCCTCGCGGCGCTGCTGGCCGTGCAGTCCCTGGGACTCAAGAAATCCAGCCTGGCGGAGACCACTTCACACCAGGACATCCGCTGGGTTGCGGTCACCGAACTGGAGGACCCGCAGCGCTTCCTCAACGGCGGCGAACTCGTGCTGACCACCGGGCTTCGGATGAAAAGTGCGCCCGAACAGCGCCGCTTTGTGCGCCAGGTCCAGCGCGCCGGCGCCGTCGGCATCGGTTTCGGCGTGGGCCTCTCGCACGACGCCGTTCCACCGGCTTTGGTCGCGGAAGCGAACCGGTGGGGGCTGCCGGTGGTCGAAGTGCCCTATGGCACCCCGTTCATCGCCATCAGCAAGCTCGTGGCCGACGCGCAGTCCGCGGACCACTATTCGAAGCTCGAGCGGCTCATCGCCGGGCACCAGATCCTGGCCCGCGCCCTGCTGACCGGCGGCGGGCTGGCCGAACTCCTGCGGCACCTCGGCGGCATGCTCCGCACGGAGATCGCGCTCACCCAGTTCACCGCCCAGCTGTACAACAGCGGAAGCGAGCCGCCCACTGCGGGCTCCTGGACCACATACCCCATCCCCACGGGCCGCCGCGATGCCTGCACCCTCTGGGTGAAGCAGCCGTTCGAGGACTCCGGCATCATCGGCTACGCGCAGAATCTCATCAGCGTGGAACTCAACAACATGGTCAAACAGCGCCAGGCCGAGCGGGCGCTCTGCGGGCAGGTGCTCGAGGACGTCATCCACGGAACCCTGGACCCCAGCGAGGCCCAGCGCCGCCTCGCCGGCACGGGCATCAACAGCACGCGCAAAAACGTGGTGATTCTGGCCGGTTCCGAGGCGCACCACAAGCAGCTGGTCAGCTCCTCACTGCCGCAGGCGCTGGAGGACGCGGTGACCGCCGTCGTAGGAAAGGACCTGGTGACGGTGGTGGCCGACGACGGACGCGGCGCCACCGCAATGGCCAGGAGCCTCAGCGACCACCTCGCCGAGGCCGGCATCCACGCCACCATCGGCATCGGCGGCGCGTACACCAAGCCGAACGGACTGCGCTGGAGCTACTTCGAGGCGCGCGACGCCGCCAGTCACGGGCTGCCGGTGAATGAGCCCGAACGGCTCAGCCTGACCTCCCTGCTCCTGGCCAGTGAGGACGTGCCGCTGGCGGACATGGCCAACGAATCGCTGGATCCGCTCCGGAGCTTCGACGCCGCCCACGGCGCCGAACTGATGGCCACGCTGGAGAGCTACCTGAACAACAACGGCTCCGTCGCAGCCGTCGCAGAGGCGCTCACCCTGCACCGGAACACGGTCCGCTACCGGCTGGCGCAGATCACCGAGCTCACTGGGTACGACCCCTCCGTCACCGCCGACCGGGTGCAGCTATGGCTCGCCCTGGCGGTGGCCCGGCTCGGGGCGCGGCACGCCGGCTGAGCCGGTTCCGTCACAGGGGTCCGCGGGCGAAGCCATCCAGCCGGCCTGCGAGTTCAACCGGGTTGCTCAGGGCGACCAGGTGTCCGCCCGGGATTTCGTCAATCCCCAGGCCAAGCCGGGTCCGGACCACGCCCCGTTGAAAGTCCAAAGGGAAAAAGCGGTCATCCCGGCCAACCAGGACCCTGGTGGGCACGTCGGGCCAGCGGTCGATCTCGCAGGGCTGCCCGAAGGGCGTGTCGGATGGAGCGCGCTGCTCGCCGGCGCCCGCGGCGATTACCTCCGGGGGAACGTCGTGCAGGAAGTGCACGCGCTCATCGAAATCGCCGGTGCGTCCATTCAGCCTGTCATTGAGCTCACGGGCCTGGGGCTGGCCGGTGGCCTCCCACCACTCGCCGGGCGTCTCACCCGGAAGAGGAACCATCGGATTGAGCAGGACGATTAGCTCCACTGGCACCCGCCCCGCGACGACCGGGACCGTGAAGGCGCCAAGGGATTGGCCCACGAGCACCACATCGCGATGATCACCGATAGCCGCGACGACGATGTCGGCGTAGTCCTGCAGTCCCAGACGGGGATCGTCCTCGCGGATATCGACCGCAATGGCCTGGTGCCCCAGCCGTTCCAGCTCCGGAACCAGCCGGTGCCAGTACCAGCCCGCTCCCCCGGCGCCCGGGACAAGAACGAAGGTGCTCACGTGCCCTCCTGCCTCTCCCACGTGGCGCTGAAGCGCCTCGCCGAGTCCGGGCGCGGCGTCGATCACGGTTTCCTTGCGCCGGCCGGTCAGCGGGTTCGCCGTGAACATCACCCCGGCCACGCCGGCGTCCACCTTTTCCTGACAACGACGGCGACGCCGACCGAACGCTGGTCAATCCCGTGATCTGCGCGGTAGGCCACGGCCCGGTCCGTCCACAGGGAGGCCCAGCAGCGGCGGACCGCATCCAACAGCGCGTCGGGGCCGACGACATTGAGGTACGTGTCCAGCTGGCCGGCGAAGCTGGCTTCGGGGAGATCCTCGGCGGGTGGCGGAGGAACGCACGGCCACCGGGGTGCTCCCGCCCAGATCGGCGTAGGCGGCAAGGATGGCTTCGACGATGTCCCCGGGCAAGGAAGCCGACGCCAGCCTGCTGCGGGTCTGCTCCGCCGGCTCGGACGGTTCCACTCCTGCCGCGGCCGCTACCCGCCGGTAGGCGGCGGTGGTGACGCAGAAGCCACGCGGAGCCGGCAATCCGGCGGCCAGGAGCACACCGAGGTTGGCAGCCTTGCCGCCCACCTCAGGCACCATGTCCGCGTCCACGTGGGGCCAGGCTGATGACTGTGTTCCCCGGGCGCGCTGCATGCCGGTCTGCGTGCTCATCCACTGGCCGCCCCGCTATCCCACGCCGCGCCGAATTGCCTTCCGGGACTTCCGGTGCGCCTTGCGGTACTTGGCTTCGGCCTTGGCGGCGCTCTTCTGTTCCCGCTTCAGGAGCGAGCCGTAGGCCGCGTCCACCGGCTCCGGCAGGTCGGGGCCGCCGGCGAGCTTCCCCAGGAAAATCCGCGCCATCACACTGTCGTGGTGGTCGCCGAGGATCTTCTGCTGCTTGTGCGCGGCCTTGGCGAGCCTCGTGGCGCGCTTGCCGAAGACGGGATCGACGGTCTCGGCGGCGTGCCTCAGCCGCTTGGCGTCCTTCCGCACCTGGTGCAGCGCCGTTTCGTGTGCCGTGGCATCTTTGAGTTCCATGCCAGGCTTTTCGCCGGCGCCGTCCTTGACCCGCAGAGCCGACTTGTGGGCGCGGCGCAGCCGTTTGGCCGACCTGCCCACCAGTTTGCGGGCGGCCTTGCGCGCGGGTGCCGAAGCCGCCGGGCGGACGGGCGGGTGGTCACGGAAGTCTTCGAGGTCGCCGAGGAGGCGGAAGTAGCGGTCGGTCAGGAGCACCTCCTGCGCCTTGCGGTAACCGGCGTCCAGCCTGGCGCCCAGCTCCCGCTCGATCCGCCGTCTCACGTCGTCGGCCGCCTCCCCCGGCGGTAGCTTGCCGGTGTGGGCCCGCAGCCGGTTTTGCATGACTTCGGCGTCGCGGGGCGTGCCGAGGATCCGTCCCAGCCACTTGAGCTCGTCGCGCAGCCTGCCCACGGCGCCCAGGCCGTAGAGCTTCCGGTAAACCGCCAGGGCCGACCGCACGCGGCGCGTGGCCGAGCGCATCGCGTGGACCGCATCGGGTTCCTCCAGCCGCACCCGGGCGTCGTTGGCCAGGATTTCGCTGATCTGCCCGGCCAGGTACGCGCTTACGACGGCGGACGCCGGCCACTTCTTGCCGGGCTTCCTGCCGCCGGGCTGTTTTGCCCCGCCTTCAGTTGTGGCCGTTCCTTCAGTTTCGGCAGTGCCTTCAGTTTCAGCAGTGACGGGGGCTTTCGGCGCCGCCGGCCCCAGTGCGCGCCGCAGCTTGGACTCGTGCGCTGACGGCCGACCACCGGCCCCGGCCAGGACCGCTGCGGCTGCCTTGAACACCCCCGGCTGGCCGTGAACCAGCTCGAGTTCCCATTCGCGCCACTGCTGCTTCCCGCCCGCCCCCTGCAGAAGTTCCGCTTCCACGGTGTCATCGGCAAAGTCGGCGAGGTGCACGCCGTCGACCCCATAGAGTGCATGGGTGGTGCGCCGGGTATTCAGGCGGGCCACAGGCACGGGATCGGCTCCGCGAAGGAAGGCGTGAAGGTGGGCCAGCAGTTTCTCGGGAACGACGTCGGCCTGGCCCAGCGGGGCGTGGATCTCCCGGCGGGGTCCCGGCCATTCCTCCGGCGCGGACCCGCTCCCGGCCGCAGCCAGGGCATCTGGTGGCAGCTTTACGTGCCAGCCGGCGTCGGCTCCGCCGCTCCTGCGCCGCAAGGTGATGCGGCGGGAGGCGAGAACCAGGTCCTCGGTGTCGAAGTAGACGGCTTCAAGTTCAGCATCGTGCGGTTCACCCACGCCGCCCACGCCGGGGATGGCGGCCAGGTCGGGCAACACCGCGCCGGCGTCGACGTCGTACTTTTTCTCGGTCTCAAGGCCTTCGGCAGTCATGGCTGGGCGGCGTCCTTTCCCGTTGCCGGGTTGCTGCGCTCAAAGCGCCTGCTGGCCTGAGTCTATGCCGGGGCCGGGGTGCCCGCGAGAGTTTCCCCACAAAGTTCTAGACATCAAACGTCAAACGTCTAACGTTAAGGAATGGCGACCACTTCCTCAGCACCCCCGACCTCAGCCACGTACCCGACCAAGCCGCGCACCGCCGTCGTCGCCGGCGTCATTGCCCTGGTGCTCATTGGCCTGAACCTGAGGGCCGGCATCACCGGCGCCTCGGCCCTGCTGCACGATTTGCAGCAGGTTCTGGGCTACGGCCCGCTGGTTGCCTCGCTGATCCCCTCCATCCCCACGCTGTGCTTCGCCGTGGCCGGAGCTGCGACGTCGTGGCTGACCGGGAAGCTCGGGGTCGAGAAGGCCATCCTGCTCTCGCTAGGCATGCTGGCAGCCGGACTGCTGGTCCGGGGCATTCCCACCACCGGCATGCTGGTGGTGGGCACGGTGGTGGGGATGTCCGGCCTGGCTGTCTGCAACGTGTCCATGCCGTCCTTCATTCGGGAGCACTTCGCCGCGCGTACATCGCTCATGACGGCCGTCTACACGGTGACCATGACCAGCGGCGCCACCGTCATGGCTGTAGTCGTGGTTCCGCTGTCACAGCTGCTGGGGTCGCCGTCCGCCGGGCTGGGCACCATCGGGATCCTCGCCCTGTCCGCGTTCCTGGGCTTCCTGCCCGTGACACTGCACGCCCACCGAAACTCTGTCCGGAAAGCGGCCGGACCCATCTCCCCGTGGCCGCTGCTGCGCACCAAGACCGGGCTGCTGCTCACCGGCATCTTCACCCTGCAGGCACTGCTCGCCTATGCGCTGCTCAGCTGGTTCCCGTACATGCTCACCACCATGGGCCTCAGCGCGGCGGACAGCGCCCTCATGTTCGGCGTCATGCAGCTGGTCTCGGTCCCTGCCGGCATGACGCTGATCGCCATCGGTTCCCGGCCGCGGATGCTGCGTCCCGCCGTCTACCTGGCCACCCTCACCATGACGGCCGGCATCGCCGCGCTCCTCTTGCTTCCCGTTTCGCTGGCCGTCATCCCGGCGGTGCTGCTGGGCTTCGGCCTGGGCATCTTCCCCCTGGTGATGGTGATCATCAGCCGCAGCGGCCGGAACACCGCCGAGACCACCGCCCTGTCCACGCTGGCTCAGTCCACCGGTTACCTCCTGGCCACCGTCGGCCCGTTCGGCATGGGCCTGCTGCACAGCGCGACGGGAAGTTGGACGCTGCCGCTGGCACTGCTCCTGGTCATCGCCCTGGTTCAGATAGTTGTGGCGCACCTGCTCAGCAGCGGCCGGGCTGGCGGAGTGAGCGCCACCGGCGCCAGCACAGCAGGAACGAGCGCCGCAGGAACCGACGCCGCCGGAATGAAAGAATAGGACGCCATGACCCTGAGCACGTCGCACCGCCCGCCGCTGGCGGACGAAGTCACCGCCAAACTCCGCGAAATGATCCAGACGGGCGAATGGCCGCTGCAGCAGCGCATCCCTTCCGAAACCGAGCTCATGTCCGGGCTGGGCGTGTCCCGCGGGACGCTCCGGGAAGCGGTTAAGGCATTGGCCCACAGCGGGATGCTCGAAGTCCGCCGCGGCGACGGAACTTACGTCCGTGCCACCAGCGAAATCTCCGGAGCCGCCCGGCGGCTCTACAAGGAACACACGGACGAACACGTCCTCGAGGTCCGCGTGGGACTCGACACGCAGGCGGCCCGCCTCGCCGCCCGGCATGCAACGGCCGACGACGTTGCCGCGATGCGCGCGCTGCTCACCGAACGTGGGGACGCCTGGAACGCCGAGGAGTACGCGCGGTGGGCCCGCGCGGACTGGGGCTTTCACGAGCGGGTGGCGCAGGCCTCCGGCAATCCCCTCCTGCACGAGCTCTATGTCAGCTTCGGCGACGTGTTCCACGCCGATCTGCTGAAGCAGCACCGGCGCCCCGGCTTCAACGGCCTGCCGCAGGCCGGCCACGGGGACCTCGTCGACGCCATCGAAGCACACGACGGCGATGCCGCCGTGGCCAGCGTGCACCGGAACCTCAACTCCTGCGCGGAGTGGCTGCGGGAGTAACGGGCTTTCGCCTCAACCGGAAACGTCAGTAGGCTTACTAATCAAGCCAGTCGACTGATTGACCTGATGAGTAGGAGTTCCCGTGGCCCGAACAGCCCGCCTGTCCGAGCAAGATTCAGCCCAAGAGCTCGCGTCGGGTCCGCTCACGCCCCGAAACGCAGCCCGGCGGCCGGAGCACAAACCGTCCCGGGAGCTGTGGTCCGACAACCTCGGCAGAGTGGGTATCCGGTGCGCGCAGATCCTGCTGGTCCTTGCCGTGGCAGCCGTGTCCGCGTACGGCCTCCTGCAGGTGCGGCTGCTGGTCATTCCGGTGCTGATCGCACTGATCCTCGCGGCCGCCATCGGCCCGTTTGTCAACCTGCTGCGGCGCCGCGGACTGCCCGGCGGGATCGCCACGGCCGTGGCATTCGTGGGCCTGCTGCTCCTGCTGGCGGGCGTGGGCACCGTGATCTACTTTTCTGTCCGCAGCCAGTGGGGCGAGCTGGTCCAGCAGGCCTCCGAGGGGCTCAGCGAACTTGAGAAGTTCCTCCTCTCGGGCCCGGTCCCCATTGACCGCGAACAGCTGAACCAGGCCCGGGACGGCGCCGTCCAGTTCGCCGCGAGCAGCCAGGTCCGGTCCGGCGCCATCACCGGCCTGTCCGTGGTCACGGAGTTCCTGGCCGGCGCGAGCCTCATGGTGGTGATCCTCTTCTTCTTCCTCAAGGACGGCGCGAAGATCTGGAATTTCCTCCTGCGGCCCTTCTCCGGGGAGCGGGAAGCCAGGCTGCGGCGCGTGGGCAGGCGGACGCTGGAGGTCCTGGGCGGTTACGTCCGCGGCACGGCCATCGTTGCACTGGTGGACACCGTGGCCATCGGCGCCGCGCTGCTGATCATGCAGGTGCCGCTGGCCATCCCGCTGGCCATCATCGTCTTCATCGGCGCCTTCATTCCGCTCGTCGGGGCAACCGTGGCCGGGATCCTCGCCGCCCTGGTGGCGCTCGTCGCCAACGGGCCGGTCGTGGCGCTGATCGTGGTGGCAGTGGTCATCGCGGTCAACCAGCTCGAAGGCGACCTGCTGCAGCCAATCGTCATGGGCAAGTCGCTGCAGCTCCACGCCCTCGTCATCCTCATGGCCCTGACGGCGGGCACCATCCTGGCAGGCATCATCGGCGCCGTCCTGTCCGTTCCGCTGGCGGCCGTGACGTGGGCGATCATCCAGGTGTGGACCGCCGAGGACCCGCATCTTCAGGACATAAACCCGGATCTTCCGCCCGTGAACAGCCAGCCAGCGTAAGGCACGACGGCGGGACGAGCGCGACGCCGGCCGGGCACCCAAGGTGCCCGGCCGGCGTCGTTCGCGTTAAGGCCCCTTCCCAGCCGCCGTCAGCGCAGGCCCTTGAACACGTTCTTGGGCCGCTGCATTTCGCCGTGCTTGGCGCCCAGGATAATGACCGAGGCGGCGAAGGCGGGAATGGTCCACTGCAGCGCCTTCAGCTGCTTCTGCGCCGACTGCAGCTTCTGCGAAGCTCCCGGCCGGGGTTCGGTGGCACCTTCACCACCCTCGTCGGCCAGCTTGTCCACTTTCTTTCCCAGCACGCCGGCGTACAGGGTAACCGCCGCTCCCGCTAGCGTGACCGCCGTCTTGTAGAGGGTGTCCCGGGCAACGCCCTCCTGCTGCGCGATCCGGTCCTTGTTTTCCAGTGCGATGAACAGGTCCGCCAGCAAGTGCGTGGCGAAGGCGGCCGTCTGCACCGGGGCCCACTTCATCCAGCCGCGGCTCGACAGCCGGGTCCGTTCGGCCGGGTCCTTAGCTTCCGCCGTGGCTCCATTGAGGCCAATCGCGCCCATTAGCGAGCCGCCAAACCAGGCCGCTGCCGTCAGGTCATGAACAGACCGCGCCAAAAGATTTCCAGCCATGATGTCCTTCCTAATACGCGAGGTTCAATCCGGAACAGTGGCTGCCGCGGACCTTGCAAACAGGTTCCCGCCAGCCGCACCAAAGACATGGTCCCCATATGGTAAGCACACTTACTAACGTTACGATAGCCCGTAATATCAATGGTTCTGTGCGTAAAATCAACGCCATGGGATCAACAGGAACACTGTTCGGCTGGGCATTCGGCGACTCCGAACGCGAGGACGACCAGTCGTACGTGGACGGGCTGAAGCGTGAGGCCCTTGCGAATGCCACGCAGGCCGCCAGGAGCAAGGGCTTCGATGTCGAGGCTGGCTCGGAAGTATTCACCGTCCTCAGCGCGGGCGAAGCGCTCGTCGACATCGACACGGCACCCGACGACCTCGTGGTGCGCTGCACGGTGAGGCTCGTGGGTGAGGGCTCCGAGAGCGTCCACGCGGAAGGGCCGATGAACGGCTAAAAGTACAACCGCTACCGGAGGGCACCACGGACAACGACTCAACGATCAGCGAGGCGGCCGACGCCGCGGAGGCTGCATCGAACACCAAGGCGCTCGACGTCGTCGCGCGTTCCGGTTTTGCTGTGATGGCCCTGCTGCACATCATCGTGGGCGCCATTGCGATTGCCCTGGCCTTCGGGTATCCCGGCGAGGCCGAACCCACCGGTGCCATCGAACAGCTGGCAGCCAGTCCCTGGGGGCCGGCACTCATGTGGGCCGGCATGATCGGGTGCGCCGGGCTCTCCCTCTGGCAGCTGAGCGAGGCCACCCTCCGGGCCCGCCCCCTGCCCCGCAAGGAACGGATCGGGAAGCTGATCTCCTCGGGCTTCCTTGCGATCGCCTACGGCAGCGTCGGGCTCAGTTTCGGCGGCTTTGCGGTGGGGCTTCGCGGTGACTCCGGCGAGTCCACAAGGGACGTGAGCGCGGCCCTCCTCACCAGTCCCTTTGGCGGCGTGATCCTCAGTGCCCTGGGCCTGACCGTCATTGGCGTGGGCATCTACTTCGTGGTGAAGGGCTTCCGGCGGGGCTTCAAGGAGGAGCTCTTCCACTTCGACGGCACGCGCCGCGGCAAGATCATCGATTCCCTGGGCGTGACTGGACACGTGGCCAAAGGCATCGCGCTGTTCCTGGCCGGCCTGCTCTTCGCCATCGCGGCCGCCAAACACACCCCTGAGGAATCCACCGGCCTCGACGGCAGCCTGAAGGCCCTCCGCGACCACGAGTACGGGCCCTACCTCCTGTTTGCCATCGGCGCAGGCTTCATTTGCTACGGAATCTTCGCCCTGGTCCGGTCAAAGTTCGGCAGGATGTAGTCATGGAAAGGCGACGCATGAGGGGACAATCAAGCACTGGCACGGGAACGCAGGCAGAAGGGGCGACGGAGCGGGCAGCCGAGGTCGCCGGGCGCGGTTTTGCCGCGGTATTCCGGGCCGTCAAGGCAGTGCGCCCCTTCCGC
Source organism: Arthrobacter globiformis (assembly GCF_030818015.1). NCBI lineage: Bacteria > Bacillati > Actinomycetota > Actinomycetes > Micrococcales > Micrococcaceae > Arthrobacter > Arthrobacter globiformis. The sequence continues at coordinate 3,942,284 of NZ_JAUSZX010000001.1, forward strand.
CCCATTCATCCGCGGGGCATCAGCCTGGTTGGGGAACTGACCCTCACCGGTGCCACGGGCCGCACAGCAGCAGGTCTCCCGGGGCGCAGCGGAATCTCCTGGCTCGACGACGCCGGGACGCGGCAGGTGCGCGGGCGGTTTTCCCGCTCGGTCGGGCTCCCTGAGTCGCTGCCGGACATTCTGGGCCTGGCGCTACGGTTGGGTGCCGGTGTCGGCGACTCCGACGACGTCGCCGATGTCCTGTTCGCCTCGACCGGCTGGGGCGTGCCGGCCCGGTTCATGCTGCTGCCCAAGCTGGATGCTGGCACCGCAAAGTTCACCACGCTGATGCCCTACAAGGGTGCCAACGGCCCCGTCCTCCTGGGGCTGCGGACGCTGTCCCTGCCGGCGCGCGCCACAGGCAGGGCGGACACGGACGGAAACTTCAAGGAGTCGCTGGCCACCGGTGATTGGACCCTGGCGTTGTCGTACGCCACCCCGGCTGGCCGGTGGGTGCAGGCCGGCCTGCTGCACCTGAGGGCCGCTCCCGACGGCGGGCGAACGGACGGCGGAGACAGGGCCGGCGGGGACACGGCCATCCGCTTCGATCCGCTGAAGCACCCCCTGCCCGGCGCCGGGACATACGCCTGGGCCCGCCGGCTCCGGGAGCGCTCGTACCGTGCCGCGCGGCGCCCCGCTCCGCGCGTTTCCGGCGACCCTCATCCCGCCGGGCTCAAAGCTGCAGACCGAAGCTCCGCCGCCCGGCGCCAGGGTTCGGCCGACGAAAGGAACACCATGTCAACCGTCACGCAGGTCTTCAATTCACCGGCATCGGCAGTCTGGACAGTGATAGCGGACGGCTGGCTCTATTCCGGCTGGGTGGTCGGAGCCTCGAGAATCCGCTCCGTGGACGCGCGCTGGCCGGAGGTCGGTGCCCTGCTCCACCACTCCGTGGGCGCCTGGCCGCTGCTCCTCAACGATTCCACCAGGGTGACGGCGGCCGAACCGGGCCAGCGGCTGGAGATGATCGCACGTGGCTGGCCAATCGGCGAGGCCAAGGTGATCCTCACCATTGAAGACCTCGGCGAACAGTGCAGGGTCACGATGGCCGAGGACGCGGTCCGCGGCCCGGGCTTGGCGGTTCCCAAGGCGCTGCGCGACCCGATCATCACGGTGCGCAACCGGGAAACGCTCCAGCGCCTCGAGCTCATGGCCGCCGGCGGCGCGGGAGCTTAAACCAACGGGGAGCCGGCGGCGCGGGAGCTTAAACCAACGGGGGCCACTTCGCGCCCAATATTCCATCTGGAACGGGCGCGAAGTCCCCACCCGCACCCTAGCCTCGCAAGCTCGGCCAGGGAACCCTGCGGGTGTGGCCCCCGTCTCCGTCAGAGGTTAGACGCTGGCGGCGATCCCGTCGCGGGAGATGGAGACCATGTCCTCGCGCGGCACCACCTTGATGCGCTCACGCACAACCTCAACGCCGTGGGAGCCGCCGGCGGCGGTGGCCTCGGCGCCGAGGGCGAGTTCGTGGGCGTCCAGTGCCAGCCAGCCTTCCCAGGTGGTGTATTCCACGCCCCGGCTTTCGAGCAGGTCGACGACGGCGCTGGCAGCGGGCGCCTCGGCAACCGGCAGGTTCTCGCGGTCTTCCAGCAGGAAGGTCACGGTCTCCAGGGCATCGCCCTTGGTGTGGCCGATCAGGCCCACCGGTCCGCGCTTGATCCAGCCGGTGGCGTAGATGCCGGGGACGTGCTCGCCGGAGGCGTCCAGGACGCGGCCGCCGGCGTTCGGGACGACGCCCTTCTTGTGGTCGAACTCGATCTCCGGCAGGGCCGAACCGAAATAGCCGATGGCGCGGTAGACGGCCTGGACCGGGTAGTCGATGTACTCGCCGGTGCCACGGGCGTTGCCCGTGCCGTCCAGTTCGGTGCGCTCAAACTTAATGCCGCTGACACGCCCGGGGTTCTCGGCGTCGTCGTAAATTTCGACCGGGCTGTGCAGGAAGTGCAGGTGCAGGCGGCGGGAGGCCTTGAGCTCGGAGACGTCCTCGGGCTGCTCGGCGATCCAGTTGGTGAGCGTGCCCACCATGGTTTTGATCTGATTGTTGCTCTGGATCTGCCGGTCCGATTCCTCGTCGAACTCGAAGTCCTCCGGGTACAGGATGATGTCCACGTCCTTGGAGTGGGACAGTTCGCGGAGCTCCAGCGGGGTGAACTTGACCTGGGCTGGGCCGCGGCGGCCGAAGACATGGACGTCGGTGACGGGCGATGCCTTCAGGCCGGCGTAGACGTTGTCCGGGATCTCGGAGACCAGCAGGTCGTCGGCGTGCTTGGAGAGGACGCGGGCCACGTCGAGGGCGACGTTGCCGTTGCCGATCACGGCGATTTCCTTGGCGTCCAGCGGCCATTCGCGGGAAACGTCCGGGTGGCCGTCGTACCAGGAGACGAAGTCCGCGCCGCCGAAGGAGCCCTCGAGTTCGATGCCCGGGATGTTCAGGTCGGCGTCCTTGATGGCGCCGGTGGCGAAGATGACGGCGTCATAGTGCGCGCGCAGGTCCTCGATGGAGAGGTCCGTGCCGTAGTCGACGTTTCCGAAGAAGCGGATGTCGCCGCGGTCCAGGACCTTGTGCAGGGCGTTGACGATGCCCTTGATGCGCGGGTGGTCCGGGGCCACGCCGTAGCGGATCAGGCCGTAGGGTGCCGGGTAGCGGTCAAAGAGGTCGATGCTCACGGTCAGCTCGCCGCTCTTGACGGCCTCGCTCTTGGTGAGGATGTCCGCTGCGTAGACGCCGGCCGGGCCGGATCCGATGACGGCCACGCGCAACGGGCGGGCGGCGGTTCCTACGGTGGTGCTGGTTGACACGGCTGTGTTCCTTTTCTTCTGCATCGGTTGCTCCGTAGACGCCCTTTTGAACCTTCATAAGGGCAGTTATGGAGCAATCGATGGGTTTCAGGGGGTGAGAACGCGGGTGGTGCTGGTGCGGGGCTTGTTGGGGCTGGTGGTGCTGTAGTCAGCGGTTTTGAAGTGCGACGGCGCGAAGGGGCTGACGCGGACAACGTCACCGATGACGATCACTGCTGGATTGGCGACGCCGGCGGCCTCAGCCTGGTCGGCTATGGTGCCGAGGGTGCCGATGGTGACGCGCTGGTCCGGCAGGTAGCCGTTTTCAACAATACCAACTGGTGTGTCATCGGGCAGGCCGGCGTTGCCGAGGGCGGACGCGGATTCGCGCAGCTGGCCCACGCCCATGAGGAGCACCACGGTGTGGTCGGCGCGGGCCGGGATCTCGGACAGTTCCTCGTGGCCGGTGACAACGCTGAAGCCCTTGGCCAGGCCGCGGTGCGTGACCGGGATACCGGCGGCCGCGGGGACGGAGATCGCGGATGTCACACCGGAAACCACTTCCACCTCGACGCCGTGCTGGCGGCAGAATTCTGCTTCCTCGCCGCCGCGGCCCAGGACGTAGGGGTCGCCGCCTTTGAGGCGCACCACGCGGTGGCCTTGCAGCGCCTCCTCGACCAAGATTCGGTTGATCTCGGCCTGGGGCACGGGGTGGTGGCCGGGGGTCTTGCCGACCTCGATGACGCGGACATCCGGCGCGAGTTCGTTGAGCAGTTCACGCGGACCGAGTCGGTCGGCGACGACAACGTCGGCCTGGCCCAGCAGCCGGCGGCCGCGGACGGTGATGAGGCCGGTGTCGCCGGGGCCGCCGCCGACGAGGGCTACCGATCCCCGGTGGGCGCGCCGGCGGCGCAGCGGCAGGTCGCCGGACTCCAGGGCGGTGGCGACTGCGTCGCGCAGGGCCATGGCACGGCGAGGGTCTCCCCCGGCATTGACGGCGATCTTGACGTCGTCCACCACGGCGACGGCGGGCGTCCAGGCGGCGGAGGACTCATGGTCGGAGGCATTGACGCACCAGACGCGCTGCGCCTCGGCGTCGCCCGCTACGCGGGTGTCGACGGCGGGATCGCCGGTGGCGGTCTGGACGAACCAGACGCCGTCGACGTCGTCGGAGCGGTAGGTGCGGGGCTGCCAGATGAGCAGGCCGGCGTCGGCGAGTTCGCGGAGCGCGGCGGTGGCCTCGGGGGCTACCACGGTGACGCGGGCACCGGCGTCGAGCAGGCCCTTCGCGCGGCGCGCAGCAACGCGTCCGCCGCCCACTACCAGCACGGGGCGGCCAAGGAGGCGCAACGCCGTGGGGTAAATGTCCTGAATTGCCATGGATCAACGGTAGGGCCGCGTCACATTCCCCAACAACGCAACGGAAACACCAGTTCACGCAAGGTAACGCTGCGTCACATTAGTTTCTCCCAAGGTTTAAGCCCTGCGCGTGCATTCGGGACGAAGAATGTCTGTGGCCAGCCCTACAATAACTGGGATCGGGATCGCCGATCGGTCTCAACATGGGGGAAGGGGACTAGTTGTCTCTGCACGAAAACGTCCATCCGCGGACGCGCCCTGGTCTTCTGACCAGGAGCATTGCCACAGCCGGCAGCATCGCGTTGCTTGCCGGACTTCTGATGGCTCCGGCAGCCCAGGCGCTGCCGATGGAAACAGGCACTGTCACGGAGCCCGCACCGGCTCCGGTTGAGCCGGTACCGGTAGACCCGGCACCGGCCGACCCGGCTCCGGCAGGAGAGCCGTCAGCCGAGGCCACGCCGACGGAAACCGCACCCGCCGACGCCGCGCCGGTGGAAACCGCACCCGCCGAGGTGCTTCCCGCGGAAGTTGTGCCCACGGAGGTGACACCAGCCGCACCGGAAAACATCAGCTTGCCGGTAATCGAAGGGGATCCCGTCGTAGACGGCAACCTCACCTCCACGGGCGGTCAGTGGAGCGGCGCCGGCTGGATCCAATACACCTGGATCATCGACGGGGTTCCCGTCCAGACCGCCGGTCACGTGGTTGGCGAAGCTGATGTCCTCAAAATCATCCCCGCCATGGCCGGCAAGAGCGTCCAGCTCACTGTGACGGCATCATCGGACGCACAGGCCGCCGGAACCGAAGCATCAGCCGTGGCCGTCAGTGTGAGACCGGCGGCCTTCACTGTTGCCTGGAGCAACGCGGTGACCGGCAGGCCCGCAGTCGGGCAGGAACTGCGGTTGAACCCGCTGACCACCCAGGGAACCGTGACCTACCAGTGGTTCCGCGGAGCCGTGGCCATCACGTCGGCGACAGCCCCACGCTATACAGTCACCCCTGGCGACGTGGGACAGAAGCTGTGGGCCAAGGTGACCCTGTCTGCCCCGGGCTACTTATCCAAGCAACTCTCGTCCGTTCAGGTCGTAGGTGTCACCGCGACATTCGTGGCAGCACCTGTGCCCACCATTGGCGGAACCGCACGCGTGGGCCAGGTGCAGACGGCGAATGCAGGAGCGTGGGCTCCCGGCGGTGCAGCGCTGTCCTACCAGTGGTACCGGGGAACAACGGCTATCGCAGGAGCCGTCGGCTATAGGTACACCGCGACGGCGGCTGACTACGGCAAGGCCCTCAAGGTGCGGGTGCGGGCAACCAAGGCCGGCTTCGTAACACTGGACCGCTACTCCACTGCCCGCACAATTGGTGCGGGAACAATCGTGGCCACCAAATCTCTCCTCGTGACAGGTGTACACCGGTACGGACAGACGCTTCGCATATCGCAGGGCTGGACGCCCGGAGTCACACTCAAATACCAGTGGTACCGGAACGGCGTGGCGATCCGGGGAGGAACGGCTTCGTCGCTTTACCTCAATCCCGGTTTTATCGGTTCCAGGGTGAACGTGAAGGTCACCGTCTCCAAGGCCGGCTACGCGAGCCGCGCGGCCAGTACCAAGCTCGTCACGGTGGGCAAGGCCGTGATCACGCCAAGAACAGCACCGAAGGTCACCGGAGGCCAGTGGCTAGGGGCGACACTCACGGCGAACCCGGGCACCTACTCGCCGGCACCTTCCGCCTACGGATACCAGTGGTACCGGAATGGCGTGGCAATCTCCGGCGCACGGTACAAGACCTACCGGATAGCCGCCGCAGATAACGGGAAGTCTCTTTCGGTAAGAGTCTGGGCCAGCAAGACCCACTACGACACCCGCGCGGCAGGGAGCCCCGCAGTGAAACTGCCCACTTGGGCGGTGACCGTTCTTCGCGGTGACGGCACTTACAGGGTGGGAACCCAGATCAAGCCGGGCCTGTACAAATCCACTGGCGGATCCTTCTGCTACTGGGCACGTCTTCGCGGGTTCTCGGGAAACGTTAGTGACATCAACGCGAACGACATCGTCTCAGGTGTGACCTACGTGCAGATCCTTCCTGGTGACGTTGGCTTCGAAAGCGATGGTTGTGGAGCGTGGACCACTGTCCCGTCAACTGGGGCAAGGGCTACAAGCATCACCCGGGACGGCACCTACCGGGTGGGGATCGACATCCTGCCGGGAACGTACTACGGATTCGCTTCGGGGGACTTCTGCTACTGGGAAACCTTGAGCGGGTTTACCGGAACGTTTAACGAAATCTATGACAACGACATCCCCTCCGGGTGGATCGTCGTGACCATTCCGTCGTGGGCCAGGGGCTTCTCAGTCCATGGCTGCGGGACATTGACCCGCGGCTAACCTCCGGACAGCAGAAAGCCCGACGGCGATTACCGCCGTCGGGCTTTTCTTATGCCCTCGGAGCGGTTGGTCCGGTACCGCCGCGGGGCACTTTGACGGCAAGAACGGCCAGAATCCTCCTCATCCTCGGCGTGTCCCATGTCTCGGCGTGTCCCATGTCAATGTGCCCCGGTTGGGTCGCGGAGAAGGCACCTCAGGGACAACAGACAGCAGAAAGCCCGACGGCGGGAGTCGCCGTCGGGCTTTCGGGTTCAGTGCGGAGGTCCTTAGCGGGTGCTGCCTGCCAGGAGGCCGCGACGCTGAAGCAGTCGCTTCTCAATCGGCGCGAACACCAGCAGCTCGATCAGGATGCCGACGGCCAGGATCAGGAGGATCGCGGACATCACGATGGTCATATCGGCGAGGTCGCGGCCCTGGTTCAGCATGGAGCCCAGGCCGAAGCCGATGGTGCCGCCCACCGCAATGATTTCTGCGGCCATGAGCGAACGCCACGAGAAGGCCCAGCCCTGCTTGAGGCCGCTGAGGTAGCCGGGAAGTGCTGCAGGGAGGATGATCTGCACGGCCATCTGCAGCCGTGAGGCGCCGAGGACGGTGCCCACGCTGCGGTACTGCGGCGGGATCTGGTCAACACCGGAGATCAGGCCGTTGATGATCGACGGGATCGCGCCCATGAACACCACGAAGTACACGGTGGCGTCGGTAAGTCCGAACCAGATGATGGCGGCCGGCACCCAGGCGACCGATGGGAGAACCTGCAGGCCGGAAATCAGCGGGCCGAACGCCCTGCGCAGCGGCGCCACCTGGGCCAGGAGCAGACCGACCGGCGTGGCGATCGCGACGCTGATCAGGAACCCCAGGAGCCCGCGCTGCAGCGACGTCCAGACGGCCTCCTGCAACGATCCCTCAGCCCATAGCGTGCCGAACTGCTCCAGCACATCCATGGGGCCGGGCACCTGGTCGCGGCGCTTGAGGCCCAGCGAAACGTAGAACTGCCAGATGATGATGAGCACCACGACAGCGGCGACCGGCAGCAGAATGCGGCTCCAGTCGATGCGCGCCTTGCGGACCGCATCCGACTGCAGCGAGTCCAGTCCGGATTCGAGTTCGCGCAGGTCCGCCGAGCCGGTGGAGGACCTGGTCAGCGCCGCGTGCACCTTGGCAGCAGGGCTGGTTGAGCCCTTGGTCTCGCTCCCCACCCCCTCCCCAGGCTCGACCAGCGTTGACTCGGGCTCGCCCAGCATGGGCTCGGGCTCGCCCAGCGGGGACTCGGTCGCCTCGGGCGACTCGGCCACGGGAGATGAATTACTTGGCATGGCGGCGGATCTCCTCTCGCAGCCGGGCGGTGATGACCCCGGTCAGCTGTCCGGCAAGACCGGCGTCGGTACGGTGTTCTTCGGTGACTTCCCATTCCTGCACAACGCGGCCGGGCCGGGAGGACAGCAGCAGGACGCGCTGGCCCAGCCGGACTGCCTCGCGGACGTTGTGGGTCACAAAGACGATGGTGCGTCCGGTTTCCTTCCAGATGCGCTCAAGTTCGTCGTGCAGCAGGTCGCGCGTGATGGCGTCCAGGGCCGCGAACGGCTCATCCATGAGGAGCAGCTGGCGGTCCTGCGCGAGTGAGCGGGCCAGGGCCACACGCTGGCGCATGCCGCCGGACAGTTCGTGCGGCCGGCGGTCCGCGGCCTCGGAAAGATGGACCAGGTCCAGCAGTTCGGCAGCCTTCACCCGCCGCTCGGCCTTGCCGAGACCGCGCAGTTTCAGCGCCAGCTCCACGTTTTCGCGGGCGGTGAGCCACGGAAACAGGGCGGAGTCCTGGAACATGAAGGCGGCGCCGTCGCTGGGCACCTCCAGGGCGCCCGACGTCGGGAGCTCCAGTCCCGCCATGATGTTCAGCAGGGTGGACTTGCCGCAGCCGGACGCACCGAGGAGCGCGACGAACTCGCCCCTGCCGATGGTGGCGTTGACGTCGTCCAGCACCGGGGCGCCTTCGCCGAAGCGCTTGCCCAGGTTTTCCAGTACGACTGGCATGGTCCCGTCCTTTGTTCGTGGTGCGTTAAATGCGGCGGTGCAGATGCGGGCCGGGCTAGTCCTGGCCCAGCCCTGCAGCTGTGGTTTTTTCCGTGGCCACTGAGTTCAGCGCCCGGAGGTCGAAGAGGCCGTTGAGGTCGGCCTGCTTCGTGGTGCCGGCATCCACGCCGTCCTGCAGCAGCTTCTTGTACGTTCCCGCCAGCGGGTCCACCGTGAACACGATGTTCTTCAGCGAACGGTCAACGACATTTTGGGCCAATGCCTTGCCGGCGTCCTGTTTCAGGGCGGCGTTGACGACGGCGGCCTTCTCGGCGGCCGGGGCGTCGTTGAGCCACTTCACGGCCTCGACGTGGCCCTTGAGCAGCGCCTCGACAGTCTGCGGGTGCTCCGCAGCGAACTTCTTGTTCACGATCAGGATGGTGGTGGGGAACTCGCCCGGCTTGCCCGTTAGCGACCCGTCCCACAGGTCCTTCTCATCCACCAGTACCTTCGCGCCAGCCTGGAGCACCAGACGGGAGGCCCACGGCTCAGGCAACCACGCGCCGTCGAGCTTACCGTCCTGGAACAGCTTCAGGGTCTGGGCGTTCTCGGTGGGGTTGATCGCAACGTCCCCGCCGCCGTCGGTGTTGGTTTTGTAGCCCTGCTTACCCAGCCAGGCGCGCAGTGCCACGTCCTGGGTGCCGCCCAGCTGCGGGGAGGCCAGGGTCTTGCCCTTCAAATCGGCCGCGGTCCTGATCTCGGGCTTGACCACCAGCTGCGCGCCGCCGGAGGCTGCCCCGGCGATGATGCTGATGGACTCGCCCTTGCTCTTGACGAACGAGTTGATGGCAGGGTTAGGGCCGATGTACGTGGCATCGATCGCGCCGGCATTCAGCGCCTCGATCGCGGCCGGGCCCGCGTTGAACACCTGGGTGCTCAACTTAGTGTCGCCCAGCTCCTTCGCGATGAAGCCCTGCTTCACTCCGACCAGCGCCGGCGCGTGGGTGATGTTCCCGAAGTAGCCCAGCTTCAGCTCGGCCGCGGGGCTGCCCGCTGCGTCAGGGGCCGCCGAGGCATTGGAATCCCGGGCCACGGCCGACGCAACAACGGCACCCACACTGATCAGCAGGACGAGGCCGACGGCCAGCGCGACTTCCAAGGCGCGGCGGCGCTTGGGCGTCTGGCTTTCGCCGGCCACAATGCGGGTCATGCCCGGCCTGGAAGTACTCATGGATTCACCATAGGGACTGGCATAAACGGGGTTCAACGGAGCGGAAACCCGGGGTCACGCAGGTTCATGCAACGTCATATTCGGCCACAAAAATCCGCCTACCCGCGGGCCCCTGGAATTTCGGGGCTAATCCCCCTTGACATTGACCAGCTGGCGAAGCCGGTGCCGCACCTTCACCAGATCCGCGGCGTCGCGCATGACCTGATCGATGGGTTTGTAGGCTGCCGGGATCTCGTCGATGAACGCCTCGCTGGCCCGGAACTCGATGCCGTGCATGGCCTCCTTGAGCTGCGCCAGCGAGAAGGCCTTGCGCGCGGCATTACGCGAATACTCCCGGCCGGCACCGTGCGGCGAGGAGTTCAGGGAAGTCGTGTTGCCGAGTCCCTCCACAACGTAGGACGCCGTTCCCATGGACCCCGGAATCAGGCCGGGGTCGCCGGCTTCGGCCTTGATGGCGCCCTTGCGCGACACCCAGACGGACTTCCCGTAATGCGTTTCCTGCTGGGTGAAGTTGTGGTGGCAGTTGATCCGCTCGGTCTCCTTGACTGCTCCACCGACCCAGTCACTAAACTGCCGGATCAGGCGGTCCATCATCTCCTCGCGGTTCAGCAGGGCGAAGTGCTGGGCCCAGCGCAGCTCCTTGATGTACCGGGTGAACGCCGCCGTGCCCTCCTCCAGGTAGGCGAGGTCCGGGTCCTCCAGCGTGATGCGTTTGTCCCGTGCCACGCCCTGCGCCACCTTGATGTGGTGCTGGGCTATCTTGTTCCCGATGCCGCGTGAGCCGGAATGCAAGAACAGCCAGACGGCGTCGGTCTCGTCCGTGCACACCTCGATGAAGTGGTTGCCGGAGCCGAGGGAGCCAAGCTGGAGGTCCCATTTCGCCACGTACTGTGCGGGGTTGAACCCGGCCTTTTCGGCCCGCCTGTGCAGTTCGGCGATGCGTGGCTGCGCCGTGGCCGTCACCTTGCGGTTGTTGTGGCCGGCGGACAGCGGGATGGCGCGCTCGATGTTCTCGCGGAGCGGCTTCCGGTCCCGCGGAAGCTCTTTAAGGTTGTACTGGGTCCGCACCGCGATCATGCCGCACCCGATATCCACGCCGACGGCGGCCGGAATGATCGCGCCGAGCGTCGGGATGACGGACCCCACGGTTGCTCCCTTGCCCAGATGCGCGTCCGGCATCAGGGCCAGATGCGGGTAGATGAAGGGCAGTCGGGAGGTGGTCAGTGCCTGCTCACGGGTCCTGTCGTCCAGGATCGATGCCCAGTTGATGAGCCGGCTGGTGATGGTTTCCATGCTTCGCCTCCCACTCTTGATGATGGTGGGCCGGGCGTGGGGCGGCAAGGGCCCGGAAACAGCGAGGTCGCCGGAAGCGTGTGAAGTCGCCGCAAATTTGCGGCGATCTCGCACGTTTCCGGCGACCTCAGTGCACAGACTTTAGATCGAGTAGCGCTCGTCCTCGTGGTCGCCCGGGTGGTCCTTGACCAGGCCGGCGGCGAGGGTGTTGCCGTCGAGCGGGTCAATCACCAGGAACGCGCCTGTGCGGCGGTGGTGCAGGTAGTTCTCGAGCGGCAGCGCGGCGGCGAGCCGGAGCTGAGCGTGCCCGATGTCGTTGAGCTCCAGGCTGGATGCGCCCTCGAGGTTGAAGGTGGCAAGGTCCAGCTTGCCGTTGACGCTGCGGACCAGGGCCTGCACGGTGCGGGTGCCGTGCTTGACCAGGACCTTGGCGCCCTCGCGGAGCGGCTTCGGGGACAGCCAGCATAGCTGCGCGTACAGGTCGGCCGAGCTTTCGCGGACCGTGCCTGCGGCGGCGATGGTGTCACCGCGGGCGACGTCGAACTCGTCGGCCAAACGGATCGCCACCGACTGCGGGGCGGAGGCTTCCTCCAGCGAGGCGCCGGCGAAGTCGATGCCGGTGACCGTGGTGGTGCGCGGGTCCTGGCCGGGGGTCAGCACGCTGACCTTGTCCCCCACCTTCACGGAACCCTCGGTGATCTGTCCGGCGTAGGCACGGTAGTCGCGGTATTTCTCGACGTCGAGCCCGCCGGCAACGGCGTCGGGTGCCAGCGCACCCTGCGGGCGGATGACCAGCTGCACCGGGAAGCGGAAGCTCTCCAGGTGGCTTTCGAGTTCATCGGCGGCGGGCAGCGTCTCGAGCACCTCGAGCAGCGCGGGGCCGGTGTACCAGGGGGTACGCTCCGAGCGCTCCACCACGTTGTCGCCGTCGAGCGCGGAAACCGGAACCACCAGCAGGTCGGTGATCCCATCGGATCCGAGGCCCAGCTCGCGGCCCACCTGCTGCACGTCGGCCTCGATGTCGCGGAACACGGTCTCGCTGAAGTCCACGAGGTCGATCTTGTTCACGGCCACAATCACGTGGGCCACGCGCAGCAGCTGCAGCACAGACAGGTGCCGGCGGGTCTGCTCCAGGACACCCTTGCGGGCGTCAATGAGTACGACGACGGCATCCGCGGTGGACGCGCCGGTCACCGTGTTCTTGGTGTACTGCACGTGCCCGGGGCAGTCCGCGAGGATGAAGCTGCGGCGGTCCGTGGCGAAGTAGCGGTAGGCGACGTCGATGGTGATGCCCTGCTCGCGCTCGGCACGCAGGCCATCGGTCAGCAGGGCCAGGTCAATGCCGCCCTTGTCGCCGCCGAAGCCGCGGTCGGCCGAGGTGCGGGCAACGGCGTCGAGCTGGTCGGCGAGGATGGCCTTGGAGTCGTGCAGGAGGCGGCCCACCAGCGTGGACTTCCCGTCGTCGACCGATCCTGCGGTGGCGAAGCGGAACAGCGAGGCGGAAGCGAGCGGGGCCTCGTCCAGGAGCGCCGCGGCGCGGGCGGTGTCAATGTCGGTAGTCATTAGAAGTAGCCGTCCTTCTTGCGGTCTTCCATGGCGGCCTCGGAGATGCGGTCATCCGCACGGGTGGCGCCACGTTCGGTGATGGTGGAGGCAGCAACTTCGATCACGACGTCGCGCACGGTGGCGGCGGCCGATTCGACGGCGCCGGTGCAGGACATGTCACCGACGGTCCGGTAGCGGACGGTCTTGGTGATGACTTCCTCGTGCGGCAGCGGCTGGGACACCTCGCCCACCGCACGCCACATGCCGTCGCGGGCGAAGACCTCGCGGTCGTGGGCGTAGTACAGGCCCGGAAGTTCAATGTTTTCGCGCTCGATGTAGCGCCACACGTCCAGCTCGGTCCAGTTGCTGATGGGGAACGCACGCACGTGCTGGCCCACCGTGTGGCGGCCGTTGTAGAGGTTCCACAGTTCGGGGCGCTGGTTGCGCGGGTCCCACTGGCCGAACTCGTCGCGCAGGCTCAGGATGCGCTCCTTGGCGCGGGCCTTGTCCTCGTCGCGGCGGCCGCCGCCGAAGACGGCGTCGAACTTGTTGGACTGGATGGCGTCCAGCAGCGGAACGGTCTGCAGCGGGTTGCGGGTGCCGTCGGCACGCTCCGCCAGCTCGCCGCGGTCGATGAATTCCTGAACGCTGCCGACGACGAGCTTCAGTCCCAGCCGCTCCACCGTCCGGTCGCGGAAGTCGATGACCTCGGGGAAGTTGTGGCCGGTGTCCACGTGCAGCACCGGGAAGGGGACCTTGCCCGGCCAGAACGCCTTGGTGGCCAGGTGCAGCATGACCACGGAATCCTTGCCGCCGGAGAACAGCAGCGCCGGCTTCTCGAACTCGGCAACAACCTCGCGGATGATGTGGATCGCTTCGGATTCGAGGGTGTCCAGGCTGGAGAGGCGCGTTGAGGCAGCTGCGTCGGTCACCAGGGTGGACTCCTCAGTTAGGAAAGTGCTCATACGTGTAATCCGCATTCTGTCTTGTTGGTTCCTGCCCAGCGGCCGGCGCGGGGGTCCTCGCCGGGTGCCACCTTGCGGGTGCAAGGCTGGCAACCGATGGAGGGGTAGCCCTGGGACAGGAGCGGGTTGACGGGCAGGAGGTTGTCGTCGGAGTACTGGACCAGCTGGTCGAACGTCCAGGCGGCCATTGGGTTGACCTTGACCAGGCCGTTGGCCTCGTCCCACGTCACCAGCGGAGTGTTGGTGCGGGTGGGGGCCTCGTCGCGGCGGACGCCGGTGAACCACAGTTCGTAGCCGGAGAGGGTGCGGCGCAGCGGAGCCACCTTGCGGAGGGCGCAGCACTGGGCGGCGTCGCGGGCGAACAGGTCCTTGCCCAGGAGGCGGTCCTGCTGCTCCACAGTGTTCTCGGGGAGCACGTCCACCACGTTGACGCGGAGGTTCGCGGCCACCTCGTCACGTGTGGCGTAGGTTTCCGGGAAGTGGTAGCCGGTCTCGAGGAACAGGACGTCAACGCCGGGAAGCTGGTCCGCGACGAGCGCGGGCAGCACGGCGTCGGCCATGGAGCAGGCGACGGCGACGGCGGGCATGTCGAAGTTGCGCTCGACCCAGGCAATGACGTCGCGGGCCGGGGCGTCCCAGCCGAGCTCGGCGGCGCCGGCCTCGGCCAGGGCCTTCAGCTCCTCGGTGGAGCGCTTCGCGGGTGACCCGGTGCTGGCAGGCGATGCCGCCGCCGCCCCTTCAGACCCAACCACCGGGTTTACTCCGAGTGCGTGCTTGCTCACTGAAGTGCCTCCTCGTCAGCTGCGTGGGCCCACTCGGCGAAGGTCTGGCCTTCGGCGCGGTCGGCTACGAAGCGTCGGACAACCCGCTCCACGTAGTCGGGCAGGTCCGCGACGTAGACCTTGAGGCCGCGGACGGTGCGTCCCAGGCCAGCCTCTTCGCGGTCGGTGGAAGCCAGCCCGCCACCCAGGTGGACCTGGAAACCCGGGGTGGGATCGCCGTCGGGCGTCGGGAGCATCATGCCCTTGAGTCCGATGTCCGCGGTCTGGATGCGGGCGCAGGAGTTGGGGCAGCCGTTGATGTGCAGGGACAGCGCGTGCGGGAGCTGGCCGCTGTCTGCGAGGTCGGCCAGGCGGCGTTCCAGCCCGGCCACGGCGGTTGCTGCGGTCATCTTGGTTTCCACGATGGCCAGCTTGCAGTATTCGATGCCGGTGCACGCGATGGTGCCGCGGCGGAACACGGACGGGCGTGCGGACAGGCCCAGCGCGTCGAGTTCGGCCACGAGCGGCTCCACCTCGTTCTTCTCCACGTCCAGCACCACGATCTTCTGGTGCGGGGTGGTGCGCAGGCGGTAGGAGCCGCGGGCCTCGAGGGTGTCCGCCAGCTTCACCAGCTGCGCGCCGGAGAGGCGGCCGGCAATGGGGGTGGCGCCGATGAAGAACTTGCCGTCCTTCTGCTCGTGCACGCCCACGTGGTCGCCCGGGGTGGACGGCTTGGGTGCGGCGGGACCGTCGGCGAGCTTGTAGCCGAGGTATTCGTCCTCGAGGATCTGGCGGAACTTCTCCGGACCCCAATCGGCCAAAAGGAACTTCAGGCGAGCCTTGGTGCGCATCCGGCGGTAGCCGTAGTCACGGAAGATGCTGGTAACGCCGAGCCACACGTCCGCGGCCTGCTCCGGCGTGACGAACGCGCCGAGGCGCTTGCCGAGCATCGGGTTGGTGGACAGGGCACCGCCGACCCACAGGTCGTAGCCCACGCCGAGTTCGGGGTGGCGGACGCCCACCAGGGCGCAGTCGTTGATCTCGTGCACCACGTCCTGGCTCGGGTGGCCGGTGATGGCGGTCTTGTACTTGCGCGGCAGGTTGGAGAGCAGCGGGTTGCCAATGAATCGCTCCCCCAGCTCTTCGATGAGCGGGGTGGGGTCGATGATCTCGTCCTTGGCGATGCCTGCTACCGGGGAGCCGAGGATGACACGCGGAACGTCGCCGCAGGCCTCGGTGGTGGACAGGCCGTTGCTCTCGAGGCGGCGCCAGATCTCGGGGATGTCCTCCACGCGGATCCAGTGCAGCTGGATGTTCTGGCGGTCTGTGAGGTCCGCGGAATCGCGTGCGAAGTCCACGGAGATCTGGCCGATGACGCGCAACTGCTCGGTGGTCAGCGCACCGCCGTCGATGCGGACGCGGAGCATGAAGTACTTGTCCTCAAGCTCGTGCGGCTCCAGCGTTGCGGTCTTGCCGCCGTCGATCCCGGGCTTGCGCTGCGTGTACAGGCCCCACCAGCGGAAACGGCCGTGCAGGTCCTGGCCGGGGATGGCGTCGAAGCCTTCCTTGGCATAGATGGACTCGATACGCTCGCGGACGTTGAGGCCGTCGTCTTCCTGTTTCCAGGTTTCGTTGGCGTTAAGCGGGGTGGTTCCGTCCACCTTCCACTGGCCGTGAGGCTTGGCGGCGGGTCGGGAGGCACGGGCGGGGCGCGCGGGCTTGTCCGTGGACGCTCCGGCTAGAGCTGTATCAGTCATGCATCGACTGTAGAGCCGCGCCGAAATACGTCACAAAGGACCGGAAATGCTAAGTCACCTAAGGAAACATTTCGTCATGACTCGCCGGGAAGCCTTGAACGGCGCCGCCGGCTGTGCTTTCCGACGGCCTGCTTCCCGGCGTTTTTCAGGACTTGACTGCGTGGGCGGCCAGGGCGGCGTCGTACCGTTCCAGCGCGATCTCCGCGAGCACTGGCGAGGGCAGCAGCGGCTCGGTCACGAGGTCCGCCCCGGCCTTCGCGAGCTGGTCGTGGAAGAAGCCCGGCGCCAAGAGGTACGAGGCCACCACCACGCGCCCGCCAACGCTCACGCCCCCGGCCGACTCCCCCGCCCCGGCGCCGCCCGCGGCTTCCTCGCGGAGCATGGCGACGGCTTCCGGCACCGACGGTTTGGCTGAGGCGCCATACGCGGGCACAATCCGGTTGGAGCGCAGGTCCCTCAGCTGCCCGGCCAGTTCCTCGACGCTGACGGCGGCGTTCGGGTTGGATGAGCCCGCGGCAGCGAGGACGATGGCGTCGTTGTCCGTAACGCCCGCCTCCCGCAGCCGCTGGTCCAGCAGGGCAGCGAGGCGGGGGTCGGGCCCCAGCGGCGCCGCAGCCACCGTGCCCGGCCGGCTCTTAACGGCCTTCGCGATGTCCACCTTCACGTGGTAGCCCACACTTAGCAGCAAGGGAACGACGACGGCGGAGGCACCGGCGGGGTCCGCGGGGAGCCCGGCCACCACGTCCACCAGATCGGGCTGCTGGACGTCCACATACGCTTCGCGGACGTCAAGCCCGGGACGCAGCGCGGCAATGGCGTCACGGAGGGCGTTGACCTCGGCGGCTCCCTGCGCGTTGGAGGTCCCATGGGCACAGGCGATCAGGATCGGGCTATTCATAGGGGCTAGCGTAACGTTGGAGCTGCACTGTCCGCCCCTTGAAATATGCCGGGACACCCCATGACTTTCTCTTTTGACATCGCCCTGGCATGGCTGGACCTGGCCGGCATCTTCTTTTTCGCAGTGTCCGGATCGCTGCTCGCCGCACGGAAGCAGTTCGACCTCCTCGGGTCCCTTCTGCTCGCCTCCCTGGTCTCCCTGGGCGGCGGCGTGATTCGCGACATCATCCTCAACTCCGGCCCACCTGCTGCGTTCAGCAACCCTGCCTATCTAGTGCCGCCGCTGCTGGCCACCGGGCTGGTGTACTACCTGTTCTCCAGCGTCCAGCGTTTCACCTCACTCCTCATCCTGTTCGACGCCGCCGGCCTCGCCCTCTTCTGCATCACGGGGACGCTCAAGGCGCTGTCCTTCGGAATGAATCCCGTCGCCGCCGTGCTGCTCGGCGTTACGACGGCGGTGGGCGGCGGGCTGCTGCGCGACATCACGGCCAACGAAGTGCCGCAGCTGTTCGATGCCCGGGACCTCTACGCACTGCCGGCCTTCTCGGGCGCCGCACTCACCACCATCCTGTGGGTCCTTGGCGCCTTCAATCCCCTCTCGGCGTGCGTAGTGGCGGCCCTGGTCTTCGCGTTCCGGGTGGTGGCATGGCGCCGCTCCTGGCGCATTCCGCTGGCGGTCCGCGGGTGGCACCGGCTGGGGCTCGAGAGCGGGAATTCGAGGGGCCGGGATTAGCTAGGATAAGAGCCATGACTGACATGTTCCTCGAGAAGTTCCGTGCGCTTGTTCCGAAGTATCTCGAAGACGAATGGCAGGAAGAGGACGGGCTGTCCGCCGAGGAGTTGGACGCGGAGCTCTCCGATCACCAGTTCACCATTCCCCTGGTGCTGCGCGAGTTCTACCTGGCGCTCGGAGGATGCGAGGACCTAATGGAGGCTTACCACTACTTCTGGGACCCCGAGGAACTCGAGGTGGACGACGAAGGCTTCCTCATGTTCCTCGAGGACGAGGAGGAAAACTTCACCTGGGGCTTCCGCATCGGCGACCTGAGCATCCCGGACCCCATCGTGTACCGCCGGAACAACGCCCGCGGCCAGTGGAAGAGCGAAGAAGGCACCTTCTCGGAGTTCGTCTTCGACATGTTCGACTGGGCCTTCAACGACGAGGACTAGGGTCCTCGCCTCCACTTCGTCTCTGGCGCGCCGCCCTGACCCCGTTTGGCTGCCGACGGATGGCGACTCGCCGCTGAGTACAGCAGACCGGCTTCAACGTGCACAAAGCAGCCCGGTCCGTCGTGACCCGCGTCCGCGGCCAACTCCTGCCGGTGAGGCGCCGCATTGGCGTGTCCGTTGCCGCGGGAAGCCAAACAGGGTCAGGAAGGCGCCCGAATTGGCCCAGGAGCTGTGTGACACGCCGGTTAACAAGAGAATTGGCGGATGTGACAAAACTGTCATAGAGTGTTTCTTGGATCCACTGAATGCCTCCGGTGGATTTGATGCGAACGGAGAGGCGGCCCTGGTTCCGCGCAGCGTATGACTCGTGACGCTGTTTGGAACCGGGGCCGTTCCGTTTTAGCCGATTAGGCCAGAAGGGCCCGCCACCTTAAGGGTGCCGGGCCCCACCAAACCTAGCTGGCGCGGTCCACCACAGCGTGCGCGAAGCTGGAGAGCGAGGCCTTCACAACCCCCTCGGGAAGCGGGGCCAGCGCGGCGATGGCGTCGGCCGCCCAGGCGCGGGCCACCACCCAGGATTCCGCCGTGACGGGGTGCTCACGCAGCCCGGCGACGGCTTCGGCGAGGGCCTCGTCGGAGGAGAGGTCGCCGTCAATCAGCTTGAGAAGTTCGACGGCGGACTGGTCGCCGTCCGCTGCGGCCTTGCGGAGCAGCAGCACGGGAAGGGTGGGGACGCCTTCGCGCAGGTCGGTGCCCGGGGACTTGCCGGACTTGACCTTGACGCCCGTGACGTCGATGACGTCGTCGGCGAGCTGGAACGCGACGCCCACCTTCTCGCCGTACTCCACCAGGACGTTCTCGTAAGCCTCATCGGCGCCGGAGAAGATGGCACCGAACTGGCCGGATGCCGCCACCAGCGAACCGGTCTTGTCCGCGATCACCGACAGGTAGTGCTCCACCGGGTCCTCGTCCGGGCGCGGGCCGACGGTTTCGTGCAGCTGGCCGAGGCACAGCCGCTCGAAGGTCCGGGCTTGGATGCCGAGCGCGCGGGAGCCGAGCTCGGACACGAGGATGGAGGCGCGGGCGAAAATGAGGTCGCCGGTGAGGACGGCCACGGAGTTGCCCCAGACCTCGTGGGCCGTGGGGGCGCCGCGGCGGAAGGGCGCGGAGTCCATGACGTCGTCGTGGTACAGGGTGGCCAGGTGGGTCAGCTCAACCACGACGGCGGCCTGCACCACGGCGGGCAGCGACGCGTCACCCAGATGGGCGCAGAGCAGGGTCAGCAGGGGACGGATACGCTTGCCTCCGGCCTCCACGAGGTGACGCGACGTTGCGTCAGCCAGGGGGTCTGAGTTGGCGATCGCTTCGCGGAGTTTCTTCTCCACCCGGGCCAGGTTCGTGGTGAGGGCAGGACCCAGGTCGGGGTCTTCCGCGATGGCCGCGAAGCCTGCCGGCAGCTGCAGTCCGGTGGCGATGGCGGTGGTGTTGAGGCTGGGTTCGGAGTCCGGCAGGCCGTGCCCGGCATGCGTCCAGCTATGGTTCGCGGAGTTGGTCACGGGTTAACCCTAACTTTTTGTTGCGGAAACCGCTGATTTGACGCCGGAGGAGGCAAGGGCGGAGGTGTTGGAGGTGGCCGGGACCAGCAGTTCGAGCACGCGGATCACACGGTCCTCGAAGCCCTTGGCCGACGGGTCGGTCAGGTTGGCCAGCAGCCGGACCACAAAGCGCATCAGCACGGGAATGGGCATCCCGGTCCGCAGGGCGAGCTTCATGACAGCGGGCTTGCCGATCAGCGCTGCGAAGGCACGCCCCAGCGTGAAGTGGGATCCCCACTGTTCCCGAACATAGTCCGCGTACCCCGCGAGCCGGGTGTCGGCGTCGGACGCGTTCCAGCCGCCTGAAGCGGAACGGGAGCTGGCGTCAATAATGAACTCGGCCGCGAAGCGGGCGGACTCCATGGCGTAGGAGATGCCCTCGCCGTTGAACGGGGACACCATGCCCCCGGCGTCGCCGAGGAGCAGCAGGCCGGGCGAGTAGTGCGGGGTCCGGTTGAATCCCATGGGCAGGGCGGCGCCGCGGATCTCCCCCACCTGGTTCTCCGGAGTGAAGCCCCACTCGGCGGGCATGCCGGCGGTCCACTCGCGGAGGACCTGCTTGTAGTCGAGCTTGCCGAATTCCTTGGACGAGTTGAGGATGCCGAGGCCCACGTTGGACGTGCCATCGCCGACGCCGAACACCCAGCCGTAGCCCGGCAGCAGCTTGCCGTCGCGGCCGGGAAGTTCCAGCCAGCCTTCCATCCAGTCGTCCTCGTGCCGCGGGCTCTGGAAATAGGTGCGGACGGCTACGCCCAGGGGCCGGTCGTCGCGCTTCTGGATACCGAGGGAGACGGCGGTGCGGGTCGAGTTGCCGTCGGCGGCCAGGACGACGTCGGCGGTGAAGTCGAGCGTCTCCCCTGTCTTCCGTCCGGACTCGTCCAGGATCGCTGCCCGCACGCCGGTCACCCGGCCGTCACCGCTGCGGATGGCCCCGGTCACGCTGTGCCGTTCAAGGACGGTGGCACCGGCGGCCTGGGCGTGCCGGGCGAGTTCCTCGTCGAAGCCCAGGCGGGTGCGGATCAGGCCGTACTGCGGAAAGTCGGACACCTCGGGCCATGGCAGTTCGAGGCTGCGGCCGCCGGCAAGGAGGCGCAGCCCCTTGTTCCGGCGCCAGCCGTCCTGCTCAGGGTGCGGCAGGCCGAGCTTCTGGATCTCGCGGACAGCCCGCGGGGTGAGTCCGTCGCCGCACACTTTTTCGCGCGGGAAGCTGGTCTTTTCCAGGACCGTGACGTCGATGCCGGCTTTGGCGAGGTAATACGCGGCGGTGGATCCGGCCGGACCCGCGCCAACAATCAGTACTTTCACAGTGTCAGCGGGCGGTCCGCGGGAGGTTGCGGCGCAGCTTGGCCACGGGGCCGGTGTGGGCAGCGATGGCTTCCGCCGAGCCGTTGCCGGTGAGCGGCTTGTGGGCGCGGTGGACGGCCACGATGCCGCCGCTGAGGTTGCGGTAGGTGACCTCTTCCCAGCCGGCTTCCTGCAGCCATCCGGCGAGGTGGTCCTGGTCCGGCCAGGCGCGGATGGATTCGGCGAGGTACACGTAGGCGTCCGGGTTGGAGGAGACCTTGGTGGCAATGGCCGGCAGCGCGCGCATCAGGTATTCGGTGTACATGGTGCGCCAGAGCGGGACCACGGGCTGGGAGAACTCGGCGATGACCAGCTTGCCGCCCGGCTTGGTCACCCGGAGCATCTCGGCCAGTGCCTTCTTGGGCTCGTTCACGTTGCGCAGGCCGAAGGAGATGGTGCTGGCGTCGAAGGTGTTGTCGGCGAAGGGCAGGTTGGTGGCGTCCCCGGCGATGAAGTCAATGTCGGGACGGCGGCGCTTGCCCACCTTGAGCATGCCGAGGGAGAAGTCGCAGGCCACCACGTTTATGCCAGCATCGGCATATGGCTCACTGGAGGTTCCCGTTCCGGCGGCCAGGTCCAGCACCCACTGGCCGGCCCGGACGTCCACGGCCTCCACCACGACCTTGCGCCAGCGGCGGGTCTGTCCCATCGAGAGGACATCGTTGACGACATCGTATTTCGGTGCGACGTCGTCAAACATCGTGGCTACTTCGTCCGGACGCTTTTCCAAGGATGCTCGGTTCACCCTGTCATTGTCTCAAAAGTTCCGCAGGCTCCGTGACACGGGCGCCGCCGGGCGTGGTGGCCCGGCCGTTCCGCCGGGAAACGCCCCCAACTTGCTGCGCGGAGTACTGTTGACCCATCATGACCAGCACGCTCCGCACCCTGACAGTCCCTTTGCATGGAGAATCGGCTCCCGAGGGGCTGCCGTCGTATCTGGTCCGCGATGACGTTCTGTGCTGGACCCGGCGCGAGGCCGGCCTGGTGGGCTACGGCGAGGTGGCGCGCTTCACAGCCACCGGCCCCGAGCGGTTCCTCGAAGCGGACATCTGGTGGCGTCATCTGGTCATCGAGGCAGACATCACCGACCATGTGGAGTGCCCCGGCACCGGCCCGGTGGCGTTCGGGTCCTTCGCGTTCTCCAAAGCTTCGGACCATGAATCCCGCCTGATCGTGCCGGAGATGGTGGTGGGCGTCCGGGACGGCCGCGCCTGGCTCACCCAGATAACGGCCGACGACGGCGAGCTCACCGAGGCGGGCGCGTTCGCCGCCCTGAAGGGGTGGCTGGAGTCGGGCCTGGCCCCCGCTGTCGCCTCAGATACGGCCGGCGTCCCCACGGAAGGCGGGCCGACCGCGGACCCGACTGCCGCCGTCGTGCTTCCGGACCGAGCCTCGCTGCCGGACCGGGCCACGCTGAAGACCGGTTCCCTTAGCGAGGAGGGCTGGATGGACGCCGTTACCGCCGGTGTTGCCGAAATCCGCACCGGGAAACTGGAAAAGCTGGTCCTGGCCCGGGACATTGTGGCCACCGTTCCGGAGGGTGTGAACGCGGCCGAGGTGCTGCGGCAGCTGGCCGGGCGGTACCGGGAATGCTGGACCTATGGCGTGGACGGCCTCGTGGGCGCGACGCCGGAAATGCTCATCCAGGTGGAGGGCCGCACCGCCCAGGCCAGGGTGCTCGCCGGGACGCTGGACCGCCGGGACGCCGTGGGCGAGGCGGGGCTGCCGCTGGACTACGCCGAGCGGGTCCTGGCCGGCTCGGAGAAGCAGCGGCACGAGCACGAGATCGCCATCCAGTCCCTGACCACCCAGCTCGCGCCCTTCTCCGAGGCCATGAATGCCCACGACGAACCGTTCATCCTGGAGCTGCCCAACGTGTGGCACCTCGCCTCCGACGTCAAGGCCGAGCTCGCCGAGGTGGAGGGCCACGTCCCCACATGCCTTGCGCTGATCAACGCGCTGCACCCCACCGCCGCCGTATGCGGCACGCCCACACAGGTGGCGGGGGCACTCATCCGAAAACTCGAGCACCTGGACCGGGGGCCGTACGCCGGTCCGGTCGGCTGGCTGGACGCCGCAGGCAATGGCGAGTGGGGCATCGCGCTGCGTGGCGCCGTTATCGAGTCCCCTACTACCGTCCGGCTATATGCCGGCTGCGGAATTGTCGAGGGCTCGCAGCCCGAAGCGGAGCTTGCGGAAACGTGGGCTAAGTTCCGGCCGATGCTGGAGGCGCTAGGGATCAGCAGCTGATCTCAGCCCGGCATGCATGGCCCCTATCGTCGGTGCAAGGGGATGAGCCTGTCTCGGATTCCGGACAGGCCTACGATTAAGGCCCTTGAAAATCGCTGTGGTTTAGTTATCAAATAGTGAAACTTAGTTTTCTGTGATGCACATCTCCTCTTCGGCGATACACTATGAACCGATTTAGTTCCGCATACCCCTGCAACAAAAGGTAAAGAAATGCAGCTCAAGTCCCGTGCCACGGCCAAATTCAGCGCCAAGGCAGCCGCAATCCTCGCCGTCGGGGCCATCAGCCTCACCGCTTGCGGCGGCGGCAGCTCCACCCCGGCTGCCACCAGCAGCGGCGGCGTGCAGCTCATCAATGGCGGCAAGCTCACCGTCTGCTCCGACGTCCCCTACGAGCCCTTCGAATTCCAGAAGGATGGCAAGATCGTCGGCTTCGACATGGACATCGCAGGCGAGCTCGCCAAGGACATGAACGCCGAACTCAACGTGGTGGACAGCTCCTTTGAGGCCATCGAGACCGGCACCGCACTCACCGGTTGCGACGTTTCCATCTCCTCCATTTCCATCACGGATACGCGCAAGGCCGTCATGGACTTCTCCGATCCGTACCTGAACGATGACTTGACGCTCGTGGCAACCGAGGCGTCCGGCATCACGAACCTCGACGGCGCCAAGGGCAAGAAGGTGGGCGTCCAGCAGGCCACCACGGGTGCCAAGTACGCCAAGGACAAGGGCCTCGACGCACAGCAGTTTGAGGACACCGGCCTCCTGGTCCAGGCGCTCAAGGCCGGCACCATCGATGCCGCTTTGGGCAACCAGTCGGTCCTCGGCTACGCCATCAAGGATGACGCCAAGTTCAAGCGCGTCGAGAACTACGCCACCGGGGAAAAGCTCGGCATCGCGGTTAAGAAGGGCAACACCGCCATGCTCGACAAGGTCAACACGACGCTGAAGCGCCTGACCGACGACGGAAGCCTGAAGAAGTTCGAGACCAGCTGGTTCGGCGAAGCCACCAAGTAACCGGCGCGCCTGACACCTACGTGGCAGGGGCCCCGTCCGGGATCTGTTCGACAGTCCGTGCGGGGCCTCAACTGCGCAAAACGAATGTGAGTACACCATGGCAATGACCGCACGACAGCGGGCCAGAGTAAGTCTGTACGTCCAGGCCGGGATTTTCGTTGTGGCTGTGGCCGCGCTGATCCTGGCCACCGACTGGAAGACCGTCACCACCAACGTCTTCAACTTCGGCAAGATCGGCCCGATGTTCCCGGACATCTTCTTCTCGGGTCTGAAAAACACCCTGATCTACACGTTCCTCGGGTTCATTGTGGGTCTGTCCGGAGGGCTGCTGCTGGCCCTCATGAAGCTCTCCAGCTTCCCGCTGTACCGCTGGATCGCCACGGGCTACATCGAATTCTTCCGCGGCATCCCGGCGCTGCTGGTGTTTATCGCCTTCGGCTACGGTGTTCCGTTGGCGTTCGGTGTGCAGTGGAATGTGGCCGTTGTCGTGATGGTGTCGCTAGGCATGGTGGCGGCCGCCTACATCGCCGAGACGCTCCGCGCCGGCCTGCAGGCCGTGCCCAAGGGCCAGACGGAAGCCGCGCGGTCGCTGGGCATGCCGCAGTGGCGGGCCATGGTGACGATCGTCATCCCCCAGGCCTTCAGGATTGTCCTGCCGCCGCTGACCAACGAGGTCATCCTGCTGACCAAGGACTCGTCGCTGATCTACGTGCTGGGTCTGACGGCGTCGCAGTACGAGCTCACCAAGTTCGGCCGCGACGGCATCTCCAGCCTCGGCGCAGGGCTCACCCCGCTCTTGGTGGCGGGCGCGTTCTACCTCGTGGTCACCATCCCGCTGAGCCTCCTGGCCCGGAAGTTCGAAAGCCGCTCCGCGCGGACCAAGCGTTAGGCAGAGAGTCATGAACGACGTCGAAATTCACTCCCGCGCCCAAAGCGGGCGCGTCCACGCCGCCGGTGTGGCCATCAAGGACCTGCGCAAGTCGTACGGCTCCAACGAGGTCCTCAAGGGCATCAGCCTGGACGTCGCACCGGGCGAAGTGGTGTGCCTGATCGGTCCGTCCGGTTCCGGCAAGTCCACGCTCCTGCGGTGCGTCAACCTGCTGGAACAGCCAAATGAGGGCAACATCCACGTGGGCGGCTTCGACGCCACTGATCCAGACGTGGACATCGACAAGATGCGCCGCAAGGTGGGCATGGTGTTCCAGCAGTTCAACCTGTTTCCGCACCTCAACGCGCTGCGAAACTGCACGGTCGCCCAGACCAAGGTGCTGAAGCGCCCGCAGGCCGAAGCGGACAAGATCGCCCGGGCCAACCTTGAGCGTGTGGGGCTCGGGCACCTTTCCGACCGGTACCCCGACCAGCTCTCCGGCGGCCAGCAGCAGCGTGTGGCCATCGCCCGGGCGCTGAGCATGGATCCCGAGCTGATGCTCTTCGACGAGCCCACTTCCGCCCTCGACCCTGAAACCGTGGGCGACGTACTCTCGGTCATGCGGAACCTGGCCAAGGAAGGCATGACCATGCTCGTTGTCACGCACGAAATGGGCTTTGCCCGTGAAGTGGCTGACCGCGTGGTGTTCATGGACGGCGGCGTAGTGGTCGAGGAAGGGATTGCCGAACACGTCATCTCCTCCCCCACTCAGAGCCGTACCAAGGAATTCCTCCGCCGCGTACTGGACCCTACCCACATCGAGATCGCCGAGTAGTCACTCCTGCGACGCGCAATCGGTCCGGGGACACTCATATTCGGGTATCCCCGGACCTTTTCTGCGTCGCGGCACCGTTTGCGCGTCCCAGCGAAGAAAGACGACGGCGCGGCACACCCGCCGCCGACAGTTTCCGCTCGAGTTCACCGGGCGACCAAAGGTCAGCCCACACCCACCGAACGACATTTCGGCCGGTCGCCCGGATACGGTCCTCGCGCAGCTTCTCGTCGACTACCACCTGCCCCGGCGTGCGCCCCTTGAGATATTCGGGCTTCTGGTACTTGGCTATGCCATCGAACTCGCCAACCGTCCGGCTACCCTCCCAGTAAAAGTCCGAGTAGCCCACGCGCCCCGTGGAGTTCCGCACTTCATACTGCAGGGCCGGCGGTGCAAATCCGGCCGCGTGTATTAGGCCGCGGCTGTAGGACTCTCCGGCCGATTCTGCCTGCGGATCGGCGAACTCGATGGCAATACGTACCCGCCTTTCAACCGCCGGGACATACCGGCCCGGCAGCTCCCCGAGCAACTGCTCCTTGCTGAGAGCAGGAAGGCCGCGCGCGCTGTCCGGCCTGAGCACGTGATCCAGGGGCACGAGCGCCTCAGCGAACGGGACGAAGGCGGCGAGGTCCAGCACGGTGGTGATGCGTGAAGTAACCAGTAGCCCGTCCAGTTCCTCGGCTTCGATCTTTTCGGGATCAGCCAGGTGGCGCCGCACGCCGGCCCGAGATCGCCCGCCCCCGTGGAAGGTGGTCAGCGCGTGAACCGGCTGGCCCCGCTGAATGGTGGGCACACCCCATGGCGACGCTGCAGAGTGATGCGAGAAGATCGTGGGAGCCACGCAGGTCTCGGCGACGGCTTCGATCCGCAGCCTGTACCGCTCTGATCCGTGCAGCCTGTTCCATTCCGCCGCATCAACATAGACGCCCTGGCGGATGCGCACCAGTTTGCCCGACTTGGCGTCAGCGGACAGTGGGCGGGGGCTGGCGCCGATCTGGGTCAGGTGCTTGGTCAGAATCAGCCGGGGAAGTGTCGTCATGCTGAGACAATTCCATGGCAGCCAGGCTGGCTGAAGCGCCGGCTGCGCCTATGTGCAGAATTGCCGCTAAGTGGACAAACGGCCAGCGGCTGATGACACGGATCTGGCCTGAGGACTGCGATCCGGCCGTGGGACAGCCAAATTTGCGTGTCCCGGCACCGGATCCGCGTCGCGAGGCCGGATCCGCATCCCGCGCCGCGTTCTAGCCGGCGAGCACCCCGGCCACTGCCGCGCCCACTGCCGCCTTGATCCTGCCGTGCAGGGCCCGGAGTTCGTGCCGGTCCGTGCGGACCTCAATGATGGTCCGCCCGGTGAAGGGCGCGGCAAGCGCCTCGGCGAGTCCCGCCGTCGTACTCACCGAGCAATGCCCGACGCCGTAGGCTGCGGCGAGCGCCGCAATGTCCACTGAGTGCGGGGTACTGAAAAGACGTTCGACGGCGTCCCCGTAGCCGCCGGCCTCGGCGACCGCGCCGTGTTCCAGGAGGCTGAAGATGGCCCCGCCGGAGTCATTGAGCACGACGATGCGCAGCTGCGGCTGTTCCTCGCCGGCGCCAAGGAAGAGGCCGCCGGCGTCGTGCAGGAAGGTGACGTCGCCGAGCAGCAGGGTGGTTTCCTGATGGCCGCCGAGGGCGATGCCGGTGGCGGTGGAAATGGTGCCGTCGATGCCGGCAAGGCCCCGGCTGGCGAAGACCGTGGCGGCCGGCTCGGGTGCGGGCTGGCCGGCGAGGTCCACGTCGCGGATGCCGTTGGATGAGCCGAGGACCAGCTGGCCACGGGCGTGCTGCCAGACAAGGGAGCCGACGGCGGGGCCGGTGGCCGCCTCGGCCGTGGCGAGTATGCCGTCGACGGCATGTGTGGCCGCAGCGCCCGCGAGCAACCAGGCGTCGAGCCAGGCGGATGGACCCCGGCCGGCGAACTCCGCGAGCTCGGCCAGGCTGTCGATGGGCGTTTCCCGGCGGCGCCCCGGCTCGTACCAGGCCACCGGCACCGGTTCATAGAGGGCTGCCGGGATGTCCGTCCGGGCCAGCAGCGCCGACACCGGCCGGGAAAGTGTGGGGCGCCCGAACACCACGGCACGCTCAATGGGCAGGTCCGAGTCCGGGCCGAAATGCTCCAGCAGCAGGCGGTACGGTCCCACGGCGTTGGGGCCGAAACGTGAGTTGGACGACGGCTCGGCCAGCAGAGGCAGTCCGTGGGCGCGGGCGAAGGCCTCGGCGACCGGACCGGCGTCGTGCCCGGCAAGGACCACGGTGCGCCGTTCGGGAAGGTTTGCCGCAGCAGGATCGAGGGTCATGATGAGCGGTTCGGTGCCGATCCGGAAGGTCCCGTGGCCGCGGTGCTCCGGCAGCCGCTCCCCCACCTCCGGCACGAGGGGGTCGCGGAAGGCGAGGTTGAGCTGCACGGGTCCCGGCGGCGTGTTCTCGAAGGCCCCGGTCGCAGCGGCAAGGGAAGTTTCCACCGCGCGCTGCGGACTCTCACCGGCGGGAACGTCTACGGCGAAGCGGACGTGCTCGCCGAACAGGTCAAGCTGGATGGTGGTCTGGTTCGCGCCCGTCCCGCGCAGTTCCTCGGGTCGGTCCGCCGAAACCACCACCAGCGGGACGGCGGCGTGGTTCGCCTCCATCACCGCCGGAAGAAGATTCCCGACGGCGGTCCCCGATGTCGTAAGCACCGCTACCGGCGCGCCGGTGGCCAGGGCAAGGCCGAGTCCGGTGAACCCGGCCGAGCGCTCGTCGATCCGGACCAGCAGCTCGACTTTCCCGGCCGCAGAGGCCTCCGCAAGCGCGTAGGCCATGGGGGCCGACCGCGAGCCCGGCGCTACCACGACATACCGGACGCCGCCGTCGAGCAGCGTCGCGACGGCTATCCGTGCGGACGCCACGGACGTCAGCGCGGGCTCAGTATCGGCGTCGGCGGCGGTGCCGACAATGGAGGCGGAAGGCTCAGTAGGTTCGTGGGAAGTCACCGAACCAGTCTGCCACCAACCCATATGGTCCCTCACTTCCCTCCGCCCAACCCTTCCTCACATCCCGTCACCCAACCCCCAACCCTTCCTCACATCCCGTCGCCCAAAACCAAACGCTCCCGCACTTCTCAACGGGAGAAGTACGGGAGCGTCGGTGGTGTCAGGGCGCTGCCGGGGCTAGGCGTCGGTGCGGAACACCTGGACCACGGCCGGGCGGGGAGCCCGGACCTGGCCCGGGCGGGGTGTCGTGCCGGCGGCAACGTAGTCCGGGAAGTAGGAGTGCGGCGCCTCGAAGGTACCCTCCTCGCCCGGGTGCTGCACGGAAACGAAAACGCTGCGCTCGGTGTCATGGACGATCGGTCCGCAGGTTTCGGCATCGCGGGGCACTGCGAGGAACTGCTCCACGCGGCCGCGCTCGGGGCCATCCAGGGTGACCTTGAACAGACCGTCGGCCTTGCCGATGCCGGACGGGGCACCGTCGGTGGAGATCCAGAGGTTGCCCACGGAGTCGAAGGCCAGGTTGTCCGGGCAGGAAATCGGCGAAACCTGGTCGGCCGGGAAGCCGGAGAAGTAGGTGACGTCGCCGGTGGAGGGATCGCCGCAGACCATCAGCAGGTTCCAGGTGAACTTGGTGGAGGTCTGGTCGCCGGTCTCCGTGATTTCGACGATGTGGCCGTCGCGGTTCTCATTGCGCGGGTTGACCTCGGTGGCGCCTTCCTTGCCGGGCTTGCCGCGGTCCGAGTTGTTGGTGCACGCGACGTAGACCTTGCCGGTGTGCAGGCTGGGCTGGACGTCCTCGCAGCGGTCCATCTTGGTGGGGCCCACCTTGTCCGCAGCCAATCGCGTGTACACGAGCACTTCTTCGAGGGACATGCCGGCAACCATGGACTTGCCGCCGACCACCAGGGGCAGCCATTCGCCGGTGCCGTCGAAGGAGCCGTCGGACGGAACGGAGCCTTTGCCGTCGATCTCCGCAGCCGGGGCGTTGCCGGTGAACTTGGCAACGTACAGGTCGCCCTCGGAGAGGATCGTCATGTTGTGCTTGCGGTCGCCCTCGCGGTACTTGGCCTTGGAGACGAACTTGTAAAGGTAGTCGAAGCGCTCGTCGTCGCCGGAGTAGGCGACCACGTGGCCGGATTTGGCCACAATCACATTGGCGCCCTCGTGCTTGAAGCGGCCCAGTGATGAGTGCTTTTTCGGCGTGGACGTGGGGTTGAACGGGTCCACCTCCACAATCCAGCCGAAGCGGTTGGTCTCGTTTTCGTAGCCGAGGTTGTTGGCGTTGAAGCGGGGATCGTCCAACTCCCAGTGCCGGGCCGTGGCCTTGTTGGTGAGGCCGTAGCGCTTGTCGGAGGCGGACGTGCCCGGAGCAACGAAGTAGCCGTTGAAGTTTTCCTCGCCCGAGAGGATGGTGCCCCATGGGGTGGTGCCACCGGAGCAGTTACCCAGCGTGCCGTTGATCCACCGGCCTTCGGGGTCGGCCACGGTCTTGACCAGGTCCGAGCCGGCGACGGGTCCGGTCAGCTCGTAACGGGTGCTGTTAAGGTAGCGGCGGTTCAGCGGGGCGCCCTGGACGTAGCTCCACGGCTTGTTCTTGTTCTTGCGCTCCAGCTCAACGACGGTCAGGCCGTGGGCGGCCGCACCCACCGCGCGCATCTGCTCAGCCGGCATGCTGGCCGGGAACATGATGTTCTCGTTCGTGTATTCGTGGTTCGCGAACAGCAGCGCACGCCGGCCCTTGCTGCCGGGGATCTCGAGGATATCCGAGTAGTCGTTGTTGTAGCCGAACTGGCGCTCCTGTGCTGCTGCGGTCTGGTTGCCCAGCTCGAACGCCGGGGCGTCCTTGAAGATCGGGTCACCCCAGCGGATCACCGGCTGCCAGGTGAAGCCTGCCGGAACCGTCAAGGCGTCGATGTCGGACGCAACGGCGGGGATGGCGGTGAACTGCAGTTTGGATGCACCCTGGCCAAAACCGTTCTTCGCGGCGGCAGACAGTCCCGTTCCGCCGTCGGCAACGGCCTTCTCACTGGAGGCTACGGCGCCGCCCAGCACGACGGCGAGGGCACCGGCGGCGCCGAAGCCCAGGGCTGCGCGGCGTGACAGTGTGGTGGAGGCAATGTCGCGGAAGTAGCTGTTCGAGCTCGTGTTGCAGACGTCGCCCGCGCAGGCGTTGTCGCACTTGAGCGCGCACGTGACAGGGCTGCGCTTGCCTTTGGTGTGGCCGAGCATGGGCAGCAGGGCGAACTTGCGTCCGGAGATTTCAGACATGGGAGAGAGACCTTCCAAGGGTTTAGATGCGGCACCGCCACCCTTGCAGCGAAAGCGAACCGGAGGCCGACACCCAGATGAAGCTCCGGTGAACTCGGACCCCCGATGAGGGAGCGTCGGGGGAAAACCCGCAGGACCTGAGGGAGCGTCGGGGGAAAAACCCGCAGGACCTGAGGAAGCGTCGGGGGAAAACCCGCAGCACCTGAGGAAGCGTTTGTTGGGGAGGAGGCTACGCGGGGGCAGGCAGGACGGCGTAGGCGCGGCGGAGCCGGGCGAGCCACCAAGCCCGGCGCTCGGGAGGGGCAGCGTACCGCTCAAGCAGCCCCTCGTCGGCGACGGCATCGCGCAGGGTGATGGCGCCGTCGTCGGCCACCAGTGGCTGGTTGGTGACGTCCGCGGCGAGCAGCGAGACTGTTCCCAGCCCGCACGCATAGGGCAGTTCCGGCAGCGCGGCCGCGAGCGCGAGCCCGGCACGGATCCCCACGGACGTATCGAGGGCGGAACTCACGACGGCGGGCATCCCCGCCTGCGCAACCAGCTCCAGCGCGCGCCGGACTCCCCCGAGCGGCGCCACCTTCACCACGAGGAGATCTGCAGCGCCTGCCCTCGCCACCTTGAGGGGATCCTCTTCCTTGCGGACACTTTCGTCGGCCGCGATCAGTACCGGCACCCCCGCAGCACGCAGCCTCCGCCGCACTTCCGCCAGGCCATCAATATCCGGCACGGGCTGCTCCGCGTATTCGAGCCCGACGTCGGCCAGCCGGGACAGCGCCTCCACAGCAGCTGGAACGTCCCAGCCGCCGTTAGCGTCCACGCGGATGGCAGCGTCCGGAAGCGCGGCGCGGACAGCAGCAACGCGGGCGGCGTCGTCGTCGAGTGTCTGGCCGTGTTCGGCCACCTTGACCTTGACGGCGTCCACGCGGCCGAAACGTGCCAGTATTTCCGGGACCCGGCCTGCCTCGATGGCGGGCACGGTGGCATTGACGGGGATGCTGGTCCGCAGGGCCTCCGGGAAGCCATGCCAGCCGGCCTCGATGGCGGAGGCAAGCCAGCGGGAGGCCTCGGAGTCTCCGTACTCGGGGAAGGCACCGAACTCGCCCCATCCCAGCGGGCCGCGGAGGAGGAGCGTTTCGCGTTCCAGGATCCCGCGGAACTTCACGCGCATGGGCAGAACCACTACGCGGGCGCTTTGCAGCAGGTCCTCGAGGGACGGGTACTGGAGGGGCATGAATTCACTGTACCGGCGCGCCCGCCACCAACCCGCCACGGCGAAAACCAGCCGGAAAGAACCACGCCGGCCCCCACTTCATTGGAGGGGCCGGCGGCCTTTGGGGTGCGCTCAGGCGGGAGTTACCCCGAGGGCACCGGTTCCGGCTCGCGGTCAAAGGAGGCCGGGACTTTGTTGCCGCCCACTCCGAAGCGCGCGGTCACCGTGGTCCCCCGGCCGGGAGCGGACATCACCTGGAGTGTGCCGCCTGCCTCGCCGATGGTGTCGTTCATGATGCGCAGGCCGAAGTGTCCTTCCGGTGACCCGTGGCTCTGGTCGAAGCCGCAGCCGTCATCCTGTATGCGGATCTCCGAACGGTCGCCGTCCTGGTGGAGGTGGAGCTCGGCCTTCGTCGCCCTGGAATGCTTGGCGGTGTTGGCCAGGGCCTCGCGGGCCACCCGGTAGAACAGCGCCGCGCGGTCCCGGTCCAGCTCGCACTGTGCTGGCAGGTCAAGCTCCAGGCTGATCCCGCGCTCCTCGAGCGGATCGCCGAGCCGGGCCAGCGCCCCGGAGAGGCCGAGCCGGTTCAGGTCCGGCGGGTACAGCTCGCTGGTCATGGCGCGCAGGCTGCGGACGTTGTCCTGCAGGATCCGCCGGGCGTCGGAGAACAGCGCCCGCTGGCCAACCGGGCTGTGCAGTTCCTCGGACTCCATCACGTAGGACAGTCCCGAGAGCTCCTGGATCACTTCGTCGTGCAGGTCCCGGGCTATGCGCTGCCGCTCCAGCTCGGACGCTTCGATGGCCCGGCGGAGCAGGCGGCTCCGGCCGGCTTCGTACGCCTGGATCCGGCGTGCCAGCCGGACTGCCGGGAACAGCTGCGCAAGCTGCAGGACGGCAAGTGACAGCAGGAACGGCGGGACCATGCCGAACAGAACGGCCGCCTGCTCCTGCCGGACGCCGTCGTCGTCATAGTAGGTTTCAAACACGAGCTTCTGCCCGTCGGGGGCCGTGACGGGCACGTAGACCTCCACGAGCTCGCCGTTTTCGACGTCGGGCGTGTTGACCTCGTCCTTCTGCATTTCCAGGTTCGCTGGCACGTCCCCGCCGGCCAGGATTTCCTGCGCCTCGTGCGGCAGCCCGAACGTGTGGCCGATGAGCTTGGGGTCCTCCGAGTAGACGATGCGCCCGTTCTTGTCCCAGAGCCTGATCTCAAAGACGGACGTCTCCCCCATCCAGGGGCGGAGGCGCTCGTCGAGCCGGTCAACCGCGGTGGGATCGCCGGACAGGACTTCCGCGTCCAGCAGCGGCCCCACCACGTTGTTGGCCAGGTGGTCGGTGGCCTCCTTGGAGTTCTCCAGTGCATGGCGTTCAGCCTCGGACCAGATCCAGAAGGCCACCGGGGTGGTGACCACCACCAGGGCAACCAGCCCCATCAGCAGGAACCGCCGGACGGCCTTGAAAACCTCCGAGTTGTGGGAGGCCGTCAATTCGAACGGACGGAACAGGGCAGGTTTACGGAGTGATGGCCTAGCCATTGGACGGCTGCTCGAGCATGCCGCGCCGTGACGCTTCCATGACCGATTCGAGCTGCGAGTGGGTTCCAAGCTTGGCGAAGATCGCCTTCACATAGCCGCGGCAGGTGTTGAGGGAGATGTCCAGCTTGCTGGCCACTTCCTTCGACCCGTGGCCGCCGGCCATCAGCCGCAGCACATCCAGTTCCCTGGGCGTCAGCACGGGTCCGCCGGGCTCCACCACGCGGGCCGCGGGAGCCGGGGCAGGTGTCGACATGCCCAGCTGGGCCACCAGGGAGGGGTGGACCACCATGTTGCCGGCCCGAGCGTAACGGAGGGTGTCCAGCAGGGTGGACAATGATCCGCCCTTCGGCAGGAAGGCGCAGATGCCCATCGAGGCGGCGGTCCGCAACGCTTCCGGCGTCGGGTCGCCGGTGAGCATGACGATCCGGGTGTTCGGGGCGTCGGCCAGGATCCGGGCAGCGGCGGTGAGGCCATCGCCGTCGGGCAGATGGAAGTCCATGATAACGACGTCGGGCTTGAGGGCGATGCTCTGCTCCACTCCGCTCTTCGCGGTGGTGGCCGAGGCGACACTCCGCAGGTCGGGCTCGCGGTCGAGGGCCGCCGTCAGCAGTTCGGTGAACGTGCTGTGGTCGTCGATCGTCAGGATGCTGATTTCCCGGGTGATTTGCGATGTTGCCGGGATGGCAGCGTCAGAATCTGAGAGTTCCATTTCGTCCTCGCTGGCAGCCGTTGCCTGCAGCAGCCGTGCGTGTGCTTCCCGCAGCGGACGTCCCGGGAGGCAGCCGATCTCCTGGTCCATGACCCGGCGGCAGCGCCCGTAGGCCCGCAGTGCTTCCATGTATTGCCCGGATTCTTCGAGGCCCAGGACCAGGGCGGTCCAGGCGCGCTCGTTGATGGGATCGTCCACCAGCAGTTCGCTGGCCAGGGCCACCGCGCGCTCCGGGTGCCCGACGGCGACAGCGGCTTCCGCGGCCCGCGCCTTGATGCTGGCGACGCGTGCGGAGTGGAGCGCACGCTCCTCCTCGGCCCAGCCGGCCAGCAGCTCATCGCCGAGCAGCGGCACCGAGGTGATGTCGAGGGCCTTCTCGAGCAGCCGGAAGGATTCCTCCGGAGAGGCATGTCCGGCCTGCTTGAGCAGGTCATCGAAACGGTCGAGGTCAAGGTCAACCATGCTGCGGTCCATCATGTAGCCGCCTGTGACCGTGCGGAGGGCACCGCCCTTGCCGCTCCCCGGCTGGAGGTGCCGGCGCAGCACACTGACGTAGCTTTCCAGTGTGGACAGGGCCTCAGCCGGCGGCTGGCCGTTCCACAGAATATCGATCAGGTGGTTTTTGGAGACCGGGGTCCCCAGCTTGAGCAACAGGATTTCAAGGACCTGGCGGGGTTTGGGGCCGCCAAGTTCGTGGGATCCGATCACCACGCCGCCGCGGCGGACACGGAGCGGACCAAGGATGTTGATGGACAACTTCGTTGTTGTGCCACCGGCGTCTTCCGCTGAGTTAGGCATGTACTCGTCGTCATTGACTCTCCGGGACCAACGAGTATCTTCTGCAACCGTCTGAACCATTTGTCTGCACCTACTATCCCCATGAACTGCATTCCCCATGAATGGCTTGGATTCATACTTGTCACTCAGGCAAGTATGGGCACGAGTAGCGAGTACTCGAATTTCGGCCGGGACACTACTTGGGTGCCTTTGCATCGAGCGGGCCACCACTCGGTTGGGCCGGCCCTAGGCCACCCTGAAGCCCGCCGGGAGGTCGGCAGCGGGCCCAGAAACACCAAGTTTTTCCCAAGAACCCGGGGCTACATTCGTAGTACCGCAGTTAGAGCGGCACTACTGCGATCCTCGTCCCCGGAGGACCGCCGAATCAGCATGAAATGGGTGATCCAATGAGGCGGACCATGGCCGGCCCGGGTACAACCAAGTACTCCGAGTACTCGGCGATGAGCGTCTTTGGCGGCCGCTCCGGATTTCAAAAAAATTCTGCGCCGTGGGCCCTGGCACACGTCGTGTTACGAACGACACACATTAAAAAAGGCCGGGTAGTCCCATGAATGCGGCCGGCGCACTGCGCACGGAAATCCATTCCGTCCGCTTCCGGTTGCTGGCCACGCTGCTCGTCTTCATGGCTGTGGGCCTCTTTGTTGCCGGCGCGGCCACCCATGCGGCGCAGCTGAAAAGCCTCAATGACCGCGTCAACGCCGAGCTGCTGCAGCCGCGCAGCAACCTGGACGACTTGGCGAGCCGCGGCTCGCCAAACAACGGCGGTGCGGCCTACACCTCGCTGCACGATCTGTTTACGACCTATTTGCGCAACGGGGCGCCCGGAGGCGACGAGTCCGTGATGACCATGGTTCGGGGCGGCAACGTCATCCTGCCCCGGGCAAAGCAAGCAACCAACCTGAACACGGCGGCCGTCACCGACCATGTCTGGGACTGGAGTGTGCCCGGACAGACCGTGATGCGCGATATTGAGCTTGACGGCCGGCAGGTCCGCCTGGCCATCACGTCCGTTTCCCTGGCTCGGGGCCGCCAGGACCAGGGCCTGCTGATTGCCTCAAGCGAGATCGGCGCCCAGCGCGCCGAGGTTTTCGGTTCCATGTGGACGTTCGCCCTGGCGTCCCTGGTGACGCTCGCGCTGACCGGATTGGTGGGCTTCCTTGTCACCGGGCGGTTGCTGCGTCCCGTCCGTCGGCTCCGCGAAGCCACGGAAGCCACCACCTTTGAGGACCTGACAAAGCGGGTTGAGGTGCCGGACAGCACGGACGACGTGGCCCAGCTGGCCATGAACTTCAACCGCATGCTCGAACGGCTGGAGTCCGGCTTCGACAACCAGCGCCGCTTCGTCCACGACGCCAGCCACGAGCTGCGCACCCCCATGACCATCATCCGCGGCTACCTGGAGCTGCTCCGCGCCGGGGATCCCGACGACGTCGACCAGACCCGCATGCTCCTCCTGGACGAGCTGGACCGGATGCAGGTACTGGTGGACGACCTGCTGCTCCTTGCCCGCAGCGGCCGGCCGGACTTCGTGACTCCCGCCTGGGTGGAGGCCGACGACCTCCTGGAGGACGTCCTGAACCGGGTCCGGGTCCTCGGCGAGCGCCAGTGGCACCTGGACGCCAAGCCCGGCGGCCTGATCCGCGTCGACCGCCGCCGGCTTACCCAGGCGCTGGAGCAGCTCGCCGCGAACGCGGTCAAATACACCTCCGAGTCGGACCGGATATCGGTCGGGGGCGCGTGGGTGGAGAACGACGACGGCACCCCCCAAAGCGGTCGGGCGGTAGTTGTGCGGGAGCTGGCAGACTCGGCATCCAGGGAGCTGGAGATCTGGGTGTCGGACACCGGCACCGGCATTCCGGCGGACGACCATGAGCGCATCTTCGAGCGCTTCGGCAAGGGCAGCAACTCGGCGGCCTCGGAGGGCTCGGGCCTGGGGCTGTCCATCGTAAAGGCCATCGCCGAGGCGCATGGCGGCAGTGTGCTGCTGGAGTCCGAGGAGGGCAAGGGCAGCCGCTTCGTGCTCCGGATCCCCTCCGGCGGCAAGGACGCGGGCGGCGAAACGGATGATTCCCCCGCCGCGGACAGCGCCGGCCGAAGCGGCAGCGGCACCGAAGCCCCGGGCTTTGAGGGCCCCGCGATCAGGGGACCCGCGGTGAGGGGACCCGCCGTGAAGGGCCCCGCTGCCAAGGGACCGCGACACAAGGGAACGGGCGCCGCAGGCGGCAAACCGAAGCCGGCCGGACCGGCGTCGGGCATTGAACTGGCCACCCGGGCGGGAGGCACGCCTTGACCCGGATCCTGATCGCCGACGACGAGCCGCGCATCGCGGCCTTCCTCGCCAAGGGCCTCACGGCGGCCGGCTACACCACCACCCAGGTCTCCGACGGGGTGAAAGCACTGGATTACGCCACGTCCGGGGAGTTCGACCTCCTCATCCTGGACATCGGCATGCCCAGGATGGACGGCCTCACCGTCCTCAAGAACCTCCGCGACATGCACTCCACGATTCCGGTGATCATCTTGACGGCGGCGGACAGCCTCGAAAGCACGGTAGCGGCGCTCGACGGCGGTGCGGACGACTACATGACCAAACCCTTCCGGTTCGAGGAACTGCTCTCCCGCATCAAGCTACGGCTCCGGGGCGCGCAGGCGGTGACCTCCGCCCCGACATTCGTCTGCGGCGACCTGTCGCTCGACGTGAACCTGCGCACTGCCGAGATCGGCGGCCGCGTGATCGACCTGTCCGCGCGGGAGTTCGTCATGGCCCGGACGTTCATGGAGAACGCCGGCAAGGTGCTCAGCCGCGAGCAGCTCCTGAGCCGGGTGTGGGGCTACCACTTCGAGGGGTCCTCCAATGTGGTGGACGTATATGTGCGGTACCTGCGGAACAAGCTCGGCCAGGACCGCATCCAGACCGTCCGCGGCGTGGGCTACCGCCTCGTGTGCCTGCCCGGCCCCTCCGCAGCAGCTCCCGATGATGCAGCCGGTACCGGTGATGATGCAGAAGGCCAGTCGATTTAGGCCTCCCTGCCCACCCAACGCCGGGCCGCCGGGTTGCATGAGAAGACTCTCATCCGCGTCTCATCCCTGCCTCACCTTCACGCCTCAAAGTTGTTTCACGAAGGAGGTGGCAGGCCGATGAAGAGGTGGTTGTTGCTGAGCATTCCGCTGGTGGGTCTCGCCAGCATCACCGTCTGGGCGCAGGCTGTCACCGGGGCGCCGACAGGTCAGGAACCCGGCGTGATTGTTCGTGGACCGGACCCCCGCGACTCGGCCCTGAACATCGACGGCTTCACTGAAACCCTGCGACTGTCGCCGCTCACCCACCCCAAGGCCGGGCCCAGGGCCTCGTCACCGGCGCTCAAATCGGCGCCGCTGAACCCTGCCACCTCCTCCCCTCTCTCCACGAAAGCAGCGGAACCTGCTCGGACCGGGCCGGCACCAGACGACCCAGCCGATTCCAGCGAAGACCCCGACGTATCCTCCAATGATTCCGGCGTCGAGCTTGTGGAGCCGGCCCAGGTCACTTCCCCGGCAGTGGAACCCACTGACAATTCGACGTCCTCGAGCCAGCTCGACGGAAAAGGCGGTCTCACCGGCAACAACGGTCTCTCCGGCACCAACGGCAGGAGTGGCAGCAGCAATGAATAAGCGCACGCGGCGGCAACCCGAAGATGCAGTTTCCCCCCGCAATAAGGAGCCAGTGATGCACACGGAATTCCGCGATCTGTATGAACCTATTCCGCCGGAGCGATGGGGCTCCACGGTCGACTCCGCCTACGGTCAGCCGACCACCGTGATGGTGGACGACTCGGAACTCCATCAACAGGTTCTGGACATCATCCACAATGTGCTCGCCACAGCCGATCCGCGGTCCGACGTCAGGCGCCGGCTCCTGCGCCACCTGGCAGAGAACCCCGGGCATCCCGAACAGGCACTGCTGGACCACCTGCGCGACAGGAACCGACGCGGCGGTCGTTCCCCGCGCGCCGACCGGGCTTCAACAGTCGATCCGCACGTCTAGCAGACGGAAAACGCAGCTACAGCTGCCCACAGACCGGGTACCCGCCGCGGCACGGGTACCCGACGCATGTCCGGGTCCAGGTGGGTTTGTATGGTCCCTGTGTCCGGGCCCCTCTGTCCGGGCCCCGATGAGAAGTGGCCCGTCAGAAGAGCAGCAGCACGAAGCCCACCACAGTGCTGAGGATGCCCACTCCGGTCAGGATCCAGCCGAGGATCAGGATGATGTTGTCGTGCTTGGGGGGTCTCAGGCCCCAGCGCGACGGGTGGCAGAGGTCGTAATGCAGCTCCACCTTGGTGCCGGCCACCAGGCCCCGGGCGACGTCGGAGTCCACCAGGGTCTGGCGCGGGACGTTCTCCTGGTCCGTCCAGCGGAAGCCGGTGAAGCCGCCGGCGGTGTACACCTCACCCGTTGTTTTGGTCCAGGCGCAGCGGCGCCGTTCGATAATCAGTCCCCACACGAGCAACGGCGCGCCGGGGAGCAAGCCCACCCACGTCATCATTTCCAGGATGGGGCCAAGTACATCCGCGATACCGCCCATGCACCAACTTTAGCCGCCGGCCGGCATGCATTTAGCCCAATACAGGGCGTCAGCTGCCGGTTTCCTCGGGGTGCTCACGGGCCCGCTTCGCGTCGGGGGTTTCGCCCTGCTGCGGGATGAAATCCGGGTCCAGTTTGGTGCTGAGGTCGGTTTCATCGCCCGCAGGTTCGTCGCGGCCGGTTTCGTCACGGACCGGTTCTTCGGAAACAGTGCGGGTCTCGTCTGGGTTTTCGGTCATGCCCCCAACGTAATGCCCGCGGCCCTGCAGAGTCGAGCATCCACCGGCGCCGAGGATCCCGGGCAGCAGGGCACACCCACCGGGCGGACAGGCGACTCCCAGCAAACTGTGACACCCTTGTTACGATGACTTTCCAGCTCAGGGACCCCCGCCGTAAGAAGCAAGGCCGCCAACAGCAGGGCCGTCAGAAGCCGCGCCGGCAGCCGTCAGCCCGACGGATGCGCCTGGCAGCGGGCACCGGCTTCCTCTTCGCCGTGGCCACTCTGGCCTGCGCCACGGGCCTCGCCGCCACCTACTATTACTTCGTCCGGACCACCACGGGCCAGTTCATCGACGAGTCTGCCCTCGTGGAGGCCGTGGAAATCCATGGGCCCGCGGGCAAGGTGACCACCCGGTTCCTGGACTGGCTGCCCACCATCTCCCTCGTGATGGCCGCCGTCGTCGTTCTTCTGGTGACCGTGATTCACCGCCGCTGGCGGGCCGCGGGCATTGCCGTTGCGGCGTGCGTCGCGGCGAACATCGCCACGCAGGTGCTCAAGGACCTGCTGCCGCTGCGGCCGCACCGGGGCGTGGAAACGCTGGAGCTGAACTCGCTGCCGTCCGGGCACACCACGCTGGCGGCGTCCGCGGCGGCGGCCGTGTTCCTGATGGCGTCCCCGCGATGGCGCCCGTTGGCAGGCTTTGTCGGCGGTACGTTTGCGATCGCCTCGGGCATGTCCACGCTGGTGAACCAGTGGCACCGGCCGGCGGACGTGGTGGCGGCGTTCCTGGTGGTGGGCTGCTTCATGATTCCCGCGGGCTGGCTGATTCTCCGCAACGACGGCCACGAGTGGAACGTCTGGGACGGCTTCGGCGGGCACTGGGGTTCGGCGCGGCTGTGGATCGGGCTGCCTGTGGTGCTGGGGCTGGCCTCTGCAGCGGTGTCCGTGTACTCGCTCGTCATGATCGTTCCGGGCGTCGGCCAGGAGGCCAGCACCACCAACTACTTCTGGGCGGGCATCTCGCTGATCGTCATCGCCGGGTACCTGGCCACCGTGGCCACGACGTCCCTGTTCGCATACGCCGTCCGACGCCGGGACTAATCAAGGCGCTGACCTCACCGTCACCTTCCCCCCACCCAACTAGGTAGCACCACAGGGCGTTCTCAGCCCTGAAAACGCCCTGAGGTGCTACTCAGTTGGGGATGCGCAACCTTTACAAGCCCCGCCGGGGAGCCCACAATAAGTCGCACCACAGCCTCCACAGACTCAGCTGGGCGCTGTTACTGGACCTGCGAAAGCAGAGGTGCGCAGACATGAACGACCAAGCCGAGGCGGACAAGGCCCTGAAGGAAAAACACCGGGCCATGTGGGCGCAGGGCGACTACCCTGCCCTAGCCAGCGAGCTCCTCCTGGATCTGGGCGCCATCCTGGTGGAGGCCTGCAACATCAAACCGCGGCAGCGCGTCCTGGATGTGGGCGCGGGCGCCGGCAATGCGGCCATCCCCGCGGCCATGATGGGTGCGCGGGTGATAGCCAGCGATCTCACCCCGGAGATGTTCGACGCCGGTCGTCGGCAGGCTGCCGACCGCGG
The DNA here is from genome assembly GCF_030818015.1 of Arthrobacter globiformis. Lineage (NCBI taxonomy): Bacteria > Bacillati > Actinomycetota > Actinomycetes > Micrococcales > Micrococcaceae > Arthrobacter > Arthrobacter globiformis. The sequence continues at coordinate 3,984,273 of NZ_JAUSZX010000001.1, forward strand.
CGTTGAGCTCGAGTGGGTGGAGGCCGACGTCGAAAACCTTCCCTTTGCGGACAGCGAATTCGATGTCGTCATGTCCTGCCTCGGCGCCATGTTCGCCCCGCACCACCAGCCGACCGCCGACGAATGGGTGCGTGTCTGCAAGCCAGGCGGGACCATCGGCCTGCTGCACTGGACACCCGAGGGCTTCGTCGGGCAGATGTTCTCCACCATGAAACCCTTCGCTCCCCCGCCCCCGCCCGGCGCGCAGCCAGCGCCGCTGTGGGGCAGCGAAGACCATGTCCGTGAGCTGTTCGGCGACCGGCTGGGCGAGATCCGGGCGCAAAAGCGGACAGTCGCAGTCACCAGCTTCCGCCAGCCCGAAGACTTCCTGCACTATTTCAAGTCGCACTACGGCCCCACCATCTCCGTGTACAAGTCGCTGTCCGGTGACGAGGTGAAGGCCAGGGCCCTGGACGACGCACTCACGGAACTTGCCAGCACGTACATCGAAGCCCACGGCGACACGCCCTCGCAGATGGAATGGGAGTATCTGCTGCTCACGGCGAAGACCAATGCCAAGCCCCAGGAAACCGGGCTGTGACGGACTCCCCCGCCTCGCGCCGCGCCCTTGAGGTCGCCTCCATCCCGTCCTTCCGGAGGATCTACGAGCACCTGAACCATTCCACCTACGCCCACCGCAAGCACCTTCCCGGCATCTGCGACTTCACCCTGGGCAACCCGCACCAGATGCCGCAGGAGGCCTACGTTGACGCCCTCCGGGACGCGCTCCACCCGCATGACGACCAGTGGTTCGCGTACAAGACCAACGAGGTGGATGCCCGGGAGGCGGCGGCGGATTCCTTGGGCCGGCTGCTCGACGTTCCGTTCGAACCCGAGGACCTGTACCTCACCACCGGAGGCTTCACCGCGATCGCCCTTGCATTGAAGGCTGTTACCGATCCCGGCGACGAGGTCATCTACAGCCTGCCGCCCTGGTTCCTCTACGAGCCGCTCGCCGTCGAGGCCGGACTGGTCCCTGTCAAAGTCCGGATCGACCTCGAAACCTTCGACCTCGACCTGGCGGCCATTGAAGCGGCCATCACGGAGCGGACCCGTGTGGTGATCATCAATTCGCCAAACAACCCGACCGGAAGGATCTACCCGCCTGAGCTCCTCCGCCAACTGGCCACGCTCCTCGACGACGCGTCGGCGCGGATAGGCCGGCGGATCTACCTGGTGTCCGATGAGCCGTACAACAGAATCGTCTTCGACGGTGCCCGCTTCCACAGCCCCGCGGAGTTCTATCCCTACACGCTCCTTGCCTACTCCTACGGAAAGACGCACCTGTCGCCGGGCGAGCGGATCGGGTACCTGGCGCTGCCGCCAAGCATGCCGGACCGCAAGGAGCTCGGCACCGCCGTCGAAGCCATGCAGCTGGCCATGGGATGGATCTACCCCAACGCCGTGCTGCAGTACGCCCTGCCGCGGCTGGAGACGTTCACCATCGACGTCGGCCAGCTGCAGCAGAAGCGGGACCGGCTGGTCCAGGAGCTGGGCGGCATGGGATACCGGCTCCGGCCGTCCGAGGGCACCTTTTACCTGTTCGTCCACTCCCCCATTCATGATGACGAGGCCTTCACCGAGGCGCTGGGCCAGGAGGATGTCTTTGTGCTTCCGGGCGTCCTGTTCGAGACACGGGGGTTTTTCCGGATTTCCCTCACCGCTAGCGAGGACATGGTGGAGCGCAGCCTGCCCCACTTCCGGGCGGCCATCGAACGGGCGGGGCAGGACCGGCCCGAGGACGCCGAAATCAAGCTGCCCACGGGCCTGATCCCCATCATTCCCGCGAGCCCAAGAAAACTGCCCTGACCGGGCTATCCCCATCTTGGTGTCCTAAGTCAGCTTTTCCAGCAAGAGCCTCGCCTTTCCCAACCTCCGACTCACCCGGGCGGCTGTGGAACAGGTGTTCTGACCGACGACGGCGCGTCCCAGGCGAAGCGAAAGACGGCCGGCTGCCCCTCTAGGGCGGCCCAGCTAAAGGCTTGGGGGTTGCCGGCCCGGCATGTCAGGGGGGTGCACTGCCGGGCCGGCCAGCTGGCTCAGCGACCACTCGCGGCTGTGGCGTCGGACCAGATAGAAAGATCGTGTCAGCGGTTCCTAGGAAAATCCCGTTTAACCTTGGGGAACCCAGACCCCCACCCCACCAGCGGCCTCTCGCCGCCGCGGCACTGCTAACGCACCTTCCGGCTGGGGGGACCTTGCCTTCCCCGCATTCCAAGGTTCACCAGCAAATTCACCATGGAGTCCCGGAACAATATCGACAGACGGCATTCCCCTTCGCACCGGGATTTGCCGGCAACGCCGCCGGTCTCAGCGCATGCCGGAAGGGCCCGCGGGGCGGCACAGGTGGAAGGTAAATAAAATGATGAGCCCGGACCCGTATTCACCCGGTAACAGCCAGTGGCAGTCCCCCGCCCCGGAGGGGCTAGCTGCCCGGCACGCCGCCGGAGGCCCCGCAGCAGTTCCCGACCCGGCACGGGCCGGCCAACGGCCAGCCCAGCGCGCTCCCCAAGGGGGCATACTGCAGCGCCAACTGATGCGGCTCATCGGAGAAATCCTTGGCGACGAAGGCCTAAACTCGGAGACCCGGCTGTCGCTGCTCAGGCATATCTCCGAGCATCCCGGACACCCCGAACAGGCAATGCTGGCGCATCTGCACGAGATCCAACACCGAGGATGAAATCCGCCGACTCCTGGACTTCCGCCTACACGCAATTTTTCCGACGCCCCTGGAGCGGACCATGAAAACCAGAGCAGCCCTCACGCTAACCGTGGCGGGGATCCTCGTGACCGGATCCGCCGCCCTCGCCGTCAATACACAGGTTCTGAACACCACGCCGGCGGGCACCGGCAACGCGAACAGCGTCCTCCTGCCGAACAACTCCGGCAGGACTCCGGCCCCGGCCGCCGTCGTCAGCGCGAAAGCGACGCCTGACGTGACGTCCGCGGTCGGCGGCGGCACAGTTCCCGCCACCGCTAAGACTGCCGGGGCGCCGGAGTCCGGGGACGATAAAGGCGGCACCGTTACAAGAAATTCCGACGCCGGTCCTGCCGGGTCCCAGCCCGGCCGCACCGTCGGTTCCCTGTCCGACGCCGACCCCGCCGTGTCCCAGCCCGACGGCAACGTCCGTTCCCAGACCGACGCCGGCCCCGCCGTCGTCTCCGTTCAGCCTGGCGACGATAAAGGCGGCCTGCGCACCGCCCCGGAAGCAGGCGATGACCGGGGCGGCCTGCGCAAGGCGTCCGAACCTGGTGACGACAGCGGCGGACACGGTTCGGGCGACTAAGGCATCTCCGAAACTTGAACGCACAACGAAGCCCCTGATCTGGGCGGCCTCGCGCTTCTGCTGACGTCGGGCGCTCTTATCCAGCCCGACATCACCAACCCGGTGACAGCCGTGAAGCTCGGCTGCGTGCTCATCCTGATGCTGAACGGCCTGAGCATCGCCCCGGCCATGCACAAAATGTTCGCGCTTCCGCGGGATACCAGCTTCAGCGAACTGGGCCGCCGGCTTCGCACGCGCCTGCTGATCGCGCTCAGCATCTCGCAGGCGTGCTGGTGGACGGCCGCGCTGATCGGCCTCGTCAACAGCACCCTCCGCCGCTGGGCGGGGACCTAACCAGGACCCTGCGGCCCAACTACCTCGCAATAGTTGTCGTTTTCAGCCGTCAAAACGACAACTACTGCGAGAAGGTTGGGTAAGTGGCGTCAGTAGTTGCGGCGGTGCTTGAGCCTGGGGAGCACGACGGCGAACACACCTGCCGCTGCGAACCCCAGTACCCCCGTGGCCGTCACGCCGGGGCCGAGGGAGGCTGCAGCCGTCACCGCGGAGAGAAGCACAGGACCGCCGGTGGAGCCGGCGTCGGCCATGAACCGCCAGAGGCCCAGGAACTGCCCGCGGCCGCGGTCGGGTGAGAAGTCGGCGCCCAGTGTCATCACCAGGCCGGAGCTGATCCCGTTGCCGAAGCCGATCAGCAGGGCCGCGAGCAGGAGGCTGGGGAACCCGCCGGTGAGCGGGATCAGCACCAGCGCCACACCCATGATCAGGGTGGACGGGATGGCCACCCACTGCCGCCCGCGCCGGTCCATCACCTTGCCCGCCGGATAGAAGACCAGCATGTCGATCGCCCCGGAGAGCCCGTACACCAGCGAAGCATGCGTCGGGTCGAGGCCCAGGTGGTCGGCCCACAGCGGGATCACCACCTGGCGGGAGGTGCGCAGGGCGCTGAGCAGCAAAATGGCGATTCCGGCAGTCAGGAAAACACCGGCATGTGAGACGGCCACGCCGCGCAGGGTGGGCTCCGGACCGGTCTTGGCGGAGGACCCGTCCGCCGCCACCAGGTCGGGGACGGTTATGGCGAGCACGGCGGCAGCGGCCATGCCGGCCACACCCACCCAGTAAGCGCCGCTGATGCCGACGAAAGCGATGGCCACGGCGCCGATGAACGGACCGACGAACGTGCCGATCCGGCTCACGCCGCCCAGCGTGGACAGGGCACGGGCGCGGAATTCCACCGGTACGGCCTCGGTGAGGTACTTCTGCCGGGCCAGGCTGAAGACGGCGGCGGACATCCCGACGACGGCCATCGCCACCGCGAGCAGCCAGAGCCCGTTGCCAATGACCAGGGACACCGCGGCGGCCAGCAGGGCCAGCGCCCCGGCGGCGGCCGCGCCCACAATGGACCAGCGTTCGCCGAACTTCAGCGTAATCATGGAGGCCGGAAGGTTGAAGAACCACGAGCCGAGCCCGATCAGCGTGACGATCAGCGCCGCCACGGCAACGGACGCGCCCAGTTCACGGGCGGACAGGGCCACCACCGGCAGGATCGCTCCCTGGCCGATGCTGAACAGGAGCGCCGGGCCGAATGCCGGAACAGCAATGCCGCGGAGACTGAAGGGCGGCGGGCTGTTCGGCGGAGTCATCCTTTTTATCCTAGGTGCGGGCCAGGTCGCCCCCGCGGAAACGCGGGCCTCCACGAGGCCAGAATCACAAACAATTTGATTTACGGCGCCACGGGTTTAAGACCAGACCTTGGCGAAATTAACAAGTGTGCTTAGCCTTGTGTCAGGGCGAGGCGCGCGGACCCCAACTGGACATGAGTATTGTTCGGAAATAACTGAACAGCCGCAGGAGTGATCATGGAAGTCTGGCCGGGCAGCGCGTATCCACTGGGTGCGACCTTTGACGGGATGGGGACAAACTTCGCCCTCTTCAGCGAGGCGGCAACCGCCGTCGAGCTGTGTTTGATAGCCGGTGACGGCACCGAAACGCGCGTGGAACTCCTCGAGGCGGACGGGTATGTGTGGCACTGCTACCTGCCCCAGATCCAGCCCGGGCAGAAATACGGGTACCGGGTCTACGGACCCTACGACCCCGCCAAGGGCCACCGCTGCAACCCCAACAAGCTACTTTTGGACCCCTACGCCAAGGCCGTCGCCGGGCAGGTGCACTGGCACCCGGCGATGTTCTCCTACAACTTCGGCGACCCCTCTTCCCGCAACAACCAGGACTCGGCGCCGCACACCATGCTCGGCGTGGTGATCAACCCGTTCTTCGACTGGGCCGGGGACCGGCCGCCCCGGATCCCCTACCACCGCTCCGTCATCTACGAGGCACACGTCAAGGGGCTTACGGAACTGCACGCCGAGGTGCCCAAGGAGCAGCGCGGCACCTTTGCCGGCGTCGCCCATCCCGCCGTCATTGCGCACCTGCAGCGGCTGGGCATCACGGCCATCGAGCTGATGCCGGTGCACCAGTTTGTCAATGACGGGACGCTGCAGGAGCAGGGCCTCACCAACTACTGGGGCTACAACACCATCGGCTTTTTTGCGCCGCAGAACACCTACAGCTCGATCGGCCAGATGGGCCAGCAGGTCCAGGATTTCAAGGCGATGGTCCGCGCACTGCACCGTGCGGGGATCGAGGTGATTCTCGACGTCGTCTATAACCACACGGCGGAAGGTAACCACCTTGGCCCCACCATGAGCTTCAAGGGGATCGACAACGCCGCGTATTACCGGCTTCTGGAGGACGACAGGCAGTACTACGTCGACTACACGGGCACCGGAAATACCCTGAACGTGCGGCAGCCGCACTCCCTGCAGCTGCTGATGGATTCGCTGCGGTACTGGGTCACCGAGATGCATGTGGACGGGTTCCGCTTTGACCTCGCCGCCGCCTTGGCCAGGGAGTTTTACGACGTCGACCGGCTCTCCACGTTCTTCGAACTGGTGCAGCAGGACCCGATCGTGTCCCAGGTGAAGCTCATTGCGGAGCCGTGGGACGTCGGGCCGGGCGGTTATCAGGTGGGCAACTTCCCCCCGCAGTGGACGGAATGGAACGGCAAGTACCGCGACACCGTGCGCGATTTCTGGCGCGGCGAACCCGCAACGCTGGGCGAGTTTGCGTCGCGGCTGACCGGGTCGGCGGACCTGTACGAGCGGTCGGGGCGGCGCCCCGTGGCGTCGATCAACTTCGTCACCGCGCACGACGGCTTCACGCTGCGGGACCTGGTGTCCTACAACGAGAAGCACAACGAGGCCAACGGCGAGGGCAACCGCGACGGCGAATCCCACAACCGCTCGTGGAACTGCGGCGTCGAGGGGCCGACGACGGATCCCAAGGTCCTGGCGCTCCGGGCACGGCAGCAGCGGAACTTCATCGCCACCATGCTGCTGTCGCAGGGCGTGCCGATGATCCTGCACGGCGACGAACTCGGCCGGACACAGCAGGGCAACAACAACGTCTACTGCCAGGATTCCAAGCTCAGCTGGGTCAACTGGGACGCCATCGACATGCCGCTCATGGATTTCACGGCCGCGGTGAACCGGCTGCGCGCCAAGCACCCCACGTTCCGCCGCAGCACCTTCTTCGACGGCAGGCCGGTGCGGCGCGGCAAGGGCGAGAAGCTGCCGGACATCGTGTGGCTGAACGAGGACGGCATGGAGATGCTCCCCGAGGACTGGGGCCGCGGGTTCGGCCGGACCATCGGCGTGTTCCTCAACGGTGACGGCATCCAGGGCCGGGACGACCGCGGCCGCCGCATCACGGACGTAAACTTCCTGCTGTACTTCAACGCGCACGACGACGACATCAAGTTCACGCTCCCGTCCGGTGAGTTTGCCGATGCCTGGGACATGGTCATCAACACCGCCGGGACCGGAGTGGAACGCGGACCGATCGACGCCGGCTCGGTGCTGAAGGTCGCCGCGAAGTCCATGGCCGTGCTCCGTGCCCGGGATCTGACGCAGCCCGAGCCCAACCTCTCCGTGGCCCCCGGCCTCCAATCCCCCGACACCGCGTAAGCCCTCCCTCACCTAGGACCGGGACCCGGAAGCTCCTTGATCCGCTGGCCCTGCACGTGGTCCGGCGGACGGCCCCCGGCGCAGCCCGCGGCTCAGCCGGCGACCCGATTGCCTGACAGGTCAGTGACGTTTGCCACGACCGGTATCGGTATGTATTTTTACTCTCACAGCAATCTTCCGGGCGGCATTCAGGTAAAACTGAGGTCTCGCCGTCGTACTCGGATGATTAACAATACGAGCGTCTCTCCTGCCTGGTCCAGCCGGAATCTTCGGGGCAGCAGCGATGAGCCGTTCTGCCGCGCGCTGACCCCGCCGGGGCTGTCCCGGCGGCCACTTCATGTTTGGGGGACGTAAACACCATGACCGTATCCAAATGGGTCGCCGCCGGTTCGTCAGCAGCCGTGTTCGCCGGCGGGCTCTTCATCGGAGCCCCCACAGCCGCCGCAGCACCGGGGGATGCCGCCTGCCTGCAGGCCTTCACCCAGTTTGAGGGTGCCCTTTCTGCCGCCGGTATCACCGAGGCAACTGTCGCCGATGTCGAGTCCAAGGCCGCAGTCACGGCGGACGCCGAGGCGGTTTATCTCGCGATGGTCGAAGCAGCCGGTGCAGTCCCCGCGGCTGAACTCGCGACTGCACAGGCAGCGCTGGATGACGCCATCGCAGCAACAGCAGCGGCAGAGGAAGCAGAGGAGGAGGCCGAGGATTCGGGCGATCCGGCCGCCATCAGTGCTGCCGAAGACGCCACGGAAGCGGCCGAGGAGGCCGAGGACGCGGCCCGGCAGGCCGTGACGGACCTGACGGCGGCATACGAAGCAGCCATCAACACGCCCGAGATCGTCGAGGCCCGGGACGCCTTCAATGCAGCGGCCGCCGAGTTCGAAACCTTGCTGGCAGCCGTCTCGCTCGACGAAGCTACTGCCACCAATCTCATGGGACTGTTCGAGGCGTACGTCACGGCCTGCAATCCCGGCGCCGTCGGCGTCGATCCCGTCGCTACGCCGCCGGTCACGGCACCGGGCGGAATCACGACCTCGCCGGTCACTGCGCCGGAAAGCACGACGCCGGCCGTCGCCAATGCGGTCAATGTGGCTCCCGCCAAGGCCGGCACCGCGGCAGCCGTCACGAACAAGGGCCTCAACGTGCAGACCGCGGCAGAAGCCGAGCCGGGCGTCCACCCCGGACTGGCGCTCCTCGCCGGGCTCCTCGCGGCCGGCATCGCCGTGCCCGCGGCCGTCGCCGTGAGGATGCGCCGCCTGGAGCGCAGCCGCAACTAGGCATTTCACGTTGGAACCGCAGACGACGGCAAGCCAGCGCCGGCCCATCCGCCGGCGCTGGCTTGCCGTGCCCACAGTTGCTGCGGCGGGTTTGGCGGCCGCTCTCTTCCTGGCGCCGTCGAACGCTTTTCCCCCAAGCGGCGGCAGCACCGCCGTCGCACCTTCAGCCGTTCCTTCGGTGGTGGGTTCACCGAGTGCCGCGCCCGTCGCCCGCAAGGCGATGCGGCCGGTGGCGGCGCCGCCGACGTCGGTGTCGATCGACGCAGCCGGCCTGAACGTGCGGGTCCTGCCGCTGACGCCGAGTGCGGACGAGCTGGCTTCGCAATCGCTCGTGCCGCCGCTGACTCTCGACGCGTACTGGCTGACCAGCTACGGCCTGCCGGGTGCGGGGTCCACCAATACGACATACATCGTGGGGCATAGCTGGGACGGCCGGGATGCTCCGTTTAACCGGCTCAGCGACAAGTCGCTCGTGGGCAAGGCGGTCACGGTCACCACTGCGAAGGGCACGCTGAAGTACGTGGTGGATTCGGTGACGACGCACGACAAGAACACGCTCAAGGACAGCGACATCTGGAACGTCGTGCCCGACCGCGTGGTGCTGATCAGCTGCTACACCGAGGACCCGTGGGGCAAGAACGTCGTGGTTACGGCCTCCCCTGCCCCGTAGGGACGCTTCCTCAGCTTTCGTCGCCTCTCCCCCAACGCTCCCTCAGCTTTCGTCGCCTCTCCCCAACGCTCCCTCAGCTTTCGTCGCTTCTCCCCCGACGCGTCCTCAGCTTTCGTCGCCCAACGCCCGACGCGTCCTCAGCTTTCGTCGCTTGTTTCCTGGACGCGGGCGACTTCCTTCTCGCAGTCCTCTGGACCCACGGCGCCGTCCTGAACCAGCCGGCCCCTCTCCCCATGGGCATCATGCGCAGCACCGCCACAATCCGCTTCATGAACGACGAGACCTGGAAGACAGGCTTGTCTCGCCGGCATCCGGCGCCGCGGTGGATGGGGCGGCGATTCCGGCGAGCGCCGTTAGGGCGACGAGGGCAATGACGGTGCTTTTGAGCAGCACACGGTTCTCCTTCAGTGCGGTAGGGACGCGGCCGCGCTTCCCGGATTGGGAACGTCCGACGGCGCGCCCCACCACCCTGCCCACCGGCAGGGCGGTGGGGCACTGTTGCCTGACGCCCCGAGTGAACAGGGCATATCGTGCGCCGCCGGTTGAGCCTGTCGAAAACCAGCGTGCGGCACCCTTGGCCTCGACAGGCTCGATCAGCGGTGAGGAAGTGTCAGGAAAAACCGGACGAGAAGTGAGGAAGTGTCAGGAAAAACCCGACGAAAAGTGAGGACGCGTCAGGAAAAACCCGACGAAAAGTGACGCGTCAGGAAAAACCCGACGAAAAGTGAGGACGCGTGCCGGGAACCTTGATCTCGACGGGCTCGATCAGCGGAAGGGAAGACGGGCGGGAGGGCTAGCCGACGTGGATGCCGGGGCGGCGGGCCGGGTCCGGCTCGTTTTCGCGGATGATCTCGCGGACCACGGGGGCGGTGTCGCCGCGGCCCAGCAGCAGGTAGCGCATCAGGTGGGCCAGCGGGTTGCCCTCGGCCCACTCGAAGTACGCGTGCGGCCGGACTCCCGTGGCAGCGTGCAGGGCCAGCAGGATCGCCGCGATGGCGTTGGGCGCGGCCGGGCTGGTGGCGCGAAGGACCCGGTGCCCTGCCACCTCCACTCCCCGCACCGTGAGCACGTCGCTGAAGCCCGACGGGTCCGTGATGTCGATCTCCAGGAACATCACGTCGGCCGTGCCGGGCACCGGGTTGTTCTCCCGCTGTGCCGCTTCCTTCTCCGCGTACTCCTTGGCGTCCCTGGCCTGGGGGCGGTTGGCGATAATGTTGATCCGCCCGTCGTAGTCGATCGTGTCCGTCACGAAGCGGCGCGCGGCCTCGTCGAACTCAATCCGGTCCACCCGCAACTCGGTGGTCCGCGAGACGCGGGACACCAGCGAGACCACCACGATACCCAGGATGAAGAACCCGGAGATCGCCAGGCCGTCCGGCTTCTCGATCACGTTCTCCGCCAAGGCGTAGAGCATCACGAGGGTCAGGATGGTGAAGCCGACGGCGGCGCCGCGCTTCTTCTGGCGCGCGGCGGAGATGCTCACGGCCACCGCGCCGGAGACCATCATGAACAGGATCCCGGTGGCGTATGCGCCCGCCTGGGCGTTGACGTCGGCCTTGAAGCCGATGGTGATGAGGATGCTGATGGCCGTGTACACCAGGACCACGGGCCGCACCGCGCGGGACCAGTCCGGAGCCATGCCGTAGGAAGGCAGGTACCGGGGCACGATGTTGATCAGACCGGCCATCGCGGACGCGCCGGCGAACCACAGGATCAGGATGCTGCTGATGTCGTAGACGGACCCGAAGCCGTTGCCGAGCCGCTCATGCGCCAGGTAGGCCAAAGCACGGCCATTCGCCGGCCCGCCTTCCTGGAACGCCTCGGCCGGGATCAGCACGGTGGTGACGAAGCTGCTGCCGATCAGGTACACGCTCATCACCACGGCCGCCGTCGTGAGGAGCTTACGGGTGTTCCGGATCCGGTGACGCAGCACCTCTTCCGGAGACGAACCGGTTGCCTTCACCAGGGGCATCATGCTGACGCCGGTTTCAAAGCCGGAGAGTCCCAGCACCAGCAGCGGGAACGCCAGGATCGCGGGCCCGGCGATGTTGCCAAAGCCGCCTCCAAACGAACCCAGTGAAGACATCCAGGCGGCGACGGCACCCGGCGGGGTGACGGCGTCGTAAATGCCGGTGCCGATGATGACCGCATTCAGCAGCAGAAAGACGCCCACCAGCGGGATGGCCACGGCCACCGCCTCGGAGAAGCCCAGCAGGAACACCCCGCCCAGGATCAGCAGCATCACCACGGTGATGGGGACGGCCTGGCCCTCGAGGAACGGCGGAAGATAAGGGTTCTCCAGCATGTGCACGGTGGCGTCGGCGGCGGACAGGGTGATGGTGATGATCCACGACGTCGCCACGAACCCCAGCAGTACCAGCACGAACACCTTCCCGCGCCAGAACGGCAGCAGGTTCTCGAGCATGGCCACGGACCCTTGCCCGTGCGGGCTCTCGTGCGCCACCCGCCGGTACATCGGCAGCATGCCCAGCAGCGTCAGGGCCACGATCAGCAGCGTGGCCAACGGCGACAGCGCCCCGGCGGCGAGCGCGGCGATGCCGGGGAGGTAGGACAGCGTGGAGAAGTAGTCCACGCCCGTCAGGCACATGACCTTCCACCAGCTCTGCTGGTGCCCGGTGCCCTCGGCGGACTCCGGCCCGACCGGCTGGTGCACCTTGTGCTCCAGCAGCCACCGCGTGAGTGCGCCGCCTGGGCCGTTCTCCCGCTCTGGGTTGGGCACGCTGGCCGGAACGGAGTATTGGGCTGGTGCGGTCATGAAGTGTCTTTCTGGATTTGGGGAAGGTCCGCCGTCGGGCCGCTGTAGAGCGGCGGGAGGGCAGCCGGGAGCGGCCGGAGCGCACCCGCCGTCGGGCGGCGGGAGAGGCGTCCGACGGCGGGGGCTACTTCGTTGCTCTGATGAGCCGGTAGATCATGTAGCCGGTTACGCCGATCCCGAGGATAAGCCACAGCAACGGGGCGCTTTGGGTCAGCATGGCAGGACACGGCCTTGCGTGCTTGAGGTGGCCACGGGGTCCTTCGATTCACATGGGCAGTTTGCTGATGACCACGGGAGCCTAGCACCGGCCGGAATCCGAAAAGCGCTAAAACCTTGGATCTTAACGCTTTCTTAACGCCTCGCCCTTCACGCCGTCCCAGGTAATTCCGCGGTGGTAGCGTGACGCGTATGCGCGACGTTCCTGACCCGAGGGCCCGGCCTGCGGGCAGGAACGCCCGGCCTCCCGGCAAGAGGCCTCTGCAGGTGGGCAAAAAGCCGCCGCCGGAGGCCAAAGTACCCCGCCCGGCAGCCAGGACTGCCAGGCTCGCGGCGAAAACGGCCAGGACCGCCGCCAAAGTGGACAGTAAGGCAACGGACCGCGGCTTCAGTGGGCTGTGGCCCGGCGGCTCCAAGGTCTTCCCGCGCATCCTCAACGTCTTCGCACCCCAGCACCCTGCCCAGGTGATCGTGCTCGGGTTCGCCGGTGCCATCGCCGTCGGCACAATCCTGCTCATGCTGCCCATCGCGCGGAACGGCCCCGGGGGCGCACCCTTCCTCGATGCCCTGTTCACCTCCACCTCGTCCGTGTGCGTCACGGGGCTGATCACCGTCGATACCCCCGTGTACTGGAGCGGGTTCGGCAAGGTGGTGATCATGGCGCTGATCCAGATCGGCGGGTTCGGGGTCATGTCCTTCGGCACGCTGCTGGGGGTGCTCATGGCGCGCCGGCTGGGCCTTCGCTCACGGCTGTCGGCGGCCGCGGAAACCAAGAGCACCGGATTCGGCGACGTCCGCCGCGTGCTGCTCGGGGTGCTGGCCATCAGCCTCACCGTGGAGATTCTGCTCGCCGGGATCCTGGCCGCCAGGCTCGTCGCGGGCTACGGCTACGAGCCCGGGCGTGCAGTGTGGCACGGCGTTTTCCATGCGGTGTCCTCGTTTAATAACGCCGGGTTCGCGCTGCACACGGACAACCTCATTGGCTTCGCGGGCGACCCGTGGATCTGCCTGCCCATTGCGGCCGCGGTGATCATCGGCGGCCTCGGCTTCCCGGTACTCTTCGAACTGCGGCGGCAATACCAGCGGCCCATCCACTGGAGCATGAACACCAAGCTGGTCCTGGTAGGCACCGCCATGCTCCTCACGGCAGGCACCGTCTTCCTCACCGCCGTCGAATGGTCCAACCCGGCCACCCTCGGCGCACTCAAGCCGGGCGAACGCATCCTGGCGGGCTTCTTCCAGTCGGTCATTACCCGCACGGCCGGATTCAACAGCGTCGACATCGGGCAGATGCATGAGGTGTCCTGGCTGGGCATGGACATCCTGATGTTCATCGGCGGCGGCCCGGCCGGCACCGCGGGCGGCCTGAAGATCACCACCTTCAGCGTGCTGTTCTTCATCCTCCTGACGGAACTGCAAGGCGGCACGGCGGTGAATATCTTCGGCAAGCGCCTCTCCCGCGCCGTTCACCGGCAGGCCATCACCGTGGTGCTGCTGGCGATAGGGCTGGTGGTGGGCGCCACGATGTTCCTCATGATCATTACCGACTTCGGCCAGGAACGGATCCTGTTCGAGGTCATCTCCGCGTTCGCCACGGTGGGGCTGTCTACCGGCATCACGGCCGCCATGCCGCCGGCCGGCCAGGTGGTGCTGATCCTGCTCATGTTCATCGGCCGTCTCGGCCCGGTGACGCTGGGCGCCGCACTGGCGCTCCGCGAACGCCCGCTGCTCTACGAGTACCCCAAGGAAAGGCCCCTCATTGGCTAAGAACTTCTTCTCCCGGTCAGCCGACACCGCGGCGCAGGCGGACTCGGTGGTGGTCATCGGGCTGGGCCGCTTCGGCGGGTCGCTGGCGCTGGAGCTCGAGGCGCAGGGCACCGAGGTGCTGGGCATCGACTCCAGTGAGGACACCGTGCAGTCCTACAACGGCCGGCTCACCCACGTGGTCCGGGCGGACTCCACCAAGGAGGAAGTGCTGCGGCAGCTCTCCGTCCACGAGTTCGACCGCGCCGTGGTGGGCATCGGCAGCGACATCGAGGCGAGCATCCTGACGACGTCGCGCCTGCTCACGTTCAAGAAGCCGCAGATCTGGGCCAAGGCCATCAGCGAGCCGCACGCCGAGATCCTCAACCAGCTCGGCGTGGACCACGTGATCCGCCCCGAGCACGACATGGGCAAGCGCGTGGCCCACTTGGTCCGAGGCTCGCTGCTGGACTACGTCGAGTTCGAGGACGACTTTGTGATGATCCGCACCAGCCCGCCCACCGAGGCCCGTGACCGTCCGCTCGGCGTGCTGGGCCTGCGCGACAAGTACGGCATCACCATCGTGGCGGTCAAGCGCCCCGGCGGCATCTGGGGCCACACCACCGCGCAAACCGTCCTGTACGACGACGACCAGATAATCGTGCAGGGCAGCAAGACGCAGGCGGAGCGGTTCAGCAACATGACATAGGTTTTGCCGGTGGCCCGTTACCTCGTGGCCGGCGCCTCAATAAAGACCACCTGGCTCAGGTTTCTGACTGGCCTCCGCCTCCGGGCGGCAGGCTTGCCGACGGTGTTCGCCGGGTTCCCGGCGTCGGACTTGAGTTTCCCGGCACCTGCGGAATGCGCGGCGCCTGTGGAATGCCCGACGGCGGATGCCGCCTTTCCGGCTGGGACCCGACGCACGGTGAGCTGCTCAAGATCCAGCAGCCGGCGGGCGCCGGTCCGGGAGTCGATGATCCAGAACAGGTCAATGTCCCGGAGCGTGCTGCTCACGGTCCCCCGGTGCGACAGCCGCCCGCGGTGCCAGGCCTCCACTTCGTCCCCCACCGTCAGCTCTGCGCTGGACTGAACTTCAAGCTCCCCGTTATCGTTCATGACCGGACCCCTTGCATTGGACTGATTCGATAGTCCCAGCCTGCACCACGATGTTTTCTAAAACGTTTCACACGGGTGCTCATTGTGTGTCTGCGCTGTTACCGGATCTGCCAGCAAGCGCACCTCATAAATAGACGCGTTTACGGCAGGAATTCAGAACCCGGTAAATGCACCGGCTAATAACACGCAGGAAATGCAATTAAGGCCAAATTCCGGAAACTGCGCCAATCTTGATCGTTTCCTTCGGCATTCTTAGCGCGGGCATCACCGAAGCGGAAATATTCAGTAATTGCAGTCCTAATTCCCCGCCAGGGCATCCGCACGCCGGCTGGCAGCCAAAGCCTCCTGGACGTTTCCGAGGCGCTGGTAGATATTCGCCAAGACCCGCCAGGGGGTGTCCAGGGAAGGGTCCAGCGATGCCGCACGCTCCAAGTCGGCGATGGGTTCGGCGGAGTGTCCCAACCCGAACTGAGCCCGACTTTACCGTCGCTGGCTTTCTAACAGTGGGGTCGACACTCACTGCGGTGGGCACGTGGGGTCCGGCGCCGGTCACACTGAAGTACCAGTGGTACGCCAATGGAGCGGCGATCACGGGTGCCACCGCCAGCACGTACCCGCTGACGGCAGCGGACCTGGGCAGGTACTTGACTGTAACGGTCACGGGATCAAAGCCTGGTTACGCGACCGAGGTGAACTTCTGGGTGGCGACGATTCCGGTGAGCTCACCGCCGTCGTAACTTAGAGGTTCCCGAACACCGCAGGGCCGTTGCAATCCGAACCGGGGTTGCAGCGGCCCTGCCGCGTTAATCCTTGCGGCCCTGTGCGCCGTGACCATGGTTCCGGTCGCGGCTCTGACCCGTTACCGGCTATCGCTACCGGTTCTGATTGGGCTTGGCAGGTGGCGGCCGCGTCCCTGAACCGCGAGGCGCTGATGATGGCCGCCCCGGCCCGCCGTCGATAGACTGAGAATGGCCGCCGCGGCAACAGGCCGCCCCGGCTTTCCCGAACAGGAGGTCACGATGGGTTTGGGTGACAAGATCCACAACGCCGCCGAAAAACTCCACGGCAGAAGCAAGGAAGCAGCCGGCCGCGCGAGCGGAAACGAACGGCTCCGGTCCGAAGGCAGGGCCCGCCACATCAGGGCCGACCTCAAGCAGGCCGGCGAAAAGATCAAGGACGCCTTCAGAAGGCACTAAGGTCCCGCGTTAGAGCTCGAGGCCCTGTCCGGTAAGAGCGGACAGGGCCTCGCCGCGTTCCGGCTGGGACCCCAACGCTTGGGCCCTTCAAACCGAAGAGGCGTTAAAAAACCGTTAAGATTCCACCCGCCACCGGAGGAAACACTGTTGCGGGAAAGTGCGGCACAGTACCTTGAATCCATGCCGTCCTGCGATGGCCCCCAACACCGCAGGGCGGCATTTCCATGCCCTGCCCGGCACGTCCATGCCCTCCGCCGGCAGTCCTCATCTGTCAAAAGCACGACTCGGTCAAAAGCACGACGGCGGTGCTTGCGATGCAGAAAACCAGGAAGCGCGAACGGACACTTGGCGCCCTTGCCTGAAGGGCCTCAAGTGTCCGTTCGCGCTCGACTGGATTCCAAGCCGCCGTTCCTCGCAACGGCGTTTGCCGCCGGTTGGGTCCGAGGCCGCTGAAACGGCGTACTCTCATTGATATATGAGTGCCCCAGCAAAGCCGTGTGACACATGCGTTATCTGAGTAGGTTGGCAGTCCTAGGAGCAGCGCTTTTGCTCGCCCTGTCAGCCGCGGGCGGCCCGCCCCAGTCCGCGACAAGAAAATCGCTGTCGGCGACAACGGCCGGCGTCCTGCCCGCAACAAACCGGCCGGCAACAAGCCCGCCAGCAACAAGCCAGCGATCACCTGTGCCCCGTACTGTCCGGCAGACAGTCGGCCGCCATGCTGCCGCTGTGACAGCGGCGCCCGTGACGGCGCCCACCCCGGCGCAGCAGCTCGCCCGGCTCACACTGCCCCAGCGGGTCGGCCAGCTGTTCATGGTGGCGGCCACGGCCACCGGAGCGGACGCCAACACCATGTCCGACCTCACTCGGTTCCACGTCGGTAATGTCTATCTTGCGGGCCGCAGCCGTGCGGGCACCGCGGCGACGGCTGCCGTCGTTCGCCGCATGACGGCCACCGTATCGGCGGCCACCACCGGCGGCATTCGCCTCGCGGTGGCGACCGACCAGGAGGGCGGCTTCGTCCAGGTCCTCAGCGGTCCCGGCTTCTCGGCGATCCCCACAGCGCTGTCCCAGGGAACACAGACGACGGCGGCCCTCCAGGCAAACGCGCGCGTCTGGGGAAGCCAGCTCCGCTCGGCCGGGCTCACCATGAACCTGGCGCCGGTTCTGGACACCGTTCCGAGCAGACAGTTCGCCCCGCGCAACGCGCCCATCGG
The DNA here is from genome assembly GCF_030818015.1 of Arthrobacter globiformis. Taxonomy (NCBI): domain Bacteria; kingdom Bacillati; phylum Actinomycetota; class Actinomycetes; order Micrococcales; family Micrococcaceae; genus Arthrobacter; species Arthrobacter globiformis. The sequence goes on from NZ_JAUSZX010000001.1 coordinate 4,001,823, forward strand.
GTTCTTCGCCCGCGAATACGGGTTCACTCCGCAGACGGTCTCAGCCCACGGCGGCGCCTTCGCGGCCGGAATGCGCTCGGCTGGGATCGCGCCTGTGATCAAGCATTTCCCTGGCCTGGGCCGCGTCATCCTGAACACGGACACCAGCCGGAACGTCAAGGACACCGTGACCACTCGCACCGACCCGTACCTGCTGCCGTTCCGGACGGCGATCCAGGCGGGTGCCCGGTGGGTCATGGTCTCGAGCGCCTATTACACGCGCATCGACGCCGGCCGCATCGCCCCATTCTCGCCTCTGATCATGCGGAGGATGCTGCGCACGGACCTGCACTTCACCGGCGTCGTCCTCTCCGATGACCTGTGCAACGCGGCGCAGCTGGGTCCGTGGGCACTGGGCACGCGGGCCACGAACTTCATCAACGCCGGGGGAACCATGCTGCTATGCGCGAACCCCCGCGCCATTCCGACCATGTACGCCGCCGTGCTGCAGCTCGCCCAGCGCAGTCCCGCGTTCGCCGCCGAGGTCAACGCCGCCGCCCTGAAAGTACTCACGGTGAAGGCCGGGCATTAGAGGGACGTTGCAGCCTTGGTCGCCGTTTCGCAGGAATCCAGAAGCGCGAAGGGACACTTGGGGCCCTTTTTGGCAACACGACGAGGCGAGGACAGCTCAGTGGACCAGGCCCGAGACCAGGTTGATGGTGGTGGCCAGTACAATGGCGCCCAGCAGATAGGACAGCAGCGCGTGGCGGAGCACCGTACCGCGAATTGGATCTGTCTTGAGGTTGGTGTCCGAGACCTGGTAGGCCATGCCCACAGTGAAGGCCAGGTAAGCAAAGTCCATGTAGCGCGGCGGGTTGTCCTGATTGAAATCGACGCCGGTCTTGTCGCGGTAGTAGATGGAGGCGTAGCGCAGCGTGTAGAGCGAATGCACCAGGAACCAGGACAGTGTGGAAGTCCCCAACGCGAGCGCGATGATGCCCGATTTGGCTCCGCCTTCGCTGTTGGAGGCATCCCCGAGGATCATGGCAACGCCGCCGAAGCTGGCCAACGTGGCGGCCAGCACCAGGGCGTCAGAGGCGGCCCGCCCGGGGTCATCGCGCCGGGCGTGGTCCGCCGTGGCCGCTGCCGGCAGGCGCCCGATGATGGCCCACACCCAGATCAGATAGGTGGCGGACGCGGCCGCCCAGCCCATGGCCGGGGCATAGGTCCACGACTGCAGGAGCCCCACGGCCACAGCCGTTGCCAGACCGACGACGGCCATCACCAGCAACCGGAGCCGTGAATGATGCGCCGGTCTGTCGAACTTCGATGCCTCGTGTCCAAGGCCGTCCACTCTGCTCATGGTCCGATCATTGCAGTTTCGCCCGCTCCGGCTCCGCGCCGACGCGGGTGCAGAAACCCAGGAAGCACGAACGGACACTTGGGCCCCCACCAAGGGCCTCAAGTGTCCGTTCGCGCTTGTTCAAGGGCCTCAAGTGTCCGTTCGCGCTTGACGAAGCCGCGCTAGCTGAGCGCGGGCACCTGCACCTGGCCCGGCTTGAAGCGGGCTCCGAAACCGGGAGCAACGGGCACGTCGATCCTGGCATGGGTGTGGACCTCGCTGACGGTTGCCTTGGTGTGATCAGCGATCTGCTCCAGGGTGGTCACCCACATGCCTTCCATGCCCTTGACCCGCTCGATGAGCTGCTCCAGCGCCACCGCCTTGGACGGCCGGCCCGAGATGAACGGGTGGTTCGTGAGCACGAAGCAACTCCCCTGCGAGTGGTGTGCCTGGGCCTCGAGCGTCCACATCTCCAGCACCTTGGCCGGGCTTTCGATCACGCCGCTGCCCGTCACGCCCGGATAGAACGCGTACTGCTCCCAGTCGTCCAGCGTCCAGTCCACGGGGACCTCCACGATGTCGCGGGTGTCGCCGGCACCGGAAGGAGAACCCGAGGAGACGGACATCCGGTACGGTGCGTCGCCGTCGAGCAGGCTGGAATCGTAGAGGAAGCCGCGGTCAGCGAGGAGCGCCGGCGAGTGCCAGTTCAGTTCCCACCACGGTGCCCGGTAACCCACCGGGCGGATCCCGGCGACCTTCTCCAGCGCCTCGAGTCCCCGGTCCATGTAGCTCGCTTCGGTGGCGGCGTCGATCCCCTGCATCGGCTCGTGCAGGTACCCGTGGTGCGCAACCTCGTGCCCGCCGTCGACGATCTGCCGCACCACGTCCGGGTAGCTTTCGGCTGTGAAGCCGGGGATGAAGAACGTCCCGCGAACCTCCTGCCGCGCCAGGATCTGCAGCAGCCGCGGCACCGCGACCTTGGGCCCGTACGACTGGTGGCTCATGAGCGACATTCGCCGGGTGCTGCTGGGGTCGTGCGCAATGACGCAGGATTCGGCGTCGACATCGAAGGTGAAGGATGCGGCGGCGCTGAAGCCGGCAGGCCAGGTCATGGGGTGCTGGGAATCCGCGAAGGCGCTGGTGCTCATGCCGGGGTTCCTTTCGTCAGAGGGCGAAGCGGAGAGGTACAGAAGGATTTAGAGTTCGACGGCGGTGACGGGCTGGGGTGCCTGCGCAGCGTCAGGTGCGTTGACCGCGGCGGTGGTGCCGCCGTCGGACGTCACCGTCACGTACGGCCGGTGCAGCCGGGGGCCGAGAACCGCGTAGACCGCGGCGCTGGTGAGTCCGCCGGCGAGCCAGGAGAGGTCCCAGCCGCCCAGGGCAACCGCGATGGGGCCCTGCATTACCGGAACCAGTCCGTACATGAACAGCCAGGTGGCGACGATGCCAGCCAGGAGCGCGGTCACACCGGCCCAGTTGACCACGGGCAGGCGGCGGGTTCCGACGCCGTCGAACAGCCGGTCCACCTTGCCCGGCCAGCGCTTCTCCAGCCAGAAGAAGTGCACCAGCATCACGCCGCCCCAGGCGGCCACCCAGGCCACCAGGCCGATCAGCCAGGCATCCAGCACCGAGGCGAAGTCCTCCTGGAAGATGAAGAAGACGACGGCGATGAGCGAGAAGACGCCGACTAACAGGTTGAGCTTCCGGCGGCTGATTGAGATGTCCAGCGCCTGTGTGGCCACCGAGAAGGTGTAGATGTTGAGGATGTTGGTGGCGATGGGGCCGTGCAGCACCATGAGGAGGACGGGCAGCGCCATGGCGCCGAAGTTCTGGACGATGAGCTTGCCGGGGTCGACTTCGCCGCTGTTGGTGGCGAGGCTGGCGCCGAGGACGCCGAGCCAGACCACAGGGATGAACTGGCCCAGGACGGAGGCCAGGTAGACCTTTTTCTTGGGCACTGTGGTGCTGACAAAGCGGGAGTAGTCGGCCGCGTAGGTGAACCAGGTGATGCCCCAGCCGATGCCGATGGCCGTCATCACGGCGCTCATGGCCGCGATGCGCTCGGAGCCTTCCAGGATGTTGCCCGCGGGGCCGGCGTAGGTCCAGTTGATCTTCAGGCCGAACCACGCCACGGCGGACATGACCACAAGGATGATAATGGTCGGCGGTACGGTCCATTTTTCGAAGGCGGCGATCGCCTTGTAGCCGAACCACGCGATGGCGACCTGGGCGGCCATGATGAACGTGGCGACGCCGATCTTCCAGGCGTAGTTGTGGGCGGCAGGATCCACCCACCCGAGTGTGCCGAAGAGCGCCATGACCAGGTCGAGGATGATCCAGGTGTTGACGGCGCACCAGCCCACCACCAGCAGGGCCTGGATGGCGGCCGGCAGGTAGTTGCCGCGGCGGCCGAAAGCGGCTCGGGCCAGGACCATGCCGGTGGCGCCCGTCTTCTGGCCCAGCAGGACGAAGCAGCCGAAGAGCAGCATGCCGATCAGGTTGCCGAGGACCAGGACGGTGACGGTGTCGGCGAAGCCAAGGCCAAGGTTGATGCCCAGGGCGCCGAGGACCCAGTTGATCGGGGCCAGGTTTGCGCCCGCCCAGATCCAGAACTGGCCCGACACCTTGCGGGTGCGCTGCGACTCGGGGATGGGCTGTAGCCAGGCTTCGCAGTCCTCGGCCGGCTCCATTGCGGGCCCGGGCTGCGTTGTTGAGGAGTTGTGCATCGGAAAAGCCTCCGTATGAGGAAGAAGAGCCTCCGTGAAGAAGGGATGCACTAAGCGTATGCGCGCCACATCACAGCAACAAGATAGGATCTGTCTAACAGAGTTCCCTTGCATATGACGGAGTGTAAGATCGGTGTTCCTCGAAGACGTCCTGAAGCATCGGACCGTCCGGGCCGCTGACCCGTTGCTGCGGGCCGCCCCGGACAGCGTGCCCGGCCGGCAGGTGCGGTGGGTCCACTCCAGCGAGGTTCTGGACATCGCTCCGCTGCTGCGCGGCGGCGAGCTCCTCCTCAGCGGCGGCCAGGCACTGGCCACGGCTACCGAGGAGCGGCGGGTGGACTACATCCGCGAACTGGCGGGACGCGGCGTCGCTGCCCTTGCCATCGAGACCGGGCCGGCGCTGCCCGATATCCCCGAGTCGATGCTGATAACTGCGGAGTCGCACGGACTGCCGCTGTTCGAGCTGCGCAAGGTGGCTCCCTTCGTGGGCATCATGCAGGAGATCAACTCCATCCTGGTCAGCCAGTCGGTGGAACTGCTGCAGCGCGGCGACGAGATCAGCCACGCCATGGCCGCCGAGCTCGCCCACGGCGGCGGGCTGGATGAGGTGCTCGCCGTGCTCGCCGGGCAGACCGGGACCGGCGTCCGCCTGGTGTCGCCGGCGGGGCTGACGCTGGGGAGTGCGGGTGCGGCCGACGGCGGGGGCTCCGCCGGCGGTCCGGGAACCGGCGGTTCGGGATCAGTGAGTACGACGGCGGTCGACGTGCCGGTCCGCGGCGTTCTGGCCGCCCGGCTGGAGCTGGAGCTGCCCGAAGGCGTCGACCCGACGTTTGTCCGGGTGGCCGGCGAACGCTCCGTCGACATTCTTGGCCTTGCGCTGCTGCAGCGGATGCCGCCCGGCCTGAAGGAACTGGCGGGAGCGGAGCTGATGCGGGCCGTCCATTCCGGCGCCCAGCCGTGGCGGCTGGAGCAGCTCGGCGCGGCGGCGGGGTTCGCCGTCGACGGTCCGGTGGCCGCCGTCATGATCCGTTCCGCCGCCTCCGGCCGGCTGCGCCCGGCGCTGGACACGATCCTCGCGGAGTCGGTCCCGCATGCTGCCAGCTACGCGGACAAGCTGGAGCTCATTGCGCTGGCCGGCCTTCCCGTCAAGGGAACCCGTACAGCGCGGGCGTCACTGATCGGGGCGCTGGGCAGCCTCGATGTCCCGGAAGGTTCTGCGATCGCCGTCGGACCTCTGGGGCAGGGCATTGGTGAAGCGGCGTGGTCCATGGCGGAAGCCCGGCGGACGCTGGATCTGGCACCACGGACTGGCCGCTCCGCCGGCGGACCCCGCCAGGTGCGGGATGCGGATGCGTTTAGTGCCGAGCGGCTGGCTGCCGAGAGCATCGACGGCGGTGCCCGCCGCGATTTCGTCCGCCGCACGCTGGGACCCATTCTCGAGCACGACGAGCAGCGGAACTCGCAGCTGCTGCACACCCTGACGGTGTGGCTGGACTCCGGCTGCAACACGGCCCAGGCGGCACGTGAGCTGCATCTGGAACGGCAGTCGATGTACCACCGGCTGCAGCGCATCTTCGATCTGTGCGGCGGCGACCCCCGGGGAACGGGTCGCCTGGCCGGCCTGCACCTGGCCGCCCGCCTAGCCCCACTCCCCTAGGACCCTCCCTCACATCCCGCCGCCCAAACCCACACCCTTCCTCACATCCCGCCGCTTGAATCCAAACCCTTCCTCACATCCCGTTGCCCAAACCCCAAGGCTTCCTCACAGCCGCGGCTGTAGACCAGGACGGGCGAATGCTCGGCGACCGACAATTCCCGGCGGACCACGCCGGCTACCAACAACTGCTGGACTGGGCCGCAAGCTTCGGCATCATCAACACTTTTGGCGTCGAATGCACCGGCTCCTACGGCGCCGGACTGACCAGGCACCTGCTCGCGGCAGGAATCGATGTCGTAGAGGTCAACAAGGGCCACTCACAAGTCCGTCAGCGCGTCGGAAAGAGTGACGCCGTCGACGCTGAAGCTGCCGCTCGAAAAGTCCTCTCCGGTGAATGCTCAGATCCGGCGAAGGACACCACCGGGGCGGTCGAAGCCATCCGCAATCTGCATCTGGTCAGAGGCTCTGCGATTAAGGCCCGCAGCGCGGCCTGTGTCCAGCTGCGCGACGTTCTGCTCACCGCACCGGATCATCTCAGAACCAGACTGACCGCCAAAACGCTGGAGGGTAAAGCCACTCAGGCGCGCACGCTGAGGCCTGACTTGAGCAGGATCCATGAACCTGAGCAGGCAGTGAAATACGCCCTCCGGGAACTCGGCCGCCGCATTTACGAGCTCACGGCCGAAATCAACGAGACAGACAAGTATCTGACTCAGCTGGTCTCCGCCGTTGCGCCCAACACCTTGGCGTTGCCCCAGGTCGGCCCCGTCAGTGTCGCTCAACTGCTCATCACCGCCGGCGAGAACTTGAACGCTTCCGCAGCGAAGCCGCCTTCGCGCGGCTCTGCGGCGTCGCGCCCATCCCTGTCTCCTCCGGGAAATCACATCGCATGCGACTCCATCGGGGAGGTAACCGCCAAGCCAACAGGGTCATCTACCTCATCGCCATCTGCCGCCTCCGCTATGACCCGAGATCCCAGGCCTATCGTGACCGGAAGCGCGCCCAAGGCCACTCATCAGCGGATGCCATCCGCTGCCTCAAACGCTTTATCGCCCGAGAGATCTACTACAGCCTTAAACGCGATTTATCAGTAAGGCAGTAAACGGCACCAGCCTTGACTGTTATAGGTCTCGGGCCTGTAATCCACCACCTATGGTACAAACATTTCGCAGTACGTTGTGCCTTGCCTAGGAGGCTTTTTGCCCCAGGAACCCACGTCCGAACTTGGCCTGACCCCGTGCATACGTTGACGCCCCTAGCGGACTGCTAATAAGCTCCAAATCATCTATTTGGGGGAAAATGGGGGAAAAAATGAAAAGGTTGTCTCGATATGCCCTAACGGTCGTAGCACTCATGGCTGGAACATTGCTTATTCCCGCACCGATGGTGCTCGCAGCCGGGGATTCAAGTCCGGTTGAACTGCAACTGACGCAGGAACAAGAGAGTAAATATCAAGAGATAAGGAAAGGGGGAGGGGCCAACTGTGCGAGTTCTTCGGTCGTGTCCATTAAGGTCGATGGGAAGGACGGGGACTACACCCTCGACCGCGAAGGAAGGTTGAAGAAGGGACCCGCAGAACCGCAGTTTTCAGGCTGTGAGGACCAAGAACAAGTCAAGAAAAATAAGTCCTCACCAACGCTTCTCGCTGCGACTTTCGGAACTTTCTACTTTGGCCCGAATCGTCCATCCTTCTACGCATCTGACACCAACTCTCAGTTCTGGGCTCAGCAAAGCTACGCCGCTGGGCTCCCGACTTCCTATCGGTGGGCACCATCTGCCTATCTCAAATCTATAATCTATGGCGAGGCGCTCACGGCATATGCCTTCAAGTCTCCGGCTAACTGCGGCTATAATAAGGCAGGCCAAAATGAGGACTACATCTTCCATTGGAGTTGCGGGAGTCAGTCTACAAGCTCCATGTACTACCTCTATGGGGAATGGGCGTTCAGAGCGGCTGGACCTGGCTGGTCGGGAACAGCTACCGTGAAATGGGACTTCAATTATGCAATTACGTATGTGTGAATTCATAATCTTAGAGCGGGCGTAATGACCGATACGTCGGGTACGGATCGCGCCGTCGTTTCCTTTTGGAAGTCAGACGAGGGGTGGGGGGAACTAGTTCTTCCGAATGGGGAAAAGTGTTTTGGTCATTTCTCTGCCTTGATTCAAGAACACGGTTTCCGGGCTCTTGTGGGCGGCCAAGCTGTCATAGTCGAATGGCGGCTGGCTCAACAAGACGAGTATTCCGTTGTCGCGACAGCGATATATGTGGTGAAGTGAAATGCGTCGAAAATAGTGCACTACTCGAATGACATCTGAGAATAAATAGACGGGACCCGCTTGAAGAGAACGGGGTCCCGTCTATTTGTTTGCGGACCAATGTTCCCCGCTAAGCCTCCTCACTAAGTGAGGTAGTTGTCCCGACCTAAATTCTGTTTTGTCTGCAGGAACATCAATCGGGCCGCTGAACATCAACCTCTAAAATGGGGAGCGTTGCCACTCCAGGGGTGCCTGTGCAAGCTGAGGCCCTTGGCCATCGTTCCTGTTGTTTCGGGGCGACGTGGCTCGTTTCGGTCGGCGAAGACCGTCAGGACTGGTGGAGCCTGCAGGAGGGTAGACAGTTTTGCCGGCGAAGTCATGGCTTTCGGTGAACGTGGTCATGATCATCGGTGCTCTGATGTTCCAGATGCCGCTGGCCAGGAGCACGGTGTCGTAGTGGTCGATGGATGGAAGTGGGTTGGCGATCGCAGGGCGGCTGTCCTCATTCTGCTCGCGGACGTTACGCGCCACTGTGGCGTCGTAGTCCGCCGGGTAAGGAACCGCTGCTTCGATGCGATGAACGTCGCAGCCAATGAGACCGCTGATCATGCCGGCCAGGACCTCGGTGTTGCCGGCGGCTGGTCCCGACGGCCGCCGTAGTGCTAGTTCTCGCCTGCACGCGAAAAGTATGCGAGCAGGACTCTCGCGCCGGTTTTCCTGCTTTTGATTGGGCTCGCTTGGCGTGGCGTGTCTTTTGCTGGCATCGTGTTTCCTTGGGTGCACCCCGACGCGCCGGCGCCGACCAGCGCGCCGGCAATGCCGATGGCCGCGGAGCGCAGGACGGACCGCCGGTCGGCGGCGGGCAGGTTCTGGGGCATGAGGGCAGGCCAGGTCAGTCGATCCGGCGTCCTCCCAGCCAGCTGACCATGGCGGGGTCGCGGTGGTCGAAGAAGATGCTGGCACCGGTGTCCAGGGTGGCGATGGTGCGCGGGAGTGCCTGTTGTGCGGTGTACTGCCAGTTCCTGTTTCGCCCGGCCGGGCCGTCGTAGCGTAGACGCCAACCACCGAATCCGGACGCAATCCGCACGACAGGGCATTGAATAGCCTCGTCGTAACCTCGCCACCCGAAGCTCCGAATTCTCCACCTGCCCGGACACTCCCTCCCTTCCTGCCGCTTAGATCCCAACCCTCCCGCGGGCGAACACCCGAGGCCCGCGGTGGGTCTCGATATGCTCGACAGATGTTGCCCGAACGGTACCTTGCCGAACTCACACAAACCCTAAGTTCCCTCGAAAGGCTCGCGCGCCAGCCGGAGGGCACGCTGGGCCGTTCAGTTCCGGCCTGTCCGGGATGGACTCTCGATGCGCTTTTCGGGCACATCAGTTCAATCGAGCGATGGGCTGCCGCTATTGTTCGCACCGGCGAGTACGTCCAGGAAACGGCCCCGCCTGCAGAGGGGGCCGCAACCTGGTTCCTCGAGGGTGCCCCCGGCTTCCTGGCCACGATGGCCTCCCTGGACCCCGCAGCGCCGTGCTGGAACTTCGGCCCTCCCCCGCGCACTGCCGGTTTCTGGCTGCGCCGGCAGGCACACGAACACGCTATTCACCTCGTCGACGGCCACCAAGGATCCGGCCTGGCGGACCCGGAATTCGCCGAGGACTTCCTGCTCGACGGCGTCGACGAGGTCCTGGCAATGTTCGCCCCGCGCCAGCTCCGGCTGCACCGGATGGCCGACCCAGGAAAGGGCGTGACCTTCCGTGTACCCGGCGGCACCGCATGGACTGTCGGCAACGGGGACATCGCGGCCTCGGTTACCGCAGCGCCACAGGACATGTACCTGGGCCTCTGGGGCCGCTCCAGCCTGTCAGACACGGCCTTCATAGAGGGCGACGTCGAGCTTGGACTACGTGTCATCCGCGGTCCGCTCACGCCGTAGATCGAACCGCCGCCATCCCGCCGTCGGCCGCCCTTACGTGATCTTGCGGCGGTACGCCGCCATGGCGAAGACGTAAGCGAGAACGAGGATCCCGAGGCACCAGGCCAGGGCGATCCAAATGTCGACGCCGACCGGCCGTTGCGCAAACAGGTCCTGGATGGTGTTGACGATCGAGGTGACCGGCTGGTTCTCGGCGAACGCCCGCACGGGACCCGGCATGGTGCCGGTGGGGACGAAGGCCGAACTGATGAACGGCAGGAAGATCAGCGGGTAGGAGAAGCCGCCGGCGCCGTCCACGGACTTCGCTGACAGGCCGGCGATGACCGCGATCCAGGTGAGTGCCAGGGTGAACAGGGCGAGGATTCCGGCAACGGCGAGCCACTCCAGTGGGCCCGCCGATGTGCGGAAGCCCATGAGCAGGGCAACCAGCACAATGATCACCAGCGAGAGCGCGTTGGCAACCATCGACGTCAGCACATGGGCCCACAGCACGGACGATCGTGCGATCGGCATGGACTGGAACCGCTCGAAAATGCCGCTCTTCGTGTCGGTGAACAGCCGGACGGCGGTGTACGCGATGCCGGACGCGATCGCGATCAGCATGATGCCGGGAAGCAGGTAGTTGATGTAGTTGTCGGCGCCTGTCTTGATGGCGCCGCCGAACACGTAGACGAACAGCAGCATGAGGGCGATCGGCGTGATTGCGGTGGTGATGATCGTGTCCACGCTGCGGATGATGTGGCGCAGGGAACGGCCCAGCAGGACGGCCGTGTCTCCGAAGAAATGCTTGCTCATGGCTGGTCCTTACTTGACCCGACTTTGTCGTCCTTCCCCACCAGTGCGAGGAAGATGTCCTCCAGGGTCGGCTGCTTTTCGACGTACTCGACTTCCGCCGGCGGGAGCAGCCGCTTCAGCTCGGCGAGGGTGCCGTTCGCGATGATCCGCCCCTCATGAAGAATCGCGATTCGGTCTGCCAGTTGCTCGGCCTCGTCGAGATACTGCGTGGTGAGCAGAACGGTGGTCCCCTGCCTGGCGAGCTCCTTGACCACCTGCCACACCTCGATGCGCGCTTCGGGGTCGAGCCCGGTCGTCGGCTCATCGAGGAAGATCACCTTCGGCTGCCCGATGAGGCTCATGGCGATGTCAAGACGACGCCGCATGCCGCCCGAATAGGTGGACACCTTTCGCGATCCTGCTTCGGCGAGGTTGAAGCGTGCGAGGAGATCATCCGCCACCGCGCCAGGGTCTTTCAGGTGCCGCAGTTTGGCAACGAGCACCAGGTTCTCCCGGCCGGAGAGGATCTCGTCGACCGCAGCGAACTGTCCGGTCAGACTGATGGATTCCCGGACCTGGAGCGGGTGCGCCGTGACGTCGAATCCATGCACGGTGGCTGTGCCGGCGTCGGGCCGCAACAGTGTGGACAGGATCCTCACGATCGTGGTCTTTCCGGCTCCGTTCGAGCCGAGGAGGGCGAAGATGCCGCCCGATGCCACGTCGAAGTCCACGCCGCGCAGCACATGCAGTTCCTTGTAGGACTTCTCCAGTCCCTGCACACGGATCGCGGGTTCGCGATCCGGCGGAGCTGAGGCGTTGACGCTCATGGGACTTCCTCCTCCTTCCTAACGCTCTCGATTGCCTCGTTGAGCCGCTTCCGTTCCTTGTTGATCCACTGCCCCTCCGAGTAGTTCTGGAGAAACGTCTCAGCGAACTCCACGGGGTCCTCCCCGACGACTTCCCGGATCGGGGTTCCGGTCGCCGCGCTCTGCTCAAAGAGATCCGCCAGATCCTCCAGCATCTTCACCAGGGTCTCCCCTTTCGTGATCGCCCCGAAGTACGTCAGGTACCGCTCCAACGCATCGATGGCTGTGCGATAGTTCGCGGGAAGCTGCTTGGTGCGCGCTTTGTACTGTCGGTACTGCTTCTTTTGTTCGAGCGAGCCGGTGACCTGCTCGATCCATCCCATGGCCATGTTTAATTCCCTCCATCTCGGAGCTGTTCGAGCCGCTGGGCCAGAAAGCTCCACGTTCTCCAGAACTCTTCCAAGTACTCATCGCCCTGGGCGTTGAGCGTGTACACCTTGCGCGGGGGTCCTTTCTCTGACGGACGCTTCTCGACGTCGACAAGACCCTTTTGCTCGATCCTCACCAGCAGCGCGTATACAGTTCCTTCGGCGATATCAGAGAAGCCCTTCTCCCTGAGCAGCGTCGTGATCTCGTATCCATACGCCGGATTCCCGGTGAGAAGGGCAAGAACGATGCCCTCCAGCGTCCCCTTGAGCATCTCCGTCATTTGCTTGCCCACCGGACACCTCCTCCAGCTACTTAGTAATACTAGCTACCAGTACATAGTAACGCTAAGTAGCGGAACCGCAAGGGGTCCCGCGGGAAGTGCTGGAATAACGACGGCGGAAGCTGAGGAAGCGTTTGGTGTGAAGCGACCAAAGGTGAGGAAGCGTTTGGAACGGTGGGGACCTTCAGATCCTGCCGCTTCCCGCCAAACGCTCCCGCAGACCCTGCCGCTTCCCGCCAAACGCTCCCGCAGATCCTGCCGCTTCCCGCCGCACGCTCCCGCAGACCCTGCCGTTAACGTGCTTGTCGCGTGCGGATAGCCTGGCCCCAGCCACAGGATCGTTTTTATTACGGGTTGACAGTGGCCCTTACCACCGAGAAGAGCCGGACGTAGTTCGGGCACACGCTCAATTTCTCATCAGCTGGAACACGCGCGCCGTCCAAGGCCACCTTGGCCCCATCGGACAGAGACGAACCGTCCGGCAGGGCCAGTGCTTCGCCCTCGAAAACCGTGCCTTGGGGGAAGACCAGGGTTGTTGTTTCCCCGTCGCGGGTGCGCACCACGATGCATCCGGCCCCGTCTGCCGCCAGACTGCCGATGAGCTGGCCACCTTCCTCGGGAGCGGACGACACTCCGGCGTGCACCACGGCCTTCTTGCCTCCGGCACTTTGCACCACCGCCGTCGGCATTTCCTGCTGAACTGAAGGTGAGGTTGATGCAGGTTTGGGTTCCCCCTGCGGCGCCGAACATGCCCCGAGGACAAGTGCGATGGTCGCGGCAAGGCCGAAGGCAGCCCGGTGAGTCATCCCTGTCCCCTAAATTTTCGACGCCGATCCTTGGCCCCAGCATAAAGGGCCAGGCGTCGGGGGCGGCCGGCGTCGGCGCGCAAAACCTTCCCACGGCAGCCGCGGCGGAATACGGTAATGCCTGACGACCCGATTTGGAGGACCCGATGCGCAAAGTGACTGCCGGACTGTTCCACTCCGTAGACGGTGTGGTGCAGGACCCGTTCAAGTTCCAGTTCGACAGCTTCGATGAGGACCTGGGCAACGGACTGACCAAGATGATCAACACCGTGGACACCGTCATTCTGGGGCGGGTCAGCTATCAGGAGTGGGCGGGGTACTGGCCGAACGCTTCACAGGATGAGGACTTCGCCGCTTTCATCAACCCGGTGGAAAAGTTCGTGGCGTCGCGCACCCTCTCGGAGCCCCTCGAATGGCAAAACTCGCACCTGATCGAGGGACCGCTGGAGGAGTTCGTCACCGATCTTAAAAAGCGCGACGGCGGCGAGATCGCCGTTTGCGGCAGCATCTCAGTGACGCGGCAACTGCTATTCGCGGGAATCCTCGATGAGCTGACCCTCATGACGCACCCCGTGGTGGCCGGCAGCGGGCGGCGACTGTTCGAGGACGGCGACCCGCTGACCAGGCTGGAACTGAAGGACCAGTACAAGACCGGCAAGGGCAACGTCGTCAGCACCTACAGTCTGCGGACCGACTGAGGGGTCGGCCGGACGCTTCCTCACATCCCGCCGCCTCCAGCCGAACGCCTCCACACATCCCGCCGCCTCCAACCAAACGCCTCCTCACATCCCGCCGCCTCCAACCGGACGCCTCCTCACATCCCGCCGCCTCCTCAGTTCCTGCATGCCCCTGACTGCGCCCAGCGAACAAGTGAGGACGCGTCAGGAAAAACCCGACGATACCTGAGGACGCGTCAGGAAAAACCCGACGATACCTGAGGACGCGTCAGGAAAAACCCGACGAAAAGTGAGGACGCGTCACCTTGGCGTGCCCGCATCGCGCATGCGCTCGCAACGCGGTTGCACTTGAAGCAACCGAGCGATTCTCAGTGCGGAGCGCAATTTTGCAGCCGGTCACGGCGAATAACACCAAAGAGTTCGAAAATACCCATTGACTGGTGAACTACATCACGCCTAACCTGATGCAACAGCGTTGCAACAGAAGCAACCCGACATTTCATTGGTGGACACATGAAACACCCGACAACCCAACCTTCCGAAGCGGCGGAGCCAGCAGAGTCGCTGAGCGCGCAGCCCGCACCCGCAGCACCCCACAGCGGCGACGAAGTCAGCAAGGACACCCGACGCCGGGTCATCACCGCGAGCTTCATCGGCAACTTCGTCGAATGGTTCGACTACGCCGTCTACGGCTACCTGGCCGGCATCATCTCCACGGTCTTCTTTCCCGAAGCCGACCGCCAGACAGCACTCCTGGCAACCTTCGGCGTCTTCGCCATCTCCTTCTTCGTCCGTCCCCTGGGCGGCTTCTTCTGGGGCCACATCGGCGACCGGCTCGGACGGCGGAAAGCACTGTCGCTTTCGATCGTCATCATGTCCGTGGCCACGTTCTGCATTGCCCTGATCCCCGGCTACGGCACCATCGGCATTCTGGCGCCGGTCCTGCTCCTGCTGGTCCGCGTGGTCCAGGGGTTCTCTGCCTCCGGCGAGTACGCCGGCGCCTCCGCCTTCCTGGTGGAGTACGCACCGGCACATAGGCGCGGACTCTATGCCGCCGTCGTACCCGCAAGCACCGCGGCGGGACTGTTGCTGGGCAGCCTCCTGGCCGCACTGCTGACGTCAGTTCTCAGTGAAAGCCAGCTGCACGACTGGGGATGGCGCCTGCCGTTCCTGCTCGCGGCCCCCATGGGCCTGATCGGCCGGTACATCCGCACCAAGCTCGAGGACACCCCCGCCTTCCGCGCCCTCTCGCAGGAGGAACACGGCAAGGCACCCGCTAGGGACATGTTCCGGAACAACAGAAAGCAGCTCATCATCGCCACCGGCGCGGTGCTCCTGAACGCCGTCGGCTTCTACGTCATCCTCAGCTACATGCCCACCTACCTCGCCGAGGAACTGGGCTTCGGCGCCGGAGAGTCGTTCCTGGCCACCACCATCGCGCTGGCCAGCTACATCGGCTTCATCTTCCTCACCGGCATCGCCTCGGACAGGTTCGGCCGCAAGCGGATGCTGATCACCGCGTCCGTGCTGTTCATGCTGCTCACGGTCCCGGCGTTCATGCTCCTGGGCACCGGCAACTTCCTGGTGATCGTCCTGGTCCAGATCCTCCTGGGCGGCATGCTCACCCTCAACGACGGCACGCTGCCCAGCTTCCTGGCCGAACTCTTCCCCACGAAGACCCGGTACAGCGGGTTCGCCGTCAGCTTCAACCTCTCCAACGCCCTGTTCGGCGGCACCGCCCCGTTCATGGCCACCCTCCTCATCGGCCTCACGCACAACAAGCTGGCCCCCGGCTGGTACCTCGCGGCCGCCTCACTGGTTTCCCTCATCGCAGTCCTGTTCGCCGTGGAGACTTCCAAGAAGCCCCTGCAGCAGCACTGACAACACACCCACCCAAGAAAGAAAAGGAAAAAGCATGACCACCACCGAGAACCTCACCCGTCCCGGCGACGCTGTCAACGACGTCGCCAAGCTCGAGCGCCTCAAGGTCCTCAACAACGGCGAGAAGGTCTCGCTGACCTTCTCCGACGCCGAGTTCGAGCGCCGCCTCGCCGGCCTCCGCAGCATCATGGCCGAGAAGGACCTGGACGCCGTCGTCCTGACCAGCTACCACTCGATCAAGTACTACTCCGACTTCCTGTTCACCTACTTCGGCCGCTCCTACGCCATGGTTGTCACCAAGGAGGACACGGTCACCGTCACCGCAAATATCGACGCCGGCATGCCGTGGCGCCGCAGCTACGGCGACAACCTCGTCTACACGGACTGGCGCCGGGACAACTTCATCCACGGCATCCAGGAGGTGCTGCGCACCCGCGGCATCAATGTCCGCCGGCTCGGCGTCGAGGACGACTCCCTGCCGCTGGACAACCGCAACAAGATCCAGGCCGCGTTCGCGTCCGCAACCCTGGTGGACGTGGCCCAGGCCGCGATGCGCCAGCGCATGATCAAATCCGCCGAGGAAATCGAGGTCATCAAGCACGGTGCCCGGATCGGCGACCTCGGCGGCGAAGCCATCCGCAACGCCATCACCGCCGGCATCACCGAGTACGAGGTGGCGCTCATCGGCACCGAGGCCATGGTGCACGAGATCGCCCGCACCTTCCCGGACTCCGAGATCCGCGACACCTGGGTGTGGTTCCAGTCCGGCATCAACACCGACGGCGCGCACAACTGGGCCACCACCCGGAAGATCCAGGAGCACGACATCCTGTCCCTGAACTGCTTCCCGATGACCTCCGGCTACTACACGGCGCTGGAGCGGACCCTGTTCTTCGGCGAACCGGACACCCGGTCCCTCGAGCTGTGGAACGTCAACGTCGAGGTCCACAAGCGCGGCCTGGAACTCATCAAGCCCGGCGCCGTGTGCAAGGACATCGCCGCCGAGCTCAACGAGATCTACGTGTCCCACGGCCTACTCGCCAACCGCACCTTCGGCTACGGCCACTCCTTCGGCGTCCTCAGCCACTACTACGGCCGCGAAGCCGGGCTCGAACTGCGCGAGGACATTGACACGGTGCTGGAACCGGGCATGGTGGTCTCCATGGAACCGATGATCACGGTCCTGGACGGCCAGCCCGGTGCCGGCGGCTACCGCGAGCACGACATCCTGGTGGTGGGCGAGGACGGCGCCGAGAACATCACCAAGTTCCCGTTCGGTCCTGAGCACAACATCATCAGCGCCTGACACCCCTGGTAGCCAACAACCCGCTTGGCTAACCACAGGGCATGCCCTCCCCCGCAGGCCGTTGTCAGCAAGGCTTTTGATTTAGCAGCCTTGGGTTAAGTACGACGACGGCGGGCGGCCGGGAGGGCATGTCCGCCCCGCTTCCGCGAGGCAACAAAGTCCGGAAGCACGACAGTGAAGAAATATAGTGAACACCATGACTCCCCCGGCAACACCCGCGAGCCCAGCCCCTGACGCAGGCAAAGACGCAGGCAACGGCGACGCCCGCGGCGCCTCCGTGATCGTCAACGCCATCGCCGTGCTCCGCAGCTTCACCGCGGACGAGCCCATGCTGGGCGTCACCGAGATCGCCAGCCGGGTGGGCCTGCACAAGAGCACGGTGTCGCGGATCCTCGCCACGTTCGAGCAGGAACACTTGGTGGAGCGCGACCCGGACACACGCCGCTTCCGGCTGGGGCTGGGCCTGATCGCGGTGGCGGGTCCGCTGCTGGCCGAACTCGAGGAACGGCGCGTGGCCTATCCGGTTCTGCGCGACCTCACCGAACGCACCGGCGAGACCAGCGCCCTGATGGTGTGGAATGGCACCGAGTCGATGTGCGTGGAGCAGATCGCCAGCCGCCAGCAGGTCAAGCACACCACACCGCTGGGCGCCCGCTACAACGATGCCCTCAGCGCCTCGGTCCAGATCTTCCTCGCCGGGGAACAGGCCGAACGAGTGAACGCCCTCCTCCGCAGCGGCACCATCACCCTGCCCGGCCTGGACGACCACTCGGTCGAGGAGTACCTGCAGCGCCTCGAGGAAGTCACCAAGCGCGGCTGGGCCATCAACTACGGAGAGACGTCCATCGAGGAAGTTGGCATTGCCGCCCCGGTCTATGACCACCGCGGCGACATCGTGGCCTCCGTCCTCATCCCCGCACCCAAGTTCCGGGTCTCCCCCGACACCCTGCAGAGCCTCGGCGAGGCCTGCGCCAGCGGGGCCCGGCAGGTCACGCAGCGCCTCGGCGGCGTGGCCCCGAAGCAACGCCGCAGCGCATAAGACCCGCAGCGTACAAGAACGACGGAGCCCAGGCGGAGGCAGCACCTTGCCGGCCCCCGCAACACAGCCGCGGGATTGCGGCTTACGAAGCCAACCTCTCACCTGCGTTGTGCCCAGAGCTGGCCGGTTCAACCCCCCGTTCGGGCTGGTTGATCTCGGCCCACACGTCGTCGAGTGAGAGACCGAGGACATCGGCGATCGCTGCGATTGTCGGGAAGGCAGGGGTCGCCACGCGGCCCGACTCGATCTTCCGGAGGGTCTCCGGTGAGACGCGGGCATCGAGCGCGGTCTCGAGCATCGAGCGCTCTCCCCTGGCGCGACGCAACAGGGCGCCGAGGCGCTGTCCGCGCTCGACTTCCGCGGATGTGAGGGGCAACCTGACCATGGATCCAATACTAATACCGGGATAATATGGCCGGTATAGTTATTGGTCGCATGAGAAGGGCGCCGCATGATCGAGATCCTGAACCCCGCCGAACTGGCCCGAGCAAAAGTGTCGGGCGCCCTGGTGGCTGACATCCTGCACACGCTGAAGAGCCGTAGCGCTGTGGGCACGAACTTGCTGGACATCGACCGGTGGGCCCAGGCCATGATCCTGGAGGCCGGAGCGGAGTCGTGCTACGTCAACTATGCGCCGTCCTTCGGACGCGGGCCGTTTGGCCACTACATCTGCACGGGCGTCAACGACGCCGTGCTCCACGGGCTGCCACGCGACTACCCGCTTGCTGACGGCGATCTGCTGACTCTTGACCTCGCCGTCTCCAAAGACGGAGTCGCTGCAGACGCGGCCATCAGCTTCATCGTGGGCGAATCAAAGCCTGCGGAAAGCGTCGCGATGATCGACGCGACCGAGCGCGCATTGAGCGCAGGGATAGCCGCTGCCGGACCAGGCGCCCGCATCGGTGATATTTCCCATGCCATCGGCTCGGTCCTCAGCGAGGCAGGCTACCCGATCAACACCGAGTTCGGCGGTCATGGCATCGGATCAACCATGCACCAGGACCCGCACGTTCCAAACACCGGACGGCCCGGCCGCGGGTACAAACTGCGGCCTGGCCTGATGCTCGCACTGGAGCCGTGGGTCATGGCGGACACGGCCCGGCTGGTCACTGATGGCGATGGTTGGACGCTCCGAAGCGCGACAGGCTGCCGGACGGCGCACAGCGAACACACGATCGCCATCACTGACGACGGAGCCGAAATCCTCACCTTGCCGAACCACAACTAGGGGCTCCCTACGGTGCTGCTGTCTCAGTAGCAGCCGGAACCGCTGTCGGTGCCGCCGCCGGTGCTGTCTCCGCTTCCGTTGCCGGCTTCTCGGTTACCTGCTGAACAGGAACGGGGACCGCAACCGGTGTGGAGCTCGGTGCAGCACTGGGTGAAGAAGTCGGAGCCGGCGCTGCCGCGGGAGCCGGCGTAGCCGCGGGAGCCGGCGTGGGCGCGACCACCCTGGGTGCCGGAGCCGGCGTAGCCGCGGGACCCGGCGCAGGCGCGACCACCTTCGGTGCCGGTGTGACAGCCGGTGCCGGCTTGGGTGTGACAGCCGGGGCCGGGGCCGGCGTTGCCGGCTTGGGCGCGGCAGCCGGTGCCGGAGCCGGAGTTACCGGCTTAGGCGCGGGCTTAGGCGCGGCCACCCTCGGTGCCGGAGCCGGAGTTACCGGCTTAGGCGCGGGCTTAGGCGCGGCCACCCTGTGAGCCGGTTTGGGCGGGGCCACTTTCGGTGCTGGCTGCGCGGCCCGCCTACCCGAAGGCTTGGCGGCGGAAGCAGACGCCTTGGAGGGAGAAGAAGACTTCACCGCTGAAACGCTCTGCGCGGACGGTCCGTGCTCATCGTTCACCGCTGCATGGCGAGCGCCGGCTCCGACCGGAACAGCCCAGGAGGGTGTCTCCATCGCGGTGCCGCGCTTCCGATAGTCGGTCATCTTGATATTGGCAACCGGTCCCGAGTGACGGAGCCGCAGCAGAGTCCAGTTGTCGGGGTCTGTGTGTTTGCCGTTCAGAATGGTTTCGAAATGGAGGTGGCATCCGGTTGATGACCCCGTGGTCCCGACCCTGGCGATGAGTTCCCCCACCTGGACCGACTGGCCCTTCTTCACACCGATGCCCTCCAAGTGGTTATAAGTGGTGATCAGGCCGTTCCCGTGGTCGATTTCCACCCGGTTGCCGCCACCCCACGGATGCCATCCCACGGCCCGCACCACGCCGGCATCCGCCGCGAATACGCGGGTTCCGCAGGCGGCGGCAAAGTCCTGGCCCCAGTGGAACTCACCCGCAGAACCGGTGATCGGACTTGTCCGCAGCCCAAAGTGCGAGGTGGGAACCAGGACCTCCAACGGCGCCATCAGCTTTCCAGCCACGGGGCGCCGCACCTTCCTGGAAACCGCATCCAGTTTCTGGGTCATGGGCTTAGCTACGGTAAAGACCACAGGACGGCTGTAAGACAGGAACGCGTCAGCGGAGGCCGAGACGGCACCGGCGCTCGAAACGGAGCCCTCTGCAGCCGCGGCAACGGCAGCGGATACGAGCGGCATGTTGACGGCGATGTCACGAGGCATCTCTGCAGGCGGCTGGCCTGACGAAAGAAGAGGGCCAGTGCCGTGGAATCCAAAAGCGTAGACCGCAAGGAATGCCGCGCCGGCGCCTATCCGAACGGCACGACTCAGGACGGCTGGCCGTAGGACCTGCGGTGTGCGCCGGACAGCGGCAGGTGCAAGATGCTTTGACATTAGATCTCCCCCATGAAGGCCGCCGCGTGCTGGTGGATCGAGGCTGGTGGATGGCGGCATGCTCCTAACATGGGAGCATGCCGGGCAGGCCAGTGAAACCGATACAGCCCCTTATGTGGATAAGCTCGGAGAATCTTGATCGGGACCCCTGCTGAACTGCGGAAATCCTCGCATGATGTTGAGGGATCCCGATGCTCGGAGCGCATGACCAGGAGCGCCCGACCCACCGGGACCATCCCGGACAGCTTCCACGGCCTTTGGCTTGCTACTCATGGGCCAATCCTGCGGACCGGATGCCACCGTTTTGGTGTTCATATCCTGTATAGGCCGCCGTTTGCGACACACTTGGTTGGGTGGCGGACAGGTACAGGGCATGAGTCATCTTTCGCGAGTTCCTGACCGGGAGCACACTTTCCGAGTGTTGTACGAAGTGATCTACCCTGACGTGCTCAGATTCGTTCAACGGCGGGCACATCCGGATCATGCCGAGGACGTCGCGGCTGACGCGTTCCTTGTTGTTTGGCGTCGCCTCGATGAGGTGCCGCGCATCCATGAGGACGCACGGGCATGGATTTTTGGCATCGCCCGGAACATTCTGCTGAACGCACACCGAGGCGAACAGCGGCGCCAAGCACTTGGCGTGCGGCTGGCGGATGCCACAACCCGGCTGCACTTGGATGAGGACACTCATGCAGTGATGAGCCGCGTGGACCTGAGCCGAGCATGGCGCCTCCTCTCCGAGGTCCATCAAGAGGCACTCGGCCTCACTGTCTTCGAAGATCTCGCGGCACCGCAGGCAGCTGCTGTGCTTGGCATCTCACCCGTCGCGTTCCGCCTGCGACTGAGTCGCGCCCGCAGAGCACTCCGACTTCATCTCGAACACCTACCAGAACCCGCTGGCACGCCGACGGCTTCCCTTGGAAGGACAACCACGCCATGACCCGAAACCAAGACATTGACGCCGTGCTTCGTACCCTCGACGCCGCTGCCCCGCAGCGCTCCACGAACACACACCGCGTCCGCCCCGACCTGCAACGCATCCTGGCCACCGACACAGGGCGGGAACCCCAACAGCAGTCCGCACCCTCAGCTGTTTTCGACAAAACGCGGTCAGCCAGACGGACCGGCCTGCCCGTTCGAAGGTTCGCAATCGTCGGCGGAATGGTGGCTGCCGCCACCGCAGGCCTGATCGTCCTGCCCTCCCTTTCAGGTGGCGACCCGGCCTTTGCCAGCTGGACCCCCGCACCGGCCAGCATGAGCGAGCAGGACCGCGCCGCCGCCGCCGCCGACTGCCGCTCATCCCAAAAGGGGACGGGGGGCGGAATGTACGCCGCTGAGGTCGTGTCCGCTCAGCTAGCGATCGCTGAGCGCCGCGGCGTATGGACCACAGTCGTACTGTCGGGAGCCGGCGGGTTCTCGGTCATGTGCATCACCGACGACTTCGCGAGCCTCTTCACCAAGGGCATGATCGGCTCGATCGGAAAACCAGCCAATCAGGCCTCACCAGGGCCTCGCGAGCTTATCGCCACGGACTTGGGAACCGGCAGCATGAGTGCCGGTTTCATCTCCCTGGCGGCAGGCGCGGCAGGTTCAGACATCGCGGAAGTCAGCTATGTGAGCCGCGCCCACCAGAAAGTGAAAGCAACGGTTTCCCAAGGGCGGTTCGCTCTCTGGCTACCCGGCGACGAACTGCAGGACGCGGCGACTAACGGCGTGGAAGTCGAAGTGACCTACCGTAACGGCACAAAGGGAACCAATCGCTTAACCCTTTAAGCTATGCAAACTCTCGTGGCCCGCTTCCGGCTCCCCGCGGGGCAGCCACCGCAGATGTAGGGTTGTGCTGACGAACAGATACCGCCCGTCCAACACGAGGAAGCCGCGAGGTGCAGGTGTGAACGAGTACGAGGCCTCACTGGTCATCAAGTCCGGAGCGGAACTGCTGTCATCGGCTTCCTCCGACCCCCGCTCGGAGGAAGGCTATAAGGCGGTCAGAGCCAATATCTCGGAGGCACTGGACCGCATAGCGGAGGCGCTTGCGAACTTCGAGGCCGGTTCGGGGGCCCCGAGCCGTTCAGCCGGCTGGGTCCAGGACCTCCACCGCGTAGCGGACGACCTGGTGGATCGGCAGGGCTGAAAGGCCGATGACAGCGAGTGGACCTGACCAGGCAACCGCAGCCCGTTTTGACCGGGCTGTCCTGATTTTCAACCCGGGTAAGCCCGGCATGACCGCCAGGATCAACGAGCTGCAACGGGATCTGGCTGCCGGAGTACCGGACCTGCAGATTGACGTGCTGCCGACGGAGTTTGCCGGGCATGCACGGGACCTTGCACGGTCTGTGGCGGCCACGGGGTCCCCGCTCATTGTTTCGGTCAGCGGCGACGGCGGGTACAACGAGGTTGTCAACGGGGTGATGGACGTTCCCGGCAGCAAGGCGGTGTGCACCGTGCTCGCGGCAGGGAACGCCAACGACCATCACCGGAGCATGCCCGCAAGGCCGTTGCCGGAGGCTGTCCTCCGAGGCCGGGCCCGGCACATCGACCTGCTGCGCATTACCTTCACCGAGGAACAGCAGGTACGGGTTCACTACGCCCACTCCTATATAGGTTTCGGGCTCACACCATTGATGGCTATCGGCATCGAGAGCGGCGGAAAGGGCAAATTCCTGGAACTTCTGTCCGTCGCCCGCACGCTCTCTCATCTGAAGCCGTTCGAGCTGGTCCGGGCCGACGGGGCCACCGCCCGCTTCGACAGCCTGATCTTGGCCAACATTTCGCGGATGGCCAAGTATGGGACGGTGAGCGAGTCCGACGGCCCCGACGACGGCCGGTTCGAGGTTGTGACGCTCCCTCACTCCGGTCACTGGAAGATGGCCCTGATGACCCTTCGGGCCGTGACACTGGGACTCGGGAACCAGCCAAGCGTCAGCAGCTACGCCTTCACCACGCGGGATGCCGTTCCTTGCCAGATTGACGGCGAGGTCAGGCATCTGCCCGCCGCCACCCATGTTCTGGTGGAAAGCGCGAAGGGCGCCCTGGCCGTTATCTGACCCAGGGGCGCCCCTAAGCTGCGCCGGCCGGGTTCAGCTCCCATTCACCCCGGGAGATCGCGTACTCGACCCCGGGTTCGTCGCCCGGGATGGACACGGGCCAGTCAGCGACGAAGGAACGTACCAGGCGCATCCCGGATTTCTCCATCACCCGTCGCGAGGCTGTGTTCACTGCCATGGTGAAGGCAACCACCCGCTGCACGCCGAACTCGGCAAACCCCTTGGCGATCAGCGCACGGGAACCCTCTGTGGCGTACCCCTTCCCCCACGCCTCGCAGCGCAGCCGGTAGCCCAGCTCCGGCTGGTCGGGCGGATCGCCGGGGGCGGGCCGGAAGTGGAACCAGCCCAGGAAATCTCCGGTTGATTTCTCGATCGCGGCCCAGAATCCATAGGCGGGGAATTTCCGGTAGTAGCCGAGGAATGCTGGAAGGTACTCGCTTTCAATCTCGCCCCGGGGCGTCGGGGCACCGCCCGTGATGTACCGCATCACGCGAGGATCGCCGTCGAGCTCCACGAGCAGGTCTGCGTCGTGGGGATTGAACTGCCGCAGCACCAGCCGCTCGGTCTCCAGGAAAATGAGCATGCGGACATTCTCGCACCGGGACCGCAACAAACCCGCTAGTTGGCGGTCAGTTCCTTCCGGCTGAACGTCCCCGCGATGGAGAGCTTGCGGCCGTATTCGATGGAGCCGTAACGGAACAGGTGCACGGCCAGGCGCAGGATCAGGATCCCGACGATGAACACCTCGGCGATCACGATGGCTGATTCGACCGCACCAAGGGTTCCGAAGCCGTTGCGGAGCAGCGCGGTGACGGGGGCGGTGAGCGGGAAGTAGGTGAAGACCTGCACGATCAGGGCTTCGGGGTCGCTGATGATGAGGCTGACGGCGTAGAAGGGCACGAAGATCAGGGCCATCAGCGGCCCGAAGATGGTGCCGGCTTCCTTGGCCGTGGGCATGATCGCGCCGATGGCCACGAGCACGCCGGTGAACAGGGTGAACCCGCCCAGCAGCAGCAGCGCCCCGGTGATCATCGGGACGGGCTCGAACACCAGGGAGGAGAGGTCCAGGTCGGGCAGGGCCACTGAGTCGCGGAAGAGGAAGTAGCCGACGGCGATCGGGGTGAGGAACACTGCTATCTGGAGGAGCCCGACGGCGAACAGGGAGATGATCTTGCCGGTGACCAGGGTGGTGGGGTTCAGGGTGGTCAGGATCATCTCCGTGACCCGGTTTTCCTTCTCCTCCAGCGTGCTGTTGAGCATCTGGTTGGACAGCAGAATCATGCTGACGTAGAAAATGACCAGGAACAGCAGCGGCGGTATCACCGAGCCGATCCCGCCGGAGACCCGGCCGTCCCGGTACGTTTCGGCGTCGAACTTCACTCCCCCGCTCAGCGCCGCGGTGACTTCCGGGGAATTGACCTTGGACTGGGCCGCGGTGACCAGCAGGTGTTTGGCCACGGCCTCATACTTGCCGTTCTCGAACATGCCCTTGTCCGCGCCGTAGACCTTGACCGGCTCGGTGGCGGGGTCCGCCGGGTAGGCGAAGTACGCCTCGCTGCTGCCGTTCTTCACCGACTCAAGCGCGGCGCCGGGGTCGGACGTCAGGGTCCCGCCAACGGTTTGGGCCAGCGGTGCGGGGATGAGGCCGGAGGCATCCGTGTAGGTGAAGGTCAGCGCCGAGTTCTTCTGGGCGTCGGCGTTTGCCGAGGTGCTGGAGTTGCTGGCGTAGACGAGGGCGAAGATGATCGCGAAGACCACCGGGATGGCCAGGGTGGCGATCACGAACCCGCGCTTCTTGATGGTGCGTATGAATTCGAACCCGACGACGGTGCCCAGGTTGTGCTGTTTGAATGCTGTGCGTGCCATCGTCCTAGAACTCTGCCATTTCGTGCTGTTCCCCGTACACCTGGATGAAGATTTCCTCCAGGGACGCCCGTGCCGTGGCGAAGCTGCGCACCGCGACCCCGGCTCCGATCAGTTCCCGCAGGACCGTGGTTTCGTCGGCCCCTGCAGTCGGGGCCAGCTCCGCATGCCCGTCGGCGTCGCGCACGACGTCGTACAGGTCAGAGGCGGGCAGGATTCCCTCATAGCCCAGCCGGTACACCGTGCCGCCGAACTGGTCCTGGACTTCGGCGACGGTCCCGTACGCCCGGGAGATGCCGTCCTTGAGGAGGATGACCCGGTCGCAGAGCCGCTCCACTTCCTCCATCTGGTGCGTGACCATGATGACGGTGGCGCCGGCGAGCTTCTGCTCCTCGATGATGTCCATCAGCAGCCTGCGGTTCACGGGATCGAAGCCCTTCGTGGGCTCATCGAGGATGAGCAGATCGGGGTCGTTCATGATCGTGACGCCGAGCTGGACCTTCTGCTGCTGGCCGCCGGAGAGCTTGTCCAGCCGGACGGCGGCCTTGTCGGCGAGGCCCACCCGCTCCAGGTAGGCCTGGGACCACGCGCGGGCCCTGTGTTTACTCAGGCCCTTGAGCCGGCCGAAGTAGACCATCACGTCCAGTACGGCTTCCTTCTTGTACAGGCCCCGCTCCTCCGGCAGGTACCCCAGCCGCGCCCCGTCCCTGGGCTCGAAGGTTTTCCCGCCGATGTGCAGGGTGCCGGCGGTGGGCTGGTAAATGCCCAGCAGCGCCCGCAATGTGGTGGTCTTCCCGGACCCGTTGCTGCCCAGGAAGCCGAACGTTTCCCCGGCCCGGACATCGAAGGACAGGTCCTTGACGACCGTCGTTTCCCCGAAGTCCATGCGGAAGTTTTTGATGTGCACAAGCGGCTCGGCCGCGTCCCCCAACGTCATGAAGCCAGCCTAGCGGAAACGATTCAGCCGTCTCGGTTGCGGCCACGATTTACGCCCGGGGGAAGGTCTCGTCAGCGCGCCGCCCCACGAGTAGCTTTGTGCCATGACGGAAGACTTTGACCTTGACGCGGAAGAATCGCAGGAGATCGCCAATGATCCGCGCCGGATCGGGTACTGGTTCTTCAGGGCGCTCCATGACAGGGCGAAGAACCTCGACGACCTGCATCTGATCGTGACCCCGGAGTCCCGTCCACTATGGGGATCCTTCGAAATCGCCGCCGCCTTGCTGGACTCCATCGAGGAGCCCGGCATGCTCCGGCAGGCTGTCTACGCCGAGGGAGACCTCGACGTCTGCTACATGCGTGTTATCCGGGAAGCCAAAGAGCATACGTTCATCACACCGGCCACAATGCTGGACGACCCACTGCTGATCACGCTCGTGTGGCGGCCAGACCACGGGCGGTGGATGGTTCATGGCTTCGGCGACATGGTGCACCCGGACAGCGTGCCCCGCGGGGCTTAGCCTCGGCGTCTTCGCAGGCCCGACCCCCATATGCGAGTGGCAAGGAGAAACATCCTCCTTGCCACTTTCAGGATATAGCTCGCCGGGGGGCTTGCCGCAAGGCCCCCACCCTCGCCCAGAATGGTAGGCCGCGCTTACTTTCTGGATTGGGGTTTTCACATGTTCGACGTGATCATTAGCGGTGGCGGGCCGACGGGGATGATGCTGGCCGGCGAGTTGCGGCTGCAGGGCGTGGACGTGCTCGTGCTGGAGAAGGATGCAGAGCCGAGCAACGCGGTCCGCTCGCTCGGCCTGCACCCGCGCAGCATCGAGATCATGGACCAGCGCGGGCTGCTGGACCGGTTCCTCGCACTCGGGCAGCAGTATCCCGGCGGCGTCGGCCGCTTCGCCGGGATCGAGAAACCCCTCCCGGTAAACCTGGACACCGCTCACGCCTACATCCTCGGCATCCCGCAACCGGTCACCGACCGCCTGCTGGCTGAGCGCGCCGTCGAGCTCGGTGCGCAGGTCCGCCGCGGCTGCGAGGTGACGGGCTTCGAGCAGGACGGCGGCGGTGTAAGCGTCGAGCTTGCCGACAGCACCCGGCTGCGCTCAAGTTGGCTGGTCGGCTGCGACGGCGGACGCAGCCTGGTGCGCAGGCTGCTCGGTATCGGCTTCCCCGGCGACCCCGCGACGAACGAATGGATCCACAGCGAGATGGAGGTGACAACGCCGCCGGACGAGCTGGCCGCGGTGGTGGACGAGGTTCGCAAGACCCACAGGGGATTCGGCGTCGGCCCGGCCGGCAATGGGCTGTACCGCGCCGTAGTGCCCGCGGCCACCGTGGCCGAGGACCGCGCGGTCCCGCCGACCATCGAGGAGCTCCGGACGCAGCTGCGGGCCTTCGCCGGCACAGACTTCGGCATCCATTCACCGCGCTGGATAACCCGCTTCACAGACGCCACCCGGCTGGCCGAGCAGTACCGCGATGGCCGCGTGTTCCTCGCCGGCGACGCGGCGCACGTCCACCCGCCGCTGGGCGGGCAGGGATTGAACCTCGGCATCCAGGACTCGTTCAACCTCGGCTGGAAGCTCGCCGCCGAGGTCAACGGCTGGGCGCCGCAAGGGCTGCTGGACTCGTACCACGCCGAGCGCCACCCGGTTGCCGCCGACGTGCTGACCATCACCCGGGCCCAGAGCGAACTGATCTCACCCGAGCCAGGCCCCCAGGCCGTGCGCCGCCTGCTGGCCGAGCTGATGGACTTCGACGACGTCAGCCGGTTCCTGGCCGAGAGGATCAGCTCGATCGGGGTCCGGTATGACTTCGGCGAAGGGCCCGAACTGCTCGGCAGGCGCCTCCGTGACATCCCTCTGTCACGGGGCCGTCTTTACGAGCTCACCCGTGAAGGCCGCGGGCTCCTGCTCGACCAGACCGGCAAACTCTCCGTGACGGGGTGGGCAGACCGGATCGACCACGTCGCGGTCACCAGCACGGAACTGGACGCACCAGCGGTCCTGCTCCGGCCGGACGGCCACGTCGCATGGATCGGTGAGGACCAGGACGGCCTCCTCCCCTACCTGAAGAGATGGTTCGGAACCGCCACCGGGGGCGCCAGCGAGCTAAGGACTCACTAGGTCGACGCCGGGCGGTACCGCAGCAGGGCGTTGCTGGATCCCGGGAACGGCCGTGAGTCCAGCAGGGAAAGGTTCACGGGCCGGAGGAACAAGGGCAGGCCTGCAGTGAGGGCGGCCGGACTGACAGTGAGATGCAGTTCGTCGACAAGCCCTTGGGCCAGCAGGCCGTTCCACATGACACGGCTGCCGAAGATCAGGATGTCCCCAGTCCCGTTCTGTTTTTCCTTTTTCAGCCATGTGCCCGCCTCTTCTCGCCGGATAACGGTCGTGGTGGCCGCCCAGGGGTGGCCGGCAGGGACAACCAAGGTGTCCGACACCACGACTTTGGCTATGCGATTGTAGAGGCGGCTGATGTCCCGGTTGTCCGGACTCAACGCGCGGTTGTTGGGGTCCTCAGGAGCGTCAGCAATGGCCGGCCAGTAGGCGCCGAACCCTTCAAAGGACGTTCGGCCCAGTAGCACGGTTCCCGCTGAGCGCAGCCGTTCAAGGTTGTAAGCGTCGAAAGTCCCATCCATGTTCAGCACCGTCGGGTTCCCGCTTTGGTCAGCGTAGAAGCCGTCCAGAGAGACGATGTTGTTGACAACAGTCCGGCGCATACACGAATCCTAAAACGACTCCGCGATCCATTTGGCGGCCGGCAGCGGACTGGGCTAACAGCCCGGTCCCGGAGAGTGGAGGTAAGACCACCGCCACCGGCCGGTTCAAGTCTCCGGCGCCGACCTTGGAAGAAGGATGGAGTTCCTTGGAAGGTCTCAGCGAACAGTGGTTTGCCATCCTGGCCCAAGGCCTAGGACGCCGCATCCAGGGTGATGTCCGCGGACTGTTCCTGGCCGTCGCGCTGGAAGGTGATCTTCACGGTGGATCCGGCGGCCTGCTCGCGCGCGGCGGCCGTCAGCTCGGAGGCGTCGGTGACGTTTCGCCCGGCCAGGGCAGTGACCACGTCGCCGGCCTGCAGCCCGGCCTTGTCCGCCGCGGATCCGGAGGTCACCGAGGCCACCTCTGCGCCGGCCGTGAAGTCCGACGACGACCCTGACGTTTTGTCCTGAACGGACAGTCCCAACTGGCCATGGCTCGCCTTGCCCGTGGAGATGATCTCCTCCGCCACGCGCTTCGCCTGGTTGATCGGGATGGAGAAGCCGACGCCGATGTTGCCGCTCTGGGTCGACGAGGATGACGACGATCCCGCGGACGCGATGGCCACGTTGACGCCGATGATCTCACCCTGCGCGTTTACCAGGGCGCCGCCGGAGTTGCCCGGGTTGATGGCCGCGTCCGTCTGGATGACGTTGATGCTGATGGAGTCCTGTGCGGAGGCAGCAACACCGGACGGGGATCCGAACGGGTTCTGCGAAGATCCGTCCTGGGACGATGATCCGTCGGAGGTGGCGGAGGATGCCGTCTCGATGGTGCGGTTAACGGCGGAGACGATGCCGTCCGTGACGGTGCCGCTAAGTCCCAGGGGTGCTCCGATGGCGATGGCCGTGTCGCCGACGTTGACGGCGCCGGAGTCGCCGAGGGTTGCCGGAGTCAGGCCCTGGGCGTCGATCTTGATGACGGCCAGGTCGGAGAGCGGGTCGGTGCCTACGACGGTCGCTTTGTAGACCTGCCCGTCGCTGGTGCGGACCTCAACAGAAGCGTCCGCGGCCGCCCCGTCCAGGGTGACCACGTGCGTGTTGGTGAGGATGTGGCCCTCGGTGTCCAGGATGATGCCCGAGCCGGTGCCCCCGGAGCTGCCGGAGCTGACGCTGATGGTCACCACGCTGGGCGAGGCCTTGTGCGCGGCGGCCGTGACGGCGTTGACGCTTTCCGTGTTGTTGACGATGACCGGGCTGATGGCGGCCTGCGCCGTCGTGGGCATCTGCGCCGTAGCGTCGGGCCACAGGGCCGCAACCCCCGTGGCAGCCCCGCCGCCCAGGAGTCCGGCCGCCACGAGGCACGTGACGAAAACGGCGGGGCCAACCCGCTTCTTGTCCCGCGGCGCCGCCGGCGGGACAGGCGCATGCGGGACAGGCGCCGGCGGAACAGGGAAGGTCTCTTCAACAACAGAGGCGTGGCCGGTCTCCGTGTACATTATGGCTCCTCAGGCGGTTCCGCTCCGACGGTTCCCGGAGCTTTCCCCCTAATCCTGTCCACCGGGGCTTTGGCCCTTCTGTCCCGACCCTGTGCTGATGCTGTGAAGGTTCCGTACTGCCGTCATGCTGGATATGCTTTTGCATTTGATCTCTCTGCCAGCGAACGCCCTGTGAACGTCACCCCACCGCTGTCAGTGGGCACTAACGCCCGGAAACGTCAGGCTGTCGCGACCGGCAGGTCGACGGCGTGCGCGTACTGTGACCAGCCACCCACGAACAGCCTGCCGCGGCCCAGTCCCAGATGCTCGAGGACCAGGAGGTTGTGGCAGGCGGTGACGCCGGAGCCGCAGTAGTTCACTGTCCGCTCCGCCGATTCGATGCCCGCCCGCTGGAAGTTCCCCAGCAGCTGGGCCTCGGACAGCAGCCGGCCCGACTGGTCCAGGCTCTTGCGGCACGGGACATTCTCCGCCCCGGGGATGTGTCCGGGCCGCGGGTCGATGGGGTCATGCTGGCCCAGATACCGGTCGCGGTTGCGGGCATCGACCACCTGGAACTCAGGACTGGTGGCATCGATGATGTCCGCCAGCAGGTGGGCAGGCCAGGGGCGCTCGGTGAACGTGCGCGGTGCGGTGCGCGGTACCGCAGTTTCCAGTGGGCCCGCATAGGATGCGATGCCTCCGTCCAGGACGGCTGCGTGGTGGCCGGTGGCCCTGAGCATCCACACCAGGCGGGCCGCGATGACGCCGCCGGCGTCGTCGTACGCCACCACCACATCCGAGTCCCCGATGCCGCACTCCCGCATGCCTTCGGCAAACACCGCAGGATCCGGCAGCGGGTTCCGCCCCTCGTCTTGCGAGGCCGGCCCGGACAACCATCGGTCCAGGTCCACGAACACGGCGCCGGGCAGATGGCCCTGTTCGTAGGCATCCTGGCCGGAGGCCCCGTCGAGGTACCAGCGTGTGTCCGCCAGCACGATCCGCCGCTGCTGCCCGGCGCACCAGGCGAGATCGACGAACGGAGGGATCAGGGGGTTCTCTTCCATGAGCCCAGCCTAAGTCCCTATCTTGTTTTGAGACAGCCGTTTCAGTATGCGGACGGGGCCACCCCTGTACGTTCACGCTCGGTGGCCAACGGCGATTGGCCACAAGTGCACGCTCGCTACCGCAGGGCCGGATTTCTTCTGTCTCGCAGTACTGAGTACTTAGGTAGCGGCTGGTAATTAAACTCGAGTAGTCGGTACGGATGATTTCACGAGCGGGCCGTCCTAGCGTGGTTCTAGTGCTTCCCATACTGCTTTCACGGTACGAGATGCAAGATTGGCCCCGCGTACTGGGTGTCGCAAGGCGCACATTATTGTCGCCCGGCCCTTCTCCTAACGCATACTGACGGCGGAGGTGCGTTTTGACTGCTTGGCCGGGTTTCTGTGTTCCCATATTGCTTGCCGCTTGAACGGGAGCAGAGCCTTGATGCTTCCGGCTGCGAATCCGGCCTAATTAACTCCGCGTAAGGAGTGGCAGTGCCAGCAAGTACGTCTCCGCAAGGGGTAACGGTGGAAAAGGCATCGCCCGCCACCGGATCCCGCCCAGCTCCTGCCGCCCCGGCACGTACTTCCTCCAGGGACCGATACCTGGATCTGCTGCGTGCGATCGCCTTGGTCCGAGTTGTCGCCTATCATTCGTTCGCTAGCGCGGTCTGGTTGAGCGTGGCTTTTCCATCGATGGGCGTGATGTTCGCACTCGCAGGTTCCCTGATGGCGCGCTCCCTTGAACGCCCCGCATTGGGAGTCCTCAGAAGTCGTACCCGGCGGCTGTTGCTGCCGCTGTGGGTATACAGCGCAACGGTCTTGGTCTTACTCCTCTGGCAGGGTTGGAACCCGTTAGTTCGCGTCGGCGGCTCCTGGCTCCAAACCCTCCTGTGGTTCGTCCCTCTAGGGGATCCGCCGTTCCCGCCAAACATCGGCTCCGATGCCGGTCTCGTCGAATCCTCCTGGGCGTTTCAGGCTGAAGAGGGATTGTGGTACATCCGGGCATATTTCTGGTTCATGCTGTTGTCTCCACTGCTACTCAAAGCCTTCCATCGGCTGCCGTGGGCAACGCTGCTGGCGCCTCTCGGCATCATGGCAATTCTCAGCATGGGATTTATCCCGCTCCCGAACTGGGGAAACAGCGGCATTACCGACTTCGCCACCTACGGTTCCTGTTGGGTCCTCGGCTTCGCCCATTACAACGGCCTGCTGCTCGGGATGTCCCGACGGGTGGTTTTCACCGCGGGAATCGTCCTCATGGCGCTGGGTCTGGTGTGGGCCGCCAACCACCTCGATGAGAACGGATGGGACCTAAACAACATCCCTCTTGCCCAGGCCCTGTGGTCCCTGGGCTTCTGCGCGATGCTGCTCCGGATCTCACCATCGTGGCGGGCCCTGCCCAGACAGATCCGGTTTCTGGACAAGGCCGTCACCCTCATTAACAACCGGGCCATCACGATCTATCTCTGGCACAACCTGTTGCTCGTGGTCACCGTGGTCGTGATCAACCGACTCTACGAACTGGACGCCGTCGCCGCCGCCATTCCCTGGATTCTAGACAGCGAGTGGACACAGTTCTTCGCTGTCTGGCTGGTGCTCGCCATTATGTTCCTCACCATCGGCTGGGTCGAAGACATAGCCGCCGAACGCTCACCACAGTTATGGCCCACCGGCTCCCCTCAGAGGCCTCCGGCCATTGCCCGGAGCTTCTTCAGAAGCCAGTGGAAGCCGCATTTTCATGGCCAGACCGCAGATTCCAGGCATCTCCCGGCCGAAGGCGAACACCCCGCCGGGTCCCCGGGTATCGACGAAGCACCGATCACCAGCGGCGACCTAACAGTCACAGCGTTGGGGCACCAACCCGGCCCGGTCTACGTATATAAATGCACACTGCAGGCGGGACCGGACGCTCTCCGGCCGGAACCACGGGCCCACGAGGGACGCGACTGGATCCATGTCCTGAACGGGCGCCTCCGCGTAGTGCTCGGCGATCAAGACATGATCCTCACCTCGGGCCAATCTGTAGAAATAGACGGGAAGACGCCCCACTGGTTTGGTCGCCAGGGGACTAACCCGGTTGAGTACGTACAAATCTGCGGAGAACACGGCAAAACCGTCCACTTCAGCACACGCGCCACCCGAGTGTGAGAGGTAGAACCTGTTGAAGCAGCCTGTTGCTCTCCTTGCCACCACCGCCCTACTTCTATCCGGCTGCACGTCCGCGTCTCCGGAAACAACTCCGACCCACCAACCAGTGGACCACGCAAAACAGACGCCAACGCCGCCGCACCACCCGCGTCTGGCTGCCTCGGCTGATCAATTAGCGAGCATCATTAGCAACAACGAACAAGCATGGCGTGACTATGAAGCGAACATAGACTCATGTACCAAAGCCGGAGAAGGGGTCACACCTGACGACTACATACGAGCCATGGGGTGCATCAAGAACGCCCAAAATGCTTCAAATCTCGCCCGCAGTGCCACCGATGCGATCCTTGCGCTCGGGCCCCCGCCCCCAGAGCTCACGGTATTGGTCACTGAGACACTCAATGCCCTCGCACCACTTAGCAAGTCCAATGCCGCAACCTCCTGCCAGGACGCCACTAGCGACCGCTGTGCCAAGGCCGTGGACCAAATTGACGAGACAGCGCCAACACTCGTCGAAGTGCTGGACCAGTGGACGCCTTATGAGCAACTGAAATGATGCAGCGGCTGCAAGGCCGATGAGCACCGTAAGCCTATAGGTGCGTCATGCGGCAGAGGTACGTGGGTCCTGGCCCGTTACAAAGGCGGGGACCGTGACGGTCACGCCGTCCGATTCCGTGGCGACGCCGTCCGATTCGGTGGCGACGGAGAGCTGGACGCTGTTGGTGCGCTCTGGCCTGTACCAGCCGACGACGCGCCCTCGCAGGGCCTGCAGCGTCGCCCCAAAAATTACGTACGCGCGGAGGGGTTCGTAGATCAGCCGGTACATGGGGACCATGAGCAGATGGCTGGGATCTTCCCGCACCATGATGACAGCCACGGTCGAGATGATCAGGTGGGTCCCCGCGACGAAGACCGCAAATAAGGCGATGGCCTGCCATTCGCCGTGGGAAAGATTGATGGCTGCGACAACGATCGTCATGGGCATGAATAGCAAAGGGACGAGTACTGAGAGCACGGCGTAGGGCAGGGTGAGGAGTCCCAGTGCGCCGTAGCGGGGATTGAAGATCATGCCGCGGTGCTTGTAGATGGTCTGGATATTGCCATAGGTCCAGCGGAGCCGCTGCTTGGCCAATCCTGTTACGGTCATGGGAGCTTCGGTCCAGGCCACCGCCTTGTTCTCCTGGACAATCCGGTAGCCGAGCTGTTGCAGGGACAGCGTCAAGTCGGCGTCTTCGGCGAGCGTGTCGGTCGAGTAGCCGCCTGCCCGGATCAGCGCTTCTCTTCTCCAGGCAGCACAAGCGCCCGGAACAATAGAGATTGCTCCCATGAGCCCTTCGGCCATGCGGGTGACGCAGATGCCGGAGAGGTATTCCAGGCTTTGCCAAGCAGTGAGGAAGCTCCGCCTGTTGCCGACCTTGACATGGCCAGCAACGGCGCCCAGCTTTTTGCCGCCGTCGTCTACACAGAAATGGCGCGCGAACATCCGGATGGTCTGTCGTTCGAAGAGGGTGTCGCCGTCCAGAGTGACTACCACCTCCCCTTGCGAGTGAAAAATGCCGTTATTACTGGCCTCGGATTTGCCCCGGTTGGGCTGGTCCAGCACGCGTAGCTGTGGCCAGGTCCTGGCGTAGTCTCTGAGGACGGCCAGAGTGTTGTCTGTGGATCCGTCATTGACAGCAATGACCTCGAAGCGGGGGTAATTACTGACTTGGAGGGCGGCCAGGGTCTTTTCTACGACTCGCTCTTCGTTGTACACGGGCAGTACTACGCTG
This sequence comes from Arthrobacter globiformis, assembly GCF_030818015.1. Taxonomy (NCBI): domain Bacteria; kingdom Bacillati; phylum Actinomycetota; class Actinomycetes; order Micrococcales; family Micrococcaceae; genus Arthrobacter; species Arthrobacter globiformis. The sequence goes on from NZ_JAUSZX010000001.1 coordinate 4,037,446, forward strand.
ACGAACGGCCAGTCCTGCTCCGGGATGGCGTCCCAACGGCGACGCTTTTGGCGGCGGTTGTTGATTAATGCCAGGACGACGTAGAGGAAGGTCAGGACGGTCAGGGAGCCGATGCCGAACCAGAACAACCATGTGATCACTACATTGGGGGTCACAAGCGCGCTCGTGTAGGTGGCCAGCGTCAAATGATCGTCCACACTGGGCGTGATTCGCTGCGGTACATACTCATTGGGCAGAAGTGGCTGGACGGTGCTGAAGGTATAGCCTTGTGCCTTTGCCCGAGGGATCAGGGTCTTGAGCATGTTGATCGTCGCGGTACGGTCACCACCAGCGTCGTGTACCAGGACGACGTGTCCCTTGCCGTCGAGTTCAGGCACCGGCACTGGTTCTCCCTGCGGGTGGTCCCAGTCGCGAGTGTCCAAGTCCATATTGATGTGGAGGAAGCCCAGTTGCTGGGCTTGGAGGAGGGCCAGCGTGTTGTTTTCGGGGTCCCCGGAGGGGATGCGGAACAGCCTGGTGGCGTAGTTGTCAGTTGCGCGCATGACCCGGTCGGCTCCGATGATTGCTTCCCGGTTATACGCGTCGTCGTGCGCCCAGAAGTCGGAGTGGAACATGGTGTGGTTGCCCACCATATGGCCCTCACGGATTATCCGTTTGAAGACGTCGGGGTTCTTGACGATGTTTCTCCCGACCGTGAAGAAGGTTGCCGGCACGCCTTCCTTCGAGAGCAGGTCCAGGACTTCTGGTGTGAAGCGTGCATCGGGCCCGTCGTCGAAGGTCAGCATCAGCTGACGGTCTGCAGGATGGCCGTAGCTGTCGATGACATACGTGTGAGTCCCGATGAGCTCCTTTTCGTCAGCGTCGGCCTCCCGGTACACGGTGTCGCTGAAGGGATCTTTGAGCAGAACCTTGTTACCGGCGCGCTGAACGAGCGCTATCCGGTCGAAGACGAAATCCGTGTCACGGCCCAGAGTCGGAATGTTGTTCTGGTCGCCGGTGGCCAGGAGCTTGCGCGGGTACTCGGGGGATTGGTTCAGTTGCCCCTTCCACAGCGGGGCCGTGGCCCCCGGCAGGATCCCAACGACGGACAATATGGCGGTCAGGATAGCTGCCAGCAGGCTGTACAGGATTCGTCGCCAGCGTTTGCCGCTGGGATCGAAGAAGACTGGCGCGGAGGCATGCGGCGGTTTTGAACTCGGCTGTGACATGCGCGTACTCAACCCAACTAAAGAGTTCCGGTATGAGACTTCCGGTATTTCAGTTCCCGTTGGGCCGCCCAGCCTCGGCCATGGTCCCGACTTCTGTCGGTTTCTGTGTATTTCGACCCTATGAATCCGGGGGCGGGAGCGCACGAGTGGTGACTACTCGAATCCTTTGCCCGACTGGTACTTGCCTACACAGCTTCGCTACGTTCTCCGGAGCAGAGGAGTGGGCCATTTGCCGCCGGATCTTAGCCTGCGAGTTTCCTGTCAGTTGTCCCGCCTCTCTTGGTGGGGTCCGCGCTGAGGCGTATTTTCGAAATAGAGACCATCCCCTTGTTTGATTCGGCGAGACGGGACGGCCTCAGTAGTCGGAAGAGGCCGAAAATGTCCCATTTGCGTGGTGCGGCAGTGGCGGCGATTGTCGTCCTTCTTGCGGCGTCCGGATGCCAAGTGCAGAGTGACCGGCAGAAGCAGGATGAGGCGACAGTCCTGACCATGGCGACCGCGGCAGGACCGGAAAGCCGCGCCGCCAGCCAAATTCAAGAGTTCGCTCGCCACGTCGCCACGCTGTCCTCCGGCGACTTCCGCATCGAGCCCATGCTGAAGGCTGCCGCTGAGGAAGCAGACGCCTGGAATCAGGCGGTCGCGCAGTCGACCGAGGGTGGCGACTTCGACATGGCCCTTATTCCCACCCGGACTTGGGCGTCCGAAGGCATACCATCCTTCGATGCGCTGTCCGCTCCGTTCCTCATCGCTTCGGATGAACTCGTCAGCCGCGTGGTCTCGCCGGATATCGCCAGCGGGATGCTGGACGACCTGAAACAGATTGGAGTCACCGGGCTCGCGCTCCTTCCTGACTCGCAGCGGAGGCTGTTTTCCTTCACCGGACCGGTTTTCACGCCAGCCGATCTGGCAGGGAAGGTGGTACGTGCGCCCCGGTCCGCGACCACGTACGCAACGCTGAGCTCACTGGGAGCCATGCCCCGGGCTTTGACAGGAGACCTGTTCGCCGAAGCATTGGCAAGCGGCACAGTGCAGGCAGCGGAATCCTCCTTCGCCCGGGCAGAGTCCTTTCCCAGAGGAACAACAACTACCGGCAACCTGCCGCTGTACCCGAAAATCAATACCTTGGTCGTCAATACCGTAACGTTCGGCCGCCTCACCGCAAATGAGCAACGAATCCTGAAGGAAGCTGCCTCGCGGACCCGGGAGGCAGCCGCAGGAGCCATGCATACCGCAGCCGAAGCCTCGGCCTACTGCCAGAAAGGCGGAACAATCGTGAACGCCACGGAACAGCAGGTGGCAGCCTTCGTGGCCGCCGTGGGCCCCGTGTACGCCCAGCTTGCAAAGGACCCCAGCGCGAGGGCCCTTATCGAAGAAGTCCGCACATTCAGCCGGGCCTCCAAGCCGGATCCGATCGCCGCGTGTGGTCCCGGGGGCCATACCAGCCGCTAAAATAGGCCCAACGTCTATTGACGGAGGCATATTGCGTCTGGCGACCGGATTCAAATTTCTTGCTGTGGGGGCAACCGCGGTTGCCCTGGTTATCCTTGCGCTCGTACTTTCCGGCATTAGCGGCAGGGAACAGGATATGAACCAGCCGGGTCCCAGTACCGAGGCGACACCAGAAGAGAACACCTATCCACCATGGTTCGGAGCCTACTTCGATCTCACCCTTGATCCCGCTAAGCGGCTCGCCAATTGGCCCCGGCTTGGCCAGGTCACCACCATCCTGTCCTTTATCGTCGCCAATCCGGCGCACCCCTGCGAACCGTCCTGGGGCGGCCTCTACAGCCAGGAGCAAGCGAGCGAGAAGCTGCACTTGGACGGCCAGATAGAGCGTCACCGCAAGGACGGAAATGACGTCGCCGTCTCCTTTGGAGGACAACGCGGGGAAGAACTGTCCCTCACATGCACCGACGCCCAAGCCCTGGGTAAGGCCTACGCAGCCGTCATCAGCCGCTACGGGCTGGACGTCGTCGACCTCGACGTCGAAGGCGGGGCGCTGAAGGACTCCAATGCCGCAAAAAGGCGCGCAACCGCTTTTGCCCTGCTGCAGGCCAACCGACCGCCCGGCAAACCCCTGCACGTCTGGCTCACGCTTCCGGTTGACGCTCACGGACTAGCCCCCGAGGCAGAGTCAACGGTTGCAACCATGCTTGGCGCCGGAGTGGAGCTTGCCGGCGTCAATATCATGACGATGAACTTCGGTCCGCTCCAATCCGGACAAAGCATGCTGGACGTCTCCATCAGCGCTGCCGAGGCAACCCACCGGCAAATGACGGCCCTCTACGGGCGGGCCGGCCAGCAACTCGACCCGGCCCTGCTTTGGAAAAAGATGGGGATCACCCCCATGGTGGGCCAAAACGACGTCAGCGGACAGGTACTGAGTCTGCAGGACGCTACAGGACTAAACAGCTTTGCCTTGGAGCACGGCGTCGGGCGAATGTCCATGTGGTCCCTCAGCCGCGACAGGGCCTGCACTCCTTCCGACAGGAAGGAAGCGCCCTCCGCTGCCTCATCAACGTGCAGCGGAGTCCAGCAGAAGAACGGGATGTTCGCACAACTCCTGGGGAACGGATATGCCACCTAGCTCCGCCCGCGTTTGGGTGTACTGGTCAGTCAAGCGGCAGCTGGACGGTGACACAGGTTCCGGTTTCCGTGCTTGATTCCACGTCCAGGTAGCCGCCTGCCCGACCGATGACGCGGTGCAGTTTCCGAAGTCCGCCGTCCGTAGCTTCTTCGGAGAGCAGGCGCTTGCCGTGAAAGCCTACGCCGTCATCCTGGATGCTGAGCTGAATGGCGCCGGGCGCAACCTGCAGGAGGATTTTTACCTCTTGCGCGAGGGCATGAGCCACGATGTTGCGGAACAACTCATCTGTGGCCCTGTAAAGCAAGATGGCACTCCGTCTGTCAATCTCGGCCTCGCCATGCCCCACCTCGAGCGCAACCTTGAGTCCAACCGACCGCATCCGGACTGCGAGTTGATCGATAACTCCTGCGAGGCCGAGGGCATGAAAGTCCAGCGGATGTGCGTCCACCAATCCGTCGAAGGCCATGACCACTTTCACCGGATGGGAATCATGGTGCTCACCGGTGAATCGATGTTCAGAACTCACTGCTCGATTCTGACCGGTTTACCTTGGAAATACCGTGGGGCGCGAGGCGCCATCCCACCCATCTGGGGGGATCGACTAGAACCACGCCGTCCCCCCGTCCTGCCGGCTACTTCCTAAGGAGAGAGTTTCCGTATCCGGCGTCACACCTGCCGTCGTGGATTACCCCTTCACCGGGTGCGACCACATAGTTGCTCGCCGGGTTGAAGACCGCCGTGTGGACGTCGGTCACGCGGCCGGCGCAGTTGTCTGCGCCCCCGGCGTCCACGCTCTGGCCGCCGATCCACATGTCAATCCAGATAGTGGAGTTCGAACCCTGAGCGTTCGTCCCCTGATGGCAGGGGCCATTCTCGGGATCGTTACCGTCACCGCATGTGTCCTCGACGATGAAATAACGGCGAACATCCGGCAGGTAGATGCGCGTGCCGGCAGGGTAGTCGAGAACGTCCTTGCCGGTTGCCAGGGAGTGCCCTACCGCAATGGTGATCGGGTCAGCATACGTGCCTGTTCCACCTGCGGTCCTATGTAGCACCGGATGGCTGATGGACGCCGACCCTACCGGAGTGTTGTCGTGCCACGTGTAGGCCGTGGTGTAAGCCGTGTTGACAATCTTTTCAGAGGACGCCGGCTGAATGGGTGCAGGCGCCGGTTTGGGGACGGCAGGGACCGGCGTGACACGCTTCGCGGCGCCCGCTGAGGACGCCTTGGCCGCGGACCGCTCCGCTGTCTTCTTGGCTGCGGCGGCCGTAGCTGCGGCTACCTGCTGGATGCCTGCCTTCTCCGCTGCTGCCGCCTTCGCTACTGCGTCGGCCTTAGCTTTAGCTGCTGCGCCGGCCTTGGCTTTGGCTGTTGCCACCACTTTGGCCTTAGCTGCCGCATCCGCCTTGGCCTTGGCGGCCTTGGCGTCCTTGGCAGCCTTGGCTTTGGCGGCCTTGGCCTCCGCAGCCGCGACCCTCTGTGACGTGCCGATTTCCGGTCCGTTGCTGGAGCTAACTTGCACGCCGGAGTTTGCCAGGCGTGCAGATTGCGGGGATGAGGTTGGGACAACGGTTGCAGCTCCACACGCCGACGTGGCGAGCAGAACCGAGAGCATGGCGGCGGACAGCAAATATTTCCTGCGCATGGGAACTAAATCCTCTTCGGGGTGCGAAACGGGCAGTCCGAAGGGAAACAGGTCCTGCCCGAAGTGGGTCACGGTCTGAAGCAATGCCAGGCAATGCCTCCTCGGGACTTACCACACGAAACTCACTTCAGAATGTTCTAAAGGGCGTGTGCGCCAACCAGTGATCCAAACGTTACATTGCCCGGCTAAAAGAGGCCAATCCTCGGCGCGTCGCGCCCAGTTCGGCTAAATCCAACGATGCCTCGTGACTGTCCTCACACAGACAGTATTCGGGAAGCGGCTACCTGGTGGCCAGTCCGTCACCATAGCCCGTGTCGCACTTACCGTTGTGGATCACGCCTTCTCCCGAGGCAACCGCGTAGTCCGCACGCGGGTTAAACACGGCAGTCCGCGTGCCCGTTACTTTCCGAGTACAGCGCCGGGCCGACGCCTTGCTTCCGCCCTCCCCACCAATCCACAGATCGATCCAGATGGACGCCCCGTCGTACTTCTCGGCCCCGGAGTGGCAGGGCCGATCCTCCGGAGTGGGTCCATCACCGCACGTGTCTTCCACTATGAAATATCGCCGTACATTCGGAACATATATGCGCGTGCCGGCGGGAACGTCGAGGACATCTTTCCCCGTCTCCAAAGAGTGCCCGACGGCGACGGTAATGGGATCCTCGTATGTTCCGGTTCCACCGGCTTCGTGATGCAATACGGGGTGACTGATGTCGGGGGAACGGGCGGGCGTGTTGTCGAACCATGTGTAGGCCGTCATGTACACGTCAGGCACAACCTTCTCATCCGACGGTCGCGGCGGCGGACCGTCGCAAGCAGAGGCCAGCAAGACCAGGGAAAACAACCCCGAAGCCATCACGACTATTTTCCGCATTCGGCATCTGCCTCTTCCACCGGGTCTGTGGATCCAAAGTGAACGTTACAGTTGGCCGCCTCGGCCGCGCTACACGCGGCTGAGGTTTAACGGACTGTTCAGAGGAATCGGCCGGAATTAGCGTCAGCAGGCCCTGTTGAATTCGGTTCTGCCTACCGCGTGGTCGTTAGCTTTGATCCAAGTCCGAGGGCAAGGAGAGCTCAGCTCAACTGCCTCACCTAAGGAGTCGTCGTCCTGAAGCGCATGATGGGAATCAGGCTGCTGTTGGACGGCCGAAGCGGTCTCCGCAGGCGCGCGGAGACCGCTTCTTTTTATTGATTCCCCGGGAACGGTGGTGAGAACGGCCCCGCGGAACCAAACCTCGGGTTGTTGTTTTGAAGGGCGGCAAGAAACACAGACGAGCAAGTATTCGAACGTCGCAACTTCGGATTTTCCGCGCTTTTGCTTTGATTGTGGCTACACTTCAGGGTGACGTGTAGAGAAGAGTGGGCGCAGATTTAATACTGGTTTACCTGCGCTGAGGCTCCCATCTCGTCTTGCCGCGATTGTGCCCCTGTGACTAGAGGACCTTTGGGATTACCTACCCTAGGTGACGCGCAACTAGAGCGCACCCCTAATGAGTACTCGAATTTGGGCCTCGCCCATTACTTGTTTACTCGGCTGCCTGTGACCAGCCGTTTTGTTGCTGATCACGCCCAACAAGGCTGGCAAATGCGGTGATTCGGTCCCGTGCCATGCTGTGAACGCAAGCGCCGTAGGGGCCACAACTGTACGTTCGCGCTATGTGGTGGCTTAGCCCCAGCCGCCGCCCATCCGGACGCGGCCACCGGAGGCGGTCCCGCCGTACAGCCAAAGAACCCCGTCCGTGTCGACGGCAAGGAGGTCGTTCCTGCCGTCGCCGCTGAAGTCGCCGCGTCCGGCCAGGGTGGACATGGAGTTCCAGCCCTCGCCCATCTGGACCCGCGGGAGCCAGCCGCTGCGGCCGTTGCCCTGGTACAGCCACAGGGTTCCGCTGCTGTCACGGGCCATCAGGTCTGACTTCCCGTCACCGTTCATGTCACCTGGCCCAACGAGGGCGGTCATCACGTTCCAGCCGCCGCCCACCCGGACGCGAGGCAGCCAGCCGCCGCGGCCGTTCCCCGGGTACAGCCACAGGGTTCCGCTGCTGTCCCGTGCCAGCAGGTCGGCTTTCCGGTCACTGTTCATGTCGCCGGATCCGACGAGGGCGGTCATCACGTTCCAGCCGCCGCCCACCCGGGCGCGCGGCAACCAGCCACCGCGCCCGTTGCCTGGGTAGAGCCACAGCGTTCCGCCAGTATCCCTGGCCAGCACATCCGCCTTGCCGTCGCTGTTCATGTCACCCGCACCCACGAGCGAGGTCATCACGTTCCAGCCGCCGCCCATGCGAACTCGGGGCAGCCAGCCGCTCCGGCCGTTGCCGGGATACAGCCAGAGGGTGCCGCTGCTGTCCCTGGCCACGGCGTCGGCCTTCCGGTCGCCGTTCATGTCACCGGTTGCCACGAGCATGGTGATGCGGACGCGGTCCGGGAGCACTGCCGCGGCGGCATCCACCAGGCCGGCGCCGCACCCCTGCGGGCATCCGCCGGCAACTGGTTTGGCGGTGTGCTTCAGGCGTGCTTCGACGGCGGCCGGTGTCGCCGTCGGGCCCATCTGGGCCATGAGCAGCGCGGCCGCACCGGACACGTGCGGTGCCGCGAAAGAGGTGCCCTCGGACCAGTAATAGTTTGTGCCTGGGGTCTCTGTTGCCGTTGTATCGCCGTCGTTCTCGGTCGAGAGGATGCCGTTCGCGGTGCCGCTGTTGGAATCGTCGGCGTTGGTTGGCGTCATGTCGCCACCGGGTGCGGTGATGTCGACGCCGGGACCGAAGTTGGAGTACGGCGCCAAGGCGCCGCTGGGGCCACTGGCCGCAACGCTGACGACATTCCGGCAGTTGGCCGGGGTGGAGTCGGAGGCCTGCGCCATCTCATTGCCGGCCGCCGCCACCACCACCGAGCCCCTGGCCGTCGCGGTGTCGATGGCGTCCTGGAATGTCTGGGGGCACGCTTCCGTGCCGCCAAGGCTCAGATTGATCACGCGCGCCGGATGCAGGTTCGCCGGCGCGTCATTGACGGGGGCTCCGGACGCCCAGAGGATCGCGTCGGCAATGTCCGATACCTGGCCACCACACGGGCCCAGCACACGCACGGGGAGGACTTTAGCTCCGGGTGCAACCCCGGCCATGCCCACTCGGTTGCCTGTAACTGCGGCAACGATGCCGGCCACGTGCGTGCCATGCCAGGAGGAGACGGGCACGCCCGCTGCTCCGTCGCCGCACTGGCCATCCGAAGACCAGTCGCCCGGGTCCGTGGCGTCGGCGTCGCGACCATCGTGGTCGCCGGATTCAACTGGGTCAGCGATCATGTCATAGCCGTCCAGCACGTTCTCGTTCAAGTCATCGTGGCTGGTTATGCCGGTGTCGATGACGGCCACCACCTGGCCGGCGCCGCGGGTGACGTCCCAAGCTCGGGTCACGCTGATTCCGCCGGAATTCGGGGACAGATTCCACTGATCGCCGAACGCTGGATCATTTGGATCGGCCGCCTTGGCCTGCAGTCTGAAGTCCGGCTCCGCATAAGCGACGGCGGGGTCCGCGCGCAGCGAGGCAAGCAACTTATCAGCGTCGCCGCCGCCCAGTTCCTTACTGGTACGCACCACGCGGGCCCCGCCAGCCGTGGCGCGGACGTCCTTCGCGGTGGCGCCAAGCTTGGCGGCTGCGCGGCTGAAGGACTGGGCACGGAGCGCGGAGCCGGACCTGGCCGGGTCCTTGAACTTGACGATGAACTGGTCCGTCGGCGGGGTGGCCATGGACGGCCGGCGAGGGACAGACGGAAACGAGTGGGCCGGCGTCGGGGTTATCGGGGCATCATTTGCCGAGGCTGCGGGCGCAACGAGGGCAGTGGCCACAAGCGCGGCGATGCCGGCCGACGTCACAAGGGCAGAGAAGAAGCGCGTTCGGTGCATAGGCGACATCGAGACCATCCTGTCCTTCGCCCGTCGGCCGCTGGTGCCGGGAGGCAGTTTTGAGGCGCGGCCCCCGCCGCGTTCAGGATGAGTCTACCGGGGGCGTCGGTTCGTGGGCACTACGCAGGCCGTCATTCGAGCAGCTGCAGGCTTCACATCGGGATCTACTAGCTCGGGATTTCATCTCCGTGGCCCTGGCGGCGGTCTGTTCCCAGCAGCTGGACGGCCTCGCCGGCGTCAAGTCCGTGGCGGCAGGCCACACCGTGGCGTTTGCCCGGCAGGCCTCTGTCGCCAACGGAGATACGGCTGGGAGCCCTTTAGTGCCGTCGGCCTTTTAGCCGACCGGTGAGGTGAGCGCTTCGCCGCAGGAACGATGCCATTCGGAACGACCGGGAGGAAAGAATTGCATCGCGTTCACGAATGAGCTCGGCGTGGCGTCGGGCAAGAGCATCACGCTCGGAACTTACCTCATCCAGTTCGGTCCACAGGCGGCCAATGCTGCTGCTCAGGGTGCGGAACAGTCGCCTGTGCCCGTTTGCCTCCCGGGACCAGGCGCCTTCTGCCGCCAGTTGGGCTACTCCGCCCAAGCCGTCCGGCGTTTCCGTTCGGGCGCCTGCCAGTGCCACTGCTACGCCATCCCACCATTCCTGCTGCCTTTGGACTGCATCAGGAAGTGCCTGCACGAGGTGCTGACGGACTTGTTCGCGTCGCGACCAAACTTCCGATATGCCGTCGTCCATTCCCCCCGATGCAAGGCTTGGCAACGGAAGGGCCCAGTTCTCCAATCCCCAGTTCTCCATTGCTCCATGCAGGCGGACATCCGAATAAGCATCGTTTGATACTGCAACCACTGGCACGCCAGCGGCCAGGCCGAAGACGGCCGGGTGATAGCGATTCGTCAGTACCAGTTCGGCCGCTTTGGTGATGGACGCGGCTTCACCCGCCGGGAGCACAGGGAGCGTCCTGAGGCGGCCGCTGCGGGAATTCTCAAGCAGGACCCGGTGGGAATCATGGTCGCCGCCGGAGTGGCCTGCTCCGAGCGCCCCGAGGTGGGGAACGAGGTACACCGGAAGACCGGTGAGATCGGCCGCTCGGTCGAGCACTCCGGCATATGCCGGCAGGTTGTTGCTTCCTTCCCGCCCCGAGTCTGGGCTGAATGTCGCAGCGATGTACTGCCCATTGGGCATTTCCGTTCCATGCTGACCTGTGTGCGCATTCAGCTGCTCAGACGGCTGACGCATCTCAATAAAGCTGCCGTCGTCGAGGACCTTCACCAGTCTTTGGGGCTCCAGACCGAGTTCCAACCCCAAAGCGTAGGAAGATGTCTCGCGGGCCCCTACGAGCGTGGCGGAGGTCAGCAGTTCTTGAAGGACGGCCCGGTCCTGCGGCAGCAGCGCGGGCCCGAACGTCTGGCCACTGACCACCAGCGGCTTTCCCAGCTGTTTCGCGATAAGCGCGACGGCGGCACGTTCATACAGCAGCCAGCCGAACAGAGAGTTCATGTTGCCCCCGCCGGCGATCAGCACGCCGTCGGCCTCCCCGATCGCTTCGATCACTGACCACGTATGGTCAGCGGGAGGCAGGGCCGACCGGTCACCGGCGGCGGCCCGCCGGACCAAATCGAGATGGCGGGCCCGTTCCCCAGGCTGCCAGGGAAATTCGACGGTCTGGGCAGCGTCCACCCCGTAGAGCCGAGATGTCTGTGCCGGATCGCGGGACAGCAGGACAAACTCGGCGTCCATCCGCTTCTTCAGCTCGTCCACAGCGGCGACTGTCATGGCCTCGTCCCCTACGTGGTACGCAGCCTGACCCAGATCCCCTTGAACAACAATCTTCACTTAGATGTCCTCTTCCGGCCCGCGGCGCGTCGATGGTCGACGGCAGGCTGATACACACCTGTCCCGTGGACAGGGCCAATAAAATTTGAAAGTGGCGAAGAACCGGGGACAGCGCCCGGCTCCTCGATGGGCTGGCCCTACCGCTGAAGCAGGCGATCCTTCAGCCTGCGGTAGCGCCGGCGCAGGAGGCTCACCAGGCTGGCATCGCTGATGGCTTCCTCCAGCAGGCGCAGGCGTTCCTCGCTCCGGACGGAACGGTCGATCAGTTCCCGGAGCAGCCCTTCGGAGTAGTTCTGGCGGTTGTGGAAGTGGTGTGCTTCCCGGTCCTGGTGCTTGGTGATGTAGAGGAGGGCGCCCAGACCTGCTTCCGAGACGTAGCTGCGCAGATGCTTCTCACGCACGTCGCGGTCGAAGTCCTGGTGCGCGGTGTCCGAGACGATGACGCTGTTGCCGAGGTCGCCGGTGGATTCGCGGCGCTGGTGCCAGAAAGCCAGCGGCTCGCCGTCGATGAAGCCGATCCGGTGGGACTGGAGAACCCGCAGCTGGAACTCCCAGTCGCCCACGACGTCCAGGTCCTCGTCGAAGTAGCCGACCTCGTCATGGAGCGCCCGGCGGTACAGGAGCGAGATGGGCACGCACCGGTTGTGGCGCAGCGTGTCGAAGAGTGTGATGGCGCGGACGTCGGCACAGAAGATCTCGCGGCTGATTTCCTCGACGCTCTCGCCGACGATCCGCTCATAGACGATCTCGGTGCGGACCGCGGCGCCCGCGTCATCGGTGGCCTCCAGGTGCGCCACCGTGCGGGCCAGGAAGTCCGGGTGCCACTTGTCATCGTCATCATGGACAGCGATGTACTCGGAGTCCGACGCCTTGATGCCGGCATTGGAGGCCCCTTCCATGCCCCGCCCCACCTCGTGGTGGATCACCAGTACCCGGCCGCCAAGTTCGTCCCTGTACTTCTCGACGACGGGGTCCACTTCGCTGGTCCGCCCGCCGTCGTTGACCAGCACCAGGAGCCAGTCCGTGAAGGACTGCGCCAGCACGTCGCGGATGGCACGGTCCAGGAGCAGCGAGCGGTTCCTGGTCCGCATGACGATGGCCACACGGGCAGAGGGCATGACTGACATGGCTGTATTGACCTAGCGTGAGGGAGATGATGTCACTTGAGGATATCCGACGGCAACCTGCCGGCTGGTATGTTTCACCTGCAGGGTGGCCTTAGTCATCCTTGCAGACCAACTCTCACGGGTGTCGCGCGGTCTGTCGTCGTTCCGTCCCCCACGGTGCCGCTTGGATTGGTTCCCCAGCCCCACAATGACCCGTCTGTTCGCCGGATAATGGTCGAGCCGGATCCGGCCGTCAACGCCGTGGCGTCATTGATTCCAATTTTGGCGGGCGATAATCGAACGGTTGTTGATCCGTCGCCCATTCGAACGGTCGACGGGTTACCCCAGCCCCAGATGCTGCCGTCCGAGCCAAGTGCAAAATTGACTCCTTGACCGGTCGCTACGGCGGCAACAGCGGGCAGCCCGGAAATATGCTTCGGACTACTCACGACTTCCCTTGCGCCGTCACCAAGAATGCCGTGATACGAGCCCCACGCCCAAACTGTCCCATCGTTGAGTACAGCGAAGGTACCTTGCCCGGTGGCGATGCTGGCAACATCTGAGAGGTTAGGGATTGGTGCGGGGTTCAGGCGGTAATCGACGCTTGACCCGTCGCCGAGTGACCCTCCATCATTCCAGGCCCAGGATAGAACTGTGCCGTCTTTGCGCAGTGCGTAACCTGTACCTCCAAACCCCACGGCGATGCTTTTCACGTTGCTCAGCCCTGTCGCGAGGACAGGTCTTGTCCGGTCGATGGTCGTTCCGTCGCCTAGGAGCCCCCAGTCATTACGACCCCACCCCCGAACTGTCCCATCTCGCATCACGGCGTATGCGCAGTTCATTCCCCCGGTTATCGAAACTACACCGGTCAGTCCTGCGATCAGAGCAGGCCGGAGACTGGTGGTTTTCGTTCCGTCTCCAAGTTCTCCCAGTGCGTTGTAGCCCCAAGCCCATACGGTCCCGTCAGATTTCAGGGCGTAGGCGCTCTGGTAGCCAGCTGCAATTGCTGTCACCGAAGTAACACCGGGTACTTTGACGGGGAGCAAGCGGTCTTGAGTTGTGCCGTCGCCAATCTGTCCGGTGCCGTTGTTTCCCCACGCCCACACGTTGCCATTTCGATCGAGTGCGTAATTAGTGGCGGCACCGCTCGCGAGGGCGACCGCGTCAAAAGGAAGGTTCGGTGCCGGCGTCGTCGGCAACTCGGTCCCGGGGAAGGTGGTGGCATAGTCCCATTGCCAGGTTTTGATTCTCCAGGTGTAGTTGCCACTGACGATCACGGCGTCGAGCAGTTTCTTTTCAATGATGGGAACGGTGAGTTCGACGCCGATGATGACGTCGCCTCTGATGTAAAGGGACGCGTCGACTTTGTTGCCGGTCGTGGCCATGGTGATCGATGCGGAGGCACCCGCCTGCGCGCCGATTGTCAGCGTCGGCCCCGCGAAGCCGTAGATCAGGAGACCTGCCTTAAGCGTGGGTCCGAATCCCGCCTCGATCTTTCCGGTCACCGCGGCGGTCCCGTTCGGCCCGAACACCGGCGTGCTGAATTTAGTGACCGGGCCGGTGTCCACGCTTCTGAAACCGCCGTTGGATGAGTAGCGGACGCCGAAGTCCTGGCTGCGCTCAACCCCGAGATCCACCGTCAGGGACGTCGCAGCCGAAAAATTGGCTTCGAGGTAGACGGTGCCGCCCGGCCTGATCACGACAGGAATCGTGAGGACCATGAAGGTGATAGGCGCCATCTTGAGTGTGGCGAGCTCGTGTTTCATGCGGTTGTTGGTGGCGGTTTTCAAGAATGCACTCGCTGTGGCCTTTGCGCTCATCTCCGTATGCACGATCGTTGAAAATTCTTCAATTTGCACCTGGGGCCCGCCCCAACCCCACTGAAGGTTGGTCCTGAGGGTGAAGGTCAGAGTGAAACCGACTTTCGCTTCACCGCTGAGTGAGACTCCGGCTGATGAGGCGATCGCGGCCTTGGCCTTCTGAATCGTCGATTCGGGCGTCTTGCCGAACGATAGGCAGCCTTTAACGGCGTCGCAGGTAATCGTGTCCTTCAACGCAATGTGGCTTGCAAATTGGAGGCTTTCGTCGATTGTCACCGCGAGGGGCGCGATCCCGGCAGGCCGGAGTGATTGCGCCGTCATTCTTGCCGGCGCCGCATTGAGGGGAACAACTTCGGCATCGGTCCAGCTGGATGTGGCTGTATCGGTGTAGGTGTCCAGGGACACGTCTGACCCGGTCTCTACCGTTGCAGCGGCAATTCCTTCGTCCTGCACCGTGAGTCCCGGGGAGTTGTCGCCGTCGGCCCCTGTTTCAGCGGTGGCCAGTCCCATGCTGCTATCCAGGGGCACCTCTTGGCTGAAATCAACCTGCAGGAACACATCAGCCAGTGTCGCCGGGGTAGTCGTTGCGACGGTGGAACTGCCCACCTGGTCAACGGCCGATACTTGCCGCAGCAGTCCGTCCGGGGCTGCGGCGCTGGGTCCTTCGACGATGATCTGGCCAACCGCCAGGTCCGGGCTGTTGGCCACCGTCACCGAGGTGGGAGTGACAGACTGCACGGGGTTCACCGCCTCGTCCAGCTGCACCGCATCAGGGGAAATGATCTGCGTGGAAACTGTCGGCAGGACGGCGTTCACCAGGACGCTGGAAGAGCCGGTGTGCCCCGCCCTGTCCGTGGCGCTCACCGTGAAACTTACCTGGCCACTCTGCGGAAGGCCCGTCTCGAAAGACCAGCGGATGCCCCCCGCGGTCTGCCGCACTTTCGGTGTTCCTACCGCAGCCCCGCCCACGGTTACCAGCATTGCCGCAACGTGGGCCGTGGACGATGCCACCGTGCCTTCCAGTACGAGCTTCCCGGTCTCCCCAAGATCCACGCTGGCCGAAGACGCGGGCGAAGTAATGCTTACTTCCGGCGCCGGACCCGAGGCAGCGGGCGGCGCCGAGAGAAGGGTTCCCAACGGAAGAGCGACGGCGGCGGCAGAGCCGGAGCCGATCCTCGCCGTCGGCTGCCCCTTTCCTAAGGGAACGAACGCCAGCTGGGGCTGGGCGCCGCGTCCGGCGTCGATCACTGCCCCTCCAACCCCGGGAGTGGAACCCGGAGCGACATCGAGGACACTGGCGGCCGCGCCGCTGGGTTCTGCAGAAACCAGCATCAGCACGGCTTCGCTGCCGGCAGGGCCCTCCTGGGAAATCGGAGTGCCCGCTGAGGTGGCTGTGAACTTTTGGGGCGTTGGTTCGCTCGCGGGCACGAAGCTTCCGCCCACGTTCACGTTGGGTGCTGCCTGCGCGGCATCGGTGACGTACCCGCGGACGTCCATCCGCAGCGATCCCGTCCCTTTACGCAGTGAGGCATTCACGGTGCCGGTCTCGGACGGCAGCAGCATCGTCGTGATCGTCGTCACTCCGGCCCCGACGTTCAGGTCCTGATCACCGATCCGAAGAGTGTCAGGGGCTGCCAGAGTGACGGTTGCGGTAACGAACACAGCTCGCACCTCCGTGGCCGGCACCCCTCCGGCTCCCGTAACGCCGACGTCGAAAGGGGCTGTCGAAAGCTGCGGGCCGGCGAGCTGCCGGTCCGTGTCAGCGCGCGTGACCGGCGCAGGCAGTGCGATAGTCGATCCGGGAACCGTCCCAACTCCGTCAAACGTGGCGATGAGTTGGATCGTGACCTGTGTGTCGTTCGAAGCGGACACGGTGATGGCCCCGTTAACGAGCGGCGCCAGGACGGTCGTGGAGGCAGAGGTTCCTGAGGGAACGGTAAGGGCAGGAGCGCCAGTCACGCTCACAGTGACGGCGTCCCTGGCATCCTTGACCGAAAGCCTTACCAGGCCGGCGCTGTGGCCGGTGGCCAGCGGGCCGAGATGCACGGTGCTGGTGGCCCCGGCAGCAAGTGGCCGGGCGCGCACCAGGAACCGGTACATGAACGCAGCCATCGCATCGCGGTTGACTGCCTGCAGCGGCCGGAAGGTGCCGTCCGCCCACCCGGTGGAGACCCCGGTGGAAGCGAGCCAGCCAATTTCAGTACTGAACGCCCGGCCCGCCGGAACATCCCTGAAACGGGTCCCTGTGGAGCTGGACAGCGCAGGTTTTCCGGCGAGACGGTACATGAACGCGGCCATCGCGTCCCGGTTCACGGGCTGCACCGGCCGGAAAGATCGCCGGTTGCCGGGTTCCGCCCACCCGGTGGAGATGCCCTCCGCCGCCAGCCACGTGATCTCCTTGTAAAACAAGTAGCCGGGAGCCACATCCGTGAAGGGCGACACCTTCGGGGGCGTAAACGCCGGTTTTCCCGCCAGCCGGTACATAAAGGCAGCCATCGCATCCCTGTTGACCGCGGTAACCGGCTTGAAAGTCCCGTCCGCCCAGCCGGTGGAGACACCGGACGCAGCCAGCCAGCCAATCTCTCGGGCGAACGCTGCACTGGTTGGAACATCCTTGAACGTCTTGCCGGCCGCACCGTCCTGAGGGTACTGCGCGTCAGAATAAACGGCCGAGGGGGCGGCCGGGTCGACAACCGCTTGGGCTGCGAAATCAGCGGCGCCGGCCGAAACCGATCCCGACAGGACTAAAGCCATCGAAACCACACCGGCACCGAAACCCGAGAAGGCTCGCCGGAACGTCGAACTGAACATGATTCCCCCACAATCAGCGCCACTTCACGACGCAACCGCAAACCCAGCAGACCCTCTGCCGTTAGGAACCGGCAGGCA
This sequence comes from Arthrobacter globiformis, assembly GCF_030818015.1. Classification (NCBI taxonomy): domain Bacteria; kingdom Bacillati; phylum Actinomycetota; class Actinomycetes; order Micrococcales; family Micrococcaceae; genus Arthrobacter; species Arthrobacter globiformis. The sequence continues at coordinate 4,054,435 of NZ_JAUSZX010000001.1, forward strand.
TGAACGGTAACTTCATGAAGGCAGAGAATCGGGATCAGGCTACAGCCAGCAGAACCAGGCGCCTAAGCCCCGACGCTGCAAACGCAAACATGACGCGCCAGCCAGCGCTGCCAAATTTGGTCAAAGCTAACACCGGATGTCACGCGAGCTGTGAGAATCGCGCCAATCCTTCGGCAATATTGAGGTTGCGTTCCGGAGCAGAGTACGACGGCGGTGCTTGCCTTCCAGCCACCGAACCGCCTCCTTGGGCCGAATAGATTCTTGATGAAACCTTGAGCGCCCCTTGGTTGCCACTTGATGTTGGAACGACATGCTCTTTTCATCGGGACCGGACAGGCGCCGCGGAAGCGGGCGACAGAGCCGCAACAACTTCAGGGGAGACCATGGCAAAGATCGCAGGACGCAAGAAGCGCATCATCGTTACCACCGCAGTACTGGCCGCTGTCGGCGGCGGCGCCGCGTTCGCATACTGGAGCTCAGTGGGCACCGGCTCGGGGCAGGCAGGAACCGGAACCAGCGTTCCGTTCACCGTCGTGAGCCAGGCAGCCACGGGCGGTCCCCTTTCTCCGGGCGGCCCCCAGCAGACCGTAGCCTTCACGGTGACGAACCCGGGCTCGGGTGTACAAAACCTGGCGGCCGTCGATGTTGCCATTCCCGCGGATTGGTCCGTAGGTACCACGCTCCCGTGCACGGCCGCTGATTTCACAGTCGGCACAGCCTCAGTCACCAAGGGGGCCATCAACCCCGCCGGGAATGTCCAGGGCACCGTGACCGTCACCATGAAGAATCTCGCCACCAACCAGGACTCCTGCAAGGGAGTGACGGTACCGCTGGTCTTCTCCGCGAGCTGAAGGCACAACCGGCTGACGTACCTGGTCACTAGCCCGCTCTTCAGTCTCCGCTGGTAGACCAGCTTTCCGCCCACCTCGCGTTCAGAAGGTAGACATGGCAGCCAACAGCACCAGCTCCACCGAGGCCCCCCGGGTGCCTCGGGCGGGGCTGGTGCTGCTTAAGCGCTCGGCCATCCGTTGCACAGCCATAGTCGCCTCGCTGCTGATGGCGGCGTTGGTGGGCGCTCCCGGCGCATCGGCCTTCTGGAAGTCCGTGGGGCTGGGAACCGGGAGCGCCGTCACCGGGTCGTTGGCTGCACCCACCGGAGTTACCGCGCCAGCCACCAATGTGGGCGCCGTGCCGGTGAGCTGGACGGCCTCCGCCGGAGCAATAGCGCCCACCGGCTACTATGTCACCCGCATCACGGGCAGCGCCACGGCGCCGGCCTGCGGCAGCAGCCCGGCAGCCCTGCTGGCAAGTGCGTCCTGCACCGACAACGCGGTGCCTGTCGGCACTCACAGCTACGTCGTCACGGCTGTCTACCGGTCCTGGACGGCCGTCAGCCTAGCCAGCGGCAACATCACGGTGGTGCTGCCGGCAAGCAACCAGCTGGCCTTCACCCAAGGACCGAGCAATGCGACCGCCGGAGCGGCGGTCAGCCCAGCGGTGACTGTGACGGTACGGTCCTCGGGGCTGGTCCCCGTTGCGAACGTTCCGGTGACTCTTTCAATCGGGAACAATCCGGGCTCGGGCACGCTCTCCGGCACGGTGACGGCTTCCACCAATGTGCTTGGCGTTGCCACTTTCGCGAACCTGTCCATCGACAAGGCCGGTTCGGGGTACTCACTCACGGCGTCCTCATCCGGCCTGACGCCCATCAGCAGCGGGTTTTTCAACATCACCCCGGCGGCGGCGAAGACACTGCAATTCACCACTGCCCCCGTCTCGGGGGCAGCCTCGGCGTCGGCAAATCTTGGCCCCATTTCGGTCCAGCGGCTGGATGCCTACGGCAATTTGGTTACGGCAGGTGATCTCGCCGTCGGGCTGTCTTCCACCACAGCCGGGACCGGCATATTTTCCGCAACGGTGGGTGGCCCGGCAATCACCACCGTAACTATCCCCAACGGGTCGTCGGCTGCGTCCTTCCGCTATGGGGACACCAAAGCAGGGACGCCCACTCTCACTGCCAGCAGCACAGGCCTGGCTGCGGCTTCCCAAACGGCAACCATCACCGCCGGCACGGCCACCAAGCTCGCTGTGCTCAGCGCGCCTGTGACGGGAGCAGCGTCTGATACCGCCATCCTCGGACCCATCACGGTCCAGCGGCAGGATGCGTATGGGAACCCCGCCACGGCAGGCTCCACCACGCTGCTCCTGTCCTCCAGCTCCGGGACGTCATTCTTCGCCGCCAGTTCCGCAGGCGCGCCCGTGAGCCAGGTGACGATCGACGTCGGCTCTTCGGTAACGTCCGTCTACTACGGGGACACCAAGGCAGGTTCGCCGACAATCACGGTGAGCAACAGCAGCCTGGGCGCAGTCACTCAGACCGAAACCGTCGTGGCGGGTGCGGCATCCCAGCTCGCGTTCGAGACCGGCCCAACCCCGGTTGCCACCATCAACCAGCCTTTCAACCCCGTCATTCGTGTCCTCATGGCTGACACATTCGGCAACCCGTCCGGCACCGGTTCTGTCACCATCAGCACTAACCTCAGCACCTGCAAACTGAGCGGAACCACGATTCAGCAGGCCGTTTCGGGCCTGGCGACCTTCACCGGACTTCAGCCTCAGGGAAGTGCTTCGAATTGCAGGCTGATTGCTACCAGTGGAACCCTTACTGCCACGAGCAACGCGTACAGCGACAGCCACTAACGAGAAACGCCGGGCCGAAAAGTTCTATCTGTGGATCAGGGCGAGGCACTCGCCACCCGGGGTGCAGCATTAGTCCAAACGTTATATAAAACAAGATAGTATTTTCGATAGATTTTTCCTCTTCAACCCATAATCTGATCTCGCTCACCCTGATTGGTCTCTTGGGTGGGCTTATTCATTTGCTTTTTGACAAAAAGTTGGGGGAAGAATGAAAAACGCCATTTCGCGACGCCAAATTCTCATGGCTGCAGGCGCAGCAGGAACAATTGGAGCATTTGGACTCGCCGTGCCGGCCGCCGCTCACGCCGATGATGTCAGTGGGACGGACACGCCGCACGTTGATGAAAGCTACTTCGCCGATGAAGGTGTTTTTGTAGCGCAGGCGGCGCGGACATTGAGCACCTTTGACGGCTGGGTAGCGAACAACGAAAACCGGTACATCGATATGGATGGCGCCTACGGCGCCCAGTGTTGGGACCTCTGGGAAAACTACTGCCTCTATGTCATCGGAACTTCAGGGATCAGCACGCAATTCTCGCCCCACCGAGGCTACGCCATTGCACTTTGGGACGGTTTTGCATTCAACGGGGCCGCCGACTATTTCATTCAGATATCCGCGTCGTCTGTGCCGCAAAAGGGCGACGTCGCAATATGGCAATACGGGAGCTACTTGCCGTACTCCCATGTGGCTATGGTGATCAGTGACGCCGGCCCAAACGTTTACTGCTTTACTCAAAACCCCGGGCCGAGCGTCAAGCAGTACCTGTCCAAGCAAGGGCTGGCGGGATATTTGCGCCCCATACGCAACAACGTCCCTTCCCCGACCATAAAGTCCGCAGCAGACCTGCTCGCCGTTGACCCGTACGGCGTGCTCTGGAACTACCCAGCCTCAGGCAACGGCCGCTTTGGGGCGAGAATCCAGATCGGTCCAGGCTGGGGCAACATGGTCACCGGCTGGACCGTGGACTGGAACGGCAACGGCATCTTCGACGTCGTAGCCAAATGGAACGACGGCAGCCTCAGACTCTACCGCGGGCAAGCCGACGGCGGGTTCGACAGCTACCAAAGCATCGGCGTCGGATGGCAGAGCATGCAGATCGCCCCCTCCCGGTTCATCAGGTCCAACGGCTTGCCCGGAATGCTGGCCAAGGATTCTTCCGGAAGCCTCTGGTACTACACGAACTCAAGCGGCGCCGCCCTGACTACGGCGGGTAAGACGCAGGTGGGCTGGAACTGGGGCGCCTGGAACATCCTCCCCATGGACTTCAACGCCGACGGCAACCAGGACGTGGTGGCAATCGACTCGTCCAACGCCATGCGGCTGTACAGGGGGGACGGTACCGGTGCCTGGCTCGGCTCCGGGCAGATCGGATCCGGCTGGACATTCATTTCTGTGGCGTCCTCTGCAGGCTTCGCCGGCCGGGGGACACGTTCCCTCGTCGGTACGGGCTGGAAGGGATACAGAATCTTCAACAGCCAGCGACTGGACTAGAAGCCGGCCATTGAAGGGGCCCTGCACCGGTGCTAGCACCGGTGCAGGGCCCTTCTGCATCTTTGAACCAACCGGTCAGTGCCAGCGAGTAATAGCGGGCGTCGTTTAGGTTCGTCGGTCTCGTGGCCAGCGGCCGGGGCAGGCGCTTTGCTGGAGGAACGATGCCATCCTCAATGACCGCGAGGACAAGAATGCCTTGACCGCGAGGACAGAATGCCTTCGTGTTCACGAATTGACTCGGCCTGCTGTCGGGCAGGAACAGCGCGTTGCGAACTTGCCCGCTGCCCGTTCCCGCGAGCGGCGATGAGCCGGCAGCGCGCATGCTTGCGGAACACAGGCCTTAGTGTCTGGACCTGGCCCGGATGATCACGGCAGAGAGACCGCTTGCTGCAATGAATGATCCAAGCATTACTGCAAGTGCTGATGCGTATTCAACGATAGTCATCGCGGCCACACCCTTTCAGTTGTGATGCGGCGACAATACCGGCGCGAATCGGCGCCCCTGAGAACGAACCCGGCGTGTTGGATCAAGATTTGGAAACGGTCCATCCCCGGCAACGGCCGCCACGCGAAGATTCGCGCGGCGGCCCTTCAGTTCAGGGAAGCGGCCGTGTCAGTTCCAGCCGGCGCCCATGGAGGTCCGGCCCAGCCAGTTGCCTGCACCGTTGCCCTTGTACAGCCAGAGCACGCCGGCAGCGTCAATTGCCAGGGCATCAGGCCTGCCGTCGCCGTTGAAATCGCCGCGGCCCGCGATGGTGCCCATGGCGTTCCAGCCCGCACCGGCGCTGGTCCGCGAGCCGAACCCGCCGCGCCCGTTGCCGCGGTAGACCCAGAGGATTCCGCTCTGATCGCGGGCCAGGATGTCCACCTTGCGGTCACCCGTCAGATCGCCGGGACCGACGACGGCGGTCATCGCGTTCCAGCCTCCGCCCACCCGGATCCGGGCCAGCCATCCCCCGCGACCGTTGCCGGGATAGACCCACAGCGTCCCGCCGCTGTCCCGGGCCAGCACGTCCGCCTTCCCGTCACCGTTCATATCACCGGGACCGACGATGGAGTTCATGACGTTCCAGCCACCGCCCACCCGGATCCGGGCCAGCCATCCCCCGCGACCGTTCCCGGGGTACACCCACAGCGTTCCGGCAGAGTCGCGTGCCAGCACATCGTCCCTGCGGTCCCCGGTCAGGTCGCCGGCTCCGACGAGTGAGTTCATGACGTTCCAGCCGGCGCCCACCTTTGTGCGGGCGAGCCAGCCCCCGCGCCCGTTGCCCGGGTACAGCCACAACGTCCCGCCGCTGTCACGGGCGAGCACGTCAGCCTTCCCGTCACTGTTCAGGTCACCCGCAGGCACAACCATAGTCATTCGGAACACGGCCTTGAACGTCGTGGACCAGGATGAAACCGCTCCGGCCTTCAGCACGTAGTCCGGCTTGGCCTTCGCGACGACGCTGACCGTTCCTGCCCCGGGATAGGTCCCGGCAGTCACGGTCTTGCCCCCGGCCAGGTACTCCACGCCCTCGACCTCGGGAACGGTGTAGGTGTCCTGCGCGGTGCCGTCCTTGTCCATGAACACCACAGGCGCCGGCGTGACCACCAACGGCGTCGCCTTGAACGTCGCCGTCCACTCAGTCACAGCACCGGCCTTGAGGACGTAATCCGTCTTCGTCCGTGCAACCACGGTGACGGTGCCGGTGCCCGGGTGGGTTCCGACCCCGACGACCTTGTCCCCGACCAGGTACTCAACACCATCAACAGCAGGGATCGTGTAGCTGTCCTCTGCCGTACCGTTCTTGTCGGTGAACACCACGGCAACCGGGCTCACCTCATACGGGGTCGCCTTGAACGTCGCCGACCACTCCGTCACGGTACCGGCCTTGACCACATAATCGGTCTTCGCCCGCGCCGTCACCGTCACCGTGCCAAAGCCCGGGTAGGTGCCAGCGGCCACGACCTTGTCCCCCACCAGGTACTCCACACCATCGGTCGCAGGGACCGTGTAAGTGTCCTCCGCCGTGCCGTCCTTGTCCGTGAACACCACGGCAACCGGGCTCACCTCAAACGGCGTCGCCTTGAACGCCGCCGACCACTCCGTCACAGCACCAGCCTTGACGACATAATCCGCCTTAGCCCGCGCGGTCACCGTCACCGTGCCAGTGCCGGGGTACGTGCCCGCTTTCACACTCTTGTCAGCGAGCAGGTACTCCACGCCCTCAACTGCAGGAACCGTGTAGGTGTCCTCTGCGGTGCCATCCTTGTCGGTGAACACCACCGCCTCCGGTGCCACCTCGTACGGGGTCACCTTGAACGTCGCCGTCCACTCAGTCACGGTACCGGCCTTGACCACATAATCGGTCTTCGCCCGCGCCGTCACCGTCACCGTGCCAGAGCCCGGGTAGGTGCCAGCTGCGACGACCTTGTCCCCGACCAGGTACTCCACACCATCGGTCGCAGGGACCGTGTAAGTGTCCTCCGCCGTGCGGTCCTTGTCCGTGAACACCACCGCCTCCGGTGTCACCTCGTACGGGGTCGCCTTGAACGTCGCCGTCCATTCAGTCACAGCACCGGCCTTGAAGACGTAGTCAGTCTTCGCGCGCGCCGCCACCGTCACCGTGCCAGCGCCGGGGTACGTTGCCGCCTCGACGACCTTGTCACCGACCAGGTACTCCACACCCTCAACTGCAGGAACCGTGTAGGTGTCCTCGGCGGTGCCATCCTTGTCGGTGAACACCACCGCCGCCGGTGCCACCTCGTACGGGGTCACCTTGAACGTCGCCGTCCACTCCGTGGCAGCACCGGCTTTAACGACGAAGTCAGTCTTCGCCCGAGCCGTCACAGTGACCGTGTCAGAGCCCGGGTACGTCCCCGCCTCGACGACCTTGTCCCCAACCAGGTACTCCACACCCTCGGTCGCCGGGACCGTGTAAGTGTCCTCCGCCGTGCCGTCCTTGTCCGTGAACACCACCGCCGCCGGGACCACCTCAAACGGGGTCGCCTTGAACGTCGCCGACCACTCCGCCACAGCACCGGCCTTGACCACGTAGTCAGTCTTCGCCCGCGCCGTCACAGTGACCGTGCCGGCGCCGGGGTACGTTCCCGCCTCGACGACCTTGTCGCCGACCAGATACTCCACACCGTCAGTCGCCGGGATCGTGTACGTGTCCTCCGCCGTGCCGTCCTTGTCCGTGAACGCAATAGTTCCAGGCTCCACGTCCTGCAGGACGGTGGATGTGGCCGCACTGGAACGTGTCTCAAGGCGATAGCCGAGTTTGGTGCCCGTGATCGATACGTGCAAGTTGTGCCCGCGATCTTCGGTGCCAACCTCGTATGTGGCGTTAGTTGCCCCTTCGATGGCAGTTTGTGAGCGGAACCATTGGAATGTGTGGGTCACAGGCGAAGGCGTCCAATCTCCTGGCTCCGCTGCCAAAACGCGCCCGACAAGAGGCACTCCAGTCACGACAGGCACAGGAGAACCGGTGAGAAGGCCCGGCGCTACAGCACTCGTTGATGGTGAAGTAGCCGATACGCTGTTGGCCTTAGCACTGCTGCCGGTGACCGTGACTGCTAAAACAGCACCTAGGTCCGACGGCGGAACCCTGTAGGTCACTTCGGTAGCGCCTTCAATATCGAAGCCGTTCTTGCTCCATTGGTAGGCGAATGCCACGTCTTCGGGCGCCCATTGCCCTGTCGCAGCTTTCAGAGTGTTGCCGACGACTGCGTCGCCGGTAACCGTTGGTTCACCGGGTGAGATCGAAAACGACTCGATTGGTCCAACGGGGGCCGAAGTCCGGGAAGCTGTGACATAACGGCTCTTCGTGCCCGTGACCTTCACGCTGATCAATTTGCCGAGTTCAGAGACACCGGGCGTGAACGACGCGCCTATCCCATTCGGGAGAGGATCCCCGTCCGCTAACCACTGATAGCTAAGCGTGACCGGCGCCGGTCCCCAGGTCCCCGGTTCCACCGTCAGCGTACGATTCAGTGCGACAACGCCAGTCACGGTGGGCGAGCCGGCGGTCAATTCCGGATCAGGCCGAACTGCGGCGCCGGCGTTGACGATGGGAAGGGATGGCGGGCAGACGGCCCCGATGATGCAGGGAGAGCCAGAGAAGCGGACGGTCGCTTTTAGTCTTTCTTCAATATAGGACGGGGTCGCCTTCTCACCGAGGTTAGCCACCAACATGGCCGCCACGCCTGCTACGTGCGGGGCAGCCATAGATGTGCCCTGAGAGAAGTAGTACGCCTCCGCTCCGGGCGATGTGACGCCTTCGTTCAAAGTGGAGGCGATACCGTTTGATGCACTCCAACTCATGTCCCCGCCCGGGGCCATGACATCAACTTCTGGTCCGTAATTCGAGTACGGGGCGCGCTGGGCGTTGCGCGTGCTGGCGCCAACGGTAATTACGTTTTGGCAATTCGCGGGGCTCGATTCAGCCGCTGGCCTATTCTCGTTGCCGGATGCTACAACAATGGCCGCCCCTCGCGATGTGGCTAGGTCGATTGCAGATTGATATGTAAGGGAGCAGGCACCGCTCCCGCCGAGGCTCAGGTTTATGATTTTGGCCGGGTTTGCGTTGTCGGGTAGTCCTGCCACGGAGCCGCCGGCGGCCCATATAATGGCGTCCGCGATGTCGGATGTGTATCCGCCGCAAGGCCCCAACGCCCTCATCGGCAGGATTTTTGCGCCAGGAGCTACGCCAGCCACGCCCTGGTTGTTGTCCGTCACGGCTGCAATCGTTCCGGCAACATGCGTGCCATGCCACGATGACTGGCCCACTCCGGAGCCGGAGTAGCACTGTCCCGCCCCTGTCCAGTCGCCTTCATCACTAGGATCGGCATCCCGCCCATCGCCGTCGCGGGCTGAGAAGGGATTCCAGATCATGTCGAAGCCAGGAAGAACGTTTGCGTTGAGGTCGCTGTGGTTCGTGATGCCGGTGTCGACGACCGCCACCACGACGCCTTCGCCTTTGCTGACCGTCCACGCTTCCGGCACTCGCATGCCACCTTGCGATTCAAAGAAGTCCCATTGAAGCGGAAAAAAGGTGTCATTGGAGGTTGCGACGGACATCGGCCTCATGACCAGGTCGGGTTCGGCGTATTCCACATCCGGGTCAGCGCGCAGTGCATCAAGAAGTGTTCCGATCTGATCGGTGGACAGCTTCCGGTCGGTCCGAAGAACATGCGCTCCGGCCGATGTCGCACGCACATCCTTCAGCGCAGCACCGACCTTTGATCCTGCGGCAGCATAGGAACGTCCACGCTCAACCGCACTTATCCGTGCCTTCTCCTTGTACCTGACGATAATCTGCTCCGTTGGCACATCCGCGGACTGAGGAGACATCGGCATGGCGGGCAGTGTTGGCTCGTCCGCCACGGCTGGAGGGGCGAACAGTCCGCCGCCGATAAGAGCGCCAACGGCAGCCAAAGTTACATGCGAAAAAAACCGTGCTCGCGGCAGGCCAATCAATAGGACCGTCCTAAGGTCATGCGTCGACCACAGACGAGTCACTACGCGGATGGAGGCCGCGTGCCCCGCGTCCATGTTGAATTGTAGCTATAACTTCAAGCTTCAATATCCATGCAGCAGCGCCTCGCTCCCCCTCGTGGCCGGTGGACTTAGCCCGATGCCATAAACGCCAGTGCCACGTTCAAAATCGAAGCCTGCAGCTGCATCTAGGATGAGATAGCAGGAGCCTGCTCTGGACCCTGTCTGGACCTGGACCGGAATCACGGCGGAGAGACCAGTTGCGGCGGCCAAGGATCCCAGCATTATTGCTAGTGCCGATGCCTATTCAACGATAGTCATCGCGGCCACACTTTCAGTTGTGATGCGGCGACACCACCGGCGCGAATCGGCGCCCCTGGGAATGAACCCGGCGTGTTGGCTCAAGATTTGGAAAAGAGGTCTGCCCGGGCGGCCGAGGTTCACCAAGTCACGCATGCCACCTCCCCTGGCAGCAAGGAGCCCAACGGCCCCCCATAAATGCCGTTGGAATCCCTGCGCCTTCTGAGAGACTAGCCAGTCCGTCCCAGCGGGGTCAGCACAGTAACGAGCCGGCGGCGGAATTTGTCACCGGAAGTGGGGACACCGAGAAGCTTTAATATATAGCAGCCGGCCAGCAAACAATTGGTTGCCCGCGACGCAAAGCGAATTCCTACTAATCAACTGGCACAATTGCGGCAGAAATGGCGTCGGCGGGAATCGCCGTCGTCGGTGACAACAGGGGTAGCCGCAGTGGAACAGGCGGAACTGCAGCAGGTTCGTGCAGGAATCATCGACGACGTGCTCGCTCTTCGTCGCGGTCCAGATCGGCCTGGGGCTGCTGAGTCTGGACCTGGTGACCGCCGCGTGGCCGGTGTTGCTGGCCATGTCCATCTACGTCGCGGCCGCCGTGGTGGTGCTGCTCCCTCGCCAGGGCCCGCTTCCGTTGGGCCCGGCCATCACGGCCCTCGGCGCGGTGGCCGCGATCACCCTCCTCGTGGGCAGCGCGCTTCCCCGTGACACCTGGCCGGGATATGCGGCCTGGCACCCGTCGGCCAGCTACACGCTGTTGGTGGTGGTCAACATCCGCGACCGGGTTCTGCTCTCGTGGATCGGGGTGGTGCTGGCCGCTGTGCTCGTCACGGTGTGGTCGGAGCAGCGAGCGAAGCATACCGATTACGCAGACACTAATAGCTTCTTGGTTCTTGCCGTGTTACACGCAAGGGAGATGACTGGAAAAGAATGAAAACACCGCGAACGCCGGACAATTTCCGCTACCATGCGGGAAGTCATCGATAATTTTTGCCGCGCGGTAGCCTGCGGCCATCTGGGGGATCTTCATGCTTAAACGACTCGTCGCTACATTATTGGCGACAGCCATTGTTAGCGCGGGGCTCGCGCCCGCTGCTGTTGCAGACGGCTCGGGCTGTACCCGGATCGCCGAATTCCAATCCATTTCGTATACGTGCAGCGGACCGAACATCGATTTGTCTCTCGTGGCCACCGATGCAACTCACCTGCACACCAGCGGCCACGTTCAAGACTGGACCGCTCTTGGAAGGCTGACGTCCCTCAAAGGTCTCGTCATCGACGAAGGGACGAACGATGACGTCACAGCCATCCAATACGCTGCTCCTTCCGTTGACGAGGTTAGCCTGCAAGGGCCTGCGATCACGGACCTCTCACCTCTATCGTCTCCGACAATGTCATGCTCTGCTTCGAAGCCTTGCATTTCCGCGATCAATCTAGTGGTCCCGAGCGTGAGGGCACTTTCCCCACTGTCGAATCTGAATTCTGGCGGATGTCTGCCTGAGGATTGCGTCCGCCACCTCACAATAGATGCGCCTGCCGTCACCGATTTTTCCCCGTTGGGTTCCATCCAGAAACTCGGCACATTGTCTGTGAATGCTTCCTCAGACGCTCGTGAGCAGCACGTCATTTTGGCAACGTTTCCGTTGCCGAGTTACAGGGGGTTCAACGGCTCTCAGCTGATGCCAGCGCACGATCCTGACTTTCCTTATCCGCAGCACACCCTCCAGGGCGCGACTGCTCGCGCGACCTATTATGCGGAGGGGTGGGTCGATTTCTTCGTCTGGCCCCTCGCCCAGTCAACCGGGTCCACGGCCCTTGAGGCATACGGAACCCAGGTGAATGGCGCAATTTCACGAACCTATGTCGTCACCAAGCCGTCCAGAGGTGACTTCAACAGTGATGGTAGGTCCGACCTCCTGGCAAAGGATTCCGCCGGAGTCCTCTGGCTCTATCCAGGAACCAACAAGTCCACGCTGCCAACGAGAACGCGTTTGGGGGCGGGGTGGAACTCGATGACAATGATCGTGAGTCCCGGGGACTTCAACGGAGACGGTAGGGCGGACGTTCTGGCGAGAGACAGCGCGGGTGTTCTTTGGCTGTACCCCGGGAACGGCAAATCCGGGTGGGGCATGAGAGTGAGATTAGGCGCCGGCTGGAATATCATGACCGCCCTCGTCGGCGCTGGCGACTCCAACGCTGATGGCAAGGTCGATCTGCTGGCGCGCGATAGTGCCGGAGTCCTCTGGCTCTATCCAGGCAACGGCAAGGGCGCATGGCTTGCGCGGATCAGGATCGGCGCCGGCTGGCACACGATGGCTTCGATCGTTGGTGGAGACTCCATGGGAGCCGACCACATTGCTGACGTGATCGCGAGGGACTCAACTGGAACCCTGTGGTTCTATCGCGGCAACGGACAAGGTGGGTTCCTTCCCCGAAGCAAGCTGTACACCGGGTGGAAGGGTGTGACTGCAATAGCGAGCCCCGGTGACTTGAGCGGCGACGGAGAGTCCGATCTCTTGGTCCGCGATGCCAGCGGAGTCCTGTGGCTGTACCGCAATCCTGGCTTACCAGCTGCCCGCATCGGGGCCGGCTGGGCTGGCATGAAGGCCATCGTCTGAGTCAAGAGCGACAAAGAGCCGCCCGCCGACGCCTACTATTACCTCTGGTCAGTGGGTGGCCCCGGTCCTGCTCCAATGCCCCGTCCTGTTCCGCATTGTCGCGCACCATTGGCTGACTCTCTCTGCCGTTACGGCACGACGAGCCGTCAGAGCAGCTAGTCTGCAAGCCACTCTGGCCTGATCTGTGCGGGCGAGTGTCCTCGTATTCACCCTCGGGGACAACGTAGCCGGCCTACAGGAAGCCCTCGCAAGCGGTGCCATGTGCGTCTCGCTCAAGCCCGCCGGGGAAACCATCGACAGCTGGTGGAAGGCTCTGTTCCTCTGGTTCTTCCCGGCACTGCAAACTGCATTCACATCGGCGTCGGTGAAAGGGGAAAGCCTGGCGTGTAGCCGGTAGGCGCACGAGGCATCGAGCCGGAAGGGATAGGATTCCGGAGGCCAAACCACAAACTAAGGGTGCTAATGCGGATCATTTCCTGGAACTGCTCAATGGCTTTCTATAAGAAGCGCCACCTGCTCGAAGCCCTGGTGCCGGACGTCGCAATAATCCAGGAAGTCTCCAAAAAGGACATCGAAAGCGGGGGCTACCCCTTCGCAGCCTGGGTCGGCGCCAACCCAAGCAAGGGCCTGGGCGTCATAGGACTGCGCCACGCCAGCAATAAAGTCATGGAACCAAGCGACCCCGCTCTGCCGTGGCATATTCCCTTCAGCGTAGACGGCCTGAACATCATTGGCCTGTGGGCACACCAGTTGACAGGCGAACTTCGCTACGTCCGCATCACGCACGAAATCGTGGACCGGCATGCCGGTTTTCTGGGTTCAGGACGGGCCCTGATCGCCGGCGACTTCAACAGCAACACCATTTGGGACCGCGAACACCCAGGCAGGAACCATTCAATGCTCGTCGACAAGCTGGCCGGCCTCGGACTTGAGAGCGTCTTCCACCGCCAGGAGAGCGCCGACCACGGCAGCGAGATGACCAAGACGTACTTCCATACCCGCAACCTGAAATTCGGCCACCATATCGACTACGCGTTCCTCTCTTCGGCCATGGACGCGAAGGTGGCAGTAGGTGAACCTGATCGATGGCTCCCGCATAGCGACCACATGCCGCTAATCATTGACGTCACCTAACCTCGGTTAGAAGCCCGCCTGCAAGTTGGCCCACTCAGCAGTGGACCTGATCGTGGAGTCGCATATTGCCGGGACCCGTGCTGACGTCCATCGTCAACGACTACGCCCTCGTGAGCCCGCGCTAGTCTCGTGCCCTAGCCGTCCCAATGCCCCCGGACATGGTCAATCTGTCGGACGGGCAGCTGGCGGTCATCGATCCCCGCGCCCGGCAGGTACAGTCCGTTATCCATGTGGGCGAATTCTCCTACGGTGTGACAGTCAACGCGGCGGGGACTTGTGCCTACATCAACGGCTTCGACTCCATGGTTGTGGTCAGTCTGTCCACGCAGAAAGTCGTGGCCCGGAAACCTTTGACGGCCATCGACGCAGGGCGGATCCACCTGAACCACGCGGGCCTACTGGGCTTCTCGATTGGGGGACACGACGGCAAGGCGCCAGTCGGCGGCATCCTCCACGTCATTGGCCTGGCCTCGATCACCGTCGTCGGCACCGCGCCCGTCGGATTCGTGGGAAGCTCGATCGCCTTTTTGAACCTTCCGGACAAAGAGTACATCCCAAGCGGGGCCATAGAAGGGACGGTCACCCTCGTGCAGATGCCCCAGTAGGCGTTCGTTCCACCTGCGGCTCGGTGGAGGTGGGCGTCGATTCGGGCTCGCGCGTGTCCGCCACGGGGCCACCACCCGATCCCCGGTTCCTTAGCCGGGCCTCAACGGGACGCTCGAAGAAGGTGTAGGCGGCGCCGGCGAGCGGAATCGATATGGCAATTCCGACGACGGCGGCAGTGACGCGTTCGGCAAGAGTCTCCGGGCCGAGTTCCAGTGCCGTCCGCAGCACGAGCTCGTGGACCAGGTACAGGGCGAAGGACCATTCGCCCAGTTTCACCATGGCAGGCGCACTGGCGAAGGTGGGGCGGCCTCCGCAGCGGTCACGGTCGGCATAGGCCGATATCAGCAGGGCGAAGCCAGGAATGCAGAGCGCTCCCGCCAGCGGCCCGGCGGTATGCCATGGCGCGATGCCGTCTACGACTTCGAGAATGAGGAAGGAACCGATGGCCGCAGCCGCGCCGACGCCCACACCGAACCTGGGCTTCCAGCCTTTCCTCATGGCGATCGCGAGGCACACACCCACAATGAACTCTGCGATCCGGAACGCGGGGAACGTGTAGAACAGAGCTCCCCAGTCGAAGCCGGGGGCGAAGGCGAGCAGGACGGAAACGAGGGAGACGGCGGCGGCGAAGACCGCGGCGCTGACGCGGAAGAGCTTTCCCGGTTCGAGGCGTGACAGCCGTACCGCCAGGAACGGGAACACGGAATAGAAGAACGCTTCGCAGGAGAGCGACCAGGACACGCCGTTGTAGGCGTAGACCCAGTGCTGGTCGCCGAGCCAGGCCTGCACGAGGAGCAGCGAGGCCAGGAGCCTGGGAAGGGACTGGTCTCCCTGGGTGGCCAGGGCAAGGACGACGGCGGCACTCGCCGAGAGTGCGTGCAGCGGCCAGATCCGGGCAAACCGGCGCCAGTAGAACTGCCGCTTCGGCGTGTCTGGCTTCATGGACCAGGCCAGCACGAACCCGGAAAGCATAAAGAAGAACGTCACGCCAGTCTGCCCCATGGACACGAGGGGGTACACTTCAGGCACCAGCGTCACTGCCGCGTGGTACAGGACCACGAGCATGGCGGCTATGAACCGAAGTCCTGTCAGTGAATCCAGCCGGGCGCGTGAAATTGTTCTTTCTCCCTCGGTGAGACGGCGACGAACGGTCCAGTCTACCCACGAAAAGGGGCATTATCACAAAAAGGTAACGGCGCTCCTCCGGTCTTTGGGACCTCGAGTGGGACAGCTTGGGGCAAGCGGGACGACGAGCATTAAGTCTGTCAGGATGCGTCCTGACGACGCGCTTGTGTTGAGCTGGGGCGGCCGTGTCTGGTTACATTCAAAGTTGGATGGGAACAAAATGCCACTTATGCCAGCAAGGGAGTCGAGACTTCAAAGCTCGACAAGACCGAAGCTGCAAGTACCTACGCGCCCGCGGCGTCCACGCCTCGCTGGAAGCCAAACACGGCGTACACGACCGGCGATGTCGTGGTCAGCCCTGGCGGCGCACTGGTCAAAGCCAACTCGTCCTTCACTTCCGGGACCAGCTACAGCGGCACCAACTGGGACGTTATCGCGGCGTTCGCGCAGATGCCCCGTTACTACGACGAGGGCGGCAACTATGCCGACCGTGGCTCGGTGCAGACCATTGCCCGGAACATCGCCGACGCGCCTGCACTGGCCGGCTCCCCTGCCCTGATCTTCAACGAGTTCAACCTCGTCTCGGGCAAAGGTGATAACGCAACGTTCCGCGGCGTGGGCGCTGCACAGTTCCAGGCGCGTGACCGCAGCGACGTAACCGCAGCGAACAAGGGAGTCCTCTACGCCATGCAGGCCGTGGTTGCTCCCATCGTGGACCGCAACAACGTCCCGTTCGATGATGTGGTGGGCCTGTCCATCGTGAACCAAGGCACGGCCATTGGCACGGATGCCCTGTACTTCGGGAACAACCGGGCGGACAAGGCGGCAAACCCGACCGGCAAGGACTTCTCCAACGTCATCCAGAACGACATGAAGTCCGACAGCTTCATCCGTTCCATCGGAACTCACGATGTCGGGATCAGCCTCGGCGGCTCGACTATCACCACCACGGCCATCCGTCTCGGCAACGCACAGTCCATCTCATGGAATGACAATGCCGGCGTCCTCGTACACGCTCTCCGCATGAGCTCCGCAGCCACGCTGCGGCTCTATGAGGGTGGCATCGACATCCGGTCCAACAAGTCCGTCTACTTCGGATCCAAGGCTGTCCTTCCCAACAACACGCCCCTCTACGGAATCAAGTTCGGCACGACCAACGAGACGGAACTAATCAAGCTCAACGCGCAGGACGCGGTGAGTGTGCTTGGTGACTCGCTTCAGGTGTTTAGCTCCGGCGATGTGGCGCTCAAGAACAACAAGGCCTTCCAGGCGCAGAACGCAGCCGCAACGAGCTACCAGGAAATCATGCGCCTGACCAGTGCGGACAACCTCACACTGTACAACGGCAAGCTGACCGTGCTCGCGGCGGGCGGCAACCTGCTGCAAAACGTCACCACAGTCCCCGCCACCCCCACCGGTGCAGGCGCCCTCTATGTGGAGGCCGGCGCCCTGAAGTACAAGGGTTCCTCCGGAACCGTCACAACCCTCGCACCCGCCTAGGAGTAGTCATGAACCCCGCAGCAGTACTTGCCCTGATCGGCGAGCTTTACGCGCAAGTGTCCACCCTCCAGCAGGAGAACGAAGCGCTCAAGAGCCGGCTGGCAGCAGAACAGCCTTCAGCTCCGGGGCCATCTTCTTAGAGTAGGCCTCTGTCAGGTGCATGCCGTCCCAGCGTATGGGTGCCCCGCCTGCAAAGATGGGGCACCTGTCGCCGGAACAGAACCACTGGCTGGTGTCCACGTACGTGGCTCCGGCCTTCTTGGCGGCAGCGGTGTCGGCTGTGCTCTTCTGCTTCCACGCCTGCGAAATGCTGCTTTCGCAGTCAGCAGGCTTCGCGAAGTTGTTGTAGCACTCGCTCACGGCCTTGCCGGTGGGGTTCGGCGAGAGGACCACGACGCGGGTCCCCTTTGCCTTGACTTGGGAGATGGCGTCTGACAGTCCGGCGACCCATTCGTCTTGGGCCGCCGCGTCCTTCGCGCCGCTCGCGAGGTTCACGATCCCGGCCACGGCGTCACTGACGATAACCAGGTCAGGGCTGGTCGCCTTGATCTGCTCATAGATCTGCGAGTGGCCATCGTTGCACCGGCTGGACGTCTCCGGATCGTTCTCGATCTTGATCTCGACGTTGGCGAACGGGCAGTTCGAGAGGCCAATGCCGTGCACGCTGTAGCCGGCAGGTTCGAGCGCTGCCCGCACGCCAGGCATCCAGCTGATGCCGATGGAATCGCCAACGACCACAGCGTACTTGGCCGCTCCCTCGTTGAACGCGCACTGCGCGGGCACCGAAAGGTCTTCCGCGTTCAGGCAGCCGGGCACGCCCAGCTCTGTCGCCTTCGAGTTCGTACCTACCTCATCAATGGAGGGCGTCAGCTTCGGCCACGCTGATGCGGCGAGGGCACTGTCCAGGCTCGACTGCAAGGAAGTCTTAGCCAGCGGCGCTGCCGTCCCGGACGCGACAGGCTTGACCGTGGCACTGGCGGGCAGGTCAACGGGAGCGTTCTTCACGAAAGCAAAAGCGACCACCGCGACGGTGGCAACAGTGAGGACGCCGAGGCCGATATTTTGGAGTTGCGCGGACGCCGGAGCGCGAGAGCTCCGCTTGCCGCCAAAGGACCATGGCCTATTCCGGAGCTGGTTCTCAATCCCATGGTAGGAGCCAACCGACACGAGGATGATCGCGGCGATGATCGCGATATATGTTGCTGGCTGGCCCGGTTCCAAGAGTGCTTCAAGGAAGATGATGGCCGGGAAGTGCCAGAGGTACAGCGAGAACGACACGTTTCCGATGTAGACCGACACCGGGTTTGTCAGGATCCCGAGGAACTTCTGGTTCCCGCCGATGTTCGCGCCGATCACGACAGCCGTCGAGAGGACCGGGAGCAGCGCCCACGGCGCAGGGAACGCCGAGGCCGGAGTAATGATGAACATCGAGTAGACGATGCCAGCCAGACCCGCCCACGCAAGAACCGGGCGAAGCCAGCCCGGCAGCTTGTAGAACGCACCCGCGCAGACGGCCAGCAGGGCCCCCACGCCAAGCTCCCAGGCACGGGACAGAGTGGAGAAGTAGGCCCACGTCGGCTGCGCCGAGCTTTCCAGCATGGACCACGCGAGCGAAGCGACGATGATCGCGCCCATTGTCGCGGCGGCAAACACTGCCCGCCGCCGCGTGGACGCGCCCTTGCCCGCCATCAGGAAGACCGCGATCAGCAGGAACGGCCAGACGAAATAGAACTGCTCCTCAACGCCGAGGGACCAGAAATGCTGGAGCGGTGACGGCGGAATGTCCTGCTGGAAGTAATCAGTGCCGGCCGCGGCGAACCGCCAGTTCGATGAGAAGAACAGTGCCGCGGCAGCATCCCACAACGTCTCAGTGGCGCGTGCCTTGGCGAACACCACCCAGCCCACGAGGGCTGTCACGGCGATAGTCAGGACCGATGCGGGCAGCAACCGCTTGACCCGCCGCTTATAGAAGTCCGTGATCGAGATACGCCCGGTGTTCGCCCGCTCGCGCAGCATCAGGTTCGTGATCATGAATCCGGAGATCACAAAGAACACATCCACGCCAATGAACCCGCCGGACGGCCAGTGCAGCATGTGATCCACGATCACCGCCAGAACGGCGAGGGCACGCAGCCCCTGGATGTCCGCCCGGAACTTTGACTTCACCCGTGGCGACGGCGCGACTGCATGCCGGATGTCCGGCGCGGACTGCTTCATGTGTGCTTCCCCCAGATAGAGACCTGCACAGATTCTACTTGATGGACTTAGTCCACTCTTCAGCGTCGGGGTCTTCAACTTCGGGAAGACCGGCGAACCAGGACCCTGCACCAGAGATGAAGCCGAACGCCATCCAAAGTATGGATATCTTCTGCCAAACGTCGTGGCCCCATAGCGCGAACAGCAGGGCGGCGATAAAGAACGCAGCCGAAGTGCAAATAAGCGCAGTGCGCTTGGAAATTCCCCCAGAAGTCATGCCGCAAGTATAAAGGGGCCATGAGAGTGCCCAAGAAGATCGACTATGGGAAAGTGCGAGATGCTAAGGGCATGTCTCAGCATCGAAACTTGGTCCTTGACCTGGAAGAACAACTCGCCTTCCTAGACGCCAGCTGTCAGAGCTATGACAACGGCGTCCATATCGAAGCGAAACGTCTAGCAGTAACCATCCGCGTGTTACTCCACGATGTCCCCAAGGTTCCGGGTCAACGCGGCGGTGGTAGCTACAGCTTGCTGCACCAGATGGGCGTGAAGAGCAAGATGGGATGGTGGTCAGCTGGCGCAATAAACCCCGCAAATCTTGTTTCCTCGAACGTGTTGGCATGGTTGGAGTTGGGGCAGAGTTCCGACGGGGTTCCGCTTGGCGGCTACCGCAGCGTGCCGGAGGGCTACATCAGGCAGAACGGACACAAGACGACTTTTGACGACTGGTGGGGCGCCCCCGTCATCAAGGACATGGCCCGAGAGGAGTTCACGAGAAAGGACCTCATGACCGTCTTGGCGAATAGGGACGGCGGGGCGCATATCGGCAAACTGAACGAGAGGGTTCGTCGACTGACCCAGCAAGGCTCCATGGGTTTCGCCGTAGGGTTTGATGACGGATCGGCGCCGTGGCCACAGTCAGCGCAGACGGAGGACATTCTATTGAGCCCGATTCTCGCTGCGATGAGGACGATGGCCCAAGAGGTCGTCATGAGCCTCCAGGATGCACGTTTCATGCTCGGCGATGTTCAATTTCCGCAGGATTGCTACGCGGGTGAACCACTGCAAGGGGGCATTGAGACCCACTACATTCTGGGCATGTCACTCGAGGAAGTTCCCCCGCCTGTCGATTTGAACGAGCCTTAATACCCATCCGGTGGGCTCGATAAGACCGGTTAAGTGCCGCTTTTGTGCACCCCAGACTGTCGCTGGAAGGTCTCGTGCCGCGAAGCCGGCTACCGGTACCCGTCCACGATCGCCGCAGCAATCTCCTTGTACGCACGCCGTGTCTCGGGCTTCAGGTGGTCCAGAGTTACCAGGTCCCCGTCGGCCACTCCCCGGTCGTGCGGCACGGCAATGAGCTCACGGCACATGCCGGCCAGGTGTTCCTCGATGGCGTCTTTGTCCACGCGGTTGGAGACCTCGTCCTTGTCCGTGATCACCACGATTGCGTTGCGTGCCAGGTCCTCGTAGCCGTGGCCGGCCAGCCACTGCAGCGTACTGCGGGCGCGTTTGGCGCCGCTCACTGCGTAGCCGGCGGCGATGATCAGGTTGTCTGCGGACTGCAGAATTCCACTCATCGCATTGTGCGTCACGCCGGTGCCGCAGTCGGTCAGCGCCACGGAGTAGTAGCTGGAGATGAGCTTGCGGATCCGCAGGTACTCCTCCGCTGTGAGCGAGTCGGACACCTCGGGGTCCTGCTCGCCGGCGATGAGGTGCAGCCGCCCGGAGTGGTGCATGTAGCGGGACAGCTCAGTCAGCGAGTCGACGGAGTCGATGTTTCTCAGCAGGTCCGTGATGGTCCGCGGTGTGGCCTGCTGGTAGATGCCCTCGCCGAGGGCACGCTCCACGAGGTCACCGGAGTCGGGATTTGCATCGATGGCACAGGGCGGGTCGCCACGGAACTCAGCCAGGGTAAGCCCGACACCCACAGTGGTGGATGTCTTGCCAATGCCGCCCTTCAGGCTGAGCACGGCTGTGTTGAAGCTGCCCTGCAGCTGGCGCGCGATCCGGCGCGCCAGCTCGTCCTCCTCGCGTTCCAGCGCGCTTGGACCGAGGTTCCAGGCGCCGCCAGTGGCCCGGTACAGGAAGCCGCGGAAGCCCTTCTTGGGCCGCGGCTTCTGCTCGCGGACGAACGACGTCGGCATAGCGGTGGCGCCCGCTGCCGGCACCTCCGGTTCCGGGAGGCTTTCCGGAACGCGCGACGGCGGTGCTCCCGCCGGCTGGCGGTCCGGCGTCGGCGGAGCAGCTGCGGCGGCGGGCGGCGAGTCGGATAGAGCGTCGGCGGCCGCGGCTGCTTCCGCCCAAGACGAGCTCCGGATGGGACGGGGCGGTGCGGTGGGCTCAGGTGTCACGGCGGGAAAGGTTCCTGTCCAGGCGTCGGAGCCGTCGGCATTGCGACGACGGAAGCGGCGGCGCAGCTCGGGCTGCTCCGCGTCAGTATCGGCCTCGGCTAATCGGTTATCCGCTGGTTCAGGCATGATGTAGTCCCCCGGGACTCGCAGCGGCGTCCCGCTGCGGTGGTCGATTGGCTTGGTTCAAGCATCCATTCTAGGTGCCCGCGGACGACCTAGTGATCAGCACCCTGGGTAGCCGGTCACTCAAGGACCAGAGCGAGCCGTATTCATCCGAGGGTGAGTGCCGCCACGACCACAGCGGCAGTGATCACCAGCAGGATACTCAGCCCCACGTAGCCCCACCATTTGGGCCGGCTGCGGTGCGGATTGATGTCTACGTACGGCATGCTATTTCACGCGCCCCAGAGCAGCGTTAGGGGCGGGAACGGCGACAGGCGCAACGGCCCTTCGCTTGAGGCGGAGCACCCAGTAGAGCCCTGCGAACGGGACCAGCAGGCTGCCCAATAGGCCGGATAGCGCGAGAACAAAATCAGTGACAGCCACGGTTGAGACCTCCGTAAGCGGCAACTCCTTTGGCGCCACCAGAGTAAGCATCGTCTGGGTACGACAAAGGGGCTGGGAATGGACCCCCATTTTTGGGTCGTTCGCCAGCGTACTTACCAGTTAAGGGCGCTGTCCAATCGGACACGCCCATTACTGCAGCCACTATTCAACTATTGCGCGGTGGCCCTTTGCCCCTATCACCGGAGGGCCAGCATCACCACCACCACAGTCGACACTGCCAAAACCGCGAGCCCGACGTAGGACAGCACGCGAAGCTGGCCGCGGCGAAGTTCGCGCCGCGAGTCCCGACCGTAACGGCCTCCCCCACGAGATCCCATGGCGGAGACGCTACGGACGGAAACTCAAGGGAAGCGCAAGGAAACCTCAAGGTTTGATCAAGACGCACGCGCTTCCAATCGGATGAGGTTAGCCGCCGTCACCGCGGCGTGTGCTGGCATTGTGGCCACGAACCCTTCGCCGGAGGCGTTGCGGATGCCGGCCATGACCTGCTTCATGGCTAGGAAGGGGCGGCAGCGGCTTCACGGGAAGGCCGGCCACGACCCTGGCGGACTCCTGCGAACGGGGCATGTCCTGTTGGTCCAGCCACGACCGCTCGGGCAACGGGTCATCGGCAACGATGTTCTGCTCGATGAAGCGGCGGATGGCTGCGCTGATTCCGGTCTTCATGACCTGAACCTAGGGAGGTTTGCCCGCAGCCCCCAGCGTAGTCGTTACCTGACTTTCCGGTGGTCGAGTACTCGGACGGCAGGCAGTACTCGGCTCAGTGCTGTGGCCGGGTCTCCTGCAGCCGCTTGATGAACCAGCGCGACTGCTCCGGCCCGTAAGGCAGCACGGGAATCGCCTTGGTGGCGTCTGCGGGAGTGTCCCTGATGGACTGCCGGGCCTGCCGGACGGCCGTTGTCATGGTGTCAGCCATGGTTTTGACGAAGCGGTCGCTGCAGGGCTCTCCGTGCCCAGGGACCAGAAATTCGTAGCGGTGACGGAGGGCGGAGAGGTGCCGCAGGGCGTCCGCCCACTCTTCCGGGTAGGAGTCCTCGAACGAGGGGTGCGATCCCTGCTCTACGAGGTCGCCGGCGAACAGGGTGGTGGTGGTTCCCACCAGGAGATCACCGTCGGTGTGACCGCGGCCCAGGTAGAAGAGGGTAACGGTCTGCCCGCCAAGGTCAACGAGCACCGGCTGGTCGCGGACAATCGCGTTGGGAACGACCAGCTCCACGTTCTCGCCCTCGCCAGCGGCCATCTCGGGTTCGAGGTCCGTGACCTCGCTGCGCTGGGCGTCACCGTTGTCGCCGATCTCCTCGGCACAGTTTTCATGCGCCCAGAATTCCTCGACGCCGGCCTCAGCGAACACGGCGTTGCCGAAGAAGTGGTCGTAGTGCGCGTGGGTGTTGACAACAACAAGGGGAAGAGGCGTCTTCTCGCGGACGGCATGCAGGATTTCCTGGCCCTGCCGCGGCCCGCAGCCGGTATCGATCACCATTGCACGTTCAGTACCAACAATCAGGCCGGTGTTGAGCTTGGAACCGTCAGTTACCAGCACATAGTTGTCCGTGCCGACGTCGAGCCATCGTGACATTTCTTCTCCGTACATCTGGGGAGCATCTGCGGTCTTCAGGCCTCGATTCTATCCATCTGGCTGAGGAACATCGGGCAATTGCTTTGCCGCCCACGGTTACGGCCACAGGCCACCGAGCCTAAATTTACTCATTCGAAATGCCTTGGTGGGTATGATCTGCACATGGGGACTAAACAGCACAGGAACTACTGCGAGACTTGCAACGCGATCACCAACCACGTCACGTCGTACAGCGACGACGGCGGCCGTCTGGTGGCCTCTGTGCGTTGCAGTGATCATTCGGACACCACCCTGTAGGACGCGTCGACCTTCGCCGTCGCAAGAGATCAGCGACGGCGAAGCTCCGCGAAGGGGGTACGGGCGATTTCCGGCCTACAAGTCGGCCAGCAATGAAGTTGGGGATTCGATTGCATCCGCCACGTAGCGAAGGAAACCGGCAGCTGTTCCGCCATCACAGACACGGTGGTCAAAGGTCAGGGTCAGCTCCGTGACTTTGCGGACGGCGAGTTCACCGCCGACTACCCAAGGTTTGTCGACGATCCGGCCCACGCCCAGAATTGCCACCTCTGGGTAGTTGATGATCGCCGCGGAACCGTCCACTCCGAACACGCCATAGTTGTTCACCGTGAAGGTGCCGCTGCCGAGTTCAGCTGGCGTCGCCTTCCCGTCCCGTGCGACGGCGGTCAGCCGCTTGACCTCTGCGTCTAGTTCTCGGGCGGTGAGCTTGTCCGCGTTGCGGATCGAGGGAACCACTAGGCCGCGGTCGGTCTGTGCAGCGAACCCGAGGTTGACCCCGCCGAATGACAGGATCTCCTGGGACTCCCCACCTGAAGTGTCCTCGGCGCTGACAAACCGCGTATTCAACGCCGGGTATTTCTTAAGGCCTGCCGTGACAAAGCGGGCAATGAATGCGAGCAGCCCGGGCGTGTTGTGTGTGTCGGTCTTCTTCAATCCGGCGCGGAGCTCCACCAGCGCAGTGGCATCGACGTCCACCCAGACCGTTGCCTCGGGGATCTCGGCGCGGCTGCGGGCCATGTTGGCCGCGACGGCTTTGCGCACGCCGCGGACAGGGGTCCGGCTGGTGATGTTGAGGCCGGTGCGGGAATCGATCGTGCCCGTAGGCGAGCCTGCCGAGACCCGGCTGTCAGCAGGCCCGATTTCGACAGGCTCAACCAGCGGGCGGGGCTCGTTTACGACAGGCTCAACCTCCGCCGGCTTAGTGATAGCCGCTTCAACGTCGCGGCGCATAATCAGACCGCTGTCTCCCGAACCATGCACGTGTCCAAGATCCACGCCGTGCTCTTTCGCCATCCGTCGCACGAGCGGTGAGATGACAGCACCGAGTTTGCCCGGGACACGAGTCCGCTGGAGAAGGAGATCGTCGGCTGAGGTAGTCAGTTTGGCTTCAGCCTTTGGGGTGTCGGCAGGCTCAACCAGCGACCTAGGGCGCCGGGGCCGGGTCCGCCGGACCGTTGCGTTGCCGCCAGGAGTTCCGTAGCCGATGAGGACGTTGCCGGAGCCTGCTCTTTCTTCGGTCCGGTAGATTTCGGCCGCTACGGCTTCTGCGGAACTGGTTTTGGCAGGCCCCGTTCCGACGGGCTCGGTTTCGACTAGCTCAACAACCGGGGCTTTTTCTTCGACAGGTTCGGTTTTGACAGGCTCAACCGGCGGTGCGTTGTCTTCGCCAGGCTCAACCACCGAGATTAGTGGTTTTCCTACGTCCAAGGTCTGGCCGGGTTCGCCGTGCAGCTCGGCGACGGTACCTGCGTACGGGGAGGGGACTTCCACCACGGACTTCGCCGTCTCCACTTCGGCGATGGGCTGGTCGACGCGGATTTCGTCGCCCACGGCCACGAGCCAGTTCACGAGTTCGGCTTCGGTGAGGCCTTCGCCCAAGTCAGGGAGGGGGAATACTTTGGTTTCGCTCATCTGTCAGTCTTCCCACTGGAGGTCGTCAACGGCGTCGAGGATGCGGTCCACGCCGGGCAGGTAGTAGTGCTCGAGTTTCGGTGCCGGGTACGGCACGTCGAATCCGGTGACGCGGCGGATCGGTGCCGCCAGATGGTGGAAGCAGCGTTCCTGGACCCGCGCCACGATCTCCGACGACACCGACGCGAACCCGTGCGCCTCGGCGATCACCACGGCACGGCCGGTCTTCCGGACGGACGCGGCGACGGTTTCGTCGTCGAACGGAACGATCGTTCGGATGTCGATGACCTCCAGCGAGCGGCCTTCCTCGGCGGCCGCGGCGGCGGCCGCCAGTGCGGTGGGGACGGACGGCCCGTACGCGATCAGTGTCGCGTCCGTGCCGGAGCGGGCGACGGCGGCGCTCCCCTCAGTGAACCGTCCGCTTTCGGCATTTGCCTCATACTCCGCACGTAGTGCGTCCAGGTCCACCAAGTCCTTGGACCAATACAGCTTTTTGGGCTCCATGAACATCACGGGGTCATCCGAGTCGATGGCCTCCCGGAGCATACGGTATGCATCGGCCACGGTCGCCGGCGTATAGACCTTCAGTCCGGCGGTGTGGGCGTAATAGGACTCCGACGAGTCGCAGTGGTGCTCCACTCCCCCGATGCCGCCGGCGTAGGGAACACGGATGACCATGGGCAGCTTCACCTTGCCCTTGGTTCGGTTGTGCATCTTTGCCACGTGGCTGACGATCTGCTCGAAGGCCGGATAGGCGAAGGCGTCGAACTGCATCTCGATGACGGGCCGCATGCCGTTAATGGCCATGCCCACGGCCATCCCGACGATTCCCGATTCCGCCAGGGGCGTGTCGAAGCAGCGTTGCTCTCCGAAGGTGGCCATGAGGCCATCGGTGATGCGGAAGACGCCGCCCAGTCTGCCGACGTCCTCGCCGAAGACCAGGACGGACTGATCAGCGTGCATGGCATCGGCCATCGCGGTGTTCAATGCCTTGGCCATGGTGACCGGTTGCGGTCCTGCCGCTTCCGCGGTGGCTGCGGCGGATGCGGCTGCCCGGGCGGTGGCGGAGCTGACGTTGCCATTAGCCTCAGATGATGTGGTGATGGTGGGGCTCATTCCGGGGCCTCCGTGGTAGATGAAGTGCCGGCGGCGTCTCGGGCGAGTTCGTCGGCGAGCAGGGCCGACTGTTCCTTGAGTTGCGGTGTCGGCGTGGAGAAGACGTACTTGAACAGGTCCTGGGGATCGACGGGAACATCCTCGCCAAGGCCGTTGCGGAGCTGCGTGGCAACCGCCTCCGCCTTTTCCGCGATCCGGGCTTGGCCGTCGTCGTCCAGCAGTCCTTTGCCAGTGAGGTAGGTACGCATCCGGCTCAGCGGATCCCGGGCCAGCCACTGGGCCACCTCACTGTCCTGCCGGTAGCGGGTGGCGTCGTCGGCGTTGGTGTGGGCCTGCATGCGGTAGGTGTGCGCCTCCACCAGGAGCGGGCCGGAACCCTCGCGGGCGAGCTTAACCGCACGGTCTAGAACAGCGAGGAGCGCAACGACGTCGTTGCCGTCGACCCGTTCGCCGGCCATGCCGTAACCCACGGCCTTGTGCGCGAGCGAAGGAGCGACGGACTGGTGGGCCAGCGGCACGGAGATGGCGTACTGGTTGTTCTGCACGAAGAAGACCACCGGGAGGTGGAAAACGGCCGCGAAGTTTAGGGCTTCGTGGAAGTCGCCCTCGCTGGTTGCCCCGTCGCCGCACATGGCCAGCACCACGGTGTCCTCACCGCGCAACTTGGCTGCATGGGCGACGCCCACGGCGTGAAGCAGCTGCGTGGTGAGCGGCGTGCACTGAATGCCGACCTTGTGTTTCAGCGGGTCGTAGCCGCCGTGCCAGTCTCCGCGGAAGATCGTCATCGCCTGCACCGGGTCCACGCCGCGGGCCATGACGGCGACCGCGTCGCGGTAGGTGGGGAACATCCAGTCGCCCTCGGCGAGGCACAGGGCGGCCGCCACCTGGCAGGCCTCCTGCCCGTGGCTTGAGGGGTAGACCGCCATGCGGCCCTGGCGGACGAGGGCCGAGTTCTGGTCGTTGACTCGGCGGCCGACAACGAGCTGCTCATAGGCGGCCAGAAGTTCGTCATCGCCGGGCAGCGGGTACTCGTGGCCGGGTTCGGTGCCCTGCTCGGAGTGATGCTTCAGGGTGCCGTCTTGGTCCACCATCTGGATTTGATGGCGGGCGGGCAGCATGTAATCCTCGGCGGTGATGCCGAATTTGCGCACTGCCTCGGCGGCAGCGCCCGGCAGGTAACTGTCCTCGGCCTGCTCCGATGCCGGCTGGCCCTGTCCCGCAGTGCCGGGCGCAGTGTGGTCTGCGGAGATCGTCATTGGTCCGTCCTTCTGTAGCCACTATTCGCTTTCAGTATGGTCCCGTGCGATGTTTCGTATCCAGCGCCATCACGAATCGTGGATAAGTACGCCCAACTCCCTTATTCTGAAAGACAAATCGTAAATGAGAGCTGCGTAACTGGCAGGAGTTGTAGACAAATGGCGGAGGCGGATGAGGAGCAGACGGCGGTGCCGCTGGACGACGTGGATCGCAACATCATTGCTGAGCTGACAAAGGACGGCCGGATCTCCGTGACGCAGGTGGCCGGGAACGTCCACATTTCCCGGGCTCACGCTTACACGCGAATAGCGCGGCTGACGGGCCAGGGTGTGCTGACAAAGTTCACGGCACTGGTTGACCCCATCAAGGCCGGCCTCAAGTCATCGGCGTACGTCACCCTCAAGGTGAAGCAGCACTCGTGGCGTGAGTTGCGGGAGCAGCTCCGCACAATCCCGGAGGTGCATCACATCGCACTCGTGGGAGGGGACTTTGATGTCATCCTGCTGGTGCGGGCCGTGGACAACGTCCACCTGCGACGGGTGATCTTCGACCAGCTGCAGTCCATGCCAGGGGTGTTGGACACCCAGACGTTCCTCGTGTTTGAGGATGTGGATACGCGATAGTGGCGCTAACTCCGGGCAGCCACGGTCAGACAGTGCCGTTATGTCAATCTACCCGGCTGTAGCTGATGACCACGCCGATCGCACTGGTCGGACAGGCCCACGCCAGTCTGTTGACGAGCAACCACCGAGGGCCGGACGCCAACTTGAACACGACCACGAGAGCCGATTCCAAAGTGTAGGGAAACGACTCAACCCTGGTTCCTGCGCGGAGTGCACGGCAACCTATTCAGGCGGACTTCTAGTGAGACCGATCAATAGATTCTGCAGTAAGGCGAGTTCTAGGAAACGCCGTGGCATCCCGGCCAGCACTCGCCCGGACGGCACCCTCATAGTCGCCAACTGAGACACTCTCACGGCCACCCTTGCTGGCTAACTTTGATCCCCTCAACTGACGGGGAGGGTTGTCTTCAGTATGGCTGTGGTAACTGTACGCGTAAGAGTCAGGACCGCGGCCGGGCAACCTGTTAAGCACTACTCCGAGGATCTTCGCCCCCACCAAAGATAGGGCATTGAGAGATTTCTGCAGGTCCTGATGTTTGATCTTCTGTGAACCAATAACGAGCACCACTCCCCCCACATGTTGCGAAAGGACTGCCGCATCCGTAACGGGAAGAAGCGGCGGCGCATCGACAATCACGGTATCAAAAGCATGCTCTAGTCGTTCGATCAGCGACCGCATCTCATCCGACCCGAGCAGCTCGCTGGGGTTTGGCGGAATCTGGCCCGATGGGAGCACAAAGAGGTTGTCCTCGCCCCACTGTTGAAGCAAGTCGTTGACATCGGCCGAACCCACCAAGGCGGTCGTCAGGCCCAAGGTACGGTCCAAGCCCAGGTACTCATGGACCATTGGCCGGCGCAGGTCAGCATCTACTAGGCAAACGGACTGACCAGCCTGCGCGAGAGCAATGGCTAGATTCGTGGCTGTTGTGCTCTTGCCCTCGCCTGGCAGCGAAGACGTGATGAGTACTGTTTTCGCCTCGCCTGACACATTTGCAAACTTTAGGTTGGTTCTCAGCTGACGAAATGATTCCGCCCTCGGGCTCTGAGCCGCGGCTTGCGTCAAGAGTGGCTTCCTCACAGCTTCTTGATCGAAAGCGATTCCCCCCAACAATGCAACATCCGTCACTCGCCTCAAATCCGATTCCCCGCGAATACGGTAGTCAAACGTTGTGCGTACAGCTGCAGCGCCCACACCCAATGCCATCCCAGCAACGAGGCCCAGTGCAAGATTTAGCCTTGTATTGGGGGCAGAGGGATCGGTGGGCGCAACAGCAGGCGTAATTATCGAGAGGCTAACAGGAGACGTGCCCCCTGCCTTCGGCTTCTCGAGAGAGTCAATAGCCTTAATAAGGCTGTCCGCGACGGCTTGCGCTATGGCTGCCGACTGCACCGGGGATGTATCCGATACAGAAATATTGATCAACACCGTGTTGAGGTCCGTGGTTGCCTTGACATGTTTGGACAGGTCTTCGGCGGACTCCTCGAGTCCCAGCCGGTCGATTGCCGGCTGAAGCACTACTGGCGTCGTAACAGTCTTCACGTACGACTGGACTCGGGCCTGGCTGAACGTGTTTCCCTGCTGCAACTCCTGAACAGAGCCGGAGCTTTGGATCGCAACGAAGAGTTGGGTTTCGGCCGTATAGGTCGGCTGAACCAGCACTGACGCCGCCCCACCGCCCATAAGGCCCATCATTGTGGCGGCAACGAGCAATTTCCAGTTGCGGCGCGCTATGTGCAGGTAGTCGCGTAAGTCCAAACCGGATCCCCCTGAGTCGATGGCTGAGACCTGCCGACATGCCGAGCCTGGAGGCAGCATCGTTCGTGCGGTCAAATCAATTGTAACCGCTGGCTACTGGACAGATTAATCAGTGCCTCACGCGCGTAACCCTGCGGCTTGGATTTGCGGTGCGTGTCGCCGAAGATTGCTTCACGTGCAACCAATTGCGATGCCATCCGCAGAGAGAATCACTCCTGCTGGGCACTGCTCTTGAGGCCGCGGACGGACGAAAATGTAAAACTACCCATAGAGGACATCGCTGTCACAACGGTGATGTGGCTGCTACGAACTCGCTTAGGTACGGTCGTTTTATTTCGATTAGCGCTGTGCGAATTCCAACTGGCTCAACTCTTCGACCTCCGGCTGGGCGGACCATGAGTACACAACAGCAAACACCATGGCGAGCAAAGGTAATACGTAGCCGCCTAGGACACCCCACCCCGTCGTACCGATCAAATACAGCCCGGGTAACGCGCAGACGTAGACACGCGACGCTTCACCCGAAAAGGAACGTAACCGGGTGCGCGGCAATACGCGAATTAGGCAGGCCACGATTGGCAGCAATAAGGCCAGAGCGCCGACAACGCCTATTTCCGCCAACGCAAGCAGAAATGCGTTATGAACAGGAACGCCGGAAGCCGTCAAGGGGTTATAACTGCCCACAACGTCAACATACAGGTTCGGACCCACGCCGGCCCATGGGGAAGACATTATTTGGGCCCAAGCTATATCTGTCAACGTAGTGCGGGCACCACCCTCGGGATCCTCATCAAACCTGCCCAGAAGCACTCCGGCCAAGAACACTGCAGCAGTCAGGGCAATACCGACTGTAAGGGCTTTCCTGCCTTTCGTGCCCTCTCGCGACGGAGAAAGTACGGACCAGAGGAGAAGCATGCAGACCGTCGCGGCAGAGACGGCTCGTCCCCCGGTCAATCCCAGCACAACTAGGGCGGCAGCAATAGCCATGCGCCATATTGCAAGATCAAAGCGCTCCAGCTTTCGTCCGAAAGGAAGGATCAGCGCCACCAGCAAGAAAATGATCTTGCCTAGGTCGTTTGGATGGCCAAGTGTCCCGTTGTATCGCAGACCCAGAATGGCCTCTTGACTGGCATCCATGGCATTCACGTTTAGACCGAGCACTTGAAGTCCGCAGACTAAAAGCTGAACGAAAATAATCAGAAATACGGTTCTGACCAAAAAACGGCCGCCGTCGCTACTCACTTGCCCGGAAATATTGACGCCAAGGACCCACCCTGCCGGCGCGAGGATAAGCTGCAGGACACCCGCCTCCACTGTCGGGCCTCCGGACCAGATCAAGATCGTGCCCAAGGTAAGCCATAGCAGCAGCGGAATCCACAACCACAGCCGGTAACCATGCTGGGGCCTGAATACTGCGAATAGCAGGAATCCGGCCAGCACAACGGCGTAGGTGGTCAGCTCAGGGTTGGACGGCGCAATGCCGACGTGCTTAGAAAGAGATGTGCTTGTCAAGTTTCGGGGCACAAGAGCGGTGCACACCAGCATCAGCATCAGTGCACATTTTGCAAAGCCGAAGGCACGGACCGCGAAGCCCAAACCAACCGCAAGTACGATGACGACGAAGACTTCAGTCATCGCCACAGATCACCGTTTCCACCCCGTATAACATGGACATTTCTTCCCAAAAGAGACTCATAGCGATGCGATTGCCTTCACAAGGCCTTCGGCGAGTAATGCCGTCGACGTTGCCAGCTTGTTTACGTCCTTCTCGCTGTTCTCGTGGAGAACTCTTAGCTTTTGCGGATCTAGAGCTTCAGTTATGGAAACGGTCGAAATCGAATGGTTCAGGCTGGATCCGTAGTCGGCATACTTGAAGTCGGGTTCTTGGGGGCCATCGTTATTCCACGACACGAGTTGCGTGGGAACCCCAAGGGAGTGACCCAAAATTAGCCCGTGAAGACTTGACGTGAGCACGAGGCTCGCACCGCAGATACGGTCGATCATTGTTTTAGGGTGCAGAGTGGGCTCCGCAATTTTTATGCCTGAGTTCAACAGCAGCTTTAACGTTTCACGACCCGACGGACTGGACCAGGCTCTGAAATGTGGGATGGCCAGTACGCTTCGTTGCCCAGTCTGCGGTGGGGTTCGAAACATAGGAGCTAACACACCAGGGTCGCCGAGTGTCACGGAATCCGACAGGCCAAGCTGCGTTCTAGTTTTTACTCCTCGCACAGCCAGAATCGGGCCCAGTTTGCTGACTAAATCCTTGGACTCGTGTGCGTCTTCGGGCTCACGGATTCCACTTCCCCACACGGCAGCACCAGAGCCCTGTGACGCGTATAAGCCAAGCACCGAGCCAACCGCTACTAGATCAGCGTGCTGGGGACTGGCCCATTTCACCTTTCTCCCAGTGACGGCTTCCACCACATGGCTAGACAACTCATCGCCGAAGTTGGTAGCAAATCTTCCAGTGCGGGCCGCTAGCCTGAGCCACACGTCTGGGTTCGCCTTCACTTCCGGCCATGCCAATCGTGGGTCCCTCGCGGGGGCCCACCAAAACAACTTCAAAGTACTCATTTTGCACTCTCCGGGGCTTTCAAAACCGATGTTGTATCTTTAGGTCTCGCGACAAGTTTTATGGTGCTCTGGATCGTCTTCATATCACGTCTATAAACGGGGATTATGATCACGGTCAAACCAGCAACAATAAGACCACTAATAAAAATTATGAGGATAGAAGCGAATTCACTTGTAGGCGCTACAACCAAATTGATAGCACTGGCCGCACCTGCGCAGAAAACTCCCAAAAGTACAGCCCGGAGCCCACCAAGAAACAGCAGCCTAACACGGACGCCTGCTGCTCGCCCAAGCCACATCAAACCAAGAGGCCAATTAATGATTACGCCAATAGTATACCCAGCAGCGACACCCAAAGGCCCGAAAGCACTACCCGCCAAGATCGACAAAATGAGTACGCTCCGAGAAAGTAAAGAGAACCTAAAGTGACTATTCGTCAGGCCTCGCGCGAGAAAAATCCAGTAGCCCACATAACCTATAGCTTGGAAGATGCCGCCGACAGAAAGAATCTGGAATATCACAGCGCTCGGAGACCATTGCTCACCGAAAATCAAACGGATGAGCGGCTGGGCAGCGGCGGCCATACCGCTAAATAACAATACAACCGGATAGGCCATTACTATTTGGGCACTCTGAAGGTACTTATTGAATCGCCGCCTCTGATCCGATACCCGCGACAGAACAGGCAGCGCGACCGTCGTCAAAGGCGTTAGTATCTGATTCAGTGGCATCATCAGGATTTGAAATCCTCGGTTATAGAAGCCCAACTGGGAAGCTCCGAAACCGGAGCCGACAATGAGAGAATCGACGTTACTGCTAGCATAAACCAATGATTGCGTCAGGGTGAGATTTTTTCCGAAAGCCAATTGCCTTCCCATACCCCCCTTTCTGTTCGGCAATCCTGGCATCCATCTGGAAGCTAGAATCCTCAGTACCAGCAAAGCAAAGGACTGTGAAACCAGTTGCGCTACGAGCGACCAGTATCCGAAACTTTGAATTGCCGCGGTCACGGCGACAACTAAACCGACACTTTGCGCACACAAATCAGTAACAGACAAGGCGGCGAAACGCATTTCACGAGCTAGTCCTGCCTGAAATTGCGCCTGCACTCCATTGAAAACAAAGGTCAATGAAAGAATCAGGGCAATTTCAATCAGACGATCATCCCGATATATGTTCGCGATCAGAGGCGAAGCTGCGCAGACCAGCAGCGCAACCAAGACGCCTAGGCCAGAGCATAGCCAAAAAAGATTCGTTCTCTGGTGCTGTGTTAGAACCCTAGCCTGAATGGCCGCGGGCACCAGGCCAAGTTCGCGGAGAATATCGCCAATCCCGATGATCGCGGTAACCATGGCAACCAGTCCGAACTCTGAAGGAGCAATCAGTCGTCCGAGAATAACGAGTCCGGACAACTGAACAATGAAGCGCGCTGTTTGGAGAGAGAGGGTCACCATCGCTCCCTGGGCGGCCGTTCTCCCTAGCGACATCTGCCCCTCACAGGGCCTAGAGGCAGGACCAGCATCATCAACTCAGAAGCTCCTGACCACGGTCGTCCCAAACTCCTGACAACACCGCATCCAGGCTGTCAGCAATTACATCCGCCGAGTACGCCTCGCTTACCCAGCCCAAAGCACCGGACCTGAGCCTGTCGCGAGATTCCGCTTTGAGTAGCAGGTCGACTACACGGTCGACCCACTCGTCAACGGTGTCAGCAATATGGCAGTGGTTCTCGTCTACACCGGCGCCCCTGGCAACGATTGGCGTTGCCACGACGGGAGCTCCGAGGGCCATCGATTCGATGAGCTTCATCTGAACCCCTGTGGCCATCCTGACAGGAATTACAGAGACAGCTGCCGACGTGTAGAACGCCGTCAGGTCATCTACCCGCCCGGTGACAGAAATCTTTGGGCCAGCAAGCTTCAGGACCCGAGCCGGCGGCGCATCTCCCACAATGGTCAAGTGTGCAAACGGAACTCTCAACAAGACTCGGGGCAGGACTTCGTTAACGAACCACAACACAGCCTCAGCGTTTGCCCGGTAGCTCTGTCGTCCGACAAAGACAATCGAGCCAGGCTCGAGTTTGTCGATCCTTGGTGCGTGATCCGCGTGCAGGGCATGGGGGCTCCGCACAAGGCGCACATGGGGTTGGTCTGCTCGCAAGTCCGTGGGAGACGAAACGATTATTCGAGAGAAGCTACGTAGGGCGCGGCGTTCAGCGCCCTGCATGCGGATTCCCTCGGCTCGGGCGATGAGTCGCCAGAGAACATTGCGGCTGTTTTGGGCTAGAAGTCCGTAGTACGCACTTCGGAACTCGTCGAGATCCAACACAGAAGGCACATCGCCAACCTCGTTTACGAACTGAGCACTTCTGATCACATTGAAGTAGGCAAGATCGGGCTTGAACCTTTCTGCTTCTAGCCGTATCGCGCGCCTAAGCGAAGGCGCATCGACGTAGGCTTGTTGCAGAGAACCGCGCGAAAACAGGGCCAAGAAACAGCGCCAAGCGGCACCGACCTTCGTCAGCCTTACGGATGAAACGTGCTCTACTCCGATAGCCTTGAGGTCAGCCACGTCCGCTTCACTCCAAGCAGCACCGACTACGGACACACTGTGATGGCGGGCCAAGTGTCTAATGAGGCCCAAGCTCCTAGGCCTAATGGCACTTGGGGCCCAAGGAACCACAACAAGAATCTTCATTTGGTCAATCCGAGCAGGCGCGCCATCCGCGTTTGGGTGAAGGTTCCATGTTTGGCCAAATAAACAGACAGTCCCTTATAGTAATGTGACGATTTACCCACTGCCGTGGTACTGGTGCTCTCCAAATGAAGGGCAGCAAAGTTGCGCGCCAATTTAACGTCGTATCCCGCCAAAGACGCCCGCCGACAGATGTCTACGTCCTCGAAGTACAAAAAGTAATCCTCATCGAATCCGTCAAGTTCAGCCAATACGGACTTCCGTATCATCATGCAGAACCCGGAAACCCAATCGGCACTAGCCGGGGCACCAGGCTTCATCGAATCCGCCAAAGAAAAACCGTTTCTCTTCGAAGAAAACAAGGCGAGCAATTGTCGTTTTACTGCAGCAGGAAGGATCTCATCCACTCGAAGTTTGGCAAAAAATTCCTTAGCCAAGGAAGGAAAAGGTCCACCAGCAATTCCTGGCGCGCCATTTTCGTACATCATCCTGGGTGCAGCGATACCTGTCCTTTGGTCATCAAAGAGACCGGACAGTTCTTGGACGACATCCGTCGTTACAAAGCAGTCAGGGTTGACGAGCAGAACAAGGTCGCCGGTAACGCCACGTTCAAGGACTCTGTTTATCCCACCCCCGAAACCATGGTTTTTGCCGTCAGAAAGGACGACCAACCGCTGATCCTCAAAATCATTCAAGGTCTCAACGGACCCTAATTTTGGGGAGTTGTCCCAGACGTAGACATTTGAAACGCCAGCGTCGAGAGCCGCTCTGACACAGCGAACGATCAACTCTTCGGAGTCGTAGGCAACTATGATCGCCGATACTGTTGGCATGCTATTCATCAATCCCTGTCGCCATATCTTCCTCAAAACGCTTCCACGAAAAGTTATTGTGAATAAATCCCGGGCCTGCTGCTGCTACTTTTTCAGCGGTTCGCGAATCCTCCGAAATCGAAATCATCTGGCTCGCAATCTCCCGCGGCGAGTTTCGGACGAAGCACTCAACACCGTCCGTGACTTCCAGCGGAACGGCCGCGGCATCGTTGACTATCAGAGGGGAACCGCACGCCAAGGCTCTGAGCGCCTTCAATAGAACTCCAGCGTCTACAAGCGATGGCGAAAGCACCGCAGCTGCTTTGATGTACTCGTCCTCGATGCTGGGTACCTCCCCGACGATCTGAACCCGATGATCATCTCCGAGAGCAACAACGGCAGCAGACGGGCGGGAGCCAACGATCCTCAGCACCGCAGAGGGCAATGACTCCCAAACTATTGGCATCACTTCATGGACGAGATAGGAAGCAGCGGCAATATTGGCATCCCTCCACATGGCACCAGCGAATACGAATGTTGTGGATTCGCAATCACGCGCTGACCACAACTTTGGAGCACGATCAATCCCAACCTTCAAGTGGGAAACTGCATTTCGCGGCACGAACCGAGCTACCCACGCCGCGTCTCTCGCAGAAAGAGTAAACACGCGTTTCGCTTTCTTCACGACCTTCTTTTCCAGCGCCGACACACGGAGAAACTCGAGCCACCGATAAGGGCGCTCCAGGCCACGAGAACGATCGGCGCGTTGGCGAAAAACGCGGGTAGTTACATCGTGCAGTGTGACGGTCCAAGGTACCCCAGTAGACCCCAGCACAGATTCGACAGGCTGGATGTACTCCACATGTACTCTGTCGGGACGTAACTCGCTGATCAATTGCCAAACTTCCTTCGTGTTCAGCCGTGACCAGTCTTTTCTTAAAGCGGCTGGGTACAGACCGAAATGCCGCCAAGAGGATGGGCGTGGTGCACTCGCACCGTGAAAGATTATTCCAGCACCTGCTCCTGCTGGAATTTCCGAAGGTTCCTGTCCAGGTGCGTAAACGTGGACCTCATGACTCTGCGCCATCGATGCCACCAGCTGGCGCCCAAGATCGTCAGCGGCGTGACCATTTACTCGGCTCGGCGAGTATGGGGTGATGATTAACAGTTTTTTGCGGTCAGCGGACCCTTCATCTGTGGTTCCCAACGCGCCTAAGGTTGTACGTCGCCCTGCCAATATGATGCCCCCGAATTCGGTTAACTTTGCGGGTGCCGAATTTTAAACCGTTCCGGTAAGCTGTTTCCCCCGCGGGCCGCGCCAGAGCCGCCCGCACATAGGTTAGCAGGACTCGCGAAGGCCGGCGTAGTTCCGCCGTAGGCATCACCTACGCGGTGAGTTCGGCAGAGCGCCCTACCTGAGGCTATGGACGGTGATGCATACCGTGAAGCGTTGCACCGAACGGCGGAGTATGTGACACGGCGTTGTCCAGGACGTCTCGGCCTACCTCTATGATTGGGCGTGCAGAACGCTGGATGACAAATGGGGGAATGATGGACACGCCACATAAGGCCTGGCGATTGATTTATGCCCGCCGCCTCGTGGTCGTTGACGCGGCTGTCGTCGTGTGGGCAGTAGCAGGTGCGTACTTAATTCGGTTCGGATACACAGACCAACCCACAGTCGACGCTAGTGATCTGAGCTACCAATGGCTAGCAATCGGCCTCTCCGTAATCTGGTGGCTTATGCTGGGTTTTTGGGGAAGTCGAGAAAGCCGCGTACTGGGCTCAGGTGCAGACGAGTACAAGCGCGTCCTGGCCGCATCCGCCTGGCTTTTTGGCTTCGTCGCAGTCGTTTCTTACGCACTACGCATAGACACGGCCCGAGGCTTTGTGGGTCTGGCCTTTCCTGCAGGGGCATTGGGGCTTCTCGCTGCTCGCTGGGTAGTCCGACAGCACCTAAGCCTCGATAGGAGACTTGGGCGAAGTCATTCGCGAGTCCTGATAATCGGTGGCCCTGCGTCGGCGGCTCATTTGGTGCGGTCGCTTCAGACAGTACCCGCTGCAGGGTATTTTCCCGTCGCCGCACATCTGCCCCGGTCAGACGAAGGGAGCGCAGCGCTAGACGCGCTCTCCGTTCCCGTCACTGGGTATGGGGCCGATTCCCAGTCGATACTACGTTCCATAGAGAACAGCGGTGCTGATTCCGTAGCAGTTTCGGCCGGCGCGCTCATGACGC
Organism: Arthrobacter globiformis; assembly: GCF_030818015.1. Lineage (NCBI taxonomy): Bacteria > Bacillati > Actinomycetota > Actinomycetes > Micrococcales > Micrococcaceae > Arthrobacter > Arthrobacter globiformis. The sequence goes on from NZ_JAUSZX010000001.1 coordinate 4,093,094, forward strand.
CTGAGGAGCTGCGTAATCTGGGTTGGGAGCTCGCGGCCCGGGACATCGGCATGATCCTGGCTCCTGCTCTAACTGACATTGCGGGGCCCCGAATCCATACGCAGCCCGTTGCCGGGCTTCCACTCATCCACGTTTCCACGCCGAAACTGACCGGTGGAAAAAAGGTAGCGAAGCGAGCATTCGACATCGCTGGGTCGGGGCTGCTGCTGCTCGTTCTGTCACCACTGATGCTCCTTGTAGGTACATGCGTCAAAATTTCCAGCCCAGGTCCAGTCTTTTATCTACAGGAACGTGTGGGGCTGCGCGGAACGTCATTCAAGATGATCAAGTTCCGCTCCATGAGAACGAACGCCGATGCCGAATTGCATTCGCTTCTCAAGGCACAGGGATCTGCTGACAAGCCTCTGTTCAAGGTCGAGAACGATCCCCGGATCACACCGCTGGGAAAGATTCTCCGTAAATACTCGCTCGACGAACTGCCTCAACTAATAAATGTCTTCACCGGAAGCATGAGTCTCGTAGGTCCGCGTCCACAAAGGGCCGGCGAGGTCGCGCTGTATGACGACGCGGCCCACCGGAGGCTATATGTCAGTCCAGGCATGAGCGGACTGTGGCAGGTAAGCGGCCGCTCCAATCTATCGTGGGAAGAAAGTATTCGACTTGACCTCTACTACGTGGAGAATTGGTCACTCATGAGTGACGTAGTTATTCTGTTCAAGACATTCAAAGCTGTTTTTGCCAGCGCAGGAGCCGTATAAGTCTGTTCCTTGAGCATGCAACGAAGCTTGCAGCTTGAGGACCAGCGGAAACCTGAGTTTGTAGCGCTGTTGCAACCCACATTTACGGAAGCAAGACCGTATTGCTTCAAATTTCTGGCAGGAGTCCTTGAAATGACCAGCAACGAGAAGACTTCCGTAGGCCAGAGGAACCATTCCTTTCGGCCAGGGGGCCGCACCAGGCAGGGGCGGCCCCGCTTTATGAGATACGTGTGGGTCGCCCTAAGCGTTATATGCGCTATGACAGTCGCGGCTTCGGCCTGGCTAGCGGTAAAGGCCTTCGATATGAGCCGGCAACTCGAAACGGCTAGGCAGCTAATGCCCCAGCTCAAGGAACAAGTCCTCAAGGAGGACACCGTCGCGGCGGGCAAGACGGTGGAACAGCTTAGGAACGCCACCAGTCGAGCGCACGAGGCAGGAACGGATCCCATCTGGACATTGGCTGGGGCTTTACCTTGGCTGGGCGCTAACTTTCAGGCCGCAAGTGCATTAGCAACGTCCGCCGACGATATGACCGTGTTTGGAGCCGTGCCACTGGTGGAGGCATTGGATTCGCTCAACTGGAAGGCACTGGCACCGAATGGCGGCAAAATAGACCTGTCGCCGTTGAGTGACGCGGCCCCAAGACTACAAACTGCGTCTCAAACGGTCATTCAGTCAGCCGACCGTCTCGCGGAAGTAAATACTGATCAGTTGTTGCCTCAGGTTGCTGAACCACTCAGGCAAGCAAAAGAGCAACTCGATTCGCTCCAGGGCGAGCTGTCCACTGCAGCGGATGCAGCGTCCGTAGCTCCAGGCATGATGGGCGCAGAAGCACCTCGCAAGTACCTGCTGCTCATCCAGAATAATGCGGAATCCCGCGCCAGCGGAGGCATCCCAGGCGCACTCGCCGTTCTGCAAATCGACAACGGCAAGATGTCGCTTACAGATCAGACGAGCGCAACCGACTTGGGTGCCATGTCGCCGATCATTGGCGTCGAGGCCGAACAGCAACAAATATATTCTCGCCGTGTCGGGAAATTCATGCAGGATGTCAATCTAACTCCGGACTTCCCGACTTCGGCTTCCGCCGCATTGGCCATGTGGCAGCAAAAGACCGGGACCCGCCTAGATGGCGTTGTTTCAATCGATCCGGTTGCCCTCAGCTATCTGTTGGCGGCGACGGGCCCCGTCAAACTCACCGATACTGGATCCTCCGAAATCTTCGCTGCCCTCCCAACGGAGCTCTCCGCCAAGAATGTCGTGAAAACTCTCTTGTCTGACGTCTATGCCGAGATTCCTGACCCTGCCATGCAAGATCTGTATTTCGCGAACGTAGCGAAGGAGCTATTTCACTCTCTCTCAAACGGGAAGGCGGACTCCGCCCGGTTGCTGGACAGTGTTACTTCCGGCGTCAAAGAGGGACGAGTCATGGCCTGGTCTGCCGCGAAGGAGGAGCAGACCGTAATTTCTAAATATCCGCTTAGCGGGTCCCTCTCTGGCCCCTATCTGTCGCCAGCCCAGTTCGGACTGTATTTCAACGACGGAACTGGAGCAAAGATGGACTACTACGTCAAGCGAACCGCGCAGCTCATACCGCAGTGTTCCGATGACGGATACATCCAAATGAAACTTCGAGTAACCAGCACCAACACCGCCCCTACCAACGCGGCGAGTGCCCTTCCCGCGTATGTAACAGGGGGCGGAGTTTTCGGAGTGCCAGCTGGCAGTGTTCAGACCAACATCATCGCCTATGGACCTGCCCAATCAAACGTCGAAGAAGTGTTCGCGGGAGGCAAGAAGATAGCCTTCGCCTCCTATCGGCATGCTGGTCGGCCAGTGGGTGTCATAACCGTCAGGCTGGCGCCCGGTCAAAGCAGCACTGCTGAGTTTACTTTCGGCAAAATCGTCCAACACACAGCACCCCAACTATCGGTGACACCCACCGTACAGGCGCAAAAAGACGTGGTTTTGGCGACGCAAGCGGCCGCATGCGTTCCTGCCTCGTAGCCAGCTCATTAACAGTATGTAAAGTGTTTGGATTCACTTTGGAGAGATCCCCTTTAGGGTGCTAATCTCTCCTTGGGTAACACCACGAGATTCGCCCCACGGTCACATGGGGATGGGGAATCTCCACAATAATGTGACATCCGTGTTAAAAGGTCTCAGGGGGGACAAATGAAGAAGTCTATTGCTGCGCTCGCGCTTGCAGGAACCATCGTACTGACCGGCACCGCGCCTGCCATGGCCGTTAACGGCAACAACTACCCGGCACCGCCCGCCAACTCCGCTGTTTCGGACGGCGTCGTAGGACCCGGCGAAACCTTCACATTCTCCGGCCGGGGCTTCCTCGCTGGCGAACGACTCATCATCCGTGTAACGCCTGGCGCCCGTCCTGCATCCACCGGTGCAAGCATCGCTGGCGGTGCCAGCCGTTCAGTACCCAGCAAGATCAGCGTTGTACTGGCAGCACAGGAATTCAGCACCACGGCTGACGCCAATGGCGCCTTCGCCTTTCCGCTGTCTATCAGCGAACCTGGCGTCTACACGCTGACTGCAACCGGTGTTACTTCCGGCAGGGTGACAACCCAGACCGTCACCGTGGAAGGCGCAGCAGCTGACCTCGGCAGCGGCACGGGCACCGGTCTTTCCAACACCGGTGGTAACGGTGCAGGCCTGGCCAACACCGGTGCTGACTCCAGCCTGGTTCTGTGGTCACTGGTTGGTGGCGGTGCACTTGCCGCCGGCGCCGCTTCGGTGATCGTCGTTCGCCGCCGCGCGAACGCTGAGGCATCTGCCTAAGCACTCCATTCCGCGCTTCAAGAGAAGGGGCCCGTTCCGGATTATCGGAACGGGCCCCTTCTTTGTTGTCGAATCAGTACCCGTTAATGAGCGAAGCCCCGACAACAGTCGGGGCTTCGCTCATTAACGTGAGCGTTGGCCTTCTACCCGTTGAAGTTCTTCATCCAGGCTTTCAGGTCCTCGCCGAACTCCGGGCGCTCGGATGCCAGCGTGATGACGGCCTTAAGGTAGCTCAGCTTGTCTCCGGTGTCGTAGCGGCGGCCGCGGAAGACGACGCCGTATACGCCGGAACCCTCGCCCTCACCTGCGGCAAGGGTCTGCAGGGCGTCGGTCAGCTGGATCTCCCCACCACGGCCAGGTTCGGTCTTCTCAAGGACATCGAACACTGCCGGGTGCAGTACGTACCGGCCGATGACCGCTAGGTTGGACGGCGCCTCATCCACCGACGGCTTCTCCACTAGGCTATTCACCCGGACGTAGCCCTCGCCATCAATCGGCGTGATGTCCGCACAGCCGTAGGCGCTGATCTGGGATGGCTCCACCTCAATAAGGGCAATCACCGATCCGCCGGTCTTGGCCTGGACCTCGATCATCATGGTCAGGAGCTCGTCCCGCTCGTCGATGAGGTCGTCGCCGAGCAGCACCGCAAACGGCTCGTCTCCGACGTGCTGGCGGCCGCACAAGACGGCGTGTCCCAGGCCCTTGGGCTCGCCCTGCCGGACGTAGTGGATGGGCCCCAGACCGGAGGCATGCTGTACGGCGTCGAGGCGAGCCTGGTCGCCCTTGAGCTCAAGGGTTCGCTCCAGAGCCGGCGCCCTGTCGAAGTGGTCCTCCAGCGCCCGTTTATTGCGGCCGGTGATCATCAATACGTCGTCCAGGCCGGCGCTGACGGCCTCCTCAACGACGTACTGGATGGCCGGTGCATCTACTACCGGCAGCATCTCCTTCGGCATCGCCTTGGTGGCAGGCAGGAAGCGCGTACCCAGACCGGCGGCCGGAATAACTGCTTTACGGACTGATTTCCCCAATGTCATGATCGAACCTTACAAATTGACTTGCAGAAAGTGAAATTTCAGGCGCAGATTTCGGCTGAATCCGAGACTCCCGTAGCGTTTCCGTATGGGGAAATGGAGCCGGGCGGACGCTGCCGGGATGGCGCGTGTGCTGCTTGCCCTGTATCTCGCTGCTCTGGCGTTCGTGGCATTCTGGCCGACTCCCGTTGACCGGCCTATTGCCGGACGGCTGCAGATGGTGCTGTTCGCCCTGCACCACTCAGGGCTTCCCGAGCTCATCAACTACAACTTCGTGGAATTCGCATCGAACATCCTGTTGTTTACACCCATTGGAATCCTCGCAGCGTTGGCCGTCCCGGCATTCCATCGAGGACGGATCGTGCTGAGCGCGTTCCTCGCGTCCTGCTGCATGGAGTTGGGGCAGAAGTTCTTCCTGCACGACAGGTTTCCGAGCGCCATGGACATCGTGGCCAATACTGCCGGGGCCATGCTGGGGGTTTGGGTTTTGGGCACGGTGGAGCAGTGGTTGCGGGAAGCTCACCCAGCTCTGCCGCCTAAGCCTACCCGGCCCCCGAAGATCGGTTAGCCCTTGAACTGGGGCTCCCGCTTCTCCTGGAACGCGCGGAAGCCCTCGGCGTAGTCCTCACTCTTGCACAGACGCGCCTGCTCGGCGTTCTCCTCCTGCATCGACGTCCACAGGCCAAGACGCTGGTCGCGGATGTGCGCCACCAGCTCCTTGCTGGCCTTGAACGCACCCGTCGCACCGGTCGCTACGCGGGAAACGATGGAGCGCGTGGTGTCCAGCAGCTCCTCGGCAGGCAACGCCCGGCTGAACATCCCCTGGGCCACGGCCTCGGTGCCGGAGATCAGCTCGGCCGTGTAGATCAGGTCCAGCGTCCGGTGCATGCCCAGCCGCTCGGTAAAGTACCAGTGCCCGCCCGAGTCCAGCGTGGCGCCCAGCTTGGCGAACGGCGAGCCGAACTTCGCGTTCTCCGCCACGTACACCACGTCCGTGGCCAGCAGCAGGCCTAGACCAACGCCCAAACACGCGCCCTGGGCCGCGGCAAACGTCGGCGCCGGGAAGGCGCTCATCTTCTGCAGCAGCGGCTGCACCAGCCCGCCCAGGTACGCCTCGGCGTCGTCGCTCTCCGGCGTCACGCCGGCAATGTCCCGGCCCGCGCAGAAGCCGCGGCCCTCTCCCCTGAGCAGCAGCGCCCGCACCTCACCGCGCGAGGCGGCGGCAGCGGCGTCGTCGTACGCCTGGGACAGGTCCGCCAGCGCCTGCTCATCCAGCGAGTTCAGCTTCTGCGGGGCGTTGAGGACCACCTCGGCAACGCCGTCGGCAATGGAAAGGGAAATCATGGCTGCTCCTTTGAGACCGGGAAGGGCGGGACGGAATGCTAGACGTCGAAGTCGACGGAGACTTCCTTGCTGGTGGGGTGGCTCTGGCAGGTCAGGACGTAGCCCTTGTCCAGCTCATCCTGCTCCAGCGCGTAGTTTTCGTCCATGGTCACGGTGCCGGTGACCACCTTGGCGCGGCAGGTGCCGCATACTCCCCCGGCGCACGCGAACGGCACGTCCGGGCGGACCCGCAGCGCCGCGTTGAGGATGGACTCGCGGGCGTGCGTGGGGCTGGCTACCTCGCCCTGCAGGCCGTCCAGCTTGAACGTGATCTTGTAGGTCTCCTTGGACTCGTCTTCGATGACGGGGCGGCCGGCGTTGCCCTCGGGCCGGTCCGGCTTGCCGGAGGTGAACAGCTCAAACCGGATGTGCTCCGGCTTCACGCCGCGCTCGGCCAGGGTGTCCCGGCACAGCTGCACCAGCTCGAACGGCCCGCACAGGAACCACTCGTCCACGTCGTCCGCGTGGATGGCGGTGCCCAGCAGCGCCCGCAGCTTCTCGGCGTCGATCCGGCCGCTCAGCAGCGGGGCGATGCGCTGCTCGCGGGACAGCACGTGGTGCAGCGCCAGGCGGGACGGGTACTTGTCCTTCAGGTCCGCGAGCTCCTCCAGGAACATCACGTCCATGGCTGCCTTGTTGGCGTAGATCAGGTCGAACCGGGTGTCCGGGCTGGCGGCCAGCAGCGTCCGGGCGATCGCGATCACCGGCGTGATGCCCGAGCCCGCGGCGATCGCCACGAAGTTGCCCGGCTCCCCCGCCAAATCCTCCGGATGGTTCATCGAGTTCATGACGTTCTGGTCCACGGCCTGCCCGTCCCGGCCGTGCTTGGAGACGAACGCGCCCATGGGGCTCATGACCTCCAGCGTGTCCCCGGCCTTCAGCTCGGCGTTGGCCCACGTGGAGAACAGCCCGCCCAGGTCCTTCTTGATGGCCACCCGGATCTCGCTGCTGCCGTCGGCGAAGTTGCGCGGCTCGGCGCAGATGGAGTAGCTGCGGCGGATCTCCTTCGGCTCGCCGGCCTCATCCGGCAGCGTGGTGCGCAGCGCCACGTACTGGCCCGGCAGGTAGTCGAACTGCCCGGCGAGCCCGGCCGGCACCGCGAAGGTCACCTCGATGGCGTCCTCGGTGAGCCGGCGCACCTCCGCGACGGTGAGGGTGTGGAAGGACGGACGACGGCGGCCGGTGGCCTGCGCCGATTCGGCGGCAGTCTGGCGGACAACAGGCATGGGAAATTCCTTACAAGACTTTGAAGTAGTCGAACGGTTCCTTGCAGTCCTGGCACACGTACAGCGCCTTGCAGGAGGTGGAACCGAAGCGGGTGAGTTCCTTCGTGTTCAGCGACGAGCACTGCGGGCACTTCACGGCCAGGCTCAGGCGGATCGGGCCGGAGTGGCCGCCTGCCGCTGCCCTGCCGGAGGGCGGGGCGATGCCGTACTCCCGCAGCTTGGCCTTGCCGGCCTCGGTCATCCAGTCCGTGGTCCACGCCGGCGCGAGCACCAGCTCCACGTGCACGCTCGGGTAGCCCTCGTTGGAGAAGGCGGCCTTCAGGTCATCGCGGATGGCGTCCATCGCCGGGCAGCCCGAGTACGTGGGCGTGATGGTGACCTGGACAGCGGGAACCGGACCGCCGTCGTCGAACAGCCTCACGCTGCGGAGGATGCCGAGGTCCTCGATGGTGAGCACCGGAATCTCGGGATCGCAGACCGTGGCGGCGATGCCCCACGCCTTCTGCTCGGCGGAGACTCCGGCCCTGGTCTCGAAGTCCGATACGTACACGGCAGTCACCAGCTTGCTCCGGGATGCTCCCGGGCCAGCACCTGCATCTCGGCCAGGATGTAGCCCAGGTGTTCGGAGTGCTTGCCCTGGCGGCCGCCGCCCGGGGCGAACGGCACGTCGGGGACGTCCAGCTCAGCCTCTTTGAGGACCTCGCCGGTGAGGCGGTCAAAGTCCGCCTGCAGGCTGGAAGGCTCGACGGCGGCGCCCGCCTCCGCGAGGCGGGCCACCAGCTCGTCGGTTTCGAAGAGTTCGCCGACGTACGGCCAGATGAGCTTCAGGCCGTGGATCATGCGGCGGCGGGACTCCTCGGTGCCCTGCGCCAGGCGGAGGAGCCACTGGGCGCTGTGGTCGCGGTGGTAGTCCACTTCCTTGACGGCCTTCGCGGCGATGGCGGCCAGCGTGGCGTCCGTGGACTCGGTGAGCCGGCGGTACAGCTCGAACTGGTAGTAGCTCACCACGAACTGCCGGGCGATGGTGACGGCGAAGTCCCCGTTGGGCTGCTCGAACAGGTGCGCGGAGCGGAACTCGTGCTCGCGGCGGAAGTAGGCGAGGTCGTCCTCGGTCTTCTCGTTGAGGCCGGCGGCGTAGCTGAGGAAGGAGCGGGCATGGCCGAGCTGGTCCAGGGCGATGTTGCCCAGGGCGACGTCCTCCTCCAGCTCCGGGGCGCGGGAGATCCAGTGGCCCAGGCGCTGGGCCAGGATCAGGGCGTCGTCGCCCAGGCGCAGCGCGTACTCGGCCACGTCCTCGGTGGGCTTGGCCAGGCCGGTGCGGACCTCGAGCGCGATATCCTCGGGGCGGAGCGCGTTGCCCGGCGTGATGCGGGTGGCGCTGGCCGACCCGTCGCCGCTGGCGCCTGCCCCCGCGACGCCGACGGAGATGTCGCCGTGGCCTGTGGCTTCTGTCTGTTCCGGGGCCGTCACAGGTGCTTCACCCCTTCGCTCTTGGTGTAGTACGTGGCGTGCCGGTAGTCCTTGCCCTGCGGCGATTCGAAGAACGCGCCCTTGGCGTCCGGGTCGCTGGAGGCGATAGCGTCCGCCGGGACCACCCAGATGGACACGCCCTCGTTGCGGCGGGTGTAGAGGTCGCGGGCGTTGCGCAGGGCCATGGCGGCGTCCGGCGCGTGCAGGCTGCCGGCGTGCACGTGGCTCAGGCCGCGGCTGGACCGGACGAAGACCTCCCAGAGGGGCCAGACGCTGCGGTGCAGCGGCGCTTCCGCGCTGGGGGCCGGCTGGGCCGGGACCTTGGCGGCGGAGGTTTCTACTGCTCCGCCGGAGCTGGCCGGTACTTCCGGGTTGCCGTGGGGACTCATGCTGCGTATTCCTTCTGCTTGTTAACCTGCTTGGCCATCTGTTTTTCTGCAAAAGCAGAGGCTGCCTCGCGGACCCAGGCGCCGTCGTCGTGCGCCTGCCGGCGGCGCTCAAGCCGCTGCGAGTTGCAGGGGCCGCGTCCGGCCAGGACTTCCTTGAATTCGTTCCAGTCCAGCGGGCCGTGTTCCCACTTCTTGGTGTCCTCGTTGAAGCGGACCTCGCTGTCCGGGACGGTCAGGCCCAGGACCCTGACCTGCTCCACCATCATGCCGACGAACCGCGAGCGCAGCTCATCGTTGCTGAAGCGCTTGATGTTCCAGGCCATGGACTGCTTGGAGTTGGGGGAATCGTCGTCCGGCGGGCCGAACATCATCAGTGCCGGGGCGTACCAGCGGTTCACGGCGTCCTGGGCCATCTGCTTCTGCGCGGGCGTTCCGTTGGAGAGTTCGAGCAGGATCTCGAAGCCCTGGCGCTGGTGGAAGGACTCTTCCTTGCAGATGCGCACCATGGCCCGGCCGTAGGGGCCGTAGGAGGCGCGGCACAGCGGCACCTGGTTGCAGATCGCGGCGCCGTCCACCAGCCAGCCGATGGCACCCATGTCCGCCCAGGTCAGCGCCGGGTAGTTGAAGATGGAGGAGTAGCGGGCCTTGCCGGCGATGAGGTCGTCCATCATCTGGTCCCGTGTTTGGCCAAGGGTTTCGGCGGCGGAGTAGAGGTAGAGCCCGTGGCCGGCCTCGTCCTGGACTTTGGCCATGAGGATGGCCTTGCGCTTCAGGCTGGGGGCGCGGGAGATCCAGTTGGCTTCCGGCTGCATGCCGATGATCTCCGAGTGCGCGTGCTGCGAGATCTGGCGTAGGAGGGTCTTGCGGTAGGCGGCCGGCATCCAGTCGCGCGGCTCAATCCGGGAATCCTCGGAGATCACGCGGTCAAAATACGCCTGGCCTTCGGCCTCCAGCTGGGCCTGTGCCTCATCAGCGGCGGGGGCTGCCGGCTGGTCAGGCACTGACTGCAGATTCTGCGCTGCCATGGTTGCTCCTATGCATTCACGTCCATACTCGGATTATTTACCGACCGTTCGTTCAGGATATGCGGAAGAAAACTACAGCGTCAAGCAGGGCACACAGAAAAGCGCCGCTGACTTCGGGCGAAGTCAGCGGCGCTTTCGGACAGCACGCCCGGCGCATCTACGACTGCAGATACTCACTGAGCGCATCACGGGAATGCCGAGGTGAGAATCCCGCGGCACGGATCTTACCCAGGTCCAGGGCACTATTAAGCGGCCTGGGAGCCGCCGCCTTGCCTTCGAAGTACTGAGCGGCGCTGACCCCAGTCACGTCATCCCTGGATGAGCCCGCCAGTTCAAAGACGTCGGCAGCTATATCCGCCCACGACTGTGGATCTCCGTTGTTGCTGAGGTTATAGGTGCCATAGGCGGCACCGCTCTGAAGCAAGTGCCGGATGCCTGCTGCAATGTCCTGCGTGAAGGACAGCCGCCCAACCTGATCGTTGACCACCGAGGGCTTGATCCCGCGCTCCGCCAGCGACGCCATGGTACGCACGAAGTTGTTTCCTTCACCGATGACCCAGCTGGTCCGCACGATGTAATGCCTGGGGACCACGCTGATGACAGCGTCCCCAGCAGCCTTCGTCTGGCCATATACACCAAGCGGCGTGAACGCCTCGCTCTCATCATGAATGTCGCGGCCTCCGTCGAAAACATAGTCCGACGAGATGTGGACTAGCGTCAGGTCGTACTCGACGGCGATGCGGGCGAGGCGGGCCACCGCGTTGACGTTGATCTCCCACGCTGCGGCACGCCCATCCTGCGTTTCAGCCGCATCCACTGCGGTGTAAGCGGCCGCGTTGATGATGGTCGAGTAGTTCTTCCAGTTTCGGCTGCTGTATGAATCCGCGCTGGCCAGATCGAACTCCGCGCGGTTGGCGAATTCGACAGAGTCCACGCCGCCATAGATCGCTCGCAGGGCCTTGCCTAGCTGACCATCAGCGCCCAACACCAGCGTCTTCTTCGGCGCCATCGGAGCGACACCTGCCAGCCGAGGGTGCGCTTTGTCCTTGTCCGAAAGCTCTGCATTGTCGAGGGGAATCGGCCATTGGATGGCGGCGCTTTCATCGGCCAGATTCAGGAACGTGTACTGGCCCTGAGCATCTGGGGACCAGTGATCGTTTACAAGGTAGGTGTACGCCGTGTTGTCCTCGAGTGTCTGGAATGCGTTGCCAACACCTCGGGGGATGAAGATGGCTTGGCTGGCGTCCAGTTCAGCAGTGAACACGGTCCCAAAGGACGGACCTTCGCGCAGATCGACCCAGGCGCCGAAGATCCTGCCCGTGGCCACCGAGATGAACTTATCCCAGGGCTCCGCGTGAATGCCGCGGGTTGTTCCAACCTTCTCGTTGAAGGAAATGTTGTTCTGGACCGGACGGAAATCCGGCAAGCCCAGCGCGATCATCTTCTCGCGCTGCCAGTTCTCCTTGAACCAGCCGCGGTTATCCCCGTGCACCGGAAGGTCGTAGAGAACCACGCCGGGAATTGGCGTCTCCTGCGCACCAAGCGGCTTCGAAAACTCGATCGTCATGGCGCTACTGGCCCTGTTCCTTGTACTTCGCCTCTGTGGCGGCCTTCTGGGGCCGCCACCAGTCCTCGTTGTCCCGGTACCAGGCAATCGTGTCCTCAATGCCGGCATCAAAATCGGAGAACTCGGGCTGCCAGCCCAGCTCCGTACGGAGCTTCGAGGAATCGATGGCGTACCGCAGGTCATGGCCGGCGCGATCCACTACGTGGTCATAAGCGTCCGGAGCCTCGCCCATGTGCTTCAGGATCAGCTCGACGACGTCCTTGTTGTTCTTCTCGCCGTCAGCGCCGATCAGGTATGTCTCGCCGATCCGGCCCTTGGCGATAATGGCCAGGACGGCGGAGGAGTGGTCGTTGGCGTGGATCCAGTCGCGGACGTTCTCGCCCTTGCCATAGAGTTTCGGCCGGATGCCGTCAAGGACGTTGGTGATCTGGCGCGGTATGAACTTCTCGACGTGCTGGTAGGGGCCGTAGTTGTTCGAGCAGTTACTGATGGTTGCCTGCAGTCCGAAGGAGCGGACCCAGGCGCGGACCAGCAGATCAGAGCCAGCCTTCGTGGAGGAATAGGGGCTGGAGGGATTGTACGGGGTGCTCTCCGTGAAACGCTCCGGATCATCCAACTCAAGGTCCCCATACACCTCATCAGTGGAGATGTGGTGGAAGCGCTTGTCGTGCTTCCGAGCTGCCTCGATCAGCGTGTAGGTGCCGATGATGTTTGTGTCGAGGAATGGCCTCGGATCGTGCAGGGAATTGTCGTTATGTGACTCCGCCGCGTAATGAACCACGACATCACAGTCGGCAACCAGGCTATCCACTAGTGCAGCGTCAGCGATGTCCCCAACAACGAGCTGAAAGCGGTCCGCCGGCAGCCCCTCAAGGGAGGCCCGATTTCCCGCGTAAGTCAGCTTATCGAGGACGGTGACGGCGTTATTTGTGTGATTCAGGACATAGTGCACAAAATTGGAACCGATGAAACCGGCGCCACCGGTCACGAGGAATTTCTGCATGATTTCCATATTTCCATAGCGCCACGGATTTGTTTGAACCCGCAATTACGTCGAAACTAGATCCCATGCGCGGGATTATCCTCGCCGGGGGGACCGGTTCAAGACTTCATCCGATCACACAGGGCATCAGCAAGCAACTGGTTCCTGTCTACGACAAGCCGATGATCTACTATCCACTGTCGACTCTGATGCTGGCCGGCATACGGGACATCCTCATCATCACCACTCCGCACGACGCGGACCAGTTCCAGCGCCTACTAGGCGACGGCAGCCAGCTTGGCGTTAACATCACCTACACCCAGCAGCCTTCTCCCGACGGTTTGGCCCAGGCATTTGTTCTAGGTGCCGACCACATCGGCGACGGACCAGTGGCACTGGTCCTCGGAGACAACATCTTTTATGGCCCGGGCATGGGCACGCAGCTCCGCCGATTCGCGGACATCGATGGCGGCGCCATCTTCGGCTACCGCGTTGCTGACCCGACCGCGTACGGCGTCGTGGAGTTCGATGTCACGGGCAAAGTCATTTCCCTTGAGGAAAAGCCGGAGAAGCCGAAAAGCCATTACGCCGTGCCCGGGCTCTACTTTTACGACAACGACGTCGTGGAAATTGCTCGCAATCTGAAGCCGTCGCCACGCGGCGAACTGGAAATTACTGATGTGAATCGCGAATACCTGGAGCGGGGCAAGCTCCAGGTGGAGATCCTCCCCCGCGGCACCGCCTGGCTGGATACCGGCACCTTCGACTCCCTCAATGAGGCGTCAGAGTTCGTGCGCACGGTCCAAAAGCGTCAGGGCCTCTCCATTGGCTGCCCCGAGGAGATCGCTTGGCGGCTCGGCTTCCTGAGTGATGATGAGTTGCGCGAGCGCGCGGAACCGCTGGGCAAGAGCGGCTACGGCCGGTACCTGCTGGATCTGCTCGCCGAGGATGCGACGGAGAACCCGCAACGACTGGAGCTGTCTCTTCGCTAGCTGGTCAAGGCTGGCTTAGGCCCTGCCCGTGCCCCGGAAGAGGATCGAGCACGACGGATTCTCTTCCGGAAGCACCATCATCAACTGCGGGACACCTTGCCCGAACCCATCGGCCTCAACCCGCGGGTGTCGGCGACCGGGTCAACAGCGTCCGCAATGACGGCCCGAACTCATGGAACCCGGCACCAAGTCTGGATCCATGAGCTGCGCTGCCCTGCCTGAACCCTGTACAGCTCCGGAGAACAGGAGTATTTTTCAAAGCAGGGTTCTGCGTGGCTGAAGTTTTCCGCAGGAACCTCCTCCGGCATCGTGCACCGCCGGGGGAAACCCGCTGTAGCCTCACGGCGGACATCGTGCACCCCGAGGAAAGAGCCTGACGTGGCCACCTCCCATTTCCAGCAGTTCCTTCATGACGCCACCACCCCCGCCGCAGACACCGACAGCCCGCTCGGGCCGGACTGCCTGTACGGGCTGTACACAAGCTGGTGCCTGCTCCAGGGCGTGAAACCCAAACACCCCGCCGTCTTCAGGGCACGAATGCGCCTATGCGGGGCAAATGTCCGCAAGGGCAGACTGAGGATGAAGGGACGCGCCGCAGCGGACTACATCCTCTCCAGCTACCCGTTCGCCCTCTGATCATGGCACTGGGTTTCCATGGCTTCCGCCAGGACGGAACCGGCCGGCACCGTGTGCCCCCGGTGATGTGCGGACACTGCGGCACCGACCGCCATCTCACCATCAGGTCCGTCACCGGGCTGCAACACTCGCCGCCGGAGATCGTCCTCGTCGCCTACACCTGCAGCCGGTGCGGGCTCTTCAGTGAGCATCCCGCCCAGGCCGCGGACCTGTCGATGGTCCTGGCCCGTGCCGACCAGACAGGGGACGTGCTGATCTTCGGCGGACACTACATCCACTGTGGACAGCCGATGCGGAAAGCCGGGTCGGAACTCCGCCGGCTCTCCGCTCCCCTATCCACGGAAAGCACGGAGGGGCACACCCTGGATGTTTATCTCGCCACCCGGGTCCTCAGGTGCGACTGCGGCTTCCAGATGGAACTGCCGGAGTAGCCACTGGCAGGCAGAACCCGGCTTAGGCCGACTGTTTCGGCCGCCACACGCCGAAGCGGTTGCCCTGCGGGTCGAGGAGATGCGCGAACTCAATGACTCCGTTGTCGACGAAGGGGACGGCGACGCTCGCGCCGAGGGACTCGGCTTGGGCGATCGCCGCCTTCACATCGTCCACCTGCACATAGAAGATGGCCCAAGCGTTTCCGCCCAGCGAGGTGGTGTCCCACAGACCGCCCTTGTCGCCGTTCACCATCCGATAGCTGGCCGGCGAGGGTTCCCCAAAGGTCCAGTCGAATAGTGGGCCGTAAAAGTTCCGTGCGGCATCCGGGTCGGGCGAACCGATCTCGAAGTAGTTGACTATGGCGGCCATCGCAGTGTCCTTTCGAATCGCTAGGGCATGAACTTGTGCAGATCGTTGACGGTCTCTTCGCGAGGCGACGTGAACCCGCCCTCGCCGGGGTGAACAGCTGCGATTGTGGCCTCATACTGCTCCTTGGTGCCCCCGGCGAAGAAGTGCACGATTCCGTACGGTGCGGCGTTCCTATCTGCTCCTTGACTGACCCGGATTGAGCTGGACATGCCAACCAATGGACCCCGCCATCCGCGATGTCAATGGCGCCAACCCTGAACCGCGGAGACCTGCGTGGCCCTGGGAGCGCTCGGCGTGTGACCGGTACTGTCCCCATGAGGCCCGGCCGGCACTGCTCAAGCATGGCGGCGGGCTCCGTTCTCTGTCCTAACCCGCTGCCCAAATACAGAATCGCTTCCATCTCCTCAATCATGCTTTGTCGCCGCGGCTCGCAGCGCCGCTCGTCCTGTCTTTGGGCCTGAGCGCCGGTACGGGCGAGTTACGGAGCCTTCGGTCGAAGCGCAACCAGCCAACCGGCCCACTCTCGAGCGGCGCTAAAGTTCCATGTCTTTGCGCCGCTTGGTCCCGCGATCGGCTGAATGCCGTCGGCAATTTCAAAGCGACGTGCGCCGGCCTCGACTGCCTGGGTCATGCCGGCCGGCGAGGTGAGGGTGACCGAGGCGGAGTTGACGCTCATGCATCCGACCAGCATCGCGTTCGCGGCTGTGGCCGTCACTGCCGGGACGGTTCCCGCAGATGCCGCCGCGCCGGACGCGGACGTGGCAGCGGTATCAAGCCCTGATGCGCCGGAATACCTTGCTATGCCCCCTCCGCTCGTCGTCGAAGTTGTCGTCCAGGAATAGCTCGCCGACTCGGACGCAGTGGCCACCTTGTAGTAGCCGTAGACTTTCGGGTTTGCGATGGCGGTCACCGCGGCCAGCCGTGTCCAACCAGCCGGGGCACCTGTCGCGGTGACGCTGCCGCCGTTCAGGGAGAGACAGCTGACGAGGACATCTCCCTGGGCCACATTGGCCGGCTTGGGAATCGAAAGCGTGGTGCTGGCTGCGGTGTTCGTGGCCTGGCTCACCGACCCGCGGACGATGCCGCCGCCGCCCGGGTCGCTGGGACTGACGCTCCAGGTCTGCGTCGCCGCCGTCGCATCGGTGTTCCCGGCTGCGTCAGTGGCCCAGACACTGAATGTGTGGGACCCCGTCGACAACCCGGTGTAGGCCTGGGGCGAGGTGCACGCCACGCGCGGCACACCATCCAGGCTGCACTGGAACGTCGAATTGGCTTCATTGGAGGTGAATGCGAAGGAGGCGCTGGTCGAGGTCGATGTCGCAGGTGGTCCCGACGTGATCGTAGTCTCCGGGGGCGTGGTGTCCCCCGGCGGCGTCGTCGTGTCCACAGTCCACGTATAGCTGGCGGGGGTCGGGTCAGCGCCGTTCTGGTCAGAGGCACGAACCCGGAAGGTATGCGCGCCATCGGACAGTCCTGTGTACGACACCGGACTGGTGCAGTTGGCGAATGCTGCAGAGTCAAGCGAGCAGGCGAAGGTCGCGCTGGTCGATGTCGAGGTGAAGCTGAACTGGGCCGATGTGGAGCTCGTCGGGTTGGCCGGCCTGCTCGTGATCGTTGTGTCCGGGGGCGCTGGAGCGGGGGTCCCGGCCCCGATTTTGCGCGGGTCGTAGGCCGCATCGACGAGTAGAGCCGGCGTGTAGGCGGCAGCGATGGACTGCCACGGCACCGCCTTGAAGTTCTGGCGCTGCCCGCCGTCGTTGGCGGTGTCCTGTGTGACGAAAAATCCTTGGGGGAAGGGCGCGCCGACGCCGAAGTTGGTGACGTCTATCCCGTCCATGCCCGTGACAGCGTCGATCCCGTTCCCGGCCGGGATGGCGAAGGCTCCCAGCGGCCGGTTGTCATCGCGGGCGTAGACGTGGAATCGGTTGGAGCCCTGGCTCGCGGCCAGCAGATAACCGGCGCCGCCGCTACCGTAGTAGATGCTGATGCCCTTGATGTCCTGGACGATGTCGCCGCCTACCTCGGTGGTGCTGACAACTTTCGTCCCGGTAGTCGAGTCCCCGGGCTCGGCGCCGTAGCGCCAGATTCCGCCGATGTCCTCCTGCGCAATGTAGAGCCGCTTCATCTCATCATCCGCCACCAGGCCTTCGGTGTGGGCGGGACCGCTCACCGTCCAACTGCGCACTAGCCGGCCGGTAACTGATCCGGTGGAACCGTCAAGTTCCCACTGCTCGACTTTGCCGACATCGGTGACATAGACGTAGTACTTACCGGTGTCCGGGGAGTGGTAGAAGGAGAACCCGCGGGGCGTGGCGATGTTGGCAGTGGGGGCGAAGCTGCCGACCTTCGTCAGCGAGCGGTCCGCCTCGTTGACCTTGTAGAAGTCAAGGCTGCGTACGCGGTTCGAGGCACCGACCAGGCCGACGCGGCTGCCGCCGAGGGGGAAGTTGTAGCGGACATCAACATTGTTCATCCGTCCGTCGGGATAGTAGAACAACTCCCGCCCAGACAGGTCGTAGACGACAAGGCCGTGCCCGTCAGTGCTTTTGTCCGTGCCGATTATCGTGCTTTTCGACGGGTCGGTGGGATGGATCCAGATGGCGGGGTCGTCCGCGGCATCCCCCGTTCCGTGTATGGGGGCCGTCTCGACTGTTGCGCTCACCTGCCCCACCGCGGCACTCGCGACCGGAGCGGCGAGCCCCACATGTAGTCCAGCGAGTAGTCCAGCCACCGTCAGCATGGAAGCAAACTTCGATTTGTGTGTCACTTCTGGCCTCCAAAGCTTGCCGCCCGCCCCTTGTTTCTTTGGACAACTCGGCACAGAGGGTCGATGACTAGCGGGAGACAAAGATCTATTCCACGCACCTTATAAAAACCTTGGGACACCCCCTTCATTTCCGATTGCAGGCTCCTCCCAGCTACACCGCCGGGTGCTGCGGACTGAGACTCCCGGCGCGCACACAGCATGGCCCCCAGGTGCGACCATCCGCCGTCACGGGCTCACACGGTCTGGAGCTGCCACTGGAAAGCGTCTGGCGGCCAGCTTCCGCTGCCGCTGCCGACACCGCCGGCAGCTGGTCTACATCGCCGACCTCGGCACCGCCGCCGGTCCCTCCGTTATTGATCATGTTCAGCTCGGGGTGGCTGAAGAACTTCTCGCCCTCGCGAGGCCTTCGAGGACCAGGTCCAACCCGAATTCGAACTCCGCACCGTAGTCATAACCGGGTTTCATGACGTGCTCGACGGAGAATTCCACGAGGTGGGGATAGTCCTCGGCAGAATACTGACCCATCATCCGCTCAGCGACTTCGGTGACGGCTTCGGGGCCGTTGATTGGGCGTGGCCTCGGAGAGGGCGAAGCCGTAGACGTACGCGTCGATCAAGGCAAAGGCGTGGGCGCGCTGATAACCAAATTCACTGTTTAGGTGGCGGCGTCGGCTGGCTGACCCGCACCTACGGCCTGAGCCTGGACAACCTGGACTCCGTGGACGTCGTTACTGCCGATTGGCGGTACGCAAACACCCCGCAGGGGTGCAGAGCCAGGCCAGACGTGGTGCCCACTCCGGCAATATTCTGCCGATCAGGCTGCCAGGCCGGGCGCCCGGACCCAGGGAGAGGCAAAAGCGGCAATATGTTGCCGAAATGCGTCAAGTGGGGCAGACTGTGGTTCGGGAAGGTCGAAAACGGCAACATCATGCCGATGAGAAGCGGGACGGATAGTGGAAGTAGGAGACGTAAAGGGCATCGGGCTGTCAGTCCGTTCGGCGCGTAAGGATGCAGGCCTGAACCAGAGCGACTTGGCCGATCTGGCCGGAGTCTCGGAGCGCACCGTCCGGGCCATCGAGACAGGCACCGGCAACCCCACGCTAGCAGCTGTCGTCTCTGTCGCGAACGTCCTCGGCCTGCACGTGGCGGCCGCGTAATGGCCGGCGACCTGCAGCGACTGCGCTTCCTCCCGGCCGCCGACGTCTACAAACAGGGGGAGCTGGCAGGCCGACTGGCCAGGACCGAGAACGGCGGTACCGAGTTCACCTATGCCCCGGATTACCTGAAGGCAGGGCTGCCCGGCATTGCCACCACACTGCCACCGGCAGAGGCGCCCATTGTCACGCACGGAGGCGGCCTGCCTGCGTTCTTCGCCGGCCTGCTGCCCGAAGGTCACCGGCTGACCGTGCTGAAGAACGCCGCCAAGACCAGCCTCGACGATGAGCTGACGCTGATCATGGCCGTCGGTGCCGACGTGCCAGGCGACGTGCAGATCGTCCCGGCAGGCGAAGCGCCAGCCGAGCCCGAGCCCCTGGCGGACACGACGGATCCGGCCGCCCTGGACTTCGCTGTCCTCGCCGAAGCGCTCGACCTGCACGGACTGCCCGGCGTTCAGCCCAAAGTCAGCGCTTCCATGCTGTCCGCGCCGCTGGCTTTGGGCAGCGGCAGATACATCCTCAAGATGAACCCGCCCACGCACGCCAACCTTATCCAGAACGAGGCGGCCCACCTGGCTGCAGCGAAGGTGCTGAAAATCCCCACCGCGACCGCCAGTGTGGTCCATGACAAAAACGGGTTGCCCGGCCTGCTCGTCACGCGCTTTGACCGGGTCAGTGACGGCGGGCAGTGGATGCACCTGCCAATGGAGGACGGAGCGCAGGTTTTGGGACTGCCGCCGGCATCAAAGTACAACGTGGCTGCCGAAGAGGTGGTCACAGCCCTTGCCGGGGTATCCAAGGCCCCAGCGGTGGCCGCCCGGAACCTGTACCTGCAGTTTTTGTTCGCCTGGCTTACCGGCAACGGGGACCTGCACGCCAAGAACGTGGCCGTCCTGGGCGGCCGGAACGGCGGCTACGTCGTCGCGCCCATCTATGACGTGCCCTGCACGCTCATCTACGGCGACATCACCATGGCACTGCCGATCGCGGGCAAATCGAAGAACCTGAGGGCGCGGCACTGGGCCGAGTTCGCAGCCGAGATCGGCCTGCCGCAGAGGGCCGCCGCATCGGCCAACGCCGCCGCCCTCAAGGCCGCAGCCTCCGTGGATCTCGAAACACTGCCGTTCCACGGGTCCCCACTAAACCGGGCCGTAAGGGAGCTGCGCCACCGCCGGGCGGAACTAACCGGTTAGGACCCGTCGCCTGCAACCGCCCGCCGGTACGTGCTCGGGGTGAAGCCCAGGTACTTCTGAAAGTCATTCGTCAGGTGTGCGTGGTCGGCGTACCCGAGCTCGGCGGCTATCGCTGCCAAATCCGCTGAAGCATCCATTCGCGTCCGCTCGGCAGCGTCCTGAAGCCTTCGACGGCGGATCAGCGCGGCAGGGCTGAGGCCGATGTACTTCTTGGCCACACGCTGCAGGGTCCGCTGCGAAACCGCCAGCGCAACCGCCGCGTCCTCGACCCGGACCACCGAGGCGTCCGAACCGATGAGGTCCATCAGCCGGTTGGCCAGCAACGCCTCCCCGGACACCGTGGGCCCTGCAACGCAAGCCAGCCACCCCGCGAAGGCATCCACTGCCCGCGCGCGGCGAGTCTCGCCGTCGTGCGTGTTCATGGCCTCCGAGACGGAAAGGTGCAGTCCTTCCGCGGCCACAGCCATCTCCGTGTCCCGCAGGCCGGAGGGATCGTCGGTGAACAGCGGCACGGCCGCGGGCCGCAGCAGCGCACCGACCGCCCAGCCCCGTCCGGCCAAGTCCTGATAGGCGGCCCGGGTAGTCGGACCGGAGAAGACCACGCCGTCGGGCTGCACCACCAGGTTGGAGCCGGGGTACGCGATCAGGTGCTGGCGGGATGTGCGGCCGGGCTCGATGTTCCACTCCGGAATCCAGAACCACTGGACCAGGTCCGCCACGGAGGCCGGCGCTGGAAGGCGGTGAAAACTGGGAAGCCGGGCCGGGTAAAGGATCCCCTTGTACGAACTCTCCACAGGTCCCCTCAGACTGTCGCGAATCTCCAAGCGCCGCCGCTGACGGGGCACGTAGCGTCATAGACATGACAGATACTACAAGCACCGAATCGACCACGGCCGCCCACGGAGAGCACACCACGCACGGAATTCCGAATGGCCTGACGAGCCTCACGCCGTTCCTTGCTGTGACCAACGCCCGGGAAGCGATCGCCTTCTACAAGGACGTGTTCGGCGCCCGCGTGGTCGGCGCCACGGAGATGGGCGGAGTAGTGGTTCACGCGGAACTCGACTTCGGGAACGGCCACCTCCAGCTCGGCGAACCCAACCCGGAATACCATCTGGTTCCGGCGCCGGAGGGTGAAAATGACTGCTACTCCCTTGGCCTCTACTGCCCTGACGCAGACACCCTGGTGCAGCGCGCAGTGCAGGCCGGAGCCACGGTCCGCGAGCCACTGGCCACGTTTGTCTCAGGTGACCGTTACGCCAGCATCCGGGACCCCTTCGGCGTCCGCTGGTCTGTCATGACCCGCGTGGAAGACCTCTCCGAAGAGGAATGCAACCGCCGGGTCGAAGAATGGGCGGCGCAGCAGGGCTAACGCTGGTGCCGGTCCGTCCGTGGTGGGAGCGCCGCGCACCCGGTCAGCCTTGCCGCGCTTTCATCCGCGGGTTTTTCTTGTTGATGACGAAGGTGCGGCCGCGGCGGCGAACAATCTGGGCGCCCGGTATTTTTTTCAGCGCCCGCAGCGAGTTTCGTACTTTCATGAGTTGCTCCTTTGTGTTGTTTCGGTAGTCGGGTTCAGGTCGAAGGGGTCTTGGATGGTGCCGGGGCTGGAGGCCATCTCCGCTTCGGTCAGTTCGCAGCCGGTGAGCAGCGCAGCGATTTCGGTGGCGTCCACCTCATCGCCTGTGACCCGATGCCTTGAACGGCGATCCTGCAAATCTGGTGCTGATGCCACCCAGAGCCGGCCGCGGAGCCAGCAGGATCCTTCAGCGAGGGACGCCAGGGCGTGGCGGAAGCGTCCAGGCGCACGGTACAGCTAAGGCATCCGTGTTCCAGTAGCGACTCTTCCCGCTCAAGGCGGCGGCCCTCTTTGAAGGTCCTGCGGATGACGAGCCCGTCATCCAAGAGATCGTGGAATACGACAAGGGCGTCCGGGGAATCCGCAGCCAAGGCCGCACAGGCCGTCTGCCGGCTGAAAACATCCAGGGAGCTCACAACGGTTACGCGCATGCCAGAAAGGCTACATGAGAATGATTCTCATGTACAAGCAGAGCGCCCATCGCAAGGTTTTCCCACGCTGCCCTGCTTAGCATCGGAGGTGTCATTCCGGTCTGGGCCCTTTGGAGGCAGGCGCCAATGAATCTTCTCGGGCTCACGGACCTTTACCACGCGGTCCACATCACGGGACTGGCAACATCCTGGGCCGCAGGCGGCCACGTCCTCGGCGGTCGGGCGCTTCGCGGCCCAGGGACTATTGCGGTTCTGACCGCACGACTGCCGGGGCCCCGATGAAAGCCGGACGAACCCTCGTCGTTGCCTGTCTTTTGTTCGCTTGGCAGGTTGCCCAGGTCCAAGCGGCAAGCGCAGGGGGTTCCCCGCCGCCTGACCACGCCGTGCTGGGCTACGACATCTCCTGGCCCCAGTGCGGCAGCGATCTTCCGGAACCTAAGGGGTTCGCCGTCATCGGCGTAAACGGCGGGCGGCCGAACACCACGAACCCCTGCCTGGCCGCGCAGCTGACCTGGGCAGCCCGCTTTTCGGGTCCGGCGAAGAGGACCCCCGTGGCACTGTATGTCAATACAGCCAATCCCGGAGCCGCAGCCCACTGGTGGCCCAGATCAAACGCCTATCGGGGAGCCAACGTCAGAAACCCCTACGGGGAGTGCCACGGCACCGACACCGCGGCCTGTGCGTACATGTACGGGTATGCCATGGCCTACGACGACGTCAACCACCGCGGCGTCACCGATGCCGCGCACCATATCTGGTGGTTGGATGTGGAAACCGGGAACAGCTGGTCACCCGACCGTGCAGCCAACGCCGCAGATTTGGAGGGCATGACCGCATACCTGCAGAGCATCGGAGCAGAAGTGGGCATCTATTCCACCACCTACCAGTTCCGCGAAATTGCCGGCACCGTTGGTCCCGGCAGCAACCTGAACAAACTCAACAGCTGGATCGCCGGGGCAACCTCCAGAGCCTCTGCCCGGGCCTACTGTTCCTCTCCGCCCCTCACATCCGGCGGAACCGTTGCACTAACGCAGTTCACCGCGGGACGTTTCGACTACGACTACCCATGCCTTCCCATCCCGTCGAAGCCTCCGGCGACACCGCCGAAACCCCGGCATCCACCGGATCCGCCGAAAGCCCTGGATCGGCCGGATCCACCCCGCGCGCCATCATTCATGCGCTTCTACTAGACCGGGAATCAGTGCCCGTCCGGCTGCTGTGGCCATCCGGCCGTGTGCCGCCCGTGGCGGTTTTGGACTGCCGTGGCGGGACGGGCCCAGGTGGCCCATTCCTTGACGTCGATCGTGGGCCTTCCCAGGAAGTGGCCTTGGCCGGCGGCCACTGCCAGCCGGGTCAGGACCGCAAGTTCGGCGGCGGTTTCGATTCCGACGGCGGCCAGCGCCGCCCCGGTCTGCCGACCGAATTCGACAAGGTCGGCCACCAGGTACTGGCGGCTTGGATCGGCGTCGATGCCTGCAACCAGGCCGCGGCCGATCTTGATGAGGTCCGGCCGAAGGGAACGGATATGGCGCATGGAGGCAGCGTCCGTGCCCGCCTCATCGACCGCCAGCCCCATGCCGGAATTGCGCAGCGGCGTCAGGACGTCCAGCAGGGGGCCCAGTTGGCCCGACTGGAGCGGCTCGGTGAGTTCCAGCATGATCCGGGACGGTCCCAAAGGCGCGCGTTCCAGGAATCCGGGCAGCCGGGGATCCAGGCATACGGCCGGGGAGAGATTCAAGGCGACGACCAGATGGTGTGGGAGATCCTGCGCGGCGGCCACAGCCGCCTGCAGCGCTGAGAACTCCAGATCCGCGCCCAACCCGACGGCGGCGGCATTCTTGAACCAGGAACCTGCACCGCTGCCGTCTTCCTCCCACAAGAACCGCGTCAGGGCCTCCGCCCCGATGACACCACCGCGGCCGAGATCATGGACCGGCTGGAACGCCGTGACGAGCATGCCGCCATGCAGGATCGCCTCGATGGCCGCCTGTCCGCGGCCGGGAACACTGATCTGTTCCCCGGCCGCAGGCCGGGGAACATCCTGCCTGTTGGGATTTGGCCTGTTGTTGGCTTGGCGGTTGTTGGCTTGCCGGGCCAGGGAGCGGGTGAACACCAGGTGCTCATGGAGTGCTGCTTCCGGATTTCCGGGATGCGCCGCCACATGCTCCCTCAGCCGCTCCCGGACCTCGGCTCCTTCCGGATCAGTGCCGGCCAGGACTGCCTCGATGATCTCGTAGGCCTGTTTCCGCACCAGCGGGGCCGCGGAGCCGGGCCGGTCGTCCGGCCGGGTGTCATCGTCGTCGGGGAACCGGGTATTGTCCAATGGGCACTCCTCTGGTTCCGGGCTGCTGGCCGCTGGCTGGACTTTCTGCCTCTGGATGCATCATAAGCGCGGGTGAGCCGCATTTACGCGTCTGTGACAATAATTTCACGGACCTGTAAACAACAGCACTGGCTAGACTGTGACCGTGCCGTCCACCCCGCTTCCCCCGCCCGGCCCCGGCTCCCGCCGCAGCCGGTTCGCCGAAAAGCTCCTGCCCGGCGGCACCGAACCTGACCCGCGGTTCACCCTGGCCAACGAGCGCACGTTCCTGGCGTGGATCCGCACCTCCCTGGCGCTCCTGGCCGGCGGCATTGCGGTGGAGGCCTTCACCACGGACGTCTTCCCGGAGCCCATCCGCCGCGGGCTGTCGGTCCTTCTCCTTCTGTTGGGCATGCTGCTGAGCGCGGGCTCCGCCATTCGCTGGCTGCGGGTTGAGGCCAGCCTGCGCTCGAACCGGCCGCTGCCCCTGCCGCTGATCGGTCCGCTGCTCGCCGCCGGCTGTGCCGTCGCGGCGGCGGTGGTGATCGCCGTTATCGTTCTGGCCTGACCCATGAATGAAGAACCGGCCACCGCTCCCCTTCCCGCCGACGGCCCGCTCGACGGCGACCCGGGGCTCCAGCCCGAGCGCACCGCCCTCGCCTGGGGCCGGACGGTCCTGACGCTGATTGCCGCGAGCGCGGTGTGCCTCCGCTGGCTTCCGGACCAGGGACCGTTCGTCCTGGCGATGTTCGGCCTCACCGTTGCCGCCGGGACCGGCATCTACTCCACCCAGCGGCGGCGCTACCGGCGCAGCGTGGAAGGAATCCGGGCCGGGCATCTGGCCCCGGACATTTCCGCCGTCTTCTGGACCGCCGGAGCCTGCGTTGCCCTCGGGGCGTTAGGCGTCTGGCTGGTGCTGTCGTAGGCGCGAGCCTAGGCAGCCAAGGCGACCGCCCGCCGTCGGGCCGGCACAGCCGCGACCAGCAGCGCGGCGATGGCGACGGCGGCACTCAGCACCAGGCCCGGCCGGAACTGCTCAAGCATGGCGGCGGCACTCGGGGCGGTGCCGGCGTCGGAATGCCCTCCGCTGACCATGGCGGTGGTGACTGCCAGGACCAGGGCGGCCCCCACCTGGGTGCTGGTCTGGATGAGCCCGGCTGCCAGGCCCTGCTCGGAGTCCCTGATGCCCGCGGTCGCCTGGACGTTGATGGACGGGAAGGCCAGGGCAAAGCCGATGCCCAGCAGGATGATCGACGGCAGGATGTCCAGGGCGTAGTTGGGCGTGGTGCCCACCCGGAGGAACAGGACGTAGCCAAGCCCCATGGCGGCCAGTCCGGCCAGGATCAGCCGGGTGGCACCGAACACGTTGATCAGGCGGTCGGCGAACGGTGCGCTGGTGGCGACGATCAGTCCGGTCGGCAGCAGTGCGAGTGCCATCGCCAGCGGGCTCCACCCCAGGGCGGACTGCAGGAAAAGCGTCACGATGAACTGGAAGCTGAGGTAGGAGCCGAACAGCCCTACCGCACTGAGGTTGGCCCGCGCCACCCAGCCCTCGCGCAGGATGCCAAAGCGGATGAGCGGGTGCCTGACCTTGTTCTCGATGACGGCGAAGGCAGCCAGCACCGCGGCAGAGATGATGAATCCGGCGATTGTTGCCACAGATCCCCAGCCCTGTTCCGGTGCGGACACCAGCGTGTAAACGAGTCCCAGCATGCCAAGCGCGAGCGTGACGGCGCCCCAGATGTCGTGGCCGCTGTCCGTGGCATCAGGCGTGTCCCGCGGGATGAAGCGGTTGCCCAGGATGACTACCAGGACAGCGATCGGCACGGAGACCAGGAACGTCCAGCGCCAGCTGAGGCTGGTCATGAGGCCGCCGACGACGAGCCCCAGGGAGAAGCCGCTGGCGCCGAACGTGGTGAAGATGGAGAGTGCCTTGTTCCGCTCGCGGCCCTCGGCGAAGTTGGTGGTGATGATGGAGAAGCCCGTGGGCGCGGTGAACGCGGCCGCGAGGCCCTTCACAAACCGAGTGGCGATGAGGATGGCGGGGTCATCCACGAGTCCGCCCAGCAGGGAGGCGGCCGCGAAGACCGAGAGGGCAATGAGGAAGATGCGGCGGCGGCCCAGGAGGTCGGCGAGCCGGCCGCCCAGGAGCAGCAGGCTGCCGTAGCCAAGGACGTACGCGGAGACAATCCACTGCAGGGCGTCCGTGCCGAGGTTCAGTTCGTGGCCGATGGACGGCAGGGCGACGCCCACCATGGACACGTCCAGCCCGTCCAGGGCCAGCACGGTGCAGACAACCATCAGCAGCAGCCACTGGGCCCGGGTCCAGCGGACGGCCGTGGCGATGGGTCCGGCAGTTCGTTCGAGGGTGGTAGGTGATGTCATGTCCAGAAATCTATATGACGCGTCATTCAATGACAAGGAATATGACCCGGAATATTATGACGTGGACTTCAGTTCGCCTTTCGTCTAAAATCAGGGCATGGCTTCAACGACGGACCGCCTGCTGGTTGAGCAATGGCGCAGCATCCAGGACGCGTACTTCCGCACTTCGTGCGCCCTTGACCGGGCGCTGGAAGCCAAGTTCGACATCGGCCTGAACGAGTTCGAGATCCTGGACCTCGTGGCGGAGAACAGCAAGGCATCGTGCCGGATGAAGGAACTCGGCGAGCGGACTCCCATGAGCCAGAGCGCCGTCTCCAAGGTGGTGGACCGGCTGGAGAAGGCCGGCCTGCTGACCCGCCAGTCCTGTGCGGACGACCGCCGGTCGCTGTACCTCAAACTCACGGCGGCGGGCCAAAAGCTCCACCAGGCAGCCGCCGTCGAACACCGCGCGCTGCTCAAGGAAAACCTGGCCTGACCCACCAAGCGAGGTGCCGCCGTCGTACTTCCCGGCCCGCCAGGGCCCGGACTTCGACAAGCTCAATCGACAGGCTAAATCGACTGGCTTAGTGAGCGGGCGGCCCCGGGCTGGTGGCGTGGCCCAGGATGTGGGCCACCTGCGGGGTCATCGGCTGGACGGCGAAGCCGAACCTCTGGTTGTCCTGGATGGTGAAGCCGGCCGCGGTTATGGCACCGAGGGTATCCCGGTTGGGGTGGCATCCTCCGGCCAGGCGCTTCCATGCCGGTGTGAGCAGGTCTTCGACGGCCGCCAGGACGGGGCGCGCAGAGCGGACGTGCTCGTAGTAGGCCAGGGTCCCGCCGGGGCGCAGGACGCGCCGGATTTCCGCGAGCGCGGCAGCCTGGTCCGCGACGCTGCACAGCACGAGGCTGGCGACGACGGCATCCGCAGTGCCGTCGTCGGCCGGGATGCGCTCGGCTGCAGCAGGCCTCACCGTCACCGCCACGGCGGACGTGGCGGCACGGTTCAGGGCAAGGCTTCTGAGGTAGTCGTCGGGCTCAAGGGCCAGAACGTGGGTGACTGCCGGCGGGTAGAGCGCAAAGGCCGATCCGTCCCCGGCACCGATCTCGATGACCGTCCCGTGCAGGCCGGCCAGCACGCGGCGGCGGTGTTCGGAGGCGCCGCGGCGGTTCATTCGCCCGACCGCACGCGCGTAGGCCCGGGCGAAGCGCGGATGCTGGAGGTGTTCCAGCGCACGGCTGCCGGTCAGGTCCCCTGCACTGTCCATGCCGTTCACGCCCTCCGCAGCATCGCTTCCATCTCGTCGATGAGCCCGTCCACACCCGGGGAAGCGGCAATCGCCGCCCCGATCCGCTGGCTTCCGGCCCGGTACCGGCCGTCGCTGAGCACCTTTCGCACAGCGCGGCGGATGGCCTTCGGCTTGGGCCGTCCCGTTTTGAGATTAATTCCGACGCCGGCCCAGGCCACCCGGGCGGCCCCCTCCGGTTTGTCCTCGGTATCCCCCGCCACCACGATGGGCACGCCGTTTTCCATCGCGTAATGGAGGCCGCCGTAGCCGCCGTTGGTGATGTAGACGGCGACCTTCGGCAGGAGCTCCGCGTCCGGCAGGAACTCGGCGGCGCGGGCATTGGCGGGCAACGGCGGAAGCGCTGACAGCGGGCGGCGGCCGGTGCTGACGACGACAGTGACGTCCTCCTCCGCAAGGCCCTCGAGCGTGGGGCCGACAAGGGCGGTGAAGTCCTCGTTGGAGACGGTCCCCTGCGTCACGTAGACAACCGGGCGGGAGCCGTCCAGCTCGCCCCACCACTCCGGCTTGGGGGTCACGGAGGCGGAGGCGGCATGCCGGGACATGGGCCCGAAAAAGCGCAGGTTGTCCGGCGCGTCCGAGCGCGGGTACTCGAACTCCTCCACGGTGAACTGGGCGATGAGTTCGGTGCGGCGGGCCCAGTCCAGGATGAACAGCCCGTCCAGCCCCACGCCCACCAGTTCCCGGGTGAGTTCGTCCACCTGCTGCTGGCTGTCCTTCAGCACAACATTGGAGACCATCCAGTTCAGCGCCCGGTTCCGCAGGCGTGCTGCCTTTCCCTTGCCCGGCGCCAGGCCCGAACCGTACGGGGCGCAGTCCTGGCTGGACAGGGTCACCGGCAGGATTCCGCAGGCGATGACGGCGGGGCGCTGGTGGCGCGGAAGCCTGGACAGGGTGGCGGCGCCCATGAAGGTGACCTCCGCCAGGACCGCGTCGGTCTTCTCGGCCGCAATTGCCGCCTCGAGCGGCAGATACTGGCCGCGGGCCGGCTCGATCACCAGGCCGCGGATGCCCTCGCGGATCGCCTGGACGCCGGTGGCCGCGCTGGGCTCGGCGGAGTATTCGGCGCCGGGACCCAGCGGCAGGAACTCGGCCCCGATGGCCTTCACCGCGTCCTGGTAGGCGGGGCCGGTCAGAAACCGGACCCGGTGACCGCGGTCAATCAGGTGGCGAGCGACTCCGAGCATGGGCGAAACGTGGCCGTCGTGGGGGCCGCTGCAAACGATGACTGATGACATGCTCGGAGCTTATGGCCTGCCGGGGTCCGGGGATAGAGCAGGCGCCAGCTACTTCGGCCCGGAGTCCGGTGCTGGCGGGACCTACGCAGCTCTGTTGGCCTGCCCGCTGGTTTGGGGCGGGCAGGCCGGATATGGGCGGGCGGTCAGCAGCAGTCCTGTCCGTCCTCGCAGCAATCGTCGTCGCAGCAGCCGGTGTTCATCAGTGTCACCCCCTCCCCTTGCGGGTTTGCTTATGCTGAGGCCGGAGTCAGGGAGGCGATCAGGGCCTCCACCCGGGTCTTGATCTCGTCGCGGATGGGCCGGACGGAGTCCACGCCCTTGCCGGCCGGATCCTCCAGGACCCAGTCCTCGTAGCGCTTGCCGGGGAAGTAGGGGCATTCATCGCCACAGCCCATGGTGATCACGACGTCGGAATCCTTCACCGCCTCGGTAGTGAGGACCTTCGGGATCTCGGTGGACATGTCGATCCCCACCTCGGCCATGGCCTCGACGGCGGACGGGTTTACCTTGTCCGCCGGCTGGGATCCGGCGGAGCGGACCTCGATTGTGCCCTGGGACAGGGTGGTGAGGAACGCGGCGGCCATCTGGGAGCGGCCGGCGTTGTGGACACAGACGAACAGGACGGAGGGTTTCCCGGTCATGAGAGCACCTTTCGGTTGGCCGCTTCCGCGGCGGAATTGGCAGTGGCTGGGACAAGCATCGGGTAGAGGAAGCGGACCAGGACGAAGCCTGCGGCGCCGCCGAGGAGCTGGGCCAGGATGAAGCCGGGAGCGGAGGCCGGCGCGATCCCGGCGAACGTATCGGTGATGGTCCGGGCGACCGTCACGGCGGGGTTGGCGAAACTGGTGGAGCTCGTGAACCAGTACGCCGCGGTGATGTAGCCGCCGACGGCGAACGCCACCCGGTCCGCCCTGCCGGAGCGGACCGTGCCGAACACTACAAGCAGCAGCCCGGCCGTGGCGATGACCTCGCCGAGCCATAGGCCGGTGCCGGAACGTTCATGGCTGGAAAACGTGACGGGGCCGACGTCGAACATCAGGTTCGCCAGGACCGTCCCGGCCAGGCCGCCGAGGAACTGGGCGGCAATCAGGGCCAGGGCAGCCTTCGTGTCGATCATGCCCAGGGCACGCTCCACCAGGGTCACCACCGGATTGAACGATGCCGAGACCGGCTGCAGCGCCACGATCAGCGCCATTAGGGCGGCACCGGTGGCGAGGCTGTTCTGCAGCAGCTGCAGCCCGACGTCGTTCGGGGAAAGCCTGGACGCCATGACGCCGGAGCCAACGACGGCCATGACCAGGAACGCCGTGCCGACGAACTCCGCACCGGCCCGCCTCACCAGTACGGTCACTTCGCCTGCCCCCCGATCAGGGCGGCCAGATTCTCCAGTGCCTCGGTGCGCGCCCGGTAATACACCCACACACCCCGCTTCTCGCGGTCCAGCAGCCCCACCTCGTGCAGCAGCTTCAGGTGGTGGCTGATCGTCGGCTGCGACAGGTCAAACGCGTCATTCAGATCGCAGACGCAGGCCTCGCCGCCCTCGTGGGAGGCGACCAGGGACATCAGCCGCAGCCGCACCGGATCAGCCAGCGCCTTCAGCAGCGGGGCTATTCCATCCGCTTCGGATGCAGAGAGCGGTTCCCGGGTCAGCGGCGAGCAGCACGCCACCGTTTGAACGGGGGTCAGTTGCAGAGACATAGACACATATGAATATTCACACTCATCTATGTCTGCGTCAAGGAGGTGACATTCCGGCTGCCGATACTCAATTGTCTGAATACATTCAGCGATGTACTTTGGGGCCATGGAAACCCTCACGCACGCGCCCGTGCTGGCCCGGTTCGGATATGCGGTCTCAGACCCGACCCGTGCCCGGATCCTGCTCGCCCTGGCGGGCGCCCCGGGCTATCCGTCCGAGCTTGCCGACTCCCTCGCGGTGTCGCGGCAGAGCATGTCCAACCACCTGACGTGCCTGCGCGGCTGCGGACTGGTGGTGGCCGTTCCCGACGGCCGGCGGACCCGGTACGAGCTCGCCGACGCCCGGCTGGGCCATGCGATCCGCGACCTGATCGGCGTGGTGCTGGCTGTTGATCCCGCCTGCTGCGCCCCCGACGGGACGTGCCTGGCGTGAGCACGGTACAACTGTCCTCCGCCGCGGCACGACGGGCCGTGCTGACCCGGCGCATCAGGTTCTTCGCCGCGGCGACGATCACGTACAACCTGGTTGAGGCTGCCGCCGCCCTGTGGGCAGGGGGCGTCGCGGATTCATCCGCCCTGATCGGGTTCGGCCTGGATTCCGTCATCGAGGTGGCCTCGGCCCTGGCCCTGTCCTGGCAGTTCTCCGCCAAGGACCCGGAGCAGCGCGAGCACCTGACCCTGCGGATCATCGCTGTGTCGTTTTTCGCCCTGGCCGCGTTCGTGGGAGTCGACGCCGTCCGGTCACTGACCGGCGCGGGCGAGGCCCAGCATTCGGTCCCGGGGATCGTGATCGCCGCCCTGAGCCTGGCCATCATGCCCGTCCTGTCGTGGCTGCAGCGCCGGGCGGGCCGAGAACTCGGCTCCAAAACCGCAGTGGCGGATTCCAAACAGACGCTGCTGTGTACCTACCTGTCGGCGGTCCTGCTGCTCGGCCTGGTCCTCAACAGCACACTGGGCTGGTGGTGGGCCGACGCCGGCGCCGCCCTGGTGATTGCCGCCGTCGCGGTCCGCGAAGGCATCAACGCCTGGCGCGGGGACGTCTGCTGCACTCTCCCGCACTCGGTTGCAGACGCCGGGCATGCCGACCGGGCCGTACACGATTCCGAACCGGCCGGCGGGTGCTGCGAGGACTGCGCTGCCGGTCCGGCACCCCAGCCGCTGGGACTGCCGGTGACAGCCAACCGTTCGGGGCGGAAGCCATGAGCGGACACGACCACAGCCACGGTGCCGACGCCGGCAGCCAGCGCGGAAAACTGGTCATTGTCTTCGCGATCACCGCCGCGGTCATGGTGGCAGAGGTCGTGGGCACTTTCCTGACCGGGAGCCTGGCGCTGCTGGCCGACGCCGGGCACATGTTCACCGACGCCGCCGGGCTGCTCATCGCCCTGATCGCCGCATCATTGGCCCTGAAACCGGCCACCCTGAAACGCACCTGGGGCTACAAACGGGCCGAAATCGTCGCCGCCGCGGGGCAGGCAGCCCTGCTGCTCGGCGTGGGCGGTTTCGTCCTCGTCGAAGGCATCCGCCGCCTCCTTGAACCCCCGGAGGTCGGCGGATCCACAATGCTGTGGTTCGGCGTCGTCGGCCTGGCAGGCAACGCCATCGGGCTCCTTGTCCTCGCGTCCGGCCGGCACCACAACTTCAATATGAGGGCCGCGTTCCTCGAGGTCCTGAATGATGCGCTGGGATCGGTCGCCGTCATCGCGGCCGCCATCATCATTACCCTTACCGGCTGGACCCGGGCCGACGCCGTGGTCTCCCTGCTCATCGGTGCGCTGATCATCCCGCGCACCCTGAGGCTCCTGCGCGACACGGTCAACGTCCTGATGGAAAACGCACCCGCGGGCCTGGACCTGGGCGAGGTCCGCGAACACATCCTGGCCCTGCCCCACGTCATTGACGTCCATGACCTGCACGCCTCCCTCGTCGCCTCCGGGACACCGGTCCTCTCCGCCCACGTCACGGTCCAGGACACCTGCATGAAGGACGGGCACGCCGCCACCATCCTGGCCGACCTGCAGCGCTGCGTTGCCGAACACTTCGAAGTCAGCATCGAACACTCCACCTTCCAGATCGAACCGGCCGCCCACCGCGACCAGGAAACCATGCACCACTGACGCCAGAGTCAGCCCATGCCCCACCAGCCACGGGTCCGCGAAAGTCCTCACAGGCCGGGCCCGTAAGGCGGCCGGAGCCCTTGACGTAGATACCCCCAGGGGGTATATTTCTGGTGTTGTCAGTGAAGTGGTATGTCCAGGGGACTCCCTCCCCGTCACAGCCGTTCAACCCCAGCGCACCCATCCGTCCTCGTGGAATGGAACTGACATGCGTGAATCAACCAAACCCCGTGACCTGCCGCTGACCGCAGACTCTGCCGGGCCGCCGTCGAACCCGTCCCGGGCGGACGGACACCGTCCGCATGCGGGCCATGACGCCCACGACGACCACGACGACCACGTGGTGCATGCCCACGGCCAGCACGCCGGGCACAGCACCGCCATGTTCAAGAACCGGTTCTGGCTGACTTTGGCGCTGTCCGTTCCGGTGGTCTATTTCAGCCCGATGTTCGGGGACCTGCTCGGCTACATGCCGCCCGAGTTCCCGGGGTCCACGTGGATCCCGCCTGTCCTGGGCACAGTCATCTTTCTCTACGGCGGCCAGCCGTTCCTCAGGGGCGGCCTGAATGAACTCAGGGCACGCCGCCCGGGCATGATGCTGCTGATCGGCATGGCGATCAGCGTCGCGTTCGTCGCCTCCTGGGTGACCAGCCTGGGCCTCGGCGGCTTCGACCTGGACTTCTGGTGGGAGCTGGCGCTGCTCGTGGCCATCATGCTGCTGGGTCACTGGATAGAGATGCGCGCCCTCGGATCGGCACAGGGAGCCCTGGACGCCCTGGCAGCACTGCTGCCGGACGAGGCCGAGCGCATCACCGACGCCGGCACAGAAACCGTCGGTGTCTCCGAACTCCGGGCCGGGGACCTGGTGCTGGTCCGGTCCGGGGCGCGGATGCCCGCGGACGGCACCGTGACCGACGGGCAGGCTGAATTCGACGAATCGATGATCACCGGCGAATCCAAGACGGTGCCCCGCTCTCCCGGGGACAGGGTCATCGCCGGCACGGTGGCCACGGACAATACGGTCCGGGTCCGCATCACCGCCGTCGGTGACGACACTGCACTGGCGGGCATCCAGCGGCTGGTGGCCGAGGCCCAGGCCTCATCGTCAAGGGCGCAGGCACTTGCCGACCGGGCAGCGGCGTTCCTGTTCTACTTCGCCGCCGGTGCCGGCGTCATCACCTTCATCGCCTGGACCCTGCTGGGCAACGTCCCGGAGGCGGTCACCCGCACGGTCACCGTCCTCGTGATCGCCTGCCCGCACGCCCTGGGCCTGGCCATCCCGCTGGTGGTCGCCATCTCCACCGAGCAGGCAGCCCGCGCCGGTGTGCTGATCAAGAACCGGATGGCGCTGGAGCGCATGCGCACCGTCGGCGTCGTGCTGTTCGACAAGACCGGCACCCTCACCAAAGGTGAGCCCGAGGTAATGGAAATTGCAGCTGCCGACGGCGTGAGCCGGAAGGATCTGCTGGCCCTGGCCTCGGCGGTGGAGGCGGACAGCGAGCATCCTGTCGCGCGCGCGATCGTCCGGGCGGCCAGGAACCAGGGCCTTCCCGTTCTGCGGGCAACCGGGTTCAGCTCCATGACGGGCCGTGGCGCGGGTGCCAGCGTGGACGGCCGGACGGTGCAGGTGGGCGGACCGGCTCTGCTGCGGGAACTCACGGTCACCGAACCCCCTGAGCTGGCCGCGGTTACCGGGGCCTGGATGGACCGCGGCGCCGCGGTGCTCCACGTCCTGGCCGACGGAAAGATGTTGGGCGCCATCAGCCTCGAAGACGCCGTCCGAACCGAATCCCGGCAGGCTGTCGCGGCCCTGCAGGACCGCGGCATCAAGGTGGCCATGATCACCGGCGACGCCCGGCAAGTTGCGCAGGCCGTCGCGGACGAGCTGAACATCGATGAGGTCTTCGCCGAGGTCCTGCCGGCCGACAAGGACAAGAAGGTCAGCGAACTGCAGGGCCGGGGTTTCAAGGTGGCGATGGTCGGGGACGGCGTCAACGACTCCCCCGCCCTGGCCCGGGCCGAAGTCGGCATCGCCATCGGTGCCGGAACCGACGTCGCCATGGAATCAGCGGGCGTGGTGCTCGCCGGGAACGACCCGCGGGCCGTGCTCTCCATGGTGGACCTGTCCCGCGCCAGCTACCGCAAGATGTGGCAGAACCTGGTCTGGGCCACGGGCTACAACGTCATCTCCGTCCCGCTGGCAGCAGGAGTGCTGGCCTTCGCCGGCGTCATGCTCTCCCCTGCGGCCGGTGCCGTGCTCATGTCAGTGTCCACCATCGTCGTCGCCCTCAACGCCCAGCTGCTGCGCCGCGTCAAACTGAACCCGTCGCCATCGCTGCGGCAATCACCCTGGCCGGCTGCGGCAGCGGATCCGGCAGCGGCACCACCACAACCGACAAGAGACGACGGCTGACCTCAACGCTGTACCCACGCATCCCCGCCCGAACCGGAGGGCAGACAGCAGAACCGGGCGGGGCTAGGGTGGCGTCATAAGTGGCAGGCGCAGATTCCACCGACAGGAGCAGACCATGACGCAGCACATCACCGCAATGCTCAATGCCCATCCGGGGGGCACCGGCGCGGAGGACAAGGAGAAGCTGGCCGCCTGCATTGCCGCCTGCATTGCCGCCTGCTTCGAATGTGCCCAGACCTGTACCGCCTGCGCCGATTCCTGCCTGGCCGAAGAGAAGGTCGCTGATCTCGCCAGGTGCATCCGGACCGACCTGGACTGCGCGGACATCTGCGCCGTGACCGGCGCCGTCCTGACCCGCCAGACCGGTGACAGCTCCGCGATCGTCCGGTCCATGCTCGAGGCCTGCCGGACCGCCAGTGCCGCGTGCGCTGCCGAATGCGAAAAGCACGCGCAAATGCATGAGCACTGCAGGATCTGCGCCGAGGCCTGCCGACGCTGCGAAGACGCCTGCACCGTGCTCCTGGAGTCACTCACCTAGGTGGACCGCTGCCGCCCGGCGATTACCGGATCATCTGCGAGATCCGGGACGCGCAACTCATCGTTCTCCTTGGTGCAGTAGGTCACCGCTTTCTCCCCAAGAAAAACAGTGGCTTTCGGGTGGTATCTTAAGTCACCGCCCCAATTGGGCGGTGACTTGTTTTCTGGCGCCCGCCGCGTACCCCGACGTGCGTTGCCGGCTGCCCGTGCGACTGGAAGCTGGGGCTTGTATGCGCTTTTTGAAGAAATTCCGCGCCGGAAGCGGTGTGCTGGCCGTTGCTGCAATGCTGACCGTGACGACGGCAATCCCGGCCGGTGCGATCACCGGCGACTACGTCAAGGACAACGAGCACCCCTTCGTTGGGCTCATCGTTTTCTACGATCCCCACGGCGGGTTCCACCACAGGTGCTCGGGCTCCCTGCTGACACCGACGGTGTTCCTCACTGCCGGGCACTGCACCGCCGGTGTTTCCTCGGCCCGCGTCTACTTCCAGCAGGACGCAGGCGTGGGCTGGAGCCCGGAAACCGGCACCGATCCGGGCACCGGCTACCCGGACGCCTGCGCGGACGGGACGCTCGGAACCCAGTGCGCCACCTCCCATGAGATGTACAACTACGGATACACCGGCATGGACGCGGTCCCCGAAACCAAGGACGCCGGCCTGGTGATCCTGGAGCAGCCGATCATGCTCGACGAGTACGCCCGCCTTGCCGCGCCGGGGACCCTCGACGCACTGGCCACCAAGCGCGGGAAGCAGGACACCACGTTCACCTCCAGCGGTTACGGAATCTCCGCGGCCAGCCCGGCTGCAGGCGAGACCTCCTTCCGCGAACGGCTCATGGCCCAGTCCAAGCTGACCAATCTCACCAGCGCAAGCACCGACGGCTACAACGTCCAGACCAACGGCAACGGCAACGGCCTCGGCGGCACCTGCAACGCTGACTCCGGCGGCCCGCTGTTCTACGGCACCGCCGAGTCCAACACCATCACCGGCATCACGTCGTTCAACCACAACCGCTACTGCAAGGGAACGAACTTCTCGTACCGCACCGACCGGCAGGACGTGATCGACTGGATCAGAGCCGCGACCGGAAGCGAGTTCTCAAACATCGCCTTCGCGCCCGCCGTCGGCTGACTCTTCCGGCAC
The DNA here is from genome assembly GCF_030818015.1 of Arthrobacter globiformis. Lineage (NCBI taxonomy): Bacteria > Bacillati > Actinomycetota > Actinomycetes > Micrococcales > Micrococcaceae > Arthrobacter > Arthrobacter globiformis. The sequence goes on from NZ_JAUSZX010000001.1 coordinate 4,130,397, forward strand.
CCGGGGCATGGCTGCCAGCCACCCGCCGTCGGCCACTTTTTCGACGGCGGGTGGCCACCAGCCGTCGAACGGCAGGGCCCGTTGACGCCGGCTACGCCAGGAACTCAGTTACGGCCTTCACCGCGGTCCGCACGGCATAAACCGGGGCGAACGCCGGCCGCTTGGGCAGCAGGGGCTCAGGAGCCGGATGATCGTGGACGAGCGGCAGGGCCACGCGCTGCATGGCAATCCGCTGCCACGCCCAGGGCAGGAAGTAATTCCGCGCCCACGCGAGGTCTCCGGCCCTGGCGTCGCGCCAGCTGCTCTGCGGCAGGGCCTTCGGCTCCAGCGGCTGGAGCGAGTGCTGCACCTGGAGGGTGTCCAGCACCTGCATGGCGATGGTGTGGTGGCCCAGCGGCGAGAAGTGCAGCCGGTCCGGATCCCACATCCGCGGATCCCTGAGTCCAGGCAGCGTCCACAGGTCCACCAGCAGGCAGTTGTGCGCGGCCGCGACAATCCGGATGTTCTCGTTGAAGATGGCTATCCGGGAGCGGCTCCGCCCCAGGATCGGCGTACGCCGCCAGTCGGGTCCGGCGAACAGCATGATGGTGGCGCCGGTGGCGCTCAGCCGCTCCACGCCGGCTTCCAGCTTGCCGGCCAGCTTGTCCGGGTCGGTACGGTGGAACACCATGTCATTCCCGCCCGCCGACAGTGTGATCAGGTCCGGTTTCAGCTCCAATGCTGGTTCCGTCTGCCGTTCAAGAATCTGGCCCAGGAGCAGGCCGCGGATCGCCAGGTTGGCGTAGGCAAAATCGTCGCGCCCTGCGCTGAGTTCCTCCGCCACCCGGTCGGCCCATCCCCTGAGCCCTCCGGCACAGCGTTCCTCAGGGTCGCCAACACCCTCGGTAAACGAATCTCCCATTGCCACATACCGGCTCCAGGGGTGTGGGGCCGTTGCGTCCGCAGCGGAGTTTCGGGGTCCAAATCGGCCGATGTGTTTCATCGCCTAGTCCTCTCCCTTACGCCCCTGGCGCGGTACGCCTGCGGCGTTATCCAAGGAACGTTCGAACCCTCCGGGAAATTCCTCAAAAGTTTCCGCACTTGTGAAAATTTTCCGCGCTGCGGTTAATCCATTCGGTGTACTATGTGGCTGCCGCTCTTTGGGCGCCACCGCGACCGTCCATGCACGCAAGGAGCCACCGTGAGCCTGCCGGAACAGACACGTCCCCTTCAGCAAACGAAGCGAACGCCACCCGGGGATGCCGTCCTGGGGTGGCTGCTCGGAATCCTGGCCGGACTGCTCGGCCTGGCACCGTGGCTAATCACCGGGGCGCAGCTGCCGCTGCAGAACTCGTGGGGCGCCGAGGTCATGCCGGACCAGATGCCGGTCTCGCTGCTGCCGCTGAGCCAGTACGAACTCACCACCCTCGTGGCTCTCCTTACCGCGGGCGGTGCGGCGGCCGGGCTCGCAGTGCGCATATGGCAGCCTGCCCGGCGGCGGCTGGTGGCGTGGTGCGCGGCGTCCGGCGTTCTTGCGGTACAGTTCTCGGCCGCCGTCCAGTCGTTCACGGTGCTCGACGGCGGCCTGGCGGACGGAACGCTGGCAAGGATCTACTTCGCCGGCCTTGTGGCCGGCGTCATCGCGTGCATCGCCGCGAGCCTCGTGGCGTTCCTGCTCCTCGTGTCGAGGCCACGGGCCCTGGCTGCGCTGGCCGCCGGGCTGATGGCGATGCCGGCCACATCGTGGGCTGGGGAGTGGGTTGCCGGCTTCGTGGGGCAGACCAACATCCCCGCCGCGGTGCCGGCGGTGGCGCGCTGGATCCCGGCGCTCATTGTGGGCTGTGCCCTCGCGTGGTGCGGCCTTCGTCCTGCGCGGCGCGCCGTCGTGTGGCTCGCCGACCTGGCCCTGCTGTGGGTGGTCCCGGCCCTGTTTATCTCTGTCGGTTACGTCCTCGGGACACGGGCGATGGCGGGCGACCTGCAGGAGATGCTGCTGATGAGCCGGCAGATCCTGGCGGCAACCCTTGGCCCCGCCGGCGGGGCACTTCCCACAGTCGGGTTGGCCCTGGCCGTCGCACTGGCAGGACTGGGCATCCGGTCCATTGCCGCCCGCCGGCGGTCCGGCAACCGGACTGACAACACCCATAGATGATCAGCTCCCCCGGTGTTAGATTCGAGGTGCCCGCGCCTCTCTGACCTGCAAGGAGATCCCCGTGTTGCTGATCGGCGGCCTTCCGGCCCACATTCTTTTGGTCCACGCCGTCGTCGTCTTCGGGCCGCTCGCCGGGCTGGGCGCCGTCACCTACGGCCTGGCCGGCCGGACCCGACGGCACCTCGCCTGGCCGCTTGGCGTACTGGCGCTGATCCTTGCCCCGCTGGCGCTGCTCACGGCCGCCGCCGGTGAGCAGCTGCAGTCAACCCGGGGCGCCACGGACGCCATCCAGGCCCACGCCCGGCAGGGGGACATCCTGAAGGTGACCGCCGTCGTCTTCTTCTTCCTGGTTCTGCTGATGCTCGCCGCAACCTTCACGCCGCTGGCCAAGCGCATCCCGGCGCTGGCCGCAGTCCAGCGCTCCCGCCCCGCCCGTATCGCGGCGCTGGCCCTGGGCGTGCTCGCCGGCCTCTTCGTCATCTACCAAAGCGTGATCACCGGGCACTCCGGCTCATTCTCCGTGTGGGGCGGGTAGCTCCGCACTGCCTTGTCGCCCACCTCGGCGATAGTCCCGTTCGGGCCGGCCATTGCCATGGGCCGGGACCGACGGCGGGCTGGGTGAGCCTTCAGTCATGGGGACCATCGGGCTCGTCCGCCGCCGGCCTGCTTTCAGACTACGCCCCCTGATTGGACGCAGGCGGAGGATGCTTTCAGTCGCGGGGGCCTGCGATTGCTCTTTGTCCGGTGACGGTACCGTGCCGGCAGCCGACACGGAGGCGATGAGCGGCAGCGATGAAGAGAAGGAACCAACCATCGATCAGGTGGTGGAACGGCTTGCGGGTCGCTTCCCGGACGCCGACCGGGGGCTGATCGCCGGGATAGTGTGAGTCCCCCAAGCGGCTCCCACCTTTTCCCAAGGCCTGAGAGACAGATTTGTCTTACTGAGAACAGGTCAGCTGTCAGGGCAAGATGGCTGGTCCGATCGCCGGGCCCGGAACGTCCCCCATGCCTTCCGGGTCCGGCGGAAAGGCTTTACGAACGTACGCCAAGGTACCGCCGGGTTTTGGCACGCCCAAGGTTTTTCCAAGGTTGGCCCGGGAGAATTTTGCTTGCCGGACACTCGCCTGCCGCGCGACAACCGGCATGGCACCGGGAACGGCGGAGCCCTCCCCGGGCCCGGTGCCTTAACAGCAGCCGGCCTCCCGTCCGGCAGACCAGGGCATCAGGCCCCGGCCCAGCGGCGGAGCGTGCTGTTGATCAGGCCGATGAGGACGGCTGTCCACCAGCAGGCCTGCGAAATGCTCAGCGCGACCATCAGCCTGAGCCGCAGCCGGCGGCCGAGTTCGCCGAAACGGGTATGTGCGGGCAGGGCTAGCAGCTGGTGCATGGCAGGCGCGATGCTAAGGCCATTGAGCATGAGCACCAGGACACAGGCGAGCTTGATGACGGTGACCGGATTAGTCAGGTCGGGGTCGATCAGGGCGCCCGAAACCAGCAGCAGGGCCAGCCCGCCCCAGATCAGCGGCTTCGCGGCGGCCTCCAGCTTCCCGGACTCGTGCATCTGCACCTTGCCCAGCAGCCACAGCAGACCCAGCCAGTCGACAACCAGGATGGCGCCAAAGGAAAGCACCAGGGCAAGGATGTGCACGGCGAGTCCGATCCGGTGCAGTTCCGGACCGCAGTCAACGAAGTGACCCACGAGCAGCGAAGCCGTCCATCCCCCCGCACACAAAGCGCCGAGCAGAACCAACCGGATCCGCTGGCCTTTCCGGCCGGCCGGGGCATGGCTGGTCTGCGGTTCGTGAATGGACTGCCGTGCGCCGGGCGGTGCCGGGGCAGGTGCTGCTGGGGACATGCTGCTGCCTTTCAGGGACGCCGACGTAGCCGCCGGCGGGTGCGGCCGTGCTGCAATACACGGGCGCCATGCAGGGGAGAGTGATGGTGCTAGTTAGGTAAACCCAAATCGGGAGATTACAGCCAGCGATCGGAATTAGGCAAACAAAACGTTCGCTAATTTCTCCACCGCTTGTTCTAAGTCGTGCGCCCCTCGGCTCCATGCGTTTCACGATGGAGCAGCGCCCTACCCGTTGGCGGCGATGTACCCGGGCGGTGTTGTGCAGGCGGCGCCGGATCACACGGCCGGGCACTAGGATCCGTTGGCTTCCTGGCCCAACTGACTCGCAGTTAATGTCGTTTGGAAGGGTCAAAACGACAATAACTGCGAGTTTGTTGGGCCTTCGCCCCTTGGGTCATGACGGCGGCCGCGGGTCTGTTCCGGAGCGGGTGTGGAACAATCGAAGAGCCCTTTGAAAGGAGCCCTTCACCCATGCGGCAGCCGGACCAGGGACGACGGGTACCCTCCGGCTACCGGACGCCCGCGGGGTGGGCCCGGGTGCTGCGCGGCTCCCCCGCCACCCTCGCCTTCGTCGTTCTCTTCTGGGCCGCCGGCGCACTGTCCGCCAGTCTCCGCTCCGGGCCGTCGTCGTTTCTTCTGCCGCACGCCGCGGCCACCCCACACTCGGTACCGGACCACTGGTATGCCCTGCTGCTCTCCGCGTTCTGGGAGCGGGACCTGGCGGGATATGCGGTGGGCACGCTCGTGGTACTGCTGGCCGGGCTACCGCTGGAACGCCGTGTTGGATCCCTGAAGTTCGCTGCGGCGGCGCTGGCCGGGCACGTGCTGGGGATCGTGGCGACGCTCGGGTTCCTCGCCGCGGCCCGCGGCCTGATGGGGAGCTGGGTCCGGGACCTGAGCGGGCACTTCTTCCTGGGGCCGAGCGCCCTGGCCTGCGCGGCTGCGATGGCCGCAACGGCAGCCCTCACCACACTGTGGCGGCGCCGGATCCGCGTGGTTCTCCTGGCCGTGTTGCTGCTGTTTGCGATGTATGCCGGAGGCTTCGAGGACCTGGTCCGGCTCGGCGCGGCCGCGGCAGGAGGGCTGCTGGGTCCAGTGCTGCTGGGCCGGCGCCCGCGCTTCGGCAGGCCCGCCGTCTCCCGGCACGAGGCCCGGATTCTAGTGGCCCTGCTCCTGACGGTCGCGGCGATCGGTCCGGTGATCGCGGGACTGGCGCCGCACGCCGTCGGACCTCTTTCTGTGCTGAAGTTCCTGTTCACCAACATCCAGCCGGTGGACCCCGCGGCGCTGCAGGCGTCCTGTTCCCGGCCCGCCGATCTCAGGGACTGCGCGGCCGCGCAGCTGCAACTGCGGGCCGGGGCGGGCGGAATCTTCATGGCCATCCTGCCGTCATTCCTGCTGCTCCTGTTCGCGGACGGCCTGCGGCGCGGACGGCGGTTCGCCTGGGTTGGCGCGCTCTTTATCCAGGCGACGCTGTCACTGCTGGCCGCCGTCACCATCGCCGGCGTCCTGCTGCCGCCGCCTGGTCCAGGTCTGCCCGCCCGCGAGGGAGTGGGCGGGATCGAGCTGTCGGGTTATTCCCACCCGCTCAGCCTGGTGCTGCCAATGCTCCTGCCCGTCTTCCTTACGGTGCTCCTGCTGGCGGCCCGGAACCTGTTCCCGGTGCGCGCGCCGCGCGGAACGTACCCGCGACTGGCGCGCCGGATGGTGGTTGCCCTGGTTCTGCTGGGCCTTCTGTATCTGGGCCTGGGACTCGCCCTGGCCGACGGATTCACACCCGTGCCCGGGCTGCTTCAGCTTCTGGCCGACGTTCCGGACAGGTTCCTGCCCCTCGGCTTCCTGGTGGACCGCTCACCGGCGTTCTTCCCCGAAAGCACCGCCGCCGTCGTGCTTTACGAAAGTATCGGCGTCGTGTTCTGGGCGTGGACCGGGCTCCTGCTGCTCCGGACGTTCCTGCGTCCGGCCCACGGCCGGCACAGCGCGGACGAGGAGCGGGCGCGGCGCATCCTAAAGTCGCACGGCGGCGGTTCGCTCTCCTGGATGACGACGTGGAGCGGGAACAGCTACTGGTTCTCCGGTTCAAGCTTCATCGCGTACCGCGTGCGCAGCGGGGTGGCCGTGGCGCTGGGGCCGCCCGTGGGTCCGCGGGCAGACCGGGAAGCAGCGTTCACGGAGTTCGCCCGGCACTGCAGGTTCAGCGGGTGGACGCCGTGCTACTACTTTGTGTCCGAGGAACTCCGCGGCCTCGCCCAATCGCTGGGCTGGGGCTCGGTGCAGGTGGCGCAGGAAACCGTGCTGCGCCTGGACGAGGTGTCCTTCCGGGGCAAGAAGTTCCAGGACATCCGCACCGCGCTGAACCGGGCCGCCAAGGCTGGCATCCGCGCCGAATGGACCACGTTTGCCCGGGCGCCGATCGCGGTGCAGGCCCAGATCGAAGCGATTTCCGAGGAGTGGGTGGCGGACAAGAAGGTCCCGGAGATGGGCTTCACGCTGGGCAGCCTGGATGAGCTGGACGACCCCGAGGTCCGCTGCCTGCTGGCTATCGATTCCGAGCACACCGTCCATGCGGTCGCGTCGTGGCTGCCGGTGTACCGGAACGGATACGTGGTCGGTTGGACCCTCGATTTCATGCGGCGGCGCGGCGACGGTTTCCGTGCGAGCATTGACTTCCTCATCGCCTCCGCCGCACTGAGCCTGCAGGACGAGGGATGCGAATTCATGAGCCTGTCGGGGGCGCCGCTGGCACGGGTGCCGTCTTCCTCACTTGCGGGTGGGGTCTCGGCTGGTCCCGTCCCTGGTTCCTCCGCCGGTTCTGGCGCGCCTGCCGTTGCCGACGCGAACGGCGGCTTGGACCGGATGCTCGACTGGCTCGGGGCAGCCTTGGAACCCGTCTACGGCTTCCGTTCCCTGCTGGCATTCAAGGCGAAATTCAAACCGGACTACGCACCTATGTACCTGCTCTACCCCGACGCAGCCGCCCTGCCCGCGATCGCCAACGCCATCACCCGCGCTTACCTGCCTTCGATCAACCTCGGCCAGGGCCTGACCCTGGTGCGCGGCCTCCTCACCCGCCGCTGACCCACCCAACTGGGTAGCAGCTCAGGGCGTTCCCAGCGCTGAGAAGGCCGTGAGCTGCGACTTACCTGGGCCGGGAGGCGCGAGCTACCTGAGCGCGAACCCGGTGTACCTTTCCAGCGCTTCGAGCAGCTCAGACTGGAACGCCGGGTCTGTCACGGCCGGATGGGGCTCCCTGCGCTGCTGATGGAACCAATAGCCTCCGGACACGCGGTCCTCGCCGGCCTCCCGGGTGGCGAGCCACACCTGCGTGACGTGCCCCAGCTCCAGGTCGTCCGGCGCGCCGCTTCCGCCCATCCGGGTTGGTACCCAGCCCGGATCCACCGCGTTGCTTTGGACGTCAGGCCAGCGATTGGCCAGCGCTGCTGAGAGCGCGGTGACGTACAGCTTGCTGTCCGAGTAGGCTCCCGGCCGCCCGCCCGCGTCCGCCCACTCGATTCCGTCCAAGCGGGTTGAACCGGAACGGTGCATGCCGCTGCTGATGTACACAAGCCGGCGCGGCCGAGCCATAAGCGCGGTCAGAATGTAGGGCGCAATGGTGTTCACCGAAAGGATCTGGCCGCCGCTGTACACCCCGGCGTTATGGATGACGGCATCGAACGGGCCGTACTGGTCTGCCTGTTCCGCCACCCGCACCGTCTCGCCGAGGTCGGCCAAATTTCCGACGACGGCGCCGACGGCCTTCTCCCGCACCGCACCAGCCGCTCCGAGGCGGGACTCGTTCCTGGCGTGCAGGACCACTTCATGGCCCTGCTGCATCAGCGCCCTGGCGGCGTTCAGCCCCAGTCCTCCGGCCGAACCGGTGATGAATATCCTCGCCACTGCGCGTGCTCCGTTCCCGCTACTCCGTGCCGCCACCCGGGCAGCCCGCCTGATTCACAGTAAACGGGGCATCCCGCGTCTGGCAGGCCCTGACAGGGACTCCCACAGTCTTCACAGTGTCCGTACCGTGGTGGATATGAACAACCGGAACGAGATACGGGAGTTCCTTGCCTCCCGGCGAGCGAAGCTCACTCCAGAGCAGGCGGGGTTGCCGGACCTCGGCGGCGTGCGGCGCGTGCCCGGCCTGCGCCGTGGAGAAGTGGCCATGCTGGCCGGCATGAGCGTGGAGTACTACACACGCGTGGAGCGCGGAAGCCTGGCCGGGGTCTCCGACTCCGTCCTGGAGGCCATCGCACGCGCCCTTCAGCTGAACGAGGCAGAGCACGAGCACCTGTTCAACCTCGCCCGGGCTGCCGGGCCCGCTGCCCGACGGCGGAGGCAGCCCGCGCAGGCGATCCACCCGAGCGTCCAGCTCATCCTCGACGGCCTGACCGGCATCCCGGCATTCGTCCAGAACGCCCATCTGGACATCGTTGCCGCCAATGACCTTGCCCGCGCCTTGTACTCGCCAGCTTTTGAGGACCCGGCACGGCCCGTGAATTTCGCCCGGTTCGCGTTCCTCAACAGTCGTTCCGAACGCCTATACGCGGACTGGAACATGGCGGCCGACACGAGTGTGGCGCTGCTGCACGCCGAAGCCGGCCGCGACCCGTTCAACAAAACCCTGTCGGACCTCATCGGGGAACTATCCACCCGCAGTGAGGAATTTCGCAGGCGCTGGGCGCAGCGGAATGTCCGGCTGCACCGCACGGGTGCAAAAACATTCCAGCACCCGGCCGTCGGCCAGCTCGATCTGCACTTCAACGGGCTGGAGCTGACGGCCACACCAGGCCTCACCATGTTCACGTACACGGCCGAACCGGGCTCGCCGTCCGAGGACGGTTTGCGGTTGCTGGCCAGCTGGGCTGCAACCGCCGCAGCATCCGATCCCCGCGAAGGCGCCGCGACTCCCGAAGGCACAGCGCTGTCCCAGGGCACAGCGCAAGGCGGCACCACCGCCGTCGGCCTTCATGCGGAACGCGTCGGTCAGCCTGACCGCAACCGCAAAGCCTGAGCCCAAACCAACCCAACCAGTCCCACCACAACAGCCATTCCCGTGCTGTGCGCCACAAACGGGAAGAGACTTGGGGGTCCCTGTGGTTACCCCTTACAGCAGGGTCTGCCTCACGCCACGGCGATGGGGTTAAGTAGATGAAAGAAACGGTCCATCGCTTTCATCTACGGCCCGTTCCAACCCACACCGACACATAGGAGAACTATGCCTACCGTCAACGCCTACGCCGCGCCCTCCGCTTCCGAGGACCTCATCCCCACCACCATCGAACGCCGCGACGTCGGCCCGCACGACGTCCTCATCGAAATCAAGTTCGCCGGCATCTGCCACTCCGACATCCACACCGTCCGCGGCGACTGGGGCCCGCAGCAGTACCCGCTCGCACCCGGCCACGAAATCGCCGGGATCGTCACCGAGGTCGGTTCCGAAGTGACCCGCCACAAGGTCGGCGACCGGGTGGGCGTCGGCTGCATGGTCAACTCCTGCAAGGAGTGCGCCAACTGCCTGGCCGGCGAGGAACAGTACTGCCTCAAGGGAATGGTCGGCACGTACGGAGCGGTTGACCGCGACGGCACCATCACCCAGGGCGGCTACTCCACCCACGTCGTGGTCACCGAGGAATTCGTCGTCACCATCCCGGACGGCATCGAGCTCGACGTCGCCGCTCCCCTTTTGTGCGCGGGCATCACCACCTATTCCCCGCTGAAGCGCCGCGGCGCCGGCCCCGGTAAGAAGGTCGCCATCGTCGGCCTCGGCGGACTGGGCCACATGGCCGTCAAACTCGCCCACGCCATGGGCGCCGAGGTCACCGTCCTGTCCCAGTCCCTCAAGAAGCAGGAAGACGGCCTGCGCCTCGGCGCGGACCACTACTACGCCACGAGCGACGCCGGCACGTTCGAAGCGCTCGCCGGCAGCTTCGACCTGATCATCAACACGGTCAGCGCCTCGATCGACATCAGCTCCTACCTGCAGCTGCTGTCCCTCGACGGCACCCTGGTCAACGTCGGTGCCCCGGCCGAGCCGCTCCCGGTCAACGCGTTTGCGCTCATCGGCGGACGCCGCGCCTTCGCCGGTTCCATGATCGGCGGCATCCGCGAAACCCAGGAAATGCTCGACTTCTGCGCCGAGCACGGCATCGGCGCCGAGATCGAGGTCATCCCGGCCGACAAGATCAACGAAGCCTACGAACGCGTCCTCGCCTCGGACGTGCGCTACCGCTTCGTGATTGACACTGCCACGCTCTAAGGCGATAGACGCTCGACGGCGGGCCGGTCCCTTAAGGGGCCGGCCCGCCGTCGGCCGTTCCAACCCGGGGCAACGGACAGGCGAAACCAATTACGAAACTTTCAGGAAGATACGTGACCCAAGAACATTCCGGCTCCGGCACCCCGACGCAGGCCCCATCAGGCCAGTCCGCCATCCTGCCGGCCCGCACCTCAAGGATCCCGCGGGCCGGCCTGCTCATCCTGGCCATGGCCGGGTTCACAGCCGTCACCACCGAACTCCTGCCGTCGGGGCTGCTTCCGCAGATCAGCCGCGAGCTGGGCGTGGAGGAATCGGCTGTCGGCTCGCTGACTGCTGCCTATGCCGCCGTCATCGTCATCACAGCGCTTCCCCTGTCCAGGCTGCTCGGTGGGCGGATGCCCCGCAAGACCCTGCTGATCGTGACCGTGCTGGCCTTCGCGCTGAGCAACGTGCTGCTGGCCGCCAGTCCGAACCTGGGCCTGGCCATCGCCGCCAGGCTCCTCGGCGGCGTGGCCCACGGCCTGCTCTGGTCCAGCATGGCCCCGTACGTTGCGAGGATCGTGCCGGCTCATTCTGTGGGCAAGGCGATGGCCATCGTGTTCAGCGGCAACAGCATCGCCCTGGCCGTGGGTGCCCCGCTCGGCACGGTGATGGGGTCTGTGCTCTCTTGGCGCACGTCCTTCCTTGTCCTGGCCGGGATCGCTGCGCTTCTCGCGCTGCTGGCCGTTCGCTTGCTGCCTCCGGCTTCCGACGCCGACCGGGACTCGGCACCGTCGCTGCGCGCGGCCATGGCACTGCCCGGGGTCATCGCCGTCGCGACCGCCTGGCCGCTGCTGCTCCTGGGGCACTTCGCCCTGTTCACCTACATCGCCCCGTTCCTCCTGGCCGCGGGCCTGCCCAGCACCGCCACCGGCATCTCGCTGTCCGTCATCGGCGTCGCCAGCCTGGTGGGCATCTGGATTGCCGGCCTCACGGCGGACGCCCGTCCCCGGGGATCCATCCTGACCGGCGTGGCACTGCTCCTGACCAGCTTCGCCCTCCTGCCTGCACTCGGCGGCACGTGGACCGGCAGCCTCGCACTCCTGACCCTCTGGGGCATCACCTTCGGAGCCACCGGCATTTACAACCAGGCGGCAATCCTCCGCGCGGGCGGGGAGCACAAGGACGCGGCCAACGGACTGGCCGTGGTGACCATCCAGCTGGGCATCGCCGTCGGGGCCGCGTACGGTGCGCTCGCCCTCAACACCGTCGGCGCGCTTTTCGTGCCCCTGGCTGCGGCCGTTCCCCTGGCTGTAGCGCTGGTGATCATCTTCGCCAGCCGCCACCGCGGGTACCCGGCGGGTCCCCGCGAAGTGCGGTTGTCCCGTTCACCCAAGTAACTCGCAGTTGTTGTCGTTTTGAAGGCTGAAAACGACAGCAACTGCCAGCCAGTTGGCCGTCCCGGGGCTCGTGCGGACTCTTGCGCGAAAGCTGTGGCTACAGTGCCTTCTTCTTGAGGCTGGGGCTGCATCATCCTTCAACAGGATGGCACGAACACCAGCACGACGAGGAGGTCCGATGGAGTTGGTGCGGCGAAGCAGCGCGATGGAAACGGAAGCCGTGGGTGCCTTTTGGCGGTGGTGGTCAGCCGCGGGAGCCGGCCTTATCACGGCAGCCGTCATGACCGGCGTCTACGCCGACCTCCCGGAAATCATCGGTGCCATGGTGATGGCGATTCACCCCGAGCTGCGCTGGGAGACCGGCCCGGGCGCCCGTTCCCGGCACCGGCTCTGCGTCTCCGGCGGCGGGGACCCCCGGCTGCGGTCCCTGGCCGAACGATGGCGGCGGGCAGCTCCCCCGCCCACTGAAAGCTGGGAATTCGCCGCCGCAAGGGAGCATCAACCCGGCATGCTGACTGGCACCCTCGAAGGTCTGGATCAACCGGTGAATCTGGGGCTGGCACGGGTTGCGGTGGACTGGGACGAACGTCGTGCCCTGGCTGAACTGACGGTTTTCCACCCGGCTTTCACGAGCATGAGCACCAACGACTGCCGCCAGGCCAGCCGCCTGCTGGTGGACTGGCTCCTCGGCGAAGACGATGTCCAGCGGTGGGTTGGCGGCATCAACGTGACCCCGGCCGATCCCCGCGATAGCCAGCCCGCCGCCATCGTCCCCGAATTCTTCCAGGCCGTGGCAACCCGGAACCCGGACCCCCGATGGACAATGCGCGAGGCCAAAACTTCCTCGGGGCACAGGGTGATTGTCTGCGCCCTGCGGCCATTGCGATGGGTGGATCACCCGCTGATGGACCTGCACACTGCTGTCCGGATCAGTTACCGGCGGACCGGCGATGACGGACTGCCGGACGGGGAGGCGCTGATCCGGCTCCTTCATCTCGAACAGGACCTGGACTCGTTAGTCGGGCCCCGCGGCAGGCTGGTGGCCTCAGCAACCTCAAACGGGCTTCGCGTCCTGCATTGGTACAGCGACTCTGAGGACCAGAACGGACGTGACAGCTTCGACCGCTATGCCCGCTCCCGCCAGAACGTCCAGGTCACCCACACCTATGATCCCGGATGGGGCTGCGTGCAGAAATTCATCTAGCGCATCAGTGAATCGGGCCAGTAGAGGCAGCCGGATCCGATGGGCTAGGGGGAGTGCTTGCGGGTCCGGCTGCCACGCCCCGGCCTTTGGATAGGCGGTCCGCCGTCGGGACCGGGACACCTAGATTCTGGGCGCGCGGACTTGGAGAAAACCTGAGCCCCGCCACCGGGCAGTTGCCTCAGTCCACCCGTTTTGGGGATATGCAGTTTCAGGGGCAAGGCAAGCGCCAACTCCTTTCTTTTGAATCGAGTCAGGACGATAATTAAGTCGACCACCGGGGCTGGGCCGGCGGCGGTGCCGCCTGCCTGAGACCAGGGCGGCCCCCCCAGCCGCCGCCGTCCCTTAATTTCAGCCACCGTCGCTCCTTCTTTCGCCGCCCCACATCCGCACGCCCGCTCCGCCCGCCTCACCTGTTCAGCGGCTCAAGCGTGGGTGGGCTCCTCGACCAGTGCCGTGGCGATGCTGTCCGCGTCCTCCAACGCGGCCAGGTAGCGCTCGGCGTCGAGGGCCGCCGCGCACCCGGTGCCGGCGGCGGTGATGGCCTGGCGGTAGCGGTGGTCCACGGCGTCGCCACACGCGAACACGCCACTCAGGTTGGTGCAGGTGGTGGGCGAGTCGACCTTGATATAGCCCTCGCCGTCGAGCTCCACCTGCCCGGCCACCAGCTCGGTGCGCGGCACGTGCCCAATCGCCACGAAGAGCCCGGCGGCGGACTGCTTCCGGGTTTCACCGGTGCGGGTGTCGGTCAGGGTGACGCCGCTGACCTTGCCGTTGCCGTGGATCGCCGTGACGGCCGAGTTCCACGCGAACGTGATCTTTGGGTTGTCCTTGGCCCGCTGCGCCATAATGCGGGAGGCGCGCAGCTCGCCCTTGCGGACGACGACGGTCACGGACTTCCCGAAGCGGGTCAGGAAGGTGGCCTCCTCCATGGCAGAATCCCCGCCGCCCACCACGACGATGTCCTGGTCGCGGAAGAAGAACCCGTCACAGGTGGCGCACCAGGAGACGCCATGGCCGCTGAATTTCTTCTCCTCCGCCAGCCCCAGTTCCTTGTACGCCGAGCCGGTGGCCAGGATGACCGCCGGAGCCTCATAGGTCTCACCGCCGCCGGTGACCACACGCTTAAGATGGCCCTTGAGCTGAACCTGGGTGGCGTCGTCGAACACCACCTGCGCGCCGAACTTCTCCGCCTGCTGCTGCAGGCCGTCCATCAGCTCCGGGCCCTGGACGCCCTCCGGGAAGCCGGGGAAGTTCTCCACCTCGGTGGTGTTCATCAGCGCACCGCCCGCGGTGACCGAGCCGGCCAGGACCAGCGGTTTCAGGCCGGCCCGGGCGGCGTAGATCGCCGCGGTATAGCCGGCGGGTCCGGAACCGACAATGATCAGTTGCTCCCTGGTGACCTTTTCGGCGCTGGCCTTCTCGGTGCTGGCGTCCTCGGGCTTGGCGTTCTTGCTCACTGCTGGCTCCTTCTCTTCGGGCTTGTTCACAGTCTTACTGGGCATCGGCGTGCCGGGCGGGCAGCAGTTCGGTGACCAGTGCCTCGACGCGCGTCCGGATTTCGTCGCGGATCGGGCGGACCGAGTCAATCCCTTTTCCGGCGGGGTCGGCCAGTTCCCAGTCTTCGTAGCGTTTGCCGGGGAATACCGGACACTCGTCGCCGCAGCCCATGGTGATCACGACGTCGGCCTCCTGGACTGCCCCGGTGGTAAGCGCTTTGGGGACCTCGGCGGAAATATCAATCCCGACGTCGGCCATCGCCTGGACGACGGAGGGGCTCACCTCGTGCGACGGCTGGGTACCGGCGGAACGGACCTCGATCGCTCCCCGGGACAGGCTGGCGAGGAACCCTGCAGCCATCTGGGACCGGCCCGCATTGTGCACACAGACGAACAGGACGGTGGGCTTCTTGGCTGGATCGGCGGTCATGGCGGTCTCCTGGGGTTGGCGGTCGGAGGGTGGAATTGCGGAAAAGCGCTTGGCTGACCACAGCACCGCTTACACAAGTGCAACAAGAGCAGGCAGTTCAATCAAGGACCAGTTCAAGGGCGGGTGCTCGCCACCGGCCGCTTTTCGTGCAACTATGCGGGATGACCACCAGCAGCGGTGGCGCCGGCAGCGACCCCGACCAATCGACCTCGCGCGCCGCCCCAGCGGGAGCAGAGCCCGGCCATGTTGTCCTGCTCGGCGACTCGATCTTCGACAACCAGGCCTATGTCAACGGCGGGCCCGACGTCACCGAGCAGTTACGTGGTGAGCTCCCACGCGGCTGGAAGGCAACACTGCTGGCAGTGGACGGCGACGTAATCACCGGGGTCCACCACCAGCTGCTTGCCCTTCCCGACGACGCGACCCACCTCGTGGTCAGCGCCGGGGGCAACGATGCGCTCGGCTACGCCCACCTGCTCGAAGCGCCAGCCCGCTCGGTGGCGCAGGCCCTGGACCTGTTCGCGGCTGCCCAGGAGCGGTTCGCGGCCGACTATGAGCTGATGGCCAAAGCGATTTCAGCCAAGGGCCTGCCCGCAGCCCTGTCCACCATCTACGACACGCCGTCATCCGGGCCGGCTTACCGAATGATCCGGACCGCCCTCACAGTCTTCAACGATTCCATCACCAGGGCCGCGTTCTCCCGGAGCATCAGCCTGCTGGACCTCCGGCTCATCTGCAACCACGACGGCGACTACGCGAACGCGATTGAACCGTCGGCGCAAGGCGGTGCCAAAATTGCCCTCGCCATCAGCGCATGGGTCGATCCTGCCCGCAAAGTGCCCCGGTCAACCGTCATCGGCGGCGTCTGACAACATCCAGCCCCTGCTACCGGAGCGGGGCCGTGGAGTGGCGGACCACCAGTTGGGGCGTGATGCACCTGTCGGCGATGGGGGCGCCGGGATCGTTGAGCCGCTCCAGCGCGACACCTCCGGCGATTTTCCCGAGCTCCACCGCATGCAGGTCCACGGAGGTCAGGTCGATGCCGTGCAGCCGGGCGGTCCGAGAATCGTCGTAGCCCACGAGCGACAGGTCGCCGGGAATCGTCAGGCCCATCGCGTAGGCGGCTTCGCGGACACCCAGCGCGAACTGGTCGTTGTGCGTAAACACGGCTGTCGGCCGGTCCGGTCCGCCAAGCAGCTCCGCCGCCACACGCTCCGCGGCCTCCTGCGTGAAGTCGTTGGCCGCCACGGTCTGCGGGGTCAGGCCGGCGGCCCGCATCATCTGTTCGTAGGTTTCCCGGCGCACGGTGTGTCCGTCAATAAACGGACCGGCCAGATGGGCGATCCGGGTGTGCCCGAGTCCGAGAAGATGCTCGACGGCGGCCCGCGCGCCCGCACGGTCGTCCGGGTACACGCTGTCCACGCCCTCCACCCGGCGCGTGACGCTGACCACCGGGACCATATGCGCCAGCTCCCGCACCCGCTCGTCAGGGTCCAGCAGCGCCGCGGCAATGATGATCCCCACCCGCGCCTCGATGAGCGAGTCAACGGCGCCTTGGTCCTCGCTGCCGATCGAGCGGGAGACGCTGAGGATGAGCCGGTTGCGCGACTGCGGGAGCGCCAGCCGCACGCCGTTGAGGACATCCGAGAAGACCTCGTTCCGGAGGTCCAGGAGGTAAAGCCCGATGGCGGTGCGCTGCTTGCTTGCCAGGGCGGCAGCTGCCGCATTGTGCCGGTATCCCAGGCGCTTGGCGGCGTCGAAGATCGCCTGCTTGGTCTCGGGGCTGACACCCGCGGCGCCGCGGAAGGCGAAGGACACCAGCGTGCGGGAAACCCCGACCTCGCGCGCAACATCAGCCTGGGTGGCTGGCCGCTGCTGCCGCTGAAGAGTCATAGAGCCATCCTCCCACGGCGGGAAACACCGGAAGTTAAAGCATTTGTAAGTTTGACCTTACATTTAAGCCTTTCGCGCGTTAGTCTAGGTGTGACAGCGGGCACACGTCCCGCAAACTTGAGACAAGGGAGTCCTTATGTCTGCTACCCAAGCCCAGCGCGACGGCGCGCATACGCCCTCGCTGCCGCCGCTCACGAACGGCCCGCACCGCAAGCGCCTCGGCAGGGTCGCTATGGTCGCAACCTTCGGCGGTCTGCTGTTCGGCTACGACACGGGTGTCATCAACGGCGCACTCCGGCCGATGACCGCCGATCTTGGCCTCACCCCGATCACCGAGGGCATCGTGACCAGTTCGCTGCTGTTCGGCGCCGCGGCCGGCGCCGTGGGCGGCGGCCGGCTCTCCGACACCTGGGGCCGCCGGAAGACGATCATCCTGCTGGCCGTCCTGTTCCTCGTCGGCGCCCTGTCCTGCGTGTTCGCACCGAACTTCGAGGTGATGGTCATCGGCCGCGTCATCCTCGGACTCGCCGTGGGTGGCGCCTCCTCGGTGGTCCCCGTGTACCTCGCCGAGCTGGCCCCCTACGAGATCCGCGGCTCGCTCGCCGGCCGCAACGAACTCATGATTGTCATCGGCCAGCTCGCTGCGTTCGTGGTCAACGCCATCATCGGCAACGTCTGGGGCGAGTTCGGCGGCGTCTGGCGCATCATGCTCGCTGTGGCCGCCGTACCTGCAGTCGCCCTGTTCGTGGGCATGCTCCGGATGCCGGAATCCCCGCGCTGGCTGATCTCCCGGGGCCGCAGCCAAGACGCGCTGGCCGTGCTCAAGACCATCCGTTCTTCCGACCGCGCTGAAGCTGAGATGGCCGACGTCAAGCACCTGGCCGACGAGGAAAAGGAAATGAACCTCTCCGGCTGGGGCGCCCTGAAAAACAAGTGGATCCTGCGCATCCTGCTCGTCGGCATCGGGCTGGGCGTGGCGCAGCAGCTGACCGGCATCAACTCGATCATGTACTACGGCCAGTCCGTGCTGGTTGAGGCCGGCTTCAGCTCCAGCGGCGCCCTCATCGCCAACATCGCCCCGGGCGTCATCGCCGTCGTGGGTGGCATCATTGCGCTGACCATGATGCAGCGGGTCAACCGCCGCACCACCCTGCTCCTCGGCTTCACGCTGACCACCATCTGCCACTTCCTGATCGGCATCGCCTCCATCGCACTGCCCGTCGGCAACCCGGCGCGGCCCTTCGTGATCCTCTTCCTGGTGGTTGCCTTCGTCGGCTCCATGCAGACCTTCCTCAACATCGCCGTATGGGTGATGCTCTCAGAGATCTTCCCCCTGCACATCCGCGGCTTCGCGATCGGCGTCTCCATCTTCTGCCTGTGGATCGCCAACGCCTTCCTGGGCCTGTTCTTCCCCACCCTGGTGGCATCAGTCGGCATCACCGGAACGTTCTTCATGTTCGGCGTGGTGGGCATCCTGGCCTTGATCTTCATCTACACCCAGGTCCCTGAAACCCGCGGCCGCACCCTCGAAGCGCTCGAGGAGGACGTCACCACCGGCGCCATCTACCTGGTCCACAAGACCCCTGCCACGGCAGCCCACTAACAGCTCCCTCGCTGCCTCGCCCGGCGCTATAGCCGGACAGGCGCTTGAGCCGAACAGGCCCCTTAGCTGCACAGCCCCGCGCGCTGGATTCAACCGAATTTGGCGGGCGGGGCTACTGCATTTTCGGCGACTACTGGTCGGCGGGCTGGAACAGCTCGACGACGTTGCCGGCCGGATCCTCCAGCAGGATCTGCTGGCCACCCGGCCCCTTAACAATGTCGTTCCGGAACGGAACCCCCGCGGCCCGCAGACGGTCCACCTCGGCGACGATATCGCTCACGATGAGATGGATCCGGTTCCATCCGCCCGGGGCCGGGACCGCGCCGTCGGGCATTGGCCGGCCCGCCGAACTGGTGGGCCCGCTCAGCAGCAGACGCAACTGACCGCGCACGACGTCGGCAAACGCCGGTGCCGCGTTCATTCTTACGGTGAAGCCGAGGTGCTTCGTGTAGAAGCCGACGGCGGCTTCTACGTCGTCCACCATGTACCGGACGCTGACCAGATCCTCAGGGCTATTGGGCATTTTTGGCTCCTCTCTGGTTGGAGGCGATGGATCAGACGTGCTGATCCACGATGACCGGGTTGCCGTCGGGGTCGACCACGATAAAGCTGCCCGGCCCCGTACCGTCCCCGGCTTCAGCAACGAAGGGAATGCCCTGGTCCTTCAGTTGGCGTTGGAGATCGCGCACATCGGTGAATGAGTCGAGCTGCTGCGCGTCCTGGTTCCAGCCCGGGTTGAAGGTCAGGGAGTTCTTCTCAAACATGCCCTGGAAGAGCCCGATCACCGTCTGCCCGTTCCGCAGGATCAGCCAGTTCTGGTCGATGTCGCCCCCGGACCTGGTGAATCCCAGCTTCTCGTAGAACGCTGCCGAGGCCGCGATGTCCTTGACGGCGAGGCTGAGTGAGAAAGCGCCGAGTTGCATGTGCTGCTCCAGTCTCCGGAACTCTGCGGGCCATGAATGTTTTCGATAGTACTCGCGGGTCGTCGGATCGGTCCCAGACAGCACTCTTCCAGACCCTCTGGCCGTGAGCTAGAACGCGGGCAGCGCTAAAACGCGTCCGTGTGCTCCAGCTCCGGCAAGACAACCAGCGGATCTCCGGCAAAATGCAGCCTGCGGGAAGACTGCCCATCGACCCAGGCGAATACGACGGAGCCGCCAATGGGCACGCTGCCGGCAACGCCGGCTCGGGCGGGGCGGCCCGGTTTCCGGATCTCGGTCTCCGCCCGCGGGGTCAGCGTCCCCCACAGCCCCGGAAGGTCGGCGTCGTGCCCATTGCCAGCGTTCGTGTCCATGTACCAATAGAACCAGCTCGGGGTGAACAGCCTGTGAACGTGGCCTGTGCAACACGCCCGGTCAGTTCACGCGCAGCTTGGGGAGGCTGTTGCCGGGTCCGGGTGCGCGAGCGGGAGTGCGTCCGGACCCGGCAGGTTCTGAAGGTTCGGGGGCGCGGTTTCCGTTCCCTTCAGAACGCTGTCAGTATTGTGCGCTGACATGGGGAAATAGCTGGGACACCTTGGGGCAATCCGCGCGCGACCCCCCGATTCGCCGTGCCGGCCCAAGGAACTCCAAAGTTCTTCCAAGGACGAAGGCGGAAACTCTAAACAGGGCCGGCGGCGGTGGCCCTTGGTCCACCCTCCGGGACCTGGCTGCCTAACCCAGCCCGCCGCCGGCCCCACACGGTCTTGCCTGTCGCCCCACACGCCTGCTGTACGTTATGGCCATGGGGCATGAAGCAACGGACAGGCGCAGGACGCTGACTGACATAAGTTTGGCCGTCGCGGAATTCGCGCACGCGCACTGGTTTTTCGGCAATCTCTACGAGGCCGTGGTCAAAGTCCCCCACCGCGTTGCCGGGTCTGAGGAGAGCCCTGAGCTGCGGAGGTCTCCACTGGGGCCCGGAAGTCCCGGCCGCTACTACGCGCCGTTGGCTCCCGCTACCTTCCCGGCCGTCGCACTCGCACTGGCCGCAGGATGGAACCGCCCGGGCAGCCGGCCGTGGCTGGTGACTGCAGCGGTCGCTTCAGCGGCCGGCGGGGCCGGCACGGCCTATCTCCTCCGGTCCGTCAACCCCGCCCTCTTCTTCGGTCCCCATCCGCTCAGCGACATGCGCCGTAGATCCCTGCTGGCCAAGTGGTACCGCGTCAACGCGGTCCGCCTTGCGGCCAGCGCAGTCGCCCTGGCAGCGATCGACCGCGCACGGATGGTGCCACCTTCACGGCCCTAAGATGACAGCTCTTGACGGATCCGTCACGGGGGCCTTCCACTTCCTCCCGGGTCCTGACGTCTCCTATATACATCAGTCCCTACTGCACGGTAGGTTCATTACAGGACCCGCCGTTTTTCTGCACGGGGCCCCTCCCGGCGTTGTGCACCGCCTGGAGGTAATGCCGCTGCAGCCTCACGGCGGCCACCCTGCACCCCGAGGAAAGAGCCTGACATGGCCACCTCGCATTTCCAGCAATTCCTTCACGACGCCACCTCCCCCGCTCCCGACACCGCCGGCTGACCATGTCGCACAGATCACCCGGCTTCCGGCCCGATGGCGCCGGACGGGCCCGTGTTTTGCCCGTGACGTGCGCGCGTTGCGGCACCGACCGCCACCTGACCATCAGATCGGTGACAGACATCCGGAACTGCCCGGCCGACGTCGTCATGGTCGCCTACACGTGCGGCCGGTGCCGGCTCTTTAGCGAACATCCGGCCCAGGTCGCCAACTTGTCCGCGGTCCTCGGCCGCAGGGAACAACCAGGGGAGGTGCTTATCTTCGGCGGTCACTACATGCACTGCGGACAACCGATGCGGAAGGCCGGATCCGAGCTCCGCCGGCTGTCCGCACCGGTGTCCACCGAAGGCACAGCCGAGGACACCCTGGACGTCTACCTGTCCACCCGCGTCCTCAGATGTACGTGCGGATTCCAGATGGAACTGCCCGAGTGAGCGGGATCGTACATTTGAAGGACAAACCTACGCCCGGGTAACTTTGGGTGGGGCCCCACCCTATTCCCCCATGCGGGTGGTCGCCCACGGAAAACCCCGCACCGCCTTCACAAATGGTGCGGGGCTTTTTCGTGCTCAAACCATACACTTCTTGAGGTTTCCGCCCTGCACTGTGCACACCTACTACAGGCCGGGGGCACGTTGGGGTCACGGGGGCTTTGCCTGGTCGTCGAGGACGACCGGGATATTCGCGATTTGGTCACGCTGATCCTGACACGGATCGGATTTGACGTTCAGGCTGTGGGCAACGGCGTTGAGGGGCGGCCGCAGCGTGGGAACGCCTGAGCGGACCTACCCCGGACGCCCCGCCGCCGCACGGCCACAGCAGCGGCCGGCCCGCCGACGTCGTTCTTTCCTGTCCCTCCGTCCTATATCCGCGGGTGGCACTTCGGTTCCATAATGTCCCCATAAACTTCGGGGACCCTCGCGCCCGGCGACGCTGGCGAGGCGCCACAGAGTCCCAGGTGGCCGCCCCGGCTGTCGGCGAAACGGGCGGCGACGCGGCCCGGGCACGGACGGCCAGTCCGATCCCGGCACCGAACAGCGGGACCATCGCCATAAGTGCAACAAGGAGAGAACTGTCATGCTCAAAGATATGGAAGTCGCCGCTGTCCTTCCGGCGAAGGATGTGGGCAGGGCGAAGGACTTTTACCGGGACAAGCTGGGGCTTGAGCCCATCGACCCGGCGAGCAACGACGACGTCATGTACCGCTGCGGCAACGGGACCAGGTTCCTGCTGTACAAAACCGACAACGCGGGCACTGCAAAAAACACCCAAATGGGCTGGGTAACG
The DNA here is from genome assembly GCF_030818015.1 of Arthrobacter globiformis. Lineage (NCBI taxonomy): Bacteria > Bacillati > Actinomycetota > Actinomycetes > Micrococcales > Micrococcaceae > Arthrobacter > Arthrobacter globiformis. The sequence goes on from NZ_JAUSZX010000001.1 coordinate 4,152,436, forward strand.
GACGACGTCGAGCGGGACGTCCAGGAGCTGCGGAGCCGCGGCGTTGTCTTCGAGGAGTACGATTTTCCGGGTTTGAAGACAGAGAACGGCATTGCCACCTCGGACGCAGGAAAAGCCGCATGGTTCTTGGACAGCGAGGGCAACATCCTGAGCCTCTTCGAGCTTCCATAGCTCAGGAGCGGGCTCAAAACCGCCCGGAAAGGGGTCGGAACTACGCTGTTCCGGCCCCCTTCCGCCTATTCCGCGGCCCCCGGACAGGGGTTGTTCCACCTGCCCCGCGACGCTCCGGCCCCTCTGCGCGAAACAGAGCAGAGGGCCCCCAATGGAGAGGATTGAAGAAACTATAAGTTCATCAATTCCTCAATCACGAGTCTCACTCAGTGCCGTCTGCCCGTCAAGGGCCCTAACCCTTAGTGTGCAAAACGAAACTTTTCGGAACTTCGGGAGCCTGCAGTCAAACCAGGCAGACGGCCCCTTGGGGGGCGGTTGTCACTCGGCCCCGGGCACCACCGTCTCGCGGGAAACTTCAGCGAGGGTGAGGCTGCGCGCTCGCGCCTCGGTCAGGAGTCCTGCCAGGGCCTCCTCAGAGCTGCGGCCGGTCCGGGCGCTGACGGCACGCACTGCATTAGTGATCAGGGCACGCCTCCCCAGGGATTCTTCCAGAACTGCTGCCGACTCGTCGGTGAGGACGCCCGCTTGGGCGGGACCGGACCCCACGCCCCATGCACCGAGACCCGCTAGGCCGCCCGCATCAGCCGCAGCCCGGGCATTCAGCACCGATTCGGCAGCGGCGAGCAGCTCCGCAATCTGGGGAAAGGACAGCCGGTACTGCAGCCGTCCCTCGGAGCGGCGCCCGGTCACGAGGTGCTGTCCACGCAGCTGTGCGAGTTGCCCCGCTAGGTGCGACGGCTTCAGTCCCGTGGCCGAACAGAGCTCCGCCACCGACGCCGGCCCCGCCGTGAGCACAGCCAAAACCCGGACACGGGCGGGATGCGCCAGAGCCTTGAACAACTCCGCCTCAGCGGCCGCGACCTGTTTCCCGGGTCCCACGGATTCGGCCACCACTGCTCCTATCTGCGGAAACACGTGTTCTTAAGCGATTATCCTCTCCCAGAACGATTACTAAAGCTCGCGTTTCCTATTCTCGGTGAATGCCTCCGCGCATCGATCCGCTGCATATATTCCGCTCCATATAGAAAGGCGCGCACCCCTCGCGGCGCGGGCCATCCCCTGAAATAATCGTCATAGCACCTTCGACGCCGCAGTCTGCCACCGGGAGGGCACTCCGCGGACCCAGGAAAGGAACGTACTGACGTGCCCGTCTCATCAGAATCCCCGGCCCGGCCCGGGACCCTGCCGCAGAGCCGGCCGGGTGCCCGCCCGCCATCCCCCCACCGAGTGTCAGCCAGGCCCTGATGCAGGCCAACCTGCCCCTCGCCGACGAGCTCGCGGCGCTCACCGCCCGGATCGCCGACCTCTTACTGACCCACGAAACCGTCGACGAAGCGGTTTCGGCGCTGGCGCAGGCCCTGAAGGAAGCCGTCCCGGGAGCGCTGGGGGCCGGCGTCAGCCTTATGGATACGCGCGGCCGGCGCACCAGCACGGCCTCCACGGATCCCGACATCCTGCAGGCTGACCAGCTCCAGTACGATCTCAGGCAGGGGCCGTGCCTGACAGCCTGGGCCCAGCAGGCAACCATTATTGTCGCGGACAGCCGCACCGACCACCGCTGGCCAGCGTGGAGCCGCGCCATCGCAGATTTGCCCGTGCGCTCGGTGATCAGCACGCCACTGTCCACTCCCGACGGCGCCATCGGTGCGCTGAAGGTCTACTCCCCGGTTCCCGGCGGCTTCGATTCCCGTGCCGTCCACCTGGTCGAACTGCTGGCGCGTCCCGCTGCCCTGATGCTTGCCAATGCCCAGGCCCGCGACACCGCACAGCGCCTCAGCGACGGGCTCATCGGCGCACTGGGCGCCCGCGATGCCATCGGAACCGCCACCGGGATGATCATGGAGCGGCTCCACGTCAACCGCGGCCAAGCCCTCTCCACCCTCATTAGCGCCGCCCGCCGTCGGGAGGTACCGCTGCACCAGCTCTCCCAGGCCATCATCGGCGGCGGCGACCTGTAACCCGCCGTCACAAAGCCGCCTCCGCACCGGCCGAAACGGCATGCACATGCGGGGGTGCCGCCGTCGGCCATTCCCTCACTCCGCATGTCCGGGACTGACACAATCCGGGTGGGACTACACCAATCACCTCCGCCGCGCAACTTTGGCGCGCGGAACAATTCCAAGGAAAATAGCGAGTCAGCACACAATGCACCGCCCCGCTCACTTCAGGAGACAGAGAACCATGACTAACAACATTGCCCCGGGCGCCGGGTTGAACGCCGCCCCGATTGCAGCCATGGCCGCCTTGGACGACCTGGACCTCACGCCGCAGGGACTGTCCGACGCACCGGCGAGCGAGCTGGATCCGGACACGCTCGTGCACCCCGGCGCCAGCTAACCCACTCAGGTTCCGCAGAAGGTCCTATAGGGGCCAAAGCTTTCCGGCGCAGCCTCTGCATAGCGTTCGACGCCGGGACGCTCGTTATACGGGTCCGTCACCGCTTCGAGCAACTGCCGGAGCGGATCAAGGTCGCCGTCGGTCGCGGCGTCGAGTGCTTCCTCAACAAGGTGGTTGCGGGGCACATACGCGGGGTTGACCCGGTCCATTTTCTCCGCGTCCGGGTTCAGGGCCCGCCAGGGTTCCGCCCAGGCAAGGAAGGCGTCCGCTTCCGGGAACAGGTCCCGTGCAGGCTCGCCCTTGCCACGGGCTGCCATGCCGAGCCGCCGGAAGAACGACGTGTAGTCAATGCGCCACTCCTGCATCAGCGCGAGCAGTTCGTCAATCATGGGAGACGCAACGTCGTCAGCGATGCTGGCGTCCAGTCCGAGCTTCGCCTTCATGCCGGCCAGCCAGGCGGCACTGTACTGCCGGCGGAACGCCCCCAGCGACTCCTGGGCCAGTGCGACCGCACGCTCCTCGTCGTCGTCGAACAGCGGAAGGAGCGCCTCCGCCAGGCGGGTCAGGTTCCACTCTGCTACCACCGGCTGGTTGGCGTAGGCGTAGCGGCCACTCTCGTCGATGGAGCTGTAGACGGTGGCGGGATCGAACGCGTCCATGAAGGCGCACGGACCATAGTCGATGGTCTCGCCCGAGATGGCCATGTTGTCCGTGTTCATGACGCCGTGGATGAAACCCACCAGCATCCACTGTGCCACCAGGGAAGCCTGGGCGGTTATGGCGGCCTCGAAGAGTCCGAGATACGGATTGTCCGCCTCCGCCGCACCGGGATAGTGGCGCGCGATGGCGTGGTCCGCGAGGCGGCGCAGCAACCCGGTGTCGCCGGCGACGCGGGCGTACTGGAAGCTGCCTACGCGCAGGTGGCTGCTTGCGACGCGGGTGAGTACGGCCCCCGGCAGCAGGGTTTCCCGCTGGATGGAACGGGCGGTGGCCACCACTGCGAGGGACCGCGTCGTGGGGATTCCCAGGGCGTGCATCGCTTCGCTGACGACATACTCGCGCAGCATCGGCCCCACGACGGCGAAGCCGTCGCCGCCGCGCGCGAAGGGCGTGCGGCCGGAGCCCTTCAGGTGGACGTCGCGGAGGCGGCCGGCGACGTCGGTAATCTCGCCCAGCAGGAGCGCACGACCGTCACCCAGCCTCGGCGCAAACCAGCCGAACTGGTGGCCGGAGTATGCCTGCGCAACGGGAGTGGCGCCGTCGGGCACCGCGTTGCCGATCAGCAGCGGAAGCCCTTCCGGGCTCCCGAGGAAGTCCGGGTCAAAGCCCAGCTCGGCGGCCAGCGGCTCGTTCAGGACCAGCAACTGCGGGTCAGGAACCTCCTCCGCCTTCCAGGGAATGGCCATCTCGGCAAGCTCCGTGGCGAAGCGGCTTTCAAAGGTGACGGTTGATGCGGCTGCAGCGCTCATCTTTCAAGCATACGTTCGACCCCTGTCCCCCAGCGCTTCCTCACCTTTCGCCGCCTCAAACCCAGCGCTTCCTCACCTTTCGCCGCCGGAACGGTGATGCTCCCGCAGCCGCGCGGTGAGGAAGCGTCTGGGTTTTTCCTGCAGGAGGTGAGGCAGGATCGGCGCCGCCGTCTGGTCTCCAGCAATTTTTCAGCTGATGTAGGAAGTCTACTTACTATTAGATGGTAACCATGCTTACTATTACGGAGTGCTGGTTCATCAGCAGCAGCTAACCCTCAAAGGAAAGAGAGCAATGATGACCGAGAACCCATACGGCACCGGACCGGGCACAACAGGGCTGGGCACCACCGACGCCGACATCGCCGGCGCAGGCACGGCCGGGTACACAGGAACCGTCGGCTACCAGGACGACGCTTCCTCGAAGAAGGACGTGGCGAAGGATGAGGCCGCGAATGTGGCTGGCCAGGCTGCCGGCGCCGCCCAGAACGTGGCGGAGACAGCGAAAACCGAGGCGAAGAACGTCGCCTACGAAGCAAAGAACAGCGCCCGGGATCTGCTGCATCAGGCGAAGTCGGACCTGACCAGCCAGGCCGGCACCCAGCAGACCAAGGCCGCCGAAGGCATCCGCACCATTTCCTCGCAGCTACGCACCATGGCCGACGCACCGGACCAGCAGGGCGTGGCCTCGGACCTGATCCGGCAGGCCGCCGACCGCTCCGAATCCGTCGCGTCCTGGCTGGACAACCGGGACCCGGGCTCACTGCTGAACGAAGTCAAGTCCTTCGCCCGCCAACGCCCCGGGACCTTCCTGCTCCTCGCGGCAGGCGCAGGACTCCTCGCCGGACGCCTCGGCCGCAGCCTGCAGGCCGGCGCCCCCGAAACCGGAACCACAGCCGGCTATGGACCCACGAGCGGCACTGTTCCCCAGTACCCCGTCCAGCCGCCGGTCACCGAAAGCAGCCTGACGGCTGCACCGGCCGCTCCCCTGTATGACGCACCGCAGGCAACTCCGACGACATACGCAGAAACCGTGTACGGCGAGCCCGCCCGCCCGGGCTTTGAGGCGCCGGGTTCGGCAGGCGTCCCGCTGCGCGATCCCGAGGACCCGTATACCGAAGGTGGAGGTCGTCCCCTGTGAGCAGCCAGATCCCCGATACCCCGCCGACGGCCGCGCACGCCAAGGCCGACACCACCTCCCTCGGTGACCTCCTGGGCGAGGTCACCCGGGACCTGTCCACCCTGATCCGGCAGGAAATCGAACTCGCCAAAGCCGAACTGAAACAGTCCGGCACCCGCGCCGGCAAAGGCGGCGGCATGCTCGCCGGCGCCGGCATCGCCGGGCACTTCGTGCTCCTGTTCCTCTCCATCGCCCTCTGGTACGCCCTGGGCGAGCTGACGGGACTGGGCTGGTCCGCCGTCATCGTCGCCGTGATCTGGGCCATCATCGCCGCGATCCTGGCCAGTGTGGGACGCAAGGAACTCAAAACCATCAAGGGCATGCCCCAGACCGTCGAAACCGTCCAGGAAATCCCGCCCACCCTCAAACCGAACGGAGACCACCGATGAGTGAGAACCCGGACGCCATCCGCGCCGACATCGAAGCCACCCGCGAACGCCTGGGCACCAACGTGGACGCCGTGGCCGACAAAGTCACCCCGTCCAACATCGTCCACCGCCAGACCAGCAAGGTCAAAGACGCCGTCTTCGGAGTAAAGGACAAAGTCATGGGCACCGCAGACCACGCCACCCACAGCACCTCCGGCAGCCTCCACCACGCCACCCACAGCACCACCGGCGGCCTCCACCAGGCCACCGACGCCGCCGGCAACGCCATCAGCACCGCCGGCGACGCGATCGCCGACGCACCCCACCAGGTCGCCGCCAAAACCCAGGGCAACCCCCTCGCCGCCGGGCTGATCGCGTTCGGCGCCGGGCTGCTCGCCTCCTCCCTGATCCCGCCAAGCCAGAAGGAACGCGAAGCCGCCGACGCCCTGAAAACCGCCGCCGAACCCATGACCAGCCAGCTCACCGAAGCAGCCAAGGACATGGCCCAGGGCTGGAAGGAACCCGCCCAGGACGCCATGGAAAACGTCAAGGCCACCGCCACCGACGCCGCCCAGCACGTCAAGGACGAAGGCCAAACCGCCGCCTCCGACGTCAAAGCAACCGCCACGGACGCCAAGGACCACGTCCAAAACACGTGAGCCGGCATGAGCCTGGCTCATTCGACAGGACCTGAAAGCTGGCCAACGCACCGGCTCCTCAGCATCGCTGCCCGTCTGAATGAGCTGCGGATCAACCGCAACCTCATGCATCTGGGCCTGACCAAGGGGTCCCTGGACGTCCTGGAGTCGGTCGCGGAGCTCGAACCGGTAACGGTCTCGGACCTGGCCACCCTGCTCTGCGTCAGCAAACAAAGCCTGGGCAGGGTGGTCCGCCGCCTTCAGGGACTTGGGTTGCTGAGCAGGGAACGCAGCGGCGACCGGCGCTATTCGGACATACGGGTTACGCACCAAGGCCGTAAGGTGCTGGCCACAGCCGAGGCACTCGTCCAGCGACTGACGCAGAACAAATCGGATATCGAACCTGCGCTGCACCACGATCTGGAACGCTACATCCGGGACCTCCGGATGTAGCGTTCCCGATACAGTGAAACTCACCGATGACATCCTCAACGATGACGACATCCAGCTCGCACTGTTTTGCCTTTACGAGCTGCACTATGGAGGCATTGAGGGCGTGGACGACGCCTGGGAATGGGAGCCCGGACTGATCGCGCTCCGCCGGCTGCTCGGGTCCCCTTCGAACGGGCCCTGCGCTCTGCCGCTCCTGTGGCTGCAGGACCCTCGCGGGTAGAGGGCCGCCCTTGCCATCGATGCCCGCCTCACCGAGCACATCGTGGAAGCCTGGGAGGACGGAAGGTCCTCATTGCGGACGACCCTCCCTGAAGCCGCGTGAGCGAGGATCCGGGACCCGGGCCGGACACCGAATACATTCTGCCTGTGCGCTGGACGGACGATGCCGGGCTGGAGGAACTCGTCGACTACCTCCGGGAGCTATGCGCTTGGACAAGAGTCACCGTTGTGGACGGCTCCCCGACAGAACTGTTCACCCGGCACCGGGCCCTGTTTCCGCCGCCGGTCCGGCATATTCCCCCGGCGACGGGGAGCGGCGGAAACGGCAAGGTGGCAGGTGTGCTGACAGCGGCTCGCGTAGGTGACGCGGAGAGGCTTGTCATCGCCGACGACGACGTCCGCTACACACGCGGCCAGCTGGCCGTTGCCTTCGCCGGACTCGACGACGCCGAGGTGGTCCGCCCGCAGAATTTCTTCACGCCGCTGCCCTGACACGCGCGCTGGGACACCGCCCGGTCACTGATCAACAGGGCCCTCCGACGACTTCGCCCAGCCCATCCGGTTGTGCGCAGAACTCGCCCTATTGCCCGTCCTCGCGGCGGTGCCCGCGCACCGGCGAGTAGCGCGCATGCCGGCGCTCCTCGCGCTGGCCGGCACCGCCGTCGCCATAGCGGAAGCGGGAGGAGGCGCGACGGCGGGACGGCCGCCTTTCCGGCGGACACCGCTCTGTTCGCGCCGCTGTGGGTCCTGGAACGGGCAGTATGCATCTGGGTGGCCCTGGCTCTGCGCGCCCGCGGCGGGGCTCCCGATTCAGGCACCAGGCTGAAGATCGCGGCCACTTCCATGGCCACGCTCCGGCTCAAGCACCAAGGCAAAATCCGTCAGCCCCATTCCACCCAGCCAGAACGGAGCAATTTTCGTGAATCGTGCCCCTCAGCATCCGGCAGGCCCCAGCTCGGTGGTGCTCTGCCCCGACGGCCCGATCCTCATCCGCGGAGACTTTGAAATCGGCACTCCGTCAGGGGATCCGGTCCCCCGCCAAAGAACCACGGTTGCCCTCTGCCGGTGCGGCGCCTCGGCGATCAAACCCTACTGCGACGGCACCCACAAGCTGATCAACTTCCGCACCGGTGCCCCGGACGCGGCCGGCGGGTGTAGTTCCGGCTCGTGGTTATGATGGGAAGCACCTGCCGAAGGCATCCCTGCACGAGGATGACAACGACCCTGATGACATGTGAGGCCTGCCTGTGACGCGGAAGCACCGAATGGCAGGGGAACTGCCCGAGATCTTCGCGCCGGTCATGGGCCTCCTGCTCACGGAACCAGTGGTTGACCGGGCGGTAGCCAATATCGCACGGGCGGCCCACGAAAGCCTGGCTGGCAGCGTCGGCGCCGGCTGCACGCTGATCGATACCCACGGCAGGCCCACGACCACAGCTTCCACGAACAGCATCGTGAAGCATGCTGGTGGTCCATCTTGACGGCGCCAGTCACACAGACTAAACAATAAGTAGCCTTAGTAATTGCTGTCGTCCTGCACGAGGAGGAACTGCCTTGAGTGACAAGCCTGGTAACGCGACACCGAACACCCCCGCGTTCAAAACGCTTGACGAGCGCCGCCTCAATCTCATCTACAAGGAACAGCGTCCTAACGGAACGTCCAACTTCTTCCTGCTAGAAAACCCGGAACGTGAAGACGCCTAGGGCCCTCAGGGGCCTGAGGCTGGGGATCCCCGCCCTGCTCGCGCTTACTGGTGGCGTCCTTTCGGGGTGTGCTGCTGACGGAACGGAGGCCGCACAGGCAGCGGCAGCGTTCCACCGGGACGTGGCCAGCTCCGACATGACGGCGGCCTGCTCGCTGCTGCAGTCCGAGACACGGGAGGAGACGGCCCGGTCCAGTGACGCCGGCACTTGCGAAAGTCAGTTGGAAAAGGCGAAAATCCCGGACGCGGGGAAGCTGTTGAGCACCGAGCAGTTCGGCCGTGACGCCTTCGTCGAGTTCGAGCACGACACCGTCTTCCTGGCCGCCTCCAACGCGGGCTGGAGAATCACAGGCGCAGGCTGCACCCCCAAAGGGGAAGAAGCGCCGTACACCTGCGAAGTAGGAGGCAAATAGCATGCGCTGGACCTTCGCCCTGTATCTCATACTGATCTTCGGCGGACTGGCCTACATGGTCGCCGTCGGGCTCGTCAGGGGATAGGCGGGCCGTGAAAAAAGCACTCAGAAACAACGGCCTCAGCCTCTTCTTTGGCCTCATCTTCCTCCTGGCCCTCCTGGGCCAGGCGCTCACCGGCCATGCCCTCTTCAATGAGGAGCAGGTAGCCTCCGGGCTGGAGGAAATCAGCCTCGGACAGTACCTGACGTCGTCGAACTTCGCCGTGGACGTCTCGGAAAACTGGCAGTCCGAGTACCTGCAGTTCCTGCTGTATATCTTCGCCACGATCTGGCTGGTCCAGAAGGGGTCCCCCGAGTCCAAGGAACTCAACGAGCCCGGCCCGGAGTCGGACAGGGAACAGCTCGTGGGCGAGTTCAGCAACGCCAAGTCGCCGAAGTGGGCCCGCGTTTCAGGCTGGCGGCGGACCCTCTACTCCAACTCGCTGGGGCTGACGATGGGGCTGATCTTCCTCCTGTCCTGGCTGGCCCAGTCCATTGCCGGAAACAGCAACTACAACCAGGAGCAGATCAAGAACTTCCAGCAGCCCGTCAGCTGGGCGGAGTACATCGTCTCGCCGGAGTTCTGGAACCGCACCCTGCAGAACTGGCAGTCCGAGTTCCTCGCCGTCGGTTCCATGGTTGTCCTGTCGATCTACCTGCGCCAGCGCGGCTCACCCGAATCCAAGCCCGTGGGCTCGGCGCACGACGACACGGGCACTACCGGCTAGCGCCGGTTCGAGCGCCAGGCTCGGGCGGCGCCACGGGCGCCGGCACCCGCCGTCGACGGCCAAGCCCTACAGCCCGTCGACCTCCCAGCCTTCCTGGTAGTCGGGGTGGTCCTTGTAGACGGCGGCAAGGGACATCAGGACGTATTCGCTCGTGGCGCCGATCGCGGTGGCAACATCCGTGACTAACGGAACGTTTCCCAGGATCTTCCGTTTGGCCGCGCATTCTGAAAGTACGCGCCCGGGATTGAACCAGCCGACGGCGGGTCCCGCCGTTCCTTCCGTCTCCAGTCCCTGCCGGGCATCCGCCTCGTCCTCGGCGATTCGCGCTTCCAGAAAATCGATCAGGTCGGCCATATAAAGTCCCTCGCATTCATCTTGTATGGGTGGATGGTGTCCGTGGTCTGGACCGTCTGTGGCGCCGGAATAGCGTCAGGTTTCCTCCTTCGGGCGGTGCCGTCTCTCCGGGGCGAGCGGAACAACGACCACCGGCCGGGTCTGCCGGTGCGTGAGGTGGACGGCCACCGAGCCAAGCAACAGCTGCTCCAACCGCGCGCCCACCCTTCCTTCGCGGGTGCCCACCACGATGACCGAGGCATCCGCCGAATCGGCCAGCCGGCCCAAGGCGCGCGCGGGTTCCCCGACAAGGGTCAGGAGCGACCAGCGAATCCCGGCCTTGCCGAGGAGAGCCTGCAGGTGTTCCCTGAGATGGGCGCTGGTCTGCTCGACGTCGTCGACGGTTCCGTCCTGGCCTGCCGACTGCAGAAGGTCCTGGTCGTCCCGCTCATTGCTCAGGTATGAGGTGATGTCCACATAGGCGCAGATGAGCTTGACGTTCAGGGAGTAAGCCAACCGGGCGGCATTTTGCACGACGGCCGGGGGCTGCCCTGGCACGACGCCAACCACCACCGGACCGGCTATCCGCTGGGGAACGAATTCGCCCTCCCGGTTCGGGAGCCCGGCCTTCTTCGCCGGCTCATTCATGAGTGCTGCCATTCCACGCTGTCCTTACGGCAGATCGGGGTGACTCTCACTGTCAGCCTACTAGGACCCGCTGGCACCGGCGGGCAACCTGGTGGAGGATGGGCGCATGGCGGAACGTAGACGTCGCAATCAGTTTGCTGTTGCCGGCTGGCTCTTCGGCTCCGTCAGTGTTGTCCTGGGCCTGGTCATCCACGGCGTGTCTGGGCATCCCGTGCCTGCGGCGCCGATCGTCGTCGCCACCGCCGCACTGCTCAGCCTGGCCGGCGCAGTCGTCACCCGGATCGGTGTTCCGAACTGGGCCCTGCTGGTACTGGCCGGTGTGGGACAGCAGGCCATTCACTGGGCTTTCGCATTCTTCTCAGATCCGCTGGCCACCACCCTGGACGGTCACGGACATGCCGCCGCCGCGCAGTTCAACGGCCCCGGTCTGCTGCTGGCCGGCGTGCCAACCCAGCCGCTGCACGTGCTGCTGTACGCGCACGTAGCGGCGGCGCTGCTGACATCTCTGCTGGTTCAGCGGCTGAAAACATCTGACCCGAAGCGGTTCAGCCCGGGCGCGGCCGCGTACCCGAGGTAGGGCAGGCCAAAGACGTCCTCGATGCTGGCCAGCAGGCTGTAGTGGTTGTACAAGCGGTCCGAGGTTGTGCCTGCTCTGGCCAGCGGTGACAGCACCAGCGTCCCAGTCAGTCCGCCGGCCGCTCCCCCAGGCAGTGCGGCACCCGCGCTTTCCTTCCCCTCCGCCTCGTCGAAGGTGATGACCAGCATCCCGTCCTGCTTGTACGCCGGGGAGGCCATAATTTCCGGGACATGCTTGCGGAGCCATACATCGGCCGAGACCAGGCCGCCCTCCCGCCCGTCAACGCACGGGCTGTCGTGCCCGTCGTTGCACAGGTTCGGGCTGATGTATGACAGGTTCGGTGTGGTTGCCACGGTTTTGAGGTCGGCGTGGAGGTTGGAGAAGTCGACGTCGTTGGCCTGGCACTCGGGCGACGATGTGATCCCGGCGAAGTACACGAACGGGTTGTGCCGGGTGGCGTACTGGTCGCCCTCCTGCGCTGCATGGTCAGAATCCCTAGCGCCCGCCTCCGGATGGCGGCACGGGATGCCCATGTCCTCCATGTACCCTTTCCAGGTCTTGCCGGCCGCGCTCAGCTGGCCGGCAAGCGTCTGCACCGACTCGGGGTACACACAGCCCCTGCCCTGCGCCTGGCCCAACGATGCTGTGCCGCTCGAGTCAAACGCCTCATAGTCCGGGCAGTCGCCTTTGGTGACGGGGTTCGGGCCCTGCCCCGATATCTGGGCGATGTAGTTGGGAAGCGAGGCATGCCCGATTGCGTAGTACCGGCTCAGCAGCACGCCCTGCGGACGCAGGGTCTGGGACAGGTACTCTGCGTCGGACTGGTCGTTCCAGACATCCCGGAAGGACTTGTTCTCCAGGTTGATCACGAACACGTGTCCCGGCTTTGCCGCCGCTGTGGGCGAGGGCGACGGTCCAGTTCCGCAGGCAGCGAGACCCGTGAGGGCCACCGCCACCAGCGCAGCCGCGAGAAGCTTCCGGCCAGCCGGCCGGCGCCGGTGCCACCCGTGGAGGTCCCTGGAGTGCCAGCCGTGAATCGGAGCAGCTCTCATTGGATCCTGCCTTCTGCAGCAATGTCGGTTCGCGGTCCCGGCTCCATGCTGGCATCCCTATCCCGGCAGAAGCATGAAGGAAAGCTGGGAGTTGGTTGGCAGGGCACACCGTGCTCCTGACGGAACGCCGGGCGGCTCACATGTTAAGTTGAATCGGTGGGACAGACCTGTCCTGCACACCAGCCTGAGAGAGCCAATACGTGGAATCGCCTTCGCCAGTCCGAATCCTGACCGTCTGCACGGGCAACATTTGCCGTTCCCCCGTGGCTGAACGCCTGCTCCAGGCAGGTCTGGACCAAGTGCTTCCGGGCGGCTTCGAGGTGCGCAGCGCCGGAACCCGCGCCCTGGTGGGCGACCCCGTCCAGCCGCTCTCCGCGGACATCATCCGCACCTTCGGCGGCACGGCGGAGGGCTTCGCGGCACGCCAACTGTCGGGCAAGATCCTTCGGAACGTGGACTTGGTCCTCACCATGACCTCCGGACACCGGGGCGAGGTGCTCCAGCTGGATGCCTCCCTGCTGAAGCGCACCTTCACCATCCGCGAGTTTGCCAGGATGCTCAATGTTCTGGAGGAGCGTGAAGGGCATGCCCCTCAGGGCGCGGGCCTCAACGGTGAACGGCTCGCGGCCAACACCAAGCTCTGGCGCAGGCTTCCCGCCCGGGCCGCGTCGGTCCGGCACCTCGCGCTGGCCCCCGATGCCGCGGACAACGACGTCGTGGACCCCTACCGCCGCAGCGCCGATTACTACCGGCAGATGGAGGACGAACTGGCCCCGGCGATCATCTCTATCCTGCGTTTCGCCCGGCTGAACGCCCCCTCTTAAACCGGGCGGCCGCCGTCGTTCTCACGAGCGGCTTTTGGTGGTACGGTCCGATCATGAAATCCCGGAACAGCCCGGGAGCCGGGGGCAACGGCGACCCCGCTCCAGGCGCCAATGGCGGCGCCAAACCCAAGCGGACCATACGCAACGTAGTTTTGGCAGGGCTGCTCGGGGTTGCCCTGGCGGCCGGCGGCTTCCTGTTCAGCCTGGCGCAGATCTGGAATACCCAGACCGCCAAGACGGAGATCACCGCGGCCGCAGAGAGCCCCACACAGACCGCAACCACCAAGCCCTCGCCCACCAAGAAGCCGGCGCCCAAACCGGTGAAGCCGCCACCGGCGCCCACGCTGCCCATGAACATCCTGCTGATCGGCAGCGACCACCGCAAGGGAGATGCCCCGGCGCCGAACGGCCTGCCGAACCAGCGCGCGGACGTCCTCATGCTGGTGCATCTTTCGGCCGACGGGAAGCACGCCTACGGCATCTCGCTCATGCGCGACCTCTGGGTTCCGATCCCCGGGTACGGCGAAGCCAAGATCAACGCCTCGCTCGAGCAGGGCGGCATGCCGCTTGCCGTGAAGACCGTGGAGTCCCTGTTCGGGCAGAAGATCCAGCACGCCGTCATGATCGACTTCGAAGGTTTCAGGGGCATCACCGAGGCACTCGGCGGCGTGGACGTCAACAATCCGGAGGCCTTCACCTCCACGCACGACACGCACCAGCATTTCCCCGCCGGAGTGAACCGGCTCAAGGGCCAGCGTGCCCTCGAGTTCGTCCGCGAGCGCTACACGTTTGTTGACGGCGACTACCGCCGGGTCGCGAACCAGCAGCTGTTCCTGCGTTCCACCCTGGCCAAGCTGCTCTCCGCCCGCACGCTGACCAACCCGGTGACGCTGTACAAGCTGGTCAACACGGCGTCGAAGTACATCACCGTGGATAAGGGGCTGAACGCGACCGCGCTGGCCAGCCTCGTGTACAGCCTGCGGAATGTCCGGATGCAGGACGCGGTGTTCTTCACGCTTCCGACGGCAGGATTTGGGACCAGCACCGACGGACAGTCAATTATCCTCCCGGACTACGGCGCCGCCGCCGCTGTCGGCGCCGCCCTGGGGCAGGACCGGCTGGGGCAGTACGCCGCGACGCTGGGGAAGTGATGTTCTAGAAGTGATGTTCTAGAAGTGACGATCGTGAGGGATAGCCAGTGAAAAAACTGATCTGGATCATCGCCGTTGTTGCGGTGCTGTTTTTCATCGCGGGCGTAACCATCAAGGCGGTGGCCTTCCTGCTGTGGGTGGCGCCTTTCCTCCTGCTGGCGGCCCTGCTGGCGTTCTTCCTCAACCGCTCGGGCGGCAAACGCATCCCCTGACGCTTCCTCACATCCCGTCGCCCTCCCCCAAACGCTTCCTCACATCCTGCGGGAAAAACGCCGACCCTCCTTCAGATTTTGCAGGTTTTGGGTCAACGCTTCCGCACAGATAACAGAGCAGGTTCCCTTTTGGCTGCAGGAATTGAGGAAGCGTAGCAAAGAAGGCCGCGAAAGCTGAGGAAGCATCCCAAAAAAGGCGACGAAAGCTGAGGAAGCGTGCGGGGTGGTGCCGCGGGTGATTACTCTGCTGCCATTCCGGGTACGGCACTAGTAACGTGAAAATTCGCACGCCTAGGCTGAACGGGAGCGCAATCGTGGGACAGAACGGAACCTCCGCTGACGGAACGCACAAGGATGCCCCAGTGCCCGCTGCGTGGACAGCCGGCGCCGTGGAACTCATCCTGATCCGGCACGGCGAGAGCCAGGGCAACGTGGCCGCCACCGATGCCACGATTTCCGGCGCCGAGGTGATCGCGGTCCCGGCCCGTGATGCCGACGTCGAGCTTTCCTCCACGGGGCGGGAGCAGGTGACTGCCCTGGGCCGCGCACTGGCGGCGGTTCCCGAGGACCGGCGGCCCGACGTCGTTATCTCCTCCCCATACATGCGCGCCTACCAGACGGCAGAGATCGCCGTAGAGACGGCGGGCTGGCCCGTCCCCGTCCGCTCGGACGAGCGTCTCCGCGACCGTGAGCTGGGCATCCTGGACATGCTGACCGCCTTTGGTGTGGAAACCCGGCTTCCCCAGGAGGCAGAACGACGGCGGTGGCTGGGCAAGTTCTATTACCGTCCGCCGGGCGGGGAATCGTGGGCGGACGTGGCGCTGCGGCTCCGTTCCGTGATCGGGGAACTGAACGTGCTGGGCAGCGGCCACCGGGTGATGCTGGTGTGCCACGACGCCGTCGTCATGCTGTTCCGCTACATCCTTGAGGGCATGTCCGAACGGGAGCTCCTGGACGTGGCGGCCAGCACTCCGATCCTGAACGCCTCGCTGACCCGCTATGTCCGGCCGGAGGGAGCGGGCCCGTGGACGCTGGAGAGCTTCAACGTGGCCGACCACCTTATGGAGCAGGGCGTCGAAGTGACCGAACACGCCGGGGACGCCAATGTCCACCCGCGCTGAGCCCGCTGACACTGCCGCCACGGACTCCGCCAACACTCCCGCCACCCTGATCACGCCGACGCTCCTGCGCAGCTGGCCGCTGCCCTCCGCGGGGTCCGACAAGTACTCCCGCGGCGCGGTGCTGGTCATCGGCGGCGGCCGGCGCACTCCGGGTGCTGCCTTGCTCGCCGGTACGGCCGCACTTCGCGCCGGAGCTGGCCGGGTGACCTTGGCTGTGGCGGAGTCAGTGGCCGTCCAGCTGGCCGTGACGCTGCCGGAAGCGGGAGTGATCGGTCTGCCTCAGTCCGCAGGCGGTTCCGTGGGTGGCGCGGGGCTCGAAAACCTTCTCGGGGACTTTGATGCTGCTGATGCCGTGCTGATCGGCCCGGGGCTGGACGACATCGGGCAGACCGAGGCGCTGCTCCGCGGGCTGCTGCGGCATGATTCCTCCAAGGGTCCGGGTCAGAACGCTGGTCCGGCGGTGGTGCTCGATGCCTACGCCTTGGGTGCCCTCCCCCAACTGGCTGATGAGCTGGAACCTTGGGCGCGCCGGCTGATTCTCACGCCGAACCCCGCTGAGGCCGCGATCCTGCTGGGCCGGGACACCGGGGACTTGGCGGCCGACGTCGTCGAACTCGCCGGAAAGTACCGCGCGGTGGTGAGCTGCCAGGGCATGATTGCCGGGCCACCCGCCGTCAGCAACCCCGACGGCGGTTCTCCCGACGGCGGCGCGTCCGCCGCTGATTTCCCGGCTACCGGAGACCATTGGGAAATCACCACTGGCTACGGCGGGCTGGGAACTTCCGGCAGCGGTGACATTCTTGCCGGCGCCATCGCAGGGCTTCGGGCTCGAGGCACGAGCGACGCCCAGGCCGCCTGCTGGGGCACTCACCTGCACGCCGCTGCCGGCGACCGGCTCGCCAGCCGGGTGGGTAGCCTCGGCTACCTGGCGCGGGAACTGGCCGACGAACTGCCGCCCCTCATGATGGAACTGGCCACGTAGGTGGGGCTGGCTGGGCCGCCTGGGGTTTCGCGCTCCCCACCCGGCCCCTAACCTCGCCAGCTCGGCGAGGGAACCCGGCGGTCGGGGCTCCGGCTCAACCAGCGGCTCACTTCGGCGACTTCAAGATGGACCGGAGCGACGCGGCAGCCTTGGTGGCTGCGGCTTGCGGCTGGGCCCGGCCCGCTGCAACGTCGCTGACGGCCTTGCCGATGGGCAACTCGGCCATCGCAGCGCCGGCCAGGTCGTCGTGGCCCTGGATAATCCCCCAGTGCTTCAGGTCGTTCGACCCCTGCAGCAGGGTGGAGAGAACATCCTCGGCATAAACGCTGCCGAGCCGCTCGGTCCTGCCCGCTGCCACGGGGGTGGACATCCAGGCATCCGCATACTCGGCCGGGTTGGCGGTGCTGCCCGAACGCACAGGAACGCGCTCCTCCGGGGCAATCGCGAGCCAGTCGGCATAGCCGTCAGTCAGGAAGTACTCCACGAAGCGGCGGGCAGGTTCGGCGTCTGAATCAGCCGTTACGGTCCACGAGTTCACTTCACCGAAGTGCGCCGGCCGGTGACCGTCCGGCCCCTGGAGGCCAGCCACCACTCCGGTGTTCCGCGCCAGGAACAGCGGATCCTTGGTGCATTCGGGGCAGCTGGGCCGCGCATCGGTCCGCGTGCCGGCCAGTTCATCCAGCATGTCCGTCGGCCAGACGGCCATGGCGGCCTTGCCGGCGAAGTAGGCCGACCGCACTGTATCAATGTCTTGTATGCCGGGCACGGAATAGTTTTTGAGCAGGTCGCGGTAGAACCCGAGCGCCGTCACACACTGGAAGCTGTCGAACGTAATGCCTCCCTGGGCATCCATCATCTCGCAGCCGTTTCCCAGCCCAATGTGCTCAAAGGACTGCTGTGTGAACGCCTGGCCAGCCTTGTTGGCCGCGACAATGCCCGCCAGCTCCGGGGAATCCAGTTTCCTGGCCGCGGCAACGATGTCCGCGTACGTCCGCGGCGCACTCAACCCTGCCATGGCGAAGAGGTCCTTGCGGTAATAGATCAGGTGATGCCTGGCGGAGCCCGGAACGGCCAGCTGCTGGCCGTTGTCGCTCGTCAGTTCGAGCGCCCGGGCGGCCCACGTCTGCTCCCCGAGGCTTTGCACGATGGCCGCGTTGGTCTTGTAGTCGATGTGGCCGGAGGCCGCCAGGGTCCGGACCTGCCCCAGCGACAGGGAAGCCATCACGTCCGGAAGGTCGCCGGAGGCGGCCGATGACGTCAGGACCTGGTTGAAGCGGTGCGGAGGAACACCCACGAGGTCAGCCTTCACTCCAGTGGCAGCGGTGAAATCCTCGATCAAGACGCGAAGCTTGGCCATGCGGTCCGGAAGCGTCTCGGTAGTCCAGACAGTGATGTTGTGGTGGTCGGTGTCAGGGGCGGGTGGGGGTGGTTGACCATTGCCGGGAGTGCAGGACACCAGAAGGGCGGCCGCCAAGGACACCGCCGCTAGAAGGCCCGCCCTGACTTGGCCTCTGGTCCTATTCACCTGGCGCTCCTGCCACACCGTGTCCGCAGTACGGACGCACGCGGGGCGTCAAACCCCGCGTACAACTAGGAGACCTGTGTGACAAGCGTAACTAATTGGCGCCCGGCTGTCAGCAGGCCGTGTTGTCAGCAGGGCCCGGCTGCGCCGCGGATAATCGCCGCGGACAACAAGGCGCATACGAAGGGACGGCCTCCGCTCGTTGAGCCGGAGACCGTCCGCGAGAGGATCCGGACGCTGCTGCCGTGCGCTGTTTGGCGCGGTGGCGCGCTCCCGGGCTAACCGCCCCTTCTGGCAGCCAAATTGAAGCCCCGGGTCCTCCCGTTCACCGCCAGCCGCGACGGCTGGCTGTAAATGTTTTATAGCACCGGCCCCGCCCCGCCACAAGGGTTCCGCCGCGGTTTCTTCCTTCCGGATTTCGCACCGTCAGGGCAGGGAATTCAGGGCTTGCGACGGCGAACGGACAGCTGTTCCGGCAGCGTCGCCGCAAGCTCGGGGTGCTGGCCGCAGGCTTTGGGTGCTATTGCTCGGCCCGGCGGCCCGGGAGTATTTTAAGCGTGGGATTGAGCTCAAGCAGCAGGGCACCGATGCCCCCTAACCAGGAGCACGTTAATGACGACTATCTCCAATGCCCACCTGCCCGGCGAAGCGCAGCGCCCCTCCGGCGACCCCTTGTGGTGCTCCCAGTGCCAGACGGATGAACACCTTATCGTCGAATCGATTGAGGCCCTTCATCCGGCACAAGAAGGCATGGTGGACGTGTCCTACACCTGCGTGGAATGCGACCAGTTCTACGCCCACCCGGCCGGAGTCCACGACGTGGCAGGCGTCCTGAACCGCCACGGTCAGGTGATGGGCGTGCTGCAGTTCGGCGGCGAATACTTCCATTGTGGAACGCCGATGGCCTCGGTCAGCTCGGGAACCAGCAGCATCTACGGCACGGAGCTCGGCCGGCGCCGCACCATCCACGACGTGCACCTGCCCACCCGGCTGCTGCGCTGCGGCTGCGGGTTCCAAATGGAAGTGCCGGACTGAACGGGTGCCGAACTGAACGAAGCGCGGCAGCCCGCCGTCGTACGAGCACCAAACGTGAGGAGAACGGCAATGTCGATCCTGGCACGCGACATCATGACCGGCGGCGCAGAATGCATTGGCGTCAATGAAACCCTTGAGCAGGCGGCCAGGAAGATGAAGGATCTCGACGTCGGATCCCTCCCGATCTGCGGCGAGGACAACCGGCTCAAGGGCATGCTCACCGACCGGGATATCGTGGTCCGCTGCCTGGCCGACGGCGGCGACCCCAAGAGCACCAAGGCCGGCGACCTCGCCGAGGGAAAACCGGTGACCATCGGCGCCGACGACACCATTGAGGAAGCCATCAGGACCATGCAGCAGCACCAGGTGAGGAGGCTGCCGGTCATCGACGGCCACGACCTGGTCGGGATGCTCAGCCAGGCCGACATCGCCCGGAACTACCCGGAGGACCGGGTGGGCGAACTGGTGGAGTTCATTTCCTTCTAAGCGCCGGCGTCGGACGCGTATTCATGAACCTTCCGCCGAAACTCCGAAGCGAGCAAGTTATAAGCGGCGGCACACAGGTTACAAATGTTGCTTATCCTGAGATACTAATCATGCTTACTATATTCATGCCAGCATCGGACAACGCAGGAGAGCCTATGCGCAGACTGCTCGCTACTTTCACCGCCATACTCGCCCTCGCCGGTGCCGGGCTTTCGCTCGCTGCGCCGTCCAACGCAGCGCCCGTCCCGGGTTCCTCGGCACTGTCCGCCGTCCCGGCGGGCAGCTCTGTGCAGGTTCATGCGGGCACGTCCGATGCGGCCGGAACACCCTCGCCCACCGGAACGTCTTCACCGTCTGCTACGCCGTCCGAGCCTCCTGCCAACCCAGGCACAGGAGAACCGGCAGAGTCGGAAACCAACCGCCTCGAATACGCCCCGTACGTTATCGCGGCGGTATTGATCATCACTCTCCTCGTCGTTTTTATCTGGCGCCGCCGCCGCGGGAACAAAACCGTGGTCTAAGCGCCGCAGAAAACGGGCGTCCTTAATAAGGCACATCAAAGTCAATTCCCGTTTCAACCAATTCCAATTGAAGGAGTAGGCGCCATGACCACCATGGGCAGCGCGGCCGGTGCAAGGTCCCGGCTGCAACGGGCGGCACAGGTCGTCGGAGCAGTTTTCGTGCTCGTCGGCATCCTGGGGTTCATTCCCGGCATCACCTCGAACTACGCGTCACTGGGAATGGCCGGTCCCGCCTCCGACGCCCTGCTTCTGGGCGTCTTCCAGGTATCGATCCTGCACAACATCGTCCACCTCCTCTTCGGCGTGGCCGGCCTGCTCATGGGACGGACGCCGGGACAGGCAAGGAGCTACCTGTTGTATGGCGGCGTCATCTACCTGGTCCTCTGGCTGTACGGCCTGCTGATCGGCCACGAGACCGCGGCGAACTTCGTTCCCGTCAACACCGCTGACAACTGGCTGCACTTCCTGCTGGGCGTTGGGATGATCGGACTCGCCCTGCTGCTGTCCCGCGACACCAGGAGGGTCCACGGTCCCGCCACGGGCCATTAACCAGTAAACCTTTTGCGGGGGTGCCGCAGGCGCTATCCTGATGCCGTCGGTTCTGTGAACCGCTCACGGTCCGGCCGGCACCCTCGCCCCAAACGGGGCGTCGAAGCGCGATGCCGGGGAGTGGCAGACGATGACCGCATATCAGCAACCAGCAGGCACCACCACTGAGGCCCCCAGAGTAGTGCCCCGCCGCAAGGGCAACATGGTGGTCAAGTGGATCACGTCCACCGACCACAAGACGATCGGTTACATGTACCTGATCGCATCCTTCGTGTTCTTCTGCCTGGGCGGTGTGATGGCTTTGCTCATCCGCGCCGAACTCTTCGAACCCGGCATGCAAGTTCTGGTGACGAAGGAGCAGTACAACCAGCTGTTCACCATGCATGGCACGGTCATGCTGCTGATGTTCGCCACCCCGCTGTTCGCCGGGTTCACCAATGTGATCATGCCCCTGCAGATCGGCGCGCCCGACGTCGCGTTCCCCCGCCTTAACGCGCTGGCCTTCTGGTTTTTCCTGTTCGGCTCAACGATTGCGGTGTCCGGCTTCATCACCCCGCAGGGATCCGCATCCTTCGGCTGGACGGTGTACGCGCCACTTAACAACACCACGTTCACACCCGGCATCGGCGGTGACCTGTGGGTCTTCGGCCTGGCACTGTCCGGCTTCGGCACCATCCTGGGTGCGGTCAACTTCATCACCACGGTGGTCTGCATGCGGGCCCCCGGCATGACCATGTGGCGCATGCCGATCTTCACCTGGAACGTCTTCATCACATCCGTCCTAGTACTGATGGCCTTCCCGCCGCTGGCCGCAGCACTCTTCGCCATCGGCGCGGACCGCCGTTTCGGCGCCCACATCTATGACCCGGAGAACGGCGGGGCGTTGTTGTTCCAGCACCTGTTCTGGTTCTTCGGGCACCCCGAGGTGTACATCATCGCGCTGCCGTTCTTCGGCATCGTGTCCGAGATCTTCCCGGTCTTCAGCCGCAAGCCGATCTTCGGCTACAAGGGCCTGGTCTACGCGACCATCGCCATCGCCGCCCTGTCGGCCACGGTCTGGGCCCACCACATGTACGTCACCGGCTCCGTGCTGCTGCCGTTCTTCGCGCTCATGACCATGTTCATCGCCGTTCCCACCGGCGTGAAGTTCTTCAACTGGATCGGCACCATGTGGGGCGGCTCACTGACCTTTGAGACCCCGATGCTGTGGGCCATCGGCTTCCTCATCACGTTCCTCTTCGGCGGTCTGACTGGCATTATCCTGGCCTCGCCGCCGCTGGACTTCCATGTCTCCGACTCCTACTTCGTGGTGGCCCATTTCCACTACGTGGTGTTCGGCACCGTGGTGTTCGCTATGTTCGCCGGCTTCTACTTCTGGTGGCCGAAGTGGACGGGAAAGATGCTCAACGAGCGCCTCGGCAAAATCCACTTCTGGATGCTGCTCGTGGGCTTCCACGCCACGTTCCTGATCCAGCACTGGCTCGGCGTTGAAGGCATGCCCCGCCGCTACGCCGACTACATGCCGCAGGACAACTTCACGGCCATGAACCAGTTCTCGACCTTTGGTTCCTTCCTGCTGGGCGCCTCGCTGATTCCGTTTTTCTGGAATGTCTTTATTACGGCCCGCAGCAAGGAAAAGGTGGAAGTCGACGATCCGTGGGGTTTCGGGGCTTCCCTGGAATGGGCCACGTCCTGCCCGCCGCCCCGGCACAATTTCACCTCTCTGCCGCGCATCCGCTCCGAGCGTCCGGCCCTGGACCTTCACCATCCCGAGTTGCGCGTCCGCGAACATGACCCCGTGCACTCGCCGGCCGCCGACGTTCTGGGCGCGGCGGACATCGGCGAGCGCGACGTGCGGGACCCCAACCCCGACCGCTAGCAGGCGCTTTTCGCCGAGGCCCCCGAGGCTCCTCCGGCACACGCTGAGGCCCCGGACTCCATCGAGAGTCCGGGGCCTCAGCGTGTATTCAGTTCTATTTCAACTTAACCAGCGGCCCGCCTCAAGCAGCCGCGGCGACCGCGTAGCGGCTGGCTGCGGCGCCGTCGGCCGGGGCCAGGACGCGGACGTTGCATTCGGACTGCTGCGGATCGATGGAACGTGGAAGGTGGTGCGTTTTGGAGCATTCCCGCAGCTGTTCAAGTGCGACGGGTTCGACACGGGCGTGGCTGACATCGACGACGAGCTGCAGGCCCTGACGGAGGTGGTTGGCGCGTTTCATAACGACGTAAAGAGCTTGGATGCTTTGGGCGGTTACATGTCCCTGGGCGGCGACCTGAGCCTCGCCGCAGTCGAGGTCCACGCGGACCAGTACCTTGAGCTTCTGGTTCAAAACTTCTCCCCTCATGCGCGGCCGCGACGCTGCGACCGGATATAACCCTAGCGTGCATGTGACTCAGGTAACAGGAAAATTCTGAATGTTGCAGAAATGGGACTTTCGCGAATGGTCCCCGGACACGCAAATGGTCCGGGGACGCGTGGATTCCAGCGTCCCCGGACCATTTGTGCGTCCTTACGTGTTCGACGACGACGGTCGCCCTCGTGGGCTGCTCAGCTGCGGGTCGGGTCCGGACGCAGCGGCTCAGGGCCGGGGTCGGGCACCGGAAGCGGGCCGGGCGGCTCCGGCGCGGGGATGGGGTTGGGCGGTGCGGGACGGGACGGGTCCGGCCGCATGGGATCGGGCCCTGGCTCCGGCGGGAACGGCTCTGGTTCGTGCACTGGCGGGATGGTCATGCTTCCCCCTCAAAGGCTCGTGTGGGTTCCTATTGCTAACGCGTTCAGGATACGCCCGGCGCCGGAGCGGGGACAGGGCCCCGGCCGGCTTGCGGGAGCGTCAAAAGCCAGCCTCTCCCCCGGTAGCGAACGGCCGCCCAAATGTCAGAGCGGCTCTATATATTGAGGGAATGACCCACACTCCGCTGCAGCAACCCGCAAGCTCCTCCGCCGTTGCCACGCCCCGGCCGCCCGTCGCCAAGAGGGTGCCCACAGAGCGCACGCACCACGGGGATACTTTCGTGGACCAGTACGAGTGGCTGCGGGACAAGGAGTCCGAGGAGGTCGTGGCGCACCTGAAGGCCGAGAACGCATACCAGGAGGCCCTCACGGCACACCAGGAACCGCTGCGCGAGGCCATCTTCCAGGAGATCAAGGGCCGGACCAAAGAGACAGACCTGTCCGTTCCGAACCGTAAGGACGACTGGTGGTACTTCAGCCGCTCCGTCGAGGGCAAGGAATACGGCATCCAGTGCCGCGTCCGGGCCCAAAACGCTGGCAACCCGGTGGCGGACTGGACTCCGCCGGCGGTAGAGGCCGGCGTCGAAATCCCTGGCGAAGAAGTCCTGCTGGACGGCAACGTCGAAGCCGAAGGCAAGCCGTTCTTCTCGGTGGGCGGCACAGCTGTGACCATCGACGGACACCTTTACGCCTACGCCGTGGACAACGCTGGCGACGAGCGGTTCACCCTGCGGATCAAGGACCTGCGGACCGGGGAACTGCTGCCGGATGTCATTGAGAACGTCTTCTACGGCGTGTCCTTCTCCCCGGACGGCACCCGCATCTTTTACACCGTGGTGGATGACTCGTGGCGGCCATACCAGGTCAAATCCCACGTCCTGGGAACTCCGGTCACCGACGATGAGGTGATTTACCAGGAGGACGACGCCGCCATGTGGCTGGGCTTTGAGCTCTCCTCAGACCGGCGCCACCTCGTCCTCGGCATTGGCTGCTCCGAGTACAGCGAGACGCGCCTGCTGCGCTTTGACGACCCCGACGCCGGCCTGTCCACCGTCATTTCCCGCAACGAACGCGTGCTGTATGAGGCCGAGCCGTTCCTGCTCGATGGCCAGGAACGCATCCTGATCACCCACAACCGCGGCGCCGTGAACTCGATGGTCTCGCTTGTGGATCCGGCCGAGCTGTCCAAGCCGCTGGCCGAGCAGCACTGGACCACCGTCGTCGAGCATTCCGACGACGTCCGGGTCAACGGTGCGGGGGTCACTTCCACCCACCTCGTGGTCTCGATCCGGAAGGACACCATCGAGCGCGTCCAGGTGATGTCGCTGTCCGGGCTGGGGACCCCAGCCCAGCAGGCGCCGGTGGAACCCGCGTTCGACGAGGAACTGTACACCGCGGGGGTCGGTGGCTCCGACTACGAGGCTCCCGTGATCCGACTGGGCTACACGTCCTACTTCACGCCGTCGCGCGTGTATGACTTCGTGCTGCCCACCCCGGAGCAGCCAGCCGGCGAACTCCTGCTGCGCAAGGAAAGTCCGGTGCTGGGCGGCTACGATGGCTCGGATTACGTGGCCACGCGCGAATGGGCCGAGGCCGCCGACGGCACCCGCGTCCCCCTGTCGGTGCTGCGGCACAAAGCCGTCAAGCAGGACTCGACGGCGGCCGGACTGGTTTATGGCTACGGCTCGTACGAGCTCAGCATGGATCCGGGTTTCGGCATAGCCCGGCTTTCGCTGCTGGACCGCGGAGTTGTGTTCGTGATTGCCCACATCCGCGGAGGCGGTGAACTCGGCCGGCACTGGTACGAGGACGGCAAGAAGCTCAGCAAGAAAAACACGTTCACGGACTTCATCGCGGCCACAGACTGGCTGGCGCAGTCCGGCTGGGTGGCTCCGGACCGGATCGCCGCGCTGGGCGGGTCCGCCGGCGGGCTCCTCATGGGCGCCGTGGCCAACCTCGCCCCGGAGAAGTACGCCGCCATTGTGGCGCAGGTTCCGTTCGTGGACGCGCTGAACTCCATCCTGGACCCGGAGCTGCCGCTGTCTGCCCTTGAGTGGGAGGAATGGGGCAACCCCATCACCGATCCCGGGGTGTATGAGTACATGAAGTCGTACACCCCGTACGAGAACGTCCGCGAGGTGGCCTATCCCAAGATTGCTGCGGTCACATCCTTCAACGACACCCGGGTGCTCTACGTGGAGCCGGCCAAGTGGGTGCAGGAACTCCGCAACAAGACCACGGGCAGCGAGCCGATCCTCATGAAAATCGAGATGGACGGCGGCCACGGCGGGGCCTCCGGCCGCTATGTGCAGTGGCGCGAGCGGGCCTGGGACTACGCTTTCATCGCGGATTCGCTGGGTGCCAAGGAATTGCTGCCAGACGCCGGGCTCAAGTAAGTCTCCGGGCTCAAGCTCAGCCGACTCCGTGAGGGGTGACGGCGCTGCGAACCAGACTCCCCGTGCGGCGGAAGGGTTTGCCTGGATTCCGCTCTATCCGGAGCCCGGTGTTTCCAGAAATTAGTAATCCTGCTTACTATTGACGGGCATACGGGCTCGGTGCAGCTGTCCGCTGGGGGCGGCGAATCCGGCGCCGGAACTGGAGCATAGCGTGAGCAATGAACAGGGACTGACCCCGCTTTCCGACGACGAACTGAATGCGCAGGGGGGCACTGCCCTGCCGGACAAGGAAGTCGCGTCCGTACTCGACCTCAACGCCGACCTCGACCTGGGCATCAGCGCAGCTGCGCCGATCGACCTCGCCGTGGCGGCCAACGCGAACGTCGCAGCCCCCATCGACGCCGCGGCCTCGGCGAACGTTCTGTCCTTCGGTTCAGAGTCGCAGGCCCTCGCTGACCAGGGAGTCATCATCGACCAGGGAATCACCGCCGACGCCACGGCAGACTCCGTCCAGGACAGCACCATCACCCAAGGGTCAGGCGCAGAGGGCGGGACTGCAGATGCCGGCGGGACTTCGGATGCCGCGGGCACGGGTACCGCCGCAACTGGCGCCGAGGCAGCCGGTGCAGGCACCGCCGATGCTGCGCCCCTGCCCGACGGGACGCTTCCCGACGGGACCATTCCGGACGGGACAGGTGTCGGCGCCCTTCCCGTGGATCCGTCCACTGCCCTCGACGGAGACCTCCTCAACGTCAACGTGGACCTCGCGGCCGACGCCGACATCGCCGCCCCGATCAACGGCGCCGTGGCCGCGAACGCCAACGTCGCAGCGCCCATTGACGCCGCAGTGGCAGCCAACATCGGCTCGATCGACAGCGACGCCTTCGCCGTGGCCCAGCAGGACGCCATCATCACCCAGGATATCGACGGCGAGGCCACCGCATCGGCAGATCAGCAGTCCGATCTGCAGCAGTAGTTCCTGAATGAGCGCCAAACACAGCGGGCCGCCCGGCAGGGGCGGCCCGCCGGCCTCCCCTTCACCAACACCCGATGCGAATCCCGCAACCGGCCCGATTCCATCACCCGGTCCGACGGCGGCGGGTTCCTCCCCCGCCCAAGGCGAGCGGACCGCCGTCGTAATGAGTCCTGGCACCAATCACGGCGAAGCGCCCGTGCGGGCGGAGGGAATCCAGCTCATTGGCGAGGCCAAGGGATCGGGCTACCGTGAGGCCCCCTCGCTGGTCCGCCGTGCGGACGGCCAGACCATCCAGCTCACGCGGCTGCTTTTTCAGGTCCTTGACGCCATCGACGGTGTGCGGGATCTCGATGAGATCGCCGAGGTGGCGAGCACGCGGTCCGGCCGGCTCATCAGCGAGGACAACGTCAGGACACTGATCGAGGGCCAACTGCTCCCCCTCGGCCTGCTGCGGCTGGCGGACGGGTCGCAGCCCGAGGTCCGCAGGGCGAATCCGCTGCTGGGCATGCGGTTCCGGTACACGGTCACGGACCCCGCGCTCACCCGGAAGCTGACAGCGCCGTTCGCTGTGCTGTTCAATCCACTGATCGTGGCAGTTGTCGCCGCGGGATTTCTGGCCTCGTGCTGGTGGGTTTTGATGGTCAAGGGCCTGGCGTCCGCCACGCACGACGCCTTCGCGAACCCGTGGCTGCTCCTGTTGATTTTCGCCGTGACGGTCCTGTCGGCCGGCTTCCACGAATTCGGCCACGCGGCGGCCGCACGCCGGGGCGGCGCCACTCCGGGCGCGATGGGTGCCGGGCTCTACCTCGTCTGGCCCGCCTTCTACACGGACGTCACCGATTCCTACCGGCTGGGGCGCGGCGGCAGGCTTCGCACGGATATCGGCGGGCTGTACTTCAACGCCATGGTTGCCGTTGCCACCATGGGTGCCTGGTGGGCCACGGGTCTCGATGCGCTGCTCCTGGTGGTGCTCACGCAGATCCTGCAGATGGTGCGCCAGTTGCTGCCCCTGGTCCGCTTCGACGGCTACCACATCCTTGCCGATGCCACGGGCGTGCCGGACCTGTTCCAGCGGATCCGTCCCACTTTGCTCGGGCTCCTGCCATGGCGGTGGGGCAAGCCCGAACCCGAGGCGCGGGCCCTCAAGCCGTGGGCGCGCGCCGTCATCACGGTCTGGGTCCTGGTCACTGTCCCGATGCTGCTGGTCAGCCTGGTGCTGACGGCCGTCTCCTTTCCGCGGCTCCTGGGCACCGCGTGGGCGAGCCTGCAGCACCAGCAGGCCCTGCTGTCCGGCAGCCTGGCGGATGGGAACTTTGCCGACGCTGCTGTGCGGTTCCTGGCGATTGCCGCCGTCGTCCTTCCTGTGGCTGGCATGGTGTACATGCTGCTCCGGCTGGCGCGGCAGCTCATCACCGGGCTCTGGACCAAGACCCGGGGCAAGCCGCTGCAGCGCGCCACCGCGATGGCAGCGGCCGGCGCCGTCGTTGCCGGGCTGGCGTGGGCCTGGTGGCCGCTGCCTGACAACTACCGCCCGGTGCAGCCGTACGAACGCGGGACACTCCTCGACGCCACGGCCACCGTCTATCCCGCCCTGGCTGCCCCAGACGGAGCCCTTCAGGAAGGCCGGAGTGGGCAGACGGTGGCGCTGTGGCCGGACGGCACGGCGCTGCCCACCCGGGAGCAGCCGCAGCTCAGCATGGTCCTCGTGCCGAGGCAGGCAGCGGAACCGGCTTCCGCGCCCGGCGAGCCGGAGCCGGACGAGGGCGCGGATAAAGCAGCCGGCGGCGCCGCGCCTCCGTCGTGGGTCTTTCCATTCGACAAGCCCCCGGCCCCGGAGGAGTACGGCAACCAGGCACTCGCGGTGAACACGACCGACGGATCCATCACCTACGATGTCGCGTTCGCGCTGGTGTGGGCAGAGGAGGGACCGGTGGACACTCGCAACGAGGCGTACGCATTCGCTAACTGCGCGGACTGCGCAGCGGTGGCCATCGGATTCCAAGTGGTACTCATCGTTGGTCAGGCGGATGTGGTGGTGCCCGAGAACCTTTCCGCCGCCGCGAACTACAACTGCGTCCGGTGCCTGACATACGCCCTGGCCAGCCAGCTGGTGCTCACGCTGGAAGGGCCGCTCAGCGGGGATGGCATGGCCCGGCTCAATGCGCTGTGGCAGGAGATCGCTGAGTTCGGACGCACCCTGCAGGGTGTTCCCCTGTCCGAGATCGAGGGACGGTTGAGCGCCTACAAGGCACAGCTGATGGACATCATCCGGACCGACCCCAGCGCCAATCCCCAGGCCGGCACCAGCACTCAGTCGCCGGGCTCCACGCCATCGCCCGGGGCTGGTGACGGGGCTGACACGGACCCGGGATCCGAGTCAGGTGAACCGACGCCGGGTGGGAGGTCGCCGGGTGGGCCGCCACCGGGTGTGCCATCTCCAGGAACGACGGCGGACCCCGCGGTTCCCACGCAAGGAACGGGAACGACGCCGGTCCGCGCCACTCCTGCGCCGGCCAGCACTGGCGCCGCACCTGCCCCCACTACTGGGGCTCCCGGCACCGCAGCGGCTGCGTCACCGGCCCAGGAGCCGGCAGCACCGTAGGCGGCAACCCGTAGGCCAGTAAGTTCAAACTGAACGGTAACGTGTCCCAGGCAACATATATTTGAAAGATGCTCTCGGCGCTCAAGAAATACCTGCTGCTTCCCAAACTGGTGAAGCTTTCCTCCAACGCGCCCAAGGACGCCAGCCTCGCCTGGGACCAGTACTGGGGCAGGGTCGGGGCAACCGGAGCGCGCGGCGACGTGCTGTGGGATTCTGGCAGCGACCACGAGCTGCAGGCGTATCTGGCGCACTTGACGCGGCAGCTGGACGCCAGCCTTCCCATCGTCGATGTCGGGTGCGGCAGCGGCGCCTTCAGCCGCGCGCTTGCCGCCTACTTTCCGCATGTTCTGGGGGTGGACGTGTCGGCCAACGCCATAGCCCGCGCAGCCGCCGAGTCCGAAGGGCTCGAGCGGGTCTCCTACGTGTCGGCCGACATGACAGGACCCGCGGGCACCCGCGCTGTGACCGACGCCCTGGCCGCTGCCGGGTTCTCCGGTGAAGCCAACATCTTCATCCGGGGCGTCCTGCACGTACTCAAGAGACCTGCGCAGGCGGCCCTGGCCGCGCAGCTGCACCCCCTGGTGGGCAAGCGGGGCCGCGTGTTCCTGGCCGAGACCGACTTCCGCGGGAATCCGATCCAGTACGTCAGCCATCTCGGAGCCACGCTGCACTCCATCCCCGGGCCTCTCGAGAAGGCCATCCGCGGACTGCCCATGCCCGGGCGTTTCGGCACCGAGCAGCGCAGGCGGGCGTTTCCCGAGGCCCGCTGGGATGTGGTGGAAGACGGTCCGGTGACCATCGAAACCCGCCCCCTCACATCCGTTGACCGCCCGGAAAAGATCCCGGGCTATTTCGCGGTGCTCCAGGCCCGCTGACCCCTCAGGCCCGCTGACGCATTTAGGGAGCCAGCAAAGGACTACCGAACCTTCAGCCAGGCGTGGGCCTCGGCCTTGTCAGTGAAGAACCTCGTGGGGCAGGGGAGCTTGTTGATGCCAAGGATGAAGTTAGCAATCACCCGGTCCACCGGCGACGCACCGAGCAGCGCAATCCGTGAGGCCTGGCAGGGACGGCCGAACACCGCACGGGCCCCGCGGCTCACATCGGCGGTGGTGGCCATATCCACGAGCATGGGGTAACGGCTGTCGCCGCAGAGCGCATTGACCTGCGCCATGGCTGCCTGGGCGTCCGCCTCGGTGATGCTGGCGCCCCTGGCCCAAGTCAGGCGCAGCAGGCCTTCGGCATCCAATTCCAGGTTGAACAGCGTGTTCCGTCCGGTGCTGTTGGAATTCAAATCAAACCTCCGCGGTGGCTAATGTGGACAAGTATCAAGGTACATCCCTCCAGGACGCGGCCAGCGGCCCGCCGACTGATAATGTGAGTCCAAATTCACGGTAGCCTCAAAAGGCACTCGCAACACAGGGGGCACATGGTCCAGGCACCGGCGGAGTACCCCTCCGCACCTCGCGAAGCGGTGGTCGCACTCACGGATGCCGCCCGCCTGGCTTCCGTGGCGTCTGTCCTCACCCATGCCGGGTTCACCGTCCGCAAGGCGCCCGACTCCGGATCCCTCGCCCAAGAGCTGGAAGGCAACCGGCCCGCCGTCGTACTTCTTGATACGGCGCTGACGGACGGTTACCGGTGGGAAGGCACACCGGTGCTGCTCCTGGTGGACCTCGCCGGTGACTTCGACCTTGCCCAGCTTGAGCCCTGGGGCATCGCCGATTACATCTCCCGCGACGCGGCTCCCCCGGAGCTGACCCACCGGGTTGAGACCCTGATACGCCGGGCAAGGGAACGCCGCCGCATCCGGGCCGCAGCCGAGTTCCTGCGCGAAAGCCTCCGCAACGTCTCCGCCGCCATCCGCGGAACCAACAGCCCCCAGCAGATGGCCGGCCACCTGGTCCGCGGCTTTGGGGAGTCCCTCGCGGTGGACCACGTCTGGTTCACCACCTTCCAGGATTCGCGCGTGCCACGGATCAGCGCCCAGTGGTCGCGGCCAGGCCATGCCAAGCTGCCGGACACGCTCCGAACATTCGAGGACGCGGCCCGGGAGCAGACCACGTCGCTGTGGTCGGCCGCCGAGGCCCTGGCCGTTCCGGATCACCGGACGGACCAGTCTGCCGCCCTGGCCGAGGGACTGCGGAAATGGTCCGGCCTGGCCTCTGTCCGCGCTTCGGTTTGCTTGCCCGTGGGTGAGGGCGAGTCGGCGCTGGGGGTCATCTGGATCGCGCAGCTGAACGAGCCGCGTGACTGGACCAGGGCCGAGATTGCCCTCATCCAGCACGTGGCCGGCAACCTCGCCCACAGCCTCATCCAGGGTCATCTGATCAGCGCGCAGCTGCAGGTGCTGCAGCAGCTCCGGGAGCTGGACAAGGCAAAAACGGACTTCCTGGCCACGGTCAACCACGAGCTCCGCACGCCGCTCACTTCCATCACGGCCTACCTCGACATGATCCGCGACGGCGCAGGCGGCCCCGTTCCCCCGGGCATCGAGTCCATGATGGACGTCATCTCGCGGAATTCAGACCGGCTCCGGCGGCTGATCGAGGACATGCTCACAGTCTCGCAGCAGGACGGGTCCGGCAACCTAAGCCTGAAGCAGGTGGAGCTCGGCCAGGTCCTGCGGATCGTCGTGGCCGCACTGCGCCCGCTCGCCGATTCGCGGAACGTCACCATCACCGGCGCCGACTCGCACGAGGACGTGAAGGTCCAGGCCGACGAGGCCCAGCTGGAGCAGGTCTTTACCAACATCGTTGCCAACGCCATCAAGTTCACCCCGAACGGCGGCCGAATCAGCATCAGCTTCATGACCGCCGCTTCCGAGGCCGGCAGTCCGTACGCCGTCGTCAACGTCACGGACACCGGCGTCGGAATTCCGGAGCAGGAAATCGCCCGGGTCTTTACCCGTTTCTACCGGGCGTCCAACGCCTCGTCCGCGGCCATTCCGGGCAGCGGACTGGGCCTCGCCATCGCGCATGACATCGTCCGGCGCCACGGCGGTTCTCTGGACCTGTCCTCCGAGCTGGGCGAGGGAACGATCGTCTCCGTGCGCCTTCCGGTCGACGGCCCCCAGGCCGAAGAAACGGACGACGACGAGGCCGACGGCGACGAAGCGGCCGGAGCGCCCCAAACCGACTGACCGCCCTCGCCCATCTCACCCCAAACGGAAACCGCCCCGGACCTGGAGGTCCGGGGCGGTTTCCAGAATCTGGCTAGCTGCTGCCAACCTTAGTTGGGCCACCAGCCGATGGTTGCGTAGTTGACGTCGCTCTTGGAAGTGGAGGATGTGGTGGTGTCCTTGTCCTTCGGGGCGGCGTTTGCAGGAGCAGCGAAACCTGCCACTGCAAGGATGCCGGTCATAACAAGTGTTGCGGCAAGTTTCTTCATCCGCGCTCCCTTTCGTAGTTTGTAGCCTGAACCGAATTACACATTACGGGCCACAGTATACGGTCACTGGATCAAGGTTTGGTCAAGTCATTTCCTGTCAATTCCATGGGATTTGCCATGTTTTTCCGTTGGCGTATTGCAATTGCCGTAACAAGCGGAGTTCGGCCCCATTCCGCGGTCTAACACGGCCCGGAGTATGGATAATTGGGAGCATGCCTATGCAGCGCGACTTGTCACCATTCGTGATCGCGGAGTTGGCTGCGCGCGAAAGCTGGAAGCGGCGGGACTACGCCGCAGGATATGCCGAGGCCAGGCACGCCGCCGAGCTTGCCCAGGAGGCCGGGGACGAGCTGCGCTGGTGGAAGATGGTCCTGCTGCAGGCCGAATGCCTGCGGGACCAGGGATCCATCCAGGAGTGCCAGCAACTCGCCGGTGAACTGGCTGCCCATCCCGTTGCCAATTCCGCACCCGATCTGGGCGCCCGGGCAGCAATTCTGCTGGCACATTCACTGCAGGGCCTCGGCCGGCTCCCCGAAGCGGTGGATGCCGCTTCCACGGCCGCCCGGCTCGTGGCCGGAGACTCTGAGAACGTCTACCTGCACATCCAGGCCCAGCAGGCCCTCATTGCGGCCCTCGCGGAAAGCGGCCGCCACGAGGAAGCCTGGCAGGAGTGCCTGGACCTGGAGTCGCTGCTCACCGACCACGTGGATGAGGACACGGCCGGCAAGGCCTATTGGGTGATCGGCAACGTCGCGTTCCTCAGTAACCGGGTCAACGAAGGCGGCCACTACCACGACCTCGCCGCCGGCAAACTCTCCCCCTCGCAGGACGTCGACCTGTGGGCGCGCTTCAACCGCGCTTCCGCGGAAATGCGCCTCCAGGCCAAGCTGGGTGACGCCGCAACGCTACGCTGCATCGAGCGCGCCGAGCTCGCTACCGAGGTGGTGGGCGGCAGCGAACGGGACATCCTGGAAATGTCCCTGGTCCGCGCCCACTGGTACTACCTCACCGGGGACATGGAAGCGGCGATCAGCCTCCTGACTCCGCTTCGGAGCAAGTTTCCCATCCTCGCCACCCAGACCGCGGCAGAGGCGACGTTCGTCCTGGGCAGGGCGCTGATGGCGCAGGGACACGAACCGGAATCACTGCAGATACTTGACGAGGCCGCTACGCTGTTCGATACAGCTGCTGCACCGGAGCGTAGCGCCACCGTCCGTGGTTTCATCGCCTCAACGGAGCCTTCGGACCGGCGCCAACAGCAATTTCTCCAGGGGGGGTAAATGCCAGAAGCGACAGTGTTTCCCGGTGCCGCACCGCTGCGGCCGGAGGCCTTGACTCGCCCGGCTCCCGCCCCCGTCGTTGCCTTCACTGTGCTGCCCGGCCCCGCCGTGAAGGCGGTGCTCCCGCGCGGCGCCGATCTGAACGAGACCGCGGCCGCCCAGCTGTACAGCCGCCTTGGTGAGCTGGCCGGGGACCGGAGGGTCGCCGTCGTGCTTGAACTGACCGGGGTGAGGTCGGTAAACCGCGCGGCGCGGGCCGCCTACGCGGCGATCCCCTCGGTGTCCGCCTGGGCGATCCTGGGCGAATCCCCCGTGGACAGGCTGCTGGGGCACTTTCTGCTGGGCGGCGAATTCAGCTCCGTGCCGGCCCGCTATTTCACCGCCGAAAACGACGCCCTGGACTGGTTGAGCTGCCTTGACGATGTTCTCTAACGACGACCCGCGGCTCGGGAAGCTGCTCGACGGCATCGTCCGACTGGCGGCCGGGGAACTGCACTCGCGCATTGAGATTTCCGAGGCTCGGGACGAGCTGGATGCGGTGATCATGGGCACCAACCTGCTCGCCGAGGACCTGCAGATCATCTACCAGGAGCTCGAGGAGCGCGTGGAATCGCGCACGCGGATGCTCAACGCGGCGCACAAAGAGCTCCAGCAGATGGCGCTCACCGATTCCCTGACGGGACTCTACAACCGGTCGGCGCTGGTCAGCGCCGTCAACGGTGCCCAGGCGGAAGCGGCCGACGGCGGGCTGCCGCCGGCGCTGCTGTTGCTGGACCTGGACGCCTTCAAGAGCATCAACGATTCACTGGGCCACTCTGTGGGTGACCAGGTGCTGGCCACTGTGGGGGAACGGATCCGTGCGTGCGTGCGCGACGGCGACATGGTGGCCCGGCTGGGCGGCGACGAGTTCGCCGTCCTGCTCCCTGCCACCACCCCGGCCAAGGCGTCCGCCGTCGGAAACCGGATCCTGGATTCCCTTAACGGGACCCTGGAAGTGGACGGCAAGACCATCCGCTGCGGCGCGAGCCTGGGCCTGAGGATTGCCGATCCCGGCGAGACGTCCGAGGAACTGCTGATGGAGGCAGACATCGCGATGTACGCCTCCAAGGCCGACGCCCGCAACAAGCTGCGGGTGTTCGAACCGGCCATGCTCCACGCCCGGCAGCTCCGCAACCAGCTGGTCGGGGAACTGCGCGAGGCCATCGCCACCGACCAGCTGGTGCTGTACTACCAGCCGGTCATCGAGCTTGCCTCAGGGAAAATCGAGGGTGTGGAGGCCCTGGTCCGCTGGGGACACCCCAAGCGCGGCCTGATCATGCCGGACGAATTCATCCCGGTCGCCGAGGAGACGGGACTCATTTCGGAGCTCGGCAACTGGGTGCTCAGGAACTCCGTGGAGCAGCTCCGGCGCTGGCGCAGTTCCCCGGAAACCGGCCGCCACAACTTCGACATGCGCATCAACGTCTCGGCCGCGGACCTGCAGCGGCTGGAGTTCATCGAGGACGTGCGGGACGCGCTCACCGCCGCGAACCTCGAGCCTGCGCTGCTGGTCCTGGAGCTGACGGAGAGCGACATCATCAAGGGCAACGAGCTCGACCGGTACACGCTCGCCAGCCTGCGGCAGCTCGGTGTGGGCCTGGAGATCGACGACTTCGGCACCGGGTATTCCTCCATCAGCTACCTGCGGCGCCTGCCCGTGGACCGCGTCAAGGTGGACCGGACACTGCTCACGGCACTCGGCAGCGACCCCGCGCAGCCTGCACTGATCGCGGCCATCCTGCAGCTCATCCGGGCCTGCGGGCTCGAGGCCGTGTGGGAGGGCGTGGAAAACGCGGAGCAGGCCGAGCATCTGCGGAACACCGGCTGCGTCAGCGGGCAGGGGTACTACTTCAGCCGCCCCCTCCCCGCGGCCGAGTTCACCGAACGCCTCGCGTGGCAGGACATCTGGCCCGGCTGAGGCCGTTTGCTGCGGCCCGAGTTGTTGCGCCCCGAGCGCTTAGCCCCGAGCCTAGCCCCCGACGACGGCGGCTGTTGCCTCGGCGATGGCGCGCTCTTCGTCCGTGGGCACCACCAGCACGGGGATGGCGGACGCTTCGGTGGAAATCACGCGGGGTTCCTTGGACCGCTCGCTGTTCAGCCCGGCGTCGAGCTCGATGCCCAGCGCCCCCAGACGCTCCCCCACCAGAGAGCGGAACTGGTGCGAGTTCTCGCCGATCCCGGCGGTGAACACCAGCGCCTTGGCCCCGCCGACCGCCACGTGGTAGCCGCCGATGTACTTGGCGAGCCGGTAGGAGGTGACCGCCAGCGCGGTGGCCGCGCGGGAATCACCGGATTCGGCCGCCTCCACCACCGAGCGCATGTCGTTGTTGCCGGCGAGCCCCTTGAGCCCGGACTCGCGGTTGAGCATCGAATCGAGGTCCTCGGCGTTCCAGCCGGTGCGGGCCAGGAACACCAGGATGGACGGGTCCAGGTCGCCGGAGCGGGTGCCCATGACCAGGCCCTCCAGCGGCGTGAAGCCCATCGACGTGTCCACGGACTTGCCGCCCCGGATTGCCGTGACGGAGGCCCCGTTGCCGAGGTGGGCGATGACGCCGTCGAACTCCTCCACCGGGATATCCAGCAGCGCGGCGGCACGGGCGGTGACGTATTCGTGTGAGGTCCCGTGGAAGCCGTACCGGCGGATCCCGTGGTTGGTGTAGAGCTCATCCGGAACGGCGTAGCGCCAGGCGTGCTCGGGCAGGCTGCGGTGGAAGGCGGTATCGAACACGGCCACCTGCGGCATGTCCGGCCACTTCTTGGTGATGGCGCGGATGCCCAGCACGTTGGCGGGGTTGTGCAGCGGCGCGAGCGGGTTGAGCCGTTCGATGGCGCGGGTGATCTCGTTGTCGATCAGCACGGGTTCGCCGAACCGCTCGCCGCCGTGCACCACGCGGTGCCCCACCGCGTCCAGCTGCCTTTCGCCCAGCACGTCGTGGATGGCCGCGTCCACCTGCTCGAGGGCTTCGGCGTGGTCTGCCGGGCCCACCACCTCGCCGTCGCCCTGGCCGCCGTTGGACACGCCGATCCGCTCGATCAGCCCTTCGGTGAGCACGCTGCCTTCGGCGACGTCGCGCACCTGGTACTTGAGCGAGGACGAGCCGGAGTTGATGACGAGCACGAGCATGGGGCCTCCTAAGCCTTGACTGCTGAGACGGCGGACGGTTCTGTGGTGCCGGTGGCGGGTGCCGCTGTCTGCGCCTGGATCGCGGTGATGGCCACCGTGTTCACGATGTCTTCCACGGTGCAGCCGCGGGAGAGGTCGTTGACGGGCTTGCGCAGCCCCTGCAGGACGGGCCCGACGGCGACCGCTCCGGAGCTCTGCTGCACCGCCTTGTACGTGTTGTTGCCGGTGTTCAGGTCCGGGAAGATGAACACCGTCGCCTGCCCGGCGACGGACGAGCCGGGCATCTTGGACTCGGCGATGGAGGCGTCCACGGCGGCGTCGTACTGGATGGGGCCCTCGACGGCGAGATCCGGGCGGCGTTCCCTGACCAGGTCGGTGGCCTGCCGGACTTCCTCCACAGCCTCGCCCGAGCCGGAGCCGCCGGTGGAGTAGGACAGCATGGCCACGCGCGGCTCCACCCCGAACTGGGCCGCGGTCTCGGCGGAGGCCAGGGCTATGTCCGCGAGCTGCTCCACGTTGGGGTCCGGGTTCACCGCGCAGTCGCCGTAGACCAGCACGCGGTCCGGCATGAGCATGAGGAACACCGAGGAGACGATCTTCACGCCCTGCCGGGTCTTCACGAACTCCAGGGCAGGCCGGATGGTGTGGGCCGTGGTGTGCGCGGCGCCGGAGACCATACCGTCCACCACGCCCAGCTGGACCATCATGGTGCCGAAGTAGCTTTCGTCCTGCATGACCTCCAGCGCCCGGGCCAGGTCAACGCCCTTGTGCGCCCGGAGCTCGGCGTACCTGGCGGCGAAGTCCTGGCGCAGCTCGGAGGTGGCGGGGTCCACGATGTTGATGCCGGCGAGGTCGATGCCCCGGCTGGCGGCGAGCTCCCGGACGTCGGCTTCCCGGCCCAGCAGCGTGAGGTCGCAGACGTCCCGGCGGTGCAGGATCTCGGCGGCCTTCAGGATCCGGATGTCCTTGCCCTCCGGCAGGACGATGTGCCGGCGCTGGGAGCGGGCCCGCTCGATGAGGTCGTGCAGGAACCGCAGCGGGGTCATCCGTTCGGCGCGGGGCAGGTGCAGGCGCTCGAGCATCTCGGCCTCGTCCACCTGCCGGGACCACAGGCCCAGCGCGGACGCCACCTTCCGCCGGTGGCCGCTCCAGATCTCGCTGCGGACCTCGGACACGCGCCGGGCCGTGGTGTAGGTGTCATCCTCCGTGGCGAACACCGGGAACGGGGCGGAGGCCAGCAGCGGATAGATGTTGGCGTCCGGAGCCAGGCCGCCGGTGAGGATCAGCCCGGACGGCACCGGGAACTCGGGCGAGAAGGACGACGCCAGGCAGGCCACCATCACGTCCGCCCGGTCACCGGGCACGATCACCAGCGCGCCGTCGTCGAGCACGTTCAGGAAGTTGCCCACATTCATGGCGGCGACCTTGACGTCCCGGACGTCCCGCTCCATGTCAGCGCGGCCGGCGATCTGCCGCAGCGCCAGCGCCGTGCCCACCTCGCCGGTGGTGGGCCGGGCGATGTCCTCCAGCTCCGGGAAAACGTACACCGGCCGGCCGGACGCGCCCGGCTTTACGGCGGCAATGATGGCGTCCACGTCCTCCGGGTCCGCCCGGTTCACCATCATGGCCAGCAGCGAGCACTTTTCGGCGGCGAGTTCCTTACGGGCGACGTCGACGGCGGCCGCGGCCTCCGCCACGCTGCGCCCCTTGGCGCCCACCACCGCGACGACGGGCGCGGCCAGGTTGTTGGCCAGGCGTGCGTTGAGGTCGAATTCGACGGCGGCGTCGTGGCCGGTGAGGTCCGTCCCCTCCACGATGATCACGTCGCAGTGCCGGCCCATCTCGGCGAAGATCTCCACGCAGCGGGAGTCGATGTCCTCGCGCCTGCCCTCTGCGAGCAGGCCGCGGACCTCGGTGAACGTCAGCCCGCCGCGGCAGCGCTGGTCGTCCAGGTCGAAGCGGGACTTCATGAGCGCCACCATCGGATCCGCGCCGGCGTCGTCGCCGTGCACCACGGGTTTGAAGAATCCGATCCGGTCCGCGTGCCGGTGGAGCGTGTCCGCCAGGCCCAGCGCTATGAGCGACTTCCCCGATCCCGGAGTGGTCGCGCTGACATATATCCCTTTGGCCATGGTCTGTCCTCTGGTTGGAAGCTCCTGCGTGGAACGTACTGCATTGGACGTGCCGGATTACTGACTGGGCGCGCCGAGGCCCGCCCACCCCCATACTTTCACTTGTTGCCGCGCTTCCGGGAGCACACAATGGTGTTGATTGCCACGTCGGCGCACATTCGCCGCCCCGGACCCGGAGTGGGCCAGCGCCCCGGGACCGGCCCATCCGCAGCAGCACCCTGGGCTGCAACGTCCTGAACGATGGTGGTCCCGATGAATCCCGCTGGCCGCGCTTCCGATCCATCCTCGCGGCGCGGAACCAAAGCGCGGCGCCGGGCCAAGGCCTGGGAGGCGGGCCACCGGCTCACGTTGTTCTTCGCCCTGGCCTTCGCTATTTCATGGCTGGTGTGGCCGCTGACCCTCCTCAACCCGAACAGCTCGCCCCTGATACCGTTCGGGCCTGCCCTGGCCGCGGCCATCACCGCCTTTCTCGCAGGCGGCAAGGCCGAGCTGCTGCAACTGCTCGGGCAGCTGGCCCGGTGGCGCGTGGCCGGCCGCTGGTATTTGGCCGCCGCGGGCCTGCCGTGCCTGCTGGTAACAGTAGCCACTGCCCTCACAGTCTCCGGCGGCGCACCCGCCCCGGAGCTCGGACCCAATCCGGGCTGGTTCATGCTGCTGGGCACCTTCGCGTTCACAATGGTGACCGTTGGCCTCTTCGAGGAGCTGGGCTGGCGCGGCTACGCCCTTCCGCTCCTGCAGCGGGACCGCCCGGCCCTGTCTGCGGCGCTGCTCCTCGGGCTGGTGTGGGCGGCGTGGCACCTGCCGGAGCTGCTGTCGGATCCCACCGGGCAGCGGCCGCCGCTGCCGTTCCTGCTGATGGTCCTGGCGCAGTCCGTGCTGCTGGCCTGGCTCTACAACAGCAGCGGCAGCGTTCCCATCTGCATGGTTTTCCACGCCGCGTTCAACACCTCCGGTGCCCTGGTCTTTCCCGCCCTGCTTGGGCCTGACTACCTCACGCTCTGGTGGACCGTGGCGCTTCTGCATGTCCTGGCCGCGCTGGTGGTCGTCGCTGTCGCCGGACCCCTAAGGCTGGCCCGCACCCTTGACACGAACCCCTCCAATGGGATTACCTAATGAACGATCGGTAAATAAAGCTGGAGGCAATGACGCATGGCTGAAACAACAATCCCCGGGGTGTCCCACCCCATCCTCGAGAACGACTACGCCTCGGAATGGATGGGCATAGAAGTCCTTGCCCTGAGCGACGGCCACGCAACCGTCCGGATGACCCTCCGGCAGGAAATGCTCAACGGCTTCGGCATGGCCCACGGCGGAATGATCTTCGCCTTCGCAGACTCTGCGTTCGCTCTTGCCTGCAACCCAGCGTCCCCTGCCGACCTCGACAGCATCACCGTTGCCGCCGGCGTCGACATCAACTTCCTCAAGCCCGCCTACCAGGGCCAGGTGATCACCGCCGTCGCCGACCGCCGCTCCAGCGCGGGCCGCAGCGGCCTCTACGACATCCAGATCTTCGCTGCCGATCCCGGCGCCCAACTGCCGGGTGAGCTCATTGCCGAGTTCCGCGGGCGCAGCCGCACCATCCCCAAGAAGTAGGAAACAGACCATGACCCTCCACGCCCCTGAACCCACCGTCGCCGCCGCGCCTGCCGGCGCCGTGCTCGACCCCGAGGAGACCATGTCCCGGGACGAGCTGGAGGCGCTCCAGCTCAGCCGGCTCCAGCACACCGTCGCTTATGCCTACGACCGGGTTCCGCTCTACAAGCGCAAGTTCAACGACGCCGGCATCCACCCTTCGGACCTGCGCGAACTCGCCGACCTCGGCAACTTTCCCTTCACCACCAAGGAAGACCTTCGCCAGGAGTACCCGTTCGGTATGTTCGCCGTCCCGCAGAGCGAGGTGGCCCGTGTGCACGCCAGCTCCGGCACCACGGGCCGGCCCACCGTCGTCGGCTACACCAAGCAGGACCTTGCCGACTGGGCCAAACTGGTGGCCCGCTGCCTCCGGGCGTCCGGCGTCCGCCCCGGAATGAAGGTCCACAACGCCTACGGGTACGGCCTGTTCACCGGCGGGCTGGGCGCCCACGCCGGCGCCGAGGCCCTGGGCTGCACCGTGATTCCGATGTCCGGCGGGCAGACCGAGCGCCAGATCCAGCTCATCCAGGACTTCGAGCCGGACGCCATCCTGGCCACGCCCACGTACCTGCTCACCATCTCCGATGCCATGGCGCACATGGGCATCGACCCCACGTCCACCTCGCTGAAGTACGCGGTGCTCGGCGCCGAACCCTGGACGCAGGAGATGCGCCACGAGCTCGAAGTCACCATGAACATCAAGGCCTGCGACATCTACGGCCTCTCCGAGGTCATGGGTCCCGGCGTCGCGGGCGAATGTGTGGAGACCCAGGACGGCAGCCACATCTGGGAGGACCACTTCCGCCCGGAGATCATCGACCCCTTCAACCCGGCCCCGGGCAAGGAAAACGTGCTGGGCGACGGAGAACACGGCGAGCTGGTCTTCACCTCCCTCACCAAGGAAGCCCTGCCGATCATCCGGTACCGCACCAAGGACCTGACGCGTCTGCTCCCCGGCACCGCCCGCCCGGCACACCGACGGATGGGGCGCATCACCGGCCGCAGCGACGACATGATCATCCTCCGCGGCGTGAACCTCTTCCCCTCCCAGATTGAGGAAATCGCCCTCCGCATCCCCGAGCTCAGCCCGCACTTCCAGCTGGTGCTCACCCGGCCCGAGGGCCAGCGCATGGACCAGTTGACGGTGAAGATCGAGCGCCGTGAATCCGTCCCGGCAGAGGCAGTTAGGACGGCGGCCCGCGCCCTGCGCGAGCAGATCAAGATCCACGTAGGTTCTTCGTGCACGGTGGATGTGGTGGAGCCCGGCTCGCTCGAGCGTTCCAGCGGCAAGCTGCGCCGGATCTACGACCTGCGGCCGAAGGAATAGGCCTCCCGGGTTAGGGCGTGATCGACCAGCCGAACATCATGGCGTGGTCCTCGTGGGCCAGGTTGTGGCAGTGCGCCACGTACGGGCCCACGAAGTCCCGGAAGCCCCGGTAGAGGACCACCGACTCGCCGGGATCGAGCGCCGCCAGGTCTTCCTTCGAGACGTCGTCGGGGTGCCCGGGATCTCCTGCACGGGTCACGTCCTTGGCAGGGTCCTTGGCGGCCGGGAACTCACCCTGCACGGCGCTCGTCGCCCATGTCCATGCCGCCTTTCGGGTCATAGATCGGGTACAGGCCCACCATCCCCTTGTACACATTCGAGCCGGTGTGGTCCATCGTGTGATCGTGGAACCAGAAGAAGCTCTGCTTCTCCCGGTCGTCGCCGCCGGCGGGCCAGTTGCCGCACCGATTCCCCTGGCGAAACTGTGGGGCTCGGACCTTGGGGAAGGCTGACGGCCAGCCGCGCAGACCCTCCGAATGGGCGGTCTGCCGACCGTCGCGGATGCCCGGCCCGCACGGGCGGGCCTGCCTGTGTCGTCTTGTTTTTCGGCGCGTGCCCGGATTACCGAACGTTCATGAGAAAATAGCCGGTATGCCCAGCACAGCAGCCAGCACAGCAGCCACCACCAAACGCGGCCGTCCCGGCTACGACCAGCAGTCGGTGCTGCTGATCGCCGTCGACGTCTTCAACCGCCACGGCTACGATGCCACATCCATGGGCATCCTCGCCGAAAATCTGGGCATCTCCAAGTCCGCGATCTACCATCATGTGCCGTCCAAGGGTGACCTGCTGAAGCTCGCACTGGACCACGCGCTCGGCGGGCTGGAGGCCATCCTGGACCAGCCCGGGGCCACCTCGGGGGCGGCTGATGCGCGGCTGGAGTTCGTGCTGCGCCAGACCATAGCCGTGC
The DNA here is from genome assembly GCF_030818015.1 of Arthrobacter globiformis. Classification (NCBI taxonomy): domain Bacteria; kingdom Bacillati; phylum Actinomycetota; class Actinomycetes; order Micrococcales; family Micrococcaceae; genus Arthrobacter; species Arthrobacter globiformis. The sequence continues at coordinate 4,195,700 of NZ_JAUSZX010000001.1, forward strand.
TGGTGGAGCGGCTGCCGTTCGTCACGCTGCTGCTGCGGCTGCGCGGCAATACGGACATCGAGCGGAACGCCATGGAACGCCGCCGCGCCTTCGACCACAAGGTCGCGGGGCTGATCTCCGCGGCCCGCGACGAGGGATCGCTGCGCCAGGACATCGACCCCCGCACCGTGACCCGGCTCCTCTTCGGAACCATCAACTCGATCGTCGAGTGGTACAAACCGGGCGGTTCACTCTCGCCGGAAAAGCTGGCCGACGACGTCATCACCATGGCGTTCGACGGCCTGCACGCGAAACCCTGACAGGCTAAAAATTAGGCGTTGACGCCGGGCCCCCGGATGCCCACCCTGAATGCATGGCCACGAAACTGTCGGATCTTCTGTTCGGCGCATTTTCTGATCTCCGGTACCAGCCCACCTCCAAAAGGATCCGGGCGGGGATCGACGGAAGTCCCGTCGTCGACACCCAGGAAGCGCTCCTGATCTGGGAACCGAAACGTGTCACCCCGGTGTACGCCGTTCCCGAGAAGGATCTGCTGGCACGGCTTGAGCCGCCCGCTGCCGAGCGGGACGGCCGCCCGGACGAGTATCCCGTCCGGCTGATGGCAGACGCCCCGCCGGCGCTGGACCCGAGGACCGGGTTCCGGCGGCACACGGCGGCGGGCGAGGAGCTCGACGTCGTGGCCTCCGCGTTCAGCGTGCCCCGGGCAGCCTTCCGGCCCTCGGATCCGGATCTTGCGGGGTACGTCGTGCTGGATTTCGGCGCGTTCCACTGGCTCGAGGACCACGAGGAGATCATCGGCCACCCGCGGGACCCGTTCCACCGCGTGGACATCCGCGCCACGCTGCGCCACATCGAAGTGAAGCTCGATGGCGCGGTGCTGGCCGATACCGTCGGAGCCCACCTGCTGTACGAGACGCTGCTTCCCGTGCGGTACTACATACCGCCCGAGGATGTCCGACTGGACCTGCTTGAGGCCAGCCCGCACAGGACCATCTGCCCTTACAAGGGCGAGGCCAGGTATTGGAGCTATCCGGAGTCGGCTCGGGGCAAGAATATCGCCTGGGCCTACGATTCGCGGTTCATCGACGCGCGGCAGATCCACGGCCTGGTCTGCTTCTTCAACGAGCGGGCCGATGTGTACGTGGACGGCGAGCCGCAGGAGCATCCGGTCACCCCCTGGTCCTAAACCCTCCCTCACCTCTCGCCGCCCAAAACCAAACCCTTCCTCACCTAGGTGAGGAAGGGTTTGGGAACCTGCGATGGCGGGACGATCAGAGCTGATACTCAGCCTGTGTTCCGAGCCTCTCGTGAATGCAGAGGATGTTGTTTTCGGTGTCCATGAACCAGGCGCATTTCTCGGCGTCGGTCGAACAGATGTGGTGTTCGGTCTTCAAATCGGGGAGGTCATAGTCCTGGAACCGAACGCCCTTGGACTCCATGTCCTGGACGGTCCGTTCAATGTCCGTGACCTCGAAACTCAAAGTGGTGTGATCGGAATGCTTTCCGTCTTTGACGGGCATCAGCTGCAGCATGGGGCCGTCAGGGTTGCCGAATAAATCGCTTCCATCATCAGCCTTGCCACGGTGTGGGAGGCCCAACGTATCCGCGTAGAATCCGCGGGCGCGGTCCGGATCATCGACAGGCAGGATGGTTGTGGCTGTTCTTAGTGCTAGGGTCATTTCGCCACCTCCTACGGGGGTCATTTTACGCCCGCAAAACCCCGAAAGATCATGGGAAATTTCGCCCTGTCCGGCACGATTGAGGACGCGTCCCGACAAACCCGACAAGACCTGAGGACGCGTCCCGACAAACCCGACAAGACCTGAGGACGGGTCCCAATAAACCCGACGGGCGGGGTTACTTCTCCACGAGGGTGAGGACGTCGTAGGTGGCCACGATTTCGTCGTTCTGGTTGGTGAGGACCGCGTCCCAGGCCACTTCGCCGTACTCGTCAGTCTCGCGCGGGGTGATCTTCTTGGCGGTCAGCGTCACCCGGATGGAGTCGCCCGCAGCCACAGGGGTGATGAAGCGCAGATTTTCCAGTCCGTAGTTGGCCAGGACCGGGCCCGGGGCAGGCTCCACGAACAGTCCCGCGGCCCAGCTCAGCAGCAGGTAGCCGTGCGCCACGATGCCCGGGAAGAACGGGTTGGCCTCGGCTGCCTCCTGGTTGGTGTGGGCGTAGAAGGTGTCGCCGGTCGAGTTGGCGAACGCGGAGATGTCCTCGAGCGACACCTGCCGCAGGTCCGAGCGGACGGCGTCACCAATGCGCAGCGTTTCCAGCGACTTGCGGAACGGGTGGGTACCCTCGGTTTCCACCGTGAAGTTGCGGTCGGCGCCGGTGTGCCAGATCCCGGTCACGGCGGTCAGCATGTTGGGCGAGCCCTGGATGGCGGTGCGCTGCATGTGGTGCATCACCGAGCGGATGCCGCCCAGCTCTTCGCCGCCACCGGCACGTCCCGGTCCGCCGTGGACCAGGTGCGGGACAGGCGAACCATGACCTGTGGACGACCGCGCGTCCTCGCGGTTCAGCATGAGTACGCGTCCGTGGTGGGCTGCGATCCCCGTGACCAGTTCCTGCGCCACGGACGGGTCGTTCGTGCAGACCGAGGCCACCAGCGAGCCGCCCCCGCGGGCGGCGAGCCGGACGGCGTCGGGAATGTCCTTGTACCCGATCACGGACGACACCGGTCCGAACGCCTCCAGCGAGTGGACCGGCTCGGCCTCAGCGTCGGCCCAGCTGAGCACCACGGGAGACATGAAGGCTCCGCCTTCGACGAGGCCCTTAGCGCCGTCCGCGCTGGTGACCGACGGCGAATCGAGGGTTCCGTACGCAAGCTCGCCGCCGGCGTCGAGCATTGACTGCACGGCAGCCCGGACATCGGCGAGCTGTTCCAGGGAGGCGAGCGCACCCATGGTCACACCCTCCGCGCGGGGATCGCCGAGCACCACGCGCTGCTCCACCCGGGCGCCGATGGCGGAAACGACGGCAGATACCAGGTCCTGCGGCACGATGGCACGGCGGATCGCGGTGCACTTCTGCCCGGCCTTGACCGTAATTTCGGTGACCACGGACTTGATGAACGCGTCGAATTCGGGCGTGCCCTCGACGGCGTCCGGGCCCAGGATCGCGGCGTTGAGCGAGTCGGTCTCCGACGTGAACCGCACGCCGCCCAGCACCACATTGGGGTGCGACTTCAGGGACTGCGCGGTGGACGCCGAACCGGTGAAGGCCACGAGGTCGCGGTAGTCCAGCACGTCCAGCAGTCCGCGGACAGAGCCCGAAATCAGCTGCAGTGAGCCCTTGGGCAGGATGTTGGATTCGATGATGGCCTTGACCACGGCCGCAGCAACGTAGCCCGTGGGGGTGGCCGGCTTGACGATGGTGGGGACGCCGGCGATGAAAGCGGGAGCGAGCTTCTCCAGCATGCCCCAGACCGGGAAGTTGAAGGCGTTGATCTGCACGGCGACGCCGGGGATCCGGGTGTAGATGTGCTCGCCGGCAAAGGAACCGTCCTTGGACAGCACCTCCATGGGCCCATCCACCACCACCTGGGAGTTGGGCAGTTCACGCCGGCCCTTGGACCCAAACGTGAACAGCACGCCGATGCCGCCGTCGATGTCGATCATCGAGTCGATCCTGGTGGCGCCGGTCTGGGCGGAGAACGCGTAGAAGTGCTCGCGGCGGGCGTTCAGATACTGCGCCAACTCCTTGAGCTTGAGGGCACGCTGGTGGAAGGTCAGCTTGCCGAGTTCCGTTTGGCCGGTGGTGCGGCCGTAGTCCACGACAGCGGCCAGGTCGAGGCCGTCGGTGCTCACCTTGGCCAGGATCTCCCCCGTGCTGGCGTCCCGGACGGGGACGGCGGAAGCCGCCGAGCCGGCGTCGGGAGTCCACCAGGAATCCTGCACGAAACTGGGGACGGTTTCCACGGTGTCCAGGGTGGCTTCGGGGGCAGTGGCGGTGGTGGTCATCGTTGACGGGTCCTTCCAACGGGGGACAAATCTGATCCGGCCAGAACATTACTGACCGTCCGTTCGGTAATATGTCTACAGTACATGAATGTGCCCCGCTGCACACTAGTGGCGATTTCCCACCGGCCACGGCGGACACCGCCGCGAATGAACACCAAACCGAGGAGAGCACGTGACGCCCGAAGCCCGCGACGCAGAACGGACCGCCACCCACGCACCCGGGGAATCCCAGGCAGCGGCACCACCGGCACCCGGGGAAATCCGGAAGCCCGTTCCCGAGGGACCGGCACCCGGGGAACTGTGGAAGATCACCCTCGGCGAGCTCGACGAGAAGATGGGCGTGAAAATCGTCGAGGAGTCGGTCGAGCGCGTCGTGGCGACCATGCCGGTGGAGGGGAACCGCCAGTCGTTCGGCCTCTTGCACGGCGGCGCTTCCCTGGCCGTGGGCGAGGCCGTGGGATCATGGGCAGCGGTGATCCATGCCAGCACGCTCGGCAAGACCGCCGTCGGTGTGGACGTCTCCGCCACTCATCACCGGTCCGCCCGGAGCGGCCTCATCACCATCACGGCCACCCCCATCCACCTCGGCGGCACCCTGACCACGCACGAAGTGCTGATCACCAATGAGGCCGGGCAGCGGCTGTGCACGCTCCGGATCACCAACCTGCTGCTTGCCCCGCGGCCCTGACGCGGTCCCTGACGGCGGCCGCCCTGACTGACGCCGCTGCCTGCAGCCGTTCCTACAGCCTGCCGCGGGCCCTCCCCGGCTAGGCTGATCTCGTGATCGAGCTTGGCAGCCTGGCCCCCACCGTGATCGCGGTGGGCCTCCTGATGGCGCTGACGGCTGCAGTCCTCAAAGGTTTCCGGGTTCCGCACGCCTTCGCGCCCGCCCTTGCCATCCTCCGCGGCGCGGCGCAGCTCGCCGCGGTCAGCCTGATCCTCGGCGCCGTAATCGCGAGTGCCGAATGGGTGGCCGTGGCGCTGGGCGTCATGTTCACCGTCGCCGCCGTTACCGCCGCACGCCGCCTCGCCTGGTCCTGGCACCGCCTTGCTGTTGTAGCCGGCTCAATGGCCGCCGGCATCCTCGCGTCGCTGGTCATCGTGTTCGGCACCGGCGCCATCGAGTTCACCTCCCGCTACGCTCTGGCGATCGGCGGGATCGTCGTCGGCAATTCCATGGCGATTGCGGGGCTCGCGGGCCGCAGGTTCAACGAGGCCATGATCGACCGCTGGGACCAGGTGGAGGGCTGGCTCGCCCTGGGTGCCTCTCCCCGGCAGGCCACCCGCGAGATGGCACGCGGCGCCGTGTACTCCGCGCTCATTCCGACGGTGGACCAGACCAAGACGACGGGCCTGGTCACCCTTCCGGGGGCCTTTGTCGGGGCGATCTTCGGCGGGCTTTCACCGCTGGAGGCCGGCCGGTTCCAGATCGTGGTGCTGGCCTCGATAATGGCCGCCGGGTCCGTCACCGCCATCCTGCTCATCAGCCTGCTGGCCCCGGTCCGCGTGCGGCCCGCACCGCTCGCCTAGGCGGCTGCAGTCCGGCGGTTGGCCGGCGTGTGTCGGCACCGCCAGTCTGGCTTCCGACGGCGCCACAACCCAGTCCCACCACTCGCCTTTCGAGCCGCGCACCGGGCCGTTGACATTGCACCGGGCGCTCTATAATCTGGCCGCTCCGGACCAGAGGCAGCGGCGCTGCTGGGCCGGGCCCTCATTGTCCGCCTCCCGGCAGGTGCAATCATGAGCACACGTTCCAGAAGGGCCGCCGTCGCGCTGGCGGTTGTCGTCCTGGTGGTCCTGCTCGTGGGCTGTGTCTCCGAGCCGGCCCCTTCGGTCTCCAAGCCGGCCCCTTCGACGCCGTCCACCCACTACTTCGTGAGTGCAGTGGGAAGTGACACCAACTCCGGGACCACTCCGGATTCGCCCTGGCAGTCACTGATGAAGGTCAACGAAGTGGCCTTCAACCCTGGCGACTCCATCAGTTTCCGCAAGGGTGACGAATGGATCGGCAACGTCGTTTTGGATGAAAGCGGAACGACGGCGTCGGCCATCAGACTGGACAGCTACGGAAACGGGAACCTGCCAACAATATCCGGTGGAGAGGGCGGAGACTGCTTCCGGCTGAACGGCAGCCACATCGAGGTGGACGGGCTGCGGGCCATCGGCTGTGGTTACGCGGGCTTCAATGTCTACGGCGACCACGTGGTGGTTAAGAACTCGGAGGCCGCCGACAACACGGCTGGCATCAGAGTGGGTACGGGCTCCGACTTCGGAAACTACTCCAACAATGTCCTGACGGACAACAACGTCATGAACGTCAATACGCCGGGAGATCAGTGCGGCACTCGGGAGGCGGCCAACTGCACCGACGATTCGGGTGCGTTCGGCGTGCTGATCAACGGCAACGACAACGAGTTCTCCGGCAACACGGTCACCGGTTCCACAGCTTCCTCCTACGACTTTAGGCGGGATGGAAGCGCCTTCGAGATCTACAACGGCAGCCGCAACAACATCCACCACAACAAGGCCATCAATAACAACGTGTTTTCAGAGATCGGGCGCTCCGACGGAGCAGCAAACGGAAACGTTTTCCGCTACAACCTCATCCGTTCCGCGTGCGGCGCTGAATGCACCGAGGCCGGCGGCCTGATCATCCGCGGCCCGGGTACCCGGTACGGCCCCGTAAAAAGGACCACTTTCGAATTCAACACGGTATGGCTCAACGGCAGCCATTCGCGCGGCGTCGTTTGCCACGCATCCTGCCCCTCCTCGACCGTCATCCGCGCCAACATCCTTGTGGCCGTGCGGGATGCCCTGTGGATGGACGGATCCGGCTGGACGGAGCAGTCCAACGTCGTCAACGGCCCCAGCAACGTCCCGCTCGACAACAGTTCGACGACGGCTCCCGCGGAGTTCGTCAATCCTCCGGACGATCTCCACCTCACCGGCGGCAGCCCGGCGATAGACCGCGCGGGCAGCAGCCCGTCCAAGGTGGACCTGGACCAGGCTTCCGTGCCGCAAAACGGTCAATGCTCAGGATCCGGACAGGCCGACGCCGGCGCGTACGAATACAAGCCGTCCAACTGTTAGCCCGGGTTAGCGTCTTCCGCCCGCCGCGGCGCGGGAAGATAATCAGGTATCCGCTCTGCACACCAATGGAGGTGGTGGATGTGTCTGTCTACACATTGGGAATCTGGCTCGTGAAGCCCGGCCACGAGGACGATTTCGTGAAGGCATGGAAGGACATGGCCGACCAAACGCACAAAGATTATCCGGGCGGGCGAGGCCTGCTGATGCGTGACCGCGACGTCCCTAACCGTTTCATCAGTACCGGGCCTTGGGCGTCACTCGAGCAGGTCGAACAATGGCGGGCCTCGGCGACGTTCACCGAGGGCCTCGCGTCGATCCGCGACATCATCGAGCACTTCGAGCCGCACACTCTGGACGAAGCCGCCACCATCGGCTGAGCCGGTCCGGTTCCGTTACACCGAACCAGCGCACCGCATCGCGGCGACGCCATCTGTCGTTGCGCCGCCATCGCAACGTGGGCTAGCGCCTGCTGCGGCGTCGCACGATTACCAGCGACAAGACACCGAGCAGCAGAGCCACTCCCGCCCCAGCTACAGCAATAGTCAGGCCCGATACCCCGGTGTCGGCGAGCCCCATCGGCGCCGCATCCCGGCCCGGAACTCCAGCACCGTCCGGAACTGCAGCACCGTCAGGTCCTGCAGCCGCGGCGGGAAGCACGGCGACCACCGACGGCTGAGGCGCGGGCGTAAGCACCGCAGGCTCGCCGCCCTTCGCCGCGGCCGGCGGCGACGCAGCCGGGGACCCGCCGGGGCCTGGCGTACCGGCGCCGGAACCGCCCGGCGCGGGCACCCCGGGCGCCGGCACTGTGCTGAAGTTACTCAGCTCGGAGCGGCTGAAGCCGTTCATCGCCTGGGCCGTGAACTCCGTGGCGGAGCCGGGCGCACTGAAGGCCCAGCTGCCCGTGGCGTCCACGTCCACGTCGAACGGTTCGCTGCCCGGAAAAGTGACCCGGACCTGGGTTCCCGCCGGAACGTCGGTGGCCGGGGCCGAGGCCAGCCGGCCGGTGATTCGCTGACCCGGAGCGATCGGCCCGGCCGGAAGTGACCCGGCCAGGACCGGCCTGTTCAGGAACAGCCTCAGCTGCACGCCTTGGAGGACTGACATCGAATCCTCAAGCGTCGCGGCAACGGCGAAGTTCTCTGTGGTGTCGCTGGAGTTTCCCGCGGAGTGCGTGCCCACGGCGTAGTTCCCGCTGATCCATGGTCCGCCAGAATCACCGCCGCTGGATTGCACCGATGTGGAGAGGAATCCGCTGAAGGATCGCAGGTCGGCAGGGTCCCCCGAGCCTCCGCCCACGATGTAGATCCCCACTTCGTCCACGGTGCCGCATGACCATCCGGCGGTCCGTCCGGAGCGGCAAACGGCCTGCCCCACAAACGGCGACGCCATGCCCACGATCTTCACGGAGCCGGTCCCGAGGCTCGTGGCGTCCTCCCACGTGGTGGTGGCCGGGAGCGGGTCAACGTCTGCGCGGATGGAGCCGATGACCGCGATGTCGTTCCCCGGCGTGCCGGGATTATCCGGATCAGTGACCCTCGAGTTGCCGGGCCCGCCGAACTGGCTGAAGCCGAATGTCCCGAGTTCCCCGGTGACCGCAGTTTCGGCCGCGAATCCTCCGGCGGGATCCCCGGCCGGCAGGGTCACCTCGGCGAGCCGCGCGGCGCCGTCGTCGGCACAGTGGCCGGCAGTGAGGACCAACGGCTTGCCGTCGCGGCTGAACGCGCCGAAGCCGGCGGAACAGACCACCGCGCCGTCGATCCGGTACCCCTGTCCGCCGAAGAAGTCCTCCTCCGGGGCCAGGGGTTCGCCGGTCTCAAGGACCACGTTGGCGTACTGCCCTACGAATTCCGACGGCGACAGTCGCGCGCCGCTTGCCGGGTCCGCCGACGCCGGAGCCGGGTTGGTCGTCGGCCGGGCTCCGTCCGCTTGGGCTCCGTCCGATTGGGTGCCGTCCGTTTCTGTTGCGGGCTGAGGCTCCGATTGGGCCTCGTTTACCCCGCCCGTGCGGATGATGAACTTGCCGTCCGCCTCGGCCACGGCCTGGAGTCCCGCGGGGCCCACCTCGCGGAGGTACGCCTGATAAAGCTGCTCGACGCTGGCGGCACGAAGGTCCTTCTCGGTTTGCCCGGCCGCCGAGTTCCGGGCACTTGGTTCAGGGGCAGGGGTCCCAGGGGCAGCGGTCGCAGGGGCGGTTTCAGGGGCAGCAGCTCCCGAAGGCGGCGCGAGCACAAATTCCTCCCGGGCCCCGGAGTCGGCCGCGTTGAGCGCATCTACCGCCTTGGCGAGTGCGGAGCCGGTACCTGTTACCGCGATCTTGCCGCCGTGCAGCCTGACGGCTTCAAAGCCGGGGACCACGCGGAGTGTGTCCAGGGCGGCGGCCGCGCGTTTTCCCTGCTCCCCTGCGGCGTCGAATTCCTCCAGCGTCATGCCCAGGTCGCGCAGAACGGCTTCAGCTAGGCCCTCCGCCGATGTGCCGGCCGCTGCCGGCGGTGCCGAGCTTGCCGGGGATGCGCCGCCCGTGACCGGCGCTCCGGAACCTCCTGCCGCCGGATCTGCAGCCTGGGGCGGCACCGCCGGCGAGGCGAGCGCGGCGCCGGACTCCGCCGTCGTGCTTTCCAAGGCAGCGTAAGCGGGTACTGACGCGAGCGGGGCGCCCAGCGCCACCGCAGCCGCCAGGGCGAGTGCGCGCCGGAGCGCCCGGCCGGATGCGGGAGAAGTCACAGGGCAACCCTAGCGCCGAGGGCGGCCAGTACTGCTTCCAGCTCCGGCTCGGTGACGCCGTTCCGCAGCAGGAATTCCCTGGTCTTGAGCTGCCGCACGAAGCCCAGAACCCGGGCACCGCGGGTCTCCAGGAGGCGGGACAGGGTTTCCTCGTCGAGGTAGCGTTCATGCGGATGCGGCGGCCACATGGTCCGGTGGCGTTCGTTGATGCTGCGCATGGCGGCCTGATAGCTGGCCACGATCTCGGAATCACTGGCCCCTGCAAGGTCCTGGAGCATGGCCGCGACCATGCCGCTGCGGTCCCTGCCAGCCGAACAGTGGATCACGACGCCCCCTGGCGCGGCAGCCACGGCCTTGAACACGGCGGCGAGCCGGTCAGGAAAGAGCCGGGCGTTGGCGGCATAGTGTGCGGGATCGTTCAGGTAAGGATCGCACAGGGCCTTGAACTCGGGATTTTCCGGATCCTCGGTGGGTGCCAGGACGACGTCGAACGCGGCGAGCGCCTCGCCCACCTCCGGATCGCCGGGTCGGCGCTGCCGTTCCCCGGGATTCCGAAGGTCAATGATCGTGCGGATCCCGTCGCGATAGGCTTCCTTCCAGCCGGCCTCTGTGAGCCATTCCCGCCGCCCCATCCGGTAGACAGAGCCAGCCACAAGCCAGGCGTTCACCGCCCCGTCCCAGCCGATTTGTCCCCTCGCGTTCACGGAGCCAGCTAACCACACCTTCCGCTTCGGTGCAGGGCTGAAAGCAGGTAGTGCCGGACAACAGGGCAGAAAAACGCGTACCCCGTGTGGGTTTTAGGCAGTCGGCGGGCGTACCCTAGGGCGATGAGCGCCGTTTCCGGCCTGAGCGAATATGGGGATGCAGATGACAGCCAGACAGCCTTTGCGACGGCGGATTGCACGTCTCACCGGTGTCCTCGCGGCGCTGGCCATCGCCGGCGTAACCGCCGCGCCGGCGTCCGCGGACCGGTTCGATTCCTATGTGGCGCTGGGCGATTCCTACGCCGCCGGCCAGGGCGCCGGACCGTACGCGGACGCCTGCCTGCGGAGCGGCCATAGCTATCCCGTGCTGCTGGATGCGACGCGCAAGATCGGCCTGACCGGGAATGCGGCGTGCAGCGGAGCCACCACCAGCACCGTCCGGGCAACCCAGATCCCCTCGCTGAGCAAGAAAGTGGACCTGGTGACCGTCACCGCCGGCGGCAACGACCTGGACTCCATCGGCGCGCTGGTGATCTGTTCGCAGGACTCCGGTGCGGCGTGCACCGCCGCCCTGGCACAGCGGGCCGCCGTCCTGCAGACCGCCCTGACCAACCCGGCGGCGAGCCCGTTCTTCCAGGATCTGCTGGCCATGCTGAACGACGTCAAGGCAAAGGCACCGCGTGCTGACATCTACGTGACCGGGTATCCGCTGCTGTTCGAGCCGGGCGCCGGGCCCGCTGCTGATCCGATCAACGGGCTGACGCAGCAGCTGAACGCGGTCATTGCCAAGGCGGCCCGCCAGGCGGACGGCGGCCGCGCGAAGATTGAATACGTGGATGTGGCGCGCGCGTTCTCCGGCCACGGAATTGGGTCCGCGGAGCCGTGGATCGTGGGGCTGCCGCCGCTCTGCACTGCTTCCGCCACCTGCGGCAGCCAGACCGCCGATATCTTCCATCCGACGGCTGACGGCTATGCCAAGGGGTACGCCGCCTCCATCCGGGCGGCGGTCTACTAGGCGCCTGCCCAACACCGTGTGCCCGGCGCCGCGCGTGGCTAGGCTGGTGTCATGATCACAGTCTCGGGCACTGTCGCTTCATCCCTGCCGGCGCGGACTGCGTTCGCCTACCTGTCCGCCTTCGAGCACACCAGCGAGTGGGACCCCGGCACAGCGGTCATGGACAAGCTGACCGAGGGGCCTGTCGCCGTCGGCCACCGCTACCATGCCGAGGCCGTGTTCCGTGGCAAGCGCCAGCCCATCGAGTACGAGGTCATCGAACTGTTCGACAACCACATCAAGCTCCGGGGCGAACACCGGAACCTCGTAGCCTTCGACTCGATCGACGTGCGCTCGCTCAGCTCCGGCTCCGAAGTCCTCTACACGGCCCAGTTCAGCATCAACTGGCCGTACAAGCTGCTGCAGCCGTTCCTCACGCCGCAGTTCATGAAGCTGCGCGACCCCGCCCTGAACGGGCTGCGCCAGAAACTCGAATCGCTGTAGCCGGCCAGTCGCCAATCCAGCAAAGGAGGACCCCGTGAGCAGCCAGAACCCCGACCCCCTTGAAGACCACCTCACCGGGCTGGAACCGGGCGGCGGAGTGCCGCCCGGGGAAACACCGCCCGCTGAAAGCTCCACCGGAGGACCGCAGGGGCACGACGAGGGAGGACCACCGCGGGGAACCCAGGTGGCGGTGCTGGTCCTCATCGGACTGGTGGTGCTGCTGTGCCTGCTGTTCTTCGTCGGCTACATCGTCGGCCTGCTGTAGGCGCCGCTCTGCTGTAATCGCTTGTAATCGCGTCGGTCCGCCGAAGGCGCACCTGCGGGCAGTCAGGCGCGCCCCCGCGGTCAGTCAGCCCAGTCGAAGAAACCCTTGCCGGTCTTGCGTCCCAGTTCGCCGCGGGCCACCTTGTCCCGCAGGATCTGCGGCGGCGCGAAGCGCTCCCCCAGCGTGGAGTGCAGGTATTCGGCGATGCCGAGGCGGACGTCGAGGCCCACAATGTCGGTGGTCTTCAGCGGACCGGTGGGATGCTTGTAACCCAGCACCATGGCGGCGTCGATGTCCTCCGCGGAGGCCACGCCCTCCTCCACCATGCGCATCGCCTCCAGCGCAATCGCCACACCCAGCCGCGAGGACGCGAACCCCGGGGCATCATTGACGACGACGGCGGTCTTGCCGAGCGCAGCCGTCCAGCCTTTCGCCTGGGCCGCCAGCTCGGGCGACGTCTCCTTGGCCACCACCACCTCGATCAGGGTGGATGCGGGCACGGGATTGAAGAAGTGCAGCCCCACGAAGCTGGCCGGCCGCTGCAACTGGGCGGCGAGGTCGGTGACCGAGAGCGAGGACGTGTTCGAAGCCAGGAACGCGTCCGGTGCCAGCTGTTCCTCCACCGCTTTCAGGGCACTGACCTTCAGCTCGAAGTCCTCCGGAACCGCCTCCACCACGAGGCCGCAGCCGGCGAAGGCCGAGTAATCGGTGGACGTGCTGAACCGGGCCAGGACTTCCTCCGGGGTTCCGTCCAGGGCGCCGCGGGAAGCGGACTTGGCCACGGCGTCGGCGACCCGGGTGCGGGCCCCGGCGGCAGCATCGTCGTCGCGCTCCACCACCGCCACGTTGGCGCCCTTGATGAGGAAGGCGTGGGCGATTCCTGCGCCCATCCGGCCGCCGCCGAGAACTCCGACGTGCTGGGGAATGGCGGTCATGGCTTGGTCCCGTCTGTGGTGGTGTTCTTCTTGCCTGAGTTCTTCTTGTCTGAGTTCTTCTTGTCCAGGAAGGCCTGCATCCGGTCGAACTTGGCCTGCGACTCGAACAGGATTCCCTGCGCCAGCTGGTCGATCAGCGGGTGCGCCTCCGCCGGGGCGTGGAACACCGACTTGGTGATCCGGACTGCCAGCGGGTCCTGCCGGGCGATGCGGTCGGCCAGCCGGTGGGCGGCGTCCATAAGGTCGGTAGGCTCGTGGAGTTCGGTGACCAGGTTGACGGCGAGGGCCTCCTCGGCCTTCAGCACCCGGCCGGCCAGCAGGATTTCCTTGGCCACGGGCTCCCCCACGAGTTCCTTCAGCCGCCAGCTGGCACCGGCTGCGGCCAGGATGCCGAGTCCCGTTTCCGGGTTGCCGATCCGAATGGCCGGGGTGCCGATCCGGAAGTCGGCAGCGTACGCCAGCTCGGCGCCGCCGCCCAGGCAGTAACCGTCCAGCGCGGCGATCACCGGCATGGGCAGTTTGGCGATCCGCACAAAGATGGTGGAGTTGATGCCGTGCAGTGCGTCGTCGCGGCGCCGTTCCCGCAGCTGGGCGATGTCCGCGCCGGAGGCGAAAACGCCCTCCGTGCCGGCAATAATGAGGACCTTCGGGTTCTTCTCCAGCTCGGCGCACACGGCATGGAGCTCATCCACCATCTGCTGGTCGATCGCGTTCCGGACTTCGGGGCGGTTGAGGAGCACCACCACCCGGTCCCCGCGCTCCTCGACCAGGAGGGTGCTGAACTCCTGGGTGCCCAAGTGTCCGTTCGCGCTGGCCTGGCCCGTTTTGTCCTGGTTCGTGCCGTCCTGGTTCGCGTTCTCCTGCCCCGGCACTAGACGCGCTCCAGCAGCATGGCCGTGCCCTGGCCCACGCCGATGCACATGGTGGCCAGGCCGATCCGCGCGTCTTCGCGCTCCATCCGGCCCAGCAGGGTGATGGCAATCCGGGAGCCGCTGGAACCCAGCGGATGCCCCAAAGCGATGGCACCGCCGTCGTTGTTGACGATGTCCGGGTCCAGCCCAAGGCGCCGAACACTCGCGAGGGACTGGGTGGCAAACGCTTCGTTGAGTTCGACCGCGCCCAGGTCACCGACGCTGAGCCCGCTCCGTTTGAGCACCTTCTGGGTTGCCGGAACCGGGCCGATGCCCATGATTTCCGGCTCGCAGCCGGCGGAGGCGCCGTCGATGATGCGGGCACGGGGCGTGAGGCCCAGCCGCTGGATTGCGGCCTCGGAGGCCACGATGATGGCGGAGGCGCCGTCGTTGAGGGAGGACGAGTTGCCGGCTGTGACCACCGAGCCGCCGGGCACGACCGGGCGGAGGCCGGCCAGAACGTCCATGGAGGTTCCCGCGCGCGGGCCCTCATCGGTGTCCACCACCGTCTCGGATTTCCGGGTCCTGACCGTCACCGGGACTATCTCGTCCTTGAAGCGGCCCGCCTCGATGGCCGCGAGCGCCCGTTCGTGGGAGCGGACGGCGAAGGCGTCGGCGTCCTCGCGGGAGATGTTGTCCACGCGGCCCACCTCCTCGGCCGTTTCCGGCATGGAGAACGTCATTTTGCCGTCGCGGGACAGCTCGCCCTTCGTGAACAGCGGGTTCACGAAGCGCCAGCCGATGGAGGTGTCGAAGATGTCGCCGGGCTTGGCGAAGGCCGTCTGCGGCTTCTCCTGGACCCACGGGGCACGGCTCATCGACTCCACGCCGCCGGCCACCACGATGTCCGCCGCACCGGACTTAATCATCTGGCTGGCCATGATGATGGCGCTCAGGCCGGAGGAGCAGAGCCGGTTCACGGTGATGCCCGGAATGTGCAGCGGAAGGCCGGCCAGGATGGTGGCCATGCGCGCCACGTTCCGGTTCTCCTCACCCGCGCCGTTGGCGTTGCCCAGGATGACCTCGTCGATCGCGTCCGGATCCACGCCGGCCCGGGCCACGGCCTCGCGGACCACCAGGGCACCCAGATCATCGGGCCGGACCGCCGAAAGCGCCCCGCCGTATCGTCCTACCGGGGTGCGGGCACCGCCGACCAGAAAAGCCTCGACCATGAGAACATCCTTTTTCGCAGAAGCTGGGCGGTCGGAAGCGAATAAATTACCGACCGTTCGTTCTATAAAGATTACACGGTGCGGGCAAGCGGTCAACGGGACGGGAGTTTTTGTCCATTTGTCGCGAGTTAGCGAGCCTCGAAGTCGTGACAAGTGGACAAAAACTCCGAGCCTCCAAGCCTCAGGCGATGACTACGCCCAGGTGGGCCGCAAGGAGTGGGGCCAGGAGTCCCAGTTGGTACTCGTCGATCACGACGCCGGCCAGGCTGCCCAGGCCGCTGAGGCTCCGGAAGTCCGTGCCGCGCAGATCGAAGTCCTTCAGCCTGGCGCCGGCAAGGTCCAGGCTCCCGATGGTGCAGTTTTTCAGCGCAACCCGGACGGCGGTAGCGGAACCGAGGTCCAGTTCGCTGATGATGCAGTCGCTGATCTGCACGTCTGCCAGCCGCGATCCCCGCAGGTTCAGGTAGTCGATTTTGCCGCCGTCGATCCGCACCGACTGCCAGCCGCCCTCGTACAGCTCCGCCGACCCCCACCTGGGGTTGCTGAAGACGACGTCGTGCATGGTGGACCGGGCCGCGTTCAGGACGGGGGCAAAGGCCTCAGCCACAACGCAGTCCCGGAACGTGGCGCCGCGCAGCTGGGCGTCGTTGAAGGAGACGCCGGCGAATTCGCACTCGGCGAAGGTGATGCCGCTGAGCTCCAGCCCGTCGGCTTCCGCGCGGCTGTACCGCATGCCTTCATACCGGTCGGCACGCCTGAAGTCCGGCGCACCGTCATCCCGGAGGCCTTCCAGGGTGACCGGCGCCAGCCTCGGCGGCGTGACCTTCGACGCCGCACCCTGCCGGGGTTTGCCCGCAGACCGCCCCGCCACTAGAGCTGCTCCGCTTTCGCGGCTATTTCGGCGAGGTCCTTCGCCAGGGCCTTCCGCGTCACGCTCATCCCCAACCGCCCGAACACGGCGAGCATCAGCCGGCTGAATACGGTGGGCCTGAGGACCTCGGCGCCGAAGGTCATGGTCAGGTCGGTCCCGCCGCCCCGCTCCTCCAGCGTGAACCGGGACGTGTAGTCCGCGCCGCCCTGCAGCGCCTTGACCGTGGTGCTGTGCGGGGGATCCGCCTGGGACACCCACATTTCCACGGTTTCGCGCCGGCCCATCATGGACCGCGTCTCCTTCCAGCGGGTGCCCTCGCCGTACGGGCCCTCGCTGACCATCTGGATGGACTCGACCCCGGACAGCGTGGCGGCGGACCCCGGAACATCCGAGATCACCTGCCAGACTTTCTCCGGGCTGGCGTTGACATGCTGACTCAGGGTGAGGCTGTGATCCATCCTTCGAGCCTAGCCGCGCCACGGACATTTTTGCCGCACCGCTTGAAATAGTAAGCATGCTTCGTGTTAGGCTGGAATGGCTTTGTCAGATCAACCGGCAACGGAAGGTGGTGCCCCCTGATGGGTATCGGAGACAAGATCCAGAACGCTGCAGAGGACTTCGGCGGCAAGGCCAAGGAAGCCGCAGGCAACGCAACGGACAATGACCGCCTGAAGGCAGAAGGCCAGAAGGACCAGGTGGTTGCCGACGCCAAGAAGGTCGGCGAAGACGTCAAGGACGAATTCAAGCGGGATTAGTACACCACCGCCAAACGGCGACGCCGGACTCCCTTGGGGGGAGCCCGGCGTCGCCGTTTTTGTGGGCCGGGACGGCCGCCCCGCAAAGAAGATGGCACAGACAAGACCGCAAGCAGGCCCGTGCGAGACTGGGCCCATGACGCACGTAGACCTGGGCGGGACAGGCGCTGCTGCCGGCGGATCCAGGAACCTTCGGGGATACCTCGCCACACCGGCCGGAGCGGGCCCCTTTCCCGGCGTCGTGATGATCCACGAGGCATTCGGCCTCAACGACCAGATCCGCCGCCACGCCGACAGGCTGGCCGCGGCGGGCTACCTCACCCTCGCCGTCGATCTCTACAGCGACGGCGGCCCGCGCCGCTGCCTGGTCGGCGCCATGAAGTCCATGATCACCGGCGAAGGGCGCGTCTTCGCCGACATCGCCGCGGCGCGCAGCTGGCTGAAGGCGTCGCCCCTCTGCACCGGCAGGACGGGCGTCATCGGCTTCTGCATGGGCGGAGGGTTCGCGCTGCTGGCGGCCAACGACGGCTTTGACGCGGCGTCCGTGAACTACGGCAGGCTCCCCCGCGACCCCGAGACATCGCTCCGCGGCGCCTGCCCGCTGGTTGCGAACTACGGCGCCCGGGACCGCACCCTGCGGGGCGCCGCCGTGAGGCTGGAATCCGCGCTGGACGCCGTGGGCGTCGAACACGACGTCAAGGAGTTCCCGACGGCGGGCCACTCCTTCGTGAACGACCAGGAGGAGGGCCCGCGGGCGCTGCGCCCGCTGATGCGCGTGATGGGCATCGGCCCGGATCCGGCCGCCGCTCCGGAAGCGTGGCGCCGGATCGAGGACCACTTCGCGAAGCACCTCAGGGACTAGCCCCTCTGCGCGAACGGACACTCGTGGCCCTTCAATGGGCGCCCCCAAGGGCCACAAGTGTATGTTCGCGCTTAACCCAGGGGCCACAAGTGTACGTTCGCGCTTTCCGGGGAACGACGACGGCGGGCGCCTCCGGAAAGGAGGGCCCGCCGTCGTGATCAAAACAGTGTGATCAAAACAGGACGCTAGCTGAAGAGCTCGCTCTTCGGCTCGTTGTTCTTGACCTTCTGCCAGCCCAGCCACAGCACCAAGGCGAAGAACGGGATGCTGGCCAGCGTCCAGAGGCCCAGCAGGAAGACCTCGCCCGTGGCCTTGTCAGTCATGGTGTCGAAGCCAATCAGCACGGTGATGGCCAGCAGCGCAATCAGTCCGGCCCAGCTGGTCCACGGCGAACCCGGCATCGGCAGGCTGGAGACGTTGCCTTTCTTCTTTCGCAGCGCGATCTGGCTGGCAAAGATGGAGCCCCAGGTGAAGATGACGCCGATCGAGGCGGTGTTCAGCGCAAGGTCGAACGCGTGCGAGCCGCCGAGCCAGATGTTCAGCAGGATGCCCACGAGGTACACGGTGGCGATGGCCAGGATGGCGGCGTACGGCACGTGGCGGCTGGACATCTTGGTCAGCCACTGCGGGGCGTGGCCGTTGTTGGCCATGGTGCGGAAGATCCGGCCGATCGAATAAAGGCCCGAGTTGCAGGAGGACAGCGCGGCAGTGATGACGATCATGTTCATGACGTCGCCCATCCACGGCAGGCCCATCTGCCCGAAGACGGTGACGAACGGCGAGGTGCCGGCCTTGTACTGGTCGGAGGGCAGCAGCATGGCCAGCAGGGTCACGGAACCGACGTAGAACACCACGATGCGGATCACGACGGCGCGGATCGCCTTGGGCACTTCACGTTCCGGGTTTTCCATCTCGCCGGCGGTGATGCCCACGAGTTCGATGGCGTTGTAGGCGAAGATGACGGCGTTGAGCACCAGGATCATCACCAGGGCGCCCTTGGGGAACATGCCGCCGTCGCCAGCGAAGAGGTTGGCCGGCGACGCGTGGCCGGCGCCTACCTTGGCGTTGGTGACCACCATGAACGTGCCCACGGCCAGGAAGATCACGATGGCGCTGACCTTGAGGCAGGACGCCCAGAACTCGAATTCGCCGAATGCCTTGACGCTGAGCAGGTTCACGGCCACCAGCAGCACCAGCGCTGCGATGGCGGAGAGCTCCACGGGGACGTTGGGGAAGAAGAACTGGAAGTACAGGCCGATTGCGATCAGTTCCGCGATGCCGGTCATGGCCCAGTTGATGAAGTACATCCACCCTGACAGGTAGGCGCCCTTCTTGCCGAACAGCTCGCCGGCGTAGCTCACGAACGAGCCTGACGTCTGGCGGTACATGATGAGCTCGCCGAGGGCGCGCATCAGCAGGTAGGCGATGACGCCGGCGATGGCGTAGGAGAAGATCAGCGCGGGGCCGGTGGAGGCCAGCCGGCCGCCTGCTCCCATGAAGAGGCCGACGCCGATCGCGCCGCCCATCGCGATCATCGTGACGTGGCGCCGGCCCAGGGTCTTCTTGTAGCCCTCGGCGCTGAGGGTGGAGTCGACGGCGGTGGATGGAGCCGTCGGGCTCATAAGTTCTGTGGGGGTACTTTGAGGCACAACTGTTCCTTGTAGGTCGGGGGTTGCCTTGGATGGGCACTGCCGGTTCCGGAACCTGGAGTTTTTGTACAGATAATTCGACTTCAGGCCCCTCTTGAGGACCGTATGCGTACAAAAACTCGTGGAGCATCGAAGGTTCGCACGGCCCATCCATCGTACAAGATTTCCGGACTGCTCCGTGACGCGGGCAACATTCCGCAGGTCCGGCCCGGTTTTGCACCGGTTTGACGGCGTCCCCACGCCGCGGTGCGAAACAGTAACTCGAATGGACAAAAGGCTCCCTCTGGTGCCCGGTTTGGGGCTACTCTGAGCACCATGGCCGGGGATCCGTTCCCGGCCGTGGCGTCCGCACCGTCTCATGCGGACGCCGGCACTTGCGCCATTTTTCAGGGGGGACTATGAGAAAGAGAGCACTACTGCTGCCTGCGGCCTTGCTGTTGGCAGCCTCGGGGTGTTCCGGCGGGGGATCAGACCCTTCCGGATCCAGCCCCAGCGCTTCACCATCGGCAACCAGTACGACGGCGGTGTCCCAGCCGCCGTCGGAATCCTCACCACCCACTACGGCCCCTTCCCTCCCCACCGATGTGTCCACATCGCTGAACGCGATCGACGCCCTGCAGGAGCACACCTGCGCGGCCGGTCCGGACGGCCAGTGGACGTTCAAGGGAACCCTGGTCAACTCATCGGACAAAGCCAAGAAGTACACCGTGGCCATTGCGGTCACCGTCGGCGCGGCTGTCCAGGGCCACACCCTGATCACGGAAACGGTCCAGGCAGGGAAATCGGCTGAAGTGTCTGCAGAGAACTTCGCCAAAACCACGGGCCAGACCGGCACGTGCGAACCGGTTGTGTCGGTGGAGGACGCTTCGTGAAAAAACCAATACTTGCGGCTGCCCTGCTCCTGAGCCTGGCGGCCGGACCACTCGCGTCCTCTCCTGCCCTCGCCGTCGGTTCCGAGACTCCGCCGCCCGTCCAGGCGACCGACTCTGCAGACGCCTCCATGGCAGAAGCGGAAACCCCGGGCACGGCCACGGCGATGCCAAGCCCCAGCGCGACCACCGCTGAAGCGCCTCAGCCCACAACGTCCGTTGCGCCCCCGCCCTCAGAGCCCGCGTCGCCGTCAGTGGCATCTTCGTCGTCCGTGACGCCCTCACCGCCAGCCATTCCCGCGCCGCCGCCTGCAGCGGAAGTCAAGGAACCGCCCGCGCCTGCCCCTATCGTCGCCAAAGGTGCCATCGGCGTGAAATGGCGGGCCATGAAGGGGGCTGCCGGTGTCCTCGGCACGCCAGTGGCGAACGAAACGTGCGGTGCGGGCCTTTGCGCCCAGACGTTCAAGGGCGGAACGATGTATTGGACCGCTGCCTCTGGGGCCCACCCTGTGCTCCTGACAGCAGGACATACAGGCCCGTACTGGCACGCCAATGGCCGCGGTAAGGTCCTAGGCTACCCAATCACAGATGAAGTGGCGGTTCCGGGAGGAACAGTTCAGAAACTGTCCACCGGCAGGCTCATCACGTGGTCGGCCGCGGGCACGTACCAAGTTTGGTTACGCGGAGCCATCGGGAGACACTGGGATGCGCTCGGAGCAGTGAGTGCTCTGGGCCTGCCCCAGTCCAGGGAAACCTGCGGCCAGCGGAACGGCGGCTGCTACCAAAAGTTTGCCAAAGGCTACGTTTACTGGAGCCCCGCCAGCGGAGCGCGGGCGGTGCGTCCGGGGAACTACGCCAAATGGGTAAGCGTGGGGGGACTGGCCGGTGCGTTGGGGTACCCCACGAGCAGCGAAACCTGTAACCAGCCGGCCTGGGGCTGTATACAGCGGTTCCAGGGCGGAACCATCTATTGGTCGGCAAGAAGCGGCACCTGGGCCACAAAGGGCGGCATCGGCGCGCGGTACGCCGCCGCCGGTTCAACCCACAGCGGGCTGGGTTATCCCACGGCCAACGAAAAATGCGTCACCGGACAATGCATCCAGTCATTCCAGTCGGGCTATATCGGCTGGTCGAAGACAGGCGGCACCCGCATCTATTCCATGACCGAGTGTGCCAAGCTCAACAACGGACGGTCCAGGTACCCCACGTACGGCGCCAACCGGGTCCTGCTCACGTTCACCCAGGGCTACAGGCAGTCGCACGCGACAAATGTCTACTGCGTCCGGGTGGCAGGGTTGTACGTTGCAGACTGGCGGACGGACGGCTATGTGGGCGCCTCAGGCTTCAAGGCTCCGGGCGTCCCCTCGGGCCCCACCCGCTACCTGTACTCGCCCACGGGCTCATACTCGGTGACGGAAGCCTTCGGCCTGGGCAACCCGGGAACGGCGCTCCCCTACCGCACGCTGAATCCCCGCTCCCGCTGGGGCGGCAACCCGTGGACCGCGACGTACAACAAGTACTTCGAGTCCTCATCGTGGGTGGGCTGGGACGAGAACATGTGGTACTTCGCCACCCGCGCCACGCATGACTACCGCCAGGGCGTGGTGGTCAACTACAACCGTCCCAACATCGTGCAGGACGCCGGATTCGCCATCTTCCTGCACATGAACAAGGTCCCGACGGCGGGCTGCATCTCGCTGGACGACTGGGCAGTGGTGGACTACATCAGGAAGTCCCGGCCCGGCGACCGGATCATCATGGGAACCTACAGCGCCCTGTTCCGGTAGCTTTCCAGTCCCCGCTACCGTTTGCGGCGCCACACCCAGGCGGTGTGAAAACCCAGGCCCGGCAACCCGCCGGGCCTGGGTTTTCTCTTTGCTTGCACAGACTTGGGGGCAGTTTGGACTTGGGGGCAGTTTGGACCGCACCTGCTTCGTGTGGCTCAGGCTGGCAGCGCCACCTTTTCCAGCATGCCGTCCGCCATCGTGTACCTAAGCCATCTCCCGGAAACGCCTTCGCCCGCACGGCCGCGGGACCGGTCCGCGCAGCCGTCGAACCACTCACCCAGCGCCCGGTCGTGGCTGACCATCACCACCGTTCCGTCGAACTCGGCGAGCGCGGACTCCAGCTCCTCCACGAGCGCGGGGGCAAGATGGTTGCTGGGTTCGTCAAGGAGCATGACGTCCTTGTGGCCGAGCAGCAGCCGCGCGAGCGCCAGCCTGCGCTGCTGGCCCGCCGACAGGGCGCCCACCGGAACGTGGAATTCGCTGGTTCGGAAGAGGCCCAGCCGCAGCAGCGCCTCCGCATGGTCGTCGATGTTCCCGCCGAGCCCGGCGGCGAAGGCAGGCAGCAGCCGCAGGGACGGATGCTCGGGCAACTCCAGCTCCTGCTGCAGATAGCCGATCCGGCCGTGGCGCACTACTCGGCCCGCGGCCGGCTCGAGCGTTCCGGCCAGGACCGAGAGCAGTGTGGACTTCCCGGCACCGTTGGGACCGGTGATGAGGACCTTCTGCCCGCGGTCCACCCGGAACTCGGGGACGTCCAGCCGGCCAGGCACCTGGGTGTTGCGGGCATGCAGGACTCCATCGACGGCTTCCCAGGGTTCACCGCCGGAAGTTTCGCCGGTGATCCCGCCGGAACCGGCGGCGGCCTCCAGTTCGCCGTCGAGCCCGGCGTCGAGCTTCAGGCGTTCGGGCGGGCGCTCCACGGGGTTGTCCTCCAGGCGGCGCAGCCGCTCCTGTGCGTTGCGGATCTTGCTGGCGGCGGCGCGCTCCCAGGTTCCTGCCTTGAAGTCGAAGGCCGCCTTGTCGTTGTCCCGGCGGCGCGCATAGCCCATCCGGCCCGCCACCGTGTCCGCCTGACGCCGTTCGGCATCCATGGCGTCGAGCCAGCCGTGGTACTGCTGCACCCAGCGCTGCCGCTCGGCCCGTTTCTCCTTCAGGTAACCGTCGTAGCCGTTGCCGTAGCGGTTCACCGTGCGGCGCTCGGCGTCGACCTCGATGACGGCGGCGGCGACCTTCCGCAGCAGCACGCGGTCGTGCGAGACCACCACCACGGCTCCCCGGTGCGCTGCGAGGCGGCCTTCGAGCCAGGCAGTGCCGCTGGCGTCCAGATGGTTCGTGGGCTCATCCAGGAGCAGGATGTCCGCGGGGTCGGCCAGCAGGCAGGCCAGCGCCACGCGCTCCTGCTCCCCGCCGGACAGCGACCCCAGCGTCCGGCCGCGGTCCACGCCGCCCAGGCCCAGCCTGTCCAGCGCCGCCTCCACCCGGGATTCCGCGGCGTAGCCCTCGCGCAGCTGGTACTGGGTCTGCAGGTTCCCGTAGGCCTCCAGCTCGGCCGGCCCGGCCGATGCCAGGCCGTCCTCCAGCCGTTCCAGCTCGGCTTCCATCTCCCGCAGTGCGCGGAGCGCATCGTCAATGGCGTCGGCCACGGTCAGCCTGGCGGAGAGCCCGGATGTCTGCGCCAGATAGCCCACCCGGCCGTGCCGCTGGGCCGTGCCTTCCGCAGGCGTCTCGATACCTGCCAGGATCCACAGCAGGGTGGACTTCCCGGCACCGTTCTCACCCACGACGGCGGCGTGTTCCCCCGCGGCGATCGCCAGTTCGACGCCGCTGAAGAGTTCGCGGTCCCCGTAGCCGTGGGAGACGCCGGACAGGTGCAGCTGCTCGGTGCGGAAATTTGGTTCAGTCATGGAAGTCCTCGCAGTCCAAGGGGCGGCCAGGGAGCTCAGTGCATGTGTCTCGGTGCAATGCTCTACAGGGCCTTGTCTGTGGCCTTACCGACGCCGCATACCTGGCCGCCAGATTGCGGTTCGGCAGGAGGCTGGTCGACAGATCCGGGTAACGGATACAGGCCGGAACATGGTCGACGCCGGACGATGCCGGCGTCGTGGTTAGGACTTCATGGGTCAAGCCTGCCCGCCGGCGGGCGGCCCCGTCAAGGTTCGCGCCGGCGGGCAAGCGCGAACGGACAGTTGTGGCCCCAACTGTCCCTTCCTGCGGGGCCACAACTGTCCGTTCGCGTGGGGCTTGGCGCACTACGCTGGAGGCATGGTGAACACCAGACGCACGCTCCCTGCTCCGCGGCCGGATCTCTATCGGTTTTCGCCGCTGGACCTCACCGCCGTCGGACTTTATGTGGCCGTCGCCGCCTTCTTCGCGCTGGCCGGGGAACTGATCCTGCCGCTGCTCCGGGCATTGGCCCCGACGCCGGCCGTCGCCTCCTACGGCGTGAATCTTCTGTTCTACGGCATCGTCGGTGCGCTGGCGCTGTTTGCCGCACGCGGGGTGGTGTCCCGGGACCTCAAAGTGCTTGCCACGCGGCCATGGTTCACGCTCGCGATGGTGCCTCTGGCCGTCGTCGCCATGATGATTGTCACCGCCATCCTGGTGGCCGTGGGCGGGACCACCGAGACGTCCGCCAACCAGGCCGGGCTGCAGGCGCTCATGCGGCAGGTGCCGGCCTGGCTGATGGTGCCCCTGATTGTGGTGGTGGGTCCGTTCGTCGAGGAGTACGTGTTCCGGCACCTGCTGATCGGGAAGCTGAGCCGGCGGGTCAACATCTGGATCTGCTGCGGACTTTCTGTGATTCTCTTCGCCGCCCTGCACATCGTGGGTCAGGAAGCCCTCACCATACCTGCGCTCATGCCTTACCTGGCCATGGGCGGCACCCTAGTGTTTGTCTACGTGTGGACAGGGCGGAACCTGATGTTTTCCTACTTCGTCCATGCCACCAAGAACCTGCTGGCCGCGATCTTCCTGTACACCATCCCGCCGGAACTCCTTGACCAGCTGCAGCGGGTCCAAAACTAGAAAAGTCGCCCGGGCCCTGCCGCCCGCGCTAGCCCCCCTACCCGGAGGCGGGGCTGCCGTCGTAGCTTGGTGCCATGGGACTCAACATTCAGATCGCCATCGACTGCCATCACCCGCACGACCTCGCCGACTGGTGGGCCGAAACGCTGGACTGGTCCGTGGAGCCGCAGGATGAGGACTTCATCCGGTCCATGATCAGCCAGGGCTTCGCGACGGAAGACCAGACCATGACGCACAACGGCAAGCTGGTATGGAAGGACGGCGCGGCGATCCGGCCCACCGAGGAAATCGACGCCAAGGCACCCGCCCGGCGCCTGCTGTTCCAGACCGTGCCGGAGCAGAAGACCATCAAGAACCGGGTGCACTGGGACGTGCGCCTCGACGGCCGGGACAAGGATGACGTCCGCGCCGAGCTGGAAGCCCGCGGCGCCACCTTCCTCTGGACGGCGAGCCAGGGGCCGCACGAATGGCACACCATGGCGGACCCGGAGGGCAACGAGTTCTGCATCAGCTGAGCCGATTACTAGACTTGGACGGTGAGCAACGAATTCCCCGCCAAGGTATCCGACGTCTTTGACCCGTCCCGCTGGCGCACTGTGTCCGGCTTCGAGGACTTCCAGGACCTGACCTACCACCGGCAGGTGGAGCGGTCCGACGACGGCACCGTGACTCGGGACCTGCCCACCGTCCGCATCGCGTTCAACCGGCCGGAGGTCCGCAACGCCTTCCGCCCGGGGACTGTGGACGAGCTGTACCGCGCCATGGACCACGCCCGCATGACCCCGGACGTGGCCACCGTGTTGCTCACCGGCAACGGCCCCTCCCCCAAGGACGGCGGTCACTCGTTCTGCTCCGGCGGGGACCAGCGGATCCGCGGACGGGACGGGTACCGCTATGCCGACGGCGAGACGCAGGAAACCATCGACCCGGCCCGTGCGGGGCGCCTCCACATTTTGGAAGTCCAGCGGCTCATGCGGACCATGCCCAAGGTGGTCATCGCCGTCGTCAACGGCTGGGCGGCCGGCGGCGGGCACTCCCTGCACGTTGTCTCCGACCTGACCATCGCCTCGCGCCAGTTCGGGAAGTTCAAGCAGACGGACGCCACCGTGGGCAGTTTCGACGCCGGTTACGGCTCGGCGCTGCTGGCCCGGCAAATCGGCCAGAAGGCCGCCCGGGAGATCTTCTTCCTGGCCCGTGAATATTCCGCCGAGGACATGGTTCGGGTGGGGGCCGTGAACGAGGCCGTGGACCACGAGCGCCTCGAGGAGGTGGCGCTTGAGTACGCCGCGGACATCGCCCGGCAATCGCCCCAGGCCATCCGGATGCTCAAGTTCGCCTTCAACCTTGCCGACGACGGCCTGGCCGGCCAACAGGTGTTCGCCGGCGAAGCCACCCGGCTGGCATACATGACGGACGAGGCCGTGGAGGGCAAGGAAGCCTTCCTGCAAAAGCGGGACCCTGACTGGTCCAGGTTCCCGTACTATTTCTAAGCCCGCACCCGTCGGAAGGCACCCCATGCTCCCCAGGCCCGCGCATCCAAGGCGCACGCAGTGAATATCGAGCCGGCCCTCAAGGCGCTGGCGGCTGCCCTCCACGGTGAGGGTCCCGCCGTCGAACTCTCCGCCGGCCCCGACGGCGATCCGGTGGTGACGCCCGTCCGGACCCCTGGGTTCGAGGACGCTGTCGTGGTGGTCCGCACGTCCGGGTCCACCGGGGCGCCAAAGGCGACGGTCCTAACGGTGGACGCGCTGGCGGCGTCGTCGATGGCCACCGCCTTCGCGCTCAAGGGCGAGGGGCAGTGGCTGCTTGCCCTGCCGCTGCAGTACGTGGCGGGCGTGCAGGTGCTGGTGCGGTCGCTGTTCGCGGGCACCCGGCCGTGGGCCATGGACCTGTCCGGGGGCTTCACCGCCGATGCCTTCACAGCAGCCGCGCTGGAGCTGACGGATAAGATCCGCTTCACGTCGCTGGTGCCCACGCAGCTGCAGCGCCTGCTCGCGGATCCGTCGGCGGACACGCTCGCCGTGCTGCGACGCTTCAACGGCATCCTGCTCGGCGGCGCCCCGGCCTCTGCCGAGCTCCTCGAAACGGCGCGCGAGGCCGGTCTCCGGGTGGTCACCACCTACGGTGCGGCGGAAACCTGCGGCGGCTGCGTGTACGACGGCTATCCGCTCGAGGGCGTGGCCCTGCGGCTCGCCGAAGACGGCCGGATCCACCTGGGCGGAGCCACCCTCGCGGCTGGCTACCTGGACGCCCCAGGGCCGACGGCCCAGGCTTTCGTCGAAGAGGACGGCGAACGCTGGTACCGGACCAACGACCTCGGCACCCTGGACGCCGACGGCCGGCTCACCGTGCTGGGCCGCGCGGACGACGTCATTATCACCGGCGGCGTCAAGGTCTCCGCCACGCATGTGCAGGCTGAGCTGGAAAAGGCCGACGGCGTGAGGGCGGCTTTTGTGGCCGGTGTCGAGTCCGCGAAATGGGGCCAGGCCGTGGCGGCCTATGTGGCCGTGGCCCGAACCGCGTCCGGGACCGACAGCGCTGCACGCGACGGCGCGGCGTGGGTCGAGGAATGGCACCGTACGCTCGGGCTGCTTGCCCCCAAGACCGTCCTGCCGGCCGGTGAGCTGATCATGCTGCCCAACGGCAAACCCGACCGGCTGGCCATGATTGAACGCCTCAACGCGCTCCATCAGGGAAAATAGAGTAGTTCCGCCGCGCCGCCGCGGCTTCCGCGTGCCCAGCGCACGCCCATGCTTTTGAACGTATCACCGACCCAACACGAGGTACTTACCGTGGCAACAGCCGCACAATGGATCCAAGGCGCCCGACTCCGCACCCTGCCGGCCGCGATCGCCCCTGTCCTGATCGGCTCGGCGGCGGCCTATGAGATGGGCTCCTTCCGCCCGCTCAATGCAGTCCTGGCGGCCCTCGTGGCGCTTCTGCTGCAGGTCGGCGTCAATTACGCCAACGATTACTCGGACGGGATCCGCGGGACAGACGAGAACCGCGTCGGTCCCCTGCGGCTGGTCGGTTCCGGTGCCGCCCGCCCCGAACACGTGAAGTATGCCGCATTCGGTGCGTTCGGCCTGGCGATGCTCGTGGGGCTGGTCCTGGTCCTCATCACCCAGACGTGGTGGCTGCTCCTGGTGGGCGTGGGCTGCGTGATGGCGGCCTGGGGCTACACCGGTGGAAAGAACCCATACGGCTACATGGGCCTCGGCGACGTCTTCGTGTTCGTGTTCTTCGGGCTCGTGGCCACGCTCGGCACCACCTACACGCAGGCGGGGCAGATCGGCCTGCCTGCCGTGATTGGCGCGATCGGCACGGGTCTCATTGCGTGTGCCCTGCTCATGGCCAACAACGTCCGGGACATCCCGTCGGACATCCAGGCCGGGAAGAAGACCCTGGCGGTGCGACTGGGTGACAAGCACGCCCGCGAAAGCTACGTGCTGATGCTGGCCGTGGCCATCCTGCTTGTGGTGATCCTGGCGCCAACGCGGCCGTGGATGCTGATCGTGCTGCTCCTGATCCCGGCCTGCCTGATGCCGGCCTGGCTCATGATCAACGGAAGGAAGCGCAAGAGCCTCATCCCGGTCCTGAAGCAGACGGGCCTCATCAACCTCGGTTATGCCGTGCTGTTCTCGCTGGGACTCGTGCTGAGCAGCGGGCTGTAGGCCTAGGCTTCCTCGCCGCGGGGTTGGCGCTTCTTGACGTCGTTGCGGATGGTGACGTCCGGGTGCGTGTCCACCAGGTGGTCCTCGGCCAGGGCGTCATCGATCTCCCCGGCGGTGCGGATCGGCTTGGCGCGACCGGAGAAGCGGGCATGCAGTGACGCCGTCGCGGCATCGCGCTGCTTCTGGAAGAAGAGGTAGCTGATGGCGAAGGAAATCAGCCCGGCACAGATGACGGCCAGAAACCATCCCAGCTGCAGCAAGACGAACAGCACAAACAGGGGCAGGAAGATCGCGAACCGGATCAGGGAGTATTTCAGAAAAGCCACTATCCAAGTTTAGCCGTCCTGCCTGTACGTATCCTGCGTCATCTGCGGCTCCGGTTCGGCGGTTTGCTGGCACATGACTGTGGGCATACTGTAATCTCCGCCGGGGCGCACGGCGGCTAGACTGATTGCATGCCTCGTGTTGCACTCGCAGTCGCCGTTCTCGCCATCTACGTCTACGGACTGGTGGACGTTATCCGGACTGACAGGCATCTCACCCGCGGCTTTTCCAAGACAACCTGGATCATCATGGTTGCCCTCCTGCCGCTCATCGGCGCCGCGCTGTGGTTCCTGATCGGCCGGCCCCGCGCATCGGCTGTGGCCCAGCCCGTCTACCAGCACCACCCCACGGCCCCCGACGACGACCCCGACTTCCTGCGGAACCTCGAGCAGCGCCGCCGCCAGGCCGAGGCGGAGCGGCTCCGCAAGCTGAGGGACGACGCTGCGCGTAAGAACCAGGCCGACGGCGGCCCCCACCACACGGGCGCTACGGGCACAGGCAGCACGGGCGCAGCTCCGGGCACCGCCGGCGGCAGTTCAGGCGCCAGCGGCCCGGCTGCAGATGAACCGGGTCCACGCAAGCCGGGCGCTGCGGGCGAGGCCAACGCCGAAGGCAACCCCGAGGCGAAGTAGCAGCCACCCCGCGCCGTTTCGCCAAAAAGGCCGCCCAGCAGCAAGCTAAGCGGCCCTTTTCGGTAAATCGACGAGCCCTCGCGGCCCTTTTTGGTAAATCGCAGAAGCCCCGGAACGCCTACAGCCCCGAGTACGAGTGCAGGCCGTTGAAGAACTGGTTCACGATGGTGAAGTTGAAGACCACGCACAGGTAGCCCACGATCGACAGCCAGGCGGCGCGGGTGCCGGTCCAGCCGCGGGTGGCGCGGGCGTGCAGGTAGCCGGCGTAGACCACCCAGATCACGAACGTCCAAACTTCCTTGGTGTCCCAGCCCCAGAACCGGCCCCATGCCTTCTCGGCCCAGATCGCGCCGAACATGAGGGTGAAGGTCCAGCCGATGAAGGCGATCGCGTTGATGCGGTAAGACAGGTTCTCGAGGCTCAGCGCGGAGGGCACCAGGCGCATGAAGCCCAGCTTGTCGGCGCCCCCGGCCGCGATGGTCTTCTGCCGGTGCGACTGGACCAGCTGGAGCGCGGACATCGCGAAGGTCAGGGTGAACAGCGCGGAGGACAGCACAGCGATGGACACGTGGATGATCAGCCAGTAGCTCTGCAGCGCGGGCACCAGGTGGCCGACGGGAGTCCAGAACGCCACGGACGCGGCCACCAGCATGATGATCACCAGGCCCACCACGAATGTGCCGAGGAAGCGCAGGTCGCGGCGGACCAGCACCGCGAGGAACACGGCCGCGGCCACGAAGGCGCCGGTGGTGAGGAACTCGTACATGTTGCCCCACGGCACACGGCCGGCGCCCACCGCGCGGGTGAGCACGGCGGCGGCGTGGATCGCGGCACCCAGGACGGTCAGTGCCACGGCCACGCGCGCAGGTGCGCGGCGTTCGCCGTAGCGCATGCTGTCGTCGGCGGTCTGGCCGGCGGCACCGTTCGCGGTCCCGGAGGCGTATGACGACGGCCGCTCGGCGCGGTCTGCCGGTCCGGACAGGCGGTCCTCACCGCTGCCCGCGGTCCGCGACGTGGTTGACCCTGCGGACGCGCCCGCCGCCACCGGAACCTTGGCGGACGTGTCCGCCGACGTGCCGGCAGCAGCAGCCTTGAGGTCAACCGACTTCAGGGCCTTGCTGCTCCTGGCCAGGTCCCACGCGAACGCGATGAAGGCGACGGTGTAGGTGCCGGCCGCCAGCAGCATGAAGAGCTCGCTGTACTGGCCCATGGTCTCGTTGATGGGAAACATTACTGGTCCTTCTTCGGCTCAGGCGAGCCTGCTGGTGAGGAGTTGGAAGGTGCTGTTTCGGTGTTGTCGGCGTCCAGGTTCCACTTGCCCGCCAGGAGGCCGCGCAGCGTTGCGGCCTCGCCGGCCAGCCTGTGGTCCTCGCCGCGGGCCAGCAGGCCGTACTCCACCATGGTCCTGCCGTCCTCGTGGGTGCCGGTTCGGACCCAGACGCGGCGGCGGTTCACGTAGAGGGAGACGATGAGTCCGGCCACGGCAAGCAGCGCGAAGATGAGGGCCGACAGCTGCCCGGGATTGTGGTGGATGTCCACGCCGACGTACTTCTTCACGCCGTCGAACGTGATGGAGCCCTTGCCGTCGGGCAGCGTGTATGTGTTGCCAGGTGCGAGCGTGATGCCGCCCGCTTTGAGGTTCCGGCCGTTGAGTTCCTTGAGGTTCTTGACGTCGAGCTCAAAGACGTTCTGCGGGGCCCCCTTGTCCAGGCCAAGGTCGCCGTAGTACGAGTTCAGGTTCAGCTGCGGGTTGATGAGGTCCGGGTCGCCGCTGAAGGAGATGCCCTTCTCGGTCACGAAGGCCGTGGGGAGGAAGAATCCGGCGAAGCCCAGTTGGTCGGGCTTGGCATCGGGGACCTTGATCACCACGGAGGAGTAGTAGTTCTCGCCCTGCAGCTTGGCCACCACGGGGCCCTGCATGGCCACGTTGCCGTTGCCGTCGCGGACCGTGATCACCGGGGCGTAGCCGTTGCCCGTCAGGTAGATGCTGGTGCCGCCGAGCGTGACGGGGTCGTTGACCTTGAGGACTTCCTTCTTGGCCGGCGCCCCTGGGTTTTCCTTGGTGGTCACATCCGCCGTGAAGTCAATGGGCTGGCCGAACTTGCCCTGGGATTCGCGGTCGAACGTGGCCTGGAACTTGTCCAACTGGATCGAGTACGGCTGGAGCTGGCTGCTCTGGAAGTTGGTGCCGGGCGTGAACTGGTCGTAGCCCACGAGGGTGTTCACGAAGGTGTCACCCTCAACCAGGATCCGCTGGCCGCTGTAGCCGAAGAGCCCGCCGACCGCCACGGACACCAGCACGCCGATCAGCGACGTGTGGAAGACGAGGTTTCCCACTTCCCTCAGGAAGCCGCGCTCGGCCCCCAAAGACGGCCGCGCGCCGTCGTCGTGCCTTACCTCAACGCGGTATCCGCGTTTCTTCAGCAGCGCCGCTGCGTCTTCAATGGCGTCCGACGCCGGGATGCCGGCGTCCGCGGGCACCACCAGGGTGCCGTACTCGGGCAGGCGGGACAGGCGCTTCGGGGTGCGCGGCGGCTGCGAGCGCATGGCCCTGTAGTGGGCGATGGCGCGGGGCACCACGCAGCCGATCAGCGAGATGAACAGCAGGATGTAGATGGCCGAGAACCAGGCCGAGGAGTAGACGTCGTACAGCTGCAGGGAGTCCAGCAGCTGGCCGTAGTCCGGGTGGTCCTTGATGTACTGCGTGACCACGGACGGGTTGGCCGGCCGCTGCGGGAACAGGGATCCGGGGACCGCGGCCACCGCCAGGAGCAGCAGCAGGAACAGCGCGGTGCGCATGCTGGTCAACTGGGTCCAGGCCCAGCGGAGCATGCCCACGAAGCCCAGGGACGGAACGGCGGCCCCGGCCTTGGCAGCCTTCACGGCGTCCTTTTTGGCAGGCCCGGGCTGCGGGACGTCCTCGGCCGGGGATTTCTCGGTTGACTTCACACGCTCGCTCATCAGATCGGCAACTTCACATCGGTTTGGAACCAGTACTGCAACTCGGTGACCCAGGTTCCCCACAGACCCGTGGCCATCAGGATGCCCAGGACAATCAGGACGCCGCCGCCCGTGCGCTGGATGGCCAGCCGGTGCTTGCGGAAGAAGGACATCACGCCCGCGCCGCGTCGGACCGCCAGGGCGATCAGCAGGAACGGGATGCCCAGCCCCAGGCTATAGACGAAGGCCAGGAATGCGCCCTTCGCGGCGGAGGAACCGCCGGAGAGGCTCAGCAGCTGGACGGCGGAGTAGGTGGGGCCGATGCATGGTGCCCAGCCGAGGCCGAACGTGATTCCCAGCAGCGGCGCGCCCCAGAGGCCTGCCGGCGGTTTCGCGTGGATCTTGGCATCGCGCTGGAACCAGGAGAAGCCGCCCATGAACACCACGCCCATCAGGATCACGAGGACCCCCAGGATCTGTGTGACCCACGCGTTCTGCCCGCCGGAGATCAGGGAACCCAGCTGCCCGAACGCACCGCCGAGCAACACGAAAATCACCGAGAAGCCGAGCACGAACAGCCCGATGCCCGCCAGCATGCGGCCGCGCTTCTGCTTCTGCAGGTCAACGCCCGTGAGCCCCGTGACGTAGCCCAGGTAGCCGGGCACCAGCGGGAGCACGCACGGCGAAAGGAAGGACACGAGTCCGGCCAGCAGCGCCACGGGGATGGCAAGCAGGAGCGAACCGTTCAGGATGGCTTCGGCGAAGGGACTGTTCACGGGAGGTTACTCTGCCACGGCAGACTGGATGAGAGCTTTGAGCGTGCCCTTCTCGATCTCCCCCAGCACACGCGACGCCACCCGGCCCTGCTTGTCCACCACGAGCGTCGTGGGAACGGCGCCCGGGGGCACCAGACCGGACACCGTCAGCAGCACGCTGCCGTCCTTGTCGTCGAAGCTCGGGTAAGTGAGGCCGAAAGTCTTGTCGAAGGCGTCAGCCGTGGCCTTCTCATCACGCAGGTTCACACCGAAGAACTGCACGCCCTTGCTCTTGAACTCCTGGTGCAGGGCTTCCAGGGACGGCGCCTCCACCCGGCAGGGCGCGCAGGCTGCGAACCAGAAGTTCAGGACGGTGACCTTGCCCAGGAAGTCCTTGGGCGTCACGGAGGTGCCGTCAAACAGGGTGCCCTGGATCTGGATGCCGGACTTGCGTTCCGCTGCGGCGAACTCGGTCACCGAGCCGTCACCGGCCACGTAGTTCTTGTTGTCCCCGGCCTTGGCCTGCTTGGCCAGGGCGTCCTCCTGGGCGCAGGCGGACAGGCCCAGCGTGATCGCTGTCAGGGCCAGGCCGCCGGCGGCGAGGACGCTGCGGCGGGAACTCTTGGGTGTTTCAGTCATAACTAGGCTCCGGGGGTGCTCGAGGCACCGGGAAGAAGGGCGGCGGCGGGTTCGCTGTACTCCACGCGCAGCAGGGTGCCGTCGTCGCCGAAAACCAGGGAGGTGAGGGAGGTCAGGGTGCATTCGCGTTTCCGCGGATCGTGCCAGAGGGGCTTGCCCTCCGCGCTGAGCCGGGTGGCCCAAATCGGAAGCTGGTGGCAGACCAGAATGGCTTCGGCACCGTCTCCGCCCAGCTCGATGGCCCTGGCGCGGGCTTCCTGCACGGCTTCGGTCACACGGGCCGCCTGCCGCTTATAGGGCTCGCCCCAGGACGGCCGGAAGGGGTTGATCAGGTGCGGCCAGTGCTTGGGTTTGCGCAGCTCGGCCTTGGTGACCTTCAGCCCTTCGAAGTGGTTTTCCGCCTCGATGATGCGGCTGTCGGTGTGGATGTCCAGTCCCAGCGCTTCCGCAGTGGGCTGGGCGGTTTCCTGGGCACGGGTGAGCGGCGACGCCACCAGGTACACGATGTTGGCGCCCCGGGAGACGCGTTCGCGGAAGTGCTCGGCGAGCGTCTGCGCCATCTGCCGGCCAAGTTCGGAGAGGTGGAATTCAGGCAGCCTGCCGTACAGGACACCTTCAGGGTTGTGGACCTCGCCGTGGCGGAGCAAATGGACAGTGGCTTGGGGCATGTCTACCAGTTTCTCAAAGGGCAGGGGTAATGACGAAATCTTCTACACCAAGTAGAACTCAAAGATTTTTCAGAAAGTTCCCGGCCGGTGGAATAAAAGATGCAAATGCATGTTTATACTGGATGCAGCAGTTAGTTGAGACTTCAACAAAAGCTTCAACGATCACCAGTCCGACCACTTGATACAAGGAGAACCACCATGGCACTTTCCACCGAGCTCACCCGCGGCACCTGGACCCTCGACAACTCCCACAGC
Organism: Arthrobacter globiformis; assembly: GCF_030818015.1. Classification (NCBI taxonomy): domain Bacteria; kingdom Bacillati; phylum Actinomycetota; class Actinomycetes; order Micrococcales; family Micrococcaceae; genus Arthrobacter; species Arthrobacter globiformis. The sequence goes on from NZ_JAUSZX010000001.1 coordinate 4,230,669, forward strand.
GAGATCGCCTTCACCGTCCGCCACGCCGGCATCAGCAAGGTCCGCGGCCAGTTCAAGGACGCCGCCGCTACCCTGAACCTCGCCGACGACGTCACGGCCAGCAAGGTCGAGGCCACCATCCAGACCGCCAGTTTCGACAGCGGCGACGCCAACCGCGACGGCCACGTCCGCGGCGAGGACTTCTTCGACGTCGAGAAGTTCCCTGAGATCTCCTTCGTCTCCAACGGCCTCGTTGCCAACGGTGACAGCTACGAGCTCCAGGGCGACCTGACCATCAAGGGCGTCACCCGCCCCGTCTCCCTCGAGACCGAATTCAACGGCGTTGCAGTGGACCCCTTCGGCAACACCCGCGCCGGTGTTTCCGCCGAGACCACCATCAGCCGCAAGGACTTCGGCCTGACCTGGAACGCCGTGCTGGAAGCCGGCGGTGTCCTGGTCAGCGACAAGGTTGCCATCAACCTTGAACTGGCCTTCATCGCACCTGCAGCCTAGGTTTCACGCAGGTCCGGCAGCCACGATTGCTGGAACCCAAACGCCCCGTCCGCGGACTTTCCGCAGGCGGGGCGTTTGGCGTTCAGTCCTTCTGGAATTGGCAAAATCCCGGGTTTAAAGTGAGTCCCATGAGCACCCCCAGCGATGAACCGGAGCCCCGTGATTCCGGGGCCGTGCCGCCGTCCGGCAGCGAACGTCCGACGCCGGAACAGCAGTTCCCCGGCCAAGAACCGGGACGCCCGACGCCGGGCCAGCAGTTCTCAGGTCAGCAACCCGACCAGCCGTACCCGACCCCGCCGGGACAGCCGACGCCGGAACAGCAGTTCCTCGGTCAGCAACCCGACCAGCCGTACCCGACCCCGCCGGGACAGCCGACGCCGGAACAGCAGTTCCTCGGTCAGCAGCCGGACCAGCCGGGCCAGCCGGCGCCGGGACAGCAGTTTCCGGGTCAGCAGCCGCCCGCCGGTGGTGGCCGGTTCGCCTTCGAAATGCCGGCAGACCGGCCGCGGAACTTTAGCGAGGTTCTGCCACGCGGCGGCTTCTCCGGCCTCTTCGACGTGACGGGTCTGCCCACGGAGCTCAGGGTGTCCTACTGGATCTGGGTGATCGGCGGCCTGCTAGGGCTGCTGGGCGGTGTGATCGGCATTTTCGGCGTGCTGGTGCTCTTCGCGATCATCCCGGGCGTGGCCATTCTCGTGTTCCTGCTCGTCCTCGTGGCCCTGGCTGTGGCTGCCGCGGAGATTGTCCTGGCCCTGAAGCTGAAGGAAGGCAAGGAGTGGGCGCGGCTGGCTCTGACCATCGTGGCCGGGGTGTCACTGCTGCTGGCCATCATCAGCTCCAGTTTCCCCGCGGGCCAGGACGGGAACTGGCTGGGCTTCCTGGTCAGCCTGGTGGCCACGGCGCTGATGTGGGTGCCCAACTCGCAGAACTGGTTCGCTGCCGGACGGGGCCGCCTCTGACCGGCGCCCGGCAGGGACACTGATTTCATGGCCGGACAATTTCCCTGCCTGGCAGCGTTTCCGCAGGTTGGCAAGGCTTTGGAATACCTCTCCGGAATGATCCACCGCACACCCGCTGAGGGGTACGGTGGGAATGAACCATGCTGGGGAGGGCAGGCGTCTGAACCGGTAGCCGATTCAGACGTCACTACGCAAAGGACCGCTCATGAGCAATCCTCCAGTCCCGCACTCCAACGACCCCGGCTCCAACGAGCCCGACAACGGTACCCAGCCAGGCAACGGGCAGCCCCGCTACGGCCAGGACGCGCCCCAGTACGGGCAGAACGCACCCCAGTACGGCCAGAACGCGCCCCAGTACGGCCAAGGCGGACAGACCGGGCAAGGCGCGCCGCAGTACGGCCAGAACGCGCCCCAGTACGGCCAAGGCGGACAGGCCGGACAAGGCGCGCCGCAGTACGGCCAGAACACACCCCAGTACGGCCAAGGCGCACAGGCCGGACAAGGCGCGCCGCAGTACGGCCAGAACACACCCCAGTACGGCCAAGGCGGACAGGCCGAACAACCGCAGTACGGACAGTCCCCGTACGGCCAGAGCCCCTACGGGCAGTACCCGTCCGAACAGGCCCAGGCAGCAACCGGCGCCGGCGTTCCGAAGCTCGTGAACTATTCCTTCTGGATGATCATCGCCGCAGGCGTCCTGTCCATCCTGTCCGTTCTGATCGCCATCCCCACCTTGGATGACCCGGCCATGCGGAGCACTTTCGAGGAGCAGCTGCGCGGCAGCGGCCAGAACATCGCGTTCGAGGACGTCAAGGGCTTCATCATCGGAACCATGGTGGTCTTTGCCCTAATCGGCGCCGGACTCTACGCACTGGTGGCCTTCAACGTCCGCAAGGGCAAGAACTGGGCCCGCATCCTGGGCACGGTCTTTGCAGCGCTCTCCGTGTTCACCCTCTTCCCGCTGGGCCTGAACACCCTGGTGGGCTTCCTCGGAATCGCCGCTATCGTGATGCTGTACCTCCCGGGGGCGGCACCGTACTTCCAGAAGCCGCAGCCGTTTGCCAACCCGTACTCGCAGCCGGGCGGCCCCTACGGCCGCTAGCCAAGGGGCGCTGCCTGTAAAGCGCAAGCGCCAGGCATCGGGAGCAAACAAACTTTCCCGCCAACGGGCGCGGATTCCTGGAACGCCGGAGTTACTCCGGCTGGCCGGGGGTCTGCGCCCGTTGCGCGTGGTAGGCCAGGATCTGCAGCTCGGTGGCCATGTCCACCTTCCTCAGCGTCACGCCGTCGGGCACCTGGAGCATCACCGGCGCAAAGCTGAGGATGCTGCGCACTCCGGCGTTCACCACGCGATCGCACACGCTTTGGGCCACGGCGGCCGGCAGCGCCAGCACCACCATGTTGGTGCCGGTCCGTTCCAGGACCGTCTCCAGGTCCGCAACGTCGCTGACCCGCAGCCAGCCCACCTCGTTGCCCACCACCATCTGGTCGGCGTCGAAGATGGCAACCACGTCAAAACCCCTGGATTCGAAGCCGCCGTAGCGGGCCAGCGCCTTGCCCAGGTTGCCGGCGCCGACAATCGCGACTTTCCAGTCATGCGTCAGCCCAAGCGCGGCGGCTATGTGGCGGCTCAGGTACTGCACCTCGTACCCCACGCCGCGGGTGCCGTAAGAGCCCACGTGGGACAGGTCCTTGCGGAGGGTTGAGGAGCTGACCCCCGAAAGTTCAGCCAGCGATTCGGAGGAGACCCGCTCGGTGCCTTCGGCCAGCAGGGAGTTCAGGGCGCGCAGGTAGATCGTCAGCCGGGCCACGGCCGCCGGCGGGATCTGCTTTCCGGCAGCCCCGGCGGTCCCGGGCAGGGCCTGGGGTGGTGAATCGAGCGAAGTCACTATCTGCTCCGTTGCGTCGCGTTGTGAGTCCACTCTAGATCCCCATCAGTTATGTCAACAAAGCCAATGCCATTGTTCGAAATTAGCTAATCCCCCGCGATGGCTCGGCGCAGGACACGCTCCAGGCGTGCCTCGTCGATCTTCCAGAAGTCGCGCTGGATGCCGTCCACCAGCACCACCGGGATCTCCTCGGCGTAGCGGTCGCGCAGCTCGTCGTCGGCCTCCAACTGCCGCTCCGACCACGAAAGTCCCAGCCCGGCAGTCACCCGCCCGACGGCGTCGCGCGCCGCGGCGCAAAGGTGACAGTCAGCTTTGGTAAGGAGAACGACGTCGGGGTTTGCCATGCTTCCACCGTATCGCCGTTCCCGGCGCCGGGCGACGCGGCGGCCGTCAGGTGTGGCGTACTGCATTGACTAGACTCAGTGGCATGCCCGAGGAGAAGTACGTCGCTGTGACCCACCGTCCGGTTGCGAAGCAGCAACACGGCGAGGCAGCCTTCTTCGACGTCGACAATACCCTCATGCGCGGCGCCAGCCTGTTCCACGTGGCCAGGAAAATGCACCAGCGCGGAGCCTTCACAATTGCGCAGGCGGCGGGCATGGCGTGGAAGCAGCTCAAGTTCGTGCTCCGGGGCGAGAACCTCAATGACGTCCACGCCGTCCGGGATTCCGCGCTGCGGCTCGCCGCCGGCATCACGGAGGAGGACATCAAGGCACTGGGCGAAGAAGTCTACGACGAGATGATCGCCTCGCGGATCTGGCCCGGCGCCAAGGCCCTGGCCGAGCAGCACCTGCGTGTGGGCCGGAAGGTCTGGCTCGTCACGGCGACGCCGATCGAGGTCGCTACGGTGATTTCCACGCGGTTGGGGCTCACCGGCGCCTTGGGGACCGTGGGCGAGACCAAGGACGGCTTCTACACGGGCAGGCTCGTCGGCGATATCCTGCATGGCGCCGCCAAGGCGGTGGCGGTCCAGGGCATCGCGGACCACCACGGACTGGACCTGAAGCGCTGCTGGGCGTACAGCGACTCCTACAACGACATCCCGCTGCTGACGATGGTGGGCCACCCCGTGGCGATCAACCCGGACGCCCGCCTGCGCAAGCACGCCCGCGAACACAACTGGCCGGTCTATGACTTCCGCTCAGGCCGCCGGGCCGCCACCCTGGGCCTCAAGGCAGCCACAGCAGGAGGAGCAGTTTACGGCCTGTGGCGAGGTTACACCCGCTTCCGAGGCCCCCGCGCCTGACCCCTCCCTCCCCCGAGGACACACTTCCCGCCCGGTGACACAAAAAATCCCCCCGGACACCCGAATGCGCGTGTCCCCATACCGTTTGCGCGTCCTGATGCACATTCCGTGTCCAGAGTGTCGCAACAACGCAAAAATGCCCGCACCCTCGAAAGGGGACGGGCATTGAAGCGTAGAGCGAGCTCTACTTCTTGTTACGGCGCTGGTGGCGGGTCTTACGAAGCAACTTGCGGTGCTTCTTCTTGGCCATACGCTTGCGACGCTTCTTAATAACTGAACCCACGTAAGTTCCTTACAAACTAGATGCAGTACCTGTCTGGTGGAGAAGGTCCGTGGACTGAGCAACAGACTGAACAACTGACAGATTCTTACAATGACGTAAAACGTTCCTTAACAGGGTACCGCTTATCCGGAGCATCCCCTGACCAGCACGGCCCCGTGGCGTGCAGCGGCCCCCAAGGCGGCTGCAGCAACCACGGGATCGGTGCGGTCAGTCGGGTCCCGTTAGGCGGTACCCGTATGACCGTCCACGACAGCACCCTTGAGGTACTGTTCGACGGCGGTCTCCGGTACGCGGTAGGAGCGGCCGAACCTGACGGCGGGCATCTCCCCCGAGTGGACAAGGCGGTATACGGTCATTTTGGAGACACGCATTACCTCAGCCACCTCGGCCACGGTCAAGAACTTGGCGTTCGAGAAGTTCGACTCTGCGGACATTACCCATATTCCTTTGCTCTCAGCAACGACGCCGGTCAATCTGCGGTGTGCGCCGATGCTGAGCCATCGAACAACCGTGTTCTAGTTACTCTAGATGCTCACGTGGCCATAGTGAAAGCCCGCCGCTTCCGGGACGACGCCGCCAGCTGTTCGAGGACGGAAGCCGTCACATCCCACTCCATGCAGGCATCCGTCACGCTCTGGCCGTAGACCAGGTCCGAGCGTCCGGCGGCGTGTTCGGCCACGTCGAGGTTCTGCGCGCCGCCCACCAGGAAGCTCTCCAGCATGACGCCGGCGATCGCTCCTGCGGCCGTTCCCGCGTCCTCGAGCTGGGCGCCGATCTCGAGTGCCACCTCGGCCTGGCGGTGGTGGCTCTTGCCGCTGTTGGCGTGGCTGGCGTCCACGATCAGCCGCGGGTTGAGGTTCTTGGCGGCGAGCTTGGCGGAGGCTGCCTCGACGTCGGCGGCCGAGTAGTTGGGGCCCTTGCGGCCGCCGCGGAGGATCAAGTGGGTGTCCGGGTTGCCCGCAGTGGACACCAGCGCGGCGCGGCCGTCGCCGTCGATCCCGAGGAAGGCCTGGGCTGCGGCGGCAGCGCCGCACGCGTCCACCGCCACCTGGAGGTCGCCGTCGGTCCCGTTCTTGAAGCCGATGGGCATGGAGAGGCCGGAGGCGAGCTGGCGATGGATCTGGCTTTCCGTGGTCCGCGCGCCGATGGCGCCCCAGGAAATGAGGTCGGCCATGTACTGCGGGCTGATGGGCTCGAGGAACTCGGTGGCGGTGGGGAGCCCCAGGGCGGTGACCTGCTGCAGGAAGCTGCGGGCCGCACGCAGGCCGCCGGCGATGTCGTGGCTGCCGTCCAGGTGCGGATCGTTGATGAGGCCCTTCCAGCCGACCGTGGTGCGGGGCTTTTCGAAGTAGGCCCGCAGGACGATGAGCAGGTCTTCCTTGTGCTTCTCGGCCTGGCTGACCAGCCGGCGGGCGTATTCCAGGCCGGCCTTGGGGTCGTGGATCGAGCACGGACCGACGATCACCAGCAGGCGGTCGTCCACGCCGTCCATGATGGCGCGGACTTCGTCGCGGCCGCGTTCGACGACGTCGGCCGCCTTCGCGTCCAGCGGCAGTTCCGCAATCATCTCCTGGGGCGTGGGCAGGGCGGTGATCTCACTGACCCTCAGGTTCGACGTCGACGGGCGTTTCGGCGTCTGCTGGTGGGTTTCGGTGGCTGTTGCGCTCATTTTCGGGGGTCCTGTTCCGGGTGGGAGCGGGCCCCTGATCAGAACCCGCCGTAGATATGGCGAAGGGCAGAGAATGATCTCTGCCCTGTTGGCTCTGAAGGAAAGTTGGATGCGTGTCAGTTAGACGCGGGCCCCTCCAGAGCCAACGAAAAATACGCATACCAACGGTTAGTCATGGGAACGACAATAAGCCCGCACTGATGGATCGCCAAATCGACTGCGTCACATTCGGACCACGCGCCACCGCAAATCGGCGGCAACGCGAACGGACACTTGTGGCCCTTGGGAAGCGTTTCACAAGGGCCACAAGTGTCCGTTCGCGCTGGTCTGGCGATTGATTAGGCTGTGGTTTGCTCCACCGGCTGCTTCGCAGGCTCGCCGTAGCGTTCCTGCTCGATCTGTTCCAGGCTCTTGCCCCGGGTGTCCGGCGCCCAGATAATCCCGACGACCATGGCTGCCACCAAAGCCCCGATCATGATGAGGCCGACAAAGGGGACGCCGCGCTCGGCCAGCAGCGTCGGGAACCAGTAGCTCAGCAGCCCGACAACAATGCGGGCAACGAAAAAGAGCACACCCTGCGCGCTGGCCCGGTAGCGGGTCGCGAACATTTCGGCTGCCCACAGGGCGTAGAAGGCCTGGGCGCCGATGCCGGCCGAGATGCCCCAGAGTGCCGCGAAGAGAATCAGTACCGGCATCGTGACGTGAACAAAGACCAGCAGGACCCAGGCGGCAAGGCCCAGCACGGCGCCGATCCCGTACAGCAGGCGGCGGTCAATGCGGTCGCCGTACTTCATGAAGCCGAAGTACGTCGCCAGGACGGTAAGCGTCCACAGCAGCACCTGCAGCAGATTCTGCTCAGCGGACGATTCAACCCCGGACGACTCGTAGACCCGCGGCATGAATATGCCCATCTGCCCGGCAACCAGGTTCCAGAGGGCGTAAACACCCACGAGGAAAAGAAGGGCCTTCAGGTTGGTGGCGTTGGTCAGCAACTCACGGTAGTTGCGGCGCTTGACGCCTGATGCCTCCTCCAGCAGACGCGCTTCGTTCGACTTCTTCCAGGTGTGGGACTCCGAAAGCCGGCGGCGGATCCACCAGGTGATGAAAGCAATGACGAACAGGTGCGCGAAGACCAGGCGGCTCCCCAGCAACCCCAGCGGAACGACGACGGTGGCAAGGAGGAAGACCAGTGCCGGTGCGAGCGACCACGCAAACTGGGCGGTGCCCACGTGCCGTGCCCGCTGTTCAGAGGGCGCCTCTTCCGCGATGTAGGTCCAGGCGACGGGCACGCCGGCTCCCACTGCGATCCCTGTGAGGATCACGCCAACGATGAGCATCCAGGGGGCCACGGCAAAAATCACCAGGGCTGTGCCGATCATGTACAGGATGAGGTCGTAGGTGTAGATGAACTTGCGGCCGTAGCGGTCGCCCAGTGGTCCGCCGATCATCGCGCCGCGACGCCGTTGGCGCCGGGCAGCCGCGTTCGCACTGGCAGTTTTGATACGTTTCAAGTACTCCCAAGGTGTTTAATTCTTGGCGGTGTTTGAAATCAGGTCGAGGGGTTCGTAGCGGCGCAGGCTCGTTCCTGCACCGACGATCGAGCGAAGTTGCGGCAAACCGCCGGTGGCCACACCTGCCGCGCGGGCCTGGACCAGCACGTTGCCGAGGGCCGTGGCCTCAACCGGGCCGGCGATGACGGGTTTGCCGGTGGCCTGTGCCGTGAGCTGGCACAGCAGCCCGTTCTGCGAGCCGCCGCCGACGATGTGCACCACGGCCACGGCAGCACCGGCGAGGCGTTCGGCGTCGGCGATGGTGCGCGCGTACCCGGCGGCGAGGCTGTCCAGGATGCAGCGGACGATTGCTGCGGGCTCGTCGGGAAGGACGGCGCCGGTGTTGCGGGCTGCCGCGCGGATGCGGTCCGGCATGTTGTCCGGGGCGATGAAGGCGGGGTCGTCGGGGTTGATCCGCGGCCCGCCGGGCGGGAGCGCCGCGGCCGCGTCGAGGAGCTCTCCGATCGCGGGCCGGTAGCCGCCTTCGGCCCAGGTGCGCTGGCATTCGCTGAGCAGCCAGAGGCCGCCGACGTTGCGCAGGTATCGGGTGGTGCCGTCCACGCCGCGCTCATTGGTGAAGTTCGCCGCGCGGCTGGCCTCGGTGAGCACCGGGTGGTGCAGTTCCAAGCCCACGAGGGACCAGGTGCCGGAGGAAATGTAGGCGAAGTCCTCCTGCTCCGCGGGAACGGCGGCGACAGCCGAGGCGGTGTCGTGGGAGCCTACGGCCACCACCGTCGTTGCCGCGGGCAGCCCGGTCCGCTCGACGATGGAGGGGAGCAGGGTCGCCAGGGTTTCGCCGGGCTGGATCAGCGGCGGGAACAGGTCCTTGGGCAGGCCTAGTGGCCCGAACAGCTCGGTGGCCCAATCCCCCGCGACGGCGTCGAACAGCCCCGTGGTGGAGGCGTTGGTGGCCTCGGTGCGGCGCTGCCCGGTGAGCAGGAACGCGATCAAGTCGGGGATCAGCATGGCCTGCAGCCCGCCCAAAGCCGGTTCGGTGGCGAGCTGGTAGAGCGTGTTGAACTGCAGGAACTGGAGTCCCGTGGTGGCGTAGAGCCGTGCCGGGTCCAGTTTCCCGTGCACCCGGGCGACGGCGGCGCGGCTGCGTTCGTCCCGGTAGCTGTACGGCTGCGCGGTGAGTTCGCCGTCCTTGTTGACCAGTCCGTAGTCCACCGCCCAGGTGTCGATGCCGATGCTGGTGATGGTTTCCCCCCGCTCAACTGCCACCGTGCCGGCGGCAGCGAGGCCGGTGAGCACCTCGGCGAAGAGGGCGTCGAAGTCCCAGCGGAGGCCGCCGTCGCACTGCACCACGGCGTTGGGGAAACGGTGCACGACGTCGAGCGTGGCCCGCGCCGGACCGCCGTCGGCGGTGTTAGCTCCAGGCGTGCCTGATCCAGTGCTGATCCGTCCCAGGATGACGCGACCGGAGGAGGCGCCGATGTCGACGGCGGCGAACAGGCCGCCGTCGACACTTCCTTTTGCACTGGGTGCCGGTGCGGTCCTCACCGGAGGAATGCTGCCGCGACGCCGGCGTCCACGGGGATGTGCAGGCCGGTGGTGTGCGAGAGTTCGTTGCTGGTGAGCACGGCCGCGGCGTTGGCGACGTGCTCGGGCAGGACCTCGCGCTTGAGCAGGGTGCGCTGGGCATAGTACTCGCCCAGTTTCTCCTCGTCCACGCCGTAGACGGCGGCGCGCTTGGCGCCCCAGCCGCCGGCGAAGATCCCGGAGCCGCGGACCACGCCGTCGGGGTTGATGCCGTTGACGCGGATGCCGTACTCGCCCAGTTCCGCGGCGAGCAGGCGGACCTGGTGGGCCTGGTCGGCCTTGGTGGCGGAGTAGGCGATGTTGTTCGGGCCGGCGAACACGGAGTTCTTGGAGGAGATGTAGATGATGTCCCCGCCCAGGCCCTGCTCGATCATGACCTTCGCGGCGGCCTTGGCCACCAGGAAGGAGCCCTTGGCCATGACGTTGTGCTGCAGGTCCCAGTCCTTCTCGGTGGTTTCCAGCAGCGGCTTGGAGATGGACAGGCCGGCGTTGTTGACCACCAGGTCCACGCCGCCGAACGCCAGCACGGCCGCATCGATGGCCGCGGCGACCTGGGCCTCGTTGGTGACGTCCGCCTGGACGCCGACGGCGACATCCGGTCCGCCGAGTTCGGCGGCGACGGCCTGGGCGTTTTCGAGGTTCAGGTCCGCGATGACCACGCAGGCGCCCTCCGCGGCGAGGCGGGTGGCGATGGCCTTGCCGATACCGGAGGCCGCGCCGGTCACCAGCGCGATGCGGGTGGCGTGGGACTTGGGCTTGGGCATCCGGGCCAGCTTGGCTTCCTCCAGCGCCCAGTACTCGATCCGGAACTTCTCGGCCTCATCGATCGGCGCGTAGGTGGAGATCGCCTCGGCGCCGCGCATCACGTTGATCGCGTTCAGGTAGAACTCCCCGGCCACGCGGGCCGTCTGCTTGTTGGCACCGTAGGAGAACATGCCCACACCGGGAACCAGGACGATCACCGGGTCCGCACCGCGCAGGGCCGGGCTGTCTTCATCCGCGTGGCGGTCGTAGTAGGCCTGGTAGTCCTCCCGGTACGCGGCGTGCAGTTCCTTCAGCCGGGCCACGGAGTCCTCGATCGAGGCGTCCGCGGGCAGGTCCAGGATGAGCGGCTTGACCTTGGTGCGCAGGAAGTGGTCCGGGCAGGACGTGCCCAGCGCGCCCAGGCGGTGGTGCTCGGCACTCTCCAGGAATTCCAGCACGGCGGGGTCGTCGCTGAAGTGGCCCACCTGCGGCTTGTCCGCGGACGCCAGGCCGCGGATCACCGGTGCCAGCGCGGCGGCCTTCGCTTTGCGTTCGGTTTCCGCCAGCGGGGCGTAGCCGGGCAGCTTCGCACCGAAGGGTTCGGCCTTGCCGTTCTGCGCAATGTACTTCTCCGCCTCGGCGATGATCCACAGCGAGTTGGCCTCCGCTTCCTCACTGGTGGCGCCCCATGCGGTGATGCCGTGCCCGCCCAGAATGGTGCCGACGGCCTGCGGGTTGGCGTCCTTGATCGCGGCGATGTCCAGGCCCAGCTGGAAACCCGGCCGGCGCCACGGCACCCAGACCACCTTGTCCCCGAAGATCTTCGCGGTCAGCGCCTCGCCCTCGGCGGCCGTGGCGAGGGCAATGCCCGAATCGGGGTGCAGGTGGTCTACATGCGCGGCGTCCACGAGCCCGTGCATGGCGGTATCGATGGACGGGGCGGCGCCGCCCTTGCCGTGCAGGCAGTAATCGAAGGCCGCGACCATCTCGTCCTCGCGCTCCAGCCCGGGGTAGACGTTCTTCAGCGCCTGCAGCCGGTCCAGTCGGAGGACCGCGAGGTTCTGCGCCTGCAGCGTACCCAGGTCCCCGCCGGAGCCCTTCACCCAGAGGAGCTGGACGTCCTCGCCGGTGACCGGGTCCGTCTCGGTACCCTTGGCGGACGTGTTGCCGCCGGCGAAGTTCGTGTTCCGCTTGTCCGCGCCCAGGCGGTTGGAGCGGGCAATCAGTTCTTCAACAGTCTTGTTCTGTGCCATTTTCCTTACGCGCCCCATCCGGATTGCTGGCCGCCCACGCGGTCCTCGTTGATTTTCTTCTGGTAGCCGCTGGCCTTGTAGGCGGCCAGCGGGTCCGCGGGCAGCCCGCGGGATTCACGCCACTCGGCCAGGACCGGCCGGACGTCGGTGTAGAAGGCGTCGTTGAACACGGCATTCGCAGCCAGCACGTCCCCGGCGCGCTGGGCCTCCGCCAAAGCGGCCGTATCGATGAGAAGGGCCCGGGCAGTCATCTCCTGGACGTTCAGCACCGAGCGGATCTGGCCGGGGATCTTCTCCTCCAGGTTGTGGCACTGGTCCAGCATGAGCGCCACACCGGAATCCTTGCCGAAGCCGCCGCCGCGGATCACCTCGTGCATGATGCGGAACAGCTGGAACGGGTCCGCGGCGCCCACGATCAGGTCATCGTCGGCGTAGAAGCGCGAGTTGAAGTCGAACGAGCCCAGCTTGCCCAGGCGCAGCAGCTGCATGACGATGAACTCGATGTTGGTGCCGGGCGCGTGGTGGCCGGTGTCCAGGCAGACAAAGGCTTTCTCGCCCAGCGCCAGGGTCTGCGCGTACGAGGTGCCCCAGTCCGGAACGTCCGTGTGGTAGAAAGCCGGCTCGAAGAACTTGTACTCCAGCACCAGGCGCTGGTCCTCGCCCAGGCGGACGTAGATCTCCTGCAGGGACTCGGCCAGCCGGTCCTGGCGGCCGCGCATGTCATCCTGGCCCGGATAGTTCGTGCCGTCCGCAAGCCAGATCTTCAGGTCCTTCGACCCGGTGGCGTGCATGATGTCGATGCACTCAAAGTGGTGGTCGATCGCGCGGCGCCGGACGGCGTCGTCCGATGACGTCAGCGAGCCGAACTTGTACTCGTCATCCTGGAAGGTGTTCGAGTTGATCGTGCCCAGCCCCACACCGAGGCCGGCCGCATACTCCTTCAGGGCCGCGTAGTCATCCACCTTGTCCCACGGAATGTGCAGCGCCACGGTGGGCGCCAGGCCGGTGAGCTCGTGGACCTTGGCCGCATCCGCCAGTTTCTCCTGGACGGTGCGCGGGGTACCGGGCGTGCCGAACACCTTGAACCTTGTGCCCGAGTTGCCGTAGGCCCATGACGGAACCTCAATCGCAAGCTCCGAAAGCCGGCCCAGTGCCGATGCTGTGTTGTTCATGATCTTTCTTTCGTCAGTGTTTGGCAGTGACAGTGCTTGGAAGACTCAGTGCTTGGCGGTGGCGTCAGCGTTGCTGCCGGCGGCCGCGGCCAACTGCCCGTCGAGGTTGAACACCTCATCGAGGACCCGGAAGCCCTCGTCGGGCGGAACATCGCTGTCCCGGAAGAGCGTGGCCATTTCCGCCTGCCAGCGGGCGTTGACATCCGTGAGGGCCATCCGGGCCCGCACGGCGTCAAAGTCGTCGCATTCGAGGTAACCGATCAGCAGCCCGTCGTCGTCCAGGAACAGCGAGTAGTTGTTCCAGCCCGCGTCCTTGAGCGCGACCAGCATCTCCGGCCAGACGCCAGCGTGGCGACGGCGGTACTCCCCCAACAGCTCCGGCTGGACGGAGGATCGGAAGCAAACCCTCATGTTGTACTCCTGTCGACGTTTCGGTTGCGGCGGAAGAAAGCGGAACCCAATTCGCGCGGCTTTGAATATTCCCAGTCGTTGAATCGTTTCATTGGTACGATTCAAAGTACGCTGGGTTGAAGAAGGGTGTCAAGCGTTCTCACCCGGACGGGCAAATCGATCTTTCGGAGGATCACCAGAATGTCGCGGGCAGCCAGCATCAAGGACGTCGCCAACCACGCGCAGGTTGCGGTGGGAACGGTCTCCAATGTCCTCAACAATCCCGACCGCGTCTCCAAGCGCACCAAGGACAGGGTGCTGCAGGCGATCGACGAGCTCGGCTTCGTCCGCAACGACGCCGCCCGGCAGCTGCGGGCAGGGCACAGCCGGACCATCGGCGTCGTGGTCCTGGACGTCGGCAATCCATTCTTCACCTCGCTGGTCCGGGCCGCCGAGGACGCTGCGGCCGTGAACGGCAGCGCCGTACTGCTGGGCGACAGCGGCCACGACGCGAACCGGGAATCGCACTACATCGACCTCTTCCAGGAGCAACGGGTCCAGGGCCTGCTGATCTCTCCGGTGGGGGACGTGGCCGACAGGCTGGATGCCCTGCGGCAGCGCGGCGTTCCCACGGTCCTGGTGGACCGGCTGGCCGACGAGGACCGATTCAGCTCCGTCTCGGTGGATGACGACGCCGGTGGCTACCTTGCCGCCCGGCACCTCCTCGATCTCGGGCGCCGGAGGTTGGCTTTCGTGGGCGGTCCGCTGTCCATCCGCCAAGTTTCCGACCGCCTTATCGGCGCCCGCCGCGCCGTAGCCGAGGTGGACGGAGCAGCGCTGGAGGTGCTCGATTCCGACGGCCAGTCCGTGCTCGCCGGGCGCGGCGTGGGCAACAGCCTCGTGGAGCGGGGCTCCGGGGACATGCCGGACGGCATCTTCTGCGCCAACGACCTGCTGGCGCTCGGAGTCATGCAGTCGCTGACCATGATGAACGGCGTGCGCATTCCGGATGACGTGGCCCTGATTGGCTACGACGACATCGACTTTGCCGTGTCCGCCGTCGTGCCGCTCTCCTCCATCCGCCAGCCCACCGACGCAATCGGCAGGACCGCCATTGAACTCCTGACAGAGGAACTGGACGCACAGCACCCGCGGCACCGCGCCGTCGTGTTCACGCCGGAGCTGGTGGTCAGGCAAAGCACCGCAGGTGCTGAGGCGCCTCACTGACGGCCCCGCCGCTGACGTTCCCCGGATGACAATGGCGCCCGCCTAGAAGACCCCCAGCAGGTCCGGTTCCGGCCTGAAGCCCAGCACTTCGAGCCGGGCGGCCACGAACGCGGCGATCCGGCGGGCTCCCCGCTCATGGAAGTGGGTGTCGTCCAGCAGCCCGCCGGCCCAATGCGCGTGCTCGCCGGGACCAAAGTGGAAGAACAGCTCCCTGGACCCCGCCTCGCCAAGCTCGGCATACAGGGCGCGGGTCCAGGAGTTGAGGTCCACCACATCGAGGCCGAGCTCGGCGCCCAGTTCACGGACCACCGCAGGATACTCCCCCAGCGTCTCCTCTAGGACGCCATTGCTGAAATGCCGCCGCTCCACCGAGGTGCAGAGGACGGGCGTGGCCCCCTTGGCCCGCACCTCCGCCACCATCCGGCGCAGGTTGTCCGCATAGCCGCCCCGGGCGGCCAGGTGCGCGCGCTTCTGGTCGTTGTGGCCGAACTGGATGAGCACCACGTCGCCACTGACCGCCTGGTGCAGAAGTTCATGCCACAACCCCTCCTCCCGGAAGGACTCGGTGGTCGCCCCGCCCTTGGCGAAGTTGTGGACGGCACCCCACGAGTAGACCTCGGGGGCAAGATGCGCGCCCCAGCCGCTCATCGGGTACTCGTAAGTGGGGCAGTTGGCCACGGTCGAATCTCCGGCCAGCAAAATCTTCATCGCTTTCCTTCCGCATCGGTTCCTGATGATAATCAGCCGCCGACAGCCTGAAGGTCAAGCAATTTTTGAAACGTTACATACTAGGCACCAAGGGAGTAGACTAAGCAGCAGACGGAAACGGGAAAGCGCTTGCTGCTCTGAATGCAGGCTCCCCCGGCAACGGTTGACGATGGCGTCGCGCAGTACCGCAACGCCGGACAGGAGCACCATGGATACCCCGCTGACCCGGCCCAACCAACCAACCCGGCCCAACCAACCAACCCGGCCCAACCAACCAACCCAGCCTGCGAGAGAGGCTGCGGGCACCGCGCCCGGCACACAGTTACTGTCCAATGAAAGCGTTGCGCCTGTTGGGCGAGCCGCGGACCCTGCGACCCCGCACCGCACTGGTCCTGCCCGGATCGCCCTGATCGGTGTCCACGGCTTCGGCGCCCACCACCTGAAGAACCTGGACCGGCTGACCCAGGCCGGCGCGGTGGAACTCGTGGCCGTGGCGGACCCGAATCCTCCGTCCCCGGGCGCGTTGCCGGACTCGACGGCTGTCCACCCCGATCTGCGGTCCCTCCTGGCCGGCAAGCACAGCCCCGACGTGATCATTGTCGCCACCCCCATCCAGACCCACGCGCCGCTGGCCCTGGCCACCCTGGCCTCCGGCGCGGACCTCTACCTGGAGAAACCCCCGGTGGCATCGCTGGCCGACTTCCGGCAGCTGCAGGAGGCCGCCGAAGCATCCGGCCGCAGCGTGCAGATCGGGTTCCAGAGCCTCGGATCGCAGGCGCTGGCCGCCATCGACAAGCTCCTCCAGGACGGCACAATCGGCACCCTGCAGGGAATCGGTGCGACCGGACGCTGGGTGCGGGACCGGGCCTATTACAAGCGCTCCCGATGGGCCGGCAAGCGGAGCCTGGACGGTGTGGACGTGGTGGACGGCGTCGCCACCAATCCCCTGGCACACGCCATCGCCACTGCCCTGCGCATCGCGGGCGCCCGCACCGTGGAGGACGTCGCCTCCGTGGAGACGGACCTCTACCGTGCGAACGACATCGAGTCCGATGACACGTCCGTCATCAGGATCCGGACCGCCGCCGGACTGCCCATTACCTGCGCCCTGACACTCTGCGCGTCGGAGGCCGTGGAGCCCTACATCACCCTGCAGGGCTCCGAGGGAACGGCCGTTTTCCACTACACGGAGGACCGGCTGGACATCAGCAACGCGGGCGGAGAGCGCTCGCAGGAGTTCGGCCGCGACGACCTGACGGAAAACCTGCTGGAGCACCTCGCCACGGGCAAGGAACTCACCAGCGCCCTCAACGACTCCGGCGCGTTCATGCTGGTGCTCGAGGCTGTCCGCACGGCCGAGCCGCCGGTGCCGGTCAGCCCCGCCCACGTGCTCTGGAAGGGCGAGGGCGACGCGGCCCATGCCGTGATAGCCGGCATTGAGGACGCCCTGGAGCGGGCCATCAGCGCGCACGCCACCTTCAGCGAACTGGCCCTGCCGTGGGCGCGCCCCGCGGATCCCGCCAAGGCCGGCACCCTATTCAACGCCGGTGGCAGGCCGGTGGCGGTCCTGCGTACCGGTGCCGGACTCAACGAGGCGTTGTCACCACGCCCCTACCTGCACCCCGTCGCCACCCTCGGCGGAACCGTGGTGACGGAGCATCTGCCCGCCGACCACCCGTGGCATCTGGGCGCCGGCTTCGCGCTCCAGGACGTCAACGGCACCAACTTCTGGGGCGGAAAGACGTACACGCGCGACGCCGGAGCGTACGTGTCCCGGCAGGACCACGGCCGGATCGAACTGCTCGGCGCCAACGACGACGAGCCGGACACCCGGCAGCTCCGCTGGCTCGGCAGGGACGGCCAGCCCCTGCTGACCGAACAGCGGACCCTCAGCTGCGAGATCCTGGGCGAGCGCGTGTGGCGCATGGACGTGAGCAGCGAGGTGACCGCCGTCGTCGACGTTTCACTGGGCAGCCCCGGCTCCAACGGCGCCGCGGGCAGCGGCTATGGTGGCTTCTTCTGGCGCCTTCCGGCCTGCAGCGGCGCCCGCATCTTCACGTCCGACGCCGAGGGGGAACCGGCCGTCCACGGTGCCGTTGCGCCGTGGCTGGCGTGGACCGCCTCCTTCGGCGAAGTCCCCGGCATCCGGTCGGGGCAGCCCGCGACGCTCGTGTTCAGGGCGCCGGACGAGGCCGCCGATCCGTGGTTTGTCCGCTGCTCCGGCTACCCCGCCGTCGGGTCGGCCCTGGCCTGGGACAGACCGGTGGCGCTGGCCGCGGGGCAATCACTTCGGCGGAGCCTGAGCGTGTGGATGTGCGACGGCGAACTGTCGCCCGCCGCCGTCGAATCCCTGGTGAGTCGGCGTTAGATTAAGCAGCCGTCCGGCGGCCGTGGAGCCACAGCAGGCACGCAATCACGGCGGCGGAAACCATCCCCAGCGCGCCGGTCACCACCAGCCCCGCCCGGACGCCGAGCCACTCCGTCAGCCAGCCGGCCAGCAGCCCGCCGAGCGCATGGCCGCCCAGCAGGAGCGGCAGGTATAGGGCCATGACGCGGCCCCGGACACCCGCCCCGGCCTCCAGCTGCACGGCCGTGGCGGCGCTGGTGAGGAACAGCAGGGTCATGAAACCGACCGCCACCAGCATCGCCATGAACAGCTCCGGGCTGGGCATGACGGCGGCGATGAGCTGTGCGAGTCCAAAGAGCCCGGCGCTGGCCACGATGCCCTTCCGGCCGAACCGCTGCAGCCTGGACGCCACGACGGCGCCGGCAAGGGCCCCCACAGCGCTCAGGGTGTTGAACAAGCCAAAGCCGGCTGCGCCGCTGTGCCAAACCGAGCTGGCAAAGGCGGCCAGCACCACCGGCCCGTTCATCCCGAATGCGCCGAGCAACCCGGCGAGCATCATTACCAGGAGCAGCCGCGGGCGGTCGCGCACGTAACGGAAGCCCGCAAGCACCCGGCCCCGGCCGCGGACCGCAGGCGTGCCCGGGTGGAGTTCGCCCGGCCGGATGGCGGCAATCATGGCCAGCACCGCCAGGCACAGCACGGCGTTGGCCGCGAAGGCGGCCGCGGATCCGGCCCCGGCGACCACGAGCCCGCCCAGGGCCGGCCCGGCCATGGCCCCGAGCTGCCCGATGGCGTTGTTGAGTCCGATTGCCACCGGAAGGCCGGCGTCGCCCACCACTTCGTTCACGAACACCTGGCGGGCTGGGCCGTCCAGGGCGCTGGTGATGCCCAGCAGGATGCAGCTGGCGTAGACAACCTCGACGGCGATGCTGCCGCCAGCGTCCCAGACGGCGAGGCCGCCGGCCAGGACGGCGGTGGCGGACTGGCAAAGAAGAAGGATGCGGCGCTTGGGAAAGAGATCCACAACCACGCCGCCGAGCGGCCCCACCACCAGCAGGGGCAGGAACTGCAGCGCCACGGCAACGCCCACCGCGGCCGGGCTTCCGGTCAGCTGCAGCACCAGCCAGTCCTGGGCAAGCCGCTGCATCCAGACGCCCGTGCCTCCCGCGAGCTGAATGCCCGCGAAGATGCGGTAGTTGCGCTGCGCGAGGGGCCGGTACCACCTGCCGTCCGTGGACTTCGGTTGTCCGGAGGCCTTTTCCTGATAAATCTTGCCTGGGGAGGATCTCCGACGGGACGTCACGTCAGCTGACTGGCCTCTGCGCGTAGCCTGACCGCTGCTGCGGCGAGCACGAGGCAGCCCGGCACCACGACTACAAGCGCCGGCAGCATCCATACGAAGACGGCCGTCAGGCCCAATGCCGCCACCAGGAGCAACGAACCGGACCAGTCCGCCACGGACTCCTTCCGGGCTGCTGCCAGTGCTTCCGCCCAATGACCGGGTTGCCACCGGGACGCCGTCCTCAGCAGCAGCACCGTGGCCGCCGCGGCCAGGAGCAGCGTCGCCGGCAGGACAACGGCCCGCCCCGGCAGCTGCCCTGCTGCCGTGAGCAGCAGGTTGATGATGACGACGGCGGCAACGGCCGCCGTCGTAAGCCCGAGTTTTAGGCTCCCGGGCAAGGCGGCCCGGAACGTGCTCCAGAGGCCCGGGACGGAGTCGTCCCGCCCGGCGAGGTGCCGCCCCAGGTGGGCGGTGCCGGCCGCATACGCGGCCGGCACGGTGACCAGGGGAACGGAGAATGCAAGCACGATGACGCCGGCCAGCATCGTCTCGGAGAAGAGCGCGAACCGGATGACGGGGACACTTTCGGTTTCGGCGGCCATGGCGTCAGCCCTTGAGGCCCTGGGTGGAGACGCCCTCCACGATGTAGCGCTGGAAGATCAGGAAGAACACCAGCACAGGGAGCAGGGCCAGGACCGACATGGCGATCATCGCGCCGTAGTCGGAGCTCTGGGTCTGGTCGACGAAGAGCCGGAGGGCCAGGGGCAGCGGGTACTTTTCCGGTGAGTTCAGGTAGAGCAGCGGGCCCAGGAAGTCGTTCCAACTCCAGATGAAGGCGAAAATGGACGAGCTGATGAGGGCCGGCTTCATCAGCGGCAGCATGATGCTGCAGAAGATCCGCACGTGGCCCGCGCCGTCGATGATCGCTGCCTCGTCCAACTCCCGGGGCAGGTTGCGCATGAACTGCACCATGAGGAAAACGAAGAAGGCATCCGCGGCCAGGAACTTCCCGATCAGCAGGGGAATGTAGGTGTCCACGAGCCCCAGCTGCTGGAAGACGATGTACTGCGGGATGATCACCACGTGGAACGGCAGCAGCAGGGTGGCGATCATCATGCCGAAGAAGATACTGCGGCCGGGGAACTTGATCCGGGCGAAGGCGTAGGCGGAAACGGTCGCCGAGAGCACCGTCCCGATCACCGAGGCGAGGGCCAGCACCACCGAGTTCGCGAAGAACTGAGCCGTGGAGACACCGCCAATGCCGCCCATCGCGGTCACGAAGTTGTCGAAGCTGAAGTTTGAGCTCCAGATCGACGAGTTGCCGATGATCTCACTGCTGGGTTTGAAGGCCGAGCTGACCATCCACAGCGCCGGGTAGAGCACGACGGCGATGAGGGCCAGCGAGACGGCGTGAAACACGATGCCGCGGGCGCGCTTGGCCGCGCGGGAGTCGGCCTTGGGGTTGTACTCGGACGCATCAGCGGTCCGGGCTTGGGTGGGTGGGCTGAGTATGGTCATTTTGCATCACCGCTGTAGTGGACCCAGGACTTGGAGGTACGGAAGAAGATCAGCGTGATGACGCCGACGGCGATCACCAGCAGCCAGGCCATGGCGGAGGCATAGCCCATCCGGAAGTCGCTGAAGCCCCGGAGGTAGAGGTAGAGGGTGTAGAAGAGGGTGGAGCCGGCCGGGCCGCCTTCACCGTTGGAGATGATGTAGGCCGAGGCGAAGATCTGGAACGCGTGGATTGTCTCCAGGAGGAGGTTGAAGAAGACCACCGGGGAGAGCATCGGGAACGTGATGTTCACGAACTTCCGGAACCGGCCGGCGCCGTCCACGGAGGCAGCCTCGTACAGCTCCTGCGGGATCTGCTTCAGGCCGGCCAGGAAGATCACCATGGGGGCGCCGAACTGCCAGACCGTCAGCAGGATCATCATGGGCATGGTCATGGACGGGTTGCCCACCCAGCCGCCGAGGTTGATGCCGAAGAAGGACAGGCCCTGATCCACCGGGCCGGAGTCGCCGAACATGGCCTTCCACACGATCGCGATCGAGACGCTGGCCCCGATCAGCGAGGGCGCATAGAAAGCCGAGCGGTAGAAACCCTGGCCGCGGGTGGCAGCGTTGAGCAGCAGGGCCACCGCGAGCGCCGCGGCAAGCTTCAGCGGGGTTCCGAACACCACGTAGCCCAGCGTGACGCCCACCGACTGCAGGAAGCGCTCGTCCTGGAACAGGCTGGTGTAGTTCTCGAGGCCGATCCACTTGGGCGCCTCGAAGAGGTTGTAGTTGGTGAAGGAGAGGTAGAGCGAGGACAGCATCGGGCCCACGGTCAGGAGAATGAAGCCCAGCAGCCAGGGCAGCAGGAAGGTGTAGCCGGCACGGGTGTCCGCACCCCGCCGGCGCGGTGCACGCGCGGGCGGGGCGGCGGCTGGGGCGCCGCTGTGGCGGGTCAGGGTCTGAGTCACGAAAGAGTCCTTGTCAGGTTCTGCAGCGCGTACGCTACGC
This sequence comes from Arthrobacter globiformis, assembly GCF_030818015.1. Taxonomy (NCBI): domain Bacteria; kingdom Bacillati; phylum Actinomycetota; class Actinomycetes; order Micrococcales; family Micrococcaceae; genus Arthrobacter; species Arthrobacter globiformis. The sequence goes on from NZ_JAUSZX010000001.1 coordinate 4,251,927, forward strand.
GTTCTGTTTGATGACGTCTTCGGCTTCCTTGAACCACTGGTCCACGGCTCCGTCCACAGTGAACTTGCCGTAGTTCAGGTCCTCGTTGACCCGCAGGAAGGCGGCCTCGAGGGTGCCGAAGCCGACGATCGGGGGTTCTGGGGCGTCCTTGAGGTACTTGCCGATGGAGGTTTCGTAGTCGACCACGGCTTTGTCGGTGCCTTCGAAGGTGGTGCCGTCCCGCTGCGTCTTGGAGGCGGGCACACCGCGGGAGGTCTTGAAGATGTCGCCCACCTCGGGGTCGTTGACCATGAAGTCGATGAAGCGGGCGGCCGCGTCTTTGTACTTGGTCTTGGCGCTGGCCACCATGAGCATGGACGGCTTGAGGAACAGGCCGAGGTTTTCCGGATCATCGGACGGGATGGGCACCAGCTTGAGCTCCTTGGCTCCGCTGTCCTTGAGGTAGCCGGCCATGAAGTTGTCCCAGGTGTTCTCCGAGACGGTGAGGTTGGAGCCGAACGGGCTCTTCGGCTTGACCTGGGCGCTGCGGTCCGCCGGGACCACGGCGTTGGTGCCGCGGAGGTCTGAGTTCATGTTCAGCCAGGTGCGCAGGTCGTCCTTGCTGAAGCCGAGCTTGCCGTCACCGGTGAAGGCGTCGATGCCCTTCTGCCGCAGCCAGATGTTGAACTGCCACCAGATGCCGGTGAAATCGGACCCACCGAAGTACTTTCCGCCGCCGGCCTGCCCGATCTTGGTGAGCCAGGCCTTGTACTCTGCATAGGTCCACGTGCCGGCCGGCTCGGCCACGCCGATTTCCTTGAGTTTGGCCGGATCGTAGTAGACGGCGAAGGCGTTGGTGCTGGTGGGGATGCCGTAGGTCTTGCCCCGGATCTGGCCGGACGGCAGCAGGGTCTTGTCGAAGGCGTCGGTGTTGATCTTGACGGTGCCGAGATCCAGGAGCTGGTTCCGCTGGGCGTAGTCGCGCAGGTAGGAAAGGTCCCACTGCATGACGTCCGGGAGTCCGCCGCCGGCGGCCTCGGTGGCGCGCTTCTGCCAGTAGCCGGCGAAGTCGGTGAAGTTGCCGTTGACCTTGACGTCCGGGTTCTTCTTCTCGAACACGGCGATGGCCTTGCGGGTGCGCTCCGCCCGGTCGTCGTTGCCCCACCACGTGTAGGTGATGGTTACGGGGTTGTCGGCGGAGCCTGTCTGGCCTGCCGGTGCACCGCACGCGGCCAGCGTAGCTGCGGACACCGTTCCTGCCGCCACCGCGGTAAGAAATTTCCTTCTGCTGATCATTGGGAGCCTCCTTGCTCATGTTGCTGCTCAACGAGCGCAAACTTTTTTCGAAAACTTCGACAACTTGGAGTCGTGATCTGGATTACACCATCTCTGAATCGATACAATAGCTACATCGGCCACCCTCGGCAAGCGTTTTCCAGACTTCCTGTTTCAACTCTTCCCGTTTCAACCGCCCGCATCCGGCCACGACGAAGGAGCCTCATGCCCACCCCAGCGTCCCCTCCCCCAACCCCGGCCTGGAACAGCGGTTCCGGCCTGGCATTCGGCGGTGACTACAATCCCGAGCAGTGGCCGGCCGACGTCCGGCTGGAGGACATCGGGCTCATGAAGGAGGCCGGCGTGACCCTCCTCAGCGTGGCCATTTTTTCGTGGGCGCTCCTGGAGCCACGTGAAGGGGAGTACGACTTTTCCTGGCTGGATGAGGTGCTGGACAACCTGGATGGCGCAGGCATCAAGGTTGCCCTCGCCACGGCCACGGCCGCTCCCCCGGCCTGGCTGGTGCGGAAGCATCCGGAAGTGCTGCCGGTAACGGCGGAGGGCACCGTCCTGGAACGCGGCTCCCGGCGGCACTACTCGCCGTCGTCCGCTGTTTACCGCCGGTATGCCACCGGCATTACCCGAAAATTGGCTGAACGGTACAGGGACCATCCGGCGCTGGCGCTGTGGCACGTGGACAACGAGCTCGGCTGCCACGTGTCAGAGTTTTACGGCGAGGAGGACGCCGCGGCGTTCCGGCGCTGGCTGGAGCGGCGCTACGGCAGCATCGAGGCGCTGAACGAGGCCTGGGGAACGGCCTTCTGGTCGCAGCACTATGCCTCGTTCGAGGAGATCATCCCGCCGCGGGCGGCCCCCACCACCCTCAATCCGACGCAGCGGCTGGACTTCCAGCGGTTCAGTTCCTGGGTGCTGATGGACTACTACCGGAGCCTGCTGGCGGTGATCCGGGAGGTGACTCCCGACGTTCCGGCCACCACCAACCTCATGGTTTCCAGCGCCACCAAGTCCATGGACTACTTCGACTGGGCGAAGGACCTGGACGTGGTGGCCAACGACCACTACCTGGTGGCCGCGGACCCGGAGCGGGAGATCGAACTGGCGTTCAGCGCGGACCTCACGCGCGGTGTCGCGGGCAACAGGCCTTGGATCCTGATGGAACACTCGACGTCGGCCGTGAACTGGCAGCCACGCAACCAGCCGAAGATGCCCGGGGAACTGCTGCGGAACTCCCTGGCGCACGTGGCCCGCGGCGCCGATGCCGTCATGTTTTTCCAGTGGCGGCAGAGCGTTGCCGGGGCCGAGAAATTCCATTCGGCGATGGTGCCGCACGGCGGCCGCGGCACCCGGGTGTGGCGCGAGGTGGTGGCCCTCGGCGAAGCCCTGAAGCGGCTCGGCCCGGTCAAGGGCTCCACGGTGGAATCCCGGGTGGCCATCGTGTTCGACTACGAGGCATGGTGGGCCAGCGAACTGGACTCGCACCCGAGCGAGGATGTGAAGTACCTCGACCTGCTCCGCGCGTTCCACCGCTCGCTGTTCCGGCGCGGCGTGGGCGTGGATTTCGTCCATCCCGCCGCAGACCTAGGGGGCTATGACCTGGTCCTGGTGTGCACCCTCTACTGCGTCACCGACGCCGCCGCGGCCAACATCGCCCGCGCCGCCGAGGCAGGCGCCACGGTGCTGGTCAGCTACTTCAGCGGCATCGTGGACGAACGGGACCACATCCGGCTGGGCGGCTACCCGGGCGCCTTCCGGGAACTGCTGGGAATCCGGACCGAGGAGTTCCATCCGCTGCTCGAAGGCGGGCGGGTGACTCTGAGCGACGGCACCGTTGGCCGGATCTGGAGCGAGCACGTCCACGCGGAAAGCGCGGAACCCCTGGCCACCTTCACCAGTTACCCGCTCGACGGAATCCCGGCGCTGACCCGGAGGACCGCGGGCGGCGGCGCGGCCTGGTACCTGGCCACGCTCCCCGACCGTGACGGCATCGAACGCCTGCTGGACAGGCTCCTGGCCGAAGCGGGAGTGGCGGCCTCTGCGGAGGCCGCTGCCGGCGTCGAACTTACCCGGCGGGTCACGGCGGACGGGCGCCGCTTCCTCTTCGCCATCAACCACGGCCGGGAGGATGCGGCGGTGAAGGCCGACGGCGAGGAACTGTTGGGCGGCGGGCGTTTCGGCGGGAGTGTTCCCGGCGGAGGGGTGGCCGTGATCGCCGAGGACTGAGCGTCCCATGGAGTTCCTGTACAGCTCATGGCCCCCGAAGTCGCGGTAGGTGTACAGCCGCCGGAACGCGGAAAACCCCTGGCAGTCTCCCAGCGGAGACGCCCGGGGTTTTCCTGAGCGGAGCTAACTGCTGATCGCGGACTTCATCTCGTCCACGGCTTTCGTGCCGGCGTCCTGGGTGGAGAGCCTGTTGAACAGCACCTCGGAGCTGTAGCGCTTGATGATCTCCTGGATGGCGCCCGCGCCCTTCGGCGGCGGCGCCGGGGCCTCGCCGAGTTCGCCCTTGATCTGGTCAATGAACTTGACCACCTTGACGTCGGCGGGAGTCAGCTTGGACTGGATTGCGGCACGGACCTGGGAGTTGGGGTAGACGCCGCGGTCTGCCAGCAGGATTTCGCCGGCCTTCGTGTCGTTGGCCAGGAAGTTGATGAACTTGGCCACCTCCTCGGGGTGCTTGGTCCGAGAGGATGCGGACCAGAACTGGGAGGCCTTGTACCAGAGCTGGGTGTCCGCCGCCTTGCCCGTCTTGGAGGGGAACCTGAGCACCTGCAGCTCACCGCCGGCAGCCTTCTCCAGTGCCGGCAGCTGGTTGGACCACCAGAAGGCCAGCCCGTTCTTGCCGGTGGCCAGGCCGCTCTGGTCCAGCGGGGCCGCCTCGGCCTCGACTACCTCCGAGGCCGAGGGAACGGCCTTCTTCTCGCTCAGCTGCTTGAGGAAGTCCCACCAGCCGGCGATGTCCGACGGTTCGAACCCGAGCTTGCCGTCCGGGGTGTAGAGGGACTTGCCGTTCTGCCGCAGCCAGACGCCGAGGGAGGCCTCGTCGGTGCCGTAGGCGGCGGCTCCGTAGGTTCCCTTGGGAGACTTGGCGGTCACCTCGGCCGAGATGCGCTCGAAGTCCTCCCAGGTCCAGGTCTTGTCATCCGGGAGCGCCACACCGGCCGCCTTGAACACCGCCGGGTTGGCAAGGATGGTCGCCGCGTTGATGCCTGCGGCGATGCCGGTGAGGCCGTCTTCGCTCTTGCCGGCGTTCAGGGCCGCCTCGTCCAGCTTCGAGGTGTCGATGCCGTACTTGGAAAGGTCCAGCAGTGCACCGCGGGAGGAGTATTCGGTGATGTACTTCTCGTCCATCTGGATAATGTCCGGTGCATCGTTGGCGGCAACCTGGGTGGCGAGCTTGTCCCAGTAGCCGCTCCAGTCGCCGTATTCGGCCTTGATCTTGATGTTGGGATTCTCCGCCTCAAACGCCGCGATGGCGGCCTGGGTTACTTGGGCGCGCTTGTCGCCGCCCCACCAGGAGAACCGCGGTTCCACCTTGCCGTCTGCACTGGACTGGGCGGGTCCGCCGCAGGCACTCAGGGCAAGGACGGCGGCGGCTGCGGCGGCCACGGCCGCGGTGGCGCGGAGGCGGCGTTTTGGTTTTGCTTGTTTTGCTAGTTTTGCTGGGTCGGCGCCGGGTGCGGCTGCCGATGCGGGCCGGGGAAAGAGTGGCACTGGAAACTCCGATCTTCTTTGATCCTGGAAGCGACTAAGAAACAGATCTCGCTGGGAAAGCGCTTTCTCGTCCATTTAGATTATAAGTAGGTGACTTGTATTACAAGTGTTCTCTTTTATGACAGGGGGTGGCAGCCAGCCGGCCGGGCTATTTGATGCCGGTGGTGGCGATGCCCTTGATGAGGAAACGCTGGCCGAACAGGAACACCAGGAACACGGGCAGCAGGGACACGATGGACATCGCGAACAGCGAACCCCAGCTGGTGGCGGACTGCGAGTCGACGAAGGCGCGCAGCGCGACGGGAACCGTGAACATTTCCGGGTCGGTCAGGTAGATCAGGGCCCCGAAGAAGTCGTTCCAGGTCCAGATGAAGGTGAAGATCGTGGTGGTGGCGAGCGCCGGCACCATCAGGGGCAGGATGACCCGCAGGAAGATGCGGGGGTGGCCGGCCCCGTCGATCCTGGCCGCCTCGTCAAGCTCCTTGGGGATGCCGCGGATGAACTGGACCATGAGGAACACGAAGAACGCGTCCGTAGCCAGCAGCTTGGGCACAATGAGCGGCCAGAAGGTGTTCACCCAGCCGATCTGGGAGAACAGGATGTACTGCGGAACGATCACCACGTGGAACGGCAGCATGATGGTCAGGAGCATGATGCCGAAGAACAGCTTCTTTCCGCTGAACTGGAGCCGGGCGAAGGCGTAAGCGGCCATGGAGCACGAGATCAGGTTGCCCAGGATGGAGCCGATCACCACGATGGCCGAGTTGAGCATGTAGTGGCCGAACGGATGGCTCAGCGCGGACCAACCGTCCGTGTAGTTGCCCATCTCCAGGCTGTTCAGCCACAGGCCCGGGTCGCGGAAGATGAGGTCGTTGGGCCGCAGCGAGGACACCACCATCCACAGCAGCGGGTAGATCATGATCCCGCCGGTGATGATCAGCAGTGCGTGCTTGGCCAGCGCCTTGACGCGCGCACTGCGGCTAAAGGCCAGGGTACCGCGCGATTCCCGCGGCCGGCCGGCGTTGCCCCGGGTCCTGTTGCCCCTGGTCCTGCTTCCGGGAGTTTTTCCGCCTGGGCCCTGCTCCTGCTCGGGGGCGGGCAGTGTCTGAAGTTTAGTCATCGTAGAACACCCAATACTTTGAAGCGATGAAGTTGACGGCCGTGAAGGCGCCGATGATCAGGAGGAGGAACCAGGCCATGGCCGAGGCGTAGCCCATGTCGAACTGGCCGAAGCCTTTTTGATAGAGGTACAGCGTGAAGAACATGGTGGAGTCCGACGGCCCGCCATTGCCGCCCGAGACGATGAAGGCCTGGGTGAAGGACTGGAAGGAGCCAATGATCTGCAGCACCAGGTTGAAGAAGATGATGGGGCTGAGCATGGGAAGCGTGATCCGCCAGAACTTCTGCAGCGTAGTCGCCCCGTCTACCTCCGCCGCCTCGTAGTACATGTTGGGGATCTGGCGCAGCCCGGCGAGGAAGATGATCATGGGGCTGCCGAAGGTCCAGACGTGCAGCAGGATGATGGACCCGAGCGACGTGCTTGGATCCGAGATCCAGCCGGGTCCCGCGATGCCGAACATGGCCAGCACCTGGTTGACCAGCCCGGTGGTGCCAAAGATCTGCTTCCACAAGATGGCGACGGCGACCGACCCGCCCAGGAGGGAGGGGAGGTAGAACACCGAGCGGTAGAAGGGCAGACCGCGGAGCCCCTTGTCGAGCACCAGCGCGATCAGCAGTGCGACCGCCAGCTGCAGCGGAACACCCACAAGCACATACGTGAAAGTCACCCGCAGCGAGTTGTGAAGCCGGGCGTCGCCGAGCATCCGGGTGAAGTTGTCCAGTCCCGTCCATTCCGGCGGCTGCAGGAGGTTGTAGTCGGTGAATGCCAAGTAAAGCGACATCAGCATGGGGCCGACCGTGATGACCACGAGCCCCACGAGCCACGGCAGGAGGAAGATGTAGGCGGCCTTGTTGTCGCGCCGGCTGGCCCGCTTTTCTTCCTGGGACACCGGTCCCTTGCGGCGGGACATCGACGACAGTTCGCTGATGGCGCTCACTGGCGCCTCCCGACGTCACCGGGGGCGCCGGGCGTCCCCTCGTGCTGCTGTGCGGCCATGTGGTCTCCTTTGGTCATCGTGGCCTTCCACGGATTGGTACATGCCTAAGGGTTGATGCAGGCAACGGATGCCGCCAAATCATGCTCCCAATGTGGCCCGAAGGTGACTCAGGCAACGGCGGCTCCGTACCAAAGTAAACGGTTTCTTGACCGGTGTACACCCCTTTGCTAATTTTTGAGAAAGCGTTTTCCGACTAGGGAGCGCTGGGAGCGCCGCTGCGCGTGAACTGCGAAAGGCAGGACAAGGATGTTTGCACCCAGGAGAACCCCGGCATGATTTCAGCCCGGGATGGCGCCCCCGGAAGTGCCGCCGTCGAAGACTCTTTTCCGGCCGCTCCCGTCCCGCCCTGCGCGGGCCGGCCCAGCGATGCCCGGCCCAGCGCCATCGGCGGCTATGAGGACTGGCCCGGCTTCATGGCGGCCGCCCCGCATTACCGCGCGGCAGCCAGCCGGAGCCAGGAGCTGGCTGACTTCCTCGGCGTTCCTGACATCCCGGCCAGGCCCGCCGTCCGTGTGGACTCGGAGGAAACCAACGACGGCGTGACTACCTCCCGCTTGAGCTGGCAGCTGGGCTTTGGCCCGCGCACCACTGCCTGGTTCATCCGCCCGGCGCACGCCGCCGGTCCCCTGCCGGGCGTCCTGGCGCTGCACTGCCACGCCGGCATCAAGTCCTCCGGTGCCGCGCGGCTGGTGGACAGCCCGACGGCGGGAAGCGGCCCGGACCCGCTCCGGAACCGGCTGTATGAGGGCCGGCCCTTCGCCTCCTGGCTGGCGTCGCGGGGTTTCGCCGTGCTCGCCCATGACACGTTCTCGTGGGGCAGTCGGGGCTTCGACCTCGGCACGCCTCCCGTTCGAACGGCTGCCGCCCTCGACGGCCGGAAGGCACTGTGGCGGGAGGCCGGCGTCGAACCGTCCTCGGCAGAACTGTACGACGCCGCGGCCGCCGCCCACGAGGACACCGTGGCCAAGGCCGCCGGCCTGCTCGGCACCAGCTTCGCCGGGATGGTGGCGCACGACGACCTCGCGGCGCTGAACGTGCTCGCCGGCCTCCCGGGGGTGGACACCGGAAGGCTCGGCTGTGCCGGCTTCTCCGGCGGGGGCGGCAGGTCCCTGATCCTCGCGGCGCTCAGCCCGCTGATCCGCAGCCACGTTGTGACCTGCATGATGACCACCTTCGGGTCCCTGTTTCCCGCATATTTGGACGCACATTCGTGGCTGCTCCAGACGCCCGGCCTCACCCGTCTCGGGGACTGGCCCGAGCTCACCGGGCGCTCATCGTCGGACAGCCTGCTGGTGCAGTACGCGTCGGCCGATGAGCTGTTCCCGGAACAGGGAATGCACGACGCCGACGCCCGCCTGGGCGCCCTCCATCCGGCCGGGCGGTACACCGGGAGCTTTTGGCCCGGCGGCCATGTCTTCACCCGCGGGATGCAGGAGGAGGCGGCCGACTTCCTCGCGGCTGGTCTCCGCGCGGAGGCGGGTCTTCAGGCGGAGGCTGGTCTTCAGGCCCGGCCGGCCGAGGCTGCCCCGGCCGTTCCGGCTGCCGTCCCCCGCGTCGCGCTGGTGGGCGTGCACGGCTACGGTGCCCGGCACCTGGAGAGTCTCCGCCGGCTGGAGGAGCGGCAACTGGCCCGGCTAATCGCCGTCGCCGATCCGCGTCCCCCGGCAGACGGGACGCTGGATTCCTCGGTGCAGGTCTTCGGCACCCTGGAGGAACTGCTGGCAGCGGGCACCGCACCGGATGTCGTCATCCTCGCGACCCCCATCCAGACCCACGCCCCGCTGGCCCTGGCCGCCATCGCCGCCGGTGCCGACGTCTACGTGGAGAAGCCGCCGATGGCCTCCCTGGCCCAATTCGATGAGGTGCTGGCCGCGGCCAACGCGGCGGGCCGGCTGGTCCAGGTCGGGTTCCAGAGCCTCGGCTCGATGGCGCTGCCGGAGATCGCCGCACTGCTGGAATCGGGGGCACTCGGCCGCGTCCGCGGAATCGGTGCCACGGGGGCCTGGGTACGGAGCGTTGGCTACTTCAAGCGCTCACGCTGGGCCGGCCGGCGGAGCCTGGACGGCACCGACGTCGTGGACGGGGTGGCCACGAATGCCCTGGCCCATGCGGTTGCGACCGGGCTGCGGATCGCCGGCGCGGCCGGCGTGGACGACGTCGAGTCGGTGGAAGCCGACCTGTACCGGGCCCACAACACGGAGAGCGACGACACGTCGGTGATCCGGGTCCGCACGTCGGCCGGGCGGGTCCTCATGTGTGCCCTGACCCTGTGCGCGGCCGAACAGTCCCCGCCGTCCGTCACGGTCTTCGGCACGCTCGGCAAGGCGGAGTTCTTCTACACGGAGGACAGGCTGGTCCTGGAAACCGCCCAGGGCACCAGCACGCGGACGTTCGGACGGACGGACCTGCTGGAGAATCTCCTGGCCGCCCGCGCTGACGGTAACGGGGCGGACGACGGCGGGGCGGGGCTGCTCAGCCCGCTCTCAGCTGCCGGAGCCTATATGACCGTCCTCGAGGCGGTCCGCACCGCTGACCCGCCGCGGGAGATTCCGGCGGCATGCGTTGCCTGGGAAGGCGAGGGCGACGATGCCCACCCCGTGGTTGGCGGCATCGAGGCAGCGCTGCAGCGGGCAGTTCTCTCACAGTCCACGTTCGCCGAGCTCGGGCTGCCCTGGGCCAGGCGAGAGCCGGCGACCCCGTCCTTTGCGGTGGAGGGGCGCCGCGTTGCCTGGCCGCAGGACGGAAGCCGCATCGCGCCGACGTCATCGCCCCGCCCCTACCTGCATCCGGTGACGACGCTCGCGGGCACGGTTGTCACCGACCACCTGCCTGCCGACCACGTCTGGCATTTGGGGGCGGGCGTCGCACTCCAGGACGTTGCCGGCGTGAACTTCTGGGGCGGGCGTACCTATACACGCCGGGCCAGCGGCTACGCGTGGCGGGAAGACCATGGCCGCATCCAAATCACGGACACGGCTGAGTCCCCCGGAGCCCTGTCTCAAACGCTGCGCTGGGTTGGCCCTGACGGCAGGGCGGTTCTGTCAGAGCGGCGGCATTGGCGGTATGACGCCGTCGGCCCGTCCGTGTGGAGGCTGCGCCTGGAGTTTGAACTTTCCCCCGCCGGCACGGAACCCGTAGCGCTCGGAAGCCCGGGCTCCAACGGCCGGGAAAACGGCGGCTACGGCGGCTTCTTCTGGCGGCTGCCACCCACAAGTGATGCCCGGATCCGGACGGCCAAGGCCGACGGCGAGGACGCCGTGCACGGCACGGTTGCCCCGTGGCTGGCCTGGAGCGGCAAGTTCGGGCCAGCTGGAAAGTCCGGGAGTGGCGAAGAGGCAACCCTGGTATTCCTCGCGTCGCCGCAGGCACCGGATCCGTGGTTCGTCCGGCTTTCCGGCTACCCGGGGGCCGGGCTCTCACTCGCCTGGGACCGCCCCGTTCTGGCAAGCCGGCAGGAACCCGTCCGGCGCACCGTCACGGTTCTGATCGCCGACGGAATCCTGGGCACCGCAGATATTGCACAACTCACCGAATCTTTGGGGGAAACCACATGAACGTTCCTGCACCCGCAACCACACTGGCTGGAGCCGCACAGGCCCCAACGGCCCTGCCCGGCAACCCGAACGACCGGGCCGCCAAGCGGCAACGGGTCCTGGATATTCTGGACGCCAGGGGACATGACGCCCTGCTCCTGACCAGCAACACCGCCCTCACGTGGTACCTGGACGGCAGCCGGATGCACATCAGCCTGGCGGGCGACCCGGTCGCGGTGCTCCTCGTGGACCGTGGCGGCGACCGCCTCATCACCTTCAACAACGAAGCGGAACGGCTCGCCGCCGAGGAGCTGCCACCCGGCGTCGAACTTCACACTGTTCCCTGGCACGGACAGCTCACAGACGCCGTCGGGGCTCTTGCCGGCCCGGGCGAGCCGCTGGCAGAGAAAGCCGTGGCAGCAGAATTGCGGGCGGCACGGCAGCCGATGCTGCCCGGTGAGAGCGCCCGCTACGCGCGGCTGTGCGCCGACGCCGCCCGCGCCATGACCGATGTCCTTTCGCGGGCAACGCCGGTCACCACCGAGTTCGAGGTCGCCTCCGCCCTGGCCGCACGGATCGTCGCGGCCGGAGCCGAACCACTGGTCCTGCTCTGCAGCGGCAGCTCGCGCAGCGCGTTCCGGCACCCGCTCGCCACCCACTCACCCTTGGGCCGGCGGGCCATGGCCGTGGTCTGCGCCCGGCGGCACGGCATGGTGGCCAACCTGACCAGGTGGGTACGGTTCGACGCCGGAACCCCCGAAGAACTGGACGCCGAGGAGCGCATCGCAGCAGTTGAGGCGGACATCTTCGACGCCACGGTTCCGGGCGCCAGCCTCGGCGGCATCTTCGGCGAAATCCAGGCCGCGTACGTCCGGCACGGCTTCGGTGCCGACCAGTGGACGATGCACCACCAGGGCGGGCCCGCCGGCTATGCGGGCCGGGATCCCCGGGCCACCGCGGCCACGGACGACGTCGTGGTGCCCAACCAGACGTTCACGTGGAATCCTTCCGGCCCCGGCGTCAAGATCGAGGACACGGTGCAGCTGACGGAGGCGGGCGCCGGCGTCCTGACGTCCGACCCGAGGTGGCCGGTTGCGGACGTCAACGGGCTCCCCCGGCCGCTGACCCTGCAGCTGTAGCTTGCCGGGGACCTACGAGAGCCGGAATGCAGGATCCACCGGCAGGTCGAGGCTTCGGTCCCGCGGCTGGGGGGCGATTGCGGCGGTGAAGCTGAACCCCAGGCCCGGCAGGCCCGTGCCGTAGAGGCGGCTGTTGCGGATCCGGACCGGCGACTGGCCTGCCAGGATGCCCAGCTGTTCGAAGGAAGCGTCCTCGACGTCCTCCACGCTGACGGCCTCGGCGAGGGTCAGGGCCAGCTGGCCGGACAGCTCGGGCAGCAGGTGCGGCGCCACGCGGACGCTGTTGGCCCGGGCCAGCTCCACGATGCGGCGGAACGGCGTAATGCCGCCCACCCGGACGATGTTGGGCTGGATGATGTCCACCGCCTCGGCCTCGATGAAGTCCCGGAAGCGGTAGATGGTGTGCACATTCTCGCCCAGCGCGATGGGTACCGGCGACTGTTTCCGCAGGCGGCGGTAGGCCGAAAGGTCGTCGGCGCGCAGTGGTTCCTCCAGCCAGTCCAGGCCAAACGGGCCCAGCACGTCCAGAGCACGGAGGGCCGCCGGCAGGTCCCAGCGCTGGTTCGCGTCGATCATGAGCCGGCGCTCCGGGCCAAGCACCGAGCGGACCGCCGCCACGCGTTCGGCGTCCTCAGCCAGGTCCGGCTTGCCCACCTTGATCTTGACGGCCTGGTGGCCCGCGGCCACCCACCGTTCGGTCTGCGCGACAAGTTCGTCGAGGGAGTAGTGCAGGTTCACACCCGAGCCGTAGACGTCCACCGATTCCTGCCGCTGGCCCAGCAGCCCGGCCACGGGCACCCCCGCGGTGCGTGCCGCCAGATCCCAGAGGGCGAGGTCGACGCCGGCCATCGCGATGGTGGTCAGCCCGCCGCCGCCGGCCTCGTGCAGCCGCTTCCAGAGCTGGTCCCAGACCATCTCCGGGTTCGCGTCCAGCCCAGTGATAAATGGCGCGATGTCGTGGTCAAGGAGGGCCTTGACCGCCTGCGGCCCAATAGTGGGCGTCCAGGAGAAGCCGCGCCCCGCACCGCCGTCGTCCGTAAAAAGGCTGGTGGCAATGATGTGGTTCTCCGGCGCATCAGCACCCCAGCTGCGCCGCAGCGGCACCGTAATCAGGCGCGTGTGGAGCCCCGTGATCTTGGCCGGCATCAGCGGCCCGCCAGCTCGTGGCCTTTGGCCAGGATCGCTTTGAGCTCCACGAGCTGGTCCTCGGTGGGGTCAACCAGCGGGGGCCGGACCGGACCGACGGCCAGTCCGTTGAGGCGCAGCCCGGCCTTGATCAGGGAGACGCCGAAGCCCGGTGTCTGGTCCCGCAGGCGCACGAGGGGCGCGTAGAAGCCGTCGAGCAGTGCCTGCCGGCGGTCCTCATCGCCGCTGGCGTAGGCGTCGTAGTAGGCGGTGGCGATTTCCGGTGCCACGGCGAAGGCCGCCGAGGAGTACAGCGGGATGCCGAGTCCCCGGTACGCGCCCTGGGTCAGTTCGGCGGTCAGGAGGCCGTTGAAGAGCAGGAAGTCCTCCCGGCCGCTGGCCCTGACGGCGGAGACGATCTCCTGGGCCAGGCCGACGTCGCCGATGCCGTCCTTGAAGCCGATGACCTTGGGGTTGCCGGCCAGCTGCGCAATGGCCCTGGCCGTGAACTTGGCCGTGCCGCGGTGGTACACGATCACCGGCAGGCTGCTCGCGCCGGCCACGGCCTCCATGTAGGCCACCACGCCCTCGGTGGGCCCGGAGACCAGGTACGGTGGCAGGACCAGCAGGGCGTCGGCGCCCGCTTCCTCGGCCGCGCGGGCCGCGGCGAGGGCGTGGCCAAGGGGGCCGCCGGCGCCGGCGATGACGGGCACCTGGCCGTTGACGGTTTCGACGGCGGCCGTAACCACGGTGCGCACCTCGTCGATGCTCAACGCATGGAATTCGCCGGTGCCGCATGCCGGGAACACCCCGCCGGGGCGGTGCGCAAGGCGTGAGGCGATGTGTTCCTTCAGGACCTCAACGTCCACTGCGCCGTCGGCGCCGAAGGGGGTGACGGGAAAGAAGAGCACGCCGTCGAGTTTCATTTGGTCTCCTGTGATCCGGGTGCGGCTGATCCTGTGCTGGCTGATCCTGTTGTGGCGCCGACCAGGGTTTCCCCGGCGCGGATTTCGTCGGCCTGGGCGAGTTCTGTGCGCCACGTGCGTTTGGGTTCCCAGCCGAGCAGCCGCTTGGCTTTGTCGACGGAAAAGGCGGGGCTGGTGCCGGTGAGTCCGGCGGCGTGCGCGGCGCTGCCGGGAACGAACCGGGGCAGAAGCGTGGCCAGCGGTTCGGTCGCCAGCGCATCGGCGGCGCCCACGAAGAACGTCTGGCCGTTGGGGATGGAGTCCATGTTCCGCAGCAGCACATCCAGGAAGTCGGCCACGTCCCGGGCATCCACATAGTTGAAGAGCGCCGGCGCGGACAGCGCCGCGTCGGCGAGCCGCTCGCGGACGGTGTGCCCCTGCTGGGTGGGGGCGCCCGCCCACTCCTCCGGCGAGATGACGTAACAGGGCCGGAACGCCGCGTAGCGGATCCGGTCCCCCTGGGCCGCGGCGAACATCTGCACCGTCTGTTCGGCAATCAGCTTGGACAGCGCGTAGGCGTTCCAGGGGCGGGGCGTGGTGGCTTCGTCCACCGGGAAGGACTCCGGCAGCCAGCCGGCCGGCGAGCCGTAGCCCAGGACCGTTGGGCTGCTGGCCGTGATGATCTTCCCGATCCCGAGTTCGGTGGCCGCGCTGACCACCGCGAAGGCGAGGCCCGTGTTGGTGCTGAAGATGACATCCTCGGGTGCACTGAAAGGCACGGCGATGGCAGCGAGGTGGATGACGGCGTCGGGCGCTGTGCGTTCCAGGAGGCGGAACGCCTCGCCGGGGACCAGCAGGTCCGCCGTTTCCTGTTCGACGCCGGCCGGGAACGTGCCGCGGACGGCGTCCCGGTCCGCCGAGATCACCTTGTGGCCCGCCTCCGCGAGGCCGGCGACCACGCTGCGCCCCAAACGCCCGGCGCCGCCGGTGACAAGAATTCTGCTCATGGTGTTGTTTCCTGTTCCTGCTGCGTTCAGGCGCGGCCGCGGCGCAGTTCCACGCCCAGTCCGAGCTCGCTGATGCGGACGGGGAGCTCGGTCGCCAGCGATGCGTTGCCTGCGATGCCCACGGACACGGAGCGCAGCCCGTCGAGGTAGCCGGAGGGGCGGCCCAGCGGGTCCTCGCCCGGGCCGTTGAAGAGGTCTGAAAGCAGGAGGTTGTCCCCGCCGCCGTGGCCGCCCTCGCCGTTGACGATGGGCACCTCGTAGGCGGCTTCCCAGTGGCGCTGGACCACCAGGCGTTCACCGTTGCGGCGCACGGCGTCGTCCTCGTCCACGGGCGTGGCGGAGGGGTCCACCACGGTTTTCTTGTCGGTGCTGTGGACGACGGCGGCACGCTCCACCACCTCGAGCTCCGCCCGTCCTTCGGTGCCGTTGACGGCCACCCGGTACCCCTCCCACGGGCTGTGGGCGTTCAGGGAGTAGCTGAGCGTTGGCCCGCCGTCGTAGTCCACCGTCAGCGCCAGGTTGTCCTCGATGGTGATGCCCTCGGTGAAGACGTCCTGGTCCCGGCGGTAGCCGTCGAACCTCTCGTTGTCGTAGTACAGCTCGCGCAGCCGCTCGTCCTCGCGGAGGTCCAGTGCGAAGGGGTCCCGGGTTCCTTCGTCTGTGGTGCCGCGCTCGGGACGGGCGCCGAGGCCGCGCTCCGCGGCATTTTTGGCGCCGTAGAACCGCAGCCCGCCGGAGGCGTAGACCCGCTCGGGAACGTCGTCGATCCACCAGTTCACCAGGTCGAAGTGGTGGGAGGCCTTGTGGATGAGCAGCCCGCCGGAGTTCTGCTTGTCGCGGTGCCAGCGGCGGAAGTAATCGGCGCCGTGGACCGTGTCCAGGACCCAGCTGAAGTCGATGGACGTGACCTTGCCGATCACGCCGTCCTGGATGACCTGCTTCAGCGCGCTGTTCCGTGGCGAGTAGCGGTAGTTGAAGGTCACCACCACGTTGCGGCCGGTGGCCGCAACGGCTGACGTGATGCGGCGGCAGCCCTCGGCGTCGATGGTCAGCGGCTTTTCGACGACGACGTCGGCCCCCGCCTCCAGCGCCTCGACGATGTAGTCGGCGTGGGTGTAATCCGGGGTGGTGACGATGACGCGGTCGATCGCGTTGGCCCTGATGTATTCGGTCATGTTGCCGGGTTCGAACGAATCGGCTGGGCCTTCCGCGCCCAGTTCCTGGATGAGCCGCTGGTAGTACTCCACGCGGCCGGGATTTGCGTCCGAGAGCGCAACCAGCTCGGCCACATCCGCATGCTGGCCGAGGATGGCGCGGATGTACATTTCCGAGCGGCCGCCGGTGCCGATCAGGGCGATGCGGGACCGCGTGCCGGGTGCCGCGGTATCGGGTTGCGGGTGCTGGGCGGTGTCGACATTGACCATGGGTGAGCCCCTTTCCAAAGGCGGTAGGCGGGCCGCTTGACGCCCTGCCCACATGAAGGAAGAATCCTGAGAAAGCGTTTTCTCGAAACGTTATAAGCTTTGTATCAAGACACCGGCGAGTGCGTCAACCATCTTTCGCAAAAGCCGGACGGGCCGCGGCAGCGGACAGTGGTAGCGTTCCGCGGCAGCGGACAGGGAAGGAAGCACATGGGCAGGAGAACCGGCACCCGGCGCATCGGCATCGCGGACGTCGCCATCAAGGCCGGCGTCTCGCATGCCACGGTTTCCCGGGTCATGAACGGCAACTTCACCGTGGATCCCGCCATTGCCCAGCGCGTGCGCGATGCTGCGGCGGAACTGAACTACCAGCCGAATCCTGTGGGACGCAGCCTTGCCCTTGGCAAGACCGACACCATCGGCATCGTGGTGCCGGACCTCGCCAACCCCACTTTCCAGGCCATCCTGCGAGGACTGAGCATGGCCGCAGCCCAGGACGGCTACCGGGTGCTCATCGCCGATTCTTCGGAAGTCTCCAGCGAGGAGGCGATTCTGGCCGGGGAAGCGCGGCGGCGCTGCGACGGGCTGGTGCTGTGTGCGCCGCGTATGGGCGACGCCGAACTCGAGGAGCTGGCGCCGTCACTGCACCCCATGGTCCTCATCAACCGCAGCACCACCGAAACCCGCGTGCCAAGCCTTGAGGTGGACTACAGCCAGGGCGTGCAGGAGCTCGCGGAACATCTGGTGGGCCTGGGGCATACCAGCATCGCCTTCCTGGCCGGCCCTGCCCGAAGTGCCTCCAACCGGGCGCGCATGGCAGGTCTGGACAAGTTCCGGGCCGCACACCCCGGCATCGAGCTGCGGATGCTCGAGGGCGGCTCCAGTTTCGAAACCGGCCATGAAGCGGTGGACGAGGTGCTGGCCAGCGGGGCCACCGGAGTCCTCGCGTTCAACGACCTCGTTGCCATGGGGCTGCTCAGCGGACTGCACGAACGCGGCATCCGTGTTCCCGAGGACATCTCCATCACCGGCTTCGACGACATCCCCTTCGCCCGGTACACCACCCCACCGCTCACCACCGCCGCGGTCCCGATCACGGAACTCGGCGAACGCGCGTGGCACAGCATGCGGGCCCTGATCCGCAACGCCGAGGCACCGGATGAGGAGACCACATTCCAGCCGCGCCTGGAGATCCGGGGAAGCACGGGCCCCGCCGGCCACCAGGGTGCCCCGGCCCCGGGCGGACGCCCCGGTTAGGGCTTGGCCGGGACCAGGAGCACGTCGACGAGCTCCGTCAGTCCGGCGGCCATGTCCACCTCCTTGTCGTACAGCCACTGCAGCTGAAGGCCGTCGAACGCAGCAATGACCAGTCTGGCGAGTGACTCCGCCGCGACGTCGGACCGGATCTCCCCCGCATCCTGGCGGCGGCCGATATCGAGCGCCAGCTCCCCGACCAGCTGGGAATACCTGTCCTGGAAGTAGCCGTGCGAAGCGTGCCCGGGGTCATTGGCCGTAGCCGACGCGACGGCGTAGAGCGTGGTCAGCCCTGGCTCCTTCTTGTTACGTTCAGCCACGGACGCCAATACGGACAGGCCAAATTCGGCCAATCCCCCGATGTCCCTGCTACGCCGGTCGCGCTCAGCAAGCACCGCCGTCAGCAGTTCCTGCTTCCCACTGAAGTAGTGGAAGAGCGTGGCTTCCTTGACCCCAACAAGCTCGGCCACGCGCTTGAGGGCCGCGCCCTCGAAGCCTTCGCTGGCAAAGACATCCGTCGCGGTCTGGATGATCTGCTCGCGGCGTTCGGCGCCTTTGGCGTACTGACCGCGGGGGTTTGATGGTGGCATTTCGCCAGTCTATTTCACGGCGTTTGCCCACTGGGCGACAAGTCAATATCGAAGAAAACCTAGTCAGACTAGATTTTTATCGCTACGCTCTTCTTCGAGGCCCAACGGTGGGTCACTTTTTCGTCAGGAGGCAATGTGGCCATCGAATCCCTATCCCAGGAGACCGCGGCTCCGCCCGCACTTTCCACAACCGCACGACCATCCGTCAGAGCATCCCGGGCCTACGTCATCGGCATGCCCATCGCCAGTGCCGGCCTCTGGATGGCCCTGCTTGCCCCGGCCCTCGTCGTCCTCGCCATCAAGGTCTCCGAAATCACCACCCCAGAAACCAGGGCCGGAGCGCTTAGCCTCGTGGCGGGCGTCGGGGCCGTCATCGCGCTGCTGGCCAACCCGTTCTTCGGACGCCTGAGCGACCGCACCACCTCCCGTTTCGGCATGCGGAAGCCGTGGATCGTCGGCGGCTCCCTGCTCGGGCTCGGCGCACTGCTTCTTCTGGGCCTCGCCGGGGATGTGGCCGGCGTCCTGGGCGCCTGGGTGGTGGCGCAGCTGGGATTCAACGCCGCGCTGGCCGCCTTGGTTGCGACCCTCCCGGACCAGGCAGCCCCTGCCGAGCGCGGCCGCCTCTCCGGCCTCATCGGCATGACGTTGCCGATCGGCCTCGTGGCTGCGGCCTACTTCGCGCAGCTCTTCGACAGTGCCTTCCAGATGGCGGTGGTTCCCGGCATCGTGGGCACCGCCCTTGCCATCGCCTTCGCCTTCACGTTCAAGGACAGGGTCCTCACCGAGCGGCCAGCGCCCCTGAACCTCAAGGAAATTCTGGGCTCCTTCTACTTCGATCCCCGCCTCCACCCCGGCCTCGGCTGGGCATGGCTGACCAAGTTCATGGTCTACGTTGGCTACTGCGCCGGCCTGCTCTACCTGCCGTACTTCTTCGCGGACCAGCTCCATGTGGCCGAGGAAAGCATCGCCTCCCTGGTCTTCCAGGCCACCCTGGTCAGCTCCGCCGGAACCGTGGTCACCAGCATCGCGGGCGGCTGGATCAGCGACCGGATCGGCAAGCGCAAGACCTTGGTCATCGCCTCCAGCCTCATCATCATGGCGGGCCTGATCGTCATCGCCATGAGCGCCAGCACGGACCAGGTCCTGGTGGGCCAGGCGATCGTGGGCCTGGGCCTGGGCTGCTTCGGCGCCGTCGACGTGGCCCTCATCGCCGACCTGCTGCCCGGCGACCAGGCCGAGAATGCCAAGACCTTCGGTGTCTTCAACATTGCCCAGGCACTCCCCCAGTCCATCGTGCCCGCTGTTGCCTTCCCCGTCATCGCCCTCGGTGGCTACCCCGCCCTATTCCTCGGCGGGGCCGCCGTCGGCATCATTGGCGCCGTCCTCGTCACCCGCATCAAAGGAGTCAAATAAATGAACCCCACCCTGTCCGCACGCAAGACCGCCCAGGTGGGCACCGAGCTGCTGCCGGAGGACACCGAGGCGCGCCTGCGCGAACTGGCCGCAAGCCTGAGCCTGGAACAGCAGGTCACGCTGCTCACCGGCGCCGACGTCTGGTCCACCCACGCCATGCCGGAAATCGGACTGGGCAGGATCGTGCTGTCCGACGGCCCGGCCGGTGTCCGCGGCGAAGACTTCGACGAGCGCCACGACTCCGTCTCGCTGCCGTCGTCGTCCGCCCTGTCCGCCACCTGGAGCGTGGACATCGCGCGCCGCTACGGCCAGGTGCTCGGCCAGGAGGCACGCCGCAAGGGCGTCCACGCCGTCCTCGGCCCCACCATCAACCTGCACCGCTCCCCGCTGGGCGGCCGCCACTTCGAATGCATGAGCGAGGATCCGCGCCTGACCGCCACGCTGGCCGCCGGCTACGTCTCCGGCGTGCAGTCCATGGGCGTGGGCGCCACGCCCAAGCACTACCTCGCCAACGAGGCGGAGACCGACCGTTTCACCTCCGATTCCGTCGTTGATGAACGGACCCTGCGCGAGCTCTACCTGGCCGCGTTCGAGGACGCCATCACCGAGGCACGCGCCTGGCTTGTCATGAGCTCCTACAACTCCATCAACGGCACCACGGCCAGCGAGAACAAGCTCCTGGAAACCCCGCTGTCCACCGAATGGGGTTTCGACGGCGTCGTGGTGTCGGACTGGACCGGCGTCCGTTCAGTGGATGCCGCCAACGCCCACCAGGACCTGGAGATGCCTGGACCGGTGGGCCACTGGGGCGTCAAGCTGCTCGCCGCCGTCGGGGACGGCCGCGTCAGCCGGGAGGCGATCCTGGAAAAGGTCACCCGCATCCTGCGCCTCGCCGCCAGGGTCGGCTCGCTCCAGGGCTTCGACGCCGCAGTCACCGATTTCCCTGCAGAGCTCGACGGCGCACAGGTGGCCCGCGAGGTGGCAGTCCGGGGAGCCGTGCTGGTCCGCAACGAGGGCGGCCTGCTCCCGCTCGACGCCAAGGCACTGGGCAGCGTTGCCGTCATCGGGCACAACGCCGAGGAAGCCCGCACGCAGGGCGGCGGCAGCGCCACCGTCATGCCCAAGTACAACATCTCGCCGCTGGAGGGCCTCCGCAAGGCACTGCCCGACGACGTCACCGTCACCTACGCCCGCGGCGCCAAGGTGGCCGAAGGGCTGCAGCCGTTCGCCCGCACGGCGCTGCACAACCCGGTCAGTGATGTGCCCGGCATGCGGGTGACCTTCCTGGCCGCCGACGGAAGGGAGATCTCGGGCGAGGACCGGCTGGCTTCGCACCTGATCTGGTTCGGCGTCGGCATTCCCGAGGGCACGGCGGCCATCCGCATGCAGACCGTGTGGACGGCGGAAGCCGCCGGCGTCCGCCACCTCGGCGTGGGAACTGTGGGCCACATCGCAGTCTCCGTCGAGGGCACCGAGATCTTCAACGGTGAGCTGGAGGACGACACCGATGTCCTGGGCGCGGCACTGTTCGACCCGCCCCAGACCATCCATGCCTTCGAGGCCACCGCAGGCCAGCGGTTCGCCATCGACGCCCTGTACCAGCTGCCGCAGCAGCAGGAGATCCCGCTGACGGCCATCCTGCTCGGCGAGGAGGCCATCGTCACCGATCCCCAGGCCGAGATCCGGGCCGCTGTCGAGGCGGCACGGACGGCCGACGTCGCCGTCGTCGTGGTGGGCACCAACGCCGCCATCGAATCCGAGGGCTTCGACCGCAAGGACCTGGACCTCCCCGGCCACCAGAACGAGCTTGTGGAGGCTGTGGCCGCGGTCAATCCGCGCACGGTCGTGGTGGTCAACTCCGGTTCGCCGGTGCTGATGCCGTGGCTGGACAGGGTCGGCTCGGTCCTGCTGGGCTGGTTCGGCGGGCAGGAGTTCGGCACCGCGGTGGCGGACATCCTGCTCGGCAAGGAGGAGCCCGGCGGCCGGCTTCCCACCACCTGGCCGGCCGCGCTCGGGGACGTTCCCGTGCTGAACACCACACCTGTTGACGGCAAGGTGGTCTACGGCGAGGGCATCCACGTGGGCTACCGCGCCTGGCTCAAGCAGCAGGCCGCGGGCGGCGCCGCTCCGCTGCTGCCGTTCGGTTTCGGCCTTGGCTACACGACGTTCGAGCTCGGCACCGCCCACGCGCCGCAGTCCGTTCCGGCAGGCCAGGACATCGTGGTGCACGTCCCCGTCCGGAACACCGGCACGCGCACCGGCCGCGAAGTGGTCCAGATCTACCTGTCCCGCGAGGATTCGGCAACGGAGCGGCCGGTCCGCTGGCTGGCCGGTTACGCGGGGACGCACCTGGCGGCGGGCGGCACGGACACGGTTGAGGTGAGGATCCCGGCCCGCGCCTTTGGCCATTACGACGGCGGCTGGCAGGTTGAGCGTGGCTTCTTCCGACTGCTGGTGGGCCGGCACGCGGCGGACGACTTCCAGGCGCTGGAGGTCGAGGTCCGCTAACTCACCCCCAGCAAGCTACGGCCGGGCTGGGTCCGAATCCTTCGGGCCCAGCCCGGCTTCTTTGTAGTACCCCCTGATGTGGGCGGCAACGAGCTCAGCCGCCCGGCCGCCGTCGTCCTTCCGGATGGCCGCCAAAATCTCCCGGTGCTCGGTCCGGAGCCGCGACGCGGTGGCGTCCCAGTTGGGCAGGTTCGCGGTCAGCTGCCCCGCGTATCCCTGGATGGCCTCCCGCAGGGATCCCATCATGGCGCTGACCACGGCATTGCCGGCGGCGTCGGCCAGTGCCAGATGGAAGCGGACGTCCAGGGCCAGGAAGTCGTCGATGGCGTGGCCGCCGTCCATGTCCTCGAGCAGTGCCCCGGCGAGGTCGAGTTCGGGGGCATCGGGCCTGGCCCGGGCGGCGGCCCAGGACTCCAGCAGCACACGCGTTTCCACCACGTCCTCCACCGGCAGGTGCTGCGTGGCCACGTGCAGCCGCAGCGCGGAGCCCAGCGCCGCCGTCGGATCCGAGATCACTACCGTTCCCGCCTCCGGTCCGGACCCCACGCCTGCCCGGACCACGCCCATGGCCTCGAGGACCCGGATGGCCTCGCGGACGGAGGTGCGGGAGACGCCAAGCTGCTCGGCCAGGCTCCGCTCGGCAGGGAGGCGGCCGCCGACGGCGAGCTGGCCGCCGGAGAGCTGGTCCTCGATCCATCGCAGGACAAGTTGGTGCGTACGCATGAGCCCATGGTACTTGATGTGGTTGGACCACATGCTTTAGAGTGTGGTTAGACCACAGCGGGGAGACTCCAGATCTCATCTCCCGGCATGTCCACGGAGGAACGCCATGACCCACACCCTCGAGCCGAGCAACCCCGAGACCACCCCGGCCCCGGACGCGTCGGATATTCCGGCCACGCGGCCCGCCACCGGCGTCGCCGCGGCAGCCGCAGCAGTTCCGGCCGCCCTGAAGCGCCGCGTCCCGAAGTACTCGGACCTCGCCCCGCTCATGCAGTTCAAGAAGCCCGAATTCAGCAGGGAAGCCCGGCTCAAGCGCGCCAGCACCGTCTGGGAACTGCGCGACATCGCCAAGCGCCGCACACCCCAGGCCCCGTTTGACTACACCGACGGCGCGGCGGAGGCCGAGATCACCCTGCGGCGTGCCCGCGAGGCGTTCCTGGACATCGAGTTCCGCCCGGGCATCCTGCGGAACGTGTCCAGTATCGACCTGAGCACCGACATTCTGGGCAAGTCCTCCCGGCTTCCCGTGGGCATCGCGCCCACCGGCTTCACCCGGATGATGCACTCCGAAGGCGAATATGCCGGCTCGCAGGCCGCCGAAGCCGCCGGCATCCCCTACACGCTCTCCACCATGGGCACCGCCTCCATCGAGGACGTGGCCGCGGCGGCGCCCAACGGCCGGAACTGGTTCCAGCTGTACCTCTGGACGGACCGGGACCGTTCCCTCGAACTGATCGAGCGCGCGGCGAAGGCCGGGAACGACACCCTTATGGTCACGGTGGACACCGCCGTCGCCGGGGCCCGGCTGCGCGATGTCCGCAACGGCATGACCATCCCGCCGGCACTGACGCTGAAGACCGTCCTGGACGCGTCCTACCGCCCGGCCTGGTGGTTTAACTTCCTCACCCACGAGCCGCTCACCTTCGCCTCGCTCTCGCGGTACACGGGCACGGTGGCCGACCTCATCAACTCGATGTTCGACCCCACCCTCACCTTCGAGGACCTCGACTGGCTGCGCGAAACCTGGAAGGGCAAGCTGGTGGTCAAGGGAATCCAGACCGTGGACGACGCCCGCAAGGTGGTGGACCACGGCGCCGACGGCATCGTGCTCTCCAACCACGGCGGCCGCCAGCTTGACCGCGCACCCATCCCCTTCCACCTGCTCCCGGAAGTGTCCAAGGCGCTCAAGGCGGACAACAGCACTGCCGCGATCATGCTGGACACGGGCATCATGAGCGGCGCGGACATCATCGCCGCCCTGGCGCTGGGTGCCGACTTCACGCTCATCGGCCGCGCCTACCTGTACGGGCTCATGGCCGGCGGCCGGGCCGGCGTCGACCGCGTCCTGCAGATCCTCGAAAAGGACATGGCCCGCACCATGGCGCTCCTGGGCGTCAGCAGGCTCTCCGAGCTGACCGCGGACCACGTGCGGATCCTCGGCAGGTAGCTGCCACTCCGCCAACCCAAACTGACTCGCAGTTGTGGTCGTTTTGAGGGCTCAAAACGACATTAACCGCGAGTCAGTTGGGTTACTTTTTGCGGCCGAACTTGGGCAGGTTCGCCAGCAGGTCTGCGGCCTTCGTCGCGGCGCGGCCCACGGTGCGGCCAATCTGCTGCGGGACGGTGTCGTCCTGGCCGGCGCTGCCGGGCACCTGGCCGCCGGGAACCACGACGGCGGGACTCAGCTGGCCGCTCGCCGGACGCCCGGGTGCGTGGGTAGCGTCGTCCGCCGCGCTGCCGGCATGCGCCGCGGTGGCTGCCGCGAACGCGTCCGGGACCTCGGCGGTCTGGCCGGCTGCGGCCAGGCTGGCTGCGGCCGGGGTTCCGGCCGTTGCAGCGGCGGCACGCGGGGTACCGGTCGGGGCGTCCCCGGCCTGCTCGGCTGCAACGTCCGGTGACGCTGCAGCGGAAGCCGTGCGTCCGACGTCGAACGTCTCCAGCCAGCTGGCAACCCCCTCGAGCGGCTTGGTGTTGAGCGCGTAGTAGCGCTTCTGGCCCTGCGCGCGCATGCTGACAAGGTCTGCCTCACGCAGCACTTTAAGGTGTTTGGAGATGGTGGGCTGGCTGGCCGCGAGCTCCTCGACCAGCTCCCCCACAGCTTTGTCCCCGGCCTGGAGGGACACCAGAATGTCCCGCCGCGTTGCCTCAGCAATGACGGCAAATACGTCGTCTGTCACCATGAGACCCACCCTAGCGACATATACGCCGAATGGCATCTACTATTTCGCGCGTGCCCGGAACAGTGAAGGGACTGACGAAAGTAGGGCTAGTCGAACCAGGGAACTGGTCGAACCAGGGAGCTAGTCGAACCAGGGGTCCAGGCCGTACAGCGGGAAGACTTCCTTGCGCGTGGCCATCACGGTTCGGTCGATGTCGTCGTTGGGATCGAAGCCCACCTCCCAGGAGCGCCACCAGACGTCGGCGTCGTCGCCCATGCTCTCGGGCGTGTCCACGCCGTAGCGCTCCTGCACGTACGTCCGCCACGCCTCCGGCACGGGGGTGCGCAGCGGCACCGGGCGGTTCGCTGCGATGCCAATCAGGTGGCTCCAGGTCCGCGGCACGACGCCCGTGATGTGGTATCCGCCGCCGCCGGTGGCAATCCAGCGGTTTCCGCAGTACCGGGCGGCGAGGCTCGCGACGGCGGTGGCGGCCTCGCGCTGTCCGTCCACGCTGACGTTGAGATGGGTCAGGGGATCGAGCCGGTGCGAGTCGCAGCCGTGCTGGCTGACGATGACCTCGGGCGCGAAGGCGCCCACCAGCTGCGGGACCACGGCGTGGAACGCCCGGAGCCAGCCGGCGTCCCCCGTTCCCGCAGGCAGAGCCACGTTAACGGCGCTGCCCCGGGCCTCGGGGCCGCCGATCTCATTGGCGAAGCCGGTGCCGGGGAACAGGGACATGCCGGTTTCGTGCAGCGAAATGGTGAGGACGCGGGGGTCGTCCCAGAAGATGCTTTGCGTCCCGTCCCCGTGGTGGGCATCGACGTCGATATATGCCACGCGCCGCACGCCGCCGTCGAGCAGTTTCCGGACCGCCAGGGCGGCATCGTTGTAGACGCAAAAGCCGCTGGCGCGGTCCCGGGACGCGTGGTGCAGCCCGCCGCCGAAGTTCACGGCCCGGACCGCCGAACCGTCCAGGATCGAGCTGGCCGCGAGGAGGGAGCCGCCGGCCAAACGCGCCGCGGCCTCGTGCATCCCGGCAAAGGCGGGATCATCCTCGGTCCCCAGCCCGTAGGACTCGTCGGCTGCGGCGGGGTTGTCGCTGGCCCGGCGCACCGCGGCCACGAAGTCGGGGCTGTGCACGGTGGTGAGCTCGCCGTCGTCGGCCACGTCCGGGGCGGACAACCTGACGTGGGCAAGGTCCAGCAGGCCCAGGCTCGAGGCCAGCCGTGCAGTCAGCTCGAGGCGTTCGGGCGCCATGGGGTGGCCCGGGCCGAAGTTGTACGCCGTCATGGCGGTGTCCCACACCACCGTCGTTGGCAGTGCGGGGAGGCTGAGTCCGGGCTGGAATGTCATTACTGACAGGCTACCGGAGGCCCGTCTGCCCCCGGGCCCGGCCACGGCGCGGGGTTTAGTGGTTTACTACTGGAGGAAGCAGAGTCAATCGAGGAACAGCCGCACATGACCCAAAGCCAGTCGAGGTCCAAGAGCCCGGCCAGCTGGCAACCCGCAGCGCCGGAGCGTGAGGGCCTGTGGATATTCACGGGCATCCGTGACTTCATCGATGACATTGCCAACACATCTCCGGCCCGCCTTGCCCTGAGCGCCTTCGTGGTGGTCATCGTCCTCTTCACTGCCCTGCTGTCGCTGCCGGCGTCCTCGGCAACCGGCGACTTCACACCGCTCCACCAGGCCCTCTTCACCGCGGTCTCGGCTGTCTGCGTTACGGGCCTCACCGTGGTGTCCACCGCTGTGCACTGGTCCTTCTTCGGGCAGCTGATCATCCTGATCGGCATTTTCGTCGGCGGCCTCGGCACGCTGACGCTGGCCTCACTGCTGGCCCTCATGGTGAGCAAGAAGCTGGGCGTCAGGGGCAAGCTCATTGCCCAGGAAGCCATGAACAACGCCGGCCGCCTTGGTGAAGTGGGTACGCTGCTGCGGATCGTCATCACCACCTCCGTGGTCATCGAGGGCGCCCTCGCGCTCGCCCTGATCCCGCGCTTCATGGTCCTCGGCGAGCCCTTCTGGCAGTCTGTCTGGCACGGCGTCTTCTACTCGATCTCGTCCTTCAACAACGCCGGCTTCACCCCGCACTCGGACGGCATCGTCCCCTACGAAACAGACCTCTGGATCCTCATTCCGCTCATGCTCGGCGTGTTCCTGGGCAGCCTCGGCTTCCCCGTCGTCATGGTCCTGCAGCAAAACGGGCTCAACTGGAAAAAGTGGAACCTGCACACGAAGCTCACCATCCAGGTCTCGTTCATCCTGCTCGCCGCCGGAACGGTGCTGTGGGCACTCATGGAGTGGGACAACGCCCGGACCATCGGCGGCATGGACCTCGGCGACAAGATCACGCACTCGCTGTTCGCCTCAGTCATGACGCGCTCCGGCGGCTTCAACCTCGTGGACCAGAACCAGATGGAATCCACCACCAAGCTGCTCACGGACGCCCTCATGTTCGCCGGCGGCGGCTCCGCCTCAACGGCGGGCGGCATCAAGGTCACCACGATCGCCGTCATGTTCCTGGCCATCATCGCCGAAGCCCGCGGCGACGCAGACGTCAAGGTATACGGCCGCACCATCCCGGAAGGCACCATGCGCGTGGCCATCTCGGTGATCGTCGCTGGCGCCACGCTGGTATCCGCGTCCGCCTTCCTGCTCCTGCACATCAGCGGCGCCTCCCTGGACCGGGTGCTGTTCGAGACCATTTCAGCCTTCGCCACGGTCGGCCTGAGCACAAACCTCAGCGCCGAACTGCCGCCGGAGGGCGTGTATGTGCTGTCCGTCCTGATGTTCGCCGGCCGCGTCGGCACCGTCACGCTTGCCGCTGCCCTGGCCCTGCGCCAGCGCAGCCAGCTGTACCACTACCCGGAAGAGAGGCCCATCATTGGCTAATTCGTCAGGCGCCCCCAACCGCCCCGCCCACAACGCGCCGGTCCTGGTGATCGGGCTGGGCCGCTTCGGCTCCTCCACGGCGGAGCAGCTGGTGAAGCAGGGCCGCGAGGTGTTGGCCATCGAGCGTGACAGGTCCCTGGTCCAGAAGTGGTCACCTGTCCTGACCCACGTGGTGGAAGCCGACGCCACCAACATCGACGCACTGCGCCAGCTGGGCGCGCAGGAGTTCAGTTCAGCCGTGGTGGGGGTGGGCACGTCCATTGAGTCCTCCGTGCTCATCACCGTGAACCTGGTGGACCTCGGCATCGAGCACCTGTGGGTCAAGGCCATCACACCATCCCACGGCAAGATCCTCACCCGCATCGGCGCCAACCACGTCATCTACCCGGAGGCCGACGCCGGCGTCCGCGCCGCGCACCTGGTCTCGGGGCGCATGCTGGACTTCATCGAGTTCGACGACGACTTCGCGATCGTGAAGATGTATCCGCCGCGTGAAACGGTCGGTTTCACGCTGGACGAGTCCAAGGTGCGGTCCAAGTACGGCGTGACGATCGTCGGCGTGAAATCCCCAGGCGAGGACTTCACCTACGCCCGGCCGGAAACCAAGGTGTCCGCCCGCGACATGCTGATCGTCTCCGGACACGTGGACCTGCTGGAGCGGTTCGCGGCCAGGCCGTAACGGCGCCGTTAGTAAGAAGCCCGACGACGGCGCTGCCGAACTGCCCGCCGTCGGGCCCAACATACTCCAATCCTGAACGGGACGGGTGGGTTAGCCGAGCTGCTTGGTGATCTCGGCGGCGCGGTCGGCTGCGGCCCGTGCGCCCGCGGCAATGATGGCCGGCATGCCGCGGTCATCGAAGGTGGCGATGGCGCGTTCGGTAGTGCCGTTGGGGCTTGTGACCGCTTTGCGCAGGGCGGCGGGTTCGGCGCCGGGTTCCGCCAGCATGAGGCCGGCTCCGGCAACAGTTTCGCGTGCCAGCAGGATGGCCAGCTCTTCATCAAGGCCGAGTTCGACCCCGGCGGCGGCCATGGCCTCGGCCAGGTAGAACGCATAGGCCGGACCGGAACCGCTGATGGCGCCGAGCGCATCAACCTGCTCTTCGGGAATTTCGACGACGGTTCCTACCGCGCCGAGAATGTCTTTCGCCCGCTGGAGCTGCTCGGGTGAGCAGCTGGTGCCTGCGGACACGGAGACCACGCCGCGGCCCAGCTTCGCCGGGGTGTTGGGCATGGTCCGGATCACCGGCTGACCCGCAGGCAGGGCAGCTTCGAGCTGGGCGATGGAAACGGCCGCAGCAACGCTGATGACAATCGCATCCGGAGAGAGGGAGCCGCTGATTTCCCGGGCCAGCTCGGCGATGCCCACGGGCTTAACGCCGAGAATCACGATGCCGGCACCCTTCGCCGCCTGCTTGTTGTTGTCGGGTTCTTCGCTGCCGGCGATGGCCGTGATGCCGGCGTGCCGTTCGGCCAGCTCCGCGGCCCGCTCCGCGCGGCGGACGGTGGCCACGATCTCCATGGGATCGGTGCCGCCTTCCAGCAGGCCGCCCAGGATGGCCTCGTTCATTGATCCACAGCCAAGGAATGCGATTCGGTTGCTCATTGCTCCATCATTGCAGTTCGTCGCGCCGGATGCAGGCCGGGGCCATTCACAGGAAGCTCACATGGCGGTCGAAGCATTCACACACCTTCGGCCCCTAACTTAGGTATTACCTCATTGAGGGTGCGAGTGATGAAGCAAGCATGGGGATGCTTGTCAGGCACCGGCGGTCTGTAGTGGTTTTGCCCATTTTCCTGCAGCAGGCCGTCGGTGTCTTTGCTTTTTAAGCTCCCGTCCGGCTGCTGACGGATTCCCAGCCGATTTCCAGGTAAATCCCCCAGAACACCCATACTCCCTCGCTAAAGTTGAAAACGCCTCACAGGTGCGAGTGATGGAGCCGGTCCTTCGGGACTGGCGTGGCGCCGGTCGGTTGCAGAAGTGTTCCCCCCAGCTTCTTCTGCGTAACCGGCCGGCGCTTACTCGTTTCAAAGCCGAGCCCAGAGGGCAGCTCTGTGCCATCCCTGGCCGGCAGACAAGACCCTAGATGGCCGGCAGGGGTGAGACCTGCGGGACGCCTACGTGCGGTGCCGGCTCCAGCGGGCCGTCGAACACCAGCTGGTCGAGCCGCCGGAGGATGAGGCCCTCGCGCAGCGCCCACGGGCAGATCTTGATTTTCTTGTACTCGAAAAGCTCCAGTGCCGCTTCAGCCACTAGCGCGCCGGCGAGGAGCTGGTTGGCACGCGCTTCGGAGACGCCCGGCAGGTGCAGCCTGTCCTCGGACTTCATCGCAGAGATCCGCTGTGCCCAGATGCCGAGGTCCGCGCGGTTCAGGTCGCGCTTCACGTACGGGCCCGCGGCGCTGGGGGCTGCACCGGCTATCCGTGCCAGGGAACGGAAGGTCTTGGAGGTCCCTGCCAGGACATTCGCCCTGCCCACCTCGTTGAAGCTGCGGACCACCGGCTTGAGGGTGGTCCGGATGTAGCGGCGCAGTTCCTTGACGCTCTTCGCGGAGGGCGGATCCTCGTGCAGCCAGTCGCGGGTCAGCCGGCTCGCACCCAGGGGCACGGAGGTTGCAAGCTCCGGCAGCTCATCCTGCCCCAGCGCCATCTCGAAGGAACCGCCGCCAATGTCGAAGTTCAGGACAGTGCCGGCGCCCCAGCCATACCAGCGGCGGACGGCGAAGAACGTCATGGACGCTTCCTCACTGCCCGTGAGCTCCTCCAGCGTCACGGTGGTTTCGTGCTTCACCCGGGCCAGTACCGCAGGTCCGTTGGTGGCCTCGCGAATGGCCGACGTACAAAAGGCCAGCAGGTCGTCGGCCTTGTGCCGCGCCGCGAACTCCCAGGCCTCGAGCACGAACTCCGTGAGCTCGTGCTGGCCTGCGTCGGTGATGTTGCCGTCCTCATCGAGGTACTGCACCAGCGAAAGAGGGCGCTTATGCGAGGCGAAAGGCACAGGCCGTGCGCCGGGGTGGGCATCCACCAGCAGGAGGTGGACAGTGTTTGAACCGATGTCGAGGACGCCTAGCCGCATCCTGCCATTATTCCCCCCGCCGGCGCAGCGGACGCAACCCGTCGCTTACATTGCGGCCGCGATGAGTTACTCGCCTTCGAGACCCGCGGGGTTGGGGTCCACCTCATCGGCGCGCTTGAAGTCGCGCCTGATGTTGGCGATGCCCTCGGGGTTGATCTCAAAGCCGTAGGCCGCACCCGGGTTGATGACCATGCCCAGCTCATCGCCAATGTTGGCGATGATCGCCGCGCCCTGCGTGCCCAGCACGTTCGGGGCGGCCTCCAGGTACTGCGCGTCCACCCGACTGGGGTGCGAGAACACGGCAAGGACCGGCTGGCCGTCCGCGTTGCCCAGCACCAGCGGCTCAACCTGCGAGTCCTCGCCCTCGAGCGCGTCGGAGCTGATGATGTAGACCTCGTTGTTGAGGAACGACAGGATCACGTCCACCGGATCTGCGTCGGGCTGGCCGCCCCGGGCCAGCTTCTCTTCAAGGTCGTTCAGCGGCGTGGTATCTGCGGGTTCCGGCTGTTCAGTCATGCATCTACTCGACCACGTCACAGGGCACGACGCAATTCGCCCCGCTATTCCAGCGGGCTCTACTTCTTCGCTGCAGCCTTCTTTGCCGGGGCCTTGCGCGTGGTGGTGCGCTTGACCGGGCCCTTGGCCCGTTTCTCGGCAAGAAGTTCGACGGCGCGTTCCCGGGTCAGTTCCTCCAGCGAGGTGCTGCGGGGCACGGTGATGTTGGTGATGCCGTCGGTGATGTACGGACCGAAGCGGCCCTCCTTCACCACGATGTTCTTCTCCGACACGGGGTCCGGACCGAACTCGGCCAGCGGCGGCACCGCGGCTCGGGCACCGCGCTGCTTGGGCTGGGAGTAGATTTCGAGCGCCTGCTCCAGGGTGATGGTGAAGATTTCCTCTTCCGACCCGATGGACCGTGAGTCCGTACCCTTCTTCAGGTACGGGCCGAAGCGGCCGTTCTGCACGGTGATCGGGTTGCCTTCGGCGTCCTGACCGAGGACCCGCGGAAGGCTCATGAGCTGCAGCGCCTCGTCCAGCGTGACTGATTCCACGGTCATCGACTTGAACAGCGAACCGGTGCGCGGCTTGGCCTTGACAGGCTTCTTCGGCGGCTTGGGTTTGCCGTTCTTGTAATACTCGACTGGCAGGTTGGCCAGCTGCTCCTCGGTCATCTCCGGGATGATCTCGGTGACGTAGGCGCCGTACCGGCCGTTCTTGGCGACGACCGTGTGGCCTGTGTGCGGATCGGCACCCAGGACCCGCTCCTCGGGAGCCGCGGTTTCCATGAGCTCCACTGCCTTCGCGGCGGTGAGCTCGTCCGGGGCAAGGTCCTCCGGAACGTTGGCGCGGGCGGACTCCACCACTTCGCCGGTCTTGGGGTCCACCGTGGGCAGCGAACTCTCCAGGTAGGGTCCGAACTTGCCCACGCGCAGCGTGATGCCGTCCGCGATGGGCACGGAGTTGATCTCGCGGGCGTCGATCTCGCCCAGGTTGTTCACGATGCTGAGCAGACCGGGATCGGCATCTTCACCGTAGTAGAAGTGCTTGAGCCAGGCCGCGCCCACAGCCTGGCCGTTGGCGATCTTGTCCAGGTCGCCTTCCATGTCGGCCGTGAACTCGTAGTCCACATAGTCCGTGAAGTGCTGTTCGAGGAGCCGCACCACGGAGAACGCGATCCAGCTCGGCACCAGTGCTGAGCCCTGCTTACGCACGTAGCCGCGGTCCTGGATGGTGGAGATCGTGGAGGCGTACGTGGACGGGCGTCCGATGCCCTTCTTTTCCAGCTCGGCGGTCAGGGAAGCTTCCGTGTAGCGCGGCGGCGGCGAGGTTTCGTGGCCGACGGCGATGATCTCCGAGGCGGTCAGTCCGTCACCCTTTGCGACGTTCGGCAGGCGGCGGGCCTCGTCGGAATCGTCGTCGCCGCGGCTTTCGTCCTTGCCCTCTTCATATGCGGCCAGGAAGCCGGGGAACGTGATGACCGTGCCGGAGGCGGAGAATTCGGCGTCGCGGCCGTCGGAGGCCACCGCGCCCAGGCGGATGGTGGCCGTGGAGCCCTTGGCATCACCCATCTGCGAGGCGACGGTGCGCTTCCAGATCAGCTCATACAGCCGGAACTCGTCGCCGCTGAGCTGCTTGGCAACCTGCGCCGGGGTGCGAAAGGAGTCACCGGCGGGACGGATGGCCTCGTGGGCCTCCTGCGCGTTGGCGGCCTTGCTGGTGTAGACGCGCGGCGACTGCGGAACGTATTCGGGGCCGTACAGCTCGGCAGCCTGGCGGCGCGCGGCCGTGACGGCCTCGTCGCTCAGCGCCGAGGAATCCGTACGCATATAGGTGATGTAGCCGTTCTCATACAGCCGCTGGGCGATCTGCATTGTGCTCTTGGACGAGAACCGCAGCTTGCGGCCGGCCTCCTGCTGCAGCGTGGAGGTGGTGAAGGGCGCTGCGGGGCGGCGCGTGTACGGCTTGGTGTCCACCGAGCGGACGCGGAAATCGGCGTCCTGCAGGGCAGCGGCCAAGGAGGTGGCGAGTTCCTCGTTGAGGTGCGCAACGTTGCGCAAGGTGAGTTCGCCGTCGTCATTAAAGTCCCGGCCGGTGGCCACCTTGGCACCGTCAACGGCGGCGAGCTTGGCCTTGAAGGAGCCGGCATCGGCACCGAACTGCCCGGTCAGGTCCCAGTAGGACGCGGACTTGAACGCCATGCGCTCCCGTTCGCGGTCCACCACCATGCGTGTGACCACGGACTGCACGCGGCCGGCGGACAGCCCGCGCGCCACCTTGCGCCACAGCACCGGGGAGATCTCGTAACCGTAGAGGCGGTCCAGGATGCGGCGGGTTTCCTGCGCGTCAACCAGGGCGGCGTCGACGTCGCGCAGGTTGTCCATGGCGCGGTGGATGGCTTCCTTGGTGATTTCGCCGAAGGTCATCCGGTATACGGGGACCTTGGGCTTCAGGACCTCCAGGAGGTGCCACGCGATAGCTTCGCCCTCGCGGTCCCCATCGGTTGCGAGGTAGAGCGCGTCGGCGTCTTTGAGCTGGGCCTTGAGCTCGGCCACCTTTTTCTTCTTGTCCGGGGAGACCACGTAGTAGGGCTTGAAGTCGTTTTCGACGTCGACGGCGAACTTGCCGAGGGAGGTCTTCTTCAGGTCCGCGGGGAGCTCGGACGGCTGCGGCAGGTCGCGGATGTGACCGATGGAGGCCTCAACGATGAAGCCCTCGCCCAGGTACTTGGCGATGGTCTTGCTCTTGGCCGGAGACTCCACAATCACGAGTTTCTTGCCGGTTTTGGCCTTGCTTGGCACAGTGCTCCTACAGAAAAAGGTTGCTCGGGCAGATCAGCCCATATTGGCCTAGTTCACCATATTTTGCAGAATTCTGCGCTGTCATGTGGAAAACGGTGGCCCCCGTCACGGCCGGGACTGCCGGCCGCACGGCCAGGTCCCAGCGGGCCGGCACAGGCCCGTCCCCCACGCCCGTCAGGTGCCGCCGCGGCCGCCTGGTGCCCCCGGCAGAGTGCGGTCGTCCGGAATCATGGACCACATGGTGGCGATCCGCTCGGCGCCCGGTGGAATGCGGTTGGGATCGTCCAGCTCATAGTTCCGGAGCAGCTCAAACACCCTTTCCGTCAGTTCTCTGCGCTGCCCGGCCGTGAGGTAAAGAAGGTTGCTGGCGAGCAGCACCGCCGGCGCCGGCTCCCCAGACTCACCGCTTTGCCGCTGTTCGTCCCGGGCACGGGCGTAGGCGCTGGCGCGGCGGCGGAACGCATCCAGTTCGAGGTCGATCACCGCAAAGTCCGGGCCGGCCACTGCCCCGCCCGAGTTGATCGCAAAGTCCGTGCCCGCGGCCTTCCACCGGCGTTCGCGGGCGTCGGTCGACGCCTCGGCCGGAACCACGATGCCCCACTTCTGCAGCGCCCGCAGGTGGTAGCTCATCGCACTGGGGGTGAGCCCTGTCTGCTGGGCAAGTTCCGTGGCCGTGCGGCTGGACTGCGTGGAGTACAGCTCGGAAATGACCTCCAGGCGGGCTGCATGGGCCAGGGCCCGGATCGCCTTGGGGTCGGTGATTTCCACCTTCTTTTCCGGCCGGCTCCTGCGCCGCACCCCGACTTCCGGCGTCGTCGCTGCAGCTGCAGCCGGCGGGGTTTCCGCTGGTTCCGACGACGGCGTATCAGTACTCACTTCATCAGTCTACGCAGCACAAAGGAGCTCTGAAGGAAATGCTTGATATCCCCGGTTTTCGGGCAGTCGGCTTGCTTCGGAAATAGTAAGCATGCTTTGCTTACTTCCGTAAACAGACCTCCCGCAAGCAGTTCGCGGCGGGGCCGCCAGCGTTGGCGGTCCCGTGAGAAGCCCAAAGGATGACCGTGATTACCCTCGACGAAGACACTCTGACCCCGGCAGCCCCGCCCGCCGGCCACTTGACGGGCGCAAGCCTGGATGCCAGAGCCGCCACCCGAGGCTCCCTGCTGGCTGCAACCGGTACCCCGCGGCACTGCCGGCGGCCCATGAAGCGTCTGGATCAGGAGTTCTCCCTGGAAATGGCCATCAGGGTGGACGGCCAGCGCCTGATCCGCTCCGTAAAGGCCGTTGGTGCAGCCGACGCTGTGACCTACCGCTGCATGTGCGGCTTCACCATGGACGTCCCCGCCCCCGGGATGGGCCGGGCCGCAGCCAACTGACAGCGCCTCCGCCTTCCCAGCGCGAACGTACACTTGAGCACCCCTGAAGGGGCCGCAAGTGTCCGTTCGCGCTTCATGCCGGGCCGCAAGTGTCCGTTCGCGCTCTCCGGGCTTGCGGGTCAGTCCGGCACAACAGGCAGCAGGAATCCGTCCCGGACCAGATTGGCCACTTCGGTGAGCAGGCCGCTGCGGAAGGCATCGCCGTCGAACCCCTCCGTCCCGCCCAGCAGCGCCTCAAGGGCGCCGATAATCTGTCCGGCGGTCAGGTCGCCGTCGCACGCGGAGACGAAGCCCGCCAGCTCGGTGCTCAGCAGGTTGGTGCGGCGGAGGCCGGCTCCCTGGCGCAGCAGGATGACGCCGGGGTGTTCGGCGCCGGGGCGCTGGTGACGCTCCTCGGTGACGTCTTCGGCCACGAGAAGGTGGGCGGCGGAGACGTCGTGGGCCGCCAGCCAATCAG
Organism: Arthrobacter globiformis; assembly: GCF_030818015.1. NCBI lineage: Bacteria > Bacillati > Actinomycetota > Actinomycetes > Micrococcales > Micrococcaceae > Arthrobacter > Arthrobacter globiformis. The sequence continues at coordinate 4,287,904 of NZ_JAUSZX010000001.1, forward strand.
CGCGTTCCACCGCCGCCCCCAGATGCGGCCCGACCGGCTGTTCAATCGGATAGGTGATCTCCTCGAACCGGCGGATTCGCCGCTCACCGGCCGGCCGGCGCAGGAAGACCATGCCAAAGCCGATCCCGCCGACATTCCGCGACGCGAAGTCCGCCAGGTACGCGGCATAGGCCTCCTGGTAGTGCCGGCGGTCCCGGGTTTCCGAGGCGTCCTGCAGCCACGTCTCGGCGTACTGCTCCGGCCCCACCTGTTCGCGCTGGATGAACCACGCGTCCGTGTCCGGACCGGCCCAGCTTTGCGGCCGCTCATCCCACGCCGACCCCTCCGGGATCTCCCAGTTGCCCAAAAGCTGGGCCGTTCCGCCGGGGGCGAGCACATCAGGCAGGGAGCGGATGAGCGACGCCACGATGTCGTCCCCCGGCAGGCCGCCGTCGCGGTACGTGAACTGGTCGGCCGCGGCCTCACCCGCAGTGCGCGGCGTGATGACGAACGGCGGATTGGACACGACGAGGTCAAAAGCCTCGCCGGCAACAGGCTCGAGGAGCGATCCGAGCCGCAGGCTCACCCGCTCTGCCGGCCGCGCCGGATCAATGGCCAGGGCCTCGGCATTGAGCAAGAGATTGAAGCGCGTGAATGCGAGGGCGCGCTCCGAGATGTCCGTGGCCGTGACGTGGCCGCTGTGCTGCAGAAGATGAAAGGTCTGAATGCCGCAGCCAGTGCCCAGGTCCAGTGCTCTGTCGGCGTGGCGGCGGATGGTGGTCTGGACGAGGGTGGTGGATGCCTGCCCGATGCCCAGGACATGGTCGTGCCTGAGGACGCCGGGCCGCTGGTGCGCAGCGAGGTCGCTGGCCACCCAGATCTCGGCGCCGCCGTTCCCGCCCGCGTCCCAGCCGTAGGGACGCAGGTCCGCTTCGGCGGCAACCTCGGTCCCCGTGATTTTCGCCAGCCCAAGCGCCGCCAGGCCTTCGGCGCGGGTCCGCGGCAGCGCACCGTCCAGCACCTCAGCTTCCTGCGGAACGGCCAAAAGCCAGAAACGCACGACGGCGGCCAACGCTGCGGTGTGCGCCTCGCCGGCGGCTGCTGCTTCAGTCGCGATCAGTGCCGGGATGAGCTGGTCCCGGTTCAGGGCCGCGTACGCGGATTCCCCCAGCAGTTCCCCGACGCCCGCCAGGGTGTAGCCCACCTCGCGGAGGTCCGAGGCCAGGGCCTGCAGGAGGTCGGGCAGGTCGCTGCGGGGCGCGTCGGGAGTGTTGCCGGCGGTGAAGTGCGTTGGTTCGGTCACCGGCCAAGTCTATTTCCCGGCCATGCCTGCGTGCCGGTCCCGATCCTTTTCGGTCTCCTCCGGCAGCGGACTCGGGTATGGCATGTGGAGCCTCATTATCGTCGGCGCCTGATTGTTGTCCGCGCCTGAAGCTACAGTGGGGCCATGCTCGGAACCCAGGCAGTGGCGGCCGACCCCGATTGGCTGCGGTACGCGGCGGCATTCGCACCGCTGCTCGCCGCCGTCATTGCTGCCTGGATCGCGTGGCGCACGCTCGCCCACCGGCGCGAGGCGGACCGGCGGGACGAATGGTGGAGGCGGACGCAGTGGGCCATCGACCTTGCCATGGACCGCGACTTCAGCAGGGCAATCGTGGGCCTGGTGGCGCTGAAGCACCTTGCGGCCAGCGATCTGTGCATCGACGAGGACTACGAGATGCTGGACAAGATCGGAGGCACCAAGATCGATGCCCTGACCCTGTCCGAGGAGAGCGCCAGGCGCCAGGCCTCGAAACCGCAGCCCACGGAATCGCAGCCCCCACATCACGAAGCTGCGGCACCGCGGGCCCCGCAGCAGGGAACTGCGGTGCCGCCGGACGCCGCGGCACGGACCACAGTCATTCCTGTGACCTTGGAGTCCCGGGGCGAGCGGGTGCTGGCGACCTCCGCAGGCATGGCCAAAGTGCTGACTGAGGCGGACAGGCTTGTCTCTTTTGTGGCCTCACTGCGGAGCGGGAGGAGGGGGACGGAATCCGGCGGCACCTCAAACGGGTAAGTTTGAAGTCATGGCTGAACGTTGTCCTCTGATTTCCCGTGCCTTGAGCGGGGCGGCGGCGTCCGCCGTCATACTGCTGGCAGCTACTGCCTGCTCCCCCGTGGTGTCGATCGAAAATGCCGATGTTCCGCAGTGGCGGGCCACCGCCCTGCCCTCCGACGGCCAGGCAGTGCTGGAGGACTCCGGCAAGATCCTCAACCGGGACAGGATTATCCAGGCGGCGGCCAGCGTTCCGCCGGGTGACTACACGCTGACCATTACCTGCGACGGCGGCGGCAAGGCGTTCTTCGCCGTGACGCTCGCCGGCAAGGAACTGACGGAAGCCGGAGCGGCCTGCAATGGCAGCCGCGAAACCACGACGATCACCGTACCGAAGGCCGGGCAGATGGAGATCAGCGCCTCCAGCGTGGACGCGCCGCTCCTGTACGCCTACCATCTGGTTCCGGCGCGTTAAAGCAGGCCACAGTCAGCGGCGAAGCCTCATGGATCTCACAGCTTCGGGCCGGCCCGGGAGAATTTTTTCTCCCGGCGGATTGCCATCTATACCGGCGCCGCCGGCAGGCTTAAAGTCGGGGTATGCCCACGGTGCGGATAGCCTCCGCGCATCGTTTCCTGGGGCGGGCGCAACGCACGTTTTGGCTGCGGGCGCCGGCACCCGCCGTCGTGCTTTTCTTTGTGCTGGTGGCGGCCGTTCTGGGCGGCTGTGAATACAGCTACGACGACGGCCGGGGCGAACTTCCGGCCGCCGCCCCTGTGGTAACGGATCCCGTGCTGCCGCGCGATCCGCTGGAGAACGTGCCGGTGGCGGGTCAGCAGCTCACCGAGTGGGCGGAGGAAGTCCTCCCCGACGCCGAGGGACAGGTCTTCCACACAAGCTACGGCAGCGTTGCCAGGGGCCAAAGCAAGACAGAATCCACCAAGCAGCTGCCGGGCGGCACGTACTCCCTCACGCTCGCGTGCCGGAGCGAGCGGCGGGTCTCATTCACAGTCCGCGACGCTGAGTTCGCCCTGGTGGACCTGAGCCTCCGGTGCGGCACGTCGCGCGTCAACGTGGTGCACCTGTCCGAGGACTCCGTGCTTCGGGTGACGGTAGAGGCCCGGTCGGACGCCAATTTCGCCTACCGGATCAGCCGGATCTGACGCTGCATCTAAGACGCGGCCGGGCCCGGACTGCTGGGGCCGCAGCCGTACCTCCTGCTCAGGCGGCGGCGCAGCCGTCCGGACAGCGCAGGGTCTCGGGGCTGGCCGCGCACACTGCGCAGTACAGCGTGAGCGTCCGGCAGCTGGGGTTCGAACAGTTCTCGAACTTGCTCGTGGGCGCCTGGCACCGGACGCACTCGCCGATGGTTTTGGCGTCCTCACTGAATTCGAGGTGCATGCGCTTGTCGAAAACGTAGAGGGAACCTTCCCACAGGCCTTGGTCCTTGAACTTTTCCCCGTAGCGCACGATGCCACCGTCCAACTGGTACACCTCTTTGAAGCCGCGGTTCACCATGAGGCTGGACAGCACCTCGCAGCGGATGCCTCCGGTGCAGTAGGTGACGACCGGCTGGTCCTTCAGGTGGTCGTACTTGCCGGAGTCGAGCTCGGTGATGAAGTCGTGGGTGGTAGCGACGTCAGGGACAACGGCGTCCTTGAACTTGCCGATCTGTGCTTCGAACGCGTTGCGGCCGTCGAAGAACACGACGTCCTGGCCGCTGGCCATCTTAGCGTCGACGAGTTCGTGGAGTTCCTCGGGCAACAGACGCGTCCCGCCTCCCACGACGCCTTTTTCGTCCACCTTCAGCTCACCGGGAGCACCGAACGAAACGATCTCGTCGCGAACCTTGACGCTCAGGCGGGGGAAGTCCTCCGCACCCCCGTCGGACCATTTGACGTCGATGCCATGGAAGCCCTTGTATTCACGGGTGGTTTTCACGTACTGCTTTACGGCCCCGATCTCCCCGCCGACGGTGGCGTTGATGCCGTCCTTGGAGATGAGGATCCGCCCGGTCAGGCCGAGCTTTTCGCACAGGGCACGCTGCCAGAGCCGGACAGCGTCCGGGTCTGCGATGGGAGTAAAGCCATAAAAGAGTACGATTCGGTTCAAAGCCACGTATTTAAGGGTACTTGGTGGCCGCCGGGGACGGATTCGGACCGAGGAAAAGCCGCCTATCACAATTGCATAAGCAAGCGCCAAAGCCCTGTTGCTTATGACAGCGCTGGAATACTCTCATCACATGACGCCAGAAGCCATGGTTGGAGACATCACTCATCTGCTTGAAGTCTGGGTAGCCGGTTGGGCTGCTTGCCGGGGCTATGAGACGCGCACCGAGGGACGGTTCCCCGCCGCCTTGCGTGCGGACACGACCGGGGACTGGGAATATTTCGCCTCCGATCCTACGGACGCGGAATTCGCGGACCTGGCGGCAAAGACTGCCGAGGCCCCCAAACGGGTCCTGACCGTCCTGACCAATGATGTGGGACGCTACAAGCTCCTGGCTGAGCAACACAACCTCAACGCCACGTCAGCATCCCAGACCATGATGGTCGTGGACATGGAAACCCAGGACTCCGAGGACCCGTGGCTCTCGGACGACGACCTGTCCCTGAAAACGTGGGAGTCCGACGGGGTCCACTTCGCCGAAGTGCGCTCGGGCGACACTTTGGCGGTGAGCGGCCGCGTGGTGGTCATCAACGGCACCGCGGTGTTCGACAAGATCGTCACCGAACCCTCCTTCCAGCGCCGGGGTCTGGGTAGCTTCATCATGAAGGCGCTGGCGGCGCAGGCGTTCTCCCACGACGTGGAGGACGGACTTCTCCTGGCGTCCCTGGATGGACAGAAACTGTATTCACATCTGGGCTGGTCCTCGGTGTGCCACGTGCTGATGCTCTCCGCCTGCGATGAGGGATCCGACCTCTCCGTGGTCTGACCCTTCCTGCCGTTCCGGCCTTCCGGGTTCCGTAGCGGGTCAGCTGTTCTGTGCCGGTTTCGCTGGTCCATGCGGGCGATTTTTGCCCGGATGAAAGAATGTTGGGGTGAACCCCCATGACTCGCTGATTCCGTTGCTGGGCCGTGGCCCAGACCCGGAGCAGCTCCGGCATGTGCGGACCATTCCAGCGCGCGCCGCCGTGCACGAACCATGGCCGGACTGGGCCCACCCGGACTTGGTCGCGGCCTACGGCAAACTCGGCATCCACCAGCCCTACCGGCATCAGATCCGGGCAGCAGACATTGCCCACGGCGGCAGGCACGTGGTGATCGCCACCGGCACGGCATCCGGGAAATCCCTGGCCTACCAGCTGCCGGCCCTCGACGCGATTCACCGGTCCGAGCTCCGCGTCCTGTCGGACCCGGGAAAAATCCATGACGACGGCGCTGTGACGCTGTACCTTTCGCCCACCAAGGCGCTGGCGGCAGACCAGCTCGCAGCCATTAGGTCCCTGAACCTCCCAACCGTCCGGGCTGAAACCTACGACGGCGACACCGATCAGGCCTCCCGCCGCTGGATCCGCGACCACGCGAACTTCATCCTGGCCAACCCCGACATGCTGCACTTCGGCATCCTGCCCAACCACGCCTGGTGGGCGGGGTTCTTCCGGCGGCTCCGCTACGTGATTGTGGACGAGGCGCACAGCTACCGCGGCGTATTCGGTTCCCACGTGGCCAACCTGATGCGCCGGCTGCGGCGCATCTGCGCCTACTACGCGGCCGATGGCAACTCTGCCGGACCGGTCTTCATTGCGGCGTCCGCCACTGCCTCCGAGCCAGAGAAGTCCTTCGGCCGGCTCATTGGCGCCACGGTCCAGGGAGTCTCGGAAGACTCTTCGCCGCACGGATCCACCACAGTGGCATTCTGGGAACCGGCGTTCAGCGAGGTGCGCGGCGAGAACGGTGCCAAGGAACGCAGGACGGCGGTGGCCGAGACAGCTGACCTTCTCGCGAACCTTGTCTCGGCACGGGTCCGGACCATCGCGTTCATCAAGTCCAGGCGTGGCGCCGAAACCATCTCTTCCATCACCAAACGGCTCCTTGACGAAGTCGACCCCAGCCTGCCGCAACGCGTGGCGGCCTACCGCTCGGGATACCTCCCGGAGGAACGCCGCGCCCTGGAAAGGGCACTGCGGACCGGGCAATTGCTCGGCATTTCCAGCACCTCGGCCCTTGAACTGGGGATCGACATCTCGGGGCTCGACGCGGTGCTGGTGGCCGGCTGGCCTGGCACCCGGGCGTCCCTCTTTCAGCAGATCGGCCGCGCCGGCCGCGCCGGACAGGACGCCATCGCCGCCTTTGTGGCCAGCGACGATCCCCTGGACACCTATCTGGTCAATCATCCGGAAGCCATCTTCGATGTGTCCGTCGAGGCCACAGTCTTTGATCCGTCCAACCCCTACGTGCTAGGCCCGCACCTCTGTGCCGCTGCCGCCGAGCTCCCCCTTGGCGTGGCCGAGCTGCCGCTGTTCGGAGCCACTGCGGAGAAACTCCTGGGGCAGCTTGTGGCACAGGGGTACCTGCGGAGGCGCCCGGCCGGCTGGTTCTGGACCCACCCGCAGAGCGCGGCCGCCATGGTGAGCCTGCGGGCCGACGGCGGCGGGCCAGTCAGCATTGTGGATGCCGACACCGGTTCGCTGCTGGGAACCATGGATTCGCCGCAGACGCACTATCAGGCCCATACCGGGGCCGTGTACGTCCACCAGGGTGACAGCTACGTGGTGGAGGACCTGAACGAGGACGATCACTGCGTGGTGGTACGCCGGGCCAACCCCGACTACTACACGACAGCCCGGGACGTCACGCAGATCGAGGTCCTCGAGACGCAGCGGACTGCGCAGTGGGGCGATGTTGCCGTCCACTTCGGTGACGTCAAGGTCACTACTCAAGTGGTCTCCTTTCAGCGGAAGGCCCTGATTTCCAATGAAGTCCTGGGCGAGGAACCGCTCGACCTGGGAGCCCGGGACCTGTTTACGAAGGCCGTGTGGTTTGTGGTGGAGAACCGGTCACTCACAGGCGCCGGACTCATTGAAGCCCAGTTCCCTGGCGCCCTGCACGCGGCCGAGCACGCCGCCATCGGACTGCTGCCGCTTGTTGCCTCGAGCGACCGCTGGGACATTGGTGGGGTTTCAACCGCAATCCATGCCGACACCGGCGTGCCGACGATTTTCGTGTACGACGGGCACCCGGGCGGTGCCGGTTTTGCCGAGCGAGGCTTCGAGAAAGCCAAGGTGTGGCTCTCGGCCACGAGAGACGCGATCGAGGCCTGCGAGTGCGAATCCGGATGCCCGTCCTGCGTCCAGTCGCCGAAATGCGGCAACAAGAACAACCCGTTGGACAAGGACGCGGCAGTCACCCTTATCGATGTCCTGCTGAAGGATGCGCGGGACGGGGCAGCGCCACAGGATTCCAAGGCGGCCGCACCGGCGCCGAACGCGGTCTAGGTTACGACCGCCGTCCAAATGACGCCGGGTCAGGCCAGGAACCGTCCCCGAACAGTGATGCTCAAATCCCGTCTAACCCGGTGCTCTTTTGGAGCTCCGTGCCCTTAGGAGCCAGCCAAGCTTAGGGCGGCGGTCCTGCCCTGGCGCGGCCGGTGGCGACGCCTAGGAGGGGCCCAGCAGGCAGCTCGGTGCTGACTTCGACGGACTGGTCGCCTCCCGCGATGCAGCTGACGAGCGTTGCTTTATGGCGGGCAGCCACCGCGGCAGCCACGGCGCAAGGCTCCCCCGCTGAAACACCGCGGAGCGCGTCCGCCGCGGCCAGCGCAGCGAGGTCGGCCGATGCAGCAGCCCTGGACGCCGCCGCCGACGCCTGCGCCAGCAAAAGGAGCAGGGACATGACCATGACAACCACCATGCCGAGCCCCGCGGCCAGCACAGTGCCCGATCCGCGTTCGGATTCAACTCCGGACACCGGATTCCTGCGCTGGCCGTGGGGCTGTTGACGCTCCCGGCTCACAGTGGCCGCCCGGCAGTAATGCCGTATCCATGCCCTGCCCGTGCCGCCTGCGCCGGGAGTTCCGTTCCAGGAGACGGCGCCGATGATGCCGTTTCGCTGCGTGCCTCTGCCCTGGCTGTCAGCGTCCACGGCACCATGCGTCCCAGGGGTCCCGCCGCCCGGTCCGACACTGTGACGCTCATCCATTCGCCGCCGGGCACCAGCGCCGACGAGGCCGAAGGGCCTGCCAGCTTCCGGACGATACCGTCGACGGCGGCAGGGTCTTCACCCCGCGCGAGTGCCCTGGCGCCAGCCCGGGCCGCATCCTCCAGCCGCAGCTGGGTGATTCCCGCCGCAGACCCCGCCAGCAGCATCGCCAGAAGCAGCAGGACCGCCGGAAGAGCCACCGCAAATTCCGCGGTCACCGCGCCGCGGCTGTTCCGGTGCTGGCTCTCGGCGCCGCGGGCCTTCCCCTGACCGCGGCTGCCGGCCTTGTCTCCGGATGGCTTCCAGTGCTGCCGGCGGGACTCAGGTCCGGCCGCTGTAAGGGTCCGCGGAGGTTTCACGGCAGGGCCAGCGCCGTACGGATCAGGTTGAGCAGGAAGCCACGGACTTCGTCGCTTCGCAGGATGAACACCAGGAGCCCGGCGAAACCCACCGCTGCCAGCGTGGCGATGGCATATTCGGCGGTCGCCATGCCGGCTTCCGAGCCCATCAGACGCCTGCGTGACCGGGGCTTCACCCGCGGCGCCATGCTGGCGCCCGGGTAGATCTCCCGCACATCGGCTTCTTCGGAATCCTGGCGCAGGGGCCGGGCGGCTTCACCCGGGATGTGGTGGTTGAGGGACATGAATTTTCCTTTCTGGAGTTCCGGCGAATTACCGGTGCATTCGACTCTCCCGTCCGCCGTCCGGACCGGTAAGGCCTGAACTTCCCTAAGTGGAAAAGCAGACAGACTGGCCGCATGTGGAGGGAAAGTGCCGGTGCATCCGCGGCGGCCGCGCGGCAGTGTGGCCGCACGGAAGCGTGAAAAATGTGACAGCAGCAAATGCATGGCAGCGCGAAAAAGCTTGCTGCGGGGACCAGTCTTAGCGCCGGGCAAAAAGCGCCAGCGTGGCCGAACCTGCGACCGGAAACGGACATGCGTCAGGAACAAAGGGTCAGCCCCCGGGCATGCGGCACGGGACATTGCGGCGCGTCTCCCGCACCAACCCGGCCCAGTCGTTAGAGGGAACTCAGCTGCCCGAGGGAACCAGGGCAAGCAGCACAGGAACGACCCCCAGGCATATGAAGGCGGGCAGTGAACAAAGCCCCAGCGGAACCACCAGCTTCACCCCGAGGGAAGCCGCGCGCTTCTCCGCGGCCCGGAAGCGTTCCCGCCTCATTCTGGCGGCCTGGGCATAAAGAATTGACGACGACGGCGCACCGGTCAGAGCGGCGAAGCCCAAGGCGTCCCGGAGGGCCAATAGTTCCGGCGAGCGCACGTCCGAACTCCGCCAGGCGGTCTCCCAGTCGGCTCCAATGGCCATGGCTCCCACAACGGGCCGCAGGGCGCGACCGTACTCAGGTGAGGCCACAGAAGCCACCAGCTCCAAGGCTCGTCCGATACCCGCACCTGCGTGGAGCATCGCGGCAATCAGCTCGAGCATCATGGCAGTATCCCGCAATCCCGGTGACTGCTCCGAGCGGCCCTGAGAGCGGTCGTCCCCAGCCGCGACGCCGCTACCCGCCGCCAGTCCGCTCCGGCGGAGGAGCCCTGATCTCACGTGAGCGGTTCCGCTAAAGGCGAGGCCTGCGGCGGCCGCAAGGGCCAGGGAGATGAGGGCAGCAGCCAGAACTGATCCGCTCATTGGCCTGATCCGGTCACGCAGAGGCAGCCCGTCCGGCGTTTCTTCATGCCGGGGTAACCCGGCTGGCGCGTCTTCATGGCGCAGCTGCGCCGGCCGCTGCCCGCACGAGCCTTGCGGACCATATGCGGCCGGCGACGGTCAGTCCGGTGCCGGCGACCAGCGCCGCCACCCCGAACGGTGTGCCCAGCAACATCGCCAGCGGGTCCACGCCGAGGCAGACACCCAGTCCCAGTCCCAGCAGGGGGAGCCAGGTCAACAGCGCGACCGTTGCCTTCGGTCCGGCGAGCGCCGTCTGCCGGGCTGCTTCGGCGTCGTCTTCCACCTCGAGCTGGGCCGCAAAGCGCGTCAGGACGTCGGCCAGCGGACAGCCGCTGGCGGCCGCTATCTCGAAGCAGGCTGCCAGCTCAGCCCAGACCCGCGGCTCACGGCCGCCCGCTCCATGACGCGGGGACGAACAGGCCGACCGTATTGCCTCGGCTACCGGGGCTCCCCGCAGTGCCGCTCCCCTGGCGGCGGACAGGACAGCCGCCGATCCGGGGCTGAGCCGTTGCCGGCGGGGGTCGTCATCTGCGGAGCCCTGCTCCACGTAGAGCTGCCACAGTTCGTCCCACAGCCGCGACGGGGACCGGCCGCCCTTCAACAGGGCAGCCAGTTGCTGAACCACAACCGTCAGGGACACGAAGTTCTCCCGGCGTCGGCCACGGGCGAGGCCAAACCCGCCTTGGTCCGTCGTGGCGGGCCGGCCGTTACGGCGAACACGTCCACCGGCCAAACCGCTGAGGCCGAGGGCAATGCGTGCGCGCCGAACCGGCCCCCGCGCCGGTCTCAGTATCAGCCACCCGGCAAGCAGCAGTGCACCAACAAGGGCCGCGGTCATGCTGCTGCCCTGCGGGCCCCGCGTTTTTCGCTCATGCTCCCCTAACCGTCCTGTCCCGTTGACACGGCTGTCCCGCCGGACTGCGCCCGCTCCGGCCTGCCCGCTGCTGGCCCGGCCAGGCCTTCATTGGGGACGGTGCCTGCCTCCAGCGCCAGGCCAGGATCGAGGACCAGGCGCTCGGCGAGGGCCGCCCATGCGGGCCCGGGAACTGGACTGCCGGCTGAAACGTCCAGGGCCACGGCGACGTCCAGGCCACCGGCCCGCTCGGTAAGGATGCCGATGCACGCGACGTAGCGTCCGTGTCTCGACCGGGCCACATGCACTACCACATCAAGGGCGCTGGCAACCTGCAGGCGGACCGCTTCCTGCCCAAGCCCGGCGAGCGCTCCGAGAGCGGTGAGCCGGGCCGGAACCGCGCTGGCGGCGTTGGCGTGGATTGTCCCGCCGCCTCCCGTGTGGCCGGTGTTCATGGCTGTCAGGAGTTCGCGCACCTCGGAGCCCCGGCACTCACCCACAATCAGCCGGTCCGGCCGCATCCTCAGGGCCTGGCGGACGAGTTCCCCGAGGTCCACTTCGCCGCCTCCCTCGAGGTTTCCGTGCCGTGATTCCAGCGAGACCACATGCGGGTGTACGGGGTTCAGCTCCGAGGCATCCTCGATCAGGACCAGCCGCTCCCCCGGAGGGCAAAGCCCCAGCAGGGTGGACAGTAAGGTGGTCTTTCCGGAGCCGGTGGCTCCGCTGATCAGGAAACTCAACCGCTGCTCCACCATGCGCTCCAGAACGCATTGAACCAGTGGCCCAAACATGCCACCGGCCCGGAGCTCGTCCATGGTGAAGACCTGTTCCCGCCGGATCCTGATGCTGAGCAGCGTGCCCGCCGCCGAGATGGGCGGCAGGACGGCATGGACCCGGTAACCGCCCTCGAGCCGCACATCCACGCACGGCGATCCGTCATCAAGCCGCCTGCCGCCTGATGCCACCAGCCTGGCGGCAAGTGCCCTGAGCTGCGCCTCCCCCGCGAAGGTTACGGATGTCCGTTCGATGCCGTGGCCCCTGTCCTGCCAAACGGAGTCCGGGGCGTTCACGAAGACGTCCGTGACCAACGGATCCCGGACCAGGTGCTGCAGCGGCCCGAGGCCGTTGAGCTCAGCGCTAATGCGCTCAGCGGCGGCAAGGGAACCTGCCGTGCCCAGCAGCTTCCCGGTGGCCTGCACCGCAGCCGCCACCCGGGACGGGGTAACCGGCCCGGCTTCGGCCATGACCGACTCGCGGACGGTCTCAAGAAGCCCCGCGTCCAGGACCCGGGCCGTACGCCTGCGCCCGGCAGTCTCGGCGAGCGCGGCGCGGGAAACAGGTGCACCGGGAAACCCAGGCGCGGAACGGACACCGGCATCTGCACCGGCTGTGGCCCCTCCAGAGTGAGCACTCACCGGAAGTCCCCGCCCTGCAGATCGCCGGCGAGGAAGCCAAGCACTGAGGAAGCGAAACGCCGCACGCTCTTCCGCCTGCCCTGGTCGAGCAGACGGCCAAGCTCGGTGGCCGAGGCCGTGCCCCGCACCTCGGGCATCACGCCGTGCAGGGGGAGCCCCACGGATTCGGCGACCAGTGCGGCGTCCAGCGCAACCCCCGCCTTTCCCCTGATGACCAGGGCGGATTCGACGGGCGGAAGCTCCTGCAACAGCCGTGCGGCGGCGACTGCAGCCTTCAGGTGGGCGGGGACGACTACCAGCAGGCGGTCGCAATCCCAGGCGAACGTGCGCAGCGGCTCGGCGTTGCGGCCGATATCGACAATCACCACCTCGTAGCCCCGCCGCGCGGCGTCGAGCACGCCTCCCACGGTGACCGGGTCCACGAGGGGCGGCCGTTCCCTGCTTCCGGGCCACGACAGAAACGAGAACCCGCCGGCGATGGGCAAGGCGTCCGCGAGCTGCTGCGGGTCAATGCTGCCACTGGCATCGGCCAAATCCGGCCAGCGGAGACCCGGCGATTCCTCCGCGGCCAGGGCGAGTTCGAGTCCGCCGCCCCAGGGATCGGCGTCCACGAGCAGGACCCGTGCACCGAGTTCGGCTGCTGACTGCGCAAGCCATGCAGCGGCGGTGGTGGCACCCGCCCCTCCGCAGCCGCCGGTAACACCGAGCACCAAGCCTCCGGCCTCGGGTGAACGGGACCGGCTGAGGTACTCGGCCAGCCAGGCGGCGGCGTCGGGAAGGACGGCGACGCGTTGTGCACCTAGGGCAGCGCCCAGGTGCCAGAGCGTATCCCCTTCCCCGCTCAGGCCGACCAGTACAGCTGGCGCGCGGCGCCGGGGCGGAAGTTCACGGACATCGCTGCCGACCAGGACGTCGGAGGCGGAATCCCAGAACGGCGCGGCCTCCGCCACATCGTCCACCACCCGGAGCCGTCCGCCGGCGGCCGCGACAATCCGTTCCACTTCGCCCCGCAGGAATTCAAAGCCCGTGACGAGCAGGACGTCGCCGCTGTCAGCAGGGAGCCAGGTTCCGGGTTCAGAACCTGGCGACAGGCCCACCGGAGCCGGCCTGCGCTGTGCATCAGGCACGGCAACATCAGGCACGGCAGCATCCGGCAGCGCGCTATCAGGGTCTGATGGGAGTCGCCGGTTCCGGGCGTGGTGCCTGCTCATGCAGCAACTGTGCCCAACGGAACCACCGCCTGTCAGAGTCGCATGGCTGTATGTGGAAAACCGGCCGCCCGGCTCCTTGTTGAGGACAGGAGCGGCAAGGCTTCGCAGACACAAGGCTTCGCAGACAAACAAGGTAGCGCCCAAGAAGTCGACTGCGACGCCGAACAGCACGGCGGCAGGGCAGAATTGGAAACATGTATCTGTTGCTCGCCGCCCACCCCGACGGCGCAGCCATACAGGAACTCACGGCGGCAGGCCTCCCCCATCCCGACAATCCGGAACCCCGGATCGTCAGCTCGGCCCCGCCATCCATTCACCCCGGGGCGCAGACCGCACCCCAGACCGCACCCGACGACGGAACCGGGCTCGCCGCCGTCGTCCGCGAGCTCGAGAGGCGGCGTCCTCGCTGGATCTGGCACCGCACCCAGGACTGGTACCCGTCACTGCTGGCGGCGGGCGTCGACGTGGAGCGTTGCTACGACCTCTCCTTGTGCGGCGCCATCCTGGCCCATTCCGAATTCACTGCCCACACCCCGTACGCCCGAAACGCCGAGAAGCTCACGCAGGACGACGACCTGCAGCCGCCGCGGCTCCTCCAGCCGCCCCCTCCGCCCGCGGACCAGGGAGCGCTCTTCGACGACCCCGGCGCGGCCACCAAACCGCGGCAAACCCTCGCTGAACTGCGTGCCGAATACGCCGCGCAGCAGGATGCCCTCGCAGCCGCCACCGGAGTCGCAGCGGGAGCAGCCGCCGCAGGAGACGGTAACCGGCGGCAGCGGCTCCAGCTCCTCCTCGCCGCCGAGTCGGCCAGCGCCCTGGTGGCAGCGGAAATGCAGCATGCCGGCGTGCCCTGGCGCGAGGAGCTGCACGAGCACATCCTGGCGGAGCACCTGGGCCCGCGGCCTCCGCTTGGGCACCGCCCGGCCAAGCTTGAGGCCCTCAACACCGAACTCCGAGGCCTGCTGAACGCCCCGGCACTGAACCCGGACTCGCCACAGGAGCTGATGCGCGCCCTGCATCGCAACGGCATCGAGGTGAAGTCCACGCGGCAATGGGAACTGAAGGGGTCCAGCCACCCGGCCATCGCGCCCCTGCTGGCCTACAAGAAGCTGTCGCGGCTGCACACCGCCAACGGTTGGGCGTGGCTGGACGCCTGGGTGCGGAACGGGAGGTTCCGGCCCGAATACGTGGTGGGCGGAGTGGTATCGGGCCGCTGGGCGTCACGCGGCGGCGGGGCTCTGCAGATTCCCCGCCAGGTCCGCGGCGCCGTGCATGCAGACCCGGGGTACAAGCTCATCGTGGCGGACGCGTCCCAGCTGGAACCCCGTGTCCTTGCCGCCCTCGCCCAGGACTCGACCATGGCCGAGGCCGCCCGGGACCAGGATCTCTACGCGGGAATCGCCGCCAAGGGGTTCGGCGGCGACCGCAGCAAGGCAAAAATGGCCCTGCTGGGGGCCATGTATGGCGCCACCTCCGGCGAGGCAGGCCGCCTAATGCCGCAGCTGGCCCGGACCTACCCGCGCGCCGTGGGTTTCGTCGAGCGCGCCGCCCGCGACGGCGAAGCCGGCAGGACCGTCAGCTCGCGCCTGGGACGCAGCAGCCCGCCACCGTCGGAACGGTGGTTCCTCAGCCAGCGGTCCACCTCTGCGGAGGAGCAGCGCCGCGCCGACGCGATCGCCCGTTCCCGGGGACGTTTCACGCGCAACTTCGTCGTCCAGGGTTCGGCGGCGGACTGGGCCGCCTGCTGGCTGGCGGAATTGCGACGCCGGCTGCGCACCATGCGTGCCACCGGTTCAGCAACCGGGGAACTCGTGTTTTTCCTGCACGACGAGGTCATGGTCCACGCCCCCGACTCCGCCGTGGACGACTGCATCAGCGCCATCGAGGAAGCAGCCAACGCAGCCAAGGAGCTGCTGTTTGGCCCCATTCCGGTCGAGTTCCCGGTGAGCGTCGCCGTCGTCGACTCCTACGACAACGCAAAGTAATCCGGCCGCCAGAGCCGGCCCAACCGAAACGGCGTACTTTGACGCGCAACGAGCCGGCCGCCGTCGTAATTCACGACGGCGGCGTCTCCAAAGTGCCCGCGACGGCACACCTGCCGCCCGCAGGGGCAGGACAATAGCCGGTGCACACGGGAAACAAAAGTCACATCCGCCCCATACGGAATAAGCGGTTGTACTGAGTAATGTACCGGCGGGTAGTTCGCATCATGTGGCGTGGGCCACTAAGCTCGATGGTGGCCGGGCAGTGGCAATAAGTTGGCTCGGCACGTGCGACGAAGCATCAGCAGGGGGTTTCCACGCCAATGGCGGGCAAGTTTGAAGTTCACCAGGATAGCGATCAGTCCTACAAGTTCCGACTCATGGATGGGGACGGAAACATCGTGGCAGAGTCGCCGCGGTTCAAGAGTGTTTCGGGAGTAGTGGCCGGCATCAACGCATTGCGCGAAAACGCCGCCACCGGCCTGGTGGTGGATCTGCGGAAATCGCAGCACTGACCCTGGCGGGATAGCCAGCCGGAACACCAGCCGCGGACGGGCCAGCCAGCAGTACCGTCAGAGGTCCAGCGGGTGAAGCCTGGTCCTGTCCCATGGAACGGCCCAGGCCAACTGGTCGAACAGTTCGTTCAGAATCATGCCTGTAAAGCCCCAGACTACAAGGCTGTTCACGGTGAACGCCGGGCTCTGGAACGTCTGGTTCATGCGGGTCACGGCCGCCATGGTGCGGTTCTCGGGGTCCAGCAGATCGCGGACCGGCACCCGGAAGACCTGGGCGGACTCGCCGTAGTCCACCACCCGGACCGGCGACGGCGAAGCCCACCAGGCCAAGACAGGGGTCACCAGGAAGTTTCCGCGCGGAAGGGCCAGTTCCGGCAGGGCACCCAGCACTTCGACGCCGGAAGGGTCCACGCCGGTCTCCTCCTCCGCTTCCCGAAGCGCGGCCTCCACCGGCGTCTCACCGACATGGATACCGCCGCCGGGAAATGCCACCTGCCCGGGATGGTCATCAAGGGTGTGGGCACGTTCCAGGAGCAGGACGTCGAGGTCGGCGGCCACGAGCGGCTTACCGGAGGCTGCGGGCACATCGTCCAGGGCTCCGAAGAGGATCAGAACGGCCGCTTTGCGGACAACGGACTCGTCAACGGTGAGCTTTTGCCAGTAAGGATTCCGGGCAGGACCGGTTCCCGCCCGGATTGAATCGACGAGGTCCACCAAATCCTGGCGCGCTGTCATTGAGTCCTCCGCTGCGATTCCATCCGGATTTCGGCGGCGCGGTGCGTCTCGGCCAGCAGCTTCTCCAGGAGCTCCTCGTTTCCCGGCGCCAGTTCGTACTTCAGCAGTTTCGCGGCCTTGGCTGGGTTCGTCTCGCCCGAGCCAAAGCTGGGGCACCAGTTGGCCACGGCGCAGGCCCCACAGGCCGGCTTGCGGGAATGGCACACCCGCCTGCCGTGAAAGACCACCCGGTGGGACAGCATGGTCCAGTCCCTGGGCTCAAACAGCTCCGCCACGTCGGACTCGATCCTGACGGGGTCGTCCGACTCCGTCCAGCCGAAGCGCCGCGCCAGCCGCCCGAAGTGGGTGTCCACCGTAATGCCCGGAATGCCGAACGCATTGCCCAGCACCACGTTCGCGGTTTTCCGTCCGACGCCGGGAAGCGTCACCAGGTCTTCCAGACGGCCGGGCACCACGCCGTCGTACTCGTCCACCACCCGGTTCGCCAGCGCGAGCAGGTTCCGTGTCTTGGCGCGGAAAAACCCCGTCGGCTTGATGATGGCTTCCAGCTCCGCGGTGTCCGCTTCCGCCATGGCGCGGGCGTCCGGGTAGCGGGAGAAGAGCAGCGGCGTGATCAGGTTGACCGTCACGTCAGTGGTCTGCGCGGAGAGCACCGTGGCCACGAGGAGCTCGAAGGGGTTCCGGAAGTCGAGCTCGGCGTGGGCATACGGGTACTGCTCGGCGAGGGCCCGGTTGATCCTGCGCGCCCGGCGCTTCAGGGCCAGGGGCGACTCGCCGGAACGGGCCGGCGGGCTAGCCGCCGCCCCGTTTTCGGCGGGGAGGGCACCGGCTGGAACTTCGGCGGCGATGGCGTGCCCGCCGATCTCCGTTGGAGCATCGGCCGGAACAACGGCGGCCGGAATCTCCGCGGGAGCAGGAGCCACAGGGACGCCGTCCGGCGTGCCGCGCCGGCGCGAAGCTGAGTCGGCCACGGCGGCCGGCTAGCCGCGCTCGATGTTGCTGAGGTCGCGCAGGACGCCCACCCGGCCGTCCGTGTGCTGGACCAGGAACTCGTCCCCGCGGTCTTCGAGGGCCAGGACCCAGCCACCGGGCTCGATCCCGAACAGCGGTGCGCCCGTGCGCTCGTCAACGGCAGTGCGGTGCTGTGCCACAGCGAACCAGAAGGCCTCGTGGACCTGTTCCTGTTCGGACTCCTCCGGCCGGCTCGCCGGGTCAACGGTGGCACCGATCGGTTCCTGCGACCTCGCCTGCTGCGGAATGTCCACCCTCGGGTGAACGGCGGTGGCAGGCGTGGCCGAGGCCGCCCGTGCCGCCTCCTCCGCGGCTTCACCTGCAGCAGCGTCGGACTTGCTTTCGGCCACGGGGGCTTCCGCAGCGGGCGCCTCCGTGGCTGCCGCCTCCCTGCCGACTGAATTTGCGCCGGCCGCAGGGGCGGTCGTGGCTGCCTCCAGCTGGGTCTGCTCGGCCTCGGGGGTGGCTGGCTGGGCGCCGGCGGCCTCGGCCTCGGCGGACGGCACTGTGCTCGTCTGTGCGGCGCCACCCGTCTGCACAGACGGCACGACGGCGGCCGGTCCCGTTTCCGGTGCGGCGGCGGCGCTGCTGGCCGCGTTAGCGGCGGGCCATATTCCGGTCGCGGTGCCGGAGGCCCCGGCCTGGGCTGCACCGCCCCCCGGCTGGCCGACCGCCGTCGCACCGTGGGAAGCGGATCCATGGGAAGCGGAACCGTGGGAAACAGGACCGCGGGATTCAGGACCCGTAGAAGCCGCACCTGCGCCCGCAGCGCTGCCGGACAAAACACCGGGCGAAGCAGCGCCCGCGGAAGCACCGGTGGAAGAAGCACCCGGCGCAGCAGCGGCAGGCTTCGGCTCCTTGGATGATTTGGGCTTGCGCACCGGAACGGCCGAGTCTCGCGCCATGATGTGGGCCGGCACCTCGGCGCGGTCCAGGAAGTCGCCGGCGAAGAACGGGATGTAACGGGCCAGCACTGTGGCGGCCAGCAGCACAAGGGAGCCGATCAGCGCCACCAGCAGGCTGGGCGTGTACGCTCCGGCAACGGACAGGAAGAAGAAGCCGACCGCAAACGAGGCAACCACCGAACCGAACTGGTCCACGGAAAGGGATCCGATCCGGACCTTCGTGTCAGGGGCGAGCCGGCGGGCGGCAAACAATGCCGCAACAATGAGCGGCAGCACCACGCCGAGCCCCAGGAAGAACAGGCTTCCGAGGTTCCACAGGTTGTAGCGCACGGCGAACATCGGAATCAGCGATGCAACGAAGAGAACCAGGGTGGCTGCGAAGACGGTCAGGTCACGGACGGTGAAAGGTCCGGCAACGGCCTCATTCCGCACGCCTTGCTGCTTCATGAAAGTCGGCGCAGCGCTGTGCGCTTCCGGCCGCCCGGACGATCCTGCCCCGTGCGGTGCCTGGCCTGCGCCCTGCTGGGCAGGACCCGCCTGGCCGACGCCCTGCTGGCCCGGCTGGCCCTGGCTTTGCTGATTCATTCTGTTCTCCTTAGCGTGGCGGCGCCCGGACTGGCGTCCGCTGCGTGATTCCGCCCTACGGCCGGAGCCTGACCACAAGCGGTCTGGCTGCCTCCGGCCACTGTCACGAGTCCATCTCAGCCTAGCCAAGTGGAGGATGCTTCACTAGCTGACTGGCCGCGGTGCGGCGTGCTCATGGAAGCCGCACAGCTGTCCCAAAGAACCGTTCACCGCTAAATGGGCACCGCTCACGGCCGTTCGTGTGACGCGGCCCACGCGCCGAAGCCTGAGGCGCTAGTCTGGTTTCGGAACAGCTCTTTGCGGTGCGTCCGCAACGGGCCGTTGCCCGTCGCCGTGCGCCGGCCGGGCAGTGGCCGGGACCGGCGCACCGCGCAGCAAAGATCGATGAATGATGAGGTTCACCATGTCCGAGGACACCCCCGGCTCGACGGCCACCGCTGCCACCCCCAGCCAGCAGGGCGATGCTCTTGAAAACCTGCTGCATGAGAGCCGCAAGTTTGCCCCTTCCGAGGATTTCGCTGCCAACGCCGTGGTGGGCGCCGAGGTCTATGCCGAGGCCGAGGCAGACCGCCCCGCGTTCTGGGCCAAGCAGGCCCGCGAGCTGCTGACCTGGAGCAAGGACTTTGACCAGGCATTGGACTGGTCAAACCCGCCGTTCGCGAAGTGGTTCGTGGGCGGGGAGGTCAACGCCGCGTACAACGCGCTGGACCGGCACGTGGAGAACGGCCTGGGCGACCGGGTGGCGATCTACTTCGAGGGTGAGCCGGGCGATACCCGCACCTACACCTACGCGGAGCTCACCGAAGAGGTGAAGAGGGCCGCGAACGCGTTCGAGTCCCTCGGCGTGGCCAAGGGCGACCGGGTGGCCGTGTACCTGCCGATGATCCCCGAGGCCGTGATCACCCTGCTGGCCTGCGCCCGGATCGGCGCCGTGCACTCGGTGGTGTTCGGAGGGTTCTCCGCCGACGCGCTGCGGTCCCGGATCGAGGACGCCGAAGCCAAGCTAGTGGTCACCGCGGACGGCACCTACCGGCGCGGCAAGCCCAGCGCCCTGAAAACCGCTGTCGACGCCGCCCTGTCCCTTGAGGGAGACGGCAACGGCCACACCGTGCAGAACGTCGTGGTGGTCAAGCGCAACGGCCAGGACGTGGACTGGCACGAGGGGCGGGACCACTGGTGGGCGGACATCGTCGGGGCAGCGTCGGCCGAGCACACCGCCGTCGGGCATGACTCCGAGCACCCGTTGTTCATCCTTTACACCTCCGGCACCACCGGCAAGCCGAAGGGCATCCTGCACACCACAGGCGGGTACCTCACCCAGACCGCCTACACCCACAAGGCGGTATTTGACCTGCACCCCGAGACGGACGTGTACTGGTGCACGGCCGACGTCGGATGGGTCACCGGCCACTCGTACGTCGCCTATGCGCCGCTCATCAACGGTGCCACCCAGGTCATGTACGAGGGCACCCCGGACTCCCCGCACCAGGGCCGCTGGTGGGAGATCGTGGAAAAGTACAAGGTCTCCATCCTCTACACCGCCCCCACCGCGATCCGCACCTTCATGAAATGGGGCCGGGACATCCCGGACAAGTACGACCTCTCCTCCATCCGGGTCCTGGGCTCCGTGGGCGAACCCATCAACCCCGAAGCCTGGATGTGGTACCGCGACGTCATCGGCGGGAACAAGGCTCCCATCGTGGACACCTGGTGGCAGACCGAAACCGGCGCCCAGATGATCGCCCCGCTGCCCGGTGTGACCGCCACCAAGCCCGGCTCCGCCCAGGTGCCGCTGCCCGGCATCGCCGTGGACGTCGTGGACGAGAACGGCGCCTCGGTCCCGGACGGGCATGGCGGCTTCCTGGTGATCCGCGAACCCTGGCCGGCCATGCTCCGCGGGATCTGGGGCGACCCGGAGCGCTTCAAGGACACCTACTGGTCCCGCTTCGAGAACATGTACTTCGCGGGCGACGGCGCGAAGAAGGACGAGGACGGCGACATCTGGCTCCTGGGCCGGGTGGATGACGTCATGAACGTCTCCGGACACCGCCTTTCCACCACCGAAATCGAATCCGCACTGGTCAGCCACCCCGCGGTGGCCGAGGCCGCCGTCGTCGGCGCCACCGACGAAACCACCGGCCAGGCCGTCGTCGCGTTCGTCATCCTCCGCGGCGACGCCGTGGACTCCGGGGACGAGATCATCCAGGAACTCCGCAACCACGTCGGCAAGGAAATCGGCCCCATCGCCAAACCCAAGACCATCCTCGTGGTCCCCGAACTGCCCAAGACCCGCTCCGGCAAGATCATGCGCCGCCTCCTCAAGGACGTCGCCGAAGGCCGCGACGTCGGAGACGCCACCACACTCGCCGACAACACCGTCATGCAGCAGATCGCCGCGTCACTGAAGAAGTAGGGCGTAGCAACTAACGCAGGGCCCCTCCGGAACACCGGGCGGGCCCTGCGTTTTAGGTCCTACCGGGGGCCAGCCGTCGGCATCCTCAGGTGTTATTTAGCGATCTTTCCTGTTCCCTTTTGCGAGGTTATAGTCAGAATATGTGACACATGTCACATGACTCCATTCCCCGGGAGAGATCATGGCACCACATCCGGAAGCGTCCACCAGCGCCGGGCCAGCCCGGCGGACATTCCTCAAGACTATTGGCGTGAGTGCTGCCGGCCTGGCCGGCGTACCACTGTTGGCGGCGTGCACCGGAGGCAGCGGGCCGTCCGCCGGAGGCTCGGAATCCTCCGGCCTGTCGTTCGGCTCCGGCTCCTCCGACGAAGTTCCCAAGAAGGCGTACCAGGCGGTGACCGACGCTTTCACCCAGAAGACGGGCAAGACAGTCCGCACCAACGTGGTACCGCACAACGACTTCCAGAACAAGATCAACTCCTACCTGCAGGGCTCGCCGGATGACGCCTTTACCTGGTTCGCCGGCTACAGGATGCAGTTCTATGCTGGCAAGGGGCTCCTGGCGCCAGTTGATGACGTCTGGAGCAAGATCGGCGGCAACTTCTCCGACGCGCTGAAGAAGGCCTCCACCGGCCCGGACGGGAAGATGTACTTCGTCCCCAACTACAACTATCCGTGGGGCTTCTTCTACCGGAAGAGCCTGTGGGCCGACAAGGGTTACGAGGTGCCGGAAACCTTCGATGCCCTCAAGACCCTGGCGGCCAAGATGAAGGCCGACGGCATCATTCCGATCGGTTTTGCGGACAAGGACGGCTGGCCCGCCATGGGCACGTTCGACTACATCAACATGCGCGCCAACGGATACCAGTTCCACGTGGATCTGTGCGCCCACAAGGAGTCCTGGGACCAAAAGAAGGTGACGGACGTTTTCGATACCTGGTCCGCGCTGCTGCCCTTCCAGGATCCTGCAGCGCTCGGCCAGACCTGGCAGGACGCCGCGAGGGCGCTGGCTGCCAAGAAGACGGGCATGTACCTGCTCGGCTCCTTCGTCACGCAGCAGTTCACGGATCCTGCAGTGCTGAAGGACATCGATTTCTTCGCGTTCCCGGAGATCGCCGCCGAAGGGCGGGATGCGGTGGAGGCTCCCATCGACGGGCTGCTGCTGTCCACCAAGGGCGGCGGGAACGCGGCCGCGCACCAGTTCATGGAATTCATCGGCACCCCCGAGGGCCAGGACATCTACGCCTCGGTGGACGCCTCCAACATCGCCACGGCCAAGGGCGCGGACACCTCCAAGTTCACGCCGCTGAACAAGAAATGTGCGGACACCATCGCGCAGGCCAAGTCCATCAGCCAGTTCTTTGACCGTGACGCCCTGCCCGCCATGGCCAACAACGTCATGATCCCGGCCCTGCAGACCTTCCTCAAGGACGGCAAGATGGACGTCAAGAACCTTGAGGCACAGGCCAAGTCACTGTACGCGGCCCAGTAGTGGTCCGGGGGACTCCCATGAGCGCAACAGCAAGAGACCTGGTCCCGCCGGAGTCCAGGGCACCCTCCGGGGCGTCGGCGAGGCGGGTCCGCAGCGGGAAGGTCCGCCGGCTCTCCAAACGGGACAAGGCTGTCCTGTCCCTCATGGTGGGCATACCCACCCTCATCCAGCTGGTGTTTGTTTGGCTGCCCACGGTGATGTCCGTGTGGCTGAGCTTCACGCGATGGAACGGACTCGCCCTGACCGACATCAGGCCGGCAGGCGCCGACAACTACCAGTACATCTCCCAGGATTACCCGCCGTTCTGGCCTGCCATCCAGCACAACCTGCTGTGGCTGGCCTTCCTGGCCCTGGTGGCCACCCCGCTGGGCTTGCTGCTGGCGGTACTCCTGGACCAGCAGATCCGCGGCAGCAGGATCTACCAGAGTATTTTCTTCACGCCCGTGATGCTGTCGCTGGCGCTGATCGGCATCATCTGGCAGCTGTTCTACCAGCGGGACAACGGCCTGCTGAACTTCCTGCTCGGAACCTCGGGAACGCCGCAGGCCGTTGACTGGTTCGGGGATTCCTCGGTGAACATCTGGGCAGCCATGATCGCCGCCACATGGCGGCACGCCGGCTATGTCATGCTGCTGTACCTGGCGGGCCTCAAGGGCGTGGACCCCAGCCTGAAGGAAGCGGCAGCGATCGACGGGGCCAGCGCGGTGCAGACCTTCTTCCGCGTGGTGTTCCCGGCCATGCGGCCCATCAACATCGTCATCGTCGTCATCACCATCATCGAATCGCTGCGGGCGTTCGACGTCGTCTACGTCATCAACCGCGGCACCAACGGCCTCGAGCTCCTCAGCGCCCTGGTGATCCAGAACCTCGTGGGCGAAGGCCAGGTGATCGGCGTCGGGTCCGCCCTTGCGGTGGTCCTGCTGGTCATCTCCCTCGTCCCTATCGTGTTCTACCTCAGCCGCACCTTCGGCAAGGAGAACAGGGCATGAGCGCCGCAGTCTCCCCCGGCACGGAAACCGGACGCTCCGGCAGCAAGCCGAAGCGGCACTACGGCACCCATGTCTTCCTGACGGCCATGGCGGTCATGTGGCTGATCCCCCTGCTCTGGGCCGTGTTCACCGCCCTGCGGCCGATCGCATCGACCAACGAGCATGGCTACTTCAGCGTGGCCGGCGACTTCAACTTCGACAACTTCATCCAGGCCTGGTCCCAGGGCGGCTTCGCCAAATACCTCTGGAACTCGGTGATCATCTGCGTTCCGGCGGTACTGCTGGTGCTCTTTTTCGCGTCCATGATGGCGTTTGCCGTCAGCCGGGTGAACTGGAAGTTCAACGTCACACTGCTCATCATGTTCACGGCGGGAAACCTGCTGCCGCCCCAGGTGCTGGCCGCCCCGCTGTTCGAGATGGCCAAGCACTTCCAGGTGCCCTACTCCTTCAGCGATTCGGGCAACATGCTGAACACGTATATCATCGTCATCGCCGTCAACATGGCGTTTCAGATGGGGTTCTGCACCTTCGTGCTGTCCAACTACATGAAGGCGCTCTCCGCCGACCTGACAGAGGCCGCACTCGTGGACGGTGCCGGCATCTGGCGCCAGTACCGGGAAATCATCATGCCGCTGTGCCGTCCCGCCTTCGCGGCCCTTGCCACGCTGGAAGTCATCTTCATCTACAACGATTTCTTCTGGCCCCTGCTGTTCATCCAGAGCGGCGACCGGCTGCCCGTCACCACGGCCATCAACAACCTCCAGGGCGAGTTCCTGAACAACTACAACCTGCTGGCGGCCGGCGCCGTCATCACGGTAATCCCCACCCTGATTGTTTATCTGCTCCTGCAGCGGCAGTTTGTTGCGGGCCTGACTCTTGGTTCGAGCAAGGGCTAGGCGATGATGGGCAGTACGAGGTTTCATCCACTGAAAGGATCCCTATGCTTCCCGCGGCCCGTCACCAGTCCATAGTGGACGCCGTCAGGCGCGAGCGGGTGGTCCGCGTGTCGGATCTCGCGCAGCAGCTGGGAGTGTCCCTAATGACGGTGCGCCGCGACATCGAGATGCTGGAGGAAAGCGGCCAGGTGGAGCGGATCCACGGCGGTGCCAAACTGCCCGGGGATGCCAGCACACACGAGCCCGGGTTCGAACTGAAGTCCACCCAGCTGACCGCGCAGAAACGCGCCATCGCCCTGGAAGCCGCCGCCCTGGTCCACGAGGGCATGGCGGTTGCCCTGAGCGCGGGCACCACCACCTGGGCGCTGGCCAAGGAACTCGCCAACGGCCCCCGGATCACCGCGGTGACCAACTCAGTGAAGATCGCCGACCTCTTTCACCATGCCTCGGCATCGGGGTCCGGGCGCCACGCCTCAACGGTGATCCTCATCGGCGGCGAGCGCACGCCGTCGGACGCCCTGGTGGGCCCCATCGCGACCGCGGCGCTGCGCCAACTGCACCTGGACCTGCTGTTCCTCGGCGTGCACGGCATGGACGCGGACGCGGGCTACACCACACCCAACCTCCTGGAGGCTGAAACCAACCGGGCGTTCATCGCCGCCTCGCGCAAGGTGGTGGTCCTGGCGGACCATACCAAGTGGGGCACCCAGGGAATCAGCACCATCGCCAAGCTTGAGGAAGCCGACGAGGTGATCTGCGATTCCGGCCTGTCCCCCGACGCCCAGCGGATCCTCCGCGACCGGGTGGGCCGGCTGAGGCTCGTTTAGGCTCCGGCTGGTTTAGTCCGTAGCGCTTCCGGCCAGCCTCACGGGCAGCCGCAGGACTGCCT
The DNA here is from genome assembly GCF_030818015.1 of Arthrobacter globiformis. NCBI lineage: Bacteria > Bacillati > Actinomycetota > Actinomycetes > Micrococcales > Micrococcaceae > Arthrobacter > Arthrobacter globiformis. The sequence continues at coordinate 4,313,630 of NZ_JAUSZX010000001.1, forward strand.
GACGAGGAGCTTCGTCGGAAATACGCGGTGCTGTGCCGGCTCGGCGCGGTCCGCTCCGACGAGCGCCCGGACGGCTGCCTCCGCCATGTCCCGCACGGGCTGCTCCACGGTGGTCAGCATTGGCCAGGAGTACTCCGCGTCCTCCGAACCGTCGAACGAGACCAGCGCTATGTCCTCCGGGACGGACAGGCCAGCCTCATGGAACGCACGGAGGATGCCGATGGCCTGCATGTCGGAGCTGGCGAAGACGGCGGTGGGCCGATGCCCGGACGCCAGGAACCGCTTCCCTGCGGCGTAGCCGCCAACCCGAGTGAAGGCGCTGCGGGCAATGGGGCCTTCCGGTAACCCGGCGTCCCTGAGTGCCTGCACCCAGCCCTCTTCGCGGGCATCCGCTTCATTGCCGGTGGTGGTGCCCATGGCCAGGCCGATGTTGGTGTGGCCATGACCGATTAAATGCTCGACGGCGGTGCGCGCCCCCTTGGCCAGGTCCACTCCCACGGTGGTGACCCCGGCCGAACTCCCGCTGTGGCTCAGGAGCACCGACGGGATCTCCGCGGTCTCCAGGTCGGCAAGGTCCGGCTCGAACAGGACGCTGGCGAGCACCACGCCGTCCACCTGCCGGGCGGCCAGGTTCCGGATGTTCCGGCGCTCCTTGGCCAAGTCGCCGTCCGAGTTCGTCAGCACCAGGGCGTACCCCAGTGCCCCGGCCGCGTCCTCCACGGCATGGGCCAGCATCGAGAAGAACGGGTTGCTGTTGTCCGGAATGACCAAGCCGATCGTTTCGCTGGACCCCAGCTTCAGGGCCCGCGCAGCCGCGTTGGGGCGGTAGCCCAGCTGCCGGATGGCTTCCTGGACCTTCGCTTGGGTGGCGGGCGCCACCTTCTTCGGCCCACCGTTCACCACGTAACTGACGACGGCGGTGCTCACCCCGGCGTACCGGGCAACATCCTTGCGTGTCACCTGGGTCCGCGGGGCGGGCACTGCCGGAATGGTCATAGTGTCCATGCTAGCTAGAGCACGTCCTAGAGGGTTGCCGGAGCATCGCCGAAGTCGCGGATGGGGAGGCGTTCGCCGTTCCGCCGGGCAGATTCATGGGCCACGATGCCGGGCAGGGTGAACCGCGCGGCCGTCCATGCGTTGACCGGCGGCAGTGAGCCTGTGTTCACGGCCGTGACAAAGTCGTCCACCAGGAACTGGTGGCTGCCTTCGTGGCCGTTGGGCGCGCCACGGAACTCCTCCGGCAGCCTGTCCCTGTCATGCACCGGCGCCAGCCCGGACACGAAGGCGTCCCTGAGTTCTGGAGCCACATTGGCGAGCGACGGATCGTCCAGGGCCACGCTGGGCCGTGACTCCATCTGTTCTGAGATGTCGTGGACGTTGGTCTTGTCCTGCCACACCGTCACCTTTGCCAACTGCTCAAAGCTGGCCTCGGTGCCGAAAAACCGGAACCGGGACTCACGGATATGCGAGGGGTAGCCCACCCGGCGCATCTCGTTGGTCCGCATGGCGCCGCCATCGTTCAGTTCGAAGAGGGCCGTGGCGTTGGAGAAGTCATTCCCGAACATGCTGATGCCCTTATCGAACACCCCGTCCCCGCGGTCGTCCTTCACACCGACGCAGCTGACGCTCACGGCGTGCGCCGGCAGGGCACCGAGGACGCCGCCAATCGCGTGGGTCGGGTACAGCATGGGCGGGTAGCTGGCTGTTTCCTTCCAGCGCTCCCCGCCGCTGTACTGGTAGGCGTCGTAGAAGCCCAGGTCCATGTCATGGACGTAATCGCCTTCCGCGTAGAACACCCTACCGAACCGGCCGGCCGCGTGCTGCTCGCGTGCATAGACCGTGGCCGGGTTGTAGTAGCTGGTTTCACCCATCATGTAGACGTTGCGGGTCTCCCGGACGGCGTCGATGATTTTCGCGATCTCGTCCTCGGTGACGGCCATGGGCACGGCCGAGTAGACATGCTTTCCGGCCCGGAGCGCCCGCTCCACCAGCGGTCCGTGGGTCCACCGCTGAGTGAAGATGGCGACGGCGTCGACGTCGGACGCCAGCAGCTCATCGAACGTGCCGAGGGAACCGGCCAGGCCATATTGCGCAACCGCCTCGGCCGCACGGTCCGCCCGCTCGTCCACGACGAAGACCTTGCTGACCCCGGGGTGGAGGTTGAAGAGGTGCGCGAACTGGCCACCGAACTGCCCCACGCCGACTACTCCGATTGAAAACGCCATTGTTCCTGCCTTTCAGGCCACAGCTGCACCGCCGTACGGTGCAAGATTCATGTTGGGCCAAAGTCTTTCAGTCGGATCTACTCGAGTCAACACTTCCGACGTTGGAGAGAATTTGACCAACAATAATCTAATAATTTTCCTTGCAACCGCCAATCTACTCGTGTAGATTCTTCAGCGGTTGTTAGTTCCATCACACACCTAGGAAGGGTCGACGATGACCACCCTTACCAAGAACCACCCAGCCAGGAGCGACCAACGGCTGGCGCGGCCGGGCAGGATCCGCAGAGGCGGCCTACGCCGGTACGGCGACCTCAAGATCGCACTCTTCTTTATCGCCCCGGCAATGATCGGCTTCATCCTCTTCTACGTGGTGCCCACCATCCGGGGGATCTACCTGAGCTTTACGGAGTACAACATCCTTGGCGACCCGGAGTGGGTGGGCCTGGACAACTACGCGGCGATTGCCAAGGATCCGCTGTTCTGGAATTCCCTCGCCGTCACAGGGCAGTACGTCCTCATGAATATCGCGCTCCAGACGGCTTTGGCCCTCGGTCTGGCCCTTCTGATGGACCGCGTGGCCAAGTCCACTTTGGTCCGGGGTGCCCTGCTCCTGCCCTACCTGATGTCGAACGTCATCGCGGCACTGCTCTGGTTCTGGATGCTTGACTACCAGATCGGCATCGTGAACCAGTTCATCGAATGGGCAGGCCTCCCCCGCGTCGCCTTCTTCGGCAGCGAGGAGTGGGCAATTCCCACCCAGGCCGTGATCAACACGTGGCGGCACATGGGCTACACCGCCCTGCTGATCTTCGCCGGCCTCCAGGCCATCCCGCAGCACCTCTACGAAGTGGCCAAACTGGATGGCGCATCACCGTTCCAGACCTTCCGCAAGATCACCATGCCGCTGCTTCGCCCGGTCCTGGTGCTGGTGCTGGTCGTCACCGTGATCGGTTCCTTCCAGGTCTTCGACACCGTGGCAGTGACCACCCAGGGCGGACCGGTCAATGCCACCCGCGTCATCCAGTACTACATCTACCAGCGCGCCTTCACCGAGTCGGACTTCGGCTACGGATCCGCCATCGCCGTCATCCTCTTCCTCATCCTCGCCCTCGTTGCCTTCATCCAAATGAAGTTCCTCCGGGGCAACGAGTCGGACCTGGACTAAGGAGTCCCGCATGACCACCACCTCCAGCGCATCGACGCCGGCAACCGCCCGCCGTCGTACTTTCAACGCCCGCCGCGCGGGCGCCTGGGCCCTGCTGGCGCTTGCCATCGCCGTCTCCGTGCTCCCGTTCCTCTGGGTGTTCCGCACCGCGCTCTCCACCAACGGAGCGCTGGCCACCCAGTCGGCCAGCCTCCTTCCGGCAGACTTCACCGTAGGCGCCTTCATGCGCGTCTTCGGGCTGCAGAGCCCGGCCGACGCCGTCGCGGAGGGCGGCTCCGGTGCCGCCATCGACTTCTGGCTGTACCTGCGCAACTCAATCGTTTTCTCCTCCGTCACCACCGCCGGGGCTGTGTTCTTCAGCGCGATGGCCGCCTACGCCTTTGCCCGGCTGCGCTGGAAGGGCCGGAACGCGGTATTCAGCCTGTTCCTGGGCACCATGCTGGTCCCGCCGATCTTCACGGCCCTGCCCAACTTCCTCCTCATCAAGAACCTGGACCTGCTCAACACGATGCTCGGGATGGTCCTGCCGTACGTCTTCATGACTCCGTTCGCAATCTTCTTCCTCCGGCAGTTCTTTCTGAACATGTCCCGTGAAGTTGAGGAGGCAGCCATGCTCGACGGCGCCAAGCACCTGCGCATCTTCTTTCAGATCGTTCTCCCCAACGCCGCAGCACCCATCGCCACCCTTGCGCTGCTGACCTTCATCGGCCAGTGGAACGAATACTTCTGGCCCCTGCTGGTCGGGTCCCAGGACGATGTACGCGTCCTCCAAGTGGGACTCGGGGTCTTCAAGTCGCAGTCCCCGCAGGGCGCACCGGACTGGTCCGGCCTCATGGCCGCCACCCTTGTCTCGGCGCTGCCCGTCCTGGTCCTCTTCGCCGCCTTCGGCAAGAAGATCGTCAACTCCATCGGATTCTCCGGAATCAAATAAGAACCCCATTCCTACACCCCCAACCCCACCTGCATCCGAAAGGTCCATCATGAAACGAACCCTCGGCGCCATCGCCGCCGCCGCCACGATCGCACTGTCCCTCTCCGCCTGCGGCGGCGGAAATTCATCCGCCGAGGCCAAGGGCGAGATCAGCTACTGGCTCTGGGACGCCAACCAGCTTCCCGCGTACCAGCAGTGCGCTGACGACTTCCACAAGGCCAACCCGGACATCTCCGTCAAGATCACCCAGCGCGGGTGGGACGACTACTGGAGCACCCTCACCAACGGGTTTGTCGGCGGCACGGCCCCCGACGTCTTCACCGACCACCTCGGACGCTACGGCGAACTCGCCAAGAACAAGCAACTGCTGCCCCTTGACGACGCCGTGGCCAAGGACAAGCTGAACCTGTCCGCCTACAACGAGGGCCTCGCGGACCTCTGGGTAGGCCAGGACGGCAAGCGCTACGGCCTGCCGAAGGACTGGGACACCATCGGTCTCTTCTACAACAAGGCCATGCTCACAAAGGCCGGCATCTCCGAGGACCAGATGAAGAACCTCACCTGGAACCCGCAGGACGGCGGAACCTACGAAAAAGTCATCGCCCACCTGACCGTCGACAAGAACGGCAAGCGCGGGGACGAAGCCGGCTTCGACAAGAACAACGTGGCCGTCTACGGCCTCGGCCTCAACGGCGGCGGCGACTCCTCAGGCCAAACGGAGTGGAGCTACTTCACCAACACCACCGGCTGGTCCCACACGGACAAGAATCCGTGGGGCACGCACTACAACTACGACGACCCCAAGTTCCAGTCCTCCATCGACTGGTTCGCCGGACTGGCCAAAAAGGGCTACATGCCCAAGCTCGAGTCCACCGTCGGCGCAGCCATGGCCGACACCTTCGCTGCCGGCAAGTCAGCCATCAACGCCCACGGCTCATGGATGATCGGCCAGTACACCGGCTACAAGGGCATCGAAGTGGGCATCGCACCCACCCCGGTGGGCCCCGAAGGCAAGCGCGCCTCAATGTTCAACGGCCTGGCCGACTCGATCTGGGCTGGAACCAAGAAGAAGGATGCAGCCATCAAGTGGGTGGAATACCTCGCCTCTGCCGATTGCCAGGACGTCGTTGCGTCCAAGGCTGTAGTCTTCCCGGCCCTCAAGGCGTCTTCTGACAAGGCGGCGGCAGCGTTCAAAGCCAAGGGCGTCGACGTAACGGCCTTCACCGAGCACGTCAAAAATAAGACCACCTTCCTGTACCCCATCACTGACAACACTGCCAAAGTCAAGGGCATCATGGAGCCCGCCATGGACGCCGTGGTATCCGGCAAGCAGCCCGCCAGTTCCTTGACCGACGCCAACAACCAGGTCAATTCCCTCTTCAAGTAGGGAGTCAACTGGGCGAAAATCAAAGTCCAGGTATCCAAACCTGCGGGGCCGGAACCGCGCAAACCGCGCCCGGCCCCGCAACACCCCTCATACCTATCTGCTCATCATGAAAGAGACTTACCTATGGATCCCCTGCACCTCCGTTCCGCCGGCACCAGCCTGGTGATCAGCTTCAACAGCGGGGAGGCCGAGGTCATCCACTGGGGTGCCGACCTTGGCAGCGACCTCCCTGACCTGTCCATCCTCACCGCGGCCATCCCCAACTCCGCCGTCGACGTCACTGTCCCGGCGGGACTGCTCCCGCAGGCGTCCTCCAGCTGGCGCGGGCGGCCGGGCCTGCGCGGCCACCGCATTGCCGACGGCGTCGCCGGTCTCGACTTCTCCGTCCGACTGCGCGCCCTGCGTGCCACAGCCAACGGCAACTCCGCCGCCGTCGTGCAGCAGGATGCCGACGCCGGCCTCACCGTCGAATCCACACTCACCCTCCACGACGGCGGCCTGCTGGAACTGCAGCACACCGTCACGAACACCGGAACCACGCCGTTCCAGGTCGACGAACTGGCCGCTGTCCTCCCGGTGTCCCCGGACGCCGTCGAACTTCTCGACCTAACCGGGCGCTGGTGCCGGGAACGGCACCCCCAGCGCCGGCCCATCCAGCAGGGCACCTGGGTGCGCACCGGCCGGCACGGCCGCACCGGGCACGACTCCTCGCTGCTGTTCGCGGCCGGCACCGCCGGCTTCGGCAACCGCCACGGCCGCGTCTGGGCCACCCACCTCGCCTGGAGCGGCAACCACGAACAGTTCGCCGACACCCTCGCCGACGGGCGCACCATGATCGGCGGCTCCGAGCTGCTGGGCCCGGCCGAAGTGGTCCTCGAGCCCGGCGCAAGCTACGCCACACCCAAGCTGTTCGCCGCCTACTCCGACCGCGGCCTGGACGGCATCAGCGAGGCGTTCTACGGCTGGTTCCGCTCCCGCCCGCACCACGTTCTCCCGGCGGCCGGCGGCGGAAAGCCGCGCCCCGTGGTGCTCAACACCTGGGAGGCCGTCTACTTCGACCACAACCTGGACACCCTGATCGAACTCGCGGACTCGGCCGCAGACCTCGCCGTGGAGCGCTTCGTCCTCGACGACGGCTGGTTCCGGGGCCGCCGCGACGACACCGCCGGCCTGGGCGACTGGTTCGTGGACGAGACGCTCTGGCCGGATGGGCTGACGCCGCTCATCGAGGCCGTCACGTCCCGGGGCATGGAGTTCGGCCTGTGGGTGGAACCCGAGATGATCAACCTCAACTCGGACGTGGCACGCGCGCATCCGGACTGGATTGTGGGGCCGGCCGCCGCCTCCCACAAGGATGGCGGACGCCTGCCGCTGGCCTGGCGGAACCAGCACATCATCGACCTCGTGAACCCGGAGGCGTGGCAGTACATCTTCGACCGGATCGATGCCCTCCTGCGCGAGAACAACATCAGCTATCTGAAGTGGGACCAGAACCGCGACCTCACCGAGCACGGGCACGCCGGACGTTCCTCGGTCCACGGGCAGACCCTCGCCGCCTACCGCCTGTTCGACGAACTGCGCAAGGCCCATCCCGGAGTCGAGATTGAAAGCTGCTCTTCCGGCGGGGCACGCGTGGATCTGGGCATCCTTGAGCGCACGGACCGCATCTGGGGTTCGGACTGCAACGACGCCCTGGAGCGGCAGACCATCCAGCGGTGGACCGGCGTCGTGGTTCCCCCCGAGATGGTGGGCGGCCACATCGGCCCCACCACGTCGCACACCACCGCCCGCACCCACGACCTGTCCTTCCGTGCCATCACCGCGCTGTTCGGCCACTTCGGGATGGAATGGGACGTCCGGGAAGTGCAGGGCGAGCAGCGCGAGGAACTCAAGCGCTTCATCGCGCTGTACAAGGAGCACCGCGGGCTGATCCACAGCGGCCGGATGGTCCGGGCCGACGTCCCCGACGAATCACTGATGCTCCACGGTGTGGTGGCTGCCGGTTCCGGCGCTGCCGGTTCCGTTGCTACCGGTTCCGTTGCAGCGGGCACGACGGCGGCGCTGTTCGCCCTCGTGAGCACCCGCACCTCGTTCGCCGAACTGCTGGGACGGGTCGCCCTACCCGGGCTGGAGGCGGCACGCCGCTACCGGGTAGAGGCCATCTTCCCTTCCCCCGGGGACGCCGACTACGGCCACACCTTCACCCAGATCCAGCCGCCGGCCTGGCTGGCTTCCGGGGCGGAGGCCAGCGGCCAATTCCTGGCTCAGGTGGGGCTGCCGATGCCCAGCCTCAACCCGGAGCACGCGCTGGTTCTGAAGATCACGGCCCTCTAGCGGCCAAAAGCAAGAGCGGAGCCTGCCCCGGTGTCCCACCCCGGAATGGATGGAACACCGGGGCAGGCTCCACTCAGATTAAGGAACACACATGAAAATTCTGGTTACTGGCGGCACCGGGTACATCGGTTCCCACACCGTTCTTTCCCTGCAGGAAGCCGGCCATGACGTGGTGGTCATCGATAACCTCACCAACTCCAGTCAGGAATCGCTGCGGCGGGTGGCCGAACTCACCGGCAAGCAGGCTGACTTCCACCACACGGACCTCCTGGACGAGACCGCCGTCGACGCCGTCTTCGGCCGGCACGCCGTCGACGCCGTCATTCACTTCGCCGGGTTCAAGGCCGTGGGCGAATCCGTCCTTGAACCCGTGAAGTACTACTACAACAACCTCGTCGGCACCCTGAACCTGATCCGGTCAATGGATCGGCACGACGTCCGCTCGATCGTCTTCAGCTCCTCGGCCACGGTCTATGGCGAACACAACGCCGTTCCCTACGTGGAGAAGATGGAAATCGGCGCGAACAACCCCTACGGCCGCACGAAGGAACACATCGAGGACATTCTCTCGGACCTTGGCGCCGCGGACAGCCGCTGGCGCATCGCCCTCCTGCGTTACTTCAACCCGGTGGGCGCCCACCCCTCGGGACGGATCGGCGAAGACCCGCAGGGCATCCCCAACAACCTCGTACCCTTCATCGCGCAGGTCGCCGTCGGCCGTCGTGAAGAGCTCATGGTGTTCGGCGGTGACTACGACACCCCGGACGGAACGTGCCTGCGCGACTATATCCACGTCGTCGACCTCGCCGAAGGCCACATGGCAGCCCTGAATCACATCGCCCAACAGGCAGGCGTATTCCGCTGGAACCTCGGCTCAGGTACCGGCTCCTCGGTGCTGGAAGTCCTGCGCTCCTTTGAAAAGGCGGTGGGCTCCCCGGTCCCGTACAAAATCACAGGCCGGCGTCCGGGAGACCTTCCCGCCTTCTGGGCGGATGCTACCTCGGCCATGACCGACCTCTCCTGGTCCACCACAAGATCGCTGGACCAGATGTGCGAGGACCACTGGCGCTGGCAGAAAAACAATCCGCAGGGCTACACCGGGTAGGACCACCGGTACACTCATGGCCAACCTGGGCGATTGCACGGCCGGAGCGTTGGAAGCGCCCGCCCGCCAGTTCCCACCGGAAAGCTGGCCGTTGATTACCTGGGCACAATGGCCATGCGAGGCTCCAACAACTAATTTCAACGCGCCGGCGTTTCCGTAACGAAAGCCCTGCCCTCGGAGACCGGCAAGCCGACGCGATAGATTTGCAGTCATGACTGAAGCCCCCTCCGCCACCGAAGCCGGCCGCGGCACCATCCTTGTCCTGAACGGCCCCAACCTGAACCTCCTCGGCACCCGCGAGCCGGAAAAGTACGGAACGGCCACACTGGCCGACGTCGAGCAGCTCGCCAAGGACGCCGCCGCCGCCCGCGGGCTCGACGTCGAGTGCTTCCAGTCCAACCATGAGGGCGCCCTGGTGGACGCCATCCACGCCGCCAGGGGCAAGGCCATCGGCATCGTGCTGAACGCCGGGGCGTACACCCACACCTCCGTGGCCATCCGCGACGCAATCTCCGCGGTGCAGCTCCCCGCCGTGGAAGTCCACATCACCAACGTGCACGCCCGCGAGGAATTCCGCCACCACTCCTACCTCTCCGACATCAGCAACGCCGTGATCGCCGGAGCCGGGATTCTGGGCTACCGGTTCGCCGTGGAGTACCTCGCCGACCTGAATGCCGGCAAGGCCTGACCATGCCGGCGGCGGCCCTCGGCACGGCAGAGTGGTACCGGCACTTCGGCACCGTTGATGCCCCCGGTTCCTCGCCCTGCTACGCCGACTGGTCGCTGCACATCGCCGACGATCCCGAGCTCATTGCCCGGATCGACCAGTGGCCATACAACAAGCGCCAGCCCCTGCTGATGCTCGCCGCCGCCCGCTTCCTCGGCGCCAAGGTCTCGCCATACCCCGAGTTCCGGGCATTCCTGGACGAGCACTGGGCCGAGGTCTCGCGCACCGTCATGTCCCGCGCCACCCAAACCAACGAGGTGGGCCGCTGCGCCACCCTGCTTCCCTCGCTCGCGGCCATCGCCGCCGCCGAGGGCAGGCCCCTCGCCCTGATCGAGGTGGGCGCCTCCGCCGGGCTCGCCCTGTTCCCGGACCGCTACAGCTACGAGTTCGACGACGGCGTGACCGTTACGCGGCTGGGTCCCGGTGGGTGCCGCGAACGGCGCGGTCCGGACGTGTCCGGCGGACCGCCGGTCGGGTCAGACGGACTGCCGGAGCCTCCCGTCCTGCGCTGCCGGACCGCGGGCCCGGTTCCCCTGCCCGTCAGCTTGCCTGAGGTGGTGTGGCGGGCCGGGATCGACCTGAACCCGCTGGATGTGCGGAATCCCGACGACGTTGCCTGGCTTGAGGCGCTGATCTGGCCGGAGCAGGAGTTCCGCCGCGAGCGGCTGCGCCGGGCCATAGCCGTTGCGCGCGAACATCCCCCTTTGCTGGTGGCCGGCGACCTGAACGAGCAGCTGCTGCCATTGGCAGGCCAGGCGCCTGCCGACGCCGCGCTGGTGGTATTCCACAGTGCGGTCATGGGTTACGTCAGCACTGACGGGCGCGCCAGGTTCCGGGCCGCCATCCAGGGCCTGACGCACGACCGGGGTTGCCATTGGCTGTCCAACGAGGGCGAGACGGTGATCATACAGGAGGACGGCTCGGCGGTGGTCCCGGAAATGGACCCCGGCCGGCTCCGCGGCAACTTTTTGCTGCTGCACAACGGCCAGCCGGTGGCGATCACCGGCCCCCACGGCCAAAGCCTGGACTGGCTTTAACCGGCTGGTCCTATTGCTGGATGCCCCCTACTGCTGGATGCCTCTACTGCTGGATGCACTGTCCCGACGACACGGGGCTGGACAGGCCCGGCGCCTCTGCTGCCACCGGCCGGAGGTCGATCATCGGAATCGCGAAGCCCAAGGCCGCGTTGGATGTTGTCTTCGCGAAGATGACGCCTGCCACCTCCCCGCTGGTGGTGAGCAGCGGCCCGCCAGAGTTGCCGGGCTGGACGTCGCCAGCAAGCTTATACACCTCGTCGGGAACGGGGTTGTTTCCGTAGATGTCCGGCACCAGCACCGTGGAAATGCCTTGCACAGTGGCCGGCTTGGACTGGTAGGGGCCGCCGTGCGGGTAGCCGGCAAAAGCAGCGGCGGTGCCCGCGGGCAGGTCGGAGCTCAGCGGCAGTGCCGCGGTGGGCAGGCCGTCCACGGCCAGGACTGCGAGGTCGCGCTTGCCGTCGAAATACACCACCCTGCCGGGCATGGCTCCTCCGCCGGGGACTTCCACCACGGGTTGCGACACACCCGCTACGACGTGTGCGTTGGTCACCACGCGTCCGGGCGACACCACAAAGCCTGTTCCGGTCTGGTTCTGCCCGCACTGGAATGCCGTCCCTGCGATCTTCAGGACAGAACCGGCTGCCCTGTTCAGCGCCGGAGTATCCGTGCTGGCGTTCGGAACCGGGACCTGCCGGTCCTGGCCGATGCCCTCGATGAGCGTGGGGATGCCGTCGCCGATGACCGCCGAGCGCAGCTGCGCCATGGCGGATTTGACCGGGTTGGGCGTCAGTCCGTCTATGAAACGGATCACCTTGGACTCGGCCAACTGCTGCGACACGAAGGGCACGCCAAGTGCGCTGATGCTGAAGGCCAGCATGGACATGACCAGCGCGGACACGGTCAGATTCACTGCCCCGCCGATGAGTCTGTCCACAGCCCGGAGCGGCTGCATGCGGACGGCGCTGCGGATGCTGCGCCCGATCATGGTGCCGAGCGCATTGCCCAGGACCACCAGCAGGACGGCAGTACCGATGATGGCGGTCAGGCGCCACCCGCTGTCCTCCACGAAGTCGCTGACCAGCGGAACGGAGAGGAAAGCGGCCACAGCGCCGGCCGCGAATCCGGCGAGGCCGCCGACGGTCACCAGGAAGCCGTTGCGCAGGCCGTAGATCAGATAGGACAAAAGCGTGAAAATCAACGCAAGGTCCAGAACGGTCAGGCCAAACACCGGGTCTCCTCACAAGCAGCTAGGCCCCGATTCTACTGGCGAAGTCTGACAGTTTGCCGTGGATGCGCGGAGCCTGCGCTGGTCTCGCGGCGTCTCTTAGGGCGTTTCAGCTGCCAAGTACGTCACAGAACGTTGAAAATTCTGAAACAATGGCACAAGCGCCCCAGACGACACTTTTACTCAGGAGAATTCATGGACATCGAGGTATTGCGCCGCGCACCCCTTTTCGCCACGCTGGACGACGACGCGTTCCGCCTGCTGACGGACGAACTGACCGAAGTCGACCTGTCCCGCGGTGCATCCGTTTTCCGCGAGGGCGACCAGGGTGACCAGCTCTACTTCATTGTCTCCGGCAAGGTGAAGCTCGGCCGTACCTCCCCCGACGGGCGCGAATCCCTGCTGGCCATCCTCGGCCCGGGTGAGCTCTTCGGCGAGATGGCCCTGTTCGACCCGAGTCCGCGCACCGCCACGGCCACCGCCGTCTCGGAGACGCGCCTGGCCGGCCTCAAGAACGAGAGCCTGAACTCCCTGCTGCGGACCCGCCCCGAGGTCTCGGCCCAGCTGCTGCAGGCACTGGCCCGCCGCCTCCGCCGCACCAATGATTCCCTCTCCGACCTGGTCTTCTCCGACGTGCCCGGCCGCGTGGCCAAGGCCCTCCTGGACCTCGCAGACCGCTTCGGCCGCCCTGCCACCGACGGCGTTCTCGTGGCACACGAGCTCACCCAGGAAGAGCTGGCCCAGCTGGTCGGCGCCTCCCGCGAAACCGTCAACAAGGCACTGGCCGAGTTCGTCCAGCGCGGCTGGCTGCGCCTCGAGGCACGCGCCGTCGTGATCTTGGACATGCAGCGCCTCCGCCAGCGCTCCCGCTAGCAAAACGAGCAAAGGCCGCCCCGATCGGGGCGGCCTTTGCTCGTTTAACCCGCCACCGGCGGAACGCTGCCCGGCGCAGGTGACCAAGACGGCGGCAGCTAAAGTGAGCAAGGGTGGGAGCTTAGCGCTCGCGCTGGGGCTCTCCGGCTACCGTCTTGGCTGCCTCGACTTCGAGCATGAGCGTCCCGTTTTCGTCGACCAGCTTGGGCTGGTAGACGTGCGGGGTGCGCTTGTAGCTGAGGTAGGCGATGCAGCCGTTGGCTTTCGCCATCTTCTCCAGCATGATCTCGGAACCGGGGACCATGAGCTGTCCGAGGGTGAGGCCGACGGTGTTCTCCTGGCCCACCTCGTCACCCAGGACAGTAGTATCGCGTTCGGCGATCGCCTTGGTGGCGCACACCCACCGGCCCCAGACGCCCTTGCTCTCCAGGATGGAGGGCTGCTGGTTCATGGGGACGGTGGCGGCGAAGTACCTCGTGTTGAAGCGCCGGTGCGCGAAGTCCGGGCTGAGCCAGTTCACGAGCGGCTTGAGCAGGTCCGTGCGCAGGGACAGGCCGCGCTTGGCCAGTTCCTCGGTGAACGACTTTTCCTGCGACGCCACCGCTTCCCGGGCCTTCATCCACTCAGCAGTGGACGTCGCCTCCACAGTGGAGGACAGGTCCGGCCCGGCCAGCAGCACGCCGGTTTCCTCGAACAGCTCGCGGACTGCACCCACCACGTGGCGACGGGCCAGGCCGACGTCGTCCGTTCCCATCTGCTCGGCCCAGTGCTGGGGCGAGGGCCCCAGCCAGCCGACGGCGTCGTCGTCGGACGCGTCCAAAGAGCCGCCCGGGAAGGCGACGACGCCCAGCGGCGACTCCCCTGGTCGGTAACCGAGCCAGGTTTCCAGACCGGTGGGCGAATCCCGAAGGAGTACCACCGAGGACGCGAAACGGGCTTTCCGGGGAGTCCGCTCGCCGTGTTCGAGCCAGCTTCGTGCCGCCCCTTCAAGATCGGGAGGAAGAACAAAGAGCCGGCGTGCTAACTGGGGCAAAGGAACCTACAGCTCCCTAGCTGAATTCGGCGATCAGTTCGACTTCCACAGGAGAGTCGAGCGGCAGGACTGAAACGCCGACGGCGGAACGGGCGTGTTGGCCCGCGTCACCGAAGACCCGGCCCAGGAGCTCGGAGGCGCCGTTGATGACGCCCGGCTGGCCGGTGAAGGACGGGTCGGAGGAGACGAAGCCCACAACCTTGACGATGCGGGTGACGCGGTCGAGGTCACCGATGACGCTCTTCACGGCGGCCAGCGCGTTCACGGCACAGACCGCGGCGTATGCCTTGGCGTCTTCCGGAGACACAGTCGGCTCGTCCGAGGTCCCCTCGGTGCCGGCGGACACCTTGCCCGTAGCTTCGAGTTTGCCGTTAATAAACGGTAGCTGTCCGGACGTGTAAACGTGGTTGCCGGAGACGACCGCCGGAACGTAAGCGGCGACGGGTGCGGCAACTTCCGGGAGAGTCAGTCCCAGCTCGGCAAGACGCTGTTCGACTGCAGACGATGGCGTCAGATCAGCGCTGGAAGCGGTTTCCTGGGGGGTGGTCATGCTACTGCTTCTCCCTCTTAAGGTAGGCGACAAGGCCGTTGCCGTCGGGTCCGGGGACTACCTGAACAAGCTCCCAGCCGTCGTCTCCCCACTGGTCCAGAATCTGCTTCGTGGCGTGGATGATGAGCGGAATCGTGGCGTACTCCCATTTGGTCATGAAATAAAGCCTAATCGTTGCCGGTAAACTGGAGAACATGGCGACTCGTAAGAACCCCATATTCGACACGGCCACCACCCTCGGAAAGATTTTTGGCTTCCTTGGCGTGAGCGCTATTTGTGGCGTCCTCGTGGCCGGCCTGCTGGTTCCTGCAGCCGCCGTTTCGGGGAGCACAGCCAGCGGCTCGATCGAATTCTTTGACACCCTGCCCGCTGAACTCCAAGTGGACCCGCCCAGCCAGTCCACCAAGGTCCTGGCCGCGGACGGGAGCGTGATCGCCAACCTGTACGCGGAAAACCGCACCCGCGTTCCGCTAGACCAGATCTCCCCGTTCATGAAGGACGCGGTGATCTCCATTGAGGACAGCCGGTTCTACGAGCACGGCGGCGTGGACACCACCGGCATCCTCCGCGCCCTGGTCGCCACGGCGCGCGGCAACAAGCAGGGTGCCTCCACCATCACGCAGCAGTACGTCAACAACGTCCTCAACGCCAACCTTGAGGCAGAGGGCAACACCGATGAGATCAAGCTCAACGGTGTGAACAAGGGCGTCGGCGACAAGCTCCGCGAAATGAAGCTCGCGATCGCCTTGGAGAAGAAATTCACCAAGGAACAGATCCTTGAGGGCTACCTGAACATCGTCTTCTTCAACCGTGACGCGTACGGTATTGAGGCCGCCTCCAAGTTTTTCTTCAGCACCACCGCGAAGAACCTGACGCTCCCGCAGGCCGCGCTGCTTGCCGGCCTCGTGAACAGCCCGTCAGCGTTCGACCCGATCACCAACCCGGACAACGCGAAGAAGCGCAGGGACCTGGTTCTGAGCGCGATGCTCACCCACGGCAAGATCACCAAGGCCCAGTACACCGCCGCAGTGGCAACCCCTGTGACGCCGAAGGTGACCCCGGCACGGCAGGGCTGCGCCTACTCGCCCACCGCCCCGTACTTCTGTGACTACGTCCTGCACCTCCTGCTGAACAACCCGGCATACGGAGCAGATGCCACTGAACGCGAGAAGAAGGTGTTCCGTGGCGGCCTGACCATCAAGACCACCCTGGACCCTAAGGCGCAGAAGGTTGCGCAGGACCAGGTGAACGCCGCTGCGGGCTCGAATCCGGACAAGTGGGGCGCCGCCCTGGTTTCTGTTGAACCGGGCACCGGCAAGATCACCAACATGGCCCAGAACACCTCTTGGTTTGCGGGCAAGGGCAAATTCGACTCCCAGATCAACTTCAGCGTTGACCAGTACGACGACCAGGGCAATGACCTGAACGGCCTCGGCGGTGCGCAGCCCGGATCCACCATGAAGCCGTTCACCTTCGCCGAATGGCTCAATGAAGGCAAGTCGATGAACACCATCGTCAACGCCGCCCAGCGCGTCTATCCGCAGAACTTCCCGTGGCAGAACACCTGCCCCACCCCCACCGTGGGCTGGTACGACAGCACGAACGGCACCGAGGACCTCCAGAACGCCGAACCGGGTTACTACCGGCCCATGACCGTGCTGGACGGCCTGAAGAACTCCATCAACACCGCCACGTTCGCCTCCGCTGCCCAGCTTGACCTGTGCGGCATCCAGAAGGTCGTGGACGCGGTCGGACTGCATGAAGGACTGCCGGCCCGCGACAAGGACACCAACGCGGTGGTGGACCCGAACCCGAAGATCACCATGACCACCATCGGCAACCTGCTCGGCTCCAGGCAGACCGCGCCGCTGACCATGGCCACGGCATTCGCCACCTTCGCGAATGACGGTAAGTACTGCGCCCCGATCGCCATCACCTCGGTGACCGACCAGACCGGAGCCCAGCTGCCGGCGCAGTCCCCTGCCTGCCGGGACGCCCTCAAACCCGAGGTGGCACGCGGCGTGAACTACGCCCTGCAGAAGGTGCTCAACGAGGGATCCGGTTCGCTCATCCAGCCCAGGATCTCCACCGAGACCAACTTCCCGATCGCGGCCAAGACTGGTACCTCCAACAACAACGGCTCCACCTGGGTCGTCGGCCACACCATGGGCCTGGCGACTGCGGCCTGGTTCGGTGACCCGCTCGGCAACCAGCAACGGGCCGGGCAGAACGTGACAGTCAACGGCAAGTTCTACACCGGCATTGACGGCTACATGATCGCCGGTCCGATGTTCTCCAACTTCATGTCCCAGATCGCGCCCGGCTACGGCACGGAACCCTTCCCGGAACCGCCGTCCAATCTGCTCTACGGCACGCCGCAGTACCAGCCCCCCGTCCCGAACAACCCCCCCTCGCAGGACGGAGGCACCGGCGGAAACACCGGCGGTGACACGGGTGGCAATACCGGCAATACCGGTGGAAACACCGGGGACAACAACAACGGAAACGGAAACGGAAACGGCAACAGCACCAAGGGGAACGGCTGACCGTGACTGACCTTTCACGCGTGGCAAGCCGCGTCCGTAGCATCGGGCGCGGCTTTGCCGTCACCGCCGGTGCCGGAACCGCGGCCGCCTTGGCCGCCACAGCCTACGGACTGTGGGAAAAGAACCAGTTCGTCCTCCGCGAGGAGACCGTTCCGATCCTTCCTGCGGGCAGGGCACCGTTCCGGATCCTGCACCTGAGCGACATCCACTTCGTTCCGGGCCAGAAGGCCAAGGCGGAGTGGCTGCATTCGCTGGCGGCGCTCAGGCCGGACCTGGTGGTGAACACGGGTGACAACCTCAGCCACCCCAAGGCCGTGGACCCGCTGCTCCACGCGCTGGCACCGCTCATGGAGTTCCCGGGCGTGTTTGTTCCGGGCTCCAATGACTACTACGCGCCCAAACTGAAGAACCCCGCCGCCTACCTGATGGGGCCTTCCAAGGCCACCCCTGACCGGGAGGAACTTGACTGGCCGCGACTGCGCGCCGGCTTTGGCATGGGCGGCTGGATTGATCTGACCAACCGGAACCAGTCCGTGGTCCTGAATGGCATGCGGTTCGATTTCTCGGGCGTGGATGATCCGCACCTCAACCGCGAACGGTATGCCGGCTGGCCGCGCGGCACCAGGGGCCAGAACGCCAAGGATCACCTGCGCGTCGCCGTCATCCACGCCCCCTACCAGCGGGTCCTGGACCATTTCACCGAGGACGGCGCGGACCTGCTCCTGGCCGGCCACACGCACGGCGGCCAGCTGTGCATCCCGGGGTACGGCGCCGTCGTCGCCAATTGCGACATCCCCACCTGGCGGGCCAAGGGCCTCAACGACTGGACCAGCAACGGAAGTACGACGCCGGTCAACGTCTCGGGCGGGATCGGCACCTCGCGCTTTGCGCCGGTCCGCATCGCCTGCAGGCCCGAGGCCGTCCTGCTGACGCTCACCCCGCGCGCCTGACTGCCCGCCCGCTGCCTTCCGGAGAGCTGTTGGTCCTCCGGTGACAAGTCACCTGTGAAGGGTGCCACCCATGGCATAGGGTAGTTGCTACGGGAAACTACATCGCACCTGATTTCACACAGTTGATTTCACACAGTTGAGTTCAAGAAGCGGGCATGGCCAAGCAGATTTCATTTTTTCGATCCGTCAGCCGTCTCTATCCGCATGTGAAGCCGGTCCTGCCGCGGCTCATTATGGGCCTGCTGTCCGCACTCCTGGCCAGTGTGGTTGCCCTGACCATCCCGCAGGTACTGCGCGTGCTCATCAACGATTCCCTCCGGCCCGGGGCCACAGCCGGAGCCGTGTGGGGCTCGGCCGGCCTTATCCTGGCCCTGGGCGTCGCCGAAGCCGTACTGGTTGCCCTGCGCCGCACCTTCGTGATCAACCCGGCAACCACGGTGGAGACCCGGATGAGGGTCTCGCTTTACGGCCACCTGCAGGACCTCCCCGTCGCCTTCCATGACCGCTGGGGCTCGGGCCAGCTGCTCTCCCGCGCCATGACGGACCTCAACTTCATCCGGCGCTGGATGGCATTCGGGGCCATCATGCTCGTGGTGACCACCCTGACCGTGGTGATCGGCGTCGTCGTCATGTTCACCATGAGCTGGCAGCTGGCCCTGATCTTCCTGGCCGCCGCAGGACCCGTGATGGTCTACGGCTTCCGTTTCCGTACCCGTTTCAGCAAGGTCGCCCGGCGGAGCCAGGACCAGGCCGGCGACCTCGCCACGACGGTCGAAGAATCCGTCCACGGCATCCGCGTGCTCAAGGCCTTCGGCCGCAGCCGCGAAGCGCTGGAAACCTTCAACGGCCAGGCCGAGGAACTGCGCCAAACGGAGATCGCGAAGGCCCGGCACCAGGCCGTCTTCAGCATGGTGGTGACGCTCCTGCCCGAGCTGGCGTTGGGCGCTGGCCTGGTAACGGGCATTCTGCTCGCAGCCAGCGGCCAGCTCAGCATCGGCTCCCTCGTGGCCTTTTTCGCCACCGCCGCCGTTATCGCGGCGCCCGTGGAGTTCTCGGGCATGCTGCTGGCCATGGCGCTGACGGCGAAAACGGCGCTGGACCGGCATTTCGAGGTCATGGATTCCCAAAACACCATCACCAGCGCGGCCGAACCCCGCCGCCCGGCCGACGTCAAGGGCGCGCTGAGCTTCAACAACGTGACCTTTGCCTTCGACGACGCCCCGGACAAACCGGTCCTGAAGGACGTCCGGCTGGACATCTGTCCGGGCGAGACCATGGCTCTGGTGGGCATCACCGGCAGCGGCAAGAGTGCCCTGCTGCAGCTTGTACCCCGGCTCTTCGATGTCACTTCGGGTTCCATCACGCTCGACGGTTTGGACCTGCGGGAGTTCAGCGTAGAGGAGCTCCGCACCCTCGTGGCTGTGGCCTTCGAGGACACCACCCTGTTCTCCAGCTCGGTGCGCGACAATGTGCTGCTGGGCGTCCAGGCAGAGGACACCGTCACCCGGGAGGAAATCCTCACGGAGGCCTTGGACACGGCGCAGGCGCACTTCGCCTATTCGCTGCCCGAGGGGCTGGACACCCTCATCGGCGAGGAGGGCCTCAGCCTGTCCGGCGGCCAGCGCCAGCGCCTCGCCCTGGCTCGGGCCATTGCAGCCCGGCCCTCTGTGCTGGTCCTTGACGATCCCCTCTCCGCACTGGACGTGAACACCGAGGAGCTCGTAGAAAACCGGCTGCGGGAGGTGCTGGCCGGCACCACCACGCTCATCGTCGCCCACCGGCCGTCCACGGTGGCGCTGGCCGACAGGGTGGCGCTGCTGGAGGACGGCCGCATCGCCGCCGTCGGAACCCATACCGAACTGCTGGCCGGGAACAGCCACTACCGTTACGTGATCGCGAGCCTGGAGACGGAGCCCCGTGACCTGGACTCCGAACTGTCGGCCCTCGACGACGCGGAGGAGGTCAGCCGATGAGCGCCACATCCTTCGGGACTGCCAACGAGGACAACGCCCACCTAAGCAAGAGCGACAGCAAGGCAGTACGACGCCGGTCCCTCGCCTTGCTGGGGTCGCTGATCCGTCCCGTGCGGCTGCGGTTCTGGCTCACTATTGCAACAGTGGTCCTGTCGCAGGCGGCCCGGGTGGCCGGCCCGGCGCTCATCGCGTTCGGCATCGACCACGCGCTGCCCGCCCTCCGAGCAGGCAACAGCCTCCCCCTGGTGCTGGCCGGCGTCGCCTATCTCGTCACAGCACTGGCGGCGGCCGGGCTGACGGCCCTGTACGTGACCTCGACGGCAAAACTCAGCCAGGCCATGCTGCTGGACCTGCGGCTGCGGGTGTTCCGCCATACCCAGCGGCTCAGCCTGGAGTTCCACGAGAAGTACACCTCGGGACGGATCATTGCCCGGCAGACCTCGGACCTCGAGGCACTGCGCGAACTGTTGGACTCGGGCGTCAGCTCGCTCGCCTCGGGTGCGCTGTTCATGGTGTTCACCGCCGTCACCGTCTTCGCCCTCGACTGGCGCAGCGGGCTGGTGGTGCTGGCGGCGGCCGTCCCCATGTTCTTCCTGGCCCGCTGGTACCAGAAGCATTCGCAGATCGCGTTCCGCCAGTCCCGGGTGGTCTCGGCCCGGCTCATCGTGCATTTCATCGAGACCATGACCGGCATCCGAGCGGTCAAGGCCTTCCGCAAGGAGCGCGAAAACGCCGCACGCTACGGCGAACTCGCGGAGGACTACCGCCAGGCGACAGTCCGCTCCATCAACCTGAACGGCATCTTCCAGCCCGGCCTGGTGCTGATCGGCAACGTCTGTGTGGCCGCCGTGCTGCTGTTCGGCGGCTTCCGGGTACTGACCGGTGACCTGGCCGTGGGCGTGCTGCTGGCACTGATGCTCTCCACGAAGCGCTTCTTCCAGCCCGTGGACCAGATGGCCATGTTCTACAACTCGTTCCAAAGCGCGCAGGCCGCGCTGGAGAAGGTCTCCGGCCTGCTCGAGGAGGTGCCCACGGTGCGCCCGCCGCGGAACGCTGTGGAACTCCGTGACGCCCGCGGCGCCGTCGAATTCCGGGACGTCGAGTTCCGCTACGGCAGCGGGCCGCTCATCATCCCCGCGCTGAACCTCAGCATTCCCGCAGGCCAGACCGTGGCGCTGGTGGGCCAGACCGGAGCGGGCAAGTCCACGCTGGCCAAGCTGATTGCCCGCTTCTATGACGTGTCCGCCGGTTCGGTGATGCTCGACGGCGTGGACGTCAGGCAGCTGGCCACCGCGGACCTGCGGCGGAACATCGTGATGGTCACCCAGGAGGCGTTCCTGTTCAGCGGCTCGGTGGCGGACAACATCGCCCTGGGCCGGCCGGGCGCACCGCGGGAAGAGATCGAGGCGGCTGCGAAGGCCGTGGGCGCGCACGAGTTCATCATGGAGCTCCCCGAGGGGTACGACACCGACGTCAACAAGCGCGGCGGCCGCGTCTCCGCCGGGCAGCGCCAGCTGATCAGCTTCGCGCGGGCGTTCCTTGCCCGGCCGGCGGTGCTGATCCTGGACGAGGCCACGTCCTCCCTCGACATCCCCTCCGAGCGGCTCGTGCAGAGCGGGCTCGCGGGGCTGCTGCGCGGAATGGACGGCACGGGACCGGCAGGTGAGAGCCCGTCCGCCGACGGGACGTCCCGCGGAACCGCCCGCACGGCGCTGATCATCGCGCACCGGCTGTCCACGGTGGAAACTGCGGACAGGGTACTCGTGGTCCACGACGGACAGGTGGTGGAGGATGGCACGCCCGGCGAGCTGATCAGTGGCAACGGCCGTTTCGCCCGGCTGCACAGCGCCTGGAAGGACTCGCTGGTCTGAGCCGGGGCGCCTTCCGGGCCTCGATTTCGCATGTTGCCCGGGTATCGGATATTCTTGTTTAGTTGCTTTCGCAGCAACGGATCGGGATGTAGCGCAGCTTGGTAGCGCGCTTCGTTCGGGACGAAGAGGTCGCAGGTTCAAATCCTGTCATCCCGACCAAAAGGAAGAGGGTCTCCCCCAAGGGAGGCCCTCTTTCTGTTTCTTCAGGTACCGCCCAGGCTCTGGTGGTTAATGTTCTGGGTCGCTTGCCCGTCGCCCAGCAGCGGGACCCTGGGCCGGCGCGATCCGTCGTCCGGCAGGTAGTCGCCCCGGCTCCCATAGCTTTGGACCTGGTTCAGGTAGCGGTGACGCAGACGGAGTCCGACGGCGAAAAGCACCACTGACTCCAGCAGCGCTGCAATGCCGATCATCCCCCAGACGAAAGTCCCGCCGTCGGCCGTCCCCCTGAACACCTCAACTGTTGCGGCACCGGCAGCGGCTGCCACGATCAGTGACGTGCCGGCGATGGTCCAGAGGAAAAAGGCCCGCTGCAGGCCGTCGGAAACTCTCCGTGTCATGGTCCCCACTCCTTGGTTACGGCTGCTGTTTCTGGGAAGAAAAACGGCCCCGGAACATGATGTGCGCATGTTCCGGGGCCGTTTTCCTCATGGAAGCTGTTTACATGGGATCAGGCCAGTTGCCAATGGTGGTCTTTGACACCATGGGATCGGGCCAATTGCCGATAGTGGTCTTGTTCACGTCCTTGACGCGCATCGGATCCGGCCAGTTGCCAATGGCAACCGAGGTGCCCGCGTTGTCTGCGATCGAGCCTGCAGACAGGACGGCGGGAGCCGCAGCAGAAAATGCGAGGGCCCCCGCCAAAACGGCGGCGGCTGCTATCTTCTTCAACATGTGAGAGTTCCTCAATACGAGTCGGATTCGTTACCAAGTCAGCACAGTCCTTGTTGACATACATTGTAAAATGTTTTCCACAGAGGGTGTCAAGCATTCTGTACAAAGGCTGTCCGGAATAGGAGGAACCCCAGTGGGTAACGGATTCGGGGAGAAGCTCCGCGCTGAGCGGCTGGAGCGCGGACTGACCCAGGCCGAACTGGGCAAAGATTTGTACTCCCCCAGCTATATTTCCTTGCTGGAGACGGGCCGGCGGGAACCCACAGCCGACGTCATCGAAGAGCTCGCCCGCAGGCTCGAGCTCGCGCCCAAGGCGCTGGAAGCGTGGAGCCAGCCCATCTCGGTCAGCGACGCCGAATACGTGCTGGCCGGACTCTACGCCCGTCAGGCCTGGGACCTGCGCGACTATGCCCTCGCGGCCGAGCACGCGGCCAACGCGGCCCGGATCGCCCTTGACGGCAAGAACACCAGCGCCTGGTGGAACATGACCTACATGCAGGCCGAATGCCTCATGAAGCAGGGCCAGCTCAAGGAATGCCAGAAGATTATGGAGCACCTGTCCGAGCACCCCATGGCCACCGAATCGGCCGGCCTCGGGGTCCGGGCGCGCCAGATGCTCGCCGCCCTGTGCCACGGACAGGGACAGCTGAGCACCGCCGTCGAACACGCCGAGAAGGCCGTGGAGCTGTGCGCACAGCTGCCCAAGGGCTCAACGCTGATCATCGGCGCGCTCCGTGCGCTGATCGGTGCCCTGGCCGAGAGCGGCCGGCTGGACGAGGCCTGGAAGTACTGCCAGGACATGAATGAGCAGATGGATGAGCATTCCATGTCCCAGCTCGCGGGCGAGGTGGCCTGGGTTATCGGGAACGTCGCGTTCATGCGGCACGACTACCCGGAAGGCATCAAGCACCACGAGCGGGCCGCCAAGCTGCTCTCCCCCGCCAACGACATCGAGCTCTGGGCCCGCTTCAACAAGGCGTCGGCCGCCGTCCGCCTCTCCTCCGGAATCGTGGAGCCGGAGACTCTGTCCGCCATTGAACGCGCTGAACTCGCGCTGTCCATTGTCGGCGGCAACAAGACGGACCAGCTGGAGGTGGCGTTCATTCGCGCCCGCTGGCTCTATCTCACCGGCGATATCGTGGCCGCCGTGCAGAAGCTCCGCGATATCCACTCCGAACGCGCCGACCTTGCCAGGCACACGGCCGGCGAAGTCTCGCTACTGCTCGGCAAGTCACTGAAGGCCGCGGGCGAAGCTGATGAAGCACTGGTGCACTTGGAGGAGGCGCAGAAGGAATTCAGCGCCGCCGGTGCGCAGGACCGCGTCCAGCAGGCCCTCGATGCCATGCTGGAGATCCGGCTCGCCCAGCGCCGCGCCGCCGCGGCCGAGGCCAGCTAGCAACTGCCAAATTACATGTCAGGCGCCCCCGGGAACTCTTTCCCGGGGGCGCCTGACATGTGCTGAAAAACTAGCTGAAGGTGCGGCCGGTCAGCTTCTCGTAGGCCTCCACATAGCGGGCGCGGGTGCGCTCCACGATGTCCGCGGGCAGGGCCGGCGGCGGCGTGTCGGAGGCCTTGTCCCAGCCGGATTCGTCGGAAGTCAGCCAGTCCCGGACGAACTGCTTGTCGTAGGAGGGCTGCGCCTTGCCGGGCTCGTAGGTGGCGGCGTCCCAGAACCGGGACGAATCCGGTGTGAGGACCTCGTCGCCCAGCGTGATGGCACCGTTCACGACGTCGTAGCCGAACTCCACCTTGGTGTCGGCCAGAATGATGCCGCGTTCACGGGCGATCTCCTCGGCCTTGGTGTAGATGCCCAGGGTCAGCTCGCTCAGGCGCGCGGCAATGTCGTCGCCCACGATGGACACGACGGCGTCGTAGGTGATGTTTTCGTCGTGCTCGCCCACCTCGGCTTTGGCCGACGGGGTGAAGATGGCGTGCTCCAGGCGGGAGCCGTCCACCAGGCCTTCCGGCAGCGGAATCTCGCAAACGGTGCCGGACTGGCGGTACTCCACGAGACCGGAGCCGGTGAGGTAGCCGCGGGCGATGCACTCCACCGGGAACATTTCCAGCTTCTTGCAGATCATGGCACGGCCCTCGACCGCGGCGGGCACGCCGTCCTCCACGGTGGATGCCAAGACGTGGTGCTCAACGCCCAGCTGGTCGAACCACCAGAGGCTCAGCTGGGTCAGGATCCGTCCTTTGTCCGGGATCTCGCTGCTGAGCACGTGGTCGTAGGCGCTGATGCGGTCGCTCGCCACCACCAGCACGCATTCCTGCCCGAACTGCTCGTTGATGGAGTCGTTGGCCGGGACGTAGAGGTCGCGGACCTTGCCCGAGTAGACGTGCTTCCAGCCGGGCAGCTCGGTGTGCGGGGTGTCCAGGCCGCGGGGACCTTCCTGTTCAACCACTGTCACGCCTTCTCTTCGGAAGCGGAGCCGGCCTGGGCAGCCGACGGGGCCGCGACGGCGGCCGGCACCTTGATCTCACCGCGTGCGGCCTTGCCTGCGATGTCCGTACGGAACTGGGCGCCTTCCAGCTGAACCAGCTCCACGCCGTCGTACGCCCTTTCCCGGGCCTCCACGAGGTCGGATCCGAGCGCCACCACGGCCAGCACGCGCCCGCCGGCGGAGACCACTTTGCCCTCATCGTCGAGCTTGGTTCCGGCGTGGATCACGTGGACGCCGTCCAGCTCGTCCACCTTCTTGAGGCCGCGGATGCGGTCACCGGTGCGAGGGGTGTCCGGGTAGTTCTCCGAGGCGACGACGACGGCGACTGCCGCGTCCTTGGACCAGCGCAGCTCTTCTGCCTGGTCCAGTTCGCCTTTGGCGGCTGACAGGAGCAGGGAACCGAGGGGCGTCTTGAGCCGTGCGAGCACAGCCTGGGTTTCGGGGTCGCCGAAGCGGACGTTGAATTCGATGACGCGCGTGCCGCGCTTGGTCAGCGCCAGGCCCACGAACAGCACGCCGACGAACGGGGTGCCGCGGCGAGCCATCTCGTTCACGGTGGGCTGGGCGATGCGGTCGATGACCTCCTGGACGAGGCCCTCAGGAGCCCAGTCGAGCGGGGTGTAGGCGCCCATGCCGCCGGTGTTGGGGCCCTCGTCGTTGTCGTAGATGCGCTTGAAGTCCTGCGCCGGGGACAGGGCCACGGTGTTGCGGCCGTCGCACAGGACGAACACGGAGACCTCGGGGCCGTCCAGGAACTCCTCGATGACGACGGTTCCTCCGGCATCGAAACAGCTCTGGGCGTGGGCCAGGGCATCGTTCCGGTCGTTGGTGACCACCACGCCCTTGCCTGCGGCCAGGCCGTCATCCTTGACGACGTAGGGTGCGCCGAAGGTGTCCAGCGCCGCGGCTGCCTCGTCCGCGTTGGCAGCCACCAGCGCCATGGCGGTGGGAACGCCGGCCTCGGCCATGACCTGCTTCGCGAAAGCTTTGGAGGCCTCGAGCTGGGCAGCCGCCTTGCTCGGGCCGAATACCGGGATGCCGGCGGCGCGCACGGCGTCGGAAACACCGGCGGCGAGGGGCGCCTCGGGACCAACGACCACCAGGTCGACGTCGAGCCGGGTGGCGAGCGCCGCCACTGCGTCCGGATCGTTCCCGTTGATCGCGTGCGTGGGGACGAGCTTGCTGATGCCGGCGTTGCCCGGAGCTGCGTGGACTTCGGAAACGTTGGGGTCGGCAAGGAGGGAGCGGACAATGGCGTGTTCGCGGCCGCCGGGGCCGATGACGAGTACCTTCACAGTCTCCAAGGGTACTTTGTGCACCGTGCTGGATCCTAAGCTGTGACCGGGCCTCAGTTGTGACAGGGCCCGAGTTGTGACCGGCGGACAATCCGTGCAGCCGGCAGCTACGAACCACGGTCATGAAGAAGCTCATGGGATGGTTCAGGGGACCAGCCGCACTGGCGGCCCTCGCCGGGGTGGCCGCCGCCGCCGTCGTTCTTTCCGTTGCCGAACTGTTGGGGGCGTTCTTTACGGCCCGCGCCACTCCCCTCATTGCCCTGGGCTCGACGTTCATCGACTTCACGCCGCCGTGGCTGAAGGACTTCGCGATTGCGACGTTCGGCACCAATGACAAGGCAGCCCTCTTCGCCGGCATGGGCCTGACGATTTTCGTGCTGGCGTGCGTGCTCGGCGTGGTGGCGTACCGGAGATGGGCGCTGGGGGCTGCCGGAGTGCTGTTCATGGGCGCGGTGATTGTGGCCAGCGTGGTGACCCGCGCGGGCGTCAGGCCTCTGGACGCCCTGCCCTCGCTGGTGGGAGCCGCGGCCGGGCTGGCCGTACTGCGGCTGCTGGTGTCACGGCTGTGGCGGCTGCGGGCCTTTCCGGATTCTCCGGCGGATGTCGCGGCCAAGCCCCCGGAGCGGCCGGCCACGTCCCGGCGGGCCTTCTTCGCGGCCACCGGCATCACGGCCGCCGCCGCGGGCATCGCCGCCACCGGCGGCCGGCTGCTCAGCGCCGCGCGCAGCAACGTGGCGCAGGCCAGGGGGTCCCTCCGGCTGCCAGCTCCCGCCCGGCCCGCAGCCGCCGTGCCCGCCGGAGTGGCGTCGGCCACGCCCGGCGTGACGCCGTGGCTGACGCCCAGCAATGACTTCTACCGGATTGACACTGCCCTCAGCGTTCCGGAGATTAAGGCTGAGGAGTGGGAACTGCGCGTGCACGGGCTCGTGGAGGAAGAGGTCCGCGTCACCTTCCAGGACCTGCTCGACGCCGACCTGATCGAGTCCCATGTGACCCTTACCTGTGTCTCGAATCCGGTGGGCGGCAACCTCGCCGGCAACGCCAAGTGGCTGGGACTGCCCATCCGCGAGGTGCTCAAGCGGGCCAGGCCCACCGCCGGCGCGGACATGGTCCTCTCCACCTCGATCGACGGATTCAGCGCCTCCACGCCGCTGGAGGTCCTGCAGGACGGGCGCGACGCCATGCTCGCCATCGGTATGAACGGCGAACCGCTGCCGCTGGAACACGGCTACCCCGTCCGCATGGTGGTTCCAGGACTGTACGGGTTTGTGTCCGCCACGAAGTGGGTGGTGGATCTGGAGGTGACCCGCTTCGCCGACAGCAAGGCCTACTGGACCCAGCGCGGCTGGTCAGAGCGCGGTCCCATCAAGACGATGGCCCGGGTGGAGGTGCCCAGATCCTTCGCGGTGGTCCCGGCCGGGCGGGTGGCCATCGGCGGTACAGCGTGGGCGCAGACCCGGGGAATCACCAAGGTCGAGGTGCAGATCGACGGTGGCGACTGGGCTGGGGCCGTGCTCTCCGACGAGGCTTCCGTGGACACGTGGCGCCAATGGTCCTTCGACTGGGATGCCAAGCCGGGCGCGCACTACGTCAAGGTGCGCGCCACGGACGGGACCGGCGAACTGCAGACGGAGAAGCGCGCCGATCCCGTGCCTGACGGTGCTTCCGGCTGGCAGTCCGTCATGGTCACGGTTGAGTAGCCGGTTCAGCGGCGCAATGGCTGCGCGTTGTATCCGGCCAGCCGCCCCGGACGGCTCCCGGGGAATGCCCCTGCCGCACCATAGACTGGGGCCATGGCCCTAAATTCGCACGCCACGTTCACTGTGGATTCCGCCGTCGAACTCGCCGTGGTTGAACGAAGCGGATTCGTGGAGTCCCGCCATATCGGGGCGGCCGTGGTGCTCGCCGCTGACGGCCACGTGGTCACCCAGCTTGGCGACATCTCCACCCCCATACTGGCCCGGTCCACGCTCAAGCCCCTGCAGGCGCTGGCGGCGATGCAGTCCGGCGTTCCCCTGCGCGGCGCCCAGGTGGCCCTCGCCTGCGCCAGCCACACGGGATCGCTCGACCACATGGACGTCGTCGAGGGCATGCTCAAGGCTGCGGGCGTCAAGGAGGACCAGCTGCAGTGCCCCGCCGCGTGGCCGCAGGACGAGACGGCACGGACCTGGCTGACGCAGTCTGAGCGGGGAAAATCCCGGCTGGCCTTCAACTGTTCGGGGAAGCATGCGGCTTTCCTGTGGGCCTGCACCGAAAACGGCTGGGACACGCACAGCTACCTGGAACCCAACCACCCGCTGCAGCAGCGCATCCGCACCGTGATCGAGGAGTATTCCGGCGAACAGATCGCGCACCTGGGCATCGACGGCTGCGGCGCACCCGTTGCGGCCATCTCGCTGACCGGCCTGGCCCGCGCCTACTCCCTGCTCGCCAAGGCCCCCTCCGACAAATCCGCCAACGCCCGCGCCGCCACCATCGCAACTTCCATGCTGGACTACCCGTGGGCGGTCCAGGGCAGAGGCGAGGCGAACACGATCGTCATGGAGGAGCTGGACGTCATCGCCAAGATCGGCGCTGAGGGCCTCCTGGTCATGGCCACGTCCCAGGGAGTTTCCGTGGCCCTCAAGGTGCTCGACGGCAACCTGCGGGCCACCTCCCTGGTGGGGCTGACCCTGCTGGCAGCCTGCGGAGCCGTCGACATCCCGGGTGTGTCCAGCGTGCTCGAGAAGGTGGTGGAGCCGGTCCTCGGCGGCGGCCGTCCCGTGGGCAAGATCCGCCTGGGCCACGCCGTCTCGGCACTGCTGGACTAACGTACTTTTAGCTTTTCAAGGAGGCACCGGTGGCAGTTGCGCGCCGCAGAATCGACCCGGCCGACGGTCAAGCGGCACTGAACGAATGGGCGGCAGGTGCCGTCCCGCCGTCGGACGCTGCTCCGGCCGCACCCGGCGCGCCGGCGGTTCCCCGTTCGGTGATTGCGACGGCGGTCCGTTACTCCCTCGAGGAGGTCACCGCCCGGGCGCCGGGGAATTCGGTGGAGGTGCGGGTGCCGCCGTTCGGCGTCACCCAGTGTGTGGAGGGTCCGCGGCACACACGTGGCACTCCCCCGAACGTCATTGAGTGCGACGCCGCCACCTGGCTGGCGATGGTGACCGGCCGGCTGAGCTGGGCCGACGCCGTCGGAGCTGGACGCGTGGCCGCGTCGGGCCTGCGGGCGGACCTGTCGGCCCTGCTCCCGCTGTAGGCGCCCCAACGCAGCAGGATCCCGCCCAGGTCTCTGAACTGCTGAGCCCGGGCGGGATCCTGCCTCTGTTCTGTGGCGCTATTCGTGGTTGATGGCGGCGGACGGCCTGCTCATCTGGAACTCGGGCATTTCACCCGGGTTCGGGCCGCCGCGGAACTTGGGCGATGCCTGCCCGCCCCCGCTGATCCGCTCCAGTTCCTGCTCCTGGAAGTCCTCCTCCACACCCAGCATGACGGCGGAATCGTGGTTGGTGATCTCGCCGCGGAACGCCCGGACCATGACGCTGCGGTCGAACTGGCCCTCCCACTTGGAGACCACGAAGGTCGCCACGCAGTTGCCCAGCAGGTTGACTACCACGCGCATGGAGTCCATGAGCCGGTCGGCCCCGAGGAGCAGGGCGACGCCAGCCACCGGGAAGATTCCTAGCGCGGCCGCGGTGGCGGACAGCGCCAGGAAGGACGAGCCGGGAACGCCGGCCATGCCCTTTGAAGTCAGCAGCAGGACGCCGAGGGCCGCGAGCTGCTGGCCGAGGTCCAGGTGGTGGCCGAAGGCCTGGGCGAGGAACAGCAGGGAGATGGACAGGTAAATCGCCGCCCCGTCCAGGTTGAACGAGTAGCCCGTGGGGACCACCAGGCCGGTGGTTGCCCGGGAGCATCCGGCGTTTGTCAGCTTGGTCATGATGCGCGGCATCACGGCCTCCGTGGACGCGGTGCCGAGGGCCAGCAGGAATTCCTCGCGGGTGTACTTGAGGAACTGCCACAGCGGAACCCGGGCGAAGCTCCAGGCCACCAGGAACAGGAGGCCGATGAACACCACCGCGGCTCCGTAGCAGGCGGCGATCAGCATCGCGTAAGTGCCGAGGGTGTCCAGCCCGTATTGGCCGATGATGAAGGCCATCGCGCCGAAGGCACCGATCGGCGCAACCTTCATGATCCAGGACATGATCTTGAAGACGAGCTCGAGGACGGTCTCCATGAGGCTGACGACCGGCAGGCAACGCTCGCGGCCGATGACGACGATGGCGGCGCCGAAGAACACGGAGAAGAAGAGGACCTGCAGCAGGCTGTTATTGGCGAAGGCCCCGATGACGCTGGTGGGGATGACGTCCAGGATGAAGGCCGCTGCGTCCTTCGGCACGGCGTGGCCGGTCTTGGCGTCGAGGGCCTCCCGGGAGAGGGTGCTCGGATCGATGTTCAGGCCCGCTCCGGGCTGGACGACGTTGCCGACAATCAGGCCGAAGACCAGGGCGAAAAGTGTGGCCGCTGTGAAGTAGAGAAGAGCCTTGACTCCTACCCTTCCGACCGCCTTGACGTCGCCGACGGCCGATATTCCCGTGACGATCACGAGGAAGATCAGCGGCGCGATGATCATTTTGATGAGCTGGATGAAGCCGTCACCGAGCGGCCTCAGTTGAGCGCCTAGGTCCGGCCAGAAATGCCCTATGAGAACACCTGCCACGACGGCGATCAGAATTTGGAAGAAGAGCGACCTATAGAGCGGCTTCTTCTTCGACGGCGCCGAACTCGCCTTCAGCGCCGAGGAATCTGGGATCTTCATTGATCTGTACCTATCAATTGGGAACTGCCCCGGATCGGGGTCTGTTTCCAACGTAACCCCGGTCACACAATTCCGCAAGAGGAAATTCAGTTTTCACGATGCGGAACTAAATTGGGCGGTCACAATCGAGTTTTTGTCCGCCACCACAGGTCGTGGATGGGCAGGACGGAGGGTCGTCGATGGGCAGGAAGGAGCCAAGGTCCACCCACGCCCTGGCCACGGAGGGGCGTGCAAGTCGCGATAATGTGGACAAAATCTCGGAAGGAAGCGAGAAGGGGTCAGCCGCGGCCTATGAAGGGCATCCCCGCGGCCGTAATGACTACCGAGCCCACGCTGGCCGACGGCGGCATCCCAGCCATCATCAGCACTGCCCGGGCAGCGTCCTCCACCGGGAACATCGGTTCCACCCTGCGGCTTCCGTCGGCCTGGAGCGCCCCCGAACCAACCCCGATGGTGTCCATGATTTCCGTGGCGGTGTTGCCGATGTCGATCTGCCCGCAGGTGATCCCGAACTCCCGGCCGTCGAGCTCGATGCTTTTGGTCAGCCCCGTCATGGCGTGCTTGGTGACGGCGTAGGCAACGGTCCGCGGCCGGGGTGAGTGCGCCGAGATGGAGCCGTTGTTGATGATCCGCCCGCCCTGCGGCGACTGCGCCTTCATCGCCCGGACGGCCGCCCCGGCACACAGCACCGAGCCGGTCAGGTTCACGGCCACGGTGGCCTCCCAATCCGCCAGGCTGATCTCATCCACCGACGCCGCCGGGCCGAAGATGCCGGCGTTGTTGAACAGGACGTCCACCCGGCCCCAGCGCCTGAGGACGGCGGCGAAAAGGCGTTCGACGTCGTCGGGCACGGTGACATCGCACGGCACCGCAAGCGCGTCCGGATGCCCGTCCGCTGTTTCCAGGAGCTGCTGCTCGCGCCGGCCCGCCAGGGCCACCCGGTAACCGTCCGCCAGCATTTGCCGGGCAACTGCCCGTCCAATGCCGGAACCGGCACCGGTCACGACGGCGACCCGTCCCGTAGTCGGTGGAACGGTCATGCTGCTTCTCCTGGAGTTGGCGGAACCTGTGCGGTTGCTGGAACGTTAGACGGTGGCGGGAACGTCATTCGCCGCCAGCGGCCAGCCTATGACGGTCTTGGGCCGCGGCGTGGCGTACGTCCGCACCTTGGACGTGGAGAGCTGCATCCGGACCAGGGACTCCGCGATGGTCACGGCGGCCGCAACGCCGTCGACGACGGGAACTCCGGCGCGCTGCCGGATCTGTTCATCCAGGCCCGCCATGCCGCCGCAGCCCAGCACGATCACCTCGGCGTGGTCCTCCCGGACCGCGAGCAACGCCTCGCTGATGATGGCCTCGACCGCCCGCTCCGGTTCCGCCTCCAGTTCCAGCACGGCCATCCCGCTGGCCCGCACCGAAGCACAGCGCGCATCGAGGCCGGCCAGCTTCAGCCTGTCCTCGATGAGCGGCACAGCGCGGTCCAGGGTGGTCACCACGGAGTATTTGTGGCCCAGGAACATGGCCGTGCTGGCCGCCGCCTCGGTGATGTCGACGACGGGCACGTCCAGCAACTCCTGCAGCCCCTCCCGGCCGTGCTCGCCGTAGCCGGCCTGGATGACGGCGTCGAAGGGTTCGGGGTAGTGGACCACCCGGTCCATCACGGCGATCGCGGCCAGGTAGCTCTCAAAGTTGCCTTCGCAGGAGTCGGCCCCGAAGCGCGGCGTGATCCCGACAATCTCGGTGCCGGGCGCCGCGATGCCGCGTGCCTGGGCGGCGATGGAGTCGGTCATGGACTGTGTGGTGTTGACGTTCGCAACGAGTATGCGCATGGTTCCTCCTGGGTGGGTGGCGTTGGGTGGCTCTTAGTGGGTGCTGGCGACGGCGATGGCCTCGCCGTCGACGTCCTCAAAGCGCTGCCTGCGGTCGGCGATCACGTAGTAGCTGACTGCACCGACGCCAGCGCCGAAGAACCAGGCAAACGGTGCGGCGGCCTCGAGGGCAGGGAGGAAGGCGACGAGAATGGCCAGGACGGCTGCCGGCACCAGCGCGATAATGGCCCGCGGGTTGACGCCCCGCTTGTAGAAGTAGGCTCCGGACGGGTTCTCGGTGTAGAGCTCGGGGACGTTGACCTTTCCGCGGCGGAGCAGCCAGTAGTCGGCCATGACCACGCCGAACAGGGGTCCGAGCAGTGCGCCCAGCCCGCCCAGGAAGTAGACGATCACGAGGGGGTTGTTGTAGAGGTTCCACGGCAGGATGACCAGGCCGATGGTGCCGCTCACCCAGGCTGCCCGGCGGAAGTTGAGCCGCTTGGGGAAGAGGTTGGTGAGGGCATACACGGGGGCAACGAAGTTGGCCATGAGGTTGACCGCGATGGTCAGGATGAGGATCGCGAGGCAGGCCAGCACCAGGAACAGGGTGTTGGGGATGCTCTGGACGATGTCCGACGGCGTTTCGATGATGGTGCCGTTGATCTTGTACTGTCCGCCGGCGAGGACCACCACGATGGCGCCGAAGAGGAGCATGTTGATCGGGATGCCCCAGAAGTTGCCGCGCACGATGGACTTCTTGGACACGGCAGAGCGGGTGAAGTCGCAGAAGTTCAGGACGAACGTTCCGTAGATGGAGACCCAGAGGGCGCCCCCGGCGAAAATGGTCCGCCACATCTCGCCGCCCTCGAGGCCCCGGATGCCGGTCCACTGGATGGAGCCGTGCGCCTCGGTGAAGACCCAGACAGCAAGCAGTACCATCGTCAGCAGGATGACCGGACCGGCGAAGGCCTCGTACTTGCGGATCATCTCCATGCCGAAGCTGACGATCACCAGCTGGACAATCCACAGCCCCACGAAGGAGATCCAACCCAGCGTGGAGAGGCCGAGGATGGAGTTGGCGTCCAGGTCATGAAGGGACGGAACCATGGCCACCAGCATGACGCGGAGCACCACCGAGGCGAGGAACGTCTGGATGCCGAACCACGCGACCGCAACCGCGCCGCGCAGCAGGCTGGCGAGCTGAGCACCGCGGATGCCGAAACTGATGCGGCTCATGACGGGAAACGGAACGCCCGTTTTCTGGCCCATGAAACCGGAGAAGCTGAGCAGGACGAAGAGGAGGGCCGCCCCGATGGCCAGCGCCGTCAGGATCTGCCAGCCCCCGAGGCCAAGGGAAAAGAGTCCGACGGCGAACGCGTAATTCCCGAGGCTGTGCACGTCGTTCGCCCAGAGGGTGAAGATGCTGTACCCCGTCCAGCGGCGCCCTTGCCGCTTGGTCGGTGCGAGGTCGGCGTTGTAGAGGCTGGGGCTGATGTCGCGGCCGGCTGCGGCGCTGGCCGCGTCGCACAGGGCGTCGGTGGCCGCGGTCTGGTGAACGGGCTGGCCCGGCGGCGCTGTCGGAGCGGGAGCCGGTTCGACGCCGACTGGTGGAGTCGTGTGCATCTGGATCTCCAGTTTCTGGGATTTTCGCGGTGGTGAGCCCTCGATCGGACGATCACTCGTCGGACGATCACTGCTGTTATTCCACATCGCGAAATAAACTTGTTGAATAGTGAAATAAGCGTATGACCCACATCACCCCCAGTCAAGATGTGCACCCTCTGAGCGTGGTCACAATCCGCGGGGCGGGCCGCTCGCAGGGCTGGAGTGCACTATCCCGCATGGTCCCGTTTGACGGTCATCCTGCACGGCGGATAATCTCGAACAGCAAGAATGTTTTCTCACAATACGAAAACATGAGCCCAACATTCAAAGATGAAACGAGGCTGCCGTGGCTGCAGGAGAAGATACCTCCCATATCCTCAGCGGGTTGACTAACCAGCTGCCTGATCGTGATCCGGAAGAGACCGCGGAGTGGGTTGAGTCCCTGGATGCGCTGATCAGGGAACAGGGCACGGAGCGTGCCCAATACATCATGCGCAGTCTCCTGCAGCGTGCCGGCGCGCAGAGCGTCGGGGTTCCGATGGTGACCACCACGGATTACGTGAACACGATCCCGGTGGACCAGGAAGCGCAGTTCCCGGGTAACGAGGAGTTCGAGCGCCGGTACCGGGCGTACATGCGCTGGAACGCCGCGGTCATGGTGCACCGGGCGCAGCGGCCCGAGATCGGGGTGGGCGGGCACATCTCCACCTACGCCGGCGCGGCGACCCTGTACGAGGTCGGGTTCAACCACTTCTTCCGCGGCAAGGACCACCCCGGCGGCGGGGACCAGGTGTTCTTCCAGGGCCACGCGTCCCCGGGCATGTACGCCCGCGCGTTCATGGAAGGCCGGCTCTCGGAGGAGGACCTGGACGGGTTCCGGCAGGAAAAGTCCAAGGAAGGCCACGCGCTGTCCTCCTACCCGCACCCGCGCCTGATGCCGCACTTCTGGGAATTCCCGACCGTGTCGATGGGCATCGGCCCGATGAACGCGATCTACCAGGCCCAGTCCAACCGGTACCTGCACAACCGGGGCCTGAAAGACACCGCCGACCAGCAGGTCTGGGCGTTCCTGGGCGACGGGGAAATGGACGAGCCCGAGTCCCGCGGCCTGCTCCAGCTCGCCGCGAACGAGAACCTGGACAACCTGAACTTCGTGATCAACTGCAACCTCCAGCGCCTGGACGGGCCGGTGCGCGGCAACGGCAAGATCATGCAGGAACTCGAGGCGTTCTTCCGCGGCGCGGGCTGGAACGTGATCAAGGTCGTTTGGGGCCGGGAATGGGATGACCTGCTCACCCGCGATACTGACGGGTCGCTGGTGAAGATCATGAACGAAACCCCGGACGGGGACTACCAGACCTACAAGGCCGAATCCGGCGGGTTCGTCCGCGAACACTTCTTCGGGAAAACCCCGCAGACCAAGGACCTCGTCGCTGACCTCTCCGATGACGAGATCTGGAACCTCAAGCGCGGCGGGCACGACTACCGCAAGGTCTACGCCGCGTACAAGGCAGCGACCGAATTCAAGGGCAAACCCACCGTGATCCTGGCCAAAACGGTCAAGGGCTACGGCCTGGGCCCGCACTTCGAAGGCCGCAACGCCACCCACCAGATGAAAAAACTCACCCTCGACGACCTCAAGGAATTCAGGGATTACCTGAGAATTCCTATTTCCGACGCCCGGCTCGAAGAGGATCCGTACCGGCCTCCGTATTTCCACCCCGGTCCGGACGCTCCTGAGATTGCCTACCTCCTTGAACGCCGCGCGGCACTCGGTGGCTACACGCCCGAGCGCCGTCCCAACCATGCAGCCGTTGAACTGCCGGACCCCAAAACGTTCGACGTCGCCAAGCGCGGATCAGGCAAGCAGCAGGCCGCCACCACCATGTCGTTCGTCCGTCTGCTCAAGGACCTGCTCCGCGACAAGAAGTTCGGGCACCGGATTGTGCCGATCGTGCCGGACGAGTCGCGGACCTTCGGCATGGACGCGTTCTTCCCGACCGCGAAGATCTACAACCCGGGCGGCCAGAACTACCTGTCCGTGGACCGGGACCTGGTCCTGGCCTACAAGGAATCCGCCCAGGGCCAGCTGATCCACCCCGGCATCAACGAAGCCGGCGCCGTCGCAGCCTTCACCGCCGCCGGCACCGCCTACGCCACCCACGGCGTGCCCCTGGTCCCGGTCTACGTGTTCTACTCCATGTTCGGCTTCCAGCGCACCGGCGACGCCTTCTGGGCCGCCGCCGACCAGATGACCCGCGGCTTCATCATCGGCGCCACCGCAGGACGGACCACCCTCACCGGCGAAGGCCTCCAGCACGCCGACGGACACTCCCCGCTGCTGGCCTCCACCAACCCCGCCGTGGTCACCTACGACCCCGCCTACGGCTACGAAATGGGCCACATCGTCCGCGACGGCCTCGAACGCATGTACGGGGTCGCCGCAAGCGGCGAAAACGGAACCGGAACCGGAACTGCATCCGATAAAAACGTGATGTACTACCTCACGGTCTACAACGAGCCCATCACCCAGCCCGCCGAACCGGAGAACCTCGACGTCGAAGGCGTCCTCAAGGGCATCTACAAGCTCGCCGCCTCCAGCACCGAAGGCCCCAAGAGCCAGATCCTCGCCTCCGGCGTCTCCGTCCCCTGGGCCCTCGAAGCCCAGCGGATCCTCGCCGAAGACTGGGGCGTCTCCGCCGACGTCTGGTCCGTCACGTCCTGGAACGAACTGCGCCGCG
Source organism: Arthrobacter globiformis (assembly GCF_030818015.1). Taxonomy (NCBI): domain Bacteria; kingdom Bacillati; phylum Actinomycetota; class Actinomycetes; order Micrococcales; family Micrococcaceae; genus Arthrobacter; species Arthrobacter globiformis. The sequence goes on from NZ_JAUSZX010000001.1 coordinate 4,351,144, forward strand.
ACGGCCTCGCCGCCGAGGAAGAAGCCTTCCTCAACCCCGGCCAGGCCGCCCGCGAACCCTTCGTCACCAAGCAGCTCGCCGGTGCACAGGGACCCGTCATCGCGGTCTCGGACTACATGAAAGCCGTCCCGGACCAGATCCGGCAGTTCATCCCAAACGAGTTCGCCACCCTCGGCGCCGACGGCTTCGGCTTCTCCGACACCCGCGCCGCCGCCCGCCGCTACTTCAAAAACGACACCCACTCCATCGTCGTCAAAACCCTCCAGCTGCTCGCGGCGAGGGGCGAGGTGCAGGAGGACGCGCCGTCGTACGCCATGGACCGCTACAAACTCCTGGACGTCACGGCGGGAACAACGGGAGGAGCCGGCGGCGACTCCTAAGAATTAAAAAACCGACGGCGGCCCTCACCTGGTGGTGGGGGCCGCCGTCGCGCTTCTCTGGATTAGGTCAGGGACGTCCTGCCGTCAACAACGAACCCGGTGGCTGCGCTTTCCCGGACTGCCGTGATCCCCGCGGCGACTGCCTTGATGTTGGGAAAGCTGGGCGAAACCGCAACCACGGTTCCGTCATCGGCTGTCAGCCTGAACCGGAATTGCCCTGCGCCCGCCGTCTCGATTACGAATGTGCCTGCCATAGATGCTCCTTCCGACAGCTGCACCGTTGCAGCCGCCATTACGACCCCCAATTGCCAACACGACATATCCGACGTTAGCCGCCATTCACTGGACGAACCACCCCTACTACCGGGTAGTATCCGGCTGCACCCAGACCAAACGCCCCGGTCCGGGCGCCCGGTGCGGCATGGCCTAGGCTGATTCCATGACCGCCTCCCCCCTTCCCCAGGCCACGGGCGTGCTGCTGGCGGCGGGTGCCGGCACCCGCCTGGGCCGCGGCCCGAAGGCGCTGCTTCCGTTCCGGGGACGCACCCTCGTGGAGGTCCTGGCGGACATGCTGGTCGACGGCGGCTGCCGGGGGGTTGTGGTGGTGCTCGGCGCGGGCGCCGGGGACGTCCGGGGGCGGACTGACCTGGCCCGTCACACTGTGGTGGAGAACCGGGAGTGGACCGGCGGAATGGGCAGTTCGTTCCAGACGGGGCTGGACCGCGCACCCCCGGAAGACCATGTGCTGGTGGCGCTCGTGGACCAGCCCGGGCTGACCGCGGAAACTGTCGCCCGGCTGTTGCGGGAACACCGGCCGGGCAGGGTGACTACCGCCGCCTACGCCGATGCTTCCGGGCAGCTCCGGCGCGGCCATCCGCTGCTGCTCGACGCAACGCTGCGCGCGGAAGCTGCGGCGTCGGCGGGCGGGGACGTCGGTGCCCGGTTTTTCCTGCAGGCCCACCCGGAGCTGGTCGACCTGGTGGACTGCTCCGACCAGTCCCGCGGCGAAGACCTCGACACCCCGGACCAGCTGCACCTGCTCGGCTAGTTCAGCGACGGGCGAGGGCGGCGCGGCGGGCAGTCACTGAAAGTTCCCCGCCGCTAGAAGCTCCTGCAGTCCCTGCTTGAAGCGGACCCTCCCGCCATGGGCCGGATGCCTGATTTTCGGCACATCCACGCCGCCGCGGCGGAGGCTGGTGTATGCAACGTTCCCCACGGCCACCACGGTTTCGATGGGAAAGATCCCTCTCAGGGCCTGCCAGAACGGGGTGCCCAGCGCCGCTTCCGCGGGTGTGGGCGTGCGGTTGGACAGCGGCTGTCCCGGCACATGCGTATGCCAAGGGCAGGCACTCCACAGCAAAGGGAGGAAGCCGAGCTCGGCCAGGACTTCCCACATCACCGTGGCCGTCGGTTCGGCGGCGACGCCGGCGGCCTCTGGCGGCAGCACATACCCTTTTCCTGTCCCGAAAAGCCCGAAGGGATTGGCTGCCCCCTCGAACATGGGGCGGTTGGTGAAGGGAACACCCGTGATCCGCATGCCCCGGAAGCCCGGCGCCTCCCCCACCAGCAGCACCTTCGGGGCCCGGTCCAGCATGTCGCTGAGATAGACCAAGAGGTTTTGCCGGCGCAGGGCATTGGCGGGAACCGAGTGGTCGAAGAAGTTGGTGCACCCCGGCCCGGTTTCGACGGCGGCGAGCCGGTCAGTGAAGTCTTCGATCGACGATGAGGTCATGCGCCCGCCTCCCCTTCGCCCGCGTTGCTGTTACCAGCGGGGGTGGACAGCCTCGCGGAAGTAGTGGTCGTAGATCCAGCGCACGCCTTCGTCGAACTCCGGGCTGAGTACTGTGCCGCCCGCGGCTGCATTGGCCCTCGCCTGCTCCACGGATCGGGCACCGGGAATGACCGACGTGACGCCGTCCTGCGCGGCGACCCACGCGATGGCCGCCTGCGCGGTTCCGGAGCCCTCCGGTACCAGCTGTTCGAACTCGGCCACGGCTTTGAGCCCCAGCTCGTAGTCCACCCCGGAGAAGGTCTCTCCGACGTCGAAGGCGTTCCCGGCGCGGTTGTAGTTGCGGTGGTCGTTTTCGGCGAACGTGGTGTCCTTGGTGTACTTCCCGGACAGCAGGCCGGAGGCGAGCGGAACCCGGGCGATGATGCCCACCCCGGCGGCCTTTGCGGCGGGAAGAACCTCCTCCAGCGGCTTGAGCCGGAAGGCGTTCAGGATGATCTGCACGGACGCCGTGCCCTCGTGCCGCAGGGCTTCGAGGGCCTCGTCGGTCCGCTCCACGCTGACGCCGTAGTTCCGAATGGCCCCCTCGGCGACGAGGGTGTCCAGGGCGTCGTACACCTCGGCCCGGCTGTACACGGCGGTGGGCGGGCAATGCAGTTGGACCAGGTCCAGGGCGTCGGTGCGAAGGTTGCGGCGCGACCGGTCCACCCATTCGCGGAAGTTTGCCAGGTTGTAGTTTTCCGGGCGCTGCTCCAGCCTGCGGCCCATCTTCGTGGCCACCGTGATGCCCGTGCCCGGGTTGTCGGCGAGGAACGCTCCGATGGCCTGCTCGCTGCGGCCGTCCCCGTAGACGTCAGCGGTGTCGAAGAAGGTCACGCCGGCCTCCGCCGAGGCGGCGAGGATGGCCTGCGCCTGGGCCGGGTCAACGTTGCCCCAGTCCGCGCCGAGCTGCCAGGTTCCCAGTCCCACGACTGAAACGTTCCGTCCGGTCTTGCCTAAGATGCGCTGTTCCATCCCCCGACTATATGTTGCCAACCCCGCGCGGAGTCACTTCACGCGCTCCGTTGCGGCTCACGGGGCGAAAAGTGACTCCGCGTTGCCTGGACCAGCGGGAACGCTGCCCTCGGGAACGCTGCCCGCCGCAGGAACGAGTCCCGCCTCCTTCAGCCCCAGGTAGATCTTGTCCCGGGCGATCGGCAGCTCGGCGAACCGCACGCCGGTGGCATTCCGGATGGCATTGGCCAGCGCCGGCGCCACGGGGTTGAAGGGGCTTTCGCTCATGGACTTGGCCCCGAGCGGTCCCAGGGTGTCGTTCGTGTCGGCGAAGTACACCTCGCTGCGCGGCACGTCGGCGAAGGACGGGATGTGGTACTGCCGGAGGATATCCGTGGTGACCCGGCCGGCGTCATCCACCCGGACTTCCTCGTAGAGGGCCGCACCCAGGGCCTGGGCAATCCCGCCCTCGATCTGGCCCCGGCACTGCCGCGGGTTCACCACGACGCCGGCGTCCGCCGCCTGCACGCTCTGCAGGATCCGCAGCTCACCTGTCCCGGTGTTCACAGCCACGCGGAAACCATGGACGTTGAAGGCCACCGAGCGCGGCGTTCCGCCCCAGCGCCCCTCGGCCTCGAGTTCTATCCCGGTCTGCCGGGCGGCGTCGAACAGTTCGGTCAGCGGCACCCGGGTTCCCTCGCAGACGACGGCGTCGCCGTCGAGCACGCACCCGGATGCCTGGATCTGCCGGACGCCGGCGGCGAACGCCCGGATCCGGACGGCCAGTTCCTCGGCGGCGGCCAGCGTGGCCTTGCCGGCCACCACGGTGCCGGCAGAGCCGAAGGCACCGGTGTCATGCTCGATCAGGTCCGTGTCGGACTGCCGGACGGCGACCCGTGCAGCCACAGTGGACAGCGCCGTCGCCGCCAGCTGCGCGTGGACCGTGGTGGTGCCGTTGCCGAATTCGGCGGTTCCGACGTCGGCGGCGTACGTTCCGTCGGCCAGGAGCCGGAGCCTGGAATGGGCGAAGTGGCCCCGCGGCGGCACGGTGTCGATCATGGACAGCGCCGTGCCCTCCCCCGTGACCCAGTCCGGTCCCAGGTCGTCGAGGCCGGCGGACCGGTAGCGTTCGCGGCCGCGTTCCAGCGCATCCTGCACCAGGCGGGTGCACTGGTCCAGCCCGTAGCTGCCGTAATGGACGTCCTCCTCCGGCTCGGAATGGGTGGAGAGCATGTGGTCGCCCTCGCGGACCATGTTGCGGCGGCGGAATTCCAGCGCGTCCATGCCGACGCCCTCGGCCAGTTCGTCGATAGCCGATTCGATGGCGAAGATCATCTGGCTGAGCCCGTAGCCGCGGAAGGCGCCGGACGGCACGGTGTTCGTGTAGACCGCGGCCGCGTCGACCTTCTTGTTGGCGCACTTGTAGACGGCCAGGGATTCACCGCAGCCGTGGAACATGACCCCGGGGGCGTGGTTGCCGTAGGCCCCCGTGTTGGTGAGGACGTCCAGCTGCAGCGCCGTGAGCCTGCCGTCATTGCTCGCTCCGGCCTTGAGCTTGATGGTGAACGGGTGGCGCGTGGTGCTGGCCGTGAACTGCTCCGTCCGGGTGAACTCCAGCTGCACGGGCCGCCGCAGTTTCAGGGCCGCGAGCGCGGCGATGTCCTCCGTCAGGACCTCCTGCTTTCCGCCGAAGCCGCCGCCCACCCGGCCCGCCACCACGTGCACCTGGTCTTCCGGCAGCCCGAACAGGCGGCAGAGCGTGCGGCGCACCAGGAACGGAACCTGGCTGGACGTGCGAATATGCAGCCGGCCGTCGTCGTCCACCGAGGCGATGGAGGCGTGGGTTTCCAGCGCCACGTGCTGGACGCGCTGGGTCCGGTAGGTCTGCTCATGGATGAAGTCGGCCGTCGCGAAGCCGTCGCTGACGCTGCCAAGCTCGGAGTGCAGCTCGGCCACGATGTTCCGATCCGGCTGGGCGATCCGCGCCGTACTGGCATCCTTGTCCCCGTGCAGGGCTGGCGCGCCGGGCAGGATGGCGTCCTGCGGGGTGAACACCGCAGGCAGTTCCTGGTACTCCACGCGCACCGCGCGGACGCCGGCTTCCGCTGCCCCCACCGATTCGGCGACGACGGCCGCCACGCGCTGGCCGCGGAACCTCACCACAGTGTCCAGCAGCCGGGTGTCGTCGGGGTCGTCGGTGTAGAGCTCGTGCTGAGCGCTGGAATACAGCTGGTCCGGGGCGTCCTTGGCGGTGAGCACGGCCACGACTCCCGGCACCTCCATGGCCGCCGCGGTGTCGATGGACAGGACCCTGGCGTGCGCATGCGGTGAACGCACGAGCTTCATGTGCAGCAGGCCGGGCAGCGCCTCGGCCGGGACGTCCAGCGTGTAGCGGGCCTGCCCGGTGACCACTGCGCGGCTGGCGGGGGCCGGAACGTTGTCACCCAGCCGGCCGGGCTCCGGGGCGGGCTGGCCCTCGGCGGCGATGCCCGAGCCGGGGCCTTCAGGGGCCGGGTGGCCTTCGTGGCCGCAGACGGCGTCCGCGATGGCCCGGTAGCCGGTGCAGCGGCACAGGTTGCCCTTCAGGTTGCGCGGCAGGTTTTCCTTCTGTGCGTCGTCGAACGTGGCTGCCGTCATCACCATGCCCGCGGTGCAGAAGCCGCACTGGAAGCCCTGGCGCTCCAGGAACTGCTGCTGGACCGGGTGCAGGTCTGCTCCCGGGTTCGTGGCTGCGAGGCCTTCGATCGTGGTGACGGCGTGGCCCTCCGCGCGCACGGCCGGGTAGATGCAGCTGTGCACCGGGGTGCCATCCACGTGCACGGTGCAGGCTCCGCAGTCGCCGCCGTCGCAGCCCTTCTTGACGCCGAGGTTGCCCTGCTCCCGGAGGAACGTGCGCAGGCACTGGCCGGGCCGCGGCTGAGCCTGCACCGGCGCGCCGTTGATTTCCATGGCCATGCTCAGGCCCCTCTCTTCGTCTGCCGGGCCGGCTGCTGCCGCATCTGCGTCTGCTGCGGCGGCCAGAAGTCGCCTGACACTGTTGCCGGCGCTCCGGCGGGCAGGCCCAGTTCTGTCCGGATTTCTTCGGCCAGGCGGTGCGTCATATCGCGGCGCCACGCAGGCAGCCCGTGGATGTCGTCGTGGTAAAGGTCCGCCGGGACGGCGGCTTCAAGTTCGTCCGCCAGCTCCGGCGCGTCCGGCAGGGACGCGAACCGCAGCTGCAGGGGCCGTTTGGTGGCGGCGGTGACGGTGAGCGTGAACCGGCCGCCGCCGTCGAGCCTTCCGATGAGCAGCACCCCGGACCTGCCGAGGTTGCTCAGCGAGAGCCGGCGGAACGCCACCCGGGAGGACAGGGCCGACGCCGGCAGGCTGACGCTGCGGAGCAGCTCACCGGGTGCCAGTGCGTTTTGCCCGTCCCCGGTGATGAAGTCTGCCACCGGGAGCTCCCGGCGGGAGCCTCCCGGGCCGAGGATTGTGGCCGTGCCGTCCAGTCCTGCGCACAGCGAGATAATGGGGCCGGCTGGCAGGGACGTGCACAGGTTGCCGCCGACGGTGGACATGTTCCAGACCTTGAAGGACGCCACGAAGGAGTCGCAGCAGGGCCGGATCAGGTCCAGGCCAGGCCAGTCTCCCGCGCCGGCGCCATGTTCGGCCAGCGCATCGGGGAGCGCGTACAGCTCGGCGATGGTGCAGGTGGCGGCGAGCTCTATACCATCCGCCGTCACCGTGACAGCCTGCCAGCCGGCTGAGCCGAGGTCCAGCAAGCGCCGCAGCGGCTCGGGGCCGAAGGCGGTGCTGCCGTAGGAAAAGAGGACGGTGCCGCCCGCGAGCCAGGCGTCGCCTTCGCGCCAGTCGGCGGGGTCGGTGGTGCGGACCACCGCCTCGATGGTGTTCATGTCCATGCGATCTCCTGGGATGCCTGCTCTGTACTGAATGCCGGTTCTGCGTGAGCGCTCCCGGCTTCGGGAAGGGAATGGATGGGTCCGGTGCCGTCCCGCAGTGGAGTGCAGGCGACGGCACCGCTGCGCGCCGCGATCAGCTCCGCGGTGATGGAGACGGCCACTTCCGCCGGTGTGACGGCACCGAGGTCCAGGCCGATCGGCGAATGCAGCCGTGCCAGCTTCTCCGGTGCCACGCCGGCCTCGAGCAACCCGTCGATGCGCTGCCGGTGGCTGCGGCGCGAGCCCAGGGCGCCGACGAAAGCAACATCAAGTTCCAGGGCTTCCTGCAGCAACGGGATGTCGAACTTGGGATCGTGGGTGAGGACGCAGATGACCGAGCGGGAGTCGATCCGGCCTGCTGCGGCTTCCGCGGCGAGATACCGGTGTGGCCAGTCGGTGGCCACCTCGTCCGCGGCGGCGAAACGCTCCTGCGCTGCGAACGCCGGCCGGGCATCGCACAGCGTGACGCGGTAGCCGAGCAGCTTCGCGGCCGGTACCAGCGCCGCGCCGAAGTCGTTGGCGCCAAACACCAGCAGCCGGGCCTGCGGCAGGCGACTCTCCACCAGCAGCGTCACGGGTTCGGGCGACGCCACCCCGCCATCAGTACCGCGGGCGCCACGGCCAGAAACACCACAGCCCTGCGGCGGAGCCAGCCGGACCAGCCCCGTCCGGCCGCCGCGCAGCAGCGGTTCGAGCTGGGCCGCTGCCGCCAGGAGTGCTTCCCATCTGGCCCCAGCGTCCAGGTTCAAAGCGTCCAGCCCCAGCAGGGCCGCGAGCTCAGCCGATCCCGCAACCTCGAAGGCGCCAGGATCCGGAACTACGACGACGGAAGGCGGCTGTGTCCGCGCCGTCACCTCTGTTCCGGCTCCCGGAGTTCCGGTAGCCTGAGCGCCGGCAGCCTGAGCGCCGGCAGCCTGAGCGCCGGCAGCCTGAGCGCCGGCAGCCCCCAATGCGCTGCCGGACACGGTCCCGCCGGAAATGCTCCTGCCAGACGCACCGTCGATTCGCCGGATCAGGGCCAGCGGCCGTCCGGGGTCCCCGGCGGCAAACTTGCGGAGGTCCCCGAGCCCGGCGGCGTTGCCATCCAAGGGCTGGATGTGGACCTCCAATTCACCGCCGCAGGTGAGCCCGACGGCAAATGCGTCCTCGCTACTGAAGCCGAACGCCTCAAGGCGGGTGCCGCCGTCGGCCATCACTTCCAGCGCCGAGGCAACCACGGCCGCTTCAACACAGCCGCCGGAGAGGCTGCCGAGTATCTCGCCGGATTCGGACACCAGCATGGAGGTCCCTGTCGGCCGCGGCACGGAGCCGCTGGCGGTGATGATGGTGGCGACGGCGCACCGTTCCCCGGAGGCCGCCGGGCGCCAGCCGGCCAGAGAAGGCATCAGATCCAGCATGGCAGCACTCCCTCTTTCCGTGCGATGGTGCCCATATTCTCGTTCCTATCCTTGGTAGTTGAAAGCGTTTGGACGCCGGTCCGGCCCAGCGACGCGCAAACGGTCCGGGGATGCGCGGATTCCCGTGTCCTCCGGCCGTTTGCGCGTCGCGGTGCATTTTCCGCGTCCCGGCGCCTGTTTCGGGTCTTACGCCCCGAGCAGTGCGCTGACCGGACCCCGCGCGAAGTAGACCACGAAGCCCGCGGTGACCACCCACATCAGCGGGTGAATCTTCTTCGCCTTGCCGGAGGCCGCGCCGATCACGGCCCAGCTCACGAAGCCCACGCCGATGCCATTGGCGATCGAATAGCTCAGCGGCATGGTGACGATCGTCAGGAAGGCCGGCAGTGCCACCGCGAACTTGGTGAACTTGATCTCGCGGATCTGCGCCATCATCATCGCGCCCACCACCACCAGGGCGGCGGCTGCCACCTCAAGCGGCACCACGCTGGTGAGCGGGGTGAGGAACATGGACCCCAGGAATAGCGCTCCGGTGACCACCGAGGCCAGCCCGGTGCGTGCCCCCTCGCCGATCCCCGCAGCGGAGTCGATGTACACGGTGTTGGAGGAACCCGACGTCGCGCCGCCCATCACCGCACCCACGCCTTCGACGATGAAGGCGGACTTGAGCCGGGGGAACGTGCCGTCCTTGTGGGCCACGCCCGCGCTCTTCGCCAGCCCGGTCATGGTGCCCATCGCGTCGAAGAAGTTGGTGAAGACGAGCGTGAACACCAGCATCGTCGCGGCCAGGCCGCCGATCCGGCCGAAGGCGCCGAACAGGTCGAACTGACCCACGAGGCCAAGATCCGGCGCAGAGACTAGATGGCCCGACAGCACCGGCGTGTTCAGGTGCCAGCCGCCCGGGTTCGTTTCGCTGGCGGGGCCGATGTGCAGGAATGCCTCGACGACGGCGGCCAGAGCCGTGGTGGCAACGATGCCGATGAGCAGGCCGCCCTGGACCTTCCGTGCCACCAGGATACCCATGGCCAGCAGGCCCACGATGAACACCATGGTGGGCATGGAGGTGATGGAGCCGTTGTCGCCGAGCTGGACCGGCGGTCCGCCGGCCGTGGCCTTGACGAAGCCCGAGTCCACGAAGCCGATGAAGGCGATGAACAGGCCGATGCCCACCGTGATGGCGGCCTTCAGTTCCTTGGGCACGGCCCGGAAAATCGCGGTCCGCGCGCCGGTGACACCAAACAGGACGATCAGGATGCCGTTGATGACCACCAGGCCCATGGCCTCGGCCCAGGTGACTTCCTGGATCACCGCCACGGCAAGGAAGGAGTTGATGCCCAGCCCGGCCGCCAGGCCGAATGGCAGGTTGGCGATCAGGCCGAACGCGATGGTCATGACACCGGCTGTCAGCCCGGTGACGGCGCCCACCTGCGCGGCTGAAAGCCAGCCGCCGGCGACGTCAGTCGGGGCGTTGTCCGCGCTGAAGCCGCCCAGGATCAGCGGATTCAGGATGACGATGTAGGCCATCGTGAAGAAGGTGACCAGCCCGCCCCGCACTTCCCGGGCCACGGTGGAACCGCGCCGGGTGATGTGGAAGAAGCGGTCAAGGAACGAGGTCGACGCCGGGGGCTTGGGGCCGTTGCCCCGCTGTGCCTTTCCGGTTGCCGGGTACATTTCGAGTGCCGCTGTCTGCCCTGCACCCTGAAGCGCAGCCTGCTGTTCAGCGGTATTGTCCAGGATTGTCATTTCAGCCACCGGGCCCTAGTAGTCAATCCTGGAGTCGAGCGTGTTCCAGGTGTTGAACGGCTCCAGGATGGCCGGGGCTTCGGGGTGACCCAGCTCCAGCTTGGAGACCGGCATCAGGGCGTGCCGGTCCTCGTTGTCGAAGTACTCGTAGAAGACGGCGTCGTCGAAGCCCACGGAGGCAGCGTCGTGCCGGTCGGCGGCGAAAACCACGCTGTCGATGCGGGCCCAGAGCGCCGAGGCGAGGCACATGGGGCACGGCTCGCAGCTGCTGTAGAGGGTGGCCCCGCGGAGGTCAAAGGTGCCCAGCCCGCTGCATGCGCGGCGGATGGCGGTGACCTCGGCGTGGGCGGTGGGATCGTTGTCGGCGGTGACCCGGTTGACGCCGTCGAACGTCTGCCCGTCGGCGGTGACGATCACAGCGCCGAACGGGCCGCCGCTGTTCAGGACGTTGGCGGTTGCCAACCGGATGGACCTGGCCAGGAATGCCTCGGCCGTGACGGTGGTACTCATGATGCGACTCCCTTTGCTGTGGAAGCCGGTACCCCGCGACGGAACGGAAAGGACCAAGTGCGACGGTTACCAGGCTTCAGCATGTGCTTTTGAAGGTTAAGTTGCGCCTGGTAGATAGCTTCCCGGAGTCCGGGTGCCCGCCTTTGGCAACTCGAGATTAGCACCGGAATGTGGTCCGCGCCATAGTTTTCTGGAACTTTAATTTCGTAATGTGAAATTCGTGTTACCGGCGGTTCACGCGGGCAGTTTCTGCCGCGTCACAAAGCGCGGCCGTTGACGTCCTCCCGCACCCGATCTACGCTGGTGCCGACCCGCCGCCGTCGGGCAGCATGTCCCCTGGATCAGCAGACAGGACCACTGAGCTGGAAAGTATCAGCACGCTCAGACAAGGACCCTCATGACCCAGCTCTTTGACTCTCCCTCGACGGTCCCGCAGCCGGAGCCTGAATCCCGGCTCTGGATCCGGAACCCGCTGGCTGCCTTCACCGCCAACGGCCTCGACGCCTCGGGCGGCCTGGTGGTAAGCGGCGGCAGGATTGTGGAGGTGCTTGGCGCCGGACGGACGCCCTCCGCACCCTGCCAGCGGACCTTCGACGCCGGCAGCCACGTTGTGCTCCCCGGCCTGATCAACACCCATCACCACTTCTACCAAACGCTCACCCGCGCATGGGGTCCGGTGGCCAACGCTCCCCTGTTCCCCTGGCTGCAGAACCTCTACCCGGTCTGGGCCAGGCTGACCCCGCCGGATCTTGAACTCGCAGCCACCGTGGCCCTTGCCGAACTGCTGCTCTCCGGCTGCACCACCGCCGCCGACCACCACTATCTCTTCCCCGCGGGGATGGAGGACGCGATCGACGTCGAAATCGGCGCCGTCCGGCGACTCGGCATGCGGGCCACCCTGACCCGCGGCTCCATGACACTGGGAGAGGACGACGGCGGGCTGCCGCCGCAGTCGACGGTGCAGACACCGGAGGCGGTGCTGGCGGACAGTGAGCGTCTGATCAGCGAGTATCACGAGCGCGGAGACGGCGCCGCGATCCAGATTGCGCTGGCGCCCTGCTCGCCGTTTTCCGTCACCAAGGAGATCATGGCCGAGAGCGCGGCACTGGCGGACCGGCATGACGTCCGGCTGCACACGCACCTCGCGGAGACCCTTGACGAGGAGCAATTCTGCCTCGAGACGTTCGGGCTGCGGACCGTGGACTACCTGGACAGCGTGGGCTGGCTGACGGACAGGACGTGGCTGGGCCACGGCATCCATTTCAGCGACGCTGAAATCGCCCGGCTGGGAGCGGCGGGAACCGCCGTCGCCCATTGCCCGACGTCGAACATGCGCCTCGCGTCCGGCACCGCCCGGGTGCTCGAACTGGAGGAAGCGGGCGTGCCCGTGGGGCTGGGAGTGGACGGATCGGCGTCGAACGATGCCTCCAACATGATTCTCGAGGCGCGGCAGGCGCTGTACCTGCAGCGCCTCCGCTACGGCGCGCAGGTTCCCGTCGAGCGCGCGCTGGGCTGGGCCACCCGCGGGTCGGCGGCGGTGCTGGGACGGCCGGACCTGGGCCAGTTGGCGCCCGACATGCAGGCGGACCTGGCCCTTTTCCGGCTGGACGACCTGCGGTTCTCCGGCAGCCACGATCCCCTCGCCGCCCTGCTGCTGTGCGCCGCCGACCGCGCGGACCGCGTGATGGTGGGCGGCGAGTGGCGCGTGGTGGACGGTCAGATTCCGGGACTGGATGTGGCCGGCCTGGTTGCGGAGCATTCGGCGGCGGCGCGGCGGCTCGTGAACGGCTGAGGCCCCCGCCGTTCCGATGAGGTTGGCCAACTGCTAGCGTGGCGCCATGACTCCGTCGAAGACGCCGGCCGAGATCCTGGACGTTGCCGGCACCGAGGTCCGCATCTCGAGCCCGGACAAGGTGGTGTTCCCTGAGCCCGGGCTGACGAAGCTCGACCTGGTGCGCTATTACGTGGCGGTCGCGGATGGCGCGCTGCGCGGCGCAGGCGGCCGGCCGATGGTGCTCAAGCGCTTCCCGAAGGGGATCGACGCGGAGGCGTTCTTCCAAAAGCGCGTGCCGGACAACCATCCCGATTTCATTGACACGACGACGCTGCACTACGCGTCGGGGACGTCGGCGGAGGAAGCCGTCATCCGCGACGCCGCGGGCCTGGCGTGGGTGGTGAATCTTGGCTGCCTCGACCTCAACCCGCATCCGGTCCGCGCCGAGGACCTCGAGCACCCGGACGAGCTGCGGGTGGACCTGGATCCAATGCCGGGGGTCGACTGGTCGCAGATTGTTGATGTCGCGTATGTCGCGCGGGAGGTGCTCGACGATGTCGGGCTCGTGGGGTGGCCGAAGACGAGCGGGTCCCGGGGACTCCACATTCTGGTGCGCATCGCCCCGCAGTGGTCGTACAGGGACGTGCGGCTCGCTGCGGAAACCCTCGCCCGGGAAGTCGAAAACCGCGCTCCCGGCCTCGCCACCGCGCGGTGGTGGAAGGAGGAGCGCGGCGAGAGTGTGTTCGTGGACTTCAACCAGAACGCGAAGGACCGCACGGTGGCATCGGCGTACTCGGTGCGGCCGCTGCCTGACGCCCGGGTTTCGACGCCGCTCACCTGGGACGAAGTCCGCTTCGCCCGGCCGGAACAATTCACGGTGCCCACAGTGCTGGAGCGTTTCGCCGAGATGGGGGACCCACACACCGGCATTGACGACGCCGTGGGAATGCTTGACGGGCTTCTCGCGCTGGCTGCCGAGCTCGGCCCCGCCGAGAAAGCGCCGCGCGGCGCCAACGGCTCCGGCCGGCGGCAGTCGGTGATGCCGCTCATCGAGGTGGCCCGCACCAAAACCAAACCGGAGGCACTCGCCGCGCTCGACGAGTGGAAGTCCCGGCATGCGGACGTGGTCCCCGCCCTGCACCCGGCCGATGTGCTTGTCGACGGAATGCGCGGGTCAAGCTCACTCTGGTACCGGGTGCGGGTGAACCTGCAGCATGTCCCCGAAGCGGAGCGTCCCCCGCAGGAGGAGCTCATCGCCGACTATGACCCGTGGGCCGGCAAGGAGTGGCCGGGGCGCCCGGGGTCTTCAACGGCCTGAGGACGCACTAGTGGTCCGGCGACACAGAAAAGGTCCGGCGACACCCGAATGCGGGTGTCGCCGGACCATTTTCGCGTCATGCGGCGAATACTGCGTCCTTGGCAGCGGCTATGGCCGCCTGCCGAAGACCGGAAGCGCCCGGAGCCACCGCGACAGGCTGCCGGAGCGCCGGTCGCAGTCGGCCGGGATGTAGAAGTCGGGGTCCGTGGCGCCGAACGGCAGGTACAGCTCCTGGCCTGGCGCCGGGAATTCCGCGACGTCGTTCTGATCCTGCGGGTCCATCTGTTCCTCCTCGTTTCTTGCCTCGCGCTACTCAACGATATTTCGTATAACGGAAATCAATTTCTGATATGTGAAATCTTACGAGCGGCGTTGGCGGAGCGTCAAGACCCCTCCCCAAACCATCCGGCGCCCCTCGGTCACAATCGGTTTTTTGACTTTGTGATGTACACCACCGACATGCTGCGCTACGCTTTAAGTCAATTCGTGGCCCAGGTCACGTAACCTGGGAGCAGCAGGCAGGGTCGTAATGAGCTGGCATCACAACTGATGTCGGCTCATTTTTTGTTTTGGGTCGACGCCACAGGAAACGCGTGGGCAACACGCACTTAATTTCTATGTGGGACTTTCGTTCCACATACCGGAAGTTGGGAACAGACCATGAGCAACAAGATCGTCCTCGGCCACAACCAGTACGGCAAGGCCGAAGTCCGCGTCGTCAAGATCACCCGCGACACCGACCGCCATGAGATCGAGGACCTGAACGTCACGTCGCAGCTCCGCGGGGACTTCGAAGCCGCCCACCTCGAAGGCGACAACGCCCACGTGGTGGCCACCGACACCCAGAAGAACACCATCTACGCCTTCGCCCGGGAAGGCGTCGGCTCCCCCGAGGCTTTCCTGCTGCGCCTCGGCGAGCACTTCACCTCCAGCTTTGACTGGGTCACCGGCGGCCGCTGGGAAGCCGAGTCCTACGCCTGGGAACGCATTCAGGCACACGGCAGCGCGCACGACCACTCCTTCGTCCGCAAGGGCCAGGAAGTCCGCACCGCCGTCCTGGTCCGCGACGGCGCAGCCACCCACCTGATCTCCGGGCTCAAGGACCTGACCGTCCTGAAGTCCACGCAGTCCGGCTTCGTCGGGTACCCAAAGGACAAGTACACCACCCTGCCGGAAACCACCGACCGCATCCTGGCGACCGATGTCTCGGCCCGCTGGCGCTTCAGGGCCGGCACGGATTTCAGCTCGCTGGACTTCAACAAGAGCTACGAGGACGTCAAGAGCCTCCTGCTTGAAGGCTTCACCGAGAAGTACTCCCACGCCCTCCAGCAGACCCTGTTCGACATGGGCGCGAAGGTCCTGGAAGCCCACAGCGAGATCGAGGAAATCAAGTTCTCGATGCCCAACAAGCACCACTTCCTGGTGGACCTCGCGCCGTTCGGACTCGACAACCCCAACGAGGTCTTCTACGCGGCCGACCGCCCGTACGGACTCATCGAAGCCACCGTCCTGCGCGACGACGCCGAGGCAGCCGACGCTGCCTGGTCAGGCATCGCCGGCTTCTGCTAGGCCTCGGCCGGCCGGCCCGCGGACACCAAAGTCCGCGGGCCGGCCGGCACAGCAAGAATTCCCGGCCCCCGGCCCCACACGACTCAAATTGTTAGCCAGACATTGTTAGCCAGACGAAGGCGTCTGCCATGAACCAAGAAAGTCTGCCATGAACATCACCAAGAAAAGCCGCCCAGCGGCAACCCGCCCGGAAGATCAGCGCCTCTCGATCGGCAGCACTTTCGCCTACGGGTTCCAGCACGTCCTCACCATGTACGGCGGCATCATCGCGCCGCCCCTGATCATCGGCGCCGCGGCCGGCATGTCATCCCAGGACATCGGCCTGCTCATCGCAGCCTGCCTCTTCGTCGGCGGCCTGGCCACCATCCTGCAAACGGTCGGCATCCGCTTCTTCGGCTCCCAGCTCCCGCTCGTTCAGGGCGTCTCCTTCGCCGGCGTCTCCACCATGGTGGCGATTGTCCACGGCGGCGGCGGAATCCAGGCGGTCTTCGGCTCCGTGATCGCAGCCTCGCTGATCGGGCTGCTCATCACTCCCCTGTTCTCCAAGATCATCAAGTTCTTCCCGCCGGTCGTCACCGGCACCGTGATCACCACCATCGGCCTCACGCTGATGCCGGTGGCCGCCAACTGGGCCATGGGCGGCAACAAGGCGGCCCCCAACTACGGCAGCATGGCCAATATCGGCCTGGCCGCCGCCACCATGGCGATCGTCCTGCTGCTGAGCAAGGTGGGCAACGCCGCCATCTCCCGGCTTTCCATCCTCCTCGCGATGGTCCTCGGGACCCTGATCGCCCTCGCTTTCGGCATGGCTGACTTCTCCAAGGTGGGCACGGGCGAGATCGTCGCGTTCCCCACCCCGTTCGCCTTCGGTCCGCCGACGTTCGAGATCGCAGCGATCATCTCCATGCTGATCGTCATCCTGGTGACGCTCACCGAGACCTCCGCGGACATCATCGCCGTCGGCGAGATCGTGGGCACCAAGGTTGATTCGAAGCGGATCGGCGACGGCCTCCGGGCTGACATGCTCTCCAGTGCCATTTCCCCGCTGTTCAACTCGTTCACCCAGAGCGCCTTTGCCCAGAACGTGGGCCTCGTCGCCATCACGGGCGTCAAGAGCAGGTTCGTCGTCAGCGCCGGCGGCCTCATCCTGGTCATCCTCGGCCTGCTTCCGGTCCTTGGCCGGGTGGTGGCGGCGGTGCCGACGCCCGTTCTGGGCGGTGCCGGCGTCGTACTCTTTGGAACGGTTGCCGCCAGCGGCATCCGGACGCTCTCCAAGGTGGAGTACCGGAACAACATGAACCTGATCATCGTGGCCGCGTCCGTCGGGTTCGGCATGATCCCGATCGCGGCGCCGGCCTTCTACGACCAGTTCCCGTCCTGGTTCAGCACCATCTTCCACTCCGGCATCAGCTCGGCAGCGGTCATGGCCATCCTGCTGAACCTGCTGTTCAATCATCTCAAGGCGGGCAACTCGGACAACCAGTCAGTGTTCGTGGCGGGCACCGGGCGCGTCGTCAAGGAGGAGGAACTGAAGTGCCTCGCCGACGGCGACCGCTTCGAAGGCGGAAAGCTGATCGACTGCGACGGCAAGGAAGTGCCCATCCAGGCGTCATCCAACTCCGAGCATTAGCGTCCACTTAAGCGCGAACGGACACTTGTGGCCCTGTTTCTGCAGAGAAACGGGGCCACAAGTGTCCGTTCGCGCTCCAAGGCATCGGAATCCGCGGTTAATGGAACGACGGCGGGGGTTAGTTTTGGTTGAGCTCGTCCGAGATGGCCTGGGCTGCTTCGCGCAGGAGCGGCACGGCGCGGTCGGCGAAGGCCTGGTCCACGCGGGAAACGGGCCCCGAGACGGAGATGGCGGTGGGCGTGGGCGCGTTGGGCACGGCCATGGCGAAGCAGCGCACGCCGAGCTCCTGCTCCTCCTCGTCAATCGAGTAGCCCCGTTCCCGGATCCGGTTCAGGTCAGCGATCAGGGAATCGAAGTCGCCGATGCTCTTGGCCGTGGGCGTGGGCATGCCGGTGCGGGTCACGATGCCGCGCACCACCTCGTCGTCCAGCTGCGCCAGGATTGCCTTGCCGACGCCGGTGTCATGCGTATGGGCGCGGCGGCCTACCTCGGTGAACATGCGCATCGAGTGCAGCGACGGCACCTGCGCCACGTAGATCACCATGTCCGAGTCCAGCACGGCCATGTTGGACGTCTCCCCCAGCCGGTCCACGAGGGACTTCAGCTGCGGCCGCGCCAGGGCACCGAGCTGCTTGTTGGCGCCTTCGCCGAGCCGGATCAGCCGCGGACCGAGGGCGTAGCGCCGGTTGGGCAGCTGCCGGATGTATCCCAGCGCCACGAGCGTGCGCAGCAGCCGGTGGATGGTCGGCAGGGGCAGGTCCGTGGAGGAGGAGAGCTCGCTGAGTGTCACGTCGCCGCCGGCGTCGGTGATCAGTTCCAAAAGTTCAAAGACGCGCTCAACGGACTGCACGCCTCCGGTGGCTTTCTCAGCCATGTAGCACTCTCCTGTTGCCTCGAATACGACAACTCTTATCCGCATCGTGAAAAAAGTTGCTTAGACAGCCAAAGATACAGCAAGGCGCCGGGCCGCGTCGATGGAACCATTAAGGGCTTGTATTTCCATAAAGAGGATAATAATATCCATAATACGAAAACATTCAGCCAACGAGCCCACCCCCGTGATGGGCCCGACAGGAGGACATTCAATGGCGAACCCGAGCCCCGGAAACTCAATCACCCTGCGCGTGGAAGCCCCCTCGAGCTTCACGGCCACCAGCGAGCTCGCGGCAGCCGTCGGTGCGGCCGGAGCAGCCATCACTGCGCTGGACGTCACCGAGTCCCACCACGAGACCCTGGTTGTCGACGTCACGTGCAACACCACCGACCAGGACCACGCGGACCGCGTGAAGGATGCGCTCAACGCGCTCGACGGCGTCACCGTCCGCAACGTCTCGGACCGCACGTTCCTGATGCACCTCGGCGGCAAGCTCGAGGTGGTCCCGAAGGTAGCCCTGCGCAACCGCGACGACCTCTCCCGCGCTTACACCCCTGGCGTCGCCCGCGTCTGCCTTGCCATCGCCGAAAACCCCGACGCCGCCCGGAACCTGACGGTCAAGCGGAACACGATCGCCGTGGTCACCGACGGTTCTGCCGTCCTGGGCCTCGGCAACATCGGCCCCGCAGCCGCGCTTCCAGTCATGGAGGGCAAGGCCGCGCTGTTCAAGCAGTTCGCCAACGTTGATGCCTGGCCGGTCTGCCTGGACACCCAGGACACCGAGGAAATCATCAAAATCGTCAAGGCCCTCGCCCCGGTCTATGGCGGCGTCAACCTCGAGGACATCGCCGCACCGCGCTGCTTCGAGATCGAGAACCGGCTCCGCGAGGAACTGGACATCCCGGTCTTCCACGATGACCAGCACGGCACCGCGATCGTCACGCTGGCCGCGCTGGTCAACGCCCTCCGCGTCGTGGGCAAGAAGCTTTCCGAGGTCAAGATCGTGGTCTCCGGCGTCGGCGCCGCCGGCTCCGCGATCATCCAACTCCTCAAGGCCCAGGGCGCGCAGCACATCGTCGCCGCCGGCCGCTCCGGCGCCATCCACTCGGGTGAGAAGTACGACGACGAACACCGCAGCTGGATCGCGGCCAACACCAACGCGGAAGGCTTTGCCGGCACGCTGCACGAGGCCCTCAAAGGTGCCGACGTCTTCATCGGCGTGAGCGCACCGCACGTGATCGGCGAGGAGCAGGTTGCCTCGATGGCGGACAAAGCCATCGTCTTCGCCATGGCCAACCCGACGCCGGAAATCGACCCGACAGTGGCATCCAAGCATGCCGCCGTCGTCGCCACCGGCCGCAGCGACTTCCCCAACCAGATCAACAACGTCCTGGCCTTCCCGGGCTTCTTCCGCGGGCTGCTGGACGCCGGGGCATCGGACATCACGCCGGAGATGCTGGTGGCCGCCGCAGAGGCGATCGCCAACCGGGTTGCTGACGACGAGCTCAACGCCAGCTACATCATCCCCAGCGTCTTCGACCCCCACGTTGCCGCTGACGTCGCGGCAGCAGTCGCCGCCGCAGCCCACGCCGCAGCCGGTACTGGCATCGCGAAGGCAACAGCGGAAGACTCAACAGAAGAAGCAGCGCCCGCGGACGCGGCTCTCGCCAACGCCTGAATCAGCCCTGGAAAGGACCCACAATGGCTATCACAGTCACAGACCCCCGGCCGATCGAGCGCGCGGAGGAGATTCTCACCCCGAAGGCCCTCGCGTTCGTGGAGGAGCTCCACAAGCGCTTCGCCGGCAGGCGCGGGGAGCTGCTCGCGGCCCGCAAGGCCAAGCGTGAGCAGGTGGCCCGGACCGGCAGCCTGGATTTCCTGCCGGAGACGAAGAGCGTGCGCGACGGCGACTGGAAGGTTGCGCCGGCACCGGCGGCACTGCAGGACCGCCGGGTTGAGATGACCGGGCCGGCTTCGCCGGCCAAGATGGCCATCAACGCCCTGAACTCCGGCGCCAGGGTGTGGCTCGCAGACCTTGAGGACGCCAGCACGCCAACGTGGGGCAACGTCATCGACGCCATCCTCAACCTCCGCGATGCCGCCACGGGAACGCTGAGCTACACCTCCCCCGAGGGCAAGGAATACCGGCTCCGCACCGACGCCCCGTTGGCCGTCGTCGTGGCCCGCCCCCGCGGCTGGCACATGGAGGAGCGGCACCTGCTGCTCGACGGCGAACCCGCCGTCGGCGCGCTGGTGGACTTCGGCCTGCACTTCTTCCATATCGCCAAGCAGCTGGTGCTCAACGGCCACGGCCCGTACTACTACCTGCCGAAGATGGAGAGCCACCTCGAGGCACGGCTGTGGAACGACGTGTTTGTCTTCGCCCAGGACTTCCTCGGCCTCGGCCAGGGCACCATCCGCGCCACCGTCCTGATCGAAACCATCCCCGCCGCGTTCGAGATGGACGAGATCCTCTACGAGCTGCGCGACCACGCCTCGGGCCTGAACGCCGGCCGCTGGGACTACCTGTTCAGCATCATCAAGTACTTCCGTGACGCCGGTGCCAGCTTCGTCCTGCCGGACCGCGCCACCGTGGCCATGACCGCGCCGTTCATGCGGGCCTACACGGAACTGTTGGTGAAGACCTGCCACCACCGGGGCGCCTTCGCGATGGGCGGCATGGCTGCGGTCATCCCCAACCGGCGTGAACCCGAGGTGACCGCGCAGGCCTTCGAGAAGGTCCGCGCGGACAAGACCCGCGAGGCGAACGACGGCTTCGATGGCTCGTGGGTGGCCCACCCGGACCTCGTGCCCGTGTGCCAGGAGGTCTTCGATTCCGTGCTCGGCGACCGGCCCAACCAGCTGGACAAGCAGCGCCCGGAGGTCTCGGTAACGGCCGGCCAGCTGCTGGACATCGCCTCCGCGGAAGGCCAGGTCACGGAAGCCGGCCTGCGCCTGAACCTCTATGTTGCGGTGGCCTACACCGCCGTCTGGATCTCCGGCAATGGCGCGGTGGCCATCCACAACCTGATGGAGGACGCCGCCACGGCGGAAATCTCCCGTTCGCAGGTCTGGCAGCAGATCCGCAACGAGGTGGTCCTCGCGGACACCGGCAACAAGGTCACCCGCGAACTGGTCACCCGGATCCTGGCCGAGGAAACCGAAAAGCTGCGCGGCGAGGTGGGCGAGGAAGCGTTCGCCCGCTACTACCAGCCCGCCAGCACCCTGATCGGCGAGATCTGCCTGTCCGAGGACTACACGGACTTCCTCACTACCCCCGCCTACGAACTGGTGGGCTGAGGCATGGCGGTACCCGAAACATCGCTGACCGCGGCGGACCTGGCCCGGATCGACGGGCAGTTGGCGGACACCGACCGGCTGCTCGAGCAGAACTACCCGGGCGACGACTGTTCCCGCCAGCCCGTCCACACCGTGTACGTTCCTGCTGACCGTTTCACGCCATCGCTTGCCGCCGACTGGGGAACCCAGGCGCTGGCGACGGCGGCCGCCCACGGCGGGCTGGCCCGGCTCGGTTCGCTGCTGGGCCAGGACGCCGACCTCGCCGAGGCAGTCGCCTCCCGGGTGGAGACGAAACTGGGCAGCGAGCCGATCGAGGACCTCCGGCTCGACTTCGAGGACGGGTTCGGGGACAGGGGCGACGACGCCGAGGACGACGCCGCGGTAGCCGCGGCGTCCGCCGTGGCCGCCGCAGTTTCGGCCGGCTCCGCGCCGCCGTTCATCGGGATCCGGTTCAAGTGCTTCGAGGCCTCCACCCGGGCCCGCGGGCTGCGCACCCTCGACCTGTTCGTCTCCGGCTTGGCCGCGGCCGGCGAACTGCCGGAGGGCCTGGTCCTGACCCTGCCCAAGGTCACCACCGTGGCGCAGGTTCAGGCCATGGACTACGCGGTCTCCCGCCTTGAGGAGATCCACTCGCTCCCGGCCGGCCGGCTCCGGTTCGAGGTGCAGGTGGAGACGCCGCAGCTCATCCTCGGCCCGGAGGGAACGTCCCCGGTGGCACAGCTGCCGCACGCCGTTCCGGGACGGATCAGCGGGCTGCACTACGGCACCTACGACTATTCCGCTTCCCTGCAGATCTCGGCGGAATACCAGTCGATGGAACACCCAGTGGCCGACTTCGCCAAGGAGGTCATGCAGCTGGCCGTGGCAGGTACCGGCATCCGGCTGTCCGACGGGTCCACCAACATCATTCCCGTGGGCGACAACGTGGAAAACGCCTGGCAGCTGCACGGCCGCCTGGTGCGCCGTTCCCTGGAGCGCGGTTTCTACCAGGGCTGGGACCTGCACCCGGCCCAGCTGCCCAGCCGCTTCGCGGCGACGTATGCCTTCTACCGCCAGGGCCTGACGGCCGCGGCGGCCCGGCTGCGGAACTACGTGGAGCAAACGGAAGGCGGCGTCATGGATGAGCCGGCCACGGCCCGCGCGCTTGCGGCGTTCGTGCTGCGCGGCGTCCAGTGCGGCGCGGTGGGTGCCGACGAGGTGCTGGCGCTTGCCGGCGTCGGACTCCCCCAACTCACCGGCCTGGCCCACCCAAGGCTGGCCCACACCACTTCGAAGTAAAGGATCCACAGATGGGCAAGTACTACTACCCCCAGGGCGGCCTGCCGCCGCAGACCCACCTCACCACGGAACGGGCCATCGTCACGGAGGCCTACACCGTGATCCCCAAGGGCGTCATGACCGACATCGTGACCAGCAACCTGCCTGGTTTCGCCAAGACGCGCTCCTGGATCATTGCCCGTCCGATCTCCGGCTTCGCCACCACGTTCTCGCAGCTGATCGTTGAGATCGGCCCGGGAGGCGGGGCGCCCAAGGCCGAATTCGAGGCGGGCGTTGAAGGCGTCGTCTTCGTCACCAAGGGCAAGGTCAACCTGACCCTCGACGGCGAACTGCACCACCTTGAGGAGGGCGGCTACGCCTACCTGGCTGCCGGTTCCACCTGGGGACTGGAAAACGTCTCGGACGACATCGTTTCCTTCCACTGGATCCGCAAGGCTTACGAGCGGCTCGAGGGTTACGAGGCCAAGTCCTTCGTCACCAGTGACGCGGAAGTCGAAGCCGGCGCGATGCCCGACACCGACGGCGTCTGGAAGACCACGCGCTTCGCGGATCCCAACGACCTGGCGCACGACATGCACGTGAACATCGTGACGTTCCAGCCCGGCGGTGTGATCCCGTTCCCGGAAACCCATGTCATGGAACACGGCCTGTACGTCCTGGAGGGCAAGGCCATGTACCTGCTCAACAACGACTGGGTGGAGGTGGAGGCAGGCGACTTCATGTGGCTGCGCGCCTTCTGCCCGCAGGCCTGCTACGCCGGCGGCCCGGGACAGTTCCGCTACCTGCTGTACAAGGACGTCAACCGCCAGATCCGCCTGACGTAGTCCCGCCGCGAGGATCACCGCGGACCCACTGCCGCCGAATCGCCGGAAGCCTGCACCAGGCTTCCGGCGATTCCCGCCTTTGGGGCCCGAAGGGCTGATCGTCGAAGTGGCACAGCCCTGCGGACCGCATCAGACGCTTAAGCCACCCCAACCCCTTGCATCACAACTGGCCGCGCGGAAGCATGAAGGCATGCTGACGATCGGAACGACTGTCCTTGGCGTCAACGACGTCGCCCGCGCCACCGCCTTCTGGTGCGACGCCCTCGGCTATATACCGCGGGACGACGGTGATGAAACGTGGGTGGTGCTCGTCCCGCAAAAAGGCGACGGCGCCCGCCTCGCCCTCATGCTCAGTGAGACCCCGGTGCAATCCCATCCGCGCCTCCACC
The DNA here is from genome assembly GCF_030818015.1 of Arthrobacter globiformis. NCBI lineage: Bacteria > Bacillati > Actinomycetota > Actinomycetes > Micrococcales > Micrococcaceae > Arthrobacter > Arthrobacter globiformis. The sequence goes on from NZ_JAUSZX010000001.1 coordinate 4,374,790, forward strand.
TTGATCTCTACGCCGATGACCAGGCCGCCGAGGTGGAGCGCCTCGTCGAGCTCGGTGCCGCCCGCGTGGACTGGGATTCGTATCCGGACGACCCGGACTTCATCGTGCTCGAAGACCCGGACGGAAACCGCTTCTGCGTTGTGGATGCGGCGGCCTGACACTGAAAGGACGCACCATGGAATTCTCGCCCGATTTCTCGCCCCGCACCGCCATCGTCACCGGCAGCGATTCCGGGATCGGCCGCGCCACTGCGGTGGCCCTTGCCCAGGCCGGGCTGGACGTCGGCATCACCTGGCACTCGGACAAGGAAGGCGCCGAACGGACGGCGGAGGAGGTCCGGGCAGCGGGCCGGAACTCGGTGGTCCGGCAGCTCGATACCACCGACCTCCTGACCTGCGCCGGAGTCATCGACGCCCTCGCGGAGGAGTTGGGCGGCGTGGACGTGTTCGTCAACAACTCCGGCACCGGCGACGGCACCAAGTTCCTCGAGCTGAACTATGAAACCTGGGCGAAAACCCTGGACACCAACCTCAACGGAGCCTTCCTGTGCATCCAATCGGCCGCCCGCCGCATGGTCGACGCCGGGCGCGGCGGACGCATCATCGCCGTCACCAGCGTCCACGAAACTCAGCCGCGGGTCGGTTCGTCTGCCTACGATGCCTCGAAGCACGGGCTGGGCGGACTCATCAAGACCATCGCGCTGGAGCTGGCGACCTACGGCATCACGGCCAACTCCGTGGCACCGGGCGAAATCGCGACGCCGATGACGGGCCAGACCGACGAGGACCCTCGGACCAAGGACCGGCCCGGCGTTCCCCTCGGCCGGCCCGGCGATGCCCGGGAGGTGGCAGCCGTCATCGCGTTCCTCGCCTCTCCGGCGTCCAGCTATGTCACCGGAGCGTCATGGGCGGTCGACGGCGGCATGCTGCAGATGGGGCCCCAGGCCGGCTCCCACATCACCGGCCACGAGTGGCGCGAGGGCTGAGCGGGCCTGCCGGCGGCGAGCCACCAGACGGGCCCCGGCACGGAAAGCGGCTGGCGGGCTTTGCCCGCCAGCCGCCGTCCCGGACCCCGCTGCTAAAGTCCGGTGTCCAATGACCCCTCAGGGTCTGAGGACAACTTTGATGCAGCCGTCCTCTTTCTTCTGGAACTTTTCATAGAGTTTCGGCGCCTCGGCCAGCCCCGCAGTATGGGTGACCAGATCCATCACTCCCAGCGGATCGGCGTCGTCCTCCACCAGCGGAAGCAGTTCATCCGTCCACCGGCGGACGTTGCACTGGCCCATCCGCAGCTGGATCTGCTTGTCGAACATGGTGAGCAGCGGCATGGGGCTGGCCGTGCCGCCGTAGACACCGCTCAGGGAAACCGTGCCCCCGCGCCGGACCGAGTCGATGGCCGCGTGAACTACAGCCAGCCGGTCCACGCCGGCGGTTTCCATGGCCTTCTGCGCCACCTTGTCGGGAAGGAGGCGCAGCGCCTGGTGGGCGAATCCCGCCACCGGTGATCCGTGCGCTTCCATCCCGACGGCGTCAACCACGGCGTCCGGTCCCCGGCCGCCGGTCATCTCCCGCAGTTGGTCCGCGATGCCCTTGGCATAATCCAGGACCTCGACGCCGTGGCGCGCCGCCATCTCGCGGCGCTCCGGGACCGGATCAACACCGATGACCCGCTGGCCGAGGTAGGTGCCCACCCGGGAGGCGAACTGCCCCACCGGCCCCAGCCCGAAGACTGCCAGCGTTCCGCCGGCCGGAGAGTCGGCGTATTTCACGGCCTGCCAGGCGGTGGGAAGGATGTCCGAGAGGAACAGGTAGCGCTCGTCCGGAAGCTCCTGCCCCACCTTGATGGGGCCGTAGTCCGCGAACGGCACCCGCAGGTACTCCGCCTGGCCGCCGGGGATCGAGCCGTACAGCTCCGAGTAGCCGTAGAGTGCGGCGCCGGAGTTCTTTTCCCGGACCTGGCTGGTTTCGCACTGCGACTGCAGGCCCTGCGAGCACATGTAGCAGTGGCCGCAGGAAATGTTGAAGGGAATGACCACGCGGTCCCCCTTGGCCAGGTTGGTGACGGCGCTCCCCACTTCCTCGACAATGCCCATCGGTTCGTGGCCCAGCACGTCGTCCTTGTGCATGTAGGGGCCAAGCACCTCGTACAGGTGGAGGTCCGAGCCGCAGATCGCGGATGACGTGATCCTCACGATCGCATCCGCGGGCTCCTGGATGACGGGATCCGGTACTTCCTTTACGCTCACCGAGCGCTTGCCTTGCCAAGTCAGTGCCTTCAATGCAGTGCCTTCCTGTAGCTGCACGTCGCGTTCCTTCGACGGTAACGTGCTCAGGTCCGCATGTGAAGGTCAGTATGCTTATCAATTTTTTGGGATTCAAAACCGAAAAGTAAGCATCCTTGCTTTTTCACTTGTTTCGGCCGAAGAACGCTCTTAGCGTAGGAACTGTTCTTGCCCCCTAGGAAAGGCGCCATCATGTCGCTCTACCAGCCCGAACCGGTGGAAATCTCCACGCGCCTGCGCCCAGGCGAATGGACGGAGGCCAGCCTCGAGGAACTGGTGACCACCTACCGCGCAAAGATCCTCGCCATGGGGGCGGCGGTTTCGGAGGTGATCACCGAGGTGGTCAGGAACGACGACGGCTCTGTGGCGGTTGCGGTGTCGTGGAACAAGGGGGCCTACGCCGACGAGCCCGAGGGCGGCGGGTTCACGAACAGCGAATCCAGGGCGGACACGGCCGGGGCCTGACTCCGGGCCAGGATCCGGGGCGAATCCGCGCCGGGCCACCGGGAAGCCTAGCCGGCGAGCAGCTTTCCGATCGCGCTGCTTCCCAGGTCGTCCAGCAGCTCCCGCGGACCCTCGTAGACCTCGACGGCCCCCACGTCGCGCAATTCCGCCTCGCTGGTGCCGCCGCAGGTCAGGGCGATCGTAGGGATGCCGAGCTTGCTGGCCGCCATGACATCCCACACCGCATCCCCCACATAGACAGCCCCCGAAGCCTCAAGCCCAACAACCTCCAGCGCCGCCACCAGGATGTCCGGCTCAGGCTTGCTGTTCTCCGCATCATTGGAGCTCGTGGCGGCATCAATGAAGTCATCCGCCGAGAGGGCGGACCGCAACGCCTCGAGATCCTGCTGCCTCGCGGACGAGGCAAGAGCCACCGCCAGGCCGCTCTGGCTACACTTGGCCAGCAGGTCCCGGGCCCCGTCGAAGGCACGGAGCGACGGCCAGTACGTGCCGAAAACCCCGGAATGGGCGGACAGGATCGCCTCGTCCACCTCCCTGTCCCGGGGGTCCGGCAGCAAGCTGTCCACCAGGCGCGCCCCGCCCATCCCCACGCAACGGTGGATCCGGGCCATGGGCACATCGAAACCGGACTGGCGGAACGCCTGCCACCAGGCGAGGGTATGGATGTAGGCGGAGTCGATGAGCGTCCCGTCAACATCGAACAGGACACCCTTCTCCCTGCGCCGCCCCGCTGGCAACTGACCCTCCGACTCCCCATCCACCGACTTATCCACCGACTTATCCACCGACACCCGCGCCAACCTCGGCCGGCTGCGGAGCAGGCACCCGCTGCCGGGCACTCTTCGGTGAGCCGTAGCCGGCGCCAACAGTGGACTTCACCGCCTGACGCGCGGGCCTGGCATGGCGCTTTTGCGCGGGCCGCTTTACTGCGTCCTTGCTGCAGTCACGGATCAGGCCGGTACCGGCAATCTCCCGGGCCTGGGCGACTCCGGCAACCGCTGCACGCTTCGTCGGGAAGGTGACGGACAACGCCATCAGCGCCCCCGTCCCGTCCAGCAGCCGGATCCTGTAACCGCCATCGGGAGCGTCCACCAACTCGAAATATCCAGCCATTTTGCCCTCCTCCTTCTTCACCCTTAGGTGAGGTGTTTAGTAAGTATACTTACTTACGCACCGAAGGTGAGAGGTGTCACCCAAATTCCGGTTCGAACAAGGCCGACGCTGCACGCACCTCAGGTGGTACCGGCCTTTGACGCGAGCGGCTTGTCGCTTCGATGGGGCCGGCGCTCACTTAGTTCCAGGGCGCTGGTCACCAATGCGAAATGGCTGAACGCCTGCGGGGTGTTCCCCAGGTGCCGTCCACTTTGGACGCCCCACTCCTCACTCAGCAGGCCGACGTCGTTACGCAGCGACAGCAACCGCTCAAACAGTTCCGTGGCCTCCCTGCGCCGGCCCGCCCCAAGCAGCGCCTCGACGAGCCAGAAGGAGCAGGCGAGGAAAACCCCCTCACCCCCCGGCAGTCCGTCGTCGCTTTCCTCGGGCCGGTAACGGAGCACAAAGCCGTCCTCAGTCAGTTCGCGCTGGATGGCCTCGATGGTGCCGATCACCCGGGGGTCGTCGGGCGGGAGGAAGCCCACGCGGGGAATGAGAAGCAGGCTGGCATCGAGTTCGGGCCGGCCGTAGCTCTGCGTGAAGGTGTTCCGGCTGGCGTCGAAGCCGTTCTCCATGACCTCGGCGTGGATGGTGTCACGGAGCGCCTCCCAGCGGTCCGCGGGACCGGGAAGCCTTGAATCCCGGACCCCTTTGACCATCCGGTCCGCTGCCACCCACGCCATCACTTTGGAATGGGTGAAATGGCGCCGCGGGCCGCGCATCTCCCACAGCCCGTTGTCCGGCTGGTCCCAGGCGCCTTCAAGGTATTCCATCAGCGCCACCTGGACGTCCCAGGCTTCATCGGTGTGCTTCAGCAGCGAGTTGCGGGTCAGGGCAAGGCAGTCCAGCACCTCACCCCACACATCCAGCTGCAGCTGGCCGGCAGCCGCGTTGCCCACCCTGACCGGCCTCGAATTCTCATAGCCGGCCAGCCAGGGCAGTTCCAGTTCCGGCAGCCTGCGTTCGCCGTGGATTCCGTACATGATCTGCAGGTCGGCCGGATCCCCCGCCACGGCCCGCAGCAACCAGTCGCGCCAGGCTGCTGCCTCGGAGGTGTAGCCGGCGGCCAGCAGCGCCTGGAGCGTCAGGGTGGCATCGCGGAGCCAGCAGAAGCGGTAGTCCCAGTTCCGCGGCCCGCCCAACTGCTCCGGCAGCGACGTGGTCACGGCCGCAACGATCCCTCCGGTGGGCGCGTAGGTTAGGGCTTTGAGCGTGATCAGCGAGCGCTGCACGGCGTCCTTGTACGGACCGGATACCTTGCACTTATCCGTCCATTCCCGCCAGAACCGTTCGGTGGAGTCCAGGACTTCCTCGGCGTCCACGGACCGGGGCCGCCGGACATGGCTGGGCGCCCAGGTCAGCACGAACGGCACCCGTTCGCCGGCTTTAACGGTGAAGTCGCTGACGGTGCGCATGCGTTCGCCGCGCAGCGGGGCGGTGGTCACCAGGTAGGCAGAATCAGGTCCCGCGATCGCGTGGAGACCGTGGCTGTCCCGGCGCACCCAGGGCATGATGTGGCCGTAGTCGAAGCGCATGGCCAGCTCGCTTCTCATCCGGACGTGTCCGTGCAGCCCCACCACAATCCGCACGATGTCCGCCACCTCGTCGCGGGGCGGCATGAAGTCGATAACCCGGACCGCGCCAGCGTCAGTCTCCCACTCGGTTTCCAGGATGAGGGTGTGCCGGCGGTAGCGGCGCCCCGTGCAGCCGCCTCCAGCTGCCGGGGCAAGGAGCCAGCGGCCGGCTTCGGGGGTGTCCAGGAGCGCGTTGAAGCAGGCCGGCGAATCGAACCGCGGCAGGCACAGCCAGTCAATCGACCCTTCAGTACTGACCAGGGCCGCCGTGTGCAGGTCCCCGACCACTGCATAATCCTCAATGCGTACCATGCCCTTACAGTGCCACAGCCGGACGCGCCGCACGAGGGGCCGCCGGGTGTAGCCTGATCTCAGGCGGAGCGGCCGCCGGAGCCTTGCCCAGTTACCCGGCACAGCCCGGTTTGCAAGGGCGGAAGTGGAGCTTTGAGTGGACAGTCGCCTGAACGAAGCTGACGTGGTGGGCCGCGTCCAGGATCTGTTGCTGGACACCCAGGATGTCCAGGATTTCCTTGACGAGCTGGTGCGATACTCGGCCGAGAGATTGTCCGGTCCGCGCGGCCGGATTTATTGCGGCATCACCCTTTTGCGGCACCGTTCGGCCGCCACCGTGGCCAGCAGCAGCGAGCGCGCCCAGGCAGTGGACGAACTCCAGTACCAGTTTGGCGACGGCCCCTGCCTCCGCTCCTGCAGGGAAGGCGTCCTGGTCCACGTTCCGGACTTCGCGCTCGACACCGAATTCCCGGATTACAACGACACAGTGCTGAAAAGCGGGATCCGTTCGGTTCTGGCGGTGCCGTTCGATCTGCCCGGCGCTGACGCGCGGGCAGGGCTCAACCTGTACTCCGAGAAACCGGATGTCTTTGACACCGCCGCCGTGGAGAGCGCAATCAGCTATGTCCGCCAGGCCTCCAAGGGTCTCCGGCTCGCGGTCCTGCTCGCCCAACGGAACGATAACGCCGCCAACCTGAGGCGGGCAATGGAGTCCCGGACCATCATTGACACGGCAGTCGGGATCATCATTGCTCAGAACCGCTGCAGCCAGGAGGACGCCATCAATCTCATCAAGTCTGCGTCCAGCACGCGCAACCTGAAATTGCGCGACGTCGCTGCGGCCATCGTGGAGTCTGCCGCCGGCGGCCCCGTGACAACCCACTTCGAGTGACGCACGACAGGTGATGATCCACATAGGCACGTCCGGCTGGAGCTACGACCACTGGGAAAATGTGCTGTACCCGCCCGGGCTTCCCACCCGGGACAGGCTGCAGCACTACGTGGCAAGGTTCAGCACAGTGGAGCTGAACGCCAGCTTCTACCGCTGGCCGCGGGACACCACGTTCGCCGGCTGGCGGACCAGGCTGCCTGCCGGTTTCGCCCTGTCCGTCAAAGCCCCGCGCGGCCTCACCCACGGCAAGAAGCTGTATGGTCCCGAAGTCTGGATCGAACGGATCGCGCGCTGCTGGCATGAGCTTGGCGACAAGCGCGCTGTGCTCCTGGTCCAGCTGCCTCCCGGCATGGCACGGGATGATGCCCGCCTGGACTATTTCCTCGGCGCCATGCCCGGGTGGATCCGGGTAGCCGTGGAGTTCCGGCATCCGACCTGGGAGCAGCCGGAGGTTTACAGGCTGCTGGAACGGCACCGGGCCGCGTACACCGTCATGAGCGGCGCCAATCTGCCCTGCAACCTGCAGGCCACCGCACCGTTCGTCTACGTCAGGCTGCACGGGCCCGACCATCAGCACCTGTACGGCGGCTCCTACTCGGATGAGGAACTGGGCTGGTGGGCGGACAGGATCCGGGAGTGGCGAAGTTCCGGAAGGGAAGTCTTCGCGTATTTCAACAACGACGGCGCCGGCAACGCCGTGCGTAATGCGGCCACCCTGCGGGGCATGCTGGGAGACGGCGGCGAGTAACAGAGTGCAGGCGGGCAGCCCATGGGCCGCCGCCCTGTGGCAGAGTGAAGGCATGGACATGGCGTCACAGGAATCACCGTTGTCAGGGACGAGCTTGTCAGGGACGCGCGTCTTCCGCCTGGCCCACTGGCTATCCGACTCGATCAATACGGCGCGCCTGAAACTGGCACGCCGCTGGAAGTTTGAGCCCAAGACGATTGCCTACCAGGGCTACGGATCCACCGAGTGGGTCCGTGTCCTGGGCAGGGTGGTGCTGGCCAGCAAGCCCGTGCCCGGCAGCCGCGCCGACCACGCCGCCCGGAACGGCACCGAGAATGTGCGCGGCTGGCGCGCCTTCACCAGCGTTCCCATCCCCCGTTCCGAGGTGGAGATTGAGATCGGCGGAAAGGTCACGAAGGTCAGGGCCGACCGGGGCGGGCTGGTGGACATCGACATACCGGTGACCCTCGCCCCGGGGTGGCACACCGCCATCCTCCGCTCCACGGATGCCGAACCGGCGGAAGCAAGCATTCTTGTCATTGCTCCGGATACAAAGTTTGGCATCGTTTCGGATATTGATGACACCGTCATGGTCACGGCCCTGCCCCGGCCGTTCCTGGCCCTTTGGAACACCTTTGTGCTGAGTGAGCGGGCCAGGATGGCCACCCCGGGCATGGCGGTGCTGCTCGACCGGCTCACCGTTGAACACCCCGACGCGCCGGTCATCTACCTCTCAACCGGCCCCTGGAACGCAGCGCCCACCCTCGCGCGGTTCCTGACCCGGAACATGTATCCGGCCGGCCCGCTGCTGCTGACGGACTGGGGACTGACCCAGGACCGCTGGTTCCGGAGCGGCCAGGAGCACAAGCGCCGTAACCTTGAGCGGCTCGCGGCTGAATTCCCGTACATGCGCTGGCTCCTGATTGGCGACAACGGCCAGCACGATGAACAGATCTACTCGCAGTTCACGCAGCACAACGCGGACAAGGTGGCGGCCATCGCCATCCGGCAGCTCTCTGTAAGTGAAGCCGTCTTCGCCGGCGGGCACTCTGAAGACGGGGACCACAGCGCCTCGACGGTTCCATGGATCTACTCCCCTGACGGAGCCGGCATAGCCCGCCAGCTCCGGGAGCTCGAACTGCTTTAGGTGACCGAACTGCTTTAGGTGACCGGTCCGCCGTCGGACATTCCGCCGTCTGACATCCCTACGTCTGTCAGCGCGCCGTCCGTTCCTGCTACCGCAGCCGCGACGGCGGCATCCGTGGAAGCTGCCAGCCTCCGTTCCTCCAGGAGTTCCTGGAACCAGTAGAACGAGGCCTTCGGCGTGCGCTCCAGCGTCTCGTAATTCACGTGAACCAGGCCGAACGGCTGCTTGTAGCCGCCGGACCATTCGAAGTTGTCCATCAGTGACCACACGTAGTAGCCGCGCAGGTCGACTGCCTCTGCCTCGCCGCCGGGGGCCGTGGCACGGAGGGCGGTGCCCAAGTGGTCGGAGAGGTAGCGGAGCCGCCGCTCGTCGGGGATGAAGGTCCGGTTGGTGGACTTGTCGCGGACCATGATGTCCTCGAAGCTAGCCCCGCCCTCCGTGATGATCACCGGCGGAAGGTTCGGGTACCGCTCAGCCATTTCCTTGAGCGCCACGGCCATGTATTCGGGTTTAACGGGCCACCCGTAGGCAGTCGTTTCGGTGTCCGGCCACGGCTCAATGTGAAGCGGGGCACCGGGTGTGGCGTCCTTGAGGTCATCCCCCATCGCCTCCGCCATGGCCGCCGGCACAGGGCTGTCACCGCCGCCGGCCGCCACCCGGGTGGGCATGTAGTAGTTCATGCCGTAGAAATCCAGCGGCTGGGAGATGATGGCCATGTCCTCGTCGGGGTGCTCGAAGGACGAGAAGAACTTCGCCGCCCGGATGAGGTCCGGATACTTCCCGGTGAGCACCGGGTCCGCGTAAAGCCGGTTCTGTGCCACATCCATAGCTCCCGCACTGATCCGGTCGAGGGGGTTGCCGGAGTTGGGCACCATGGGCGAGTACACGTTGGTCATGCCGATTTCGCCGGGCACCTTGGCGGCCCGGAGGGCCTGCAGCGCCAGGCCGTGTCCCAGCAGCTGGTGGTGCACGGTGGGCAGGCCGTTCGCGAAGTCCGCCTTGCCCGGTGAGTGCAGGCCCAGGGCATAGCCGTTGGTGGTGACGGTCGCGGGTTCGTTGATGGTCACCCAGCGCGCCACCCGGTCCCCGTACGCGGCCGCGGCAATGGCGGCGAAATCCCCCAGCCTGTAGGCAGTGTCCCGGTTGAGCCATCCGCCGTCCTCATCCAGGGCCAGCGGAGTGTCCCAGTGGTAGAGCGTGACCATCGGGGAAATTCCGTTGGCCAGCAGCTCATCCAGCAGTCGGTCGTAGAAATCCAGGCCGGCCCGGTTCACCGCTCCGCGACCGTCCGGCTGAATCCGCGGCCATGCCAGGGAGAACCGGTAGGAATCTATGCCCAGTTCTTTCATCAGGGCCACGTCCTGGGGCATGCGGTGGTAATGGTCGCAGGCGACGGCGGGACTGTGGCCGTCCACGATCGTCCCAGGTTTGGCGGCAAAGACATCCCAGCCCGCCGGTCCGCGGCCGTCCTCGTCGAGCGCCCCTTCAATCTGGAAAGCTGCCGTGGCGACTCCCAGGGTGAACCCCGTCGGGAGCATGGCGGCCAGTTCTTTGGCGGAAGTATGCATCGCTGGACCTCTGTGACGTTATGGACGGCTGGCGGGCCGAAAGTTCGGATTGCCGGATTCTACCGCTCAGGTCGCCGCACTGCCGGGATTGATCACGGAAATCACGTTTCCGGCCGGGTCCTTGAACCAGGCGATGTCCGGGCCCATACCGCGGGCAATCCCCTTCCCGTCGGTGGGCAAGTCGGGATCGTCATAGATCTTGGTCTGGACGCCCGCCGCGTTGAGCTCATCAACGGCCGCCTCGACGTCGTCGACCACCAGGTTCAGGACGGTGAAGGTGGCGGGCTCATGGTTGTCCTTGGGGTAGACAAAAATCCGGTGGCCCTCGGGCATGGACAGCTCCAGCGTGCCCATCGCGCCGTCGGACACGGCCAGGCCCAAAGTCTGCCCGTAAAACTCCCTGGCGCGCGCCACGTCGTCGACGCTGAAGCTGGAAAACGAACCTTTGGGCGCAAACATGGCCTTCTCCTTCGACGGCTCCATTCCTTCGGCAGCTCAGGACTTCCCTACCCTGGACTGCGGTACCTCTGAACGCGGTACCTCAGGACTTGCGGTACCTCCCAGAATGGCACAGGCCGGGGCCGCTGACGAGGGCCCCGGAACGGGTTCCTGGCGACGCACCCTCTGCCCGCCGCCGGCCGCGGAGTGGTCTTGACCGCCGCTGGTAGGGTCTGCGACATGGATGAAAAATTGGGGAAGTTCATCGACGATTTCGCGCAGCTTGTGCAGATTGCACAGTCCGGCCAGCACCGCGTCAAGGCCGGAACGCAGCTGCTGACAACAATCACCGACCATCTGGCGGTGCCGGCCGAATCACTCGCGGTGGTAGTGGAGGAGGTGCCGGCGCACCGGTTCGTGGACGCAGACATCCTAATGGCAGAACTTGCCGGCGAGGACGAGCAGTTCCGGCTGGTGGGCATCGGCGGCGGAGACCAGCGCCACCACCAGTCCCTGAGCGACATGCTGCAGCAGTCGCAGTTCTTTCCGCAGTTTCCGTTATCCCAGCCCGATTACATCAACCTTGCTGTGGGACCGGATGACCAGCGGCAGGCCGTGGCACTGGGCCTGTGGCTGTTCCGGCATGCGGGCAGCCCTGTTGCCGTCCTGCAGCGGGACGCGGCGCCGCGGTACGGGCGGCAGAGTGCGTGCCTCGAGGTCCTGGCCGCCGACGCGCAAAACGCGGCAGACTTCCTGTCCGAATTCCGCAGGCGCATGCAGCGCGGCAGCATCCTGAAGGGCCAGGTGATTTCCCTGGTCATGGGTGAGTACGGGCCCAGCAGCGGAGGCGTGACGTTCCACGCCCGGCCGGAACTCACCGCCTCCGACGTCATCCTTCCCCAGGGGCTGCTCCAGAAGGTGGCCGATCACGCACTGGGCATCGCCGCGCACCGGGAGTCGTTGAATGAATACGGCCAGCACCTGAAGCGGGGCATCCTGCTGTACGGCCGGCCGGGGACCGGCAAGACCCACACGGTGCGGTACCTGCTAAGCCAGAGTGCCGGCATCACGGCGATCCTGCTGTCCGGGGGGTCGCTGGCCAGAATCTCCGAGGCGGCCGCCATGGCCAGGGCACTTCAGCCCTCGATCGTTGTGCTGGAGGATTGCGACCTGATCGCTGAGGACCGGAGCTTCGGGCACGGACCGCAGCCGCTGCTGTTCGAGGTGCTGGATGCCATGGACGGCCTGGACCACGACGCCGACGTCGCCTTTGTCCTCACCACCAACCGCGTGGACATGCTCGAGCGGGCCCTTGCTCAGCGCCCCGGCCGGGTGGACCTGGCCGTGGACATTCCGCTGCCGGCTTTGGACGAGCGCATCGGACTCGTGACGCTGTATGCGCGCGGAATTCCCTTCAGCCCGGATGCTGTCCGCGAGGCCGCCGCACGCACCGAAGGAACAACGGCCTCGTTCGCGCGCGAACTGGTCCGCCGGGCCGTCGTTCGGGCCGCACTGGACGGCTCCCCTGTCTCGGACAGCCACCTGCTCGAGGCTGTGGAAGAACTGATGGCCGACGGCGAGACCCTCACCAGAAGCCTACTGGGCAGCGGCACCGCCGGCGGCGGGGACGGTCCGGGCGGCTTCGGCGGTCCCGGCTTCCCGGCGCATGGATTTGGCCGACCGGGCTTCTTCCCCGGGCCGGACTTTGGCAGCGTCGGCTTCTCCGGGCCGGGTTAGTCCCACCAGCAGGGTTAGTCAACCAACGGAGGCGGCCCGAAGAGGAATTCGTTGGCGTGGGACACGGCTTTGCGGAAGGCATCGTTGCGCAGGGCCACCAGGTTCTCGGAGCTGTCCTCGCCGGGCTCGAGGAACTGGGTCAGGCCCGGGCGAAGCACCCAAATGTCCCCCGCAGGCGGCAGGTAGAACACCCCGAAGGTACGGTGCTGGTGGTCGTCGTCGGACCAGATGGGCACCACGGCCAGGGCCGCACCGGTTGTGGGGTTAATCCACTGTGCGCGCGGCAGGGGCTCTTCATGGGCCTCGGGGTCCAGGAACGGCGCCGTGCCCTTGCCCCAGCGCTGCTCGAAGCGCTCGTGGAAGGCCGGGATCAGGTGTGAGTCGTAGCGGCGCCAATCGCTCATGGCTATGGTTCTCCTCTGACGTTCAGGTCGGTTTCCGGTCCCCGGTCCGCTCTCCCACCGGACGGGGGTGCCGCGCAGCGGCGGTTCCCGGTGCCTGACCACGTGGACGTGAATACCCTGTGGCTGCCTGGGCAATTCACCGGCAGCCGCGGCACGTTGAACCTGCACTGGTGGTTGCTGGCGGCCGCTGGCAGGGGCGGCCTTTGGATCCGACTGGAATCCGCAGGCCGCCCCTGCCAGCGCGGCTGCCGGGCTACGTCTCGATCTGGTGCAGCTGGCCCTTGCTTTCGATCTCGATCTTCCGTGGCTTTGCCTGCTCGGCAACCGGGATCCGCAGTGTCAGCACTCCAAGGTCGTAGCTGGCCTTGATGTTGTCCGCGTCCAGCGTGTCGCCGAGAATGAGCTGGCGGCTGAAGACGCCGCGCGGCCGCTCGGAGACCACCAGCTCCACGTTGGGCTGGGTGGCGTCCCGGCGCTCTGCCCGGACAGTGAGGACGTTCCTTTCAACGTTCAGATCCACGGCGTCGGGCGAGATCCCGGGCAGGTCAAACGCCACGACAAACTCCCCGTCTTCCTGCCATGCGTCCATCGGCATGGCCGCCGGACGGGCTGCTGTTCCGAAGACCTGCTGGGTGAGCCGGTCCAGCTCACGGAACGGGTCAGTACGGACTAGCATCATTTCCCACTCCCTTCAGCATTTAGGTTTCATCACTACCCACCACGATTTATCTATAGTGGCGGATACAGATTTTTTATAGCACCACTGACAAACTGGAGCAAGAGGAAGATCGCGAAAATCTGGACGGGGAATCACTACAGCCGGCCCCCGGCGAGCAGGAAGGAGTCCTCGAGCAGTTCGGCGAGCTGGTCGCCGTCGACCCTTGAAAGCCGGACAAGGACCAACTGGGGCGATCGTTCATGGTGCGGCGTCCAGAAGTACGTCTCCGGATCCGTTCCGGCGAGAGCCTCGCGCTCCGCGGTCTTGACCGTGAGCACGCCCGTTTCCCAGATGCGGGCCATCAGGGTTTTGGCGAACCACGCCGGCTGGTTCCAACTGGCGCGTTCGGTCACGCCTGGCAGTGCAAGGCAGATCCGGCGGACATCCGCTTCGGTGGCCATGCATTCAGTCCGGAACGTCGGCTTTGGAGAGCTCGCCGGTGACCTGTTCGCCCGGCACCCGGGCGGTGCGCCAGGTGTCCACGGCAATCACTGCGCCGAGCACCACCAGCGACAGCGACACCGACGCCACGGCGTCGCTCACCCAGTGGTAGCCCAGATAGAGCCTGCTGATGGAGGCCAGGAAAACGCCGATGACGGCGACAACAAAACTGACGACGGCGGCCTTCGGGTTCCGGTGCCGGGAAAAGACCAGGAACGTGGTCACCAGCAGGAAGTCAGACGCGCCCAGGACGTGGCCGGACGGGAAGGAAAACGTGTGGTCGGCGCCGAACAGCATGAGGTCGACCGGAGGCCGCTGCCGCTCGACGGATCTGCCGATGAGCTGCGCCAGTCCCACACCGGTGAGCATGGCCGCCGCCAGCAGAATCGGCCGCCAGGCATGCTTCGCCAGGACGCCCCACGCCACCGTGACGACTAGGACGATGATCGGCAGTCCCACGGGTCCGAAAATGACGGCGAGGACTACCATCACCACGGTCAGCGCGTCCGATCTGGTGGTCAGGAGCCATTTCTGCGCTGCGCCGTCAGCGCTGGCCAGCCCGTCATGCTGCAGGACTCCCGCGAGCGTCGCAAGGAAGATGGCTGCACCGACGAGGGCCAGCACGAGGGCCGTCACATAGAGGCCCTTCCTGGCACCGGGTTCCATGTAGCGTTCCTCGACCACAAACTTGTCATGGAAGACCCGCCACCGGCCCTGCTTGCCCGCTGTTTCTTCTGCCACGTGAAAGACCGCCTGTGCGCCGAGGAAAACTGCCTAGAAGTGAAGATTATCCCTGTTCCGCGCGGGGCGGCAGAAATCCTAAGCCCCCTTACGGATGTCCTCCCCCGCTGTTACGGTAAGACTTCCAGCCCCACGAGGTCTCAGGAGACGACATGAGCACTGAAGGAACCGGCCAGGAAGACCAGAAAAGCGGAACCTCACCGCAGACCCAAGGGGACGGCGTCCCGGACTCCGGCGCCGGCGTCGGGATGGGAGCAGGCGAGCCGAACACATTCGAACCGGAAGAGGGCACGGACAGCACGCGGACCGGAGCGCCAAGCGACGACCAGATTGCCACGGCGGAGGACACCCCGGACGTCGATGAAACACCGGTGGACACCACCGAACCCAGCTGACCTGGGTGCGGGCCGGCTGAACGCTCCGGAACGGCCCGGCAGAACATCGGGAACCGCCCGGCAGAACCGATAGACCCGTTCCGGTAGCCCTGTCCGGAATGACAGGCGCGGTGGATAATTAGTCACACATTGAAGTGGCAACGGGGCTACGGAGGCTGCCGTGAGGATCATCGGAATGCTTGTGGTCATCTGGCTCATCGTCGGCGTTTTCGCCGCGTTTCAGCGGGGCTACTTCGGCGGCTCCCCGGACTCTTGCACGGAGGCCGGAACGGTGGCGATCACCATCGCCGCCGGACCGCTGAATTACATGGGCGCCAACCCCAAGCTGACCTGCGAAGTGCCTCAGCCTTCCAAGTAAGCGCAGCCTTCCAAGTAGCGGCCCGCCGCTTCGCCGGACGGCGTGTTACCGTTCACTCGCGATTCACGCGCGCGTCCTCGACTGTCCAAGCTGCCTCGTTAGGTTCGGGGCCATGGACATCACGCGCAGAACACTCATCACCAGCAGCCTCGGGGCCGGCCTCGTTATGGCCCTGCCCGGCACCGCCGTCGCCGATCCCCGGAATGCAGAAGCGAGCCTCCCCACCGATCCGTTCACCCTCGGCGTCGCGTCCGGCGACCCCTGGCCAGACGGCTTCGTGCTCTGGACCCGGCTCGCGCTCAACCCGCTCGCGGAAGACGGGCTCGGCGGCATGCCCTCCCGAGTTGTCGCCGTGGCCTGGGAGGTTGCCGAGGACCCTGCAATGCGGAACGTGGTCCAGCGCGGCGTGGAGCAGGCCCTGCCGGAAAGCGCCCACTCCGTCCATGCGGACCTGCGCGGCCTGAAGCCGGGCCGCGAATACTTCTACCGGTTCCGCGCCGGCCGCCACATCAGCCCTGTCGGCCGCACGCTGACCAGCCCGGCCTGGTACGAGACGCCGGCCGCGCTGGCCATGTCCTTCGCCAGCTGCGCCCAGTACGAGCACGGTTTCTTCACGGCCTACCGCCGCCTCGCCGAGGACCAGCCGGACCTGGTGCTGCACCTTGGCGATTACCAGTACGAGTACAAGAAGGGCTCCTACGTGACCGGCGGCGGGAACGTCCGCGACCACGAGGGGCCGGAGACGGTGACGCTGGAGAACTACCGTCAGCGCCACGCCCAGTACAAGGCCGACGCCGACCTGCAGGCTGCGCATGCCGCCGCGCCGTGGCTGGTGGTCTGGGATGACCACGAGGTGGATAACAACTGGGCGGACGAGGTGCCGGAAAACGCGGACCCGGCCCAGCTGAACGACACTGCGGCCAACTTCAGGAAGCGCCGGGCCGCCGCGTTCCAGGCGTATTACGAGAACATGCCGCTTCGCGCGCCGTCCATGCCCGCCGGGGCGGACATGAAGATCTATCGCACGGTCCAGTGGGGCCAGCTCGCCAACTTCCACATGATGGACACGCGGCAATACCGGGACGACCAGCTGGCCGGGGACGGCTGGCGGAAGAACGTCCAAGAGCGCCTGGCGGAGAACCGGACCATCACCGGAGCCGAGCAGGAGCAGTGGCTGCTCGACGGTTTCCGCAAGTCCAAGGCGCGCTGGGACCTCCTGGGCCAGCAAGTGTTCTTCGCCGAGCGGGACCGCAATCAGGCCGCCGAAACCATGGCCTGGAACGAGCACCTGAAGTTCTACAACGACCAGCGCGGCTATGTTCGGACCACCATCACGAAGGACTCCCTGACGGCTGACTTCCGCGTGCTGGACTACGTCAACACTCCGGGTTCTCCGGTCAGTACCAAGGCGTCCTTCCGGATCGACGACGGCGTGCCCGGCCTCCAGGCCCGCGCCTAGCCCCACCACCGCCCAGCAAAGCGCGAGCGGACACTTAAGCCCCCTTCCACGGCCGCAGCCAGGGCCACAAGTGTCCGTTCCCGCTCAGTCCTCCGTGGGCGTCGTGCGGTTCGAGTGGTAGTTCCGCCAACTGTGCTCGGGCGCGTAGCCCAGGAGCCGCCTGGCCTTGTCGATGGAGAGCAGGGTCTCGTGCTCGCCCAGCTGCTTCGTGACTTCCACCCGCGGGAACACTTCCTGAGCCAAGCTGGCACTGGAACGGCTCATCACGGTGTCCTCGTTGGCAATGATGAAGGCCTCGAACCCCGGCGCCCTGTATTCCAGTGCGCGTGCCACCGCCTGGGCACCGTCCCGGGCATCGATGTAACCCCAGAGGTTCCATTTGCGCAGGGCCGCGTCCGAGTCAAAGGACGGAAACTCCTCGTAGTCCTCCGGATCCATGACGTTGGAGAAGCGGAGTCCAACGATGCTCAGCTCCGGGTCCCAGCGCGTCATCTGGATCGCCATCTGCTCCTCGAGGTGCTTCACCAGAGAGTAGGTGCTCTCCGGGCGCGCCGGATATTCCTCATCTACCGGGATGTAGGGAGGGTCGACGTCGAACGGCAGTCCCAGCACCGTCTCACTGGATGCATACACGATTTTTTTGATGCCGGCCCTGCGGGCCGCCTGGAACACGTTGTAGGTGGACAGCATGTTGTTCTCGAATGTGGCGGCGTCGGGCACCAGCCCTGGAGCGGGGATGGCACCCAGATGGACTATCGCGTCGAAGCCCTGGTGCCGGTCATCGAGACCCAGGATGACGTCGACGACCTGCCCGTAATTGCGCAGATCCACGGCGGTGAAATGCGGGCTCCGGTCACCCGTCCGGTCCAGGTTGCGAACCGAATGCCCGTCCGCCACAAGCCTGCGGACCACGTTCCGTCCGAGCTTTCCGCTGCCTCCCGTTACGGCAATTCTCACCGCGGCCTCCTCCTGTTGGTTTGGCCGCCCTGGCCAGGGCGGCCGTCCTCCGTTGGCCGCAGCGGCTCCCGCCGCCCGGCACCTTCCCCAAGCCTAGGGCCCGCCGCCGTAACCGCGGCCATGGCGCGTGCCGAACTGGTGTATATTTTCTCGGTACGGTTTAGCAGAAGGCCGATGGATTGTTGTTCGATCCGGCACCTTGCTCGCTGCTATCCGCCCCGGCCACGGGGTACCTGCGCTGCGCCCGCCGGTTCGTCTTGACCCGAGCGAAACGGTACCGAAAGATCGTGGCCAGCGAGTCGACCGCAAAACCTGAAACCTCAATCACGGAGCACCTCAACGAGCTTGTGCTCACCAGCTCCGACGTGGGCGAATTCCTCCACGAGCTCGCCCGGATCTCCGCACGCAGCCTGTCCGAACCCGGGGACGAAGTCCTCTGCGGCGTAACCCTGCTGCGGCACCGCAAGGCAGCCACCGTGGCGAGCAGCAGCCCTGAGGCGCAGGCCATGGACGAGATCCAGTACGACTTCGGCGACGGTCCCTGCATGACGGCCTCGCGCGAGCAGGTCACCATCCATATCACCGATCTCCGGAAGCACGACCGTTGGGCCAGCTACGCCCAGAAGGTGCTGGGGCAAGGAGTCCGGTCAATCCTCGCCATTCCGTTTGTGCTTGAGGGCGAGACCCGGGCCGCCCTGAACCTTTACTCACACCGGCCAGGACGTTTCGAGGGGCGGGTCCTGGAACTTGCGCAGGACTTTGTCAGCCAGACGTCGATGGCCCTGCGGCTGGCGGTGCGATTCGCCCACTACAGCGACGCGGCGGCGAACCTCAAGGCCACGCTCGAAACCCGGACGGTGATCGACGTCGCCGTCGGCGTGATCATGGCGCAGAACAGGTGCAGCCAGGAGGAAGCCTTCGAGCTGCTCAAGGCAGCGTCGAGTACGCGCAACATCAAGCTACACAGCATTGCGACGTCGATCGTTGACTCGCTTGGACAGGGCCCGGCAAAGACCCACTACGAGGGCTGAGCAGCCGGGCTAGGGGCCACCGAAACTCTGGCCTTCGGGTTCCTGCCCCGTAGTCCGTGAAGCCCCGTCGGTTCCTGCACCGGCAGCTCCAGCGCCGCGGGAGACGCGGATCTTCTGGCCGCCCGCAGCGGGCTCCTCGTTCAACGGAACGCGCACTTCCAGAACGCCGTCAGTGTACGACGCACGGATGTCCTCCTGGTTCACCGGGGCGGGGAGACTAACGGTCCGCGAAAATGTGCCAAAGCGGAATTCCGAGCGGTACCCTTCCTTGTCCTTGTGCTCCGATTTTTCTTCACGGCGGACGGTGATCTGCAGTTGACTGCCGGCCAGGGTGATGTCTACGTCATTGTCAGGATCGATACCCGGCGCTTCGGCCTTTACCACCAGTGAGCCGCCCTCACGGTATTCCTCAACCCGCAGCCAGGCGTCCAAGTCTCCCTCCAGGAAGCGGCGGAAGGGTTCCGGGATGTCGACGCCGGCACGCCTGAATATGTTGGTCATCGCTGTTACCTCCTGTCAGCTTCCGTCCCCCATTGCAGGATGCGGAGGACCGGAATGGGTCCCAACACCAACAAAGCTACGCCCTTGCGGAACGCTTGTTAAGGCGGTGGTCCGGGCGCCCATCGAGTGGCTGCCCTCCCCGCCTTCCGCAGCTCAGCGCACACCAATCCGGAAGTTTCCCTATGAAAAACCGGGAACTTTCCGGCAGACGCGCCCGTGCTCCGGGCGGAGAAGGACTTTTCGCTGCGTTGGCCCCCCAATTTCCGGCCAGAACATTCCATGGAGGGGTGCCGGCAGCGAGGTTTTCACAGGAGGAATACCGCACACTGGCGCCATGCAAAAGGATCATGCCGCCAACGGAGGAACCGCGATGAGGAAGCCGGAAGAAAACGCGAACCTTCACGGAGGTCCCGATGGACGCTAGTGTCCCCACGCCGGCTGAGCCCGAAGGGCTGAAGACGGCTGCTGAACCGGGGCGATGCACCCAGGATGCGGAGGATGCGTTCGAGGTTTTCTGCAGCGACTCGCTGAGGTCCATTGACAGGACCGTGATGCGCGCCCAGGTCATCGAACTCATCCTTGACATTCTCGCCACCACGGATGTCCAGTCGGAAGCCCGGCACCGGCTGCTGCAGCACCTGGCCTCACATCCGGGATCCCCCGAACAAGCGCTGCTGTGCCACCTGACCGAAAACGCGTGTCTCCCGCCGGCAGCGGGCGGCAGCTCCCTCCCGGCGGGCGGAGACTACTCCGCAGCAGGCGTTGCTGAGGGGCCGATGGAAAGTAGCGGGAACACAGTTGACGGAGCGAAGCCGAAGTGGCTGCCGGCTCCACTGCGGAACCTGCTCCGGCTCGACTGATAGCGTCCCGCGGTGTCAGCTCCGGTGGTGCGCGATCAGCCAGCCGGCCATCTGCTGCGCCCGCTTGGAAGCGAGGAAGTCGCCTTCTGTGGCGGAAATTATGGAACCCTTCATCAGGATGTGCCAGGAGCGTGCGAATTCGTCAGGGCGCTCCAGCCCCGCCTCCTCGGCAAGTGCCTGGATGTGACCCCGGATTCTGGCGAGGTAACCGATGCTGGCCTCGCCAAGCGGATGCCCCGGTCCCATCTCGAGGAGGACGTTGATGAAGGTGCACGCTTCGAAATCGTCCCGCTCGAACCAGTCGCCGAAGACGTCGAAGATGGCAAGCAGGCGGCCTTCGGGCGTGGTCCCCCTGCGCCTCGCCTCGGAGACAATGAGGTCCACCGTCCAAACCTGGTCGCGGAGTGCCAGGAAAGCCAGAACCAGTGCATCCTTGGACGGGAAGTGGCGGTAAAAAGTGGATTTAGCTACGCCGGACCGTTCGATCAGCTCATTGATTCCGACGTCGCGGACACCGCGGTGGGAGAACAGCTCGTAGGCAGTGGCGAGGATCCGGTCCACGGGTTCACTATGGCCGGTCCGCACCTCTTCAGGCATCACGGCATCCCCGGTTGCATCAGGAGCACTCATCAGAGAATCAGTGTACCTTGGGACTGGCAGAGACAGACCTGTCTGTCTTATTGTGTTAGGAACATGACGCCTCGTCTTCGGGAAATGTGGGTCCCCCCGGACGCTGGAGTCACTGCAATGGAGCAGAGACGGAGGGCACAATGGACGACGACATCCGCGCGGTGGAAGAAGCCGTGGCGACCCTGGAATCCACACAGGCGGAGCACGACCCGGCAGCGGCAACCCTGCAGCATGCAGTTGCCGCGGCTGTAACCCACGGCAAGCCGATCAGTGAAGTAGCGGCGGCCGCGCACATGACAGCGTTGGAGGTCCTCGATGCAGCTGATGCCGCCACGTATCCGCAACAGGCACTCCAGCCCTGGATGGTGGCCCAGTAGCTGCGCGCAAGATCTTGCGAAAACTTGATTGGATCCCGAGTTAAAGCTGCGGCAAGCCTGATCGGCCCGCGCCACCCTTAAGCATCAGCCCCTGGAGGAGCGATCCTTCCAGGGAAAGCATGCAACTAGGACCGCAAGGAAGCGGGGGGCGCCATGAACTACTCACCAGCTCTCGAGGAAGTCGTCGCAGTCGGCGGCGTCATCACCGATCGGAAGCCCGTGGACTTTCACCGGCTGGGGCTCGCCGGCTGCATTGACCGGCTCACGGTCCCCCTGCGCCGCCAAGGCACCTGCGTCCATTGGGAGACGCCCCATCACGGCGTGGAGATCTCCTCCGGCTGCGCCTCGCTGCTGTATCAGTCTGCGCAGGTGGCGCTGAGCAACACCTTCAAACATGCCCATGCCACGGATGTCACTGTCCGCCTTGCCGCCGTTTTCCACGGCATCCGCCTGATGGTCGCCGACAACGGTACCGGCTTCGAAGCAGTTCCCCGGGCAACAGGGGAAGGCGAGGCCGATCGCCTGGGGCTCAAGACCATTTCACAGGCGGTCGAGGAAGCGGGCGGGACCGTGAACATCACCTCTGCTCCCGGCACCGGCACGGCCATCACCATCACCATTCCGCTGGACTGAACTCCGCACGTCACATCGTGCGCTGCGCTCCCCCGGGCCTCGCCTAGGATGCTGTGCATGACCCTTTCAAACGTTGAGCCGCAAGACGTTGAGCCGCAAGACGTTGAGCCCCAGGCCGTCCGCGCTTTCGAATCCGGAGAAATCCAGCAGGCCGTCGCCGAACTGCGCAGCCGGATGACCTCCGGAAGGCGGATTCTGCTCGGCGTGGCAGGTTCCCCGGGGTCCGGCAAGTCCACCTTTTCGGCCTGCCTGGCGAACGCCCTGGGCTCCGACTCGGCCCTCGTGGTGCCCATGGACGGTTTCCACCTGGGCAACGCCATCATTGACGGCACTCCCCTGCGGCAACGCAAGGGTGCCCCGGACACGTTCGACGTCGGCGGTTACCTTTCGCTCCTGCGGCGGCTTGTGCGCCGGGACGAGGAGGTCGTATACGCGCCGGAATTCCGGCGGACGATCGATGAGCCCGTGGCCGCATCGCTCGCCATTCCATCCACCGTCCCCATCATCATCACCGAGGGCAATTACCTGCTCAGCGACGGTCCGCGCTGGCAGCAGGTGCGGGCACAACTGGACGAGGTGTGGTTCATCGACACACCGCACGACCTGCGCCTTGCCCGCCTGGTTGAACGGCACATGCTCTTCGGCATGGACCGTGCTGCGGCCGAGGCCTGGGCAAACGGTCCGGACGCAGCCAATACCCGCCTGATCGAAGCCACCCGCTTCCGCGCCGACAGGGTTATTCCCTGGGCTTAGCTAGCTGTCCTCTGCGTCCCACAGCCCGGATTCGTCCGCGGCCTCTTCCGGCTTGCGTTGGCCCTCCGGCGATCCACTGCCCACGTAGCTGGCGGGCACTGTTCCGCCCGCCTGTGTCATCTGTTCCTCACGGATGTTGTGCGCCGTGCCAGCCTCGGGATGGGGCTGCTCCTGTTCGACGGCGTCCGGGTCGCCGGGGCCCCGAAGGTCGCTGGGCTCTTCCGCGTTGCGCTTGCTGTCGGTCATGCCACTGCCTCTCACTGGGAAATGCCGGTCGCGTCCCAGTCTAGGCACACCTGGGACCGCCGCAGCGAGGTTGCGAGCAGCCCGGCGACGAGGGCTGCCAGCCGGTTACGCCCGCTCCGGCACATCCTGCGGCGCCCATCCCAGGGATGGGGCCACGTGGCGGGCAATGGTGGCCAGCAGCTTGGTGTTGTACTCCACCCCGAGCTGGTTGGGAACGGTCAGCAGTAGTGTGTCCGCTGCCTGCACCGCGGCATCGGCGGCGAGCTCGCCGGCGATGATGTCCGGCTCACCGATGTAGCTCTTGCCGAATCGGGCCAGCGTGCCGTCGAGTGCCCCGACCTGGTCCCGGCCCTCGCGGAGGGCGCTCAGCCCGAAGTACTGCCGGTCCTCGTCATCGGCCAGCGGCAGGACGCTGCGGCTGACCGAAACCCGCGGCTCACGGCCATGCCCGGCCGCCGCCCACGCCTCACGGAACATCGCGATCTGCTCGGCCTGGAGCTCGTGGAATGGCACGCCGGTATCCTCGGTCAGCAGGGTGGAGCTCATGAGATTCATCCCGCGCTCGGCTGCCCAGACCGCCGTCTTCCGGGTTCCGGCGCCCCACCAGATCCGCTCGGGCAGACCCTCGGAGCGGGGTTGGACGGGCAGCAGCCCGGTGGCCCCACCGGCATACCGGGGGTCGGCCTCCACAACGCCGGCGCCGGCGATGGCCCGCCGAAACTCCTCGGCGTGGCGTCGCGCCATGTCGGCATCATTCTCGCCATGCCGCGGCACATAGCCGAATGCGCCCGCGCCGTTCCGAGCCGGCTCGGGTGAGCCGCGGCTGATGCCGAGCTGGAGCCGGCCGCCGCTGATGAGGTCCGCGGCCGCCGCCTCCTCAGCCATGTACAGCGGATTCTCGTAGCGCATGTCGATGACGCCGGTGCCGAGCTCAATGCGGCTGGTGCGGGCCGCCGCGGCCGCGAGTAGCGGAAACGGCGACGCCTGCTGGCGCGCGAAGTGGTGAACGCGGAAAAACGCGCCGTCGATGCCCAGCTTCTCCGCGGCCACGGCCAGCTCTATCCCCTGCAGCAGCGCATCACGCGCCGTCCGGGTGCGGGAACCCTGCACCGGGCCCCAGTGGCCGAAGGACAGGAAGCCAATTCGTTTCATGCCCTGCACAACACCACCGTCTCCGCTGCCATTCCTGCAGGCTACGCCCCGTGACAGGCCGCGCGCGCCGGCCCGCGATCCCGATAGGTTGGTACCACCGCATGAGGACGTCCGTTCTCACGAGACCGAAGGGAATGCTGACATGGCTTTCATCACCGTTGGACAGGAAAACAGCACCGACATCGAGCTCTACTACGAAGACCACGGAACCGGACAGGCTGTTGTCCTCATCCACGGCTATCCCCTGGACGGATCCTCCTGGGAGAAGCAGACGGCCGCCCTGCTCGATGCCGGCTACCGCGTCATCACCTACGACCGCCGCGGCTTCGGCAAGTCCAGCAAGCCCACTACCGGCTACGACTACGACACCTTCGCGGGCGACCTCAACACCCTCCTGACCGCCCTGGACCTCAACGAGGCGGTGCTTGTTGGCTTCTCGATGGGAACAGGCGAGGTGGCAAGGTATCTCTCCACCTTCGGCTCGGCACGCGTTGCCAAGGCCGCTTTCCTCGGGTCCCTGGAACCCTTCCTCCTGCAGGCCGACGACAACCCCACCGGCGTGCCGCAGTCCGTCTTTGACGGCCTCACCGAGGCAGTCAAAGCGGACCGCTACGCCTTCTTCACGGAGTTCTTCAAGAACTTCTACAACACCGACACTTTCCTGGGTACCCCCCGCCTCAGCGAGGAGTCCCTCAGGGCAAGCTGGAACCTCGCCGCCAGCGCCGGCGCGTTCGCCTCGGTGGCCGCCCAGCCCACGTGGCTCACTGACTTCCGCTCCGATATCCCGAAGATCGACGTCCCTGCACTGATCGTGCACGGCACCGCGGACAACATCCTGCCGATTGACGCCACCGGCCGGGAGTTCAACAAAGCCCTGCCGGAGGCTGACTACCTGGAGATCGACGGCGCCCCGCACGGCCTGCTCTGGACCCATGGAGCAGAGGTCAACGAGGCCCTGCTCGCCTTTCTGCGCAAGTAGCCTGGCAAGGGAAGGCGGCCGGCGGCGGTAGCTTGGCGTGGTCGGCCGCCGGACCGAAACCGGAAGCAGCTGCTTCCGGTTGACAGTTTCCGTAAATAAGTGTTGACACGCACTTCCGGAGGTAAACTGTTGAAACCGGATCCACGTACTTCGTTTGAAGTGGATCCGCTCCAAGCCCACCCGGCGATTCCGGGTGGATGATCATAAAGCGGCAGAAGTGGTTGGTAGGTCTCCACGTTCCCCGTGATCGGCTAGTGCTGCCAGAACATATCAGTGTGCATCGCTACGCAGGAGCAAAAACTATGACCATCACCTCGCCAACACGGCAGCGGCGCCCTTTGGCAGCCAAGCTCGCAATGGTTTCGACTGTTTCCTTGGGACTGCTAGCCGGTCCCGTTGCTTTAGCTGGCCCGGCCAGCGCTGGCATGCAGGACCACGGCAAGAAGGACAACTGTTCCGTTACGGCTTACACGCCAAAGAAAGTCGACTACGGCCACAGAGATCGGGACTACGGCAAGTCCGTCAAGGTTGAATTCAAGTTCAAGATCCACTGCGACAAGGGCACCAGGGTCTACTTCGACCACAAGATGTTCCAGGGTCACGGACGGCATGACAAGGACCTCGGGCGTGACCACGGCTGGGTCTGGGTCCATGGAGACAAATACTTCAGCAATAAGGAGAAAGTATCCGCCGACCGCGGTGACAAGGACGTCAAGGTGTCCCACACCGTTAAGATCCAGTTCAAGGACAAGGACAGGCACGGCCACTGGACTTGGAAGTCGGATTCCAGCCACGCCTCCGCTCGGATTGACCTCGACAAGGGGCATAAAGGCTACTAGCGCAGTCGCCAGTAGAGTCCAATTATTTGAGTCCTAGCAACTGAACAGAAGCACGACGGCGGCACTTATGTGCCGCCGTCGTGCTCTGTTTACTCTCGCTCAGAGAGAACCGGTGGTGAATGTCCAGCTGGCGGATTTCAGCGGGTTGCCCGCCAGGTCGCGGACCGCGGAGGTTCCGCCGGTCACGCTGACCGTGTAATTGGTCCTCGCCGCGAGGGTCGCCGAAGGGTTCAGGATCCACTGGTTCGTGATGCCGTTGCGGGAAACAGTTGCCGTCACCAGGGCACCCGTGGCGGCGTTCTTCAGCGTAACGGAGCCGGCGCCGGCCCCCTGGATGGCCTCACTGAATGTCACCGCGACGTTGTTGGCGCGCCGCACCAGCGTGGCGCCCGGGCGCGGGGTGATGGCCGTGATGACGGGGGCCGGGCCGGTGGTGAACGACCAGCTGGTGGTGGCCAGCGGGGTGCCTGCAGCGTCGCGGACGGCGGCGGCTCCGCCGGTCAGCGTCGCCGTGTACGTGGCGTCGTTGGCGAGGTTGGCCGCGGGGTTCAGCGTGGCGGTCCCGGTGGTACCGCTGTAGGTGACGGCCGCCGGAACAACGGTGCCGCCCGGGCCGCGCAGCACGAAGCTGCTGCCGCTGATGCCCTGCACCGCGGTGCCAAAGGTGGCTGTGACATTGCTTCCGCCGTCAATTTCGGTGCCGTTCGCGCCGGGCGTGCGTGCCGTGACCGTGGGGGCCGCGGCCGCGGTGAAGGACCAACTGCCCGTCACGAAGGGGGTGCCTGCGGCGTCCCGGATGGCCGAGGCTCCGCCGGTCAGCGTCGCCGTGTACTTCTGCGAGGCACCCAGCAGGCCCTCCGGGTTCAGCGTTGCGGTGTGCGTGGCGGCGTCGTAGGTGACGGCGGCCGGCACTGTTGCTCCTGCAGCGTTCCGGAGGATGAAGGTGGAACCGCTCAGCGCCTTGGACGGCGGTGCCGAAGGTGGCGGTGACGTTGGCTGCCACGGCAGCAGCCGAGGAGTTGGCTGCCGGGCTGAGCGCTGTCACGGCCGGTGCGGCGAGGACCGCGGCGGCGGGGTCGGTGAAGAGCAGGCGGTTGGGTGTTCCGGCCGTGGCGGCGGAGACCGCGCCGGAAGTGGCGGCGGAGAGCAGCTTCGTCGCAACGTCTGCGGGCAGCAGCCCAGGCGACCGGGACAGCATCACGGCTGCGGCGCCGGCCACGTGCGGTGAGGCCATCGAGGTGCCGCTCATCAGGGCCGTCGCCGTGGTGGAGCTGGGGGAGGCGGACTTGATGCCCACGCCCGGAGCGTACAGGTCAACGCAGCTGCCGTAGTTGGAGAACGCCGCCTGCTTGTCCGCGGAGTCGCTCGCGGCGACGGTCAGCGCGCCGGCAACGCGGGCCGGGGAGCTGTTGCAGGCATCGGCGGCGGAGTTTCCGGCGGCGACCACTGCGGTGACGCCGTCGTTGATGATGCCCTGCACCGCGGCGTCCACCATGGCGCTGGCGGGGCTGCCGAGGCTCAGGTTGGCCACGGCCGGGGTTCCGGCCTGGTGGTTGGAAGCGATCCACTCCAGGCCCGCGATGACGTCCGAGTTGAACCCCGAACCGCTGCAGTCCAGCACGCGGACGGGGACCACGGTGGCCGCCTTGGCCACGCCGTAGGTCTTCCCCGCGATGGTGCCTGCAACGTGCGTGCCGTGGCCGTTGCAGTCCCCGGTGCCCAACCCGTCGGAAATCGCGGTCCACCCCTGGGTGACGCGGCCGCCAAACTCCGCGTGCGCAGACAGCACGCCGGAGTCAATGACGTAGGCGCTCACGCCGGCGCCGGAGGACGCCGAGGTGTAGGTCCCGGACAGCGGCAGGGCGCGCTGGTCAATGCGGTCCAGCCCCCACGTTGCGGACTGCTGGGTATCGGCTGCCGTCACCGGGGCGTCGGGTTCGACGGCGGCCACGCCCGCCGAGCGCTTCAGTTCCGCGGCCTGCCCAGGCGTTGCCGTCACCACGGCGCCCCGAATGGCTTTGGCGAAGGTGCGTCCGACGGCGATGTTCCGCGAGCGCAGGTTCCGCACGGCCGAGGAAACATCGGTCCCGGCGGAGTAGCGCACAATGTAGCGGGCAGGAGCTGCGGCAGTGCTCGTGGCGGCAGCGCCGGCGTCGGCGGTGCCCGGCGAGACTCCGGCGAAGGCTGCGGCAAAGCCCGTCAGCAGCAGCGAGGCCAGGGCAGGACGGAGAACAGACGAAGCGCGAATTTTGGGGTTCCTTCGAAAGCTGAGGGCCGGCGGGGAGAGCCAGTGGAGGGGCTGTATCCAGTGTATTTTCCGCGGCCCGGCAGGGTGCCGCAGCTGCACGGAAGCTTTGATGAAGCTTCGGCTCCTGTGGAAAAACCGGCTTAATCCTGAGCTTTCCCCGCTTAGGCGCCGGCTGGGGGTCCGGGGCGAAGGGAAGGCTAGATCCAGTTGTTGTGCTTGAAGGTGGCGTACAGGATTAGCCCCATGCCGATCATCAGCCCCAGTGCCATGGGATAGCCGAAGATCCAGTCGAGCTCAGGCATCGTATGAAAGTTCATCCCGTAGATGGTGCCGATGAGCGTGGGCGCGAAGAGAATGGCCGCCCAGGAGGAAATTCTCTTGACCTGCTCGCTCTGCGCGAAGCTGGACTCGGTGAGGCGCCGCATCTCGTCGTTCTGGCGCTGGGCTACAAGGGCTGCGTTGACCGCTAGCGCGTTCTGCAGCAGCGCCCGGAAGGATGCGATCCTGTCGTTGAGGCGAAGGACGTGGTCCAGCACATCGCGGAGGTGGTCCTGGAGTTCCGGGCCTGGCTTATGCTCGTGCGTTCCGCTGATCAGGGCCTGCAGGATTCCGGCCAGTGGCCCGGTGGCGCGCTGGACGGTGATGACCTGGCGGGACAGCTCATAGATGCGGCGGGAAACCTCCGGGTCCGCACCGAACAGTTCGTCCTCGATCTCGTCGATGTCGTTTTCCAGGCCGGCCGCAACAGGCTCGTATTCGTCAACCACCTGGTCCAGGATGGCGTACAGCACGGCGTCGGGACCCAGGGCCAGGAACTCCGGCTGCGATTCCATACGGCGGCGCACCCGCGCCAGGTCCGGTGATTCCGCGCGGCGCACGGTGACCACGAAATCCGGCCCGGCGAAGACGTGGATCTCGCCGAACTCCACCTTTTCAACGTCGTCAAGATACCGTGCCGGGCGCAGGACCAGGAAGAGCGTTTCACCGTAATGCTCCAGCTTGGCGCGCTGGTGCCCGGTAAGCGCGTCCTCGACCGCGAGGGCACTAAGGTCGAACTCGTCAGCCACCGACCGCAGCTCGTGGGGGTCGGGCCGGTAGAGCCCGATCCAAGCCATACCCTCGCGCTGCCGCAGCAGGAAGTAAGTCTCCTCCAGCCCTTCCGGATCAGCCGTCCGGCGTCCGGCCACGTACACCGCGTTATCGATAATGGCCATGGCGGCGACTCCTCAGCTGGACCGGCATCCCATGGCAGTGACGTTAGCCGTTCCGGGACGCCGTGCCAATACACCGGAGTGCGCACGCCAAAGGCAGCTCAGGGGGACGGCCCTGGCTGCCTGGACTCGGCCGGCTCAGATTCGAGCCAGTTAGATTCTGGCGTGGAGGCCGCGGCTGACCGGCCGTCCGAACGACGCTGCGCCAAGGAATTCGACGGCCACGAACGGCTCGGAACCCACCACCCACTCATCGTGCCCCGGAGGAATCGCATAGGTGTCGTTGGCGCGGATGAAGGAGCGGGCGCCCTCGGGCGCCTGCACCTCCATGACACCGGACAGGCAGAACCCGAGGTGGTTGTGCTGGCAGAAGGGTGTCTGCTCGGTGGGCTTGGTGCATTCGGACCAGCGCCAGCCGGGGGCGAGGATCAGCCGGGCAACGGAGAAATCGTTGACGCTGACCAGGTCCACCTCGGCCTTGTCCGGGCACCTCTTCTTATCGGGTTCATCGAAGGACTTGACGGCAAGGGCGGTAATGAAATTAGCGGTCATGGGACGCTACCTGCGGATTCGGTTGAGACCTGAAAAATGAAGGCGGCTTCGGGAGAAGCGCCACGCTGGCAAGGTGCAGCTGCCGCCGAGGCGTGTCCGTGCAACAGCCGCATATTGTTGGTGTGGCGACCCCTCGCCACACACGCACGCAACAGATCAATGTTGACGTAGTCCAACCGTAGACCTCCGCAGATCGAAGTCAATGGGCAGAGTTGCCCGCCCACCACAGTCAGCTGCGGTTACCTGCCGTAGAGCTTCACGAAGTTCCGCAGGATCTTCATGGGTTCGGTGGCGGTGAAGGTCCGGGCTGCCGCCATCAGCTCCTCGGCGGATTCGGGCGGGAAGTACCCGGCGTTGCGGTAGATGTCGATCCTGGTCACCAGCCCTTCGGCGTCCAGTTCGGGGTGGAACTGGGTGGCGTACAGGTTCTGTTTGATCCGGAACATATGCACCGGGCAGGCGGCGGAGCTCGCCAGCAGTACCGCGTGCGGGGGCAGCACCGTGCACCCTTCCTTGTGGCCGGTGAAGGCGGTGAACTGCGCCGGAAGGCCTGCCAGCAGCGGATCCTGCAGGCCTTCCGGGCTCAGGCTGATGGTCACGCCGCCCAGCTGCTCGCCGTAGGTCCGGTCGATCACTGCGCCCTGGTGCAGGCCGAGGGTGCCGACTCCGTAGCAGGCGCCCAGGAACGGGAAATCCTCTGCCACGATCCGGTCCAGCAGCCCCGACAATTCGCGCTCGACGCGGTGCTGGGCTGCACTCTTCTTGTCGGGAGGGTCACTCGAGGTGAACGGGCTGCCGCCCACGATGAGGCCGGAATAGTCGTCCAGGTCCAGCTCCGGCAGCGGCGCGCGCTCCATCCGGATCCGCTTCAGCTGGTCCGGCTCCAGCCCGCCAAAGCGCAGGTATGCCTCGTATTCGTCCTCCGCGGCGACGTCCTCGGCCCGCGAGGCGAGCAGCAGAAACGGCTTCACGTGCTTACTTCAGCAGGGCGACGTCGGACACGAGGGTGATGTGGTCCAGCATCGCCGCCGCGGCGGCCTCCGAATCCTGGACCCGGATGGCGTCCGCGATCTTGCGGTGGGATGCCAGTGACTGCTCCGGCCGGCCGGGCTGCCCCAGCGACTCGAGCCGCGTTTCGAGGATCATCCCGGCAATGAAGGTCATCAGCTGAGCCAGCACGCCGGAGTGCGCCGCGGCGGTGATGGCCTGGTGGAACAGCTCGTCGCCGTGGGCCCCCTTCGCGCCCGAAGCCACCTCTTCCGCCATGACGTCAAGCGCCTTGTCGATCGCCTGCATGTCCTCGTCCGTGCGCCGCGCGGCAGCAAGCTCGGCCAGCTTGACCTCGAGCGTGCTGCGGGCTTCGACAATCTCGGGAAGACGGCTCCGGTGCTCACGCAGTCCCTTGAGCACCGAGGGAACGTTGGGCCGGTAGACAAGAACCGCTCCGGTGCCGTGTTGGACGTCGATGACGCCGAGGACCTCCAGGGCCACCAGCGCCTGGGCAAGCGTCGCCCGCGAGACGCCCAGCCGTTCGGCCAGGTCCCGCTCCGCGGGAAGGGTGTCGCCGGGCCCCAGCTGCGCGGACTCGATGAAGTCCATCAACTGCTCTACGAGCTGCTCGTAGAGGCGCGGGCGCGCGACGCGGGAAATCTGTTGCGTTGCGGTCTTCCTGGGCATGCGCATCCTTCCGGCGTTATCGCACCAGCTTAGCGGAGGAGTATTGACAAAGTCACCTAGTGTCTAGGAGGCTAGGCCAGTGGGCTTGTAAGCCACATCACATCAATCTCTCATCCCGGAGGAACAACGATGTCCGCTCCCGTCCTGTCCATCATCATCCTGGCGGTGATGTTCCTGCTGGCCACGGTGCTGCCTCTCAACATGGGCGCCTTGGCTTTCGTAGGCGCCTTCCTGCTCGGCTCTGTGGTCCTGGGAATGTCCACCAGCGATATTCTCGCCAACTTTCCCGGCGGCCTGTTCCTGACGATCGTCGGTGTCACGTACCTCTTCGCGATCGCCCAAAACAACGGAACCATCGACCTGCTGGTCCGTGGCGCGGTCAGGATGGTGGGCAGCAAGGTGGCCCTCATCCCCTGGGTCATGTTCGCCATCACGGCGGTCATTACTGCCGTCGGCGCCCTGTCCCCCGCCGCCGTCGCGATCATCGCCCCCATCGCCCTGAGCTTCGCCGCGAAGCACAGGATCAACCCCCTCATGATGGGCATGATGGTGATCCACGGGGCGCAGGCCGGCGGCTTCTCCCCGATCGCCGTCTACGGCGTCACAGTCAACGGCATCATCGCCAAGACGGACCTCGAAGCCAGCCCCATGGCGATCTTCCTCGCCAGCTTTGTCTTCAACCTCGCCATCGCCGTAGTGCTTTTCATCGTCCTGGGCGGCAGCAAACTGCTCTCCACCAAGACCGGCCGGCTCATGGAGCAGGCCGCCGAGTCCAGGATGGCCGTCAGCGTCGGCGCCCGCGCCGCCGGTGTCACCCTGCAGGGCTCCGGTTCCGACATCTCCCCCTCCGGCGTCGCCCGCAAGGGAACCTCCGGCTCCGCTTCAGCCTCCCGGTCAGCAGCTGGCCCGGCCGACGCCGCCGGTGCCCGCGCCACCGTTCCGCAGCTGGTCACCATTGCCGGCCTGATCGCGCTGGCCGTCATCTCGCTCGGTTTCAAGGTGGACGTCGGGTTCGTCTCCATCACCATCGCCATGGTCCTGGCCCTCGTCTCACCCGCCGCCCAGAAGGGCGCCGTCAACAAGATCAGCTGGTCCACCGTCCTGCTCATCTGCGGCATGCTCACCTTCGTGGGCGTCCTTGAGGAAGCCGGCACCATCAAGTTCGTGTCCGACGGCGTCGCCCACCTCGGGATGCCGCTGCTGGCGGCCCTGCTGATCTGCTACATCGGTGCCGTGGTCTCGGCCTTCGCCTCCTCCACCGCCATCCTGGCCGCCCTCATCCCGTTGGCCGTCCCGTTCCTGTCCACCGGCGAAATCGGTGCCGTCGGCGTGATCGCCGCCCTGGCCGTCGCCGCCACGATCGTTGACGTCTCGCCGTTCTCCACCAACGGTGCGCTGGTTCTGGCCAACGCCCCGGAGGACGTGGACAAGGACAAGTTCTACAAGCAGATCCTGGCCTACAGCGGCATCGTCGTCATCGCCGGCCCGGCCATCGCCTGGCTGGTCATGGTGCTCCCCGGCTGGATGTAGCCGGCCGGAACAGCACCAACAGCCCCTCCAAGCAAGAGAAGGAACACCCAGCATGAGCCATGAATCCACGCCCCAGCCCGAAGGCCCCCTCGCCGGTTACCTTGTGGTGGACCTGAGCCGGGCCCTGGCCGGACCGCATGCCGGCATGATGCTCGCGGATCTGGGCGCCCGGGTCATCAAGGTTGAGAATCCCGGCACCGGAGACGATACGCGCGGCTGGGGGCCACCGTTCGTCGGCCCCGAGGACGATCCCCAGGCCACGTACTTCCTCTCCTGCAACCGCAACAAGGAATCCATCGCCCTGGACCTGAAGAGCGACGACGGGCGGACGGTTCTGCGCGAACTGCTGGAACGCGCCGACGTCGTCATTGAAAACTTCCGCCCCGGCGTGCTGGACCGGCTCGGGTTCTCCGCAGCGGAGATGCACGCGCTGAACCCTTCGCTGGTGGTCCTGTCCATCACCGGTTTCGGGCATGACGGCCCGGAGTCGCGCCGCAGCGGCTACGACCAGATCCTGCAGGGTGAGGCCGGGCTGATGTCCCTGACCGGCTCCGGCCCGGACGACCCCCAGCGGGTGGGTGTGCCGATCGCAGACCTCCTCTCCGGCATGTACGGGGCGTTCGGCACGCTCGCGGCACTGCTGCAGCGCGAACGGACGGGCCAGGGGCAGATCGTGCGGACCTCGCTGCTTGCCGCCTTGATCGGTGTGCACGCGTTCCAAGGCACGCGCGCCACCGTTGCCGGCGAGGTGCCCAAGGCCCAAGGCAACCACCACCCGTCCATCGCGCCCTACGGCCTGTTCCACTGCCGGCAGGGCCGCGTGCAGATCAGCGTGGGCAGCGAGAAGCTGTGGCGCACGTTTGCCTCGACGTTCGGCATTGACGCGGACCGCCCGGAGTTCGCATCCAACGCCGAGCGCGTCCGGAACCGGGAAAAGGTCATCGAGGAGGTGGAACGCGCGTTCGCCGAGTACGAGGCGGAGCCGCTGCTCGCCATGCTGAACGAGGCCGGGATCCCGGCGGGCAAGGTCCGCACCCTGGACGAGGTGTACAAATGGGAACAGGTCCATTCGCAAGGCCTGGTGATCGACGTCGACCACAAGATTCTCGGTAACGTCACCCTGCCGGGGCCGCCACTGCGCTTCTTCAGTGCCGCGGACACCGCGGAAACCACGCTCAAGGCCCACACGGCTCCGCCGCTGCTGGACCAGGACGGCAAGCAGATCAGGCAATGGCTCGGACTTGTTCCGGCCGATGCCGCCGCTGCCGGGGTCGGCGCCGCCGGCTCCGCCGGGGAGGGCCGCTGAGCATGGGCACAGACAATGACCAGCCGGAAGGCCAGAAGGTCCGGCACCTGGACGCCACCGAACTCATCACTGCCGTCCTCGACCCCGGCTCGTACCGCTCCTGGGACTCCCCTGTGGTGGACCCCGACCCCGGCCCCGGGTACAGGCAGGAACTGGCTGCGGCCCGGGAGAAGTCCGGCGTGGACGAGTCCGTCCTCACGGGTGAAGGCCTCATCCGCGGCCGGCGGGTGGCCGTCATTGTCAGCGAGTTCCGCTTCCTGGCCGGCTCCATCGGCCTCGCCGCAGCGGAACGGATCGTGAACGCCGTCGAGCGCGCCACCCGGGAGGGGCTGCCGCTCCTGGCCGGACCGGCGTCGGGCGGCACCCGCATGCAGGAGGGCACCATAGCGTTCCTCTCCATGGTGAAGATCAGCGCGGCCGTCCGGGCGCACCGGCAGGCCGGCCTGCCTTACCTCGTCTACCTCCGGCATCCCACCACCGGCGGTGTCATGGCCTCCTGGGGCTCCCTCGGGCACATCACCGTGGCCGAGCCGGGCGCCCTCCTCGGATTCCTGGGGCCGCGCGTCTACGAGGCGCTGTACGGTTCCCCTTTTCCGGAGAACGTCCAGGTGGCAGAGAACCTCTTCGACAAGGGGCTCGTGGACGCGGTGGTCCCGCCGTGGCAGCTGTCCGACGTCGTAGACCGTGCCCTGAGCATCTTGGTCGCCGGCCCGCATGCGCGGGTACGCCCGCCGCGGACGCTGTCCGTGAAACCGTCCGACGCCGGAGCCTGGGAATCGATCGAAATCTCCCGGAACCCGCGGCGCCCGGACCTGCGGCAGCTGCTGGCCTACGGGGCCCGTGATGTGCTTCCGCTCAACGGCACCGGCCAGGGCGAAAAAGACCCGGGGCTGCTGCTGGCACTGGCCCGCTTCGGGCAGAAGTCCTGCGTGGTGATCGGGCACACCCGGCCCCGGCCCTCCCAGCAGACCGCTATGGGACCCGCGTCCCTGCGTGAAGCCCGGCGGGGCATGCGGCTGGCCGAGGAGCTCGGACTTCCCCTGGTGACGGTGATCGACACCGGCGGCGCGGCGCTGTCCAAGGAAGCGGAAGAGGGCGGACTGGCCGGCGAAATCGCACGGTCGCTCCATGACCTCATCGGACTCAACTCCCCCACGGTTTCCGTGCTGATGGGCCAAGGCACCGGCGGCGGCGCCTTGGCACTGTTTCCGGCCGACCGCACCATCGCTGCCCAGCACGCCTGGCTGTCCCCGCTGCCGCCCGAAGGGGCAAGCGCCATCGTTCACCGCAGCACCGAATTCGCCCCGGCCATGTCCGAGGCGCAGGGCGTCAACGTCGCCGCACTCTACGCCCACGGCATGGTGGAGCACATCGTGGACGAACGAGGCGACGCGGCCCTCGAGGGCAGAGCGTTCTGCCAGCGCCTGGGCCAGGCGATCGAGTACGAGCTGGCGGCGCTCTCGGCCGCCGGGGTGGCGGACCTCCTCCCGCAGCGGCTCGAAAAGTACCGCAACCTCGGCGGGCTCGTCCCCCTCCCCCTCTAGGGGAAGGCGACGGCTAGCGGGAGAGCTTCTGGGTGTCGGGTTCCGGGTCGCCGATGTGGCCCGGCGCGTTGGCCGCCAGGACCCGCTGGACGAAAGCGCAGTACTCCTCCATGTAGTGGCGCAGGAAGGCCTCAGTGGATTCGTCCTTGACCTCGCCGTCGCTGCCGAAGACGTCCGGGTTGAACTTGACGTAGGCCTCGGGGGCGTTCAGCTGCGGGGCATCGAGGAAGCTCAGAACGGCGCGCATGGAGGACTGCATCACCGCAGTGCCGATGCTCCCGGGCGAGGCGCCGATGATGCCGGTGGGCTTGCGGGCGAACGAGTTGGTGCCCCAGGGCCGGGAGCCCCAGTCGATGGCGTTCTTCAGCGCACCGGGGATGGACCGGTTGTATTCCGGCGAGACAAAGAGGATGCCGTCGGAGCCTTCGATGGCCTCCTTGAGCGCCCGGCCTTCGGGCGGGAAGTCGGTGTCGTAGTCGTAGCTGTACAGGGGCAGGTCCTTGATGGGGATCTCGGTGAATTCGAGGTCCCCGGGGGCGAGCCTGATGAGGGCCTTGGAGAGGGTCCGGTTGATAGAGCCGCTGGCCAGGCTCCCTACGAAATAGCCGATCTTGTGCGTTGCCATAGTGTTGTTCCTTCCCAACAGCCGGCGCGGACCGGCCGGGTAGACGGTGCTAAGGGCGGTGCTGCGGCTGGCAGCCGCGGGGGCATTTCGGGTGCAACCCCAATAGTTCAACACAGAACAGCACCCCCGGCCAGCGCACAGGCGCCGGTCCTTGACAGTCTGAGTGGTGCGGTAGCTAGATGAACGTTAAGCGATGGCCCACAGCACACAACCGCAACAGAGGAGCGGCAGTCATGAGCGAGAACCCGGAGTCGCTGCAGCGCATCCACAGCGAGGCCCCCGCCGAAGGGGATGAAACGGCAGACCCTACCGACATCCGCATGCATTCGCAGGATCCGGCCGAAGGTGCTGACGACGTCGTCGAACCCGCGCCCAAGCGTGCGGAGACACCCTGAGGGAAGTCCCCGTCCCCGCCCGCCGTCGGCCAGTCCGCGGCTGAGAGAATAGCCGCATGGACGTCGCCCTGGGATTGCTGGCGCTCGCCGCCGTGGTGTGCGCAGTCAGCGCGCTGGGCCGCAAGCTCGATGTGTCGGTCCCGCTGCTCCTGGTGCTCGCCGGGGTGGCCGGCTCCTTCCTCCCGTTCGTGCCCCGCGTCGACCTCAACCCTGAACTGGTCCTGGTGGGGTTGTTGCCGCCGCTGCTGTACGCCGCCGCCCTGCAGACATCGCTGTACGATTTCCGCTCCAACCGACGGGCCATCGGGCTGCTCTCGGTGGGCTACGTCATCTTCGGCACCATCGGGGTGGGCCTGGTGGTCTGGTGGCTGTTCCCGGAGATACCGCTCGCGGCGGCCATCGCGCTCGCTGCCGTGGTGGCTCCGCCGGATGCGGTGGCCGCCACGGCCATTGCCCGCAAGGTGGGGATGCCGCGCAGGATCGTCAGCATCCTGGAGGGCGAATCGCTGGTCAACGACGCGACCGCCCTGGTGTGCCTTCGCGCAGCCGTCGCCGCCCTCGCAGGAGCCGTTTCCGTGCTGGAGATCGGCGCCGACTTCATGCTGGCCGCCGGCGGCGGGCTGGTGGCGGGCCTCGCCGCCGCCTACGTCCTCACCCAGTTGCGCCTGCGGATCCGCAACGTTGCCATCAATACCACGACGTCGCTGATGGCACCCTTCGTGGCGTACCTGCCGGCGGAGGCAATCCATGCGTCCGGCGTCCTGGCCGTGGTGGTGACCGGCCTGATCATGGGCACCAAGGCACCCTCCATGCCCAACGGGGCCGCCCGGCAGAGCCAGCGGAGCAACTGGGAGACGGTGCAGTTCCTGCTGGAAAATTCAGTGTTCCTCCTCATCGGCCTGCAGGTGCGGACCGTCATAGAGGGCGTCCAGGACGATTCCCTCGGCGCTGCCAGAATCTGGGCGGGCTGCGCGGTGATCCTGCTGGCCGTGCTGCTGCTACGGCCGGTCTGGGTCTTTCCGGCGACCTACCTGCCCAGGCTTATCCCGGCCGTCTCCCGGAAGGACCCAGCACCGCCCTGGCAGTACCCAGCCATCATCTCGTGGGCCGGCATGCGCGGCGTGGTGACGCTCGCCGCAGCCCTCACACTGCCCGAGGACCTGGAGCACCGCACCGTCCTGATCCTGGCGGCGATGGTGGTGGTGGCCGGCACGCTGGCGCTGCAAGGGTTCACGCTGCCCGCCCTGGTGCGGCTGCTGCGCGTGGAGGGCCCCGATCCGGGCGAGGACGCACTCTCCCAGGCGTCCCTGACGCAGCAGGCCACGGCAGCAGGAGTGGAGCGGCTGCACGAACTGCGGACTGACGATGATCCGCCAGAGGTGGTGGCCATGCTCAAGCGAAGGACGCTGGAGCGGGGGCTGGCAGCGTGGGAACGCCTGGGCAGGCCGACGGCGGAGGCGGCCACTCCCAGCCAGCGTTATGCCCAGCTGCGGCTGGCCATGCTCGAGGCGGAACGGGCGAAGGTCCTCGAACTTAGGAACGGCGGGAACTACGCCCACGAGGTCCTGAGCAGCGTCCTGGAGCGGCTCGACGTCGAGGAGTCGATGCTGGACGCCGTCATCGAGGAGGCTGACGTTTCCGGCTCCCGCGCCGTCGCCAGGCCGGGAGGCGACTGCGCACATCTGGAGTCGGCACGCGATCCCGAGGTTCCCCGCGACGCACGCTGTGACGCCTGCGCCCGCGAAGGGACCGTCACGGTGCACCTGCGGATGTGCCTGGAGTGCGGGAACGTGGCCTGCTGTGATTCCTCGCCCGCCACCCACGCGTCCCGGCATTTCAAGGCCACCGGGCACCCGGTCATGCGCAGCATCGAACCGGGTGAGGACTGGCGGTGGTGCTACGTGGACGATCTCCTCGGATGACGGGGCCGGATAGCCCGGGGCGGGGACAATTTAGCCCAACCGATCTAACAGCCCCCTAACCTGCCGTTAATCCGGCGGCGGGAGACTGGAGACCTTGGGCTCCTGCGACTTCGTGGGCCCGAAGAATGGCAGCGACGTGGCACGCTAGGCGTTCATGTGCTTTCCACTCCGGGTGCAGCCGGCACAGTTACGCCGGCAATGTCCGACGCCGGGGTCAGGATCCACCGCTCCCCGTCCTGTTCGTAGCTGATCACCATGGACGCGGCGGCAGTGCTTGCTGCGTCCATCGCGAGCAGCAGTGCCGCCTGCATGCGCCGGGCATGCCCGAACCTGGCGTTCGCCGTGCCCTCGAGGTCGCTGTTGTCAATGAGAATATAGGCCCTGCCCTCAGCCACCGCCCGGATCGAATACCCGCGCTCCTCGTGAACCGATCCGCGGGACGAGGCAATCTCCGTGACCCTGTCGGCCCGCACCAGGCTATGGCTGATCGTGCGGATCCACACGTCACCCATGGGGTCTCCTTTGCTGCCGTGCGGGCTGGAATTGCCTCTACTTGCAAACGGTAGTCCGTGACAGCCCGGATGTAAGCCCCCCAAAACGGTCCGGCCGCCGTCGTGCTCCAAACCGCCAGCAAGTTTTCCCCAAGCTCCGGGAGAGTTTTCCCAAAGCTCCGTAAGAAATAGTGAGCCGGACCAGGGATTATCCCTGGACGGTTCTTAGGGGCAGAGATGTTTCAAACCTTTTGGCGGTTCCGCGGGGCGATAGCCCCGCATATCTGGGCACTGGGGGGCGGCGCGCTGCTGGTGGTCTTCGTCGCCGCCATGGAGGTGGCCCTGCCGTGGCCCATGAAAGTCATCGTCGACGACGTGCTGCAGCCGACGGGCAGCTCCCAGGCCCACGAGATGCCGGCCTTCCTTGGCCTGGCTGGCCTGAGCCGGCTCCAGTTGCTCCTGCTCGCCGCCTCGGCGCTTCTGGCAATGACAGTGCTCAATGCGGGGGCGGACTACCTCGGCACCCGACTGCTTAATGGGGTGGGTGAGAGGGCGATGGCCACGATCCGGGCCGAGGTCTTCACCCATCTGCAACGACTGTCACTGGCCTTCCACGATAAACAGCGACTGGGCGACCTCGTTACCCGCACCACCACGGACGTCGACTACGTGCGCGCCCTCATGGTGTCGATCCTGTCCGTGCTGCTGCCCAATATCTTCATCCTGGGGTTCGTCATCACGATTTGTGTGCTGATCGACCCAACCTTTGCGCTGATCGGCCTGGCGGTGTCGCCGTTGCTGTTCATTACGGTGCTGTTCTACCGGCGCCGCATCAAGCGTGCGTCGAAGGAGGCCCGGAGCAGGGACAGCGACATCGCGGCGGCGATGTCGGAGACGTTCGCCTCGGTCCGGGTGATGCAGACCTATACGAGCGAAGCGCGCCACGAGGAGGACTTCCGCACCCGCAATGACGGACGGCGTGACGCCGGCCTGAGGGTCATCCGTCTGCAGTCCATGTTCTCGCCGTTGGTGGACATCATCGCAACCCTGGGGACAGTGCTGGTCCTCTGGATCGGCGCCCAGCGGGTGTTGGACGGGACCCTGACGCTGGGCCTGCTGCTCGTGTTCCTCGCCTATCTCAAGGCCATGTACTCCCCCATGAAGTCGCTGGCCAAGCTCACCACCGTCATCAGCCGCGGCCAGGCCAGCGCAGAGCGCATCCAGGAAATTCTGGACACCGCGCCGGCCATCTCGGATCGGCCCGGCGCACGGCCGGCCCCGCGGCTGGCCGGTGCGGTGGAACTGCGCTCGGTGAGCTTCGGCTACCAGGGGGACCGGCATGTGCTGCACGGGATCGACTTCAAGGCGGAGCCTGGCAGCGTCGTGGCGATCACGGGCCCGACGGGCGCCGGCAAGTCGTCCATCGTCAGCCTTATACCGCGGCTCTACGACGCCGCCGAGGGGGAAGTCCTCCTTGACGGCATCGATGTGCGGGACCTGCAGGTGGCCACGGTGCGCCGGCAGATATCCATGGTGCTGCAGGAATCGATTCTGTTCCGCGGGACCATCTACGAGAACATCGCCTACGGCTCGGAGGGCGTCAGCAGGGAGCAGGTCCTGGCCGCGGCCGAGGCCGCCCACGTGGACGAGTTCGTCCGCAACCTGCCCCTGGGATACGACACCCCGGTGGCCGAGCGGGGTGTCACGCTCTCCGGCGGGCAGCGCCAGCGCATCGCCATCGCCCGGGCGCTGGTCCGCGACACCCCCGTCGTTATCCTCGATGAACCGACGTCCGGCCTGGACTCGATCTCGGAGCAATACGTCATGCGCGGCCTGGAGCGGCTCATGGCGGGGCGCACGGTGATCGTCATCGCGCACCGGCTGTCGACGCTAAAACGCGCCGACCGGATCTACGTGCTGGACAAGGGGCGGATCGTCGAAAGCGGCAGGCACGGCGAACTCGCCGCGGCGGGCGGGCTCTACAGCCGGCTGGACAGCCTGCAGCATGCCAACGACGCCCAGGCTCTCACCCTGGTTCCTGCCGAAAACGGCAGCCTTCAGGCGGAGACGAGCGCATGAGCAGGACGAAGCCCCCGACGTATGGTGCGCTGCCTTGGCGGATCGGAAAGAAGGGGGCTCTTGAAGTGCTCCTGATCCACCGTCCGGCCCACGGCGACTGGTCCATTCCCAAGGGCAAGGCGGACCCGGGGGAAACGGGCCGGGAATGCGCAGAACGCGAGGTGCGGGAGGAAACAGGTCTGCAGTGCCGCCTGGGCGCGGAACTGCCCAGCATCCGCTATGAGGACAGCAAGCGCAGAATCAAAAGCATCCGTTACTGGGCTGCCGCGGCGGGGCCGGGCCGCTTCACTCCCAATGAAGAGGTCGACGCCGTTAGGTGGCTTTCACTGCCGGCGGCCTTGCGCACCGTCACCGAGCCGCGGGACAGGCCCGCCATCATCGCCCTGGGCACCCTACTCCAGATGGAGCTGGGCATCCGTCCGGCGCCGAAACGGGAGAAAATGCTGCTGCTGGTGCGCGGGGCCGAAATGACGAAACGGGACGAGTGGGACCCGGCAGCCGGCAGCCGGCCGCTGGCACGGATCGGCGAGCAGGCCGCCAACTCGCTCGCCTCACTCGGAGCGATGTTTGACATCGAACGCATCGTATCCGCACCCTCGATCCGCTGCGTCGAAACGGTCGCCGAACTCGCACGCCGGGAATCCCTCGTGGTGGAGCATTCAGAGCACCTGACCGGCGGCAGCCTGGCGGCCACATTGGACCTCATTGCCATGGCCCGCGGGACGGGAACGGTCCTGTGCACGCACGAGGATGTCATGGCGGATATCCTCGCCCACCTGATCCACCACGACCGGACGGTCCTGACCAAACGCTTTCGCGTCAGGAAGGGGTCAGCCTGGGTGCTGATCGGCGACCGCACGCGCTACCACTCCGCCTACTATCTGCCGCTTTCCCCGGCGGACCTCAGCACCCCAGTGGACCTCCGCGCCGCCGTGTAGCACCGTGTGCCCGAGTTGCGGCGGGCGTACGCTCAGACAGTGGACATTGTGGAGTTCCTGTCCGCGCGCATCGCCGAAGACGAGGCCGTGGCCCGCAAGCTGCTCGACGACCGCACGACGTCGGAATCGGGCAAGTGGTACGAACGCCGCCTGCTGCTGGAGTGCGAAGCCAAGCGGCGCCTGATCGGCATCGTCGAGGCGGCCAGGCAGACGGCGCTGGCCACGCTCGTCAGCGATCCCTTCGGCGACGAGACCGAGTGGATTCCGCAGGCGCTGGAATGGACCACCCTGTCACTCAATGCGCTGGCGGTCCCCTACAGTGACCATCCTGACTTCAACCGGGACTGGCTCTGGTCCCCGTAGTCCCCTAGCCGGGGAACGGTTCACGTGTTGCCCAGGATGCGGCGAGCGTCGGCCTGGGCGTCCACCTCCTGCTGTGACACTACGGATCCGCTGATGTACCCCGCGCGGGACATCATGGCCCGCAGTTCGGCCACTGTGTAGGGGATCCGGCGCCGGTGTGCCATGGCGTGGCAGTTGGGGCACAGCGGAACAAGATCCCCCAAAGGATCCAGCTCGTAGC
This sequence comes from Arthrobacter globiformis, assembly GCF_030818015.1. Taxonomy (NCBI): domain Bacteria; kingdom Bacillati; phylum Actinomycetota; class Actinomycetes; order Micrococcales; family Micrococcaceae; genus Arthrobacter; species Arthrobacter globiformis. Next base: position 4,417,637 of record NZ_JAUSZX010000001.1, read on the forward strand.
CGGGTCCCAGCTGGGCTGCCGGCACCAGGTGATGGACATGAATGAAGCCCTCGCCTTCCGGGCCGTAGGCGGCCTCAAAGGAAAACCCGCAGGCGGCGCACGACGTGCCGTGGTGCGCAAGGCAGACCCGCCGGGCATGGGGGTTGCGCTCGTACCGGTTCACGCCCACCCGGATCAGGGCGTCCTGCGGCAGGGTGCCGGGCACGGGAAGAACCGGATCGTACTCGTCGGCAGGCAGCCACTCGGCCCAGAGCTCCCGGATGGCTCGCGCCTGTTCCTCCGGGACCGGCTGGAACGTGCCTGCGGCCGCGGCAGCAGCCCAGTCCGTCAGCGGCGCGCGGGCTGCGAGAATGTCCACCGGGACCTGGTCTCCCAGCGGCAGCAGCACGTCAAAGTCCACGTCAATACAGGTCCGGGTCCCGTGTTCCAGCTCCGGCCCGGTAACCAGATATGGCACGGAGGCGACCACTCCGTGGCCGATCAGCCCGCTTCCCGTCTTTCCGTGCAGCAAGAGCCAGGCATCCGCTCCCGGCGCTGGCTGGGTGCCGGTTCCGGTGGGCCACGCGCGCCGGTGCACGCCGGCAGCGCCCAGCTCATCAACGACCCGCGAATAGGCCGGCCAGGTATCGCCTACGCCCGGGTTCCAGCCCAGCAGAACAGCCATCATTCCTTTATCGTGCCACCTGCGAGCGCTTCAGGAGGAGCGGTTGCGCAGACGCCGCCACCAGGGCCTTTTGGCTTCCGGGGCAGGTTCCGGCGCAACCGCGGCCGCCGCAGCACGCCGTTCGCGCCACCGCTGCACCTCGGCGTTTGCGTCACGGGTTTTCGTGACTACCGGCGGCCCGCCCTGCAGCTGGCGGCGGGCGTCGATGACGCTGGCATTGAAATCCTCGACGATGTCGCGCACCTGCTTTTCCGTGTACTGGGCGTCCAGTTTGGCGTCCAGCTCCGCGTCCTCGGTGCGCAGCAGGATCGCTTTTGGTCCCAGGCCGCTCAGGTGCTCGCGCTGGATGAGGCCCTTGACCCACCAGTCGGGGTCATATCCATCCCCGAGTCCGGGAATAGGTTTGCCGGAGTATTTCAGGTTGTCGAACTTCCCCTGCGCCATCGCGTCCCGGATCAGGTACTCGGCCCGCGCTGCGTCGCCGACCTTCCGGCGCTTTTCCCGCAGTTCGGACTCCGCGGCGGACAGCTCCGCGTCGTCCTCCGCTGTCCCGCCGGAGGACCGGAGGGCACGGAGTTCAGCCGCACGCTCCATCTTCCGCCTGAAGTAGCCGCCTGCTGCACCCGTCACCTTGTCACCGCCCCTGCCGCCGGACCTTGTCCCGTCTCCAGTATTCCGGCGCGTGCCGGACTCTTCAACGGAGCGTTGCGTCAGGGAGCGGGTTTCTGGGCAGACAGTTGCAGGGCAAGAACGACGACGGCGGGACCTCCCGCCGTCGTACGGGGGGATTGGGCTTACATGGGGTCGGGCCAGTTGCCGATACCCGCGCGGGCGGGAACGGCTGCGATCTCGTCGCCTTGCGGACGAATGCCAGCGCCGCCCGGGGCGGCTGCGGCCGGCCCAGGAACTGGGACCTGTATTGGCCCGGCGGGAACCGTCGCGGTGGAGCGGGGACCGGCTGCTGCGGTCGGACCGGCAGGTTGGTCGGGGACCACCCTCACAGGTGCAGTGTTCACAGCCGCCGTTATGACGGGAAGTTCAGACCTCGGAATCTTCATGGGGCCCTCGCAGGTGGGGCGGCAACTTAAGGCCGTGACCGGGTACGCAACCATGATTGCCGGCCGTCAGACGAGGCTTTCCGAGCCCTGAGGCTGACTGATCCAGCAATCACCGACGTGCCGAGTCAGCCGAGGAGGACCCGGCCGGTTCGGCAACAACCGTGGCGGCCGTCCCAGCCCAGTGCATGCCAGCAATTGGTGCTGCCGGCACACTTTCCACCACCCAATACCTCAACCCTATGTGCCACAGCGGGCAGCGGCACCCGTAGCAGGTACTCGAATTTTCGCAGCGGCCGCTACTTGGGCACTCGCTGGCCCCGGCAGTCCGCCGACGTCTGGCGTAATGTGCGAAATACCTGCAGGCTGCCCGCTGTTGCGCCGGACATGACAACAATCGGAATCATCGGTGCAGGACACATTGGAAGCCAGGTCGCACGGAAGGCTGTGGAGCTCGGCTATGACGTGGTCATCAGCAATTCGCGGGGGCCGGAAACGCTGGCCGCTCTTGTTGCGGAGCTGGGACCGCGGGCGAAGGCGGCCACGGCTGCGGAGGCTGCAGCGGCGGCCGATTTCGCCGTCGTCACCGTTCCGCTCAAGAGCTACCAGGACATCCCCGTGGAGCCGCTGGCCGGCAAGATCGTGATCGATACCAACAACTACTACTGGGAGCGGGACGGCCGCTTCCCGGCGCTGGACAACGGGGAAGCCACCACGTCCGGCCTGCTGCAGGAACACCTTCCGGAGTCCAAGGTGGCCAAGGGATTCAACCACATCATGGCCAAGCAGATCGCTTCGGACGGCACCCCGCCGGGCACGGAGAACCGCCGAGCCCTGGCCACCGCCAGCGACTACCCGGAGGCAAGTGAGCTGGTGACGAAGCTCTACGACGAATTCGGCTTCGACACCGTCAACATCGGGCCTCTGTCCGACAGCTGGCGCGTCGAGCGCGACCGTCCGGCCTATGTCATCCGGCAGAACACGGCAGAGCTCGTCGGGAACCTGGCGAAGGCTCCGCGGACCATCTGAAACCGACCATCTGAGACCGGGCCCCAACGGCCGGAGCTGGCGGACCCTAGGCCGGGTCCGCCAGCTCCGGCGGCCAGACTACCCGGGACCGCTCGACTGTGTAGTCCGAACAAAGCCGGACCGCTTCGGGGCAGCACGAGGACGACGGCGGGTGCATCCCGCCGTCGTCCCTTACGTTTTCCGATCCGGTCAAAATGGCCGGATCGGGTCCGCTTGGCCGGGTGGCCGGAGATCGATGATGGGAAGGTGCCCGTCCGTACGGATACTGTCTCCGCCGCCGTTGCGGTGGTGGTATCCGGAGGAGAAGTGCCGGATGACGTGCACGGATTCCACGGCATTGGCAGTTTGCAGCGTGCCGATAATGAAGTCGCGCTCCTCGTCGGTCCCGTCGGCGATCTTGTGTGTGATCTGGAACGTGAAGAGCGAGAGTCCCACGCTTTTGTCGTATGTTCCGGCACCCACCCAGTCGACGGCGAACCCGCCGGGAAGCATCCAGCCGTCAGGGCATTTCCAGAACCGCACATGGTGCCGCTTGCGCGGATTGCCGTCGATTTCCCGCTGGAACGCCATGTCCTGCTTGTTGCCGAAAACGTACAGGGCACTGACCGGCGACTGCGGATAGCTCCGGCCCAGAAGCGTCGCGGTGAGGGCACGCCAGGCGGTGGACGGGGTGACGGGGTCGGCCTCAATCCACCCGGCAGTGAGCATCGCGGTGCGCAGTTCGTCCGCCGGGCCGATGACGGCGAGATTGACCGGATCGCCCAGCACGCCGTCGCCGGTACGGGCGCGCCCGATGAAGTAATTCGGCAGGTACAGGCTGCTGAGGATCTTGTGGAGGCGGGGCAGGAAGGCGTACGCAGCAATGAGCCAGACGGGGAGGAACACCCACACCTGCTCCGGTCCCCTGGCCAACCGGGCGAGCAGGAAGAAATAGACGGCCCAGCCCACGGCGGCGGTGATGGCCACGTACAGCAGGCGCTGGAGGACGGCGACGACGGTGGCCCAGCGGGTGCCCCAGCGCGCCTTCCGGCTGTCCTGCCGGGAATGCTCGGGCTCCTGCGGCGTCTGGCCTCCGGCACGCCGCGGGACCGCGGGTTCCGCGCGCCCGTGCTTCTGCGAGCCGTCCGGGTCGGTCACTGCATCCCTTTCGGTGTCGTTGGAAACAGCCACCTACTTGGGCAGGTGCTCCAGCAGGTGCCCGGTGACTGCGCCGTACGCGACGTGCGGCACGATGTCGCTGACCCAGTCTGCGGCACTCCAGGTCCGCGGATCAGTCACGCCCAGGGCGGTCATGGGAACGTTGGAGACGAGCAGGGCAGCCAGCGAGGCCACCGCCACTGACCGGACGGGCCCGGTGCGAACCCCCAGTGACCCGGCCGCCCCCAACACAGCGCCGAGGCCCGCGCCGGTGGCGATCCCGAGCAGCGGTCCAAGGGCCTCGATCCGGTTCCCGCGCTGGGCTTCGGTTCCCGGGATCGTCACGCCTGCCCGTTCCGCCAGCCGCTCCACTGAGTCGGTGGGCGTGGTGCTCGCCGCCCGGCCCCGCAACACCATGTCCAGGTAACTGACGGCATTCAGCGCCGTGGTTCCCGCGGCGCCGGCGAGCGCTCCGTTCACAAGTCCTTTAAGCAGGGACATCCTCAACTCTCCTTCTGGCCGTCTGCCAAGCATGCTCTTCCCCGAAGCTACGTCAGGTCCCCTTTCCGCGGCAACGGCAGCGGCCGCCGTCGGAGAATGCGGGCCGCTATTGCTGCCCTGCGCCTTTATGCTTTGGGTGATCCATTTTCTCGTGATGGCGACATGCAACAACCAGGGGGACACTGTTGCGTCCGGATTCCAACTGGCGGGAGAGCCCGCCACCACCAGGTTTTGGCGTGCCCAACGAGGCGTTTCCGCCCGGCGTCCGAAGGTCCGCGAGCGGACGAATTCCGCAGTGGGCCATCGGCGCAGGCATCGCCCTGCTCGTGGGCCTTTCCTCCGTGCCGATGGTGTTCGAGCGCTTTGTGTTGCCCGCAGTCCTGCCATACCTCCCCGGAGCGCCGGTGCCGCCGCCCGGATTCGAGGCTGCGGCATCCCCGCTCGGACAGCCGCCTGCCAGCACGGGGTCAAAGGCGTACATGCTGCAGGAATCCCCCGATCCCGGCCAGCCCTTCGCCGCCTACGATCCCTGCCGGCCCGTGCATTACGTGGTCCGTCCCGACAACGCCCCGCCCGGTGCTGACCAAATGATCCAGGAGGCGGTCGCTAAAGTTTCGGCGGCCACCGGCCTGCGGTTTGTCTATGACGGCCCCACGTCTGAGGCGCCCAGCGAGGACCGCGAGATGTTCCAGCCGGACCTTTACGGCAAGAGGTGGGCTCCCGTGCTCATTGCATGGTCCAGCCCCGCAGAGAGTCCTGACCTGGCAGGGGACGTCGACGGCCTGGGCGGCAGCGGGTACGCGTACATGGACGGCCAGCCGTATGTCCTGGTGGCGGGCCAGGTAGCACTCGACGCCCCCGATTTCGCCGACATTCTGCAGTGGCCGGACGGACGCCGGTACGCCCGTGCCGTCATCATGCACGAGCTCGCCCATGTCGTGGGGCTGGACCACGTGAACGACCCCACTCAGCTGATGAACCCGGAAGGCGCCGACGTCACGGAGTTCGCCGCAGGCGACCTCGCCGGACTGGCCATTCTGGGCGGCGGGGAATGCGTTCCGGAACTCTGACACTGCCGGCCGCTAGCCGACGACGGCGCGACGTCCCGCCGTCGTCCGACCGGGCCGGTTCTTCACATTGTCCGGAGCGGCGCAGCTGTGAAAGCATGCCTCATGCGCGCCATGCAGAATTCCAGCCGATTGCAAGATGTCCGGTACGACCTCAGGGGTCCGGTGCAGCATGCGGCGAAGAAAATGGAGTCGGAAGGCCACAGCATTCTGCGCATGAACCTGGGGGATCCGGCGCCGTTCGGCCTGCATGCACCGGAGTCCATCGTGGTGGACATGATCCATCACCTGCGCGAGGCGCAGGGCTACAGCGACTCGAAGGGCATCTTTTCCGCCCGGACCGCCATCTCGCAGTACTACGAGACCAAGGGCCTGATGGAGATCGGCGTCGAGGACATCTTCATCGGCAACGGGGTCAGCGAGCTCATTTCCATGACACTGCAGGCCTTTCTGGAAGTCGGCGACGAGGTTCTCATTCCTTCACCGGACTATCCGCTGTGGACGGCGGCCACCGTTCTCTGCGGTGGCAACGCCGTGCACTACATGTGCGATGAGGAGAACAACTGGTGGCCGGACATGGCCGACGTCGAGGCGAAGATCACGGACCGCACGCGGGCCATCGTGCTCATCAACCCCAACAACCCAACCGGGGCCGTCTACCCCCGGCACACCCTGGAGCAGTTCGCCGAACTGGCCCGGCGCCATGACCTGGTGCTGTTCTCCGACGAAATCTACGAGAAGATCACATTCGAGGATAACGTGCACATCCACACGGCCTCCGTGGCCCGGGACATTCCGGTGCTGACCTTCTCCGGCCTGTCCAAGGCGTACCGGATGCCCGGCTACCGTGCCGGCTGGGTGGCCGTTTCCGGTCCGCGCTGGGCCACCGCCGCGTACCGGGAGTCACTGGAGCTGCTGGCCTCGCTCCGGCTCTGCCCCAATGTTCCCGCGCAGCACGCGATCCAGACGTCGCTTGGCGGCTACCAGAGCATCACGGACCTGATCCGGCCCGGCGGCCGGCTGCGGGAGCAGCGCGACCTTGCCTGCCGGCTGCTCAACGAGATTCCCGGCGTGAGCTGCGTGCCGGCGGCCGGCGCGATGTATCTGTTCCCGAAGCTGGATCCGGAGATGTACCCGTTCGTGGACGATGAGCAGTTTGTCCTTGATCTGCTGCAGGACCAGAAAATCCTGGTCTCGCACGGGACGGCGTTTCACTGGCACGCCACGGACCACTTCAGGTTCGTCATCCTGCCCGCCGTGGACGACATCCGTGAAGCCGTGCGCCGCATCGCCACCTTCCTGGCCTCGTACCGGGCCAAGGCCGGCCGTGCCCGCGCCATGTCCGGCAACGCCCACCACGGCCCGGACGAACTGAGCGCCTGAGCACTGCCCCTGCAGCGGCTAAGGAAAGCGGACGACGGCGGGAGGTAACCGCCGTCGTCCGCTTTCCTGTTCTCGTGAACACCCGTTCCCGTGGACGGCCTGGCAGCTAACAAGTAAGGTTGCTTACTAAATGCCTTGCTGCCGAGTTCGCTGCGACCGACGAGAGACAGGACCCCGAATTGCCTGACGAACCGTTGACCGACAAACCGTTGCCCTACGGGCCGCTGACCGACAAACAGGGAACACCGCAAACCGGCGTGCGCGGCGAACTCCGCCAGGACACGTCCGTCGGAGGCAAGGACCTCACCCGCTGGCAGAGCCGGTTCGGCCGCCTTCTGGTCGGAGCCGTCCAGCGGATCAGCCAGGTCCTGGGTCCGCACGGCGCCCTGATCCTGACCCTGATGCTGGGGGCGGTCATCGCCGCCGTCTTGACCGCCGCCTTTGCTGAAGTGTACGAGTCGGTGGTCCGCGCCGACGGGGTGGCCGGCCTGGACCATCCGGTACTCGCGGCCGGCAAGAGCCTGCGCTCCCCCGCCCTTGATATGGCCATTACGGCCTTCACCGACGTGGGCGGCACCATCGGCGTGCCAATCCTGGCCCTGACCGTCATGGGCGCCTTGGCCTACCGGCGGCGGTCGTGGACGCCCGTCATTTTGATTGTCACGGCAGGCCTGGGCTCCCTGCTGATGACCATCGCGGGGAAGCGGCTGATCGGCCGTACCCGCCCCGACCTGAGCGACGCCGTTCCGCCCTACGAACACTCGGCCTCATTTCCCAGCGGCCATTCCCTGAATGCGGTGGTGATCGCGGGAATCATTGCCTACCTGGTCATCCTGCGGCTGAAGACGGCCCGGAGCCGCGTCCTCACCGGCGCGGCCGCCGCGGTTTTCGCCGCGGCCATGGGCCTGAGCAGGGTATACCTGGGCCACCACTGGCTCACCGACGTTCTCGCCGCGTGGGCGCTGGGCGCGGCCTGGCTGGCACTCGTGATCACCGCCCACCGGCTTTACCTGACAACAGTGCGGAAGCGGCACGCCCGCGGGGAGGTCCCGGCGGGAACGGCACCCGGGGCGGGACGCGCCTAAGGCGGGTGCACTGAAGACGGGAAGCGCCTCAGGGGCGGACGACGGCGGGAGGCTCCCGTCGTCGTCCGCCGGTCTTTGCGGCAGGAAACGTCAGCCGATCGGCTCGGCCATCTGTTCCACGACGTACTGGACGTCCACGGAGTTTCCGGTCACCGGATCGGCCATCTCCACCTTCCAGCTCCGGGCGAACTGGTTCACGCCGCCGGTCATGGCCACCGTGCCGGAGATGAGCACCGTTCCGGGGGCGTTGAGGCCGCGCTCGGTGAGGACGTCCAGCCAGTAGTCCGGCGTCAGCAGGGCTGCCAGTGAGCTCTCCTGGATGAGGGTATCGGGGGTGTCGCCCTCCCCCACCCAGGCCCTGAGAGTGATCTGGTCCAGGTGGTCCCTGACGTCATCGAGCCGCCAGGCCTTGCGGCCCAGCACGTCCGGGCTCGCGTTCTTGCTCCAGGCCACACCGTGCACCTCCAGCGCGCGGTCCGTATGGTCGCAGGCGACGGTGAGCAGCACCCCTTCCTCAGTGATGACAAGAGCCCACTCCGCCTCCCCGGAGGTGCGCTCATGCTGCACCTGCACCTCCGTTACCTGCTGGGCCAGATAGGGGGACACTGGATACAGGGCGGGAGTGGTAGCCGGGCCCGGGACGCCAAGTTCAGCGAGCTCAGCGATATGGGCCTGGACTTCATCCTGCTCACGCCCTGCGTAGCCGGCGTTCAGGAGGTGCCTGACCTCCACATCCTGCGTGCGGCCGTCCGGTAGTTCAAAGCTCAGAGTCGTCATCGTGGATCCATCCTTTGCATTTGCTGCTGCAGAAATTTTTACAAACCGGAAACCGGAAACGGTCGCCAATGTACATCCAGTATGCGTAATGTATACATTTAGCGCCAGCGTGACAGGCGTCACTAGAAAAATCTCGTGGAGGACAACACCATGGCCAACGCTCCAGTTCCGGGTCCCGGCTCAGCGCCGCATCCGCACAAGACGATTCACCCCAAGGGCCTGTACAAGGCCTTTGCCGCCAGCCTCACCGGCACTGCCCTCGAGTGGTACGACTTTGCCGTCTACTCGGCGGCGGCCGCTGTCGTATTTCCCGTCGTGTTCTTCCCCGCGACCGATCCGCTGACCGGGACGATCCTCGCCTTCTCCACCTACGCCGTTGGCTACGTTTCCCGCCCGGTAGGCGGCATCATCTTCGGCCGGCTCGGGGACCGCATTGGCCGCAAGAAGGTCCTTGTGACCACGCTGATGATCATCGGCGTGGCCACGGTGCTCATCGGCGTGCTGCCCGGCTACGCAAACATCGGCGCCACGGCAGGAATCCTGCTGGTCGCGCTGCGGTTCGCCCAGGGCGTGGGTGTTGGCGGCGAATGGGGCGGCGCCGTCCTGCTCTCCAGCGAATACGGCGACCCGCACCGCCGCGGCTTCTGGGCTTCCGCCGCCCAGGTGGGACCGCCCGCGGGCAACCTTCTGGCCAACGGCGCCCTTGCCGTCCTGACCGTCACGCTCACCGAGGAGCAGTTCCTGAGCTTCGGCTGGCGCATCGCCTTCCTGGTCTCGGCCGTGCTGGTTGGTTTCGGCCTCTGGATCCGGCTGAAGCTGGAGGACACTCCGATCTTCAAGGCCATCGAAGCCCACGGCGAACAGCCCCACGCGCCCGTCCGCGAGGTCTTCAGCAAGGAACTCCGTCCACTGATCGCCGCCATTCTGTGCCGCGTGGGACCGGACGTGCTGTACGCCCTGTTCACCGTCTTTACGCTCACCTACGGCATCCAGGTCCTCGGCTACGAACGCAACCAGGTGCTCACCGCCGTCCTGATCGGCTCCGCCTTCCAGCTGTTCATGATCCCGCTGGCCGGGGCCGTCTCCGACCGCTTCAACCGCCGCCTGGTCTACGGCGTCGGCGCTGCGGCGGGCGCAGTGTGGACGTTCGTCTTCTTCGGCGTCCTGGGCGGCAACAACCAGCCGATGCTCATCGTGGGCATCGTGCTGGGCCTGATGGCGCACTCCTTCATGTACGGTCCGCAGGCGGCCTTCATCGTGGAGCAGTTCTCTCCGCGGCTCCGGTCCACCGGAAGTTCGCTGGCGTACACGTTTGCCGGCGTCATCGGCGGCGCCATCGCACCGCTGCTGTTCACGGTGCTTCTGGCCGAGTTCGGAACCTGGATTCCGGTGGCGGTCTACGTGGCCGTGGCCGCAGCGGTGACGTTGGTGGGGCTGGCGCTCGGCCGGGACAACGACACCGTGGAGGACCTGGACTACCGGCTGCTCCTGGAAGGTTCCGCCTCGGGCCGCCAGCAGTACGGCGTCGGCGAATCCCTCTAGCGGTTCCGGTTCAGGTGCGGAGCAGGATGTCGCGCGTGACCGCCAGGTGGTGGTCGATGGCCTTCTGCGCCTTCGCCGCGTCCCCGGACACCAGGGCATCGAGGATGTCCTGGTGTTCGGAGCACACCTGCTCGCGCCTGCCTCCCGTCCGGAACAGGGCGGAAACCCCGACGACAATCTGCCGGACATGCAGCTTGCTGTAGGTGCGGGAGATGAGCTCGTTGCCGGCAGCGTCGATGAGCTGCTGGTGGAAGAGGGTGTCCAACCGGATAAACTCCTGGGCGGCATCCGCACCTTCGTTTTCGGGCAGCTTGGACTGCTGGTCGAGGGTGTCCTGCATCTTGTCCGCCGGGACGCTCCGGTGCTCGATGACAAGGCGGGCGGCATGGCTTTCCAGCACGCCGCGCAGCTCCATCAGTTCCGAGATTTCGCGGCCGGTCACCGGGGGAACGTAGGCCCCTCGCTGCGGGATCAGTTCCACCAGCCCGTCGGAGACCAGCAGCAGCAGGGCCTCGCGGACAGGGGTGCGGGAGACCCCGATTTCGGCGGCCAGCTCCTGCTCGTTAAGGAAGCGCCCCTGCATTTCCGGGTCGGTCAGGATGTTTTCACGCAGGTAGGCGTACGCCTTCTCCCGGCCGGAGGCCGCTGTCCCCGAACTTTTTCGCATACATAAGGTATACAACAGAGAAGAGCAGATCCATGCGTTTAGCCATTGCCCAAATCGTCACGGGCGCCGACCTGGCGGCCAATCTCGAGCTGATCCGAGAATACGCCACCCGGGCAAAGGCGGCCGGCGCGGAGCTGGTGGTGTTCCCCGAGGCGGCCATGCGCGCCTTCGGCAATTCGCTGACGGACATCGCCGAACCGCTGGACGGGCCGTGGGCCACCGCTGTTCGGGCCATCGCCCGGGACCTGGACATCGCCGTCGTGGCCGGCATGTTCACGCCCGGGGAGGGTGGGCGGGTGCGGAACACGCTCCTGGTGACCGGCCCGGGGCTCGACACGTCCTATGACAAGATCCACCTTTTTGACGCCTTCGGCTTCACCGAGTCCGATTCGGTGGATGCGGGAACAGCCCCAGTGACGTTCGAGCTCAACGGCACCACCGTCGGCCTTGCCACCTGCTACGACGTGCGGTTCCCTGCACTGTTCACGGCCAACGCCAGGGCCGGTGCCGCCATCAACATCGTCTGCGCATCCTGGGGTGCGGGCGAAGGCAAGGCGGAGCAGTGGGACCTGCTGGTCCGTGCCCGGGCGGTGGACAGCACCACCTTTGTGGTGGCCTGCGGCCAGGGCGATCCGGCAACCCTCGGGCTGCCGTCCGCCAGCGCGGCGCCCACGGGGATCGGCCACAGCGCGGTGGTGTCGCCGCTGGGCTCCCCGCTGGTGGCGCTCGGCGGAGAACCCGAACTGGCGGTGGTCGACGTCGACCCCTCCATCATCCCGAACGTCCGTGGAAAGCTGCCGGTGCTGGCGAACGCCAGGAGCTTCTAGGCTGGCTTTGACAAAGGCGTGGCAGGGCCACAGTCAGTGGCCCTGCCCCGCCTTTACTGCCCTGCCGGCACCCGGTACGCGCTCTCCGGGACATCAGTAATGAACATGTACCCGGGAGCGTGGCTGATGGCGAAGGCCGGCCGGGATGCCATCACGGCGCTCTGCGGCGTTACCCCGCAGGCCCAGAACACCGGGACCTCGCCGGGCCGGATGTCCACGGCGTCACCGAAGTCGGGGCGCGCAAGGTCGGCGATGCCGAGCTCCTGGGGTGATCCGACGTGGACCGGCGCGCCGTGCACCTTCGGCACCTCCGCTGTCACCCTGACAGCCGTGTCCACCAGGTCGGCCGGCATGGGCCGCATCGAGACGACCATCGGGCCGTGGATCCGCCCTGCCGGTATGCACTCGACATTCGTGCGGTACATGGGGACGTTGCGCCCCGTCTCGGTGTGGCGGAGCGGGATGCCCTCGGCGGCAAGTGCGGCTTCAAACGTGAAGCTGCAGCCGATGAGCACCCCCACCATGTCATCGCGCCAGAGCGAGCGGATATCCGGGACCTCGGCGGCCAGGACGCCGTCCTTCCACACCCGGTAGGCGGGGATGTCGGTGCGGATGTCAGAGCCCGCGGCGAGGGAACTTTCGTATCGCCCCGCGGGAATGACGTCGATGACCGGGCAGGGCTTGGGATTCAGCCCGCAGAATTCGAGGAACTCGTCTGCGTAGTCCGCCGTCACCGCGATCAGGTTGGCCTGGGTGTATCCGTCGCTCCAGCCGGAGGTGGGTGTGACCAGGCCGTCGCGGAACTGCCGGCGGGCCTCAGCCGGCGCCAGGAGGGCGTTCGCCTGCGTCATCGGGCTGCGCTTTCGGCGACTTCGGCCGATGCCCTCAGGTATTCCTCGTCCTCGGCCACATTCGAGTCGCGGCCGAGGGCAAGGCCCACCACCGTCAGCAGGCAGGCAACGCTGAGGTAGATGGCCACCGGGACCCAGCTGTGGAAGGTGCTCTGCAGCAGCGTGAACATGAACGGTGCGATGGCACCGCCGATGATGCCGGCAAAGGTGTAGGCCAGGGAACTGCCCGTGGAGCGGAGCCGCGGGGAGAACTGCTCGACGACGAATGCGGCCTGCGGGCCGTACATAAAGGAGTGGCAGAGCAGGCCCAGCACGGTGCCCACCACGAGCATCACCGGGGAGCGGCCTTCCAGCACGATGAAGAACAGGTAGGCCCAGACGGCCGCAGCCACTGCCGCGATGCCGTAGACGAGGCGGCGGTTGATCCGGTCGGAGATGGCGCCCGCGAGCGGCATCGTGAAGAGCTGCAGGCCCGAGCCGATGAGCACAGCGAGGAGGACCTGCCCCCGGTCGAAGCCAAGTTCCTGGATGCCATAGGTCAGGGTAAAGACGGTGCAGAGCGCGTAGGTGACGTCCGGGCCGATGCGGCTGAGCATTGCGGCCAGGAGGGGGCGCCGCTGGGTGGCGAGGAGTTCGCGGATGGGGGCCTTGGGCTGCTCGCCACGGGCTTCCATTGCCTTGAAGACGGGGGTGTCTTCGAGTTTCAGGCGGATCCACAGCCCGAATGCAACCAGCAGCGCCGAGATCAGGAAGGCGATCCGCCAGCCGTAGTCCAGGAATGCCTGCTCGGACAGGCTCAGGGTGAGGACGGCAAGCGCGCCATTGGCCAGGAGGTTGCCCGCGGGCGGGCCGATCTGCGCCGCCGACGCCCAGAAGCCGCGCCGGCTGGGTTCCCCGAATTCGCTGGACAGCAGGACGGCGCCGCCCCATTCGCCGCCGACACCCACGCCCTGCGCGAAACGCAGGAAGACGAGGATGGCCGGGGCGATGATCCCGATGTTGCCGTAGGTGGGCAGCAGGCCGATGAGGAAGGTGGCCACGCCGATCAGCATCAGGGTGAAGACCAGGATCTTCTTGCGGCCGATCTCATCGCCCAGCCGGCCGAAGATGATGCCGCCGACCGGACGGGAAATGTAGCCCACCGCGTATGTGGAGAACGCCAGCAGGGTGCCCGTTACCGGGTCCGACGCCGGGAAGAAGATCAGCGGGAAAACGATGGCGGCCGCTGCCGAGTAGACCGCGAAGTCGTAGAACTCAAGCGCGGTCCCCGTGAGGCTGGCCGCGAATGCTTTGTACATGTCCTTGCGCCCGACAGCGGGCTTGGGGGCTGCGGAGGCCATTGCGGATTGATTGGCCATTTGTTCCTCCATGAGAAGTGTGGATGCCATCCGTCTTGCTGCGGATGGGCTGGTGCGCCAGCCTGTCCGGCCTGCGACATCGACAGGGCGCGGGCACTGAGGCTGGGTGGCGGCTTCCCCCGGACAGCCACCGAAAGCGGAGCATTCTGTTGGATTGTGGAAATGTAGAACAATCCGAACTTGTTGAACAATGTACGCGACGTGGATCACAGCGTCAAGGGCTCACACCGCCAAAGGGCAGGAAGGGCTGTCCTGCTTAAGCGCGAACGGACACTTGTGGCCCTCGGAAGTGGGGCCTCAAGTGTCCGTTCGCGCTGTTCAGGTGGCGAGAAGCGTCAGCTACGACGAGTGGACAGCAGTCTGGTGCGCTTCAGACCTGTCGAGGTAGGCCAGGAGGCGTTCGGCGGCGCGCTCGTACTCCCCAGCTTCGAGCGCCTTGCAGATCTGCTCGTTATCCGGCAGGTAGTCCTGGTAGAAGCCTCCGTCGATGGAGGCCTTGTGGAAGAACAGCCTCATCTCAGCCAGCACCTGCGACATGATGATGTTGAGCCGTTCACTGCCAGCCATGGCCACGAGGGCACCGTGAAAGTGCTGGTTGGCGCTGCCCAGTCCTTCGCTGTCGCCGGCTTCGGCAGCGCGCTTCCCCTCTTCTACGGCGGCGCGCACGGCCGCGATGCTCTCAGCGCTGCCGCCACCCCGGACGGCACTGACTTCGATGGCCCGCCGGACGGCGTAGACGTCATGGATATCGCTGGCCTCGAGGCTGGCAACAAAGACGCCGCGGTTGGGCTGACGCACAACCAAGCGCTCGCTGGCGAGCTCGGCGAAGGCCTCGCGCACGGTATTGCGTGAGACCCCGAGCTCCTCAGAGAGTGCTTCTTCCTTCAGCTTCGTCCCGGGCGGAAGGGCACCTTCGGCAATCTGGAGCCGGAGCTCACTCGCGACTCGGGTGGCCACCGAGGGCACGGCCACGCGCAGCCGCGCGGCGCCGGATGCTGCTCGCACCGTTGATTCCTGCGGATTCACTGTGGCCATACACCGAATTTACACGAACCAACCACAATCGGATTGTTGAATTGTTGAACATTTCTGCTGAAGGGTGCATCCTTGTGTAAGGACGAGTTGAGATGAGGGTCACAATGCACGCAATAGATTTGAACAGCGACGTCGGTGAATCCTTCGGGCGATGGAGCCTGGGAGACGACGCAGCCATGATGGCGTCCGTGTCGAGCGCCAACGTCGCCTGCGGATTTCACGCCGGCGATCCCAGCGTCATCCGGTCCACCTGCGAGGCGGCCGCCAGGGCCGGCGTGGTGGTCGGGGCCCACGTGGGCTATCGCGACCTGGCCGGATTCGGCCGCCGGTATATGGACGTCGACCCGCGGGAGCTGGCCGACGACGTCGTTTACCAGATCGGAGCGCTGCAGGCGCTGGCCGCGACGGCCGGCACCCGGGTCCGCTACGTGAAGCCGCATGGCGGCCTCTACAACGCCATCGTCCACAACACCGCCCAGGCACGCGCCGTCGTGGACGCGGTGAAGTCGGTGGATCCTGGCCTGCCCATCCTCGGCCTGCCCGGGTCCGAAGTGCTGCGTCTCGCGGAGGCGGCCGGGCTCCGTGCCGTCTCCGAGGCGTTCGCGGACCGGGCCTACAACCCGGACGGCACGCTGACGTCCCGCTCCCAGCCCGGATCCGTACTGGAGGACCCGGAGGCGGTTGCCGCCCGCGTCCTGCAGATGACCACCGGTGAGGCCATCAGCGCGATCGACGGTTCGGACCTGCTGATCAGCGCGGAATCGGTGTGCGTCCACGGGGATTCCCCGGGTGCGGTGGCCATGGCTGTGGCCGTGAAGGGCGCGCTCGACGCCGCCGGCATCAACATCAAAGCCTTCGTCTAGCATGAAGCGACGGATTCAGGACCCGATGGCAAACGTGGACATGCCCGCCGGATCAACCGGCCAGCCCGCGCCGGACGCGAGCCCAAACACCGCGCGTGCAAACACTGCGCGCCCAAACACGGCGCCCCCAAGCACCGCCCGCCCCGGCAGGGTGCGCGCGGTGCGGCCGGTGGGAACGCGCACGGTCCTCGCCGAAGTTTCCGGAACGCAGGACGTGCTCGCCCTGCAGGCCGCGCTCCTGGACGCTCCGCTGCCGGGCCAGCAAGACGTCCTGGCCGCCGCCGAGACCGTCATGGTCAGGGCCGAATCCCCCGCCGCTGCCCGGCGGATCGGGCAGGCCCTCCTGGAGCTGGACCTCACGGCACCGGCGGAGCAGGCCGGCGGCCTGGTGGTCATTGACACCGTGTACGACGGCGAGGATCTCGCCGAGGTGGGGCAGCTGACCGGCCTCGGTGCCGACGGAGTGATCGCAGCCCACACCGGCCAGGTCTGGACCATTGCCTTCGCGGGCTTCGCGCCCGGCTTCGGGTACATGGTGGGCGAGAACCAGGCGCTGGAGGTCCCGCGCCGGAGTTCCCCGCGCACCGCCGTCCCGGCAGGCTCGGTGGCGCTGGCCGGGAACTACTCGGCCGTCTACCCGCGACAGTCTCCGGGAGGCTGGCAGCTGATCGGCCGCACCGGAGCGAAGATGTGGGACCTCGACCGCCCCGAACCCGCACTTGCCAGCCCGGGGCACCGGGTCCAGTTCCGCGCCGTCCGCGACGTGGTCCAGATGGTCACTGAACCCTCCGACGAAGCAACCAAGGACAGCCAGCAAACCGACAGCCAGCAGGCACTCCCGGCAACTACCTCAGGCCTCCGTGTCCTGTCACCCGGGATCCACAGCCTCATCCAGGACCTTGGCCGGCAGGGGCATTCGGCCCTTGGCGTCTCCGCCGCCGGCGCGCTGGACCGGGCCTCGCTCCGCAGGGCAAACCGCCTGGTCGGGAACGCGCCGTCGGCCGCCGCCATCGAGACCGTCTCCGGCGGGCTCAGGGTCCAGGCTGTCGGCGATCAGGTCCTGGCCGTTGCGGGGGCGCCGTCGGCACTGACCGTTTCAACGCCGTCGGCCTCCCCCGACGCGCCGGAAACCGGCGAGACACAGAACGGCGAGACACAGAACCGGCAGCGTACCGTTCCCGTGGCAGCGCCGTTCGCCCTCCTCGACGGCGAAATCCTGACGATCGGGGTTCCCGACGCCGGCTTCCGCAGCTACGTGGCTGTCCGCGGCGGCGTCGACGCGCCGCCGGTGCTGGGCAGCCGGTCCACGGACACGATGTCCGGCATCGGGCCCAAGCCACTGGCAGCCGGCCAACTGCTGCCGACCGGCGACGCGGCCGAGTCCGGCGTCGTGGGCAGCCCCGAAATCCAGCCTGACTATCCCAGCGGCGGGGTCACCGTGCTGGACATCGTCCCGGGCCCGCGCGCGGACTGGTTCGACCAGGCCGCCCTTGACTCCCTGTGCTCCCAGGACTGGACGGTCAAGCCGGAGTCCAACCGCGTGGGAATGAGGCTGCAGGGAACGCCGCTGCAGCGCAGCCGCACCGGCGAGCTGCCCAGCGAAGGAACGGTGGCGGGTGCCATCCAGATGCCGCCGGAGGGCCTGCCCGTGCTCTTCCTCGCCGACCATCCCATCACGGGCGGCTACCCCGTGATCGGGGTGGTGGTTGACCACCAGCTCGACCTGGCCGCCCAGGTCCCGATCGGCGGGAGCATCCGCTTCCGCATCGCCCCCGAATCTGCTGCCCCCGCCAGTTCCCCCGAACAGACTTCCCCCGAACAGACTCCAGAAAGAAAAGCGAGTAACTGATGCACAAGGTCCTCATTGCCAACCGCGGCGAAATCGCCGTCCGCATCGCCCGGGCCTGCGACGACGCCCAACTGGCATCCGTGGCTGTGTATGCCGAAATCGACGCGGACGCCATGCACGTCTCCGCCGCGGACGAAGCCTTCAGCCTGGACGGGAACTCCCCAACGGACACCTATCTGAACATCCACAAGCTGCTCGACGTGGCTGCCAGGGCCGGAGCGGACGCCGTCCACCCCGGGTACGGCTTCCTGTCCGAGAACGCGGATTTTGCGCAGGCGGTGCTGGATGCCGGACTCGCGTGGATCGGACCGTCGCCGGAGGCCATCCGCCAGCTCGGCAACAAGATCACGGCCCGCGACATTGCCGTCAGCGCCGGCGCCCCGCTCGTGGCAGGCAGCGACGGGCCGGTGGAATCCGCTGCCGAGGCCCGCGCCTTCGCTGAGGAGCACGGCCTCCCGATTGCCATCAAGGCAGCCTTCGGCGGCGGCGGGCGCGGCCTAAAGGTGGTCCGGAACATGGAGGAGGTCGAGGAGGCCTTCGACTCCGCGGTGCGCGAGGCGGTGGCGGCGTTCGGCCGGGGCGAGTGCTTCGTGGAGCGCTACCTGGACCGGCCGAGGCATGTCGAAGCCCAGGTCCTGGCCGACACGCACGGCAACGTCATTGTCGTCGGAACCCGCGACTGCTCCCTCCAGCGCCGGCACCAGAAGCTGGTGGAGGAGGCGCCCGCGCCGTTCCTCAGCGACGGGCAGCGGGCCCAGATCTACGACGCCGCCAAGGCAGTCTGCCGGGAAGCCGGCTACTCGGGTGCCGGGACAGTGGAGTTTTTGGTCGCCGCCGACGGCACCGTCGCCTTCCTCGAGGTGAACACGCGGCTGCAGGTGGAACACCCCATCACCGAGGAAACCACGGGGATCGACCTGGTCCAGGAGCAGTTCCGGATCGCCGCGGGGGAACGGCTCCGCTTCACCGAGGATCCAGCCCCGCGCGGCCATGCCTTCGAATTCAGGATCAACGCCGAGGACGTGGGTCGCGGCTTCCTGCCCTCCCCCGGCACCATCGGCGAATTCACCGCGCCCACCGGCCCCGGCATCCGGCTGGACACCGGAGTCCGGTCCGGCTCCGTCGTGGCGCCGCAGTTCGACTCGCTCCTGGCGAAGCTGATCGTCACCGGCGCCGACCGCCAGCAGGCGCTGCGCCGGGCCCGCCGCGCCCTCGCCGAGATCAGCATCACCGGTGTGGCCACCGTCCTGCCGTTCCACCGCGCGGTGGTGGAAGCTGCTGACTTCATTTCGGAGACCGGCATGGACGTCCACACCCGCTGGATCGAGACGGACTTCGCGGACAGCATCCCGGCGGATCCAGACTTCTCCCCCACCGGCCCCGACGGCCGCCGGCGCACCATCACCGTGGACCTGGACGGCCGCCGGCTCGCGGTCGGGCTTCCGGCTGACCTGCTGGACGGCTGGGCCCGCTCAGGCCAGGCACTTCCCGGCGGCCTGGGGGCCGCAGCGGCCGGAGACGGCGGCTCAACCGACGGCGGAACCGGCGGCTCCGATCCTGCGCAGCTCCGCGCCGCCATGAGCGGCACAGTGGTGAAGTGGCTCGTGGAGCCGGGTGCCGACGTGACCGCCGGCGATCCCGTGGTGGTCCTGGAGGCGATGAAGATGGAGACCAGCGTCCCCGCCCACCGGGCCGGCGTCCTCTCCGGCGTCGCCGCCGCCCCCGGCGACGTGATCACCGCGGGCTCAGTCCTGGCGCTTATCGGCTAGGCGAGAAGGACGACGTAGCAGGTGACGCCGTCAGGGCCCGTGACATCGGCACCCCCCGCGCGAACGGACACTCGAGGCCCCTGGGAAGCGCTTCCTGAGGGCCTCAAGTGTCTGTGAGGATTGTGGCGGCTGGTCTGGGACTGGCTGGCAGAGTGGTGTTGGCCGTTCAGCCCCCGTGGATGTGACTCATTAAGTGACTGGCCCTGCCAATGGTGTCTTTGAATGGATCTGTCCATTGGCGGGGGTGGCGGCCGGTACCACCCGGCCCACCTCGGTAACTTGATCAGAAGGTTGCCCGCCCCTTTTGGGGCGTGGCTCGTCACAGTGTTGTTCCGAAGTGACCTCTACCCGGACTGGTACCGGCCGTGTACGGCCCCTGACCACATCCGCGAATAGAGGAAGGTGCCAGAACCGCCATGACTATCGTTGCGCATTCCCGCCCGTTTGTCGTCGGCGTCGACACTCACGCCAAGAACCATGTCTACGCCGTCATCACCGGCATCACTGGTGAGCTGATCGCCACCCGGGACTTCCCCACCACCGGGGCCGGCATCAACCGCGCAGTCGCCTGGGTCGCCCGCCACACCGGCGCTGACCTGGCGACCTTGTGGGTGATCGAGGGCGCTGCTTCCTACGGCGCACTGCTGGCCGGTGCCGTCGGCGCCGTCGGCTACCCGGTCGCCGAAGCCGCTCACATGGATGCCCGTCACCGTGCGGGCAAATCCGACCCGCTCGACGCGCACCGGATCGCCGCAGCCGTCCTGCCCCTGGAAGAGCAGCAGCTCCGCCAGCCACGGCTGGACGAAGGAGTCCGAGCGGCCCCTGCGGATTCTGGTCACCGCACGGGAATCCATGACCACCGAGCGTACCCGGGGCGTGAACGCGTTGACCGCCCTGCTCCGGGTCAACGACCTTGGCCTGGATGCGCGTAAACCCTTGACCGGAACCCAGATCGCCGAAGCCTCCCGCTGGCGGGCCCGGGAAGAACCGCTGGCCAAGTCCGTTGCCCGCTCCGAAGCAGTCCGGCTCGCCAAACACATCACCGAACTCGACGCGGACATCAAAACCAACAACGACCAAATCACCGGACTCGTCGAAATCAGCGAAGCCGCGCCCCTACTAAAGGAAACCGGGATCGGTCCCATCACGGCCGCCATCTGCCTGACCGTCTGGTCTCATCGGGGACGCGTCCATTCCGAGGCCGCCTTCGCGTCCCTGGCCGGAGCCAGCCCTATCCAGGCCTCGTCAGGGAACACCGTCCCACAGACTCAACCGCGGCGGTGACAGAACCTTGAACAAAGCCCTGCACCTGATCGCCCTAAGCCGGATGACCTTCGACCCCACCACCATCGACTACGTCCAGAAACGTCAAGCCGAAGGACGAACAAAAAAGGAGATCCGCCGGTGCGTGAAACGCTATCTCGCCCGACGGATCTACCGAATACTCAACGCCGCAGACCCAAGCCCCTCCCACGCTGGACAACCATAGAAGGATCCGTTCGCGCTGGAGGGTGTGTGTCAAACCTCACCCGCCATTTGGGCCAAATCGGTTGAAAAGCCTTCCCGCGCCTGTGCATCATAGAGTGAAGCCCGGTGGGAATACGCTTTCCAAGCACGGGCTTAGAAGTTCAAACACAACAAAATCCTGGTGGACGCAATGAGGCCAAACCGGTGAGCTCGTCGAGCTGCCTTAGGCCTCCGAGCGTTTTCTGGGGCGACCTGTTCCGCGGCATCGCATTGGCGCTATGCCCAGACACGAAAGCACTGAGAAAATGACCTTTGAAACCGCCGAATCAATGACGATCAAGATCTGGGACCGTTCTGCGGTGAACCACACACTGGAGACGCTGGTGCACGATTTTTCCCGCCGGGCCAACGCACAGAAGAGCGACGTCGCCGTCACCCTCAGCGGCCCGAACACCTTCACGCTCAGCCTGAACACCGCGGGCGCAGCACTGTAGTCAGCACAAGCGTAAGAGGACGACGGCGGGACATTCCCGCCGTCGTCCCCTTGCGTTTCTAATCTGAATAGCAGGGCAGCGCGCTAGGCGCGGGAGTGCTCGGCCAGGAGGGCGTCGATCTGTCCGGCGGCCTCCTTCATGCCGTCCTCCATGCCCATCTCAATCATCTTGTTCATCTGCTCCTCGGACTCGAAAACGGACTGGACCGTCATCCGGGTGCGCCCGCCGATGTCCTCAAGCGTGACGGTGGCGTGCGTGGTGCCCATGGCCTCCACGGGTGCGCCGTCGTCGTCCGCGAACCCGTCGTCAAACTCAAGGCGGTTGGGCGCCTGGATGTCGGTGATGCGCCACCAGCCGCCGGCCTTCTCACCCTCCGGGCCGGTCATGTAATAGGAGGCCTCTCCGCCGGGGGTGAATTCGTACTGGCTGAACGTTGCCGGCCAGGTGGGCGGCCCCCACCAGCGCTCGAGCTGCCGCGGATCTTCCCAGATCTGCCAGACGCGCTTCACGTCGGCGTCGAACTCTGCCACGAGGATGAAGCTGAGCGCCTCGGGATTCTTGGTGGAACTGATAACCGTCATTGCCGGACCCTTCCTATTCTTCAGCGAGGATGTCTGCCATCCGGGCGACGCGTTGCCGCCAGATCGCCTCGTACTCGTCAAGCAGCCGGCGGGCTTTCTCCAGGCCATCATGGTTGCCCCGCACGATCTGCTCCCTTCCGCGCTTCTCCTTGGTGACCAGGGAGGCACGCTCCAACACCGCCACATGCTTTTGAACGGCGGCGAAACTCATGGCGTAGAGGGCAGCCAGGCCGGTCACCGAGTACTCGCCCACCGTCACCCGGCGCATAATGTCCCGCCGGGTGGTGTCCGCGAACGCCTGGAAGAGGCGGTCAAGTTCGGCATCGCTAAGCTGATCTACAACCATTTGGTTGTAGGATATGACCGCAGGGGAAGGGTGTCAATGGCCAGAATTGGGCCAGCCCAGGCTTGCGAGCGCAGCAGGGTCAGTCAGCCGCGAGCGCCTCGGACAGTGCCGTTATGAACGCGCTGACGAGTGCGGATTTTCTGCGACCCGGCATGGTCTGGATCTGGCCTTCCCTCTGGTCGAAGACAGCATGGTCAACCGGGATGAAAACCAGGCCCGAACGGGCGTCGGCGGGAACGGCGAACCGGCTGGCGAGTGTGACGCCGGCACCGATTCGGGCGAACTCCAAGACGGACGCCAACGGGTCCGCTTCGAGGACTATTTCCGCCGTCAGCCCTTCACGCTGCAAAGCAATGTCGAACAGTTCCCGCTGGGTAATCCCCCGCCCCGCCAGCGCCAGCTTGTGCTGGCAGAGCTCTTCCAGCGAAATGCTGCTGCGTCCGGCCAGCGGGTGGCTTTCCGTCACGGCGGCGTGGGGCGGGGCCGGAACTGAGAATTCAACGGTGACGTCCCTCTCGGGCCCCAGGCTGAAGACTGCGCCAACATCAGCCCGCCCGTCGATGACCTGGCGGGTTGCCTCGGCAGATGGGACAACAGCCAGCTTGATGACAACGTCGCGGTAGTTGGTACTAATATGCGCCATGGCCCCTGCGACCCTGCCGCTCGCCAACCCCTCGGCACTTGCAATCTTTATAACCCTTTTTCTACCCGTCGCCGAATCCCGCAGTTCCTCCAGCAGGGCATCGCCTTCAACTTCGCTCCGGCGGGCATGGGCGAGAAGCAGCCGACCGGCCTCGGTCAGGACCATGCCACGGGGATGACGGGCAAACAGCGGCACACTCACGGACGATTCGAGCTTGCTGATCTGACGGCTGATGGCGGACGCCGAGACGTGCAAGTTGCTGGCCGCTTCGGTAATCGATCCAGTCCCCGCCACTTCCTTGAAATAGATCAAAGACGTCGGCAGCAAACGCATCGCGCCTCCTATCGGTTTGCATTTAACTCAAAACCGGTTGCTCAAACGATACTAGCCTGTGAATCAGGACACACCTAGGCTCGTCTCAAGCAATCATGAACAGAGGAGATGCCGCATGAGTTCACGGTCCGGAATCCTTCGCAAGGCTGAGCGATACATCACCTCGGGGAGCTTCCCCCGCGACTTGGAGAAGGCGGTGTCCTACCGAACTGTAAGCGGAACCTCCGCGGGCCGGATTTCTTTGGATGCATACCTCACTCAGGTTCTGACACCCTCGCTGGAGGATCTCGGCTGCGACGTGCAGCGGTTCGATTGCTGGAACGGCAGCGACAATTCGTTCCTCATCGGGACCAGAACGGAAAATCCGGAGCTGCCGACTGTCCTCTGCTACGGGCACGCGGACGTCGTGGCGGGACAGGACGGCGACTGGGCTGCGGGCCGGAGCCCCTGGAAGCTGACCCTGGAAGGCGGCCGCTGGTACGGGCGCGGAACTGCGGACAACAAGGGCCAGCATCTGGTCAATCTCACCGCGCTTCACCTCGTCCTGGCCGAACAGGAAAGTCTTGGCTTCAATCTGAAGTTTCTTTTCGAATGCGGTGAGGAAATCGGGTCCCCTGCGCTGGCGGAGTTTGCCTCCGCCCACCGGGACGAGCTGTCCGCCGACGTCTTCATTGCCTCTGACGGGCCCCGGCTGGACGCAGAGACGCCGACAATTTTCCTGGGCTCCCGCGGCAGCGCAGGCTTCGACCTGGTTGCCGACCTCAGGCCGGATTCATACCACTCGGGGAATTGGGGCGGGCTGCTGCGCAATCCTGCGACTACGCTGGCAGCAGCCATCGGCACGCTCGTTGACGGTCACGGCCGGATTCAGATCGACGGATTGCTGCCCCCGGAGTTCCCCGCATCCGTTCGTGGTCGCCTTGCGGACATCGCCGTCGTTCCAGGCGCGGGCGACCCGAAGCCGGACGACGGGTGGGGTGAACCGAACCTGAGCCCCGCGGAGCGACTCTACGGATGGAACACCCTGGAGGTTCTCGCGATAGCCGCCGCGGATGTGGACAATCCGATCAACGCCATACCGGGTTCGGCGCGCGCGGTACTGCAGCTGCGATTCGTCGCAGGGACGGATATCTCCAACTATGAAGGTAGAATCCAGCGGCACTTGGAGGCCCGGGGACTGGGCATGGTTCGGGCGCGCGCCACAACCGTATTCCCTGCCAGCAGGCTGGACCCTGACAACCCCTGGGTGGAATGGGCCAGCAGCTCCATCCGGGAGACCACAGGGCAGGTGGCCGCCGTTCTACCGAATTTTGGCGGGTCCCTGCCCAACCACGTTTTCGAGGACATCCTTGGTCTACCCACGCTGTGGATCCCGCACTCATATCCGGGCTGCCTTCAGCACGCCCCCAATGAACACATGATCGAATCCATTGCCCACCAGGGGCTGCAGATCGCGTGCGGCCTGTTTTACGATCTCGGCCGGAGCCACGGCGGAACCACGCCCAGCCAAGCCGCCGCTGCCACTGCCTGAGCCCATCCATTCTCTTCGAGGAAGCCCCATGAACAGCACATCCCTGACCGGGTCAGCTTCTCAGCCGCCCACGGCCGGCAGCGCCGGCACCAGCCCCGCAACCTCCCAATCAAAGAAGGCCGCCATCCGCGGCATTGTGGCAGCAACGGTCGGCAACGCCCTCGAGTGGTTCGACATGGGCATTTACGCTCTGTTGGCCATCTATATCGGGAAGAACTTCTTCCCGGCTGCAAACCCTGCCGTGGAACTCATCCAAGCCTTCGCGGTTTTCGGAGTCTCGTATTTGATCCGTCCCATCGGCGGGCTGATCCTCGGATCCTACGCGGACCGGAAAGGACTGAAGAAAAGCCTGATGCTGACCATCCGTTTGATGGTCCTGGGCACTGCGCTGATCGCGTTCATGCCCGGATATGACCAGATCGGTTTGCTGGCGCCTCTCGGCATCATCCTGGCTCGTCTGATCCAGGGCTTCTCGGCCGGCGGGGAATTCGGTGCCGCCACATCCTTCCTGATCGCGCAGGACTCCAAGCGCAAAAGCTTTCTGGGGAGCTTCCAGTTCGCCAGCCAGGGCCTGGGGGCGCTCATGGCGGCAGTCTTCGTCGCTATACTGACGGCCTTGCTGTCTGATGCCGACATGACTGCCTGGGGCTGGCGGATTCCCTTCGTCTTCGGTCTGCTCGTGGGCCCCGCGGGATACCTCATCCGCAAGCAGGTCGATGAAGCCCCCATCGTCCGCACTGCCGAAACGGTCAAGGATTCTCCGATCGTTGACGTCTTCAAGACGCAGAAGCTCGGCATGCTGATTGCCGCGGGTGCGCTGGCTATCTCCACAGCAATCAACTTCATCCTGCAGTACATGCCGACCTACGGCATCAAGCAACTTGGCCTGCACCCCTCTGCGTCCTTCAGCTGTCTGGTGATCACCGGTGTGATCCTGACCTTCGGCACTCCCTTGGTGGGCCACCTCGCGGACAAGTATGGGCGCCTGAAGATCATGGTGCCCTCCGTCATCATCACGGGGCTTATGGTGATCCCGCTTTTCCTGTGGCTCATCGCCGGCAAGTCGTTGCTGGTTCTGGCAGCTACGATGACCATCCTCGGATGCTTAAAGGCCGCCTACTTCGGGGCCCTGCCGTCGCTCATGTCCGATGCCTTTGACGCGCGCTCCCGGACTACCGGCCTGTCCTTCAGCTACAACGCCTCGGTGGCGGCTTTCGGCGGCTTCACTCCCATGGTCGCCACCTACCTCATCGAAACCACTGGGCAAGCCATCGCACCCGGCTACTATCTGGCCGTGTTGGCCTGCCTAAGTCTGGCTGCCCTTGGGGCCGGGCTTAAGTGGCAGGGTATCCGATAACCATTCCCGTCCGCGACCGGCCTCCCTCTACCTCCGGCCGTGACGCCAGGCGCTGTGTCCCCAACGGCCTGACGCCTGTCATCCACTACCAACTGCTACTGAAGGATTCCAATGGCCATCACTGATTTTGAGCGTTACCCCCTCATGTTCGGACCGAGCCCCGTCCATCCGCTGCCCCGCCTCACCGCCCACCTCGGTGGCGCCAAGATCTGGGCAAAGCGTGAAGACGTCAACAGCGGCCTCGCCTTCGGCGGCAACAAGACGCGCAAGCTGGAGTACATCGTGCCAGACGCCATCGCCCAGGGAGCGGACACGCTTGTATCGATCGGCGGCTACCAGTCAAACCACACAAGACAAGTGGCGGCAGTGGCGGCAAAGCTGGGTTTGAAAGCACGACTGGTGCAGGAAAACTGGGTGGAGTGGCCGGACCCGCTTAGCGACCGGGTTGGAAACATCCTGCTTTCACGGCTGATGGGCGCGGACGTGCGGCTCGACGCAGCCGGTTTCGATATCGGCATCCGCAGCAGCTGGGAAAACGCCATAGAAGAAGTCAAAGCTGCCGGCGGAAAACCCTATGCCATTCCGGCAGGTGGCTCCGACCACCGCCTTGGTGGTCTGGGCTTCGCGAACTGGGCCGATGAGGTCCAGCAACAAGAACGCGAGCTCGGCGTCTTCTTTGACACCATCGTCGTCTGCACGGTCACTGGATCCACGCACGCAGGCATGATTGCCGGATTCGCCGGCCAGGACAAGCCCCGCCGCGTCATCGGCATCGATGCCTCGGCAACCTTGCAGAAGACTCGTGACCAGGTTGAACGCATTGCCCGGAGTACCGCCGAGCTTATTGGGCTGGAGCGCGACCTCCGCGACGACGAAATCAACGTCATGGAAGGCTGGGCCGGTGACCTGTACGGCATTCCCGTCGACTCGACCCTGGAAGCTATACGACTGGGCGCCTCGCTTGAAGCCATGATCACCGACCCCGTTTACGAGGGAAAATCCCTTGCCGGGCTCATTGATCTGGTGACGAACCGGGACATTCCTGCCAGCAGCAATGTCCTCTACGCCCACCTCGGCGGCCAGCTCGCCCTCAACGCCTACAGCGGGCTCTTCCGCTCTTAGCCCCGCGATAACAGGGCCTGCTTTGGAGAAGTTGGGAAAGGAACCCACATGACCATCTCGGACAGAACAGTGTCACCCGTTGCCAGCGAGCCGTCCGTCAACGACAGGCCGCTCTCTGCCGGCGCCACCCTTGACGAGGACGTGCTTGACTCGATTGCCCAGCGCGTTCTTTGGACGGCAACCGCAATTATCGACGCAGCCAACCGGGGGCGGGCGAACACGTCCGGTGTGAAGGTCGGCGGACATCAGGCTTCCAGCGCATCCATGGTGGGCATCATGACCTCCCTGTGGTTCGCGGAACTGACTGCCGAGGACAGAGTGTCAGTCAAACCGCACGCGTCCCCGGTGCTTCACGCCATCAACTATCTGCTCGGAGATCTGGATGAACGCTACCTGCCGGCGCTCAGGGCCAAGGGCGGGCTGCAAAGCTATCCCAGCCGGCTCAAGGACCCGGACACCGTGGACTTCTCCACGGGAAGCGTCGGGATCGGGGCCACTGCGCCGTTGTGGGCGGCCATGTCCCACCGCTATCTTCGCGATCAGTTTCCCGACACACCCAGGGCCGGGCGTTTCATAAGCCTGCTTGGGGACGCGGAACTCGACGAAGGCGCCGTATGGGAGGCCATAACAGACACCGGCGCCCGGCAGCTCGGTGAACTGCTGTGGATTGTTGACCTCAACCGCCAGTCCCTGGACCGAGTGATTCCGGACGTGCAGATCAAAAGGCTGCAGGGAATGTTCGCCGCGGCAGGCTGGCAGGTCCTGACCTGCAAATGGGGACGCCGGATCCAGAAACTGTTCCTCCAGCCGGGCGGCCGGGAATTGCGGGAACGGCTGGAGGCCATGCCCAACGAGGAGTATCAGCGGATGCTGCGCAGCCACCCTGGCGAGCTGCACGACCGGATGCTCGGCCCGGATCCGAAACCCGCCCTCCGGGATCTCGTGGCGGGCCTCAGCGGGCTGGAGTTGTCCGCCGCGGTCCGTGACCTGGGAGGGCATGACATTCGGCTTCTCTTGGATACGTACCGCGAGATCGATGCCTCCCGGCCCACGGTGATATTCGCCTACACGGTCAAGGGCCGCGGGCTGGCAACTGAAGGGCATCCCAACAACCATGCAGCACAACTGAATGAATCGCAGATGGAGGAATTGGCGGCCCTGTCCGGGATGACTTTAGCGTCTCCGTGGCGCAAATTCAGGCAAGGGACCGAAGAACACAAGGCCTGCAACGAGGCAAGCCAACGTCTCCGCCGCCCGGAAATCCAGGTCCGCGAGATTGCAGCGCTCCCGGCCTCGCTGCCCTGGAGCTATAAGGCTGTCGTGTCCACCCAGGCGACCCTGGGACGGTTCCTGTCGGACCTGAAACGGTGCGCACCCGAAGCGGCCGCCCGCGTCGTCACACTGAGCCCCGACGTCGCGTCCTCCACGAACCTTGGCGGCTGGATCAACAAGACGGGCATATGGTCCGTGGGTGAACGGCACGATTGGTTCTCGGACGATTCCGAGCGGCTCCTCAAGTGGTCCGAAGGCGCCCAGGGACAGCATATCGAACTGGGCATCGCGGAGGTCAACCTCGTATGCCTCGCCGGCGAACTCGGTGCAACATGGAGCCGGTGGGGCCAGCCACTGATCCCGATCGCCACCGTCTATGATCCGTTCGTCTCACGGGCCCTTGAACCGTGGTCCTACGGGATTTACGCCGGTGGGCAATCAATCCTGGTCGGCACACCATCCGGGGTGACCCTGGCGCCCGAGGGCGGAGCGCATCAGTCAATCACCACGCCCTCCATCGGCCTGGAACAGCCCGGATGCACGGCTTGGGAGCCTGCCTTCGCGCAGGACCTCGAATGGTGCATCCTACAGGCGATGAATCAGATCGGCCGGCCCGATGGTCGCTCCGCATACTTCCGGCTGTCGACCCGGCCTGTCGACCAGACACTTGCCCGCATCCCTACAGATGTGGCCCTGCTGGAGCGCCGCCGGCAGCACGCAGTCGCCGGCGGTTACCGCATCACCGATCATGCTCCGACACGCGAGAATGTGACACTGGTCGGCGTGGGCGCCATCATGCCCGAAGTACTTGCCGCAGCGGCGCGGCTGAATGCTCTGGGAGTGACCGCCGGCGTCGTCTGCCTGACCAGCCCGGACCTGGTGTTCCGGTCGCTGCAGGACCGGCACAAGGTGGCCGGTTCACCCCGCAGCGCCATCGTGGACGAACTGTTCCCCGCTGACCATGCCACACCATTGGTCACCGTCCTGGACGGACATCCGCATACGCTTGCCTTTTTGGCGGGCGTACGGGGTGACCGCACCCGGAACCTTGGCGTGACTGAATTCGGCCAATCCTCAGATCTCGAGGACGCCTACAAACTACACGGGATCGACGTCGACTCCATCGTGAGGGCGGCTGTCGATATCGCCAACCACTAAGAAGCAGTGACTTGGTCAGGGCACCGAAGGTTCCGTACTGAAAGGGCCTGGGGACACAGTCCATGCCCCCCGCGCCCGTCCCTTGTCCGGCTGTTTGCGCGGCAATAATGGTCTACACGCTCCGCGTGACGGATCCCGCAGGTCCGCGTCCAGCAGCGCGTCGAGCAGCGGCCGCCCGTACGGCTTCCGCTCGCCCAGCCGGTTCAGGTTCGGCCCGTTCAGGACGCCGATGTGCAGGCTGCCGCTCACAGCGCCCCCACCCCGGAGTCCGCGGGCACAGTCCCGTCATCCTCGTACTCCACGGCGCCGGCCAGGTCCCGGCCGGCAACGTATCCGAACGCCAGCGCCGGGCCGAGGTTGATGCCGCCGGCGGGATAGTGCCCGCCCATCACGCTGGCCTGGTCATTGCCGGCGACGTAGAGACCCGGGATGGGCCGGCCTCCGTCGTCCAGGGCCCGGGAGCGGCCGTCCACATTCAGTCCCGCGAACGTGCCAAAGCTGCCCGGCACCACGCGCACGGCGTAGAACGGGCCCTTCTCGATGGGGCCCAGCGACGGATTCGGCTTTACAGACGGGTCTCCGCCATACCGGTTGAAGGGCGTGGAGCCGCGGCCGAAGTCCGGGTCCGCGCCGGCGGCCGCATGGCGGTTGAAGCGCTCCACGGTCTCTTTCAGCCCGGCAGGGTCGATGCCGCACCGCTCCGCGAGTTCCTCGAGGGTGCGGCCTTTCTTCAGATAGCCGGAGCGCAGGTACGGGAAGAGCGGCACGGGCAGCGGTTTGGCCATGCCCAGCGGAAAGCGGCGCACAAAGCGGGAGTCGGCGATCTGCCAGGCCTCCACCGGCTCCCCCGCCGGCGTAGCCTCCAGCATGGCGGCCACGTAATCGTAGTACCCGTTGGCCTCGTTGACGAACCGCTTCCCGCTGCGCAGGACGCCGATGCTGCCGGGCTTGGCGCGGTCCATGATGTGCGGGAACGTGCCGGTCCGGCCGCTGCGGTACGGCACCAACGACACCGGGCACCATGCGGCCGCTGATTTCACGTCGGTCCGGAAGCGGGCACCGACCGACTGGCCCAGGCTGATGCCGTCGCCGCTGGCCTCGCCGGGCGCCAGCGTCCAGTGTTCCCGCCCGGTGGGTGTGTTCGGGAACAGCACTTTCCGGCGCTGCACATCGTGCGGGAAGCCTCCGGCGGCCAGGACCACCCCGCGTGAAGCGTTGATCCGCAGCTCCCCTTCCGGGGTTCCGACGACGGCGCCCGTCACCTTGCCTGCCCCGTCGGTCAGCAGGCGCCGGGCCGGCGTGGAGACGCGGACGTCCACGCCGAAGCGGTCTGCGGACTGCAGCAGCCGGCCGGTCAGGGCCGTGCCGTTGACCAGCTGCATGTTGCGCCGGTGCGTCAGCAGGTCCAGGATGTGCAGGCCGAAGCGCCAGCCTGCATGGAAGAGCCCGCGCGGATTGCCCCGGGACGCGGACAGGAATTTGGCCAGGTCCGGTCCGGCCATGATGCCCATTCCCAGGAATGAGGTTTCATACAGCTGGTGCCGGAGCCTGGCGCGCACCTCAGGACGGATCCGCCGGGCGTTCAGGGGCTTGGGCCCCACGGAGCGCTGCCCGGTCCCGGCCCCGGGAAGGCCGCCGTAGATGTCGTTGATCCTGGCGCCCGGGACGAACTGCAGCGACGTCTTCTCGTGAAAGAAGCCCACCATGTGCGGGACCGCCTCCAGGAACGCGTCCACCCTGTCGGCCTGGTAGTCGGTCCCCAGGACACCGCGCAGGTAGGTACGGAAGGTCTCCTTGTCCTCGCTGACGCCGGCGGCCCTGGCCAGCGGATTGCCCGGCGCCCAGGCCCAGCCGCCCGACCACGCCGTGGCACCGCCGCACACGTCCGCCTTTTCCACCACCACAACCTTCAGCCCGTGGTAGGCGGCCGTCACGGCGGCGGCCAGGCCGCCCGCGCCGGAGCCCACCACCAGGACGTCGCAGTTCAGGGTGCAAAGCACATCTTCGGCAGCCGGCGCATTGGCTACGGCCACGGAAGGCGCTGTTCCATCAGTCGGGAAAGTCATTTTTTGCTCCTGTGGTTCTGTCAGTGTCCGAATTCGTCCGAGTCGAGCCGCGGCGGCGCGCCCGTGTCCAAGGCATCGATGCCGGCCATTTCCGCCTCCGTGAGGGCAAAGCCGAAGACGTCGAGGTTTTCGCGCTGCCGCCGGTCGTCGGCGGACTTGGGGATGGCCACGCGGCCGGACTGGACCTGCCAGCGGAGTACCACTTGCGCCGGTGTCTTGCCGTATTCCTCGGCCGGACCGGTGACGGCAGGGGCCGAGAGGAAGCCGCCGTTACGGCCCAGGGGGCTGTACGCGGCGGTGACGATGCCGTGCTCGCGATGGAAGGCCAGCTGGTCCGACTGCTGGTGTTCGGGGTCGATCTGCACCTGGTTGACCGGTATTTCCAGGCCTGCTGCCTGCAGATCCCGCAGGTGTGCCGGCTTGAAATTGGAAACGCCCCAGCACC
This sequence comes from Arthrobacter globiformis, assembly GCF_030818015.1. Lineage (NCBI taxonomy): Bacteria > Bacillati > Actinomycetota > Actinomycetes > Micrococcales > Micrococcaceae > Arthrobacter > Arthrobacter globiformis. Next base: position 4,449,911 of record NZ_JAUSZX010000001.1, read on the forward strand.
TGATCAGCCCCTCCTCCGCCAACCTGGTGAGCCCCTCCGCTGCCTCGACAAACCGGCCATGGGCAGGATTCGGCCAGTGGATCAGGAAGAGGTCCAGGTACTCGGTGCCAAGCCGCCGGGTTGCCGCACCGAAGGCCTCGCGCACGCCGGCTCTGCCGTGCCACTGCCTGTTGAATTTCGTGGTGACGAACAGGTCCGCGCGGGCGATGCCGCTGCGGCGGATCCCCTCGCCCACGGCCTCCTCGTTGCCGTAGTTTTCGGCCGTATCGATGTGCCGGTACCCGTGGGCGATGGCGCGGGCCACGGCGTCGGCGGCCTCCCCGCCGGTCATCGGCCAGGTGCCCAGGCCGATCAGGGGAATTACGACGCCGGGTGACAGTTCCGCCGTCGTGCGTTCCCGTACTACCTGGCTTTCCTGTACTGCCTGGCTTTCCTGAACGTCCCGGCTCATTTGCTTCCTGCTTTCTGGAGGTTGCCTGCCGCCTGCAGCACGGCGCCGGATGCGGCCTTGAGTTTCCGCGCCCAGCCCAGTTCGCCCAGCCGGGCGACCGTGCTGTCCGACGGCACCTCGACGCTTACCGGAGCATCGGCGGGGAAAGCGCTGACCAGGGCGACCAGGTCAAAGTCTCCTTCGCCCGGAACACCGCGTTCCGAGCGGGACTCCGTCACCAGCGCCGCGCGGTCGGCCGGACGCGCGGCCGGGCCGTCGCAGAGCTGCAGCAGCGGCACCAGGCCGAGGTTCGCCTCGAGGTCCCGCCACTGCGCGGACCCCGGGACCGCCCCGAAGCGGTTCAGGTGGAGCGCGTCCACCACGATGCTGCAGCCCGAGGCGCGGGCCAGGGCCACCGCGGCAGGGATGGAGTTCACCGCCTGGTAGGAGATGGGCTCGAGGGTGGGGACGATGCCGTAGCTGCGGCCGTCCTCGGCCATGCGCGCCAGGGTGTCGGCAAGGCGTGCGGTGTCGGGGTCGGACGCGGCCACCGTCAGGGATGCCGCGCCGAGGGCCTGTCCCGCCTCCATCATGGCAAGCCACGCATCGCGCTGGTCGGTGCCGTCCAGCAGAAGGAACTCGATGTCGCGGACCGTGACCCCGGTGTCGGCCATCCGGGCCAGGGTCTCCTTCAACATCGGCGACCCGGGCTGCAGGTCGTACGGGCGCTCGGTGGGAGTGACGGCGCGGACACGGGCGCCGATGAAGTCGAAGCCGGCTTCCGCGGCGACGGCCACCAACTGGGGCGGGGCGGTGTTGAGGAGGGACAGCTGGGCCAGGCCCAGCGGGCGGCGCGGTGCGCTCATGATGCTGCTCCGTTCATGCTGAGTTCGTAGGGGCGTCCTGCGGTTTCGGCCTCAGGCGTTGCGGGCTCGGCGGCAAGCGCCGCGGCAATGCGCTGCGCGGCGTCGTACCCGCTCTTCACCGCGTTGGAGGCGATGGCGGGGGTCCGCTCCACCATGGTCCCGGCGAACGTCACCGGCACACCGGCCTCGCCGGATAGTCCCGCCTCGCGGTCCTCCGCCGGGACGGAACCGTCCAGCGGCAGCACCGAACGGGACACCAGCAGGCTCCCCGGCGCGTCCAGCCACTCCGAGTCGGACCCGTCCCGGAACGTGCCGGCGATCCGGATCCGGCCGCCGTCGTATTCCTCGATGGTGGCACCCAGCCTGATCCGGACCCGCGGATTCTGTTCGAGCCGCGGTACGGCAAGGATCTTTGCCCGCCGCCCGGATTCCGGCGCCAGGACGTCCTGCGGCCCCACCAGCAGCACGGCGGTGCCGCGGTCCGCGAGGGTGTCGGCGACGCTCATGGCCACGGAGTCGGCGCCCCAGATGGTCACGGCTTCGGGAACGGCGCCGCCGGCTGGCCCGTCGCCGTGCAGCATCTCCGGATGGGCGGCGAGCCAGTCCCGCACGTCCGTCACACCGGGCAGGTCGGAGCCCGGGAAACCTGCCGGCGGGCGTGTCCCGCCGGTGGCCAGCACGACGGCGTCGGCCCCGGTTTCCCGGACCAGCGCCCCCACGTCGCGGGGATCCACCTGGTTGCCCAACCGGATGTCAACACCCAACCGTTCGTTCTCGGCGGCGGACCAGTCGGTGAACCGATGGAAGTCCGGGGTGGACTTCATCTGTTCCGCAAGGGCGAACTGCCCGCCAAGCCGGGCTCCGTCGTCGAGCACGGTGACCTGCGCACCTGCCAGGGCAAGTTCCCGGGCTGCCGTGAGGCCCGCGGGGCCGGCGCCCACCACGGCCACCCGGGCACCTGGGCGCACGGCCGGCGTCGGCACGGGAACCCGCGAGCGCCCGACGGCGGGGTTGACGGTGCATGTGACCTGCCCCTGGCCGAGCGTATCGATGCAGACGTTGCAGGCGATGCAGGGCCGGTACGGCTCGCCCCGCAGCACACCGCCCACAAAGGCCGGGTCTGCGTGGATGGCCCGTGCCAGGCTGACGAAATCGCAGACGCCGGCGCCGAGGACCTCCTCGATGACGGCCGGCGAGTTCAGCCTGCCGGCCATGCCTAAGGGGAGCCCGAACCGGCGGTACGCCGCGGCATAATCGCGGAGCAGGCCCGGCTTCCACTCGCCGGGCTGCACGATCCATTCGCCGGCGTCATAGCTGCCGGCGGACAGGTCGAGGAAGTCCAGCTGGTCCAGGTGCGCCTTGGCCATGATCGCCACCTGGTCTGCGGCGCTGATGCCCTCCGCCGGGCCCTCGACGACGGACACCCGGACCCCGACAATGGCGTCCGGCGCAGCCTCGCGGACGGCGTCGATGACCAGGTTCAGGAAGTGCTCCGGCGCGGCGAACTCGTCGGTGCGGTGGTTGGAGACGGGGGACATGAACTGGTGAATCAGGTAGCCGTGGGCGCCGTGGATGTTGATCACGTCAAAGCCCGCTGCCACTGCCCGCCGGGCCGCCGCGGCGTACGACGCCACCAGGTCATGGCATTCCGCGGCGGTCAGTTCCCGCGGAACCTCCCCGCCGGCCACGGCACAGGGCACCGGCGAGGGCGCCACGTTCTTATGCCCGGACACCGCCGTCTGGGCGGTCCGGCCGCCGTGGTTAAGTTCGACGGCGGCCAGGGCACCTTCCGCGTGCAGCGCGTCGGTGAGCCTGCGCAGCCCGGGAACCATCGCGTCGGTGTGCAGGCCCAGCTGGTGCGTGCGGCCCTTGCCGTCGGCCCGCACATACGTGGCTTCGGTGGTGACCAGTCCGAGCCCGGCCTTGGCCCGGGTGACCAGGTAGTCGATGTACTGCTCTGTAATGTGGCCGTCCACGGTGCCGTAGTTGCGTTCCATCGGGGCAGAGGCGAGGCGGTTGCGGAGGGTCCGCGGGGTGCGGCCGTTACGGCCCAGGGTGAGCGGGCGGGGAGCGTGGTGGGTGTTGTGCTCGGTCATGGCTCAGCCTGCCGCTTCCGCCGGAACGCGGGCTACGACGTCGGCCGGAACTTCGACGCCAGCGGGAACCTCGGCGTCAGCGAAGCGGACGGGGCGGCCGGTGCGTGCGGATTCGTAGACCCCCAGCAGGATCCGCAGCGATTTGAGGGCGTCCTTGCCGGTGATGGCGGGCTCGGCGCCGGCGTCCAGGGCCTGCACGAAGTCGCGGACCTGGCTGGTGTGGTGCGGAATCAGCTGGCCGTTGATAGTGGACAGGTCAGTGTTGGGCTCCACGCCCTCGGGGTGGACGGGCTCCACGGTGATCTTCTCCCCCACGGCCCAGAGGTCCAGCCGGCCGTCGCTGCCTTCGGGGAACTCGGTCAGTGAAGCTGAAGCACCCGTTTCGCCGGTGATCCGGAGCTGGATGCCCAGGTTGGGGGAGACCGCCGTCGAAGCTTCGAGCGTTGCCATGGCGCCGGAGGTGAAGGTGATGACGGCGGTGGCGGAGTCCTCCACGTCGATGTAGTCGCCGTGGCGGTAGGTGTTGACCTTGCCGTAAACCTCTGCCACGTCGCCGAGGTACCACTGCAGCAGGTCGATCTGGTGGATGGCCTGCGTCATGAGCACGCCGCCGCCGTCGCTCTGCCAGGTGCCGCGCCACGCGTCCCGGTTGTAGTATTCCGGCGCGCGGTGCAGCATCACCGAACACTGGGCCATGACGGGGCGGCCCAGCGTTCCGTCGTCGATGGCGGAGCGGATCCGCTGCGCGGCCGGCCAGAAGCGGCGCTGAAACAGTGCTCCGAACTGAACGCCGGCCTCCTCGCATGCCGCCACCATCCGCTCGGCCGAGTCGATCCGGGTGGCGATCGGCTTTTCGCAGAGCACGTGCACCCCGGCTGCCGCGGCCTTGAGCACCACCTCTTCATGGGTGGGGTGGGGCGTGCAGACCGACACGATGTCTACGCCCAGCGCCAGGATCTCGTCCACGGTGTCCACCGCGTTCGGTACATCCCAGGCCCGGGCGGTGGCGCGTGCCCGGGACAGGTCGATATCGCATACCCCCACCACCTGGACGTTGTCCAGGGCGGCGAAGGCCTCAAGGTGGTTGCGGGAGATGGCGCCGCAGCCCACGATTCCGGCTCGGTAGGTTCGGGGGGCGGTTGCTGACGGGGTCATGGTTCCAACTTTCATTCTGAGGGCGTAGGCCCCGGGGATATCAGGCGGAAATCCGGCGCTGGCGCGGCAGGCCAAGTTCCTCGAGGGGAGTCTTGTGCGTTTCGCGGGCCGTGGCGATGGCGATCGCGGAGACTGCCAGGCAGGCCACGGTGAAGACCGCCACCGGGATCCAGCCGCCGGGGCCCGGCTGGGCCAGGACGGTGGCGATGGCAGGGGCGAAGCCGGTGAGGATAAGGCCCACCTGGCTGCCGATGGCCATCCCGGAGTATCGGACCGGCGCCGGGAACATCTCAGGGAAGAAGACCGTCCAGACGCCGTTCCAGCAGGAGTAGAAGACGGACATGTTCAGGAACCCGAAGACGAAGATCAGGGCGATGTTGTGCTCGCTGATGGCCCAGAAGTAGCCGAACGAGGTGACGGCGCAGCCGAGGGAGCCCACCAGGAGCACCTTCTTGCGGCCGATCCGGTCCGAGATGATGCCGGCCAGCGGGATGGTGAACATGGACAGGCCGATGGTGAGTGCATTGACGGTGAGCATGAGGGTCCGGTCCAGGCCGATGCCCTTGCCGGTGGCGTAGGCCAGCGCGTACACGGTGAAGGTGGTCTGCATGACGGAGAACAGCATCACCAGGCCCACGCGCAGGACGTCGCGCCACTGGGTTTTCAGCACCTCGGCCGCCGGCATGCCCTTGGGCTTCTTCGCTTCCACGGTCTCTTCGAACACGGGCGGCTCCTCGAGCCGGGTGCGGATCCAGTAGGCGACCAGGAGCACCACGGCGGACAGCCAGAACGGGACGCGCCAGCCCCAGCCCAGCAGCTGCTCCTCCGGGAGGGCTGCGAGCGGGATGAACACCACCGTGGAGAGCACCATGCCGGACGCGTAGCCGGTCATCACGAAGCTGGTGAAGAAGCCGCGGCGTCCTTCCGGGGAGTGTTCCATGGTCAGGGTTGAGGCGCCGGCGGCCTCGGCACCGGCGGAGAATCCCTGTGCCAGCCGGCCCGCCAGCAGGAGTGCCGTGGCCCAGTAGCCCATCTGGTCATAGGTAGGCAGGAACCCGATGCCGATGGAGGCTACGCCCATGATCACCAGCGTGATCATCAACGCCTGCTTGCGGCCGATCTTGTCGCCGAAGTGGCTCATGATGAGGCCGCCCAGCGGCCGTGCCAGGTAGCCGACGCCGAACGTGGCCATCGCCCCGAGCAGGGCAACCACCGGATCTCCGCCGGGGAAGAAGATCTTCGGAAACACGAGCGCTGCTGCCGTGCCGTAGATGAAGAAGTCGTAGTACTCCAGCGTGGATCCAAGGAAGGAAGCCAGCGCGGCCTTCCGCGGGGTCTTCGCCGGGAGGCTGTCCGCGCGTTCCAGGACGACGGTCTCCGCGGCGGGGGTTGGGGGCTGGACGTGTCCCATAGGTTCTCCTCATTGAGTTTCCAGGGCGGCCGCCACCGAAGTTGGTGGGGCCAGAGTGGTGAGCATGCACCGTGTCCGGTGGCTGTCGCTCTGGAGGAAAACACTAGGAGCAGGGATAAGCCCCGCGGCGAAACTTCCCATTCAACGGGACGATGGCCGCGGAAACTGTGAGCAGCGGAGGGATAGAGCCCGAGGTCAGGTTCCCTGGAGCCAGGGCCGCCTGCCGTACGGACGGCGCTCTGCGCCCATGGTCCGGGACAGGCCGCGCCCCGCGGCCACCAGGACGGGAAGAACCACCTTGGGGTCCTCGTCCGCCGTCGGAATTACGACGGCGATCGCTCCGATCACACTGTTGCCCTCACCAAAGACGGGGACGGCATAGGCGGTGTTTTCTTCCACCAGGACGCCCGCCATGCGGACGTAGCCGCGTTCCCGGATCAGGGCGAGTTGGGCGCGCAGGCGCGCCGGGTCGGTCTCCGTGGCCGCCGTGGTTTTCTCCAGCGGCCCGGCCAGGAACCGTTCCTGCACGTCGCGCGGCATGTGCGCCATCATGGCCATGCCGGACGAAGTGTTGTGGATCAGGAGCCGGCCGGCCACCGCGGCAAGATTGGTGGCAGTGCCGTGCCGGTCCAGCTGCTCCAGGTACAGCACGGTGCCGGAACCGACGTCGGGAATGGAGAGCGAAACCTGTTCCCGGACGGCGGCGTGGACGCCCTCGAGGAACGGAAGGCCCCGGCGTCGGAAATCCTCAAGCGGATTGCTGCGGGATGCCAGTTCCCACATCTTCATGCCGACGCCGTAGTCGCCTGCCTCACTGCGGTTCAACAGCCCGCTGTCCACCAGGTCGTTGGCCAGCCGGTGGGCGGTGCTGCTGGACATGCCCGTGGCGCGGACCAGTTCGCTCAGCGACATCCGCGGCCGGCCCTTCGAAAAGGCATCCAGGATCTTCACCACGCGCTGGATGACGGATTCGCCTGAGGGCGAGTTAGCCATCAGGCCCGCCGCAGCCCGGACGCATCCCCGCCGTAGTCCAGGCCGATCTGCCGGGCAGCCTCCTGCAGGCGCGGCACCACGGACTTTTCAATGTCCTCGGCAGCCGACCGGTGGGTCTGCAGGGAGACATTGACAGCCGCCACCACATCATCGCCGCGGCACACCGGTACAGCCACACCCCGCAGCCCTTCTTCCAGTTCCTGCGACACCATGGCCCACCCCCTGGACCTGGCCCGGTCAATTTCCGTCCGCAGCTGGTCCAGGCTTGCGATCGAGTGCTCTGTCAGCTTCTGCAGCCGGACGGTTTCGAAGTAGGCCTGCAGATCCGTCTCGGTCAGGGCCCCCAGCAGCACGCGCCCCATGGAAGTGGCCCATGCCGGGAACCTGGTGCCCACAGTGATCGTCACGCTGAGCAACCGGGGCGAGGGCACACAGGCGACATACACGACGTCGGCGCCGTCAAGAATACAGAGGGAGGTGGTTTCGTTCAGCTCCGCAGCGAGGGTCTTCAGGTGCCGGTCCGCGATAGCCGGAAGCTCGAGGTTGGCCAGGAAGGACCGCCCGATGTTCAGCGAGCGGGCGGTCAGCTCGAAGTGCGCCCCGTCCGCCCGCAGGTAGCCGAGGTCGGCCAGGGTGAGCAGGAAGCGCCGGGCGGAAGCCCGGGTCGTGTCCGCAGCCGCAGCCACCTGGGACACTGTCAGCCGGGGAGCGCTCGGCGTGAAGGCCCGGAGCACGTCGAACGCCTTCTCGACCGATTTCACAAAGTAGGCCGGCTGTTCGTCCATGGGCTCCCTGCACCTCCCGGCAACCTCCAGCGGACACCGCCAAGACGTGTGGAAGCTGCGCGCTGTTCCTGACCTATCAAGGATACGAGCCGCGGTCCGGCCGGGAGCGGGGGAAACAAATACGGATTGTGAGCCGCTTCACTGTGCGCTATCCTTTCTTAGTCGCATATCGCACGACTGTTCGCGATACGCACAAATCAAAAATTCGGACCCCGTCTTTCAGTGCGGAAGGACCCCCTGCAATGACCGATCTCGCCCCTACTCAGACCGCTGAGGCGAAGCAGTACCAGCTCAAGCGCGCCAAGAAGGCCGCCCTCGCCGCCTTCCTCGGCGGCGCGCTGGAGTACTACGACTTCTTCATCTACGCCACCGCGGCGTCACTGGTCTTCTCCAAAATCTTCTTCCCGTCGGGCGATGCCACTGTCGCCCTCATCGCCTCGTTTGCCACCTTCGGCGTCGCCTACGTGGCCCGCCCCTTCGGCGCCGTCGTCTTCGGCCACCTTGGGGACAAGATCGGCCGCAAGAACACCCTCGTCCTGACCCTGGTGCTCATGGGATCGGCCACGTTCCTGATCGGCGCGCTTCCAGACTTCAACGCCGCCGGCTACTGGGCGCCCGCCCTGCTGGTGGTCCTGCGCCTCATGCAAGGTCTCTCCGCGGGCGCGGAAACCGCTGGTGCCTCCGCCCTGTCCACCGAGGAGGCTCCGGAAGGCCGCCGCGGCTTCTTCGCCAGCTTCGCCATGAGCGGCATCTCCGCCGGCATCGTCCTGGCCTCCCTGGCGTTCCTTCCCGTGGCCGCCATGAGCGAGGCGGACCGCCTCGCCTGGGGCTGGCGCATCCCGTTCTGGCTGTCCCTCGTGGTGCTGGTGGTCGCGTACCTGGTCCGGCGATCCCTCGAGGAGCCCGAGGTCTTCGAGGAAAAGCACGACCACGGCGAACTGGTGAAGCTTCCGTTCGCCAAGATGTTCAAGACGCACCCGGCGCAGTTCTTCCAGGTCGCGCTGATGTCCTTTGAAACCGTCACCAACACGTTCATGCAGTCCTTCGGCCTCGCGTATGCCGTGTCCGTCGGCGTGCCGGCGTCGACCATGCTGTGGGTGAGCATTCTGGGCAACGTCATCGCCATGTTCAGCCAGCCGCTGCTGGCCCGGCTCTCGGACAAGTTCGGCCGGCGCCCGGTGTTCATCGCCGGCGTCCTGGGGTCCGGACTGATGATCTTCGTGTACTTCTCCGTCATCTCCACGGGCAACATCCCGATGATCTTCCTCGCCAGCACCGTGATCACCGCCGGCACGTACTCGATGTCCAATGCGATTTACCCGGCCTGGTTCTCCGAGCTGTTCAACGTCAAGGTCCGCTACTCGGGCATGGCCATCGGCCTGCAGGTCGGCATCCTCTGCGCCGGCTTCACGCCGCTGCTGGGCACCGCGCTGGTCGGCGCCGACAAGACCAACTGGGGCCCCGCCGCCTGGATCGTCGCGGCCTCGTCCCTGCTGGCCGTGGCCGGCGCATACTGGGCCCGGGAAACCCACAAGACCCCGCTGCGGCAGCTGGGCAACCCGGTCCGCTAGCAGACGCGCGAACTGGCAGATAATGCCCTCAAATTGCCGATTTGAGGGCATTTTCTGCCATTCGTGGAATAGTTCTGCCGTCCGAGGGCACAGGAGGAACGCATGGAGCTTCGGCAGATCGAGGCGTTCCTTGCCGTGGCCGAGGAGCTGCACTTCGGCCGGGCAGCGCACCGCCTCCGGATGGCGCAGTCGCCACTGAGCCAGACCATCAGGAAGCTCGAGAAGGAGCTCGGCTCGGATCTGTTTGAGCGCAACACCCGCTCGGTCGCCCTGACGACAGCGGGTGTCGCCTTCCTCCCCCACGCCCGCCGGATCATCGACGAACTTGATCTCGCCCGCCGTTCCGCCGTCACCGAGCCGGGCACGTTCTACGGCCGGCTCAGCATCGGCTTTTCCGGGGCGCTGAACCACCGGACCCTTCCCCCGCTGACCCGGGCGCTCCGCCACCGCTATCCGTCCCTGGACCTGACGCTCACCGGAGGCCTGCTGACCCAGGACGCCCTGCAGCAGCTCCGCAACGGTTCGCTGGACCTCGCTTTCGTGGGGCTGCCGCTCGACGCGGGCGCGCTGGCCACCCGCACCATCGCCCTCGAACAGCTGGGCGCCACCATGCCGGTGGACCACCCCTTGGCCGACCGGCCGGCGGTCGGGCTCGCCGAACTGTCCGACGACGGTTTTGTCACCATGCGCTCCGCGCAGGGATCCACCCTCCGCGAGGCCATCTTCTCCGCCTGCGCGGCCGCCGGGTTCCGGCCGAGGGTGGCACAGGAAGTCACGGATCCGTACACCGCGCTGTCGCTCGTTGCCGGCGGGGTCGGGGTGAGCCTGATGCCCTCCTCCGTCGCGAGCATCATGCCGGGCGGCACAGTCTTCATCCCGCTGACCGGCACCGCGCCGCTGCTGGAATCGGGCCTCGCATGGAACCCGGCCGGCATCTCCCCCGCCTTGACACTCGCCCTGGCCGTCGCCGAGGAAGTCCTCCCGACGCCGGCCGGGTGATCCGGTCTCCACTGGCTGGCACCCGGTCCGGCTGAGACACCCAACCCGGCCTCCCGCCGTCGTACATTATGTGTTTTCTGCACATACTCATTGACCGAATAAGTGTTGGACGCGGCACAATCCCGGTGGCCACCATGGAGGGAACAACCACCAACTCAACGATGAGGACACACCCATGGGAACATTTGCCGTCACCTACGCCTACGCCGCCAACTCGTCCGTCGGCCGGGACGAACACCGCCCCCGCCACGTGGAATTCCTGCAGGAGCAGTTCGACGACGGCACGCTGGTGAAGAGCGGTCCGTTCGGGCCGGAGGAAGATCCGGGCGCGCTGCTGATCATCAAGGCGGACTCGAAGGCCGACGTCGAGGCACTGATGGACCAGGACCCGTTCTATCTCAACGGCCTCGTGGAGCAGCGCAGCATCCGGCAGTGGAACATCGTCTTTGGTGCCGACGCAACCGCCGACGCCACGCGGAACTAGGGGCACGTCATGCTGATCGCACGCACTGTCGCCAAGGAGACCATCCGGTACGAGGACGTTCCGGAGCCTGCCCTCGAACCCGGCCATGCCCTGGTCCGCGTCCACAACGTCACCCTGTGCGGCACCGACCTGCACATCTGGGAGGACGACTATCCGGCTGGGCTGCCCGTCATCCAGGGCCATGAATTCGCCGGCATCGTGGAGGCCATCGGAACCAACGCCGCCGGCATCCGCGCCGGTGACCGCGTTGCCGTCAGCCCGATGATCTACTGCGGACAGTGCCGCCCGTGCCGGCTGGGCCGGTTCAACGTCTGCGAAAACATCGGCTGCATCGGCTGCTATTCGGACGGTGCACTCGTGGAACTGATCAGCATGCCGGTGGAGAAACTGTGCCCCGTGCCGGACGGCCTGGAACTGGATCTCGCAGCCATGGCCGAGCCCGCGTCCATCGCCATGCAGGCGGTGAACCGGGGGCGGCCGTCCCCGGGGGAAGCGGCCCTGGTGCTGGGCAGCGGTCCGATCGGGCTGCTCGCCACGCTGTACCTGACGGATCTGGGTGTGGGCGTCGTCTGTGCCGACACCGAGCCGGACCGGCTGGCGCTGGCTTCCAGGTTCGGGGCCGCGGACACCCTGCTGGTGCATCCCCGTTCGGACTTCCCCGGCGCTGACCAGTCCGTCCGGCTCGATGCGCTGACGGACTCGTGCGGGCCGGCGCTGGTCATTGAGGCCACGGGTGTTCCGTCCTCGCTGGAGACCGCCATCCGCCTGGTGGCGAGCGCCGGACGGATCGTCCAGGTGGGAATCTCGGCGCGGACCGCGTCCGTCCCCATGAACGCCGTCCCCTTCAAGGAGATCGACCTGCTCGGCAGCCGGAACAGCCTCAACCTCATCCCATCGGGGCTGGAACTGCTGGCCCGGCATCGGGACCAGGCCCGCGCGCTGATGACGCACCGTTTTGGCTTCGGGGACCTGCAGCAGGCCTTCGAACTGATGCGCAGCCGCACCGAACCCGTGGGCAAGATCGTGGTGGACATGCCTGCCTCGCTCGCTGCCCACGAGGCGGGAACTGACGCGCTCACGGGAGTGCGGGCGTGAGCGGGGGCGACGGCGTGAGCGGGGGCGACGGCGTGAGCGGGGGCCCAGGCCTGGGCGGCACGGCGGAAAGCCCGCTGCTCACGCCCGCCGGGAACATCTCGGGCACCTACGACGTGGTGGTCGCGGGCAGCGGCGCGGCCGGCCTGGTCGCCGCGATCCGGGCGGCCGACGCCGGGCTGAGGGTGCTGGTGGCCGAGAAGGCCCCGCTGCTCGGCGGCACGACGGCCGCCGGGGGCGGCGTGATGTGGGCACCGAACAACCACCTCGCCCGGCAGGCCGGTTACCGGGACAGCCACGAGGACGGCGTCGCCTACCTCACCGAGGCCGCCGGGCACGTAGTGACCCGGGCGGAGGTGGAGTGGTACATCAGCACGGCTCCGCGGGCCGTCGCCTATCTCGACGCCGAAACCCGGCTCTCCCTGACGCCGATTGCCCGCCCGGACTACCACATGGAATGGCAGGGTGCGGCCGACGGCGGACGCGGCCTGGACAACGACGCGTTCGACCCGTCAGGGTACCCGGGCCTCGCGGAGGCGATCCGGCCGTCGTCGTACTTTCCGCTGCTGACCATGACGGAGCGCGACCGGCTCAACGGCCGGGCGGCGGATCCGGAGCTGCTGGCGCGGCGTGCCGCCACGGGCGTGCGGACCATGGGCGGCGCCCTGGTAGGGTCGCTGCTGGCGAGCGCGCTGGACCGCGGCGTGGAGATTGCGGTCTCCGCGCCGGTCGAGGACCTGGCCCGCGATGGGGACAAGTGGACGGTGACCCTCGGCGGCGGCGCAGCCGGCAGAACCGTCTCAGCGGCCGCCGTCGTGCTCGCTTCCGGCGGTTTCGAGTGGAACCCGCGGCTCCGCCAGGCGTTTCTGCCGTTTCCGGTGACACCGATCAGCGCGCCGTCCAACGAGGGCGACGGCCTGGAGCTGGGGCTGAAGGCCGGCGCCGCAGTGGCGGACATGACCGCCATCTGGGGAGTGCCCGTGATTTCCGAGGCCACGCACGAGTACGACGGCGTGCGGTCCGGCCGGATGGGCAACGTGGAAATGACCCTTCCCGGCTCGATCACTGTGAATGCGGCCGGGAAGCGCTTCGTGAATGAGGCGCTGAACTACCACGATGCCTGCCGCGTCTTCGCCTCCGTTGACCCACTGACCGGCCGCCAGCAGAACAACCCGGCATGGCTCGTGTTCGATGCGGCGTACCTGTCGAAGTACCCGGTGGCCGGTTCGGCCGCGGGCGTTCCGGCTGATTGGATGAAGGCCGCGGATTCGTTGGAGGAACTGGCCGGCAAGATCGGGATCGATCCGGCCGGGCTGGCCACCACGGTGGCACGGTTCAACGACGACGCCTTAAAGGGAGTGGACACGGAGTTCCACCGCGGTGCCGCGCCCCAGGACCGCTTCCTCGGCGATGCCGCCAACACCCCCAACCCGTGCTTGGCCCCGCTCCGTTCGGCTCCGTTTTACGCCGTCCGGATTGCCGCCGGGGTGCTGGGAACGTCCGGCGGCTTGGACACCGACTTCAACGGCCGCGTCCTGGACCGGCACCGGCAGCCGATCCCCGGACTCTACGCGGCAGGAAACGTCTCCGCGGGCGTTTTCCGCAACAACTACCCGGGCGGCGGCGCAACCCTGGGCTCGGCCATCACCCGGGCCTTCGCGGTCGGCGAGCACCTCGCCGCGACCCTCTAACCGCGCCGCCAGCGACGAGTTTTGTCCATTTCTCGCGACTTCAAGCGTGTTTAGCGCCCATTATCCGTACAGGAAACTCCAAGCAAACGAAGGACGACGGCGGAACTTCCCGCCGTCGTCCTTCTTGGGTGGATGTCATCTCCGGCAACCCGTAGGCGCCTGCATTCAACCCGTGATGCAAATCATGAAAACCCTTGACAATGTTGTACAAATATTTCCATACTTGGAACGAAGGGTTTCAAGGAAGCAACTGGAGGACCGATGCCGGCAAAACTCACGGACGTCGCAAAGCTCGCGGGCGTCTCGCTCGCCACCGCATCACGGGCGTTCGGTGACCCCGGCCGGCTCGCCGCCGAAACGCGGCAGAAGGTCATGGACGCCGCCGCGCAGCTTGGCTACGACGTCCCCGGACTCACTGGCAGCCGCACGTTCGGCGTCGTGGTCCCGGACATCTCCAACGCTGTGTTCGCCGCGCTCATCAAGGCCATCCAGGACCAGGCCTGGCACGGCCGGCACCGCATGGTCCTGGCCGACACCGCCGAATCCTCCACCCGGGAGCGTGACCACCTGGCTGCCTTCGCCACCGGGGTGGACGGCATCATCCTCTGCTCCCCGCGGCTTCCGTCGGACCAGATCCACAACCTGGCCGGCAACGTGCCGCTCGTCGTGATCAACGGCGAGGCAGACCAGGCCGCCCGTGTGCTGATGGAGGCCGGCGAGGGGATCCGGCAGGCCGTCGAACACCTCCACGCCCTCGGCCACCGCAAGCTCGCCTACATTCCCGGACCGGCCTCCTCATGGGCCAACGGCCAGCGGCTCGCGGCCATCACCCGCCTCTGCGGAGAGTGGGGCATCGAGCTGGTCACCGTGGGCAACCAGAACGCCACGGTCGACGGCGGCCTGGCCGCCGCCGCTTCGGTGGTCGCCAGCGGCGCCACCGCCGTCATCGCCTACAACGACCTCGTCGCCATCGGCATGCTCGCCGGTGCGCGGACGCTCGGCTACCACTGCCCCGAAGACATCAGCGTGGTAGGCATCGACGACCTCGACATCGCCGCCGCCGCCGAACCCGGACTCACTTCCGTCCGCGTTCCCATCAGCCGCAGCGGCTCCCTCGCCCTCGAACTCCTCCTCGAACAGATCGCCGGCAAACCCACCGCCACCGAAGCCGTCCACCTCAACTCCCAGCTCATCGTGCGTGGCTCCACCTTCGCCGCCCGCACCGCCGACCAGGCCCTCCAGGGAAAGTAACCATGAGAATCGTCATCGCAGACTCCAACCTGATGCCCCAGCGCGCCACCTTCGAAGCGGCGCTGCCGGAAGGCACCGTCACGTCCTGGCACGACAGCTGGAACGAACACTCCGTCCTGACCGACCTCAAGGACGCCGACGTCTACGTCGGACCCAAGTTCACCGCGGCCATGGGCGCCGAGGCACGGAACCTCCGGCTGGTGCACGTTGCCGGGGCCGGCTACGACGGCATCGACGCGGACGCCCTGCCCACCGGAGCCGTCTGCGCCAACACCTTCCACCATGAAGGTTCCATCGCCGAACACATCGCCGCCGTGCTGGTGGCCCTCCGCCGCAACCTGCTGGGCCAGGACGCCGCCCTGCGCACCGGCGTGTGGTCTTCCTCGGTCTACTCGCCCGAGATCCGCCAGCCGGAAACACTGCGCGGCGCCGTGGTGACCTTCCTCGGTTTCGGCCATATCGGCAGCGCCGCCTGGAAACTGCTGCAGGCCTTCGGCGCGGAAGGCGTTGCCATCACCCGCAGCGGATCCGTCAATGCCGAAGTTCACTCCCTGCGGTGGACCGGGACCACGGACCGTCTGGGCGAGGCCCTCAGCGAGTCCGACGTGCTGGTGGTCAGCATCCCGCTCGACGCAGGGACCACCTCCCTGATCGGTGCAGCCGAACTGGACAACCTCGGCCCCGACGGACAGGTCGTCAACGTTGCCCGCGGCCCGGTCGTCGACGAAACCGCACTCTACGAGGCCCTGAAGGACCGGCGAATCGCCGGCGCTGCCATCGACGTCTGGTACCAGTACCCGGGCACCGACGGCCGCGGCGAACCGTCTGCCCTGCCGTTCGGCCGGCTCGACAACGTCATCATGACCCCGCACTCCTCCGGCGTCACCGCCGAAACCTTCCGCGGCCGCGCCCGCGAGATCGCCGAAAACATCACCCGTCTGTCCGCGAACCAGCCCCTGAAGAATGTAGTGATTTCCCGATGACCCGAAAAATCGTCGACGTCGACGTCCTGGTTACCAGCCCGAGCCGCAACTTCGTCACCCTGAAGATCACCACCGACGACGGCATCGTCGGTTGGGGTGACGCCACCCTGAACGGACGCGAACTGTCCGTGGCCAGCTACCTCCGCGACCACCTCGCCCCTGCCCTGCTCGGCCGGGACGCGGACCGGATCGAAGACAGCTGGCAGTACTTCTACCGTGGCGCCTACTGGCGGCGCGGGCCGGTGACCATGGCCGCCATCGGCGCCATCGACCTGGCCCTGTGGGACATCAAGGGCAAGGCCCTGGACGTCCCCGTCTACCAGCTCCTCGGCGGCGCCGCCCGGGACAAGATCCTCACCTACACCCATGCCACCGGCTGGGACCTGCCCGAACTCCTCGACTCCGTGGACCGCCGCCGGGAACAGGGCTTCCGCGCCGTCCGCGCCCAGTCCGGGGTCCCGGGCCTAAACAAGGTCTACGGCGTCACCAAGGGCGCCGCGAGCTACGAACCGGCGGGCCGCGGCGCCGGACCCGTCGAAGAGGATTGGGACACCTCCGCCTACCTCCGCCACGCCCCGAAGGTCCTGGCCGCGGTCCGCGAGCACGTGGGCCCGGAGCTCAAGCTCCTGCACGACGTCCACCACCGGCTCAACCCCACCGAAGCCGCCCGCCTGGCCAAGTCGCTGGAGGACGTGGATCTGTTCTGGCTGGAGGACGTCACCCCGGCGGAAAACCAGCGGCTCCTGCGCACCCTCCGCCAGCAGACCACCATCCCGCTGGCCATCGGAGAGGTCTTCAACACCGTCTGGGACTGCGAGCAGCTCATCACCGAACGCCTTATCGACTTCGTCCGTACCGCCGTCGTCCACGCCGGAGGCATCTCCCACGTCCGCAAGATCCTCGCCCTGGCCGAGGTCTACCAGATCAAGGGCGCGCCGCACGGACCCTCCGACGTCTCACCGATCAACCTCTCGGCCTCGCTGCACCTGGGCCTAGCCACGAGCAACTTCGCCATCCAGGAATACATGGGCTACGACCCCCTGGTGTCCGAGGTCTTCCGGTCGAGCTTCCGCTTCGAGGACGGCTACCTCCACCCCGGCGACGAGCCCGGCCTCGGCGTGCACGTGGACGAGGACGCCGCCGCCCGGTTCCCCTACAAGCAGGCCTACCTGCCCATCGCCCGTGAGCTCGACGGCTCCATGAAGGACTGGTGACCATGACCTCCCCCTCCGCTCCCCCGCTGTCCGCGGCCATCCCCGGGATCCTGCGGCGGGCCGCAGCGCCGGCCGCAGGGATAGTGCACCTCGGACTGGGCAACTTCCACCGCGCACACCAGGCCGTCTACACCGACGCCGCCGTCACCGCCCACGGCGGCGACTGGGGCATCATCGGCGTCTCCAGCCGCTCCTCCGCCATCCCGGACGCCCTGCACGCCCAGGACATGCTCTACACCGTCGTGCAAATATCGCCCGAAGGCTCAAAGTTCTCCGTTCCCCGGGTCCACACGGACGCGTTCACGGCCGCCGGCAACCCGGGCCGGGTGATCAAGGCGATCGGCGACGCAGCCACCCGCATTGTGTCCCTGACGGTCACGGAGAACGGCTACAACTACACCCCCGCCACCGGCTCGCTGAACCTGCAGGACCCGGGCATCCGGCACGACCTCGCCCACCCCGGCTCGCCCCAGACCCCGATCGGTCAGATCGTCCGCGGCCTGCAGCACCGGGCCCGGACCCACGCAGAACCCGTCACCGTCCTCAGCTGCGACAACCTCGCCGACAACGGCCACCACACACAGCGGCTGGTCCGCGAATTCGCCTCCCTGCTCCCGCCCGCCGAAGCCGCCGCAGCCCTGGCCTTCATCGACACCCGCACCAGCTTCCCCTCCTCCATGGTGGACCGGATCGTGCCGGCCACCACGGACCACTACCGCAGCCTGGTCGCATCCCAGCGCGGCTACAGTGACCGGATCCCCGTCCCGGCCGAACCATTCACCATGTGGATCGTCGAGGACAACTTCATCGCCGGACGCCCCACCTGGGAAGACGGCGGTGCAGTGTTCTCCGACGAGGTGGCCGGCTACGAGCAACTGAAGGTCCGCCTGCTCAACGGCACGCACTCCCTCATCGCCTACCTCGGAGCCCTCACCGGCGCCGTCACCATCCCCGAATCCGTGTCGCACCCGACCATCGAACTGGCCGCCCGCTCCGTGCTGCGCAACGAGTACCTGCCCAGCGTCTCGGTGCCAGGCGGCGTGGACGTCGACGCCTACGAGGAACAGCTCTTCTCCCGCTGGCGCAACACGGCCCTGGGCCACCGCACCAGCCAGGTGGGCTCCGACGGGTCCGTCAAACTCCGCCAGCGAATCCCGCTCCCGGCACTGCAGATGCTCGACGACGGCCGGATGCCGCAACTGCTGGCCCTCACCACCGCCGCGTATCTCGCCTGCATCGCCCCACTGCCCGGGTTCGATCCGGGACCCCAGGCCCACGCCATGGAGGACCCGGCCCGCGGGCTGCTGGCCGGACTGTCCGCAGGCTCCCCGTCTGGCCAGGACCTCGCCCGGAAGGTCCTCGGCGACCACCATCTCCTCGGCGAAGAGCTGGCCGAACGCGACGGGTTCATCGGGCGCACCGGCGAGTTCATCGACATCATCCACTCAGCGGGCCCGTTGGCCGCCATCGCAGAAGCCAGCACCGCCTCCGCCCTAACTCCCGCCACCGTTCGGAGCACGCCATGACCACGCAAGCCATCCCCGAAACACATACGGCCGGGCTTCCCTCCGGCACCCAGGCCGCGGTGCTGCACGGCGCCCGCGACCTGCGCATCGAGCACAGGCCACTGCCCGCCCTCGGCCCGCACGATCTGCTGGTCGAAATGCGGTCCGGCGGGGTCTGCGGCTCGGACATGCACTACTTCGCCGACGGTCGCAACGGCACCAATGTGCTGCGCCAGCCCACCGTCCTGGGCCACGAGGGCGCCGGCGTGGTCATCGCTGCCGGACCGCGGGCCAGCGTCGCCGCGGGCACCGCCGTCGTAATTGAACCGGCCCTGCCCTGCCGGGAATGCCCCACGTGCCGCTCCGGGCGCTACAACCTGTGCCCTGCCGGAACCTGTTTCGGCTCCCCGCCCACGGATGGGCTGTTCGCCCGCCACGTCGTAGTGCCCGAAGCCGCCGTCCACCGGCTGCCGGACGCCATCCCCGCGGAAATCGGGGCAGCGATCGAACCGCTCGCCGTCGCCGTCTGGGCCGTGGAACGGGCGCAGGTCCAGAAAGGCCACCGCGTGCTGATCACCGGCGCCGGGCCCATCGGCCTGCTGGTTGCCCAGGTCGCGGCAGCCCAGGGCGCCGCCGAGATCGTGGTGACGGACGTGAACGACGACCGCCTCGCCGTCGCCGCGAAGTTCGGCGCCACCCGAACCATCAACACCGCAACCATGCCGCTGGACCTGAACAACATGGACCGGCTCATCGAATGCTCCGGCAACACCCGGGCCCTGGCCGACGGGATCCAGACCCTTGCCCCGGCAGCCCGCGCGACAGTTGTCGGCCAGGCCAAGCCCACGGTGGACGGCATCCCCCTCGGGTACCTCCAGCGCTACGAAATCGACCTCGTCACAGCGTTCCGATACGCAAACGCGTTCCCGACGGCGATCGACCTCGCCTCCTCCGATGTGGTGGACCTGCAGTCCATCATCACCAGCACGTTCCCGCTCGAAGACGCCGCGGCCGCCCTCACGGCACCGGTGACTGACCCCACCAACCTCAAAGTACTCATCACCTACTGACTGCCGCACCAGACCCGCTGGTTGAGCTCGTCGAAACCACAGGACATCCATTCAAAGGAGTTTGGAAATGACCACAGCAGCGCACCTCCCCCCGGGGGAAGTCGATCAGAGCAAAGTCCGGAAGGCCGCCGTCGCCGGCCTCATCGGCACCACCCTCGAACTGTATGACTTCGTCATCTACGGCACCGCCTCCGCGCTTGTCTTCAGCAAACTGTTCTTCCCCAACGTCTCCCCCGCAGCTGCGCTGATCGCCAGCTTCACCACCTTCGCCGTCGGCTTCCTGTTCCGTCCGCTGGGCGGGATCTTCTTCTCCCACTTCGGCGACCGCCTCGGCCGAAAGTGGATCCTCGTGGTCACGCTGCTCCTGATGGGCGGCGCCACGCTGGCCATCGGCCTGCTTCCCACCTTCGACCAGATCGGCCTGTTCGCCCCGGTCCTGCTGTGCGTGTGCCGCGCAGCCCAGGGCTTCGGCGCCGGAGCCGAACAGTCCGGCGGCGCAACGCTGCTCACCGAATCCGCGGCTCCCGGCACCCGGGGCAAGCTGGCCTCGTTGATCATGGTCGGCGCCGCCGCCGGCACCGCCCTGGGCGCACTGGTGTGGATCGCCGCCCAGTCGCTGGCTCCGAACGACATGCTGACCTGGGGCTGGCGGCTCGTCTTCCTCTCCAGCATCTTCGTCACCGTCGCCGCCCTCATCATTCGGCGCAAGCTCGATGAATCCCCCGTGTTTGAGGAGATCAAGCAGGCCCGCACCGAACCGCCCGCGCCGCTCAAGGAAGTCGCCAAGCATGGCAAGGCCAACGTCCTCCGCGTCATCCTCATGAACTTCGGCGTCAGCACGCAGTCGTACACCATCCAGGTGTTCATGGCCTCGTACCTGATCACCGTCGTGGGAACCGATCCCAAGTTCATTCCACCGGTCCTCCTCATCGGCGCACTCTGCGGCGGCGTCGCCGCCGTGTCCTTCGGAATCCTGTCGGACAAGATCGGCCGCCGACGCGTTGTCTCCCTCATCACCGGGGCGCTGATTCTCTTCCCGGCACCGGCCTTCATGCTCCTGACCACCGGTTCCCCCGTGGCCATCGTGCTGGTGATCATCGTGGGCTTCATGCTGGCCTGCCAAGGCGTGGTGGGTGTGCACATGAGCTACTTCCCGGAGATCTTCGGCAGCCGCTACCGGTACGCCGGCGTTACCCTGGGCCGCGAGTTCTCCTCAATCATTGGCGGCGGCATCGCGCCGATGGTCTGCGCCGGACTGCTGGGCCTCTTCAGCAACTCCTGGATCCCGGTGGCCATCTACATGTCGCTGACCATGCTCGTCAGCTTCATCGCCACACGGCTCTCACCGGAGACCGTCAACCGCGACCTGACCGATCCCGAGGACGCCCGCCCCAACGGCGGCGTGGTCACCACCCCTACCGTGGCGGCTGAGCTGGCCGCCGCCCGCGCCGTCAAGTAATCCCGGCACCGTCCGTAGGTTCCAGTGCACGACGGCGGCACGGCCGCCGTCGTCCACTGTCAGTCCCGCTTTACAGCACTTCCACCGCAAAGGAATCCCATGCTCCGCCTCGAAAAACCCGGCACGGCGTCCCGGCCGGCACCCTCCGAGCTCCTCCGCGAGACCCGTGCTGTAGCTGTCCTCCGGGCCAGGCACGCCTCGGACTACGCGCCGGTCATCGATGCCCTGCAGCGGGGCGGCATGCTCAGCATCGAACTCACGCTCAGCACGCCCGGCGTCTGGGAGGAGCTTCCGCTACTCCGGGAGCGGTTCGGTGACTCCCTCGAGATCGGCGTCGGGACGATCACCGAAGCAGCGGACGCCGAGACGGCCCTCGACCTGGGCGCGGCCTACATCGTCACTCCCGTCACGGATCCAAGCGTCATAGAAGCGTGCGTCCGGCGCGGCGTTCCGGTCTACCCCGGCGGCATGACCCCCACCGAACTGCACACCGGCTGGAAACTGGGCGCCACCGCCGTCAAGATCTTCCCAGCCTCCACAGTCGGCGCCGGCTACGTTTCACAACTGCGCGGCCCGTTCCCGGACATCGAGGTGATCCCGTCCGGCGGCGTCAACATTGACGACGTACCGGACTGGATCAGGGCCGGCGCCCTAGCCGTCAGCCTCGGCGGCCCGCTGCTGGGTGACGCGTTCAAGGGCGGCGACCTGCAGGACCTAACGGCCAGGGCACGGCGTGTGCGCGAGCTGATCGACCAGACCGCCGAGCAACTGGGGGCTACCAAGTGAGCCCGGCACCGTACGTCCTCACGTTCGGCGAGACCATGGCGCTGATGCGCGCCGACCAGGTCGGGCCACTCGCGCACGCCTCCACCATGAGCCTGGGCATCGGTGGCTCCGAGTCGAACGTCGCCATCGGCCTCCGCCGCCTCGGCGTGCAGGCGGTCTGGTGCGGCCGGGTCGGTGCGGATTCCTTGGGTCAGCTCGTTGAGCGCGAAATCCGCGCCGAAGGGGTGGACGTCCGCATCGCTGTCGATCCTTCCGCCCCCACCGGCCTGATGATCAAAGAACGCCGGACACCTGACGCGCAGCGTGTCAGCTACTACCGCGCGGGAAGCGCCGGGTCCCGGATTGCACCGGAGGATATCGACGACCGGCTCGTTTCCGGGGCCAGGCTGCTGCACGTCAGCGGTATCACCCCGGCGCTGTCAGCCCAGGCGGCGGAAACGTTCCGACACGCCATCGGTGTGGCCAGGGACGCCGGCGTTCTAGTGTCCTTTGACCTGAACTTCCGCGGCAACCTCTGGTCAAGGGAGGGCGCCGGCAACGTCTACCGCGACTTGATCCCGCTGATGGACATCGTGTTCGCAGGCGAGGACGAGGCAGCCATCGCCGTCGGCGCCGGTGAACCACAGGAGCTGGCCCGAAGAATCGCTACCCTGGGGCCCAGCCAGGCCGTCATCAAGCTCGGCGCCGACGGTGCCCTCGCCATCGCCGACGGTGAGATGTACCATCAGGCGGCAATTGCCGTCTCGGTGGTGGACACTGTCGGCGCCGGCGACGCCTTCGTGGCCGGTTACCTAGCCGAACTCATGGAAGGCCGCGCCCCCGAGGAGCGCCTCCGTACGGCCGTCGCCACGGGTGCTTTCGCCTGCCTGGTCCCCGGCGACTGGGAAGGCTTCCCTCGCCGCCACGAACTCGTACTCCTGGAAGCGAAGGAACCGGTCTCCCGCTAGCAGCGAGCTACTCCAAGAGATCGTTGGAGTTTTTGTACACTTTTCGCGGCTTTAAGGGCGTTTAGCGCCGATTATCTATCCAAAAATCCCTGGACATAGATGGCACTCCGTCCGTCAGACCGTAACGAATGTGTCGGACGACGGCGGAACCTCCCGCCGTCGTCCTTCTTGCGTTAAAGGATGGCTCATTTGGCAAGCTGGGCCGCTCCGAAAGAAACACTGAACTGGACGCACCACAGGTCCACGGACCTGTACTTGGCCAGGTCAACGTCCTCCGGGATCGCGTACACCTGGTTGCCCAGGTTCCCCTTAATCATGCCCAGGTCAAAGTGTGCGGCGGAACCGGCCGTGAACCATCCGGCCGTTCCCTCGACTACGTCCGCGGCGCTGAGCCAGACGTGTACATCCGGGCCGTTGGAGGTGTCCAGGTTCTCCAGTGTCAGGACGAGTTTCCCGCCGGGTTGCTGAATAATCCGGACGATTCATGTTGTGGCGTGTTCGTGGCTGATCAGGGAGCCCTCGGCTAGCTGAATCGGAACCTCGGGCACGTTTGTGATGGTTCCGGAGGGCGGGTTCGAGCTGGCGGAGGGGGATGGCGGTGCCTGCCCCGCTGAGGTTGCGATGGTGCGCAACTGCTCATCCACCCGCACATCGACAAACAACAGCCACGGCTTGAACAGCACTAGGCCCAGCGCCAGCAGTGCGGCACCCACAGCGGCGGCGATCACCCAGCGGCGCTTGCGTTTGCGGGCCTGCATGCTGCAAATCTACACCCGTCATCTCAGCCGGAGGTGGATCAGCCGACCCGGGGCAGCGACTTCCCCGCGGACATCCCCGCGGCAGCCTGCGCGGCGGAAATCGCGGCCGGGAGCCTGGCCGGGTGGGACTTTAGCCAGGCCGGGATCCGTTCCGCCGGCAGGGGCTTGCTCCACAGGTACCCCTGCGCCAGGCGTACGCCCAACCGGCGGAGTTCGCTGAGCTGGACGGCGGTCTCGACGCCTTCGGCCACGACATCAAGCCGCAGACTCTCCGCCATGCCCAGGACGAGTTCGATGATGGTTGCACCGTGCGGATCGGTTCCCAGCTCCTCGACGAAGGTGCGGTCGATTTTAAGCGTGCGGGCCGAGAGCCACTTGAGGTAGCTCAGTGAGGAGTATCCGGTTCCGAAGTCGTCGATGGACAGGCCCACGCCCAGGCGGGCCAGCCGCTGCAGGGTTTCCTTGGGCAGGTCCGGCTGATCCATGAGCACGGTTTCGGTGATTTCCAGGTGGACGACGGCAGGGTCGATGCCGGTGTCACGGATGGCAGCCTCCACCACGTCGGGAAAGTCGCCTGTCACGAGCTGCCGTCCGGAGATGTTCACCGCCGCAGTGAAGTTCTGTGCCCCCGGGACCTGCGTGCGCCATTCCTGCACCTGCCGCAGTGCCTCGCGGAGCACCCATGTGCCGATCGGAAGGATCAGGCCCGTCTCCTCGGCAATGGGGATGAAGGCGTCCGGCATGATCGGGCCGTGCTCATGGTGGTGCCATCGCAGCAGCGCCTCAAAGCCGACAGTGTCCTCCGTGGTGACGTCAATGATCGGCTGGTAGTTGAGGGAAAGCTCGTTGCGTTCCAGCGCCAGCCGCAGATCGGACTCGAGGTCCAGGCGCCCCGTGGCCCGCCCGGTCATGCGCACATCATAAATTGCTGACGAATCCCCGCCCGCTGACTTGGCCCGGTACATGGCGGCGTCCGCGCCCTGCAGCATCGACTCGGCCGTGTCCTCCCGGTCCGCGAGGGCGATGCCCACGCTGACATTGAGGTAGATCTGCCGGCCGTCCACGTCAAACGGCTGCCGGGTCGCTTCCTTGATCCGTTCAGCCAGGTCCTGGGCTCCGCACATCAGCAGGTTCTCGCAGATCACCACGAATTCGTCGCCGCCGAACCGGCCCACGGTGTCGCCGTCCCTGACAGCGGCCTTCAGCCGCTCGCCGAGCAGCACCAGAATGGTGTCGCCGGCACCATGGCCGATGCCATCATTGATCAGTTTGAAGCGGTCGACGTCGACGAACATCACCACGGGCCGCGCGGACCGGTCCAGGAAGCCCTGCAGGACCTCGGTGACCATGTACCTGTTCGGCAGGCCGGTCAGTGCGTCGTGGCGCGCCTGCCACTCCAGGATCTGTTCCGCGTTCTTCCGATCGGTGATGTCCAGGACGGTGTCCAGGAACCGCACAGGCTTGCCGTCTGCGCTGTTCATGCTCCGGATCCGTGAGTGCAGCCACCGCTGTTCGCCGGTGGGCCGGATGATCCGGTATTCAAAGTCGGCGAATCCGAGGCCGTTGTCCAGGCTCTGCCAGACTTGGCGGACGCGCTCCCGGTCCTCGGGGTGCGTGCGCGCGAGGATGGCTTCGCGGTCTTTGCGGTCCCCGGCGGACATTCCCAGGATCCGGTCGAATTCCTCCGAGTGCCATGTCTCCGCCGTGGCAACCGTGTGTTCGACGCTTCCCACGTGGGCCATCTCTTGGGCAGCCAGGAGCCGCTCGCGCTCCGCCTCAGCGGCGGCCTTGAGCCGCTGGATCTCCGTGATGTCCCTGGCAATGGCGGACGCCCCCACCCGTACACCGTCTTGGTCGTAGACGGGAGACACGGTCAGTTCGACGTCGATCACCGACCCGTCCTTGCAGCGCCACCGGGCCTCCACACCGGTAACGAACGCCCCACTCCCCGTGCCGGCGGTGACTTCCGTGCCGAAGTACTCCCCGTCGTCGGCCGTCAGCAGCCCGTGACTTTGCCCCACAGCTTCCCAGGAGCTCCAGCCGAGCATCCTCGCCGCCCCGGCATTCCAACTAGTGATCTTCCCGGCGAGGTCAGCACCGATGATGGCATCGCCGGAGGACTCGACCATGGCCGAGAGCCTGCGCAGGATGGCCTCGGTGTGCTTTCGGTCGGTGATGTCCTTCGAAATCGCCACGACCGCCACGGGTACGGTGTGCCGGCCCCTGATCCGGCTGACGGTCGCGTGGACGGGAAATTCCCGGCCGGTGCTGTGGCGCACCCATAGTTCGCCGGCCCAGTCCCCGCCGCCCGCGAGTCTGTGCGCTATTTCCCTGTTGGTGGCACCCTCGCCCCGCGCCTCGGCGCCGCCTACAATTCCCAAATCCGTGATCTTGCGGCCCAGAGCCTTGTCCGGGCCAAACCCGTACAAACGCTCCGACGCGCGGTTCCAGTACGTGATGCGCCAGTCGCCGTCCATGCCGATCACCGATTGGCCGATCTCGTCCAGCAGCAGCGACTGCATCACCAAATCGTCGCGATGTTCCCCAGCCATAACCCCTCCGACAGGTGCTCCCCCGATGGCAACGCGCTACGCACTCGGACCCGTTTGCTTAAGGAGCCGTGCTGGCAGTAAATCAGCAGCCTGAGTTTCCTGCAAGAGTGTCGGCTACGTGGCGGCTTCCGCTTCCGCGAGCCGGATCATGCGAAGCTCATCCCGCACCGCACGGGAAGGCCAATGGTCACCGGCCAATTCCCTGATCCGGGCGGGACCGGCCCCCGGGAAAAGCTTGTCCATCAGCCCCGCCGCGTGCAGCAGGCCAATCAGCGCGGCGGTTCTGGCGTCCGACGGCGATCCGCTGAGTATGCTTTCGATCCTCGCCAGAAGTGCCGCCTCCGGAGCGTGGTCCTTCTCCGGGTAGCGTGTGGTCCTGAAGACGCCAAGATGCTTTTCGCCCACACGGGTCACGACGCCGAGAGCCGCCATCCCCTCATAGACGCGGTGCAGTTCGGCGCGGCTTTCCAGCATGGCAACCCACCGCCGCGGGCTGTGCGGCCGGGACTTGTCGTGGATCAGCTCCCACTGGTGCTGGAAGTCAGATTGCGGAGGCGCTCCGGTGGCCCTGACGTATTTCCCCTGCAGCTGGATTGCGCCCAGCAGGTCCAGCTCGGCCAGGATTGCGCCGGACAGGGCCGCCTTGAGCACGCTCTGCGGCACCTCCGGCTCGCCGTCCTTGTCATTCGTCGCCAGAAGAAGGAACGCCTGCGGCAGGTTCAGCTCCGCTGCGCCGGGTATTTCGGTGCTCATACCCCCATGGTGGCGCGGACCGGCCACCGCTGCAATGGACGAGCAGAGCGGATCAGAGGCCGGTTCCCCAAAAGCACTTTTCGCAAACGAAATTGCAGAGTACATTTATTGCAATCAGTCTTGCAAGGTGATCTGAGTTACAGATCCCGTGCGCACGCCACAATTTCCTGTCCAGAGAAAGAGGCCTGACTTGAACGCCAACACCGCCGGCCTGGAAGCCAGCACAGGAACCGGCGCGGGCCCCGCCTCCCATGCATGGCTCGGCGACGCGCTTCCGGACGTTCCGCTGTCCAAGGCCCAAAGCCGCGTGGTCGACGTCATTGCGCGCAACCCGCAGCTTTCCTCATATGCAGACATCGCGGAGATCGCCCAGCGGGCCGACGTCAACAATTCGACAGTGGTCCGCGCGGCCCAGCACCTGGGCTACCGGGGCTGGCCGGACCTCCAGCGGGAACTGCGGTCCCGCTACCTGGTGACGATCTCCACCGAGGACACCCTGACCGAGCACGGGGAGCACCGCAGTCCCCTGCATGACGCGCTCAACCACGACATCGAGAACCTGCGCCTGACCCTGGACTCCAATACGGCCGACGACGCCGAAGCGGCCATCGCCACCATGGCGGCGGCCAAGTCCATCATCGTTCTGGGGCTGGGCTCGTTCGCCGGCCCCGCCACCGTGATGGCCCATCTGGGCTCGACCATGGGATACCCCATCACCCTCGAGAACCGCGGCGCGGTCCACCTCGCCTCCAGTGCCAACGCCTTGGGGCCCGGGGATGTCCTGGTGGTCATCAACATGTGGCGCTCGATGCGGCAGATCATCGTCACCGCCGAAGCCGCGAAACAGGCGGGCGCCAAGGTCATCGCCATCAGCGATATGCGCCGCGGCCGCCTGGCGGCCGTCGCCGACCACCTCCTGGTGGTGGCATCGGAGGGCATCTCCTTCTTCCAGTCCGTCACCGCCGCAAACTCACTGGTCTACGGCCTCCTCGCGGGCATGGAGGCCGCGCACCCCGAGCGCAGCCGTGCAGCCATCCGCCGCACCCAACAGCTGTGGAAAGACCTCGACATCTACCTCGACTGACCTGCAGCTCCCTCAACTGCACCCCACATACCTTCGTCCAGGAGCACATTCATGAACACCAGCACCGAACACCGCATCGCCGTCATCGGCCTCGGCTCCATGGGCGGAGCGATGGCAGCCACGCTCCACAACGCCGGCTGGGCGGTCACCGGCTTCGACCCCTCGGAGGCAGCACGGACCGCCGCGTCCCACGCCGGCATCGCCACCACCGCCAGCGTCGAAGATCTCGCCGGCACCCCCTATGCGGTGCTCTCGCTGCCCGCGGCCAGCGTCGTCGAGTCCACGGTGCCGCAGCTCCTGGCGTCACCGGGAACCGTCGCGATCATTGACACCACCACCTCCGAACCGGCAACGAGCAAGCGGATGGCCGAACTCGCCGAAGCGCAAGGCGGAGCGTTCGTCGATGCCCCCGTCTCCGGCGGCCGCGACGGCGCATCCACCGGAACGTTGAGCGCCTTCGTCGGGGCAACCGATGCGGCCCTTGCCGCCGCCGAACCCGTCCTGCTGGCACTCACCGGCGGCAAGTACAACCACGTCGGCGGACCCGGCAGCGGCAACGTCGTCAAGCTCCTCAACAACGTCCTGGCCGCGGCCAACCTGGTCTCGGTCGGCGAGGCACTGGGTATCGCCAAGGCCTACGGCATCGATCCGGCCAAGGCGGCGGCAAGCATCAGCGAAGCCTCCGGAGGCAGCAAAGTCTCCGCGAACATGTATCCCAACTGGGTGCTCTCCGGAACCCACGATTCCGGTTTTTCGCTGGGGCTCATGGCACGCGACGCCGCACTCGCCGTCGACGTCGCCGCCCGGATCGGCGAAAACCCGGCGCTGCTGGCCGCCGTCGCCGGCCAATGGCAGGAAGCGCTGGCCGCCCTCGGACCGCGCGCGGATTTCACCGAGATCGCGCGGACCGTCGCCCCGGCCATCACCCCGGCCGGCGCCCCCGGCACTACAAACGACACCACCGCGGTCGTCTGACGGCCCCCTGAACAAGACGACGTCTTCCCCAAACAAAGAGGATCACCACATTGAGCACCACCACAGCACCCACGTCCTCGTCAGCGGCCACCGCCCGGGCCGTCCTGGACGCAGCGTTCCCGGCCGGCCTCGGGGCATTCCTTGACGGCAGGACTGTCCCCGGCAGCGGCGAGAGCATCACCCTCATCGTCGCGGCAACGGGCGAACCGTTCGCCACCTACGCCGACCCCGGCACCGAGAGCGCCAACGCCATCCTGGAAAGCTCAGTCGCCGGGGCGAAAACCTGGGGCGAAATGAACGGGTTCGAAAGGGCGGCTATCCTGCGCAACGTCAGCCGCACCGTGGAAGCGCACGCGGAGGAACTGGCCATCCTCGAGTCAGCCACCACCGGAAAGCCCATCCGCGATGCCAGGGTGGAAGCCGCCAAGGTCGCCGAGATGTTCGGCTACTACGCGGGCTGGGCGGACAAGCTGACCGGCCAGACCATCCCCGTTCCCGGCCCCTGGCACACCTACACCGAACGCGTCCCCTGGGGCGTCGTCGTCGCCATCACGCCGTGGAACGCGCCGCTGTTCACCGCCGGCTGGAACTCGGCCGCTCCGCTGGCCGCGGGCAACGCCGTGATCATCAAGCCCAGCGAATTCACGCCGGCCTCCAGCATCCGCCTCGCCCAGCTGGCGCACGAGGCCGGCCTGCCGGACGGCGTGTTCAACGTGGCTGCGGGGCTGGGCCAGACCGTGGGCGCGGCCCTCACCGGCGACCGGCGCGTCGGCAAGGTCAGCTTCATCGGTTCCGTCCCCACCGGACGCCGGGTGGCCGTCGCGGCCGCGCAGGCCGGCATTCCCGCGCTGCTGGAGCTCGGCGGCAAGAGCGCAAACATCGTCTTCGCGGACGCGGACCTGGAACGGGCCGCCGACGGCGCCATCGCGGCGATCTTCTCCGGTGCCGGGCAGTCCTGCGTGGCCGGGTCGCGGCTCCTGGTGGAGCGCAGCGTGCACGCCGGGTTCGTGGAGCTGGTCGCGCAAAAAGCCGCGCGGCTGCGCGTCGGCGACCCGCTGAGTGCGGACACCGAGGTGGGCCCCATCATCACGGCGCAGCAGTTCGCCACCGTCACCTCGCTCATCGAGGCTGGAATGAACGACGGCGGACGCCGGGTCACGAGCGGCACGCTTCCCGACGCTCTGGCAGGGTCGTCGCTGGCCGGAGGCCACTGGGTGATGCCCACCCTGCTCGACGGC
Source organism: Arthrobacter globiformis (assembly GCF_030818015.1). NCBI lineage: Bacteria > Bacillati > Actinomycetota > Actinomycetes > Micrococcales > Micrococcaceae > Arthrobacter > Arthrobacter globiformis. The sequence continues at coordinate 4,480,059 of NZ_JAUSZX010000001.1, forward strand.
GTGACGCCCCAGAACCGCCTGGAAACCACGGAAGTCTTCGGACCCGTCGTCGGGGCCGACGCCTTCGACACGGAGGCCGAGGCCATTGCCCGGGCAAACAACACAAACTTCGGCCTGGCGGGCGCGGTGTGGACCTCGGACGTTTCCCGCGCCCACCACGTGGCACGCCAGGTGAAGGCCGGCACATTCTGGATCAACTCCTACAAAACCATCCACGTGGCCGTTCCGTTCGGCGGCTTCGGGGATTCAGGCCACGGCCGCTCCTCCGGTCCCGGCGTCCTGGACGAGTACACGCAGACCAAAGCCATCTGGGTGCCGACCCGTGCAGCAGGCGCCCCCTTCCCGTCCCTCTCCTACTAGGGCAGGCGCGCTTATGGAACTGACAGAAGCATCGGCCCTCCGCACTGCCCTTGCCGAGGGCGTCAGCAGGTGGAAACCGCGGGTGCAGGATATGGCACACCAGATCCATGCCCACAAGGAGGTGTCCTTCGAGGAGGTGCTCTCGGCCGGGGCCGCAGCAGACCTGCTGGCCGAGGGCGGCTTCGAGGTGGAACGCGGCACCGGCGGCCTCCCCACGGCCTTCACCGCCACCGCCGGCAGCGGCGAACTGACGGTGGCCCTCTGCGTGGAATACGACGCGCTGCCCGACATCGGACACGCATGCGGGCACAACCTGATCGCGGGCGCCTCCGTCGCCGCCGCCCTGGCGCTGCGGCCCTTCGTCGGAGAGCTGGGCGTCACCCTGAAAGCCATCGGAACGCCCGCCGAGGAACATGGCGGCGGCAAGGCGCTCCTGCTGGAACGCGGCGCGTTCGACGGCGTCAGCCTCGCCCTGATGGTCCATCCCGTCCAGGACGGCGTGACCTACAACCCGGCAGGCACCAGCGCGCAGGCGGTTGGCCGGTACCGGGCGACGTTCACCGGTCAGGCCGCCCACGCGGCGGCCGCCCCGCACCAGGGTGTGAACGCCGCGGACGCCGCCGTGCTCAGCCAGGTGGCCGTCGGCCTGCTGCGCCAGCAGATCCCCGGCGACCACCGCATCGCGATGTATGTCGCAGAGGCCGGCCACGTCACCAACATCATTCCGGAACGGGCGGTGGTGGAGTTTGAATGCCGGGCCTTCACCCTGAACGAATACGAAGCGCTGCTCGAGCGCGTCCGCCGCTGCTTTGAAGGGGCCGCCATTGCCACCGGGACGACGCTGGCCATCGAGGACACGGAACCGGTCTACGAACCCCTGGTCCAGGACGACGCCCTGGCGGCTCACTGGACCGAGGCCATGGATATTTTTGGGAAGGACACCTCGCCTTCGGCCGGCATCAGCGGCGGCTCCACTGACATGGGAAACATCTCCCAGGTCATCCCGAGCCTGCATCCCTGGCTCAGCATTCCCGGTGCTGACGTGCCGATCCACTCCCACAGCTTCGCAGCACTTGCAGACTCCCCCGCGGCATATGCCGTGATGTTCGAGGCAGCCACCGCGCTGGCCTGGACAGTCGCCGCCGCGGCCACCACCCCCACCGAAAGGGCACGCCTGATCAAAGCGGCCTACCGCCGTCAGACGGTCACACAGGAAGGCACATCATGAGCACCAGCACAACACCCGCGCGGACAGACAGGGCCGGTGCCCGGCTGACGCTTCCCATCGCCGCACTGGCCTTTGTCATTGCACTGGCGGTCCAGCTGATCGGCCAGGCCAAGATCGACGTCGGCATCGGCGCCATCGTCATCTTCCCCATGGTGTGGGGCCTCATCCTCGGCCTGCTGGTCTCGGTCCAAAGGTTCAAGCCGCTGGGACTGGACCTGCAGCGGGTCGCCGCCGCCCTGGTCGGTGTTGCCGTGCTGCTTCTGGTGGCCAGGCTGGCGTTCAACATCGGGCCCAGCCTTCCCACCCTGCTCAAGGCAGGCCCGGCGCTGCTGCTGCAGGAGGTGGGCCACCTGCTGGGCACCATTGCGCTGGCCCTCCCGCTGGCCGTGTTGCTCCGGATGGGCAAGGCGACGGTCGGAGCCACGTTCTCCCTTGACCGCGAACCATCCTTCGCCATGGTCTCCGAAAAGTACGGCCCCGACTCCGACCAGTACCGCGGCGTCCTGGCCATGTACGTTTTCGGCACCCTGTTCGGCGCCGTGTACATCACGCTGCTGACCTCGCTAGTGTCCAACTGGAAGATCTTCGACCCCCTGGCCCTGGCCATGGGAGCAGGCGTCGGGTCCGGGTCCATGATGGCGGCGTCCTCCGCCAGCATCATCGCCGCCTACCCCGGCGACCAGGAGGCAATCCTGGGCATGGCGGCCATCTCCAACCTGATTACCACCATCCTGGGCGTCTACGTCGGCATCTACCTCGCCCTGCCGCTGGCGGACCGTTTCTACCGGGTCCTCACCCGCAGGCAGACCCGGGAAGAGGCTGCAGTCACGGCCGGCGCCCCGGCACAGCATGCGGACACCCAGCGCCGCGCCGTAGGCCCGAACGGCGGCCCCGACACGGAGCCAGATGGCGCGGATTCCGCCAGGGAAGCAGCCCAGGCGGAGGAAAACCGCCGCTTCCGCGAACGGGTTGCCGAATCGTCGGCGGCCATGCACCTGCCGCTGTGGCTGTCCCTCTCGGTCCTCACCGTCCTCGGCATCGGCACGGCCTCGATCGCGGCCAAGGGATTCAGCCTGACCATCGTCGCCGGGTACGCGATCATGCTGGCCCTCGTTCTGGTCAGCATTGCCCTGGCCAAGCTCACCAAGAAGATCTCGGCCATCGTCTACATCACCACCATCGGCGCCTACATCTCCAGCCCCTGGTTCTTCGGCGCCGCGGCGATGAACGGCCCCATCAAGTCGGTGGACTTCCTGTCGATCGCCACAGTCATGCTGACGCTCGCCGGCCTGTCCCTGGGCAAGGACATTCCGCTGCTGAAAAACATCGGCTGGAAGATCATCCCGGTGGGCCTGTTGGCCGTCACCGCATCGTTCCTGCTGTCCACCGTGATTGCGGAGTTCGCCCTCGGGCTGTGGCATTAAGCCTCTGGCACTAACGCCCTGACGTTTAAAAAGGGGAGAGGACGACTAAAAGCGAAGCGGACGACGGCGGGACCTCCCGCCGTCGTCCGCTTCCCTTTTCATTTGGCTCTTGTCAGCGCAACCGGTCCATGAGTATGGTTCGGCCATCCGGACTTCCGGCTGCGCCGGATGTTTGGCAGTTCAGCGCGGCACCCAACGGCGCCGCCGTCAGGGGCACATGACCCTTACAAGCATGGCCCCGTAAATCCAGGCGCCCGGTCACCGCGCTGGCACGGCCACAGGCGACGCGGGACGCCACGCTTCCATTCACGCCCACCTTTATCCAAGGAAAAACCTGATGTTAGGCACCAAAAGCCGCCTCGCCGCCGTCGCACTCGCCGCCGGCCTCATGGGCATCGCCGCACCCGCCCACGCAGCCCCCTCGACGCTCGTGAGCGCGGGGCCCGGAATCCTCGTCGCCGACGGCGCCGCCGTCGATATTCCGATCACCTTCGTCTGCGACACCGACCCCACCCTGCTCATCGCTGTGCCCGTCATCCAGCTCACCCAAAGGGTCAGCGACGGACGGATCGCCGGTGGCCTCGGAAACGAACAGCTCAGTTGCACCCGACAGGCCCAAACCGTCACCATTCGGGTGGTTCCCAACGTGATGGCGTTCAACGAGGGCACGGCCGCAGCTACCGTCGTTCTGCAAAGCTGCAACGCGCAGTTCCAGTGCTCCGCCGAAATCGTCAACACCGAACTGAAACTCGCCAAGGGCGCGGGCAACGGGATCCAGCCCCAGAGGTAGGGCTACTAGCCGGCGAAGTTGAGGAGGACTTTGCCGGATTGGGCGGAGTTGCGGGCGGTGTCGAACGCGTTGAGGGCGTCGGTGACGGGGTAGTCGTGGGTGATGACCGGGCCGATGCTGAGGGTGCCGTCGGCCAGGGCGGTGATGACCTCGTCGATTTCGTCGTTGAACCGGAACGAGCCTTTGAGGTCCAGTTCCCGGGTGATGGCCAGCGAGATTAGGACCGGCTGCGGGCCGGTGGGCAGCAGCCCGACCATGACCACGGTCCCGCCGCGGGCCGCGCCCTGGATCGCGGAGGCCAGGCCGTGGTGGTTCCCGGAGGACTCGATCACGACGTCGGCCTGGACCGCGGCGATCGCCTCCGCGTCGGTGGCGTGCAGGACCTCGTCCGCGCCCACCGCCGCGGCGATCTCCAACGGCCTGGCGTGCATGTCCACCGCGACGATCCGGGCCGCGCCGGCGCGTTTGAGGACAGCGACCGCCAACGCCCCGATCGGCCCGGACCCGATGACCAGGGCGGTTTTGCCGGCCACGTCCCCGGCCCGGGACACCGCATGCCAGGCCACCGACGCCGGTTCGATCAGCGCCGCCGTCCGCAGGTCAATGCTGTCCGGAAGGGTCCGGAGCATCCGGACCGGCAGGTTCACGTACCGGCTGAACGCCCCGTCCGTGTGCGGATACCTCGCCGCGGAACCCAGGTACGTGCAGCCCGGGGACAGGTTCGGCCGCTCCGCCGGATACCGCGGCGCATCAGGCCCCTCACCCGGTCCCGGGGTGGCCGGATGCACCGCCACCGGCGTCCCCGCCACCGGGCCGGTCCCGTCCCCCGCCGCCCGGACCACGCGCCCGGAGATCTCGTGCCCCAGCACCAACGGCGCCCTCAGGATCGACTCGCCCGCCGCACCGTGCAGCCAGTAATGCAGGTCCGACCCGCAAATCCCCCCATACAGCACCTCGACCACCGCCTCATCCGGCCCCGGTGCCTTCAGCGGGACCTCCTCGATCCGCAAGTCACCCTTCGCGTGCGCCACGACCGCCGGCCCCGACACCGGCAAACCAGCCTCCGTTGTGTGTCTCATCAGACCACCACCGTCATTCCGCCGTCGATAAAGATCGTCTGCCCGTTCACGAAATCAGACCCGGCGGAGGCCAGCCACACCGCCGGACCGGCCAGGTCCTGCACCGTGCCCCACCGCGCCGCCGGGGTCCGGCCCAGGATCCAGGCATTAAACTGCTCATCATCGACCAGGTTCTGCGTCATCTCGGTATGGATATACCCCGGCGCGATCCCGTTAATCTGCAACCCCGACCCCGCCCACTCAGCCGTCATCGCCCGGGTCAGGTTCCGCAACCCGCCCTTCGCCGCGACATACGGCGCGATCGTGGGCCGGGCCAGGTCCGTCTGCACCGAACAGATGTTAATGATCTTCCCGTGACCGCGCGGAATCATGTGCCGGGCCGCCTCCCGGCCCACCAGGAACGCGCTGGTCAGATCCGTGGAAATCACCCGCTCCCAATCCTTCACATCCAACTCCAGCATCGGCACCCGGTGCTGGATCCCGGCATTATTCACCAGGACCTCCAACGGGCCCACATGCTCCTCAACCCAGGCCACACCGGCCGCGGCCGCCGCGTCATCCGTGACATCAAACGCCACACCGTGCACCCGTCCCGGCGCGTACCCAGCCGCCATCACCGCCTCCGCAGCCTTCAACCGCTCAGCATCCACACCGTTCAGCACCACCGTCGCACCCGCATCAGCCAACGCCCGCGCCAACGCATTACCAATCCCCCGGCTCGAACCAGTCACCAACGCAACCCGCCCGGCCAAGTCAAACAGTGAAGTCATGCGAAGGGGCCCTTCTGCACCAGGTTGGCCGGAGCCTGTCCCGCGGCCAGTGCTTCGAGCTGCTTCCGCAGGAGCTTCAGGATCCGCGGCTGGAAGGCGGACGCGTTGCCGCCAACGTGGGGTGTGATCAGGGCGTTGGGCGTGGACCACAGCGGGTGGTCCTGCGGCAGCGGTTCCGGATCGACGACGTCGAGTGCACACTGCAGGCGGCCGGACAGGACTTCCTTGGTCAGTGCTGCCGTGTCCACCACAGGGCCGCGGCCTACGTTCACCACGAGGGCGCCGTCGGGCAGGGCGGCGAGGACTTCCTCGCCGATCAGGTGGTGGGTGTGGTCGTTCAGCGGCAGCACCGAGACCAGGATGTCGTGCGTGGCGGCCAGCGCGGCCAAGTCCGTGGACGCGTGGACCTCGCCGTGCTCGTCGGTACGCGCAGCGCTTCCCACCCGGGTGACCGTGACCTCGAAGGGCTCCAGCCGGCGGGCGATCTCGTGTCCGATCCCGCCGACGCCCACCAGCAGCACGCGGCGGTCCGCGAGGGACTGGCGCCGCTCCGGCCGCCAGAGGCCGTACTGCTGGTCGCGGACGGCCTGGTCGATGCCACGCAGTTTGGCGAGGATCAAACCCACCGCCAGTTCCGCCGTCGCCGCTGCATGAACGCCGGAGGCGTTGGCGACGCCGGCCGCCGGACCGGAGGCCTCAATGACGCCGTCGTACCCGGTGGACTGCGTCTGGACGAACTTCAGTTCGTCCACCTGGGCGAGCGATCCCAGAACCGCGCCGGCGTTGATGTAGGGGAGGATGACGCCGTCGATCTCTCCCAGCGTCGCGCCTTCGGGATCCGACTTCATGTCCCAGACAACACCTCTCAGCCCCTCAGGAAGGGGTGCGAGATCGGCGAGCAGTTGCCGGTCGGGGAAGCTGACTGTGCGTACTGGTTGCATCGGAAACCTGTTTCTGTGGATCTGGGGCGGATTAGACGGGCGGGCGGCTAGCGCCGGTCGAACGTGAGCCCGCCGGGGACCTGGAAGGTGGGCATGAGTTCCAGCATGCCAACGTTCACGTGGCGCGGTGTTTCGATGGCGTAATCCATGGCATTGACGATGTCGTCGGTGGTCAGGGATTCGTAGCCCTCGTAGTACGTCTTCCAGGCCTCTTCCATGGCCTCAGGCGTGCCGCCCATGTTGCGGCCGAAAATCTCCGTCTCGACGCGTCCCGGGCAGATCTCGGTGACACGGATGCGCTTGCCCACGGTGTCGTTGCGCAGCTGGCGCGAGACCTGGTGCACGGCGGCCTTGGTGGCGTGGTAGACCGTGTGGCCGTAGAAGTTGTACAGGCCGGCGATGGAGCTGATGTTGATGACATGGCCGCGGTCGCGTTCCACCATGCCCGGCAAGACCAGCCGGGTGAGCTGGAGCAGGCCGCGAAGGTTGACGTCAATGAGTTCATCGATGTCGCCCTCCGAGGAGTCCAGGATGTTGCCGGGCCGGGACACGCCGGCGCAGTTCACCAGGACATCGATTTCGAGATTTCCGACGGCGGCCGCCAGGGCCGCGGTGTCGGTCAGGTCGACGACGTGGGGAATAGCGCCGGTCTTGTCGGCCAGGTCGTTCAGGCGTTCCTCGTTGCGGGCCACGGCGTGGACGGTGAGTCCGCGCTTGGCCAGGCGCTCGGCGATCGCGGCACCCATCCCGGTTGAGGCGCCGGTGACGAGGGCGATTGAGTAGTCTGAAAACGGCATGTAAATCTCCTGGTTGTGCAGTAGTAAGTGTTAGGCGTCGCGCAGCGGAAGGTGCGCGCGGTCCTTGACGGTGCTGACGGCCGCCAGCGTGCCCAGCGCGGTGATGACGGCGTAGAAGGCGGGCATGTAGATGTTGCCGGTAGACGAGATCAGCCAGGTCATCAGCAGCGGGGCAGTTCCGCCGAAGAGTGCCGAGGAGATGTTGTAGCCCAGACCGTAGGCCGAGTACCGGACGCGGGTTGGGAACAGTTCCACGATCAGGATGTGGATCACTGCGGTGTGCCCGGCGAAGACAACTGCCATGAGGCAGGCACCCAGGATGGCCAGGGCCATGTTGCCCGTGGCGATGAGTGCGTAGGAGGGGATGCCGAGGACAGCCATGGCGATGGCCGATCCGGCGATGACCTTCTTGCGTCCGATGCGGTCCGAGAGGGCGCCCATGAACGGGATGGCGACGCAGATGACCACGAGGCTGCAGGCGGTAACGAGGAGGGCCTCACCGATGGTGAAGTTGAGCTGCTTGCCCTTAAGGAATGTGGGCATGTAGGAGAACAGGACGTAGTAGCCGGAGCCGTTCATGAGCGGGATGAACAGGGCCAGGAGCATGGCGCGGCGGTGTTCGGCGGAGGCGAAGGCTTCCTTAAGGGGGTTCTTGGACAGGCCGCCCTCTTCCTTGAGCTTCACGAAGTTGGGGGTGTCCGCGATGGCCTTGCGGATGTACCAGCCGATGACGCCCATGGGGATGGCGACGAGGAACGGGATGCGCCATGCGAACGAGCCGAAGCCGCCGCCGTTGATTGCTGCTGCGGTAAGCCACGGGGACATCGAGAAGGCAACCAGGGTACCCGTGAGGAGAGCCGCGAAGGAGGCGATCTGGGCGTAGGAGGTGATGATGCCGCGCTTGCCTTCAGGGGCGTGCTCGGCGAGGAAGGTCATGGCGCCGGCAGCCTCGCCGCCGACGGAGAAGCCCTGCAGCATCCGGAGCAGCACGAGTAGCACAGGCGCTGCGATGCCGATGGCCGAGTAGGCGGGCAGGAGCCCGATGCCGGCGGTGGCGATGCTGATCAGCAGGATGACGAAGACCAGGAGTTTTTGTCGCCCGATCTTGTCCCCCAGGATGCCGCAGACCACGGCTCCGAGGGGGCGGACGAAGAAGGACACGGCGTAGCCGGCGAAGACGAACAGCAGGGCGTTATCCGGGTTGCCTGGTGCCAGGAACACGAGGGCAAGCGTTCCGGCCATGAAGGCGAAAATGCCGTTGTCGTAAAGCTCCACAAAGATTCCGACGCACCCGGCAGTTACTACTTTCCGGGTCTGCCTCGCATCGAGGCGGTCATGCTGCGGGGCACCCGCATGCGTTGATACAGACATTTTCATTCCTAACTTGGACTTAGTTCGAGGGGAGGTCATCGGGGATCCTTAGCTGCCGGCTGCCGGCACGAGTTCCGGCCAGCCGGGATCCTTGCCGATACCAAGGAGGGCGAAGACGGTGCTGACGCGGGAACGGAGGTTTTCCAGTTCCCGTATTGCCGCCCGATGCTTTGCTGTGGCTTCGGGAACGGTGGTCTTGCGGAAGGTGATGGTGTGCCCGGGCCGGGCCTGGGCGAGGGTGTCGAGCGAGCGGCTGGTGACCACTGCCAGGACGGGATAGCCAGCGGTGACTCCGCGTCCCCGGTGCAGCACCAGCAGCTCTTCCCTGGAGGGAACCTCTATGGCTCCCACCGGAACGCCGCGCGAGAGCACTTCGGCTGTCGATTGGCGTTCGGGAAGCGCCCCGCCGAGGCGCAGCCCGATGTGGTTGCTCCGGGCACTGACGGTGTATTCGGTGTTGAACAGCAGCTCTGCTGTGTTGCCGAATTCTTCAACGTCCGGACCGTCCGTGACGTCAATGACCGTCCGGCTGCCGAACTCTGGCCGGGTCAGCCCCAGCCGGAACAGCGGAAGGTCAAAGTATGGCTGCCGGATTGGTCCGACGCTCCTGGAGGTCTTCAGCTCGGTACCCTCGGAGAGCCTAAGGCCGAAGCCGATGACCGTGTCGGGGGCACAGCTTCCCAGCAGCGCCGGCGCCTCGACGGAACCGTGGACGGCAAGGTAGGCGCGGAGGCCGCCGGTGATGCGGCGCACCGCCACGGTCTCCCCCGCACGCACGGATACGGGTTCCCACTGCGGGCATTCGCGCCCGCCGACCGTGAGGGTCAGCGGTGCGCCGGTGACGGCGATGAGGAGATCCGTGGTGGCCTGCATCCGGAAGTCCAAGGCCGTTATTTCCAGAAGCGGGGCGTTGTCGGCATTGGCCGCGAGGATATTTGCCGCCCGTGCCGAGAACTGGTCGAGTGCCCCGTTGACGGGAAGCCCGAACCGGGGTCCGCGGAAGCGGCCCAGGTCTGTGACCACGGAGTTGCCGGGCTGCTGGATGATCAGTGATCCGCTCATCGTGCTGCCTCCAATTTCCGGCCCGCGTAGTCTGCGAACTCTTCCGGCTGGATCTGGCGGAACTTCAGGAGGTCGCCGGGCAGATAGGGAACCAGCGGCTCGCTGGCGGCGTCAAGGACGGTGAGCGGGGTCTGGCCGATGACGCACCATCCGCCGGGTGCCACCGCTGGGGCGATGACTGCCTGCCGGCCGGCGACGGCCACGGCCCCTGCCGGAACGGACAGCCGGGGGTCCTTCAGCCGCGGAACCGGGAGCGGAAAATCGGGGCCGTCCATCATTGGAGAACCCGCAGGGGCGCCGAGGCAACGGATGACGTAGGACTTCGCAGTGTGCAGTGCGATGATCTCCTCCACGGAGAGCTGCTCGTGCTCGGCGACGCGCGCCAGGTCCGGGCCGTACTCGCCGCCGTAAACCACCGGAACGCTGAACTCGCGGGGCGTGCGGGCTGGTGCTCCTACATGCTCAAGCTGGCGCAGGCCAAGGAGGACAAATGCCCGGACCTGGCGCGCCGAAGTGACCCCGGGGTCAAATTCCACGAGCAGGGAGTCGTACGTCGGCACTGCGCCGTGTACGCCGTCGGCCCCTGCAGTTTCAAGCCACTGCGCGAGGGAATGGACGGTGCTCCAGTTGGCCTCCGCGTCAGCGGAGGAGGCGACGACCCGCAGGGCCGAATCCCCGGACTCGAAGATCTCCACGGGAGTTGGATTTGGGGTGGCAGCCATGTCAGGCGACCTTCTCTTTGGCGGCCAGAACCTGGGCGAGCGGGGCGATGGTCACGCCGGCGTTCTCCAGTTCGGCGCGGACCTGGCGGGCCAGCTGCACGGCGCCGGGCGTGTCACCGTGCAGGAGCACGGTGTCGGCAACAATCGGCAGGTCCGTGCCGGCGACGGTCTCGATGAGCCCTTCGCACACCATCCGCACGGTGCGCTCCACGATGGCGGCAGGATCGTGGATCACGGCGCCGGGGCGGCCGCGGGGCACCAGGGTGCCGTTGGCTTCGTAGGCGCGGTCGGCGATGCCGACGATGCCCACCGGGAGCTGCCGTTCGGCAGCGGCGGAGGCCAGTTCGCCGTCCTGTGCCAGGACGATGAGGCCGGGATTCAGGCGGGCGGCGGCGTCGGCCACAGCCGCTGCGTAGTCGGGGCGGGTGGCAACGAGGTTGCCCAGGCGGCCGTGCGGCGCAATGTGTGCGACGCTGGTGCCGTGGTAAGCGGCGAAAGCGCTCAGCGCGCCGAACTGGTACAGGACGTCGTTGCGGACCTCGTCCGCCGTCAGGTCCATGGCGCGCCGGCCAAAGCCCCGCAGGTCCGGGAAGCTCGGGTGTGCCCCGATGCTGACCCCGCGGCGGACACATTCAGCGACCGTGGCGTGCATGATGTCGGGGTCACCGGCGTGGAAGCCGCAGGCGATGTTGGCACTGGAAACCACCTCGAGCAAGGCCGCGTCGTCGCCCATCGAGTAGGCGCCGAAGCCTTCTCCAAGATCTGCGACGAGATCAACTGTGGGTCCCATTATCTGCCTTCCTGGGTGGTTAGCAGCGGCCCTGCCCGCCGGGGCAAAGGGATCAGCTGCGCTGGTGATGAAGTGTGTCCGAACTGGCCCTGTGGAGGTTTCCCGGTTCGGCGCTGCCGGGCTACCGGCTTCTGCAAAAAAGTCTGACACCGGGATTTGGCTCACACAAAGACGTAATCGGTGTCACGGGATAGGTGGTGGTTATGACCACCTCCGCAGTGGAGCCCATGATCGTCTCCTTCCCACTAAGGAGGGTTCGGCCTTGGCGGCCCGCCCTCGTTGAATTGAAGATATGGAGCGTTTATTTCGTGAATGTAAAAGCAACCGGCGATTTCGGTAAAAGCGATTAGGATGCAAAATGCATCTGACCCCATCAGGAATTTGCATGTCACCGGAGGGGATAGAATGTAGGCTTAATGAAATAGCGTTCTGGGTTCAACCTAGTGTCAGCGATGTGGATCACACAAAGACCTATTGCGTATCCCTCCATAGCAACCCGTTATGACCTTCTGTGGGGTTCAGGACGCCGCGAAGAGAGAGGGCGGCCGTGGATACCAGGAAACTTGCGTACTTCGTGCAGATCGTGGACTCGGGGAGCATCACCAAGGCGGCGGCCGCACTTCACGTGGCACAGCCGGCCCTGAGCCAGCAGGTTTCGGCGCTGGAGACTGAACTGAAGCAGCGGCTGCTGATCCGCAGCAAGCAGGGCGTGCAGCCAACGGCCGCCGGGCACACGCTGTACCGCCACGCCCAGTCCATCCTTCGGCTCGTCGCGCAGGCCCGGCAGGACGTTGCCAAGTCCGGGGCCGCGCCGTCAGGCAGGGTGTCCATCGCCATTGCGCCCTACAGCATGGCCTCGAGCCTGACACCCCAGATCATCAGCGAAGTGGCCCGTCGGTACCCGGATATCGTCCTGCACGTCACGGAAATCTATGGCGGCGTCCTGAGCGAAGCCATCAAGAACGGCCGGCTGGACATGGCCCTCATCTACGAGCCGGGCCCCATCCGCGGTGTCCTCTTCACCACGATGATCGTCGAGGACCTGCACCTGGTGGTCAACGCCGCCAGAACGGATGTTAACGCGGAGAACGGCGAGATCACGCTGGAGGAGGTGGCTCGCCTGGGGCTCTTCCTCCCCGAGAAGATCCACACCCTCCGGCAAGCAGTGGAGAAGGGATTCGACAGCAAGGGGCTGAAGCTCCAACTCGTGGGCGAGGTGGAGTCGGTGCCGTCCATTGCCCGTCTCCTGCGGGCGGATCTGGGGGCCACCATCATGCCCAAGTCTGCGGCGGATGCCCTGTTCCACGAGGAGGACTTCCACGTCCTGCGGATCGTGGACCCCGCGCTGCAGTGCAAAATCGCGCTGTGCACCCCCGACCACGATCCCCTCTCGGAGGCGGCATCGGCTGTACTCCTGGTGCTGAAGGAAATGCTGCAGGAAATGCTCAGCAATAAGTATGGCCGCTAGGGGTTCATAGGTTCCGCTTATCGGGGCACTTATCATTTGTCTTAGTAACTGGCACCCCGGGATTCTAATATTGGCAGCAAGCCAAGAATTTGTGGAAAAGCATTTTCCACAATCAGAATCAACGGGAGCCTGCCATGAAAAAGCTCAGCACCATCAGGAGAACTACCGACCCGAGTCTGGGACTTATGGCGAAAACCGGGTCCCACTGCCCCACCAATGGTTTTTGGCGACCGGAGGACCGGTCCGCAGCTCCAGTCTTCGTGTTCGAGGGGAGCATCATGCCGGTCAGCGGCGGCGGCTCGACGGTCTGGTACCTGGAGGATGCCGTCGTAGGCGCCCCCGCCTACCAGGTTCCCCACCGCGTCTAACCGGTCCTCCCCTGCCAGCTTCCCAACTGTGTGGCGGCACAGGGCGTTCCCAAGGCTGGGAAGGCCCTGAGCTGCTACTTAGTTTTCGTTCTCGGGTGGATTCAAGAAACTTTTGGATCACGACCTCAGCTGGAGCCGGATCAGCGCTTTAATGTCGTACCCCCTTGGCAGACTGTGTTCATGGAAGGCAGCGGGAATTCAGCACTGACTGCAGGAGCGCCGTACGGTGACACCCTGCACACTGCCGCGGTTCCCGACGCCCTTTTTCCGGACGCAGTTTTTCCCCTTGACGCGATTCCCCACGGTTGGTTCACGGACGAGGCTATTCCCTTCGACGAATTCGCAGATGACGAGTTCCTGGAGGACGGAGCTCCATACGACGATGACCTCGACGCCGCGTTCCCGGCATCTATTCCGGAGGACCCGTTTCCCGAGGCCCTGTTTGCCAATGTCCTGTTCGCCGGCGGCGGTGCCTCCAATGCCTGTACGCCGTGGCTGGGCGTGGCGGACCGGGTCGCTGCGGCAAGGGTCCTTTTGCGGGCGGACCTCAGCGCCGACGGGGCGGGTTTGATCGACCAGATGCAGGCATGGGAGAAGATCAAGTGCCTGATTGCCGGGCAACAGGCGAGGCTTGCCGTCGCCTTCGAGATCCGGCACCGCCAGGAACACGCCGAACACGGGGCGCAGACCAACCTCACCCCTCTGTCGGTCGAGGACCTGGGCAAGAAACGCCCCAAAGACCACAGCATGGGCGCAGCCGAGCAGATCGCCCTGGCCCGCGGCGAGTCCCCGCACCGCGGCGGCCGGCTGCTCGGCATATCGAAAGCACTGGTCACCGAGATGCCCCACACCCTGGGCGCTCTGGACACCGGCCAACTGAACGAAGAGCGCGTCATGCACGTCGTGAAAGAGACAGCCTGCCTGTCGGTGGATGACCGGATGGCCGTCGACGAGGAGCTCGCCGCAGACACCGGAACCTTCACGGGCGCCGGAACCCGGGCCGTCATCGCCGCTGTGAAGGCCGCCGCTATCCGGCGGGACTCCCGCTCGGTCACCCAGCGTCCCAGCCATGCCGCGTCCGAGCGGTCCGTGAGCCTGCGCCCGGCCCCCGACTGCATGACCTACCTGACGGCGCTGCTGCCCGCCCATCAGGGAGTCGCCGTCTGGGCAGCACTGACCCGGCACGCCGACACCCTCCACGCCGCCGGCGACCCGCGCAGCCTGGGGCAGATCAAAGCCGACACCCTGGTCCAATGGACCACCGGCACCCCCGGCGGCGTCACCGGCATCGAGATCAACCTCGTCATGACCGACCGCACCCTCCTCCAAGCCGACAGCGAACCCGCCCGCCTCGCAGGCTACGGTGTTGTCCCCGCTGCCTGGGCACGGACGCTGTTAACGCAGGGTCAGGGATCGGCTGAACGCCACGAATCCGGCTCGCCGGATCGCCTTCAGCCCGCGGCGAGCGGCGGTTCACCGACCGGCCAGAACGAGCTCAAGATCTGGCTCCGGCGGCTCTACACCGCCCCCGGGACCGGCGACCTGGTGGCCATGGACTCGCGACGGCGCCTCTTCCCGGCACCGTTGCGCCGCTTTATCCAAATCCGCGACGACACCTGCCGCACACCCTACTGCGACGCACCCATCCGCCACCACGACCACATCATCCCCTGGCACGACGACGGCCCAACATCCCTCACCAACGGCGCCGGACTCTGCGAAGCCTGCAACGACACCAAAGAAAACCCCGGCTGGAAAGCCCAACCCAGACCCGGCCCACGGCACACCATAGAGATCATCACGCCCACCGGCCACACTTACCGCTCAAGCGCAGCCCCGTTACCAGGAACTGGACTGACCGGAACCTGGTTGCGCGAAATGCACCAATCCGAACAGCCCGGCCCTGCGCCGTAACAGGCGAGGCCGCGGGAAGCGAGGCGCGCGGAGCCGTAAGCGCCGGGAGCTAAATTCCGGCAGCATTACTACACCTCAGGCGGGACAGTAGTTCTGCCCCGCCTGAGGTGATGCCAGCGCCGGGCTAGGCAGTCAACCCACCCAGCGCTACCTAACTACGCGTGTTCGACCAGCAGCCCCTTGGCCTTCAGGACCTCGGTCAGGTTGCACAGCTCGATGGTGGTTCCGCCTGCCTTGTAGAGGCCGATGAGCTCGCGCTCAGCGTCGTCACGTTCCTGGGAGAGGCGGATGACTTCCTCGATCTCGTCCTTCCGGACCACAACAACACCGTCGGCGTCGCCGCGCAGGACGTCGCCTGGGTAGATGATCTCGTCACCGAAAACCACAGGGTGGTTGATGGGGCCGATGGTTTCCTTAACAGTGCCTTTGATGGAGACACTGCCGGAGAACACGGGCAGGCCCAGTTCGATGAGGTCCTGGGTGTCGCGGACGCCTGAGTCCGTTACCAGGCCTGCGAGGCCTTTGGCCTTCATGGCATTGCCGAGGACGTCGCCGAACGTGCCGGCTTCCTCGTACTCCCCGGCCGCGGCCAGGACAACGTCCCCAGCCTCGGCGTAGTGGATGGCCACCTGCAGCATGAGGTTGTCCCGCGGCGCGCAGCGGACAGTGGTGGCAGGGCCGCAAAAGGACATGCTGCGGTCGATCGGCTTGATCTTGGAGCTGAGCGCTCCCTTGCGGCCCTGTGCCTCGTGGATCGTGGCCGAGGAGAACTGCGCCAGGCGACGGACGGCGTCGGCGTCGGGTCGTTCGATGTTGGTCATTACGTGGATCACGGAATTTTCCTTCATTTGATGGGGGTTAGCTGAGGGCCCGCTTGATGGGGTTAGCTGAGGGCCCGGAAGGCCTTGTCGATGGCGGCTATGGACTCTTCAATGACGTCGAGGCTGGTGGCGTAGGAGATGCGGAAGTACGGGCCCAGTCCGTAGGCCGATCCCTGGATGACGGCGACTGAGGCTGCCTCAAGAAGGTAGAGCGTGAAGTCCTCGTCATTGGCGATGACCTTCCCCTCCGGGGTGGTCTTGCCGATGGCGCCGCCGCAGTTGACGTACGCGTAAAAGGCGCCTTCCGGCGTCGCGCATGAAAGACCGTCGACGGCGTTCAGCGCGGCTACCGCTGCGTTGCGGCGGCTGCGGTAGACCTCCACACTCTCCCGCACGAAGGTCTGCTCGCCTGTGAGCGCGGCGGCGCTGGCGGCCTGGCTCACGGAGGACGGGCAGGAGGAGATCTGCGACTGGAGCTTGTTGATCGCTGCGATCAGTGGCGCCGGACCGGCGGCGTAACCCAGCCGCCAGCCGGTCATGGCGTACGCCTTCGAAACGCCGTTGACGGCGAGAACGCGGTCCTTCAGCTCCGGAGCAACCTCCACCAGGCTCGAAATCCGGCCGGAACCGAAGTAGATCTGGTCGTAGATCTCGTCCGTCAGGACGTAGACGTTCGGGAAGTTCGCCAAGACATCCGCCAGGGCCCGTAGTTCCGCCCGGGAGTACACGGCGCCCGTCGGGTTTGACGGGGTGTTCAGGATGACCCATTTGGTCCGCTCATTCAGCGCCCCGGCCAGGGCTTCGGGGGTCAGCTTGAAGCCGGACTCCTCGCCGCAGGTGACAACCACCGGGGTGCCCTCGTTCGCGAGCACCATGTCCGGGTAGGAAACCCAGTACGGGGCGGGCACCACAACCTCGTCGCCGGCGTCCAGCGAAGCCATGAACGCCGTGAAGATCACCTGCTTGGCGCCACCGCCGATGGTGATCTCAGCCGGGGTGTAGTGGATGCCGCTGCGCAGCTCTTTGGTCTGGAGGATCGCCTTCTGCAGTGCCGGCGTGCCGGTGACCGAGGTGTACTTCGTCTCGCCCTTGCTGATCGCCTCAACCGCTGCCGCCTTGATGTGCTCAGGGGTATCGAAGTCCGGTTCACCGACTGTCAGGTCCAGGATCCGGCGCCCTTCTGCCTTCAGCTCACGCACGCGGGCCGCTGCGGCCACGCTGGCAGAAGACTTGATGCGGGACACTCGCGATGCAGGTTCAAATTCAGACATGGTCTCTTCCTAGGGAGTCAGGAGGGAGCGATACTCGTTCCTTCGACACTAGGGAATCCCGGCCGGTATGGATAAGACCTAATCTGCGTGGGCGGATAAGCGTCTCTTATGGACCGCCGTTATGGACCGCCGTCGAACGTCCCACAGAAGAACACTGACCAAACTTTTTGGTTATGGCTCCACGCACTATAGGTATTTCCGCCGCACCGTCCGGTCTGCCTAGCCTTCTACATAAGTCGGGCCGGCTTGGCGGGCGCCATTTGGCCGGCCCAAGCCGGCGCCGTCCGATGTAAATCCGAACCGAGGAGTGCTCTTGGCTGTTCTGCACCGCGACGACCGCGTGGTGGGCTACTACCGCTATCGGGGGACGGCGAAACCAGACACTGCCACTGTCCAGGCGGAAAAGACACGCAAGCTGCTCAGGGACAGCAGGCAGCGGATTTCCTTCAATGCCACCAGCATGCGCGCCCTCTCCGTCCGGCTGAACCAGCAGATCGCCCAGGCGCTTTGCGACGGCATGAAAGTCACCCGCCTCGCCGAGGCCGCGAAGCTCTCCCGCTGGACGGTCCGCACCGTGGGCCTGTCGTCCGACGACCTGCTCCCGTCGGGGCTGCCGGCTGAGCAGCATCTTGCGGTGATCCGCCAGCTCAAGTCGGAGCTGGCTGAACTTGAGGAGTCCAAGACCGCTCTGGAAGACCGCCGCCTGAGCCTCCTGGCAGCAGCACGACGGCGGGGGGTTCTGGATGACTATGATCTCGCCGCCCTCAGCGGCTTGCAGCGCGAAACCATCCGGAAAATGACCTGGGGCGTCCAGCCGGAATCCGGCGCCATCCCGGCGTAATCCGCACGGCGTCGTCGTACGCGTCAAGGCCCTAGCGTCAAGACCTAGCTAGGCAGAGCGAGCAAGCGTAGCGTCGTTCGGAGGAACGGCGGTGTCGGCAGCGGCAGGCCTACGGGTGACTGCGTGCTGTTGCTGGTTACTCGGAGGTGGCCGCGATGGCCGGATGGAATGCTGATACGGCGGCGGGCCCGTTGGGTGCCGGGACAGTCACCTTGGTCGAGGGATCGTCCTTCTGTATTTCCTTGCCAAACGGGGACATCAGTACCGACCACCCGCATGGCCTTTTCGTGCGGGACGCCCGCATCCTCTCGGGCTGGAGCCTGACGGTTGATGGCCTGGCGCTCGAGCCGCTGGCGGCCGAGACGAAGGAGCCGTACCGGGCACTGTTCGTCGGCCGGGTTCCCCGCTCCGACGGCTACGCAGACAGCCCGCTGATCGTGGAGCGGCTGCGGGAAGTGGGGGCCGGCATCCAGGAACAGGTCACCGTCCGGAACTTCTCCCTCGAGCCGGTCGACTGCGTCATCGCACTGAAAATCGGGGCGGACTTCGCGGACCTCTTCGAGGTGAAAGAGGCGCGGATCCTGCGGCGCTGGGACGAGAAACGGCAGGCCGACGGCGGCGCGCTCACCATCCGGGCGGCGTGGCAGGACATCCGGAAGGGCGTGGTGGTCCAGGCCCCGGGTGCGGACGTTTCGGCGGACGCGGTGACGTACCGGGCTACGGTTCCGGCGCATGGTCACTGGACCACAGTCCTGACCGTGCTGCCCAGCACCGAGGGGGCCGATCGGCAATGGCTTTTGTCCATTCCGAGGGGGACGGTCTGTCGCCTCGGGACCGCCGCCGGCGGGAGTGGGTGGCGAAGATCCCGGTCCTGCAGATGGGCAACCGCTCTGTTGAACGGACCCTGCGCCGCAGCTACGACGATCTGGGCGCCCTTCGGATTGAGGACCCCGACCACCCTGAACGTGTCGTGGTGGCCGCCGGGGCGCCCTGGTTCATGACCTTGTTCGGCCGGGACTCGCTGTGGGCTTCAGTCATGGCGATGCCGGTGGACCCGTCCCTGGCGCTGGGCACCCTGCAGACCTTGGCGGACCGCCAGGGATCCGTGGTGGACCCCATGACAGAGGAGGAACCGGGCAAGATCCTCCATGAGGTCCGGCTCGACGTTTCCAGTGGGCTGTCCCTGGGCGGCAAGTCAAACTACTACGGCAGCGTCGATGCCACGCCCCTGTTCCTGATGGTGCTCGGCGCGGTCAGCCGCTGGGGCTTCGCCGCGGATACTATCGCCGCGTTGCTCCCTCATGCGGACCGGGCCCTTGAGTGGATCATGAAATCCGGGGACAAGGACGGCGACGGCTTCGTCGAGTACGAGCGTCTCAATGACCAGGGGCTGATCAACCAGGGCTGGAAGGACTCCTGGGATGGAATCAACTTCGCCAACGGCAAACTGGCCGAACCGCCGATCGCACTCTGCGAGGTCCAGGCCTACGTCTACGTCGCCTATCTGTCGCGGGCGTGGCTGGCATACGACGCCGGGGACACAGCCCTTGGCAACGAACTCTCCGATCGGGCGGCCCGGTTGAAGAAACAGTTCAACGAGCAGTTCTGGATCCCTGAGCGCGGGTACTACGCCATCGCCCTCGACGGCAAGAAACGGCAGGTCGACGCGTGCGCCTCCAACATGGGGCACTGCCTGCTGCAGGGCCTCATTGACGAGGACAAGGCTCCCCAGGTGGCCGAACGGCTGATGTCCGCGGAAATGTTCAGCGGCTGGGGCGTGCGCACCCTGGCCAGCGACATGGGCGCCTACAACCCGGCCAGCTACCACAACGGATCGGTCTGGCCTCACGACAACGCGATCGTCGCCGCCGGGCTGCTCCGCTACGGCTTCGTGGCCGAGGCGCAGCGGATCGCCACCGGCATGATGGACGCCGCCGAGCACTCCGACGGCCGGCTGCCGGAGCTGTTCTGCGGTTTCAGCCGGGAGCAGCTCGCCGTCCCCGTCCCATATCCGACGGCGTGCTCTCCGCAGGCCTGGGCAGCCACCGCGCCGATCCAGCTGGTGACGAGCCTGATGCGGTATGACCCGGTAGTTTCCGCCGGAGGAGTATGGATGGATCCCGTTCTTCCGAAGTCCTTTGGGGACCTCCACATCACCAACGCGCCACTGGGCGGTGGCCGCATCACCATCGACATTGCCAATTCCGTCCCCTCAGTCCAGGGGCTGCCTGACGGGATGACGTTCCGCCAGGGGCACCGTCCGTGGATGATCGAACTGGTCGAGCAGGCGCATCGCCGCCGAAGGGAGCGGTTCGAAAGCCGGGGCTCGTAGCGGCGAGCCCCTCGGACCGCCAGCACATGCCGGCCGGGAATGGGCTGCTCAGCTGCCGCGTGTACTCGTGCGCGGTGTTCCCCGGGATCTCCGCACTGGTCCCGAGCTCCACGAGCCGGTCAGCAGCGGCAGAGCTGCCCACACACCGCCCGCCGCGAGGAAAGCAATGAAGGCCGCGGACAGCAGGAGGGCGCTCATTCCCGCCTGCCTGATGCCGGCCGGAGGCGGACTCCGTCGCGGTTGCCGTACATCTGGCGGCCCTGCCCGGCGGAACTGATGATCCACACCAGGCCGGAGTCCCGCGTTTTGGAGTCGATGTGGCCAGTGTACGAGTGCCCGGCGGGAAGCGTGACTTCAACTGTGGCCCCCACCTCGATGGCCTCCCAGTCCTCCGCAGGCTGCCACACGTCGTCGCTTATTTCCGGCTGCGCGTGCCGGCGGCCACGCCGCCGTGACGTGGCCTTGACCCGTGTCATGCGACGCCCTCCAGGATCTTGGCCCGTGGCTGCACGGAGACGTAGTCGCCCTTGAAGAAGAGGAGGGGATCGACGTCGGAACGGGCGCTCAGCGCGTGGACCGCGGCCACCACAATGGTGTGGTCGCCGCCGTCATACTCCTGGTGCAGCTCGCAGTCCACCCAGGCCAGGGCGCCGTCGAGGACAGGGTTGCCGAGAGGCGACGGCGAGTGGTCAACGCCGGCGAACTTGTCCGCTCCGGACCGGGCGAACTGGGCCGCGAGGTGCTGGTGGTCAGCGGGGAGGATGTTGACGGTGAAGCGGCCCGCCTGGCGCAGCTGCGGCCAGGTGCTGGAGGTCCGCGCCGGGCTGAAGGTCACCAGCGCCGGTTCCAGCGAGAGGGATGCAAAGGACTGGCACGTGAACCCGGCAGGGCCGTTCTCGGTGGCCGCGGTGATCACGGTCAGGCCCGTTGCGAAGTGGCCCAGCACGTTGCGGATCCGGCGCGGGCTGAGGTCTGAGAGTTCCGTCATGGCGAGTCCTTTCGAAGCATGTACACCCAATCAAGCACCTCGCTGCCGGCTTCCCAACCCCGGCTGCAACGAACTGACGCGCATGGAAACGCAGCTTCACCGGCCGAAGCGGGGCGTAACAGAACAAGCCAAAATGCGTGCAGTGGGTGACGAAGAACGCAACGTGACGACGGAGTTCTACACACAGGAGACTCCGGGCCAGAGCTTGCCTAGGCTACGGGTACGTGGTGTGCCCGAGAGGTCAGGGAGCGGTCTGCAAAACCGTTTACGCGGGTTCGAATCCCGCCATCACGTCAGGTTTCGGCCTCCCAGCGAGCAGAATCAGCAGCCATATTCGGATTTGCGGTAAAATACTGCCGAAACAACCGCAAATAGTGGAATATGGTGACATGCCGAAAATCCGCATCTCCGAAGCAGCGCGCTTCCTGGGCGTCAGCGACGACACCGTCCGCCGCTGGACCGAGAACGGGACCCTGACCCCGGTGAAGGACGCCTCCGGCCGGCTGGCCGTCGAGGGACTTGAACTCGCGCATCTCGCCCGCGAGCAGGCGCAGCTGCCCGAGGACCCCACCCGCGTGGGCAGCTCTGCACGCAACCGGTTCGTTGGCCTGGTCACGGGCATCACTGCGGACAAGGTCATGGCCCAGGTGGAGCTGCAGTGCGGCCCGTTCCGCGTCGTCTCCCTGATGAGCAGCGAAGCCGTCAGGGAGCTCGGCCTTGAACTCGGCTCCGTGGCCACCGCCGTCGTCAAAGCCACCACGGTCATCATCGAGACACCCCAGGGAAAGAGCATCATATGAGCATCACCAGCGTGCGCATCAGCGCCCTGCTGGCTGCCGGCGTCCTTGCCGCCGGGCTGTCCGGCTGCGCTGCTTCCAATACCGCGGCCAGCAGCTCGACGGCGGCCGGCACCAGCGGCGCCCAGAAGCTGTCCGGCACCGTAACCGTGTTTGCCGCCGCGTCGCTGAAGGCGAGCTTCACCAAAATCGCCTCCGAATTCGAAGCCGCGAACCCGGGCACAAAGGTCACGCTCAACTTTGCCGGGTCCTCGGACCTGGTCACCCAGATCACCCAGGGTGCTCCGGCGGACGTGTTCGCTTCCGCCGACACCAAGAACATGGCCAAGCTCTCCGATGCCAAGCTCATCGACGGAACGGCGAGCAACTTCGCCACCAACGTCCTGGAGATCGCGGTTCCGCAGGCCAACCCGGCGTCGATCAGTTCCTTCGCCGACCTGGCGAAGCCGGGCGTCAAGGTGGTGGTCTGCGCGCCGCAGGTGCCCTGCGGCTCCGCCACGGAGACGGTGGAAAAGGCCACCGGAACCACCCTGAAACCCGTCAGCGAGGAATCATCCGTCACCGATGTCCTGGGCAAGGTCACCTCCGGGGAAGCCGACGCCGGCCTGGTCTACGTCACCGACGTCAGGAACGCAGGCGGCAAGGTCAAGGGCATCACGTTCAGCGAGTCGGACCATGCCGTGAACACCTGCCCGATCGCCACTGTGGGCAGCAGCAAGAACAAGGAACTGGCCGAGGCCTTCATCGCCATGGTCACGGGCAGCGAAGGCAGGAAGGTCCTCAGTGACGCCGGTTTCGGCACCCCGTAGCAAGGCTTGGACGGTCCGCAAAACAAACAGGCGGGACACCGGATACACCGGTGTCCCGCCGTGGGTGTTCGCCCTCGCGGCGGCAGGGGCTCTGTTTGTCCTGCTGCCGCTGGCCGCCATGGTGGCCAAGGTGAACTGGGGGCAGTTCATCCCGCTCATCACCTCGGAGTCCTCCCTCACCGCGCTAGGCCTGAGCCTGCGGACCTCGGCCGCCAGTACCCTGCTGTGCATCGTGCTGGGCGTGCCCCTGGCACTCGTCCTGGCCCGGGCCAGGTTCCCGGGCCAGCGGCTGCTGCGGGCCTTCGTGCTTCTCCCCCTGGTCCTGCCGCCCGTCGTCGGCGGCATCGCCCTGCTCTACACGTTCGGCCGGCAGGGCCTGCTCGGGCGGAGCCTGGAGCTGGCGGGGATCCAGATCGCCTTCTCCACTACCGCCGTCGTTCTCGCGCAGACATTCGTGGCGCTGCCGTTCCTGGTGGTCAGCCTGGAGGGGGCACTCAGGACGGCCGGAACCAAGTACGAAGCCGTCGCGGCGACCCTTGGCGCGCGCCCCACCACGGTACTGCGCCGCGTCAGTATCCCGCTGGTGCTTCCGGGACTGGCTTCCGGCGCCGTGCTGTCCTTCGCGCGCTGCCTTGGGGAGTTCGGCGCCACCCTGACCTTCGCCGGCAGCCTGCAGGGGGTCACACGCACCCTGCCCCTGGAGATCTACCTGCAGCGGGAAACCGACGCCGATGCCGCCGTCGCGCTCTCACTGGTGCTGGTCGCGGTGGCCGTTGCCGTCGTCGGACTTTCCTACCGGCGTCCCCGGGCGCTGGCGGCAGAGGCAGGACCAACAGCATGACCTTCACACTCAACGCTGCGCTGCACGCGCGCAACTTCGACGTCGGGCTCACGCTCGGGCGCGCTGAAACCGTCGCCGTGCTGGGGCCCAACGGAGCCGGCAAGTCGACGCTGCTGGGGATCATCGCCGGGCTCCTCCGCCCGGACTGCGGGCACGCAGTGCTCGGAGAGCAGACGCTGTTCAACCTCGACGGCGGGAACAGCCACTTTCTGCCGCCGCACGCCCGGGGAACGGCACTGCTCGCGCAGGAGCCGCTGCTGTTTCCGCACATGAGCGTGCTGGAGAACGTCGCCTTCGGACCGCGGGCGGCCGGCGCGAACCGGGCCAGTGCGATGCAGACGGCGCGGCACTGGCTGGCTGAAGTGGAGGCCGCGGAGTTCGCGGACCGGCGCCCCGGCCACCTCTCGGGCGGACAGGCACAGCGCGTCGCCATCGCCCGCGCGCTGGCCACGGACCCCGAGCTGCTGCTCCTCGACGAACCCATGGCTGCCCTCGACATCCATGCGGCCCCCATGCTGCGCAGGCTCCTCAAACGCGTCCTCGCCAACCGCCGGGCCATCATCATCACACACGACGTCCTGGACGCCCTCATGCTTGCCGATCGGGCCATCGTCGTCGAAGGAGGGCGGATCACCGAGGAAGGACCCACCCGCGGCGTCCTGGAAAAACCGCGCAGCAAGTTCGCTGCCGGTTTGGCGGGCATGAACCTCCTCCCCGGAACCATCACAGGCCACGGGCTCTCGTCCGACGGCGGACTGGACATCACCGCGCACCCCGAGGACGGTGCCGTCCCCGGCCAGGACGGCGTCGCCGTCTTTTCGCCGACGGCGGTCTCGGTCTTCCTGGGCGCTGAACACGGCAGCCCGCGGAACTCGTTCGCCGTCACCATCACAGACCTGGAACCCCACGGCGACCAGATCCGCGTCCACGCCGGCGGACTGTCCGCGGACATCACCCCGGCAGCCTCGGCAGACCTCGGACTCACACCCGGGATGACCGTCTACTTCGTCATCAAAGCCACCGCCATCGCCGTCTATCCCGCGTAGCACGCAAGTGCAAGGGACGTACGACGGCGGGACCTTCCCGCCGTCGTCGTCTTGCCTTTAGTTCTTGACCACGTCCAGCTCGACGACGGCCCAGGACAGCGCCGGGAGGGTCAGCCGGAGCTCGGAGCCGCTTGCCTTCGCCCCGTCGAGCGGCTTCAGGCCCACGCGGTCCGGGATGCCCTGGGTGTTGATCGTGAAACGGTCCCCGCCCTCCGGGATTTCCAGGACCTCGGCACGGAGCACCTGGCGGGCATCGAAGCCACGCAGGGCCACCTCGACTTCGGCTGCTTCCTCCAGGCCGCGGTTCGCGAAGAACAGCGCCACCCTGCCGGTTTCCTCGTTCCAGGTCGCGCTGACGTCGACGAGGTCGGTGTCACCGAACCGGGCATTCCCGTACTTGTCAGAGTCGACGGACAGGCGCAGGATCTGGCCCGTCGCGAGCTCGGCCATCCGGGCGAAGGGGTGGAAGATGGTCTGGCGCCAGGCCGGGCCGTTCTCCTCGCTGAAGATCGGCGCAATCACGTTGACCAGCTGCGCCTGGTTGGCGATCTTGACCCGGTCGCCGTGCCGGAGCAGCGAGTTGAGCAGGGTGCCGACGACGACGGCGTCCGTCACGTTGTACTTGTCCTCAATGACCCGGGGGTGCTCGCGCCAGCCCGCCTTGGAGACGTTGTGCGGCTGGTCCTCGGTGTCGAGGCCCCTCTGGTACCAGACGTTCCACTCGTCGAAGGACAGGTTGATGTGCTTCTTGTGCTTGCCTTTTGCGCGGACGGCGTCTGCGGTGGCAATCACCGATTCGATGAAGTAGTCGGTGTCGACGGCGCTGGCGAGGAAGCTGCCGACGTCGCCGTCGTGCTCCTGGTAGTAGGCGTGCAGCGAGACGTAGTCCACCTCCTCGTAGGCGTGGGCCAGCACGGTCTGCTCCCAGGCGCCGAACGTCGGCATGCCAGAGTTGGAGCTGCCGCAGGCCACCAGTTCGATGTCCGGGTCCACGAACCGCATTGCCTTTGCGGCTTCCTGGGCCAGCCGGCCGTATTCTTCGGCGGTCTTGTGGCCGATCTGCCAGGGCCCGTCCATCTCGTTGCCGAGGCACCACAGCTTGATGTTGAACGGGTCCTTGTGCCCGTTCTTGGCGCGCAGGTCGGACAGGTAGGTGCCGCCCGGGTGGTTGGCGTACTCCACGATTTCGCGGGCCGCGTCCACTCCCCTGGTGCCCAGGTTGATGGCTTCCATGATTTCGGTGCCCGCCTGCCGGGACCAGTCCACGAACTCGTGCAGGCCGAAGGCGTTGGTCTCGAGGGTGTGCCAGGCGCCGTCGAGCCGGCGGGGGCGGTTTTCCCGGGGGCCGATGCCGTCTTCCCAGTTGTAGCCGGAGACGAAGTTGCCGCCGGGGTAGCGGATGACGGTGGCGCCGAGCTCCTTGACGAGCTTGAGTACGTCCTGCCGGAAGCCGTTTTCGTCGGCCTCCGGGTGGCCGGGCTCGTAGATGCCGGTGTAGACGCAGCGGCCCATGTGCTCAACGAAGGAGCCGAAAAGGCGGCGGGGTACTTCCCCGATGGTGAAGTCGCGGTCGAGGGTGATCCTTGCGCGGGACATGTGGGGTATCTCCTTGGTTGTGGAACAGGTTCGTTGATGGTCAGTGGACAGCGAAGGGGCTTAGGTCAGGTGCCGGCGAGTCCCGTCGTCGCAACGCCCTTGATGATCTGGCGCTGGAAGAACAGGAAGACCAGGATGAGCGGCAGCGCCGCGAGCAGCGCGGATGCCATGTTCTGTGCGTACTGGATGCCGTAGGCGCTCTTGATGGTCTGCAGCCCCACCGGCAGGGTCAGGATTGACCCGTCGTTGGTGGAGATGAAGGGCCAGAGGAAGTTGTTCCAGGCGCTGATGAAGACGAAGATCGCCACGGCGGCCAGGATGGGGCGTGAGAGCGGCAGGATGATCTGAGTGAAGATCCGCATCCGGCTGGCGCCGTCCATCACTGCGGCCTCCTCGAGCTCACGCGGGATCTGGTCGAAGAACTTCTTGAGCACGAACACCATGGCGGGGTGGATGACCTGCGGCAGGATGATGGCCCACGACGTGTCGATCATGTGCAGCGCCACCATCTGGTAGAACAGCGGGATGATCAGCACCGGCGGCGGGATGATGATGGAGGCGATGATCACGGTCATCAGCACCTTCTTGCCGCGGAAGTCGATGCGGGACAGGGCATAGGCCACCAGTGCGGAGATGGCCAGCGTGATCACGGTGATGGCGGCGGAGGTGTAGAGGGAGTTCCACGTCCACAGCGGGATGTTCCCGTCCTGGAACACCTTGACGAACGCGTCGGCCGTAAAGCCCGACGGCGGGATCCAGCTTACTTTCGGCGCCGCGGCGTCCGTTTCGCTCTTGAAGGCGGTGACGGTTGCCCAGGCGAAGGGAACAAGCCAGAGGACGGCCAGGATTGCGGCGACCGCCAGGACGGCGGCCCTGCCCGCTGTCATCTTCTTGCGGGGCTGGCGGAGTTGTGTGGCGGACACGCTGCGGGCGGCGGGTCGGGTGAGGGTCTGGGTTGCCATGGTTATGCACTCCTGCGGCGAGTGATGAAGAACTGCATGACCGAGACGGCCACGATCAGCCCGAAGAAGATGTAGGAGATGGCTGCGGAGTAGCCCAGCCGGTAGCCGGTGAAGCCGGTTTCGAAGATGTACTCCACCACGGGCCGGGTGGAACCCGACGGGCCGCCAGCCGTCATCTGGTACACCTGGTCGAAGATTTTCAGCGAGGCCAGGACCTGCAGGAGCACGATCATCACGGTGGTCGGGGTGAGCTGCGGCAGGGTGATGGCGAAGAACTGCCGCCAGGCACCGGCCCCGTCCAGCGACGCGGCCTCGTAGTGCTGCGCGGGAATGTTCTGCATGGCCGCCAGGTAGAGCAGGAAATTGAAGCCCACCGTCCACCAGAGGGTGGCGATGACGATGGCCCACATCGCCACATTCGGGTCGTTCAGCCAGGCCACCTTGGGCAGCCCGATTTTCGCCAGGGAGTCGTTGATGAGGCCCAGTTGCGGGTTGTACATCCAGGAGAAGAAGAGGGAGACCACAGTGGAGGCAAGCAGGTAAGGGGCAAAGTAGGAGAGCCGCCACAGCCACTGCGCCGGCAGCCCGACGTTCACCAGTGCGGCCATGACGAGGGCAACGAGCACCAGGGGGACCGTGCTGATCACCGTGAAGTAAAGCGTGTTGCCGAGGGAATGCCACATGTCGGCGTCGGCCAGGGCTTCGGCGTAGTTGGCCAGGCCGATCAGGCTGTCGTTGGCGCCGGTGAGGGACTTGCCGGTGAGGCTCATGTACAGGCCGTACAGAAGCGGCCAGACGAGGAACACCAGGAAGAACGCCAGGAACGGGGCGGCAAAGCCCCAGCCGTTGAGGTTGTCCCGGGTCCGGCGGGGACTGGAGGTTTCTGAACCGGACGCGTTGTTACGGGACGGGCTTCTGCGTGGCTGGCTAGGTAGGGACGACGCCTCACGCTCGGCGTCTTGGGATGTTGCTAAGGAACTCATCGGGGACTCCTTTGTCGCTCAGTGTTTCTCGCCCAGTGGCCTCAGACCGGGTTGGGCCGGGAAAGAAGGGTGTTGGTGCGCCGCACAAAGGCGTCCCAGCCATCGGCTGCCTTGTCGCGGCCGAGGAGTACGTTCTGCACGTTTTCCGCAAAGTAGGTCTGCCAGTCCGAGCCCGAGCCGCTGAACCAGGCCTCGGGATCGTAGGCGATGATGTCCGCGGCGTTGGCGTAGTGGATCTGGGGCGTGAGTTCCTTGTAAGCCTGCGACTGCACAATCGGCTGGTAAGCCGGAATGTGGCCGGCCTCGGCCCAGGACAGCGACCCCTTGAGGATGTCGCTAACGAACTTGTACACGTCGCGCCGCTTCTCCTCGTCGACGTTCAGCTGCCGGGGCAGGACGAAGGAATGCGAGTCCGCGTAGGACGCCGGCGTCCCGTAGAGCGTGGGGATGGTGGCGGCATCGACGGGCAGGCCTGCCTTCTTGAAGGTGGGAAGTTCCCAGACGCCGCTGAACAGCATCCCCGAACCGCCGCGGGCAAATTCGGCGATACCCGTCCCAATGTCCCCGCTCTTGGCGGCGACGGTGTCATCGAACAGCGAGGCCATGAACTCCAGGGACTCGACGGCGGCATCCCGGTCGGCCTTCATCGGCTGGCCCGGAGTGAGTGCCATGTCCGCCCCATGCTGCTTGTAGAGCGTGTAGAACAGGCGCCACATCTGGGATCCGCTGCCGAGGTAGCCGAAGGACAGGCCGTGCGCCTGCGTCACCTTCTGCATCTCGCGGGCCACCGCAAGGAAGTCCTGCGGAGAAGTCACCTCCTGCAACTGCCCGTTGGCGGCGAGTACCCCTGCCTTGCCAGCGACGTCGGTGTTGTAGAACATCACGAAGGGATGGGAGTCCAGGGCAATGGAAAAAACCTGGCCGTTCTGTTGGCTCTTGTCCCAGATCCTCGGTGCGAAGCTCTCGGCCGTCACACCGTGTTCAGCCAGCAAGGACATGTCCCATGGGTCGATGAGTCCGCCCGGCGCATAGCCGGGGACACGGCTGGCGTGCATGATGGCAAGCTCCGGGGGGCGGCCGCCGGCTGACGCCATAGCCAGCTTGGTGTAGTACGGCGGACCCCACGCGAGGACCGTCGGATGAACCTTGAAGCCGGGATTGGCCCCGTTCGCCGCGCTGATCATGGCCTGCATCTTGATGCCGTCGCCGCCGGACAGCAGATGCCAGAACGCAATGTCCCGGACGGCCGCCGCCGAGGCGGTTCCGCCGCAGCCCGTGAGTCCGGCCGCGGCCAACACACTGCCCAGAGCCGCGGTTCCCGCCAGCAACTGCCGCCGGGACACCTGTTTGCCGGGCAACTGTTTCCCGGCGAAAAAATCAAACTGCTTCACCCGTCACTCCTTTGGATGGGTCCGCTGAAAGTAATCCTTGTGGCACCACGCCAGCCGCTCCGATCCGCTGCATCCCGGATCCGGTGAGGACTGGCGTGTGACGCAGACCTCACATTACATCGTTGTAAAAGCTAGCACAAGGAAAAATTGTTAGCGCCAACAATGCGAGGGCACGGTCTTGTTTAGCTGCGGGTACTCTCCCGCTCCACGATGCTGTAGTCGACGGTGACCACCCGCTGCTCTCCGGACCTGTCGGCCATCCGCTCGGTGAGGAGGCGGAGGGCCTCGCTGGCCACGCGGCGCTTGTCGAAGGAGACGGTGGTGAGCGACGGAACGGCATATTGGCCATCGGCGATGTCGTCAAAGCCAGCCACGGCCACGTCGTCCGGGACCTTGATTCCCCGCTTCCACAGCACGCTGAGCGCGCCAATGGCCATGGAGTCGGTGAAGCAGAACAGAGCGTCCGGGAGCGGGTGCGAATCCAGATAGGAGGCGAGCGCACCCGCAGCAGTCTGGGGCGTCCACTTCTCGCAGGGGATCAACAGCGAGCCGTCCGGGTCAATGCCGAGTTCCCCAAGCGCGGCCTGGTAGCCGCGGGTGCGCAGAACTGCCGCTGCCGAGTGCCGTCCTTCGGCAGTCCCCAGCACGGCGATGCGGCGCCGGCCCGCCCGGGCCAGCACGAGGGTCATGTCCCGGGCGGCGGCAACACTGTCCACCCAAACTCGGTCGGCGAGCTGCTGTGACACCTCGCCCAGCAGGACCACCGGGGGCAGGGAGACGCCCACCTTGACGGCGCTCTCGTCCAGCACTACGGGGTTGAGGATCAGGCCGTCAATGAGGTTGGACCGCGCCCGGGACATCAGTTCGTATTCGCGGCGGGGATCGGACCCTGTTTCCTCGATCTGGACGCTCCACCCCTGTTCGTGGGCGACCTCCACCACGTGGTGCGCGATCTCTGCGGAGTACGGCGTGGCCAGGTCCGGCAGGGCAAGGGCGATGACGCCCGACCTGCCGTTGCGCAGGCCGCGGGCGGAGAGGTTGGGCACATAGTCGAGTTCGAGGATGGCCTGCTCCACCTTAAGCCTGGTGGCTCCGCTGACCGGCACCACGCCGTTCATCACATTCGAGACAGTCTTGGGTGAAACCCCGGCACGGCGCGCGACGTCTTTGACTGTTGCGCGCACTGGTCCCCTTTCAAATACGGATGTGGACGATGTTACAGCCCGCTAGTCCGCCCGGCTGGTGCCGGCGGCCAGCCCCGCCTTCCGGCGTCGGCCATTCACCAGAATCCAAACAGCGACGCCGACGACGACTGCCGCGACCCCGCCAGCCACGGCTGGCAGGGCGTTCCAGGAACCGCCGGATGGTTGTGCCGCCGCTTCCGGAGCGGTTTCGGCCGGTGCAGCCGCCGTCGGCGCCCCGGACGCAGCCGGCGTCGAGCCTTGCGACGCCGCTACCAGGGCCGCCGCGGAGTACCGGACCACCGCGCCGTCGCCCGGCGACGTACCCGGGCTGATCACGATGACCGAACCGTCAGGGGCCACCGCCAGGTGACCGGGGCCGGCGTCGGTGGGGATGGAGCCTCCCGCTTCCTTCGCGTGCGGACGGATCACGGACAGCTTCTGGGTCAGCAGGCTCGTCACGTACACTGAGCCGTCCCGTGCAACGGCCACATCCTGGGGCCCGCCCTCGACGTAGATCCGGTCAGCCACGGCGTCGGCGCCGGGTTTGATGACGGCGATGTCATTTGACGCGATGTTGGCTACGTAGACGGTTCCGTCTGGTCCGGCAGCGATCCCGTGCGGCTGCTCCGATGTTCCGGTGTCCGAGACCAGCTCGATGGTCTTCGAGACGGCATCCGCCCCTGCCGGGATCACGGAGACCGAGCCGGCGGTCTGGTTGGTCACGAACGCCGTTCCGTCCTTGGTGGTCACCGCGATTTCCGCCGGTCCCGCCCCGACTGCGATGGTCCGATCCACCGCTGTCCCGTTCGGCGCAATGACGGAGACGGTGTTTCCCGCGGGGTTGGCGACGTACACCGTTCCGTCCGGTCCGGCGGCGAGCGCGTGCAGCCCGGGGGAAATGGGAATGGTCCGTTCCACGTTCGCCGCCCCGGCCGGAATGACGCCGAGGGCGCTCTGGTCCCCCTCCGCCGTCGCCACGTAGAGGGTGCCGTCCGGGCCGAGCGCGAGCCCGGTGGTGACGTGGCCTCCGGTGCTGATGGTTCGGGACGGTGTGGTGGCCCCGGAAGGAACCACAAAGATGCCGCCGCCCTGGCCGTAATTGCCGAGGTAGGCCGTGCCGTCTGCCGCAATGGCCACCCGCACGGGTGTGCCGTAGACGTCGATTGTTCCTTCGTCAGGTGCCGCGCCAGCCGCTGCCGCCCCCAGGCACAGGATGGTTCCGAGAACGGCAGTGAACGTGGCCCAGCTGTACTTCATGAAATTTCTCCCGAAAGATTGCCAATAGTGCTTTGGCGTGAAGCCAACCGAAAAGAAGCCTACTAGCTGCCAGGACGGCCCCATTGACCGCCGGCGCGGGAGTCCGGCAACAGCGATTTCCGATGCAGACTTCTCATCCGCCGAGGGCGTCGCGGAGTGGCGCGTGCTCTTCTGGGGCGCGAAAACCCTCTACGAGACCGGGAGCTTCGGCACCGGCGCCAGGCTTGTTGCCGCGATCGCGGAGGCCGCAGAGGAGCTCGGCCACGCCCCGCTGGTGGATCTCAGGCCGGACACCGTCACCGTCCAGGTCATCACTCCGGGTGTGGGTCTGAGCGACCGCGACCTCGAGCTTGCCCGCAGCATCTCACGCATTGCCGCCCGGCTGGGGCTGAAGCCGGATCCTTCGGCGGTGCAGCACGTCCAGCTGGCGTTCGACGCCGCGGATCGGCCGGCCGTGATGGAGTTCTGGCGGGCGGCGCTGGGCTACATCGCCGTCGGGGACGAGGACCTGATCGAACCGAACCTTATCGGCCCACCGGCGTGGTTCCAGGACAAGGAGTTCGTTCCGCCGCGCAACCGCATCCACATGGTCGTCTCGGTCCCGCACGACCAGGCGCAGGCGCGCATCGACGCGGTCCTGGCCGCCGGCGGACGGGTCCTTGGTGACCGCTATGCACCTGCGTGGGTCTCCCTCATCGATCCTGAGGGCAATGTGGTTGACATCTGCACCTGGCAGGGACGCGACTGACGTTCCACCAGTCCATCAAACAGTGAGGAAAACACCATGAGCAACGAAGGCCCTGTACTCGTGGGCGGCACCGGCCTACTCGGTTCCCTACGAATCGAGGAAGCGCCGAAGGTGCGGAAGGGTCGCGCGCATGGCCTGCAGGTCGCCGTCGCTGGCGGCGAGTTCGCCGAGGTAGTCGCCGTGGCCGCCGGGCACAATCAGGAGCCGGGCTCTGGGGATGGCGCGGGACATCCGCACGGCGTGCTCGGGACCCATGACGTCCTGGTCGGCGCAAAGTACCAGGGTTGGCGCGGTGATCCTGCCGAGATCCTGTTCGGACCAGCCGGGGAAGCCGACAATCCGTTGCCGGTCAAGCTCGAAAAGCCGCTCGAGGTGCCCTGGGTCTGGATTGAGGCTGCGGTCGGCGTCCTTGTAGGCGGCCGGCATGTTGTCCAGCGTGGCAGTTTTCATGCCCTCCCAGAATTCGCCGGGCAATGCGTCCCGGCTGAAGAATGTGGAGGCGGCGATGAGGCGGCGCACCCTGGCCGGGTGCTGCATCGCAAGCGAAAGGGCAGTGTGGCCGCCGGCACTGAAACCGAGCACGTCCACCGAGTCCAGCTGCAGCTGGTCGAGGACCGCCAGGACGTCCCCGGCCGAGTTTTCGGCGGTGAGCGGCCGGCCGGTCGCCGCGGTTCGTCCGTGGCCCTCCTCGTCAACTGCGATCACCTGCCGCTGGGCGGACAGCAGCGGGATGATGCTGGCGAAGTTCGTCTGGATGGTGGAGCCACCGCCGGGAATGAGGAGCAGCGGCGGTTTGTCGGTTGCCGACTGGCCGTGCACCTCGTAGTACATCCGCAGGTCGCCGTTAGCCGCGTATCCATGGGTGAAAGTCACACGGCATCCTAACGCCGGATGGTTTTCAGTGGTAGAGCCTCGGTCTCAGGCCTAGCTGGAGGACGGACGCGCCGGCGGCTTCGACTCGGAGTGCCGCCTGGCAAGCTTGAATCCACGCTTGCGGGCCAGAACAGCGCGCTTTGGGACGTGGTTCTTGTGGCTCTGGCGCTCCTTCATTCGCAGCGCCTTCCGCTGCTGCCTCATAGCCTGCCGCTCATCCCGATTGATTCTCGAAAGCAGCAGCACCGGAACAATGAGCCAAAGCAGCGCCACCGCAAACACCAACGCGATTGACACCAGCGGTTCCATGGACCAAGTTTATTGAGCTCCGCGGGAAATGATAAGCACCCTTATGAAGTCGTTATGAAACGACGGGGTCCAGGTGCGCGTTCTTAACCTCCCGGGGCGTTGCGCCCTGGATGACCCAGCGGTTGCCGTCCGGGTCGCTGAGGAAGGCGAACAGCACGCCGCCCATGTCCTGGATCTCGCTGATGCCGGCTCCACGCTCCTGCAACTCCGCGCGGACGGCGTCAATGTCGGGCACCACGAGCTGCAGACCCTCCAGGCTCCCCGGTGGCATGCTGGTCATGCCCGTGCCGATGACGATCGAAGCAGCAGAACCGGGCGGCGTCAGCTGCACCACCCTCATGCCGGGGATGTGCTCCACGTCGTGGTCCAGGACGAAGCCCAGCTTCTCCACGTAGAACGACTTGGCGGCGTCCACGTCGGCCACCGGCACTTGCACAACTTCAAGGCGCATCTCCATGCGCCCCACCCTACCGCCCCGGCCCGCGCAAAACGCCGGCTCAGCCCGCCAGGACCTGCCTGATCCCGAACTCCCCCACGGAGAACATCCGCGGATTGTCGTCGGAGTTGCTCAGCATTGCGGTGGACAGGACGAGTGCCCAGCCACGGGCTCGCGTCCAGGTGTCCCCGTCCACTGAGGCGCCAAAGGCGCCGATGAAGCGCTGGCGGGCGCCGGCGTCGAACATTAACCATCCCACCGCAAGATCAACGGCGGGATCCCCGGCCCCCACATCGCCGAAGTCGATCACGCCGGCGAGGGACCCGTCGGCCCCCAAAAGAATGTTGGCTGGATGCAGGTCCCCGTGGAGCATCATCGCCGGACCAGCCCATACGTCAGCGGCACAGGCCTCTACCCACAGCGCTCCCAACTTCGCCGTCTGTGGGTAGCGCTCCCGGTCCCCGAGCCTTTCCCGAACCGCCGCGTCGCGGTCAACCAGCGGCACCCCGCGGACGGGATTCACCGGGACTCCTGCATCCGCGGGCACATGGATGGAAGCTAGAAAGGCAGCGAGGCCTTCAGCGGCCGGCCCGCGGTCCGCGGGCCGCGCGTCGACCGCCGGTGCGCCGGGAATCCACCGCACGATGCTCCAGGGCCAGGGAAAGTCCGACGCCGGCTGCCCGGCATGGACGGGGACGGGCACCGGAACCGGGGACCGGCTGGCGATACCGGGAAGATGCTGCTGCTCATGCAGGATCAGCGGCACGGCTTCGGCCCGGCGCGGCAGTCGGACCGCCAGATCGCTACCGAGCCGGAAGGTCGCGTTGTCCCAGCCATTGGCCACCCGCACCAGGGAGCGGGCGGCAAGGTCCGGGCGCTGGTCCCGGATGAGGGCATGGACGACGGCGTCACTCACCTCAATGGTGGCCGGCGGCATCTGTGCCATTCAGAGACCCGCTTTCCTCAGTAGACGGCGCCATCCAGCAGTTCAGCGAGCCGGTTGGCAGCGCGCCGCAGTTCGGGGACACCCGCCTTCAGCCCCTCCTCGGCCCGCTCAGCCGGCACATGAAAACCACAGGCAGCTGGGACGCTTTCGTCACGATCAAGCCGCTGAACATCACGGGAGCCACGGGTTCCCCGGCCAACGCGACGGCAGTGACCTAGGGCAGCTCCGCGCGCCTCTGGCGGCGCCAAAGGGAGATCCACAGGAGTTCAGCCGCAGCATCCAGCAGGTACATCCTGCTGAGGGTGCCGTTCCCCACGTAGATGAAATCGGCGGCAGCGAGCGTTGCAGCAGTGCCAATGCCGAGCTGCCTGGCGTGTTGTACGTCCCCGGGGCTGCTGCCGGCCCGAAGCTGGGCCAGTCCGTTGGTCAGAAGAAGACCCCCTACCGTCCGGACCAGCCATTTGTCGGTCTTCGGCCCGAAGACAGCCTCAAAGCTGGGCATATGAACAAGCGGCCAAAGGCCGTTCACCACCAGAAACGCTCCCTGCAGACGTCCAATCGCAACAGCAGACATCGAAGCTCCTTCGAATGATCAGCCCGGCAAGTCCTTACTACTGCGCCGAATGCCTCAGCCGGGCGGGGACGGGTCAGCCTGAACTTGTAACGCAGCTCACATTCCCCTATCGTAGTCGGGGGCCACAGCGTGGTGGCCCTTTCTAAATTGGGGAGACAACTTAGTGAATGAGAAGCTGCGGGTGCTGGTCAGCGTTGACCTCGACGGCGCCAAAGCCCAGGTCAAGACGCAGGGTCATGTGACTGTCCAGAGCATTCAGGGCCTGTACGACGTCATGAAGCGCACCGACTCGCTGGTCCCGGGGCTGGCACTGGAACTGGATATGACCCTTGCCAGTGTGGAACCCCAGGCGATGGAGGAGCTCCGCGGCTGCGCCCGCTCCCACCACCTTCCGCTGCAGGTCGATCCGCTCCAGCGCGACTACCGGTTCAGCATTCTGGCGCCGACGCTTGTAGCTCTCCCGCGCGCCGCACCTGTGCTGGCAGCCGCCTGACCTCAAATCCCGGCGGCCCAGTCGTCATCGTAATAGCGGCCGCGGAAGTGGGCGCGAAGGTACTCCCCCACAACGGCGGCGCCGAGGTCCCCGGTGTCGGGTGCCACCACCCGGCCGTCGATCCGGCGGGCCAGCCGCCTCACGAACCGTTCAAGCCCCGGGTCATCGCCGAGCCTGAAGAACGTGGCCTGCGTGCCGGCACGCGCCAGCCGGTCCAGCTCAGCGACCGTGACGCGGATGGTCTCCGGGTCCGGCGGCCAGCAGAACCACGACTCGCCATCGGCCAGCAGGTGGGCGGTGGGCTCGCCGTCGGTCACCACGAGCAGGACAGGCTGCATCGACGGGTGCTGGCGGAAGAATCGTCCGGCCAGCAGCAGACCGTGGTGCAGGTTGGTTCCCTGTTCCCGCAGGGCCGGCAGGGCCGTGAGCTCGCCGATGTCCATGGACTGCGCATAACGCCCGAACGTGACCAGCTGCAGCCGGTCGCCGCGGAACCGGGTCGAGACGAGGTGGTGCAGGGCGAGCGCCGTGCGTTTCATCGGCACCCACCGCCCCTCTGCCGCCATCGAGAATGACACGTCGGCAAGGAGGACGACGGCGGCCTGGGTCCGGGCCTCCGTCTCCGTCACCTCGATATCGCCGACGGCGAGGTGCAGTCCCCGGCCCGGATCACCGCCCTCGGCCATGGTGCGCCGGATGGCGTTGGTCATGGTGCGGGTGACGTCCCACGGCTCGGCGTCCCCGAACTCCCACTGCCGGCTGGAGCCGGTCTGCTCGCCCGCCGCCCCGGCGACGCGTGTGTCCCGCCCGCCCTGCCGGCCGGACAGTTGCTTGGCGGTGTCCCGCAGCAGCGATTTCCCGAGCCGCCGCATGGCCTGGGGTGACAGCCTGAGGTCACCGTCGGCCCCGCGCCGCAGGTAGCCGCCGTCCTGCATGGCCCGCTCGATCTCTGCGAGGGTGCGGGCCGTCACGGCGGCGTTCTGCCCGAGCTGGCGGGCCAGGGCATCCAGGTCCAGGTCGTCGAGGGTGGACCCGTTGTAGTGCTGGGAGAGCTGTTCGGACAGCTCGTCGAGCTCCGCGATGTCCTGCAGCACGCCGGTGCCATCGCCCAAGCCAAGTCCTTCCTGGCCCCCGAAGCGCTCGGAGCCGTTCCAGTCCTCGCCGGGGCGCAGCGCGCGCAGGCTGTCGTCGAGCTGATTGAGCTGGGCCATGAGTTCGGCCGAGCCGAACGCCTGGGCGGATAGCCGCATCAGCTCCTCGCGCTGTTCGGCGGACATCGATTGCAGGAGCCGCTGGGCTGCGGCCGCGCGCTTGGCGAGGGCGTCCACCAGTTCCTCGACGGACTGCGGATTCTCCGGGAAGAAG
Organism: Arthrobacter globiformis; assembly: GCF_030818015.1. NCBI lineage: Bacteria > Bacillati > Actinomycetota > Actinomycetes > Micrococcales > Micrococcaceae > Arthrobacter > Arthrobacter globiformis. Next base: position 4,518,006 of record NZ_JAUSZX010000001.1, read on the forward strand.
CCACCGTGCTTGGCCATGAACTCGCGGAAATCCGCGTCGGTATCCTCGCCGCGTCGGTGCTTGCCGAGCAGTTCGTTGAGGTCGCGCAGCATCTCGCTGACGGCTTCGCGGTCTTCGTCGGTTGCGTTTTCGAGCGCCTGCTTCATACCGGCAAACCGCTGGTCAAGGACTTCACGGCCCAGCAGGTCCTTGATCCTGTCATAGGCTTCCCGGGCGCTGCTCGACTGCCAGTCGTAGGAGGCCAGTTCGTTGACCGCCGCCGCCGTGGATTGGGGCAGGTTCTGCAGCTGCATCTCGCGGAAGGCGCGCTCGGTGTTGTCCATCATGGCGTCGCGGGCGAGCTGCTTGCGCTCTTCCAGCACCGCGGCGTCGAGCAGCTTCTTGACCTCGTTGAGGGTGCCGTCCAGCCGGTGCCGGCCCAGCAGTTCACTCCGTCGCTGCTGGACGCGCCGGGCCAGGTTGTCGAGCCCTTCGCGGTCCCGGCCGCCGCGCCGCAGGAACTCCTGCAGGGCGTGCCGGGGTGAGTAGCCTGCCATGACGTCTTCGGCGATCGCGTCAAGCGCCTCTGCCAGGTCCAGCGGCGGGGCAAGCGGGTCCGGACCACCGGCGTACCGGCCGTACCTGGACCGGTTGTGCAGGGTCATCATGCCTCCTGTACCGAGCAGAAACTGTGCCTAGCCGTACACCGTTTCCTCGTCGTCGGACTCCTTGGAGATCCGCCGGGCGAGGTAGAGGCCCTCCAGCGCAAGTTCGACGGCGGCGGCGCGCTGACCGTCGTTTTTCGCGCCCAGGCGCTCACCGATTTTGTCGTAGAGGCTTGATCCGTTGAGGGACGGAAGGTTCTCGAGGAACTCCCGCGCCGTGACCTGGTCCCCGGTGGTCACGGTGGTGTGGCCGTCGAGGGCGGCCACGAGCGGGCCCATGTCGAGGCCCTGGAAGTGTGCCCGGACGGCTTCTGCTGTGGCCGTGCGCAGCAGGTGGTCCAGGACCCCCTGCTCGCGCCCTTCCTCACCCGACTCAAACTCGATCTTTCCCGTGAGGACCTCCACCGCGGTCTCCAGGTCGATGATGCGGGCCACGGCCGGGTCCTCCCCGCGCACGCTGGCCCGGCGCAGGGCAGCCGCGGCGACGGTTTCGGCACCGGCGATGGCGAACCGTGCGGACACCCCGGAGGTCTGGTTGATGGCCGGCGACTGCCGCAGGGCCCGGGTGTAGCGGGCCAGGATCTCGAGGATGACTGGCGGGACGTCGGCCACCAGCTTCCCCTCCTGCCGGATGACGGAGACCTCGTCATCCAGCTCGATCGGGTAGTGGGTGCGGATCTCGGCGCCGAAGCGGTCCTTCAGGGGCGTGATGATCCGGCCGCGGTTGGTGTAGTCCTCCGGGTTGGCGGACGCGACGACGAGCACGTCGAGCGGCAGCCGCAGCACGTAGCCGCGGATCTGGATGTCGCGTTCCTCCATCACGTTGAGCATCGACACTTGGATCCGCTCGGCGAGGTCCGGCAGCTCGTTGATGGCGATGATGCCGCGGTTTGAGCGCGGGACGAGGCCGTAATGGATGGTTTCGGGGTCCCCGAGCCGGCGGCCTTCGGCCACGCGCATCGGGTCGACGTCCCCGATGAGGTCGGCGACGGAGGTGTCCGGCGTCGCAAGCTTTTCGACGTACCGTTCCGAGCGGTGGCGCCATGCCACCCGCATCCGGTCCCCCTCGGTGAGGGCACGGGCACGGGACTGCTCGGTGATCGGTTCGTACGGGTGCTCGTTGAGTTCCGACTCCTCGATCACCGGCGACCACTCGTCCAGCAGCCCGGCCAAGGTGCGGAGCAGCCGGGTCTTGCCCTGCCCGCGTTCGCCGAGCAGGACGACGTCGTGGCCGGCGATCAGGGCACGCTCAAGCTGCGGCAGGACGGTCCGGCTGAATCCGAACAACCCGGGCCACGGATCGCGCCGGGCGGCGAGCGCCGCGATCAGGTTGTCGCGGATCTCGTGGCGCAGGTCCTTGTGGACATGGCCGGCTGCACGCAGTTCGCCAACGGTGAAGATATCGGGACGATCACTCACCCCTCTACCGTAGTCCTCGACGGTGCGCTGAATCGAGCACTTTCCTCCGATTCCCGCACCGCGGCTCCCCCTTCCCTCGCAAGCTCGGGCGGGGCCCCTGCCGCTACGCTTATTGCTGTGACTGCAGCAACGCCGCCGGCGCCGTCCGCACCGCCGTCGAAACCGGAGAGCACGCTCCTCCTTCTGGTGCGCCACGGGGAGACGCCCACCACGGGCATGGTGCTGCCGGGACGGGCACCGGGACTGCACCTGTCCGACCGTGGCCGGGCCCAGGCCGAGCGGGTGGCGGAACGGCTGGCGGGCCTGCCGGTCGACGCTGTCTACTCTTCCCCGCTGGAGCGAACGTGCGAGACGGCGGAGCCCACGGCAACGAGCACAGGACTTGAGGTGCGGGAGGAGGCCGGCCTGATCGAATGCGACTTCGGTGAGTGGACCGGCGTCGCACTCTCCGAACTGGCCGGCCTGCCGGAATGGCAGACCGTGCAGCGCAACCCGGCGGCCTTCCGCTTTCCCAACGGCGAGAGCTTCACGCAGATGCAGGCGCGGATCGTCGGAGCGCTCGAGGTGCTAGGCACGGTGCACGCCGGGGGCGTCGTCGTCTGCTTTTCCCATGCCGACCCGATCAAGGCGGCCGTCGCCCACGCCCTGGGCACGCACCTGGACCTCTTCCAGAGGATCGTCATCAGCCCGGGGTCGGTCTCGGCCATCTCCTATTCGGACGGTCAGGATCCCTCCGTGCTCATGGTGAATTCGACGTCGGAACCGCTGAGCGGGCTGCGGGCGTGAAGGTCAAGGTGCCGTGACATGAGACAGCCGGTGTCCGGACGGGAACTGGCCCTCCTCGCCGAGGGCCAGGTTGAGCTGCTCGGGCGCATCCCGCGCAGCAGCAACGAGACGTTCCTGGTGGAGGTCTCCTCTGGGGACGACTCTTCTTATGCCGTGTATAAGCCGGAGGCCGGAGAGCGCCCGCTGTCCGACTTCGAGCCCGGGCTGTACCGGCGGGAGCGCGCGGCATACCTGCTCAGCGAGTCCTTGGGCTGGGGAATCGTGCCGACGACGGTGATCCGCGAGGAGGCGCCGTTGGGGATCGGTTCGCTGCAGTGGTTCATCGACTGCGACTTCAGCGAGCATTACTTCACCCTGTACGCTGACGTCCCGGAGACGCACCGCGACCTGGCGCGGATCGCCCTGTTCGATTACGTCGCCAACAACACGGACCGCAAGAGCGGGCACGTGCTGCACGGTGACGACGGGCGGGTGTGGGGCATCGACCACGGGCTGTGCTTCTCGGCAATCTTCAAACTGCGCACCGTGATCTGGGACTTCGCGGGTGAACCCATCCCGGAGGCCCTGCTCGACGACATCGCTCCGCTCGCCGACGCCGTGCCCGCCGACGTGGCCGAACTCCTCGACGGTTCGGAGGTCACCGCCCTACAGCGGCGGGTGCGGCGCCTGCTGCACGAACCGGTGCTGCCGGTGGACCGCACCGGCATGCGTTACCCGTGGCCGCTGGTGTAGCTGACTTCTTAGCGCGAACGGACACTTGTGGCCCCTGCAGTGGCGGCCACAAGTGTTCGTCCGTTGCGCTTAAGGGAAGCGGACGACGGCGGGACGTCCCGCCGTCGTTGCGCTTAAGTGCCGTATCCGTGCCCGTCAGCTGTCAGTACACTGGGACGCATGACCGAGCAGGAACCGGCCCCGGTCCAGGACGCCGAGGCTCCCCGTCTGACCGATCCCGATGCCGTCGACACTTCCCTGCGCAGTCCGGCAGAGCGGTCCCGCACCTTCGCCGGAGTCCTGGTGAACACCGCGCTGGCCAACGTCACCACCAGCTACCTCTGGTTCGCCCTGACGTTCTGGGTGTACCTGGAGACGCGCAACGTGATCGCCACCGGGGTGGTCGGCGGCGTATACATGCTGCTGATCGCCCTTTCCAGCATCAGCTTCGGCACCTTCGTGGACCGCTACCGCAAGCTGGCCGTAATGCGCTTCGCTGCCGGCTTCACCCTGGTGATGTTCGTGCTGTCCGGAGTCATGTTCCTCCTGACGCCCGCCGCCCGGATCCTGGACCTGGCCCAGCCCTGGTTCTGGATCTTTACGCTGATCATCCTGGTCGGCGCGGTGGTGGAAAACATGCGCAACATCGCGCTGTCCACCACGGTCACCATCCTTATCGAGCCGGACCGGAGGGCCAACGCCAACGGGCTCGTGGGCATGGTGCAGGGACTGATGTTCATCGTCACCTCGCTGCTCTCCGGGCTGTCCGTCGGGCTGCTGGGCATGGGGTGGACGATCGTCGTCGCCCTGGTGCTCACCGCGTTGGCCTTCGCGCACCTGCTCACCCTGCGCATGCCCGAGGAAGTGCGCGCTGCCGCCACAGATGCGCAAGGTGGATTCGATCTGCGCGGTTCACTCGCTGCCGTGCTTGCCATAGCCGGATTGTTCGCGCTCATCCTGTTTTCCACGTTCAACAACTTCATCGGCGGCGTCTACATGGCGCTGATGGATCCGTATGGACTGGAGATGTTCTCTGTGGAGATGTGGGGGGCCGTCTTTGCTCTCGGTTCCACCGGGTTCATCGTGGGCGGCGCACTGATCGGCAAATTCGGGCTCGGCGCCAACCCGCTGCGCACCATGCTCATCGCCGTGGCTGTGATGGGTCTCCTCGGTGCGGTGTTCACGCTGCGGGAGTGGGCCTGGCTGTACGTCGCGGGCATCTGGCTGTATCTGGTCCTGATACCTTTCGTGGAGGCCGCCGAGCAGACTGTCATCCAGCAGGTGGTGCCCCTGCCCCGCCAAGGCCGCGTATTCGGATTCGCCATGGCATTCGAGTCCGCCGCGGCGCCGGTCACCGCATTCCTCATTGCCCCCATCGCCCAGTTCTGGATCATCCCGTATGCGCGGTCCGCCGACGGCGCCGCCCAGCTGGCCCCGCTCCTGGGCGAGGGCACCTCCCGCGGCATCGCCCTGGTGTTCCTGGTTGCCGGAGTCATCATGATCGCGGCCGCCTTAGTGGCCTTTCTGACGCCGGTCTACCGCAGGGTCTCGGCATCGTATGCGCGGGCGGCTGCAGACGCCCCGGGGACGGCGACAACGCCTTCTGGTTGAGTAGCGGCGCCCTTACCGCAGGCTGCCGCCACCGGTCCCGCGCGCTTCTGGACCGCGGGCTTCTGGACCGCGCGCTTCTGGACCGCGCGCTTCTGGACCGCGCGCTTCTGGACCGCGGGCGGCTGACCGGCTGATGAGGACGATTCGGACAGTCACGCCCGCCAAGACCAGAACGACGGCCAGCGCAATCAGGATCCAAGTAGGAACGGCGGCCGCCCCGATGGCGCGGTAGCAGGCGGCGGCTGCTTCGGCGCCGCGGTGGAGCGCGTCGAATGCCTCAGCGGCGCGGCTGTCCGGAATCAGCGGGCTGCCACACAACGGACCGGTCTTCTGCAGGCCGAACACGATGCCGACGAGCAACACAGCGAATCCGGCACCAATGAGCCAGAGCCATGCCTGCCACGCGGCGGAATTCCGCCGGACCGTTGTACCTCGCACGTCACTCCCTAAAAACGGCGGTACAAAAATCATAACGGGCGACTGGTGGCGGCTCCTCGGGCTTGTCGGTGAGCCCCGGTCGGGCTACCGGTACCAGCCCACGGAGCGGTCGTAGCTGCACTCCAGCGCGCCCGTACCTGGGTCAGCGCCTCCTCCGGCCGGGAAGTAGATGGCGCCAAAGTTAGCGCCGTCCGCTTCGATCCGTGCCTGAGCCCAGATCTGCGCTGCCTCCAGGTCGGTTTCAGGGATGGGTTCCCGGGTGGTGCGGCCCGTCTCGTGATGGATGTCCAGTTGGTACTCCCCGGGCTGGGATGTCCCGGGATAATTGCCGGGGTCATGCTCGTCCCGCCGGCTTATGAGCACCTGGGCGGCCGCATGGAGAGTGGACTGGTTGCTCGGTGCGTTGCCTTGCTGCTGCTGTTGAATTCGGAGGCCCGATGCCGCGCTTTCAACGGTGTCCTCTGGCTTGACGAGGTAGTTTGAGCCGCTAACGTCAGATTCGGAGCCGCCGACGCTTTTCAGATGCTGCCCGAAGTGATCGGAGCTGGACTGGATGGGGTTCATGCACCCTCCTTGAGGGTATTCGCGGCGAATGCCGACAGTTCCCACCGTAGACCTATCTCCCGGCTTTCGGGTCCTGTGCCGGTGATAATAATGTTCCGGCGGGCCGCTTGTAACGTCACAGGGCCTCGCGGGTGGCAGGTGCGACGGCTCCAAAGAATCTTCGCCGGTGTGCTCGGGCTATGCGCAGCGAGGTGCCCGGGGCGCGTCAACAATGGCCAGTTGGCCGGTTTCGGGGACACCGGGAAATTGCACCTGCGGAGGCTCAACAGCGGCCACCGGCGGCTCCTGCGCGGAGCGCATCCGAAGAAGCGCCACCGCGGAAATGAGGAACCAGGCGACATTCGTGACCACGGACGGCCATGCTTCGTGGAATGCGCCATTGATAATGAAGGCACAGGAACCGAGGAGATTCGCGGTCTGGAAGCCCTTGCCGGCCTTCAGCCAACCCATGGACACAGCCAGGTACGCACTGAGTATCGCAACCGCGCCTGCCCAGCCGGAGATTTCCCACAGCAGTTCCATGATGTCCTTTCAGGGTTGACGCCCGGCTACCATTCGCTGGGCGGAGGGAAGATGACGGGCGATATGTTTTTGTTTCGGTAGAGGCGCCGTGGCCGGAGGGATCAGGCATCGCTGGAACAGTGTTTTCCCAGCCGTCCGGGCGGGGGCCTCATTGGCTGGACGGCCCGGCCTTCATCCCTTGTCTGTACTTTTAACAGCAATTATGAGGACGGAACAGCTTTAGATCAATTGCATTCCGCTGAAGACATGGTTTAGAACTACTTAACATGGATATCGATCCGCGCCGGCTGCGAGTTCTTCTTGCGGTTGCCCGCACAGGCGGAGTGCTCGCCGCGGCGGACGAGCTGGGGATTACGCCGTCTGCCGTGTCCCAGCAGCTCAACAAATTAGAGGACGAGACGGGGCACGCTTTGGTGGTGCGCACACCCAAAGGCTCGGTTTTGACACCTGCCGGCCTAGCCATAGCAGAAGCAGGCGAGGAGATAGAACGCGCACTCAGCGTGGCCCGCGCCCGGATAGAAGGCGGCGCCAAGATCGCAGGAGTCGTGCGGGTGGGCGGATTCACCAGCTTTGTTCGCACGGTGGTGATCCCGCGCCTGCCCGAGTGGCGCACCCAGTACCCGCAATTACAGATCCGGATGATTGAGGACGACTTCCCCGCACTGATGCGGCTGCTCCGCCAGCGGCAGCTCGACGCCGTCGTGGTGGAGCTCGATTCGACGACGGCCGGTCAGCGTTCGCTCTCCGCCGGAATGACCGAGGAGCCCCTACTGGACGAGCCCTGGAAACTGGTCGTACCCGCGGGTGCCCTACTCACCACCGAGAACATCGACCTTGGCCGGCTGCCACTACCGTGGCTCGGCGTCGAGTCCTCAGCCGCCAACGCTTCGGTGCTCGGTCGGCTCCGCGAGTCAACGGGTGCCCAGATGGAGACTGTGCACCAGTACCAGGACACGCTGACCGCTCTGGCGCTGGTCGCCGCGGGCGAGGGTGTCGCCATTGTGCCCACCTTGGCGCTGACCGGAGTCGTCCAGGACGGCGTGGACATCCTGGACGTCCCCGGGCTGGGTACGCGACGCATCGTTCTGTGGCGGTTCGACCGGCGACGGTCAGCCAGCATGCCTGTGGACACAGTCGCGCGCCTTCTACGGGAATCGGCTGCGGCATTCGACACGCGCTCGACATCCTGACCGGCCCCCGTCCCCGTCTCTAATTGTCCAGAGCTCTCTGGACAATTAGGTGAGGTCTGGCTATTTCCGGCAACCTGATCCGGGAATAGGCTAATAAACACCACAGCTCCGCGAATAAACGAAGGAGACTCTCATGTTGCTTTGGATAGCCATCATCATCGCAGTTCTCTGGCTTCTCGGTCTGCTCGGCAACATCGGCGGCGGGTTAATTCACCTGCTTCTGGTTATCGCCGTGGTCGTCCTGATCTTCCACTTCGTCCGCGGCAGGTCCTCCCGGGTGTAGTACGAAACTTGGTTCTGCCGTCGCGGTGGCCTGCTTTACAGCGCCGACAGGCCGCCGTCGGACGCGAGGCCGCGATTTATTGGAGAACTAACGTCACACAACGCGACGGCATCCGGATCCGGACAAGCCACGCCCTACCCTTGAAGCGTGACTTTGACTAAGATCCGCACCGCCGCCGCGAGTTCCCTCGCCGCCGCAGGTCTCCTGTTTGCCCTCGCCGCCTGTTCCACACCGGCCGCCACCCAGCCCACTACCTCTGCCGCGGCGCCTACGTCAACGGCTTCATCCAGCGCCGCCTCCGAGCCCTGCGCCGGTGTGAAGGTCATCGTCGATTCAGGCGCCCTGAAGCAGGCTGCCGCTGACACGTCCGTTTGCGTGCCCGTGGACGCGCCGACTCCAGCGTCCAAGGTGCTCGACGAGGCAAAGGTGAAGACCGAGGGCACGGCCGAATATCCCAAGGAACTGGTGTGCCGTGTGAACGGTGTGCCCGCCGCTGACCTCGACATCGCGCACAAGGGCGGCACGTACCGGGAAAAATGCAGCAAGATGCCCGCTGCCTTTGCCTACTGGGCGCTCTGGGTTAAGCCGGCCTCCGGTGACTGGGCCTACGCGCAGGAAGGCCTCTCCACCCTGAAAGTGAGCCCGGGACAGAGCCTCGAACTGCTCTACACGGTCGACGGCGCACCGGCCGCACCCGCGGCATGACCTTTCGGCCCGCGCCGCTACGCGCCGGGGCGGGCCTCGCCGTCATATTCATCGCGGCGCGGGTCATCTACCGCATCCTTTTCAACGGAGCGGGCATTGGTGACACGGTCCTGCTCAACCTGCCGGCGGTGCCGCTGCCTGCCCCGTACGCCCATGTGGTCCTCCTCGGCCCGATAACGGCGCCTGGCATGTTGGAGGCGGTCCTGTCCGCCCTGCCGATTGCCGGTATGATCCTCGGTTTCGGCCTGCTCAACGCGTTTGTGGACGTGGCGCGCGGCTTCGTTCACCTGGCCCGCGGCGGCCCCCTGCAGGGCTTGGCCCGGACGCTTGTGGTCGCCTGGGCAGCGCTCCCGGCCCTCGCCGACGCCGTGACCTCCGTACGCCTGGCGTTCCGGTTGCGGGGCGAACGCTTCGGAGCCCGCGCCCTGGTGCCCGTGCTCGAGCGCACCCTTGAGCATGCGAGCCGGGTTGCCGCGGCCCTGGAGCTGCGCGGCTTCGGGAGCCGGGCAGCACACCAACCCGGCCAACACAGCGAAGCACCGATCCTCGTCCGGGACGCGCAGTTCCGCATTGGTGACGCCCAGGTACGCGTCGCAGCGTTCGCGCCGTCGAGCGGGTCCATAACCGTCATTACCGGGCCAACAGGCTCCGGCAAGTCCACGATCCTGCGAGGGATCGCTGGCCTCCTCTCACACGTTGACGGCGGAGAAATTTCCGGCACCGTGCGCATCGCCGGTACGGACCGTGCCACCACGCCGCCTCGCGATACCGCCCGCCTCGTCGGCGTCGTCCTGCAAAATCCCCGCGCCGCATTCGCCTCTACCCGGGTCCGGGACGAAATCGCCCTCGCACTTGAGCTGCGCGGCATGGCATCAGCCACCGCCAAAGCCCGGGTGCTGGAGGTCGCGGAGCGTATCGGTGTGTCGGCGCTGCTGGACCGGAATGTCAGCACCCTCTCGGCGGGTGAGGCAACGCTCGTAGCCATCGCCGCCGCGGTGGTGGAGCATCCGGGCCTGCTCCTGGTTGATGAGCCCCTGGCCGACCTTGACACCGCAGCACGCGAACACGTCATCGCCGTGCTCAACGCCCTCGCCCGCGATGCCGGTGTCTGCGTCATCGTGGCGGAGCACCGGGCGGGAGCGCTCGTACCCGTTGCCGACTCGTGGTGGACCATCGACGACGGCGCCCTGGTACCGGGTGCAGCGCCATCCGCGCCTTCGCGCACTGTCAGTGCCCGTGCGACGTCGGCACAGCCAGCCGAGCACGCGCCCGTGCTGACGGCGGCAAAGCTCGCGGTGCACCGCAAGGGCAAGCCGCTGGTGCGCGAGGCATCCCTAACCTTGCACCGCGGTGAAGTGGTCGCCCTGGTGGGGCCGAACGGGGCCGGGAAATCGTCCCTCCTGGTGGCGCTTGCCCTGGGTGAAGCCACGGCCGGTGAAAGCACTGTCGACGGCGGCCGCGTAGCCCTTGTGCCGGACGCCTCGGACGACCTCTTCACCAGGGATACCGTCGCAGGGGAGCTCCGCGCGGCCGAGCGGCGCCAGGCGCGCGCTGAGCGCCAGGCGCGCGGCGGGCGCCAGTCAGACCGGCGCCGCCCGGGCAGTGACCGGCTTTTGGCAGTGCCTGCGGCGTCACGGCTGGCCCGTCTGCGGGGAGACGTCCAGATTCCCATTGGACACGAGCATCCCCGGGATCTCTCTGCAGGAGAGCGCAGGATCCTTGCCATCGCGCTGCAGACCATGGACGACCCCCAGGTGCTCCTGATCGACGAGCCGACGCGCGGACTCGATCCTGCGGCGCGCACAGCAGTCTCGGCGGCGCTGCGGGCCGCAGCGGACGCCGGCGCGGCGGTCCTGATCGCCACGCACGACCTCGACTTTGCCCACGGCCTCGGCGCCCGGATCCTCCCGATGCGTGACGGCGTCGCGCCCTCTTCCGCACCGGCCAACGCGCCGGAACCGCCCCCTCTGTTTTCCCGGCAGGCAGGTGCCGGAGTAAAACCAAGGGTCATCGACGAACAAGCAGACACCCAGGGCGCGGCAAGACGGCGCCGTATCCGGATGCCGCGCGGCGTCGAGCTTACAGTTCTCGCAGCGGCAAACCTTCTGGCCCTCGGCGCCTTCTGCTGGCCGCTGCTCGCCGCGGCCTTCCCGGAGGATGCCGCCGCGGCCCTCCCCTACGCGGCGCTGGCCATTGCGCCGATTGCGGTCGTCGCCATCGTCGTGTCCCTGGACGGCTCGGTCCGCTCCGCACACACGGTGGCGTTGCTCGGAGTCCTGGCCGCCGTAGGTTCGGCGGTGCGGGTGGCCAGCACCGGCGTCGGGGGCGTGGAGGCGGTCTTTATCCTGCTGATCCTGGCGGGCCGGGCCTTCGGTGCCCGTTTCGGCATGCTCCTCGGCGCCGCCACCATCGCCCTCTCAAGCGCCTTATGGGGCGGCATCGGGCCCTGGACACCGTTCCAGATCTTCGCCTGCGCGTGGGTGGGCGCGGGGGCAGGCCTGCTCCCCCGGCGGGTGCGGGGACGAGCCGAACTGTGGATGCTGTGCGGCTACGGCATCCTGGCGTCCTACGTGTTCGGCCTGCTGACCAACCTCTGGTTCTGGCCCTTTGCGGTGGGCGCCGGCACCGGCATCTCCTACGTTGCCGGCGCCCCGCTGGGCACCAACCTCAGCAGCTTCCTGCTCTATTCGCTCGTGACTTCGACGGCGGGCTGGGACACCCTGCGTGGCATCACGACGGTCGTCGGAATCGCTGTGGTGGGGCGGGCCATTCTCGCCGCACTCCGGCGCGTGAAGCCGGTCTCCAGCCTGGACAGGCACGCCGGGCAGGCACACTCCACCCAGGCTCATTCCACGCCGGCCGGGGACTGGCACCAACTCACACCTTGAAGTACTTCGCCTCCGGGTGGTGGAACACGAACGCATCGGTGGACTGTTCGGGGTGCAGCATGAGCTCATCGCTCAGGACCACGCCCATCCGCTCGGGATGCAGCAGTTCCACCACCTTGCGGCGGTCCTCCATGTCCGGGCATGCGGGGTATCCGAGCGAGAACCGGGCACCGCGGTAGTCGAGCTTGAACAGACCAGCTTTTTCCTTCGGCTCCTCGGCCGCGAACCCCAGTTCGGAGCGGATGCGTGCATGCCAGAACTCCGCGAGCGCCTCGGTGAGCTGCATGACCAGGCCGTTGAGCTCGTAGTAGTCGCGATAGTGGTTGCCGGCGAACAGCTCGGCAGTCACCTCATCGACATTGCCGCCGGCGGTGACCAGCTGCACCGGCAGGACGTCGATCTGCCCCGACTCGCGCGAGCGCACGAAGTCGGCGAGGCACAGGTGCCGGTCGCGGCGCTGGCGCGGGAAGTCGAAGCGCAGCCGCTCGGTGCCGATCGGCCCGCCCGATCCGCCGTCGGGGGCGAGAAGCCCCGGGGTGCCGAGGACGCCGTCGCGATCCTCCCCGTGGTGCAGCACCACCACCTGTTCCCCCTCGGAGACCACCGGGAAATAGCCGTACGCGACGGACGCATCGAGCATTCCCTCGCCCAGGATGCGGTCCATCCAGTACCGCAGGCGCGGCCGGCCCTCGCGTTCCACCAGTTCCTCATACGAGGCGCCGTCCTCGCCGCGGCCGGGCTTGAGCCCCCACTGCCCCATGAAGGTGGCGCGTTCGTCGAGGAAGGCCGCGAAGTCGTGGAGTGCGACGCCGCGCACGATGCGCGTGCCCCAGAACGGCGGCGAAGGCACGAGATTGTCGGCGGCGACGTCGGAACGCCCGGGCATTGCCTCCGGCTCGGTCAGGGTGAGCTTGGCGCCCCTCTGGTGTTTCCGCTTCTTCAGCGCGGGAAGGCCGACCTCCGCGGGGTCAGCGCCACGGGCGACCTGCACCAGGGGCTCCATGAGGTCCAGACCCTCGAAGGCGTCCTTCGCGTAGCGGACCTCGCCCTCAAACTGCCCCGCCAGGTCCTGCTCCACGTAGGCGCGGGTCAGGGCTGCGCCACCGAGGATCACCGGCCACCGCTTCGCGAGCCCGCGGGACTGCAGCTCCGCGAGGTTCTCCTTCATCACCACCGTGGACTTCACCAGCAGACCGGACATACCGATCACGTCAGCGTTGTGTTCCTCGGCCGCGGCGATGATGTCGGCGATCGGCTGCTTAATGCCGAGGTTGATCACCTTGTAGCCGTTGTTGGTGAGGATGATGTCCACCAGGTTCTTGCCGATGTCATGCACATCGCCGCGCACGGTGGCGATCACCATCGTGCCCTTGCCCGACGCATCCGACTTCTCCATGTGCGGCTCGAGCAGAGCGACCGCGGACTTCATCACCTCGGCGGACTGCAGCACGAACGGCAACTGCATCTCGCCGGCGCCGAAGCGCTCGCCCACAACCTTCATGCCCTCGAGCAGGTAGTCGTTGATGATGCCGAGCGGGGTCATGCCCTCGGCGCGAGCCAGGTCGAGGTCCTCTTCAAGGCCCTTGCCCTCGCCGTCGATGATGCGCCGCTCCAGGCGCTCGCCGGTGGGCAGAGCCGCCAGTTCCGCGGCGCGCTGGTCCTTCAGCGCTGCGGTGTCGACGCCGGCGAACAGGTCAAGCATGCTGGCCAGCGGGTCGTAGGTGATGTTGCCGTCGGCGTCGTATTCGCGGCGGTCCCAGACGAGGTCCAAGGCCACCTTGCGCTGCTCCTCCGGCAGTGAAGCGAGCGGCACGATCTTGGCCGCATCGATGATGCCGCTGGACAGGCCCGCCTGCACGGCCTCGTGCAGGAACACCGAGTTCAGGGCGATGCGCGCTGCCGGGTTCAGGCCGAAGGAGACGTTCGAGACGCCGAGCGTGGTGTGGATGCCGGGGTACTTCGCGGTGATCTGGCGGATGGCTTCGATCGTTTCGATGGCATCCCGGCGGGTCTCTTCCTGGCCGGTGGCGATGGGGAAGGTCAGGCAATCGACGATGATGTCTTCGACGCGCATCCCCCATTCGCCCACCAGGGCATCGACGAGGCGCGAGGCGATCGCCACCTTGCCCTCGGTGGTGCGTGCCTGGCCGTGTTCGTCGATGGTCAGGGCGATCACGGCGGTGCCGTGTTCCTTCACGAGCGGCATGATGCGCGCGAAGCGGCTGTCAGGGCCGTCGCCGTCCTCGTAGTTGACGGAGTTGATCACCGGGCGCCCGCCGATGTGTTCGAGCCCGGCCTGCAGCACGTGCGGTTCGGTGGAGTCGATGACGAGCGGGAGCGTGGAGGCCGAAGCGAAACGTGAGACGACCTCCTTGATGTCGGCCACGCCGTCGCGCCCCACATAGTCAATGCAGACGTCGAGCAGGTGGGCGCCATCACGGACCTGCTCGCGGGCGATGTCGACACAGTCGTCCCAGCGCTCGTCGAGCATCGCCTGGCGGAACGCCTTCGAACCGTTCGCGTTGGTGCGCTCGCCAATGGCGAGGTACGCAGACTCCTGGTCGAAATTCACATGATGGTAGAGGGAAGCGATGCCTGCTTCACGCTCGGTGGGGAGGCGTTCGCCGTCGGCGCCCCTCCCGCCGCTGGTGACGGCGGCACTCGCGCGGAAGGGCGCAAGACGCTCGACGACGGCGGCCATGTGCTCCGGCGTCGTACCGCAACATCCGCCCACCAGGCCCAGGCCGAATTCCCGGATGAACTGCTCGTGCGCGGTGGCGAGTTCGGAGGGCGACAGCGGATAGTGCGCGCCGTCGGCGGTGAGGACCGGCAGGCCGGCGTTGGGCATGCAGGCGATCGCCACGGTGGACTGCTTGGACAGGTGGCGCAGGTGCTCGCTCATCTCATCCGGCCCGGTGGCACAGTTCAGGCCGATGGCGTCGACGCCGAGTGGCTCGAGTGCGGTGAGCGCCGCGCCGATCTCGGATCCCATCAGCATGGTTCCGGTGGTTTCGACGGTCACCTCGACGAAGATCGGGAGCCGGATGCCGCGGGCCACGATGGCCTGCTTGCAGCCGTTGACCGCGGCTTTGGTCTGCAGGAGGTCCTGGCTGGTCTCGATGAGGAAGGCGTCCGCTCCCCCGTCGATGAGGCCTTCGGCCTGCAGGGCGAAGGTCTGCTTGAGGTAGTCGTAGCTGGTGTGGCCGAGGCTGGGGAGCTTGGTGCCCGGCCCCATCGAGCCGAGGACCCACCGCATCCGTCCGTCTGTTTTTTCTGCCGCCTCAGCGCGTTCGCGGGCGATCGCCGCACCCGCCCGGGCGAGCTCTTCGATACGGTCGTCGATGCCGTAGTCGGAGAGGTTGGACCAGTTCGCGCCGAAGGTGTTGGTTTCCACCGCGTCGATTCCCACCGCGAAATACGCGTCATGAATGTCCGCGAGGACATCCGGGCGGGTGACGTTGAGGATCTCGTTGCAGCCTTCCAGTCCCAGGAAGTCGTCCTCGAGGGACAGTTCCCGCCCCTGCAGCATGGTGCCCATCGCCCCATCGGCAATGACGACCCGGTGGTTCACTGCATCCAGCAGCTCCTGGGAACGGGCGGGGCGGGCGACGGACTCAATATCAAGCGCAAAACGAGGCATCTAAACAGACTACGGCGGGACCCGAAACATTGCGCCGTGTTTTCCATGTGCTACGACGGCGGGTAGTCGCCTTACTGGTGCATTCTTGTGGCGCACCCGCGTAGTTTGTGGCTGAAGTTCTGTCAGTTTCAATGGCCCTTTTTCGTAGACCTCCGCCGCAGGCGCCGCCAACTGCGCACGATACGGCTGCGCGTAAGCCCGTCCGCTAAGTTCACCGGTAGTCCGCGAGGCGCCAGGCCTCATGCCGCGCGCATGTTCGGCGGGGCACAAGCAGAGCGGACGACGGCGGGACTTCCGGGGACTTGAGCCTTCGGTTGGCATCAGTGGGAACTCAGTAGGGAATGAAGGCGATAACCGCCGTTATGTACGGTAATTCAGTTGAAGATTCAACTAACGCCTTCTTCCAGCTTACCTCAACGGTGTTTAAGTGCCATGCTCCATGTTCCAAGTTCATAGCACGCGAATCGCTCCGCAGACCGTCGTCAGATCGACCGGCATTTAGCCCAACGTTACTGCCCGGTAAGGGTTATTTTCGCCGACTGCACCCGCTAACCTTTTCGACTGTGGCCCGGGGCAACGATGTGGGTCAGGAGCTTACGGAGGACCGGATTTATGGCAAAAGCAGTGACGTTTTCCGTGACGGCCCTGCCCAGGAACGGCGCACAGGGCAGCTTCCGCAACACCGTTCTGAGCCTGCGGACAGATGACCTTCAGGACTGCATCCTGTCCGTGTTTCATGTCAGCGACTCGTACGCACTGTTTAACGGCGAAGCACTCCCCGCCCCACACACGACCAGCAACGCCGCGCTCCGCGCCTACCTGCTCCGCCGGCTCACCGGAGACGACACCGACCTGGACTTCGACGTGAAGATCGCTCGGGTTTCAGAATCCACCCGTTCCCGCTCATGATCTAAACCACGAACGCCGTGCCGGGAGTTTGCAGCTCTTGGGACGGGAGCTGTCACACGGTGAAAGTAACCCCGCCGACGGCCTAACTGCCAGAGCGAACAGGCCACTCCCCTGCCTCCCGCACTCCCGCACCCATATCTTTACGAAATCTCGGTTATCGGCGTTAAACAACGCCAGTCAAGAGGGGTGAATTTGGGCCTCCAGCTGGCACGTCTACCTCGAAAGCTTGGGCGTTTCGGACTTCGATCGCATTGTCGGCGAACCGGGTCAGCATCCATTGTGACCTGACGCGATGCTCAGGGTTGCCGTTTAAGCATCTCGAATGGCGAAGAACCTATTGTTTCCGTCAGCCAGTGAGCCACGGCCGCGGCGATGGTGGGCGGTGTGTCTGAGATGTCAAAGACTGCGCCTTTTTCATCAGCGTCGAGCTGTTCGATTGCCTCGAGCTGGGACTGAAGCAGTGTGACCGGCATGAAGTGTTCCTCCCTGCGGGACATTCTGGCGTGTAGCAGGGCGGCGCTTCCCGTTAGATGTATGAAAACAGTCTCTGGTGCTGCTTGCCGGATGAGGTCGCGGTACGAGCGTTTTAGCGCGCTGCAGGCGATGACGATCGGTCCTTCCGCAGAGGCCAATCGCAGTCCGACTTTCCGGAGCCATGGGCCGCGGTCTGCGTCGGTGAGGGCTTGGCCCTTTGCCATTTTTTCGATGTTAGATGTCGGGTGAAGGTCATCGCCGTCCAGGAAGTGTGCATCGAGCATTTCCGCGAGGGTGTGGCCGATCAGGCTTTTGCCGCTCCCGGAGACTCCCATGGTGATGATGCGGAGTCTGTCCGTCGACGGTGGATGCTGCTCGGTCATCCGGTTGCCTTTGCCCATGAGGGTGCGGTCTCGCCTTTAGGCTTCCAGCCGAGCTCGAGCGAAATGGACATGGTTGTCGCCAGAAGGTCAGGAACGCTGCGGCGGAGCTCTTCCAGGCCGGTCTTCTCCCGGAACGTTGTAATTGATATGGCGCCGGCTACACGATCTGCGTGATCCCATACGGGTGCCGCTATGCAGTTCGAGACGATGTCGAACTCGCCGTCGTCCTCAGCCCATCCTCGAGCGCGTACCGTTTCAAGACGCTTCACAAATTCGGATCTGGAAGTGATGGAGTTGGGCGTCCGTTGTTCAAAGGTGGCGTTATCCAGGATGGACTCACGACGGGCACCATCAATGAACGCGAGAATGGCCTTACTGACCCCGGCTGTGTGGATGACTACGAATCCGCCGATTCTTGTGTTCAGGCTGATGGATTGTTCGGGTTCGACTTTATCGACATAGACAATGCGGCTGGCTTCCGGCACGGCGAACTGAACGGTGTGGCCAAGGTGTTCACTGAGCCGGACGATGTGGGGGTGAACGACTGACCTGAGATCGAACTGTTCCAAGGCTGACTGTGCCAGGCCGGCGAGTCTGAACCCGACGCCGAAATAGCCGCGCTCGTCAGTCCGCACAAACCCCGCTTCGATCATGGTCTGCAGGATCCTGGATGCCGTTGTCCTGTGAACCCCCAGGTCTGCGGCAATGTCTTTCAGCGTCCGCGGGTGTTCACTGCAATACTCCAGAATTTGGATTGCCCGGGCTACCGTCTGCGACATGGTTTCTGCTCGATCCTGTGTTTTGGTGGTCGGTCGGGTTTACGGCTCATCAGCTGATCAGGCTTCCCAGTTTAGACAGCGGGCCAACGCCTGAACCGTGCCGCCAGCCCGGTCTGCCCCTTTTCGCCCGGCGTGCCCCCGGCGCAGAGGACGATGACAGGTTTGTGCCCCAAAGAATCGGGCCCTATCTCCCTACAAGATCTCCCCCACAAGCTAGGTGCATCATGCGCACATGGGGTGTACAAATCTACGACTCCGTCCGGGCGGCAGTCAAGGTGAATTGTCCCGGTTTAGCCAGAATAAACGGCCGCATCTGTGCATCTATTGCACTACGTGTGCATATGGTGCACACTGTTTCTCGAGTACGCCAGTCGTTTGGATCGCCAGATGATCCGTTTGCGGCTTTGAATTAAGCCAAAGGAGTCTTGATGAAGACATTGATTTCCGCCAGGCAGCGCTCGGCCCAGCTCACCTTCGGGGAGCTTGGGGACCGGACCCTGGCAAAGGTACGGCGCCGGATCATCCCCGTGATCTGCCTTCTATATTTCGTCGCGTTTTTGGACCGGAACAACGTCGGTTTTGCCAAGCTGACCATGAGCCAAGACATCGGCCTGACTGCCTCGGCGTATGGTCTTGGTGCCGGTATTTTCTTTATTGGGTATGCCCTGTTCGAAGTCCCGAGCAATGGAGGCATGTACAGGTTCGGGGCGAGGAAGTGGATCGCCCGGATCCTGGTCAGCTGGGGCATCTGTGCCACCGCCATGGCGCTGGTCAGCGGTGAGACGACGTTCTACGTGATCCGTTTCCTGCTCGGAGCCGCCGAAGCCGGCTTCTTTCCCGCCGTTGTCTTCTACCTCACCCTGTGGTTCCCCGCCGCACAGCGGGTCACCGTCCTCGGGCTGTTCATCCTGGCCCAGCCGATCTCCAACGCCATCGGCGCACCCCTCTCCGGTCTTCTGCTGAACCTGGACGGGCTGCTGGGCCTCCATGGATGGCAGTGGCTGTACATCATTGAAGGCATCCCCGCCGTCATCCTGGGGTTCCTGGCCCCTCGCTTGTTGACCGACCGCCCCGAGGAGGCCCACTGGCTCCGTCCGGACGAACGCAGCTGGTTGAGCACGACCATGGCGAACGAGCTGGCGGAGAAGCAGCGCAGCGGTTCACACAGCTTCCTGGACGGGCTCAAAGACCGGCGCGCCCTCGTGTACGCGTTCTTGAACTTTGGCATGGTCTGCGGTATCTACGGCTTTGGATTGTGGCTGCCCACCGTGGTCGCCGGACTGGGCAAGCTCGATCCCGCCCAGGTTGGCTTCATCGTCGTCATCCCGTATGCGGCAGCAGCGTTCTTCGTCTTCTACTGGAGCCGCCGGTCCGACCGGACCGGCAAACGCGCAGTACACGCCAGCATCAGCATGCTCATCGCAGCATTCGGGCTGACGGGAGCCGCGTTCCTCCTCCCGGTCAACCCTGTCGCAGCACTGGTATTCCTCACGATTGCCGCCATGGGCGTGTTCTCCGCGACAGCGCCCCTCCTTTCCATGCCATCGGCCGCCTTGGGCGGCGCGGCCGCGGCTGCGGGCCTGGCGCTGGTCAACTCCATCGGAAACGTCGGAGGATTCGTAGCCCCCTACGCGGTCGGGCTGCTCAACGACGCCACGCATAGCAACCTTGCCGGCTTGCTCTTCCTGGCCGCCTGCCTGGTGATTACGGCCATCGCCACGTTCCTCTACGCACGGAACCGGCCCGAAGGCACAGCCGCTCCCAGCGCCGTCGCAGCAGCCGAACTAGCCAAGACCAATTAGTCGCAGCCGGAGAACCGGCTGGCATGAAAGGAACAAATCATCGTGTTTGAACAGTCACTGCGCGGAAAGACCGCTCTGATTACAGGCGGAGGCACCGGCATCGGCCAAGGCATCGCCCTCGCCCTCGCCAAGACCGGAGCCAGAATCGCCATCACCTACAACAACCACAAACCCGACCAGGATTTCGCCGATGAAGTGGAACGCCACACGGGACACCCCCTTACCTCCCTGCAGCTGGACGCGACCATCGAAACGGAAGTCCAGAGGACAGTCGAGGCCCTCGGCCGCGACTTTGGCCGGCTGGACATTCTTGTCAACAATGTCGGCGGGCTCATTCAGCGCTCTGCCATCGGCGATATGGATTTCAAACTCTGGAAGCAGGTCCTGGCCGTCAACCTGGACAGCACCTTCCTCATGACCCACTTCGCCCTGCCACTGATCAACGGCGGCGGCCGCATCATCAATGTCGCCTCGCTGGCAGGCCGTAATGGCGGACACGCCGGGGCGACAGCCTACGCCACATCCAAAGCCGGCATCTTTGGCTTCACCCGTGGGCTTTCAAAAGAGTTGGCATCATCCGGTATCACCGTCAATGCCTTGGCCCCTGGCTTCATCGAAGCGACACCCTTCCACGACACCTTCACCACTTCCGAGTCCAAAGCCGCCACGATCGAGACGATCCCGCTCGGAAGGGCCGGAGTTCCCGAAGACGTAGCCGGGGCAGCGTTGTGGCTTGCCTCCGAGCACGCGCGCTTCGTCACAGGCACAGTTGTCGACATCAACGGCGGACAGTACTTCGCATGATCACCGGCCAACTGACGCATCCACGCATCATCTCAGCGCTGGCAGCAGCTGGCCACGGTGCCACAGTCCTCATCACCGACGGACACTATTCAGCAGCCACGGCAGTCGGACCAAACGCACAAACCGTCTACCTGAACCTGCAGGCAGACTTTCCAACAGTGCCCCAGGTCCTGGCCGTCGTCCTGGGCACCGTCCGAATCGAAAAACTAACGCGGATCACGCCCTCCGAAGACGCAACTCCATGCCTCGTTCATGCACAAATCGATGACCTAACGCCCGAAGGCACCGAAACAGAGTTCGTTGACCGGTTCGAATTCTATAGTCTCGCCCGATCACAGAATCTTGCCTTGTGCATCGTGACGGGCGACTCACGGCGCTTCGCGAACGCACTGCTGACCGTGGGCGTACTCCAAAGGGGCTAAAACGCTGAGTGAACGTCTGACACCAATAACCAGAATGGTATCTGCGTTCGGGCATGCACCAACACTTTCTAGGCTCCCCGTCGCTCTGCAGTAACGAGCGACCGGGTGACCGTGCCGGTCACAGGCGGTGGCTGCTGTGACCGGCCCGTCACCGTGGCCGATGAGCTGTGCACGCCCGCTTAGAATGCTCCTGTGAAGCGGACTTATCACTCGGGTTCCATGAGAAAGCCTCCTGGCGTGCACCCCAACAGCGTGCAGCCCAACAACGATCCCAACCAGCGCCCCAGTAACAGAAGCCTCCGCTTCTGGTCTGGATACTGGGCCGTGTTTTGGACTCTCTTACTTGGGGTGGGGTCCGCGGTTGGATACGTTTTCCTGAGCAACGTGATCATCGGGCGACCCATTGGCATCCTGTCGGTCCTGTTCTTCGTGCTCGGATGCGGACTCGGGCTGGGTCTCTGTCTCCCCGAGCACTTCAAAGTCGCCCGTAAGAAGCGGGCCGAGTTTGTGAGGGCTGGCGGTGATCCTACGGGAATTACTCCTTGGATGTTCGGTGCGATGAGAGGAAGCATCACTGAGGACGGTGTGTGGGAGTGGTACACCCCGTCGGGCTCAAGCGGAGAGTCAAGTGCGATGTAGTCTCGCGTATCCGTTCTGGCGCGGGGCCCCTATGCGCAGGCGTTAATTGCGGGGACTTCTCGGACCACTCCCGCAGGTTGACGAAACGTCGGTTATCGGCGTTCCAAAATGCCCGGGGGAGAGGCCCAAAAGGGCCTTTTCCTTACCTCCCGATGAGCGACCTGTCAGACGGCGGCGGGGCTGCCTGCGGATCTTCGTCGATGCTGTAGATAGTTTCGAATCTGTCGGTGATCCTGGTGATGTCCTCAAGCGTGATGCTAATGAAGGCTGACCGCTTCTTCAGGTGCAGGAAGAGCTCTGTTGACGGCCATGTCATCTGGTCAACATATGTCCCGAATGATCGCCCGCTGGCTCTCGTGTAGGCCGACAGAGCCTGTTGGCCCGTGATCCTTCTGCCGTATGTAAGCTCGATGTCGACATCACCTATTGGATCTATTTCCGGGCTGAGGTAGCTCCCGAAGACCCTGAGCGTATCGATGAACATGGGCTTGCCCGGGTCCGCGTTGTAGGCCTGTGCCCGTTCCAGCAACTCGGAAACGAGCCGGTCTGCAGTCCTTCTGCTGATCGGTTTTCCGAAGCTGGCCATCGCCAGGGCATTTCCTTGAATGGTCGTGTCCCACCAGACGTCTCCGTCGTCATCGACGCGGACCCTCTCCATATATCCGGCAGCTTCCAGCCCCGCAAAGACCGCATCCAGTTCATATCCGGCGTCTTCGAGCAGGTCTGCGACGGCTTCTGCGACCATCTCCCGGCCTCTGAACTTACGCACAATCGCACGAGCCAGCTCGGCCGGCAGTCCAGCGATAGCATCGGTTTTTGAAACCCTCATGCCCAAAGCCTAAGCACCAAACAGCGGAAGTCTTCGATCGTTGCGCAGGTCGTCGAAAGGTCCATTATCGGCGCTTATATTTTGGCCGAGGAAAGGTAGGAGGAGCGCAAGGGCATGGCCTCGGTCTAGGCTGACTCCCGTGGTTCCCCCGTTTATCCAGCCGGCTCGACCAGGTAGGGGCCCGTTGTTCCGGACGCGGTTTGCGACCGGGCCCGCGAGTTTCACCTCTTTCACCAGTTTCACCTGCTTTCACCTCGAAGTCTGGAGATCAGGGAGGGCCCGGGTCGACCGCGCGGCAACGGCACGGACGGAAGCGTCAAGGGATGCCATGACCCCCGGCTTAGCGTCCCATCACTTCGAGCACGTCGAATACGGTGCGGAGCAGGGCGAGGGCGAGGCTGCATGCCGCTATCCACAGCCCTGCGATCTGGACCCGTGTCGCTTTGCCGCTGCCTTTTTCATTCACCTGAGACCACCTGCTCCTTCGAATTGGGTGACCATCGTAGTCGCGGGGCGCTGACACTTTTGGGGAGCCGGACACACCCCGCGGGACCGCCATGCACAGCATGTCCACCGCCTGTCCCGTACTGGATCAGGGACCTGTGAAGAATTGCGTCAGCGTTATGCACCGGAAATTGCCGGCGTGTCCGAGCCTCCGTGAGTGTCGGCGACCATCGAGGCTCTCACGGAGCATCCTGCACTGACCAACACGCCTGCTCGTAGGTTCGTTCTGAACGGGCCAGCCGGCGCCGCCACTGTCGTATGAGCGCTGCGACGGCCGATGCGCCCGCCTGTGCGAGACGGGTGTCTTGATCGTCAACTCAATCAGTGGCGGGCAGCCCGTCGGGCGATGGAACTACCGCTAACCCCTTACGGGCGGGTATTGGCGCTTCTCTTGACCCTTTGGTGACGTCAAGCTAGCTTGACTTCATGGATGGTGATGCGGCGTCGGTGGAGCAAGCACTGAGCAGCGGTGATGTCCACGAGTTGCTCAAGGTGTGGGAAGACTTCAACAGCGGCGAGACCTGGCGCGAAGTGTCTGCCACCGGCAGCGACCAGGCGCGGGAGGCCGCAGCACAGTTCCTTGCGGGGGTAAGGGAAGTCGCAGCGCTTGAGGCGCTACGCGCGAACGCGAAGGCCGTCGAGCTGCTCACGGCCAGGCGCTGGTACGTCATCAAATCCGCGCGTGAGGGTGGCGCCATGTGGGCCCAGATCGGCGAAGCATTGGGGATCACGAAACAGGCCGCCCATGACTTCTACCGTCGCAAGATCGAAGAACAGGAAAAGTACCTGCCTGACCTTCACGACGCGGCAGCCGCGCGTGCGGTTCTGGAAGAAGTGAAGGAAGACTAGCCGGGGCTCCCGTACTCAGCCTCGCCCGGAGGTGGAGAATGACTCGTCGGACTACTCCCCCCAAGGTTGACGAACACAGGCGTTCAAACAACGGGAGTAGAAGTAGCTTCGGGAACTCCCGTTCCATGGTCGATCCCGGTGTTTCCCCGGGTCAAAGTGCGCGACGCCGCAAGAGAATTTCGCTGCGGTCATCCGATGTGCAGCGATCGGCGCCAAAGCTATAGGTCCCCAAACAGCCAGAATCTATCCTCTTCGCCATTCCACATTTTCCGATACAAAAAGGGCCATTCCTCCTAAAATTGTTTCATCGCTTCAAAGCGTTTGGCGGGAAAGGAGAGGAAAAATGAACAAGACATTGAATGCAAAGCAATGGCCACTCATCCTCGGCGCATCGGCCGCACTGGTCCTGTCCGCGTGCTCAGGCGGTGGCACGGAGGAACCGTCGGCCGGCCCGCAGTCAGGGGAAACAGCCAAGGCCGCGTCGAAGGCTCCCGCCGCCCCGAAGGCTCCCGCCGCCCCCGCCATGACCGCGGGGCAGAAGAACGCCCTGGGCAAGGCTGAGAGCTACCTGTCGGTGTCGGCGTTCTCCCGCCCCGGCCTGATCAAGCAACTGGAGTTCGAGAAGTATCCAACTAAGGATGCGACGTGGGCGGTCGATCACCTCAAAGTCAACTGGAAGGAGCAGGCCGCGAAGAAGGCGAAGAGCTATCTGGATACGTCGTCGTTCTCGCACCAGGGCTTGGTCGACCAGTTGGTGTTCGAGGGATTCACCGCGGCCGAGGCTGAATACGGTGTCACCAAGGCCGGGCTCTAAAATCGGACGCCCGGCCATATTCAAGAGGCGGTGTATGCCTGGTTTCCCAGCGCTCAGAAAGAAGAACCGGCGGTACCCACAGCCGCAACTGCCTCTTCAGGGGATCGGTTCCGGCAAGGGGACGGGGTTGGCGACCTGCCAGTGGTAGTTCCTGAATACATCCCATTCGGAGCAGGCGTCCCCGCAGCCGTCCGAATGGTGGATGGCCACCAAATCAAGATGACCAAGGAGGGCACCTGTAATCAGGGGGCCACCTTTCACGGCCATGACGAGAAGGTCGGGCCGGGACCGGTCAGGCACGCTGCTGGCGTGGATCCCGAGCCGACCCCGGTAGCTGGTGGCCCGAGGTGCAGCTGCTTCATGCTCTTGGGCGAGGTGTGGACTGGCATGCCCCTAAACCATGGGGAGCCAGCGGCGGCCAGGTTAAAGACCGGCACGGCCTCCACTGGCTAATAGGCTACGAACCCCAGCCGTAGCTTGACGGAATCTCCATTATCGGGCGTTAAAAGCGTGGGAGTAGAAGTAGCTGCAAGAAGTCCTGCCCATGAAAAACTCTGTCTTGCGAAGTTCGTCATGATGCCGCTGGGTGTCATCCGGCGGACGGCTCGGCTCGCGGGTCACGGCAGTCCCATTGACCATGGTCCAACGGTTGTTTGTTCGAAGTGATCCAACCCCACGGAAACCACCAAGCCCTGCGAACGGAGATCCGGAACCACTGGCCCCTTGATTCGGCATCGAGTTTCTTAATGAGCCTGTGGAGTACCGAGTATGTGAGCCGGTCATCGGGCACGAAAACGTTCGCCCAGGAGCCGGCACCAACTACGCCGCCTATGAAGTAGTCGAACTCAACGAGTGGATAATCATCTCGGAGCATCACCGACACTTCGGCGAGCAAAGCCACGATGTCCGCCGCGGGAATAGCTGTCGGGAGCTTCCACCCGCTTCTGCTCACGTCGATCGAGCTTTCGAGCCGGACAGTGAGTTTGGGAAGATGGTGCCGTACGCGCCTGCGGGCCCTTTCCGCTTGCATTTTTGCAAGCATTTTAGCCATCGATATGGATAGACCTGCCGCCGCTTTGACAACTTCTGGTCCTCCTGCGGCCGCTCCTATTCCAGGAGCAATGCCTGGTCCGGCGGAAACCCCATTGGTGGCCAAAAAGTTTGTGATGCTCGAGACGATTTCGTCTCGAGGGGGTTCGTGCATCGTATGCGGGAAGCCTGTGCATGAGATTTCAAGCGTCAGTTTAGGTATATCCGTGATAGCTGCAGCCATTGGGCACTCTCTTTCTGAGGCCGTGAATCGCCCCGCGGGCTAGCCTAGCCGTCACTAGTGATTCCCCAAGGATCGACGGAACCGCGGCTAACCCTAAGTGATCAGGGACCACACCTTCTGGTGGAGCTGGGCCGGTCCGATCCCTCAGCAGAACAAGGTAGGCAGGCTTAGGTTGACGAAAGGTCCCTTATCGGCGTCGGTAACGTCGTTTCCGACCTCAGCCAGTGGTGCCCCGACACGCCGCCGTGGGTCGGGAACACGACTTTGGTGCTGTCTAATCAGAAGGTGCTAACAGCTTTCCTAGATGAGTCTTACACAGAGCAGGCCTACTACATTGCGGCGGTGATAGTAGATGCTCCATCACTAAAAAAACTTGAGTTGGAACTCACTCGACTTAAGGTGAAGATCGCAGACGATCTGAACATTTCGGTGCTGGCCGAGTTCCATGGGAACGAACTCATGTCGGGCAAGGCCGATTGGTCGTTGATCAAGGGCGATGTCGAAACCGCGAAATGGGTTTACAAGTCAGCCCTGGAAGCTATAAAAGACAGCGGCGCCCATTTCATGTACGTGGCCATCGATGTGGATCTTCTCAACAGGCGGTATTCCAAGCCGTATGATCCGCGTCTGGTCGCTCTCACCTATCTGCTTGAGGCTTTGGATAGGTACGCACTAGGCAACCAGGAGCACATTCGCGTTGTAGCCGATTACATCACCAAGCACAACCAGCTTCAGAAAAAGATCAACGAATTCCATGACTCCGGAACGTTTGGCTGGCGACAGAGCACTTTGCGGCGGATTGAGCAGCCCATCGAATTCTTGGATTCTAAGCACACGCTTGGGTTGCAAGCGGCTGATCTCGTTGCATACATTGTGCGGCGTCATTTAGAGGCTCCCCCAACTACGAATGCTAGAGCGAGGAAGCTGGCTCGCCAGCTATACGGCACGCTTGACGGGGCTTGGCGCCACTGCCGACGATGGCCCTGAGCTTAAAACACAAAGGCCCCGCTCGGGGCCTTCATGGACAACGGCCGCTTTCGACTCGTCGTGATTCGACTGTAGTCCACTTAGTTCTGACGGTTAGAACAATGTGATACATCTCATACTAGCGTGTCTCGCGGTTGGATTTTGGCGTATCCAGGGGTACCCCCGCCGACCTCACGGGTTGACAGAACCTGCCGACCGGCAAATGTGCCACAGGCTGTGGCACCTTCAAGGAAAGGGCCACTGGGGCACAGTGGACCGATGCCGGCCGATTAACCGCGGGCATCGGACGCCGTAGCTGGAAGGGCGCTAGATGGCGGAATATCCGTTATCGGCGTTTCAAAATGGCCGGTGAGAGGCCCGGAAAGGGGCCGCTTCACCAGCCCGTGAAGGTCCTGTTGGCCAGCTGTGGCGAGACTTGTGGGTCTTGCGTAGCTGTCCGGTCCTCAATCTGTCAGTCTCTCCCGGCGCAAAGTGACCGACGGGTGTTGGAGTCACATGCTCTTACCGTTTATGGCAACGTGTTGTCCCAATGGTCGCGCCGGTTTCCGAACAATCCATCGTTCAGGTTTTCAGAGGGGTTACGCCAATGCCGACGGCTCGTCGGCAGGTCAGGGAGCCGATCCTCGTCCTGAACGGACGTGAAGGTGCCAGGGCGCTGGCTGGCCGAAGGGTTCGGGATCTTCCCCTGCGCTGAAGTTGGCTTTATGGTTTGCTGTTGCTGCAGGGCCTGCACAGGCACCGGCCTCTTCGGAAGCTCCTTTCTGTGACGCTTGATGTACTCAAGGTCCCTGCCGACATCTTTGAAACCCGGTGTGCCTTTGTGGATCCGGGAAAGGTCTAGCAGCTCAGTCTCCCGCCAATACCTCCTGAGCAATGTCTCTGTTCCGGGGTATCCCATGCCTTGTGCCATGATTAGCGCGTGGCCGGCTTCCACCAGCAGCTGTAGTCTGGCCACTTCTCGGCCGGCCGGGGTAGCTGCCCTGCCGTAGACGTCAGCCAGGGCACCCCACGTGTGAAGCAGCGCGTCGAGAAGATATTCGTCCTTCAGCGTTTGGCGCACCTTTGAGTTGCCGAGCTCCAGAATGTCCATAACCAACGCATTGGGCATCGTGGCGGAGTCCTCACGGCTAAGCCGAAGGAAAGCCTCGACCCTTGCGGCTGTAATGCCATAAGCCCTCAGCCAAGTGAGTACCGCCTGAGACTGCCCGGCGCCCGGCCGACGCTCCTCTATGTAAGTCGCCGCGGTCCACTTGATGAAGAATGCATATGGGTGTGACTTCATGGTTACCTCCTGTGTCTGAAGGCGTCTGCGACGCCCGGAATGATGGAAAAGTGCAAAAGAAAAAGGACCGTCCAGGAGACGGTCCTTCGAGGGATGACTATTTGAGGCTGACTTGGGGCGGGTGAAGAGGCTGGCTCCTTTCGGTACTTAAAAGAGAAGAACCCCTGCGGTTGCAGAGGTTCAATGGTTGTTCAGGCAGTATGCCGGTGTCCCGTTACTAATTCAGCGGCCGCGATGACGCGGTCTGTGCCTAGCTTTCAGAGTGCCCACAAGAATCATGATGGCGGGTCGCGTCAAGGTCTTCGGTTACGCGCAACAGCGAACATCTGTATCTACTTCCCACGTTAGCAGTCGCTCCAAATTAATTGGGCAAGCAGATCACCAGCAGTGTTTTACCCGCGTCCACAAAGAAACGAGCCTGCGGCAAACAGAGGTCTTTGTTGGGCTGTGACCGATATTCCCGCAACTTCCGTGTCACTTGCAAGTCAAGGGTGCAGGCGACCATTGCGAAGCAAATTCAGCACCATAGATCAGCCTGCAACTTCGGTCCTCGATTACTGCGATTCAAATCCTGCGCTGGGAGGAGCTCAGCTTCCTGATCATTGACCATACTGGACCGTGTCAAGATTTTTGCGTCGGCGCTTCGGCGGCCGGCTGAGGCCTGTTCATATCTCCTGAGATTACCAAGCGCACCAAAACCCGTGCGAACGGACGGTTCTATACGGGTTGCCACGTGGGCGTGTCCGACGATTTTTCATAGTGTTGGCCGGCGAACTGGGCCGACCCCGGTGGTTGATACCCCAAGCACCGGTTTCTGACAACACACTCTAAAGGTCACCCACTCCCCAGCCTTACAGAATCTCGATTATCGGCGGTCAAACAACGGGTCGCACATCGTGAGCCGTCGGACGACGTGACCGCCCGTGTAGGTGAGTTACTGCGGTTGAACGGGGCCCCTGCGCCGTACAGGGCGTGACGCAGGGGCTCCTAGACCGCTCCAGCTCTTGGGGAAAGCTGGGGTGCCCTGCAGATAACCTATCCGGAGCCACGGCAGCGAAGCCGCGGTCATATCCGATTTTGATAATTCTTGAGCAAACCTTGAGCCCAGCAGGTGGGAGGATTTCCCTGGACGTTTCTTATTGCTGCTGGGGTTTGGGTTTGTTCATGCAGCTATTCTCGGGCTCGCTTCCGTTGCCGGATAATGGTGTCCCCTCCACGCCTTTTTCACTGGCTTGACGAAAGGTCAACCAGCCCGATCATCGGCAGACCACCGACACGCTGCCGTTGGAGTCAACGGCTTAAGTCACCGTTGTCGATCTCGCGTAACTGTTCGTACGCTTCGGCCACCCTCATGACGCTGCGTTCACCTTGGGAATGCAGATGCTCCAAGACGGCGTCGGTGATCTGCGTTGCAGCGCTCATCGCGGCTGCGTAGCTGTCGAATGCACCCACGCTGTCGATGGGGCAATCGACCCAGATGTCCGCGAACTGCGCGTACCTGCGCGCGGTTGAGTCAGCGATGAGCACGGTCTTGGCGCCGGTGCGGGGCAGGAATCGCATGATGTCGCCGAATCCTGAGACGCGGCGGCGGAACCCGATAACGATAACGACGTCGCCTGTGCCGACGTGGACGAGTTCTTCACCCAGAGACTGACCCGGCTGGGGCGCGAGGAGCACCCGGGGGCGCACTTGGGCGAGGGACTCACGTAACCGCATGGCAACCGGATAGCCCGTTCGGAACCCAACGATGAGGACATTCCCCGCCTTGGCTATGGCCTCGCTCAACTCCGCGAGCCGGCCGCCCTCGAGTTGCTCGCTGACGCGCCGAATGTTCTCGAGCTCCATTTTGAATCTCTCACTGCCGTCCACGGGCGAGGGTGTGAATCCCAGAGGTATGCCTCTGCCTCGCAGCGTACGGACGTGGTTTTTGACCTCCGCGAAGTCTTGAAAGCCCAACCCAGCGAAGAGTCTGCTGACTGTTGCTGGCGAAGTCCCGCTCATTTGGGCGAGTTCTGCAACGCTGTACGTTCCGATGTCTCCGATGTTGTCCAGCACGATATCGGCGACCCGCTGCGCGCGGGGGGAAAGCGTTGCGTATACGGAATCGATCCTGGCGTAGATGGAGCCCTCATCCTCGTGGGCCGTTGCGTCTTGCATCGCCTGATTCCTCTCCCTGCCCGTATGCCGAACAACGATAGCTCAAAGTCCGGACCCCTCAGCGGTTTCTGCCTTCGACAGAACGAAGGGGTTGCGCGATTTCTTTCATCCTGCCACACTGATGAAACAAACCAATCATAGCGCTCATAAATGAATGAAGCCATTCATTCTCCGCCTAGGCTCCGATGCCTACCGGCTATGGCCTTGCGGCTCGCCCACCCTCACGCCTGCCCGCCCCATTACCTGCTATTTCTTGGAAATCTAGGAGCAAAGATGCCCCAACCTAACTCTTCGCCGACACCCGAGAGTTCAACACTTGAGGAGCGGAACCGGACGTTCAAACGAATCGCCCTGCGGATTCTTCCCTTCGCGACCGCCGTGTACATCCTCGCCTGGCTCGACCGCGTCAATGTCGGTTTCGCCAAACTCACCATGCTCGATGACCTCGGCTGGAGCGACGCCATCTACGGGGCCGGTGCGGGAATCTTCTTCCTCGGCTACTTCCTGTTCGAGGTACCCAGCAACCTGCTCCTGCAAAAAATTGGTGCACCCAAAACGATCATGCGGATCGCCATCGGGTGGGGCGTGGTGTCCGTGCTCATGGCGTTCTGCACCGAAGCCTGGCACTTTTACCTCTTGCGGTTCCTCCAAGGCGCCTTCGAAGCCGGACTCCATCCGGGCCTGATCCTGTACCTGACCTTCTGGCTTCCCGCGCATCGCCGGTCCAGGGCCATCGCTATTTTCATGTCCGCCTCGCCCATCGCACTGACGATAGGCAGCCCATTCGCCGCCTACATCATGAGGACCACCGACGGGCTCCTCGGGGCAGCAGACTGGCAATGGCTGTTCATGATTGAAGGCTTCCCATCGATCGTCCTTGGCGTCCTGGCCGTCTTTGTGATGACTGCCAAGCCAAAAGATGCCAAATGGCTCAGCCCGGAGGAACGCGCCCATGTCAGCTACGAACTGGACAAGGAAACGGCCGAACAGGGCCACCGCGAGCAAAAATTCAGCGCCGCCCTTCGCAACAGGTCCGTTTGGGTCCTCATCCTGACCTTGTTCTGCATCATCACCGGAAACGCCACGCTTTCCTTCTACGGGCCGAGCCTGATCACAGCAGCTGGCTTCACCGACATCACCTCAGTGGGGTGGATTATGTCCGGCATCTTCCTGTTCGGCTGGATGGGCATGATGGTCAATGGCTGGCTGTCCGACAGGCGCCGGGAATCACGTTGGCACACTGCCTGCGCAGCCGGCCTGGGCGCCGTCGGCTTGATCCTTGCCGCCCTCGCCCAACAAGCCGGCAGCCCGGTAGGAGTGATCCTCGCCCTCGCGCTCTCAGCAGCAGGCACAATGGGGTCAATCCCGGTCTTCTGGAGCCTGCCCCCTCGCTTCATGTCCGGCACGGCCCTTGCCGCGGGCCTGGCTCTGATCAACTCCATCGCAAATCTGGCAGGCTACTTCGCACCCCAGTTTCTCGGCGTCATCAAGACCGCCACCGGGGCCTATTCAACCGGCCTGTTCATTATCGCCGCCGTCGAGTTCATCGCCGTTGCCCTCGTCCTGCTCTTTATCCGCAAGGAAACACCCAACACCCCGGCTGAAGTTCCCACCACGGCCACCTCAGAAATTCACTCGTGAACTCCGACCAGCCCCAACCAGCGCGTGACCGAAGCCCGTCTCTCCGTCTGTTGCCGGAGCGCGCCGCAACCAATCCCGGATTCCCGCCCGAGGTCCGGCACCCCTATCCAGGGAAGGAGGTAGACCCAACCGTGGGAACGATCCTTCTAATCAACCCAAACACCAGCGAGTCAACAACAGCGGAAATGGTGAACGTCGCCCGCGCATGCAGCCCAACATGCCAGACCATAGTGGGGGCAACAGCACATCGGGGCTCTGCGCTCATAGACGACGCCGCCAAACTCGCAACCAGCGCACAGGCCGTCCTCGAGTACGCCCAAAGCACGGAACTGGAACGATATTCGGGCATCATCGTGTCGGCGTTCGGCGACCCCGGACTGGAGGAGCTCCGACGCCACTCCCCCGTCCCGGTGACAGGGATCGCAGAGGCAGGAATACTCGAAGCCGCACAGAACGGCCGCCGATTCTCCATAGTGACAACCACTCCGAAACTGGCCGCCACCATCAACCGGAAAGTGGCCGAATACGGCTTCACGGATCTCTACGCAGGCCTTCGCCTGACACCGGGAGACCCCGCCGACGTAATGAGGAACCCTGCCCTGCTCCAAGCCAGCCTCATACAGGCTTGTCAGACGGCCATATCAGAGGATTCAGCCGAAGCCATCGTCATCGGCGGAGGACCACTCGCGATGAGCGCAGTCGCCCTGCGCCAAAAATTCTCCGTCCCAATCATCGAACCCGTCCCAGCCGCGGTACACCTCGCCTTGGCAAGAGCAACCCAGCACCAGCTCTTCAGATCGGTTTGGTGAACGACCCGAAGCGGCCAAATGGCATCCACCCCTGACGCACACTCTTCACCAACAAAAGGAGAACCTAGCGTGACCATCACCAGCGAACTAGTCTCGAGCATGACCGAACCAACTACAGGCAGCCCCGACCCTGCCGAACAGGCCCGGCTTCCGCACGAAACCTTTGACAACAGGTCAATGGAATTGCCCGACGAACTGATCCGAGGGACCAGCGACGTTCACGTGCACAGCGGCCCATGGCTCCAGTCCTGCCCCGGCCGGCTCGACCCCTTCCAAATCGCCGAACAAGCCAAAGCCGCGGGAATGAAATCACTGGTCTTCTACGATCACACCCTCGGTATCAGCAGCGGCACCGCCCAGCTGACGAGCCGACAGGTTCCAGGAATCAAAATCTTCGGAGGCATCATCCTCACCAGCGTCCTGGGCGGCCTAAACCCCCGAGCCGTGAAAACCGCACTGCACTACGGATCCGGGGCGAAATTCGTCCACTTCGGCGCGCACTGCACGCACTACATGGTCACCCACGAGGGAAGCTATGTTGACGGCAAGCCCGTCCGGTTCGTGGATCATTATCCCAAGTTCGCGAAGGACGAATTGCCACGCTCAATCCGCATCCCCCTCGACGACCCCATTCCCGAAGAACTCGAAGAAATCCTCACCCTCATCGCAGAGCGCCCCGATGTCCACCTCAACACGGGCCACCTCTCCGTCGACGAAGCAATCCGCCTCGCAGATCTCGCCATCACCTTCGGCATCAAGAAAATCGTCGTAGCCCACCCCTGCCGAGCACGAATGACCACCGACCAACAGAAAGAACTCGCCCAAAAAGGCGTCCTGCTCGAAGGCGCTGTATCCGACTGGATGTTCCACCGAGGACTACGCCGGACCAACTACTACGTCGAGCGTGAACTGGCCGACGAAATCGCCGGCATTGCCAGCACCCCGCAACTCAGCGCCGGCGTTGTGCCCTGGGCCAAACAGATCAGGGAGATCGGCATCAAACACTTCATCCTCGGCACTGACTACGGAATCCGCTCCGGCCCCACCCCCGTCGAAGGAATGCGCACCCTCATCAGCACACTCCTTGACCTGGAATTCACGTCAGAAGAAATCCACACCCTAACCAAGACGAACCCCGACAGACTCCTCGACCTCGACTGACTCCACCATCTTCCCCAACAAGGCAGGGATGTCGCCCTCCTGATCACGTTTAGGCTGGGCCGCAAGCACAGCTTGCGGCCCAGCCTAAGTTCCGCCCCTTCCCTACTCGTACGGGGGCCTGACGAAATATCCGTTATCGGTGCTTTGCAACAGCATTGGAAGTAGCTGCTCACTGGCGAATACTTCCACTTTTCGCTTGCCGTTTTCACCGTTTCGGTGCAGTATTTGGGCCTAGGCGTCGGCCGATGATGTGGAGACGTTTTGGACGAGACCATCAAATACAGAGAAGAGCTCGTGCGTACGGCAGACGAGCTTAAGCGGCTCAGCCTGAAGCGGCAGGACTTGGTACGGCAGTACGACGCTGAGCAGAAATCTCTTAAGCCGAGATATAACGAGTCTGAGCAGGCAGCTGCGGCCCGGAAGAACACTCTGGAAGTAGACTTCCACACTAAATTGGTCCGTCTCGAAGAGGAGATGCATCAGGTATTTGCGCGCGAGAGAAACGCCAGGGAGCAGTTAGCCGAATCGAGCCGCAAGCTTGATGAGCAGTTGCGCGCCGTCGAGACTCGGGCGTACGCCACTACCCGTCCGCCGCTCGGGCCTGGCTTACGTTTGACCGAGCAGGACTACCGACAGGCTCAGAAGAGCATTCCCCCATTTGCTTTCTTCATGGCTATATCTGCGGTTGTTTTTGTATCAGTAGTAGCGAACTCTAATCCGGACCTTCCTCTGGAGCTAACAATCGCCCAATCGCTTCTGGGCCTCGCAGTCCCGACTGTCATAGGGCTTCGGGCCAACTACTATGCCAAACGCAACGACCGCCGTGCTGAAGAGCAGTTGAAAATGCAACGCGATGCAGCGAAGGCTGAATTTGGAGCCGAACGTGACGCTCCAGATGACCTGGTTGTAGAGGCAAAGAATGACAATGATCAATGAATGTGACCACCACCAACAGACGAGCATCCCATGGCAGTCGCGGGGCAGCCTTATGGAGTGGCTGCTAGCGCTCGTCCTGACTTGGCTCATTTGCTTAGTGCGTGAGTTTTGGATTGTGGAGTGCATCGAGGATGGCTTGCTGGTCGGCGTTGATGTCGGGGGCGAATCTTTGTGTGGTGCCGTTGATGGCGATGGTTGCTGAGCGCAGGGGCCGGAGTTGTTTGATGACGTTGGCGACCGCCAGTCCGGTCCTGTTTTGGACCGTGCGGGAGAGGGCCAGCGCGGTGAACACGATCGTCAGGTGCGCCTCGATCGCGTCGCGGGTGCGGTGGAACATGGGCCTGGCCCGCAGGTCTGTCTTGCTCATCCGGAAGGACTGCTCGACGTGCCACAGGTCGTGGTAGGAGCCGATGATTTCCGTTGCGGCCATGACCGTCGCGGGGATATTCGTGACATAACCCTTGAGGCCGGCCAGTTGCCGGGCACGTGTCAGTGAGGCGTCGTCGAGGCTGCGTTTCCCGCCGGTGGTCTTCACGAAGCGCGGGACCCGGGCCGCCTTCTGCCCCTCGATGACCTCGCGCGCCCGGTTCTCCTGGGCCGTGAGGGTGGTGGCGTCACGGACCGCTCTCTTCCGCGAGTAGGCCCACACCGCCCGCCACGAGCCGGGATTCGTTGCGGGGTCCCAGACGGGTTCAGCCCGCACATCGCTGTTGTTCTCGTTCTTATGCCCGGTTCTGGGTGTGATGGTGTCGATCAGCTGCCCGTCTGTGAACGCGTCGCCGTGCCAGCGGAAATGCGAGGCCAGATCGGCCGGAGCCTTGGTCATTCGGGAGCCGACGATGAACCGCAGGTTCGCATCATCCAGCCCACGCAGGTTGCCTGCTGAGAGCATGCCGGCGTCGGCCACGACGACCATATCGGCCAGGTTGTGCCGGGCCTGGAATTGCTTGATGATCGGGACGATGGTCGCCGTCTCGGCCCTATTGCCTTCGAAGCAGCCGATCTCCAGCGGGAACCCGCCGCGGTCCACCAGCAGACCGACGACGATCTGCGGGTCGACGCGGCGTTCTTTGGAGTAGCCGACCTTGCGCAGTTCGTCTTCCTTCTCCGCCTCGAAATAGAGCGTGGTGACGTCGTAGAGCATGAGGGAGATGTCCCCGCTGGTGCTGGCATGCTGGAAGCACCAGGTCGCGATCCGGTCGCGGTACTTGCCTGCAGCGGCCCGGCCCAGGGTGCGTTTCATCGTCGAGTAGCTGGCCGCGGACTGGCCAAGATCGCGGAGCACTCTGCCGGTATCAAGCAGTGATGTCGGTTCGACGACCCGGGCGATCACAAGGTCTCGGAACACTTCGTCACCGAGGCCATCGAACCCCAGCGCCGTGAACACGCTGGCCAAGGCATCGAACAGGATCCCCGAGTCCGTGCCGAGCACGCGTCCCGGACTGTCGCGACCGGCCGGCGTCACCGCGCCGGCTGTCTCGAAGAGGCCCGCCTCGGCGGGCACAATCAGGCCTTTCATCGGAGGCGTGGGCTCAATACCGAGCTCGAGGACGCCCTGGGCAGGGTTGTCCAGCAGCTCACGGGCGCGCTGGAGCAGCATGCCGAGTTCGGCCTCCGTATGCGCCGATCCGACGTGCTCCACGATCTGCTGCCGGCCACGAACATACTCGGCGATCTGCACTGCCGTCGCTCCCGAGGCCGTCCGAACCCTCCTGATGAACGCCACAACGGAGACACTAGAACAAAACGCATTAGTGCGTGAAAAGGCACGATTCTGCCAGCATCACCGCAGGTCAGAGCGCTGCACCATCCCAAAACCACCACCCGTGAGCCAAGTCAGGACAGACGAGCATCCCATGGCAGTCGCGGGGCAGCCTTATGGAGTGGCTGCTAGCGCTCGTGTCCGACTCCCCGCCCTGCAGAATCTAGCCTTACAGAATCTTTATTATCGGCCTTTAAAAGTAGGTGGGGGACCGGCCTTTTTGGCCTGCTTTGGCACCACCGCTTGAAGGGATGCAAGGGCTGTCCGTGTTCCTTTAGGGGGATTCCGCCGTCGGTTCGGCCGAAATGGGGTTCTGCAGGTCGTGGTGATGGATCGCCTCGGGATTAGGGGTGATCGACGCGCGCACCTGGTCAAGGTCAATCGCGAAGCCTTGGCTCGTGGGCAGGTAGCGGTAGGGCACGGCCGTGCCGCCGAGGTACTCGATCGGGGTAGCTCGGGAAGCCGGGGGTTGG
Organism: Arthrobacter globiformis; assembly: GCF_030818015.1. NCBI lineage: Bacteria > Bacillati > Actinomycetota > Actinomycetes > Micrococcales > Micrococcaceae > Arthrobacter > Arthrobacter globiformis. Next base: position 4,555,096 of record NZ_JAUSZX010000001.1, read on the forward strand.
GTAGAGGACCCGTTCCTGAATCAAAGGCAAACAGCATCATGACGAACACCAAACGCACCCCGGTTCACGATGACCTCTCCACCGCCATCGAGCATCTCGACCTCACCCCTGAAGGCCTTGCCGACGCCTCGGCCCTCCAGGAGGACACCCGAGGGCCTCGTTCACACTGGAAACAGCTAAGACTGTTGTCCCCTCTGCTCGGGCAAGGCCCGGCAATTACGCCTGACGACAGCGGTCGCTCTTCGCTTGGGTGCTGTTGGGTCTTCGTCCAGCCAAACCTGCTACACCCACCCTGGTTGACAGGGTCACTGCACATTTCTATGGGAGCGACGATTCCGGCCTGGTGCACCTGTCTTTCCTAGGCTCACTGCTGGAGACAAAGTGGGACTGGAAAACATCCCCGCACCGGCGGCGAAAAGTCAGTCCGACCCGCTCAGGATGGGACGCTGCAATTCGAGCCGGCGGGCTCACCAGCTAGGCAGTGCTGGCACGGGGCCGTCCGCCTGGATATGCGCTGCATCGCCGCGCGCCAGCCACTGAAGCAGGCCCTCACGGTCGGACTCGATGTGCAGCGCGCCGTTGCCGATAATCCACTGGTCGCGTTCCTCGGTCACCAGCTTCATCCCCGGCGCTCCCTTGGCACGCAGTGCACGTACCACGGCCTCGATGGCGTTCAACAGCGAATCGGGGTCGGCCTCCTCGATGGTCCAGGCGGTCTCAAGGTCATGGTGGTGCACCACCACCTCGGCAATTCTCAGCGCCACAATGGATGTGGCCGGCAGGTCCCGGCCACCTGCCCTTACTTCCGGCGCCGCAAGTTCCCCGGTCAACCGCTCGGCTTCAGCGGCGAAAGCGGCGGCTGAGTCCCGCACTTCAGCCAGGAGCTCCTCCCGCGGCAGGGCAGCAAGGGCGGCGATGGCCTCCGAGCGCGCTTCAGGGGATGCGTACAGCCGGCGTTCTTCCCCGGACGTGGCCCAGTCGATCAGCCCTATCAGGGCACGTCCGCTGGATGCGACGTGGGCGATGACATGGGCGCGGGTCCACCCTTCACACAGCGAAGGTGCAGCCAGCTCTTCATCGGACAAGGAGGAGACCGTGGCCAGGAACATATCCGTCTCCCGGCCCAGGCGGGACAGGTCTGAGTGCAGCCGTGCTGGATTGATCATTCCGCCAGCCTAACCGCGGCGCCCTGCTCCCGGCCATGGTTACGGCCCGCCTGGTTCATACCGGTCGCCTATGGACTAAGAGCTACCCTCCCACCGCCGCCGGGATGCACCTGCTGTCGGGTGCATGTGGCCTGTTCCCGCTGCATCTATCGCAAAAACAGCCCCTTTGATACGCGGAAGCGGCACAATGCACCCCCGGTGCGAAACCGGGTATTTCCCTCATATGCCGTGCGTCACATTACCTGTCAGGCTGGGTTGCCGAGGCCCCGCCGGATCCATCCAAATGACCGCAACGCCTCCACACCCGCCCCCTGAAAGGACATGTGCCATGACGCTGCCGCACCCCCAATCCACGATCTCCGGAATCCCGGGCAAGGAGGTCCGGACAGCCAACTGGGTGGCTTTCGTCATCTGCGCCGCCCTCCTGTTTGATGGATACGACCTGGTGGTCTACGGCACAGTCCTTCCGGGACTGCTCGCAGACGCGGGCCAAATCGGTCATTTTGATGCGGCCACCGCCGGACTCCTGGGGTCCTGGGCCCTCGTTGGCGTGCTACTGGGGTCGCTGGCATGCGGCGCCATCGGTGACTTCTTTGGCCGGCGCCGGCTGATGCTCGCCGGCATCGCCTGGTTCTCCCTGGGCATGTTCGCCACCGCCCTGGCCGCGAACGTAACCGCCTTCGGTGCCCTCCGGTTTGCCACCGGACTGGGCCTGGGCGTCGTCATCGCCAGCGCCGGCGCCACGATGGCCGAGTTCGCTCCCGCGGGACGGCGCCAGTTCTACAACGCGATCGTGTACTCCGGGGTCCCCGCGGGCGGCGTGCTGGCGTCCTTCCTGGGCATCGCGTTCCTGGACAGTATCGGCTGGCGCGGCCTCTTCGTCATTGGATCCCTGCCCCTCCTCATCATCCTGCCCATTGCCTGGCGGAAGCTTCCGGAATCCCCGCGGTGGCTGTTGGCCCGGGGCCGGGAAGAGGAAGCCCTGGCCGCTGCCTGGCGCACCGGGGTGCCGCTCGCCGAAGAGCAGGTGATCCGGCAGGTCGGCGCCGCTCCGCGGAAGTCCGGGTTCGCCGCCGTCTTCTCCCCCCAGTTCGCCGTGGCATCCATCCTGCTGGGACTGATGTCCTTCTGCGGGCTCCTCCTGACCTACGGGCTCAACACCTGGCTGCCCAAAATCATGGAGGGCTATGGCTACGGTAGGACCTATGCCCTGTTCTTCCCGCTGGCCCTGAATCTCGGTGCCGTGGTTGGCGGATTGGTCGCTTCCCGGATGGCCGACAGGAATGGACCGCAGCGGGTTATCGCTGCCACGTTTGCCCTCGCCACCATTTCCCTGGGATTGATGACGTTCAGTTTTCCGTTGCCGCTGCTCTTCACCTTCATCGCCACCGCAGGGGTGGGAACCCTGGGCACCCAGGTACTGGTCTACGGTTTCCAGTCCAACTACTTCACCACCAATGCCCGTGCCGCCGGCGTCGCCTGGTGCGCCAGTGTGGGCCGGCTGGGCGGGGTGCTGGGCCCTATCATCGGCGGTTGGCTGGCAGCCGCGGGGATCGGCGGGGCAACAGCCTTCTATATCTACGGAGGGGTGGCCCTGCTTGGCGGCGCAGTCACCATCCTGGTACCGCGCCAGCACAGGCTGGACGAAGCTGCGCCGGCGGCGGAAGAGCAGCAAGATTACGTCGAAAAAGTATCTAAGTAGGGCTTTTTATGGTTATTCTATGAATCAATGAGGCTCCATCCCGCCTCACCCCGAACGCTTGGAGAGGTGGCACCGCAATGGAGATCCGGCAGCTGAACTACTTCATTGCGGTGGCGGAGGAGCGGCACTTCGGCAGGGCGGCCAAGCGGCTCCATATGGCGCAGCCGCCCCTGTCCCAGCAGATCCGCCAGCTGGAAGACCAGCTGGGCGTCCAGCTCCTCAACCGCACCACCCGCCGGGTGGACCTGACGGCGGCGGGCCAGCTCCTGCTGGACCGCGGCCGCCAGATCGTCAACGACGTCGAGACGCTCCGGGCAGATGTCTACCAGGTGGGAAAGGGCGCCACCGGCGTCCTCCGGGTGGGGTTCTCCGGATCGGCAACCTACGGCGTTATGCCCCGGATAGCGCGTCTCACCAAGCAGGTCCTTCCCGGCCTGTCGCTGGCGCTGAACGGAGAGATGCTGACGCCGTCCATGGAAGCAGGGCTGCGGAACGGGACCCTGGACGCGGCACTGCTGCGTCCCCCCGTTGCCTCCGAGGAGATCGACTACCGCGTCGTCTCCCAGGAGCCACTCGTCGTCGCACTTCCCTCCTTCAGCGCCCTGGCGGTGGACCGGCCCGTGGCCATGCACGAACTGCAGGACCAGGACTTCATCGCCTACACACCGGAGTCCGTGCTGAACCGCATTACCTCGGACCTCTGCCGCCAGGCAGGCTTCCTGCCGCGGATCACGCAAGTGGTTGGTGAGACCTCCACAATGCTGGCGTTCGTGGCAGCGGGCGGCGGCATCGCCGTCATGCCGTCCAGCGTGCGTGCCTTCCAGCTCGACGGCGTCGCGTACCGGGAAATCGACAACGTTCCGCCGGTGGAACTGGCCGTCGCCTGGCTGCGCGGCCACCGGTCCGCCCTGCTGCAAAACTTCCTGGACGTCGTGGCCACGGCAACCGCTGACGCGTCCGCCCCTGCCGCCACCCCCGCTCCTGCTGACGAAAGGCTCCTCCCATCATGAAGATCGCAGCCATCGAGGCGATCCCCTACTCGATCCCGTACCGTCACCCGCTGCATTTCGCCTCCGGCTCCGTGCACGAGGCCGACCACGTCCTGGTCCGCGTCCACACCGATGACGGCGTGGTGGGAACCGCAGACACCCCGCCCCGCCCCTACACCTATGGTGAGACGCAGAAGTCCATCGTTGCGGTGGTGGAGGATGTTTTTGCCCCGCAGCTGGTGGGCATTGACGTCTTTGACCGGGAAAAGATCCAGGCCGTGATGGCGCGGACCATCCACAACCAGACGGCCAAGGGCGCGGTGGACATTGCCGTGTGGGACGTCATCGGCAAGACCGTGGGGCAGCCCGTGACCAAACTGCTGGGCGGCTATACCGACTCGCTGCGGGTCTCCCACATGCTCGGGTTCAAACCCGCCCAGGAACTCCTGGCGCTGGCCCTGGAGTTCCGGGAAACCTACGGCATCAACACCTTCAAGCTGAAAACCGGACGCCGTCCGCTGCACCTGGACATCGAAGCCGCCAGGGTGCTGCGGGAGGGCCTGGGCGAGGACGCCGAGCTGTACATGGACGCCAACCGCGGCTGGACAGCCAACGAGGCCGCCGAGGTGCTTCGCCGCACCTCCGACCTTGGCCTGCAGTTCCTTGAGGAGCCCGACGACGCCCGCGAGGTCCTGGGCCGCCGCCGTCTGGTCACCAACTCCCCCATCCCCATTGCCGCGGATGAGTCCGCCGCCAACCTCGGCGAGGCTGCCCGCGAAATCCTCACTGGCGGGGCCAACCTCCTGTCCGTCAAGACTGCCCGGTCCGGCTTCACCGAGGCTGCCAAGATCGTTGGCATGGCCGAGGGCATGGGCATCGACGTCTACATCGGCAACCAGATCGACACCCAGGTGGGAACGGTGGCCTCCGTGGTGTTCGGCGCAGCCTTCGCCCATACCGCCAAGCGTGCGGCGGAGCTGTCCAACTACCTCGATATGACCGATGACCTGCTGGCCCGGCCGCTGGCCATCACGGGTGGCCGGATCCACGTTCCCGAGGGTCCCGGCGCGGGCACGGACGTGGACGATGACAAGCTCGCCCACTACCGCACCGACTGACACCCGCCCCTTCCATCGAGAGGTCACCCATGAAGTACCTGGTCCATATGGACGTCAAACTGCCCGCCGGCATGCCTGCCGAAGAAGCCGCCGGAATCAAGGCAAAGGAGAAGGCCTACTCCCAGGAACTGCAGCGCTCCGGAAAATGGCCCGAGATCTGGCGCGTGGTGGGGGAATACGCCAACTACTCCATCTTCGACGTCGAATCGAACGACGAGCTCCACGGCATCCTGCAGGACCTTCCGTTGTTCCCGTACATGGACATCACCGTGGTTCCGCTGGCCAAGCATCCCTCGGACGTGAAGTAGCCGCCACAGTCCCAGGGTCAGTCCTTGTCCCGGAAGGCCGCCGCGAGCTCGCTGCGTGACCGGATTCCCATTTTCCGGTACAGCCGCGTGAGGTGGTACTGCACCGTCTTTTCGGCCAGGAACAGGGCCCGGGCTGCCTCCTTGTTGGTTGCCCCCGCAGCCACCAGTTCGGCCACGGCCTGTTCCTGGGCCGTGAGCTGTTGATGGTGGCTGCCCACCGAAGAGAGCACCGGATCAGCCGGGTCCGGCAGGTTTCCGACGTCCAGGCCTGTCGCCTTCAGCTCGCGGTCGCACCGTTCCACATATGTGGCTGCGCCGAGGGTGTCATACAGGTCGCGGGCCGCGCGCAGCACTGATGAGGCCAGGCGCCGCTTTCCGGCCCGGCGCATGCTTTGCCCGAACGCGAAACTTATCCGCGCCCGCAGGTAAGGGCGGTTGAGCCCGCGGAGGTGTCCCAACGCCGCCTCGAAGTGTTCCCTTGCCGTGTCCGGGTCCCCCTGCGCGGCCAGCAGCCGCCCCCGGGCCCATGCCATGCGGGCCAGGTCCGAAGGGACTTCACGCTCGCGGTGCACTCCTTCAAAAGCGGTAAGGAACGTCTCTGCGGCATCGAGCTTGTCAGTCATGACCAGCGCGTTGACGTAGGTGTCCTGCCAAGGCCAGAAGGACACCCGTTGATCGGTCCAGGGGTCCAGCTCAGTCAGCGGTTGCAGGGCAGCCAAGGCACTTTCGTAGTCCGCCCGCGCCTCGTGGAAACGGGCGCGTGCCAGGCTGGCCGGGACCTGCATGGCCCGGTAGGTTCCCGGCTGCACCGCGGCCTGCGAAACGTAGTAGCGTGCCCGGTCCCAGTCGCCCCGCATGGACCACAGCTCGGCTGCCGTCCAATACAACAGCGGCCGGATCAGCGGCATCCGCGAGGTTTCCAGCCTGACACTTGCCCGGGAGATGGTGGCGGCGGCCGCATCCCAGTTGCCCAGCACAAGGTGGGTGCGGGCCAGCCAGGCCTCGGCCCACAGGGAGATCCGCAGCGATCCCCCGCGGTACTCGGTAGGTGCGGCCGACTCAAAGTTCACCAGCGCGGATTCGGCGTTGTCCAGGCGAAGGGCCAGCCAGCCGGCGCCCATCTGCACCCGCTGCTTCTGGGCGTTCTCGGCTGACTGGGCAGAGGCCCGCTGATAGGAGGCCTCGGCCTCCGATATCCGGCCCTGGGCATAGAGGCCCAGGCCGTAGATGGCTTCCGACTCGATGTGCGCCGGAGTTCCGGGCTCCGTGAGCGCCATGGCGCGTTCGGCCCAGCCGGTAATCATCGGACCGTCCCAGGAGGCCACCCCGTGGAGGACGAACCGCTGGGCCACCTGCGCTGCCGCGGCGGGTTCATGCTGCGGATTGCTGGTCCGCCAGGCCATCTCCAGCTGGCTTTCGGCGCTGTCATTCTGGCCGGACACGGTGGACAGATACCCCAGCACCGAGGAGCGCAAGGGCGACGGCGGCAGGGCATCCACCGCCCCGGCCCAGGCCTGCGCCTGGGCCACATTGCCGGAGCCGACCAGGGCGTCGACGGCTTTCAGGAGCCGGAGGTTGCGGGCGCGGATATCAGGGGACAGCCGCGAGGCGGAGAACAGCGCGGTGGAGGCATCCTGCCACGCTCCAACCGTGGCCTGCCGCCGGGCGAACTCTTCCAGTTCCGCGGCCAGGGTTTCGTCTGCGGCCGGGGTGGCGGCAGCGCGGTGGCCCAGTTGTTCGCCCTCGGACTGGACAGCCTCGGCGGCCTTCCGGTGCAGGGCAATGCGCCGGCTGGGGACGATCTGTTCGTAGACGGCTTCCGCCGTGCCGGGTTCCAGGAAGACGACGGCGGAGCGGGACTGGTCCACGGACAGTCCGAGCAGCCCGGCTCGGTGCCCCTCATCGAGGGCCGGCATGACGGATTCCAGGCCGCCCACCCTGGCCACCTCAGCCAGGCCCGCGCCGGGGCCGAGCACCGATGTGGCCTCAGCGGCGGCGACCAGGGCCGGGGATGCGCCGGCCAGGACGCTGCGGACCCTGGCGCGCACCCGGGACGTCGGCGGCAATGAAGGAAACCACGACTGCCAGGTCTCCGGGGGCAGCTCACGGAGCAGCTCCACGATCGGCTGGGCAATCCCGCCGGTGTGCGTCACCAGCCCATGGGCCGCCGTCGCGCTGAGGTCCAGGCCGAACAGGCTCCGTGCCACGTCCTGGACCTGCTGCGGCGAAAGGGGCTCCAACGGAATGCGGGCCACCTGGTGGCCGGTGAGGAAGTCGAGCACCCCAGCGGGGACACGCGGCGCATCGACGGGGTTGAGCGTCAGCAGGAACAGGACCCGCTTGTCGTGCAGCCTGCGCATGACAAAAGTGAGGATGCGCAGGCTCTCCTCGTCGAGTTTGTGGACGTCGTCGACGGCGACCACCACGCTGCCGTGCGTCTGCAGGCCTTCGAGATGGGTGCTGAGGGTGGCGGCGTAGTTGACTACCTGGTCGGGGGTCAGGGAGGCGACGGGCCCCGGCGGCAGGGCCGGACCGCCGTCGTAATCCTTTGCCGTACGGAGCGGCAGGGTACGCATGAGCTGGGAGTAGCCTGCCAGGGCAAACTGCGCCTCCCAGTCGTCCCCCATGGCCGACAGGACGCGGACGCCACGGGCCGCCGTCCGGCAGTGGTCAAGGAAGAGTTCCAGGAGCGCGGTTTTGCCGGACCCGGAGGGCCCGGACAGGACAACGGTTCCCACCTTGCCCTTGCGGACGGTCCGGAGGATTTCCAGGAGCTGCTCAAACGCCGCGGCCCGGCCCGCCAGCGGGAAATCCTCCGCCATTTCGCCCTGGGTGGAGCCCGCTGTCATGGCCGCAATCCTACCGGAGCGGCCTGGGCGCCCCTGGTGGCGCGCGTCCACACCGGCCCTACCCCAGGTCGCCGCCGGCCACCGGGAGGATGCTGCCGGTCAGGTAGGACGCCTCGTCCGAGGCAAGGAACACGATGGGCGCCGCCTGCTCGTCCAGGGTGCCGTAGCGCTTCATGAACGAGGAATCCACCGTCTGGTCAATGATGGTTTGGTACCAGTCCTTCTCAGTGGCGGATTCGGCGTCGGGCCCGCGCTTGACCTTGCGCGGCGGGGCTTCCGTGCCACCCGGGGCGGTGGCCACCACGCGGATGCCGTGCCCCGCCACCTCCATGGCCAGCGACTGGGTCAGGGCGTTCACGCCACCTTTCGCCGCGGCATAGGGCACCCGGTGCATTCCCCTGGTGGCTACCGAGGAGACATTCACGATCGTGCCGGAGCCTTGCTCCATCATGGCCGGCAGGACTGCCCGGCAGGTCCAGAGCGTGGGAAAGAGCGAGCGGCGGATTTCCTTCTCGATCTTGTCCTCGTCGTACTCCTGGTACGGGCGCGCCCAGATGGTGCCGCCCACGTTGTTGACCAGGACGTCCACGCGCCCGTGGGCCGCTAGCGCGGCCTTGATGGCCTGGGTGGCGCCGGCAAAGGTCTCGAGGTCTGCGGTGACGGACGTGGCCGACCCGCCCGAACCCGACGTCTTGGCGGCCTCGTCGATGCCGCGGGCAACATCGTGGACCAGGTCCGCGCGGTCCACCAGGACCACGGCGCCGCCTTCGGCCCCGATACGCTCGGCCACCTTCTGGCCGATTCCCTGGGCGGCACCGGTGACGACGGCGACCTTGCCGGCGAACCTGCCCGGGGTCACGTATTGCCCGGCGTACGGCGCAGCCATCAGTGTGTGGCCTTGGCGTCGATGGCCCCGACCATTGTCCCCTTGGCATCCTGGGCGTGGGCCATGATGACTTCGCGCAGCCTGGCTTTGTCCCCGCGTTCAAAGGCGTCGACGACGTCAAGGTGGTCCTGCGTGACGCGTTCGAAGATCGGCGTGCCGGTTTCGAAGGCCGCGGCCATCTGGGCGTGGACGTCGAGGCGGCGGTAGGACTCCAGGAGCATCGGGTTATCGCAGATCATGAAGAGGTACTCGTGGAATTCCTCGTTGGTGCGTGCGAACTCCTCGGGATCGGTGATGTTCCCGCCCTGTACCGAGCGGGTGGTGGCTTCGGCCAGACGGCGGAACTGGTGCAGTTGCTCTTCGCTGAGCCTTCCCAGCAGCAGTTCGCTGACCGCAAGCTCCAGGCCCATGCGGGCATCGAGCTGGGCGAAGCTGTCCTCCTTGCGGAAATCCAGCCGGCCGGTCTCCAGCGAGGACACGGCCTCGCCGCGGGTCATGGTGTCGCCGTCGGCCTGGATCTTCTCGGCCGGAGCCGGGGCGCCCGTTTCCGCGTCGCCCCCGGTGGTCTCCTTCGGTGCGAAACGTTCGAAGTAGAAGTTGGCGGGCTTGATGCCTTCGGTGTCCAGCCACTTGGAGACGGCATTGACCATGGGCGGCGGCCCACAGAGGTAGATGTCCACGTCGCCGTCGTTGAGGTGCTTCGGTTCGATGATCTGCGTGACGTAGCCGGTGTGCGGTGCGGAGGTGCCGGGCTCGGAGGCGATGTAGTCCCAGGTGAAGCCGGGCAGCTTCGCCTCGTAGGCGCGCAGCCAGTCCAGGCCCACGATGTCCGCTTCGCGGGTGAGCCCGTAAATGAGGTGGACCGGGGCGGACGGCGGGTTTTCCGCGAGCTTTTCCAAGATGGACAGTAGCGGGGCCAGCCCGGTGCCGCCGGCCAGGAGCAGCAGGGGCCGCTTGGGCTCACGCAGGAAGAACGACCCGTACGGCCCCGTGAACTCGATGGCGTCGCCTACGGCGGCGCGGTCGCGCAGGTACTCGGACATGGCGCCCTGCGGAGTCACACGGACCATGAAGGACGCGTCCTGGACCTCGGGACCGCTGCTGAAGGAGTAGGAGCGCTCGGCATCCGTGCCGGGAACCTTGAGGTTGACGTACTGGCCGGGGAGGAAGGCCAGCGCATCCCGGTTGTCCACCTCCAGGGTGAAGGACACCGTGGTGTCCGTATGCCGGTTGAGCTCCTTGATGGTGGAGGCGAAGGACGCGGCTGCAGTCTTCGCCGATTCCGACGTGGCCGGGATTTGGATGGCCAGGTCGGACTCCGGAACGGCCTGGCATGTCAGCAGATAGCCCTTTTCGAGTTCCTCCTCGGTCATGGCGTCGTCGATGTAGTCGCCCGGGTCGAAGGAGCCGGAATCGCAGAACGCCTTGCAGGTGCCGCAGGCACCGTCGCGGCAGTCCGACGGGATGTTGATGCGCGCCTTGTAGGCGGCATCCATGACGGTCTCATAGTCGCCGACCTTGATGACTTTGGTGACGCCGTCTTCGAAGCTGAGGGCTACTTTGTGGCCCATGGGGTCCTCCTGACTGGCCGGGCGCGTCGTCGCGGCCCGGGAAAAAGTTGTGGCGTGCCCGGCGGGCACGGGGTGGGAGCCGCCGTGCGGCGCCCGTATGTCCCGGGCGCCGGTTGCGGGCAGGTCAGATCATGTAGACGTCCACCACGTGGTGGATGTAGTCGTTCTTCAGGACCACCTTCTTCTTCAGGATCACCGGCTGCGGACCGGACAGGTCCACCGTGTAGTAGCTGGTGCCGAAGTAGGTGTCCGTCGTGTTGTAGCGGAAGTAGAGGGTGAACCAGTTGAAGCGCACCTCCACCTTGCCGCCGTCGTTCGCCAAAACCTCGACGTCCGTGATGTTGTGGCCCGTGCGCGGCTCCGGGAGGGAGGTGGCCGAAGACCTGTCGGTCTTGATCCGGAACACCCGGTCCTCGATGCCGCCGCGGTTGTCGTAGTAGATCAGGGAGATCTCGTTCTGGGGATCCTGCGTCAGCTGGTCGTCCACGTCCCACGCCGGCATCCAGAATTCGGAGTCCGGGTGGTAGCACTCCAGCCATTCATCGAACTGGCGGTCGTCCAGCAGCCGGGCTTCCCGGTAAAGGAACGCCCGGACGGTTTCGAGGGTCGCAATGTCCTCCGCAGTCTTTAGGACCGGGGCGGTGTGGGTCAGGTTGGTCATGGGTTCTGCGCTCTCTGTGGTTCCGGCGGGCTCTGTCAGGCGGTGACGGGGACGGATTCCAGCGCCGAACGCTCCTCTTCCTCCGCAAGGGCCCGGTCCATGACTTCCTTCCAGTACCCGTGCTGGATGGGGTAGAGCCCTTCGTCTTCGGTGCGCACGCCGGAGGCGATCACCCGGGTCATGCCCAGTGCCTGAGCCTGCTCGTCCGGGCCGGTGATCTCGTGGGTGGAGCCGCGGGTCATGTCGTTCCACGGGGCGCTGGTGGCCCAGTAGGTCTTGTTGCAGGAGCGGAATTCCTCCAGGTCGTCCGGTGTGGCCATGCCCGTGGCGTTGAAGAAGTCCTCGTACTGGCGGATCCGCTTGGAACGGTTCTCCTGCGACTCCCCCTTGGGGGCGATGCAGTAGATGGTCACCTCTGTCTGGTCAGCGGAAATCGGCCGGAAGTGGCGGATCTGCGAGGAGAACTGGTCCATGATGTAGACGTTCGGATACAGGCAGAGGTTGCGGGAGATGTTGATCATGAAGTTGGCCATCTCCTCGCCGTACTTGGCCACAAGCTCGTCGCGGCGGTCCCACAACGGGCGGTCCTGGGGGTTGGTCCATTCCTGCCACAGCAGCAGGTGCCCGTGGTCGTAGGAGTAGAAGCCGCCTTTGACCTTGCCCCACTTGCCGGCGTCCATGGCCTTGGTCTTGTTGGCGGAGTCACCGGCGCTGCGGCGGGCAGTGGTCGCCGCGTAGTTCCAGTGCACGGCCGTGACGTGGTAGCCGTCGGCGCCGTTCTCGGCCTGGACCTTCCAGTTGCCGTCGTAGGTGTAGGTGGAGGAACCGCGCAGCACCTCCAGGCCCTCGGGCGACTGGTCGACGATCGAGTCGATGACCTTGGTGGCATCGCCCAGGTGCACCTCGAGCGGGAGCACGTCAACCTTCAGCGAGCCGAACAGGAAGCCGCGGTAGGACTCGAAGCGGGCCACCTTGGTGAGGTCGTGCGAGCCTTCCTTGTTGAAGGTCTCGGGGTACCCGGCGTTCCGGGAATCCTTGACCTTCAGCAGCTCACCGGAGTTCTTGAAGGTCCACCCGTGGAACGGGCAGGTGAAGGTGGTGCGGTTGTCCGTCTTGCGGCGGCACAGCATGGCGCCCCGGTGCGAACAGGCATTGACGAGGCAGTTCAGCTTCCCGTCCTTGTCCCGGGTGATCACCACGGGGGTGCGGCCGATGTAGGTGGTGAAGTAGTCGCCCACGTTGGGTATCTGCGACTCGTGGGCGAGGTACACCCAGTTGCCTTCGAAGATGTGCTTCATCTCGAGTTCGAAGATCTCCTGGTCAGTGAAGATCTCGCGCTTGGCCCGGATGACACCGTTCTCGCGGTCGTCGATCACGGCGTCGGCAAGGACCTCGCGGGCATGGATCAGGTTCTCGGTCATGGCGTGCTCCTTCATTGGAGATTGCTGGACGGATGGGCGGAGGTCCACTCGGGAAGAGGCTTCGGCGGCGGACGTTGTCCAGCAATTCTTGCTGCTCGTGACTAGCCTCACATCAGGCAAATACCTAGGTTCCACCAAGGGTGTCTTTATGTACCGATAATGACTCAAAAGACGCCTAGTTGATATTTGTAGCGTCCTTATCTGCGGGCCTACGATTGAGACCGAGATCACGCGGTGCGGCGCAGGATAAACGACTGGCCCCGCAGCCCGCGTCGGGTGCAGGAGCCCTTCCTGTCCCCAATCAATGAGGAAGGTGGACATCGTCATGACCCAAACCCCAACGGACAGCCGTACGGAAAACGAAGGCACCGCCGTCGAAGCAGGCACCAAGGCAACCGAGCGGTTCGCGGCGTCGGGCAAGCTCTCCAAGGTGGAAGTGTCCAAGGAACGGGTGAGCCTGCTGGCCGGCGCGCTGATCAAGGCCGCCAACGACATCGTCGTCGAGCACCAGGTCACCTACGAGGAGTACAACGCGCTCAAAGCCTGGCTGATCAAGGTTGGGACGGACGGTGAATGGCCGCTGTTCCTCGACGTCTGGCTTGAGCACACCGTTGAGGACGTCAACTCCCAGGACCGTCCCGGCACCGTGGGCACCATTGAGGGCCCCTACTACGTTCCCAATTCTCCGGAACTTCAGACGCCCGCCACCGTTGAAATGCGCGACGGCGAAGAGGGCACCCCGCTTCGCTTCAGCGGCCAGTTCACCGACACCGAAGGCAACCCCATCCAGGGTGCCCAGGTGGAGATCTGGCACGCGGACGCCGCCGGCTTCTACTCCCAGTACGCCCCCGGCCTGCCCGAGTGGCTCTTCCGGGCCACCGTCAAGGCCTCGGACGACGGCCGGTTCGAAATCAACACGATGCGTCCGGCGCCCTACCAGATCCCCACGGACGGGGCCTGCGGGCAGCTGATCAGTGCCGCGGGCTGGCACGCCTGGCGTCCGGCGCACATCCACATCAAGGTGTCCGCACCGGGCTACGAGCCGGTAACCCAGCAGCTGTACTTCCCCGGCGACCCCCACAACGCTGACGACATCGCCTCGGCAGTCAAGCCTGAACTGATGCTGGACCCCCGTCCCCGCACCGACGGAAAGGGCGAGGAAGTAGTTTATGACTACGTCCTGGCCAAACAGGGCCAGAAGAAGTAGCACGCAAACCGGGAGATCCCCCCCAAACGGAGGCGCTCCGGAGCTGATGCTTCGGAGCGCCTCCGGTTTTTCCGCGCCAGCCAGGAGTTCCGATGAGCCATCCCCGCCCCGACCTGCCCGCCACGTCCGTCGGATCAGCCGCGCTGGCGCCTGAGCCGGAACCCTTACTGGAACGCCCGACGGTCCGGCCCGCAGGCCCGCGCCGGATTCTTCGCGACCTGGGCCTGTCCTATGTCTCCAACGGGGCCATCGGGCTCATTTTCGCGGCGTCCGGACCCATCGCCGTCACCCTGGCCGTCGGAACGGCGGGCGGCCTGACCCAGGGCCAGCTGTCGTCCTGGGTTTTTGGCATTTTCTTTTCCGGCGGGGCGGCCACGCTGCTGATGTCACTCATTTACCGGCAGCCCCTGGGCTTCGCCTGGTCCATCCCCGGCACGGTTCTCCTGGGACCTTCCCTGCAGCACCTGCCCTTCCCCGAAGTCGTCGGGGCCTTCTTCACCTCCGGCGTGCTGATCCTCGCCCTGGGCGCCACCGGGGTGGTGCGCAAAGCCATGGCGCTGGCGCCCATGCCGATCGTGATGGCCATGGTGGCCGCGGTGTTCCTGAAGTTCGGCACGGACATCGTCGCCTCCACCCAGGACAACCCGGCCGTGGCTGCCCCGATGGTGGCCGCGTTCCTGGTGCTTACTGCCGTTCCCATGCTCGGCAGGTATCTGCCGCCGGTCCTGGGCACGCTGGTGGCAGGCTGCATCGCCGTGGCTGCCAGCGGCCAGTTCAACCTTTCACACGGCGGACCGCTTCTGGCCACCCCGGTTTTCACCGCGCCTGAATTCACGTCGGCTGCCCAGCTCGAGCTGGTGGTTCCCCTGGCCCTCACCGTGCTGTTCGTTCAAAACGGCCAGGGCATCGCCGTCCTCCGCGCCGCCGGCCACCATCCGCCGGTGAATGCCTTCGCCATTGCGTCCGGCGCCTTCTCGGTACTGAACGCAGGGTTCGGGGCCGTTTCGGCCTGCGTCACAGGTCCCACCAACGCCCTGTTGACGTCGTCAGGGAAGCTCCAGCGCCAATACACGGCCGCCGTGGCGTACGGCCTGCTGGCCCTGGTGTTCGCAGCGTTTGCCCCCACCCTGACCCGGCTGATGCTGGCCGCGCCCAAGGAGTTCGTCCTGGCGCTGGGTGGCATCGCGATGCTGCGGGCCCTCCAGCAGGCCTTCGTCACAGCCTTCGCAACCAGCTTCACCCTGGGCTCGCTGGTGACGTTCGTGGTGACCATCTCCGGCATGAACCTCTTCAACATCCATGCAGCCTTCTGGGGCCTGGTGATTGGCTACGGGGTGTCCAGGCTTCTTGAGCAGAGGGACCATTTGGGTCTCTAAGTCGGCCAACCTGCAGCGTCGTCCGCGTACAGGCCCATCCCGGCTTACGTGACCGGGATCCATCAACTCCTCCTCCCACAAGGCCAGGTCCTGAGTGCGGGACAGCTGGAGTATCGCGGCAAACCGCGGCTAATGATGATGCCGGGGCAATCACCCAGTTCAGTCAACGCGACTTTACGCCGCCAGCCGCGACGCGGTGATCGAAAAGCCCCGCAGGTTCGGCTCCAAAACCGTTCGGGCCGCGGTGGCTGCCAGTAAGCCCTGGATCCGGGCGGCAAGAATCCGTGAACAGAGAGCTATGGAGTTTCGGCGTTAGGTGGCGGCGTTTTGTATCGCTTCGTGTCGCTAGTTCCCGATGACCAACACGCTTGCTGCTGCTTTCACGACATCATCGGTGATGGTTCCGAGCTGGTTGGTTTTGAGGACGCGGACGATCTGCGGGACAAGCCGTTCGAGGATCCGGAAGTGGCCTCCAAAACAAAGTGGGGCTCTCCCCGGCCCGAGGGCGCGGCATCGATGCGAGAGGCCGAGACGCGATCGCAGAACGCCGCCACTTACCGGCAGAATTCACAACAGAGAGGGCCCGGTCGCGCCGTTCCGCGGGACATCCCCCAACGAACAGGGCAACCCGCCCGCAGGCATCGAGGCCGACCAGTTTGGGCACACCCCAACCTGACAATTGGCAGCCCGAGGTGCCGTGCCCCCGTCGGCGTAGCTTTTTACGGAATCTTCATTATCGGCTTTTGAATGGGTCTTCGCGGCATGACCGAAGACTGGACGCTTCCGCTCCTCGTCACCGCAGGCCTCATGGCGGTCCTCACCATGACCTCGGTGTTTGCAGGGTGGAACCGGGAAATCAGGGCCTCAACCTGACCGACTAACACTAGTGGTTAGTTACCAGACGGGTGTGGTCCGGCTTGCATGACTTCCGGGCAGTTCCGCGGCGCGAAGGGCACTGCGATTCTCCACCGACGGCATCCCCTCGGTTAACCGGGTGCATCTGTGGGAGCACCACAACCGTGCCGTCGGGATTCTAAGGCTGCCAATGGTTGTTCTCGGGCAGCTCGGATAGGTTGATCAGCTCAAGAAACGCATGCGTCGCGGGGCTGGGATTGAATCTGCTCCAAGCTACATATTCGGATCGTGACGGCCCGTCGGTGATCGGGATGCTGACTAGGGCCGGATGGCGCGGCACATATCCTGCAGGTAGGAGCGCCACGGCCAGGTTGTGGCGTATGAGATCCACGGTGAGATCCGTAGCCATTGATTCGAAGGCTACTTCTCGGTGGATATTCGCTGCAGCGAAGGCCTGATCACTCTCGTCGCGTGCCGGAGTTCCGCCCGGAAAATCCGCAAATGTCTCCTGGGCCAGATCACATAGTTTTATTTCGCGAGAGTTTGCCAGACGATGTTCTTGGCTGGTCACAGCGACCAGCGGATCAGAACCCAAATGCCGCCACGACACTCCCTTTGGTTTACGGTTTTCCGGCAAACCGAGGAAGCCCACGTCAAGATCTCCCCGCGCGATAGAAGTTTCCAGTTCGTCGCTGCCGCCGGCCTGCAACATGATGTGGATTTGTGGATGAGCTTCTCTGAATTCTCGCAAGGAGGCTGAAACGTTGATTGCGGTCACTGTTGGAATGACGCCTACGCGCAGGCGACCGGTGATGTGCCCTGCCGCCGCTGCCGCGTCAACTGCGGCACGTTCTGCAGCATTGAGGGCGGTACGGGCTGCTGCGAGGAAGGCCGTACCTGCTGCTGTCAGTTCAACGCGTCTGCTTGTCCGATTGAACAGCGTGACGCCCAGTTCCTCCTCCAAACGCTTGATCTGGTGACTCAATGCTGACTGCACCACGAAACAGCGCGCGGCCGCTCGAGTAAAGTTGCCTTCTTCTGCCACGGCCGCGACGTAGCGGAACTGTTGTAACTCCATCCATCTATGATCCATATCGATTGTTGTGATGACAAGTATGTGTTGGACTCATAGAGCTGGGCACCGGCAAGATGGCATTACACACGAAAAAGACCAAGAGTGCACACGGCGTCCAAGCGATGCGAACGCAATAGCGGTGGTCCTCTTAGATCGAGAAGGAGATCAGTTTTGATCAGGCACGTATTCATGTGGCAGGCGGCAGAAACGGCTGAAAACTCGGCCATCCTTGACCTTCTGACCCAGCTTTCAGACAAGCTGCCCGTCATCCGTAGCTGGGAACTTGGCGGCCACGTCGGCGAACCCAACGAGAACGGTGATCCGTGGGACGGTGTCCTGATCACGGACTTCGATTCCTGGACTGACCTTGAGTCTTACTCGTCCGACCCGTTCCACGAAGAGATCGTACAGCAGTTGCTGCCGATGGTGCGCAGCCGTGCCGTCGTCGACTTCATCCGCGAGGCAGAGTAATCGTGACTGCGAATATTGCAGAAACCAGGGCGGGCATCAAGGTCGCGACGAGCCCCTACGGTGCTGACGACGAACTCGGAGCGCTGAACACTCTTGCGTTGGCCGCCCAGACCAACGCCCTGGGCCGTGCAGACACCTCAAAGGTCTATGACCTAAGCGTGGACTACTTTGTGGGCATGCCAAGTTTCCAAGCGGCAGGTGACCCGTCGTACCAGATTTTCATGAGCCACACGCCGGATGGAACCGTCGTGGACAACCTCAACGGCGCAGGGGACCACGTTAATCAGCACGTCTGCTACTCGGGCGATGTCGTTTTCCTGTATACCCACACTGGCACCCACATCGATGCCCTAAACCATTTCGGCGTTGACGGTGCCATCTACAACGGCTTCACAGCCAAGGAACATCTTGGCAGCCGTAACTGGACCAAGGGTGGCGTGGACACGATTCCGCCAATCATCGCCCGCACCGTGCTGCTGGACATCGCCAAGCTCAAGGGCGTGCAGTGCCTTGAGGACTCCTACGCCATCACGATTGAAGACATCGAAGACGAACTGCAGCGCACCGGTTTGACTATCGGGCAGGGCGACGTCGTGTTTGTGCGTACAGGACGGATGGCTTTCTGGCCCGACGGCAGCAAAGCACTCGGCAACCCTCCCGGCCTCAGCCTGGATGCATCCCGTTGGCTCACTGCACAGGGAATCAGCGTCATCGGCGCGGACCAGGAATGCGTGGAGGTTGGTCCCAGCCACCACGAAGACAACTGGCTTCCCGGGCATTGCCACTTCCTGGCAGAGGCCGGCGTACCGATGATTGAGTTGCTGAACCTCGAAGAGCTCTCGGCAGACGACGTCAACGAGTTCTGCGTCATTGCGGCGCCAATTCGCCTCAAGGGAGCAACGGGTGCGCCAATCCGCCCCATGGCTCTGAAGCTGATCTAATTCCGCGAACGCGGAAAACAGTTCACCCGTTCAGGTCTAGCTTGACGTGAACGACTATCGAAATAACCAGGGAGCCCAACGGTGAACAGCAGACCGGACCCAATGTCCAGTTTTGCTCAAGAGACCACGGGCTATCAGTTCCAAGTTTCAAAGGAGAAACTCATGGATCTCAAGGGCACAAACAACACGGTCGAGGTTACAGACGCCTTGTACCGTACTGGTTCCGACGAGGACCAGATGGGCAAATGGTCACTGCTGATGGCGTTCTACGGCATCGCCAGCGCCATGTTCATGCTCTACATCGGCGCAGCCATGGCGGTCGCATACGGCACGGTCAACGCGATCATCGGCATCGTGCTAACCATTATCACTTACAGCCTGATCAATCGTGTGTTGGCGAAGCATTCGATCAACAACCGCACCACTGTCGCGCGGTTCTCCCGGACCATTCTGGGGAAGGCCGGCACGATTATCGCCAGTGTGATCTTGGCATTGACGGCCATCTACTACGCCGTGTTCGAGGGCGCAATCGTGGTGTACGCCTTCCAAGCGGCCTTTGGCGGCGAACATTGGATCTGGAGCCTCGTGGTCGTAGCTTACTCCACGCCCCTCATTCTGGGCGGAGTCCGACGTTTCCTGGACAAACTCAACGGTTGGCTGCTGCCGCTGTACCTGCTGGGATTGGTCGTCATGGTGGTATGGGCCGGGGTGAAGTTCGGGTTCACCGATGCCTGGCTGACCCAAACTCCCGGAGAGCTTCCCCTCGCGGCCGGCGGCCCTGGATGGCTTGCCACCTTCGCAGCATACTTGGGCGTGTGGGTGCTGCTGATGTACACCATGGATTACGCGGCGCTCGGCAAGCGGCAGGACACCCGGTTCCACACTAAATACACATTCACTTGGCCGTTCTGGACACTCACCTACGGCGTGAACGCCCTGGTAGGCATCTTCCTGACCTTCACGATTCCCGGCCTGCAAGTTTCGGAATCAGGCCTATCCGGCGGGCTGGTGGCTTTGATGGGGCCGATCGGCCTTGTCCTCGTCCTCGTCTTCCAAACTCGAATTAATACCGCCAACTATTTCATCGGCGCAGCCAACCTGCAGGAATTCGGGGAGCGGCTGTTCCGAGTAAAGCTTCCAGCAGCGTTCTGGGTGATTGTCTCCTCGGTGATCATCTACCTGCTGATGCTGCTGCCGGTCATCCAATACCTTCTGCTCGCCTTGGCATGGCAGGGAGTACTGGTCAGCGGATGGGTTTCAATCGCCCTCACGCACATCCTCCTAAACCGGACACGGAAGGAAGAACACGGTCTGCTCGGAGACGAACACTACAAGCAGGTCCACTACCCGGGACTGATCGCCTGGGTCGCAGCGACCGTGGTTGGCATCTTCCTCACAAGCGCCTTCCCTTGGGGTGCAACGTGGGGCCCAATCGCAACAGTCGTTGTAGCCAGCGGCCTATATACCGGGCTGAGGGGTGCTTTTAGGCAGCACAGTGCCCTGCACCTGGAGACCAAAGCCGGCACAACACGGGCCTTAACGGAGGCGGGGTAACCGGCGACTGAACAACAGCAGCGACCGCACCTGACCTCGGCCAGGACCCCGCCCAACCGGACCAAGGGCAGACAGCAACCAGGATCGCAGCGACCGTACGCAATTCACAACAATGAAATTGGAGAAGTAGCAATGAAACTCGGAGTCTTCCTTCCGAATGGTCAAAACGGATACATCATTTCGGAAAACGCACCGCAGTACGAGCCCTCCTTTGAACACTGCCTGGAGATCGCACAGGAGGTCGAAAACATTGGTCTCGACTTTGTCCTCTCGATGATCAAATATCACGGCTTTGGCGGCAAAACCGGTTACTGGGATGGTTGCCTCGACTCGGTCATCCTGGCTACTGGCATCGCCGCCCTCACCAGCAAGATCGATGTATTCGCAACGGTTCCGATCCTCGGTATTCCTCCAGTGATCGCGGCCCGCCAGCTTGCGACCTTCGATGAGATTGCCAAGGGGCGGGGCGGCGTAAACCTTGTAACCGGCTGGAATCGTCCTGAATACGAACCCATGGGTCTGTGGCCAGGCGACGACTACTACGACAGGCGCTACGACTACGCAGCGGAGTACGTACAGATCCTTCGTGGGCTCTGGAGAGACGGGCGCACCACGTTTAAGGGTGAGTTCTTCGATATTCAGAACGCGACGTGCTTGCCGAGCTCGGGTCGTGAACTCCCCATTGTCACCGCCGGACAGTCAAAGAAGGGCCAAGAGTACACCGCGCACCACGGTGACTACAACTTTGTTTTTGCAGATCGTGCGCTATTGCCACAGATCACGAAGCCGATGAACGAGGAAGCAGAGCGGGTTGGGCGTACAGTCGGCAGCTATGCTCTCTTTACGATTATCGCCGCGGAGACCGACGAAGAGGCATTGGCAAAGACTCAGCACATCATTGACGGTCGTGACCTGGAAGCGCTCAAAAACGTTGCTGGCAGTGCGTCTCTCGACCCTCAGACCGGAGGCACCAGTGCACACTTCGTCGCGGGGCTCACTGCGCCTGCTGAAGAGGGCAACCTGACCTTCATGAGCTTTCCGGTCATTCACGGCTCCTACGAGAATGTGGCTGAGCAGATCGCCACGATGGAGCGTGATACGGGTGCGGCCGGCGTGCTCATGACGTTTGTGGACTACGTGCCGGATATCAAGATATTCGGCGAGAAGGTCCTGCCGCTCGTCCGCGAAAAGCTGGCCGCGCTCCAGCCTGCCTAAGAGGCCAAAGTGCACTGCCAGGCTGGTCCTGTCCCGGCGACGACGTTGCCGGGACAGGACCAGCCTGGAAGTCCCCGGCTGGCCTACGGTAGGGCTTGTATTTATCCGCGTCACGTACTTAAAGGCTCGGTATGGGAAAGTTTTCGGGCACGACCACTTCAGGCCGTAAAAAGGCATACGCGCACCTGCGTGAAAGTGTCCTCACGGATCCGCAGCTGCAAGGCCAGTTCATCAACGAGACAGACCTTGCAGCCGACCTCGGCATTTCCCGCACCCCTGTCCGGGAAGCGTTGATGCTCCTCGTCTCAGAAGGTCTCGTCGAGCTGATTCCGCAGCGCGGCGCATACGTCCCAGCCATCTCTGGCAGGGAAATCTCGGAACTCATGGAACTGCGCAGCGTTCTTGAACGCTACGCATCCCGGCTGGTCATCACGAAACAGCGTGTGCCGGCTGAAAGAATGCAAACGACACTCGACCTTCAGGCCGCCGTCCCAGATGACGATGATCCAGAGTCCGCCCGCCATTTCATGCGCCTGGGAACCCTGTTTCACCAACAGCTCATTGACGCCGCTGGAAGCGATCTGATCTCCCGCACCTACAGCAATCTCCATGTCAGGCAAACGTTGGCAAGCGCTACCGCTGCGTGCAGGACCTCATGGGGGCGCCATGTCGTCTGCTCCGAACATCAGGGAATACTCGACGCCCTCGTCGCGGGAGACGTTGTCCAGGCCCAAAAGGCAGCCGATGAGCATCTGGCCTCAACGAAGGACAACCTGTTCCGCAACTGACCGGAAAATTCCGGCCCACACCTCAATCACGCTTAACCGATGGGAGTTCTTCCATGCGTCTCGCAGTTGCCCAGATCATCAGCGGTGCCGACCCGACTGCGAATCTTGGCCTCATCAGGCAATACGCTGTTGAGGCCAAGAAAACTGGAGCCGAGCTGGTCGTATTCCCTGAGGCGGTCATGCGCGCATTCGGTCACTCCCTCAACGACATCGCTGAGCCCCTCGATGGTCCTTGGGCCAACGAGGTCCGCAGCATCGCAAAAAACTTGGATCTTGTCATCATTGCTGGAATGTTTACCCCCGGCCGCGACGGCCGTGTCCGGAACACACTGCTCGTCACGGGACCCGGCATTGAAACTTCATACGACAAGGTGCACCTCTTTGATGCATTCGGATTTGCCGAGTCCGAAAGCGTCGATGCTGGGGAGAAATCGGTGATTTTCCAAGCGAACGGTACGGTTTTCGGGCTGGCCACCTGCTATGACGTCCGTTTCCCTGCACTGTTCTCTGCCAATGCCAACGCCGGAGCCCAAGTGAACATCGTCTGTGCTTCGTGGGGATTTGGAGAAGGTAAAGCCGAGCAATGGGACCTGCTGGTCCGGGCAAGGGCATTGGACAGCACGACGTTCGTCGTCGCTTGCGGTCAGGGCGACCCGGAAACCATCGGTGCCGGGCCTGCTGGCGCAGCTCCCACCGGAATCGGTCGCAGTGCTGTTATCTCGCCGCTTGGATCCGTGCTGGCCAAACTTGGCGGCAAGCCCGAACTTGTGGTCGTTGACATCGAACCGTCACAGGTTGCCGAGGCCCGCCAAAAACTGCCGGTTCTGGCCAACGCCCACCAGTTCTAAGGTCAAGGCACGGACCATCCATATCTACTGACCACGAAGAAGTGAGAGACACACCATGACACTGAAAGCAACGATCGTCGTAGGCAACCCCAAGCCGCAGTCTCGCACACTGGAGGTGGCCAAGAGTCTCACCGACAAGCTCCTCGTCCCGGGCACCTACATGCTGGAAATCATCGATCTCGCCGATCACGTCGCGGAAATCTTCGCCTGGCCATCGGATGAGATGGCTGCATTGAATGCCCGTGTCGCGGAGAGTGATCTTGTGGTTTTCGCCTCCCCGACCTACAAGGCGACCTACACGGGCCTCCTTAAAGCATTCCTGGATCGGTATCCAACCAATGGTCTAGTCGGTGTCACAGCCATTCCCGTGCACACAGGAGGCGATCTCACCCACGCCATGGGCCCCACGGTGAACCTCGCACCGCTGCTGGCTGAACTTGGTGCGGTTGTTCCTGGCCGCGGCTTCTACTTCGTGTCCAGCCAGATGGAGAACCTGGACGAAATTACTGCCCAGGCGGCGGCGGAGTACGCGGCTAATCTCAGCCGTGCCGCTAACATCGCCGCGTCATTGTCCGCGCCGGTTGCCTGAAGGAAGGAACACCACGTCTCTCGCCCAAACCCTGCCATGGTCCAGACCCCGGCGTTTGATCCCCGGGTTTTCCGTGACACGCTCGGGCACTACGCTTCCGGCATCACCATCATCAGCGGCATCGACGAGGACGGCCCGATCGGCTTCACCTGCCAGTCCTTCTACTCCGTCTCGACCGAACCGCTCCCGGACTCCTTCAGGTCATGACCAACTCCCCACGGCGCCGACGAGGCCTCTACACGATACATAGGTATCAGTGACCCCCATGCCAATTGACCCCACCATTACGGTGCCGCTTCCACTAGGTTGGGCCTGCCGTGACTAGCGCGGGGGCTCCGGAGCACGGGCGAGAGAATGAGAATGCAATGCGAATGGCACGACTATTGACCAGCGAAGGCATTCGGCATGCCGTCTACCTGAATGAGGAATGGCATCACATAGATGATCCGTTTGCTCCGGTTCCAACGTTCTTGGGTCCAGTAACCTCGGCCGGAAAGGCCACACTGCTGGCCCCAACCTGCCCGGCGGTTATTGTCGGAATCGGGCACAATGACGGTAATCACCCGCTGCCTATACAGCCTTGGCTCAAGTCAGTCCACACTGTTGCCAGCCCGAATGATGTCATCGAGCCGTCGTGGCGGGTGGGCGCTGTGAATGTGGAAGGTGAACTTGCCGTCGTCATTGGTAAGAGTGCTGTTGACCTTACGGCGGAGAATGCTCTGGATCATGTCTTGGGCTATACCATCGCCAACGATGTCACCAACGCCACCCAGGCGGTGATTGACGAAAGACTCTTTCAAGCCAAATCAGGAACCCATTACACGCCGTTGGGGCCGTGGATTGAAACGGATATCGCAGATCCGGGGAACCTTGGCATCGACGTCACGGTCAACGGCCACGCCGAAGCCCGCTCAGGCACCTTCAACCTTATCTTCGGCGTGGTGGAGTGCTTGGTCCACGTGACGAAGTGGATGGCACTGGAACCCGGTGATGTCGTCATGACTGGAGCCCCTGGCACTATTGTCGGAGTCCAGCCCGGAGATACGGTGGCCATAACGATTGATGGGATCGGGACCTTGGTCAACGCTGTTGCCTGATCTTCGTGCGCAGCCGGGACAAGGTGCGGCGGGGCGACGTGGTGACTCTGACAGTGGTGCGTGGCCCGGGCAGCGGAGGCCATCGAAGATTACTTTGAAGACCGCAGGATGGTATTGATCCGTCTGCACGACTCACAGAGTGTGGATTGTTATCCCCGACGACGCTATCGAGATTGTCTAACGGTGACGACGCCCCTCAAGCAACCAGGGCCACCCATCTCGCAACTTGGGGGGCCCTGACCGTTTAACTCCGGGGTAGGGGCTCACTGTGTGAGTTAGTGGAGGATTCCGCGTCGGATGGCTTGGGCGACCGCGGATGCCCGGTCAGAGACTTCGAGCTTTTCGTAGATGTGCTGCAGATGCGTCTTAACGGTCGTCAAAGAGATGTGCAGCTCGTTGGCAATCTTCTGACCCGAATGGCCATCTGCTGCAAGACGAAGAATATCGACCTCGCGGGCGGTGAGCGTCGGCCTCTTAGGAGTGTCCCGGCGAGTCCGTAGTTCACGGGCGAGAACGTCCTGCGCGAACGGGGCGATGATGGTTCCACCGGCACCAATGCGCAGGACTGCATCCGTGATCTCGTCAAAGGACGCCGCCTTCTCCAGGAACCCGCGGGCTCCATGCGTGAAGGCTCTGAAGACCGTCTTGCTGTCCATGTATGCTGTCAAGACAAGAATGCTCGTCGGTGCCGCTTCAGCGAACAGCGTCTCAAGAACTTCCATGCCGCCGAGTTCAGGCAGTTGTAAATCCATGACTGCCACGTCTGGCTTCAGTTCCCGGATCGCTGCTAGTGCACTCTTGCCGTCTCCGGCGGAGCCCACAACCTCGATTTGAGGCACGTTCTTCCAGTTCTGGGCGAGGCCCTCCCTGTAGACCGGGTGGTCATCGGCGATGAAGACGGTGAAGATCTTCATGCCAGAGCTAGCGCCTGGCGAACTGTCCGCGCAAAATGCTCGATATCGAACGGTTTCGTTAGGTAGTCAAGGATTTTCATACTCCGGAGTTCGGCTATGCGCGCCGGAGTTGCATCTGCGGAAAGAATAATCACCGGGATGTCCTTCGTACGCTGGTCCTGCTGCAAGAGTTTTACGACTTCAACCCCTGACATGTCGGAGAGATTCACGTCCAGCAGGATAAGCTGAGGCGCGTTGTCCTGGGCCAAAGCTACCCCGGACTCACCACTTGTGGCGGAAATAAGGTTCAGCCCGCCCATCCCGGAAATGATGTTCTCCACCAAGCGGATATTCGCGTAAGTGTCTTCAATCTGCAGGATCGTAGCATGAGCAGCGTCGCTGGTGTCGACAGCATCTTTTTTGGGGGCCGACGTGTCGAGATCCTCCTCCGGCGCAGGCGCGAGCGGCATGTCCACGTAAAAAGTTGATCCCTCGCCCGGGGCGGTGTGTTCAATGCCCAAGGAGCCGCCCATTTCCTCCACAAGTCGCCGGGAAAGGGCAAGGCCCAAGCCGGACCCCTCAATGGAAGCCGATTGATCAAGGCGCACAAATGGTTTGAACAGCCGCTCCACGTCGTCCTCGGACATCCCAGGGCCTGTGTCCATGACCAAGAAGCGCAGCGCCCCGTCCACTACCTCGCACCAGACCCTGACAGCACCCTGTGGGTTGTTGAACTTCACAGCATTGCTCAGCAAGTTGATGAAGACTTGCCTTAGCCGCTGAGTGTCAGCTAGGACGTAACGGTGCAAGGCACCATGCAAATCGCTAGCGATCTCGATGTCCTGTGCAGCGGCCAGGGGGCGGACCAATTTGAGGGCCTGGTGGATCGAGTCGATTGCCGGTACAGGAGCGGAGGCAATGCCAGGGGCGCCGGCCTCGATCCAGGTGATGTCCAGAACATCATTAACGAGTGCCAGGAGGTGCTTGCCGGCATCGAGGATATGACTTGTACTCTCGGCTGCGCGGGGGCTCAGGGGCAAATCCTGAAGCAGTTGCGCGAACCCTAATATGGCGTTCAGCGGCGTCCGCAGCTCGTGGCTCATCCTGGATAGGAATTCGCTTTTCGATCGGTTAGCACGCTCCGCGTCATGCATCGCTTCCCGCGCGGCCCTTTCTGCCCGTTTCCGGTCAGTGATGTCCGTGGAGATCGCGCCTAGAGCGTATGGCTTGCCGGCGTCATCCAGAAGCGGGAATTTTATGGACAGCCAACGGCTGTCTTCATCCAATTCGGACTGGTCCCGGTCTGTCGCCAAGAGTTCCTCGACTTCGATTGAGCTGGCGGTCCTGATGACCATGTCATCGTTGTTGGAGTAGTTGTCGGCCACGGCCTTGGGAAACAGGTCATAATCAGTCAGGCCGATGATTGATTCTGCTGTGACCCCCAGGCGTCGGGCGTAGTAGTGGTTGGCAATTAGGTAACGGCCGTCCAGGTCTTTGACGTACATGAGGGCCGCTGAATTATCTAATAGATCCTTCAACTGCCTGATTGTCGAGTGTAAGTCGTGTTCGATGGAGTCCGGCTCCGCCAGCGCAGCAAACTGAACGACCAGATACTCCGCAGGATCGCCGGGTACGTTGAACATCTTGACCTGAGGGCGGTAGGCAGCCAGCTGGTCGCCCAGACGAAACGTCATGGTTTGATCGTCAGCCGGTTCAGAAAGCGATGTCGCAACGAGTTTTATCAGGGCCGGTGTTGGGACTTCATCCGGATTAACCGCGGGCTCGGTTGAGTTGTGCAGCAATGCATCGAGCTCGCCGTTGCCTCCCAGGAACACCAGCTCTGTAGGGGATTCTTTACGAAAGATGGCAGTAGCCAGGGGGGCGGCGTCGAAAGCGCGCTGTTTCAGCAGGCGAAGGGCCTCATCGGGGCTCACGGCAATAGTCTTTCACGGTGCTCGATCATGTCGGCAGGTGCTGCGTTGAATAATTCATGGATCAGCGGATTAGGCGTAAGCGCCTCCATTGTACTCAGCGCTGGACCTCCAGTTCATTTGCGGGAATGGAAGTCGGCCGGTCCTTTCAGGACCAGGCCGACAAAACATGGCGGGCCGTAGTTACCTACCCGCCACGGCAAGAAGCTTTTCCTGGGACGGGTATTGCCATTCGACCCACTGCAGCGGAAGACCTGCCCGCTCAGCCACAAGAGAATGTGTGACGGTTTCGGGGCCTCCTGCACCACTTATCTCCGTGATGCAGGCAATGAGGGCAGCGGTCCTTCTTTCGTTGCGCTCCCGGAGAATGTCGGCAACGGTTCTTGCCGGTTTCGTTTTTCGTTTCTCGCGCCAAAGCGACATATAAAATACCTCTGGCAAAGTTGGTTGGTCGTAACTTTCTTAGCCATAGTCGTCGTCCCGAGACCAGGCAGTTCAGTCAGTTCGGGCGACTGCCTGCCCTACCCTCCTGACTTGACCGTCGGGAGGCAGTGCGACGCCTTAGGGATAACGGCGGATGGGGTCTACAACTTGTCGTCGATACCACGGAGGTGGCGGTACTGACCTTTGAAGTAGAGCAGTGGTTCTTCTTTGTGCCAGGTGGCTGGGCTCATTTCGTTGACGCGTCCGATGATGATGTAGTGGTCGCCGGCTTCGTGTTCTGCCCAGATGTCGCAGTCGAGCCACATCAGGGTGCCGGCGATGATGGGGTTGCCTGCGTTAGTTTGGGACCAGTCGATTCCGGCCCATTTGTCGGTGCCTTTGCGGGCGAACTGGTTTGAGACGGTGTCCTGGTCGTGGGCGAGGACGTTTACGACGAACTTGCCGGTCTCGCGTATCCGCGGGTAGGTCGTAGAGTTGGTCATGACGCTGAAGGAGACCAGGGGCGGTTCGGTCGAGACGGAGTAGAAGGACTGACAGGTGAAGCCGATCGGGCCGTCCTCGTCGATGCCGCTGATGATGGTGATGCCGGAAGCGTAGTGCCCGAGTGTGTCACGGAAAACCCGCGGATCAAACGCTGGTTCAAGGGCCGTCTTCTGGTCCAGAGTGATTGTCATATTCCTCAACTCCTTTGTGTGGTGTGGATAGTCGTTCTATTCGCCGTACATGAGGCCGGCGAGAAATCGTTCAAATTCGGGGTTGGGTTGCGTGCCCCGGGCCATTGACTCCGCAGATTCATCGCTTGGCTCGATGTAGACGCCCTCCCAGGCAAAGGCGCTGATCTGTCCGGGTGCCACAAGGGCTTGGCGTGTCTCTGCAGTCTGGAAAGACTGGTCGGCTGTTGAAGCGGGGATGGCCCTCCGCTTTGAACGGAACGTCATGGGCAGTTGGAACGTGATTGACATGACGGCTTCCTCCTTGAAGCGAGCTACCAACAACGTGGACAGGAATCTTGAAGATAAGCAGGGACCGTGTTGCCCAGCCACATCAATTCTTTCGTCAGGTGATGTGGCGCACATCGGCCGGTTGGGTTTCCGATGGGATGGTCTTTTTCCGACCAAAAGGATGATGCAAGTTCCCCAAAGGCTGTGATTTGGTAGAGCAAGTCAGCTTCCGGTAGGGAGGCGCCCCGGCAATATCTGCTTTTGGGCCAAATGACGCTAAACATACCGTCTGTGCTTATACCTGAAAATAACCTGGCCAGGAGGTCCGCGGCCGATGGCTTTGCCCGCAATGAAACGCTTCTTCCGGTGGCTCGCATCCTGGCGACTTGAACTGGCCGATGGGGAGGGGCTGGGCAAGAATGAGTGTTCTGACTGCGGACACGACTCTGGGGGAACGGCGGAAAACCTCTATTGGCTCGCCGCACTAAATGGAATCCCAGTCGAAACCATGCGTGCAACAGAGGAGCGAAGCAAGGACGACCGTTGCGGCTGCACAAACGATGCACACATCAGATACCGAATTCTAAATCCCTGCCTTAACCCAGTTCCCTAAGCTGAGCTACCACCGGTGTTCGCTCCACCAGGGCAAATACCGCAAAGACCGAGTACCGCCCCCACAGCCAGGGACAATCCTGATGGGCTATCCACCGCTACTGCTGCTGAGGGAGCTTTCCCGATGGCTCCCGATTTCCAGCCGTGGATAACCCGGATTGACCCCAACCATGGACAGCCCGCGTGGTCACCTTAAGCATTGGCTAACAACACCCGATTTAGAACAGGCCCGCGGGCGGTTCCTCACAGGGGTAGAGGGGCGAGTTTGGAGCGGTGCCCGTCGTCCAGGGTGCAGCCCTTGAACGGCCCGTCAGTTGAGAGCAGAACAGGCATGTGGTGGTCTGCGTGGTCGCGCCACCACACGCTCATCCCCGTGGTGCCGTCCAAGCGCAGGAACTCCCAGGCACGCCACAGCGCTTCGAGGCGGCTGATCGCTTCGGCGTGCTTCCACCACTGCGGGCACCAGGTCACACCGCCCTGCACGTTGAGTTGCCGGCGGTAGGTGTTTGCAAGCTTTTGCTGACGAATTCGGCCACGTTCGGGTAGAACAGCTCAGGGGCGTCCGAGTCCTCCTCGGCGGGCTCGGCGGGGGCTGCGGTGTCCTCCAGCTCGTCGTCCCACTCCCCCAGGCCCTCACTCATTGGGAGGCCCCCGCGGTGATCCACCGGTTGCCGGCCGCGGCCGCCGGCTTGTTCGCGGGTCATATGCGGTGATAGCGGTCCTCGCGGCAAGCCTGGATGATGACGCTGCACGTGAAGAGGAGCTAGTCAAAGCGTTTCTCCGAAGGCGCGTGGATGGACTGGTTCTGACCCCGGTCGCCAAAAGCCAGGGGTACCTGCCGGAACATTCCAAGGACCTTCCGATGGTCTTCATCGACAGGGAACCGGTCGGCATCGATGCCGATGCAGTCGTAAGCGACAACGCCGCTGGCGCGGCCAAGGCCGCCGCGCACCTGATTTCCCAAGGCCACACCAAACTCGCCTACCTAGGTGGCCGCACGGACATCCAGACCGCCCGGGAACGGCGCCACGGCTTTATTAACGAGTTGGGCCGCGCAGGTATTTCGACCGACACAATTCCCTTCCTGGAAGGACTCCGCAGTGAGGAATCAGCACGGAAGGCGGCAAGAGAGCTACTCACGGGTGCTGAACCGCCGACGGCCATCTTCTCTGCACAGATTTTGGTGACCTTCGGTGTAATGCGGGCGTTACAGGAACTGGGGCTGAACCGGGCTGTAGCCTTGGTCGGATTCGGCGACTTCACCCTCTCTGACATGATGAACCCCGGTATAACCGTCGTCGCCCAGCACCCCGAGCACCTGGGTAGAGTAGCCGCAGAGCGGATTTTGGCCCGCATCAACGGAGACCGACAGGAACCGCGAACTTACACCATCCCCTCTGAGCTGATTCTCCGAGGGTCTGGGGAAGTTCCGCCGCCCCGCCCTAATCGGCGACTGCACTATGCCAAACTCTGACGACAGCAGGTCCCCCGGACAACGCTAACTACCGCCCTGGTCGCCGCTTCAGCCCACGGCGACCGTGCTCGTCCACATGCGTATCTCGACGCCGAGGGAAAAACACGACAAGCCCCCAACAGCGTCTATCGGGTTGAGGTACACCCCACACTGACATCAAACGATCCAAGTATCTTGGCCTGCTCCAATAAAGGCCATAGAGCTCAATCCGACAGGTTGAGGGTTTGGAGGCTCAGGTGGCTGGTCAGCGGATCGGGTACGTGCGCGTCAGCACGCTGGACCAGAACGAGAAACGGCAGCTCGAAGGCCAGGTTCTGGACCGGGTCTTTACGGACAAAGCCTCGGCAGGGACACGTTCAGACCGGAGCTGACTGAGTTGCTGCGGTTCGCCCGTAACGGGGACACCGTGGCGGTGCACAGCATGGACCCGCTCGCCCGCAACCTCGATGACCTGCGTGCTCTCGTCCAGGGCCTCACACGCAAAGGGGTCCGGGTGGAGTTCGTCAAAGAGAGCCTGGTCTTCACTGGCGAGGACTCCCCCATGGCCAACCTGATGCTCTCGGTGATGGGGGCCTTCGCCGAATTCGAACGCTCCCTGATTCGGGAGCGGCAGAGGGAAGGCATAGCCCTGGCCCGGCAGCGCGGCGCCTACAAAGGACGGAAGAAGACCCTCACACCGGAACGGGCGGCCGAACTGGTCCAGAGGGCAGCGCATGGAATCCCCAAATCCGCCCTCGCCAGCGACTACGGCATCAGCCGGGAATCGGTGTACCAGTACCAGCGCCAAGCCAAGCTTGGGTGAAGCCCTCCGCTACTGACCTGCCGCTGACGCAACAACAACCACACCAGCTTGAGGAATCTCCATTATCGGCGCTTCCGAGTAGGGGTCCTTCAGCGCGTCCATTTGCGGGCGGAGGGTTTCGCTGCGAGCGGCTCTTGACGTGTGCGGGTAGTCACATCTATCGTTGACCCTAATCCTTTAGGTAACGCGATAGGAACTCCGCGAAACCTTTCCCTAATCGATTAGAAAGCAGTCGCGAAATGGCGAAGAAGCCCACGCTGCGGGACTTGAGCGAAGCCACAGGCCTTTCTTCCTATACGGTTTCGCGCGCCCTGAGTAACGGCGCGGATGTCTCCGATGCGAGCCGGAAGCTGGTGTTGAAGGCTGCCCGGGAGCTGGGTTACGTCCCGAACCGTGCCGCGCAGGAGCTCCGCAAGAAATCGCGCAGTTCGATCGCAGTCATCACCGCGAGCACGTCGAACTACTACTACCTGGACCTGATGAAGGGCATTCAGCGGGTTCTGCGGGGATCCAGCCGAAATGCCGTTGTGGCCGACATTGCAGCAGAAGGTGTCTACACACCCGAGGTGGAAGATGCCATCGTTCAAGATCTGATCCAGTCACGCACGGCCGGCATTATCACTACCCTGACCCTGAGCATGCAGAACGTTAAGCTCCTGGAAAGCTGGGACATTCCCGTGGTTTTCGTGGACTCGGCACCGCCGGAGGACGCGACACAAGTCCCGAGCATCCTCACAGACAACTTTGCGGCGAGCATGAAAGCGGGGGCGCATTTGGCCCGGCACGGGTATGCGGATTGGCTCTTCCTGGCCTATCCGGGCCGCTGGTCCACGCGTGCCGAGCGGGAGCGCGGGCTTCGTGAGGCGGCGGCCAAGCACGGGGCTGTACTGCAGGTGCTGGAGACGGAGAACGACGCCGACTCGGCATACCGGACACTGTCCGCCTATTTGGATACACCCGGCCGGGCCCTGCCCAGGGCGATCATCGCCGGAAACAACCCCCTGCTCCACGGCGTCCTCACCGTGCTCCGACAGCGCGGAATTGCTGTCCCCACCCAGGTGGCTCTCATAGCGTTTGACGAGTTTGCCTGGGCTCCCCTGCTGGATCCCCCGCTGACAGTGGTGGATGAGGACAGCGAATCAATCGGCGTTCTGGCCGCACAGACGCTGACCCGAATCCTGGACGGGCAGCTGGAGGCCGAGCGGCGGGGCGAGTCACCGGTGCCCGACTACCGTCCCGAGGACCGCCGGGAGGTGAACGCGGACTTAATCGTGCGACAGTCATGCGGATGCTGAGCCCCAGCTCCCCCATGACCAAAAGCAACTGACCTCACCGGCACGTGGCTCGGCTGGTGGCCTCGACGGAAAGCCTGTCCTGGTTTCCACGCGCTGGGTCTGACAACGCAACGGGGCCCTGCCCGCCCCGACACAAGCCCCTTGCTTTTGGTACTCCAAAGCGTACCGGCAAGGTTTGGTTCCGGCGGAGCCGACCCGCAGAGCTCCGTCCCCCACGGGAACTGACCCGACAGCCCCGGTCTTCGCATCGAAGCGAGCCGGCGCAACCTCCACTACCAATTCCATCGACCGCGTTTTTCACGGATCTGGCCGGCCGTCACGGCCTCGCCGGTTCCGGTTCAAAGGAGATCCGAAAATGAATCAGCTCGTCAAGAAGTCGGCAGTTTTCACCGCCGCCGCGACACTGGCCGCGCTCAGCCTGACGTCCTGCAGTTCTGGCGACACCCAGGCCGGTACCAACAAGCCGACGAAGATCGAGAAGATCGGCCTCATGGTCCAGGACATGTCCAACCCGTTCTTTTCCGCGATGGACAAGGGAGCCAAGGAGGCCGCCGCGAAGATCGGCGCCACCGCCAACACCCAGGACGCGCAGCTTGATCTGGCGAATCAGAATACCCAGATTGACACGTTCATCCAGCAGGGCGTGAACCTGATTGTCATCAGCGCCGTGGACGAAAACGGCATCCAGCCCGCGATTGAGCGGGCGAAGCAGGCGGGCATCATTGTCATCGCCGTGGACACCCCGGCCAAGAGCGCGGACGCCGTGGTGATGACCAATGCAGTCCAGGCCGGCGAAAAATCCTGCCAGTACCTGTTCGAGCAGATGGGAGGAAAGGGCAATGTTCTCTTGGTGGACGGAACCCCGCTCCAGACGATCCGTGACCGCATCACCGGCTGCAAGAACGTCGTGAAGAAGTTCCCTGATATCAAAGTTGTCGGGCAGCAGGCCTCCAAGAACGACCGGGCCTCCGGCCTCGCCGTGACCACGGACATGCTCACTGCTACCCCTGACGTTCAGGGCATCTTCGGCATGAACGACCCGTCCGCCCTCGGTGCGGTTCTGGCGGTCCAGCAGGCCCACAAGGCGGGGACCGTAAAGGTCACCGGTGTGGACGGCAGCCCGGAGGCGGTGGCGGAACTGAAGCAGTCCGGGTCGCCGTTCATCGGAACCGCAACCCAGAATCCTGCCGAAATGGTCCGCAAGGCCGTCGAAATCGCGCAGAACATCATCGACAACAAGCCCCCGGCGGAGAGCACGATCCTGATCCCCAGCGAGCTCGTGACCCGTGAGACCGTCAGCCAGTACAAGGGCTGGTAAGGCTCCCTGCTGCCGTGTGGGGTCGCTCGGCTCCCGCAGCGGCCCCACACAACCGGACTAAGAATAGGCCGTCATGACTACAACAACCTCCCGCCAGCCGCTGCTGCAGCTGGAAGGCATCACAAAGCGCTTCGGCGCCACGCTCGCTCTCAATAACGTCCACTTCGACCTGCGTGCAGGTGAAGTGCATGCTTTGATGGGCGAGAACGGAGCTGGTAAATCCACCCTGATGAAGATCTTGGCGGGGAACGTAGCCCGCGATTCCGGACGTATCCTGATGGATGGCACCGAAATCGACATCCGCTCCCCGCATGAGGCCGTTGCCCACGGCATAGCCATCATCCATCAGGAGCTGAACACGGTCCCGGCGATGACAGTTGCCGAGAATTTGGCCCTCGGACGGGAACCTTCGACCAAGTTCGGGGCCTTGGACCGTCGCGCCATGATCGTCCAGGCCCGTGAGAAGCTCGCCCGGGTCGGGGCACGGATTGATCCGCGCACTGAGCTCGGCCAGCTCAGTGTGGGCATGCAACAGATGGTTGAAATCGCCAGGGCCGTCAGCGAGAACGCCAGGATCCTGGTACTCGATGAACCAACAGCGGCCCTCTCACGCAGTGAAACCCTCCACCTTTTCCAGATCATCAACGAGCTGCGAGATGCAGGTGTCGGGCTCGTGTACATCTCCCACCGGATGGAAGAGGTCTGGGAGCTCGCGGACCGTGTGACCGTCTTCCGCGACGGAACGTACGTCGGCACCCGGGGAAAGACCGAGATCAGCCCGCCCGACGTCGTCCGGATGATGGTCGGACGCAACCTCGAGGACCTCTACCACCACGACCGGCACAGCCCGGGAGACGTCATGCTGGAGGTCAAGGAACTCACCGACGGTGCCGGCATCGGGCCGGTCAGCTTCCAAGTACGGTCGGGCGAGGTCGTCGCCCTGTCCGGGCTCATCGGGGCCGGCCGCACCGAAACGGCCCGGATGATCTTTGGCGCCGACAGGCCCCGCGGCGGCACCGTCACCGTCAAAGGCAAAGCGGCACTGGCCTCCAGCCCGGCCCAGGCGATCGCCCGGGGAATCGCAATGGTCCCCGAGGACCGCAAGGACCAGGCCTTGTTCGTCTCCCACACCGTCGAGGACAACATCGCTGTCAGTTCCCTTGGCGGCCACGTGAACGCCGGCGTGCTTCAACGGACCCGAATACGGAACGCGGTGAAAAAGCAGATGGAACGCCTGCACCTGCGGCAGAACGCCCTGCGCCTGCCGGTCAGCGCGCTTTCGGGCGGCAACCAGCAAAAAGCGGTTCTGGCCCGGTGGCTGATGCGCGAATCCGATGTGCTGATCCTGGACGAACCCACGAGGGGCGTAGACATCGGCGCGAAAAGCGAAATCTATGAAGTCATCAACGACCTCGCCAAGGCCGGCAAGGCCATCCTGGTCATTTCCTCGGACCTTCCCGAAGCGATCGGCATCAGC
Organism: Arthrobacter globiformis; assembly: GCF_030818015.1. Taxonomy (NCBI): domain Bacteria; kingdom Bacillati; phylum Actinomycetota; class Actinomycetes; order Micrococcales; family Micrococcaceae; genus Arthrobacter; species Arthrobacter globiformis. The sequence goes on from NZ_JAUSZX010000001.1 coordinate 4,590,970, forward strand.
GACCGGCTCCTCGTGATGCGCTCCGGACGGATCGTCCAGGAACTCAACTCACGCACCGCCAGCGAAGAGGACGTCATGTCCCACGCAACCGGAACAGCAGCACAGACAAACGGAGAATTCCATGACTAACCAGGCTCTGAACAACCCACAGGGCGCCGGCATCCGGCCAGAGGCCACACCTGCCACCGCCCGCAGCTTTGACTTTGCCTACTGGTGGGACCGCGTCGGCATCCTCGTGGTCCTGATCGCCCTCGTTGCCTTAATGGTCGTCATCGCCCCTAACTTCGCGAGCGTCAACAACCTGCTGAACATTGCCCGGTCGATCTCGATCAACGCGATCCTGGCGGCCGGAATGACATTCGTCATTCTCGCGGCCGGAATCGACCTTTCTGTCGGTTCCATTCTGGCCGTCTCCGGTGTCGCATCGGTCATGACAGGCATTGCAGGACTGCCCGCACCCGTCGCGATCCTGGTCGGTGTTGTGACAGGGGCCGTCGCGGGTTTGATCAACGGCCTGCTCAGCGCCTACCTGGCACTGGCCGCCTTCATCGTTACCCTCGGCACCATGACCTTCCTTCGAGGCCTGGCCTACACCATGACCGACGGGCAACCCATCGTCTCCAACACACTCAGTTTCCGGGACATCGGCAACGGGTACATGGCGGGCATCCCGGTGCCCGTGGTGATCATGATCATCGTCTACGTCGCAGCGTGGTTCGTCCTTGAGCGCACCCGCTATGGCCGGCACGTCTACGCCGTGGGCGGCAACGCCGAAGCCGCCCGGCTGGCAGGCATCAACGTCAAACGCGTCATCACTTCCGTCTATGTCATCGCCGGCATCTGCGCCGGGCTCGCCGGTGTCATCTTCTCCGCCCGGGTGGTCTCCGCCCAGCCGACAGCCGGCACCGGCTACGAGCTGGACGCGATCGCCGCAGTTGTCCTGGGCGGCACAAGCCTCGTCGGCGGACGCGGACGGATCTACGGCACACTGATCGGCTCCATCATTCTCGGTGTCCTCAGCACCGGACTGATCCTGATGAATGTCCAGTTCTTCACCCAACTGCTGATCAAGGGCCTCGTCATCATCCTCGCGGTGGCAATCGACAGCCTGAAACAACGCACACTGCGCCTGCCCTGGTCCAGGGCCATCGCCGCCCAGACACCTGCATAAGAGCACGCCCGACGAAACCGGCAGCCACATCCTGCCTGCCGGACGGGACAACCCGGCCACTTCCCAAAAGTGGCCGGTTCTAGCCCCACGCCCATAACTTGAGAGGAAAAAGCCCGTGGCAATGCCCACCATCGCCATCAAGGACGGCCTTCCCGGCCGCCGAATCAACGAACCAGTGACCTTCACCATCGACGGAGAATTTACCGAAAACCTCTGGACAGCAACTACCAGTGCCGGAGAGACCGTTATCTGCCAGCGGCTGAACGCCCAGCCCGAACCGGGTAAAACCACGTTCATCACCGTCGTGACCTTCGAGGGAAACCTGCAGCTCACCCTCGCCGCACCGGTCACCGGGCGCGTTGACGGCATAAACGAACGGGAACCCGTCGAGTCCGACGCCTTCGTCCGCCTGGACACAGGGTACTTCGACCTCGAAATGTGCTCGGGCACGGCTGAAGGCACCGGCTCCTCAAAGTGGGGAATTCGTCACTTCGCCACACTGAAAGAAGGCATCGACCTGCTCCCCTCGGGCAACAACGCCATCGGCGGCTTCTACGGCCCCTTCTTCACCCCCGAAAACGGCCTCATCAACCCGCCCGAACACACCACCGTCGACATCGAAACCCTTGAACACGGTCCTGTCCTGCACCACTACCGGATGCACGGCACCGTCCCCGACGGCCTGCTCGAGGAGCTCAAGGGCAAGACGTTTTCCATCGACTGGAAATTCACCCACGGCACCCCCTACTTCACCCGCAGCTACCGGGTGGACGACTTCCAGACAGTCATCAACGGCCGCTCCATAACCAACAAGATCACCGTCGGCGATGAATTTGAGGCCGGCCAGGGCGACGTGGTCTTTGACCGCTTCGAAGCATACAGCGGCACACGATACCGCGCCGGGGACCCCTACGCCGCTGAACTCGCACACATGGTCGACGAAACCATCGCGAACTCAACGTCCAGCACTGCCAAGTTCCAGGAATTCCGCCGTCAGCTCACCGGCAACATCGAAGCCGCCCACTGGGATCTGTACTGGCGCCTGTTCTGCAGCTGGGAAGGCGCCTTAGACGAAGAGGAAATCCGCGCACGCCTCGCCCGGGTCAGGGCAACCTCGCACGTGCTCGCTGACCTGCCCGAGCGGCATTGGACGATAGTGGATGCCCCCCTCGACGTCTCGGCCGTGCCGCACGAAACCATCTTCCCCGGGCCGGCCTCCAAAACCGCCGAATTCCATTCAGAACTCGACAGAACCATGGTCTGGTGGACCTCCGAACCCTCCGGCGCCTTCCAGATCGTCCAGCGCCGCCAATCCGGCTGGGTCAACTGGGGAACCAACGGCGAAAACGAATGCCCCGAACTTCCCGTCGGCGTCGAGATCAAAACCGCATACGGCATGTTCAGCGACGGCTGGCAGCACGTAGCAGACCAACTGGAGACTGCACCCACGGTCCACCAGGCCTAAGGCTGGCCGATGGGCCTCTGGACATGGCAGCGGCTGCCAGCCCAATCCCCCACAGATGTCGCCGCCATCTCTCTGCAGCCTCGTGCTGCGATTCCCGGCGCCGACGCCCGGTGGAGAGATCTGTCACCAGGAACTCCGGAACCTGCCTGGCTGTGCAACCAGGACCATGCAATCAGGCGCCTGGCCACCTCCTGGTCATGGCCAGGCCCATCCGCCAACGGACTCGGGAGCTCAACAAGGGACGCATTCAGGCCCCGACAAGCATATGAATTGAGGTGAGCCAGACGGGCAGAACGATGGCCGAGACAACAGAAATCGTAGAGGACGGCTTCAGCGCGTCTTCGGCTGCGGTGCGAGTAGCTAGGCCGAGGATGCGTGATGTGGCTGCTTTGGCCGGAGTAGGCATCAAAACGGTTTCCCGGGTCGTCAATGACGAACCTGGTGTTTCTGAAGTCACCCGCCAGAGAGTGTTGAAGGCGGCGAAAGGGCTGAACTACCAGCTGGACATGACAGCCCAAAGCCTACGCCGGGCCGGCCGACAAACACTGTCCGTTGGGCTGCTGCTTCCCAGCGTCGCCAACCCATTTCATGGCCAAATCCATCGGGCCCTGAGTGATGTCCTGGCGAGCCACGGCATAGCGGTCCTCGCGGCAAGCCTGGATGATGACGCTGCACGTGAAGAGGAACTGCTCAAAGCGTTTCTCCGAAGGCGCGTGGATGGACTGGTTCTGACCCCGGTCGCCAAAAGCCAGGGGTACCTGCCCGAACATTCCAAGGACCTTCCGATGGTCTTCATCGACAGGGAACCGGTCGGCATCGATGCCGATGCAGTCGTAAGCGACAACGCCGCTGGCGCGGCCAAGGCCGCCGCGCACCTGATTTCCCAAGGCCACACCAAACTCGCCTACCTAGGTGGCCGCACGGACATCCAGACCGCCCGGGAACGGCGCCGCGGCTTCATTAATGAGTTGGGCCGCGCAGGTATTTCGACCGACACAATTCCCTTCCTGGAAGGACTCCGCAGTGAGGAATCAGCACGGAAGGCGGCAAGAGAGCTACTCACGGGTGCTGAACCGCCGACGGCCATCTTCTCTGCACAGATTTTGGTGACCTTCGGCGTAATGCGGGCCTTACAGGAACTGGGGCTGAACCGGGCTGTGGCCTTGGTCGGATTCGGCGACTTCACCCTCTCGGACATGATGAACCCCGGTATAACCGTCGTCGCCCAGCACCCCGAGCACCTGGGTAGAGTAGCCGCAGAGCGGATTTTGGCCCGCATCAACGGAGACCGACAGGAACCGCGAACTTACACCATCCCCTCTGAGCTGATTCTCCGAGGGTCTGGGGAAGTTCCGCCGCCCCGCCCTAATCGGCGACTGCACTATGCCAAACTCTGACGACAGCAGCCGTCTATCAGGTTGAGGCACACCCCAACCTGACGCCCAAGACCTGCACCTCTTGACGTTCGTCTGGGAAGGTCCTAGAACTCAATCCCACATGTAAGAGGGTTGGAGGCAGCGGTGGCTGGTCAACGGATTGGGTACGTCCGCGTGAGCACGCTGGATCAGAACGAGAAACGCCAGCTCGACGGCTTGATCCTGGACCGGGTGTTCACGGACAAGGCGTCCGGCAGGGACACAGCCAGACCACAACGGGCCGGATTGCTGGGCTTCGCCCGCGACGGGGACACCGTCGTCGTGCACAGCATGGACCGGCTGGCCCGCAACCTGGATGACCTGCGCGCCCTGGTCCAACGCCTGACCCGCAAAGGGCGTCCGGGTGGAGTTCGTCAAGGAGCACCTGCTCTTCACCGGGGAGGACTCCCCAATGGCCAACCTCATGCTCTCCGTCATGGGCGCGTTCGCGGAATTTGAACGCTCACTGATCAGGGAACGCCAGCGGGAAGGTATCGCCCTGGCGAAGCACCGCGGCGCTTATAAAGGGCGGAAAAAGACGCTTACTCAGGAACGGGCGGCGGAGCTGGTCCAGCGGGCGGCTAGCGGAATTCCCAAGTCCGCCCTCGCCATGGATTACGGCATCAGCCGGGAAACGGTGTACCAGTACCTGCGACAGGCGCGGCTTCCTACCCCCACTTCTTGAGCCGCTCTACTCGGTGTCCGGTTCGGCCCATTCGAGGGCTGCGACGAGGTGCCCTTCGTTGGGAAGGGCTTGTTGCTCTGCTGCGGGGAGTTTGTCGTAGGTGTAGGCCGCTACGGCCATGGGTGAGGTTGACCGGCCCAGGCTGTAGCGGACACTGCGGTCATTCTTCGTTCCGCAGATCAAGATGCCCACGGTTTCGTTGTGGTAGTCGCGGCGGAGCATGTCATCGACCAGGGCGACGTAGAAGTTCAATTTGCCGGCGTATTCGGGCTGAAACTTACCGGTTTTGAGCTCGATGACCACGTACCGGAGCTGCTCAATGTGAAAGAAGAGCAGGTCGACGTAGTAGTCATCGCCATCGACGTCGAAATGGACTTGGCGGCCCACGAACGCAAAGCCCGGTCCCAGCTCCTGCAAGGTTTCGCTGATCCGGCTTGTCAGCGCGTTCTCCAGGTCACGCTCTGCGACTTCACCGGAGAGACCGAGGAATTCGAAGTTGTAAGGGTCCTTTGCCATCTGCTGGGCAAGTTCAGAGTCAGCGGCCGCCAAGTGCCGAGTGAAATTGGATGGTGCTGTCCCGGTGCGTTCCATGGACCGGTTCATCATCATGTTCAGCAGCACGTTCCGGGACCAGCCGTACTGGACGGCCGCGGCAGCGTACCAGTCCCGCTCCTCGGCGCTGGCTGCCTTGTCTAGAATCATCCGAATGTGACCCCACGGCAAATGTGCCACAGCCTGTGGCACATTTTCGTCCTCTCCCCACGCCCGCACCATCGCGGTCATGTACTGCAGACTCCGGTACGACAGGCCCTTCATATCCGGAAAGGCGGCCGCCAGATCCGCAGCCAACCGCCGGATAACGCCACTCCCCCAGCCCTGGCTTTCCTGCCGGACGATGATGTCCCTGCCGAGCGACCAATACAACTCGATGACCAGCGTGTTGACGGTCCTCTGGGCGTGGATCCTGGCACCAGAGATCCGGGTCTTCAACTCCTCCAGCAGGTCCGCGTAGTCCGCTGGCAGATCGATTTCTGAAGACACCATGCCTCAACCCTACCGACCGGCAAAATGTGCCACAGGCTGTGGCACATTTTGCCGGTCGGCCACAACCAGTGCCGGTCAGGTTGACGGAATCTCCGTTATCGGCGTTCAAACCACGGGAGTAGAAGTAGCTGCGAATACTCCCGTGCATCGAGGAACCGGACGTTTCGCAGGTCGGGTCGCCGACATTAGTCGACCTGTCGAGTTTTTCGCCCGGTGGCACCACCTGCGACGCATCCGAAGCCTCTCCACAGACGGGAAACCCACCCGCGGTCCCGTGCACAGCACGAAGCAGGAAATCACCGAAACAATCGAATTCCTCGTCTGGCTCAAACGCACCCCCGGACGGACCGTCGCCTCCTGCGCGTCGAGGCATATCAGTCGGGGGCTTACGATCCGCGGTGGAGAACTGTGCTACAAGTAGTCCCGTAATTGCGGACCCAGCGACAAATAACGGCAGGATACCGCTGGCAACGCCGACCGAAACGACGATCAATGCAGCCAGCAGGAGCACGTTCACGGCAGTTCGAATACGCGGACTAAATCCGACCCGGCTGCCTCCGCTTTGAGCCTCCTGGCGCCCCCTATGTCAGCGCAGACAGCAGGCCGAACGCAGGCTTTGCCTGGCCGTACTCGTCCGCCCTTTGGTTGCTCTTACTGCAGAATACGCCCGGTTGAGATCCGGCACTCTGCTGAGGCGTCGGCGAAGAGGACTCGCTGCTAAAAGTTCAGTTCCCGCTTGTAGAATCGGTTGATGACGGTTAGGCCGTTACGACTACTTCTCCGGGCTGACATCGAGCGCGCTGGCGCCATGCGTTGGGTGCTCAGCCGGTCTGACCTGGAGACGTAGTTTTCAACGCCGTTGGTACCTATGCGCCACAGGCTGCGGCCGCCGTAGATTGCTCGCAGCTCTCCGACTTTGAGCAGCGGCGTCACTGACGTTGCGTTCCGCGGCGACTTGGTCGATCGTGAAAGAAACCACTTTAGCCAGGGGTGCCGGACATAGCCAGTATCCTAAAGGCCCCTGCTCTGCCAGGTTAGTGCGCAGGACGGCGCCCCGTCGCACATGGCCCTTCTAACGGGCCCGGTTAGGTGGACCAATATGGCGGCCGTGTTCATCCCGGACATGGATCCTCGGTCCATACCCAAGAGCCGGGCCCGCTTAGCCAAGCGGAGTCGAAATTTCACCGGTTGAAAGGCGTTGATGCCTCCAATGCGGCCGCGGAAGGACCATACGTCATCTTCTGTGGGGTTTGGTTTGGAGTCATCTGGCCCAAGATGTCCCTATAGAAACCTGTGAAAGAACCAGCGAACGTGTTCTTGGCCCACACTCTATTGAGAGTAGTTGTGAAGACCCCCGCACCATTCAGTTCCTGGGATAGCTGCATGTCCGCGCAACCTGATATAGAGAGCACATTGGCCTGCAAGGGGGCACGTGAACTCGATGACCTTTCCTGTGAATCGTAGTGCTCCTTGCGGGCATTGTAATCAGCCTCATTTAAGTCCCACGGCATCTCACGAGTTGCATAGCCGCCATCCATGCTGCCGGTGCCGTTGTCCTCGTACGCACGCGTCGCCGCATCCAGCGTTGACTCCCTGTATGCCCTCGCAATGTGCGTATAAGGCTTAGTCCTTGCCCGCCCGCTGTGAGGATCTGAGGACCTGCTAGCGGCCCCAGCGGCTACTTGTTCCAAGTCTCGTTGGGAACTCGTTTGCCTCGGCCTTGGAAGGAGCTCAATAGGGGTAACTGGCCGGTCCAGGACGAGAAAACGTCAGATCCGTGTAGAAGCTCTTCTTGGTCGTGGCGGCAATCTTCTGGTATTCACTGGCTCGGCTTTGATAGCTTCGACTTGAAGTATCGTTGAGGTACAGGCGCGCAACAGATCCGCTGTGACAGCTGTCGGAAATTATGACGATGTTCGTTCCAGGCGCAAACTTCAGCCATGACTCCCAAAGAAGATCGTCGCGCAATTGCTCATTCCAAAGCACCCAAGTTGAGTCAGATCCGCTCTCCTCGGGATCGTCCTGAGCATTTAGGTTGGGCAGCTGGCCGCCATGGCCAGCGTATGTACATACAAAAAGATCTCCGGGCTTCAACCGTTGTGCTGCCTCTCCGATAAACCCGAGGACTGCAGATGACGTGGCCTGACGGGTGAACATCGTATGGATCTCATCGAAACCTTCAGCTTCAGCAATTCCCACCATTGTTCTGGCATCGTTTTCACACCCGTTCAGCTTTCCGTCCCATCCGCCATACTGGCTAGGGTCAACCTGATTCAAACCAATGTGAAGGGAGATGATCTTCCGGTTCCCGGTTGGCTCAGCTGCGGATGGGGTGGACGGAACGGACTCATCAAGGCCGAGGGCTCCCAAAGTTTGGGGTCCCGCAACTCCATCGACTACCAGCCCAGAAGATCGCTGGAACGCCTTGACAGCCGTCTCCGTGACGAATCCGAAGTTGCCATCCACTATGTAGAAGTACCAGCCGGCGCGTTTGAGCGCGCCCTGAAGTTCCCGCACATCGTCACCGCTATCGCCGCGACGCAACGTCCGCATCAGTCTGCCAACCAACCGAACGTGATCTGCTTGCCTTCCAAACCAAGGCCGGCTGTGGCGAGCCGGTACATCCAGGTGTGCACTCCAAACATCTTTGCCTTGCCGAATACCAGATAGCGGATTGCGTCCGCTGACACGGTCATCTCACTCACAGGAGCTCTGCCATCAACGCCGATTTCAGCTATCACGTCACCGTTGTCGTCGAGGGCTTGGATTCCTTTCCACCAACTCTTATGCGATGCCAGCTCGAGGGTCACTTTCAATGACCTCGGGTCCCCTAAGTCCTTTGCGTCCTTAACCTCGACGACATCGTTATCAAATAAGCGGTGGGTGGACGTGAAGTCATTCCACGAGAGAGTCATGTCCCGAGACCTGCCGCCTCCGGAAACCAGTTTGAAAATCTCAGGCAACGTCCCACTTAGTGCAGGAACCAACACTTGAAGCAACGGGCCTAAAAAGCGGGCTGAGACTTCTTGGTCGGCGATGAACACGTCTGCCGTTGCTTCCTTTCCGTCGCCGTTCATCCCCGGGCCACGGAAGAATCCGGATACCGTCTTGATGGCGGCGGGAAGATTATCAACGACGATCGGAATGGCGGCGGACAGAAGGGCAGGCCAGAAGCGTTCGATGGCCTCACTGTCGGGTTCCGCAGGTTCTCCTCGGGAAGCTCGCTGACCCGCTTCGTCCCGGAAAATGTCGACCAGACTGGGAATGAGCGCGTTCATTATAGGCTGAAGACACGTCATGAATTGTGCGATATCCCGCTCCGCCGCTACGCGGGAATCCCGTGAACCGTCCGAGTCAGCAGAGGTCGCCTGGGAGCGAAATAGGTCGAAGACCACCGGCAGCGTCTGGGTGACGGCCGGCCAGAGGGCGTCCCAAAGGCCGCGTTCGAGTTCGGCGCTATCCGGTGAGACGGTAACGGGTCCTTCCCGCGTCGCGCCTGGCAGAGCAAAGCTGCTTGTCGTTGTAGTAGTCATAGTGTGCATCTCCCTGATGCGAAAGTCGGTATCTTTTTTGGAAGCAAGCCGTCTGGGGACAGCGGCCGGCGCATTAGACTGCGATCGCGAAAGCTTAAGGCATTCGAGTTGTCTCTGGGATTGTCGATCCAGAGCGCTGCAAGTGTTGCATCACCCGCGTTACTCAGGCGTTACGACCGAACCCTATGGCGCTTCCTCTAAATGCGGGGCCTGCTGGCTGGAATGTTTCAGCGGTGCCGACAACGACTGTCTGAGTGACCGTCGGTGGTCACGGAGCAGGGCTACTGCTGCCGAGTTCGGACCGGCGGCGGGACCGCCCATTCCATGGCCACCGCCGCGCCCCGCTGCAGTCCGTATGGGAGCAATTCCGCTTCCGTGCGTTGGTCTAACGCGATGGCACCTTGCCTTAGAGTCCGGCAAGCGGTCTAGCCAACGGTTCACCTAGTGCACTCACTTTCTTTACACCCAAAAACTCGAAAGACTCAGTTGCTAGTGGATTACAGGAGATCGGCAACGGTCTCCGAATCGAATCGGGAGGTCTCACCCCAAGGTTCAATTGAAGGTAAGCTTCGTAATGCTTTTGTTAGCGGCCATGAAAAACTGCCCATAGGCGGCGACGAAAATGCCCGGGGCGAATTCAAGGGGACGATGCAACACCGGAGATCAGTGGACCATAAGTAGATCCGAGGCGCTCGGCCGGGTGTCCCAGTCGAGTATCTTGCGTGGTCCGGCGTTGAGTTCCTGGGCGACGTGCTCGATCCTCGGGTCCGTAGTCGTTCAAGTCGGTGCCTTTGGGGCAACCCTTGACCGATCAGGGACCGGCTCCTTCAGTTCCCTCTCGATTCTCGTCCAGCTCCGCAATGGCGGATGCTGTCCTTTCGCTGTCACCTTGGGCGACGACGACGTCGCGCAACTGCCGGACCGCCGCACGAACGCTGGCCGAGGAAATAGCATTTTCCGCGCCAGCGAAGTGCTGGTTACCCGCCACGATGACGCCGCCGGTTAGTTGCCGATAGGGCCCTTCTTGACCAGTACAGCGACTAGGGTTTCCGCAGTATCAGCCCTGTGACTATTCTGCAGTCCTGGTCCCAGGGCGTGGATGGTCTCTGGAAGGCATGCCGAAGCAACCTACGGCGTGTGAGCACGGGAGTTGATTGTTCAACATTGCCCAACCACCAAGGATATGACTAGATAAGTCATATCGATTCGAAGACAAGTCACAGGGGGTGCGCGCCAGATTGCCAAGGCCATTGGAACGCTACGGGGTTTCCGAGCCGCAGCCACGAGCCCGTGTAGCCGTCAATTCCACAGCAAGCGAGTGCGGCTTGCTGAGGGCCAAGCTGCAACGACGGGACACCCCTCCTGTAAACCATCGCTGGAAGCAGTATGCGGCAACGAATAATCGTAGGGCGGGGGGCCGCTGCGAATGCCGATATATAAACCCGGGCGGGCATAACCTTGAGCAAATCTTTAGCCAAGACTGGGGGAGTCCTGAGTCACGCACGAAAGCATCAAGCTACTGACTCCCTGATGGGACGAGCGGTCGGGGCAACCGAGATTTGGGCGAGGAGCGTCCAATCTTCCAGCATGAAACAGAAGGGTAAAGTGAGTCGCCATGACAAACGATAGCTCTCCATCACAGGAGTCCAATCGAGGGATCCCGCCCATGGGTACCTTGGTCATTCGCACTTGGTACGATCGGGACCAGTCGCCTCATTTTCGCGCCAGGCTAACGTATGGCCAGGGTCCGGACGAAGAACCCCGCCAAGTTGTCACAGCCGACCCTGACGAAGCTCTGCGTATTGTGCGCCGGTGGCTCGTTGCTCAACCGGGTGGTATCCCCAGCGAAGGGTAAAAGCAGGGGAGCCTACAGCCTAACTCCTGGATCGCCCGGGAACTCGGAGAAAAATCCAAGCCTTGGCGTCCGAGAGGCACCAACCATTTCCATGGCCGGGGTGGTACGGCCTTAATATTTGAAACTCGTTAGCCTGGAGTGTCACCCCAGCGGACAAGCGCCATAAGCCCTCGAATTGTCTCCGACGGGACAAGCCCAGTATCCGCCTTCAGCTGCATCTCATACCTCTCGAAAGCCTGATATGCTGCGGCGTTGTTGCCTTGCTGTCGCTCAGCCTGAATTAGGATCCCTACGGCTTTCTCATAGAGCGGTTCAAGTTCCAGTGCTGCCTCGGAGGCCTCCACTGCCGTTTCATAGTCGCAGCGGGTGAGTGACTCGGTGGCTATAACGAGAAGGGCGCGCAGCCGCCCCTGCCTAAGCCTGGTCTGCTCAAAAACGATCCAGTCTTCATACCAACCCGGCAGCAGCTCTGCATCACTTAGCTGCTGAAGGCATGAAGCCGCGTTGCCCTTCAGGCCCTGCTGGCTCAGTTGCCGGATCTGCGCGCGGACGAGGTTGAGATCCACATCTACTTCGTCGCTCAGGGACAACACTGCTCCACTGTTGATCAACAGCCCTGGCACCTGCTTCCTGACTAGATGCAGGCTCACCCGCAGACTTTCTAAGGCTCGAGGCTCGGAACACTCGGGCCAAAGCAGCCCAATCAGGTAGCTCCGCGGACGCGGTCCGTATAACGCCAGCGCGGTAATCAGCTTTTGCTGGCGTGCTGAGACACGCACGATATGAGCGCCCGAAATGAGCTGCCATGACTGAAGCAAACTGAGCCGAAATTCACCATAGTCACCTTTGCCCATGGTTACCCCCAATCCAGTGGGTTGGAGATCCGAGATAGATCTAGGAACGAGGATCCGTAGTTTCGTCAGCGATGTCAACGATCACTTTTCATATGGCGGCGAGAGAAGGAAACAATCAACACGATCATGATCCTCATCAAACACCGCCCCACTGCTAGTCGTTTTCACTGGCTTCTCACGAGTTTTCGTCATCAGGGTGCTATAATGCCGCGGTATCGCTTGCGTGCCAGTCTGGGCTACAACCCAACCACTCGCGGCGGAACGCCCGCGCTTTCCGGACCCATGGACGAAAGCCGGGCACCCACTTACTCATTTGAGTATTTGAGTAAGTAGGTGCTCTGTTTGCTAGGCGGTTGCCTGCTTGCAGCCCTAAGAGTTGCTGTGCGAGGTCGATCAGGTGCTAGGGTACGTTGCCCTCGGAGCCGTAGTGGGTCTCGCCCAGGAACACGACTTTCCCGCAGTACACGTCGGCCGGCACGCCGGTTTCTTCTAGGAGCAGCAGCGCCCGCGGCGGGTTTGGCGCGAGGTTCAGGATTTTGCCTTCCCCGTTCAGGTAGAGCCAGTCATCCCCGCTAGCGGCTTCGATGTTCCCGACCACGAGGGTTTGCAGGTTTCCAAACAGGCGTCGATGTTTCCACACGGGCCGGTTTGTTCAGGTCGGCGGGGTTGATCAGGGCGGTGCAGGTGCTCATCAGGGTACGTCCTCTCGAATGATGGTGACTTGGGCGTGCGGTGCCCCGCCGCTCCGGGCGGGCACCGGCTTGCGATGGTGTTAGGCTGCTTCGTGGACCCCAGACGGCATCCGGTAGCGGCTGGGCAGTTCAGCCGCCGCTTCGGGTAGGTCCTCCGGACCTTGGGCCCGTCCGTTCTTCCAGTGGAAAAACGCCTGCTCGCTTATCGCGGTCCAGAACCTTGCATTTGTCCGATAAAAGGTCGTTCGTGCATCACCTTCGCAGTATGTGGCCATGTCTGCTGCTGCCGACAGCATCGGCGTTGCGTCTCCCGCCGACCATGACGGCCGACCATGACGTAGGGCCACGGGCCAAGGTCCCACCCGTCACAGCCCCAGCTGGGGAGCACGGTCCAGCCGTATTCGCTGATAACATCCAGTCGTCTCTGATGGGAAAACCACAGTTCAACGTCATGGCGAACTAAATGCCTGCAAAAATAGACGCTGCAGCGAGAACGACCCCGAGGACGAACAAAGACAAAGCAACTGAACACAGGGTCAGCCAGTACTTCTGTAACTTCTTGGCACGATAATGAATGTCCTCAGGCAACTCAGTGGGCGCCTTGCGGAGGGCGGGCCTGAGTCTGGATGATTCCTTAAGCAGGGCATACTCCATCAGCTGCCTACGATATGAGACAGATCGAGTGAACTCCTGCTGGCTGCGATAGCCCAGATAAACGCCTGCAGCCGCCGCCACGAGCGCAACAGACCAACTGACGATAGCGGCCACGGTGAAGCCAAGATCAACGCTAAGGCTAGACCCGTTGGCAGACGCAGCGCCGAGCAGTGTTAGGAAGGCGACGACCGCCCCACCATTCAGCAGGAACAGGGCCGAGACGATGGCATGCTCGAACGCTGCCGTCGCCTTGTTCAACTCCAGCTCATGCGCCCGCTGCGCTTGATAGACGGCGAGATCGCCACTAGTTGCGACTTGGCCGTCCGACCCCGGCGTATCCAATGGCAGATCTGAGTTCATCCGCTCATCCTTCCCGCCGCATATAACCGCGGCACATCAATATCTATCCCCCATCGCTCGCCGTGCCGTGCCCGTGGCGGCCCGTGATTTTCGCGAGCGTTCTCAAATGAGGCATACACCCGTTTCGCGAGCACTATTGGTGCGTCTCGTCGAGGTATTGACTCGCTATTGCCGGACGCCCAAAATTGCGTCACCACACCCGGGTGTGTTCTCACTCTGATTGGGACAAGCGTATGGCAATCGAGGCAAGACTTTTGAGGCGGTTCAGACGGCAACGGAAAAACGTAGCAAGGGCTGGGGACTGTTGGCATTGAGTGTGCGGTAGATCCGACGGGCGAGGTAGCGCTTCACGCATCGATGAATTTCTTTCTTGGCTCGCCCTTCTGCTTGCCGTTTCGCTACGTATTCAGATGGTCGCTGGATCGAATGCCATCCTTGTAAGAGCAACGATGTGAAGGGCTTTGTTCAGGGTCCTGGTCACTTCGGAACAGCACTGTGACGAGCCACGCCCCCGCGGGGGCCGACAATCTTCTGATCAAGTCACCGATGTGGGCCGGGCAGGTGCCGGCCGCCCACCCAACGGACGGACGGACAAGTCGATAACAGGACACCCGTGCACGGGGTCAAGCGTTTAATGAGTCACGACCGCGGGGTGGAACGGCCTGCACCTACTCTGCCAGCCAATCCCAGACCAGCCACCCCAATCCTCACAGGCGTTTAGACAACGGGAGTAGAAGTAGCTGCGAGAACTCCCGTTCCATGGTCGATCCCGGTGTCCCCAGGTCGAAGCTGGGTGCGTGACGCCGAAAGAGAATGTCGCTACGGTCATCCTGAGGTGCAGCGATCAGGCCAAGACCATAGGTTCAGGCATCTCTCGCACGTTTCCGCGGTAGTTATGTCACTACGACAGTCAGGCCTACCTGGGTACTGAACGGCGGATTAGGACTTGAAAACAGGTTCCTAAGCATACTTATTATATTCGTAGCCGAATGTGAACGGCTGCCAACCTGGGGGGAAACACCATGGGATTGGGCGACAAGATTGAGTAACTACTTATCTAGCGCCTACTTAGGGCAAAGCTCAGCGGCAGCGAGCCAAAATGGATCCCAAATTAAAGGCTCTCACGAGTTGTTCAGTTTTAACGACGCAATTACCCGTCTCAAATGCTTCTTGGATTACCGCTACACGGGCATATTTGATGAGTCACTGCGGCCGGTTGTTTTCGGACTAGGGATCCGCCATCCTTATCGCATCGGATCGAGCTTAGAAGGAAAGTAGTTGATCGTGCCCGAAGGTTCAGCCCGTATGCGGCGATGGGTGACACAAGACTAATTCTGTTCGACATCCACAAAGTAATGGTTCAGTCCTCGGGAGACACCTTGAACGGTTTCGATCTGACTTCGTGGCCAGGCGCCTTCGTTACTGCCGCGGGTGCACTGGCTGTTGCCGTCTTGACTGCAGTCGTGGCCATACTTATTGAACTATCTCGGCACAGAGCAGCGAGAAGAGCTTTTCACGTTCAGGAAATTAGAAACAGGACGGCCGAAGCTTTCAGCTTAATGTTCACCCTTCAGCACGAAATCGAGTGGATCACGTGGCATGCGACGAAGGCTCCGGAATTCGTAGGTCAGGGCATGGTCGACAGCTATAACAAGGCGGTTCATGTGACATATCCAAAACTGCTGGGGGCCCTGGCGGTCGTTGCTGCGCTTGACAAGGGACTCTTTGATCGGCTCAGTCCCATAGCCCGTCACCTCTATGAGCTTGACATGGAGGTTGCTCTGGCGGCCCGGGGACTTGAAGGAAGGCGTACTCGCAAAAAGTCGCTTGAGGGGCTCAAGAATCACTACCCTGCCGCTAAGGCACTCTATGATGCGTTCCCCCATCTGATGGCCTCCACTTTGTCGGATGAGAGTGCGGGCAGCCGCCGAACGCGATTTTTGGTTTGTCACGCACGTAGGTGAAAGAGAATGGATGTTGTTCTCCGCCCCTAGCGCGATGGCAACCTCGTAGATAAAGCTTTTGGTCACCGCGGCCTCGGCCTATGATTCCCAAGGGCCGGATGGGGTCCATCACAACCTGCGCGAAACACGCAGTACAGAGGCGCAGCTGAGCCCGGCCCAGGAGCGCCCGCACGCGTGGCCGCGCTTGCGCCGCGGACTGTGGCACAAACGCCCGGCCCTCACCTTCATCCCTAGCAGCTCAAACCGTTCTTGCTCCGTTCCGACCCTAGGGCTGGACAGCGCAGGTCTTTCTGGCTTTGGCCGCGGCCGTGCCTATTGTGACGGCTGCGCTGGGGTGCGCCTTCGCTTCGGCCTGCAGCGACGCGACCGCGGATCTGGGCTTCGTTCGCTACAGTGTTCGCGAGGGACGCAGCAAACTCTTGGTTCTGTTCTGCCGAGCCATAGCTTGAGGCCGAATTCCTCAGCTTCCAGGCCCTGGTCTTTGAGCGGGCTGCTGTCGCTGCCGGTGACCCGGTTTTCGATGTCACGACCGAGGCTTTCGATGCGGCCGAAGAGCCCTTTTCGGCTCCTTCGTATCGTTGCTCCAGTGGTGAGATCTCGGAGCCTTTGAAGCCGCCCTCGGCCACGAGGGGCGAGGGTTTCCTGAACGGTTTTCTCGGACGCTGCCAGGGCGGCGGGGTTGTGGCCTTTCCAGCCTTCGACGATGGTTGGCCCTGCTGCTGGATGCGCGCGGCTCAAGGCCTTATCCCCGATCCTTGGCGCCATTTGTGGGGCCCGACAGTAGCGCCCGCGCCTATGGCTCTACTGTCCCGGAAGGAACCCGTCCGGGCGGTCTTCGGGCACGTAGAACCCACCTTTGACTGGACACTCCGCGACCCTGAGACCAGGCAGCGATTCACCGGCGACCTTGTCCTTGCTCTATCAAGCAATCTTCACCACGGACAGCCACTCGGCTTGATCCTTCTCGATTACAGGGCGGCGGTTGGTGATCTTACCAACCGATGGGTAGAGCTATCCGACAGCTCAGCAGGGATCACGACACCTCGGTACTCCGACGATGACCCGGCTTCGCCTAACCGCATGGGATCGTCAGTCCCTCGTTCTGTTGGGTGATCCAACCGTCCATCTTCCAGCCGTAAGGTAACCGGGTGTTGCGGCGGCCAAAAGCAGGTGATCCTCTCGCCCGGCTGCGCATAAGAGGCCAGGACACCACCGGGGGAACCTCGCCAGCGGGACCGGCGCACGTGCACGCCTGGAATGAATTGGAGAGTTGGCCAACAACGGGTCTTCCCAAAAGCCATCGCAAGGCGACCCCGCCTTGGCACTGATGAGTGTGCCGGGCTTGGTGGGGTTGCGGTTCGCGTCGAACGTCCCCGGCTCGCTTTTCCCCGGTGGTCTTGGATCAGGCCGTCCTAGTGGTCCTGAATGACGTTGACATACTCATCTGCCAACGTCGATAGCAAAACATCCGAGTTTCCCATGACTCTGGGTCATCGGGTCTGGGCGATCAGCCCTCAAGTTGAGCGGGCCGTAAATTTCGGTTTGTCGATGGTGTCGGACCTTTGTTTCACTGGCAATCCGTCCTGGCGCCAACCGAGATCGAGAGAAGCAACTCCACGGCCCTGGGCTAGCCAGATCCGATGCGTCGTTCCTCTATGACTCCCCGCTCTAGGATGCCGACGAACGCTCGGCGCCAGCAGCCACCGGCGAGCCAGCCGGTGAGCTGCCGCATGGTCAGGCGGACTTGGCTTCCGCAAGTTCTGCCCGGGCCAAGCCGCATACTGGAATCGTGAATACTCGCTCCGACGACATTTTGAGTCAGATTGAACGTGATCTGCTCTCCGACCGTGCACTTGCAACAGTCTTGCGAAAGCTGATCTTGTTGGGGGGCAAGTCGGGCTCATCCGAGCTTCAGGATTGGGCCTCCCGTGAACTTCGCGGCTATGACAACGACGAGAATTTGCCGTCTTATCGCCTACTCCCAGCTCCTATACAGATCGACGGCGTCGTCAGCAATGGCATGGTTAAGCATCAAACAATCTCTTTAAGTAGGTTCCCGGACTTCGTTCGGGAAGACCTGCAAGAACGAGTGCCCATTCGAGCCGGAGTGGGCGAAATCCAAGCATTAATAGACTCCAACCAGGAAGAGCGCACAGTACATCTTCAGGTACCCGGAGCTATGGTTCTTGCTGAGATGATCGATCACGGCAATCCCAGTCAGCGCACGACGGCAGTTTACTGGGCAGTGAGCGTAACGGCACTGGAGGGTCTGCTAGATCAGATTAAGACGCGTTTGGCCGAGCTTATTGCTGAGCTTCGATCAGTCACCTCGCCGTTGCAAGCTTTGCCCACAGCCTCGCAGGCGACACATGCAGTTAATTTCATAGTTAGGGGCATCGGTTCACGCGTAAACATCACCCAGGCGAGTGGTGGTAGCAAGATAGAGATGGGCCAACCAACTAAAGAACGGCCGGAACCCAGGTTCTGGACTCTGGGAAAACGGATCTCGGCGATAGCCGTCGGCGCCGCCACAATAGGAGCCTTCGTTATCAGCTGGTGGCAGTATCAAGCCGGCGCGTAGCACCCCCTCAGAGGCGTTAGGACGCGACATCGCGGCAATCAGCTGGCCAACGGAGAGCTGCCCACGTTGGGATTCTGTATGGTGAGCTACACCCCGACCTGACACAGGGGGCCTTGTTGCCGGAATTAAGGGACTTCAATCCGAGTCCATTGAGAGGCCGGCCACGCCGCCGCCCACACCGAGAGACAACTCTCTCATGGGTTATCCACCGCTACTGCTACTCCGGGAGCTAGTCCAGGGGCCCCCAATATCCAGCCGTGATTACCCGAATTGACCCGAACTGTGGACGGAACAGAGTCACCCAGCGCGGCTTCTCCCAGCCTCGCCAGGTTGACGGAATCGCGGATATCGGCGTTTGGAATCGGGCCAAAACAGCCGTGTTCATCAAACGGTTGTCCTGGAATGTATCAGGGCACCGCGGCGCTGCTGCAACGATGCGTAACCACTTTCCGGTATACCTCTTGAATCAATTTTTGGGCTGTATCGAGTTTGGCGGAGCGTTTGACGGCAGCAGGACAGCAACCGCGGAAGGGGACTGGAATTACGCACGAGGCGGACGATGGTAAGCATGCGAACAAATATTCTCTGGACGTGTTCCTCCTCCGGGCATATTCTGATCTCGCATTGCTCTTGGGGGGTGAATGGAATCGGCAGCATGCTTCGCTATTGCCGCGCGGTTTCTGTGCGCGCCCTTCTGGTCCCCGCCCTGCTTGCACTGGCGTGGCTCGTGTGGGGTGCGGGCAGCGCGCAGGCGTCAACGGACCCTTCTAAGGCCGTCGTCTCTGAAAGCGCCCTGGACCTCGGCCTCTCCAATGCTCCGTCTCTCCCCGCTGTTCAGGTTCTGCGGGCCGGGCAGGATCCGGCCGGTTCCGCCGCGCACCACGTTGCAGCTGCCGCCGATGCGGTCGTGGGCAGGGCCGCGCCTGCTGTTTCCACAGTGGCC
Organism: Arthrobacter globiformis; assembly: GCF_030818015.1. Lineage (NCBI taxonomy): Bacteria > Bacillati > Actinomycetota > Actinomycetes > Micrococcales > Micrococcaceae > Arthrobacter > Arthrobacter globiformis. Next base: position 4,610,186 of record NZ_JAUSZX010000001.1, read on the forward strand.
CGGACCACCGAACCGGTGGCCCTCCCAGTGCCCCGGGCCGCGGCGCCGGCAGTCTCCACTGTCACCAAGACCGCCGGACCGGCAGTCTCCGCCGTTTCTCCGGCAGCCGCATCGGTGGCGGCCACCGTGAACAGGACTGTGGCCCCGGCAGTTTCCACTGTCCACCATGCGGTTGCAGCTATGGACGGCCCCGTTGCTTCCGTGGCCCACTGGCTACCGCGGCTGCCCTTTCCGGCGGTCAAACCTCCACAACTGCCCAGCCCGGACGTTCCTGTCGCTACCGTTCGCAAGAGGCCACCGGCGGTGGTGTCCACTGTGCCGCGATCACCCGTTGCGGCGGCCCGGCGGCCCGTCCCTGGTCATCGGTCCGGGGAGGTTCATCCGCCCCCGGCCGCAGCAGTTTCCGCAACCGCAGAAGCTTCTAGCCCTGCTTCGGCTTCGGCGCTCTCCGGCACAGCAACCCCGGCCCCCCCGCCCCCTCGAACCTGGCCACGGTCCAAAACATTAATTCGCCGTTCAAGACACTCACCCAGCTGAAGATCACTGCCTCAACCCGCCCTGTGGCCAGCGCTATCCAGCCGCCGGCCCAAGGGCCGCTGCACGAACACCCCGCCACAGGTCGGCTGAATATTGCCGCGACGCACGGCGAGTCGGGCTCCTCCGGCTCGGACAGCTCCGGCTCAAACACGGCCGATATCGCCGCCTCCTGGAACGGGCTGTCCCCCGCCGCCAGCGCCCTCGCCGTCCGAGCAGCGGTGATACCGCCCTCCGGTCCCGCCGCCGATCCGGGGTCTTCCCCCGACTGAACAGGTCAGCTCTGCCTTCACACAGGCAGATAAGACCAGCCGTACGCCGCACTCGGCCTACGGACCCAACGTTCAGTCAGGAGAAATGCCATGTCCAACCGCACCCCGCTTTCCGTTGCCCCAGACCAGTCCCGCCGCTCCCACATCGGCAACTGGCCAGATCCCATGGGACGTGCAATCGGCAACTGGCCGGATCCCATGCGTGCACACATCGGCTGGTGGCCCAACCGCAACGCCCAGAGCAGCCTCCCCTCGGGTTCATGATCCAGATCGGAAAAGGACACCAAGTAATGTTGTTCCCGCACTGCCACGAGGCTGTGCGGGAACAACATCACGATGCTTAGCTCTAAATCATTGGGCGGCTGGACAGTCCGCGCAAACGGAACACAAAAGCCTTGGACAGACGCCTGGCCGACACAGACGGCACCCCACAACTCAAGGTGTTGCGCTCACCACCTGAACTCGTCATCTATGGGGCACACCAACTTGAGACACAATGTTGCGAGCCACTCCCCTCTTACTTGCGAGCCAGGTCTTTGTCTTACGCAAACATGTCTCGCAACCCCGCAGCTTGCGAGACGGCATGTCGACGGTTGGCAGGTTGAAGTACACCCCAACCTGACATCATTCCATCTGGTGTCACGTTCGTTTGGAGGCCCTGGAACTCAAGCTGACAGGTTGATGGCAAGGCCTCGCCCTGGCCAGGCAGCGCCCAGAGCGCTCGGCCAATTGGGGGTGGGCGGACAGTGGGCCCAGCCCCTGCTATGCCGCTTCAAGGACTCCGATCGTCTGTCGACACGCTTCTCTGACTTTCGAGACCAGAGGCGAGTCGTTCATGTCATTGCTGCAGACCAGGCTGACGCGGGAGATAGCGCTGGCGTCCTGGATGTTCAGGTAGGCGAGGCCCGGGATGGTGTAGGCACGGAGGGATTCCGGGACAACCGCGATGCCCAGCTGGGCGGCCACTAACCCCAGGATGGTTGGGAACTGGACGGCTTCCTGGGCGAGATCAAATTCGACGTCGGCGGCGTGAAGTAGTGCGGCGATGTGGTCAAAGAGCCGTGAAATCCTGTCCCGCGGGAAGGCAATGAATCTCTCCCCCTTCAATTCTCCCAACGCGACTGAAGCGCGGGACGCCAGGGGGTGGCCTGCGGCGACTGCTAGCACGAGGCGTTCGTTTTGCAGAAGCGTGGAACTGAGGTCCGCCACGGTCCGGACTTCTCGTGCGATACCGACGTCGAGGGCACCGGCGGTAATGAGGTCGATCTGGGCGTCGGTGGTTTCCTCGCGGAGTTCGAGGTCGATGCCGGGCCATTGGGACCGGAGTTCCCGAACCACTGGTGGAAGGGCTGAAATGGCTGCCGAGGAGACGAAACCGAGACGCAGCTTGCCGATTTCGCCGTCTCGGGCCTGCCGAAGGGCTGCGGTCATGGTCCCGTATTGGGTCAGGAGTTTCCTGGCGTGTTTGAGGAGCAGTTCACCGTCGGCGGTGAGCTGCACGTTGCGGGAGTTGCGGACGAACAGTTGGGTCTTGCATTCCTCTTCGAGTTTGCGGATCTGCTGGCTCAGGGGCGGCTGGGCCATGTGCAGCCTCTCGGCGGCACGGTTGAAGTGCAGTTCTTCGGCCACTGCGACGAAAAGCTCCAAGCGACGAAGGTTCATACGAACAAGACTAAACGCATATTGATGCGCGTCATATAGATACTTCAGTGGATGACTCTGCGGGTCTACCGTTGATCGTGAGGACAGTCACAGATCAACAAACACTAAGAGGTTCGAGAATGCCCGTCATGACTAAGCCCGCCAGCAGCTTCATCAACGGAAGCTGGGTTGAAGGGACCGGGGACGCGACGTCCCGGTTCAACCCGTCGGCACCGGGGGAAGCGGTCACTACCTATCATCAGGCCGGTTCCGTGGAGCTGACCCAGGCGATCCAGGCGGCTACTGCGGCGACGGCGGCCTGGGACCGGCTGGGAATTCTGTCCCGGGGCCGCATCCTGTCGGCTGCAGCTGCACTGATCCGGGAACGCCGTGACGAGATAGCCCGCGTCATGACGGCCGAACACGGTAAAACACTGACGGAGTCCAGGATGGAAGTCGACGCCTCCGCCGACACGTTCGACTACCACGCGGGTTCGGCCCGGAACCCGGTCGGCACCGAATACCCATCCAGCCACCCCGATGAGCGGATCCTCACCGTGCGACGCCCGCTGGGCATCGTTGCTGTGATCACGCCGTGGAACTTCCCGCTGCAGATCCCCGCTTGGAAGATCGCACCGGCACTGCTGCACGGCAACACGGTGGTCTGGAAGTCCGCAAGCCACACCCCCGGAGTATCGGTCCTGCTGATAGACATCCTGGCAGAGGCCGGTGTTCCGGCAGGTGTCGCGAATCTTCTCCTTGGGCCGGGCCCGCTGGGCTCCGAACTCGTGTCCCATCCGTCCGTCGCGGGCGTGACCTTTACCGGGTCCGTCCCTGTTGGGCACCACATCCGCGGGATCGTCTGCGGACGCGGCGCGAAACTGCAGATGGAACTGGGCGGACACAACGCCACACTTGTCCTGCCCGACACCGACGTCGAACTGGCCGCATCCAGCGCCGTCAACGCTGCGATGGGGTCCACGGGCCAGAAGTGCACGGCCACCAGGCGGATCATCCTGGTCGGCGACGGGCATGAGGAATTCCTGGCAGCGGTGAAGGAGAAAGTCTCCGCTCTGGTCGTGGGCCCGGGCACAGACCCGTCGGTGCAGATCGGCCCTGTGGTTTCCGCCTCCGCCCGCGATGACATCAACGCAGCGATTGACCTGGCCATCACCGAAGGCGCGGAAGTCCTCGCCCAGGCCCCTGCCCCCGCATCTGCATCGGAGGGGCACTACGTCCGGCCCACCGTGCTGACCGGCCCGGCATCGATGACGATCTGCCGCGAAGAGGTCTTCGGTCCCGTTGTCACCATTCTTCGTGCAGCCACCCTCGATGAAGCCATCACCTTGGCGAACAATACGGACTTCGGCCTCACTGCCGCGGTATTCACCAGCGATGAGCGCGCTGCCCGGCAGTGCGTCACTTATCTGGACGCCGGCCTCGTCAAGGTCAATGCGCCCTCGACCGGGTCCGAACTCCATGCCCCCTTCGGCGGAATGAAGGATTCAACCTTCGCCGGCCCCCGGGAACAGAACAGTGCCGCCGCAACTGCCTTCTTCACCCACGAAAAGACCGCCTACCTCCGCCTGGCACCCGAGAAGGCGTGATCATGACACTTCAGGATGAACGAACCGCACACCAGCTCCGTGCGCCCGAAGAAGTACTCTCCAGCGCCGATATGAACGGCGCCTGGGCCACCCGGCACAGCTTCGCCCGCAGCATGCTCCGCCGTGCCGCAGGCCGGGGATGGTCCGTGGCCAGGACCCGCATTGAGCTTGACCCTGACGCCCGGGGCACCGCCGTCTACACCGTCGACGCCGAAGGCCGGCAACTGACCTTCATCGCTTTCTGCCGCACTCTGAAAGAAAGCGAACGCACCGACAGGGTCATCGCCGATGCCTGGGACGTCACCGCCGCCCTCATCGAAGGAGACCTCACGCCCGAGCGCGAAGCTGAACTGCGGCTCAACGTCCCCGTCCAGGAACGCGGCCGCGTCGATCCGGACACCATCATCCTGACCCGGGCGAACCGCAGCGCACGCTTCTTCGACTACGTCAGCGACTGCCTGGCCTCCGGGTCCCAGCCCGACGTCGACGCCATCGGCCCCAGCCCATACCTGATCCGCAGCACCGCGTTCTACGGCAACGGAAAATTCGGGCTCAAGGAATTCACGGACATCCCCGCCGACCACCCGCTGGCCGTGCCGTACCGGTCCCAGATGCTCACCGCCTGGCTGCTGCGTGAACTGAGCATGGACATGGTTGAACATGTCGCCCGCGCCAAAGCCGCGGCCGCCGGGACGAAAGCCGTCCCGCTGGATGCGGCGTGGGGCCGTTACCTCGGACTGGGCAACGCCACCGGGCTGGGCATGGTCCCGTTCGTGATCAACCATCCGGACTACCTTGATGCCTGGTGCCGGCTGCGGGAAATCCCACTCGCCGCCGGACTCGGCCGCAACTACGCACCGGATCATCCGGACGTTGCCCGCGTTGGGGAGCTGCTCGCCAAGGCGGACCGCCACCTCGAGGAAAAACACGCACTCAACACCACCCCCTTCCTGCCAACCGACGCACTCCGGCCCCAGCTCCGGCAACTCCTTGAAGACCTGCGCTCCCACCAGGCCTCTGCTACCGGACCCGCGCCCGTGCTGGCACGCCTGCACGAGAAGGCCGCCAACCTCAGTCCCGAGGCCCGGGGGATCTTTGCCTCCATCGTCATTGAACTCGGCACCGACTTCGATGAGGCCGCCGAGTCCCTGCTCAGAGTCGGCGGCCCCGCACCATTCGAACCGGCCATGCCCTGCTGGGAACTGAAGGAACTGCTGGAAACCAGCTACGCCTGGGCCCGCGGCTACGACTTCACCGATCCGGAGAGAACCCGGTACTACTGGTTCTCTTCCGCAGCCAACGAAGAACCCCGCCGCGCACTGCGCTCAACCCGGCCCGCGGGCACGGCCGAGCACTGCACAGATATCGCCCGCCGGATCAATGACCTCGCCGCCGACCTCGAGCAGTTCCCGCCCCACCGCAGCATCGCGGACTTCCTCCTGGCACACCCCGGGCACCGCTTCGCTGCGGCCCGGGTCCAGCAGACACGGCACTATCTGTACGGGGAGCTGCAGGACAACCTCATCGACGGGGAATTCCTGCCCCTGAGCACCCAGCGCTTTCAGCTGGCCACATACGGCATGAACAACTTCAGCCCGCAGTCCACGGACTGGCTCCGGGTGACCCTGTTCAGCGGCGCCCCACGTGCGGTGGACATCAACCACGGAACGGACGAAGACGACTGGCTGTTCCCCACGGCACCGAAGGGACCCGAACAATGAGCCTGCACGAGCAGCTGACCGTCGTGGACGGGCTGCAGATCAGTAACTGGAGCCGCCCGGTCCTGGAAGAACTGCGCACCGGCGGCGTCAGCGCGGTCAATGCGACCTGCGCCGTCTGGGAAAACGCCGCAGACACCCTCCGGTCCGTCGGCCAGTGGCTGGAACTCGTCAACCGCAACCCGGACCTGGTGTTCCTCGCCGCAACCGGTGCAGACATCGAAACCGCGAAAGAACAAAACAGGATCGCCGTGTTCCTCGGGTTCCAGAACACCAGCCCCTTCGAAGACGACTACCGCTACGTTGAACTCTTCCACCGGCTCGGCGTACGGATCGCCCAGCTGACCTACAACAACCAGAACCTGATCGGCAGCGGCTGCTTCGAAGCCGAAGACGCAGGCCTGACCCGCTACGGGCGGGTGATCGTGGAAGAGATGAACCGGGTCGGCATGCTCATCGATCTCTCCCATGTCGGATACCGGACCAGCCGCGACGCCATCGAGGCTTCCTCAGTTCCGGTCTCCGTCACCCACTCCAACCCGCTCTGGTTCTTTGACACACCGCGGAACAAACCCCACGACGTCATCCAGCCCCTCGTGGACCGCGGAGGCGTCATCGGCTGCTGCCTCTACCCCACCGTCAGCGGCGGTGAACACGTCACCATCGAGAGTTTCTGCACGATGGTTGCCCGCATGGTGGACCAATACGGTCCCACGAGCATCGGGATCGGCAGCGACTGCACCCGCGGCTGGGACCAGGAATTCGTCGGCTGGCTCCGCAACGGCCGCTGGCAACCAACCGATCCACAGCACGCACCGGCCTGGCCGCTGTGGCCGGACTGGTTCACAGGCCCGCTGGACTTTCCCCGGCTCACCGACGGCCTCGCAGCGGCAGGCCTCACCGACCACACCATCACCGCTGTGATGGGTGGCAACTGGGCTCGGCTGTTCACAGAAGTCATGGACACAACAAAGGAACACGCGCATGTCTGACAGCATCACCGCCTCGGGCTCCGGCGGGCAGCAGACGGCACGCATCATCGCCGTCCAACCCCGGGAAATCAAGGAAGCGGCCTTCCGGTCCCTCTGCGCCGCCGGGGCTGACCCCGTCGAAGCCCAGGAAGGTGGCCTTGCCGTCCTCCGCGCCGAAGCCGAAGCGCACGCCGGTCTCCGGCTCCTCGAAGAACTGCTGAACGCAGACTGGACAACACCCACCCGGCCGACAGCGGCCAAGGACTCGTCGTGGGTGGGCGGCACCCTGCGCGAGCTTGACTGCACCGGCCAACCTGCCCTGCGGACCGCGCTGCAACTCCTGGACCTCGCCGCAGACGCCCCTGACGGTGAGATGTCCGTGACCCGCACAGCCCAGGCCCGCATCCCCGGACTTCTCTGGAACGACCTGGTGCTCAGACGCACCGCCTCCCTGGGCCGCCGAATCATCATCGCCACCACCCATGGCGGCGAGGCACGCGACTACGAAGACACCACCAACTACCTCACCGTCCGAAACGGGGCGCTGTCGGCCACCCAAAGCCCGGCGTCGGAGGCGGTCACCGCCCTCATCCCGCAAACAACGGGCCACGGCACCGTCGTCGTGGTGTTGCCCGAACCGGTCCACACACATCCCGAAACAACCAATATCCCGCCCAAAGCACTAAAAATGCGTGAGAAAGAATGGCAGAGCATGTACCAGATGTCCCGGAAATACCTGGTGCCGGACGCATGAGCACCATCGCCCGGACCCAGTTCACCGACGGCAAGCCCCGGCCCTACTCCGCTTCCGCCACAACCGGCGGCATCATCTACCTGTGCGGGCAGATACCGGCGCGCAAAGACGGCACCGTCGATGCCGACATGGCCGGCCAGGTAACACAGGCCTTCGACAACCTCGAAGCCGCACTCAAGGATGCAGGGTCTAGTCTGTCCCACCTGCTCAAAGTCACCGTCTTCCTGTCCGACCTTGACGAATTTGATGACTACAACGCCGCCTACCTCACCAGGCTCAGCGGCCACCCACTGCCTCCCAGGACCACCGTCGAGGTGGCCCGGTTCAGAGGCGAAAAACGCATCGAGATCGATGCGGTCGCAGCCGTGGCAGCCTGACCGCACCCCGGCCACGGATCTATTGGGTTACCAACGTCGCTTTCCCTCCTCCCAGATCGGAACCACCATGCTTTCCCAAGCGCCAGCACCAGCGTCCCAAATGACCATCGATTCAGCCCCGCTGAACTCCTTCCACAAACGCCTCACCCTCTTCAGCTCAGGCGGCCCATTCCTCGACGGCTACATCCTCGCCATCATCGGCATCGCCCTCGTCCAAATCATCCCCGCGTGGCAAATGAACGACTGGTGGAACGGCCTCATCGGCGCCTCCGCCCTGGTCGGAGTCTTCCTCGGCGGCATCATCTTCGGGAACATCACCGACAAAATCGGCCGCAAGCTCATGTACACGATCGACCTCATGGCCATCATCGTGTTCTCTGTCGCCCAGTTCTTCGTTCAGGAACCCTGGCACCTCTTCGTCCTGCGGCTGCTCATCGGCATAGCAGTCGGCGCCGACTACCCCATCGCGACCTCCCTCGTCGCTGAGTTCGTCCCTAAGAACTGGCGCGCACGGCTCCTGGGCGGCCTGAACGCCATGTGGTTCGTCGGCGCCACCGTCGCCGCCTTCGTCGGCTACTGGCTCCTCTCACTCGAAGACGGATGGCGCTGGATGCTGCTGTCATCCGCCGTGCCCGCAGTCCTGATCCTCATCGCCCGAGCCACCATCCCCGAATCCCCCACTGGCTCGTCGGCAAAGGCCGCCATCAAGAGGCACTGGAGATCCTGAGGAAAACCATCGGCGAAGGCGCCACCCTGGAAGGCATCACCGCCCACGACCCGGACGCGGCCAAGCTCAGCACCGCCAAGGCCTTCAAACTGGTCCTCACCGGCGGCTACCTCAACCGGGTCGTCTTCATCTCCATCTTCTGGACCTGCACCATCGTCACTCTGTTCTCCATCTACGCCTTCGGACCTCAAATTTTGGCCCTGTTCAACCTCCAGTCCGGCGACGAGGCCAACATCGGCTACGGCCTGATCAACCTGTTCTTCCTCGTCGGCAACATCGTCGCCCTCCTCGTCGTGGACAAACTCGGTCGCCGGCCCGTCCTGATCTGGGGCTTCACCCTCTCCGGCGTCGGACTCGTTTTCCTCGCCGTCTTCCCCAACGCACCCCTGGCCCTGATCGCCCTGGCCTTCGCCTTCTACGCCATCTTCAACGGCGGCCCCTCAATCCTGGAATGGATCTACCCCAACGAACTCTTCCCCACCAAAGTGCGGGCCACCGCCGTCGGACTCTGCACCGGAACCAGCCGCATCGGCGCCGCCATCGGCACCTTCGCCACCCCCCTGGCCCTAACCCACCTCGGACTCTCCGGCACCATGTGGATCGCCGCAGCCATCGCACTGCTCGGCGCAGCCGTCAGCTTCTTCATGGCCCCCGAAACCAAAGGCCAGAACCTCGAACAAGCAGCCGCCCTCCACCCCTGACACCACCACCCACCAACCCAGCGGAACGGGAGCGACTGTCCTTCCGAGGTCATGCCGCTCCCGGCCGCGCGAGGCGAACCCACTGCATCCACGTCCGCTTCCGCCACCGAAAGAAAGCAAGAACCATGCGCCCGACAACCCTGACCCTGGAAGTCAGCGGCAAAGACCCCGACACGATCCAAACCAACCTGACCGCCGCCGTCGACACAGCCATTACGCAGGCCATGGCCGCGGGAGGTCACGGAATCCTGGTCACCCAGCACACCTACAACGACTTCACCGTCACCCTCCACCCCGACGTGCCGTACGGACAAACACGCGAGGAACGACGGCTCGACAAAACCCCCGGATAGACAACCCCATCGAGAAAGCCGATCCGCGACTGGCCAGCTAACCCGACAATCCCGGCTGCCACCACCAGGATCCTGTCCGAGGAAGTCTTCGGACCGTCGCCCCGATCATCACCTTCGATACCAAGGATGAGGCCCTCCGGCCCGCAAACAGCACCAAATACGGTCTCGTGCGTACGTCTTCACCTGGGACCTGAACCGGGGGATCCCCATCGGCGAACGGCTCGAGACCGGCATGCTCGGCCTGAACGCTGGGTCATCTCAAACGCTGCCGCCCGGTTCGGCTGCGTCAAGCAGTCCGGACTGGGCCGCGAAGGCGGCTTCCAGGGCATCATCGAGGAATACCGTTACGCCCGGCATAGAGCACTTTGGACCAGAACGAGAAACGCCATTGCGGTCATACCACTGCTCCAGCCAGGTCTGCATTTGGTTGCAGCCAGCTGAACGTCCCAGATCTCTGAGCAGAGTCAGATCAGTTCGACGTGTTCGGCGGTGTCGAGGCATTCCTCGGCCTTCCGGACAGCGCCCTTTGAGGACCGATCATGGACTGCATTAAGCGGAGGATCCCGCGCCGCGAGCACGCGCTGGCGTCTTCTGCAATGGAAGGCCGGGCCGAGTTCCTCCAGGACGCTTGAACACGCACAGATCCTGGTGATCACAGAAGAAATGCCGCTCCACAACTTGCATGAAGGGTCCCAAGCACGCTTCGAATCGAGAACCAGTTAGTTTCTTGCGGGACTGTCCGATTTTCGGTGGATCCACAGTTGGCATTTAGTTGATTCTTCCGTCGAAGCTGATGGCGAAGGCATTCAGGGCCGGCTTCCATCGTGCGGCCCATCGTGCCCTGCCTTTGCCGGTCGGGTCCAGTGCACGGGTGGCGAGATAGAGACATTTCAGGGCCGCCTGCTCGGTGGGGAAATGGCCACGGGCCCTGACCGCGCGCCGGTAGCGGGCGTTGACGGATTCGATGGCGTTGGTGCTGCAGATGACCCGACGGATTTCGACGTCGTAGTCCAGGAACGGCACGAACTCGCTCCAGGCGTTTTCCCACAGCCGGGTGATCGCCGGGTACTGCCGGCCCCATTTGGTCGAGAACTCCACGAATCGCTCCTTCGCCGCGGAAATCTCGTCCCAGTACTGCCGGGCCGCGTAGCGGAAGGTGTTGCGGATCAGGTGCACGATGCAGGTCTGGACCACCGCCAGGGCCCAGACCGTGGTGATCGCCTCGGGAAGGCCTTTGAGCCCGTCGCAGACCGTGATGCAGACGTCCTCGACGCCGCGGTTCTTGATCTCGGTCAGCACCGAGAGCCAGTACTTTGCCCCTTCGCCGCCATCCCCAGCCCATAGCCCCAGGATGTCCCGTTCCCCGTTGACGCTGACACCGATAGCCACGTAAACGGGCCGGTTCGTGACCTGCCCGTCGCGGACCTTGACGTGAATCGCGTCGATGAACACCACCGGGTAGACCCGGTCCAGCGGCCGGTTCTGCCACTCGGTCATCTCCCCAATGACCTTCTCCGTGATCCGCGAGATGGTGTCCTTGGAGACCCTGGCGCCGAACACTTCCGCAAAGTGGGCCGCGATCTCCCCGGTCGTGAGCCCTTTCGCGCTCAGTGACAACACGATCTCGTCAACGCGGTCAGCCGGCGCTGCCGCTTCTTGACGATCTGCGGATCGAACGTCGAACCGGTGTCCCGCGGCACGTCGATCTCCACAGTCCCGATCTCCGTCAGCACGGTCTTCGTGCGTGTGCCGTTGCGGGAGTTCCCGCTCCCGCGCCCGGACACGTCGTGCTTTTCGTATCCCAGGTGTTCGTCCATTTCGGCTTCCAAAGCGGTCTCCAGGACGTTTTTTGTGAGCCGGTTCAACAGCCCGTCCGGGCCGACGAGGTCGATGCCCTGCTCCCTGGCCTGGGCCAGAAGCTGCTGCGCTAACTCTTGCTGATCCACATCAGTCGCCATGGGATCCATGGTGTCGCTCATGATCAGTCCTCCCCGCCAGGCAACGCCCGGCGTGTCAGGCCAGCCATGAATCCACCGTTATTCAGACAGTCCCTTTCTTGCGGGACAGCTGACCAATGTCGGGAGTGAATCAGTCCGGATACAGTGGAATCCAGATTGCTGGAGCGGGGCAGGCGTTCTAGGCATGACCTTCTGTACGAGTGGGGGCTATGGCATCAGCGGGCAAGCAAGCGTAGCGTCTATTGGAGAATTGGCGGCGACGGCAGCAGCCTGACCTATAGGGCCCGTGGATGCTGGTGTTGGTTTCGTAGCCGGTGTTGGTTTTCTTGAGGGAGCCCGGGATGGCTGGATGGAACGCTGATACGGCGGCAGGTCCTCTAGGGGCGGGGACCGTCACTTTGGTCGAGGGGTCGTCTTTCTGCATTTCCTTACCGAACGGGGACATCCATCCTGAACACCCGCATGGTCTCTTCGTCCAGGACACCCGCATTCTGTCCGGCTGGAGTCTCGCCGCTAATGACCAGCCCCTTGAGCCTCTGGTGGCGGAGACGAAGGAACCGTACCGGGCTCTGTTTGTCGGCCGCGTTCCCCGCAGCGACGGGTATGCGGACAGCCCGCTGATCGTGGAGCGGTTGCGCGAAGTGGGGACCGGCATCCAGGAGCAGGTCACCGTTCGCAACTACTCCTCAGGGCCGGCCGAATGCGTGGTCTTCCTGAGGATTGAGGCGGATTTCGCGGACCTTTTCGAGGTGAAGGAGGCGCGGATCCAGCGGCGCTGGGACGAAACCCGCCTAGCGGACGGTGAGACGCTGACGATCCGGGCTGTCTGGCAGCACATCCGCAAGGGTGTTGTTATCCAAGCCCCTGGTGCGAACATTACGCCGGAGGGCCTCACCTACCGGGTGTCCGTCCCGCCGCACGGTCACTGGAGCACGGTCCTGACCGTGGTGCCCGCCACGGAGGGAGCCAGTCCAGCGGATGCTTTCGTCCATACTGACGGGGACGGCTTGTCCCCCCGGGACCGGCGCCGACGGGAGTGGGTGGCCAAGATTCCGGTGCTGCAAATCGGAAACCGGTCCATCGAACGGACCCTGCGTCGCAGCTACGACGACCTGGGCGCCCTCCGCATCGAGGACCCGAACCATCCGGACCGGGTCGTGGTTGCCGCGGGCGCTCCCTGGTTCATGACCCTGTTCGGCCGCGACTCGCTGTGGGCCTCGGAAATGGCCATGCCCGTGGATCCGTCCTTGGCTCTGGGCACGCTGCAGACGCTCGCTGATCGCCAGGGTGCCGTAGTGGATCCCATGAGCGAGGAAGAACCAGGGAAAATCCTGCACGAGGTCCGGCTCGATGTCTCCAGTGGGCTTTCCCTGGGCGGCAAGTCAACCTACTACGGCAGCATCGACGCCACGCCGCTGTTCGTAATGATGCTCGGATCGGTCAGTCGCTGGGGATTCGCCAAGGACACCATCGCCGCCCTGCTGCCCCACGCCGACCGTGCGCTGGAGTGGATTCGCGATTACGGGGACAAGGACGGCGACGGGTTCGTCGAGTATGAGCGCCTCAATCCCCAAGGGCTGATTAATCAGGGCTGGAAGGACTCCTGGGACGGGATCAATTTCGCGGACGGAACCCTGGCCGAGCCGCCGATCGCACTCTGCGAGGTTCAGGCCTATGTCTACGTAGCGTACATGGCTCGCGCCTGGATGGCGTACGATGCCGGTGACGCGCGCTTGGGGGACGAGCTCGCTGATCAAGCGGCACAGTTGAAGAAGCGTTTCAACGAGCAGTTCTGGATGCCCGAGCGTGGGTACTATGCCATCGCCTTGGACGGACAGAAGCGGCAGGTCGACGCGTGCGCTTCCAACATGGGCCACTGCCTATGGCAAGGCCTCGTGGACGAGGACAAGGCCCCGCAGATGGTCGAACGGCTGATGTCCCCGGAAATGTTCAGCGGCTGGGGCGTGCGCACCCTGGCCAGCGACATGGGCGCCTACAACCCCGCCAGCTACCACAACGGCTCAGTCTGGCCCCACGACAACGCGATAATCGTGGCCGGCTTGCTGCGCTACGGATTCGTGGCGGAAGCACAGCGGATCGCGACAGCCATTTTGGAGGCGGCCGAGTACTCCGGCGGCCGGCTGCCGGAGTTGTTTTGCGGCTTCAGCCGGGAGCAGATCGCCGAGCCGGTGCCCTACCCCACGGCCTGTTCACCACAGGCCTGGGCAGCCACCACACCGATCTTGCTGGTGACGAGCCTGATGCGGTATGACACCCATGTCTCCCGCAATGGCCTGTGGATGGATCCCGTTCTCCCGGAGTCCTACGGCGACCTGCACATCACCAACGCGCCAGTGGGCGGCGGCCGGATCACCATCGACATTGCCAATTCCGTCCCGTCCGTTCACGGATTGCCTGAAGGAATGGTATTTCACCGCGGGCACCGTCCGTGGATGACAGAGCTGGTGGAGCAGGCCGGCCACGGCCGAAAGGCCTAGCGAGCCGCCGGACCCGCCCCGTGTTGGCGGGCTTCCGGGGCTCACTGGCGCATGGGTGTCCCGCGACCGGATCTTGCCTCGTGAATCGGCGGCCGTGGCTGCGGCACATGACAGTGACAGCTGGCCCCCCTATCTTCAAGGGAGGAGAGGCTATCGCTCGGCGAGCAGCTCTTTGGCCACATCGCCCATCCGGACCATGCCTTCGGCAATGGAGCGGGTCGGAATAGCGCCGAAGCCGATCCGGAAGCAGTTCCGCGGGGGGCTGGACTGGAGATAGTAGATATCACCACGCTCAATTAGCACGCCCTGCTCTTCGGCATGGGAGACCAATTCAACGGCGTCAAGATTCGGGGGTCCTTTCATCCAGAGACTGACCCCGCCGGGCGGGTAAGGGGCTTGGTCCCACGGAAGGCATTCAACGGCAAGTTGGCTGAGCATTTCCCAGCGGGTCTTCATCTGGCGGCGGTGATAGCGCAGGGCGCGGTGGTAGTCGCCGCTTTCGATCATGAGGGCGAGCGCACGCTGGGTGTGGCCCGGCGGGTGACGTACCTGGTATCGCCGCACTCTTCTCAGTTCCTTGATTAGTTCCGCAGGTCCCACCAGGAAACCGAGCCTCAGTCCGGGGGAAAGAAATTTGGAGAATGTGCCCAAATACAGCACGTCGCCGGTCGAGTCGAGAGCCTTCAGCGCCGGGCTGGGGCTGCCTTCATAGCGAAATTCGCTGTCGTAGTCGTCCTCAATGACGATTGTTCCGGAGGCAGCGGCGATTTTAAGCAGGCGACGGCGGCGTTCCATACTCAGTGTGACGTTGGTGGGGTGCTGGTGGCTGGGCGTTACATACACCAGGGCGGTGCCGCTGAGCGTCTCCGGGAGGCAAAGTCCATCCTGATCTACATTGATTCCGTACACCTGCGCGCCGGTGCGCAGGAAGATGTGGCGGGCGTCCAAGTAGCCGGGGTTCTCGATGCCGACACGGTGGTGCGGGCCGAGCAGGGTCCGCCCGAGCAAGTCGAGTCCTTGCTGGGAGCCAACGGTGATTAGGATTTCATCCTGCCCGGCCTCGATACCGCGCGCCGTAAGTATCTCGCGCCTGATCATCTCGACCAGCAGGGGATCGTCTGCGCCTACGCTGTCCTGAAGGCTGGCGAAGGCATGCGGCTGGTAGAGGGCTTCACGAAGGCTTCGTATCCATGCGGTGGCAGGAAAGCTGTGGACATCGATCTGGCCGGCGATGAACGGGTACGGGTACGTGTACCAGTCTGCCCTCTTCTCAACGTCGGGGACACCCTCATCAGCGTAGCGCCGCATCCTGGAGGGCCAGTCGATGACAGGCTCGCTCACCGCCTCCTCGGCTGCGACGGCTGCCAGCATTTCCGGGTTCACAAAAATCCCCCGGCGTTCATGGCTGAGCACCAGGCCCTCGTTGAGCAGTTCCTGGTAGGCGAGGTTTATAGTGTTGCGGGCAACCGAGAGTTCAGCCGCCAGCTCCCGGGAGCTTGGGAGCCGACGGCGCGGATCGAAGATACCCGTTGCAATACTGTGCTCTATGACCCGCCGCACCTGCCGGTACAGCGGTTCGTTAGAACCGCGATCTACCTCGATCATTGTCCTTGGCACGCATTGCCTCCTCGATCGTGCAGTGGGCTATAGCAGCCCAGATGGTAGGAGTTCCGCGACTCCCGCAACGCCCGCCAGAAACCTCTCTTCACTCTAACGATGCGCGTCCGCTGTCGATGGATCAACCACGGCGATGCCATGGGCTGCACCGACTGCGGCGTTGGTGAGGCTTCCACCGAGGGTGCTCAGGCCCGCCTGGAGTGCTGCGTTTTCTGCGATAGCACGTTCGATGCCCTTGTCGGCCAGCTGCAGCACGTAGGGCAGGGTCACGTTTGTCAGGGCGTAGGTGGAGGTATGCGGAACAGCGCCCGGCATGTTCGCCACGCAATAGAAAACCGAACCGTGCACCCGGAAGGTGGGTTCCTGATGCGTCGTCGGGCGAGAATCTTCGAAGCATCCGCCCTGGTCGATGGCGATGTCAACAAGAACGCTGCCAGGCTTCATCCGGGAGACCAGCTCGTTGGAGATGATCTTGGGGGCTTTGGCGCCGGGGACCAGTACCGCACCGATCACCAGGTCCGCTTGCAGCACTTCCTGTTCGATGGCCAACTGGTTTGCCGCGAGCGTTCGGACACGGCCCTGGTACATGCGGTCCGCGGCGCGCAGCTTGTCCACGTTCTTATCGAAGAGGACCACGTCTGCCCACAGTCCGGCTGCCACCGAGACAGCATTCATACCCGAGACCCCGGCGCCGATAATCACCACGCGTGCGGGCGCCACTCCGGAGACCCCGCCGATCAGGATCCCACGGCCGCCCTCAGGACGGGTCAGGCATTGAGCACCGACCAGCGGAGCAAGCCGGCCGGCTACTTCACTCATCGGAAACAGCAACGGCAAAGAGCCGTCTTCAAGCTGCACCGTCTCATACGCTATGGAAGTACTCCCGGCATCCAGCAGTGCCCGGGTGCAGGCCTCGTCGGCGGCCAGGTGCAGATAGGTGAAAATCGTCAGGTCCGGCCGCATCCGGTGGTATTCCTCGGCGATCGGCTCCTTGACCTTCAACAGCAGATCGGCCATGTCCCACACCTCATCGGCCGTGTCCATGATGACGGCTCCGGCCAGCGTAAACGCATCGTCGGAAATGGATGACCCAGCGCCCGCGCCGGCTTCAATGAAGACCTCGTGCCCATGGGCCAGCAGTTCATGTACTCCCGCGGGAGTGACGGCCACGCGGTATTCGTGGGACTTTACTTCTTTCGGGACGCCGATCTTCATTGGGACCTCCGTGCGGTAGTTGCGTGTTCTCAATATTCGCCGTGCGGACGCACAGCCTCATCGAAGTATGTGCCTGGACCGGACGGGTCCAGAAGAACCAGACGCATGCCACTTGGTGGGTCCAGACTGGTCCCTTCAGCCCGCCCCTTCGTGGCCGGATGGGCTGCCGCGCGTGGTCCCTCGCCGGAAATTGCCACAATTGACGCTGGGCCAACGCCCAGATGATCGAAGCAGAGAATTAGACATCTGGCCTGCCTGGACCCAGCCGCGGCCTGCCCGTGCGCAGGCCCGCACCGGACCGTTGCGAACACGACAGCCCCGGGGACTTGGTCCTCCTGGACTTCAAGAAGCTCGGACGCCTCCCGGCTTGCGGAGGGCACCGTGCCGTCGGATCGTTTCAAGAGCAGACGGAACCGCAAACCGGGAACCACGCACATACATTACGCCGCCGTTGATGGCCACTCCCGTCTGGCGTACTTGGAGAAGAGAAGCCCCTGGAACCGATCCTTCAAGCTCTGGATAACGAGTTCGACATTCAATCTCCCCGCACCACGGCTACTTTGCAGTCCAAACCAAGGAGGCGTTCAAAGAAGACAAAGTTGGCGGGTTTGTAACCATGGGGTCAACTTTTCGATGGCCTGCTCCCATACGAGTGTGCTTAAGGCATCCACGAATGCATCAAACTAGTTGATTTCAAGGGAGACACCATCGATCCTATAGAAAACCCGCCGTTCACCAAGATCCTTGAGCACTATCCAGACAAGCGATCCATCGGGTGTGGCGCAGTCTATCGTTCCATACGTTATATATCGTCCGCCGCGTGTAATCCGCACATCTTGGCCCTCCGCCAGCGCGTCCCATGAGACTGGTCGCCAGTGAGACTTCACCCGTGATTCAGGGGCCAGCCCGAATGAAGCGGTGTTTATTGCCATTGGTGCTCCTCATTAATGCCGAAAGCCGCGGCCTTGGCGCCGAGCTTTGTTCTGGACATGAGCGGGACTTCACCTTTCCCGGTTTTTCGGGTGATACCGGTTGAGGCTGGTTCCAACCCAAGGTATTGACGCTGCTGATCAACCTGTCGTGGGGTAAAACTCGTGTTACCAGCCGCGCTCGGCGAGGCGGTGCGGCTGCAGGATCTCGTCGACGTTGATACCGACCATCGCTTCGCCCAGGCCGCGGGAGGCCTTGGCGATAACGTCCGGGTCATCGAAGAAGGTGGTGGCCTTCACGACGGCGGCTGGGCGCTGGGCGGGGTTGCCGGACTTGAAGATGCCGGACACGATGAACACGCCGTCCGCACCGAGCTGCATCATCATGGCGGCGTCCGCCGGGGTGGCGATGCCGCCGGCGGTGAACAGCACGACAGGGAGCTTGCCGGTGGCGGCGACTTCCTTGACCAGTTCGTACGGTGCCTGCAGTTCCTTGGCCGCGACGTACAGCTCGTCCTCCGGCAGGGAGGTCAGGCGGCGGAGTTCTGGGCGGATCTGGCGCATGTGAGTGGTTTGCGTTGGAGACATCGCCGGTGCCGGCCTCGCCCTTGGAGCGGATCATCGCCGCACCCTCGCTGATGCGGGGCAGCGCCTCACCGAGGTTGGTGGCACCGCAGACGAAGGGAACAGTGAATTCCCACTTGCCCATGTGGTTGGCGTAGTCGGCCGGGGTCAGGACCTCGGACTCGTCAATGTAGTCCACGCCCAGAGACTGCAGAACCTGCGCCTCGACGAAGTGGCCGATACGTGCCTTGGCCATCACCGGGATGGAAACGGCCTCAATGATCCTGTCGATCATGTCCGGATCGGACATACGGGACACGCCGCCCTGGGCGCGGATGTCGGCCGGCACGCGTTCGAGCGCCATCACGGCAACGGCACCGGCGTCTTCGGCGATGCGGGCCTGTCCGACATTGACGACGTCCATGATGACCCCTCCCTTGAGCATCTCAGCCATGCCCCGCTTGACCCCGCTGCTGCCCGTTGCATTCTTGATGGTGGTTCCGGAACTGAGGGATTTCCCTGGTATTGGCATGAGTACTCCTCCCGGAAGTAGCTGAACTTCAGCTTTAGTAATGGAACCGGCTAGCTCTGGGCGGGTCTCCTACAGCTCGAGCGGAAAACCTGGTAGGCGCCGCTGCCGCGCTGCCTAAGAATAGGGAGAGGACATTCAGGTTCATTCCAGAAGCGTTTCCTCTCCTGCGATGGTCAGGCGAGCATGGCAATGCCCCTAAAAAGGATTAGAACGGCGCCGGTGAACGCAAGAACCAGGACAGCGGTCATGCTCGCCCTAGGCGGAACTCGTGGCCCCAGTACATTTCCCAGCAGTATTCCCCCCGTGAGGGCCAGGCCGCAGGATAACCATTGGAGGCCGTCAAGAGCCGGCATCTCGCGCTTGGCGGCGAGGGAGGCAAGCCCCACCCCTAAGAAGTAAAGCTGTGCGCTGGCTGCAAATGCTCGGTGCTGCCAGCGGCTGGCCTGCGCGTATGCCGCCACAGCCGGTCCCCCCACGCCTGCCGTGACATTCATGAAGCCAGAGATAAATCCAGCGATCCCGGCCCCGAGCCTGCCGCTAAGAACTGCCGGCGGCGTGCGTACCGTAAGACTTGCAGCCAGGGCAACGATGATCATGGCGCCGACAATGATTGAGAGCAGGGAAGACGGCATGTGGATGGCAACCCACGAGCCGGGAAGAATAGCCACGATGGCGGGTCCCATCATGAGGAGCACCCGGCGAAACTCCACTTCCCTGAAAACTTGGACCAAGACCAGCAATGACGTAACAGTGCCCAACGCATTTACCAGCAGCACGCCGTTAAATGGTCCGAGGAGCATGCTCAGGAATGGTGCGGCGACGAGCGCGAATCCGACACCCGTGATGCGCTGTGTGGAGGCTCCAAGAAAGGTTGCTCCTCCCAGCGCTGCAAGTGCCCACACGTATTCGGCGTCGACCGGAATCCAGTCCAGGGCTACCCCGTCAATCACTATCGGCTCCCGCGCAAAACCGCTGATCGACCAAGGCAACATGCACGAAGGCCTGCCCCGGCTGCCCTGTGAGTCTGTGCCGCATACGTTGATCACGGCCGGCAGCAAGACTTTTAAGCCCCGCGGGCGGAACAGCATGTGCTGCGGCATCACCGGACACGTTGCAGCCCCACCTTCCTGCCGCTCCCTTCGTTGCCCGTGTTTCTAGAGGACGCCTCCGCTGCTCCTGGATGCGCCCACTTACCTGCTTCACGGACACATCCTTTCGCTTGAAGTTAGGGGCACTTCCCCTGAGCACGCTGCTCAGGGCTATTGAGGACAGCAACGCTTCCTGAGCAGAATTCCATTATATAGCAGAAAATGTTCCAGAAACCGGAACCTAGCGGAATCACAAGTGGCCAGTAGCCTGGCACCTTCCGAACCCTCACCACGGGCACGCCTTGCGTAGGCGACCGAGTGGGGGCTCCCTGGCGTCGGCCTCGATTGTTGGAGTTATTCACGGGTGGCTGGCTCCCTCTTTTCCATTCCATCTGGTTCTGTGAACCACAACGTCGGCTACGTAGGTTTGGGCTACACCAAAAGAAGTGGGCTGGATCACTCGCAGTTAGACTGTATGGACAGATCCTTCAAGATCCTTTCGTTGCCCATGGTCTTCCGCCTCTTAGCGCAGGCGAAAAGCGCACTTCAACTGGTTCCGTCAATTATTGGAGGAAACGTGGACAGCGCCGAAACTCGGCAAGCCGAGAGCCCAGGCCTTAGCAAGGGCCTGAAAAACAGACACATGAACCTGATCGCCATCGGAGGTGTCATTGGGGCCGGCCTTTTCGTCGGCAGCGGAGTGGTTATCAGCAGCACTGGCCCCGCCGCAATCATTTCCTTCGCCATCGCAGGCCTTATCACCTTGCTTCTGATGCGCATGCTGGCCGAAATGGCAGTGGCTCGCCCAGTGGTCGGATCTTTTTATGTTTATGCGCGGCAGGCCCTAGGACAACGGGCTGGGTTTGCCACCGGGTGGATGTATTGGTATTTCTTCGTGATCGTTGTTGCTATTGAGGCGATCGCTGGCGGCCGGATAATCCAGCTCTGGTTCCCCGATATTCCGCTGTGGATACTCAGTCTGGGCCTTATGGTTATCTTAAGCGCCACTAACATGGTTTCAGCCCGGTCCTTTGGAGAGTTCGAATACTGGTTCTCCTCCATTAAAGTGGTGGCCATCGTGGTTTTCCTGAGCCTGGGGGCCCTCTGGATAACCGGCATCTGGCCTGGTTCCACGCCAGGAATCGGTAACCTCTTCGACCACGGGGGCTTCACGCCGCTGGGGTGGGGAGCGGTTCTGGCCGCGGTCGTGCCTTGTGTCGCCTTCTACACTGGGGCAGAAATTGTCACGATTGCAGCCGCCGAATCCGAAGACCCGGAACGGTCCGTGAGGCGGGCGATGCGTTCAATCGTCGCGAGAATCGTGACGTTCTATGTGGGTTCGATCTTCGTGGTGGTTTGCATCCAAAGGTGGGATGCCGAGAGCGTTGGGATCAGCCCTTACGCTGCAGTACTTGATGTGATGGGTATCCCGGCCGTAGCCGTCATTATGAACGGCATTGTGCTGACCGCGGTCCTTTCCTGCCTGAACTCTGCGCTGTACACCACTTCGCGTATGCTTTTCGCTCTAACCCGCAACGGCGATGCCCCCAAATTCTTCACGAAACTCTCCAAAGGCGGGGTTCCGCGCCGGGCGATTCTGCTTGGAACAACGGTTGGCTATGTCTCAGTTGTATGCGTCTACTTGTGGGGAGAAGTGGTTTTCACCTTCCTGGTGAACTCCTATGGCGCCGTGGCTCTGTTCGTTTATTTGGTGATTGCCATTTCGCAAGTAGTGCTGCGTAAGAGGCTCGACCGGGACGATCCCGCAGCTCTTAAACTAAAGATGTGGTTGTTCCCGTGGCTAAGCTACGCGACGATAGCGCTAATGCTCACCGTCATAGCCGCAATGGCTATCCTCCCCACTACCCAGTCCCAGTTCCTGATGAGCGGCCTGACACTGATTGTGATCCTGCTCGGATACGAGATGCGCAGAAGATACGGAAGCCGCCCGGAAAGCGAGCCAACCGAGCCGACACAGGCGGAGGTGGCCCCTGGCGCAGCCCAGCCCAACCCAAAAGATGCAGAAAAGCCTGAGAACATTGACGCGGAACCTGACAAGGACGCTGTAATAATCCGCCGCTAACTTATGACAGACGTCGCGAAGGAAACCCGCTGTGGGAATCGGCAATGGAGCTGCTCCCCACGGCGGGTTTCGCGTGCCAGGGGCTATGTACCAAGGGCTACGATGCTCCCCCGCTCCTTCCAAGAATGCAAAGCTGCCCCGCTGACTCACGACACGCAGACTGCATGAGACCAGAGCGCAGCCCGTCCATCCGCCAACGGTAATCGAGCCGTTGGACACGTCCCGGGCTCGTCATTGATTCCGTCCGCTGGACTCTCAGGTGCGTTCAGGCATCGCTCCTCCGACCCGGCCGGCGAAACCTCCGAGATAGCAACATCAAGGAAAACATCCCAAAGTTGCCGTCTGCCCCTGCGCAGATCCCTGACGGGACGTATTCGCGCCGGCCGCGCCCGCGCCGGCCCGGGCCCCGCGTCGTCGCACGGACCACCGTCCGGAGCCACAAACCGCAGGGCGCTGATCTTCTCCCTGACTGTGACTCGACTCCTTACGCTTGTAGGGTTCGCCGGGATGTGGCGCCAGCAAACGCACAACCTCTGACGTGAACAGGTTGAACCCCGCCAGTACACTCTTCCTGCCGCCAGGCAGGGATAGTTCTACCAAGGGGTCGGTGATCACAGCGGAGCTGCCGCCGATGCAGGACTTCCTACAGAGTGAGGGTGAGGAACGGCGTCCTAATGAGGCCCAATCGGAGATCCATCCACCGCCACAACCGGTTAGCGGGACCTGAGCAGCAGCCCGAGCACTTGGTTGACGACGGCAGGAGTGGTTCCCTGGCTCAGATCTAACGCGAGGTTTCTCCGGTAGTAGGGGGACAAATCCAGCCCTACCCCCAGTCCAAAGATCTCGGCGCTGCCGGAGACCTCGTGGGCCGTCACCACATCCTTCAGGTGTTGTTCCAGGTAATGGCTGTCGTTGGCCAGTCCGGTGGCACCATCCATCGGGCTGCCATCGGAAATCACCAGCAGGATCCGGCGTCCGGAATCATCGTTTCCGGTACCACATTCGGCGAGGCGTGCGCATGCCCAGTCCACGGCTTCGCCGTCGACCCCCTCGCGGAACAGGTCCTTTTTCATCAACCCGGCAATCCCGGAGCGTGCCCGACGCCAAGGAGTGTCACCATCCTTGAAAACCAGATGCCGCACTTCGTTGAGCCGTCCCGGATATGCTGGTCTTCCCGCACGGATCCAGTCCTTCCCGGCTCGGCCGCCGTTCCATGCGGCGGTAGTAAAGCCCAGGACCTCACACCGCGCACCGGCCAGTTCTAATGCGCGGGCGTAGACGTCCACCAGTGCGGCGACGGCGGCGCTGTACTCTTTCATGGATCCGGAGCAGTCCACGAGGAACGTCACCTTGGCCTCTGTGCGACGTTCGATGCGTTCAGTCCTGAAGACCCTGCGATCCCCTGAGGATGTGACCAACCGGGCAAGTCTGCTGCCGTCGAGTCGGCCCTCCAGGGCGTCGCCGTCCCAACCATCCTGACTGTCCTCGGCCAGTATCTCACTCAAGGCCCGGCCCAGCCGGGGTACGTTGATGCCCTTCCGGGCGATGTCGTCATCGAGCTGTTGCCGATAGCCGCGCAGCAGTTCGGCACGGATCAGATCTGAGGCCTGGAACTGCCTGTCATATGAGGTGGTGTACTGCCGATAGAGGCCCTGGCCATCCTGGAGGGCGTCGCTTTGCCCGTATCCGGCGGTGGGGACGTGGTCGTCATCGCCGTCTTGGTCGAATAGTAGCTGGAACTGTGGCACCCGACTTTTGGGGCGGGCAGGTTTCGCTTCCCGCGATTCCAAGTGCTCGCTTATGGCCCCGACAGTTTCGGCGATGGCAAGGGCATGAGGGGCGAAACCGGTCTGCGAGAAACGTTCGCGGCGCAGGGCGGCAAGGTGAATGCCGATATACGGGGCAAGGTCCATCCGCGTTGATTCGATCCTGTCCTCGAAGTCCGGTGGCATGGGTTCGGCGGTGATCCGCGCGCGGCAGACCTGGGCCACGGTGAATAGGATGATTCCCAACGCGGTGTCGATAAGAGGGGAAGCCTCGAACTCCCGGGACCACTGCTGGAAACGGTCATTTAGATTCGCCCTTACCCCCGGCATGGCAGGATCGACCAGTGATTCGGCGCGGAACTGCTCGAGCATCTCGAACACCAGAACGCGCGTGGCAGTATCCGGGCAGAGTCGTTTATGCAGGGTGGCATCGCTCTTCTTCAGCCGCAGCGCCATGCCGTCGGCTGCGCCGCGGAACGACGCCGGCGCAGAATCGCAGGTGGGCGGGTGAAGATGTGGCGCCGGCATTACCACCGGTTTCTCCTCGTGATAGAGGACCGTGCCGCGAAAGTGCAGGCCACGCCGGCCACTGAGCGCGCGCATGGCGGCGGCCCCCAATTCCATAGTCTGCTTGCGGCGGCGTAATGATAAAGCAGCGAAACGCCGGGAGGCGGCTGCCGCCCGATCCCGGTCCGCCTGCTCCGTCTGTTCTGTCAGCGAGGCCATGGGCGGCACTACCCGGCGGCAGCGAAGGCATTGTCCGGCACATGCCCCGGAGAGCTCGGGCCTTCCAGCTCACGGTCGAAGCAGCGCTGGAAGTACTCAGCGATGATTCCGTGCTCGGCTTGGTCGCACTTGTTGACGAAAGACAGCTGGAATGCCTTGCCGGGGTCGCCAAAGATTCCGATGTTCTCGGCCCAGGTGATCACGGTGCGTGGGGACATCAGGGTGGACAGATCACCTACCTTGAAGCCGTCCCGGGTGAGCTTTGCTACGGCCACCATGGAGGCCACTAGATCTCGCCCGGCCGGATGGTCCATCTCCGGAACCCGCGCCAGCACGATTTCAATCTCGTCCTCGGCCGGGGGATGGTTCAGTGCGGCGACGATATTCCAGCGGTCGATCTGGGCGTGGTTAAGTCGCTGGACGCCGTGGTACATCCCGTTAAGATTGCCCAGTCCTACAGTGTTGGCCGTGGCAAAGAGGCGGAAGCCGGGATGTACGTCCAGCACCCGGTTCTGATCGAGCAGTGTCAGTTTGCCGTCACGCTCCAGAAGCCGCTGAATTACGAACATCACGTCCGGCCTCCCGGCGTCGTACTCGTCGAGAATCAGGGCCACTGGCCGTTGGATGGCCCAGGGGACGATGCCCTCCTGGAACTCCGTTATCTGTTTGCCATCCTTAAGGACAACGGTGTCGCGCCCCACCAGGTCCAGCCGACTGATATGCCCATCCAGGTTGACGCGCACGCACGGCCAGTTCAGCCGTGCCGCCACCTGCTCAATGTGTGTGGACTTGCCCGTTCCATGGAGTCCCTGGAGCAGCATCCGCCGGTTCCGGGTAAAGGCCGCCAGGATGGCCAGCGTGACGTCATGGTTAAAACGGTAGGCCGCGTCGGCCTCAGGAACGTGGTCATCCGCCTCACGGAAGGCGGCCACCATGAGATCCGAGTCAAGGTTGAACACCTCCCGGACAGAGACCATATGGTCCGGCATCAGTCGCGTCAGCTGCTCCAAAGCTCCCCCTCAAAATCGCTGGCCGATCCTTCAGTGGCATCCCCACTGTCGCTCCTGCCCGTATATGACTCCGTTTCAATGCGACCTATCTCCGCCGCCGCCCGCTGGAGCGCGGGGAGCAGTTTCAGACCTTTTTCCGGCGTCAGCCGCATGACGGGGGCCTGCACAGCAACACACAGATTGGACACTGCGTTCGTAGTGGGGACCAACACTGCGACGCAGACCAACCCCGGAAGGAACTCCTCGTCATCGATGGCATAACCATCCCTGCGGACGTGCTGTAGTTCGGCCTCGATCATTTCCGGATCTGTCACGGTCTTGTTCGTGTAGCGCTCAAGCGGAGCGGCTGCAATTAGCCGCTTCCGCTGGGCCGGGCTGAGCTGCGAGAGGATCATTTTTCCACTTGCCGAGCAGTGAACAGGCACCCGTGAACCAGGCTGAAGCGTGATCCGCAACGGCTCAGACGTTTCGATCCGGTCCAGATATACCACCTCGCTTCCTGATACGGCGGTGACATTGCAGCTCTCCCCCAGCTCACTCACCAGATTACGGAGCACTGCGCGACGGGCGCCGTGGTGAGTGTCATTGATCAGGAGGTCCTCCGCCATTCGCCGGAGACGGTTTCCTGTCCCATAGTGTCTGCCGTTGTTCTCTCGGATCAGCAGCCCGGAGCTTTCGAGCTGGTGGAGCATGCGGTGCAGGGTCGGCTTAGGTGTGCCTGTCTCGTCTGCAAGCCCCTGAAGCGTGAAGAGCTGGTCCTTGGTGGCAATTAGTTCCAGCAGGGAGAACAGCCGCATGGTGGGTGTCTCCCCCACCAGCTCAGTGAGCGGTTGACCCTCCTGGTTGTTGAGCCTGCGGATCTCAGCCATTGTCGTTCCTCCACATGATCGCAGCAACTGCACTTTCTACGGTTTATTGTACGCCACGTTCCGAATTTTCGAATAACCGTTGACCGCTAGTGCGTTTTGCCATAATCTCAAACTTGACCTTCAAAAAAAGGAACGTGGCGTTCCGTTTTTTGTGTTTCTAGCGACAGCGGCCAGTCCTGTAGGACTAGGCCAGTCCTACAGGAGGAGCAGCAATATGAGCCAAGACACAGCCGAAATCTCTGACGTCACCGGCGGCGGAACGGATCCGTTCATCAACGGCCAGTCAGTCAGGGAAGCCCCCGCCACGGCACCCCGGTCAGTGGTCCAAGGTGCTCAAAAGATGACACCATCAGAGGCATTCGTGGAGACCCTCGTCGCAAACGACGTCACTGACATCTTCGGCATCATGGGTTCTGCATTCATGGACGCCATGGACATCTTCGCGCCTGCAGGTATTCGTCTGGTTCCCGTCGTCCATGAGCAAGGTGCGGCGCATATGGCAGATGGCTATGCCCGCGCCAGTGGTCGCCACGGCGTGGTCATCGGCCAAAATGGACCTGGCATCAGCAACTGCGTTACCGGCATTGCTGCCGCCTTCTGGGCGCACAGTCCAGTTGTCATTGTGACGCCTGAGGCCGGAACCACCGGGATCGGTCTCGGAGGGTTCCAAGAGGCCAAGCAGTTGCCCATGTTCCAGGAATTTACCAAGTACCAGGGCCACGTGACGCACCCCGCCCGCATGGCCGAATTCACCGGCCGCTGCTTCGATCGCGCTATGTCCGAAAACGGCCCCACCCAGCTGAACATTCCGCGCGACTACTTCTACGGCGAGATCACAGCCGAAATCCCGCACCCGCGCCGGGTGGACCGCGGCGCCGGCGGCACGAAGAGCCTGGACGAGGCCGCTGCACTGCTGGCCACCGCGAAATTTCCAGTAATCGTTTCGGGCGGCGGCGTGGTCATGGCGGACGGGGTCGAGGAATGCAAGGCCCTCGCCGAGCGCCTGGGCGCTCCCGTCGTCAACAGTTATCAGCACAACGACTCCTTCCCGGCCAGCCACCCGCTCTGGGCCGGGCCGCTCGGCTATCAGGGATCCAAGGCGGGCATGAAGCTCATCTCACAGGCCGACGTCGTTGTCGCCCTCGGCACCCGTCTGGGCCCGTTCGGCACCCTGCCCCAGTACGGCCAGGCTTACTGGCCCACCGATGCCAAAATCATCCAGATCGACGCCGACCACACCATGCTAGGCCTGGTGAAAAAGATCAGTGTAGGCATTTGCGGTGACGCCAAGGCCGTGGCACTCGAACTGAGCAACCGCTTGGACCAGCTAACCCTTGCATGCGATGCCACCAAGGCAGAGCGGGCCGCTACCATCAAGGCGGAGAAGGAAAGCTGGGAAGAAGAACTGTCAGCGTGGACTCATGAAACGGATGAGTACAGCCTCGACATGCTTGAGGAACATAAGAACGAGGAGGGCAACTGGCTGTCCCCGCGTCAGGTGCTGCGCGAGCTGGAAAAGGCCATGCCGGAGGACGTCATGGTCTCCACCGACATCGGAAACATCAACTCGGTTGCTCACAGCTACCTCCGCTTCGAGAAGCCGCGCAGCTTCTTCGCGCCAATGAGCTTCGGCAACTGCGGCTACGCGTTGCCCACCATGATTGGTGCCAAGGCAGCCGCTATGCACAGGCCGGCGGTTGCCTACGCAGGAGACGGGGCGTGGGCGATGAGCATGGGAGAGGTCCTCACTGCTGTTCGCCACGACATTCCTGTCACAGCGATCGTGTTCCGTAACCGGCAATGGGGCGCGGAGAAGAAGAACCAGGTCGAGTTCTATAACCGACGCTTCGTTGCCGGTGAACTCGACAATGAGAACGAGAGCTTCGCCGCCATGGCTCAGACGATGGGAGCCGAAGGCGTTGTTGTCGATCAGCTCGACGAGGTGGGCCCTGCCCTCAAGCGTGCCCTCGCGGCACAGATGGACGAGGGAAAAACCACTGTCATTGAAATCATGTGCACGCGTGAGCTTGGTGACCCCTTCCGTCGCGATGCGCTGGCCAAGCCGATCCGTCTTCTCGAGAAGTACAAGGACTACGTCTAAGCCAGAAGCCAGTCCTGTCGTGCCTGTGGAGGTCTTCCCTGAGGAGGCCTCCACAGGCCTTGCCGGGCAAGTAGTTGCAGTCCAGGCTCAGACAGGATGGCGTGGCGAATTCAGACGCCTTGCCCATGCATGGCCTACCCCTTCCTGACCATCACCCGGCAAGCTGGCCCGTGCGGCGCGAAGTGTCGCGGTGCCTGGAGCAGTCGCTGATCCCTCTGATCCAATCGCCGGACCTCGGCGGAGACCATGCCCTGTCTTACTGGTTTAGTTCCTCAGTCGTGCCAAACCCTGTAGCTGCCAGACCATCTTCCGTTCTCCCCATAGAAAAAGGACTTCTCGACATGACATCCCACACCATCCGGAACGTCCGCGCCTCGCAGCATGCTCTTGATGCAATTGCCAGGGTCAGCACTGGTTTGTACATCGATGGTGAGTGGGCGGAATCCTCGACCGGTGTCCGTTTCGACGTAGTCAATCCCGCTACTGAAGAGGTCATAGCGACAGTGGCCGACGGCAGTCCTGAGGACGCCCGCCGGGCGATCGAAACAGCCGGCCGGGCACAGAAGGAGTGGGCCAAGACCCCGCCGCGGGAGCGGAGCGAAATCCTGCGGCGCGCCTTCGACCTGATCATGGCCCGGCAGGACGAGCTGGCCCTCATCATGACCACGGAAATGGGCAAGCCCTTCGCCGAAGCCAAGGGTGAGGTGGCCTACGCGGCCGAATTCTTCCGCTGGTTCTCCGAGGAGGCCGTCCGCATCGGCGGCGACCTGACCACCACCGGTGACGGCAAGAACCGGATCCTCGTCTCGAAGGAGCCGGTGGGCCCCTGCGTGGTGGTGACGCCGTGGAACTTCCCCCTGGCCATGGGCACCCGCAAGATCGGCCCTGCCATCGCGGCCGGCTGCACCATGGTCTTCAAGCCCGCCAGCCTCACCCCGTTGTCCTCACTGGCGCTGGTGGACATCCTGATCGAAGCCGGACTGCCCAAGGGCGTGCTGAACGTCGTCACCACCACCAAAGCATCCGAGGTGGTCACGCCCTGGATGGAGAGCGGCATTGCCCGTAAGGTCAGTTTCACCGGCTCCACCACAGTGGGCGTCCGGCTCCTGGAACAGGCGGCCAAGAACGTCATGCGCTCCTCGATGGAACTCGGCGGCAACGCTCCCCTGATCGTGTTTGAAGACGCGGACCTGGACCGCGCCGTGGAAGGCGCATTCGCGGCGAAGATGCGGAACATGGGCGAGGCCTGCACGGCCGCCAACCGGATTTTCGTCCAGCGCTCGGTCGCCGCCGACTTCTCGGCACGGCTCGCCAAGCGTCTCGGCGCTCTCAAGGTGGGCGACGGCGCGGAGGAAGGCACCGATGTCGGCCCCCTGGTGGAAGAGAAGGCACTGAACAAGGTCCAGGAACTGGTAGACGACGCCGTTGCCAAGGGTGCCACCGTGGTCTGCGGCGGCTCCCGGCCCGAGGGCAACGGGTATTTCTACTCCCCTACGGTTCTTTCGGACGTCAGCCCGGACGCGGCACTGATGAGTGAGGAGATCTTCGGCCCGGTGGCCCCGGTGATCCCCTTCGACGCCGAAGAGGAAGTAGTCCGGCTCGCCAATGACACCCCCTGGGGCCTGGCCAGCTACCTGTTCACTCAGGACCTGGACCGCGCCTTCCGCGTGGGAGAGGAGCTGGAGGTCGGCATGGTGGGCTTGAACACCGGCATTGTTTCCAACCCCGCGGCTCCCTTCGGCGGCATCAAGGCCTCGGGGCTCGGCCGCGAAGGTGGACGCCTTGGTATCGAGGAATTCCTCGAGACCAAGTACATGGCCATTCCCCGTCGCTGAGGACATCGCGCCAGTCTTCCGCAAACCTATAGGACGGTTCGCTATTCAGCTGCCCACGCCCTGTTATGTGAGCGGCCCTCGGAACAGCAAGTCTTGGGCGCCCTGTTGCGTCCCCGATCATCGACCCACGCACAAGCCCTCCCGGCGTCCAGATCCGCCATCACCGTCATCCAGTATGTACCGCCCAATCATGAAGCAGTTCCGGGGTGCATCCGGGCTGGATGAAGTAGATAGCCCCCCGTTCAACGAGGACTCCCCGCCGTCCAACGCCTTTAGGGCTGGGCGGATGCTGCCTTCATAGCGGAACCCGCCGTAGTAGTCATCCTCCATCACCACCGTTTCATCGGCTGCCGCAAGCTTGAGCAGCACCGCTCCATGCTCAGTGTGACGTTGGTGGGTGCTGGTGGCTTGGCGTTACATGCACCAGGGCGGGCGGTGCCGCTGAGCGTCTCCGGGAGGCAAAGCCGGTCCTGATCTACATTGATTCGGTAAACCTCGGCGCCGGTGCGCAGGAAGATGTGGCCACCGTCAAGGCAACTGAGAATCTCGATGCCTACACGCTGGTGCGGGGCGAGCAGGGTCCGGGCCAATAGGTCCAAGCCCTGCTGCGACCCGATGGTGATAAGTATTTGGTCTGCGCCTGCCGATCCCGGCGGGCTGGAAGTATTCGGCGCCTCACCATGCCAATCAGCATGGGGTCGTTCGCGCCCACGCAGTCCTGGATGCTGGCGAAGCGATGGGGTTGGTAAGAGCCTGTAGAAGGCTGCGCACCCAAGCCCTTGGCGGAAAGCTCTGGACATCAACCCGGCTGGCCACAAAGGGGTAGGGATACTTATGCCAGTCGGCCGTCTTTTCCACTTCCGGCACACCCGGCGTTCATGGCTGGAGCACCAGGCCCTCGTTGAGCAGTTCCTGGTAGGCGAGGTTTATAGTGTTGCGGGCAACCGAGAGTTCAGCCGGCAACTCCCGGGAATTGGCATGCTGCGTGAGTCGAAAACACCGACCGCAATACTGTGCTCAATCACGCGCCGGACCTGCCGGTAGGGCCTCGGAGCTACGATCAATTTCAATGAATGTCCGTGCCACGATGGCCTCCCAGATTGGAAGCTGAGGTATCGGAACTGGAAGACGCGGAGGAGCTCGCACTGAGCTCCCCCGCCCATGACCTCGCTATTACTCTAGCTACCTGCCATTGCTTTAGATGGATCAACCACGGCGATGCCGTGGGCTGCACCGACTGCGGCGTTGGTGAGGCTTCCACCGAGGGTGCTCAGGCCCGCCTGGAGTGCTGCGTTTTCTGCGATAGCACGTTCGATGCCCTTGTCGGCCAGCTGCAGCACGTAGGGCAGGGTCACGTTTGTCAGGGCGTAGGTGGAGGTATGCGGAACAGCGCCCGGCATGTTCGCCACGCAATAGAAAACCGAACCGTGCACCCGGAAGGTGGGTTCCTGATGCGTCGTCGGGCGAGAATCTTCGAAGCATCCGCCCTGGTCGATGGCGATGTCAACAAGAACGCTGCCAGGCTTCATCCGGGAGACCAGCTCGTTGGAGATGATCTTGGGGGCTTTGGCGCCGGGGACCAGTACCGCACCGATCACCAGGTCCGCTTGCAGCACTTCCTGTTCGATGGCCAACTGGTTTGCCGCGAGCGTTCGGACACGGCCCTGGTACATGCGGTCCGCGGCGCGCAGCTTGTCCACGTTCTTATCGAAGAGGACCACGTCTGCCCACAGTCCGGCTGCCACCGAGACAGCATTCATACCCGAGACCCCGGCGCCGATAATCACCACGCGTGCGGGCGCCACTCCGGAGACCCCGCCGATCAGGATCCCACGGCCGCCCTCAGGACGGGTCAGGCATTGAGCACCGACCAGCGGAGCAAGCCGGCCGGCTACTTCACTCATCGGAAACAGCAACGGCAAAGAGCCGTCTTCAAGCTGCACCGTCTCATACGCTATGGAAGTACTCCCGGCATCCAGCAGTGCCCGGGTGCAGGCCTCGTCGGCGGCCAGGTGCAGATAGGTGAAAATCGTCAGGTCCGGCCGCATCCGGTGGTATTCCTCGGCGATCGGCTCCTTGACCTTCAACAGCAGATCGGCCATGTCCCACACCTCATCGGCCGTGTCCATGATGACGGCTCCGGCCAGCGTAAACGCATCGTCGGAAATGGATGACCCAGCGCCCGCGCCGGCTTCAATGAAGACCTCGTGCCCATGGGCCAGCAGTTCATGTACTCCCGCGGGAGTGACGGCCACGCGGTATTCGTGGGACTTTACTTCTTTCGGGACGCCGATCTTCATTGGGACCTCCGTGCGGTAGTTGCGTGTTCTCAATATTCGCCGTGCGGACGCACAGCCTCATCGAAGTATGTGCCTGGACCGGCCGGGTCCAGAAGAACCAGACACCGGCTACCTGATGAGTCCAAACTGGACCTATCAATCATGAGGTGCTTGGCCCTGACGCGCAGAAGAATCCCGGCCTAGGCTTTCGCTCATTGCTATTCACCCCGAAAGAAGGAGATGGTCGTGGACGCCACCACCCTCCGGGCTCAGGCCCGACGACACCTCGGACCGCATTTCACACGCAAGGACACCTGGGACAGTGAATTCCCCATTTTTGTCCGTGGAGAAGGAAGCTACCTCATCGACACTGAGGGTGACCGTTATCTCGATGGTTTGGCGGGGCTTTTCTGCGTCAACATGGGACACGGGCGAGCCGACATAGCCCAGGCCGCCAGCGAACAAATCAGCACCCTGGCGTACGCCTCCAACTGGGGGGCCGCGCACCCGCCTGCCATCGAAGCTGCTGCTCTTATCGCTGAGCTGGCTCCCGGTGATCTTGGTACGACCTTCTTCGTTAACTCCGGCTCAGAGGCCGTAGAGACGGCCCTGAAATTCGCCCGTCAGTACTTCCGCAGCCAGGGCCAGCCGCAGCGGACCAAGATCATCAGCCGGAACATGGCCTACCACGGCACTACCATGGGCGCGCTCTCCATCACCCAATTACCTAAGATCAAGGACCCCTTCGGCGAACTTCTTCCCGGCATCCGCAGCGTTCCGAATACGCTCGGCTTCACCGGGGACTGTGGCCCCGTCACAGAACTGGAATGCTTCCAGGCCATCGAACGAACCATTCTCGCCGAGGGTCCCGACACGATCGCAGCTATCTTCGCCGAGCCAGTGCAGAACGGCCGCGGCGCCCTGGTGGCGCCGACTGGCTACTGGCCGGCGCTGCGTGCGTTGTGTGACAAGTACGGAATCCTGCTGGTATCAGACGAGGTGATCTGCTCCTTCGGACGTCTTGGTCATTTCTTCGGCTACGGAGTGACAGGCGTAGTTCCGGACATGGTCACGTTTGCGAAGGGGTCCACCTCTGGTTACGCGCCCCTCGGCGGCATGATTGTGCGGGAAAAGCTGGTCCAGGAGCTGTTCAACTCCTCCAAGGGCGGTGTCTTCACTCATGGAGCCACGTGGGGCGGGCACCCGGTCTCAACGGCAGTCGCAGTCGCCAACATCACCGCCATGCGTGACGAAGGCGTCCTGGGCAACGTCCAGGAAAACGGGCCGAAAATAATGGCCGCGCTGGAGTCCCTGAAGGACTCACACCGCTGTGTCAAGGCCATCCGGGGCACGGGCTTCTTCTACGCGATCGAACTCATGGCCGATAGTTTCAGCGGCCGGGAACTGACTGACGCGGAATCGCTGACGGTACTACGTGAAGTGCTGCCCGAATCCTTTAAGCGGACGAAGGTGATCCTGCGGGGCGATGACCGCGGCGCAACCATGATCATGATCTCCCCGCCGCTGGTCGCCGACAGCGATGTGCTGTCCGAGCTGCTCCATGGCGTGGATGGAATGCTCAACGACATCGAAAAGGCCATTCAGCCTTAGCCCACGCCTTCCGGTGTAACCCTTGGGGGTCCTCCGCATCACGGACCCCCAAGGCTCGATTTAAGAAGGGGAGCCATGGGAATCGCTCTAATTGATAGGCATTGGCCCCAGGCAGCGGCGCTTCCAGGCAGCGCGACCTCCGAACGCTGGCGCCAAAAACTTTCCGGCCAAGAGAAGGTCGTTGGATTCGCCGACGGAGAAGATCCACGGGCCGTCCTTGCCGCAAGCGCACTGGCGGCCGAAGGAATCATCAAACCCCGACTGATTGGCAGAAGCGCCAGGATCCGGCAGACGGCCCAGGACGCCGGCTGTGTCCTGCCAGAAGGCACAATTCTCGATTGCTGCGCTCTCGCCCACGACGCAACCATCAGGTCATCCTTGGAGGAGGCCTACGCAAGCAGGCCCGAACAGCTCGCCATGGCCCGACATGAAACAGTCCATCTCGCCGCCGCCGCATTGCGCGCTGGGTACGTGGACGCCTCCGTCGCTGGTGCAGGAAGCCCTACGGCACACGTCCTGCGGGCAGCTCTCCGGGTTGTGGGGCTCGCTCCTGCCTGCACAACTTTGAGCGGCTCCTTCCTGATGCTGCTTCCGGACGAACGAGAACTTACTTTCGGAGACTGCGCCGTCGTACCCAACCCTTCTGCCGAACAATTAGCAGACATAGCGGCTTCCGCAGCCAACACACATCACGTTCTAACGGGACAGGACCCGAAAGTGGCCATGTTGTCCTTCAGCACCCAAGGCAGTGCTGCCCATCCAGACGTGCACAAGGTTACGGACGCAATGAGGATCCTGCGCGACCGGCACCCGCTGCTGCAAGTCGACGGGGAACTACAGTTTGATGCTGCCCTGGTTCCTCACATTGGGGCATCGAAGGCGCCAGACTCAGAAGTCGCAGGCCACGCAAACGTCCTGATTTTCCCCACCCTAGATGCAGGAAATATCGGATACAAGATCGCGGAGCGACTCGGCGGAGCTGTTGCCGTCGGACCCATATTGCAAGGCTTGAAAGCCCCCATGAACGACCTATCCCGGGGCTGCAGGGCGGAAGACATCATGTTCCTCGGTCTGTTGAGCGCCGTCCAATCACTTCCCAGCCCCCATAACAGAGCGTCATCCGGCTCCACGTCCTGACCTGTCATCCTCCTCAAGCCGCCGGAACCAGAGAAGCCCCCGGCACTCACACATTTTCTGTCCTCAAGAAAGGAGATTCGGTCCGACCTTGTATTTGCAGGTCCGGGGCGAATTGTAGAGAACCATGACCCAAGACGTGGCCACATCGGCAAAAAGCGGAAGACAGGACTCCTTCCCCATACGAGCCCTGCGGCAGAAGTCGCTACCCGGGCTGGCGGCGGCTGCCGTGGCCGTGTCCATCGCCTGGCTGATTCACTCCGCGGTCCCGATGCTGCCATTCCTCACCGTGGCCGTCATCCTAGGAATTCTTTCCGCTAATCTTCCAGGAATGAGCGCGGCTGTTGAAGGAGTTCTCCAGCCTGGGCTGGCACTCTCCGCAAGACGGCTCATGCGGATGGGCATCGTCCTACTTGGCCTCAAACTCAGCCTCGTTGACGTGGTCGCGCTGGGTTGGACAACGGTAGGGATTGTAGTCGGCATCGTCCTCCTAACCTTTATAGGAACACTGCTGCTGGGCAAGGCACTTAAGCTTCCGGGCAATCAGCCCCTGCTGCTTGCAACCGGGTTCTCAATTTGTGGTGCATCCGCCATTGGAGCAATGGGCGGAGCGACCAAGACGGATCACCGGGACACCGTTGTCCCCATTGCCCTGGTGACCCTTTGCGGAACTCTGGCAATCGGTGTCCTGCCGGCACTTAAGGGGCCGCTGGGGTTGGACAACGTTGAATTCGGATATTGGGTGGGAGCGAGCGTCCATGACGTTGGCCAGGTTGTAGCAACGGCCCAAACGGCAGGAACGGCCGCCCTGGCTGCGGCCTTGATTATAAAACTAACCCGTGTGCTCTTGCTTGCCCCCATGGTGACGGGAGCCGCGCTCGTGGAACGTCACCGCCGACGACGAACGGGGACCAGCGCTGACGAAGGTGACGTCAAACTTCCGCCGTTGATCCCGATCTTCGTGGCCGGGTTTGTGGCTGCGATAGTTCTACGCACCTTTGGGATCCTGCCTCCTGCAGCTCTCCAAACCGCGGGACTGATTCAGGACCTTCTTCTAGCCGCCGCGCTTTACGGGCTGGGAGCGTCGGTGCAAGTCCGGTCCATGTTGAAGACCGGTGGGAGAGCAGTGATCGCCGCAATGTTGTCATGGGGACTTATAGCCACCGCGGCTTACGTGGGCGTCCAGCTCATCTAGTTGAAGCATTCCCGCCGGCATTCCTTCCAATGGTTTCCAACGAGACCTCGATCAGCACGCTTTCGATGCTTTTCCTGCCAAATGGGAAGTGTTCATGTACTTTCCGAGCCCTAATCCAAAAAGCTCCATGAAGTGCATAGAAGTAACGATTACAGAAGAAGCACCACACTCGATCCACCAACCGTAACTGCCAGGGAGCAGATACGCGGGCCAAGGATCACACGACGAATCAACAAGGAGACAACGATGACTGCAGCATTTGAGCCCACCCAGCAGACGCCCGAGCAGCAGGCCGCCGCCCTGGAGCTCGAGTGGTCCGCCAACCCGCGTTGGGAAGGCGTCACCCGGGACTACAAGGCAACGGACGTCGTCCGTCTCCGCGGTCGGGTCTCTGAAGAGCACACCCTTGCCAGGCGCGGCTCCGAGAAGCTGTGGAAGCAGCTCACCGAGGAGCACAAGGAAGGCAAGTACACGAACGCACTCGGCGCCCTGACCGGCAACCAGGCCGTCCAGCAGGTCAAGGCCGGCCTGCGCGCCATCTACCTTTCCGGCTGGCAGGTTGCCGCGGACGCCAACAACTCCGGCCACACCTACCCGGACCAGTCGCTGTACCCGGCCAACTCGGTACCCACGGTGGTCCGCCGGATCAACAACGCACTGCTCCGCGCCGACCAGATCGAGTTCTCCGAAGGCATCCAGACCGTCGGGGACTGGCTGGTGCCGATCGTCGCCGACGCCGAGGCCGGCTTCGGCGGGCCGCTGAACGCCTATGAGCTGATGAAGTCCATGATCCAGGCCGGCGCCTCGGGCGTGCACTGGGAGGACCAGCTCGCCTCGGAGAAGAAGTGCGGCCACCTCGGCGGCAAGGTCCTGATCCCCACCCAGCAGCACGTCCGGACCCTGAACGCGGCCCGCCTGGCCGCCGACGTCGCCGGCACCCCGTCCGTCGTCATCGCCCGCACCGACGCCGAGGCAGCAACCCTGATCACCTCCGACGTCGACGAACGGGACCAGGAATTCATCCTCCGCGAAGGGGGACAGCCGGTCCGCACCCCGGAAGGCTTCTACAAGGTCCGCAACGGCATCGAACCCTGCATCGCCCGGGCCAAGGCCTACGCCCCGTACTCGGACCTGATCTGGATGGAAACCGGTACCCCGGACCTGGAGCTGGCCCGCAAGTTCGCCGAGGCCGTCAAGGCGGAGTTCCCGGACCAGATGCTCTCCTACAACTGCTCGCCGTCGTTCAACTGGCGCAAGCACCTGGACGACGCCACCATCGCCAAGTTCCAGCGTGAACTCGGTGCCATGGGCTTCACGTTCCAGTTCATCACCCTGGCCGGATTCCACGCCCTGAACTACTCGATGTTCGACCTCGCCCACGGCTACGCCCGCGAAGGCATGAGCGCCTACGTCGAACTGCAGGAGAAGGAATTCGCCTCCGAGTCCCGCGGCTACACCGCAACCAAGCACCAGCGCGAAGTCGGCACCGGCTACTTCGACGACATCTCCACTGCGCTCAACCCGAACGCATCCACCCTGGCCCTGGTGGGATCCACCGAAGAAGGCCAGTTCCACTAGTTCACCACTTTCGACGGGCTGGCCCAGATTGCTCGTGGGAGGGACCGATG
Organism: Arthrobacter globiformis; assembly: GCF_030818015.1. Lineage (NCBI taxonomy): Bacteria > Bacillati > Actinomycetota > Actinomycetes > Micrococcales > Micrococcaceae > Arthrobacter > Arthrobacter globiformis. The sequence goes on from NZ_JAUSZX010000001.1 coordinate 4,648,479, forward strand.
GCGGTTGGCATCGAATCCGCCAACCGCCATCGAACATTGCTTTCCGAAGGAGAGATTTGAAATGAAGACCTTCACTGACAACTTCACCATTAACGGGATCACGTTGGCTGCCCAGCCCATTCGCCGGCAGGGCGAGGTTCTGACTCCGGATGCACTCGAGTTCCTGGAGCGCCTGCACCGGGCCGCTGCCGTCCCACGGCAGGAGCTGCTTCGGGCCCGCCGGTCGCGTCGGGAGCAGATCGCCGGCGGCCAGGATCCCCGCTTCCTGCGGGAAACCGAGTCCGTCCGGAACGATCCGCACTGGCGGGTGGCTCCCCCGGCCCCGGGCCTGGAGGACCGCCGGGTGGAAATCACCGGACCGGTGGACCGCAAAATGACCATCAACGCCCTGAACTCCGGCGCCAAGGTGTGGCTGGCGGACATGGAAGACTCCTCCACGCCGTCGTGGCGGAACGTCATCCAGGGCCAGCTGAACCTCACGGACGCGCTGGAGCGCCGGATCGACTTCACCTCACCCGAGGGCAAGGAATACAAGCTCAAGGCCGCCGAGGAGCTGCCGACCATCGTGGTCCGGCCCCGCGGCTGGCACCTGCCGGAGAAGCACATGCTGATCAACGGCGAACCGATCGCCGGCGGCATCGTGGACTTCGGCCTGTACTTCTTCCACAACGCCCGCCGCCTCCTGGCCCAGGGCAAGGGCCCGTACTTCTACCTGCCGAAGATCGAAAACCACCTCGAAGCCCGGCTCTGGAACGACATCTTCATCCTGGCCCAGGACCTGCTCGGCATCCCGCAGGGCACCATCCGCGCCACGGTGCTGATCGAAACCATCACGGCAGCGTTCGAGATGGAGGAGATCCTGTTCGAGCTGCGGGACCACGCCGCCGGCCTGAACGCCGGCCGCTGGGACTACATCTTCTCCCTGATCAAGAACTTCCGCACCCGCGGCCCGCGCTTCGTCCTGCCGGACCGCGGCCAGGTGACCATGACGGCCCCGTTCATGCGGGCCTACACCGAACAGCTGGTCCGGGCCTGCCACAAGCGCGGCGCCATGGCTATTGGGGGCATGGCAGCCGCCGTTCCGAACCGCAAGGATGAGGCCGCCAACGCCAACGCCTTCGAGAAGGTCCGCGCGGACAAGACCCGCGAGGCAGCCGATGGCTTCGACGGCTCCTGGGTGGCGCACCCGGACCTGGTGCCGGTCTGCCGTGAGGTGTTCGACGGCGTCCTTGGCGATAAGCCCAACCAGCTGGAGCGCCTGCGTGAAGACGTCACCCCGGATGACCGGGCGCTCATCAACGTGGCTGCGACACATGGCACGATCACCGAACCGGGCATCCGGAACAACATCGAAGTGGGCATCCGCTACATCGAGTCCTGGCTGCGCGGCAACGGCGCGGTTGCCATCCACAACCTGATGGAGGACGCCGCCACCGCCGAGATCTCCCGCTCGCAGCTGTGGCAGTGGATCTACTCCCGCGCCATCACCGACCACGGCGAAATCATCAGCCGGGAATGGGTGGAGGAACTCCTGGACGAGGAATACTCCAAGCTGGAACGCTTCGACGGCGATCGCTTCGACGATGCCCGCGACATCTTCAAAGAAGTCACCCTCGCCCAGGACTTCCCGTCCTTCCTCACCCTCCCTGCCTACGCCAGGTACCTGACGGAAAACCGCGCAAGGGCCACCGTCGAAGAACTTGCCACGGCCTAGTAGAAAAGAACGCCAGTCAGCCCCAGCAATCCAATCGCAACAGGACACCCGAAAGCCGGGAGCTGGGCTGACTGCGTTAGGTGATGCCTACTTTGCCCCAATTGGCGAGAAAGCATCCTCCTAACTCCGCGTACCGTTCACACGGACGGTACGCGGAGTTGTGGGAGTTCTTTCGGGACTTTGAACAGGCCTGACGTCCCATCCAAGAATGAAAGAATTGACATGACCCCCGAATCCACAGAGTCCATAACGCTGAAGATATGGGACCGGTCAGCTATTTTCAGCACCCTTGAGGGTGTCGTGCAGGAGCTAGCGACACGGGCCGGGACCACTAAAGACAGCGTCGTAGTTGGCCGCAGCGGCCCTGATACGTTTACTGTCCGCCTGATCGGGGATTCCTACCTTGATCCGCTCCAGGAGGTCCCCTGCTGACAAACCTGGTTCATCCAGCCCACCCAGAATCCAAAGCGGGACTGCCCTGGCTTAGCTGACTCGGGGTTAGGCCGCGGTGCGCGGTCCAGTTAATGGTTTCACCTTCTACGCGCGTTAATTTCGTCGTTATGGCCGGGAGCCGGTCTGTGGCGCCGCAATAATCACTTCTCCATTTGTAAGCCGAGCCGAGGAAGAATCATGATGAAAATTAGTAATCGTCGAATTGCCGCTGTTGTTGGCTCTGTGGGGGTGTTGGGCGCGATCGTGGCCGGTGCTGCAAGTGCCAGTCCGACGTTGGAGACGTCTGTCCCTGCCGCATCAGAAAAGCATCCCGTGGAGATCGAGGTGCTAGCCCCTGGAAAGGGAGACAACGCCGGAATCTCTGGTGCCGGATGGTTCGTAGATCTACGCGTGCGGTACGACGGCGGCCTGGCCACAGCAGGCTTCAGCGGCCTGCAGCTCACCGGGCCCGCCGCGCATGTGAACACGGCACCCTTTCCCGGGTCTTTCTCCACCGGTCGGGATGATCGTCTGCCGGGCCTCGTTGTACTCGCCTCCACCACCACTAGCACCATCAAGGGCTTCTCCGGGCCCGGCACGAATCTCGCCAACCTGTTCAATCTCACCGGCGTGACCGACCGCTCGAACAAGGGCGCTGAAGTTTGGGATTCCTGGATCGTAGGCGCCCCGATTGCCGGTCAGGATGTGGACAGCACCCTGACCGTCGCTGTGATCGCCGACCTCAACCACGATGGGCTCTATAACGATGCCCCGAGCGTCGTGCCGGATGCCAACGGCGATGGCACGATTGATGCACGAGATCTCGAAGCCATCGGAGTCGCATCCAAGATCACAACGATCCCGTTCCACATTTCGGGCGACCCCAGGTAGCGCGAACAGCTGCACAGGTCGCCAACCGCGACGTGATCCCCCGGCAGAAGAGTCGAAGGCACCCCACCGGGGCCGGGTCGGCTGCCCTAAAGGTTTTGCGGCTGTTGATCAAAACCGTCGAAATCGGTGATCTGCAGGCGGCCGGAGACTTCTTTTCCGCCCAGCTCGCTGCTGCTGATATGGCTGAAACGACCGGCCCCGTGGGCCACCGTCAACCGATGGTGGCCCGAGATCGAGACATTGATGAAAACACGGGTAAGGACGGCCAAGGTTGGGGCAGCGTACACGATGGTCAAATACATCAAGCGCATTGGACCGGGGTTCCGGAACGCGAAGAACTATCAAACACGTATTCCGTAGCCAGCGCCCCCGGACGGTTGCATGAATATTATCCCCAGCGGGGTTTTCACGACGAACCGTGAAAAGCCATGTCACTGGCGCGATGGTTTGGTTCTCAGCTGGGAGCTGAGCCTATGTGTCCCTCAGGAATGTCGGTCCTGATCTCAAAAAAAGCCTGCAGAGGAGCCGCATTTTTATGAACAAGCGAATCAGTACAACCATGGCGGCGATATCCCTGATCGCGTTGGCATTTACCGGCTGCGACGCCTCAACAGATACCGCCAGCGGCGCAAAATCCTCGTCCACCGATGCCGCGGCCAGTTCGGCCCCCGCGCCTCCCGAAAACCGTAGAACCGGATTTGACGCCGAGATTACCAATAACTCCCTTGCGGTGAGCCCGGATGAGAAAACCGCGGTAGTCTCGGACAGCCGTGAAAAGTCACTCCTGATCTATGACCTGGCCGAAGGTAGGCTGCGCAAGAAGATCGACGGCTTTGGCACACCTCGGAACATTGTCTTTATTAATGACGGCTCGCAATTTGTCGTCTCTGACAGCAGCCTCGGCACCCTCCGTTTTTACAGCACGAAAAACTATACGTTGCAGGATGAAGTCGTGGTTGGACCGGGAGCATTCGGAACAGCGGTAAGTCCGGATGGAAAGACCATATATGTGAACAACCAGGCACATAACTCCGTCACGGTCGTCGATCTTGAGGCACGGAAACCGGTCGGCGTCATCACCGGTTTTTCCCAGCCAAGGCAAGGCATCAAGGTATCTCCGGACGGAAAGCACGTCTTTGTGACGAACTTCGAGGGCGATAAGGTCACGGTTGTCGACGCCGCCAGCAGGAAGATTACCCGAGAACTGACCGGATTCTCCAAGATCCGGGGAATCTCCGTAACCGCTGACGGAAACACGCTGTATGCCGCAAACAGCGGGCGCAACAGTATCTCCGTGGTCGACTTACGGAGGGGAAATATAAGGAACGAAATCCATGTTGGTCGCGAGCCATACGGTGCCGCCCTGTCACCGGACGGCAAACTCCTTTTTGCCAGCAATAAGGCCGACAACACCATTGACGTAATCGACGTCAACGAAAACGCCCTCGTAAAGACACTCGAGGGCTTCAAGGAGCCCCGCCAGGCAATTGTCTTCAGCCATGGCCAAAATCGAGCGTATGTGTTGAATCGGGACCTTTCTGTTGCCCGCGTGAACGTCGAAGACCTTTCCTTAACAGACACGGTCTATGAATAAACGGGAGAAAGCAGGCGACATTAAGACGCGGCGGCGCTCCGGCGGCCAACCGGCAGTCATCGCAAACAAGTACCCGTCCGCAGCGCCCGAAGGAGGCCCATGAAACCCCGAACAACGCCCGGCTCCCACCCACCCGCACACGCCATCACCAACAGGCCAAGTCCCAAATCGCCTGCCAGATGGCGGAGGCCGCTGACGGCCATCGGTGTGCCTCTCATCCTCGCCACCGGGGCACTCACCTACGGATTCACCGCTAACGGCATTGGCCAACCGAACCCGGCGGCAGGGAAGGACCCGACCATGATCGAAGGAGTTATCAGCTATGCCGGTCTGAGCAGGAACCACGTCCAGACCGTGGTGACCTATCCGCAGCGTCCCGGCGTCGGCGGAGACCACTCACCGATCTGGACGAACTGCGGAGTTTATGACCGGCCCGTGCAGGAAACCCGGGCCGTGCACTCCCTCGAACACGGTGCCGTATGGATCAGCTATCAGCCAGAACTTCCCGCCGACGACATCGCCCAACTCGCCCGGCTTGCAACCAACCACAGCCACGTCCTGGTCAGCCCTTTCCCCGGCCAAGGCTCCCGCATCGAGGCCACCGCCTGGGGCAAACAATTAAGTGTCGCCGACCCGGCAGACCCTCGGCTGTCGGCATTCATCGATGCCTTCCAGCAAGGTCCGCAAACACCCGAAGCCGGCGAGACCTGCAGCGGCGGAGTCAATGGATAAACTCAAGTGGCATGCTGTCACTCTGCCGCTCAGCCCTCCCAGCGCCGTCCCACGCCGGACCGGCGTACACCAGTTCCACCGGGGCTGTAAGCAAAGCGATGGGGAACGGCGTGGCCCGACCGAAAGGCGAGGCTCTGACTGAGACGACAGAGATGCCATGACCGGAGAGATCATCGATCAGAAGGAGCTCGCTGAGGCGCTGCTGGAGCGGGCACGCGAGCAAGGCTGAGCCTCCTGGGGCCGGCGCGCTGCTGGCCGGCCTGCCAAAGAACGTGCTCGCGACCGCACTGGAGGAGGAGATGACTGAGTACCTCGGCCACGAGAGGCACTGGCTGGCCGAGAACGGGAACGTGCGCAAGGGACCCGGTCCAAGCCCATGTTCGCGGAGGTCGGCCCCGTGCCAGACTGATGTTCCCAGAGACGGCGAGGGCAGTTTCGAGCCGCAGATGGTAATGAGGCGGATTGCCACCGTCACCCTGCTCATGGCGGAGGAAATACCACGAGCCGAGGCTTCACTCTCGATATCTTGGCCGGTAATCCCAGCCGCCTGTCATGGAAGCCGGCCAGCCTTCGACATTAAGTTCGATAATTGACGTGATGCAAAGCTCCGACCTCCTCGGGAGCTCAACAGGAAACGCGAAGGAGTGCTTTCGCCCGTAGCGATCCCGTTGACTGCTTCCCACACTTGAGACGGTGCAAAGTCAGTTTTAGGCACACCCCAGCCTGACACTGCTGCCGTGAGCCTTGCCGTGGCGGCCCATAGGGGCTGGAGATCACTTGGTCAGTACGTGAAGTCAGATGCGGAATGGGGCGATCCCTGCCCTGCCCGCGGCTGCTGACGCACGGGAAGAGCATCGATTTTGACCAAGGCGCGGTGCACCGCGACGAGAATCATGATGTACCCGGCCGCGGTGAGGAGTAAACCAACGGCAGCGATGATCAGGCCGATTACCAATCGCTCGCGATTTGCGTTCCCGGTATAGAGGACAGCGATGTTTGGGGCGGCGATGACTGCTCCAAGTGCAGCGAGGACTGGGCCACCAATGGCCATCAGAACCCCTGCCTTAAAGATCCCTGCTGAACGCTCGAACCGCATCATTCCCCCATTAGATATTCGTGACTAGGGACAGACTACAGTTGGCGTTCATTCGGTCCTGAAACGCTTGGTGTGAACGAACTGACACGATGTACGCCGGGTGGATCCAAAGCCACCGACGGGATTGCTCGGTCAACCACAGGCTCACTGCAGGTTGACGGAATCGCGGTTATCGCGTTCAAGAATCAGCCGGAAGCGGCCCGCATTAGGCGTCTGGAGGATCGGCAGGAACATTCTGTTGCGTCGGGATTCCGCCATGGGATCGACGACGGAAAACAACTTCTGGCTCAGAAATTCAGGAAGCCCGTCAGCCCTGCTGCAGTTATGGAATTGTTCGACATTCAGAACTGCTGCCTTTTGGCTGGCGGGCCTCCTTTGTGGTCGTGCCGCTGTGCGTGCGGCAACGGGGCTGGTGAAAACAGAGAAGCTGGCCGGTTTGCAGCCGGCCAGCTTCCTGACAACCACTTAGAGCGGCTGGATGTTCTCCGCCTGCGGACCCTTAGGGCCCTGGGTGACGTCGAACTGAACCTTCTGGTTCTCGTCCAGGGAGCGGTAACCGCTGGATGCGATTGCTGAAAAGTGTGCGAACACGTCAGCGCTTCCGTCGTCGGGGGCGATGAATCCGAAGCCCTTTTCGGCGTTGAACCACTTGACCGTACCTGTTGCCATGCTTTTTTCCTTCACGGGTCGCGGGCCGGATCCGCTTGTCGGACTGCCGTCCCCGCAACTCACATGTTGAGCCTATGTGTCAGTGCCGGTGCGGGCAACAGATTGGTCAAAGAGAGGGACTGGATGTAAAGCGGTCTGCCCCACTGGCCACGGCGTAGTCAACCGCTCCACGCGATTCTCTGGGATCCAGTCCTGTCCAGCCGCCATCCCAGCCTCGGATTCTTCCACGTAACCCGCCCCTTCAGGCCTCGCCGCCTTACGGGAAAGACGGGGTGACCTCCCCCGGGCGGACAATGGCTTGACGAAATATCCCTTATCGGCGTCAGGCTCGAAGTACTGCGAGAATCGCGCATTTAGTCTCTGGTTTCTGCCACCAGCAGGGATCGCGTTACCGCGCACCTCAACGCTTTTCCCAAAGGGAACTTCAGCTTGTAGGGCAGGATGAGTCCATGACTCCAGACGAACTAGCCAGACGCTCAGCCGAGATAGCCGAATCATCCGCCCATGCGGCATGGTGGTCCGCAGCGGGATCGATCGGGACCGCGGCATTGACTCTCGGCCTGCTCGTCGGGGCCATCGCCGCTTGGCACACAGCCAAGGAGTCCCTAAAACAGGCGCGGGCCGCTCAGCTCCAGATCAAGCTGGACAGCATCGAGCAGACGCGCCCGTTTGTCTTTGCCCGTATCGTGCCAGGGATTGGCGGGGTGAGCACTTGGGACCTAGTGGTTAGCAACTCAGGAAAATCGAGCGCAGAAGACCTCATTATCGATACTGACGACTGGCCCGAGAATGACGATCTGATCGTCACCGCCCTGAAGAGGATGTTCTCTACAAAACAGACGCTGCCGCCAGGAGTAAGTTTGCGATCGTTCTGGCGTATAGACCCAACTCCTGGCAGCAGAAGGTCTGATGGCGGCCCCGATGTTGACGGGATGCCCAGAACAGCTACTTTGAAGCTGACGTACACGAGCCAAGACCCGACAAAGCCGCTTTATAACGACACCTACGTCATAAGTAACGAGAATATTGGGCTCACGCCCGTAGCCTCAAAGGGCCCAGACCCAAGCTCGCGATTGTCCGACGGAGAAGCGAGTCTCCACAAGATGTTGGGCCGCATCGTTCAGAGCATAGGTGAACTTCGCAGATGAGTGATGGGTCGCATGATCCTGGGAATGATGCCGAGGACTTTGCTTCAGGTGTGAGTAACCTGTTCGGATCCCTGGCTGGTGCCATCACAGGGCACGCCGTATCGGGCCCGACCGGAGCGATTACAGGGGCCATCGTTGGCCCAATCCTTGAGGAAGCGGGGCGGTCCGTACTCTCCCGAATTCTGGGAGCCAGAGAACGTCGCCGCGTTGAATCCGTGGTCACGTTTGCGACCGATGCTGTAAATAGAAACCTAGAAGCCGGAATGACGATACGTCAAGACTCATTCTGGCAAGCTCGCGGAGGGTTTGCCCCCGATGCGCAAGAGACATTTGAAGCAGTGCTCGTCGCGGCGCAGCGCGATCCGGAAGAGCGGAAGCTGCCGTTCATGGGCAGCGCCTACGCCTACATTTCCTGTGACCCTGCCATGACTGCCGCCGCATCCCATTGGCTCATCCGGCAAGCGGAATCTCTTACTTGGACCCAGTTCCAGTTGCTTGCCTTAGTAGCGCGGGAAGATGAGCTTGATCTCGCCGGGATCCGTATCGGACAGTCTGCCCGCAACTGGGACAGCGTGGCACTTCACAGGGAACTGAGCGACTTGGGGTTGGGCGGACGCTACCTGATCCACGGCGGGATGGAGACACGTTCAAGTGGGATTCAGGTGCCGACGGGTCTGCTCGAACGATACAAACTTCAGAATCCAGGGCTAATCCTATTTGGCGCCCTGCACTTGAGGGACATTTCCCTGTCTGAATTGCAAGACTTGGCTTCGCGGCTGCGCCGACCCATTGAAGAAGCCGAACAAGCATCGGCCGATGCGACCTCGTAACCGTCGGGTACGAGGACACTTGGGTTGACGGAATCACGGTTATCGGCCTTTTAAATAGGCGGGAGAGTGCCCCCAAGCCAAGCCCGCGAAATGGCTCACTTTTCAACCATGGCTGACACTTCCAGTTCATGGACGACGGCGCTCCCGCCGGCCTCTCCACTAGGTCAGCGTCTGGTTTGGGGTCGTGAGGATCTCCGGGGTGGGCGCCGATAACTGGTTTGATGCCAGCTTGGTGAATGGCACTGCAGTCTTGCGGCCAAGTTCCAAGGGACTGGGACGGTCAAGTTAGAGCAGTCGGCGTCGGCTGTTGCTTGATCAGCTCCACCGCGCCTCTGCAGGGCGCAGGTCATGGGGACCGGCAGCAAGGTTGGTCGGCAGGGTGTCATTCGTTGTTGGGTAGGAGTTCTGGGCTCCGTGCCCTTGGACGGAGAAAGCTGCAACACGCACGGCCTGATTGCAGGCGGTCGGGAGGTCGGCTCCGTGGGCCACAGCAGCGGCCAGTGCGCCAACGAACGCATCGCCTGCGCCAGTTGTGTCGGTGGCTTCTACTTCGGGCGCTTCGATTTGGATAACTCCTTGGTTTGTGGCCAGAGCCGCGCCTGCTGCTCCGAGCGTTACGATGGCTGACTTGATCCCTGTTTTCACCAGTGCGGCTGCGAGTTTAGGGCCGTGCCCAGTTCCTTCAGCAGGCGTGAAGGGGAGAACACCAGTGTGTGCTGCTGCGAGGATTTGGGCGGCTTCGTGTTCGTTGACGACCAGGGGGTCCGATCGTTTGAGAACTGACATCGGCAGGCTCAGGACCGGGGCCAGGTTGAGGATCTGCCGCACGCCAAGTCTCTCCAGCGTGGCCGAGGCGAAGATGATGGTCTCTGTGGGTATTTCTCCCTGGATAACTGCCACAGTGCAGGTACCGAGCGCTTCATGGGCTGCCTTGATGTGATCAGGAGTCAGCCGGGCGTTTGCTCCCGGAACGACGATGATGTTGTTCTCGCCATCGGCATCAACTGCCACTATGGCGAGCCCGGTCGGTCCTGGCACTGTGACCACATGGTCGAGGTTCACTCCGGCCTCGCGGAGCAGCCGGGTAGCGGCGTCGGCGTGGGAGTCAGAACCGATGGCCCCGATCATCATGGTTTCTGCTCCCTGTCGCGCTGCCGCGAGGGCTTGATTGCCGCCTTTGCCGCCGGGGGACAGTTGCCCGCCAGTACCGAGGATAGTTTCCCCCGGCCGCGGGTGGCGCTCAACGCCGACGGAGAGGTCAGCGTTGATAGATCCGATTACTCCCACATGTGGGCTCATTCTCGTCCTTCCGGGACTGGCTTGCTTGTTTACTGCTGGTTGGTGTGGTCCGCGGGATTTCCCGTGGACCACACCAACGGATCAGACTTTCTTGGTGACCCAGTCGATGATTCCGCCGAAAATCTCTTGGTAGCCGGGCCATTCTTCGCAGAACTGCTTGGGTGCCCAGTGCGGGGAGCAGTCAGAAGTGAAGACTGCGCTGCGGCCGTTGCCGGTTTCAGACAGGGCGATCAGGGGATCACCATTGATGGATGCCACGAGCTCAGCTCCGGGCTTGAGGACGGTTCGGTTGTATCCGAGAAGCAGGGGCCAATCCGTTCCTGCGCTGCCAATGGCTTTGTGTTCGGGCTGCTCGACCTGAGCTGTGAGTCCTGCGGGAAGTTCCCACCTGTCGTCCTCGGAAAGCATGTCCACCGGAAGGACCTCTGCGATGGCGGTATTCCGGAACGCAGCGCGAGCCTGGAACCCGGAGAACGAGAGATAGCCGCCGATCATGACTAACGCGCCGCCGTCCTTGGTCCATTGGGCGAGAGCCGCGAGCCGGTCCTGGCCGGGGATAAATTTTTCAAAGACGTCCGGGGCGAGCTGGATTGAGTTGGCACCGATGTCGGAAAGCACCACAGCGTCATACGTGGCCAGTTCCTCGGCGGAGCCGGGAAAGGCCATGGGGACGACGTGGGCAGGCATATGCACGACCTCGTGCCCTTGTGCCTCAAGGGCATTTTTGAGAGGGCCCACGCCTTCGACGTATGAATGTACGGAGAATTCATCCACTCCCTTGACGTGCGTGGATATGGTCATCCAGCTCTCGCCGGCGATAAGTACTCTTGCCATTGGTGTTACCTGTTTCTAACTAGTTGGTTGAGTTTATGAAGAGACTGGCGGGGTTCGAAGTGAGCATTGCATCGACTTCTTCTGGGCTGACCCCGCGCTCGTACAGCCGCGCCGGGAAGGCAAACGGGACATAGTTGAAGCCGTTCCCGCCGTGTTTGGTGAGCATGGACTTGAGGAAGAGGTCGTGGCTGAGCAGGATCTGTTGTCCGAAACCTTTCCGAACGAGCAGGGCAATGGCGTCAGCACTTTCCCCCGGTCCGGGACTTTCCCCTTCAGATGGAAAACTGAAAGGCATACCGATCATGTCGAAGCCGAGCATGACACCTCGGTCTGCCATGGACAGCTGATATGCCGCATCATTGTGAGACGGGTCCAGGTGGCAAAGGACCACCGCGTGCGGGCTGACCCCGCATTCGTCGATGACAACGTCCAGGATCCGGGAGCCCATCCTTTCCCAGGCCGGCGTGTGGATGAATAGTGGTACACGTAGTTCCTTCTGCCCCAGAGCGGCCGCCCGCAGCGCCTGTAGTTCCGCTGGCGAGAAAGCCGGCGATACACCTATTTCCCCGATAACCCCTGGCCGTGCCCCTGGTCGGGAAAAGTCAGCCAACAAAGAGTTGATGAGGGTCTCGACGTCCGCCGCACGGGTGGAGTCGTCCTGGAATTTTTCCAGGTACCAGCCCGAGCCCATGATGATGTTGACGCCGGATTGCTTGGAAAGGTGTCCTAAGGCTTCAGGGTTGCGTCCGAGGTCGGGAGGGGTGAGGTCAATGACGCTCCCGCCTCCCAGATGGCGGAATGCCGTCAGGTCCTCGACCATGGCCTGCAGGTCATCGAGCCGGCAATTGTCGGCGCTGTTGTACGGGTGTTCCCTCAGCAACCAGGCCAGATCGGCAGAGACGGGGGCGTCCAGAAGATCACGGATGCGCTGGTCGGTGGCCGGGCTGTACGCGGTACTAAGGTCGTTGACTAGGTGCTCGTGAGGGAGAACTATCCCCAGGTCGCTGATGCTGACAGATCCCGTAACGGTCTGGACTGTGGTCATTTCTGTAGGAGCTTCGCGACCAGGTCAGAGAGCTGCTTGCCGCGCAGATTGATCCAGATAGCGATCAGCAGCACCAGGCCGGTGATGATCGGTGTCAGGAACGGACTCATGCCGACCAGAGTCAGACCGTTCGCAATGACGCCTGTCAGGATGGCCCCGATCAGCGTGCCGGTGATCGTTCCTCGGCCGCCGAAGAGGTCGGTACCACCGATGACGACAGCGGCGATGACGGTCAGTTCAAGACCCGTTGCAGAGTTCGCGGAACCGGAACCAAGGCGCGCTGCGATGAGGACACCAGCGACGCCGGCAGCCAGGCCGGAGAACGCCATGGCCCACATCTTGACGGCGCGGGTGTTGACGCCGGCTCGCCGCACCGACTCCTCGGAGGAGCCGATCCCTGTTGTGTACTGACCAAATCGCATGGAGTGCATCATTACCAGCCCGATGAGGAACACAACGATCGCGATCCAGGCCATGAACGTAATCCCGAGGAACTCACCGTTTCCTACTGTCCGGAAAATCGTGTAGTCCGGAATCGGTATGGAGAATCCGCCTGTTCCCAACAGGGCCAGGCCCCTGATCATGGACAAGGTCGCAAGCGTGACGATGAAGGAGGGAATTTTCTGGTAGGAGCTCAGGAGTCCGTTGACCAGTCCCCAGCCGAGGCCCATGAGGGCGCCGATCACCATCACGGCAGCGGAATTGAGCCCTGTTTGAACCAGCTGGGCGCAGGTCGCGGCTACGAACGCGGCAATTGCACCGACTGACAGGTCGATTTGTCCTCCGGTGATGACGAAGGTCATGGCGACGCCAATGATCAGCACGGGAGCGATTTGTGTGGCCATGTTCGCGACGTTGACGAAGGACAGGAATGCCGGGCTGGCTATGGAAAAAGCCACGATCAGGACCAGGGTGACACCTGCCATCAGCAGCGTTGACTTGTTGGCCCGCTCGAAGAATGAAGGGGGCAGAATTTTCACCGATGGAGCACCGGTAGGAGCAGTTTGCAGCATCATGATGCCTCCGGATACTGGTGGTCTGAACGGGTGATCATGGCCACGAGCCGTTCAATGTTGAGTTCTGAGATGGGTTTGTCGTCCACGCTCTCGCCTTCGTACATGGCGGTCACACGGTCACAGACACGGAAGATGTCCTGAAGCCGGTGGGTGATGAGGATGACCCCTACACCTTCAGCAGCGACCTTCTTGATCAAGCGGAGCACTGATTCGACTTCGGCGACGGCCAAGGCTGCGGTCGGTTCGTCCAGGATCAGCACGTCGGGTTTGAACGACACGGCGCGGGCGATGGCGACAGACTGGCGCTGGCCGCCCGAAAGGGTGCCGATTTCCTGATAGGTGGATTTCACGCGCACATGCAGGTCATCCAGGACTGCGGCGGCACGGGCATGCATGGCGCTCCGGTCCAGGAACCTGGCCTTGCGCGGTTCCCTTCCTAGAAAAAGGTTGCTTGCGACGTCCAGGGTGTTGCACAGGGCAAGGTCCTGGTAGACGATGCCGATGTTCTCGTTGCGGGCGTCGCTGGGGTTGGAGAACCGGACGGACTTGCCCCTGATCAGGATTTCGCCCTCGTCGTGCTGCTCCGCCCCTGCCAGGACCTTCATCAGCGTGGACTTGCCGGCACCGTTGTCACCGACAAGGCCTACAACTTCGCCGCGATGAAGCGTGAAATCTACTCCTCGGAGGGACTGCACGGGACCGTAGGATTTCTTGATCCCGCGGAGCTCCACAAGCATTTCGTTGGTATTCATAATTGCTACTTCTTCAGGTAGTAGGCGAAACTGTCGACGTTCTCCGGGGTGACGATCTGCGTCGGAACCGGGATGTTCTTCTCCACTGTTTGGCCGCAGCTGGCCTTAATGGCCGCGCCCATGGACTCGTAGCCAAACTTGAAGGTGTTCTGCTGCACAACACCCTTCACGAAGCCGGCCTTCAGTCCGTCCATCGCGGACTCGGACAGGTCCCAGCCCACTACGTTGATCCGCGACTGCGCTTTCTGGTTGTTAACGCCGGCGACAAGGCCTATAAGAGCCGGTTCGCCTGTGGCATAGACATATTTCAGGTCAGGGCTTGAGGTCAGCAGGTTCTCGGCCGCTGACTGCGCGGACTCCTGGACGTTCTTGCCGTCCACAACGGTGCCTTCTGTCATGCCCTTGGCCTTGATGGCATCAACGAACCCCTTCTGCCGTTCCAGTTGGATCGTGGAGTTCAGCGCGCCGACGATGCCTACCTTGCCGGTGTTGTTGGCCAGCTTGGCCAGGAAGTCACCCATTTGCCGGCCGGATTCGGCGTTGGAGGTGCCGACCTGGGTGGATACAGCCGGGTCGGCAACGATGGCATCCACGGCAACGACCTTCACACCGGCCTTGGCTGCCCGCTGGACGGCGGGCTTGATGCCCTCAGTGTCGATGGCAGCGACGATGATGGCCTGGACCTTTTTCGCTACGAGGTTGTCTACAGCACTGCTCTGCTGGATAGCGTCGTCGTTGGCGCTGACGACCTGAAGGTCCACACCCGCCTGGTCGGCGACGGTCTTGGCGCCGGTGCTGACCTGGTTGAAGAACAGTGCCTGCAGGTTCGGCGTTACCAGTCCGATTTGCAGCTTTCCTCCACCGGGGGCGGGGCAGGCCGAGGGCACGTTCTCGGGACCGGGGATTTCCGCGGAGGCAGCAAGGTTGTTCCCGGCCGGGGCTGAGGACGTCGGCCGGGCCTCGCAGGCCGCAACTCCGGTCATAACAACGGCTGCGGCAAGCACAGCACCGATTTTCTTGTACATGAACTTCTCCTATGTGGATAGGGGGCCCTGGGCGTATGCGAGGGCTGGAAGAGTAAAGCCGCACATCTCCGTCCCCCCTCGGGGTCGGTGTGCCTGAAACATGTGCCGGATAGTCGGCGTCCGGGCCTCCAGACCAGTGAACCGGGTTTGTAATCGATTACTTTATGGTCGTGGAAAAGACGTTACGGTCGTCACTGAGGACTGTCAATAGCTCCGGGAAATATTAACCAACAACGCCTGTCTAGGGTGTCGAGAACGCCGGAAACCCGGGGATTTTGCGATGTCGCAAGCCTTAAAGGAAAGGCGAACTTTCCATCCTCCTGTCGGCGTGAAATGATGAATACGATTACAATCAAGTCCGGAGTTTGAGGCTGAGGCTGATGGAGGGGAACCCTTGTCGAAGGTGACGATCAAGACCGTGGCCGAGCATGCCGGCGTCTCCACGGCGACCGTTTCCCGCGCCCTGAGCGGAACGGGGATTGTCTCGCCTGAGCTGCGCCGCGCGGTGACGACTGCGGCGGAAAAGCTGGGCTACTCAGGCAACACCGTGGCCAGCGCGCTGCGCAGCTCGCGTACCAACGCCGTGGGAATGGTGATTCCTGAAATCGCCAACCCGTTCATGACTGATTTGGTGCAGGAAGTCGAAGAAGTCCTCCACTTGAACGGTATCCAGCTGCTGCTGTGCAACTCCCGCCAAGATCCGTCGCGGGAGCGGGATGCGCTCACCTCCCTGATCGCCAGGAGAGTCGACGGACTGATCGTCTGCCCCGTGGACGCGACCTCCAGCTTTGCAGCTGTGCAGGCAGCCTCCCGTTCCGTCCCTGTCGTACAGGTTGACCAGCGCATCGACGGGCTCGACGCTGATTGGGTCGGGATCAACGATGAAACAGCCATGCGGCTGATCGTGGACCATTTGTCCTCCCTGGGCGTGTCCTCAGCAGCCTTCATCGGTTCCAAGGAAAACGACTCCTCCTCACGCATCCGCTTGGACTCCTTCCTCGCGTATGCCACATCTGCCGGCATCGAGGTCGCCAAGGAGCACATCTTCCTGGGTAGGTACAGCGTCGTCTGCGGACGGGAATCATTGAAGCAGCTCATCGACTCCGGCCCGCTTCCCGATGCCTTGGTTTGCGCCGCTGACGTCATTGCCGTCGGTGCGCTCCAGGCCTGCCACTCGGAGAAGATCTCGGTCCCGAAGGACCTGATCATCACTGGTTTTGATGACATCGAATTCGCCAACCTCTGCACGCCCCGCCTCACCACCGTCCGCCAACCACTCAAAGCAATCGCAAAGCACGCGGTAGACATCCTCCGGGCATCACAGACCGAACAGGACCACGCCTCCGTGCAGCTGGCCTTGTCCCCCACCCTCGTAGTGCGTGAGAGCAGCAAAGCAGCAGATATTGAAGGAGACACAGCATGAACCAAAAAGCCCTCATCGATCTGCTCCATGAACTCGTCGCCATTGATACGACGTCCGGCCGGACGGAGGCGCAACGGCACCTGCAGGCACACGTGGCGACCACGCTTCTCGAACAGGACAGCCGCTTCACCGTTTCCACCTCTCCTGCCGCCAGCTTCCCATGGACGCTCGTGCGAACCGAGGCGACCGGTCCCTACCTCCTTTTCGCCTGTCACGTTGACACCGTCCCCGTTGGAAACGAGAACGTCTGGGACCACCCTCCCTTCTCCCCCATCACCAGGGACGGAGTCATCTACGGACGCGGCACTGTCGATATGAAGGGCGGCCTCGTGGCCGCCGCCAGCGCTCTCCTGCAGGCAGCCAGCCACGGAAAACCCGTGGCCCTGCTGATGACGAGCGACGAGGAAATCGGGTCCCTCGGCGCCCCCGACGCATCAGCGTCCCTCACAGATCTGGACATCGGAGCAGTAATCATCCCCGAGGCCACGGAAAACAAGATCATCACCGGCCACCGGGGTGCCCTGTGGTTAGAAGCCAAGTCATCAGGACGAGCCGCCCACGGCAGCACTCCAGAGCGCGGCGAAAACGCTGCCCTGAAACTCACCTCAGTCCTCGAACGGGCGCGGACACAACTGCCGCTTCTAGCGGACGAACGACTGGGAAGCGAAACCTGGAATCTTGGAATGATCAGCTCCGGAACAGCACCCAACATCGTCCCGGCCGAAGCCTCAGCCACAATCGACATGAGGACGGTCAACACCGGAGACCACCTGCTCGACTGGTGGCAGGACCAGACCGGACTCGCATCAGTAGACATTGTTCTTCGCCTTCCGGCTCTCCGCACGGATCCAGCGAACCCCTGGCTACAGGCGCTCCCCGCAGAAGTATCCGATAAACCGGCCCCATACTTCACTGACGGCTCCATCCTGTCCCAATCCCTACCCGACACTCCGATCGTGGTCTGGGGGCCAGGCGTCCCTTCCCAGATGCACGCCCTCAACGAACACCTTCCGATCCAATCCTTGGAAACCGCCACACAAAATTTCCGAGGGGCAGTTCAAACATGGCAGACGGAGCAGAAGGCATCCACGGAGGCTCGCTATTAACCCGCAAGACTCAACGCCGCCGGCATCTCAGCTGCACCACAGCTGATCGATGCGGTTAGCGCAGTGCGCCTACAGCATCAACGATCAGGTCCCAGAATTTGTCTGCATGGAGTTTGATCGGCACGGTGACGTTGTGCTTCTGCTTGAGCATGTCAAAAAGGTCTACGCTTGTAGCTCCCGCCGTAAATACGCCGCTGAGTTCGACGTCCAAGTGGCTTTCCACACTCTCTACGACCTCCGGAAGCGCCAGAAGCGCAATGGTAACCGGATCGTGAAGGGGACCTTCTGGCATGTCCTGCCACGCATCGTAGTTCGAGCAGAAGAACTTGAGGAGTTCGACGCCAAACTTCGAGGTTTCGTTGCCAATCGCATCGATCCGGTCGATGACCTCCTGGGTGATCAGGGCCTGGTGAGTGATGTTAAGGCCGACCATCGTGAACTTCAGACCGGTCTTGAGCACGACATCGACTGCTTCGGGATCAACCCATGCATTGAACTCTGCATAGGGCGTATGGTTTCCGCGTGTTGTAGAGCCGCCCATCCAGACGATCTCCTTAATTTTTGGCAGCACCTCGGGATGGGTGCGGACAAGCAAGGCGATGTTGGTGAGCGGGCCGGTGGGAACGAGCACGACGGGCTCGTCCGATTCGTTGAGAACGTCGACGATTAGGTCGACCGCAGTGCGCGGATCCAGCGGGACCGTGGGCTCTGGCAGAACCGGACCACCGAGCGCGTTTTCGCCGTGGATATGCTCTGCGGGCTGGAGTTCACGCACCAGCGGCTTGTCCGCGCCAGCCGCAATCGGAACTCCCTCAATTCCGCCCACCGTAAGCGCGATCCGTGCGTTCAGTGTTGTGTATTTCAGATACCCATTCCCCCCAACGGTGGTGATTGCCTTCAGATCAATCCTCGGGTTGCCCGCAGCAAGCCAGATCGCAAAGACATCGTCGTGTCCAGGATCGCAATCGATAATGACGGGGATGGGCATGTTCTCTCCTTGGTTTCCGTGGGTTGCGTAATCGATTACGCCATTAAGCTTTTGGGATGTCAAGGAATGAACGCCATTGGCGCTCCCCAAGTCTCTATTCTGCGATAATGTTTACGCAGATGAAGGATTGGCGGAACGATGGACCAGATAGTAAAGCTGCAGGATGTCGCGAATGAAGCGGGCGTCTCGATCGCAACCGCTTCACGTGCCCTAGCGGGCAAAGACCGCGTGTCACGCGAGACCACTGAGATAGTGATGACGGCGGCGAAGAAGCTTGGCTATTCTGTCGATCCCATCGCCCGCGCGATGCGAGAGGGGATAACGCGTACGGTCGGCATGATCGTCCCAGTGATCGGCAACCCTTTCTTCGCCGAACTTGTGGACGCGGTCGAAGCCGAGCTGCAACTCTCCGGCCGAGAACTCATCATTGCGGATTCGCACGGCGACGTCGCTCAAGAAGCGCGGCGCCTAGAAACCCTCGTCGGGCGCCGTGTTGATGGAATCCTCATCGTCTCGCAGGACCACGATCGATCAATCCCAGCTATTCGAAAAGCCGCCCGCTCGGTTCCGGTGGTGCAAGTCGACCGGAAGGTTGGTCGACTTTCAGGTGATTTCGTCGGCGTGGACAACTTCATCGGCATGCAACTGATTCTTGACCACATGGTGCACCGAGGTACCAAAAGCGTTGTTCTGGCCTCATCGGACAATGCAAACTCTGCAGGCCGAAGCCGACGAGTAGCCTTCGAACAAATTACACGTGAACTGCCCTTGGACGTTCAGGAGCACATCATTGGCGATTTCAGCATCGAATCGGGGCGACGGGCCGGCGAGGAGCTACTACGGCGCAAAACTTTGCCAGACGCCGTTGTGGCGGGATCTGATCTAATAGCGTTTGGGATCATGTCCACCTTGATACGCTCGGGCGTCCGCATTCCGGATGACCTGTTGGTGACAGGCTTCGATGGGACCTCCCTCTCTGGAGTTTTCGAGCCACCCCTAACGACCGTGACGCAGCCGCTCGCCGCGATTGCGCGAGACGCCGCAGCCTTCCTGACTACACGGATTGCGGATGCGAACGAACCGACTCGGGACTCGAGAATCGCGCCAACGCTGGTAGTACGCGAGTCCGCTTAGAGTTAGATTGCCCTGTAACAGGGCCTCTTCCTGATCAAGCTTTGGTGCACAGAGATACCGTTCATCATCAAGCCATAGGGAGAGGCCCCATTGGCAGTGTGCCGTGCCGCCAGTTTTCAAGTACACCCCAAACTGACATCAGAAGCCCTGCTAGGTTGACGGAATCTCTCCACTATCGGCGTTTAGCCAGGATTCTCCACGGGTGGCTGTGCCGGGGCCCTGCATTGATGGCCATGTTGTTCTCTCTTCCCGGCAAATCATGATCGCCGCCATGACCCCCCGTCAGTGGAATGCGATCAAAAGCGCGGCCCGGCTGTCCGACGACCTGGAAAAACTTGGGTGCGATGCGTGCATATGGCGCCTTAGAGCTCGCCGGGGGCGTGCAGTCCGGCTCCACGCTCTAACAAAGCGTACGGTTGCGACGACGGTTTCGCGGGTTTCGCAGAGAAAGTTGCGGCAGCGGCTGTTCACGGAGAATGCGCGCCGGATTCAAGGTCAGTGGACCACGGAGAATGAGTGAGTCGTGTTGCTCAGGCAATGGCGGCAAGGTTGGCAGCGGCCCGGTAGCGTTTGAGTACTTCCGGCGTAGCTTCAGTGGTGATCTTCTTGGCCGCCCCGAGTGACCAGTCGGGAAATTTGCCAAGGAGTACTCCGGCGGCTTGTCGCGCTGCTCCGTCGGCGACGTATTCGCCGGGTTCGGGAATTGCGACGGGCATCCCAAAGACGCCCGCGGTGACTTGTTGCAGCGTTTCAGAGCGCGCACCGCCACCGATGAAGATGATGCGCTGCGCGGTGACCCCCATACCGGTGAGCGCGGCGAGCCCGTCGGCCAGGGAGCACGCGATCCCTTCGAAGGATGCACGGGCGAGGCTGGGTGGGTTGAAATTGGCGAGGGTGATTCCGTGGAGGGAACCGGTGGCGTCCGGGAGGTTCGGCGTCCGTTCACCCTCGAAATAGGGAACGAGCACAAGCCCTCCTGCGCCCACGGGCGCAGCCAGCGCCAGTTTAGATAGTTCCGGCAAAGTAACGGAAAGGATGCGTGCTGTTGCATCGAGGATTCTTGAGGCGTTCAGCGTGCATACCAGGGGAAGGAAGTTCCCGGTGGCGTCGGCGAAGCCAGCTACCAGGCCTGCGGGGTCTGCTGTCGGAGCGGCCGACACTGCGAACACGGTGCCGGACGTGCCTACTGAGACAATGACGTCACCAATTCCGGCATTCACGCCGAGGGCTGCTCCTGCGTTATCCCCGGCCCCGGGGCCGATGAGCGCGCCGGAAGGCGTTTTATACTCGGACTGCAGGTGACCGAGCACCCTGGGGAGGACGGGCACGTGGCCGAGCGTCCGTTCCAGTACCTCGGGCAGGTAACTCCCGGTTGAGGGGGACCAGTAGCCTGTGCCTGATGCGTCGGAACGGTCGGTACGGAGGGCATCGAGGCCGGCAGCGCCAGAGCCTGGCCCGTAGCCGGCCAACCTCCAGCTCAGCCAGTCGTGCGGCAGGCAGACAGCTGCGGTGCGACTGGCGTTGTCCGGTTCGTTTTCAGCAAGCCAACGCAGCTTTGTCGCGGTGAGAGAGGCAACAGGAACGGTCCCGGTGTGCGTCGCCCAGTAGCTGGCCCCGTCTGGTTCTGCTTCCGTTATGAGTGCCTGAGCCGCGCTGGCCGACCGGGTGTCGTTCCATAGAAGCGCGGGCCGGATGACGTGTCCATCGGCGTCGAGGCAGACCATGCCGTGTTGCTGTCCGGCCACCGAAACGGCTGCGACGTCATCAAGGCCGCCACTGGAAGTGATGGCTTCCTGAAGGGCGGACCACCAGACTTCAGGGTCGACCTCGGTCCCCTCCGGGTGCCGCGCTGAACCTCGGCGAACCAGGGCACCGCTGTGGGCATCGCGGATGACCACCTTGCAGGACTGGGTGGAGCTGTCCACACCGGCTACCAAGGACATTGGCTGATCTCCTCTGCTTGTGGGGTTTGCCGCCGGGCACGGATACCGTGCCCGGCGGCGAGGGGATCCGTGGGCTATCGCGCACCCATCAGATGCTCCATGGCCAGCTGGTTGAGCCGGATGAAGGCGAACGAGCGCTCCGCGGCCTTTCCGGCATCAAACTCTGTGAACGCCGAGCGGTCCGCGAGCAGCTCAGCGGGGGTTTCCCCTGCTGAGAGCGTTGGCTCACCGAGTTCGAAGACGCCGGACGTTCGGAGTGCTTCCTGCACTTCGGGGTCTGCCCTGAATGCCAGGGCGCGCTCCTTCAGCATCAGGTACATGGACATGTTGGCTTTGGCTGAATCCCACACTCCGTCATATCCGTCCGTGCGTGAGGGCTTGTAGTCGAAGTGCCGCGGACCTTCGTACCGCGGTCCCTCGTTGGGGAAGCCGTTCTCGAGCAGGTCGACTGTGAAGAATGCGCTGGTGAGGTCGCCGTGGCCGAACACCAGGTCCTGGTCGTACTTGATGCCGCGCTGGCCGTTGAGGTCGATGTGGAAGAGCTTTCCAGCCCACAGCGCCTGGGCGATGCCGTGGGTGAAGTTCAGACCTGCCATCTGCTCGTGCCCAGTTTCCGGATTCAGCCCTACGATGTCGCCATGTTCGAGCTGGGCGATGAAGGCCAGGCCATGGCCGACGGTGGGAAGGAAGATGTCGCCGCGGGGTTCGTTCGGCTTGGGCTCGAGGGCGATCCTGAGACCGTATCCTTTTTCTTTGATGTAACCAGCTGCCGTGTCGACGCCTTCCTTCATCCGGTCAAGGGCAGCCGAGAGGTCCTTGGATCCGTCGTATTCGCTGCCTTCGCGGCCGCCCCACATGACGAACGTTTCGGCGCCCAATTCGGCGGCCAGGTCGATATTCGTCAAGACCTTCGCCAGCGCGTAGCGGCGGACCGAGCGATCGTTGGATGTGAATCCCCCGTCCTTGAAGACCGGGTGGCTGAACAGGTTCGTGGTGACCATGGGGACCTTGAGTCCCGTTTCGGTGAGGGCTGCTTTGAAGTTCTTCAGGATGAGCTCGCGTTCCGCGGCGGTGGTCTCGAACGGTATGAGGTCGTTGTCATGGAAGGTGATGCCGTAGGCGCCGATCTCTGCGAGTTTGCGTACTGCTTCCAGCGGGTCAAGGGCTGCCCGGGTGGGAACGCCGAACGGGTCTCCCCCCGTCCAGCCGACGGTCCACAGGCCGAAGGTGAAACGGTCTTCGGGGGTTGGTTGTACTGCCATGATTAGCACCTCTTTGGGCTAGTTGGTGTTGAGTGTTTTTCGCATGGGCGAAGAGTCGGCGACGGGTCCTGGGCCCCGGCACCGTGACGGTCTTTGGCGCCTCCGCCAGAGGCGGGCGGCCGTGGGCGGCTGCGTTTCAGGGCTGCTGCGGCTCGCTGTGGATGCGTTCCAGGATCTTGACGACTTCGAGGGCCTCATGCGGTTCGACCGGTACGGGCCCTGTCCCCTGCACGGCAGCAGCGACCCCCCGGTAGAAGGCCGGGTAATTTCCCCGTTCGGTGGGAACCTTTGAGGGTGCCGGATATCCGGGGGCGGAGACACCCAGCGTTCCCCATGTCTCTGCGGGCTCCGTTCCGTAACGTTCATCAGTGGGCAGGATGCCGGCGGCCAAAGCGGGTTCCTGGCCGTCCAAGCCGTAGGAAACGTACGCTCCTGCTGTGCCGAGAACACGGAACCGGGGACCGGGCTGGGCGCCGACCCTGCTCATCCACAAGCGGGAGCGCACCCCGGATTCATGGGTTAATTCGATGTAGCTGGCATCGTCATTTCCGCCGCCTTCCCGGACGGTTCGAAGGTCTGCCCGTACGGCGGACACCGGCCCGAAAAGGACCAGGGCCTGATCGATCAGGTGGCTTCCCAGGTCATAGGCCACCCCGCCGCCCAGGGCTGCAGGCGTGACGTCCTGCCACCTGGACTCGGTCTTTGGCGCCCAGTGTTCAAAGCTGGATTCGAACTGGTACACCTCACCCAGCTCCCCTGCGGCGAGGATCTTCTTCACGGTGAGGAAGTCGCCGTCCCAGCGGCGGTTCTGAAACACGGCCAGGGGACGTTGCACCTCTTCCGCTTTACTGATCAGTTCCTCCGCCTCAGTCACCGAAGCGGCGAAGGGCTTGTCCACGACCACTCCCACACCTTTGTCGAGGAAAGCCGATCCTTGCTCGAGGTGTGCGCCGGGAGGACTGGCCAGCACCACGAGATCAAGGTCGGCCACATGCTTCAGGAGTTCGTTGGCATCAGCAACAATGGCGGCACGAGGGTAGTCACGGCTCGCCTGGCGTCTGCGTTCGGGGTCATTTGTTGCAATGAAATCCAGCGAGAATTCGGGGCTAGCTTCAATGAACGGGCAATGAAAGACTTTACCTGCAAGGCCGTATCCGACGACGCCTGTGCGGATAGGACCGCCATTCGAAGGGCCGGCTGTGATGTAGGTCATACTGGAAGGATAGGTTGGAAAGGCAATTTGTTCAAGCTAACCACATATTAGGATTAGCGATCCCAGATGCGGAGTGGACTTTGCGGTCCGCACCGCTCACTCTTAGATGGACGGTGTCCTTCTTGAGGGGTTGGACGCACGATGAGGTTGGAGAATGCATTGCCGGTCAGTAAGGGCACTTCGCCCAGCCAGGAACCGCCGCGCGGGGCAACGAGGATGGGCAACAATCTGGACAGCGTCCGCCAGCACAACCTCTCCACGATTCTTACCCTTGTGCACCATGCAGGAAGTGTTCCGCGCGCGGAACTTACCCGCCGCACAGGCCTGAACAGATCGACCATTGCTGCCTTGGTCGGGGAGCTTATTGATCTTCAGCTCGTCTTCGAAGCCCTGCCGGAAGCCACCAGCCAGGTCGGTCGCCCGAGCTCCGTGGTCCGCACGGCCGCAAGCACTGTGGCGATTGCGGTGAACCCTGAAGTTGACGCCGTTACCGTGGGCGTGGTCGGCCTGGGGGGCACAGTGTTGAACCGCATCCGGTATGCAACAGAGAAGCCGCCCACGGTAAGGGAAGCTGTCAATATCACCTCAGCCATCATTGAAGCGATCAGCGCGGGGATGAACTCTGAGAACCGGATTGTAGGCGTTGGAGTCGCAGTGCCAGGGCTCGTCTCCCAGGAAAGCGGCCGCGTCCGGCTGGCCCCGCATCTTGGGTGGAAAGATGAACCGCTGACCGAGATGCTCACCGAGGCCACCGGTTTCCCCACATCAGCTGCGAATGACGCGAGCCTTGGCGCCCTCGCGGAAAGGACTTTCGGGGCAGGGCGCGGGATCGACGACATGATTTACCTTAACGGCGGTGCCAGCGGTGTTGGCGGCGGAGTTATCTCAGGCGGCGTCGCCCTGGGCGGTGCCAGCGGGTACGCGGGAGAACTGGGACACATGCGGGTACGCAGCAATGGCCGGACCGATACCGCCGGCGCACACGGCACCCTTGAGTCCGAAGTGACCAGGGAAGCACTGTTGGAAGTCCTTGGCCTGGTGTCCGCAGACACTGAAGAACTTGAACGGGCCCTGTTTGCCGCCAAATCCCTGGCTGTCCGCTCAGAAGTGAACCGCCAGCTCGATTTCCTCGGCATTGCCCTGGGAAGCGCGATTAACATCCTCAACCCCCGGCTGATCATCCTCGGCGGCTTTCTCGGGTCCCTTTACGCCACCGACCCGGACCGCCTCCACAACGCCGTCACGCACGAGGCCTTGCCAGCGGCCTGGAATGATGTGACCATTTGCCGGCCAAAGCTCGGAACGGACCTGCTCATGGTGGGTGCGGCGGAGTTGGCCTTCGCGGCGCTCCTGGCCGACCCGGCGGGAGTCCTGAACGCGGAACCCCGGCCCCTGCTGGAGAAGTCCCTTTAGCACCTGAGAAAGGCGTGCCATGGGTCCTGACGAAATCACTGTATCTAATGGCCATGGACTCGCCATGACACTCAGCAGCTTCGGAGCGCGTCTCGTTGAACTCAACCTCCCGGACAGGAACGGGCTGGTAGAGAACGTAGTCCTCGGATTTGACGGACTGGCGCCATACGAACAGCATGCGAACCTGTACCTTGGCTCCACGATCGGCCGGGTGGCCGGACGCGTCGCCGGCGGCCACTTCCTTTCCGGCGGCCTGGATTTACAGCTTGATCCCAACGAGGGAGACAACCACCTGCACGGCGGCCGGCACCGAAGCTTCGACCGCGTGGAATGGTCTGTGGCAGCAAGTCACCCCAGCCTTGGAGCTGGCGTAATCTTCGAGTACGTCAGTCCGCACGGGGAGGAAGGCTATCCCGGTACTCTGCATGCGCGCGCTGAATACGCACTGTCGGAGGACAATGAGCTGCGGGTCGTCCTGACAGCGACCTGCGACCGGACCACTCCCGTAAATCTGACAAACCACACCTACTGGAATCTGGCGGGCGGCAACGTTCCCATCACCGGACACCAGCTGATGATCCAGGCGCACAACACGTTGGCGACCAGCGCGGATCTGATACCCACCGGCTCGCTGGTGCCGGTGCCGGGGACGGCGCTGGACTACCGGCAGCAACGACGCATCGGCGACGCCCTCCCGGAGGGTGGCGGTGAACCTTGGCCGGGACTGGACCACACTTACCTGTTGGACGACAGCGACGGCAGTCTCAGGCGAGCCGCCATTCTCTATGACCCAGACAGCGGTCGAAGCGTTGAACTGTTCACCACGGAGCCAGCCCTTCAGGTCTACAGCGCCAACCGGCTGCCGGCGCTCCAGGGGCGGAACGGGGTGAGTTTCGCCGCGGGCCATGCATTGTGCCTCGAACCCCAAAAAGTCCCCGACTCTCCCGCGCTTCCCGGCCTTCCCTCCATCGTCGTGCCGGCAGCCCAGGAGTACCGGCACGTGATCTGTTACAAATTCCGCACCCGTTAACTCTCGGCTGCCGGTGCCCGCCCCGACCTTCCGGCCTTGAACAGCTGCTGACAGGCAAGTTGCTGACCGTCGTTTGTCAAAACATATTGCACGAAGCAACTGCTTCTGCGGCTGAGCGCACGGCAGGAGATGCGTCAGAGCAGCGCATGTTTGACGCCGAACGCGCCACCGGCCGGCCCCGAAGGCTCCAAAAGTTCCCGTGAACCAAGGTAGTGAGCAGGCGAGCCGCCTGTCCGCGCGGTAAAAGGGTCCCCCAAAATAAGCATCCAGAAAGCGACTATTGCTTTTTGTTGTTTGAAACCACTATATTGGCACTTAGTGATTCAGGTCACTTCTGGGGATCTTCTACCACCGCCACTTTCAACGATGAGAAGGAGCGATCGCGTGACTGAACGCCCAGCCCCGGCTGCTGATGGATTCCTGCTGGACGCCGATGGAATCAGCAAACACTATGCCGGCGTTACTGCCCTGGATAGCGTCGGACTGCAGGTTCGTCCGGCCGAAATCCATGCGCTGCTCGGCGGCAACGGCGCCGGCAAATCGACCCTCATCAATATCCTGTCGGGACTGACCCCGCCAGACGCCGGAACGATCACCCTCTCAGGCGCTCCGCTTGAGCTTCGCCGTCCGAGCGATGCCTTGGGCAGCGGCATCAACACCATCCATCAGGAACTCTCCCTGGTCCCCGCGCTGACTACCCTGGACAACATCTTCCTCGGCAGAGAGGTCAACGCACGCTTCATCGGCTTGAACATGAGGCTGGACCGTCGCCGGATGGAGGAACGCGTCCGTGACCTTGCCGCGGAATTCGGTCTATCCGGGGAAGATCTGAAGCTTCCGGTCGGCGAGTTCGGCGCCCTGAAGAAGCGCGTCGTGGAAATCGTCAAGGCCCTGGCATTCGACACGCGTCTTCTCATCCTGGACGAGCCGACCTCGGGGTTGGAAGAAGAGGAGCGCCTCAACCTGTTCGAACATATGCGCCGCCTGCGCGACAAGGGTGTCTCCCTGGTCTGGGTCACCCACCATCTGGAGGAGCTGTACGGGCTCGCCGATACAGCGACCGTGTTCAGGGACGGCCGGAGTGTGGGCACCGTGAACGTGTCCGACACCAGCGTTGACGATCTGCTGGCCATGATGTTCGGTATCGCAGCAGGGGAGTTCGGCTCCATGGCCACTGCGCCGGCCGTGACGGAGGCAGAAGAGTCCCGCGAAGAAGTGCTCCGCCTCACCGACGTCAACCGCAGCTACATCCTTCGCGACATCTCACTTACTGTCCACAAGGGAGAAATCCTGGGTATTTCCGGCCTGGCGGGCGCGGGCCGCACCGAGCTTGCCCGGGCCATTATGGGCATCGACAAGATCAGCAGCGGAACAGTGCACCTGAGAGGCGAAGCAGTCCGGTTCTCCGAATCGAGCGCCGCCTACCGGAAGGGTCTGGCGATGCTCCCCGAAGACCGGAAACAGCTGGGCATCCTGCCCGAGCTGTCGGTTGCGGAGAACATTTCCATCTCAAGCCTCGGCCGTGTCTCGCAGCTCGGGTTCGTTCTGAAAAACAGGGACGAAGTCGCCCAGGCCGAAAACTATCGTCGGCGGCTTGGTATCAAGACGGCGGACGTCAGGGAGAAAATCCGCAACCTCAGCGGCGGGAACCAGCAAAAGGCCATTGTCGCCCGTTGCCTCAACACGAACCCGGACCTGTTGATTTTCGATGAGCCGACCCAAGGGATCGACGTGTCCGCGAAGGTCGAGGTCCACAACCTCATCCGTGAATTCGTCGCCAACGGCGGCGCCGCCATCGTCATCGCCTCCGAAATCGCCGAACTCGTCGAACTCAGCCACCGCGTCGTGGTCATGAAAAAGGGCCGCCTCGTGGGCTCGGTCGACCAAGTTCAGCACGCGCTGGTCTCGGGGCAGTTTGAAGCCGTTAAGAACCGCATCCTCGCGATGTCTGCAGGCAGGACCGAATCATGAACTTCCAGCGGACCACCTCCCGCGTCCTTTCCACTACCGGCGTCCCCATCGCTATCGCCCTTGTGATCGTTGTCATCGTCTTCCAGATCATGTCGCCAGTGTTCCTGACTCCCGGAAGCGTGCGCGATTACATTAACAACGCAATCCCCATCCTGCTCCTTACCGTGGGCGTTTCCATCGTCATCGTCGGCGGCGGCATCGATCTCTCTGTTGGTACTGTGGCCGGGCTCAGCGCCGGCACAACCATGTGGACACTGGTCTCGGGCGCCCCCACATGGATCGCAGTTCTCGTCGGCGTCGGCACGGGGCTGGTCTTCGGCCTCTTCAACGGGCTCATGATCACCCGTTTCGGCATCAACGACTTCATCGTCACCCTGGCCACACTGAACATCGCCGGCGGACTGCTCATCGTGCTCACGGAGCAGGTTCCGCTGCAGGGAGTCACGACTCCCGGCTTCTCCGAGATCGTGTACGGGAACCTGCTCGGCATTCCCAATGCCTTCTGGATCGCTGCGATCCTCTTCGTGCTCATGCAGTTCTTCCTCATCAAGACAATCTTCGGCCGGCGCATCTTCGCCATCGGCATCGGCGCATCAGCGGCCAACGTCGCAGGAGTGAACGTCAACCGCGTCAGGCTCGAAACCTTCGTCCTTTCGGGCCTGCTCGCAGGCGCCGCCGGGGTTCTCCTCGCATCCCGTCTCGGAGCCGTCCAGGCATTCCTCGGCAATGGCTACGAATTCGTTGCGATCGCCGGCGCAGTCCTCGGCGGTGTCAGCCTCGCCGGCGGCAGGGGCTCAGTCTGGGCTGCAGTCGCCGGCGGGCTCATGCTCGCCAGCCTGCAGCAAGGGCTGCGGCTCAACGGCGTGGACCCGGTCTACTTCAGCATCGTCACCGGCCTGTGCATCGTCGCGGGCGTCGTCTTTGATCGCCGGATCCAGCAGTTCGCGCTCAGCAGCATCAGAAGGCGCGGTGGCAGAACATCGTCAACGCCGCCCCCAACAACCAAGAGCGACCGCGAAAACCACTTGCTCAGCACCGGGAAGCAGGACTGACAATGAGCACCACAACCACCACCCCAATGAAGGACAACAAGAGCCTGACGGACCGGGCAGCCGGCCGCCTCCTGGTGGACCCGACACTCGGTGTATTGGCCCTGCTGCTTCTGATCTGCCTGATCTCCGCGTTCGCACTGCCGGTCTTCCTGAACCCATCCAACCTTTACAACCTCCTCAACACCAGCCTGATCGTCATGATCCTGGCCATGGGAATGACCGTGGTCCTGATCTCCGGAGGAATCGACCTCTCAATCGGCACCACCATGGCCCTTTGCGCCGGCGTTGCGGCCACAACCATGAACTACGGACTGCCGCTCATCGCAGCCCTGCTCGCCGCCCTGGCCACAGGTGCCCTGGTCGGAATCGGCAACGGCCTGCTAATCACCAGGCTCGGCCTGCCTGACTTCATCGCCACGCTCGCCATGCTCGGTTTCGCCAGCGGCATCCTCTACATCTGGACCAAAGGTGTTCCGATCATCGGCTACATGGTCCCCGAGTTCTACACGATCGGCGGCCTGACCCCGCTGGTGGGACCCCTCACCCTTCCGATGCTGATCGCCCTTGCCGTCGCACTGGTCCTCGGAGGAATCCTCGGCTCCACCCGCCTCGGAACGCACTTTTTCGCCGTCGGAAGCAGCAAGACCGGCGCCATGCAATCAGGTGTCCGCGTAGACCGCATCCGCGCCCAGGCCTACATCGTCAGCGGCCTGGCGGCAGCTGTCGCCGGCATCATCATGGCAGGCCGCAACACCAACGTCCCTGCTGACCTCGGCAACGGTTACGAGATCCAAGCGATCGCCGCCGCGGTCATCGGCGGCGCAGCCCTGACTGGAGGCCGCGGCCGGATCCTCGGCGCCATCCTCGGGGCAATCACCCTGGCCGCAACAGTCAACCTGATCAACCTCGTCGGCGTCCCGTCCAGCTATCAAAAGATTGTCATCGGCGCCATCCTGGTCGTCGCCGTCCTGGCCAACCGCCTCAGCGCAGTCATCAGCGCCAAGGTGCGCCAGCGCAGAGCTCTGGTCCTTGAAGGAATCCCTGCCTAACCCAACTCCAAACCAGCCACGCAGTTGTGGCAAGAAAGCCCCATCCACAAGTGAAGGAAGCATCAACGATGAGCTCAACCACAGTGAATACACGGCCAGGCCGCCGCGGCAGCAGGGCCCGTCTCGCCCTCGCCTGCACGGCGACAGCAGCAGCGCTGCTCCTCACCGGCTGCACCACCGTGAACTCGTCCGGCGGAGGCTCCAACGCAGGAGCCAGCGGCGGCGGAGGCACGGACTACCTCCCTGACGAGACAGTCAAAAAGATCGTCAACGGCCGTGAAATCAAGGTCGGATTCGCCCCGCCAATCCTCTCCGAGTTTTACACCCAGGTTGAAAAAGCCGCCCAGAACAAGATGAAGGAATACGAGGACCGCTTTGGGGTGAAGTGGAAGTGGGAACGCCAGGGAGCCCTGAACGACGCCCACTCCGGCACTGAGACCCTGGGCATCGTGCAGGGATACATCGCCCGCAAGTTCGACGCCGTCTTCGTCTGCTCAGCCGCCAACGCCTCGACCATGCAGGCCCTGTACAAGCAAGGGTCCGCCAAGGGCATTGACTTCTACCAGTTCAACTCCACCGAAGAGCTCGCCAACCCTTCCCAGGCCGAGAACCCCACCGGCGGCCTGTCCACCGTGTCCAACATCGGCTACGACGACCGGTGGCAGTCCGGGTACCTCGCCGGGCAGTACATTGCCAAGCAGCTAAAGGGCCAAGGCTCCATTATCCAGATCATGGGCCCCTCGGGGTCCGACTGGACGAAGCTGCGTCAGCTCGGCTTCAAGAAGGCCATCGCTGAATACCCGGACATGAAGATTGTCGGCGAAGCAGACGGCGGGTACGTCCGTGACAAGGGACTCACCGCTGCGCAGGACCTGTTGACGAAGTTCCCGGACGTTAAAGCCATCTACGGCGAGAACGAGGACATGGCCCTGGGAGCCGCCCAGGCTATCGACGCACGGGGCCTGAAGCACTGGGACGGAACCTCCGGCATCATCACCATCGGCGCCGACGGCCTCGTCTCGGGCATGGACGCCATCAAAGCCGGAAAACTGACCGCCACCGTGGACGTGAACAGCTCTGAGATGGGCAGCCGGATGATCGAAACCCTCTTCGCCCATGAGTTCCTCGGCCAGGAAGTCAACCAGTTCATCCGCATCCCCACCGGCGTCGTGGACAAGTCCAACGTTGACTGGCACGAAGGAGTCCTCAAGAACGTCCTCAGCGGGCCCGGCAAGTACTGACCGGCCACCTGTCCCGGTCCGGTATGGACACCGGACCGGGACCCAGCAAGTTCCTCTGAAAAGCACGAAAGGTTCGCGCAATGAAGCGAAAAATGGACCCGGTCGATGTCGTGATCGTAGGGCTGGGAGCCGGCGGCGGGCCGGCAGCAAAAGTACTCAGCGAGGCCGGATACAAGGTCGTCGGATTTGATAAAGGTCCCTGGTTGCGCCCGGAAGAGCACTATTCGGGAGACGAGCTGAAGTTCCAGAACCGCAGCTACCTGTGGCCGGACGTGAACCTCATGCCCCGCACCGTCCGCAGCGATGACAAGTCCGAAGCCCGGATCTTCAACTTCTCCCCCGTGCCGTCCAACGTCGGCGGCGGAACGAGTCACATGGCGGGGTGGATGCCGCGGCCGCGTGTCTCGGACTTCATCTTCCACTCCCTCCACGGCGCTCTTGAGGGAGCAAGCCTCGCGGACTGGCCCTACCGCTACGAGCATCTCGAGCCCTACCTGACAAAGGTTGAATGGAGCTACGGCATTTCCGGCCTCGCCGGCGCCGACAAGGGTGAAGGCTTCCGCAGCAAGGCCTACCCCAGTGCCCCGCTTCCCCCTACCAGCTTCGGCAAGAAATTCTACGAAGGCTCCAACAAGCTCGGCATCAACTCCTTCCCCCTGCCGATGTCGCACCTGACCGAAGGCAACGCGCTTGGTCGGCCGGCGGTCAACCGGACCAGCTTCTGGAACCAGTACGGCGACCCCACCCAGACCCGGTCCAGCGTCGCCACGACCTACATCCCGGAAGCCCTGGCCACCGGAAACTTCGAGGTCCGGGCCGACAGCTTCGTCCGGGAAGTCAAGGTCGGAAAAGACGGGAAAGCCACGGGAGTCATCTATATCGACCCCAGCGGACTGGAAATCGAACAGGACGCCAGGGTGGTCATTCTCGCACTCGGCGCCATCGAATCCGCGCGTCTCATGCTCCTGTCCTCATCCAACAAATTCCCCGACGGCCTGGCCAACGATTCAGGACTGGTCGGCAAGAACGCCACCTTCCACGAGTACATCTTCGCCGTCGGACTCTTCGACAGGGACATGGAGGACCCGCTGCACGGGTGGACCGGGAACTACCAAAGCGGCGGATCCACCCACTTCTACGAGACAGACGAAAGCCGCGGCCACATCGGCGGAGGGATCATCGCCACCACCCAGATCGGACAGGCCATCAACGCCATCATGCCCGGACGACCCACCTGGGGACAGGCCATGAAGGACGCCGACCGTGACTACTTCGACTACTCCATGAAGATCGGATTCATCCTCCAGGACATGCCGCAGGAGACAAACAGGGTCGACTTGGACCCCACCGTCAAAGATGCCTGGGGAATGCCTGTCGCGCGCATCACCAACAAACCTCACGCGAACGATATCGCCATGAGCAGGTGGCAGATCGACAAGAACCAGGAGATCCTCCAAGCGGCCGGCGCGAAGAAGACGATTCCCGTCTACCTCGGGGACGAGTTCACCGGAAACGCCTGCCACCAGCAGGGCACCGTGCGGATGGGCACCGACCCTGCCAAGTCCGTGCTGAACGAATGGGGCCAGGCGCACTCCGTCGAAAACCTCTTCGTCCTCGACGGGGCAGGCTTCCCCACCGCACTCGGCGTGAACCCCACGCTCACGATCATGGCGCATTCCTGGCGCTGCGCGGACTACATCGCCAACACCTACATGAAGGGCCGCTCCGAACGCCTGAACCTGTCCCCAATCAAAAAATCCTAGAAGGAGGAGAACAAATGGTGTCAAAAGCTGACTGGGAAATAGCACCCATTCACATCGATCCTGATACGACCGAAAAGCTATTCTTCACCGACCACGAGTGGGACACGATCGAAGCAGCAGCGGCCAGGATCATGCCCACGGATCACGATCCGGGGGCCCGCGAGGCACGCGTCATCGTCTTCATCGACAGGTACCTGTCCGGCATCGACTACCTCTACGCCGCAGCCGACGGAAGCGGATTCCTGCAACTGGCAGATAAAGATGCCCACGCGGCCCGGGCCCGGAACGCCAACATGCAACGCCTGTACCGGGAAGGCATCCTCGAGCTGGACACGAAGGCCCGGGAACTGCGCGCCCCATCCTTCAAAGAGGCCTCCGACCAGATTCAGGACGAAGTGCTCGAACAGATCAGCGGCGCGCCCAAACCCGTCCCTGTGTCCCTCACATCCAGGGAGGTGTACTACTCACGCCTCCAGGGCAACACCGACGAAGGCAAGAGTTTTTTCGACACGCTCTGCCTCCACGTCCGCCAAGGCTTCTACGGCGATCCCGTCTACGGGGGAAACAAGGACCAGATGGGCTGGAAAACGGTCGGTTTCGTGGGACCAAAGAGCCTGAAGGACACCATGGACGGCACTTACAGCACCGCCGAGTTCTTTATCCAGGAGTACGACTGGGAAGATCTGGTCCCCGGTTTCAAACACAGCCAGGATCCCACCTCCAACCAGCAGCAGAACGGTCAGTGACCGTCCTGGACGACCAAGGTAACCCGTCTCCGGCGCTTCAGAGCCGGCGCAGGACCATCTGAAATAAATCGAGAGGAAAGAAGACAATGACCGCCTTCGAAGACAAGCTCAACAAGTACGTCGACCGTTCCTACCGCTTCATCCCCGACACCATCGACCTCAGCAAGACCGTCGTGCACGCACTGGACATCCAGAACCTCTGCCTCGATCCCAAGGGCGCCGACTACATCGAAAGCGTCGGCGGCGCTCCCTCCGGCCAGGAATCCCTCGGCCCTGCAAAGAGGATCCTGGAACTCGCCCGCGAAAAGGGTATGAAGGTCATTTGGTCACTCTGGGGCATGCACCCCGAGGGCGCAGACCTTGGTATCTGGGGACTGAAGTACCCTTCATGGAACGAGCCGGATTCCCCCTTCAACCACGGCACCTGGAACGGCGCCCTCGTCGACGGATTCGAACCGCAAAAAGGCGAACCCGTCTTCCAGAAGCACCGCAACAGCAGCTTCTACGGGACAGCTTTCAACGAGTACCTGATGCAGGACCGAGCGGAGTATCTGGTCATCATCGGGTCATCGACGGCCAATTGCGTCCCCACGACGGCCCGCGACGGGTTCGACCGCGGCTACAAGGTGATCGTCGTCGCCGACGCGGGGACTGCCATCCCGATCAACACCCACGGCCGCAACCCGGAATTCGATCACGAAACACCCGAAGGCTACGGCCAATACTGGGAGTCGCTGCGCAACATCCAGGCACAATACGCCGACGTGATGTCCAGCGACGAGTTCGCTGCCCTGGTGGAGCGCTCATCCGCCGCCCAGACAAAGTCCGGCGAACAGCTGACAAGCGCAACACGCTAAACGCCACAGCACCGCCCCTGCCGCCCGCGTCTGCAACCCGGACGCGGGCGGCAAGCGCAAAAGCACTCCTCATCCTGTGCATCCGCGCACGGAAACCGGCCTGTTCACCAGGTGAAAGAAGAACCCAATGGCCCCACTCAGCATCGCCGCCCAACGGACCTTCGGACGTGCCGGCTGGTCAACCACGTTGGCAGGTTTTGGCTCCGTAGCCCTGGGCAACATGGGAAAAGTCATGCCCACCACCGAAGCCCGCAATCTGGTCAACCATGCCTGGGAATCAGGCGTCCGCCTGTTTGATACCGCTCCCATGTACGGGCACGGACTGGCCGAATACCGGCTCGCGGATGAACTGATGGACCGGAACCGCGACGAGTATGCACTGGTCACAAAGGTCGGCCGTACCCTCCACCCCGCACCCTCAGGCACCTTCGACGCCGGACCTTGGAAAAACACGCCGCCGATGCGCATGGAATACGACTATTCCTATGACGGCGTCATGAGGCAAGTCGAAGACAGCATGCAGCGAATGGCGACGGACCGCTTCGATGTACTGCTCGTCCATGACACCGACCGGTGGACGCACGGAGACAGGCACCGTCAACGATTTCAGGAAGCCATAGAGGGTGCGTTCAGAGCGCTTCTGTCCCTCCGTGAGCAAAAAGTGGTCAGCGCCATAGGGATAGGCGTGAACGAAGTGGACGTATGCATCAACGCGGTGAACATGGTCGACATCGACTGCACGCTGATCGCAGGAACCTACAACCTCCTGGACCAGGAGGCAGCCAAAGAGCTGCTTCCCCTTTGCCAGACGCGAGGAATAGCAGTCATCAACGGACGGGTGTTCGGATCCGGCATCCTGGCCACAGGAACAATCCGCGGCGCCCGGTTCAACTACGCTCCCGCAAGCGCCGAACTCATCGCGAAGGTACGGCCAATCGAGGATCTCTGCGGCGACTACGGCGTATCCCTTGGCGCTGTCGCGGTCCAGTTCGCCGCGTCGCATCCAGCCATCAGCAACGTCTGCATGGGGGCCGGCAGCGTCGAGCAACAGAAACAGAACTACTCATGGCTCGAAGAGGAAGTACCCGACGGGCTTTGGAACGAGCTGACTACCAACGGCCTGCTGCCAGCCCACACCCCCTTCCCCGTCGAGCCTAAACAATCCTCCGGATACTAAGGACCCCAACAAATGCTTCAAGAAGCGGAAAAAATCGCCGCCGCAGCCGAAAATGCAGCCGCAGAAGCAGGCGTGAACGTGGTTGTCAGCATCGTAGACACACATGGCAACCCGGTTCTCCTGCACAGGATGGACGGCGCACCACTGCACTCCCTCGAGATGGCCTTCCGCAAAGCCTACACAGCAGCCTCCTTCGATGTGGCCACGGAGGAACTGGCAAACCAAGTACTGCCCGGCCAGCCCCTGTACGGCCTCGCCGTCAACTCCGGCAGCAAACTCATCACCTTCGGTGGCGGGGCGCCCACGACGCTTTCGGACGGTCGCAAAGTCGGTGTCGGAATTTCGGGAGGAACTACAGAAGAGGACATCGACATCCTACAGAGTGCGCTTGGGCAGACCGTCACCTAACTCTTCGCACACACGCCAAGGTTGAAGCTTTGATGGCGTGGCCCTTACCCACAACGGGATGGGCAGCTAATCTGTCGAAGCTCTGGCAGAGCAAAACCGGAGCAAGCCACGCACTCCGAACTCGTAATCTGTGCCATCACGGTTTTGAACAGCAACCTCCAGTTGTCCGGTTGGCGTACACCCCAACCTGACGTCAGGAACGTGTCCAAAAGCTGTCAGATTAGAGTCCAAATTCCTTTTCTGGGCACGAGCCTCATGACGCTCTTAGAAGTCAACCTGACATCCCGCGGCGGATGTACCGTGGCGTCAACGGTTCCGCCCCAACGTCTGCGGGCGGAGTTCACCACTGGACACCCGAGAGGCCTGTTTGCCGTCAGCGCCGCTTGCAAGACCGCGCCCTTTAAACCTCCGCCACAGGAGCCGCGAACTGCGCCTCGTACAGCCGCGAATAAGCCCCACCCGCCGCCAACAACTCAGCGTGCGTCCCCTGCTCCACGATCTGCCCGGCCTCCATCACCAAAATGAGGTCGGCGTCGCGGATCGTGGACAGGCGGTGCGCGATCACGAAGCTCGTCCGGTCGGACCGCAGCGCGCTCATCGCCTTCTGCACGAGCACCTCTGTGCGCGTATCCACTGAAGAAGTCGCCTCGTCCAGGATCAGCACCGAGGGCCGGGCCAGGAACGCCCGCGCGATCGTCAGCAGCTGCTTCTCGCCGGCAGACACATTGGAGCCCTCGTCCTCCAGCACGGTGTCGTAGCCCTCCGGCAGTGAGTGCACGAACCGGTCCACGTACGTCGCCCGCGCTGCCTCCAGGATCTCCTCCTCGGTGGCAGAAGGCCGGCCGTACGCAATGTTGTCCCGGATGGACCCGCCGAACAGCCACGTATCCTGCAGCACCATGCCCATCCGCGAGCGCAGCTCGCGCCGGGAAACGGTGGTGACGTCCACGCCGTCGAGCGTTATCCGTCCCGCATCAATCTCGTAGAACCGCATCATCAGGTTCACCAGCGTCGTCTTACCGGCGCCCGTCGGGCCCACGATCGCCACCGTCTGCCCCGGTTCCGCCACCAGGCTCAGGTCCGAGATCAGCGGCTTGTCCGGTGAATAGGAGAACGAGACGTTCTCGAACACCAGCCGCCCCCGCCCGCCGGCCGGCGCCGCCGAAGGAGAAGGATCAGCCGACTGCTCGTCCTCATCCAGCAGCTCGAACACCCGCTCGGCCGACGCCACCCCGGACTGCAGCAGGTTGGCCATGGACCCCAGCTGGGCCAGCGGCTGGGTGAACTGCCGCGAGTACTGGATGAACGCCTGCACATCGCCCAGCTGCATCGCACCGGACGCCACCTGCAGGCCGCCCACCACGGCGATGCCCACGTACACCAGGTTCCCAATGAACGTCATGGCCGGCATGATCAGCCCGGAGATGAACTGCGCGCCGAAGCTCGCCTGGTACAGCTCCGCATTCTTCTGCCGGAACCGCTCCCCCACCTCCTGCTGCCGGCCGAACACCTTCACCAGAGCATGCCCGGTGTACGTCTCCTCGATCTGCCCGTTCAGCTCCCCGGTATGCTTCCATTGCGCCACGAACAGCTTCTGCGAGCGCTTGGCGATCATCGCCGTCGTCACCAGCGTCAGCGGAATGGTCACTAGCGCAATCACCGCCAGCGTGGGCGAGAGCAGGAACATCATCAGCAGCACGCCCAGCACCGTCAGCAGGGAGGTCACCGCCTGGGAGATCGACTGCTGCAGGCTCTGCGAGATGTTGTCCACGTCATTGGTCACCCGGCTGAGCAGCTCGCCGCGCTGGATCGAATCGAAGTACCGCAGCGGCAGCCGGTTGATCTTCGCCTCGATCCGCTCGCGCAGCCGGTACACCGTCCGCTGCACCACGCCGTTGAGCACATACGCCTGGACCCACATGAACGCGGACGCCAGCACGTACAGCGCCAGCGCCCACAGCAGCACATTGGCCAGCGCAGTGAAGTCGTCCCCCGTCCCGGGCGTCAGCGCCATGGCACTGAGCATGTCCGCCTTCTGGTTCTCCCCAGCCGCCCGAAGCTGCGCGATCAGCTGCGCCTTGCTCATCCCCGGCGGGAGCTGCTTGGACACGACGCCGGCAAAGATGATGTTGGTGCCCTCGCCCAGCAGCCGCGGCCCGATCACGGACAGCGTCACCCCGGCAACGCTCAGCGCGATCACCAGCACCAGCCACAGCCGCTCCGGCCTCAGCTGCCCCAGCAGCCGCTTGGCGGACGGCCAGAAGTTCAGCGCCTTCTCCGCGGGGATGTTCATCCCCGCAAAGGGGCCTCCGCGGCCGGGTCCCATGGGCGGACGCGGCGGGCGTCCGACGGCGGTGGTCCCGGCTTCCGGGGCCGGCCCCGGCCTGGTGGGGGTGCTGCGCCCGCTCATACCGCCTCCTCCGCTGCCAGCTGCGAGGACACGATCTCGCGGTACGTCTCCGAAGCCTCCAGCAGCTCGTCGTGCGTGCCGCGCCCCACGATCCTGCCGTCGTCCAGCACCAGGATCTGGTCCGCGTCGGCGATGCTGGACACCCGCTGGGCGATGATCACGAGGGTGGCGCCGGAGGTGTCGTGCTTGAGGGCCTGCCGCAGCCGGGCGTCAGTGGCGGTGTCCAGCGAGGAGAACGAGTCGTCAAAGATGTAGAGCTCCGGCTGTTTCACCAGCGCCCGGGCGATCGCGATCCGCTGCCGCTGCCCGCCGGAGACGTTGGTGCCGCCCTGCGAAATGGGAGCGTCCAGCCCGCCCTCCATCTCCCGGACGAAGTCCTGCGCCTGCGCCGTGGCCAGGGCCCGCCACAGCTCATCCTCGGTGGCGTCCGGCTTGCCGTAGAGCAGGTTGCTGCGCACCGTGCCGGAGAACAGGTACGGCCGCTGCGGCACCAGCCCGACATGTCCCCACAGCTGGTCCGGGTGCAGCTCGCGGACGTCCACGCCGTCGAACTTCACCGCACCGCTGGTGGCGTCGAAAAGCCGCGGCAGCAGGTTCACCAGGGTGGTCTTGCCGGACCCGGTGCTGCCGATGATCGCCGTCGTCTGCCCCGACCGGGCGGTGAAACTGATGTTTCTGAGAACGGGCTGCTCGGCACCCGGGTAGGCGAACCCGACGTCGTGCATCTCCAGCTCACCGCGCCCCAGCTGGCCGGCGGCCACGGCCACCGGCGTCAGGGGCGGCCGGACACTCGACTCTGTGGTCAGCACCTGGCCGATCCGGTCGGCCGAGACCGCGGCCCGCGGGATCATCACGGCCATGAACGTGGCCATCATGACGGACATCAGGATCTGCATCAGGTAACTGAGGAAGGCGATGAGCGTGCCCACCTGCATGGAGCCGTCCTCGATCCGGAACGAGCCGAACCAGATCACCGCCACGCTGGAGACGTTCAGCACCAGCATCACCACCGGAAAAGCGAGCGCCATCAGCCGGCCGGCCCGGAGCGCGGTGTCCGTGACATCCTCGTTGGCGCGCGCGAACCGGGCCGTTTCGATGTCCTCGCGCACGAACGCCCGCACCACCCGGATGCCGGTGAGCTGCTCACGAAGTACCCGGTTCACGGTATCGATCCGCACCTGCATCATGCGGAACAGCGGCACCATCCGGGTGATGATCAGGCCGACCCCGGCCAGCAGCACAGGCACGCTGACGGCGATCAGCCAGGACAGCTGCGCATCCTGCCGGACGGCCATGATCACCCCCCCAATACTGAGCATGGGCGCGGCCACCATCAGCGTGGCGGACATCAGCACCAGCTGCTGGACCTGCTGGACGTCATTGGTGGAACGGGTGATGAGGCTCGGCGCCCCGAACCGGGTGACCTCCTGTTCGGAGAACTCCCCCACCCGCATGAAGATGGCCCCGCGCAAGTCCCGGCCCATGCCCATCGCAGCCTTCGCCCCGAAGTACACCGCCACCACCGCACACGCGATCTGCAGCAGGGTGATGAACAGCATCAGGCTGCCCACCCGCAGAATGTAGCCCGTGTCCCCCTTCGCCACGCCCTCGTCGATGATGTCCGCGTTGAGCGTGGGGAGATAGAGGGAGGCGATGGACTGCGCCAGCTGGAAAACGACGACGGCGGCCAGCAGCCGCCGCTGCGGCCGCAGGTATTCAACCAGAAGTTTCCAGAGCATCCGGACTCCACTTCACGCCGCGGAGGTTCCGGGGAATCCCGCGCAAACAGTTTTGAAGGCCAGTGTACGTCCGGAGCCTTGGGATGGGCCGTGACCCTGGGCCAGTCCCGGATGCCTGGCCTGTAGGCTGTTGACTTACCGCCGGGTAGGTGCGGCAACGGCCATGTTGAAGATTGGGGACTTCATTGGGGGAACAGAGCGTGGATTCCGGCGCGCCGGAAATCATACCGCTGGTTTTGCGGGCGTCGGCGGCATTCTGGCTGGTCAGCGTTGGGGCCGGCATCCTGCCGGTCATTCTGGAGGTGGCGGGGGTCGACTACGGCCAGTCCACGCCCGGCTGGGCGGTGCCTTTCCTGGTGGTATCGGCAGTGCCGCTGGCCGCGCTGCAGGTGTGGGCGGCGGTCGAACTGCTGCAGGGCGCACGGTGGACGCGCGTCGTGCTGACCGTCATCGCCTCGTTGTCTGTCGCCGGAACACCGCTGGACCTGTCCGGACTGGTCCTGGCCGTGCTCTGCCTGACACTGGCCGGTGCCGTGCTCATGTGGCTTCCCGCGGCCAACCGGTTTTTCCTGCTTCAACGGAACACTCATGGGTATCTGCCCGCCGCCTGATGGCCGCCGGACACGTATGCCTTCCGCGCGCCGCCGCCGTGGCCGCTTCAACCGAAAGGGTTCCTCCCGTGACTGACTCGATTCTCCTGCCCGCGGTGGCCGATGCCTTGGCCGTCCACGGGGTGTCGCACGAAGTGCTCGAATGCTCCCCGGAGCTCGCCGATACCGCCGAGTTCTGCGCCCACTACGGCTTCGCCCTGGACCAGGCAGCCAACACCATCCTGGTTGCCTCCAAGAAGGTCGAGCCGCCGCGGTATGCGGTGTGCGTGGTCCTGGGGACCACCCGGCTGGATGTGAACCGTTCAGTCCGCGCACTGCTGGACGTCAAGCGGGCCTCCTTCGCCGACGCCGACACCACCACCGCGCTGACGGGCATGCTGGTGGGCGGCGTGACCGTGCCCGGCATCGAAGGGCTGCCTGTGTATGTGGACCGCGCAGTGATGGACGCGCCCCGGGTGGTCATGGGCGGCGGCAACAGGTCCAGCAAGATCGTCCTGGCCCCGGCCGAGCTCCTCAAGCTGCCCGGCGTCGAGGTGGTGGACGGGCTTGGCACGCCGCGCGAACCGGCGGAGATGCCGGGCGAGTGAATCGGGTTCTTGGCGGCGGCACCGGGCAGGCCACTTTTGCGGATTGGCTCTGGTGCGCTGTCCGTCCGGCTGCCTACCGTGGTTGCGGGACTCGGATTCCCGGGCTCGCCGGAGCCCGGGCAACCCCGAGCCTGAATTTCAGAGATTGAAGCCAGAGAAAGAACAGCATGTCCGCCACCGTGAACGAGTATCCCTTTTCGCAAGTCGACGTCTTTGCCCCCGGGCCAAAGCCCGGCAACCCGGTCGCCGTCGTCCATGACGCCGACGGCCTGTCCGCCGAGCAGATGCAAAGCTTCGCCAACTGGACAAACCTCTCCGAAACCACGTTCCTGCTGCAGCCGACACAGCCGGAGGCGGACTACCGGCTGCGGATCTTCACGCCGGCGTCCGAGCTTCCCTTCGCCGGCCACCCGACGCTCGGTTCCGCGCACGCGTGGCTGGAGAACGGCGGCCAGCCGCATCGTTCGGGCGAACTCGTGCAGGAATGCGAGGTGGGGCTCGTCAAAATCAGTCAGACCGCCGGCGAGCAGTTCTTCGAAGCCCCGCCGCTGCGCCGTTCCGGTTCCGTGGAACCTGACGTGCTGGAGCGGGCCATCGCGAGTCTGGGTATCGGGCCCGAACAGGTTCTGGACAGCAACTGGGTGGACAACGGACCCGGCTGGCTCGGCATCCGGCTGGCATCGGCCCGGCAGGTGCTCGACCTGACGCCGGATTTTGTAGCGATGGGAACGCTGAACGTGGGCGTCATCGGGGCCTACGGGGACGGCGGCCCGGCGGACTTCGAGGTGCGCGGCTTCGTTCCCGGCCTGGCCATCCCCGAAGACCCGGTGACCGGCAGCCTCAACGCCGGCCTTGCACAGTGGTTGCGCGGCTCAGGCGTCACGGACGGCAACTACACCGTCAGCCAGGGTACCGTCCTGGGCCGCGGCGGACGGCTCACCATCACCAGCGAAGGCGACAGCATCTGGGTGGGCGGCACCAGCCGCACGGTCATCCGGGGCAGCGTCTTCCTGTAATTCCGCCCGCCCCTTTAATTCCGCGCGCCCAGTTCGACGAACGTGCCGGGGATGGGCCGGTGCCCCATTGCGCCTGCCCGTCCCAGTCCGTGGTCTTCGTGGGTGATCTGGATGGTGATCTGCGTACCGGGTCTCTAGCGGGGCCGCGGCGCTTCTGCACGGCCCCTGCGAAATACTGTCCCCCGCACCGCTCAGGAATGGCGCAACTTTGCGGAAGGATCGCTGCAAGATCCGGCGGGCCCGCCGTCACCCGTTTTGGGGGTGGGCCAGCCGCCAACTGGGCCAACAGCGTGACGTGCACCTCAAAGCAGCAACGTTGTCCGGCCCCCGCCCGTTGGACAGGGGACGGAAGGAGGCCACATGATCATTGTTCTGGCAGGAATCGACGGTTCGGGGAAAACGACGGCGGCCCATTCCCTGGTTGCCGCGGCCCGTGCAGAAGGCAAGGACGCGCTTCTGCTGAGCAACTATGCGGGCCGGCGGCGGATGTCCCTGCTCAGCGCCAGACTCGGCATCCAGCTGCCCGGCCGCCTGGCCGAGGCGGCCGAAACCACCATGCGGGTGTTCAACGTACTGGTGTCGCATGCCCGGGCATCCCGATTCCATGGCCTTGTTGTCATGGACCGGCACCTTCATTGCCAGCTGGCGCTGCGCGAGGCAAGGGGCCTGCGCCGCGGACGCCTTCTCCCCTGGCTGCTCCGCACTCTGCCCACCCCGGACGTGGTCCTCCACCTGGACGTGAGCCCCGAAACCGCGCACCAACGGGTCCTGGCGCGCGGCACGGACGAGGAACCCGTGACCGAACTCACCGCCCTCCGGAACGCCTACCGCGCACTGCCCGAGTACGCGGACATGGTAAAGATCGACGCCGGAGGGCCGCCGGCCGACGTGCTGGCCAGGCTGCTCGACGCCGTCGATTTCCGCCGGCTACTCAAGGTTTAGTCAAGAATTTCCGAAACGGCCCAATAAGCCTTCCCTGAAGTCCTGCCCGCTGTACATTGGTGCAAGCTCTCCTCTTTCCCCCCAAACCGGAGTGCTGGAAGCCTCCGCGCTTGAGTCCCTTGATTCGCGCGGAGGCCTCCCCTTTTCGCCCGCAAAACATTGGCCCGGCACTGCCCGCTCTGGCCACGCAGCACCGTCGAAGATATAGTAAGCATGCTGATGACTTCGGATTGCCGGACCATCATCTGTTCACTTCGACGAAGGAGACACTATGAGCACGAGGGTTGAGAAGCGCATTCTGGTGAACGTGCCGGTCAGCACGGCATACAACCAGTGGACCCAGTTCG
The DNA here is from genome assembly GCF_030818015.1 of Arthrobacter globiformis. Taxonomy (NCBI): domain Bacteria; kingdom Bacillati; phylum Actinomycetota; class Actinomycetes; order Micrococcales; family Micrococcaceae; genus Arthrobacter; species Arthrobacter globiformis. Next base: position 4,692,984 of record NZ_JAUSZX010000001.1, read on the forward strand.
AGGACTTTCCGCACTTCATGGGCGGCGTCAAGAAAGTGACCCAACTCAGCGATGACCGTCTCGAGTGGGTGGCCGAGATCGCGGGCGTGAAGCGCAAATGGGAGGCCCGGATCCTCGAGCAGAAGCCGGACCAGAAGGTTGCCTGGGCCGCCACGGAGGGGGCCACCAACGCCGGCTCGGTGGAGTTTGAAGACGTGGGCGGCGGCCAGACCTCCATCAAGCTGTTCATCGACTACGAACCCGAGGGGCTCGTGGAGAAGATCGGCGACAAGCTTCACGTCGTGGAGCACCAGGCCGAGGCCGACCTCAAGAGGTTCAAGGAATTCATCGAGGACGAAAGCTACGCCAGCGGCGCCTGGCGGGGCTCGGTCAACGAAGGCGGCTCGGTGGGCACGCCGGGCGTTGAACACGCTGCCGGATCGCTCGGCGACAGCGGCAAGGCCGGCGTCTCGGGCAAGATGGCGGCGGCTGCCGGAGTGGCGGCTGCAGCTGGCGCGGCAGCTATGGCCGCCGGCAGCAAGGACAAGGACTCCGACACCGTCTATGTCGTCGACGAAACCGTCACCCCGGTGGTTCCGGAGTACACCGAAACCGCTGTCGCTACCGATACGACCGACACTCCGGGCTTCTCCGGCGGAACTACAGCGGGCACCGTTGCTGGTGGAACCGTTACCGGTGGAACTACTGCAGGTGAAACTGCGGCAGGCACCGGTTCGGCGCTGACGGACGAGTCCGTCGCCCATCCCTTTGACCAGACCAACGGCCTGATTGACGATGAGGGTGACTCGGACGAGACGGCGGCGAGTGACACCAGAAGCGCCGCCGACCGGGCCGAAAGCGCAGACCGCGATCCGGGCACCATCCCGCCCCTTGGCGGCACTTCCGGCCAGCACTAACGCCGGTCTTCCAACTGAACAGCAATCACGGCGGCACCGGAATGGTGTCGCCGTGATTGCTGTTTTGTGTAGTTTCGGCCGCCCTGTCAGAGTGCGGGGTCCTGTGCGCCTGCTGACTTGTTGCGGGTTTCCATCAGGTGATGCTGCAGTTTCGCTTCTGCTTCCCGGCGCCGTTTGGCCTGCTCGCGCATTTGCCGCGTTGCCTCGGAGCCTTCGGAGTGGATCAGTCCGGCCATTCGATTGCGGGGAGCGCCACCGCCGGAGGGTGCCGCCGCCATAAGTTCTTCGCTCATGCCTCATGGTCACATGGGCGTGATCTTACGGGAAGAGCCGTGACCGGATCGGAACCTGGCGGCATTCATAAGGGCCGGCGGCGCTTGGGAAGGCACCCCGGGCTCGTAAGGATCGCTCTCCGGGGATCTTGCCGTCGGCCCCACCTTTATTTTACGAGCCCGGAGCCCCATCAAACAGGGTTTTTTGCGCTTCCGTGTTCGCTGGTTGGGCGCTACCGCCGGCCCGGCACTAGCGCTGCGCGGCCACGTAGCTGATGGACGGCATGGCCGGACTTTCCATGCCATCGCCGCTGAAGAAGCTCGGGTGCGGAGGCTGGTTGTAGGCCACGTTTTCGCGGGCCACGGACGTCCGGTACACGGGATCGTGCATCAGGGTGCGGAGCCGCATCCCGGTCCGTGCAGTGGTGGTGTAGATCCGCAGCTCGGTGCTGTCGGCGGACGGCCAGGCCAGCTCCTCGCGCCAGTCACCCAGCAGGTCGGACTGCAGCGAGGGATTGCCTTTGGTGGTGTTGTTGCTGCGCGCACCCGTGGCCGTCAGGAGCCGATCGCTGGCCTCGGTTTCCCAGTTCCACTTCGAGATAGTGGGCACGCCGGTGGAGGTCGTGAAGTCGTAGTCGTGGTCGACGATCTCCCGTAGCGGATCGCCGTCCCACCAGGCCAGGAAGTTGGCGGCCGGGATGTTTTCCGAGATCAGCTCGCCCTTGGCAGACCTGAGCTCCCCCACGGGTGAATTCCAGGCGGCGGTTCCGCCGACGGCCCAGCCTTCGGCGCCTGCGTAGCGCGGATCGATGTCGCCCGCAGCGCCGCGGCCTGTGTCCTTTGTTGCCGGAATGCTCCAGAGGATCTCTCCGGTGGCGGCGTCCCGGAAGGTGGCGCCGCGGTTCCCGCTTTGGCCCATGCTCTCGTGCACGGCGAAGGTTTCCAGCCCTGGTCGGGACGGATCCAGGTCGGAGGTGTGGATGGCGTCGCCGTGGCCGAGCTTGGTGTTGTAGAGCGGCTTGCCGTCGTCGTCGATGGTCATGGAACCGAACACGAACTCGTCCTTGCCGTCCTGGTCCACGTCCGCCACGGACAGGTTGTGGTTGCCCTGGCCGCGGTATTCAGCTCCGGCATCGTTGGAGTCGAACTTCCAGCGCTTCACGAGCTTGCGGCCCACCAGGTCATAGGTGACCAGGGCGGTGCGGGTGTAGTAGCCGCGACTGAACATCATGGACGGGTGTTCGCCGTCGAGGTAGGCCACGCCGGCAAGGAAGCGGTCCACGCGGTTGCCGTAGGAGTCGCCCCAGCTGGCGACGCTGCCCCGGCCAGGCTCATAGGCGACCGTGTCCACGGCGGCGCCCGTCCCGCCGTCGAACACGGTGAGGAACTCCGGTCCGGACAGCACATAGCCGGAGCTGTTCCGGTAGTCAGCGGCCGCGTCGCCGATCACGGTACCGGCGCCGTCCTTGGTGCCGTCCGCCGTCTTCATCGCCACTTCGGCCTTGCCGTCGCCGTCGAAGTCGTAGGCCAGCACCTGGGTGTAGTGCGCGCCGGCGCGGATGTTGTGTCCCAGGTCGATGCGCCACAGCTTGGTGCCGTCCGTCCTGTACGCGTCCACGTAGACGTTGCCGGTGTAGCCGGACTGCGAGTTGTCCTTGGCGTTCGAGGGTGCCCATGACTGGATGATCTCGTACTTGCCGTCCCCGTCCAGGTCCGCGACGCTCGCGTCGTTGGCGGAGTAGGTGTACGGCTTGCCGTCCTTGGTGGCGCCGTCGGCCGGTTTGTCCAGCTTGATGGCGAGGTAGTTCTGGGATAGCGGTGTGAACTCCGCCGTGAGCTTGTCCTGGCCGTTGCCGTTGCCCACCGCTTTGATCACATACCTGGACGACGCCGTTCCCTCCGGATCGACGTAGGTGGTGGTGTTGCGGATGGGCTCGTCGGTGATCTGCACGCCGTCTCGGATCACGTGGAAGCCGATGCTGTCCCTGTCCAGGCCAAGCATGCGCCAGCCCAACGTGACGCCCTGGTCGGTGATGACGGCCACCGGGGCGCGGTCCAGGTTTTCCATCTGGCGCTTGAGGCCCTGGGCTTGTTGCGCTGCTGCGGCTCCGTCTTCGGCATGGCTTGCCGGCGCCTGGGTTACGGGTGCCGCCTGGCTGAGCGGAACGCCGGTGAACGCCAGAGCGGCGGCGGCCAGTGAGGCTGCCGTCGCTATCAATGGGGCCTTCCGGGTTCTGCGTTTTGCATTGCTGGTGGAGCGAGTGTCGCGGTATGCCAAAGAACATCTCCTTTGATGCGGGCGGCAGGAATCGGGCCGCCGCTGATCGGTTTTGTATCGTTTCATTCAAGTGCCGAAGACACGCCCCACATTTTTGGCAGAGAGTGGTCCGGATGCGAAGAAAGCGCTTTCCGCACCTAAGGTTTATCAGGGGTGGCGGAGCGCGGTCAAGGGTTTCGGCGGACCTCCACCTGCGCCTTACTGATCCAGGTACGGCACAGCCCAACCCGGTGCAAGACTTTCATTTCGGAATTTTCCGACATATTCTGCAGGCGTGCTTCCCGACATCTTCGGCGCCCTGGCCAACCCGGCTCGGCGCACCATCCTCGACGAGCTGCGGAACGGACCACGGACAGCAGGCGACCTCACGGGCCTGCTCGAGCAGAGCCGTTCTGCCGCGTCGGAACACCTCGCCGTGCTCCGCGGGGCCGGGCTCATCCGGGAAGAGCGGCGCGGAAGGCACCGGGTGTATCACCTCCAGGCCGCCGGCCTGGCCGAGGTGGGCGGCTGGCTGAAGAACTACGAGCACTACTGGAACCAGCGCCTCGACGCGCTGGGGAACCTACTGGACCAGGAGAACCCATCATGACCGACAACACGATCCGCCTCATGCGCCACTTCCCGCACCCGCCCGAGGCAGTCTGGAAGGCACTCACGACGCCCGACCTGCTCGCGCGCTGGTGGGCTCCGGGCGACATCGCCCCCACCGTGGGACACCGCTTCAGCCTGGACATGGGAGCCTGGGGCACACAGCAGTGCGAAGTCCTCAGCGTCGATCCCGGCACCGCCATCAGCTTCCTATTTGCCGAAGGTGCCCTGGACACCACCATCACATGGACGCTTGAAACTGTGGAAGACGGAACGGTCCTGCATCTCGAGCACGCGGGCTTCAAGCTGGATACCCCGATGGGCCAGCAGGCATTCGAAGGCATGGGCAATGGCTGGCGAGGGGTGCTGTCCCGGATCGACGACGTCCTCGTCGACGCTGCGCGCCCTTAGTCCGTCAGCGCAAATACAGCCCGCAACAGGGAGGGCCGGCACCACTGGTGCCGACCCTCCCTGCGTTTCCACGCAGCCGGGGCTTTCAGTGCGAGAGGCTACAGAACTGTCGTTCGAGACAAGGACAGGTCCTTCGTCTCCCGGAAGAAAAGGACAACGACGACGGCGGAGACTACCGCCACTCCCACCAGATAGAAGGCGGGAGCCAAAGGCGTGCCAAAGCCAGCAACCAGGCCGGTAGCCACGAAGGGGGCGGTGCCGCCGAAGAGGACATAGGCCAGGGTGTAACCGATCGCCGAACCGGAGGCCCGGACCGAGCTGGGGAACATCTCCACGAGAGCAGGCACGTTGGAGGTTCCGATTACGGCCACCAGAGCGCCTAGGACGCTGGTTCCCAGGATCGCGAAGCCCAGACCGAGCGGCATGATCGCGAAGGCAGGAATCGTCATCACCACGAAGCCAACGCAAGCCACCAGCAGCATTCTTCGGCGTCCGTACTTGTCGCTGGCCCTGGCCGCTAGCGGGCACGTCGCAGTGTAGACAAGCATGGTAATCACGCTGGTGATCATCGACTCCGTGCTCGAGTAGTGGAGGCTGGATGTCATGTACGCGATCATGTAACTGCTCATCAGGTAGTAGGCGACCGCGTTGGTGATGCTGTAGCCGAAGAGCGTGAAGATCTGGCGGGCACACATACGGACAGCGTCTCCGAGCGGCCTCTTGGCCACTTCGCCCTTCTTCTCCAAGCCGCGGAAAACCGGAGTGTCATCCACGCGCGATCGGATGTACAAGCCGATCAGGCCGAGCGGCGCGGCCAGCAGGAACGGAATTCTCCAACCCCATGCCTGGAGATCTGCCGGGCTGAGGGTGGCCGTGATAGCGGCGCCGAGCAATGCACCCGCAACCGACGCCAGACCCACCGTGGCCGGGATGATGCTGGCATACGTCGCGCGCTTGCCGGCCGGGGCGTACTCAACAATGAAGGCCGAGGACCCGGTGTACTCGCCACCGGTCGTGAAGCCCTGGACGGCCCGGAAGACGAACAGCAGGATGGGCGCCCAGATGCCGATCACCGCGAACGTGGGCAGGATGCCAATGCAGAACGTCGCCGCACTCATGATGACCACGCACAGGCCGAGCATCTTGTTGCGGCCGATCCTGTCACCGTAGCGTCCGAAGAATGCCGCCCCGAGCGGCCTGGCGATGAAGCCGCCGGCGAAGATCGCCCACACGGCCAGCAGGGACGCCGTCGTCGAATAGTCCGGGAAGAAGAGCTTTGCGATCGTCACCGACATCACCGCATAGGCCGCCGAATCGAACCATTCGACGAAATTTCCGACGGCGGCCGCTGCGGCCACGCGCTTGAGGTTCCGGCGCGGGGAGGACTCAGTTCCAGCGAGGTTCTCGGTCAGGGTCTTCATGAGGGTTGTCCTTCGAGACGGGGAGAAGGGGGTGTGTGCGGCAGTTCGCGAAGCTGGGCCCGCTGGACTTTTCCGGTGGCCGATTTGGGCAACTCTGCGACGTATTCGATGAATCTTGGGTAGGCGAAGCGGGAGAAGTTCTCCTTCACGTGGGCCACGATCGTTTCACTCAGTTCATCTCCCCCAAAGTGGCCGGGCATCAGCTCGATCCACGCCTTGATGGACTGGCCACGGAGCTCGTCGGGCACGCCGGTCACAGACACATCCCTCACGGCATCGAGTTCACGGATGACTGCCTCCAGCTCGTACGGCCCCACGCGGTAGCCGGACGTTTTGATGACGTCGTCAGTCCTCCCCAGGAACCAGAAGTAGCCGTCATCGTCGGTGAAGGCCTGGTCCTTCGTGTGGTACCAGGCGCCTCCGAATGCGGCGGCTGACGCCTCCGGCAAATTCCAGTATCCCAAGGGAAACTGAGGGTTGGAGCGCGAACGGAGGCAGATTTCGCCCGTCTCGCCGCCGGGCACTTCCTGCTCATTCTCGTCCAGCAGCCGAACCTCCCAGCCCGGAAGCGGCCTGCCCATGGAACCAGGCTTCACCGGCACCCCCGGGTAATTCCCCAGCAGGGGATACGACTCCGTGGAGCCGTAGTAGTCCAGCAGAGTGACGCCGAACTGTTGCCGGAACCAAGCGATCAGGTCAGACGTCAGCGGCTCATTGGACGAGCAGACAGTCCGCAGGGACAGCGGGAAGCGAGTTCCGGCGTCGGGCACGTCCTCTCGCATCTTCCGCAGGAACGTCGGGTTAACTAGCGCGCTGGTTACTTGGTTGCGGCTCATGCTGTCCAGCAGGGCGGCGGGGTCGAAGCCGCCGGCGGGCCGGAAAACCAGGTGTGTGACGCCGAGCCGAAGCGGCCCCATGAGCTTTGCGAGCGACCAGGCCCAGTCCCCCGCGCCGTAGAAGACGTCGCCGTCGCCGATCTGGTGACAGTACTCGAACTCGTTGTGCCCGAGCAGGGTCCGGTGGGCGTGGACGATTCCCTTGGCCCGGCCGGTGGTACCCGAAGTGTAGAAGATCAGCGCGGGGTCGTCGGCTTTCGTTTCGACGTCCTCGAACTCCGTGGGCGCGTTGGCGATGGCGGGGCTGTCGATATCGAGGAACGTCCCGTCGTAGCCGTCAAACAGTGCCTTGGCCGATTCCTCGGCGATGATCACCGAGGCGCCGCTGTCTTCGAGCCGGAAGCGGATGGGTTCCGCGGCCCACAGCAGGGACATCGTGACCAGGATGGCGCCGGTCCGCAGCACGCCGAGGTAGGCGGCCGGGGTGTCGGCACGCTGCGGCAGAAGCACGGCGACGCGGTCGCCCTTTTGGATGCCGGCAGCCCGCAGGGTAGCGGCGATCTGCCGGGAGCGGTCCTGGATCTCACCCCAACCCACCTCGCGTTGGCCTTCGACGGCGGACTCCAGGATGAGCGCACGCTTGTCACGTGGGTGCCGGTCGGCGACGTCGACGGCCATGTTGTAGAACTCGGGCACCTCCCAGCGGTGCGTGTCCAGCAGTTCGGCGTAGCGGTCTTGGGTTGCGGTGTTCGGTGTCATGGCTGCGGCTCCCTTCAGCGTCCGCGGCCAGCGAGGAAGCGGGCCATTTCGCGCTGCGGTTCGCCGGTGCCGTAGGCCTCGCGGTGGACGCGCTTGGCTTCGGCCATGGCGTCGCTGAGGTCGTCGTCCTCGAGGCTGCGCAGCCGGTTCTTGGTCAGGCGGACCGCGCCGGGAGGAAGGAGGCTCAAGCGTGAGGCGAGGTCCTTCGCATAAGCCAGCACGCCGCCGTCGTCCGCCAGGTAGTTGAGCAGGCCGAGGCGCTGGGCTTCCGCTGCATCGACCAGTTCGCCGGTGAGGACGAACTGGGAGGTCTTGGACTTGCCGAGGATGCTCCACATGGCCCAGATTCCCGTGATGCTGGGGATGCCAGAGAGGACTTCAGGCTGGCCCATGCGGACTTGGGAGTCGCCGACGCGGAGGTCGGCGAGGAGTGCGTACTGGAAGCCGGAGCCGGCGGCGACGCCGTTGACGGCGGCGATGGTGATCTGATCGAGGTTGCGGACGGCGCGGTAGAGGCGGTCGAAGCCGTCGATCCACGCCTCGGCGGCGGCGTGGTCCTCCGGGTTCATCGATGCGGTCTCGGCCAGGTCCTGCCCCGCGCAAAAGGCTCGGCCGCTGCCGGTGAGGATGACTGTGCGGACTTCCTCATTGCCCTTCAGGCCCTCCAGGTGTTCGATGAGTTCGCTGCGCATGGCCTCGGTCCACGCGTTTAGCTTGTCCGGGCGGTTGAGCGTGATGATGGCCGTTGAGCCGATTCGTTCGAAGAGGACGTCCTGGGACATTTGGGCCTTTTCCTTCCGTGGATGCTGCGGATTGCCTCCATCAGACCACCGCGTAATGTGACCCGTCTAACATCAAAATCCACTCGTAGCGATACCAAACTGATATGGTGCCGCATGGACATCCACCATCTCAAGTACTTCGTGGTGCTCAGCGAGGAGCTCCATTTCGGCCGTGCAGCGCAGCGCCTGCACATGGCCCAGCCGCCGCTGTCACAGCGGATCAAGGACCTGGAGAAAGAGCTCGGAGTGCTGCTGTTTCACCGACGGCGGAGCGGCGTGGAGCTGTCTGAGGCGGGCGCGTTGCTGCTGGAGCACGCTCGCAACGTGCTGGACAACGTGGCCATGGCCCACGAGTCGATGCGGCGGATCCGCCCGGGCACTTCAGGCATCCTGCAGGTCGCCGTGCCGCCGGACACGAACCCTCGAGCGCTTTCAGCGATGGTTGCTGCGTTTGGTGACGCGGCGCCCGACGTGCTGCTGAACCTGCACGAGCTCACCACTGTTGAGCAGGTGGAGCGGCTGCGCGACGGCGAACTGGACGTTGCGGTGGTCCGTCACCCTTTGAGCAGCGTGGGTTTTGAGTCCGGGCCGGTGGCTTCCAAGGCGTTGGGGGTGATTCTGAATGCTTCGCATCCGCTGGCTGCTTTGGATGCCGTTCGCTTGCGGGACCTGGAGGGCAACCCGCTAATCATTTTTCCGCGGCACATGGCCCCGCCGCTGTACGACTCGTTCCTCCAGACATGCCGCGATGCCGGATACCTGCCGGCCGCGATTGTGCATGCCCGGAACCAGCACTTCACGCATGGGCTGATCCTGGCCGGTCGTGGCGTGCACTTCAACGAGGAGCCGTGGACGCCGCTGACTTCCGGGGTGGTTTGGCGGCCGATTGTAGGTGACCCGCTGGCCTGGCGGACGTCGGCACTATGGCTGAAGAGCCGCAGGTCAGCTGAAACGGACGCGTTTGTTAAGGCCGTGTGGGCCGGGTTGGCGGCGGGCGGGCATGGGTGAAAGTACACGACGATAGTTTCCAGTCGCTCCGCGCACCCAGCCAGCACTGCGACCACCGTTAAGTCACGCAGCTAGCCAATCAGGAAGTGCCGGCACCCCTTGGTGCCGGTACTTCCTGCGTGTCCACGCAGCCTCAGAACTGCGCCAGCGCCCCCGCACCCTAACGGACCCCCTTGACTACCTCCCCGCCCCTTCCCTACACTTTTCATAACGCAGAATCTAAATTCCACAAAGCGGAAACGGCATGGAAGCTGAGAAGCAGGGAAGATAGATCAAAGCCCCTCCCCGGAAGGACCTACGATGACGTACACAGTGAACTGCTCCATCCTGCTGACGGAACTGCCCCTGCTCGAGCGCCCCGCAGCCGCGAAGTCGGCGGGTTTTGACGCCGTCGAGTTCTGGTGGCCGTTTGAGAGCTCAGTCCCTTCCGACGCCGAGACCACGGCTTTCGAGCGCGCCATCACCGACGCCGGCGTCCAGCTCTCCGGCCTGAACTTCAACGCCGGCAACATGCCCGGCGGTGACCGCGGCCTGGTCTCCTGGGTGGGCCGTGAAGGTGAGTTCAAGGACAACATCGACGTCGTCGCCGGCATCGGCGAGCGCCTCGGCTGCAAGGCCTTCAACGCCCTCTACGGCAACCGCCAAGAGGAATTCAGCCCGGAGGAGCAGGACGAACTCGCGGCCAAGAACCTGGCCGCGGCTGCCGAGGGCGTGGCCCGGATCGGCGGAACCGTCCTCCTAGAACCCGTCAGCGGAGCCCCCCGGTACCCGCTCCTCAAGGCCCAGGATGCGCTCGACGTGATCGCCCGGGTCAAGGCGGAATCCGGCGCGCAGAACATCAAGCTACTCGCCGACTTCTACCACCTGGCTGTCAACGAAGACGATGTCGCCGCGGTCATCGAAAAGCACGCCAAGGACTTCGGCCACATCCAGATTGCCGACAACCCCGGCCGCGGGGCTCCCGGAACCGGTGAGCTTCCCCTCGGCGAGTGGATCGCCCGCAGCCGCGAACTCGGCTACGAGGGCTACATCGGGCTCGAATACAAGGAACCGCAGGAAACCGCCTTCAACTGGGCCATCCGCGAACACGCTTCCAACTAGTCCCCACCCGCACCCTAACCTCGCAAGCTCGGTCAGGGAACCCGGCGGGCGTGGGCCCAGCACCCGCACCACCACAGACTTCAGAAAGAGAACCATCATGAGCAACGTTGCAGTCATCGGACTCGGAATCATGGGCCTTCCCATGGCCATCAACCTCGTCAAGGCCGGCCACACCGTCACCGGCTTCAACCGCAGCCAGGACAAGATCGACAAGCTCGTCTCCGAAGGCGGCAAGGGCGCCTCCAGCATCGCGGACGCCGTCAAGGACGCCGACGTCGTCATCACCATGGTGCCGGACTCCCCCGATGTTGAGGGCGTCGTCAGCGGGCCCGAGGGCGTCTTCGCCAACGCCAAGCAGGGCACCCTCTGGATCGACGCGTCCAGCATCCGCCCCGACGTCGCCAAGCGACTCTCGGAAGAAGCAACCGCAGCCGGCATCCGCCCCCTCGACGCCCCGGTCTCCGGCGGCGAACAGGGCGCCATCGACGCCGTCCTGTCCATCATGGTCGGCGGCGACAAGGCAGACTTCGAGGCAGCCCAGGACGTCCTGAACGCCGTCGGCAAGACCATCGTCCACGTCGGCCCCTCCGGCTCCGGCCAGACCGTCAAGGCTGCCAACCAGCTGATCGTCGCCGTCAACATCGAGGTCCTCGGCGAGGCCATCGCCTTCCTCGAGGCCTACGGCGTGGACACCGACGCAGCCCTCAAGGTCCTTGGCGGCGGCCTCGCCGGTTCCAAGGTCCTGGACCAGAAGGGCCAGAAGATGCTGGACCGCAACTTCGACCCCGGCTTCCGCCTGGCCCTGCACCACAAGGACCTCGGCATCGTCACCTCCGCAGCCCGCGAAGCCAACGTCTCCATCCCGCTCGGCGCCGTCGTCGCCCAGCTCGTCGCCGCCACCGTCAACCAGGGCGACGGCGGCCTGGACCACTCGGGACTCTTCAAGCAGGTCCTCCAGCTCTCTGGTCGAAAGTAAACCAGGCCGGAAGTGAAGCACCTCCGGCAGTAGCCGGACAACAAGCGAAACCGGAGATCCGCCGTCGTACTTCAACGACGGCGGCTCCCCGAGTACACCCAAAATCAGCCCAATTCAGCCCGCAAGGGCACCCCAAAGCTTTCAAGGAGCACACCATGACCAAGATGCGCACCGTAGACGCTGCCATCGCCATCCTGGAAAAGGAGGGCGCCACCGAGGCGTTCGGCCTGCCGGGTGCGGCGATCAACCCGTTCTACTCCGCCATGCGGGCCCACGGCGGCATCCGCCACACCCTGGCCCGCCACGTTGAAGGCGCCAGCCACATGGCCGACGGCTACTCCCGCGCAGCAGACGGCAACATCGGCATCTGCATCGGCACCTCCGGCCCCGCCGGCACCGACATGATCACCGGCCTGTACGCCGCGTGGGCCGATTCCATCCCCATGCTCTGCATCACCGGCCAGGCTCCGGTTGCCAAGCTGCACAAGGAAGACTTCCAGGCCGTGGACATCGAGTCCATCGCCAAGCCCGTCACCAAGATGGCCATGACCATCCTGGAGCCCGGCCAGGTCCCCGGCGCCTTCCAGAAGGCCTTCCAGCTGATGCGCTCCGGCCGCCCCGGCCCGGTCCTGCTGGACCTGCCGATCGACGTGCAGATGGCCGAGATCGAATTCGACATCGACACCTACGAGCCCCTGCCCGTCGAAAAGCCCAAGGCCTCCCGCAAGCAGCTGGAAAAAGCCCTGGACATGCTGACGGCCGGCGAGCGCCCGCTGATCGTGGCCGGCGGCGGCATCATCAACGCCGGCGCCTCGGCACAGCTGGTGGAACTGGCCGAGCTGCTGAACGTTCCCGTCATCCCCACCCTGATGGGCTGGGGCGCCATCCCGGACGACCACGAGCTGATGGCCGGCATGGTGGGCCTGCAGACCAGCCACCGCTACGGCAACGAGAACTTCCTGCGCAGCGACTTCGTGATCGGCATCGGCAACCGCTGGGCCAACCGCCACACCGGCGGCCTGGACACCTACACGGCGGGCCGCAAGTTCGTGCACATCGACATCGAGCCCACCCAGATCGGCCGCGTGTTCTCCCCGGACTTCGGCATCGCCTCCGACGCCGGCGCCGCCCTGGACGGCCTGCTGGAAATCGCCCGCGAACGCCAGACCGCCGGGACTCTGCCCGACTACACGTCATGGGTTGCCGAGTGCGCCGAGCGCAAGGCCACCCTGCACCGCAAGACGCACTTCGACAACGTGCCGATCAAGCCGCAGCGCGTGTACGAGGAGATGAACAAGGCCTTCGGCAAGGACACCACCTACGTGTCCACCATCGGCCTGTCCCAGATCGCCGGCGCCCAGATGCTGCACGTGTTCGGCCCCCGCAAGTGGATCAACGCCGGCCAGGCAGGACCGCTGGGCTGGACCGCCCCGGCCGCCCTCGGCGTCGTTCGCGGCAAGCCGGGCGAGAACGTGGTGGCGCTGTCCGGCGACTACGATTTCCAGTTCATGATCGAGGAACTCGCCGTGGGCGCACAGTTCAACCTGCCGTACATCCACGTGGTGGTGAACAACTCCTACCTGGGCCTGATCCGCCAGTCCCAGCGGGGGTTCAACATGGACTACCACGTGTCCCTGGGCTTCGACAACATCAACTCCCCCGAGACCCTGGGCTACGGCGTGGACCACATCAAGGTGGTTGAGGGCCTGGGCTGCAAGGCCATCCGCGTGGAGAACCCGGCGGACATGCCGGCCGCGTTCGACAAGGCCAAGGCACTGATGGGCGAGTTCCAGGTTCCCGTGGTGGTTGAAGTGATCCTGGAAAAGGTCACCAACATCTCCATGGGCCTCGAGATCAACGCCGTGAACGAGTTCGAGGAACTGGCCGCCACCGCCGCCGACGCGCCCACCGCCATCCTGGCCCTGCAGGACTAACAACCTGCAGGACTGACACCCAGCAGGACTGGCACCCAGCGGGACAAAACAGCCGCACCCAAAAGTACCGAAGATAGGCAAGCAATGCGCATCGTGATCGCGCCGGACAAGTTCAAGGGCTCACTCTCCGCCCCGGACGTCGCCCGGCACCTTGAAGAAGGGCTCCGGAAGGGCTCCGCCACAGCGGCCGGGCCGTGCAGCCTAGAGGGACAGGGCACCCTTGAGGTACTGCGGATTCCCGTGGCCGACGGCGGCGAGGGCACCCTCGACGCCGCCGTCGGCTCCGGCTTCACCCGCCGCCGCGCCGTGGTCAGCGGCCCCACCGGGCAGCCGCTGACGGCGGAGTTCGCGGTCCGCGGCCGGGAGGCCGTGATCGAAATGGCCGCGGCTTCCGGCCTCGCTGCCCTTCCCGGGTACGACGGCGGGCGGCCGGGTTCCGCTTCTGCCCGGACCGCCAGCAGCCTGGGCACCGGGGAACTGATCCGCGCGGCGCTCGACGCCGGCTGCCGGCAGATCATCCTGGGTGTCGGCGGCAGCGCAAACACCGACGGCGGCGCGGGCGTGCTGCAGGGACTCGGCGCCCGGCTGCTCGACGCCGCCGGCAACGAACTCCCCCTGGGCGGCGCGGCCCTGGCGGAGCTGGCGGCCATCGACTTCTCCGGCTTCGACACCCGGCTGGAGGAGTCCCGCTTCGTCCTGGCGAGCGACGTGGACAACCCGCTGCTCGGGCCGGAAGGCGCGGCGGCCATCTTCGGACCGCAGAAGGGCGCCACCGCCGCCGACGTCGGCGAACTGGACGCCGCCCTCGCCAACTTCGTCCAGGTCCTCGCCGCGGAGATCGGGCCGCGCGCGGTCAAGGCCGCCAACGCGCCGGGCGCCGGAGCGGCAGGCGGCGTCGGCTACGCCGCCATCGCGGCACTGGCGGCATCACGCCGGCCGGGCATTGACGTCGTGCTTGAATTCACCCGGCTGGCCGAGCGGCTGGCCGGCGCGGACCTGGTGATCACCGGCGAAGGCAGCCTGGACGAACAGAGCCTGCTGGGCAAGACGCCCATGGGCGTTGCCCGGGCGGCTGCCGGGGCCGGCGTGCCGGTGCTCGCCGTGTGCGGCCGCACCACCCTGGACGACGGGCAGATCAGCCGCTCAGGTTTCCGGCAGGTCTACCCCCTGACGGCGCTGGAAAGCAATGTAGAGATATGTATAGCTGAAGCAGGCCGACTGCTTGAAGAATTGGGTCAGCACATCGGCGTGCACCTGACCGACAGTGCTTACACGAAGGAGCCCCTGAATGTCTGAAGAACGCTTTGACCTGGTCATCCGGGGCCGGCGCATCCTCACCACCGCCGGGATCGCCGCCCGTGAAGTGGGCGTGCGCGGTGGAAAGATCGTCGCCCTCGAGCCGCTCGGCAACGGCCTCGCCGGCGCCGAGGTAATCGAGCTCGCCGACGATGAAACCCTGATCCCCGGCCTGGTGGACACCCACGTCCACGTCAACGAGCCCGGCCGCACCGAGTGGGAGGGGTTCGCCTCCGCCACCCGGGCCGCAGCCGCCGGCGGCGTGACCACCATCATCGACATGCCGCTGAACTCCATCCCTCCCACCACCAACGTGGAAGGCCTCAAGCTCAAGCGCGAGGTGGCCGAGGACCAGGCCTTCGTGGACGTCGGATTCTGGGGCGGCGCCATCCCCGGCAACAAGGCCGACCTCCGCCCGCTGCACGACGAGGGCGTCTTCGGCTTCAAGTGCTTCCTGCTGCACTCCGGCGTGGACGAGTTCCCGCACCTGGAGGCGGACGAGATGGAGGAGGACATGCGCGAGCTGAAGTCCTTCGACTCGCTCATGATCGTCCACGCCGAGGACTCGCACGCCATCGACCACGCACCCCACCCCGGCGGCGCCCACTACTCCACTTTCCTGGCCTCCCGCCCCCGCGGCGCCGAGAACAAGGCCATTGCCGAGGTGATCGAGCGCGCCCGCTGGACCGGCGCCCGCGCCCACATCCTGCACCTGTCCTCCTCTGACGCGCTGCCCATGATCGCTTCGGCAAAGCGCGACGGCGTCCACCTCACCGTGGAAACCTGCCCGCACTACCTCACGCTCATGGCCGAGGAAATCCCCGACGGCGCCACCGCCTACAAGTGCTGCCCGCCCATCCGCGAGGCCTCCAACCGCGAGCTCCTCTGGCAGGGCCTGCAGGACGGCACCATCGACTGCATCGTCTCCGACCACTCGCCCTCGACGCTGGACCTGAAGGACCTCGAAAACGGCGACTTCGCCGTTGCCTGGGGCGGAGTCTCCTCGCTGCAGCTGGGCCTGTCCCTCATCTGGACCGAGGCCCGCCACCGCGGCATCCCGCTGGAGCAGGTGGTGTCGTGGATGGCCGAGAAGCCGGCCGCACTGGCCCGCCTCTCCAACAAGGGCCAGCTTGCCCTGGGCTACGACGCCGACTTCTCCGTCTTCGCCCAGGACGAGGCCTTCGTGGTGGACGTGTCCAAGCTCAAGCACAAGAACCCCATCACCCCGTACGACGGCAAGGCACTCTCCGGCGTGGTCCGCCGCACGTACCTGCGCGGCAGCGTGGTGGACGGCCAGACCCCCGGCGGCAAGCTGATCCGCCGCGGCGGCATCTGAGGACCGCGCGGTGGCTGTGCATGCCCATTCACCGCGCGGCACTTCTGCCCCCTGGGGCGCCAAGGCCCACGGTGCTGCCAACGCCCCCAGAACTGCCATGGCCCCAGGGACTGCAAAGGCCCACGGCCTGGCTGTCTGGGTAGCTCCCCCCGAAGGCCAGGACATCGATCCGGAGGTCCTGGCCCGGGCTGCCGAGCTGGTGCTGGCGCGGGCCCTTCAATTTGCTCCGGAGGCGGAAGTCCACTGGCCCGCCGCCGGAGCTGCAACTTCCGCCGCCGGGACGCACCCGGGCACGCCCCCAGGGGAGGGGGAACCCAACGGTGCGCCCGACGGCGGAACTCCCGTGCCGCCGTCGTCCTCCCTGGAGGATTCCCCGTACCCGGACCCCTCGCAACAGGTACCGGCGCAACAGGAACCAGCGGAACTGGAGTTCCCGGAAACGGACGACGGCGGCGCACCCCACCTCCCGCCGTCGGCCGGTCACGTCAGCCGGGTGGCCGTGGACCTGGCCCAATCAGAAGTGCTGCTGGACGGTGAGCGGGTGCCTTTGACCGGCGTCGAATTTAAACTGCTGCGCTACCTCGTGGAGCACTGCTCACGGACCGTTGACCGGGAGGAGCTGCGGCTGTTCCTGGAGTCGTTCGACAGCCCCGGCGCCGCGACCCGTTCCATCGACGTCTACGTGGGGCGGGTGCGGCGTAAGCTGCGCGACGGCCGGCACGCGATCGCCACGGTCCGCGGCGGCGGCTACCGCTTCATCAGCGGGCCCGCAGCAACCGTGCGCGGTCCGGCGGAATACAGTATCTAGGGCTGCTGTTATCCATTTCAGTCCGATCGGTCATTGTGCTTGACCAGATTTTTCGCTCGACCCAGATCCATCAGAAGGAATGCCATGAGCCCCAAACTGACCACCAAGCTCCAGCCCGGAACCCAGGCGCCGGACTTCACCCTGCGGGACGCAGAAGGCAAGCAGACCGCGCTGACCGACTACCGCGGCAAGAACGTCATCGTGTACTTCTACCCCGAGGCCGCCACCCCCGGCTGCACCACCGAGGCCTGCGACTTCCGCGACAACCTGGCCTCGTTCCAGGGCTCGGGCTACGCGGTGCTGGGCATCTCCCCCGATGCGCCGGAGAAGCTGGCCAACTTCACCGGCGACTTCGGGCTCACCTTCCCGTTGCTTGCTGACGAGGACCACGCCGTGGCCTTGGCCTACGGCGCCTGGGGCGAGAAGCTCATCGACGGCGAGGTGCACGAGGGCATCGTCCGTTCCACCGTCGTTTTGGATCCCGAGGGCAAGGTTACGCTGGCCCAGTACCAGGTCAAGGCGCAGGGCCACGTCCAGGCGCTCCGCGAGCAGCTCGGCGTCTAACCCGGACGCTTCCTCACCTTTGGTCGTCTAGATTCAAACGCTTCCTCACCTTTGGTCGCCTCACCCCAAACGCCTCCCCACCTTTGGTCGCTTAAGGCGAAACGCTCCTGCAAGAACTGCAGGAGCGTTTCGGCTTAAGCGGCAGGACCTGAGGAAGGATCCCCTACTTCAGGACCACAGTCCGGTTGCCGTTCAGGATGATCCGGCCTTCGCAGTGCCAGCGGACGGCGTTGCTGAGCGCCTTGCACTCGGTGTCCCGACCGGCGGCGACCAGGTCCTCGGGGCCGAAGGTGTGGTCCACCTCCACCACCTGCTGCGCGATGATCGGCCCCTCGTCGAGTTCCGCGTTCACGTAGTGCGCCGTGGCGCCAACCGTCTTCACTCCGCGGGCGTAAGCCTGGTGGTACGGCTTGGCACCCTTGAACGACGGCAGGAACGAGTGGTGGATGTTGATCGCCTTGCCGTCCAGCTTCCGCGCCAGGTCGTCGCTGAGGACCTGCATGTAGCGGGCCAGCACCACCAGCTCGACGTCGAGCTCGTCCACGATTTCCAGCAGCCGGGCCTCCGCCTGCGGCTTGGTGGCCGCGGTGACGGGGACGTGGAAGAACGGGATGCCGTGCCAGTCCACGAGTGTCTGATGGTCGGTGTGGTTTGAAACCACGCCCACAACTTCGATGGGGAGTTCCCCCACCCGGGCCCTGAAGAGCAGGTCGTTGAGGCAGTGGCCGAACTTCGAGACCATGATCAGGACCTTGCGGCGTGACCCGTTCCGTTCCAGCCGCCACTTCATGTTGTACTTCTCGGCCACCGGGGTGAACCCGGCACGCAGCTGCTCCAGCGTGGATTCGTTGCCGTCGGACGCGAAGTGCACCCGCATGAAGAAGTGGCCTTCGGACCGGTCGCCGAACTGCTTGTTGTCGATGATGTCGCAGCCGTATTCCAGCAGGAAGCCGGAGACGGCGTGCACGATGCCAGGGCCTTCGGGGCAGTCCAGGGTCAGGACGTGCTCGACGCCGCTGCTTGCCTGCCCGGAGGCTCGGTCCTCAGTCTGAATAGCAGTCATGGTTCAGCACTCAATTACATTCACAGCGAGGCCTCCTCGAGAGGTTTCCTTGTACTTGGTTTTCATGTCTGCGCCTGTCTCGCGCATGGTCTTGATGGCCTTGTCCAGCGACACCTTGTGGCTGCCGTCCCCGTGCAGGGCCAGCCGCGCGGCGTTGATGGCCTTGACACTGGCGATCGCGTTCCGCTCGATGCACGGGATCTGCACCAGGCCGCCCACGGGGTCGCAGGTCAGCCCCAGGTTGTGTTCGATCCCCACCTCGGCGGCGTTCTCCACCTGTTCGGGGGTGCCGCCCAGCACCTCGCAGAGCCCGGCCGCGGCCATGGAGCAGGCCGAGCCGACCTCGCCCTGGCAGCCCACCTCCGCACCGGAGATGGAGGCGTTGATCTTGAACAGAATCCCGACGGCGGCTGCGGCCAGCAGGAAGCGGACGACACCGTCGTCGTCGGCTCCGGGAACAAACTTCACGTAGTAGTGCAGGACCGCCGGTACGATGCCGGCCGCCCCGTTGGTGGGGGCGGTGACGATGCGGCCGCCGGCCGCGTTCTCCTCGTTGACGGCCAGCGCGAAGAGGTTCACCCACTCCATGGCGCGGAGCGGGTCGGTGCTGCCGGAGTCTTTGGACAGCGTCTGGAAGAGCGACGGCGCCCGCCGCCTTACGTTCAGCCCGCCGGGCAGGATGCCTTCCGCGGCGCAGCCGTTCTCCACGCATTCGCGCATGACGGCCCACAGCTTCAGCAGTTCCTCGCGGAGCTCCGTCTCGCTGCGCCACACCAGCTCGTTGGCGAGCATGACGTCCGAGATCGACATGCCTTCGCGCTTGCAGATCTCCAGGAGTTCGTTGGCAGTGGTGAATGGGTACGGCAGCGGGGTTTCATCCGCCACCACCTTGGCGCCGGCGTCGGCATCGCCGTCAACCACGAAGCCGCCGCCGATGGAGTAGAAGCTCCGCTCGCTCAGCACCGTACCGGCGTGATCGAGGGCGCGGAAGGTCATGCCGTTGGGGTGGGCCGGCAGCGACTTGCGCCGGTGCAGCACCACGTCCTCGTCCCAGTTGAAGTCCACCCGGTGGTCCCCGCCAATCCGCAGTTCGGCGTCCAGGGCGGCGGCTGCCACCTGGTCATCAGCGGTGGACGTGTCAACGGTTTCCGGTTCCAAGCCCTGCAGGCCCAGCACCACTGCCTTGTCGGAGCCGTGGCCCCGGCCAGTGGCACCAAGGGACCCGAAGAGCTCTGCCTGGACCCGGGTTGTGGCACTGAGCAGCCCGCCGCCCTTGAGCCCGTCGGCGAACTGCTTTGCCGCCCGCATCGGGCCGACCGTGTGTGACGACGACGGCCCGATGCCAACGGAAAACAAGTCCAGGGCGCTGAGCGCCATCAGGGTACCTCGGGGGAAGCGAACTCCCTCATGGCGTCCAGGAGCCAGCGGCCCAGGTAGTCCGCGAACGAGGCGCGGGGAAACAGCCGGAAGCTTTCCTCCCCGGTCTTGAACAGGACCACCGGGATGTTGCCCACCTCGGTGTTCAGGGCGGTGCCCGGCTTGAGGGTGCGCGGGTGCAGGTCCAGGGCGCAGCCCTTCTCCAGCACCGCCCGGGCCCGCGGGCCGGAGAGCTCGAACGTGGTGCGGTTGGCGGACAGGTCCACCACCTGTCCGGCGCCGTCGCCCAGGGCGGACTTGAGGGAGCCGATCAGGTCTCCGCCCAGGGAGTCGTGGGCGTCTTCCGGGGCCACCACCAGGAACTCCTGCGGACCGAGCCACAGGACGCTGACCCGTTCCGTGCCGCGGACCTCGCCGCAGCGCTCCGGCAGGCCGCCGGTGACGGAGGCAATCCGGGCGCCGGCCTCGGAGCTGCGGTCCACCCGGACGCCGGCCATGGTCTGGAACGGGCCCTCTTTGAGGGTGACTGTTCCCTGCACGGACCCGGAGTCGAATGCTTCGGCCAGGTGTGAGGCTGGGCTGCGGCGGATTTCCCGGAGTCCATTGATGCCTGTGAAGGCTGCGGTGTTAGCCATCTTTGCGGGTCCCTTCGGGGTCAAACAGTACGGTTTCTGCCACGACTACGTCGACGAGCTGGTTGCCGGCGGCGGCCACCAGGGTCTCGCCGATCCGGTTGCGGCCGTTCTTGATCAGGGCCAAGCCGAACGAGCGGCCCAGTGCGGCACTGTGGTAGCTGGAGGTCACGAAGCCCTGCATCGGGACGGGGCCGTAGGCGGGGCTCGCCGGGATGCCCTTCTCCACCAGCTGGGTTCCTTCCGGAAGCTTCAGCGAGCCGTCCACCGGCAGGACGCTGACCAGGTGCTTGCGGTCATCGCGCTGCGCGTCCACCCGGGAGTAGGAGCGCTTGCCGATGAAGTCCTTGGCCTTGGAGACGATCCATTCCATGCCGGCATCCTGCGGGGTGACGGTGCCGTCGGTGTCCTGCCCGACGATCGGGTAGCCCTTCTCGGCACGCAGCACGTGCATGGTCTCGGTGCCGTAAGGGGTGATGTTGAACTCGGCACCGGCCGCGGCCACGGATTCCCAGGTGTTCAGCCCGTACCAGGACGGCACGTTGATTTCGTAGGCCAGTTCACCGGAGAACGAGATCCGGCAGATGCGGGCCTGCACGCCGGACGCGAGGGTGGTTTCGCGGAAGGTCATGAACGGGAACGCCTCGGCGTCGAGGCCGCCGTTGGCGGCCAGTTCCGGGGCAACCTTGGCGATGACGTCGCGGGACTTGGGTCCGACGACGGCGATCGTGCTCCACTGTTCGGTCACCGAGGTGCAGTGCACGTCGAGTTCCGGCCATTCGGTCTGCAGCCATTCCTCCAGCCAGTCCAGTACCTTGGCGGCACCGCCGGTGGTGGTGGTCATGAAGTACGTTTCCTCGTCCAGGCGCAGGGTCACGCCGTCGTCGAAGATCATGCCGTCCGGGAGGCACATGACGCCGTAGCGGGCGGAACCCGGGGCCAGCTTCTTGAACGCGTTGGTGTAGATCCGGTTCAGGAACTCACCGGCATCCTTGCCACGGATTTCGATCTTGCCGAGGGTGGTGGCATCCATGAAGCCCACGGAGTCGCGGACGGCGGCGCACTCGCGGAGCACAGCCTCGTCCATGTCCTCGCCGTTCTGCGGGTAGTACCACGGCCGCTTCCACTGCCCGACGTCCTCGAACAGGGCGCCCTGGGCAACGTGCCACGGGTGGATCGAGGTGACGCGGGCGGGATCGAACAGCTCGCCGCGCTGGCGTCCGGCCAGTGCCGCGAAGGCCACCGGGGTGAACGGTGCCCGGTAGGTGGTGGTGCCGATGTCGCCGATGCCCCGGGACGCCTCGCCGGCCTGGCGGAGAGCCGCAGCGATAACGCCGATGGCGTTCACGCCGGACGTCTTGCCCTGGTCGTTGGCGGTGCTGATGGAGGTGTAGCGCTTGATGTGCTCGACGGACCGCATGCCGGCGCCGGTGGAGCGCAGGACGTCGGCCACGGACTGGTCACGCTGGAAGTCGACGAAGTGGTGGTGCCAGTCGTCGGGGGTTCCGGTCTGGCCGGGGACCAGCCACAGCTGGCGGGTCGGGGCGGACGCCTTCGGCTCCGCCAGGGCGGAGGGCTCGACGGCGGACTCGAAGCCGGCGGCGATCGCAGCCGTTGCTCCGGCCGAGATGCCCTCGGCCAGGCAGTCCGCGAGTTCAAAGCTGCCGCGGCCGGAGCCGATGGTCTGCTGGTTCGGAACCACGGTGGCCGGCACGAAGGCCGCGAGGTCCTCGTCCCAGCGCAGCTTGCCCTGTCGCTGCGAGTGCAGGTGCACCAGCGGGCTCCAGCCGCCGGACACTGCCAGCAGGTCGGCGGCGATCTCTTCGATACCGGAGGTGAGCTCGCCGTCGTCGTTGATGCTGCGGACGGTGACGCTGTTCAGCCGGCCATCGGCTGTGCCCTCTCCGGAGGAAGAGGTGTTGGCCACCGCGCTGCCGATGAGCACCCGGGTGCCGGCTTCGACGGCGGCGGCAGCCACCGGCGTGAGGGCGGGACGGGCGTCGACGACGGCCGCGACCTTGATGCCGGCGGCGCGCAGGTCCGCGGCCAGGGCGTAGGCGCTGTCGTTGGTGGTGCTGATGACCACCCGCTGGCCGGCAGCCACGGCGTAGCGGTTCAGGTAGCTGCGGACAGCCGAGGCGAGCATGATGCCCGGGCGGTCGTTGTTCTCGAACACCAGCGGACGCTCGTGGGCGCCGGGGGCCAGGACAACCTGGTTGGCACGGATGTGCCAAATACGCTGGCGGGAAACGCCGGCGGCGGCCGGGCTGGAGAGGTGGTCGGTGCGGTTCTGCACGGCGATGACGTAGTTGGCGTCGTAGGCGCCGAACGCGCTGGTGCGGTTCAGCACGGTGCTTTCGGCGCCGGAGACGAGCTCGGCTTCGACGTCGGCAACCCATTCCAGTGCGGGCTTGCCCTCGATGGTTTCCGCCAGTTCGGACGCCGTGGATCCGGACAGCAGGGACCCGCCGAGTTCGGGCTGGTCGTCCATCAGGATGACGCGGGCGCCACTGCGGACAGCCTCGCGTGCGGCGGCCAGGCCTGCGGGTCCACCACCGATCACCAGGATGTCGGTGTGGACGTACTTCTTGTCGTACTCGGCGCGGTCATCCGCCGGGTCGAGCTTGCCCAGGCCGTTCAGGAAGCCGGCCTTCAGGCCGTCCACCAGCGAAACGGTGGTGGCGGGGAGCATGGACTCGGCAACGTCACCGGGGAACCGGGCTTCGATCCGGACCAGGGCGTTGGGCTCTTCCACGCCGGCGGCCAGGATGCCGCGGGCGCGGTCCTCGTACAGCGAGTTGCCGGCGGCGATGCGGCCGTTGGCCAGCAGCGCGGAGGCCAGGGTGTCGCCTGGGTGTCCGGTGAATTCCTCGCCGTCCACGGTGAAGCGCCAGGAGATGCTGCGGTCGATGCGGCCGCCGGTGCTGAGGCGCGCGTTCTGGGAAGTCACTTGGTCGCTCCTTCCGGGGCGGTGCTGGGGCTGAGGGGGGTGGTGCTGGCGGCGCCGGTACTTGCGGTGCCGGTGTCAGCTGCGGGTGGAACGGGCGCGGCGGGCCGCGGCACCCCCATCTGGTAGACGGCCTGGATGTCGTACGTGACCGTGTCGCGGAGCATGTTGAACCACTGCCGGCAGCCGGTGCTGTGCACCCACCGCTCGGCGAAGGTGCCCTTGGTGTTCTCGCGGTAGAACAGGTACTCGGCCCATTCCCGGTCGGTGAGGTCGTTGGGGTTCTCGGGGTAGGGCACGTGGGCCTGGCCGCCGTAGTGGAACTCAGTTTCGTCCCGCGGGCCGCAGTTGGGGCAGGAGATAAGCAGCATGTGCGTCTTCTTCTTTCTTATGGACCGTGGCTAGTGGGCGACGGCGGCAGCGCCGTGTTCGTCAATCAGGGCACCGGTTTCGAAGCGTTCCAGGGCAAACGGCCTGTTGAGCTTGTGCGGTGCTCCGGTGGCGATGGTGTGCGCGAAGGTCAGGCCGGCAGCCGGCGTGCCCTTGAAGCCGCCGGTTCCCCAGCCGCAGTTGACGAACATGTTGTCCACTGGGGTGGTGCCCACGATCGGTGAGGCATCCAGGGTTGTGTCCACGATGCCGCCCCAGGTCCGGAGAACGTGTGCCCGGGCAAAGATCGGGAACAGTTCGACGGCGGCCGCCATCTGGTGCTCGATCACGTGGAAGGAACCGCGCTGGCCGTAGCCGTTGTAGGAGTCCACGCCGGCACCCATGACCAGCTCGCCCTTGTGTGCCTGGGAGACGTACACGTGAACGTGGTTGGACATGACTACGGTGGGGTGCACGGGCTCGTGCAGCTCGGAGACCAAGGCCTGCAGCGGGTGGGACTGGATGGGGAGCCGGAAGCCGGCCATTTCCGCCAGGACCGAGCTGTGGCCGGCGGCGCAGAGACCCACCTTCTCGGTGTTGATGGTGCCGCGGTTGGTCTTGACGCCCACCACGCGGTTGCCGTCCTTGACGAAGCCGGTGACTTCGCAGTTCTGGATGATGTCCACGCCCATCTCGTCACACTTGCGGGCGAAGGCCCAGGCGACGTGGTCGTGCTTGGCGATGCCGGCGCGAGGCTGGTAGGTGGCGCCCATGACCGGGTAGCGGATGTCGTCGCGGATGTTCAGGATCGGGCAGAGTTCCTTGACCTGTTGCGGGTCCAGCCATTCCGCGTCCACGCCGTTGAGCTTGTTGGCGCCCACGCGGCGGATGCTCTCGCGCACGTCGCCCAGGGTGTGGGCCAGGTTCATCACGCCGCGCTGGCTGAAGAGGAAGTCGTACTCCAGCTCCTCGGGCAGGATCTCCCACAGCTTCAGGGCGTGCTCGTAGATGGCGGCGCTCTCGTCCCAGAGGTAGTTGGAACGGATGATGGTGGTGTTGCGGGCCATGTTGCCGCCGGCCAGCCAGCCCTTTTCCAGGACGGCGATGTTGGTCATGCCGTGGTTCTTGGCCAGGAAGTACGCGGTGGCCAGGCCGTGCCCGCCGCCGCCGACGATCACGGCGTCATAGGAGGACTTGGGCTCCGGGTTGTGCCACAGGAAATCCGGATGCTCCGGGAGCTGGTGGGTGCTCACTGGGCTGCTCCAATCATGTCGGTTTCAAACGCGGCAATCTCGGTTGCGCCGCTGAGCTGGGGGTACAGGGGGAACTGCTCGGCGAGTGCAGTGACGCGGGCGCGGAGTTCGACGGCGGTGTCGTCGTCGAGCGTTCCGGTACCGTCTGTACCAGTACTGGCAGAGGCGATCAGGGCCGTGGCGATGATGTCCGCTACCTCGGTGAACGCGGCGGCACCGAAGCCGCGGGTGGCCAGGGCGGGGGTACCGATCCGGAGGCCGGAGGAAACCATCGGCGGGCGGGGGTCGAAGGGGACGGCATTGCGGTTGACGGTGATGCCGATCCGGTGCAGCGTGTCCTCGGCCTGCTGGCCGTCGAGTTCCGAGTTCCGCAGGTCAACGAGGACCAGGTGGACGTCCGTGCCGCCGTTGACCACGGTGATGCCCGCGGCTTCGAGGTCGGGCTGCAGGAAGCGCTCGGCCAGCAGCTTGGCGCCCTCCAGGACGCGCTCCTGGCGTTCCTTGAAGCCCTCGGTTGCTGCCAGCTTGAAGGCCACGGCCTTGGCAGCAATGACATGCTCCAGCGGGCCGCCCTGCTGGCCAGGGAAGACGGCGCTGTTGATTTTCTTGGCGTATTGCTCCTTGGCGAGGATGACGCCGCCGCGGGGGCCGCCCAGGGTCTTGTGCGTGGTGGTGGTGACGACGTCGGCGTAGGGCACCGGGTTGGGGTGGAGGCCCGCGGCGACGAGGCCGGCGAAGTGCGCCATGTCCACCATCAGGTAGGCACCGACGAGGTCGGCGATCCGGCGGAACTCGGCGAAGTCGAGCTGGCGGGAGTAGGCGGACCAGCCGGCCACGATGAGCTTGGGCTTGTGCTCCAGCGCCAGGGCCTCAACCTCGGCCATGTCCACGCGGAAGTCGGATTCGCGGACGTGGTACGGGACCACGTTGTAGAGCTTGCCGGAGAAGTTGATGCGCATGCCGTGGGTGAGGTGGCCGCCGTGGGCCAGGTCCAGGCCCATGATGGTGTCGCCCGGGTTCAGCAGTGCGAACATTGCCGCCGCGTTAGCCTGGGCGCCGGAGTGCGGCTGGACGTTGGCGAACTCGGCACCGAAGAGTGCCTTCACGCGGTCGATGGCGAGCTGCTCGACCACATCAACGTGTTCGCAGCCGCCGTAGTAGCGCTTGCCGGGGTAGCCCTCGGCGTACTTGTTGGTGAGGACCGAACCCTGCGCCTCCATGACGGCCGCAGGAGCGAAGTTCTCCGAGGCGATCATTTCCAGCGTGGACTGCTGGCGGTCCAGCTCGCGGGCGACTGCTTGCTGGATCTCGGGATCGACTGCGGAAAGTCGGTCGTTCAACTGCTCAACCACGAATGCTCCTTATGAAATACCACTTTGCTTATGACTGATATATCAGTATGAGGTCAATGGTATGATTGGGCTCACAACAGAGTCAATAGCTGGAAGCAAAATGGCACTTCGCTTCCGCTTGGAGCCCATGAACGGAGTCTCGCTGTGAATGCTCTTCACGCCATGTCACCCGCCGAGGACGAAGCGCTGTCCCAGGCCGAGGCTGCGTACCGGCAGCTGCGCGACAAGCTGATCATGTTGGACATCCGCCCGGGCGAGCCCATCAATGACGGCCAGCTTGCGGCTGAACTCGGCTTCGGGCGCACGCCCGTCCGTGAGGCCATCAAGCGGCTGGAGGTGGACCACCTGGTGGTGTCCTACCCCCGACGGGGCACCTTCGCCACCACCGTTGACTTCACGGAACTGGCCGACGTCTCGGAAATCCGGGAACTGCTTGAACCGCTCGCGGCACGGCGGGCTGCCAAGCGGGCAAACACCGCCATGCGCGAGGAACTGCTGGACGTCGCCAAGGCCATCTCTGAGCTGGCGCCCACCCCCGCCCAGTCGCGGGAGCTCATGCGCTACGACCTGACCGTGCACCGGCTGATCTACCGCGCCGCGGCCAATCCGCACCTCGAGGACACCCTGATCCGCTACGACAACCTCGCCACGCGAATCTGGTGCCTGGTCCTGGACAAGGTCCCGTCGGTGAGCGGCCACATCAGCGAGCACGTGGACCTGCTCAAGGCCGTAGCAGAGGGGGACGCGGACAAGGCCGGCGAGCTCGCGCTGCACCACGTCACGAGCTTCGAGGAGACCATCCGCAAGGTGCTGTAAGTCGGGACTTTCGCGCCGCAGTGCGGGAGCGTTCAACTTTGGGCGACGGGAAGTGAGGGCGCGTCGCACATCAGGCGACGGGATCTGCGGGAGCGTTTGAGTGGGAACGAGGAATCCCCCGGGACTTTCCGGGGGATTCCTCAGTTCATGGGTGAGGTCAGGTCATGGGTGAATTCAGGCTGACGGTGTCGGCAGCCTGGTGGACTGCTTGCTAGTGGCCGCCGCCTCCGATCACGCCCTTCTCGACGGCCTTCGTGACGGCGTCGGCTTCGGCCTGGGTCAGGGTGCCGTCCTTGACGGCCGTGTCGAGCTTGGTCTTCAGCGCGGCAGCTCGTTCCGCCTGCTCAGCCGTGCGGATTTCCGTCAGGGCCGCGGTGACCTTGGATTCGTCGACGCCGAGTGCCGTCGCCAGGGATTTGGCCAGCGCCGCATCCTGGGCAGTGCGGTCTGGCTTGGTGCCCTCGGCCGGCGACGCCGTCGGCTTGTTGGCATCGCGGAACGCCTGGATTGCCTCGGTGACCTTCGCTTCGTCAACACCCAGCTTGGCGGCAAGGTCTGCCGCGATCTGGCCGCGGTCGCCCTTGTGGCCCCGGAAGCCGTCGGTCGATGCGCTGCTAGTGCCCGACGTTGCGCTGGGGCTCGGGGTGGTGGCGGCTGAGGCCATTCCGGTAACCCCCAGGCCGGCGCCGAGCGCCAGGGCGCCAGCGGTGATGCCGAGGGTGATTCTCTTGGTTCGTGACATGGTGTCTCCTTGATCGGCCGTGCGATACGGCTTTGAACGGGAAGGGCATCTGTCCTAGCCCCTCACTCAAAGATCCGGCAGCAGCTTAGGGCACCGCTGTTCGGAAACTGTCAGGAGGCTGTGAACCCGGCTGCTCTGCGGAAGTTTTCAGCCAGTGAAAACCGCGCATACTTCAACCCGGGCAATCCGCCAAGCTTGTCCAAACGACGTCCCCACGGCGATGCCGAATAAAGAAGGACGGAACTCCACCACAGGGCGGTCTGCTCCAGTCGGCGCTCGGCGACCGCCAGCAGAAGGTGCTTCTTAGAGCGGAAGTGGTGCAGCAGGCCGCTTTCGCTGAGTCCGACGTCGGCGGCCACCTGCGACAGCGGCACCCGGTGATAGCCGGACGCTGAAAAGAGCCGCGCGGCAGCGTCCAGAATTTCGGCCCGCTTGGCCCGGCCTACCTCGTAGCTGCCTGTTTTCCGCCTCGTCCGCACCGCTTCAGGGTAGCGGCCCACGCCGCTTCGGGTAACGGACGGCCACAGTCCCGGTGCCGCCTCGATCGCGGCATCAGCTACCGAGGAGTAGTGTGAAAGCCATGGACGAGTCGTCTCCAGACGGTGAACACGCACCGGAACTGTTCCGCAACGTGGACGGAGAAACGCTTCGGCGCCAGGTGCTGGAGATCATCAGCGATGTGCTGGCAGACTCCGACCCGCAGAAGGCCTGGGCGAGGGAGCAACTGCTCGACCTGCTGGCGACTCACATGGACGACCCGGAACAGGCACTACTGCACCATCTGATCAGCACCAGGAACGTCCCCGACTCCTCACATGAGGATTCATCGGAGGAGTCTTCCAGGCCCACCACCCCGGCCGCAACGGGAAAGCGGATGCTGCTGACGGCTTTCCAGCCCATCAGGCGGCTGCCTGGCGGCGAAGTGATCGGCGTTGAGGCGCTGGCACGGTTCGTCAGCCATGAAGGGACCAGCGCAGACGTCTGGTTCCGGGGAGCAGCCGCCATGGGACTGGGGCCGGACCTGGAAATCGCAGCCCTGCACCTCGCTCTTTCCGCAGCAGGAGAGATTCCAGCCCACCTTTTCGCATCGGTCAACCTCAGCCCCACCGCATGCGCCGACCCCCGCGTTCAGGCGCTGATGCTGGGAGGGACCGTCGACCCGCACAGGATGGTCATCGAAATCATGGGCGACATTGCGGACCGGGAACTGGCGGCCCTCGCCGCGGTCCTGAGCCCCCTGCGCCAACACGGTGTACGCCTGGCTGTGGACGGTTCCGGTCCGGCCGCCACCTCGGCCAAGCAAATCCTCCACCTGCTTCCCGACATCATCAAAGTCGACCGCGACTTCCTCGCCAGTGCCGTTGCTTCAGGAGACCGGCCTGCCACAGCCCCCTTCGTTTTCGCACTCGCCGAGCAGACCGGCGCAACGCTGTCCGCGGAGGGAATCGAGAGCCGCGAGGAACTCGCCGCCGTCGTGGAATTGGGAATCGACAGGGGCCAGGGCTACCTGCTGGGCAGGCCCTCAGTGGACCCGCGGGACTGGGCAGCCTGGACCAGTGACTCAGACCCGGTGGAGGACCGCGGATAAAAACAGTGCGTACTCGGTTTTTATCGACTGCTCTTTGAGTAACTTTTCAAGGAGAAGCCAGCCGGCATTCGCCTGCCGGCGGATCCGGCCGAGGAGGAGACCGCCTACCGGCGCCTCGCCATCGCCCCGCAGCCCGGCGGCGGCATCACTTCGGCGAGCGCCGCCGTCGTAACTCCCCGGGGCCGCATCAGCGTTGCCTGGACACTTAAGCGCGGCCAGTTCACACTCGAGGTGGACCTGCCCTACGGCGTTGAGGCCGCCGTCGCTGCAGCACCGGACAGCGGAGGCCGGCGTGGAACAACCGTTCTTAACGCCAATGGCGGCCCCCAACTGTCGGTGAGGACCGCCCCGGCGGCGGATGCCGCCGCCGGCCTTGAACCAGGAAAGACCTAGACGATTGCTGCGCGGAGTTCCTTCGCGGCCAGTGCGGGGTCGGCTGCACCGTAGATGGCACCGCCGGCGACGGCGACATCGGCGCCGGCCTTCTGGACGTCTGCGATGGTGGCGAGCTTCACTCCGCCGGCCACGGAGAACGGAACGCGGGCTTCGGCGCCGGCGCGGAGCAGACCGTTCAGGTCGAAACCGGGCTTGGCCTGCTCGTCCAGGCCGGCATGCATCTCAACGAACTTCGCACCCAGCGCGCGGACTTCCTTGGCACGGGTGACCTTGTCCTCGATGCCGATGAGGTCCACGACGACGCCCTTGTTGTGGGCCTTGGCTGCCTTGACCGCACCGGCAATGGTGGAATCGTCGGCGGCACCGAGCACGGTGACCAGGTCGGCACCGGCCTTGAAGGCGATGTCGGCCTCGAGCTCGCCGGCGTCCATCGTCTTCAGGTCAGCAAAAACGATCTTCTCCGGGTGGGCTTCCTTGACGGCCGTAATGACGGAGAGCCCTTCGGCCTTGATCAGGGGCGTGCCGAGTTCGATGATGTCCACGTATTCGGCAACCTTGCCGGCCAGTTCGAGGGCAGCTTCGGTGGTCAGGAGGTCGATAGCAACTTGGAGCTTCATGTGTTGTTTCCTTACTTGGGTTGGGTTTTGGATGCTTTGTTGGCTTTGTGTGTTGCTCGGGGTTTCTGGCTACTCGAGGTTTGCGTGGCGCAGCCAGAGGTCTTCCGGAGCAGCGGCGTCCTCTTCCCAGAGGCTCTGGAACACCGCTTCAGTGGTGGTGAACAGCACCTGCTCGAACAGGCTCCCTGAGTACTGGCGCGAGACGGCCGACCCGTGATCCGTCTTCTGGACTCCCGGGATCACGACGACGGCGGACGCCGTCTCCGCGAGCGGGGAACCGGGGTTCGTGGTGTAAACGGCCACCCGCGCGCCCTGGGCGGCAGCCGTCTGGGCGGCCTTCACGACGCTCGACGTCGTGCCCGAACCGGAGGCTGCGAGCAGCACGTCGCCAGAGCGGATGGCGGGTGCCGTGGTCTCACCCACCACGTGCACCGTCAGTCCGAGGTGCATAAGCCTCATGGCGGCCATCTTCAGGACCAGGCCGCTGCGGCCAGCGCCGGTGACGAAGATCCGGTCTGCGTGCCGGATTTCTGATGCCAGGGCGGCAACCTGCTCCGGATCCACCCGGGCGGCCGTCCGCTGGATCTCGTCAAGGACCAGGAGTTGGTTCCTGCTGACCGATGCTGCCGGCACTGCCGTGGACGTTCCTGCCAGCGTGGCGGAGTCGGGGTCCGTGATGACGCTCAAGGGGTTACCTCCTTCGGGACGGTGTTGTTGCCCTTCCATCTTCGAACGCCAAGCAGGTGGGCACCACAGCATGATCGGACAGTCTTTCCCGCCCAAAGGGATAGGCGGCACCTGAGTTTTCTATACAATGGACAGGTGTCAGTCACCACCGAAGCCGCCATTCCTCCCCCGACGCCAGACACCGCCGAAGGCGTGAAACCCCTGCTCGAGGCGATCGCGGACCTGTCCTCAGCGTCGCTGGCCGAGATTGCCCAGCGGCTGCATCAGGCCACGCTCCCGTACCTGCGCAGCAGCGCCCTCGTGATCTTCACGGAAGACTGCACGGGCCGGCCGCAGAAGAAGTCCGGCGACGAGGCCATCATCAGCCAGGTTTCCATCGCCGAACTGGACGCCATCAGGGCGGCATTGTCCGGAGATGAAACATGGCAGGGCCGGGCGCCGATAGGCGGGCGGGAGCACACGGTCCTTGCGCTCCCCTCGCCCACGAATGCGCTGCTGGTTCTGGTCGATCCGCAGCCGGTCGCCCGAGAAGGCGGTACGGACCTGTCCGGGCACGAGGTCCCTGTGCCGTGGCTGGTTCGCTATCTGTGGAACCTCGCGGCTGAGCGTATCCGCGAAAAGGTGGCGGATGCACCGCCGTCGTACCTCATCGAGTCCCGGGCGGCATCCGCCGAACGGGTCAGGGTGACCGCGGAGTTGGTGGACCGGCACTCGACCACGCTGGAGACCCTGCTTGCGGCGCTGCGTGCCCCCTCCCTCGCCGACGAGGCGGCGCGGAAATCTGCCATCGACGTCGCCGCCAGGGCCCTGGTGGAACTGCGGACGCTCAACGACCGCACCACGGAACTCGTCGAAGAACCTGTTGCCACGGCGTTCCAGCGCCTCCGCGACGATCTCCGCCCGCTCATGCATTTCAGCGGCATCGACGTCCAGTTCATCGAACCGCCGGTCAACGGCCGGGCCCTTCCCGGGGAAGTGGCGCATGCTGCCCGGGCCATCGTCCGGGGCCTGGTGCTCGCCATGGTTGAACAGCCCGACGTACGGCGCATCCGCACCCAGTGGGATTGCGACGGCGAGAACCTCCTCATCAACGTCCGCGATGATGGCCAGGGCAGCCTCTCCGCCGAGGCTCCCAGCATTGTCCGCCTGGTGCAACGCGTGGAAGTCCTGGACGGCCGGATGACGATTGACCTGATGAAGGGCTGGGGCGCCGACGTCGCCGTCACCCTTCCGCTGGACCCGCCCGGGCGCAAACTGCCCGACGCCGCTGCCTGGAACCTGGGCGACCGCGAACTGGAGGTCCTGCAACTGCTGGCCGCCGGGCAGCGGAACCGGGCGATAGCAGCCATGCTGCACGTCAGCGAGAACACGGTGAAGTTCCACCTCCGCAACATCTATCGCAAACTCGGCGCCACGTCGCGCACCGAAGCGATCGCCCTGGCGCACAGCAACGGCCTGCGCTGATTGCCGGCCAGCCTTTAGCCGGCCCGGGTGTAAGGTCAGGAGTCAGGAACCTCTTCGGTTCCGCTACAGGAGCGATCATGGCTGACAAGTCCCCCCGTCAAGCAGCATCCAAGAAATCCACCAAATCCATCAAGGAAAAGCGTGCCGACAAGCGGGCCGCCGCGGCACCCGCCAGCTCACTTGACAAGACCAGCGCCAAGCCCATGCCGGCAAAGAAGAAGTGACCGTTTCACCGAACTACCTCACCCTTGGGGTGCTCTCCTCATCACGCAAACCTGATGAACGCCGCGTTCCCGTGCACCCGCTCCACCTTGAACGCATCCCGCCGGAGCTGCGCCAGCACATGCTCTTTGAGCGCGGCTACGGGGAACGTTTCGGCCTTTCCGACGCCCAGCTGGCCCAGTTGGTAGGACGGTTGGCCAACCGTCAAGAGATTGTGGCGCAGGCGGACGTTGTTCTGTTGCCCAAACCCCAGCCGCAGGACCTTGCCGAGCTGCGGCACGAACAGGTTCTCTGGGGCTGGCCGCACTGTGTCCAGGACAGGGCCATCACGCAGTTGGCCATCGATAAGAAGCTGACGCTGATCGCCTTCGAGGCCATGAACCACTGGGCATCCGACGGCGGCTTCGGGCTCCATGTCTTCCACAAGAACAACGAGCTGGCCGGCTACTGCTCGGTCATACATGCTTTGGCGCTGACCGGGTCCACCGGGGACTACGGCCGCCGCCTCCGCGCGGTCGTCATCGGTTTCGGTGCCACCGCCCGCGGCGCTGTCACCGCATTGAACGCACACGGCATCCATGACGTGCAGGTACTGACGAACAGGGGCGTTGCCGCGGTAGGCGCCCCGATCCACTCAGTACGGATCACCCAGTTTGATCACGACGACAAGGCACCGTTCCTTAGCCAGGTCATCACCGAACGCGGCCGGGTTCCCCTGGCCCCGTTTCTGGCCGAGAGCGACATCGTAGTCAACTGCACCCTTCAGGACCCGAACAATCCCCTGACCTACCTCCGGACAGAGGATTTGGCCGCGTTCCGGCCGGGAAGCCTGATCGTGGATGTGTCCTGCGACGAAGGCATGGGCTTCAGCTGGGCCAAGACCACGACCTTCGCGGAGCCGATGTTCACCGTGGGCGAGCACATCAACTATTACGCAGTGGATCACAGCCCGTCCTACTTGTGGAACTCCTCCAGCTGGGAAATCAGCGAGGCCCTCCTGCCTTTTCTCGAGCCAGTCATGTCAGGACCTGGGGCCTGGGATAACAGCGAGACCATCAGCAGGGCGATCGAGATCCGCGAGGGCGTCGTTCTCAACCCGGACGTGCTGGAATTCCAGGGACGCGAGCCGGGCTACCCCCATGCCGTGCCCGGAATGGTGGTCAGCTAGCGGACCACCATTTCCGGCGCAGAGCCGGCTCTGCAGCCTCTTCTCCGGTGCGCTCGGCATCAGCATCGTCAGTCCGGTCAAGAACCTCCCACACCACCACCGCCAGTGTGACGGCGGCGGCCAGGGCTCCGGCGACGATCCAGGCGATCCGGGAGCCCTTACCCGGTTGGCGCCCGCGACGAATACTAACCGGATCGATGCCAGCGGACCGCCGGTCCAGCTCCCGGCCCTTGATGCGTCCGTGTGCGCGTCCAAACATCTCCGTTCCCAACTTTCTCTAACTCCCAACATCTCTAACGCTGTTTCGTCCCGAGCGGGACTGCCAAACGTACCGAGCACGATAGCAGGATTCATCCGAAGAGCGCCTTGCCTGCATCCAAGACCGGTGGCAGGGTGGCCGCATGGCGATCGAAGTCCGTCCGGCGACGCAGTTTGAAGACGTGAAAGCGGTGGTGGGGCCCAAGCGTCCGGACGCAACGGTGTGCTGGTGCCTGAGCTACCGCCTCCCCTCCAGGCAGAACGTGGAGCTGCGGGGCACTGCCCGCGGGGAGCTGGTCCAGGAACTGCTAGCACAGGATCCGCCGCCCGGGGTGCTGGCGTACGACGCCGGGGAAGTAGTTGGGTGGGCAGGTGTCCATCCGCGCGCCGATACCAGCTTCGCCCGCAACCGCCGGATCCCCCATGTGGACGATCTGGACGTGTGGTCCGTGTGGTGCATCCGGGTCCGGCCGGGGTACCGGGGGAAGGGAATCTCCCATCGGCTGCTGCACGGCGCCACCGACTTTGCGCGCTCCTACGGCGCTCCTGCCATCGAGGGATATCCGGTGGACAACCAGGGCAAGAAGGTGGACCTCACAATGGCCTATGTGGGCACCCGCAAGCTCTTCGAGGAGGCAGGCTTCACCAAGGCCGCCGACACCGACTCCGTCCTCAATGGCTTCCCGCGGGTGCTCATGCGCCTTGACCTGCGCTGATTGCACCGGACCTGCGCTGATTGCACCGGATCTGCGCGCGCCGCCTGCCGTGACGCCTGACGGCGTTACCGGGCTTAACGCAATGTCGGCTCCGTCACACTTCCCGGCATAGGATCAACACTGTGGATCGGCTGCCAGGCCCGCCCACGCGGTCTCCCGCGAAAGCAGGCCGCCGAAACTACTTGAGAGTATGGATCATGGCTTCGAACAATGTCCTTGAATCCGATGCCGACGCCGAGGGCGAGGGCGGCCAGCAGGGCGGCGTCCAGTCCGTGGACAGGGCGCTCGCTGTCCTGGAGATCCTGGCCCGCGACGGCCATGCAGGCGTGAGCGACATCGCCGAGGAAATGGGCATCCACAAGTCCACCGTGTCCAGGCTGCTCGGTTCCCTCGTGGGCAGGGAGATGGTCCACCAGAACAGCGAACGGGGCAAGTACCAGCTCGGCTTTGGCATCCTGCGCCTGGCCAGCTCCATTCCCGGCCGGCTGAGTCTGGTCCGCGAGGCCCGCCCGGTACTCGAAAACCTGGCCGAGGAATTCAAGGAAACCGTCAACCTCGCCGTTCTCCGCTCCAATTACGCCGTCAATGTTGACCAGGCCATGGGGCCATCAACCCTGGCCACCTACGACTGGGTGGGAAGCCTGACTCCCTTGCACGCGACGTCCAGCGGCAAGGTTCTGCTGGCAGCGCTGTCCGCAGATGAGCGTGAGCGCATCCTGAAGGAGACAGGGCTGCCCGCCCGGACACCGCGGACCATCACCCGGCGCGACAAACTCGAAAAGCAGCTGATCGACGTCGCCCACGACGGCTACGCAGTGGTCCTTGAGGAGTTCGAAATCGGGCTGAATTCCATGGCGGTGCCGGTCTACAACCACCTGGGAACGGTGATTGGCGCGGTCAGCATCTCCGGCCCGGCCTTCCGCTTCGACCCGGAGAAGATACCGGGCCTCGTGGAGGGCCTCGGCCAGGCCGGCCTGCGGATCAGCGCCAACATGGGCTACACCCGCCGTTAAGCCAGACCGCCCAGGTACTCCTCCATGGCGTCAGCGGCCGCCGTTGCCCCGCCGGAGTTGCGGACGCGCGGGCTCATCGCCGCAATGTTGCGGCGGATCTGCTGGTCCTGGCTGACCTCCGTCACGACGTCGTGGATCAGCTTTGATGTAAGGCCGTCCGCGGGGAGGCGGCGTCCCAGCCCCAGGTCCTCAACGCGGCGGGCGTTGGCTTCCTGCTCTGGCTGCAGCGGAAACGCCACGAGGGGGACGCCCAAATACAGCGCCTCCATGGTCGAGTTCATCCCCGTGTGGGAGAGGAACACATCGGCATGAGGCAGAACATCCAGCTGTGGAAAGAAGGGCCGGACCTCTACGTTCTGCGGAACCTCTCCCAGCTCGGCCACATCCAAGCGGTCGCCGACGGCCATGGCCACCTGCCATTCAGTGTGCGCGAATGCTTGCAGGCACATGCGGAAGAAATCCGGCCGGTCGTTCAACGGCGTGGTTCCCAGCGAAATGAACAGCAGCGGCGCGTCCTTGACGCGGGGCTGCCATTCCTTCTCGCTTCCCCTCCGGCCAAGGCTGGGCCCCACGAAGCGGAAACGGTCATCGAAGGTGTCACCTGCGGGCTGGAATTCCCGGGGGATGAAACAGATGTTCAAGGAAGCCGGAGGTCCTTCCATGAAGTTGAACCCGGCCAGTCCCTGCTCCCGGGCGAAATCCTCGATGAGCTGACGGGCCTGCTTCCATGCCGCCAGCATTTCCGCAGGTGCACGGGAGGGCATCAGCTCCCGCATCGAGAAATGTTCATTGGTGGCATAGGTCGGAAGCAATGCGATGTCCGGCAGGTCAAGCTTCATCGCGGCCATCTTCCCGGCGAGGGTCATGGCGTCGTAGCACACCGCATCCGGCTGATCTGCGGCCAGGCGTGCCAACAAGGCGGGGAACTCTTCCCGCGCCCTTTCCAGCAGACGCTCCAGCAGTCCGGACATCATGCCTGACCCCAGCCCCGCGAGCATGCCCGCCCGAGGCGACCGGCCGGCGTCGTCCTGGGCGGGGCTGCCTGGTGCATTGCCGAATCGGGGAAACTGCGCGGACAGGTCCTCGCCGTTCTCGAAAAAGATGGCCCCGGCAGATTCGACGGCGGCCGCGTACTTGGCCGAGGTGGCATACGTGACGCGGTGGCCCCTCCGGACCAGCTCTGCGACCACCGGCAGCGTGGGGTTCACGTGCCCCGTGGCTGGGAGACAAACAAACGCGAAATGCATGACGTTCTCCTCCGCCGGACAGCGACAGGATCATCGTACGCGCTCAAAAACTGATGAGCCTCTGGAGATTACTGCATGCCGGCCTAGGGCGCGGTTGCCGTCGCCCGGCCGCCCGGGGCCTCCGATCGGAGCGCCGGAGCGGCTAGACTCCGGCGCCAGCGTGTAAAGAGCCGTGGCTGATTCATGCCCAGGACCGCCACCGCGTCCTCGCCGCGGTAGTAAACGGCGAGGAAATTGTGTTCCTGGGGATCGCCCGTCGCTATCTCCACGCGGTCATAGCCGGCTGAGTGGCCGGCAAACTGGATCTTCACGCCGTGCTGGTCCGACCAGAAATACGGCGGCTTCAGCGGCTGCGCCGGCGAATCGCTGTCCAGCAGGGCCTGCACTGCCAGCGCCGCCCGCTCCAGCGCACCCGTCCAGTGCTCCACCCGGCGGTGCTTGTCAACCGCAGCGTCGAACCAGGCAGCACAGTCCCCCACCGCCACAATGCCCGGAACACTGGTGCGCCCCATCGCATCACACAACACACCGCCGTCGACCTCCACGCCCGAACCCGCGAGCCACTCAACGTTCGGCTCCGCGCCGATGCCCACCACCACAACGTCCGCCGCCAACTCCCGGCCATCCGCCAAGCGAAGCCCGGTCACGCTGTTCGCGGTGCTGTGGAACTCGTCGATGCCGGTGCCACAGATCAGGTTCACGCCGTTGGCCTCGTGGAGGTTGGCCACAACGGACCCCATGTCCTGTCCAAGCTGGGCACTGAACGGGACCGGCCCGCTATTGATCATGGTCACTTCCATCCCCCGTGAAGCGGCGGCGGAGGCAACCTCGGCGCCGATGAAGCCGGCGCCGATCACAATCATGCGGGCGCCGGCCACCAACATGGGCGTCAAACCCTGCGCATCTGCCATCGTCCGCAGGTAGAACACATTGTCGAGACCGGCGAGGGCGGGAATCTGGCGGGCCCGTGCACCGGTCGCTATGACGATGCCGTCTGCCGTGACGGTCCGGCCGTCATCCAGGTGGATGGTCCGCGTAGCTGAGTCGAGACGGATCGCGCCGCCTCCCAGAAGCCACTCAGCGTTCAATCCGTCGTCGTCAGTCTCGAGGAAGAGGTCTTCTGCCGTAATGGTGCCGAGTAGGAAATCCTTGGATAGGGGCGGCCTGTCATAAGGACGGTGATGCTCATCGCCAATGATGACCAGCCGTCCCGAGAAGCCCTGAGCGCGGGCGGCCCTGGCTGCCGAAAGACCAGCCAGCGAGGCTCCCACGATCGCAAGAGTCTTCATGATGAACTTGTTCCTTAATTGCTTTATGCGCAACAACAGTCACGATAAGCAACAGCGTGCTGCATCACATACCGACTGTCAAGAGGTGACGGCGGCAACAAAAAGTCCTTGACAATGCGTGTGAGCTAGCGCACTCTGTTGCTGAAGGCGAAGTGTGTTGATTAGTGCGGAACTGAGACGAAACAAAAGCTCCCGGCGAAACCGCCGGTCCGCATTCACGAAGTCAGGATCGTCGACGGCGACCATCCGGGCTGTCCTCCGTGGACGAGCCGAACCTGCCGCCGGGCCCAAACCCCGGCGGCACGGCCGGGCCGTCCCGCATATTCAATTAAGGAAACCCCTCATGACAATCAATAGTGACGTCACTATCGATGAAAGCAGTGAAGACGGTCGGGCCTCGGGGGTGGAACCGGTGTCGGAACGAGAACCTGAAACTCCCCAGGAAGACCTGGAAATCCTTCAGGCCCTGCGGGAAACAGAATCAGAACATGAAGAAGCGCGGCGCAGCAGCCAGCTGTTCCGCAATGGAGGCCTGGACAAGGTGGTCTTCGGCATCGCCGGACTGCTCACACTGGCCTTTGTTATCTGGGGATTTGCCGGCAAGGACAACCTGGCCGCCACTTCCCAGGTTGTCCTTGACTGGGTCATGGAAAACACCGGCTGGCTGTTCGTTGCCCTCTCCTCCCTGTTCGTGGTCTACGTGCTGTGGCTGGCGGTCAGCCGTTTCGGGAACATTCCGCTGGGGAAAGACGCGGAAAAGCCCGAATACTCCATGGTCTCGTGGGTCTCAATGATGTTCGCGGCAGGCATGGGAATCGGCCTGATGTTCTACGGCGTGGCGGAGCCGCTCTACCACTACATCTCACCACCGCCGGGCACCGTGGCCGGCCAGACTCCCGCAGCCGTCCAAACGGCAATGGCAACTTCGATCTTCCACTGGACCCTGCACCCGTGGGCCATGTACGCGGTGGTGGGCGTGGCCATGGCCTACGGGTCCTACCGCCTCGGCCGCAAGCAACTCATTTCCACCGTTTTCACGTCGCTGTTCGGCATCCGCAGGGTGGAAGGTCCCATCGGCAAGCTCATCAACATGCTGGCCATCTTCGCCACACTCTTCGGCACGGCAGCATCCCTCGGACTCGGGGCACTGCAGATCGGCAGCGGCATGGCATCCAACGGCTGGATCGGTGGCCAGCTTGCCACTCCCGTGCTCGTGGTGATCGTTGCCGTACTCACAGCCTGCTTTGTGGCGTCGGCAGTCTCCGGCATCAGCCGCGGCATCCAGTGGCTGTCCAACATCAACATGGTCCTGGCTGCAGTCCTGGCCATCATCGTGTTCGTGGCCGGCCCGACGCTCTTCATCCTGAACCTGATCCCGGCGGCTGTCGGCGACTATGCACGGGACCTGGCCGAGATGGCTTCCCGGACGGAGGCCGTCGGCGACGATGCCCTGCGCACGTGGATGTCCGGCTGGACCATCTTCTACTGGGCCTGGTGGGTCTCCTGGACTCCCTTCGTGGGTCTGTTCATCGCCCGCATCAGCCGCGGCCGCACCATCCGCCAGTTCGTCACCGGCGTCCTGCTGGTCCCCAGCATCGTGAGCGTGATCTGGTTCGGCATCTTCGGCGGCGCCGCCATCCACATCCAGTCCACGGCAGATGCCACACCGGACAAGAGCGATGGCCTGGCCAAGATCGTCGACGGGACTCCGACGATTTCCTTTGACGGGGCTCTGTTCGATTTGCTCCACCACTTGCCTCTGCCTAACGCAATTGCCGGCGCCGTTTCCATTCTGGCGATGGTCCTGGTGGCCATCTTCTTCGTCACGGGTGCTGACGCGGCCTCCATCGTGATGGGCTCGCTCAGCTCCAACGGTGCTGAAGAACCACGCCGGGGAGTGGTTATCTTCTGGGGTACCCTCACCGGCGCAGTCGCCGCAGTGATGCTCCTTGCCGGCGGCGACAAGCCTGCCGAGGCACTCGCCGGACTGCAACGGATCACCATCGTGTCAGCCCTGCCGTTCGTCATCGTGATGTTCCTGATGTGCCTTGCCCTGACAAGGGACCTGCGCAGGGACCCGCTGTCGCTGCGTAGGCGGCTGGTGACGTCCGTCGTCGAGCGCTCCATCCGCAGTGGAGTCGAACAGCACGGCGGCGGCCAGTTCGACCTGGTGACAAAGCACGAATGTGACGAACGGTGTGCCAACAATGGGCTTGATCCGAACGGGGACAAGCGGCACTAAAGAACAGCGCGGCCGGATCCAGGGTGGCACAAACCACCGGGATCCGGCCGCTCTGACGTTGGTCCTAAAAAACGCACTGCGGCTCACACTCGGAAAGGCATCTCATATGGCATCGGCGCCCACAATGACACAGGTTGCAACGGAATCGGATAAAGACCGCCCTGTTGATGACTGCGACTATCACGGCTGCTTCTTCTGCTCCGGCCCCGAGACCGACTGACTGCGGCTACGCAGCCCCGGCCGGGCTGCCGCCCCCGCCTTCCGTGCTGCTGTTAGCCCGGTTCTCGCACAGCCGGAACGCGATGTCTGCGGCCTGGGCAGTTGCGTTCCTGGCCTCCTCCGGGCCCGCGTTATCCCTCCCGGCTTCACGGCCAGCCACGTAGCCCACCATGAAAGCCGTCACCGGTGCGGCGGCATGAATTACTGAATCCGCAGCTTTCCTCGCCACATCCAGCAGCAGTTCTTGATCGACGTCGAGATCCGGGATCTCCAGCGCCTTCGCCAACTGCTCGCACCACTCACCCAGGATCTGCATTTCATCACCGACGGCCATGATCTCTCCTTGTACAGAACACTTCCGCTTCAAGCTGGTGCCCTGACCCTACAAGGCATGGCGACGTAAGTCACCGGCCTTTTGGTGGCCTGCCCCGGCGTTGCCGTGCGGCCGGCCTAATGATTGGCTCGGCCACGTTGACGCAGCCAAGTTCCGCCGCATACGATCACTTATATATCAGTTACCTAGCTCACAAATATCAAAGGCATATCAGCCGTGCTGATGCCGTCAGAAGACCTTCGGCCGCCGTCCGCTCCCCGCAAAAACAGCGCCAAGCGCCAGCCGGGTGGACTGTGTCAGCCGCAGAACACCCGAAAGGAAACGAGATCTCATGGTTCATAAAGTGAAGGCTGTTGTTGTCAGGGCGAAGGATGCTCCGGTGTCGGTGGAGACGATCCTGGTGCCGGATCCGGGGCCGGGTGAGGCGTTGGTGGATGTTCTGACGTGCGGGGTGTGCCATACGGATCTGCATTACAAGCTGGGCGGGATCGGGGATGAGTTCCCGTATCTGCTGGGTCATGAGGCGACCGGTGTTGTCTCTGCCGTGGGTGAGGGCGTCACTGAGGTCGCGGTCGGTGACCGGGTGATCCTGAACTGGCGTGCGGTGTGCGGGCAGTGCCGGGCGTGTGCGAAGGGCCAGCCGCAGTACTGTTTCAACACGGCCAACGCGACGCAGAAGATGACCCTGGAGGACGGGACCGTGCTGTCCCCGGCGTTGGGGATCGGGGCGTTCGCGGAGAAGACCCTGGTCGCTGCCGGGCAGTGCACGAAGGTCGATGAGGACGCCGACCCGGCCGCGGTGGGTTTGCTGGGGTGCGGTGTGATGGCCGGGATCGGGGCGGCGATTAACACCGGTGAGGTCAAGCGCGGCGAGTCCGTGGCGGTGATCGGCTGCGGCGGGGTGGGGATCGCCGCGGTTGCCGGGGCGAAACTCGCCGGCGCGACGACGATCATCGCCGTGGACATCGATGAGAACAAGATCGAGATGGCGAAGTCCCTGGGCGCGACGCACGGGGTGAACTCCCGCACCGCGGACCCGGTGGAGGCGATCCGGGAGCTGACCGGCGGGAACGGGGCCGATGTGGTGATCGAGGCGGTCGGCCGCCCGGAGACGTACAAGCAGGCGTTCTACGCCCGCGACCTCGCCGGGCGTGTGGTCCTGGTCGGGGTGCCGACCCCGGAGATGGTCCTGGAGCTGCCGCTGCTGGATGTCTTTGGTAGGGGCGGGTCGCTGAAGTCCTCCTGGTACGGGGACTGCCTGCCCTCCCGTGACTTCCCGATGCTCGTCTCCCATTACAAGCAGGGCAACCTGGACCTGGACGCGTTCGTGTCCGAACGGATCACCATCGACCAGGTCGAGGAAGCCTTCGAGAAAATGCACGAAGGCAAGGTCCTGCGCTCCGTCGTCGAAATCCAGCCCGGCACCGGAGGAGCGGCCTCCACGGCAGCTGCTGCCCAGCCTGCAGGGGTATCCGCATGAGCGTCACAATCGAGAACCTCGTCACCTCGGGCACGTTTTCCCTGGACGGCGGGACCTGGGATGTGGACAACAACGTCTGGATCGTGGGCAACGAGGAGGAATGCGTGATCATTGACTCCCCGCACGACGCCGCCGCGATCATCAACCAGGTCCGGGGCCGGAAGGTCCTGGCGGTCCTGCTCACGCACGCGCATAACGACCACATCGGCGCCGCCCGCGAGGTCGCCGACGCCGTCGGCGCCCCTGTCTGGCTGAACCCGGAGGACCAGGTCCTCTGGGAACAGGTCTACCCCGGCACCACCGCCGACCGGGACATCGCGGACGGGGACGAGTTCCAGGTCGCCGGTGCCACGCTGAAGGCGATCCACACCCCGGGCCACTCACCGGGCTCCACGTGCTTCCACCTCGAAACCGAGAACACCGTGTTCACCGGGGACACCTTGTTCAACGGCGGACCCGGCGCCACCGGCCGCTCCTACAGCGACTACCCCACCATCCTGACCTCCATCCGCGAACGACTCCTCACCCTCCCGGCGGACACAACCGTCAGGACCGGACACGGGGACAACACCACCATCGCCGCCGAACGCGAAACCCTCGCCAAAGTCGCGCAGTAACACTCAGCAAACAGCGAATGGCCCCCGTCCTGCGATGGGGGCCATTCGTGTACCACCTAAGCAGAGACATTTCCCCGCCCGAAGGTGAGGAAGCGTCCGGTCAAAACCTGCAAAAGCTGAGGAAGGATCGCGTTAAAAGCTGCAAGACGTGAGGAAGGATCCGGTCAAAGCTGCAGCATCTGAGGAAGCGTCCGCGGGTTAGCGCAGAGGCCGCGGAGCTCGTGTCATGTTCTTGACATTGACTGTGAGCTGACGCACGCTGTTGCATAGGCCGAATCCTGTTGATTAACACGGAACACGCGAGGATCCCACGTGCGGTCCCCCGTAAGAAGTCACAGTCCTGGACAACGCCTCCTGGCCCTGGAGTCCAAGGACCGCCGAACCTGTCCGCGGGGTGAAACGCAGCTCGCTGCACGTGAGCCCCGCCAATACTCAGTAAGGAACCCCTTTATGACAGTCCAAGGTGATGTCACAACCGATCAGAGCAGTAGAGACAGACCGTACTCCCGCCGGCTCACGGTGTCCGACGTCAATGTCGTGGACCAGCGGATGCTGAAGAAGGCCCTCGGCGGCACCATCGTGGGCAACACCATGGAATGGTACGACGTCGGGGTTTTCGGCTATCTCATTACCACCATGGGTCCGGTGT
Organism: Arthrobacter globiformis; assembly: GCF_030818015.1. NCBI lineage: Bacteria > Bacillati > Actinomycetota > Actinomycetes > Micrococcales > Micrococcaceae > Arthrobacter > Arthrobacter globiformis. The sequence continues at coordinate 4,737,007 of NZ_JAUSZX010000001.1, forward strand.
TCCTGCCGGAAGCGGACAGGACGGTCCAGACCCTGTTCCTGCTCGGCACCTTCGCGGCGACCTTCATTGCGCGGCCTATTGGCGGCGTCGTCTTCGGTTGGCTCGGGGACAAGGTAGGCCGGCAAAAGGTGCTCGCCGCGACCCTCATGCTAATGGCGGCCAGCACCTTCGCCGTCGGCCTCCTGCCCGGCTACGCGCAAATAGGCGTCTGGGCGGCCGCGCTGCTGGTTCTCCTGAAGCTCGTGCAGGGCTTCTCCACGGGTGGCGAGTACGCAGGGGCCACCACGTTCGTGTGTGAATATGCCCCTGACAAGCGGCGCGGCTTCTTCGCCAGTTTTCTGGACATGGGCTCCTATATCGGGTTTGCCCTGGGCGCTGCCACGGTCTCGGTCCTGCAGGTGACGCTCGGCGAGGCCGCCATGGAGGACTGGGGCTGGAGGCTGCCATTCCTGGTGGCCGGACCTCTGGGCCTGATCGCCATCTACTTCCGGAACAAGATCGAGGAATCCCCCCAGTTCCAGGCCACCCTTGGAGCGCAGGAGGCAGCCTCCGTCGCGGCCGCTGCCGGCGACAAGGCTGATGCCAGGGGGCCGGTGGGCATCATGAAAAGCCACTGGCGCCAGATCGTGCTGGCCATGATCCTGGCCGGGGCTGCCAACACCGTCGGCTACGCCCTGACGTCGTACATGCCCACATATTTGACCGAGTCCAAGGGCTATGACCCCGTCCACGGCACGCTGCTGACCATACCGGTGCTCGTGGTGATGTCCTTGTGCATCCCGCTCACCGGCAAACTTTCGGACCGCATCGGACGGCGCCCGGTGCTGTGGATCGGTGCCGGAAGCACCGTTCTGTTCGCCGTCCCCGCCTTCATGCTGATCGGCATCGGCAGCGTCTGGTCCACCCTGGCGGGCCTGTCCCTGGTTGCCTTCCCCGTGACGTTCTACGTTGCCAACCTCGCATCAGCACTTCCGGCCCTGTTCCCCACGTCATGCCGCTACAGCAGCATGGGCATCGCCTACAACTTCTCCGTGGCGATCTTCGGCGGGACAACGCCGTTCCTGGTCCAGGGCCTGATCGAGGCCACCGGGGACGACATGGCCCCCGCGTACTACCTGATGGCGACGTCGGTCATCGGCGCGGTCGCCATCTATTTCCTTCGGGAGTCCGCCCGCCGCCCGCTCCCGGGCTCCATGCCGAGCGTGGACACCGAGGCGGAGGCGCGGGAACTCGTCGCCACGCAGGACGTGTGGCGCTAGCCGCGCCCCTCCACACAGCAGTGTCCCCGTCGTATGAACGACGGGGACACGACTTTTGTTGCTTGTGTTTCGAACCAGCGCTAGGCGGCGAACAGGGCTGTCCGCACGGCCTTCTCAAAGCCGTCCACGTGTTCGCGGGCCAGCGCTGCCGCCCGGGCCTCGTCCCCTTCGATCACTGCCTCAAGCAGGTCGACATGCTCGTGCACATGCCGGGAAAGGTTCGGCAGGCGGTCCAGCACCATGCACCAAATGCGTGTTGCCAAATTGTCGTAGCGGATCAATGCGTCTTCCAGATGCGGATTTGCCGCTGCGGCGTAGATTCCCTGATGCACCCGGGCGTCCAGGCGCAGGGTCTCCACCACAGATGCACTGTCCACGTCGAAGGCCTCCACTTCCTCGACAATGAGGCGGAGGCGATCCCGGGCGGCCGGCGTGGCCACCCGTGCAGCACGGGAGGCTGCGAGAGGCTCCAGCTGGGCACGGATTTCCGAGATGAACGCGAGGTCCGTAACCTCAACGCGCGTTGCGAAAGTGCCGCGCCGCGGATAGGTCACCACAAGCCGGTCCACTTCGAGCCGTTTCAGCGCTTCCCTGACCGGAGTGCGCCCCAAGCCGAGCTGCTTGGCAATCCCCTCGTCGTAGAGCGGATCACCGGGCCGGATCTCCAGGGTCAGCAGGCTGTCACGTATCCGTTCATAGGCCACATCGGCCAGGGACCTCGAACCTCCGGCCTCCGTCACCGCCAAAGCTTCAAACGCCACCGCTCCGCCTCTCCTATGGGCCAACATTCGCCTATTGACCTCATCCGCACACCAGTATACGCTGGCCATCAGCCCTGATATATCAATAAGGTTATCAACCATATATCTAAAGGATGCGACATGACCCTTGTGGACACAGCCACAAAAACCACGCCGGCTGCGCAGACAGCAGCCTCTGAAGAAACCAAAACCGGCAAGTTCGTGCTCACACTGTCGTGTGTCGAACGTGCCGGCATCGTTCAGGCAGTAACCACGTTCCTGTTTGAGCGGGGATTCAACATCGAAGAGCACCAGCAGTTCGACGACGGCCTCCGTCACACCCTGCACCTGCGCACGGCCTTCTCGGGAGCCACGGATTACGATCTGCAGGCGCTCGAGGAGGAGTTCCGCCCCATCGCGGAACGCTTTGAAATGAGGTTCAACGTCCACGACGAGACCAAGCCGCGCGTTCTGGTCATGGTGTCCAAGTTCGGGCACTGCCTCAACGACCTGATTTTTCGCTGGCGGGGCGGCAGCCTCGGCGGAGACCTGGCCCTGGTGGTTTCCAACCACGAAACGCACCGGGCAATGGCCGAGGCTGCCGGACTTCCTTTCGTTCACATTCCCGTGACTCCAGAAACCAAGCAGGATGCCGAGCGGCGCCTGCTCGAGCTCGTGGATGAGTACAACATCGACCTTGTCGTCCTGGCCCGGTACATGCAGGTGCTTTCCGATGACCTGTGCCGGTCCCTTGAGGGCAGGGCCATCAACATCCACCACTCGTTCCTGCCCGGGTTCAAGGGCGCGCGCCCCTACCACCAGGCCTACGACCGCGGCGTCAAGCTTGTGGGCGCAACCGCCCACTACGTCACCGCCGACCTTGATGAGGGTCCGATCATCGAGCAGGAAGTCATTCGCGTCGACCACAGCCACGGACCCACCACGCTCTCGACTATCGGGCAGGACGCGGAGGCCCTGGCGTTGTCCCGCGCAGTGCGGTGGCATTGCGAGCACCGCGTGCTGATCGACCAGACCAGCACCATCGTCTTCCGCTAAAGCAGCCACCTACAGGTTGCAGAAGCCTACTACTTAAATCAGCAGGAGAAACCACATGGCATCGACTCCACGTATTGTCATCATCGGAGCCGGCATCGTCGGCACGAACCTGGCCGACGAACTGGTCGCCCGGGGCTGGAACAACATCACTGTCCTGGACCAGGGACCCCTGAACATGCCCGGTGGCTCCACGTCCCACGCCCCGGGCCTGGTCTTCCAGACCAATCCCTCCAAGACCATGGCGTCATTCGCCAAGTACACGGTGGAAAAGCTGCTGTCGCTGACAGAGGACGGCGTGAGCTGCTTCAACCAGGTGGGCGGCCTGGAAGTCGCCACCACCGAAACCCGTCTCGCTGACCTCAAGCGGAAACTCGGCTACGCATCGTCCTGGGGTATCGAAGGACGGATCCTCTCTTCCGCCGAATGCAAGGAGCTGTACCCGCTCCTGAACGACGAGAACATCCTGGGCGGCCTCCACGTTCCAAGCGATGGCCTGGCAAGCGCCGCGCGTGCCGTTCAGTTGCTGATCAAGCGCACCGAGGCCGCGGGCGTCAAGTACCGCGGTTCCACCACCGTGACGGGAATTGAGCAGTCCGGACGGCGGGTTACCGGCGTCGAGACGTCCGAGGGCGTCATTCCGGCCGACATCGTCATCTCGTGTGCCGGGTTCTGGGGGGCGAAGATCGGAGCCATGATCGGCATGGCGGTTCCCCTTCTCCCGCTGGCCCACCAGTACGTGAAGACGACGGCGGTACCCCAGTTGAGTGGCCGCAATGAACTGCCGAACGGGGCCACGCTGCCGATCCTGCGCCACCAGGACCAGGACCTCTACTACCGCGAACACGGCGAACGCTACGGCATCGGCTCCTATGCCCACCGCCCCATGCCCGTCGACGTCGACACCCTGGGCACCTACGCCCCCGAGACCGTCAGCGAACACAATATGCCGTCCCGCCTCGACTTCACCCTGGAGGACTTCCTTCCCGCGTGGGAGGCCTCGAAGCAGATTCTTCCCGGACTGGCAGAGAGCGAAATCGAGGATGGCTTTAACGGCATCTTCTCCTTCACCCCCGACGGCGGACCGCTCCTTGGCGAGTCCAAAGAACTCGACGGCTTCTATGTCGCAGAGGCCGTCTGGGTAACGCACTCGGCAGGTGTTGCCAAGGCAATGGCAGAGCTGCTGACCACGGGCAAGTCCGAAACCGACCTGGGCGAGTGTGACATCACCCGCTTCGAAGACGTGCAGCTCACCCCTGAATACGTAAACGAGACCTCGCAGCAGAACTTCGTGGAGATCTACGACGTCCTCCACCCGCTCCAGCCCAAGCTCTCCCCGCGCAACCTGCGCGTCAGCCCCTTCCACGCCCGGCACAAGGAGCTCGGAGCCTTCTTCCTGGAGTCCGGCGGGTGGGAGCGGCCGTACTGGTTCGAATCCAACGCCGCCCTCCTCAAGGAGATGCCGGCGGAGTGGCTGCCGCCGGCCCGGGACGCCTGGTCCAACATGTTCAGCTCCCCCATCGCCGCCGCCGAGGCGTGGAAGACCCGCACCGCTGTGGCCATGTACGACATGACGCCACTGAAGCGCCTCGAAGTATCCGGTCCCGGAGCCCTGAAGCTGCTTCAGGAGCTGACGACGGCGGACCTGGACAAGAAGCCTGGTGCGGTGACCTACACCCTCCTGCTCGACCACGCAGGCGGCGTGCGAAGCGACATCACGGTGGCCCGCCTGAGCGAGGACACCTTCCAGCTCGGAGCCAACGGCAACATCGACACCGCCTACTTCACGAGGGCGGCCCGGCACCAGACGCAAAGCGGATCCGCTTCTGACTGGGTCCAGGTGCGCGACACCACGGGCGGCACCTGCTGCATCGGCCTCTGGGGTCCCCTGGCCCGCGACCTGGTCGCCAGGGTCAGCGACGATGATTTCTCCAACGACGGCCTGAAGTACTTCCGGGCAAAGAGCGTTGTCATCGGCGGCGTCCCCGTGACGGCCATGCGGCTGTCCTATGTCGGCGAACTCGGCTGGGAGCTTTACACCAGCGCAGACAACGGACAGCGGCTCTGGGATGCGCTCTGGCAGGCAGGACAGCCCTTCGGAGTCATCGCGGCCGGACGCGCGGCGTTCAGCTCCCTGCGCCTGGAAAAGGGCTACCGCTCCTGGGGAACGGACATGACCACCGAACACGACCCCTACGAGGCAGGCCTCGGATTTGCCGTCAAGATGGCCAAGGAGAGCTTCATCGGCAAGGGCGCGCTCGAAGGCCGGACCGAAGAGGGCTCCGCCCGCCGGCTGCGGTGCCTGACGATCGACGACGGCCGGTCCATCGTCCTGGGCAAGGAACCCGTGTTCTACAAGGAACAGGCCGTGGGCTACGTGACGAGCGCCGCCTACGGATACACCGTGGCCAAGCCGATTGCCTACGCCTACCTTCCGGCCACCGTTGCAGTGGGCGATTCCGTCGAGATTGAATACTTCGGGCGGCGTATCACGGCCACTGTTTCAGAAGAACCGCTGTACGACCCGAAAATGACCAGGCTCCGCGGCTAAGCAGCCCGCAGGGCCCCTTGGGTCCACGCAGCCCAGCTCATCCTCGCAACGGGAGCCGGGCTGCGTGCAGCCCCTTTCCGCTCCAGCCTCTACCAGCCCAGGATATGGACAAATGATCGGTTCAGAAACAATAAATGACTACCTAGGTAGGCTTGCCTCGCGGAAGCCCACCCCCGGTGGCGGCGCGGCCGCGGCCCTCCACGCGGCACAGGGTGCGGCCCTGGTGGCGATGGTGGCACGCTTCAGCACCGGCGGCAAATATGAGCAGCACGCAGAGACAACCTCCAGAATCATTGCCGCCGCTGACCAGCTCATCGGCGAGACGCTGGGGCTGGCCGACGCCGACGAAGCCGCCTTCAAAGCTGTAATCGCCTCCTACAAGCTGCCCGCTGCAAGCGACGCCGAACGTGCGGCGCGCGCAGCCGCCATCAACAACGCACTTGCCCAGGCCGCCCAGCCGCCGGCCCGGCTGATTAAGCTGTCAGGTGCCGTCGTGGAACTCGCGGCCGAGCTTCTGGATATTGCGAACCCGAATGTCATCAGCGACATTGCCGCAGCCGCCGACGCGGCCAGGGCGGCCGCCACCACAGCCCGCGTCAACATCGACATCAACGTCGTCGCCATCAAGGACGCCAAGGCGCGCGCGGCACTTGCTGAACAGACTGACGGACTCGAAGAAAAGGTCGTGCTGGCAGCGGACTCGCTCTCGCGCCAGGTACGGGAAAGGATCCTCCGATGACGGCTTCCCTGCTCTCCGGCAAGCCTCTCGCCAAACTGATCCAGCAGCAGGCGCAGACCGAAGCCAAGACCCTGGCCGAAGAAGGCTCCAGCCCTACCCTCGCGGTTGTGGTTGCGACGGAGGACAGCTCAACGCTCTGGTACGTGCGCTCAATAGAGCGCGCGGCGGAAAATGCCGGCATCGGCTGCAGGATCATCGACGTCGGCCACGACGCGACCGAACAGGTGCTCATCGCCGTGCTGAAGGACCTCAGCGCCGAGCCTTCCGTCAACGGCATCATCCTGCAGACTCCCCTGCCTCCCGGCGTCAGAACCCAGGAACTGGTCAAGTACATCGCGCCGGAAAAGGACATCGACGGCGCGAACCCGCTGAGCCTGGGACTTCTCGCGGTCGGGGAACGTGCCTTCGCCCCGGCGACGGCACGCGCCGTTGTGGAAATACTGGACCACTTCGAGATTCCGGTGGCCGGCCGCAACGTGGTGGTGGTGGGCCGTTCCACCGTGGTTGGCAAGCCGCTCTCCCTGCTGCTGCTGCAGAAGGACGCCACCACAACCGTCTGCCACTCGAAGTCCGGGCCCCTCGGGAAGTACACCAAGACGGCCGACGTCGTGGTTGTTGCGGCGGGCCGCACCGGACTGCTCACCGGGACGGATGTTTCGGAATATTCTGTGGTCATCGATGTGGGAACCAACGTGCTCTCCGATGGCTCACTCGCCGGCGACGTCGACGAAGCCAGCGTCCGTCCGGTCGCTGCCGCGCTGACGCCGGTCCCCGGGGGCGTGGGCTCAGTCACCACCGCGCTGCTCCTTCTCCACACCGCCGAAGCGGCGCGCCAACAGTCCCGCGCAACCCGCACGCCCGTCCTCACGCAGTGACCGGGGCACTGATGGCACACAGCACCGCGCCGCAGCCCACCAGCACCAAGGTCGTGGCGGACTGGACAGCGCTCATGCCAGGCGACTTCGTCACCGTGCTGGAGTCGTACACGGTTCCCCACAGCGGCTGGATCGACGACCTGACCGAGGACGGCCGCATCATCTGGCTGGTTCGCGCCTTCGGGGGTGGCCGTCGCATGTTCTTCCGCGAGAACGGCGACATCATCACGGTCGAAGCTCCCTAGGCAACAACGCCCTCACTGCCCGGCACAGATCTAAAGGAAGACCCAATGGCCTCTAAAGCCCCCCGCGAGAACATCGATGAGTCAAAGCTGACCGTCAGCAAACCCAAAACCAAGGCCGTAGGCATCCCCGCGGTGGCCAACGCCCTGAAAATCTCCCTGGAGCAGATGGGTCCGCTGCGCAGCGTCCAGACCCTGATGGCGGTCAACCAGATAGACGGCTTCGACTGCATGGGCTGCGCCTGGCCGGAACATGAGAAGCGCAATGCCGCGGAATTCTGCGAGAACGGCGCCAAGGCCGTGGCGGAGGAGGCTACCCGCCGCCGCGTCAGCCCTGAGTTTTTCGCCCGGCATTCCGTCGCCGACCTCAAAACCCGTGATGACTACTGGCTGGGGCAGCAGGGAAGGCTCACCCACCCGATGGTCCTGGATGAGGGCGCAACCCACTACAGGCCCATTGGCTGGGACGACGCCCTGGAAATGATCGCCCAGGAACTCAGGGACATGGACCACCCCGACCAGAGCGTCTTCTATACCTCCGGCAGGACCTCCAACGAGGCGGCGTTCGTGTACCAGCTGCTCGTCCGCGGTGTGGGCACCAACAACCTTCCGGACTGTTCAAATATGTGCCACGAGTCCTCCGGGTCGGCGCTGGTGGAGACCATTGGCATTGGCAAGGGTTCGGTCAGCCTCAAGGATCTGGAGACGGCGTCCCTCATTTTCGTGGCGGGCCAGAACCCGGGCACGAACCACCCGCGCATGCTCAGCGCCTTGGAGAAGGCCAAGAAAAACGGTGCCGCCATCGTATCCATCAACCCGCTCCCCGAGGCCGGACTCCTTCACTTCGAGAACCCGCAGACCATTGCCGGAACGCTGGTGGGCACGCAGCTGACTGACGACTTCCTGCAGATCAGGGCCGGCGGGGACCAGGCACTCTTCCAGGGCCTCGGAAAATACCTGCTGGACGCAGAACGCGCCGGCAGGAACACCCCGGGCCTGACCACGGTTTTTGACCACGGTTTCATCAGGAACCATACGGTCGGCCTCGAGTCCTACCTTTCGCAGCTGGAACAGGTGGAGTGGGACGACATCGTCGAGGCGACCGGCCTGACCATGGAGCAGATCAACGCCACCGGTGAACGGCTCCTGGCCTCGGGCTCCACCATTGTCTGCTGGGCGATGGGCCTGACGCAGCACAAGCACTCGGTGCCCACCCTTCGCGACGTCGTCAATGTCCTGCTGCTGCAAGGCAACATCGGCAAGCCCGGAGCGGGAGTCTGCCCGGTTCGCGGACATTCCAATGTCCAGGGTGACCGGACCATGGGCATCTTCGAACGGATGCCCGAAGGCTTCCACGACAGGCTGGACCAGGAATTCCAGTTCCATTCACCCCGGGCGCACGGCTACGACACCGTCGCCGCAATCCGGGCGATGCGTGACGGCAAGGTGAGGCTGTTCGTGGGCATGGGCGGGAACTTCGTGCGGGCGGCTCCGGACTCGGATGCCACCGAGAAAGCCCTGGCCAATACCCGGCTGACCGTGCAGATCTCGACGAAACTGAACCATTCGCACCTGTCGACAGGAAAGCGCGCCCTGATTCTCCCAACGCTGGGCCGCACCGAGCGGGATACCCAGCGGTCCGGTGACCAAAGGGTCACCGTGGAGGATTCCATGAGCGCTGTTCACGCATCCCGCGGCCGGCTCAAGCCCGCCAGCGAGCACCTGATGTCCGAGGTGGCCATCGTCTGCAACCTCGCGCACAAGGTGTTCACGGACGCCGACGGCCAGCCCCGCCCCAACACGCCGGTGGCCGACTGGCTCGCGCTCCGGGACGACTACTCCCTGGTCAGGAAGCACATCGAGGCCGTCATCGATGGCTTCGAGAATTTCGAAGAGAGAATCCAGCACCCCGGCGGCTTCGTTCTGCCCCACCCGCCACGGGACAACAGGGAATTCAAGACCCCGTCCGGCAAGGCGCACTTCACATCGAATACCCTGGAGTACCTTCGGGTCCCGCCCGGCCGGCTGATCCTGCAGACCCTCCGTTCGCACGACCAGTACAACACCACCATTTATGGAAAGGACGACCGGTACCGCGGAATCCACGGAGGCCGGCGCGTGGTCCTGGTCAACGAGGCGGACATCGCCGAGCTGGGCTATGCCGACGGCGACATGGTGGACCTGGTCTCGGAGTTCCGGGGTACAGAACGCAGGGCAGAGAGCTTCCGCGTCGTCAGCTACTCGACGCCGAAGGGCTGCGCAGCCGCCTACTACCCGGAAACCAACGTGCTGGTACCGCTGGACTCCGTGGCCGACACCAGCGGCACCCCGACGTCCAAGTCCGTCGTCGTGAGACTGGAACCGGCCGGGGCAAAAGCACCGGAAAATCAGATTCCTGCAACTCTTCCCGCCTGATATATCTTTACGATATAATTGGAATATCACAGCGGCGGCCCGCGGGGCGGGGCCTGAGCCCGCACTGCCAAGGGTAGAGAGCAGTTTCGTTTCCCGTGAACGGTGTTTCGGAGGCCTGAAATACCTGGGGAGGTAAGCGCCGAAACACCGCTTTCGGGAAACGAACAATCCAACGAGGGGACGACCAGTGGTAGCTCCAGCCCTGCAAAGCGTCGACAGGCCGGGCAAGGATGGCGGGCGGCCTCCCAACCGGGAGCACACCTGGGCGGAAGCACGCCGCCTGGCTTTTGACTCCGCCAGCCCGCTGGGACCAGAGGGTGTGCCGCTTGGGGAGGCGAACGGCAGAACCCTGGCGGCCGACGTCGTCGCGCTTCAGGAGATGCCCCACTACGCCTCATCCGCCATGGACGGCTGGACGGTCAGTGGTGACGGCCCGTGGGTACTGACGGAACCGGGACACCCCCTGCACAGCGGAGAGGCCAGCCCCGTAGTCACCGGCGGCGTAATCCCTCCGGGCACCTTGGCGGTGCTCCGTGTTGAGAGCGGACGGCTTGCCACCAATGCAAGCGGCCAGGCGATGCTTAGACTGGGCGAGGCGGCATCCCCCGGCGAACCCCGTCCGGGCCAGCACATCCGCGAGTCGGGCGAGGAAGCGGCAGCCGGCGAGGTGCTGATCCCCGCCGGAACAACCTTGAACCCTGCGCATATCGCGCTGGCCGCCGTCGCCGGCTTCGACCAGCTCACGGTGCGGGGCAAGCCACTGGTCAAGATGCTGGTTACAGGCTCAGAGGTCGTCGCGGCCAGGCTCCCGGCACCGGGACAGGTCAGGGATGCCTTCGGTCCCCAGCTCAGCACTGTCATCCAGATGCTTGGCGGTGTCCCGGGGCCCCTGGTCCGGATCGGGGACTCCTACGAGGAATGGCTCACGGCGCTGGGTGCCTCCGAAGCGCCGATGGGGCAGTGGCCCGACGTCATCGTGACCACCGGCGGCACAGGACGTTCAGGCGCGGACCATTTCCGAAATGCCGTGGTGGCGCTAGGCGGACGGCTCCTCATCGACGGCATCGCCATGCGGCCCGGCCATCCCGCCGCCTTGGGCAAACTGCCCAACGGCCGGTTCGTCGTCGGACTTCCCGGCAATCCGCTCGCCGCCCTCATGGCGCTCTTCACCGTGGGCGGTCCGCTGCTGGCCGCCCTCGGCCACCAGCCGTTGCCCGGCATCAGCCGGGTGCCGTGCGGCAGCACCATCGACGCCCACCGTGCGTCCACCCGGCTCTTGCCGTTCCGCTGGGCCAACGGCCTGGCGACTCCGGCCCACTACACGGGCCCCGGAATGATGCGCGGGCTGGCCAGCGCCGACGGCGTCATGGTGGTTCCGTCCCGCGGCGTTCAGCTGGGCGAGCCAGTCCCTGCATTTGCGCTCCCGTGGCGCCCGGAGCTGCGGCCACCGCTGCCCGGCAAATTGATCTGGGAGGACTAGCGCGTGGCACGCATGACCCAACGCCGGAAAGTCCACCGCTACCTGCTGGACGGCTCCGAGGCCGCCATGGAATACCCCGTGCGGCTCCGTGAAGACGTGCTGGCCGCGGAGGAACCGCTGGAAATCCGCTTCGGAAACTTGTCCTTTGCCGTGACGATGCGGACGCCGGGCGATGACTTTGACCTCGTTGCGGGCTTTCTCGTCTCGGAAGGCATCATCGCCAGCCAGGCGGATCTCGTGTCACTCCGCTTCTGCGCCGGCGAGGACGAAACTGGCAGGCAGACCTTCAACGTCGTCGAAGCGCAGTTCCGGCCCGGCCTGGCACTGCCGGACACGGGCAGGCACGTTTACACGTCCAGCTCCTGCGGCATCTGTGGCAGCACATCCATCGAGGCCGTCCGCAAGACCCTCACTTATGACGTGCACGAGGACCAGCTGCGGGTGCCGGTGGACGTCATAGCGCGGCTGCCGGAACAGCTGCGCGAAGCCCAGGCGCTGTTCGACAAGACCGGCGGCGTCCACGCTGCAGGGCTGTTCAAGATCGACGACGGGGGTGAGGCGGAGCTGCTTTGCCTCCGCGAGGACGTGGGCCGCCACAATGCAGTGGACAAGGTCATCGGGTGGGCGCTGCGCGAAGGGCTTCTGCCGCTGTGCGGAACCGTCCTGCAGGTCTCGGGCAGGGCGTCGTTCGAGCTCGTCCAGAAGGCTGCCCTCGCCGGCATCCCAGTTTTGGCGGCGGTCAGCGCACCCTCAAGTCTTGCGGCGGACCTCGCCGCCGACACCGGCATAACGCTTGTGGGCTTCAACAGGGGCAAGAGCCTCAACGCATATGTCGGCCAGGAACGCCTGGCACCTGCACTCGCGGCAGCTGCCCTGACGAGTCCCGCCGTCGGCTGACTACTCCAGACAAAAGCAAGGGGACCCCGCCACGGCACAGCCGCGGCGGGGTCCCCTGTTTGCGGGCTTCCCTGCGTCCGGAAAATAAACGTTGTGTTCAGGAAAATGACGCCGGTACGTCCGCCGCAGTCTAGGATCAGACGTGTGAAGCATGCTGGACGGCGCGGAGCCTGACCGCTGGTCACCGCGACGACACGGGAGCACCTCTGATGGCTGCAAGAGACGAACCAGGGACTGGCAGGGATCCGGACGCCCAAGGCGGAGGGGTCCAGTCCGTCGACCGCGCCCTCCAGATCCTGGAGATCCTCGCCCGAGACGGACACGCAGGCGTCAGCGACATTGCCGACGAAATGAGGGTCCACAAGTCCACCGTCTCGCGGCTGCTGGGATCGCTGGTGTCCAGGGAGATCGTGCGGCAGAACAACGACCGCGGCAAGTATCAGTTGGGCTTTGGCATCCTGCGACTGGCCAGTTCCATTCCAGGCCGGCTGAGCCTGGTCCACGAGGCACGTCCCATCCTGGAGAGCCTCGCAGACCAATACAAGGAAACCGTCAACCTCGCCGTCCTGCAGTCCAACTACGCGGTGAACGTGGACCAGGCCATGGGCCCGTCAACGCTGGCCACGTCTGACTGGGTTGGCAGCCTCACGCCTCTCCATGCCACGTCCAGCGGCAAGGTACTGCTGGCAGCACTGCCTGTTGAAGAACGCTCCCGGATCCTCCGGGAGGCGGGCCTTCCGGCCCGGACCCCGCGGACCATCACGGACCGGGACACCCTGGAAAACCAACTCCTCGATGTCTCCCGCAACGGCTATGCAGTTGTCCATGAGGAATTCGAGATCGGACTGACCGCGGTTGCCGTGCCCGTCTACAACCACTTCGGGACGGTCATCGGGTCCGTCAGTATCTCCGGCCCCGCCTTCCGCTTCGACCCGGAAAATACGCCCGGTCTGATCCAGGGTCTCCAAGAGGCCGGCCTGAACATCAGCGGAAAAATGGGCTACACCCACCGATGACCCCGGCCGCTGGCCGGGGTCACCGCAAGGGTTTGGTTGCGCCGTTAGTGGCGGAACCTTAGGAGGCCGGGGTAGCGGTCTCTTTGCGCTGCAGGGTTTCGGCGCGTTCCTCCAGCGGCGGGGTGTCCGCGGTGAGGCCCAGCAGGGCTTCTCCGGACAGCTGGACGTCGCCGACCTTTTCCTGGACCCAGTCGTGGAAAGCGCCGATGTGGTGTTCGCTGGGGACGAGCACGCCGCCCTTGGCGTAGGACTTAGATGCCATGCCCGGCTGGCAGCGCTCGCACGCGTCGAAGTCCTGCATGTTCACGCGGTGGAACAGCTCAACGGAGGCGCTGACGTCCTTGCCGGACTCCACCACGGAGGGCAGGTACAGCCAGTCGCATTCAACGATCGTGTGGTCTGCGGACATCGGGAACATGCGGTGGATGATCACGTGGTCCGGAACCAGGTTCACGAACACGGTCGGCTTGATCGTGATCGCGTAGTAGCGCCGGTCCTGGTCCTCGGCCACGCCCGGGATGACGTCCAGGCCCTCGGAGCCATCTACAGTGAAGCCCTTGATGTCCTCACCGAACTCCGCGCCGTGGCCCACGAAGTACTGAGCGGCCAGGCCGTCAGCGAACTCCGGCAGGACCTCGGTCAGCTCCGGGTGGATGGTGGCGCAGTGGTAGCACTCCATGAAGTTCTCAATGATGAGCTTCCAGTTGGCCTTCACGTCATAACGGATCCGGCGGCCCACGGACAGGTTCGCAACGTCGTACCCGTCAATGGCGTGCACGTTGCCCAGGCGCTCCTCGATCGCGCCCATCACGTCATCCTCGAAGGACGGCGGCTCCTCGGCCAAGCACACCCACACGTAGCCGAGGTACTCGCGGATGTGAACCTTGGACAGGCCGTACTCGTCGCGGTCGATGTCCGGCATCTTGGTCAGGTTCGGGGCTGCGATCAGCTTGCCCTCGAAGTCATAGGTCCAGGCGTGGTACGGGCACTGGAAGTTGCGGGCAGCTTCGCCCTTTTCCTCCATGCACAGCTTCACGCCGCGGTGCCGGCAGACGTTGTAGAAGGCCCGGATCTCGCCCTTGCGGGTCCGCGAGATCAGCACGCTTTCCCGGCCCACCTGCACCGTCTGCCACGCCCCTGGCTTGTCCAGGTCCGAGGACCGGATCGCACAGAACCACATCTGCTCGAAAATACGCTCCTGCTCAGCCCGGAAGATTGCCGGATCCGTGTACAAGTGGCCGCCCAGCGTCGGGATCAGGCTCGGGGTGGATACCTCAACAGACAATTTGTTCTCCTAACAAAACAACACAAACAACACGAATTACAAGAAGAGTCGGGGCTAAAGCCCCGCGGCAGCACCGGCAAGGACGGGTTCGCCCGCCGGCGTCAAAACTGAGGGCACGACGGCGGCTGCCGGCTTGGGCGCCGACGGCGCGAGGCTCCGGCGCCACTTGGTGAACAGCCGAGGCTGGTTCATGCCCAGTACGGCAACGGGAACGTCATCCCGGTAGTAGACGGCCAGCAGGCTATGCTCGGCAGCATCCCCCGCCTCGACGTCCAGGCGGTCGTAACCGGCCGAGTGACCGGCGAACTGGATCTTCACCCCGTGCTGGTCCGACCAGAAGTACGGCGGCTTCAGCGGCTGCGCCGGTGCGTCGTCATCGAACAGCGCCTGAACCGCCAGGGCCGCCCGCTCCTGGGCTCCCGTCCAGTGCTCCACCCGGCGGTGCCTGTCAACGGCGGCGTCAAACCAGGCGGCGCAGTCACCCACTGCCACAATGCCGGGAACGTTGGTGCGCCCCATCGCGTCGCACAGCACACCGCCGTCGACCTCCACGCCGGAACCGGCGAGCCATTCAACGTTCGGCTCCGCGCCGATTCCCACCACCACAACGTCGGCGGCGACAAAGGTCCCGTCGGCCAGCCGGAGCCCGGTCACGTTCCCCTCGCCT
Source organism: Arthrobacter globiformis (assembly GCF_030818015.1). Classification (NCBI taxonomy): domain Bacteria; kingdom Bacillati; phylum Actinomycetota; class Actinomycetes; order Micrococcales; family Micrococcaceae; genus Arthrobacter; species Arthrobacter globiformis. The sequence continues at coordinate 4,752,226 of NZ_JAUSZX010000001.1, forward strand.
GCGTAAAAGTCCTCGATGACTGCCGACGAGATGAGCCGGACACCCTTGGCGGTGTGCAGGCCGCCCACCACCGAACCCATCTCAGTACCCAGCTGCGCGGCGAACGGCACCGGTTTGGTGTCCACCAGGGTGACGTCCATCCCGCGGGAGGCGGCGGAAGAGGCAACCTCGGCGCCGACGAAGCCTGCTCCAATGACGGCCATCTTGCTCCCCGGCACAAGTTCCGGCGCCAGGCTTTGCGCATCTGCGAGGGTGCGCAGCGAGAAGACGTTGCTCAGGCCGGCCAGGGCTGGCAGCTGCCGGGCACGAGCGCCGGTGGCGATGACGATGCCGTCAGCCTGGATAACCTTGCCGTCGGCCAGGCCGATGGTCTTCGACGACGCGTCCAGGGACACTGCACGTGTACCCAGCAGCCATTCGGCGTCAAGGTCGTCAGTTTCGGTTTCCAGGGACAGGTCCTCGGCCGTAATGGATCCCAGCAGGAAGTCCTTGGAGAGCGGCGGCCTGTCATACGGACGGTGCTCTTCATCGCCGATGATGACGAGCCGTCCGGTGAAGCCTTGGGCGCGGGCTGCCCGCGCGGCGGAAAGACCGGCCAGCGAGGCTCCCACGATCGCAAGCGTCTGCATTTCTTCACCCTCTTTCTATTGCTCTTAGCGCAACAAGAATCGCTATATGCAACAGAGTGATCCATACCACGGTAGCTGTCAAGGGATTGGTGTCTCATTAAGGACGAGCTGCGTAATCGGGTTATTAACCCTTGACAAAACAGTGTGAGCGAAAGCACTCTTGTTGCATATTACGACTGCTGTTGAGCTATGCGGAACAAGCGCCAGCACTAGCCATCTACCTCCCACCCAAGAAATGAGGCCCCCATGCACAAGGCATGCCCGCTCAGCGAACTGGCACCAGGGGAAGCCCTGCGCCTGAACACTGCGCCACCCATCGCTGTCTTCCACACCGAGGACGGTGAGCTCTTCGCCATTGATGACACCTGCACCCACCAGGACGCCTCGCTGACCGACGGCTGGGTGGAAGGCTGCGAGGTCGAGTGCCCGCTGCACGCCTCCAAGTTCAACCTCCGGACCGGCCAGGTTGACGCACCGCCGGCCAAGCTCCCCGTCCGCACCCACGAAGTCACCGTTGTTGACGGTGACATCATGGTCATCGAGTCCGAGGATGAGCCCAACCTTCCCCCTGGGCTGACAGTCAACGGCCACATCTAACGCCATCCCGTCCGGTGGCCAAAGCAGCGCGGCTTGGGTCACCTCCGCAATCGCAGCGACGTCTGCACCAACCCAGGAGACACCCCTTGTCCACACTCCTTGAAGGCGCCCCCGCAGTCGCCGCCACCACCGCCGCCAACTCCGGCGCTCCGGCAAAAGCCCGTGCCGCAGAATTCGTTCTCACCCTGGCCTGCCCGGAACGGCCGGGCATCGTCCGCGCCATCACTACGTTCCTGGCCGACCGTGGCTTCGACATTGTGGAGCACCAGCAGTTCGACGACCATGTCAGCGGCAACCTCTACCTGCGCACCGCCTTCACGCAGAGCAGCGCCTTCACGGAGAGCAGCGATGCCGGCGACCAGGGTCCCTTCGCCAAGCTCGACCAGCGGGAACAGCCCAGCCAGCAGACCGCCGAAAGCCTCACCTCCGAGTTCGCAGCCATCGCTGGCGAGTTCGGCATGGACTTCAGCATCCACGACGGACGCCCGCAGCGACTGCTGGTCATGGTGTCGAAGTTCGGCCACTGCCTGAACGACCTCATCTTCCGGTGGCGCGCCGGCAGCCTGGGTGCGGAGATCGCCGTCGTGGTTTCCAACCACGAGGACTTGCGGCCGATGGCCGAAGCGGCTGGGCTGCCCTTCATCCACGTGCCGGTAACGGCAGCCACCAAGGCGGAAGCCGAGGCCCGCCTGCTGGAGCTGGTGGCCGAATACGACGCGGATCTCGTGGTGCTGGCCCGCTACATGCAGGTGCTGTCCGACGATCTGTGCAGGCAGCTGCGCGGCCGGGCCATTAACATCCACCACTCGTTCCTGCCCGGGTTCAAGGGCGCGAAGCCGTACCACCAGGCCTACGACCGCGGAGTCAAGATGGTCGGCGCCACGGCCCACTACGTCACCGCCGACCTCGACGAAGGTCCCATCATCGAGCAGGAAGTCTTCCGGGTAGACCACGCCCTCGACCCGGACGCCCTGGTGACAGTAGGCCGGGACGCGGAGACCCAGGCGCTCTCCCGCGCGGTGAAATGGCACTGCCAGCACCGCGTCCTGCTCAACAAGACCCGCACCGTCGTATTCCGCTAATTTTCCGCTAACGCGAACCAGGAGAACCACACACCATGAGCGCATCACCACGCGTCGTCATCATCGGAGCCGGCATCGTCGGCACCAACCTCGCGGACGAGCTGTCCAGCCGCGGCTGGAACAACATCACTGTCGTCGAGCAGGGTCCGCTGGAACTGGCCGGCGGCTCCACGTCGCACGCCCCCGGCCTGGTGTTCCAGAACAACGCGTCCAAGACGATGACGGAATTCGCCACGTACACTGTCAACAAGCTGCTCTCCCTGAGCAAGGACGGCCAGTCCTGCTTCAACCAGGTGGGCGGACTGGAACTGGCAACCACTCCAGAGCGCCTGGCCGACCTCAAGCGCAAGATGGGTGTGATGACCTCCTGGGGCGTCGAAAGCCGGATCGTCGACGCCGATGAATGCGAAAAGATCTACCCGCTGTTGAACACCGGCAAGCTCACCGGCGGCCGCGAGGTCCTGGGCGGCCTGCTCATCCCCACCGACGGATTGGCCCTGGCTGCCCGTGCCGTGCAGCTGCTGATCGAGCGCTCCCGCGAGCGCGGCGTGACCTTCCTCGGTTCCACCTCCGTCACCGGCATCTCGCAGTGGGGCGGCAAGGTCACCGGCGTCGAGACGTCCTCCGGCGTGATTCCTGCCGACATCGTGGTGTCCTGTGCAGGTTTCTGGGGCCGGGAGCTCGGCAAGATGGTAGGCTTGGAGGTGCCGCTGCTGCCGCTGGCCCACCAGTACGTCAAGACCACGCCGCTGCCGGAACTCAAGGGCGTGAACGAACTGCCCAACGGCGCCCAGAAGCCCATCCTCCGCTACCAGGACCGCGACCTGTACTTCCGCGAGCACGGCGACCGGATCGGCATCGGCAGCTACGCCCACCGGCCCATGCCGGTGGACATGTCCGCCCTGCCGAAGGTGCCGGCCGAGGACATGTCCGACCACCGGATGCCGTCCCGGCTGGACTTCACCCTGGAGGACTTCGCGCCAGCATGGGAGGACTGCCAGGACCTGCTGCCGGCACTGCGCAGCGCCGCGATCGAGGATGGCTTCAACGGTATCTTCTCGTTCACACCCGACGGCGGCCCGCTGATCGGCGAAGCCCCGGAACTCTCCGGATTCTTCGTTGCCGAGGCCGTGTGGGTGACGCACTCCGCAGGTGTCGCCAAGGCCGTGGCCGAGCTGCTCACCGAGGGCCGTTCCCGCACCGACCTGCACGGCACCGAACTCACCCGCTTCGAAAAGGTGCAGACCTCCGACGACTACGTCAGCGAGACCTCGCAGCAGAACTTCGTGGAGATCTACGACGTCCTGCACCCGCTGCAGCCTAAGGAATCCCCGCGGGACCTGCGCGTCAGCCCGTTCAATGTCCGGCAGAAGGAACTCGGCGCGTTCTTCCTCGAGGCTGCCGCCTGGGAGCGTCCACACTGGTTCGAGGCCAACCGCCCGCTGCTGGAGGAACTGCCGGCGGAGTGGCAGACGCCGGAACGCGAGCCCTGGGCGGCAATGTTCTCCTCCCCCATTTCCGCGGCCGAAGCGTGGAAGACGCGTACCGCCGTCGCGCTTTACGACATGACGCCGCTGAAGCGGCTGGCCGTCAGCGGCCCCGGCGCCCAGGAGCTGCTGCACCGGCTGAGCACCGGCAACATCGCCAAGAAGCCCGGCGCGGTTACCTACTGCCTGCTGTTGGAGCACGACGGCGGCATCCGCAGCGACGTGACCGTCGCCAGGCTCGGGGAGGAGGACTTCCAGCTCGGCGTGAACAGCAACGTGGACTTCGACTACATGCGCGTTGAGGCCCGCAAGCAGTCCGCCGCCGATCCGGCCAAGTGGGTGCACGTCACCGACATCACGGGCAGCACCTGCTGCATCGGCCTGTGGGGCCCGCTGGCCCGGGAAGTCATCGGCAAGGTCAGCAGTGACGACCTCACCAATGACGGCCTGAAGTACTTCCGCACCAAGGAAATCTCGGTGGGCGGCATCCCCGTCACCGCTATGCGACTGTCCTACGTGGGCGAACTCGGATGGGAGCTGTACACCACCGCCGAATACGGCCTCAAGCTCTGGGACCTGCTCTTCGAAGCGGGCCGGGAGCACGGCATCATTGCCGCCGGCCGCGGCGCCTTCAACAGCCTGCGCCTGGAGAAGGGCTACCGCCTCTGGGGCACGGACATGACCACCGAGCACCACCCCTACCAGTCCGGCCTCGGCTTCTCGGTGGCGAAGGACAAGGAAGGCTACGTGGGCTTCGAGGCGCTGGCGGCACGCAAGGAACAGCCGGCTGAGAAGGTGCTGCGCTGCCTGACGGTCGACGACGGCACGTCCATCGTGCTGGGCAAGGAACCGGTGTACGTGGGCGGGGTAGCGTCCGGCTACGTCACCAGCGCCGCGTACGGCTACTCCATCCGCAAGCCGATCGCCTACGCCTGGCTGCCCGCCGCGGTTTCCGAGGGTGACGCCGTGGAGATCGAGTACTTCGGCCGGCGCGTCCCGGCCACGGTCAGCGCCGAGCCGCTGTTCGACCCCGGCATGGAGCGCCTCCGCGGCTGACGCTCATTTCGCCCGCCACCAAGAACGGCCCGCTTCCGAAAGGAAGCGGGCCGTTCTGTTGACTGGGCTGCAAGAGTGTCTGGGACGCTCGGCCCGTCGCTCCAATTCTCAGCCGGGCGCTAACCCCGGCAACAGCAGCTAGCCAGACGGTGCCCGTTCCAACGCATCGAGGATCAACTCCAGCCCGTAGGCGAATTCGTTGCCGTAGTCGTAGCCGGGCTGCATGACAACCTGCGTGGCGATCTCGACCATGTGTGGGTATTCCCCGGTCGCGAACCGTTCCATGATGGGACCGGCCACCTCCGCCATCGGCTCATTGCCTGGTTGATGTTTACATCTGATGCATCCACCCCAGGTCGACGTGCCACTCAACCCGGAACGTTCCTGGGGTCGTTGCCATGGCTATTCTTCTCGGCAATGTTGCCGTCCTGGTTCTTGATGACGTGCTCCACCTTGTCGGCCTGGGCAGCGTCCCGGCCGGCAGCTATCGTTTCATCCTTAGTGCCGCAGCCAGCACCGAAAGCACGGCCGTGCCAGCATTATCCAACGGAGACTGCCTGTACCGCGTGAGTACTACGACCAAAAGGGAATTGATACTGGTGGGGCCAACCCCCACCCCGGTCGGGAATCGAGTACTACAGTGGATGCATGGCTGCCAGCCGCAATCCGCTCGACGACCTGCGCGAAACCATCGGCCATCTGACCGATCAGCTCAAGCTGCACGGTTCGGAGCGCGTCGACGACCTGGTCGGCGATCTCATCGGTGCGAGGCCCGGGCCGGCCCGGCCACTGTCCGAGGTGCAGGCCGAGCTCGACGCGCTGGTCGGACTGGAGACCGTGAAGGAACAGGTGCGGGCCCTCGTCGCACTGCTCCAGGTCCAGGCCCGCCGTAAGACGCACGGCCTGCCGGAGGTGGCCACATCACAGCATCTGGTGTTCCTCGGAAACCCGGGCACGGGCAAGACCACCGTGGCGCGGCTCCTGGCCGAGATGTACCGCGCGGTCGGTCTGCTGCAGAAGGGCCACTTGGTCGAGGTCGACCGTTCTGGCCTGGTGGGGCAGTACGTCGGCGCGACCGCCATCAAGACGGACCGGGTGATCCGGCGTGCGCTGGACGGCGTCCTGTTCATCGACGAGGCCTACGCGCTGGCCCCGGAAGACGGCCGGACGGACTTCGGCCCCGAGGCGATCGAGGTCCTGCTCAAGCGGATGGAGGACCACCGCCACCGACTGGTCGTGATCGTGGCCGGGTACCCGCGGCTGATGGAGTCCTTCTTGCTCTCGAACCCCGGACTGCGCTCCCGGTTCGCCCGCGAGATCACGTTCCCCGACTACTCCGTCGACGCACTCCAGACGATCTTCCACCAGATGCTGGTCCAGCACGAGTACACACTGGAGCCGGGTGCGGACCAGACGCTGCGCCGCATCCTCACCGGGCTCCACGCGGGCGAGGACTCCGGCAACGCACGGTTCGCCCGCACGCTGTTCGAGCAGGCGCTCAACCGCCAGGCGCTGCGGCTGTCGCTCGACGAGGAACAAAGTCTCGACGCGCTCGATCGTGAGGCCGTCATGACGCTCACCGCGGACGACATCGTCGAGGCCGCGCTGGCCTTGGGCGAGGAGCCGGAGCCGGAACCGACGCCGGAACCGGAGCGGTCACGCTGGTGGCGCTGGCTGGTCTGACCGGACCTGCGGCGGCTGCCAGGCGAATGCCCGTCCCGCCCCCGAGCGGGAAAAGCACAACTGAACTGGTCCCCAGAAGTTGGACTGGCCAAATAAGATCCTAAGCCGCGAGGGCCTGGGCCCGGTATTGCACCGGGCCCAGGCCCTCGAGGATCGCACCTGCGCCCGAGGAGACTCCACCACGAGGCGTGGCGGTATTGGAAGCCCTGATCGGAATGCACGAGCGGTTGCTGACCAGGCTCCAGGCAGGTTAGGGCTTCACGCAACGAAGTGTTGGTCAGAGCCGGGTTCGGGGAGGTGCCGATGGTTGGCAAAGCAGCTCGAGTGCCCGGATCAGCTTCAGCACGGTCTTCTTCGCGACCGCCCAGCCCTGGTTGAGCAGTTCCGTGTGGATGCGGCGGTGCCCGTACCGGCCATGGTTCTTCTTGAAGATTCCGGGGAGCAGTTCAAAGGAAGCGGGGCCGTTCTTGTGCGGAATGGGTCAGCTAGCTGAAGCCGGCTCCAGGGCACCGGCCTCGGCAGCCGCAGTCCCGCCTGCGTGCGGCTCGAAGCGGACGAACATGGCCTTGAAGCCAGGGGTGTTCGACACCCGGGCCACGTTTTCCTTGTGGACCAGCGCGTTGGCTTCGGGGAAGTACGCCGCGGCGCAGCCCTTGGCCGTCGGGTAGGCCACCAGCCGGAACTTCTCCGCGCGCCGGTCCGTCCCCTGGAAGGTGCTCACCACATCCACGAGGTCGCGGTCCTTGAAGCCCTGCTCGGCCAGGTCCTCAGGGTGCACCAGGATCACCCGGCGCCCGTCGGAGATACCCCGGTAGCGGTCGTCCAGGCCGTAGAACGTGGTGTTGTACTGGTCGTGGCTGCGGATGGTCTGCAGCACCAGGTGGCCGGACGGCGGCGTGAGGTACTCCAGCGGGCTGACCGTGAAGCGACCGCGGCCGATGTCCGTCGCGAAGGAGCGGGTGTCGCGCGGCGGGTTCGGCAGCACGAAGCCGTTCTTGGTCCGGACCCGGGCGTTGAAGTCCTCGAACCCGGGCAGGACCCGGGAGATGTGGTCGCGGACCACGTCGTAGTCCTCGGCCATGGCCTTCCAGTCCACGGAATGATCCGGGCCGAACGTGGCCTCGGCCATCCGCGCCACAATGACCGGCTCAGCGAGCAGGTGCTCGGAGACCGGCTGCAGCCTGCCCTGGGTGGAGTGGACCACGGACATGGAGTCCTCCACGGACAGGAACTGGGCGCCCTTGGGGTGCTTGTCGTCCTTGTCCGTGCGGCCCAGCGTGGGGAGGATGAGCGAGGTGCGGCCGTGCACCACGTGCGACCGGTTGGGCTTGGTGGAGATGTGGACGGTCAGGCCGATCCGCTGCATCCCGGCTTCCAGGGTTTCCGTGTCCGAGCACGCCAGCGAAAAGTTCCCACCCATGGACACGAACACGTCCACCTCGTCGCGCTCGAACGCCTCCATGGACTCCACTGCGTCGTGGCCGTGGTGCCGCGGCGACTGGATGCCGAACTCCTTGTCGAGGGCCTCCAGCAGCCACTCCTTCGGCTTCTCCCAGATACCCATGGTCCGGTCGCCCTGGACATTGGAATGTCCCCGCACCGGGCACGCACCGGCACCGGGCTTTCCGAAGTTGCCCTGCAGCAGGAGGACGTTGACCATCTCCTTGATGGTGTCCACCGAGTGCGGCTGCTGGGTAACGCCCAGCGCCCAGCAGAAGATGCTGGCCTTGGACGCCACCAGCATCGCGGCCACGTCCTCGATCTGCTGCCGGCTCAGGCCCGTGGCCCGCTCCGTCTCCTCCCAGTCCAGTTCCCGGCGGGCTTCGACGTACGCCTCAAAACCGTCGGTCTGCGCCGCAATGAAGGAACGGTCGACGACGGTCCCCGGGTTTTGCTCTTCGGCCTGCAGCAGCAGGTGGCCGAGGGCCTGGAACAGGGCGAGGTCGCCGCCCACCTTGATCTGCAGGTATTCGTCGGCCAGCGGCGTGCCGCCGCCCACCACGCCGGAGAGCGTCTGCGGATCACGGAAGTTGAACAGGCCGGCCTCGGGCAGCGGGTTCACCGCCACCACCTTGCCGCCCTTGTCCTTGCATTCCTTCAGCGCGGACAGCATGCGGGGATGGTTGGTGCCGGGGTTCTGCCCCACCACGAAGATCAGCTCGGCGTCGTGAATGTCATCCAGCGATACCGTGCCCTTGCCGATGCCGATGGTCGGGTTCAACGCGGAGCCGGAGGACTCGTGGCACATGTTGGAACAGTCCGGCAGGTTGTTGGTGCCCAGGGACCGGGCGAACAGCTGGTACATGAACGCTGTCTCGTTCGCCGTGCGGCCCGAGGTGTAAAAGAGGCAGCGGTCCGGCGTGCTGGCCCGGATGTGCTCCCCGATCAGCTCGAAGGCATCCGCCCAGGAAATCGGAGAGTAGTGCGTCTCCCCCTCCCTGATGACCACCGGTTCGCTGAGCCTGCCCTGGTTGCCCAGCCAGTACTCGGTCTTCTCCGACAGCTCCGCGATCGAGTGCTTAGCCCAGAACTCCGCACCCACGGTCCGCAGGGTATTCTCCTCGGCCACGGCCTTGGCGCCGTTCTCGCAGAACTCGGCGGCCTTGCGCTTCTTGTCCGACTCCGGCCACGCACAGCCCGGGCAGTCAAAACCGCCGCGCTGGTTCAGCCGCAGCAGCGACTGCGCCGTGCGGGTCACCCCGGCCTGCGCCACCGCGCGTTCCAGCGCCACCATCACGGCCTTGACGCCGGCCGCTTCGGTCTTCGGCTTGTGGACTTCGAGCTCGTCCTCGTTGATGTCCGCGACGGGGGCGGGCTGCTTCCCGAACTTCATTGTTCCAACTTCCTAACCGGCTGCTTTCGTGCCTGTTTTGATCGCCACTAAGGCGCGCCAGGTATTCCTGGCGCGCCTTGCGTGTGGCGATCTTGTCTTTACTGCTTACTGCGCGGCCTTGGCGAGGGTTTCGCGTTCGGCGGCGATGGTGGTGTTGTCCCCGTGTCCGGTCCTGACGGTTGTGTCCGGGGGGAGGGTGAGGAGTCGTTCGCGGATGGAGGTCAGGATGGTGGGGTAGTCGCTGTAGGAGCGGCCGGTGGCGCCGGGTCCGCCGTTGAACAGGGTGTCCCCGGTGAACACGGTGTTCTCGGTTTCGAGGTGGAAGCAGGTGGAGCCCGGTGAGTGGCCCGGGGTGTGGATCGCCTTCAGCGTGGCCCCGGCGACCTGGAACTCGTCCCCGTCCGCGATCTCCCGGTCGGCGGTGGTGCCGGGGTAGACCTGTTCCCAGAGGACCTGGTCCTCCGGGTTCAGCCAGACAGGGGCGCCGACGGCGTCGGCGACCTCGCGGGCGGCGCCGATGTGGTCGTTGTGCGCGTGCGTGAGCAGGACCGCCAGGACCTTCCGGCCCCGGACCTGGTTGATGATCGCGGCGGCGTCGTGCGGGGAGTCAATGATGACGCATTCCTCCTCGTTGCCCACGATCCAGACGTTGTTGTCCACATCCCAGGTCCCGCCGTCCAGGGAGAACGTGCCCGAGGTGACGAGGTTCTCGATTGTGACGCTCATGCGGATACCCCTGCAGACTGGGCAGCAGCTGCCGTGGAGGCCGCTCCTCCGGTGCCGGGCTGGATTTCGACGACGGAGCGCAGGACCTTGCCTTCGTGCATTTTCTCGAAGGCTTCCTCGACCTGGTCGATGGTGATCCGTTCGGACACGAACGCGTCCAGGTCCAGGTTGCCCTGCTTGTAATGGGAGACGAGCATCGGGAAGTCACGGGAGGGCAGGCAGTCCCCGTACCAGGAGGACTTCAGCGACCCGCCCCTACCAAAGACATCCAGCAGCGGCAGCTCCAGGACCATCTCCGGGGTCGGCACCCCGACCAGGACCACACGCCCGGCGAGGTCGCGGGCGTAGAACGCCTGCTTGTACGTCTCCGGGCGGCCGACGGCCTCGATCACCACATCGGCCCCGTTCCCGCCGGTCAGCTCCCGGATCGCCTCGACCGGGTCCGCGGTCCGGGAGTTCACCCCGTGCGTCGCGCCCAGGGACTTCGCCATCTCGATCTTGTTCTCATCGATGTCCACGGCGATGATCGTCGTCGCGCCGGCGAGTTTCGCCCCGGCAACCGCGGCGATCCCCACCCCGCCGCAGCCGATCACCGCCACGGACTCGCCGCGCTTGACCTCACCGGTGTTAATCGCCGCGCCGATGCCGGCCATCACACCGCACCCCAGCAAACCCACCGCGGCCGGGTCGGCGTCCTCATCGACCTTCGTGCACTGCCCGGCAGCGACCAGGGTCTTCTCCGCGAACGCCCCGATCCCCAACGCCGGGGACAGCACGGTCCCGTCCTCCAGGGTCATCTTCTGCGTCGCGTTGGCCGTGTTGAAACAGTACTGCGGCTGGCCCTTCGCACACGCCCGGCACTGCCCGCACACCGCACGCCAGTTCAGGATCACCCGGTCACCGACCGCGACCTCAGTGACACCCTCACCCACGGCAGAGACAACACCGGTCGCCTCATGACCCAGCAGATACGGGAACTCATCCCCGATCCCGCCCAGCTTGTAATGCAGATCCGTATGGCACACCCCGCACGTCAGAACATCCACCAACGCCTCACCCGGCCCCGGATCCGGCACCAGGATCGTCTCCACCGACACCGGAGCATCCTTCGCCCTGACAACAACAGCCTTCACTTTATGAACCATAAGATCGCGTTCCTTTCCTGAGCCCGGGGGCCCTTTGGCTACGGCACCTCAGCCAATCTAACCGACTCGCTGCGGTTCAAAATCCCCGTCCCGAGGACCGGACGTTTCGCTCGCCGTGCTGCTGGTGTCGACGCGGGCGGTCGGATCCTGGGCGGGCACCGGGAACGAGGCGGCGTGCACTGTGGCATGCTCTGCGAGAATGCCCGTCTGGTGCCTGATCTTCAATCGGTAGAGCAGCGCCCCGCCGGCAGTTGCGGCGGCGACGAAGAGGACCCCGCCCCACTGCAGGTACCACTCGAAGGGCGGCACCGAGTTGTAGATTTCGGGGCGCGGCCAGATCAGGTTCAGCGTCATGGCACCGCCCCACAGGACCGCAAGGATGTTCACGGGCAGTCCCCACCTACCCATGCTGAAACCGGCCTCGGAGTGGTCGCCGGCGCCCGGCCACTTTTTCAGGAGGCGCTTGCGCAGCATGGGAACCGTGACCAGCAGGTAGGACATGTAGATCAGGACAATGCTGATACTGGACAGGATCGTGAATATCGCCGGCTGCATGACATTGACCAGCAGCGGGATGACGGCCAGGACGCCGATCACGATGGCCGCAACGGTGGGGGTCTTGCGGACCGGGTCCACCTTGCTGAGCTGGCGGCTGAACGGCAGGTTGTTGTCCCGGGCCATGGCAAACATCATGCGGATGGCGGCGGCGTGCACGGCCAGCGTGCAGACCACCACGGCAACCACAATGCACACCAGGAAGGCCTTGCCGAAGGGTCCGCCGAGAACGGAGAGCACGATGTGCTGCAGGCCGCCGTCGGCCGCGCCTATCTTGGGGTCGGTGAGGTCCGGCGCGGCCAGGATGCCGAAGAGCAGGATCAGCCCGCCCAGCAGGAAGGAAGCCGTGACGGCGCGCAGAATGGCCTTGGGGGCGGTGCGCTTCGGGTCCTTCGTTTCCTCGCCGAGGGAGCTGGCGGTGTCGAAGCCGTACATGACGTAGCCTGACGCCATCGCTCCGATGAGGAACACACCGAAGAAGCCGAGGTCGTGGCCCTCGCCGAACCCCGCGGTGTCGAAGAAGACCTCGGGTCCCCGCACCACGTGCCAGCCCAGCGCAAGGATGAGCAGCACGGCCGCGATCAGCTCAACGAACACGCCGATGCTGTTGATCCGGGTCATGAGCTTCACACCGAACGCGTTGATCAGAGTGGAGATGGTGATCATGATGGTGGCCAGGACCACGCCGTTGACGGCGAAGTCAAAGGGTCCGGTGCCGTCGCCGACGATCTGGAATCCGGACCACAGCTGCGGCAGGGTGATCTGCAGGGCAAGCGCCACGGACCCCAGCGCCATGATGGAGGACAGCAGCAGCAGCCAGCCGGCAAGCCAGGCCGAGGTCCCGGAGGCGAGGCGCTTCGCCCAGTTGTAGACCGAGCCTGCCACGGGATAGCGGCCTGCCAGTTCGGCGAAGCACAGCGCTACCATCAGCTGGCCGACGAAAACGATGGGCCAGGACCACGCGTAGGCAGGGCCGGCCATGGAGAAACCAAAGTAGAACAGTTGAAAAACGCCGGTGAGGATGGAGATGTAGCTGACGCCGGCGGCGAAGCTGGCAAACTTGCCGATGCTCCGGTCCAGGGTCTGGGCATAGCCGAACTCGTCCATGCCGCTTGAATCAGTACTCTTGCTGGGTTCCAACATCTGAACTCCTAAGTCAGATAAGCACGATGGTGATGACCCGCGGCCGCCTTTGGACGCGGATAACACTACACGCAGTGGATACTGCACGCAGCTGAAAATCGACGGCCGGCCACTGCGCTGCAGCGCCCGGCCGTCTCCCCCAAAAAGCTGATGCCTAGCCGGCCGTGCCCGCCCCCGTTTCCCCGAGGGCTTCCCCGGGAGCTGAGCCGAACCATCCGCTCGGGGCGGGGGCGATGTTCTGCCAGATGTGCTTGGCTTCGCGGTACTCGGCCAGGCCGGCATGGCCTAGCTCACGGCCGATCCCGGACTTCCCGAAACCGCCCCATTCCGCCTGCGGAACGTACGGGTGGTAGTCGTTGATCCACACCGTTCCGTGCCGGAGAGCGCCCGCGACGCGCTGCGCCTTCGATGCGTCCGACGTCCACACCGCGCCGGCCAGTCCGTACTCAGTGTCGTTTGCGATCGCGACGGCCTCGGCCTCGGTCCGGAACGTCTCCACGGTCAGCACCGGGCCGAACGATTCCTCCTGCAGCACGCTCATCCCCGAGCGGCAGTTGCCGAGCACGGTGGGCGGGTAGAAGAAGCCGTCCGCAAGCGGCCCGTCGTCGGGGATGTAGCCGCCGCACAACAGCTCTGCGCCTTCCGCGATCCCGGCCTGGACGTAGGCGTGGACCTGATCGCGGTGCCTGGCCGAGATGAGCGGCCCTGTCTCGGCGTCGGCGTCAAACGGTCCCCCCATACGGATCTTCTTCGCCTGTTCGACCACCTCGGCCACAAAACGCTCGGCAATCGTCTCCTCGATGACGAGCCGCGCCCCCGCCGAGCAAACCTGGCCGGAGTGCAGGAACACCGCGGTCAGGGCGTTGTCGACGGCGGCGTCCCAGTCCGCGTCCGCAAAGACGACGTTCGGGTTCTTGCCCCCGAGCTCGAAGGCGACGCGCTTCACTGTTTCGGCGGCGGCAGCCATGATCGTTTGTCCCGTGGACAGGCTCCCAGTCAGGGATACGAGGTCGACGCGCGGATCGGAGCTGAGCGGGCCGCCCACCCTCGATCCGGATCCGGTGACCAGATTCGCGACGCCGGCCGGAACGCCCGCCTCTGCGAGGGTTTCCATGAGCAGGATCGAGGTCGACGGCGTGAGCTCGCTTGGCTTGAGCACGAACGAGTTCCCCGCCACGAGTGCCGGCGCCACCTTCCACGCCGCTTGGAGGAGCGGGTAGTTCCACGGCGCAATGAGCGCGCAGACGCCGAGCGGTTCGTACACCACACGGCTGATCGCGTCCGCCCGGCCGGTGTCGATGACACGGCCGGCGTCGAGCCCGGCGACCTTGCCGTAGTACCGGAAGCACGCGGCGATGTCGTCCATGTCGTACTCGGCCTCCACGAGCCGCTTGCCCGTGTCGAGCGCCTCGGCCCGCGCATAGGTGGCCTTGTCCCGCTCAAGGAGCTCCGCAACGCGCAGCATGACAGCGCCGCGCTCCATGTCCGTGAGCCGGCGCCACGGGCCGTCGTCGAACGCGGCCCGGGCACTGCCGATCGCCCGCTCCGCGTCCTCCACCGTCGACGAGGCGACGACCGCCACCTCGCGCCCGTCCGCCGGGCAGCGCACAGTGGTGGTCCCGCCGTCGGACGCCTCTTGCCAGGCGCCGTCAATGTACAGGCCGCGGGCGAGATCCAGTTGAGTATCGATCGTCACGCTCATGCCTTTAGCCCTTCACCGTCACGGCAGCGGCTGCTGCTGGCACGGATCCGCCGCGTTCCAGCGGGCTCACGCCGTGCCGGTAAAACTCGGCGTGCTGGGGAGCGAGCGGCGCCTTGCCGGCGATCAGGTCCGCAGCCTTTTCGGCGAGCATCATCACCGGGGCGTAGATGTTGCCGTTGGTGACGTACGGCATGGCCGAGGCGTCCACAACCCGGAGGCCGCGTGTGCCGTGCACGGTCATGTCCAGCGGGTTCACCACCGCCATGGGATCGGAGTCCGGGCCCATCTTCGCGGTGCAGGACGGGTGCAGCGCCGTCTCGGCGTCGCGGGCAACCCAGTCAAGGATCTCCGCATCCGTCTGCACGCTCCGGCCGGGGGAAAGCTCCCCGCCGTTGAAGGGCCCCATGGCGGACTGGCCGAGGATGTCGCGGGCAACATGGATCGCCTCGACCCATTCGCGGCGGTCCTGCTCAGTGGAGAGATAGTTGAACAGCATAGACGGGTGCACTGTGGGATCGGTCGACTTGATTTTCAGGCTGCCGCGGGCGTCAGAGTACATGGGGCCGATGTGCACCTGGTAGCCGTGCTTGGCGTCGGCCTTCTGGCCGTCGTACCGGACGGCAACCGGGAGGAAGTGGAACATGAGGTTGGGGTAGGCCACGTCCTCGTTCGAGCGGACGAAGCCGCCGCCCTCGAAGTGGTTGGTGGCGGCCGGACCCTTCCGGCCCAGCATCCACTGCAGCCCGATCAGCGGGTAGCGCCACAGGTCCAGGTTGGGCTGCATGGAGACCGGCTGGGTGCAGGCGTGCTGGATGTAGACCTCGAGGTGGTCCTGGAGGTTTTCGCCGACGCCGGGCAGGTTCACCACGGAGTTGATGCCCAGCGAGTTCAGGTGGGCTGCGTTGCCCACGCCGGAGAGCTGCAGCAGCTGCGGGGTGTTGATGGCGCCGCCGGCCAGGATCACTTCACCCGCAGTCACCTGGTGGGTCTTGCCGTTGCGGCGGTAAGTGACGCCGGTGGCCACGTTGCCCTTGAAGTTGACCTTGGTGACGAGCGCACGGGTCAGGACGGTCAGGTTCTTCCGGCCGAATTCAGGCCGCAGGTAGGCGCGGGAAGCGGAGAGCCGCTGGCCCTTGTGGACGTTGCGGTCGAACGCTGCGAAGCCCTCCTGGCGGTAGCCGTTGACGTCGTCGGTCAGGGGGTAGCCGGCTTCCTGGGCGGCGGCGAAGAAGGCCTGGAACAACGGGTTTGTGGCGGGGCCGCGCTCCAGCACCAGCGGGCCGGAGTGTCCGCGCAGTTCATCGTCGGGGTCGGCGGCCAGCGCGTTTTCCATCCGGTTGAAGTACGGGAGGCAGTGTGCGAAGTCCCATGTTTCCATCCCGGCGTCGGCGCCCCAGCGCTCGTAGTCGAGCGGGTTTCCGCGCTGGAAGATCATGCCGTTGATGGAGCTCGAGCCGCCCAGGACCTTGCCGCGGGCGTGCGCCACGCGCCGGCCGCCCATGTGGGGCTCGGGATCGGACTCGTAGCGCCAGTCATAGAACGGGTTGCCGCTGGGGAAGGTCAGTGCGGCGGGCATCTGGATGAAAAGGTCCCAGGGGTAGTCGCTCCGTCCGGCCTCAAGAACCAGGACGCTGCTCTGGCCTCCGTCGCTCAGGCGGTTGGCGAGCACGGAACCCGCGCTTCCGCCGCCGACGATGACGTAGTCGTAATTGGTCTGTGTCATGCAAAATCTCCTTCTACCTGGTGCAGATCAACCGCCGGGGCGGGTTGTCCTTCATCCGGAAGCTGGCGATACACCTGGTGCCCCGGAAAGTTGTGGAATCCCCTACGTGCTTGGTGCAGCGCGGACCGGGGAATGGGTCAGTTATTGAGTGGTCCTTAACCCGGCGTGGGGGTTGACGAGATGGTCAGGGAGTCGCGGTGAGGGGAGTTTTCCCTGGTCCGGAAACCGAAAGTCTGGCCTGAACCGGAAGCCGCCGATGAAACGCCTTTATTTCCGCGGGACCCCGTTTGTGTGGTGTAGGTCATACACATGCAGAGTAGTCCACCTTGAACAAGTGTTCAAGGTTAAAACTGAACTGATGTTCAAGAAATTTTGAACGCAGTCCGCCGGAGGCAGAGCCGTGCTTGTTTCAGCCGTACTTGTTTTGGCTAGGGCCTGTATCCGCTACGCGGCGAAGGCGATCTGCTCCGTCCGGGCGATGCTCCTCCGGATGGATGCCTCATCCACGCCCAGGAGCGCCGTGAGCCACATCCCGTTTTGCACGACAACGATGTCAGCCGCCCGCTCCCTGCATTCCTCGCCGGAAAGCTCGGGTTTGGCATTCCCTATCAGCGCCGCGAGTCCATCGAGATACCGCTCAAAAGCTGCCGCATTTATCAGGGCAAAGTCTTCATGGGCCTGCGCGAGCGCCCAAAGATGGAGGCGCAGGGAGAGGTGCTGTGTGGTCAGCAATTCCGGGTCCGCAACACGCCGGAGGGCTTTCTGGAGCTGTTCGTCCGGGGCCGATGCCGGGTCGGGCGCAACGAGCTTAAGGTCGCGCTCGTCAATCCGGTGCAAGGCCGCACGGATCAAGCTCGACTTGTCCTCGTAGTAGTAATTCACCAGCCCCAGCGCGACGCCGGCTTCCCGGGCCACAGCGCGCATATTCACACCTGAGATGCCGTGGCGTGACAGCAGGCCCAGCGCCGCTTCGAGAATGCGTTCCTGACGGTCAACCTGTTCGCCGGAGTTCACGGTGCTTGTATCCACTTGGCCAGAATATGGCGAAACCCGTTATGGTGCATCCGCTGTCCGGGCGATGGTCGAATTCCGGTCAGGGGCGCGGGGCTGCCTTGAATGTAACACGGGCGTCCAGGCCCGGTGTGCCGGGCCTGGACGCAAGGGACGCCGCCGCGCCGCTGGCCTCGGCGAGCTGCTGGACGATGGCCAGGCCAAGGCCACTGCCCTCGGACGTCGACTGGCCGCGCCAAAAGCGGTTGAAGGCCCGGTGCCGGTCCTCCTCGGAAAGCCCGGGACCGTCGTCGAGCACGTGGAGCTCATAGCCGGCGGAGGCACCGTCCGGGCGGACCACAAGGCGGATCTCCGAGTCCGGCGGCGCCACGGCCAGGGCGTTGTCGATGAGGTTGTCGATGATCTGTTCCGCCGCGCCCGGCATGGCCACCACCCTCGCCTCCGGAACCGCGTCCAGCACTGTCCGAACTCCGTTTTCCTCGGCCAGCGCCTCCCACTGCTCCACGCGGTTCCGGGCGATCTCGCTGAGGTCCACATCCTCCCGGTCAACGTGGCGGCTGTCGGCCCGGCTCAGGAGGAGCAGGCCGTCGATGATGCGCTGCAGCCGGTACGTCTCCTCCAGTGAGTCGGCCACCATGACGCGCGCGCCGTCGGGATCGTTTCCGACGGCGTCCACCGCATTCTCCAGCCGCAGCCGCAGTCCCGTCAGCGGGGTGCGCAGCTGGTGGGATGCGTCGCTGGCAAATCCCCGCTGCTGCTGCAGCAGGTGCTCCAGCCGGTCCGCCATCTGGTTGAAGGAACGAGCCAGGGTGCGCAGCTCCGGCGGGCCCTGCTCCTCCTCGGTGCGGGTGGCGAGGTTTCCTTCCGCCAGCAGTTCGGTGGCCTTCTGCAGCCGCTTGATCCGCCTGGTCACGGCGCCGGCCATCAGGTAGGCCAGCAGCCCGGCAAGCAGCACGGTGGTGCCCGCTACCGCCCACATCACCCTCAGCTGGCCGGACACGCGGTCGTCCACCACGGAGGCCGGGTAGGTCAGGCGCACCGCACCGGTGATGTTCTCGCCGCTGAGGACGGGAACCGTGACGTACACGAGATCGATTCCCAGGGTGTCGGAGTGCCGCTTGCCCGAGGTGATCTGGCCGGCGAGGGCGGCGGCAATTTCTGGGCGCGAAAGGTAAGAGGACCCGGTGGACGACTGGTCGTCGTCGGACGTTGCCACCGCTGTACCGGCGCGGTCCACCACCACCACGCGGGCGCCGCTGGCACGGCCGTAATCGCGGACGGCCGTGGCCACCGTCCCGGGTTCCGGACCGCCCGTTTCGAGCAGCTGCCGTGCCCGCCCGCTGAGCAGGAAGGCGTCGCGTTCAAGGGAGGTGGCCAGCCGGTCGCGTTCCACCCGCACGAGGTAGCTGCCCAGCGGAATGTCCTGCACCAGCACCACCAGGAGCGTGATGGCCATGAACGCGCCAATCAGCCGCCACCTCATCCGGGCACATCCAGCCTGAATCCGACGCCGCGCACCGCCTCGATCCAGCGGGGGTTGCCAAGCTTCTTCCGGATCGCGGCCACGTGCGCGTCCAGGGTCTTGGTGGTTCCGTACCAGGTGCCGTCCCACACTGCGCGCAGAATGTCGCTGCGCTGGCACACGGCGCCGGGGTCCTCCGCCAGGTAGTACAGGAGCTCGAACTCCTTGGCGGTGAGGTGGATTTCGGTTCCGTCCACCACGACCCTGCGCGAGCGCTGGTCGATGCTGAGCGTGCCGATCACGCGGGTGCCGTCGGCCGGCGGAGCGGTCTCTGACTGCTGGTCGGCCGTGCGGCGGGCCACGGCCCGAATCCGCGCGATGAGTTCCCGCATTCCGAACGGCTTCACGAGGTAGTCGTCTGCCCCCAACTCCAGGGCCAGCACGCGGTCGATCTCTTCGTCGCGGGCACTGACAACGATGATCGGCGTCATGGTCAGGGACCGGATGGACCGGCAGACGTCCGTGCCGTCCATGTCCGGCAGCCCCAAGTCAAGGAGCACGAAGTCAGGGCTGGAGGAGCGGACCTCGGCGAGCGCCCCTGCCCCGTCGGCGACATGCCGGGCCTGGAAACCGGCCCTGGTGAGGCCTTCCAGCACACCGGCGGCCACCGATTCGTCGTCTTCAACCACCAGGATCTGCATGTCCGATTATCTTCCGGCCGGAACGGTACCGCGGCGGATAGCCACGGCTTGAACAGCCTACTTCTCCGAGCTTTAACAATTCTTGGGCCGTCGAGGGCCCCAACCACCCCCTCCGTCCCCAAACCCTCCCTCAGACCCTGCACCCCAAACACCGACCCTTCCGCAGATCCTGCAGGAAAACCCGACCCCTTCCGCACCGAGTGCGGGAGCGTTGGCCGGAACCGGACGGAAACTGAAGGAGCGTTCACGCTCAATCCCTGTTGTAGTGTCTCTTGACACCGACGGACAAGCTCGGCTCTACTATTACGTATGCTGAAATAACAGTTCCATGATGCGGAACTCGGCACTCCCTGACGAGGGATGTCGATCGCCGGGAGAGGACCCGGACCTCCGCATAGCCGTCACCATGGATGCCAGCATCTGCTTGAGGATCACAACGTGAAGCTTGCCGAATTCAATGCCGCGGACAGGGACACTGCCAGCGCAGTCCTGCGCCCCTGCATCGACGTCCCGCGCTGGGTGGACCAGATTGCCGAGGCGCGCCCGTTCGCCTCTCTCCGCGATCTCCTTGACGGAGCCCGGGCTGCCGCCGCACCGTTCACCCCGGATGAGGTGGAAGGTGCCATGGCACACCACCCGCGGATCGGCGAACGCCCCGCCGCGCAGACCACCGAGGCCGCCATGTCCCGGTCCGAGCAGGCAGGCGTGGATCCGGCGGACACGGAGGTGGCCGACGCCCTGGCGCGCGGCAACCGTGCGTACGAGGAAAAGTTCGGCCGGGTCTTCCTGATCCGCGCCGCCGGCCGCACCGCCCCCGAAATCCTGGCAGCGCTGAACGAGCGCCTGGCCAATACCCCGTCGCAGGAAGACGTCATTGTTGCGCAGCAGCTGCGGGAAATTGCCCTGCTGCGCCTGGAAGGAGTGATCAGCGAATGAGCGTTTCCCACGTGACAACCCACGTTCTGGACACGGGCGCCGGACGCCCGGCGGCGGGTATCGCCGTCGTGCTTTACGCGAACGACGGCGGAAGCTGGACAGAGCTGGGCAGCGGCACCACCGATGCGGACGGCCGCGCGAAGGACCTGGGACCGGAGGTCCTTGCCCCCGGGAACTACCGGCTCAACTTCGCCACCGGCGACTACTACGCCCAGCAGGGCGGCACGACGTTCTTCCCGGAGGTGGACCTGGTCTTCGAGGTCACCGGCACCGAGCACTACCATGTGCCGCTGCTGCTGAGCCCGTTCGCCTACTCCACCTACCGCGGCAGCTGAGAGGAGACAGCATGCGGCTGATGCGCATTGGCCCGGCGGGCCAGGAGGTTCCGGTGGCCGTCGACGACGACGGCCAGGCCTACGACCTGCGGCCGGTCACCCGGGACATTGACGGGCACTTCCTGCAGACCTGGACCGGACAGGTGCCGGACCTGGACCTGACCGGCCTCCCCCGGGTGACCGTCGACGGCAAACGGGTCGGCGCACCCATCGCCAGGCCCGGCGCCGTGATCGGTGTGGGACTGAATTACGCCGCGCACGCCGCAGAATCCGGCCTGCCCGTACCGGAGCGCCCCATCATCTTCTTCAAGCACCCCAACACCGTGGTGGGCCCCGACGACGACGTCGTCATCCCGCCAGGGGCGCAGCGGGTGGACTGGGAGGTGGAGCTGGGCGTGGTCATCGGCCGTCGTGCCAGCTACCTGGCATCCGACGCCGAGGCGGCCGACTGCATCGCCGGCTACGTCCTGTCCAACGACGTCTCCGAGCGCGAGTACCAGCTGGAGCACTCGGGGCCGCAGTGGTCCCTCGGCAAGTCCTGCCCCACCTTCAACCCGGTGGGGCCATGGCTGGTGCCCGCCGCCGCGGTGCAGGCAGACGGTATCCGCCTCGCTTCCTGGGTCAACGACGAGGTCCGGCAGGACAGCTCGACGGCGGACATGGTCTTCGGACCGGCCGAACTGGTCCGCCGGCTCTCGCAGTACATGGTGCTCGAACCCGGCGACCTCATCACCACCGGCACCCCGGAGGGCGTGGCACTGTCCGGCCGCTTCCCGTACCTGAAAGCCGGGGACGTCATGCGGATGTCCGGCGGGGACCTCCTGGGCGAACAGCACCAGCGGCTGGTGCCGGCGGGACCGCAGGCCTGAACCCGCTGGGGCAGGCCGGCAGCTTGGATGACAGTAGGCTAGATGGCATGTCTTCCGACCAGCCCACCCCTGAACGGCGCGAAATTCCCGAACGGCGCGAGATCACCGTCCGGCGCGCCCCCAAGTATGTTCCCTTCCTGATCCTGGGCGGGCTGGTGGGGTTCGCCGCGGCGGCGGTCATTGCGTACGCCCTGCCCGGCGATGCCAGCTACGACCGCGGCGCCGTGTACGGCTTCTTCATGGTGCCGTGCGCCGCGGCCGGTGTGATTCTCGGCGCAGTTGGCGCCCTGGTGCTGGACCGGGCCAGCGTGCGCCGCGCCCGCCGCGGCGTCGTCGAAGCCGTGCCCGAAGCGGAACTTTCTGCCGAAGGCACGGCGCCAGCCACAGAACCGGGCACGGCGCCAGGCACCGAACCCGGCACTGCCCCGGAGCGGACCACGGACGACGGCGAGCCCGGCCAGCGGTCATAATCCGGCGGCCGGAATTTCCTTACCCCATGACGTGAGATAATCGACCAGTGGCACGCGGCGATGGAAAACTTTCTCATGATCTTCTCCCTGGCGAAAAAGGCCCGATGGACGCTTGCGGCGTCTTTGGGGTCTGGGCACCAGGTGAAGAAGTAGCAAAACTCACCTACTACGGGCTGTACGCACTGCAGCACCGCGGTCAGGAGTCGGCTGGTATAGCTACCAGCGACGGCAAGCGGATCAACGTCTACAAGGACATGGGCCTCGTGTCCCAGGTCTTCGACGAGACCACGCTTAACACCCTGACCGGGCATCTGGCCGTCGGCCACTGCCGCTACTCCACCACCGGAGCCAGCCACTGGGCCAACGCGCAGCCCACGCTGGGCGCTACCGCCACCGGCACGGTGGCCCTGGCCCACAACGGCAACCTCACCAACACGGCCGAACTCAACGCCATGATCCTTGAGCGCAACGGCGGCCAGCTCAGCGGCGAAATGAAGCAGGGCAACACCTCCGACACCGCCCTGGTGACGGCGCTGCTGGAAGGCGAAGAGGGCAAGTCCCTCGAGCAGACCGCCCTCGAACTGCTTCCCAAGATCCGCGGCGGCTTCTGCTTCGTCTTCATGGACGAAGGCACGCTTTACGCAGCCCGCGACACCTTCGGCATCCGCCCGCTTTGCCTGGGCCGGCTGGAGCGCGGCTGGGTGGTCGCTTCCGAGCAGTCCGCCCTCGCCACTGTTGGCGCCAGCTTCATCCGGGAGATCGAGCCCGGCGAGTTCATCGCCATCGACGAGCAGGGCGTGCGGTCCAGCCGCTTCGCGGACCCGACGCCGGCCGGCTGCGTTTTCGAATACGTCTACCTCGCGCGTCCCGACGCCGCCATCGCCGGACGCTCCGTCTACGAATCCCGCGTGGAGATGGGCCGCCAGCTGGCACGCGAGAACACCCAGACCGCTGACATCGTCATCCCGGTCCCCGAGTCCGGCACCCCCGCGGCCGTGGGCTACGCCGAGGAATCCGGCATCCCGTTCGCGCACGGCTTCGTCAAGAACTCCTACGTGGGCCGCACATTCATCCAGCCGTCGCAGACGCTGCGCCAGCTGGGCATCCGGCTGAAGCTCAACGCCCTGGAGTCCGTGATCCGCGGTAAGCGTGTGGTGGTGGTGGATGACTCGATCGTCCGCGGCAACACCCAGCGCGCCATCGTCCGGATGCTCCGCGAAGCCGGCGCCGCCGCCGTCCACGTCAAGATTTCCTCCCCGCCGGTCCAGTGGCCCTGCTTCTACGGCATCGATTTCGCCTCCCGGGCAGAGCTCATCGCCAACGGCGCCACCATCGAGGAGATCTCCCAGGCCATCGGCGCCGATTCGCTGGCGTACATTTCCGAAGACGGCATGATCGGCGCCACCCAGCAGCCCCGCGAACGGCTCTGCACGGCATGCTTCACGGGCAAGTACCCCATCGAGCTGCCCGGCGCCGACAAGCTCGGCAAGAACCTCCTGGAGCGCACGGACCTTGGCGGCCTGCCTGCCTCGTCCGGCGCCGCTCCCGCCGGTTCGGCAGCGAACGCTGCCGCCGACGCCGCCATCGAACCGGCTGCCGCCACCCCCGGCAACCCGGACAACATCCCGGTGACCGAGGACCCCGCGGAAAAGCCGGGCGCCACGGGCTGTGACCCGGGACCGGATTCCGAACTCGAGAACCTGCTGACCGACGCCGACCGCGTGCCCGATCTCCACCACGACGCTGCGACCGTCGGCGCTGACAAGAAAGAGTCCCTATGACTTCCGCTTCCTCCACTGCTGACATGAATGCTGCCCAGAACAACACCGGCATCACCTACGCGGCCGCCGGTGTGGACGTCGAGGCCGGCGACCGCGCCGTCGAGCTCATGAAGGACGCCGTCAAGGCGACCCACAACGCATCGGTGATTGGCGGTGTCGGCGGTTTCGCAGGCCTGTACGACGTCTCCAAGCTCCTCACCTACAAGAGGCCCCTGCTCGCCACGTCCACGGACGGTGTAGGCACCAAGGTGGCCATCGCCCAGGCCATGGACATCCACGACACCATCGGCTACGACCTCGTGGGCATGGTGGTTGACGACATCGTGGTGGTAGGCGCCGAGCCGCTGTACATGACCGACTACATCGCCTGCGGCAAGGTGGTTCCGGAGCGCATCGCGGACATCGTCCGCGGCATCGCTGCCGCCTGCTCCGTGGCCGGCACCGCGCTGGTGGGCGGCGAAACCGCCGAACACCCCGGCCTGCTGGGCGAACACGAGTACGACGTCGCCGGCGCCGCCACCGGCGTTGTCGAAGCCGACGCACTGCTCGGACCGGACCGCGTCCGGGCCGGCGACGTGGTGATCGGCATGGCGTCCTCCGGCCTGCACTCCAACGGCTACTCGCTGGTCCGGCGCGTCATCAACCACGCCGGCTGGGCCCTGGACCGCCAGGTGTCCGAACTCGGCCGCACGCTGGGCGAGGAACTGCTCGAACCCACCCGCGTCTACGCCGCCGACTGCCTGGACCTCACGCGGGCCTTCCCCGTCACCGCGGACAAGGCTGTGCACGGCTTCAGCCACGTCACCGGCGGTGGCCTGGCCGCCAACCTGGCCCGCGTGCTGCCGCAGGGCCTCGTGGCCACCGTTGACCGCTCCACCTGGGAGCTGCCCGCCATCTTCAAGCTCGTCTCGGAGCTGGGCCGCGTCCCGCTGCCCGACCTGGAGCGCACGCTGAACCTCGGCGTCGGCATGGTGGCCGTGGTCTCCGCCGAAGCTGCGGACGCCGCCGTGGCCCGCCTGAACGAGCGCGGCCTGCCGTCCTGGATCATGGGTGCCGTCAGCACCGATTCCGACGCCGTGGTCAGGACCGGGCCGGACTACGTGCAGGGCGCCAAGGGTGTGGACGGCGGCGCGGTCCAGCTGGTCAACGCCTACGCGTAACCAAAACCCTGACGGCTAGACCTGCAGGACGCTGAACACGCCGCCCTGGGGGTCCTTCAGGGTGGCGATGGTGCCGCCGTCGTCGTCGAACTCCGGCTCCACCAGCACCTCGGCTCCGGCAGAGACGGCGGACAGCACCGCTTCCTTAACGCTGGAGACACCGAAGTAGACCTGCCAGCCGCGGCTGCCGTCTTCGCCGTCCCCGTCCTCCTCCGGAGCAGGTGCGACGCCCGCCACCTCCGCCCCGTTCACCATCAGCGTGGTGTAGGTTCCGCCGTCGTCCTGGGGGTATTCGGTCACCTCGTGCCCGAACAGCTGCTGGAAGAATCCGACGGCGGCCTGCGGCTCAGGCGTGATCAGTTCGGCCCAGGCGAACGCGCCGGGCTCGTTGTGCCGCCCGCTGCCCAGATGGGTACCGGCCTGCCAGATGCCGGTGGCGCCGCCGCCCGGCGGCTCCACGAACACCATGGTTCCGGTGTCCCCGATGTCCTCCGGCCCAAACTGCACCGTGCCGCCCGCGTGGTCAGCTTCCTCCGCGGTGGACCGGGCGTCATCGGTGGCGAAGTAGACGTTCCACTGCGCGGGCCGCTCTGAACCACCGTGCTGCGGCTGCGGTGCCACCGTCGCGACGAGGTCGTCATCCAGGAAGGCCTTCGCGTAGCTGCGGCCGTCCGGAGTCGGCAGGTCCTCGTAGCGCCACCCGAACACGGCGGCGTAGAAGGCCTTGGCGGCAGCCACGTCGGGCGTTTGGACGTCCGCCCAGCAGAGCTCTCCGAGGCTGTACCCGCTGCGCTGAACCATGCGTCCGTACCTTTCGTTGGCTGAGTTCCCTCCAGCCTAGTTCCCATGGGGTACAAAAAGGCCCGTTTGGGCACACCAAAGACTGGCGTGCCCAAACGGGCCTGATAGCTGTAGCGGCACCGGACTTTCCCCTGCGGCCAAGTCTCTGGCTATGACCGGATTTCCGGGTAAAGCAGGGAAACGGGCAACCCGAATGCGGGAAATACCCAGGAGGTGCACGACGGCGGCGTTCAGCCAATTGCCTTGCGGCAGTTCAGCAGGAACGACTAACCGATACGACGGCTGTCTACCTCGTCGTCGTCTTCATCCAAATCATCCGCGTACTTATCCACGTAGGCTGAATAGTCCGGCTCGACCGGGTCATTCGCGAAATGGCTCGTGGCACGACTTCCCGGACCCGTGAGCTCGCGCTGTAGGGCCGAATAATCGGTGTTCGGGGAGTAGTACTTGATGTCCCGAGCCTGCTTGGTAGCTTTTGCCTTTTGACGGCCGCGCCCCATGGCGTGACCCCCTTTTGTACTTGGACCGGAGGTGGTCACCTTTGGCGATCGGTGAGGCCCCGGAATGTTTGGTCAATTTGTCGTACCCCTAGATTACATGCTTTCGGCGGCATCTGCTTGCCACGCAGGCCGCCGGAGGCCGCCGCAGCCCGCTTCTCCGCGGCAATCCGGGGCTCGCAGAAATTTTTTGTTCGATAGAGTCTCCTGAACGACTGAATTAAGCGGGCATGGGAATCCGGTAACGGGCCGCCAGGGCCACACCGCGGAAACGCATTTATACCGGATCCCCACGCCGAGCGAACGCCAGGAAGGGGTGCCGCCCAATATGAATGACAACGATCCTAGCCACGACCGGGAACGCGGGCCGGTCCGCTCCGTCGCCGTGCAGCCCGAGCCGGCTGACGCCAAACCAGCCGGCCGCGAACCGGCGGAGCCCAAAGCAGCAGGGCCAGAATCAGCCGAGCCGAAACAAGCCCAACCCTGGGCTGCCCAGATCAAAAGCTTGCCCGGGTCGATCCGTTCCCGGCTCGCGCAGACCGAGGTCCGGCAAACCCTGCTCAAGGCCGGTTTTGTCGCTGCGCTGCTTGTGGTGGGTGGCCTGCTCGTGTGGCTCCTGACGTCACTCCTCGCCAGTGCCACCATGCAGGCAGCCAACCGGCCCGAGGCAGCGGCGGCGAAGCCCTCCCCCGCCCCGCCGGCGGCGTCGCCCCGGCCCAGCCTGCCCTTGGCCAACGTGAGCCCGCTGGACTTCCGGGCAGGCGACTGCTTCAAGGACTTCGACCCCGAGGCATCCAAATCCACCGTGGTTGCGTGCACCTCAGACCACTCCGCCCAGCTGGTCGCGGTCACGCATTACGCCGACGGTGACGCGTACCCGGGCCGGGACGCCCTGAAGACCAGGGCCAGGGAGACGTGCCAGACGGCGACCCTGACGGAGAAGTCCAATGCCTACAACCTGAACTACCGCCTCGCCTACCCGAGCACGGCCAGCTGGGCCAAGGGCGACCGCCGCGTGGACTGCTACGTCACCGCGTCAGGCAACATCATCAAGGCAAGCCTGCTCCCGTAGCCCTGGTCCCTGGCCCTAGTCCCGGCGGCGGACCGTGAGGCCGCTGCCCAGCAGAGCGCCGCCGTCGGGCCCGGAGAGTGCTTCCATGCCCTCGACGGTGAGTTCCCCAAGGTCCGCGGCAGTATCCACCAGGACCGTGTCGCCGTCGGAGATTTCACCGGCAAGGATGGCCTTGGCCAGCCGGTCGCCGATTTCGCGCTGCACGAGGCGTCGCAGCGGCCGGGCGCCGTATGCCGCGTCGAAGCCGGACATCGCCAGCCAGGAACGGGCGCCTTCGGTGACCTCGAGCGAGAGGCGCCGCTCGTGCAGGCGCTTGGCCAGCTCCGCCACCTGCAGCTCGACAATGCGGGCGAGCTCCTCGACGGACAGCGGATCGAACAGCACCACCTCGTCCAGCCGGTTCAGGAATTCCGGCTTGAAAGAGGCGTTCACCGTGGCCATGACCGCATTGCGCTTGGCGTTCGCATCCAGCGTCGGGTCAACGAGGAACTGACTGCCCAGATTGGAGGTGAGCACCAGGATCACGTTGCGGAAGTCCACGGTGCGGCCCTGGCCGTCGGTGAGGCGGCCGTCGTCGAGCACCTGCAGCAGGATGTCAAACACCTCGGGGTGGGCCTTCTCCACCTCGTCCAGCAGCACCACGGAGTATGGCCGGCGGCGGACGGCCTCGGTTAGCTGGCCGCCCTCCTCGTAGCCGACGTAGCCGGGCGGTGCGCCGACGAGACGTGCCACGGAGTGCTTCTCGCTGTACTCGGACATGTCGATCCGCACCATGGCGCGCTCGTCGTCGAACAGGAAGTCAGCAAGCGCCTTGGCGAGCTCGGTCTTGCCGACGCCGGTGGGGCCGAGGAACAGGAAGGAGCCGGTGGGCCGGTTGGGGTCGCTGATGCCGGCCCGGGCACGGCGCACGGCGTCGGACACGGCGGTGACGGCCTTGGACTGGCCGATCAGCCGCTTGCCGAGTTCCTCCTCCATGTGCAGCAGCTTCTGGCTTTCGCCCTGCAGCATACGGCCGGCCGGAATGCCGGTCCACGCCGCGATGACCTCGGCGATGTCAGTGGCGGTGACGTCCTCCGCCACCATCAGGGCGGACTTATCGGCGACGGCGGCCTCGGCCTCAGCGGCGGCGTTCAGTTCGCGCTCCAGTGCAGGAATTTCGCCATAAAGGATCCGGGACGCTGTCTCCAGGTCACCCTCGCGCTGCGCCTTGTCCGCCGTGGATCGCAGCTCATCCAGCTTTGCCTTCAGGTCGCCCACGCGGTTCAGGCCGGCCTTCTCCGCCTCCCAGCGGGCGTTCAGGCCAGCCAGCTGCTCCTTCTTGTCTGCCATGTCGGCCCGCAGGGCCGCAAGGCGCTCGACGGACGCGGCGTCTGTCTCGCCCTGCAGGGCGAGCTCCTCCATGGTGAGCCGGTCGACGGAGCGCTGTAGCTGGTCGATCTCCTCCGGGGCGGAGTCGATCTCCATCCGCAGCCGGGAGGCGGCCTCGTCCACGAGATCGATCGCCTTGTCCGGGAGTTGCCGGCCGGAAATGTAGCGGTTGGACAGCGTCGCGGCAGCCACCAGCGCGGAGTCGGCAATGGCGACCTTGTGGTGGGCCTCGTACCGCTCCTTCAGGCCGCGGAGGATGCCGATGGTGTCGTCCACGCTGGGCTCACCGACGTACACCTGCTGGAAGCGCCGCTCCAGGGCGGGGTCCTTCTCGATGTTCTCGCGGTACTCGTCGAGGGTGGTGGCACCGATCAGCCGCAGCTCACCCCGGGCCAGCATCGGCTTGAGCATGTTGCCGGCGTCCATGGCGCTTTCGCCACTGGCCCCGGCCCCAACCACGGTGTGCAGCTCATCGATGAACGTGACGATCCGGCCTTCGGAGTTCTTGATCTCCTCGAGGACGGCCTTGAGCCGCTCCTCAAACTCGCCGCGGTACTTGGCGCCGGCCACCATGGAGGCCAGGTCAAGGGCGATCAGGGTCTTGCCGCGAAGGCTCTCGGGCACGTCGCCGGCGACCATCCGCTGCGCCAGCCCTTCAACGACGGCGGTCTTGCCGACGCCCGGTTCGCCGATCAGCACGGGGTTGTTCTTAGTCCGGCGGCTGAGCACCTGCACGACGCGCCGGATTTCACTGTCACGGCCGATGACCGGATCGAGCTTCCCGGAACGCGCCACAGCGGTGAGGTCGGTGCCGAACTTCTCCAGGGCCTGGAAGGTGTTTTCGGGATCGGGCGAGTTGACCTTGCGGTCGCCGCGGACACCCGGAAGGGTCGCCGCCAGCGCCTCGTGTGACGCGCCGGCGTCGCGCAGCAGCCTGCCCACGCCGTCGCTTCCGGCCGAGAGCCCCAGCAGCAGGTGCTCGGTGGAGACAAAGGAATCGCCCAGCTTGTCTGCCTCGTTCTGGGCGTTCTGGATCGCCTGCAGGGAAGGCCGGGACAGCTGGGCCTGCTGGACCGAGCTTCCGGACGTGGCGGGCAGTGCCTTGATGGCGGTACTGGCCTGGACGCTGACAGCGTCCGGGTCCGCTCCGGTGGCGCGGAGGAGTGCGACGGCGACACCCTCCCGCTGATCCATCAGTGCCTTGAGCAGATGGGCAGGTTCCACCTGCGGGTTCCCGGCCGTGGAGGCGTTCATGGCGGCAGCCGAAAGAGCCTCCTGGCTCTTGGTGGTGAATTTGACGTCCAAAGAGAGCTCCTTTCGAAGACGGTTTAGCTAACTTGAGTCTACTACGCTCAACTTTGCTTTTCAGGTCTTCACAGCCAAGTTTTCCCACAGCGAAATGCCGACTGGTGGTCGGGCGAATTTTCCGTGAACGGTGGCTCTTGAACTGTATCGCCGCAGGCCGAATCCCCCTAGGATCGATCTGTGGCTGCGAGGGTCACGGCCCCACTACTCCAGAGACAGGACCGGCAATGAAGAAGTTCGTAGTTCTTTACAACGCACCACAGTCGGCACAATCCCAGATGGCGGAGAGTTCCCCAGAGGCCGCGCAGGAGGGCATGAAAGCGTGGATGGAGTGGGCGTCCCGGGCCGGCAGCGGCATCGTGGACATGGGCCAGCCCCTGGGTGCCGGCAAGGAGGTCAGCCAGTCGGGCACCTCGGACACGAACACGAGCGTGGGTGGATACGGCATCCTGCAGGCCGAGGACATGGACGGCGCTTTGGCCCTGCTCGAGGGGCACCCGCACCTCATGATGCCCGGCGCCAGCATCCAGGTGTACGAGACCCTGGACCTCCCCGGGATGTAACTCCTACGAGCCCCGAACTCCCGAGACACTGGTGATCCAGGCGAGGTTGCGGACCACGGAGGCGTGGTCGTTGTAGTAGCCGGTGTAATTCGAGGGGTTCCGGGCCGGCAGCATGTCCGACGTGGACAGGACCCCCGCAAGTTTGCCGTTCACGATCAGCGGCCCGCCCGAGTCGCCACTGAGCGTGTGGCCGCTCTCCGACCGCGTCCGGACAGACGGGCCGCCATAGTTGTCCACGCCCTGCCAGACCACCGAGACGCCCGCCGCCTTGAGGTAATAGGACATGGCGCCGGACCCCTCGGACTGATCCCCCCAACCATAGACCGTCGCGCGGGTTCCGGTGGCAGGAAAAGAACTGGACAGGCCCACATAGGAGCCGTAGTACGGCGTGGACAGCTTCAGCAGCAGGACATCCCCTGCCGGTGCCGCGTAGCGCGCGGCCACCGAACGGACCGCACCTCCGGTTCCGAGGTAGCTGCTGCCCAGCCGGACCGACCTCAGGCTCGTGGAGTTGCAGTGTTTGGCCGTGATGACCCAGCTCGCCGCGATGTGGCTGCCGGTGCACCCCACGTTGGTGCCTGCGGAGTCGAAGGAAACTTGCGCCGCGAAGGGGGCGGCTGAAACTGTGGTGGTACTGCCGCCGGCGATGTCCCTGCTGAACGTGCCGTCACCGACAGGGGCTTCCACCTCCTTGGCCGGCACCTCATTGGCCAGAACTTCTTTGCCCACCGCGGCCTGAGCCGGCGGGCCGCAGGGAACGGGAGCCAGCAGCGCCGCGCCGGCCGCGGCCGTGGCCAGGATTTTCGCAATCTTCAACGTGAGGCTCCTTAGCGTTGGGTGCGAGAGGTCCGACTGCGAGCGTACGCACAGTGACAAGATTTGTCATATTTGTTACTTATACTGTCACTGTCATCCGACGCGGGGACCGGGGTATGGTCTGGGGGCCAGCAGAAATAACTGTTCCCCCGGCCTGCAGCGGCATCAGGCCCAGTTCCCTGATGTGAGGGATCATGACTGGACCATCGAAGCAGCGGAGATGGTCCGGCATGGCTCCGGCCGTACTCTCACTGGGGCTGCTGCTCACTGCTTGCCAACAGGGTCCGCCCCCGCCACTGCCGGGAAGGCCGGTTTCGCCCGGCCCGTCCGGACCGCCGGCAACCGCGCCGCCCAGGCCGGCAGAGTCCTCCTCCCCTGCTGGGCCCGCCTCCGCCACAGCGCCAGCCGCCGTCCATTTCACGGCCCAGGGCGACATCGGGCTGAGCACGGGAGCCCGCGTGGTGCTTGACGCCATCAACGACCTCCGTCCCGAGCTGAACTTGGCCCTTGGCGACTTCTCGTACGAGGCCGGGCGCGAGCAGGAGTTCTGCGATATGGTCACCGGCAAGCTGGGCGGGAACTTTCCCTATCAGGTGGTCACGGGAAACCACGAGAGTGACGGCCACGACGGCGACATCGCCAACATCGTCAACTGCCTCCCCAACAAGCTGCCGGGGCTCCAAGGCGAGTACGGAATTCAGTGGTATGCCGACTACCCGGAACGAAACCCGCTGGTGCGCTTCATCATGGTGTCCCCCGGCATCAAGTTCCACGACGGAAACACCCTGGACTACTCCAGGGGCAGCGAGCGCTGGGGGTGGACAGCGGCCGCCCTTGACGGCGCGAGGTTCAAGAAGATCCCCTGGACCGTCGTCGGCATGCACACCCCGTGCCTCAGCGTGGGCAAGTACGACTGCCAGGCCGGGCGCGACTTCACGAACCTGCTCATCGACAAGAAGGCGGACCTGGTGGTGACGGGCCACGACCACAACTACCAGCGGAGCCATCAGCTGGGCCGCGGCCAGGGCTGCCCGGCGCTGGTGCCGGACACCTTCTCCGGAGGCTGCCTCGCCGACTCGGACAATGCCATGGTCCAGGGCGCCGGAACGGTGTTCGCCACCGTGGGAACCGGCGGCGTGGGGCTCTATGAGGTCAACGACCAGGACCCCGAATCCCCCTACTTTGCTGCCTGGTCCGGGAAGAACCGTGACGCCGCGCTCGGCACCCTGGACGTGACAGCCACCGCGGACCGGCTCTCAGCCCGGTTCGTTCCGGCGGCCGGCTACACGTTCACGGACGGCTTCGAGATCGAACGGAAGTAGCGGCAGGAGCCGCGGCCGGGCCATGTCCCGCTAGTCCGCTGCTGCCGGCGGGAAGCCTTGGGCCGTGCGGCGGCCACGACCCCTCTAGCCGCGTTTCCAGATAGCGATCCAGTCCAGGTAGAGGTGCCCTGCCGTCCCAGGCTTGGGACACACATTAAACATGCAGGATTCCGTTTGGAGTATGTAGTGCATGGGGGTGTTCGGCACTCGGGAAGTGCCTGCTCCGAGCGAGCGGCCATCAAGGAAGAACTCGACCCGTCCCGGCGTCCACTCCATAGTGGCGACGTGCCAAGAGGTGAATGAAGCATTGGCATAGAAGACATCTGTGTCGCGCGGGTCCTTGCCCATCTTGTGCACTGCTCCGTAAAACGAGGATGTAGCCAGGTCGCTTTCCGGGAAGTCGATTTCTCCGTCCCGGGGCCACATCTTGCTGTCCGGCCACAGGAGCCAAGCTGTCTTGAAGCCTTTCAGGGGATCTGCCTTGAACCGGACGGAGTACCTGCCGTAGAGGAGGCTGTTGGCGCGGGGAGGGTTGGTGCTGGCGTTCGGAATCTTGGGAGTAGGTGCTGCCCCCATTGAGATGCCGTTTTCCGTGTGCAGATACCAGTCCAGCATGCCATTTTTAACACTGAGGACCTTGGATGGATAGTAGCGTGAATTCTGGCCTGTCTGGCCAGCGGAATCGGGCCACCCGTCCTTATAGCCGGCGCTCCACTTATCGATGTAGGCCGGGCCGGGAAATGCGCCAATGGGAACGTCGCCGCCTTCAAAGTCCTCCACGAACACCTGCTTCCAGCCGGGCAAGTCGCCTTTAGGCAATTTGTGCACCGCCGGGTCGACGGCAGGCACCGGCCGTTCCGGGGCGGGCCGTGCTCCCGCCGATGGCGCCGCCTTGGGCTGTGCAGTTGCCGTTGGTTCAGCTGCCGCCCGTGCCACTGCAGACGGTGCCGCTGCAGACGGCCTGGCTTGAGAGGGCGTAGCCGGGGACTGTGACTTAGTGGACGGCGTGGTTGCTGAGGGTTGCGTTTCGGGCAGCAGCCGGTCCAACGGCAGCCGCTGCGCTTCCTTGGCCGCGGGAGCGCATGCGGTGAGCATCGCCACCGCGGCGAGCGCGGCAAACCGCCTTACGCGGTGTTTTTGGTGGTTACCGTGCGCTGGAGTGGTGGCCATGTGGAAACTATGGCATTTGGGCCTTGGGGATTCCAAGGAATCTCCGACCCCCAAAACTGAGGTCTGTTAAAGGAATCCCAAGCTTTTTACAAGTTGGCGGGCCGAACATGTTCCGAGGGGGAGTGCAAGCAAGTTGCCAGGACCGCAGCAGCAGGCGCTTAGATTTCCCGTAACCACCCGGGAAAGCTGCTCGGGAGGGCATAGGCATACGACCCCGATGAGTGGTGAGGCTAGTGACCATCCCCATACAAGTTTCGACTGTTCGTGCACCAAGTCCGGTGCCCGTTCCTCTGGCCTCCATCAGCGTGGTGATCCCCACACTGAACGAAGCCTTGAACCTCCCGTGGGTTCTGCGCCGCATGCCCTCATACGTCGACGAAGTGGTGATCGTCGACGGCCGCTCGCTGGACAACACGGTCGACGTCGCCCGTGCCCTGCGCCTCGATGTGGTGGTGGTCTCGGAAACCCATGCCGGCAAGGGTTTCGCCGTACGGGCCGGGCTTGCCGCGGCCTCCGGAGACATCATCGTCATGCTGGACGCCGATGGAAGCATGGATCCGCAGGAAATCGGCTGGTTCGTCTCGCCGCTTCAGCACGAATTCGACTTCGTCAAGGGCTCCCGATACGTCACAGGCGGGGGGTCCGAGGACATCACACTGCTCCGCAGCGCAGGCAACCGCGCCCTGACCCGCCTGGCCAACGTCGTCCTGCACAGCAACTATTCGGATCTTTGCTATGGCTACATCGCAATGCGGCGGGAGTGCCTGCAGATCCTGGAGCTGGAGTCGGAGGGGTTCGAAATTGAAACCGAGCTGATCGTGCGCGCCTCCAGGGCGGGTCTTCGGATCGCCGAGGTGCCCAGCAATGAACTGACCCGGATATCTGGCAACTCAAACCTCAACACCTTCCGCGACGGGTGGCGTGTATTGCGGACCCTGGCCCGTGAATGCGTGGGCTGGGAAGCGCCCACGGCGGGCGCACGGCCCGAGTCGCTCAGGCGCGTGAAGTACAGATACCCCAGCATTTCCCTCCCCCACGTTCCGACGGACCCGGCGACCGTCCTTGGCCTGATGGCAGGTGATTAAGATGCACTCTTCTGAAGGACTCCCCGCCGTTTCCGTGGTGATCTGCTCGTACACGGAAGAGCGGTGGGACAGGCTGATGGCCGCCGTCGAATCCGTCCGCGCCCAGACAGTGCCGCCGCAGCAGACGATCGTGGTTGTCGACTACAACATGGACCTGTACAAGAGGCTCATCTTCACGGTCGATGATGTCGTGATCCTGGAAAACACCGGCCCCAAGGGCCTCTCCGGAGCACGGAACACGGGCGCCGCGGCGGCGACGGCCGGCATCATTGCCTTCCTCGATGACGATGCCGTGGCAGCCCCGGACTGGCTGGAGCGGCTCAGGTCCCTCTACGACGACCCCGATGTGCTTGCGGTGGGGGGACGCGTCCTGCCGGAATGGGAAACAAGCCGGCCCGACTATTTTGCCGAGGAGTTGGACTGGATCATCGGCTGCACGCACCGCGGCATGCCCAAGGTGGCGGCCGAAGTGCGCAACGTCATCGGTGCCAACATGTCCTTCCGATCCCAGGTCCTCCAGGTGGTGGGAGGTTTCAACACTGCGCTGGGCCGCCAGAACTCGCTGCCCCTGGGCTGCGAGGAGACGGAGATCTGCATCAGGGCGGTCATCGGTTCGCCGGGAGGCCGCGTGGTGTTCGAACCGGCGGCACTGGTGAACCATTACGTTCCCGCCCAACGGGGCACGCTGAGCTACATGCTGCGACGTGCCTGGTCTGAGGGGATATCAAAAGCTTTGGTCAGCAAGATCGTCGGCCACAAGCGCGCCCTTGGGCCCGAGCGCCGGTACGTCCGGAGTGTGCTGCCGCGTGCCGTGGCCTCAGGCATATCGGGCAGGATCCGGGGAACGGACCCCGCCGGCCTGCGCCGCGCAATGGCCATCGTCGCCGTGCTGGCCGTCACTACCTGCGGGTACATCCGGGGACGCCGCCTTCCCCTTGATCCGGCGGACGCGGGTCTCGCGCCGCACGAGCCACACGCCAGCTGGAGGGAAGTCAAATGATCCGGATGTACCCGCAGTACACCCCTGACCACGCCGATACTGCCGAGACCGCTGGAGGGCCCGGGGCATGAGCCAGTCCGAAAAAGACATCGTGAGGGATTCGATCCCGTCCACCGGCACCAGCTTCGACGTCCACGGGCTCGTGGGCATCGACGTGGCCGCCGGCACGCCCGGCGAGGCACAGCTGCGCGACATGCTCGCACCATTCCTCGGACCGTCCCGGGCGCCGCTCCGGCTGCATGTCAGCGCGGAAACGGCGGACGTGGCGGACCAGTCGCACGCCGAGGATGCCTTCCGGTTCACGGCCGGGTCCCTCTACATCCCCGCGGACCGGGTCCAGGTGCAGGAAACCCTCGACGGTTACTCGGTCCAGGGCCGCGGCGAGCTGCTGACCGCCGTCATCCCCTTGCTGGACCGGCTGTGCATCCGGCAAAACGCCGCCATGATCCACGCGGCGGTGGTCGACTTCCGAGGCTCGGGAGTCCTCCTTCCCGCCTGGGGCGGCGTGGGCAAGACCAGCACGGTCGCGAAGCTCGTGGCCATGCCCGGCGTGCGCTTCATGGCCGATGACTGGGCGTTCCTGGACGCAGACGGCATGCTCATGGGATACGCGAAGCCCATGTTCCTCAAGCCGCACCACCGCAGGATCTACCCCGAGGTGTTCAGCGGTGCCCGCAAGCCCCTCGCCCCGGGTTGGCTCACGAATACGGTGGCCCACCTCGCCACGGCCGTCCACCCGGTGATCGTCCGCTATCCGAAGACCGCCGCGTTCACGCGCCGCTGGTCCCCGGAGCACCGGATGGTCCACCCGGAACTGGTCTTCGGGCAGGACGGCATATCCTCGGCGGCGCTCACCCGGCTGGCCATCTTCCTGGAACGCTACGACGGTTCTGAAGCCCGGCTGGAGACGCGCAGCCGGGAATGGATGACCTCCCGCATCGTCGGGAACTTTCACTCCGAGCTCCCGGTGGTGTCACGGCGGTTGATCGAGGCCCTTGGCGCGACGGGCCTGGTTCCGCTAGAGGAATTTTTCAGCCAGAAGGCGGCCGTGGTACGCCGCGCCCTTGAGGACGTGCCGTGCTCCCTGCTCAGGATTCCCGCCTCCTGGTCCGCCGACCGGACGTCCGACTACGTTGCCGGCCTGATTAGCTCCAAGCTGGAGGAGTGACATGGGCGTCCACGTGAGTGACCTCGAGGTGTCCGTGGTGGTTCCTGCCGGCGTCATCCAGCCGCCGGGAGCCCAGGGCGGGCTCCTGGACGAGTTTAGGCCGTGCGGCTACGACGGCCTGCAGTTCGGCCTGGTCACCAGGGGGTTGGGGCACCGGATCATGGACTCGTTCGATGCCCGCAAGCATCCCGGCCGTTCGGGACGGCTTGTGCTGCTGCCGCTGCTGGCGAGCATCCGCGGCGTCGGCGTGTCGCTGCTGCATGTGCCCCGGTCGATGTTTGGCGAATTCATGCGTCCGCCCGGCACCGGGCTGTCCGTGGGCGGGAACGCGGCCTGGCTGACCGCCGCCCGGGTGGCCCCGATGGCCACCGGTTTCCTGTTCTGGGCGCTGGCGGCGATCATGCTGCCGCCAGCGCAGCTCGGCATGGGTTCCGCCGTGGTGGCCGCGGCGCTCCTGACCGTGCAGCTTGGGATGTTGGGAGTCGGCCCGGCCACTCTGACCCTGCTCCCCGAACAGTCCGACGGCGGCCGC
Organism: Arthrobacter globiformis; assembly: GCF_030818015.1. Taxonomy (NCBI): domain Bacteria; kingdom Bacillati; phylum Actinomycetota; class Actinomycetes; order Micrococcales; family Micrococcaceae; genus Arthrobacter; species Arthrobacter globiformis. The sequence continues at coordinate 4,790,011 of NZ_JAUSZX010000001.1, forward strand.
CGGCTGGTTGCCAGCAGCCTCCTCACCGTCGTGGTCTCCACAATGATTTTATCCGGTGCTGTGGCAGCGGTGACCTACGGGCTGGGGTCCGGCGTGGGCCTGGCCTGGAATGATCCGGTCATAACCGTGATGTTCGCCGCGACGGCACTGTTCGCCGCGGCCGCGTACCAGCTGGACCATGTGGGCGTAGCGCAGGAACGCTCTGACCGCGCGCTGGTCAGGAGCCTGGCCCAGAGCGTGGTGCAGCTGGCTGTGCTGGCCTTCGCCCTGGCCGCCGGCGTCCGGGAAGTGGCAGTGGTGGTGGGGGCGGTGGGCGCCGGCGCCCTGGTCAGCGTGGTCCTCGGGCTGCGCCAGCTCAACCGTGCCGGGGTGTCACCGGACTGGAAGCACGGGCTCCGGGTCGGACCGGCCCTGCGGCTGCTGAAGCCCGGGCTGCCGAACCATGCGCTGATGCTCGCAGACCGCGCCCCCGGTTATCTTCTTCCGCTGATCGTGGCCGCTGCCCTCGGCCCGGCCGCAACCGCGTCCTGGTACATGGTGTGGATGATGGCTTCGGCGGTCTTCTTCTTTCCCCGGTCGTCCGGGTTCTCCCTGCAGACCGCGCTGGCCGGGGGCAGGTCAAGGCCTGGGCTGGTGTCCTCCGCACTCAAGGCCAGCCTCGCCCTCACGTTCGTCGCCGGAGCAATGTTGCTCATTGCTGGCCCCCACCTTCTCGGTTTCCTTGGCCGGGAGTACGGGGCGACCGCCATCCTGCTTCCTGTCCTGGTGCCGGCGCTGCTGCTGGGCTGCGTGACCCAGGTTTACTTCGGTGTGTGCCGGGCCCAGGGCCGCCTGGCCGAGGCCACAGCCGTAGCTGTGTTGGCGGCCGTCCTTATCGTGGGGCCAGCCTCCCTTGCCGCCCGCGAATTCGGCCTCCTCGGCGTCTCAGCGCTCTGGTGCGCCGCCCAGGCGTCCGCTGCTCTGATTGCTATCTGGCGTCTCAGGATGCTGATGCCACCAACCCCCAACGCTGAACGGGTCCAGCTCGCGTCAGCGGCAACAAACCAGCCGACCGGAATCGAGTAACCATGACATCCGAACCTACCTCCGCGGTGCCCACGGTGCCGTTGTCGCCGGCCCCGCAGCGACGCGCTGCAACGAAGCACAGCGGCGCCAAGTACGGCGGCCCGGTCCCGCCCGACGTCGTTCATCACGGCCCCACACCGCCGTGGCAGCTTGTGACTCTCGCGGCCATGGCTGCCGTCGCCCTAACCCTCGGGATCTGGAGCCTGATGAGCGTAGCTCCCGACCGGATTGGCGGGACAGGACTGGTGGAGGCGCTACCGCCAACCTACTTCGTTGCGGTCTTCCTCAGTCTGGCCGGTTTCGTGGCAACGCTAAACCTGCCCCGGCACGCTCCAGTGTTGCTGTCCACCCAGATACTGGTGTTGGTGGTGATCCTGCATGCCGCCGACCCCATCATCCATGGCCTGCCCCGCTTGCAAGCCAGCTACCGGCACCTCGGCGTCGCCGACCACATCGCCAGTTCAGGCCAGCTGGACACCAACCAGGACGCCTATTTCAACTGGCCGGGTTTCTTCGATCTCCTAGGGCTGCTGTCCGGCGCGACTGGCGTCCGGGACCTCATGAGCATCGCCACGTGGGCTCCTCTGGGCGTGAATCTGCTGCTGCTGGCGCCCCTTCTGGCTTTGGCCAGGAGGCTGACATCCCAGCCACGGCAGGCGTGGGCCGGCGTATGGTTCTTCTACCTGACCAGCTGGGTGGGTCAGGATTACCTTGCACCCCAGGCCTACGGCTTCCTGCTCCTCGTCACCCTGCTTGCCTGCCTCCTGAGCGCTTTCAGCGGCTGGGCCTGGCCCACCGGCAGCAACCGGTTCACGAGGTTCCTGGCCCGTGGCGCAACCCGGCTTGATCCAACCGTCCCGCACCAGGGAATGTCCAGCCCGCCGCCAGCGGATGCGGCAGTCCTTCTGGTGGTCAGCGTCGGCCTCCTGATCGCAATAATTGCCTCACACCAGTTGACGCCGTTCGCGGCCATCCCGATCCTTACCGTGTTCCTGATGAGCGGACGGATCCGGGTGCCATCCCTGCCGATCCTCGCAGCGGTGCTGTCGTTAGGGTGGCTGGTGTTCGTGGCGCGTGACTTCTTCGAGGGCCACCTGACCCAGCTGTTCGGATCTTTCGGTGACGTCCAGGGAAACACCCTTGGTGCGGTGTCGCAGCGCGTTGCCGGGAGCGACGACCATGTGCTGGTGGTTTACACGCGCCTGGCCGAAGTGGCGCTGGTTTGGCTGCTCGCCGCGTTGGGCGCCTTCCTGGCACACCGGCGGCGCACCGCGTGGCTCACGGCGGCGCTCGGGGTACTGGCACCACTTACCTTGATTCCCGGCCAAGCCTACGGCGGCGAGTTGTTGCTCCGGCTGTACCTCATCAGCCTGCCGTTCGCGGCCTGCCTTGCCGTGCTGACGCTCATGCCGGACCACCGCGGCGCCCCCGGCTGGAGGCGTGCAGTGGGTCTGTTGGCAATGGGGTCCTTGCTGGCATCCGCCACCGTGGTGACCAGATACGGCAATGACAGCATGGAGAGGTTCACATCCGACGAGGTAGCGCTGGTTAACCGGCTTTACGAAACTGCCCCGACTGGAAGCCTCCTCATAGAGGGAGTGAGCAACACGCCTTGGAAATTCGAAAAGTACGTGGAATACCACTACCGCGTACTGGCGGCGGACCCGCAGGAGTCCGGGCCGCAACCCCTAACCTGTGATGCAGGCAACAGCATCGCACGCAGTTCCGGCAATGGCGCCTATCTGATCATCACCACAAGCCAGAAGCGCGCCGCGGACCTTCTCGAAACGACGCCCCCGGGGGACCTTGACCGCATCATCGCCAACTGCGGCAGCTCGCCGGGCTGGTCGAAGCTGTTCGAGAACGCCGGTGGCGTGGTCTTCCACATTCAAGGAGCAGGCAATGGCAATTGATCGTAAACACATCGCATTAGTTGCGGCGGCCGTCGCCGTGGCCGCGATGCCGCTATCGTTTTTCGGCCCGGAAGGACTGCGGCTGGTGGTCATCGGCCTCCTGATGCTCGCCGGTCCCGGAACAGCGCTGGTTCTCTGGCTCCGGCTCGGCTCACCAGGGACCGACGAAACCGATGTCGCGGAGGGCGCAGGAGCCCACCGCTCGGCTGCCCAGAGCACCCTTCCGTTGGCGATATCCATCGCCGTGGCCTCAAGCCTGGCCCTCTCCACGATCGTGTCGACGGCCATGGTGTTTGCCGGGATGTGGTCCCCGCCCGTGGCGGTGTTCGTGCTGTCCCTGATCACCCTGCTCCTGCTGGTCCTCGGAGCCAAGAGGTTCCCGGCCTCCACGGCAGGTGCGTCATGATTGTCTTTCTGGCTGGCTTTGCCACCGTCGTGGCAGTGGTCGCGTGTGATGCCTTGCGCCTGGTTCGGCCGGACGCCCCGTTGCCGAAAGTTGCGGTCTACACCGCGGCGGCTCTCCTTTCCCTAATCTGCGTATCGCTTGTCACTAGGCTCATCCAAGTGCTTTGACGGCGTTTCGCCCCTGGCGTGGCCGGCACAGGCTGCTGGAACGGTAACCCGGCAGCCCGTGACCGGCCACGCCTGTGCCGGTCACGGGCCGAACACGGGGCCGAACACGGTAGTGAGGACAAACGAATGAGCTAGCGGGCGGGCAGTGTAGACTCCGGGCGTGGTTCGACGGCGTCCTCGAGTACAGCAGCACCGTAACAATCAGTGTCACAAGCCTTGAGCATCGAGCGGCGCACCGCGGAAGGAAAGAAGCGCAGGGGATGTCCGCCGCTGCCGACGCCGGTACGGCTCAGTCACAGTCCGGGCGCCAGTACCGCAGCCCGCCGCTGGTGGCGCCGTCGCCGGCGACGTCGACCACGGCGTACGGGAACGCCCGCCGGTCCGACTGGTCCGGTCCGCGACCGCGGACGTCCGAACACCACGTGCCGGTGTTGACGTACCGGGTGGGGCATGCCTCCAGCGTCGACTCGAGGGCACGGTGGGTGTGGCCCGAGATGTACCAGGCCACCCCGGAACCGTGCGCTTCCAGGGTACGTGCGAACCGGCCCGCTGCAGCAGGAGCCTCCTCGCCGGTTACTCTGCGCCCGGCGGCCGCTAGCAACATGCGAGTCGCCGCGACCGGGAGCGCCGACACCGTCCGGAACCGGGACAGGCGCGCCAGGTCCCGAACGGCCACTCCGTCGAGCGAGAGCCGCAGGGACTCGGCCTGCAACAGCTCGTCGTATGCGAGCTTCCGGACGCGGCGTTCCGCCCGCTCGGACGCCAGGCAGGCCCGGGCAACGGCCCCGGCACGGCTCAGGCGCGACCGCGACGGGTGGGCGTTCCAGGCGGCGAGCGGTGGTAGGTCCAGCTCGTCGGTGCCGTTGACCGCCGTGCGGAGCACCTCGGGCATCCGATGCAGCGCATGGTGCTGGTGCCCATGCTCGGCCACGAGCACGTGGGGCACGTGCAGGAACCACGGGTACACCCGGACCAGTGTCGGCTCGACGGGTGACAGCAGTGCCGACAGGCGGGCGGCAACCGCGGGCCGGGCCAGCTCCACGTCGTGGTTGCCGGACACGAAGTGCAGCTGCACGCCGCGCGCCGCACATGCCTCCAGCGCCCGGAACGTGTCTGGGTGGTGGGCGAGGATGGACTCGAGCCGGGCCAGGCTCTCGTCCTCGGCGAACCCGACCAGTTCGAACGTGTCACCGACGAAGGCGACGTGCAGCTGCGGACCGGAGGTTGCGAGCACCTCACGGCGAAGGAATTCGGGCAGCACTCTGCCGGGGCACCGGGGGTCGTCGTCCGACGCGCCCAGGTGGAGGTCGCTGAGGAGCCACCACCGCGCCGCGCGGCTCACGCGAGAAGTCCCAGCACGCGTGGAAGAATCATCGCGCGTCCCGCGTGACGCGCCGTAGGACGGCGACCAGCCGGAGGCCGACCGCCGCGGCTCCGGTGGAGAGCACCACCAGCCATGCAAGGGCCATGGCGCTGGCGCCCCTGTCGGCGGCCGACAGCGCTGCGGCGCACAGGGCGATTCCGAGCGTCAGGCCGACCACGATCGCCTCCGCGTAGCGACCGCGGGCCCGGCACACGGCGTTGTAAGCCTGCAGCACCGCGTACCCCACCAGTCCGGCCGCCAACCACCGCAGAGCGTCGGCGGACGAGTCGGCGTACCGCTCCCCCAGCAGGCTGAGCAGCGGGTGGGCGAAGAGTGCGAGGACGGCGGCAGCCAAACCCCCTACAGCGAGCGACCAACGGAGACTCGCCCAGGTGGTCGACACCAGGCGGTCCGGGTCGCGGACACCCTCGGAGAACTGGACGATGCCCATCAGCATCGGAGCGGTGTAGGCGGCCCAGGCCATCATCCATGCGGGATACCAGTAAGCAGCGGCCTCCGGAGCCACCATGTGCGCAAGCAGGAGCGGCAGCACCAGCCCGGGGGCTCGCTCAGTGAGCGTGAGGAGCTGGTGTGGAATGCCCAGCGCCAGCAGTGGACGCCCGCGGCGCACCGAACGCAAGGACGGTCGCGGCCGGTAGCCGACCAGTCTTCGCAGCTGGACCGCTCCGACGACGCACGCCACGGCTGTCCCGAGGGCCCAGCAGGCCATCAGCACGTCGGCGGAGGCGCCGTGCGCCTGCCAGGCCACGAGCGCCACAGCCCCTAGGGAAACGACGCCCCCCAACGTGTACCTCAAGGTCGCGCTCGCACCGCGTCCCAACGCCACGAGCGCCTGGTCCAGCACGATGACCAAGGTGCCGGTGACCGCAGCCAGAATGAACGTGAGCCAGAAAAGAATCGACACCGAGGCCGTGTCGGGCGTCACGGACGACTGCAGCACGAGGTAACCGAGGGCTAGCCCGGTGCCGGCTACCCCCACGATGGCGAACGCCGCGTCGAGCACCCGTGCGGGCGGTTCCCCTCGCCCCACTGCGACGATCACGGCCGACCCGGCGCCCAGCACCGCGAGCTGCGTGCAGATCATCACCGCCGAGACCGCTGCAGTGGTGAGCCCGACCTCACGGTCGGACGTCGCGCGCGCGGCCACGATCCAAAAGGCGAAACCCGCGCCCGTCTGGGCGGCCTTGCCCGCGATGAGGCCGAGGGAGCTGCGCAGGGCGGAGTGCCGGACGGTCGAAGCGTCCGTGACAGCGGTCCCCCGACCAGCCCTCACGACGCGAGACCCCTCGCCAGGCCCGCGTAGTTGTACCAGCAGAAGGCGACGTAGTAGCGCAGCCATCGGGGCTGGCCTGCGGCAAGGCTCAAGGCGCTGCCCCGGACTGCCGCGGCGGCGGGCAGCAGCGCCAACCTCGCACCGCGCCAGCCGTGTTTGCGGATCATCCGTCCCAGTCCCGTTCCGTCCATGAGGAACTGGTCGAGCGCGAAGTCGAAGTCGTCTGCGGCGAAACGATGTTCGACAACGACCCGGCGTGACACCGCCGTTCGCATCCCTGACTCCCGCATTCGCCAACGCAACTCGATGTCCTCACCCGACTTGAACGAGTCGTCGAAACCCAAGCCCAGCATCAGGTCCCGATCGACGAGCGTCGCCACGAGCCCGAACCAGTTGCGGCTGCGGCCGGTGCGATGGTGATGTGCCAGCGCCTGTCCCCAGTAGCCCGGTCCCCCGACACTCTCCAGGCCAGCCTGAAGTGCGTCGTAACCGTCCTCGACCAGCTCCGTTAGCAAGTCGGCGACTCCATGGGGCCCGAACACGACGTCGGAGTCGACCAGCAGGACCCATCGGGTGCTGCTGCTCTGCACACCGAGCGTCCGAGCCCATGGAAGGCCGCGGCCCTCGTCACTCAGGATCCGGGCACCGGCCTCACGGGCGATGCTGACGGTACGGTCGGTGGAGCATCCGTCCACCACGATGATCTCGGCGACACCGGACTGGCGCAAGGCCTCCAGGCAGCGCGGGAGCATTTGCTCCGCGTTGCGGGCCGGAACGACCGCGGTGACTTCGGCTGGGCTATGACTCACTGTGCCCCACCCCTCAGGCCTGCTCGTCGAGAACCGACGGCAGCAGCTCCTCGAGATACCGGACGATGTCGTCCGACGCCTCGTCCGCCGAGTATGCGGAGGGCACCTGCAGCAGGTGGCAGGGCCGGCCATCGAGGGCCTTGCTCAGCACGAGCCCCTTCGCCGCGAAGTGCTCGCGCCATGGGACGACGGACGTGGCCGCCAGGCCGGTCACGACCCGCTGTGAGAAGCCCGCCATCTCGATGTGGAAGTTGCCGAGCATGCGGTCGACCATCCAATCGCTCGTCCGCTCGACGATCCGGGACCGTGAGCCCTCGAACCGCTCGACGTAGATGGCGGCCGCGAGGGGTGCCGAGGTGGTCACTTCCCGCCCCGGGAACGCGGTCCCCGCCTCCACCATGCGGTGCTCCGGCGACCATCGCCGGGAGAAGTCAGCGAGGCGCGGATAACGGATGACGTAAGGGTGCACCAGTGTGGTGAGACGGCCGACGCTCTTTGAGAGCCGTGGCGGGATGAGGGGCTTCCGGACACCTTCGAACAGGTGCGGGTAGATGGCCCGGTGGTGCGGCTTGATGAACATCGGCTTCGCGTAGCCGAGCAGCGTGGCGTCTTCGGCGAGGAAAGCCCAGTCGTCGCCCATGAACGACCACCCCTCGCGCCGCATCAGCTTCGCGACGGTGCTCGTCTTGCCGGTCCCTCCGGCGGCGGGAAGCGCGATCGCGTGACCGCGGTAGGCCATCGTTGCCGCGTGGATCATACCGGCACCTCGACCGACCATGGCGGCATCGAGAACAGGAACCACGGAGGTCAACAGCTCGCCCGGCCCGTGAATGCGCCACTGCTCTGCATCCCTCACGACCTGGACCCGATCGGCTTGGAACCGCACGCTGTTTCCCGTGTACGCGAGCTCGTGCTCGACCAAACCAGCATCCGGCATCGGCTCCAGCCGGTCATCGACGATGATGTTGGCCGGGCGTTCGGTGTCGGTGGCGAAACACGCCAGCATGCTCTGGAGCTGGCGCGCTGCCGGCGCCGTTGCGTCGACGCGGATCGTGACGCGGCCGTGGATGTCGAAGTGCAGTGCCTTGGTCTGCAAGGTGCGCATGGTCGTCCCTGTCTGGGTGGTGTCGGTCGGATGGTGTTGCTGGTGTGGACGGTGTCGGCAGTGCGGACACCGTCCACCTACTACTTCAGGGTGAGCACCAGCTTGGGTGCGAGCGTGCTGCCGGTCTCCTTGGAGTTAAGGTCCAGGCCGTCGCTGCTGCTGGAGTCCATGCCAAGAGAGAGCTGTTGGCCAAGCTCACCGGCGAGGCCGGTAACCGTCAGCGGAACGCTGTAGCCGGTGTTCGTCGCTGTCGGGCCGAGCGTGCCGATAGCGGTGGTGCCCATCGCCGGACGGTTGTTGAACGTAATCCCGGTTTCGGTCCAGCCGTCATTAGTGACCAGTTTGACGTTCTGCTTGCCCGTGGACCCACTCCCGGCGCTGCGCAGCTGCAAGGTCGCGCTCTCCAGCGTCCTGCCCGCATAGGGCGACAGGTCGAACTTCAAGTACGTGGCCTCCACCGGGCTGTTGTCCACACCCAGCAGGGTACTGGTGCCAAAGTTCGTGCCCGGCGTCGCGCCCGTCACGTAGCTGTCAGCGGTCGCCGTGAGGGTGACGGTCTGGGACGTCGTACCGCCGCCCGCGACAGCCGTGGTGAACTGCCAGGTCTTGTCCGCCGCCATCGCGTTACCGGCAGCATCCTTCACCCCAATAGAGGTGCCCCTGATCGTCGCCGTGTACGTCGTACCCGGCGTCAGATCCGCAGTCGGGTTCAGTGTCGCAACCCCGCCCGCATAGCTCACTGCGGCGCCCACCGTCGCCCCTGCTGGGTTCTTCAGCGTGAATGTGGTGGAATTAATTGTCGACGCAGTCATCGTCTCCGAGAACGTTCCCGTTACATCCGCCGCCACCGCCACACCGGTCGCACCTGGAGCCGGGGACGTAGCCGTCACCGTCGGAGCCGTGGTGTCAGTACCCCCACCGCCGCCGGTGGAGTCGTAGTAGTGCCAGTACCGGCTTGTGGCGTTCACATCGGCGAGCACCAGGAGGCCGCTGTTGGCCGTGCCTCCCGCCGTACTGTTGAGGTTCTGCTTCGTCGACGTTACGTTGTGCACATACTGGTCGGCGTCCACAATGCGGGCCGTCTTCGTGGTGGTGAAGTTGATAGTGTCCAGCGACGTGGACTTTTCGTAAACCGCACCGCCCGAGCTGGTGCAGACACCGGCGTTCGTCGTGCCACTCGGCTTCGGATAGGTAGCGAAGGTACGCAGCTTCTGCGCAAACTCGTCGATCATGACGATCACCCGGTTCGGGCACTCCGACACGGTCGCGATCGTGTGCGCCGACCATGTTGATGTCGTGTTATTCAATACCAACAGCTGGATCAGCGGCAGGGACGCCGACGTGTTCGAAGTTTTAGTTGCGGCGAAGACCCGGCCACCCGTGGAGTCAAGCCATTTCAGGTTCATGTGGTCATCACCGCTGCGCAGCCCCTTCACCGCCGCCACAGGAGTGGACCAGGTGGAGTTCGAGGCCCCATCGACGTGGAAGCTCCAGTACATGCCGTCGGTGGCGTCACCGAGCTGCCGGCTCCACATCACACCCATCTTGCCGTTGCCGGCTCCGCCGAAGGCGATCACAGCCGACGTGTCGTCCACAGACACGTTGCTCAACGACGCAGGATGCGCGAACGGCGTTCCCCACGTCGTGCCATCGGTGCCGGTGACGTTCAGAAAGATCCGGTTCCCCTGCTGCCAGGTGGCCCATACCCGACCAGTCGAGTCCTTGTCGATGGACATGGTCTCAACCTTGTTGTTGTGGATTCTTGCAGAGCCCAGCAGCGAGTACGTCTTCGTACTTGAGTTGTAGCTGTAACGCCGCATTGTTGACGGGAAGTTCGGCTCAAACGGCAGGCCGTCATTGACGAACCGATAGCTCGCCACAAACAAGGTCTTCCCGTCCCACAACACGTCATGATGAGTGTTCGCCTGCGTCTCCGTCGCCACACCCGTATTGACCCACGAGCTCGTCGCGGCGTTGAACCGGAAGATGTGGAAATCCGAGCTGGCAGTGTCCCACAGGTTCCCCCACCAGATCCCGTCGTTGAACCACAATGCATTCGTCTGCCGCTTCGTACCCGTGGGCGTCCCCGTCCCCGAATGCGAGAAATCCTCAACCCCAACATCACCCGCAGCAGCCACCGCCGTAGCCGGCACCACCAGGGCACTCAGCGCAAGCAGCAGCGCTGCCAGCAGGGCATGTACAAGCAGGGAAGTCCTGTGACCTCTACCACGCCCGCCCATGTGAAAAAATGCATCGTTCAGCAACGTCGCTCCCCCGAGTTGAACGTCGACCTGTTTAGGGTTGGTCACTAGCCTCACCACTCATTGAAGTTGTTTGCCTATGCCAGTCCCGAGCAACCTTCCGGCTGGATACGAGAAATCGAAGCGCCTGCTGCTGCGGTCCTGGCAACTTGCGTGCACTCCCCCTCGGAACATGTTCGACTCAACAACTTGTAAAAAGGTTGGGATTTTCTGAACCGGCCCCTGTTGTAGGGGTTCCCAGTTATAGGGGTTAATAATCCTTGGATGGCACCGCGCCCAAACCATGCCGTGCTGCGCGGGCGCGCACTAGACTCTCCCCCATGGCCGTCTATCTCGATCCGCCGCTCTGGCCTGCCCACGAAACACTGTTTTCACACTTGATTTCGGACACCTCCCTGGCGGAGCTCCACGCCTTCGCCGCCGCGGCGGGCATCCCGGAGCGGGCCTTCGACGGCGACCACTATGACGTCCCGCAGCGCCGCTATGACGATCTCGTCGCCGCCGGCGCCATTGAAGTGGAGGCGCGGGTCCTGGTCCGGAAACTGATCGCCAGCGGGCTCCGTATCCCGGCGCGCAGCCGAACGAAGTCCCTCAAGACTCCCCTGCTTACGCGTTGGAACATGGTGATGCCAGGCCATGACGCCCTGTTCCTGGATCTGCTGGACCGCTGGAGCGAGAGCCACCGCAGGTACCACGGTTGCACCCACCTGCTGGCCGTGCTGGAGGCCCTGGACCTGCTGGCCGAGCCCGCCCGGCCTCCCCGCACAGTGGTGCTGGCGGCCTGGTTCCACGACGCCGTCTACCGGGGAGTCGCCGGCCAGGACGAGGAGGAATCCGCCCGGCTCGCCGAGCTCAGCCTCGGCCGGGCCGGCCTCCCGGAAGCCGATGTGGAAGAAGTGGCGCGGCTGGTCCGGCTCACGTCGGATCACCGGCCGGCAGAAGGGGACGACGACGGCGCCCTCCTCTGCGACGCCGACCTGTCGGTTCTGGGCGGGGAACCGGAACCCTACGCCCGGTACGTGGCTGCCGTCCGGGAAGACTATGCACACATAGGCGACGCCGATTTCGCCGCCGGAAGGGCCGCCGTCGTCCGCCAGCTGCTGGCACTGGACCCGCTCTTCCATACCGAGCGGGCCCGAAAGCTGTGGCTGGACGCCGCCCGGCGGAACCTGCAGGGCGAACTGGCCTGACCGGCGCTTCGCCTGGACCGGCAGGCCGGCGTCGGGTCAGCGGTAGGCGGTGATGAACGGCCTGTCCGTGGGCACGATCTGCTTGCCCAGCGGCATCAGGGACACCGGAATCAGCTTCAGGTTGGCGATGGCCAGAGGGATGCCGATGATGGTCAGGGCCATGGCGACAGCAGTGACCACGTGCCCTATGGCGATCCAGATGCCGGCCACCAGCAGCCAGATCACGTTGCCGAGCAGCGAAAACACGCCGTTTCCGCCCGGCTTATCCACCACCATCCGCCCGAAGGGCCACAGGGTGTAGGACGCGATCCGGAAGGAGGCGATGCCCCAGGGAATGGTCACGATGAGCAGGCAGCAGATGATTCCGGCGGCGAAGTAACCGAGCGCCAGCCAGAAACCGCCGAAAACCAGCCAGATAATGTTCAGGAGTGTCTTCATCCGTCCATTGTGCCGGTAGGGGAGCTTCGTGTGCCCCGGGATCTGCCCTGATTTAACCCTTAACTTCCGCCTGGGGGCCCAACTTCAGCCTGCGGGCCCTTCAACCTTCAGCCTGCGGACCTTCACCCTTGGCAGCATCCACCCTTGGGCTGAGGCCCGGCACCCCGGCAGCCGCGACCAGCAGCGCGAGCAGCCCCAGTCCGAGCGGGAGCGAGGCGGCGGTGGCGACGGCTCCCACCAGGAGCGGGCCGCCGGCGTCGCCGAGTTCGCGTCCCAGTTCGGCCGAGCCCATGGTCCGCCCCATCCTGTCCTTCGGCGTGCTGTCCGCCAAATGCGCAAAGCCCAGCGGGGTGGCCGCGCCGACGCCGGCGCCAATGACCGCCGCGGCGATAAAAATGCTGACCGGTCCCGGCGCTGCCGCCACGAGGGCTACACCGGCGGCGGTGAGCAGCAGGCCCGTGCGCATTCCGCCGGCGTCGCCGATCCGGTGCATGTCGCGCATCGCTCCGATCCGCGGCTGGACCAGCAGCGAGGCCACGGCCAGCACGCTGACGGCGGCGGTGCCGGCCACCGGCTCCATGCCCTGCTGCACCGCAAGGGCCGGGAGGAAACCGATAGCCGCCCCCATGGCCGCCATCGATGCTGCCAGCACCAGGGTGGGCACCAGGAACCTCCGTTCAGCAACCTGCCGTGCCAGGTCCAGCACGGTGTACCGCTGGCGCGGGAGCGGCGCCAAGTGCGGCACGGCGAGAAGGACCCACACGGCGGTGGCCGCGGCAAGCACGGACAGCGCCCCGAACAGCAGCGCAAAGCCGCCGGCGGCAATCAGCCCGGCGCCGAGCAGCGGGCCGATCACATATCCAAGGCTCTTCCAGGACCCGTACCTGCCGAAGAAGGTACCGGCGTTCTTCCCAGCCGACAGCCGGGCCACCATCGCCGAGGACGCCGGGGAGAATGCCGAGGCGGCGGCCCCCTGGCCCAGGCGGGCAAGGCCCAGCAGCAGCGGATCGGCGGCCCACAGGCCGATCAGGGACAGAGCGGCGAAGCCGATGAGTCCGCCGACGACGACCGGTTTGGCGCCGATCCGGTCGCTCAACGCGCCAAAGACGGGCTTGAGGAACACCTCGGAGATGTCGTAGACGGCCAGCAGGATTCCCAGGTTCAGCAGGCTCAGGCCGATGTTGCCGCTCTGCGCGCCCATGCCGGCGGCAACGCTGTGGGCGCCGAACGCGGTCACGAATCCGGCAGCGTAGAGGGGTGCCGCGGGTGTCCGGGCGCGCGTGGACAGAGTCACGAGGCGGGGAAGGCAGTGGTCACGCGACGGTCAGCCTTTAGCTGACGTCACGAACGCCCTGATCTTGGCCAGGTCCTTCACTCCCCTGCTTTGTTCGACGCCGGAGGAGACGTCCACGCCCCATGCGCCGGCATCGCGGGCGGCCTGGGACACGTTGGCGGGGTCAAGGCCGCCGGCCAGGAGCCATTGCCGTCCCTCCAGGCCTTTGGCGCGCACGGAACCGTAGTCCCAGGCCTCGCCGGAACCGGGAACCGCGGCGTCGATGAGCAGCAGTTCCTCTCCCCAGTTGGCAAACGCGTCTGGTGCGTCACCCATGGTGACGGCGCGGATGACCTTCATACCGGCGTCGTGCGCTGTTTTTACGTCGTCGGGTGTCCGCTCACCGTGGAGCTGGATCCAGCTCAGCCCGGCGGCGCGGGCGATGGCCACCGCGTCGGCGGCCGGTTCGGCGCGGAATACGCCGACGGCGGCCACACCATCGGGCACGGCCTTCACGAGCTGGGTGACCTGCGCGGGCGACACCACGCGGGGGCTGGCCGTCAGGACAAAGCCGACGGCGTCCGCTCCGGCTTCCACGGCCTCCCGGACTGATTCAGGCGTGCTCAGGCCGCAGACTTTGACGAACATTCATCGGCTCCTTGTTGTTGATAGCGTCGCCCTCGACCGCAGCGATCCGTCGCCGACTTTACGCGGGGAGGGAGTGTGCGGGCAACGCGCGGATAGGCTGGGCTGATGCAGATCATCCGCTTCGCCGACCTCAAACCCCAGCCCTGGCGCAACGGCGGCGGGGTCACCCGCGAACTGGCCAGCCATCGTGGCGACGCTTCTGCCGCGGCCGCTTCTTCTGGCGACGGGGCGTGGGACTGGCGGGTCAGCATCGCCGACGTCACCAGTGCCGGGGAGTATTCCGCCTTTCCGGGGACGGAGCGGGTGCTGACCGTCGTCGAGGGCGAACTGCTGTTGCTGGCCGTGGACGGGACCGAGCACCCGCTCGAAAAGTACCGGCCCTTCCGCTTTCCCGGCGGCGCGGCCTCCTCCTCGGCACTGCCCACCGGGGATATCCGCAACCTCAACGTCATGGCCCGGGAGGGCGCCTTCAAGGCGTACACCTCCATCGTGGAGCTGTCCAAGAAGCGGGCCCATCCCGTGTTCGAGGGCCAGTTGGGCATCCTGCTGCAGGGCCAGGCCACGGTCAGCCCGGGAAATACCGGCGGCCTGGGGAACGCCAGCAGCCTGGGGAGCGCCGAGTCCGGCAGCGGCGGGCAGGACAGCCCGCCCGTGGCACTCGGCCGCTACGACGCAGTGGTGGGTTCGGACAGCCAAACGCCGGAAATCCTGGGTCGTGGGTTCCTGGCCGTGGTGTCCATCGATCCGGTGACGGACTAAGCAGCTCTGGTCCCGGCCGGTGCCGGAACCTAGACTCGGTGCCATGACCAAGTCCAAATTCAGTGATCTCCTGCTGCTCCAGATCGGCAACGAATTCGCGGCCTCGCAGCAGTACATTGCCGTGGCGGTCTGGTTCACCAACCAGGACCTGCCCCAGTTGGCCAGGTACTTCTACCGGCAGTCGGTGGAGGAACGCAACCACGCCATGATGATGGTCCAGTACATGGTGGACCGTGGCGTCGCCGTCCCTATCCCTGGTGTGCCCGCCGTCCGCAACGACTTTGCTTCGGTAACGGACCCGCTCAGACTCGCGCTCCAGCAGGAGAAGGAAGTCACCCGCAGCATCGAAAGCCTGTTCCGCGCGGCTCGGGCCGAGGATGACGCGCTCGGCGAGCAGTTCATGCTCTGGTTCCTCAAGGAACAGGTGGAGGAGGTCGCCTCGATGACCACGCTTCTGAACATCGCCGAGCGGGCGGACAACTCCTTCGACATCGAGAACTTCGTGGCCCGTGAAACCATCGGCGACGGCGGCCGCGACGCCGCGGCACCGGAAGCGGCCGGCGGCAAGCTCTGACCGGCACCCTTGACCGCAGCGCGCGCTGACGGCGACGCACGGTGACGGCGGCACCCTCTAGCCCGAGCGCCCGCTGGTGGTGAGATTTGGCACCAACGGTGGCCACCGCCGTCGGGCGATTGCTAGGGTAAAAGCCAAGGTCCCCTTCCCCCGGACCTCCGGACGACGGTTCAGTACCCGGTGCGCGACAAGACTGGCCAAAGGATCTGTCATGTCGTGGTTCATCCTCATTCTTTCCGGCGCCCTCGAGGCGGTGTGGGCGGCAGCGCTGCACCGGGCGTCCCGGTCTTCGGGACGGCGCCGGGCCGCCGCCGGGGTTCTCTTCCTCGTCGCGGTCGTGGCCAGCACGGCAGGCCTCGGCATCGCGATGCAGTCCATTCCCACCGGAACCGCCTACGCGGTGTGGGTCGGCGTGGGCGTGGTGCTGACGTCCGCCTACGCGATCGTGGCCAAAGTTGAACGGCCGACGGCCGCGCGGCTGCTGCTGCTCGCCGGCATCGCCGCATGCGTGGTTGGCCTGAAGGCGGTGGCGTGATGCTCGCGAAGCCTGCCACGGCCTGGATTATCCTGCTCGCCTCCGCCGTCCTGGAAGCTGTCTGGGCCACGGCACTGGGCCTGTCCGACGGCCTGACCCGGCCACTGCCTACAGTTGTTTTCCTGGTGACGGCCGCGCTCAGCATGCAGGGCCTGGGCATGGCGGTGAAGCACATGCCGCTCGGCACCGCCTACGCCGTCTGGGTGGGGATCGGCGCGGCCCTGACGGTCGGCTGGGCCATGGCCACCGGCGTCGAGCCCTTCAGCCTCCTCAAGGTGCTGTTCATCGCGGGCATTGTGGGATGCGCGGCCGGGCTCAAGATGCTGCCGGCGGCCCCTGCCCGGCGGCGCGGGGCTGGTCCCGCTCCCTAGACTGGGCTCATCCCTAGACTGGGCTCATGGACACGCTCATTCACTCACTTCGGGACATCACCATCCGCCGGATCTCGGTCAGCGAGATGGACAACAACGTGTATCTGCTGACGGCCAAGGGGTCCGGAGCGCAGCTGCTGATTGACGCCGCGGATGACCTGCCGGCCATCCAGGGCCTGCTCGCGGACGCCACCGCGGACACCTTCGGCGAGCCGAAGCTGGCACTCATCGCCACTACGCACCAGCACTGGGACCACGTGCGGGCACTGCCGGGCCTCGTCGCAGCCACGGGAGCCAAGACCGCTGCCGGCACCGACGACGCTCCGGAACTGCCCGTGCCGGTGGACGTGCTGCTGGACCACTGCGACGTCGGCAACTTCGACGGGTTCGACGTCACGGCCGTCCACCTGCGCGGCCACACCCCCGGTTCGGTGGCGCTGGTCTATCAGGATCCGGAGGGACCGGCCCACATCTTCTCCGGTGACTCGCTGTTCCCCGGCGGCGTGGGCAACACCCAGAAGGACCCGGAGCGGTTCAACCAGCTGCTCACCGACGTCACCGAGCGGATCTTCGACGTCTACCCGGACGACACCGTGGTGCACCCGGGCCATGGCAAGCCCACCACGCTCGGCGCCGAGCGCCCGCACCTTGAGGAGTGGCGCGCCCGCGGCTGGTAAAGCTTGCACTGCGCGTTCGGCCTGGCATTGCGCGTACTGATTTGCGCGCGCGAAAATGCCGGCCGCTACGGATATATCCGTAGCGGCCGGCATTTTGTGTATCGCCAGCTACTTTACGTGGCGAAGGCGCGGTGTTAGCGGCCGCGGCGCTCGTTCGACGCCGGGGCCGTCGCGCGGCGCGGGGCCTTCCGGGCCGGACGGCCGTCACCGGAGCGGCCGCTGCCGCCCGAGGAGGAACCGCCCGAGTACGAGCCGCCGGACGTGCCGCCGCTGGTGGAAGACCAGACCGGAGCGTTGCCGCCGGCCTTGCTGCCGGCAGCTGCCCGCTGACCCGTGGCTGGACGCCCGTTCCGCTGGCCGCCGGTGCTCGGGCGGCCGGTGCCGCCACGGGGAGCTTCGCTGCGCGTAAAGCGGGAATCGCCCCGGCCCTCCGCCGCACGCCCATCCGAACCGCGGCCAGCCGACGAGCGGCCACCAGCCGCAGGGACGTCGTTGCGGTGCGTGCTGGCGGCAGTGCCGCGGCCACGGGCGTTGCGGCGGGCTGCAGCTGCCGCAGTGGCGCGGTCCTCGTTCTGCTCAGCCACGCGCTCTACAGCGTCGCGGGCAGCGGCGCGGCCCTCGTAGGCCACGGCACGGCGTTCGGCGCGGGGCAGGTCCGTGCGGGGAGCCTCGGCGGAAACCCGCCCGCGGCCTCCGCGACCGCCCCGGCCACCGGCCGTGGGTGATGCCTGGCGGCGTGCGCGCTTGCGCTCGGCGTTGGCACCGGTGGACTTGCCGCCACCCTGCTGCGCCGCCTTCGCGGCGAGCAGTGCGGCGCGGGTGCGGGGATCGATCTTGTCAGCCATCTCGCCCACCAGTTCGGCAACGATCGGCGAGCCGGCGGTGACCCGCTCGAAAGTGACCTCGACGCCGGCAGCCTTCATGAGCTTCCTGACGTCCGTCTGCTGCTCCGGCAGGGTCAACGTGACCACGGTGCCGTCGGAGCCGGCACGGGCGGTACGGCCGGAGCGGTGCAGGTAAGCCTTGTGTTCGGTGGGCGGGTCGACGTGGATGACCAGTTCGACGTCGTCGACGTGGACGCCGCGGGCGGCGACGTCGGTGGCCACCAGGACGCGGACGTCACCGGAGGAGAACTCGGCGAGGTTGCGGTCACGGGCGTTCTGCGACAGGTTGCCGTGCAGGTCGACGGCCGGGATGCCGGCGTCGGTCAGGGTCTTGGCAAGCTTGCGGGCGTGGTGCTTGGTCCGCATGAAGAGCACGCGGCGGCCGGCACCCGAAGCGAGCTCGACAATCAGCTGCTTCTTGACGGTCTGGTCGTTGACCACCAGCACGTGGTGTTCCATGGTGGTCACCGCGGCCTGCGGGTCATCCACGGAGTGGGTCAGCGGGTTGGACAGGTAGCGCTGGACGATCTTGTCCACGCCGTTGTCCAGGGTGGCGGAGAACAGCAGGCGCTGGCCTTGGCTGGGGGTCATGTCCATGAGCTTCTTGACCACGGGCAGGAAGCCGAGGTCGGCCATGTGGTCGGCCTCGTCGAGCACTGTGACCTCGACAGCTTCGAGGGTCAGGATGCGCTGGCGGATCAGGTCCTCCAGCCGGCCCGGGCAGGCGATGACGATGTCGACGCCGGCTCGCAGCGCCTTCTCCTGGCGCGCCTGGGAGATGCCGCCGTAGATCACTGTGGTGTTCAGGCCCATGGCCTTGGCCATCGGCTCGATGGTGGCGTTGATCTGGGTTGCCAGCTCGCGGGTCGGCGCAAGGACCAGGCCCATCGGGCGGCCCGGCTTGCGGAAGTGCTTGGCTTCCCGCTCAGCGAGTCGTGCTACAAGCGGGATTGCGAAGGCAATGGTCTTGCCGGAGCCGGTGCGGCCGCGGCCCAGGACGTCGCGTCCGGCCAGGGTGTCCGGGAGGGTCTTGACCTGGATGGGGAACGGTTCAACGATTCCCTGGGCGGTCAGCGTTTCGGCGAGTGCCTTGGGCGTGCCGAGGGCAGCAAAAGTAGTCATATGCGTTTATCAGGGTCTTTCAGGCGGTATCCAGCGGATATCGGCCCCCTACGCCGGTTGGCCCAGGGGGTCGCCGAAGAAAAGTCAGGTGGTCAACCGGGCTGCTGCCAGTGTTCAAACAGCGGCCGCCGGGACCAATAGCGTTCATCGACGCAGGATGTGCCTCTCACATGAAAAAAGCCCACCAGAAGCGGGCATCACTGCACATCAAGTTCCACCAGTCTAGCATCAGCGCGCCCCGGGCCCTTTCCGGCGCCCTTTTTGCGCCCTTTCCTGGTCCTTTCCCGGTCCCTTCGCGGCCTCAGCCGGGGACGCCCGTCCGGGGCCCTCGCCCCTTCGCAGCGCCGCCCGAAAACGCGTGACGCAGCTCACGGACAACAATGGACGACATTTGAGGCTGGCATGCTGGACATATGTCGAAGACTATTGCGGCGTTGCGCACTCACTGCGAATTTCCTGCCGGCAGGCCTGATTCCCGGCTGGACTGCGGGAATGCGCATTTCCGGCCGCACCGATCCGCCCGGCGCGCAGGCCTCCCGCCTGCCCGCTGTCAGGCGGCGCGGGCGGCAGGCTCACACTTGCCGCGTTCCGCCGCTCATAGTCTTAACACCATCCCAATTGTTAGTTCCGTCACATATCCGGCGGACCGACGCGGCCGGCACGGCAACCTCCTGCATGTGCCGGCACCTGTGACAAGGAAGAAGAAGACTTGATGTCTGAACGCACCACCAGCATTTCCGTTCAACCCTCCACAGAACGTGCTGAACCCGACCAGAGCAGGGAACCGCACCTCGCCCGCGGACTCGGCAACCGCCACATCCAGCTTTTGGCCATCGGCGGCGCCATCGGCACCGGCCTGTTCATGGGCTCCGGCAAGACCATCTCCCTTGCCGGCCCGTCCGTCATCTTCGTGTACATGATCATCGGCTTCATGCTGTTCTTCGTCATGCGGGCCATGGGTGAGATCCTGCTCTCCAACCTGAACTACAAGTCCTTCAGCGACTTCGCCGGCGACATCCTGGGCCCCTGGGCAGGCTTCTTCACCGGCTGGTCCTACTGGTTCTTCTGGGTGGTGACGGGCGTGGCCGATATCGTGGCCATCGCCGGCTACGTGGACAAACTCGCTCCGGGCACGCCCCTCTGGGTCCCGGCACTGATCACGCCCGTGGTACTCATCCTGCTGAACCTCCCCACGGTCAAGGCCTTCGGCGAAGCGGAATTCTGGTTCGCCATCATCAAGGTGGTGGCTATCCTTGCCCTGATCGCCACGGGCGTCGTCATGATCGCCACCAACTTCACCTCGCCGAGCGGAGCGGTGGCCAACCTGGCGAACATGTGGAACGACGGCGGCATGTTCCCGCACGGGATGTTCGGCTTCATCCTCGGTTTCCAGATCGCCATCTTCGCCTTTGCCGGCATCGAACTCGTGGGCACGGCGGCCGCCGAAACCAAGGACCCGGAGAAGAACCTGCCCCGGGCCATCAACTCCATCCCCATCCGCGTCCTGCTCTTCTACGTCGGCGCCCTGGTGGTTATCATGGCCGTCAACCCGTGGCGGAGCATCGACGCCGCCAGCAGCCCGTTCATCGGCATGTTCACCCTCGCCGGCCTGGGGATCGCCGCCGTCGTGATCAACCTGGTGGTCCTGACCTCGGCCGCCTCCAGCGCCAACTCGGGCATCTACTCCACCTCGCGCATGGTCTACGGCCTGGCGCAGGACGGCAACGCTCCGAAGGCCTTCGGCAAGCTGAGCTCCCGCAAGGTTCCGCAGAACGCGCTGCTGTTCTCCTGCATCTTCCTGCTGGCCGGCCTGGTCCTGCTGTACGCGGGCGACTCCGTGATCGGCGCCTTCACCATCGTCACCTCCGTGGCATCGGTGCTGACCATGTTCGTCTGGTCGATGATCCTCATCAGCTACATCGTGTTCCGCCGCCGCCGGCCGGAACTCCACGAGGCGTCCGCCTTCAAGATGCCGGGCTCTGCCTTCATGCCCTACGTGGTCCTGGCGTTCTTCGTGTTCATGCTGGTGGCGCTGGCCCAGGCCGAGGACACCCGCCTCGCGCTGGTTGTGGCACCGGTGTGGTTCCTGCTGCTGGGCGCCGCCTGGTACTTCAACCGCCAGACGCCGCTGCAGCAGGCCCGGATCGAGGAATGGAAGGCCGAGGGCACCAGCGTCTCCGCTGCCACCGGCACCACCAAGGCCTAGATCCTTCCGCCCCGACAGATAGCATCCAGAGAACCGCGCTGCGGCCACCCCGGTGGTCCGCAGCGCGGTTTTGTTTTCCTTCTCCAGTTTTCTTCGGCAGGTACACGTCCGGAAGACGGTGAGGAAGGTGTTATGCGGAAATTACACAGGCCGCCGGGCGCTGTAACACGTGCGGCGAAGGATGGACTCATGCCGGGCTGATGCCAGTGGCCGCAGCGTTCCTCCGCCGAAAGGATCTGACCGTGATCTTGAAGAACATCTTCCTTCAGGGCATCTTCCCGTTCGACGGTGCCGGGCTCGAAAAAGCCGTGCCCATCCACAGCCAGCTCTCCCATTTCGTCCCGGACGGCGTTATCAACCAGACCCTGTATTTCCGCGGCGGCAACTCGTCCGGGGAGCTGATCACGGTGGTGCTGATGCGCGACGGCGTGCCCATGCGGTACTTCCCGATTGCGGCCAGGGGCGACGTCCACGTCCCGCTCCGCGTTGTGGAAGACATCGACGGCGGCTCGCTGATCGAGCTGAGGCTGCTGGCGGACACGGGGGTCAGTGGGTCTGTCGTGGTCGACATGGGCATGGTGGAGCACTGATGACGGCCCTCGCCAGCCGCTCCGGGCGGAGCACGCCGGCTGACACCCGCCGCCGGCTGGTGGTGATCGGTAACGGGATGGCCGGTGCCCGCGCCGTCGAGGAAATCCTGGCCCGCGGCGGCGCTGTCCAGCACAGGATCACCATGTTCGGCGACGAGCCCTACGGCAACTACAACCGGATCATGCTCAGCCATGTCCTGTCCGGGGAAGAGGACGCCGGCGGCATTTTCCTGAATTCGCTGGACTGGTACCGGGAGAATGACATCACGCTGCACGCGGGCGTCCGGGTCGAAAAGATCGACCGTTTCGCCAAGCTGGTCTTTTCCGACGACGGCCGCGCCACCCCGTACGACGTCCTGATCATCGCCACCGGCAGCCGCTCGTTCATGCCCGCCGTCGAAGGGCTGTACACGCCAGGCGGGCGGCTGCTGCCCGGAGTGTTCGCTTTCCGCACCATCGACGACACCCGGGGCATGGTGTCCTACGCCCAGGAGGACCACCACCGGCGCGCCGTCGTGATCGGGGGCGGACTGCTGGGGCTGGAAGCTGCACGGGGCCTGCAAAGCCACGGCATCGGCGTCGACGTCGTCCATTCCGGCGGGCACCTGATGAACGCCCAGATGGGGCCCGACGGCGGCGCGGTCCTGCGCCGGAGCGTCGAGGCGCTCGGGATCAGGGTCCACACGAGCAGCCGGACCACCGCCATCCTGGGCGGCGACAAGGTGCGCGGCGTCCAGCTGCGGGACGCGCCGGACATCGCATGCGACATGGTGGTGGTGGCCGCCGGAATCCGCCCCAATGTGGAGGTGGCCGTGACCAGCGGCCTGCCGGTGGAGCGGGCCATCGTGGTGGACGACCACATGCGTGTCCCGGACGAGGACGAGATCTACGCCGTTGGTGAGTGCGTCCAGCACCGCGGCGAGGTCTACGGGCTGGTGGCGCCGCTCTGGGAGCAGGCCGCAGTGCTGGCCGACCACGTCACCGGAGCCAATCCGAAGGCCACCTACCTGGGCTCCCGCACAGCCACGAAACTCAAGGTGGCGGGCGTCGACGTCGCTTCCATGGGGCTCCAGGCCCCGGAACGGGACACCGACGAGCACGTGGTGTTTTCCGAGCCCAGCAGGGGCGTGTTCAAGTCCATCGTGATCCGCGACAGCAAGATCGTGGGCGCAACGCTGCTCGGGGACAGCCGCAAGGTGGCCTACCTGACGCAGGCGTTCGACCGCGGGCTGCCGCTGCCTGAGGAACGGGTCTCGCTGCTGTTCGATCTCGGCGGACCCGGCGAGGAAGACGGTGTGGCCGAACTCGACGGCGATGCCCAGGTCTGCAACTGCAACGGCGTCAGCAAACAGGCGATCACTGACACAGTCAAGGGCGGCTGCACCACGCTGTCCGGCGTCATGGACGCCACCCGGGCCGGCAAGGGCTGCGGATCCTGCAAGCTGCTGGTCCGGCAGGTGGTGGAATGGGCCGCCGACGGTGCCGTGGATGAGGACCCGGCGGCCGCCTACTACGTTCCCGGCGTTCCTCTGGAGAAGGCCGCGCTGATGGCGGCGATCCGGGAGCAGGGCCTGCGGTCCGTGTCTGCCGTGTTCGCGGCGCTGGCTCCTGGAGGTGCGGAGGACGCGAAGTCGAAGATGGGGCTGGCGTCCCTGCTGAAGATGATGTGGGCCGGTGAGTACATCGACGAGCGTGATGCGCGGTTCGTCAACGACCGGGTCCACGCCAACATCCAGCGCGACGGCACCTTCTCGGTGGTACCGCAGATGAAAGGCGGGGTGACCTCCCCGGAGCAGCTCCGCCGGATCGCCGACGTCGCGGACAAATACAACATTCCCATGGTGAAGCTGACGGGTGGGCAGCGGATTGACCTGCTCGGGGTTCCCAAGGAGGACCTGCCGAAGGTCTGGGCGGACCTGGAGATGCCGTCAGGCTACGCGTACGGCAAGAGCTTCCGGACCGTCAAGACCTGCGTGGGGCAGGAGTTCTGCCGCTTCGGCACGGGTGATTCGACGAAGCTGGGAATCGAGATCGAGTCGCGGTTCCAGGGCATCGAATCGCCGGCGAAGCTGAAGCTCGCGGTGTCCGGCTGTCCGCGGAACTGCGCTGAATCGCTGGTCAAGGACGTGGGGGTAGTGGCGGTCGACGGCGGACGCTGGGAGATCTATGTCGGCGGTGCGGCGGGCGCCCACATCCGCAAGGGGGACCTGCTGGCCACCGTGGACGATCCCGAGACCGTGACGCTGCTGGCCGGGCGGTTCATGCAGTACTACCGGGAACGCGCCAACTGGCTTGAACGCACGTATGCCTTCGTGCCGCGCGTGGGGATCGAACACCTCCGTGCGGTCATCGTCGACGACGCCGAAGGTCTGGCTGCGCAGCTGGACGCCGCCATGCAGGAGTCGGTCGACGCCTACGTGGATCCGTGGAATGAAGGCAACGACCCCTTCACCCCCGGCCAGTTCCGCACTTCGCTCCCGCTCGAGGTGCTACCCCAGGTGCCGGTCCGATGAGCGCCGGTCTGCCCGGCGGTGGACTGGACGGCAGTGGGCTGTCCGGCGGTGGGCTGCACGTCCTCGGCCCCGTGGACCAGATCCCTGTGGGCGAGGGGCGGGCGTACGGCGTGGGCGGTGAACAGATCGCGGTGTTCCGCCTCCGGGACGGTTCCCTCCGCGCGGTGTCCGCCGTCTGCCCGCACAAGGGCGGCCCCATCGCCGACGGCACCATCGACGGCTCCGTGGTGATGTGCCCGCTGCACCAGCACGCGTTTGAGCTGCAGACCGGCTGCTCGACCACCGGAACCGGGCCCCTGCGCAGCTATCCGGTGTTCGCGGACGAATCGCAAAACGTGGTTGTCCTGCTTCCCTGACGCGTTCTGGTTGGACCCCGGATTCTGTGGCAGGGTATGTCCCATGGACCACGAGGGGAACGGCGGCGCCGCGCGCCATTGGGATGAGATGTACCGGAGCCGGCCACGCGTGTGGAGCGGCCGGCCCAACCCGCAGCTGGTGGCCGAAGCAGCCGGGCTGGAGCCCGGGACCGCCCTGGACCTGGGCTGCGGAGAGGGTGCCGATGCCCTGTGGCTCGCCGAGCAGGGCTGGACGGTGACAGCGGTGGACGTCTCCGCCGTCGCGCTGGAACGGGCCGAACAGCACGCCGCGGCCTCAGCAGCCGGGAACCGCATCACGTGGCTGCAGCGCGACCTTGATGCGTGGGCGCCGGAGGAGCAGTTCGATCTCGTGTCCGCCCAGTTCCTGCACTCCACCGCGGCTCCGTGGCAGCGGCCGCACCGGGTGGCCGCAGGTGCAGTGCGCCCGGGCGGGACGCTGCTGATTGTCGGCCACCACCCCGACGGCCTGCCGCCCTGGCGGAGCCAGGCGGACGAAGACAGCCACTCGCACGGGGGCGACGGCCGCGCGAATTCGGAGATGTTCTTCACGGCGGAGCAGGCCGCGGCCGAACTCGGCATCGCACCGCCCGGGTGGCGCGTGGATGTTGCAGCGAGCCGGGAACGGGAGGCCACTGGCCCGGACGGGCAGTCGGCCGTGCTCGCCGACGCCGTCCTGCGAGCCACCCGAATCACCACGGACGCCGCCTGAGAGGAGCGCACGGATGGCCAGGTTGGTCGCCGAGATGACGATGTCCCTGGACGGCTTCATCGCCCTCCCCGACGACTCCGTCAATGGCCTGTTCGACTGGTACAACAACGGCCCGGTGGAGGTTTCCACGGCCAGACCGGACATGACCTGGCACGTAACCGAAGCCAGCGCCGTGCACCTGCGGCGCACCATGTCCACGGCCGGCGCCATGCTGGTGGGCCGCCGGATCTTCGACCTGACGGACGGCTGGGGCGGCCAGCACCCCATCGACTGCCCCATCGTTGTCCTCAGCCATTCCGTCCCGGATGGCTGGCCCCGCGACGGCATCCCGTACACGTTCGTCACCACCGGGTTCTCGGATGCGGTGAGAACTGCCACCGCGCTGGCCGGGGACAAGGACGTGGCCCTGGCCGGGCCGGACATCATCCGGCAGGCGATCGACGCCGGACTGGTGGAGGAGATCCGGGTGAACCTGGCGCCGTGGATCCTCGGCCACGGCATCCGGTTCTTCGACAACCTAGCCGCGGCCCCGGTGAAATTGGAGCAGACAGCGGTGATCCAGGGCGACGCCGTGACCCACCTGTACTACAAGGTCCTCCCCCGCATCTGACGCTAGCGGGCGACGCGGTGGGCTATGGCGACCGCGGCTGCGGCGATCACCGCGGTCAGCGCGAAGACGCCGGCGAAGGAGGCCGCCGTCGTCGTAAACGCCGTGAACACGATCCCCGTGGCGGCGAGCGCGAGGGCGCCGCCGAGCGAGTCGGATATGGACATCGCCGAACTGTTGAAGCCCTCCGTGTCCGGCGTGGAAAGTGCCAGCGTCATCACGCTCAGCCGCGGATACATGAGTCCCATGCCGCCGCCGGCAAGGACCAGCCGGCAATTGCGACGGCGGCCGGCCAGCCAAGCGCGGTGGTCACCAGGGCCAGGGCGATCGCCAGCAGCACCATCACCGAGCCGACCCGCACGGCGACCGGGCTGCCCAGCCTCCCGCCCAGACGGCTCTGGACGCCCGACGCCGCCGCCCAGGCGAGGGCTCCGCCGGTCAGCGTGAGGCCGGCGAAGGTGGGTGAGAAGGCGTAGCGCTCCACGAGCAGGTACGGGAGGTATACCTCGGCACCGAAGAAGCCGGCCGCGACCAGTCCGCGGATGAGGATCACGCTGGGCAGGCCCCGCCGGGCTGTGAGGGTTCCCCGCGGCACCAGCGGCCTGACGGCCAGCAGTGCAATGACGACGGCGGCCCCCGCCAGGAGCGGTCCGGCCACCGGAAGCCCGGAGGACAGATTCAGGCCCAGTACCGCCAGCGCGGCCAAGGCCGCCCAGGCCAGCCGCCCCAGCGCCCAGGGCGCCGGGGCACCCGCCGGACCTGACGCGCTTCCACCGCCGGAACCGTTCCCGTTGGCGTTGCCGTTAGCGTTGCCGTTAGCGTTGCCGGACCTGACGCCGCGCAGGGCAGGAAACAGCATCGCCAGGGCAGGGAGCACCAGCACGACGACGCCCAGGAACACCCAGTGCCAGCTCGCCAGCTGGGCCACGAGCCCGGCGGCGAACGGCCCCACGAGCGACGGGATCACCCACGCGGCGGAGAAGGCGGCGAAGATCTTGGGGTGCAGGACGGCCGGATAGACCCGTGCCACCACCACGTACAGGGCCACCGTCATGGCGCCGCCGCCCAGCCCCTGCACCAGCCGGCCCGCCACCACCGCCCACATGGTGCCGGCTGTGCCTGCCACCAGCAGGCCCAGTGCGAAGACAGCCACGGAGGCGAGCAGCGGGCCGACGGGCCCGCGCCTGTCGGACCAGTTTCCGGCGCCCACCATGCCGATCACGCCGGTGGCCAGCGGGCCCGCGAAAGCGAGCGCGTACAGGCCGGCCCCGCCGAGTTCCCGGCTCACAACGGGCATGACGGTGGTGACGGCGAGGGACTCGAACGCGGCCAGGAACACCAGGGCACAGGCGCCCACCGTCACCAGCACGTAGGGGCGCTGGAGAATCCCAGAGCCCGGAGGAGCGGACACGGCAGATTCGCGCACGGTCAGCCCACCAACTCGGGGGCGCCGGTGGTCACGGCGACAACGTCACCGCTGGCCGTCGAATCGGGGTTGAGCATCCAGCCCACGCGCTTGACCGTCCTCAGCATGACCACGCTCTCCACCAGTTCGATGCCCGGGATGCCCTGCTGAAGGGCCAGCTCAGCGGTCATGACGTCGGCGAGCGACTGCAGCCACATGATGATGACGAAGTTGGTGCGCCCGGTGGTGGAAGCGCTCAACCGCACATTCCGGAAGCTGCGGAGCTCCTCGGCCGCCGCTTCATGCTGGCCGGGCGGGACGTTGGCGAACCAGTGGCAGGTCACCGGGAAGCCCGAATACCTCTGCGCAATCTCGCAGCGGAAGGAAAGGACGCCGCTGGCGAGCACCCTGTTCAGCTGGCGCTGCACGGTTGCCGGATGCCGGTCCAGCGCCCTGGCGATTTCCGCCGCGGTCGCCCGGCCGTCCTTCGACAGGAAGGGCAGGATCGCGAGGTGGCTGGCGGGCAGCGGCTCCCCCACCGCCGCGGAGGGCGCTGACCCTGCGGCCTCGGGTCCGGCGAGGGCCCTGAGCGCCTGGATCTGGCTGCGGTTGAGGACGTTGATGCGCCAGGCATAGGCGCCGGTGTGCAGCCGGGTGGCAAGGGAGGTCTGATATTTGACCAGTCCTTCAATGGCATGCAGCTTTGACGCCACAGCGGTGAAGTGCTGCAGGGAACCGGTGATGACCGTCAGCATCAGGTCCCGGTTGCTCGCCGCCTCCTCCACGGTGACGATCTCGGGCACCGCCGCCAGTGCCTGGGTGACCTCCGCCCGGCGGTGCAGCTCGCATTCGACGTCCACGAACGCGAGGCACATCTTCTGCGGATCCCCCATCGGGTGTGCCGTGACCCAGGCGGCGCCGGCGGCAGTGAGGCGCTCCCACCGCGCGGCCAGGGTGGTGGCGTGCACGCCCAGGACCTCCGCGGCGTCGGCCCAGCTCAGCCGCGGGGCGATCTGCAGGGCGTTGATCAGCGCGAGGTCCTCCTCCGTGACGTCCAGCGGCCTTCCTTTCCCTTCCATCCTGCACGAATCCTGCATATTGGCGCGGGCTTTTGCATTTTTCCAGCACTTCGGCCGAATGTGAAGCAGACCACTCCAGAATAGACCCACGGCACCGGACCACCAATGAGGAGAACACGTGCCGATTGCCGCAGACGCCCGCCAGATGCAGGAAGACCTTGCCCGGTTCCGCCACGACCTGCACCGGGAACCCGAAATCGGACTGCAGCTGCCGCGGACCCAGGAAAAGGTACTGAAGGCACTGGAGGGCCTGCCGTACGAAATCACCCTTGGCAAGGAGACGACGTCGGTCACCGCGGTCCTGCGCGGCGGCGATCCCAGTGGCACTGCACCCGCCGTCCTGCTGCGGGCGGATATGGACGGGCTTCCCGTCCAGGAGAAGACCGGCGTCGACTACACCTCCACCATCGACGGCGCGATGCACGCGTGCGGCCATGACCTCCACACCTCCATGCTCACCGGCGCGGCCACCCTCCTCGCCGAGCGTCGGCACCGGCTGGCGGGCGACGTCGTCCTGATGTTCCAGCCCGGCGAGGAAGGCTGCGACGGCGCCAGCTACATGATCCGCGAAGGCGTCCTGGACGCCCCCGGCAGGCGCGTGGACGCGGCCTACGGCATGCACGTGTTCTCCTCCCTCGAGCCGCACGGAACGTTCTGCACCAAGCCCGGCGTGATGCTCAGCGCCTCCGACGGCCTGGTGGTCACCGTGCTCGGCGCCGGCGGCCACGGCTCCGCCCCGCATTCGGCCAAGGATCCCGTGACGGCCGCAGCCGAAATGGTCACGGCCCTGCAGGTGATGGTCACGCGCCAGTTCAACATGTTCGATCCCGTAGTCCTCTCCGTCGGGGTGCTCCACGCAGGCACCAAGCGCAATGTCATCCCGGAAACGGCCCGCATCGAGGCCACCATCCGCACGTTCTCCGACGAGAACCGGCAGCGGATGATGGACGCCGTGCCGCGGCTGCTCAAGGGCATCGCGGCGGCGCACGGCCTCGACGTCGATGTGGACTACCAGCAGGAATACCCCCTCACCATCACCGACCTGGACGAGACGCACACGGCGGAAAAAGTCATCACTGAACTGTTCGGCGACTCGCGGCTCTCGCGGTGGGCCACCCCGCTCAGCGGCTCCGAGGACTTCTCCCGGGTCCTGGCCGAGGTGCCCGGCACGTTTGTCGGGCTGAGCGCCGTCCCCCGGGACGCGGACCACGCCACCTCCCCGTTCAACCACTCGCCGTACGCAACGTTCGACGACGGCGTGCTGGCTGACGGTGCCGCGCTCTACGCGGAACTCGCCATTAGCCGCCTGGATGCCCTGGCCGCCGCCGGCGCCCGGGTCCCCGCTTCCGTTCCGGCTCTCTAGCCCGCCCATTCCAGGGAGACAACCATGACCGCCATCATCAACGCCCAGCGCCAGGGCAGGACCTCGACCCGCAAGACCATCATCGGCACCGGCATCGGAAACGCCGTCGAATGGTACGACTGGGCCATCTACGCCACCTTCACCCCGTTCATCGCCAGCCAGCTGTTCAGCAAGTCAGATCCCGCCTCAGCCGTGCTGTCCACGCTGGCGATCTTCGCCGTCGGCTTCGTTGCCCGTCCTTTCGGCGGTTTCCTGTTCGGCTGGATCGGTGACCGGGTGGGCCGCAAGGCGTCCATGACGCTCGCCGTCGGCCTGGCGTCGCTGGGCAGCCTCATGATCGGCATCGCCCCCACGTTCGCCAGCGTCGGGGCCTTCGCATCGCTGATGCTGCTGGTGGCCCGGCTGGTCCAGGGCCTGGCACACGGCGGCGAACTGCCGTCGTCGCAGACCTATCTCTCCGAAATGGCCCCCAGGGAACACCGCGGATTCTGGGCCACGCTGATCTACACCTCCGGGACAGTCGGGATCCTGTTTGGGACCCTGCTGGGCGCGGTGCTGAACATGGCACTGACTACTGAGGTCATGAACGCCTGGGGCTGGCGCATCCCGTTCCTGATCGGAGCCGCGATGGGCCTGTACGCACTGATCATGCGGTCCCGGCTGCACGAGACGGACGTCTTCGAGGGCGAGACTGCCACGGAGAAGCGCGCCCCGCTCTGGCCGCAGATCGTCCGATACCGCAAGCAGGCCCTGCAGGTGATCGGCCTGACCGTGGGCCTCACCGTCATCTACTACATCTGGGGCGTCGTGGCTCCCAGCTACGCGACCACCGCCCTGAAGATCGACCGCGGCGAGGCCCTCTGGGCCGGCGTCATCGGCAACGTCGTCTTCATTGCCGCGCTTCCGGTCTGGGGCAAGCTGTCCGACCGGATCGGACGCAAGAAGGTGCTGTGGGCCGGCGCGATCGGCTCCGCCGTGATGCACTTCCCGATGACGTGGCTGCTGAAGGATTCCGCCTGGCAGCTGGCCGTGAGCATGTCCGTGATGCTCATCTTCATCGCCGCGAGCGCCGCCATCGTTCCGGCCGTGTACGCCGAGCTGTTCCCCACAAGCATCCGCACGGTGGGCGTGGGCGTGCCGTACTCCATCTGCGTGGCAGTGTTCGGCGGCACGGCCCCCTACCTGCAGCAGTGGCTAGGCACCACGGTCCACATGCCGAACCTGTTCAACGTCTACGCGGTGGTTCTGCTGGCCGTCAGCGTGGCGTTCATCTTCACCATCCCTGAGACCAAGGGCAAGGACCTGGCGCACTAGCCCATCCCAACCAGATAGCAGCAGAGGGCGTTCTGAACGATGAGAACGCCCTCTGCTGCTAGTTATATGGGCTGCTAGTCGCCGATGAACCTGTCCCGCCCTGCCCGGTAGCCAAACACCGCGGCCAGCGTTCCCACCGCCAGGAAGAGGAGCCCCGCCGCAGCAAACGAGCCGGTGCCCTGGTGCAGCTGAC
Organism: Arthrobacter globiformis; assembly: GCF_030818015.1. NCBI lineage: Bacteria > Bacillati > Actinomycetota > Actinomycetes > Micrococcales > Micrococcaceae > Arthrobacter > Arthrobacter globiformis. The sequence goes on from NZ_JAUSZX010000001.1 coordinate 4,821,221, forward strand.
CCACCAGCAGCGTGCCGGTGGAGCCGAGCCCGTAGCCCACCCCCTGCATCATGCCGGAGAGGTGGGCTGCGGTGTGCCCGTCGCGTGTGCGGAGCATGATCATCGTCAGGGCGACGGCGGTGAGGCTTCCCTGGCCCAGCCCCAGCAGGCCCGTCCACACCCAGACCAGCTCGAGCGGGCCGAAGATGCTCAGTGCAAAGCCGCCGCCGGTCATGAGCGCCACCACGGTGTTGATCGCCCGCTGGTCGCGGAATCGGGCTGCGAGTGCCGGAGCGAACAGCGAGCCCAGCATCTGCAACACAATGGACGCCGACACAATCAGCCCGGCCGTTCCGCCGTCCACTCCGCGCTCGCGCAGGATCGGTGCGAGCCAGGCGAAGACGCTGAAGGACATCATCGCTTGCAGCACCATGAAGATCGTGACCTGCCAGGCCACCGCCGAGCGCCACACATTCACGCCCTCGTGCACCGCCGTCTGCTGCCCGTGCCGCTGCCGTAAGGCCACCGGCAGGAAGAGCAGAAGCACGACGGCGGCCGGTGCCGCCCAGAACCACAGCGCCCAAGTCCACCGTCCGGTAGCGCTGAAAACGGGGTAGGTGAAGCCGGCACCCAGGGCGGCCGACGCGCAGATGGCCGTGGTGTACAGGCCGCCCATCAGGCCGAGCCGGTGCGGGAAATCCCGCTTCACCAGCCCGGGCAACAACACGTTGCACAGCGCAATGGCGGCCCCGCATGCAGCCGTCCCGGCGAACAGCGCCGGCAGATGCCCGGCGCCCGGGACCCCGGCGGGCCGCAGGAGTAGGCCGGCCGTGAGGACCGCCATCGCTCCGAGCAGGACCCGTTCCGCGCCGAACCGGCGGGCTAGGACCGGGGCCAGCGGCGCAAACGCACCGAGCAGGGTGACCGGCACCGTGGTCAGCACCACCACCGCCCAGCCAGGCAGGCCGGCGTCGGACGTCACTTCGGGGAGTACCGCCGAAAAACTCGAGAACACAGTCCGCAGGTTCAGCCCGATCAGCACCAGGCACAGTCCCAGGTAGGCCAGGGCCCGGCGGCCGGTCACACGAGTGGGTTCAGCTGCGGGAACGTCGTCTGCCTCTGCGTCCACCAGGGTATTCGGATTGGCTGCGTTGCGTTGCGGCGGATTGCCGTCACGTTGGCCTGAGTTCTGGGCGTCGATCACCCGCCCATTGTTACAGGAGCCCAGTACGGGCCGGGGCGTCACCGAGCCACGACCCCGGGCGGGGTCTCCCCAGACGGGGTTATCCACATACGGGATCAGCACGGTATCCCGGGCGCCCGCGGCGCCAATAGTGTGGTCGGCACCTAGCGATCCAACGAGCCGGCCCGGCCGATTTTCACGAGGAGAACCATGAGCTTTCCGCAGGCACCGGAGTCCAGTGAGCCGCCGCCGCGGTACGGCCCGGCAGGCAAAGGCCCCGGCGGCCAAAGGCAGCGTGCGTCCGGCACGGGCGTGGCCAGCATCATCTGCGCCGTGGTGGTGATGCCCAGCATGATCATCACAGCCGTGCCGACGATGTTCGTCGCACTGTTCACCCGCCCAGATACCGGCAGTAACGGCAAGGAATGGATGGCAAACTTTGTCTTTCTTAGCCTGCCTGTGTTGCTCGGACTGCTCTCCATGATTTTTGGGCTCTTCGCCGTCAGTCGGTCACCACGCGGTTCCAACGGGTGGAGCGCTGGTGTTGCCGGCCTCATAGTGGTGCCAGTGGAGGCCGTCATCATATTTTTACCGGCGATTCAGCGCGGCCAATTTGATGTCTTCTATTGAGCGGTGGCCACCACCTGTGATTTCCGGGGGTCCACCACCGGCCCTGTAAAGCTTGGCCTGAAAGCCACGCCGTCCGGCTCCACTATTCTGGAATGGATGAGCGAAACTTCCGAAACCCCGCAGCCGCCGGCAAATCCGAACCAGCCCCGGCCGGTCACGCCGGGAAGCCAGGCCTCCTACGGAACCTACGGCGGACGGCCTGTCAGCTTCGTTCGGCGCGGAACCCGGCTGCAGGGGCGTCGCCAGGCGGCCTGGGAGGAGCACTCCGGCCGCTGGGCCATCGACGTGCCCCGCCACGTGGCCAACACGTCGGTCCACCCCGACTACTCGTTCGACGCCGAAGCCGAATTCGGACGCCAGGCACCGCTGATTGTTGAGATCGGCTCGGGCCTGGGAGAGGCCGTTTGCCACGCCGCGGAGGAAAACCCGGACAAGGACTTCCTCGCCGTGGAGGTCTACACTCCCGGCCTGGCTAACACCATGATCAAGATCAACAGCCGCGGCCTGACCAATGTGCGCGTGGTGGAGGCGAACGCCCCCGAGGTCCTCGCCACCATGCTGCCGCCCGGCTCGGTCAGCGAACTGTGGATCTTCTTCCCGGACCCCTGGCACAAGTCCCGGCACCACAAGCGCCGCCTGATCCAGCCCGAATTCGCGGAGCTCGCCGCAAGGGCGCTGAAGCCGGGCGGCCTGTGGCGAATCGCCACGGACTGGTCCAACTATGCCGTGCACGTCCGCGACGTCCTCGCCGGATCGGAGGCGTTCGAAAACCTTCACAACGGTGAGCGCAGCGGCCCCGAGAGTCCGCTCACCCACGTGTGGCAGACCGGCGTCGAGTCGCTGGTGGGGGGCGCGCCGGTGAAAGAGGGTCGGGCGCCCGTGAGCACAGAACACACCGGGCCCAACGAGGGCATCGACGAAAGAGGCGGCTGGGCCCCCCGCTTCGAGGGCCGCATCCGCACCAGCTTCGAGAACAAGGCCCACGAAGCCGGCCGGATGATTTTCGACCTCTGCTACCGCCGGGTTTAGCCGCGCCGGACCCCGGGTCCAGCCGCGCCAGCCCCAGGTTCCGGCGCTGCAGCGCCGCCCGGGTTCCGGTGCTGCAGCGCCGCCCGATCCGTGCCCGTCCGGGCCTCTGTTCCCCGGCCCCCCGCCGTGGCACGATAAGCGTGTGGCGGAGTGCCACAGCAGCTGCCGGCGCGAAGGGGCGATCATCAAACGAGAACTGAGAAGCGCAGCCGGCAAGGCCGAGGACGTCTCGAACTCGAAGCCCCTCGAAATGCTGGCACGCGGTGGATTTGCCGTTAGCGGTGTGCTCCACATCCTGGTCGGCCTTATTACCTTCGGGCTCGCCCGGGGCCGTGGCGGCCGCGCTGATGTGAGCGGCGCCGTTGCCGAACTTGCCAGCCAGCCGGCCGGGCCGGTGCTCCTGTGGTGCAGTTTCGCCGCTTGCGTGGCCCTCGCCCTGTGGCAGGCCGGTGATGCGATTTTCGACTTCGAACGGTTGCCCGCAAAGCACAAGGCCGGCAAGAAGCTGCAGGCCGCAGCACAGGCCGCCGTGTATGCCGGGCTGGCGTTCACGCTGGCCGCCTTCGCGCGCGGTGCCGGCAAGGACAACCGGGAATCAGCCAGCGATCTCACGGTCACTCTCATGAAGGCGCCGGGCGGCGTCTTGCTCTTGGTGCTGATCGGGGCAGCCGTGGCCGTCGTAGGGATCGTCTATGCGGTCCGCGGCTTCCAAAAGTCTTTTGAGAAGCACATCAACCTGCCGTCTTCCCCCCGCGGGCGCAAAGCCATTACCGGCCTTGGCGTGGCGGGTTATGTGGCCAAGGGCGTTGCCCTGTTTGTGACGGGCCTGCTGGTGGTCATCGCCACCGTCACCGTCCATCCCGAGCAGTCGACAGGTCTCGACGGCGGGCTCCGCGCCCTGCGCGAACAGCCCTACGGGGTGTACGTGCTGGCCGCGGTGGGCGCCGGGCTCATCTGCTACGGGGTCTTCATGGTGGTGCGGGCCCGGCTCGCCAGGATGTAAGTCCGCCGGGACGGTTCAGGTGCCCGGTACGGCAATGACGGCAATGGTCTGCTGCCGGTCGTTCCGCACCTCGACGCTGGCGATGCTCGTGTACTGCAGCGGGGTAGCGCTGGTGACCCGGACCCTTCCGCTCGGCGTCGCCATCCATGCACAGGCCCGATCCTCAACTCCGGCGCGGTCCTTCACCCACAGTGAAAGCCGTCCGTTCGGGGGCAGGCTCCGCCCGTCCACGGCAAGTTCGGTGCCCCAGGTTTTCTTGACCATTCCCACGGTGACCTGCATGCCACTGTTGGCCTTGACCGAGTAGCTCGCGTCGGGCTTGTCGGTGGGATCAAAGAGCGGCGCGGCCGCAAATCCCAGGCCCAGGCAGGCCGCCGCCACCACCCCCACCAGAGCCGCCACCCGCCGCCGGGAATTACGACGGCGGGCCGCCAGTTCGTCCAGAACGGGCTGGGGGACGGGGGCCATGTCGGGCGACGGGGCGTCCGATCCGGGCCGGCGGGCCGGCGGGACGGCGAGCGCCACGGCGTCCGGGACAGGCACGGCATCCAGCAGTCCCGGCAGGGATTCCAGGTCCGACAGTTCACTGCGGCACGAGCCGCAGTGCTTGAGGTGGTCCTCGAAGCGCAGCTTGTCCGCTTCATCAAGCCCTCCCAGCAGGTATGCCCCCAGCAACTCATGGACTTCCTTGCCGTTCACCGTTCCACACCCATTTCATCGAGTATTGTCCGCAGGGCCTTAACCGCGTAGAACGCCCTGGATTTCACCGTTCCGCTCGGAATGTTCAACTGCACCGCTGCCTCGCCTACCGTGAACCGCCGGTAGTGCAGTGCCACCAGCACATCACGGTGCTCCGAACTCAGCCGCAGCAGCGCTTCCTCCATCAGTACCTTGTTCAGAAGATCGTCAACTCGTCCGGTGGCCTCCTCCGGGTCCGCGATGTCACGGTCCTCGGCTTCCAGCGGCCGACGCTGGGCCTTCCGATAGTTGTCGATCATGATGTTCCGGGCAGTCCGGAAAAGGTAGCTGCGCATACTGCCCGTGACCTTGGGCGCCTGTTGCCAGACGCGAAGCACCGTTTCCTGGACGATGTCGTCGGCGAGGTGCGGGTCGCGGGAGGCGCTGAGTACAAACCGGCGGAGCGCCGTTCCGTGCTCGCGGTAGATCGCTGCAACCAAGTCCTCATCCAGCGGCATCTTCGGCCTCCCTGTAATGAGCCAATGAAGCCGTTCCGAGCGGGCCGGCCTTCCTGGCAAATACGACGTCGGCAGCCGGCGATAAGTTCAATTCCGGTCAGCCGAAGATCCTTTGAACCATTCTTCACCTTTGTGCGTCATTCCAGATAGCGCCGGTCTCTCAGTCTGCCGGCCCGAGCCAAGGAGCAGCACATGAAGAAGCAACTGAGCGTTGGCCTCGCAGTTATGGCCCTTGCCGCCTCACTGACGGCCTGTGGCGGCGGATCCGGCACAACGACCACTACTACGGCGGCGGCACCTGCCAGCGAGTCACCGGCGGCCACCGCCAGTGAGTCGGCGACAACGGGTGCCAGCGACAGTGCGGCGGTGGACCTCAAGACCGCGTCGTCCAGCAAGGGTGACATCGTGGTGGACGGCAAAGGCATGAGCGTCTACTACTTCACGAAGGACGTCAAGGACTCAGGCAAGAGCAACTGCACAGGCGACTGCCTCGTGAAGTGGCCGCCGGTGATTGCTGCCACGGACACCCCCAAGGTCGAGGGTGTAACGGGGACGGTCGGCACCATTGATACGCCCGACGGCAAGAAGCAGGTGACGGTCAACGGCATGCCCGTCTACCTGTGGGAGAAGGACAAGGCCCCCGGCGACATCACCGGCCAGGGCGTCGGCAATGTTTGGTACCTCGTGGCACCCGACGGGACCATGATCAAGTAAAGCCTGCAGGTTTGGGGCCGGCGCCTCTGCCGGAGGTGCCGGCACTACCATCGGAGCATGGCGAATCCACACAATCTGAAAGCAGCGGCCGGAACCTGGAAGTCCATGGTGGACAGCAACCAGGCACTGCTGCTGCGGAAGTCAGGGCATGACGTCCATTGGTGGGCGGAGCAGGGACGCGCCGCAGGAGTGACGAGCGACGCCCAGCTGCGCGAATGGATGGACGCCGAGCACGGAATCACGGGCTACGCCCGATACGCCGTGTCCTGGGAAATGTTCGGCTATCCCGAGTTCATGCTGCGGGACGCCGAAGAACTCCTTGATGGCCAGTACAGGGACCACCCGAACCTGCGGCCCATCGCCAACACCCTCCTGGCATGGGCCGCAGCCCATCCGGGCGTGGCTATCCAGATGCGCAAAGGCTACGTATCGCTGCACAGCAGCCGCCGGAAGTTCGCGCAGGTGACGCGGGCAAATAACACGGCAGTGGATGTGACTCTCCGCCTTGAGGCGCCTATTGGGGAGCGCCTCAAGGCGGTCAAGGTCCGCGAGGGCGATTTCTTCGACCGCAAGGTGCGGCTCACGTCGGAGGACCAGGTGGACCAGGAATTCCTGGACTTCCTCGAGACGGCGCTTGAGCACAACAGCTGACAGCTGACAGCGCCGCAGGGTTGGCAGGAGCTAGCCGGTGACGCTGAGGCTTACCAGGGCGGCACCGTCCCCTTCGGCCAGCAGTCCGACGGCGGTGCTGGACTCGGCGGGGAAGATCTGGTCCGTGAGGGTCACCAGCCCGTCCTGGGCGAAGACCTCCACGGAGCAGCGGTCCAGGAAGATCCTAAGCCGCAGCAGGCCGCTGCCGTCCAGGGAAACGGGCACCCGCTCCACGGACGGGAAGTCGGCATGGAACCCGACATTTCCGGACCCGGTGCGGTCCAGGCTGAGCTCGCCGGACAAGGCTGAGTAGGCCAGCACTGTCCGCTCCTGCACGCCGTCTGCCTCGCCGGCACGCAGCACCAGCCCGACTTTGCCCGCGGAACCGGGCCGGAATTCGGCATCGATGCGCAGCACATCCCCGGAACCCTCCGCGGGCAGCCACCGCACGCCGTCCGCCAGCTGTTCCGGACCCGCGGTGAACAGCTCCGTACCGGAAAACTCGAACGGGTCCACGGCCGCCTGGACGAGCACCGGTCGCCCGGCGCGGGTCTCCAGCCGGACCTCGCGGACCAGGGACATGGCACTGCGCCAGCCCTGCGACGGGGTGCTGGCCGCGTATTGCCAGTTGTTCATCCAGCCGATCATGAGGCGGCGCCCGTCGGGAGCGTTGCTGAACGAGACGGCGGCGTAGTAGTCCCGGCCCCAGTCGAGCCAGCCGTAGTCCGGCATCCGGCTGTCGTCGGTTTGCCTGCCCTCGGTGACAATGGTTTCGGAACGGAACGTCACGCCGTCGAACGTTCCCAGGAAGTACTGGCCCGCCGAGCCGCCGGCGATCCCGCCGGGGTTCAGGTTCACCACAAGGACCCACCGGGTGTTCCCGGCATCGCCGTCCACGGGCAGTTCGAACAGATCCGGGCATTCCCAGACCCCGCCCGTCGCGTTGGCCGGACCGAAGGTGCTCAGATACTCCCAGGACTTGAGGTCGGCGGACTTGTAGAGCACCACCTCATGCCGGACGGCCTCGACGGCGGCCATCACCCAGTAGCTGCCGGCGTCGCCGTCGTACCAGAAGACCTTGGGGTCGCGGAAGTCCGCAGACGCCCGGTCCAGCACGGGGTTCCCCGCATACTTGGTCCAGGTGGCGCCGTCGTCGGTGCTGTACGCGAGGGACTGTGCCTGCCGGCCCGCCAGCGGCGACGACGGGGAGTAGGCGCTGGTGTAGACCGCCACCAGCGGCGGCACTCCCCCGGCGCCGAAACCGCTCGTGTTCAGCGTGTCCACCACTGCCGACCCGGAGAAGATGGCCTCCTGCTCATCGCACGCGATTGCCACGGGTTGCTCGTCCCAGCTCCGCAGGTCCGCTGAGGTGGCGTGGCCCCAGGACATGTTGCCCCACACGTCACCGAACGGGTTGTGCTGGTAGAAAAGGTGGTAGACGCCGTTGGAGTACACCAGCCCGTTGGGGTCATTGAGCCAGTTGTGCTCGGCGACGAAGTGCCATTTGGGCCGGTAGCGGCAGTCGAGCACGGGCGTTGCATTCAGGGAAGTCATGGTTCGCTTTCGAACTAGAAAGTGGGGCTGGGTCAGCCTTTGACACCGCTGGAGGCGATGCTGTTGATGAAGGAGCGCTGGAACGCGATGAAGAGGATCACTACGGGAACCGTGATCAGCGAGGCGTAGGCCATGACTTCACCCCAGGAGACGTTCAGCTGGAAGAAGTACTGGATGCCGATCATCACCGGGCGAAGCTCCTCGGACTGGACCACCATGAGCGGCCACAGGTAGGAGTTCCAGGCGGGCAGGAAGGTCAGGATGGCCACGGTGGCCGTGGCAGGACCGGCGAGCGGCATGACCACCTGGCGGTAGATCTTGAACCAGCCGGCGCCGTCGATCCGGGCCGCCTCGTCCAGTTCCTTGGGAATGGACTCGAAGTACTGGTGGTACAGGTAGATGGAGAACGCGTTGGCGATGAACGGGATGATCTGCACCTGGTAGGTGTCCAGCCAGCCCTTCGAAATTTCCAGGCTGAAGCCGTTGACTTCGAAGTAGGGCAACTGGTTCACCCACCACACCAGCGGCAGGGCGAGAGTCTGGAACGGCACGATGAGGGTTGCCAGGATCGCCGTGAACACGACGCGCTTGCCCCGGACCTGCATGCGGGACAGCGCGAAGGCGCACAGGCTGTTGACGAAGATACCCAACACCACTGTCACGGCGGAGACACCGACGGAGTTGATGAGGAAGCGCGCGGCCGGGACCCTGTCGAAGACGGCTGTGTAGTTGTCCAGCGAGATGTTGCCAATGGGCAGGAAGGCCGCGACGGAGGACATGTCGCCGAAGATCTGCTGGTCCGGCTTGAGCGAGGACACGAGCATGAACACGATGGGGAAGGCGGCGACGGCCGCGAACAGGATGCGGACGGCCATGGCGCCGATGGAATTGAGGCGGAGCACGTTTTTCACGTCAGTCCTTCTCTCGGGTCAGGTAGCGCTGGACAGCGGAGACCAGCAGCACCAGGACGAAGAATACGAGCGAGATGGCGGAAGCGTAGGAGGTTTCCTGCTGCTTGAAGCCGGAGCGGACCGCCTCGTAGATGATGGTGGTGGTCGAGTCGAGCGGGCCGCCCTGCGTCATGACGCTCACCTGATCGAAGAGGCCGAGCGCCTGGATGGTGATGGTCACCAGGACCAGGGTCCGGGTGTGCTTCAGTCCCGGCCAGGTGACGTACCGGAACTGGTGCCAGCGGCTGGCTCCGTCCAGCTGCGCCGCCTCGTACAGCTCCCCGGAAATGCTCTGCAGCCCGGCCAACCAGATGATCATGTGGAAGCCGGCGGCCTGCCAGATGGACAGCGCGATGATGGCCGGCATGGCGGTGGCGGGATCGTTCAGCCAGTCCGCCCCCTGGATGAGGCCGAAGCTGAACGTTGACAGCAGCTCGTTGATCAGCCCGTCCTTGCGGTACATGAAGAGCCAGAGTAGCGACACCACCACCATGGACGTGACCACGGGGAGGAAGTAAACGGTGCGGAAGAAGTTCACGCCGCGGAACTTCTTGTTGATCAGCAGCGCCATGGCCAGTGCGAGGCCGGACTGCACCGGCACCACCACCACAGCGAAATAGCTGACGTTCAGGAGCGCCCGCCAGAATGTGGGGTCGGTGAAGAGCCGGGCAAAGTTGTCCATCCCGACGAACTCCACCGGCCGCGGAGAGATGAGGCGGGCGTTCGTGAAGGCAAGGCCGAAGCCAAGGATCGCCGGCAGGAACACGAAGGCGAGCAGGAGAACCGCTGCCGGCGCGATCATCCCCCAGCCGCTGAGCTGTTCGCGCAGGTGGCCCGGGCGCTTGCGGCGGGCTGCTGCCGGGGTGGTTTCGCCGGGCGCCGGAGCCGCCGGGCGGCGGGAGGGAAGCTGGGTGGTTGTCATGGGAGTCTCCGTTGACAGTCAGTGCCGGGCGGAGGACGACGGCGGCAGTTGCCGCCCGCCGTCGTCCTCCCGCTCCGGCGGCCGGCTAGTTCTTGTAGCCGCCGTTGGACTTGATATTGGCGTCGATCGCCTTGACCGCCTTGTCCAGGACGGTCTTGGCGTCCGCGCCGGCCAGGATGTCCTGGACCGCCTTGCCGTACTCGGTGGCGATGAACGGGTAGGCCGGTGTCTCCGGACGCATGACTGCGAACTCGCGGGAGAACTCCATGAAGATACGGTTGGCACCACCCTCGGCGAACGCGGGAATCAGGGCCGCGGCTTCATCAGTGGCGGGGATGCCTCCCGTTGCCTTGATGACGGCAGCCACGTTTTCCGGCTTCAGGGAATAGGACAGGTAGTCCATCGCGGCATCCGTATTGTTGCAGCCGCTGGTCACGCCCCACTGCCACGAGGCGCCGCCGATCTTCGGTCCGTTGCCGAGGTCCACGGAAGGCATAACGGCCAGGTCCTTGCCGAGTGCCTTGCGCGCCTTGTCCCCTGCCCAGGAACCGGTGTAGAGGATGCCGCTCTTGTTGTTCAGGAAGTCCTGGGTGGAATCTTTCCCGCTCTTCTTGGCCATGAAGCCCTGGTCGGCGAGGCCGCGGAACCACGCGGCCCATTCAACGGCCTTGTCCCCGTTGAGGGCCCCGTCGGCGGACTGGAATCCGTCGCGGTTGATGAGGTCGCCGCCGAAGGACTGCAGGAGAGGCGAGTAGGCGTAGGGCAGCCATTCGCCGACGCCGGCCGTGCCCATGTCCAAGGGGTATTGCCACTTGCCCAGGGCCTTGAGCTTGGTCAGCGCATCCTGGAACTCTTCCTTGGTCCATGGCTTCTCAATGGTGGCGACGCGGACGCCCGCCGCAGCGAGATCAGATTTGCGGGCAAACATGGACAAAGCGACGTCGCCGTGCCCAACTGCATAGGTCTCGCCCTGCCACTTGGCAACGGTGCTGGGGAGGTTCTTGGAAAGGTCCGCGGATAGCTTCAGTGGCGTCAGGTACTTGGCCCACGCCCAGTTGGGAACGTTGGGCCCGTCAATGTCCACGATGCAGGGAAGTTTCCCGGCTGACGCGGCCCCAACGACGGAATCGTTGTAGGACTCCTGCGGGAAAGCCTGCACCTTGATCTGCGCCTTCGCGCCGCTGCTCTTGTTATAGGAGTCCACGATCGACTGGGTCGCCGCCAGTTCCGCCGGGTTTCCGGCGGCGTGGGTCCACATGGTGATCTCTTTGGTGCCTTCGGTTGTGGCCGATGAGCTGCCCTTGCCGCAGGCAGCGAGGCTGCCCATGAGGGCCGCCGCGGCTATGCTGGTGGCCAGGATCCGTGTGAATCGCTTGTTCATGAAGGTCCAGTCTTTCTGCTGATTTTGCGCGTGGATGATTGGCCCTGGGTCCGGAAGGGGCGCGGCCGCTGCAACGGCTGCGTCCCTTTTTCAGGCGGACCCGGGGTTTGGGACGAACTGGTTGTATTGCTGGTGGTTGTTGTTTTGGAATGCGGTCAGCTCCTGGGCGGCCCTACGGAGCCCCGTTCGATCAGGGGACATGCGAGCCGCACCTGTTCCGGCGGCGTGCGCGGGTTGTCAATGTCGTCAAGAACGCGGTTGACCGCCCATCGCCCCATGTCGTAGTGCGGCAGGGCCACCGTGGTCAGGCCCGGCCATAGCGAGTCCGCAATCAGCTCCAGATTGTCGATGCCGACGATCGAAACATCCTCCGGGACGGTCAGTCCCAGAGCTGCGGCCGCCTGGTACGCGCCCATGGCCATCCTGTCGCTGAAGCAGAACAGGGCCGTTGGCCCGTCCGGCTGGCCGAGGAGAGCCAGAGCTGCCTCGCGGCCACCGGAGGTATCCGGCTTGGCGATGACGAGGTGCCGCGGATCGTGCTCGATGCCGTGGCGGCGCAGGGCATTGTGGAATCCTTCCAGCCGGCCGTGCGTTGCGGGAATGTCGTCCACGTTGTTGATCATTCCGATCCGCGTGTGGCCGCCCCGGATGAGCGCTTCCACGGCGGTTTCAGCGGCGTCGACCTCGTTCGGGACGATGGAGGAGACTGCAGGGTCCGCTGTGACGGCGTCCAAGAGCACGGTGGGGATCCCCGAGAGCGCCGGCGGCAGTTCGACTCCCTGGTGGTACAGCCGGGCGTACACCACGCCATCCACCTGGTGCTGCTGAAGCATGGTGATTTCGCGGTGTTCGAGCTCGCTGTCCAGGCCCGAGTTCACGACCATGACCACGTAGCCCCGTTCGTAGGCCGCGTCCTGCGCTCCGCGGATCATGGCCCCGGCGAAGGGCGTGGTGGTGATCTCGTCGCTGACGAGGCCGAGGATCTGGGAGCGCTGGTTGCGCAGCCCGCTGGCGAGCCGGTTGGGAGCGTAGCCAAGGTTCCTGGCCACGTCCCGAACGTGCTGCTGGGTTTCCGCTTTGACCCGTGAGCTGGTGGCGTCGTTGAGTGCGTGGGACACAGTGGTCACTGAGACTCCGGCGGCCTTGGCCACTTCGCGTATCCCTACTCGCGTCGTCATCGACTTCCTTTGCAAAACGTTTTGGTTCGGTGTGAACGAGAGTACACAAAACGTTTTGCATGTGTCAAGCGTCACTCTCCCCACCCGCCCCCTTGGACATGGGTCCGGCCCGGCGCTGCCCATTCGGGCGGCGCCAGGCCGGAGGTCCTGTGAAGCTGCGCGGCTACCTTCCTGTGGTGAAGCTCCAGGAAAGGCCGCTGAGCGGGTTCCCGCCGGCATCCTTGATGCTCGCGGAAATAGTGGCCGTGTACCTCGTGTTGGCCGCCAGCGTCACGTTCGGGTTCAGCGTTGCTACCCGGGTGGTGGCGTTGTAACTGACGGCGTAGCTCACAAGTGCCCCCGTTGCGGCGTTGCGGAGGGCGAAGGTGCCGTTGGCCACGCCGGTGACCGTTTCACTAATCGTCGCCGTGACGTTGGCCGTGCGACTGACCGCGGTCGCGTTCGCTGCCGGCGACTTAGCGGTCACCACCGGGCGTGGGCCCGTCGTGAACACCCAGGAGTTCGCGGCAATCGGATTGCCGGCGATGTCTGTGATGCCTGCAGTCAGGGCTACCGTGTGCTTCCGGTCGGCAGTGAGCGTTACGTTAGGGTTGAGAGTGGCCACACGGGTCGTGGCGTTCCAGGTGACGGGAGCCGCGATCACCGCCCCTGCGGCGTTCTTCAAGTTGAAGGACGCGAATCCTATGCCGGCGATCGGCTCACTGAAGGTTGCCGTGACGTTGGCCGTCTGGCTGACCATCAGCGAGTTGACGGCCGGAGCCTTGGCGGTCACCACGGGAGCCACGGTGTCGACGGTGACGGCCAGGGACCCGGCGGAGCGTGTTTCGATGCCTGCAGGGCTGACCTCCCCGGCCGTCACCGTGTGGCGTCCGTTGGCCAACGCCCGGTTGGACGTGATCGAGTAGCTACCGTTCGCGGCCACTGCTCCCGAGCCGCTGGCCGCGCCGTCGATGTAGAGGTTGACGCTCGCGGCGTCCGGCAACGCGACGGCACCCGTGAAGCTTGGGGTGGTGCTGCGCGTGATGTTGTCCGTATTGAAGCGGCCAGTGTCGGTGGCGGCCGTCAGGTCAGGTGTGCTCGGCCCCTTGGCCAGGGGCGCCGTGCACGGAGCGGCGGGTCCGCCGATCCCCGCGTACTCGAAAATCGTGACTTCATTGCCGATCGCGGCGGCCCGTCCCAGCCACAGTCCCCGGCTTTCAGAGGTGGTGGTTGATGATGCGCGGTCTGCGTCGGACACGCCATCCGCGCCAACTCCGGTGAGGCCGGTCCAGGTGGCTGTCCAGGTGGTGAGGCCCGGTCCGTCGTATTTAACGACGCCGTCCTCGCCTGATCCCGGGGCACCGGCACGCAGCGTGCGCCGCCCGTTCAGTGCGAACGACTGGTTGGCTGCCACGACCCTGGCTTCCAGCTGGTCCGCCGGAAGCTGCCCGCCGCCGGGTGCAACAGCGGTGCCCTTCATGACCACGGTGCTGGCGTTGATCTTGGTGGCCGGCTGCGTGACGGTGACGTTCCCCACGGACGTCTGGTCGCCGACGTCGGGGGCTGTCAGAACACGGACCACATCACCCGGGCGGATGTCCGGGGTGGTGCCTTCCCAGCATCCTCCGCCGGGGTGGTTGACTTCCACGATGCCGGCCGCAGGAGTCAGGACCGACGACGTGCCGATGACTGCGCCGCCGCGAAGCACCTGGATCGTGGGATGATCGCCCGCTGCGTACCCTTCGGCTGAGACCATGTCCCGTTCCGGGAAAACGGTGATGATGTGTGTACCCGGGTCGCTGATGACGGCGAAAGCCGGAACAACCGCGGTCGGAACGGCCAGCGCCACCAGCGCGCCAGCCGTGATGGCGGCTGCCAGACGCGGACGATTTCTTGCAGGTTTCATGGAAAGCTCCCCTCAAAGGCCCCAGATTTCACCCGGCTGAGACCCAGCGAGGTGATCCTCTTCAGGTCCATGATCTGAAGAGGATGCCAGTATCTGGACGCCACGTTGGGGAAACCTTTAACCAAAAGCTGCGGGACCCCTCATCGAGGGGTCCCGCAGAACCGCGGTGCTACGCCTCCACCAGGTCCTCGTCCAGGTCCTCGTCCAGTTCTTCGAACTCGACGGCGGCGACGATTTCCTTGGTGTCCGGGTTGAGCATGAAGGCCTCGTCGTCGTCCTCGATCATGAGGAAGTCGCCATGGTCCGTGCTGAAGCGCCACGCGAGCACCGTCTCGCCGTTGTGGTCGTAGTTCGGATCGCCCATGGTGATTTTCTGCAGCTCGAACCCCGCGATGTCGCACAGCTCGCGGATGATGACCTCGAATTCCGGGGCGTTCTCCAGGGCCTCTTCCTCGGCCTCGGCGCGGCGCTCTTCGAGGTCCGGCAGCGCCGCCACGCGCTTGGCGATGTGTGCGGTGAGCTCGTCGTCGTTCAGGACCAGCAGGTCTTCCTGTCCGCGCAGCCAGGCCGCGTTGAGGGCTACGATGTCCTCCGTTTCGAGGAGCGATTCGAATTCGGCGTCGAGGTCCTCCATGGCCTGGACGCGTTCCGGGAGCTCGCCGTCCTCCTCGGCGTCGGCCTCGCCGTCCAGGTAGATGTCCGCTTCCTCCTCGGACAGGGAGTCGAATGCCTCCACGGTGCGGTCGAAGAGGTCAACGTGCCCGGCGGCGCCCATGCCTTCCAGGCCCTCGCGGATGTAGGCGTCAAGCTCTCCACGGTCCGGGGCGGTGAAGACGTACTGCGCAAAGCCGCCGCCCAGGGACTGCGTCAGGTAGAAGTCCACGAAGTAGCTGCGCAGGGCGTTGGGCGCGATCTCCCCCGAGCCGAGGAGCTCCTGGTACATGCTGTTCACCACGGCAACGTTGGAATCAACAATCTCTTCGTCACTGGCACTGTTGCCGACTGCGGCGCCTTCGACGGTCAGGACAACGGGGTATTCGCTGGAAGTCATGGGAAATCCTTACTGCAGAAAGCCGGTGATGCTCAGTACTCTCTCAACGTACGCGCCGCATGCAGCCCGCAGGTTTAGGGCGAAGTGAACGTCAGGCGAAGTTTGCGCCGCAGCCCCCTAAGGGACAAAAGCAGGAGAGCCCGACGGCGGGCGGCGGCAAATTTGAGGGCCCCTCCCGCCCGACTAAGATGGATCAGATAACCTGCAGATTTTCGACTTGCCGAAAGTAGCGCGCACCCATGCCTTCCCAACCGGACGACAGTGCGGCACTGGCAATCCAGACCCCCGCGATCAACGACCGCTCCCTCGCGGCCGGGCTCGCTTATGCCATGGGCGGCCGCGTCTCCGGGATCTCCTTTGACGCCGCCACCGGCCTGATGCTCGGCAAGGTCCGCGGCGGCTCCGAGGTACCGTATTCCACCACGGCCAAGCTGGTCCGCAAGGGCGGCGGCTGGAGCTGCACGGTGGGCGTCTGCAGCTGCCCGGTCCGCAAGGACTGCAAGCACGTGGCCGCGCTCCTGTTCGCGGCCGAAGACAACGCGGCCGTGAGGGTGCAGCTGCTGTCCCCCGCTGACGTCTCGCGGGTGTCGCGGGAAAAGTCTGTGCCGGCGCTCTCGGACTGGGAGCAGGCACTCAGCCCCCTGATTTCGCAGGCCGGCCCTGCCCAGCAACGCGGCGGCACTCCCCTGGCCCTGCAGTTCGAGGTGGAGGAACCGGCCCCGCACTTCTCCTACACAGGCCGCCGGGATCCGCTCCGCAGCGTCCGCCAGCTCAAGGCCCGCCCGGTGATCATGGGTGCCAAGGGCAAATGGATCCGCGGCGACGTCTCGTGGAACACGCTGAGCTACCTGAGCTTCAAGCGCGAGTGCAACCAGGCCCATGTGGAGTGGATGCAGGCCTTCCTCGCCGCACACACAGCCGGCGCGAACCGGGCGGCGTACTCGTCCTCGTCCCTCTGGCTGGGGCTGAATACTTTTGCCGGCAAGAACATGTGGGGCCTGCTGGAGGAGGCCAGGCAGATCGGCGTCGCGCTGGTGCACAGCCGCAGCCAGGAACCCGTGAAGGTGGCGGCGGAACCTGCGGCGGTGGGCCTCAACCTGGGCCGCTACGGAAGTGACACCCAGGACGGGGGACTGGAGCTCGCGTCCACCATCACGGTCGACGGTACCGAGGTTGATCCGGCGTCGGTAGGCACCATCGGCCGCCCGGCGCACGGCATTTTCCTCATCTCCAGCGGGGACGCGCTGCCGGGGGTCGCCGCGGACGAGACAATCACCCTTGCCCCGCTGGAGAGTGGACTGAGCGAGGAACTGCTGGCCTTCGTCACGGCGGGCAGCACGCTGCACATCCCGGCACGGGATGAGGGCCGCTTCCTCACCGGCTTCTACCCCAAGCTGAAGCAGACTGCGCGGGTGACGGCGGCGGACGAGTCCGTCGAGCTGCCCGAGCTCGCCATCCCGACGCTCTCGCTGCTGGCCAACTACGGCACCGACCACCGCGTGCGACTGCACTGGGAGTGGCACTACAAGTCCGGCACCATCGTCACGGCACAGCCGCTCTGGCGCCATCCCGGAGACCACGGCTACCGTGACGATCCAGGCGAGGCCCGGATCCTGGAGGCTGTAGGCCAGCCGTGGGACGTGGTGCCCAAGCTCGGTGAGTCAGCCACCGGCGGCTGGGGCACGCCGCGGCTCGCGGCCACCGCGGAGCTGAGCGGGCTGGACACCCTGGCTTTCACGGAGGAGGTGCTCCCCCGCCTGAAGGCCACCCCCGGCGTCGAGGTGGACACCTCCGGCGACATCGCGGACTACCGGGAGGCCGAAGAGGCGCCGGTGGTGGCGATTTCCACCAAAGCCACGGACCAGCGCGACTGGTTCGACCTTGGCATCGTGATCACCCTCGAGGGCCAGCCGGTGTCCTTCGCGGCGCTCTTCTCCGCCCTCGCCGCAGGACAGACGCGCATGCTGCTGCCCAGCGGCGCGTACTTCTCCCTCGACCTGCCCGAGCTGCACCAGTTGCGGGCACTGATCGACGAGGCCCGCAGCCTTCAGGACAACAAGGATGCTCCCCTGCAGATCAGCCGGTTCCAGGCCGGACTCTGGGATGAACTTGCCCAGCTGGGGATCGTGGACGAGCAGGCGGCCGCCTGGCGCACAGCGGTGGGTGGGCTGCTGAAGGAGGGCGTCCAGGGCCTGCCGCTGCCGGCCACGCTCAACGCCGAGCTGCGCCCGTACCAGCTGGAAGGCTACAACTGGCTGAGCTTCCTGTACCGCCACAGCCTCGGCGGCGTGCTCGCCGACGACATGGGCCTGGGAAAGACGGTCCAGGCCCTGGCCCTGATGTGCGCGGCCAAGGAACACGCCGCGTCTTCCGCGGACATTAAGGAAGCGGACGCAAAGGACCCCACAACAGTGGACGACGGCGGCGCGCCCTTTTTGGTGGTGGCGCCCACCAGCGTCGTGGGCAACTGGGAGGCCGAGGCAGCCCGCTTCGCGCCCGGCCTTACGGTCCGCGCCGTCGGCGAGACCTTCGCCAAGAGCGGCGCCGATCCCGCCGAGGCCATGGCCGGGGCGGACATCGTCATCACGTCCTACGCATTGTTCCGGATCGACTACGAGTCCTACGCGGGACGGCGCTGGGCCGGGCTGGTGCTGGACGAGGCCCAGTTCGTCAAGAACCACCAGTCCAAGGCCTACCAGTGCGCCCGCAAGCTTCCGGCGGCGTTCAAGCTGGCCATCACCGGCACGCCGCTGGAGAACAACCTCATGGAGTTCTGGGCCCTGACGTCCATCGTGGCGCCCGGGCTGTTCGCCAGCCCCTCGCGGTTCGCCGAGTATTACCAGAAGCCGGTGGAGAAGAACGGCGACAAGGGGCAGCTGGATAAGCTCCGCCGTCGGGTCCGTCCGCTCATGATGCGCCGCACCAAGGAGCAGGTCATCAAGGACCTGCCGCCCAAGCAGGAACAGGTCCTCGAGGTGGTGCTCAACCCGCGGCACCAGAAGGTCTACCAGACCCACCTTCAGCGCGAGCGGCAAAAGATCCTGGGCCTCATCGAGGACGTGAACAAGAACCGATTCACCATCTTCCAGTCGCTGACTCTGCTGCGCCAGCTCAGCCTGGACGCCTCGCTGGTGGATGAGTCCCTGTCCGGCGTGCGGTCGAGCAAGCTGGACGTCCTGTTCGAGCAGCTCGAGGACCTGGTGGCCGAGGGCCACCGCGCCCTGATCTTCAGCCAGTTCACGGGCTTCCTGGGCAAGGTCCGTGAGCGCCTGGTCGAGGAGAACATCGAGTTTTGCTATCTCGACGGCGGCACCCGGAATCGCACCGACGTGGTCAACGAGTTCAAGAACGGCGCGGCCCCGGTGTTCCTGATCAGCCTCAAGGCCGGCGGCTTCGGCCTGAACCTGACCGAAGCCGACTACGTGTTCCTGCTGGACCCGTGGTGGAACCCGGCGTCGGAAGCGCAGGCCGTGGACCGCACCCACCGCATCGGCCAGGCCAGGAACGTCATGGTGTACCGGCTCGTGGCCAAGGACACCATCGAGGAGAAGGTCATGGCGCTCAAGGCCAAGAAGTCACAGCTGTTCGCCGACGTGATGGAGGGCGATGCACTCTCGGGCGGTGCGCTCACGACGGAGGACCTGGCGGGACTCTTCAACGACTGACGGATACTGCGGGGCCAGTTTCCCAGGCGGCAGCCCGGCCTGCATCGCTGCAGCCGGGGCTGGCCGAAGACCGAAAGCACTCCGCTTACTGAACCACCGCCCCAGGGCCTTGCCCTTGCCCTTCCACCAGCTGTCCTCATCCGTGTCGGTGCGCCACCGGTAGATCAGCACCATCAGCACAAACATCCCGGCTGTGACGTTCGGCCACACGCCGGTGGCAGCATCGAGCAGCGCCCTCACCGCGGTGGCCAGGATCGCCGGCGGTGCCAGGGTGCGGAAGACAGTGTTGGCCAGGTACCGCCGGTGGGAGCGTGGCACTGAGAGCAGGCGGACCATGTCGGAACAGGCGCACACCACCACCACGGCCTGTCCCAGCGTGAGCAGGATGGACCCCGACAGGGATCCGGCGAACTGTACCGCTGACGCCAGCCCGGAACTCACGGCCTGCACCCTTCCATGTCGTCTCCTCCGTCGCTTGCGCTGTTAGTGGCACAGCTACCTGCGTCGCTGCACTGCTGCCTGCACCGCGGGTGTGTCAGACCATTCAACGGCGCCCTGCCGGGTAAGTCACGGGGGCCGGCTACCCGTCTTTTCCGCCCGCATCACTCGCCCCTCCTCAGCGGTACGCAGTCCGGCGGCCTGTCGCTGATTGGCCGCCGGACTGCGTACTCTGTTCACCGGACTGCGTACTCCGTTCAGATATGGCTCCCCCGTCAGGCCGGGGACAGCTCCTCGGCCCGCGGCAGCGGATCCAGGTGGCTGATGCCGGTGGGCGTGATCTGCAGGACCCGGGCCGTGGCGATGTCATAGAACAGGCCCGTCACATGGACGTCACCGCTCCGGACGGCGTCCTGCAGGGTGGCGTGCCATTGCAGCTGCTCAAGCTGGACGGCAACGTTGACCATGGCCAGCTGGTCCACCGCGCCGTACCCGGCCTGCTCCGCGGCAACCTGGACCGGGTGGCCCGCATGGAACGACTCCAGGCTCGGCCGGCCGTGGTCCAGCCAGGACTCGACCGGGCAACGTTCCTCTTTGCCGTCGGAGCCCTCGCCCCCAGCAGGTCCGGCGAGCAGGGCGGTCATGGCGCCGCAGCCGGAGTGGCCGCAGACCACCACCGACGTGACAGAAAGCTCGTCGAGGGCGAACTTCAGGGATGCCTCGACCGACGGTTCGAGGCGGTCGCTCCCCACTACGTTGCCCACGTTCCGGACCGTGAACAGGTCCCCCGGGCCGCTGCTGGTGATCAGGTTGGGCACCAGCCGGGAGTCGGCGCAGGTGATGAACAGCGTGTCGGGATCCTGGAAGGTGGACAGCTCCTGGACGTGCGGACGCAGCAGGTGGGCGTGCCGGCGGTGGTAACTGTCCACGCCGTTGAGCACCGAGCGCACCGGAGCCGGGACATTCCCGGCTGCCCCTGCGGCCAGCGGTGCGCTGTGACGCTGCCAGCTCCGCCACGGTGCGAAGCCGCCGCGCAGCGCGGAGCGCGATGACCCGCGTGCGGGAGTTCCTGCCTGGGCGGCGTGCAGGGTGGCGGTGCCGGTTTCCTCGATCTCGACGCTGCCTCCGTTGTTGACGTGCCTCACCCGCCAGGCCTCCAGGGTGTCGTGGACCGGATGGTCCAGGTAATCGACGTCGAGCTCCACCGTGACGTGGGCTGCCGGCGGAACGGCGGCCAGCACCTTGCTCAGGCGGGGAAGCGACAGGAACGTGCAGGAGCCGTCGATGACCACCCGCCAGCGGCCTTCAGCTGCTCCGCCGAGGGGCTCCGCGTGGATGCTGGCCCGGACCACGCGCCATACGACCAGCAGCACGGCCAGGGCGAGCCCGATCAGCACCCCGGCGAGAAGATTGACGAACACCACCGTGAGCAGCGTGGCGGCGTAGACGGTCAGGTCACCGGTGACACGCGCCGTCTGGAAATCGGCCACCTTTACGAGGCGGATACCGATCATGATGAGCAGCCCGGCAAGCACGGCCTCGGGGACCAGCTGGATGACTCCAGCCAGCAGCAGCGAGAAGACGAGCACCCAGACGCCGTGAAGGATGGCGGACTTGCGGGTCCGCGCGCCGGCCTCAAGGTTGGTGGCACTGCGCACGATCACGCCGGTGACGGGAAGCCCGCCCAGCATGCCCGACGTCACGTTGGCGGCGCCCTGGCCGAGAAGCTCGCGGTTGAAATCAGTACGCTCGCCGTGGTGCATCTTGTCGACGGCGACAGCGGACAGCAGCGACTCGACGCTGGCCACCAGGGCGATGGTGACGACGCCCACCGCGATGGCGGTCCACTCCCCCTGCGGCAGGTGCGGAAGCGAGAGGGCGTCCAGCAGCGACCCGTCAAAGGTGATCCGGTCGACGTCGGAATTGAACGGCAGCGACAGCAGCGTCGCTGCCACGACGGCGACGAGCGGACCGGGCACCCGGCGGATTGCGGCCGGCATGTACTTCCATCCGGCGAGCAGTGCGATTACCACAGCCCCCAGGAAGGCGGCCTGCGGGTCGACGGTTGCCAGGCTGTCCGGCAGGGCCAGGATGTTATGCAGTGCGGCCTCGCCCGCTTCGGCGCCGAGCATCACATGCAGCTGCTGCAGGACGATGATGATGCCGATGCCGGCAAGCATGGCATGCACCACCACGGGTGCGATGGCCAGCGCCACGCGTCCCACCCGCGCCATCCCCAGCAGGACCTGCAGGACCCCGGCCGCCACGGTGATGGCACAGGTGACGGGCCAGCCGAACTGTTCGATGAGGCCGGCGACGATGACCGTCAGGCCCGCAGCGGGGCCACTGACCTGCAACGGTGCGCCACCCAGGCTGCCGGCCACGATGCCGCCGACCGCAGCCGCGATCAGTCCCGCCATGACCGGAGCGCCCGACGCAGCGGCGATGCCGAGCGACAGCGGAACAGCAACGAGGAACACCACCAGGGACGCCGGCAGGTCCCAGCGAAGGCCCGATGTCAGGCGTGTCAGGGCCGGTATCCGGCTCCTGCCGGGGTGGATGGGGTCTGGATCCATGGCGGCTGGCGAGGGCATATAAGTCCTTAGCTCGTTCGAAGGGTCCTGATCCACGCTATTGACGCCCCGACACAGCCCGCAAGGGTACCGCCCGTGAGAAAAAACACGAGGTCAAACGGGACATAAAGCGAAAACTAGTGCACTAATCCATTCGTTTGCATAAAGCACGCGCCACCCTGGCATGCGGTGTTCCGCATGCCGCAAGGCCTCCCCGCCGGGCAGGAAAAACGACCGCCGTTCAAGTCACATAGCCCCCTGTGCGGGTGACCGGGTGTTCACCGGAGAAAAGAATTTGCGACGGCGGGTCCCGCGGCCGCCCGGATGGTCACCAATTCGGCTGCTGAAGATCTGTTAAACAGCAGTGGATCCATCCCGGGGGATGGATCCACTGCTGTCAGAGCCGGTGCTGGCGGGCGGCGTTAGCGCTTGACGGCGTTCAGTTTCAGCATCTTGGCGATGACGCCGTCGAGCTCGGAGTCGTCGAAGATCTTCTTCCAGTCGTCCTTGATGATGGTGTCCTTGCCGTACTGGATGGCGATTTCGCAGGCCTCGGAGAACGGGTTGGAACCGCGCAGGGCGTTGGTGAGGGCTATCTGCACGTGGCCGAACAGCATGGCCTTAGCCGCCTCCTCGGGCACGCCGGCGGTGTGGACGGTCTCGTGCAGTGCCTCGTTGAGAAGGGTGCCGATCATGCAGGCCACGGTCTCCACGAGGGTGGGCTCGAGGATGGCGAGCTGCTTCACGGTGACCCAGTGGACGTCGATCACGGGGGCGTAGATGGTGCGGATAACGGCCTCGGCCGAATCGCGGGTCGCTGCCGGCGCGTCCTCGTCGATGGCTGCAACAACGTTCTGCGGCGCGCCCTCGCCGCCGAAGGTGTCGGCCCATTCTTCCTTGGTGGTGCGCTCCAGGAACACCGACGGGTGACACGGGTGCGCAACGGCCTGGACGACGTCGTCGCGCTTTGCCAGCAGCCCGGCGTAGGCGGCGGCCGGGTCCAGGGTGAGCAGGATCGCGCCAGCCTTCATCTGGGGCACGACGCCTTCGGACACGACGCCCAGAACGGTGTCCGGGACAGCGAGGATTACCACGTCGGCGCCCTTGACGGCGTCATCGGTGGCGGTGATTTCACGGCCTTCGGCGCGGACACGGTCCTGGCCCGCCAGGGAGTTCTCGCTGTAGAAGACGGTGTGGGCGCTCTTCTGGAGGTTCCGGGAAACGCGCATCCCCATTTTGCCACCGGCTCCGATGACGGCGACGGTCAATTGTTCTGCTGACATTTCACTTGCTCCTTAGGAAATCGATGCTTTGCTGGGTCCACTGGTTTTCGAGGCGGATGGTTTCCGCTTCGGAGTCCTGCCACGGCAGCCAGTGTTCGACGATCTGGTTGATGTTTCTTTCTTTGGGCTGAAGCTTCCGGGCCATGTAGTCGTAGTCCAGAAGGCCTTCGCCGAGCGGCGCGCCGGAGTATGTGAACCCGACCCACCCCTCCTTGCGGCTGAACGCAAAGTCTTTGATGTGCATGTTCAGGACATAGGGTGCGACGGCGTCAATCACCTCGTGCGGCGACTCCAGGGCCGCCACGGTGTTGGCGGGGTCGCTGCACACGCCCAGGTACAGGCTTCCGACGCGCTCTACGACCTCCAGGATCCGGGAGGTGGGGACCTGCTCGTAGGTCTCCACCGCGATCCGCACCCCGGCCGCCTTGAACTCGGGTAGGACCTCGGTGAAGATCTCCACCGCCTCGTCCGCCGTCGGGGTGTGGTCCGGGGTATTGAACATGGTCCGCAGCAGCGGCGCCCCCAGGATCTTGGCGATGTGCAGGAACCGGCGCAGGTGCTCCGGCCGGATCCCCTTGGTGCCCAGCTCGAGGCTGATCCCGAGCGAATCGGCGGTGGCCCGCACGGCCCGCAGTTCCCCGTCGCTCATGGTTTCCAGCGGTGCATAGTCGCAGATCTGGAACAGGTCCACGCCCAGGGCCGCGGTCCGCTCCAGCGCCTCGGGGATGCTCAGCGGACGGGAAACCCGGTCCGAAAGCTGCCAGAAGAACGCGTAGCTGCTCAAACCAATCCTGGAAGCCGCACCAAGCCTTGAACCCTGGCCAACCGTGGCGCTCATGCCCGGCCCCCGACCGGTTCCAGGAGAGCGGGTTCCACCAGGCCGAGCCGCTGTGCGGCCTCGTCCAGGATGTCCCGCACTGCCGACGGGTCGTGGGCGAAGCGGCCCAGGAACAGTCCGGCGACGGCGGGGCAGAGCTGGCTGATGAGGCCGGGGCCGGCGCTGCCGCCGTAAATGACCCGGCTGCCGTCCTGGCCCGGGCGGCTGCGCAGGTGGGCGTCCAGTCCGGTGATGACTTCGCTGATGAACTCCGGCGAAGCCGGTTCGGCTGCGCCAATGGCCCACTGCGGCTCGTAGGCCACGATGGTGCGCCCGGTGCTGCCGAGGCTTCCGGCACGGTTCAGGACGCCGTCGATTTCACGGATGCAGTGCTTGATGGCATCCGCCGCGGTGCCGCTGTCGGGTTCGCCCACGCACAGCACCGGGGTGAGGCCGTTGCGGTAGGCGGCCGCGGTCTTCAGCCCGATTACGTCGTCGTCCTCACCGAAGATGCGGCGCCGCTCGGCGTGGCCCACCTCGGCGTACCGGCCGCCGGTTTCGGCCACCATCTTGCCGCTGACCTCGCCGGTGAAGGCTCCTTCGTCCTCCCAGAAAATGTCCTGGGCACCGGTCGCCGCCCCGGCGGCGGACAGGATCCGGGCGCACTCGGGCAGCACCGGGTGGGCCGGCAGGGCGAACAGTTCAATGTCGCCGCTGCGGACGGCCGGGTGGGCCGAGGCGATCTCGGCCACGTCCCGGCACCAGTCCAGCGTGCGTTCGTAGCCGAAGTACATCTTCAGGCTGACGCCGATGATCGCCCTTGGGCGTGCGGAGCCGGATGAACCAGCAGCGCGTGTACAGCCGCCGGCGGCGGGATCAGCAGGAAGTGACACCTTCGTAGTCCTTAATCAGGGTGACTTTCTCGGCGGAGGCCGAGGACTCGTCAAAGGTGTAGGTCAGCCATTCCTTGGCGAGGCGGCGGGCGAGTTCCAAGCCCACGACGCGCTGGCCGAAGGTGAGGACCTGGGCGTTGTTGCTCAAGATGGAGCGCTCAACGGAGAAGCTGTCGTGGGCGGTGACGGCGCGGACGCCGGGGACCTTGTTCGCGGCGATCGCAACGCCCAGGCCCGTGCCGCAGACCAGCAGGGCGCGGTCGGCCTTGCCGGCGGCGATGAGTTCGGCGGCGGCGATGGCTACGGACGGGTACGGGGTGTGGCTGGTGGCGTCCACTCCGACGTCCTGCACGGACTCGACCAGTTCACTGGCTTCCAGGTCCGCCTTCAGGGCTTCCTTGTACTCGAATCCGGCGTCGTCGGAACCGACGACCAGGCGCAGTTTGGCGCTCATGCATTCTCCTTAGTGGTGGTTGCTGCAGCTTTCGCCTCGGCGAAGGTGTTGTGGATTGCGCGGACGATCAGCGCCATGGATACGGCACCGGCGTCCGGGGTGCCCATGCTCTTCTCGGCGTGCGGGCGTGCCCTGCCCATGAGGGGCAGCAGGTTGGCGGTTTCCTCGGCGGCCTGCTGGGCCACGGTGGCTGCCGCGCCCCAGGCGTCGGTGAGGGACTGCCCGGAGCCGACGGCGGCGGACAGGGCGTCGCGGAACGGAACCAGCACGTCCACGAGGGTCTTGTCGCCCACCTTGGCCTTGCCAAAGCCCATGATCGAGGCGGCGGCCTCCGCCACTCCGGCAGCGACAGCGCCGGCGTCGGGCGCGTTGCTGTCCCCGACCGCGTCCCCGACTGCCCGCAGGGCCATGCCCCAGAGCGCACCGGAGGTGCCGCCGGCCCGGTGGGCCCAGGCGTCGGCGGCCAGGTGCAGGGTGCTGGCCGCACCGGCACCGCGTTCGACGGCGTCGGTTGCGGCCTCGACCGCTGCCCGGACACCTCGCTCCATGCCGATGCCGTGGTCGCCGTCGCCGGCGATCGCATCGATGCGGCCCAGTTCCTCGACGTTCGCGTCGATGACGTCCTTGGCGGCGCCGAGGGCGGCCAGGACGCGGACTGCGGCTGCACGCGACTCGTCCGTGGCTTCCGGGATCGCCACATCCTCTGCCGCTTCCGCGGACAGCTCGTCGGCGTTCAGGGCAGCAGTGTCGAGGGCAGCGGCCGTGACCGCGCCGCGGCGGAAGGCCGGGGCGTCCGCGGGTGCGTTCCAGAGGGTTTCGAGTTCCTCGTCCAGCCAGAACAGGGTCAGCGAGGTGCCGGCCATGTCGAAGCTGGTGACCAGCTCGCCGACCTGCGGGTCAACGGCTTCCAGGCCGGCCTCGGCGAGGAGCTGGGCGACGCGGCGGTAGACCACGAACAGTTCCTCGTACTTGACGCTGCCCAGGCCGTTGAGGATCGGGACCACGCATGACCCCCGGACCTGAAGGCCCTCCGGAACCTCCGTAAGCAGCCGGCCCACGAGCAGTTCGGCGAGCTCATCCGCCGTCGGGATGTCTGTTTCATCGATGCCGGGCTCGCCATGGATGCCCATGCCCACGGCCATCCGTCCCTCGGGGACGGTGAACAGAGGGTTCTCGGCCCCGGGAAGGGTGCAGCCGGTGAACGCGACGCCGAAGGAGCGGGTTCGATCGTTGGCACGTTCGGCGATTTCGACGGTGCGGTCCATGCTGTAGCCGGCCTCGGCAGCGGCGGCCGCGACCTTAAAGACCGTCAGGTCGCCGGCGATGCCGCGCCGCTTGGCGCGCTCCTCCAGCGGAGCGGAAGAGACGTCGTCGGTGACGGCGATGCTGCGGCAGTCGATGCCCTCGCTGCGCAGGCGCTCCTGGGCCTGGGTGAAGTGCAGGACGTCGCCGGCGTAGTTGCCGTAGCCCAGCAGGACCCCGGCGCCGTTGTTGGCGGCCTTGGCCACGCCGTAGACCTGCTGCGCCGAGGGGGACGCGAAGAGGTTGCCCATCGCGGCGCCGTGGGCCAGGCCCTGGCCCACCAGGCCGGCGAACGCCGGATAGTGGCCAGAGCCGCCGCCGATCACCAGTGCCACGGTATCCGGGGTGCTCTTAGTGCTGCGGGCCACGCCGCCCGAAACGCGCCGCACCCACCGGCCGTGCGAGGCAACAAAGCCCTCGATCATCTCATCAGCGAACGCTGCAGGTTCATTGAACAGGCGGGTCATTTGCGGTTTTCTCCTGAAGTGACAGTGGGCCGGCGGTTGAGCTTGGGGCCCCAACCGCCGGGTTCCCTGACCGAGCTTGCGAGGTTAGGGGGTGGCGGGGGACGAAATGGTTTGGCGTGGTTGCGCCCTCCTTGGGAGAGGGCGCAACCGGCCTTGGGTGTCGCGGGTTTCCTAGGGCTCGGAGTGGTGTCCGGCTCCCGCGGGGTCCAGGGCTTCGGCCGGAATGCCTTCGCTGACCTTGCCAGAGCGGCTCAGCACCACCATGAGGATGGAGGAGAGGAGCATGAAGCCGCCGACGACGAACATCGGAACCGTGTAGCCGCCGGTCCAGTCCTTAAGCCAGCCCGTGATGTATCCGGCGCTGAAGCCTGCCAGGTTGCCCACGGTGTTGATCAGGGCGATGCCGGCAGCGGCAGCCGCACCGGTGAGGAACTGGGTGGGCACGGTCCAGAAGTTGGGCAGTGCGGCGAAGATGGACATGGCCGTGATGGTGATGACCGCGATGGTGGCTGCCGGGGAACCGGCGAACAGGGCCAGCGGGATGCTGACGCCGCCGACGAGGGCAGGGACCGCGATGTGCCAGGTCTTCACGCCCCGCTTGGTGGCGTCCTTGGACCAGAAGTACAGGGCGGCCGCGGCGGGCAGGTACGGGATCGCAGTGATGAGGCCCTTCTGAAGCACGTCGAACTTGGTGCCGTAGAGCCCTTCGAAGCCGGCGATGATGGTGGGCAGGAAGAAGCCAAGGGCGTAGAGGCCGTAGATGAAGCCGAAGTAGATGGCCGCCAGCATCCAGACGCGGCCGTTGCCGAAGACGGTGCGGACGCTGACGTGCTTGTTGCTGGCGGCGGTTTCCTCCTTTTCCTTTTCCAGGGCGCCAGTCAGCCAGGTCTTCTCTTCGGCCGTCAGCCACTTGGCCTTGGCCGGGGAGTCAGCCAGGTAGAACCAGGCAACGATGCCGATGATGATGGCGGGGACGGCCACACCGAAGAACATGACGCGCCAGCCGGCGAGGCCAAAGAGGCCGTGCTGCTGGATGAGGAGGCCGGCCAGAGGGGCACCGATGACGGTGGTCAGCGGCTGGGCCAGGTAGAAGAGGGCGAGGATCTTGCTGCGGTGCCGGGCCGGAACCCAGAGGCTCAGGAAGAGGATGGCGCCCGGGAAGAAGCCGGCCTCGGCCACACCGAGGATGAAGCGCAGGATGTAGAGCTGCTCAACGTTGCCAACCCAGGTGAACAGGAGCGAGACGATGCCCCAGCTGACCATGATGCGGGCCAGCCAGCGCCGGGCGCCGAACTTGTGCAGGGCCAGGTTGCTGGGGACTTCGAGCAGGATGTAGCCGATGAAGAAGACGCCGGAAGCGAAGCCGAACTGCGCCGCGCCGAGGGCGAGGTCCGTGTTCATGCCGTTGGGGCCGGCAAAGGAGATGGCCGTGCGGTCCAGGTAGTTGATGAAGAACATCAAAGCGACGAACGGCACCAGCCGGATTGCCACTTTCCTGATTGCAGATCTTTCGACCACCGATTGTGTGGTGTCCACATTGACTCCTAGATGTTGGTAGCCCCGGCCGCGTCCTGCTCTGGATGCTTGGGGGTTTGTCTCAATGCCGTCCGCCGGAAGGAGACCGGCATTGGCTACGCGTTGTGAGATCAACCATACGGCCGGACGGGCAAATTGGTCAACCGGTTGACGGATTCTTCTGCTTTGTACCTTTGGCGGGAAATTGGTCAGCCGGTTGCTACCCTTTGAAGATGTCCGAAAACTCCGCAGCCGCTACGGCCAAGATCAGCGCCGCCCTTGGCCCCATGGAACAGGGGTCGGTGGTATCCGAGGTTGCGGAACGCCTGCTGGCCTACTTCACTAGCGGAGACATAGCAGTCGGAACCAGGCTTCCGGCCGAGCGGACGCTTGCCGCGTCCCTCGGCGTGGGCCGATCAGCCGTCCGCGAAGCATTGGCGGCCCTGGAGATCCTGGGCATTGTGATTGTCAGGCCGGGATCGGGAACGTACCTGCGGGACGGCATCTCGGAACTGTTGCCCCGCACCCTGAGCTGGGGCCTCATGCTGGGCGCTCCCCGAACCCGCGAGCTGGTGGAGCTCAGGAGCGGGCTCGAGGTGCAGGCAGCGCAGTTGGCCGCTGAACGCATCGACGATGCAGCACTGGACCGCATGCGCGCCAACCTGCAGAGCATGGAAGACAACCTCGAAGACCTGGTCGCGTTCGTCGAGGCAGACGCCGCCTTCCACCGCGAGATCGCTGTCAGCTCGGGCAACCAGGTCCTCCGCGAACTGCTGCAAAGCATCCGGTCACTGCTTCGCATCTGGGTTGACCGCGCCCTGACTGACGAAGGCCACGCCGCCGCAGCCCTCAAAGAACACCGTGAAATCTTCACCGCGCTGGAAGCCCATGATCCCGCTGGCGTCACCGCGACGATGCGCTCACACATGCAGACCGCCTCGCGGCGGCTGCTCGCAGGGTTCGACGCCGCCCAGTAGGCGCCGCCCAGTAGAGGGGCTGCAGCGGCCGGGCCGCCCAGTTTGGGGGTGGACGCCGTCAGGAATCTCAAAGGCCACCGCGCCAGCCTGTCTCCATGGTCAATGCCCAAAGCGAGCCCGCGGGCTCCCGCGTCAGCGAGGCCCTGAAGATGCTCGACCTGGAGCAACGGGACGTCCTGCTGGCCCTGCACTATGGTCGGCTCACGGTGGCCGAGGTGGCAACGCAGTTCGGCATTTCCCCCGCCCTGGTGAGCCACCGGGCTCTCGCCGCCCTGAGGACCCTCCGCCGGCTGCTTGACCAGAGCGCCCAAGCCCCGTAGGCCTACGATTCCAGCCTGCCGGCTGGCGGCTCGGAAGAAATGGTTTTTCTGACCTATATTGCATGGAAAAGATCGCTTTATCTTATGTGATTTCCGGCTCATACTTTTGGAGTCGGCCCCTAGAGAGAACGAGACGCCATGAACAGCACCGCTACTGATTACCGCGCGAACGCAGGCAAAGACGCCGGAATAAATGACGTCTGCGACGACGCCGCCTACTGCTTTTACTGCAACGGGCCGGAGACCGACTGATGGCCGGCCCAGCACGGCCGCAGAACCCGAGCCCGAACCCGGATGCCGGGCAGGACGTATGAAGCCCTGGCGCCTCCGCGAGTTCCACCCGGAGGACCTTGACCAGCTGGTAGAGGTTTGGCAGGAGTCCCGGAACCCGGGCAAGTCTGCCGTCTACAGCCTGTCGGAGGTCCTTTCCGCCTGCACGGATCAGCAAGCCGTCGTCGCAATCGCCGGTGAACGGCTGATAGGAGCCGCTGCTGCCAACATCGAAGAAGACCGCGCCTGGGTGATCATGCTCGCCCAGGCCGCGGACTGGCGGGACCAGGGCCTGGGCAGCGCGCTTCTTGCCGGCCTGGAGTCACGGCTAATGGCCCGCGGAGTCCTTCGGATATCCGCGCTGGTGCGCTCAAGCGAGTCACCCGTCCGGGCCTTTTCAAACAGCAAATACGGCGTCGAGGACGGCCTTCTGTATTTCGAGCGCATTGTCCCGGTCCAGCGCCAGGAGATAGGACCGCTGAGCCAGCTTGGCGGCCGGGTGCTCGCCCGTGGCCTGTGGGAGTCGATGGCGGGCATGCACAAAGAGAAGGAACTCATTGAGCAGCGGCTGATCCTCCCCCTCGCGCGGACGGATCTTGCCGCCTCCCTAGGCGTCGTTCCGCCGCGCGCCGTCATGCTGTTCGGTCCGCCGGGGACCGGAAAGACCACCTTCGCCAAAGCTGTGGCTTCCCGGCTTGAATGGCCTTTCGTCGAGGTCTCCCCATCCCGCCTGGCATCGGACCCGAGGGGGCTGGCCGCAGCGTTGCGGCAGACCTTCCAGGACATCTCGCACCTCGACCATGCAGTTGTCTTCATCGATGAGGTAGAGGAGATCGCGGCGGAGCGCGGCGGGAAGCCGCCCTCGCCCCTGCAGGGGGTCACGAATGAACTGCTGAAGATCATTCCCGCCTTCCGTGAGCAGGAGGGCCGGATCCTCATCTGCGCCACCAACTTCATCCGGGCCTTGGACACGGCGTTCCTGCGGCACGGACGGTTCGACTACGTGATTCCCATCGGGCTGCCCGATCCCGCCGCCCGGGAGGCCATCTGGACCAAATACATTCCGGAGGCTGCCGCCCGGCACGTGGATGTTCCGGCCCTGGCCCGGCAAACTGAGCGCTTCTCGCCCGCAGACATCGAATTCGCGGCACGGAAGGCGTCGCAGCGCGCGTTGGAATGCGCAGTACGGGACTCACCGGACGGGGCCGGGCAGCCTGCTGACGGCTCGCTGACGACGGACAGCTACCTCATGGCTGTCAGCCAGACCAAGGCCACGGTTACCGAAGCCATGGTCAGTGAATTCAGGGAGGACATCGAGCGGCTCGCCCGTACCTAGACCGATATATCCGGACCTTGACATGCCGCCCGGCCGGGCCTAGAACGTGGCATATCAGGCAGCAGCATCTGCATTCCAAGGCCTTCATCCCCGAAGCAGGAATGTCCACAACAGGAGGTTAAGATGCCAGGTCCAATACGCAAGAGTTTCGATTCCCCGGAGGAGACCCGGCCGTTCGAGGACGGCAAGGGCCAACTCCAGCTGGTCAATCTGGAGGGTGGCGGCGTCGGCCGGGCCACGTTCGAGCCGGGGTGGCGGTGGTCAGAGCATGTCAAACCAATCGCCAAGACGGACAGTTGCCAGGCCGCCCACATGGGATACTTCATCTCCGGCCGCATGAAGGTCGTCATGGATGACGGCCAGGAGATCGAGTACGGGCCCGGCGATTTCGGGATAATCCCGCCCGGACATGATGCCTGGACCGTTGGCGATGAAGCCTGCGTGGTGGTCGACTGGCAAGGATTCGCTGACTACGCGAAGAGGTGACACCACTATTTGAGTGAGGCGGCGCTGTTTGGATTAGCCGGCGCCGGGCGTGACATCATACGGAGCATGGCCCAGAGAATTGCGTTCCAGGGTGAGCCCGGCGCCAACTCAGATATAGCGTGTAAGCAGATGTACCCCGGTCTGGAGAGCATTCCCTGCGCCAGCTTCGAGGACGCCTTCGAGCTGGTGTCCAGCGGTGAGACGGATCTGGCCATGATCCCGATCGAAAACTCCATCGCCGGCCGGGTGGCGGACATCCATCTGCTGCTGCCTCACTCGGGCCTGCAGATCGTGGGAGAGTTCTTCCTGCCCATCCACTTCGACCTGCTCGGCATCCCCGGCAGCACCATCGAGGGGGCTACCGAGGTCCACAGCCACATTCACGCCCTGGGCCAGTGCCGGAAGCTGATTCGTGAGGCCGGGCTCAAACCCGTGATCGCCGGTGATACCGCCGGGTCGGCCCGCGAGGTGCGCGAGTGGAACGACCCCACCAAGCTGTCCCTCGCGCCGCCGTTGGCCGCCGAGCTCTACGGCCTTGAGGTTCTGGCCTCCGCGGTGGAGGACGACCCCTCCAACACCACCCGCTTTGTGGTCCTGGGCAGGGAGACGGAATTGCCTGCCCGGGAAGCCCTGCCCGGACCGGCAGTCACCAGCTTCGTGTTCCGTGTGCGGAACGTCCCCTCCGCGCTCTACAAGGCCCTGGGCGGCTTCGCCACGAACGGCGTAAACATGACCCGGCTTGAAAGCTATATGGTGGGCAACGAGTTTGCGGCAACCATGTTCATGGCAGATGTCGAGGGGCACCCCGAGGACCTGCCGCTCAAGCTGGCTCTGGAGGAGCTGGACTTCTTCACCACCGAGGTATGGATTCTTGGCGTCTACCCGGCCGCGGAACACAGAACACAGCGGGCCGCTGGCAGCTAACCCGCTGCTTTGCCGTGCGGCTTGTTCCGGTCCTTGAGGACCTCCCGGACCAGGAGCCCTGCCAGCAGTGCCCAGAACGCTGCCCCGATGCCCATGAAGCTCAGTCCTGATGCGGCCACGAGGAAGGTCACGACGGCGCCCGTGCGCTCGCCCGGATCTGCCAGCGCCGAGGCGGCTGAGCCTGCGAGCGTGCCCAGCAGGGCGAGTCCGGCGACGGCTTCCAGCACCCCCGGCGGAGCCGCAGCCACCAGCGCGGCGAGCCCGGCGGAGAAGGCGCCCAGGAGGAGGTAGGCCAGGCCTGACACGAAGCCTGCCACCCAGCGCCGGCCGCGGTCTGCGCCTGCTTCCTCCCCGGCGGCCAAAGCGGCGCTGAGCGCGGCAAGGTTGATGGCGTGGCCGCCGAACGGCGCGGCCAGCAACGTGCCGGCACCGGTGACCAGCATGGAGGCACGCCATGGCGCCTGGTAACCGAAGGACCCCAGCACCGCCACTCCGGGAACGTTCTGGGATGCCATGGTGACGATGTACAGCGGTAGGGCGATGCCCGCCACTGCGCCCAGCGACCAGGAAGGCGTGGACCACGCCACCGCCGGCAGCAGGCCGTCCGCCGGCAGAACCCGTCCTTCAACAACCAGCTGGACCACGATGCCGGCGAGCGCCACGGCCAGCGCGCCGGGCACCGACCAGCGCGGCGCGAACCATGACAGCACCAGCCAGCAGAGCAGCACCGGAACCACCAGCAGCGGAGCGGCCTGCAGCGCCTCCACGGGGGCGAGGCACAAAGGCAGCAGAACCCCCGCCAGCATGGCTTGGGCCAAGGGCGTGGGGATGCTGCTGATGAGCCTGCCCAAAGGGCGGACCATCCCCGTCACAGCGATCAGAACCCCGGTCACCAGAAAGGCGCCGACGGCGGCGGCCCATCCGCCGTCGGGAACTCCGGCCACGGCCAGCAGGGCGGCCCCCGGCGTTGACCAGGCGAGGGTTACCGGAAGCCGGCTCCGCCAGGCGAGGAGAACGACGCCCGCGCCCACCACCAGGCAGAGGGCCAGAAGGCCGCTCGACGCCTGCTGCGGGTTTGCCCCCACGGCCCGGAGGCCGGAAAGAACCACGGCGAAGGTCGAGGTGAAGCCGACAAGCGCCGTCACTATGCCCGACATGACCGGCCTTACCAGCCCCTCGGAAACCGGGGCAGCGGGGTCGCGGGATATTCGGAGTAATGACAGCGGCATGTGAAAGTACGTTACCGGAGACTGACCTGCCACCACCTTGTCATCGGGTCCACGGGGATGCACACTTTGGTGCACCACCTGTCCTGACTGCCAGGCCCAAGGAGTCCGCCGTGAACCCATTGCATGCGTTGGTTGATGCCATTGAACACTTCGACCGGCTGGACGGGGTGGCTTCCGCCATCTCCAAGGCCGTTGGAAAGGCCGTGCAGCCGCGGCCGGTCCGCAACACCCTCAGCGGCACGTTACTGGGTCATCCGCTGCATCCGGTCCTGACGGACTTCCCCATCGGGGCCTGGACCATGGCAACTGTCCTGGACACCGTGGGAGGGCCCGCCTCCGAGCAAGCCGCTGACATCCTGGTCGCCGTCGGAATAGCAACAGCCGTTCCAACCGCAGCCGCCGGCCTCAACGACTGGTCCGACACACAGGGAAAGTCACGCCGGGTGGGGCTGGTCCACGCGCTTGCCAACGGATCGGCGCTCTGCCTGTTCTCGTCCTCGGCCGTGGCCCGGGCCTCCGGCAGCCGGACCACCGGAAAGGCTCTTGGGCTCGCTGGCTTCGGGGTACTGATGTTTGGCGGCTTCCTCGGCGGCCACCTCAGCTTCGGCAACGCGGTCAACGTCAACAAGACCGCAGGCAGGACAGGCCCCAGGGAGTGGACGCCCGTCATGGCCGAGTCCGAGCTCGCGGACGGGCAGCACCGGAAAGTGGACGCGGGCAAAGTCTCGGCCCTGCTCTACCGCTCCGGGTCCGAGGTCCTGGCCCTGGACAGCGTGTGCAGCCACATGGGAGGTCCGCTCGAGGAGGGAACGTTCGCCGAAGGCTGCGTCACATGCCCCTGGCACGGCAGCACCTTCCGGCTCGGGGACGGCCACATAGTCCGTGGGCCGGCAACCACTCCCCAGCCGAGCTACGAAGCCCGTGTGAACGACGGCCAGATTGAGGTCCGCCGACGCGGCTAAGGCGCGTCCGGCAGCCTGCAGCTTTGCCTCTAGCTTCCACACCCGGCTGCTGATAGATTGCCCACCTCAGACCGGCAGGAGTCCTGGGGAGGGAGGGCACCGTGGGAATTACGGATCCGCATGCCATGCACATGGCGTGGGCCGCGCGCTTTAATGCCAGGGACGTCGACGGAATGCTGGAATTCTTCGAGCCGGATGCGGTGTTTGTTCCCCAGCCGGGTATGCCCACAACGGGCGAAGACAGCGTCAACGCCATGATGGGGTTCCTGCAGGCGGGGCTGCCCATCAGGATGACTACCCGCCATGTCTACGTCCTCGGCGACATTGCCCTCGCGATCGCCGAATGGGCCATTAGGGGCACCGCGGCCGATGGCAGCAACGTGGACCTCCACGGCACAACAGCAGACGTCCTGCGCAAAGGACGCGAGGGATGGAAGTTCGCCATCGACAACCCCTTCGGCACCGCCTGAAGCGCCGCCTGAACCGAGGGATCAATGTGGCCTGCCTGACTCCGCCCGCGCCGCCAAAGCCCGCCCGCAAAAAAATTTCAGGCGGCCTGTCGATTTCCGCAAGACCCGTTCGACGGGATAGTAGACGGACGCACACGGCGTCCACGTCGAGGCAAGGAGAGAACCATGAAGTACATGTTCATCATGCGCGCCACGGACGAAGCCATCGAAGCGTCGAAGCAGGTTCCGTTCGAGGAGATCCTCAACCAGATGGGCGCCTACAACGAACAGCTCATTAAGGCCGGCGTCATGCTCGCCGGCGAGGGCCTGACCGACCTGTCCGAGGGCTCGGCCTTCGTGGTCGATTTCTCCGAAGAACCGCCCGTGGTGACGGACGGCCCCTACGGCGAAACGCATGAGCTGTTCAACGGCTTTTGGATTGTCCAGGTGGCCTCCAAAGAGGAGGCGAAGGAGTGGGCCAGCCGCTGTCCGCTTGGTCCCGGATCGAAACTTGAGGTCCGCCGGATTGCTGAGGCCGACGACTTCGCCGACTTTGCGGACAACGAATACATCAAGAAGGAAGCGGTGTGGCGCCAGGAGCTGAACCAGCCTTGAGCCGGCTGACCGACCACTGAGGGAGCCGAAAACACCTGACAGGAACGGAGCAGGTTGTGAACGAAGGGGCGGTGAACGAACGGGCTGTGAGCGAAGGGGATGTGACTGCGGTCCGGCGTCGCGTTGATGCCCTGTGGCGCATCGAGGGTGCCCACATCGTCGCCGCCCTCGCCCGGGCCACCCGGGACGTTGGCTTCGCCGAGGATCTGGCCCAGGAAGCCTTGGCGGAAGCCCTGGTCCAGTGGCCGGAATCCGGGACACCGGACAATCCTGCCGCCTGGCTCACCGCCGTCGCCAAGCGCAAGGCCATCGACGCCTGGCGCCGGTCCGAGCGGCTCGAAGAGAGGTACCGGGCGATAGCCCGGGACCTGGAAGACGACGACGGCGTGGCCTGGGTTCCGCTGGAGGACGGCGTGCTCAGGCTCGTGTTCACCGCCTGCCACCCTGTCCTCTCCCGGGAGGCCCAGATGGCGCTAACGCTGCGGGTGGTGGGCGGCCTCACCACCGAGGAGATCGCAAGGCTGTTCCTCGTTCCCGTCGCCACCATGCAGCAGCGCATCGTGCGGGCCAAGAAAACGCTGGCGGCGGCCCGGGTCCCTTTCGAGGTTCCCGAGCCCAACGAGTGGGGCGCCCGGCTGGGAGCCGTCCTCGGCGTCGTCTATCTGATGTTCACGGAAGGGTACGCCGCCACCACGGGAGATGCGTGGATCCGGCCCGACCTGGCCCACGAGGCCCTGCGGATCGGGCGCATCCTGGCCGGGCTGGTCCCCCGCGAACCCGAGGCCCACGGGCTGGTGGCCCTGATGGAGTTCCAGGCGTCCCGCTTCCCCGCCCGCACCACTCCCGATGGGTCTCCAGTCCTGCTGGCGGACCAGGACCGGACCCGGTGGGACCGGGCGCAGATCGGCCGGGGCCGTGCCGCCCTGCGCCGCTGCGACGGGCTGGGCCGGGGCCGCGGCAACTACGCGCTGCAGGCCGCGATCGCCGAATGCCACTCAATGGCGCCAAGCGTTGACGACACTGACTGGCAGCGCATCGTGCTGCTCTACGAGGCGCTGGGCAGGATCGCTCCCAGCCCCGTGGTGGAACTGAACAGGGCCGTGGCGGTATCCATGGCCACCGGACCGGCGGCCGCGCTGGCAATCGTGGATGGCCTCGCCTCCGGAGGGGCCCTGCGCGGAACGCACCTGCTGCCCAGCGTCCGCGGGGAACTGCTGGTCCGGCTTGGGCGGACCGGGGAGGCGCGCTTGGAATTCCTGGCGGCGGCCGGACTGGCCAGGAACCAGCGCACGCGGGAGCTCCTGGAGGAGCGCGCCGCCGGCATATGACCGGCACCCGGCGCTCGGCATCTATCCCGTTCAGCTCCCGAAGGTGACGTCCCTTGTCTCTGCCACCGTAGCCGTCCGGCCGGGCCCTCCATGGTATTTCCAGTAGAGGTTCGTGTGGGCTATGACCTGGTCCGGCGGAGGGGCACCCCATTCGGTCAGATCCTCCGTGGTGTGGGCGTCGCCGACCAGCGTCACGTCGTAACCGCGGACGAACGCCCCATGGATTGTGGACCTGATGCATTCGTCCGTCTGCGCTCCGGCGACCATCAGCCGGCCCACCGCCGCGGCTGCCAGCACCTGCTCCAGATCGGTGTTGTCGAAGGCGTCGCTGAACGACTTGTGCACCACCGGTTCCTGCTCGCGGCGCCTCAGCTCGGGCACGTACTCCCAGGCCTCGCTCCCCTTCTCCAACCGGTCGTCGGAGTGCTGGACCCAGACGACCGGGACCCCGGCTTCGCGGGCCCTGTCCACGAGCGCGGCGATGTTAGACACCACTGCGTCCCGCTGGTGTGCTTCGGCCACGACCCCCTTCTGCATATCAAGCACCATCAGGGCGGTGTTGGGCCGGTCCGGCAGGGTGGTCATGATGGTCTCGACGTGGTCATATGAGCTCCTTGGCCGGTGGGTTGGTGGGTCCCAGCCTAGGAGCCGCCACCGCCGTTGTGAACACCCGGAAGTACCTGAGTACCGATCCATTGCGGCAGGAGGAGGCGGGCGGAAGAATGGGCCCTAGCGTGCTTTCTCGGCAGATCGGACCAAAAGCATGACCCGCATCCTGCTCATCGGCCCGCCCGGCTCAGGCAAAGGCACCCAGGCGCACCGGCTCAGCGGACAGCTGCACATCCCCGAGATCTCGACCGGGGACATGTTCCGCAGCCATCTGGCCAACGGCTCGCCCCTGGGCCGGGAAATCAAGGAAGTCCTCGACGCCGGCAACCTTGTTCCGGACAATCTCACCACCGCCATGCTGCGGGAGCGGCTGCAGGAACGGGACGCGAGGAACGGCTTCCTACTGGACGGCTATCCGCGCAACGTGAGCCAGATGGACGACCTCGACGACATCCTGGACGCGGCCGGGACCAGACTCGATGCCGTGGTGGAAATTACCGCCCACGACGACGAGATCGTGCGGCGGCTGCTGCTCCGCTCCGAGGCCGAGGGGCGAAGCGATGACACTGAGGACGTTATCCGCCACCGGCTGGAGCTGTACCGGCAGGAAACGGAGCCCGTCATCGAACGCTACGGCCGGCGCGCCCTGGTGGTAAGCGTTGATGGCACGATGGACGTTGACGCCGTAACCGTCAGCGCGCTACAGGGCATTGAAGCCATCAGGGCGCGGCCCTAAATAACGGGCATCCCAAATCGCCGCGCCGCTCACCCGGCCTTCCACGCATATCGCCGCTCGGGGCGTCCGACGCCGTACTTGAGTGTCACGTCCACCAAACCCTCGTCGTTGAGGTACTCCAGATAGCGCCGCGCGCTGACGCGCGACGTCCCCACCTGCACAGCCAGTTCCGCGGCCGACACGTCGCCGCCACCGGCGCGCAGCGCCTTCTCCACCATCTGGAGCGTCTCGGCGCTGCAGCCTTTCGGCAAGGGACGGTCCGCGCGTTCGAGCCCAAACACGCGGTTGACGTCCGACTGCTCCGCCACATCCTTGGACGAGTCGAGGCTTTGGTAGGTGTTCCGGTAGTGCTCCAGCCGCTCCTGCAGGTCGGTCTGGGAAAACGGTTTGATCAGGTAGTGCACGATTCCGCCACGAAGCGCCTTCCGCACGGTCTCCACCTCGCGCGCAGCACTGATCACCAGCACGTCCAACTCGGGCGCCACATCCCGCAGCTGGTGCATCAGGTCCAGGCCGTTGACGTCGGGGAGGTGGATGTCCAGCAGAACCAGGTCCGGCTGCAGCCGTTCGGTCTCCAGCACCGCCTGTGCGCCCGTATGCGCCACCCCGACGACATCGAACCCCGGCGTGCGCTGGATAAAGCCGGCGTGGACTTTGGCCACCATGAAGTCGTCGTCGACGATAAGTACCTTGATCAAAGCTGCTCTCCCTTACGCGTCAGCAGTTTTACGCATCAGCAGTGCTGTAAACACCGCACCGTGGTCGTTCCGCACCGTGAGCCGCCCGCCGCGCCGCTGGCAGACCACCCTGGCGAGCGCCAAGCCGTAGCCGCGGCCGCCGTCGGGCGAGTTCTTGGTACTGAACCCCTGCCGGAAAATGTCGTCCATGACCTCCGCCGGGACCCCCGGTCCCGAGTCCCGCACGTCAACCCGCACGCCGCCGTCGTCCTCTCCGATAAGGACCACGACCTTCGCTTCGGAGGTGTTGGTGACGGCGTCGAGCGCGTTGTCCACCAGGTTGCCCACCACCGTGGTCAGGTCACGGGACAGTTCCTCATCCACCTTGCCCAGCCGGGATTCCTCCGCGAGCTGCAGGGACACCCCGCGCTCGGCGGCGAGGCTCGACTTGGCAATGAGCAGCGCGGCGAGGGCGGGGTCCTCGATCCTGCTGGTCACGTCGTCGTTCAGGCGGGTCCGGTTCGATGTCGTGCCGTTGACGAACTGGACAACCGCGTCATACTCGCCGATCTGGATCAGGCCCGAGATCGTGTGCAGCTGGTTGGCGAACTCGTGTGCCTGCGCCCGGAGGGTGTCGGTGGCCGTCCGCGTCGTGCCCAGCTCGCGCTCCAGGGACGCCAGTTCCGTCCGGTCGCGCAGGGTGGTGACCGAGCCGATCACCCGTCCGTGCGAGCGCATCGGCATCCGGTTCAGGACCAGCAGCTTCTCCCCCACCAGGACCAGCCGATCCGAGCCTGGCTGGTCCTCGGTGAGGACCTCGCGCAGCGCCGCCGGCACTGCAAGGCTGCCCAGGTCCTTGCCCACGCAGTCGTGCGGCAGGTTCAGCAGGCTCCGCGCACTGTCGTTGACCACCGTAATGCGCTGCTGCGGATCCAGCGCCACCACGCCCTCCTTGAGCCCGTGCAGCATCGCCTCCCGGTTCTCCACGAGGCCGGTGATCTCGCCCGGCTCCATGCCCAGCGTCTGGCGCTTAACGCGGCGGGCCAGCAGGAGCGAGCCTGCCACGCCCAGGACACTCGCCACACCCAGATACGTCAGCAGGTTCGGGACCGCCTCGCCCAGCCGCTCCAGCACCGACGGGTAGTTCCTGCCGACCACGGCAATTCCGACCATTTTTCCGGCGTCGTCCAGCACCGGCACATGCGCGGCGACCGCTTCCCCGGTTCCGGTTCCGACCACGCCGGTCCAGGCCCGCCCGGACATCACCGCGCTGTCGCCCAGTTCCAGCTGGCGGCCCTCCTGGGACGGGTCCGATGACGTCACCACCGTCCGGTCGGCCCGGGCCAGGGCCACCTGGGAGGATCCCGAAATCGTCCGCACCGCCTCTGACACCGAGGGGAGCACGGAGTTGCCCTGGGGCTGGGCATCCGGCAGCAGGGTACGGACTGCAGGGTTGGCCGCCAGCGTCTCGGCTGCCGAGAGCGAAAGACGGCCCTCGACCCTTTCAAAGGCTGCCGCCGACTGGGCCAGCGAGATCGCCACCACGGCCACCAGCACGGCCAGCACAATCAGGAGCTGCAGCCGAAGATATTGCCCCGCAAGGGACATTCCTCGCCGTCGAGTCATGTGCTGCTGTTCTTCCTGTGGGTCCGTGGGTGGGGTGAACTATACCGGACACGGTACCGGGCCTACCCATTCGTTTGTTGCCCTGTTGGAGAGCGGAAACGTGAACGAAATGAACTTAACTTTCTCTGCTTACACAAGAGTGAGCCCCGTCACGTTCGGCCCTAGCATCGGAAGCACCCCGATCAACGGATCAAACGAGAAGAGGAACAATATGCGCGGATTGAGCGCATTGCGCGTGGCGGCAGTGGCGGCAGGCATCGCCCTGATGGCGTCAGGCTGCGGAGCAACCGGCAAGACTGCCGCCGGCCCCTCCACGAGCGGAGCCAGCACTGCCCCCCTTGCCGGACTTCGCATCATGGTGCCGAACACCCCCGGTGGCGGCTACGACACCACGGCCCGCGCCGCGGCAAAGGTTCTCGAAGATGAGAAGCTGGCCACGAACCCTGAGGTCTTCAACCTCGCCGGCGCCGGCGGCACCGTGGGGCTGGCCCGTATCGTCAACGAAAAAGGCAACGGCGACCTGACCATGCTCATGGGCCTTGGCGTCGTTGGCGCAAGCTACACCAACAAGTCCGAGTCGAAGCTGACCCAGACCACCCCGTTGGCCCGCCTCATCGAAGAGCCCGGCGCCATCATGGTCTCCAAGGACTCCCCGTACAAGACCATCGACGACCTTGTCACCGCGTGGAAGAAGGACCCGTCCAAGGTCAGCGTCGGCGGCGGCTCCTCGGCCGGCGGCCCGGACCACCTTCTGCCCATGCAGCTCGCAGGTGCTGTGGGCATCGACGCCAAGAAGGTCAACTTCGTTTCCTACGACGGCGGCGGCGACCTGCTCCCGGCCATCATCGGCAACAAGCTCGGTTTCGCGGCTTCCGGAGCCGGCGAATACATCCAGCAGATCCAGTCCGGCGACATCCGCGTCCTGGCGACCAGCGGCGAAAAGCGGCTTGAAGGAGTAGACGCCCCCACGCTCAAGGAATCCAACATCGACCTGGTGTTCACCAACTGGCGCGGCATCGTGGCCCCTCCCGGCATCAGCGACGCCGACCGCGACGCCCTGATCGCCACCCTGGAGAAGATGCACGAATCGGCAGCCTGGAAGGAGACGCTGAAGACGCGCGGCTGGACCGACGCCTTCATCACCGGTGACGAATTCAAGTCGTTCCTCACCGACCAGGACAAGCGCGTTGCCGACGTTCTGACGAAGCTCGGCCTGGCGTGACCTCCTTGTCCTCCCGCCTTAAAGGCCGCTCCGAGCTGGGCGTCGCTGCCCTGCTCGGGGCGGCCGGCGCCTTGGTCCTCCTCGACGCAGCGCGCCTGGTTGTGCCCTACTCCCAGTCGGATCCGCTAGGCCCCAAGACGCTGCCCATCGTCGTGGGGGCGCTCCTGCTCATCTGCGCGGTGATGCTGGCAGTGAACGTTGTACGCGGCGGCCGCGGCGAGGCCGAGGCCGGCGAGGACGTCGACCTGACCCACCCGGCCGACTGGAAGACCGTCCTCCCGCTGGCCGGCGCCTTCATCGCCAACATCCTGCTGATCGACTGGGCCGGCTGGGTCATCTCCGGAACGGTGCTCTTCTGGGGCAGCGTCTGGGCGCTCGGAAGCCGCCACTACGTCCGCGACGGACTCATCTCCCTGGCCCTGGCGCTCCTGACCTTCTACGGCTTCTACCTCGGCCTGGGCATCGCCCTTCCGGCCGGGCTCCTTGAAGGGATTCTCTAGATGGACATCCTGTCCTCACTCATGGCCGGGTTCGCGACGGCGCTGACTCCCATGAACCTCCTGTACGCCCTGATCGGCGTCATCCTGGGCACCGCCGTCGGCGTCCTGCCCGGCATCGGCCCGGCCATGACCGTGGCGCTGCTGCTCCCGGTGGCCACCGTCCTGGAACCGACCAGCGCGTTCATCATGTTCGCCGGCATCTACTACGGCGGCATGTACGGCGGTTCCACGACGTCGATCCTGCTCAACACCCCCGGCGAATCGTCCTCGGTGATCACCGCGATCGAGGGCAACAAGATGGCCAAAGCCGGAAGGGCCGCCCAGGCCCTGGCGACGGCGGCCATCGGCTCGTTCATCGCCGGTACCATCGGCACCACCCTCCTGGTGGTTTTCGCACCGATCGTGGTCCAGTTTGCGGTCAGCCTCGGCGCGCCGAGCTACTTCGCCATCATGGTCCTGGCCCTGCTGGCCGTCACCGCCGTCCTGGGTTCGTCGCGGCTCCGCGGCTTCGCGTCCTTGGGCCTCGGCCTGGCCATCGGCCTCGTCGGGCTCGACTTCGTCTCAGGCCAGGCCCGCCTCACCTTCGGCCTGCCGCTGCTGGCCGACGGCCTCGACGTCGTGGTGGTCGCCGTCGCGATCTTCGCCGTCGGCGAAGCCCTCTGGGTGGCGGCGCACCTGCGCCGCACACCGCTGCAGATCATCCCGGTTGGCACTCCGTGGATGGGCAAGAAGGACTGGAAGCGGTCCTGGAAGCCCTGGCTGCGCGGCACTGCCTTCGGCTTCCCGTTCGGAGCGCTGCCCGCCGGCGGCGCCGAAATCCCCACCTTCCTCTCGTATGTCACAGAGAAGCGGCTGTCCAAGCACCCCGAGGAATTCGGCAAGGGCGCCATCGAAGGCGTTGCCGGGCCGGAGGCTGCCAACAACGCCGCCGCGGCAGGCACGCTGACCCCCATGCTGGCCCTCGGCCTGCCGACGAACGCCACCGCCGCCGTCATGCTGGCCGCCTTCACGCAGTTCGGGAT
Organism: Arthrobacter globiformis; assembly: GCF_030818015.1. Taxonomy (NCBI): domain Bacteria; kingdom Bacillati; phylum Actinomycetota; class Actinomycetes; order Micrococcales; family Micrococcaceae; genus Arthrobacter; species Arthrobacter globiformis. Next base: position 4,865,222 of record NZ_JAUSZX010000001.1, read on the forward strand.
CCAGCCCGGACCGCTGCTGTTCAAGAATGAGGGCCCCCTGGTCTGGGCGCTGATCGCCAGCCTGTTCATCGGCAACTTCCTGCTGCTGCTGGTCAACCTTCCCTTGGCCCCGGTCTGGGCAAAGCTGCTCCGGCTCCCGCGCCCCTACCTGTACGCCGGCATCCTGTTCTTTGCCACGCTGGGTGCCTACTCGGTGAACCTGCAGGCGTTCGACCTGGTGATCCTGATGGTCCTGGGCGCACTCGGCTTCATGATGCGCCGTTACGGGCTGCCCGTCCTGCCGCTCATCCTCGGCGTGATCCTGGGACCGCGCCTCGAAAAGCAACTCCGCCAGGCACTGCAGCTGAGCGCGGGCGACCCGTCCGGCCTCTGGAGCGAGCCGATCGCCGTCGTGGTCTACATCATCGTGGCCCTGGTCCTGGTCTGGCCTCTGGCGGCCAAGCTCTGGCGCCGCCTGCGGCCGCGGCCCGCCGGGCTGGCCATCGCCGGCGGCCCTGCTGTTGAGGGACCTCTTGTTGAGGGCGTTCGCGCTGACAGCCCCGCTGTTTCGGGGCCTGCTGTTCCGGCCCAGGAACCCGCGGATGACGAAGCCACCGGCCGCCGCCGGGCGGACGCCACCCACGCCAACCACGGACAGGAGAACCCGTGAGCATCATCGTCGGCTACGTCCCCACGGCCGAGGGCACCGCAGCCCTGGACCGCGCCATCACCGAGGCACACAAGAGCCAAAGCCGGCTAGTCATCATCAACTCGTCCCGGGGAGACGCCATCGTGGACAAGCGGTACGCCCAGGCTGCGGACATCAACGAGGTGACGGAACGGCTGGAGCAGGAAGGGATCGACCACCTGGTGCTGCAACCGGTCCGCGGCAATGATGCAGCCAATGAGGTGCTGGAGGCCGCGGAGAAATACCGTGCCGAGCTGATCGTGATCGGCCTCCGGCGCCGCACGCCCGTGGGGAAGCTGATCATGGGCAGCACGGCACAGCAGATCTTGCTGGAGGCAGCCTGCCCGGTGCTCGCCGTCAAGGCCAGCGCCTGACCCTGCGCCACTGAGCGGCTCTCGCCGCTAACCACGCCACGGGCCGGTGTCCGGATCCATCGGGATCCGCACACCGGCCCGTGTCACTTTGAAAGGACCACCCATGACCGTTTGCGCCCCCAATATCCAAGCCCGTTCACCGTGGCCCGCCCGCGAACAAGTAGCCAACTGGGCAACGCTCTCCCCGGCTGACGAGGTAGAGATCCGCCGCAACGGGCGCACGGTCGCCGCTGGCTGCGTCGACATGCGGGCCCCGGACGGCAGCGTCATCTGGCTCATCCAGGACGGCGGTCGCGGGCGTGTGCTGTTTCTGCAAGGCGACGGCGTGACGGTCTTCCGGCGCGCCCGGAGGCACATCGCCGGCACGGGCCGCACCCGGATTCCCGGCAGGGCCGGCCAGGCCCGCCGGCCCTGACCGCCGCAACCGTCCGATACCGTAAAGCCATGAACCAGTACCGGCTAGCCATTCTGGACGACTATCAAGGAGTCGCGGAGGACTTCGCACCATGGAGCTCCCTGGCGCAGCGGGGCGTCGCCGTCACGGTGTTCGGCGCGCATTTTGGTTCGGAGACCGAAACCGCGGCGGCCCTCGCGGACTTTGACATCGTCATCGCCATGCGGGAGCGGACGCCGTTTCCCCGCAGCGTCATCGGGCAGCTGCCGCAGCTGAAACTGCTCGTGACCACCGGCGCCGCCAATGCGGCCATCGATCTGCAGGCGGCAGCCGACCACGACGTAGTGGTGTGCGGAACCGGCGGCTCACCCACGGCCGCGCCGGAACTGACGTGGGCACTGCTGCTGGCTTTCGCCCGGAACCTAGCCGCGGAAGGGGCCTCTTTGCGCTCCGGCCACTGGCAGACAGGCCTCGGGTTCGAGCTGTCCGGGAAGACCCTGGGAATCGTCGGGCTGGGAAAGATCGGGAAGCGCATCGCCGCCTACGGCCGCGCCTTCGGGATGGACGTGCTGGCCTGGAGCCAGAATCTAACGGAGGAAACCGCCGCGGCGGCCGACGCCCGCAGAGTCAGCAGGGAAGAACTCTTCACAGAGTCCGACGTCGTGTCCCTGCACCTGCGCCTGTCGCCGCGTTCGGAGGGGACAGTAGGAGAACGGGAGCTGCAGCTCCTCGGCCCCGACGGCGTCCTGGTCAACACCGCCCGCGGCCCGCTGGTGGACCAGCAGGCTCTGGTTACCGCCCTCCAAGAGGGTTGGATCCGTGGCGCCGCGATCGACGTATTCGACCAGGAACCCCTTCCGGCAGGGCATCAGCTGCTGGCCGCGCCCCGAACACTCCTGACGCCCCATCTGGGCTACGTCACACAGGAAAGCTACCGGGCCTTCTTCGGCGGCGCGTTCGAGGACGTCACTGCGTGGCTGGACGGCTCCCCGATCCGGACGCTGACGCCGTAGCGTTCCGTGGACGGTGGGACCCGGCTCCGAATCGCAGATTGGGCGCGTCGGAATATGGAGACGCGCCCTTAGGCGGCCGCGGGTGTGGACCAGTCGGGCCAGGGATCCAAAGGCAGCGGGTCGTCCAGGTCCTCCGGCAATGACGCGTCACGTCCCTCGAGGCTGTCGGGTTCGAGGTTGCCGGGGTCGAGGTTGCCGGGCCAGTGGGGTTGTTCCCAGTCCTGTTGTTCGCTGGGGTAGGACCGACCGGTGGGTGAGATCCAGCCGGGCGGGCTGTCACGGGTCGCGCCGACCGGTCTCCACGCTGTGGTGTGTTTGAGGCGGTGGTGCTTCGGGCAGGGCTGGCCAAGGTTGGCGACGCCGGTGCCGCCGCCGTCGGCCCAGGCCAGAAGGTGGTCGGCGTCGTTGTCCAGGGAGTGGTTGTTGCAGCCGGGGAACGTGCACCGTCCGTCCCTCAGCCACAGCCATTGGCGCATAGCCTTCGGAATCCTGTAGCTGCTGCGCCCGATCTCCAGCGGCGCACCATCCCGCGGGTCGGTCAGTACCCGAAGGAACGACGTGCCGCCTTCGGCCACGAGCCGGCGGGCCATCGACGGCGGGATCGGCCCATGCCCATCCAGTATGGCCGGCTCCTCGGTCAGGCCGAACAGCGAGAACACCGGAACAGTGACCAGGACCTGGGCTACCGGTGTCGGCACAACACCGGCCTGCACAGAGCCGGAAGCCGCTCCGTCAACCCCCTGGGCGGGCGTGAGCAGCCATCCAGCGGCCACATCAGTCCGAAGCTGGGTCAAGGTCCGGGACTCGGACGGGCCCTGCAGGGCACGGGCGGCGGCGGTGGCCCGGTCCCAGATCCCGGCAGCCTGGTCCGCGGGCAGATACGCCGACAGCCAGGCCATGCCGTCACGGTCCGGAGCGTACTCCAGCCGCCGATCGGTGGCACAGCGGCGGTGGCGGGCCTCGATGCTTACTGGGTGGTGCCGCTCCCGCCAGGCACGCGCCTTGGCCCGGAACCTGCCCGGCACCAGTTCCCCGGCAAAGCATCCGCGCGCGTACCCCGGAGCGTTCCGGTCGAGGAAATGGGCTTCCAGGACCGCGGCCGCGGCGGGCTCCAGGTTGGCTGTTTCGTCACACATGATCCGCGCGTGCTGAAACGAAATCCTCCCTGACCCCGGCGCGGTAAGCGTCATCGGCCGCTCGGTGGTCAGGGTTTGCGCCTCGCACAGCAGGGCACCGGCACTGCGTTCGCTCACGGTCAGGGCACCCGCGACCTCAGCGGTCACGGACATTTCCCGCGCGCTGCCCTCCTGCGGCGAACTGGCCGGTATCGCCAAGGCCTCGTCAAGGGTGGAATACCCCGCGGCCAAACGGACTTTCAGAGCCGCCAGCCGGGCCTCCAACCTGCCCAACTCAGACAAACCGTCCAAACACGCATCCGCCCGATCCCGAAGCGGATCGGCCGCAGCAGGATCCACATCCGCAAGAGGAACAGCACCGTCAGTCCCGGCGGCCCCGCGGACAAAACCAGCCAACACAGCAACGCAGGACTCAATGCCCTCCCACGTCTCCACAACTGCCCTGCCATCCATACCCACAGCATGACAGGGGGGACTGACATTTTGCCGGTGAGTGCCGTCAGCGTTGCCCGGTACCTTCGAGGGTTCCGGAACCGTCGAGCGTCACGGTGCCGGCGTCACCGTCGACCCTCACGTGCTGTCCGCTGGAAACCCGTTGGGTGGCCACGCCCGTTCCAAGGACGGCGGGTATGCCGTACTCCCGGGCGACGATCGAGCTGTGGCTCAGCGGTCCGCCAACATCCGTGACGACGCCGGACGCCATGGCAAACAGCGGTGTCCATGCGGGGGTGGTCATCCGTGCCACCAGCACCTCGCCGGGCTGCATGCTGGCGAAGTCGTCGGGGCCGTGCAGCAGCCGGGCCGGCGCGCTCACCTGCCCGGAGCTTGCGCCAACGCCGGTGATGACGTCCCCGGCCTGCTGCACCGAACGGGCGGGCATCATGCTGCCAAATGCCCGCTCCATCCAGCGGCTCTCGGGCAGCAGTTGCGGGGCCGCGGCTTTCCGCTGGCCCCGCCACAGCATCTTGCGCTGTTCAACGGCGTCTGCCATCACCGGCCGGTCGGTGCCGGTGATGGCCGCGCCGGGGGTGGCCAGCCCGAAGTCGATGGCGTTGCGGAGTTCGTCGAGGCGGAGCCAGAAGATGTCGGACGGCGCGGCGATGACGCCCGAGGCCGTGAGCCGCTCCCCCAGTTCCAGCAGCATCCGGCGCATCAGCGGCCAGGCCAGTCCGACGTCGGCCAGTGCGTCCTCACGAACGGGCGCCGCCTTCTGGGCCCAGTGCAGCAGCCTGCGGAAGAAGGCCCGACGGCGCGGCCCGAGTCTGGCGCTGACCAGCCGGCTCTGCTCTTCCCGCCGGTCGGCGGACCGCTGCTGGCGCTCGTGCGGATCCTTTCCCTGCCCCCGCACGAAGTACCTCAGGGTCTCCAGCAGCGCGGAGGGATCATCGGCAGGCACGGGGTTGATGAAGTCCAGGTTGTAGACGGCATGCCCGTAGCGGTCCAGATGCCGCTGGAGGCGGGAACGCCACTGGTCCCAATCTTCCTGGTCCACGTTCCCGGCGACGCCCGCAGGGGCTTTGCCGCTGCGGAGAGCTTCTGCGATGCCGGCCGCTGATCCTTCCGTGATGGCCGAGGCAAGCTGCGGCCTTTCGCGGGTCCACACGGCAAGGTCGTACAGGGATTTCTCCGCGCGGATGGGTTCGCTGTCGTAACCGAGGAGGAAGACCTCCGCGGACGGGTCGCCGGGCCGCCGGACGAGCTTGTCGTAGTAGCTCCGAAACATGATCTCGCTGGTTGCGGCGATGGGGATGATGGACTGCACCGCCGTGTAGTACGCGGCGCCGGCGTCCAGCAGCGTCGAAATGCCCTCCAGCAGTTCGGCAGCCGGACGGTCCACCGGCGGCTTGGCCGCCCAGAACTTCACGAGTCCGCGGTACTTCGGGTGCGAGTGGTCGCGCCAGCCCTTGATTCCCATGTGGGCCTTGCCTTGGGCGAGCGCGCGCATCGCCGTCAGCGACTTGCCCATGACCCGCCGCATTCCGGCGTTGTTGTAGTAGTAATACGCGTAGCCGTTGACGGTGGGCAGCGAAACGTCCCCGGGCCGCACCACACTCTTGCCGAATGCCTCGTTCAGCAGGGCGTTCAGCGACCGCACCACAGCGCCGTCGATGAGGTCGGCGAACAGGGGCGACAACGGGTCCGGCAACTGCTCAACGATGCTGGCCCGGAAGTACATCCCGTTCGGATAGGGCAGCGGCCACTCCGTGGGGGCGTCGGCCGAGGGCTCGGCCAGGGCGGTGATGGGACGGGCCTGCAGAATGAAGAAGTCCCCTGCCGCCTGCGCCCACTCGATGTCCTGGGGCACGCCGAAGTGCTTCGCTATGGCCGTTCCCTGGCGGGCCAGCGCGGCCGCTGCGTCGTCGTCGAGCACGGGCTCCCGGCGCTTCTCTTCGGGGACCGGCTGCTCCCTGGTGCCTGTTTCGTCATAGACAGTCATGACCTCCTTGTCCGCCGTCCGGCGTTGCTCCACGCGGCCGGTCGCGGCATCCACTACGACATCGTCCGTGGTGACGGCCCCGCTGACCACGGATTCGCCCAGCCCCCAGGCGGCGCTGATCACCACTTGGTCGCGGCGTCCGGTGGCGGGGTTGGCGGTGAACAGCACGCCGGCGGCCCCGGCGTCGACCATCCCCTGGATCACCACGGCGAGGCGCACGGTGGCCGGGTCGAAGCCGTTCCGTGAGCGGTATGCCATGGCGCGGGCATTCCACAGTGACGCCCAGCAGTCGATGACGGCGGCGACGACGGAGTCGGGCCCGGAGACGTTCAGGTAGGTGTCCTGCTGGCCGGCGAAGCTGGCCGAGGCGAGGTCTTCGGCGGTGGCTGAGGAGCGCACCGCCACTCGCGCGACGTGATCGCCGCTGGACTCCACGCGGGCCTCGTCGCCTGCTCCGGCCGCCGTCTGGTGGCTCAGCCGCCCGTAGGCCGCGCGGAGTTCGCCGCCTATCTCCTCGGGCATCGTGCTCTCGGCGAACAGGGCGCGGATCTGTCCGGCGGCGGCGTCATAGTCGTCGTTGGAAGCGCCGGCGGGGAGGGCGGCGAGCTCAAGGATGCGCCCGGCGATCCCGTTGGCGTTGACGAAGTCCTGGTAGGCCGCCGTGGTGAGCACGAAGCCCGGCGGCACCGGAAAACCGGTCCGGGCCAGCTCGCCGAGGTTGGCGCCCTTGCCGCCTGCCTCGTCCAGGTCGCTGCGTCCCAGCTGGTCAAAGTCCTTGATGTAGGTCATGACCCTGCGTCCCTTCTGCCCGGGAGCCGGTTCCGCGGCCTTGCGGCTGATGACCCCGTTCCGGCGCTGCACCCTATTCTGGCACTGCACCTGATTCTGGCAATGGGGAAGGCCATACGGGGCGGGCTATACGGGGTTGGCTAGGCGTCGCCGCGTGGCCGCCACACCACCACGGCCTGCGAACGGGGCCGGGGGCGCTGGCCGCGCGCCAGGCTCACCACGTCACCGGCGGTGCCGGCGGCAAAGATCCGGGACTCCAACAGCTCACGACGGCGGCCCAGTTCCTCGGTCAGTTCGCTCACCCGGTGCTGCAGGGCAGCAACCTGGTTTTCGAGCTCCAGGATGCGCTTGATGCCCTCGAGCGAGACGCCCTCATGGGACAGTCGCTGCACCTCACGGAGCCGGTTCACGTCCCGCTGGGAGTAGCGGCGGGACTTGCCCGGCGCCCGGCTGGGCGAGACGATGCCTAGCCGGTCGTACTGGCGGAGTGTCTGCGGGTGCATGTCGGCGAGCTCGGCGGCCACCGAGATGACGAAGATCGGCTGATCGAAATTGATGTCCACGGCCGGCACCGGTCCCTAAAGCCGGGCCTTGGCTGCCAGGCCCTGGCGGACGTCCGCGCCGGTGGTGGCGGCTGCAAATGCTTTCACGGCCTCCTCAGCTTCCTTGCTCAGGTTCTGCGGTACGGCTACGTCGATGGTCACAAGCAGGTCCCCGGTGGCCTTCGACGTCTTCACGCCACGGCCCTTCACGCGGAGAGTGCGCCCCGACGGGGTGCCGGCAGGAACGCGGACCCGGACGTGTTCGCCGTCGATCGTGGGCACCTCGATGTCCGCGCCCAAGGCGGCCTCCGGGAAGCTGACGGGCACGTGGATCCGGAGGTTGTCGCCGTCGCGCGTGTAAAAGTCATGGGGCTTGACGTTGACGGTGACCAGCAAGTCGCCGTTACCTGCCGGGCCATACTGGCCCTTGCCGCGGACTCGCACCTTCTGGCCATCCTTGATGCCCGCGGGAACCCGGACGTCAATGACCTCACCGTCCGGTTCACGCAGCCCAATGGTGGTGCCTCGGATGGATCCGGCGAAGGAGATGCTGGTGCTCGCGGTCCGGTCGGCGCCCTTCTGCTGTGCGCGCTGGTAACCGGCAGGGCCGCCGCCGAAGCCGCCACCGAACAGGTCGGCAAACTCGGGCGGAACGCCGCCGGCGGTGCTGAACCCGCCGGAGTGCCGGCCACTGCCGCCGGTGAACAGGCCGCCGAAGAGGTCCTCGAAGCCGCCGTTCGCGGTGCTTCCCGCGCCGTGCGGTGCAAAACGGGCGCCGCCGCCCATGGCCCGGATGGCGTCATACTGCTGGCGTTCATCGGGATCGGACAGCACGGAGTAGGCCTCGGAAATGTCCTTGAACTTCTTCTCCGCAGCATTGTCCCCGGAGTTCGTATCAGGGTGGTACTGCCGGGCGAGCTTCCGGTAAGCCTTCTTAATGTCAGCGTCGGAAGCGTCCTTGGCAACACCAAGGATCTTATAAAAGTCCTTGTCCACCCAGTCCTGGCTAGCCAATGGCGTTTCCTCTCTACTTTCAGTGTTGCGTTGGAGCTCCGCTGGATAGGGGGCCGTGCCCGCTTCGCGGTGCCCGCCACGCCGCGGCCCCCTTTCCAGCTGCGCTGCGCTCATCTCACCTTAGGCGAGACAACCGCCGAGCGACGGACGGATAAGGGGGCCCGGGAGTGGCATCGGGCCTGCCGGAGCTGGGTGGCCAAGGATCGCAGATCCTGGCCACCCAGCGTAGGGGCGGGGCCCCCTTATCCGTTCGGCGCGGTCACGAGAGCAACCTACGCAGGTACAGCGACGATGACCTGGGCCGCCCGGAGGACTCGCTCGCCTGACTTGTAGCCGGAGCGGAGCACCTGGCTGACGGTGTCAACTTCGATGTCGTCGCCGGGCTGCTGGATGAGGGCCTCGTGGATGGTCGGGTCGAACTCGACGCCGGTCTCATCGATGCGGGTCAGGCCGTACGTCTTCAGCGCATTCTCCAGCTTGGTGGCGATCGCGGCGAACGGGCCGTCCGCGAGGTCACCGTGCTGGCGGGCGGCGTCGACGTCATCCAGCACCGGGAGCAGGGAGTTCAGGACGCCGATGACGGCCATCTCCCCTGCCACGGCGCGGTCACGTTCAACGCGCTTGCGGTAGTTGACGTACTCGGCCTGCAGGCGGAGCAGGTCGTTCTTCAGCTCCGCCGCCGCGGCAGCCTCGGTACCCTGCGCCACGGACTCCTCGGCGGGCACCTCAACCTGGTTGAGGATTTCCTCAGCCTGGGCGAGGGCGTCGCCGTCGGAATCCGCTTCCGGCGCAGAGGACTGTTCGCCCTCCGGATGCCGGGCCTCCCCGGTCAGCGGGTCCACCTTGCGGTGGTCCCGGATGACCGGCTCGTCGCGCTTGCTGCTCTGGTCTCGGGAAGAGTTGTGCTCTTCTTCGTTACCGTGATGCGGCATGGTTACTTCTTCTCTTCTTCGTCGACGATCTCGGCGTCGACGATGTCCTCGTCAGACTTGCTTCCGCCGGCGGGGGCACCTTCAGCACCCGCAGCGCCGGTGGCGCCGTCCGGAGAACCGGCCTGGGCGTAGATGGCCTCGCCGAGCTTGGTCTGGGAAGCCTGCAGCTTCTCAAACGCGGTCTTGACGGCGGCGTCGTCGGTGCCTTCGAGGGCCTTCTTGAGGGCGTCGACGTCGGCCTGGACCTCGGTCTTGACCTCTTCAGGCAGCTTGTCGCTGTTGTCGGCGATCAGCTTGTCCACGGAGTAGGCGAGCTGCTCGGCGGTGTTGCGGGTGTCGGTGGCCTCGCGGCGTGCCTTGTCCTCGGCTGCGTGCTCCTCGGCGTCCTTGACCATGCGGTCGATGTCTTCCTTGGAGAGCGCGGTGCCGCCGGTGATGGTCATGGACTGTTCCTTGCCGGTGCCCTTGTCCTTCGCCGAAACGTGCACGATGCCGTTGGCGTCGATGTCGAAGGTGACCTCGACCTGCGGGACGCCGCGCGGGGCCGGCGCGATGCCGGTCAGCTCAAACGTGCCCAGCGGCTTGTTGTCGCGGGTGAATTCACGCTCGCCCTGGAAGACCTGGATGGCCACGGACGGCTGGTTGTCGTCAGCTGTGGTGAAGGTTTCGGACCGCTTGGTGGGGATGGCCGTGTTGCGCTCGATCAGGTGCGTCATGACACCGCCCTTGGTTTCGATGCCCAGGGACAGCGGCGTGACGTCGATCAGGAGAACGTCCTTGCGCTCACCCTTCAGCACGCCGGCCTGCAGGGCTGCGCCAACGGCCACAACCTCGTCAGGGTTGACGCCCTTGTTGGGCTCCTTGCCGCCGGCCAGTTCCTTCACGAGGTCGGAGACGGCGGGCATACGGGTGGAGCCGCCGACGAGCACGATGTGGTCGATGTCGGAAAGCTTGATGCCGGCTTCCTTGATGACGTCGTGGAACGGCTTCTTGGTGCGCTCGAGCAGGTCCTTGGTCAGGTCCTGGAACTTGGCACGGGTCAGCTGCTCGTCCAGGTGGACCGGGCCGTCCGGGGTGACGGAGAGGTACTGGAGCGAGACGTTGGTGCTGGTGGAGGAGGAGAGTTCCTTCTTGGCCTGCTCGGCAGCTTCGCGGAGGCGCTGGAGGGCGATCTTGTCCTTGGACAGGTCGATGCCCTTGACCTTGAGCTGGTTCAGCAGGTACTCGACGACGCGGTTGTCCCAGTCGTCACCGCCGAGGCGGTTGTCACCGGCGGTGGCGCGCACCTGGATGGTGGAGAAGTCGTCCTCGTCCTTGCCGACTTCCAGCAGGGAGACGTCGAACGTGCCGCCACCGAGGTCGAAGACCAGGATGAGCTCGTCTTCCTTGCCCTTGTCCAGGCCGTAGGCCAGGGCGGCCGCGGTGGGCTCGTTGACGATGCGCAGGACGTTCAGGCCGGCGATCTCGCCGGCCTCCTTCGTTGCCTGGCGCTCGGCGTCGTTGAAGTAGGCGGGAACGGTGATCACAGCGTCGGTGACCTTTTCGCCAAGGTAGGACTCGGCGTCGTTCTTCAGCTTCATGAGGACACGGGCGGAGATTTCCTGGGCCGTGTACTTCTTGTCGTCGATGGCCACGGACCAGTCGGTGCCCATGTGGCGCTTGACGGAGGCGATGGTGCGGTCGATGTTGTTGACGGCCTGGCGCTTGGCGATTTCACCGACCAGGACTTCGCCGGACTTGGAGAACGCAACGACCGACGGCGTGGTGCGGCCACCCTCGGCGTTGGCAATAACGGTGGGCTCGCCACCTTCGAGAACGGAGACGACGGAGTTGGTGGTTCCGAGGTCGATACCTACTGCACGTGACATGTGTTGCTTCCTTCTTTCCGTGGAAACTTGGGCTCGCCCACTTCCTTGAGCGATCTGCACTCAACTTTACTCAGCACGGAATTTAAGTCAATCCAAACTTGAGTCGAGTACGCTCAACTTTGCCTCCGGGCGGGTCCACAGCAGAGAAGAACCCCCGGTTGCCGCACGGAATATCCGCGTAAAACCGGGGGTTCCTCGATAAACGGCTTCCGGATTTCGCCCAGCGTGAACCGGCGCCTAGCCTCCCGAGGAGGTGCCGCCGTCGTCATTCCGCGGTGCATTGACCTGGCCGTCGATAAGTTCGTCCTTCAGATCTTCAGCGGCGCCGCCTTCGGGGGCCGTGCCGGCGGCGCCGTAGTCACCCTCGGGGTATTCGCCTTCCTCATCCCCGGGCAGCTCCTGGCCGACGGTTCCGGCCCGGCCATAGTCGCCTTCCGGATATTCGCCTTCTTCCACCTCGGCGGACGGCTCAACAGTTCCCGCGTCGCCGTAGTCCCCTGCCGGGTATTCGCCCTTGGGCTCTGCGCCCGGCTCCTGACCTGCCACGCCGGCGTCGCCGTAATCACCCTCCACGTACTGGCCGCTGTCCCCCTCGAGTGCCGGATTCCTGGAGCTGTTGTGCGTCTTGCCGGCGTCGCCGGACCCACTGTTTTCGGTCATCGGTTGATCACTCCTTCGAAAGGACTGGGCGCGCCTGGTTCGGGCGCAGTGGCAGTCTACTCATCTGGCGGGGGCGGCAACAGGGTCCGGCATGGGCTACCGGCCGGGGCCACTCCGGCTGGGCCCAGCCCGAGCTACCCGGCCGGGGCCACTCCGGCTGGGCTACAGCCCGGCGAGATCCGCCAGTACGGCAATGTGGTGCTCGAACAGTTCATCCGGCGCGGAAAAGGTGCCGGCGCCATACTGCCCGAACACTTCAAAACTGACGGCTCCAAAGAGTGAGGTCCAGACGAGGGTGCCGCGGGCCAGCAGGGCGCCCGGCACCTCCACGCCCAGCTCACGCCGGACTGCCTCGAGATCGGCAGCCACGGGTGCCGGCACCCCGGAAGGCCCGCGCTCGGCCAGGCGTCCGGCCCGGTAAGCGCCGTCCAGAATCTGCACCAAACTGTTGACCACCCGCGTGCCGGGCGCAGTGGTCCGCTCCGCCGGAGCCTGGTAGCCCGGCACCGGGCTGCCGAACAGGAAGCCGTAGCGCGCCGGCTCCCGGAGGGCCCACCCCCGGACAGCGCGGGCCAGCGCAGCGAACCGGCCCCTGGACTCTTCCGCGGGGACGGACTCGACCGCGGCATCCACCGCATCCCCCAGGTCGTTGTAGGCATCTACAAGCAGCAGGGTCAGCAGTTCGTCGCGGCTCCCGACGTATCGGTAGACGGCGGAAGAGACCACACCCAGGTCACGGGCGACGGCGCGGAGCGACAGGGCGGCGGCCCCATGTTCCGCCAGATGCTGCCGGCCCAGCCGGATGATGTCGGCGATGGTCTGCGCCCGGGCCCGTTCACGCGGCGTACGGATTTCCCCGCTGGCAGTCTGAGAGGTGGCTGGCATCAGCCCAGCATGGCATGAATCAGAGCAGTGTCAACAATTGAGAGCGGTGCTCTTGACTTTGCTGGACGGCAGCAGGATCCTTGTTTCGAGAGCAGTGCTCTCATCAAGCCGGGGCCATCCGGGACCATCCGAACGAAGGAGAACTTCAATGTCCGGTCTGTATGTCGTCGCCGGCGCCGGCCCTGTGGGCTGGACGGTGGCGCAGCAACTGGCGGCGCGGGGCGAGCGGGTCCGGGTTCTCACCCGTTCCGGCGGCGGGCCCGACCACCCACGCATCGAGAAGCTGAAGGCGGATGTCTCCAACCCCGGCCTGCTGGCTGACGCCTTCAAGGGCGCAGCGGCGGTCTTTCACTGCATCCACGGTTCGTCCTACAGCACCGCTGCCTGGGAACGGGAGCTTCCGGCCGCCGAGCAGGCGGTCATGGCAGCGGCAGGCGAGGCGGGCGCCGCCGTCGTTTTTCCCGAAAGCCTTTACTCCTACAGCAATCCGGAGCGGGTGATGACCGAAGACAGCCCGCGGGCGGCGGGAGGCGGCAAGCGCGGCGTCCGCGCGGCGCTGCTGCGGGCGCGGAAGGCGAGCGCCACTGACACCGTGTCCGTGGTGGCGGGCGATTTCTTCGGCCCCCGCGTCCGGATGGCCCACGCAGGCGAGCGCATGGTGCCAGCCATCCTCGCCCGGCGCCGGCTGCAGGTGGTGGGAAGCACGGACCAGCCGCATTCCTTTACCTACGTTCCCGATCTGGCCGCGGCAATGATCGGGGCCGCGGGGAAGCCTGAGCTGTGGAACCGGGTTCTGCAGGCGCCCACCAACCCGCCGCTCACACAGCGCCAGATCGCTCAAGCCTTCGCCACTGCTGCCGGCGTGCCGCCTGCGACGGTCCAGACGGTGCCGGGCTGGGTCCTGCGCACCTTGGGGCTCTTCTCGGCCGACATGCGGGAACTCAGCGAGATGCTCTACCAGTTCCAGCGGCCGTTCGTAATGGATTCGCGGGCCAGTGAGGAGCAACTGGGCCTTCATCCGACTCCCCTGCATGTGGCAGCCAAGGAGACAGTGGAGTGGTGGCGCTCAGAGCTTGCTGCGGGTCCGGCCACGGGACGGGCCCCGGCGGGGACGCCGGCCGGGACTTAGCGCCGGAGCCTAGCGGATGAAGACTTCCGCAGGGCCTTCCAGCTTGCTGGCTTCCTGCGCCTCGAGCCGGCTGAGTTTACCCGGCCACCAGATGCGCCGGCCCAGGTCGTAGGCCAGGGCGGGAACCAGGAGGAAGCGCACCAGAACGGTGTCCAGCAGCACCCCGAACGCCACGATGAACGCCAACTGCACCAGGAACATGATGGGGATGACGCCCAGGGCGGCAAACGTGGTGGCCAGGACCACCCCGGCGGATGTGATCACCCCGCCGGTCACGCCCAGTCCGCGCAGAATCCCCGGCCGGGTCCCGTGCTTCAGCGACTCCTCGCGGACCCTGCCCATCAGGAAGATGTTGTAATCCACACCCAATGCCACCAGGAACACGAAGCCGAACAGGGGCACGGTGGCGTCGGCTCCGGGAAAACCCAGGATGTTGTTGAATACGAGGGCGGAAACGCCAATGGCGGCCGCATAGGAAAGAACCGCCGAGGCGACAAGCAGGACGGGTGCGAGGACGGAGCGCAGCAGCACCATGAGGATGAGCAGAATGACGGCCCGCCACATGGACAGTGCCATGGCCGGGTTCACCGCGCAGGAACTCGAGACGGCCGCCCGGTTCTTGGACGCGATGATTGCGGCAACGGTCCGGGCCAGCCAGGAAGCCTCCGGCGCGCCATAACGGCCCCTCCTGCTACCTGTCCGAAGTGCGGAGAAGGAGTAGCGTTTCCCTATGAGCGCGCAGCAGCCGGAAGATGTCTATAGTCACGGCCACCACGAGTCCGTGGTCCGAGCCCATGCCTCGCGGACGGCGGAGAATTCGGCCGCGTTCGTTATCCCGCACCTCACCCCCGGCGTATCGGTGCTCGACGTCGGGTGCGGGCCGGGCAGCATCACCTGTGACTTCGCGCTTCTGGTGGCCCCCGGGAACGTGACCGGGCTGGACCGCTCCCCCGACGTGATCACCCACGCCCGCGAGCTGGCGGCCGACCGCGGTGTGGAGAACGTGGAGTTCGTGGCGGGCAACATCTACGACCTTGATTTCGAAGACGACACCTTCGATGTGGTCCACGCCCACCAGGTCCTGCAGCACCTGACCGATCCGGTGGAGGCGCTGCGGGAAATGCGGCGGGTCGCCAGGCCCGGCGGCATCGTTGCCGTCCGCGACGCCGATTTCCACGGCATGAGCTGGTATCCCGCCATTCCCGAGCTCGATGAGTGGATGGAGCTCTACCAGCGGATCGCCCGCCGGAACGGCGCCGAGCCCGACGCCGGCCGCCGGCTCGTCTCGTGGGCCCAGGCCGCCGGCTTCACGGATGTGGCGCCGACCAGCAGCAACTGGCTCTACGCCACGGGGCAGCAGCGCCGCTGGCAGGCCAGGGTGTGGGGCGAGCGAGTGCTGCATTCGGCCTTTGCGGAGCAGGCCCTTGAGTACGGCTTCGCACAGGAGGCCGACCTCACGCGCATCTCGGCCGGCTGGCACCGCTGGGGCTCCACAGACGACGGCTGGTTCCTCATTCCCAACGGCGAGGTCATCGCCCGGGCCTGAGTGCCGGCTAAAACGCCCCGCGGAACAGCTCGTCCCGCAAAACCACTAAACTTGCTGGGTGCAATTCTCTCTTTGGCTGGCCCTCGCGGGCGCCGGCGTCCTCATCAGCTTCACTCCGGGCGCAGGCGCCATCAACACCATGAGCAACTCGCTGACCGCCGGGTTCAAGCGCTCCATCTGGGGCATCCTGGGGCAACAGGCCGCCCTGATTCTGCACGTCATTGTTGTGGCCCTCGGCGTCGGCGTCCTGGTTGCGGGCTCCCCGGTCGCCTTCAACGCCATCCGCTATGCCGGCGCCGCCTATTTGGTGTACCTCGGCATCAGGCAGTTCCTGCGCAAACCGGACCTGGACCAGGAGAAGGTCGCCGCGCTCCGGAACGAGCCTGCCTGGTCCATGTTCCGCAGGGGCCTGTGGGTCAACCTGCTCAACCCCAAGGCCATCGTGTTCTTCCTGGCCTTCATGCCGCAGTTCATCCGGCCCGCCAGCCCGCTCCTTCCCCAGTACGCCGTCCTTGCGGCGACCGTGGTTCTCATCGACATCCTCGTCATGTGGCTCTTTTTCGCGGCGGCGGCAAAATCGTTCCAGCGCTTCACCCACAATGCCCGCGGCCAAACCGCGCTCAACAGGATTTTCGGTGTCCTGTTCGTCGCGGTGGGCGTGCTGCTGGCGTTCATTCATTAGCAGGCTCCCGCTGCCAGCCCGTGCCAGTTCGGAGCCGACCCCGGCGTCCGCTGCAGGGTCACTCCGCGCTCTGCCGCGAGACCCAACTTCGGCACCGCGAAATGTTTTGAACAATAAGAATACTTACTAGCCAAGCGGTGTTAGCGTGCTCCATGCTTAGCCGTATGACCTCAATGACGAGACCATACCGGATCATCGCGGTCTGCACCGGCAACATCTGCCGGTCCCCGATGGCGGAGCTGATGCTAGCGGAGGCCTTTGCAGCGGCGGGGCTCGCCGGCGCCGTCGTCGTGGACTCCGCGGGAACCACCGCCTATGAGGCAGGACGCCCCATCGACCCCCGGGCCGCGCGGAAACTAACTGCCCACAACCTCCTCTCCGACCGGCACATTGCCCGGGAATGGCGGAAGGAGTGGTTCACGGAACGCCACCTGATCCTGGCCCTCGACGTGGACCACTACGGCTGGCTGCGGGCGTCGGCCCCGGACGACGAATCCCTCGAGAGAATACGCATGCTGCGCAGCTTCGACCCCCTAGTGGCAACGAAGGATCCCCTGGATCAGGGCATCGAAGACCCCTGGTACGGGGACCACAGCGACTTTGCGGCGGTGTGGGACCAGATCCAGGGGTCGGTGCCGGGAATCGTAGAGTATGTCCGTTCCGCCATCGCCGCGGCCTCGGCGGATGCCGCCCCGCTCCAGCTTAATGACAGCCAGCAGGTACGCTCTATTTCATGACCCCCGCACCTGTGATCATCGCCATTGACGGGCGGTCCGGCGCAGGTAAAACCACATTGGCCATCGAGCTCGCGGCCACGCTGCGGAACCACCACAAGGTCTCTCTGTTCCACCTGGAGGACATCTATCCCGGCTGGGATGGACTGTCCGCCGGCATCGAACGCTACGTCACCACGGTGCTGGCGCCCCTGAGCCGCGGCGAAGCGGCCACGTGGGTCAGCTGGGACTGGAAAACCCATAACGACGGCGACCCGCGGGTAACGCTGCCCGCCGAGATCGTGATCGTGGAGGGCGTTGGGGCAGCCGCAGCCGCGGCAAGGCCGCTTCTGGACGCCGTCATCTGGGCGGACGCCCCCGACGGCGAACGCCGCACCCGCGCGCTGGCCCGCGACGGCGAGACGTACGAGCCGTTCTGGGACCAGTGGGCCGGGCAGGAGGCGGAACTCCTGGCCGTGGACGACATCCCGCAGCATGCCCACGTCCGGATCCTCAACCGCGCGGACGGCGCCGCCCCGGCAGACGCCCTGCAGGCCCTCACCTACCTCCCCGCACTCACCACCGCCCTGGTTCCCGAGCTCTCCTCACGGCGCGGCCTGCGCCTGCTGTCGGAACGAATCGACGCCAGCCCTGATCCCGCCGCACTTTTTCAGGCGCTGTGCGGGACGTCCCAGAACGCGGTCTGGCTGGACTCCTCCCTGCGTTCGGCCGGTACGGCCGGTCCTGGCAAGGGAACCCCCGCGGCGGAGCGCAGCCGGTTCAGTATTTTGGCGGACGACGGCGGCACCTTCGGCCAGTCTGTCGTGCACAGTTCCGGGGTCACCCGGATCACCGCCGGATGCGCCACAGCCAACGTGTCCGGCCCGTTCTTCCGGTGGCTGGAGACGGTGTGGGGACGGAAGGCGGTGCGCGGACCGGAGGACTACCCGTGCGACTTCGCGCTGGGCTGGCTGGGCTACCTCGGCTATGAGCTGAAGCGTGAAACCGGCGGGCAGGACATCCTCTCGGACACGCCTGATGCGGGCCTGATCTTTGCCGGCCGGGCCGCTGTCCTGGACCACGCGGACAACACGGTGTGGTTGCTTGCCCTGGACGCGCCGGACGCCGCGGACTGGCTCGCCCGCGCCCGCGATGCGGTGACCGCCGCGCCTGTTGCCGGCGACGGCGTCGAACTTCCGGCGGCAAATGCCGCGGCGCCGGCGTTTGCCGGCCGGGACAGCGAGGCGAGCTACAAGCGCAAGATCGCCGAAGCGCAGCACCAGATCGCCGAGGGGAATTCCTACGAGGTCTGCCTCACCACCACCCTCGCGGCGGAGGTGCCGGCGCTCGACCCGTGGGCGGCGTACCTTGCCCTGCGGCGGCGGAACCCGGCGCCGTTTGCGAGCTACCTGCGGTTTGGCGGTCTATCGGTGGCCAGCACGTCGCCGGAGCGATTTCTGCGGATAGCGTCTGACGGCGGCATGCGCGCCGAGCCGATCAAGGGAACCCGCCGCCGGGCTGCTGACCCGGACACCGACGCCGCCCTCCGCCACGACCTGGCCACGTCCTTGAAGGACCGGGCGGAAAACATCATGATCGTGGACCTGCTCCGGAACGACCTCAGCCACTTCGCCGAGCCGGGATCGGTGACCGTCAGCCGGCTGTGCGAGATCGAAAGCTATGCCACGGTGCACCAGCTGGTGAGCACCATCGACGCCGTTCTCCTGCCCGGGTCGCCGCGGGCCGAGGCCGTGGCTGCCTGCTTCCCGGCCGGCTCAATGACCGGGGCGCCGAAGATCAGCACCATGGCCATTCTGGACCGGCTGGAGGAGGGTCCGCGCGGTGTCTATTCCGGGGCGATCGGGTACTTCTCGCTGAACGGGGCCACGGACCTGGCGGTGGCCATCCGTACTCTGGTGGTGCAGGAGGACGCCGCGGGCGAAAAGGTAAGGCTCAGCCTCGGCGTCGGCGGCGCCATCACGGCCGATTCCGTGCCCCAGGACGAGTACGAGGAGATCCGCACCAAGGCCTACGGCGTGCTGTCCACCCTGGGGTCCAGCTTCCCCGATTGAGTGAGGGGCTATTGGACCGTGGCCGTGAGGCGGGCTACGTTGTCGACATATCTTGCCGCGAGCGGCCGGCCCATCCAGTCCTCGAGCTTCAGCTCATGGGAGATGTCCCGGTAGGTGTCCTCCACCGCACGCATGCTGTTGACGATGTCCGCGCCCAGCAGCATCACCGAAACCTCCAGGTTCAGGGAGAAGGAGCGCATGTCCATGTTGCTGGAGCCCAGGACGGCCACTTCGTCGTCGATGGTGAAGTGCTTGGCATGGAGCACGAACGGGGCCTTGTAGAGGTAGATCCGGACACCGGCCCGCAGCAGGGCCTCGTAGTAGGACTGCTGTGCATGGTGGACCAGGAACTGGTCGCCCTTCTCGGAGACGAACAGTTCCACGTCCACGCCGCGCTGCGCCGCAGTGGTGATGGCGTAAAGCAGGGAATCGTCCGGCACGAAGTAGGGGCTGCACACCGAAATCCGATGCTGCGCCGAGTAGATCAGCGTGTTGAAGAGCCGGAGGTTGTTCTCCGTGGTGAAGCCGGGGCCGCTCGGCACCACCTGGGCCGTGACGTCGCCCGGCGACGGCTCGGCAGCCAGCTGCAGCTGGTCCTCGAGTGACTCGTCCGTCTCGCTGAGCCAGTCGGTGGCAAACACGACATTGAGGGTGGGAACGATCGGACCCCGGAGGCAGGCCATCAGCTCGATCCATTCGCGGCCGGCCTTGCGGTGCTTGGGGTTGTTGTAGGAGGGCTCGATCAGGTTCTGCGATCCCGTGAACGCGACTTCGCCGTCGATCACCATGATCTTGCGGTGGTTGCGCAGATCCGGCCGGCGCCACTGGCCGTGGATGGGCAGCAGCGGCAGCATCCGCCGCCACTGGATGCGGCTGGCCCTGAGCCGTTTCAGGAGCTTGTTGTACCCCTTCACGCGCAGGGTTCCGATGTGGTCAAACAGCACGCGGACCTGGACGCCGCGGTCCGCCGCCTCCTCGAGGGCCGTGAGGAGGTCGTCCGTGACGTGGTCCGTGCTCATGATGTAGAACTCGGCGTTGACGAAGCGCTCGGCCTTCCGCACGGCCTCGGCCATGGCGCGGATGGAGTCCGGGTAGCCGGGAATCAGCTCCACATGGTTGCCGTCCACGAGTGGAATCGACCCGAGCCGGCGGTTGAGTTCGGCCGCGGACAGGACCCATTCGGGGCCGGAATACTCACTGGCGACGTCGGAAAGCGCCGAACTGCCGGCACGGACCCGCTCGTTGACCAGCTGCTGCTGCTCGGTGCGGCGGCGCGACAGCCTGAAGTTGCCGAAGAGCAGGAAGAGGATCAGTCCAAGGGCCGGCACGAAGAAGATGCCCAGCAGCCAGGCCATGGCCGTGGTGGGCCGCCGGTTGCCCGGGATGATGCCCACGGCCAGCACCCTGATGACCAGATCCACTCCGCTGAGCAGCAGGATCACCCAGGCCGGCAGTGTTTCCGCTAGCGGAAATGGCCACAACACAGTTGAAACCCCCGTTATTTCTTACCCTCGCAGCCATTCCGTATGGAGCGGTGAAGCCAGCCTATAGGGCACCGGCCGCACTAAGCTTGAGGCATGACGTCTCGTACCTCCCACACAGTGCTGGTGTTCCTGGATCCGGACTATGAATACGGCCGGCTTGCCGACCCCGAAAAGCCGCAGCTGATGGCCACTGACCTGGGCGCCACCCGCGGTGACGGGGTGTTCGAGTCCATGCTCGCCGTCGCCGGCCACACGCGGAAGATCCAGGCGCACCTGGACCGGCTGGCCCGCTCGGCCCAAGCCCTCGACCTTGAGATTCCGGGGCCGGACGACTGGCGCCGTGCGGTCGGGACGGGCGTCGCGGCGTTCCGCTCCGACAACCCCGCCTCCTCCCCGGAGCTGGACGAGGCCGTGGTCAAGCTCATCGTCACCCGCGGCGTCGAGGGCGCCTCCGCCCCCACCTGCTGGGTGCAGGTGTCCCCGGTGGCAGCCGCCGGCCGGCGCCAGCGCGAGACCGGCATCGACGTCATCCTCCTTGACCGCGGCTACGACAGCGATGCAGCCGAGCGGGCCCCCTGGCTGCTGCTCGGCGCCAAGACCCTCTCCTATGCGGTGAACATGGCCGCGCTGCGCCATGCCCACAAACAGGGGGCGGATGATGTCATCTTCACGTCCTCGGACGGACTCGTGCTGGAGGGCCCCACGTCCACCGTGCTGCTGGCGAACGTGGAGAAGAATGACGGCGGAACAACAGTCAAGCGCCTCGTCACGCCACAGCTGGACAGCGGCATTCTCCCGGGAACCTCACAGGGCGCCCTCTTCGCCGCCGCGAAGGCCGCCGGCTGGGAACTGGGCTACGGCCCGCTGAAACCCCAGGACCTGGCGGACGCCGATGCCGTCTGGCTGATTTCCAGCATCCGCCTCCTGGCCCCGGTCAATCACATTGACGGGCGCGAAATCGGCACGCCGGCGCTCCGCAAGCAGCTGACCGCCGAGCTGAACGAACTGTTTGCCGGCATCGAGTAGTAACGAAAAGGCACCGTTCGAAAAAATGCAGGACAAGACGGTGCCCCGCGTTGTAGTCTTCTTCCACGGCCAACTGCCCGTACCCGCAGGGGTACTGACACGCGGTCTGGTTCCGGGCTCAGCCGGAATGAGTACGTATAAAGGAATAGCCGATGTCTTGGGACGAGAACTCCCTTCCCGCATTGACGGATTCACTGCCCACGGGCCTGGGGGCCAAGGCAGTGCTGCCGGCGGACATAAGGGAAATGACTGTGCGCTGGCAAGCCCACCAGATCATCACTGAACTGCTCGCCGAATCAGATCCGGCCAGTGCGTGGACCCGCGCCCAGCTGCGCGCCCTGGTCGAGGCCCATCCGGATAATCCCGAACACGTGCTGCTCGAGCACCTCACCGCCACCACCGAGCTGGCTAACGCCGAAAACGGCGCCGTCCCGGTGAGCGAGCAATCCCAGGGCGTGGCTGCGCCTGAGCCTGTGCCCTTCACCCGGCGCAGCAGGAACCGGATTGAAGCCATCCTTGCCGACAAGATGCTGATGACCGCGTTCCAGCCGATCCGCCAGCTTCCGGAAGGCCATGTGATCGGGGTCGAGGCCCTGACCCGTTTCGTCAGCGACGACGGTGCCAGCGCGGACCACTGGTTCAATGAGGCAGAGTCCGTCGGGCTGGGCACCGACCTTGAACTCGCGGCACTGCACCGGGCCCTTTCTGCGGCGCAGGCCGTGCCCGATCACATGTTCATCGCCCTGAACCTGACACCGGCCACGTGTGCGGACCCAAGGATCCCGGGGCTGCTGGAACATTCCCAGCTGGCCATGGACCGGATTGTCATCGACCTCAATGGCGCGGTCCCCCTCGAGCTGTACCCGACGCTGACGGCCGCTATCGCCCCGCTGCGGCGCCGCGGACTGCGGATCGCCGTGAACGGCGCCGAGGTCGGCTTCACGTCCATGGATCAGGTCCTTGAACTTCACCCGGACGTCATCAAACTGGACCGGAGTTTCATCGCAGGCATCGAGGACTCCCCGGGCCAGCGCCTGAGGGCCGCGGCCATGGCCGAACTCGCCCGGTACATTGATGCCGCGATCGGTGCCCAGGGCGTGGAGACGCCGGAGGAACTCGAGGCCGTGACCGAACTTGGCATGGCCGCTGCGCAGGGCTACCTGCTGGGCAGGCCCTCCGTTCACCCGCTGGACTGGAATGGCTGGATCCGTTCCGAAACTGAGACGGCCACCA
Organism: Arthrobacter globiformis; assembly: GCF_030818015.1. Taxonomy (NCBI): domain Bacteria; kingdom Bacillati; phylum Actinomycetota; class Actinomycetes; order Micrococcales; family Micrococcaceae; genus Arthrobacter; species Arthrobacter globiformis. The sequence continues at coordinate 4,887,818 of NZ_JAUSZX010000001.1, forward strand.
GCGGCCCGGCCTCCTGACGGGTTCCCGACGGCGCTAGTCCTCCGCGAGATCTGCGGCCAGGCGGATGTGGTTGTCCGCCAGCCACACAGGATTGAAGGCCTTGCTCTGGTAGTTGCTGCCCGTGTCCGGGGCGATCGCCACCACCACCGACCCGTGCGGCGCCGCCCTGGCCACCCGGAGCGCTGCCGCCACCGTCAGGCCCGAGGACGGCCCGAGGGACAGGCCCTCGTCGTTGACCAGCCGGTGCAGCGTGGTGTACACCTCGTCGTTCGGAATCCGCAGGAACCGGTCCAGCAGGCCGCGGTCGAAGACTTTCGGCCAGTCGGGTTTGGGCCAGGAGTTACCCACGCCGTCCACCAGGATCTGGCCCGGATGCCCGCCGCTGTAAACGGAGCCGTACGGGTCCGCGCCGATCACCTCCACATGCCCGCCGGACTTCTCCTTGAGGTACCGCCCGTTCCCGCTGATGGTGCCGCCGGTGCCCACTCCCGCGACGAAGTGCGTCACCCGGCCCGCCGTCTGCTCCCAGATCTCCGGCGCGGTCCCGTCATAGTGCGCCTGGGGGTTGGCCGGGTTGTCGAACTGCAGCGGACGCCAAGCGCCGGGAATTTCGGCCGTGATCCGGGCCGCGACCGCCCGCGCGTTCTCCGGTGAATCCGACGGCGCGCTCCAGTCCGTGAACACCACCCGCGCCCCGTAGCGGTTGAGGGCCTCCAGCTTCTCCGATGAAATGGAGTCACCCGTGACCACCACCACCGGATGGCCGGTCAGCGCCCCGATCAGTGCGAGCCCGATTCCGGTGTTCCCGGAGGTGCTTTCCACGATGGTCCCGCCGGGCTGCAGCTCGCCGCTGCGCTCTGCCGCCCGGACCATGCTCAACGCGGTCCTGTCCTTGATGGAACCGCCGGGGTTCTCCGATTCGAGTTTGACGAAGACAGTGCTCCCCAGCCCGCGGCTCAGCACGTCCAGTGGCACCAGCGGAGTGTTCCCCACCCGCGCCAGCACCGCACCGGCGTCCACGGCCGGATCCAGTATGGGCGCCACATGCCTTGGCTGGCCGCCGCTTCCTGTCACGGTGGTCATGAGTCTCCTCCCCCATCACCCGGACTGCGGTCATTCGGCCCGCCCTCATCCGGTACTCGTAATTCGGGCAGTGCTGCCAGCAGGTTCCCCAGGGCAGCACGCGCACTGTCAACCAGCACGGCCGCCGGCAGCTGCCCGGCCAGCAGCTCCGACAGCCGCGCCACTACGGCGCCGGTGCCGGCTCCGAGCTGCCGGATCTCCGCCTCCCGCAGATCCGTGCCCTGCGCCTCCGCCAACAGGTAGGAGGCCGTCAACGCCTCAATGGTGAGGAGCTTGGCCGCGGCCTCCACCGAGCGCTCCAGCTGCTGGAGGGCCAGCGGGGCCAGCGTGGAGTGGTCCTCCACGTCCGCGGACAGGGTGGGGGCACCGAGGGTGGCAGGCGACGCCAGGAACTTCAGCTCGGCCAGCAGGCCCGCGGCGGAGTACCAGAGCAGTCCCGGCAGGTCTTCGGACGCGAGCGGCGTGCCGGCCCGGGCCGCCTCGAGGTTGAGCTGCCGGATGAGGCGCTGCGGCGGATAAAGCTTGGCGATCCGCCGCTCGCTGCTGATTCCGACATGGGCGAGTCCAAGCCGCAGCGCCTCGAACGCCAGGGCCAGCTGCATGGGCTGGAAGTTTCCGCCGGACACCATCCGGCCCGACGCTATGTCCGTGAGGGGGTTGTCTCCCCTGCCGTTGAGCTCCACTTCGAGCGCCCCCGCCAGGGCCGTGACCTGGGCCCGGAACGCACCGTGCGTCTGCGGCGCGGCGCGGAAGGACAGGGCGTCCTGGACCGACACCTGCCGCCGCGGGTCCTCCAGCCAGCCGCCGCGCACCAGGCGCCGGACGTTGGCCGCCGAGACGCGCTGGCCGTCCACTGCCTTGGCCGACTGCACGGCTGGCGAGAACGGGCTGAGGTTCCCGCCGCCGTCGTACCTGGCAGTGGCCTCAAGCGACAGCGCCAGCGCAGTGTCCGCCAGATCGGCGAGCCACCGGATGCGGCGGAGCTCCAGCACACCGGCGCCGATCGAATAGGAGTTGGCGCTGACCAGCGCCAGGGCCTCGCCCGGCGCAAGGACCACCGGTTCCAGCCCCGCGGCGGTGAGCGCTTCCGCGCCGTCCTGCAGGCCGCCGTCAGGGGCAAGCGCCTGTCCCTCACCGATGGCGACGGCGGCAACCGCCGCCAGCTGGGTGAGGTCCGACGAACCGACAGACCCGTCGCGCGGTACGGCCGGCACCACACCCCTGTTGAGCAGCTCGGCATAGAAGCGGGCAGTCTCCGGACGCACCCCCGAGCCTCCACGGGTGAACCCGATGAGCCTTGCCAGGATGAGGGCGCGGACTTCATTCCGGTCCAGCAGCGCGCCGACGCCGCTGTGGTGGTAGCGCACCACCTGGAGCTGGAAGTCGAGGATGGATTCCTGCTCCACGGCAGTGTCGCGGCCGGAGCCGAGCAGGGTGTTCAGGCCGTAGACGCGGTGCCCGGAATCGATGGCCGCCTGCACCACCTCGCGGGAGAGGCCCACGAGCTCGAGGGCCTCGGCGCTGAGGACCACTTCCACTGCGGGATCGGCGGCCACCGCCGCCACGTCGTCGGCACGGATGTGGGCGGTGCCGATCAGGAACGTGCCGCGCCGGACCCCCGGCATCAGTCCGTCGTGCCCCCTGGCCCCTGCCATGACGCTAAAAGTCCAGCAGGTTCCGGCGGAGGCCGCCGTCGCCGTAGCTCGTCCGCAGCAGTCCCCGCCTCCGAAGCGCCGGCGCCAGTCTGTCCAGCACGCCGTGGATCGTGGCCGGATCCACGAAGCCGGAGAAGAGGAACCCGTCGCCGCCCACTGCCGCCCCGGTTTCCTCGAGGTAGTCGGCGATTTCATCGGCGGTGCCGATGATGCTGTCGCCGGCGCCGCCGCTGCGGGCCTGCAGGATCTGCCGCAGGGTGGAACCTGGCGGCGCGGCCTTGGAGAAGTGCTCCAGCGTGCCCTGGTTGCTGTTGGTGCTGAGCTCGGGGAGGGGCGCGTCAAGGTCGAACTGCTTGAAGTCGATGACGGACAGGTAGGAGATGGAGTTGAGCTGGCTGTCGATCTCCCGCTGCGTGAGCTCCCGGCGGGCAGCCCGCAGCTCCTCGGCTTCGGCCCGGGAACCGGTCACCGTGGGTTTCAGGACGAACAGCACCTTGACGTCGTCGGGGTTCCGGCCGGCCCCGGCGGCCTCCGCGCGGATGGAGTCCCGGTACGCCTTCATGCCGTCCACACCTCGGGCAAGGGCAATGGCAACATCCGCGTTCGCGCCGGCGAAGGCCTTGCCCCGCGGGGATGCCCCGGCCTGCACCAGCACGGGTTCCTCCGGCAGCGGTGCCGTGTTCAGCGGTCCCCGGACCTTGAAGAACTCCCCGTTGTGGTGGATCGGCCGGACCTTGGTGTGGTCCGCGAAGATGCCTGCCCGGGTGTCCTCAAGGATGGCGTCCGGTTCCCAGCTGCGCCAAAGCTTGCGCACAACGTCCACGAACTCCTCGGCCTTCTCGTAGCGGAGGTCGTGCTCGATCTGCTGGTCCAGCCCGTAGTTCTGCGCGGCAAGGTCGCTGCCCGAGGTCACCACGTTCCAGCCCAGCTGCCCGTTGGAGAAGTGCTGCAGCGTGGCCAGCAGCCGGGCCGCGGTGAAAGGCGGATAGAAAGAGGCGCTGATGGTGGGAACAATGCCGAGGTGCTCCGTGGCGGAGAGCAGGTACGGCACCAGGGCCAGCGGATCGTGCTTCGGTGCAAAGGACGCCTGCGCCAGCGAGACCTCCGCGCTGCCGCCGTAGGTGTCGGGGACGGTGAGCGAGTCCTCGATGATGAACAGGTCCAGCCCGGCCCGCTCGAACTCCCGGACCGCATGCTGGTAGGGGGCGGGCTTCTTCCAGTCATAGCCGATTCCATAGCCGGGCGTCCCCCAGCCCTGAACCCCGAAGCCATGGCCCACAAACCATCCAAAGTGCAGCATGGGAGTCACTGTATTCGCGGTCGAATCATTCACTGCGGCCTGGTTTCATCCGGCGTTACGGCGGGTCATCTCCCGTCATTATCCTCCCGGCCACAGGCTTTGTAACCGCAGCGCGGCGACTGCTGTGCCCAGCGGTGACTGGATGCGTTACGGAAGATGACGACGACGGCGGTGCGCACCGCCGTCGTCAGTGTTACGTTTCTGGGGAGTAATGAGTACCGGCATTAAGCCCTGACTGGCCGGTCGGCAACCCTCCTTCCACGGCGGGGTGCCTCAGGTGAATACTCGGCATATCGACCACTTCGAGCTGCAAGCGTGAGAAAAGGAGATCCGTCGTGTCAGACGCACCCGCCGTTGCAACGCTGCCGTCCCAGCAGGATAAACCTGAGGAAAAGCTGTCCTACCGCCTGATCACGGGGCCGGACGACCGTGCGTTCTGTGAGCGCATCTCGGCTGCCCTGGCCGAGGGATACGTGCTGCACGGCAGCCCTGCCGCCACCTTCAACGGCACCAGCGTCATCGTGGCCCAGGCCGTCATCCTGCCTGCCGCCATCGCCACCGCGGATGCCGCCGTCGCCACCGCCGTGGACCGGCTGGATTCGGACGATGACCTCAGTGAAGAAGCCTACGAGGGCCACGCATGAGCTACGCTGGAGACCTCACCCCGCAGGACGCGTGGGCCAAGCTCGAGGAGGGCGCCATCCTGGTGGATGTGCGCACCGAGGGCGAATGGGCGCACATCGGCATTCCGGACACCAAGGCCACGGAGAATGATCCCCTGTTTATCCAGTGGACCTTTCCCGGCGGCATTCCCAACCCCGACTTCGTCGAGCAGCTGAAGCAGCAGGCGCCTGAAGACACCCGGGTGGAGCTGCTGTTCCTGTGCCGCTCCGGCCAGCGCTCCATCGCCGCCGCCATCGCCGCCACACAGGCCGGATTCACCGCCTACAACGTCCTCGAAGGCTTCGAGGGCGAGCCCGACCGCTACGGTGAGCGCACCGTGAACGGCTGGAAGAACCGCGGCCTGCCGACGAACCTGGGAAAGAACTAAGTTGACCTTTAACCACGACGCCGCCGGCTGGAGCCCCGATACGCAGGCCGTCCGCGGCGGGCTTGACCGCACCAATTTCCAAGAGACCACCGAGCCCGTCTTCCTGAACTCCGGGTTTGTTTACGAGTCCGCCGCTGCCGCCGAGCGCGCCTTCACCGGCGAGGACGAACGCTTCGTCTACTCGCGCTACGGCAACCCGTCCGTGGCCACCTTCCAGGAACGTCTCCGGCTGCTCGAAGGCACGGAGGCGTGCTTTGCGACGGCGTCCGGCATGTCCGCTGTGTTCACGGCCCTTGGCGCCCTGCTCGGGGCCGGGGACCGGGTGGTCGCCAGCCGATCCCTGTTCGGCTCCTGCTTCGTGATCCTCAACGAAATCCTGCCGCGCTGGGGCGTGGAGACCGTATTCGTGGACGGTCCGGACCTCGAGCAGTGGCGCGCGGCCCTCTCGGTGCCCACCACGGCCGTCTTCTTCGAATCCCCGTCCAACCCGATGCAGGAAATCGTGGACATCGCCGCGGTCAGCGACCTCGCCCACGCCGCCGGCGCCAAGGTGGTGGCGGACAACGTCTTCGCCACCCCGCTGCTCCAGCGCTGCGGAGACCTCGGCGCTGACGTGATCGTCTACTCCGGAACCAAGCACATCGACGGCCAGGGCCGGGTGATGGGCGGCGCCATCCTGGGCACCAAGGAATTCATCGACGGGCCGGTCAAGCAGCTCATGCGCCACACCGGCCCGGCGCTCTCCGCGTTCAACGCCTGGGTGCTCACCAAAGGCCTGGAGACCATGGCGCTCCGCGTGAACCACTCCTCCGCCACGGCCCTGCGCCTGGCCGAATGGCTGGAGACCCAGCCCGCCGTCAACTGGGTGAAGTACCCGCTGCTCAAGTCGCACCCGCAGTTCGAACTGGCGGCCAAGCAGATGAAGGCCGGCGGCACCGTCCTCACGCTGGAGCTTGCGACGACGGCAGGACAGTCGGGCAAGGAAGCTGCCTTCGCGCTGCTGGACGCCCTGAAGATCATCGACATCTCCAACAACCTGGGCGACGCGAAGTCACTGATCACCCATCCCGCCACCACGACGCACCGGGCCATGGGGCCGGAAGGACGCGCCGCGATCGGGCTGAGCGATGGAGTGGTGCGGCTGTCCGTGGGCCTGGAAGATGCGGATGACCTCATCGCGGACCTGGAGCAGGCGATCAAGCAGATCTGACCTTTTACGGATCTGACGTCGCTGGATCTGGCTGTTTCTTACTTCCAATGGCGGGCTGTGAACGTGCGTTGAGCTGCACGTCTCTTCGTTTCGGGCGTCCTTGAGAACGGGACTGCGGCACGGTTTAGTGGGTGGACAGGCAGGGTTTACCCAGGGTTTACACGGATAGTGTTGTTAGGCTCCGTGTGCACTGGGCAGACTCTAATAACACCGATGAACCGATCAAACCACTGTCGGTTCACCACCCACCCGAGGACAGACGCAGCGATGCGTTCGGGGCCGCTGCCGCGAAGACGCTGCGCGCAGCCTCCCTGACCGGAAGGACCGCCATGGCCGGAGTATTTGAAGTTTTTCTTGATGCAGAGTCCCAGTTCCGGTTCCGGCTGAAGGCCCCCGATGGCACCGTGCTGGCGATTTCCACACCGTTCGAGGACAAGCGCGCGGCCGCGGCCGGGATCGCCGACGTACGCGAATGCGCCGGGACGGGGCTCATCACGGATCTCTCCCCGGCGGCACCCCAGGTCACGGCCAACGCCGCAAAGCAAGGACGTGCTGTGCCGCAGGTGCCTGCCCAGGCGCCCCTGTCGGCACGGGCCGACCACCGCAGGCAGGGATTCGGCACCAAGCGCGTACCGTCGGATGCCACCGGAACGCCGCTGCGCAGGCCGGCGGCAGCGCCGGCCCGGTGGACCGGGGCGGCCTAGCCGCCGACAGGGACTGGGCATTGCACGGCGTAACAGGCGGCCCGACGGTTTTACTTAGGTAAGGCTTAACTAATATCATCTTGCGGTGACCACGCAGCTTGATTTCGCGCGGGTGCCCTTCGCCGCCGATCTCGCGGGCCACGGGGACAGGCCCGCCATTCTCACCGACAATTTCACTCTCACCTACCGGGAACTGGCCGACAGGGTTGATGCCCTCGCACTCCGGCTGGGCACCCAGCGGCGCCTGGTGGCACTGGCTGCGGCGAACGACGTCGACTCCCTGGTGGCCTACCTCGCTGCCCTGGTTGCCGGCCACCCGCTGATCCTGCTTCCGGAGGACAAGCCGGCGGCGCTCGAGTCCCTGGTGGCCGCGTACGACCCCGACGTCGTGTTGCGTTCCGCCAACGGACAGACGCTGCTCGAGGAACGCAGGGCGGGCACCCGGCACGAACTCCATCCGGACCTCGCGCTTCTGCTCAGCACCTCCGGTTCCACGGGCTCGCCGAAGCTGGTGCGCCTGTCCGCCACCAATCTGCAGGCCAATGCGGAGTCGATTGCCGAGTACCTGAAGATCGGCCCGGCAGACCGCGCCGCAACCACCCTGCCGATGTCCTACTGCTACGGGCTGTCCGTGATCAACAGCCACCTGCTCCGGGGTGCGGGCCTGGTGCTCACCGACCTGTCCGTTGTTGATCCGTGCTTCTGGGAGCTTTTCCGCACCAGCGGGGCAACGTCGTTCGCCGCGGTGCCCTACACCTTCGAACTGCTCGAACGCGTGGGCTTTGCCGGGATGGACCTCCCTGGCCTGCGGTATGTCACCCAGGCCGGAGGCCGGCTCGCCCCCGAACGCGTACAGGGCTACGCCGAACTCGGCCGCCGGAAGGGCTGGGAACTGTTCGTCATGTACGGCCAGACGGAGGCCACCGCCCGGATGGCCTACCTTCCGCCCGGGCTGGCCGCCGAACACCCCGGCGCCATTGGCATCCCGGTGCCGGGCGGCGCCTTCCGCATCGAGCACGTGCCCGGCCTCGAGCACGGCGAACTCGTCTACACCGGGCCCAATGTCATGCTCGGCTACGCGGAGACACCGGAGGATCTCGGCGCCGGCCGCACGGTCCACGAACTCCGCACCGGGGATCTGGCCAGGAAGCACCCGGCCGGCGTCTACGAAGTGGTGGGGCGGCGCAGCCGGTTCGTCAAGATCGTTGGCCTCCGGGTTGACCTCGGCCAGGTGGAGCGCATCCTGGCCGACCTCGGCGTTGAAGCGGCGAGCGCTGGCACGGACCAGGGCCTCGTCGTCGCGGTCGAGGGCAGCCACGACACGCAGCTGCTGGCCAAGGTCCTCGCGCAGGGCATCGGGCTGCCCCGTGCGGCCCTGGAGCTGCACGTCGTCGAGCATCTCCCCCGCCTGGCCACCGGCAAAGTGGACTACCCGGCGGTCCTTGCACTGTCACAAACTGCCATGCCACAACCGGAGCCGGCCGGCTCCGGACCGGACGACGTGCGCCGGATCTTCCGCGAGACCCTGGAGCGCACGGACATCGGCGACGGCGACACGTTCGTCTCGCTCGGCGGCGACTCGCTGTCCTACGTGGCCACGTCCGTCCGCCTGGAGCAGCTGCTGGGGCACCTCCCGCCGGATTGGCACGTGACGCCGGTCCGCGACCTGGAGCAGCACCCGGGGAAAAAGCCTGCCGGGAGGATGCGTCGGTTCTTTGCCCCGCTCGAAACCAGCATCGTGCTCAGGGCCGTGGCCATCGTGCTCATCGTCGGCACCCACGTGGGGCTGATGAAATGGCCGGGAATGGCCCACGTGCTCATGGCGGTGGCCGGCTACAACTTCGCCCGGTTCCAGCTCAGCGGGGAACGCCTTCCGCGGTTCAGGCGCCAAGTCACCAGCCTGGCACGGGTGGCGGTGCCCAGCATGGCCTTCATCGGAGTGGCCTACCTGATCACCGACCGGTACACCGTCGCCAATGTCCTGCTCCTCAACTCCGTGATCGGCCCCGAAGCCGTGACCACGCAGTGGCATTTCTGGTTCATCGAGGTGCTGGTCTACATCCTCCTGGGCATGACGGCGCTGCTGGCCATCCCCTGGGCGGACCGGGCGGAGCGGCGGTTCCCGCTGCTCTTTCCGCTTGCCCTCACTGGCCTCGCGCTGCTCTCGCGTTATGACATCGTTGATCCCGGCATCCCCCACCCGTCGCCAACCCTGTGGCTGTTTGTCCTGGGGTGGTGCGTTGCTCGGACCCGGACATGGATCCAGCGGTGTGCGGTGTCAGTCCTCGCGATCCTCACGGTCCCCGGATACTTCTTCGGGGACACACACCGTGAGCTGACACTTGTTGCGGGGATCCTGCTGCTCACCTGGCTGCCCACCGTCCCCGTGCCCAGGGGCCTGCAGCGGCTGGCGGTCCTCCTGGCCAGCGCCTCCCTCTACGCGTACCTCGTGCACTGGCTGGTCTACCCCCTGCTGGATGCGGTCAGCCCGGCGCTTGCCGTGGCAGCGTCCCTGGCGGCCGGGGTGGCCTACTGGGCGCTGTGCACGCGTGTCATGGGCGCCTTTGGCCGGGGTGGCTGGAAGCCACTCCGGGACAGGCTCAAGCGGCCGAAGGCTCAAACCGCCTGAAGCTCGCGGGATGCCACGGCGGAGATGAGCATGGAGCCGGCCGCCGTGACGGGGTCAATGACAGGTATCCCGAGCCTGCGCCGGAGGACGTCCGTCATGCCGATGCTCGTCAGGCCTGTGCTGGCCTCCAGGATGACGTCCGCTCCGGCGTCCACCAGCATGTGGGCAGCTGCGAGCGCGTCGAAGATGCCCGTCGGAAGCAGGAAAGCGTCGGGCGTCTCCACGCTCTCGGGGCCGTCGATCAGGAGCACGCGGTCACCCAAGGCATCGGAAATGGGACCCGGCACTGAGTGCTTCAGGCCCAGCACGCCCACCCGGCCGCCGAAGGCGAGGGCTGCCGCTGCGGCTGCGGAGCCGGCGCCGATCACGGGGATGTCCAGCAGGGCGCGCGCCTCCGGCAAACCGGGATCGGCGGCGCAGCTGATGACCAGGGCGTCGACGTCCGGCGCCATGTCCAGCGCGAGTTCCACCACCTTCGGTACGGCACGCTGCAGCGAGTCAGCGTCATAAACTCCCGAAGGCTGGTCCGGAATGCACCGCGTTGTGACATCGAACCCGAAGGTCTCGCGCAGCAGCCTTCCGTGAGAGTTGAGCAGACGCCGGTCTGTGGTGGTCATAGCCCTGATGATTCCTACGCGCATGGTCCGTTCCTTCCCCCGGGCGGTACTTGTGGTTCCACACTAGCCAGCAGACATTTCAGGCGGTTTACCGGAAAATGACCATCGGAAACATCCCCGCACCACCAGCGCGAACGGACAGATAAGGCCCTAAAAAAGCTCGGGAAAGGGCCCCAAGTGTCCGTTCGCGCTCCCGGTTCGCGGCTGGAGGGAGTGCGCGGGTCAGAGCTGCCGGACGCGCAGCAGTTCCGGAGCGCGGTCAGCGTCGGGGTCCGCGTCTCCCACCGTTCCCTTCAGCGTGGCCCGTACGGCGTGCGCGACGACGGCACCCAGCCCGCCGTCGTCGGGCTCTGCTTTGTCCATCACCACCTGCCGGACGTTGCGCTGCTCAGCCGCGCCGGTGCCGCGCGCGAAGATGTCCTCGATGCCCTGCCGGGCAAGGTCCAGCTCGCCATTCTCGGCCAGGACCGGCTCCAGGAAATCGACCAGCGAGCGCACCACGTCCCCGGCGGGCGCCGGCCGGAAGCTGCCGAAGTCCAACAGTTCACCGCGCAGGCCAAAGTTGCTGGCCTGCCATGCGGCCATCCGGAGCAGCACCGTCGGCACGGGCGCCGGCTCCACACCCTCGCGCCATTCCCGGCACGCCGACTCCACGAGCGCACGGACCAGGACGGCAATCAGCGCGGCATCCTCGGCACGGAGGCAGACGTCCGCCACCCGCACCTCCACGGTGGGATGATTCCGGGAGAGGCGCGCGTCGAAGTAGATCATGCCCTCGTCCAGCACCACGCCGCTGTCCAGCAGCCGGGTCACCACCCGGCGGTAGGAGGACAGGCTGCCGTAAATGGCGGACGGGCCCGACGACGGCCAGCGGTTCCACGCCTGCGTCCGGTAGCTCTCGAATCCGGTTTCCACGCCGTTCCAGAACGGTGAGTTGGCGCTGAGCGCGATCAGGACGGCCAGCTTGTCCCGGATCCTGTCGAGCACGGCCACGCCTTCGTCCGGGGATTCGATGTAGGTGTGGACGTGGAAGCCGCAGGTGAGCTGTTCCTGGGCGGTCAGGCCGAACCGTTCCAGCATTTTGGCGTAGCGCGGATCCGGCGTGGTGTGGCTGGAGAGGGCCAGCGGTGAGGTGGCCAAGGCGGCAATCCGCGCACCGTGGCCCTGTGCGGCTTCGTCCGCAAGTGCCCTGCCGGCACGGATCTGGCGCAGCAGTTCCCTATGGTCCAGGCACGGACGCGTCTGGGTCTCGATCTGTTCAAGCTTGAGTTCGGCGCTCAAGCCCATTTCGTCGTCGTCGCACTTGGTTTCGGCCACCTTCTTCACCAGCCGGGGCTTGCCCGGGGCGTCGTCGGCGGCGAGTTTGCGGCCCGCCAACATGGCATCGGCGAGCGCCAGCGGTTCCCCGCTGTCCGGATCAACGATCAGGAGCTCTTCCTCCACGCCAAAAGTCCGCATGCCTACATTGTGCGCCAGACCAACGAAAACGTCCCCGACATGACGAAGCGCGAACGGACACTTGTGGCCCTTAACCGGCAGGTCAAAGGGGGCTTAAGTGTCCGTTCGCGCTCGAAGTGGGGTCAGTCCTGGAAGTACTCGATTTTGGCGCCGATGGTATTGAGCCGCTCGGCGAGGTCCTCGTAACCGCGCTCAATGACGTAGATGTTGCGCAGCTCGGACACTCCGCGGGCCGCCAGCATGGCCAGCAGCAGGCAGGCAGCCGGACGCAGCGCGGGCGGGCAGCCCACCTCCGCGGCGCGCCACCGGGTGGGGCCGTTGACATAGATCCGGTGCGGGTCCAGCAGCTGCACCCGGGCGCCCAGCTTGTTCAGCTCCGTCAGGTAGATGGCGCGGTTCTCGTAGACCCAGTCGTGGATCATGGTCTGGCCCTCGGCGTTGCCGGCGATCACCGCGAAGAACGGCAGGTTGTCGATGTTCAGCCCGGGGAACGGCATCGGGTGGATCTTGTCCTCGGGCGCACGCAGCTCGGAAGGCTTGGTGGTCACGTCCACCAGCCGTGTGCGCCCGTTGCGGGCCATGTACTCACCGGACACCTCCAACTGCTGGCCCATCTGCTCCAGCGTGGCCAGCTCGATCTCCATGAACTCAATGGGCACGCGGCGGATGGTCACCTCGGAGTTGGTGACGACGCCGGCGGTGATGAGGCTCATCGCCTCGATGGGGTCTTCCGAGGGGAAGTACTCGATGTCGACGTCGATGGTCGGCTTGCCGGTGATCTTCAGCGTGGTGGTCCCGACGCCGTCGATCTCCACGCCCAACCGCTGCAGGTAGAAGCAGAGATCCTGGACCATGTAGTTGGGGCTGGCGTTGCGGATGACCGTGGTGCCGCGCCGGTGGGCAGCCGCCATGATGGCGTTTTCGGTCACGGTGTCGCCGCGTTCGGTCAGCACGAAGGAGCGGTCGAGGTCGTCGGTTGGGGGTGCCTGCACGGAGTAGAAGCCTGAGCTGGCCTCCACGGACAGGCCGAACTGCCGCAGTGCCTGCATGTGCGGCTCCACGGTGCGGATGCCCAGATCGCAGCCGCCGGCGTAGGGCAGCCGGTATTCATCCGTCTCATCAAGCAGTGGACCGAGCAGCATGATGACGCTGCGGGTCCGGCGTGCGGCCTCGACGTCCATGGAGGCCAGGTCAAGGTCCGCGGGACGGCGCAGGCGGAGGTCGTTGCCGTTGAGCCAGGTGCATTCGACGCCGATGCTGCTCAGAACCTCGACGATGCGGTTGACTTCCTCGATGCGGGCCAGCCGGCGCAGCGTCGTGGTGCCGCGGTTGATGAGGCTGGCGCAAAGAAGAGCGACGCCGGCGTTCTTGCTGGTGTTGACGTCAACGGAGCCCGAAAGCGTCCGCCCGCCCTCCACGCGGAGGTGGGTCATCTGGGGTTTTCCGAGTTGGACGATGCTGCGGCCGAAGATCGCCTCCAGGCGCTGGATCATCTTCAGGCTCAGGTTTTGTTTGCCCTGTTCCATGCGGGCCACGGCACTCTGGCTGGTGCCAAGTTCCGCGGCAAGCTGGCCTTGGGTCCACCCCTTCTGGCCGCGGGCGTCGCGGAGCAGAAGGCCGACGTGTTCAGCGGTCTGTTGAGTCATGGATAAAATATATCAGGTATGAGTTATCTAGTCGCCTCCTGTGCGGATATTGCGCACCGGACGCCCTTGATGTACCCGTTACACGCATAAACTTTCAGTAACGGGCTGGAGTCGTGTGACAGAATCCGTGGAGGCGCCTGAGTGCCCAGTCAAGCGCCCGCTGCCCGCCTTGACCACGGGGCGTACCCGGGAGCAAGCTAGCGGTACCTGTTGCGGCCATAGGGGAACGGGAGGCCGCCGTGTCCATTTTCAGCTCCGCTGTGCTAACCAGGAGGCGCCCCGTCGGGCGCCGGGCTTCAGCGCTGCTGTCCTTCATGGTCGCGACCGCCGTGGGTTTTATCCCGGGACCGAGGCTCGACGACGGCGCGCCGCCGGCACCCGAAACAACCGTCACCCGGGCATCACCCAAGGCTTCCGCCACTCCCGGCGACGCCCCGCAGGCGCAGCCGCCCGCGTCCCGGCAAGCCCCGCAGCCGGCGGACCGGCAACCCACGCGGCAGCCGTCAGGGTCCGCCCCGACCCTGCCTGGCAACGAAGCCCTGCTGGGCAATGACGTCTCCTGGCCGCAGTGCACCAGCGACCTGCCTGACGACCCCGCGTTCGCGATTGTCGGAGTCAACAACGGGCTGGCGAACACCACGAACCCATGCCTCCACCAGCAGCTTGACTGGGCGGATGACTCGGGCGGCGGTACCGGCCAGCCGCGCCTGGCGCTCTACGTGAACACGGCCAACCCGGGTCTGCGAGGCTCCTGGTGGCCGACGAACAACGAGTACGGCGGCGAGGTCGTGGCCAACTCCTACGGCACTTGCCAGGGGCAGGAGGACGCGGCGTGCGCCTATGTGTACGGGTACGCGAAGGCCTTCGACGACGCCTACCTCCGCACCATCCCCGAGCCTGAGACGTACCTCTGGTGGCTGGACGTGGAGACGGGCAACAGCTGGTCAGGCGACAGGAACGCAAACCGGGCGGCCCTCGAAGGCATGGCCGACTTTTTCCACAGCATAGGCGCCAGAGTGGGAATCTACTCCTCCGCCCGGCAGTGGGGGCAGATCGTGGGCGAAGTGGGATCGGCCAGTAGCCTCTACTCCCTGCCAAGCTGGCTCGCCGGAGCGCACACCGCCGCCGAGGCCAACAGCCTGTGTTCCGCGGCGCCCCTCACCGCAGGGGGCAACGTGGTCCTCACCCAGTTCGTGGCCGACGGCTTCGACCACGACCACTCCTGCATCTGAGGTCCACGGCTGGCAACATTAGACTCGGCCCCATGGATCACACCTGCAGCGTCCGCCAGGCCGCATCCGAAGACGCTGAGGCGCTGGCCCGGCTCCACCTGGAATGCTGGCGCGAAACCTACGCACACCTGCTTTCACCAGGCTTTATGGCCACGCAGGGCGTGGAAGGACGGCTGGCCATGTGGCGGCACCTCCTGGCCGGCCCGCATGCGGCCCGCCAGTACGTAGCGGTCGACGGCGCCAACCTGGTGGGGTTTGCCGGCTCGCTTCCGCCCGAGGACGGGGTGCGGGAGCAGACCGAGCTCTGGGGCATCTATCTCCTCGCCTCCCACCATGGCCTCGGGCTCGGCCAGGCACTGCTCGATGCCGCGATCGGGAATGAGCCGGCTGCGCTGTGGGTCGCCGAGGAGAACCCGCGCGCCCAGGCCTTCTACCAGCGCAACGGCTTCGTCTTCACCGGCGCCCGGGACACGATCGAGGACTGGGAAGGGCTGGCCGAGGTCCGGATGGTGCGGCCTGCGGGTTAGGAGCCTTCCAGCCACACCATGTTCCATGTGCCCGCCCACAGTGCGGCGGCCACGGCGCCGGCAGCAATGAGGACGCCGCCGAGCAGCACCCAGATGTCCAGCACACTGTAGGTGGACACGCGCGCCCAGGTCCGGCTGGCCCCGCCGAATCCCCGGGCCTCCATGGTCACGGCAAGCCGCGTGGCCCGGCGGATAGCCTGGACCAGGAGGCCGAAGCTCTGTCCCAGGGTGGCCCGCATCCGCTGCCACGGGTTGCCGCGGGATCCGACGCCGCGGGCGCGCCGGGCCATGCCGATGGTCTGCCATTCCTCGGCCATCAGCCCGACCAGCCGCATCGCGGCCAGGGTCCCCAGCACAAAACGATGCGGCAGCCGGGCCTTCTGGGCGAGAGCGTCCGCCAGGTCGGTGGGATCAGTGCAGCTCATCAGCAGCACCGCAGGCAGGGCGATGGCCAGGCCCCGCAGCAGAAAACCCAGCCCCAGCTGAAGGGAACCTTCGCTCATGGACCAGAGGCCGACGTCGAGCAGTATCCTTCCGCTGTCCGGCGCCAGGATGGACGTGCTCCAGCCGCCCACAGCTGCAGCCAGGATCAGCGGCCAACCGCGCTGCCACAGCAGCGAAAACGTCAACCCGGCCAGCGGAAAGACCAGGAGCTCGCACGCGAGCGCCACCGAGGCGGACATCCAGTCGATGGACAGCGCCAGGACCAGGGTGATCAGGAAGACGGCAGCGAATTTGGCCAGCGGGTTGGCGCGTGTCAGCACTGCGCGGTTTCCGGCGAGTGTCAGTGCGTCCCTCATGTCGCCGCCTGTTCTGAAGTTGGTTCGGCGTCTGAAGTTGGTTCGGCGGGTCTGGGCTCGGGCCGGCCGCCGGAGCCCAGCCGCAGCTCGGTGCCGCCGAGCACATGGGTGAACTCCTCGTCATGCGTCACGGACACGACGGCCGTGCCGGCGTCGAGCAGCTCGGAAAGGAATGAGGCAAGCTCCGCCCAAGTGTTGGCGTCCTGGCCGAAGGTGGGCTCGTCCAGGACCAGCACCTGCGGGTGAGCGGCCAGGACAGTGGCCACGGACAGCCGGCGTTTCTCCCCGCCGGACAAGGTGTACGGGTTGGCGTCCACGAGATGCGTGAGGCGAAGGCGCTCCAGCAGCTCGTCGACGCGGTCTTCGCCGTGGCCCAGATGGCGCGGGCCGAACTGCAGCTCGTCCAGGACGCGGCCGGTGACGAACTGGTGCTCGGGTTCCTGGAACACCGTGCCGATCCGGGCGATCAGCTGCTCGGCCCTCCACTTGTACGGGTCAATTCCGGCTCCGCCGCTCAGCTCAACAGTCGCGGAGACCTTGCCGTCCACCGGCGGCAGCAGCCCGGCGAGGGTCAGCGCAAAGGTGGACTTGCCGGCACCGTTGGGACCCGTGACGGTCAGCGCCTCCCCCGCCCGGACCTGTGCCGTGACGTCCCGCAGTACGGGCTCGGGCGGTACGGAACGGAATCCGCGGCGCCGGGGCCGTTCCCGCGACACTGCGAGCTTTTCGGCGGCGAGCAGCAGCCGGCCGCTGTCAATGCCGGGGATACCGGCAGCCAAACGGCGCCGGGTTTCGGGGACGTAGCCCGGGACCCAGACACCGGCGGCGGTAAGCATCCCGCGGGCCTGTTCGAGGACCTCGTCCGGCGTCCCGTCGATAAGCACCGCGCCGTTCGCGGTGGACCCTGGCTGCAGGACCACGATGCGGTCCACGAGATCTTTCCAGGCCGCGACCCGGTGCTCCACCACCACCATGGTGGCCCCCGTCTTGTCGAGGCAGCGGCCCACGGCGTCCCGGACCTCCAGGACGCCGGCAGGGTCGAGGTTCGCGGTCGGCTCATCCAGCAGGATGAGTCCCGGACGCATCGCCAGGATGCCGGCGAGCGCCAGGCGCTGCTTCTGGCCGCCGGACATGGCCGACGTCGGGTGGTTCAGCGGCAGGTGTGACAGTCCGACGTCGTCCAGTGCCTCGTGCACGCGGCGCCAGATCTCGTCGCGTGGAACGGAGAGATTCTCGGCGCCGAAGGCGACGTCGTCGCCGAGGCGGGAGAGGACCACCTGGGTTTCCGGGTCCTGCTGCATGAGTCCGGCACGGCCTCGTTGGGCGCGTGGAGGCGCGCCGTCGATGAGGAGCTCGCCGCTCTCGTCGGCGTCGTCGCGGTCCGGCGCCCCGGTGTCAAGGGTCCCGGCGTCATCAGCGGAACTGCTGCCCGCGTCGCTGTCCCCCAGCACGCCGGCCAGGGCGTGGAGCAGCGTGGACTTGCCGGCCCCGGACGGGCCCAGCAGCAGGACGCGTTCGCCGGGGCGGATGTCCAGGTCCAGGGCGTGAACGGCGGGTTTGGTGCGGCCGGCGTGGCGCCAGCCCCACCCGCGGGCGTGTACCGCGGCGGGGCGGACGCCGCCGTCGTGGGATGCGGGCATCAGTTGAAGACGGGCTCCGTAGCTGCCTTGCGGGACGCGAAGGAACTCAGCACGCCCGTCTTGGCCAGGCCGCGGGTGGCGATCCAGGACAGGGCCCCGGCGATGATCGCGCCGGAGATGGACGTGAAGATGATGTACGCGAGCTTGTCGCCGGCGGTGTAGGCGATGTTCCAGCCCCACGGTGCGAACGAGTCGTTGAGGCCGCAGAACAGCCCGGCGCCGGCACCCGCAAGCAGCGAAGCCGGGAGGTTGAACTTCCGGTACACCAGAGCGGCGAACACGAGCTCCGCGCCCAGGCCCTGAAGGACACCGGAGATCAGCACCGTGGTGCCGTACTGCGAGCCCATGAGGAGCTCGCCCGTGGCAGCCACCGTTTCGCAGAACAGCGCCGCACCGGGCTTGCGGATGATGAGCATGCCCAGGACCGCCGGAATCATCCAGCCGCCGGCGTACAGGCCGGTCAGCGGCGGGTAGACGGCGTTGACCGGGGTGGAGATGAGGTTGGCACCCTGGGACCAGGCCCAGAAGATCACGCCGCCGGCGACGGCAATGAGCGCCGCCACCACGATGTCGGCCACGCGCCAGTTGTAGCTCGTCTTCTTGATTGCTGCAGTTGTCATGATGGTCCTCCTGAGGAACAGGAGGGGAAAGCGTTCCCCCGACTGCCGGCGGCTGGGCCACCTGCTGCCGGGCACTCTGAGAACTCGACTCCCTTGCGCCGGTACTAGCCGGATCAGGTTCGAGGGTCTGCGGCTGTCCGCACTCTCAGCGCCCATCCGCGGTTGCGCTGGCAGTTGCCTTTGCATCCCGACGGCGGCGCTCCCCTGTCGTGATAAATCTGCCCTTGTGGGCTGGTCCAGTTTACACCTCGGCGACCCCGAAAACCCCGGGGCGCCGTCACAAACCGGAAGCCTTCCTGCGCTGTCCGGACGGCCGTCCGGAGTACATTGGGGCCATGACGCAACAGGACTCCGGCAGCGCTGCCCTGCGCGCCTTTGACCCCGATTCCTCCGAAGGCCAGCCCGCGGGATCCCTGGAAAACCTGATCGGTCAGATCGAGGGTGAAATCGCCGAACTGCAGTTCCCGAGATTCAGCAAGGACGATGCCTTGGCGCTCGGCCTGGAACTGGTGGAACGCGGCAAGGAGGAGAACCTGCCCATCGCCATCGACATCACCAAGGGCGAACAGGTCCTCTTCCACGTTGCGCTCGAAGGCGCTACCCCGGACAACGAGGGCTGGGTGCGGGCCAAACAGCGTACTGCCGTGCGCTACGAGGAGCCCTCGCTGCTGGTTGGCCTGCGCGGCAGGGTGGGCGGGGGACGGATCGAGGACAACGCCTGGTTCGACGAGTCCACCTACGCCGCCCACGGCGGAGCCTTCCCCATCTATGTTCGGGATGTCGGAGCGGTGGCCGTGGTCACTGTGTCCGGGCTGCCGCAGATGGCGGACCACGACCTCGTGGTGCAGGCGTTGCGGGAAATCCACCGGTCCATGCGGCTAGGCTAGCGTTTCATGCCGATAGGCTAGGGAAAGACCAGTGTTCATCACGCGAGGAGTTCCGGAATGAGTTTCTTCATCAAGCTGGTTGGCACCGGCATCAGCCTGCTGGCAGGCTTCGCCGGCACCAAGGCCGTCGATACCATCTGGGAAAAGGTAACCGGGCAAAAGCCCCCCAAAGGCGACAAGGACGACGTCCCCACCACGCTGCGCACCGCCCTGACGTTCGCCCTCATCTCCGCGTCTGCGAGCGCGGTCATCCAGGTGCTGGCCAACCGCGGCACCCAGCGGGCCATCACCCGCTTCGCCAAGACCCAGGACATCGTCTAGGCCGCTACGCCGGCCGAACCTGTAGAGCCTAACGAGGCCCGCATCCCCCACACGTGATGGGTCGGGCCCAGCCCGTTCCGGGCCGGGACCGGGTTTCCCCAAGCACGGCAGGCCATACTGTTGCTGTTCTGAACCTGGCAGCGCTGATGACCTCGGCCGGGCTCACAACAGCCGGACCCGGCACGGGTCCCCCCACGCCGCCGTCAAGAGCCTTGGACTCCAAGGTTTTTCCAACTCGAACCCTCTACGACACCACGCCCGGACGGGCCGTCACCAAGATCGGCACCGCGCAGGTGGACACCCTCGGTGCATGGTCCTACCGGGTCAAGCCGGGACCGAACCGCCAGATCACCAGCGTCCTGGTCCAGTCCAGCCGTGGCGAGACCGCAACCGGGGTGCTCGCAACCCGGTAGATACCAGCCACTAACAGTCAGGCCCCCGCCTGCACAGCAGACGGGGCCCTGACAGCTTAAGGAGGTTGGTGAGTCCACTTAGGAGCGCTGGTCAGTCCTCGACCCATTCGAGCAGGTCACCGAGCTGGCAGCCGAGCACTTTGCACATGGCCTCCAGCGTGCCCGAGGACAGCGCCGCCAACCAGCACCAGCACCAGCACCAGCACCAGCACCAGCATCAGCATCAGCATCAGGATCAGGAGCATCGGCACCCCGGGATCATCCGCGTTCAGCATGATGTAGATGAAGTCCTATCGACTTTCAATCGCTACGATTGCCGTCGCCCTCTTCCGATTTACGGGCCGCCTTGGCGGCCTTCACCACCACGGCCTCCAGCTCATCGGTGCTGAGCAGTTCCTTGTGGAGGTGCTTGGTGCGGTAGCCGGCGCGCCCCACCATGTGGGCCGAGACCGGCACGGTGAGCAGCTGGAAGATCCAGGCCACCAGCAGCACCGGCCACACCCACCAGGTGCGCAGCTGCAGCCCTACCGCCGCCAGCAGCAGGAACAGCCCGAGCACCTGCGGCTTGGTGGCGGCGTGCATGCGGCTCATCAGGTCCGGGAAGCGGAGCAGGCCGATGGCGGCGGCGAGGGACATCAGGGCGCCCACCACCATGAACACGGCCGACACAGCATCGACCACGGTATCCACGGCGTTCGGTTCAGGACTCACTGGGCTGCTCCCGCCTGTCGGCCACGAAGCGTGCCACCGTTACCGAGCCGATGAATCCGATGACGGACACGGCAACCACCAACATCAGGTTGTTCAGGTGCCGGTTCACGGCCATGTCGATGCACAGCGCCGCCCCGAGGATGGCAAGCAGCACATCCGCCGCGAGGACCCTGTCCAGCAGCGAGGGGCCGCGGGCGATGCGGATGATCGCGCCCGCGGCGGCGAGGGCCAGCGCCACAGCCGTGATGGTGAGGACCAGCTCCATCATGCGCCAACCTCCTGCGTCAGGGCGGCAAGCTCTTCCTTCGTTCCCATAATCCGGATGAGCCCCGCCTCGGTGTCCCGGACTTCCTTGCGCAGTTTGAGGACGTCTTCCCCGTTCCGCACGTTGAGCCCGTGGATGTAGAGCGTGGAGGTGGACCTGTCCACCTCCACAACCAGCGACCCGGGAATCAGGGAAATCACGTGGCCGGTCGCCGTCATGATCAAGTCCGAATGGCTGCGCAACGGAACGGCAACGACGGCGTTGGTCACCTTGGGCCCCTGGGCCACCGCCAGGTAGAACACCTGGCAGCTGGCGGCCACCACCTTGCCGAGGAACACCACCGCGAACGGAACGGCCCGCAGCACGTTGAAGCGGCCACTCAGCTCAACCGGCGGCAGGTAGAACAGGCGCGCCACCGCAACCGCCAGCAGGGCGCCGAAGAGCAGATTGCCGGGGCTGAAGTCCTGCCAGAGTGCTCCCCAGACGATGACCAGCCAGACCAGCAGCGGCAGTTCCTGCCGCAGGGACACCCTTTGCCGGCTCACTTTCCGCCTCCGCCCAGCGCCAGGGCCGGGACGGGCGCGCCCTCACCGAGCACCGCCTGGATGTAGGCGGATCTGTCCAGCATGGCCGCGGCGGACTGGTCCGCCACCTGGAAGAGGGGTCCGGCGAAGACGGTGAGCGCCACACCCAGCACCACCAGGCCCAGTGTGGACCCGACCATGGTCCGGGGCAGGAGGCGCACCGCCGTCGTGCCCCTTTCCGGGGCCGGGACCGCCAGGAGTACCGGGTCGGGGTGCTCCGCGTCCTCGGCCTTGCGCCAGAAGGCACGGTTCCACACCCGGGCGACGGCCAGGAGGGTCAGCAGGCTGGTCAGCACGCCGCCGATCACCAGGGCGTAGGCCAGCGGGGTTCCCAGTCCGATGCCGGCCTGGATCAGGCCGAGCTTGCCCAGGAAGCCCGAGAACGGCGGGATGCCAGCCAGGTTCATGGCGGGAACGAAGAACAGCAGGGCCAGTAGCGGGGACAGTTTGGCCAGCCCGGCCAGCCGGTCCACCGAGGAGCTGCCGCCGCGGCGCTCAATCAGCCCGGTGACCAGGAAGAGGCTGGTCTGGATGGTGATGTGGTGCGCCACGTAGAACACGGCAGCAGCGAGGCCGGCCACGGAGGACATCGCCAGGCCAAACACCATGTAGCCGATGTGGCTGACCAGGGTAAAGGACAACAGACGCTTGATGTCGCTCTGGGCGAGGGCACCCAGGATGCCGACCACCATGGTCAGCAGCGCCACCACCATCAGCGGCGTGTTGAGGCTGTCGCCGGGGAACAGCAGGGTTTCCGTGCGGACCATGGCGTAGACGCCCACTTTGGTCAGCAGGCCGGCGAACACGGCAGTGACCGGGGCCGGCGCGGTGGGGTATGAGTCCGGAAGCCAGAAGGACAGGGGGAAAACGGCGGCCTTGATGCCGAAGGCCACCAGCAGCATGACGTGCAGGAGCGTCTTGGTTCCCTGGTCCAGTTCCGACAGCTTGATGGCCAGGTCCGCCATGTTGATGGTGCCGGTCGCGCCGTAGACCATGGCGATGGCAATCAGGAACAGCACCGACGACACCACCGAGACCACCACGTAAGTGACGCCCGCACGGATGCGCGGGCCTGTGCCGCCGAGGGTCATCAGCACATAGCTTGCCGTCAGCAGGATCTCGAAGCCGACGTAGAGGTTGAACAGATCCCCGGACAGGAACGCGTTGGAGACCCCGGCCACGAGGATCAGGTACGTGGGGTGGAAGATCGACACGGGGGCGTCCTGGTCGCCGTCGGCCATGCCCTGGCCGGTGGCATACACGAGGACGGCGAGACTCACCGCGGAGGACACCACGAGCATGAGCGATGAGAACTGGTCCACCACCAGGACGACTCCCCACGGCGGCACCCAGCCGCCGATATTCACCGCCGCTGTGCCGCCGTTCCAGACGGACGCCAGGAGCAGGCACTCCAGCAGCAGGGTGAGCGAGAGCAGGGCAATGCTCACCGCACGCTGCGCGCGGGAATGCCGGATTAGCACGAACGTCAGCGCCGCGCCCAGGATGGGAAGTACGACGGCGAGCGGGGCAAGGCTTGCGAGGTTCACTTCGCCCCTCCATCCGTGTCAGTGTCTGTGTCCGCGCCGGTGATGTTGCCGGATCCCGGTTTCTCTTCCAGCGCCGCGTGCTCTGCCAGAAGGGTCCGGCCGCCTGCCTCGACAACCGCCGTCGGGTCTGCCGCGGCGGAACGGTCCGGTCCGCGCACGGGCAACGGGAACTCTGAGGTTTCCACGGGGATGACGGCGTCGTCCTCCGCGTCGAAGCTGGGGGTTTCGGCCACGCGGCGGTCCTCGATGTCGTCCTGGATGTCGTCCTGGCGGGCAAGCACCCAGGTCCGGTAGATGATGCCCAGCATGAACGCGGTCACCGCGAAGGAAATGACGATGGACGTCAGGATCAGTGCCTGCGGCAGGGGGTCGTTGTACGACCCGGGGTCCGTGTCCTTGCTGAAGAAGGGGGCCAGCCCGGCATAGCCGCCGGTGGCAAGGATCAGCAGGTTGGTGGCGTTGGTCAGCAGCATCAGCCCCAGCAGCACACGCGTGAGGCTGCGTTCCAGGATGAGGTAGATGCCGCAGGCGTAGAGGGCGCCCATGACGGTCAGCAGGGTCAGGTTAACTGTCATGCGGTGCCGCCTCGGGTTGATCCGGCCGGGATGCCGCCGGGCACCTCTTCGCTGCCCTCGTCGCTTTCCTGCGCGTCCTGCTGCAGGGGACGCTCTTCAAAGTGCTCGTCAATTTCGGCGCCAAGGCTGCGGAGCACATCCAGCACCAGGCCGACGACGACGATGTAGACGCCGGTGTCGAAGATGGTGGAGGTGACGAACTTGATGTCGCCAAAGACCGGCAGCCAGAACTCGATCATGGCGCTCTGGAACACCTGGCCGCCCAGAAAAACGGGCGCGGCGCCAGACAACGCGGCCGTGGCAAGGCCGATCCCGAGCAGGGTGCCGGCGCTGATGGGGGTGGCCTCCCGCAGTTCGAAACGGCCGCCTGCAAGGTAGCGCAGGGTGAGGGCCAGTCCGGCCATGAGGCCGCCGGCGAAGCCGCCGCCGGGGAGGTTGTGTCCGGCCAGCAGCAGGTAGAGCGAGAAGATGATCATCGAGTGGAAGAGCAGCCGGGTGACGACTTCGAAAATGATGGAGCGGCGCTCCGGTGCCAACGTGCGTCCGGCAACGAGCCACGGGTCCCGCGTGGCCGAGGCGAACTTGCGCGTCAGGGCCAGGGCGGCGCCGTCCCGCGAGGATTTGTCCACGCCGTGGCGGCGGCCTACGGTCCCTTCCGCCACCGCGGACGCCGTGCGCAGCCGGTCCCCGCGGCCCCGGACGAAGATGAGGCTTGCCACGCCCGTTGCTGCCAGCGCCAGCACGGAGATCTCACCGAAGGTGTCCCAGGCGCGGATGTCCACGAGGGTGACGTTGACGATGTTGAGCCCGCCGCCGCCCTCGTAGGCCAGCTTGGGGAACTCGAGGGAAACGGGCGTGGCGATCCGGGCGCCCATAGCTTGGATGGCGGCGAAGACCATGGTTGCGCCGAAGGACAGGCCGATGATCACGCGAACCACCCGGTACTTGCCCCGGGTGCGGTCCCGCAGCTCAGCCGGGAGGCTGCGCATGGCCAGCACGAACGCCACCAGGATGATCGTCTCCACGAGCATCTGCGTCAGGGCGAGGTCAGGGGCGCCCTGTAGCGCGAACATCAGCGCGATACCGTAGCCGGTGACGGAAACCATGAGCACGGCAAGGAAGCGCTTGTTGGCCCGGACGGCGGCGAGTGCCCCGATGACGATCCCGGCTCCCGCCACCAGCTGCAGCGGCGAGTTGGGGTCGACGAAATACAGCCCTTCGGGAAGAGGCTTGTTCGCGGCGATCAGGGCGGACAGGGGCAGGACAAAGGCCACGCTGAGGATCACGGCAAGGTAGAAATACAGCGAACCACGCTGCGTGCGTCCGGTGATCCACACGGCGACGTCGTCCAGCGCGCCTATGGTCAGCTGGTAGCCGCGGTCGGCGTCGAGCCAGGGCGGAACGGCGCTCTGAATCCGGTCCACCACCGCTCGTCCGTAGAACATTGCCGCGCCGGCGGCGAAGGTGATGGCGGTCAGACCCAAGGCATGGGTCAGCCCGTGCCACAGTGCGAGGTGCCCTGCGGCACCCGCCGCAGCGGCGGCGTCGTGCGTTCCCTCAGTAAACAGGGCCGCGTAGGGCTGGATCCAGGCATCCACCGGAACCGGCCACAGGCCGTAAACGATGGTGAAAACGCTCAGGACGGCAGGGGCCGCCAGGAAGGAGGGCCGGATGGCCTTGAACGGGGTGCGCTCGACGCCCGGCTTCACGGCGAAGGCGCCCCACATGAAGCGGGCGCTGTAGGCGAAGGTCAGCACGGAGCCGAGCACCACGCCGGCGAGGACCACTGCGCCCCAAGGGCCGTTGCCGGGCGCGGCGGCGAAGTGCACGAACGCCTCGAGCACCGACTCCTTGGCCACGAAGCCGCCGAGCAGCGGGACACCGGCCATGGAGGCGGCGCCGACGCCGGCCACGATGCCGAGGGCCCGGGAGGAGCGGAAAACGCCCGAGAGTTTGCGGATGTCGCGCGTGCCGGACTGGTGATCGATGATGCCCACCACAAGGAAGAGCGTGGCCTTGAAGAGCCCGTGCGCCAGCAGCATGGCCAGGCCGGCGAGCGCGGCATCGGGCTTTCCGAGCCCCACCACCATGGTGATGAACCCCAGCTGGCTCACGGTGCCATGGGCCAGGATGAGCTTGATGTCCGTCTGGCGCAGCGCCCGGTAGCCGCCCACCAGCATGGTGGCCAGCCCGAGCCCGAGGACCGCCGGCAGCCAGTAGGCTGTGTCGGTGAAGCCAGGTGCGAGGCGCGCCACGATGTACACGCCGGCCTTCACCATCGCGGCGGCGTGCAGGTATGCGCTCACGGGAGTTGGTGCGGCCATGGCGCCCGGAAGCCAGAAGTGGAAGGGGACCAGTGCGGATTTGGTTACCGCACCGATCAGGATAAGGACGACGGCGGCGCCCACGGTTCCCGCTGCCGGCCCGGAGACCAGCTGCGGCGCCTGTTCGAGGATGCCGGAAATCCGGTAGGTGCCGGCTGTGGCGCCGACCATGATCAGGCCGACGAGCATGGCCAGGCCGCCGGCGGTGGTGACCATGAGGGCCTGCAGCGCGGAGCGGCGGGCAGCAAGCCTTGTCCGTGCGTAGCCGATCAGGAGGTAGGACAGGACCGTGGTGAGTTCCCAGAAGATGAACATCATCAGCAGGTCATCCGCGGTGACCAGCCCGAACATCGCGCCGGCGAATCCCAGCAGCTGCGCGCCGAACCCGCCAAGGTAGCTGTCCTTGTCCTTGAAGTACCGCGCGCAGTAGACCAGCACCAGGGCGCCGACGCCCAAGACCAGCAACGACATGACCCACGCCAGGGCGTCCATGCGGAAGGCGAATTCGATGCCGAGGCTTGGGATCCACGGGACGATTTCTGCGGGGGTACCGGTCTGTGAGGGGGCTCCTGTATTCGCAAGCGCTCCGGTGCCGTAGACGGCGGCGTGCTGGAACAGGAGCCAGACGAATGAACCGGCGGGCACCGCGGCCAGCGCATAGAACGAGTTGCGGCCGAACTTCCGGAAGACGAACGGCGCCACAGCGGCCACCGCGAAGTGCACGGCAAGGACTGTGATCACTGGTATCTCCGCAAAGTCAGAATTCGGTTATCAAAAGTTGGAGCAGGCGGTCATTCGTTGGGTTCGGTCCCGACAGTTTACCAAGGGGGCACTGACAGTTTTCCCCGCGTTGGCGGGCCGCAGGGCAAGTTTCGCCAGCCTGCGGGAGAGTTTCCGTTCCCTGTTCGCCGCGGGCGGATAGCATCGGCCTATGAACTCCGCAGCCGCATCCGAGGCAACGCAGCCGTCGTCGGAACTTGAAGCAGGGCCCCGGGCGTCCAGCAAGGGCCGCGTTCTGGCCTGGGCAGCCTGGGACTGGGGGTCCGCGGCGTTCAACGCGGTCATGACGACGTTCGTCTTCACCGTCTATCTGACGTCCCAGGCATTCGGCGGCGAAGACCGGGCCTCGGCGGTGCTCGGCGGAGCGCTGGCCATTGCGGGGGCGGCCATCGCGCTGCTGGCGCCCGTCACGGGCCAGCGGTCGGATAATGGGGGCCGCCGCAAGCTATGGCTGGGAGTGAACACGGCCGCCGTCGCGGTCCTGACGGCACTGTGCTTCTTCGTGTTTCCGCGGCCCGAGTTCCTCCTCCTGGGAGTGTCCCTGATCGCCCTGGCCAATGTGTTCTTCGAGTTCGCGGGCGTCAACTACAACGCCATGCTGGCGCAGATATCCACGCCGCGGAATATCGGCAAGGTCAGCGGGTTCGGCTGGGGCATGGGCTACCTCGGCGGCATCGTGGCCCTGCTCGTCGTGCTTCAGCTTTTCGTGCAGCCGCGCTTCGAGTGGTTCGGCGCCTCCACGCAGGACAGCCTCAACATCCGGCTGGTGGCGGTGTTCTCCGCCCTGTGGTTCTTCATCTTCGCGCTGCCGGTGATGTTCGCGGTCCCGGAGCTGCCCAAGCCGAAGCGGGCGGCGAGCCTCGGGTTCCTGGCGTCGTACGGTCTGCTGGCGCGCAGGATCAAGGCGATCTACCGGACCAGCCCGCACACCATCTTCTTCCTGCTGGCCAGCGCCATCTTCCGGGACGGGCTGGCGGCGGTCTTCACCTTCGGCGGGATCATCGCGGCCGGCACCTTCGGCTTCGCACTGCCGCAAGTCATCTTCTTTGCCATCTTCGGCAACATCGTGGCGGCCGTGGGCGCGATCGTCGGCGGTTTCCTGGACGACAGGGTGGGGCCCAAGGCCGTGATCATCGGTTCCCTGACCGGCCTGCTGGTGGCCGGAACGGTGATCCTGGTGCTCGGCAACGACAACCACACGTTCTTCGGCGTGCCTTGGTCAGGTTCCACGACGTTCTGGGTTTTCGGCCTGTTCCTTTGCCTGTTCGTCGGCCCCGCACAGTCCTCCTCGCGCGCCTACCTCGCCCGGCTGGCCCCGCAGGGCGAATCCGGTGAGCTCTTCGGTCTGTACGCGACCACCGGCCGCGCCGTCAGCTTCCTCGCACCTGCCCTGTTCACGCTGTGCATCACCATTGCCACTCCCCTGGTGGCCCAGGGGGAAGCCCAGCGCTGGGGCATCCTCGGCATCATGGTGGTGCTGCTCGCGGGGCTGCTGGTCCTCCTGCCGGTCAAGGCCCCGAGCGAAGCCGAGATCGCGGTCGTCCCGCAGTCCTAGCCCGGCTCTGAGCGCGAACGGACACTTGCGGCCCCGGGCCTGGCGCGAACGGACATTTAAGCTCCCGGCAGGGCGCACGGTTTCAGCCGAAATCGCAGGTTCGCGGACTAGGCTGATGTTATGTACATGGAAGAGACAGACCTTCCGGGTCTGGGCAGGCGCAAGGACTTCATGACCGCATCCGGCCGGCGGATCGGGGTGGTGGAACTGCGCGAGGGCCAGACCGAGCTGTTCGTTTCCACCTGGGATGACCCGGACACGTGCCAGGCCTCAATTCCGCTGACCAGCGAGGAGGCGGCATGCCTGGGGAATCTGCTGGGAGGCCAGCACCTTGCCATGACGCTGACCGAGGCCCACCGGGAGGTTCCCGGCATCGCCACCCGGCAATTCTCCATTGCCGCCGACTCCCCGTTCCAGAACCAGCCCATGGGCAAAGCCCGCATCCGCACCCGGTGCGGCGTTTCGATTGTGGCGATCATGCGTGAAGGGGAGGTGGTTCCTTCGCCAGGTCCCGACGTCCTCCTTCACCCCGGTGACTTGCTGGTCGCCGTCGGCACGCAAGAGGGATTGGACGCTGCGGCCGACATCCTGCGCAACGGCTGACCCTCATGGACCGCGTGGCCCTGTTCCTCATCGAATTGGGGGCAGTCGTGTTCTGCCTCGGTCTGCTGGCGAGGCTTGCGGGGCGGATCGGGATGTCCCCCATTCCGCTGTATCTGGTCGGCGGGCTGTGCTTCGGGGCCGGCGGCGTGGTGGAACTGAGCGGCATGAAGGAGTTTTCCCACCTCTCGGGTGAGATCGGCGTCATCCTGCTCCTGCTTATGCTCGGTCTGGAATATACGGCAACGGAACTAGTGACCGGCCTGCGCAGATCGTGGAAGGCCGGCATCCTCGACTTCGTCCTGAACTTCGTTCCCGGCGCTGCCCTGGCTGCATTCCTCGGGTGGGGAGTCGTGGGCGCCATGGTTATGGGCGGCGTCACGTATATATCGTCGTCGGGCATCGCGGCCAAGGTCATCACGGACCTTGGCCGTATCGGTAACCGCGAGACGCCCGTGGTCCTCTCCATCCTGGTCTTCGAGGACCTGGCCATGGCGATTTATCTGCCGATCCTCACCGCCACGCTTGCCGGGGTCAGCTTCCTGGGCGGCCTGCAGACCGTGGGCGTCTCGCTGGCTGTCGTCACCGTGGTGCTACTGGTGGCCCTGCGGCACGGGCACCACGTCTCCAAAGCCGTGCACAGCGAGAATTCAGAGGTTTTCCTGCTGAACCTGCTTGGGGCCGCCCTGCTGGTATCGGGCGTGGCGGCGGCGCTGCAGGTGTCCGCCGCGGTGGGCGCCTTCATGCTCGGCATCGCGATCTCCGGCGCCACGGCCGACAGTGCGACGCGGATCCTTGAACCGCTGCGGGACCTGTTTGCCGCCATCTTCTTCGTGGCGTTCGGGCTCAACACCGACCCCGCCTCCATCCCCCCGGTGCTGGCGTGGGCGCTTGTACTCGCGGTGTTCACCGCCGCCACCAAGATCATCACCGGAGCCTGGGCCGCCAAGCGTGCAGGCATAGCGCGTCCGGGACGCTTCCGCGCAGGGGCCGCGCTCATAGCCCGGGGCGAGTTCTCCATTGTCATCGCCGGCCTCGCCGTGACGTCCGGCGCGGGCACGGACGAACTCGCTGCCCTGGCCACGGCGTACGTCCTGATTATGGCGATCCTCGGGCCCTTGGCTGCCCGCTACGTCGAACCCCTCGTCAAAAAGTTCTCCCGGCCGGCGCGGCCGGAGCCTGTCCCGGCCTGAGCTGGTTCGCCGGCTCGAATCCTTTAGCTCCGCCAGTCGAGACGCGAGATCTCAAGGTGGTGCCGGCCGCCGTAGTTTAATCCCGGGCGCCGGAAGGTCGGCCCGAGGAAGGCCGCGCTAAATGTCGGTCCGGTGGAAGTTCAGGTGGCTGCGGCTTGCGGTGGGTCCGCGCTGGCCCTGGTAGCGGTTGCCGTACTCGCCGGATCCGTAGGGAAACTCCGCGGCGGAGGACAGCCGGAAGAAGCAGAGCTGGCCGATCTTCATGCCCGGCCAGAGCTTGATGGGCAGCGTGGCCATGTTGGACAGCTCCAGCGTAACGTGCCCCGAGAAGCCGGGATCGATGAAGCCGGCAGTTGAGTGCGTCAGCAGGCCGAGGCGGCCAAGCGAGGACTTGCCCTCAAGGCGCGCGGCGATGTCGTCAGGCAGCGTGACGGTTTCGTAGGTGGAGCCGAGCACGAATTCACCGGGGTGCAGGATGAAGGCTTCGCCCTCCTCCACCTCCACCAGCCGGGTCAGCTCGGGCTGCTCTTCGGCGGGGTCGATGTGGGCGTACTTGTGGTTGTCGAACAGCCGGAAAAAGCGGTCAATCCGCACATCCACCGAGGACGGCTGGACCATCGCGGCTTCGTACGGATCGAGGACGATCCGTTCGGAATCAATTTCGGCACGAATGTCGCGGTCAGAGATCAGCACACCCTCAAAAATACCATTGCAAAAATCCCGTCGCCGCCCCCCTCCCCTGCGCAATGGTCCGACGGCCGCCTCACCCTGTATCCAGGGCAGCTGGCGGGCGGGCACGTTCTGGTGTACCGGGGTTCGGGAGGTCCGGGTTCGGGAGGGCGTCGCCCAAAGCCGAAGCCCGGACACTGGTCGCCAGCGGGTGGGGGTGACGTAACGGCCGTCCGCGCTCTCCACGGCGTCACTGGCGCCTACTCCGTCGGCCTGGTCATGCAGCGCACCGGCATCGCCGGGCAGTGGAAGTCTCAGTCCGCCGTCGTCCGCTCTTCGATGACGCGCGGCAGCTTCGCAAGCTGTCCCACGGCCGCCCGGAGCTGGCGCCGGCATGCTGGACGGATGAAGCTCCAGAAGCCAAGTGTCGGGGCTTCCAGTGCAAACCGCACCCGGGTCCCGGCGCTCTCTGTGCTGAGGTAAAAACCACCACGCAGAAGGGACGGACCGGCCACCACCTGAAACTGGATTTCGGCGCCGGGCCGCGCCTGGGTGATCTCGTAATCGCGCGCCACCGGCCGGCCCCGGGTCCCGTCCATGGTGACCTGATACCTGGCTCCCATGCTGCCGGCGCTGCCCGAACTGAGCCCTACGCTCCGGACGTCGGCCTGCCATCTGGGTAAATTCGCGCCGTCCAGGAGGAATGAGTAGACCGTCATGGCGTCGCGCGCAACGAGGACCTCGTGTTCTGCACCTGCCATGGGGATCCTTTTCCGACGTCGGGCCTGCCTTGCGTAGCCCGTTCCCCTTACTGCAGCTAACGAGATTCAGGATAGTCACCCGCGCCGGCCCGCGGCCGCGCACCGCCCGGGCCTTTACCGAACAGTTACGGGAGGTCTTTCGGCCGGGTTTCCCGACGCGCGCGGACTCGGGATCCGGATGGCCGGCGTCGCCGTACAACTGCGCTAAGCTAGGTTCTGCCCCGGGCAGTTTCCGGTGCGACTGCGGCTGTAGCTCAATGGTAGAGCGCTAGCTTCCCAAGCTTGATACGCGGGTTCGATTCCCGTCAGCCGCTCCAAGCCACCCTTGAATGCACCGCCTCCGGCGTCATGCCGCCCGGCTCACCACCCTCAGCGGTCCCCGCCGGTTCCGCAGGTCCACCTTCAGCGTCAGCTCACCTTTGCGGGCAAGCACGACGGCGACAGTCGCCGCAGCGAACGCCGGCACCCCTCCGGCCACCAGCAGCCCGGCGTGCGGATCGAGGTGTTCGGCAATGAACCCGATCATCGGTCCGCCGAGGGCCTGGCCACCGATCAGCACCATGATGTACAGGCTCATCACGCGGCCGCGGATGCTCATGTTGGAGCTGGTCTGCACCAGCTGGTTCGACGCGGTGAGGAACATCAGGCACCAGAACCCGGACAGCACCAGCGCGGCGCCGAAGAACGGCAGGGTGGGGACGGCGGCGGAAAGGCACAGCATCAGCCCGTACATCCCGGCGGCCAGGACCACCGACCGCAGACGGAGCTGCCGGCGCCGGGTGGAGGCGACCGCCCCGGTCAGCGCCCCGAGTGCCACCAGGGCATTCAGCATGCCGTACCCGCCCGCGCCGATTCCGTACACGCGGTCCGCGAAGGCGGCCAGCAGCACCGGCAGGCTCATGGCGAACACGGAGATGAATCCCACCATGAGCCACGGCCAGTAGATAGTGGGCTTGCTCAGCGCGTACCGCAGCCCTTCCCGCAGCATGCCCTTGGACTTGGCTGCCGGCGCGCTGACGAACAGTTCGTCCCGGCGCAGCAGCAGGAGCATCGCCACCGTGGAGCAGCAGGCCGCGGCGTTGGCGGCGAAGGCCCAGCCGGCGCCGACGGCGGTCAGCAGCACCCCGGCGATCGCCGGACCGATGAGCCCGCCCAGCTGGAACGTCGTCGAGTTCACGCTGATGGCGTTGCGCAGGTACCGGGGCCCCACCAGCTCATGAACGAACACCTGCCGGGCGGGCTGGTCCAGCACCGTGACCAGGCCGAGCACCAGTGCGATGACGTAAACGTGCCAGACCTCAATCCTCCCGGTGAGTGCGAGGGCGGCGAGCGCAGCTGCCAGGATGGCCGCGGCGGACTGGCACATGATGAGGATCCTGCGCTTGGAGAACCGGTCCGCGACCATTCCGCCCCACGGCCCCAGGAGGAGGGACGGCAGGAACTGCAGCGCCACCGTGAAGCCGACGGCGGTGACCGATCCGGAG
This sequence comes from Arthrobacter globiformis, assembly GCF_030818015.1. Taxonomy (NCBI): domain Bacteria; kingdom Bacillati; phylum Actinomycetota; class Actinomycetes; order Micrococcales; family Micrococcaceae; genus Arthrobacter; species Arthrobacter globiformis. Next base: position 4,920,659 of record NZ_JAUSZX010000001.1, read on the forward strand.
AGCTGGAGCACCAGCCAGTCCTGGGCGATCCGCTGCATCCAGATGGCGATGACGGCAATAAAGTGGCCCGTGGCGAAGAGCCTGAAGTTGGGAACCCGGAGTGAGATGAAGGTGTGACGCCACGGAAGGCGTTCACTGACGACGGCGACGGGCTGGGTGACGGTGGCCAGTGGCGGCGGTGGGGGTGTCACAGTGCTTCCTCAGGTGAGCGGGCCGGCGGGGATGTCCTCAACGCTATGGCGCGCGCCTTCAATTGTGGAAGACTATTGCTCCTATAACTATCATTGCTGAACGTAATGATGCCCCGCCGTCGAGGAGGACGAATGTTCGAACCGGCCCAGCTCCGATCGTTCCTCGCCGTCGCCGAAACGCTGAGCTTCACCAAGGCGGCCGAACGGCTGGGCCTGGCCCAGCCGACGGTCAGCCAGCACGTTCGCAAGCTCGAAGTTGCCGCCAAGCGGACGCTGATCAGCCGGGACACGAGGGACGTCAGGCTGACGGACAACGGCGATGCGATGGCAGGCTTCGCACGGAGCATCCTCGCGGCCCACGATGCCGCCGCCCGCTATTTTTCCGGCTCGGCCATGCGCGGGCGCCTGCGCTTCGGCACCGCCGACGACCTCGCCATTACCGGCCTGCCGCGGATCCTGCGCGAATTCCGGCAGATCTACCCGCAGATCAACCTCGAGCTCACCGTCGGCCAGAGCGACCAGCTGTACAAGCGCCTGAACTCCGGCCAGCTGGACCTCGTCTTCGTAAAGTGGGTGGCCGGCGCCAAGGACGGCACCGTAGTCCAGCACGACACCTTTTCCTGGGTGGGCCTCGAACAGACCGCACTGGAGCCGGGCCATCCCGTGCCGCTGATCGCGTACCCAGCCCCCAGCCTGAGCCGCAAGCTTGCCATCGACGCCCTCGAATCAGTGGGCCGGACGTGGCGCATCACGTGCACCACCAAGCAGATCAGCGGCGTGCTGGCGGCTGTCCGCGCCGGCATCGGGGTGGCCGTGATGCCGTCCTCGCTGGTGCCGGAGGACCTGAAAGTCATCACCCGGCGCTTCGAGCTGCCGCCTGTGGGGGATGTCGATTTCACGCTGATCAGGAACCCGCTGGCGAACGCCGAGGTCGTCGACGCGCTGACCCAGGCCATCATGGGAAGGACCCTGAAGAAGCCCGTTTAGGCGTCGCCGATAGCGCTACGGCGGCATTACGGCGGGGGTACAGCGGGGTTCGGAGGCAGGTGTGCGGCCGGGCTGGGGCCGGAAAAATGATTGATAACGGTTTGGCAGCTGGCCTATGCTGTGAATGTTGCGGTCATGCAGCGGCTGTCAACACACAGGTTTCGAAAACGAACACGCTTGGCAACGCCGCCCGCGTGTTCGGGATAGGTACGCCGTGACCACAGCCGCAAACCCCCGCTATACCCGCCGCTCCATGACCGTGGACGCCGAATATGTCGGCCAGCCCAACTGCGAAAAGTGCGGAACAGACGAGTTCATCTACCTCGAGTCCTTTGTGCCGCCCAAGCAACGCCAGGACGGCACCGTCCGGAAGCTGGGCGAAGTCGCGTACACCTGCACGCGCTGCGAGGACTTTTCCGCACACAGCGTCCCCGCATCATGGGCCCCGCCCGGCTGGTATCTGGGCTAAGCAGCAACAGACAAATAGATCGGGCGGGCACCTGGAGGGTGCCCGCCCGATCTATTTGTCTGTTAGAGCCGCTGAATCAGCGGGCTTCCTAGATCAGTGAATCGGAGAGGTGGTTCGGCGTGCCGAACCGGTGCGCCGTGATGCTGACGGCCTGCTCGTGCAGGAACGGCAGCATCTCAACGCGGCCGGCCTCCGTGACCTCGTGGGCGTAGATGGCCAGGTCCGGGCGGCCGCCGGTAGCCTCGGCGAGATCGGCTGCAGAGCCGCCGATCAGGCGGATGCGCCCGCCGGACAGCTTGCCCGCCGCGGCGAGACGGCCCGCGGATGCCAGCCACGCGGCGTCGTCCTCCACCGTCACGGGGATGTCCAGCCCGGTGAGCACGGAACGCAGCTGGGCGGGAAGTCCGACGCCGGACGAAACGGTGACCGGGGCACCGGCAAGTACGCCGGCGGCAACTGTCCGGACGAGCGCGCGGAGGGATCCGCCGTCGGACAGCCGGACGGTGACCGGCAGAGCACGGTAGCGGAAGATGTTCCGCTCGGCGCTCAGGCCCGAGACGTCCTTTGCCGTGCCGAATTCGTCCGCCCAGGCCAGGGCGTCGGAGCCCAGCGCCCGCTGCAGGGCCTCGATGTCAGCAGCGGCGAGTTCGCCCTTCACGGCTTCCACGAGCCGCTGCACCCTGCGGTTGGCGATGCCTGCCGCGGCGCCCTGGGCGCTCTCGGTGCTGGTCCAGTCGCCGAGGCCGACGAGGTAGTTGGGGCCGCCAGCCTTGGTGCCGGCGCCAACCGCCGACTTCTTCCAGCCGCCGAACGGCTGGCGCTGCACGATGGCACCGGTGATGCCGCGGTTGATGTAGAGGTTGCCTGCCTGAATGGTGTCCAGCCAGAGTCCCAGCTCGTCGGTGTTGAGGGAGTGCAGGCCGGCGGTGAGGCCGTACTCGATCTGGTTCTGGATGGCGATGGCCTCTTCCAGGGTGTCCGCGGTCATGACGCCGAGGACGGGGCCGAAGAATTCGGTCAGGTGGAAGTAGGAGCCGCGCTTGACGCCGTAGCGCACGCCCGGGCTCCAGAGCCGGCCGGTGTCGTCGAGCTTGCGGGGCTCGACGGCCCAGTTCTCACCCTCGCCGAGGGTGGTCAGCGCGTTGAGCAGTTTGCCCTTGGCCGGCTCGATGATCGGACCCATCTGGCTGGTGGGGTCCTGCGGGTAGCCCACCTTGAGGGAGGTCACGGCGTCGATCAGCTGGTTGTGGAACCGCTTCGAGGTGGCCACGGAGCCCACCAGGATCACCAGCGAGGCGGCGGAGCACTTCTGTCCGGCGTGGCCGAAGGCTGAGTAGGCCACGTCCTTCGCGGCCAGGTCCAGGTCAGCGCTGGGGGTGACGATGATCGCGTTCTTGCCGCTGGTTTCGGCCAGCAGCGGCAGGTCCTTGCGGAATGAACGGAACAGTTCGGCGGTCTCGTAGCCGCCGGTGAGGATGACGCGGTCCACCGCGGGGTGGGAGATCAGCTGCTGGCCGAGCTCGCGTTCACCCAGCTGCACCATGGTGAGCACGTCCCGCGGCACGCCGGCCTCCCACAGTGCCTCGATCATCACGGCGCCGCTGCGGCGGGCCTGCTTGGCCGGCTTGATCACGACGGCGGAGCCGGCGGCCAGTGCCGCGAGCGTGGAACCGGCGGGGATGGCCACCGGGAAGTTCCACGGCGGAGTGACCACGGTGAGCTTCGCCGGAACGAAGGTGGCGCCGTCGACCTGGTCCAGCTTGCGGGCGGACTCGGCGTAGTAGTGGGCGAAGTCAACGGCCTCGCTGACCTCGGGATCGCCCTGGTCGATGGTCTTGCCGGTCTCGCTGGCCATGACCTCCAGCAGCTCCGCGCGGCGGGCCTCGAGGACGTCGCCGGCGCGGTGCAGGATCTCGGCACGCTCGGCGCCGGTCAGCGCACCCCATGCCTTGCCCTTTTCTACGGCCGTGGCAATCACGGTGTTCAGCGTGTCCGCGTCCGCGATGGTGGCAGCCTCGACGGAGGCGTTGCCCAGGGTCGACGTCGGGACCCGGTCCAGGATGGCCCGGCCCCAGTCGCGGTTGGCGGGCAGGGACGGGTCCGTGTCCGGGGTGTTCCGGAAGCCTGTGCGGGGCATCAGCTCTGCCGGGAGGCTGCGGTTCTGCCGGCGGTTGGGCGGCGGCACCTCGTCGTCGAGCTCTTCCAGGGAGGACAGGAAGCGCTGCTTTTCGCGCTCGAACAGTCCTTCGTTTTCGCTGAGCTCGAAGACGGCGGACATGAAGTTTTCCTGGCTGGCGCCCTCTTCGAGGCGGCGGATCAGGTAGGCGATGGCAACGTCGAATTCGGCCGGGTGCACCACCGGTGTGTAGAGCAGCAGGGAGCCGACGTCCTTCTTGACCGCCTCGGCCTGGCCCTGTGCCATGCCGAGCAGCATCTCGAATTCGATGCCCGACTCGACGCCGCGCTGCTTGGCCAGCAGCCAGGCGAAGGCGATGTCGAACAGGTTGTGGCCGGCGACGCCTATGCGGATGTTGCCGATCCGGTCCGGGTGCAGCGCGTAGTTGATGACGCGCTTGTAGTTCGTGTCCGAGTCGAGCTTGGTGCCCCACGTGGCCAGCGCCCAGTCGTGCAGCGAGGATTCCACCTGCTCCATGGGAAGGTTGGCGCCCTTGACCACGCGGACCTTGATGGCCGCGCCGCCGTCAGCGCGGCGTGCGGCAGCCCAGTCCTGCAGCCGGATCATGGCGGCGAGCGCGTCCGGAAGGTAGGCCTGGAGCACGATGCCGGCTTCCAGGTTCTTGAACTCGGGCTTGTCCAGAATCCTGGTGAAGACCGCGATGGTCATGTCCAGGTCCTTGTATTCCTCCATGTCCAGGTTGATGAACTTCGGCTTGGGGAAGGAGGCGGCACGGGCGAACAGCGGCGTGAGCTTCTCGACGACGTGCTCCACGGCCTCGTCGAAGGCCCAGGCGGAGTGCGGGGCAACGGTGGAGGACACCTTAATGGAGACGTAGTCCACATCCGGGCGGGCCAGCAGCGTGTGGGTTCCCTCGAGCCGGCGGGAGGCCTCGTGCTCGCCGAGCACGGCCTCACCGAGCAGGTTCACGTTGAGCTTGATGCCGTCCTTGCGGATCTTGGCGATGGCCGGGCCGAGCTTGGAGTCGGTGGCGTCAACGATGAGGTGGCCCACCATCTCGCGGAGGACCTTGCGGGCCACCGGAATGACAACCTGCGGCAGGACCGGGGCCATGAGGCCGCCCAACTGGACAGCGCTGCGCATGTACCAGGGCAGGAAGGCGGGAACCTTCGGAGCGAGGGCTGCGAGGTTGCGGGCGGCCACGTGCAGGTCCTCGGGACGGACCACGCCGTCGACGAAGCCCACGGTGAAGTCCAGGCCGTTCGGGTCCTTGAGGACGCCGGCGAGCTGCTCGGCGGATGCGTCCACGGGAACCTTGCTGGCTTCGGTCAGCCAGCGGCGGACGAGGGCGATTGCGTCCGTGGCCAGGGCCGTCGCTTCGGCGACGTCGGACCCTGCCGAGGGGGTGGCGACGGCGCCGGTAACAGCGGCGTCCTTGCCTGCCTGCACGCGGTGATCCGTTGCGGTGTTGGTCATGGCTTTCCTCGTTCTTTCAGTGCGATGGGATCGTCTTATTCATCAGTATGAGCCTCACGTAGCTTAAGATAAAGCGATCTTTGCTGAGCAATACACGTTAGAAAAACCGATCGTTCTGTATTTCCGCCAGGCACCCCAAAATGCCGCCCCCGCCTGTGCCGCAGAGAAGTGAGGAAGGGTCGCCGAAACCAAACCCTTCCTCAGCTTTCGTCGCCCAAAGAAGAACCCTCCCGCACCTGAGGTGCCGGAGGGTTCGTCAGTAATGCGCCGAACGGAGAGAGCTACACGGGCGTGTGCATCTCCACCGCCTCGTCGTGCCGCGGGCTGTTCGGGTTCATCAGGGAGTGCCGCTTGCCGTAGCCGAAGTAAATCACCAGGCCGATCACGAGCCAGATGCCGAAGCGCAGCCAGGTCTCCCAGTGAAGCTGGAACATCAGGAAGGCGGACGCCAGCACGCCAAATGCGGGGACCACCGGCATCAGCGGCAGGCGGAAGGTCCGGGGCGCCTCCGGCTTGGTGTAGCGGAACATGATCACGGAAACACACACCACAACGAACGCAGCGAGGATACCGATGTTGGTGAGGTCGGCGACGGCCTTGATGGGGAACACGCCGGCCAGAAGCGCGGACGCAATGCCGCCGATCCAGGTCACGCGCTGCGGTGTACCGTGCCGGTCCGTCTTCGAGAACCAGCCGGGGAGAAGGCCGTCACGGCTCATGGAGAACCACACACGGGTGACGCCGAGGAGGAACGTGAGCATCACGGTAAGGATGGACAGCACGGCGAAGACGGAGATGATGGTGGCGATGACGGGAAGGCCGACGCCCTGGAACGCCGAAGCGAACCCGGCGGCGGGATCGATGTCCTTATAGTTCTGCATGCCGGTGAGCACGAGCGTCGCGGCAACGTACAGCAGCATGGCGATGATCAGGGACAGGACGATGGCCTTGGGCATGTGCTTCTTGCCGTCGGTCGCCTCTTCGGCCGCAGTACTCATGGCGTCGTACCCGAACACCGCGAAGAACACGGTGGCCGAGCCAGCCAGGACGGGTCCGAAGCCGCTAGGCATGAACGGGTTGAAGTTCTGGGTGTTGATGTAGAAGACGCCCAACCCGATGATGAAGAGAATCAGGACAACCTTGATGGCAACGGCAATCAGTTCAAACCGGCCGAAAGTCTTGGTGCCGCGGGAGAGGATCCAGGTCACCAGCAGGCAGACAAGGATGGCAGGGACGTTGATGATGCCACCCTTGCCTTCGTCCACGGTGGACGTCATCCATGCGGGCATGTGGATCCCGATGCCGGACAGGAACGCGTCGAAGTAGCCGGAGATGCCGATGGCCACCACAGCCACGATTGCGATGTACTCCAGCAGCAGGTCCCAGCCGATGAACCAGCCGATGATTTCGCCCAGGGCCACGTAGCCGTAGGTGTACGCGGAGCCGGCGCGCGGAATCATGCCGGCGAACTCCGCGTAGGACAGCGCCGCGGCAGCCGAGGCCAGGCCGGCGATCAGGAAGGAAATCAGCACCGCAGGCCCGACACCGGGCGTGTCAGCACTGCCGTGCGCCACAAGACCAGCCAGCGAAAAGATGCCGACGCCGATGATGCCGCCGACGCCGATGGCGGTCAGCTGCCACAGTCCGAGGGACTTGAATAGGCCGCTGTGCTTGTTCTCTACTTCGATGTCGTCAATGGGCTTGCGCCTCAATATTGACTGCGTGGGATCTGTTGTACTCATCGGGACTCCTGCGTAGGTGCGGCCCCATCATTTCGCCCTGTGATGGGGGTAACTCAATCTGTTTAGTATGCAAGCAGTGTTGCATTAGATAAAGTGCATACTTCTAATCAGTATTCGTTAGTCCAACCATTCATTTGTGCAAACCAAGGAACAGCCCATGCTTGATGTCCGCCGGTTGAGGCTGCTCCGCGAGCTGAAGATCCGGGGCACGCTCGCCGAGGTGGCCGCAGCCCTGCAGTACAGCCCTTCCTCAGTCTCCCAACAATTGGCCCTGCTTGAGAAGGAAGTAGGGGTGGAACTGCTCAGGAAAACTGGGCGCCGTGTGCAGCTAACGCCGCAGGCCGAGGTTCTGGTGGCACATACGGCCCACCTGCTGGAAACGCTGGAACAGGCGGAGGCAGACCTGGCAGCATCGCTGACCACGGTCTCGGGCACCGTACGGATCGCCGTCTTCCAGTCCGCAGCGCTGGCGCTCATGCCGGATTCGCTGACCCGCCTCGCCACGACCTACCCCGAGGTCCGGATCGAAATGACACAGCGCGAACCGGAGACGGCGCTGCATGAGACGTGGGCCCGGGACTTCGACCTGGTCATCGCCGAGCAGTATCCCGGCCACGCGGCGCCCCGCTACCCCGAGCTGGACCGCGTACGCCTCACGAGTGACGCCATCCGGCTTGCGGTCCCGCCGGCTGCCGAGGGAAGGAAGAAAGTCGACTCACTCGCAGACACGGCAGAGATGCCCTGGGTGATGGAACCGCGCGGCGCGGCGTCGCGGCACTGGGCAGAGCAGGCCTGCCGGAGTGCAGGCTTCGAGCCCGACGTCCGCTTTGAAACAGCAGACCTCCAGGCCCAGATCCGCCTGATCGAGTCCGGAAACGCCGTCGCCCTGATGCCGGACCTGGTGTGGACCGGACGGGGCACCACGGCCCAGCTGCTGGACCTCCCCGGCAAGCCGAGGCGGACGGTCTTCACGTCCGTGCGGCGCTCCGGGGCGCAGCGCCCCGCCATCCTCGCGGCACGCGAGATCCTTGCCTCCACGGCCGCCTCCATCGCGGCCGCCCAGGAGATCGACACTGGCGCGGATGCCTCCGGTGCCCCCGCGACAACGCCGGCAATCGCGGTAACACCGGCAACGCCAGCGGCTGAAGGAGCAGCAGGACGCGGAGAAGGCGTGTAACAGGGTGTTCCCTGGGTCACAGCCAAGCGTTGACCCCGGCGCTAGACTGTTGACGTTATGAATCGCACAATGTTCAAGTCCAAGATCCACCGCGCCACTGTCACGCACGCGGACCTGCACTACGTGGGGTCGGTCACCGTAGACCTGGACCTGCTGGATGCTGCCGACATCATGCCTGGCGAGCTCGTGGCCATTGTGGATGTCACCAACGGCGCCCGCCTTGAGACCTACACCATCGCCGGCGAGCGCGGTTCCGGCGTCATCGGGATCAACGGCGCGGCCGCGCACCTGATGCACGAAAACGACATCGTCATTCTGATCACCTACGCCCAGATGACCACGGACGAGGCCAAGGCCTACACCCCCAAGGTGGTCCACGTGGACAAGGACAACAAGATTGTCCAGATCGGCAACGACCCCGCGGAGGGCCACACCACCGGTCTCATGCGCCCGCCGTTCGCGTTGAACAACGCCACGTGCAGCTGACGGCTCCCCTCAACTGATCCATCGCACCTGGCTGCCCCAATGGCGAGATCCCGGCCACAAGGTGAACCGCCGCTGAATAAATCTGATTAGGCTGGGGTGGTGGACGCCCCCGCCTGTAGACCCGAGCCTTCAGAGACACCCGGATGCTAGGCGTCCTCGCAGGCTTTTTTGTTGTGTGGTCCATCATCCTGGTGGGCATGTTCGTGGGCAGGCGCAAGATCCTGGGCGAGAATGCCCGGCAGGTCCTGAGCGGGCTGACCTTCTTCGTGGCCAGTCCCGCGCTGCTCTTCGAGACGCTGAGCAGGGCGAGCCTGCGCGATGTGTTCGCGGCGCCGCTGCTCGTGGCCGCAGTCGGCGCCGTCACCACCGCCGCCTTGTTCTTTGTCATCGTCAGGTTCCTGCTCAAGCGCACCGTTCCGGAATCGCTGATGTCGTCCATGAGCGCCTCGCTGGCCAACTCCGCCAACCTGGGCATCCCGATTGCCGTGTACGTCCTCGGCGACGCCAGCCATGTCGCTCCGCTGCTGATCTTCCAGCTGGCGTTTTTCACGCCGATGTTCCTCATGGCCCTCGATGCCACCACCAGCTCGCACCGGACCACGCCCCTCCGGTTCGTGATGCTGATCCTGAAGAATCCGATGATCGTCGGTTCGGCCCTGGGGCTGCTGGTCGCGGGAACAGGCTGGCAGGTCCCGCCACTGCTTCTGGAGCCCGTCCACCTGATCGGCGGCGCCGCGATTCCGGCCATGCTGATGGCCTTCGGCATGAGCCTGAACGGGTCAAAGCCGCTGCAGGCGGCCGCCGGCCGGAGAACCGATGCCCTGCTGGCCAGCGGCTTCAAGCTCTTCGTGCACCCGGCCATCGCCTATCTCTTTGCACGCTTCGCCCTCGGGCTGGACGGCCCGGCGCTGTTCGCCGTGGTGGTCACGTCGGCCCTGCCCACGGCGCAGAACGTGTTCGTCGCCGCCAGCCGCTACAAGGCCGGGCTCACGGTCGCGAAGGACACCGTCCTGATCACCACGATCGTGGCCGTGCCTGCGATGATCGGTGTGGCCCTGCTTCTGGCATAACCGCCGCCCCGTCCCCGACCGCTCCCCGGCTGCCGCCCGAATTGGAGGAAATCTTGAACACCACCCTGGACACAGTGATTATCGGAGGCGGAGCCATGGGTTCCGCTGCCGCCTGGGCGCTGGCTGCCCGTGGGCGCGACGTGACCCTGCTCGAGCAGTTCACGCTCGGTCACCACAAGGGTGCCTCGCACGGCGCAACCCGGAACCTGAGCCTTGCCTACGCCGAACCCGAGTACGTGGCCATGCTGGCCGAAACGCTGAAGCTCTGGGCCGAGCTCGAAGTCGAGAGCGGCGAACGGCTGCTGGCGCGCACCGGCGTCGTCAACCACGGCCCCGACCCCCGCCTCGGCGACATCCACGCAGCGCTCAGCGGCGCCGGCCTGCGGGCCGACTTCGTGCCGCTCGCCGAAGCCGGCGAGCGCTGGCGCGGCATCCGCTTCGACCAGCAGGTTCTTCACATGCCCGACGGCGGCCAGCTCAACCCCGAGGCCGCCCTCCCGGCGTTCCAGCGGCTCGCGGCACGGAACGGTGCGGCTATTCGGCATGGCGTGAAGGTTGTGGGGCTGGAAATACTCGACGACGGCGTCCGGCTCACTGTGGACGACGGCGGCCGGACGGAGCTGCTCACCGCCCGGCAGGCGGTGGTCACCGCGGGCGGCTGGACCTCCAAGCTCCTCGCAGGCTCAATCGCCACGCCGCGCCTGACGGTCACGCAGGAGCAGCCTGCCCACTTCGGCATCACCGACGACGGCGCCACCTGGCCCGGGTTCAACCATTTCCCCGGCGAGGGCGGGGACTACGCGGGCTTCTACTCCCCCGTGTACGGCATGCTGACCCCCGGCGAGGGCGTCAAGGCGGGCTGGCACGGAGTGGGGCCGGTGGTGGACCCGGACAGGAGGTCCTACCTGCCCGAACCGCGCCAGCGCGCCGCCCTGCAGCAGTACGCGAGGGACTGGCTGCCCGGGGTGGACGCCGACGCCATGACGGACATCAGCTGCACCTACACGACCGCTCCGGACCACAACTTCGTGCTGGACAGGATCGGCCCGGTGATCATCGGGGCGGGCTTCGCCGGCCACGGCTTCAAGTTCACGCCGGTGGTGGGCCGGATCCTCGCTGACCTTGCCACCGGGGAAGGCCCCGCGCCGGCCATATTCGCGGCTTCCCGGGCCTAAGAAACCCCGAGGCTGAAACCCCGCCCCATGACCGCCCCAGGTTCAGCTCCGCTGGTGCCGGTCCAGGAGCCGGGCGCAACGGATGAATCCGAGGTGTGAGTACGCCTGCGGGTGGTTTCCCAGGTGCGTCTCCGTGCCGGGGTCGTACTCCTCCGGCAGCAGGCCCGTGGGTCCGAACAGGTTGACCAGCTGGTCGAAGAGGTCCCAGGCGTCGGCGATCCGGCCCACCGCCACATACGCCTCGATCAGCCAGGTGGTGCAGATGTGGAACCCGCCCTCCAGGCCCGGCAGGCCGTCGTCGTACTTGTACCGGAAGACAGTGGGTCCCACGCGGAGTTCCCGCTCCACGGCCGTGACGGTGTCCAGGAACCGCTGATCCTTGGCGTCGAGCAGGCCGGACAGTCCGATGTGCAGGACCGCGGCGTCAAGGTCGGGGCTGTCGTAGGCGACGGTGTAGGACGCGGCGGTGTGGTCCCACCCCTCGCGGAGCACCTCATCCCGGATGGTCGAGGCCGTGTCCGCCCAGGCAGGTTCGGGACTGCGGCCGTGGCGTGCGGCGGTGCGCAGGGCCCGGTCCAGGGTGACCCAGCACATCACTTTGGTGTAGACGTGGTGCCTCGGTGCGCGGCGCGCCTCCCAGATGCCGTGGTCCGCCTCGTGCCACCGAGCCAGCACGGCACTGGCCATCTGGACCAGCAGCTCCCAGTGCGCGTCAGCCAGCGAACCCCGGGACTCGCTCAGCCCGTGGATCAGCTCGGCTATCGGGCCAAAGACATCGAGCTGGACCTGGTGGTCCGCGGCGTTGCCGATCCGCACAGGACGCGAGCCCGCATATCCGGGCAGGCTCTCGATGATGGCCTCCGTGGACAGCGGCGCGCCGGTGACCGAATACAGCGGATGCAGCCACTCCGGCCCCGGGGCGTTGGCCAGGATGCCGGTCAGCCACCTCAGGAAACCGTCGGCCTCCACCGTTGACCCCAGATCCACCAGGGCACTGACGGTCATGGAGCCGTCGCGCAGCCAGCAGTAGCGGTAATCCCAGTTGCGGGTGCCACCGATGCCCTCCGGAAGGGACGTGGTGGGGGCCGCGAGCACCGCGCCGGTGGGCTCGTGGACCAGCGCGCGCAGCACCAGGGCCGAGCGCCGCACCAGGGACGGCTTGACGGATGGCAGCGTCAGGTTCTGGACCCAGCGGCGGGAATGATGGGCGACGGCGGCCCTGCGGTCCGCTTCATCCGTCGCCGCTTTGTCCTTCCAGGACGCGTGCTGGGGCTCCGTATCGCCGCACCGGAGGTTGAGGACGACCGGTCCGTGCTGCAGGTTAACCTCGGCGGTGGCCGTTGCGTGCCGCCCGTCCGAGGTGATGGCGAAGCTGACGTCCGGCGCCAGCAGGATGATGGGGTCGGACGTGCCGACGACGTGAAGCTCCCCGCCGCGTGCCTCCATGCTGAAGGGCGCATTGGCGTAATCCGGCCGGGGCGCGAAGACGATCCGGGCCGCCCCGGTGCCGGACAGCACCCGGACCAGACTTGTAATGCCTTCCGGGGCAGGCTCAAGATAGTCGGTCACGGTGACGTCCGCCCACCGTGTTTCCACGATCATGGTGCTGTCCACGTACCGCTGGCCCAGCACCCGCGACGCCTTGACCGGCTCCACGGAGAAGTGCCCGGCAGCGTCGCCGCCCAGGATGTGGGCAAAGAGGGAGCCCGAGTCCGGCAGGGGGTGGCTCATCCAGCAGATCTTTGCCTCGGGCGTCACAAGCGCCGTGGAGGAGCCGTTCCCGATCATCGAGTGCCGCTCCAGGCCCACGGCGTCCTCACCGAAAAGCCAGGCGCGGCGCAGCTCGAAGAGGATCCCCAACACGCGCGCGAACGATTCCGGATCCTTCAGCCGGTGTTTGGCCGGCGACGGCAGGTCCCCCACCCACAGCCCCATGTCCGGGCCGCGCAGCGTGGCCATGGCCAGTTCATCGCTCACGGCATCCCCCGCGTACAGCGCAGCGCTCACACCCAGCCGGGCCCGCAGGTGGTCCAGGGCATCGGCTTTGGAGGGCTGCACCACGGACAGGTCCAGGACGGAGCCGTCCACAATGAAGAACAGCCCAAGGGCCCGGGCAACCTCCTCCGCCTTCCTGGCACACTTGGCCACGGCATCCGGCGCGGCGGATCTGGTGTGGACAGAGACCGCGACGGGTTTCCGTTCGATGGTGATTCCTTTGTAGGCGCCCACCGCTTCCAGCAGCGCCTGGTTGGCCTGCTGCAGCACCGACTCGGTGGCCAGGGACAGGCCGTGTGCGAATCCCATGTCGAACTCTGCCCCGTGCGAGCCCACCAGGTGGACCTCGGCGGGAAGCCTGGAGACCGCGGCCAGGTCACGCAGGGACCGTCCGGAGATGACGGCGGCGTGCGTGTTGGGCAAGGCGGCCAGGGCCCGGAGGGCGATGGCAGCGCCGCCAAGCGGCAGTGTTTCCGTGGAGATGCCTTCCGCGGCACACAGGGTTCCGCCGTAGTTGCAGGCGACGAGCAGCCCCGGGGTCCGGGCCAGGATCTTCAGTTCGCCGAGCAGCTGGGGTGTGAGCCCGTCGTCGGACGCCTCCGACTGGACGAAGGCCCGCAGCAGGCCCAGCGGCAGGGATTTGGTCAGCAGTGCGGAATCGGCCACCGTCTGGTTGAGCGGAGTGGGCATGCGCGGCAATCCTTCGGATTATCCCCAATCGGTCTTGGACACCTCAAGTGTCCGCGGCGGCCGTTTCCCCTGAATATCCCGGTTATTGCGTTCGTGTAACTTTATCGGCTCTGTTCGTGCTGGCTGAAACTCAGCAGTTGGGCGAATCGTTTTCGTAGGCTCCGGCATTGGCGGCGGCCGTTCCGGCGCAGTCCCCGTTCTGATATTTCTTTGCGTTAGAGGTTCACACGCTCACCAGTCCGGCTACCTCTGCAAGGAGCTCAACCGAGCGCAGCCGTTCTGCGGTTCCGGTGCTCTGGTGCGCCACGATGAGCTCGTCGGCCCCGGCATGCCGGGCGAAGCCGTCCAGATATTCCAGCACGACGTCCGGGGTGCCCACGGCCGAGTACTTCATCATCTGCGAGATGTGCTGTCCCTGCGGCGAGTCCAGGATCATGTCCGCTTCGTCGTCGGTGAATTGCCGCCCGCCGCCAAAGAACAGTGAGACGCGGGCACGCATAGTGGCGCGCAGCATCTCCTGGGCGTCCGAGGCAGCATCGGCGGCCACCACGTTGACGCCTGCAATAACGTGCGGCGCGGCCAGCTGCTTCGACGGCTTAAACTCGCGGCGGTACACGGCGACCGCGTCCTGCAGCGCGTTCGGGGCGAAGTGGGAGGCGAAGGCGTACGGCAGCCCCAGCTGCGCCGCCAGCCTCGCTCCGAAGAGGGAGGACCCCAGAATGTAGAGGGGCACGTTGGTTCCCCTGCCCGGCGTCGCCTCCACGCCCTGCATGCGGGTGGGCCCGGTGAGGTAGCCCTGCAGCTCCAGGACGTCCTGCGGGAAGGTGTCGGCCGAATGCGGGTCACGGCGCAGGGCGCGCATGGTGTTCTGGTCGCTGCCGGGCGCACGGCCGAGGCCCAGGTCAATCCGGCCGGGATGCAGGGTCTCCAGTGTGCCGAACTGCTCGGCGATGGTAAGCGGGGAATGGTTGGGCAGCATCACTCCGCCGGCGCCCAGCCTGATGCTCTCGGTGTGGGCGGCTACGTGGGCGATCAGCACAGACGTGGCAGACGATGCAATTGAAGACATGTTGTGGTGCTCGGCGTACCAGACCCGCCGGTAGCCGAGTTTTTCGGCCAGCTGGGCCATGGCGACGCTCCCGGCAAGGCTCTCCGCCGCCGTCTGGCCCTTGCCGATGGTTGCCAGGTCGAGGATGGAGAGGGGAACAGTCACGGCGGGATGGCCTTTCGTAGGGGGTTGTGCAGCTGCCGGCCTCGCGGTGGCCCGGCACGTTGGGAACAACGACGGCGGAGCCCGGGTTATTTCTTTGCGCGCCGGTGACGCTGTCCACATATCCCGTCCATGCGCCTCCCGCTATGCTGGCGGCATGGCCAACAAGTCCACCGCAGATAAAGTAGCCACCATCCAAAAGGGCTACGCCCTGGAGGGTGCCACCATCGAGCTGGGCGCCGCCATCGTCGACGGCGAACTGCACAAGGACGCGCCGGTCCGGCTGCCGCTGTCCATGATGAACCGGCACGGCCTCGTGGCCGGCGCCACCGGCACGGGCAAGACTGTCACCCTGCACATGATGGCAGAGCAGCTCTCGACCGCCGGGGTGCCCGTATTCCTGGCAGACATCAAGGGCGATCTTTCAGGGCTTGCCACGGCGGCCGCCGGAAGCGACAAGCTGGCCAAGCGGACCGAGAGCATCGGGCAGGCATGGTCAGGGAAGACGTTTCCGGTGGAGTTCCTGGCCCTCGGTGGGGACGGCGACGGCATCCCCGTCCGCGCCACGATTACGTCGTTCGGGCCCATCCTGCTCTCCCGGGTCCTGGAGCTCAACGACACGCAGGAATCCAGCCTCCAGCTTGTGTTCCACTTTGCGGACAAGAACAACCTTGAGCTGGTGGATCTGAAGGACCTGCGTGCAGCCATTCAGTTCCTCATCTCCGACGAGGGCAAGGAAGCGCTCAAGGACCTGGGCGGCTTGTCCAAGGGCACCGCCGGCGTCATCCTCCGCGAACTGGTGACCCTCGAGGCGCAGGGCATGGAGCGGTTCTTCGGCGAGCCCGAGTTCGACACCGCCGAGCTGCTCCGCACGGCGCCTGACGGGCGTGGCGTCATCAGCTGCCTGGAGCTGCCCACCCTGCAGACCAAGCCGTTGGTCTTCTCCACCTTCCTCATGTGGCTGCTCGCGGATCTGTTCGAGGACCTGCCCGAAGCCGGCGACCTCGACAAGCCCAAGCTCGTGTTTTTCCTTGACGAGGCGCACCTGCTTTTCAACGACGCTTCCAAGGCCTTCCTGGAAGCCATCACCACCACGGTCCGCCTGATCCGTTCCAAGGGCGTGGGCATCTTCTTCGTTACACAGACCCCGAAGGATGTCCCTGCGGACGTCCTGGGGCAGCTTGCCAACCGCGTCCAGCACGCCCTCCGGGCATTCACGCCGGAGGATGCGAAGGCCCTCAAGGCCACCGTCTCCACGTTCCCGGTCAGTGACTACGACCTCGAGGAAACCCTGACGTCCGCGGGCATCGGCGAAGCCGTCATCACGGTGATGAACGAGAGAGGAGCACCGACGCCGGTTGCCCTGACCCGCCTCCGGGCGCCGGAGTCCGTCATGGGTCCCAGCGCCGTCGAACTGGTCAGGAGCACCGTGGCGGGGTCTGCGCTGCTCGCGAAGTATGGCACTGCGGTGGACAACGTCTCAGCGTACGAGAAACTGACCGGCAAGGCCGGGGCGTCCACAGGCGCCGCGGCACCCGGTCAGCCGCCGGTGCCTTCGCCCGAAGTGTTCGTCCCGGGCAGTCCTGGCACAACAGCCATCGACGACGAAGCCCGCCGCATCGAGGAGGAGATCCTCGGCCGTCCCAGCAGCAGGCAGCCCAGTAGCGGGCAGGCCGGCGGCGGGTCCGTACCTCCGCCGCCGGCCAGGCGCCAGGCTCCCCAATCCGGCGGCATGATGGACGACATCACCGGCGCTCTCGGCGGGGTCCTTGGCAGCGGCCTGAAAAGCATGGCCCGGTCCATGGGAACGCAGCTCGGCCGGGAACTCCTGCGGGGCGTTTTCGGCACCTCATCCCGGCGCCGCCGCTAGCGGAAGGTAGCGCCGAAACCGGCGGGTGGGGCCCCGCCGTCGGGCGTTCCTGCGCATTGGGCCGGCGTCATGGGGACCGGCGCTACTCCAGAGTTGCCTGCCGTTGCAGGTAACGTGGGGTGCGTGCAAATGAGTCAAGCGTTGGTGAAGACGGCGGCCGGATGGCTGCTGGGCCTCATGCTTGCCATCGTTGGCGCCATCGTTTCGGTCAATCTGGTCAACTCCTCCGTGGCCAGTCCGCAGCAGCCCGTGCGCGAATATCTGGAGGCCCTGCAGCACGGCGAAGGCGAGCGGGCGCTTGGCCTGCTCCGCGCGTCGGTGCCGGACGCCGACGCCGCCATGCTCGACGGAACTGCCCTGCAGACGTCGGCATCGCGGATCACGAACGTCAAGCTTGGCGCCGCAGTAGGGCGCGGCAGCAACCGGGTGATGGTGCCGATGGACTACACCATCGACGGCAGTCAGCTGCACACCGAGTTCCTGCTGGAGAGCACCGGTACCGAATGGCTGTTCTTCCACAAGTGGTCCTTCGTGCCGACCACCCTGCCCACCGTGGACGTGACGGTGGTGAACTCCGGCGAGGCAACGATGAACGGCGTGCCGGTGAACATGCCCGCCGGCCACAACAGCTTCGCGGTGTTCTACCCGGGTGAGTACGAGGCGTCCCTCAACGGCCAGTACTTCGCGGCTCCGCCCACGCGGGCCACAGTCTCCGGACGGGAAGCTCCCGCTGCACCGCTGAACCTGCTGACACATGCCACAGACGAACTCAAGCAGGCGGTGTCCGCCCGGGTCAAGGAGTTCCTCGACAAGTGCGCGGCGGAAGCCGGCCAGCAGCAGAAGCTCCAACCCGATTGCCCGTTCTACCACGTGACCAACAACCGCGTGGTGGACGGGACCATCAAGTGGAACATCACCGAGTACCCGAAAATCACCATCGAGCCTTTCGACGGCAAGTGGGTGGTGGCGCCGCTGGACGGCAAGGCAAAGATCACGGCCCAGCAGATCGACCTGTTCACCGGAGCCGTCTCGCCCCTGGACGTGGAGCACGATTTCAGCTTCACCACGCGGCTGGACATCGAGGGCGACACCATCAAGGTCACGCCCCTGCTCACCTTCTAGGGCCGACTCGCTGGGCCGGACCGGCCCAGCTTTAGTCCATGCCGCGCAGGTCCAGCACCAGGTCGGTGTCGCCGTCGGCCTGCAGCACCACGGGGATGCCCCAGTCCTGCTGGTACAGGTGGCAGGCGGCGTGGTCGGGGATCTCGCCGTCTTCGGTTTCAGGGCCGTCACAGGCAGCTGCGCGGGCCGTAATGTGCAGGATGCCCTCCGGAACGTCGGAGGCCAGCTCGAGCGTACGGAGCAGGCCCACGGAGGTCCCGCCGCCGGCCACGAGCAGCTCCGGCGGGGTGGAGGAGATCTTCAGCTGCGTGGGGTCGCCCCAGCGGTCATCGAGCTTCTGGCCGGTGGGCGCCGTGAAGCGGACAGTGAGCTCCAGCAGACCGGGCGCCACAGGGCTCTTGGGCCTGTGCGTCTGGGCGGCGCCCTCGTCCACCTGCTGCGCTTCCTTGGGGATGGGCACGTACACAAGCTGGTGCTTGTTCGCCTCGACCACCACCAGCAGCGGCTCGGAGCCGGCCACCTGGGTGTGGTCGACGATCACATCGGACGGCTCGGCCAGGCCCCGCGCCAGCGTGGACACGGTGCCGGCGGCCGGATCGTAGCGGCGCACAGCTCCGTTGTAGGTGTCGGCAATGGCTACGGACCCGTCGGGCAGCACGGTGACGCCGAGCGGATGCTGGAGGCGCGCCTCGGACGCCTCGCCGTCGCGGAAGCCGAAGTCGAAGAGGCCCTTGCCCACCGCTGATTCAACGGTGACTGTTCCGTCGTCGCCGATCACCAGCTTGCGCAGGGCAGAGGTCTCGGAGTCCGCCACCCAGATGTTTCCGTCGGCGTCCTCGGCCACACCTGACGGCTGGGCGAACCAGGCCTCGTGGGCGGGCCCGTCCAGCAGGCCTTCGAGTCCGTTGCCGGCGACGATCGAGACATCCCCGGTGAGCGGCTCGTAGCTGAAGATCTGGTGCACACCGGCCATGGCGATCACCACGGCGTCCAGCTTGCTGGACCAGACGACATCCCACGGCGAGCTGAGCGCCACGTCCAGGGGGTGGTCCCCCAGGCGTCCCGTGAAGCCGGCCGCGTCCTCGTCCACGCGGGCGGGCCCGGTTTCGAGGAGCCGCTGCACGCCGCTGCCGACGAGGGTGGTGACGGTTCCGTCCGCGAGCGACAGTCCCCGCAGGCGGTGGTTGACGGAGTCGGCAATTACGACGTCGTAGCCCGTCTTCGCTGCCACCTCTTCCGGCAGCAGGACAAGACCCTGCGGTTCGTTGAACCGGGCGGTGCCGGCGGCACCGTCGGAGTGGCCTTTCTCCCCGGAACCGTACGTGCTCAGCACGGTGTGGAAGTCGGTGCCGAGCTCCAGAACGCGGTGGTGGCCGGTATCGGTGACAAGCCAGGTGCCGGCGTTAGCGGTGCCGGCGGCAGCACCGGCGTCGGACGCTGAACCACGGCCGGACGGAAGGTAGAGCGCCTTGCCCGGGAAGCGCAGGGTTCCCGACGTCGGCTCCGGGGCCACGTAGGGGCCGTTGCCGCGGTGCAGGGTGCCGCGGGCCTCGTGCTCGGCGATCAGCTCGGGAATGAGCACGCCCAGGCCGTCAGCATGGCCTTCGCCCGAAAGGTGCGCCACGATGTAGCCCTCCGGGTCAATGACCACCAGCGTGGGCCAGGCGCGGGCCGTGTAGGCCTTCCACGTTTCCAGTTCGGGATCGTCCAGGACCGGGTGGTGGATCTCGTAGCGCTCCACGGCGGCGGCCAGCGCGACGGGATCGGCCTCGTGCTCGAACTTAGGCGAGTGCACGCCAACTGTGACCAGGACGTCGGAGTACTTTTCCTCCAGCGGGCGGAGCTCGTCCAGCACGTGGAGGCAGTTGATGCAGCAGAAGGTCCAGAAGTCCAGGAGCACGATCTTGCCGCGCAGGGCGTGGAGGTCCAAGGTCTTGCCGCCGGTGTTCAGCCAGTTGCGGCCCACCAGTTCGGAGGCGCGCACCCGGTGGTGAGTGCGTACGGTTTCGCTCATCAGCGTCCTTCCAGCTTTGAGTCGCGTTCAGCCAGCTTGGCGTCACGTTCAGCCAATTTGGCAAACATATCGTTGTAAGCGGTGAGATCGGCGTCGTTATTCCTGTCCGCTGCCCGGTCGGTGCGGCGGGTCTCGCGTTCATCGGACCTGGACCACATGATGGCGACGCCGATCGCCACCAGCAGCGTGGGAACTTCGCCGATGCCCCAGGCCACGGCTCCGCCCATTTGCTGGTCCAGGAGCGCAGAGGGGCCCCAGCCGCGGCCGAGGTTGCCGAAGTAGTCGGCGGCCAGCAGGTTGGTGCCGCCCATGATGGCCACGCCGAAGAAGGCGTGGAAGCCCATGGTGGCCAGCAGGAGCAGGAGCCGCAGGGGGTACGGCGCGCGCCGGGGAAGCGGGTCGGTGCCGATCATGCTGAGCACGAAGATGTAGCCCGTCAGCGCAAAGTGCAGGTTCATCAGTTCGTGGCCCACGTGTTCCCGCATCGCGAGGCTGAAGGCGTCCGAGTAGTAGAACAGCACGATGGAGCCGGCGAAGTTGGCGGCGGCGAACAGCGGGTGGGTGACCACCTGCGAGAACTTCGAGTGGACGAACAGCAGGAGCCATTCCCGGAGGCCGCGGGACCCGTCCTTCCGGGCCGGAAGGGCCCGGAGCGCAAGCGTCACGGGGGCGCCGAGCACCAGGAAGATCGGGGCAACCATGGTGAGGGCCATATGGTCCACCATGTGCGCCGAGAACAGTACGCGGCCGTATACCGACGGCGGTCCCGACGTGATGTAGGTCAGCACCAGCAGGCCGATGATCCAGTTTGTCGTGCGGAACCAGGCCCACTTGTCCCCGCGCACGCGGACCTTGGCCACGCCCAGGAGGTAGGACACCAGGCCGAAGATGACGACGGCGATCCAGAGCCAGTCCAGGCGCCATTCGGTGAGCCAGCGCTCGGGCGTCAATTCCGGGGGCAGCTCGTAGCCGGAGAGGATGAACGCCGGCGAGGCGTCCGCGGCATAGGTTGTTGGTTCCGGCGGCGCTGACCGGCCCAGTGCGACGGCGATGCCGGACGTGGCGCCCATAATGAGGAGTTCGATGAGAATCAGCTGCCAGAGCACGCGCCGCGCGGACATGGCAGCCCCCGCACGGGCCAGCTGCGGGATGACCCACTGCCGGTGCATGAAGCCGATTCCGCCCAGTACCAGTGTGGCGGCGGACTTCGCGAGGATCAGCTGCCCGTAGGCCGAGCCGAAGAGGTCAGCCCAGCTGGTCACGCGGATGCTGGCGTTGATGACGCCCGATGCGAACACCAGCGCAAATGCGAACCCCGCGAGTGACGAGAACCGGCGGAGGACCGGTTCGGTGATGTCGTGGTCACCCGGCTGGGACGGCTGGCCGCTGCGGGCCTGGTTGCGCGGGGCGAGGCTACCGGAGAGGAGGGCGAGCAAGATGATGCCGCCCACCCAGACGCTGACCCCCACCAGGTGCAGGCCCAGCGAGTTGATGGCGCCCTCGTGGTCGTTGGAGCTGGCGGAGTGGCCGATCAGCGCGGTGGGGACGAGGCCAATCAGTGCCAGCAGCAGCGTCAACACCAGGCCGGTCAGGGAACGCACCCCGAAGAGGGCGGTTGTCACGACGGCGGCGATGATCGTGACGGCCAGCCAGGCGCGCCCGGTTTCAATGTCTGTCATGAAGTAGACGAGGGCACGGGTGAATTCGGCATCCCCGGAGATGCCCTGCCCCGCCACATCAGAGTACGTCAGCACCAGGACGGCAATGGAGGACAGCGTCCAGGCCACGCCTGCGGCTGCCGCGATGGCAAGGGCGCGGGTGAAAACGGGGTGCTCGGGCGCGTCATTGTCCTTCGACCGCGCACCACCGAGCTTGTGCGGCAGGATACCCGCAGCGAAGATGAGCCCGCCGACTACGGCGGCAAGGGAGACATTGTGGATGGCCTTGCTGACCGGCAGGCCCCAACGTACCAGCGCGCCGGGGTCGGAAACTTCACGGGCGGCCGCGGCACCGGAGAACAGCAAGGCGGCCACCAGCCCCAGGAAGAGGGCACCGAGTCCGGCCAGCTGCCAGGCCCGCTGAATACCGAAGGCACTGTCAGTGGCCCGCGTGCCCGAATCGGGCGCGGGTTGCGGAGTAAGGGGTTTTGCTGCTGAGGGCACCTATCCATTGTCCGCTACCGTCGCCAACGCGGCGAATCGGAGGTTCGGCCACCCGACGGTTAACAGCAAGAGGAGCGGCAACCCGCAGGTTGCCGCTCCTCTGAGCTGCGAAAGACTACTTCTTGGAGACAGCGGCCTTCAGCTTGGAGCCGGCGGTCAGCTTGACGCTGTGGCCGGCTGCAATCTGGATGGTCTCGCCGGTCTGCGGGTTGCGGCCAGTGCGGGCTGCACGGTCGGTGCGCTCAACTGCGAGCCAGCCCGGGATGGTGATCTTCTCGCCGGCGGCGACAGAAGATTCGAAAACCTCGAACAGTGCATCGAGCACGGAGTTGACGGCTGCCTGGCTGGTGCCGGCCTTGCCTGCTACCTCTGAAACAAGTTCACTACGGTTCTTAGCCATGTATGTCCTCCTGGACGCTCTTGATTCTGGATCCTGCATGCGGCGTGCGTGCAAGCCACTGTTCGAAAACTTACCAGCTTGCACCCGAGAGGGGGATAAATTCCGCGTGTTTCCGCGACTTTTTGACCTAAATCACCGCTATTTCAAGGATTTCCAGCCAAAAGCGGCCTCCGGCCCGGATCCTCCCTCAGTTCCTGCCGCCTCAATCCGGACGCCTCCTCACGTCCCGCCGCTCCAACCCGGACGCGTCTTCACATCCCGTCGCCTCAATCCGGACGCTTCCTCACGTCCCTGGCCGGGCAAAGGCCAGATGCTGGTCGAGCCTGTCCAAACCAGGCCCCGTCCGTGTGGGTGCCCCTCCCACGGCATTGCGAGAGCGG